>NZ_CP171968.1:0-4628341 GCF_044054585.1 Arthrobacter sp. UC242_113 | reverse complement strand
CGCTCGCTTCATCCGAGTCAAATCGGCGGATTCCATCCGGCCCAGCCTGTTGGCTTCCGGATCTCCTTGCCGACTCGCTCCGGGGAGCGGCGCGGAAATAAACTCTACCACTACCCTGGCGGAATGCCAACTGCGCCGAAGCAACGCCGAGGAGGGCCCGAAATCTCAAGGGATTCCAGGCCCTCCTCCTAGCGAAACAACCACCGGGGTGGCGGGCCTCCGGCAAGTCTTAGACCAGCGGCCCGCCAGCACTCAGATGCGCGTTCCGGTGAGCGGTGAGTCGGGGACTCAGCCGAGGGGACCGCCGGGCAGAGCCGCCTTCCCCGTTCCGCCGTTCGGAACAGCACCATTCGGTGCAGCACCCTTCGGCTCAGCACTCTTCGGTTCAACAGCCCCAGTCCCCGCGGACCGGGTCTCAGCAGCCCGAACCTCAGCAGTCGTGGGCCCGGCAAAGACAGATTCAGCCTCGGTAACTTTGGCCTTGCCTGCGGCCGCCGTGGTGATCACGCTGGAGTCAGCCGGCTTGAAGTACGCGGCGCCCAGCGGAGGCAGCGTAACCGTAAGCGTTGCCGGCTGGCCGTCGGTGCCCTCGTCCTCGGCGGTCAGCGTGCCTCCGTTGAGGACACCCGATCCGCCGTAGTCCTCGGAGTCTGTGTTCAGGACCTCGGTCCAAGCTCCGGTCGAGGGCACGCCCAGGGCGAACTCCTTGTGCGGGCCGCCGGAGAAGTTGACGGCACAGACCAGCGGGTTGCCCTCGGTGTCAAAACGGACAAAGGTCAGGACGTTGCGGTCGGCGTCTGCCCCGTTGATCCACTGGAACCCGCCGGGCTCGTTGTCCCGGGAGTACAGTGCCGGTGTGGACTTGTAGAGCTCGTTCAGTTCCTTGAGCAGCAGCTGAATGCCCTTGTGGGCCGGGATGTCGGCCAGCCACCAGTCGAGGCCGTGCTGCTCTGACCACTCGGCTTCCTGGCCGAACTCCGTGCCCATGAAGATCAGCTGCTTGCCCGGGTGCGCCCACTGGTAGCCGAGGAAGGCGCGGAGGTTGGCCAGCTGCTGCCAGCGGTCGCCCGGCATCTTGCGGAGCATGGACCCCTTGCCGTGGACTACCTCATCGTGGCTGATGGGCAGCAGGAAGTTCTCGGTGAAGGCGTACACCAGGGAGAACGTGACCGTTCCGTGGTGCCACTTACGGTTGACCGGGTCTTCGGAGGTGTACTTGAGCGAGTCGTGCATCCAGCCCATGTTCCACTTGAGGCCGAAGCCGAGGCCGCCCTGGCTGGTGGGCGCGGTGACACCGGGGAAGGCAGTGGATTCCTCCGCGATCATCACCGCGCCGGGGTGGGTTTTGTACACCGTGGCGTTGGTCTCCTGGAGGAACGAGATGGCCTCCAGGTTTTCGCGGCCGCCGAAGCGGTTGGGCTGCCACTGCCCATCTTCCCGCGAGTAGTCCAGGTACAGCATGGACGCGACCGCGTCCACGCGCAGGCCGTCGATGTGGAACTCATCGAGCCAGTACAGCGCGTTGGCCACGAGGAAGTTCCGGACCTCCGTGCGGCCGAAGTCGAAGATGAGGGTGCCCCAGTCCGGGTGCTCGCCAAGGTTCGGGTCAGCGTGTTCGTAGAGCGGCTGCCCGTCAAACTGTGCCAGGGCCCAGTTGTCCTTCGGGAAGTGCGCCGGCACCCAGTCCAGGATCACCCCGATGCCTGCCTGGTGGAGCGAATCCACCAGGAACCGGAACTCATCGGGGTGCCCGAAGCGGGACGTGGGCGCGTAGTAGGAGGTGACCTGGTAGCCCCAGGAGCCGCCGAAGGGGTGCTCGGCCACGGGCATGAACTCGACATGGCTGAAGCCGAGCCACTTGACGTACTCGACGAGTTCCTTGGCCAGCTCACGGTAGTTCAGGCCCAGGCGCCAGGATCCGAGGTGGACCTCGTAGACGCTCATGGGCGAGTTGTGCGGATCCCGGGCGGCGCGTTCCTTCATCCAGTCCGCGTCCTGGAACCGGTAGTGGGACTCGACAACCCGCGACGCGGTGAGCGGCGGCACCTCGGTGCCGAAGGCCAGCGGGTCGGCCTTCTCTACCCAGTAACCGCCCTTGGTTTTGATTTCGAACTTGTAGCAGGCGCCGGCCGGGACACCCGGGATGAACAGTTCCCAGACGCCCGAGGAGCCGAGGGACCGCAGCGAGTTTTCCCGCCCGTCCCAGGCGTTGAAATCGCCCTTGACCCGGACCGCTTCGGCGTTGGGTGCCCACACGGCAAAGGAAACGCCGTCAATGTCGCCCATCGAGGACTTGTAGTGCTGCACGTGCGCGCCCAGCACGGTCCAGAGCTTTTCGTGGCGTCCTTCGCCGATCAGGTGGAGGTCCACTTCGCCCACGGTGGGAAGGTATCGGTACGGATCGTCCGCGGTCACCGGCTCGGCGCCCTCGTACGTGACCTCGAGGCGGTAGTCCGGCACGTGGCCGTGCTGCAGCGGCTCGAGCACCGCTACCCAGACGCCCTCGGCCTCGTGGGTCATGGGCACGGTTCCGGCCTGGGTCACCACGTTGACCGCTTCCGCAAGGTGCTTGACGGTGCGGATGGTCACGTGACCGTAGTCGTCCAAATGGGCACCAAGCACCGAGTGCGGGGCGTGGTGTTCACCGGCCGCGACGCGTGAGAGCGTGTGCGCGTCCACGTGCAACGGTGCGTGGGGGCTGTCGGTGTGTGCAGAGCCTGTCATGTTATTACCTTCCGCTGCTGCTCCGGCCGGTTCGCCGGAGCTTTTAGTGCTGAGGAGCCGCCTGGCCGCATTCACCGGAATGGCCAGCCAGCCCGGCCGGTTGCGCAACTCGTACACGACTTCGTAGAGCGCCTTGTCCAGCCACAATGCCACAAAGAGCGGCGAATTGCGGTCCACCGTTCCGGGAGTTACTTCCGCGTAGCCTGCCAGGAAGGCCTCGGTGCAGTCGTCCACCCAGGAGTCCGGGACACGGACGTCAGGCTGTTCCCGTTCGGCGGCGCCCGCCGCGTAGTCAAAGGAGCGCAGCATGCCCGTCACGTCCCGGAGCGGGACGTCGGGAAAGTTGCGCTCGGAGATCGGCCGGAGCGGCTCCCCCTCGAAGTCGAGGATGGCCCACCGGTCATGGCCGCCTTCGGCGCCGGGAACCTGGAGGATCTGGCCCAGGTGGAGGTCGCCGTGGATGCGCTGAAGCGCTCCTGCGGGGGTGCCTTCGAGCCGGCTGAGCAGGCTTTCCAGCCCTTCTTCGTAAGGCCCGACGGCGGGTCCCGCCTCCGCCCACATCTGACGCACGCGCTGGGCTACTCCGGGGGCAATATCCCCGCCCGGAACCGCTTCGGCCGAAACACCGAGCGTTTCGGCGAGCCTGCGGTGGACCGTGGCCGTTGCATGGCCAAGGGCATGCGCCTCGGCCGTGAAGTCCACTCCTCTGGCCGCCGCGTCAACGGCGAGCCGCCACGCGTCCCGGCCGCCGGCCAGGAATTCGTGGGCCACTGCCAGTTCGCCCTTGGCAGCGCCGCCCGAGGCAGTCTCAACCTGGCGAAGGTGCCCCTGCGGGTACCACTCGCCGGTGACCCAGCCCAGCGTGGCGGGGACCTCCGGGGTGCGGGCCGCGGACAGCGCGGCGCCGACCTCCACCTCCGGGTTTCGCCCGGCCGAAAGCACCCGGAAGAACTTCACGATGGCCGCGGAGTCGCCGTCGTCCACTATCACCGACGTGTTGGACTGTTCGCCGGACAGGACACGGACCGTCCCCGAAGCCTGCGGCAGCGGCTGCCCGCCCCCGGAAAGGTGGCCGCTGGCGGTGCCGGCGGCTTCCTCCGTCCGGATCAGATCCAGCCATGCGGCAATGAAGGCGGGGTCGTGGACGGCGTCGTAGACCCAACGGTGCCCCTGCTCGGGATCGTCGCTTTCACCGATCAGGGCCCGTTCGGCGCCCGGCAGCGGCTGGCTGCGGTAGCTGAGCGGGATCTGGACGACGTCGGTGCGGGAGACGCCGTCGGCCGTTTTGGACTCAACGGAGGCGAGGAACACCTCCAGGCCGGCCTGGCCGGTGGGGTCGTTCAGGACCAGGCCGCCCACCGGCGCCAGGGTGAAGTCCGGGGACTTCACCGGGAACCACCGCTGGGCCGGAAGCCAGTCGCGGAGCAGGTGTTCGAGTGTGGGTGTCAGTGTTGTTTGGGTCATCTCATCCCTCAATCGACAGTATCGGCATCGCTTGCGTAAAGGGTGAAGCGGGGTTGGAAGCAGTGGCCCGCACGCGCAGCCAGAAGAAGTCGTGGCTGCCCAGCGTCAACGTCAGATGCCCGTCGTCGCTGATGCCCGGGAACGGCTGGCCCCCGAAAACGTCCCGCAGGCCGCGGCCGGAAAAGTCCGGAAGCCTCAGGGTGGAGGACACCGGGTGCTGGGAAAGGTTGAAGACGCACAGGATGGATTCAGCCGGCTCCCCCGCCGTGTTGCCCTCCGGCAGTTCGCGCAGATAGGCCAGCACCACCTCGTGGTCGGCCTCCACGTGCTTGAACGCCCCGAGGCCGAACGCCGGATGGTTCTTCCGCACGCTGAGGATCTGCCGGGTCCAGCGCAGCAGCGATCCGGAATGGGCGGCCTCGGCCTCCACGTTCGCCATGGCGTAGTTGTAGACCAGCGACTGGATCACGGGGAGGTACAGCTTGCCGGGATCGGCGTTGGAGAACCCGGCGTTGCGGTCGGGGTTCCACTGCATCGGGGTGCGGACGGCGTCACGGTCCTCGAGCCAGATGTTGTCGCCCATCCCGATCTCGTCCCCGTAGTACAGGAACGGGCTGCCTGGCAGGGACAGCAGCAGGGCGTTGATGAGCTCTATTTCCGCCCTGGAGTTGTCCAGCAGCGGCGCCAGCCTGCGCCGGATGCCGATGTTGGCCCGCATGCGCGGGTCCGGCGCGTACCAGCCGAGCATGGCGGCCCGCTCATCGGCGGTGACCATTTCCAGCGTCAGTTCGTCGTGGTTGCGCAGGAATGTTCCCCACTGCGCACCTTCCGGGATGGCCGGGGTGTCGTGCATGGTCTCGATAATGGGGGCGGCCTTCTGGTCACGCAGCGCGTAATAGAGCCGCGGCATGATCGGGAAGTGGAAGGCCATGTGGCATTCCGGTTCCTCCTCGGTTCCGAAGTACTCCACCACCTCATTGGGCGGCTGGTTGGCCTCAGCGATGATGACCCGGCCGGGGTAGCTCTCGTCCACCATCTTCCGCAGCTTACGCAGGAACTCGTGCGTCGCCGGCAGGTTTTCGCAGTTCGTCCCCTCCTCCTCGAACAGATACGGGATGGCGTCCGCCCGGAACCCGTCGATCCCCTGGTCCAGCCAGAACCGCACGACGTCGAACACGGCGTCGATGACCTTCGGGTTCTCGAAGTTCAGGTCGGGCTGGTGGCTGAAGAACCGGTGCCAGAAGAACTGCCGCCGGATGGGGTCGAAGGTCCAGTTGGATTCCTCCGTGTCCACGAAGATGATGCGCGCGTCCTGGTATTTCTCGTCCGTGTCGCTCCACACGTAGAAGTCGCCGAAGGGACCGTCGGGGTCCTTCCTGGACTCCTGGAACCAGGGGTGCTGGTCCGAGGTGTGGTTCAGCGGGAGGTCGATGATGACCCGGACGCCCCGCGCATGCGCCTCGGCCACCAGCCGCTTGAAGTCGCTGATGGTGCCGAACTCGTCCAGGACGGAGTTGTAGTCCGAGATGTCGTACCCGCCGTCCCGCAGCGGTGACTGGAAGAACGGCGGCAGCCACAGGCAGTCCACGCCCAGCCACTGCAGGTAGTCCAGCTTCTCGATCAGCCCGTGGAAGTCGCCCGAACCATCGCCGTTGGCGTCCGCAAAGCCCCGGACCAGCACTTCATAGAACACCGCTTTCCGGTACCACAGCGGATCATGCTGCAAACCCGGTGCATTGAGCTCAAACGTGCTCTTGGGGGTGAAGTGTTGGGTGAAGCCCTGCGGACTGAAACTCACTGGCGGCTACCTCCGGATGCTCAGGATGTGTGCAGGTTCAACATGTGCATCCAGCCGCACGTAGTTGTACTCGCCCCATTCCCAAGACTCACCGGAGATGAGGTCATCCACCCAGAATCCGCCGTTCGGAGTGAGGTCTGCCGGGTCGAGCCCCAGCGCGGACAGATCCAGCGAGACCATGCCTTCCCTCGCGCTGTGCGGGTCCACGTTGGCCACCACGATGATGGTGTCCCTCGTGCCGTCCGGGAGGGTCTTGTGCTTCGAGTAGACCACCGTGGCGTCGTCCGTGCTCTGGTGCACGGTGAGGTTCTGCAGGTCGCCCAGCGCCGGGTGGGCCCTGCGGATTTCGTTGAGCCTGGTCAGGTACGGCGCGAGGGTCCGGCCGGAGGCGGAAGCAGCTTCCCAGTCGCGGGCCTTGTACTCGAACTTCTCGTTGTCGATGTACTCCTCGGCACCGGGCCGAGCCACGTGCTCGTACAGTTCATAGCCGGCGTACACACCCCACAGCGGGCTCGCGGTTGCTGCCAGGGCAGCACGGATCTTGAACGCCGCAGGCCCGCCGTACTGCAGGTACTCGGTGAGGATGTCCGGCGTGTTGACGAAGAAGTTGGGCCGGAAGAAGGCCGCCGACTCACGGCTCACGTGGTGGAAGTACTCCTCGAGTTCCTTCTTGGTGTTGCGCCACGTGAAGTAGGTGTAGGACTGCTGGAAGCCCGCCCTGCCCAGCGCGTGCATCATGGCGGGGCGGGTGAAGGCCTCGGCCAGGAAGACGACGTCGGGGTCCTTCTTGTTCACCGTGCCGATGAGCCACTCCCAGAACCACACCGGCTTGGTGTGCGGGTTGTCCACCCGGAAGATCTTCACGCCGTGGCTCACCCACAGCTCGACGATCCGCAGGATTTCCCTGGACAGGCCCTCGGGGTCGTTGTCGAAGTTGAGCGGGAAGATGTCCTGGTACTTCTTCGGCGGGTTCTCGGCGTACGCGATGCTGCCGTCCACGCGGGTGGTGAACCATTCCGGGTGCTCGGTGACCCAGGGGTGGTCCGGGGCGGCCTGGAGTGCCAGGTCGAGCGCCACTTCGAGGTTGAGCTCGTTCGCCCGCGCCACGAAGGCGTCGAAGTCCTCGAAGGTTCCAAGGTCGGGGTGGATGGCGTCGTGCCCGCCTTCCTTGGCGCCAATGGCCCACGGCGACCCGGGATCGTTCGGGCCGGCGATGAGCGTGTTGTTGGGGCCCTTGCGGTGCTGCACGCCGATCGGGTGGATCGGCGGCATGTAAATGACGTCAAAGCCCATGCCGGCCACGGCGTCCAGGCGGTTGGCGGCGGTCCGGAAATTGCCGGACGTCCAGGCACCCGTGCCGGGGTCGCGCACGGCGCCCTCGGACCGCGGGAAGAACTCGTACCAGGACCCGCGGCCGGCGCGGTCGCGCTCTACGAGCAGGGGAAACGGTTCGGAGACGGTGACAAGCTCGCGGATCGGCTCGCGCTCAACCGCGGCTGCGACGTCCCGGCTGAAACCTGCGGCCAGGCGGTCCTCGGCTGACAGGGAGGTGTCCGCGAGGATGGTGGCGGCGGAGCGCAGCGTCTGCCGGCCCGCATCGTCCCGCTCCGGCTCCTCGGCGGCCTGCGACAGCAGCGCGGCGCCCTCCGCAAGCATCAGCTCGACGTCGATGCCCGCGTCCACCTTGACCTCGGCATTGTGGTGCCACGTGCCGTAGCGGTCATGCCAGGCCTCGATGACGAACGACCAGTTCCCGGTGGATTCCGGGGTGAGCAGGCCTTCCCAGAGGTCGGTTCCCTTGCCGCGGTCACCGGACGGCGGCTGGAGCCGGACCCGCTGGCGCTCGTTGCCCTTGGGATCCAGGAGGACCGCACTGACACCCAGCTGGTCGTGGCCCTCGCGGAAGGACCTGGCGCTGACCACGATTCCTTCACCGGGCAGCGCCTTGGCCGGGAACTTCCCCCCTTCGACAACAGGCTGAACGTCCGTGATAGGGAAACGGCCAAACCTAAGGCCTTCCGTGACCGAAACTTTCGGCGTTTGCTTTGCTGGGGCACTGGTTCGCGTGTTAGTCGTCACAGGCTCGACGTTAGCGAGAAACGGGGCGAATTGCTAAGCCTGCGAACTTAATTAATGAAGCGATTCGTCATTTACCGGAAAGTAATCAAAAGCGGTTCCTGCCGTTCACCCAGTCGGTTAGTGTGGCGCAGGTGAAGGCAATCCGCAGATTTACCGTCCGTACCGTTCTCCCCGAGCCGATCCGGCCACTGGCCCGGTTGGCCACCAACCTGCGCTGGTCCTGGCACCGGCCCACCCGGGAGCTGTTCGAAAGCTTGAACCCGCGCGTCTGGGCCCAGTGCGGCAATGACCCGGTCAGCTTCCTGGGCCTGGTGGGCCGTGAGGAGATGCACCGGCTCGCCATAGACAAGGACGTGGTGGCCCGCGTCCAGGCGGCAGCAGCGGACCTGGACCGGTACCTGACGGAACCCCGGTGGTACCAGGGGCTGGGCAGCGACGCGCCCGCCTCAATCGCCTACTTCTCCCCCGAATTCGGCATCACCGAAGTCCTGCCGCAGTATTCCGGCGGCCTCGGCATCCTCGCCGGCGACCACCTCAAGGCCGCTTCCGACCTCGGCGTGCCGCTGATCGGCGTCGGCCTGCTCTACCAGGCCGGCTACTTCAAGCAGTCACTCTCCCGGGATGCGTGGCAGCAGGAGACCTACCCGGTCATCGATCCCGACGGCCTGCCGCTGACACTGCTGCGGGAGCCCGCCGCAGACGGGAACGGCAAGCCGCTGGAGATCTCACTGCCGTTGCCCAACGGACGCTGCCTTCTGGCACACATCTGGCGTGCCGACGTCGGACGCGTCCCTCTCCTGCTGCTGGATTCCAACGTTCCCGGAAACGACGACGCCGCCCGCGGCATCACCGACCGCCTGTACGGCGGCGGCGGGGATCACCGGCTGCAGCAGGAACTGCTGCTCGGCATGGGCGGGGTCAAGGCGCTGCGCGCCTACCAGAAGCTCACCGGCACGCCCGCGCCCGAGGTGTTCCACACGAATGAGGGCCACGCCGGATTCCTCGGCGTCGAACGGATCCAGGAGCTGATGGCCGGCGAGCAGGCGCTCACCTTCGACGAGGCCCTCGCCGCGGGACGCTCGTCCACGGTGTTTACAACGCACACGCCTGTTCCTGCCGGCATCGACCGCTTTGAAGCCGCACAGATCCAGCACTTCTTCGAAGCCGGCCTGGCGCCGGACGTTCCCACGTCGCGGATCCTCGACCTGGGCCGGGAGAACTTCAGCGAGGGCAACCCCTTCGTGTTCAACATGGCCGTGATGGGCCTGCGCCTCGCACAGCGGGCCAACGGTGTCGCCAAGCTCCACGGCGAAGTCTCGCGCGGCATGTTCTCGGCGCTGTGGCCGGGATTCGACCACTCGGAGGTGCCCATCACCTCCGTGACCAACGGCGTGCACGTGCCCACCTGGGTGGATCCCCGCATCGCGAAACTCGCCCGGGAGCGCTTCGGCCCCGAAGCCGAGGTGATGGGCCGCTGGGACCTCGCGTACAACGTCTCCGACGCCGAGGTCTGGGCGCTGCGGCGTGAGATGCGCGTTTCCCTCGTGGAGGATGTGCGGCGCCGGCTGCGGGCTGCGTGGAAGAAGCGCGGCGCAGCGGACGCCGAGCTGGCGTGGACGGACTCGGTGCTGGACCCGGACGTCCTGACCATCGGGTTTGCCCGGCGTGTACCGACCTACAAGCGGCTGACCCTTATGCTGCGGGACCCGGAGCGCCTGAAGGCCCTGCTGCTGCACAAGGAACACCCCATCCAGCTGGTCATCGCCGGCAAGTCCCACCCCGCGGACGACGCCGGCAAGAAGATGATCCAGGACTTGGTCCGCTTCACGGACGATCCCGCCGTCCGCCACCGCATCGTCTTCCTGCCGAACTACGACATCGCCATGGCCCGCACGCTGTTCCCGGGCTGCGACGTCTGGCTGAACAACCCCCTGCGGCCCCTCGAAGCATGCGGCACCTCCGGCATGAAGGCCGCCATCAACGGATCGCTGAACCTGTCCGTCCTGGACGGCTGGTGGGATGAGATGTACGACGGCGAAAACGGCTGGGCGATCCCCACCGCCAACAACGGCGCGTCCGCCGATGAGCGCGACGACATCGAGGCCGCGGCGCTGTACGAGCTGCTCGAGACGCAGGTGACGCCGCGGTTCTACGGAAACACCGTCTCCGAAGCGGCCGGCGCCGCAGGGCCGTCCGAGTCCGGCCACGAGAAGATCCCGACGCACTGGGTCTCCATGATCAAGCACACGCTGGCCCACCTGGGCCCGGCGGTTTCGGCCGAGCGGATGCTGCAGGACTACGTCAACGTCCTGTACCGGCCCGCGGCGGTTTCGGGACGCGAAGCGGTGGCAGGCTCCTACGCGCAGGCCAAGGCGCTGGCGGCGTGGGTCGCCAAGGTCCGCGCGGCCTGGCCCCAGCTGCATGTGGAGCACGTGGACTCGCTGGGCGTCTCCGAGGACCCGCAGATCGGCGACACCCTCCAGGTCCACGCCTACGTGGGACTGCACAACCTGTCCCCGCAGGACGTGTCAGTGGAGGTGGCGTACGGGCAGGCAGCCGAAAGCGACGAGCTGGCCAACGTGACCATGGTGGAACTCGAGGCCAAAGAGGAGCTCGGCAACGGCCGCTACCTCTTCGCCGGGTCCATCGTGATCGACCGCTCCGGGTCCTTTGGCTACACCGTGCGGGTGCTCCCCAAACACGACGCCCTCGCTTCCAAGGCCGAGCTGGGGCTGATCGTCAACGCGTAGTCCCTCTGGGTTGCGCCGCAACTCCGCCGTCCTCCGCGTGCTGCTCGTGCCTCCCCACCGTCCCCCTACCCTCGCAAGCTCGGCCAGGGGCCCTGACGGCGTGGGCCCAGCTTTTGACGCACGCTTCCGGACGCCGGCAGTTGCGGCGCCGCTGACCTGCGGTGCCGCTAAACCATCACCGCGATGACGGCGAGGTCCTTGCCGGCGTAGCGCTCGACGTCCTGAAGGATCTCGCAGATGACGCCGAAGGAGCGGTCGCTGCGGAAGGCTGCGGGGACCTGCCAGATCACGGTCAGGGGCTTCGCGCCGTCGTCGGAAATGGCGTCGGCGAAGTCATGCAGTGAGTCGTTGAGCGCATCGAGGTTCACGCCGAAGTGCTCCGGAAAATCCAGCGCCTCGCCGAAGGCAGCAAGCACGGACTTCTTGGAGTCGGCGGCCGGGACCAGCAGACTCCGGCGGCCGGCGTCTGCCACTTGGTCGCGGAGTTCCTCGAGGGTCCAGGTGTCGCCGGAATAGATCTTCATGGTGCTATTTGCCTTCTGCTATGAACTTGAATGATTCGTAGTGGTCCGGCGTGTAGTACTTGTCACCGGCCTGTCCTGCCACGATCCTGCGGGCACCCCGGTCCGACTCGCCGAGCGTCGGCACCGTGTACTCCTTGTAATATCCGCCGGCCTTGCGGGGCAGGATGCGCTCGAAGTTGCCGAACGTCACCCCATCGCGGGTGTACGGGTAGGGGCCGCCCTGCCGGATCAGTGCGAGGGTCCGCCGTCCTTCGGCCGGCAGCTGGGACTCCCGGATGGCGGGGAGCCCGGACACGTTCGGCACGCCAGTGCCCTTGCCGGCCGACGGCGGCGCTGCGGCCGGTGCCGACGGCGGACGCCCGGCGGGTGCCGACGGCGCAAAAGTGGGGACCGGCGTCGTGGTTCCCTGGGGGCCCGCACTCCGGACCCCACTGGTCTGAACCCCGCTGGGCGGCGTGCCGCCCGGCGCGATGAAAAGGTTGAAGACCACGAGGGCAGCCACGGCAAGCCCCAGCAGCAGCGTTCCGACGGTCCAACGCCTGCGCATGCCCGTTCCCTCTAAGTTATGTGCGGTAGATGTTGATGGTGTAGGCCTGCACCTCGTCAGGCTCCCCGGAAGCGACCAGTGCGCCCTGGCGCCGGTCGTGAAGCTCGGACGTGGTGAGGCGCAGATCGAAGACCCGCCTGCCGGTGCCGTCGTCGGTGACCTGCGGAAGGGTGACCTCGATGTCCTCGGGACCGCCGTTGACCACGATGAGCCCGGCCTCGTGCCCGTCATCGGAGCCGAGCAGCAGCTGAACCACCCGGTTCCCGGAGTCGTTCCACCGTTCCATGGTCATAGGCTGCCCGCCCTGGTCGTACCAGTAGAGGTACGAGCGGGCGTCGCGGACGGGGTAGTCGGGCGGCTGGGCGGCCAGGAACTCCCGGCGGAGCCGGATAACGCGCTTGGTGCTCCGCAGCATGGCGTGGGACTCCGGCGTGCTGGTCCAGTCAACCCACGTGAGGGGATTGTCCTGGCAGTACGCGTTGTTGTTGCCCTGCTGGGTACGGCCGAGCTCGTCCCCCGCCGTGATCATGGGAACGCCGAGGGAAATCATGAGCGAGGCCATGAGGTTGCGCTTGCTCTGGTCGCGGCGGGCGAGGATGCCCTCGTCCTCGGTGCGTCCTTCGAAGCCGTGGTTGTAGCTTCGGTTGTCGCCATGCCCGTCCCGGTTCTGTTCACCGTTCGCCTCGTTGTGCTTGCGGTCGTAGGACACGAGGTCGGTCATGGTGAAGCCGTCGTGGGAGGTGATGTAGTTCAGCGAGGCCAGCCGGGTGCGGCCCGACGGTTCGAACAGGCTCGCTGAGCCCGACAGGGCATCAGCCAGCCGGGCCACGGACGCGCCCCGGCCTCCGTTGTCGAGGGCGGCACGGTCCGCCACCCAGAAGGAGCGCACCGCGTCGCGGTAGTGGTCGTTCCAGTCCACCCAACCGCTGGGGAACCGGCCGGTCTGCCAGCCCCCGTAGCCCACGTCCCACGGTTCGGCGATCAGTTTGACGCGCGAGAGCACCGGATCCGCGGCGACCGCCACGAGGAAGGGGTGGTGGGGATCGAAGTCGTTGGCTGCGTTCCTGCAGAGCGAGACGGCCAGGTCGAAGCGGAAGCCGTCGATATGGAACTCGTCCACCCAGTACCGCAGGGAGTCCAGCACCATCTGGATAACACGGGGTTCGCCGAAGTTGAGGGTGTTGCCGCAGCCTGTGGTGTCAACGTATTTTCCGTTGCCGTCGGTGCGGTAGTACTTCTGCTCACCTAGGCCCCGGAAGCTCAGGGTGTGGCCGTCGGGCCCGCCTTCGGCCGTGTGGTTGTAGACGACGTCAAGGATGACCTCGATGCCGGCCGCATGCAGCAGCTTGACCATTCCCTTGAACTCGTCCTGGACGGCCTGGGGCCCGGCTTCCTGGGCCGATTTGGTGGCGTACGCGGGGTACGGCGCAAAGAACGCTGCCGTGTTGTAACCCCAGTAGTTGGTGAGGCCGAGGTTCTGGAGGTGTGGCTCGTCAAGGTGGAAATGCACCGGCAGCAACTGCAGGGCTGTGATGCCGAGACCGGTGAGGTGCTCGATCATGGCGGGGTGGGCCATGCCGGCGTATGTGCCGCGCAGGGCGTCCGGGATATCCGGATGGAGCATGCTCTGTCCGCGGACGTGCGCCTCGTAGACAATGGTGTTGCGCCACGGTGTATTCGGCTTCTCGTCAGCGGCCCAGTCGAACTCGGAGGACATCCTGACGCTGGTCAGGAATCCGTCCCGTTCGTCGACGGCCCGGCCGTAAGGGTCCAGCAACAGCGGTTGCCGGCTGCCGCCGTCGTCGTCAAAATCAACCGTGGGAACCGCCAGCGGCAGGACCTCTCCGCCCGTGGGGACGGCACGGAAGCCGTACCGTGAGCCTACGGGAAATCCGTCCACCACCCCGTGATGGACGCCGTTTGGAAGGCCGGACAGGGTCTGAAGGCGCCAGCTTTGGCCGGGCGCCTGGTAAGCGACCTCCAGCTTGGTGATGCCGGGCGCATAAACCGCAACTCTCGCACGGTCGCCTGATATCCCGTCTCCGCCGGGAACTTGGCGCGCTTCGCTGACCCCGAGGGGAAAGGCCTGGGGGTCGTCCACCGTCAAGGCTGTGTCTAAAAGGGGCATTACCATCAATTAAAGCTTAGCTGTCACATAGAAATAGCTGATCTATTCCGGCATGTTACGCATGCGGGGAACGTGGCGGCACGCTGAACGCTGTAATGACGCACCGACGTGGAGGTTTTCGTGAAGATTGCATTGGCTCAAATCATCACCGGAAGGGATGTGGCCGGGAACCTCACCGTGGTGGAGGAATATGCCCGCCGCGCCAAGGACGGGGGCGCCGAGATGGTCGTTTTCCCCGAGGCCACCATGCGGGCCTTCGGCAATTCCCTGCTGGACATCGCCGAGCCTCTGGACGGCCCCTGGGCCAGCCGGGTCCGCTCGATTGCTGACCAGTTGGGGATCGTGATCGTTGCCGGAATGTTCACCCCCGGCTCGTCGCATTCCGAAGGGCAGACGAAAGTCCGCAATACGCTGCTGGTGGCCGGGCCGGGCGTGGACGCCAGCTACGACAAGGTGCACCTCTTCGACGCCTTCGGGTTCCTGGAGTCGGACACCGTGGACGCCGGGACCGGCCCCGTGACGTTCGACGTCGGCGGTCTCACCTTTGGCTTGGCCACCTGCTACGACATCCGCTTCCCGGCCCTCTTCACGGCCAACGCTGACCGCGGAGCCGTGGCCAACATCGTCTGCGCGTCCTGGGGTTCCGGCCCCGGCAAGGTCGACCAGTGGCAGCTCCTCGCCCGTGCGCGTGCCGTGGACACCACCACTTACGTCCTCGCCTGCGGCCAGGGCGATCCCGCCACCCAGGGCATCGAACCCCGGGGGGCGGCGCCCACGGGCGTGGGGCACAGCGCGGTCGTCTCACCTTTCGGACAGGTGCTCGAAGAGCTCGACGGCGCCCCCGGCCTGATCTTCGCCGACCTGGACCCCGATCTGGTCAAGGAAGCCCGCACCAAGCTCCCAGTCCTGGCCAACCGCCGCGAGTTCTAGGGGCGCACAAAACGCTCGATCAGATCCCGCAGGAATTCCACCGACGCGTCCTCAGATCCTGCCGCTTAAGGCGAAACGCTTCCGCACTAGGTGCGGAAGCGTTTGCCGTTTTGCTGCGAAAGCTGAGGAAGGGTCCGTCAAACACCTGCAAGAACTGATGGAGCGTTCGGGGTCGTAGCAGGTTCGACCCGGGGGGGTTACTTGGCGGAGCGCTGGCGGGAGACTTCGTAGAGGGAGATGCCGACTGCCATGGAGGCATTCAGGGATTCCATGGCGGAGTCGATCGGGATGGAGACGATCTGGTCGCAGTTCTCCCGGACGAGGCGGCTGAGGCCCTTGCCTTCGGAGCCCACCACGATGCACACGGGTTCAGTGGCAACGGTGAGGTCCGGCAGCGAGATGTCGCCGTCGCCGTCGAGTCCCAGCACGAAGACGCCCATGTCCTTGAACTGCTTGATGGCGTTGTTCAGATTGGAGGCGCGGGCCACCGGAACGCGGACCGCCGCGCCGGCGCTGGTCTTCCATGCGGCGGCCGTGACGCCCACGGAGCGGCGCTCCGGGACGATGACGCCGTGGCCGCTGAACGCGGAGACCGAGCGGATAATCGCGCCGAGGTTGCGGGGGTCGGTGATGCCGTCCAGGGCAACGAAGAGGGGTGCGTTCGCGATGTGCCCCTTCTTCCAGCCTTCCACGGTCTCTTCGGCCAGGTCGTAGGCGTCCTTGTACTCGTACGGCGGGATCTGCAGGACGAGCCCCTGGTGCACGGCGTCGTCGGTCATCCGGTCCAGCTCAGGCTTGCCGGTTTCCAGCAGCGGGATGCCCCGTTCGGCGGCGATCTTCAGCGACTCCTTGACGCGGTCGTCCATCTCGATGCGGATGGCCACGTGCAGCGCCTTGGCGGGAATGCCGGCGCGCAGCGCCTCCACGACGGAGTTGCGGCCGGTGACGACCTCTTCGGTGGCACGCCCCTTCGGGCCCGACCGGGCACCGGCATTGCGGGCACCGCCGGCACCAGCGGGCCGCTTTGCTGCGGAGCGTTCCGCGAGCTGCTTGCTCTTGTGCGCCTTGTGGTAGGGGCGGTCCTCGGCCTTGGGGGTCGGCCCCTTGCCTTCGAGAGCCTTGCGGCCGTGGCCACCGGTTCCGGTGGTGGGGCCCTTCTTGAGCTTGCGGACTGCGCCCGGGCGACCTTTGTTGGCCATGAATTCCACCCTTGGTTGTATTGAGTAAGTCTGGACTCCAGTCTACTGACTGGCCTCAAATCGTTGACCGGGCGGGCTGCTGAGCCCTGAGGCTAGCCGCGCTGCAGGCTCCAGGTGGCGCCGTCGGCGTTGTCTTCGACCAGGACGCCGGCCGCGGCCAGGGTGTCCCGGATGGCGTCGGAGGCAGCCCAGTCCTTCTTGGAACGGGCTTCGGCGCGGGCGGCGAGCTGCGCTTCGATGAGCGTGCCGAGCGCACTGGTGGCCTGGTCGTCGACGGCGGGCTGCGCGGCGTCGCTGATGCCCAGGACCCGGAGCATGTCGGTCACGCTGGCCAGGGCCTGCCGCGTCGCCGCCAGGTCGCCATCGGTGAGGGCTGAGTTTCCGGCCCTCACCGTGTCGTGCAGCGCCGCGAGGGCCTGCGGGACGTTGAGGTCGTCGTCCATTGCAGCGGCGAACGCCTCCGGAACGGTGCCGTGGCTGCCAAACAGCAGGGCACCGTCGGAGGACAGCGCGCGGACCGCGCGGGCGAGGAAACCATCAATGCGTTCGACGGCGGCCGCGGCCTCCTGCAGCGACGTCGGCTGGTAATCCAGCACCGAGCGGTACTGTGCCTGGCCCAGGTAGTAACGGACCACGCGCGGCGGCGCGATTTCCAGCATCTCGGCCGGGCTGACGGTGTTGCCGACGGACTTCGACATTTTCTCGCCCTGGTACGTGACCATGCCGTTGTGCATCCAGAAGTTGGCAAAGCCGTGGCCTGCCGCCTGGGACTGGGCCATCTCGTTTTCGTGGTGCGGGAAGCGCAGATCGAGGCCGCCGCCGTGGATGTCGAATTCGGTGCCAAGGTATTTCGTGACCATCGCCGAGCATTCGAGGTGCCAGCCCGGACGGCCGGTGCCCCACGGGGACACCCAGCTCGCCGTCGTCGGCTCCCCCTCCTTGTAGCCCTTCCAGAGGGCGAAGTCGCGGGGGTCCTTCTTGCCGCGCGGGTCCGCGTCCGCGGCACCCTGCATGTCATCAATCTTCTGCCGCGTCAGCGCGCCGTACTTGTTCCAGGAGCGCACGTCGAAGTAGACGTCCCCGGAGCCATCAAGGGCCGGGTACGCGTGCCCCCGGTCGATCAGCTGCTGGATCAGTGCGTGCATCTCCGGGATGTGCCCCGTTGCCCGCGGCTCGTACGTTGGCCGGGACACGCCGAGGGTGTCATAGGCCTTGAGGAATTCCTGCTCGTAGCGGTAGGCCAGCGCCCACCATTCCTCTTCCGGCACGGCGCCGGGCTCCTGCTCGAAGTCGGGGTGGAAGGAGGCCTCGGACTTGGCGAGGATCTTGTCGTCGATGTCGGTGACGTTCCGGACCACTGTGACGCGGAAGCCGCGGTATTCGAGCCAGCGGGTGAGCTGGTCGAAGGCGATGGCGGAGCGGATGTGCCCCACATGCGGCATGCCCTGCACGGTGGCACCGCAGTAATAAAGGCTTACCTTGCCCGGTACCAGGGGAACGAAGTCGCGGACTTCGGCGGATGCAGTGTCGTAAAAGCGCAGGGTCACCGCTCCAGATTAGCCGATGCCAATGTTCCCGCTTACTTGCAGACTTCGCCGATCCGGTTGTTCTGCCGGGCGAGTTCAGCCGTCTGCTCCGAACTCTTGTTGCCCAGGGAAGTGCCGGCCACCTGCTTCATGATGTCGGCCATCTTCTGGATGGGGTCGGCGACGTTCTGGGCCACCTTGTCGGCGACCTCCTGGTAATGCTTGGCGATCTGGTCGGCCTGCTGCTGCTGGTTGCCCGTGGGCTTGAACGTGTCGCCCTGCAGGAACTTGCAGCTCTCCTCCACGCTCATGCGGGGGCTGCCGGCACAGCCGGCCAGAAGCATCCCTGCGATCACGACGGCGGGAAGCAGCTTTTTCACGGCGGGTCTCCTGGGATTGCGGTACTGGTGCTTCTTCCAGCGTAGGTGATTTGGCTGCAGGTGCGGACAGCCGCCCCGGGGGCCGGTTACGTCGGGACCGCTACGCCGCCGGGTAGACCAGGGCCGTAGCCACCGCGGAAATGCCTTCGCCGCGGCCGGTGAAGCCGAGGCCGTCGCTGGTGGTGGCCGTAACGCTGACCGGGGCGCCCGCGGCCTCGGTGAGGACTCGCTGGGACTCTTCCCGGCGCGGGCCGAACTTGGGCCGGTTGCCCACGAACTGCACTGCAATGTTGCCAATTTCGAAGCCTGCCGCCCTGACGATCCGCGCTGCTTCGGCCAGGAGTGTGACTCCGGAGGCCCCGGCGAATTCGGGCCGGTCTGTGCCGAAGTGGGTGCCCAGATCGCCGATCCCACAAGCGGAGAACAGTGCGTCGGCAGCAGCGTGGGCCACGGGATCGCCGTCGGAATGGCCGGCGAGGCCCCGCTCCCCCTCCCAGAAAAGCCCGCCGAGCCAGAGCGGCTGCGGGTCGCTGTCCGGGGCAAAGGCGTGCACGTCGATGCCGATGCCTGTCCGGGGCAGGAGTACCGGGGTCCGCGAAGCGTTGGGGGTCATGGCGCCTTCCGTCATGGGGTTTGTCAGCCCTCCACCCAGCGGGTGCCGAGGGGTCCCTCGAGCAGGCCCTCGGCGATGATGAGGTCCAGCGGTGTGGTGATCTTCAGGGACTGGCTTGCCCCCCGGACGGCATGCACCGGCACGCCGAGGAGCTCCACCAGCATGGCGTCGTCCGTAACGGCGGCGGCCTGGCTCTCATCGAAGCCCGAGGCCGCCTGGTGCGCCTGCCGAAGCACGGAGAGCTTGAAGCCCTGCGGAGTCTGGACTGCCCGGAGCTCCTCACGGGGCGCGGTTCCGGTGACGAGTTCAGGTGCGATGTCCGTGGCCGGGCCCTCGGTGGCGGCGACCGTCTTGACCGTGTCCACCACCGGAATCACCGGAATCACCGCATCGGCGCCGGCCGCCAGGGCCTGGGCCACCCGGTGGAAAACCTGCTCCGGAGCCAGGGCACGGGCGGCGTCATGGACCAGAACCGCTTCGGTCCCGTCCTCGACGGCGGCCAGAGCGGAACGGACGGAATCCGCCCGGGACGCCCCGCCGTCGACCATTGTCAGGAGCGGGCCGCCGTCGACCAGCTCCACCCGGAAGTCTTCGCAGAGCCGGCGGAGGTCCTCATCACCGGCTGGCAGCGCGATGCAGACCTGGCTGGCAATGCCTGCCGCGACGATCCCGCGGAGCGCGTGCATCAGGATCGGTTCACCGCCCAACGGCACGGCGGCCTTGGGCATGCCATACCCCAGCCGCTGCCCGGACCCGGCGGCGACGAGGATCACGGCGGTCACGGGGGGCTTGGGTGCAGTGTTCATGCGCTCTAGCCTACGTCCCAGCCGCACTCCCCCTCCATCACCCGGCTGCTCCCAACCAAGTAGCAGCTGCGGGCGTTCTCACCGCTGGGAACGCCCTGACGTGCTACCTGGATGGGTGTTTTTGGGCAAGAAGAAACCCCGGCGGCACTCTGCCACCGGGGTTCAATTCTTGTTAGGAAGCCAAGACCTCGTCGAGAACGCTTGCAGCCTTCTCTTCGTCGGTCTTTTCAGCCAAGGCCAATTCTGAGATCAGAATCTGCCGGGCCTTGGCAAGCATTCGCTTCTCGCCTGCGGAAAGGCCCCGGTCGTGATCCCGGCGCCACAGGTCGCGGACGACCTCTGCAACCTTGATGACGTCACCGGAAGCAAGCTTCTCCAGATTTGCCTTGTAACGACGCGACCAGTTGGTGGGCTCCTCAGTGAACTCGGCACGGAGCACGTCAAACACGTGCTCCAGACCGTCTTTGCCCACTACGTCGCGAACCCCAACAAGGTCAACGTTCTCTGCTGGAACTTCAATGGTCAGATCACCCTGAGCCACCTTGAGCTTGAGATACATCTTCTCTTCGCCCTTGACAGTGCGCATCTTGATTTCTTCAATTTTTGCTGCACCGTGGTGAGGGTAAACTACTGTCTCGCCGACCTCAAAAACCATGTGGACTTTCCCCTTTCCCGCAGACCAGTTTATCACGATTAAGGCATATGACTGGCACGGATACGGTCGCAGAACCCCGTAAATCCGCGGAAAATAGCCGAAATCGGCCGCTCAGACCCCTTGACGAATGCGAACAATAGTGCATCGCATGCGGGCCCACAAGCGTTACGCGCGGGTAATTGCGGGTCCCGGCGGCGGGCCTGAGGACCTCTCAAGGAGGCGCCGGAACGGGCGGTCATGTGGAGGGACCGAATCCTTGTTTGGTCCTCTTTGCCGATAGGCTATGCCTGAAAACTGTTTCAAGACTTTTCGAGGAGTGCGTGACGTGCGTTTCACTGCGATGAACCGGGGCCAGAGCGGCAAGATGGCAATGGCGGCAGCCGCCCTGAGTGCCGGCCTGCTGGCCCTGACGGGCTGCGGCTACATCAACGCCCAGCAGACCTCTCACCAGTACGCTGCCTCCGACGGAACCCGCGCCGAGGTCGGACCGGTGCAGCTGCGCAACATGCTGATCGTTTCCGCGGGCGAGAACCAGCCGGGCCGCGTCATAGGTGCCGTCTACAACTCCTCGTCCAAGGACGTCAAGGTCACCCTCAAGGGAGCCGAAGGTGCGCAGACTGAAGTTTCCGTGAAGCAGAACGCCTACACCCTGCTGAATGAATCCGCGGACGAAGCCATTTTGAGCACTTCCGGCGGCAAGCCCGGATCCCTCGTGGATATCCAGGTGACCGAGGACGGCACCAACGTCAACAAGACCGTGAAGATTCCCGTGGTGGACGGCACGCTGAAGGAATACGCCGCCTACCTGCCCGGCGGCACGCCGAGCGGGTCTGCCACGCCAAGCGAGACTGCCACGCCGAGCGACACTGCCTCCGCCACGCCCACCGCAAGCCACTAGCAGCGCAGGCCACTGACGGTCGCCTAGTAGGGCAGCAAGACGAAAAAGGAGGGGTTCCCGGCCGGGAACCCCTCCTTTTTCGTGTTTGTAGATGCTTCGCGTTGTCGGTGCCAGCCCGGGCGCCTCGCCCGGGCCAGCCGCAAACTCCTACGGCTCGAACTTGTAGCCCAGTCCGCGCACGGTGACGAGGTACCGCGGCAGGGACGGGTCGGGCTCGATCTTGCTGCGCAGCCGCTTCACGTGGACGTCGAGCGTTTTCGTGTCGCCCACATAGTCGGAGCCCCAGACCCTATCGATCAGCTGGCCCCGGGTCAGCACGCGGCCGGAGTTGCGCAGCAGCATCTCCAGCAGTTCAAACTCCTTCAGCGGCAGCGACACCTGCTCGCCGTCGACGCTCACCACATGCCGCTCGATGTCCATCCGCACGGGGCCGGCGTGGACGGTGGAGGCGATGAGTTCCTCCGGTTCGCCCTGGCGCCGCAGCACCGCGCGGACGCGGGCTACCAGCTCGCGGGAGGAGTAGGGCTTGGTGACGTAGTCGTCCGCGCCCAGCTCCAGCCCGACGACCTTGTCGATCTCGGTGTCCTTGGCGGTCAGCATGATGACCGGGACGGTGGAGCGCTGACGCAGCTGCCGGCAGACCTCCGTGCCGGACTGCCCCGGCAGCTGCAGGTCGAGCAACACGAGGTCTGCCCCGTTGCGGTCGAATTCCGTGATGGCGTCGAGGCCGTTGTCCACGACCTCCACCTCGAATCCTTCCTTGCCCAGTAAATAGGACAGGGGATCGCTGAAAGACTCCTCATCCTCGACAATAAGAATCCTGCTCAAGCGTTAGCTCCTCGTTCGTGGACGCCGGCGGCGTCGTGTGGTTCGGTGGCCTGTTGCGGCCGGTCGGGCCGGCCCTGCGGTGAGTCGGGGGCCAGGGTGCTGGCGTCCTGGACAGTACGGGCGCGCGGTTCCGGCGCGGACGGGTCTTCCTGCCCTTCCATCTCCGGCAGCCGGAGGGTGAACGTGGAGCCCTGGCCGGGCTGGGACCAGAGCGTGACTTCCCCGCCGTGGTTGGAAACAACGTGTTTGACGATGCTCAGGCCCAGGCCGGTTCCGCCGGTGTGGCGGGACCGGGCCGCGTCCACCCGGTAGAAACGCTCGAACACGCGTTCCTGGTCCTCGGGTGACAGGCCCCCGCCCTGGTCCGTGACGGAGACTGAGACCAGTCCTTCCCTGGACCGGACGCCGATGCCCACGCGGGTGTTCTCCGGCGAATACCGGATCGCGTTGTCGATGAGGTTGCGCAGCGCCGTGACCAGCAGGTCCTGGTCGCCGTAGACCTTCGCCTCCGCACGGCCGCCAATGACGATCTGGATATTCTTGCTCTCGGCGGGCAGCTGCGACCGGTCCACGGCTTCGGAGATGACGTCGTTGATGTCCACAGGGTGCCCCTGCTGCGCCACGTTCGCGCCCTGCAGCCGTGACAGCTCAATGATGTCCTGTACCAGCGCGGCGAGGCGGGCCGATTCCTTGTGCATGCGCTTGGCGAAGCGGCGGACGGCGTCCTCGTCATCCGCCGAAGATTCCAGCGCTTCAGCCAGCAGGGAGATGGCGCCCACCGGCGTCTTCAGTTCATGGGACACGTTGGCCACGAAGTCGTTGCGGATCTCCTCGGTGCGGGTGATCTCGGTGCGGTCATCGGCCAGCAGGACGATGTATTCCTCACCCAGCATTGCTGCCCGGACCTGCACGATGATGGTTCCCTGGCCGAGCGGCCCCCGTGGCAGTTCAAGCTGCCTCTCCAGGATGACGCCGTCCCGCCGGACGTTCGCCGTCATGTCGAGCAGCTCGCGGTGCACCACCGTGTGGCCGCGCACCAGGCCGTAGGCGTAGGCCGCCGGGCTGGCCCGGACCACGCCGTCGATCGCGTCCACCACCACAAACGCCTGCCCGACGACGGCGAGGACCTCCGCGGACCCAGGGGGCAGCGCCGGTTCGTCGTATTCAATGTCCACGAGCTCGCGCTGCTTCTCGCTGGCCCGGAAGGCGAGCACGCCAAAGACGCCGAACGACAGGCCCAGCAGGCCGGCGATGACACCTAAGAGCATTGGATCCACGCCTCCAGCTTATGCTTCCGGGAACCCCCGATATCCGATAAAAGGCCCACGCGGTGCGGATTCAGCTAACGTTCATCTTGAGGTGTGTAACAGTTCACCGAACACTGGAAGAGTGTGCGGTTGGACTGCCGGAACGGTGACACGAAATTCTGACCGCCGCGGCGGGGCGGAGTTTCCAAGGAAAGGACGCCTACGTGCGCAAGGTTTTTCAGGAGGAGCTGGCCCATGTGGGCGAGGACCTCATCGAGATTTCAAAGCTGGTCAGTGAAGCGATCGGAAAGGCAACGACGTCGTTCGAGAGTGCCGACGTCGATCTGGCCCAGGACGTCATCGCCGCGGACGCCAGGATCGACTTCCTGCAGAACAGCCTCGACGAGCGCGCCATCGACATCCTCGCCCTGCAGGGCCCCGTGGCCAGCGACCTGCGCATGATCGTCGGGTCGCTGCGGATGAGCGCCTCCCTGGAGCGAATGGGCGACCTCGCCCGCCACATTGCCCAGCTGGCCCGGCTGCGCTTTCCCGCCATGGTGATCCCGGAGTCCCTGACCGGGACTTTCAAGAGCTTCGCCGAGCACGACATCGAGATTGCCAACAAGCTCACCCAACTGCTGGAGACCCGCGACCTGGAGGTTGCCCGCGACATCCTCAAGGCCAACTCCGCGGTGAACGACCTCCACCTCAGTGTCTTCAAGGCGATCGCCCGCCCCGACTGGCAGGAATCCCCGGCAACCACCGTGGACGTTGCCCTGGCCAGCCGCTACTTCGAGCGGTTCGCGGACCACGGCGTGTCCGTGGCGCAGAAGGTCACCTACCTCGTGACCGGCGCCTGGCACCCGAACAGCATCGAGCACGGCTGACAACAACTCCACCGGATTAAGCGAACTCCACCGAATTAAAGCGGACGACGCCGGCTGGTCACCTGAGGTGACCGGCCGGCGTCGTCCGTTTTGGTTTCGTCAGCTAAACGAGCGGGCTGAAAACTCTACTTCTTGCCCTGGTTGGCGACGGCCAGGATGGCCTGCTCTGCAGCCTCGGGATCGAGGTAGGTGCCGCCCGGGGTGATCGGCTGGAAGTTCTCGTCCAGGTCGTAGACCAGCGGGATGCCCGTGGGGATGTTCAGGCTGGCGATGGCGTCATCGCTGATTCCGTCCAGGTGCTTGACCAGGGCGCGCAAGGAGTTGCCGTGGGCGGTGACCAGGACGGTCTTGCCGGCCTTCAGGTCTTCCTTGATGTCCGATTCCCAGTACGGGAGCAGGCGGATGAGGACGTCCTTGAGGCACTCGGTGCGGGGCATTTCGTCGCCGAGATCCGCGTAGCGCGGATCGCGGGACTGGGAGAACTCGCTGCTGTCGTCCAGGGGCGGCGGCGGGGTGTCGTAGGAACGGCGCCACAGCATGAACTGGTCCTCGCCGAATTCGGCCAGGGTCTGGGCCTTGTCCTTGCCCTGCAGGGCACCGTAGTGGCGCTCGTTCAGGCGCCAGTCGCGCTTGACGGGGATCCAGCCACGGTCGGCCTTGTCCAGGGAGATGTTGGCCGTGTTGATGGCACGCTTCAGGAGCGAGGTGTAGAGGATGTCCGGGAGAATGTTGTTCTCAACCAGCAGTTCCCCACCGCGTGCTGCTTCCTCGCGGCCCTGGTCGTTCAGGTCTACATCCACCCAGCCGGTGAACAGGTTCTTGGCGTTCCATTCGCTGTGGCCGTGGCGCAGCAGAATCAGCTTGTAAGTCATGATTTTCATCCTAGCCGAGCGCGGCCCACGGGTGCCGAGAGTTACATCACGCGGCAGGACCGCCCGCAGCCCGCAGGCAGGGCGCCCCGTTAAGCTGGTGCCGTGGTGCAGAAAGCAGAGCGGGTGGTGACCAAGCGGAGCAGCCGGGGCAGGCCGGTGGGCAACGTGACCCGCGGCACCACCAACCCGAACCGAATGCGCCGGCTGGACCGGTGGCTCGCCGGGCCGCAGGCCTGGCGCCTCCGGAGGGCGGCTGACCCGCTCGTGGTGGACCTGGGCTACGGCGCTTCGCCGGCCACCGCCGTCGAACTCTTTGAACGGCTCCGGGCGGTACGGCCGGATGTGCGCGTCTGCGGGATCGAGATTGAGCCGGAACGCGTGCGCGCCGCGAAGGCCCTGGAGCGCCCGGGCCTGAGTTTCCACAATGGCGGATTCGAACTTCCGGTGCCCGGGAATCCTGTATTTGTGCGGGCGTTTAACGTGCTGCGCCAGTACGAGGAAGCGGATGTCCGCGGCATCTGGGAACTGGTGCAGGGGCGGCTGGCTCCGGATGGCCTGTTCATCGACGGGACGTGCGACGAGATTGGCCGCCGCTCCGCCTGGATTGCCCTTGATGCTGAGCGGCCGCTGAGCCTCACCATGTCAGTGCGGTTCGGGAGTTTCGGGCTGCCGTCCGAGGTCGCGGAACGCCTGCCCAAGGCCCTCATCCACCGCAATGTCCCCGGCGAACGCGTCCACACGCTGCTGCAGGCGATGGACCGGGCATGGCTCGAGGCGGCGCCGCTCGCACCCTTTGGGAACAGGCAGCGGTGGACGGCCATGTGCCGGGCGCTGTTCGACGGCGGGTGGCCGGTGCAGGATGGCCCCTCGCGCTGGCGGCTGGGGGAACTTACCGTCGGCTGGGAAGCTGTGGCGCCGGGCTAAAGCACCGGAAGCAGGGTGCTGGGCCCACGCCGGCAGGGTTCCGGTGTTGCGCCCATGCCGGCTGGGACTACCAGGGGCCGTAAGGGCCCATGTTCCGGCTGCCGCCGCGGCCGGCGTCCTTCACGGCCGGGCGGACGTCAGCCAGGTAGACGGAGGCCGCAACCACGGCTCCGAGGCCAAACAGGCCAAGCGGGCCAAGGAGGCCGCCCGATCCGCCGCCAAGCACGGACAGCGCGCCGACGGCCAGGCTGCCGCCGGTCAATGCAAGCCAGAAGGTCTTGGTGCGCTTGCCGACAGCTTCAAAGGCGTTGGCCCGGTGGCGGACGCAGTCAAAGAAGGCCCACACCTCGAGGGCCAGTGCGATCAGCCCCAGGATGTAATAGACCGTGCTCTCAACATAGAAAATCAGTAGTCGTCCGTCCACCAGCCCAGCCTATCGGTCCAGCGCGTCCAGCGCCTGCTTCAAATCGGCCCAGAGGTCCTCGACGTTTTCGATGCCGACGCTCAGGCGCACCAGGTTTTCGGGGACGCTGACCGGTTCCGCAGCGTGCCGGCGCCGCCGCTCGATGAGCGACTCAACGCCGCCAAGGGAGGTGGCCGGCAGCCACAGGTTCAGGGCACGCACCAGCTTGTCCGCAGTTTCGGAAGCGCTGAGCCCGCCGGCGGCCGCAACCTGGACGCAGAGGATGGAGCCAAAGCCACTCATCTGGGACTTGGCCAGATCGTGGCCGGCATCCGACACCAGGCCCGGATAGCGCACATTCTCCAGGGCCGGGTGTGCGCTGAGACGTTCGGCCAGCACCGCTGCCGATGCCTGGGAACGCTCAATCCGCAGGGCCAGCGTCCGCAGGCCGCGCAGCGCCAGCCACGCTTCGAAGGGACCGGCGATTCCACCATGGATGATGCGGTGGTGAAGAAGAGTTTCGCGCAGTTCCGCGTCAGAGGTCACCAGGGCGCCCAGAACCACATCGGAGTGGCCGGCCAGGTACTTGGTCACCGAGTGAAGCACGACGTCGGACCCCAGGCTGAGCGGCTGCTGCACCAGAGGAGTGGAGAAGGTGTTGTCCGTGACGACGACGGCACCGGCCTCGTGGGCTGCCTGCGTCAGCGCCCGGATGTCCGCGATGCCGAGCATCGGGTTGGTGGGGCTTTCCAGCCACAGCATGTCTGCAGGTTTGCCGTCCTGCGGGGCCATCTGGGCCCGGACAGCTTCGGTATCCGCGATGTCCACGGTGCGGAGTTCGAGGAGACCCTTTTCGGCCAGCTCTGCAGCCATGACCAGCGAACCGGAATAGCTGTGGGACGGCATCACCAGGACGCCCCCGTTGGGGATCAGCGAGAGCGCGGAGCTGACCGCGGCAAGGCCCGAGGAGTAGAGGAGGCCCGGCAGCGCGGCGCCTTCGAGCTGGCCGAGGGCCTCTTCGAACGGGTCCCACGTGGGGTTCGAGTAGCGGCCGTAACCCCGGTCGCCGTCGTCGAGCGCGCCGGTCCCGAAATAGGTCGACGAGAGCACGATGGGCGGGTTGACGGGCGCATCGTGTTCACGCGGCGGACGGCCGGCGGCCACAACCACCGTCTCGGCGGACAGGGATGCGGCATGCTGATCGGAAAGACTCATGGTCAAAGGGTACGTTGGGTGCCTGCCCGCTGCGAAAGCGGCTGCTTCCGGCCGGACGCGGAAGCGGGCGCGGGGCATTTCCGTCGATGGAAATCGGTAGGCTGGATAAGTGAATACGCAGAGCTCCGGACTTTTCATCGCCTTCGAAGGCGGTGACGGTGCCGGCAAGTCAACCCAGGCGGCCCGGCTGGCCAGCTCGCTGGAATCGCGCGGCCTCACCGTGCTGCGCACCCGGGAACCCGGCGGGACGCCCATCGGCGAGAAGCTCCGTTCCCTGGTGCTGGACCACGGCCATGGCCACATCGACGCCCACACCGAAGCCCTCATCTTCGCCGCCTCCCGCGCCGCGCACGCCAGCCAGATCATCAGGCCGGCCCTGGCCCGCGGCGAGGTGGTGCTCACGGACCGCTATATCGACTCCTCGGTGGCGTACCAGGGCGCCGGCCGCGGCCTCGGCACGGACGCCGTGCGGAGCGTCAACGAGTGGGCCACATCCGGTCTGCAGCCGGACCTGACGGTACTCCTGGATGTCCACCCGGCCGAGGGCCGCAGCCGCCGCATCGCCGGGGATGCTGCCGAGGACCGGCTGGAATCGGAAGCCGACGAATTCCACGCCCGGATCCGCCAGGCGTTCCTGGACCTCGCCGCCGCCAGGCCGGATAAATACCTGGTGCTGGAGGCAGGACGGCCCGTCGAGGACATCGCGGGACTGATCCTGGCGCGCGTCGAGCAGCTCCTCGCACGAACCGGCGCGGACCGGCAGGGACAGCCATGACCGTCTGGGACGACCTGCAGGGCCAGCCTGCCGTCGTCGCCCAGCTGCGGCAGGCCGCCATGGGTGAGGGGCTCACGCATGCCTGGCTGTTCACCGGACCTCCGGGCTCCGGCCGCTCCAACGCGGCCAAGGCCTTCGCCGCGGCACTGAACTGCGACCAGGATGACGTCACCATGCGCGGCTGCGGCACCTGCCCGGCGTGCCTGACCATCCTGGGTGAAACCCACGCCGACGTCTCCTTTGTGCGCACCGAAAAGGTGACCATCACCATCGACGAGGCCCGTGAACTCGTGGCCACTGCCGGCAACCGGCCGTCCTCAGCCCGCTGGCGGATCATCGTGGTGGAGGACGCCGACCGCATGGCGGAGCGCACCACCAACGTGCTGCTCAAGGCCATCGAGGAGCCCACCCCCCGCACCATCTGGATGCTGTGCGCCCCCTCCCCCGCGGACGTCCTGGTGACCATCCGCTCGAGGTGCCGGGCAGTGGCGCTGCGGCTTCCGCCCGCCGCAGACGTGGCGGCCCTGCTGGTGAAGCGCGACGGCGTGGACCCGGCCCTTGCTGAGCGGGCTGCGCGGGCCGCCCAGAGCCACGTGGGCATCGCCCGCCGTTTGGCCCGGGATAGCGAGGCCCGGGAACGGCGCCTGGAGACCGTCCGGTTCCCGCTGGGCCTGCGCGGCATTACGGCCGCCGTGATGATGGCTGATAAACTCGTGAAGATCGCCACCGAGGAGGCTACCAGCTCCAATGAGGAGCGTGACGCCGCCGAGAAGGCCGCCCTGCTGGCAACGCTGGGTGCCCCCGAGACCGGGACCCTGCCGCCTGCCATGCGCAGCCAGGTGAAGCAGCTCGAAGACGATCAAAAGAGGCGGGCAAAGCGTTCCATCACCGATTCACTCGACCGGACATTGACTGACCTTCTCTCGTTCTACCGGGACGTTCTGATCATCCAGCTGGGGAACGCCGTCGAACTCGTGAACGTTGAACTCAGGAGCGAGCTGGAGGAGTTTGCCCAACGGTCCGGGCCCGAAGTCACACTCGCCCGGATGGACGCCATCAACAACGCCCGCAAGCGCATCACCACCACCAACGTCGCACCCCTGCTGGCCGTAGAGTCAATGGCCGCGAGCCTGATCTAAGCCATGCACCGCCCACCCTCTGACTGACCACGCTGACGCCGCCTACAAGGAGAACACCGCATGATGTCTGCACCGCCCCTGTCCTCGCGCCCCCGGACCCTCGCGGGCGGGATGCGGGCGGCCGGCGCCATGGCGTTGGCCCTGCTGCTGGCATCGTGCAGTGCCCTTGGCCTCTCCAAGGACGAGTCCTCCCAGGGCGGCTCCACCGGGCAGGCCGACCCCTCGATAGCGGCGGCCGCGCCCAAAGGGCTGAAAGACTTCTACTCCCAGACGATTGTCTGGAAGCCCTGCGAGGACAAGCTGCAGTGCGCCAAGGTCAAGGTGCCGGTGGACTACGCGAAACCGGACGGCGACACGATTGAACTCGCTGCTGTGAAGATCGCCAGCAACGGGAACAAGAAGCAGGGCAGCCTGCTGGTCAACCCCGGCGGACCGGGCGCATCCGGCTACGACTTCGTGAGGGACGCCGGCAACAGTAATTTCTCCGAGACGGTACGCGCCAACTACGACCTCATCGGTTTCGACCCCCGCGGCGTCAAGCGCTCGGCACCTGTCACCTGCCTCACCGACAAGGAACGGGACGAGGCGAGGGCAAAGGTCTACACGCCGGAAACCGACGCCGGGCTGGCAGTTCTCCGCGCCGATAACAAGGTCATCGCCGCCAAGTGCGCTGAGCAAACGGGCGCGGTGCTTGGCCACATTGACACCGTCAGCGCGGCTAAGGACCTCGACGTCCTGCGCGCCGTGCTCAACGACTCCAAACTCAACTACATGGGTTTTTCCTACGGCACCTTCCTGGGCTCCACCTACGCGTCGCTCTTCCCGGACAATGTGGGGCGCATGGTCCTCGATGGCGCCATCGATCCGTCCCTCAGCGCTGAGGAGCTGACTCTGGGCCAGGCCCGGGCCTTCGAGAAGGCGCTGCGTGCCTACGTGGAACATTGCCTTGGGCAGGAGGGGTGCCCCCTGAGCGGAACGGCCGACGACGGCCTCCAGCAGATCCGCGACCTCATCAACTCCGTGATCCAGACTCCGCGGACGGCCAAGGACGGCCGACAGGTGGGCGGCAATGCCTTCGTCAGCGGCATCGTCGTTCCGCTGTACGCCAACGAAAACTGGCCGGCTCTGACGCAGGCATTGGACGCGGCCATGAAGGGCGACGTCAGCCCCATGCTTCGCCTGGCCGACCTCGGCGCGAACCGGTCCCCCAGCGGCAAATACACGTCCAACACGGCTCTTGCCTTCAGCGCCATCAACTGCCTGGACTACCCCACCAGCAGCGATCCCGCGGCCATGCGTGCCGAGGAGCAGCGGCTTCGTGAGGCCTCCCCCACGCTGGGCTACTTCTTCGCGTACGGCGGGGCGAACTGTGCGGACTGGCCGTACAAGAACATCCGGACCCCCTCCGCCGTCAAGTACAGCGGCTCCGCACCGATCGTCGTCGTCGGTACCACCGGCGACCCGGCAACGCCGGTGGAGTGGGCGAGCGAACTGCGGAAGCAGCTGGGCAACGCGTCTCTGCTCACCTTCAAGGGTGAGGGCCACACGGCCTACGGCCGGTCCAACACCTGCATCACCAGCGCCGTGGACAAGTACCTCGTGGACGGCAAGAAGCCGGCGGACAACACCGTCTGCTGACCCCGAACCTCAGGTTGCCTGGGAAGCGAGCCGCTCCAGGAGCGCCGGGAAGTGCTAAATGGAGGGCAGGACGTGGGTGGCACCCGCGCCGCGAAGCGCCGCGTCGGAATGCGACCCCGTCAGCACCCCGGCAGCAACCGACGCCCCGGCGCGGAGGCCGGAGTGGATGTCCGCGGCGGAGTCCCCCACCACGGCCACTCTCCGGACGTCGTCAATGTCGAGGGCCAGGACGGCTGTCAGCACCATGTCCGGGAACGGCCTGCCCCTGCCGGCGTCCGAGGGGCATAGGCTGAGGTCCGCCAGACCCATCCAGCCCAGCGATTCGAGCACCATGTTCTGTGTGTGGCGCCCGAAGCCTGTAGCCATGCAGACCTTGATGCCGGCGTCCCGGAGCCACCCGATGGTGTCCTCGGCCCCCGGGACGGCCCGGACTCCGCCGTCGGCGATGAGTTCATCGCAATTAAGCTCGAACCTCCTGTTGGCACTTGTGGCCGCCTGGGGGTCGTCGAACAGTTCGGCGAAAACCGTCATCCGGGAGATGCCCGAACGCTCCCTCGCGTAGCGCAGCATGCCTTCAAATCGCGCAGAGCCGGCCGGGACACCCTGCTCCACCAGCGTGCGGGACATCGCGCGGTCCATGAGGCAGCCGTCGTACACGGTTGTTCCCACCATGGCCAGCACCGCCAGCCGGACGGGCTGGCCCTGCTCCGCCGCCTCCGCATCTGCATCCGCCGAGCGGGCAGCGCATACAGTGCTGCCGGTTGAAATGGTGCTGTTAACTGTCATGGTTGAGCTCCTTTGCCGCTGGTGCGCAGGCATTCTGCGACACACTGTCGGATCCAGCATTCCCGCCGTTGCTGTGGGTGGCCTAAACCGGATACAACGGCGGAATGAACGTCCTGCCAACGTCAATCGACGCCAGCGGGGCGTCCATTTTGACCCGGACACGGGGACTCTATTACAGTTGTCTCTTGCATGAACCGGCCGGTTTCCCGGCTGATTGGTGCGGTGCTTCCTTAGCTCAGTCGGTAGAGCGTTTCACTCGTAATGAAAAGGTCATCAGTTCGATTCTGATAGGAAGCTCGGGAAGAACCCCGTATTGTCGCTCGTTCGGCGGCGGTACGGGGTTTTTTGCTGGTTTCGCCTGAAGGCGCCATTCGCCAGGGCACAGCTTTGGCGCCCGCCGGCGCACACATCCGTTTCACCCGGATCCACGCGGGTCATCTGAGACCTAGGCCAAATCTTGCATCGCACGCCGCGGGCCGGGTTTTTCTTGAGCCAGTATTGATCGGCATCCGATGGAACCTTGAGTCAACAACGTCAAAGTGTTGGTTACCGGCACGGAAGACCGGTCGTACGAAGTCCGCAGGTCGGGCCAACAGATAACCCACACACGTCCCCTCCGTCGTTTGGCCCCAGAACCGCGGCGGAGGGGGCCCACCTGTAGGCAGACGCCACGACAGCTAAGCGGGGGCGCACGCCGCTGTCACAAAGTCGTGAATCTGCCCACGCAATGCCGTGCCGGCAGCGATGTTCAGCTGCCCCTCGCGGTCTCCCACACTCACATGCAGGGGCAGCAGCGTGCCCACTTTGTCCTCGGCGATGGCATGCGGATCGCAGCGGGCGGGCCGGATCCGCAGGGGCAGTTCAGAGCGCGGCGCGCCCTGAACGATACGGACATTCCGTGGCCATGGCTCGTCCGCCGGTTCGGCAATCAGGGTGGTCCCGTCGATGCTCGCGATGGTCACCGACCCAACGTCCGCGCCGGCGCCGGCCGCTTTTTTCGGGGTGATGACCAGCCGCACGACGGCGGTGCGGGAGTCCGGCGCAACCTCAAGTCTGGGGTCCAGGACAATGTCCGCCACGGCGGCGGCCTCCGCCGCCAGGCACAGCTCCCTGTTATTTCGCTCCAGGACCCCGAAGGGGTCGACGGCGATCGGCGCCACCTCCCGCAGACCGGGCCGCCCGGCCTCCGAATATCGCACCGTGGCCACTGGTTGCTGCGTGACTGGCTGCTGCGCGGTCGATAGTTGCGTGGCTGCGTTCCGGCCGCAGACGGGTGCCGGCAGCCGCGCAGGAAGGCTCTTAGGCTGGCCGGGTGGGAGTTCGAGGCTGCCGCCCGTCGGCTCCCACAGGATGTTCCCCTGAAACAGTGGCGACGCCAGTTGCGCCGCGGCCACTGTCAGGGGCCCGCCGGACATGTTGGTGAACATGATCTGGATGGCCTGTTTCCCGTACTGGTCGCGCGACTGGTTCACCTCCACCGCTATCGGCAGCGGTCCGGCAGACTCCTGCGGCTCCGGCGCGGAGCACCCCGCCAGCGGAGGGACCGCCGTCGCCATGGCAACCGCCGCCAGAACGGTCAGCCGGCGGCGTGCGCGCGCAGGGGACCTGCTCGTACGAGACTCCTGCCGAGGGGGCCTCTGCATATTAGGGCACGGGCCGTGGACCTGTTGTTCACACAACGGTTCCACGGCCCGTGGTTTTCTAGAACTGCCCGGTGGGGCCGCTGTCCTCGACCTCGCCGCGCCAGCCGCCGGTTTCCGTGCCGCGTGACTCGATGAAGTCCTTGAATTTCCGCATGTCGGCCTTGACCTGCATTTCGTCAATCTTCAGGGCCGCTCCTGCTTTCTCCGTGACGGTTTCCGGCGCCCATTCGAAGTGGACCTTCACCTTGGTGTGATTGGCATCCAAGGGGGTGAACCTGATGATGCCGGCATGGGACTTGCCGTCGGTGCTGCGCCAGGCGATCCGATCATCAGGTTCCTGGTCAACTATCTCCGTATCAAATTCCCGTTTCACGCCGCCGACCTTCGTAACCCAGTGATTGGTGGTATTGGTCAGCTGGGTTACAGATTCGACGCCGGACATGAACTGCGGAAATGATTCGAACTGCGTCCACTGGTTGTAGGCCGTATGGACCGGAACTGCGACATCAACGGTCTCTTCAACAGTTTCCATCTGCTTCCTCCTGTCATTACGGATGGGCCCGATTTCGGACCCGCGGCAGCCGCCGTGGTCCCCCACAGCTACCGCCACCTGAACGGTAGGTCCGGCGGCTTCCTGTGTCCAGACCCCGCACACGATTGGATTTAGGGACTGCCGGCTGTGCTGCCCGCCGTGACCAGGAGGTCCCCAACCTGGCATTCCAGGGCGTCACAGATGGCCGTCAGGGTGGAGAACCTGATCGCCTTGGCCCTGTCATTTTTCAGCACCGACAGGTTTACCAGGCTGACGCCGACCCGCTTGCTCAGGTCGGTCAGTGTCATCCCGCGGTCTGCCAGCAGCTCGTCGAGCCGGCAATGGATTCCTGAGGTTTCGTCCGCCGGCATCAGACCAGGCCCTCGGTGTCCTTCTGCAGCCTGCGGCCAAACTCGAAGACCCCGGCGACAAGAAGCAGGGCGGTGCCCAGGACCAGAGGACCGACATTAAAGTCCAAAGAGAAGAAGTAGTCCTCCCCCGGCTCGTGCCCGTTCGCTCCGACCAGGTCTGCCAGCCGGCTCCGCGCGAGGGAATCGAGAATCTGCCCCACCGTCCCGGCCAGTGCGAGGACGAATCCCCCGGCACCAACGAGCCAGGCAGAACCACGTGTGAAAAGAATTTCACTCCGGAGCCGGTAGGCCAGCAGGAAGATCAGCGCCAGAACGGCAAGAATGCCGAGTTGGTTCAGAGTCCCAGCCCAGGCCAGCAGTGCGGCCGGGCCGGGAGGGAGCACCGGGACGGTCGCATCGAGGGCGGTGTAGTGGCCGGTGGCACCCAATGACAGCCCGGACAAGGCTTGGCGCGTCGAAGTCACAGGAAGCGTGAGCGTCACCGGACCTGCAGCTGAAGCAACGATGCCCCACACCGTGAGCGCCGTCGTCGTGACTGCTCCCGCTGCCGAGGCAATCATCAGAAAAAGCGCATCTCTTCTGGACACGATCATTTTCCGGCCTGGAGCCGGAACGGCGCGCCTTGTAACTTTCATCAATCCCCCAGTTATCGCCACTCGTTAATAACGATAAACGATAACCCAGGGCCTGATGGGGCCTGAGTCAACGCCCTTCGGGCGGCGGCCTGCTGCCCTCCCCAGGGCAAAAAAGAGCAAACAAATGATCATCGACATGGTCCTCGCACAGGCTTAACCTTTCCTCGCTGGGACCCAACAACAACGACAGTGAGGTAGCGAAATGGGAACCCGGGAAGACGTTGATTTGGTTCGTCGAGGCTACGAGGCGTTCGGCGCAGGTGACATGGACGCCCTTCGCAGCCTGTTCGCGGAGGACGCCGTCTGGCACCTGGGAGGAAGCGGCGGGCTATCCGGTGACAAGCAGGGCCTGGACGCCATCCTCGCCTATCTCGGCGAACTGTTCACACGATCGGACGGCACAGTCAGAGTCGATTTGGATGATCTGATCGGCGGGGAAAATCACACCGTTGGCTTCCAGAGGGTGCATGCGCAACGCAACGGGGTGGCCATGGACCAACGCGCCGTCATCGTCTTCGCGCTCAAGGACGGGAAAGTCACCGAAGTGTATGAATTCCCGGAGGATACCGCCAAGGCCGCCGAATTCTGGTCCTGACGCCATGGCAGATGCGATGAAGTCCCTTGCCGAGACTTTCAAAAATGTGGGCGTGTCCCGGGCTTATGGGGAGCCGATCCGGCTTGACGGGAAAGAACTCGTTCCCGTCGCGCTGGTCTCCTTCGGCTTTGGCGGAGGCACCGAAGGCGGCGACCCGGACGCAGCGGGCTCCGGCGGCGGTGGAGGGGGATTCGTCTTTCCCCTGGGGGTTTACACCCACGACGACGGCGGCCGGCTGACTTTCCGTCCGAATCCCCTGTCGCTGACCGCTTGCCTGGTACCGCTCGTATGTGCCGTCGGCCTTGCACTGCGCGGCGCACTCCGGGCACGGCGGTAGCGCCCCCCAATTCCTGACCGAAAAAGCCAGTCGCGGCCGGAAGTCGCTACGCGACGTCGTCGGCGATGTTCCGGTCCGACAGGTGGGCCAGCAGGGCCTTTTCCGGATTGCCGGGGTGCTCCTCGAGATGGCGCAACAGGCTGACGCGCACTTCCGGGCCTGTGGCAACCGCCGAAAGAACATCGATAATGACATCCATGACCTGACGGCGCATCGTCCAATCTTCCGAAGCGTACGTCATGTGCACCTCCCATCCGGCCGCGAGCCCTGTCCCCCGACTGTTCTTTCGACAGATACTGCTCTCTTGAGCGATATCGTCGCTTCCGGTGTTCCCCCTTGGCTGCGGGGACACCGGAACCAGTGGGGCCGGCCCTCGTTTGGGCCGACCCCACTTGCAGATCGTGGTGCTATGAAACCAGGTCAGACCCGGCTTCTGCGTGTGACGGCGCCGTAGATCAGCAACACAATGACGGCACCGAGGATGGACAACAGCCAGGTCCGGAGGTCAAAGAAGTCACCCAACCCACCACCGAAGATGAGTGAACCAATCCAGCCGCCGAGGATAGCCCCGACAACGCCCAAGACGAGGGTGACAATCCAACCGCCGCCCTGCCTCCCGGGAAGAATGGCTTTTGCAATGGCCCCCGCAATCAGACCGAGCAGGAGAAATCCAAGAATTCCCATGACGCACTTTCCTTTCCACCAGACAGGTACCGCGGGTGTGGCACCAGCTATAGAGATGAGTTAATCAGCGTGCTTAGTAGCTGGCAAGCATCCGTTGCCTGTGCCCCGAAAATTCTCTTGTCAGGCCCGTTGGAGCGGTGCTATAAAAATCGGTATCAGCCAGCATCGGAACTGAGGTCAAGGAGGGGGTCCCCGGCAGCAAGTCAACGCCTCATAGACCGGGACGGGATACCGGTACACGCAAAAGCTGCTAGTCGGGCGGTGAGCTAATAGAGAACGCCACAGCGCAAAGTGTGCAGGTGCAGCATCATCAGCGTGCGGATCCTCTTCCCGCTAAGTGGTCCCCGGCTGCAGGAGCAGCCGGGGACCACATCACCCTAGCTGCAGAGGGGAACGCAGCATCCGGAATACCGAGCTGGTTGTGGTGGAATTCCAGTGGACCAGGCGACAATCGTCAGCTACGCCCTTGGCTATATCGCCGTCGCTATAGCCGTTTTTATTATGTTCCTGCCGGCACTCGCTGTTGTCGGCCTCCTTCTCATGGGGGTCGGCGCCGTGCAGGTGCTCCTTCTACTCATCCATGCAATGGCCGTTGGCCTCTACAAAGCTGTCCTCAGGATGTATCACCACCTGCTGGACAGGTGGCAGAGCGGCCATGGCGGCAGACTGGCCGCCCACTAGAGCGAAACCTTGCCGGGCCGAAGTGGGTCCAGCCGGAACTCTGCCCGCATGGGGCATGCTGAAACCTGCGTGCCGAAACATATGATGCTGTCATGGAGGAGGAACTGCAGCGCGCCGCCCAGGCCCTGTACGCGCTTCCGTTCGACGACTTCATCGCCGCCCGCACGGCGGCCGCCAAGGATGCCGCCGCAACCAGCAAGCCCCTTGCCCAGGCGATCCGGACCCTGCCGAAACCATCCGTGGCCGCTTGGACCGTCAACATGCTGGCGCACCATCGCCCCGAAGCCGTTCAGCAGCTCAGGGTCCTCGGCCAGAGCATGCAGCAGGCCCAGGCTTCCCTCGACGCCGCAGCCCTGCGGGAACTCGCCAAGGAACGCCGGAAGCTCCTCGGCAGCGCTGTGGGTGAAGCACGGCTCGCCGCCGAGGAACAGGGCCGGAAGATCAGCGGACCTGTGGCCACCGAAGTGGAAGAGACACTGCGGGCCGCCACGGCGGATCTGGCGGCTGCCGCCGCCGTCGAAAGCGGGCTGCTGCTCCGCGGGCTGTCCGCCGACGGCGTTGACCGGGTTGATGTGACTGACGCGGTGGCGGTTCCCTCCGCCCTCGGCCAGTTGCCGCCTCCGCCGCCCCCGCCGCAGCGACCCAGCGGAGCACAGCGCCCGGAAGTCGGCGCACAGGCTCCAGCCGGTGGGACGCAGCGCCCGAATGATGGCGGGCCGAAAAGGCGCCGGGAAGAATCTTCCGCCCCGTCGGCTCCGGCCCGCCGGGGCACACGAACGCAGCCGCCGAAGGCCGCGGACAATGCCGGCCCCGAAGAGCACGAACAGCCGCGGCTCCGGGCCGTCCGCAGCGCTCCCCGCCCTGTTCCGCCATCCCTGCTGGAGAAGGCGCAGGCGGCGCTGGCGGAAGCGGAGGAAGCGGCCGCCGATGCCGCCAGCGAGGCCGCACGCCGCGCCCAGGCCCAGGAGGACGCCGCGGCAGCCTTCGTCCAGCTCACAGCGGACGTTAACGAGACACGGCAGCGGCTCCGGACCATGGAACTCTCACTCGATGCCGCGCGCAAGCAACGCGATACCGCTGCCGCTGAGGCGAAGCAGTACGCACGGGCGGCGGAAAAAAGCGAGCGGTCGGCCATGCTGGCCAAGGAACGTGTGCTCCGTCTCCGCAACACGCCGGACTGAACTGCCAAAAATGTCAGGCCCCGGTTGCACCATGGAGCCATGGAAATTAATCAGGAGTTCCACGTAACCTACTTCGACGCCGACTGCGGCCGGATCCGCATCGAGGTCTTCGACACCGTGACGGCGGCAGAGCTTTTCGCCAGCCGCAGCATCACCGGCGAGGACAGCTGGGCCGTCGTCGACGCCGTCGCGGTCCAGCAGGAACAGCTCGCCGCCTGACCCCGGTCAAGCCTCGCCAGATAGAGCGCCGCCAGCCGAGCCTGAACAGCCGACTCAGATCAACACGGAGAGGCCCCGCCCCGTCCGCGTAAGCGAACGTGGGCGGGGCCTCTCCGGAGACAGCCTGGGAGTTAGGCGAAGTCAGAGACAGCCGGGTCCGGGCCGATCCTGCCGCTTCCTTCCGCGGTGCGGTCCAGCCCGTTGATGGCTGCAACGTCCTCAGCGTCCAGCGTGACGTTCAGGGCGTCGAAGTTCTCACGGATCCTCGATTCAGTGACGGACTTGGGGATGACGACGTTTCCGACGGCGAGGTGCCATGCGATGACCACCTGCGCGGGGGTGGCGTTGTGCTTCTGTGCGATGCCCTCAATAACCGGGTCCGCCAGGAGTTCTCCGCCCTGGCCCAGCGGCGACCAGGCCTGGGTCAGGATGCCCTGGGAGGCATTGAATTCCCGCAGTTCCGACTGGCTGAAGTACGGGTGCAGTTCCACCTGGTTGATGGCCGGAACCACGCCGGTCTCGTCGATGATCCGCTGCAGACCCTCGACGGTGAAGTTGGAGACACCGATGGACTTGACCTTGCCGCGCTTCTGAAGTTCGATCAGCGCCTTCCAGGTGTCCACGTACTTGTCCTGCTTGGGCTGGAGCCAGTGGATCAGGTACAGATCCAGTGTTTCAAGGCCCAGCCGCTCCAGGGACTCCTCGAACGCGGCAAGCGTTGATTCGTAGCCCTGGTCGGCGTTCCACAGCTTGGTGGTGATGAAGATTTCCTCCGGCGAGAGCCCGGAGCTGGCGATCGCCCGGCCGACGCCGGACTCGTTGCCGTAGATCTTGGCGGTGTCGATGTGGCGGAACCCGGCCTGGAACGCCTGGAAGACAACCTTCTCGGCTACGTCGTCTTCAACCTGCCAGACCCCGTAGCCAAGCTGCGGGATGGTGTTGCCGTCATGGAATGTCAGTGTGGGTGAAGAAGTCATTTGTCCATCCTGCCAACAATCAAACCGGGAGGGCACAGAATATGACAAAGCTAAGCTAGTCGCGTAATGACCCGTCACGAGGAATATTTCGGCGGGAGGCGAATACCGCCCGTCGGGACTCTGTCAGGAATCCGACAGGAGCCGCTCGGCGTCGGACACCTGCTCAAAAACAGTCTCCGCCCGGCGCCAGACGGAGGCCGCACCAACCGGCACGGGCCCCACGGCGAGGCGCAGCATCGCCGCCGCCTCGGCGGTGGCCGCCAGCGAGTTGCCCGCCTTGGACAGCGAGCGGTGAACACCGGACAGGGCATGCGGAATATCCAGCCCGTCGCTGGGAGACCGTCGCTGCGCCTCAACGCAAATCTCCCGGACACGGCTGGAGAGGCCGGCCAGCTGATTGGCGATCTCCACCAGCTCCGAATAGAGCTGGTCGTCCTCCACACCTTCGAGCACCTGGTGGTAGCGGTCGAGGCCGCGGTGGAACCGGTCATGGGCACGGCGCCACAAGCCCTTGCCAAGTTCGGCGTCGTCTTTCCGCCCTTGCCGGGCGGCGGTGAAAAATCCCAAAGAGGCCTACAAATACTGGCCGGGGCCGTGGTCGGGGTCTTCCTTCCGGCCCGGGTGCAGCGGGTCCGCACCGGGCTGGGGCGCCTTGGCACGCTGCGGCTCACCGTTCTCACCGATGATCACGCCGGGAGCAATGACAGTGCCCGGCGGCAGCTGCTTGAGCTGCATCTGGGCCAGGGTGTGTTCCCGGGCGGCGTGCTGGGCGGCGATCGCCGTCTGGATCCCGTGGAACAGGCCTTCCAGCCAGCCCACCAGCTGGGCCTGGGCGATCCGCAGCTCGGCATCAGAGGGAGTGGCGTTGTCCGGGAACGGCAGGCTGATCCGTTCCAGCTCCTGCACCAGTTCCGGCGCCAGACCGTCCTCAAGCTCCTTGATGGACCGCTCGTGGATCTCCGCCAGGCGCCCCCGAGCGGCGTCGTCCAAAGGCGCGGACTTCACTTCTTCCAGCAGCTGCCGGATCATGGTTCCGATCCGCATCACCTTGGCGGGTTCATCCACGAGGTCCTGCAGGTTGGCGGCCTTCGGCTTTTCCGCCTCGGCGGTGCGATCACCGGTCCCCGCATCCAGGGCGGGCCCCGCATCCAGCGTGGTGCCCTCCACCGGCTCCTCGTCCTCCGCCGGCTGCGCGGCCGGCGCCGTCGGCTGCGCTGCGGGCTCCGATGCGGCCTGAATGCCCGGCTGTTCGGGCTGGACGGCGGCCTGCGGACCTGCCGCCTGGGTGGGTTGAGTGTCTTCGGGATCGCTCATGCGTTCATACTCTCACGGGCCCGGAACACGGAGTCCAGTCAATGAAGCTCCTTGACCAGGATTTCGCCTTCGTCCGTAGCGAAACCGCATTTGCGGTAGAAACCGACGGCGTACGTGTTGGCCGGAACCCACACTTCCGCCACTCCATTGCGCCTCATCCAGCCCTCCATCTCTGCAATCAGCGCGCGCCCGATGCCCCGGCGGCGCCACTCTGCATGGGTTCCCATCTCCATCACCAGCAGCTCCGCCCAAGGCCCGGGCGTCCGCCGCCGCTGGATGCAGCAGTGCAGAAATCCCACAATCTGTCCCCCGGCCTCCGCCAGCCAGAAGCGAACCGATGGGTCAGCGAGAAAGTGCCGGGCGCCGTCGGGGGTTATTTCCCCCGACGGCCCGGTGTCCGGATCCTCGTCAAAGAGAGGTTGTCCGTAGCGGCCAGCGCGACGAGCGCGCCGGCATCCGCCGGCCCGATCCTGCGGACGGCGAATCCGGCCGGCGGAACTGGCATGGTCAGCAGCACCTGCCCTGCGGGTTGCTGTCCTGGCGGTCAGTCCGGTCCCGCCAGAACGCCCGTTCGTCCAGGGGCGCCGTGCCGTGGCCCGCCGCCGCATGGTGCTCCAGGTACTTCCGGTACGCGTCGGCGCCCATGACACCCTGCACGTACCGTGCGAAGCCACGGAAGGCCCCCGCCACCGGATGAAGCAGGCCAGCCGGTCCCGGTGCAGCACTCATCAGTGGCGCCCCGCCCGCTCAACACGCATTTCAGCGGGCAGTTTGTTCCATTCCGCCATGAGCTCGCGTTCGGCGGGGGTGGGGATCAGCCCGGCGGGCGCGTAGACGCGCGAAGGATGTGGCCGGTCCTCGTTGTTGACGTTGGGGACGCCGGCCGCGGTGTTGCGGAAGGCCTTCACCGTGGCAAGCACCGCGGTGACGATGACGATGATGCTCAGGACCACGAAGATCACGGACAGCCAGCCTTGGATCATGGTGTTGCGGACCACCGCCTCCATGGCCGCCGTGGTCTTGGCCGTGCCGAACGAGGTCTTCCCGTCCGCCAGCGCCTTGCTGAAGGCGGCGTTGTTGGCGAAGTACCCCACGGCCGGGACGGAGGAGAAGATCTTGTGGATGCTTGCCGTGATGGTGACGGCGGCGGTGAAGGCCAGCGGCACGGCAACGATCCACAGGTACCTGAAAGAGCCGCGCTTCGCCGCGATGGCCATACACACCGCCAGGGCTATCGCGGCCAGCAGCTGGTTGGCGATGCCGAACAGCGGGAACAGGGTGTTGATGCCGCCCAGCGGGTCGGTGACGCCCATCAGCAGCACGGCACCCCAGGCACCCACCATGATGGCCGTGCAGAGCCACGCGCCGGGACGCCAGGACGCCTCCTTGAACTTCGGGGCAAAGTTCCCGATCGAATCCTGCAGCATGAACCGCGCAACGCGCGTTCCAGCGTCGACCGCGGTGAGGATGAACAGGGCCTCGAACATGATGGCGAAGTGGTACCAGAAGGCCATCATGCCGGTGCCGCCGATGAACTGCTGCATGATGTGGGCCAGGCCCACGGCCAGCGTTGGCGCACCGCCGGAGCGCGAGACGATGCTTTCCTCGCCCACGTTCGACGCGGTTTGGGCCAGGACGTCAGGGGTGATGTTGGCGCCGGCCAGGCCGAGTCCGTTAACCCACTGCGCCGCCGTCTCGACGGTTCCACCGGTCAGCGCCGCGGGGGCGTTCATGGCGAAGTAGATCCCGCGGTCGATCGAAATGGCCGCGACCAGCGCCATGATGGCGACGAAGGACTCCATGAGCATCCCGCCGTAGCCGATGAACCGGGTCTGGCGTTCCTTTTCGATGAGCTTGGGCGTGGTGCCGGAGGAAATCAGGGCATGGAAGCCGGACAGCGCGCCGCACGCGATGGTGACGAACAGGAAGGGGAACAGTGCGCCGGAGAAGACCGGTCCGTTCTCGCGGCCGGCAAACTCGCTGAAGGCGGGAACCGTGATTTCGGGGCGCACCACGATGATGGCCACGGCGAGCATCGCGATAACGCCGATCTTCATGAAGGTCGAGAGGTAGTCCCGGGGTGCGAGCAGGAGCCACACCGGCAGGATGGCAGCTATGAAGCCGTAGACGATGAGGCCCCACGCGATGGTGACCTTGTCCAGGTGGAAGAACGCCGCGCCCCACTCGGTGCCGGCCACGGCGCCGCCGCCGATGATGGCTGCCATGAGCAGCACGAAGCCGATGATGGAAACCTCCATGACCTTGCCCGGACGCAGGTACCTCAGGTACACGCCCATGAAGAGCGCGATCGGGATGGTCATGCCCACCGAGAAGACGCCCCACGGGCTCTCCCCCAGGGCATTGACGACCACGAGAGCCAGGATCGCGACGATGATCACCATGATCAGCAGCGTGGCCACGAGGGCCGCGGTGCCGCCGATGACGCCGAGCTCCTCCCGCGCCATCTGGCCGAGTGAACGGCCGCCGCGGCGCATGGAGAAGAACATGACCAGGTAGTCCTGGACGGCGCCTGCAAGGACGACGCCGAGAATGATCCAGATAGTGCCCGGCAGGTACCCCATCTGGGCCGCGATGACGGGCCCCACGAGCGGGCCGGCTCCGGCGATGGCGGCGAAGTGGTGCCCGAAGAGGACGTTGCGGTCCGTGCGGACGTAGTCCTTGCCGTCAGCCTTGTACTCTGCCGGCGTGGCGCGGCGGTCGTCAGGCTTGAGCAGATAGCGCTCTATGACCTTCGAGTAGAAGCGGTAGCCGATCAGGTAGGTGCACACCGAGGCGAACACGAACCAGATGGCGTTGACCGTTTCGCCCCTGACGATGGCCAGCATGAACCAGGCCACGCCGCCCAGGAGCGCGATGGCTACCCACGTGGCGATCTTCGCAGGGGTCCATCTGCGCTCCTCGGCGTCGCGGACCGCGTCATCCACCGACGTCGGCGGCAGTGGCCCGTTGGGCGCGGGGTTGAGTTCCCCGTCCGCCGTTCGGGTCCCGTCCTCAGGCATGGTGCCCATGTCTCCTCCTTGAGATTCCCAGTTGGCACGGAGTGTGCCACCGGCACCCTACCAACGGGTAGGGCCGCAACCGCGGCCATTTGCGGAGTGCTGCCGGAGGAATCGCCGAGCGGACGCTGCGCCGCGATGAACGGACGCTGCGCTGCGGTGAGCGGACGGCGCTGGCCTGCACCGCCGTCGTCCGCTCCAGGGGTCCAGTGCGGCTGCCAGGAGCGGTTGTCAGGTGCCGGCGCTTCGCCGGGACACGGGCAGGCGGGCACGAGCGAAGACCCAGGCCAGTGCGCTGCCGGTCAGCGGCACGGCAACGAGCAGGGCCAGCAAGGGCATCCACGGGACCACGGACTCTGCATACATCCGGGTGGCCCCGATGAGCAGGACTGCGGGCACCACCCCGGCGGCCACTCCCAGGGAGGTTCCGAGCGAAGCGGTCATGAGCGACTGCGCGCCTGCCAGGGCCTTCCGCAGCCGCGGCGGCGCCCCGACGCCAGCCAGGGTCATGTGGTCCGCCCGGGCATCGGCGAGCGCCAGGCCCGTGGTGATTCCGGCCGCGCTGAGCGTGATGAGGGCACTGGTGCCGACGATCAGCCACAGCAGTTCGGACCCGGTACGGTCCGCGCCCGGCTCAACGTAGAAACCCATGGCCTGGATTCGGTAGACGTGCGCCAGGGCAGCTGACGCCCTGTCCTGCTCGGCAGCTTCCGGATAGGCGGACAGCTGGGCGAGCAGTACGGAGTTGTCGAAGTGGATCCCCAGCCTGGACGCGGTGCCCGGAGGGATGACGCCGTAGTACGGGACCGGCACGTCCGGGGCGTCCACGACGGCGGGCAGAGCCGTGTTGCTCAGGGGCTTGTAATCAACCGCTGAACCGGGGCCGGAAAGGGATTGGCGCACGTCGTACGACTGAAGGGTGGTCACCCCGTCCTTTTCGAAGACCGGGTTGCTGACCACCATCCCGCCGCTGTTCAGTGCCGCCTCCGCGGCAGGGCTGGGTTCCCGGCCCAGCAGGGACCGCAGCTCGCCGACGCCGCCAACCACCAGCTGCGGAAGCTGGCTGGCGACGCCGGCAGGAAACATCGATCCGTTGCACCGCCAGTCCTGCCCGTCCAGGACTCGGCCCTGCGGCGTGGCAGGGCATTCCTGGCCCGCCGGAACGGCCAGCTTGTATTGCCGGCAGTCCACACCGTCCTTTGTGGTGGTGGGAAGGGATCCGTCCGCCGGCACCCGCATGTCGCACTTGCTCGTCACCGGCCCTTGCAGGACCTGCGTCCACTGCACGGTGCCGAGCTCCCGCCGCAGCGCCGCGGTCACCGCAGCCGGGTCGATGGCCTGGCCGGGGCCCAGTCCTGCGGTTTGGGCAAGCGCGGTTTCCAGCGGCAGCGAGACCTGGTTTTCCTGCGCGGCCCACATGTGGGTGCGCTTCGCCTCTTCCATCTGGCTGGCGGAGAGGACCATCGCGGCGCTGGCCAGCGTCGCGGCGGCGAGGACTGCGGCCACGGCGGGCACCGTGCGGCTCCGGTTCCTGGCAGAGTCACGGGCGGCCATCCGCAACGGGAGCGGCATCCAGGCCGTGTGTGCCGTCAGGACTTTCACGAATGTCCCGGTAAGCAGAACGAGGGCTGCCACGCCCAGGACCGCGCCGCCGGTGAGCAAGGCCGCAACCAGGGGGATCCGTGCGGCGCGGGCATCCAGGTCGCCGCTCAGCCCCAGCATGTGCCCTGTCGCGAGGCAGGTGATGGCCAGAACCAACAGTCCACCGCCCGCCCGCGCCGGCCAAGGCCCCGAAACGGCCGGTGCGCGGCCGGACTTCAATGCGCCGAGCACCGCCTGCCTTGCAACCTGCCGGGCAGGAACCACCGCAGCCAGGAAACATGCGAGCAGGCCCATGGCCATGGCCGCCGCAGTGGGCAGAATGTCCAGGTGGAACCCTGGAAACCGGACGGAGCCCAGATGCCTGGCTATGCCCACCACAGCGGCGGCCCCGCCGGCCCCCAGCACGGCACCGGCCACCACGGCGATAGTTCCAAGCCACAGCCCGGCGGCGGTCACCACCGCACGGACGGTGGGTGCTTCCGCTCCGCTTGCGGCAAGCAGGGCGAGTTCGCGGACTTGGCGCTTGGCGCCCACCGCAAACGCTGCCCCGGCCAGGAGCCCCACTTCGAGCAGGGCAAGTGCCGCGATCAGCACAGCGGCAACGTAGCCGGCGGCGGGTATGGTCCCGGGGCCCCCGGCAGCGCCCGACGGGACCGGCGGGTCAAGTGCCACGGCACGGGAAAGCACGGCGATGCCGAACCTGTTCAGGTCACGGATCCTCTCCCACGTCACGGGTTCTGAACCGACGAGGTAATACATCGTTTCGCCGAGTGGGTTCCCTTCGGCGGCCGGGCCGTCCATTGCCGCCTGGCCCGGTTTAAGGAACAGGATGGGGTTGCCGTCCGAGTAGCTGGCATCCCGGAGGGTGCCGACGACGGCGAAGGTGCCATCCGCCGTCGTCAGCCTGTCCCCGAGTCGGATCCCGAAGCGCTCCAGCGCTCCGGGCGAGACAAGGATTTCATCACGGGCGGCGGCGGGCCGCCCCTCCAGAAGGGTGTACTTCCCGGTGAAGGCGGGATTCAGGGCGTCGACGGCCTTGGCCATCACGGGGACGTCGGACGCGCCGCCCTGCGACGCCTCAGCCCTGACCGTGAGCGTCAGCTGCGTTTCAGTAAGGACCTCATGGCCGGCGGGGATGGCGTTCCGCGGATTCCGCGGTTTGAAGTCGGGATCAACAGTGAAATTCCGCGTCATGGTTGCCGTCTCAAACACAGGATCCTGCACGGTCTCGGCGTTGGAGGCGGGCATGCTGCGGAACCGTGCCTGCGTGCTGCCCAGCTGGTACTGCACCCTTTCCGCCGGTGTTTCCTGCATGCTTTGCGCCAGGGCCGCGGCGCCGGTCATGCCGGCCACCGGCACCAGGATAAGCAGGATAATCAGCAGGGAGCGGCCGCGGTGCCTACTGATGTCCCGGCGTGCCATCCGGAGGGCAAGACGGAAACTGTGCCACCAGCCGCGGGGCACAGGAGCGAGGTCCAGGGCCATCTCAGCCGGCCGGTGCCAGGAGAACTGCGGGATCGTGCATGGCCGTTGCCTCGTCCACAATCCGGCCGTCGCGGATAAACACCACACGGTCCGCCCACGCGGCGTGGCGTGCCTCGTGAGTGACCAGCATGACGGCGGCGCCGGCGTCGGCCCGGGTGCGGAGCACCTCCATCACGCCGTGGCCGGTGGTGGAGTCAAGCGCTCCGGTGGGTTCATCGGCGAGGATCAGCCGGCGGTTTCCCACGATGGCACGCGCGATGGCCACGCGCTGCTGCTGGCCGCCGGACATTTCATCCATGAACCGGTGCGCCAGCTCCGGGATCCCCACCTGCCGCAGGGCGTCCGCCGCCTGCCGGTGCGCCTTCCTGGCCGGCACGCCGTCGAGCTCCAGCGGCAGGGAAACATTTTCCGCGGCTGACAACGTCGGGACCAGGTTGAAGTCCTGGAAGACATACCCCACCGCACGGCGGCGGAGCCGGGCCAGCGCGTTCAGTCCCAGCCCTGCCAGGGGCGTTGATTCCACAAAGACACCGCCCGACGTCGGCCGGTCAAGTCCGCCGGCCAGCGCCAGCAGGGATGATTTCCCGGAGCCGGACGGGCCCATCACCGCAACGAATTCCCCGGCATTGACGGTGAGGTCGACATCCCGCAGGGCGGCCACAGCCGTGGCCCCCTGCCCGAACGTCCTGCTGACTTTCGCGAGTTCAAGGACCTGCTGGGCCCCCTGCACGCTCACCGACGGTTCTCCGCCGTGAGCGGGGCAGCCTCTTCCACAGTGACCCCGTTGGACGGTTTACGTGCGTGGCTGCGCGCCCCGGCAGCCTGCGCAAGCTGCATCATGCGGGCCTCGCACAGATCCAGCCAGCGGATCTCAGCCTCGGTCTGGAAGATCAGCGAATCCAGCACCAGCAGCCAGGCCGTGTCCGCCGCCCGCTGGTTGGCCGCAGTATCCCGCCGCGACTTCGTATAGTCCTGCAGCGCACGCATGGATGCGGTGCGCTGGGCCTGGATGATGGCTGCGACGTCCACCCCGGGCAGGGTGACGGCCAGCGCCAGCTTGATGGCGAGCTCGTTCCGCGGCGGGTTGCTGCGTTCCACCGGTGTCGCAAACCAGCCCTGCACCTCCGCCCTGCCGGCTTCGGTGATGCTGTACACGACGTGGCCTTCGCCATCACCGCCGTCGTTGCTCACGAGGCCGTCACGTTCCAGGCGGTCGAGGGTGGTGTAGACCTGCCCGATGTTCAGCGGCCAGGTGGAGCCGGTGCGGTCTTCGAATTCGACCCTGAGCTGGTAGCCGTAACGCGGCTGGTCCTGTAAGAGGGCGAGGAGGCTGTGGCGGATGGACATCTGGCTCCTTGGCTGGAAGTCGGCGGTATGCACGCGCCCCCAAGACGCGTGCATACCGCGTATGTCCCGAGCCTAGCCTTTGTTCTTCTTCGTGGCAATACTGAGTATCTACCGCCACCGGGACGCCGGTGTGGTGGCGCTACATGACCAGCAGGACCTTGCCCACGTGCTCGCCGGAGTCGAAATATTTGTGTGCCGCCCTGGCCTGGTCCAGCGGGAAGGTCTTCGCCACCAGCGGATGGATCCGCCCGTCGGCGACGAGGGGCCACACGGACTCCCTGACCGCGGTCATGATGACGCCTTTCTCGGCTGTCGGGCGGGGCCGGAGCGCCGTGGCCACGACGGCCGCGCGCTTGCGCAACAGCTGCCCGAGGTCCAGTTCCCCCTTGGCGCCTCCCTGTAGCCCAATAACAACAAGCCGGCCATAGTCCGCCAGGGCGTCAACGTTTTTCTGCAGGTACTTGGCGCCCACGACGTCCAGGATGACATCGGCACCCTTGCCGCCGTTTTGGGCACGCAGGCTCTCGGCGAAGTCTTCCTCCGCATAGTTGATGGCGATGTCGGCGCCAAGGAAGGCCTTGGCGGTGCCGACTTTCTCGTCGGTGCCGGCGGTGGCTGCCACGGTGGCCCCCAATGCCTTGGCCAGCTGGATGGCCATGGTGCCGATGCCTCCCGTGGCGCCGTGGATCAGGACGGTCTCCCCCGGCTGCAGCTGCGCGGTCATGACCAGGTTTGAGTACACGGTTGCCGCCACCTCAGGCAGGGCGGCGGCGGTGACCAGGTCCACGCCGTCGGGAATCCTGAGGACCTGCTCTGAGGGCACCGCGACCTGCTGCGCATAGCCGCCGCCGGACAGCAGCGCCACCACCTTGTCCCCGACGGAGAACGGCTTGGTGACACCGGGGCCGAAACCCGCGATCCTGCCGGACACCTCCAGCCCGGGAATCTCCGAAGCACCCGGCGGGGGCGGGTAGTAGCCCCTCCGCTGCTGGACGTCGGCGCGGTTCAGGCCGGCCGCCACAACATCGATAAGGACCTCACCGTGGCCCGGCTGCGGAGCCGGCACCTCACGGATTTCCAGCACTTCCGGCCCGCCGGGCTCCGAGATAAAGACGGCTTTCATGGCGAACTCCCGATTTCTAGCTGATTCCTGCCCCAAAAATACTGTGCGGCGGCGACAACTGCCACGCGGCGGTTTTTGTTGCAGCCAACTGCCTATGAAACACTACTAGTTAGGGAAGGTTGTCCGAGCGGCCGAAGGAGCTGGTCTTGAAAACCAGTGTGCGGTAACCCCGTACCAAGAGTTCGAATCTCTTACCTTCCGCGCAGGGGCCGGCGCCGTGTGAAAAGCACCGCAATGACGGCCATTTTGAAGGCTGGCCGGGCCAATCGAAAGGTTGGTCTGGCCGGCCTTTTGCGTAGGCAAGTAGTGGCTCTCTCCACCAGCAAGTAGGGGTGCGGACGCGGGGCCGGAAAACAGGTAATCCGAGTACCTGCCCGGCAGAAATCGAGTACGCGCCACTGATGCGCGCCCTTACCGGAAGGCGTTCACTTGTATCAGCACCGCTCTATCCCGCGACCGCGGGAGGGAGATTCCGCATCCACCGTTGCATGTGGGGGGTCGAGGTCATGGGCAAGGCTGAAAAACAGAGCCTGCGCTACTCGGATTACTACTGGTGCATGTCGCTGAAGGACTTCACCGAGTGGATCGAGGCCGACGACGACCAGGAGCCGGGCACGTCGTACTCGGACCAGCGCTGAGCGCACCCCGTCTCACCCCCATTGAAACTGTCACACCCCCGGCATAGTGTCGGTTCTGTCCGTAGCACCTCCATGACCTGCGGGAACGTCCCGCAAACCACACCAGGAGCAGACCATGCCTACGCCCGAACCCACGCCCGGCGCCCCCTGTCGGGTTGACCTCATGACCACCGACGCCAACCAGGCTAAACAGTTCTATGGCGAACTGTTCGGCTGGGACTTCCAGACCGGAGACCAGGAAAAGTACGGCGGCTACATCACCGCCCAAAAGAACGGCAAGACCGTTGCCGGCATCATGCAGAAGCAGGAGGACCAGGCGGCCATGCCGGATATGTGGTCCACCTACCTGTGGTCAGACGACGCCGCCGCCACAGCCGCGGCGGTAGCCGCAAACGGTGGCCAGGTGTACATGGAGCCCATGGACGTGCCCGAGCAGGGCCACATGGCGTTCTTCGGGGATGCCTCCGGAGCCACGGTTGGCGTGTGGCAGCCGCGGGAGATGCGCGGTTATGAGCTTGTTGGCGAGCCTGGCGCCCCGGCCTGGCACGAGCTTCACACCAAGGACTACTCCGCCGCTGTGAAGTTCTATCAGGACGTGTTTGGCTGGGACACTGACGTCATGAGCGACACCCCGGAGTTCCGGTACACAACCCTGGGCGCCGGCCGGGAGGCGAAAGCCGGGATTTATGACGCGTCGGCCGACCTTCCCGCCGAAGTCCCCTCCAACTGGGTGGTCTATTTCGCGGTGGAGGACGCTGACGCTTCCATTGACAAGGCCGTCAGTTTGGGTGCGACGGTCCTTGACGGACCTGATGACACACCCCACGGCCGGCTGGCCACGCTGACGGACCCCACCGGGGCGAGGTTCAAGCTCGTGGCCGACACGGGCCAGGGCAACGCGGGCGACGCCGAAACCGGCGGACAGGGCGCCCTGTAGCCACGTTCGCCGAGTGGATGCCGGCTGGCAGCTTCGCAAAAAGCTGCCAGCCGGCACTTTTGTGTTCGCCCGAGGGGCGGCATACCGCCGGGAGCTGAGGACGCGTTGGGGATCAGGCGGCAGGAGGTGAGGACGCGTTGGGGATCAGGCGACAGGAGCTGATGACAAGTTGGGGGCCGGGGGCAGGCCGAGGATGGCGCGGGCGATCTCGTCCGCGTCGCGGAGCGTGCGCTGCCCGCTGGGGTACACCGGACCGGCGTGCTGAGCCGCCTCGGCGGCAATGGCCGTGCCCCACTGCGTGGCCGAGAGCTGCAGCCCCAGCACGTACATCCGGTCCGTGACCTCGCCGTTCGCCGCAACCGGCCGGTACGGGTGCGGGCGGACGTCGAGCCCGGAGGACTGCACCGGGGTGCCTTCCACGGTCATCATGGTCCGCGGCCGGACGAGCCCGTCAGTGAGGAGCTGCTCCAGCAGCGGGGACTCGTTGAGGGCCACCCGGTTGGCCGGTGCCAGCGCCTCCACCAGCGTGTGTGCTTCCGCGGCACCGCCCCGAACCCACGGGGAGGCGGCGGTGAAGGTGCGCTTCCCGCGGGCCACGCCGAACTTGGGATCCGGGCCCACGAAGCTGACAATTCCGGCGCGTGCCAGAGCCGCCAACTGCTCGGCGCGCAGCGCCGGAGGACCGCTGGCGAGGCCCTCCACCAGCGACTCAAACCAGCCCCGCAGCCCGGCGACCCATGACTCGTCGGTGATCCCGCCGTCGGCCACCACCGATTTCAGCACGGCGCGGCCGTGGTGCAGCGCGCCGATGGCCATCTTGACGGGGTCGTCCTCGCCGAGCGCTGAGCGGCGGGCATCGTCGTCGAGGTACTCGACGACGGCGGCATCCAGCTCGGCACGTGACGCAAAGCTCCGCCCGGACAGCGGGGCGGCGAGGCCGCGCAGGTCCAGCCTGCTGCCCGGATGGACATGGCGGCCGACGACGGCGTTGAAGTCCGCTTCCCACCGGCCGGTGCTGTGGGCATGCGGGTGCAGGGCCTCGTCCAGCTCCTTGAGGAACACGGCGTGGTCCTGCACGGCGTCCGGCTGCGAGCGCAGCAGCGTCGTGTAGTAGGCCCAGAGCGCGTCCCGGTGCAGCAGCGGCCAGAGGTCGTGGTCGAAGGCCGGAACAATTCCGGCGGCCGCGAACCTTTGCAGCGCTTTCCCGGTGAAATAGCGGAGCGTGACCGACGCCGGGTAGTAGCCTGCGAGAGTGGCCTTGGACCGGTACGGCGTTCCGCGCCTCGACGCGGCGAAGATGATCGGCTCCTGGCCCGAGGGCAGGTACTCGAGGGCGTCCCCCGCCTCCACGAACTTCCCGCCCCGGCCCTCCGTGAGCTGGCCCATCACGTCGAAGAAGTTCAGGCCCATCCCGCGGACCAGCACCGGTTCCTGGGCCGGAATCACGCTCCAGTCGACGTCGGCCGGGACGGCGGGCGGAAGGTAGCGCAGCCCGAATTGGGAGGCGGCAGCCTGCAGCTCCCGTTGTTCGGGGCTGAGCCGGGACGCGAGGTGGCCCAGTGCGAGGACGACGGAATCGACGGTGAGGGTCCCGCCGGCGTCAGGTTCGCGGCCGTCGGGTTCGCCGTCGTTCTGTCCGCCTCTGTCCAGTCCGCTCCTGTCGAGTTCGACCTCGAACCTTCCGTCCGGCTGCCGGCGCGCGGCGGTAGCCGTCGCCTGGTGCATCTCGATCGTGACGCCGTCGGGCAGCGCGGCGAGCAGCTCCTCGAGAGTGGACCGCAGGTAGCGGCCGTAGATGGCGCGGCTGGGGAAGTCGCCGGATCCCAGCACGGCGAGCTCCGCCCGCTCGTCATCGGTGAGCTCCGGCAGGGGGCTGCGCTGCTGGGCTGTGCGCCAGCGGTCGAACGTGGTGCCGGCCAAAGGCGCGGCCAGCCCCGTGTCCTCGGGAACCAGCGTGGGGTAGAACGACTGCGTGTTCATCAGGTAGAGGCGGGACTGGCCGGGCTGCCAGACATGCCCCGGGCCGGCCGGAAACGGATCAATGACGTCGATGTGCAGGCGGGCTCCGGCAGGGCGGGCGGCGGACCAGTTGGCGAGCAGCCGCTCCAGCACGCTGGTACCCCTCGGCCCGGCGCCAATCAGCGCCGTCCGGATGCTCTGCGAAATAACCACGCCTTCCAGAGTATCGGCATGTGACTTGCTAGCTGAGCGGGGATGTTGTTTGGATGGGCGCATGACCACCACTGCAGCTGATTCTGCCCCCGCGTCGGGCGCCGTCCCCACAGAGACAGCGCCCGCGCCCACTGACGAGAACATCTGGCTGGAGGATATCTACGGCGAGGAACAGCTGGCCTGGGTGCGCGAGCAGAATGCCCGCACCGAGGACCTGCTCGAGGACGCGGACTACGCCCGGCTCGAGGGCGAGATCCTCGAGGTGCTGGACTCGACGGACAAGATCGCCATGGTGAGTAAGCACGGCGAGTGGTACTACAACTTCTGGAAGGACCGGCAGAACCCCAAGGGCCTGTGGCGCCGGACCAGCTGGGACAGCTACTGCACCGACGCCCCGGAGTGGGACGTCTTGCTCGACGTCGATGCCCTGGCGGCCGCCGACGGTGTGGAATGGGTCTTCCATGGCGCAAACCTGCTCCGCCCGGAACCAGGGCAGCCGTACCGGCGCGCCCTGGTGGCGCTCTCCCCTGACGGCGGCGACGCCAACCGCTACCGCGAGTTCGACGTCGAGACCCGTGCCTTCGTTGATCCCGCTGCCGGCGGTTTTGATCTGCCGACGGCCAAGGGAAACGTCTCGTGGCTCGATGCGGACACGCTGCTGGTCGCCAGCACCGCAGCGGATCTGCCCCGCACGGCGTCCTCGTACGCCCGGACCGCCGTGCGGCTGCGCCGCGGCCAGACCCTGGCCGATGCGCCGCGCATCTTCGAGATCCCCGAGGACCACATGATGGCGATCGTGGCCCACGACTCCACGCCCGGCCTTGAGCGGACGTTCGCGGTGGACTGGATCGACTTCTTCAACCGCCGCACCTCCGTGCTGCAGGACGGAGACTGGGTGCCCGTGGACGTTCCCACCGACGTGAACACGGGCGTGCACCGGGAGTGGCTGCTGTTCAGGCCGCAGCGCGACTGGACGGTGAACGGCACCACCTACGCGGCGGGTTCCCTGCTCGCCGCTGATTTCCGCGCTTACCTGGCCGGCGAGCGCGAACTGACGGTCCTCTTCGCCCCGGACGCACACACGTCCCTGCAGTCCTGGAGTTGGACACGGAACTTCCTGCTGCTGAACCTGTTGAAGGACGTGTCCTCGGAAATCCGCGTGCTGGATCCTGCCGACTCGTGGCGGTCCTCGCTGCTCGACGCCTGCCCGCCGCTGCACGACGTCAATGCCTTCGCCGTGGATGACGAGGACGAGGCGGAAGGCGGGTGCGGGGACGACTTCTGGCTCGTGGCCACCGGCTTCACGACGCCCAGCACCCTGACCCGCGGCACCCTGACCCGCGGGACACTCACCACTGCCGCTGCCGACGGCGGGACTTCCGGCGGGTCTTCCAGCGAAACGTCAGTGGCAGGCGTGGTGAGCAGCCATGCGGAAGTGAAGGCGTCGCCGTCGTTCTTCAATGAAGCGGACTATGAGGTGCAGCAGCACTTCGCCGTCTCGGCGGACGGCACGAAGGTGCCGTACTTCCAGGTGGCCACACGCGGCCTGGTACTCGACGGGCAGAACCCGACGCAGCTCTCGGGCTACGGCGGCTTCGAGGTCTCGCGCACGCCGGCGTACAGCGGCACCATCGGCCGGGCGTGGCTGGAGCGGCGGACGGCCGCAGTTCCCGGCGACGGCCTTGCGGAGGGGCACAGCCGGGGTGGCGTGTACGTTGTGGCCAACATCCGCGGCGGCGGGGAATACGGCCCGTCCTGGCACCGTGCCGCACTGCAGGAAAACCGGCACCGCGCCTACGAGGACTTTGCGGCGGTGGCCAGGGACCTGGTCTCCCGGGGCGTCACCAGCCGAGAGCGTCTCGGCTGCGTCGGCGGCTCCAACGGCGGACTGCTCGTGGGCAACATGCTGACGCGGTATCCCGAACTGTTCGGCGCGGTGTCCTGCGGAGTCCCGCTGCTGGACATGCGCCGGTACACCAAACTGTCGGCGGGTCACTCGTGGATTGCCGAGTACGGCGACCCCGACCTGCCCGACCACTGGGAGTTCATCAGGACCTTCTCCCCGTACCACCAGCTGAAGGACGGCGTGGAGTATCCGGAAACCTTCATCTGGACCGCAACGTCCGACGACAGGGTGGGTCCCGTGCAGGCCAGGAAGATGGCTGCGCGCATGCTGGCCATGGGCATCCCCAACGTCTGGTTCCACGAAGCGCTGGAGGGCGGGCATGCCGGTGCCTCGGACAACCGGCAGGCCGCCGCGCTCCAGGGCCGCAGCCAGCACTTCCTGTGGAAGGCGCTGGCAGAAGGCACGGCCTGACCCCGGGACTTCGTTGCAACCGCCTCGGAGTTATTCGCGTCACCGGTTGGGGGTTTTCGCGTCGCCTCCTTTTGGCGGGCCGCCCCGGCCGTTTTGCACTGGATGGCCGGTTCTGCGTATCCTTGGTGGGCTAGGAATAGCAATTGGAGACGTGCCAGAGCGGCCGAATGGGCTTCACTGCTAATGAAGTGTGGGGCACAACTCCACCGGGGGTTCAAATCCCCCCGTCTCCGCGTTTGGCCCCGGTCCTCGGACCGGGGCCGTTTGCGTTCCCGGCCCCTTCCCTGCCGCGTGGCCGCCGGTCCCGCCGTTAGTCCTGCCGTTGCGGCCGATGCGGCCGTCCGAGTGCCGGACGGCGAAGGCGATAAGCCGCATGCCGGTGTCAGGATGATTGCATGAACAAGCTTTCTTCCAGTGAGGCCTGGAGCCCCAGGCTGGCCCTGCTGGTGGCGGCCACGTTCTTCATGGAGTTCCTCGACGGGACGGTCCTGACCACCGCCATCCCGAGCATCGCCGGGGACTTCGGGGTGCCGTCCGCCAGCGTGAACATCACCATGACCGCCTACCTGATGACAGTGGCCATGGGTATCCCGCTGAGCGGCTGGCTGGCGGAGCGCCTCGGGGCCCGGCGGATTTTTTGCCTGGCCATCGCTGTCTTTACCCTGGCGTCGCTGCTGTGCGCCGCCAGCCAGGACCTCACGGTGCTGACCGTCAGCCGCGTCCTGCAGGGCCTGGGCGGGGCGATGATGGTTCCGGTCGGTACGCTGCTGGTGCTTCGCGGGACACCAAAGTCGGATCTGCTGCGTGCCACCGCCTACCTCGTCTGGCCGGGGCTGCTGGCGCCGGTCCTCGCACCACTTGTGGGCGGTGCCCTGACCACCTACCTGTCCTGGCACTGGATCTTCCTGATCAATTTGCCGCTCGGCGCCGCGGCCTTCCTCGCCGCCCTGCGCCTGGTTCCCGCCGTTCCCGGCGACCGTACCCGCCGGCTGGACTGGCTTGGACTTGCCCTCACGACAGCCGGCGTAGGCGCTCTGGTGGCGGGCCTTGAATTGGCCAGCGGCCATCCCGGCGGCGTGTGGACCTGGCCCAGCATCCTGGCCGGGGCTCTCGCGCTGGCGGGGGCGGTCTTCTGGATGCGACGCGCAGCCCACCCGTTGTTCGACCTGACGGTGTTCGGCACCCGCACCTTCCGGGCCACCAACTTGGGCGGCTTCATCTACCGGCTGACCATCAGTGCCGTGCCGTTCCTGTTGCCGCTGATGTTCCAGAACGGATTCGGATGGAGCCCCCTGCATGCGGGCATCATGGTGGCCGCCGTGTTCATCGGGAACATCGGCATCAAACCCGCCACGACGCCGCTCATCAGGCGCTTCGGGTTCAAGCCGGTGCTCGTGTTCGCTTCCCTGGCGTCGGCTGCGACTTTCGCCATCTGCGCGATGCTGACCCCGGCCACACCGGAACCGCTGGTGTTCGCGCTCCTGGTGTTTAGCGGGGCGTTCCGTTCGATCGGCTTCTCCGCGTACGCATCTGTCCAGTACGCAGACATCGTGCCGGGGCAGCTGACGTCGGCCAATGCCGTCTCGGCGACGCTTGTGCAGCTGGCCACGGGGGCCGGCATCGCGGTGGGCGCCCTGCTGCTGCGCCTCTTCGAATCGGACTCGCTGCTCTCGTCCGGGTTTGGCGCCATCTTGTCAGCCGGGCCGGACGGCGGCGGCGTGGCCGCCTACCGTGGCGCGTTCCTGTCGATTGCTGTGCTGATGCTCCTCAGCACCGCCGACAGCCTAATGCTGCACCGGCACGCGGGGGCCGAGGTCAGCCGGCCTGGGCCAGTGCCAGCGGAAGCACCGCGCCCGCACCGGCCCGCCTGAGCGCGCGTCCCGCGACCGTGACGGTCCAGCGGCTGTCCACGAGGTCGTCGATGAGCATCACGCTGCCGCCGCCGAGGCCAGCGAGCTCTGCCGCCAGTGACTCCCCCACCACGAGACGGTCCCACGCACCGGCCAGCCGGTAGGCGCTGTTGCCGCCGCGTCCGCCGGTGGGCCCGCCGTGCTCGAGCTGCAGCTGGCCGATGTACGGGATGCGGCCGATCTGGGAGATGCCACGGGCCAGGGAGTCCACGAGTTCGGGCCTGCTGCGCGAGGGCATGCAGACGATCGCCGCCGGCCTGCCTGCGCCGCTCCAGCCCGGAATCCGGGAATCACCGGTGCTCCATTCGCGGAGCACCTGGACACAGGCCTGCAGCATGCCGGGATCGACAGCTCGGTCCGGGGCCCCGGCCGCGAAGAGTTCGCGCAACGCCCCGCCCCAGCCCAGGTCCGTCAGTCTCGCGAGGACCCGGCCGTCCGCGACGTTTTCGTCAGGTTTGATCTTGCCCTTCACCGGCACCCCGAGGCGGTCCATTCCGCTGGGCCACTGGAGCCGCGACTCCAGCACAATGCCCGCACGGCTGAGGGTCTGCCCGGCAGCCTCCGTGGCGGTGGAGGCGACCTCCGAGGGGAACCACCTCCCTGCACAGTTGTCGCAGCGGCCGCAGGCAGCAGCGGTCTCATCGTCCAGAACGGAGGTGATGTACTCCATCCGGCACCCGGCGGTGTCCTGGTAGATGACCATGGAGTCCTGCTCGTCCACCCGGGCCTCCGCGATGCGGCGGTACCGTTCGGCGTCGTACGTCCAGGGCATCCCGGTGGAGCGCCAGCCGCCGCCCACCCGTTCCACTGCGCCGTCCACGGCGAGGACCTTCAGCAGGAGTTCCAGGGGCGTCCGGCGCAGGTCCACCCGGGCCTCCAAAGCCACGGTGGACACGGCCGAACCGGCTTCCGCCAGCGCGGTCAGCACAGCGGCGGCCTTCTCCTCGGAGGGCATGGAGGCCGTGGCGAAGTACTGCCAGATTTCGCGGTCCTCGGACCCTGGCAGGAGAAGGACGTCCGCATTGGCGGCGCCACGGCCCGCCCTGCCCACCTGCTGGTAGTAGGCAACCGGGGACGATGGTGCGCCGAGGTGCACCACGAAACCGAGGTCCGGCTTGTCGAAGCCCATCCCCAGCGCGGACGTCGCCACCAGTGCCTTGACCTGGTTGTCCTTGAGGAGCTGCTCCGCCCGCTCCCGGTCTGCCGGGTCCGTGCGGCCGGTATAGGCCAGTACCTCGTGGCCCGCCTCCGCAAGCAGCCTGGCGGTGTCCTCGGCGGCGGAGACCGTCAGGGTGTAGATGATCCCGCTGCCCTGCAGATCGGCCAGGTGCGTCAGAAGCCAGCCCAGACGCTCGCGGGAGTCGGGCAGTGCCAGGACACCGAGCCGCAGCGACTCCCTGCCCAATGCGCCACGGATGGTCAGCACGCCGTCGCCCAACTGTTCCTCGATATCGTGGACCACCCTGGAGTTGGCAGTGGCTGTGGTGGCCAGTACGGGCACGGTGTCCGGCAGCTCGGCGATGAGGTCGGCAATGCGGCGGTAGTCCGGCCGGAAGTCGTGGCCCCAGTCTGAGATGCAGTGGGCCTCGTCGATCACCAGCAGCCCCGTGCGCCGGATGAGTTCCGGCAGCTGGTTCTCGCGGAACGAAGGGTTGGTGAGCCGCTCGGGGGACACCAGCAGGACGTCCGCCTGGTCGGCAGCAAGCTGCTCCCGCACCGTGTCCCACTCCAGCTGGTTGGCGGAGTTAATGGCCACGGCCCGGACACCTGCCCGGGCAGCGGCGGCCACCTGGTCCCGCATCAGGGCCAGCAGCGGCGATACGATCAGAGTGGGTCCCGCCCCGCGCCGCCGGAGCAGCAGGGACGCCACGAAGTAAACGGCGGACTTTCCCCAGCCTGTCCGCTGCACCACGAGGGTCCGGCGGCCGCCGTCGACCAGCGCCTCTATGGCCTCGAACTGGCCGTCGTGGAAGTCGGCATCCGGCCGGCCTACCAGCTCGCGCAGCACCGACAGGGCCTGACCCCGGGTCCCAGTGACCGCGTCCTGGTCCCTACCGGCGCCGGTACCGGAGGGGCCGGGGGCAGAAGCAAGGACAGGAGCGTGCTGGTTATTTGCCATTGATTCAGTATCCCAGCCGCCTCTGACACACCAAACCCAGCGCACCCGCCATGTGGACAACAGTCGGCGCGCGCTTCTGTGACTTCCCCTTCACAGGCCGCCGCGCGCGTGCCCGTAAGATAAGTGCCGTGACTAGCGACCAGACCCGTACTTTTGACCTTTCGGCCTCGTTCAAGGCGTATGACGTCCGCGGCATCGTGGGCGAATCCATCACCGCTGAAATCGTCGAAGCCGTAGGCGCTGCGTTCGTTGACGTGCTTGGCCTTGAGGGACAGACAGTCCTGGTCGGCGGTGACATGCGCCCGTCCTCCCCCGAGTTCAGCAAGGCGTTCGCCAGCGGTGCCGCCACGCGGGGAGCCAACGTCCAGCTGCTCGACCTGATCTCCACGGACGAGCTGTACTACGCGTGCGGAGCCTTGAACGCGGCAGGCGCCACGTTCACCGCAAGCCACAATCCCGCCGCATACAACGGCATCAAGATGGCCAAGGCCGGCGCCGTCCCCATCTCCTCCGAAACCGGCCTCAAGGAGATCCAGGCACTCGCCGAGCAGTACCTGAACACGGGCTCCATCCCCGCTGCCGAAACGCGGGGCCAGATCGGTGTCCGGGATGTGCTGAAGGACTACGCCGAGTACCTGCGCACGCTGGTTGACCTCTCCGGCTCGCGCCCCCTCAAGGTGGTGGTGGACGCCGGCAACGGCATGGCCGGACTCACCACGCCCGCCGTCCTGGGCGATACGCTGCTGCCGAAGCTGCCCTTCGAAATCGTTCCGCTCTACTTCGAACTGGACGGCTCCTTCCCGAACCACCCGGCCAACCCCCTGGAGCCGGAAAACCTGCGCGACCTGCAGGCCGCCGTCGTCGAACACGGCGCGGACATCGGCCTGGCGTTCGACGGCGACGCCGACCGCTGCTTCGTCATCGACGAAAAGGGCGAAGCGGTCTCGCCGTCGGCGATCACCGGCATGGTGGCCCGCCGCGAAATCGCCCGCGCGAAGGCGCAGGGCGAGGCAAACCCCACCATCATCCACAACCTCCTGACCTCCCGCGCGGTGCCGGAACTCGTCGCCGAAGACGGCGGCCGCGCTGTACGCACCCGGGTGGGCCACTCCTTCATCAAGGCCGTCATGGCAGAGGAGGGCGCCATCTTCGGCGGGGAGCACTCGGCCCACTTCTACTTCCGTGACTTCTGGAACGCAGACACCGGCATGCTTGCCGCCATGCACGTGCTGGCCGCACTGGGTGAACAGGACGGCCCGCTTTCTGAGCTGGGCCGGGAGTACGAACCGTACGTTTCCTCCGGCGAAATCAACTCGGAAATCGAAGACAAGGCCGGCGCTGTGGAGCGCGTCCGGGCCGATTTCGAGACCGAGGACGTGGCGGTGGACCACCTGGACGGCAGCACCTTCACCGCCGCCGACGGCAGCTTCTGGTTCAACCTGCGCCCCTCCAACACCGAACCGTACCTGCGGCTGAACGCCGAAGCCACGGACCGTGCCACGATGGAGCGGGTGCGCGACCGCGTGCTGGCCCTGGTCCGCAGCTAGGACGGCCCCGTGGCATCACCCGATTCGACCCCGGCCCAGTCATCGTGGCGCGCATCCGTGCCGGAGTCCACGGCCAGCGATCTGGAAAACCTACTGGGCACCGGGATGGCGGCGGCGCAGGAGCAGCTTGAGCGCAGCGGCGGGTTCCTGCCGTTCGCCCTCGTGGTGGAGAACGACGGCGACGTCCGCCTCGTCGCTGTTTCGCCGGCAGGTCCGGAGGCCGACGGGGACAGCGAGTTCGACGCCGACGCGATGATCCGCGACATCACGGAACTTTTGCGCCAGCACCGGGACGAGTTCCGTGCCGCCGCCATCGTCTGCGACATCACCCTGGTAGAGGAGGACTCGGACGCCATCCACGTGGCCACCGAGCACCGGGACGGCGCGGTGTTCGCAGCCGTCCTGCCGTACACCCCCACGTCCAAGGGCAGCGAGTGGGAGTTCGGCGACCTTGCCGCCGACTCCAACGAGCCTGTCATTTGGGCGGACTAGACCGGGCGAAACGGCGGTTTTAGCCGGTCAGCCGGCGTGCACAGCCACCCTGTGCGGGCCGGACGGAACGTCAATTTGCCCAGGTCATTTAGGCTAGAAGCATGAAAATCAATGCCTTCGCGGACGTCAGCCTGCGCGCCCTCATGGTGCTCGCTGCCGCGCCCGAGGGCGGCCTGCTCACTACCCAGAACGTCGCGGACGCCGTCAAAACCCCGTACAACCACGTCAGCAAGGCGGTGGCGAAGCTGCGAATGCTCGGGCTGATTGACGTGGAGCGCGGCCGCAACGGGGGCTCGAGGCTCAGCGCAGCCGGCCGCCGAGTGACCGTCGGCCAGGTCCTGCGGGAGCTGGACACCCGTGAGGACGCCGCCGAGTGCATCGGCCCGGCCGGCAGCTGCCCCCTCATCAACGAGTGCCGGCTCCGCGGCGCCCTGGCGCTGGCCCGCGAGGCCTTTTACCGCGAGCTCGACGGCGTCGTGGTGGCCGACCTGCCCACCTCACGGCAGATGACACCGGTTTTCGAGGCCATCGGACTGCGCCCCGGCGCCTGAACCGGCCGCCTGCGCGCCCTTTCCCTGGCTCCCCAGGTGCTCCCTTCTCCATTTGGAAAATCACTTCTACGGCGTGTAGAAATAGACGTGTAGATATTGAAGGACGGCGACGGCCCTGTGGTTCTCGCTTCCGCGGGTATCGGCTGCACGCCCACCGCCTCGATCCTCCGTTCCCTCGCCGAAACCGGCTCCGACCGTCAGGTGCTGGTCCTTCACGCCGAGAGCACCCTGGACAGCTGGGCGTTGCGCTCCCAGATGACGGACGACGTCGAGCGCCTCGACGGCGCCGACCTCCAGCTCTGGCTGGAGGAACCGGAGGCGGGGACGAAGTCCGGCTTCATGTCCCTGCGCGAGGTGGACCTGCCCGCCAACGCGTCGCTGTACCTGTGCGGCCCGCTGCCGTTCATGAAAAACATCCGCAACGAGGCCATCGAGGCAGGCATCCCCGCAACACGGATCCACTACGAGGTCTTCGGCCCGGACATCTGGCTGGCCTCCTAGCCCTTCCGGCCGGGGAGTTTTTGTCCACTTGGCACGACTTTAGGGGCGTATAGCGCCCATTACCTGGACAAGAACTCCAGAACGGACGACGGCGGCCCCGCACCTTTGAAGAAAAAGGTGCGGGGCCGCCGTCGTACTGGTCTAGGCCAGGCGGGCCTTCAGGCCGTCGAGCTCCTGCTGGAGCGCTGCGGGCAGCGAATCGCCGAAGTTGGCGAACCACTCCTCGATCGAGGCGAGCTCGGTCTTCCACTCGTCGGGGTCGACGCGGACGGCGTCCTCAACCTCAGCGGGGGTCATGTCGAGTCCGTCAAGGTCAATGGCGTCGCCGGTCGGGACGAAGCCGATGGGGGTCTCCACGGCGTCGGCCTTACCTTCGAGCCGCTCGATGGCCCACTTCAGGACACGCGCGTTGTCCCCGAACCCGGGCCAGGCGAAGCCACCCTCAGCCGTGCGGCGGAACCAGTTCACCAGGAAAATCTTGGGCAGGCGCTCCGGGTTGGCCTTGGCGGACAGGTTGACCCAGTGGTTCAGGTAGTCGCCGGCGTCGTAGCCGATGAACGGAAGCATGGCCATGGGGTCGCGGCGAACCACGCCCACGGCACCGGCCGCAGCAGCGGTGGTCTCGGACGACAGGGTGGAGCCCATGAAGATGCCGTTGGTCCAGTCACGGGCCTCGGTGACCAGCGGGATGGTGGTCTTGCGGCGGCCGCCGAACAGGATGGCGGACAGTTCCACACCGTTCGGGCTGTGGTACTCCTCAGCCAGCATGTCGATCTGGTCGATCGGGGTGCAGAAGCGCGAGTTCGGGTGGGCTGCCGGCTTGGCGGACTCGGGGGTCCAGGAGTTGCCCTGCCAGTCGGTGAGGTGCGCCGGGGTTTCCTCCGTCATGCCCTCCCACCAGACGCCGCCGTCGTCGGTCAGCGCAACGTTGGTGAAGATGCTGTTGCCCTTGGCGATGGCCCGCATGGCGTTCGGGTTGGTGCCCCAGCCGGTGCCGGGGGCCACGCCGAACAGGCCGGCCTCGGGGTTGACGGCGCGGAGCTCGCCTTCCTTGCCGAACCGCATCCAGGTGATGTCGTCGCCGAGAGTCTCGACCTTCCAGCCCTTGATGGTGGGGTCCAGGAGGGCAAGGTTGGTCTTGCCGCAGGCGGACGGGAAGGCAGCCGAGACGTAGTACGTCTTCTGCTCCGGCGAGGTGAGCTTGAGGATGAGCATGTGCTCGGCAAGCCAGCCCTCGTCGTGGGCCATGACCGAGGCGATGCGCAGGGCGTAGCACTTCTTGCCCAGCAGCGCGTTTCCGCCGTAGCCGGAGCCGAAGGACCAGATGGAGCGCTCTTCGGGGAAGTGCACGATCCACTTGTCCGGGTTGCAGGGCCACGGGACGTCTGCCTGGCCGGCTTCCAGCGGAGCGCCCAGGGAGTGCAGAGCCGGAACGAAGAAGGCGTTTGTTTCGGTGATCCGGTTCAGGACGTCCGTGCCGATGCGGGCCATGATGCGCATGGAAGCAACAACGTAGGCGGAGTCGGTGATCTCGACGCCGAACTTGGGATCCTCGGCGTCGAGGTGGCCCATGACGAACGGGATGACGTACATAGTGCGGCCGCGCATGGAGCCGGAGAACAGCCCGCGCAGCTTCTCCTTCATCTCCGCCGGGGCCATCCAGTTGTTGGTGAAGCCTGCGTCGTGCTCCTTCTCGGAGCAGATGAACGTCTGCTCTTCAACGCGGGCCACGTCAGCGGGGTCCGAGAAGGCAGCGAAGGAGTTGGGGAACAGGTCCTGGTTCAACCGCTTCAGGGTGCCGGCCGCGACGAGTTCGTCGGTGAGGCGGGTGTTTTCTTCCTCGGAGCCGTCGACCCAATGAATCCGGTCCGGCTGGGTGAGCCCAGCGACCTCTTCAACCCAGGCCAGCAGACCGGCATGGGTGGTGGGTGCTTTCTCAAGCAGCGGCAGTCGCGCCAAGTGGGCCATTGCAGTTCCCTTCCTCGGGTTCAGTGGTGTGTGCTAAATGCTATTTCTGATGATCTGGACCAATTCGCGGTCAGACGTCGGATGTCCTGCCCCCCCGGACTCAACTTCCGCGGAAATTCAAGGAATTTGGATTTAGAAAAGTCGAAATTAGTGACGAAGGTCACATAGACCGGTCTAGTTGTGTAAATTACATGGTCCTCGATTTGGAACTGCGGGCGTCCTCGCGTAAAGTTATTCGAGGTTCGGGGCGAGCGAATAACTCGCCGGGAACCGGAAGATGCGCCCATAGCTCAGCTGGATAGAGCGTCTGTCTACGGAACAGAAGGTCAGGGGTTCGAATCCCTTTGGGCGCACGAGAGAAGGTCCGCACCGGGAAACCGGTGCGGACCTTCTGCGTTAAGCATCGGACTGGTCCGGAACCGGGGCTCCTATTCCGCAACCGCCTCGCGTATCCGCTCGCGGAACCCCTCGAAGTGGTGCGTCAGCTCGCGGGCTGCCCGGGCTTTGTCCCCGGCAGCCACGGCCGAGTAGATGTTCCGGTGCACTGCAGCGAGTGCTGGCAGATCCTCCACACCGGGTCCAACCTCGGTATAGATCTTGCGGTACACCTTCCAGAAGACGCCCAGCAGGTTTAGCAGGAGTTCATTGTTAAGGGGTTCAAAGAGCCTGCGGTGGAACTCCGCATCGGCTTCCACAAAGGCTTCCCCCGCGTCCGCGCGCTCCTCCATGCGGATCACGGACTCCTCGATGGCGCCGAGCTGTTCGTCCGTCATCTCGTCCATTGCGCTGCCGATGAGCCCCGCCTCCAGCGCGTGGCGGACGTCCACGAGCTGCCGCGCTTCCAGGCCGTGGTGCCGCAGCGAGAGGCGGCCGCGGAAGATCAGGCCGTCGGCGAGGGATTCGAAATTGCTGGGTGCAACGAACATGCCGAAGCCGTGGCGGATCTCAATGACCCCCAGCGCCTGCAGGACCTTCAGCGACTCCCGCAGGGTGTTCCGGCCCACGCCGAGGGCGAGGCACAGCTCGTTTTCGGTGGGAAGGGCGTCGCCGGGCTCCAGTTCACGGTCCAGGATGAGCTCCATGATGTCGGACTGCAGGGCGCGCAGGCGGGCCTGGGCGCCCAAGCGGGCCGGCGGAACCACGTGGGAGGGCTGCATGGAAGGCTCCTTTGCGCTGTCCGTACTTTTCCTCACCGTAGCGGATGTCCCATGTCCCCAGAATGGCGGGGTCCATTGTTACGGCAGCGCCTGCGGAAATCCGTGGCGGGCGTGGGCGTAGGCTTTTGCCATGCCACGTCTTGTTGAACGGGAATTCGATGTCATTGTGATCGGCGCCGGCGCGGCGGGGGAAAATGCCGCGGACCGGGTGGTGCAGGGCGGCCTGACGGCGGTGCTGGTGGAAGCCGAACTGGTGGGCGGCGAATGCTCCTACTGGGCGTGCATGCCATCGAAGGCACTGCTGCGACCGGGCACCGCACTGCACGGGGCCCAGTCAGTTCCAGGTGCCAGCGAGGCCGTGACCGGAACGCTGGACGCGGGAGCGGTCCTCAAGCGGCGGGACTCCTTCACGTCCCACTGGCAGGATGCCAGCCAGGTGGAATGGGTGGAGGGCGTAGGCATCGAGCTGATCCGCGGCCGGGCACGCATCACCGGCGAGCGGGCGGTGGGAGTCGCTGGGCTGGACGGCGACGATTACGCACTCAAGGCGCGTCACGCCGTCGTGCTTGCCAACGGCTCCACGCCCAACCGGCCGCCCGTCGACGGGCTGTCCGACGTTGAATACTGGGGCACGCGCGAAGCGACCTCGGCGAAGGAGGTCCCCGGACGGCTTGGCGTGCTGGGCGGCGGCGTCGCCGGCACGGAGCTTGCCCAGGTCTTTGCCCGCCTCGGGTCCACGGTCACGCTGGTGGCGCGCAGCGGGCTGCTGCGCAACTTTCCCGCTGAAGCCGCGGAACTGGTGGCCGCCGGACTGCGGGCTGACGGCGTGGAACTCCGGCTCGACACCAAGACCCGCAGCGTCCACAGGAATTCGGACGGTTCCCTGACGCTCACGCTCGACGGCGGCGACACCGTCACGGTGGACCAGCTGCTGGTCTCGACCGGCCGGCGGCCCGCACTGGAGGGGCTGGGGCTGGAGAACGTGGGGCTGTCCGCCAGCGACGGCAAGCCACTGACCGTCCGTACCGACCCGACCGGCCTGGTGGCGGAGGCGTCGGGCAACGACGGCGGCCCCTGGCTGTACGCGGTGGGCGACGCGGCGGGCAAAGTGCTGCTGACCCACCAGGGCAAGTATGAGGCCCGGGCCACCGGCGCAGCCATTGCCGCCAGGGCAAAGGGCGAGCTGCGAGGGGAGCCTGAGCCGTGGAGCCGGTACGCGCAGACAGCCGACGAACACGCCATTCCCAACGTGGTGTTTACCGACCCCGAGCTGGCCAACGTCGGCAGGTCGCTGGAGCAGGCCCGCAAGGACGGCTACAACGCCTCATCGGTGGAGCTGCCCATCGAAGTGGCCGGCTCCTCGCTGCATGCCCGGAACTACAAGGGCTGGGCGCAGCTGGTGGTGGACGAGGACCGCAAGGTGCTCCTCGGCGCGACCTTCGCGGGGCCCGACGTCGCCGAACTCCTGCACGCGGCGACGATCGCCGTCGTCGGGGAAGTCCCGCTGGACCGGCTCTGGCACGCAGTCCCCTCCTACCCCACCATTAGCGAGGTCTGGCTGCGGCTGCTGGAAAAGTACGGGCTCTGATCTCTATTTGAACTGACTAGTCAGTTCGGTTAGCCTTGACGCAGACAACTTCTGCGAAAGGCTTCCTTTGCTCTGCGCACGACAGCTCAGCGTGAAAGGCCGGCGGCTGGACCTCCTGCCGCCGACTTCCCTCCAGGTGGCCCGCGGCGAACTGCTGCTGGTGACCGGCGACCGACAGGACCAGCGGACGGCCCTCGCGCTTGTCCTGAGCGGCCGGATGAAGCCCGACGGCGGCGCTGCCACCTGGGACGGCACGGCAGGGGTGAGGCCGCTGCGGCGCGCCAGCGCCCTGGTGGACTCCCCCGGCGTCAACGAACCCGAGCAGCACCTGAGCGTCGCTGACCTGGTGACCGAGGATCTGGCCCTGGTCCCCCGCCGTTACCGTGGCGCCCTGCGCAGCAAGCCGTGGCTGAAGGTCAACCGCTTCGAGGACGTCGCCGGCTTGTGGACGGAGCAGCTCCCGCCGGCGCGGCGGACCGAGCTCCTCACCGCGCTGGCCCTTTCCAACCCCGGCACGGACCTCCTCGTGGTGGACTCCCCCGACCGGCACGGCGCCGATTCCGCCCACTGGCTGCCGCGGCTCACGGAGTTGGCGTACGACGGCGGCCGGCCCCTCGCCGTCGTCGCAACCGTTACGTCCCTCCCGGACGGCTGGACCGGACCGTCCGCGGAAATCGGCAATGCGGCCCGCCGTCCCTCCGAGGGGAGTTTTTGTCCAGATAATGGCTCCAAAACGCCCCCGAAGTCCGAATATATGGACAAAAACTCCAGCCTGACAGGTGGCTCGGGCGTGACGGACGAGGTTGACAAGTGACTGTCCTGCGGCTGGCGCGCTCCGAACTCAAGCGCATGACCGGCGGGCTGCTGCCCAAGCTGACCATCCTGGCCCTCACCCTCGTGCCGCTGCTCTATGGCGCCGTGTACCTCTACGCCAACTGGAATCCGTACGGCAACCTCGACCGGATCGACGCGGCGCTCGTGGTGGAGGACGCCGGGGCGGCCACCGGCAATGGGACCCGGCTGGAGGCCGGGCAGAAGGTGGCGGACAGCCTCCTCGCCGGGCACGTGTTCAACTGGCAGACGGTCCGGTCTGCCGCGGAGGCGGACCAGGGCGTCAGCGACGGGAAGTACGCCTTCGCCCTCAGGATCCCCAAGGACTTCTCCGCCAATCTCGCCTCGCCGGGCAGCTTCGACTCGGCGGCCCAGGCCATGCTCAACGTCACCACGAACGACGCCAACAACTACCTGCTGAGCACTATCGTGGACAAGCTGACCACTGCCGTCCATGCGTCGGTGGCCAAGGAGGTAGGCGCGGAGACGGCCAACCAGCTCCTCACCGGGTTCGGCACCATCCACACCCAGATGGTGAAGGCGGCCGACGGCGCTACCCAACTGGCCGACGGCGTCACCCGGCTGCACGACGGTACCGTCACCCTGCATGAAGGAACCGGGAAGCTGGAAACCGGGGCCGCCGACCTTTACAACGGCCAGGTCAGGCTGCGCGACGGGGCCAACGAGCTCTCGGCCGGCGCCGGACAGCTGAGCGGTGGGCTGGCGGAGTTGCGCGACAGGACGGCCGGGCTTCCGGCGGATTCGCAGCGCCTCGCTGACGGTGCCGCGCAGGTTGCGGCCGGAAACGCGGCGCTGAACAGCAAGGTGCAGGACGCCGTCGGGCAGCTCGGGGCTGCTGAAACCAGCCTCCGCGGCCGGCTGCAGGAGTCCAACAGCAAGCTGGTGGCCGCGGGCGTCCTGACCCAGGACCAGGCGGACAAGGTGCTCGCGGAAGTTGATTCCGCGGCTGCCTCCGGCCCGGTCAGTGACGCCAAAGCGAAGATCGAGGCAGACGCTGCGCAGATTCAGCAGCTTTCCGACGGATCAGCTGCGGTCAGTACCGGCGCGGCCCGGCTGGCCGCCGCCGCCCCAGCGCTGACCGGCGGCATCTCAACCGCGTCTGCCGGGGCAGACCGGCTGGCGGCTGGCGCCTCGACGCTGGCAACCGGAGAGCAGACGGCGGTGGACGGTTCCGCCGCCCTCGTGGCAGGCACCGAGAAGCTCGACGACGGTGCGGCGCAACTCGAGAGCGGAGCGGGCACCGCCGCGGCCGGAGCCGGGAAACTGGCTGAGGGGCTGTCCCAGGGAGCGGGCAAGGTCCCCCACCCCGATGACTCGCAGAAGAGCAGCCTCTCGGCCGTGATGTCCGACCCCGTGGCCGTCAGCAACGTCTCGCAGGCAAAGGCCGGCTCCTACGGTGCAGGACTGGCCCCCTTCTTCATGACCCTGGCCCTGTGGATCGGCATCTTCATGCTGGTCCAGGCCATGCGGCCCATCACCCAGCGTGCCCTGGCCTCCAACGCGCCGGCCTGGAAGATCGCCGTCGGGGGCTGGCTTCCGTTCCTGGCGGTGTCTGCCGTGCAGGCGAGCCTGCTCACCGTCGTCGTCAATGTGGGTCTTGGACTGCATCCTGCCCATCCGTGGCTGATGTGGCTGTTCCTGCTGGCTGCCGCCATGGCGTTCAGCGCCGTCATCCAGGGCGTGGTGGCGCTGCTCGGTTCGCCGGGGAAGCTGGCGGTGCTCATCCTGCTCGTGCTGCAGCTGGTCTCCTCGGGCGGCACCTTCCCGTGGCAGACCACGCCGGAGCCGCTGCACGCCGTCCACCGGGTCCTGCCCATGGGTTACGTGGTGGATGGCATGCGGCACCTGGTCTACGGGGCGGACCTGTCCCTGATCCCATCCACCGTGGCGGGGCTGTTTGGCTACACTTTGCTGGGGATGGCACTTTCGACGCTGGCCGTCCGCAAGAACAAGTTCTGGACAGTCAAGACCCTGAAACCGGAGATCGCCGTATGAGCACGCTGGAGGCGGACCAGGAACCCGCTGCACCGAGGAAGCTCCGCCCCGGCCGGACCAACGCCACGAAGCAGAAGCTGTTCGAGGCATCCATGGACCTGATCGGGGAACGCGGCGCATCCGGTGTGACGGTGGACGAGATCGCCGCTGCGGCCGGCGTGTCCAAGGGGACCGTCTACTACAACTTCGGCAGCAAGTCCGACCTGATCGCCCAGCTCCTGCGGCACGGCGTCGACATCCTCGAGGCCAGGTTGCTCAGCGTGGCGGGCGGCACCGCGGACCCCTTGGCCGGCATGGAGGCGATGATCGGCCAGGCCATGGACTTCATGGCCGAGTATCCGTCCTTCGCCAGGCTGTGGGTGGGCGAGCAGTGGCGCACGCCGAGCGAATGGCAGGACACCTTCGTCGAACTCCGGACCCGGCTGCTGCAGGTGATCGGCACGGCAATCGAAAGCGTTGCTGCGCAGTACCCTGTGGACGCCACCATTTCCCGGGGAAGCCTGGAAGCGGCCGTGTTTGGCGCCTGCTTCGTGGTAGGGCTGGACCGCCAGACATACAACCCCGAACGGAGCCGTGACCAAAGCGTTGCAGCCATCATGACAATCATGCGCGGCTACGTGCTGAAGGGGCCCGATCCTCAGGGATGATTGGTCCCATGCGTCACATGGGTAACAGCGGAAAATCAGCGATCGGTGCGTTTGCCGCGGCGGCAGGCCTGCTGGTGCTGACGTCCATCACGCTCGAAGAAGTAGCGCTGGTTGCATTTCTGGGCGCCGTGGCCGTGGGGTACGTGGCGTCCGTGGCGGAAGCCTTCGCCCGCCACCGTTACCTGGCCCTGCTGGCGGGCGGGATTGGAACCAGCCTGTTCATCGGGTGCAGCATCGCCTTCCTGCGCATGTGGGGACTCGCCTTCAACCAGGATGCTGCCGCCTTGGGCCAGGCCGTGACCACCCGGGATTCGGACATCTACTTCTACCTTGCGGCGGCCTCGGGATGCCTGACGCTGCTGGTGCTGTTCTGCGCGGCGGTCTGGCCGTCCCGGAGGCGGCTGCAGCGGAATGCACCCACACGCCCCGCTGGCATGTCCAAGCCGCGGGGCGCAGGCCCAGCCCGGGGCGCGGGCCCGGCACGCACAGGTACCGGCCGCGCGGCAGGGTCCGGGCGGGCGGCAGGGTCCGGGCGGGCGGCAGGATCCGGACCCACGGCCAAGTCCGGGACGTCCGGCGCCAACGGGAGGCCGGCTGCGACGGCAACGGCCCGGGCTGCCGGAGCACCGGCCCGACCGGCAGCGAGGCTTCCCGCGGGCGCCCGGCAGCCAGCGCAGCGCCCTGCTCAGCAGAAACCCGCCCAGCAGAAACCGGTTCAGCAGCCAGCCCCGCGGAAAGCAGCCCAACGAACGCCAGCCCAGCGGTCCGACGGACGGGCGCCCCGCCTCTGATACAGCGGCAACGCGCGATCCGCTGCAAGCTCTCCGCGGCAGCGCGTGCGGCTAGTGAGCGCGCGGAACCTTGAAGTGCGTGAGCTTGGCATCCTGGCCATCCAGCTCCGCCCAGGGCTTCTCTGTCTCCAGCACGGTCAGCCCGCTCGTGGGAAACCGCGTCGCGGCATCCATGTAGGCGTCGTGATTGGAATTCCGCGACGCCAGGTGCATGGCCAGGTCCTGGACGCCGGGCATGTGGGAGATCACCATCAGCGTGGTCACGGTGTCCGGCACGTGGTTGATGACGGCAAGCATGCGCAGCGCAGAGGCGCCGTAGAGCCCGTCCTCAAGTTTCGGCGTCGGAGCCTTATCACCGAGTTCACTGCACACCCAGGTGCACGTCTGCCGAGTTCGCAGAGCGCTGGAGCACAGGATGAAGTCCGGGACGATGTTGTGCTTGAGCAGCCATTTGCCCGCAAGGGGGGCCTCGCGGTGGCCACGCTCCTCCAGGGGACGCTCGTGGTCCGCCACCCCGCCCGGCCAGTCGGCTTTGGCGTGGCGCATAAGGACCAGCCGCTTCTTATGGTGCGCACTCATGGCCCAAGCCTATCGCCAGCCGCCCGAGCCGGTCGGGCAAAGCCTGACTAGATCGAGTACTCCGGAGCGGCCCAGACAACGACCTCCGGGTGCTCGTAGAAGCGGTAGCCCTGGCCACGGACTGTACGCACGGTGTTGGCCAGGCGGCCGAGCTTGGAGCGCAGGCGGCGGATGTGGACATCGATGGTGCGCTCGTTCGGCACTTCTTCGGCGTTCCGCCACAGACCCTCGAGCAGTTCGTCGCGGCCCACGGTGCGGGTGCCGTTTTCCACGAGGTAGTTGAGTAGTTCGAATTCCTTGAACGTCAGGTTCAGGGACTCGCCGTCGAGGTGCACCTCGCGGCGGGCGAGGTCGATCAGGACACCCGACGGGCGGGGATCCTGGGCCGGCTGCACGCGGGCGGTCTCGGTGCGCTGCCGGGCATTGACGGTGGGGTCACCGAAGGTGGAACGGACGACGTCGAGCGCCGAACCGGGGGCGCTGGACGGCGCCACAGCGACGGCGGCGTAGCTCTCGGCTCCGGTAACCAGCGACTGGGCATAAGCCCGGATCTCCTGGGCAAGCTTGGCAATCGAGGTGCCGGCGGCAGCCGCGGTTTCCTCGTCAATTCCCATGTACAGGACGAATCCGCGGGCAACGTTTTCATTGGGTACGGCGCGGACCGGCGCGGCGGCGGCCGGGGCCACAAGAGGCGTGGGCGCGGTGAGCGGCGCGGCTTCGTCAGCCTGGACGGCGCGCAGCTGGCCGTAGGAGTTCGGGTTGTAGCCCTGGGGTGCGTAACCCGGAGCGGCGGGAACACTGTTTGCCTGGCCAGCCGGGGCGAAGGCGGGGCGGGCGCCGAATCCCTGCCGCAGGCCCGACGCCTGACCAGCTTTGTTGGCGTTACGGACTGAGATGTGGACGTATCCGGATGCAACTGACATGAATGCTTACCTCAATGTGAATGGCCGTCATCGCGGCTCGAATGCTCGGGTCCCCGCAATGATTTTGGGGAGGGGCGCCCTACGCTGGGCTGGGGGCGAATGCCTAAAAACTTCGTGGGGTGGTGAAAGTTAGGCGTGCATTCGACAACAGCGCATGTCGGCAGCAGCTGGTGTGCTGGGCCAATGTTGTTCTGCGGCTGCAGGTGCTGTTGAGTTCTTGTTCACATTTGAAAGTGTGCAACGTAACAATGAAAACTTGCAAGTAACAATGGACGGTACTGTCCGCATGCTGAGACAAACGGCTCGATTGTGTGATAACTCACAGTTTTGTCGTTGGCTGATTTTTCGATTTATTTTCCTGAACGGACGGTCGGAAAGCAGCTCCTGCGGAATCTTCTTCGATTTTTCCAATAAAACTCGCTGAATATTCAATGACATTCGAGATGCCGAAAACCCGCAGCCGCGATTCGCTGGTTGTCCAGCTATGACGCGCTCCCGAGGAAGATTTTTCCGCCGAGCGCGGGTTGGGGCCGTGGTCAAATTTCGTCAGCACGACGGCGGGACGCCCGGTTCGTCTGGGCGCCGCGCCCTCCCCCTTCCATCCGCTCGCCGATGCAATTAGCTGGACTGGCCGGTGCCGCTGGCTCCTCCTGACTGCGTGTTTCCGCCCGATCCGGTGCTTCCGCCGGACTGTGTGGTGCCGCTCACCTGCACGCTCTCCGCCGGAGATGCCGAGCCGTCCTTGCCTGCCACAATCCGCACAGCGGCTCCGGAAACGATGTCGGCCGCTGTCATGAACGGTGGCTCCGGCGTCAGCGGCCAGATCCGTGGCCGCTCCGGCCACGACCAGCCCGCGCTTCATGGTCCAGGGCTTGCTGCCGGCCCTACCCCCGCCGGCGGCCGACGGCTGGGCCGGGCCCGTACCCCAGCCCGCGTACGGGGCCGGAGAGTTAGGGGCCCGAGAGTTGGGATCGTCTGCCTGGGCGGCAGAGTTCGATACAGCGTGCCGTGCGGTATTCGGGGCGGCGCTTCCCGCGGAGAACGTGCCCAGGGAGGTCACCGGCTCAGTGTCGGGTTCCGCAGGTCCGGCAGGGCCGGCCCCGGAATCGGCATCCCTGCCGGCCGCCGGCCCTGGCTGGTATGAGTACCCATCCGGCTGCGGCACCGGAGGCAGGGGCGTGGTTTCTGGAACAGGTGCGTGCTGCTGTCCGCTCATTGCGTTTCTCCTTAGGGGTGCGGAAGTGTCCGTGCCAGACTGGAAAGCCTTTCTGTGTTTGGCCTGTGCCGCGCAAGAGCCATGCCTGTGACCTGAAAAATGCGTAGGCGGTGCCTTTCAGCTCGCTAGGCTGGGATTCACAGCCGGCGCACAGGGTTGCCAAAGCGGCGGCTAAACACTAGGACGGAGAGTTGTCCCATGGCCACTTCGCACTCCATGACCAACAACCTTCCCCAGCTGACCCACCCGGACGGATCCCCCATCCGCGCCCTAGTGGTCGACGACGAGCCGAGCCTCTCAGAACTCATGAGTATGGGCCTGCGCATGGCCGGCTGGTCGGTGGCCATCGCTGCCGACGGCCCGGAGGCCGTGAAGCTCGCCAAGGAGTTCCGCCCGGATGTTCTGGTGCTTGATGTGATGCTTCCCGGGTTCGACGGCGTTGAGCTCCTGGGCAGGATCCGCGCTTTCGCGCCGGAGGTCCCGGCCCTGTTCCTCACCGCCAAGGATGCGGTGCAGGACCGCATCGTGGGCCTCGCCGCGGGCGGCGACGACTACGTCACCAAGCCGTTCAGCATGGAGGAAGTCCTGCTGCGCCTGCACCGGCTGGTTCAGCGCTCCGGCGTCGCCGCCATGGACTCCGCCGAGCTGGTGGTGGGCGACCTCGTCCTGAACCTCGACACACACGAAGTCACCCGCGCCGGCGACGAGCTGCAGCTGACAGCCACCCAGTTCGAGCTCCTGCGCTACCTCATGGAGAACCCCAAACGCGTGGTCAGCAAGGCCCAGATCCTGGACCGGGTGTGGAACTACGACTTTGGCGGCCAGGCCAACATCGTCGAACTGTACATCTCCTACCTGCGCAAAAAGGTGGATGCCGTGCACCCGCCGATGATCCACACGGTCCGCGGCGCGGGCTACGTCATCAAGCCGGCAGAGTAGGCCGTGGCAAACCATTCCGGTGCAGTCCGTACCCAGCGCCGAAGCTGGCTGAAGCCGGACACCTGGCACCTCCGCACGCGCCTGGTCCTCGTTGCCATGGCGCTTCTGGTGGCCATTTGCGGCGCGATCGGCCTGTTCAGCTACGCCTCGATGGACTCCTATTTGACCCAGCAGCTGGACAAGCAGCTCTCGGATGCGGCCCACCGCTCCAGCGAGTTCGGCCGGCCACCGCAGGGCAACCCGGGCACCAAGCCCGACCCGCTGGGCGCCCGCGGCCAGCGGGTCGGCACCGTGACGGCGCGGATCGAGGACGGCACCGTCATCAGCGCAGGTTTCATTGCCACCGACGCCACCCTCGCCTCACTGTCGGCCGCGGACGACCAGGTCCTCCTGGGGCTCCGCCGCGACGGCGTGCCGGTTGAACGCACGCTGTCCTCAGGCACCTACCGCCTGGTCGCAGCCCAGGCGCCCTACGGGGACGTGATCGTCACCGGGCTCCCCCTCGCGGAAAAGCAGAACACCCTGACGTCGCTGGTGTGGACCATCACCATCGTCTCGTTGGGCGGCCTCGTGCTGATCGGCCTGGCCGGGACGGTGCTCATCCGCCGCACCATGAAACCGCTGGAGCAGCTCTCCGAGGTGGCCACCCAGGTGTCGCGTCTGCCGCTCGACGCCGGTGAGGTGGCACTCGCCGTCCGCGTCCCGCCGTCGAACGCCCATCCCGGGACCGAAGTGGGCAGCGTGGGTCACGCCCTGAACCAGATGCTGGACAACGTGTCCAACGCATTGGAGGCGCGGCAGGAAAGCGAAATGAAGGTGCGGCAGTTCGTGGCGGACGCCTCCCACGAGCTCCGCACGCCGCTCACGGCCATCCGCGGCTACACGGAACTGATGCGCATGACCGAAAAATTCACTCCGGACGGCCAGCGGTCCCTGGCACGCGTGCAGAGCCAGTCGGAACGCATGACGGCCCTGGTGGAGGACCTCCTGCTGCTGGCCCGGCTCGACGACGGGCAGCCCCTCAAGCTCAGCGACGTGGACCTTACGCAGCTCGTGATTGAGACCGTAAGCGACGAAAAAGTCATGGCACCGGACCGGGCGTGGCACCTCGACCTTCCCGAGGAACCGGTGTCGGTTCGGGGCGACGCATCGCAGCTGCACCAGGTGCTGGTCAACCTGCTCTCGAATGCGCGCAAGCACACCCCGCCCGGCACCACGGTGACCACCGGGGTCATGCGCTCGGCGGACGGCAGCGCTGTGATTACTGTCACGGACGACGGCGCCGGCATCCCGCCCGAATTCGTGGACAAGGTCTTCGCGCGTTTCGCCCGCGCAGACGCGTCACGCGCCACCCCCGCGCAGGCTTCCGTTGCGCCTGCCTCGGCGCCAGCGAAGGGTTCTGCTGCCGGCGGCATAGCCGCGCAAACGGCCCTCCGTACCGCGGATTCGCAGGGTGAACCGGGGGTTGCGTCGGCCGAGGGAACCAGCGGCTTGGGCCTGTCGATCGTGCAGTCCATCGTGGAGGGGCACGGCGGCACGGTGGAGGTCACGTCCCGGCCTGGCCGGACGGAATTTGCCGTCCGGCTGCCCACGCAAGGCGCCGCGCCGTCGTCGTGATGCCCGTTACCTAAATGTGACTTAACCAGAAGCCTCCTGTACGGTCGATAGAGTGCGGCCGCTACTAGAGCCGCATCTCCGGATTGACGCCCAGCTCTGCCGCTTCCCGGATTCCGCTAGTTCAGGCAGAGGCGGGGGAACCAGAGTCCCGGGCTTTCCGCATCAGCCCTTGGGGTGAAGCCGACACGTGAATTTTCCGTGCGGCCGGATGACCTCATCCGAACCCGACAGCTAACTCCGCAGGTGTTGAGAGGCAATCAACCATGTCTGAATTCAAGGCACAGGCGCGCCCTGATCGCGCCTCCCAGCAGTCTGACCGCAAGATTTCCCGTCACCGTGCAGAGCCGGTTCGGCCTGCGACGGGGTGGGGCCGCTTGACCGCTAGCCTTCCGTCCTTCGGGCGCCGGGCAGCGGTCCTGACCACTGCCGCAGCCGTGCTCGTTGGCGTCGGCGCCGCAGGCCAGGCGGCCGACCAGGCTGCGCCTTCCGCCGCCCCGACGGCAGCTGCGACTGCCGACGCCGGGGAGACCCTGAGCTTCGACAAGACGCTCATATCCGCCCTCCCGGCCCCGTCCGCGGCAGCGCTCTCAGCCCAGTCCTCGGACCAGGCCGCCACCAAGGCCGCCGCCGACAAGGCCGCCGCTGCCAAGAAAGCTGCGGCAGCCAAGGCCGCCGCTGCCAAGAATGCCGCCGCAGAGGCTGCCGCCGTCAAGGCCGCCGCTGCCAAGAATGCCGCCGCTGCCAACGCGGCCGCGGTAGCCAAGGCGAACGCTGCCGCTGCCAAGGCCGCCGCCGCGAAGACGGCCGCCGCTGCCAAGGCCAAGGCCGCTGCCCCTGTTGCCCTGAATGATCCGGCCGGCGCCCAGGCGTACGCGGCCAGCAAGCTGGGGTCCTTCGGCTGGGCTGCAGACCAGATGCAGTGCCTGAAGCGGCTCTGGACCAAGGAATCGGAGTGGCGCACGACGGCCACCAACGCGAGCAGCGGCGCCTACGGCATCGTCCAGTCACTGCCCGCCGAGAAGATGGCGACCGCCGGGGCGGACTACCGCACCAACTACCGCACCCAGATCAACTGGGGCCTGGACTACATCAAGGAGCGCTACGACTCCCCGTGTGGCGCGCTGAACTGGCACCTCGCCCACAACTGGTACTGAGCGTTACCGCGGCCAAGCCGGCCGATGACGAGCATTTCTGCACCGCTTTAGCGTGACCCCCTAGGTGCCGAGGGCCCCGGATCCGCAAGGATTCGGGGTCCTTCTGCGTCCCCGCTCTTCCTGCCGCAGGCGAAGTGGTGCAGAAATGCAGGGGTCGGCGTCCACCACGCAGCGGCAGCAACGGCTGGTGTGCTGCGGCCGGCGAGCGCCGGGGTCACTTCCACAACCCCCGCACAGCTTGGCCCTGAAACCCTCATAACAGCGGCGGCCACTGTTGAGGCATGACGATCACTGACCAGGACTCCGGAACCCGGCCGCACCACCGTTGCGCCTACAACCGCACGCGCAACATGGAGCCGGCGCGGCCGGACACGCCCCCGCGCACACCCTCGGCAGGCAGGCGCGGCGGTCGCCCGTAGACACCGCAACCGCGGTGCCGGTCCTGGACGTGACCATCCCGGTCTACAACGAGGAACGCGACCTGGAGGAATGCCTGCGCCGGCTCCACGCCTACCTGCGCGGCACGTTCCCGCACTCGTTCCGCATCACCGTCGCGGACAACGCCAGCACGGACGGAACGCTGAAGGCGGCCGAACGCCGTACTACATGGTGGCCCTGGCACCGGGAATCGCGGGCCTCGCGGGTCTGGGCGGCCCGCTGCTCTGGCAGCGGCGTTCCCTGCCGGCCGCGGCGGTGCCGCTCGCCGCAGCGGTGGCAGCCGCCGGCGCCATGGCCTTTCAACTGCTGGGCCGCTCGCCCGCCTACGTCCCGTGGCTCCGGTGGGCGGTACTGATCTTCGCGCTGCTGGCGGTGGTCCTGCTGCTGGTCCCGCTCGCACCGGGCGGCGGCGTGGGCAAGGCTGTGCAACGCACGACGGCGGCTGCCGGGTCGCGGCGGCCCTCGCCGCACCGCTGGCCTACTCGCTGACCACCGCGGCGACTGCCCATTCCGGCGCTATTGTCAGCGCCGGGCCGGCCGCGACCGGAGCCCGCGGCAACCTGGCCGGGCTGGGCAACTTTGCCCGGCAGGGCAACCTGGCGGGACCGGGCACGGCAGCACCGGGCGCGCTTGCGAATCCGGGCACTGCCACTCCCGGCGGCGCCAATCCAGGCACACGGACACAGGGCGGCTTCGGCGGCGGCGGTGGAGTGGGCGGCCTTCTGGGCACCAGCACGCCGTCGGACGCCTTAGTGACAGCGCTGCAAACGGACGCGGCAAACTACACCTGGGCCGCCGCCGTCGTGGGATCCAACAACGCGGCCGGTTACCAGCTTGCCGCCGAGCTGCCGGTCATGGCGGTGGGAGGCTTCAACGGAACGGATCCCGCACCCACGCTGGAGGAGTTCCAGCGGCTCGTGGCGGACGGCAAGATCCACTACTTCATCGGCGGAAGCATGATGCAGGGTGAAACCGGGTCCGACGCGGCGGCGCGCAACTCGGAGTGGGTGGCGGCCAACCTTCCAGGCCGAAACCATCGGCGGCGCCACGGTGTACGACCTGTCCTGACGGATGATGCTGGCTACAGCCGCAGGGAGATCGCCGCGCGCCCGTCCTCGCCGGTTTCCACCAAGGCGGTAACGGCAGTGTAGTCCGGGATGTGCAGCACGCCGTCGGGAAGGACGCCGGTGTTCGGGCCCACCGCGACGGTCCGGATGCCGGCGGCGACTCCCGCCGCGATGCCCGCAGGGGCGTCCTCGAACACCACCGCCTCCGAGGGGTGTGCCCCGAGCAGGGACGCGCCGAGCAGGTAGCCCTCGGGGTGCGGCTTGCCGCGGGACACGTCCCCGGACGTGACAACCGCTGCCGGCATCTCCACCCCTGCCGCCGCCATCCGGACGGTGGCGAGGTCCCGCGATGCCGAGGTCACCAATGCCACGGCGTCGGCTGGCAGGGACTCGAGCAGCTGCCGCGCACCCGGCACTGCGACGATGCCGTCGGTCTCGGTCAGCTCCATTTGTCCCAGTTCGGCGGCCAGGGCATGGATGTCGGCCCCCTCCGGAGCGAAGCGGCGGACAGTATCCAGCGCCTGTACTCCGTGGGAGGTGCGGAGGATTTCCGCGATATCCAGGCCGTAGCGTCCGGCGAACTCGGTCCACACACGCTCCACGATGGCAGTGGAATCCACCAGGGTGCCGTCCATGTCGAAGAGGACGGCGCGGGCTGTCAGCGTGACGGTGGCGGATTGGGCAGGAAGGCTCATGGCTTCCATCCTGCCTCATCCGGTGTGCCAACGCGTTTTTCGGAACTCAGCCGTTCGGTCGGTTGGGGAGGTACTGCACCGCCCATTTATTGCCGTCGGGGTCCGCGAAGTAGACGAAATGGCCCCAGTCCTGGATGTCCACGTCGCTGACGTCCACACCGTTCGTTTTGAGCTGGTCATGGGCCTTGTTGATGTCGCTAACCACCAGCTGCAAGCTGGGCGCCGTGCCCGGAGGAGCGTCGTTCAGGCCCTCGCCGATGGCGATCGAGCAGCCCGAACCGGGCGGGGTCAACTGGACGAAGCGGAGCCCGTCCATGGGCCGTTCGTCGTAGTCGGCGTTAAATCCGACCTTGTTGACGTAGAAATCCTTGGCGCGGTCCACATCGGAGACGGGTACGAAGACGAGTTCAAGTTTCCAGTCCATGGTGCACAGGCTAACCGGGGCGCCCTGCGCTCCGGAAGACCTCCGGCGCAGGGGTCTTGGCCGAACCCTGCGGGCAGGGCCTACCCGGCGATGCCGTAGAGCCGGTCGCCGGCGTCGCCCAGGCCCGGCACGATGTAGGCCTTCTCGTTCAGCTTCTCGTCGATGGAGGCGAGGACGATGGTGACGTTGGCGTCCTTGAGCTCCTCCTCCAGCTTGGCCAGGCCCTCCGGAGCGGCCAGCAGGCAGATGCAGGTGACATCGGCGGCGCCGCGCTTGAACAGGAACTTGATGGCCTCACGCAGTGTTCCGCCGGTGGCGAGCATGGGGTCCAGCACGAAGACCTGGCGCCCGGAAAGGTCATCCGGCAGCCGCTCCGCGTAGGTGATGATGTCCAGGGTTTCCTCGTCGCGGGCCATGCCCAGGAAACCCACCTCGGCGGTGGGGACCAGCTTGGTCATGCCCTCGAGCATGCCCAGTCCGGCGCGCAGGATGGGAACCACCAGCGGGGTGGGTTTGGTGAACGCTGTGCCCACGGTGGTGGCGACCGGGGTTTCGATGGTGACCGGCTGGGTGCGGACGTCGCGTGTGGCCTCGTAGGCGAGGAGCGTGACCAGCTCCTCGGTGAGCTCGCGGAAGACCGGCGAGGGGGTGTTCTTATCCCGCAGGACGGTGAGCTTGTGGGCGACCAGCGGATGGTCCACGACGAGTGTGCGCATGGGTCAAAACTATCACCCGGGGCTTGGCTCCCCGCCCCGGTTTGCGGCTCCTCCCCCGGCGTCGGGAGTCCCCTGCAGGCGCTCCTTCTGTTCGGCTTTGCTGTCCTTGAGGTGGGCCGGGTGCTCGAACGTGGGCGCTGGGCCTGCGTGCTCCCGCCGGCGGATGACATGGAACAGCCGGTGGGCCAGGATCACCACGGCAACCCAGGCGCCACCGATCAGCCAGGCGGCCATCACGTCTGTCAGCCAGTGGTGGCCGAGGAACACGCGGCTCAGTCCCATGGCGATGATGAACGCGGCCCCCGCGATGATCACGCACGTCCGTGCCGAGGTCTTCCGGAACTGCAGGCACACCAGGTACACCACGATGCTGATCACCACGGTGGTGTTCAACGTGTGCCCGCTGGGAAACGACGGCGAGAATTCGAACGGCGGAACGGCGTCGAGATGGTCGGGACGGGTGCGGCCCAGCAGGGTCTTGCCCACGCTGGTGGCGGTGACGGAGACCGCCGCGGCGCCGCCCACCAGGATGAGCGGCCGCCAGCTGCGACTGACATAGATCAGCCAGGCCACGAGGATGCTCGCCAGGATGGGCATGCCGATGCCCCCGCCAATGTTCGTGAAGGCCGTAACGGCCGAGTCGAGTCCGGGACTCCGGTACTCCTTGGCCAGCTGGAGGGCGGGTTTGTCCAGTCCCGAGACGCCGTCCTGGTCCACGACGCTGTTGTACACCTCAGCGCTGAGGAGCGTCAGGACCACCACCAGGAAGCCGCCGATGATCAGGGTGATCCACAGGGCCGCGTAGGGCCCGAGCCACCTGCCGTACCGCTCAGTCAGGGACTTCATCGTTACTCCCGGCGCTTGCGTTGTCCGATGCTAAGTATCCTTCGAAACTATCATTGACCCATGGCCCCGGCAGATCCGCAACACCTGGAATGGATGGGCCTTGCCCTCGAAGAAGCCCGGCGGGCCCTGGCTACCGAGGATGTGCCGATTGGCGCCGTCGTGATCGGTCCGGACGGAACGGTCCTGGGTACCGGACGCAACGAGCGCGAGGTCCTCGGGGACCCCACCGCGCACGCCGAGGTGGTGGCCATAAGAGAGGCCGCAGCCCGGCTGCGTGACCGTGCGGCGCTCGAGGGCGGCAGCGGCGACGGGTGGCGGCTGGAGGACTGCACGCTGGTGGTGACCCTGGAACCGTGCGCCATGTGCGCCGGCGCGATCGTTCTCGCGCGGATCCACCGTGTGGTGTTCGGGGCCTGGGATGAGAAGGCCGGGGCGGCGGGTTCCGTGTTCGACATTTTGCGCGAGCGCCGCCTGAACCATTGGGTGCAGGTCTACGCCGGCGTGCAGGAAGAGGAATGCGGCATGCTGCTGCGGCAGTTTTTCGCGGCGCACCGCACCGGCAATTAACTGGCCAGTTAGCGGGCGGAATCCAGCGCGTCGATCCGCTCCTGGCGGGAGGCCGGCGAATCCAGGCTGAAGGAGCGGAAGTCGCCCAGGTCCTCCCGGATCCACGCCTCAACCTCGGCGATGCGCTGCTCGACGGCGGGCGTCCGGCCGGCAAAGAGCCAGGCCGCTATCCTTTCCCTACCGGGATCGTACTGCCAGAGCCCGATGATCCTGCCGCGGTCAAAGATGGGATGGTCGGGCAGGTCCGCCTGCAGCGCCAGGGTAGCGTTCAGCAGCTTCCGGTCCCGGTCCTCGTCCGCAAACAGGTCCGCCGCGTTCCGCCGGTGCAGCACCAGCGAATCGGTGCCGGCCAGCAGCTGGATCTGTTCCCCTTCCGGCGGACTGAAGTCCGCGAGGCGTTCGACGTCGGCCGGCAGCATCCAGAGCACCTCGCCGGCCGCGGTGGGCACCTCCACGGCTCCGACGGCGGCGAGCGCCGCCTTGCTGTCGGTGAGGGTGAAGCCGGAGAACCACTGGGACTGCTTAATGGTGGCGCCGCCGGTCCAGCCGAGGTAGCGGCGAATCAGTTCCTCGCGGGCGCCTTCGGGGCCGAGCCGGCTGGGCGGCAGGCCCCACGGCGTGTAGGCATACCGCTGCTGGTCCAGTCGGCCGTTGACCGGAACGCGGCGGATCCGGCCGTCTGCCTGCAGCAGCCCCAGCGCCGTGGGCAGCGTGGTGGCGGCCCCCTTTTTCTTGCCTTCCTCGCCCAGGCTCCGCACCGACTCCCCCAGCTCCTCCTTGAGCTGCCTGGGGTCCAGCGGACCGTCGGCTTCGCCGAGGACGTGCAGGATCTGTTCCTCCAGCAGCGTGATCTCGCCGCGGTCGACGCCGAGCCTGGCCAGCACCCGGAAGGCCTCTTCGGCGTTTTTGCCCAGGCTCAGTGCCCAGTCGAAGTCCTCCCGGCCCAGCACGTAGGTGCAGCCGCGGGCGGTGGGCAGTTCGTGGATCTTGAGTTCGCGGACGTCCGTGTCCACCTGCTCACGCCGGATTCCGGCGCGGGCGAAGAGGGTCAGGTACGGGTTGGCGCCGCCCACGGACCTCGCCCAGCCCGCGGCGGCGAGCACCTCCTGCGGCGAGCGGCCTTCGAGTGTTCCGTCGAGCCCCTGCCGGTGCCAGGCCCAGGCGCGGAGCAGCTCCGGGGTGAGGGCTTCAACGGCTGGCAGGGTGGCGGCAGACGGGACGTGGCTGGTCATGCCTCATTCTCCATCAGCAGGCGGTTGCGAGGAATGGCCGACCGGCGATGCTTTCGGCGCCACGTAGCCGAGCAACTGCCGGGCAGTGGCGTCCCAGCCGGGCAGGAGTTCCCTCCCGGCCAGGGCGCGCCGCCGCCATTCGGCACGCAGCCCGGGGTCCGTGAGCCAGCTGCGCAGCAGGGCCGCCAGCGGCTCCGGGTCCGCCTCCCCGGTTTCAGGTTCAAGGCCGCGTTTGACGGCGGGGCCCAGTTCGACGGCGGGGCCGAGCTCGACGGCGGCACCGAGCTCGACGGCGGCGCCGGGCAGGGCGGGCTCCGCACCTTCCGGGGGCCCCGGCGCGGTTTCCGCACCCAGTCCCAGCGCCTCCACCGCCCCAGTGCCGGCCCGGACAATGACCGGCACGCCGCGGGCCACCGATTCGGTGACAGCCATGCCGAAAGCCTCCACCCTGGAGACCAGCAGGCTCAGGTCGGCGGCGTTCCACTGCTGCTCCAGCGCCTCGCCGGTCAGTTCGCCGGGCAGCTGCACCCGGCTGCCCAGGCCGTAGCGGTCTACTGCGGCCGCGACCTGGCGGGCGTAGTCGGGGTCCGCAGTGGCCGAGCCGACGAGCGCTGCCGTCCATTCGAGATCCTGCAGCCGGGCCAGCGCACCGAGGAGGATCAACTGGTCCTTGTTCGGCAGCAGTGCCGCCACGGCCAGCAGGCGTGGCGGATCGGATCCGGCCGCCACCGGGCCGCGTTCGGTTCCGGGCAGCGCGGCCCGGACACCGGGCAGGCCGTGCCGCCGGCTGATCTCGCCGGCGGCGGAGCCGCTGGTGCAGATCACGCCGGCGGCTGCCCGCAGCGCCCGGGCTTCCAGGTCCGGGTGTTCGTCCAGGGGCATGTGCAGCAGGACCCACGGCGCGTGGCCTGCCGCGGCGGCCGCCTCCATCGCTTCGGGGGCGCCGGAGGCCACCAGGCCGTCAACGATCGTGATGGTGTTGGCGGGCATCCCCGCCGGCCCCCCTGCCTGGGTGCCTGCAGTGGTTCCCGCACCGAGCAACCCGGCCAGCCGCCGTCGTTCTTCCTTGCTGCCTACCGGCCAGTTGCCGGCAACCGGCCGGATGGTTACCTCTGTTCCCAGTTGCTCGAGGCCCTGCGCCAGCGCTGCGTTGTAGACGTTGCCGCCGGAGTTGTGCCGGATATTTGCGGGAACCAGAAGCCGGATGGCCGGCGGCGGGGCCGGTAGCGGGGGCAGCATGGCCGCGTCAGCGGTGGTCGGGCTCGGGGGCCTGGAGCTCAAGGGCATAGCTTGCCCAGGCATCGGGGTTTTCCCGAAGGGTGACGTCCAGGCCAGCGAGCTCACGTCCGTCCGTGTCCTCCCGCAAGCGCGCTGCGACGGCGTCGGCGATGTACTGCGCCAGCGCCTCCGTGGTGCTCAGTTTGCCGGCGAAGTCCGGGTGCTCGTCCAGGTTCCGGTAGTTGAGCCCGGCCAGCACCTCCTCGATCATGTTGCCGGCGGCGCCGATGTCCAGGACGATGGCGTCGTCGTTGAGGGCACGACGGCGGAACGTCACCTCCGCGACGAAGGTCGCCCCGTGCAGGCCCTGGGCGGGCCCGAAGGCCTCGCGGGGAAGGCTGTGGGCGATCATGAAGTGGCGGCGTACGGTCAGGCTGAACACTGGTTACCTCGCGGTTTCGGTGGGTTCGGTTATATGGACGGGGTATTCGGAGCCGGAGGCTCCCGTGGGCGGGTATTCAATGACGTGGCACAGCGCTTCGAGCCGGCCCCCGGCCAGGTCCTGAACCACGCCGGGCAGCCCGGTGAAGTCCGAGGCGCCGGTAAGGAAGGCGTCGAACACCGGGTCCTCCAGCAGGGACACAGCGAGCTCCAGCCTGTCGGCGTTGGTCCGGCGGTGCCGGCGGGCCCGCGCCACGGCGCCCACCTGGCTGGCCCGGATGGACAGCCTGCGGGCGTGGAAGTCCTCACCGAGCGGGAGCGTGATTTTCCGGTCGGCGTACCAGGACATCTCGATGATGTCGCCCTCATCCCCCACCAGCTTCAGGCTGCGTTCCAGCCCACCCTGGGACGCGGAGCAGTGGAACACGATGTCACAGTCCGGCAGGGCATCCTCCGGAAGGGCGAAGTCGACGCCGATCGCGTCGGCGAAGTCCTTGCGGGCGGGGTCGAGGTCCACGAGCTGGAGCCGCGCGAGGGGAAACGTGCGCAGCAGCGCGGCCACCATGCCGCCCACCAGCCCCGCGCCGATCACGGCGACGCGGTCGCCCAGCCTTGGCCCCGCCTCCCAAAGGGCGTTGACCGCCGTTTCCACGGTGCCGGTGAGGACCGCGCGGCGGGGAGGAACGGCGTCGGGAACGCGGGTCAACGAAGACACCGGGACCACGTACCGGTCCTGGTGCGGGTGGAGGCAGAACACGGTCTGCCCCAGCCAGTCAGCGGGGCCCTGCTCCACCACCCCCACGGACAGGTAGCCGAACTTCACCGGCGACGGGAAGGAGCCCTCCTGGTGCGGGGCGCGCATTTCCTCGGCGACGCAGGGCGGAACGGCGGCCTGGTGGACCACGAGTTCGGTGCCCTTGCTGATGCCGGAGTACAGCGAGCGCACCAGTGCCTCCTCCGGGCCGGGGACGGGCAGCTCCTCGGTGCGGAGTTCACCCTGGCCGGGACCCACGGTCCAATATGCGGTTGCTTCGGTCTGCTGCTGGGAAGTAGTCATCTTGCTTATGAATCTAGTGCCCGGCCCCGATTTCCGGGAAGATGCGTCCCGGCGTGGCCGCTCCGGCGGCCTGAACCGCGGCGGAAAAGCATGCCGTTTTGGGGATGCGGGCCTTACTCCGGTACCCTATTCAGGTTGGTGACGTGTCCGAGCGGCCGAAGGTGCAACACTCGAAATGTTGTTTGGTGTAAAAGCCAACGTGGGTTCAAATCCCACCGTCACCGCCAAGTAGCGAAGACCCCGGTTCCCTCTGTAGTGAGGGAGCCGGGGTCTTTGGCTTAACGTGGCGAAGACTGTCCCAGCCCCTCGGGAACCTCGGAGGGGGTCTCCTCGCGTAGACCATCAAGGTCGTATCCGGGACCTCTCCGCGCTGCGTTTCGCCGGGGGCGGCGGCCCGCTCATTCCCCGGTTCGCAGAACGGGCCGCCTACCGAAGCCGTAGATCCAGGAGACCCGTTACGGCGACGGTAGCGGGATAGTACCGCCACGGGCTTGGGAAAAGGTGGCGCCGATTTGGAACCTAAGCAAGCTGTCCATTAGTTTTGTCGGGAACGTTCCGTGTTCCCCCATACACGGAGCGGTTGCCTAGAAGAACCCCGCCGCACTCCTGTGCGGCGGGGTTCTTCGCTGTATGGCCCACAGCCGGGCCTGTTACTCGGCGCCGGACTTCTGTTCCCGGTCGAGGAGGTTCTTCCTGATCTCGTCCAGCTTCTCCTTGATGACCCGCTCCGCGTCCGAGATGGTCTTCCCGGCACTGCTCAGCGGATCCAGCTGCACGTACACCTCGTGCCCCACCGGCAGGTCGTACTCATCCTTCAGGTGGGTGCCGCCGCCGACCCCGTCCAGGGTCAGGTACACCTGGGCGTCGGTCCGGGCGATTCCGGCGATCCTGCCGAACACCACGGTGAAATCGTTCGGCTGAAAGCTCACCGTCTGGCCAACGTGGCTGCGGTCAAGCTCCCCCGCCGTCACGGCCTTCTCGTACTGGCTTCCGCTGTAGTTCATCGCTACTCCTCAATTTGGGCGTGGTGACTTACGCCAGCAGTCTATGGCGGACTGGCGGCACGCGCTTGAATGGTTGCAGATCTTTTCGCGCGCACGAGCTGGCAGGAGGCCCATATGAACGCCAAAGGCACCAGGAGCACGGACTACGCCTTCGTCACGGTCTGGCGCGTGGCCGGGACGGCCGAGGAGGTGGCAGCGGTTCTGGGTGACGCCGCCGGGCTGGCCCGGTGGTGGCCGTCCGTGTACCTAAGCGTGGAACCCATCCATGAGGGCAGGGAAAACGGCGTCGGGCGGATGGCGAGGCTGCACACCAAGGGCTGGCTCCCCTATACCCTCCGGTGGACCCTCACCGTCACCGAACCGATCACCAGCAAGGGCTTCGCGATCCGCGCAACCGGGGATCTGGACGGGACCGGGCGCTGGACATTCGAGCAGGACGGCCCGGAAGTCCTGATCACGTATGACTGGCAGGTCAGCGCCACGAAGCCGCTGCTGAGGCGGCTCAGCTGGCTGCTGAAACCCGGCTTCTCCGCCAACCACCGCTGGGCAATGGCGCGCGGCCAGGAAAGCCTCGCCCTGGAACTGCGGCGCCGGCGGGCGGGAACCGGTCCGCACTCCGTCCCCGCACCACCGCCGCCCACGTTCCCGCGGATGGCGGGGCGTGGGCGGCGGATGGACCAGCGGGTTGGTGGCTAGGCGTTAGCCAGGACGGGCTCCGGCGGTGCCTGGTGCCGCTCGGCCTTCGGCTTGGCGAACCTCAGGTACAGCGACGGGACCACGAACAGGTTGAGCAGCGTGGACGTCACCAGGCCGCCGAGGATCACCAGGGCCATGGGATGTTCAATCTCATGGCCGGGGATGTTCCCCAGGACCACCAGCGGCACCAGGGCAAGCCCCGTGGCCAGGGTGGTCATCAGGATCGGCGAGAGGCGTTCCCCGGCACCCCGCAACACCAGTTCCGGACCGAATTTTTCACCCTCAAACTTCTCCAGGTGCTGGCAGTGGTTGATGAGCAGGATGCCGTTCCTGGCCGCGATGCCCATGACCGTCAGGAAGCCCACAATGGACCCCAGCGACAGCACCCCTCCGCCCATGAAGGCGGCGAACACGCCACCCACCAGGGCAATCGGCAGGGTGAGGATCACCAGCGTAGCCAGCCGCCAGCTTCCGAAGGCCACCTGCAGGAGCAGGTAGATCACGGCCAGTGCCCCGATGGCGAGTGAGAGCAGTGTGCTGGTGGCCGCCTGGCGCTCCTGGAACTCACCCAGGATCTGCGTCCGGAAGCCTTGCGGCAACTCGACTTTTTTGAGCCCCTCCTCCATGGCCGCGACCACCGAGCCCAGCGCGCCTTCCTTCACGTTGGCCTCAATGTCGATCCGCCGCGAATGTGCGTCGCGCTGGATCACGTTCGGGGTCGGCTTCACCTGGACGCTCGCCACATCGGACAGCAGGATCTTCTTTCCGCTGGGCGTATCGATAGGCAGGTTCCGGATGCTGGTGATGTCGGACCGGACCTCCGGCGGGCTCCAGACCTGGACGTCATAAGCCTTGCCGCCCCGGTACACGTCGCCCACTTCCTCGCCGGCCACCATCGTCGCCGCGGCCCGCCTGACGTCGCCCGGCTTCAGACCGTAGCTCTGGGCCTTGGCCAGGTCAACCTCGATATTGAGCTGCGGAATATCCTTCTGCAGTGCCGTATGCGGGGCAACGGTCCCTTCCGTCTGCTCAAAGATCGTCTGGATTTCCGCGGCCTTTGAACGCAGGAGCGCCAGATCATCCCCGTAAAGCCGGACGACGACGGCGTCGCTTGCGCCGGTGAGAACCTCACGGATCCGTTCCTTCAGGTAGGTCTGGACGTCCCGCACGATGCCGGGATAGCCGTCCACCACCTCGTGGATGGACTTCAGCGTCTTGTCATAGTCGACCGCAGGGTCGATGCTGATCCAGTTTTCGCCAAAGTACACCCCCACGACCTCATCAGCGTTGAAGGCCTGGCCGATGTGCGAACCGCAGTTCCGGACCCCAGGGACCGTCAGCAGTTCCTCGCAGGCCTTCTGGCTGACGCGGTACTCCTCTGTCACCGACGTGCCCGGCTGGGTCAGCCAATGCATCAGGAAGTCGCGCTCCTTGAAATCAGGCAACAGTGACTGCCCGAGCAGCGGTGCCGTGATGGCCCCGATGGCCGCCATGGTGCCGAAGGTCGCGTAGCCCGCCACGGGCCTCCTCACCATCTTGCTCAGGATTGCGCGGTAGCCGCGTTTCAGCACCCTCACCAGCGGCGGTTCCTGCTCCTTCAGCGGAACCTTCCGCATGAAGATCAGTGCCAGCGCGGGTGTGACGGTCAGCGCCACGAGCATCGATGCCAGCACCGCCAGGGTGTAGGAGATGGCCAGCGGCCTGAAGAAGGCCCCGGTCAGTCCCTGCAGGAAGAAGATCGGCACCGCAGCGGCGATGATGATCAGCGTGGCGTAGATGATCGGCCCGCGGACCTCCAGTGAGGCCTCCAGGACCACGGAAGCAGTGGACCGTGACCCGCCTTCCGCCCGGTGCTGCCGGAGCCTTCGGATGATGTTCTCGATGTCGATGATCGCATCATCCACCACCACCCCGACGGCAATCACCAACCCCGCCAGGACCATGGTGTTCACCGATGCTCCTGTGATGTAGAGGACGGACGCCGCCGTCACCAGCGACAGCGGGATGGCGATCAGGCTGATCAACGCCGTGCGCCATTGGAAGAGGAACGCGCCCAGCACCAGCACCACCAGGATGCAGCCCAGCATCAGGGCACGGCTGAGGTTGTTCAGCGACTCCTCAATGAACGTTGCCGGCCGGAAAATCTCCGTATCGATGGTGATACCGCTGAGCCCCGGCTCCATCTGCTGCAGCGCCGCTTCCACACCCTTCGTGACTTCCAGGGTGTTGCCCCAGGGAAGTTTCTCAACGATGAGCATCAATCCCTCGCCCTGGTTGATCACGGCGTCACCAATGAGCGCCTGGTGGTCTTCCACGACGTTGGCCACGTCACCGAGGCGGAGCGGCTTCCCGTTCTTCTCCTCGATCGTGATCTCCGCGAGGTCCTTCGGCGTGGTGATCGGCAGGACGTGCTGGATGCTGATCCGCTGGTTGGGCGTCTCAACGTGGCCGCCGGTGCCGATGACGGAACCCGGCGAATACTGCAGCAGCCCCGCGTCCAGGGCGTTGGCGGTGACTTCCATGACCTGGTTGAGGCTGACGTCGTTGGCCTTCAGCTTCTCCGGAATGGCCTGCACCTGCAGCATCTGCAGGCGTTCGCCCCAGATGGCCACGTTCGCCACGCCCGGGACCCGCAACAGGTGCGCGCGGATCTTCCAGTATGTGATCATGGACATTTCCATCAGCGACCGCTGGTCCGACGTCAGCCCGATCTTCATGACCCGGCTGGTGGAGGACAGCGGCTGCAGCATCACCGGAGGAGCTGCCCAGGTGGGCAGCGACGGCGTGACATTGGCGATCCGCTCCGAAACCAGCTGGCGGGCCTTGAGCAGGTCCGCACCCGGAGCGAAAAGAAGCACGATCGAAGACAGCTGCTCCACTGACTTGGAGCGGATCTCGTCCAGCCCCTCGACGCCGTTGAGGGCGTCTTCGAGCGGAACTGTCACCAGCTGCTCCACCTCGGCAGCGGTAAGGCCGATGCAGATGGTCTGAATCTCCACCTTCGGCGGCGCAAATTCGGGAAAGACGTCCACAGAGGCCGTGCTGAGCTGGACGCCGCCGAACGCCATCATTGCCACTGCGATGGCCACCACCAGGGCGCGGAATTTCAGGCTGAACCCGACAATCCGGCGCATGTCAGTGACCCTTTGTGCCGAATTCGGCGCCGAAAAGTTCCGCGGCACCAACGGTGACAACATCGGTTCCTACGGGCGGACCGGACTGGAGCTGCACCTTGTTGTCGGCAATCTTCTCCACGGTCACCGCGGCCCGGATGTAGGTCCGGGGCTCGGGATTGGTGTAGACCCAGGTCTTTCCGTTGGCGTCATAGACCAGCGCGCCGTAGTCCACCTGCAGCGGACTGCCTTCGCCCTTGGTCACCTTGACCGTGGTCACGCCCAGCCTTTCCACGGCCTTGTCTGTCAGCGTCAGTTTGTTCAGGTCGGGGCCGGCCTTCTCCATGGTGGACGCTGCCTGCCCGGCGGGCGCCGCGGCGGTTTTCACTGTGGCACATCCGGAGAGGCCAATGGATGCTGCGCAAACCAGCACCAGAACAGAACGCCAGCCGCCAAAATCACTATTGCTTTTCATGACAATTCCGACCTCTCTGCCAGAACCGGTCCGTTGTTGATCACCAATGAGCTCCCCCAGTCCGTGTTGGTGCGTGGACCAACGCGGAGGAAGAGGATCGGCAGAATAAAGAGGGTCAGCAGGGCAGTGGTAATAAGCCCGCCCCACACAACCAGCGCCAACGGAAGGAGCATGCCTCCGCCGACCGGCCCGCCGAGCAGCACCAGCGGCACCAGCGCCAGTCCGGTGATCACGGTGGTCAGAACAGTCGGCAGAAGCCGCTCTCCGGCCGCCTGCCGCATGAGATGCGCCGGGGAATCCGACGGGGCCCGGGACTGCAGGGACTGGTAGGTTCCCATCAGCATGACCACGTCCCTGATCGCCAGGGCGAGCACCGCTGCCAGGGCCACCAGCACGTACACGGAGCCGAAACCGCCGCTCAGGTCGGCGGCGAGGATTCCGCCGGACAGTGCTACCGGAAGCAGCAGGAAGACGAGCCCTGCGAGCCGCCAGTTGCCGAGGACCGTCAGCAGCAGGACCAGGATCCCGGCTGCCGCCGCCAGGGCGAGCCACCAGATGAGGGCGCCGGCCGCCTGCTTTTCGGCGTACTGCGGCGGAATCTCAGCGTGGTACTCCACGGGGAACTGCATTCCCTTGATGGCGGCCTGGACGTCGCTGGTGACGTCACCGAGGCTGCGGCCCTGGATGTTGGCCACGACGTCAATGCGCCTGGAGGTGTCGTCATGGTGGATCACAGCCTGATTCGGGCGGAGCGTGACCTTGGCCACGTCACCCAGCCGGACCTGTCCGCCGTCTGGCTTGTCAACCATCATGTCGGTAACGCTTGTCAGGCTGTTCCGGGTGTTTTCTGTACCTTTGACGATCACCTGGAACACCTTTTGCTGCTCGAACAGGTACCCCACCTCGATGCCCTGCAGGACGGTGGCAGCCGCCCGCCGAACATCACCAGGCTTGACCCCCTCCTTCTGCGCCTTGGCGAGGTCAACTTCGATTTCCGCAACAGGCTGGTCTACCGTGACGTCAACCTGCGGATCAACCACACCGTCCGTACGCGACAGAATTCCGTGGATCTCGTTTGCCTTCTGCCGGAGGATGTCCAGGTCCACACCAAACACGCGCACCCTGAACTGGCGGTTGTCGATTTCGCTGGCAGCAGCAACCTGCTGCTCCGGGTAGGTGGTCACCTTTGCCGTCAGGCCCGGGTAGCCTTCAACAATTTCCTGCACCTGAGAGCGCACGTTGCTGATGTCTGCGCCGTCCTCCATGGTCACCCAGAGTTCACCGGCGTTGACGTCGGAGGAGGTATCGGAGGTGATGGCCCGTCCAACGTGGCCGCCCACGGAGGAAACTCCGCGGATTCCGCTGAGCTCTTCGCTGGCGTTGGTCATGACCCTGTTCATCACGTCTGTCCCCGTGCTCGCCGCGGATGCCCATTCCACAAGGAGGGTCCGGTCGGGAACAGCGGCTACAACGGGAAGTTCCTTCGTTGCAGCGGGGACGATGGCCAGTGCGGCGATGGCCAGTGCGGCGGCAGCAAGCGCGAACACCGTTGCCACCGCTCCGGTGAAGGCCCGCGCCGTGCGCTCGTAGCCGAGCCGGGCCTTGCGGACCACCGAAAGGCTGCGCCGTGGCCGCCTGTTGCCCCGCAGCAGCAGGCTCGCCAGAGCCGGCGTCACCGTCAGGGCTACGAGCATGGCCACAGCGGTGGCCAACAGGTAGGACAGCACCAGGGGCTTCAGGAACGCCCCCTCCACACCCGGGACAAACAGCGCTGGCGCGAGGGCAAGCAGCGCGGTAAGTCCGGCGAACAGGACAGGCACGCGGGACCGTTGCAGCCCGTGGGCAAGCAGGGCTTCGCGCGACACCCGATCATCGGCCGATTCCCGCCGGAAACTGTGCAGGTCGGTGATGACGTCGCCGATAACCACGAGGAGCGCAAGGACCAGGCCCGCGAAGGCCATGACGTTCAGGACCGCTCCCTGGAACTGCAGCACCAGCGCCGCCGCTATGGCCGCCACGGAAATGGCGACGAAGGCCAGCAGGGCGTACCGCCAGGATCGGAATGCGATGCCGATCAGCGCCGTGACCACCAGGAGGCTGACCAGCAGGGCAAGACCCAGGCTGCCAACAGCGGACTCAACAAATGAGGCAGGCCGGAACACGGTGGAGTCGACGGTGATGCCGGAAAGGCCTGGACGCAGCCCGTCCAGCACCGCCTCAACGCCCTGCGTCACGTCCGCAACACTCGTGTCCGGGAACTTCTCGATGACCAGCAGCAGGCCAGGCGTCTTGCCGGTGACAGCGTCGCCGATCAGGGGCTGGTGGTCTTCGCTCAGGGTGGTCACGTCGGACAGTGTCAGCGTCTTGTCCGCTGCGCCTTCAACGCTGACCTTGCCGAGGTCTGCCGGCGTCCGGATCGGAAGAACGTGCTGGATGCCGATGCGCTGGTTGGCGGACTCGAGGAAGCCGCCTGTACCCGGCGTTGATGCTTCCAGGAAGCTCAACGGGGAAACCCACACCGCATTGCCGGCGGTCTCAACCACCTGGTTAAGGGTGACATTTTTCGCGCTGAGCTGCTTCGGGTCCACCTGCACCTGAAGCTGCTGTTCGCGCTGACCGTAGATGGAAACGTTTGCCACGCCCGGGACGCCCATGAGCGCCGGCTTGACATCCCAGCGGGCCAGAACGGACATGTCGATTGGCGACACGTCCTGTGAGGACATCTGGACCATCATGACGCGGCTCGTTGAGGAGAGCGGCTGCATCAGCACCGGCGGAGCTGACACGTTGGGCAGCGCGAAGGCCTGCGTCAGCCGCTCTGCGACGAGCTGCCGGGCGCGGAGGATATCGGTGCCAGGCTCAAAAACCATCTCAATCGAAGAGAGGCCCGGGACTGACTTCGAACGAATTTCGTCGAGCCAGGCGACCCCGTTCAGCAGGTCGGCCTCCATAGGCGAGGTAATGAGCTGTTCGACCTCCACGGCGGACAGGCCCAGTGCCTCGGTTTGGATCTCCACATGTGGCGGAGAGAATTCTGGAAGATTATCCACTGGCATTGACGGCAGGGTTGTTAATCCGAACCCCAGAATGCCGGCAGCAGTGGCTAAAACAATCAATCGAAACTTAAGACTCCAGCGGACAAGCCAACCGGTCATAACCTCAGCCCCCATCGTTATTGGCTTCGGCGGCGTTGCCGGAAACCAATGACTGATGCGCCTCTTCAGGAACGTCCGCAGCGGCGTTGCCACGAACGAGTGCCGAGCTGTCTCCCCGCAACCCTGCGCAACCCCCGTTTCCGGGGGACACTTCTGGCCACGGGAGTGATGATGGACCGCGGCCAGACTACGAGCGGTGTTTCCTTGCCGGAATTCCTTGCGGGGGTGGATTCCTACAAGGTTAAGACAAGCGAGACCAAGATCATTTTGGCACACCGAAAACTGCAGATCAACGCAACGTTGGCCACAGAATTAGGTAATTCTGCGCTACCGAGCTGGTTTATCGTTGCATCAGCGTCGGCGGGAGCGCTCTTGGACCGAACGGATGAAGTCCGCCCGCAGATGTCACAATCCGGACGTCAAATCAGAGTCCCCGCCGCGCCTTCGTTGACTCCGGCAAAAACGCCCGCAATGTTAGAGCCATGAGGCCTCAGCGAATCACCAACGGACTGACATGCACGACGGCGGCTGCCGCCCTGGCGCTGCTGCTCACCGCTTGCGGACCAAGCCAGCCCGCCACCCAGGGGACCACGGAACCGGCAACCGGTTCAACCACCCCGAGCACGCAGGCAGCCCCCGAAACTTCCACACCGCCGTCGTCCTCTTCTTCGACCTCCCAATCGCAGCCGGCTTTGCCAACTACAACTTCTTCGACTCCAGAGGCACTGCAGTCCGCCGCCGCCGGCGCCCAGCTGTGCAAGGCCTCAGGACTGAAAGCCACCACGGATGCCACGGGCGGCGGGGCCGCCGGCAGCGTCTACATGGAGCTGATCCTCACCAACAGCGGCAACGCCTCCTGCCACCTGAAAGGGTTCGCGGGCGTGTCCCTGACCACCGGACCGAACGGGCAGCCAATCGGGGCCCCGGCCCAACGCGACACCTCCGCTGCCGTCCAGGACGTTCTGCTGGCCCCCGGGAAATCAGGCACCGCGGTGCTCCGCTACACGCAGGCGGGGAACTACCCGGACTGCACCAAGACCCCTGCCGCCGGATTCCGCATCTACCCGCCGGAGGACACGGCATCGCTGTTCGTGGCCCGGCCCTCGGATGCCTGCAGCAACGCCTCCATCGAGCTCCTCAGCATCGGCGCATTCCAGGCCCGCTAGAGCAAAGTTTGCCTCAAGCAACCTGTCCTGTTCCAAGCCTGTTCCGGCCCGAACTTCGTAAGTACACTTACGATTACGTCGGGGTCCCCGCTGCCAGCGCCGGGCCTGCTGCGGGAACGCCCCGCGACAAAGACGCAGGCCAAAGGCAGGTTGAGATACGTGACGTCACTCTGGTTGGACCGCACCGACACTTTCAGCGGCGACCCGTTCACTCCCGGCGAGTCCTATGACACCGTGGTGGTGGGCGCCGGCCTGACCGGCCTGACCACTGCCCTGCTATTGGCCCGCTCGGGACAGAACGTGCTTGTCCTGGAAGCGCGCGGCCTGGGCGCCGTGGCCACCGGCAACACCACGGCCAAGGTCACCCTGCTGCAGGGCACCGTACTGTCGTCCCTCCGGCAGCAGTACCCCCAGAAAGTGGTGGACGCCTACGTGTCCGGCAACAGGGAGGGGCAGGCATGGCTGCTGCGGTACCTGGAGCAGCGCGGCGTGCCGTTCCAAGTGCGCGACGCTTACACGTACGCCGCTACCCAGCAGGGCACAGAAGCAGTGCGGGCGGAGCTCACGGCCGCCCTCGCCGCCGATCTCGAGGTGGACTACGTCCGGGATGCGGGTTTGCCGTTCCCTATCCGGGGAGCCGTACTCCTTCGCGGGCAGGCCCAGATCAACCCCATGGACGTACTCACCTCGCTGGCAGAAGACGTCCGGAGCCATGGCGGCAGGATCGTCACAGGGGTGCGGGTGCGGAACGTCACCGGCGCGGCGCCGTCAACCGTCCATGCTGACCACGGATCGGTCCGTGCCGACTCGGTGGTGCTGGCCACGGGCAGTCCCATCCTGAACCGCGGCCTGTATTTCACCAAGCTCAAGCCGAACCGCTCCTACGCCGCGGCACTGGAACTCGCAGGAGACGCGGCGCCGCCGGAGGGCATGTACATTTCCGTGGAACAGCCCGTGCGCTCCATCAGGGACTACCCGGCGGACGGCAAGAATCTTCTGCTGGTAGGCGGCAACGGCCACCCGGTGGGAAAGGCCCGCTCAGAGAAGGAACATCTGGAGAACGTCCTGTCCTGGGCACAGCAGCACTTCCCCGGCGCCAGTGTCACCCACACGTGGTCCGCGCAGGATTACCAGGCCACCAATCTCATGCCGTTCTTCGGCAAACTCCCCCGCGGCCGCGGGCGCATCTTCTTCGGCACCGGCTACAACAAGTGGGGCATGACCAACGCGGTGGCCGCGTCCCTGGGCATCGCCGCGGACATCCTTGGAGGCCAACTGCCCTGGGCCAACACCATCCACCGCAGGGTGACATCACCTCCGGGCGCGGCCTCGGCCGTGACCCTCAACGCGGGGGTGGCCGCCACGCTGGCCAAGGACTGGGGCAGACTGCAGAAGCTTCCTCCGTCGGACGGCACCGTGCCCGAAGAGGGCACCGGCACCGTGGCGATGCGCGAACGGAAGCCCGTTGCCACCTCAACCGTCAACGGAACAACGTGCAGCCTGTCCGCAGTCTGCACGCACCTGGGCGGAATCCTGCACTGGAACGACAACGAAAAGTCCTGGGACTGCCCGCTGCACGGCTCCCGGTTCAGCAGCGACGGCCAGGTCCTGGAGGGGCCGGCCACCCGCGACCTTCCTCCGGCCGGGTAAGGCCGGCCTGATGCTTCTATCGGTGTCGGTGCCGTGAGGCATGATGGAGGCATGCAGTCGCAGGAGCCCGCCGGCACAGCCACCGGCACGTCCGCCGGGGACTCGATGGGCCAGTTCAGCCGGCCCACCAGGGAGTGGTTCCTTGGCGCGTTTTCCGAGCCCACCCCCGCCCAGCAGGGGGCTTGGAACGCGATTTCGTCCGGTTCACACGCCCTTGTTGTTGCGCCCACCGGCTCAGGTAAAACCCTGGCTGCCTTCCTCTGGGCCCTTGACCGGCTCCTGGTGTCCGGGTCGGCTGCACAGGCCGCTGCCGTGCCCGACGGTGCCGTGCTACCGGGGCTCGAAGAACCGCCAGGGGTCGCCAAGGCCAAGCAGTCCCGGGCACGGAAGCCCAAGCGGAAAACCCGCGTACTGTACATCTCCCCGCTCAAGGCGCTTGGCGTCGACGTCGAACGCAACCTCCGCTCCCCGCTGATCGGCATCACGCAGACGGCCAAGCGGCTGGACCTGCCGGCTCCCCTGATCACCGTCGGGGTCCGGTCCGGCGACACCCCCGCCTCGGACCGCCGCGCCCTGCTCAGCAACCCGCCGGACATCCTTATTACCACCCCCGAGTCCCTCTTCCTGATGCTCACGTCCAGGGCCCGGGAGACACTCAGTGAGGTGGATACCGTCATCGTGGACGAGGTCCACGCCGTGGCCGGCACCAAGCGCGGGGCGCATCTGGCCGTGTCGCTGGAGCGGCTGGACGCCCTCCTGCCCGCGCCGGCGCAGCGGATCGGGCTCTCCGCGACGGTCGAACCGCGGGAACTGGTGGCGCAGTTCCTGGCCGGTTCCGCCCCGGTGGAGATCGTGGCCCCGCCCTCGCGGAAGAACTGGGACCTTACGGTGTCCGTCCCCGTGCAGGACATGTCCGATCTGCAGGGCGCCGCGGGAGCCTTCGATTCCGGGCCCGCCTCGGGCCTGCAGCCGCAGGCCTCGATCTGGCCCCATGTGGAGGAAAAGATCGTAGACCTGGTGCTGGCCAACCAGTCCACCATCGTCTTCGCTAACTCGCGCCGGCTGGCAGAACGCCTGACCGCGCGGCTCAACGAAATCCATGCTGAACGCCAGCTCCTGACAGTGGGCGGAGGCTGGGATGACCCAGCCCCACCCGCGCCCGGAGGTGTCCCGGCGTCGACCGCCACGCCTGCCCACATGATGGCGCAGGCAGGAAGCACAGCGGGGGCAGAGCCGCTGCTGGCCCGCGCCCACCACGGCTCAGTGTCCAAGGACCAGCGTGCCCTGATCGAGGACGACCTTAAATCCGGGCGGCTGCGCTGCGTCGTGGCCACGTCCTCACTGGAGCTCGGCATCGACATGGGTGCCGTGGACCTCGTGGTGCAGGTGGAGTCACCGCCTTCGGTGGCCAGCGGGCTGCAGCGCGTGGGCCGCGCCGGGCACCAGGTGGGCGAAATCTCCCAGGGCTACCTGTTCCCCAAGCACCGCGCCGACCTCGTGCACACCGCCATCACCGTCGAACGCATGCTGGACGGCAAGATCGAGCGGCTGAGCGTGCCGGCCAATCCGCTGGACATCCTGGCCCAGCAGACCGTCGCAGCCACCGCCCTGGGCAGCATCGACGTGGAGGAATGGTTCTCCACCGTCCGCCGATCAGCGCCGTTCGCCACCCTCCCCCGGTCCGCGTTCGAGGCCACACTGGACCTCCTGGCCGGGCGCTACCCGTCGGATGAATTCGCCGAGCTCCGGCCCCGGATCGTCTGGGACCGCAACGCCGGGACCATCGAGGGCAGGCCGGGAGCCCAGCGGCTGGCCGTCACGTCCGGCGGCACCATCCCGGACCGCGGGCTGTTCGGCGTCTACATCATCGGCACGGAGACGGAAGGATCGGCCTCCCCCGCCGGGGCGGGCGACGGCAAGGGTTCGGGCACGGCCCCCGCCAAGGGCGGCCGGCGGGTCGGCGAGCTCGACGAGGAAATGGTCTACGAATCCCGGGTCGGGGACATCTTTGCGCTGGGAGCCACCAGCTGGAAGATCGAGGACATCACGCACGACCGCGTGCTCGTCTCGCCGGCCTTCGGCCAGCCCGGCAAGCTGCCCTTCTGGAAGGGCGACTCGCTGGGACGGCCCGTGGACCTTGGCCGCGCCCTCGGCGCGTTCGTCCGCGAACTGTCAGCGTCCGACGTCGGCCCCGCCACCGAACGCTGCAAGGCCAGCGGCCTTGACGACTTCGCCGCGAACAACCTCCTGCAGTACCTGTCCGAACAGAAGCTGGCCACAGAGGTGGTCCCGAGCGACACGACGCTCGTGGTGGAACGCTTCCACGACGAACTCGGCGACTGGCGGGTCATTCTGCACAGCCCGTTCGGCATGCCGGTCCATGCGCCCTGGGCCCTGGCCGTGGGCCAGCGGCTGCACCAGCGGTACGGGCTGGACGGGTCCGCCATGGCCGCCGACGACGGGATCGTGCTCCGGGTGCCCATGATGGAGGACGAGCCTCCCGGCGCCGAACTGTTCCTGTTCGACCCCGAGGAGCTGGAGCAGATTGTCACCGCCGAGGTGGGCGGCAGTGCCCTGTTCGCCTCCCGCTTTCGCGAGTGCGCCGCGCGCGCCCTGCTGCTGCCCCGGCAGACGCCCGGGAAGCGGCAGCCGCTGTGGCAGCAGCGCCAGCGGTCCGCCCAACTGCTGGACGTCGCCCGCAAATACCCGTCGTTCCCGATCGTGCTGGAAACCGTCCGCGAATGCCTGCAGGATGTGTACGACCTGCCGGCCCTGAAGGACATCGCCGCCTCGGTTGAACGGCGGGAACTCCGGATCGTCCAGACCACCACCCAGCAGCCGTCCCCGTTCGCCAAGTCCCTGCTGTTCGGCTACGTGGCGCAGTTCCTCTACGAAGGCGATTCCCCGCTCGCCGAACGGCGGGCGGCCGCCCTGGCGCTCGACTCCACGCTGCTCAACGAACTCCTGGGGCGCGTGGAACTGCGCGAACTCCTGGACGCCAGGGTCATCGACCAGACCGAAAGCGAGCTGCAGCGCCTTGCCCCCGACCGCAAAGTCCGCGGCGTGGAGGGCGTGGCCGATCTGCTCCGCCTGCTGGGGCCCCTGGACCCCGAGGAAGTCGCGGCCCGGCTCACCCCGCCAGACGCGCCTGCCGAAACCGAACCGCTGGTTGAGCCTGTCGAAACCAGGCCGGCCGAAGCCACAGTTGCCGAAGCCGCGGCCCACCTCGCGGCCCTCCAGCGGGCCAACCGGGCCATCAAGGTGACCATCGCCGGCATCGAACGCTTCGCCGCGGTGGAGGACGCGGCCAGGCTGCGCGACGCCATCGGGGTGCCGCTGCCCATGGGCGTTCCTCTTGCCTTTATCGAGCCGGTGGCGGACCCCCTTGGCGACCTCGTCTCGCGCTATGCCCGCACCCATGGTCCCTTCACCGCCACCGAAGCCGCTGGCAGGCTGGGACTTGGTGCCGCCGTCGTCGGAACTGCCCTGAAGCGGCTGGCGGCCGACGGACGCGTGGTGGAAGGCGAGTTCCGGCCGCACGCCGAGGTCCCCGCCGGTGGACGCCCGGAAGCTTCCGTGTCTGATTCCGGTGGCGGCCTTGACTCGGTCGCGGAAGCGGCGGCGGCGTCGGCCGCTTCCTCAGCGGCCGTGTCCCTGGCCGGCAGCGAATGGTGTGACGCCGAGGTCCTCCGCAAGCTCCGCCGCCGTTCGCTGGCCGCGCTGCGGGCCGAGGTGGAGCCGGTGGACATCACCGCCTACGGCCGGTTCCTGCCGGCGTGGCAGCACGTCCGCACTCCGGGCGCGGGACGGGGGCAGCCGGCGCTGCGCGGACTCGACGGCATCATCACAGCGGTGGACCAGCTCTCCGGCGTGCCCATACCAGCTTCCGCGTGGGAACCGCTGGTGCTCGCCAGCCGGGTGTCCAACTACCAGCCCGCCATGCTGGACGAGCTCATGGCCGCCGGGGAGGTCCTCTGGTCAGGTGCCGGCTCACTTCCGGGCAACGACGGCTGGATCAGCCTGCACCTCGCGGATTCGGTGGAACTGACGCTGAACCCGTCACCCGAGTTTGAACCGGGCGACGCCCAGCGGAGGCTGCTGGACCACCTGCAGGCCAACGGAGGCGGCTATTTTTTCCGGCAGCTGACGGACATTGCCGGCGGCATGGACGCGGTACTGGGCGACCAGGACGTCGTGTCCGCGATCTGGGATCTTGCGTGGGCCGGCCGGGTCACCGGGGACACGTTCGCTCCGGTCCGGTCGCTGATCGCCGGCGGGCACACCGCCCACCGGCAGGTTGCGCGCGCGCCGCGGGCCAGGGCGCCGCGCCTCAGCCGGCTGGGACGGTCGCACGGGACCGGGCTGCTCGGCTCCCCGGGACTGTCCGGCGGACGGTACGGCTCGGCCGGCGGCGCGGTCCCCACCCCGCCGCTCGCGGCCGGGCGCTGGTCCGCGCTTCCCACCCCCGAGCTGGACGCCACGATCCACGCCCGCGCCACGGCGGAACTGCTGCTGGACAGGTACGGCGTGGTCACCCGCGGTTCCGTCATGGCCGAGAACATCTTGGGCGGCTTCGGGCTCATGTACAAGGTCCTGGCCCGGCTGGAGGAGGCCGGACGGTGCAGGCGGGGGTACTTCATCGAGCATCTGGGTGCCGCCCAGTTCGCCGTTCCCGCAACCGTCGACCGGCTGCGTTCTTATACCGAGGACGCCCAGCTGGCCAAGCCGGAACCCGTGGCACTGGCCCTGGCGGCAACGGATCCGGCCAATCCCTACGGCGCGGCCCTGTCGTGGCCCGCCGGCAACGTCGAGGCCGGCAGCGGGCACCGCCCCGGGCGGAAAGCCGGCGCACTCGTGGTACTGGTGGACGGCGCGCTGGTGCTGTACGTCGAACGCGGAGGCAAGACGCTGCTGGTGTTCACGGAAGACGAATCGGTCCTCGGCGCCGCGGCCGGCGCCCTCGTGGACGTGGTGAAGCGCGGCGCGGTGGACAAGCTCGTCATGGAAAAGGTCAACGGCCACGGCATCCTCGACACCCCTGCGGCATCGGCGCTGACGGCCGCCGGGGCCTACTCCACACCGAAGGGGCTGAGGATCCGTGCCTGAAGGCGACTCCGTCTGGCGCGCCGCCAGCCAGCTTCACGCTGCCCTCGCCGGCCAGAAGCTTCTCGCGTCCGACTTCCGCGTGCCCCGCTTCGCCACCTTGAACCTGGCGGGCTGGACCATGGAGGAGGTGGTCCCCCGCGGCAAGCACCTGCTGATGCGCCTGGTGGGACCGGCCCAGGAGCGGCTGACCATCCACTCGCACCTGAAGATGGAGGGCAGCTGGCAGGTCTACCCGCCCGGGGGCAGGTGGCGGAAGCCGGGATTCACGGCCCGGTGTGTGCTCCGCACGGCCGTTGCCGACGCCGTCGGATTTTCCCTGGGCCTCCTTGAGGTGATCAAGACCGGTGAAGAAGACAAAGCCGTGGGTTTCCTCGGTCCGGACCTGCTGGGCCCGGACTGGGACCCTGCCGAGGCCGAGCGCCGCGTGGCGGCGAGGCCCGACGTGCCGGTGGGGGTGGCACTGCTCGACCAGAGCAACCTCGCGGGCATCGGGAACATCTACCGCTGCGAGGTGTGCTTCCTGGCCGGCATCCATCCGGCGTCCCCGGCGGCCGCGGTGAAGGACTGGCCCGCGATGTTTGCCGACGCGAAGCAGCTGCTCGAGGCGAACCTCGGACCGGGCCGCCGGACCACCGTGCTCAACGCCCGCGGAACGCCGGTGGGCCGTGCCGCCGGCCGGCCGGGCTACTGGGTGTACCGGCGTGAGCACCAGCCGTGCCTGCGCTGCCGGACGCCCATCCGGCACGGCGTGCTGGGAAAGAGTGTGCCGGGCAGGAGTGGTGCGGGAACCGGGGTGGCGGGAGGCCGCGGTCCGGGCGCCGCGGGCAGCTCGCCCCCGGTGGTCACCGAAGAACGCGACATCTACTTCTGCCCGAAGTGCCAGCCACTTCTCGACGGCTCCGAAGCCTGACGGCCACGGGCCGGGACACGTCCGAGGCGCCAGGACACCATCAGCACCAAGACGCGCACACTTGGGCGACCTCGAACCGGCCGCGTTTGCGGAGAGAATGCGCGTCAGGAAGCGGCGACCGGTTCCTCCGGCTGATCCTCGCGGTCCCCGGTCTCCGGCTCGGCGCTCTTGCCGGCGCCTTCCACGGTTCCACCAGCGGCGGCCTGAATCCTTGCCGGCTCCCGGGCCGGAACCATGAAGTGCGGCAGCAGGAGTTGGACCAGCGGGCCGATCGCCAGCGCGTAAACCACAGTGCCCACTCCGACAGCGCCGCCGAGGAGCCAGCCCGCGGCAAGCACCACCACCTCGATCAGCGTCCGGGACCAACGCACGGACCAGCCGGTGCGTTTGGCCAGGCCCGTCATAAGCCCGTCCCGGGCGCCGGGCCCGAACCTGGCGCCGATGTAGCACGCAGAGGCGATGCCGTTGAGCACCACCGCACCGCCCAGCAGCGCGATCTGGCCTCCCAGGTGGGAGAACGCAGGGATCAGGGCGAGCCCGACGTCGGCGAAAACCCCCACGAGGACTGCGTTGCAGAGCGTGCCGAAGCCCGGCCGCTGCCGCAGCGGAATCCATAGCAGGAGCACCAGGAAACTGACGATGATGACCACCGCGCCGATGCTCAGGCCCGTCTTGCCGGCAACGCCCTGATGGAAAACGTCCCAGGGGTCCAGCCCGAGCCCGGCCCGGATAAACATGGCCAGCGAAATGCCGTACATGGCGAGGCCGGTGAAGAGCTGTACAAGTCTGCGGGTCATCATTGAACCATCCTGAGGCATAACTGGCCTTGTTTTCCATGGCCAGTTTGAAATACTGGCCTCATGTCCGGATCACTCACACCCACCGCCCTCGCCCGTCTCCTGGGCCAGTGGCACCACGGCAACGCACCCGCGTACCGGGAATTGGCCGACGTCGTGCGGCTTTTGGTCCTGGACGGCCGCATCCCGCTGGGCACCGCGCTGCCCAGCGAACGGACACTGTCCGCCACCCTCTCCGTCAGCCGCACCACGGTGACGGCGGCCTACATGAGCCTGCGTGACCAGGGGTTCCTGAGCAGCGGCCAGGGCACGCGAGGCCGCACATGCCTGCCACCGACGGCCTACACGGCAGGGCAGCAGCGGGACTCCCGCGCGGGCCTGTCGGGCGCGCCGGGGCTGGCCGTTCCCGACGGCGTCATCGACCTTGCGTACGCATCCCTCCCGGCCAGCGGTGAAGCGGTCCACCAGGCCTTTGCAGCTGCCCTCACGGAACTGCCTGCCCTGCTGCCCGGATTCGGCTACGACGCTTTGGGCGTGCCGGCACTTCGGGAGGCGATTGCCGGCCACTATGCCGACGCCGGCGTGCCCACCACAGCCGGGCAGATCCTGGTGACGTCCGGGGCGCAGCATGCGCTGAACATCGTGCTGCGGGCGCTGGTCGGCAGGCAGGACAAGGTCCTAGTGGAGCAGCCGACCTATCCGAACGCGCTCGACGCGATCCGCGCCACAGGCTGCCGCGTCGTGCCGGTATCCCTTCCGCCCACGCCGGAACGGGGCTGGGACCTGGACTCGATCGAGTCTGCCCTGATGCAGCAGCGGCCCCGCATGTTCTATACGGTCCCGGATTTCCACAACCCCACCGGCCGGCTGATGCCCGACTCACAGCGCCGCCGACTGGTCGGTGCCGCCGCGGCCTCCGGCACTGTCCTGGTGGTGGACGAGACGCTCCGAGAGCTGAATCTCGACGGCGGCACAACGGCGCCACTGGCTTCCTTCAGTTCGTCCGTGGTGTCCATAGGATCGCTGAGCAAATCGCATTGGGCGGGCATGCGCACCGGCTGGATCCGCGCATCGGAGAGCCTGATTCAGCGGTTCGCGGCCGTCCGGACCACGATGGATCTGGGCGGCCCGGTGGTGGAGCAGCTCGCGGCGGCCCATCTGGTGCGCAACCTGGCCGATCCCCTGGCGGCCCGCCTGTCCGCACTCCGCGACAACCGGTCCGCGCTGCTGGACCTGCTCAAGGTCCACCTGCCGCGGTGGGAGGCGGAGAGGCCCGACGGCGGGCTGGCCCTCTGGTGCCGGCTTCCGTCGCCCAGCAGCACGGCCCTGACCGTCATCGCCCCGGAACTCGGCATCCGGCTCGCTGCCGGGCCGCGCTTCGGCGTGGGCGGGGTGTTCGAGAACTTCCTTCGCATTCCGTTCACGCTGCCGCCGGAGCAGCTGGAGACGGCAGTCCTCGCGCTCCGTGCCGCCCAGGACAGGCTCGACGCCGCCCCGCAGCTGAGGCGCTCACTCCGGGACTCCCCCGCCGCCGCCATCGCCTGACCCCCGGCGGCCCAGTGTGCGCACCCGCCCCCGCGACGCGGATAGTGCCCCGCGACGCGGATGGTGCCCCTCGACGTGGACTTTCCCTGACGACGCGGGAAGTGCCCCTCGACGTGGACTTTCCCCGACGACGCGGGAATTCGGGTGTCCCAAGGCAATATGCGCGTCATCCGGCAAATAGCGCGTCGCTCAGCAACATGCGGCCTCCTGACCCAGGTCTAGGCGTAGACCTTCCCGAGGAACGCACCCCAGGCCTCGGCGGTGGCGCCGGAGTCGCCGCTGCCGCTGAAGTCGTGGACGGTCATGCCCACGGGTGCGCCGAACGCATTGCGGCCGAAGAAGCGGTAGAGGGCGTCCCCGGTCCGGAGGCCCAGGAAGTTCGCGTTGGAGAAGTCCACCTGCCCGGTGAGCCGCCCAACGCCGTCGACCTCCACATCAAAACTGTCGCCCTGCGATTCACCGTCCAGGCCGAGCGCCTTCTTGAGCTGCGCAAAGCCGTCAGGCGCCTGCGAAGCCGCCGGAGCCTGGATATCCGTGAAAACCACCGGCTGGCCGTCGAAGTGCTTCAGGTACTGCCCAAGGGTGTGGAGGTAGAACTCCGTGTGCTTGCTGGCGCCGTCGTACTGCTGGTCCCAGTCGTCCGCGAAGATGCCGCTGTGGACGTAGTGAAGCCTGGCCCGGCCGCCGTCGACCGGCTCCAGTACGTGCTCGAGCTGGTTGAACCAGCCGTCCGGCCCCTCCATCCGCGAGACCAGGTGGTGCGGATACTCCTCGACGGTTTTCACGTCCGGCCACTGGTCGGTTGGGAACATCCAGCCCGGCGTGCCCTTGGTGACGGCTTCCCAGACCCGTTCCGGCGAGCCGGGCAGCTCGGTGTCAAAAACAATCTCGAATTTCCGGTCGTCAGTCATTGTCCTGCTCCTTGGCTGGGATGGTTCTGGTTGGGTCCTGGGCTGCCGGCTTGAGTGCCGGGTGAAGCGCGACGACGAGTCTGTGCTTCCGTCCGCCGGCGCCGGCGTGGTGGTACTTGTCCACGAGCCGGGTTACCGCCACGCCCAGATCCTCGGCGAAGGCGGCCCGGTCCGCCGCACTGCGGAAGGTGATCTCGCCGTCGATAGCGAAGGTGGCCAGTTTCTGCCGCGCAGCCGCAGCACCGGCGATGAGCTTCCCCATTTCCTGGACCATGCGGCCGGCGAGCGCCAGCAGCCAGAAGGCCGAGAACCGGTCCGTGAAACGGTGCGGGTCCGGCGCCACCGACTGCAGGGCCACCGGGGAGATGAGGTAGGAGGCGGCGGTGGCCCGCAGAACGCGCTCGGTGACGTTGCCCTTGCGGCGTTCCTCCACCAGCTCCACGAGGCCGTGACGCTCGAGTGCCTTGAGGTGGTAGTTCACCTTCTGCCGCGGCAGCCCCACCTTCGCGGCGAGCTGCGTGGCCGAGCCGGGCTCCGTCAGCTCCTGGAGGATGCGGGTCCGGATGGGATCCAGCGAAGCCTCCGCCGCGGCCGGGTCCTCGATCACTTCGATGTCCAACATGGTTCAAGTATCCTCACCGACAAATTTAATTGTCAAGAACTTTTTTCTCGTCCGTTGCCGAGTTCGCCGGAACCGTGCGTGGACGCCGGAACGCTACGGCTAGCCCGCACCGCTCCGGCGAATTCGGCCAGCTGCGGCGAACGGCGGCGACGGCCCCTACCCGGCTGGCCGAGCGGGCCGGAAGGCGCAAAGTAGAATGGACGGGTGATGCAATCCCCCCTTCCCGTGCGCGACGGCGTGAACGCGACCCGCCTGCGCCTCCCGGACGAGGGCCCCTGGGACACCGCAATGGACTACATGATGCACCGGTGGGGGCACATCGACCCCCAGGGCATCGAGGACCGGTTCGACGCCGGCGAGATCGTGGGCGAGGGCGGCATCCCGCTGCACCGCGGCACCAGGCTCGAGGACCACACCTTCATCTGGTACTACCGCACGCTCCCGCCGGAAACCCGGCTACCTGTGGAGCTGAACATCCTGCACCAGGACGAGCACATCCTGGTAGTGGACAAACCGCACTTTCTGCCCACCACCCCGGGTGGCACGTACATCCAGGAATCGGCGCTAGTCCGGCTCCGCAACCAGCTGGACCTTCCGGACCTGATCCCGATGCACCGCCTGGACCGCATGACGGCAGGCATCCTCCTGCTCTCCACCAACCCCGGGACCCGCGGGAAGTACCAGGTTCTCTTCGAGAAGCGCCAGGTCCAGAAGGAGTACGAGTGCGTGTCCGCGGCTGTTCCGGCCGCCGGGCATCCCGCCGTCGACTTCCCGGTGGTGGTCCGCAACCGCATGACGAAGTCCCGCAGCTACCTTCTGGCGGAGGTCATCGACGGCGAGCCGAACGCGGAGACCCGCATCGACCTGCTGCGGACGTTCGACGGCGCCGGCAGCCACGCATCCGCAGGAGCAGGACGCCGCGGCCTCTACCGGCTGGAGCCGCACTCCGGGAAAACCCACCAGCTCCGGGTGCACATGGCTTCTCTGGGGCTGGGCATCCTGCACGATTCGTTCTACCCCGACCTGCTGGACAAGGCGCCCGACGACTACACCAAGCCGCTCCAGCTGCTGGCGCGCGGCATCCGGTTCGTGGACCCCGTCACGAACGAACCCGTCGAGTACCGCAGCCGCCTCCAGCTGAGCGAAGTCCGCTAGCAAGGCCGACGTCCGCCAGCCGAACCAATCCGCTAGGCAGCACCTTCAAGGACATTCCGGAAGACCGCCGCAGTTTCCGGACCAAAGAGCACAAACTCCACCAACTCCACGCCGTGTTCGCCGCCTTCGGCAGAGCGCGCGGCGTAAGACCTGACGGCGTCAAACGCCACCTGCGCCACCTGTCGGGCGTCCCAGCCGTAGACCCCCGCGCCGACCGCGGGAAAAGCCAGCGACCGGACACCCAGGCCCTCCGCAACCCGCAGGCTCTCGGTAAAACAGGACGCGAGCAACGCGGGGTTGGTCTGCCCGGCGTGACGGTTGGGCCCGACGGTGTGGATGACCCAGCGCGCCGGCAGCCCGAACCCTGGGGTGGCCACGGCAGCGCCCACCGGCAGACCGTCCTGGAGCGTGGTTGCCCGCAGCCCGCGACAGGCCGCCAGCAGTTCCGGTCCAGCTGCCCGGTGGATTGCCCCGTCCACGCCCCCGCCGCCCAGCAGCGAAGAGTTGGCGGCATTTACCACTGCGTCCACCGGCCGTCCGGTGATGTCACCCTCTACGATCTCTATCCGCATGCAGCCAGTGTGGCATTGCCAACCGGCCACGTGTAGGGGTCCGCCCGCGCGCATGACTTCCACCAGGTGCCGGAGTCCTGCCGTGGCTTTCGGCCCGGCGCGTTCCCGCTCTGGGTGCGGTACGTTGTGCAAATGGACTTCGGCAATCCGGACACGTGGAGCACGGCGATCTACTTCTGGATCATTCCGGCCGTCCTGGGCGACGCCATTTTTCCGCCGATCCCGTCCGAGATGGTCCTGATCACGGGCGGTGCCCTGTCCGCCGACGGCCGGGCAAACCTGTTCCTGGTCGGTATCCTGTCCGCCACCGCCTCGTGGCTTGGCGACATGGTGGTGTTCCAGCTGTTCAAACGCCGGCTGAGCCATATCCTGGACCGCTGGGCCTGGGGCCGGAAGATCCACCGCGGCATCCACGAGGCCATCGCCAAGGCCGGCCGGTCCTCCGCTTACGGCACCATCATCGGGGCCCGGTTCATCCCAGGAGGGCGGCTGGCGACGTCGGCCGCCGCAGGCATCGCCGACGTCTCAACCCGGGGCTTCAGCCTGTGCGCCGGGCTGGGGGCGGTGCTGTGGGCGACGTGGCTCGTGGGCCTCGGCTTCTTCACGGGCTCCGCAACGGGGCTGCCGTTTTGGGCGAGTTCGCTGATCGGTGTGGCCGTTGGCCTGGTGATTGGCGCCGTCGTGGGTCTGATCGTCACGCGCCGGCGCGGCGACCGCTCCCCCGTGGACGAGCCGGGCGGTGCCCCCGGTCCGGGCAATTAAGGTCGGGCCCCCCGCTCCGGGCGCCTGAGGCTTAAACGGGCGCCCAGCGGCCGCGGCTGCGGCGGAGCACCGAAAGCGAGCCTGTCAGCGCAACGCGTTCGACGGCGTCGCGCATCACGGCTGCCGACTCCCGCGCCGCGCTGTTCTCACTGCTGTATTCCGTGGGTTCCACGAGGAACCGCAGGTTCAGCTGCGGCACGCCGCCGGCCAGTTCCAGCTGGTGCGACTCCACATGGTGCCGCGACCTGAGCGACTCCACAGCGGTGTCCATCACGGTCTCGGGACGGTTGCCCGGCTTCAGCCCGGTGATCTTGAGTCTGGTCTGGAAGGACGGCATCCTCTCACCCTAGCGCCGGGCGCGACGGACACAGCGCGAACGGACAGTTAACGCCCCACAACGCGGGCCCCGCAGGGCCTTTTATCTGTCCGTTCGGACCGGGGAACGGCGGGCGGAAATTCGGACGGTTGCGTTTTCTCTGGAGCGAGCCTATCTTGGCAAAAAGGGGCGCGATTATGCACGAACTCTCCATCACGCAGGGCCTTGTCGACGCCGTTCTGGACCGCACAGGTGAACGGACGGTGACGGCGGTCAACCTCAGGATCGGTCCCCTTTCCGGCGTACTGGCTGATGCCGTGCGTTTTTGTTTTGACGTGGCGGCGGCCGGCACTCCGCTGGCTGGCGCACGGCTGCACATCGACGAACCGCGGGGCCGCGGACGGTGCCGCAGCTGCCAGGACGAATTCAACCTGAGCGATCTCATTCTGCTTTGCCCTTGCGGAAGCGCGGACGTCGAAGTCCTCAGCGGCGGCGAGCTGATGCTGATGTCCGTGGAGGTGGCATAGGGCATGTGTACAACATGCGGTTGCGGCGACGAGGCCGGCACGCGCATTTCAAACCTCGCAGGGGAACTGCAAACACCTGGGCAGGGGCACCCGCACAGCCATACCGATGAGCACGGCCGCACGTACACCCACGAGCACGGGCACCACCATGCGGCGCCGGGCACAGAAACCATCGTGCTCGAGCAGAACCTGCTGGCCAAGAACGACCTGCTGGCCGCCACGAACCGCGGCTGGCTTGCCGGCCGCGGGGTGCGCGCCTTCAACGTCATGAGTTCACCGGGCGCAGGCAAGACCACTCTCCTGGTCCGCACGCTGACCGAACTCGGCGGGCGCCTGGACGCGGGTGTCATCGAAGGGGACCAGGAGACGTCCCTCGACGCAGACCGCATCCGCGCCACCGGGCGCCCCGTCATCCAGATCAATACCGGAGCCGGCTGCCATCTCGATGCCGACATGCTGCGGCACGGCCTCGATGCGCTGGCCCCGGAGCCCGGCTCCACGGTCTTCATTGAAAATGTGGGCAACCTCGTCTGCCCCGCGCTTTTTGACCTCGGCGAAACGGCCAAGGTGGTGATCGTCTCGGTAACGGAAGGTGATGACAAACCCCAGAAATACCCGCACATGTTCATGGCAGCCGACCTCGTGATCGTCAACAAGTCGGACCTGCTCCCCTACGTCGACTTCGACGTCGAAGAATGCCTGCGCCGCATCCGGCAGATCAATCGGCGGGCCGAATACCTCACGCTGTCCGCCGCGACCGGCGAAGGCCTCGCCGCCTGGTACGGCTGGCTCGACGGCGCCACCTCCCAAGCGGCGGCGCCAACCTCCGGGGCAGCCGGGTCAGAACCCCTGACCGGCGCCCTGACAAAAGCACACTGAACCCCGGCAGGGGCACTGAAAGAGGCAACGATGCCTACGGAAACTTCCCTCAAGGCCGAAGAAGCCCTCATCCACGTGCTGTGGATCAACGCAGGGCTCAGTTGTGACGGCGACTCGGTCGCCCTGACCGCGGCCAGCCAGCCGAGCGTCGAAGAAATCGCCCTCGGGGCGCTGCCCGGCCTGCCGAAGATCGCCATGCACTGGCCACTGATCGACTTCGAATGCGGCCCGCAGGAAGGGGCCGACGATTTCCTGGAATGGTTCCGCAAGGCGGACCGGGGGGAACTTGAACCGTTCGTGCTGGTGGTCGAGGGATCCATTCCCAACGAGAAACTCCATGACCCCGGCGGCTACTGGTGCGGGTTCGGCAACGACCTCGAGACCGGCCAGCCCATCACCACCAGCGAGTGGCTGGACCGCCTGGCACCCAAGGCCACCGCGATCATCGCCGCCGGAACCTGCGCAACCTACGGCGGCATCCACGCCATGGCCGGCAACCCGACCGGCGCCATGGGCGTGCCGGACTACCTCGGCTACGACTGGAAGTCCAAGGCCGGCATCCCCATCGTCTGCGTTCCCGGATGCCCGATCCAGCCTGACAACCTCTCCGAAACCATGACGTACCTGCTCTATCAGGCCACCGGCCAGGCACCGATGATTCCGCTGGATGAGGCACTGCGACCCACGTGGCTGTTCGGCAAGACGGTCCATGAAGGCTGCGACCGGGCCGGCTACTACGAGCAAGGCGACTTCGCCACCGAGTACGGGTCCCCCAAGTGCATCGTCAAGCTCGGCTGCTGGGGCCCCGTGGTGAAGTGCAACGTGCCCAAGCGCGGCTGGATGAACGGCATCGGCGGCTGCCCCAACGTCGGCGGCATCTGCATCGGCTGCACCATGCCCGGCTTCCCGGACAAGTTCATGCCCTTCATGGATGAGCCTCCCGGCGGCAAGCTTTCCACCAGCACCATCCGGCCCTACGGCTCCGCCATCCGGACCCTGCGGGGCATCACGACGCACACCCTGGACCAGGAGCCCAAGTGGCGCCGGCCCGGACCCGAGCTCCTCACCGGGGCCCGGCGCACCTGGTAACCCACCCAATTCCAGACAGGCAAAGACAATGACGTCCACAATTCCCATGGGTTCCGGAAGCGGAACGGGTAACAACAACCTGGTGGAAATGAACTGGGATCCCATCACCAGGATCGTCGGCAGCCTCGGCATCTACACAAAGATCGACTTCGAGAACAACCAGGTCGTGGAATGCAAGAGCACCTCCTCGATCTTCCGTGGCTACTCCCTCTTCATGAAAGGCAAGGACCCAAGGGACGCCCACTTCATCACCAGCCGCATCTGCGGGATCTGCGGCGACAACCACGCCACCTGTTCCTGCTATACGCAAAACATGGCTTACGGCGTCAAGCCCCCGAACCTCGGCGAATGGATCGTCAACCTGGGCGAAGCCGCCGAGTACATGTTCGACCACAACATCTTCCAGGAAAACCTCGTCGGTGTGGACTACTGCGAAAAGATGGTCTCCGAGACCAACCCCGGTGTCCTCGCCAAGGCTGAAAACACCCGGGCGCCCCATGAGGCCGACCACGGCTACCGGACCATCGCCGACATCATGCGCTCGCTGAACCCCTTCACCGGCGAGTTCTACCGCGAGGCCCTGCAGGTCAGCCGGGCCACCCGTGAGATGTTCTGCCTGATGGAGGGCCGCCACGTGCACCCCTCCACGCTTTATCCGGGTGGTGTGGGGACGGTGGCGACAATCCAGCTGATGACGGATTACCTCACCCGGCTCATGCGCTACGTCGAGTTCATGAAGAAGGTCGTCCCGATGCACGACGACCTGTTCGATTTCTTCTACGAGGCACTGCCGGGCTATGAGCAGGTGGGGCTCCGGCGGACGCTGCTGGGCTGCTGGGGGTCGCTGCAGGACCCGGACTACTGCAACTTCGAATACAAGGACATGACCGAGTGGGGCCGGAAGATGTTCGTCACCCCGGGCGTGGTGGTGGACGGCAAACTGGTCACCACCGACCTGGTGCGCATCAACCTGGGCCTGCGGATCATGCTCGGCTCCTCGTACTACGAGGACTGGGAAGACCAGGAAATGTTCGTCACCCACGATCCGCTGGGCAACCCGGTGGACCGCAGGCATCCGTGGAACCAGCACACCAACCCGCGGCCGCAGAAGCGCGACCTTGCAGACAAGTACAGCTGGGTCATGTCCCCGCGCTGGTTCGACGGCCAGGACAACCTCGCCCTGGACACCGGCGGCGGCCCGCTCGCACGGCTCTGGGCCACGGCCCTCGCCGGGCTCGTGGACATCGGTTACGTCAAGGCCACCGGCAGGAGCGTCCAGCTCAACCTGCCCAAGACCGCACTGAAGGGGCCCGTCACATTCGAGTGGAACATCCCGCAGTGGAGCAACACGCTCGAACGCAACCGCGCCCGCACCTACTTCCAGGCCTACGCCGCGGCTGCTGCGCTGCACTTCGCGGAAAAGGCCCTCGAGGAGATCCGGGCCGGACGCACCAAGACGTGGGAAACCTTCGAGGTCCCGGATGAAGGCATCGGCTGCGGCTTCACCGAGGCGGTCCGCGGCGTCCTGTCCCACCACATGGTGATCCGCGACGGCAAGATCGCCAACTACCACCCCTACCCGCCCACCCCGTGGAATGCCAGCCCCACCGACTCCAACGGCGTTTCCGGCCCCTACGAGGACGCGGTCCAGGGGCAGCCGATCTTTGAGGAGAACGACCGGGAGCACTTCAAGGGCATCGACATCATGCGCACCGTCCGCAGCTTCGATCCCTGCCTTCCGTGCGGTGTCCACATGTACCTGGGCAACGGGCAGACGCTGGACATGCTCCATTCCCCCACCCAAACCCTGACCGGCGAGTAGGCCATGCTCGCCGGGGACCGGCCGCCACTACAGAACGGCGACCAAATCGGCACACTCCTTGACGCCCTCGGCGCCGGCGGGGCGGTGGCCCGCGGCCGTGCCGAGGACCTGGTCCGGCAGGTGACAGACCTTTACGGTGCGGGACTGCAGCGGATCATGGAGATCCTGCAGTCCCATGGAAAGCTCGACGACGTCACGCTTGAAGCGCTGACCGCTGACAGCCTGGTGGCCGGCCTCCTGGTGATCCACGGGCTGCACCCCCATTCGCTGGAGGCACGGGTGGCCGCGGCGCTGGACAGTGTCCGGCCCTACCTTGGCTCCCACGGCGGCGACGTGGAGCTCGAAGGCATCAGTCCCGACGGCGTGGTGCGGCTCAAGCTGCTCGGCACCTGCCAGGGGTGCCCGTCGTCGTCCGTCACCCTCAAGTACGCCGTCGAGGAGGCCATCCAGAACGCCGCCCCCGAGGTGACGGCCATCGACGTTGTCGAAGCTGAAAAGCAGCCGGGCGCCCCGGCGCTGATTCCGGTGGACTCGTTGCTGGTCCGGGTGAACAATCCGGCCGGCGGCATGCCAGCAGAATCCTGGCACGACATGTCCGGCGGCACGTGGGAACCGGTTCCGGAGATCGCCGGGCTCGAACCCGGCGAGGTGGCGGGCTTCCTGGTCGGGGGCTACGCGGTGCTGGCCTGCCGGACCGGGCAGGACATCTACGCGTACCGCGACTACTGCCCGCGCTGCACAGGTTCGATGGCCGGCGCCGTGCTGCAGCGCGCCCTCGCGGCACCGGCTGGCGGAGGCCTGCTCACTTGCCCCACCTGCCGCGGCCACTTTGACGTGCGGCGGGCGGGCACCTGCCTCGAGGACAAGGACCTGCACCTGGAACCGCTTCCGCTGCTGGTCCGGAACGGAGTGATGTCCGTGGCGGTCCCGACGGTGTCCGTGCAGTCCGGGCCGCTGCCGGTTGCCATTGCCCCGGTACCGCCGGCAACCCCGGCAGCCGTGACGCCGGTGCAGGCAATCCCGCTGGTGACACCGGCCGGGCTGGAACCCGTCCCCGCTGCACCTGGACCGGAACCGGCGGAGCCGGCCCCAGTGTCTGCGGCGGTGCCCGTGTCCGCAGCGGTGCCCGTGCCCGCCGTGTCCGTGCCGCCTGCGGTGTCCGTGCAGTCGGCACCTGCGGCTGAGGCGGCCGAGCCCACGCCGACGCCGACGCCCGGCATGGCCCCGGAACTGCAGGCAGCCGGCGGACAGGACCGCTGAGATGGACATGGAGAACGGAGGAGGTACAGGGCGCGGCTCGGAAAGCGGCCAGGCCAACGGCGCCTTGCCGGTGGCCTTATTGCGGCGAATTTCGGCGAACCGGCCTGCTCCCGCCGCCGGGGAATGCTGCGAGATGTGCGGCGAACCGATTTCCGATGCACACCAGCACGTGGTGGACTTGGGGAGCCACGCGATGATGTGCACCTGCCGGCCCTGCTACCTCCTCTTCACCGATGCGACGGCCCATCTGCGCTACCGCTCGGTGCCGGACCGATACCTCTCCTTCCCCGGCTTCGATCTCGGCCCTGGGCAGTGGGACGAACTGGAAATTCCGGTGGGTCTGGCGTTCTTCTTCCGCAGTTCCCAACTCGGCCGCACGGTGGCGTTCTACCCGGGTCCGGCCGGGGCCACGGAATCGGAACTGCCTCTCGCCGCCTGGGACGGCGTGCTGGCCCACAACCCGGCCCTCGGCCTCGCGGCGCCGGACACCGAGGCGCTGCTGATCCGCGGCCCGGGTCCGGGCAGGGCCGCCGCGGACTGCCACCTCGTTCCCGTGGACGCCTGCTACGAGCTTGTTGGCCGGCTGCGCCGCCTCTGGCGGGGGTTCGACGGCGGCCAAGAGGCGCGCGATGAGCTCGCCGCCTTCTTCGACCGGATCTCCCGGCGCAGCGTTCCGGCTCCGGCAGATTCCGCCAGCCCGGCATCCGCGAGCGCGGCATCGGGCCCCACAGCACCGGGCCGCACAGCACCGGGCAGCACGGCGTCCGGCATCAATACGTCCGGTACGGGAGGCCCCCGGTGACTGAGCTTTCCTTCGCCGTGCTGGAGATCCGGCCCGAACCCTACGCCGCCGCCCCGCAGCTGACGGCCAGGTTGCAGCTCACGGAAAGCACCGGGGCCACGGTGCACGCCGTGGCGCTGCGCTGCCAGGTCAGGATCCTGCCGCAGCGCCGCGGCTACGCGCCCGAGGAGGAGGCGGGCCTGCTGGACCTCTTCGGCGGCCGCGGCCGCTGGCCCACCACGCTCAAGTCGTTCGTCTGGATGCAGTGCAGCACCATGGTGCAGGGTTTCACGGGCAGCACCGAGGCGGACCTCCCGCTGCCCTGCACGTTTGATTTCGATGTGGCCGCCGCCAAATACCTGCATGCCCTGCGCGACGGCGAGATACCGCTGGAGCTGCTGTTTTCCGGCACCGTGTTCACTAAAGGGCAGACCGGGTTCACCGTGGAACAGGTGCCGTGGGACCGCGAAGCGTCGTATAAGCTGCCGGTCGCCGCCTGGCGGAGCCTGATGGACCAGTACTTCCCCAACGCCGGATGGATCCGCTTGGACCGCGACGTCCTGGCAGCACTCACCCGGTACAAGTCCGCCGCGGGCCTCACGTCGTGGGAAGCCACGGTGGAGCAACTCCTGGCCCAGGCTGCGGCCGATGTGTCAGGGGAACGGCCATGAACACCAGCCTGGCCCTTGCCCGGGCCGTCGCCGACGCAGTCCTCTACGAGGGCTACCTGCTCTACCCCTACCGCGCCTCCGCCCAGAAGAACCGGGTCCGCTGGCAGTTCGGGATCCTGGGTCCGCCGGGCGCCGCGGAGGACGGCAGCGGGGAGGAACCGTCCCTGTCCGCCGACTGCCTGCTTGCCCCCGGCGCCGAGGCCGGGCTTGAAATCCATTTCCGCTTCCTGCAGCTGCAGACGCGCACGGCAGAAAAAGCGGACGACGGCGGCGGGTTCACTCCCGTAGACAGCCTCACCGTGGGCGGTGCGAACTGGCTGAGCTGGGACGAGGCCGTTGAACAGGAAACGGCGTTCGGGCCGTTCTCCGTGGCCCAGCTCCGGGCCGGACAGGTCCTGCCCGTGGAGGTCCCCGAGGGACTCGACGTCGAGGAACTCAAGGACGACGCCGGGAGGCCGGCCGGCCGGCTGGTGCGCCGCCGTCGTGCTCTCCGCGGCGAACTGCGGCTTAATGCCGCCGAAGAGTCCGGCGCGCTGCTGCGGCTCAGCGTCACCGCGGCCAACACGGCTAATCCACTTTCGGCTCATCCCCTGCCGGCCGGGAACCGGCAGGACGCCACCGCGGCCTCCTTCATCGGGGCCCACGTGCTGCTCGGCGTGCGGGACGGGGACTTCGTCTCGCTGCTGGACCCGCCGGCGTGGGCAGAGCAGGCAGCAGGGCGGTGTTCCCAGCACCGCTGTTGGCCGGTGCTGGCCGGCCCCGAAGGCCAGACCGACGTGCTGCTGGTCTCACCCATCATTCTCTACGACCACCCTGCCGTGGCCCCGGAAAGTTCGGTGGCGCTGTTCGACTCCACGGAGATCGACGAGATCCTCACCCTGCGGGTGCTGACGCTGACCGACGAGGAAAAGGCCGAGGCGCGGGCGACGGACCCGCGGGCCGCCGCCGTCATCGACCGCTGCGAGGCGATGTCGCCGGAGGACCTCCAGCAGCTGCATGGCGCCCTGCGGAACCCGCACGCGTTCGCCGCGGATCCCGACGAGTTCGCCCCGGCCGAATCGTGGAACACGGCCGGGCAGGACGTTCCCTGGTGGAATCCGGAGGCGGAGGCCCGTGTCCGGCCGGACCAGGACGCCGTCGTGATCAACGGCGTCTCAGTGGCGCGCGGCAGCCGGGTGCGTGTGCACCCGAGCCGGCGCGCCGACGCCCAGGACCTGTTCTTCGGCGGACAGACCGGGCGGGTCACCAGCGTGCACTTCGACGTCGACGGCAGCACCCACGTCGGGCTCGTCCTCGAGCAGGATCCGGCGGCCGATCTCCACGAGGGCTACGGCCGGTCCTTCTACTACGCACCCGACGAACTGGAGCCGCTGGAGGGAAAGGAAAACCCGCAATGAAGGCAATAGGAATGGCCACTGTTTCCGTGCTGGCAGCGATGGCCCTCTGGGGCATCTACGTCGGAATCCGCTCAGTTCCGGACATCCGGCGGTACATGAAAGTGCGGCGGATGTGACCGCCGGCGTCCTCGTGGCAGGCGTCGGGAACCTGTTCCTGCACGACGACGGCTTCGGCCCCGAGGTGGCACGGCACCTCGCCGGCCATCCGCAGCCGCTCGCCCCCGGCGTCCGCGTGGTGGACTACGGCATCCGCGGGCATGCATCTCGCCTACGATCTCCTCGCCGGCGTGGACACCCTGGTCCTCGTGGACACTGTGCCTGCGGACGGGAACTCGGCTCCGGGCAGCATCCGCGTGCTCCGGGTCAGCGCGGCGGACCTGGACGGCAGGGCCATGCTGGATCCCCACGGCATGGACCCGGCGGCAGTGCTGGGCCGGCTTCGGTCCATGGGTGGCAGCCTGCCGGCCACGTACGTGGTGGGCTGTGTCCCCGCGGACCTGTCCGAAGGGATCGGCCTCTCGCCGGCGGTGGCCGCTGCGGTGCCCAAGGCCGTCGCCGCCGTCGGGTCCCTGCTCGGCCCGCACTCTTCCACTCCAAACCTGTTTTCCACGTCAAAGTAGGGCGGTGCCTGTACATGTGCCTCGGAATACCCGGCAGGGTCGTTGAACTCCTCGAGGGGTACGGCGGCCAGCTCGCACTCGTCGATGTGGCCGGAGTGCAGCGGAAAATCAACATCGGGCTGCTGGATGAGGGGCCCCTGGAACCCGGCACCTGGGTCCTGATCCACATGGGCTTCGCGCTGGAACGCGTGGACGCCGCGGGCGCGGAACAGGCCATGGACGGACTGGAGCTAATGGGCCGCCCGGCGGACACCGGCCCCGGATCCCAGCCGGCACAACAACCACAAGGAGAGCAGCATGTCGCCCACGAACCAGCCTGACCCCGCCGGCGAGGAAACGCGCGCGGCCGAGGAAACCGAGCAAACCGCCGCAAAGGGCGCCGCAGAGGGCACCGCACCGGGGACAGCCCGGGCCTTCGGCAGCGAACCACCGCTAAAGGAACCGGCCCAGCCCGGAGCGGACGAAACCCCTGAAGACGCGGCACCCGCTCCGGCTGACGTCGGCGTCAGCACCACCCGCAGGGGCGAGGACGTCATCAAGGAGGAGGGCACCGAACCGGGACGCGAGCACACGGGAACTGAGGATTCGCCCGCCGGCCGGCCAACCGGCGAGTCGTCCGCCCGCGACGCGACGGCCGTCAAGACCCCCGAGCATCCCGACAGCGCGGCGCCGCAGTCACCGTAAGCCGCAGTCACCGTAGCCGGCCGCTTTTGCTGTTCGCAGGTTGGTGGCCGGCGCTGCTGGCCGGCGCTGGTGGCCGGCGCTAGTGTTCGAGCGCTATGGCTGCGCCGCGGTGTTCGACGCCGCTGTTGGCAATCCGGAGGTGCCGCGCCGTAAAGTGCTTGAGCTGCTGCAGCTGGTGGGTGGAGAGGCGGTCGCACACCCAGTCCCAGTGCAACGAGACGACGTCACCCAAGGCCAGCCCGGCCACGAAACCGGTCCCGTTAACGGCAAACTTGGCCGATTCCACCACGGGTTCGCCGACGTCCAGCGCCGTGCCGTCCCAGACCAGCGGCCGGGACCGCACGACGGCGTCGTCCCCGGAGATCGCGAGCACCTGCCCCCAGCGGATCCGGCACCTGTCCAGCACGTTCAGCGCGGTGGCGTGCCGGCGTTCGTCGCGGAGCAGGCCGAGCCACGGGTAGATTTCGAACACGTGGAAGCTGTGGTGCGGGACCCCGCCCGCCAGGACGCCTTCCACCAGATGCGGGAACTGCCGCCCAGTGCGCGCCCGGAACCTGTCCTCCATGGAGTTGCCGAGGTTGGTGATGCCGACGGTATCCAGGAGGCTGTTGCCCACCCAGTAGGCCTCCACCACGCGGGCGTCCAGCGGGTCCGTGATGCCGTGCGATCCGGCGATCAGTTCGAGGTAGGGCCAGGCGCCGGCAAAACCCTTGGCCAGTTCGCGGAGCCCCTGGTCCGTGACGCCGGATTGCCCGTAGTGGAGCAGGGCGTCGCTGTCCGGCGGGCCGCAGCTGCCCCGTGAATTGGGCGGATAGGCATAGCGGACGAACAACTGGGCACCATCGATAACCATCCCGTGGCCACCTTCTGCGAGCGTCCTCTGAAAGTAGCACCGGGCCCCTGACCCGGACAAGGGAACATGGCGCCGACAAGGGACCGGCGGCGTGCGGCCAGGTCCGGGCAGCGAGACCCGCCCCTCGCCGAACGCAGGACAAAGCGTTGACAGCTCTGCCCCTGAAGCGGATGCTGTGAAGACCCACGCGCAGGGAGTCAATGATGACAGCTGCAGACCTAAACCGCCGCGCCGCCCTACAGGTGTTTGTTGCGGGCGGCTCCGCCGCCTTGCTGGCCGGATGCGGCGCATCCGGCACCGCGCCGCCGTCGTCCCCTGCGGGCAGCACCAACAGCATCAGCATCACGGACCAGCGCGGCCGGACTCTGACCTTTGACCGGCCGGTGGCCCGGGTGGTGACCATCCCGATGCCGTCGGCGTCCCTGCTGGTCGCCGTCGACCGCAGCGCCGACCATCTCGCGGCCATGCACAACGCCTCCTGGGTGGCCATGCACGACGGCATCATGGGCTCCATGTTTCCCGCCACCCTGGACCTCCCGCACGACATCGCCACGCAGGACTTCACCGCCAACGTTGAGAGCATCCGGGCCCTCAACCCGGACGTGGTGGTCCAATGGTCGGACGCGCAGCTCATCGAGCCCCTGGAGAAGGCGGGGCTTCAGGTTCTGGGGCTGAAGAACTCCGGCACGCAGGAGGACGTGGACGCGTGGGTCGCCATGTTCGCGGCCATGCTCGGCAAGCCCGAACGTGCCACCGAGCTCAAGACCCGGAGCGACCGGGAGCTTGCCGAGGTCAAGTCCCTGGCGGCCGGGCGCGCGTCCAAGGGCCCGAGCATCCTGTACTTCAACCGCTTCACGGGTGGGCTCAAGGTCGCCGGCGCCAACACCTACAACGACTTCTACATCAAGCTGGTGGGAGGCTCCAATCCGCCAACCGGCAAGGACCCGCTGACCGGTTCCGGGATGGTAGGCGTGGACGTAGAGCAGGTCCTGCGCTGGGACCCTGAGGTCATCCTGCTGGGCAACTTCGACGCCGCCATGCCGCAGGACATCTACTCGGACCCCGTGTGGCAGAACGTGGCCGCAGTCCGCTCGAAGCGCGTGTACAGGGTACCGCTGGGCGGCTACCGCTGGGATCCGCCCGGGCAGGAGTCGGCCCTGATGTGGCACTGGCTGGGCGATATCGCCTTCCCCCAGCAGAGGTCGGCGGTGCGGAGCAAGGCTTCCGAATACTTCAGGTTCCTGTACAACCACGAACTTACGCAGGGTGAGCTGGACAAGATTCTCCGGACCGCGGAGAACGGGCAGTCCGCCAGCTACCGGCAGTTCAATGCTTGATGAGGCAGGCTCCCCGCGGCTGGGCAGGCGGCGGCCCGGCGGCCTGGGGCCGGCGCAGCCGCCACTGCCACGGGCGGGCCCGGCTGCCGGCCCGGGCGGCGCTGTAGAACGGCAGGCACGGGCGCACACGCTGGGGAAACGGGAGTCGGGAGAACGACGGCGGGAAGCCGCCGTCGTCGTTCCCGTCGCCTTAAGTGCCTGCTTCCTTGCCGCGGTGGCGGTGCTGGCACTGGCGGTGGGGCGGTACGGCGTGCCGCTGGACCACGTGGTCCAGATCCTCGGCGGCCAACTTGCGCCGGTCCCGGTTCAAACCAGCGGCACCGAACAGAATGTGGTCCTGCTGGTCCGGCTGCCCCGGGTCCTGCTCGCGTTGCTGGTGGGCGGCGGCCTGGCGATTGGCGGCGCAGCCCTGCAGGCCATTTTCCGCAACCCCCTGGTCAGCCCCGAGATCATCGGCGTGTCTGCCGGCGCATCCTTCGGCGGAGCCCTGGCGCTGCTGCTCGGACTGGGTCCGCTGCTCCTGGTGGGCGGCTCCTTCGTGTGCGGGCTGCTGGCACTCGGGACCCTGTTCCTGATCACCTCGGGCCGCGCCGGGACGCCGATGCTCATGATCGTGCTCGGCGGCGTGGTCACCGGGTCCTTCTTCTCCGCCCTGGTGGCTTTGGTGACCTACATTGCCGATCCCAACACCACGCTGCCCGCCATCGTCTTTTGGCTGCTGGGCAGCGTATCCACAGCAACCTTTGCCAAAGTGGCGGTGGCCCTGATCCCTGTCCTTGGCGGGGCCGCCGCCTTGGTGGCCCTGCGCTGGCGGATCAACGTGCTGTCGCTCGGCGACGAGGACGCCGCCGCCCTGGGTGTGCGCCCGCGCCCGCTCCGCTGGGTGGTGCTCGTGGCGGTGGCACTGATCGTGGCCGGCGCGGTGGCCGTCAGCGGCGCCGTGAGCTGGGTGGGCCTGGTGATCCCGCACCTTGCACGGATGTGGGTGGGGCCTGACCACCGTGTCCTCCTGCCCGTCTCCTTCCTGCTCGGCGGCGCCTACATCGTTCTGGTGGACACCATCGCCCGCACCGCCACCGCCGGGGAGATCCCGCTCGGCGTCCTCACGGCCCTGATCGGCGCGCCCGTGTTCTTCCTGCTCCTGCGCCGGAACCGGGAGAAGGTCTGGGACAGTGCTTGAACTCGACGGCGTGGGCTTCGGCTACTCGCCCCGCGACTGGGTGTTCCGCGGCGTCAGCTTCCGGGTGCCGCCGGGGACCGCCACCGCCGTGTTGGGCCCCAACGGCAGCGGCAAGACCACGCTGGTCCGCTGTGCCGCCGGGTTGCTGGACCCGCAGGAAGGAACGGTCCGGCGCAGTGAGAGCGCCGGCTACGTCCCGCAGGCCCACGGCAGCGCCTTCGCCTACCGGGCGCTGGACATGGTCCTGATGGGGCGGGCGCGGCACGTTGGGGTGTTCCGGACACCCGGGGCATCCGACCACGACGCGGCCCTGAAGGCGATGGAGCGGGTGGGCGCGGCAGGGCTGCGGGACCGGCGTTTCCCCACCCTCAGCGGAGGCGAACAGCAGCTGATACTGATCGCCCGGGCCATCGCCGCCGGCTCACCCATCCTGGTGCTCGACGAGCCCGCCACCGGCCTGGACCTCAAGAACCAGGCACGTGTCCTGACACTGCTGCGGGAACTGATGGCCGACGGCATGGCCCTGCTCCTGAGCACCCACCATCCCGACCACGCCCTGCACCTTGCCGACCGCGTGGTCCTGCTGGGCCGCTCGGGTGTGCGGACCGGACACGCGGCGGAACTCCTGACGGACGCCGAACTGTCAGCCCTGTACGGCGTGCGCGTGAGCACGGTGGCCTATTCTGACGACGGCGACGGTGTCCCCAGCACGACGCCCCGCCGGACCATCGTGGTGCACTACGGCGCCTGACGCGTCCTCACATCCCGTCGCCTCCCGCCTGACGCTTCCTCACATCCCGTCGCCTCAGGCCTGACGCTTCCTCACATCCCGTCGCCTCACGCCTGACGCGTCCTCACATCCTGTCGCGTCACGCCAAACCCTCCCGCTGCGGTGAGGACGCGTTTGGAACGAACCGACGAAAAGTGAGGACGCGTTTGGAACGAACCGACGAAAAGTGAGGAAGCGTCTGGGGCAGTTCGGGTTACCCTGTGTTGCGGAGGCCTGCTGCCACGCCGTTGACGGTGATGAGCATGGCCCGCTGCAGACGCTCGTCGATCTCGCCTGCGGAAATGCTGGCACCTTCTGCCCGCACGCGGCGGAGCAGTTCCACCTGGAGGTAGCTGATCGGGTCGAGGTACTGGTCACGGATTTCCAGGGACCGCTTGAGCGTGGGCTGGGCGTCCAGCAGCAGGTTCTCGCCGGTGAGGTTCTGGATCTCGGAGACAGTGAGTTCGTACTCCTCGCGGATGGCGCGGAAGAGGTGGTGCAGCTCCGCCGGGACCAGGGTGTCCACGTAGTATCCGGCGATCTCCATGTCCGTCTTGGCGAGGGTCATCTCCACGTTGGACAGCACGGAGCGGAAGAAGTGCCAGCCGTGCATCATCTCCACGAGCTGGGCAGAGTTTCCGGCTTCCCGTGCCGCCTTCAGCCCGGAGCCGACGCCGAACCAGCCGGGAACAATCTGCCGTGACTGGGTCCAGCCGAACACCCACGGGATGGCACGCAGGCCGCCCAGCCCGGCACCGGAATCCGGGCGCTTGGACGGGCGGGAACCGATGTTCAGCGAACCGAGCTGCTCCACCGGCGTCGAGGCCAGGAAGTACGCCGGCAGGTCGGGGTGGTCGATGAGGCTGCGGTAGCGGGCGAACGCGGCGTCGGAGATTGTCTCCATGACATGCCCGAACCGCTCGCGCTGGTCGTCCGACGTGCGCGGCGTGCGGTGCAGCGCAGATCCCTGCAGCACTGCAGCGAGGGACAGCTCCAGGTTTTCGCGGGCAAGTTCCGGCAGGGAGTACTTGTCCGAGATGACCTCGCCCTGTTCGGTGAACTTGATTTCACCCTCGAGGACGCCGTTCGGCTGCGCCATGATGGCGTCGTAGGTGGGTCCGCCGCCGCGGCCCACGGAACCGCCGCGGCCGTGGAACAGGCGCACGCGGACGCCGTGCTTGGAGGCGATGTCGCGCAGCTTCCTCTGGGTCTTGTGGATTTCCCACTGGCTGGTCATCACGCCGGATTCCTTGTTGGAGTCCGAGTATCCGAGCATGACTTCCTGGACGTCCCCGCGCAGCCGGACCAGCTCGCGGTAGGACGGGTCGGACAGCAGCTGGTCCACGATCTCCGCCGAGGCACGCAGCTCCTCGACGGTCTCCAGCAGCGGCGCAAAACCGATCTTGGCGTACGGGGCGTCGCCGAAGATGCTGACCAGGCCGGCCTCGCGCGCCAGGACGGCCGCGGCCAGGACGTCGTCAGCGCCGCGGGTCATGGAGATGATGTAGGTTTCGATGACGTCCGGGCCGTACGTGCGCAGGGCGCGGCGGATCTCACGGAAGACGTCGTACGTGCCGTCAGCGGCGCCGTCGAGCTTGATCGGGTGGCCGGAGAGCGGACGGCGGGAGGCGAGCTCGGCGCTCAGGACCTCGAGGCGCTCGTCGCGGGTCAGTTCTGCATAGCGGATGCCGGGACCGCCGAGGCGGTCCATGAGCTGGCCGACGGCGTCGTGGTGGTGGTCGGCGTGCTCGCGGATGTCGAGGGTGGCCAGGTGGAGGCCGAAGGAGGCGATGGCGCGGCGGACACGTGCCAGCGCCCCGTCCGCGGCAAGGGACGCCGAGTGGTTGCGCAGGGACAGTTCCAGCAGTTCGAGTTCGGCGATGAGCTCCTCGGTGGAGGTGTAGTCACGCCCCGGCTGGTGCTTGGACCCCGCGGCCACCCGCTTGCCGGTGTTGATGAGCTTGGCCTTGATGCAGGTCAGCTTCAGCCGGTAGGGCTCCTGGGCATTGAGTTCCAGAATGCGGCGGTCCAGGCCGGGCAGCTTCGCGAGGTCGGCGTCGATCGAATCGAGGAGCGCCTGGTCGGCACCGGCGAGGGCCGTGGAGTTGGACAGGACGGAGATGAGTTCGTCGATCATGGCAATGCTGATCCTGACCGCATGCTGGTTCTGCAGCTGCAGGATCTCGTGCGTGACGGCTGCCGTGACGTTGGGGTTACCGTCGCGGTCACCGCCGATCCAGGAGCCGAACCGGATCGGTGCGTTCTGGGCCGGCAGCGCGACGCCGTGCTCGCTGAGGAGTTCCGAGAAATCCGTCAGCATCTCCGGCAGCGCGTCCGTCAGGATGCTGTCGAGGTAGTAGATGGCGTTGCGGGCCTCGTCCACGGGAGTGGGCCGCACCTGGCGCAGTTCGTCCGTCTGCCACATCTGGTCGATCATTTCGGACAATTGCCGGTCCTGCCGGCGCCGGGCGCTGGTGCCCTCCTCGGTGGGCTGGGCCAGCACGTCCGAGAGCTTTCGGATCTTGTCCAGCACGGAGCGGCGGGAAGCCTCGGTGGGGTGCGCGGTGAAGATTGGGCGCACATCCAGCTCGTTGACCACTTCCTGCAGCACCGCCGGGCCGGCCTGCCCCGCGATGTCCTCGACGGCTTTGGCCAGCCAGCCGTCCTTCTCCTGCCGGGTGCGCAGCCCGCGGACGCGGTGGACCTGTTCGGCGGCGTTGGCGAGGTGGAAGTAGAAGGCGAAGGCGCGGACCAGGTCGGTCGCCTGCTCTAGCGGCAGGGAGGCGAGCAGCTCGCGGACCTGGGCAACGACGTCGTGCGCGCTCCAGGGGCCGGTGGCCTCCGCGCCGCCCCGGGCGGCCTCCTTGGATTCCTTGGTGAGCAGGCGCACCTGCTCCACCAGGTCGAGGAGTTCGGGGCCGTGCTGGCGGACCAGTGATTCGCCCAGCAGGGTGGAGACCCGGCGTACGTCGGCGCGGAGTTCGGCGGCGAGATCTGTTTCTGAATTCATTGCAGTGTCAGCCATGGAAACTATCTTTCGAGTGTTCGACTTTGGCTCGTACACTGCGCTGGATACTGTGAGCCCGGTTACTGTTCCTATGGGATGTTACCCGCAGCCGGCCGGAGCGCGGGAATATGTCTCAGATGCTGTCGGGCCCTTGAACTGGCACGGCCGGTGCCTGTAAAGGGGCCGCGGGCAACCGGATCCGGCCCGAATACGGACCGTTCAATTCAGGTCCGGGACCCGCGCTGGGCGCTTCATGCCGCTTTCGTTTCTGTTCCTCGCGGACCGCCAGCGCCTCCGAATGCGCCGGGGTGCCGGTGGCCGGATCGAAGCCTGCCAGGGCACTGCCCAGCGTCCCCGCGGCACCTTTCGGATCGACGCCCCGCTTCTGCACAGCCATCCCCGCGAGGGTCAGCGCCAGCACAATGGCAACGCAAACGAGCACCGTCAGAACAACGTCCAGGGCCATATCCCAAGGCTACGCCTGCCGCGGCCCGGCGTTGCCCCCTAAGCTGGCCAGAGGCATACACCGTTGGAGGACACATGAGCACCGCAGCAGACCCCCAGCTGGAGCGCTGGCGCCGCTTCCGCAAAGGCCGCAACACCGCACTCGCGGCCGAACACGGCTGGCTCACGCTCACATCGTTCCAGTGGCTGGAAAGCCAGCCCGCCGCCGTCGACCTCGTTCCCGGACTGTGGTCAGCGGATGGCACGACGGCGACGCTCACCGCCGCGGCGTCCGACGGGCTGACGCTCGTGGAGACCGGGGAGCCGGTGGACGGGACGCTCAGTGCGCGGCTCGCCAATGAGGAGTCGTTGATGTGGGTGCAGTTCGGCGGCGCGGACGGCCGGCAGGTTGTGGTGGAACTGGCGATGCGCGCGGACAGGTATGCGGTCCGCACCCGGGATTCCGCCTCGCCGGTGTTCACCGGGTTCGACGGCGTGCCCACCTTCGATTACCGGCCCGACCTTGCGGTGGAGGCCAGGTTCGAGGCCTACCCGGAGCCTGTGGACGTGCCCATTTCCACGGCCAATCCGCTGGTGGACGGGGTGCACCGCAGCGTCGGCGAACTGGTGTTCCGGCTGCCCGGCAAAGACCACGAGTACCGGCTCCATGCCGAGGCGGAGAAGCTCGGCGCCCTGACAGTCACGTTCCACGACGAGACAAACGGCGACACGACGGACGAATGGCGGAAGGTGTCCACCGCGCGCCCGCGGCCGGACGGCTCCGTGGTGCTGGACTTCAACCGCGCCATCAACTACCCCAGCGCCTTCACGCCCTACGGCACGTGCCCCATGCCGGTGCGGAACAACAGCCTGGACGCGCGGATCGAAGCCGGGGAAAAGCAGCCCGCCTCCTGAGGCCCCCGCACCCACGCGCGAACTGGCAGGTAACGCCCTCAAAACGGAGATTTGGGGTCATTAGCTGCCAGTTCGCGCTTCGCTCTGGGGCCGGAGGACCGTCAGGCGATCGCGGAGACCCCGGTGACAGCGCGGCCCACGATCAGCGTGTTGATCTCGTACGAGCCCTCGTAGGTGTAGATGGCCTCGGCGTCGGCGAAGATCTTGGCCATCCGGTAGTCCGTGACGATGCCGTTCCCGCCCAAGATTGACCGGCCCATCGCCACTGTTTCGCGCATCCTCGCCGACGTGTAGGACTTGGCCAGCGCCACCTGCGCCATGCCGACGCCCTGCTCCTGCAGCTGCGCGATCCGGGCCATCATGCCCATGCTCGCCACGGCGTTGCCCAGCATGGTCACCAGCTGCTGCTGGATGAGCTGGAACCTCGCCAGCGGACGGCCGAACTGCTGGCGTTCGACGGCGTACTGACGGGCGACGTCGAACGCCGCCAGCTGCTGCCCCAGGGCCTGCCACGCGACCATGATGCGTGAGCCGCGGAGCAGTTCGTTGGTGTCCTCGAAAGTCCTGATGCCCGCAAAGCGGTCTGCCTCGGCAACGCGCACGTCCTCGAATACGATGTCTGCGTTCTGCACGGTGCGCAGCGCGATCTTGTTCTCGATCCGGCTGCGGCTCACTCCGGGCAGGCCGGCGTCCACGATGAAGCCGCGGACCGCGCCGTCGGCCTCGTCCCGCGCCCACACCAGCATGTAGTCGCAGAACGTCCCGTTGCCGATCCACCGCTTGGCGCCGTTCAGCACCCAGCAGTCCCCGCCGCCGTCGGCCTCTCCGGTAATGCTCGATATGCGGCGCGCCCGCGTCTCCATGCCGCCGGCGACGTCCGAGCCGTGGTCCGGCTCGGTCAGGGCAAACGCACCCGTGGTTCTCAGGTTCGAGGCATCCTCGAGGTACCGGCTGCGCTGGTCCTCGGAGCCGAACCGGTAGAGCGACTCGACGAAGAGGTCGTGGTGGACCAGGAAAAACGTGGCGATCGACGTGTCCACGCGCGTCATCTCCGCAATCACCAGCCCCGCGAACAGATGGCTGTAGCCGCGCTGGGCGGGCGTGCTGAGCTCCAGGGCGGCCAGCTTTGGGAGGATGTGCGCCGGAAACTCGGCCTTGTTCCACCAGTCCCCGGCGAACGGCGCGATTTCCGCGCCCAGGAACTCCCGCAGTTCGCCCAGCTTCCGCTGCTCGGAGGCGCTGAGCAGGGATTCGTAGCCGAAAAAATCAGCCGTGGGCAGGGTGTCGACGGCGGATATCGCCCGGGCGGCCCCGTCAAGCTTGGCGGCGCCCAGGGCTGCCCCGCCCACTTCGGTGCCGGTCACTTCGGCCCCATCCGGATGGCGCCGTCGAGGCGGATGGTTTCGCCGTTCAGCATCGCGTTCTCGACGATGTGCGCGGCGAGGTTGGCGTACTCGGCGGGCCGGCCCAGGCGGGACGGGTGGGGCACCTGCCGGCCCAGTGACTCCTGTGCCTCCTGCGGCAGCCCGGCCATCATCGGGGTCTCGAAGATGCCGGGCGCGATGGTCACCACGCGGATGAGGGAGCGGGCAAGTTCGCGGGCCAGCGGCAGGGTCATGGCTGCCACGCCGCCCTTGGATGCAGCGTAGGCAGGCTGGCCGATCTGCCCGTCGAACGCGGCTACCGAGGCGGTGTTGATGAGCACGCCGCGTTCCTCTCCGCCGAGCTCGGTGACAGCAGGCTCGGTGGTGGCCATTGCTGCGGCGGCCAGCCGGACCACATTGAAGGTCCCAACCAGGTTGATCTGGATGACGCGCTGGAAGGTTTCCAGCGGCAGCACGCCGTCGCGCCCCAGGACCTTGCCCGGCGTGGCGATGCCGGCGCAGTTCACCACTATCCGCAGCGGTCCCAGCCCGACGGCGGCGTCCACAGCGGCCTGCACCTCTTCCTCGCTGGTCACGTCCGCGGGAACGAAGACCGCTTTGGGGACTGCCACCTCACGGCCTGAAGCAGTGCCCCCAAGGTTCTGCGGGCCGGCCGCATTCAGCTCGCCGGCGTACGCGGCACCGGCCGAGGTGGCGAGGTCGGCGAGAACCACAGAGGCGCCGGCATCGAACAGCCGCCGGGCCGTGGCGGCGCCCAGACCGGATGCACCTCCCGTGATGAGCGCGACGGAACCCTCGATTTCCATACATCCTCCTTGATGCGGAACAGGTCGATGCGGATCCGGATCCCGGCCGCGAACGTTAGTTAGTGAATGTTAACTGAAACGGGCGGCGGATGCACCCCGCGCCGCCCCGTTTTCGGCGACCGCGCCGCCCCGCTGACGGGTCGCCGGCGTCGGTTCGCTAGGCTGGCCGAATGATCCAGCCAGATGCTGACGCCGCCCCGGATGCCATCCCCGACCCCGCAACGGCCTGGGCAGAGCGGGCCGACGAGGCGGCGCGGTCGGTAACGCACCTGTTCGGCCAGCGTCTGTTCTTCCTGCCCGGGACGCACATCGCAGCCACAGCCCGCCCCTCCGGCCACATCGAGAACCTCCGCCGCCCCTGGCACTACTGGTGGCAGGCGCATTACCTGGACTGCCTCGTGGACGCGGGCTTTCGCGAACTCGGGAAGGCGGTGCGGCCGCCGGAAAAGTTCGACGGCGCCGCCCGCCCCAGCGCCGGCCAGCTCGCCTCGCGGCTGGTCACCGGCATCCGGCTGCGAAATTTCCTGACGTTCGTCAACCACTACTACGACGACATGGCCTGGCTGGCCCTGTCCACCCTCCGCCTGGAGCGGCTGGCCGAGGAGAGCCGGCGTCCCAGCCCCCGGCGGCAGGAGAGGATCCGCAAGAGCCTGACTTTGCAGTTCGACTCGGCCTCCACTCACGACCTGGGCGGCGGCACGTTCTGGAGCACCAAGCGGGACTTTAAGAACACGCCGGCCACGGCACCGGTGGCGCTCTACTATGCACGCACGGGCAACACCGCCAAGGCGCAGGCGCTGCTCGACTGGCTGGATGCGCGGCTGTTCGACCCCGCCCGCGGGCTCTACCTGGACGGCATCCGGATCCGCAGCACCGGGGAGACGGTGCTGGAGGAGGCGATTTACACCTACAACCAGGGGCCCGTCCTCGGCGCCCTGCTGGAGCTGGGCGGCCCCGACAATCTGGGACGCGCGTCCACCGTGGTGCGCGCAGTGGCGGAGCACCTCACCCTGCCGGATGCCGGCGGAAGGAAGACCGGCAACAGCGCAGACCCGGCCAGCGACCCCACGCCCAGCCTGCTCCTCCGCTGCGACGGCACCGGCGACGGCGGGCTGTTCACCGGCATCCTCACCCGCTACCTGGCGCTGGCCGCCAACGACGAACGGCTGCCGCAGGACGTGCGGACCACCGCGGCCGGACTGGTCACCGGCACTGCCGGGGCCCTCTGGGCCGGCCGCCGGCTGATCGCCGCAGGCGAACCGCTGGGCCGACACGGGCGCGCCGGCGAACCGGTGTTCTCCTTCGAACCCCGGCGGCCGGCGAGCGATACTTACCCGCCGGGCGCCGCCGTTGAACTTTCCACCCAGCTTCAGGCCTGGATGGCCCTGGAGGCAGTGGCGTCAGTGGCGGCCGCGTCAGCAGCAGCGGACTCCAAGTCAGGGACCAATTAGGACACGCAACAGTGTCGTAATTGATGTGATCCTCATCACTTAAGGCCTTTGTCGCTTGGTGCTTAGGTTTGGCTAACCTACAGTTTTTCGAGTGAGCTTCACCTAACTTCCCCAGCTCACGCGGGCCTGGCCCACGAGACTTTTGCAGAAAGAAGCACCCCGATGAAGATCCGCATTAACGCGCTGGCCGGCATCGCGATCGCCGCCACCGCAGCCCTTGGCCTCTCGGCCTGCGGCTCCGGCACCTCCCCAGCTGCCTCGTCCTCGGCTGACGCCTCCAAGGGCGAGATCACGGTCTACAACGCCCAGCACGAAAGCCTCACCAAGGAATGGGCGGACGCGTTTACCGCGGAAACCGGCATCAAGGTGACGCTCCGCCAGGGTGACGACACCGAGATGTCCAACCAGATCGTCCAGGAAGGCGCAGCCTCACCGGCGGACGTCTTCCTCACGGAGAACTCCCCCGCAATGGCGCAGGTGGAGAACGCCGGCCTGTTCGCCGACGTTGACAAGGACACGGTTGCCCAGGTCCCGGCCGAGTTCCGCCCCAGCACCAACAAGTGGACCGGCATCGCCGCCCGCTCCACCGTCCTGGTCTACGACAAGAACAAGATCTCCGAGGACAAGCTGCCGAAGTCCATGCTGGACCTGGCCAAGCCGGAGTGGAAGGGCAAGTGGGCAGCCTCCCCGAGCGGCGCCGACTTCCAGGCCATCGTCTCCGCCCTTGTTGAGCTCAAGGGCGAGGCCGCTGCCGAAGCGTGGCTGAAGGGCATGAAGGAAAACTTCACCGCCTACAAGGGCAACAGCACCGCCATGAAGGCAGTGAACGCCGGCGAGGTTGATGCCGCGCTGATCTACCACTACTACTACTACGGCGACCAGGCGAAGACGGGCGAGAACTCCAAGAACGTCACGCCGTACTACTTCAAGAACCAGGACCCGGGCGCGTTCCTGTCCGTCTCCGGCGGCGGCGTGCTGAAGTCCTCGAAGAACGCCGAGAACGCCCAGGCCTTCCTGAAGTTCATCACCGGCAAGAAGGGCCAGGAAGTCCTGCAGAAGGGCACGTCCTTCGAGTACGCCATCGCTTCGGGCGTCCCGGCCAGCGAGAAGCTGGTTCCCATCAAGGAACTTCAGGCTCCCACCGTGGACCCCGCCAAGCTGAATTCCGAGAAGGTCACGGAGCTGATGACCAAGGCAGGACTGCTCTAATTCTGTGACCACGCAAGTATCGGCACCGGAGACATCCGGAAGCACGACGGCGGCGGGCCGGGGCAAGCGCCCCCGCCCGCCTTTCGGCGTTTCCGCGGTAGGCGTCATGGCGGTGCTGATCGCCTTGTTCGCCCTCGTCCCCCTCGGCTACGTCGCGGTGATGACCGCGGCCACGGGCTGGGACACCGCCATTGAACTGATCGTGCGCCCGCGCGTCGGCGAGCTGCTGCTCAACACCGTGCTCCTGATCGTGCTCACGGTGCCGCTGTGCCTCATCCTGGGCGTGGGCGGCGCGTGGCTCGTGGAACGCACCACGCTGCGCGGGCAGAAGGTGTGGGCCGTGCTGCTCGCGGCGCCGCTGGCCATCCCTGCCTTCGTCAACAGCTACGCGTGGGTTTCCGCTGTGCCGTCCCTGCACGGGCTGTTTTCCGGGGTCCTGATTGCCACGCTCTCCTACTTCCCGCTGGTCTACATTCCCGCCGCCGCGACGCTGAGCCGGCTGGATCCCGCCGTAGAGCAGTCGGCTGCGTCCCTCGGGCTGGGGGCCTGGCGGGCGTTTTTCCGTGTGGTCCTGCCGCAGCTCCGGATCGCGATGACCGGCGGCTCGCTGCTGGTGGCCCTGCACCTGCTGGCAGAGTACGGCGCCTTCGCGATGATCCGCTTCGACACGTTCACCACGGCCATCATGGTGCAGTACCAGTCCACGTTCAACGGCGCCGCAGGCACCATGCTGGCCAGCGTGCTGGTGTTCTTCTGCCTCCTCCTGCTCCTGGTGGAGGTGCGCAGCCGCGGCACCGCACGGTACGCCCGCGTGGGCTCCGGCGCACAGGCGAAGGCCCTGCGCCTGCCGCTGCACGCCTACCAGGTACCGGCCCAGCTGGCCCTGCTCGGCCTGACCCTGCTTGCCTTCGGGCTGCCGCTGCTGTTCGTGCTGCGCTGGATCATTGCCGGCGGCGCTGACATCTGGGCGGCTGACGAATTCGTTCCGGCGCTGTGGCAGACCCTGCTGTACGGGCTGGCCGGCGCCGGAGCCACCACCGTGGTTGCCTTCCCCATGGCGTACCTGGCCGTTCGGCATGCCAGCTGGTTCAGCAAGGCCCTCGAACTGTCCAACTACGTCACCAGCTCCATGCCGGGCATCGTGGTGGCCCTGGCCTTCGTCACCGTCAGCATCCGGCTGGTTCCGAACGTCTACCAGACCGCCGGCGTCCTGGTGGCCGCCTACATCCTCCTGTTCCTGCCGCGCGCGCTGGTCAACATCCGTGCCGGCCTGGCCCAGGCACCCAAGGAGCTGGATGAGGCGGCCCAGGCCCTGGGAACGCCTCCGCTGCTGTCCTTCATCCGTGTGACGCTCCGGCTCACCGCCCCCGCTGCGGCCGGCGGTGCGGCTCTGGTCTTCCTCGGCATCGCCAACGAACTGACCGCCACACTGCTGCTCTCCCCCAACGGGACGAGGACCCTGGCCACCGAGTTCTGGAGCAAGAGCAGCGAAATCGACTACGCCGGCGCCGCGCCGTACGCCCTGCTCATGATCGTCATCTCGGCGCCCATGACCTATTTGCTCTTCCAGCAGTCCAAGAAAGTAGCGGGACAGTGACCGAACAATCCCCGTCCAGGCTTCCGGAACCGCGGATCTCACGGTCCGTGGCGCCAAGCACCAACAGCCACCTGGAGATCGACTCCGTCACCAAGAACTTCGGCTCGCAGGCCGTCCTCAAGGGCGTGAACCTGTCCGTGGCCAAGGGCGGAACCACCGCGATTGTGGGCCCGTCGGGTTCCGGCAAGACCACCCTGCTCCGGCTGATCGCGGGCTTTGAACACCCGGGCACCGGCAGCATCTCGCTGAACGGTTCCCCGGTGGCGGGCGACGGCGTGTGGAAGCCGGCGCACAAGCGCCACGTCGGCTATGTGGCCCAGGACGGCGCCCTGTTCCCGCACCTGACCGTGGGGCAGAACATCGCGTTCGGGCTCAGCGCGGCAAAGCTCGACGGCGGCCGACGCGCGGTTAACGCCCGGGTCAACGAACTCCTCGAAATGGTGTCGCTGGACACGGCCATGGCCAAGCGCCGGCCGCACCAGCTCTCCGGCGGCCAGCAGCAGCGCGTCGCCCTGGCCCGTGCGCTGGCCCGGGAACCCGAACTCATGCTGCTGGACGAGCCGTTCTCCGCCCTTGACGCCGGGCTGCGGGTCGCCACGCGGCGGGCGGTGGCCAAGGTCCTCAGCGAGGCCGGGGTGACCACCATCCTGGTCACCCACGACCAGGCCGAGGCGCTGTCCTTCGCGGACCAGGTGGCGGTGATGCGGGGCGGCAAGCTGGCACAGATCGGCAACCCGTTCGTGGTGTACACCCGGCCGGCGGACCGAGCCACGGCCGAGTTCCTGGGCGATGCGGTCATCCTCGACGCGTGGATGGAGGGGTCGCTGGCCACCTGCTCGCTGGGCGGGATCCCGGTCCGGCGGCCGCCCGCACAGGGCCGCGTCCAGCTCATGCTGCGTCCGGAGCAGATTCGCATTGCCGAAGACGGGCCCATCCGCGGCGTGGTTGTGGACACCGACTATTTCGGACCCGAGACCACCGTGCGGCTCAAGCTCGCCGTGCCGCCCAAGCTGGCCGGTGCCATGCCCGACCACCGCTACCCCGGCGGCGGCGAAGTCATCACCATCCGGCACTGGAACGCGTCCATCGCGCAGCCCGGCACGGAACTCTGCCTGCGCGTGGTGGGCGAAGCCGTGGCGTTCCCGCTCGAGTCCGCCTGACGTTTCGCTGAGGCTCGGCCGGCGCCGCCTGGCGCGCCGCTCGGTGTGGCGCGCCGCCGCGCCTAATTGCTTCCGGGCGGCTCGTTTAGCGTGCCGTCAGCACGGTGGCCAGCGGGGTGTACTTGAACGATTTCAGCGTCAGCTTCCCGCCGGCGGTGGCGGCGCTGACCGCCGGCTGCCCGGGCTTAGGCAGCACCACCGACGTCAGGGTCTGCTCCCCGCCGTTCACGAAGACCTCCACCGAGGAATAGTCCACGAAGATGGTCAGGTCCACGCTGCCCCTGCCCTGCGAGCTGCCGTTCCGGGGCGGGCTTTGGGCGCTCCTCCGGTCGGTGAAGAGCGGGCCCAGTGCCTCCGCGCCGGGCACCACTGCAGCCCGGCTCACCCATGCCGTGCCTTCCTCGAAGTTGTAGCCCACCGTGGCATAGTCCGCCCCGCCGCTGCCAAGCTTCAGCAGGCCCTCCGTGCCGTCGTCGCCCGATGCACGTTCGAGGGTCACGTCCAGCCGGTAGGCGCCCCCTGCGGGCACGGGAAGCTCGCCGGCGCCCTCCGGAGTCAGCGCCCTGCTGCCGGCGGTCTTGGCTTCGCCGTCCAGCGCGGACAGCGCCGGAGTGGGCGTGGACACGAGCGTGGGCCGGCCCTGCACGGTCTTCAGCCGGATGTCCCGCACGATGGAGTCGGCGCCGCCCTGCCAGTCGGTGGTGGGCAGCTGACGGGCGTAGGTCCAGTTGTTCATCCAGCCGATCGCGTGGCGCGACGCCATCCGTTCGTTTTCCGGCAGCCGGGGATCGTCCCAGGTGACGGCGGCATAAAAGTCGGCGCCGGCGTCGAGCCACTGGTGTTTGTCATCTACCGGGGTGAACGCGGTTCCGTCAAAGGTCCCGGTCCAGTAGGCCACGCCGGCGGTCCGGCCTTCCGCGGTGCCGTTCGCGCTTGCGGCGAGGACCCAGGTGCGCTTGGCGGGGTCGCCGTCGGGGTCCAGCTGGAAGAGGTCCGGGCATTCGAGGATCCCCAGGCCCTTGCGCTCGAAGCCGGATATGTAGCGCCAGTCCTTGAGGTCCTTTGAGGAGTACATGCCGATCTTCTCCCCCTCGGCCAACGCCATGACCCACTGTCCGCGGGCCTCGTCACGGATGATCTTGGGATCGCGCCAGTGCTTCGCGCCGGGGTTCTCCATGACCGGGTTCCCGTCGGCGGCCTTAAACGTGTAGCCCTTGTCCGTGGAGTAGAACAGGGACTGCCGCTGCACGCCCTTGTCCTGCTGGGTCATGACGGCGACGACCGCGCCCTTGCCGAAGCCGGCGGTGTTGTCCTGGTCCACCACGGCGCTGCCGGTCTCAATGTCCCCGAGGCCGTTCTTGAACTTCTCAATGGCAATGCCCTCGTCCTTCCAGTGCACCAGGTCGGTGCTGGTGACGTGGAACCATTCGGTGCCGTTACCCTCGGGGTGGTCCGCGTTGTAGAGGTAGTAGTAGTGCCACACCCCGTCCAGCAGGAACGGCCGCTGCGGATCGTTCATCCACTCCTTGGCGGGAGTGAGGTGGTAGGAGGGCCGGAACTGCGCGCCCTCAGGCCTGCTGAACGACTTCGGGGCTTCACCCTGGGCGCCGCCGCTTTGGGGGCCGCTGCTTTGGGATCCGGGGCCGCCGGGCGTTCCAGTGTCGCCGGAACGCCCGGCCAGACCGATCACCGCAGCCGCGGCCAGCACCAGAGCCAGGACCACTGCCGCCGCAATCCACCGCCCGCGCGGGCCCAGCGTGAGTAGGGAATACCGCTGCATGTTCGCCGTTCGTGTTGGGAGTTGGCACCAATTTTATCGCGGACGGCCTTTTCGATCCGGTTGCGGGGTTTCGACAGGCTCAACCAGCGGAACGAAGCACCAGGCTCAACCAGCGGGATTCTGCGCCGGGCGCTTCTTCTGCGGATACGGCGTCTCGCCGCGGGCCAGCATCTCGACAAACCCGGCGATCTTGCGCGCCCGGGTGGAGGCCTGCTTGACCGAATTGGTCCGGTAGATCAGCGCGTACCGGTTCACCGAGGTCAGCACATCGAACATGGCCTGCGCCTCGGGCACGGCGGCGATCGCGGCAGCCAGATCCGCCGGAACCTCCGCCGTCGCCGGTCCCGCATAGGCGGCCTCCCAGCGGCCGTCGGCTTTGGCGGCGTCGACGGCGGCACGGCCCGGACCTGTCATCTTCCCTTCCGCCTCGAGCCGGGCCACGTGGCCGACGTTCCGTTCCGACCAGGGGCTCTTCGCACCCCGGCGGGTCATGCGCTGAAGGTAGCTGTCGCCGTCGCGCTTCTTTACCTGGCCGTCGATCCAGCCGAAGCAAAGCGCCTCGTCCAGGGCGGCATCGTAGTCGAGTTCGGTGACGTTGCCGCCCTTTTTGTGCAGGACCAGCCAGACGCCGGGGCTGTCGCTGTGGTGGGATTCCAGCCACGTCCGCCACGCGGCGGCGTCGGGCATCAGCAGTTCCTCGAGTTCCACAGCCATGCGCCTATTCTGCCCGCAGTGCCCCTCGATTCAACCCGGCACCCGCTGGTTAACCCGGTGTTTCGCGATTCAAGACGTGGCATCATGGCCATGTCGGCGCCGTTTTCGAAGATCCTGGTGTTACGAGTTCGAGGAGAGAGCATGCTTCGTGTCCGTCCCATCCACTTTACGTCCCGGGTTGAACCCTGGGAGCGGCTCCTCACCGACCTGGGGATGATCAAGTCCACCGATGAGGGCTCCTGGCGGGAGTACGACGCCGGGGCGGGCCGGCTGGCGCTGCACCAGGCCGAGCCGGGCACGGCGGAGGACGGCGTCACGCACTTTGGCGTGGAGGTCGGTGACCTTGAGGAGTTTGCCCGGCGGACCAACCAGTCCGGCGCGGAAGCGGACACCTCCTCCGCCGAGCTCGTCCGGGCGGACCGCGGCGACTCCTGCCGGATCACGGGTGCGGACGGCTTCAGCTTCTTCGCGGACAAGGCCGCCCACGGGGCCAACTGCGCGGATGCGGATCCGGCACTCGCCGTGGTAGAGGTCTGGTTCAGCGAGGATGTGACCGCCGCCGCCCAGGCACTGCGGGACATCGGCGCGCGTTTCCGGCCGGTCCCGGACGACGACGAAACCGCCGACTTCACGGCCAAGAACGGCGGTGTCCTGATGGCCCGGCCCGGTACCGGCGCGGCGCACGCGGGGCTGGGGTTCGAGTACACCGGGGACCTTAGCGCCCTGCAGGACCGACTCTCTGCCGCGGGACACGACGTTACGCTGACCGAGGAGGCCTTCGGACGCACCCTGCATGTGCCGCACCCGGACAACGGCGGCGCGGCAGCCCAGCGGGCACCGCTCTGGATCTCGGCCCGGCGCCCGTCGTAGCCCCCCGCTCCCCTCGGCCCGGCGCCCGTCGTAGGGCGGCAAATCGAGGGGTGAGATCTCGTCGCTTTGGCCGCCTCTAAGCGGTGGAATCTCACGCCTCGGCGGCCGGACCTGTGGCAATGGGGTAAAAATGACTCATGAACGTGCGCACCCCTGACCCCAACCCCGGCTGGCTCTCGGACGAAGATCTCTTCGAAGCCCGAGGCAGGCTTCCGATGGTCTACGTGGAGGCGGTGCCGGTCCGGCTGGATCCACTCGGGTTCGTGAATGAGGTGGGCACGCTCCTGCAGGCGGACGAGGACGGCACCATGGTCCGGTCTCTCGTCTCCGGCCGGGTGCTCTACCGCGAGACCATCCGCGCCGCCCTGCTGCGGCACATGGAAAAGGACCTCGGCCCGCTGGCATTCCCCCAGCTCCCCATCAGCCCGGTGCCCTTCACCGTGGCCGAATACTTCCCCGCACCGTCCCACACCGGCTTCACCGACGACCGCCAGCACGCCGTGTCACTCGCCTACATCATCCCCGTCACCGGCGAATGCGACCCCCGCCAGGACGCACTGGAGCTGACCTGGATGACACCCCAGGAAGTGCTCAGCGACGGCGTGCAGCTCGAGTTTGCCGGCGGCCGCGGCGCCCTGGTGAAGCAGGCCCTGGCCTACGCCGGCGTCGGCAGCTGACGCCCGGGCGCCCGCGCCTCCCCGACTTCGCACCCTCGCCTTTGTAGACTGTTGGGCGGACCGCAAGAGAACTTAAGGACTCCCGATGAACCACCCTGCAGCTGCCAAGACCTTCCGTGAACAGCAGGCGGGCTCTCTGCGGGCGGGCGACCACCTGCTCCTGCCGGATGGCGAGCGGTCCGCGGAAATCCACAGCGTGGAAGTCGAAACCGATGATTTCGGCAGCCCCGCCATTATCCTTGCGACCCTCACCGGCGGCGGCACGCTGCGCATCGCTGCCGGCTCGTCCGTGCGGATCCCTGAACCCGCGGATGACGGCTTCCCCGCCCCGGAAGACGCCGTGAATGACGCTGCAAAGACCGCTGCCGTCGTCGATCGTGCCGCCACCGCAGACGGCGCTGCAACGGCGGACGGTGCCGCCCAAACGGCGAGCGCCCAAGCATCCGACGCCGGCACTCCCCTTTCCGTAGTCGGGGACTCCGTAGCGGGGAACCAAGCAGCCGGCGAGCCTGCGCGCACGGCGCCTGCCGCCGTCGTCGTGCCCCCACTGCCGTCCACCACTCCGGTGGTGATCGGCCCCAGCGCCGACGATCTTGCCCTCATCCCGGAGCCCTCCGGAACGCCTGAATCCGTGGTGGAAGCCGTGGCGGAGGCCCATCCGGACTCCAGCGGGGTGCAACTGCTGGCCGACAAGCTGGTCAAGGGCATCAACACCAAGTCCGGCAGTTGCCTGAAGGACCTGAGCGACCTCGCGCATGAGCTGTTCGTCATGCTCAAGGACGCCGAAGCCGCGCTGGCGGTCGCCGACCTGCTGAACGTGCTGCCCTTCGACGGCAACCCGGGCCGCTGGGGGTCGGTGGAGGCGTCGCTCGCGCTGTCCAGCTACGTGTGCCGCCAGACGGGGCAGAAGGACCGCGCCGCCGTGTATGAGAAGCTGCTCCGGGCACCGGACAACCAGGAGACGGACCCGTTCAAGGCGCGGATGCAGGCCAGGGTGCGCCAGCGCTCACTCAACGAGCCGAACCTGTACGACAAAGAGATCTTCCGCTCCATCGACAACTCCAACCATGAGGCGGAGCGCGAGTGGCGGCTGCTGCGCCTGGAATCGCTGCTGTTCCTGCGCGCCCACGGCGGATCGCAGACCATCAGCGGATCAGAACTGGAGCGGCGGATTGCGAACGAGCTGGAGTCCGTGCGGGCCTAAGCAGCTCCGGGCCTGCCCGGGGACGACTGAACCCGTTTTCGACCCGCATTTCCTCTAGCCCGGGTTGCACCCCAAGTTGTAGATTCAGGCCATGACGAACAATCTCAGCGTTGTGATCAATTCGGACGCGCCGCAGGTTTGGACGATGCTGCGCGAACCCTCGAAAATCGCGCAGTGGCATGGCTGGGAAGCTGATGAATTGGCGGCGGAAATCAATGAAATCTACTTCGGCAAAAATGTGGTCGAGGGCCCGGACCACACCGCACTGACGGTCGACGGCGGCGACGTCTTCACGCTGAAACCCGTGCCCACCGGGACAGAGGTCAGTGTCACCCGCGCAGGCGTGGACCACAACTCGGAATGGGCCGCGTGGGACGAGGACATCACCCAAGGATGGCTCATCTTCCTGCAGCAGCTGAGGTTTGCGCTGGAGCGCCATCCCCACGGCAAGCGCCGGACCTGCTATTTCTCCGTCCCCGGCAGCGGCGGGTCCGCCATCGAGAAACTCGGGCTCAAGGACATCCCCGCGCCCGGCGAAGAGTATTCCCTGACCCTGGGCACCGGCGAGGAAGTCTCGGGCAGGGTCTGGCACAAGACCAACCACCAGGTGGGGCTCACCGTACACAGTTACGCCGAGCACGGTGAGGGCCTGCTGATCGTGGCCGACCAGCCCGTGATTCCCGAGAAAAGGCCCGACGGCGGATCGCTGGTGATCCTCTCGCTGTACGATCTCGGCGCGAACAGCATGGAGACCATCCGCTCGCTGTGGGACGACTGGCGCTCTGAGAACTACCCCACATCAGAACCCCTCCAGTAAGAGTCCCCGGCTGCTAGCTGGGACACTTGAACAGTGCCAGCCAATCCTGAACCGTCCCTTCCGCCTGCACCGCTTTCCCCCTCTGCACCGGTGCCGGCCGCCCGCCAGTCGGAGTTCTCCTTCCGGGTGGGCAAGCGGCTCACTGAAACATGCAGCCCCGCCCCGGAACAGGAGAGCGCCAACGGAGGCGGGTTCCTGGGCCGGACCGGCACCATCACCACCCCGCACGGGGAGATCCAGACGCCGGCCTTCATCGCCGTCGGCACCAAAGCCACAGTGAAATCCGTGCTTCCCGAGTCCATGGCCGAACTCGGCGCCCAGGCCCTGCTGGCCAACGCCTACCACCTGTACCTGCAGCCCGGCCCCGAAATCCTGGACGAAGCCGGCGGCCTGGGCGCCTTCATGAACTGGCGCGGTCCCACCTTCACGGATTCCGGCGGCTTCCAGGTGATGAGCCTTGGCTCGGGGTTCAAGAAGGTCATCGACATGAAGACGGTGCCGGTGGCGGATACCGCCGTCCCCGACGACGCTGTGGCGCCGGGCAAGGAGCGGCTGGCCCATGTGGACGAGGACGGCGTGTGGTTCAAGAGCCACCTCAACGGGGACCGCCACCGCTTCTCGCCCGAGATCTCCATGCAGGTCCAGCATCAGATCGGCGCAGACATCATGTTCGCCTTCGACGAGCTCACCACGCTGCAGAACTCGCGGGGCTACCAGGAGGAATCGCTGGAGCGCACCCGGCGCTGGGCTTTGCGGTGCATCGAGGAGCACTTCCGGCTCACTGACGAACGCCTGGGCAAGCCGTACCAGGCGCTGTTCGGCGTAATCCAAGGCGCCCAGTACGAGGACCTGCGCCGCAAGGCCTGCCGCGACCTCGGTGCCATGGCCTTCGACGGCTACGGGATCGGCGGTGCCCTCGAGAAGGAGAACCTGGGCACCATCGTGCGCTGGTGCAACGAGGAACTGCCGGAAAACAAGCCACGGCATCTGCTCGGCATCTCCGAGCCGGACGACATCTTCACGGCCATCGAGAACGGCGCCGACACCTTCGACTGCGTCTCCCCCACCCGCGTTGCCCGCAACTCGGCGTTCTACACGCCCGACGGCCGCTTCAACCTGTCCGGCGCCAAGTACAAGCGCGACTTCGGCCCGCTGCAGGACGGCTGCGACTGCTACGCATGCCTGAACTATTCGCGCGCGTACATCCACCACCTGTTCAAGGCCAAGGAGATGCTCTCCGCCACGCTCATCTCCATCCACAACGAGCGCTTCGTAGTGAAGATGGTGGACGACGCCCGGCTCGCCATCGACTCCGGCGACTTCTTCGAGTTCAAGGCCGAGACCCTGGGACGCTACTACTCCTAGGGCCCGTGGCGCGCCGCCGAACTCGCCGGAAACGTGCGGGGCCGCCGAAACGGAACGGCGGCCCCGCAGCTTTCCGGCGGTTTCGCGTTTTCCACATAATGACAGCGGCATCTCGCCTGTGTTGGCGCGACCCCCGAAGCTAGGGCCATGCGTTCAAACAACTCCCCTGACCTCCCCCCAACCGGCAACCTATGGCGCACCGACGAGCTGACGGATCTTGGCTATGGCTCGCGGTCCATCAAATCCCTGCTGAAGTCGGGATCCCTGGTTCGGCTACGGTACGGCTGCTATTTACGCGCCAGCGTGTGGAACGCCCAATCCGCAGGCGTCCGCAGCCGGCAGCTCATCTACGCACACGCGCACGGAACACGAACAACGTCGACCGGCCAGTTTGCATACAGCCACACCTCCGCAGCACGCCTGCACCGTCTCTATCTCTGGAAAGTAGATGACCTGATCCACCTTCTGCAGCGGATGAATCCGTCGAGTGAGCGCCACGGCAGAGACGTTAGGTGCCATACCCGGCCCTTCTCCGACGACGAGATAGTGACACTGGACGGACTCCGCGTGACTTCTTTGGAACGGACCGCCGCCGATTGCGCCATAATGCTGGCATACCGGCAGTCATTGATCGTTATGGACCACGCGCTCCGGCTGGGCGCTGACCGCAACCTGCTGCAGAAAATGGCGGATGCGCTGGACGGCAGGCGCGGTGTCCGTACGTTCCGCCGTGCGCTGGAGAACGCGGACCCCCGTTCAGAGTCGCCCGGCGAAACACTCACCCGGGAACTGATCCTCCGGCTCAGGATCACCCCGCCCACGCCGCAGGTTGAGGTTGCGAGCGCGCTTGGCCGGCATCGCCTCGACTTCGCCTGGAAGAAGGAGAAAGTGGCCTTGGAGGTCGACGGCAAGGTCAAGTACTTCGATTTCAAACCCACCGACGAAGTCCTTTACCAGGAGCGGCAGCGGGAGAATGCCCTGACGGAGGAGGGCTGGAAGTTCCTTCGGATCACATGGAAGGATCTGTTCAACGAGTCACGGTTTAAGTATCGCGTGCTCCAGGCCCTAGCAGGCCGACCAGCCGCCTGAGCCACCGGGCCGCCCCCTGCGCTACTGGCCCGCTTCCGATCTGCGGCGCCGCGCCGAACTGGCCGGAGGCCCGCGAAGACGCCGAAACGTTCCGGCTAGCCCGCACCTTTCCGGCGGTTTCGGCGCAGAAGCTATCGATGCGGCGGCGCAGGGCCGGACTAGGCGTAGCTCGGTTCGCGCTTCTTGACCCAGCCGATGGCCAGGGTTGTCACGGGAACAAAGAGGAACTCCACGAGGGTCTTGTAGAGGAAACCCACCAGCACATAGTTCACAAACATGCCGAAGTCACTGATGCCGATGACCGAGGCCGCGATGCTGCAGAAGATCAGGGTGTCCACGAATTCGCCTGCCACCGACGAGCCCATGATGCGCGCCCACAGTGACTTCTCCCCGCTGCGCGCCTTCATCCTGACCAGGATCCAGGAGTTGATGGTCTGCCCGGCGAAGAACGCCAGAAGCGAGGCCAGCACGATCTGCGGAACCGGGCCGATGGCGCCTTCGAGGGCGGACTGCTTGGCGGTGCCGAACTCGTCGTCGAAGCCGGGCAGCGCAATGATCACCCAGTAGCAAAGCGAGGCGAAGACGGACAGGGCAAACGTGGTGACAATGGCTTTCCGGGCCACCTTGAAGCCGTAGACCTCACTGATGACGTCGCCCAGGATGTACGCCAGCGGGAACAGGAAAAAGCCGCCGTCCGTGACGATTGGGCCGAATGCCACGCCCTTGGAGGCACCGATGTTGGACAGAATCAGCACCACGGCCATGACGGCGAGCATGATTCCGAAGTAGGGGGAGCCGACCGAGGCGAATTTCAGCGCTGCCTTCGGCACGGAGGACTGGGCGGTGGTCATGGGAGTTCCATTCGTAGTGGTTCGCTCGGCTGCCTGCCTCCCGAGGAAAGGGTTTGGCAGCCGGCTGTATTAGCACTGGACGGGTCCCGCCGGCTGGCCGCCGAAACCGCCCTCCATTCTCCCACCAATGCCAGCTCCTGTGTCCCACCATTGCAGGCACGTTGAAGGCCGGGCTGGAGGGTCCCACTGACGTACGGAAAAACCCCAAGAACGACGGCGGGCGGCCGGCTTCCGGAACCGAAGTCCCGTAGCCGGCCACCCGCCGTCGCGTTGTTGTGTTGACCGCCAGCGGAGGTCAGGCGTTGACGAAGTCCTCGTCGTCATCCTTGCGCACGGCGCTGGATGCAGCCGTGCCGGACCAGGCATGGCCCTGTTCGCGGTCCAGGTGCGTGGTCTTCTTGTTCTTCAGCGCGAAGATGTAGACCAGAAGGGACACACCGATCGCGACGGTGACGTAGGTGAAGAAGAGGTCCACCTGGTCCGATTTCTGCAGCGCCGCGCCGATCAGCGGGACAGTGCCACCGAACAGCGAGTTGGCAATGGCATAGCCCAGGCCCACGCCAAGCGCGCGGATGGATGCCGGGAAGAGCTCGGCCTTCACGAGGGCGTTGATGGACGTGTAGCCGCCCACGATCAGCAGGCCGCCCATCATCAGCAGGAACGCCGTGAACGGATCCTTGGTGCCGGCCAGGGTGGAGAGCAACGGCCAGGTGAAGAGCACGCCGGTGATGCCGAACCAGAGAAGCAGCGGCTTGCGGCCCACCTTGTCGGAAATGATGCCGTACACGGGCTGGAGCAGCATGAAGATGAACAGCGCCCAGAAGTTGATCACGGACGTGTCCGTCTTGGCGATGCCGGACGTATCGTTCATGAACTTCAGGATGAAGTTGGTGTAGGTGTAGAAGGCAACGGTGCCGCCCAGGGTCACGCCGATGCAGATCAGCAGCGGCTTCCAGTGCTGGGTGAACAGGAGCCTGAGGGTGCCGGGCTGGGCCTGTCCGGCTGCGGCAGGAGCCTTGGCCGCCTGGACCTGTTCCGCCGAAACCGTCTCCTCCATGGAGCGCCGCAGCCACAGGACCACCAGCGCCGCAACGCCGCCGATGGCGAACGGGATGCGCCAGCCCCATTCCTTCAGCAGTCCGTCGCCCAGGGAGTTCTGCAGGATCACAAGAACCAGCAGGGCCAGCATCTGGCCGCCAACCAGGGTCACGTACTGGAAGCTGGAGAAGAAGCCGCGGCGCTTGGAGGTGGCGGCCTCGGACATGTACGTGGCGCTGGTGCCGTATTCGCCGCCCACGGAGAAGCCCTGCAGCACGCGGATGAGGATCAGCAGGACCAAGGCCCAGATCCCGATGACGTCCTTCGTCGGGAGGACCGCAATCGCGAAGGACCCCGCGGACATCAGGGTCACGCTGAGGGTCAGGGCCGCCTTCCGCCCGTTGCGGTCGGCGTAGCGTCCGAAGAACCAACTGCCGATGGGGCGCATGAGGAACGACGTCGAGAAGACCGCCATGGCTTCCAGTCCGGCCTGGAGCTCGTCCTTGGAATTGAAGAAGTGTGCCTGGAAGTACGCCGCGAAGACTGTGTAGACGTAGAGGTCGTACCACTCCACGAGGTTGCCGGCGGAGCCTTTGAGGATGTTGCCGACCGCCCGGCGGGTTTGTGCTGCTTCGCTGGGTGCCGCGCTGTGGGGCGCGGCGTGCTGGGTGCTCATCAATGAACCTTCCTGGTCGGTGCCACCGTCGGCGTCCGAGGTGCGAAATGGGTGTCCTGCCGGAATCCTGCTCCGGGCTTCCCTGAGTCTGTGCGGCGTTGGGGGTCCTCAGCCGAGTGCCCCGAACCGGTCGCCTTGCCGGCAGATACTGCAAGAGGACACCTGCCAACTTATGCGTGATCCTTGGCACATCCAACGTGGAGAGGCATTTCCTAACACTTCCTTAGGAATTGGAAACTGCCGACGGCGGCGGGTCGTCTTTGCACTTCACCCAACGGCATCGAAGGCACTCCCGTCATCCTGCCAAGGCAGCAACAAGGCGAAATCCGCGGACAAGGAGTAATGTCCAAACGGACTCCGATGTCCGCCAACAGCAACGAAGGCAGAGGAAACAGGCAATGCGCGTGCTCATCGTCGAGGACGACGACGCGATGGCGTCGGCCCTCGAGGCGGCCGTCGTATCCGCAGGCCACAAACCACATCGTGTGTCCCGCGGTGCGGACGCATTGCTGGTCCACCGCGAACACGAAGTCATCCTTCTGGACCTCGGGCTTCCGGACATGGACGGCCTCGAGCTCCTGCGGAAGCTTCGCCAGGTTACGGGCTGCCCCATCCTCATCCTCACTGCACGCGACGACGAGCGAAGCGTGGTCTTGGGCCTCCGCTCCGGCGCTGACGACTACCTGGTCAAGCCGGTAAAGCTGGTGGAACTCCTCGCTCGGATTGAAGCGGTGACACGACGGGCGGGCCGCGGCGGCCCGGAGAGGTCCCACAGCATTGTCCTGGGCGAACTCGACGTCGACCTCGACCGGCGGGTGGCTGCCATAGGATCCCGGGTCCTCTCACTGACGGCAACGGAATTCGATCTCCTGGCCCTGCTGGCCCGGAACGCCGGCTCCGTGGTGACCCGCGAACAGATCCTCGATGCCCTGTGGGGTGATGCTTTCCTGGCCTCGTCCCGGGCCCTGGATGTGCACCTCACCGGGCTGAGGTCCAAGCTGCAGATGCCGGGCTTCATCATCAACGTCCGGGGCGTGGGATACCGGGTCGAAGCGGATCAAACGTGAAGCGCCGGGTCCTGGGCATCCTGAGCCTGTTCGCCCTGGTGATGGTGCTGGCGATCTCCACCGCCATCCTCACCTCGGCTGGCCGGGAGCTGACCCAGGAAGTCCAGATCAATCGCGTCTCGGGACTCAACCGGTTTGCCCAGGTTGCGTACGACGCCTCGCAAAGCGGCGACACGACGCAGCTCCGGCGCGAGATGGATCGATACTCCAGCCTTTACGGCGAGGGCATCATCGTTCGACTGCAGGAGGCCTCCACGGTGCAGTCCGGAGGGCTTACCCCGGACCGCCCCGACGTGCGGGATGCGATCTCCCGGGCCAGCTTGAACCTCAATGACACAACGCTTGAGCCGTTGCAGCCGTTCGGCTCGGGCAGAGCACTTATTTCGCGCTCGTTCGGCAGCGCAAGCCAGGTGCTGGGTGAAGCCGTCCTCGAAGTGGACCTCGGGCCGGCACGGCAGAAGCTTCGCGAACGCTGGCTGCTGGTGGGCCTGGGCGCGGCCGGACTTTCGGCGGTCCTGCTCCTGGGGGCGCTCCGCGCCACAGGATGGGTGATCCGGCCGGTGCTGCGGTTGAACTCGGCGGTAGCGGAACTGGAGGCCACCGGCAGGGCCGCGCGGCTTCCCGAAGCCGGGCCACCCGAACTCAAGGAACTGAGCCGTTCCTTCACCAAAATGGCCGAGACAGTGAGCAGCAGCACCGAGTCCCAGCGTCGGCTCATTGCCGACACCTCCCACCAGCTCCGCAACCCCATCGGCGCGCTGCGGCTGCGGATCGACCTGCTGCAGCTGGAACTCCGGACCGACGCTGAACGGGCCAAAGCAGCGGGGGTCGTGAAGGAACTCGAGCGCGTGGAGGAGATCCTGGACGACGTCCTGAAGTTGGCCACCGCCGAGCACCGGGCTTCCGAGGGTGCGGCCAACGAAACTTTGAGACCGGGTGCGCGCGGCACCGTGCAGCCCATCGATCCGTACCCCGTGCTGCAGGAGGAAGTGGACCGGGCACGCCCCGCCGGCGAATCCGTCGGCTCGCGCATCGTTTTGGCTGCTCCTCCGGAACCGCCACTGGAGCTTCGCTGCAGCGCCGCCGAGCTCGCCCAGATGGTGGGTGAACTGATCACCAATGCCATCAAGTACGCCCCCGGGGCCACCATTACGGTGGAGGCCCGCCCGCTGGGCGCCTCAGTGGTGGTAGAAGTGTCCGACGACGGCCCTGGGCTGCCGCCCGAAGAGCTCGGCGCTGCAGCCACGCGGTTTTGGCGCTCCCCGAGCCACGGCAACATCCGGGGCACGGGACTGGGAATGACCATTGTGGACCGGCTGGCAGGTGCGAACGGGGGACGCCTGACGCTTCGGGGACGCGATCCGCACGGTCTCCGTGCAATCTTGGAATTTCCCGCCGCCCGGGCAGCAACTACCGCTCGGGCACCAGAAATGGACGGCGGCGCCGGAGCGACTCCTGCGGCGGGCGCTGCTGTCCAGGACCGACGGCGACCATGAGACCGGCAACGCAGGACCCAGTGGGCCGGCGCGGAGTCCTGAAGTCCGGACTGGGCCTGGTCCTCGGGGCCGCTGGCCTCCCGGGCATGGCCGCATGCACTGCGTCACCCGGCCCGGCCAGGGTCACCGTGGCCGGCGGCGAAGCCGGCGGCTTCTACCTCGAGTTCGCCGCACTCCTTGCCGAGTCGCTCCAGCGCCACGGAATCGCCCAACGCGCAGAAGCCCTGACCACCGGCGGCAGTCTTGACAACATAAAGCGACTAGTCGCTGGCGAGGCAACGTTCGCCGTCGCACTCCTCGACGCCGCAGCGCAGCAGGCAGGTGTGCATTACCCGGCCGCGCCGGAGACCGGTCCGGAGCAAACTGTGGACCAGCCCGCCGGGGTGATGGTCGCCGTCGGAAAGGTCTACGAAAACTATGTCCACTGCCTGGTGCGGCGGGACAGCGGAATCGGGAACTACCGCCACCTCACGGGCAGGAGAATCGGGATTGGTGAGGCGGGGTCGGGAACATCGCTGACGGCCCGCAGGATCCTGGAAGTGTCGGGGCTGGCGGGCTCGGCCAGGGCCGTTACGGAAGTCAATCTGGGTCTCAACGACGGGCTGGCCGCGCTCCGAAGGAAAGCCGTGGACGCGCTGTTCTGGTCGGGCGGTGTTCCGACAGCCGCCATCACGAAGGCGAACGACGAGCCGGGGCTTCGGTTGCTCGACCTGTCCAGCCTGGTCCGGCCCCTTCGCGACCGCTTCGGTGCTTTCTACGACCGTGTCCTGATTCCCGGAAGCGGCTACCCGGGAGCCGGGTCCGTCTGGACCGTGGGCGTGGCGAACCTCCTGCTGTGCCGTGGCGACCTTGACGGCGGCATCGTGAGGAACACTGTCAGGCTGCTGGTCGATCATGCCGACGAGCTCGTTCCCCGGTCCAGCCTCGGCGTTCAGTTCCTGAGCCCGGACACCCTGATCAACACGGCGGATCTGCCCCTGCATCCCGCTGCGGCGGAGGCCTACCGCACGCTGCATGGTTAGGCAGGGCCCCCAGCTGCGGCCGGCTTCGGGCCATGGCGCTGCTCCCAGGGCATGCAGGCTCCCGGGGCATGGCAGGATGGAATGATGACTTCTGTTGCTTCTGAAAACCTTTCCGGGGCGAACCCGGCCGCCGGGACGGCTCCCGCCGTTGTCCTGACCATCGCCGGCTCGGAGGCGACGGGCGGTGCCGGGGCCCAGGCCGACCTGAAGACCTTCCAGGAACTGGGCGTTTTCGGCATCGCCAACCTCACGTGCATCGTCTCGTTCGACCCGAAGAATGACTGGAACCACCGCTTCGTGCCCGTGGACCAGGAAGTCATCGCGCACCAGCTGGAGGCGACGACGGCGGCCTACGGTCCCGCTTCCGGCGCACCTTCCGTGCTGGACACGGTGAAGATCGGCATGCTGGGCAGCCCGGCCACGATTTCGACCGTGGCCTCCGCACTGGCCGCGGGTGCGTTCAGCAATGTTGTCCTGGACCCGGTGCTGATCTGCAAGGGCCAGGAGCCGGGCCACGCGCTGGACACTGACCAGGCACTCAAGGCCCAGATCCTGCCGCTCGCCACGTTTGTCACGCCCAACCACTTCGAGGCGGAGTCGCTGTCCGGCCTGGAGATTACCGACGTCGACTCCCTCAAGGCCGCGGCAGTCCGGATCCAGGAGCTGAGCGGAGCCGCGGTGCTGGCCAAGGGCGGCGTGCGCCTGTCCGGGCCCGACGCCGTCGACATCTTCTATGACGGCGAAACCCTCGAGGTCCTCACCGCCCCGAAGGTGGGAGAGGTTGCCGTCTCCGGCGCCGGCTGCTCGCTCGCAGCGGCAGTGACGGCCGAGCTGGCGAAGGGCGCTTCGCCGCTGGAGGCAGCGCGCACGGCCAAGAACTTCGTCACCGCCGGCATCCGCAACCGCGTGGCCTCGGGCGCCCCGTTCGAAGCTCTCTGGCAGGGCGGCCCGCGCTAAGTCTGGGTGGGTCAGGAGCCAGGGGCGGGTCAGGAGCGGGGGTCGGCCACTGTTCCCATGAACAGCGGCAGCCCGGTTTCGACGTGCACGATCTGGTAGTGGAACGGCCTGTCGAAATCGATGGTGTGCTCGGGCTGGGGCGGCGCGCCGGTGACCATGCCGTTGATCTGGGTTACCGCGGCAGCCACGGTTCCTTTCTCGGCCACCGTGATGTTTGCCGCCTGCGCCGCCTGCGTGATGGTCATTCTCGCCTGGATCGCGTTGAAGTCCTCAGTGGTGGTGAGCGTCTTATGCAGTCCGGCGGCTTCCAGGACCTGGCGCAGGTCGAAACTGCATTTGTGGTCCCAGCGGGGCAGCTGGATCTGCACCGTCTCCAGAGGTGCGGTGTCCATGGCATCCGCGATTTCCGTGAGTTCAGGCGCCCTGAATGAGGCATCGGAGTCGGTGGCTTCCGGCAGGACCAGGCGCATCACGAAACCCTCGGCATACGGCAGGTCCACGGCCCGCCAGCGAGTGCCTTCCGCATACTTCATCTCCAGCAGGTTATGCATGGCGGGGACGTCGATTTCCTCTTCCCCGCCCGTGGTGAAGGGCATGTCCGAGGTGTCACTCGGGTCAAACGGGGTCTGCCAGGCTGCCGCAAAGTACAGGGCGTTGAGCAGGCTGAAGGTGTTCCGGGGATTATACTTCGCCGGCGCCTGCTTGACCCGGCCGCCCGTGTTGCTGTCCACCCAGGCGTCGATTGCGGGCTTGGTGGCGCCCTCATCACTGAAATCGACCGGATACACTCCCGTCCCGTAGTGCCTCGCCAGCGTGCCGAGGAATGCCTCGCCGGTTGGCACGTCCTTGTCCACGAACAATCCGTTGGCGGCATGCATGACAGGCTGCCGCGGCGGGTTGTCCTCGTCCACGGCGCCGGGGTCGCCGTCGAACGTCGCCAGGGACGCGAGCAGCGCGTTCATGGCCTCATCGCGCTTCTCCGCAGGGAACCCCACAACACTGTCCAGCTCGGCAGCGGCTTCCCCGGCTGCACCGGCGCGAAGCATCGCAAGGGCAACCAGCAGGCTTCCGGGCGAGGACACCACGTTCCCGCCTGCACCGTCCCCGCCGTCGGCCAGCAGTGCCTGGCCGAGCCCAAGGGCGGAGTCCCGGAAAGCACGGAATTCAGCGGCGTAGGCCGTTCCATCCACTGAAACCCGCTCCACGCCGTCGGCCTTCACCAGTCCCGGTGCCGGCGCCGAACACGCCGCCGCAAGCGCCACCGCGGCCGAGGCCGCCATCATCGTCGCCATTCGAATCCTGTTCATTGCAGTCCTCGGATCATCCGCAGAACACCGTATGTGGTCAGTCAACCAGTGGGGTCCGACAGTAACGATGCCCGGCCGGTCACGGTTTGCCGTCGGTTTGGTCTCACCCGTCCGGCGCTCTATCAGTTTCCGCAACGTTTTCGGCAACGCGCTCTCGTTCCTGCGCAGGCGTATCCTCGAGGCATCCCGGCGGATCGTGGAGGAGCACAGCATGGCCCAGCCTTTCGAGAGCGTTGATGACTACATCGTGCAGTTTCCCGCCGACGTGCAGGACGTCCTCCAGGAGGTTCGGCGCCGGTGCCGCGCTGCCGTGCCGGGTTCCGGCGAAACGATCAGCTATGGCATCCCCACGGTCACCCTCGACGGCAAGCATGTGGTCTATTTCGCGGGGTGGGCGCACCACATTTCGGTCTATCCGGTGCCGGCCGGCGACGATGCCTTCCAGGCTGAGATAGCGCCCTTTCGGGCCGCCAAGGGCACGCTCAAGTTCCCCCTCGGCAAGCCGCTCCCCTACGATCTCATCGAAAGGACGGCGGCCTTTCTGGCCGCCGAACGCCGGGCGCGGTAACCACCGTCGGTGCCGGCCGCCGTCGAACGTGTACGACGCCGGGACCGGACGACGGCGGGAGGGCCCGCCGGCCGTCTTGGGCACCGTCCGCCCTCGGCGCCGTCCGCCCGGCGCACGTACCGGTGAGCCGCTACTACCGCCGCGGAATGTTCCGGAGGTTGCTGCGCGCCATGCTCACGGCCTCGCCGGCGCCACGGTTGAGGACCACCTTGGACATGGCGGTGGCGAACCCGAGGACCTGCGAGCCGGTGATTTTCGGCGGGATCGACAGTGCCTTCGGATCCGTGATGAGCTCCACCAGCGACGGCCCCGGATGGGCGAAGGCCTCACGGTACGCGTCCTCAATCCGGCCCGGATCCGTGACGCGCACTGCGTGGAAGCCGAGGGCGCTGGCCACGGCGGCGTAATCGGCGTCGGGCACGTCCACACCGAAGTCCGGCAGGCCGTCCACCAGCATCTCCAGCTTGACCATGCCCAGGGTGGAGTTGTTGAAGACCACTACGTTGACCGGCAGCCGGTGGGCGGCAACGGTGATGAGCTCACCGAGCAGCATGGACAGCCCGCCGTCGCCCGACACCGAAATGACCTGGCGCCCCGGGTACGCCACCTGCGCGCCGATCGCGTGCGGCAGCGCGTTCGCCATCGAGCCGTGCAGGTACGAGCCGATCAGCCGGCGTGTGCCCAGCGGGTTGATGTAGCGGGCGGTCCACACGTTGCACATGCCCGTGTCCGCGGTGAAAACGGCGTCCTCAGCTGCCACCTGGTCCAGCAGGGACGCCGCATATTCGGGATGGATCGGCTGCTTCTTTTCCACCTTGCGGGTGTAGGCCCCCACAGCCTTGTTCATGAGCCGGTCGTGCTTCTTGAGCATCTGGTTGAGGAAACGGCGGCTCTTCTTGGGCGCCAGCAGGGGCATCAGCGCGTTGAGGGTGGGCAGCAGGTCGCCGTGGACGGCGATGTCGACGTCGGTCCGCCGGCCCAGCCTGTGGGCGGCGCGGTCCACCTGGGCGGTGCGGGTCCCCGGCAGGAACTGGTCGTAGGGGAAGTCGGTGCCCAGCAGGAGGAGCAGGTCCGCGTCCTCGATCCCTTCCGCCGCGGCGCCGTAGCCCAGCAGCCCGGTCATGCCGATGTCGTACGGGTTGTCGTACTGCAGAAAGTCCTTGCCCCGCAGGGTGTGCCCGACCGGCGCGCCGATCAGTTCCGCGAGCGCCATCACCTCGTCATGGGCGCCCTGCGTGCCCGCCCCGGCGAAGATGGCAACCTTGCCGGCCGCATTGATGGCATCGGCGAGCTCCCTGACGCTTTCGGCGTCAGGCGTCAGGGTTGCGGGCCGGAACTTTGCCGGCAGCGGCGTCTGGCCGGTGGCCTCCAGCCCGGCGATGTCACCGGGAAGGGTCACGACGGCGACGCCGCCCAAGGCGACGGCGTGCTGGATGGCGCTGTGCATCACCCGGGGCGCCTGTTCCGCCGTGCTGATGAGCTCCGAGTAGACGGAGCATTCGTTGAAGATCCGGTCCGGATGGGTTTCCTGGAAGAAGCCGCTGCCGATCTGCTTGCTGGGGATGTGCGAGGCGATGGCCAGAACCGGGGCGCCGGAGCGGTTCGCGTCGTAGAGGCCGTTGATCAGGTGCAGGTTGCCCGGGCCGCACGAACCGGCGCACACAGCAAGTTTTCCTGTCAGCTGGGCTTCGGCTGCGGCGGCGAAGGCTGCAGCTTCCTCGTGCCTGACATGGATCCAGTCAATGCCGCCCTGCTGCGAACCGCCTGTCTGGCGGACGGCGTCGACTATCGGGTTGAGGCTGTCCCCGACGATTCCGTAGATCCGTTGGACGCCGGCGGCCTGGAGTTGTTCGATGAGCTGGGTGGCAAGTTCCTTGGCCATGGGTGCACGCTCCCGCAATCAGGTGGTGGGCTGACAAGGGCCAATATAGTCCGCCGACCTTGGCGCGGGGTTCAGGGTGGCGTTCGGCCGCGTTCTGGCGGTGGGCTGTTCCTTCCCGTTTTCCGCATACGTGTCTGCCACCGCGTCACATCAGGGCGACCAGAAACCGGAACCGGGCAGCCGGCAGGACCTGCAGGAGCGTTCGGCCTAACTCCCCGAGTGGGCCTGCAGGAACGTGTACACCTCGGTCTCGTCCACGCCGGGGAAGGCACCCGGGGGCATGGCTGCGAGGAGGTGGGAGTGGGCCCGGGCAGAAGGCCACGCATTGCCCGCCCACTCTGACGTCAACGCGGCCGGCGGCCGTTTGCAGCAGTTGGGGTCGGGGCAGTTGGACGTTGCCCGGGCCGTCGTCTCCCGGCCGCGGAACCACTTCACGTGCTGGTAGGGGACCCCGATGCTCAGCGAGAACTGCCCGCTGGCCGACCGGTCCGTGCGGGCGGTGCACCAGTACGTGCCCGACGTTGTGTCCGTGTACTGGCTATAGGCGCTGAACTTGTCCGGCACATCGAATACGGCGCGGGAGGTCCAGGCCTTGCAGGACGGCTGCCCCTCGATCGCACCCGTGTGGTCCTGCGGAAAGTTCACGCCGTCGTTCTCATACGCCTTGTAGATGATCCCGCTCTGGTGGGTCTTCTGGAAATGCGTGGTGATGCCCAGGTGCTTGGTGGCCAGATTGGTGAAACGGTGGGCCGCGGTCTCGTAGGACACGGCGAATGCGTCCCGGATGTCCTCCACCGCGATCTCCTTCGCGGCCTTCGCTTTTTGCAAAAATTCCACGGTTGCCTGCTCAGGCAGCAGGAGCGCCGCCGCAAAATAGTTGGTCGCCACCCGCTGGGCCAGGAAATCGCCGTAGTTGCGGGGCGTTTCATGGCCCAGGACGTAGTGGCCCAAGGCCTGCAGGAGCACCGAGCGGGGGTCGTGGTCCTGCCGCTCGCTCTGCGTCAGATAAATTTTGCGGTTCTTCAAATCCGTCACCGAACGGGTGGAATGCGGCAAGTCGCCCACGTGGTGGAGGGTGAAACCGAGGTTCTCAGCGATGTCGGCAATGACGTGCTGGCTGAGCGGACCAGTGGTGTAGCCGACTCCCTTGAGGACCTTCTGAGCCTCCGCCTCATACTCCGGGAAATAGTTGCCGCGCTCACGCATCATGGCACGCAGCTCGCCGTTCGCGCGGCGGGCCTCCTCCGGCGTCGCCACCTGCTCGTTCATCTTGCGTTCGAGCTCGTGCAGCAGCCCCACCTGCGCCTCCAGGACATCCATCGGCAACCGCGAACTGATGCGGATTTTGGGCAGGTTCAGCGACTCGTAGAGGGGGCCCCGCTGGTAGCGCTCGAGCTCAATTTCCAGGCCCGCCCGGCGGCTGGGCGGTTCGGCTCCAAGCAACTGGTCGATGCTGACATTGAGCGCCGTTGCCAGGTGCTGCAGCAGGCCGAGTTTGGGTTCCCGCTTGCCGTTCTCAATCAGGCTCAGCTGGCTCGGTGCGGTGCCGACGGCGGCACTTAGGCCATCCAGCGTCAGGCCCGCCTGCTTGCGCAGATGGCGGACACGGCGACCGAGCGAGATAACGTCCAGCTCCGCCGTCGGCTGCGGTGACGACGGCTGCAAAACTTCCCTGTTCCAGCTTGAAGGTGACATTTCTGAAGAATACGTGAAGAAGTGCATTTCTTTCCACACTTTTCCCCTAGAAAGGTGTTGGAAAGTGCAGAAAAGTAGGTGTCACGGAAAGAAACACCACCGGAAAAGCCGGCCGGAGCTGCAAAGGCGCAGCGAAGGTCGGGCCGGAAACTATCACCCGGAATGGCCCGGGAGCTAACAAGGAGACGAAGATGACTGCAGCATTTGAGCCCACCCAGCAGACGCCTGAACAGCAGGCCGCCGCACTGGAGCTCGAGTGGGCTGCCAACCCGCGCTGGGAAGGTGTGACCCGTGACTACAAGGCAACGGACGTCGTCCGCCTCCGCGGCCGTGTCTCCGAGGAGCACACCCTGGCCCGCCGCGGCTCCGAAAAGCTGTGGAAGCAGCTCACCGAGGAGCACAAGACCGGCAAGTACACCAACGCCCTGGGCGCCCTGACCGGCAACCAGGCCGTGCAGCAAGTCAAGGCCGGCCTGCGCGCCATCTACCTCTCCGGCTGGCAGGTCGCTGCCGACGCCAACAACTCCGGCCACACCTACCCGGACCAGTCCCTGTACCCGGCCAACTCGGTTCCCACAGTGGTCCGCCGGATCAACAACGCCCTGCTCCGTGCGGACCAGATCGAGTTCTCCGAAGGTGTCCAGACCGTTGAGGACTGGCTGGTCCCGATCGTTGCCGACGCCGAGGCCGGCTTCGGCGGACCGCTGAACGCCTACGAACTCATGAAATCCATGATCCAGGCCGGCGCCTCCGGCGTGCACTGGGAAGACCAGCTCGCCTCGGAAAAGAAGTGCGGCCACCTCGGCGGCAAGGTCCTGATCCCCACCCAGCAGCACATCCGCACCCTGAACGCGGCCCGCCTGGCCGCCGACGTCGCCGGCACCCCCACGGTCGTCATCGCCCGCACCGACGCCGAAGCGGCAACCCTGATCACCTCCGACGTCGACGAACGCGACCAGGAATTCATCACCGGCGAACGCACCCCGGAGGGCTTCTACAAGGTCCGCAACGGCATCGAACCCTGCATCGCCCGCGCCAAGGCCTACGCCCCCTACTCCGATCTCATCTGGATGGAAACCGGCACCCCGGACCTGGAACTGGCCCGCAAGTTCGCCGAAGCCGTCAAGGCCGAGTTCCCGGACCAGATGCTTTCCTACAACTGCTCGCCCTCGTTCAACTGGCGCAAGCACCTGGACGACGCCACCATCGCCAAGTTCCAGCGCGAACTCGGCGCCATGGGCTTCACGTTCCAGTTCATCACCCTGGCCGGATTCCACGCCCTGAACTACTCGATGTTCGATCTCGCCCACGGCTACGCCCGCGAAGGCATGAGCGCCTACGTCGAACTCCAGGAAAAGGAATTCGCCTCCGAGTCCCGCGGCTACACCGCAACCAAGCACCAGCGCGAAGTCGGCACCGGCTACTTCGACGACATCTCCACTGCGCTCAACCCGAACGCATCCACATTGGCCCTCGTGGGATCCACAGAAGAAGGCCAGTTCCACTAGTCCCCGGCCGCCCCCCTCCGCTCGCAAGCTCGCGAGGGAACCCGGCGGCCGTGGGCCCTTCATCGCCAAAGGTGAGCTGTCAAAATCGCTCACCGGAAGGCACGACGGCGGCCGGCACCCAGGTGCCCATGCCTCGGGCCGAAAAGGTGATCCGGAAGCGTGCGTAAAAGGGGCTCCATGCCCCGGCTCGGCTGAGCTCTGCGAGGCCCTTGCCGGGCATGGGGAATAGCACGCGGAGGATTGCCTTTTTCGGCCCTCCCGCACCAGCCGCCACACCGCCGTCAACTTGCTTCTTCTGAGGAGAGATTTGAAATGAACAGCTTCACCGACAACTTCACCATCAACGGCATCACACTGACTGCTCAGCCCATATGCCGGCAGGGCGAGGTTCTCACTCCGGATGCTTTGGGCTTCATCGCTAAGCTGCACAAGGCGACGGCGGGGCGGCGCGAGGAACTGCTCCGGGCCCGGCGGGCACGGCGTGACGACATCGCCCGGGGCCAGGATCCGCGTTTCCTGCGGGAGACCGAGTCCGTCCGCAACGACCCGCACTGGCGGGTGGCTCCTCCGGCACCCGGTCTGGAGGACCGGCGCGTGGAGATCACCGGCCCGGTGGACAAGAAGATGACCATCAACGCCCTGAACTCCGGTGCCAAGGTCTGGCTGGCGGACATGGAAGACGCCTCCACGCCTTCGTGGCGCAACGTCATCCAGGGCCAGCTGAACCTCACGGACGCGCTGGAGCGCCGGATCGATTTCACCTCGCCGGAAGGCAAGGAATACAAGCTCAGGGCGGCCGAGGACCTGCCCACGATCGTGGTCCGCCCCCGCGGCTGGCACCTGCCCGAGAAGCACATGCTCATCAACGGCGAACCGATCGCCGGCGGCATTGTGGACTTCGGCCTGTACTTCTTCCACAATGCCCGCCGCCTGCTGGCCCAGGGCAAGGGCCCGTACTTCTACCTGCCGAAGATCGAAAACCACCTCGAGGCCCGGCTCTGGAACGACATCTTCATCCTCGCCCAGGACCTGCTCGGCATCCCGCAGGGCACCATCCGCGCCACGGTGCTGATCGAAACCATCACCGCCGCATTCGAGATGGAAGAAATCCTGTACGAACTCCGCGACCACGCCGCAGGCCTGAACGCCGGCCGCTGGGACTACATCTTCTCCCTGATCAAAAACTTCCGCACCCGCGGCCCGCGCTTCGTCCTGCCGGACCGCGGCCAGGTGACCATGACCGCCCCGTTCATGCGGGCCTACACCGAACAGCTCGTGCGCGCGTGCCACAAGCGTGGCGCCATGGCTATTGGGGGCATGGCCGCCGCCGTTCCCAACCGCAAGGATCCCGAAGCGAACGCCAACGCCATCGAGAAGGTCCGTGCGGACAAGACCCGCGAAGCAGCCGACGGCTTCGACGGCTCCTGGGTGGCACACCCGGACCTGGTTCCCGTGTGCCGCGAGGTGTTCGACGGCACCCTCGGCGACCGCCCCAACCAACTGGACCGCCTGCGCGAAGACGTCACCCCGGACGACCGCGCCCTGATCAACGTGGCCGCCACCCAGGGCACCATCACCGAACAGGGCATCCGGAACAACATCGAGGTAGGCATCCGCTACATCGAATCCTGGCTGCGCGGCAACGGCGCAGTCGCCATCCACAACCTGATGGAGGACGCCGCCACCGCGGAGATCTCCCGCTCGCAGCTGTGGCAGTGGATCTACTCCCGCGCCATCACGGACCACGGCGAGATCATCAGCCGGGAATGGGTCGAGGAGATGCTGGACGAGGAGTTCGCCCGGCTGGAGCGCTTCGACGGCGACCGCTTCACCGATGCCCGCGACATCTTCGAGGAGGTCACGCTGAGCGACAAGTTCCCCAGCTTCCTCACGGTTCCCGCCTACGCCCGGTACCTGCACGAGGCCCGCGAGGGCATCGACGCCACGGCCGAGGCCATTGAGGACGAGCTCGTCGCCGCCTAGTCCACGCCGGCAGAACAAGGCACAGATTTCCGCCCGCCGGGCCGCCACGCCCTTCGCAACAGGCACCCCCGAAGGCCGGGGAGGCGGCCCGGCAGCGGAACCACCCACATAGCGCGAACTGGCAGCTAATGACCCCAAAACCCAGGTTTGAGGGCGTTAGCTGCCAGTTCGCGCTATGAGGTTAAGGGGAAGTAAGACGGCGGGACCGCGCCTAGCGCTGGCGGGGCACCTTCCGTACGGACAGCGTGGTTGAAATGACGAATGCCAGCACGGATCCGAGGATCACCAGCAGCGGCATGGACCAGGTCCCCGAGGAGCTGTGGACGTAGCCCACCACAGTCGGAGACAGCGCCGCGACGCCGTAACCCACACCCTGGACGATCGCCGAGATCCGGCCCGCGGACGCCTGGTCCCGTGCGAGCTTGATGATCGCGATGAAGATGAGGGTGATGCCGCCGCCCTGCGCCACTCCCCCGAGAGAAGAGCACAGCCACCACAGCTGGGGAACGAACAACAGCCCCAGCGGAACGGTCAGCCACATGGCACCCAGGGTGACGGCAACCGCCGTCGTACTCATGAACCGGGCCGCAAGCGGCACACCCAGGCCGCCCGCGATGGCCATGATTTGGAACAGTGAAGAGCCTGCTCCCGCCGCTGCGGGCGTCATGCCGAGTTCATCGGACAGCAGGGTGGGCAGCCAGGCGGTCACCCCGTAGTAGGAAATGGCCTGGCCGGCGAACCCGACCGTCAAACCCACCGTGATCCAGCGCGACGCCGGCCGGCCGGCAGCGGGCGGGCCGCCCGTACCGTCGTCGGCTGCCGGGAGGAAGGCCCGGCGCCCGGTCGCGAAAATCCAGAATCCGACGGCCGCGATGGCGAAGGCCGCCGAGCCTGCAATGGCCGCCCGCCAGCCGGCCAGCTCGGCCAGCGGCGCCGTGACCACGGAAGTTACGAACGAACCCACGTTCAGGGCAGCGGTGTAGATGCCCATGGCAGTCCCCTGGCGCCGCGGCGAGAAGTCCCGCCGGATGATGAGCGGCACCGCGATGTTACCCACGGTGATGGCCAGGCCCAGGATGACGGTACCCGCCATCACCATCGCCCCGCCGCCCGCCGAACGGACCGCCACGCCGGCGAGCACGCCCGCGAGCGTGAGGGTGATGGCCAGTTCCGCACCAAGCCGGCGCCCGGCGAGCGAGGCAAGGGGCGCTGCGAGCGAGAAGCACAGCACCGGAATCCCCGTCAGCAGGCCCAGCTCAACGGGTGTGAACCCCAACTCCTGTTGCATCGGGCCCAGCACCGGCGCCACCGCCACGAAGGGGCCCCGCATGTTGAGGGCGATGAGGCCGATGCAGGCGAGCAGGATCCAGCTGCGGGGAACCTTCGTTCCGATCGTGTCCCTCATAGGGCGCGGAGGGCAGGGTGCTGGAAGCGGGCATGGGGTTTCATCACCCTCATTGCTATCACGCGGCGCCCCTACTGCCGGACAGGGCGGCGGGAGCGCCGCCGCAACAAGCGTCCGTTCGCGCTTAGGGGGTGTTCAGGAACCAGTCCCGCGGGGCGTTGCTGACACCAGGCTCCTCGCGGAAGCGGCCCGGCTGCGCCACCCAGCCCACGCCGTTGGCGATCACCTGCCGGATCTGCGGCTGGTGGTACACGGGGTACTCCTGGTCGCCCGGGCTGAAGTAGAAGATTCGGCCCTTCCCGCGGGTGAACGTCACGCCCGAGCGGAACACCTCGCCGCCTTCGAAGGAGCTGATGAAGATGAGGTCGTCCGGTTCGGGAATGTCGAACAGCTCGCCGTACATCTCCTGCTTCGGGATCACGATGGGGCTTTCCACGCCGGCGGCAATGGGGTGCGACGGCTTCACGGTCCACACGAGTTCCCGCTCGCCCTCATTCCGCCACTTCAGCGAGCACGTGGTGCCCAGCAGTTTCGTGAAAATCTTGGCGAAGTGCCCCGAGTGCAGCACGATCAGGCCCATGCCGCCCAGGACGTGCCGCTGCACCCGCTCCACCACCTCGTCGCTGACGTCGCCGTGGGCCACGTGCCCCCACCACAGGAGCACGTCCGTTGCGGCCAGTGTCTCCTCGGACAGGCCATGTTCCGGGTCAGCCAGCGTAGCGGTGGTGATATCGGAGTCCGGGTAGAAACCCTTCAGTCCGTCCGCAACAGCGCCGTGGATGCCGGTGGGGTACATCTCGGCCATCGTTTCCGGCTGGTTGTTCGCCTCATGGACGCCTTCGTTCCAGACCAGGATGTTGAGTTTTTCGGTCATGTCAGAGCCTCACTTCACGCTGTTCGAGGGCGGACTGGTAGCAGGCGTCGAGCACCAAGGCACGGGTCAGGGCAAGCGAGCCGTCGTGGGCTCCCCACACGGTCTCGCCGCCGCGGACGGCCTCCACGAAGTCCTCCACCACGGCCTGGTGCGCCCGGCCCGGCTCTGCCACCACCACGTAGTCGGCGTTCTCGCCGTCCTTTTCCTTGAAGATCCGGACATCCGCGACGGGGACGTTGGATGCCCCGACAGCGCGGAGTTCCGCTCCGCCGTCGGTGCCGTAGACGGTGAAGTCCATCAGGTCCTCCTCGTCCCGGTAGGCGGCCCAACCGGCCTCGAGGATCAGCGTGCCGCCACCTTCCAGACGGATAAACGCCGAGGCGAAGTCCTCCACCTCGAACTTGTGCGAGGACTTCATGGCGGTATAGCGGACGTTGCCGCCCAGTCCGCGGGGTCCCAGCTCGGAATGTGTCGACGCCGAGACGGAGAGGACCCGGGGTTCGCCCAGCAGGTGCAGGGCATAGTCCAGGACATGGACGCCGATGTCGGCCAGTGGGCCGCCGCCGGCCAGGGCAGGGTTGGTGAACCAGCTACCCAGCATCGGGATGCCCTGCCGGCGCAGCCACGAAGCCTTGGCGTAGTACGGACGGCCGAGTTCGCCGTCGTCGATGATGCCTTTCAGCTTTTGGATGTCGCCGCGGCGGCGGTGGTTGAAGGCCACGTCCAGGACACGGCCGGCCTTCCGGGCGGCCTCCACCATCTGGAGCCCTTCCTGGCCGTTGCGCGCCAGGGGCTTCTCGCTCAGGACGTGCAGCCCGCGCTCCAGGGCGGCGACGGCAATCGGGGCGTGCAGGAAGGTCGGTACTGCCACGCTGACGGCGTCGAGCCCGTCGAGTTCAATCAGGTCCTCCCAGCGGGTGAACGTATGGGGGACGCTGTGCTCGTCCTTGATTTTCCTCAGCAGGTCCTCTTCCATCGCGGCGACCGCGACGAGTTCCACACCGTCGATCTTCTTGTAGGCATCGATGTGCTGCTGGCCGGCCCAGCCGATGCCGACCACGCCGACTTTCAGGGGTGGGTTCTTCTGGTTGCTCAATGTTCAAGGCTCCGTTTCGCGTGGGTGTGAAAGTCGGTCTTCCTGCGGCTAGCCCATTGCCGGTGGCTAGCCCGTGGCCTGCAGTGTTGCTTCGATGACCGTCGGGGAAAGGACGTGCTGGGTCACCATTTGGCTTGCGCCCAGCACGGCAGCCTGGCTGCCCGCCATGGACAGGCCGATGCGCAGGTGCGTGGTGGCAAGCGGCAGCGACCTGCGGTAGACCACTTCGCGCACGCCCGCCATAAGGTGCTCGCCCGCCTGGCCAAGGCTTCCGCCCACGACGATGACGGAGGGATTCAGGAGATTCACCACGGTGGCGAGCACGTCGCCCACATCCCGCCCGGCCTGCCGCAGGGCCTGGATGGCCTGCAGGTTGCCCTCGGCCACCAAGCGAAGGACGTCGGCCCCGCTCTCTGCGTGAACGCCCTGCGCCGCCAGCGTCCGCGCCACCGCAGGGCCTGACGCAAGCGCCTCAAGGCAGCCGTAGTTGCCGCACCGGCACAGGACGTCGTCGCCCCTGGGCACCCGGACGTGGCCCAGGTCGCCGGCGGTGCCATTGGCACCGCGCTGCAGTTCACCGTTGCTGATGATGCCGGCCCCGATGCCCGTGGCCACCTTGATAAACAGGAAGTTGTCGTGCTCCGGCCAATGGGCTGTGCGTTCACCCAGCGCCATGATATTGACGTCGTTGTCCACCAGCACCGGCACCGGGAACGAGCGCTGGACGTAACTGACTACGTCGTACCCGTCCCAGCCCGGCATGATGGGCGGTTTCACCGGCATGCCGGTGGCATGCTCCACGGGTCCCGGCAGGCCGATTCCGACGCCGGCAAGGTCCTCCGGAGTCCGCCCCGTCTCCGCCAGCAGCGACGTCGCCTCGGTCACGAGCCGGTCCAGCACTGCCTCTGGCCCCGCGGCCACATCCTGGACCAGACGCCGTTCGCTGAGAATGCTTCCCCCCAGGTCGGTGACCGCGATGATCACGTGGGTGGCACCGACGTCGACAGCCAGCACTGCCCGGGCGGCAGGCCTGAAGGCAAAGCGCGACGGCGGCCTGCCGCCGCTCGATGTCGCCTCACCGGCGGGGCCCACCAGCCCAGAGGCAATTAGTGCATCAATGCGGGAAGCCACCGTGGAGCGCGCAAGTCCGGTGGTCAGCGCCAGCTCGGCCCGGGTCCGGGCCCTGCCGTCGCGGAGCAGCTGGAACAGGTCGCCAGCGCGGGACAGGCTGCCCGCACCCTCGGCGGCAACCGGCTCCGCAGTCTGGCTATTGCCCGTTCGTGGACTCATGGGTTCAGTGATAGCACGAATGCTTCTGAGTGTCACAAGACACAAAGAAGGTCGATAACTCTCTGACTTTTGCTTGACGTTCGTCAGAAGTGGTTCTAGGTTGAGCGGTGAGCCGCATCCGAGTGTCACCGGTCGCGGCGGACAGAGCTTTCCGGCGATTACGAAGAGGTATGGACTTGTCGAGCCACCACCAATACTTCAGCGTCGGCGGCATCAGCGGAACTCTGGCCAGCCGGTAGCCGTCCTGAACCGCAAGCCCCTCTTTCGAGAACAAACCAACTGCCGCAAAGGAATGACATGTCTTACTCACTGCAGCTGTATACCCTCCGCAACGCCATCCAGGAGGACCTGACCGACACCATCAAGAAGGTCGCGGCGATCGGTTTCACGCAGGTGGAGCCGTACAACTTCGTGGCCACCGCCAAGGAGCTGGGCGCCGCGCTGAGGGAGAACGGTCTGACAGCGCCCTCCGGCCACGCCCCGCTGCTCAGCCAGGATCAGGACGAAATCTTCGCCGCCGCTAAGGAATTGGGCATCAGCACGGTCATCGAACCGTACATTACGGCCGAGCACTGGCAGGACGCTGAGACCATCCAGGCCACCGCGGCCAAGCTCAACGCCGCTGCCAAGAAGGGTGCCGAGTATGGCATCCGCGTGGGCTACCACAACCACGCCTGGGAGCTGGAGTCCACCATCGAGGGCCAAACCGCGCTTGAGTACTTCGAGGGGCTGCTGGACCCCGAACTGGTCCTGGAGGTGGACACCTACTGGGTAGCCGTCGGCGGCCAGGACCCCGTGGACATCCTGACCAAGCTCGGTGACCGGGTGAAGTTCATCCACATCAAGGACGGCCCGCTGAACACCGACACCAAGGCCCAGCAGCCTGCCGGCCAGGGCAAGATCCCGGTGTGGGATGTCGTCGGGGCAGCCAAGTCCCTGGAAGTGGGCGTCGTGGAGTTCGACGACTACTCCGGCGACATCTTTGACGGCATCACCCAGTCCCTGGCCTTCCTGAACTCCGCATCCGCCAAGTCCACCGAAGGGGCACAGGCATGAGCGGCGCGTTCACCCCGTCTTCCCTCCGGGGGCCGGTGGGCGTAGGCGTCATCGGCGCCGGAAACATCAGCAAGCAGTACCTGGACAACCTGACGGCCTTTCCCGATTTGAAAGTCCATGTCATCGCCGACCTCTTCGAGGAAGCTGCGGAGGCCCGGGCCAAGGAGTACGGCGTTCCCGAGTGGGGCGGCGTTGACGCGGCCCTGAACCATCCCGACGTCGAAATCATCGTCAACCTGACCATCCCGGCCGCCCACGTTGAGGTGGCCACCGCCGCCGTCAACGCCGGCAAGCACGTCTGGACCGAGAAGCCGTTTTCACTGGACCGCGAGTCAGGGCTGGGGCTGCTGAAGACGGCCGACGCCGCAGGCATCCGCCTCGGCACCGCGCCGGACACGTTCCTCGGTGCGGGCCTACAGACAGCGCGCCGGCTCATCGAACGCGGCGACATCGGCACGCCGCTGACCGCCATGACGACATTCCAGACCCCCGGCCCGGAATCCTGGCACCCGAACCCGGCCTTCCTCTTCCAGTACGGCGCCGGGCCCCTGTTCGACATGGGCCCCTACTACCTCACTGCCCTGGTCCAGACCTTCGGCTCCGTCCGGAGGGTCGCAGCCATCGGTTCCAAAGCCAAGGAGGTCCGTGTCATCGGGTCCGGCCCCAAGCTCGGCGAAGAGTTCACCGTGGACGTCCCCACCCACGTCAGCGCAATGGCTGAGTTCGAAGGCGGACAGTCCTCGCACAGCGTCTTCTCGTTCGAGTCACCGCGGCAGCGGATGGGCTTCGTGGAGATCACTGGCACCGAGGCCACCATTTCCCTCCCGGACCCCAACTACTTCGACGGCGATGTGCGGCTCTGGCGCGCCGGCGACGAGGACTGGACAGTTATCCCCGCCACGGGACCGTCCAACGGCCGCGGCATGGGCGTGCTGGACATGGCACGCTCCATCCGGGCCGGGGTTCCCCACCGCGCCACGGGCAACCTGGCCTACCACGTACTGGACACGATGGTCTCGATCTCAGAGTCCGTGGAATCCGGCACCTTCGTCAACGTCGAAAGCTCTGCCCCCGCGTCCCCAGCCCTCCCCGAGGACTGGAACCCCACCGCCTCCACCCTTTAGGAACAGCAATGACTTCCTCCGAATCCCCGGGCACACCGCCCGGAGCCAACGGCCCTTTGGGTGTGGCTATGATCGGCTACGCGTTCATGGGCAAGGCCCACTCGAACGCCTGGCGGAACGTCGCGTCCTTCTTCGACGTCCCGGCGTTCGAGCAGAAAGTGCTCGTGGGCCGGGATGCGGGCCAGGTCGCCGCCGCGGCAGCAAAGTATGGCTGGGCCGAGTCCGCCACGGATTGGCGGTCCGTGATCGCCCGGGACGACATCGACATCGTGGACATTTGCGCCCCCGGCTGGATGCACGCCGAGATCGCCATCGCGGCCCTCGAAGCCGGGAAGCACGTGCTCGTGGAGAAGCCACTGGCCAACACCCTGGCAGAGGCCGAGGCCATGACCTCTGCGGCCCAGGCGGCACGCACACGTGGGGTGCAGTCCATGGTCGGGTTCAACTACCGCCGAGTGCCCGCCCTGGCCCTGGCCAGGGACCTGATCGCGGAGGGCCGGCTGGGGACGGTGCGCCACGTCCGTGCGGCATATTTGCAGGACTGGCTTTCCGACCCGGAATCGCCCATGACGTGGCGGCTGCGCAAGGAAACCGCCGGGTCCGGAGCGCTGGGAGACATCGCCTCGCACGCCATCGACCAGGTGCTGTCCCTCCTCGGTGACGCCGTTACTGAGGTCTCCGGCCGGCTGCACACCTTCACTACCCAGCGGCCGGGTAACCACGGGCCGGAGGAGGTAACGGTCGACGACGCCGTCTGGGCCACGCTGACCCTCACCTCCGGGGCCATCGCCTCCGTCGAAGTCTCCCGCGTGGCCACGGGGCAGAAGAACTCCTTGAGGCTGGAGATCTACGGAGATAAGGGCTCCCTGCTCTTTGACCTGGAGAACCTGAACGAACTCAGTTTCCTGGACGCCACCGTCCCGGTGCGGGAGCAGGGCTTCCGCCGGATCCTGGTCAATGAGCCCGAACACCCCTATCTTGAAGCGTGGTGGCCGCAGGGCCACATCATCGGCTGGGAACACACGTTTACTCACCAGATCCGCGACTTCCTGGCCGCGGTCGCCGGTGGCGGTTCGCCGTCGCCGTCGTTCGAGGAGGGTCTCGCCGTCCAGCGCGTCCTGGCCGCCATCGAGGAGTCAGCGGCCGCGAAAAGCGCCACCATGCAGCTTGTCCAGCCCGCCAACACCACCGCCGCCGCCGAAGGAGCCTGACCATGCCCCGCCCGTACACCCTGTTCACCGGCCAGTGGGCCGACCTCCCCTTCGAGGAAGTCGCGCGCCTCGCGTCCGGCTGGGGCTATGACGGCCTGGAAATCGCTGTCTCCGGCGACCACCTGGACGCCTGGCGCTGGGACGAACCCGGCTACGTCGACTCCAAACTCGCCATCCTGGAGAAGTACAACCTGAAGGTCTGGGCCATCTCCAACCACCTTAAGGGCCAGGCCGTGTGCGATGACCCGATCGACTTCCGCCACGAAGGGATCGTCGGGTCGAAGGTCTGGGGCGACGGCGACCCCGAAGGCGTCCGCACCCGCGCCGCCGAGGAAATGAAACACGCCGCCCGGCTCGCCAAAGCCCTCGGCGTGGACACCGTCGTCGGCTTCACCGGCTCCTCCATCTGGCAATACGTTGCGATGTTCCCGCCCGTCCCGGAAAAGGTCATCGAGGCCGGCTACCAGGACTTCGCCGACCGCTGGAACCCCATCCTGGACGTCTTCGACGAATGCGGCGTCCGCTTCGCCCACGAAGTCCACCCCTCCGAGATCGCCTACGACTACTGGACCACCGTCCGCACCCTCGAAGCGATCGGGCACCGCGAAGCGTTCGGCCTGAACTGGGACCCCTCCCACTTCATGTGGCAGGGCATCGACCCCGTCTCCTTCATCTGGGACTTCAAGGACCGGATCTACCACGTCGACTGCAAGGACACCAAGCTCCGCTTCACCGGCCGGAACACCGTCATGGGATCCCACCTGCCCTGGGGCGACCCCCGCCGCGGATGGGACTTCGTCTCCGCAGGACGCGGCGACGTCCCCTGGGAATCCTCCTTCCGCGCCCTCACCGCCATCGGCTACACCGGCCCCATCAGCATCGAATGGGAAGACGCCGGCATGGACCGCCTCCACGGCGCCCCCGAAGCCCTCGCCGCCCTCAAAAAGTTCGACTTCCCCGCCTCGCAAACGTCCTTCGACGCCGCCTTCAGCAGCAAGGACTGATCCGATTCCGCTTAGGAGTTGGCACCCGCGGACCTGCCGGTCGACGTCGTGCTTGTCAACGCAGGTGACTGGACCACACCCCTGCACACCTGGCCCCTGCTTGGCGGGCGGGGAACACTGAACGTCAACAGCTGGGCGCCCGCCTCGCCTACGTGGCGTACCCGTTCACCCGCCCCACCACGAAAAAGGACTAACGTGACCAACCACCCCCAAGGCACTTCCGACGGACAACTCCGCTGGGGAATCCTCGGCACCGGCTTCATCGCCGGCCTGCAAACACAGGACCTTATTGAGAACGGATTCACCGTCCAGGCCGTCGGCTCACGTGCGCTGCAATCCAGCAAGGCGTTCGGCGACAACTACAGCATCCCCACCGCCCACGGCAGCTACGAAGCACTGGTCGCCGACCCGGACGTGGACATCGTTTACATTGCCACGCCACACCCTTTCCATCATGCGAACGCGCTGCTCGCCCTCAATGCCGGAAAGCATGTTCTGGTGGAGAAGGCGTTCACCATCAACGCCCGCGAAGCACAGGAGCTTGTTGCCCTTGCCGAGTCCAAGGGTCTGGTTGCCCTGGAGGCCATGTGGAGCCGCTTCCTCCCGCACATGGTCCGCCTCCGTGAGGTTATTCAGGAAGGCACGCTGGGCGAGGTCCGGAAGGTGGTGGCCAGCCACAACCAGAACCTCCCGAAGGACCCCGCCCACAGACTGAACGATCCTGCCCTGGGCGGCGGTGCGTTGCTGGACCTCGGCGTCTACCCGATCTCGTTCGCCTTTGACGTCCTAGGCGCACCGGAGAGCATCCGGGCCAGTGCCTCCATGACACCAACGGGTGTGGACCGCCAGACGGCGGCGATCTTCGAGTACGCAGACGGCCAGCAGGCCATCTTGGACTGTGCACTGGACACGGCCGGCAACAACCGGGCTGTGGTCATCGGGACAGAAGGGTGGATCGACATCGAGTCCACTTGGTACAACCCGACACCCTTCACGGTGTTCGACACCCACGGAAACGTCCTGGAGCGGTTCGAGCAACCGGTGGGCGGCAGGGGCATGCAGTACCAGGCGGCCGAGATGGAACGTCTGGTCCGGGAGGGCGTCACCGCGGGCACCATCCTTCCGCCGAGCGAGAGCGTAGCCGTTATGACCGCAATGGACGAGATCCGCCGCCAGATCGGCCTCAGCTACGAAGCCGACGCCGGCACCTCGGAAGGGAGCGCCCGCGCTTGAAGCGTCGCGCCCCTGATCAGCCAACTGCGGCAGCATGAGGTTCGCGGCACTGGTCGTCGCCGCCTGCTAGCTGGGGGTGCCGTGCCGCTCCCCCGCGACCTGTCCGCCGAGGATCTGTTCATAGAGCGCCAAGTGGTCGGCCACCATCCGGGCCGAGCTGAAGCGCTGTTCCACCGAGGCGCGGCAGGCTTCCCGGCTGAGGCCCGCGGCTTCGGCGGCGAACCCAGCAAGCTGGCCGACGCTGCCCAGGTAACCGGTGACGCCGTGGTCCACGATTTCCGGAGCAGCACCCGCAGGGGTCCCCACAACGGGCGTTCCCGTGGCAAGCGCCTCGATCATCACGAGCCCGAACGGTTCGGGCCACTGGATCGGGTTCAGGAAGGCGAGCGCGCCACCGACGAGTTCGTATTTCTCGGCGTCGGACAGCGGCCCCGTGAACTCCACGTCGGACCCCAGCGCCGGCCTGACGACGTCGTCGAAATAGCTCTGTTCCTCGGGTCCCTGGATCCGGGCACTGATCCGCAGGGGGATGACCGCGGCGCGCGCGATCTGGATTGCTTCGAGGATGCCCTTGTCCGGGGACAGCCGCCCGACGAAGCACAGATAACCGCCGTCCCCCTGGCCCACCGGAACAGACGCCACATCCATGCCGTGGTGGATCACCTTCGTCACCGGGACCTCCGGCGAGCGGCTCACCTGGTCACGGGAGATCGCAATGATGCCGGTGGTCTTTCCGATGGCGGTGTACAGGTCCACGGCCTGCGGTGCCAGGCGGATGTGGATGGTGGTGACCACCGGGATCCCGGCCGGACGGTGCGCATACAGCGGTCCGCTCATCGTGTGGTCGTGGATGATGTCCATGCCTGCCATGCCGTCGTAGGCTCTGATGACGTGGCTCAGCTCCGACAATGCAAGTCCCAAGTCGGCCGGTTCCGAGGGACGCATCCGCGGGGCCAGGGGAACCGGGCAGGTGCTGTCGGAAGGGGCTGCCAGCAGGACGTCATGCCCGGCTGCGGCGAACCCGCGTGCAAGGCTGTCCACTACCCGCTCGGTGCCGCCGTAACCGGGCGGCGGTACCGGGATCCACGGTGCCGATATGAGTCCAATACGCACTTTGCCTCCCACGAATGTACGGCCAGACCGCCGGGAGTTAGTCCAAACAATATGGCCCGGCCCGCCGCCAAACAAGGTCTGCGCGAGGCCGGGCCCTGGAGCGGGCAATCAGCCGAAGTGACCAAAGCAACTGTCCGGGCAGGAATGCTGGGGAAGACCGGGAGTTGTCGCAGGCATGAAGATTGAGATCTGGTCTGACATTGCCTGCCCCTGGTGCTACATCGGCAAGCGCCGGTTTGAGGCCGCCCTCGCCGAGTTCCCGCACCGCGACCAGGTGGAGGTGCAGTGGCGCAGCTACCAGCTGGACCCCAGCGTGCCCGAGCACTATGACGGCTCGGAACTGGACTACCTCAGCAAGCGCAAGGGCATGGCCCCCGACCAGGTCACCCAGATGTTCGACCACGTAGCAGCCCAGGCCAAAGGCGAGGGCCTCAACTACCGGTTCGACGCCGTCGTCGTTGCCAACAGCTTCACGGCCCACCGGCTCATCCACCTGGCCGCCGCGCACGGCAAACAGGACGTGGCCAAGGAGCGGCTGCTCAGCGACCACTTCGAACACGGCAAGGACATCGGCAGCCCCGACTACCTTGCGTCGGTTGGCGCGGATCTCGGGCTCGACACCGGAGAGGTTGCCCAGCTGTTCAGCACCGACAAGTACGCCGACGACGTCCGCCACGACTTCGCCGAAGCCCGCGCCCTGGGCATCAGCGGCGTGCCGTTCTTCGTGATTGACCGCAAGTACGGACTGTCCGGAGCCCAGCCCGCGGCGAGCTTCACCATGGCCCTGGAACAGGCCTGGCAGGAGTCGCACCCGCTGGTGATGGTCGGCGACAAAGCGGGCGCCAACCAAGAAGGCGCGCAGGCTAAAGACGCCGAGGCATGCGGCCCGGACGGCTGCGCCGTCTAACCTGCCCCGTCTGACCGGCCAAGTCTAAATGACCGAGTTTTGTCCAGGTATCGTCTCCGGAAGGGCGTTTAGCGGCCATTACCTGGACAAAACTCGGCAGCGGTTTGGTGACAGATGGCGGTAAAGTGTCCCTATGCCCCGGATTTCGGCCCCCAGCAACGCTGCGCAGCGCGCCGAGACCCAGCGCCGCATCCTGAACGCCTTCGGTGAGCTTCTCTTCTCCCACGGGCTGCCCGGGCTCACCATGACCGACGTCGCCCGGCACGCAGAGATCGGCCGCACGGCTGTCTACAACTACTACGCAGACATCGAAGAGCTCCTGATTGCCTACGCACTCGTGGAGACGGAACGGTTCATGACCGGGCTGCGGGAGTCGCTCGCCAGGCTGGACAATCCGGTGGACCGGCTGGCGCTGTATGTGGGGGCCCAGGTGGAGGATCTCAGCCGCCGCCATCTGCCGCCGGGTCCGGCCATGGGCGCCGTCCTCTCGCCGGCGTCGTTCGCCAAGCTGGCCGACCATGTGGGCGGGCTCAGCGACATGCTGCAGGACATTCTTCGCGACGGCATGGATCAGGGCTACTTCCCGCTGGCCGATCCCCTCCAGCAGGCGCAGCTGATCCACGGCACGCTCTCCTCCAGCGCCGCCCGGGGCGGTGACGCCTCCGCGGACCTGGAGGACAGGATCTCCCGGACCGTCCGCTTCATCCAGTTGGGCGCCGGGGCAAGGTTCGACGACGGCGGCCGCCCCCTGCGCCTGCAGCCGCCCGCCGCTGCGGCTGGCTAAGGCTCAGCCGGCCAGAAACTCAGTCTGCCAAGGCTCAGGGCTTGGCGCCCTGGGTGGGCATGACTGGCCACTGCGATTCGTCGGCGACGCGTCGGCTTTCCCGCGGGCAGCTGAGCTGGCCCGGGGTCTGGTCAACAAGCTGCGGCTTGACCAGGCCGCGGTAGTCGCCAGTCAGGATCACGTCCACGGTGGCGTCCTTACGGCCGTCCTGGAAGTAGTCCGAGCCAGGCAGATTCCGTTGGACGGTAAAGGCCGCCCCCTGTCCCGCCGCACCTGAGACGATGGCCGCCACGCCGCGGTAGCCGGTTTCAGTGTTGGCCACCTTGCCGAGAACAAACTTCCTGGCCTTGAACTCGTTGGCTGCCGCCTTGGCCAGACCGTTGCGGCTCGTGGCGTTGAGGACGTTCACCTTCACTTTGGCGGGGGGCGTGTAGTCGAAGGTTGTTGCCGGGCAGGCGGAAGAGCTCTCCTGCGCCTGGATAGCGGACGGAAACTTGATCTGCCCGCTCATCACACCCATCGCCCCCATGATCCCGGCGACAATGAGGCCAAGCAACAGCACGAGCACCACACCGTGCAGGATCCTGCGGCGAAGGCGGCCGGGGTTCTCCGCGTTCTCGTCGTCCTCGACGAACGTGGCCCTGAGCTCGGGGCCACTAATCACGCGGTGACCGTGGAGGACGGTCACGTCTTTGGGTTTTCTAGCCATCGATCACAAGCACCCTTGCATGTATGGCGGTGCGCTGGTGCAGTGCAGTCCTTACCGCCCGGTGCAGGCCGTCCTCCAGATAGAGGGTGCCCTGGTACTGCACCACGTGGGGAAACAGGTCCCCAAAAAAAGTGGAGTCCTCGGCAAGGAGCGCTTCAAGATCCAGGGTCCGCTTGGTGGTCACAAGTTCATCCAGCCGCACGGGACGGGGCGGAAGCGCCGCCCAGTCTTTGGGGGTACTGAAACCATGGTCGGGGTAAGGGCGTCCCTCGCCCACAGCTTTGAATATCACCCTGCAAGCTTAAGCAACTGGCCGGTCCAAGGGAATGTGGCATCAGCGCGCCGCCGGAGGTTGTAGCCAAACAGTAACTATCTGTCACATGCTGTCCGCCTGCCACGGTACGGGCGGATCGGCCGGTGTCGGCTGACAGAATGGAGCCATGACTGCACCTACCGCGAATGCTGCCCCGGGGTTCGGCGCCCACACGCCGTCGACACCCGCCCTGGCCCTGCTCCTGGACGTTGATGGCCCGGTCGCCAGCCCGGTGACCAGGGACGTGAAACCGGAAATCATTGCCGATTTGGTAGCTCTCGCGAACGCCGGAGTACCGGTCATCTTCAACACCGGGCGCTCGGACGCCTTCATTCGCGACCAGGTCATGGAGCCCATGATCGCCGCCGGAATGCCGGCCGGAACGCTGATCCACGCCATCTGCGAAAAAGGCGCGGTGTGGTTCAGCTACACCGCGGCCGGTCCCGGACCCATTCACGTGGACCACGAGCTCGCCGTGCCGGCGGCATACGGCGACGATGTGCGGCGCATGGTGGCTGAGGACTACTCGGCCCACATGTTCTTCGACGAAACCAAGCGGGCCATGGTGTCGGTGGAGCAGCACATTGAGGTGCCCAACAGTGAATACCTCGCCGAGCAAAAGCTGTTTGATGCGGAGGCGATGGAGCTGATGGGACGCCACGGGCTGGGCGTCGTGCGGCTGGACCACCATGCACCCAACTCCGACGACGAGATCGACTACCGCGTGGACCCCACCATCATCTCCACGGACATTGAATCGGTGCGGCTGGGCAAGGACCTCGGAGCGAGCCGCGCCGTGGAGCTGCTGGCGGCCCAAGGCATCACGCCTCAAGCGTGGCGGACTGTGGGCGATTCCCGCACCGACTACGCGATGGCCGACTGGCTGCACCACAACGACCACGCCGTGAAGCACGTCGACGTCAGGCCTGCGGACGGCGTCCCGGCCAAGCCCTACGACGTCCTCACAGCCGCCGACCTGGGCCTGCAGGAAACGGTCATTCATGACGACGCCGGGGCGGCGTTCCTCTCCAGCTGGCGGCAGGCGCTCCTCGGCTAGGCCCGCTGCCGCGGCCCAGCGGGCTGGGCCGCGGCCCGAGGGCAGGCCTTGGCCGCCTGCCCGGCATGTTTTCCCGGCAGGACTATCATGCAAGTAAGACTTCATTACACCCCCTAGCTGCATGGGAGAAACGCCATCACGGACGTAACGGTTCAGGACGACATCTATTACGGCGGCCAGGCGGCCGAAGACGACGTGCCCGCACTCGCGGAAGCAACGTCGCCGGCGGCTGTGGCGCGCCTCAAACACCGCCCCGACGTCGTCCGCCGATCAGGCCGGTATGCGCTGATCAACGACACCCGGACGCCTTACCAGGCCATGGTGGAGGACCTGCTCTTCCTTCGGAATGTGCTGGACGGGGCCGGGCTGGATTACCTGCTGGTCAGGGGCAACAACGACCGTCCCGTGATCGCCCTTGACTGGAAGAACCGGAAGAAGCTGCGATCCGCCCTCGTTGAGGCGTGCCGGCACGAACCGTTCTACTCCATGACCGTGGATGCGAAAAAGAAGACGTCCGTCCTGGTGGCCGACGGCGAGCTCTCCGTCAACCGCCAGGCCCGCATCTTCCGTCTGTACCGCCCGCGGGTGGAGCCCGAGGGCGGCTTCGAATTTGGTGCATCCGCCGGCGTCCAGGTGGAGCTGTGGAGCTTCCTGGGCAACGAAGTGATCCTGCCGATCGAGAACTCGCTTACCCGCCGCACCATGATGGCCCACGAGGCCGTCCGCGGAACGGTTGAGCGCTATGGCCACACCTGGCCCACCATCGAGAACATGTTCGCTGACCACGCGAGCGACATCAGCTTCGACATCGACATGGTCTTCTCCTGGGTGGACGGCAGCTCCCCGGAGTACATCGCCGCCCGGCGGGCCCGGATGGCGGGGGCCGTTTTGGGTGAGGGCGACGACCACGAGGCGCGTTACCGGCAGATCAATGAGCTCAAATACGCGCTCCGGTCGGTGTACATGTTTGCGCCGTGGGTCCGCCGCATTTTCATCGCCACGGACTCCCCCGCGCCGGAATGGCTGAACGACCACCCGTCGGTGACTATCGTCCGGAGCGAGGAGTTCTTCGCTGACCCGTCGGTGCTGCCCACCCACAACTCGCAGGCCGTGGAGTGCCAGCTGCACCACATCGAGGGCCTCTCCGAGCACTTCCTCTACTCCAACGACGACATGTTCTTCGGGCGGCCGGTGGGCCCGGACATGTTCTTCACTCCGGGCGGGATCACCAAGTTCATCGAGGCTGAGACCCGCATCGGCCTCGGCGAAAACGACGCCGAGCGCAGCGGCTTCGAGAACGCGGCCCGGGTCAACCGGAAGCTGCTCTGGAACCGCTTCGGCCGGATCACCACCCGCCACCTGGAGCACTCGGCAGCGCCGATGCGCCGGAGCCTCGTAGCCCAGATGGAGCAGGAGTTCCCGGCGGAGTTCGCGAAGACCGCCGCCAGCACCTTCCGCGCCGCGGACAACATCTCTGTCACGAATTCCTTCTACCACTACTACGCGCTACTGACCGGCCGGGCGGTGACCCAGACGGCCGCCAAGGTGCGGTACGTGGACACCACGCTGCGGTCGGGACTGAATTACCTGCCCAAGCTGCTGACCAAGCGCAACATGGACTTCTTCTGCCTCAATGACGGCAGTTTTCCGGAGGTGCCGGCCGACGAACGTGCGGAGCTGGTCACGGAGTTCCTGGAGAGGTACTACCCCATCAAGGCGCCCTGGGAAAAGTAGCACCGGGAAAGCAAGCTGTACAGCAGGAAGCCCCCGCCAGAACTGACCAGTCAGATCCGGCGGGGGCTCATCTGTGCGAGCAGACCTTGGCCGCTACTTCCGCGTGAGGACGGGACGTTTGGCCCCTTCGGGGATGCGGATTCCGGCTGCCGCCAGACGGCGTTCCGTCTCCTCCGGGCTGACATACTCGCCCACCGTGGGAGTGGCGCCCAGCGGCACCACTGAATGCACCACCGTGTGCTCATAAACGTGCACCAGGTTGAAGGCCTGGCCGCCGTCGCGGCCGCGTGTGCCGCCCACCGGAACATTCAGGTCCTGGGTGTAACACGTGGCTGAGGCGACGGACACCGGGATGCCGGCGAAGCTCGCCGTCGTGGAGTAGTGCAGGTGTCCGGCCAGGATGCTGCGGACATCCGAGTTCCGGACCACGGCCGCCAGGGACGCCTGGTCACGGAGTTCCACGAGCACGGACAGGTCCAGCACCGATGGAACCGGAGGATGGTGCAGGGCCAGGATCGTGCCGTCCGGCGCCGGGGTCTCCAGCTGCCCGGCGAGCCAGTCCAGTTGGTTCTCGCTGAGTTCGCCGTGGTGATAGCCGGGCACGGACGTGTCCATGGTGATCACCCGGAGCCCATTGACGTAGTAGCTGTGGTCGACGGGATCGTCGTTGCCGCGCTGGCCGAAGAGGCCCTCGCGGAAGTTGGCGCGGTTGTCGTGGTTGCCCATGGCCCAGATGACCTGGGCGCCGAGATCCCGGCACGCGGGCTCCACGACTGCGCGGAGCTTGGCATAGGCCTCTGGGTCGCCCTTGTCCGCCAGGTCGCCGGTGAAAATCACGGCTTCCGGGCGCGCACCGGATGCCTGAACCTCGTCGAAAAGCTGGATCAGGCGGGCTTCGCTGTCAACTGCGCCGTATAGGGGGTCCGGACCGCCCAGCAGGTGGGTGTCACTCAGGTGGAGTAGAAAATGGCGTGGCCGGGGGTGCTCGGCCTCGATGAGCTCCATTGCTGCCTTCGCGGTAGTTAGGAAGCGGGGCGCCTCCTGTGTCCCTCTCAGTACCTTCCATCCAACCAGATAAAAAGCGAACTAGGGGGAAACGGGAGTTGGCATGTTGAAAAATTACAACACCGCCGCCGCTTTCGGGCTACCTTCCTCGCTTTCATTTCTTGCACGGCCATCATCCGATGACCGCTTCATTGATATGCCGTGCAATCTTCGATTCGCCGCATTCCGTCTGTACCTGGCGGAGACTGGGCTAGGCGCCCGGCAGTTTTGCTACAGAGAAGAAGGGGAAACTCCCCGGGTATTTCCGGGCGGAATGCTCTTCCGGAAGGTACCCGGCGCACCGTGTCTGGGGGCGCTTGAAAAAACGACGACGGCGTGTGCCCGCGCTGGGCAGGCCGATCCCCTGGCAGTTCCGGTACAGCCCGTACAGCCGCAGTCGGCGGACGCACCCGCCGCCGGCACCGCATCGCCGGTTGGGCATCCGAAACCCGGGCGGGTTCCGTCGGTTGTCGGCGGAATTTGGAGGGAAGTCACATCGTGCTCTCTCGCCGGGTGCATGGCTGTCACTAATGACAACGGCTTTGGCCTCCGTTGCATTCCCTGACCTCCTGACCAGTTGGTCTCACCTGGGGAGCGAACAGCCCGACGGCGGCTTCCCCTCACCGTCTACGGCGCCGTTGTGGGCTCCGCCGTCGGAACAGCTTCTGCTGCGGCCTTCGCCGCTGCCACGGCAGCATCCCCAGTTGGCACGGCACTTGGCGAAGTCGCGGTTGCCGGTTCCGACGTCGGAACTGGAGCCGGCGCGGGAACTGGAGCCGGAGCGGGCGCAACTGGAGCCGGCGCGGGCGCAACTGGAGCCGGCGCGGGCGCTACCGGAGCCGGTGCGGGCGGAACCGGCGCGGGCGCTACCGGAGCCGGCGCGGGCGCTACCGGAGCCGGTGCGGGCGGAACCACGATTTCGGGGGCCGGCGGCGCGGGGACCGGAGCGGGCTCGACGGGGGCAACTTCCGTCGGGGCAGGTCCGGAACTCGTGGGCGGCGCAGGGTCTGCCGGGACCGCCGGCTCCGTGGGAGTCGGGTCTGCCGGGACAGCAGGCTCGGTGGGAGTCGGCTCAACCGGAGCAAGGTCAGCAGGCGGCGTGGTTGGCGTCGTGGGTGTCGGAGTCGGCGCCGTGGGAGTAGGGGTCGGCGTCGCAGGAGCAGGCGTCGGTGTGGGCGTAGGCGTCGGTGTGGGAGTCGGCGTCGGCGACGGCTTGGGCTTGGTCGTCGCGGGAGGCTTCGGCGCCGGCGGTATGGGACTTGCGGTAACTGCCGGATCTGTTGCCGGGCTGGAGGCCGACGAACCGGAAGTCGGCGCACCGGAAGTCAGGAAACCGGACGATGACGAGAGCAGGGTGGGCCGCGTCGCTGATGCCTGGCCGGTGTGCGGGTTGGCGAGCGCAGCCGCGGTGACCGGTGTCAGGCCGTCGTCGGTGTTGCCCGGCCCGCTGTTGCCCGGGATGTTGGGGATGGCCCACCCGTACGTGCTGGCAGCACCGCCCGCGAAGCTGGTAAATACAGCGGGTGTCAGTTGGTCGGTCTGCCGGATGGGCAGCAGGGTCCATTTCAGGGGATCCTCGTGCTGTCCGTTCTTGATGACCTCGAAGTGCAGGTGGCAGCCAGTGGAGGACCCGGTGGTGCCCACCTCCGCGATGATCTCGCCTACCCGAACCTGGTCGCCCTTTTCGACGGCGATGCCCTGCAGGTGGTTGTACGTGGTGATCAGGCCGTTGCCGTGGTCAATCTCCACCCTGTTGCCGCCGCCCCAGGGGTGCCATCCGGCGGCCCGGACCACGCCGGCGTCGGCTGCGTAGACACGGGTGCCGCAGGCGGCAGCGTAGTCCTGGCCCCAGTGGAATTCGCCTGCTTCGCCGGTGATCGGGCTGTGCCGCAGGCCGAACGGGGAAGTTGGTGTGAGGTGTTCCAAGGGCGCCATGAGGAAGCCGGCTCCGGGCCGCTTCAGGGCGGTGGAGGCCACACCCGGAGATTTGGCGGCGCTTGTCTTGGTTGCCTTGACTTTGGACTTGGACACGGTGTGTCCGGTGGGGGCCTTCGCCGGCGCAGCGATGCCGGACCCGCTGACCGGGTAGCCGGGCGGTGCGGTGTCGGGATCGAGGAGCTCCGGCCCGACGACTCCCGAGGGAGGTGCAATTGGGACGGCAGCACCCACGGGCTGCTGGATGGAAGTGGCAGGTCCCTGGAATCCGAAGGCAAAGACGGAGAAGCCGACAACCACCGCCGCGGACAGGCTCCGCAAGGCGATCCGGCCCGGGCCGATCACCCTCGGTGCGTGCTTGTGTCCCCCCATGATTTGCCACAGAATTCTCCTGGATCAGTACCCGCCAAACGCGTATCTCGACGAGCGTGTCCTCCATTGTGGCCACAGGCTCCAGAGCGGCGAAACCCCTAAAACTGGGGGGTCAGCCGGCACGAATCCATAGGCTTTTAACGCGTGCTGCCTTGGTACTGGCCGCGGGGTTGACGGAAAATGAGGCGACTCCTCCACTTAACCGACCCGCCTCGGCGCGCGAGAATGAAATATGCGGACTTTCCTGAGGGAATGGCAGGCGGAACTGAAGCGCACGCTCACCGGCAGCCCGGATGCCCTGCCGGACTGGTCTCGGAAGTTTGCCCAGGGCGACGACCCCGGGTATTTCCTCCCTGGCTCTGCGGTCTGGGCCGTCCATGGCGGCGTGCCGACCATCGTCGGCGGCATCCGGTCCCTTTTGATGCAGACACTTCACCCCGCAGTGCTCGCCGGGGTGCACGACCATTCAAATTTCCGTGCGGATTCGTTGGGCCGGCTGGCCCGGACCACTGCGTGGATCCACGCCCTTACCTACGGGTCCACGGCTGAAGCCCGGGCGGCAACCGCGAGGGTGGTCCGGCTGCATGACTCCGTTAACGGCAAGTATGTCGATGGCGACGGCACCGTCCAGAAGTACTCAGCCAACGATCCTGAGCTGCTCCGCTGGGTGCACATCACGTTCACGGACTCGTTTCTCCGCACTCATGAGCTGTGGGACGGCCCCATTCCGGGCGGCCCGGACGCCTACGTGCGTGAATGGGCGCAGGCGGGCAGGCTCATGGGAGTGGAGTCCCCGCCGGAGAGTAAGGCCGCCCTCGTCCGGGAGCTCGCGGAATGGTCTGCCGAAGGCACTCTCCGCTGTGATGAACGGGTTTCGGAGACAGTCGCGTTCATCAGGAATCCGCCGCTGCACCCCCTGCTGAAACCTGGGTACCGAGTGCTGTTCGAGGCCGCCGTCCTGAGCTTGGACCCCGACTACCGCCGGCTGTTAGGACTGCGGACTGCCCGGATCGGTCCCCTACCGCTGCCGGTGAGCCTGGCCGCCCGGGCGACCCTCGCCGTCGTACGCCTTGCACTGGGTCCGGCCAGCCCAAGCCAGCTGGCCGCCCGCGAGCGGCTCCGGAGGCTGGGCGTGACGTGACTCCCTCCGCAATCGGGGCGGGAAGCAGAAAACCCGGTCCTGACGATGTCAGAACCGGGTTTCCCAGTGGCGGAGAATGGGGGATTTGAACCCCCGAGGGCGTTAACCCAACACGCGTTCCAGGCGTGCGCCATAGGCCGCTAGGCGAATTCTCCAGCTGCTCTTGAACCAAAAGCAGATACTAGAATACCTGAACTTTCCGGCATCTCCCAATCGGCCGAAAATGGTGGCATGTCCCAGCTGCATGCGCTCGTGATTTACGTTCCCGATTCCCACGTCGAGGCGGTGCTCACCGCCATCGGAGATGCCGGCGCCGGCCGCCTGGGCGACTACTCGCACTGCTCCTTCACGTCGCCGGGTACGGGACGTTTTACCCCCTTACCCGGAGCCCGGCCTTACATCGGCGCCCCGGGTAAGCCGGAGCAAGTTTCGGAGGTCCGGATCGAGTGCATCGTGGAAGAGGACGTGCTGGACGCCGTCGTGCAGGGATTGCGGCGAGCCCACCCTTACGAGGAGCCGGCGTTCCTGAGCTGGCCAGTGAACGGGCACCGCTAAGACGACGGCGGTGTGCCCGCCGCTGCCCCATCGGAGCCGATTCGGGCCACGCCCAAAGTTCGGGTAAAGTATCTGACGGCCCCTCATGTGGCGTCATCCTGTTGAACTCCCCCAGGACCGGAAGGTAGCAAGGGTAGATGGGCTCTGGCGGGTGCATGAGGGGTCTCTTATCTTAATGTCAGTCCCTATAGGTAGGTTTTCCCTGTGACTGTTACAACTGCCCTGTACCGCAGGTACCGCCCGGACTCGTTCGCGGACGTTATCGGGCAGGAACACGTCACGGAGCCGCTGATGACGGCGCTGCGCAAGAACCGCGTAAACCACGCCTACCTTTTCTCCGGGCCGCGCGGCTGCGGCAAGACCACGTCTGCGCGCATCCTGGCCCGCTGCCTCAACTGTGCGAAGGGCCCCACGGACACCCCGTGCGGCGTCTGCCCCAGCTGCGTCGAACTTGCCCGCGGCGGAGCCGGCTCCCTCGATGTCATCGAGATCGACGCTGCCAGCCACGGCGGCGTGGACGACGCCCGCGACCTCCGCGAACGAGCCACCTACGCTCCGGTGCGGGACCGCTACAAGATCTTCATCATTGACGAGGCGCACATGGTTACCTCGGCGGGCTTCAACGCCCTGCTGAAGATCGTTGAAGAGCCGCCGGAACATATTAAGTTCATCTTCGCCACTACCGAGCCGGACAAGGTCATCGGGACCATCCGCTCGCGCACGCACCACTACCCGTTCCGGCTGGTGCCGCCTGAACCGCTCATGGCGTACCTCGAGCAGCTCTGCCACCAGGAAAACGTCCCGGTGGCCCCAGGAGTCCTGTCGCTGGTGATCCGCGCCGGGGCCGGGTCCGTCCGGGACTCGCTGTCCGTGTTGGACCAGCTCATGGCAGGCGCCGGACCCAATGGCCTCGATTACGAGCTCGCCGTGGCACTTCTCGGCTACACGCACGCCTCGCTTCTGGACGACGTCGTCGAAGCAATCGCCGCTTCAGATGCCGCCACGGTCTTCCGCGCCGTGGACCGCGTCATTCAGACGGGCCACGATCCCCGCCGCTTCGTGGAGGACCTCCTGGAGCGCTTTCGCGACCTCATCATCGTGCAGGCCATGCCGGAAAGCGCCCAGGCCATCCTCCGAGGCATGCCGGCCGACCAGATCGCCCGGATGCAGAGCCAGGCACACAATCTCGGCGCGGCTGAGCTGTCTCGCGCGGCCGATGTCACCAACACCGCGCTCACGGAGATGACGGGTGCCACCTCGCCGCGCCTGCACCTGGAACTGCTCTGCGCCCGCATCCTGCTGCCCAGTTCCGAGCAGACCGAACGCGGTATCGCTGCGAGGATCGACCGTGTGGAGCGGCGCCTGAACTACGGAGGGTCCGACGCCGGTGCTCCCGCCGCAGTTGCGGCTCAGGCTGTGGCGGCCGTGCCGGCGCCTGCAGAGGCTTCGGTGGCACCGCCTGCGTCTTTGGCACCCCCTGCGTCTGTTCCGTCTGCCGCTCCGGCCCAGAACACTCCGGCCTCGCATTCGCCGGCAGCTTCGGCGTCGGTTCCTGCCGCTCCGGCCGAGGCGGCTCCGGCGACGAGCGCGCCGCAGGCGGGCCCACCCAGCATCCAGGCCTCACCAGCGGCGCAGGACGCACCCGGCGCCCTCGGCGTGCCCGGACGGGAATCCCTGGCCGCACCGCGCATCACCACTGGTGACTGGCCCATGGATGACGCCGCCGCGCGCGACCGCCGCCCCGGCCCGGACGCGCACGATAGCCAGGGCTCCGTCGCCCAGCGTGCCGCTGCCTCACAGGCCTCCGCCCCGCAGCCTGAACAGGGCCAGCGTCACGAGGCCCCGCGCCAACAAGCCCACGGCCCCGAGCCGGTCGCTGCGCAGACGGCCCCGACGGCTCCCGCGCCACAGCCCCACACCCAGCCCTCTTCCAGCGCAGCCGCTGCCCCTGCGGGCACGGCCCCCGCCGGGGCGCATGCCGACGTCGAGGTACTCCGCCGCGCCTGGCCCGAGGTCCTGCAGACGTTGACGAAGATCAAGCGGAGCACTTGGGCGCTCGTGGAGCCCAACGCCCAGGTTGGCCAGTTCGACGGCCAGGTCCTGACGCTCGTCTTCACCACATCCGGCCTGGCCGGTGCATTCGGCCGGGCCGACCATTCCGAGAATCTGCGCCAGGCCATCCACAAAACGATCGGCATCGACTGCCAGATCACCGCGGTGGCAGGCGCCGGCAGTTCAGCGAGCTCTGACCCAAACCCAAAAGCGCCTACTAGCCGGGACGTTCCGGCTACCACCACCGACGCTGACTGGGGCCTGGCCCCTGCCCCAAGGGGCTCCGGAGAGACGGAGCCCGCCACCGCCCGCCCTGCGGCAACTGGCTCGGCTCCGGCCTCGCCGGGTTCGCCCACCGTACCCGCGGCCGGGCATGCCCCTGCGTCTTCGCCGGACGCCTCTGCGGTGTCCGCGCCGCAGTGGTCAGGACCGACCATCACGGCATCCCCGTCGGACACCGCCGCCCCCGCCGGCGTGGGAAGCGCTACTGGCGCATCCAGCAATCCTGCACACTCGGCGCCCACCGCCCCCGCCGGCGCCGGCAGCGCTGCGGGAGCATCCGGTCATGAACCGTCCGCACTCCCCCAGCAGCCCGCCCCGCAGCCAGTTGCCACGCAACCGTCCGCCCAGCAGTCGGTTCCCACCCAGGCGTCCGCCCCGCAGCCTGATCCCGCCCAGGCCTCCGTTGCCGCGCTGCCTGTTGCCGTACAGCAAGAGGCGGCACGCGGACCTCAGCAGGCCGGCGACTACTCCTATCCGGATGACGACTGGGGCCCTCCACTGGACGAGGACGCACCGCCGCTGGACGAAGAGCCTCCCATGGACTGGGAGCCGTCGCGTCAGTGGCAGGGCAGCCCCGCGCCATCGTCGGCGCCGGAGATAAAGGCACCGGCGGTAAACAAGCCTGCCGAGTCCGCACTCCCGGCTGCGCAAACCCGCGCAAAAACTGCAGCCCCGGCGCAGGCAGAGCGCCAACCTGCTCCAGACACCTCGTCTGATCCGTGGTCCCGTGCTGTCGAGCAGACGCCTGGCGTATGGGCTCTCGGTTCCGAAAGCAACGTGGGCAAAAACCCGGCCGCGGCTGACATCGACCACGACGAGGATTCGACGGGCTCCGCCGCACCGGTGTACCCACCCGCCGCCGCCCAGCTGCCGCGTGCTGGCGGGGACGCCGCGGGGGGCCAGCTGTCCGGGTCCTTGGGTAAGGGCGCCTCAGGTGAAGGCGCCCCGGGTGTGCGTGGCTTGGATCCCAGGGCCCCGGGTGCGAGTGGCCCTGCTGAAATCGCCGCGCCTGAGAGCGCGCCGGAAACAGCCGAACGCGGTGCCCCCGAGTTCGAGCCTGCCTACGCCATGGCATCCGCCCCGGCGCCTGTCAGCCACGAGTACGGAGCACCCACCGCGAACCAGGGTGTCCGCGCCCCCTCCGTTACCGCTGCCACCACGCCGGTCCGCGTTCCCGTATTCACCTCCGGCCCGGCAGTTCAGGCAGGCCCGGCAGTTCAGGCAGGACCGGCGGTGCAGACAGGGCCCGCAGTGAAGGCCGGACCAGCAGTACAGGCCGGCCCCTCAGTTGCCGCTGTCCGCACCGCTGCACCGGTGCCGGAGCCTGCAACCGAGACTCCCGCACGGGGCAAGCTGAGCCTCTACCAGAGGCTCTCCAACAGCCCGGAGGCCGAGGCGGGCCGGGCCAAGGCGCCCACGCGGAGCACCGAGGAACCGGCGCCGTACGTGCAGGACATCCCCAGTGCGGACGACGAAACCATCGAGGAGTCGGGCGTCTTTGGCCGTGCCGCCGTCGAGCGTATTCTGGGCGGAAAGCTCATCGAAGAACGGTCGCTGGACGGCAGCCCCCTGGTGCCCCGGTACTAAGCCGCGGAACCCGGCCCTGAAGGAGCTCCGGCCCGGAGCGAGGACCCGAGGGCCGGGCAGCTCGCCCTGTAACGTACCGGTGCCCCGTCTGGCGGCACCGGCCATCTTTCAACCAAGCAATCGAGGAAAAAGTGTACGAGGGTGCAGTTCAGGAGCTGATCGACGAGCTCGGACGTCTTCCCGGCGTGGGACCGAAGTCCGCGCAGCGCCTGGCGTTCCACATCCTGGAGGCAGACCCCCAGGACATGAAGAAGCTGGTGGAGGCTATCACCACCGTCAAGGAACGGGTCAAGTTTTGCGCCGCCTGCGGCAACGTGACCGAGCAGGAACTGTGCAACATTTGCCGCGACCCGCGCCGTGACCCCTCCGTCATCTGCGTCGTGGAGGAGTCCAAGGACGTGCTGGCCGTGGAGCGCACCCGCTCATTCCGGGGCCGCTACCACGTGCTCGGCGGTGCCATTAATCCAATCGCCGGCGTCGGCCCGGAACAGCTCCGGATCCGCGAACTCCTCAACCGGCTAAGCGACGGCGCCGTCCAGGAGATCATCATTGCCACCGACCCGAACCTGGAGGGCGAGGCCACGGCCACCTATCTGGCGCGCATGCTGCAGTCGATTGGCATCGCAGTAACGCGGCTCGCTTCCGGGCTGCCAGTAGGCGGTGACCTCGAATACGCCGACGAAGTCACGCTGGGCAGGGCCTTCGAGGGCCGCCGGAACGCCCTCAGCTGACCGCAACGGTCACAATTCCACAGCGGGCGGGCCACGGCGATAAACTGAGTATGCCGCCGTGCCGTTAGGCCGCCTGGCCTCCAGAACTCCAATTGATCCAGTGAGGGTGCACGCATGAGTATGCCCAGTACCGATGTGAAAACCGAACCGCGGCCGCAGGAGCTGCCCGCAGATGCTGCTGCCACCACGCAGCTCATTGTGCAGAAGTTCGGCGGCTCGTCGGTGGCTGACGCTGACGGCATCAAGCGCGTGGCCAGGCGAGTGGTCGACGCCCAGAAGGCCGGCAACGAAGTCGTCGTCGTCGTCTCCGCGATGGGTGACACCACCGATGAACTCCTTGACCTTGCCAGCCAGGTCACCGACTCAGCCCCGGCACGGGAGATGGACATGCTCCTCTCCGCCGGTGAGCGCATCTCCATGGCCCTGCTGGCCATGGCGATCAACAAGTTCGGCGCGTCCGCGCAGTCCTTTACGGGTTCCCAGGCCGGCATGATCACGGACGGGATCCACGGCAAGGCCCGGATCATTGACGTCGACCCGCACCGCATCCGCACCGCCCTGGACAAGGGGCACATTGCCATCGTCGCCGGGTTCCAGGGCATGAGCCGCTCCACGAACGAGATCACTACTCTCGGCCGCGGCGGTTCGGACACGACGGCGGTGGCCCTCGCCGCCGCCCTCGAGGCCGACGTCTGTGAGATCTACACCGACGTTGACGGCATCTACACGGCGGACCCCCGCGTGGTGCCGTCCGCCCAGAAGATCGACCGTATCTCAAGCGAGGAGATGCTGGAACTGGCAGCGTCCGGGGCCAAGATCCTCCACCTCCGGTGCGTCGAATACGCCCGGCGGTTCGGCGTGCCACTGCATGTCCGTTCCTCATTCAGCCAGAACGAAGGCACTTGGGTCCTGCCCGGCGCCGATGACAAGATCACGACTCAAGAGGGAGTTGCCTTGGAGCAGCCAATCATCTCCGGTGTTGCACACGACCGCTCGGAAGCAAAGGTCACCGTCGTAGGTGTTCCGGACATCCCCGGCAAGGCAGCCGCGATCTTCCAGGTCATCGCGGACGCGCACTCGAACATCGACATGATCGTCCAGAACGTCTCCACGCACGGCACCGGCAGGACGGACATCTCCTTCACGCTGCCCATCGTCGAGGGCGCCGACGCCCTTGCCGCCCTCCGTGCAGCACAGGCCGAGATCGGGTTCGAAAGCATCGAGTACAACGAGCAGATCGGAAAGCTGTCGCTGATCGGTGCCGGCATGCGCTCCCACCCGGGCGTTTCGGCCACGTTCTTCAAGGCCCTCTCTGCTGCGGGCATCAACATCAACATGATCTCCACTTCGGAGATCCGCATTTCCGTGGTGACCCATGCCGACCTGCTCGATGACGCAGTCCGCGCCATCCACAAGGCATTCGACCTGGACAGCGAAGCCGTTGCCACCGTCTACGGGGGCACCGGCCGCTAAAGGTCCCGGTCAGGCACTGCGAGTCAGTGCAGACAGAAGTCCCGGTGCGCTCACGCGCACCGGGACTTCTTCACTTCATTGAAGGCGTTGTCACTTATCCAGGTCGCCCCTGCGGACAGCATAGTGGTGCCCCTCGGAGTCGGTCTCGACTTCGAACTGGGCCAGATCGTTTTCGGAAGCATGCTCATAATCGTCATGCAGGTGAACCACCGGCGTGGCTGAGTCGCCGACGGCGGCAGGGCCGAATACGAACCGGAGCCTGTCTGTCAGGTTCATAAAGCCACTGAGCACGTGTGCCACAAGTCCCACCCCCTTCCCTGCTTGAAGGCGGAGAGCGTCTGCCCTTCGACTGCCAGTGCCCTTATTTTACGCCGGGACCCCGAAAAAGAACCCGGCAGGTACAGCCTGGCTGCTGGCTATGGCCGGGACACTCGGCCCGGCCCGGCGGCTAGCGCAGGGACTTGTCGTCGGGGTTGCGGGGCACTACATACGTGCTGCCGTCCGGCCGGTGGACCGTTTCCCACTGCTGCGTCTCCGCCTCGCGCTGGGCGAGCAGCTTGCGGTTCTCCTCGGTCATGTCGTGCACCAGCGAACTCCTGTTGGCGGGTCCAAAGACCGCCCTGAGCTTGCCGGTTGCCCGCATGAACCGCTGCGCGCCGTTCTCTTTTGCCACGGTGTCCACTCCATTCCACGACTACTGCCAGTATCAAGGATACCCTAATGATTAGTGCACTAACGATCGAAAGGGATGCTCATGGCCACCCGCCCGAAATCCCCGGCCGCCGGTACTGCCGGAACAGCCGCAATGCCTGCTTCGGGGCAGGATGACCTTCTTCTGGATCGGCAACTGTGCTTCGCCCTGACCGTCGCCGCGCGCAGCGTCGTAGGCGCCTACAAGCCCGTGCTGGACAGGCTGGGGCTCACCCACCCCCAGTACTTGGTCATGCTGTGCCTTTGGGAGTCCAGCCCGCGCACGGTCCGCGACATCAGCCAGGCCCTCCTGCACGAGCCCGCAACCATATCGCCTCTTCTGCGGCGCCTGGAAGCGGCCGGCCTCATCACGCGCAGGCGCGCGGAGGGGAACGAGCGTGCCCTGGCAGTGGACCTGACTCCGCAAGGGGCGGCCCTCCGCCAGCAGGCCACGGCAGTTCCCGGCACCATGATGGCCAAGCTGGGCCTCAGCCGGGACCAGGTGGAGGGCATGCATAGCTCCATGATGGACCTGATTGCCGCCACGGGCTCCGCCCCCGGCTGATTTCCCTTTTGCTTTTTCCACCTGTCCACGCACGACGCCGGGACTCACCACCAGCGGTGAGTCCCGGCGTCGTCCGTTCTTGGGTCCAACTGCACTAAGGCACCGGACGCACCGCCACCGGTGAGCGGACGGTGTTGTCGCCTGACGTCCACGTCAGGGATCCGGTGGAGTACGCGTTCAGCGGCGCCCCAGCAGTGGTGAACGTGATGGTGACCGTGGCGCTTTCACCCTCTGCCAGCGTTACTTCTGCCGGACTGACGGTGGCTGTAATGCCGGGAAGGGTGATTGCTGCCCGGTAGGTTCCTGCCGTCACCGCCGTGACCCGCCGCGTGACGGTCTGGCTGCCGGACATGGCGCCCAGTGCCACCGAAGGTAGGTTGACGTCCTTGGCCGCGATGGGGGTGACGCCAAGGGCAATCCCCTGTCCCTGGAGGAAGCCCATCCAGTCACTGATGCCGGCGTCGTAGACGAGGCCCGGGGAGTCGAATCGGGCGGGATCGACGTGGCCAGCGCCCTGGGCGAAGACGTCATGGACCTTGGCGCCTGCCGCGTTGACCAGGTCATAGGCCGTGGTCATGATGGCTGACTTCACCGCGGCCGGGGACCACTTCGGGTTCTTGCCGAGCAGCAGGGCTCCCGAGCCGGCGATGTGCGGCGATGCCATCGACGTGCCGGACAGGAAGCCGAAATTCTCGCCCTTGAAACCTATGGGCGAAACAGCGGCAAGCACTGCCACGCCAGGAGCCGCAACGTCAGGCTTGAGCAGGTCTCCGTTGGATGCCAAAGTGGGTCCGCGTGAGGAGAATCCGGCAATCTGTGGCACGGCCGGGGGTTCGGCTCCGGTGGTGTCAGTCGCCTTGAGGCTTGCCGTCATGCCCGGAGTTGCCGCCACCAGGTCCTTGATCTTCGGGTCGTCTATATGAACCGTGGGGACACTGTGCAGATCGGCGTCGAGGGAGCTGGGCGTCAGGTTGACCAGGACCATGCCTACACCGCCGGCGCGCTTGACCTCGGCGCTCTTGTCAACGCGTGCCACAACGCCGCGATCGCAAACGACGATCTTGTCCGCAACCTTGGCCGGGTCCAGGGAGTTCGGTGCGCATAGCGCCGCATCTGCAGCCGGGGCGGCCGCTGTTTTCACGTCGACGGCCAGCACGATCGGTTTGGAGTCCACCTCGCTGCCCATGACACTTGCGCCAGCGAACTTGCTGCCGTCCGACAGTTCGACGGTTCCGCGCAGCGTGTTGTCGAACGTCGAGGCTGCCACGCTGGTGATCCAGGGTCCGGCATGGTTGACGGTCGAGGCCACCGGGCCGGAATTGCCGGCGGAGGCGGCCACAAAGATCCCTGCGGCCGCGGCGTTCAGGAACGCGAGCGAAACGGCGTCGACAGTGGAGTTGTTGTTTCCCGAGATGGAGAAGTTCAGCACGTCCACGCCGTCGAGCACGGCATCCTGGATGGCGTTAAGAATGTCCGACTCAACGCACCCGGTGGCCTCCGGAATGGCGCCTTCCCAGCAGACCTTGTAGACGGCGATCTTGGCCGCCGGCGCAACGCCTGAGCTCTTGCCGAAGTCCCGGCCGCCCGCCGTCTGGGTGACGTCACTGTTTCCGGCTGCGGTGCTGCCCGTGTGGGATCCGTGGCCGTTCACGTCCAGCGGCGAGAACTTCTCGTTCGGGGACCTGAATTCCGGGGGGACCGCCGCCTTGTAGGCCTTGTCATAGAACCTGGCGCCGATGACCTTGCTGTTGCATTCCGTGCCGTCGAAACCGTCGCCGGCCACGCAGTCACCTACAAAGGTTCCGCCGTTGGCCTTGCGCATCGCGATCACGTTTCCCTGGAGGCGGTACGGCACACCCACGTCCGGGGTGCCGGACAGCGGATCGACGGTGTCGCCGGTGAAGAACGGGTTGTCGGGCGTGTAGCCGGTGTCCACCACGCCCACGACGACGCCCTTGCCCGCCTCATCCTTGCCGCCGAACTGCTGGTTCCACACGCCGTCGCCGCCCGGAAGTCCAAGGAAGTCGGTGCTCGAGTAGTCGGGCTTGCGCATGGTGTCCGGGACCACGGCCAGCACGCTGCTGTCACCGGCGAGCGCCTTGGCCTGTGCCGCGGAGAGTACAGCGCTGAAGCCGTTGAGGGCCAGGGTGTAGCTCCTGTTGATGGTCACGCCCTTGGATGCCGCCGCCTGCCGCTGCTTGGCTTTGAGGTGAGTATCGTACTTGCGGGAGTTGGGGCCGGAGGGGTTCAGCTTCTTACCCTTCGGCACCGCCGTGCCCGGGATGCCCGGGACCCCGCCGGAGTAGGTGGCCAGCGGCTTGTCCTTGAGCATCACGATGTAGTGGCCGTCGTTGAGCGGCGATGCCGCCAGCTGGGCAGCGGTTGGCTGGAGAGCGGCCGGCTGTGCTGATGCGGGTGCGGGAGCCGCCGCCGTTGGTCCGGCGAGGCCCTGGCCAATGACCATGGCAAGGGCTACGGCGAATATGGCCGGCAACCTGCTGCCGTGTCCGGGGCGGGTAGTGGATTGCTGAGGGATCATGGGGGATGCCTTCCTTGGTTCAGGACCTGTAGACCTTCGGTCCCACGAACTGGACGCTCTGCCCCCCCATGGGCGTCATCACTATTTGGTTATGCCGCGCACCCGTTGATGTCAGAAAGATACCGCGGACGCCCCCAAGAATCGATACCCTTCCGTTAGCAATTGCCGGGTACCGTTATCCGGCTGTACCGGACGGCCCGGGGCCCCGACGGTAGAATGGGAAAAACTTGAGGAGACCCGGCATGCGCAAGCAACTGATTTCTGTGCTGCTCGCCCTCGCAGCGACGGGCGGTCTCGCGGCCTGCACCCCGAACACCGGAACCGGCCAGCCTTCGGCCACTCCCGGGACCGCCACCGGCTCCCCTGGGACCTCGTCGCCCGGGACTTCTTCCCCGGGCGCTTCTTCGCCGGGCACCGAGACTCCGGCCACTGAAACCCCGGGCACTCCCAGCAGTCCGGCGCCAGGCTCCACACCGCCCGACGCCGAAACGACCGTCCCGGCGCCCGCACCCCCTGCCGCTTCTCCCCTGCCGTCCGGGCCCGGCGCCGGCGATGCCGAACTGTCCATCACGGTCAAGGCGTCCAAGGACGGCAAGGCCGCCAATTACACGCTGGTCTGCAAGGGCGGGGCGGCCATGGCAGAGAGCCAGCACCCCAACGCCGCAGCAGCCTGCACCTCATTGAAGGACAACGCAGCCATCGTGAACCCCGCCGCGCCGCCCAAGGGCATCTCCTGCACGCAGCAGTATGGCGGGCCGCAGGTGGCCACTGTGACGGGCGAAGTCAATGGCACGCCTGTGGAGACCTCCTTCGCCCTGCGGGACGGCTGCCAGATCGGAGCCTGGAACGCCGCCAAGGACATCCTCGGTGCTGCAGGCGGGGCCCTCTAGGACCGTGGCAGGCACTGCATTGACGATCCCCGCCGCCCAGGTTCTCGCCCCTGCCGACTGGAGGGAACGCGAAGCCGCTCACGTGCGCAGGGTGCGCCGTTACGCCGATCCCTACCTTGCCCGCCGCTCCGCGGGGCGGAAGCATCCCGTGGAGGACTTCCTTTTCACGTACTACACGCAAAAGCCAGGCCAGCTGCTGCGCTGGCATCCCGGTGACAGTGTGGTCCTCTCCGGAACGGAGGCGGCTGCCCGCAAGGACTGGAAATATTACAAAGCGCTCGACGGCGGAGAGCTGGCCAGTGCGGGCCTCCCGCCCGGCAGCACGGCGGTGGCGTTCGACCGTCAGTCGTTCCTGGCCGACCGGCGCGAGGCTCTCCTGTTTGCCCGGATCATCCTGGCCGGGACGGCCGCGCGGCCGGCGCAGTTCGGCTGCTTCGGCCTGCACGAGTGGGCCATGGTCTACCGACAGGAAAAGTTCGAGCTGCGCCACGAGTACCTTAAGCTGCGGCTGGGCGGCGCGGGCACGGACAGGGTGGTCGAGGACAACAGGATCCGCTGCTCGCACTTCGACGCGTTCCGGTTCTACACGCCAGACGCCGTGCCCCTGAACGAGCTTTCCCCCAGCCGGGAGAACCAGCGGACCATGGAGCAGCCCGGCTGCCTGCACGCCAACATGGACCTCTACAAGTGGGCGTACAAGCTCTCCCCTGCCCTGCCCAGCGAACTCGTCATGGACTGCTTCGAGCTGTCCTGGCGGGTACGGGCCATGGACATGCAGGCCTCGCCCTACGACCTCACGGACTGGGGCTACCCGGCCATTCCGATTGAGACCCCCGACGGCAAGGCTGCTTATGTGGAGCAGCAGCGAGCCTTCTCGGCCGAAGCCCAGCAGCTGCGCGGCAGGCTCATGGCCGCCCTCGCGCCGCTCCTCGGCAGCCTTGGAACGGAGACTGAATGATGAGCGGCGCACCGCCGTTCCCTGGCGCAGGCCCGGACGTGGACCTGCCTAGGGGCGCGGACCTTGAACTGACCGTCGCCCTCACCCACTCCCCGGGCGGCCCGGAGCACGTCTTTGTCCTGGTCAGCCGTTCCGGTGAACTGGTGGAATCAACGCTGCCGGATCCAGCGGCGGCGATTGCCGCCGTCGGACGCTTCGGTGAACGGATCTTTTTCCCCGAACCGGGCCCGCCCATGCTGTGCACCCAGCAGTACGGCGGCCCCCAGGTGGCCGTGGTCACCGGCACCTTCAACGGCCGCACTGTCAACTCCCAGTTTTCCATGACGGACGGCTGCGAAATTGCCCGCTGGCGGGCGCTGTCCCCGCTGCTGGGCGGGGTGCCCGGGTCCACGGGCGCCATCTGAACCCTGCGCGATCTGAACCCCTGCGCGATCTGAACTGCCGGTGCATCCTTGGCCGCGGTTCAGGAAGAGTTTTTGTCCACATATCGCGACTTACAAGGCGTTTAGCGCCCATTATCTGGACAAGAACTCCAACCAATCGCGCGGGTCGGTTGCCGGAACAGAAGCATGGCACGGCGAAGGCCGGCGGGACCTTGGCAATTTGCGCCACGCCCGCCGGCCTTCGCTGTGGGTCCCCCTCGGGAGCCCGGTTCCGGGACCTTCCTAGATGGAGTTATCCGGTGACCGCGTCAGGTCCTGGTTCTGGACCTTCCCCCGTTCCTTCTTTTTCTTCGGATCTTCCGAAGCCGGTGCAACCGCGACGGCGCCGCCCTCCGTCACCACGACGCTCACGAACGTCGGGGCGCTGGACCCGTCGAAAGTGATCCGCCCGATGTAGGAACCGGGTGCCAGGTTTTTCCAGGTGAGGGCGAGCTTCCCGCTGAGCCCGTTCGCAAGGCGGACAGGATCAGGAGTCACGGTGGCGTTGCCCTCATTTGCTCCCAGGACCGCAGCATCCACCGAGGCCTTGGTTGCCTGTTGGTTGGGACTGTCGTAGAGGTTCACGAACATCCGGTACGTACCGGCAGCAGGGTTCGGAATGGAAACCGACTCGCTCGCGGAGGCCGTGGCGACCACAATTCCCTGGCCGTCCGGCGTGACCACCACCATGTCGAAGTCGGCGTTCTCATCCGCGGAGATCACGGACAGCTTGGCCAGGGGCACGCCGGCCGGAACTTCCACCGTCTTGATGAAGTTCGAGGCGTCGGCCTCGTACCGGAAGGGACCGGGTACGAGCTCGATGGCGGAGGAGTCCGCCTTCGACAGGCCGTCGAGCGTCACGTTCGTGCGCGAGTTCGAGCCCGAGACGATGCCGATGTTCCCGGAACCGTTGGCCCCCTGGGAGGTAAAGGCAATGTTCTTGGGAGCAACCACCGACTGCGGCCGCACCGCAATCGGCGAGGTCACGGTCTTGTTGACACCCCGCCATGTGAGCGAACCCGCGGCGAATTCGCCCAGCTTGGCGCTCTGGTTTTCAAAGGCCACCTTGAACGTACGCTTCTCGCCGGCCGCGCTAAAGGACAGGACCGACGGCGTCACCGTCACCTTCACTCCGGGCACGCCGGCCTTTGCGCTGTACACACCGGGTGTCAGCGCAGTCACCGTCCGGGTGACCTCGATCCTGCCGGCCAGGTTTCCGAGCGAGAAGGACGGGACGTTCATGTCGCGTGGCCGCGTGCTGCCGAGCCCCGGCATGCCCAAGTCCATGCCGGTTCCCTGGATGAACCGCAGGTAATCGTCGGTGGTGGCGTCGTACACGAGGCCGGGATCCAGGACGCGGGCCGGATCGACCTGCCCTGCGCCCGTGGCGAGGACGTCCGTGTTCTTGCTGCCGTCTGCGAGCTTGACGTCGCTGGCAGTTGTCATCATGGCCGACTTCACAACGGCCGGGGACCAGGTGGGGTTCTTGCCCAGGATGAGGGCACCGAAACCGGCCACGTGGGGCGACGCCATGGAGGTGCCGGACATGAACCCGAAATCGTCGCCGCCGGCACCGATCGGCGATACACCGGCAAGGACAGCCACACCGGGTGCGGCGACGTCGGGCTTCAGCAGGTCAGAGTCGGTGGCGAGGAGCGGTCCGCGGGAAGAGAAGCCGGCGATCTGCGGCTGCACCTCGGCGGGCAGTCCCGTGGTGTCCTTGTTGACCAGGGAGACCGTGATGGCCGGGTTGGCCGTCACCTTGGCCTTGATGGTCTCCGTGGCAGGCGGATTCACGTGCACCGTGGGGACGGAGTGCTTGTCGGCGTCGAGTGATGATGCGGCCAGGTTGACGAGGATCATGCCCACCCCGCCGCCCCGCGCAACCTCAGCACTCTTGGCTACCCGGTCATAGACGCCGCGGTCGCAGACCACCACCTTGCCGGCGATCTTGGCAGGGTCGAGGGAGCCGGGGGCGCAGAGTGCAGGATCGGCGGCCTGTCCGGATGCTGCATTGGCCGCGAGCACAACGCCTGCGCCGGCAACTTCACGGTTCATGATGCTGGCACCGCGGAACTTGCTGCCGTCGGAGAACTCCACGGTGCCCTGCAGCTCCTGGGAGAAGCTGCTGGCCGCAACTGTTGTAACCCACGGTTCGCCGTGGTTCACGGTGCTGGCTTCGGGGCCGGAGTTGCCCGCGGAGGTGGCCACGAAAATGCCGGCGGAGGCTGCGGACAGGAACGCCATGGACACGGGGTCCGTGGTGGTGGAGGTGGTGCCCGAGATTGAATAGTTCAGGACATCCACGCCGTCGAGTACGGCCTGGTTGATGGCGTCGACGGCGGCCGAGGTGTAGCAGCCTCCGGTGTTGGGATCGTTGTCCTCCCAGCAGATCTTGTAGGTGGAAAGCTTGGCGGCCGGTGCGATGCCGCCGGTCAGGCCGAAGCTGCGGCCATCGACGAAGGTTTCCACGTCGGCGTTACCGGCCGCGGTGCTTGCAGTGTGCGTTCCGTGGCTTCCCACGTCCACCGGCGAGATGAGTTCCTCCGGCGCCCGGTCCTGCTTGGCCACGGAATCCTCGAAGGCGTCGGAGAAGTACCTGGCGCTGAGGACCTTGGAATTGCAGGCCGTTCCGTTGAACTCTTCACCCTTCTGGCACTCGCCCTCGAAGGTGCTGCCGTCTGCCTTCAGCATCGCGATGTTGCCGCCGGCGGTGCGGTAGGGAACTCCTACCTGCGGATTGCCCTTGAGCTGTGCAACCTCAGTGCCGGCGAAGAACTGGCTGCCCGGCGTGTAGCCGGAGTCGATGACGCCCACCACAACGCCCTTGCCGGCGCCGGCCTTGCCGCCGAACTGCCTGTTCCACGTGCCATAGGTTCCGCTGAGCTTGAGGAAGTCAGTGGTGGAGTAGTCCGGGGCCTGCTGGGTGTCGGGTGCCACCGCGAGGACGTCAGGGCTCTTGGCGAGGTTCACGGCCTGGTCGGCGGTAAGCCTGGCGGTGAATCCATTGAGTGCGGCCGTGTAGTTGCGGCGGATCTGCACGTTTTCCTTCTCAGCCAGCGCGGCCTGCTTCGCCTCCAGGTGGGCCTGGTACTTGCGCACCTCTGCACGGTCGGCGTCGAGTTTGTGCCCGGACCGCGGCTTGGTGGCCTGCAGGCCCGGAATGCCGCCCTCGTAGGTGGCTGCGGGCTTCTCGGTCAGGACCACAATGTAGCGGCCGGCCGAGTAGTCGTTGGGGTTGACGTTCTTTTGCTGGGCGGTAGCCGCAACCTGCGACGGCGCCGCGGTTGCCGGCAGCGCGCCGACTGACGAAAGAAGCAAAGGCACGCCGACAACCAGTGCCACTGCTTTCCCGGCCGCCCGGCTTCGGAATAAGCTTTTTCCTGCTGATTTCACGAGTGGTTGGAACCTTTCCTAAGAAACAGCCCCGGCAACATTGCCGGGCGCAGGCGGCAACGACACGTGAAGATGACAGGTCCTGTCGATCCCAGCAATCGTCGACCGATCACCACAGTACCTACTGAGAGCCGTATATGACATAGGGCACAATCATCAAAATTTACTTTTTTGTCACGCTTTTGACACGGGCATCAAGAAGCAGCGGCGGGCGCCCGGAAAGGGCGCCCGCCGCTGGGAGTTGAAGTCTGTTCTGCCGCCTCGCCGGGAGCTACTGCCGGGGCGTGCGGACCACCTCACTGATCCACTGGCGCGTCTTCTCGTCGACCGGGCCGGCCACCCGGTCACGCCCGGCAGCGCCTCGGCCAACCCGGCGCCCAACGCGGGCCTGGCCGGCACTGCCCGACCCGGTGCGGGTCTGCCCGGCAGGGTTCTGGCGGGCCGCGCGGTCGGCTTTGATCTTCTGGAACACCATCCTTCCGAGGCCGGCGAACACGGCGACGGCCATCACAGGCAACAGGACGGATTTCGAATTCTCAGCCATTCCGCAATCCTACTGAGCGTGCCCCCGGCGGACCAGAGCCGGCGTCGTTCTTCCCTCGATGCGGCGTCCGCCGCACCGAATACGGAGTGGTGCGCCGCGGCCGGTAGAATAGGCATGCAAGCTCGCGGAGCGCCCGTCCACACCATGCCCTTTGAATGCCCTGCCATTTGAACCGGCCAGGCAATTTCAGGAATGGCGTGAGACGGCACCACTCCGCTGCGCCCTTACCCAATGCACACGCACAGGAGTTACCGGATGCCCCGGATCGTTGTCGACGTCATGCCCAAGCCCGAGATTCTGGACCCGCAGGGGAAGGCCATCGTGGGAGCACTCCCCCGCCTGGGCTTCACCAGCTTTAGCTCTGTACGCCAGGGCAAGCGTTTCGAACTGACCGTTGACGGCGAGGTGACCGAGGAAATCCTGGCCCAGGCCCGCGATGCCGCCGAAACCCTGCTGTCCAACCCGGTGATCGAGGACGTCGTGAACGTCGAGGTCGTCGAGGCCTGAGATGACTGAACTTCCCCTGATCGGCGAGGCAATCGCCGTCGCCGCCGACGCTCCTGGTGCTCGCAGGCTCGCAGGTGCGCGGATCGGCGTCGTCACTTTCCCCGGAACCCTGGATGACCGGGACGCTTCCCGTGCGGTCCGGCTTGCGGGCGGCACGCCCGTGGAGCTCTGGCACGGAGACTCCGAACTGGGCGACGTCGACGCCGTCATCCTGCCGGGCGGATTCTCCTACGGCGACTACCTGCGCGCCGGCGCCATCGCGCGCTTCGCCCCGCTGATGTCCAAGATCATCGACGCCGCCAACTCAGACGCCAAGCTGCCGGTGCTCGGCATCTGCAACGGCTTCCAGCTGCTGACCGAGTCGCACCTGCTGCCCGGGTCCATGATCAAGAACGACCACCTGAAGTTCATCTGCCGCGACCAGGTGCTGCGGGTCGAGAACAACAGCACCTACTGGACCGGGGACTACGCCGCGGGCCAGGAAATCACGGTGCCGCTGAAGAACCAGGACGGCCAGTACATTGCGGACGAAAAGACCCTCGACGCCCTCGAGGCCGAGGGCCGCGTGGTGTTCCGCTACGTGGGCTTCAACCCGAACGGCTCGCGCCGCGACATTGCCGGCATCTCGAACGCCGCCGGCAACGTGGTGGGCCTCATGCCGCACCCGGAGCACGCCGTGGAGGTGGGCTTCGGCCCCGAGTCGCTGGACGGTATCGGCGGGTCCGACACCGAAGGCCTCGGTCTCTTCACCTCGGTACTGAACAAGATTGTGGGAGCGAACTAATGACCGAGATCTCAACAAGCTCGATCACCGAGACCAAGAAGTTCAACATCGACACCGTCGAGCACGCGGCCAAGACGCCGGACACCGAACTGCCGTGGGCCGAACTCGGCCTGAAGCAGAACGAGTTCGACGAGATCGTCAAGGTCCTGGGCCGCCGGCCCACCGGCGCCGAGCTGGCCATGTACTCCGTGATGTGGAGCGAGCACTGCTCCTACAAGTCCTCGAAGAACCACCTTCGCCAGTTCGGCGACAAGGTGACCGACGAGATGAAGAAGGACATGCTGGTGGGCATCGGCGAGAACGCCGGCGTCACCAACCTGGGCGACGGCTGGGCCGTGACGTTCAAGATCGAGTCGCACAACTCGCCGTCGTTCGTTGAGCCTTACCAGGGTGCCGCCACCGGCATCGGCGGCATCGTCCGCGACATCATCTCCATGGGCGCCCGCCCGGTTGCGGTGATGGATCCGCTGCGCTTTGGCGCCATCGACCACCCGGACACCGCCCGCGTCATGCACGGCGCGGTCGCCGGCATCGGCGGCTACGGCAACTCCCTCGGCCTGCCGAACATCGGCGGCGAGATGGTCTTCGACTCCGTGTACCAGGGCAACCCGCTGGTCAACGCCCTGGCCGTGGGCGTCATGCGCCACGAGGACATCCGGCTGGCCAACGCCTCCGGCAAGGGCAACAAGGTGGTCCTGTTCGGTGCACGCACCGGCGGCGACGGCATCGGCGGCGCCTCGGTGCTCGCCTCCGAGTCCTTCGACGACACCAAGCCGTCCAAGCGGCCCGCGGTCCAGGTGGGCGACCCGTTCGCCGAAAAGGTCCTGATCGAGTGCTGCCTTGAACTGTTCAAGGGTTCGCTGGTTGAGGGCATCCAGGACCTCGGCGCTGCTGGCATCTCCTGCGCCACGTCCGAGCTCGCCTCCAACGGCGACGGCGGCATGAACGTCGAGCTGACCTCTGTCCTGTTGCGCGACCCCACGCTGACCCCGGGCGAGATCCTGATGTCCGAGTCGCAGGAACGCATGATGGCCGTGGTGACGCCGGAGAACGTCGAGGCCTTCGAAGCCGTCATGGACAAGTGGGCCGTGGAGTACGCCTGGCTGGGTGAGGTGACCGACAGCGGCCGCCTGATCATCACGTGGGAAGGCGAAGTCATTGTCGACGTCGACCCGCGCACCGTGGCCCACGACGGCCCGGTCTACGACCGACCGTTCGCCCGCCCCGAGTGGCAGGACGCCCTCCAGGCCGACTCCTTCACCGGGTCCGACCAGGACGCCGGCCGTCCCTCCGCCCCGGCGGAACTGGCCGCGGCTGTCACCGAGCTCGTTGCCTCCCCGAACATGTGCGACAAGTCCTGGATCACCAACCAGTACGACCGGTACGTCGGCGGCAACACCGCCCTGGCGTTCCCGGACGACGCCGGCGTGGTCCGCGTGGACGAGGAATCCGGCCTGGGCGTTGCCTTGGCCACCGACGCCAACGGCCGCTACACCTACCTGGACCCGTACCACGGCGCCCAGCTGGCACTGGCCGAGGCCTACCGCAACGTGGCCACGTCCGGCGCCGTGCCGATGGCTGTCAGCGACTGCCTGAACTTCGGTTCCCCCGAGGACCCGGACGTCATGTGGCAGCTGGCCGAAGCCATCCGCGGCCTTTCCGACGCCTGCATGGTGCTGGGCATCCCGGTCACCGGCGGCAACGTCTCCCTGTACAACCAGACCGGCACCACGCCGATCCACCCCTCCCCCGTGGTGGCAGTGCTGGGCAAGCTCGACGACGTCGCCCGCCGCACGCCGTCGGGCTGGCGGGAAGACGGCGCAGCCATCTACCTGCTGGGCACCACGGCTGCCGAGCTGGACGGCTCCGAATGGTCCAACCTGCGCGGCCACCTCGGCGGCCTGCCGCCCAAGGTCGACCTCGAGGCCGAGCGTGCGCTGGGCGAGATCCTGATCAACGCGTCCCGCGACGGAATGGTGGACTCCGCGCACGACCTCTCCGAAGGCGGCCTTGCCGCGGCCCTCGTGGAAGCGTCGCTGCGCTACGGCGTGGGCGCCCGGATCGCACTGCAGGACGTCCTGGACCGCGACGGCGTGGACCTCTTCACCGCGCTGTTCTCCGAGACCCAGGGCCGCGCCGTCGTGAGCGTTCCGCGCTCCGAGGAAGTCCGCTTCAAGGACATGTGCACCGCCCGCGGCTTCGAGCACCTGCGCATCGGCGTGGTGGACGCAGCCAGCGGACAGCTGGAGATCAACGGCGTGGACACCCTGGCCCTCGACGCCCTCCGCGAAGCCCACGAGGCCACGCTGCCGAAGTACTTCGGCTAGTCCCCACCGCCGCCCTACCCTCGCAGGCTCGGCCAGGGAACCCGGGCGGCGTGGGCCCGTGCGTCGGTTGCTCCGTAACTGCCCTTATGAACCCTCAGAAGGGCAGTTACGGAGCACTCGTTGTTTAACGGCCGGGCCGCCAGCCGGCCTGAACCAGCGCACTGCGGACTTTGGCTACCGCCGCTTTGCCGTCGTTGAGCATGTGACGTTTTGAGATGCGGACTTCCGTCCAGCCCAGTGCTGAGTACCGCTCTGAACGCGCGATGTCCCGCTCAATCTGCAGCTCGTCACCGTGGTGCTCCCCCTCATACTCAATGCCGACGCGGTACTGCTTGTAGGACAGGTCCGGCTCATGGTGCCGTCCGCCGTCGTCGGACAGGATCGGCACGTTCAGCTCCGGCTCCGGAAGCCCCGAACGCACGATCGCCAGCCGGAGCTGGGTCTCCTGCGGTGAGTCCGCGCCCACCCGGATCAGCCTGAGGGCCTCCTTCGCCTTGCGGAGCCCCCGTTTACCCTTGTGCCTATCGATCATGCGCTGGAGGTCCGCCAGGGTACACAGCGGCTGGTCCCGGCCCTCCAGTTCCGGACGCGGGACGCGGACACAACTGTCGCCCATGGCCACGAGTTCGTCCACGGTCAGCATTTCGGCCATGTCCAGCCAGGTGCGTTCCGGCGTGGTGACGGGGATGCCGTCGAGAACCGTGACTTCGTCGTCGTAGAGCTTCATCCGGTGCACGATGACGTGCGGCCGGTTCAGGTGGGCCGCTCCTTCGGGCCTAATGACGTCGTACATTTGGGATACCTCTTTCCGCCGTCGGCGCGGCAGGTTGAGGAGCTCCGCCGCGGTGAGGTGCGATGCGGCGCATCGCTCATTGACCTCGATGAAGGGCCGCACCCGGATACTCAAGGGGAGCTCCGCCGTCGGGCTTGCTGCACGGATACCCCTGCCCAACGCGATGAGCGAACGGTGCCGGAGCCGCTTCGAGGTAATGCCGGCGCGGCCGGCCTCACCAACGGTGAACGGCCGGTCCTGGAATTTGTTCGGCAATGGGCGTGCGGTTTTCATGGCTACATAAGAACAGAAAGGCTTCCGGCCGCGCAGAAGTTATCCACAGCCCCAATCGAGTGCTCCGCAGACGCCCTTATGGCGCGTCAAAAGGGCGGTTACGGAACACTCGATGGTGTTCAGACGTGGGCGTTAGTCCTCGCTGTGGATCTCCCGCTGCCGGGCGCTTAGCAGTTCCAGCTCGGGGCGGTAGGCCACAAAGCGTTCGACGGCGGTGAGCACCTCCACGAGGTGCGCCCGGTCCGCGGCAACCAGACCGGCGCCGATCCTCGTGCGCCGGTACTGGTCGTGGTCCCCCACTTCAGCCACGGAGACCTCGTAGCGCCGTTTGACCTCGGCCAGCAGCGGGCGCACCACGGACCGCTTCTCCTTAAGGCTATGCACGTCGCCGAGGAGGATGTCGAATTCGATCCAGCCGATCCACATGGCGTTAATGCTAGCGATTGTTCCGTAAGTGCCGTTTTGAGGGCTCAAAAGGGCGGTTACGGTGCAGCCGACAGGGTTTAGATGGTGAGTTCGCCCATCGCGTCCCACCCGTCGCCGTCGAGCTGGCGGCTGATGATGCGCGGGGTCTCCGCGAGGGCCTGCGGCATGTCCGCCATGGCCTTCTTGAAGTGGGCGCTGTTGACATGGTCCCCGGCGGCATCGTCCATGAACGCTTCGACCAGGACGAACTCGTTGGGGTCGTCCACGCTGCGGGACCAGTCGAACCACAGGTTGCCCGGCTCCTGGCGGGTGGCCTCGGTGAAGTCAGCCACGAGGCCGAGCCATTTATCGGACCAGTCTGGCTTGACCTTGAACTTGACGACGATGAATATCATGGGATTTATGCCTTTCCTTGGGTTTGTGCGTTCTGCACGGAAGAGCCGGAGGCCAGCGCCTGCTCGCACTCCTCGATGGCCTCGCGGGCATACTTCTGCTGGGCCGGGGTTCCGACGCGTTCGGCCCACTGCTCGGCCAGCTGGAACTCCACGAGGGCTTCGGTGAGCCGGCCTGCTCCGTGCAGGGTCCAGCCCAGGTTGTTGTGCAGCGCCACCATCCAGCGCTTGGTCCGCTCGTCGTGGACCGTCGAGGCGTACTCCAGGGCGCTGCGGGTCCAGAGCTCCGCGTGGGCGGAGTCGGCGATGGCCAGCATGTGCAGTGCGTCCACGGCCAGGAACTCCTCGCCAAGATGGTCGCCGAGCTCGGCGGCCTGCTCGAACAGGGGCACCGCCATGGCCGCGTGCCCGCTCGAGTTCAGGACCCTCCCGCGCTCCAGCAGGACGCGGACACCCACGGTCGGCTCGTCACCGTCAATTGCGTCGAGCAGGGCATCGGCCTCTTCGTAGCGGCCCTGAAGCCCGATGGCCCGCCCCAGCTGCGTGGAGAGTTCGGCCCGTTCGTCGGCGTCGTACCGGGGGTCGGCCAGCGCGTCCCGGAAACGCTGCTCGGACAGCTTCGGATCCTCAAAGTTCCACAAAAGGTCAAGGCTCTTTTGGTCCAGCATGTACCTCTCCTGATCAGCTTTCACCTGCGGCGAGTCGGCGTGCACCTTCAATGTATCGGGAAGTCATGAGGCGCTGTGCGCGGCGGGCCAGCGCGCCGCCGGCAGCATAGAACCAGTTGGACGGCCGGCTGAATGCAGTGATGCTGAGGTAGACCCTGCCCTGGGCGTCGATTTCGGCCACGAATGACTCCTCACCGCGCACCGGGTGACCCGGCAGGGAGCCGTAGCCGAAGCCGGCCGTCTGCGGTCCGCCGCCCGGCGCGGGACGGTGCACCCACACCACCTCACAGGGCGCGTTGAGGCGGAAGGGCCCGACGCCGAATCCGCTCACCACACGCGTGCCGGGAACGGCGACGTCGGACTCGGTCCGGACGCGCAGCCCGGACCGCCGCTGCAGTTCCCAGGCCAAGATCCCCTGGGCCACCCGGCGGTACACGTCCGTGCCCTCTCCGAGATAGGTGCGGGACGCCACCCGGCGGTAGCCTGCCGGCGACCCCCCGCGCTCGGTGGCGCCGATCTCCGCGTAGTTGAGGGCACCGCGTGCCAGCCGCTTTTCAGCCATTGCGCACCTGCCCGGCCCAGCCGAGCTGCTCCCGCTGTTTCCGGCTCAGTGAGGCAACCACGAGGTCGTAGGAGTCCTCCACCATGTCCCGGACCATGTCGTCCGGCAGTGCACCGTCCAGCCGGACGCCGTTCCAGTGCGTCTTGTTCATGTGCCACGCCCCGGTAATCTCCGGATGCACGGCACGGAGCTGTTCGGCCAGGGCAGGCTCGCACTTGAGGCTCACCGACCAGTCATCAGGATCCATGGCGGAGGCGGCGAACATCTTGGCCTCCTGACGCGCCCCACCGGACACCGCCGCCCTGACCTTGAATACCGACGTTTCGGGCCCGAACGGGAAGTCCTCGAAGGCGCCCGGAAACGACAGGCAGATTTTTCTCAGGGCGGCTTGATCCATGCTGCGAGCCTACAAACCCTTTCCCGGCGGTGCTAGTCTGCGACTATGGCAGCTGCCCGGGAGACCATACCTGTACTGGATCTCGGCTCCGCCCGCCGGGCGGACGGTTCGTTCAACCCGGAGTTCATTGAAGAACTCCGCGATGCGGCGCACCGCGTCGGTTTCTTCCAGGTCATCGGCTACGGCGGTGCGCCCGGCCAGGCCAAGGAGCTGCTGGCGACGATCAGGCGCTTTTTCGACCTGCCCCTCGAGGAACGGATGCAGCTGGACAACCGGCTGTCCCCGCATTTCCGCGGCTACACCAGGATGGGCACAGAGGTCACGCAGGGAAGAGCGGATGCACGCGAGCAGATTGACTACTCACCCGACCGGGAGCCCGTGCAGGACTATCCGCCCGAGCAGCCGTACTGGCTCTTGCAAGGCCACAACCTGTGGCCCGAGGAGTCCATGCCGGAGCTGAAGCAGGCGGCGATGGCCTGGGCCGAGCTCATGTCCATGGTGGGGGCGGAGCTCATGCGGGCCATTTCCGTGTCCCTCAAGCAGCCGGAGAACTATTTCGACGAGCCCTTCCGGGATACCCCCGCTTGGATGGGCAAGCTGGTCCATTATGTCGGCGGTGTGGTGGAAGCGGCCGGCGACCAGGGCGTGGGCTCCCATGCGGACTACGGATTTGTGACCCTCTTGCTCCAGGATGACGTGGGCGGCCTCGAAGTACTGCCTCCCGGCGCAAGCGAATGGGCACCGGTGGAACCCATCCCCGAAGCGCTGGTGGTGAACCTGGGCGAAATGCTCGAAGTGGCCACCGAGGGTTATTTGGCCGCCACCATCCACCGGGTCAAAGCTCCGCCGCCCGGGGTGGACCGTTACTCCGTGCCGTTCTTCTGGTCGCCCCGCCTTGACGCGGTGATCGATCCGGTGCCCCTCCCGGCGGAACTCAAGGCCCAGGCGCGCGGCATCTCAGACGACCCCACCAACCCGTTGCTCGCCTCGTTCGGCCTGAACATGCTCAAAGGCCGGATGCGTGCCCACCCGGACGTGACCGAGCGTCACTACCCCCGGCTGATGAGGCCCTGAACCGGAGCCTTACACGGGCTAGATGCCCACGCGCCACCCTTCGCGGGCAGGGCAGGAATTCACGACGACGTCCAGCCCGGCGGCCTTCGCGCGCTCCACGGCGGCATCGTCGAACACGCCGAGCTGCAGCCACACTGCCTTGGCCCCGACGGCGATGGCCTGGTCGATCACGGCCCCTACCTTCTGCGAATTGACGAAACAGTCCACGACGTCGATCGGGTGCTTTTCCGCCGGAATCTCGGAGAGGGAACGGTAGCCCTTCTCCCCGTGCACCTCGTCGCCCGGCAGGTTCACCGGGATGATCTCCATGCCCATGCGGTCGCGGACAAACAGCGAGACGTCGTACGCCGAGCGCCACTCATTCCGGGTCAGGCCGACGATGGCCCAAGTGCCCTTCGTTCGCATGAGTCGGTCGACAACCGCCGGATCGTTTTCGTGAGCCATGTATCAACTCTACTCCTGAGCTAATCAGCGGTCTTTTCCGAATATATGGATGGCAGGCAGCTGCTGCGGCCGTGATGAACGAATATTACAGCTCTGAGGGCGCCAATTTTGAGAAATCCTGCAACTCGGCTCTAGTAGGTAGTGACCATCCCGAGCGGCCGAGAGACCTGGATCGATGAAGCCGCAGCAACCCCGGTGACGTGAGACGACCATTCCCATGTCACTGTTTTTCCGTTCCGGCGGAGGACTAGGGTGCTACTGCCAGGACCGATGGAGTGCTGCAATGACCCCAGAGAATACTTCTGCCCTGCCCACCCTTGCCCGGATTCCGTCCGAGGCAACCCCACAAACCACTTCGGACGCGACGGCGAACGAAGCAGGGCTGCGTGACGCGCCCGGCTCCTCCAGCGGCTCTTCGGGATGGTCCTCGACCGAGCCTACGGACGGCGCAGTGCACGGCGTCCCCACCGACGGGCCGGCGCGTCACAGCGGCACCACCCCCATTGTCGGCCCGAACAAAGTTGTCGACGCCGGCAACGTGGCCTTCTGGGAGGAACAGGCCCTCCGGCTGGACTGGGCCGAGCGCCCTGGCGGCCAGCGCCCCGGCGGCCAGGAACCGGGCACGCAGGATCCTGGCAACCACAACCACGGCGCCCACAAGCCCTGGCACACGGCGCACAGCTGGCTGCCCGCCGACGTCGAAGCCGGCCGCGGACCCGAGATCAAGTGGTTCGACGGCGGCAGGTTGAACGTCGCATACAACTGCGTGGACCGCCACGTCGTAGCCGGCCGCGGGGACAAAGTAGCGCTGTTCTTCGAGGGCGAACCGGGCGACCGCCGCGCCATCACCTACGCCGAACTGCAGCGTGAAGTGTCCAAGGCCGCCAACGCGCTGCTGTCCCTCGGCATCACCAAGGGCGACCGCGTGGTCATCTACCTGCCCGTGATTCCGGAAACGGTCATCATCACCCTCGCCGTGGCCCGGATCGGCGCCATCCACTCCCTGGTGTTCGGCGGGTTCTCCGCCGAGGCACTGCGGTTCCGCGTCGAGGACACCGGCGCGAAGCTGCTGGTGACCACGGACGGCCAGTTCCGCCGCGGCGTTGCGGTGCCGGTCAAGGACAACGCAGACGCCGCCGTCGCCGGGGACAACGCCATTGAGCGCGTCCTGGTCATCAACCGCACCACGGCCCCCGAAAATCTCGCAACGGTTCCCATGACCGCAGGCCGCGACGTCTGGTGGCACGACGTCGTCGAACCCGCCTCCGACATCCACGAACCGGAGGCGTTCGACGCCGAGACTCCCCTCTTCATCATGTACACCTCCGGCACCACGGGTAAGCCCAAGGGCCTGGTGCATACCTCCGGCGGGTACCTGACCCAGGCATCGTGGAGCTTCGAGCACCTGTTCAGCAACCCGGATCCGGCGCTCCGGGACCAGGACGTGCACTGGTGCACCGCCGACCTCGCCTGGGTCACGGCGCACACCTACGAGATTTACGGCCCGCTCTCCAACGGCGTCACGCAGGTGATTTTCGAGGGTACGCCCAACACGCCGCATCCCGGCAGGCACTTCGAGATCATCGAACGCTACGGTGTCACGCAGTACTACACGGCGCCCACCCTGGTCCGCTCGCTCATGGGCTGGTTCCCGGACGGCGTACCGGACAGCTACGACTTCTCCTCCATCCGCCTGCTGGGCACCGTGGGCGAGGCCGTGAACCCGGAGGCGTGGCGCTGGCTCCGCAACAACCTCGGCGCAGGCACCGCACCCATGGTGGATACCTGGTGGCAGTCTGAAACCGGTGCCACCATCATGTCCCCTGCGCCCACGGACACCCAGTTCAAGCCGGGCTGCGCTGCCCGGCCGCTCCCGGGCGTCAGCACCCGCGTGGTGGACGAGGCCGGAAACCGCACCGCCCCCGGTGTGCAGGGCTTCATTGTCGTGGACCAGCCGGGCCCGGCCATCGCCCGGACAGTCTGGGGCAACCCGCGCCGCTACTTTGACTCCTACTGGAGCCAGTACGCGGAGCAGGGCTGGTTCGTTGCCGGCGACGGCGCGAAGTACGACGACGACGGCGACATCTGGATCCTGGGGCGGGTTGACGACACGCTCAACGTCTCAGGCCACCTGCTCTCCACGATCGAGATCGAGTCCGCCCTCGTCACCCACCCGGACGTGGTGGAAGCGGGCGTCTGTCCCGTCGCGGACCCCAAGACGGGACACGCCGTCGTCGCCTTTGTGGTTCTGAAGGGCGGTGTTTCTGCGGGCGCAACCGCCGATGAACTCCGCAACCACGTCGCGAAGGAGATCGGCCCGATCGCCAAGCCACGCGACGTCGTCGTTGTCCCTGACGTACCCAAGACCCGCAGCGGCAAAATCATGCGCCGCCTGCTGACCCAGCTATTCGAGGGCACCGCGCTGGGCGACACTACCTCACTCCAGAACGAGCCGGCCATTGCCGGTATCCAGGATGCGCTGCACCGCCGCGCTACCGCCGTCCCCGGAAACCCCAACTCCGGGCAGAAGTAAAGGAACGATCATGAACGACATCAGCAACGTAGCCCGTCTTTCCGAACCGCTGAAGTTCGCCTACTGGGTGCCGAACGTGTCCGGCGGCCTGGTGGTCTCCACCATCGAGCAGCGCACCAGCTGGGACTTCGACTACAACAAGAAGCTGGCCCGCATCGCCGAGGAATCCGGCTTCGAGTACGCCCTGACGCAGACCCGCTATGCCGCATCCTACGGCGCCGACAAGCAGCACGAAGCGACGTCCTTCAGCCTCGCCCTGCTCGCCGCCACCGAACGCCTCAAGGTGATCGCCGCCGTCCACCCGGGCATGTGGCACCCCGGCGTGCTGGCCAAGTACATCATCACCGCGGACCACATCTCCAACGGACGCGCTGCCGTCAACATCGTCTCCGGCTGGCTCAAGAACGAGTTCACCAACTTCGGCCTCGAATGGCTGGAGCACGACGAACGCTACGTCCGCACTGAGGAATTCATCAGGGTGCTGCGCGGACTGTGGACCGAGAAGGACTACAGCCAGGCCGGCAAGTACTACAACATCACCGACTTCACCCTGAACCCCGCCCCCGTAGAGGTTCCGGGACGAGCGCACCCGGAGATCTTTTTCGGCGGAAACTCGACGGCGGCCCAGGCCACCGCGGGCCGCGTCGCCGACTGGTACTTCTCCAACGGCAAGGACCTTGATGGCTTCAAGGAGAACATCGCCGGCGTCGTGGCTGCGTCCGGTGAGACCAAGCGGGGCACCGATGGCGCGCTGGCCGCACCCCGGTTCGGCCTCAACGGCTTCGTCATCGCCCGCGACTCCGAGAAGGAAGCGCGCGACACCCTCCGTGAAGTCGTGGAGAAGGCGCACAAGCCGGCGGTCCAGGGCTTCCGCGACGCCGTGCAGGAAGCCGGAGCGTCCACCAAGGACGGCAAGGGCATGTGGGCGGACTCCACGTTCGAGGACCTGGTTCAGTACAACGACGGCTTCAAGACCCAGCTGATCGGCACCCCGGAGCAGATCGCCGAGCGCATCGTTGAGTACAAGAAGATCGGCGTGAACCTGTTCCTGACCGGCTACCTGCACTTCCAGGAGGAAGTCGCCGCGTTCGGCCGCGACGTCCTGCCGATCGTCCGTGAACTTGAGGCCGACTTGGCCCTCAAGAACGGCACGGAGCTGGACTTGTCCGGGGTTCCGTCGGTTTCGACAGGCTCAACTACCGGGCTGGTGACTGTCTGATGGCTGACCGCAAATTCGGGTTCCGCACCCGCGCACTGCACGCCGGCGGCACTCCCGACGCCGAGCACGGCGCCCGCGCCGTTCCGATTTACCAGACCACGTCCTTTGTATTCAAGGACACCCAGGATGCCGCCAACCTTTTCGCGCTGCAGAAGTACGGCAACATCTACTCCCGCATCGGCAACCCCACGGTGGCGGCGTTCGAGGAACGGATCGCCTCGCTGGAGGGCGGCATCGGCGCTGTTGCGACGTCGTCGGGCATGGCCGCGGAGTTCATCACTTTCGCCGCCCTCACCCAGGCCGGCGACCACATCGTGGCGGCGTCCCAGCTCTATGGCGGCACGGTGACCCAGCTTGACGTGACCCTGCGCCGTTTCGGCGTGGACACCACGTTCGTCCCCGGCACCGACCCCGCCGGCTACGCGGCGGCCGTAAGGGAGAACACCAAGGCGATCTTCGTCGAGGTGGTGGCCAACCCGTCGTCGGAGGTCCAGGACCTGGCGGCCCTGGCAAAGGTGGCGCACGACGCCGGCATCCCCCTCGTCGTCGACGCCACCTTGAGCACGCCGTACCTCGTGCGGCCGATTGAGCACGGCGCGGACATCGTGATCCACTCCGCCACGAAGTTCCTCGGCGGCCACGGCACCACCCTGGGCGGCGTCATCGTGGAGAGCGGCCGGTTCAACTGGGGCAACGGCAAGTTCCCCACCATGACCGAGCCCGTGGCCTCCTACGGCAACGTTTCCTGGTGGGGCAACTTCGGCGAATACGGGTTCCTCACCAAGCTGCGCTGTGAACAGCTGCGCGACATCGGGCCCGCCCTCTCCCCGCAGTCCGCATTCCAGCTGCTGCAGGGCGTGGAAACCCTCCCCCAGCGCCTGGACGAGCACCTGAAAAACGCCCAGGCCGTGGCCGAATGGCTCGAGGCCGACGAACGCGTGGCGTACGTGAACTTCTCCGGACTCCCCTCCCACCCGCACTTCGAGCGGGCCCGGAAGTACTTGCCTCTCGGGCCGGGCTCCGTGTTCTCCTTCGGCGTGAAGGGCGGCCGGGCAGCCGGCCAGAAGTTCATTGAGTCCCTTGAACTGGCCTCGCACCTGGCCAACGTGGGCGACGCCCGCACCCTGGTGATTCACCCCGGCTCGACGACCCACCAGCAGCTCAGCGATGAGCAGCTGAAATCCGCCGGCGTTCCGGAGGACCTGGTCCGCATCTCCGTTGGCCTGGAGGACCTCGAGGACATCCTCTGGGATCTGGACCAGGCGCTTACCGAAGCGCAGAGCGCGACGGCGGAGGACGCCGTCGTCCTCGAAGAACCTGCTGATTCCTGCACGATTGGAGCACGGGCATGAGCGCCACTGAGAGAACCTGGGCCGGTCCCTCCGCGCCGGAGCGTTTGAACCTGCTGCGTGAGGCGAAGTCGATTGCCATCGTGGGTGCCTCGGACAAGCCGTCCCGGGCGAGCTATTTCGTGGCCACCTATCTGCAGTCCTCGACGCGGTACAAGGTGTACTTCGTGAACCCCGTGGTCAAGGAGATCCTCGGCCAGCCGACCTACGCCTCACTGGCGGACCTGCCGGAGAGCCCGGACATCGTGGACGTGTTCCGCAAGCACGACGACCTGCCGGGCGTCCTGGACGAGTCCGTCGCCGCTGGCGCCAAAACGCTGTGGCTGCAGCTCGGCTCGTGGCATGAGGGCGTGGCGAAGGATGCCGAGGCCGCGGGACTGAACGTGGTGATGGACCGGTGCGTGAAGATCGAGCACGCCCGCTTCCACGGCGGGCTCCACCTGGCCGGGTTCGATACGGGAGTGATCTCCTCGAAGCGCCAGGTCCTGGCATAAAAATGCCGGGCTGGAATTTGATGGGGGACAACTTCCAGCCCGGCACTCTCACTTTGGTAATCGACAGGGAACCCGAAAGGGTTACGCGGATTCCAAAACTTTTTCAAAAACTTTGTAAGGCCGGGCTCCGGCGGCCCCGCATGGGGGCGGCCCAGCTTAGGGGCGCCTCCCTCTAGGGCGTGCCGGGGACCGGCTTGGCCGGAACGGTCGGCACGCCGCCCGGCAGCGTGGGCACTGCCGGCAGCGGCTTGGCCGGAAGCTTGGGCGCCACGCCGGTTCCGGGGACCGTGGGCAGCTGGCTGGGCCGGCCCGGAGTCGGGGCCTGGCTTTTCGCTGCGTCGCGGGAGGAACCGTTTGCCGCCGAGGAGTTCGATGAACCCTTCGAGGGAGCCGGATCCGTCTGGGCGGGCGTCACGGGTTCCGACGGCGAAGCAGCCGGTCCGGTAACCGATGGCTTGGGTGCCGCAACAGTCGGCGCCGGAGCCGCCGGAATGTCGGCGGGCGACGTGGGCACCGGCGTCGGCGCGGTCGTCTCGCTGGTGGGCTGGAAGATCCGGACCACAGTGTGGCCCACGCTGTTGCGGAAGTCCTCGCTGGAGGCAGCGACAGCGCCGGCCCCAAGCCCCATGGCACCGACCACCGCGGCGCCCACCACAAAGCCCATCCGCCGTTGCCGGTTGCGGCGGTGCAGTTCAAGGCTCGCCACGTTGGCGGCGGCGCGCCGCATGGCCAATTCCTGAGCGGGTACGTCTGGAGCGAATGTCCCGTGGGCGAGCAGGGCGGCGAGATCAGCGCGCGGTTGCGGTGCTGAGTCCTGGGCGAGCCCGCGCAGTTCTTCGAGGGACCTGCGGAGATCGGCGTCGTCTTCGAGCCCGGAATCCAGGAGGATCGCCTGGATCTCTCCCTCTTCGCGGCCTGCCGGCGTGACACTCATGATGCTGCGTGGTCCTTTTCCTTGACGAGTTCGCGCAGGGCGATGAGCCCACGGCGCTGGAGCTGTTTGATGGCCCCCGGGGTCTTGTCCATGATGCCGGCCACCTGTTCCACCGAAAGGTCCGCGACGATTCGCAGGACCAGCACTTCCCGCTGGTCGTCGTTGAGCATGGCAAGTGAAGAGGTGATTCCGCCCAGCGAACCGAGCACCTCGTCCTCGGCGGAACTCGACCGGCGCTCATCCAGCAGCGGGTCAAATTCGGTAAGCTGCGGCGTTCTCGCGGACCTGCGGTGATGGTCCACGAGCCGGGCGTGCGCCACGGAGAAAATGAAGGTCCGCAGCCCGGAATGGCCGCCCCTGACATTGCTGAGCTTGGGCAGGACATCCACGAAGACGTCCTGTGTGAGGGCTTCGGCGTCGTCCACCCCGCGGGCCCGGAAATAACCCAGTACGGCAGGGGAAATGACACTGTAGACGGCGCTGAAGCCGGAAGGGTCGCCAGACAGGGCTGCTGACAATTCGTCGTCGGTCAGCTGAGCTGCCAAGGAGCGGTCCTTCCCTTTACTGCAGGTGTGCGGCGGTAGTAAGCCTAGCCGCCGCACACCTCACGCCCCTATTCGGGGAACGCCCTGTTTCGCGTGCTGTGAACTACTTGCCGGAGGGCAGATCTGCAGCAGCATCAGCCTTGACGTCAGCGTCTGCAGCGACGGACGGTGCGGCCGGCTTGGCCACGTGGTCCGCAACGTTCGGCACAGCCGGGGTGGCGGGAAGGGCCGGGGCGGCCGGAACGCCGGCGCCACCGGGAACAGCAGGGGTGGCGGGGATGGCGGCGCTCACGTTGGCGCCTGCAGCCTTGTCTCCGGCGGCGACGTTGGCGTTGGCGTTGGCGTTGGCGTTGGCGGCAGCGTTGTCCTTGTTAGCTTCCACTGCGGCGTCGGCTGCGTCAGCAGCTTCGCCGGCAGCCTTGGCCTTGGCGGCCGGGGCGGCGGGAACCGCCGGGGTTTCCGGGGTGGCCGGGACGGCGGGCACTGCCGGAACCTCGGGGGTGGCAGGAACAGCCGGAGTGGCGGGCGTAGCGGGGGTCACCTCTGCGTGCTGCGAGCTGGAAACCTGGGCAGCGTTGGCCAGTCCGATGCTGGAGAAACCTCCAACAGCGACGATGGCGGCTGCGACAGCAATCTTGGTGGTCTTGCTAACACTCTTCATCAGAAAAAAATCCTTTGGTTGATTGAAGGCCGGGCCGGAGGCCGATGGGGGACGGCCTCCTGCCCGGCGCTTACATATACGTAATCGCAGCAGGGGGCCGGCAGGTTACGCGGTCCCGGAAACTTTTTTCTGACGTGATGTTTTCTGCCCTGAACGCACGACGGCGGCGGGCCACCGTAAGGTGACCCGCCGCCGTCGGGAACTGCTTGTTTGAGCTGTTGCTGCCGGACGCTTCCGGCGTCAGTCGTTGATCAGGTCGTTGACCACGATGGTCTGGTCGCGGTCCGGTCCGACGCCGATCGCGGAGAAGCGCGTGCCGGACAGCTTCTCGAGGGCCAGCACGTAGTTGCGGGCGTTCTCGGGCAGGTCAGCCAGCGTCCGGGCGCCGGTAATGTCCTCGGTCCAGCCTTCGAAGTATTCGAAGATGGGCTTGGCGTGGTGGAATTCCGTCTGGGTCATGGGCATTTCGTCGTGCCGGACGCCGTCGACGTCGTAGGCCACGCACACCGGGATCTGTTCGATTCCGGTGAGGACGTCCAGCTTGGTGACGAAGTAGTCGGTGAAGCCGTTCACGCGGGAGGCGTGGCGGGCCAGGACGGCGTCGTACCAGCCGCAGCGGCGCGGGCGTCCGGTGTTGACGCCGAATTCGCCGCCGGTCTTCTGCAGGTACATGCCCATCTCGTCGAACAGCTCCGTGGGGAACGGGCCCGCACCGACGCGGGTGGTGTACGCCTTGATGATGCCGATGGACCGCGAGATGCGGGTGGGGCCGATGCCCGAACCCACCGAGGCGCCGCCCGCCGTCGGGTTCGAGGAGGTGACGAACGGGTAGGTGCCGTGGTCGACGTCGAGGAACGTGGCCTGGCCGCCCTCCATGAGCACCACCTTGCCCTCGTCCAGGGCGGTGTTCAGCACGAGGGTGCTGTCGATGACCAGGGGGCGTAGCCGGTCGGCGAAGGAGAGGAAGTAGTTGACCACTTCATCCACCTCGATGCTGCGGCGGTTGTATACCTTGACCAGGAGTTCGTTCTTCTGGCGCAGCGACCCTTCGACCTTCTGGCGCAGGATGGACTCGTCGAACACGTCCTGGACGCGGATCCCGAGGCGGGCAACCTTGTCCATGTACGTTGGCCCGATGCCGCGGCCGGTGGTGCCGATGGCGCGGCTGCCGAGGAAGCGTTCGGTGACCTTGTCCAGCACCTGGTGGTACGGGGCCACCAGGTGGGCGTTGGCGGAGACCCGCAGCTTGGAGGTGTCCGCGCCGCGCGCTTCGAGGCCCTCAATCTCCTGGAAAAGTGCCTCGAGGTTAACGACGCAGCCGTTGCCGATGATCGGGACGGCGTTGGGGCTGAGGATGCCGGCCGGAAGGAGCTTGAGCTCATACTTCTCACCGCCTACGACGACGGTGTGCCCGGCGTTGTTTCCGCCGTTCGGCTTCACCACGTAGTCGACGCGGCCGCCAAGCAGGTCGGTGGCCTTACCTTTTCCTTCGTCGCCCCACTGGGCTCCGACGATCACGATTGCTGGCATGGGATCCTCCCCCATTCGTTCGGGCCTAGCCCGGCTGGATCACCGAGGTGCTTCAACCGGAGGTAGGCGCCGTTCATGAGAATGCCCCGAATTCGCCGCCCGAACCCGCGGCGCTGACCGGGGAAGGGACGCAAGAGTTCCGGGGCTCTTACCACCCAAGTTTAGCGGATGAGGGGCAAAAGTATGGCTTTTGGTCTTTCGCCCGGACAGCAGATTCCGGCGACACATTCCGTCTGCGATTTGCCACCGTCTCCAACCGGAGACTTAAGTGAGAGTGAACCATCCCGGGCGGCCGATGGAAAGGAAAACCCTGCCTTGTCACTGAACACCGACCACATCCGTGTCACCCACGCCGGATCCCTGCCCCGCACCCCGGAGCTCATCGCCGCCAACGCCGCCAACGCCGCCAAGGAAGCCGACGGAATCACGCCCGAGTTCCTGGACCTGCTGGAAACCTCGGTGGTGGACATCGTCCAGCGCCAAAAGGACCTGGGCATCGACATCCCCAACGACGGAGAATACGGGCACACGATGTCCAGCAGCGTTGACTACGGCGCCTGGTGGAACTACTCATTCGCGCGGCTCGGAGGCCTTGAGCCCACCGACGTGGACCGCTGGGCGGATGCCGAGGTGCACCGTTCCACGCCGGGCAACATCGTCCTGACCTCCTTCCCGGACCGCCGGGACAGGCAGAATTTCAATGACGCCTACAACGACCCCTCCTCCGGGATCCTCGCCCACCGCAAGAGCGTGGCACAGCCCAAGATCGCCGGTCCGCTGACCTACACCGGGCAGGATCTCGTGGCGTCGGACGTCACCAACCTGAAAACCGGCCTGCAGGCAGCCGGCCTCACCGAGGGCTTCGTCGCGTCACTGTCCCCGGGCTCCTGCGCACGCGTTGCCAACGACTACTACAAGACCGAAGAGGAACTGGTCTACGCCTGCGCCGACGCCATGCGGGAGGAATACAAGGCAATCATCGACGCCGGGCTGACCGTACAGCTCGATGACCCGTCGCTGGCGGAGAGCTGGGACCAAATCAACCCGGAGCCCAGCCTCGAGGACTACCTCAACTTCATCCAGCTCCGGGTCGAGGCCACCAACTGGGCACTCCGCGACCTGCCCCAGGAGCAGATCCGGCTCCACGTCTGTTGGGGTTCCTGGCACGGCCCCCACACCACGGACATCCCGTTTGCCGACATCATCAGCTCCGTCCTGCAGGTCAATGCAGGCGGCTACTCGTTCGAGGCAGCCAACGTCCGGCACGAGCACGAATGGCGCGTGTGGGAAGACACCAAGCTTCCCGAGGGCAAGGTCATCATTCCCGGTGTTGTCTCGCACGCCACCAACGTCGTGGAGCATCCGGAACTGGTGGCTGACCGGATCGAACGCTTCGCCAGGCTCGTGGGACGCCAGAGCGTGATCGCCTCCACTGACTGCGGTCTCGGCGGCCGGGTCCACCCGCAGATCGCCGTCGCAAAGCTTGAGGCTCTGGGAGAAGGCGCACGCCTCGCCACCAAACGGCTCTGGAAGTGATTTAGCCCTCGTTTACTGCCCTGCAGGCCCCTGTCCCCCGCGTGTCGGCCACGGCGGCGCGCGGGGCGGGACCCTGCGGTTCGAACGCCTTGCTAAACTGGGAAGGACCGGTCAGGTACCGGTCCACATCTCATTTCTCACCACGCCGCACTCGGCATGCCAGCGGCGTGCCGGACTGCGGCGCGGCGGCGCGACCCACCTGCAGGAGACACAGCACCATATGACCGCTCTGGCTACCGAATCCTTCCATGACCAGCTTCTAAGGCGCCGTTACGAGCCCAACGTTGCCGCTGTCAATGAGCTCTGCGATACGTTGCAGAGCGCCAAGCCGGGCACCCAGGTGCCGTACGTCGACCCCGCGCACGACGTCGACGAATGCCGCATCATCAGCCTCTTCTCCAACATCGGCACGGCATCGCCCACCGGCTTCATCATGCCGGGCGACGACGATGCTGCCACCCGCATGCTTGGCCTCCAGTGGAAGCTGGGCCTGCGGCCGGAGTACATCATGCCGTGGAACGTCCACCCGTGGCACACGCCGGATGAGCCGAACGGCAAGTTCACTCCCGACCAGATTCAGGCCGGCCTCAAGCCGCTGCTGAAGTTCCTGGCACTGGTCCCCCGTGCCTCGGTCATCGTGGCCCACGGCACGGAGGCCAACCGCCTCGCGGGCCTGCTGCTCAAGACCGAGGTTCCGCTGCTCTGGCGCCGGGGGCTCAAGACCTACAAGGTCCGTTCGCTGAGCGGCCGCTCCTTCGCCGGGAGCCCCGAGCGGCAGAAGCAGTACCTCGACGAGATGCACGTGGCTTACGCCGACGCCATGGCCCGCACCGGCCTGGCGAAGGCGAGCTAATCCCCCCTGCTGATTGAACCTTGGGCCCACGCCCGCAGGGTTCCCTGGCCGAGCTTGCGAGGCGAGGGCGCGGATGGGGAACGACGGCGGGCGGTCACCTTCCTTGGAGAAGGTGACCGCCCGCCGTCGTATTTAACTCAGTTGTTTTACTTGCCCTCGATGGCAGCCTTGGCCGCGGGGTCCGAGTCGTTGAGGAACTTCTCGATGCGCTGGGGTTCCTCCGCCTCGTTGATGGCGGCGGAGGCGCGGCCCAGCGAGTAAAGCGCCCGCAGGAAGCCGCGGTTGGGCTCGTGCTCCCACGGGATGGGCCCCACGCCCCGCCAGCCGTTGCGGCGGAGCGAGTCCAGTCCACGGTGGTAGCCGACCCGGGCGTAGGCATAGGAGTCGATGGTGCGGCCTTCCGACCACGCCTCCTCGGCCAGCACGGCCCACAACAGCGACGACGTGGGGTGCTTTTCCACGAGGTCCAGTGCCTCAGCACCGAGCGCAAGGTGCTGGTAGACCTCGGTCTCGGCGGGCAGGAGTGTGGGCTCAGGACCCATCAGGTTCCTGCGGAACTCGTCGGACACGACTAGAAGGTCTTTCCGGCCGAGCCGAGCTGCTTGGTGGCTTCGACCACGCGGGCTGCCAGGCCAGCTTCAGCCGAGGCACCCCAGACGCGGGGGTCGTAGGTCTTCTTGTTGCCGACCTCGCCGTCAACCTTCAGGACGCCGTCGTAGTTGCGGAACATGTGGTCCGCCACCGGACGCGTGTAGGCGTACTGGGTGTCGGTGTCGATGTTCATCTTGATGGTGCCGAAGGAAACAGCGTCCGCGATTTCCTGGTCCGAGGAGCCGGAGCCGCCGTGGAAGACGAGGTCGAACGGGTTTTCCTTGCCGATCTTCGCACCGACCTGGGCCTGGATGTCCTTCAGGATCTCCGGGCGCAGCTTCACGCCGCCGGGCTTGTACACGCCGTGCACGTTGCCGAAGGTCAGCGCGGTGATGTAGCGGCCGTTCTCGCCGGCACCGAGGGCATCGATGGTGGCCAGGGCGTCTTCCACCGTGGTGTAGAGCTTCTCGTTGATCTCGTGCTCGACGCCGTCTTCCTCGCCGCCGACGGTGCCGATCTCGACCTCGAGGATCATCTTGGCAGCGGCTGTGCGCTCCAGCAGTTCACGGGCGATGCGCAGGTTTTCCTGCAGGGTCTCGGCGGAGCCGTCCCACATGTGCGAGTTGAACAGCGGGTTGCGGCCGGCCTTGACCTCGGCCTCGGACGCTGCCAGCAGCGGCAGGACAAAGCCGTCCAGCTTGTCCTTGGGGCAGTGGTCCGTGTGCAGCGCGATGTTTACGCCGTAGTTCTTGGCCACTTCGCGGGCGAAGGCGGCGAAGCCCAGCGAACCGGCAACCATGTCCTTGGTGGAGGCGCCGGACCAGTACGCGGCACCGCCGGTGGAAACCTGGATGATGCCGTCAGACTCAGCATCGGCAAAGCCGCGCAGCGCAGCGTTCAGCGTCTGCGAGGACGTGACGTTAACGGCGGGAAATGCGAAGCCGCCCGCCTTTGCGCGGTCGATCATCTCGGAGTAGATCTCTGGGGTTGCAATGGGCATGCTGACTCCTAAAGTGAATTTCGTCTGCGGGTTTTGTTGACCCTGGAGTGAACCTCGTCGGCTAGGAACCATCCTAGCCATTTCTTTCCCCGGGCCGTGGTTTGGGTCACCCAGCCCGGTAACACTTGCCACCGAGCGCCGGCGCCGCCATCTCGGCGGGAGTCAGACGTGCTGGCCGAACACGTGCCGGCGCACCCAGGCGTGCATGGCGATCGCCGCGGCCGAGCCTGCGTTGATGGACCGGGTGGAGCCGAACTGCTCGATCGAGAGGGTGGCCTCCGCAGCCTCATGCACCTCGGGCGTCAACCCCGGGCCTTCCTGCCCGAAGACCAGCACGCACTTCTGCGGCAGCTCGTACGTCTCCAGCGGCACGGAGTCGGGGAAGATGTCGATCCCGATGATGGCCAGCCCCTCCCCCTGCGCCCAGGCCACGAAGTCCTCCACTGTGGGGTGGTGGCGGACATGCTGGTAGCGGTCGGTGACCATGGCCCCGCGCCGGTTCCACCGCCGTCGTCCGATGATGTGGACCTCCTTGGCGAGGAACGCGTTGGCGGTGCGCACCACGGTGCCGATGTTAAGGTCGTGCTGCCAGTTCTCGATGGCGATGTGGAAGTCGTGCCGCTTGGAATCCAGGTCCGCGACGATCGCCTCGTGCTTCCAGTACCGGTACTTGTCCACGACGTTGCGCCGGTCGCCATCGGTCAGGAGGTCCGGATCCCAGTGGCCGCCCTCCGGCCATTCACCTTCCCAGGGGCCGACGCCGACCTCCGGCTTTGGATCCGGCGTCCCGTTCTGTTCCGGCTGGGATGGTTCTGGTTGCGGTTCGGGTGTCCCGGGCGTTTGCGTCACCCCTCAACACTAGACTGGGCACCGAACGCAAACACCTCGGTTAAGGACAGACATGGCAGAAGCGGACAAGGTAAAGACATCGGCGGCCGTGTACCGCAGCGGCCAGGACATTGAATGCTGGCTCACCGACATGGACGGCGTCCTGGTGCATGAGAACCAGGCCGTACCCGGGGCTGCGGAACTGATCCAGCGTTGGGTGGACACCTCAAAGCGCTTCCTGGTCCTGACCAACAACTCCATTTTCACCCCGCGCGACCTCGCCGCCCGGCTGCGGGCCTCCGGCCTGGAAATCCCAGAGGAGAACATCTGGACCTCGGCCCTGGCCACGGCCCAGTTCCTGAAGGACCAGGTGCAGGGCTCGGATTCCGGGAACCGCGCGTACACCATCGGCGAGGCAGGACTGACGACGGCGCTCCACGAGGCCGGCTTCATCCTCACCGACCAGAACCCCGACTTTGTGGTGCTCGGCGAAACCCGCACGTACTCCTTCGAGGCGATTACCATGGCGATCCGGCTGATCCTCGCCGGGGCGCGTTTCATCGCCACCAACCCGGACGCTACCGGCCCCTCCAAGGACGGTCCGATGCCCGCCACGGGCGCCATCGCCGCGCTGATCACGAAGGCGACCGGCCGGGAACCGTACATTGTGGGCAAGCCGAACCCCATGATGTTCCGCTCGGCCATGAACCAGATCGATGCCCACTCGGAGACCACCGCGATGATCGGCGACCGCATGGACACCGACATCATCGCGGGCATGGAGGCCGGGCTGCACACCGTGCTGGTGCTCAGCGGCATCACGCAGCGCGACGAAATCGCCTCCTACCCGTTCCGTCCCAACCAGGTGCTGAACTCCGTGGCGGACCTCAAGAACCAGATCTAGAACGGTGTCATCTTCCCGCCGCCTCCGGGCAGTGGGAAGATCTCGTTCTCCAGGTCCTCGAGGATGGGCCGGTACACGAACGGGTTCCAGCCCGGGCTCGCGTGTGCCGGCAGTGCGCCCGTGGTCTGCCGGTCGGCTGTGACCATGTTGGCGGCGAACGTGTGCGCCCAGGAATCACGGGCCGTCCGGTAGTTGACGGTCTGGTCCCGGGGATTTCCGATGTAGGCCATGCGGGCATCGCCGATCTGGCCCGCAAAGCGCGTGGCATCGAAGTGGTAGATGTAGGCGGATTCAGTCTGGACCAGCACGCTGGAGGGTGCGATCGGGGACAGCTGCTCCAGCGTCTGGTCGAGGATCTGCCGCCACGAGCGCTCGTCCTTGTGGACCACCCGCTCCCCCAGCTCGTAGCCCCCGCGCAGCACGGAGGGGATCCGGAAGCCGCTTTCGTAGAGGAACACCACGCCGTCGAACCAGCTCTGGTCCAGGACGTCGAACTTGCTGTAGGGGCTGCAGTCGAGCACGATCAGCTCAACCTTGACCCCGTGCAGCTCCAGCAGCCGGGCTGCCACCTGCGTCGCCACCATCCCGCCGAAGCTGTGGCCGTAGAAGTACAGCGTGGTGAGGTTGCGAGCCCGGACGTGCTCAATCACCGCGATGACCAGCTGGTCGATGTCCAGTCCGAGGTTCGAATACCCGGCCGCCGCGAGCTGGCCGCGCAGCCGGAGGCTCCCGCGGAGCGAGTTGAGGATCCACTGGGCCTCTTCCCAGCTTGTCTTGTAGCCGGGGAACAGGATCCAGCTGGCGTTCGGAAAGTAGCTCTCCGCGAAGTCGTCCTCCACCACGAGGATCTTGTGGACCTGCCGCTCCTCCTGCACGCGCTTCGTGAAGAGCATGTCTGCGGCGAGGACAGTGGAGGCGCCGGCTCCGGTGAGGAAGGTCCGGCGGGAGAAGCGTTTGAGGTTCGCGGCGCGCCAAAGCAACCGGGCAGCGTCTGCGCCCGGCGCCTTCTGCCGGCCCGTCTGGCCGGCGGCCCCTTCATACGGCACTGAACTACCCTAGGCACAGCCCGCGGGGGCAGCACAAGTCACAGCTCAGATGCCCGGCAGGACTCACGGCCCGGCAGGCTGTTGATCGGAACGTTGGGGTCTGGGCCGCCTGGCCGCCTGGTCAGCTGCTGGAGGCGTGTTTCTCGGCCGGGTCGGCCGGTTCCCGGCGAGCAATCTCCTCGCCGATTGCCTCGTACCGGGCCAGCAGTTCATGTCCGGAATGCCCCGCAGGATCGTCCAGCATTCCGAAGACCAAATCGCTCGCGGCCAGCAGCTCGCTAGGCGAGTAGTCGGAGAGCAGGCGGAGCCCGGCCTCCTCCAACGCCTGGGACAGCTCTGACGGGTTTGTCAGCGCCGTGAAGTCAGGCCGCGATTCCGCCACGGCGTGGTCGCGGGCGGACATGACCTCAAGGAACACCCCTGGTGCGCCTGTCACGGCAACCTGCCGTGTGCCCGCGTCGAGGGCGTTGAGGTCGAAGCGAAGTCCGGCGAGGGCGGATGACTCGACGAAGGCAGCGTGGGAAAGATCCACAGTGATGGGCGAAGAGATGCCCATCCGGCGGACACGCTGGATTTGGTGCATCAACTCCGGGCGGGACTGCAGGGTGAGGCTCCCGCGGACGTCAATGCGGGCGGTGCCGGCGGCCTCGTCGATCTTAATGAGGGGATTAAGCTGGTTGTCCATAGGTACTCCAAACGGGGTGTCTATGGCCGACGGCTCAACCTCCGACAGCCTATCCCGGCTAGTCCCGCCGCACAACCAGCCGGCAACCAAGCTACCCCGTCTGGACCTTCCCGGGCTCCTCGAAGTGGGTGCTGGCCTCGGCGCCTCCCACCGAATTCACCAGCGACGCAGCGATGTCGCGAAGCTTGACGTTGCTGTGGCTCGAGGCATCGGTGAGGATGCGCACGGCCGTCGCCTGGCTGCACCGGTTCTGCGCCATAACGATGCCGACGGCGATGTCGATGACGGTCCGTGATTCCAACGTGGCGCGGAGGTTCGTTGCGCTGTCAGTGTGCAGCGAAAACCTGACCGCCAGGCGCAGGGCCTGGGAGATCTCCCGGGTGTATCCGCGGGCGCGGGCTGCGGAAACCTCGTTGAACTTGTGGGGAACGTCGGAGTAGAGGTTGAGAGCGGCCTTCGCGTCCCCCTGCAGGTTGAAGGGCAGCGACAACACCGAACGCAGCCCGTGCGAAGCCACCGCATTAGCGTAGTCAGGGCCCCAGCGGTCTTCTTCGAAGAGATCCGGAACGTGGACTTCCCGTTCTTCCTTCGCAGCAGTCAGGCAGGGCCCCTGGGACAGCGAATACTGGATTTCATCCACCTCGCGGGCGGAGTCGCTGCTCCAGCCGATCGTCGCCGCCTTGCGGTCCCTCAGCAGCGTGATACCGCAGAGGGCGTCGTCGCCGTCGCCTGCCACCTGGTGCGCCGAGTACCGCGCCAGCTCGTTGAGGAAGTCTTCAAAATCAGCGCTCTCCAGAATGAGGTTCTGGATCTGCTCAACACTGCTCAGGGCTTGATCCGACGGGCGCATGACGGGTACTCCAAGTGAAGGGACTGTTCCGGGATACGGAAATACTAGGCCACCCGGGGTGTGCCGTCCACCATGGGCGGCCGGTCAGCTCAGGCCGAGCTCGTCCTTGCTGAAGGCGTACAGGTACGGCACGCCGGCTTCGGCTTCGATCTTTTCCTTGGCGCCGGTGTCGCGGTCGACGATGACGGCGACAGCGACGACGTTGCCGCCGGCGTTGCGGACGCCCTCGACGGCGGTCAGGGCCGAGCCGCCGGTGGTGGAGGTGTCCTCAAGCACCAGGACTTTGCGGCCCTCGACGGACGGACCTTCCACCTGGCGGCCCATACCGTAGGACTTCTGCGCCTTGCGGACTACGAAGGCGTCGACCGTCCGGCCGGCGTCGGCGGCGGCGTGCATGACGGCGGTGCCCACCGGGTCTGCCCCCATCGTGAGGCCGCCGGCGCACTCAAAGCCGATGCCGGCGTCGTCGATCAGGGACAGCATGACCTGGCCAACGAGCTTGGAGGCCTCATGGTGCAGCGTGATGCGGCGAAGGTCGATGTAGTAGTCGGCCTCGGCACCGCTGGACAGGATGACCTTGCCGCGGACAACCGCGAGCTCCTTGATCAGTTCCAGAAGTCGGGCACGGGCAGCGGTGTTGGAAAGCGAGTCCGGGGTGGAAGTCATGGGCTCCAGTTTAGTCGGTGCTGGACGCCCTGCCGGGCCCCGCATCCACCCGCCGGGCAAAGGCGGGCGCGTGCTCGGGCAGGGGCCCGATCGCGATCATCCGGGGCAGCAGCCGCATCAGGACGGGCACGTGCTGGGCGAGGTACATCATCACCGGCGGCGCTCCCGACCTCTTGCCGGTAAAGAGCGGGACGAAGACGCCGCGGTGCATGAAGCGCTGGACAGACTGGATGACCACGGTGGGCAGCAGCCGCCTCCGCTGCACCGCCGCCAAATCCTTCACCGTGACTTTGCCGCGCAGCAACGCGGGGGCAAGCCGGGCGGCCGCAGCCACGGCGTCCTGGATGGCCAGGTTGATCCCCACCCCGCCGGCCGGGGACATCGCGTGCGCAGCATCGCCAATACACAGCATCCCGTCGACATACCAGCGCCGCAGGCGGTCCAGCCGGACATCGAGCCAGTGCAGGTCGTCCAGGGTGCGGATCGCATCGACCCTGTCGGCAAGGTCCGGGCGCAGCGCCGCGATGCGTTCCCGGAACCGCTCCACTCCCTCGCTCTTGATGCGGTCACCGGAGCCTTTCTGGGCGAAGTAGCCCATCTGGTAGTAGGTCTCCCGGAACAGGGCGATGACGCCGGCGCGGTCACCGAAGGCCGGAACGATCCCGGCCACCTCCCCCTGTTCAGACTCGGACCTCGGCAGCTTGAACCACCAGGTGTCGAACGGCACCGGGTATTCCTTCGACGCCAGGCCGGCCGCCTCGCGGAGCACCGAATGCCGGCCGTCCGTGGCCACCACAAGGTCCGCGCGGAGTGAACCTTCGGCGCCGTCCTTGGTGAGGTACCGGATGCCGGTGACCCGTCCGCCGTCGGACATCAGGGACGTTGCCGTGTGCTCCATCAGGAGCGTGAACGTGGGCTCCTGCTCAGCTGCCCTGGCGAGGAAGTTCAGGAAGTCCCACTGCGGCATCATGGCGATGTAGTTGTACGGTGGCCGGAGCGCGGCGAAATTGCCCAGCGTGACCAGGCCGCCGCCGGGCACCGGGAATGCGACGTTGCGCAGCCGGCTTTGGGGCAGCTCGCGGAACTCGGCGCCGAGCCCGAGTTCGTCGATGAGCCTGATGGTGGAGGCATGGACGGTGTCACCGCGGAAGTCGCGGAGGAAGTCGCCGTGCTTTTCGAGGACGGTCACCTCGACGCCGGCCCGCGCCAACAAGAGGCCAAGCATCATGCCGGCCGGCCCGCCCCCCACCACCGCGCACCCTGTACTCTCCATGAGCCATACGGTACGCCTCCCGGTACACGCCAGCACAGAGCGCCAACTGACCCTAAAGCCCCCGGTCCTCAGGCGCGAACTGGCAGCTGATGACCCCAAACGGCGCATTTGAGGTCATCAGCTGCCAGTTCGCGCGTCCGTGACCCCGGCGGAAACAGTTGAGCCCTGCGGATTCCGCTGGCTAGTGTGGACCACATGCGCACACTCCAAGCCAAGATCATCGAAGAAATGGGCGTTCAGCCCCAGATCGATCCCGCAGAGGAGGTGCGCAAACGCGTCACTTTCCTGAAGGAGTACCTCAAGGCCACCGGCACCAAGGGCTTTGTCCTGGGCATCTCCGGCGGCCTTGACTCCTCGCTCGCCGGGCGGCTCGCCCAGCTCGCTGTCGAAGAGCTGCAGGCCGAGGGCGTGGACGCGCAGTTCGTGGCGGTCCGCCTCCCCTATGGCGTCCAGCACGACGAGGCTGACGCGCAGGCCGCCCTGGACTTCATCAAGGCCTCGAAGGAATGGACGTTCAACATTTCCGCCGCCGTGGACGGCTTCGAGGACGAGTTCGAAAAGACGGTCGGCAACGGGATCTCCGACTTCCACAAGGGCAACACCAAGGCCCGCACGCGCATGATCGCGCAGTACGCCCTGGCCGGGGAACACAACTACCTCGTCGTCGGCACCGACCACGGCGCCGAATCCGTCACCGGATTCTTCACCAAGTACGGCGACGGTGGGGCGGACATCCTGCCGCTGTTCGGCCTGAACAAGCGGCAGAACCGGGCCCTGCTGGAACACCTCGGCGCCCCGGAGCGGGTGTGGAAGAAGGTGCCCACGGCCGACCTCCTGGACGACCGGCCCGGCCGCACCGACGAGGACGAACTGGGCCTGAGCTACGACCAGATCGACGATTACCTGGAGGGCCGCGACGTCGGCGACAGCGCAGCGGAGCTGATCGAGCAGAAGTACCTCCAGACCCGGCACAAGCGCACAGTTCCGGTCAGCATCTTCGACACCTGGTGGAAGCAGGAGGGGGCCGGAAGAGGCCAGGGTGGGTCTCTAGGCCCCCGGCCTCCGGGCACGTCTAGGGCAGCGGCATGCTGCTCCTAGGGCAGCAGCAGGATCTTCCCGCGGCCGTGGCCGCCGCGGCTGATTTCCAGAGCGTCGGCGGCCTCGATCAGCGGCATCCGGTGCGCGATCGTGAAGGTGATCTGGCCCTCCGCAGCGAGCGTCCCCGCTTCCGCCGCCCGGCCTTCCAGCTGCTGTACGGCCACCAGACCGGCCGCCGCTGACTGCTCGCCCGGAACAGTGGTCACCGCCCGGCCGGCGCCCTGGAGCAGCTCGGCTGTTGCTGCCAGCGAATCCTCACTCCCCACCGTGTCCAGGACTGCCGTGACTGCTCCGTCGTCGGCCACGGAACGCACCCGTTCGGCCAGTCCTCCGCCGTACGTCACGGGTTCGGCGCCCAGTTCGCTGAGGTACTCCAGGTTGGCCTCCGACGCCGTGCCGATCACGCGTGCGCCGAAGGCCTGCGCGATCTGGACCGCGGCCGAGCCAACCCCTCCGGCGGCTCCATGGATCAGCACTGTGTCCCCCGCTCCCACCGCGAGCTGCTTCAGGGCCGAATACGCCGTGCCTCCTGCCACTGGAATGCACGCAGCCTGCTCGAAGTCCACGCCCGCCGGCAGGGGCGTCAGCTGGTCGGCTGGCACCACGGCCTCTGTCCGGTAGCCGCCCATTAGTCCGTTCCAAATGACCTCGTCACCCACCGCAAACCCCTCAAAAGCGGGCCCGACGGCGGTCACGACGCCGGCCGCTTCGCAGCCGGGCACCGCCGGAAAGTCCAGGGGCGTCCACTTTTTCAGGTAGCCGGCCACGAGTTTCCAGTCCACGGGGTTGACGCTGACCGCCCGGAATTCCACCCGGACCAGGCCGACACCCGGCTCGGCCAACTGCTCCGTACCCACCTTCAGGACCTGCGGACCGCCGTATTCCTCAAAGTAGACCCGTGTGCTCATGGCCGTGGCTCCTTTGCTGCTGTCCCGCGCCGTAGTGCAAGGGTAGGCACGGCACTGCAGGCGCCACAAGAAAGCGTCCGGGCGTCCAGTCAGCGCCGGACTTCCACCTCGCCCACCATACCCATGTAGTCATGCAGAGCGCAGATGTAGTCAAACTCGCCCACCTTGTTGAACGTCACGGTGAATTTGCTCCCGGGCTCCATCAGGCCGGAGCTGAGATTCCCGCCTCTAAAGTTCTTGGGATTGCCCACCGGAGCGAACACATTGGCTGGCTCATGCCCGAACGTCACGGTGTGCGGTGCACCCATTCCGCTGTTCACGAAGGTAACAGTGTCGCCGAGGCGGACCACGATCTCGTGGTGGACGAACCGCATCAGCATGGCAGTTCCGTTATCCGTTCCGGCGATCACTTTGTGGTTGCTGGCCTGCTTGCGGGCAGCTTGCCATTGCTTCTCGCCGTCCCGCACGATCTTCCGTTCCTCCTTCTTGTTCTGACGGTCGTACTGCGACTGCGTGAACGGGTAGCCGGTTCCGGCAGCCCGGATATGCACGGCACCTTTCATTGCCATGCCATGGACGATGCAGTAGTAGGTGAAATTGCCGGTGTGCGTGAACTTCAGGCTGTACTGCTCGACCGCTTTGAAGCCGGTGTTGGAGACATTGGCCATGATTCCGGAGTTGTAGTAGGAGTGGCCGTCATAGCCCGTGCCGCCCTGTCGGCCCAGTTGCTTCGGGTCAAAGGGGTTGAACGGCTTGAGCGGCTGGCCTTTGGCCAGGAATGTGACCGTATGAATTTCGGCGGAGTTTGCAACCCACTTAACGCTGTCTCCGGCGTTTATATAGATGTTCGACGGAAGGAAGGACATGCCCTGGATGGCCTGATCTGAGGATTCCGAGCCGACTTGGACGGTCCAGGTTTTCGGTGAATCCTCATCGTCGGCAAAGGCTGCGCTGCTGAGGGAGAGGGGCAGGAGCATGGCCGCCAAGGAGGCGAAGAGAAGGCGCAGCAGGTGCGGCCTTCCGTGGTTTGTTGTTTCGAGAGTCATGCGACTCATTCCTTATTGCACTGGATGTTGGCAGCCGCTATGCGGCGGGCCAGGAAGGTGCCGAACCGCAGATTGCGGCGCCGGACCGATGCCAGAGCGGCACGGGGGCCAGCGGGACCCTTCTGTTTTCCCTTGTCACCCAGCCCAGCGAAGGAAAAAAGGCCCCGGAACCGGACCCGCCACCGGACTAGGCGACAACACGGGACTTTCCGGTTCTCGAAGGGATAAGTTGCGGTTCTGTTGAGCCGTCAGAGCCCTGATTCGTGACCGGCTTGCGGCCGTAGCCGCCCGGCCCGATATTACAGATACAGTCCTTATCGTGCTCCGCCTCAATGTGTTTGTCGAGGTGCAAAATGTTCAGTTGGCGTTGCGCCTCTGGAGCCGGACGGTGAGCCGGTGGGCCTCCTCCAGCAGGAGCCGCCCCAGCAGTTCGCGCCGGTCTTCACGGAACCGGGGTTCGATGCCGGTCAGGGACAACGCCCAGGACGGACGGCCAGCCTGGTCGAAGACTGCTGCGCCCATCCCCCAACTGCCTTCGAGCACCAAGCCGGGGTTCACGGAGTAGCCCCGGCGGCGGGTCTGCTGCAGGTTCTTCCGGACCACGTCTTCCCGGTGCCCGTCGGCGTACTTGCCGGCATGCGCAGCCCAGTCGGCCAGGATCTGCTCCTGTTCCGCCACGGGCAGGAACGCCATGATCGCCGTTCCTGCGGATGCCACGCCCAGCGGAAACCTGACACCCTCATGAAGCACGAAGGAGCGGACGGGGAAGCTGCCTTCTTCCCTCAGCAGGCACACGGTCTCAGAGCCCCGGCGGATGGAGAAGAAGGCGCTCTCGCCGGTCTCCTCGGCAAGCCGGCGCAGACTGGGCCTCGCGAGGTCCTCCAGCGGGAAGCGCGCGGCAGCAACCGAGCCCATCAGCAGGGCCTCGGGGCCGAGCACCCAGTTCCCGCTCAGGGGGTCGTGGTCGAGAAGGCCCTCAGCCGCGAGCGACGTGAGCAGGCGGTGCACCGTAGGGCGCGTCAGCCCCGAGTCCCGTACCAACTCCACGAGAGGGCTTCCTTCCGGCTTGCGTCCCACGATGCGCAGGAGGCCTGCGATGCGGCTGACCACCTGTGCGCCCTGGACCGGTGCTTGATTCACAGTTGCTCCTGAATAATCCATATTGTGGACACCTCACAGCCTACCGTCCACAGTGTAAAAGCGCGACCGGCGGGAAGCTGCAGAGCCTTGACACTCCTACGCCGGCCCGCCTACGCTCCACAGTCAGAACCAGCGTCCATAAAGTGGACTGCAAGACAGCTCGACGAGGAGATGCGATGTCCAAACTGAAGTCGGCCGCTGCCGAGGCCCTGCACGATGTCCTCCGGGACGGAATCACCCTTGCCGTGGGCGGCTTCGGCCTGAGTGGGATACCGGTGGACCTCATCGAGGCCGTCCGTGACTCCGGCGTGAAGGACCTGACCGTGGTATCGAACAACATGGGCGTGGACGGCAAGGGCCTGGGCATCCTGATCGAGGCCGGCCAGGTCCGCAAGGTCATCGCCTCCTACGTCGGGGAGAACAGGCTCTTCGCCGAGCAGTACCTCGCCGGCGTCCTGGAGGTGGAGTTCACACCGCAGGGCACCCTGGCCGAGCGGCTGCGCGCCGGCGGGGCTGGCATCCCCGCCTTCTACACCAAGACCGGGGTGGGCACCCTGGTGGCCGAGGGCAAGCCCCACGAGGTGTTCGACGGCGAAACGTACGTCCGGGAGCGCGCCATCCTCGCCGACGTTGCACTGGTCCACGCCCACACCGCCGACACGGACGGCAACCTGATCTACCGCCACACCGCCCGGAACTTCAACCCGGTGGTCGCCACCGCGGGCGACGTCACCATCGCCGAAGCGGAGATCGTCGTCGAACCCGGCGCGCTGGACCCGAACCACATCGTCACTCCCGGCGTCTACGTCCAGCACCTCGTGCAGGCCAGCAACAGGGTCAAGGACATCGAACAGCGCACCGTCCGCCCGCGTACCGTACCGGCCACCCCCGAACTCGTCAACAACTAGCAAGGAGACCCCCGTGGCCTGGACCCGGAATGAAATGGCCGCAATCGCGGCCGAAGAACTGAACGACGGCGACTACGTCAACCTCGGCATCGGCATCCCCACCCTGGTGGCCAACAACCTGCCCGAGGGCGTGCGTGTGGTCCTGCAGAGCGAGAACGGGCTGCTCGGCATGGGCCAGTTCCCCTACGAGGGCGAGGAGGACGCAGACCTGATCAACGCCGGCAAGCAGACCGTCACCATCCTGCCCGGCGGCAGCATCTTCGACTCCGCCACCTCCTTCGGCATGATCCGCGGCGGCCACGTGAAAGTCGCCATCCTCGGCGCCATGCAGGTCTCCGGCACCGGCGACCTCGCCAACTGGACCATCCCCGGCAAAATGGTCAAAGGCATGGGCGGCGCCATGGACCTCGTCGCCGGCACACCGCGCGTCGTGGTCCTCACCGAACACAACGCCAAAGACGGCAGCCCCAAAATCGTCACCGAGTGCACCCTCCCCCTGACCGGCGTGAGCGTTGTGGACCGCATCATCAGCGACCTCGCCGTCTTCGACCTCCACAAAAACGACGACGGCGGCCGCCAACTCACCCTCACCCGCCTCGCCCCCGGCATCACGGAGGCGGAAATTCGTGAGAAGACGGAGGCGGAGTTTACGGTTGCCCCGAACCTCGCCGAACCGGCCCAGGTTTGACCCTGCTGGCCCGGTGAAAAGGCCGAACCCTGCGGCTGACGGTCGCAAAGCCGGGCCAGTTCAGCACCGTCAGTTCCGTGACCGGATAAGCCGGGCGATTTCCGCAAATCCCAGCCGCTCGGCGTTCTCCAAAGCCGTCCTGCCCTGCGGGTCCCGGATGTTGGGGTCCGCCCCGGCGTCCAGCAGCTGCCGCACCACGTCCTGCTGTCTCGGACCTCCGTTGTTCAGGAGGATGGCTTCCTGCATGGCGGTCCAGCCGAGCTTGTTGACGTGATTGACGGGGACGCCGGCGGCAATGAGGATCCGCACTGTCTCCACATGCCCGTGCTCGCTGGCCGGGATCAGGGCGGTGCCGCCGAAACGGTTGGTGCTCCTGCCGTCCGCACCGTGGGCCAGGGTCAGCCGCAGAATATCGTTGAAGCCTTCGGCGCCCGCATACAGGAAGGCCGAATCCTGGATCGAGTCCTTGGCGTTGACGTTGCCGCCTTTCCGGATCAGCTGGGCCACGAGCGCCGCGTCGTTGGCTTTCGCGGCCAGAACCAGTCGCTGGTCCAGCTTCTGCTGCTCAGCCGGGGACAGGGAGGGACGTGAGGCGGCGGGAGCGGACGACGGCGGCCGCACGGTGCCGCTCGCGCCGGAACCGCCCGCCGCGCCCGGGCTTCCCGGGCCCGGGCTTCCCGGCGTCGTTTCGCCAAGGCTGGAACTGGCCGGGCTGGAACTGGCCGGGCTTGAACCGGCTGGGAACGGGCCCCCGGGGCTTGAGCTGGCTGGAGACGGGGTGCCGGCAGCGCACCCGGCCAGCAGGGACGCCACGAGCAGCGCCAGGACGGCGAGCGGAAGAACGCTGGCCGGCCGGCCGCCGTCGTACCCGTCCTCAACCACAGCCCGCAACCTATTTGGCGGCGATCACGGCGGCGCCAGCCTCGGCGCAGGCTTCGTCCAGCTTGCCGTCGGGGGCGCCACCGACACCGATGCCCGCCACGGAGACGCCGTTCACCTTCAGCGGGACACCGCCAGGGAGGAACAGAGTGCCGGGAAGGTCAGCGATGCTCGGCCCGTTGCCGGAGATGCGCTTGGCAAGTTCGCTGGTGGGGGTACCGAACGCTGCGGCCGTGTACGCCTTGCGCTTGGCCGACTCGATGGTGTGCTCGGCTGCGTTGTCGCCACGCAGGAGGGCCTGGACGGTGCCGAACCGGTCCACCAGGGCCACCGTGACGAACGGCAGCTTGTCGGCCTGGCACTTGGCGAGCGCAGCGCCCACTGCCTTCGCTGAGGCGCCAACGGTGATGCGGTTCTGGGCGACGACGTTGTCCGCACCCGGCTGGACATCTGCGGCGGGCACAGCCGCCGCGGGTTCGACCGAAGCAGCTGCGGGGGAAGGCCCTGGTCCCGAATTCGTGAGGGCGGCGGCACCGGCCGTGATGGCGAGCGCTCCGGCCGCCGCGGCGGCAAAAATCTTCTGGGACTTCTTCACGGTGGTTCTCCTTCGATAAGCGGGGCGCAGCCCATGTTTGCGGGCGCAGCCAAACGGTTACATGTCCATGGTGAACCTGTGCCGCCGCGGGCGCATCAGGCCATCAGTTGGGACCGGCTGGTACTTAGGGCTAGCGCTATCAGCCATAAGGCTGAGAGACCAGCAACGGTGCGGGCAATAGCATGGTCCCTAGCACGTCTCCCACCGGAACCGGACCCGACCATGCCCTTCACCGCCCCCGCTGCACCGGAACTGCCTCCCTCACGCGCTGACTCTGCTGCTCGCACCGGCCATGTTCCGGGCAGCCGGCTGGGACGGATCGACGCCGCGGTCCATCTGGGGTTTGCCGTGCTCATCGTGGCTTCGGTGGTGCGCTACGTGATGCGGCACAGTGCCTCGGACAACCTGCTGGTCCTCGCGCTGGCGGTCGCCGCCTGCGGCCTGTACGCCGTCATTGCCGTGCTCGCCCAGCGCCGGCGCCCCTGGGCCGTGTGGATGTTCGTCCTGGTCGCCGTCTGGGCCGTCCTGGTGGTCTCCGCACCCAGCTTCGCCTGGTGCTCGTTTGCGCTGTTCTTCCTGTGCCGCATCGCCTTCACCGGGGTGGTCGCCTACGCGGCGGCGGGGGCGACGGCGGCAGCCACCGCCGCGGGACTGTTCCGGCTCAGCGACGGCACTGATCTGGCGATGCTCCTCGGACCGCTCGCCGTCGGCGTCCTGCTGACGCTGATCTACGACCGCATTGAGCACGACGCCGCCGAGCAGCGGCGCCTGCACAGTGAGGTGTCGCTCGCCCAAAGGCAGCTGGCGGCCAGCGAGCGCCGGGCGGGCACCATCGCGGAGCGTGAGCGCGTCTCCCGGGAGATCCATGACACCGTGACCCAGGGCCTCGCCAGCAGCCTGCTCCTGCTCGAGGCCGCGAACCGTGCCTGGCCGGAGCCGGCGTCCCGGCAGGATCTTCGGCAGGCCAGCGAATTGCTACGCCGGAACCTCTCCGACACCCGCAGCCTGGTCCACGAACTCGCTTCCCCTGGCCTCGACGCCTCGCCGCTGCCGGACGCCCTCCTGCAGGCCGCCTCGCAGTACGTGCCGGACGCCAGGCTGCTGGTCACCGGCGAACCCCGGGCAGTCGCCGCCGAAGTCCGCCATGCCCTCCTCAGGGTGGTGCAGAGCGCCACCTCGAACATCAAGCTGCACGCCTGCGCGGACACCACCACCATCACCCTCGGCTTCCTGCCGGATGCGGTCACGCTGGACATTTACGACGACGGCACGGGCTTCGACCCGGCGGCGGTAGCACCGCCGTCGGACGCCGGTGGATACGGACTGCGGGCCATGCGGCAGCGGGTGGAGCAGCTGGGTGGCGCCTTCTCGGTGGAAAGCGCCCCGGGCGAAGGAACTGTTGTGGCGGCCCAGCTGCCGGCAAAGGGGGAAGAATGAGCGCCATCACTGTGCTCCTGGTCGACGACCATCTCGTGGTCCGCAGCGGGTTGAAGGCCCTGCTGGGGACGCAGCCGGACATCGAGGTGGTGGCGGAGGCCTCCTCGGGCGAGGAAGCCCTGACCGCTGTGGAAGGGCACGCCCCCGACGTCGTGGTGATGGACCTGGCCATGGGCCCGGGCATGGACGGGATCGAGGCGATCCGGAAGCTCCGCGAACGCAACCGCAGGCAGGCCGTGCTGGTCTTCACCACCTATGATTCCGACGCCGACATTGTCCGGGCCGTGGATGCCGGGGCCATGGGCTACCTCCTGAAGGACGCCGCGCCCGAGGAGATCTTCGCCGCCGTCCGGGGTGCCGTCCAGGGCAAGAGTGTCATGAGCCCGCCCGTGGCCTCCCGCTTGTTCCAGCAGCTGCGCAACCCTGATGAGGTGCTGACACCGCGGGAAGCCGAGCTGCTGAGCCTCCTCACCGAGGGACTTAGCAACCGGGAGCTGGGGCAGCGGCTGTTCATTTCGGAGGCCACCGTCAAGACCCATCTCGCCCACATTTACGCCAAACTGGGCGTGGAAACGAGGGCCGCGGCCATCGCCACCGCCATCCGCCGGGAGGGGATGCGCTAGCAGGCGCAAAACGGTTGCGCGGGCCCGTCGCCGGGTCTACCGTGAGCGGCATCAGTCACCACCGCCGTCAAGGAGCCGTCATGGCCGGGTTTGTGCAGATCATTGAATTCCAGACCTCACGAATCGAGGAGGTCGAAGCGCTGGGCCGCCCGTCGAGAACCGAGGGAACCACCACACCGACATTTCGCCGCATCACCGCCACGGCGGACCGCGACCGTCCGGGGACATACTTCACCATCGTGGAATTCGACTCCTACGAGTCGGCGATGGAGAATTCCAACCGGCCTGAGACGTCAGAGTTCGCCGCGCAGATGGCGGCCCTGTGTGACGGACCACCGGTTTTCCGCAATCTCGACGTGCAGTGGGAGGACACCGGCCAGGAGCCGGGCAGCACACCCTAGATCCGGAAACAGCCTCTCCGAATGACGTTTGTGGACAGAATCTCCCGTTACAGGTGGGACTCCTGATGACGGAAACTATTGCACGCCCGGCGGATGGCCCATAGGTTGGAGACAGCGGAGAACAATTTCCGCGTCTGCCTGCTGTCGGAGCAGGACCAGAAAAAGGGTTACAAAGGAAGTTAGCAATGGCAACAGGCACAGTTAAATGGTTCAACGCCGAAAAGGGCTTCGGCTTCATCGCTCCGGATGATGGATCAGCAGATGTATTCGCACACTATTCAGCAATTGCCAGCAGCGGCTACCGCTCCCTGGATGAAAACCAGAAGGTCGAGTTCGAGGTGACCCAGGGCCCCAAGGGTCCGCAGGCAGAGAACATCCGCCCGCTGTAACGGCTTTCCAAAGACTCCCCTGTCCGTGCCTGGCACGCACAGGGGAGTTTTTCGGTTTTCAGCCCGGTAGAGTGCGGCCATGGATGAAAAAGCGACCCTGCACCACTACCTCCGGACACGGCGCGCCCAGCTCCTCGCCAAGCTCGACGGCCTGGGCGAGTACGACGTCCGCCGGCCGATGACGCCCACCGGCTCCAATCTCCTGGGCCTGGTCAAGCACGTGGCCAGCGTGGAACTGGATTATTTCGGTGAGGTGTTCGGCCGGCCCAGCGGTCGGGTGCTGCCCTGGTTCGCCGACGGCGCCGAACCGGACGCGGACATGTGGGCCACCCCGGAGCAGACGCGTGCCGAGATCGTCGAGCTGCACCACTTCTCGGCGGCGCACACCGATGCCACCATCGAAGCGCTGCCCCTCGACGCTCCGGGCGTCGTGCCGTGGTGGCGGGAAGAACGCCGGAACGTGACCCTGCACCAGATGCTGGTGCACATGTGTGCCGAGACGGCGCAGCACCTGGGGCACGCGGACATCATTCGCGAACTCATCGACGGCTCCGCCGGGCAGGGCCCCAGCGACCCCAACCTCCCGCAGCGGGGCGCCGCGGAGCAGGCCGCCTACGTGGAGCAACTGGAGGCGGCGGCGCGGAAAGCTGCCGCGCTGGCCGGGTAGAACGCCCTAAACGAAGGCCGATTTCCCTGTCACGGCCCGGCCCACGATCAGGGAATTGATCTCGTAGCTGCCCTCGTAGGTGTAGAGAATCTCGGCGTCACCGAATAGTTTCCCCATTTCGAAGTCGCTGCTGATGCCGTTGCCGCCCAGCAGCGACCGGCCCAGGGCCACGGAGGCGCGGGCCAGCCGGGTTGTGGTGGCCTTGGCCATTGCCGCCTGGGCCATTTCCAGCCTGCCCTCCTCCTGGATCCGGGCCAGCTGTGCCATCAGGGCCAGCGAGGCCGAGGCGTTGCCCAGGATCTCGGCGAGCTGCTGCTGGATGAGCTGGAAGCGTGCCAGCTCCTTGCCGAACTGGCGGCGCTGCAGCGAATAGGAGCGGGCCACGTCGAAGGCCGCGAGCTGAATGCCTGCTGCCTGCCAGCCCACCCAGGCACGGGAATCCCTCAGCAGTTCGTTGGCCTTGGTGAAATCCGTGGCGCCGGGGAGCATGTTGGTTTTCGGAATGCGGACGCTGTCCAGCTGGATATCGGCGTTCTGCATGATGCGGAGCCCGATCTTGTTGCTGATCTTGGTGGCCGTGTAGCCGGGGCGGTCCGTCTCGACAATGAAGCCCTTGATCTGCTGGTCGGCAGCGTCCCGGGCCCACACGAGCGCAAAGTCTGCAATGGTTCCGGCGCCAATCCACCGCTTGGCCCCGTCGATGACCCACTCGCCGTCCTCCAGCCGGGCAGTGGTGGCCAGCCCGCCGGCGATGTCCGAGCCGTGTTCCGGCTCGGTCAGCGCGAAGGCCCCCAGCTGGGTGAAGGCGGTCAGCCCCGGCAGCCACCGCTGCTTCTGCTCCTCCGACCCCAGGGCGTCGATCATGCCGATGATCAGCTCGTTGTGGATGCCAACCAGAGCCGACAGCGAGACGTCGGCGCGGGCCACCTCGACGTACATGAGGCCCTTGAAGAGCGTGGATGTCCCGTCCGTCTGCAGCCCGCCAAGCCCGTGCTTCCCCAGCTCCGCGAGCAGGCCGAACGGGAACTCTTCCCGGTTCCAGTATTCGATGGACTGGGCCCTGACCCTGGACTGCAGGAAGTCCCGGATTTCGAGATAGCGGGTCCGCTCAGCGGGCGGAAGCAGGTCCGCAACATACATGAGATCCGCATCGGCAAACGGCGGGGCCATAGTCCCTGCTTCCCCTGCTGCGGTTTCCCCCGTTTTCCCTGCTGTGGCCGTTGCGGGCTGTCCGTTGTCACGTCCTTGTGGCTGCACGGGCCTAGGTCCCTTCGCTCTTCCAAACCGTTGGATGTCCTAGTATATTGCACAGTGATGTGGATCACTAGGACGTGAATCCCCAGGCGAAAGGCCCCGTATGACAGTCACCGACGACTTCCGCGCCGCACGCGACCAACTGCTCGCCATGCGCCAGGACTACCGCCAGGCGCGGGCCAGCTTCGAGTGGCCGCGGCCTGCGGAGTTCAACTTCGCACTCGACTGGTTCGACGCCATCGCCGCCGATCCTGCCAGCGGCGCCAAGCCGGCTCTGGTGATCGTGGAACAGGACGGCTCGGCCACCCGACGCAGCTTCGCCGAACTGTCGGGCCGGTCCAACCAGGTGGCCAACTGGCTCCGCAGCCAGGGCGTGAAGCGCGGCGACCGCATGATCATCATGCTGGGCAACCAGGTGGAACTGTGGGAACTCGTGCTGGCCGGCATCAAGCTTGGCATCGTGCTGATCCCTACCACCACCCTCATGGGTCCCGCAGACCTGAAGGACCGGGTGGAGCGCGGGGAAGCGGGCTGGGCCGCCGTCGGCAGTTCAAACCTCGGCAAGTTCACCGAGGTGCCCGGCAACTACCGGCTTATCGAAATGCCCGACGCCGGAGGCGCCAGTGCAAACGTCGGCAGCGCGCGTGGCGGCAGCGGCGGCCGCACTGAGTCCGGTGCCCGGACCGCGCAGGCGGTGCAGTACGCGGATTCCGATGCCTCACCCAGCGATTTCACCCCCGACGCGCCCACCCTGGCGGACGAAACCCTGCTCCTCTACTTCACCTCCGGCACCACCTCCAAGGCCAAGCTCGTGGAACACACGCACACGTCCTACCCGGTGGGCCACCTCTCCACGATGTACTGGATAGGCCTCGAGCCGGGCGACGTGCACCTCAACGTGGCCTCTCCGGGCTGGGCAAAACACGCCTGGTCCAACCTGTTCACCCCGTGGATTGCCGAGGCCTGCGTGTTCGTCTACAACTACGAACGCTTCGATGCCAAGGCCCTGATGGAGCAGATGGACCGGGAAAAGGTCACCAGCTTCTGTGCTCCGCCCACCGTCTGGCGGATGCTCATCCAGGCCGATCTCAGCCTCCTCAAAAACCCGCCCACCAAGGTGGTTTCGGCCGGCGAGCCGCTCAACGCGGAGGTCATCGGCCAGGTCCAGCGCGCCTGGGGCCAGACCATCCGCGACGGCTTCGGCCAGACCGAGACCACGGTGCAGGTGGCCAACACCCCGGCCCAGCCCGTCAAGGTCGGTGCAATGGGCCAGCCCCTGCCCGGGTACGACGTGGTGCTCGTCGATCCGGTGACGGGAGAAGAAGCGGACGACGGCGAGCTGTGCCTGCGGCTGGATCCCCGCCCTGCCGGGCTGATGAAGTCGTACTACGGCGACCCGGAAAAGACGGCCGAAGCCTTCCGCGGCGGCTACTACCACACGGGCGACATGGCCAGCCGGGACGAGCACGGCGTCATCACCTACGTGGGCCGCGACGACGACGTCTTCAAGTCCTCCGACTACCGCCTGTCCCCCTTCGAGCTGGAGAGCGTGCTCATCGAGCACCCGGCGGTGGCGGAGGCCGCCGTCGTCCCCTCCCCCGACCCGCTGAAGCTGTCCGTGCCCAAGGCATTTGTGGTGCTGGCTGCCGGCCACGAACCGGGACCCGAGCTCGCCGAGGAAATCCTCAGATACTGCCGCGACCATCTGGCGCCGTTCAAGCGCATCCGCCGGCTGGAGTTCGCCGAGCTGCCGAAAACCATCTCAGGAAAAATCCGCCGGGTAGAGCTTCGGCACAGCGAGGAGCTCCGCCACGCAGACGGCACTCAGGGGAGCGTCCCCCTCGGTTTGGGAACGGAGTACTCCGAAACGGATTTCCCGCGCCTGAGAAGCCAGGGCTGAGCTGTGAGCCCTCCGCTGCCCCGTGACCCGATTGCCGATGCACAGCGCAACTGGGAGAGTCACGGCTGGAGTGACGTCGCCGCACCAATGGCTGCCATCACGGCAATCATGCGCACCCAGCAGATCCTGCTGGCCCGCATCGAGGGGGCCCTGAAGCCGTTCGGTCTGACATTCGCCCGCTACGAACTGCTGGCGCTGCTCAGCTTCGCCAGGAGCGGCGCCCTGCCCATGAACAAGGCGAGTGCCCTGCTGCAGGTCCATCCCACTTCGGTGACCAACGCCGTCGACCGCCTCCAAACAGCGGGACTGGTGGTCCGCTCACCGCATCCCACGGACGGGCGCACCACGCTGATCGAGCTCACGGCTGAGGGCCGCACGTTGGCAAAAAGAGCAACGGCGGTGCTCAACGCCGAGGTTTTTGGCCAGTCCGGTTTCGGCGACGAGGACGTGAACCAGCTCATCCGGATTCTGGGCGATTTCCGCCGCGGCGCCGGAGACTTTACGGACTGACCGTCTTTATGGACTGACCGGCTTCACGGACTGACCGGGCTTTACGGACTGACCGGCTTCACCGACTGCCCGGCCGTCCGGGCCCCGCTGGAGCTCCTGGACGAACGTGTCAAGCAATGCCGCCTGCTGCGGGTTGTTGGCCAGATGTACCAGGTCGGCAGCGGTGCTGGCCACCTTGATGTTGGTGTCCTGGCTGTACCTGGCCAGCAGGTCGAAGGCGGCCTGGGAACCAATCCGCAGGATGCCCATCAGGATGCCCTTCGCCTGTTCTATGGTGCTTCGCGTGCCAAGGGCACCTTCAACCGCTTCCCGTGCGGCCCTTTCCGTTTCCCACTGCAGGGTGCTGGTCAGGTCCACGATGAACCCCTCCACAGCAATGAGCCTGCCGTCCTCCATGAGCGCCTCCCCGGCGGTGAGGACACGGTGTTCCCGCATGCGGGCGTCCATGATGCGGTGGTAGCTGCAGAAAAATCCGCCCGCTTCGCAGGCTGCCATGAAGATGTCATGGCAGCGGTCCCTGTCGTCCGGATGCTTGTGGGCGTAGAGAAGCTCCACGGTGGGCACGATCTCGCCGCGCCGGTAGCCGTGGAGCGTGTAAAGCTCATCGGACCATTCAAGCCGCCCCGAAATGGCGTCGTAATGGAACGTGCCGGCAACACAATCGGCCGGCCCGAGAGCGCTCGAGTACGCCCGTACGGTCTTCGGGAGGCTCATCGCGGTTCCCGGCCGCCTTACCCGGCCATCCTTTGGCACAGGAGCGGCATACGCACGGAATGGGGTCGAACGGCAGCGTGGGGGCGGGAACCGAGGGAGCGGTCCACGGGAGCCTTTGCCAACTCCTTCACGTGGCCCATCCCGGCGTACTCACGAACGGCAGCGATGCCTTCCACCGCGGCGGCCTTGCTGGGAAAAGGGCGGGATACTGCCATCACGGTGCCGTCCGGGGCGGTGAGCTGGAATCTAAAGGAATCCTCTGCGTCAATGAAGAGTTCGAACATGCCAGCCATTTAGCCCTCCTGGATACGGGAACACGGCGCCCGGGACGCCGTCGTCGCCGGAAGCAGCTGAGGTTTTCTCCTTACCGCTCCCGCGGATGAGCCGGGGCGGTAATTGAGGAATTTATGAAATTGTGAACCAGTTCCGGGCTCTTGGCAAGGGCGGTCCGCGGTCCCAGCACCCTGCGTCCCCGGTCCGCCAGCAAAAGTTCTCCCCCTCGTCGGGGACAGACCGTTCTGTCTCTATACTTGGGTCTATACGCCTTTGGGGGCACCGAGGTTGGCGGGCCGGCAAGATCCGGCCGAGAAGCACGTGGCAAGTAACAGTGGAAGGAATCCAGAATGGGCGACACGCCCGACGGCTTGATCCACACCGGGGTGAAGGCCGACCTGTTCAAGTCCATGGGCCACCCTGCACGCGTCCTGGTACTGGAGATGCTGGTCAACGGCCCCGAGACCGTGAGCAACTTGCGGGACTGCACTGGGCTTGAGGCCTCCAACCTCTCCCAGCACCTCGGCATTCTGCGGCGCCAGCGGCTGATTGTTCCGTCCCGGAAAGACGGCCGACTGTTCTACGAACTGACGTCACCCGAAGTGCGCGAGGTCCTCGAAGCGGCCCGCGGCCTGCTGGGCACCATCCTCGACATTGGCGTCCTGCGGCAACCTAATGGCGGAGCGGATGGCAACGGCTCCAACGCGGACGCCGGCGCCGCGCCAGCATCCGCTCTGACGCCGGCAGCACAGGCCGCAGGCTAGGCGGGGTCGGCGACGGCGGCCGGCGCGGCATGCCCGAAAAGCCAAGCCGCGACGTCGCTCCTCAACACGACGTGCGGGCTGCCCGTTCCGCTGACACTGCCGGCCGGCACGTAATAGCCGCGGCCTCCGCCCGGACCGCCGGCAGCCCGGTCCAGCGCCTCCACGATCCTGCGGCTCAGGTGCCCCTGCGGGCCCGTGGCGTGGATTTCCTCAAGCTCGGCCGCGGTGAGCCGTCCCAGTACAGCAGCGATGTCGGCCACGATCGTTCCCCTTTTCTCACGTTTGCCTGAATAAACACTTTTGCCTGAAGTGCAAGGCTAGAGCATCGCGATTAACTGCGTGTGAAATCCCGGCGGCCATTTCAGGATCCCGCTGTGTTTCAAGATCCCGTTTTGGAGTTGCCGAGGTCAATTCCCGGCATTGTGGAATGGACTCGGGAGTCAGTACAGGAAGATGTCGATCCATGCCCGGTTGTGCGCGTGGAGCAGCACCAGGAACAGCACGAAGTCGAAGAGCAGGTGCACGCTCACGATGTACGACAGCGACTTGGTCACCGTAAAGATGCGGGCCTGAAGCAGGGCGAAGGGATAGATGAAAAACGGCGCCCACGATTTGAACCCCAGTTCCCACAGGAACGAGGTGAACAGGACCGCCTGGAGCAGGTTGGCCTGCCAGTCCGGCAGGTGGCGGCGCAGGAGGGCGAAGCAGGTGCAGATGAAGAACAGCTCATCCCAGATGCCCAGCGCGTTGGTGCCGACGAAGAGCCGCGCGATGCCCTCGGGGTCGTGCACGGCGGGCCAGTTCGAATAGACCCCGGTCCGGATCATGTACACGGGCAGCAAGGCGTAGCCGATCACCACGACGGCGGGCAGGTACCACTTCTCCGCACGTGTCCATTTCTGCCCGGTCCGCACCGGAAACACCACCGCGTGCTCTTTGGTGACGAAGCGCGACACAGCATACGGGATCCCCACGGCAGCGATCATGGCCGAGCCCATAACAAGCATGTGGGAGGTGCTGACGTCGGTGGTGATGGGCACGGCACTGATGATGGCCACTCCGGCCGCAATCAGCGCGAGGTCGCGGAACAGCAGCCGGTCCACCAGGGCCGCGAGCACGAGGGCTGCAGCGAGCAGGGCATACCCCAACACGCTCTGATCCAGCGCGAACAGGACAAAGCCGGCCAGCGAGACCATGGCCGCCGGGACAACGCGCAGGGAAGTCCCCTTCACGGTGCGCTCCCCGGTCAGCCGAGTGCTCACCGGTGCCTGAACTCCGGCTGGCGCTTCTCCGTGAAAGCGGCCATGCCTTCCTTCTGGTCCTCGGAGGCGAAGAGCGAATGGAACAGCCGCCGTTCAAAGAGCACGCCCTGTGCCAGCCCTGTCTCGAAGGCCGCATTGACGGCTTCCTTGGCCAGCATGGCGGCTGGCTTCGACTTGGACGCGATGACCTCGGCGGCCTTCAGCGCCTCCTCCACGGTGTCCGCGGCGGGCACCACGCGTGCCACCAGGCCTGAACGTTCCGCCTCGTCTGCGTCGATGAACCGGCCGGTGAGGATCATGTCCATCGCCTTGGCCTTGCCCACGGCGCGGGTAAGCCGCTGGGATCCACCCATGCCCGGCACCACGCCGAGGTTGATCTCGGGCTGGCCGAACTTGGCGTTGTCGCCGGCGATGATGAAGTCGCACATCATGGCCAGCTCGCAGCCGCCGCCCAGCGCGAAGCCGGACACCGCCGCGATCAGCGGAATGCGCAGCCGGGTGAGGTCCTCCCACCCGCGGAACCAGTCGGCGTCGTACATCTCCAGGTAGCCCTTGTCCGCCATCTCCTTGATGTCGGCGCCTGCAGCGAAGGCCTTCCCCGAGCCGGTAATCACGACGGCGCCAATGCCGGGATCGGTGTCCATGGCCGAAACCGCGGACACGAGTTCCTCCAGGGTGGTCCTGTCCAGGGCGTTCAGCGCCTCGGGCCTGTTCAAGGTGACGAGGCCAACGCGCCCGCGGCGCTCCACCAGAATGTTCCCGTACTCGTGCGTCATCCATGCCCCTCACGTGATTGGTAGGTCGTGAAACGTTGGTGCGTCCTGAAACTAAGCCTACTGTCCTGACTTGTCCCGGATGTCGGTGATGATGCCGGAGAAATCCCGGCCGGCCCCGCCTTCCGCAGCGAAGGCGTCGTAAATCTCGGAGGCCAGCGGTCCCATCCGGGCGGCAACGCCGGTGGACTGGAGGGCATTCAGCGCCAACCGGAGGTCCTTGGCCATCAATGCGCCGGCGAACCCGGGCTGGTAGTCGCGGTTGGCCGGGCTGGTGGGCACCGGTCCCGGGACCGGGCAGTTGGTGGTGAGGGCCCAGCATTGCCCTGACGCCGCAGATGCGACATCGAACAGGGCCTGGTGGGTCAGCCCGAGCTTCTCCCCGAGCACGAACGCCTCGCTCACCGCGATCATGGAGACACCCAGGATGAGGTTGTTGCAGACCTTCGCGGCCTGGCCGGAGCCGTGCTCTCCGCACAGCACCGCGCGCTTGCCCATGACGTCGAACAGCGGCCGCACTGTCTCGAAATCCTCCGGCAGCGCACCCACCATGAACGTCAGGGTGCCGGCCTCCGCACCCACCACGCCGCCGGAAACCGGCGCGTCCACGGAGCGGTGCCCGGCGTCGAGGGCCAGCCGGGCGGCTTCCCGTGCCTCGTCCACGTTGATGGTGGAGCAGTCCAGGAACATGGTGTTCGGCGCCGCGGCGGCCAGCAGTCCCGGCTCCCCGTCGTTGCCCCGGTAGGCGTCCAGCACATGCTGCCCGCTCGGGAACATGGTGAGCACGATCTCTGCTCCGGGGATGGTTTCCGCGGCACTCGCTGCGACGGGGATGCCGTGCCCGCGTGCGGCGTCCAGCGCGGCGGGCACCACGTCGAAGCCGATGACGTCGTAGCCTGCCTTGACCAGGTTGACCGCCATGGGTCCGCCCATGTGGCCCAATCCCAGGAACGCGACGCGCGGTTTTGCTGCATCAGGCCGGCTTGCTTCTTCGGGCACGAATGCTTCGTCAGGCATGGTCCGACTCCCTTTCCCACAGCACCAGCTCCCGGTCCCCCAGCGGCGCAAAGTACCGCTCGACGTCGTCCGCGTGCACTTCCTGCAGCGTGGCCGGCTGCCACTGCGGGTTGCGGTCCTTGTCCACCACCTGCGCCCGGATCCCCTCCCGGAAGTCCGGTCCGGCGAGGCAGCGCAGTCCCACGCGGTATTCCTCGATGAGCGCTTGGTCGAGCGTCAGCCCGCGCGACCGGCGGAGCGAGGCCAGGGTCACCTTGACGGCCGTGGGCGACTTCGCCTCAATGGTGTCGGCGGCGGCTGCTGCTTCCCTGCCCCCGGCGCGCAGCCGCCGGACGATCTCCTCGGCGTCGTCCGTTGCGTAGCAGGCGTCGATCCAGTCCCGCTGTGCCTCCAGCGGCGAGGCCGGCGGCTTTTCGGCAAAGCGTACGACGGCGGCTTCCGCACTTTCGTTTTCCAGCCCGGCCGCAAGGTCCGCGAGGCTGCCGGACGGGACAAAGTAGTCGGCTAGCCCCAGGAAAAGCGCATCCGCGCCGCTCAGGTGGGCGCCGGTGAGGGCGGCATGGGTGCCCGCCTCCCCTGGTGAGCGTGACAGCAGGAGTGTCCCGCCGACGTCGGGCACGAACCCGATGGTGGTCTCCGGCATCCCGGTCCGCGTGCGCTCGGTGACGATGCGCAGGGAGCCGTGCGCGGAGATGCCCACGCCGCCGCCCAGCACCAGGCCGTCCATGAAGGCGACGTACGGCTTGGGATACCGCTCGATCAGCGAGTTCAGCCGGTATTCGTCCGCCCAGAAGCCGGCCGTTTCGTCGCCGCCGGCGAGGATGTCGCGGTAGATGGCCACGATGTCCCCGCCCGCGCACAGGCCGCGGTCGCCGGCACCCTGGACCAGCACGGTGGCAACGCTGTCGTCCTCTGCCCAGGCGGTGAGCTGCTCGAGGACGGCGGTGACCATCCCGGCCGTGAGCGCGTTCACTGCCTTGGGCCGGTTGAGCGTGACCACCCCCAGCCTGCCCCGTTGTTCGAACAGCACCTGTCGTTCAGGTTCAGTCATCAGCTTCCTTCCGGCATGATGAAGCTGGCGCCCTGCCGGATACCGGAGGGCCAGCGCGAGGTCACGGTCTTGGTCTTGGTGTAGAAGCGGAAGGCGTCGGCGCCGTGCTGGTTGAGGTCACCGAACCCGGACGCCTTCCAGCCGCCGAAGGTGTAGTAGGCAATGGGCACCGGGATGGGGACATTGATGCCCACCATGCCCACCTGCACCCGGCTGGCGAAGTCCCGGGCGGCATCCCCGTCGCGGGTGAAGATGGCCACGCCGTTCCCGAACTCGTTCTCGCTGCAGAGCCGCAGCGCCTCGTCGTAGTCGGAGGCGCGGAGGACGCTGAGCACGGGGCCGAAGATCTCCTCGCGGTAGATCTTCATGTCCTTGGTGACGTTGTCGAACAGCGTGGGGCCCACCCAGAACCCGCCGTCGTAGCCGTCCACGGCCAGGCCGCGGCCGTCCACCAGGAGCGAAGCGCCCTCCTCCTCGCCGGACTTGATGTAGCCCTCGATCCGCTCCTTGGCGGCGGGTGTCACCACCGGCCCGAAGTCGGAGTCCTTGGCCGTGCTGTGGCCGACCTTCAGGGACTTGATCCGCTCCTGCAGCCTCGCCACCAGGTTGTTCGCGGTCTCCTCCCCCACGGGAACGGCCACTGACACTGCCATGCAGCGTTCACCGGCCGACCCGTAGCCGGCCCCGATCAGGGCATCGGCGGCCATGTCCAGGTCCGCGTCCGGCATGATCACCATGTGGTTCTTGGCGCCGCCGAAGCACTGGGCCCGCTTCCCGTGGGCCGCCGCAGTGGCGTAGATGTACTGGGCAATCGGCGTGGAGCCGACGAACCCAATTGCCTGCACGCGCTCGTCCTCGAGCAGCGCGTCCACGGCCTCCTTGTCGCCGTTGACCACGTTGAAGACGCCGTCCGGGACCCCTGCCTCGGAGTAGAGCTCGGCCAGGCGCAGCGGCACGGACGGATCGCGTTCGGACGGCTTGAGGATGAACGCGTTGCCTGCCGCGAGCGCCGGGCCGGACTTCCATAGCGGAATCATGGCAGGAAAGTTGAAGGGCGTAATGCCTGCAACCACGCCCAGCGGCTGGCGCATGGAGTGCACGTCGATGCCCGAGCCGGCGTCATCGGAGAATTCGCCCTTGAGCAGGTGCGGGGCACCGGCCGCGAACTCCACCACCTCGATGCCGCGCTGGATGTCGCCCCTGGCATCGGCGAGGGTCTTCCCATGTTCCGACGAGAGGAGGGCGGCGAGTTCGTCCATATGCTCGTTCACGAGATCCACGAATTTGAGCAGGATGCGGCCGCGCCGCTGGGCGTTCATGGCGCCCCACTCCGGCTGGGCTTTTTCGGCGTTCGCGATGGCGTTACGGACTTCCTCCGCGCCCGCCAGTGGCACCTTGGCCTGGACCTCACCGGTGCAGGGATCAAAGACGTCGCCGTACCGGCCGGAGGTGCCCTCTACCCGCCGGCCGCCAATGTAGTGGGATAGTTCGTGAACCATGGATGCTCCTTTGCATGACCCCGGTCATCTTTGCTGCTGAATCTACTCGGACTTCCTACTAAATTCCAGAGTCCCTCCGGTGAGGTTGGCAGCAACGGTGGGCTGCCGCCGTCGTGGGGCACTTTGGGGCGGAAACGGTGCTTCCGGGCGCCTGAATCCGGCGTGTCCCGGGTCAATGTGCCCCGTTTCGGGCGGGGCTTGGACGCGGTTCAGTCAGGGCTTGCGGCAGGAGTGTGCCGCCATCCGCCGGGAGCCCCATCCGCGTCCAAGTTCGGTAAGTTAGGACTGTGAAGATAGCTACCTGGAATGTGAACTCGCTGCGTGCCCGTGCCGACCGTGTGGAGGCGTGGCTGCAGCGTTCCGACTGTGACGTCCTGGCCATCCAGGAAACCAAGTGCAAGGACGACAACTTTCCGTGGGAGCTCTTCGAGCGCATGGGCTACGAGGTGGCACACTTCGGGGTCAACCAGTGGAACGGCGTGGCCATCGCCTCGCGGGTGGGACTGGACGACGTCGAACGCGGCTTCATCGACCAGCCGCACTTCGGCAAGGCGGGCAAGGATCCTGTCCAGGAAGCACGCGCCATGGCCGCCACCTGTGGCGGGGTCCGGGTGTGGAGCCTCTACGTTCCGAATGGCCGCTCCCTCGACGACGAGCACATGCCCTACAAGCTCAAATGGCTGGATTCCCTGAAGAACCACGCCGCCGGGTGGATCTCCGAGGACCCGTCCAAGCAGGTCGCCCTGATGGGCGACTGGAACATCGCCCCCACGGACGACGACGTCTGGGACATCGACCTGTTCCTCACCCAGGGCTACACCCACGTCAGCGAACCGGAGCGGGCGGCGTTCCACGCCTTCGAGTCGGTGGGCTACTCCGACGTCGTACGCCCCTACACCCCGGGCCCGGGCGTCTATACGTACTGGGACTACACCCAGCTGCGTTTCCCCAAGAAGGAGGGCATGCGGATCGACTTCGTGCTCGCCTCGCCGGCCCTCGCTTCGCGCGTTTCCGGCGCGTCGATCGACCGCGAGGAACGCAAGGGCAAGGGCGCGTCCGACCACGCACCGGTGATTGTGGAACTGACCGACTGATGGAGGCTGACGGCTGATGACAGGCAGGCATTCATGACGGGCAACCTCTACCGGGGCCAGGCCGGGCTCCCGTTTTCCTCCACGCTGCGCGTCTATGAACCGCTGGACGCGTTTCCCGAAGATCAGCAGGCCGCCATCAAGTCAGCCGGTGAGCGGGCGGTGTCCCGCGCCGCCGTCGAAAACGCGGAGCTGCTGGCTTCCCTGGGGCGGATCACCCGGCCGGGCGGTGACCCGTTTCCCACCGGCCGGACCGACCTGGTGCGGGTCACCCGCGCCCCGGGTGTCCCGGTGGAGGATGCCGGCAAGGAGGGCCCAGGCAAGGAGGGCTCAAGGGAGGAAACGGCCGACGGCGTCGGGCTGCTTTACTGCCCCAGCCAGCTGGTGCTTCGGGCCGGGTTGGCGGCAAACGCCCTCATCGAAGGTATCCACGGGCCCCTGGCCGAACTGCTGATCCCCGAGGAGCAGCGGGACAGGCACCAGGAACGCATCGACCTGGTCAACGCGCGGGACGGCATCACGCGGGTGCACACCCGGGCCTCCACCTGGGGCATCCCCTTCAGCTGGTTCTCGCTGTTCCTCGAGTCCGACCCGCAGGACGTCGTGGAGGCCAGCGGCAGGATCCTCACCGTGCGTGTGTGGGCGCCCATCTCCGATGCCCTCGACCGGGTGCGCTACGCCGTGGCGAACCTGGCCCTCGCCGCGCCTGACCTTGACATGCTGGACGACCTCACGCAGCTCACCGAATGGCTGGAGCTCTTCCACGCGGACTCGATGGTGGAACTTGACTACGGTGCGGTGGCGGACAAGGTCTACCCGGACGACTCCCCCATGGACGTCCGGTTGGGGATCGAGTGCCTCGCGGAGGGTGACATGACGGGCGCGGCGGCCGCTTACCGCCGGCTGGCTTCCCGCTGGATCCCCATCCGCCAACTGGCCCGGGCGTCGTAACCCGCCCGGCATCCTGCTCTTTTAGAGACGAAAGGTGCGCTGCTAAGCGGACCTGGGCGGCGCCGTCGTGCGTCTGATGATCAGACGGTGCGGTGCCACGGACGATTGCACCGAACCGGGGATCCCCAGGAGCTCGTCCAGCAGCATCTTGGTGCCAAGCTCGGCCTGCTCGTCGGGCCGCTGCCCCACAGTGGTGAGGCCGATGGCGTCGGAAAAATCGTGGTCGTCTATGCCGATCACGGACAGGTCTTCCGGCACCCGGATGCCGACGCGGTTCGCTTCGAAGATGACGCCCATGGCCATTTCATCCGAGGCGCAGAAGATGGCGGTGGGTTTCTCGCCTGGCTGGGCCCACAGCCGCCGGAAGGCCTCCTGGCCGCTGCGGACGGTGAAGTCGCCCCACTCGTCCCACTCGGGACGGACTTCCAGGCCGGCAGCTGTCATGACGTCCTGGAAGGCCAGGATGCGGACCCGGGGAACATCGAAGTTGAGGTCGGTTTCATCGTCGCCGTGCAGCAGCGCGATGTCCCGGTGGCCGAGTTCGATCAGGTGCTTGACGGCGGTGGAGGCTGCCGCGTAGTCGTCGATGCCGATGTAGGCACATTCCTCCACGTGGCCGCCCACCACCACCAGCGGGATGTCGATCTTTTGCAGGTGCTCCAGCTCGTCCCGGGTCAGCGCCATACACAGGACCAGGAGGGCGTCGATCTGCTTGTAGACCATTGTCTTGCTGAAAAGCCGCTCGCGGTGGCTGCCGTGGCCGCCCAGGTTGAAGAGTGACAGGTTGTACTGCCGGGCATGGAGTTCGCGGTCCGCGCCCTCGATGGCCTTTGAGAAGAACCACCGGCTCACAAACGGGGCCAGCACGCCAATAGTCTTGGTGCGCCCCGTGGCAAGGCCGGACGCGGAAGATGAGGCAACGTAGCCAAGCGACGCTGCCACCTCCAGGATTTTCTCCCGGGTTGCCGGCGAGACCCTGGGCAGTCCCCGCACGGCGCGTGACACGGTTGCCGTGGAAACTCCCGCGGCTGCGGCCACGTCCTCGATACTGACTCCTGAGTGGCCACCGCGCTGTGCCCTTTCAGTAGTGCGCGCCACGATGTCCTCTCCAAGCGTCATGCAGATTTCCGCCGTGCAGTTTCCCGGCGGCAAGAATCCATTTTAGTCCCGCAGGTTTTACTTGCGGCGCGTGGCCGTGCGTGCCGGGAGGCGCCTGCGGAGCCTGACCATGCCATACAGTGCCAGCAGTGTGGCCAGCAGCCCCAGTGCCCAGAAGACGGCGGGCTGCGCCGTCACCTCCATCCAGACGGTGACGACGAGCAGCACCACGGCCCAGAAGCCAAGGAATCCGATGATGATGTCGAAGTCCTCGCCGGAGCGGACACGCTTGGGCGCGACCGGTTCCGGCTTCCTGCCCTGTGGTGCTGCTCCGTGGGTCACTTGACAGCGCCCGCCGTCAGGCCGGCCACAATCTTGCGCTGGAACACCAGCACCAGGATGACCAGTGGAATGGTGACGATGGTGCCTGCCGCCATGATGGCCGTGTACGGAACCTGGTTCGGCTGGGCCCCGGCGAAGTTGGCGATGGCCACCGTTACCGGCTGGGTTGCATCGCTGGAGAGCTGGCTGGCGATCAGGAATTCATTCCATGAGGAGATGAAAGCCAGGATCGCCGTGGTGAAGATGGCCGGCGCGGCGAGGGGCATGATGACCTTGCGGAAGGCCTGTCCCTGCGTGCATCCGTCCACCCGGGCCGACTCCTCCAGCTCCCACGGCATCTCCCGGAAGAAGGAGGTCATGGTGTACACCGTCAGCGGCAAGACGAACGAAATGTTCGGGATGATCAGCGCCTGGTACGTGCCCATCCAGCCGATGTTGGTGAACAGCTGGAACAGCGGGGTGATCAGGGCAACGCCCGGGAACATTGATGCGCCCAGGATGAAGCCGAGCACCAGGTACTTGAACCGGAAGTTCAGCCGGGCCAGCGCATACGCCGCGAAAACGCCGATGACCAGCGACACGAGCGTGACGACGCCGCCGATGAAGACGCTGTTGAGCAGTGCCTGGCCGAACCGGTTGCCGAACGAGGTGTCGAACGCGGTGTTGAAGTTGTCCAGCGTGACATGGCTGGGCAGGATCGAGGTGTCGTAGGTGAAGCCCACCTCGCGGAACGCCGTCACCACCATCCAGTACGCCGGCGCGAGGCACCAGATCAGGATGACGGCGGCGCTGATGTAGGTCCTGCCCTGCGCCCACTTTTCCTTGTTCTGTGCGTTGCGGCGGCCTCGGTCCTGCTCGGCGCGCAGGCTTGTGGCGGAGGATGTCGCGGCGGTCATTTCTTCCCCTTACCGGTGGCGCCGCTCTGTTCAACAACATTTGCCCCCAGGAACCGGACAAAGATGAACGCGACAAGAAAGATGATGATGAAGGTGATGGTCGACAACGCCGCGGCGGCATTGAACCCTTGTCTGATCTGGTTGATCACCAGGATGGACAGGGTAGTGGTGTTGTTTGCGCCGCCCGTGAGGATGTACGGGAGGTCAAACATGCGCAGTGCGTCCAAGGTACGGAACAGGATGGCCACCATGAGGGCGGGCTTCACCAGTGGCAGCGTGATCAGCCGGAAGCGCTGCCAGGCGGTGGCGCCGTCGACCTTGGCGGCCTCGTAAACCTCGGCCGGGATCATTTGGAGTCCGGCGAGGATCAGCAAGGCCATGAAGGGTGTGGTCTTCCAGACGTCCGCGATGACCACTGCCCACTTCGCCGGCCATTCACTGCCTGTCCACAGGATCGAGGTGTTGAACAGCTTGTTGGCGATGCCTTCGAAGGCGAAGATGAAGAACCAGAGCTTCGCGGTGACGGCGGTGGGGATGGCCCACGGCACCAGTACAGCAGCACGGACCATGCTCCGGCCCTTGAAGGTGCGGGCCATGATCATTGCCATCCAGAAACCCAGGACGGTCTCGAAGGTAACGGTAACCACGGTGAAGAAGAAAGTTGTTGCCGTGGCCGACCAGAACTGCGCACCCAGCGTACCCGGCGGGCAAGCCACCGTTCCGCCTGCCGGAGCAGAACACTGCTGGGCGAGCCAGTTGACGTAGTTTTGGACCCCTGCCGGACCGCCCGCGGTAAAGAGGCCGGTGGCCGGATCCAGGCCGGCATCCTTCTGGAAGGACATCACGATTGCGCTGATAATCGGGTAAACGATCACTATGGCAAGGGCGATTATGGTCGGGGCAAGGAGCCACGAGGCCCACTTTCCCTGACTCAGAATCTTGTTATCCTCACCCACGCCCTTGGGGCCGTGGTGGATCGGGGCGCCGCCCGACGCCGGTGCCTTGACCGGCGTCGGGCCTACTTCGGTTGCCATGGCAGAACTACGATCCTGAACCGGCGGATTCGATGGACTTCTGCATGTCAGACAGTGCGGTGTCCACGGGCTTCTCGCCCTTGATGGCTGAATACGCGTTTTCCTGGATTGCCTTGGTGACCGCCGGGTAGAACGGGCTGACCGGACGCGGCACGGCGTTCTCGATGGAGGTCTTCAGGACGGGCAGGTACGGGAGCTTCTTCACCAGGGCGGCGTCCGTGTAAAGGCTGCCCAGCACCGGAGCCAGCGACCCCTGGGTGGCGTAGAACTTCTCCGTCTCTTCGGACGTCATGAACTTCAGGAAGTCCAGGGCCGTTGCCTTGTTCTTGGAGTAGACGCTCACAGCCATGCTGTGGCCACCCAGCGTGGAGGCACCGGGGCCGTCCTTGCCCGGGATCGGGGCGATGCCCAGCTTGTCCTTCACTGCCGAGGAACCTTCAGTGGTTGCCAGGTTGTAGACGTAGGGCCAGTTGCGCAGGAAGAGGAGCTTTCCGCTCTGGAACGCCTGGCGGCTCTGCTCCTCCTGGAAGGTGATGCCTTCCTTGGGGATGTTGCCGTCGGCGTAGGCCTTGGCGAGGTTCTCCAGGCCCGTCTTGGCCTCGGCGGTGTTCAGGCTGGGCTTGCCGTCCGGATCCAGGACGGCGCCGCCGGCAGAGTTGATGGCTTCCGAAGCGTTGACGGTCAGGCCCTCATACTTGCTGAACTGCCCGCCGTAGCAGCCGATGTTGTTCTGCTTGGCGATGGAGCACATGCCCATCATCTCGTCCCACGTCTTCGGCGGGGTGGGAACCAGGTCCTTGCGGTAGTACAGCAGGGCACCGTCGGAGGTCTGCGGGGCCGCGTACAGCGTTCCCTTGTACGACGCGGCGTCGACGGTCGGCTTCAGCATGGCGCTGGTATCGAAGGCCATCTTGTCCTTCAGCGGCTGGAGCCATCCCTTGGCCGCGAATTCTGCGGTCCACACGACGTCAACGTCCACGACGTCGTAACTGGCATCCTTGGCCTGGAAGTGCTGCACGATGTCATCGTGCTGCTGGTCCGCCTGGTCCGTCTGCTCCTTGAAGGTCACCTTCTCGTTCGGGTGGGCGGCGTTCCACTTCTCGACCAGTGGGCGGACCACATTGCTGTTGTCCTTGCCCTGAACGTAGGTAATGGGACCGCGGCCGTCGAGGTTGTTGGCGGCGTCACCGCCCCCGGCACCGCCGCCGCCCGTGGTGCCGCCCCCGCCGCCACAGGCGGACAGGGTAAGGGCGAGCACGCCGGCAGTGGCAACCGGCAGTAAGAATTTAGGGGTTTTCATTGGCTGGAGACTCCTCGCTGAGTGACATGGAAATCATTCGTGCGGTTGATGTGGTGACTGTCACACTAGTAACGTTGCCCGAAGATATGCAAGCGTTTACACCTAATTGTTACCGGAGAGGCAACCATGAGTCACCGCCCGATCAGCACGCCAGCGTCCGAGACGACGGCGTGGTGGGCCCACGCAGCTGTTTACCAGATCTATCCGCGTTCCTTTTCCGATGGGAACGGTGACGGCATGGGTGACCTGCCCGGTGTCACGGCGCGCCTGCCCTACCTGCAGCAGCTCGGGGTTGACGCCGTCTGGCTCTCGCCGTTCTACCGGTCCCCGCAGGCGGACGGCGGTTACGACGTCGCCGATTACCGGCAGGTGGACCCGATGTTCGGTACGCTGGCCGACTTCGACACCATGCTGGAGGACGCCCACGCCCGCGGGCTGAAGGTGATCGTCGACCTGGTCCCCAACCACACCTCCGATGAACATGTGTGGTTCCAGGAGGCTCTTGCCGCTGAACCCGGCTCGGCCGCCAGGGAGCGTTACATGTTCCGGCCCGGGAAGGACCAGGTCCCAGGCTCCGGCGACGGCAACCTCGCGCCGAACAACTGGAAGTCCATCTTCGGCGGACCGGCCTGGACGCGGACCACAAACGCCGACGGTTCCCCGGGGGACTGGTACCTGCACCTTTTCGACACGAAGCAGCCGGACCTCAACTGGGAAAACCCCGAGGTCTGGGAGGAGATGCGTTCCGTGCTCCGCTTCTGGCTGGACCGGGGCGTGGACGGCTTCCGGGTGGATGTGGCGCACGGGATGGTGAAGGAGGCCGGCCTTCCGGACTGGGAAGGTGTGGCCGCCATGGTGGAAGGCTCCGCTGAAGCCGCCCATGTAACGGATCCCCCTGGCGCCCACGGAGAGTCGGTCGAGCCGCATACGGCGCACACCGCCGTCGGGGACCCAGAGGGCGCGCACACCGCCGAGGGCGCGGAACACGAACCTGTGTCGCCGCTGTATCCGCCGTCGCCGTTCTTTGACCAAGACGGCGTCCACGACATTTACCGGGACTGGGGACGGGTCCTGGCCGCGTACGACGGCGACCGCATGCTGGTGGCCGAGGCGTGGGTTGAACCGGCGGAGCGGCTCGCGCGGTACATCCGGCCGGACGAGATGCAGCAGGCCTTCAACTTCGACTTCCTGCTGGCGGGCTGGGACGCCCGGCGGATGGCCGTGGCCATCGAGGATTCCCTCCAGGCAGCCGCGTCCGTGGGGGCACCGTCCACCTGGGTCCTGAGCAACCATGACACTGTGCGCCATCCGAGCCGGTTCGGTTTGCAGGATCCCACCACCTTCCCGAAGGGGATTGCCGCCGAGGACGAGCAGCCCGATGCAGCCCTTGGCCTGGCCCGCGCCCGGGCCGCCTCGCTGGTGTCCCTGGCCCTCCCCGGGTCCGCGTACATCTATCAGGGCGAGGAGCTTGGCCTCCCGGAGCACACCACGCTGCCCGCCGAAGCCCGGCAGGACCCCACGTTCTTCCGGACCAACGGCGTTGAGCGCGGGCGCGATGGCTGCCGGGTGCCGCTGCCATGGAAATCCGCAGCGCCCGGGTATGGCTTCGCAGAGGCGTCCACTGCGCAGGACCCGGCCGCGCCGTGGCTGCCCCAGCCCGAATCCTTCGAAGATCTGGCCGCGGACCGGCAGGACGGCGTCAAAGGCTCCACGCTGGAGCTGTACCGCGCCGCGCTCACCGCACGCCGGAACCACGGACTGGGATCCGGAACATTCTGCTGGGCGGACAACCACCACCCCGAACTGGGCGTCCTGGCGTTCCACAACCGCGATGTCCTGGTGGTCGCCAACACCGGGGCGGATCCCATGCCGGTCCCCGGCGGTTATCGGGTTGCGCTGTCGAGCGCTGCAGAATCAGGCGCTGATGAAGCCGTGGTTGCACCCAACAGTGCGGCCTACCTGGTGGCCGGATAAGCTGCCCGGCGCTCTCCGACTAACCGGAACTCCGACTCACCGGTTTCCGGCTGGTCGGAGTTCCTGATAACGGAGCTAGCGGACCCGCTCGGCACGGCTGAAGCGGGTTCGCGCGCCTGCCGCGATGTGCACCAGAACCGGCGTCTGCAGGCCCACCACAGCGCTCAGCGCGTCAACCAGGTCCGCCGCTTCGGCCGCCACGGCCTGCGGAGCCACACCCGGCCGTGGGTGCAGCCGGAGCTTCAGGGCCGGCTGGCCCTTGACGTCGTAGATCGAGACCGTGGCACCGGCAAGATCGGGGCGGTCGGCAAGGGCGTTCTTCAGTGCCTGCTCGGCCACTCCCCCGCCGATCCTGATGTCACCGGGGACGCCGCCCGGATCCTCTGCCGCCAGCAGGAGGTCGGTGCGGCCCTTGCCCTGCTGCGCGATCCACGCAACCATGAGGCCGATCAGCAGCACCACTGCGAGGGCCAGGACCACCCACAGCCAGCTCCCCTGCCGGCCGGGAAACTGCGTGCCCTCGAAGGCCGCGCTGACGTTGTCCGAGACGCTCCTGGACCAGGAGTGCCACCACGCCGCGACGGCGGGGACGGCCGCCAGGAGTACGAGCAGCACGCCGATCACCAGCAGCTTGAAGCCAAGGATGCCGAGAAGGATCCGGTTGAGGAGCCTGGGTGTGCTGTTCATGCGCCCACCACCCCGGAGGTCGATAGGTTGACGGTCACCTGGGGCATGGGAGTCGGTCCCATTGCCGCCAGTTCGTTTTCAACCGCTTGCAGGATGGCATTCTCGCTGGCCGGTACTCCGGATGTGGGGCGGACGTTGACCAATACCTGGCGCTGGGAAACCACCACCATGACCTGTTCCTGAGTGACGTTGGCCGCCAGGCGCGCGCTTCGGGCAAGGGCGGCCGCGATGACTTCATCATCTACCACCACGGCAATCCGCCGGTCAGTCAGCAGATGCCTGGCCCGGCGCCCGGGCAGGACCGCGCTCAGGAAAAAGAAGAGACCTGCGGCAGCGGTCACGGCTCCGGCTGCACCCAGCAGCAGCGGCGGCAGACCGGACGGGAGTGCCACGATCCGTTCGGCTGCCGTCTGCGGGTCGATGAGCCAGGGCGGCTGGCCGATGGCGCGCACCGCGGATTCCAGGAGTGCGTAAAGACAGAGCACGATGACCAGGGAACCGGCGATGACAGCTGCCACGGCTCGTGAGGCGTGGGTCTCGCGGTGCAGGACGCGGCGCATGTCGATGGCGGCGGCGTGCGCCGCACCGGAGCTGCCCTGCGCCGGGTCCCCGCCGGCCTCATGCTGCTGTTCGACGACGGAACTCACCGCACCCTGCCCTCTTCCGTGACGTGGGCCCCGCTGATGCGGATGTCCACCCTGCTCAGACTCGCACCGCTGAGTTCGGTGACCTTGGTCAAGATGTCGGTCTTGGCGTGCACGGTCCTGTCCCAGATGGAGCCGCCCAGCGCCGGGACACGTCCCGGGTCGCGGAGGACGGCTATCAGGCTGGGGATCCGGATGGGGGCGACGAGCGACAAAGCCAGCAGGCCGCCGTCGTCCGACCAGTCCGCGCGCACGTCATGGGCGTGAATGCCCAGGGCATCGGCAGCGGCAGCCTTGGCCAGGCTGGTGAGCGCCTGGGTGCTGATCCTGTTGTGTCCGCTGTACTGCCCGCCGGGCGTGGCTGGTTCGGCCGCCTGGTTCGTATCGGCTGCACCGTTCATGAGGATGAGCGCCGGCCGCTGATGGCATCGATGACGCTGCGGAGGTCCAGTTTCCCTTCTGCGGCGCGGCCCAGGAGCGCACCGATTCCCATGAACAGCAGGGAGATCAGGAAGCCCCAAAGGCCGAACTGTAGCGACATGAACGCCACGAAGGCGCCGGCCGCGATTCCAACCACAGTGGGGCTCACAGGACCGCCTCCCTCTCGGCGACGGCCGGCGCACCCGTCGGCTTCACCGGCGGCGCAATGTAGACGTCGTTAATCTCGACGTTCACCTCGATGACCTGCAGGCCCACCAGTTTTTCGACGGCCGCATAAACGCTTGCGCGTACCTGGTTGGCCAGGGCATGCAGCGGAGCGCCGTAGACCGCCACCAGGGTGATGTCTACTGCCACCTGGGTTTCGCCGACCTCGGCATGCACGCCTGCGGCGTGATCGGAGCTGCCCACCGCGTCTCTGATGGCACCAAGTGCCCGGGAGGATCCCGTCCCCAAGGAGTACACGCCTGGCACGGCCCGGGCCGCGATCCCGGCGACTTTAGCCACGGCGGTCTCGGAGATCACGGTCCGCCCGCCGGCTGCAGCCGGCGTCAGGGCAGGGTCCACGCGAACGGCGGCGGTTTGTGGATTCTGGTATTCCATCAGCACTCCCCTTCTGTTGAACACAACCCTATCCCCTAGGCCGGACAACGTCAGGGGCCGCGCGCACCCCGTTCCCCGCGGCACCTGCAGCGCATTCCCCGTGGAGCCTTAGTTGCAGTTGGCAGAGAGCCACCCGGTCACCGGGGCCATGGCGGCCTCGAACTTGCCGTTGGAATACACGCTCTGGTCGGAGAGGCCTGCCAGTGCCACCTCGTTGAAGCGCCCGAAGTCCGCCTTCAGCGCCTCCGGCACCCGCTGGGCAGTCTCCGCAAGCTCGGCTTTCTTCTGCTCCAGTTCCGCTGTCTTGCCCTGGGCGGCGGAGAGGGGCAGCAGGGATGCCCCCGTGGCCTGCGTGGAGATGGCGGCGCAGGCCTCCGCCGCCGATGCGTAGCCGCCAAAATGACCGGACGCCGCACTCGAGGAGGCGGTCGGAGCGGCGCTGCTGTCCGCCGTCGTGGATGTTGCAGACTCCGACGGCGCACTGCCGGAGGAAGGTGCGGAGCAGGCGGTAAGTGCCACTACGGCAAGAAGGGCGGCGGCGTACAGCGGGCGGGCAAGATTTTTCACGGTTTCCATTCCTGGCGTGGTTTTGCCGCCCTCGGCGGCCTGGCGGGGCAGCCGAAGACGCCTGCCCCGTCCCCCGGCGTGCGAGTCTAGCCCGGCTGGCACGCCACTTTCCAAGTTGACAGGCCAAGTGCGCTTTTGCAGTCGTGCCTCAAACGGCTCTGTATATACAGGGAGTCAGGTGCAGCAAAAGGCGCCCGGACCCGGGAACACTCACCAGGTCCGGGCGCCTCCCGACTACTGCAACAGTGACGGCTTACTTGTAGAGGCCGTTGCCGCCAACGTGGACGTTGGTGGGCAGGTAACCGAACGGGCCGAGGCCGTTCTTGCCGAAGCTGCGGTCAACCTTCGACACGCCGTCGCGGAAGTTGAGCTTGACGGTGGGCGACAGGGAGCCGCCGCGGACGCCGTTCACGTTGTCAATGAAGGACTGGACCAGGCCGCCCGGCTGCACGTAGTGCGAGTAGGCCTGGAACTGGCGGCCGTTCTGGTTCGGCGTCGGCGCTTCCGGCGACTCGGACGGCAGGTTCAGGTCCGTCGGGGAGCCGAGGGCCAGGCCGCTGTTGTTCATCGGCTGGTAGTCGGAGCGGACGCCGTTGCCCACGAAGCCGTACACGCCGTCGGGTCCGCGCATGCCTGCAGCGTAGGTGAACTGGTGGCTGATGGTGAACAGGTAGTACTTGTTCTTGCCGCCTTCATTCTGGATGAAGATCTGCGGACGCTCGGTCTGGTCGTTCACGCAGTTGGCGGAGAGGATCGGCGGCAGGAAGTGCCACTTGGTCAGGTCCTTGTTGTCTGCCACGGCGAGGCCAACGTTGGCGGTCTGGTAGTAGGCACCCGTGCTGTTGACCTCGGCGAGGTTCTCGGCCTTGGGGTCACCCTTGGCGTAGCCCAGGTCCTCGTTCTTGCAGCGGTAGTCGCCGCGCTTGCCGCCGGTGTTGCCTTCGAACACCATGAAGGTCTTGCCGGGGTGCGCCGGGTCAGCGAAGGTGTACGGGTCGCGGAACGCGAAGCCCGGGTTCTGCGCCTTGTTCTGGTACAGCTTTCCGTCCGGTTCGAGCAGCTTGGTGTGCTGGAAGCCGTCGAAGGTCACGCCGTTCTTGTCCGCATGGATGTTGCCGAGCGCCTTGGCGATGGCGGCGTCCGGGGCGATGCCGCCGCCGCCGGCGTTGCGCTCCTTGACGTCGTAGAACGTGGTGGCCGTGTAGAAGACGTTCACGTGGTTGCCCTGCATCAGGCGCGTGGAGCCAGACCATTCGGTGTTGCCGATGGAAGTGTTATCCAGGAACAGGTGTCCGCCGTAATTCCACTTGTCCTTGGCCGGGTCGGCGTTGGTCTTGCGGAAGAAGTAGCCGATGCGTGCGTTCCAGTGGCGCTGGTCAAAACCGTAGCCTGCGTGCCGGTCAGCAACCAGCGAGAAGATCACGTCGTAACCCTTGTAGCTGATCTGGTTCGCGTTCTCGTCGGTCAGCGACCAGGTGTCCCAGACCCATACGTCGTCGTTCATGGCAGGGAAGTCCTCAGGGATCTCCGGCATGGTGACGTCGGGGCTCATGGAGTTCTGGCCCGGCTTAACCTTGGAATCGCTCTGCGCCATGATCTGCTTGGCATCCGCACGGGTCCACTTTGAGGTGAAGTCGGACGCCGGATCGTGTGCCGTCTGGGTGTGCGGCGTCGGCAGCGGGAAGCCGGGAGTTGGCGCCGGCATCTGGGTGCTCGACGGCGGATCCGCGGGCTCGTTCGCCTGCGCCGGGGGCACGGCGAGGAATGCCGTGGCGGCGACAGTTGCCACCAGCGCTGCGGCGGCGGGGCGCCACCGTAGCATCCGGGGGGTGTTGGGGTGCTTGTGCATGTTTTGCTCTTCTCGCGGAGTTACGTTCGTGGAAGACGGGCAGCTGCCCTTGTCCCCGCACTCCGGAGACCCCGTGACACGGCATGCGCCATCGAGGACGCCGTTGTGTCGGGAGAAGCGGGGCTTGGGTGGGACCCCGCGGCGGGCCTTCGGAAATGTCATACATTTCGCGGCCCACACTCCACGCTAGACAACGTTGTCAGCCAAGTTCAACACGGTTTTCGGTCGCCGCGCTCAGCTGGCCCTCGCACGGTGCAAGCGCTTACATCTCGTTTTGCGCGCGCGTGCCGCAGGTCGGTCCCGGAATCAAATGTGTCTTCATAATTGCGTCATCAATGGCGTTGCTCACACCGCCAGCAGGGATCGCGCCGACCAAGACGGGGCACTTCGAGACGGAACAGGCCGGCCGCCGCCTGGATTCACGACGCCGGGGCCCCAAGCTGCCCCACCAGGGCTGGCGCACTGAGAGCCAGGCCTGGATTTTCAAAGTGACCGGGCTGATACGCCGGCATCCCTCCGGCTCCCCCCGACGCCGGGCGGGGAAGGCGGGTGGGTGCAGTGGCACACCGTGCAGGGACCTCTGGCGGGGAAGGTGAGGACGCGTTGGCAGAAAGGCCGCAGGATCTGAGGACGCGTTGCCCCAAAAGCCGCCGGACCTGAGGACGCGTTGGCCGAAAGGCAGCAGGACCTGAGGACGCGTTGGCAGAAAGGCAGCAGGACCTGAGAACGCGTTGCCGGAAAAGCAGCAGCACCTGAGGACGCGTTGGCAGAAAAGCAGCAGGGAGTGAGGTAGGGAAGCCGACGGGCAGGGAAACCGGGAAACCCATGGGAACGAAAAAACCCCGCTGTTCCTAATGGAACAGCGGGGTTCTAGCTGGTGGCTCCGACCGGCGTCGATCCGGTGACCTTTCGATTTTCAGTCGAACGCTCTACCAACTGAGCTACAGAGCCTAGGTGACATGTCACCATGAATGCCGAAATTTCTTCCGGCAAACAAAGCGACCCTGACGGGACTTGAACCCGCGACCTCCGCCGTGACAGGGCGGCGCGCTAACCAACTGCGCTACAGGGCCTTGCTATTTCTTGCTTTCCGCAGTATCGCTACCGCGTTTTTTCAAGAACTCCAGCCTACCAGACTTTTTTGCCTGCTTTGACCACTTCCTTGCGTACCCCCAACGGGATTCGAACCCGTGCCGCCGCCGTGAAAGGGCGGTGTCCTAGGCCGCTAGACGATGGGGGCCTGAACTCAATTTGGTTGAACAAGGGCAAAAATAAAGGGCCGAAGCCTTTCGTTCTTGTCCTTCCGCGTTCCTCCGAACTGGACCTGTAAAACTATAGAGCCTCTCCCCGGAATATCCAAAATCGGCCCGGCGGGGGCCCAGGCGGCAAGCAAATCGAAGCCCGCCACATTGGCAGATTCTTGGCTAGACATGGCCGATTTCCGCCAGCCACCGCGTGGGCAACGGGGCTAGATTGGCACCATGGCATCCACCGCCGGCACCAGCCCCCTCCAGCCCCACTCCCCCGACAGCCCCTCCCCTGAAGGATCGGCGCCGGAAGGACCCGCGCCCGAAGGGCCCGCTCCCCGGAAGCCCGCACCCTCCATGAACGCGCTGGGGGTCGCCGCCGTCGTGGTGACCGTGGTGCTCTGGGCCTCCGCCTTCGTGGGCATCCGCGCCGTCGGCCCGAGCTTCTCCCCCGGAGCCCTGACGTTGGGTCGGGTGGCGATTGCCGCCGTCGTGCTCGGTGCGGTGGTGCTCCCCAAGCTGCGGGCGCTGCCGCGGGGCCGCGAGTGGTGGCCGATTCTCGCGTACGGCGTTATGTGGTTCGGCGGGTACAACGTGGCACTCAACGCGGCGGAGCATTCGCTCGACGCCGGAACCAGTGCCTTGCTGATCAACGTGAACCCCATCCTGGTGGCCGTGATGGCAGGCATCATCCTCAAGGAGGGCTTTCCGCGCTGGCTGATCATCGGCAGCCTGGTGGCGTTCGGCGGCGTCGCGGTCATCGCATTGGGTTCGGGGACGCGTTCGACGGCGGACGTGGCAGGCGTACTGCTTTGCCTCCTCGCTGCTGCACTCGCCGCGGTCAGCGTCATCATCCAGAAGCCCGTGCTGCGGAAGTTTCCGGCCGGTCAGGCCACGTGGTTCGGGATCATGGTGGGCATGGTCTGCTGCCTTCCCTTCGCCGGCCAGCTGGGACAGGAACTGCAGGCGGCGCCGCTGCCGGCCACCCTCGGCCTGGTCTACCTGGGCATCTTCCCCACCGCCATCGCCTTCACCACGTGGGCCTATGCGCTGTCGCTGATCGATGCCGGCAAGCTGGCTGCCACCACGTACCTGGTCCCGGGCACCACGGTGCTGATCTCATGGCTGGTGCTCAGCGAAATCCCGACCATCTGGGGACTCGTCGGCGGTGCCATCTGCCTCCTCGGTGTGGGGCTGACCCGGCGGAGATCCCGCTAAAGTTTTGGGTATGCCCGCTAACCTGCCGCCCGGCCTCCCGATTGTGCCGGACGGAGCTGGCGACTCCCCAGGCTTCGAGATGTCCGAGGCCGACTTCGAAGCGGCCGTAAGCGACGCCCTGGACCAGCTCCCGGCCGAGGTGGCGCGGGCCATGGACAACGTGGCGGTGTTCATCGACGACGACTACGTCCCGCAGCCGGGCGAGGACCCGGACACGGTGCTACTGGGACTGTACGAGGGCGTTCCGCTGACCGAGCGTGACTCCTGGTGGGATGCCGGATCGCTTCCGGACCGCATCACCATCTACCGCCAGCCCATCCTGGACATCTGCTCCTCGCGCGAGGACGTGGTGGAGGAGGTGGCGGTGACGGTGATCCACGAGATCGCGCATCATTTCGGAATCGACGACCAGCGGCTTCACGAACTCGGGTGGGACTAGCCTTGTAGGCATGGGACACGACCACAACCACACCCACGGCCTCACGGCAACGGGTAGGCACCGCGGCAGGCTGATCGCGGTTCTGGCCATCACCCTCTCAGTGATGCTCATCCAACTGGTCGGTTCCCTGCTCTCCGGCTCCCTTGCCCTGCTGGCCGATGCGGGCCACATGCTCTCTGACGCAGCCGGCGTCTTCATCGCCCTGATGGCAGCATGGATCGCAGCACTGCCGGCCAGCGATCTACGGACCTACGGCTACCAGCGTGCCGAAGTCCTGGCCGCCCTCGCCAACGCCCTGATCCTGGTGGTGGTAGCGGCTGTCATCTTTACCGAAGCCATCCGCCGCATCGGCTCCGCACCCGAGGTGCACACCGACATCATGCTGTACGCCGCCATCCTCGGTGCGGCCGCCAACCTCGTCTCGCTGCTGATCCTTCGCAAGGCCCAGCAGGAAAGCCTGAACGTCCGCGGCGCCTACCTGGAGGTGCTGGGCGATCTCCTCGGCTCTTTCGCCGTGATCGCCGCGGCGCTGGTCATCAAGTTCACCGGATATCTGGCGGCAGACACCATCGCCTCCGTGATCATCGCGCTGATGATCCTGCCGAGGGCCTGGCACCTGCTCCGCGAGGTGGTCGATGTCCTGTTGGAGGCCACTCCGAAAGGCGTGGAAGTCAGCATGATCCGCGAACACATCCTCTCGGTGGCGGGCGTGGTTGCCGTCCATGACATCCACATCTGGACGATCACGTCCGGCGTGCCGGTGTTTTCCGCCCACGTGGTGGTGGAGGACGAGGTGCTGAGCGCGAAGGGCGCGGACCAGGTCCTGGACAAACTCACCACCTGCCTCGGCTCGCATTTCGATACGGAGCACTGCACCTTCCAACTGGAACCGGCCAGCCACTACGAGCACGAATCGCGTCAGCACGCGTGACTGCGTCCCGGTCCGGGTTGGTTGCCCCGGGCGGCGGTGGTGCGACACGCACGCCGCATCTCCAAGTAAATGAAACAGATGTTGTTTATGTTATTCATGTGACTAGTGTTGCCAATGTGGCGACGCTCCCCCTAACCTCAGAGGGCTGGGCATCTTCAGAGGAGCACTTCCGTGCTGCCTCCCGACTCGTTCGCCCCGCCCTGACTTGCGAGGTTATGAATGAGTTTGACCGGCCCCGGCCGCACAGCGGCCGTCCTGTGCACCGCCGTCGTCCTCTTTGGAACCCTCGCGGCACCTGCCAGCGCTGACCGGGCGCTCCCGGTCAGCCCGCCCACATCGGTCCTTGGGGCAACAGCCCTGGCGGCACCGGCGACGACGGACATCCCCTCCCCCGCGGACATCGCTTCCGCCAAATCCAGTGAAAGTTCGACGGCGGCCAAGGTCGCCGACATCGAGGGCATCCTGGCAGACGCCGCCACGGCCCAGGAAGTCACGTTCGCACGCACGCTCGAAGCCAACAACGCATACAGCAACGCCCTGGTGGAACTGGACACGAGGTCGGACGCGGCCGCCGTGGCCACGGCCAGGGCTGCCGCCGCGGACAAGGAACAGTCCAAAAGCCGCAGGGCAGTGGGGCAGCTGGCCGGGGACCTGTACCGGAACGGTGGCCTCAATCCCGAGCTGAGCGGCCTGGTCGCGGGCACGGGCGACGTCCTTGCCAAAGCCGCAACACTGCAGGCCCTCACCGCAGGCCGGAGCAGGGCCTTCGCCGCAGCAGAAACCACGGCGGCAGCCGCCGAATCCCTCACCGCCGCTGCCGCCGACGCCCGCCGCGCTGCAGACGACGCCGCCAAAACCGCCGAGACGCTCAAGGCACAGGCCGATCAGGCCAATGCGGCCCAGGTGCAGGCGGTGGCGGACGCGAAGGCGCAGCGGACTGTCCTCGTGGGGCAGCTTGCTTCGCTGCGAAACACGACGGCGGCGCTTGAGTCCGCTCGCGTGGACGGTCTGGAACGCCAGCGCCAGCAGGCCCGTCTCGCCGCCGTAACTGCAGCAGCTGAACGTGCCGCCGCGGCCCAGGCGGCCGCAGACAAAGCAGCGGCAGTGAATGCTGCGGCTTCCGACAGCGGGAATGCGGCTCCGGCGGAACAGTCCGCTTCCGCGCCGTCCCGGACGCCGGCCCAGGCCGCTCCTTCACAGGCAACGCCCGCACCTGCGGCTCCAGCAGCTCCCGCAGCACCTTCACCTGCGGCGCCCGCGGCTCCTGCAGCTCCCGCGCCTGCCCGCCCGGCTCCCGCACCCGCACGGCCGGCACCCGCACAGCCTGCACCTGCCCCGGCTCCCGCGCCACAGCCTGCGCCCGTTCAGCCGGCGCCGGTTCAGCCTGCCCCGTCGCCCGGCGGTTCCAACCAGGCGGCCATTTCCGTGGCGATGGGCAAGGTGGGGTCCCCGTACTTCTACCAGTACGGCGGCACTGGCGCTTACGGCTTCGACTGTTCAGGCCTGGTCCAGAATGCGTTCGCGGCCATCGGGAAGCAACTTCCGCGCACGGCTGCGGAGCAGTTCGCCCAGGCGCCCGTCCACGTACCGCTGTCCCAGGCGCAGCCCGGTGACCTGCTGGTTTGGGGATCGGCGCCCGGTTTTTACCATGTGGCGATCTACCTCGGCGGCGGCAAGGTAGTTCAGGCACTGAACCCGTCTGCTGGCATCACCGTGACGGATCTGAGCATGATGGCCGGCATGCAGCTCCACCCGGTCGCCGCGCGGTACTAGCTCGGCCCGGCCACTCCACCCCCGAAACCGGAAACCCTGCTCAGGGATACCCCTAGGACAGCACGTCCTTGCTCACGAACCTGCCGTAGGCGAGCGCGCCGAACACGGCGATGTAGCCCGCCTGCAGCAGCGCATTGTCACCGAACGAATCCCAGCCGATGGGTTGGCGAAGCAGGTCTGCAAAGCCGAACCAGTTGTGCGTGAACAGCCACGGGTGCATCCACTCCAGCTGGGGCAGCTGGTCGAGCACCTGGGAAACGACGGACAGGACGATGGTGGCGGCCATGGCGCCGACTGGCACGTCGGTCAGCGTGGACAGAAACAGCCCGATGGCGGATAAACCGAGCAGCGACACGGCCTGATAAGCGGCGATCAGGAGCATCCTCACCAGCGCCTCGTCCGGCTCCACGAGGTCGCCCGAGAGCAGTGCCACCGGTCCCACCGGGAAGAGCACCCAGCCGATGCCCGCGCCGGCGAGCGCCACTGCGAGCGGAGCGGAAATACAGAACACAGCGGCCCCGGCATACTTCACCAGCAGCAGGCGCACCCTGCCCGCCGGAGCCACCAGCAGGTACCGCAGCGTGCCCAGTCCGGCTTCCCCGGCAATGGTGTCACCCGCGACCACGCCAATGGTCAGCGGGAGGAACAGCGGGACGGAAACCAGCATGGCGGTGACGGCTACGAACAGGCCGTTCTGGCTGATCCGGTCCAGAAACGCCGGCCCCCTCCCCGGGGGGACAGCTGAAGAAACGCGTACGACGACGGCGATTACCACCGGGATGGCGGCCAGCGCCAGGAGCATGGCCTGGGTCCTGCGGCGGCGGAACAGCTGCTTCAGCTCCGAGGCGAGCAGCGAACCGCTGGACGGCCGGCGCCTGGTACCCGGCGCCGGGCTGTCCCGCACGGTGAGCCGCTGCACCGCCGGTTCCCGCGCCGCAGGCCCGTGTCCATCCGGTTGCTGCGCTGCGGGCTCCTGCGCTGCAGGCTCCTGCGCTGGCGGCTCTTGCGCTTCATGGTTCTGCACCGGCGGCCGATCACTGTGCGACATCGAACCCCTCCCCCGTCAAAGCCACAAAGCGGTCCTCCAGGCTGCCACGCTCGACGGTGAACCCGCGCACGCGTACGCCGTCCGCCACGAGGGCCGCGACTATGGCCTCCGGTGCCACGCCTCCGTTGGCGGCTGGGAGCCCCGCCCCACCGTCAAACCCTGCGCCACCGGAGTGCCCTGCTGTCCGGTCGACCCCTGCCCCAATAGGCAGGCTGGAGGTAATGACGGCATCCACTCCGTCTGGATGACCCACAACCGGGGTCAGACCAAACCGCACCAAAACGCCCGAGGCCGTACCGGCGTCGGGCGTCACCAGGCGGAGCTGCGCGGTGCCCGACTCGCGGAGCTCGGCCAGGGGCCCCTGCGCCACCAGCCTGCCGGCGCTCATGATGGCCGCATGGGTGCAGATCTGCTCCACTTCGGCCAGCAGGTGGCTCGAGACGAACACGGTGGCGCCGTCGGCGGCGAGGGACCGGACCAGGTTCCGCACCTCGCGCGTGCCCTGCGGATCCAGCCCATTGGTCGGTTCGTCCAGGACCAACAGTTCGCGGCGTGCCAGCAGGGCGTTGGCGATTCCCAGCCGCTGCTTCATGCCGAGGGAGTAGGCCCGCACCTTCTTTCGGGCGGCGTGGGAAAGCCCCACGCGTTCCAGTGCTTCACCCACCCGCGCGCGGCGGGTGGACGGCGCGGCGTGGCGGTCCGCGGCATCAAAGCGGTGCAGATTTGCCGCACCCGAGAGGAAAGGATAGAAAGCCGGTCCCTCCACCAGCGCACCGACCCGGGGCAGGACCTCATCCAGCTGCCGCGGCATGTCCATCCCCAGCACCCTTACCTCGCCCGCGGTGGGCGCGGCGAGGCCCAGCATCATGCGGATAGTGGTGGTCTTGCCTGAACCGTTGGGCCCGAGGAAGCCGTAAACAGAGCCCCGGGGCACGGCCAGGTCGATGCTGTTGACAGCCAGCTGGTGGCCGAACCGCTTACTCAGCCCCTTTGTCTCGAGCGCAAGAGCGCGGCCAGCGGCTGTCACCTCGCGGCAGCGGCAGCCTGGAGCCGCTCCAGGGGCACGGAACCCACGAATGTCCGGCCGTCGTCGGTCAGCAGGACATTAACCAGTGACGTGGAGATAGCCCGGCCGCCCTGGACGGTCACTGTCGCCTGGCGAAGAAGGGGATCATTGAGCAGCCTGTCGACTGATAGCTTCCCGGACTCACGGGGCTCGGAAGGCGCGGAAGCGGAAGGGGCCGGTATGCCGACGATCCTTTCCCACCCGGAGCCGGTGACGGTGGGGGCGTGTCCGCGCAGGTCCTTATGGTCCGTGTTCCTGCCGGCGATGTTCTTGTCAGCGATGTTCTTGTCAGCGATGTCCTTGTCAGCCAGATCCTTGCCTGTTCGGTTCTTGTCGGCTTGGCCGGTCGTGCCGTTGGGCTTTGCCGGCACCGCAACTTCCTTCACCGAGGCACCTGGCGGCGGCGAGAAGTTGAACAAAGCCGCATCTGGAGCCCCAAGCGTCAGGCTGGAGAAAGCCGTCCGGAAGGCAGGTTCCTGCTGCCCGCGGGCCCGCACTTCCACGCTCAGCGGCAGGCCGTTCTCACCGTCCACGGCCACGGCCACGGAGCCCACCAGAGTCACGGCCGACCTCGGCGTGAGAACCAGGCTGTATGCCGCCCGGCCCGCCACCTCGGTGTCTTCGGCCACCGCCACGTCTGTGCTGCCGTCCAGCTTTTCAAGCATCTTCGCGGCCAGTTCCTCCGGGGTTGCCACACCTGCCGGCATGTCATGGCTGTGGGATTCCTTCGACGCCTCTGCGGGAAGCGTGACGTGCGTGGCCGAGTTGTCCTTGGAGTTGTACAGCCACAGTTCATTGCCCTGCCGGACGGCGTCGCGCTCGGCCATCCGGTCCATCACCTGGATGCGGGCCTTGGTTGGTCCATCGACATAGACCCGGGCGCTGTGCGGCCCGGTCAGCAGTTCGGCGAGGGAACCCGTTCCTGCACCGGAGGTGGGCCCTACCTGGGGGACATCGGGCAAGCCGACTTCGGAGGACTGCTCCACCGTGCCGGAGAAGGACTTGGTCTGGTGTTGCCCGATCATCGCCAGCACCTGGGCAGGTGTCTTCTCCGGCAATGGATCCCGGGCGCTCGCGGGCAACGACCCCGCCAGGACTCCGGCAGCTATCACAGCAGGTACGGCCACGGCGGGTGTCCACCGCAGCCAGGTCGCAGTCATGTCAACTCCGCTCCGACGTCGCAGCTCATACCCTCAGGGTACGCCTCGGCCTCCCATGTGGCAGCCCCCGGCAGGGCTGCCCGCTTTCGCGTGCCGCGTCCAGTGGGCCAGACTGGGTGGGACGCCGTTTTCCAGCTTCCAGGAGCCTTCGCCAATGCGCATTCCCGGTGCCACATCCAGTCCAGCCGACGAACTGACAGGCATCGTGGGCTTCGCCGCCCAAGCCATCGATTCGCTCGGGGAATGGGGTGTGGGGCTCTTCACTTTCCTGGAGACGGTGTTTCCGCCGATTCCCAGCGAAGTGATTCTTCCGCTCGCCGGGTTCCTGACCCGGCAGGGGTCCCTCAACCTGGCCCTGGTCTTCGTGACCAGCACGCTGGGGGCATATATGGGCGCCCTTGCGCTGTATCTCCTGGGCGCGAAGGTGGGGCTGGAGCGTTCGATCCGCTGGCTGTCCAGGCTACCGCTGGTGGACCGCGAGGACTTCGAGCGCGCCGACATCTGGTTCCGCCGCCACGGCAGGTCGGCGATTTTCTTCGGCCGGCTGCTGCCCGGCGTGCGGAGCCTCATTTCGTTGCCGGCGGGCGCCGAGAGGATGCACCTGGGCACCTTCAGCATTTTCACCATTGCCGGCAGCGGCATCTGGAACGGCGCGCTGATCGGCTTCGGCGTACTGCTGGGCCGGCAGTACGCGATGGTGGAGCAGTACTCCCGCTACCTCAACTACGCCGTCTACGCCGCTCTGGCCCTCTTCGTGGTCTGGCTCGTGGTCCGGCACATCCGGCGCGGAAGGCCGGCGAAGGACCGGCGGTAGCCCCCGACCTTAAGGCAGCGCCTCAGCGACCCCGAACTTGCCTCAGCAACCCCGAACTGCAGTAGCCGCTGCCCTCAGGCGCCGGGCACCACGGTGCCCGCGCCGCCGTCGACCGTCACTTCCTGGCCAGTCCTGAGCAGCGAGGTGGCGTCAGCGACGCCCACCACGGCGGGGATGCCGTACTCCCGTGCCACCACGGCGCCATGGGAGTTGGGGCCGCCCATCTCCATCACCAGGCCGCCCGCCGTGAGGAACAGCGGCGTCCAGCCCGGATCGGTGGAGGGCGCCACGAGGATTTCGCCCGGTTCCAGGTGGGCGCCCACGGGGTCAAGGATGACGCGTGCGGGCGCCGTCACCGTCCCCGCCGACGCCGGGCTTCCAGACAGCGCCCCGGCGGCGGTTCCGACGGCGGTAAGCAGCGTTTCCGGTTCCGTTCCGTCTGAGAGCAGCATCCGCGGAATGTGGCGCCGCTCCAGTTCCAGGTAGTAGGCCCCCTGCCGCTGCGCCACGAGATCCTGCATGTCCTCTCCATCCAGCGCCCGGTGGGCCTCGGCGAGGTCCAGGAAGAAAATGTCCTCTGCCCGGCCGAGCCGTTTCTGTTCCGCCAGCACGGCGCCGACTGCCGCCAGCTGCTTCCGGACCTCCGCCAGCGCCAGCACGATCTGGAACTTGGGAAGTTCACGCAGCCCGGCGAAGAGCCGCGCCCGCCGCAACGCCGCGCGGACGGCCACGGCGCGAAGGCGTCCCTTAAGCGGGCCTCGGCCACCAGCCGCTCAATCTGTGCATCCGCTTCCGCTGCTGCCTTGCTGAACTGGCGGTCAGGGGCCCGTTCCGGGTCCTCCAGCCGGAGGTAGTTGGCAAGGACACCAAGAATATGGGTGGGGTCGTCCCGCCAGCGGGGCATGCCGACGTCGATCTCGGCGACGGCCCGATGCCCGTACCGCGCCAGGAACCCTGCCACGCCGGTCTGGGCCGCGGCCGGCAATCCGCCTTCGGCGAAGCGCTGCGCCAGCACCGTGGGGGGATGCCCCGTAAGTACGGCCAGCGATTCCGCGTCGGACTTGATCGCCGTTGCGACCCGCCACAGCTCGAGGTCCATCTCGGTGGTCACATTGTTGGGCAGGCCGCGGAGTACGGGCTGCAGGTCTGTGTTTCCGCTTCCCGCGGCACCGTCCTGGCCGGCCCCACCCTCACGGGCACCAAAAAGTCTGCCGGCGCCAAGGAGTCTCCCGGCGAGGCCGAGCATGGCGAAGCCGAGGCCGGCCAGCGGGAGCACGGCCGGCAGGTTGGGAAAGAGCCGCGACAGTACGCCCTCGGCATGGTTAAGCCGCGCGCGCGGGGAAGCGCCCTGGGGCAGTTCCAGCGTCGCGTTGAACTCTTTGGTGAACCGCTCCAGGCGTTTGAGCGCCGCCTCGGGACGGACCAGCGCCCGGATCGCTGCTTCCGGCACGCGCGCCCGGGCAGCTATGGGAAGCACGTGCTTGAGGAGCGCCCAGGGTGTGCGGCGGGTGATGGACAGGCGAGGGTCGTCGAACACGCTGCGCAGGACTTTTGCGGAGCGCGCCTCCATGACGTCAAAGACCCTGGGAATGATCCGGCGGCCCACCGTGCTCCGGGCAGCGGCGGTCAGGTCGATGAAGATGCGCTGTCCGGCTTCGACATACGGCGGCGGCCCGCTGCGGGGGTCCGGAACGTCGAAGCCCGCCGCGGCAGCAACTGATGAGCCGAGCCGGCGGAGGGCGGCAAGTCCCATCGGGGTCAGCGGCCGGGTAAGGCCCTGGGCGAGGCTGAAGCACAGGTAGACACGCAGGTCCTCCCCCGGGCCGGGCCGTGCCTGCTCTTTCTTCTGGAGGGTGACCTTCTCCGGCAGCGGATAAAGCGTGGTGATGGGCCGCGACTGGGTCAGCCAAATTCTTCCGTCGACGTCGAGCGCCCACTCGGTGTCCTGCGGGGCGCCGTAGTGGGCCTCGGCCTTGCTGCCCAGCGCCGTGAGTTCCCGGATCTGCGCGTCGGTCAGGCATGGCTGGTTTTGCCCGCCCGGCCCGCGCGCCGTCTGCTCGACGAATTCTGTGCCGCCCGCGGGCAGCGCCCGGACAGCCGTCCGTTTGTCCCCCAGCCGGCGCTGCAGGATGGAACCGGATGCGGTGTCCACCACGAAATGATCCGGATTGACGGCCCCCGACACCACTGCCTCGCCAAGCCCGGGGCTGGCGTCAATCACAGCCTCCCGGCGCCTGCCGGTCACCGGGTTCGCGGTGAACATCACGCCCGCCGCCTCGGCGTCCACCATCCGTTGGACGACGACGGCGAGGGCCACCGTTGCGGGATCAATGTTCCGGCTGGCGCGGTATGCCACCGCCCGGTCAGTCCACAGCGAGGCCCAACACTTCCGGACGGCGTCCAGCAACGCCACAGCGTCTATGACGTTCAGGTGTGTGTCCTGCTGGCCGGCAAAGCTGGCGAAAGGAAGGTCCTCGGCCGTGGCCGAGGACCTCACAGCGACCGGAACGCCGTCCAGCGCCCGGTAGGCCGTCAGCACCTCCCCGGCGATCGCCGTCGGCAATTCTGCCGAGGTGATCAGGCTGCGGGCCCTGGCAGCCAGGCTGGCGAGGGCTTCGAGATCATCGGCCGGGGTGTCCTGGAGGGCGCGGTGCACGTCTGCGAGGCCCAGTGGCTCCACGGCCTGGACGTAGGCCTGGGTCGTGAGGCAGAACCCGTCCGGCACCGAGAGGCCGGCGGCAATCAGCTCGCCGAGGTTGGCAGCCTTGCCGCCAACCTCCGGCAGCATGGAGGCGCTGAGGTCCCCGAGGCCGAGCACCAGGCCGCTCATACGCTAAGAGGCGCCGAGCATCGGTCCGAAGCTGGCGCGGTCGGCGAGCCGGGGGTCCTCGCGGTCCGGCACCACCATCACAGGGCTCTTGGCATGGTGCAGGACGCCGTCCGACGTCGATCCCAAAAGCATGCCGGTGAAGCCGCCGCGGCCGCGGGTGCCCACGACTATCAGCTCAACGTGCCGGCTGGCCTCCACCAGCACATCCACGGGCGACCCATCCAGCAGCCGGGTCTCAATGGCCAGCCGCGGGAAATGGCTCTGCAGCCAGGCCACCCCGGCCTTCAGCTGGACCTGGATATCGGCGAACAGCGCTTCGCGGTCCAGCGGGGCCGGAACCCAGGCAAGGGAGCCGCTGTACTGCGGCACGGCGCAGATCACGCGCAGCGGCGCACCCAGCCGTTCGGCCTCCTCGGCGGCTTCCAGTACGGCGACGCGGGCCTGCTCGGACCCGTCAACACCTACCACGACAGCTTTTTCCACGGGGCCGTGGCCGGCCTTCGCCTGTTCCGCGCGGATGTGCTTGTCCTGGGTGGTCTCGCCCAAGCGGTCGGAGCAGATCAGCGGAACCGTCACAGTGGGGCATTTGGAGTGGGCGGGAAGCGCGCTGCTCACGGAGCCGAGGAGCCGCCCAACAAAGCCACCCCGCCCGCGTGTGCCGAAGACCAGCAGCTCGGCGGTTTCGGACAGGTCGAGCAGTACGCCCGAAGCGTCCCCGTTCTCGACCGAGGAGCTAACGCTGATGTTGTAGCCGGCCACCTTGTCCACTGCGTGCTGCAGGATGGACTCCGCGCCCTCGCGGATCACCGAGTCGTCCACCGTGGCATAGCCGCCGTCGAGCCCGGAGGCGGCAAAGATGGGTACCGAGTAGGCGGTGACAATGTGGAGCGGACTACGGCGGCGTTCGGCTTCACGGGCAGCCCACACGAGGGCGCACTGGCCGTGGTCCGAACCATCGACGCCAACCACGATTCCTTCGGGTCTCGCGTGCCGGGCACCGCCATCCCGTGCCGGGTCGGGATGCAATTCGTGTGCGTCCATGTGGTCCGCCTCCTCGCGATACTGCCTGATGATGCGGCTATTCTGCCAGAAGCAGCGTCCCTAGCCGGCACCGGCAGGCCGTCCGGTTCCCGGTTACGTACAGCCTGCGCTTAAGTCCAACTATTCTCGGTCCGCGATCTCTTAGCAAGCGGGCCCCCGCGGCTTTTCTGGGCCTTTCGGAAGGCAGTTTCCAGCCTGTTCCGAGGGCTCTTCCGGGACCACTCCGGGCGCCCTTTCGGCGCTGCTCCAGGCGCGCCGGTAACGCCGCGCAAGGCCCCGCAAACCAATGTTTCGGGTGGGGTATCCAGCGACCAAAAAATTCTGTAATGTCGAGGCACTATCGATCCGGATTGTGCTCCACCGCACACCCGGGGGTGGGTTGTGTCTGCTTGCTGGGGCAGTGGACGGTGCACGGCGATGATGCCCTGCGCTTCGAAATTCTCGAGGAGGAAGTTGTAGTGTCACGCATGCCTGGTCTCAGCGGCGCAGAACGGACCACCACTGTGGTCATCGGCACCGGACTTCCCGGTTTGGCAATCGCCACGGAACTCCGCCGACGGGGCGTTGATTCAATCATCGTCAGCAGGCTCGAATCCCCGAGGGGCGGCCAGTCGTTCCAGAAAACCGCGCCGCAACGGTGCGACGATGCCGAGGCAGCGTCGCTCCAGGAGCGGAACGAAATCCTCCGGCACCTCCGCAACTACGCGTCAAGCCACCAGCTGGACATCCGCAGCGACACGTCTGCCCTGTTGCTCGACAAGATGGGTCCGGGGGCGGAGGCCTCGCTCCACCGCTGGGCCGTACATACCCCGGACGGCGTGCTGCTGGCCGACCACATCGTGCTCACCCGCTGTGCCCACAGCCAGCTGCGGCGCATGCTCACTGACCTTGGCATCTCCATTGGCGCCAACCTCGTCGCAACCATGCGTGCCATCGGCATTTACCTGGTGGGCGTCGGCGAGCTCATCACGCCCACGCCGAAGGAAGTCCTGCGCCAGGCCAAGGTGGTGGGCCAGGCCATCTCCGCGAAGGTCTACCCGGACAGCGTGCCGTCGGTGCTGACCGGAAGTTTCCCGGCGCTGCCCGCGATCTGAGGCTACGGCACCCTGAGGTCACGCTCCCTGAAAGCCGCGACGCTCTGACGCCGCGGCTATCTGAAGCGGTTAGTCCCGTCGCCGTCAGGCTCGTCACTGACGCCGAGCCGCCGGCGGGCCAGCACACCCAGGGTGATGAGCAGGCCGAGGGCCACGGCTGCGAATATTACGATGCTCCACGGGAAAGGTTCCGAGGAATCCGGCGCTGTCCCCGTTGCCTGGGTTGCCCCGGGCTGCGGCGTGCCGACAGTAGGAACCGGCACCGCTGTTGCCCCCGCCGCAGCTGCCGTGGCAGTAAAGGAGAACGTGCCCTCGATCGGATGGGAGTCCGAACTCACCACCCGCCACACGACCGAATACTTCCCGGCAGGGGCACCTTCCCGCAGTTTCTGCGAGGCCACGTTGTCCACGATCTCCACCTTGCCGTCGGCCCAGTCGGTTCCGGCGGCATCCGTCACCTTGACCTGGGAACCGAGCCCCAACGGGGTGTTGTTGAAGGTTATCGAGACCTTGGCGGGCGGGGTCGCCACGGTGGTGCCGTCGGCCGGGCTGCTGGATTCGGCGGCGTCGTGCGCGGAAGCGGGACCGGCCGTCAGGAGCATGGCGACGAGCGTGAGCGCACCAAGGAGGGCGGACAGCAACTGGCGGGTGAAACGCATGGGCGGACTACTCCTAGTGTTGACTTCCTTACAGACTAGGCGAATTTGCTGGGAGGGCACCCGGCAACCTACTAGGATTCAAGTAACCCCCACACTCTCACCGGAGGACTAATGCTCAAGCAGGGCTCTGCACTGGACCGGTACTTCAAGATATCCGAACGGGGGTCCAACCTCTCCCGCGAGATCCGGGGCGGTTTTGCCACCTTCTTTGCCATGAGTTACATCGTGGTGCTGAACCCCCTGATCCTGTCCGTTGCGGACTCCTCCGGCGCCACACTCGGTTTCCAGGCCGTTGCCGCGGTCACCGCCTTTGTTGCCGGCATCCTGACCATCCTCATGGGCGCGTGGGCCAAGCACCCGTTTGCCATGGCCACAGGCCTGGGCGTCAACGCCTTCGTGGCCGTGACGGTGGCCACCAACCCGGGGCTGACCTGGCCGGACATGATGGGACTCGTGGTACTTTCCGGCGTCACCATGATGATCCTGGTCCTGACCGGATTCCGCACCGCCGTGTTCCGGGCCGTTCCCGACGGGCTCAAGACCGCAATCGTGGTGGGCATCGGCCTGTTCATCGCCCTCATCGGCCTGGTCAACGCCGGCTTCGTCCGGCGCGTTCCGGACGCGGCCGGGACCACCGTCCCAGTGGGCCTAGGCTTTGACGGCAAGCTCCTGGGCTGGCCGACCCTGGTGTTCGTCTTCGGCCTGATCCTGACCATCGCCCTGCTGGTGCGCAACGTCAAGGGTGCCATCCTGATCGGCATCGTCGCCTCCACGATCCTGGCCGTCATCCTTGAGTTCACGCTGCACATCGGCCCCAGCTTCGACGGCAAGAACTTCAACCCGCAGGGCTGGTCCCTGGTTGCCCCCAAGTTCACCGAATGGGCGGCCCCCGACCTCTCCCTGATCGGCAAGGCCAACCCCATCGGCGCTTTCGGACATCTCGGCGTTGTGGCCGCCGCGCTGCTCGCCTTCGTGATCCTGCTCAGCATCTTCTTTCGACGCGATGGGCACCATGGTGGGCCTGGCCAACGAGGCCGGAACCGTGGACAAGGACGGCAACATCCCCAACGTTGACCGCGTGCTGCAGGTGGACGCCCTGGGCGCCATCGTCGGCGGCGGCGCCTCCGTGTCCTCCAACCAGATCTACGTCGAGTCCGGCGCGGGCATCGGCGAGGGGGCGCGGACCGGCCTGGCCTCGATCGTGACCGGCCTGCTGTTCCTGGTGGCCATGTTCTTCACCCCGCTGATCAACCTTGTGCCGTTCGAGGCTGTGGCCCCGGCTCTGGTGGTGGTCGGCTTCATGATGGTGGCCCAGATCGGAAAGATCCATTGGCAGGACTGGGGCATCGCCCTGCCCGCCTTCCTCACGTTTACGCTGATGCCGTTCACCTATTCGATCGCCAACGGCTTGGGCGCCGGCTTCATCTCCTACGTCCTCATCCGCACCTTCCAAGGCCGCGCCCGCGAAGTGCACCCGCTGATGTGGGCCGTCGCGGCAGCCTTCGTCCTGTTCTTCGCCATTGGCCCGATCGAACAGGCACTGGGCATGTAGCAGCCTCCGCTTTCCGCCGCCGAGATGGCGTTTGGCGGCGGTGTTCCTCACTGACACTGCCGCCAAATGCCATCTCGCGCTTAAGCGGGTTCCGGTATTCCAGACATCACGACGGCGGCGCTGCTGGCTTTCGCTGTGTCCGTGCGGTGAGCTTGAAGCATGGACTTTCCCGCGCTCTCAGTTGACGCTGCACCCCGCCCCTGGACAGGCCGTTACGACGGCGACGGTGAAGCGCACCGCAGATGGTGGCAGGCCGTGACACCGGCGGACGAGAGCACTTCGGCCCCGCACGTTCCCGGCACCGCCGGACGCCCTGCCGTGCTCCTCGGCTTCTGCAGCGATGAGGGCGTGCGCCGGAACAAGGGCAGGACCGGGGCCGCGGCCGCCCCTGCAGCCATCCGCAGTGCGCTCGGCCCGCTGGCGCACCACTCGGACCGGCCCGTCACCGACGCCGGCGACGTGGTGGTCCGGGACGGCGAACTGGAGGCCGGCCAGGCCCGCGCAGGCCTCGCCGTGTCCGCGCTGCTCGACGGCGGCCACCTCACCCTGCTGCTGGGCGGCGGCCACGAAACCGCGTACGCCAGCTACCTCGGCGTGGCAGGGTCCCGGGCGGTCCGCGACGGCCGGCGGCTGGGCGTGCTCAACCTCGATGCCCACTTCGACCTCCGCGATGAGGCTGCCCCCAGTTCCGGGACTCCGTTCCTCCAGATGGCCCGCGCCGAAGCGGCCGCAGGACGCGAACTGAAGTACGCCGTCGTCGGAATTTCCGAACCCAACAACACACGGGCGCTGTTCAGCACCGCCGAGGAGCTGGGGGTGAAGTACCTGCTGGATGAGGACTGCACAGCCGGGGCCACGGAGGCCTTCGTGGCGGATTTCCTCACCGGGATTGACGTGCTGTACCTGACCATCGACCTTGACGTGCTGCCGGCGGCGGTGGCTCCCGGAGTCAGTGCTCCGGCCTCGTACGGCGTTCCGCTGCCGGTGATCAGTGCCGTCTGCCGCCAGGTGGTGGCCAGCGGCAAGCTGCTGCACGCGGATGTCGCCGAGCTGAACCCTGCCTTCGACATCGACAACCGGACGGCCCGGGTAGCGGCGCGGCTGGTCAACGTCCTGCTGGGCTAAGCAGCTGCCTGTTCCGCCCGGCTAATCCGGGGCGGGGTAATCGGTGCCCGGCTAATCCTTGGGCTTGGGCTTCGGGGCTGGCCGGGCCGGCGCCTTGGGCTTGGCCGCAGGCTTGCTGACGATCGACGCCGGCGGCTTGGGGAAGGCGGCCGCCGGATAGAGCCGCGCCACCTGGAGCATGTAGTTCGCCCACTGCGGGCCCGCGATCATGTAACCGTCAATGCGGTCGTAGTACTTGCCGTTGACGGTGAGGTTCCGGCCCGGTCGCTGCTGGCCCTCCAGTGCATCCCCGAAGAACGAGGCAGTTGCCAGGCCGGTGGTGTAGCCCAGCACCCAGGTGGCGCTGTTGCTGTTGTTGGTGCCCGTTTTGGCCGCCACCGGCACACTCTTCTGCACCTTGGGGTTGATGTAAATGCCGGAGCCCTTGTTAAGCATGTCCTGGAGCGCCTTGTTCACGCCGCGGACCACATTCTTGTCCACGGTGTCGCTGCATTGCTGGGCCTCCGCCGGAAGCTTCTTACCCGCCATGTCCGCCACCCCGGCCAGGGCCACCGGCACGCAATGCCGGCCGTCAGCGGCGAAGGTGGCAAAGGCGTTGGCCATGGTCAGGGGCGCCACCCCGGTGCCGCCCAGGAGGTTGCCCAGCTGGTGCATGTTCACCGGCGTCCCGTCGAGCCCGCTGCGGAGTCCGACGGCGTTGACCATGTTCTGGATCCCGCAGAAATCCAGTTGCGCGGCCTCGGCGAAAGTGGCCGTGTTAATGGAGTTGTAGAGCCCGTAGTCGGCCGGCATTTTGCGGTAGTAGCCCTCCGACGCGTTCTGCAGGTCGTCAGCCGTTTCGAGTCCTGCCCGGCGCTGCTTCGTGCTGTAGCCGCCCGCCACCTTGCCGCAGGAGGACCGCCAGCGGAAGCCCAGCGGGTACTCGCGCTTCGAGGCGTCCACCACCGTGGTCATCGTCTTGCCCTGGTGCAGCCACTCGGCGAAGGTGAAGGGCTTCATGGTGGAGCCCGGCTGGAACCCGCCGGCGCCGTTGAGATCGTTGCCGTTGGCGTCCTTGGAGTCCACGTTGAAGTTCAGCTGGGTGTCGAACTTTCCGGGCCCGGGCAGGTACACCGTGTTTTGCGCCATCGCAAGGACCCGGCCGGTGCCCGGCTGGACCGTGACCAGCGAGGCGCCCCACCTGTCCGGATTGGCACCGGCGGTGGCGTTCACCTGCGCCTGGGCTTTGGCCTGCAGTCGGCTGTCCAGGGTGGTGGTGATGGTCAGCCCACCGCGGAAGAGCCGCTTTTCGCGCGCCTCGGTGTCCGCGCCATAGGCCGGGTTGTTGAGGAAGAGCCGGGTCACGTAGTCACAAAAGTACGGGGCCATGGTGGCAGCGGCGCATCCCTGCCGCGAGGGCCGCACCTTCAGCCCAACGCCGGAGACCACGGCGGCGTCATGCTCCTTCTTGGAGATCATCTTCTGCTTGAGCATCTCGCCCAGGACCTGGTTGCGGCGTTGCAGCGAGTTTTTGGGGTTGGTGACCGGATCGTAGAAGCTGGGGCTGTTGACCAGGCCCGCGAGCAGCGCCGACTGGGGCAGGGTCAGCTTGCTGGCCGGGACGCTGAAGAAATACTGGGACGCCGCCTCAATGCCGTAGGCGTTACGGTTGAAGAACACGATGTTGAGGTAGCCCTCGAGGATCTGGTCCTTCGTGAACTTTTTTTCCAGTGCCATCGCAAGCCGCATCTCGCGCAGCTTGTCCCCCATGGTCTTCTGCCCGCTGAGGACCACCTGGTCCTCACGTCCCTCGGAGATCAGGGACTCGTTCACAATGTTGGTGACGTACTGCTGGGTGAGGGTGGAGGCGCCCTGCCGGTCGCCGCGGGTCAGGTTGCTGGTCAGCGCGCGCAGGATACCCTGCGTGTCGACGCCGCTGTGTTCATAAAAGCGGCTGTCCTCGATGGCGACGGCGGCCTTCCGGATGAACGGGGACATCTGTTTCAGGGGCACGCGGACGCGGTTCTCGGAATAGAACGTGGCGATGAGTTTGCCGTCCGCGGTCAGCATCCGGGTGGTTTGCGACGGTGCGGGAACCGCGAGCTCGGTGGGCAGGCTGTTGAAGTAGGAAATGGACCTGCTGACCGAGGTGCCGGCGAGGGCGGCCCCGGGCACCAGGAAGCTGGCCGCGAGGACCCCGCAGAGGCAGCTGACAAGCACGAACCCCAGCAACTTTGCCAAGCCGAGAGCCATACGGGATATCAACCTTTTGCCTGCCATGATCCAAGCTCACCACACCACCGGAGTGAATACAGAATATTCACGGCCCGGGACCGTGATTCGTTCCCAGGCATCAGACCGGCGTGTGCGGTGCCTTTCCCTCGTCGCCGAATTTCTCCGCGGCCCTGCGTTCGCGCAGCCGGTCCAGGCGTTTCATGACCGGCGCCGTGGTGGCGCCGTGCAGCAGCACGGACATGGCCACGACAAGTCCGACGATGCTCCAGAGGTACTCCGCCCGGTCCCCGAAGCCGCCCTGGCCCAGTGCGTAAGCCAGGTAATACAGGGACCCGATGCCCCGGATGCCGAAGAAGGAAATGGCGATCCGTTCCCGGGGACCTGTCTTGCCGCGGGCCAGTGCCAGCCAGCCGGACAGCGGACGCACCAGGACCAGGAAGGCCAGCGCAACGCCCACCTCGGCCCAGCCGACGTCGGCCAGCAGGCCACGGGCGATCGCTCCGCCCAGGAGGACCAGGATGACCACTGTCAGCAGCCGCTCCAGCTGTTCCACGTAGGAGTGAAGAATGCGGTGGTAACCGTGGGTGCGCTCCGCCGCCCTGATGGTCACGGCACAGACGAACACCGCGATGAAGCCGTAGCCCTCGATCATTTCGGTGACGCCGTAGGCCAGGAAGGTGGCGGCCAGCGCAACGAAGCCCTCGGAGTGGTTGGACAGCCGGATGCTGTCGTGCCGGGCGGAGAAGAAAAGCCGTGCCAGCGCCTTGCCCGTGCCGTAGCCCAGCAGCACGCCCATACCGATGCGCCACAGGACGTCCACGCCGAACCACTCCGGAAACCAGGCCGACGGCGCCGTCCCCACAAGGCTCATGGCAATGGCCAGGTACACAAAGGGAAAGGCCAGCCCGTCATTCAGTCCCGCCTCCGAGGTCAGCGCAAACCTGACCTCGTCCTCCTGGTCGGTGCCCTCCTCCTCGTCGGCCGGCTCGCCCACCTGCACCTCGGATGCCAGGACCGGGTCGGTGGGGGCCAGTGCGGCGGCCACAAGGAGCGCGGCGGCGAGTCCCAGGCCAAGCAGCCACAGTCCGAGGAGCGTCAGGCCCAGCATGCACAGGGGCATGGCAATGCCGAGCATCCGCCAGGTGGTCGCCCAGCTCCGCCGCCCCACCGAACGGTCGAGCGCCAGGCCGGCTCCCATCAGCGAGATGATTACGCAGATTTCGGTCAGATGCAGCGTCAGCTCGGGGTGCTGGACCGGGTTCGGGTCCGGAAGGTTGGGAAGCAGGCCGAAGGCGGCCGCGCCGGCGCCCAGGAACACCATGGGCATGGAGATCGGAGCGTTGCGCAGCGCCTTGGGCAGGATGGCAGCAACAAAGACGGCTACGCCCGCCGCGGCGAACATGATGCTGGCACCTTCAAACACGGTCGCCTCCTGCGCCGTCGGCCTCTCGGACCTGACCAACACTAGCGGCCGGAGCGCCACGAGTGTGGGCTTTTTGGAGGACGCGAAGGGGCGTTTTACCCGCGCTGGCGTCGAGGAATGGTTGATAAGACAACCACCGTCAACATCGTTGTCAAACGACAGTCATCTTACCTTTGTGCGGATTCCCGGTAGAATGGTCTACTGCCCCCCCGGCAGGAACCACAGAAAGTCAGTACATTGAGCACAGCAACCATGGAGCGCCCAACCGCTCCTACGAGCGCGTCTCCCTCTGCGGGTGCCCGGTCCATCCACCTGGCATTTACGAGTGCCGCCCAGGTCCACGACGGCCTGGAAAGCGCGGTGGAGACGCTGATCGAAGCGGCTGCCCAGGAAGGCACCTGCGGCATCAAGGTCACGCGCCTTGAGCCAGGCCGCTACACGGTGGCCCTCGACGAGTCTGTTCCCTTCGGTGAAACACACGAGGACATCGCGGCCTAGCACGCGAAAAAAGCCCCCGATCCTGGACTCATTCTGGCCGAACAGCCAAATGATCCAAGGTCGGGGGCTTTTTGTTTTCCGGTGCGCGGCCTGCCGCGCTCGGCTTCAGCCGGACTACATCCGGCGCACCTGCACGCCGTCGGACTTCATGAAGAGCTGCGATTCCGCCGCTCCGCCGCAGACAACCCACAGCACGTTTCCGCTCCGTGAGACTTCCTCCACCTCGCCTGCCGCAATGACATGAGCATGTTTGATGATCTCGACCCGCTCGCCCACGTGCAGCGATCCCCAGTTGGAAACCGTAGCTGCGTGTGCGATGCGTCTGGACAGGACTGTCCCGCGTGCTTTCATTTGAACTTCTACCCCTTTGTGGATGTTCTTTTCCGCCACAGCCTCTTTGATGTGACTTTTACTACATCTTTAGTTCTACTACACTCGCCGGGCTGTGTGCGGCGCGTTGCAGAGTATTTCGGCACCGCCGGCAAATGTTTGCCGGCGGTGCACTTTGTTCACCGTCAGGCGAGATTTCCGACGGCGGATTCGGCGGCCGCCCGCACCGCACCGGAGCCGACCAGCCGGTCGGCGGCCTCGAGCTCCGGTGAAAGGAACCTGTCCGTGCCCGGTCCGCCGACGACGGTCCGCAGCGATTCGAGGACGGCGGCCCCCGCAGGACCCGGGGTCAGCTGGCCATCGGAGAGCTGCGTGCGCATGTCTATCGCCCGTGCCGAGGTCACGAGTTCGATCGCGAGAACGCGGCGGAGGTTCTCCACTGCCTTCCGGAGCTTGCGGGCAGCGTGCCAGCCCATGGACACGTGGTCCTCCTGCATGGCGGAGCTCGGAATGGAGTCGACGGAGGCGGGCACCGCGAGCCGCTTGTTGTCCGAGACCAGCCCGGCCTGGGTGTACTGGGCGATCATGAGGCCCGAGTCCACGCCCGGATCCGCTGCCAGGAACGCCGGGAGGCCGTGCGAACGGGCAGGGTCAAGCATGCGGTCCGTGCGCCGTTCGGCGATGGAGCTGAGGTCCGCGACCGCGATGGCCAGGTAGTCGAGCACGTACGCCACCGGGGCGCCATGGAAGTTGCCGTTGGAGCTGACCCGGCCGTCGGGCAGAACCACGGGGTTGTCGATGGCGGCCGCGAGTTCACGGGAAGCCACCAGCTCGGCGTGGTCGACCGTGTCCCGGACGGCGCCCGCAACCTGGGGTGCGCAGCGCAGCGAGTACGCGTCCTGAACACGCGAATCGCCCACGCGGTGCGAGGCCACGATGGCCGAGTCGGACAGGACCCGGAGCATATTGTCCGCGGAGGCCGCCTGACCGGGGTGCGGCCGCAAGGCGGCGTGCAGCTCGGGCAGGAACACCTGGTCAGTGCCCAGCAGCGCCTCGACGCTGAGCGCAGCGGTGATGTCCGCCGTCGTCAGCAACTGCCGCAGGTCCGCAATGGCCATCAGGAGCATGCCCAGCATGCCCTCGGTGCCGTTGACCAGCGCCAGACCTTCCTTCTCGGCAAGTGTCACCGGTTCGATGCCGTGTGCGGCGAGCAGCTCAGCAACCGTGGGTTGGCCGGCGCCGCCGTACAGTTCGCCGTCGGGTCCGGCCGCTTCGCCTTCGCCCATGAGGACCAGGGCGCAGTGGGACAGCGGCGCGAGGTCGCCGGAGCAGCCCAGCGAACCGAACTCCCGGACCACCGGGGTGATGCCGGCGTTGAGCACGTCCACCATGGTCTGCAGGACCACGGGGCGGACGCCGGTGCGGCCCGAGGCGAGGGTCTTGGCGCGCAGGAACATGATGCCGCGGACCACTTCGCGTTCCACCGCGGGGCCCATGCCTGCGGCGTGGCTGCGGATCAGCGACTTCTGCAGCTGGGTCCGCAGCTCGCCGGGAATGTGGCGGTTGGCCAGCGCGCCGAAGCCCGTGGAAATGCCGTACGCGGGCACATCGCTGTGGGCCAGTTCGTCAATGTGCGCGCGGACCTTGGCGACGGTGTCCAGTGCTTCCTGGGAGATGGTCACCCTGGCGTCATGGCGTGCGACGGCAACGAGGTCCTCAGGCGTGGCACCGCTGGCACCGAGGGTAACAGTGAGCGGTTCGTGGGTTGGGGCCACGCGAACAGGGTTCCCTGGCCGAGCGTGCGAGGTTAGGGAGTTCGTGGGGATGGTCACTTTGTGGTTCCTACTTTGCTTCTGATCGATTGCTCCGTAACCGCCCTTCTGGGAGCTCGAAACGGCGGTTACGGAGCAGTCGATGCGGGGGTGGGCGTTGGTTAGCGCGACTCGTTCATCGGGATGCGGACTCCGCGTTCCTTGGCGACGTCGACGGCGCGGTCATAGCCGGCGTCGACATGCCGGATCACGCCCATGCCGGGATCGTTGGTGAGGAGCCGCTCAAGCTTCTGCGCTGCGAGATCGGTGCCGTCGGCAACGGAGACCTGGCCGGCGTGGATGGAGCGGCCGATGCCTACTCCCCCGCCGTGGTGGAGCGAGACCCAGGTGGCGCCGGAGGCGGTGTTGAGGAGGGCGTTGAGCATTGGCCAGTCGGCGATGGCGTCTGAGCCGTCGGCCATGGCCTCCGTTTCCCGGTACGGGGAGGCGACGGAGCCGGAGTCCAGGTGGTCCCGGCCGATCACGATGGGAGCCTTGACCTTGCCTTCCTTGACCAGCTGGTTGAAGAGCAGCCCGGCCTTGGCGCGTTCACCGTAGCCCAGCCAGCAAATGCGAGCCGGCAGGCCTTCGAATTCGACGCGCTCCGCGGCGGCGTCGATCCAGCGGTGAAGGTGCTGGTTCTCCGGGAAGAGCTCCTTGATGGCTTTGTCGGTGACGGCGATGTCCTCGGGATCCCCGGAGAGGGCAACCCAGCGGAACGGGCCCAGGCCCTCGCAGAACAGCGGGCGGATGTAGGCCGGGACGAAGCCGGGGAATTCGAATGCCCGGCTGTAGCCGCCCTTGCGGGCCTCGTCGCGGATGGAGTTCCCGTAGTCGAACACCTCGGCGCCGGCGTCCCGGAATTCGACCATGGCCTGGACGTGCTTGGCCATCGACGCTTGGGCCTTCTTGGTGAAGCCCTCCGGATCAGCCTCGGCCTCGCGGTGCCATTCGTCCACGGAGATGCCTTCCGGCAGGTAGCTCAGGGGGTCGTGCGCGGAGGTCTGGTCCGTGACGATGTCGATGGTCAGCTCGCCGGCCTTGTGCCGGCGAAGCAGTTCGGGGAAGACCTCGGCGGCGTTGCCCACGTAGCCCACGGACCAGCCGCGGCGCTCCTCCTTGGCCTTCAGGACCTTGGCGATCGCGGCGTCGAGGTCGGTCTCCACCTCGTCCAGGTAGCGCTTGCCGGCGCGGCGGCGCAGGCGGGTCTCGTCGACGTCGACAATCAGGCAGGCGCCCTCGTTCAGGGTGACGGCGAGCGGCTGGGCGCCGCCCATGCCGCCGCAGCCGCCGGTCAGTGTCAGCGTGCCGGCGAGCGTGCCATTGCTGTCCCCGGTGAGCTTCCGGGCGATTGCTGCGAAGGTTTCGAACGTGCCCTGCAGGATGCCCTGCGTGCCGATGTAGATCCAGGAGCCGGCCGTCATCTGCCCGTACATCATCAGGCCCTCGGCCTCGAGCCGGCGGAATTCGGGCCACGTTGCCCAGTCGCCGACGAGGTTGGAGTTGGCCAGCAGCACGCGCGGCGCCCATTCGTTGGTGCGGAAGACGCCCACCGGCTTGCCGGACTGGACCAGCAGGGTCTCGTCCTTTTCCATGGTTTCCAGGGTGCGGGTAATGGCATCGAATGCGGCCCAGGAGCGCACGGCCCGGCCGGTGCCGCCGTAGACCACCAGGTCATCCGGGCGTTCGGCGACCTCGGGGTCAAGGTTGTTCATGAGCATGCGCAGGGGCGCCTCGGTCTGCCAGGACTTGGCGGTGAGCTCGGTGCCTCGGGCTGCTTTGACCGGGCGGGCACCGGTGGTGAAATCGGCGGGTGCCATGATGGCTCCTTCGTATCGCGGGAATGTGTTGTATCACTGTTGCGTGTTGCGGAATGCTGTGTTTTTCGGCAAATCGTGGTTCGAGCGAAAGTGCTTCTGTATCAACTAAAGCCCCTCCGTGGCGGGCCAAACAGTGGTTTCCGGCGGGTGCTGTCCGGTATTCCAGACCCAACTGGGTAGCAGTTGAGGGCGTTGCCAGCATTGAGAACGCCCGGTGCTGCTACCTAGTTGGGGTCACCCCTGCGCCGGGCGGCCGTGGATGCGCACCGAGAGTTCATCGGCGACTTTCTGCACGCGGGCGGCGAGCACCGGCCACTGGTCCTCCGGCAGCTTGTCCTCGAGGAACGTGACGGCTACTGCCGCCGTCGGCCATCCAAGATGATCCGTGACGGCGGCGGCAATGGAGCCAAAGCCGGGTGTCACCTCACCGTGCTCCGTGGCGTAGCCACGCTGCCTCACCTGGTCAAGGTGCGACGACAAGGCGGAGTACTTCATGATGGCGCCCTCCACCTCGTGCCGGGCACTGAAGGCGGCGGCGTTCGGATAGAGCGCGCGGACCTGGGACTTCGGCAGCGCGGCAAGGATGGCGCGGCCGCTTGCGGTGAGGTGGCTCGGCAGCCGGACGCCGACGTCCGTCACGAGGGACGGCCGGTTCTTGGCGCGCTCCTCCACGATGTAGAGCACGTCCCGGCCGTGCAGGACTGCCAGGTGAGCGCTTTCGCCGAGGACATCAACGAGGGAGGCCAGCATGGGCCGCCCCAGCCGAGACAGCGGTTCCTGCCGCGAGTACGCGGAACTGAGCTCAAAGGCGCTGATGCCGAGGCCGTACCGCTGCTCCTCGTGCAGGTGCAGGACAAAGCCGTTCGCCTCCATGACGCCAAGGAGGTGGTACACACTTGAGCGGGGCAGTCCCAATGCCGTGGCAATGTTCGACGCCGCCATCGGCCCCCGCTTGGAACCCAACAGTTTGAGGATCCGCAAGGTATTTTCGGCGGCTGGAACTTTCGCCTTGAGTGCTGATTCCGGTCGTGTTGCCGCCGTTGCCGCCGTTGCCGCCGTTGCGGCCATCGTGCCTGCCATGTGTCCTCCGGGTCTCGCCACTGAGCTGTCTATCCGTTCTTCAGGCATCACCGAAAGGTGTCCGGTATCCCGTACTTAAGTTTGCGCCCAGCCCGCTGACTACAGACCCCCTTCAGAAGCGCAACTGTCTGGAATACCGGACAGCCCCCGACGCACGTATTCACCGCCCGCCCATCATCCCGCTTCCCGCGCAGGGGGTAGCGTTTGTCCATGGAATCTCCGCTCAAGGGCAAGGTAGCTCTGGTCGCCGGAGCCACACGAGGGGCAGGTCGCGGTACCGCCGTGGCCCTGGGTGAGGCTGGAGCGGTGGTCTACTGCACCGGGCGAACCACGAAAGCCCAGGCTTCCGACTACCGTCGCCCCGAAACCATTGATGAAACGGCAGCCATGGTGAGCGCGGCCGGCGGAAGCGGCATCGTAGTGGCCGTGGACCATCTCCACGCTTCGGAGGTCGACGCTCTGGTCCGCCGCATCGACCACGAGCACGGCCGGCTGGACATCCTGGTGAACGACATTTGGGGCGGCGAGAATCTCATCCAGTGGAACACACCCCTGTGGGAACACGACCTTGACGGCGGCTTGCGGATGCTGCACGGCGCCGTCGACACGCACCTGATCACCAGCCACTTCGCGCTGCCGCTCCTCATCCGCCGGCCCGGAGGTCTAGTGGTGGAAATGACGGACGGAACTCGAGCGTACAACGCGGCGCATTACCGGCTCTCCGCGTTTTACGATCTCGCCAAGTCCGCCGTCCTGCGGCTCGCCTTCAGCCAGGCCGAGGAGCTGAAGGCGTTCGGGTGCACGGCCGTGGCGCTGACGCCGGGCTGGATGCGCTCGGAAATGATGCTCGAACACTACGCTGTGACCGAAGCCAATTGGCGCGAGGCAGCGGCGACGAACCCGCACTTCGCCGCCATCTCGGAAAGCCCGCGCTTTGTGGGCCGGGCGGTCGCCGCCCTCGCCGCCGACCCTCACGTGCACCGGCGGACCGGCGGCTCCTTCTCCTCCGGCGGGCTTGCGCAGGAATACGGCTTTACCGACGTCGACGGCTCCCGGCCAGACTGCTGGCGCTACCTGGACGAGATCCAGGAAGCCGGGCTGCCGGCGGACGCCACCGGCTACCGCTGAGGCACTCCAGGGCGCGGCGCTTCTCAGCGGCGTGCGAACTGGCAGGTAACGCCCCCAAAACCGGGATTTGAGGGCATTACCTGCCAGTTAGCGCCGAAAATTCCGAGCGCCGGCCTGAAGCCGAACAGTCTGAAATCGAAGACACCAAGACCCCGTGAGCCTCATCACAGCTCCTCCGACCATGGTCTGCTGGATAGCGATCCCCCTCCCAATGACGAGAAGGTATTGGCATGCAACAAGCCCAAACAAGAGAAGAAATGGCGCCCGTAAGCGGGACCGGAACGGCGCGCACCGCCGTCGGAACCGCCGTCGAAACCGTTCTGAACCGCGGGCTCAACGTCCGCCACATCCGCTTCATGGCGCTGGGCTCCGCCATCGGCACAGGCCTGTTCTACGGTTCGGCCTCGGCCATCCAAAAAGCCGGTCCCGCCGTGCTGTTCGCCTACATGATCGGCGGCGCCGCAGTGTTCATGGTGATGCGCGCACTGGGGGAAATGGCCGTGCGGCATCCGGTCTCGGGGTCCTTCGGGCAGTACGCCAGCCGCTACCTTGGCCCGCTGGCTGGATTCGTGACGGGCTGGACCTACGTCTTCGAAATGGCGATCGTGGCCATCGCCGACGTCACCGCCTTCAGCATCTACATGGGCTTCTGGTTCCCTTCCGTGGAGCGGTGGGTCTGGATCCTGGCCATCATTTTCCTTCTCGCGGCGCTGAACCTGCTGAGCGTGAAGGTCTTCGGCGAACTCGAATTCTGGTTCACGCTGGTCAAGGTCGCAGCAATTATCGCCATGATCGCGGGCGGAGCGGCCATCCTCGCGTTCGGCTTCCAGACCGGCGACGCCTCGGCTGCCCCGGGCCTGGGCAACCTCGTGGAGCACGGCGGCCTGTTCCCGACCGGCTTCGAGGGGCTCCTGGCCTCGTTCGCCGTCGTCATGTTCGCCTTCGGCGGGATTGAAACCATCGGCATCACGGCCGGCGAGGCAGCGGACCCCAAGAAGGTCATCCCGAAGGCCGTCAACACCGTGCCGGTCCGCGTCCTGCTGTTCTATGTGCTGACCCTCGGAGTGCTGATGAGCCTCTTCCCCTGGAACGAGATCGGCAGCAACGGCAGTCCGTTCGTCCAGATCTTCAGCGGCCTCGGCATTCCGGCCGCACCCCACATCCTCAACGCCGTGGTGATAACCGCCGCGCTGTCCGCCATCAACAGTGACATCTTCGGCGCCGGGCGGATCCTCTTCGGCCTGGCCAAGCAGGGCCACGCCCCGCAGAGCTTCGGACGGGTTTCGCGGCATGGCGTGCCGTGGATGACCGTGGTGATGATGACCGGAATCCTGCTGGTGGGAGTGGTGCTGAATGCGCTCATTCCGGAAGATGTCTTCCTGCTCATCGCCTCGATCGCCACGTTCGCCACAGTCTGGGTGTGGGTCATGATTCTCGCCTCCCATGTGGCCATGAAACGCGAGATCTTCCGGAAGGGCCTGCCGGCGTCGGACTTCCCCTCCCCGTGGTGGCCGACGGCGTCCGTTCTCACCATCGGCTTCATGATGCTGGTGATCGCGGTGCTTGGCTTCTTTGAGGACACGCGCGTCGCGCTGTACGTGGGAGCCGTGTGGCTGGGACTGCTGGTGGCCGCCTACCGGCTTTGGGTCAGGGGCAACGGACGACGCCGGGCCCACCTTGAGGACGAGACCTCACCGCTGCCCGTGGTTGCCAAAACTGAGTAGGATTTCCGCGGAAATGTCGCGCCGGGCTGGAATTCGCGAAAACAAGTAGTAAGAATGTGAAAAGACAGGTACTCAGCGCCTGTTACGCGAGTGCACGGAGTGATAAATGAGGTAGATGTTACCCGTGTGACGCATGTGATTGCTCCCTAGAGTGGACTACACGGTGCCAGCCGGCTGGGGTAGAGGCCCTGCACGATGTGCCGGCCCCGCGCCACCAGTGATTCGACGATTGGTCACACTGTGAAGGAGTGGTCCTCATGTTGGAAATCCAGGCCGGGGCGCCGGCAGACAATATTCAGTCCGGGCGGTTGTCCGGCTTCCTGGCCCAGACGCTGCAGCGGGCGCGCACGGCCGCTGTTCCCTACCGGATCGGCGACGTTCTGCTGGGCGACGATCCGTTCAACGGCAGGCGGGAAGGCACCGTGGTGGTCAAGAACGGCCGGTCGATCGGGATCCGGTCCTCGGACCGGGTGTACTTCTACGACCACCGGCAACTGAGGCGGCCGGACTGAGCGGGTCATCCCGCCAGTCCAGCCGACGACCAACAGGAGCCGATTCCATGTCCATCGCCAACCTGCCGACTGCCTATCTCACTATTGCCGAGGTGGCCGCGGCCCTGCGCCTTTCCAAAATGACCGTCTACCGGATGGTCCGCGCCGGAACGCTTGCGGCGGACCGGTTCGGCAAGTCCTACCGCGTGCCCGAGTCGGCGGTGGAGGAGTACATCAGGGCGTCCGGCAACCCGACTGGCTGAGGATTCGTAGGGTTCCCGCGGCACAGCCCACCCGTTGAGCGCCGTGGTCCAATTGCCCGTCTGTTCGAGCACACCGGTGCTGGCTTGGTGTACGGCGCCGGCGTTACCATCAGGCATGCTGCCGCTGCAGAATCTCCTGGCCTTTGCCTTGGTCTCCGCGTTGCTGATCGCCGTGCCGGGTCCCAGCGTCCTGTTCGTCATCGGACGGTCGCTGGCGCTGGGGCGGCGGGGCGGACTGCTGAGTGTCCTCGGCAATGCGGCCGGGGAACTGCTGCAGATCGCAGCCGTAGCGTTTGGGCTCGGCGTGGTACTGGCTGAGTCGGTGCTGTTGTTCACGGTGGTGAAGTTTGCCGGCGCGGCCTACCTCATCTATCTGGGAATCCAGGCGGTGCTCCACCGCCGGGGCGGCCCCGCGAGCCCGGGTCCGTCCAGGCCGGCGACCACCCGGCGGATTCTGCGTGAAGGCTTCATTGTCGGGGCCACGAATCCCAAATCCGTGGTGTTCTTCGTGGCGGTCCTCCCCCAGTTCGTGGACCATTCTGCCGGCGCCATTCCCGCCCAGCTCGCCCTGCTTGGTGCCACGTTCCTGGCCATCGCGCTGGTTTCGGACAGCGTCTGGGCGCTGGCCGCCGGCACGGCACGGCAGTGGTTCGCCCGCTCACCCCGCCGGGTAGCAGCTGTCACTACAACCGGCGGCGTGATGATGATCGGGCTCGGCGGCACCCTCGCACTGACCGGTTCCAAGAGCTAACTTGGGCCGCCTGCAGGTCTCGGCGGGCGGCGTCGGGCATGTGGAAGCGTGCGTCTAAGCGAGGAACGAGCGAGCACGCGGAACATGTCTGCGCCGCCCGCGACACCGGGACTACCGGGCCGACCAGCCGCCGTCCATGGTGTAACTGGCCCCGGTGACCATTCCGGCGGCGTCGGAGGACAGCCAGGCGACCAAGGACGCCACCTCCTCGGGTTCCACCAGCCGTTTCACAGCGGACTCTGTAAGCATCACCTTCGCCAGGACCTCGGACTCCGGAATCCCGTGGACGCGCGCCTGGTCCGCGATCTGCTTCTCCACCAGCGGCGTCCGCACATACCCTGGATTGATGCAGTTGGACGTGACGCCGTGCTCGCCGCCTTCAAGTGCCGTCACCTTGCTCAGCCCCTCAAGCCCGTGCTTGGCCGAGACGTAGGCGCTCTTGAACGGGGAGGCCCGGAGACCGTGCACGGACGACAGGTTGATGATGCGCCCAAAGCCGTTGGCGTACATGTGCGGCAAAGCGGCACGGATCAGCAGGAAGGGCGCCTCGAGCATGAGCGCCAGGATCCGCCGGAACGCCACGGGGTCGAAGTCCTCGATGGGGCTGATGCGCTGGATGCCGGCGTTGTTCACCAGGATGTCGCAGTCCAGGCTCAGCGCGGCAAGCGCCTCAACGTCCAGGAGATCGACAGCCCAGGACGTGCCGCCCACCTCATCGGCGAGGGCCGCGGCGCCGGCTTCGTCGACGTCGGCCACCACCACCTTGGCTCCCCTGGCGGCGAGTTCCCTCACGCACGCCGCACCGATACCGCTGGCACCGCCGGTGACCAGCGCCTTGCGGCCGTTCAGGTTTTTTTCCACGTCCGGACCTTGTGCGTCCACAGTCTGCTCCTCCAAGTGTCCACGTTGACACGTGCCGCACGCGTTCACTTCCAATACTTGCAGCACTTCCGATTTACCCGAGTATTCCTGCAGATGGAACGTGGTTCAATGACTAATCAGGCACTGGATTCGTGCAAAATTGCAGATATGGATGCCAACCCGGACGACCTGCTGGTGCTGCTCGCCGTCTCCCGCTCTGCAAAATTCACGACGGCGGCCCAGGTCCTGGGCCTGAACCACACCACCGTTTCACGCCGGATCGCCGCACTGGAGAAGGCCCTGGGCGGCCGTGTTCTCTCCCGGGCCTCCGGTGGCTGGGAGCTGACCGAACTCGGCGCCCAGGCCGTGCTGGTGGCTGAGCAGGTGGAAACGGCGGTGCGTGCCCTGGGACCGTCAGGCCGCGCGCCTGACCCGGTTACCGGCGTCGTACGCATGACGGCGACCGACGGCTTCAGCGCTTACATCGCCGCTCCGGCGGTGGCCCGGCTGAGGAGGGACCACCCGGGGCTCAGCGTCGAGATCGTCACCGTCACCCGCCGGGCACTCCAGCAGCGCTCGGGACTGGACATCGAGGTGGTGGTGGGCGAGCCGCAGGTGCACCGCGCCGAAGCGTTCCGGCTGGGCGAGTACGAGCTCGGGATGTACGCGTCCCGCCCGTACATCGAGGCCAACGGAACGCCGGGGTCGGTGGAGGCCCTGACCGCCCATCCGCTCGTGTACTTCGTGGACTCCATGCTGCAGGTGGACGATCTTGATGCACCGCGGCGGCTGGTGCCGGCAATGCGCGACGGCGTCAGCTCCACCAACGTGTTTGTGCACGTCGAGGCCACCCGGGCAGGAGCTGGGGTGGGGTTCCTCCCCTGTTTCATGGCCGACAGGCATGAGGACCTGGTGCGCCTGCTGCCCGGGGACATCGCCGAACGGCTGCCCTACTGGATGGTCCTGCGCCCGGAGTCGATGCGGCGGCCGGCGGTCGCTGCCGTGGTGACGGCGCTGCGCGAACAAACGGCCGCGCACCGGGAGTGGCTGCTCGGGCAGGGACGGGCTTCATCGGCTGCTGAGTAGGCGCCGTTTTGGGCGGCCATAAGGGCTGTTACTCAGCAGCCGGCGGCGCCGCAGGGTCGTGGCGCACCTGGGCTCCGGCGGCGAAGGCCCGCACCTTCGCGTCGTCCCAGATGTGCGCGGGCACCGCCCCGCCCAGGAGCCGCCGTGCGAGCTGCGGATCGTCGTCGAACGGCTGGTCGCTGCCGGCCATCACCATGTTGCCGTAGCGGCGCCCTTTCAGCATGGCGGGGTCCGCGATGATGATGGTGTGTTCGAAGGCGGCCGCGATGGTGGCCGCGTCCTCCCGGGCATTCTTCAGGTCCGGACCGTCGCCCGAATTGACCACGTAAATACCCCCGGGCGCGAGCACCCGGCGGACATGTTCGTTGAATTCGGCCGTGGTCAGCGCAACCGGGGTCACGGCGCCGGCGAAGACGTCCCGGATGATGAAGTCGCGTGTGTCCGGGGTGAGGGTCTCGGTTACAGCGCGGGCCTCACCGACGCGCAGCCGCAGCAGCGGGGCCTTGGGCAGGTCGAACCAGCCGCGGACGTACTCGGCGAGTTTTCCGTCCAGTTCCACCACCACCTGGCGGGCGTCCGGGTAGGCCGCGTGGAAGTAGCGGGCCAGCGAGCAGGCGCCGCCGCCCAGGTGCAGACCCCGCAGCCTGGGCTTGGTCTCAGGTTTCCAGCGGGATTCGATGAGGGCGGACATCCAGCGCATGTACTCGAAGTCGAGGAACAGCGGATCGGCAAGGTCTATGTGGGAACTCATCACGCCGTTGATGCGCAGGAGCCAGCCCGTAGAGTTGTCCTGGTCGGCGATGAGCTCGCAGTCGCCGGTGTCGATGTAGTAGACGCCTTCAACCGGCCCGTCTGCACGCGCTCCCTTGGGAACTTCCAGCACGTCGGAGGCCGCTGCCGCGCCTCTTCTGCCGCCTGTTTTGCTGCCTGCGTTGGAACTTGGCTTCCCGCCTGACCTGGTGCGCCGTGCCATCAGTTTTCCGCCGCTTCCGTCATGGTTCAAGCCTAGTTGACGGGGGTGGTGGGGCCTGCCGGGTCAGAGCTTGCTCGCCGGCGGGCGGCGTCAGGGCCCGCCAGCGGTTTTACCCCTCCGGGACAGGGGCGCCCTCGCCGTTGCGGATGCGCTGGACCATCGCCGTGGTGGAACGCTCGGCCACATAATCGAGGATGGTGACCGTGCCGCCGTATTCCTCCACGGCCTCGGTTTCGGCCAGCATCTCCGGCGTGTAGTCCCCGCCTTTGGCGTAGATTTCCGGACGCAGCTGTTCGATCAGGGGAATCGGAGTCGGGGTGTCGAAGACGGTCACGTAGTCCACGCAGCTCAGGGCGGCGATCACGGCTGCCCGGTCCGCCACGCTGTTGATGGGACGGCCCGGCCCCTTGAGCTTCCGGACTGAGTCGTCACTGTTGAGCGCCACCACCAGGATGTCGCCGAGCTGCTTGGCCTGGTTCAGGTAACGGGTGTGCCCGCGGTGCAGGACGTCGAAACAGCCGTTGGTCAGCACCACGCGCTGGCCGTCGTTGCGGTGGGCCCGGATGTGCCGCTCCAGTTCTTCTGCCGCCAGGGCGGCGTCCCCGAAGCTTTCCAGGTAGCGGCCCAGCTCGTCGGTGCCGCACACGGACGTCCCGGGATGGTGGACCACCACGTCCGCAGCGGCCTGCGCCAGGTCCAGGCTGGCCGTCAGCGGCAGCGACGCCGCACGTGCGAGGGTCAGGGCGGCCACGAATGTATCGCCTGCGCCGGAGGCCTGCTTTTCGGTGGCAGGCCGTGCCCACGTCCGGTGCGGGTTTCCGGCGGCTGGGATGAGGACCGTCCCGTCCCGGTCCAGCGTTACCACGACGGCGCGTGCTCCGGTCGCCTGCAGCAGCTCGCCGGCGTGCTCGGTCACCACCGCCGCGCGCTCGGGTCCGCTGCCCAGCCGGAGGTCAAGCATCCGGGCGGCCTCCTGCGCGTTGGGCGTGACCAGGTCCGGCTCAAGTCCGGCCCACGGGCGCGGATCGTGTGCGTCCACCACCACAAGCGTGTCCTGAGCGCGCCCGGACAGGGATTCGATGAGCCGCCCGCGGACCGGTTCGGCGAGGACGCCCGTTCCGTAGTCGCAGATCACCACCGCGTTCTGGTGTCCGACGGCGGCGGGAACCGCAGCCTCGAACGCCGCCAGGGCGTCGGCTGGGACAGTTGCCGCGGTGTCGTCGAGGCGCAGGAGGACCTGGCCGCCGCTGCTGATCCGGATCTTGGTAGGGGTGGCCATGTCCGGGTGTTCGGTGAGCAGCGTGGTGTCCACCCCGGCGGCGATCAGTTGGCGCCGAAGTTCCGCGCCGGCGTCGTCCGCTCCGATGATTCCTGCCACGCTGACCCGGGCGCCGAGTGCGGCCAGGTTCATGGCCGTGTTGGCGGCACCGCCGGGGGCAAAGTCACGCCGGGCGATGTCCACCACGGGTGCCGGGGCCTCGCGGCACATCCTGTCGATCGTGCCGGTCCACCAGCCGTCGAGCATGAAGTCGCCCACGACGGTGACGGCAGGATGCTCCTGGGCCAGCCTTCGGGGAAGCCACGCCGCAAGGCCGCGCTGTTCGGAAAGCACCGGCCCGGCGGTCATGACGCTGCCCCATTGGTTTCCTGAGCTGCCGGCGCCGGCGGCGCAGCGATGTGCACCACCTTGACCCGGCTGAATTCGTCCAGGAGTTCGGGTCCGTAGCCGAACCCGTGCCCGCTTTCGCCCCGTGGCTGGGCGGCTCCGCCGGGTGCGCCCCCGAACACCTCGTTGACCTTGACGGTCCCTACCGGCAGCGAAGCGACGGCCTGCTGGGCGTGGGCGATGCTGCCGGTCAGAACGGTGGCGGCGAGTCCGTACCGGCCGGCCGCGGCGAGTGTGAGCCCTTCCTCGAAGCTTTCCACCACACGCACCGGGGCGACGGGGCCGAACGTTTCCTCGGCCATGACGTCCATGGTGTCGGTGCAGTCCAACAGGACCGTGGCCGGGTAGAAGGCGCCCGGCCCGTCCGGGAAAGTGCCGCCCTCCACGGCCCGGGCACCCAGCTGCAGCGCTTCGGCCACGTGCCGGTGGACCGCGTCCCGCATCCGGGTGTCCACGAGCGGCGCGAGCCGGCTTTCGGCGTTCCGGTCCCGGGCTTGTCCGGCGAGCGCCTCGCAGAACGGTTCGGCGATGGACCGGTGGACGTAGATCCGCTCCACCGACGTGCAAATCTGCCCGCTGTTGCTGAAGGCCCCGATCGCCGCCTGCTCCGCGGCCCAGCCGGGATCCACGTCCGCATCCACCAGCAGCGGATCGTTCCCGCCGTTTTCCCTGATGACGTAGGCACCCGTCAGCACGGCCGCCCGCGCAATCCGGTCACCGGTCGCGCTGGACCCGACGTGGGCGAACATGTCAACACCGGACTGCTGCGTGAGGAGGGTCCCGACGTCGGCCCCTCCGGTCAGCGTGACCAGCACGTTGGGCGGAAATACCGGCGCCAGCGCCTTCCCCAACGCTTCTCCCACGTGGGGGCAGCGCTCGCTCGGTTTGTGAATGGCCGTGTTGCCGGTAACCAGGGCGGCCCCGATGAGCCCGCAGGCCACGGCGACGGGATCGTTCCACGGCGTAAGCAGCACGGTCACGCCGCGCGGCTCGGCGACGGTGTAGTCCGCCGCAAGCGCGTTGCCGCGAAGGCTGTGGCCGCGGTGTACGGGACCGAGCTCCGCATACTGCTCCAGCGTGGAAACCCCGGCGGCAATACCGGCAAGGGCCTCCTCCACAGGACGGCCGGTCTCCTGTGCGTTCAGATCCGCAAGTTCGGCAGCGGCCGCCTCCAGCGCCCGGGCGGCCTCGCGCAGCAGCCGGCCCCGCTCCCCGGGAGGCGTGGCAGCCCAGGCGGGTTGGGCCGCGCGGGCCGCCGCCACGGCTCCTGCCACATCATCTGCGCCGGCGACGGAAAGGTTGCCGACGGCTTCCCCGGTTCGCGGGTTCAGGATGGTGAGCGTGTCTTCCGCATTCGCCAGCTCGCTGGTGATGGTGGATTGCATGTGGCTCCTCACTGGGGCTTGGCCTGTGCCCCCGGGGCTGCAGGCGCTGGATCTCCAGACGCTGGTCCTTCGATTTTCGGTCTCCAAGGCACTGGTCTCAAGACTCTGGTCTTTAGGCATGCTGCTCAGTGTTGCCGGGCGTCCGTTCCCGCCCTCTCTGCGGTGATCCGTACCCCGGCGCCGGGCGGTTTACACGCGGCTCCGGCAGGAGTTTTGAGAGCTGGCAGGCCAGGTCTGACTGAGCTGGCATGCCGGGTTTTCTGAGCTGGCAAAACAGGCCCGATGCACCGTAGGGTGGGCCCACTGATCCGATCCCCGACCTGAACGCATCCCGACCAACGATCCGGAGCCGAGAGGGCTGACACCATGGAACTCTTCAACGCCGACTTCGGCGGAGCACGCATCACAGGGCACGGAATCGGCCCGGTTTTGGAACCCTTCAGCGGTGTCTCCCGCATCGCCGTTCTCCGTGGCGGCGGGCTGGGCGACCTGATGTTTGCCCTGCCGTCGGTGGCCGCCCTGAAGGCCGCCTACCCGGGGGCCAGCATCACCCTGCTGGGAACGCCGGTGCACGCTGAACTGCTGGCGCAGACGGTGGGACCGGTGGATGAGACGGTGATTCTGCCGTTCGCCGAAGGGGTCCGCCCGGGGCCGGAAGACGACGACGAAACGGAGCGGTTCTTTGCAGCGATGCGCGCCAGGAACTTTGACCTGGCCGTCCAGTTGCACGGCGGCGGCCGCTACTCGAATCCTTTCCTGCTGCGCCTCGGCGCCCGGCACACCGTGGGCACCAGAACCCCGGACGCCGCTCCGCTGGAGCGGACCGTGCCCTACGTGTACTACCAGCACGAGCCGCTCCGCGCCCTCGAGGTGGCGGGATTCGCCGGGGCCCCACCCCGTGAGCTGGAAGCGAGGCTCGAGGCGCTGCCCGAGTTTGGCCAGCAGCTCGCCCAGGACCTGCCGTTGGGTAACTCCGGGCCCGGGCAGGGCAACGACGAGCCGGGGCAAGGCAATCACGGGCCCGGGCAGGGCCGCGTGCTGGTGATCCATCCGGGTGCCACGGATCCGCGCCGGCGCTGGCCGGCAGAACGCTTCGCCGCGGTGGCACGGAAGGCCGCCGACGACGGCTTCCGGGTCTACGTGGTGGGCGACAGCAGCGAAAAGGAACTTGCCGAGACGGTGGTGGAACTCGCCGTCGAACAACCCAGCACGAGCCAACCCAGCACCGAATCTCCTGCCGGCGAGTCCGGTGCCCCCCGCCCCGCCGTAGAGTCACTGGCCGGCAACCTCGGCCTCGGTGAGCTTGCCGCCCTGCTGGCGGGCAGCGCCGTCGTGGTGGCGAACGACAGTGGACCGCGCCACCTCGCCCAGGCCCTCGGTACTTCCACGGTGGGCATCTACTGGGCGGGCAATGCCATCAACGCCGCCCCGCTGGGCCGCAGCAAGCACCGCCTCCGCCTCGGCTGGGTCACGCGCTGCCCGGTGTGCGGGGTGGACGTCACCCAGGTGGGGTGGACGGCCCCACGGTGCCCGCATGACGAGTCCACCGTGAAGGCCGTCGAACCCTCAGAGGTTTACGAGGATGTACTCCAGCTCACGGCCACGAGCCCTCTTCCTCATGGCAGATAAGCATTTCACGGACCTCGCAACCGGTGGGCTGGGAGAGGACAAACAGAATTGCCTGCGCCACGTTGCCGGGGTCGTTGAGGCGTGAGTCGTCCTGCGGCTTGTATTGCTCGGCCCGGTCGTCGAAGAAGCGCGTCTTCATGCCGCCGGGAATCATGGTGGTCACGCCGATCTCGCCGCCCGTCTCGGCCGCCAGGGAATGGCTGAAGCCCACGACGCCGAATTTTGAGGCGCAGTACGCGGAGGCCTCCGGCAGTGCCCGCTTGCCCAGCGTGGATGCGATGGTGACCACCCGGCCGCGGGACTCCTTGAGGTACGGAAGGGCAGCCCGGACAACGGAGACCGTGCCCATCAGGTTGACCCCGATGACGCGTTCCCATTCGTCCGCGGCCACGTCCTCCAGCTTGCCGCACCGGTCGATGCCGGCCGCAGTGACCACGGCGTCCAGCCCGTCCAGGGTTTCCGCGGCCTGCTGCACTGCCTCGGTCACCGCGATGCGGTCCGAGACGTCCACTTCAAATGCCTTCACCGCGGACACGTTCCGGATGTCCCGGTCCAGCACCACCGGCGTTCCGCCGGCTTTCAGTACGGCGTCGACGACGGCGGCCCCCAGTCCGGAGGCACCGCCTGTCACCAGCACACGGCCGGGCTTGAAAGTCGATTCAGTCATGGTGTTCCTTTCGCTTGGGACTAGTTCAAGATTGGTTGTGCAGGTCAGCTGACCTTCGCCAGGGCGTCCGCGAGGACGGACGTGGACCGGGCCTGGTGGAACGGCACCGTCACGCAGTGCCCTCCCCAGCTCTCGACCAGGCCGGTCTCGGGAAGCTCCGACGCACGGTAGTCCCCGCCCTTCACCCAGACGTCCGGCCGCAGCGCTTCCAGGCAGGCCTCCGGAGTGTCCTCCCCGAAAACCAGGACGGCGTCCACGCACTCGAGTGCCAGCAGGAGCTCGGCCCGGTCCTGCTGGCTCACAATGGGCCGCTGCTCACCTTTGATCCGGCGCACGGACGCGTCCGAGTTCAGGCACACAATCAGGCAGTCGCCCAGGTCCCGGGCGGCCGCCAGCGTGCGGGCGTGGCCGGCGTGCAGCAGGTCGAAGCAGCCTCCCGTGGCTACGACGGTTCCCCCGTTGGCGCGCACCCTCCGGGCAAGGCCGAGGGCGTCTTCCTCGCGGCTGTGGTGCCAGACCGGCCGGTGGCGGTCCGGCAGGGACGCCACCCCGCCGGCCCCGAGGAAGGCCGCCGCCTCGTTGATCGCACGTTCCGCGGCGTCACTGAGGCTGCAGCCCTCTGCCAGGTGCACGGCCAAGCTGGCCGCGAGCCGGTCGCCGGCGCCGCAGGGATCAGTCACTTCGGTGGCCGGGGCCGGAATGGCGAGGGGCGAAGTGCCGCGCTGGGACAAAACGCCGCCCTGCTCCCCCACGGTCACGAGGACCGCCTGGCTTTGCCAGCGGTCCAGCAGCGTATTGCCGATGACGCTGCCGACGGCGGCAACCGCCGCAGGCCTTCCGGCTCCCAAGTCCGCGCTGCCGGAACCAGCGGCCTTGGCGGCCTCGGACAAGTTCGGGGTCACCACGGCCACCCCCGGCACGGGTGCGGCGCCGGAGGGGTGCGGATCCCACACGATCGGAATGTCGCCGCTACGAGCGGCGAGGAGGTCGCGAATCTCCTGGTTCGCGGCAACACCCCGACCATAATCGGCCACTACAATCGCTTCGGCGCGCTCCAGCGCCCTAAGCATGCCCGCCGTCGCCGCCGGCACCTCCGGCCGCCCGCATCCCTCATCCACCCGCACCACTGGCTGCCGGCCCGCCCGGACCCGTGTCTTTACAGGGGTCCTGGCACCGGAGGGCCCGGAGACGACGTGCACCCCGGCGAGGGCGCCTTCCAGCTCAAGGGAGGCGTCGTCGTCGGAAAGCACTGTTACGAGAGTGACGCGGTGGCCGTCACGGGCCAGCATCCTGGCCACGAGCCCGGCACCGCCGGCCCGCCGCCGCACCTCGGAGACGTCCACCACCGGCACCGGCGCGTCAGGGCACAACCGGGTTGCCTCGCCGGAAAGGTCCACGTCCAGCAAAACGTCGCCCACCACGGTGATCCTCATCGGCGATCATCCTCCGGCCCGGGAACGCCCCGGCCTTTGCGGGCCACTTCGGCTTCGAAGGCCCGGCAAATGGCGTGCAGCGCAATCAGGTGCCCCTCCTGGGCGTTGGCCGAGATCGCATCAATGGCCACGGCGTCATCGCAGCAGGATGCCAGCGGGTTGGGCGCCGGCCCGGTCAGGGCCCACGTGGTCACGTTCAGCCTGGAGGCAGCCTCTGCTGCACGGAGCAGGTTGGGGCTCTGGCCGCTGGTGGACAGCAGCACCAGGATGTCCCCCGACCGGCCGTGGGCGCGGACCTGCCGGGCGAAGAGCTCTTCGTAGCCGTAGTCATTGGCAATCGCCGTGACGGCCGAACTCTCCGCGTGCAGGGAGATCGCGGAAAAGGGCATCCGCTCGCCGTCGAACCTGCCCACAAGTTCCGCGGTCAGGTGCTGCGCCTCGGCGGCGGACCCGCCATTCCCGGCGGCAAGCAGTTTCTGCCCGCTCAGCAGGCGCTGGGCCAGCTCCACGCCCCAGTCGGCCAGCCTGTCTGCCTGGCTTTCCAGGGACCGCAGGGCGGGCAGGACGTTTTCCAAGTGGGTCCGCACGGCCTCGCGCGGGCCTGGACTGGCCTCGTGCCGGGCGTCGTGGTGCCGGTCGTCGTCGTGCCCGGCGTCTTCCGGGGCGGAGACCGCGGGCGGAGGGGGGAAACCCGGTGTGCCGACACGGTGCAGGGCAGGAAGCTCAGCCTCCCGCAGGGATTCCGGAGTCACAGTGCCGCTCCTTCCATCGGTTCCAGGCTGCCTGCATCCGCAGAGCCTGCAATAGCCAGTTGGTAGGCCTTCTCGGTTTCGGCGGCGACTCTGCTCCAGGAGTAGCGGGCTTTGGCCCGCCGCTCGCCGGCGCGCCCCAGTTTGGCGCGAAGATCCGGGCTGGCCAACAACGTGCCGATGGCTTCGGCGATGGCTTCCGGGTCCTTCGGCGGCACGTGCAGGCCGGTCCCCCGGTCCACCACGGTGTCCGTCAGGCCGCCTACCGCAGCGGCGACCACCGGAACGCCGCAGGCCATGGCCTCCAGGGGAACAATTCCGAAGGGCTCGTACCATGGTGTGCAGACCACAGCGTCCGCACTTCGGAAGACTCCGGGCATGGCCTCACGTGGCACCTGGCCCCGGAGCTCCACATGGCCCGCCACCCCGAGGTCGCGGGCAAGGTCCAGCAGCCTGCGCGCCTCCGGATCCTGCCCGCCCGCGTCCGCGTCGCCGCCCACAATGAGCAGCTCGACGTCGTCGAATCCGGCCTGCAGCAGATGCGGCAGCGCCCGGATCACCAGGTCCATGCCCTTGCGCGGGACCAGTCGGCCCACGGACAGGATCCGGTGCGAGCGGGAGGGATGGTCGGCCGGCCCCTCGCTGGAGAAGAGTTCCAGGTCCACGCCGCAGGGGGCGATGGAAACCCGGCGGGTATCGATCCCCATCGCCCTCAGCTCGAACACTTCGTCGGAGCACGTGGCGAGGATCCGGTCCGCCGACCGGCCCACGGACGGCTCGAGGAAACGCCGCTCGGCCGGGCTCGTGTCGGCGGCGCCCTGGTGGCGGCGCTTGACCGTGCCCAACGCGTGGAAGGTCTGCACCACGGGCACCCGGAAGCCGCCCGGCTCACGGCGTGCGGCGTCCAGCGCGGCGACGCCGGACATCCAGAAGTGGCCATGCACCACGTGCGGTGGCGAGTCGCCCCAGTCCTGGACCACGCCGTCCGCCAGGGCACCCATGAAGGGCAGCAGCTCATCCTTGGGCACATGTTCGGCCGGCCCTGCGTCCACGTGCACCACCTCCAGCCGGGGATGCACCCGAACCCTCGTGGGCAGATCCGGCGAGTCACGCCTCGTGTAGACAGTTACCCGGTGGCCCCGACGGGCCAGTGCCGACGAAAGGGCCGCCACGTGGACGTTCTGGCCGCCGGCATCCACTCCGCCAAGCGCTGCCAAAGGACTGGCGTGTTCCGAAATCATTGAGATCTTCAATGGATATTCCCTTCTCGCCCCGCGGTGAGGGCATCCGGTCCGGACCCCTTCAGAGCTGCATCGCCGGATGGCGCCCCCTCCAAAGACCCCTGCTGCCGCCCCTCCCCCTGTACTTTCCCTCCGCCGCCGGCCGGCACCAGGTCCGCCAGCAGCCCATCCCAGTCGGCCAGGAAACGTTCCAGCCCGTAGCGCTCCAGCGCCGCCTCCCGGGCAACTTTGCCCCGCCGTCGGGCCTCCTCCGGATCGTTGACCAGCTGCCGGGCACACCGGCGCAGCTCCTCCACGTCAGTGGAGATGCAGCCTGCCTCCGGCGGGACGGCCCGTGCCGCCTCGGTGGTGGCCAGCGCCAGGACCGGCATGCCGAGGTGCATCGCCTCCAGCAGCGCCAGCCCGAGGGAGGTCCAGCGCAGTGGGTGCAGGTATGCCCGGCAGCGCGCCAGTTCACGGTGCAGCTCCGCGGTTTTCAGATCGCCGCGGACGGTGAGGTGCGGCGCAGGAATTCCTGTGGCCTCTGCCAGTCCGTCGCCGCCCATGCCGAAGACCTGCAGCGGGGCTGCGGCGGCGAAGCGCGGCAGCAGGTCCGTGCCCGTGACCCGTCCGCGGCGCACCGGTTCGTTGACTACCACGCCCAACTCCGGAACCTCGCCGGTGTAAAGGTAGCCCGGGTCCGCGATGCCATGCTCTATGACCTTGGTCGGAGCGCGGCCGCTGTCCCAGAACAACTCGTTGAAATGGGTCACGTGGACGATCGGGATACCGTTCTGATCCCCGAGCGGATGGACGGTGAAGGGAACGTCACCCTTGGGAGTGTTGTGCTCCACGTAGACGGCGGGGAGGTCGACGCCGGCCCGGCGGCCCAGGACGCGGGTCACCTCCGCGGCTTCCTCCGGACGCTGAAGCACGACGGCGTCTATACTGCCGGCATCCAGATCCGCCAGCGCAACCTCCCGCACAGAAGCGGGCCAGGGCCGGTCCGCCCGGCCCAGTCCCCAGGGGCCGCCGCCGGGCAGTACCGGCAGCAGGTACTCGTGCCGGCCGCGGACAAAGGCGTCCGTCCACGACCCGTGTACGTGCCAGAGCAGGATTTTCATTGTTTCCGGACCTTTCTCCGTGTGCTGAGCGAGGAGACCCCGCTCAGCAGGCGTTCCACCGCGTCCACCACCTGCTCCGGCGAAACCGAGCTGAGGCAGGGATGTCCCGGTACCGGACAATCCCGCGCGCGGCTGAGCCGGCACGGCGCGTTCTGGTCTCCCAGCAGCTCCAGCGGAACGCCGTACGGCGCCCACCTCACGGCCGGCACAACCGGCGAAAAAAGGCTGACCACGGGGGTTCCGACGGCAGCGGCCAGGTGGGCGGGGCCCGTGTTCCCGGTGACCACGACGTCCGCATTGGCGAGGACGCCGGACAGTGTGGAAAGGTCGGTCCGGCCACCCAGGTCAATGGCTGACGGGCCGGCAACGGTTGCAGTGAGGGCCGTCTCGCCGGGGCCTCCGGTCACCACCACCCGGTGGCCGGCGCCCTCCAGCAGCTCAACGGCGGCAGCGTGGTGCAGCGGGGGCCAGGCCCGGGCGGGCACCGTTGCCCCCGGGTGGACCACCACGTAGGGGCCCTCCCCACCAGATGCCGGACGCCGGGAGGGTCCTTGACCATGAGTTTTCCGTCGTCACCTGTTTTGAGCTGGAAACCCGCCGCCCTGGCGATGCCGAGCGCCCGCACGGACTCCGGCTGGTCCTCGGGAAAGTCCTCGCCGGGTTTCAGCCTGACGTCCAGGAGGGAGCCCGCATAGTCGGTGGACGCACCAGTGATGCGCTCCACACCGGCCAGCCGCAGGAGGAGTGCCAGCGGAAGCGGCGACTGGTGGAACGAGGTGAGGATGACGGCCTCGGTGATGCGGGAATTCCGGACGTAGCCCACCAGCGAATCCAGGTGCGGTCCAGTGACCGCCGGAGCAGGGTTGCTGATCCACGGGGCATCCCAGGCAAAAACGTCGGCCACGCGGGGCAGCAGCGAGGCCGCCGACTGGCCCTGCGGTCCGCAAAGCACGACGACGTCGTTGGGGCTGCCGCCGTCGGCCCGTCGTCCGTTCGCCACGGCCCGGACTGCCGGGCCGGCCAGGAGGACGTCACCGACGCTGTCCAGCCGGGCCACGAGGACCTTGCTCATGCCGGTCCCCGAAGGGCCGGAACCTGAAGTGCCGGTTCCTGAAGCGGCAGCTCCCCGAACAGCAGCGCGACGGCCTGTTCGAGGTCCGCGGCTACCTCGGCGGCGGCATCGACTTCTTCGGTTCTGGTCTGCGGAGTGGGAACCAGGACACCCCGTGCGCCGGCGGCTGCGGCCGCCTCGACGTCGCTGCCGATATCGCCGATGAAGGCCGCCTCCGACGGATCGATGCCAAGGCGCCGGCAGGCGCTGTGGATCATGCCCGGCGCGGGTTTCCGGCACACGCAGCCGTCGCCAGCTCCATGGGGGCAGATCTCCCAGACGTCAAAGGGGCCCAGCAGGTCCTCCACCCGCGCGTTCACGCTGTCCACCTCCGCCTCCGTCAGGAGGCCGCGGGCAATGCCCGACTGGTTGCTCAGAACGCCGGTGGCCACGCCGCGGCTGCGGAGTCCCTCGAGGACCCTCCGTGCACCGGGATACGGCTCGACCTTCTGCGGATCGCCGTTGTACGGCACGTCAACCACGAGCGTCCCGTCCCGGTCGAACAGCACAGCCTTGAGCGTCAAAGCGTTAGTTGCCATACCCCCTCCGTTCCCCTACCGGCAGAGACCTAAACAACCGGCCGCTCACTTCTTCTCGGCTAGACTCCTCGACAGGCAGCCGCGCAGAGCCAACCCGAGGAGAAGTAGGACGGCAGTGGAAGCACCGAACGGCAATCACGAACGACCTGTCCTGCTGGTTCTGCGGGCACTGAAGCTCGGCGACCTGCTGGTTGCTGTACCGGCGCTCCGCGCCCTGCGGCGCGCCTATCCGGAACACCGACTGCTCTATGCGGCCCAGCACTGGCTGGAGGATGCACTGGAGCTGGTGGGCGGCTACGATCTGCTTCCGACCCACGGCCTCGATGTTCCGATTCCCATCGAGGCCGGAAAGGTCGACATTGCCGTGAACCTGCACGGCAGCGGACCGGAAAGCGAAGCCCGGCTCGCCGCCGTCCGGCCCCGGACCGTCGTCGGCCACCGGACCCCGGAGCGGCCGGGTCCTGCCTGGCTCGAGGAGATCCATGAGCGGGAGCGGTGGACCAGGCTTCTGCAGTGGCACGGCATCGAGGCGGAACCGGACGATTTCCGGCTCCTCCCGCCCGCCGTTCCCAGCCCCAGCCCCGGGGCCGCGGTGCTGCACGTGGGGGCCGCCTACGGCAGCCGGCTGTGGCCCGAGGACCGCTTTGCCGAAGTGGCCCGCGCGCTCTCAGCGGACGGCCATCAGGTGGTGTTCACCGGCAGCTCGTCCGAACGGCCGCGGGCGCTGGATGTTGCACGGCTCGCCGGGCTCCCGGAAAGCCAGGTCCTGGCGGGGCGGCTGCGGCTGGCAGAATTCATGGCCGCCATTGCCGGGTCGCAGCTGGTGGTGTCCGCAGACACAGGTGCCGCGCACCTCGCCTCAGCGTATTCACGGCCTTCGGTGGTTCTTTTCGGTCCGGCCCCGGCCGAGGTCTGGGGACCGCCGCCGGGACCGCACATCGTGCTGACTGACGCTCAGGTGCGCCGCGGCGACACCTTCGCGGCCACTCCTGATCCGGCCCTGCTGGCAGTTTCAGTGGAGGATGTCATGGCGGCTGTGGGGCAGCTCCGGCTCATTTGATCTGCCCCGGCCCGGCCGCTGACCGCCGTGGCGCTGCGGGCGCTGCCGCCGTTCCGGTCCCCGCTGCCGCCCTCGCCACTGCGGTCCTCCTCATCGAGCAGCCGGCGCTGGAGCCAGACCAGGATCCGGGACAGCCGCCGGGACACCTGCATCTGCGAGATGCCGAACCGTTTGCCGAGTTCCATCTGGGTCTCCTCGCGGAAGTAGCGCCGGTACAGCATCTCCCGATCGTCAGGGTCCAGCTCCTGGATTGCCTCGTGGAGGCACACGAGTTCTTCGAGGTGCTCTATCGGCTGGTCCGGAGAGACCAGCCCCTCGCCCATGGTTGGCCCGCCCCAGGGATCCGGGCTGTCCAGCGAGTCGGGATGCATGCTGCTGCCGGCTGCCTGCGCTTCGCGGACTTCAGCCGGCGTGACGCCCAGTTCGCTGGCCAGTTCCCGCGCCGAGGGAACACGGCCCAGCGACTGGGCCAGGTCAGGGGCAGTGTGCAGGAGCTGCGTCCGGACGTCCTGGATGCGGCGTGGCGGCCGGACGGTCCAACACCGGTCCCGCAAGAAGCGTTTGAGTTCGCCGCTGATGGTGGGCGCCGCGTACGCAGGAAAGCTTTCGCCCTTCTCCTCATCGAAGCCGCGGGCGGCCTTGATCAGCCCCAGATAGGCCACCTGGACCAGGTCTGAGCGCTCGCGTCCGCGGGCTGCAAACCGCGAGGCGAGGGATTCGGCCAGATCCAGGTAATTGAGCACCAGCTGATTCTGGAAAGCATCGTGCAGCCGCCCCGTCTGGGGCGCCGCCGGAGTCGCTGGCCGGGGTGCTGTGTGGGCGGGGAAGGACGCGGACAAGGAGGGCGGAGTTTCTGGCATTGTCGTGGGTTCCTTCGATCGGGTGCTCGAGAAAGCCTGCGGCAAGACTTAGAAGAAGGAAATCATAAGCGTGCTTATTACACAATGGCCCGACGCGCTAGGCTCGAAAGAAGTACCAGGGCCACGGCACCGTTACCAGGCGGCCTGGCCGTCACGTTTCCACAGCAAAGGACGGAGCGGATTTCATGCGTATCGCCATCACGGGGGCCAGCGGCAACGCAGGGACAGCACTCCTGCGCAGGCTTCAGAAGGTTCGGCAGGAACACCCCGGCGGGCTGGAACTGGCAGGCATCAGCCGCCGCACACCGGACACTTCACAGCCGCCTTACGCGGGCGTGGAGTGGCACACCCTGGACGTCGGCGGTGACGGTGCGGTACAGAAACTGGCCAAGGCCTTTGCCGGCGCAGACGCAGTGGTGCATCTTGCCTGGCAGATCCAACCGAACCGAGATCTCCCACTGCTGCACCGCACGAATGTCGCCGGGACAGCGAACGTGCTGGCGGCCGCCCGGGACGCAGACGTGCATCACGTGGTGTGCGCCTCCTCGGTGGGCGCGTACAGCAAGTCGGCCAAGGACCGCCGCGTGGACGAATCCTGGCCTGCGGGGGGCATGGATGGCTCACACTACAGCCGCCACAAGGCAGAGCAGGAAAAGCTGCTGGACCGGTTCGCGGCGGACAACCCCTCGATTGCCGTGGCCAGGCTGCGCCCCGGGCTCATCTTCCAGGCGGAAGCCGGAAGCGAAATCGGCAGGTACTTCCTGGGGTGGGTGCACCCGAGGTTCGTCCCGCGCCGGCCGGCCTTGCCCATATTGCCTATTCCCGAGCAACTGATCTTCCAGGCGGTGCACGCCGACGACGTCGCGGACGCGTACTGGCGCGTGCTTGAGCGCAGGGCCCGCGGGGCCTTCAACGTGGCGGCCGAACCGGTGGTCACACCACAAAACCTGGCCCGGCTTTTTCGGCCCGGAGAATTCTTCCCATCCCGGTCCGCGCGCTGCACGCCTTTGTCGGCGGCACCTGGCGGCTGCGGCTGCAGCAGACGGACTCGGGATGGGTGGAGATGGCTGCGGGCGCACCGATCATGGACACCGGGCGGATCCGGAACGAGCTCGGCTGGGAGCCGCACACTCCGTCACTCAAGGCCATCCAAGAGGTGATTGACGGCATGGGCAAGGGGGCCGGCGTGCCGGCCTCTCCGCCGCTCAAACCGCGGCGCAGCCTCCTCGGCCTCACCCGCCGGCGCTAGCTCCCCGGCTGCTCGTTACGGCGGGCGTCAACAGCCGACGTCGGACTGGCCGACGGCGGGACCGAACGTCTGCTCGCCGGAAAACGGCCCGACGACGGCTACTCGTGCGGGGTATTCCGCCGGGTGTCCGTGGCGGCGTCGGCATCCGGGCGGCCATCAGCATTGCGTGCGTCAGCGTCACGCAGGTCATCGGCGCGACTGCCGGCGTCCCGATCAACGGTGTCCCGCACGCCCATGCCTCCTTCATTCATTCGCGCGTCGTCGGTCCTCCTGCCGTCTGCCCGCGCGTCACCAGTTCCGGCATCCGCCCGAGCATCGTCGCGACGGTTGCCGTCCTCGTCCACGTCCGGGTCAAGGGCGTTCGCCTTGTACTGGTGCTTCTCGGCATCCGTCCGGAGGTCCTGGGCAGCCGCCTGCTTTTGCTCGGCCTCCTGGCGAAGCCGGGCAGCCTCTACCTGCGCTTTCTCGGCGTCAGCCTTGGCATGCATGGCCCGCGCCTCGTTTTCGCGCGCCTCAAGGTCAGCGTTCTCCGCTTTCCTGCGGATCTCCGCTGCGTGCTGGCGGTTCTGCTCATCGCGCTTCTGCCGGAACGCCTCCCTGCGCTTGCGGCTGGACATCAGAAGCACCGCAACGAGTGCGATGACAACGATTACAACGACGATCCAAATCCAGGCACTTGGGTCCACAGTGGATCCACCTCTCTTCTTATCCAGCACGTGACTATCCGGCAGGGCCAGGTCACCCACGTCGACCCAACACCGAAGCGGGCGGCCGGTTGAACTAGCGGCCATCAGGGTACTTACTATCTAATAGTAATCATGCTTACTATTTTATGGCGAGTGATTGCCGGTTGTACTCAACCCGAGATGCTGGAGAGGTACCAACCATGACCGAGAACCAAGGGCCTCCGGACGAAGGGGCACTCCATCCCGGCGACGCGGAAAGCACAGGTCCCGAAAGGGCCGGCGGCGGTCCGCGCAGCGGCGGCCCGGGCCAGGATCCCAACCCGCTGGCCTCTGGCCAGTTGGCGGAGTCCCCCCAGTCAGACACCCGGATGGCGGACGATCCGCTGGACGGAAAGCAGCCGGCCGACGATCCGCTGGGCGCCGACCCGCTAACCCTGGACCGCCGCACCCCACCCAGAGCGCCCGGACAGTAGCGGCTGGCGACCGATGCGACCCGTTGCTAAACCCACGAGCCCAAACCCCTGACAGCGGGCAGGGAACGTTCCGCGAGTTCCGGAACATGGCCCCGCCCGCGAACGAAAGGATGCCCCATGGCTACGAAAGAAGCCCCGGAAACCAGCACAGCAAAGGCGGGCAGCGCGCCTGCCCCGGATGACGCGCGAAAGCCGGACAGCCCCACCGATGTGGACAAGCCATCGTGGAAGTACATTGCCCGCAAGACCCTGCGTGAATTTACTGCGGACCAATGCCCCGACCTCGCCGCCGGACTTACCTACTATGCGATCTTCTCGCTCTTCCCCGCCCTGCTCGCCCTCGTTTCGCTGCTCGGCATCTTTGGACAGGCGGAAAAGACGACGTCGGCGCTCCTGGAAATCGTCCAGGGCGTCGCTCCCGGGCAGGCCGTGGAGATGATCCGGGAGCCTATCCAGGAGCTGACCACCTCACCGGCAGCCGGCTTCACACTGGTCATCGGTCTCGCGACCGCCATCTGGTCCGCCTCGGGGTATGTAACCGCGTTCGGCCGGGCGATGAACCGGATTTATGAAATAGATGAGGGCCGGGGCTTCGTGAAGCTTCGCGGCACCATGCTCGGCGTCACGGTGGTCTCCCTGATCATCGTTGCGCTGCTCGCCGCAATGCTGGTTATCAGCGGCCCGGTGGCTGAGGCCGTCGGCAATGCCATGGGGCTGGGCGGAGTGTTCCTGACCGTGTGGAACATCGCGAAGTGGCCGGTCATCGTCGCGCTGGTGATCGTGGTCATCGCCATCCTTTTTTACTTCACTCCAAACGTTCGCCAGCCAAAGTTCCGCTGGATGAGCCTTGGTAGCCTCATCGCCCTGGTCATCTTCGTGCTGGCCTCGGTGGGTTTTGGCTTCTACGTGGGTAACTTCAGCAACTACAACAAGACGTACGGCGCCATCGGCGGCGTGATCGTCATGCTGCTGTGGCTCTGGATCCTTAACATGTCCCTGCTTTTTGGCGCCGAGTTCGACGCCGAGATGGAGCGTGGCCGGCAGCTGCAGGCCGGCATTGAGGCCGAGGACACGCTCCAGCTCCCGCCCCGCGATACGAAGAAGAGCGACAAGCTCCAGGAGAAGGAAGAGGAAGACATCCGCCTGGGACGCGAACTGCGCGAGAAGTACAGCGAGCAGGGCAACGGCAAGGAGAACAGCAACCAGCACGGCAGCGGCCAGGACGGCAGCGGCCGCCACGGCGGCGAGGACGGCGACGGCCGGAACGGCAGCGGCGGAGCCACCGCCAGCAGGGGCAATGGCAGCAGCCACTGAATGACCTGAGGGGAACCCCGGGCAGCTGCCGCCAGAGGTTGCTGCCCGGGACGAGGCGAAGCTCTTAGCTGCTCCGGAGCGCGGCAGCCGTTTCCACGCCCAGGGCAAGGAGGTAGGCACCAAAACCATGCGGCGCCCGGGCCTCGGTCCGTCCGGAAGTCAGCACGCGTGTGCTGTCCGTTGCCATGACGGCGAAGCCCCTCCTCCGCAACTGGTCGACCAGGGCACTGTCCTCGGAGGAGCGAAGCGGCGGGAACCCGCCAGCCTGGCGGTATGCCGAGGCGCGCACGCCGAGGTTGGCCCCATAGACATGGCCGTGCCGTTCCTCCAGCGGATGCCGCAGGCGCCACCTGCGCAGAAGCTCCGGATCCATCCCCGCGGAGTCAGGCTCCACGGAACCCAGCACCACATCCCAGCCGGCGTCCGCAAACTCCAGCTGGCGCACGAGCCAGTCCGCCGGAACGCGGGAATCGGCGTCCGTATTTGCCAGCCAGGTGCTTTCAGAATTGTCAGCGTCCAGCAACGCTGCTGCTACCCCAGCCGCGCGGCTGGCGCCCGCATTGCGGAACCGTCGGCGTAATACCCGCACACCGGTGTTCAATCCGTCGGTTGACTCGGCGAAGCGTGCGGCGATCTCCGGTGAACGGTCGGTGCAGTGGTCCAGGACCACAGTGATTCCCACAGCTGCCCAGGGGCGCTGTTGCACCAGGGTTTCAGCCGCGGGCCGGAGCGCGGCAAGCGCGGGGCCCAGGTGGTGCTCCTCGTCGTGGACTGGTATCACCACCTCCACCCGGCTGATGACCGGTCGGGAACTATCCGGCGTCATGCGCGGCCTCCCGCCACGGGTCACCGGCAGCCTCGGGCACGATGAAGGTTTCGAGGACAAAGTCCCGCTCCCGGTAAATGCCCGCAGTCGGCCACCGCAGCTGGCTCCGGGCCAGCGAGTGGACGGCGTCGCCGTCGAGCTCCCACCCGGAAACCGGATGCCGCCAGTGGCAGAGCAGCAGCGTTCCGCCCGGGGCCAGGGACGCGGAGATCCTGGTGAACAGCTCCGCCAATTCCGCGGCCGCAAGGTAGTAGCCCATCTCCGATACCACGATCAGGTCGAAGCTGCCCTCCGGCCACTGTTCAGGGAGGGTCAGCTGCCGGGCTTCAGCTCCCGGATACCGGGCGAGCCGTTTGGCGGCCCGCCCCACGGCGGTGCCGCTGGCGTCCACGGCCAGGAGCCGGGCGCACCGCTTGGCCAGCTCCTCACTCAGGGTGCCGATCGAGCAGCCGGCCTCCAGGCCGGCGTCGTACTTCTGTTCAGGGAGCGCGGCGAGCGTCAGGCTGCGCTTGCGCTGCTCGTACCAGCTGTCCTGGTACCTCCACGGGTCCTCGGCGCCGCGGTGCAGGGCGTCAAAGACGGCCTCGGCGTCCCGGGCGCTCCGCCTGCCGGTGACCGGCGGCCACCAGGCGAACACCTCGAAGGGCCGGGAGAAGTGCGCAAGAAACTGCTCCGATAGCAGGACCTCGTCGCCCGGCAGGTCAGAGAGCGGCTGCAGCTGGGAGGCATGGGTGCGCAGGGCCTCGCGTTTGGTCAGCTGCTCAGCGGGGCCCAGGGGCAGCCTGACCCAGTTCCGCCAGGCGGTGTCCTCAGGCGTGGCCCACAGCCAGTACCAGATGGGGTACTCCAGCAGCCCGTGGCCTCCGGCTTCGGCGGTCTCAGCCGCCAGGACCCCCAGGGTGTCGTGGTCGAGGTGCCCGTCTCCGCGGTACGGGGCAACAATGACCAGCCCGCCGGCGGCATCTGGCCTTCCAGCATCACGGCGCCCAATAACGTCCGCGAGGCGTTTAGCGATGACATCCCGGTGTTGAGCCAGCCCGCTGTCCGGGAGGTCCAGGAACTCCCACTGGTCCGCCAGCCCGAACGCGCCCATGGCAGCCGCGAACTCCTCACGGCGGACCGCGGCCAGCTGCTCCGGCGTGGTGGTGGGCGAACCGGGGTGGGACGCCTCCCCCGCCGAACACAGCAGCACCTCAACGTGCGCACCGGCGGACGTGAGCCGGGCCAGCAGCCCTCCGGCGCCGAGGGATTCGTCGTCCGGGTGGGCAACGAGGACGACGAACTCCATTCGAGCCAGCTCGGCCGAGTCCAGCGGGAGTTCGCCGATCGTGTCCAACCCGCTGCCTTCCCAGTCCGCTTCGTCCGTGCCGGCATCCACGTGCGAGAACGTCACCATGCGTGTTCCCCTTGGAGGGTAAGTGCGCCCAATTGGGCGTCGTCACGCGTTGCGTGGTGCTGCCGCACGTAGAGGGACAGGTCCGCCATGCACTTGCCGTACCGTTCATCGAAGGCAAGGGGCCCGGGCCCCAGGTTCTGGCTCACCAGGAGCTGGACGCGTTCGACGGCGGCCGCAACAGTCCCCCGGACACGGAGCGCCTCGCTCCACCCGCCAACGGCCCTGGTTGTGCCCCCGCCCTGCCCGCCAACGGTGCCGCCGTCGGCCGGTTCCGCGGCGGACTCCGTGCCCACCTGGGCGGCACCGGATTCCGGGTGCGCCTTAGGGGCGCCAGCCATCGCGGCATCCACGGCCTCAGCTGCGCGTGCGAGGTACTGGACGGTTGAGGTCAGAATCCGGTCCACTTCGCCCAGGGCGGCGAGTGCAACCTGGTCGGGCTCGCGCTGGGACCTCGCTCCCCGCTGGAGCGCGGCCTCGAAGTGCCGGCCGAGCGCCACGGCGCCGCCCAGCCAGCACGCGGCAACGCCCATGCCGCCCCACGCAAAACCGGGGCGCTGGAAGTACCAGCCGTCACCGCCGAGCGGCACGGCCGGCACCCCGTCAAAGTGGACAGTTCCGCTGGGGATCTCGCGCAGTCCGCGGCTGGTCCATTCCGGCACATCGCACGTGACGCCGGCGGCCCTGAGATCTACGGCAAAGGCGGCCCGGCCGCCCGTGGCGGTGTGCGCTGTCACCACGGCGTGGTCGACGAACTGGGCCAGCGAGCACCAGGGCTTGGAGCCGGTCAGCTGTACGCTGCCGGATGTCCCACTGGACTCTGGCTCGGCATGTGCTGTCCCGGCGGGGGCTTGCCCGGCGGGTTCTGTCCCTGCGGGGGCTTGCCCGTCAGCTGTCGCCGAAGCCGGCGCGGCCGTCAGCCGCGTACCCGGGCCCTCGGCTGCATAGACACCCCACGATCCGGTGAAGGATCCCGGCATTCCCGCCTGGGACAGGATGGCGCCGGCGTCCAGGTGGGGCTCCAGAATCCGCGCGGCCGCCACGTCCACCGCGGCCACGGAAGCCAGCAGTTCCCAGAGCCGGGCTGTCCGCCCGTCACCGGGCTTCGGCGCTGAACGGCCGGCCTGCTGGGCGATGGCCAGCAGGGCAGGGACGTCCCCCACTGCCGAAGCAACCCTGTCCAGCAGTCGCTCAACGTCCAGTTCAGGTTCGGATTCCGGCCGATGTCCCGCTTCAGGCGCAGCTTGGGCTTCAGGCGCAGCTTCGACGGCGACTTCCCGGGACGGCGCCGGGCTGAAGCGGACAGGCTGCCATTGGCGGTGCGGAGCGTTCATGTATCGTCCGCTGACGGTTGGGGGCACCGGGTCATGTCGCCTCTAATCCCGTTCCGGTGCGGTCACCGATGCGGAAGCCGGCATCACTTCCGCATTCACCATCCAGGCCAGCTGCTCCAGCCGGGTGATGGCCTCGTGCAGGAGGTCCGCGCTTGTTGGATCTTCTTCATCCACGTCATCATGGACATCGCGGATGGTCCTGACCGTTTGTTCAAGCCTCGCGGTGATGAGCTTGACGGTGTCCTTCGTGACGGTCAGGCCGGCAGGGAACTGCTCCAGCCGGGTGCCCGACGAGACGGCGGCGCTCCGGCCGTCCGGAAGTGCATGCAGCGAACGCATGCGCTCGGCCGTCTGGTCGGCAAGCAGCCGGGCGCTGTCCACGATTTCGTCCAGCTGCAGATGCAGGTCGCGGAAGTTGGTGCCCACCAGGTTCCAGTGCGCCTGCTTGCCTTGGACATGCAGCTCGATCAGGTCAGTGAGCACCTTCTGAAGATTGCCGGCCAGAGTCTCAGATGCTTTCATGTTTTCCTCCGCTGCCGTCGCCTATGCATGATCATCCTGGCCGGCTGGGCAGCCGGCCAGGATGATTCCCAGCATACTTACCTTTCGGGCAGGGGTCTTCGCGGCACGGGGATGTGCCCTAGCGGCCGGAGGGCCAGAGTACGGTTGCCTGCAGCGCTTCCAATGGCACGCTTCCGTAGGCCCGCGAATCGATGGAGCCCGCCCGGTTGTCACCCAGGACGAAGACGTGCCCGGCCGGCACGGTGACCGGACCAAAGTAGGTGCCGTCGATGCGGCTGTGATCGATGCCCGGCTCGGCCTGCGGAACCCCGTCCACCACGAGCACCGAATCCTCGATGGCTACGGTCTGGCCCCCGAAGGCAATTGCCCGTTTGACAGCAGGGCTCCCGTCCTCCGGACTTGTGAACACCACCAGGTCTCCGGCCTTGGGCGAACCAAGCGCAGGCCCGGGTTTGAACATCAGCACCGTGCTGCCCTTGGGCAGTGCCGGCTCCATGCTTTCCGAACTGACCGTCACGGGCTCCACCAGCCAGAGGCGCGAGGCCAGAAGGACAGCGGCGAGCAGCACCGCCGTCGTGATTGTCCTCCCCCGAAAGCCCTGCCGGGCGGATCCGGCAGGACTGTGGGTGGCGGCAACGCTTTCGGGGGCCGCCTGAGACCGCGGGTCGGCCCGGTGCGCCGCTAGCCGTCCCATTGGGGCAGCGCCGCCGTCATGGGATCGTTAGGATCGTTGTCATCTTCCTTCAGCCCCACCCGGAACTGCACCATCATGTCGTGGTCCTCATGCGGCAGGTTATGGCAGTGCACCATGTAGCGGCCCCGGTGGGGACCGAACTTCATGAGCAGCCGGACCGTCTCGCCCTCGCCCACGTAAACGACGTCCTTGGGCCCGAGCTCCTGGGGAAACGGCGCCCGGCCGTTGCGGCTGAGGATCTTGAAATCCACGAGGTGTATGTGAACCGGGTGGAACCAGCCGCCGGACTTGTTCTCGATTTCCCACACCTCGACGGCGTCCAGGTCAACGTCCGCGGCGACCTTCTTATAGCCGCTGGCTATGACGTCCTGCCAGCTGTCGTCGTCGATGGTCCACATGTTGGTGACGTCGTTCCGCTTGACCCGGAACTTCCGGACCTTGGTGGCATGCTTCTCGGTCATTGCCATGACCTCGTTCCCGGGTGCCAGCTGTGTAGGTATCGTGTTCCAGGTGGGGTCGCTGGTGTTAACCGCGTCCTCAATGACGTCGAAGGCCATCACCTTGTTGGTGAAGTCGTAGTCAACGTTGTTCGGGTTGGACAGGTTGCGCAGCTCGATCCGCTGGCCGGTCTTGTACTTGCGGAAATCGATGAGCACCTCGTAACGCTCTGCCCCGGCATGTCGGTAGTTGGCCACTCTCTGCGGTGTGGGGACCAGACCGCCGTCCGTGCCCACGATGATCAGCGGATCGCCGGTGCTCAGCGTCAGCCGTACTGAGCGGGAAATGCTGCAGTTCAGCACCCGGAAGCGGTATATGCGCTTCCGGACCTTCATGACGGGCCACGGCTTGCCGTTGACCAGGATGACGTCCCCCCACAGGCCTGAGTGGGTGTTGTCGTCATATCCCAAAGCGCCATTGGCCGCGAACATCGCGTCGGAAATGATGAGGGGCACGTCGAAGTCGCCCTGCGGGAGCAGCTGCCGCTCCATCGGGTCGTGCATGTGGTACTGCCCGGCCAGGCCGGAGTACGCGTTCTGCGCCGTGAAGTGCACGCCGTGATCGTGGTACCAGAGCGTGCGGGCAGGCTGGAAGTTCGGGTAGTGGTAGTCCTTGAAGAACCCGGGATGCGTAACGTCACTCGCGTACCCGTCGAACTGTGGCAGCGAGGCTGACCCGTGCAGGTGCGTGGACGTGGCGAGCACGTGGCCATCATTCGGGTGGGTTGCGGGCAGCTTGTTCCTGACCCGCACCACTGCCTTGGTGCCCTGGTCCAGGCTGATCGTGGGGCCCGGGAAAATCCCGTTGTAGCCCAGGATCGGGGTCTTGAGCCGCGGCAGAATAGACGCCATTTCGGCCTTCTCGGTCACGGTGTAGTAATTGACGGGTTTGCCGTCAGCGGGGTCCACCCCCGTAGAGTCCGGCGCCAGCTCCGGAGGCTTCACGAAAGCCGCCTGGAACGGCTTGGGCATCTCTGCGCTGCTCAGCCGGCTGACAGACTTGGCCTCCACCTCGCCCCGCGGGAGCGAAAACACACCCGCTCCGACGGCGCCGAGGCCACCCAGCAGCAAAACATTTCGTCTGGACACGGTCATTACCGGGCCTCCTTCCGATTGGGTTCGAGACCGATTGGGATGCTTCAAGGATGTCCCGGCGTGGTTGGAAAAAACCGGACCGGGCTGGGATGGGTGGGGGTTCCAAGGGGGCACCCCCAATTGGGCCCCCTCAAATCGATGGTCTAACTCGGCTACTCCACCGGAAGTGCGCACCATCCCGGCCAGTGCCCGGGCTGGACGGGAGCTTTGGCCCGCGCAGCCCCTGCATCCCATCTGTTTTATCCGACTTTTATCCAAGGTGGAGCATCCACTGTTGTCGTGGTTGGGAATCGACTTTCCGGCCTGGCCTTGAAGGTACTGGGGGCCACAAATCGAGTGTCCACAAGGAGTCTCAATGTTCTCGCAATCTGTACGACCCAAGATGCCCGACGGAGCCAACCGCTCCGGGTCAGCGCACCGCAAGTCCACCACCACTCTCGGCCGCTTTGCCCCGGCCGTTGCCGGCGCCCTGCTCGCCGCCGCCCTGTCACCCCTTGGCGCTATGCCGGCGAACGCCGCAACCGGCGGGATGGGTCCCGTCGACTCCACCGGGTTCCCCACCTGGTATTCGGACGGCAGCGTCCGGCTCCAGCTTTGCTACGAGGCCGGCAAGGGCTGCCTCTCCGAACCTCCGAACCCGGACCAGCCCGCCTCCTACCCGGGCAACTTCCCCGAGGAAGCTTTTTGGTTTGCCGCGACCGCGGACGTCGGCACAATTGGCAGCTATGAGGCCGCCTTGGAAGCTGCACACGTCAACGGTCCGGTCGTGCCGGGCGAGCAGATGGGCTTTGCCCGCCTGCGGTTCCGTTTTGATGGCCTGCGGCCCAACGCGCAGTACACCATCACCCACCCCTACGGCGTTGAGACGATCACGGCTGACGCTGACGGGAGCATCAACCAGACGACCGACGCCGGCGCTTGCGCACCCACCGACACGGTTGCCTGCGACTGGGCCGGCGTCGGTACAGCCTTCCTGGGCGACTTCGGCCGGGGGACCACGGCAACATTCCTCACGCAGGTTGGCGCCCCGGCCGGCACACTCGGCGACATCAACACCGCGCGGCCTGTCACCGGCGCCCCCTCGGGCATCAACTCCGTGACGGTCGCCGGCCCTGACGCCGGCGGGCCGGGCATCAATACCGTCACCCAGAGCAATTTTGCCGTCCAGGGCCTCATCGCGACCGACTCCGTCGGAGGTCCCAATACCCCCGATCTGGCTGCAGCCAGCGACAGTGGCCGCTCCAACTCCGACAACATCACTAACGTGACCGCGCCCACCATCACGGGCACGCTGCCCGCGGGGACCGCGGGTCCTGTTCAGCTGATCGTGGACAACGGCGCTCCGAGGGCTACCACCCTCACCGGTTCCACGTACTCCCTGAAGCTGGCGCCGCTGGCCCAGGGCCCCCACACTGTGCAGGCTGTTGCGGGCGGACTCAACTCCGGGACCCTCAACTTCACCGTGGACACCACCGCCCCGGCTGTTGCGGTAACGGCACCGTTCCCGTCCACGCCCAGTCTGGACAACACGCCGTCGCTTAGCTTCAGCAGCAGTGACCCCCAAGCCAGGTTCGAATGCCGGCTGCAGCCCACCAACCAGGCCTGGGACACCACCTGCGCGTCGCCGAAGACCTGGGACGCACAGGTCAACGGGTTCTACACCTTCGGCGTCCGCGCCACGGATGCGGCGGGCAACGTGGCTATCACCAGCCGTAACGTGCGCATCGGTACGGGCACCGGTGTCACAAGCGTCCCGCAGGACTTCAACGGCGACGGACGGGCCGACCTGGTTACACGGGACTCCAGCGGCGTCCTCTGGACCTACCTCGGCAACGGCTCGGGTACCTTCCCGACCCGCACCAGGGTCGGTGCCGGTTGGAACTCCATGAACTCTATCAGCGCCACCGGGGACCTCACCGGTGACGGGCGTGCTGACCTGGTGGCCCGCGACTCCAGTGGAGTCCTCTGGACCTACCGCGGAAGCGGCTCCGGCACTTTCCCGACGCGGATTCGGGTCGGAACAGGCTGGAACTCCATGAAGAACATCAGCGCCGCCGCTGACCTCAACGGCGACGGGCGGAATGACCTGCTGGCAGTCGACGCCGGCGGCGTCCTCTGGAGCTACGCCGGCAACAATGCGGGCACCTTCCCGTCCCGAATCAGGGCCGGCGCGGGTTGGAACGGCATGGCCATCAGCGCTGCTGGCGACCTCAACCGTGACGGCAAGGCTGACCTGGTTGCCCGGGACTCCCGGGGGATTCTGTGGTCCTACCTGGGCAACGCTGCCGGCGCGTTCCCGACGCGGGTCAGCGCTGGTGCAGGCTGGAACGCCATGAACGCCATCAGTGGCGCCGCAGACCTCAACGGAGACGGACGCGACGACCTCGTAGCCCGGGACACCAGCGGAGTTCTCTGGTCCTACATGGGTAACGGCGCCGGAACGTTCCCGAACCGCGTCAGGGTCGGCGGTGGCTGGAACATCATGAGCGCACTCAGCTAGCTGCTGAAGTACCGCACCAAAATAGGCACCGCCCTCGTACATCCAGTGCGAGGGCGGTGCCTATTTGTGTAGGCCCTAACGCACCACAGCCAGCGCGAAGCCGTCCCAGCCCTTGGACCCCACGGTCTGGATGACAGTGGCGTCCAGCCGGCTGTCTTCCCCCATCATCGTTAGCGCGCCGATGATTCCGGGGGCGTTGACTTCATCCAGGGACGGGTCCAGCGCCACCCCCTCCCACACGACGTTGTCCATCACGATGCTGGTTCCGGCCCTGCCCAGCCGCACTGCCCACTCCAGGTACTGCGGGTTGTTTTCCTTGTCCGCATCGATGAAGACGAAGTCGAACGGTTCGGCTCCTTCGTCTTTGAGGGCCGCGAGAGTGTCCAGCGCCGCGCCTGTCCGGATCTCCACCTTGTGGCCCAGGCCGGCCGCGTCCACGTTGGCCCGGGCCACTTCGGCGTGTTTGGGGACGTATTCGCACGTCACCAGCCGGCCGTCGTCGGGCATGCCTTGGGCCATCCAGATGGTGCTGAAGCCAGCCAGGGTGCCGATCTCCAGCACCCTGCGGGCACCGGACGCCTTCACCAGCAGCTTTAGCAGCTTTCCGGCGTTCGGTGTCACCTCGATCGGGGGCATCCCGGCCTCTTCGGCGGACCTGACGGCGCGTTGGACGGCATCGTCGGGGTGGACGACGACGTCTGACAGGTACTCTTCTACGGCCGCCCACTCGGGCCGCGGCTTGTGCTCAAACATGGGCACAGTCTTCCAGCAAGCGCCCGGCCGGGCTAGGCTGCCCTGGCCAAGCGTTCTGGCCGTCAGTCGCCCTGGATCAGGGCATCCTCCAGGCGCTCGACCTTCGCGGTGAGCTCGCCGGAATAGCCGGGCCGGATGTCGGCCTTGATCACCAGGGACACCCTGCTGCCGAATTTCCCCACGGCCTCGGTGGCACGCCTGACCACGTCGAACACCTCGTCCCATTCACCCTCGACGGTGGTGAACATCGAGTCCGTCTTATTGGGCAGCCCGGATTCCCGAACAACCTTGACGGCGGCAGCCACGGCGTCGTGCACGGAGGCGTCCCCGGCACCCGCCGCGGCGTAGGCGGGATCAGCGGGAATTCCGGAAGGGGCGACTGAAAATGCAAGCAACATGCATCCAGTCTGTCATGGCGGAATCTGCCGCCCGGAGAGTGTGCTGTGTCATATTCGGCGCTACCAACGGGTAACGGAGTCAGGCTGACACTGCGTTGCTAACCTTGATTTCATGAACCTCGCAGTAGAGCGCAAGCCCCTTCGTGCTGACGCTGCACGCAATGTGGACAAGATCATTAATGCAGCCCGCGAGTGTTTCCGGCAGTACGGCCCCGATGTTCCGCTGCAGACCATCGCCGCCACCGCGGGAGTGGGTCCGGCGACGCTGTTCCGGAATTTCTCCGACAAGGAGCAGCTGGTTTTGGCGGCCCTCAACCGCCAGCTGAGGCTCAACGTGGACCCGGTTATCGACGTCGCCCTTGCGGGCACCGATGCGGCCGAGGGCCTGTTCCGGGTCATCGACGCCGTGATGACCGCCGCCAGTGACAACGCCAACCTGCTCGGCGCCGTCGCCGGGCGGCGGGATCTACTCACCGGCATTACCGGAAGCCTTATTGAGTCCGTTGGCGTGCTCCTGGACCGCGGCCAAGACCAGGGCACGCTGCGGGTGGACATCTCCCTGACAGACATGGTGCGGCTGCTGGCAATGCTGATCGGAGTGGTCGACACCATGGAACCCGGATCCGACGCCTGGCGCCGGCCGGCCGCCCTTGTCGAGGACGCCATCCGCGCGGAGCGTCCCGCCAGGCCGCTGCCTCCGCAGGTGCCGCTCCCGGCGTCACAGTTCGAGTAGCCGGAAGCGCCGGGAGAGCGACCGGCGTATTCCGTACACCCGGCCAGCACAGTAAGCTATGCACACCGGTGGGTTAGGAAGTCAGCCTCGGGCATTTCCATATACGGAGCACGCCATGTCATTCCTTGCATGTGTTCAACTCAGTCCGGTCGCGTCATCATGAACCGCTCACAGCTCTCGCATTTCATGAGGCACTCAACGGATCCCGAAACAACTTTGACCGCTGCTACCACCGACGAACTCGGCATCCTCGTTGACGCGCTCTACCGCAACCTCGACACGCCGACTCCTGTGTACGGCGCGCAGGACTGGTATGACCTCGCCACCGAAGAGCTCGCCAGGAGGTCCGTGCCGGCTGCCCCGGACGCCCGCGGAGTTGCCTAAGCCCAAACCCGTTACCTGAGCCCACCCCTGCTAGAGGGGCCCCCTTCCCGGCGCTTAAATCCCGCTCACCCGGACTTCGGGATCACCGGCGCGGCTCGGGCCGGGCGGACAGTGCGTGGAGGGCGGCAGCCAGGCATTCGCTCATCGCCTGCAGCGCGATCAGTTGCGCTTCCCGCACCTGGGGCTTGGGGGCGTTGATGCAAATTGCCTCGTCCGCGGCCTGGGCCAGCGGGTTCGGGGCAGCGCCCGTGACAGCCCACACGGTGGCTCCGGCGGCCCGCGCCGCCGCTGTCGCCTCCAGCAGCGCATGCCGGTGCCCGCTGGCCGAGACCGCCAGGAGAACGTCGTCGGAACGGATGTGGGCCCGCACCTGGTTGGCGACCTCTTCCGCGTGCCCTTGGGCGATCTCGACGGCACTGACGGAGGCAGCCCCTGCTGCTGCCGCTCCCGGGCGCAGGGCGATCACCGAAAACGGCTGGCGTTCACTGGCATGGCGCCCCAACAGTTCCGCGGTAAATTGCTGCACCTCGGCCGCCGAACCGGCACTTCCGGCCGTAACCAGACGGTTCCCGGAAACCAGGCGGCGGGCAAGTTCCTCGCCCCAGCCGGCCAGACGCGAGGATTCGTTCCGCAGGCAGGCCACTGCGGGCCCCACCTGCCGCAAGTGCTCGAGGACGACGTCCACCGGCGCCTTCATTTCGAACGGCGCGTCCGTGGCACGGGTGCGGGACAGTCTGCTGACGGCCTTCATATTTGCAACTCCTCTACCTTTAGAGCATACAACGGCTGTGATGCGCACCACTTAGAACCCTGCGCTTGGCTTTGGCTGGGGTGTCACACATCTACTTGAGCTCGTTGATTTACCAAAAAGGGCCGCTTCGGGGCCGACCGGTCCGGCGATTTACCAAGAAGGGCCGCTCAACGTGCGGCTGGGCGTCCTTTTTTGGCAAAACGGGCAGTGCCTGGGTGGACGTCTGTGTGGTCGGCGAAGGCTGGGGCTCCGCCTGCCCGCAGGGAGTTACTCGCTGTTTCAGTTCCAGCCGGCCAGCCGGAGCAATGCAGCGGCTCCGGCCCCCGCCAGCACAACGACCAGGAAGGGCGCCCGGAGGAACAGGGCTGCAGCGGCGGCAGCCAGGGCGCCCAGCCGGGCATCGAGCACCAGCGCCTGCCCGGTAGCCAGGGTGTTGACGATTGTCAGGGACGCCAGCAACCCGATGGTCATGGTTCCTGCGATCCGGGACATTCTGGGGTTCTGCAGCAGGCTGGCCGGCACAAGGTAGCCCACCAGCTTCCATGCATAGGCGAAGAGGCAGGCCAGCAGCAACCACACCCACAGACTCATTTGGCACCTCCGGCGTTGGTGCCGTTGATGCCGTTGCCGGCGTTCGTGCCATTGCCACTGTGATGGCCGGGATGGCGCTCGGTGTAGGGGTCGATGTCCGGCTCAAGCCCTTCGTCCTTGCGGCCATGGCTGAGCCAGCCGATAACGGCGGCAACCACCGCGGCAATCAGGATGGGCACGCCCGCCGGGACGAACGGGACGGCCAGCACGGTTGCCAGTGCGCAGACGACGGCGATCGCCACCGGCTCCCGGCCCTTCAGTCGCGGCCACAGCAGGCCGAGGAACGCTGCGACGGCTGCGCCGTCGAGCCCCCACTGCTTGGGATCGCCCAGCGCGCTTCCGGCCAGGGCACCCACCGCGGTGAAGAGGTTCCAAAGCACGAAGATCCCGATGCCCGCGGCCCAGAAGCCCCTTTGCTGCTCGGCAGGATCCGTCTGCCCGGTGCTTGTGGCCGTGGACTCGTCGATGGTCAACTGGGCGGCCGCATACCGGCGCCACCCCCGCGGCCGGAGCAGCACGTTGAGCTGCATCCCGTAGATGCCGTTGCGCATTCCCAGCAGGGTGCCTGCTCCCATAGCCGCCAGCCCCGAGCCGCCGCCGGCGACCACGCCGATGAACGCAAACTGGGAGCCGCCGCTAAAAAGCAGGAAACTCAGTGCCATGGTCTGCCAGAAGTCCAGGCCCGAGGTCACGGAGAGTGCACCGAAGGACACGCCGTACAGGCCAGTGGCGATGCTGATGGACAGGCCAACACGGACCGCAGGAGAACGCAGGAGTTTCGGGGGCCAAGTGATGGGCATGCCACCACTCAATCACAGCGGAGGCCGTGATCGAGTCGCTCCGGAGCTTGCCGCCAGGGCCGGCTGCTGGAGCTGGGCCAGCACCTGCGCCGGCCGGTTGGTGGTGATCTCTTGGATGCCCAGCCCCCGGCACAGCGCCACGTCGGCCTCAGCGTCCACAGTCCAGACCCGGAAGCGGCGGCCGGCATCCCGCCAGCGCCGGACGGTCTCGGGATGCCGGCGCACGTAGTCGATGCCCGGCCCGGCCATGCCCGCTTCGCCGCCGTCGAGGATCCGTTCCCCCTCCAGCTGTGCGGCTTTCATCACGTTGGCGACGGCGCTGCCCGTAAAGGGCCCCAGGCCCAGTTCCTCTCGGATTCCGGTGACGTTCACGTCCTCCACGAGCTGGCAGATGAACTCCGCGGGCACGGCCTTGCGCAGGTGCCTGACCGAGTCGGGGCTGAAGCTCATGAAGGTCACGCGGATGTTGTCCAGCATGGATGTCCCCGCGTCCCATCCCTCTGCCCGCAGCACCTGCAGCACCCTGTCCTCCAGCTTCAGCTGGTAAGGGCTGGGATGCTTCAGCTCGATGGCCAGCCCGACGTCCCGCCCGGCGGCCCGGAGCAGGTCCAGCAGATCCGGCAGGGTGAGGAACTGCTCGGACCTGGGTCCGTAGGCCTCGGGGATCCGCACGCCCTTCCAAGCCGAAAAATCCAGCAACCGAAGCTGGTCCACGGTCCGTTCGGCCACAGGACCGGTGCCGTCCGAGGTCCGGTCCAGGTTGGAATCATGCAGCAGGACAACGTGCTGATCGCGGGTGAGGTGCACATCGCACTCCACACCGTCGGCGCCGTCGGCGAGCGCCCGGAGATAGGCCGCCCTGGTGTGCTCGGCGAAATCCGCGCTGGCACCCCGGTGAGCGTAGACCAGGGGACGGGTTGCGGCTGACTCGTCGGCTGTCATGGTCACACGTTAGCGGACCGCGGCCGCCAAAGCGGGGCTAGGCTTGGCACATGCAGGTGAACTCTGAGCCAACCACCCAGCTGGCGTCTCCCCCGGGCGAGGCCACCCGTGACCGTCCGGGAGGGGACGGGCGCGCCCCGGCGCGTTCCGCCGTCGTACGGCAGCTCACAGCCGGCGACGCCGAAAAGGCGGCTGCCCTTCGGAAGATGAAACTGGTGGCGTTGTGCCTCCTCATTGCCATGGCTGTGGTGTTCGTCGTCGCGTTCGCGCTGCAAAAGCAGTACCCGTGGTTGCAGTACGTCCGGGCCGCGGCGGAAGGCGGCATGGTGGGCGCCCTGGCCGACTGGTTCGCAGTGACGGCCCTGTTCCGCTACCCCATGGGGCTGAAAATCCCGCACACCGCCATCATCCCGCGCCGCAAGGACCAGATCGGCGCGTCCCTGGGCGAGTTCGTGGAGACCAACTTCCTCTCCGAACAGGTGGTCCAGGACAAGCTGGCCAGCATCAACATCTCCGCCAAGGCGGGCGGCTGGCTGTCCGGCCCTGGCGGCGCCGAGCGGGTGGCCAAGGAGGGCGCCGCGGTCATCCGCGGCACGTTCAAAGTACTGAACGACGACGACGTCCAGGCCGTCATCGAGGGAATGGTCCGCAAGCACCTCCTGGCTCCGCCGTGGGGACCGCCCGTGGGACGCATGGCTGAGCGGATCTTCGCCGACGGGCACCACCACAAGCTGGTGGACCTCCTCGTGGACCGGGCAGCGGATTGGGTGGCAGCCAACCACCAGATGGTCAGCCGGCTCGTCACGGAGCGCTCCCCGCAGTGGGTGCCAAGCTTCGTGGACGGCCTCGTGGGCGACAAGGTCTACATCGAGCTGCTGAAATTCACCCGCGCGGTCCAGGACGACCAGCAGCACCAGGTCCGGCTGTCCATCGACAAGTACCTGACGGACCTGGCCCAGGATCTGCAGCACGACCCCGCCATGATCGCCCGCGCGGAGGGCATCAAGGCGCAGGTGCTCGGCGACCCGGAGGTCCGGGAATTGGCGTCCCGGACCTGGGCGACCATCAAGGGCGCGCTGCTCTCCGCCGTCGACGATCCGGACAGCGAACTGACGGTGAAGTTCAAGGCGGCCGTCCGCGATTTCGGCACCCGCCTGGTCAACGACGAAGAGCTGGCAGGCAAGGTCAACGCCTGGATCGGGGATGCGGCCGGCTATCTGGTCCGCACCTATCGGTCGGACATTGCCGGGGTGATCACGGATACGGTGGCCCGCTGGGACGCCGAGGAAACGTCGCAGAAGATCGAACTCCAGGTGGGCAAGGACCTGCAGTTCATCCGGATCAACGGCACAGTGGTGGGCTCGCTTGCAGGGCTCGCCATCTTCACGGTGGCCCACCTGACCTTCGGCTGACGGGCTGCGCCCGAACGTACATCCGCCGGGTGCACCAAAAGGCTCTTGACAGGCCTGATCTCCCCGGGCCACCTTTGGTGTCAATCGCGCCGCCGGGTCTCCTGCCCGTCCCATCCGTTCGGCCCACCTGATGGAGCCCACGGATCCGGCATCGCGGCGATTATTGGGGATATTCGGATGAGGCGCCATGAGCCTGTTAACTGCCCGTCGTTTCCGTTCCGCCCTTTTCCCTTGTGCCCTCGCCCTCACCGCCCTCCTCCCGTCGCAACTTGCCCTGCCTGCGCCTGCCGGCGCGGCAACCGGCGGCGCGACACGGGTCATTGCGGAGACCGGGGACACGGGTTTCGGACCGGGCGCGCCGGGCTTGGGTGATCCGTACTATCCGTGGGACGGCAACGGCGGCTACGACGTCGGGCATTACCTGCTGGAGCTCAGCTACGACCCTGCCAGCGGGCTCCTCGCAGGCTCCGCCACCATACGCGCCCGGGCCACCCAGAACCTCTCGTCATTCAACCTGGACCTGGAGGGGCTGACTGTCCGCGAAATCGAGGTCAACCACCGGAGCGCCGCCTTCAGCCGCAGCGGTGCGGAGCTCACAGTGACTCCCCGGAAGGGAATCAGGAACGGCCGGGACTTCGAGGCCGTGGTGCACTACGACGGCATACCGAAACCGATCGTTGACCAGTTCGGGGTGTCGGGATTCCTTCGGACCGACGACGGCGCCCTGGTGATCGGCCAGCCACACGTGGCGGCCACCTGGTTCCCCGCCAATGACCATCCGTTGGACAAGGCGTCCTTCACCTTCAAAATCACTGTTCCGGACGGGCTGGAGGTGGTAGCCAACGGCGTGCTGCGCGACGAGGAGTCCGAGGATGGCAAAGCGACGTGGACCTGGCAGGCGGCCGAACCCATGGCCACCTACCTGGCCACCGCGAGCGTCGGCAAGTTCCAGCTGAACCACTACAAGAAGGACCGGATCCGCTACGTTGATGCCATAGATCCCGACCTCTTAAGCCGGTGGTGACGGCCAAAACGGGTCGAAACTTCGCATGGTCCCACAGCAGCGTGAACTCCTACACGCGCCTCACGAGAACCATCAACGTGCCGCCGTCTGGCGCCACCCTCTCGTTCGGGCTCCAGCGGGATATAGAACCGCAGTTCGACTTCGCCTTCGTTGAAGCACGGCTGACTGGCGCGGCAAGCTGGACCACCCTGCGGGACGGCAACGGACACACCACGGACAGCCCGGGAATTGCCTGCCCCGACCGGCTGGCGCTCCACCCGTTCCTGAAACACTATCTGACCGACAAGGGCGACGGGACGTGCACATCATCCGGGAGTACGGGACAGTGGTGGGCCGCGACCGGGTCAAGCGCAGGCTGGGAACCGTGGGCGTTCGATCTGGGCCGCTTCGCCGGGAAGAGCGTGGACGTAGCCATCACCTACATGAGTGACAAGGTCGGGCCGTTCGACGGCGTGTTCGTTGACGACATCACCGTCTCGACCGGACAGGGCACCACATCCTTTGAGGATGACGGGAACACATTGGATGGGTGGACTGCTGCGGCGCCGCCCCTGGGAAGTCCGCCCAACACGGTCCGGTGGTCAGCTGGCGCAGACGGTCCTCCGCCGCTGGGGGAGCGTGTCGAGGCGTCCTTCAAGAGGCAGCCCGAGATCATCGACTTCCTGTCGGGATACTTCGGCCGGTATCCCTTCAGCGCGTCCGGCGGAGTTGTGGATGACCTGAGTGGCCTTGGCTTCGCGTTGGAGAACCAGACCCGGCCCATCTACTCCAAAGACTTCTTCAAGGACCGGCAGGGAGGTGACTCAGTGGTAGTCCATGAACTGGCGCACCAGTGGGTGGGCGATGACATGGCGGTCAAGGGCTGGCGGGACATCTGGCTCAATGAGGGATTTGCGAGCTACACCGAGTGGCTCTGGAGTGAACACGAGGGCCGGGAAACGCCCCAGCAGCTGTTTGACTTCTACGCGGCCAGGATCCCGGCTGAGGCACCGTTCTGGGCCATGAAGATCAGCGATCCCGGCACCGCGGCACTGTTCGACCCCCCGGTGTACGTCCGCGGGGCGATGACCCTTCAGGCGCTGCGTGTCCTCGTGGGCGATGACGTGTTTTTCGACATCCTCCGCGAGTGGACGGATGCCCATGCCGGCGGCAATGTCTCCAGTGCAGACTTTATTGGCCTGGCACAGGAGCTGTCCGGCCAGGACCTGGGGAGCTTCTTCAACGCCTGGCTCTTTACCCCCGCCAAACCGGCCGGACTGGTGCCCGCCCTGCGCAGCGTTGTGGCACCGGCCCTGGATCCGCCGGTGACAGCACGGCTCCTCGAGCGGCGGATCGAAGCACGCCGGGAAGCGCGGTAGATCAAGGGCGCGTTAGGCGAACGGCGCCAGTTCGACTCCGTTTTCCTCAAGACCTGTCCGGACGGCGGCGGCCATTTCCACGGCGCCGGGGGTGTCGCCATGGATGCACAGCGAATCGGGGTCGACCCGGACCACGGTCCCGTCCACCGCCACTACGTCGCCCTTGAGCGCCAGGCGAACTGCCCGCTCAACGATCGGGCCGACGTCGTGCAGCACGGCACCTTCCTGCGACCGCGGCACCAGTGTGCCGTCCGGCAGGTAGGCGCGGTCCACAAACGCCTCCCGGAAAACAGGATGCCCCGCGTCCTGGGCCTGCTTCAGCAGCTCGGACCCCGGAAGTCCCAGTATGGGCAGGCCGGGATCGTAGGCCTGGATGGCTGCCACCAGCGCGGCAGCCTGGTCGGCGTCGTGGAATGCCCGGTTGTAAAGGGCGCCATGCGGCTTGACGTAGTCCACCGTGGCGCCCACCGCGTGCGCAACCCCGTCCAGTGCACCGAGTTGGTACAGGACGTCGCCGAACAGCTCGTCGAAGGACATGTCCAGGGAGCGGCGTCCAAAGCCGGCGAGGTCCCGGTAGCCGACGTGGGCGCCGACCGTGACGTCCAGTTCATAGGCGGCGCGGCAGCTGTCCAGCATCGTCACGGGGTCCCCGGCATGGAAGCCGCAAGCCACGTTGGCACTCGTGATGAGCTCGAACATGGCCGCGTCATCCCCCATGGTCCAGGAGCCGAAGGACTCCCCGAGGTCAGCGTTCAAATCCACCGGTACCACCTTCCGTTGTGCCAGGGTCCGTTTTGCCGGGTTCCGTTTTGCCGGATTCCAACGAGGGGCCTGCCGCTTCCGCCGAAGGCTTGAGCTCCCCCGGAACAGTGTCCGGCATCGGCCCAAAGGCCTCTTTGGCGTTCGCCACGACGGTGCGGCCCATCATCAGGTTTCCCGCGCCCCCCACCACCGCTCCGATGCCGAACGGCAGCGCACGTCCGAACAGGGCGGTTCCCTGCCTCCTTAGCAGGTTCCGCAGGAAGGCCTTCTGGATGCGCTCGCGGATGAAACCGGCCCCGGACTGCGACATCCGGCCTGCCAGCACGTTTCCCCAGGCCTGGCTGGCACCCTTGCCCCGGCCCATGGCCTGGCCGCTGAGCGAACCAAGCAGCGCGGTCCCCTCTTCGCCGAGCATGACGGCCATTACCAGGGTGCTGGCCTTCTCCGGGTCGATCATCCGGATCCCGTGAAGTTCGGCCAGCGAGGTGGCGTAGAGGGCTGTCGCTTCAAGGAAGCCAACTGTGGCGGCCGCGGAGAGGCCCAGCGACGCCACAGTGCCGACTCCGGGAACGACGGCGGTGGCCCCCACCAGCGCACCCCCACCGGTCACGGCCCGGAGATAGTCGCGCTCAAGGATGTCCGCGAGCTGGGCGGCGGATGCCCGCGGATTGCGGCGTTGGAGCCGGCGGATGTATGCGACCACCAGCGGGCGCTGGATCTCCACGGCCCGCAGCAGCACGTTATGGACGCCGGGCTTAGGATTGCCGTGAGCGTCGAACACGGCGTTGTGGGCTGTTTCCTGCGCGATTCTCATCGCGGGGTTACGTCGCGTGGCCATCATCACCTCTACCTCGGAATAACCGGCAGCGGATGCCGCCGTCTAGCCTTAACACTAGGCCACTCACCAACATACCAAGCATGCTGATCACCCTGCCGCTGAACCAGGCCGTCACATCGCCCAGGACTCTGCCACCGCCATGTACGCGGAGGAGGAGGGACCGCGCGGGCCGGGGTAGACAGTGGGGGCGCCGGGCCATTCGACGCCGAACTCTGCGAGTTTTCCCGTGCTGCACGGATGGTAGATGTTGCTCATCGAGGCGCTGGCGGGCCCTAGCTGGAAGTCGGGTGCGGAGAACCGCCGCCGGTCCAGCACCCCGGAGATTTCGAGGGCGGCCCGCCGCCCGGTGGCCCGGAACCCGCGTTCAAGGTCCAGTTCGACGTCGAACTCGTCCTGGGTATGGCTGACCCCGGCAAGCGGAAAACGTGCGGCCTCCGGGAAAAAGCGCGTCAGTTCGGTGGCGAGGGAGGAGGCGAAGAATTCGTTGGAGCCGTAGCTGCGCCAGCCCTGAAGCGTGGCCACCATGAGGACTGTTCCGGTTCCCCAACGGGACCAGTCAGCCACCCAGAACGAAGCAAAGCAGCTGGCGGGTTCGCCAGGAATATGGATGCCCTTCCTATCCACCGGATGCAGGGCAAGGCCAAAGTTTGCGCCGATCAGTGCCACATTGCGCCGCCCCGGCCTGGCCGGTGTGTTCCCCATGGCTAGAGCCTATCCCGCCGGCACACGTTCCACCCGGCAGAGGCTCGGCCTAAGATTGCCGTGTGGCCCTCCCCCGCGCGCTTCGACCCTTTTCCCACCGCGAATACCGTGTGCTGATCGGCGCCCTTGCCATATCCATCTTCGGCTCGGGCATGTGGGCCGTGGCCATGGTCTACCAGGTCATCCACATCGGCGGCGGTCCGCTTGAACTGTCCCTCGTGGCCGCCGCAGGCAGCGTGGGACTCGTGGCGTTCGTTCTTGCCGGCGGCATCGCGGCGGACCGCGTTCCGCAGCGGCTGCTGATCATCGCCGTCGAGGGAACCAACCTTGCCGTAATCGCAACCGTCAGCGGGCTGGCGATGGCAGGCTGGCTACAGCTCTGGCACCTGGCGGCCGGTGCCTTCATCCTTGGCGTGGGGGCCGCGTTCTTCTTCCCGGCCTACTCCGCGATTCTGCCGCGGATCCTGCCGCCGGAGGACCTGCTGGCGGCCAACGGCATGGAAGGGACCCTGCGTCCCACGCTTCAGCAGGCGGCGGGTCCTGCCGCGGCAGGCGTCGTCGCGGCCTCACTGTCCCCGTCGCACGCCGTGACCGGCGTGGCCGTATGCCACCTGCTGGCGTTCATCATCCTGAACTTCCTCGGCCAGCACGCCCTGCGGGCTCCCGGGGACGGTCCGGAGCATTCAGACACAGTGACCCCGGAGGACGGCGCCGCCAAGGTACCCGCCAAGACCTCTTTCTTCTCCGACCTCCGCGAGGGCGTCAGCTACACCGTCAGGACGCCCTGGCTCCTCTGGACCCTGCTCTGGGCCTGCATTTCGGTGCTGTTCCTCATCGGGCCCATCGATGTGCTCCTGCCCTTCGTAATCCGGGACCAGCTGGGCGGCGACAGCCGCATGTTCGGTTTCCTGCTGGCCGTCATGGGAGTGGGCAGCGCCGTCGCCTCGCTGGTCACGGCGTCCGTCCGGCTCCCGCGCCGCTACCTGACAGTCATGATGGTGTGCTGGGGAGCGGGCACCTTGCCGCTGGCGGCGGTGGGGCTCATGGATAACTTCTGGCTGCTGGCGCTGGCGCTTTTCATTTCCGGCGCCACCGGAAGCGTGGGCATGGTCATCTGGGGAACACTGCTGCAGCGGCGCGTGCCGCCGCACCTGCTGGGGCGGGTTTCCAGTCTGGACTTCTTCGTGTCCCTCGCGCTGATGCCGGTGTCCATGGCGTTGGCCGGTCCCGCCGCCTCCGTGCTCCCGATCTGGCTCATCTTCCTGGTGGCGGGCGGGGTGTGCCCGGTCATGGCGGTGACGGCCCTGCTGGTGGCCCGGATGTCAACGGATGAAATCGCCCATCCGCTGGACCGCCTGGGCCACCTGCCGGCAGGAGCCGAGGCCACCATCTAGCCCGGTTCACAAGCCCCGCATTACTAGCCCCGCGTCACGCGCGTGCGCGCACCACCGGGAGGCTCGCGGTCGGCGGCCCGCTCGGGAATACCGATGGCTCCGGGACGTGCACAGGATCCAGGGGAACGCGCACCGGCTGGGAAGCCACCGCGAACCGAACCCCGCGTACGTCCACGTCCAACGCTTCGCCCTCGAGGACCGTCAGAGTGATTGCGTCCTGATCGAGTTCCACCAGGAGCGGGCGGCCCTGCAGCCTCAGCTGAAAGCGCAGGGTGTCCCATTCCCCAGGCAGCCGCGGATCAAAGAACGGCACGGGTCCCTGGTCGCGGAGCCCGGCAAAGCCGCACACGAGTGAGCTCCACACTCCGCCGGTGGAGGCGATGTGGACGCCGTCGATCGTGTTCCCGTGGGTATTGTCCAGGTCGATGAACGCGGCATTGGTGAAGTGCTCCAGGGCAGCCTTCCGGTAACCCACCTCGGCGGCCATGATCCCCTGGACGCACGCTGAGAGCGTGGAGTCTCCCGTGGTGATGGGATCGTAGAAATCGAAGGCCCGGCGCTTTTCCTCGGCGGTGAACTCCTGCCACTGCAGGAACATGGCCAGCACCGTGTCCGCCTGCTTCAGCACCTGGTGGCGGTAGATCACCAGCGGATGGAAGTTCAGCAGCAGCGGGTACTTGGAGCGCGGCGTCGTCCAGTCCCACGGCTCGAGGGTCATGAAGTCGTTGTCCTGCGAGTACACCTGGAAGTGCTCATCGAACGGAAGCTGGATGCGCTCCGCAGCCGCCTCCCACAACTCCCGCTCGGCGTCGTCCACTGCCGGGTGGTCCAGCGCGGCGGCGGCCCGCAGGTTAAACCGTGCCATGACGTTCGTATAGAGATTGTCGTTCACCACCGCGGTGTACTCGTCCGGGCCGGTCACGCCGTGGATGTGGAACGCGCCGTCCTTGCCGAAGAAGCCCAGCGAAACCCACATGCGGGCGGTTTCGATGAGCAGGTCGGCTCCCATCCCGGCCCTGAACTCGGAGTCGCCGCTGGCCCAGACGTACCTGTTGGTGGCGAAGGCAACGGCGGCGGCGATGTGGAACTGCGCAGTGCCGGCAGCGTAGTACGCGCTCGCTTCCAGTCCGTTAATGGTGCGCCAGGGGAACAGCGCGCCGTCCACGCTCAGCTCCTTGGCACGGATCTTGGCGTCCGGGAGCATCTCGTGACGGAACTCCAAAACCTGGCGCGCGCCGTCGGGGTTTGAATACGTCAGGTACGGCAGGAGGTAAACCTCCTGGTCCCAGAAGTAGTGCCCGTCGTAGCCGGAGCCGGTGACGCCCTTGGCCGGGATACCGGCGACGCCGGCCCTTGCGGTGGCCTGCGCAAGCTGGAAAAGGTTCCAGCGGATGGCCTGCTGGAGTTCGGGCTGCCCGCCCACCTGGATGTCGGCGTCGGCCCAGTAGCTGCGGTAGTGCGCCTCGCTTTCGGCGAAGACGTCGCCTACCGGCTTCAGCCCGGCTTCAGCCGCGTCCGCCGGGTCCTCTCCCGCTTCCGCGTCGGCGGCGCCGGGCAGACCGGTCCGGGTACCCCGGGCCACCGCGTAGCTGACGCTCTTTTCGAGCCGGAACGGCTCCTCAGCAGCAATCGCCAACACATAACGGACGCTGCTGTCGTCCTGGTCCACGAGGGTGTCGAACGGCTGGTGGCCGGCGGACGTCCAGTGGTCGACGGCGATCCCCACGCGCTGCTTCGACTCCGCGGCCTCCCACGACAGGCGCAGCGAACCGTCTCCGCCCTCCATCCTGAGTGGCAGCAGGACCCGGCCTGCGTGCCGGCCCGCGCGGCGCGGATCATGAGTGGAGTGGTCCTCCACGGGTTGGTCCTGCCGGTTGATGACGGACGAGGTGACGTCCGCTGAGACGGCTCGGTCGGCCGAGACCTCCAGGGAGATGCCCAGGCTGCCGCGCGCTTCGAAGCCGACGGCCCGGCGCTCCACCGTAGTCACTGTGGCACCGGAACGGCACTGCCACACGATGCAGCACTCGTAGATGCCGGTGGCGAAGTCCACGGACCTGCGGTAGTCCAGGACGGTCGACTCGGAAAGGCTGAGCATTTCGCCGTCGATGACCACGGTGAAGTTGTTGGCATCCGGAATGTAAAGGATGCGCTGGCCCGTGCGCGCGAAACCAAAGGCATTCTCGGCGTGCTTGATGTCCCAGATCTCGTGGAACCCGTTGATGAAGCTGCCGGGCAGCGCAGCATCCGCCGCGGCCCAGTGGGCACCCCGGACACCGAGGTGGCCGTTGCCGAGCGCAAAAAGCGTTTCGAGCGTTCCGGCGTCGCCGGGTGCGTGGCTCGTTTCCACGAGCTTCCAGGGATCATTGGGGAAGCGGACGCGGTCAGCGTTGATGAGTGCCATGAGAGGCGTTCCTTAGGCGGTCGAAAATGGTGCTGGAAGTTCTGACGAGGCTGGCGGTACCCCGGTTGCGACCCTGGGGCTGCGGTGCTGCGGGGCTCGGGCTGCGGGACTGCGGGACTAGAGAAGTTCCTCGAGGTCGCTGACCACAAGGGTGGCGCCGGCGTCGAGCAGCGTCTGCCGTCCGGCACCGCGGTCCACGCCGATGACTGAATGGAAACTGCCGGCGCTGCCCGCCTGCACGCCGGACACTGCGTCCTCAACGACGACGCACTGCTCGCTGGGCAGCTCCAGGAGCCGGGCGGCGTACTCGTAGGTTGCCGGGTCCGGCTTGCCGGGCAGCCCTTCCTCAGCGGCCACGACGCCGTCCACGACCACCGGGAACCGGTCCGCCAGCCCCGCCGAACGCAGCACCGAAGGGGCGTTCCTTGAGGAGGAGACGACGGCGACCTTCAGTCCGCGGTCGAGTGCGGCTTCCAGGAAACGCACCGATCCCGCATAGGGCTCCACCCCGGCGCTGACAATGTCGTTGAAGATCCTGTTCTTCCGGTTGCCGAGGCCCTGGACCGTGGTGTTGTCCGGATCGTCATCGGCGGGGCCCTCGGGAAGGGTGATGCCGCGGGACGTCAGAAAGTCCCGGACGCCGTCGAACCTTGGCTTGCCGTCGATGTGGTCGAAGTAATCGCTCTCCCGGTACCCGACCTTTTCGGGGACGGTTTCGAGGTACCCGTCGAACAGCTCCTGCCAGGCGCGCTCGTGGACCACGGCCGTGGGCGTGAGCACGCCGTCCAAGTCAAAGAGGATGGCGGCGGCGCCGGTCCAGCTGTTCGGCCGGCTGCCAGCGCTGGTATTCAGGATTTCGGTCATGCTTAGTTCCGTGTCCTTTCGGGGTCGGACAGCAATATGTCGGGGATTACCAGGAAACGTGGTCGCCAGTGACCAAAGGGATATGCGTGCAGGACCTGCCGCTCGGAACCTTTCATCCAGGGCGCCGGCGGCCCGGAAAGTTCCGTTGTGGTGATTCTGCAATTTGAAGGAAAGGCCGGCGTTTCGCGCGGACCGGGCTGCGTTGCCCTGGCCGCAAACGGCGGCGTCCCGCTGCTTGCGCGGCCGGTCTGGTTGGGTTCCGGCCGGGTTATGTCCGGCGCGTGAATTCGCCCGGTTCGGCCGCTTGCACCGCGGCGTTGCGGGCCAGGCAGAACGCTTGCATGCGCGGGCGCACGACTTTTGGCCTACGTCCATGATGGGGGCGCGGGCGGTTCAGGGCAAGCCAGCTGAACATCCCCGCGGGATGGGTGGCGCAAGGATGCATGGCGCGGGCCTGCCCTTTCGAACACTCTTGAGTCGTGCACTGCCAGCCGCCCACCGCCGGGCGGACGACTGATGGCCGGATCCCGGCCGAAGAAGAGTGTAAGCGCTTGCAGATTTAACCTGCAACTGTTTTTATTTCCGCTGCTGATTCCGTGAGGCGCCCCCTTGGCCGGCGCCCGGACTCAGCGCAGTACGTAATGCCGCAGGAACGCACTGACGTCCACCATCTCGGCCTTGGACATGGCGTGGCCCATGCCGGGATAAGTGCGCGCCGTGAGCCGGGTGTGCGTGTTCAGCCATTCCTCCGTGAAGGCCGTTGCGTCTCCATTGATGACGAGGTCCGCTTTATCCCTCCCCCAGAAGAATGGGGGCCGCTCATCGAGGGACTCGCTGAGCGCCAGCAGGTCGTTGTTCAGGACGAACCCGGAAAGCCCCACCACCGCGGGGAAATCCTGGGGCCGCAGGCGCAGAAGGGTGCTCGCCATGGCCATCCCCTGGGAATAGCCCAGCAGGCTCACGCTGGTGTGGAGCGGCCTGGCCGAGTCGATCCAGGAGAACACGGAATTGGCGGCCGCGATGACGTCGGCAAAATCGTTGGTCAGGAAATAATCCAGCAGGAACCAGCCGTAACCGTTCGCGATTGGCATGGGCGCCCGGAGCGCGGCGCAAGTGAAATCCTGGGGCAAATAATCGAAGAGATTGACCATCCTGGATTCGTCGGTGCCGTAACCGTGCATCATTACCAGCAGCGGGGTGCCGGCACGCTCCTCTTCCGGCTTGGACCATACAACCGTCTCCATCCGATCAGCCTAGCGAGTCCCCGGAAAGCCGGACCCTCGCTGACCTGCGGATTTGATTGAAACCGGGGTTACCGGGATGTAGCCTGACGCTTGACAGCATGCTTAGCAAATGAGGCCGGCAAACCGCACGAACCAGAGTTGCGGGAAGCCGCGAACGCAAGGAGCAAGTCATGAGAATCGGTTCCTCCATCTTCCTTATTGCCCTCGGCGCCATTCTCGCCTGGGCCATCACGCCGGGCCTTATCCCAAATGTGGATCTGACACTGATCGGTTACATCCTGATGGCCGTCGGCGTCATTGGCCTCATCGTCTCGCTGGTCATTGCTTCCCCGGGCAGGAGCCGCCGCGTGAGCGAGACGCGCTCAGTCGTGGATCCAAATACGGGCGAGAGAATCACCAGGAACGAAAGTCGCGACAACGGCCTTTAGCGCGGCGCGGAAACTAGCGCGCAGCAGTGAACGCATCAGGCAGCGCCGGACCGGACCTTCGGGTCAGGTCCGGCGCTTTTGGTTTTCTGTGGTTTTTCGTTGACAAAGCAACATGAACGAAGATAAAGTCAAGTACTTGCAGATCTGTGATAACGGTCACGATGGAACAGATCCAAGCAATCAACGGATGCAGGAAAGACGCGCTGCGGGACATGCAGGGCTGTCAGTACGCAATGGAGGGTATGTGTTTGCCGAGGAGCGTCAGCAGCAGATCGCCGGGCTCGTTGCAGCCAGCGGCCGCGCCAGCGTGACCGACCTCGCCGAGCGCTTCCGCATCACCACCGAAACGGTCCGCCGGGACCTGGCTGCCCTGGAATCGGCCGGCACGGTGCGCCGCGTCCACGGCGGCGCCGTCTCCGCAGACCGCTTTAGCACCACGGAGGAGAGCATCCTCGAGCGGACCATCCAGCGGCAGGCGCAGAAGCTGCGCATCGCCGAGGCCGCCCTCGGCTTCCTGCCGAAAGGCCCCTCCAGCAGCATCCTCCTGGACGCCGGTTCCACCACCGAAGTCCTCGCTGACCTCCTCGCCCGCCGCGGCGCATCAAGTCCTGCCAAGCCGGCCGATCCCGCCCAGGAGCTCCTGGTCATTACCCACGCCGTCCCCATCGCCGCCAAGCTTGCCAGCACACCCGGCATCGCCCTGCAGATTCTGGGCGGCCGGGTCCGCGGGCTCACACAGGCCGCCGTGGGCCAAGGAACTGTGGAAGCGGCCGGCAGGCTGCGACCGGACATCGCTTTCGTGGGGACCAACGGCATCCACGCCACCTTCGGCCTCAGCACACCAGATTCTGAAGAAGCCGCAGTCAAGGCTGCCTTCGTCCATTCGGCACGCCGCATTGTGGTCCTCGCCGATTCGTCCAAGCTGGAAGCGGAAACGCTCGTCCAGTTCGCCTCTTTGAAAGATCTGGATACCGTGATCACTGACCGCAAACCCGGCTCCGAACTAGCAGCGGCCCTCGCCGAGGCCGGCGTGGAGGTGGTAGTCGCATGATTGTCACCCTCACAGCCAATCCCAGCCTGGACCGGACGGTGGCGCTGCCCGGCCCGCTCGAGCGGGGCGAAGTCCAGCGCGCAGTTTCCGTCCGCCAGGAGTCCGGCGGCAAGGGAGTCAATGTTTCCCGCGCCCTCGTGACCTCCGGCCTCGAGACACTTGCGGTGCTGCCCGGCGCGGAATCCGATCCCGTGCTGGCGGGCCTGCGGGAAGAAGGCGTGCCCTTCGCGTCGCTCGCCATCCACGAAGCGCTGCGCACCAACGTGGCCCTGACGGAGCCGGGCGGTGTGACCACCAAGATCAACGAGCCCGGCCCGGTCCTCGCCGCGGACGCCCAGGAGGCGCTGATCAGCCTGCTCCTGGAACGTTCGCGCGGAGCCAGCTGGGTGGTCCTGGCCGGTTCGCTTCCGCCCGGTGTTCCCGCTGATTTCTACGCCACAGTCACCCGGCGGCTGCGCAATGCCGACGCCGGGGCGGGCGTTCCGAAGATTGCTGTCGACTCCTCCGGCGCTCCCCTGGCAGCGGCCGTAGCCGGCGACGCAACAGAAGCTGCGTCCGGAAAACCGGACCTGCTCAAACCCAATGCCGAGGAGCTGGCGGAACTGGCCGCAGCAGCAGGTTTTTCCTCGGCAAGCACGGCTGAGGAACTCGAAGCGGATCCGTACGCTGCCGCCGCGGCAGCTGCCGCTGTCGTGCGTTCCGGTGTGGGGGCCGTGTTGGCAACGCTCGGTTCCAAGGGCGCTGTCCTCGTGACGGCCGACGGCGCGTGGCTGGCCACGCATCCGCCGGTCACCGCAGTCAGTACGGTCGGCGCCGGTGACTCGTCGCTGGCCGGCTACCTGCTGGCCGCCAGCCAGGGCGCCGCCCCGGCTGACTGCCTCCGCCAGGCTGTGGCGCATGGCGCCGCCGCCGCTTCCCTGCCGGGCTCCACCGTTCCGGCAGTCCACCAAACAACCCCCGACGCCGTAACCATCACGGCCCTCCGGAAGGATTGACAGTGACTCAGCTCATCACCGCGGACCTGGTCGAGCTTGACCAGAACCTGGGCAATTCGCCCGAGGACGTGATCCGGCACCTGGCCGGCCGTGTTGCCGCCAACGGACGTGCGAGCGAAGTTGAAGGCCTCTTCACCGATGCCTTCGCCCGCGAGCAGAAGACGGCCACCGGCGTGCCCGGCGGCATCGCCATCCCGCACTGCCGCTCGGCCGCCGTAACCGAACCCACCCTCGCCATGGCACGCCTGTCCCAGCCCGTCGATTTCGGCGCCAAGGACGGCCCCGCCGACCTCATCTTCTTCATCGCTGCACCGGCCGGCGCCGACCAGGAGCACCTGAAGCTGCTGTCCAAGCTCGCCCGCTCGCTGATCAAGAAGGACTTCACCGGCTCGCTCCGTGCGGCTGCTTCCCGGGAAGAAATCGTGGAGCTCGTGGACAACGCGCTGGCGGACAAGCCTGCTGCCGCTGCCGCACCGGAAACGGCTGCGGCCACGGCTTCCGCTTCAACCGGCGCCGCCGCTGCCGGTGCTGCTGCTGGCGGTGCCGCTTCCGGCGGACCGCGGCGCCTCGTCGCCGTAACTGCCTGCCCAACCGGCATCGCGCACACCTATATGGCTGCAGACTCCCTCGTGGCCGCAGCCAAGGAAGTGGGCGTGGACCTGCAGGTCGAAACCCAGGGCTCCTCGGGCGCCAAGCCGCTGGACCCCGCAGTCATCGCCGCTGCCGACGCCGTGATCTTCGCCGTCGATGTGGACGTTCGCGGCAAGGAGCGCTTCGCGGGCAAGCCGGTCATCAACGCGCCGGTCAAGCGCGGCATCGACGAGCCCGCCAAGATGGTCCAGGAAGCGCTGGACGCGGCAGACAACCCGCGCGCCCACCGGGTTCCGCACTTCGGTGCTGAGGAGCAGGCTGAGCGGGAGGCCGCCGAAAAGGGTGAGCACATCGGCCAGAAGTTGAAGAAGGCACTGCTCACCGGCGTCAGCTACATGATCCCGTTCGTCGCCGGCGGCGGCCTGCTGATCGCGCTGGGCTTCCTGCTCGCGGGTTTCGACATCGCCCTGGGCACCAAGGCCAATGACATCCTGGCCAACAACTCCCTGGTCAATCTTCCCGACGGCAACCTCGCCCTGTACCTCGGCACCGTATTCTTCAAGATCGGTGCCCTGTCCATGGGCTTCCTGGTTCCCGCCCTCGCCGGCTACATTGCGTACGCAATCGCCGACCGCCCGGGTATTGCACCGGGCTTCGTTGCCGGCGCTGTCTCCGGCTTCATGGGCGCCGGCTTCCTCGGCGGCATCGTCGGCGGCCTGCTCGCCGGCTACATCGCCCACCTGATCGGAACATGGTCAGTGCCGCGCTGGCTCCGTGGCCTGATGCCCGTCGTCATCATTCCGCTGCTGGCCTCAATCATCGCCTCCGGCGCGATGTTCCTGTTCCTGGGTGGACCGATTGCCGCCATCACCGTCGGCCTGAACACCTGGCTGTCCGGCATGTCCGGCGCCTCGGCCATCGTCCTGGGCATCATCCTCGGCCTCATGATGTGCTTCGACCTCGGCGGCCCCGTGAACAAGGTGGCCTACGCCTTCGCCGTCGCAGGCCTCGGCGCCGGCAGCGCAACCAACCAGGCACCCTGGCAGATCATGGCCACCGTGATGGCCGCCGGCATGGTGCCGCCGCTGGCCATGGCCCTGGCCACCGTCCTGGACAAGAAGGTCTTCAGCCTGGCCGAGCGCGAGAACGGCAAGGCAGCCTGGCTGCTGGGCGCCTCCTTCATCTCCGAGGGCGCCATTCCGTTCGCGGCAGCTGACCCGCTCCGCGTCATCCCCGCCAGCATGGTCGGCGGCGCAGTCACAGGTGCCCTCACCATGGCCTTCGGCGTCACGTCACAGGCACCCCACGGCGGCATCTTCGTGTTCTTCGCCATCGGCAACGTGCTGATGTTCATCGTGTCCATCCTGGCCGGAACCGTGGTCACAGCCCTCATCGTGGTGGCCCTCAAACGCTGGGCTGCCCGCAAGGCCGTTGATACGGTGGAGACCGTCCCTGTAACTGTCTGACCCCCGCTGTCCTTCAGCATTCCAACCCGCACTGCAATTGCAAGGAGCAGAAATGTCCGAACGTAACGCAACTGTCGCCAGCCGCGTAGGCCTGCACGCCCGCCCCGCCGCCATCTTCGCCGAGGCCGCAGGCGAGTTTGACCTCGACATCACCATCGCCCGCGAAGGGGAGCCGGCCGACGAAGCAATGGACGCCGCCAGCATCCTTTCCCTCATGAGCCTTGGCGCATCGCACGGCGACGTTGTGGTGCTCCGGGCCGAGGGTGACGGGGCTGATGCAGCGCTCGAGCGTCTGGTTCAGATCCTGGAAACGGATCACGACGCCGAATAGGCACCGCGCGCTTTACGGCCGGTTTCCGCCGCAGTCCCCTCAGGGGACGGCCGGCGGAGGCCGGCCGTAGCCGTTTCCGGATGGATTTTGCTGCCGGTGCGTGACCGGGGGGACATCGTGCCTGATCAGGGGCCCGCCCCACCTAAGTAAGCAACCTTAGTAGTTTCTTGTTTTTGATTCTGCGCCCTACTAGCTTGGAACTGTGGCCAGCCATTGAATGACCGGCGGAACTGCCGGACTGAAGGAGAATGACAGAGTGGAAACCTTGCAGGAAAGCGTGGACGTCGAGGTACCAGTCAGCACCGCCTACAACCAGTGGACACAGTTCGAATCGTTCCCCCGCTTCATGAAGGGGGTCGAGTCCGTCGAGCAGATCGACGAAACCTCCCTCCATTTCCGCACCAGCGTGGCGGGCGTCAAGCGCGAATACGATGCGCAGATCCTGGAACAGACGCCGGACCGGTGCATCGCCTGGGTCAGCACGGACAAGCCGCGCAACGCCGGCCGGGTCACCTTCGAGAGCCTGGGCGAGGACCTCTGCCGAGTGAACGTGGAACTCGAATGGGAGCCGGAGAGCCTGCTGGAAAGGGCCGGGGCCGCCGCCCACGTTGATGAGCAGCAGGTATCCTCCGACCTGGAGCGGTTCAAGGAGTTCATCGAAACCCGCGGGATCGAGACGGGCGCCTGGCGTGCCGCTGTGGCCCGAGGCGAAGTGGACAGTGGGAGGTAGCCATGCCAGAGAAGAAGAATCCCAGCCTGAAAGATCCCAAACTCTACGAAGAGCTCCGCGGCGAGGGTGCATCGAAACAGAAAGCGGCGCGCGTCTCCAACGCGGCAGCCAATAAAGGATGCTCCGAAGTGGGCCGGAAGGGCGGCAAGTCCGGCGACTACGAAGACTGGACCGTTGATCAGCTCAAGGCGAAAGCCAAAGAAGTCGGCCTCAAGGGGTATTCAGGCAAGAAAAAGAGCGAACTCGTCTCTGCGCTCAGGAATTCCTAGGCGGGTGCACGTGCAGCCGCGCGGCGGGGCGCCCGCCCTTTCAGGCGCCCTTTCGCGCGGTCTTCGCCGTGGACGCGGTCTTCGTGGTGGACTTGGCCGCAGCGCCGCTTTTCGATGCGGTGCCGGTCTTCGACGCCGTCCCGGTCTTCGAAGCCGTGCTGGTCTTCGAAGCCGTGCTGGTCTTCGAAGCCGTGCTGGGTTTAGCAGCAGCGCCCGACTTAGAAGCGGCGGACCTGCTGCGGGTCCCGGAGGTACCGCTCTTGGTAGTCTCGGCGTCGGAATCCCCGTCGGCCTTTTTGGCGGTGCTGGTCCGGCTCCGGCTGCTGGTGGCTCTGCCGCTGGCGCTGCGGCTACCACTGCCACGCTTGGCTGGTTGGGCCGGCTCTTCCTCATCCGATTCGTCTTCAGACGACTCTTGTTTGGCCGCCCCTCCCCCGCGCTTCTTGTCCAGACTGCGCTTCAGGGCCTCCATCAGGTCGATTACTTCGCCGTTGCCGCCCTCGGCCTCGGCACCGAACGTCTCCTCTGTGTCCAGCGCGTCGCCCTTTTCCAGCTTCGCCTCGATGAGCTGTCGAAGCTGTGCCTGGTAGTCGTCGGTGAACTGCTCGGGCTCGAAGTCGGAGGCCATGGACTCCACCAGCGCGGCGGACATCTCACGTTCCTGCGCGGAGATGCGGATGGATGTATCCAGGGCGGGAAACGCTGCTTCCCGGACTTCGTCCGCCCACAGCAGCGCCTGGAGCATCAGGACGTCGTCGCGGATCCGCAAGGCACCCAGCCGTGTCTTGTCCCGCAGTGCGAACTGCACCACGGCCACACGCTCTGTGTCCTCCAGTGCCCTGCGCAGCAGCATGTAGGCTTTGGGCGACTTGGAGTCCGGCTCCAGGTAGTAGCTCTTCTCGAACATGATGGGGTCGAGCTGGTCGGAGGGCACGAACTGCACCACTTCGATCTCGTGGCTGTTCTCCGCGGGGATGGCCTTGAGCTCCTCCTTTGTGAGGATCACCGTCCGGCCGTCGTCCTCGTAGGCCTTCTCAATGTCGGAGTAGTCAACCACCTCGCTGCAGACCTCGCAGCGGCGCTGGTAGCGGATCCGGCCGCCGTCGGCGTTGTGCACCTGATGGAGGCTGATGTCATGGTCCTCGGTGGCGCTGTAGACCTTCACCGGGACGTTGACCAGCCCGAACGCGATGGCGCCTTTCCAGATGGCTCTCATGGGACAAGTCAACAGCACGCAGGCCCGGAGGTGAAGCCCCGTGGCCGGCGGTAAGGAACGCGTCCGGGTCGGCGGCCGCGAATTGACCCTGACGAACCTCGACAAGGTGATGTATCCCGCCACCGGCACCACCAAGGCGGACATCATCGCGTATTACGCCGCTGTGGCCCCGGTGCTGATCCCGGCAGCCAGAAACCGCCCGGCAACCCGCAAGAGGTGGGTGCACGGGGTAGGAACAGAAACCCAGCCCGGTGAGATGTTTTTCCAGAAGAACCTGGACGACTCTGCCCCGGGCTGGGTGCCCCGCGCCGCCATCACCCACAAGACCAACACCAACTACTACCCGCTGGTCAATGATCCGGCCACCCTCACCTGGCTGGCGCAGATCGCCTCGCTGGAGATCCACGTGCCGCAGTGGACGGTGGACTCCCACGGCAGTGCCCTGCCTCCCGACCGGCTGGTCCTGGACCTCGATCCCGGCGAAGGCGCGGGACTGCCCGAATGCGTGGAGGTGGCCAAGCTGGCGCGGACCATCCTGCAGGACGTGGGGCTTGACCCCGTTCCGGTGACCAGCGGCAGCAAGGGGATCCATCTGTACGCTGTCCTGAACGGGACACAGACCTCGGATGAGGTCTCCGCCTTCGCCCGTGAACTGGCCCGGGCCCTGGAGGCCGACCACCCGGACTTGGCCGTCAGCGACATGAAGAAGACCCTCAGGACGGGAAAGGTCCTGGTGGACTGGAGCCAGAACAACGCCGCGAAGACCACCATCGTTCCGTACTCACTCCGCGGGCGCCTGCACCCCACTGTGGCGGCTCCGCGGACCTGGCGGGAGTTGAGTTCGCCGTCGCTGAAGCACCTTGACTACGAGGAGGTCATGCGCCGGGTGGCGGCCGGGAAGGACCCCTTCGCCCCGGTCAGTTCCGCCACCGGGCACCCTGGCCCAGGCCATACCGGCACCGGCCGCCCTGACGGCGCCGGCAACGCGAACACAGCCCACCCGGACCACGCCCCCACTAGAAGCGCCGGACCGCCGGGCGGCGGGCACGCGGATTCCCGGCTGAACAAATACCGCTCCCTGCGTGACCAACGCAAGACACCGGAGCCGTTCACTGCGGAAGAGCACCACGCGGCAAAGGCCAACGGCGTTGCGTCGCAGGCGGGCAAGGAGATCTTCGTCATCCAGGAGCACCATGCCAGCCGGCTCCACTTCGACTTCCGGCTGGAGCATGAGGGCGTGCTTGTCTCCTGGGCGCTTCCAAAGGGCGTGCCGGAGTCGGGGGACAAGAATCACCTGGCGGTACAGACCGAGGACCACCCCATGGACTATGCCGATTTTGAGGGCGACATCCCCAAGGGCGAGTACGGGGCGGGCAGCGTCAGCATCTGGGACAAGGGTGTCTATGAGCTCGAAAAATGGGTGAACGGCAAGGAAGTCATTGCCACACTGACGGGCCGTGAGGGCGGCGGGCTTGGCGGCACCAGGAGGATCGCCCTGATCCATACCGGGAAGGGCCACGGCGAGGAGTCGCAGTGGCTCATCCATCTGATGGACAGGGTCCCGGGAACACGGAAAAAGCCGGGCGGCACCAAGGAAGCGGTGAGATCCAAGGAACCGGCGAGCCCGGCCCGCACGGGCGCTTCCAGCCCGGCGCGCGCAGCTGCTTCCAGGCCGGCAGCACCCCGAAAGGAGACCCTCCAGGAGGACCCAGCCCCCATGCTCGCCTCGGCCGGAACCCCGGCGGACCTGCACGGCAGCGAGTGGCTCTTTGAACTGAAGTGGGACGGGATCCGTGCGCTCGTGGTGGCGGACGGCGATCGAATCAGGCTCCTGAGCCGGAACGGCAACGACATGTCGGCCAGCTATCCCGAATTCACGGACAGAAGCTGCTGGCCCCCGCAGGACTTCATCGCGGACGGCGAGATCTTCGCCGTCGGGCCTTCCGGGCGGCCCGACTTCGGGCTCCTGCAGGGAAGGATGAAGCTGACCAGGCCGGGCGACGTGAAACGGGCCCGTGCCACCATCCCGGTGCGGATGATGCTCTTTGACCTGCTGGCTGACGACGGCGATGACCTCCGCAGGCTGCCCCTGAGGAAGCGGCGGGATCGCCTCGCCGACTTCTTCGAGCCCGGCGGGTGCCCAGTGGAACTGTCGGAGACCCTCGACGAGAAGGTGGAGCACATCCTGGAAAGCGCCCGCGAGCTGGGCCTGGAAGGCGTGATGGCCAAGCGCGCGGACAGCCGTTATGTGAGCGGGCAACGGACGCACACGTGGATCAAGCTCAAGATCGAACAGACGCAGGAAGTGGTAGTGGGCGGCTGGCGTCCGGGCAGGGGCGACCGGTCCAACACCGTGGGGTCCCTGCTGGTGGGCATTCCGGAGGGCAAGAAGCTGCGGTATGTGGGCCGTGTGGGAAGCGGATTCAGCATGCGTGAACTGGAGGAGCTGCGGAAAAAGATGGAGGGGCTGGCGCAGAAGACGTCGCCGTTCGATGATGTTCCGTCAGCGGATGCGGCGGACGCGCGCTGGGTGAACCCCGCCCTGGTGGGTGAGGTGACCTTCGGTGAGTGGACCGGGAGCGGCAAGCTTCGACACCCGGTATGGCGCGGCTGGCGGTTGGACAAGGAACCGGCGGAGGTGGTGCTGGAATCCCCGCCGTCCTGATGAACCAGCCCTGAAGAACCTGCCCGCCAGCCAAAGAGAAACAGCCTGGCGACACCCGATATTGGGCGAAGCCAGGCTGTTTCGTATTGTCAGTTGGTCAGGACGAGTGCGGTATCTGCGGCCGGCCGGTCCGGTGGATTGCCGTCACAGCAGCGCCCTGTCCCGCGCGTCCGGGGCTTGCGCCGTGTTCCTTGGGGTGGCGCCGTTTGCCGTTGCCGTCCGGCCACTGCTTTGCCCCGCCCATGGCCGCGGTGACGGCCAGGGTTTCGGGAGTGGGCAGCGCCGGCCTTTCCATCGATTCCGCCAGATGCGCAGCGACATCCGGCTTGATGCTGCTTCCGTTGTAGGAGTCGGCCATTTGTTCTTCCTTTCCGCGATGAAATGAAGTTGTTCCCCATATTTTGATCCGTGAATCCGCCGTCGCCGGATTGCAAAGAAGCCGGGCTCCCGCGAAGAAGCACTGCGAAGGCAGAAACCTGAAAGGCGGAGTTGGTTGCGGCGGTGAATGCCGGGCACGGCGGCCAACAGCGGACTGGTTGGCAGTGAGCGGGTCAACCGCGAACTGTGGCCGTCATGGCGCGTCCATTACTCGAAGATCAGTGTTCCCATGGCTCCACCTTAGGCAGAATCACGCCGTCCGGGAAGAGACTCAGTACTAGTCGTCGGCCCCGGTCCGGAAGGACCCTTCCCACACCGCCCGGGATCCCGCTTCCCCGATGATCGCCACAGAGGCTACGGCACCGCCGCAGAGCACCAGGGCGACCACGACGGCGACAATCCCCGCGATACGGGACCCGGCGGTGCCCATTCGCCGCCTCATCCCTTCTGCCTGCGAGGTGCCGTAGCGGAACCACAGCCACTGGGCAAGGGCCACGAGGAACACGCCCACCACCCACGGCAGGAGCATCCCGGCGAGCTGCATGTGGGCATTGATCCGCGGTGTGACATCAACACGGTCCAAGAGCCACGCGCCAGCCGCGGACGTAACCGGCACCAGGATCAGAGCCAGCAGGGCGACCAGCGGGGTGACGATTCCCAAACGCCGTCGGGCGGCGGGCCAGAGAAGGCTGAGCAGCGTGCAAAGGGCCGCCAACGGAACGAAGACCACCGTGGCGTGGACGAGCAACACATGCATCGGCAAACCGCTGATCTCGTAGTCCATGGCGAACACCCTGTCTGGAAGTAAAACCGTCTGGAAGTTATGAACGCTCAGTCCTGGCCTCCCCGGTCCACCGTGCCGGGTCCTGAACCTGGATCTAACCAATCAGACGAGTACCGCCGCTGTTCGGTTCAATCAGCACCCCTCCGCCGCCGCTTACACCTGCCCGGCTGGGCCGGAATTGGGGCCCCTGGAGGGCCGGATTGCGCGTGGATTCGGCGCTGATTCGGCGCGGATTAGGACCCGAAGAGCCCTGTTCCAGAAAAAGGTTTGATAACGATCACCCCTGTGGCGGAAAATCCGCAGGATGGCGGGGCCAGATCCGCCAAAACAAATCTGGCTTCAGCGCGGTTTTGCCCCCTAAACCGGGTGATCATACGGCACCGAACTCTCGAAATCCATGGAAATCCCGTAAAATTGAAGGCCTGCCCGGAGCGGGGCAGCTATAAGTCGCAAGCAAATGACCTCCACAGGAGTTGCCCAAATGCCCACAGACCGAAGCACGACCGACTCTTCAGCAGGCGCCAGGAACGCCAGCGGAAACAACCAGGCCGCACCCAAAAGTGCGAAAAAACCAAAGCTGCTCGCGCGGCGCCGGCTCAAGGTATCCGACGTTAACGTCGTAGACCAGCCCATGCTCAAGAAGGCCCTCGGCGGCACCATCGTGGGCAACACCATGGAGTGGTACGACGTCGGCGTGTTCGGCTATCTCATCACCACCATGGGTCCGGTGTTCCTGCCGGAGGCCGACAAGAGCGTGCAGACGCTGTTCCTCCTGGGCACGTTCGCTGCCACCTTCATCGCCCGCCCGCTCGGCGGCGTCGTGTTCGGCTGGCTAGGCGACAAGATCGGCCGCCAGAAGGTCCTCGCGGCCACGCTGATGCTCATGGCGGCGAGCACCTTCGCCGTCGGCCTGCTGCCCGGCTACGCGCAGATTGGCATGTGGGCAGCCGCCCTCCTGGTGGTGCTCAAACTCGTGCAGGGCTTCTCCACCGGCGGCGAATACGCCGGTGCCACCACCTTCGTGAGCGAGTATTCGCCGGACAAGCGCCGCGGCTTTTTCGCCAGCTTCCTGGACATGGGCAGCTACCTCGGCTTCGCCCTGGGTGCCGCGCTGGTGTCCGTGCTGCAGCTGACGCTGGGCCAGGCCGCCATGGAGGACTGGGGCTGGCGCCTGCCGTTCCTGATCGCCGGTCCTTTGGGCCTCATCGCCGTGTACTTCCGAAGCAAGATTGAAGAGTCCCCGCAGTTCCAGGCCACCCTGGACGCTCAGGAGGAACTCGCCAAGGACGCTGCCTCCGGTGATGAGGCCGCGGCAAAGGGCCCGGTGGGCATCGTCAAGGCCTACTGGCGCTCCATCATCGTTGCCATGATCCTCGTGGCGGCGGCCAACACCGCCGGATACGCGCTGACTTCCTACATGCCCACGTACCTCACGGAATCCAAGGGTTACGACCCCGTCCACGGCACGCTGCTCACCATCCCGGTGCTCGTGGTCATGAGCCTTTGCATTCCGCTGACCGGCAAGCTCTCCGACCGCATCGGTCGCCGCCCGGTTCTCTGGATCGGCGCTGTCAGCACCGTGGTCCTGGCTGCCCCGGCGTTCATGCTGATCGGCATTGGCAGCGTCTGGTCAACCCTGGCCGGCCTGTCGCTGATCGCGTTCCCGGTGACCTTCTACGTTGCAAACCTCGCCTCGGCGTTGCCGGCCCAGTTCCCCACGGCCAGCCGCTACGGCGCCATGGGCATTGCCTACAACTTCTCCGTGGCGATCTTCGGCGGCACCACCCCGTTCATCGTGGCTGCCCTCATTAGCGCCACCGGCAACGACATGATGCCTGCCTACTACCTGATGGCCACCTCGGCCGTTGGTGCCGTGGCCATCTACTTCCTCAAGGAATCCGCCCAGCGCCCGCTGCCCGGCTCCATGCCCAGCGTGGACACCCCGGCCGAGGCCCGTGAACTGGTGGCCACCCAGGACGAGAACCCGCTGATCGACCTCGACGAACTGCCGTTCGAGACCGTCGATGAACTGAACAGGTCACAGGATCCGGCCAACGGTCTGGACAAGGAACTCGACGACGAACTGAACAAGGTGCCCGCCCGCACCTGATGCTGCTACAGCCCGCTGCGGCTGAAGGCTGACGCGACTGAAGGCCCGTCCGGCATGACCCTTTCCACGGGGCACGCCCGGCGGGCCTTCGCGCTGCAACGCCGCCCGCGCCGCCAGAGTTGCGCCGCCAGAGTTGCCCAGTCGATGCAGCCTGTTGTCTGTCTCACTTTGTGACGCAGCACGCGGTGAGATCTTTGCTGTAATGCTAATTTCGTAGGATGAAAGGGGTTGGGCCGGTGCAGTCTGTAGTGCACCACCTGCGGCAGCTGCACAGCTTTGGCCCCGCCAACAATGACCATCTTTCGGCATGGCGCGTTGCCATCAGCGTGGCCGTCCCCTCCCTGGTCCTGCTGCTCCTCGGCAGTCCGGAGCTCACCATCTATGCCGTGTTCGGCGCGCTCACCGGCATGTACGGCCGTTCCGAGCCGCACCAGCTCCGGCTCACCCATCAGCTCCAGGCGGCACTGGTTCTGCTGTCCGGGGTGACCGTGGGCGTGGTCCTGTCGGTCAACGGCCTGCACTCCTGGTGGCTCGTGGGCATCGAGGCCCTGCTGGCGGGCGTGGGGTCTGTCTATTCTGACAAGGTGCGCCTGCGGCCCAACGGCCCCTTCTTCGGGATCCTCGCCCTGGGCGCCTGCGCCTCCGTTCCCACCGCCGTGCCCTGGTATGTTGCGCTGCTCATCGCCGGCGGCGCCGCGGCGTTCTCCTTGCTGGTGGGATTCGGCGGCTGGGTCCGCGGCAGGGCCTGGCACCCCGGCGCGGTCCGTCCGGCAGTCCGCCTCCACGGAACTTTCCGGCGCCACGCGGCAATACACGCGGCCCGCTATGTGCTGGCCGTCGGGGCCGCCGGCACCGTTGGCGTCCTGACCGGAAGCGGCCACCCGCACTGGGCGATGGCGGCCGCCGCGGTTCCGCTCGCCGGCGCGGACCTGCCCAGCAGCGTCCACCGCGGCATCCACAGGATGATGGGGACGTTCCTCGGGCTGGTGCTGGTCGCCGTCGTACTTCTACCGGGGCCCTGGGCTCCGCTGCATTTTTTCCCGGGAGCGGAGGCCGCGGTGCTGGCGCTGCTGGTGATCGTCTGCCAGTTCGGCACGGAGCTGTTCATGACCCGGCACTACGGGCTGGCGATGGTCTGGTTCACTCCGGTCATCCTGCTGATGACCCAGCTGGCGGCCCCGGCGGACCCGCAAGTGCTCATCGTCGAACGCGCCGTCGAAACCGTGGTCGGGGCCGGCACCGGAATCCTTGTGGTGGTGCTTATCCGCTCGCGGCGGAACCGACGCCCGGCTCCTGCGGCCGGCGCGGCGGCCCTGCCGTAAACCTGTCCGGCACCACGCGGGCGACGGCGGCCAGCACCTTGTAGCGCTTGGTGGGGATGGAAACAGCTTTCCCGCGCTCATTGTCCGCCAGTGCTTCGCGAACCACCCGGCCCGGCCGCAGCCACGTCCAGCCCGGTGCCACCGACTTGTCCATCCCCATCCGGTCATGGAACTCGGTGTGGACAAAGCCGGGGCAGACGGCGGTCACCTTCACACCGCGGGGCGAGTAGGCGAGGTTCGCCCAGCGGCTGAAGCTGAGCAGCCACGCCTTCGCCGCCGAGTAGGAACCGCGGGGCAGGAAAGCCGCCACGCTGGCAACGTTGATGATCCGGCCGGAACCGCGGGCCAGCATGCCCTGGAGGGCGGCGTGGCTGAGCTCCATGGCCGTCTGCACGTGCAGCCTCAGGTGCTTCTTCTCATCCTCGATCGGGTTCTCGTCGAAGTTGTGCAGCAGCCCGATCCCGGCGTTGTTCACCAACATGTCCACCGGCCGTGAGGGGTCGGAAAGGCGTCCGACGACGGCGGCCACGCCGCCGTCGTCGGTCAGATCCGCGGTCAGCACCTCAGCCGTGGTTCCGTACCGCCTCTGCAGTTCGTCTGCGGTGGCCTGCAGCCGAGCCGTGTCGCGGGCCACGAGCACGAGGTTGTTCCCCTGTTCGGCAAGCTGGCGGGCGAATTCTGCGCCCAGTCCCGCGGTGGCGCCGGTGACGAGGACAGTGGGTCTGGCGGTGTTGGACGTCATGCCAACAGCCTAAGCCCGCCGCACCGCTGATATCAGCCCCGCCGGGTGGGCGGAGTTCAGGCGAAGTTGGCCAGCGGATTCGCTAGCCTGCCCGCCTTCTGCAGGCCCCCGGACGGGTCGGCCAGGTCCAGCATCTGCTGGTTGTTGCGCAGCTGCAGCCGGTTCAGGCAGGACAGCTCGAAATCGGGGGCGAACAGGTCATGGCGGGCAAACTGGTCAGCCAGTTCCGGGTGCTCACCCTGGTAGTCGCGAACCGCTGCCGCCGCCGTGCGCCAGAACTCCTCGCCTCCGAGCACGCCGTCTTCCTCCAGGAGGGCGGCAAGGAAACGGAAGATGCAGTCGAACACATCGGTGAAGATGGACAGGACCTTGTCGCCGTCGGGTATGTCCGCCTTGATCCGGGACACCTCTTCAGGCAGGTCGAGCCTGTCCCCCATCACCACAATCTCCTCGGCGATGTCCTTCATGACGGCGCGGACCGGCACGCCGTTCTCGAGGACCAGGATCACGTTCTCGCCGTGGGGCATGAACGCGAGCTCGTAGCGGTACAGGCAGTGCACCAGCGGCACGAGGTACGCCTCGAAGTACTGCCGCAGCCACGCGCCAGGCGCCAGCCCCGACTGCTCGATCAGCGTGGACACCATGGGTTTGCCGGCGGCGTCGACGTGCAGGAGCGAGGCCATCGTGGCCAGCTGCTGCCCGTCTTTGAGCAGCGGCAGCGGGCTCTCCCGCCACAGCGCGGACAGCATCTTGCGGTACGGCGAGCCCTTCACGGCGGCTGCCTCGTAATAGCCGTTGTGATAGCCAATGGCCGCCACTTCGCGGATCATGGCGAGCCCCCGGCCCTGGAGCGCCTCATCACCGGCGATCAGGTCCTGGAGCCAGTCATTGATCGCCGGCGTTGCCTTCATGTACTCGGGCGACAGCCCGCGCATGAACCCCATGTTGAGGACCGACATGGCCGTCTTCACGTACGTCTTCTCCGGCGCCGTGGTGTTGAAGAACGTGCGGATGGACTGCTGCGCCTGGTAGCTGTCGGCCCCGATCCCGAGGTGGACGATGTGCCGCTGGGCGATCTCGGCCGCGAACGTGACCGTCAGCTTGTTCTCCCACTGCCACGGATGCACCGGCATCAGGAAGTACTCGGCCGGGTCGAGGCCCAGGGCACCGAGCTCGGCGTCGAAGAACGCCAGCGCGCCGGGCCCCAGTTCGGCCTCAAGATGGGCGGCGTAGTCCAGGCCTGCGCTGGAGCTGAAAGCCGCCTTGCTGCGGTGCACCGCGATCCATTCCAGCTGCACCGGGGCTCCTGCCTCCGGAGCGAAGGCACGGTAGTCACCGATTCCGAAGCCCAGCCGGCCGTTGTTGGCCACAAAGCACGGATGCCCCTCGGTCATGCTGCGTTCGATCGTCTGGAAGTCCGTGGCAACGTCCGCTCCGCGGGTCACGCCGGCCGCCAGTTCGGCCGACGACGGCTGGCCCACCCATTGCTTGAATGCGTGGCTGGAGAGCGTGCTGCTGATCTCCTCAAGGTAGACCGGGAGCATCTCCTGGCGGATGCCGAGGGTGCCGGAGAACTCGGTGATGAATCGCAGCGCGTCCAGCGGGGCGTCCTGGCCACCGCGGCTGCAGGTAATGGAAGCCGCGTCGACCGACCAGTGGTCCAGCTGCAGGATCCGGGCGGAAAAACGGTATTCAACGGTGGCGTCATCGCTCCGGACCCGGTACCCGAAGCTGCCGTACCCGGAACTGTCACGGTTATTGTCACGGTCAATGACCCGTTCCGGAACCAGGATCCGCTCGTGCGAGAACTCGGCGAGCGCCTTGCGGACAAGGTGCCGGTTGGCCGCCGCCCAGCGTTCAGGCGTGAGGTGGACTGCCGAATTTCCGGCGGTGACGGCAGTTTCAAGTTCAATGGTGGTCACAGTGATGCTCCCTGGTTGATCGCGGTGGAGGAACGGGCGGCGCGTGCGGAGTGGAATGACTCGCGCGTGCAGAAACTCAGGAGGGCCTGCTTGGCCGGCAGGGTCACCTCGCCGGCGGGCCCAAAGCCCAGCCGCGCGTTGAGGACGTGGATTTTGGCGTTGCGGGCGTCGGGCTCCACCACCACGCGCTCCACGCCGGGCTTTTGGAAGAGCCGGTCCAGGACGGACTCCATGACGTCGGCCGTGAACCCGCTGCGCGGCATCCCTTGCGGCGGAGCAACCAGCAGGTGCATGCCGATGTCACCGGGCTGGACTGCGTAGACGCCGTTGAGCGGTGACGACCCCGGCAGGTATTCCTCCATCAGGAAGGCGGGAACGCCGTCGTCGATCCCCAGCAGCGCGTGGTGATGTCCGCTGGACTGGATTTTGGAATACTCCTCCACGACGTCCTCGACCGTCGCGTTCAGCATTCCCCAGAAGGAGGCGTACTGGCGGGTGACCCAGCTGTGGACGAGTGGCGCGTCGGCAACCGCGTCGAGACACCGGAAGGTGAAGCTCATGCCGGCACCTGCGTGTTCGTGGATACTCCGGCAGGCACAGCGGAACCGGCCGCAGCCTCCGAGGGCGCACCGAACTCCTGGAAAGCGATGCTGCGCTCCACCGGATAGACCTCGCAGCCCAGGATTTCCCGGAGGATGCACGAGTTACGGTAGGCGGCCATGCCGAGGTCCGGCGTGACGAAGCCGTGGGTGTGGAGTTCCGCGTTCTGCACGAAGATTTCGCCGGGGTGGACGCCGGTGCCGTAGTTGCGCTGCACGGCGAACCTTCCAGCGCCGTCCCGGGCAATGCGCTCCTGCACCCCGGCCAGGAACGCCGGCTCCCGGTACGCGTATCCGGTGGCCAGGACCACCGCCTCCGTCGCCAGCGAATAGTCGGTGCCCTGCTCCCCGTGGGACAGCCCCAGGGTGTGGGACCCGGTGGAGGCGTTCCAGGCGGCACCCGTCACGGTCGAATGCGTGAGCAGCCGGGTGTCCACCATGCCGGAGAGGCTCTTGGTGTACAGGAGGTCGTAGATCGAATCGATGAGCTCCGAATTGATGCCCTTGTAAAGGTTCTTCTGGCTCCTGATCACGGAGTCGCGCCGGTCCTGCGGGAGCCCGTGGAAATAGTCGACGTACTCCGGCGAGGTCATCTCCAGGGTGAGCTTGGTGTATTCCAGCGGGAAGAACCTGCCCGAGCGCGTGACCCAGTTGAGCTGGTACCCGTGCACATCGATGTCCTGAAGCAGTTCGTAGTAGATCTCCGCCGCGCTTTGCCCGCTGCCCACGATGGTGATGCTTCGCCGCTGCTGGAGTTCGCTCTTGCGCGCCAAGTATTCCGCGTTGTGGAGAACCGGTCCCCCGGCCCCCATAATCCCGCGGCATGCCTCCGGTACGTACGGAGATGTTCCCGTGCCAAGCACCAGGCGGCGCGCACGAAGCACCTCCGGCCCGGCCGGGCCGTCCACGGCAAGCGTGTACACGCCGTCGTCGTACGTCACCTCGGTGACATTCGCGCCAAACCGGACCGAATGCAACTGGCCCGCGACCCACTGGCAGTACTGGTTGTACTCGGCCCGCAGCGGGTAGAAGTTTTCGCGGATGTAGAAGCGGTAGAGCCGCCCGGTCTCCTTGAGGAAGTTCAGGAACGAGTAGGGTGAGGTCGGATCCGCCAGCGTCACGAGGTCCGCCATGAACGGCACCTGCAGATGCGCCGGCTCCAGCATCATGCCGGGGTGCCAGTCGAACGAGTCGCGGCGTTCGAGGAAGACGCCATCCAGGCCGTCGATGGGTTCACTCAAGGCCGCGAGCCCAAGGTTGAAGGGCCCGACGCCGATCCCGGCGAAGTCGTAAACGCGGGCTTTGCTTGAGGTACTCATGCGGGTGCCTCCGTGTTCGCGTCGGAGCCGGCGAGCAGTCTCTCGCCCGACTTTCGAAGCAGGGCGATGATCTCGCCGATGTCCTCGAGCGTTGCCTCGGCGTTGAGGAGCGTGAACTTCAGGTAGTGCCGTCCGGCCACCTTGGTGCCCGCCACGACAGCCTGTCCGGACGCGAACACGGCCGCGCGGATGGCCGGATTCAGTTCATCGGCCGCGTCCTCGGACAGCCGCGTCCCATCCGTCAGGACGGGACGGTACCGGAAAACCAGCGTGCTCAGCTGTGGTTCGGCCGCCAGCTCGAAGTCATTGTCGCCGGCAAGTACCGAGCCCACGCGGGCCGCCAGGTCGATCGCCTCGTCGAGCAGCGCGCCCACGGCATCGGCGCCCATGATCCGGAGCGTAAGCCACAGCTTGAGGGCGTCGAACCGGCGCGTGGTCTGGATGCTCTTGTCCACTTGGTTGGGGATCTCGGCGCGGGCCGCGGTTTCCGGGTTGAGGTAGTCGGCGTAGTAGGTGACGTGGCGCAGCACTGCACCATCGCGGACCAGCAGTGCGCTGGAGCTGACCGGCTGGAAGAAGGTCTTGTGGAAGTCCACCGTGACGGAGTCCGCCAGCCGGATGCCGTCCAGGAGATGGCGGTGGCGGTTGGAGACCATCAGCCCGCCGCCGTACGCGGCGTCCACATGGAACCAGGCGCCGTAGGCTCCCGCCAGGGCGGCGAGGTCGGCCAGCGGATCCACGGCGCCGAAGTCCGTGGTCCCGGCCGTGCCCACCACCGCCATGGGAATCAGGCCGCCATCGTGGGCAGTAGCCAGCGCGCTGGCCAGGGCTGCCGGATCCATCCGGTGGTCTGCCGCGCAGGGTACGGATACGACGGCATCGAAACCCAGTCCCAGCATGGAGGCCGACTTCTGGATGCTGAAGTGGCTGTCCACCGACGTGAAGATGCGCAGCTTCTCCAGCAGCAGCGGCAGGCGGAGCCCCTCGTTCGCCGGATCCTGCCGCAGCCTGGCCACCGCATGGTTGCGGGCAATGAGCAGTGCCTGCAGGTTGGACTGGCTGCCCCCGGATGTGAAGACGCCGTCGGCCTCATTCCCCAGTCCGAGCCGCTCTGCCGTCCAGTCGATGAGGCGGCGCTCGATCATGGTGGCGCCGACGCTCTGGTCCCACGTGTCCATGGACGAGTTCACGGCCGAGAGCACTGCCTCGCCCACGAGGGCGGGAATGACCACCGGGCAGTTCAGGTGCGCGGCGTACTTCGCATCATGGAAGTACACGGCGTCCCGCAGGTAGGTGTGCTGCAGTTCCTCGAGGGCAGCCGCGGTATCCGGCAGCGGCTGCTCCAGGTCCACCGCGGCCACGCGGCGCTTCATCTCGGCCGGACCGACGCCGGTGAACGGCTGCGAGGTCCGCTCGAGTTTGGTGGCCACGGCGTTGACGCCCTGCAGCACCTGGGCCACGTAGCGCGGGGCATTCCGGGCGTTGAACAGCTGGTTGCTGGCGGCGAGGGCGAGTTCGACGCCGGACCCGAAGTCCAGGCTGGAAGCAGCCGGGCCGGCGTCGTGGGCGTACGGGTTTTGGGCATCAACTCCGGTGGCGGCCTCCAAGTCGGCGCATGGCTCGTCCACGTCGGGCAGCAGCGTCATAGTTCATCCTTTTTTCGGTGGGATATGCACCCGGCACCAGCACGGGCACCAAGCAAGGCCAGCCTTACTTAGGTAAACCTTTTAGTCAAACTTCCGTGATGTAATTCCGCGGAGCTGCCCAGATCCGGGTAATTTCTTCGTTTCCGGGGTCATTGACTTTCCCGGCCCGACGAAACGGCACATAATGCCCACGGGACACAGGGCGGGTGCCGCCGGGGACAGGGTGGGACGAGCGGAGTAGAGTTTCTGGCACGAGGCGTCGACCGCAGCAGGAAGCAGGGGGACATGTCCGGCACTGAGCATGATCCGATAAATTTTCGGGAAGTCGATCGGCAGGGAAATCCCACCGGATACGGGCGCATGATCCCCGCCGGTGACGGACGACTCGGCCCTTCGATGGCAGGCCATGGCAGGCAAGACTTTGGGCAGCCGGGCTTTGGGCCGGCACAACCGGGCACTGGACCCTACGAGGCGGCGGACTTCGGGCAGCGGAGCCGCCTGGCCGTGAACCCGTTCATCGCGGCGTTGTGGGTTCTCGTGGCGGTCCTGCTGGTGTCGCCCTTCGGAGTCTTCACGCTCGCGCAGGAATCACTGAATTCAGGCACCGAGCCGCAGGTCATGCCCGTCAGCTACATGTGGATCACGTTCGCGCCGCAGATCCTTTTCGCCGGGCTCGTCGGAGCCCTTGGCCTGATTTTCTGGCACGCGGCGCAATGGCAGCGGACGCGTTGGCAACGGAACGGGGCAAAGCAGCCCCCGCCGTCGTAATCCCCGCCCAGCGCGAACGGACAGTTAAGCACCCGCACCTACCCGGCCGGGACCTCGCTCGCCACCGGGTCAGCCGCATTGATGGCGCCCGGAACAATGGCGGCCGACTGGTACGAGCCAAGGTGGCGCAGCCGGAGCTCCTCGGTGACCTGGACGTACCAGAAACGCGCGCCGAAAGCAGGGCTGGGCGTGTCCAAATGCCGGTACAGCCCGTCAGCAAGCCGGGACAACTCGGCATCTGGCATCGATGCGAGGACCAAAGCCGGGTCCACGGCCTCGTTCAGGCGTCCGTCCAGAAGACGGCGCAGTTCCTCGTCCGGCATGGGACCGGCGGATGCGTCTTCAGGCATGGCTTCTTCGTTCATCACGGCGTCAGTCATCGCCCCGGCACACGCAGTTGTTTTTCAAGGAGATCCCCAAAATAGCGAGTCTGAAGGCCAACTGCATAGCCCTCGCCCGATCGTACGGAAATGTCCCCGCGGTCACAAGTACCCCGGTTCACGGCATGTGGGACCCAGCGGCGTGGGGAGCTTCAGGTGCCCAGAAGCTTGGGCGCGGCGGCCTCCGGCCAGTCGATGCACTGCGTGTACACCTCGTGTTTGCGCAGGTAACGGGCCGTAAACGGGCAGTGCGGGATGATCCGCTTGCCCGCCGCCACAACGTCGTCGAGGGCAAAGTGGATCAACACCTTGGCCAGACCGTGGCCCTGGAACTGCTCGGACGTCTGGGTGTGGATGAAGTCCACGTGCCCGGGCTTGTCTTCGAACCTGACCTCCACTGCCAGCTTCCCGCCCACATGCAATTCGTAGCGGTGGAGTGCATCATTCCGGAAGGTGGTGACGTCCGGGGTGAATTGATCCTCGGCGGCTGTCGTGTTCTCGGTCATGGTTCGACATTGGCACTTAATGGCTGTGCTGGCAATGGTCGAATTCCGCGCGCTGGAATGCGCCCCAGCAACAGCACGGCCAGGACGAAGCAGGCGGTACCGCCGCCCAAGAGTCCCAGCGTCAGGCCGTTGACGGCGGCGTCAGCCACCGGGACAAAAACGACGACGACGGCGGTCACCACGGCGGCCGGCGGCCGGCCGCGTGAGTGCATGGCCGGCGTCGGCCGTTCCTCAAGCCGCCCGAACAGGAGGACCGCCGGCAGCAGGAGGAGGACCACTCCGACGAAGACGAGCGGGCGTGACCACCACCATCCCGCGCTGCCCGAGGCGGGTTTGGGAAAGTCGGTCAGCAGGAGCAGGCCGGTCATGGCAGCCAGCAGCGGCAGGTGCCAAAGGTAGACCGTCATGGCGTGCCGGCCGACGACGACCATCACCGCACGGATCCAGCGCACCTCGGCCAGTGCATTCAGCAGCGGCCGGGAAAGCTGCAGCACCGCCGCCTGCGAGATACCCAGCAGGAACAGGCTGAGGTTGGGCGGATTCAGGTTCACCAGCATGTTGTCCCGGTACAGGCCCAGCACCACCAGGACGAGCATCAGCAGGTTGCTCGCGGCGATAAGCCCCACCAGCTGCGACCTGCTCCACCGGTCCAGCCAGCCGTCCGCCATAAAGAACCCGAGTTGCTGCGCGGCGCACCACACGAACACCATGTTGATGTAAGCAAGCGTCGGGAAAGCCCCGCGGAAGCAGTCCACCGTCACCACCAGCGCCACCAGGCCCAGCAGAGTCAGCCACGGTGCACGCCGGTGCAGCCCCACCAGGAGCGGAATGTTCAGCTGGGCCGCCAGATAGGCCGCGAGGAACCACAGCGGCATGCCGGCCCCGCTGGCCAGCAGCTGCACCACCTGCGGATCCACACCGGCCAGCAGCGCGCCCCACAAACCGACGAACATGACTGCCAGCAGGGCTGCCGCCGGACGGACCAGGCGCAGCAGCCGTGACTGGACGAACTCAAAGCCGCTGCCGCCGCGCGCCTGCATACGCCGCCAGGACTGCACCCCGGTGATGCCTCCGGCCACGAAGAACAGCGGCATCACCATGAAGACCCAGATGACGGGCTCGAACCAGTCCTGCTCGGCCAGGGTGTTTTCCGTGGTGACAGTGCCGTCGGGGTGCAGCACCGGGCTGGTCATCATGCAGTGCCCCACCACCACCAGGGCGAGGCAGACTAAGCGCGCGCAATCGATGGCCAGGTCCCGGGCGGGCCCGGCGATGTCCGTCCCCGCCGCCGGCTCCGTGGAATTCTTCATGGCGCCCCCACCACTGGAACTCGCTTACGTCGTTGTACCTTCCATTGTGCGCCAACTTGCCCCTCATGTGAGGTCTGGAGTTTTTGTCCACATATTGGCCGCTAAGAGCCCCCGAAGTCGCGATACGTGGACAAAAACTCCATCGTCAGCGGCTGAGGATCGCCAGCGTGCTCGCGCCGAAGTCCTTCGCGGCAGCGTTCCAGCGGGACAGCAGCCCCTGCAGGTTCTCGCCGTCGGCCCGGTGCGCGGGAATCTGCTCCTCGAGCGTGGCGAGGACGCCGGTGCGGAGTTCGGTGTTGAAGTTGACCTTGCCCACGTTCATGGCCGGGGCCTTGGCCAGGTCGACCGCCGGAATGCCGGAAGCGCCGTGGAGCACCAGCGGGATGTGCGTGCGCACGGCAATGTCCTGCAGGACATCCCAGCGCAGCCGGGGCTCGCCGTTGTACTTTCCGTGGACGTTGCCCACGGCCACGGCGAGCAGCTGCGCGCCTGTCCGTGCCACGAAGTCCTCCACCTGGGCGGAGTCGGTGAGCCCGGCAACCTCGTTGCCCGCGGCCTCCCGTTCGGCACCGAACGCCTTGTCCTCGTCGCCGGCCAGGCCGCCCAGTTCAGCTTCCAGGACCACGCCGGCATGGCCCTGGGCCTCGAGCGCGGACCGCACTGCATTCACCAAGGCGACGTTCTCTTCGTACGGCAGCGCCGAACCGTCGGCCAGGACGGAGTCCGCACCGGCAGCGACGGCGGCAGTGATGACGTCGAGGTCTGAGGCGTGGTCGAGCTGCACGGCAACCGGCACGGAAGCGGCGTCGGCCAGTCCCCGGAGCGCGGAAATGAGCCTCAGCCCATTGGCTGTGGCGGCGGTCTTGGGTGCCACCAGCAGGATCACCCCGCGCTTTGCTTCCTCCGCGGCGCTCACCACGGCCAGGGCCGTGGTGAAGTCGTAGCAGGTGAACGCCGGCACGGCCGACCCCCGTTTGAGGGCGGAAACCACCAGATCGTCGAGCTGTGCCCGCATCAGCCTTCCCCGGCCGTGCGCTTGGTGGGGGCAACCACCTTGATGACGGCCGAGTCGTCAGCGGCGGCGAGCCCGTGGGCCTGGCCCAGCAGGTACAGCTGCTCGGCGGCGGCGGCAACGGGGGTCGCCAGGCCAGCAGTGCGCGTGGCCTTGCCCACGATGCCCATGTCCTTGACGAAGATGTCCAGGCGGCTGAGCACCTCGGCACCGTCCTCGGTGTAGGCCTCCAGGATGCGCGGGCCGCGGTTGGACAGCATGAAGGAGCCCGCGGCGCCGGCCTCGAGGGCGGCCAGGGTCTTCGCCTGGTCCAGGCCCAGCGCGTCGGCCAGCGCCATGGCCTCGGCTGCCGCCGCGATGTGGATGCCGCACAGCAACTGGTTGACGGTCTTCAGCGCCTGCCCGTCACCGGGCTTGTCTCCGACGACAGTCAGGGTGGAGGCGAGCAGCTCCAGAACCGGCCGCGCCGATTCCAGGGCAGCGGGTTCGGCTCCGACGACGATCAGCAGGTCGCCCTCGCCTGCACGCTTCGGACCGCCGGACAGCGGGGCGTCCACGAGCCCGACCCCGAACTCGGCCAAGCGGGCCACGGTGGACGGGATGGCCTCCGTGCCCACGGTGCTGGTCAGGATGACGACGGCGCCAGGCTTCAGCACGGAAGCCACGCCGTTCCCGCCGAACAGGACGTCGTCGAGCTGTTCGCTGTTGCGCACGGCAAGGAGCAGGGCGTCGGTGTCCTGGGCGGCTTCCCGGGCGGAAGCGAAGGTCTTCACGCCGGATTCCTCGGCGAGGCGCAGGCGCGGTTCGGCGATGTCGAAGCCGTGGACGGTCAGCTGGCTGGCGAGGCGGGTAGCCATGGGCAGTCCCATGGCGCCCAGTCCGAGGACGGTGACTGTGTAATTCGAGGTCATGATGTTCTCCAGTGAGAGTGGCATAGGGGACCGGTGCTTGAGCTCGTCGAAATCGCGGTCTCGACGAGCTCGGCCGGCGGTTGCTAGAAGGTGTTGCTGAGCTTGCTGGTGACCTGGGCGAGCGACTCGTCATCACCGACGTTGCCGGCAAAAACGATGTAAGGGATCCCCTTGGCAGGGCCGTCAACCGGCTCCCACAGGCTGACAATGCCCGGCAGCATCGGCCCGCGGACGATCGCATGCCGGATCTCAAGCCCGTGCGCCGCCACATCGGAGGACGTGATGCCGCCCTTGGCTATGACAAACCGCGGCGGGAAGGTTTTCAGCGTCCGGTTCACCACGGCGACCACGGCGGCGGACACGGTGCGCGCGATCCGCAGGCTTTCGGCCGGGTCGTCGGTCTTGATCAGCAGGCGGCTCGTGTGGACGATGACGTCACCGCCGTGCAGGGCCTCCACTACGGTGTCCACCGTCTGGTCGAGGTACGCGGCTGCCTGCTCACCGAGGAGCTTTTCGACGTCGATCTCCACAATGCGCGCACTGCTGTGCCGGTCCGTGAGCACCTTGAGCTGCCGGGTGGTCACGCCCACGTGGGAACCGACGACGATCAGGCCGCCGGCTTCGGAGGGGGTGTTGCCCGCGTACGCTTCCTCGCCGCTGAGTTCAGGCCTGATGTTCTGGCCGATCCGGGCGCGCATGAACGGCGGGCCAACCCGGTACAGCAGCTTCTTGCCGCGGCGCTCCGCCTCCTCGAGGCCCAGGGCCAGGGCGCGCATGTCGTTTTCCGTGACGATGTCCACCACGATGGGCGTGGACTGCGTGGCCGGCTCGACCGCGTTGGCGATCGCCTTGGCAGACACCTCGGCCTGCCCGGTGGCGGAACCGGCGCGGATGATGTTCAGGTCCAGCACAATCACGGAGTCGGCCGCGAACCGCCCCTGCGACTTCTCTTCCACGTACTTGGCCATCTCGGAGTTAACGAAGCCGAAGGTGGCGTCCTTGGCGAATTCGGTCTCCGCAACGGGGACCAGCTCGCCGGACTCCGGGCCGCGCGTGTAGTGCACGCCGCCAATGGTGATTCGGCCGGCGTCGGGAAATGCCGGAACCATCACGACGCCGTCGGTTGACTCTCCGCTTTCGGCCGCCACCGTCGCGGCAATGACGTCCGGTTCCAGGGGGAAGTGTCCTCGGAGGGTCGAGTCGCTGCGGCTCACGAAGCCGAGCTTGACCTCTCCTTCGCCGTCGCGGGCAGCGGCAAGGGCGTTGCGCACCACCTCTTCATTGCGCTCAGCCGCTTCTGCAGGGTCGAGGCTGCGGGTGTTGGTCAGCACGTACACGGCGGGCTTACCCTGATGGAGGGCCCACTGGAAGTCCTCGACTTCCCAGCGGGTGAGCACAGGGAGATCCGCCACCGACTGCGTGCCGGTGGGATCGTCGTCGAGCACCACAAGGACGCGCGGAGACGTGGCAGCCGTGGCCGCAACAGCGTCGGCCACCTGCCGGGCAGGGATCTGGAGCTCGGCGGGAAAGGCGGCCAGAACGTCGGATTCGAGGGGCACTGTGCACTCCGTTGTGTCGAAACTGTCTTGAGGATGACTTGTCAGATGTCAGACATCTGTTGTTTGGTGCTAGTGTGGCATAACGCACAGCACGTGCGCAAGTACACTTTGTGCAGACATCTCCGGCTGTAGAGGCCGCACACGCTGAACGGAACAAATGGCACGCAAATCATTGGTGGGCGTCGTCGCCGACGAACTCCTTGACCGCATCATCGCCGGCGAGTTTCCGCCGGGCAGCAGCGTGCCGGGAGAACTGGAACTCAGCGCACGGCACGACGTCAGCCGTATGACGGTGCGTGAGGCGATGAAGACCCTCGAGGCGCAGCGCATCCTTAGTGTGGAACGGGGCCGCGGCACCTTCGTGAACCCTCTGAACCGCTGGTCGTCTCTCGAGGCAGTGCTGCGGGCCACCTCCGAGGGGCAGAACGGCCCCGCCGCCGCGGTCCAGCTGATCGAGTTGCGGCGGATGCTGGAAACGGGTGCCTGCGAACTCGCGGCACAGCGCATTACCGACGCCGAGCTTGAAGGCCTTCGGGACTGCGTGGCGGACATGCGCAAGGCGCACCAGAACAATGACGTGGCGAGCTTTGTTGCCGCCGACCTGGCGTTCCATGACCAGATACTGCAGGCGTCAGAAAACGTCTTTGTGGCCGTCCTCTTTGAACCGCTGCACCGCGTTCTCGAAAAGGGACGGACCGAAACGTCGAAGGTGCCGGATATCCAGGAGCATGCGATCGGGCACCACCAGAACATCTACGAGGCCCTGGCTGGCCGCGATCCCCAGCAGGCGCGCAAAGCCATGGACGCCCACATGCAGCAGACTCTTAGCGACCTCAGAAGCTACGTGCTGGAAGCCTAGTCCCCGGGCGCCGCGTCCGATACTCTGCAGGAACGGCCCGCAGCCGGGTATCGATGGCGATCACGAGGAGCGAAGTTGTCTAATAACACCTACAGCATTTCTGAAATTGTCGGAACCTCGACCGAAGGCATTGACGCGGCCGTCCGCAACGGCATTTCCGACGCCGCGAAGACGCTGCGCAACCTTGACTGGTTCGAAGTCAAGGAGGTCCGGGGCCACCTCGAGAACGGCCAGGTGGCGGACTGGCAGGTCACCCTGAAGCTCGGGTTCCGCCTGGAGCGGGACTAGATTTCACCGCGCGGCAGCGGATTTAAGTAAGGCGGCGCCGGCTGACATTCAGCCGGCGCCGCCTTACATGCTTAATCCCGCGTACGTTCCTAATCTTGGCCGGCAGCACTCCGGCGCCACACGGTGGGAATCCCGCGGAACGCCGGAAATACCTGTCCTTCAAAAAAGGCGTGCGCCTCGTCCGGCGAGTCGGCCGGGGCCCACATTCCCGACGCCGGGCAGTGAGTACCGGTCGAAGCAGAAGGTGTCTGGCGTTCCCGAAGCAGTGCGATGCGTTTCATCGTCGAATGTCATCCTTGGGTCGGAGGGCTGGTAGAGGTTCCTCCTCCAAGGCTATGAAACGCACCACATCGGCCCAATGGGCGAATGAATAGAAAACTGGGCTCCGGCTGGGCATCAGCACAGGCGTCCAGCCCGGATGGTCTGACCGCGAAGCGTGCCCGGCGGGGAAGCCGGTCAAGGACCGGTGGGGTTCGGCCTAACGTCAGCGTTGGACGCCGCCTCCGGCGTGCCGAAAACGGCAGCCTCCTCCGGCGTCGTGCTTCCAACCCTGTTGTTAGCGGTGGTGCCCGCGCCGAGACTGCCCAGCAGGATCAGGGCGTCCGCGGACGGCGAGCCGGGCCTGGCCGAATAAATGCGAAGCATCTGGTCGGCGTCGTCCGGTAGGACCAGATTTTCAAAGTTCAGTTCCAGATCGCCAACCGCAGGATGATGGAGCCGCACGCTGCCCGACGAACGGGTGGCCACTCGGTGGCCCGCCCACCATTGGCGGAAATGTTCACTGTGCACGGCCAGCTCCCCCACCAGCTGGTTTGCCTGAGCGTCATTGGGATGGCGCCCTACGTCGACCCGAAGCGCCCCCGCGGCCTCCGCCGCCACTGATTTCCAGTCCCGGAAAAGCTCACGGGCCCGCGGATCGAGGATGAGCCAGCGGGTCAGGTTCCGCTTCCCCTGCGACAGCTCCGGAAAGTCAGCAAACAGCAGGAAGGCTATCCGGTTACCCGCCAGGACGTCCGTGCGCCGCCCCAGGACAAGCGCGGGCACGTCGCCCACGGCTTCCAGCAGCTGGCGCAGCGCTGGCCGGACCGCCTGGACGGGCAGCGGCGACCGCGTCGATTCTGCGCAGTGTTCCAGGAGGTCCATCATGTGGGCCTGCTCTCCGGCGTCGAGCCTGAGGGCCCGCCCCACCGAATCCAGCACAGCCCGCGACGGGTGGATGTTCCGGCCCTGCTCCAGCCTGGTGTAGTAGTCCGTGCTGACACCGGCCAGCCGGGCGATCTCCTCCCGCCGCAGCCCCGGGACGCGCCTTGCCCCGGCGCCGTCAGTGATGCCGGCCACTTCCGGTTTCAGCCGCGACCGCATTACTTTAAGGAATTTGCCGAATTCGGCGCTCTGACCCATGGACTCCATTCTGACGCCTTCGGGACCTGGTTTTCTACAACGATGGTAGGACTGGCAAACCTAGGAAAAACAGGGACAGCCACAGCTGCTGACTCGGGGGCTCCGGATGCATAGGCTCGTAACCAGCCACCCAAATGCAACAAGGAGAATCACATGTCGCAGACCCCGGAATCCAGCGCTCACACGTCCCGGCAGCGTTCCGTGCCACAGGACCTGGAGATCCCGCAACTCGCGCTCAACAACGGCGTCTCCATCCCGCAATTGGGATTCGGCGTGTTCCAGGTGCCGCCAGAGGAGACGCAGCGGATCGTCGAGGATGCCCTTGAAGCGGGATACCGCCACATTGACACCGCAGCGGCCTACCGGAACGAGGCCGGGGTGGGCGCGGCCATCGCCGCCGCGGGCATCCCGCGCGAGGAACTCTTCATCACCACGAAGCTCCGCAACGGTGAGCAGGGCAGCGCTCACGAGGCGTTCCAGAACAGCCGCAACGCCCTCGGGCTGGATTTCGTTGACCTTTACCTGATTCACTGGCCGGTGCCGTCGCAGGGACTCTATGGTGAGGCCTGGAAGGAACTGGAAAAGATCTACGCGGCCGGCCAGGCCCGTGCGATCGGAGTCTCGAACTTTTTGGAGCAGCATCTGCATACCGTTCTGGCGGACGCAGAGGTGGTGCCGGCGGTGAACCAGTTCGAACTCCACCCCACATTCCAGCAGGTACCTCTTGCCGCCAAAAGCCGCTCCCACGGAATCGCAGTAGAGGCCTACAGCCCGCTGGGGCAAGGCGCGGACCTGGAAGCGCCTGCTGTCACCAGTCTTGCCAGGGAACGCGGGGTTACACCCGCGCAGATTGTCCTGGCCTGGCACCTGGCCTCCGGCAATATCGTCATACCCAAGTCCGCGGACTCCACCCGCATGCGGGAAAATCTCGCGGCTGCGGCGATTCAACTGAACGCCGCTGAAGTGGAGTCCATCAACGCACTGGAGGCCGGGTCACGCATCGGCGCAGATCCCGCCGTCGCCGCCTTTTCCCAGCTCTAAGCCAAAGGACAACCAACCATGCAGTACACACATCTGGGCCGTTCGGGCCTGAAGGTTTCCCGGCTTTGCCTCGGCACCATGAACTTCGGCCCGCAAACCGAGGAATCCGCCGCTCACACGATCATGGACTCCGCCCTCGGCGCCGGGATCAATTTCTTTGACACCGCGAATGTCTACGGCGGAGCCGAACACCGCGGCTGGACCGAGGAGATCATCGGCCGCTGGTTCGCCAAAGGAGGCGAGCGCCGAGAGCGCACCGTGCTGGCCACCAAGCTTTACGGCACCATGACGGACCGCCCCAACGAGTCCAAGCTTTCCGCCCTGAACATCCGGCGCGCCCTGGATGCGAGCCTCAAGCGGCTGCAAACCGACTACATCGACATCTACCAGTTCCACCACGTGGACCGGAACACGCCGTGGGACGAAATCTGGCAGGCCATCGAAGTGGCCGTCCAGCAGGGCAAGATCCTCTACTCGGGCAGCAGCAACTTCGCCGGCTGGCACATCGCGCAGGCGCAGGAAGCCGCCGCCCGCCGCAACTACACCGGACTGGTAAGCGAGCAGTCCATCTACAACCTGCTGACCCGGAACGTGGAACTGGAGGTCCTTCCCGCCGCCCAGCAGTACGGGCTGGGGATCATCCCGTGGTCTCCGCTGCACGGCGGGCTCCTTGGCGGGGTGCTCAAAAAAGAGCGCGACGGCGTCCGGCGCCTTGAGGGGCGGGCGGCAGAAACTCTGAAGAAACACCACGACAAGGTCCGGGAGTATGAGGACTTCGCCGAGGAACTGGGCCATGAGCCGGGAGACGTAGCTCTCGCATGGCTGCTTCACCAGCCCGCCGTGACCGCCCCCATCGTGGGCCCCCGCACGCAGGAACAGCTCGACGCCGCCATCCGGGCCGTGGACGTGCCGCTGAACGAGGATGCCCTCAAGCGGCTAGACGCGATCTTCCCAGGGCACCGCACCGCTCCCGAGGATTACGCCTGGTGACCGGCGCGGAAGACCCCATGTTGGCCCAGGAATGCTCCCCGGGCGCTGCGGCGCTGGACCTTCTTTTCATCGGCGGACCCGCGTGATCAGCGCCGCGACAGTGGCGCACGCGGTGGAGCTTGATTCCAAAATCAAGACCCTGGTGCCCACTTTTGCGGCCACCGTGGCGTTTTCTACCGGTGCGCGCGAGGTGGTGCAATGGCACGGCTCTCAGCCGGAGCTCCAGGTGGTTGACCACGGATTCATGGATATGAGCGAGACGCTCATCAACTGGGTCCGGCGGCCCGCCTAGCATCGCCGGCCTGGAGCAGCCATTCCGGCGGCATCATGAGGGCTTCCTGCCCTGCGGTTTCTACCGGGCGTTTCTCATCGGGCCGGCGGCCGCTGGGGATCCTCCAGCGCCGGCTCGTCAGGTTCGCCGTCCGGTCCGGTGGGTGGCCCCGGGTTGTCCTGGCGAGGAACAGCGGGTTCGTCCGCGGGCGGGTCCTGACTGGGGTCGAAGGGGAATCCCTCGGGCGAACCACTCTTGGGCTGGTCCGTATCCTCGGGCTGGTCCGTCGGGTTCTGCTCCGGATCGGTGGGCGTTTCGCTCATGGTCTGGATCCTTAGCTGTTGGAAGGCGAGGATTTTTCTCCTGCCGGGCACTCCAAGGATTACCAGCGCCGCCATGGTTAGTCCAGAGCAGCAAGCCCGGCGAGAAGCGGCGGAAGAATCAGTCAGCCGAGGCTATCAGTTCACGAGTTCGGTGCGGGAGTGCCGGCCGGTCCACATCCGGTGGCCGCGCTCCAGTTCGACGACGTCCCGGCCAAACGAAGCCAGCAGCGCCACAAGCGCCAGGACAACGGCAGTAGCGCCGATTCCACCGGGCACCCCCGGCGTGAGTGCCAGCAACAAGGCGCAGGGCTGGTACGCGCCAATTACCTTGCGCACCCTCTTAACAGGCAGCGTTCGTTTCAGCTGAGGCCGGAACCATCCGGCGGCGACGAACGCGTACCACATGAGTCCGATAGCCAGCACCCAAGGACCGACGATAGGCACAGCCGCGCACGACAGTACGAGGACCAGCGCGGCATCGGTCTGGACATCCAGCCGACCTCCCGCCGGGCTCTCGCAGGCAAATCGCCGAGCAACGGCCCCGTCCACCGCGTCAAGAAGGAATGCCGCCGCACCCAGCACCAGCGCCGGCACGCCGGGCCCGGTTCCGCCGAACAACGTTGGAACCGTCACCGCCGCGCAGCATGCCACCAACACAGCGCGAATCAGGGTAACGCGGTCCGCAGCCGTCGTCAGCCGCGGCTTGCGGCCGAGGACAGAGGCCGCGGCATTTCCCACCACCGCCAGTCCTGCACCCATGGCGGTAAGGAAATACGCTGCTTCAGCACCTGCAGCGGCCAGGAACCAACTGCCGGACACAAGGAAACCAGCCATGGCAACGGCTACGTCCACCAAAGCACGCCTAGCGAGCAAGACCTGCATATGCCTCCTTGCGCTCATCGTAACAACAGGAGGCCCAGGAGCATCCCCGGGCTGACCTCGGAAGATGCAAGAACTGACACTCGAGGCAGCATACGGGGTCTGGGCAAACTGCCCCCGATAAGAAAGACTCTTCCGCATGGCACAAGCACCAGTCATCACGCTGAATGACGGCAACCGGATACCTCAGATCGGCCTTGGCACCTGGCCGCTGAACGACCGGGAGGTGAGTGACGCCGTCGTACGGGCTGCGGAAGCCGGGTACCGGCATATCGATACCGCAGTGCGCTACGGGAACGAGGCCGGCGTCGGATCCGGGATCAGGGCCAGCGGCCTGGGCCGCGAGGAGTTTTTCATCACCACCAAGCTGGACGGCGAATTCCAGGGTGGGGATCTGGCTGTGGCAGGCCTTGAGGGCTCGCTGCGGCGGCTCAACCTGGACTACGTGGACTTGCTGCTCATCCACTGGCCGCTCCCCCGCCGCGGAGAATTCATCTCCACGTGGAAGACATTCGAGCGGCTGCAGGGCGAAGGGAAGGTCCGGTCGATTGGCGTATCGAACTTCAAGCCCGCTCATCTTGAACAGCTGATGTGGGAGACCGACGTGGTGCCGGCCGTCAACCAGATCCAACTCAACCCCTCGGTAAACCGCTCCGCGGACTGGGCCTACAACGAGCGGCACGGGATCGCCACAGAATCGTACAGCCCGCTCGGTGCGGGATCGGGGCTGCTGTCCGCCCCCGTCCTGACACGGATCGCCGGCAAACACGGCAAAACGGTGAGCCAGGTGGTGTTGCGCTGGCACGTACAGCAGGGGTTGGTGGCCATCCCCAAGTCCTCCGATCCCCAGCGGATGAAGGAGAACATCGACGTCTTCGACTTCGCTCTGGATGAGGAGGACCTGACTGCCATCAGCACCCTCGATGAAGGCCCCGAGGCAGGGGTTAATTCCGACGTCCAAGGCCACTAGCGCCCGGCCCCCGGCATGCCCTGCCGGCAGCCCCTCACGGGATAGCGACTGGCAAATAAATAGTAAGCATGTTTAGTATTGAGCAGAAGGACGAAGCGTACCCGGCAATCCGGGTAACTCCTCTAGATGAAGAAGGAACGATAAAAGATGGGTTTTTTCGCATTTCTGATTCTTGGCCTCATTGCTGGAGCCATAGCCAAGGCAATCCTCCCCGGCCGGCAGGGCGGCGGCATTTTCATCACGCTTCTGCTTGGCGTGGTTGGCGCAATTCTCGGCGGCTTTATCGGCAGCGCGCTCTTTAATGTCGGTATCAACGAGTTCTTCTCGCTGTCCACCTGGCTGCTGGCGATCGGAGGCGCACTTATCGTGCTGCTGGTTTACGGCATGATCACAAAGCGCTCGGCCCGCTAGACAGAGCCCTGTATAAAGCAGCGCCGGAACCGGCTCCGGGAAACCTCCTGGGGCCGGTTTCCTACCCCCGGCCCTACCGGGCCGAACCAAATCGTACAGATCCCCCTCAAGAGTAGGAGATCACCATGAAATCCAAACTTCTTTTCGGCGCCGGAATCGCTGCAGGCTATGTGCTCGGATCCAGGTCCGGCCGGGCAGCGTACGACAAGCTCAAAGCACGCGCCGCAGGTATCTGGGACAGCAAGCCGGTCCAGGACAAGGTCACGGCAGCAACCGAAGCCGTCAAGGAAAAAGCCCCTGAGGTCACTGACCAACTGGCTGAAGCCGCGCGCCGGGCAGGAACCGTGCTCGGGTCGGCCATGCACCGGGAGGCACCGAAGCCGGATGACGCTGGCACCGCTTCTGCCGGCACGGCGTCTGCTACGGGCACATCGGCGGACAGCGGGCACGTGCCCGCCCACAGCACGCATCCGGAAACAGTCAACCTTGGAACCTCCGATGTTGAATCCGATCCGGCACGCAACGACAGCACGGGCCAGGACTGGTCCGACGAGGGCGGAGCGACTCCCGCCGGGGCTGCCACGAACGTCAATCCGGACAAGCGGTAGCTTCAAGGTTGGCCGCTGGAGCCTGCATCCTGGGCGGTGTGGGTAAGAACTAAAAATGTCAGAGACCTCTGACAATGTCTTCCTATGGAAGCCATTGGGGAGGCGCGGACGGTATGTCAGGCCGGGCAGCAGTGCCCGGCCTGCGTGCTGTCCTGTTTGGTTGCATCCCCGCTTCCGGGCGACCGGCCTCTGCCGGATCCGGCACCGCCGTTGCGGACACGTCATCGTCCGACGGCGGTGCTGCCGCCGGCTTTGATGCCGGCAGCATCCCAGGTCACATCTAAAAATGTCAGACCCCGTTGAGATAGTTTTCCTATGGAAGCCTTTGGGGAGGATCGAGCGGACATCACGGGCGGGACTGACGTCTCCGGCCTAGGTGCTGCCGCTCTGATGCGCGGCCGCCGGCTTCGCAGCGTTCCCTCTGAAGCTCCCGCTGCCGGTTCCAGTTCTGGTTCCTTTGTAAAGGACGCGTCCGACGGCGGTGCTGCCCCAGATTCCGGCTCTCCCATTCCGGGCCCACGGACGGACGGTCCGGAGTCAGTTGCCACGGCAACTACTGAACTGGCGTCCCCACCGCTGGCAACGTCCAATCTGAAGGCGGCCCTGGCGCTGCTGGACACCGCGACCACGGCGGCGCCGGACGAGTTGGCAGCGGCCAACTTCCTTGAGGCAGCCGATTTCGCGGAACTTACCGAGAAACTCTCCCGCCGCGTCGAATACCTCCAGCTGCAGGCTGCCGCCGCGGTGGACCGGACGCGGACCGAGGCAATAAACGCCGCCGAGGCCTTCCGTCGCGCGGCTGGCTGGACAACAGGCTGGGGCACCGAACCCGAGCCTGTCTCGGCTCCCGACGCTCACCCCTCCGGGGCTGCCGCCGCCACGGCTGGAGCCTCTGGCTTCTTCGTTGCCGATGCTGTCGCCACCTCCCACAGCACCACAACCGCCGCCGACGACGCCGCGGCTGCAAACCCGGCACCCGCTGCTTCTGCCCCTACCTCTGCCTCTGCGGTGGCTTGGTCCCCGGCCGATGACGGGGCCCACAACACCGCCGAGTTCCTCCGCACCCGGCTCCGGATCAGCACCCCCGAAGCCCGACGCCGACTCGCCCTCGCCAACGCCACCCTCCCCCGCACCGGACTCGCCGGCCGCCCCATGCCACCGGAACGCGAGGAAACCGCCGCAGCCCTCACCGCCGGGACCATCTCCTCCCGCGCCGGAACCATCATCACCACCGCCCTGGACAAAGTCCGCCACATCCCCGACCCCGGCCTGATCGCCGACATGGAACACAACCTCACCCAAACCGCGATCGAAAACGACCACGACTTCCTCACCCGCATCGCCCACCGCTGGATCGACGCGCTCGACCAGGACGGCACCGAACCGTCCGAAGAAAACCTCCGCCACCGCCAAGGCGTCTTCCTCCACCACAAACGCGGCGGCCTCCACTACCTCGAAATCCGCGCCACCACCGACCAATACGAAGTCCTCACCACCGTCATGAACACCGCCACCAACCCGCGCACCACCACCCCGGACACCACCAACTGCGGGAGTGACGGCAGCGATGAGCGCACCAACCCTGGCAACGGCAACGCTGCCAACAGTGACAGCGCCGCTGTCCACCTGGACCAGGCGTTCAACGCCCCTGCCCCGGAACCGGAGCTGGACCGCCGCACCCTCGCCCAACAACGCCTCGACGGCCTCGTCGGCGCTTCCAAGGCAGCCCTCGCCGCCGGTACCCTGCCCACCACCGGAGGACTCCGCCCCCAAGTCATGGTCACCATCGGCTACCGGGACCTGCTCAACAGCATCGAAACCGCCGCCAGCCGCGGCCCCCGCTACAACAGAAACCAACCCAACCCCCGGCAAACAGGCAACCCCCGGCGAACGCCCGCCCCTTGGCAGGCCGCCATCAATCCGCCAACAGGCCCGGGCACCTGGCAGAGCAGCGACACGGAACCACCGGCTGATGCCAGCCCGGATACGCGGCAGACCACCATCGACCGGCCGACGGGCACAGACGCTTGGCAGGCCAGCGGTCCGGAACTGCCGGGCAGTTGGCAGACCAGCGAGCCCTGGCCCGAGCCGGACGCCGACTCGAACACCTGGCAAACCAGAGGACCCCACCCCGAACCGGGCATCGACCTAGCGATCCGGCAGGCCAGCAGTCCCGAACCCCTGGCAGGCACTGCCCTCCCCGGCATCAACTGGTCAGACACCGACCTCTTCGCCACGCGCCTCCCCGGCGCCCCCGCAGGCGGTCCTATCGGCAGCGGGACCTTCACCTACACCGGCCCCGTCACCGCCTCCACCATCCGCAAAATCGCCTGCGACGCCGACATCATCCCCGTCCTCCTCGGCTCCGAAGGACGCATCCTCGACATCGGCCGCACCACCCGCATCTTCCCGCCCCACATCCGCAAAGCACTCAACGCCCGCGACCAAGGCTGCGCCTTCCCCAACTGCACCATCCCCGCCTCCTGGTGCGAAGCCCACCACATCACCTACTGGTCCAGAGGCGGACCCACCAGCACCGACAACGGCGTCCTCCTCTGCACCCACCACCACCATCTGATCCACAAAGAACAGTGGAAAATCCACGTCAACAACGGAATCCCCTGGTTCATACCCCCGCCCCACATCGACCCATGCCAACAACCCCGACAAAACCACCACCACAAAACATGAACCGGTAGAGCTCCTCGGTTACAGCAGTTGCCCGATCACCACTGTCGCGTCCAATTCAGCCGACATTGCGATCCGCGGGTTCAGGCCTCCATGGGCCATAGCGGCTGCGCTATGGGGAGCCTGGAGCCGGCTCGTTTCAATGAGCAGGTGCCCGCCTTGCCTGAGCCAGGCAACCGCTCCCGCGATCACCCGGCGCTGGACGTCGAGGCCGTCGTGCCCTCCGTCGAGCGACACTCGCGGCTCGTGAACGCGGGCTTCATGGGGCATGCTGCTGATTGACGCTGTCGGCACGTACGGCGCATTGACCGCAAGGATATCCACTGCGCCCCGAAGGCGTGCAGGCAGCGCCGAGTAAAGGTCCCCCTCATGGACCAAACCGCCCACGGGCAGGACGTTAAGGCGGGCACATCGCACTGCGGCAGGGTCGACGTCGGACGCGTGCACCTCAATCCCCGGGACCAGCGCCGCCAATGCGGCGCCTACAGCTCCGGAGCCGCAGCAGAGGTCAACCACAACTGGCGTGGTCGATGGCGATCTCTCCGCGGCCCCTGCCCCCGCGGCACCTAGGAGCGCAGCCGCCTCGCGGACCAGCAGTTCCGTCCGGCGTCGCGGCACAAATACTCCGGGCCCGACCCTGATCCGCAGGCCGCAAAACTCTGCCCAGCCGAGAATATGCTCGAGCGGAAACCCCTCGACCCGCCGCTCCACGGCGTTGGCCAACTCGCTGGGGGCGAGGCCAGCGGCAAAGAGGAGGTCCGCTTCATCTTCGGCAAAGACACAGCCGGCGGCACGCAGCCTGCCGATGACGGTGGAGCGGGAGAGCAATGATTGAACAGGCATGGATGCGTCCTTCCGTTGAATGATGGGCGCTCCGTGCATACGTCCGACTAGCCTTGGCGGTCAGTAAGGCGGCGGGCAGGAAGAACCCAAGCTGTAATTGCGTGAATTGTTCTCACCTCCCGTAATTTCAAACGTTCCCAGTCCTGAAATTGGCTCTGCAAAAATCCATGCTATCTGACACCCAAGCCGGCAATTATTGGCAGGATGGGACGATGACCCACAGCGAAGCCCACACGCTCATCTGGACTGGCTCCTACACTGCAGACAGCGGCGGCCACGGTGCAGGGATCGGGGCCGTCTCGGCCAACACTGATGGGACCCTCACTTGGCGCGGTACGGCGGCAAAGGCGGACTCGCCGTCGTTCGTCGCTGTGCACCGGCAACTCCCGATGGTTTACGCCGTCGGGGAGAACGCTACAACCGTTCAGGCGTACCGGCGGCGGGGAGAGTTTGGCCTCGAAGCCGTCGGCAGGCCTTGGCCTGCAGGCGAAGCTGCCTGCCACGTCACCGTCGATCCGCGGGGCAAGTTCCTGATCGTTGCCTGCTGGGGCGACGGCCAGGTGTTGCTGTACGAACTGACGGACGACGGCGGCATCACCCGCCGCCTTCCGGCGTCACCATCCAGCGATCCGCACCGGGACGATCGTTCCAGCCGTGCCCACGCCAGCCTGGTACTCGCAGACGGCCGCATCATGACCACCGATCTCGGCCACGACCTCCTCCGCGTGTGGAACCGCGTCCCCGCGACGGGCCTGGCCCTGGACCACGAGGTGGTGCTTCCGAAGGACAGCGGTCCCCGTCACCTGGTGCAGCACTCGGATGGAACGGTGTTCGTGGTCTCGGAGTATTCCATCGAGGTCTTTGCGGCCCGGGCGGCCTCGTCATCAGGAAAGTTCGAACTGGTCGGCCAGGGTCCCGCGACCTCCGGCGGCGCGAAAGACGGGGACTCTGCGGCCGAAATTGCCTTGTCATCGGATGGGCGCTTCGCCTATATCGGCGTGCGGGGATCCAACCGCATCAGCGTGCTGGAGGTGACGGCGTCGGCGGAGGGCAGCCTGCTTACCCCGGTCCGCGACTTCTCCAGTGGCGGTGACTGGCCCCGCCACCATCTGGTCCACGGCGAATGGCTTCACGTAGCCCATGAACGCTCCCACGACATCACCACCTTCCGCCTGGACTCCCAAACCGGCCTCCCGCAGGGCCCAATAGACCGCCTCGTTGCGGGTTCCCCCACGGCCCTGATTGTGGCAAGCTAAACCGCAATCGACAAAACCAATACAAGATTAGTCATTTCCAATACCGCTTCACTACAGGAGCTGTGACGGGTGAATGAGCTTGCCTTGGACGAGTCGGCATCCTACGGATTCCGGGCATCCCCGCCCGGACAAGCAGCGTTGCTTCGCGGAAGGCCCAACATGCTCACCGTCCCTCGCCGGAATTTCCTGCGCCTGAATTCCCTGCGCCGCGCCGGCGGTCCCGCCAAGTCCGCCCGAGCAACTCTGGCGGCAGCGAGCGCGCTCGTACTGCTGTCTGCGTCGGCCGTACCCGCGCAGGCCATGCCAACCACGGCTGCCTTGCCAACCAAGGCACCCGTCCAAGCCGCAGCGGCCACCAAAACCCCCGGCCCGCCGTCGAACACCAAACCGGGAATTGGGACCCACTCTCTCCGCACTCCCGTCACCGGCGAGAACTTCTACTTCGTCATGGCGGACAGATTCAGCAACGGCGACGCCGGCAACGACCAGGGCGGCCTGGGACCGGACTCGATGGTCTCCGGCTTCGACCCCACCCGCAAGGGCTTCTACAACGGCGGAGACCTGAATGGCCTGCTGGACAAGATCGACTACATCCAAGGGCTCGGGACCACGGCGATTTGGCTGACGCCGAGCTTCAAGAACAAGGCTGTGCAGCCGGAAGACAACTCCGCTGGCTACCACGGCTACTGGGTCACGGACTTCACCCAGATCGATCCGCATCTGGGCACCAACGCCGAACTGAAAGCGCTGATCGACGAGGCCCACTCGCGCGGCATGAAGGTGTACTTCGACATCATCACCAACCACACCGCGGACGTCATCGGTTACAAGGAAGGCGCCCGCACCGGCTACGTCTCCAAGGACAAGGAGCCGTACCGCACCGCGTCGGGCAACGCTTTCGACGACCGTGACTTCGCCGGCAAGGCAAACTTTCCCAAGCTCGACGCCGGGACCTCCTTCCCGTACACACCGGTGCTTGATCCGGCGGAACAGAACCTCAAGGTTCCGGCCTGGCTCAACGACCCGACGCTCTACCACAACCGCGGCGACACCACCTTCGCCGGTGAGAACTCCTTCTACGGCGATTTCTTCGGCCTGGACGACCTGTTCACCGAACACCCGACGGTCGTGGCCGGCATGACGGACATCTACGAGACGTGGATCCGGGACTTCGGCGTGGACGGGTTCCGCATCGACACGATGAAGCACGTCAATGACGAATTCTGGCAGCAGTTCGGGCCGGACGTCCTCGCCTACGCCAAGGAGCACGGCAAAGACGAGTTCTTCATGTTCGGCGAGGTCTTCGACACCTCCAAGAGCTTCACCTCCCAGTTCACCACCCGCAACAAAATGCAGGCCGTCCTCGACTTCCCGTTCCAGGATGCGGCGCGCAGTTTCGCCTCGAAGAGCCAGAACGCCAAAGCGCTTGAAGCCTTCTTTGCCGCCGACGACTGGTACACCGACGCAGATTCGAACGTCTACCAGCTGCCCACCTTCCTGGGAAACCACGACATGGGCCGGATCGGCAGCTTCATCAGCACCGACAACCCGGGCGCGGACGACGCCGAACGCGTGACACGCGACGAACTCGCCCATGAGCTGATGTATTTTTCCCGCGGAAACCCCGTGGTCTACTACGGTGACGAGCAGGGCTTCACCGGACCCGGCGGGGACCAGGACGCCCGCCAGACCCTGTTCGCCAGCAAGGTGGCCGACTATCTCGACGACGACCTGCTCGGCACGGACGCCACCCACGCCACCGACAATTTCAACACCGGGCATCCCCTCTACTCCAAGATCCGTGAACTCGCGGAGCTGACGAAGGAGCACCCCGCCCTGCGTGACGGCGCCCACCAGCACCGGTACGCTTCAGACGGGCCCGGCATCTACGCGTTTTCGCGCACCGACGCCAAGGACCAGCGCGAGTACGTGGTGGCACTGAACAACAGCGAGAAGCCGCAGACCGCCACCGTTCCCACCTACATCGCCAAACGCAATTACAGCCTCATCTACGGCGACGCCGCCGAGAACTCCAAGACTTCAGCCGGCGGCGAGCTAACCGTTACGGTGCCGCCCCTGTCCGCCGTCGTCTACCAGTCCTCCGGCCGGATTCCCCGCGAGAAGGCGGCACCCGCCGTCGCGCTGCAGGCCCCCCTTTCGGCTGCGGCCACCGCCGCCTCCGCCGGGGATAACGGCCGCATCCAGGTGACGGCCGACGTCGACGGAAGCTCGTTCTATGAGGTCACCTTTGAGGCCCGGACGCCGGGCGGCAAGTGGGCGCGCGTGGGCACCGATGACACCGCACCCTACCGGGTCTTCCACGACGTTTCGGCACTGATTCCCGGCACCGCCCTGGAGTACCGGGCCGTCGTCCTGAACAACGCCGGCCGCACGTCTGTCAGCGCTTCCCGATCCGCGGTGGTGCCGGACCCGGTGCTGACCGTCCAGGAGCCGGGTGAGGGCAGCACCGTCCAGGGGAATGTGGAAGTCGTGGCCATCGCGGATCCGGAGAAGGCCAGCCGCGTGGTGCGGTTTGAGCGCAGCGTCGCGGGCGGGCCGTGGACAGCCATCGGCTCCGGCGATGATTCGTCGCCGGCGTACACGGTGATGGACGACCTGGCCGCCCTGGATCTCGCCGACGGCACCGAGGTACGCTACCGGGCAAAGCTCGACGGATCGAACGTGCTGAGCAACGTCCGGACAGTGGTGGTGGGCGCTGCGGCCCAGCCCGACTCGGTCACCGTGGCGGGAAGCCTGAACAGCGAGATGGGCTGCCCGGATGACTGGCAGCCCGCGTGCGAGTCGGCGTTCATGGCCTTTGATCCGGCTGACCGTCTCTGGAAACTCACGGCAGACCTTCCAGCCGGGCAGTACGAATTCAAGGCAGCCATCAACGGCTCCTGGGATGAAAACTATGGCCAGGACGGCGCGCCGAACGGTTCCAATATCGTGCTGAATCACGACGGCGGAGCTGTCACCTTCCGTTACAGCCACACCACGCACGTGATCACGGCAGGCTAGGCAACCCGGGGTACTGCCAGCCAGGCAGTAGCCCCGGGCTCACGCGCCGCAGGGCGGCCCTGGCCCAGGCCCGGGCTCAGGCCCGCATGGCCTCCTCGACCGCAGCGAGCAGGGAACTGAACCTCTCGTCGCCCTCAAGGCTATCGATCAATACGGAGTCCCCGTCGGAGTTGGCGAGCGGCACCTGCCAGTTGGGGTACTGGGCCGAGGTGGTTCCGGGCTGGTTCTGGACCCTCCGTTCGCCGACCGCGTCCACGAGGGCCACCCCGAGTAGGACGGACGGGGTCTGCGCGAGCAGCCGGTGCAGCGCTTCGATCCGTTCCTGTTCTGAGCCGGCGTCGGTGGACGAAAGGAGGCCGCGCTGCCGGAGCAGGTCCATCATTTTCTCCAGCTTGGCATTGTGCTCCAGACGCTCCTCCTCCGCAGAACGCTCCAGCAGCCCCAAGGCGTTGCGGAGCGTCACGTGGTCGCCGGCGAGGTAGCCGGCGGTAGGCGGCAGGTCGTGGGTGTTCACGCTGGAGAGGGCCTGCAGCCGGTACCGTTCGGGCGGCAGCGGAGCGTCGCCGTCGTTCTCAAACCACAGGATCGAGGTGCCCAGGATGCCCCGCGCGGCGAGGTAGTCCCGGACCCACGGCTCGAAGGTGCCGAGGTCCTCGCCGATCACCACGGCACCGGCACGGTGCGCTTCCAAGGCGAGGATGCCGATCATGGCGTCGTAGTCGAACCGGACGTAGGCGCCGTCCACCGGCGAGTTCCCTTCCGGCACCCACCAGAGCCTGAAGAAGCCGAGGATGTGGTCCACCCGGATGCCGCCCGAATGCCGCAGGACCGTTGCCAGCATCTCCCGGAACGGCTTGTAGCCGGCCTCGGCAAGACGGGTGGGGTGCCACGGCGGCTGGTGCCAGTCCTGCCCCAGCTGGTTGTACATGTCCGGCGGCGCACCGACGCTTACGCCGGGAGCGAGGACGCCCTGCAGCGTCCAGGCGTCGGAACTCTGGAGGTCCACGCCGACGGCAAGGTCGTTCACCACACCCAAGCGCATACCGGCGTTGCGTGCAGCCTGCTGGGCGGATTCGAGCTGCTCGTCACAGAGCCACTGCAGCCAGCGGTGGAACTCAATCCGTTCGGCCAGCTCACCCCTGAGCTTCTCCGCCAAAGGTGAACCGAGCGCAGCCGCGGGGTCGGCCCAAAACGGGTCATCGGCGTCGAGATCCTCGCGGATGGCGCACCAAAGGGCAAAGTCATCCAGCCCCGCGCCGGCCCGACGGCAGTAGTCCTCAAAGGCGAGCTGCCGCGACGGCGAACGGGGGACGCCAAAGACCAGCTCCAGCGCGGCCAGCTTGGCGGAGTAGACCTTGTCCCGGTCAAGCCTGATGGCGTCCTTGTTCAGCTTCCGCGCCTGCTTCATGAGGCTGTGGACCAGGGACTGCTTCTTCGGCTTCAGGTACGCCAGTTCCGGAATGGCCTCGATCCGCAGGTACAGCGGGTTGAAGAACCGGCGGGTCGACGGTGAATAGGGGGACGGCTCCAGGGGCGGCACGGGATCGGCCGCATGCAGCGGATTGACCAGCACGTAGTCGGCCCCGCGTGCTCCGGCCACCGCTGCGAGCTCGGCGAGGTCGGCAAAATCGCCCACACCCCAGGACCGCTTGGAACGGACAGAGTAAAGCTGCGTCGCCAGCCCCCAGCCCCTGCGCTGCTCAAGGTCGGCCGCGGTGGACAGCCGGGCGGGAGTCACCACCAGCGTGGCCTCCGCAACCACTCCGGCTGCCTCGGCGCGCAGCGTGTGCCACCCCAGGCCGGTGTTTTGGGGCACGGCGAATGTGGCCCGGCCGGTCAGGGTGCCGTCCACCTCACGGGGTTCCACCCAGACGTCCTCCTGGACAGCCTCCAGCTCTCGACCGTCCTCGGTGACGGCCCACATCCGGACTGGCGCACCGTGCGGAACATGGACGCTCACCTGCCCCGGCGCCCCTTCCTGAAGTACGACGGCGGGCGGCAGCATCCGGCGCCACGGCGCCAGTTCCACCTCGGCAAGTTCATGCTCGATGAGCTGGTCCGTGTGGGCCTCGACGCCCAGTGCGGCCAGGACCCGGACCAGGGTATCTGCCGCTACGTCATGCGGCTGCCCGTCCCACCCCTGGTAGGACGTGCCAACGCCATACGCCTCCGCCAGCCACCGCAGCAGCTCGGGATTGACCGCACTGGTTCCCGATGTTCCGTTGCCCACCGTCGTTTCAGAGGGAGAGGGCTCACGTGAGGAGGCTTCCGGGGAAGGTGTTTCAGGGGAAGTCGCGTGCTGCTGGCTGGGAGCCTTCATATATCCGCCTCGTCTGCTGTAATCGGCCCGAAACTAACGCTGCTGCCCGTCGCGGCCGGCCCTTTTCAGCACCCCCGCAACTGCTGGTTCCGATTATTGCAGGCTACGTTGGCTGTCCCGGACAGAGGGCCTGGTAGGTGTGGTGGGCTTACCCCGCAGGGTGCCGGCTGCATGCCGCCGCTCAACCCCGCGGCTAGCCTCAGCCCCCGGCCAAGTCTCACACCGTTGCCATGCCTCAGGCGGCAGTGCAGGCTATCTGAAGTTCGCGGACAGAATCGCTGGGGACCTGGTCGCCGGCCTGGGCTATCGCGTGCAGGGGCCCGGTGATTTCGGCGGGGACGCCGGCGGTCTCGGCGCCGGCCACAAGGCCCGCGAGCGCCGCCTTGTCCGAGGCGCTGACCAGGCCGTCTTCGATCAAGTTGCAGATCTGGCCCTTCACCTGCTCGGCCGCGGCGTTGGCCACCTGGGAGACCGCAGAGCTCGCCGCGTTGTGGGCTGCCTCCTCGGCCTGGGCGCAGCCCGCCAGCAGGACAACAACAGGAAGCATGGACATGGCGAGGAAGCTGCGTTTCATGATCCCACCCTAGCAACGGTGCCCTGGGGAAATCCGGCGACCGAAGGCTGCCCTCGGTACCAGCCATGCCCAGCCTTCGTTAGGCAATGACAACGGTGTCTCGATCGCCTGCCATAGCGGCTAACCGCCAAACCGCGCTTGGCCAGCGCACCTCAACCCCGCCGACAGCGGCGTCGCAATCGCGGGCGGACGAGGGCACGGAGGCTGAGTGCCCCGCCGACACACCGCCGTCGAACCCGTTGACTTGTCTTGCGGACATCCCCTAGCGTTCCAACCACTGACAACGTTGTCTACCTTGCCCATCAATCAGGGGGAGGGCAGAAGGCACGCGCGATGAAGGGCGATACCAGCACTATGCACCAAAGAAAATTCGGCAGATTACAGCTATGTACCGCGCTGACCGTGGCAGGTCTCAGCTTGGCGGGGGCGCTGGCCGGAACAGGAACAGCGACGGCGGCCGGGACCTCCGGCGACGAGCAGTTCCGGCCGGCCTACCATTACACGCCGCAGCAGAACTGGATGAATGATCCCAACGGAATGGTGTTCTACAAGGGCGTTTACCACCTCTACTACCAGCACAATCCGTCCGGCAACCAGTGGGGCAACATGTCCTGGGGCCACGCCACCTCCACTGACCTGGTGCACTGGAAGGAGCAGCCGCTGGCCATCGCCACTGACGACCAGCAGGACATCTTCTCCGGCAGCGTGGTGGTAGACAAGAACAACAGCTCCGGCCTCGGCACGGCAGAGAACCCGCCGCTGGTGGCCATCTTCACCAGCGCCTACAAGGACGCCTCGCCCTATAAGGGGCTGCAGGCCCAATCCCTCGCGTACAGCCTGGACGAGGGGAAGACCTGGACCAAGTACAGCGGCAACCCGGTGCTCAACCGCAACTCGGCGAACTTCCGCGACCCGAAGGTGTTCTGGTACGACTCCCCCGGCGGAGGTGGCTACTGGGTGATGGCCGCTGTTGAGGCCACCGAGCACAAGGTGGTGCTGTACAGGTCCGGCAACCTCAAGGACTGGACGCAGCTCAGCGAATTCGGCCCGGCGAATGCCACGGGCGGGCTCTGGGAATGCCCCGACCTGTTCCCGCTGGCTGTCGACGGCGACCCCGCGAACGTCAAATGGGTGATGGTGGTCAACATCAACCCGGGCGGCGTGGCGGGAGGCTCGGCCGGGCAGTACTTCGTGGGCAACTTTGACGGCACCACCTTCACGTCGGAGACCACGAAGGCCAGTGACGCACTGCCCGCGGGCACTCCCCTGGCAGGCTTCAACGACGGCACGTACAGCGACTGGACGGTGAACAATGAACCCGGAAACCCGAAGGACGGCCCGTTCGCCGGGGCACCGGCGTCGGGCACCCTCCCCGGGCAGAACGGCGTCACCGGCTTTGCCGGCGCCGGTCTGGTCAATTCATTCAACGACGGCGACTGGCCGGTGGGCTCGATGAACTCGCCGCAGTTCACCGTGGCCAGCGATTACCTCAACTTCCTGGTGGGCGGCGGACAGCATCCGCGGGTCTCGGACAAGCTGGACAACACCGCGCCGCCTGGGGACCTCCTGTTCAGCGGCTTTGAACTAGCGGACGGTTCCACTCTGGCCGACGCCGGGTGGACAGGAACCGGGGATCTGGCACCGGCGTTCCAGCCGTCTGCCTCCGGCGGGGACTTCTACATCGGCGCCAAGCGGATCAACACGTTCGATACGGGAGGAGCCCCGGGCGACGACAGGCAGGGAACCCTGACGTCGCCGTCGTTCACGGTGAACCGGGACTTCATGAGCATGCTGGTGGGTGGCGGACACCGCACGGCGGGCTCCGGGCAGACGCTGGAAGTCCAGCTTGTGGTGAACGGGAACGTGGTGCGCAGCCTCGCCGGAGACGACGCGGGCGCCCTGAACTGGAAGGGCTGGGACGTTTCCGAATTCGCTGGGCAGCAGGCACAGCTGCGGGTCGTGGACCAGGCCACCGGCGGCTGGGGCCACCTCACCTTGGATCACGTCATGCTGACGGACCAGGCCGCCGTGCCGCGTTCCGATGAGACCACCGTCAATCTCGTGGTGGACGGCAAGGTGGTCAGGACGGCCACCGGGGCCAACAGCGAGGTCCTGGACTGGGCATCGTGGAACGTCTCCGAGTTCAAGGGGCAGCAGGCCAGCATCCGCGTGGTGGACAACAACCGCTTCGGCTGGGGCCACATCCTGGCGGACGAGTTCGTCGCCTCACCGCGTCCGGCCACGCCGCGGGTGCAGACCTACGACTGGCTGGACTACGGCCGGGACTACTACGCATCCGTATCCTTCAGCAACATGCCGCAGAACAAGCGGATCATGCTCGGCTGGATGAACAACTGGGACTACGCCAACAACATTCCAACTTCGCCGTGGCGCAGCGCCATGTCCCTGCCGCGCGAAGTGGCCCTGACGCAGACGGCTGGCGGTCCGCGCCTGACGCAAAAGGCCGTCCAGCAGGTGGATGGCCTCGCCGGGAAGGAAAGCTACGCCGAAAAGCGGGCGCGAAACATCCCGGCCGGCACCCACATGCTGCCGTCTGCGGCCTCAGGGGACGTGCAGCGGATCGACGTGACCTTCGCCCCCGGTTCAGCAGCCAAGGCTGGAATCACCGTGCTGGGGAACGGCAGCAAGTCGACAGTCATCGGCTACGACAAGGCCACGAGCGAGGTGTACGTCGACCGGAGCAACTCCGGCATGACTGACTTCCACCCGCTCTTCGCCTCGGTTGACTCCGCACCCGTGGCCGTGGATGCCAGCGGCAACGTCACACTGCGCATCTACGTCGACAGGTCCTCGGTAGAGGTATTCGCGCAGAACGGCCTACGGACCATCACGGACCAGGTCTTCCCGGAACAGGGCGCCAACCAGGTGGCGCTCTTCGCCGAAGGTGGTACCGCCCGGCTGAAGTCGCTGACCGTCAGACCGCTCAGCCAGTCCATGTTCCAGGCCGCGCAGGTGCCGGCCAAGAACAGGAAGTAAGGGGCGGAGTCGGGATAAGGCAGACGAAGGGAAAGGCCGGTGGCCGCAGATATTGCGGCCACCGGCCTTCTTTGTGTGCAGATACCGGCCTCTTCGCACTGGGCGGTGTTAGCGCCGGAAGGGGCAGGTCCGGGACCTAGTGGACCGGCTGCAGCCAGGTCAGCACTGAGCCGTCCTCCTCGATGTGTTCCGAAAGCTCCGCGTTGAACCGGGCGCCATAGTCGGCGCCGATGTGCTCCTGGAAGGCGGCATCGCCGTCGTACACCTCGAAGACGAAGTACTCCCGAGGGTTGGTTTCCCGGGTGTATGGCAGGAACAGTTGGTTGCCCGGCTCGCGGCGGACGTGCTCGGTCAGTTCGCGCATCATTTCCGCGACCCGGTCTTCGCTGCCGGGCTTGACGGTGAATTCTGCGTACAGCGTTTTCGTCATGGTTTTCCCCTCTTAAAGGTTCGGTGTGGGTGTTGAAATGCAGGCGGCACGAAGGTTGGCCGACTCAGCTCGGCGGGCGCAGTTCCCCTGATCCTCGCTCAATAAGTTCGGTGGGAACGACGTACGTCTTCGGGGCGCTGTCGTCGCCGTCGATCCGCGCCAGGAGCCGCTCGGCGGCGAGCTTTCCGATCTTCTCGGGGTGCTGCGCGATGACCGTAATTCCGGGTTCCATCATGTCCGCAAGGGTAAAGTCGTCGAACCCCACAAGCGCCACTTTCCTGCTGGCGCCGAGCTCCTTCAGGGCCCGCATAACTCCGAATGTGACGAGGTTCTGACTGGAGAAGATGGCCGTGGGCGGGTCCTCGGAATTGAGCAGCTCAACCGCCGCCCTGCGCGCCGACTCCTTGTCATGGAGGCCTTCGCGCACAGGGACCACGGACGTGGGAATGCCAGCCCGGCCCAGTTCTTCGATGAAGCCGCGCCGGCGCTCCCGGGCGGTCTGGATGTCGGTGCGGTCGCCAAGATAGGCGAGCTTCGTGTGACCCTGGGCGATCAGGTGGGCCGCAGCTCTCGCCGCTCCCACTGCGTTGTCCGTCACCACGGCGTCCGCCTCGATGCCAACGGGTTCACGGTCGATGAAGACCATGGGCAGGTCCCGTGAATGCTCCGGGATGACGTAGGACTGGCTCTTGGCAATGGGCGTCAGGACCAGTCCGTCCACGCGCCTGCCCAGGAAAGCCGCGACCAACGCCTTCTCTCGTTCGGGATCGTCGTCCAGGCTGGCCGCGAAGACCGCAATACCTCGGGCGGTCAAGGAGTCCTCCAGGGCGCGGTGAATCTCGCCGCTGAACGGGTTGGACACACTTGGCAGCAGGAGACCGATGGAGAGGGTCTGGCGGCCTGCACGGCGAAGGCTCCCCGCCGCCATGTCCAGCTGGTAATTGAGCTGCTGGGAGGCGCCAAGCACGCGCTGACGGGTTGCCTCGGACACCCCCGGTTCATCGTTCATCACCCGGGAGACGGTCTTGATGCCGACGCCTGCCAGTGCCGCGACGTGTCGCATCGTGGGCCGACTCTTCGTTGTCTCGGGCTGGTAACGATTAGACATCGTTGTCATTGATTGGTCCTTCATCATCGAATTTCTCTTGACTCTACCCTGTGAGCTTGATTACATGATGCATGACATCGTTGTCAGGCACCAGAAGTGCCACGAAACCAGGAGATTCAATGTTGAGTTCCAAAGCCCCGCGGACAGTCACCCACCGCTTGCTTGCCATCGGTGCCGTCCTGACCCTCGGCACGCTCAGCCTCACCGCTTGCGGCGGCAGTTCCCCCAGCACCTCGTCAACCGGGAGCTCCTCGGCCGAGAAGGTCGGCGTGTCCCTCATCGTGAAAACCACGTCGAACCCGTTCTTCGTTTCAATGCAAGACGGCGCAAAGAAGGCCGCCGAAGCCGACGGCGTGGACCTGAAGCTCGCGGCCGGCAAGGCTGACGGCGACGAAGAAACGCAGATCCAGGCGATCGAAAACGCAATCTCCAAGGGCGATAAAGGCATCCTGATCACGCCCAACGGCCCCTCGGTCGTCGATGCGCTGAAGAAGGCCAAGGACGCCGGCCTGTTTGTTATCGCCCTGGACACTCCGCCGGACCCCGCTGACGCCGCCGACATCACATTCGCCACCGACAACTTCGCCGCTGGCGAACTGATCGGCAAGTGGACCGCCGTGCAACTTGGCGGAAAGAAGGCCACCATCGCGCTGCTGGACCTGTTCGACGACAAGGTGGTCTCCGTGGACTACAACCGGGACCAGGGTTTCCTCAGCGGCCTCGGCATCGACACTGCGGACAAGAAGAAGAACGGTGACGAGGCCAAGACCGGCAAGTACACCGGCGGCAAGGGCGGCGACTACGAGATCGTGGGCAGCCAGGCAACCCAGGGCGCCGAGGACGGCGGCCGTACCGCCATGGAGACCCTCCTGGCCAAGAACCCGAACGTCAATGTTGTCTACACCATTAACGAACCTGCCGCGGCAGGCGCTTTCGAGGCGCTCAAGTCCGCAGGCAAGGAAAAGGACGTCCTGGTGGTTTCGGTGGACGGCGGCTGCTCCGGCGTCAACAACGTCAAGGCCGGCGTCATTGGTGCAACCGCCCAGCAGTACCCGGTCAAGATGGCGGAACTGGGCGTCAAAGCCATCGTTGACCTCGCCAAGACCGGCCAGAAGCCAGCCAATTCAGCAGGGCTGGACTTCTTCAACACCGGCGTAGAGCTCGTCACGGACAAGGCCGCGGACGGCGTCAAGAGCATCACAACGTCCGAGGCCGCCAAGATCTGCTGGGGCAAGTAGCCAGCCTGAGCCTCGCACCGCGGGAAGGTGCTGAAAATTCACTACCTTCCCGCGGTTCACAGCAGGAGAATTAATTGCCGAAGCAGCGGACGCCGCACCAGCCCCAGCCGAACCAGCCCCAGCAGGACCTTGAAGTTCAGGAGCAACAGTGACCCAGCAACAGACCGCCGGCCCGCCCGCAGCAGGGCATGCAGACCCGGCCGAGGAATTCCTCGACCGCCAGACCCCGCTCAGCCGAATCCGCAACATCCTCCACCGCTATCCAGCACTAAGCCCGGCCATTGTCCTGCTTGTTGCTGTGGTGGTCTTCGGGCTCCTCAATGAGAGGTTCTTGCGGGTCGAGAACCTGTCCCTGATCACGCAGCAGGTTTCGGTTGTGGGCACGCTCGCCATCGCCCAGACGCTCATCATCCTGACCGCCGGAATTGACCTCTCCGTCGGTGCGGTCATGATCCTGTCATCCATGGTGGTGGCGCAACTCGCCGTCGGCAGCGGCGTGCCCGCTCCGCTCGCTCTCCTCCTTGGCCTCGTCGTGGGGCTGGCAGCCGGGGCGCTGAACGGTTTCCTGGTCACCAGGTTCCGGCTCCCCCCGTTCATCGTCACGCTCGGAACGCTCAACATTTTCATCGCCGTGACGCTCCTCTACTCCGGCGGCTCCACCGTCCGCGGCTCCAGCATGCCCGGCCTGCTGACGTGGATGGGCAGCACGTTCCCGGTTGGCCCCGTGAGGATCTCCACCGGCGTGGTCATGATGCTCCTGCTCTACGTCGCGGTGGCGTTCATCCTCGGAAAGACCGCCTGGGGCCGGCACGTCTACGCGGTGGGCGATGACAAGGAAGCCGCCCGTCTGGCCGGTATCCCGGTGAACCGCGTCCTGATGAGCGTTTACCTTGCAGCGGGAGCCGTGCTGGCCGTCGGTGCGTGGATCCAGATTGGCCGCACGAACGCAGCCAGCCCCAACGCCGGCGTGGACCTGAACCTCGACTCCATCACCGCCGTCGTGATTGGCGGAACCAGCCTCTTTGGCGGTCGCGGCTCCATCTGGGGCTCCCTCCTCGGTGCGCTGATCGTCGGGGTGTTCCGCAACGGCCTCTCGCTGGCTGGCCTCGATGTGCTCTACCAGACCCTCGCCGTGGGCGTCCTCATCATCCTCGCTGTGTCCATCGACCAGTGGATCCGAAAGGTGAAATCATGACCGCCACAGAATTCCAGCCGGCGAAGACTGAGGTCCGCCAGCCCATCCTGCAAGCCAGGAACCTCGTCAAGACCTTCGGACGCGTCGTGGGCCTGGACGGCGTAAGCCTTGACCTCTACCCGGGCGAAGTTCTCGCGATCATCGGCGACAACGGTGCCGGAAAGTCCACGCTCATCAAGTGCCTCACCGGTGCCGAGGTCCCGGACTCGGGCGAGTTGTTCGTTTCCGGCCAGCCAGTCCACTTCAAGCGCCCGCAGGATGCCCGCGTCCATGGCATCGAAACTGTTTATCAGAACCTCGCGGTCTCACCGGCGCTCGACGTCGCCTCCAACCTGTTCCTGGGCCGCGAAGAGCGCGTTCCCGGACCGTTGGGAAGGATCTTCCGCGTCCTCGACACCAAAGGCATGCGGCGCAAAGCCAAGGAAGAACTGACCCGGCTTGGCATCTCGACGCTTCAGGACGTGACGGTGCCGGTGGAAAACCTGTCCGGCGGCCAGCGCCAGGCTGTCGCCGTGGCCCGCGCCGCGGCGTTCGGCTCCAAAGTGGTCGTGCTGGACGAACCGACGGCGGCCCTCGGCGTGCGGGAATCAAACCAGGTCCTGCAGCTGGTCCGGGACCTCCGCGACAGGGGCCTGCCGGTTATCCTGATCAGCCACAACATGCCGCATGTGTTCGACGTGGCAGACCGCATCCACATCCAGCGGCTCGGCAAGTGCGCGGCCACCATCACGCCGCAGTCGCACAGCATGACCGACGCCGTGGCAATCATGACGGGCGCCGCCACAGCCTGACCGGGCGGCTTCGTCCAGAACCCGGAACCCGGCGCTACCAAAAAGCGGCACCAAATCGCACCACCAGCAGCGCAGCACTCTCCACATCCGTCCGCGGGCCGAATCCGGCCCGCGGACGGCTCCCTGAAAGGCCCCACCGTGATCCCAACCTCCAACCCCGGAACCGGCACCCCCGGCAACGCGAACGCAGCAACTGCTTACCCAGGAGCCCACGCGGCAACCCCGGAAGTCATCGTCATCGGTGAAGCCCTGGTGGACGTCGTTGCGTCCGCCGACGGAACCGTCGAGCACCCGGGCGGATCGCCGTCGAACGTTGCCTACGGGCTGGGCCGGCTCGGCATCCGGACCGCACTCCTCACCTCGATCGGCGACGACCACCGCGGCCGGGCCATCGAGGCGCACCTGCAGCGTGCCGGCGTGGCGCTCCTGCCCGGTTCGAGGACACCGGGCAGAACGGCGACGGCCACGGCGACGCTGGGCGCCGACGGTTCCGCCACCTACGACTTCGACATCCGCTGGGAACTGCCGCCGGTGGCGCCGGCATCCCTGCCCAAGGTGCTCCACACCGGCTCCATCGCGACCTTCCTGGCTCCGGGCGCAGCAGCTGTCAGGACCCTCCTGGAGCAGTCGCACCGCGAATGCGTGGTCACCTACGATCCCAACATCCGCCCGGCACTGCTCGGCAGCCATGCCGAGGCCCGGACCATCTTCGAGGAGCTGGTACCGCTCACCGACGTGGTCAAGCTGAGCGACGAGGATGCCCACTGGCTCTATCCTGGCCTGCAGCTGGAGGACGCCGCGGCGCGGATCCTTGAGCTAGGTGCGGGGCTCACGGTGGTCACCCGTGGTTCCGAGGGGTCGCTGCTGGCTACTCCGGAGCTGCAGCTGGTGGTGCCTGCCGTCCGGTCCGCAGTGGCCGACACCATCGGCGCCGGGGATTCGTACATGGCGGCGCTCATCTACGGGCTGCTGGCACGCGGAACGGACGGCCTGGCGCCGGCAGTGCTGGAAACCCTGGGACGCACTGCCTCCAAGGCCGCCGCGATCACCGTGCGCCGCCCGGGAGCCAACCCTCCCACGGCGGCCGAACTCCTCGCGGACCTGCCGGAGGACGCGGCGGCCCCCGCAGCAGAAGAGGCGGCCCCCGCAGCCGTCGCCTAGGACAGCTGCTGCCTGCCGGCCCCTACCCCGGAATGCTGGGCACGCCTTCGATTTCGGCCGGGATGTGGTTATCAGCGGGCTCCGGGCGAAGCTGGGCAACTAGGCGAAGCTGAGATCGCGGTGGTGATTGTTGGGCTCTTCCTGGCCACTGCCGAGGCGGTCACGCCGGCTGTGGCGGGGCTGGCGGGAGGAGTCACCATCGGACTCGTGGCCAGCCGCATGTTCCGGCTGGAATGGGACCGGGCCGCCAGGACCGTGGTGGGCATTAGATGTCCTTGGCGTCATCATCCTGGTGGCCTACATCGTCTTCAGTATCTTCCGCAGCCGCATCGTGGCCTTGTGGGTGCCGGCGGACATCGTGAAGCTGTGCAGCCTGGCCGTGATGGACGGACTCATGCTGGGCCAGATGGTTGGCACGGTGGGCGGGCTGAAGGAACTCTATAAGCGGATCGCGGCAGACGCGGGCTGAGGCGCGGAGCAGGAAGCAACCCGGCTAGGAGGCTGCGGCCTTCCGGCGCCCAAGCAAGGACGCCGCACCCCACAGCGCCAGGAATGCCGCCACCAGCAGCAGCCCTGCATCGCCCAGATCGATGGCGCCCAGCCAGGCGGTGAGAGGGTCCTTCAGCCCGAAGGCCGCGTTGAAGAATCCGCCGAGGGTTATCACCGCAACGAATAGCGCGGAGAGGGCCGAGAGCCCGGTGATGACGGCGTTGAAGCCAAGTTTGCGCAGGGGATCGTGGATGGCCGACCTGTACATCCGCATCATGGCAATGCCGTTCGTGGTGTCGCACAGGGTCATGGCGGCGGTGAACGAGAGCGGAAGTGCCAGCAGCGCGACAGGTGAAACGCCAGCCAAGGAGGCCGCCGTCGTCATCACCAGGAGCCCAATGGTGGTGGCGGTATCGAAACCGAGCCCGAACAGGAAACCGATCACGTACACGTTCCTGGGCCGCCGCACCTTTGAGAGCGGCCGGGCCAGAAGGCGTGCCACAAAGCCCTTGGCTTCGAGCTCCTCCGGCAGCACCGTTCCCCCGCCCCGAACCCTCCGGTAGGACCTCGCGGCACCGAGAAATGCCGACCCGTTGAAGAGCCCCATGGCCAGCAGGAACAGGCCGGAAACCCCGCTGCCAATCAGCCCCAGAATCAGGTTCCCGGTGCTGCCATCGGTCATGAACCTGCCTATCAGCGACACCCCGGAGACCACCAGGGCCCCGGCCAGGATCACCACCGAACTGTGCCCCAGGCTGAAGGCGAATCCCACACTGGTGGGATCCTGCCGCTGCGCCACGAATTTCCGGGTGGAGTTGTCGATCGCGGCGATGTGGTCCCAGTCGTAGCTGTGCTTGATGCCGGCCAGGTACGCCGTAAGCACCAGTCCGAACGCCAGCGGCTGCCCCGACGCGGCAGTACCGGTGACCAGAAGAACGACGGCGGCAAGGTGCAGGATGCCCACCGCGGAAAAGGTGGCCAGCAGGCGCGTCCGGAGCGGCAACTGCTCCCGCTCACGGTACATGGCGGCGAACTGAGTCAAGGTAGTCATCAGTACTTCCTCAGGTTCAGGGGCGCCTGGCCGTACCAGCGTTGACGGAGAAGGCCACTGCAGCCACCCAGTAGCGTATTGAGTTTTTCGGTGCTGTTCGACAGGGACCGGAGCACCAGTGCCGTGATGCCGTCCATTGTGGCACTGAGCGAGATTCCTGTGTAGGCGTCGGACTTTTCCGCCAGTTGGTGCAGTTCGTCGGCGAGCGCCTGGTCCACGCGCGCGTCCACCACCACCAGCGAACCCAGATGACTGTAGCCCCCCATGAAGCCCGTGCCGGTGATGTCGTCGAGGGACGGGCGGATCAGCAGGTTGTCCAGGGCGAGCAGCCTGGTGCCCCCGTCCGTTTGCACGTGGATCTCGTTGCGGAGGCGCAGCTCCTCGTACCGGAATGAGGCCCCGTCCGGTGACCACCCCGGCGTGATCACCTCGGCCATCACCAGGCTCGACGTCGGCCGCACCGTGATGTGCGTGTTCTGCCGGTAGCTGGCCTCCCGGTAGGCGATGACCTGGTCCGGCGCCAGCTCCAGCCGCGAACCTTCGCCCAGCCGGACGGTCATCCGCTGCTCGGCAAACGACTCCGGGGTCCGGTAGATCTTCGTCGCGGACTGGGTAGTAAGCAGCAGGTCAGCCCCGTCTTCCACCTCCACGTCGACAACGTAAAGGTCTGCCCCCAAATACGCCCCGCCAGGATTGACGACGACGTAGCAAACCTGCCCGGACTCATCCAAATAGTGCGGCCGCAGTACGCGCAGCGCCCCTTCGTGAAATTGCCGGGACGCAATGGAACGTCCTCCACGTTCTCTGATGACGAGCTCAAGCACACCGTAAGGCGGCCTGACAGCAGAGGCGGCGGAGCCGGATGAAGGGGGCCGCGGCGTGGCGGGCCGCGTGGGGGGGCCCACTGCCGCGAAGGCCCCGACTCGAGCTTGCGAGAGTTGGGAGCGGTTGGGGACGGGCACGGCCCCCTTCATCCGGTGAAGCCGCCGGCGCGACGCTCGTCGTCGTGCTCATTGCGCCAAATCGAGCATCAGGACGTCGTGCCGGATCCATTCGATGACGTGCTCGAGGCCTTCGTCCGTTTTGAGGTTCGTGAAGCAGAACGGCTTGGCGCCGCGGAATTCCTTGGAGTCGCGTTCCATCACGGCTAGGTCGGCGCCGACGTGCGGGGCGAGGTCTGTCTTGTTGATGATGAAGAGGTCGGACTTGATCATGCCCTGTCCGGCCTTACGGGGGATCTTCTCGCCCTGCGCAACGTCGATGATGTAGATCGAGAAGTCCACCAGCTCGGGACTGAAAGTGGCGGAGAGGTTGTCGCCGCCGGATTCCACGAAGATCACCTGCAGGTCGGGGTGCCGCTGCTTCAGCTCCTCGATGGCGGCCGTGTTCATGGACGTGTCTTCGCGGATGGCGGTGTGCGGGCAGCCGCCGGTTTCGACGCCGATGATGCGGTCCTCCGGCAGGATGCCGTTGGCGGCCAGGATCTTCGCGTCCTCGATCGTGTAGATGTCGTTGGTGATGGCGGCCATGGAGATCTCCGCGCTCATGTGGCGGGTGATCCGTTCCACGAGCTGGGTCTTTCCGGCGCCGACGGGGCCGCCGACGCCGATCTTGATGGGTTCAGTCATGCTGTCCTCCTTTGATTCCAAAGCGCAGTTAGCTCATGAACATGCGGGCACGCTGGCGTTCATGCCTCATCTGCGAAATTTCCAGTCCGGGGCTGACCGCCCCGAAGTCGTCCGGCGTGAGGCGGGCGGCCCGCTCGACGGCGGCAGCAACGGCGTCGTGCGCGTTCCGCAGCACCCGCTGGCCGGCGTTCTGCCCGAGCGGGATGGCCCGGACGGCGTTCTGCGTCAGGGAGGTGACGGCGGCGAACAGGTAGGCGGCGGTCGCCTCCGCCTGCGGTACCCCCAGAGAACGGGCGACGACGGCGAACGCCAGCGGCTGATGGCCGGCGGCCCGGCCCCCACTCACCAGCGCACGGTACTCCGACAGCTCGGGAGAGGGAAACACTTCGGCGCCGATCTCGATCAACCGCCCACCCATCTTGATGCTGGCCTCACGAACCTGCCGCGCCAAAAGCTGAGCAGTAAGCAACCCATCCAACTCAAGGACAGAAACCCCCTCATACAAAAACCGGATAGCCAAGGCATCCGAATAAGTCAGCTGCTGCCCCAAAAACGCAGCCAGCCACACCCCGAAGGACTCCTCATCATGAATGACCCCCCGCTCGATATAGGTCTCAAACCCAAGCGAGTGCGCAAAAGCCCCAGTAGGCAAGGCGGAATCAGTAAGCTGCCTAAGCGCCAGCTGGTAGCTAGTGGCTGTGTTCAGCATGGCGGAAAGGCACTGGCAGGACGCGTTCCTGGCGGCGGTAGGGCGCTCCGACGTGTTTGAGGTAGTCCTCGACGGTGTGGTCGTACTGGCACACCATGACTTCGGCGCCGTACTCGGACGACGCGTCGAAAAACTGCGCCTGAAGGTGCCGGTTGCCGAGGGAGTGGGCCACGACGCCCATCTCGTGGATGGAACGCGGTGCGATCACCAGGACGTCGGTGGGCAGCACGGAGACCACGATCATGTTGGTTTCGGCCATGTGCAGCACGTCGCCGTCGCGGAGGTCAGCCGATCCTGCAGGAAGCCTGATGCCGATCTCATTGCCGTGGTCTGTGGTGACGCGCTGGATCCGTTTGACCAGTTGCCCGCTCGGCAGCACCACTTTCTCCCGGTGCAGGCCGGAGTAGGATCCGGCAGGCTGGTCGCGCAGGTTGCCGAGGACTTTCTCGATGATCATCTACATCTCCTAGAAGAGGAAGTACCGCTGCGCCATGGGCAGTACGTCGGACGGTTCGCAGGTGACGTTTTCCCCGTCCACAGTCACCGTGTACGTCTCCGGGTCCACCTGGATATCTGGTGTGGCGTCGTTGTGCTTCAGGTCCGCCTTGGTCAGGGTCCGGATGCCGGAGACCGGCCGGATGACCTTCTCCAGGCCCAGTTCCTCCGGCACGCCGGCGTCAATGGCCGCCTGGGAGAGGAAGGTGATGGACGACTGCTGCAGCGCCTTTCCGTGGGCGCCGAACATTGGCCGCATGGTGCGCGGCTGGGGTGTGGGGATGGAGGCGTTGGCGTCGCCCATCAGGGCGTAGGCAATCTGGCCGCCTTTGATAACCAGTTCGGGCTTCACGCCGAAGAACGCCGGATCCCAGAGCACCAAGTCGGCGAACTTCCCCTCCTCGACGGAGCCGATGGAATCAGCCATGCCCTGGGCGATGGCCGGGTTGATGGTGTACTTCGCCACGTAGCGCTTCAGCCGGAAGTTGTCACCCTCCGTGCCGGAGCCGGATGCTGCACCGTGGGCGGCGCCGGCGGGGTCCTTCAGGACGCCGCGCTGCCTCTTCATCTTGTCCGCCACCTGCCAGGTGCGGGTGATCACCTCACCTACACGCCCCATGGCCTGGGAGTCCGATGACGTGATGGCGAAGATGCCCAGGTCCTGCAGGACGTCCTCCGCCGCAATGGTCTCCGCCCGGATGCGGGAATCGGCGAAAGCCACGTCCTCCGGAATGTCCGGGTTGAGATGGTGGCACACCATGAGCATGTCCAGGTGCTCCTCGATGGTGTTCCGCGTGTAGGGCAGCGTTGGGTTCGTGGAGGCTGGAAGCACGTTCGGCAGGCCGGCGATCCTGATGATGTCCGGTGCGTGCCCTCCCCCGGCGCCTTCGGTGTGGAACGTGTGAATGACACGCCCGTCGATGGCGCGGATAGTGTCCTCCACGAAGCCGCACTCATTCAGCGTGTCTGTGTGGATGGCCACCTGGACGTCATACTCGTCCGCAACCTTCAGTGAGGTGTCGATCGAGGACGTGGTGGAACCCCAGTCCTCGTGGACCTTCAGGCCCACCGCACCAGCACGGATCTGCTCGGCCAACGGTTCGACGGCGGAAGCGTGCCCCTTGCCGAACAGCCCGATGTTGACGGGAAACCCCTCGGCGGCCTGCAGCATGCGGTGGATGTGCCATTTTCCCGGGGTGACGGTGGTGGCCTTGGTGCCTTCGGCCGGTCCGGTGCCGCCGCCTACCATGGTGGTCACCCCGCTGCACAGGGCCGTGGCCACCTGGTCTGCGGAGATGAAGTGGATGTGGGTGTCCACTCCCCCGGCGGTGAGGATCTTGCGCTCCCCCGCGATGATCTCTGTGCTGGCGCCGATGACAATGTCCACGCCGTCGGCAATCTGCGGGTTTCCGGCCTTGCCGATCCGAAAGATGTGGCCGTCCTTCAGTGCCACATCCGCCTTGTAGATGCCGGTGTAGTCCAGCACCACAACGTTGGTGATGACGGTGTCCGGAACGCCGCCGTCAGGGCCTCCGTCCCGGGTGGCCTGGCCGTTCTGGCCCATGCCGTCCCGGATGACCTTGCCGCCGCCGAAGACCACTTCCTCGCCGTAGTTCGTGAGGTCCTTCTCGATCTCGAGGAACAGATCGGTGTCGGCGAGACGGATGGCGTCGCCCGTCGTCGGGCCGTATAGGTCCGCGTACTGCCTGCGGGACAACTCGAAACTCATCGGTCACCCCCGTCCCGGTCTGTGCCGCCCTGGCCGGCGCCGTCGCCAAGACTGCCGTTCACTGCGTTGCTCAGGCCGTAGACTCCCCGGCTTCCGGCCAGCCTGATCAGCCTGACCGTCCTCCCGTCGCCCGGTTCGAACCGTGCTGCGGTACCTGCGGGAATGTCCAGGCGCCGCCCGTGGGCGGCGCCGCGGTCGAATTCCAGCGCCGGGTTCGCCTCCGCGAAGTGGTAGTGCGAGCCCACCTGCACGGGACGGTCACCGGTGTTGAGAACAACGACATCGACCGCCTCGCGGCCGGCATTAATCACCAGCGGTTCGGGACGCAGGACGTACTCTCCGGGAATCACGGCGCCCCTATCGGATGGGATTGTGGACGGTGACGAGCTTCGTGCCATCAGGGAAGGTGGCCTCGATCTGGACATCGTGGATCATCTCCGGCACGCCCTCCATGACGTCGTCGCGGCCGAGCAGCGTGGTGCCGTAGCTCATGAGCTCAGCCACGGTGCGGCCGTCCCGGGCGCCCTCGATCAGCTCATAGCTGATGATGGCCACGGCTTCCGGGTAGTTCAGTTTGAGCCCGCGCTCCTGGCGCCTGCGGGCGAGGTCGGCGGCGACCACGATCATGAGCTTTTCCTGCTCACGGGGCAGCAGATGCATGAGGATCCCTTCAACGGCCTGCGGGTCGGCGTGGGACCCAGACTAGGCCCAGTTCGTTTCCACCACGTTTCAGGAGTGCGGATCCGGCCCTCAGCGGGCGCCGCTGAGCCGGGCGAGGATCTCATCGCTCGACTGGACCGGCTGGCGGTACGTGGTGGACAGGATGCGCAGCATGTCCTTGGCATCCTGGCTGTCCTCCGACGCCATGGCGTCCTCCGCGTACGTAACCCGGATGTTGTGGGCGAAGGCGTCCGCTCCGGTCTGGGCGATGCAGTTGTGCGTCGAGACCCCGGCCAGCACCACTTCGTCGGCGCCCCAGTTCCGCAGCCGGGACAGCAGGTTGGTGCCAATAAAGGCGCTGTCCCGCGTCTTGCTCAGCTGCGGTAGGCCGTCGGTGGCGAGGCCGGGCACAGCCTCCGCCTGCTCACTGCCGCGGAAAATGAAGCCTTGGTCGTCATCAAGCATGCTCAGCGTCCACGTTGATTTGTCGCGCTCGTGCTCGGTGCCAACCAGCAGCGCCTTGTGTCCGCTGGAGGTGAAGCCCTCCAGCAGCCTGTTGCAGGAGGCGACCAGCCGCTCCCGCTGTGCTGCCAGTTCCGGCGCTTCGAAATACGCGTTCTGCATGTCGATGACGAGCAGGGCAATCATGGATCCATCTTTCCTTCCGCTGCCGATGCCGGTGATGTACCCGTTTGCGGCACCTGCGAAACCCCGGCCGCGGGGGCCGAGGCACGGATCCTCAGTTCGAATTCTGCTTCCACATGCACCCCGAAAGCGGCGTTCCCGCTACCTTCGATCCGGTCAATCAGCAGCTGGACGGACCGCTCGGCAATCTCGTTCATGCCGGGAGCAACAGTGGTCAGCGACGGGGACGAGAACCGCGCCTCATCGATGTCGTCGAACCCGGCCACGGCTGCGTCCTCCGGCACCCTTACCCCGCGGAGCAGCAGTTCGTGCAAGGCGCCCAGGGCCAGGGCGTCATTCAGTCCAAAGACGGCGTCGAACAGCTCGCCGCCCTCGAGCAGCCTGGCCACCGCGGAGGCACCCCCGTCACGGCGCCAATCCGCAGGCACAATCAGTGCCGGGTCAAAGTCGACTCCCGCCTCGGCCAGCGCCTCCCGGTATCCCGCCAGCCGAAGGCCGGGCGAACCGGCACGGTCCCCGGGGGATGCACCGATCACCGCGATACGACGACGGCCTCCCGCCAGCAGGTGGGCTGTCATGGCCTTGGCCGCGCCCACATTCTTCATGGTGACCTGGTCGAACCGGGGGTCGTCGATGTGTTCGCCGAGCATCACGAGGGGTTTGGTTCCGCGCCGGGCAACGGCCACAGCGTCCGCGTCGAGCACCAACGGAGTGAAAAGGAGCCCGTCCGTCAGCTGGCTCAGCGATCCCTGCAGGGCAGTAAGCTCGTTGGCCCGGGTTGCCGCCGACTGCTCTACCAGGACGCGGTAGTCCCGGGCTGCTGCCACGGTCATAAGCCGGGAAGCGAGCTCTGCGTAATACGGCACGGAAAGGTCGGACACCACCAGGCCCAGCATGCGGGACTTTCCGGACCTCAGGCTTCGTGCGGTCAGGTTGGCCTCGTACCCGAGCTCGGCGATGGCGTCCAGCACTTTCTGCCGGGTGGCAGGCCTGATGAACTCATAGTTGTTGAGCACGTTCGACACGGTTTTCAGGGAAACTCCGGCCGCGCGCGCAACATCGTTCATTGTCACAGCCATGCATACCCCCTTCACGGCGCACTTTTCCTCCGGGCCTATCTCTTAGCTACATTCCTCTCAGCTACATCGTTGCAGACTGCAGGCCGCCCCGCCCGTCAAGAATTTCCCAAGGTGGGTACCCCACTCTTTCTGCAAGGTCTCTTGGCTCTGGGGCCAGGCAACGGCGCCTGGCCCCAGCGACAACCGGCGGTGTCCTCTAAGCGGCGGCCACTGGCGGGACCGGTCCGGGCAAACAGTGACCTCCTTAGCGTAAAGCGGCGGCCACCATCTGGGGCGGCAACCAAGTGGCGCGGCAGGACAGGATGGGGAACGTTGCGGCAGAAGGGGGCCGAATTGTTGCAGGGTGCAGGGGGGTCCATAGGAGGCTTACCCCCGTCAGAACGGCAGTTTGCTCTTGTGGTTTCCCATCATGCCCGCTCACCGTACCGGGGTTCTATTCCCGGGTACGGAAACGGGGGTCCCGAACCGGTTGGCGACGAGGAAGGTCGGGGATCCGGCCTTGAGTTCCTGGCCCGGCTCGGTTCGGGACCCCTCCGTATTACCTCGGGCGTGATTGCGGACGTGGACGGCGTTGCCGGAGCAGTGGTGCTCGCCACGTGCAACCGGTTCGAAGTCTATTGCGACGTCGCTCCCGCCGCGGATCCGGACGTCATCAGGAAGCGCGTGCTGCGTGTCATAAGCACATGTTCAGGTGTTTCCCCTTACGAACTCGACCGGGCCCTGGATTGCCTGACAGGCACCGCCATGACTGAGCATCTTTTCTCGGTGGGCGCCGGCCTTGACTCGGCAGTGGTGGGCGAACGCGAAATCGCCGGGCAACTGCGCCGGTCGCTGGCCTCCGCACAGGAGGACGGAACGGCCAGCGGCGCCCTGGTCCGGCTCTTCCAGGCGGCCTCCCGTGCCGCCCGGGAAGTTGGATCGCTGACGGCCCTGGGCGGGGCCGGCCGCTCCATGGTGTCCGTTGCGCTGGACCTGGCCCAATCCAAGCTCGGAGCCCCATCCAAGGGAGCCCCATCCAAGCTCGGATGCCAGGACCTTTCCGGGCTGTCCGTGGTGGTCATCGGCACCGGGGCCTACGCCGGTTCTACCCTTGCGCTTCTGGCGGCAAGGGCGTGTTCTGCGGTGTCCGTGTTTTCCTGGTCCGGACGGGCCGAGGCCTTCGCGTCAGCCCGGGGCGCCACCGGCCTGACCGCCGAGGACCTGCCCGCTGCCGTCAGTCGAGCGGATGTGGTGATCGGCTGCAGCGGCCGCGGCCCCAGGCTCAGCTCCGCGGACTTTCGGAGCTTCCGGCAGGGCGCTGCCGCCCCGCTCGTCGTCGTCGATCTCGCCCTGAGCCGGGACTTTGAGCCGGAAGTAGGCGAACTGCCCGGGCTTGACCTCATCACGCTGGAGCATGTGCGGCTGGCCTCGCCGCGTGAACAAACCGACGTCGTCCGGCAGGCCGGTGAGCTTGTCCGGCAGGCCGCCGTGAGGTTTGAGGAGGACCGGCAGTCACGGCTTCTGGATCCGGCGATCGTAGCGCTGCGCGGACACATGCATTCGGTACTGGCTGATGAAGTGGCGCGGGTGAAGAACCAGCACGGCTGCACGGCCACGGCGGAAGCGGTGGAATTCGCCCTGCGGCGGGTGGTGCGGCAGCTCCTGCATGTGCCCACCTCGCGGGGGCGCGAACTGGCGGCAGCCGGCCGGCAGGACGAGTACACCGCTGCCCTTGAAACACTGTTCGGGCTGGACGTGACGGCAGGCCTCGAAGCCCCGGCGGCAGCGAATGGCGCATACCCGACCGCGGAAACCAGCCCGCAGGGCTGCCCGGCCCGGGAGGGTCACGACCGCCAGGCAGCGGAGGACGCCCTGCCGGCAGCGAGTTAGCCGCCTTTTTGTCCGATAACCCCGCAAATAAAAAATCCCCGGATTCCTGTTGCCAGGAATCCGGGGATTTTCCACTCTTCGCTAAAAGAGTGGGCCCTGTGGGGATCGAACCCACGACCCACGGATTAAAAGTCCGATGCTCTACCAACTGAGCTAAAGGCCCAAACTGCCTACTGGAATGCTGGCCACAAAGCCTGCAAACGCGAAACAGTTCCAGTCCATTTCTGAACGTTTAATACTGTACCCCAGACGGTGGCGACTTCAGCACGGCGCCCCGCCGCCGCCGTCGAACGTGTCTTTGCCGGGAGGCAGCAAGGAGTTCAGGTATCCAAAGGATGCCGTTTCCGGGAAATGCGGGCGCTGAAAGGACGCTCGATTCCGGTTCCCTGCAGGAGTAGCGTGGGACCATGAGCCAGAACGCAGGAACCAGCGGCCCGGGCGGGGCGGAGCGGCACCACAAACCGAAGCCTTTTGCGCCCATTGATTTCGAACCTTTCGCAGGCGGCGCCGACCCGGCGCGCGTCTCGGAAGCTGCGCATCTGGCCGCCCAGGCCCTGGTGCGCCACGGGCGGGACAGCGATGATCCCGTCATCACCAAACGGCTGGTCAAGCTGGCCGACGAGCAGGGCCTTGAGGCGATAGCGGAGATGTGGGCGGAAAGCCCGGCCCGCTCGCTGCCCGGCGCGCTGTGGCGACTGTACGCCCTTCGTGCGGCAACGGTGCAGGATCCCGAGCGCATCTCCGTTTATTTCAAGGCCGGCAAGGACACCGCCCAGGTCTCCCATGTGGTGGCCGGCGCGGCTGAGCCGCCGGGCGCCGATGAAATGAAGACCATGGCGGACGCGATCCTGTCCGGGGCCTTCGACGGCGAGTTCGACGTTGCACTGGAGCGCTCTGCCGCTTTTTGCCGCGTGGTGGCGCTCGGCCAGGCCACGCTCGCGGACGGCGCGGAGCATTCGAACGAGAGCCACGCACGCAAACTGACGCGCAACTCCCACCTGCTCGTAAAGACCGCAGAGGACCTGGAACACGCCGCCAACGCCTGGCGGTTGGGTGAGCTTGACTGACCCATCAGGCCCGATCTGTCAATGTTGACTTGACCCAGCCAAAGTAGAAGACTGAAATCGGTGCCGAACCGCGAAACCCCCGGGCTTCAACATTTAGCCGCCTAGAGCGGCCTACCGCCGAGAGGCGTATCCGGTTCGGCACCATTTTTATGCCCCAACGCAGGTGCCGGTAAAGTACTGACTAGCTGCGGCTCGGACGTCAAGTCAAGAATTCCGCGGCGTCCCGCCCTGACGATCCTCCGGAGACCGGTACTCATGAAGCTGCGCCTTTTTCCCCAGGAGCCCGCAGGCCTGAACCTTCTTTCGCAGCTGGCCCGGCAGATCGTTTTTGCCAGCGCTACCATGGCGGAAATCCTGGGCGCACCGCCCTCCGAGCACCACCGGCTGGTGGAGGACATGCACAACCACGAGGCGAAGTCGGCCGAGCTGCACTTCGCCCTTTTGACGCACATGCGCACCAGCTTTGTGAATCCGCTCCCCCGCGAGGACATGTATGCCCTTTCGCAGAGCCTGAACGAAGCAATTGAAAAGCTCGACGCCGCGGCCGAGTTGGTGGCGCTCTACAACCTGGACCGGCTGCCCAAGCGTGCGGCCGACCAGCTGGAGATCATCAGCCGCCAGGCGGAGCTGACGGCTGACGCCATGCGCCGGCTGAACAACCTGGACGACCTTGAGGACTACTGGATCGAGGTTCTGCGCCTGGCCAAGCGGGCCGAGCGCACGCACCGCGTCTGGGTGGCGGACATGCTCAAGGACATGAAATCCGCCCAGTACGCCCGCAACAGGGACATCGCCAACCAGCTGGTCGAGGTCACCAAGGACATGCGCCGGATCGCCACCCAGGTGGGCAGCATCATCGTCAAGGAATCCTGAGGGTGACGCTGTTCATCTTCGCCCTGGTGGTGCTCCTCACCGCGGCGTTTGCCTTCATCAACGGCTTCCGGGATGTGTCCACGTCCGTAGCCCTGGCCGTGCGCACGCGGGCTTTGACCCCGACCATCGCTGTCCTGCTGGCCGCGCTTTTCAACCTCATCGGTGCCTTTCTCAGCGCCGGGCTGGCCGTGGCCATCAGCCAGAACTGGGTGGCCCTCCCTCCCGGGACTAGCGGTTTGACCATCATCGCCGCCGGCCTCGCCAGCGCGTGCGCCTGGGGTATTTTCCTGTGGTGGCGAGGCGTTCCCTCCTCCTCCACGCATGCCCTGGTGGGCGGACTCGCGGGCGCCGGAACCGCCAGCGCGGTGGTGGGCGGTCACTCGGTGGGCGGCGTGGACCAGTCACTGCTCTTTCAGGTGGTCCTTCCCTTGGCTCTCTCGCCAGTTGTAGCCTTCATCGCCGCCTACCTGCTGGTCTTTCCCGTCACCTGGGCCGCGCGCTACACCCAGCCGAGCGTGGTCAACAAGCGTTTCCGGGCGGCGCAGTCCATCGCGGCCGGGGCCGTGGCCTTTGGCCACGGCTTGCAGGACGGCCAGCGGGTCAGCGCAGTGCTCATTTTGGCGCTGCTGGCCGCCGGCTATTCCGACGGCGGATCGCTTCCAATGTGGGTGGCGCTGCTGTCCGCAGTGATGATCACGGTGGGCACGCTGTTCGGCGGCTGGCGCATCTCGCACACCATCGGCTACCGGCTCACCCGGATCGACCCGCTGCGCGGCGTGGTGGCCCAGGGCTTTAGTGCCCTCCTGCTGTTTATTGGCGCCATCGGGCTGCATTGGCCCGTGTCCACCACCCACACAGTCACGTCCGCCGTGCTCGGCGCAGGGGAAAACCAGCAGTTCGCCACCAGCCACCGCAAGCTGGTGACCCGGATCCTGTCGCTGTGGGTCCTGACGCCGGCAGCCACCGCCGCGGGCGCCTTCGTCTTGGAGCTGGCGCTCTCCCCGCTGATCGGCATCTAAAATCGACTGCTCCGCAAGTGCCATTCTGAGCGTTCATAAGGGCAGTTACGGAGCAATCGACGGGGTAGGCGGTTGGGCCCACGCCGCCAGGGTTCCCTGACCGAGCTTGCGAGGTTAGGGTGGCGGTGGGGATTATCCGAAGCGGCCGGAGACGTAGTCCTCGGTGGCCTTCTGGCTCGGGTTGTTGAAGATGGTGCTGGTCTCGGCGAACTCGATGAGCTTGCCCGGCTTTCCTGTGCCGGCGATGTTGAAGAACGCCGTCTTGTCCGAGACGCGGGCCGCCTGCTGCATGTTGTGGGTCACGATCACCACGGTGTACTGGTCCTTGAGCTCGTTGATGAGGTCCTCGACGGCCAGGGTGGAGATCGGGTCCAGAGCGGAGCACGGCTCGTCCATGAGGATCACCTGCGGCTCCACGGCAATGGCGCGGGCGATGCACAGGCGCTGCTGCTGGCCGCCGGAGAGTCCCGAACCCGGCTTCTCCAGGCGGTCCTTGACCTCGTTCCAGAGGTTGGCGCCGCGGAGCGAGCGCTCCACCAGGGCATCGGCCTCGCCCTTGGAGATCTTCTGGTTGTTCAGTTTCACGCCGGCCAGGACGTTGTCCCGGATGGACATGGTGGGGAACGGGTTGGGCCGCTGGAACACCATGCCGATCTGGGAGCGCACCGTCACCGGGTCCACCCCGGGGCCGTACAGGTTGTCGCCGTCGAGCAGGACTTCACCCTCGACCCGGGCTCCGGGCAGCACCTCATGCATGCGGTTGAGCGTGCGCAGGAAGGTGGACTTGCCGCAGCCCGAGGGGCCGATGAAAGCCGTGACGGACTTGGCTTCGATGTTGATGCTGACGTCTTCCACGGCCAGGAAATTGCCGTAGTACACGTTCAGGTCTTTGACGTCGATGCGCTTGGACATGATGTTCCTTTAACTTGCTGGTATGAAATGAAGTCTAGATCCCGGCTTCCCGGGCCGAAATATGGCCCGGTATGGCCGGTCCGGCCTAGCGGCGGCCTGTCTTCGGCGCGAAGACCCGGGCAATCAGGCGGGCGCCGAGGTTGAGCAGCATCACGAGGATGATGAGAACCAGGGCCGCACCCCATGCCCGCTGCGACGACGGATCGGGGTTGGACGGGGAGGTGGGGTTTAGGATCTGCGTGTAGATGAAGGTGGGCAGGGACGCCATCCACCCGCCGAACACGTTGTTGTTGATGCTCGTGGCAAACCCTGCGGTCACCAGGATGGGGGCGGTCTCGCCGATGACCCGGGCGATCGCCAGGGTGACGCCGGACGCAATGCCGGAGATAGCCGTCGGAATGACCACCTTGAGGATGGTCCGCCACTTGCGGACGCCCAAGGCGTACGCTGCCTCGCGGAGCTCGTTGGGCACGATCTTCAGCATCTCTTCGCTGGAGCGCACCACCACCGGGATCATAAGCACGGACAGCGCGACGGCGGCGACGGCGCCGGTTTTGGTGCCGGGCCCCACCACCGCGAAGAAGAACGCGGCAGCGAAGAGGCCGGCCACGATGGACGGGATGCCGGTCATGACGTCCACAAAGAACGTGATGGCGCGGGCCAGCGGGCGGTCGTTGCCGTACTCGACAAGGTAGATGGCCGTCAGCAGTCCCACCGGAACTGAGATCACGGTGGCCAGCAGGGTGATCTGCAGGGTGCCGACGAGCGCGTGGTAGATGCCGCCGATAACCGGCCCGGTGCCTTCTGCCGCCCGGTTGTCGAACACGCCGGTGACGCCGTTCATCGACGTCCCCAGGAAGCCGGGGTTGAGCAGGCCCGGGATGCCGTTGGCCATGACCGTCCAGATGACGGAAATCAGCGGGAGCAGCGCCACGAGGAAGGCGCCCACCACCAGGCAGGTGGCCAGCTTGTCCTTGGCCTTGCGTGAGCCCTCGACGGCGGCGCTCCAGCCGACGAGTCCTGCGGCGAACAGGATGGCCGAGACCACTCCCCAGCCGAAGGCGTTGAAGCCGATCAGGGCAAGGATGGCGGCCCCGAGGACCAGTGCCACGCCCAGGACCACGTAAGGGGCGTACTTTGGCAGCTGGCCCTTGGTCAGGGCTGACCGCTTGCGGACCGGGGTCAGGGTGGAGGTCATTTAGTTGGCTCCCGAGAATTCTTTGTGCCGGCTGATGATCCACCGGGCGATCATGTTGACGGCGAGGGTGATCACGAACAGGACCAGGCCCGCGGCAATCAGGGTGCTCACCTTGAGGCCGCTGGCCTCGGGGAAGTTCAGCGCGATCTCGGCGGCGATGGTCTGGTTGCCGGACTGGATCAGGCTGGCGGTGAGTGCGCCGGAGGACAGCACGAGCGCCACAGCCATGGTTTCACCCAGGGCGCGGCCGAGGCCCAGCATGACGGCACTGATGATGCCCGGTCGGGCGAAGGGCAGCACCGACATCTTGATCATTTCCCAGCGTGTGGCGCCCAGTGCGAGGGCTGCTTCCTCGTGCAGCTTGGGGGTCTGGAGGAAGATCTCGCGGGACAGCGACGTGATGATGGGGATCACCATGACGGACAGCACGATGCCGGCGGTCAGAATGGTTTTGCCGGTGGCGGAGGCGGGTCCCTGGAAGATGGGCAACCAGCCCATGTTCGCGGCGAGCCAGCCGTACGCGGGCGAAATCTGGGGGGGCCAGGAAGGCCGCACCCCAGGCGCCGTAAACCACGGAGGGGATCGCGGCGAGCAGGTCAATCACGTAGCCGAGGCCGGATGCGAGGCCGCGCGGGGCGAAGTGCGAGATGAAGAGGGCCACTCCGATGGACACCGGCGTGGCGATGGCCAGGGCGATGATGGCGGCAATGAGGGTGCCGACGACGATCGGCCAGATGTAGGCGAAGAAGCCCTCGCCGCCCTGGATGTCCGCGGCGGGGGCCGTGAAGGCGGGAATCGCCTGGATGACGAGGAAGAGCGCCACGCCGAACAGTACGGCAAGGATCAGGCAGCCTGCCGCCAGGGCCGCTCCGGAGAAGACTTTGTCCCCGGCGCGGCCGGCGCCTCGGGAACTGGTCAGGGAGGTGGTGGTCATACCCGGCCCTTCGGTGTTGGTGGTGCAGAAATGTGGATCGTGCTGAAACCGCGCTTTACACGGCTAAGTTCCCCGCCCTGCCTGGCGGCTGGGCGGGGAACCTCGGCGAACAGGTGAGTCGTTACGACTTGACCTTGATGGTTTCGATGGCCTTGACGGCCTTCTCGGCCAGGGTGGCGGAGATCGGAGCCGACTTGGCGGACTCGGCGGCGGCCTTCTGGCCCTCTTCGGACACTACGTAGGTCTCGAAGGCCTTGACCAGGTCCACGGTTTCCTGCTTGTCGTAGGTGGAGCAGACGATGTGGTAGGAAACCAGGACCACCGGGTAGGCGCCGGCCTCGGTGGTGGTGCGGTCGAGCTTGATGGCACCGCTGGTGTCAGCGCGGCCTTCAACAGGCTTGCCGGCGTCGACTGCCTTGGAAGCAGCTTCCGGGGAGATCTTGACGAACTCGGAACCGACCTTGATCTGGGCGATGCCCAGCTTGCCGCCAACGGCGGAGTCGTCGGCGTAGGCCACGGCGCCCGGGGTGTCGGTGACGGTCTTGACGACGCCGGACGTGCCCTTGGCGTTCTCGCCCTTGAGGGATGCAGGCCAGATGCCGTCGGCCTTGTCCTTCCAGACATCGGGAGCCGCAGCGGAGAGGTACTCGGTGAAGTTCTTGGTGGTGCCGGAGTCGTCAGAGCGGCTCACCGGGGTAACGGCGAGGTCCGGGAGCTTGGCGTCCGGGTTCAGCGCTGCGATGGCGGGGTCGTTCCACTTGGCGATCTCGCCGCGGAAGATCTTGGCCGCGGTGGGGGCGTCCAGCTTCAGCTCGGTGATGTCCGGCAGATTGAAGGCAATGGCGATCGGCGAGATGTAGACGGGGATCTCGATGGCACCCTCCGGGCCGCACACCTTCTTGGCCGCGGCCAGTTCCTCATCCTTCAGGTAGGCGTCGGAACCGGCGAACTGAGCCGAACCGTCGACGATCGCCTTGCGACCGGCACCGGAGCCGTCCGGGGAGTACTGCACGGTGGCGCCTTGGTTCGCGGAGGCGAAGTTGGTCTTCCACACATCCATGGCCGCGCCCTGTGCGGAGGAGCCGATGCCGGTCAGGGTGCCGGTGACCTTGGTGCCGGCGGCGGAGGCGCTGCCTGCCGGTGCGGTGCCCGTGGCGTTGTCTGAACCACAGGCGGTGAGCGCGAGTGCGCCAGCGGCGATAACAGCGATTGCCGCGTGGCGGCCGAAGCGGAGTGCCTTCACTGGGTGTACCCCTTCCAGGGTTTCTGATGCGGTGCGGACCGGAGACGTCCGTACGTGAGATTCGTACTTTTTGTACCTTCAATGAAGTTATGGCCCGCAGGTAACAAGTTTTGGGGTCGGAGGTGAACGCAGGGTTAACGACGGCGGGCCATTGGCTTACAGATGCTGGGTTGCCATTGCGTTAGCTGCGCCACAGCCGTAGTGGATCCGCCACATTGTCAACAGGGCTAACATCGGCCCCACGTGGCACGATGGGCGCATGGAAATTTCAGGGCCGCTGAACGCACGGCAGTTTGGCGAGGGGCCGCCGTCGGATTCCGACGTGGACCTGTACCGCAGGCTGAGTTCGGACATCACCGCGGGCGTCGCCGTGGTTTCCACCCGGCTGCGGAACAGGGACTACGCCGCCACGGTCAGCGGCTTCCTCTCGGTTTCCTACGACCCGCCCACCATGCTGGTCAGCCTGTACGCGGAATCCCGCATTGGTGAAGCGGTGGAGGAATCTGGTACCTGGGCACTCAGCGTGCTGTCCGGCAAGCACCAGGGCACGGCGACGTGGCTGGCCAGTCCGGGGACGCCGCTGCACGGACTGCTAGCGCAGGTGCCTTACCGGCGCGGGCCGGCCACGGGATCAGCGGTCATTGACGGCTGCCTCGCCTATTTTGAGCTGCGCACCGTTTCGGTCCATTCTGCTGCCACCCACCTGCTTGTTGTTGGCGAGGTGGTGGCGATGGGTAGTGGGGCGGAACCGTCCGAGGCTCCGGACCCGCTGGTCCATTTCGGCTCGGAGTTCCGCCGACTGGCGCCGTAAGCCTTCGCCGCCCCAACTCAGTAGCAGCACAGGGCGTTCCCAGCGCTGGGAACGCCCTGTGCTGCTACTCACTTGGGTTTTCTTTGCTTTTGTTTAGCTCTGCCGGTTTCAGCGAGCCACCAGCCCAGCCGTCCGGGGGACGGAGCGAAGGCGGGCCAGCAGCGTTGCGGCGAGGAACGCCGTCGTAATTTCCAGGACGACGACGGCCAGCAGGCCTTCAGCGTCCGATCCAAACGAACCCCCTCCAGGCGCCGCTGCCGCTCCTCCATGCGAGTGGCCGGACACGCCGCCCCCGGGAAGGGCCGGCGCCCCCAGCAACAGGACGGCGTGCAGGGCAGTCATGGCCAGTGCGCAGCCCATCACCTGACGCAGGGCACTCTCCCGGCCGCCGCGCCACAGGTGCACTGCGCACGGCAGGCAAACCCCGACCATCGCGAGCATGAGGATCCCCAGCCAGGGGCCGTGGTGGTTCCCCGCCACAAGCCACAGGTGCACCAAGCAGGACGCGGCGGTCACCGCAGAGACGGTCCGGGAGTGCAGCTGCAGTGCGGTCACGGCGGGAACCTAGCCGTGGCAGTGGGAGCTGGACTGGCTGGTGTTGGCCGGGACGTCCAGAACGGGGCTGCGGTCGAAGAAGCCTTCGGGGCGGAGCTTGAACCCGACGGTGTCCACCGGCATGATGGGCCAGTCCTCCACACGCGGGAAATGGGTCAGGCCGAAGGTGTGCCACACGACGATGTCCTGGCCGTCGATGTCGCGGTCCTGGGCGATGTAGGCGGGCAGGCCCGCGCCGCCGGAGTGCTGGTTGACGAAGTCGCCGGTCGGGTAGCGCTCGTCCTCGGCGTAGCGGGTGACCCACAGGTCCTTGGTGGCAAAGGCGGCCCGCTGGGCAATGGAGGATTCGGGGTCGGCCATCAGCGTGGGCTGGTTGTGGGAGTGCAGCTTGTAGCCCACCGGCTCGCCCAGGCGGTTGCGCGATTCCGGGTTGGAGATGATCCAGCTACGCCCGGTGCGGGCGTCCGCTTCGCGGACAGCTTCGGACTCGCGGGTCAGCACGGTGCGCTTCCGGCTGAACGCGTTGCCGCGCTCGTTGCCCGGGCCCATCGCCTGGCGGACCACGTCCTCTTCCTCCACCCGGTTGGTGAAGCCGTCGATCGCCATGTCCAGGCGGGCGCTGAAGATGTGCTGGTGGAACGGAGCACCGAGCCCCGGTGCCAGCTGGGAAATGTTGTCCGAGCCGCCTTCCGGGAATGCAGATGTGAAGACAATGCCGGTGGCCTTGGCCTCGAATTCGATGGTGCCGTCGAGGTAGAGGTACCAGTAGAAGCCGTAGTCGTAGTTGCCGATGGTGGTGAAGAAGGAGATCACCATGCGGCGGTTCCTGCGGGTGTAGTTGATGCCTGACCAGAGGTCGCTGTGCTTGGCCAGGATGCCCCAGTCCTCCTCGTGCATGCAGATGCCGTTGCGGATTTCGCGGGGGTTGCCGAAGGCGTCACTGATGACCGGGCTCAGGTAGGTGATGTCGCCGAGGCAGTCGCAGCCCAGCTCGAGGGAGTTGGCGAACTGCCCAACGAGGTACTCCCCCGTGTCGAAGTAGTTCTGCCAGGACCTGATCGGGGACGGATCGCCGTACGGGACCACCATCTCGGCGATCGACGCGCGGTTGATGATGGGCCGGAGCCGGTCACCGTCCCTGAAGCCGATGTTGTGCAGCACCACGCCCTCGCGGACGTCGAATCCAACGTCCAGGCTCCATTTCTCCCACTCGATGTGGTTGCCGCCTGTCACGGTGAAACTGGGGCCTTCGGGCTGGGTGATGCTGATGGGCTTCTGGGTGGCGCGGAGCGGACCCGTGAGCTCGGGATCGGTGTAGTTGCCGTGCTCTGCCGGGACGGGGAACACGCCGGTGTCGATCACCTGGGTGACCTCCTTGCTGACCACGTCCACGTAGGCCACCAGCCCGTCAACCGGGTGGGCCCACGCGCTGTCCTCGGGGAACTCCTGCACGAAGGCAAGCCCGCGGAGGATCCGGCGGCCTTTTTCCTCCGCGTACTCGAAGACGCCGGCGGACAGGGGGGCGACGCGCACCTTGCGGACGTCCAGGTTCCGTGCGGCCAGGGCCTTCAGCCACCGCTCGTCAGTAGCCAGGAGCTGCTCCACCACCTCGAACTCCTCTTCGAGGACCGGCAGTTCGCCGGTGGCAGCGGTGTCGAGTTCGACGGCGGAGATCACCGTGCCGCTGGTGACCGAGACAGTGACGTCATGGGGCCGGCCGCCCGAAACGTCGTGGATGAAGACCCGGAAACGCCGATCCGCGTCCGTTCCGGTTCCGGCTCCTGCTCCTGCTCCTGCTCCGCGGGCAGGGTCAAGGAGGCCCAGGTAGGCGATGCGCTTCTCCGGACCAAGGAAACCCCCAGAGCGGAGAATGCCCTGCACCTCGCTGATCTCCGCGGCTGAGGCAAGGCGGAACGGGCTGGCTGTTTCTGTGATGGAGAGCGTCATAGCGGCCTTTGTCCATGACCCTGGCGGGTCGGATGTTTATTTTCTATAGTTGTAGAGAATAAGCGAACGTAAGATGGCTCACAAGAGTCTGGGCGAAAATATTTACTGGGGAGCGGCAGCGTGCCAAAGATTGTTGACCACGACGAGCGCCGCCTGGAACTGGTGGATGCGACCTGGCGGATCATCGCCCGGATGGGCATTGAAAGCGCCACGATGCGGGAAATCGCCACCGAAGCGGGCTTCGCCAACGGGGCCCTCAAACCGTACTTTCCCACCAAGGACACGCTGCTGACCTTCGCCTTCGGCCACGTCTTCAACCGGACCAATGACCGCATCGCCGAGGTCACCGCCGGGCTTTCTGGGCTGGCAGCCCTGCGGGCCTTCTGCGTCGAAGTGCTCCCGCTCGATGAGGAACGGATCAACGAAGCCCGGATCGTCATCCCCTTCTGGCAGAAGGCCATCAACGACCCCGGCAAGGCGCAGATCCACCGGGAATCGATGCAGCAGTGGCGGGATGCCATCCGGCGCTATCTCGGAGAGGCCCGGGACAGCCGCGACGTGAGTACCGCCGTCGACGACGACAGCCTGGCAGGCCAGCTGCTCAACATGCTGCTGGGCGCCCAGATCGCGGCCGCGCTGCTTCCGGAGGGCCAGACGGAGCTCGGCCTGGACAGGCAGCTTGAGGGATTCCTTGCCCTGCTGACGGGCCAAAATTGAGCCAGAACAACACCCCAGGAGACGCCGGCAGTGACCATCCCGCATGAAATCGATACTCCGGACATCATGATCGACGTCGACATTCTCGACCGGAACATCGAGCGGATGGCTTCAGCCGTCCGGGCGCGGGGCCTGAGTCTGCGCCCCCACGCCAAAACCCACAAGATTCCCGAAATCGCCGCCCGCCAAATGGCAGCCGGAGCCTCCGGGCTTACAGTTGCCACCATCGGCGAAGCTGAAGTGTTCGCGGCCGCGGGAGTCAGCAACCTCTTCATCGCCTACCCCCTCTGGCTTTCACCGCAGAAGGCCGAGCGGCTTCGGCGCCTGTCGCAAACTGCGCAGATCGTGGTCGGGGTCGACTCCGCGGAGGGAGCAACGGCGCTGGGATCCGGCCTGGGCAATGCCGCCGGGAGCATCAGCGCCCTCGTGGAAGTCGACAGCGGCCACCACCGGAGCGGCGTCCATCCGGAATCCGTCGCACCCGTCGCCGAAGCAGCAGTGCGGGCAGGGCTGAAGGTCGAGGGCGTGTTCACCTTCCCGGGACACAGCTACGCCCCGGGCATGCCGGTCGAGGCGGCCAGGCAGGAGGAGCAGGCCCTGCACCGGGCGTCCGAGGTTCTGGCGGCGGCGGGATTCGACGTCACCTGCCGCAGCGGCGGCTCCACCCCGACGGCGATGCTGACCGGGAATCCGGCTGCCACCGAGGTGCGCCCCGGCGTCTACGTCTTTGGCGATGCCCAGCAGCTGGAGCTGGGGCGGTGTGCTGCCGAGGACATCGCGCTGACAGTGGCGGCCACCGTGGTCAGCCACCACGAGACCCCCGCGGACGGACCGGCACGTTTCATCATCGACGCCGGCAGCAAGGTTCTCGGCAGCGACCGGCCAGCATGGGCCAGCGGCTTCGGACGGCTGATGGACCATCCGGACGCCCGGATCACCGCACTGTCGGAGCACCATGCAACCGTCGAGTGGCCCGAGCGCCGAACCCTGCCGGCCATCGGCGATAGGTTGCGCGTCATCCCCAACCACGTATGCCTCGCGATGAACCTGGTGGACGACGTCGCAGTGGTGGGCGGCGGCGAACTCGTGGACCGCTGGCCCGTGGCCGCCCGGGGCAAGAACAATTAAGGGTCCGGACGTTCCTGTTCAAAATCTTTTTTCGCCATGTGTTGAAAAAAGATGACAGGGCAGGATTTCGCCGCTAACCTGAAATGACTGTGTCCCAGGACACAGTGTTGGGGACCCGCTAACAGACAGCCAACCGGTGTCAGGAACGTTCATGCCAGCAACCACGGCCCGCCCCGCGGACCAGACCCTCACCTCCAGCGTGGCCACCTCCTTTGACCACTGGAGGCACCTCGTAGCCCAGTCCTTCGTGCCGCTGGCCGCCGAAACGGCCCGGCCCGACGAGTTCCGGGGCCGCATGCGCTCAAGGGTGCTGGACCGCACGTGCATCGTGGAGGTGTCGGCTTCGGGCCACAGCGTCCACCGCACACCGGCGCTTCTGGCACAGTCCGACCAACGTTATTTCAAGCTCAACCTCCAACTGGAGGGCACCGGGCTCCTCATCCAGGACAACCGCGAGGCCGTGCTCCGCCCCGGCGACCTGGCCATCTATGACACCAACCGCCCGTACACGCTGGCGTTCGAAGAGCAGGCCCGCGTGGTGGTGGTCATGTTCCCGCACGACTCCCTGTCGCTGCCGCGGGACTATGTGGGGCAGCTGTCAGCCGTCCGGCTGGCCGGCGAGTCCAGCCTGGCGGGCATTGTGGGACCGTTCATCACGCAGCTCGCCGGCAACCTGGAAGCACTTAGCGGGCCCAGCGGTTCCCGGCTCGCGGCCAACACCCTGGACCTTGTCTCCACCATGCTCCATTCCGAACTGGATCTGGCTGCGGACAGCATGAAACCCCAGGCGGTGCTGGCGACCTCGGTCCGTGAATACATTGAGGCGAATCTCGCTGACCCGCAGCTTTCGCCGGCCAGCATTGCCGCAGCCCATTTCATTTCGACCCGCCACCTGCACAACGTCTTCCACGAGTCCGGCAGTACTGTTGCCAGCTGGATCCGCAGCCGCCGGCTGGAACGGGTCCGCCGGGACCTCAGGGATCCGCTGCACTCGGGCACCTCCGTGGGGGCGGTGGCAGCGCGCTGGGGCTTCCTGGACGCAGCCCACTTCAGCAGGACGTTCCGCGAGGCCTTCGGCGAGTCCCCCAGCGACTGGCGGCGCGGCGCCCAATCAGCCAGCTAAGCAGCCGGGGCCTAAATCAGGGTCCTGCCTAGATCAGACCCTGCGCGAGCATCGCGTCCGCCACTTTGACGAAGCCGCCGATGTTCGCGCCCAGCACGTAATTGCCGGGGTCACCGTACTCGTCCGCGGTGGAGGCGCAGCGGTGGTGGATTCCCACCATGATGTCCGTCAGGCGCTGTTCCGTGTGCTCGAAGGACCAGGAGTCGCGGCTCGCGTTTTGCTGCATCTCCAGCGCCGATGTGGCCACGCCGCCTGCGTTGGCGGCCTTGCCGGGCCCAAACAGCACGCCCGCCTCCTGGAACACTGCCACGGCGTCCCGGGTGCAGGGCATGTTGGCGCCTTCACCGACGGCGAGCAGTCCGTTGCGGACCAGCCGGGCGGCAGCACCGCCGTCGAGCTCGTTCTGCGTGGCGCACGGCAGGGCGACAGTACCATCGACATCCCAGACGGAGCCGGCCTCCACGTAGGAAACGCCGGAACGGCGCAGAACGTAGTCCTTGAGGCGTCCGCGTTCCACTTCCTTGACCTGGCGGAGCAGCCCGACGTCGATCCCCGCCTCGTCCACAACGTACCCGGAGGAGTCGGAGCAGGCCACCACGCTGGCGCCGAGCGCCTGGGCCTTGGCGATGGCATTGATGGCCACGTTGCCGGAGCCGGAAACCACCACGCGCTGCCCGTCGAACGATGAGCCCCGCGTCTTCAGCATCTCCTCCGTGAAGATCACCGTGCCGAAGCCGGTGGCTTCGGGCCGCACCAGGGAACCTCCCCAGGAGATGCCCTTGCCGGTCAGTACGCCTGATTCGTAGCGGTTGGTGATGCGTTTGTACTGGCCGAAGAGGTAGCCGATTTCGCGGCCGCCCACACCGATGTCGCCGGCCGGGACGTCGGTGTACTCGCCAATATGGCGGTAGAGCTCGGTCATGAACGACTGGCAGAAGCGCATGACTTCGGCGTCACTGCGGCCGCGGGGGTCGAAGTCGGAACCGCCTTTGCCGCCACCGATCGGCATGCCGGTCAGCGCGTTCTTGAAGATCTGCTCGAAGCCGAGGAATTTCACGATCCCGAGGTAAACGGAAGGGTGGAACCGGAGCCCGCCCTTGTAGGGGCCGAGCGCGGAGTTGAACTCCACGCGGAAACCGCGGTTGATCTGCACCCGGCCGGAATCGTCGGTCCACGGCACCCGGAAGATGATCTGCCGTTCGGGCTCGCAGAGCCGTTCCAGGATGGCGGCTTCCAGGAACTCGGGGTGCCGGTCGTGGACGGGGCCAAGGCTTTCGAACACCTCGACCACCACCTGGTGGAACTCAGACTCGCCGGGGTTCCGCGCCAGTACCGTATCCCTGACGGCTTCCAGCCGTGCATCCATGACTCTGTCCTTAACTCAGCGAGCAACGGCCGAAAGGATATTTTCAGCCGCCTATGGTTGACCTTTCAACCTTACCGATTAAGACCGCAGCTTGTTAGCCGGTCGCCGCGAAATCGCTTATTCTCCGTATTGTGACAGAAAAATTCCACGCAATGAGAACATCATCCATGGCGCCGCGGGCTGGAAAGGGCGTCTGATGGCGTACATTTGCCTGCTCCTGTCCGGAGCCGCACTGCTGATCAACGGATTGGCCACTCTGAATCTGGTCCCCCGCCGGGACGCTGCCGTCTTCAGCCTGGTCATCGGGACCGCCCAGCTGATTCTGGGCGTTGCGCACCTGACTGCCACCGCGGGACGCGGGACGCAGTCCTTGCTGGGGCCCGCCGGGATTTTCCTGTTCGGGCTGACGTATGCCTACGTCGGCCTGGACTTCCGGCTGGGACTGGGGTCCAAAGGGCTCGGCTGGTTCTGCGGGATGGTGGGCTTCTGCGGACTCTTGCTCGCCGTGGCCTGGTCCGGGGAGGATCCGCTGCTTTCCGTTCTGTGGCTCTGCTGGACCTATCTGTGGCTGCTGTTCTTTCTTCACATGGCGTTGGGCTTTGAGCGGATGGCACCGCTGATCGGCTGGTCCCTCGTGCTCACCAGCCAGGCCTCTGCCACGGTGCCGGCATTCCTGGGGATTACCGGTCATTGGCCGGCCGGCGTCGCGGCAGCCGCGGCCGCGGGGGCCAGCCTTGCCGCACTTCTGCTGCTGGCGGGCGGCCTCGCGAGGCGAGGCCGCCGCAGCGGAACGGGCGGTGCCGCCGTCGAACGCCCGCTACCCGGCAAGCTCCGGCTCTAGGGTTCCCGCCCGCTTCTCCACGACGATTTCCGCCAGCACTCCGGCCACGAACATCACAGGCACCGCAACCAGCAGCGCGACGGCTGTTTCGGCGCTGCCGCCGATGAGGGAGGTGAAGTTGCTGACCACCAGGTAGAGGACCCATGCCAGCAGCAGCGATGCGAGCGCCGGTGCGATGAGGGTCTGCCAGAGTTGGCCCCGCACCCGTTCGCGCCGGAAGAATGCGACGACGGCCAGGGAGCAGAGCATGTACAGCACCAGCAGCGCCGCAACGGCCAGCCCGCTGAACCACGAGAAGAGCGTCAGGACCGGGTCCATTCCCAGCACCGCGAACGGTGCCACGAGCAGCACGGCGACGCTCGTCTGAACCCAGGCTGCGTTTGCCGGGGCGCGGTGCCTGTTGGTCCGCGCCAGGACAGCGGGCAGGGAACCGCGCAGGGCCAGCGAGTGGAGGTAGCGGTTGATGCCGTTGTGGAAAGCGATGATGCCTGCCAGGAGGGACGTCACCAGGAGCATTCCGGCGGTCACGCCGGCCCAGGGGCCGAATAGCTCAACCAACGGGCCAATCACGAAGGAGGTCGCGTCCCCTGACTCGAGGGCGGCGCCGGCGGCGTCAATGACGTGCGAGGGCCCGTAGAAGCTCACGAGCATCCAGGTGATGAAGGCGAAAAACACGGCGATGATGCCCACGGAAAGGTACGTTGCCCGGGCCACCGTCCGGTGGGGATCCTTGGCCTCGGCGGAGTAGATGGCCGTTGATTCGAAGCCGAACATGGATGCCACGGCGAACATGATGGCCACTCCCGGGGCGCCACTTGCGATCGCTTCCGGGGAAAATGAGGCTGCCATGTCGAGGCCCTCGGGGCCTCCGCCCCTCAGCAGGACGGTGAGACCGAACAGCAGCAGAATCGCCACCTCCAGGCCCACCAGGACAGCGAGGACGCGGGCGCCAAGTTCGATGTTCATCGAGCCAAGCACCTGCACGCCTGCCATGGTGGCAACGGCCAGAAGCCACCATGGAACGGTCACGCCGGCGGAACCCAGCAGGCCCGAGAAGGCCGCACCATAGAGGCCGTACATGGCGGCCTGAACTGTGCTGTACGCCAGCAGTGCCAGCCAGGCGGCGCCCGTGCCGGTCTTTCTGCCGAAGGCGGCCGTGATGTAGGCGTAGAAGGCGCCGTTGGCCTGCACCTTCCGGCTCATGGCGACGAACCCGACGGCGAAGATGACAATGACGATGCCCACCACGAGGTAGGCACCCGGTGCCCCGGCGCCATTGCCGAGTGCAGCAGCCAGGGGCGCAGCGCCGACAATGCCGGTCAGCGGAGCCTGGGCTGAAAGAACGAAAAAGAGGATGCCCAGGACGCCGATGCTGCCCGCGCGGAGGGCGGTGGACTGCTCCTTGCGCGGATTTGCTTCTGCAGTCCGGGACTCGGAATTTGAAATACTCATTGGATCCTTCTTAACGGTCATGAGCGTTGGAGAGGGTGCTGGCAATGGCCTCGCACCGCTGGATCCAGCTTTGCAGTCCCGGTCGGATGGGGCTTGTCTGGCAGCGATCAGTTGTTGTGCCTCAGCGCACTGCTCGCGGGTGGCGCAGCCCTTATTCCGAGGGTCCCGTGGAGCGCCCATGAGGTCAAGCAGGCCCGAGAACAAAAGAGTCCGGATCCCCTGTTGCAGGGATCCGGACTCCGGAAGCGAAAGCTCTGCCGGGGACGTTGCGGGCTCCCCGGCAGCCTCTCTTACACCAGGTGGGCGACGAGCCCCGAGCCAGCGGACTGGAGCGGCTCCGCCTGGAGCGGAGCTGGCTGGCGGGCCGGCAGCAGCGGCGCAAAAAATGCCCCGAGCTCCGCCGTCGCCGTCAGCGGCAGGACGTTCGCCACGTACTGGTCCGGGCGGACCACCACCACGACGCCGCCGCGGTCAAGGCCGCGCAGTTCGAAGATGTCGGCCTTCGGGTCGGTGCCGTAGACCTTCTCGAGGTTGGTGAGCTTGAACGGCCCGACCTCCGGCTTGAACACGGCAGGCACAGCGTTGATGTCGATGCCCCGGTGGTCCTGCTGGTAGATGACCTTCACGTCGAACCAGGCATCGGCGTCGGCGCCTTCCGGTGTGGCCGCGAGCGGGGACTCCGGCGAGTTCTCCAGCCACTGCGCGAAGTGGGTGGTCGGCGACGGCGCGCCCGCCTCGGAAGGGTCGGCGAACACGTAGATACGCCAGCGCCCGTCTGCTGCTGCCTGATGGCCCAGCTGCAGCGGGTTGGTGTCGCACACCCGCTGCACGGGAGCAGACTTGAACCGCTTGCCGGTCGGGAAACCCGTGGCCAGCCCTGCGTGCTTCGCCTCGGCGACGATCATCGACGGCGCGTATTCGGTCATAAAGCCCGCCGGGAATTCCGCGGTGCGCACGTAGAAGTCCTCGAGCTCCGAGGGGTCCTCGAACTCCTCGGGCTTCTTGGCCATGAGGGTGGACCATTCCTTGTCGAAATCGATGAGGTTCTTCGCGACCACCTGGCGCTCCGCGGAATACGTGGCGAGTAGCGACTCCGGGCTGCGGCCCTCGAGCACGTGGCCGAGCTTCCAGCCGATGTTGAAGCCGTCCTGCATGGACACGTTCATGCCCTGGCCAGCCTTCGCACTGTGCGTGTGGCAGGCGTCGCCGGTGATGAACACGCGCGGCGTGCGGGTGTCGCGCTCGGCGGGCAGGACGTCGTCGAACCTGTCAGTGAGGCGGTGGCCCACCTCGTACACGCTGTGCCAGGCGACGTTGCGGACGTCGAGGGTGTAGGGCTGCAGAATCTGGTTCGCGTGGGCGATGATCTGCTCGATGGTGGTCTTGCGGATGGCGCCGTTGTCGTTCTCCGGCACGACGCCGAGGTCGACGTACATGCGGAAGAGGTGGCCGCCCTCGCGCGGGATCAGCAGGATGCTGCCGCCATCGTGGGACTGGATGGCGCACTTGGTGCGGATGTCCGGGAAGTCGGTGGATGCGAGGACATCCATGACGCCCCAGGCGTGGTTGGCCTGGTCGCCGGCGAGCGTGCAGCCGATCGATTCACGGACCCTGCTGCGGGCGCCGTCAGCACCCACTACGTACTTGGCGCGCACTATGCGCTCCTGGCCCGCCAGCTCGCCCGTGGTGTGGAGCAGAATCACGGTGACGGGGTACTCCCCCGCATCCGCTACGTGGAGGCTCCTGAACTCGTAGCCGTAGTCGGGGGTCATCCGGCTCGGGGAATAGGCCATGACCCGGGCGAAGTAGTCCAGCACGCGGGCCTGGTTGACGATGAGGTGCGGGAATTCGCTGATGCCCATTTCGTCGTCGACTGCGCGGGCGGCACGGACGATGTGCTGCGGGTTCTCGGGGCTCGGCTTCCAGAACGCCATCTCGGTGATCCGGTAGGCCTCTGCGGTGATCTCCTCGGCGAAGCCGAATGCCTGGAAGGTTTCGACGCTGCGGGCCTGGATGCCGTCGGCCTGGCCGATCGCCAGGCGTCCGCCGCGGCGCTCCACGATGCGCGTGGTGATGTCCGGGAACTGGGAGAGCTGGGCCGCTGCGAGCATGCCCGCAGGGCCGGAGCCCACGATGAGCACGTCGACCTCGTCGGGCAGCTCTTCGGGGCGGTTGATGCCGACGCCGGCGGCCGGCTGGATGCGCGGGTCACCGGAAACGTAACCGTGGTGGTGGAACTGCACGGGCTTTCCTCACTTCACTGTGTGGCTGGCTTTCGCCAAATCGTGTGTTCTATATCCGAACAGATGGTTCGATAATAGAAATTGTGGTTATGCTTCAGTACTGTACGTCACATATGACCCGAGGTACAAGCAGCTTCCCCTTCCCAAAATCGGGGGTTGACGAACCCGTCCGGACGGTTCACTATGATTCGTATACGATTTCGTACCTGATGAGGAGAACGCTTTGGAGCAGGTCAACGACGACACCTTGGCAGCAGCACGCAAGGTGATCGCGGTGCACATCAACTACCCGAGCCGCGCAGCCCAGCGCGGCCGGACCCCGGCGCAGCCCTCCTACTTCCTGAAGCCGTCGTCGTCGCTGTCCCTGACCGGCACCGCCGTCGAACGCCCGGCCGGCTGCGAACTGCTCGGCTACGAGGGCGAGATCGCCATCATCATCGGCAAGGCTGCCCGGCGCGTCGACGTCGAAGACGCCTGGGGCCACGTCGCCGCGGTCACGGCCAGCAACGACCTCGGCGTGTACGACCTCCGCTACGCGGACAAGGGCTCCAACCTCCGGTCCAAGGGCGGCGACGGCTTCACCCCGGTGGGCCCGGCACTGATTCCGGCAGACGCCGTCGACCCCGCCAACCTGCGGATCCGCACCTGGCACAACGGCGAACTCGTCCAGGACGACACCACCGGAGACCTGCTCTTCCCGTTCGCGAGGCTCGTGGCCGACCTGTCCCAGCTGCTCACCCTCGAGGAGGGCGACATCATCCTCACCGGCACCCCCGCCGGTGCGTCCGTTGCCGTCCCTGGCGACGTTCTCGAAGTCGAGGTATCCACCGTGGACGGCGGGCTGAGCACCGGCCGCCTCACCACCACAGTCAAGGAAGGTACGACGGCGTTCGCTGACTTTGGTGCCCGGCCCAAGGCCGATGACCTGCAGCGCGAAGAGGCGTACGGCTCGCGGGAGGCCGCCGGTCTTCCGGCCGTGTCTTCAGAAGCAACGGAATCTGTGCTGAGCCCGGAGCTGAAGGCGAAGCTGGAGAGCGTCTGCACCGCCACGCTGTCCTCGCAGCTGCGCAAGCGCGGCCTGAACAACGTCAGCATCGACGGACTCACCGCCACCCGCCCGGACCGCAAGGTGGTGGGCCTGGCGCGGACCCTGCGCTACGTGCCCAACCGCGAAGATCTCTTCAAGACGCACGGCGGCGGCTTCAATGCCCAGAAACGCGCCATCGATTCCGTCAACGAGGGCGAAATCCTGGTCATGGAAGCCCGAGGCGAAAAGGGCACCGGGACCATCGGCGACATCCTCGCCCTGCGCGCCCAGGTCCGCGGCGCCGCGGCCATCATCACCGACGGCGGGGTCCGCGACTTCTCCGCGGTGGCCGCCATGGAGCTGCCCACCTACTACTCCAACCCGCACCCCGCCGTGCTGGGCCGCCGCCACATTCCGTGGGACACGGACATCACCATCGCCTGCGGCGGCACCACCGTCCAGCCAGGCGACATCATCGTGGCGGACTCGGACGGCATCCTGGTGATCCCGCCGGCCATCGCTGAGGAAGTCGCCAACGACTCGATCGCCCAGGAACGCGAAGAGGTCTTCATCGCTGAAATGGTGGAACAGGGCCACAGCGTGGACGGGCTCTACCCGTTGAATGCGGAATGGCGCACCAAGTACTTGGAATGGGAAGCAGGCAAAGCCAATGACTGAAACAGTCACCGCCCCCGCCAGCATTTCTGAGGGCACCGCCGGCAGCAAGTCCGAGCAGGCCTACCAGGCCATCAAGGCACGGATCGTCGAAGGCACCTACACCCCCGGTTACCGGCTGGTCCTGGCCGCCATCGCCAAGGACCTCGGCTTCAGCGTGGTCCCGGTCCGCGAAGCCATCCGCCGGCTCGAGGCCGAAGGCCTGGTGAAGTTCGAGCGCAACATCGGCGCCACCGTCTCCGGGATCGATCCCACCGAGTACCTCTACACGATGCAGACCCTGAGCATCGTGGAGGGTGCAGCCACCGCACTGTCCGCGCCGCTGGTTGGCGAGGCGGACATTGCCCGTGCCCGCGCCGTGAACGCCGAGATGCGCGAGTGCCTGCAGCACTTCGACCCCGTCCGCTTCACCCGGCTCAACCAGGACTTCCACAGCGTCCTGTTCGAGCACTGCCCCAACCCGCACATTTTGGATCTTGTCCACCGCGGCTGGAACCGGCTGGCATCACTGCGGTCCTCAACCTTCCGCTTTGTTCCCGGCCGGGCCCACGAATCCGTGGACGAACACGAGGCCCTGCTCCGGCTCATTGAATCCGGTGCCGACGCCGACACCATCGAAAAAGCAGCACGACTCCACCGCAGCGCCACCCTGGACGCATACCTCTCCCAAGCAAAAAACCAGTAAGGACCTCAACGATGACGACCCCTGTAGAGACTGCAACAAAGCACTACGTTCCCGAGAACCTGCCCACCCACATCCAGCACTTCATCAACGGCAAGTTCGTTGATTCGGTGGGCGGAAAGACCTTCGACGTCCTGGATCCGGTCTCCAACAAGAACTACGCCACCGCCGCGGCAGGCCAGAAGGAAGACATTGACCTCGCCGTCGCCGCAGCCCGCGAGGCGTTCACCAGCGGCCCATGGCCGAAGATGAAGCCCCGCGAGCGCGCCAAGGTCCTGAACCGGATCGCCGACGCCGTGGAGGCACAGGAAGCGCGCCTCGCCGAACTCGAAACCTTCGACACCGGCCTGCCGATCACCCAGGCCAAGGGCCAGGCGCTGCGTGCTGCGGAGAACTTCCGCTTCTTCGCGGACCTGATCGTGGCCCAGTTCGACGACGCCATGAAGGTCCCCGGCTCACAGATCAACTACGTGAACCGCAAGCCGATCGGCGTCGCCGGGCTCATCACCCCCTGGAACACCCCGTTCATGCTCGAGTCCTGGAAGCTCGCCCCGGCCCTGGCCACCGGCAACACCGTGGTCCTCAAGCCGGCCGAATTCACCCCGCTGTCGGCGTCCCTCTGGGCCACCATCTTCAAGGAAGCCGGACTGCCGGACGGCGTGTTCAACCTGGTCAACGGCCTGGGTGAGGAAGCCGGCGACGCCCTGGTCAAGCACCCGGACGTCCCGCTGATCTCCTTCACCGGCGAGACCACCACGGGCCAGACGATCTTCCGCAACGCGGCTGCCAACCTCAAGGGCCTCTCGATGGAGCTCGGCGGCAAGTCCCCCTGCGTCGTGTTCGCCGACGCCGACCTGGACGCCGCGATCGACTCCGCCCTGTTCGGTGTCTTCTCCCTCAACGGCGAACGCTGCACCGCCGGCTCCCGCATCCTGGTGGAACGCGCCATCTACGACGAGTTCTGCGAGAAGTACGCCGCCCGCGCCAAGAACATCGTGGTCGGCGACCCGCACGATCCGAAGACGCAGGTGGGCGCCCTGGTGCACCCGGAGCACTACGAAAAGGTGGCCTCCTACGTGGAGATCGGCAAATCGGAAGGCCGGCTGCTGGCCGGCGGCGGACGCCCCGAAGGCCTCCCGGAGGGCAACTACATCGCCCCCACCGTCTTCGCCGATGTCTCCCCCGACGCGAGGATTTTCCAGGAGGAGATCTTCGGTCCCGTCGTCGCCATCACCCCGTTTGAGAACGACGACGAGGCCCTCGCCCTGGCCAACAACACCAAGTACGGCCTGGCGGCCTACATTTGGACCCAGAACCTGACCCGGGCCCACAACTTCTCGCAGAACGTGGAAGCCGGCATGGTGTGGCTGAACAGCCACAACGTCCGCGACCTGCGCACCCCGTTCGGCGGCGTCAAGGCCTCCGGACTCGGCCACGAGGGCGGCTACCGCTCCATCGACTTCTACACCGACCAGCAGGCCGTGCACATCACGCTCGGCCCGGTTCATACCCCTAAATTTGGCCACACCTCCGAATTCGGCGCCTAACCCGCCGTCGTACTTTCCCGAACCCCCTTTCGAAGAAGAGAGAACATCATGACCAACTTCGTTCCTACCCCCACCGTCCCGGCACCGGATATCGTCCGCTGCGCTTACATGGAAATCGTGGTCACCGACCTCGCCAAGTCGCGCGAGTTCTACGTCGGCGTCCTCGGCCTGCACGTCACCGAGGAAGACGAGAACACCATCTACCTCCGCTCGCTGGAGGAGTTCATCCACCACAACCTGGTGCTCCGCCAGGGACCTATCGCTGCCGTCGCAGCCTTCGCCTACCGGGTGAAGTCCCCCGCCGAGGTGGACGCCGCGGAGGCCTACTACAAGGAACTGGGCTGCCGCACCGAGCGCCGCAGGGAAGGCTTCACCAAGGGCATCGGCGACTCCGTCCGCGTCGAGGACCCGCTGGGCTTCCCCTACGAGTTCTTCTACGAGACCGAGCACGTGGAGCGGCTCACCCAGCGCTACGACCTCTACTCCGCGGGTGAACTGGTCCGCCTGGACCACTTCAACCAGGTCACCCCGGACGTTCCCCGGGGCCGCGCCTACCTGGAGGACCTCGGCTTCCGGGTCTCCGAGGACATCAAGGACGCCGACGGCGTCACGTACGCCGCGTGGATGCACCGCAAGCAGACGGTGCACGACACCGCCCTGACCGGCGGCAACGGCCCGCGCATGCACCACGTCGCCTTCGCCACGCACGAGAAGCACAACATCATCCAGATCTGCGACAAGATGGGCGCCCTGCGGATCAGCGACCGGATCGAACGCGGCCCCGGCCGGCACGGCGTGTCCAACGCGTTCTACCTCTACATCCTGGACCCGGACGGCCACCGCATCGAGATCTACACCCAGGACTACTACACCGGCGACCCGGACAACCCCACCGTCACCTGGGACGTCCACGACAACCAGCGCCGTGACTGGTGGGGCAACCCCGTGGTCCCGTCCTGGTACACCGAGGCCTCTCTGGTCCTGGACCTGGACGGCAACCCGCAGCCGGTCATCGAGCGCACCGACGCCTCCGAAATGGCAGTGACCGTGGGCGCGGACGGCTTCTCCTACACCCGCAAGGACGAGACCTCCTCTGCCGCAGGCACCGACGCAGTGGGCTTCAAGCTGGGAGCCCAGGTCTAACCGATGCTGGACGCGAAGACGATCGAGGCCATTGCGGACGAACTGGTGGAAGCCGGCCGGACCCGCACCCCTGTGCCCCGCCTGACTGCCCGCTACCCGGACATGACGGTGGAGGACTCGTACGCGGTGCAGCAGCTGTGGCGGCGCCGCAACGAGGACGCCGGCCGGACCCTGGTGGGGCGCAAGATCGGCCTCACGTCCAAGGCGATGCAGGCCGCCACCGGCATCACCGAACCGGACTACGGTGCCATCTTCGATGACATGGTGCTGGAAACCGGCTGCTCGGTGGAATGGGACAGGTACACGCATCCCCGGGTGGAAGTTGAACTGGCGTTTGTCCTGAAGGACGGGCTCAAAGGCCCCGGCTGCACCATCTTCGACGTCCTCAACGCCACCGACTACGTGGTTCCGGCCCTCGAAATCCTCGATTCGAGGATCGAGATGGAGGGCCGGACCATTGTGGACACCATCTCGGACAACGCCGCGATGGGCGCCATGGTGGTGGGCGGACGCCCGGTCAAGCCGGACGCCGTCGACCTTCGCTGGGTCTCCGCCATCCTCTACAAGAACCAGACCGTGGAGGAAACCGGCGTGGCAGCGGGCGTCCTGGACCACCCGGCCAACGGTGTGCACTGGCTGGCCAACAAGATCGCCGCGCACGGGGACTCGATGAAGGCCGGCGACATCATCCTGGCCGGCTCCTTCACCCGCCCGCTCTGGGTGTACAAGGGCGACACCGTCCACGCCGACTACGGACCCCTGGGGACTGTCACATGCCGCTTCGAGTAGAAGACACCTTCCGGTCCGCCCTCGCCAGTCAAATCGGCAAAGCAGGCAGGCCGCTGGCCGGCATGTGGGTGTGCTCCGGCAGCCCGCTGGTCGCCGAACTCTGCGCGGGATCCGGCCTGGACTGGCTCCTGGTGGACGCCGAACACAGCCCCAACGGGCTCGAATCCATCCTCGCCCAGCTCCAGGCCATCCACGGCTACCCGGTACACACCCTGGTCCGGCCACCGGTAAACGACACCGTGCTGATCAAGCAGTACCTGGACCTGGGCGTGCAGAACCTGCTGGTCCCCATGGTCAACTCCGTGGCCGAGGCGGAAGCCGCGGTGGCCGCCACCCGCTACCCGCCGCACGGGGTCCGCGGCGTGGGCTCCGCACTCGCCCGCGCCGCCCGCTGGAACCGCGTCCCGGACTACCTCGCCCGCGCCGCCGTTACGGTCAGCGTCACCGTCCAGATCGAATCGACGGCCGCGGTTGAGGCCGTGGAGGACATCCTGAAGGTCGACGGCGTGGACGCCATCTTCGTGGGACCCTCCGACCTCGCCGCTTCCATGGGGCTGCTGGGACAGCAGGAACACCCCGAGGTGCGCGCCGCCGTCGAACACTGCCTCGCCGCCGCGAAAGCGGCCGGGAAACCCGCCGGCGTCAACGCCTTCGCCCCCGCCACCGCCCGCGCCTACCTCGACGCCGGTGCCGCCTTCATCCTGGTGGGCGCCGACGTCGCCCTCCTGGCCCGCGGCTCCGAAGCCCTCGCCGCCGAATACGTCCAGCGGTCCGACGGCGAAACCCCGGCCAGCTACTGACCCCGGTGGTTGGGCCTGCCGAACCTCTTCCAGGGCAGACCCAACCACCGGCCACCCCAACACTTTCTCAGGAGACCCCCGCATGACCGCTTCGCCCGTACTCTCCCCTGCCATCTCGCCGGAACGCGAAGCATCGCTCCTCGCGTCCGTGCCCACCGGCCTGCTCATCAACGGCCAGTGGGTGGACGCGTCCGACGGCGGCACGTTCGACGTCCACGACCCCGCCACCGGGGAGGTGCTCGCCACCCTCGCCTCGGCCACCAGCGCAGATGCGGTCGCAGCGCTGGATGCCGCCGACGCCGCCCAGTCCTCCTGGGCGCGCACTGCACCCCGGGTCCGGGCCGAGATCCTGCGCCGCGCCTTTGACCTGGTCACCGAACGCGCCGAGGACTTCGCCCTGCTGATGACCCTGGAGATGGGCAAGCCACTGGCGGAAGCACGCGGCGAAGTCACCTACGGCGCAGAGTTCCTGCGCTGGTTCTCCGAGGAAACCGTCCGCGACTACGGCCGCTACCTCACCACCCCCGAGGGCAAAAACTAGATCCTCGTCCAGCACAAACCCGTGGGCCCGTGCCTGCTCATCACCCCGTGGAACTTCCCGCTGGCTATGGCCACCCGCAAGGTCGCGCCAGCCATCGCCGCCGGCTGCACCATGATCCTCAAGCCCGCCAAGCTCACCCCGCTCACCGCCCAGTACTTCGCACAGACCATGCTCGACGCCGGCCTGCCCGCCGGCGTCCTGAACGTGGTCTCGTCGTCCTCGGCTTCCGGGATCTCCGGGCCGCTGCTGGCCGACCCGCGGCTGCGCAAGGTCTCCTTCACCGGCTCCACCCCCGTGGGCAAGCGCCTCATGGCCGACGCCGCGCAGAACGTCCTGCGCACTTCCATGGAACTCGGCGGGAACGCCCCGTTCATCGTGTTCGAGGACGCCGACCTCGACAAGGCCGTGGAAGGGGCCATGGCCGCCAAGATGCGGAACATGGGCGAAGCCTGCACCGCCGCGAACCGCTTCCTCGTGCAGGAATCCGTCGCCGCCGAGTTCACCGCCAAGTTCGCCGCCGCCATGGGCGCCCTGGCCACCGGCCGCGGCACCGAACCGGAAACCCAGGTCGGTCCCCTCATCGACGCCGGCGCCCGCGACGACGTGCACGCTTTGGTGAGTGCCGCCGTCGACGCCGGAGCCACCGCCATCACCGGCGGTGCCCCGGTTGAGGGTGCCGGCTACTTTACCAGCCCACCGTGCTGGGCAATGTACCCAACGACGCCGAAATCCTCCGCCAGGAAATCTTCGGCCCCGTCGCCCCGGTCACCACATTCACCACGGAGGAGGACGCCATCCGGCTGGCCAACGCCAGCGAATACGGCCTGGCCTCCTACCTCTACAGCCGCGACTTCAACCGCCTGCTGCGCGTGGCCGAACAAATCGAATTCGGCATGCTCGGCTTCAACGCCGGCGTCATCTCCAACGCCGCGGCACCCTTCGGCGGCGTCAAGCAGTCCGGACTCGGCCGCGAAGGCGGCTCCGAAGGCATCGCCGAATACACCACCACGCAGTACATCGGCATCGCCGACCCCTACGCCAACTGAAGGAAAAACATTGAGTACTGTCCAGCACGGGCAGCGCAGCTCGGCGAGGGATAACCGCCGCGTAGCGTTTGCCACCATCATCGGAACAACCGTCGAGTGGTACGACTTCTTCATCTACGCCAACGCCGCAGGCCTGGTTTTCGCGAAACTGTTCTTCGAACCCGCCGGCAATGACATCGGCATCCTGATTTCCTTCGCCTCGGTGGGACTCAGCTTCCTGTTCCGGCCACTGGGCGCCTTCCTGGCCGGACACTTCGGGGACCGGCTGGGCCGCCGCGCCATGCTCGTCATCACGCTGATCATGATGGGGGCAGCAACCACCCTCATCGGCGTGCTGCCGACCTTCGAGACGGCAGGTGTTGTGGCGCCCATCCTGCTGCTGCTCCTACGCATCCTGCAGGGCATCTCGGCCGGCGGCGAGTGGGGCGGCGCGGTCCTGATGGCGGTGGAGCACGCACCCCGCGGCAAGCGTGGCCTGTTTGGCGCGTTCCCCCAACTTGGCGTTCCCCTGGGCATGCTGCTGGCCTCCGGCGTCCTGGCCCTGATGTCCGGCGTGGTCTCCCCCGGCGCGGCCTTTGTGCAGTGGGGCTGGCGCATCCCGTTCCTGCTCAGCTTCGTCCTGATCGTCGTCGGATTCATGGTCCGCCGCAGCGTGGAGGAAAGCCCAGTCTTCGAGGAGATCGCACAGAAAAAGCAGCAGACCCGCGTTCCGATCGTCGAACTCTTCAAGAAGCACTGGCTGCTGGTCATCATCGCGGCGCTGGTCTTCGCGGGCAACAACGCAGCGGGCTACATGACCACCGGCGGCTACATCCTCAGCTATGCCGCCAATCCCGCAGGACTGGCCATGGACCGCACGGAAGTGCTCCTCGCAGTGACCGGCTCGGCTGCACTGTGGTTCTTGTTCACGCTGATCTCCGGCTACCTTGCGGACAGCATCGGCCGCAAAAAGACGTACCTCATCGGCTATGCCTGCCTCATCCTGACTGTGTTCCCGCTGTTCTGGCTGGTGAACACCGGGAACACCTGGTCGCTCTTCCTCGGCCTTGCGCTGTTCACCGTCGGGCTCGGCCTGACCTACGGCCCGCAGGCAGCGCTCTACAGTGAGCTGTTCCCCGCCTCCATCAGGTTCTCCGGCGTCGCGATCTCCTATGCGCTCGGTGCCATCATCGGCGGCGCCTTCGCTCCGATGATCGCCACCGCACTGGTCCAGGCCACCGGGACAACGGCCTCGGTGTCCCTTTACCTCCTGATCGTGGCCCTCGTTTCAACGGCCGCGGTCCTGGTGATCCGGGAACGCAAAGGCATCGACCTGGGCATCAACAACCAGGCCGAACAGGAGGTCGGCGCCACCATCTTCGACCGGCGCCGGGCGGATTCAGCCGACGCCGCCAAAGCAACTGCCGGCGTCTAACTCTCATCCGTTGCTCCGTAGATGCCGTTTTGGAGGGTGAAAAGGGCACCTACGGAGCAATCGAGGGAAGTTAATAGGGGAGCAGTCACGTGCACAGTTCGCCCCAAGTCAAGGGTCCTGCACCCAAAGACAAGCCAGCGGCCCTGCGGACGGACAACACTTAGGTATGCCCGCCTCGCCGACCGGCTGAGCGCACTTTCCTACTCGAAGTGGAGTACCTCTTGGAAACCTACGATGCCCTCCTCGCGTCCATCACCCCCGGCTCCGGCGAGACCCGGACCATTTTCGATCCCGCCACCGGCGGCGTCGTCGGCGAAGCCCCGGTCCACACCGTTGAGGACCTCGAGACCGCCGTCGCCGCGGCCGTCGCCGCCCAGCCCGCATGGGCTGCACTGGGCCACGACGCCCGGTCCGCCGCCCTCCTCAAGGCCGCCGACGCCGTCGAACGCTCCGCCGAGGAACTCGCCCAGCTGCTCTCCCGCGAGCAGGGCAAACCCCTCAACGGCCCCAACGCCCGCTTCGAAGTCGGCGCCTGCGCCGCCTGGCTCCGCAACACCGCCACCACCGAACTCACACCCGAAGTGGTGGTCGACGACGGCGAAACCTACGCCGAACTCCACTACAAGCCCATCGGCGTCGTCGGCGCCATCGGCCCCTGGAACTGGCCCATGATGATCACCATCTGGCAGATCGCCCCCGCCCTCCGGATGGGCAACACCGCCGTCGTCAAACCCTCCAAAATGACCCCGCTCTCCGTCCTGGCCCTGATCAAGGTCCTCAACGAAGAACTCCCCGACGGCGTCCTGTCCGTCATCTCCGGCGACCGCGAAGTCGGCGCCCGCCTCGCCGAACACCCGGCCATCGGCAAAATCATGTTCACCGGTTCCACCGCCGCCGGCAAAGCGATCATCAAATCCTCCGCCGACACCGTCAAACGGCTCACCCTCGAACTCGGCGGCAACGACGCCGGCATCGTCCTGCCCGACGCCGACCCCAAAACCATCGCCCAGGACCTGTTCTGGGGCGCGTTCATCAACACCGGCCAGACCTGCGCGGCCCTGAAGCGCCTCTACGTCCACGACGACATCTACGACGCCGTCTGCGAAGAACTCACCACCGTCGCCAAGGCCATGCCCATGGGCGTCGGGCTCGATGAGAACAACGTCCTCGGCCCGCTGCAAAACAAAGCCCAGTACGACATCGTCGCCAACCTCGTCGAAGCCGCCCGCGACTCCGGCGCCCGGATCCTGCTCGGCGGCAACCCCGACCCCGGCCAGCCCGGCTACTTCTACCCCACCACCCTCGTCGCCGACATCGACAACGACAACCCGCTCGTCGCCGAAGAACAGTTCGGCCCGGCCCTGCCCATCATCCGCTACAGCACCATCGACCAGGCCATCGAATACGCCAACGCCCTCGACGTCGGACTCGGCGCCTCCGTCTGGTCCCCCAACCTCACCGCCGCCCGCGAAGTCGCCACCCGCATCGAAGCCGGCACCGTCTGGATCAACAAACACGGCGCCGTTGACCCCCGCGTCCCCTTCGGCGGCGCCAAGCAATCCGGCTACGGCCTCGAATTCGGCGTCGAAGGCCTCAAACACCTCGGCATCCCCCAAGTCATCAACGGGTAGCCCCACCACCCCGAACGTCAGGGCCGCCGCCGCATGGCGGCGGCGGCCCTTTCTTTTGTGGTTCCGGGGCAGGTCTTCCGGCGGGGGTCGAAACCGGTCCGTTGGTTCCCGGTCCGTGCCAGCTCCCGCCATAGACTGAAGCCATGCCCCAGACCGGACTCTCCGCCAGCAGACGTTTCCTTCGCGGCCGGATCAGAACAGGGATGGTCCGGAGCCGGAATTCGCTGGTCCCCGCGATCCAGATGACCTTCGGCGCCGTGGGAGCCTACGCATTCGCCGAGTTCGTCCTGGGCCATACCGGCCCACTGTTCGCCGCCACGTCCGCCCTGATTGCCCTCGGTTTCTCCCGCGACCTGCGCATGCGGAGGGTGATGGAGGTGGGACTGGGCTGCACCATCGGCATCGCCGTGGGCGACATGCTGCTCCACTGGCTCGGGGCCGGGATCTGGCAGGCCGCCGTCGTTCTTTTGGTTTCCATCCTGCTGGCCCGCTTCCTGGACAGCGGCAATATCTTCACCACCCAACTGGCACTGCAGTCATTGCTGGTGGTGCTGCTGCCGGCGCCCTCCGGCGGCCCGTTCACGCGCAGCATCGACGCTGTGGTGGGCGGAGTGGTCGCGCTGCTGATCACCGTCCTGGCTCCCAAGGACCCGCGTCGGGAACCGCGCAAGGACGTCCAGAAGCTGCTTCATGAACTGGCCGAAGTACTGCGGGAATGCGCCGCTGCCCTGGTTGAGAGCGATTCCACCCGGGCCTGGCATGCCCTGGTCCGGGGCCGGAACAGCCAGCCGCTGGTGGACGCCATGCGTCACTCGCTGCGGGCATCCGGCGAGGTGGCCACGCTGGCGCCCGCCTACCGGCGCCACCGTGACGAACTGGACCGGCTGGAGCAGTCGCTCGAGTACATCGACCTTGCCCTGCGCAACAGCCGTGTCTTCGCGCGCCGGCTCACCAGTTCCATCAACCACGCCGCGCTGTCCGACGAAGCCACCGAAAACATCGCCGAGGTCCTGCTGGAGACAGGGGCGGCCGTGGACGAGCTCTCGCTCGGCCTCGCGGAGGTGCAGGAGGGCGCGCGAGATGCCCACCTGCGCAGTGCGCGGCAGGACCTGGGCGAGATCGCCGGGCGGCTGCATCCAAGAATGCTGAAGGTGCAGAAGCTCGAGGGCGAGACCGTGGTGATGCTGTTCCGGCCGCTCATGGTGGACCTGCTGGAAGCCACGGGCATCGATTCCCGCGAGGCGCGCGACCTCCTGCCCCCGCTGTAGGCGGCGCCGGACAGGAATGTCACAGTTCCCGGTTAGTGTGGAGCAATGGCTACAAAGACTTCCCGGGTTTCCAAAGCGCCGGGCTATAAGTGCGCGGAATGTGGCTGGACCACGGTCAAGTGGGTGGGCCGGTGCGGTGAGTGCCAGGCGTGGGGAACCGTTGAGGAAACCGGCACCGCGGTGGCGCGTACGACGGCGGCAACTACAGTTCTGGAGCCAGCCCGCCCCATTGCCGATATTGACGCCACCACTGCCGCCTATCTGCCCACCGGGGTGGACGAACTGGACCGCGTGCTCGGCGGCGGCGTGGTTCCCGGCGCCGTCATCCTGCTCGCGGGCGAGCCCGGCGTGGGAAAGTCCACCCTGCTGCTGGACGTTGCCGCAAAGTTCGCCCGGACCGGGCAGAGCGTCCTCTATGTGACAGGCGAGGAATCGGCGGCCCAGGTGAAGCTACGCGCCGATCGGATCAGCGCGATCGCGGACACCCTCTACCTCTCAGCGGAGACGGACCTTGGCCAGGCGCTCGGCCAGGTGGAGAAGGTGGAACCGAAGCTGCTGGTGGTGGACTCCGTGCAGACGCTCAGCAGCGCGGACGTGGAGGGCAGTTCCGGCGGCGTCTCCCAGGTCCGTGAGGTGGCTGCCTCCATCATCTCGGCGGCCAAGCGCCGGAACATGACCACGCTGCTGGTGGGGCATGTGACCAAGGACGGTTCCATCGCCGGGCCCCGGCTGCTGGAGCACCTGGTGGACGTCGTGTGCCAGTTCGAGGGCGAGCGCCACTCCCGCCTCCGCCTGCTCCGGGCGGTTAAGAACCGCTACGGGCCCACCGACGACGTGGGGTGCTTCGACCTCACCGAGGACGGCATCCTGGGCCTCGCCGATCCGAGCGGGCTGTTCGTCACCCGCACCAAGGACCCGGTATCCGGCACCTGCATCACCGTCACCATGGAGGGCCGCCGGCCGCTGCTTGCCGAGGTGCAGTCCCTGCTCGCCGAGACCGGAAATTCACAGCCCCGCCGGGCAACCAGCGGCCTGGACAGTTCCCGGGTGGCCATGCTCCTGGCAGTGCTGCAGCAGCGCGCCGGGTGCCAGCTGCAGAAGGACGATTCATACGTGGCCACGGTGGGCGGCGTGAAGCTCAGCGAGCCGGCCACCGACTTGGCGGTGGCGCTGGCAGTCGCGTCCGCGAAGCACAAGAAACCCCTGCCGCAGCGTCTGATCGCCTTCGGCGAGGTGGGCCTGGCCGGTGAGGTGCGCCCCGTCCCCGGCATCAACCAGCGCATCCATGAGGCCCACCGGCTGGGATTCACGCACGCAGTGGTTCCATCCAGCCCCACCGGTCCCGGCCCGGTCCCGGCAGGCTTCAACGTGAGGGAAGTGGGCCACCTGACCGAGGTCCTGGAACTGCTCATCACCAAGCCCTAAGCATTAGCTAGACCGGCGCAATAGCTAGGCCGACGCAATAGCTAAACCGGCGCATCTGTTCGCCGTTCAGCGAAAGCGGCCCGCGCCCTCCCCCGGGCAGCTCCAGGAGATGGCGCGGGCCGCTGCTGTTACCGCCCTTGGGCTACTTCTTGGCCGCCCGGGTGCGGACCAGGGCCGTGGCGCCCGCGGCGAGGCCAAGAAGTCCAGCGACCAGCCCGATCCAGCCCGCGGCCTGGCCGCCATTGGATCCTGTTGCCTGCGTTTCCGATGCCGGCGCGGCCTCGGGCGTGGCCGATGCGGAACTAGCCGCCTCCGCCGCGGTGACAACGAACGAGGGCGCGGGGTGGTGCTCCTTCGCCTCAGCGGCCGGAGCGGAAGCTGCGGCGGAGGAGGTTGCGGACGCGTGGTCGTGTTCGGCCTCGGCCGCGTCTGCCCAGTTGACGGTGGTGCCGTCGGTGTAGCGCTGGGCCGCGGGCAGCATCAGGGTGGTCCCCGCTACGGGGAGCCGGCCGACGGACAGAGTGAAGGTCTGGAATTCCTTCTGCCCGATCTGGTGGGCCGCATCGGCGGTCCAGATCACGCTGGTGGGGGCCTTGGTGACTGTTGCGCCTGCAATTTCCACCGGCTTGGGAAGGGTAGAGGTGACCACCTGCGCCTTCCAGCCGTCCATGGGCTTCACGGAGACCGACGTCAGCGGGGTGTCGGTGGGGAGCTTGACCTCCAGCCGGTCGGTCTTGGCCGTCTCCGATTCGTTCGGAACGCTGAACGTCAGCTTGGTAAAGCCGCCCTCGGCAGTTGCGGAGGGGTCAACCGTGACGTGAGCAGAGGCGGCTGCGGCGCCGGCGGCGAGGAGCCCGGCGGTGAGGGATGCGGCTGCGGCGGTCTTGAGGGTACGGCGCATGGAGGAGTTCATGAGGGTAATGCCTTTCAAAGAAAAAACAGTCAGGGGCCGTGCACCATCGATGCGTCATCAAGGCGGCACGGGCAGGTAGCTGCACGCCGCCGTCGGGCCCTGCCTGAAAAGCGGAACCGTCCATCAAGGAACGGCCCGTTCTGAAAGGAACCCGTCTAGGCGGCCAAAGGCACCGGCGGCCCTCGCCGGGTGGGCAGCCGGACGCCTAGGCGCGTCCGCGGGAGGAGCGCCGGGGATGGAAATGGCGCGGGGGTGCGGGCGGGAAGGATAACTGGCGGCTCGGGCAGGCGGATAAGCGGCCGCAGCCAGGAAGCAAGGGCTGACAGCACGCGTTCCCCCCGCGCCAGCAGGGCTGCGGTGCACAGGGTGGCCACTGCGTGCGCTGCGAACATGACGCCGTCGGACGCCGCGGAATGGACGCTTCCGGCGGCTGCCGACCCTGCGGCGGCCAGCACGTCTGGAGTTATGGCACCCGGATGGCCGGCATGGCCCGTCATCAGCGCCGCGGACTCCGGTGCGGCCGTACCCGCGCCACCCAGCGCATCGAGAGCCCAGTGCAGCCACGATTGGCCAGCACCCAGCAATGACACCAAGGCAGGTGCGGAGAGGCGGAACCGCGTCAGTGCGGCGACGGGAACCAGTGTCACCGCGAACAGTGCCGCCAGGATGGCCGCTGAGGGAAGCTGGCCGCCGCCCGCGAGGTGCCCGCCGGCAGCAAACCCGATAATGAGCGAACCGATCAGCCCGGTGCGGAAAAGCCGGAACGAGGCGCGGGGCATCATCAGCGGTCCTTTCCGGAAGATCGACGGGCACAGCGGGCGTCCCAGCAATTCTACTGGCCGGCCCGTGCTGCTGCCCTGCCCCATGACCCGGACCACCATTCCGGGCCGCCCAACCCGTAACAAACCAGTCAGGACCCAAGGTTTTCCCACGCTGCCGTGTTTACGGTCGGGGTGTCACAGCAGCTCCGGGCCTGGTGGAGGGAGGCACCGATGGAACTCCGAGGTCCCTTGCGCCACTTCCGCGCGGTCCTGGTTACCGTCGTGGCGGCCTCACTTGCCACCGCAGGCCACGTGCTGGGTGGCGGGCAGCTTCCCGACGTCGAGACAGTTGCCCTGGCGGCGGCAGTCCTGTTGGCCCCGGCCGCCTGGCTCGCGCGGCGGCAGCTGTCGTTCGCTGTCCTTTTCGCGCTGCTCGGCGCCGGCCAGCTGGCGCTGCATATAGCCTTCGCAGTTTTCTCCGCCGGGGCTTCCTGCCTGCCCCAGCTGACCCTTGCCCCGCTGGCGCACTACGGGCATGGGGGCCTGAACTGCACGGCGGCAACGCAGACCACGGCCATGGATACAGTGGCCATGGGCGACGGCGCCAATTCGCCCGCCATGCTGGCAGGCCACCTCCTCGCCATGCTCGCCACCGCCTGGCTGTTGCGGCGGGGCGAGGCCGCACTGTGGCAGCTCCTGGCATGGCTCCGCCCGCTGGCGCGGCTCCCCCGGCCCGCCGGGCTCACGCCCGCCCCTCACCGCCCTGCGGCCTGGCACACGGTCTTCGTCGCTGCCCAGCGCCGCAACCAGCGGCACGACACTCTTCGCGGCCCGCCCAAGGCCGCCCTCCCGCGCACCATCTAGTAACCTTCCTGCGCATGGCCAACGAGCCTGCGGAGGGGTGCCGGGACGCCGCCTGACCATCCCTCACTCCGCTGCCCCTCCACACGAGCGCCGCAGCACCCGCGAAAGGCCCCGTCATGACTACCTCAAACTCCCGTGCAACAAAGTCCCGGTCACTGAAAACCTCTGCCCTCAAAACCGCCACAGTTTTCACGGCGGCGGCCGGCCTCATGGTCCTGGGGGTGGGCTCGGCATCCGCCCATGTCCATGTGGACCCCGCCTCAACCTCGGCCGGCGGCTTCTCGCAGCTGACCTTCAGGGTTCCCAACGAGTCCGCTGCCGCCAAGACCACCAAGGTCACCGTCACGCTGCCCACGGCGACGCCGTTCACCTCCGTTTCGGTCAAGCCCATGGACGGCTGGACGGCCAAGATCGCCGAGGCGGCCCTGCCCGCGCCCGTCACGGTGGACGGGGCCAAGGTCACCAAGGCAGCCGCCACGGTCACCTGGACCGCCGATGCCGCCCACCAGCTCGGCCAGCATGAATACCAGACGTTCTCCATCTCCGTCGGGCGGCTCCCGGAGGCCGGTACCACAGTAGCCCTGCCTGCCGCACAGACCTACTCCGACGGGACAGTGGTGAACTGGAACCAGCCCGAAACCGCCGGCCAGCCCGAGCCCGAGCACCCGGTCCCCTCGTTCGTCACCACTGCGGCCGCGGACGAGCACTCGCATGCGGCACCGGCTGCCGCGGCGGCCCCCGCCGCCGGCAGCACGACTGCAGACACGGCAACTGCGGACACAGCAGATACGGCGGCGGCAGCGTCGACCACCCCGGTCGCCGCCGCGCCTGACAACACGTTCGGCATCATCGGCCTCGGCGCAGGCCTGCTCGGCCTGGCTGCCGGGACGGCGGCCCTGGTGCGGACCAGGAAACCGCAGCAGAACTAGCCGCGGGTGACCACGAGCGCCGCGCTGTGCCCGCCGAACCCGAAGGCATTGACGAGTCCCACCGTCGCGGTGCTGCCGCTGACGGTACCGGTGATGACGTTGAGGTCCACCTCGGGGTCAAGGGCAGCCACGTTGTAGGTGCCGGGCAGGTCGCCGGTCCGGAGGGCCTGCAGCGTGGCGATGGCGGCCAGAGCTCCCGCTCCGCCAAGCAGGTGCCCGGTGAGCGACTTTGTGGAGGTCACCGGGACCTGGTCACCGGCAATGGTCTTGATGGCCTGCGCCTCCAGCCGGTCGCCCACGGGGGTTGAGGTGGCGTGCGCGTGCACGAATCCGATGTCCGTCCCGCGGAGGCCGGCGGAGGCAAGGGCCTTCTCCATGACCCGCACCTGCATGTCCGGATCGGCCGCCACGATATCGTTCGCGTCCGAGGTCACGGCTGCCCCGGCTACGCCGCCCAGCACTTCCGCGCCCCGGGCGCGTGCGTGGTCCTCGCGCTCCAGCACCACAATCCCCGCGCCCTCGGCCAGGACGAAGCCGTCGCGGTCCCGGTCGAACGGCCGCGATGCCCGCTCCGGATCGTCGTTGCGCGTAGAGAGCGCCCGGATCTGCGAGAAGCCGCTGATGATCAGGTCGTTGACTGCGGCATCAACGCCGCCGGCAATGACGACGTCGGCCGCCCCGGACCTGATCATTTCGGCACCCTGGGCAATCGCCTCGGCCCCGGACGCACAGGCGCTGACCGGAGTGTGCGCCCCGCCCTTGGCACCGAGGTCGATGGAAACCCACGCGGACGGCCCGTTCACCATGAGCCGGGTCAGGGTGTGCGGCGAAACCTTGCGCGGGCCGCCGTTGTCCAGTTCCCGAACCTGCGCGATCACGGTGTCCATGCCGCCGTAGGCCGAGCCAATGACGACAGCCAACCGCTCCGGTTCGACGCCCGGCTTCCCCGCCTGCTCCCAGGCTTCGCGGGAGGCAACGAGCGCCAGCTGCCCGCAGCGGTCCATGCGCTTCAGCTCGCGGGTGCTCAGGAACGCGCCCAAATCGGCGGTGACCCGGCCGGCGATGCGCACCGGCAGGGCTTCAGCCCAGCCGTCCTCGAGCGCCGCGATGCCCGAGCGCCCTGCCAGCATGGCCTCCCAGGTCTCGGTCACGGTGGCCCCGAGCGGGTTCATGGAACCCATGCCGGTCACGACGACGCGGGCTGCTCCTGTAACGGGTGTTGCGGCAGACGGCTGGTTTGTGGGCACGGCGATACCTTGCTTCGTTGGTTGGGAGACCGTTCGGGAGCCGGAGCCCCGCGTTGGTGCAGTTACTTTGCGGGGTTGTGCGTCCCGATGGGCACCAGCGTGAGGTCGGGATGGTTCTTCTCGATGCGGCGCAGGGCCCAGACGTCGTTGAAGAGGGCCAGGTATTCGCCGTCGGACCGCAGCAGCACCTCGGCGCCCGGCACGTTGGCCAGCGCCGGCATGGCGTCCGCCGTCGAGATCCTGGCCATGGAGTACGGGAGGCGTTCCAGCCGCATGGGCGCGCTGAAGTCGTGCGCCATGCGGTCCTCCACCACCTCAAACTGCATGGGCCCGACGGCGGCGAGCACGGGCGCCTGGTCACCGCGGACGTCGGAGCGCAGCACCTGGATGACGCCCTCATGCTCAAGCTGCTCGATGCCGCGGCGGAACTGCTTGAAGCGGCTGGGGTCCTTGGAGCGGGCAACCTGGAAGTGCTCGGGGGCGAACAGCGGGATGGCCGGGAACTCCACGGCTTCCTCCAGGAACAGGCTGTCCCCCACGCGGAGCGAGGACGCGTTGACCAGGCCCACGACGTCGCCCGGGTAGGCCTCGTCGATGACCTCGCGTTCCCGGCCGAACACCTGCTGCGCGTACTTCGTGGCGAACGACTTTCCGGTGCGGGTCTGCGTGACCACCATGCCGCGCTCGAACACGCCGGAGCAGACACGGATGAAGGCCACGTGGTCGCGGTGGGCCTTGTTCATGCCTGCCTGGACCTTGAAGACGAAGCCGGAGAACGGGGACTCGACGGCACGCGGGCTGCCCTCGATGTCCGGGCGGGGCGCGGCCGGCGGGGCGAAGTCCACCAGGGCGTCCAGAAGTTCCTTGACGCCGAAGTTCAGCGCCGCGGAGCTGAACAGGATGGGGGTGGCCTTGCCGGCGTGGAAGCTTTCGACGTCGAAGGCGAGGTTGGACTCGATGACCAGGCCAGCCTCGTCGACGGCATCCGTCCAGTTGTTGCCCTGGCTTTCGGCCGCTTCTTCGGGGGTGAAGTACTCGGTGAGGGCGATGCTCGCGCCGGCGTTGTTCCGCTGGAAGCGCGCGAACCTGTCGTTGCGCAGGTCCCAGACGCCGCGGAAGTCTCCGGAGATACCCACGGCCCAGGTCAGGGGCATGGGCTGCAGCCCGGTTCGCTCCGTGATCTCGTCCATGAGGGCCAGTGCGTCCAGGCCCGGGCGGTCCCATTTGTTGATGACAGTGATGATGGGGAGGTTGCGCTGTTTGCAGACCTCGAACAGCTTCATGGTCTGCGTCTCAAGGCCCTTGGCCGCGTCCACGAGCATCACGGCGCAGTCGACGGCGGCGAGCACGCGGTAGGTGTCCTCGGAGAAGTCGGCGTGGCCGGGGGTGTCCAGCAGGTTGATCACGGTGTCCCGGTAGGAGAACTGCAGGGCGGCCGAGCTGATGGAGATGCCGCGGTCCTTCTCCATCTGCATCCAGTCCGAGACCGTCTCCTTGCGGTTGGCCTTGCCGCTGGAAGCGCCGGCGGTGCCGATCACCTTGGCGTGCAGGGCGAGGGCCTCGGTGAGCGTGGACTTGCCGGCGTCCGGGTGGGAGATGACAGCGAACGTCCGGCGGCGGGAGGCCTGCTTATGGATCTCGTGCACTCGGGCGGGGCTCTGCACTTCTTGGGACACGGTGCTACTTTCACTGCGATCCGCGGGGGATCCTGATTGGAAAAGGTGGCGGCGGAACCTGCCAGCCAAGGCTTCAAGTTTATCGCAGGGGCGGAATCCGCACCGAAAGCGGGCCAAAAGTGCCCCTCAGCCGGCCGGCGTCGGACGCACTCCGGATGCCTGTTCCGCACGCCCCCGACGAGGCACTTTAAGGCTTGTCCGTGCGGTTGTTGGGGTAATCTACCTCTAGGATGGTGCATGCGGGAAACCGAGTACTTTTGATCCTGCCGGCGAACTATCGGAAACCGGCGAACCTGCAGGCCCGCCTGCACCTTTGAAGGGAATATCTATGGCTCGCAGCCCTGAAGAATCGCTCAAGGCGACTTTGGGGAGGGTGGCCCCGGGGACCGCGCTGCGGGACGGCCTGGAACGCATTCTCCGCGGACGCACCGGCGCGCTGATCGTGTTGGGCTCGGACCGGACCATCGACTCGATCTGTTCCGGCGGCTTCGACATCGGCATCGACTTCTCGCCCACCCGGCTCCGCGAACTGGCCAAGATGGACGGCGCCATTGTTTGCGATAAGGATGCCAGCAACATCCTGCGCGCGGCAGTTCAGCTCGTCCCGGACTCGAGCATCGAAACTCAGGAATCGGGCACCCGGCACCGGACCGCCGAACGCGTCGCCATCCAGACCGGCGTCCCGGTGATCTCGGTGAGCCAGTCCATGCAGATCATCGCCCTGTACGTCAACGGGCTGCGGCATGTGCTCGAGGGCTCCGAAAAGGTCCTGGCCCGAGCCAACCAGGCCCTGGCCACCCTGGAACGCTACCGTTCCCGCCTTGACCAGGTGACCAGCTCGCTCTCCGCCCTGGAGATCGAGGCCATGGTGACGGTCCGTGATGTGGCCGTGACCCTGCAGCGCCAGGAGATGGTGCGCCGGATCTCCGAGGAAATCTCGCAGTATGTTCTGGAGCTCGGCGAGGACGGCAGGCTGCTGTCCCTCCAGCTGGACGAGCTCACAGTGGGCCGCGGCCCGGGCAGCGACATCATCATCCGTGACTACGCCGGGCCGAACGCAGCTCCGGAGGACATCGACGGCGCGGTCAGCGCGCTCCTCAACCTCGGCCCCACCGAACTGATCGACCTCAGCAAGATCGCCGGAATCATCGGCTTCGCCGGCGGCGTGGACACCCTCGACGCCGTGGTGCAGCCGCGGGGCTACCGGCTCCTGTCCGGACTCAAGGCCGTGCCGAAAGCTGTCGCGGACAGGCTCGTGGACCACTTCGGCGGGCTGCAGTACCTCATGGCCGCAACCATTGATGACCTGATGACCGTGGACGGCATCGGCGACCAGCGCGCCCGCACGGTCCGCGAGGGCCTCAGCCGGATGGCCGAAGCCAGCCTGCTGGACCGGTTCCTCTAACCCGGCCGATTTCCTCTAACCCGGTCGAGTGCTCCTCCCCACCGCCACCCTCGCCTCGCAAGCTCGGCCAGGGAACCCTGTCGGCGTGGGCCCAGCCCTTTGGGGCGCCCAAAAGGGCCGCTACGGAGCAACCGATGGAACACGCAGCGTCAGCCGAGCTGGAAAACCGTCGGCGGGCTGACCTTGGCGCCAAGCTTCGCGATGAACACGTAGTACCCGCTGCCGGCAACCGAACCGTCCGGCACCGACTCACAGCCCTGCACGGAACGGTTGCGCGGCCACGGGAAGTTCGCCGTTTCGCTCTTGCCCGGCGCAATGGTCTTGACCAGGTCAGTGCTCGCGGCCTGGCAGTCGGCGGAGGAGAAGACGCGGTCCGAGCCGCTGGTGACCAGGAAGTCCATCTGCGACGTGCCGATGTTCACCTTGCACGGAAGCTTCCCGCCGTTGGTGACCGTGAGGCTCAGCACCGGCTTCTCATCTGCGGCGTAGGACGTCTTGTTGGTGGCCGCCTTGACTGTCACGAGCTTCTGGTCGCACGTGGGCGAGGTGGAGGGGGTGGCAGAAGGGCTTGCCGACGCCGTTGCCCCCGGCTGCGCGGTGCTGCCCGCCGTTGAGGAGCCCTGCGAGGAATCCTGCGCGGAGACGGCCCGCTCGGCGCCGCCGAGGAGGCTGGAAACCGTTGCGACACCGCCGGCAACCAGTCCCAGGACCAGCAGCAGCGCCACTCCGGCAAAGAGCCGACGACGGCGGTACACTGCGGGGCTCGGCTTACGGCCCGCGCGCGGCGCCGTTTTCCCGGGTGCCGTTTTCTGTGCCGCCGGTTTCGGTGACCGGTTCCGGCCCGCGCCGGAGTTCGGAGTGTCTTGCCTGCCCATGCTTCTAGGCTAAGTAACGGCCGGGTTTCTGCTGCAGCACCACGCCGCCACCGCGCCACCATGTCCAATTCGTGACTCAAATTCGGGTGACAACTGTCAGCACACTTACTAAAATTGAATCCCGGATACCACTTACCGGGCCGAGTTGGAGAGGACCACTGATGGTAGATCACGTGTCTGGCGGTCACCTCGAACGCGTTCTGCTGCCGCTGACGTTTGGCAAACATCAGAGCCAGGGCACTGCGTTCACGGTGCTTGCGGTTGAGATCTGGGACACCGGGATCGTGGTGAACCTGCATCTCGCCTCAGTCAATGACGACGAGCCGCAAACCCCCGAAATCGTTATCCATGACCATTTCGGCACAGAGTACAAGCTGGATGAGGTGGCCACCGTCGGCTCCCGCCAGCTGCAGTTCTTTGCGCCCTCAATACCGGAAGGAACGCGCAGCCTGACCATCCGCTCAGTGGACCCGAACAGCGCCAGCTTCGTAGTGGCCCTTGCTGTTCCGGCGGCCAACGGCCGCGGCGGCGAAACCCTGCACGGCCATGTCAGGCGGCTGCCTGCGCGGCAGGAAGGACTGCCTCCCGCGGAGAAGGAGGCCAGCTGACGGCGCCGGGCCGGAAACCGCCGTCGGGGTTTTCAACTAGAGTGTTGGCATCAAAACCACAGCCGATTACCCCGACCTGACGGACGTCCACTCCTCACTGGAGGACTGGTTCGACGCCGAAGCCCGGGATTTGCCGTGGCGCTCGCCCGACTGCCCGCCCTGGGGCGTGCTGGTCAGCGAGATCATGCTGCAGCAGACCCCCGTGGTCCGCGTGCTGCCGGTCTGGGAAGAGTGGCTGCGCCGATGGCCGGAGCCTGCAGCGCTGGCACGGGAACCCGCCGGTGAGGCGGTCCGTGCCTGGGGCCGGCTGGGCTATCCGCGGCGCGCGCTCAGGCTGCATGCTGCCGCAACCGCCATCGAACGCGACCACGGCGGCAGGGTCCCGCAGGACTACGCCGAATTGCTCGGACTGCCGGGGGTGGGCAGCTACACGGCGGCCGCCGTCGCCGCCTTTGCCTTTGGGCGCCGCGAGACGGTGGTGGACACCAACATCCGCCGCGTCCACGCGCGGCTCTTTTCCGGCTCCGCCCTCCCCGCCCCGGCCCTGACGGCCGCCGAGATGCGGCTTGCCGCGGAGCTGCTGCCGTCCGACGCCGGCAGTTCCGTCCGCTGGAACGCTTCGGTTATGGAGTTGGGGGCGCTGGTCTGCACGGCGCGGGCACCCAAGTGCGCCGCCTGCCCCGTACGCGACCGGTGCGCGTGGCTCGCCGCCGGCGAGCCGCCGCCGTCGTATACGCCCAAGGGCCAGGCGTGGCACGGCACAGACCGCCAGGTCCGCGGCGGCGTGATGGCGGTCCTCCGCCTGGCGGACGCGCCGGTGCCGGCGGAGATGTTCCAGCAGGCCCCCGCCGACCTCGGGTTCGAAGCCGCCGGCATCGGCGTGCCGCTGGCCGCCCTGCACCGGTTGAACTGTGCGCCCGAGCAGCTGGAACGGGCGCTGGCGGGCCTCCTCGAGGACGGCCTGGCCGAACTGCACCAGGGCGGGTATCGGCTGCCCGCCTGACTGCCGCGCCCGGACCGCCCGGCACCTGCCGCCCGGGCTTTGGTCTCAATTAGGCACCCACCCCACGGACCCGGGTAACGATGAGGGCGCCAGTTTTGGCCCCGCCGGGTCCCCTTCAGGACATCGGAACTAGCCTGAAGTATGGGCAAGACAGGGGTACTTTTGGCCACAATCACGACGACGGCACTCCTCTCGGGGTGCCATGCTTTCGAAACTGCGTGCCCGGCAATCGGCCAGGCGTCAGGGGTCGCGGTCACGGTGGCCGCAGGCTACGCGCCCGAAGTGAAGACGCTTCATGTGAAGGCCTGCCAGGACGGCAAGTGCAAAGAGGACACCCTCCAGCTCGTAGCGGGCTCGGTGCCGGTTGACTTAGGCTGCGCCGATGATTCCAGGCCCGATGCCGTGTGTGCGGCAACGTCCAAGCCGGACGGCACGCAGCGGGGAATGCTGAATCTGGACGCGCTGGGCGAGTCACCGATCGACGTCACGGCCAGTGGGCGCTACACCGACGGCGAGCCGCTGCCCGTCCGCACGCTGCGCTTCGCCCCCAGGGCCAGCTATCCGTTCGGCGAGCAATGCGGGCGGTTCATCTCCGCCTCAGTGGTGCTGGATGCGTCAGGCCTCAGGCAGGACAGGTAGCTGCCTGAACCAGCCTGCCTGAACCCTCTCAGGGTTCCCCGAAACCGTCCCGTACCAGCCCCGCCACATACTCCACGGCGCGCTCGGCGTCGGGTCCGTACGCTTCCACGTGCAGTACCGATCCCTTGCCCGCACCCAGTGTCATCAGCCCCGTCATGGAGGCGCCGTCCACCCCGTTCACGGTCACGTCCGCATCCAGCGCTGACAGGCCGCCGGCTATCTTGGCGGCCGGCCGGGCATGCATTCCTGCGAGGTTGACGAGCTCGAAGTCGCCGCTGGCATCCGGGGCCAGAGGTTCCGGCTCACCTGCGGCCTGGCCGGCAGGGGTCTGCGTTCCGGGCTCCTTTCCGGCGGTGGCAGCGGCCGCGTAATTCTCTGCCTTGGGCCGCGGCGCGGGATAGCCATGGGTCGCCTCGGCTGCACGCCGGACAGCATGAACGCTGGCTCCTCCCTGGGCCGCCACCGCCGCCGCCACGAGACCCTCGATGATCGGGGCGTCGGCGAGGAGCACGGTGCCGCTGCCCTCGGCGAATTCCATGGCCGATTCCGCGGTCATCACGGCCGAGCCCAGATCGGTCAGCACCACCACACCATCGCCTCCGGCAGCGGTCTCCAGCGCCGCCATCACCTTTTCCATGCTGGTGCCGATGCGGCCGTCCGACGTTCCACCGGCCGGAACCATCATCACGTCCGGCGCCATCTGGGCCGCGAGCTCCACGGCGCCGTCGGCAATCTTGTCACTGTGCGAAACCACCACGATCCGCACCGTCATGCGGCGGCTCCCGCGGCGGCGCGGAGGATGAGGGCACTTGAGGCGGCTCCGGGATCCCGGTGGCCGGCGCTCCGCTCCCCGAGGTAGCTGGCCCTGCCCTTGCGCGCCACCAGCGGATCAGTGGCCACGGCGCCGGCCTCGGCAGCCTCCGCCGCGGCGATCAGGACCGCGAGCGTGTCGCCGTCGGCCGCTGCCGCTGCGGCTGCGTCAACGGCAGGGGTCCAGGCGTCAACCATCGTCTTGTCGCCCGTCTCGGCCCTCCCCCTGGCCACGATGCCGTCCCGCGCCGCTGCGAGTGCTGCAGCGAGCGATGCAGCATCAATGTACGCGGCATCGCCCAGCGTGGTTGCGGCCCGCAGGAATGCCGTGCCGTAGAGCGGACCCGCAGCCCCGCCGACCTTCGACATCAACGCCATGGCCGTCAGCTTGAGCGCTGCGCCGGGGGTTTCGGGAGGACTTTCGGCGAGCTTGTCGAGCACCGCCTGGAAGCCGCGGTCCATGTTTTCGCCGTGGTCAGAGTCGCCGATGGCCCTGTCCAGCTCGATGAGCTCCACCCTGTGCTCCGCCATCGCCTGGGCCGACAGCGTCAGCCATTTGACGGCCCAGGTCACGTCGAGCCCCACGGCTACACGCCCCACCGCAGGGCCGGCGTGTGCACGGGCGCATCCCAGAGGGCCGTCATCTCATCATCAAGCCGCAGCACCGAGACGGAACAGCCCTGCATCTCGAGGGACGTGATGTAGTTCCCCACCAGGGAACGCTCCACCGCGAGGCCCCGCTCCGCCAGGATCTGCGCGGCCCGGCGATAGACGATGTACAGCTCGCTCAGCGGCGTTCCACCCATGCCATTGACGAACAGGAGCACTTTCTCCCCCGACGCCGTTCCGAGGTCGCTGAGGATCGGCTCCAGCAGGCGGCCGGTGATGCCGTCGGCGTCCTCCATGGCGATCCTGTGCCGGCCCGGCTCACCGTGGATCCCGATGCCGATTTCGATTTCGTTTTCCTCCAGGTCGAAACTCGGGGTGCCGGCATGGGGCACCGTGCAGGCCGAGAGCGCAACGCCCATGGTCCGCACGTTCTGGTTCACGCGGTCACCGATGGCCGCCACCGCGTCGAGGTCGTCGCCGCGCTCGGCCGCCGCCCCGGCGATCTTCTCCACCAGGACCGTGCCGCCCACGCCCCTGCGGCCGGCCGTGTACAGCGAATCCTCCACCGCGACGTCGTCGTTGACGAGCACGGTGCGGACTTCAACGCCCTCGGCCTGGGCCATCTCGGCCGCCGTCTCGAAGTTCAGGACGTCGCCGGTGTAGTTCTTCACGATATGGACCACCCCTGCACCGGAGTTCACCGCGAGCGTGGCCGGAATGATCTGGTCGGGGGTCGGTGAGGTGAAGACGGCGCCGGGAACAGCGGCGTCGAGCATACCGCGCCCCACAAATCCGGCGTGAAGCGGTTCATGCCCGCTGCCGCCGCCCGAGACCAGGCCGACCTTGCCGGCAACGGGCGCGTCCTTGCGGGTGACGTACTTCGGGTCGGCGCTGACGGTTACTAGGTCTGCATGGGCTAGGCCGAATCCCTCCACGGATTCATCCACAACAGCGCGGGGATCATTGATGAGCTTTTTCACGGCCGGCTCCTGGGCTCTCGATGCTTCATTGACATCCGTCAGGATGTGCTTTGACCCTACTACCGGCACCTGCTGCGCGGTAGTTCGGAAACGGCGGAAGGGACAGCCCCCAATGCTGTCCCTTCCGACTCCAAAGAGTTTATCCAGCAAATTTATAAATGGAAAGGAGTGTTACGGGAGAATCCAGCCGGGCTGAGTCCGTCCCGCGGGGATCGGGGCAGGCTCTAGAGAGCCTTGATCATCCTCGTGTTGCCCAGCGTGTTGGGCTTCACGCGCGCAAGGTCCAGGAACTCCGCCACGCCTTCGTCATGCGAGCGGAGCAGCTCGGAGTACACCTGCGGATCCACTGCCGACTGGTCCGCCATGACCTCGAATCCGTGCCGTTTGAAAAAGTCCACCTCGAAAGTCAGGCAGAACACCCGCGAAACGCCCAGCGCGGCGGCCTGCTTCAGGAGACTCTCGACGAGGACGTGGCCCACTCCCCTGCCTCGCCAGGCATCCGAGGCGGCAAGGGTGCGGACTTCTGCGAGGTCCTCCCACATGACGTGCAGGGCGCCACATCCGATGACCTCGCCGGCCGCCGACTCGGCTATCAGGAACTCCTGCAGGCTCTCGTAATAGGCCACCGTCTCCTTGGCCATCAGTATTCGCTCTTCCGCCAGCGGCGCCACCAGTTTCTTGATGGCAGCCACATCGCTGGTCCGGGCAGGGCGAACGGTGAAGGAGTCAGTCACAGCCCCCATCTTACGGCGACGGCCCCGGTCGCCTCCGGACTGGAGGTCAGAGGCCCAGATCCGCCGGCAGCTCGATATCCTCCCCGAGGACGTTCCTGGCCAGGAAGTGTTCAACCACTCCATACCAGACCTTGGCGTGCTGCGGCTGCAGGATCCAGTGGTTCTCGTCGGGATAGAAGAGGAACCGGTGGCTGGTCTGCCCTTTCTCGTCGGACGCGAGCTGGGACTTGGAGAGCAGCTCGTACCAGAGCCGCAGGCCCTCCCCGATGGGCACCCGGTAGTCTTTGTCTCCGTGGATGACCAGCATGGGCGTCCGGATCTTCTCGACGTGCAGGTGCGGGGAGTTTTCCAGCGCCATCTCCGCCGTCATCTCCTTGAGCCAGTACTGCGACGCGTCGGTGGTGGGCCCGAACTGGTCCAGCGCCCACAGGCTGGCGTGGGTGACGATCGCCTTGAAGCGGTCCGTCTGCCCGGCCACCCAGTTGGCCATGTAGCCGCCGAAGGAGCCACCCATCGCGGCCGTGCGGCTTTCGTCGATGTCCGGCCGCTGCACCACCGCATCCGTGACGGCCATGAGATCCGTGAACGGCGCCTTGCCCCAGCCGCCCCAGCCGCGCTGGATGTACTCCTGCCCGTAGCCCGTGGACAGGGCAGGGTCTGGCAGCAGGACAGCGTACCCCCGGGCGGTGAGCAGCCACGGGTTCCAGCGCCACGTCCACGCATTCCAGGATCCCAGCGGTCCGCCGTGGATCCACAGCAGCAGCGGCGCGGGGCTCTCGGCGGAGGCGCCGGCCGGCAGGGCCAGGTAGGCGGGCACGCGGGTGCCGTCGGCCGCCGTCGCCTCAACCCGCTCCAACCGCCCCTCGGTTTGCGGCCGTTCCGCCGGGGACGGCAGCCGTGTGACGTCCCCGGTGGCGAGGTCGATCCGGACAGGCTCGGCCGGGAACTCGTACGAGCTCCGCAGCGCATAGGCGCTGCGGCCATCGGGTGAGACGACGACGTCGGTGTAGGCCGCCGGGTCCGGCGTCACCCGGGTGACACTCCCCCGGGCGGCGCTCTCCCGGGCGGCAACTGCCGCAACGTTGACGCTGAAAACGGGCGATGCGCCGTCGTCGTCTGCCGTGACAAGGAGGGCGGAACCGTCCGGGAGCCACGCCTCCGGGTGGGGCCAGCGGTCCCACTCTTGTGCCAGGGGCTGCAGGTCCTCCGGACCGGCTTCCCCGGTCACATCGAGGAGATGCAGCTTGACCCGCGGTGCCTGCTGCGGCGTTGTGTCGCTTTCACTGACGACGGCGAGCAGGCCGCCGTCGGGGCTGACCGGACCGGGAAAGTAGTTCATGCCCTCCTCGTCGAGGAGGACCCGCTGAGTGCCGGTGGCGACGTCAACGGCGACCAGGACCGAGCGCAGGTCCGCCTTCGGCAGCGGCCTCAACAGGCTCGTGTAGATGGTCTTTCCGTCCGGGCTGACCACCGAGACGGCCTCCCGGAGGCGGGAGCCCGCGTCCGGGGTGAGGTTGCGCAGCGTAAGCGGCGCGGCGCTGTCCACAGTGGAGGGTTTGCCGGGTTCCGGCTCGGGCCCCGGCTCCACCGCGAAGAGCCGCGGCTGGGCAGGGCCGAGGTCCGCGTCCCAGTACCGCACCGGATACTCGCTGTGCAGGATGGCCGCCACCTTGTTGTCCTTGCGGCTCTTGCGGCGCCCGGCGTCGGCCTCCTCGTCGCGGGAGCCGGCAAGAACGGAGGCGGTGACGAAGGCCGCGTTGGCGTCCCTGGCCGCCATGACCTTGTCCACGCCGCCGGCCCGCGACAGCACCACGCGGGCCTCGCCGCCGTCCGCGGGGAGGACCCAGAGCGCAGTGACGGGATCGGCGTCGGCCTCCCGGTCCGGATCCGGTCGGGCGGACGTGAAGTAGACGTCGCCGTTGGCCGCGAACGCGGCGCCGGCTTCGCCCTTGGCGCTGCGGGTAATCCTGCGGGCCTGCTTCCTGCCCGCCGGGTCAAGCTCCCACAGCGCCGTGCCGTACTCGGTGCCCTTGCTGTTCAGCGTGGCGACCGTGGTCACCAGCCGCCGGCCGTCGGGGCTGATCGCCAGGCCACTGACGCGCGGGATCGCCAGGTAGTGGTCGAGGTCGTGGAAGGGTGTCGCCGGTTGCTCACGCAGGATCGCTGCATCATCAGTTGACATGTGCCGATTCAACACCTCCTGTGCGCTACATCACAGAAGGGTTCACTATTGGTGAACCCTTCCATTCAGCACCTCTTTAGCCGGCGGGGCGCAAGCAAAAAGCCCCGCCGGCTCCCTTTCGGGGGCTGGCGGGGCCTCTTGGCGCTGGAGTGCGGCTGGGTGCTGGGCAGCTGGGGGCTGGGCGCCCAGTGCTAGGCGGTGGGGGCGATTTCCGGGATGCGCGGCTTGGCATTTCCGGCGAAGGTGAACTTCGCGTCGTCGCCTTCGCCGTCCACATCCACCACCACGATGTCGCCGGGGTGCAGCTCGCCGAAGAGGATCTTCTCGGAGAGCTGGTCCTCGATCTCGCGCTGGATGGTGCGGCGCAGCGGCCGGGCACCCATGGCTGGATCGTAGCCGCGGGTGGCCAGGAGCACCTTGGCTGTCTTGGTCAGCTCGATACCCATGTCCTTGTCCTTGAGGCGCTTCTCCAGGCGCGTCACGAACATGTCCACGATCTCGATGATCTCGTCCTGCGTCAGCTGCGGGAACACCACGACGTCGTCAACACGGTTGAGGAACTCGGGGCGGAAGTGCTGCTTGAGCTCCTCCGTGACCCGGGCGCGCATCCGGTTGTAGCCGGTCTGGGTGTCCGTGCCGGACTGGAAGCCGGTGGCAACGCTCTTGGAGATGTCCCGGGTTCCGAGGTTCGTGGTCATGATGATCACGGTGTTCTTGAAGTCCACCACGCGGCCCTGGGAGTCGGTCAGGCGGCCGTCTTCCAGGATCTGCAGCAGCGAGTTGAAGAGGTCCGCGTGGGCCTTTTCCACTTCGTCGAACAGGACCACTGAGAACGGACGGCGGCGGACCTTCTCGGTCAGCTGCCCGCCCTCTTCATAGCCGACGTAACCCGGAGGGGCACCGAAGAGGCGCGATACCGTGTGCTTCTCGGAGTACTCGGACATGTCCAGCGTGATGAGGGCGTCCTCTTCGCCGAACAGGAACTCCGCGAGGGCCTTGGCGAGTTCGGTCTTGCCGACGCCGGTGGGGCCGGCGAAGATGAACGATCCGCCCGGACGCTTCGGGTCCTTCAGGCCTGCACGGGTGCGGCGGATGGCCTGGGACAGGGCCTTGATGGCCTCGTCCTGGCCGACGACGCGCTTGTGCAGCTCGTCTTCCATCTTCAGCAGGCGCGAGGATTCTTCCTCGGTCAGCTTGAAGACCGGAATGCCCGTGGAGTTCGCGAGGACTTCGGCGATCAGGTCCTCGTCCACCTCGGAGATGTCGTCCATGCCGCCGGTCTTCCAGTGGCGTTCCTTCTCGGAGCGCTCGGTGATGAGCTTCTGCTCCTTGTCGCGCAGCGCGGCAGCACCCTCGAAGTCCTGCGCGTCAATGGCGGACTCCTTCTCCATCTTCAGCTCGGAGATGCGCTCGTCCATCTCCTTGAGCTCCGGCGGAGCGGTCATTCGGCGGATGCGGAGCCGGGCGCCCGCTTCGTCGATGAGGTCGATCGCCTTGTCCGGCAGGAACCGGTCCGAGATGTAGCGTTCGGAGAGGTTCGCGGCCGAGGCGAGGGCACCGTCGGTGATGGTGACGCGGTGGTGTGCCTCGTAGCGGTCCCGCAGGCCCTTGAGGATTTCGATTGCGTGAGCAACCGAAGGCTCTTTGACCTGGATGGGCTGGAAGCGGCGCTCGAGGGCGGCGTCCTTCTCGATGTGCTTGCGGTACTCGTCCAGCGTGGTGGCACCGATGGTCTGCAGCTCGCCGCGGGCCAACATCGGCTTCAGGATCGAGGCCGCGTCGATGGCGCCTTCGGCGGCACCGGCACCCACGAGGGTGTGGATCTCGTCAATGAAGAGGATGATGTCGCCGCGGGTGCGGATTTCCTTAAGGACCTTCTTCAGGCGCTCTTCAAAGTCACCACGGTAGCGGGAGCCGGCAACGAGGGAGCCAAGGTCCAGCGTGTAGAGCTGCTTGTCCTTGATGGTCTCCGGCACGTCGCCGCGCACGATCGCCTGGGCCAGGCCCTCGACGACGGCGGTCTTGCCGACGCCGGGCTCGCCGATCAGCACGGGGTTGTTCTTGGTGCGGCGGGAAAGGACCTGCATGACGCGTTCCATTTCCTGCTCGCGTCCGATCACAGGGTCCAGCTTGTTCTCGCGGGCAGCCTGCGTCAGGTTCCGGCCGAACTGGTCCAGCACAACAGAGCCGGCGGGGGGTACCCTCTGCCTGGCTCTGGCCGACGCCGGCGCCGGTGGTCTCTTTGCCCTGGTAGCCGGAGAGCAGCTGGATGACCTGCTGGCGGACCCGGTTCAGGTCAGCGCCGAGCTTCACCAGCACCTGTGCTGCCACACCCTCACCCTCGCGGATGAGTCCCAGCAGGATGTGCTCCGTGCCGATGTAGTTGTGGCCGAGCTGCAGGGCTTCGCGCAGCGAAAGCTCCAGCACCTTCTTTGCACGCGGCGTGAAGGGGATGTGGCCCGAGGGAGCCTGCTGGCCCTGGCCGATGATCTCCTGCACCTGCTCGCGGACGCCGTCGAGCGAAATGCTCAAGGACTCAAGAGCTTTGGCGGCAACGCCCTCACCCTCATGGATCAGACCCAAGAGGATGTGTTCGGTACCAATGTAATTGTGGTTCAGCATGCGTGCCTCTTCTTGGGCAAGCACAACTACGCGACGGGCACGGTCCGTAAATCGCTCAAACATTTCGCCACACTCCTAGCTACGACGTACTTTGATGCTACGTGGGAGAAGCCTGACTTGGGGAGCTTGTTCGCCACAGGGGAAACCGGGGGCCTTGCGCAGGTCCGGGCAGCTGCCGTACCAGCCTTGCGGCGCAATGCCGCTGCAGGCTTTGAATACCATCGGACTGCCACCCGGCGGGCAATTACCGCTTTCCCTTGGCGGGGTGTTGGAAATCACCCGGGACGGAATGTCCCAAAGGCCCGGGATTAGCCGGCACATCGATAACCGCTTGGCGGGCGGCCCTGAATAACGGCCGTTCTGTTTATTGCTGACGGCAACGGCCCGTTAAAGCGCGGCGCCCCCGTCAACCGGGGGCGCCGCACGTATGTCCAGAACATTTTGTGCACTAACGGGTTGTCAGGGCACCGGGCTAGGAATTGGCCTTTTGGTAGGCTTCCTGGATTTCTGCCTGAATACGGCCGCGCGCGTTTACGGTGTAACCGTGATCCCGCGCCCACTGGCGTATCTGGGCGGAGTCCTGGTTGCGTCCACCCGATGCCTTGGCACGGGCAGGCCGGCCGCCGGATGTTTTGCGGCCCGCTGAAACAAAGCGTTCCAGCGATGACCGCAGTTCTGAAGCATTGGCCGAGGACAGGTCAATTTCATAACCAACGCCATCCAGGCCGAAGCGAACGGTTTCGTCCGCAGATCCCCCATCCAGATCGTCCACAAGGACGATATTGACTTTCTGTGCCATCAAAAATCTCTCTTTTGGAAAGGACGTGTAATCAGATAAGCAGGATGTATCTACCTGAAGTATCTCCCCCGATAAGGGAACGCGTCAAAACACGCAATGGTTCCTTGGGGATAACTGGAGGTATTAAAAGTCGCCTGTTATTTGTCTGATTTGGTCGGCGGCTCGGGAGAATCATCTCCGCCGGCCGCCTGCGCGTCGGCTTCAGCCTGTGCGCGGGCTTCGGCCTGGCGTTCGGCCTTGTCCGCGTTAAAATATCGACTTCATGGCGAACCAGAAGATCAGGCCAACCACCAGCGAGGGCAGCAGGACGGCGACATAGTCCATCATCAGTGGCCTTCGGGCTTGAGGAGGGGGAAGAGAATTGTTTCGCGAATGCCCGCGCCGGTAAACAGCATGACCAGGCGGTCGATGCCCAGGCCTATGCCGCCCATGGGCGGTGCACCGTATTCCAGGGCGCGGAGGAAGTCCTCGTCCAGCTGCATGGCCTCGACGTCGCCGGCGGCGGCGTGCCTGGACTGCTCGGTGAGGCGTTCGCGCTGGATGACCGGGTCAATGAGCTCGGAGAATGCGGTGCCGCGTTCCATGCCGCCGATGATCAGGTCCCAGGCCTCGATCAGGCGGCCGTCTTCCCGGTGCGGGCGGGCCAGCGGCTGGGCGGACGGCGGGTAGTCGTAGACAAACGTGGGGTTCAGCAGGGTGGGTTCCACGATTTCACCGAAGAGTTCCACGGCCAGCTTCTCGGCGTCCCACTTGGGATCGACCTTGACATCGTGCTTCCCGGCCACGGCGCGCAGCTCCTCGAGCGTGGTGTCGGGGGTGATCTCCTGGCCCACCGCCTCGGAAAGCCCCGGGTACACGGCCACCCAGGCCCAGTCGCCGTCGAGGTTAATCTCCCCGGCTTCGGTCTGGAGCACGCGTCCGGCACCCACGGCGTCCGCGGCGTCCAGGATGATCTCCTTGATGCGCTCCGCCATGACGAACTGGTCCGCCCAAGCCTCGTAGCACTCAAGCGTGGTGAACTCCGGGCTGTGGGTTGAGTCCACGCCCTCGTTCCGGAACACGCGGCCCATGTCATAGACGCGGTCGATGCCGCCCACGACGGCGCGCTTGAGGTACAGCTCGGTGGCGATGCGCAGCGTCATCTTCTGGTCGAACGCGTTCATGTGCGTCTCGAACGGCCGGGCGAGGGCGCCGCCGTGGACCAGCTGCAGGATGGGCGTTTCCACCTCGACGTAGGTGTGGCGGAACAGGGTCTCGCGGATGGAGCGGGTGATGGCGGCGCGGGTGTACACCATCTCGCGGGCCTCGTCGCGGACCATCAGGTCCACGTAGCGCTGGCGGACGCGGGTTTCCTCGTTGAGTTCGGCGTGCAGCACGGGCAGCGGGCGGAGCGCCTTGGAGGCCATGGACCAGGACTCAGCCATGACGGAGAGTTCACCGCGGCGCGAGGAGATAACTTCGCCCCTGATGAAAACGTGGTCGCCCAGGTCTACCAGGGCCTTCCAGTCGGCGAGGGCCTCTTCGCCCACGTTCGCCAGGCTGAGCATGGCCTGCAGCCGGGTGCCCTTGCCGTCCGTGCCGCCTTCCTGCAACGTGGCGAAGCACAGCTTGCCGGTGTTCCGGACAAACACCACGCGGCCGGTGACGCCGACGACGTCGCCGGTGGTCTCGTCGGCCTGCAGGTGGGCGTACTTTTCGCGGATTTCGCTGAGCGAGTGCGTGCGCTCAACACCCACCGGGTACGCCTCCGTCCCACGTTCGATCAGCTTGGCGCGCTTCTCCATGCGGATGCGCATCTGTTCGCTGGCGTCGAGCGGTTCTGGGGAGTTCTTGGGGGCGGGGGTGTTTTGGGAAGTCACAGTCATCAAGTTTACCTTGGAGTTTTTGTCCAGATATTCGGACTTCCGAGGCCATTTGGGCACGATATCTGGACAGAAACTCAAAAGGGGGTGGGGCATAGACTCGGGCTGTGGAGACCTGGACAGTTGAGACGGACGACGACGGCAGCCGCCTTGAGGTGCACTCCTTCAGGCCCGCCGCACCCACCGGTGCCGAAGGGAATAATTCTGCCGGCAACCCCGGCGGCAACTCCGGCAGCAGCACCTCCGCGAATGGCGACCCAACCCCGGTGACGGCGCCCGGCGTCGTCGTTATTCACGGAACACTGGTGACCGACGCGCTGTACCGGCCGTTCGCCCGCAACCTGAGCCTCCTGCTGAGCCGGCCGGTGCACTGCTACAACCGGCGCGGCCGCGCCGGTTCCGCGCCGCAGCCGGACGACTATTCGGTCGAGACCGAGATCCGGGACCTCGCCGCCGTGATGAAGGCGACGGGTTCTGAAGACGTAGTGGCGCACAGCTTCGGCGGCTTCGTGGCACTCCAGGCGGCACGCGACATGCCGCTGCGCAGGCTCGTCACGTACGACGCCGCCGTGTCCCTCTCCGGCAACCTGCACCACCGCTGGCGGCCGGAACTGGAGCAGGCCGTGACGGACGGGCAGCTCAACCATGCCTGGGCGCACCTGGTGCAGGGGCTGGCCACGGCCGGCCCGCTGTCGTACCTGCCCCTCGGCGCGCTGCGGATGCTCAGCATCATGTCTGCCCGGACCAGCGTCGGCGCGGAAATGCGAGAGCTGCTGCCCACCGCCGTCAAGGAAATGCGGGCCGTGCTCGACGCCGACGCGGAGCTCGCGGATTTCAAGGAACTGGCCACGCCCACGCTCATGCTCAGCGGCGGCTGGAGCCCGGGATACTTCGCAGACACCGGCCGCCAGCTGGCCTCGGCCGTGCCGGCAATCGACTTCGCGGTGGTTCCGGGCCAGCTGCACGAGGGGCCGATCCGGCCGGGCAAACGCCTGGCCATCCGCATCGCCCGTTTCCTGAACGGCACCGACGGGACCATCACTCCGCAGAGCAGGAAGCGCCGGCGCGGGTAGCCAGGGCCGGCGGCAAGGGCCGGCAGCTGGTCATGGCCGGCTGTCGGCACACGCCGGCCTCCGATAGGCTCGGAGCATGACTCGCGAGATCATCAGCACACCCGACGGCGGCAAGCTCGAGCTGTTCAGCACGGGCGCTGAGCTGGCCACGGCCGGCTCCGGCGTGGTTGTGGTTACGGCCTCCATGGTGACGGCGGCGGACTACACCCGCTTCGCGCAGAAGCTCAGCGCCTCCCTCGGCCGGCCGGTGCACACGTTCAACCGCCGCGGCCGGGGCGCCTCCTCCGAGCAGGCCGGCGACTACACCCTGGACGTTGACATCCGCGACCTCGATACGGTCATGAAGCACACCGACAGCACCGACGTCTTCGGCCACAGCTTCGGCGGAGCCGTGGCCATCCACGCGGCCAGGACCCTGCCGGTGGAGCGGCTCGCCGTGTACGACCCCGCAGTCTCGGTCAACCACAGCGTCACGGCCAACTGGACCACCGAGTACGAACGGGCGACGGCCACTGGCGACGACGACCGCGCCCTGGCCGTCCTGCTCCGCGGGCTCGAGGCCGAAAGCGCCTTCTCCTCCCGCATGCCGCTGTCCATGATGACCCTCGCCAACAAGCTGACGGCGGGAACCACGGTGGGCAAGCAGATGCGCGAAATGATGCGCACCGGCGTCCGGGAGATCAAGGCAATCATTGCCGCGGACATGCCGGCCGAACCGTTCCTGGCCCTGCCGCTGGAGACGCTCATCATCGTCGGCGAGAAGAGCCCGGCCTACTTCGGCGTGGCGTGCGGCCAGATCCACGACGTCCTCTCCGGCTCCAGCTACACCATCCTGCCCGGCTTCGGGCACGACGGCGTCAACCGCGCCCCGGACAGGCTTATCACCGAGCTCAGCGAGTTCTTCGCGGGCTAATAAAGCAACGCGGGGTCACTTCGCGCCCAATGAACCCTCCGGTTTGGGCGCGAAATGACCCCGCGTTGCTCTTGCTGTGGTGCTAGTGGGCCGCGGGTGCGCCTTCGGCGCCTGCCGTCTTCCGCATCATGGTGGAGAGGACGACGGCGGCAACGGCTATGACGGTCGCCGTGAGGAACGCTGCGTTCATGCCCGCAACGAGGCCGGAGCCCGCCGAAACGACCGCAAAGATGGATACGAGCAGCGCCGTGCCCGCCGCGCCGGCCACCTGCTGCAGGGTGCTCATAATGGCCGAGCCGTGCGAATACAGGTGCGGCGGCAGCGGGTTCAGCCCGGTGGTGAACGCGGGCGTGAAGAGCAGTGCCAGCCCGAAGCTGAGCCCGACGTGCAGGGTGACGATCCACCAGACCGGAGTGCCGGCGTCGAGCATCGAGAACTGCCACAGGGTCAGGACCATCAGCGAGGATCCGGTGACCGTGAGCGGCAGCGGCCCCACCTTGTCGAACAGCCGGCCGATCACCGGGCCGAGCAGGCCCATGGCGAGCCCGCCGGGCAGCAGGGCCAGGCCGGTCTCGAGGGACTGCAGGCCGCGGATTTCCTGCAGGTACAGCGGCAGCAGGATCACGGCGCCGAAGAGGGCCACCATGGCCACAACCATCAGCAGGACGGAGACGGTGAACATCCGGAAGTTGAAGGCCCGCAGGTCCAGCAGCGGGGCCTCGGACTTCTGCAGCCGGAGCTGGCGGAACGTGAATGCGGCAAGGCCGGCGACGCCAGCAACCAGGGCAACGATGGCCAGCGTGCTTGGGCCGCGGCTGCCGCCGTGGCCGCCGCCGATCTGGCTCAGGCCGTACACGAGGCCACCGAAGGCCGGGACGGTCAGCACCACGGAGAGGAAGTCGAGCCTGGACTTTTCTGTCTCGCCGACGTTGGTCAGGAACTTTGCGCCGATAGCCAGTGCTGCCAGCGCGATGGGAAGGACGAAGATGAACATGAAGCGCCAGGAGAAGTGCTGCAGGATGAACCCAGAGACGGTGGGCCCCATGGCCGGAGCAACGGAGATGGCGATGCTGACGTTGCCCATCACGGCGCCGCGGCGGGCCAGCGGCACCAGTGTGAGGATGGTGGTCATCAGCAGCGGAAGCATGATGGCGGTGCCGCCGGCCTGGATGATTCGTGCCAGCAGCAGGATCTCGTAACCGGGCGCCGCTGCGGCGAGCGCCGTACCGCCGGCGAACAGACCCATGGCCAGGAGGAAGACGGACCGCGTGGACAGCCGCTGCAGGATGAACCCGGTAGTCGGAATCACCACCGCCATGGTCAGCATGAACCCGGTGGAGAGCCACTGGACGGTGGGGGCATCGACGCGCAGGTCCACCATGAGCCGCTGCAGGGCAACGTTCATGATGGTTTCGTTCAGGATCACCACGAAGGTGGCCACCAAGAGCGTGACGATCACCGTTACGGACTCGCGGGACATCCTGTCCGAGGGCGGTGCTGCGGCCGGGGCCGGTGCTGCGGCCGGGGCTGCAACGGGAGCGGGAGGCTCCTGGGCAGGTTCGCCAGACGAATTGGACGTGACTTTGGTAGACATGGCGAGACCCTCAGGGTGTTGGAATTGGTGGCTGGCGGTCAGCGCCGCTGCAGACTCCAACAGTGTAGTGGCCGGACCCATTCCCGTACACGGGATTCAACCGGCGAGATTCAGGTCACCAGTGAATTGAGCGCCCGGCTCTCTATCCGGGCACTTTATCCGTCAGGAGCTGAGCGGCACGTTGTCGATCAGCCGCACGGCGCCCACCTTCGCGGCAACCAGTGCCAGACCTTCACCGCGGAAGGGTGTCTCGTGGCAGTTCTCGGCGAGCGGCTCCAGCGCGACGGGATCGACGACGTCGAGGTAGTCCAGCCGGACCAAGGGCTGGGACTCGATCAGGGCCCTGGCCGAATCGACATCAAGCGGCTCGTTCGCGTTCGCCCGCTCCTCAATGAGGCGCAGGGCGCGGGACAGGACCAGCGCTGCCTCGCGCTCCTCGCCGGAAAGGAAGCGGTTCCGGCTGGACAGCGCCAGCCCGTCGGTGTCGCGGGCAGTTGGCACGGCCACGATCTCCACGGGGAAATTCAGGTCGGCCACCATGCGGCGGACCAGGGCCAGCTGCTGGGCGTCCTTCTGCCCGAAGTAGGCGCGGTACGCCGGCAGCCCGCCGCCGGAGCCGGCAACGAAGGCGCGGCTGCCGGGCAGGCCGGTGCCGGGGATGCCCAGGTGCAGCAGCTTGGCCACCACGGTGAGCGCGCCGTCGAAGTGGCCGGGCCGGGAGGCGCCCTCCCATTTCTCCCCGAGCGGGCCGGACGTGATCCTGACCATCGGCGGGCCGTCGGGGTACATCTCCTCGACCGACGGTGCGAAGACCAGATCCACTCCCTGCTCCTCGAGCAGCGCCATGTCCGCCTCGAGAGTCCGAGGATACCGGTCCAGGTCCTGCGCCTCGCCGAACTGCAGCGGGTTCACAAAAATGGAGGCCACAACGACGTCATTCTGTTCGGCGGCGGTTCGCGCCAGCCGCCCGTGGCCCGCATGCAGGGCACCCATGGTTGGCACGAGGCCCAGGGAGGAGCCGTTCTTCTGTGTCAGCAGCAGTCGGCTTTGCGCACGGAGGGAGTCCGCCGTCGTTACGAGTCGGATTGCCATGTCAGTGTCCTCCCTTGGCCCCGTGGCCGGTTTCATGCACGGCCGTCATCCTGGCCGTCGTCGTCTGTGTCCTCAAGTGCGGTGCGAATATTGTCCGCCTGATCCGGCTTCAGGAGGCCCCGCCCTTCAGCGCGCCTGGCAGTGGCCTGCGCCATGGCGAGGTACGCCGTGAGGACGTCACCGCGGGTCCCGCCGTCGTGCTCCCGCAGCGCGCGGGCGTGCGCCTTCACTGTTCCGGCGTCCCCCCGCGCCACCGGGCCCGTCAGGGCCGATTCGCCGGAGGCGAGAGCGTTCTCCAGGGTCGCGCGCAGCAACGGCCCGAGCATGCGGTCCGGCGCCTCGACGCCCACCTCGGCCAGCAGCTGCGACGCCTGCGCCACCAGCGTGACCAAGTGGTTGGAACCGTGGGCCAGGGCCGCGTGGTAGATGGTGCGGTCACCCTCGGCGATCACCACGGGTTCGGCCCCCATCTCGACGACGAGCGCCTGGGCGATGGGAAGCATGGCGGCGTCGGCCGTGACCCCGAACGTGCAGTCCAGCAGCCGGGTCAGGTCGAGGCTCATGCCAGTGAAGGTCATGGCCGGGTGCAGCGCCAGCGGCACGGCACCGGCGGCCCGGACCGGATGCAGCACGCCGACCCCGAAGCGGCCTGATGTGTGCGCCACGAGCTGGCCGGGCTGCCACGCACCGAGCTTGGCCAGCCCCTCCACCAGCCCGCCGAGGGCATCGTCCGGAACGGCCAGGAGCACCAGTTCGGAACGCTCCACGATGTCCTGGATCTCCAGGACGGGAACGCCGGGCAGCAGGGTTTCGGCCCGTTCCCGGCTCGCGTCGGAGACGGCGGAAACCCCGACGACGGCGTGCTCGGCCGCGCGGAGCGCCGCACCGAGGACGGCGCCCACCTTGCCGGCGCCGATGATTCCGACGCCGAGGCGTCCTGGCTTAGCCACGTTGCGGACCTTCCTGTTGGGGTGCTGGAGTGCTGGGGCGCATTTCGGCCGGCTCGGTTTCGACACGCTCAATCAGCGGAGTCGAGACCGGAGCAACCTGGGCCAGCCACTGCTCGCTCGTCTGCCGCCGGCGGGCCGCCCTTGCGCGGGCTGCCTGCGCGTCGAAGAGCCCCTGCGCCTCCCGGAGGTCCGCCTGGATCACCCGTGGGGCGACCGGACCGGCAGTGGTGTGCAGCACGAGGTCGGCCAGCCCGAACCGGCGCGCCAGGGGTCCCTGCTGCAGGGCGATCGACTGCGTCCGCTGGTGCGGGACCACCACAAGCTGCCTCCACCAGCGGCCCGACCGCATGAGCAGCGCGGTGTCCGTGGCGGCGAAGGCATTGCGCCGCCAGCCGAGCGGCGCGAGCAGCCGCGCCCGGCGCGGTGTGGTGACAAAGCCGCCGTCGGAATCCAGTCCGTTCACACCGTGGTGGAAAACGCCCAGCGGATCAGCCGTTCCGGGGTCCGGCAGCACGAGGGCCATCATGTTCAGGACATCGCCCCACTTCCCCACCGGCAGCAGAGTGGTGCGGGAGCCCCCCTCGCCGTTGTTCGCCCCCGCCCCGTAACCGGCGGCGTTGACCTGCATCCGGTACCAGCCGAACAGGCGCCACAGCGGCGGCTGCGCCACCTTCAGCGCCTGGATCCGGCCCGGCGGCAGAGTCTGCGCCTGCGTGTCGAGCAGCCCGTACCGGAGCCGGATCCCGTCCGGGGAGATGGCCGCCGTGAAGTTGTAGCCCTTGTTGAACGAGCTCCAGTATGCGGCGACGAAACCCAGCGCCGCCGGAATCAGGTAAAGGAAGAAAGCCCTGTTCTCGGTGAGCGCGGACAGCACCACGGACGCCGCGGCACTCAGGACAATGAACACTGTCTGCTCGCTGAGCAGGAGCGAGCCAAACAGGCGCGACGGCGGGACCTGCAGGACCTGCTGCTCGGGCGCCTCGGGGGCGGCTGCTTCGGGCTGCGCGGGATCCAGCCGCACGCCCGAGGCGCGGGCCAGGATGGTGGCGCGCAGCTGGCGGGCATCGCCAATGCGCAGGTAGGCCAGGCGGACGGCCGACTCGCCGGCGTCGGCAACTTCGAACTTCAGTTCCGCGAGGCCAAAGATCCTGGCCAGCAGTGGCTGGACGATGTCGATGGCCTGGACCCGGTCCAGCCGCGCCTGCCGCTGCTGCTTGAACAGGAAGCCGGTGTTGACACGGACGTAGCCCTCCGCCACCTGGTACCTGGTGAAATACCAGGACAGGACGAAGCTGAGGACCGCCAGCACCAGCATCAATGCCCCGGCGCCCAGGAGCCACGGGGCGCGCCCCGCGAGGCGGTCATCGATCAGCGGCTGGCCCTGCAGCATCCGTTCAAAGCTGTCACGCCCGAAGAAGTACCCGATGGCGGCCAGCGCAACCCAGCCCCGGACAAACGGTGTCGCCGGGTGCACGCGCAGCCACTCGCCGTCGGGCTTTCCTGAAGCGAGGCCGCCGGCGCTCACAGCCCGGCCAGCCTGGCTTCGCCGCGCGCCGAGAGCTGTTCCCTGAGCCGGGCGCCTTCCGGGGCGGGAAGGCCGGGGATGCCGGCGTTGGTTCCGGCCGATGCCGTATGCAGCTTCAGGGTGCACAGGCCCAGCCCGCGTTCCACCGGTCCGGCGCTGATGTCCACGTACTGCATGCGGCCGTACGGCACCACCATGACGCGCTGGAAGAAGATGCCGCCGCGGATGAGGAGGTCGTCCTCGCGCTCCGCGTAGCCGATGGCCCGCACCTGCCGCGGGATCAGGACCAGGCGCCACAGCGCCAGCAGCAGCATGAAAGCCGGAAGGCCAATGGCCAGCCAGAGCGGCGGCCAGCGCCACCAGCCGAGCCGGACAAACACCAGCGGCAGGCTCAGCACGGCCACCATCACCAGGTTGCCGAGGGCCCACTCCACGAGCCGGACCGTGACGTACTTCGGGGACACGCGCAGCCAGGTGATCCCGGGAGGATCAATCGCCGCGGTAGGCATACTCGCCTTCCCCCTTGGCCTTGCCCCGGCCATGGCCCGGCAGGCCCTCTGGAGCGTCCGTCTCGCCGTCCTCCGGCGGGATCTTGCAGAAGCGTTCGACGACGAGCCCCACCACGATCATGACCAGCCCGCCGCCGGCCATGCCGAGGGCAAGCCAGGTGACGTCCAGCCCGCTGCGGATGCTCCAGAACCGCAGCTGGTCCAGGAAGATCCCGGCGTGCCAGCCCAGCAGCATCGCGCCGGTGTAGGCACAGGCCTGGGCGAGCACCAGCGTCCACGCCGCCAGGATGGGGTTCAGCATTTTCTTCTTTTTGCCGTTCCGCCAGCGGAGCACGCGGATGCCCAGCACCAGGGTCAGGGCCACGATCACGCCCATGGTGACCAGCGCCGTGGCCGGCAGGACCGGCGTGGCCATGCCGTAGCGGACGGTCAGGACGGCCGCGGACCAGCCGGCGATGGCCAGGGCAAGGCCCACGACGGCGAGCAGCAGCGGGCTAACGGGTTTCACGGCTGCTCCACCGCCCCGACGTCGGGCACGCCATCGAAGTCCCCGAAGCCGTCGAACGGCTTCAGGTCGGGGAAATCGGCAGCCCTGGCGGCCAGTTCCCCCACCGGCTGCCCGTTCAGGGTGGCCGAGGGGTCCATCTGGGACCAGGGGTAGAGCACGAAGGCCCGCACAGCGGCGAACGGGTGCGGGAGGGTCAGCACAGGGTCAGAACTTTCGAGGTCCCCGTAGACGATCACATCGACGTCGAGCGTGCGCGGACCCCAGTGGACCTCACGGACACGGTGGTGCTTGTTCTCCACCGACTGGCAGTGCCTGAGCAGTTCGAGCGGTTCCAGCGAGGTTTCGACCGAAATCACCATGTTGAGGAATTCCGGCTGCCCGGCGGGGCCACCGACGGCCTTGGTCTGCACTATCGGAGAGACGGCCAGGAGCCGCACCTCCGGGCGGTCCACGAGGTCTGCCACGGCCTCGGACAGCGTCTCGTTCCGCGCCCCGAGGTTGCTGCCCAGTGCCAGCACCGCGCGTGTGTAGGCGGTTTTGGCTGGCGCCTTCCCGTGCACCGGCTTCTCATGGACCGGCTTCTCATGCAGTGCGGGTGCCGGAGTCATGTCCGCTCCCGGTAGACGCTGACGGCGACGTCGCCGAAGGGAACCTCGATGGGCGCCTTCGGCTTGTGCACGGTGATCTCGACGGCCTGGATTTTGAATTCCTGGAGCAGGCCCTCGGCCATCCGCACCGCCAGTCCTTCTATCAGGTTCAGGGGCTCGCCGGTGATCCAGTCGGTGATCCGTCCGGCCACCTCGCCATAGTGGGCGGTGTCGCGCACATCGTCCGACGCCGCAGCCTGGCTGAAATCCAGGTGCAGCACGGCGTCCACAACAAACGGCTGGCCTTCGCGGCGCTCAAAATCGAACACCCCGTGGTAGCCGGTGGCGGTGACACCGGTCAGCGAGATCCTGTCCATGGCGGTTCTGCTCGGCCTTTCCTGCTCAGCTGCCGTGGTCCGGGGAGGACATGCGGGCGGCGACCTTCACAGCGTCAAGGCTGGATCCGACGTCGTGCACGCGCACGGCCCAGGCGCCGCGGGCGGCGCTGATGGCAGTGATGGCGGCCGTGGCTGCGTCGCGCTCTTCCGGGAGCGCCGCCTTGCCGGCGACCGTCAGGAGCGTGCCCAGGAAGCGCTTGCGGGACGCGCCCACCAGCACCTTGTGGCCCATGGCATCGAGCCGGTCCAGGTTCCGCAGCAGTTCCCAGTTCTGCACGTCAGTTTTCGAGAACCCGATGCCCGGGTCCACGATGATCTGCTCGGGCAGGACGCCGGCCGCGTACAGCTTGTCGCGGACGCCGTTCAGCTCCGAGACGACATCGTTCGCGACGTCGTCGTACTCCGTCAGGGACGTCATGGTCTTGGCGTCGCCTCGGCGGTGGGTCAGGACATACGGCACCTTGGCCTTCGCCACGAGCTCTGCCATGCCGGGTTCGATGCTGAGGCCGGAGATGTCGTTGATGATCGCCGCTCCGGCATTCAGCGCAGCCTCGGCGGTGGAGACGTGCGTAGTGTCGATGCTGACCAGCGCGCCGGCCTTCACGAGGGCTTGGATGACAGGCACCACCCGCCGCTGCTCTTCCTCCGGGCTGACTTCCTCCGCGCCGGGGCGGGTGGATTCGCCGCCGACGTCGATGATGTCGGCTCCCGCGTAGAACATCCGGAGGCCCGCGGCAATGGCAGTGTCCGCCGTCGCGTGCTTGCCGCCGTCGCTGAACGAGTCCGGGGTGACGTTGAGGATGCCCATGACGAGCGTGCGGTCGGTGGGCAGGTCGTCGAACTTGGCTGCCGGCCGCGGTTTGCGCAGGATGGGCAGGGGTGACGTTGCGGGTCCGGTTCCAGGTGCTGCAGCTAGGGAATCCATAGTCTGTTTTTTACCTTCCGAGTATGAGGCTCATGGCTTCGGCACGGGTGGCCGGGTCATGAAGTTGCCCGCGAACCGCGCTTGTGACGGTTTTGGCTCCGGGCTTGCGGATGCCGCGCATGGACATGCACATGTGTTCGCATTCCACCACCACAATGGCTCCGCGCGGCTTGAGGAATGTGACCAGCGCTTCGACGATCTGGGTGGTGAGGCGCTCCTGCACCTGCGGGCGGCGGGCGTAGATGTCCACCAGGCGTGCCAGCTTGCTCAGCCCCGTCACCCTGCCGTCGTGCGAGGGGATGTACCCCACATGCGCGACGCCGTGGAACGGAACCAGGTGGTGCTCGCAGGTGGAGTAGAACGGGATGTCCTTCACCAGCACGAGTTCCTCGTGGTCGAGGTCGAACGTGGTGCCGAGAACGCTGCCCGGATCCTGGTGCAGGCCGGCAAACACCTCGGCATAAGCCTTGGCCACGCGCTTGGGCGTGTCCTGCAGCCCGCCGCGGTCCGGGTCCTCGCCTATGGCCAGCAGGATTTCCCGCACGGCTGCTTCAATCCGGGGCCTGTCCACCTTGTGGTGGTGGCCTGATCCGCCCACCGCCGAATGGTCGGCGGTGGCGGTGAGGTCGTCGTCGTCGAAGTGAGTCACATCAAAGAGCTTAGCCGCGGTGGCCGTCTGGTCCCGCTTCCGTTACTCCACCTTGGAAGGAGGCGTCCTCCGGAACACCCTGGGGGTGCGGCGGAATCGCGTCCAGCGGTTCCTCGAGGCGGGCTTCCTTGGCTTCCTCCTGGGCCTCGCGTTCGGCACGTTCCTGACGGGACTCCACAGGACCGGCGGTCTGCACCGGGCGGGTTTCCTTGGACAGCCAGACCTCGCGGAAGTCGCGCTTGCGGATATCGCGGAAGACGTCGGCGATTTCGGCCTGGTTCAGGGTTTCCCGTTCCAGGAGTTCCAGGGCCAAGCGGTCCAGGACGTCCCGGTTCTCGGTGAGGATCGCGTAGGCCTCGTCATGGGCCTGGTCGATCAGGCGGCGGACCTCTTCATCCACGATGTAGGCGATCTGGTCCGAGTAGTTCCGCTCGTGGCTCGCGTCACGGCCGAGGAACGGCTCGCCGCCGCCCTGGCCCAGGCGCACGGCGCCCACCCGCTCGCTCATGCCGTACTGGGTGACCATCTGGCGGGCCGTGGAGGTGGCCTTTTCGATGTCGTTCGAGGCGCCCGTGGACGGATCGTGGAAGACGATTTCCTCGGCCACGCGGCCTCCCATGGCGTACGCCATCTGGTCCAGGAGCTCGTTGCGGGTGATGGAGTACTTGTCGTTTTCCGGGACCACCATCGTGTAGCCCAGGGCACGGCCGCGGGGCAGGATGGTGATCTTGGTGACCGGCGCCGAGTTGCGCAGCGCCGCCGCCACCAGGGCGTGGCCGCCTTCGTGGTACGCGGTGATCTTGCGCTCGTGTTCCTTCATGACGCGGCTGCGCTTCTGCGGGCCTGCCATGACGCGGTCGATGGCTTCATCCAGGGCGCGGTCGTCAATCAGGTTCGCGTTCGAGCGGGCGGTCAGCAGCGCCGCTTCGTTGAGTACGTTGGCCAGGTCTGCACCCGTGTAGCCGGGCGTCTTTTTCGCAACGGCCTTCAGGTCTACGGTGGAGGCCATGGGCTTGCCCTTGGCGTGGACCTGGAGGATCTGGTCGCGCCCGATCAGGTCCGGGGCTTCCACGGAAACCTGGCGGTCGAAGCGGCCCGGACGGAGCAGTGCCGGGTCCAGCACGTCGGGCCGGTTGGTGGCTGCGATCAGGATGACGTTGGTCTTGACGTCGAAGCCGTCCATCTCAACCAGGAGCTGGTTGAGGGTCTGCTCGCGTTCGTCGTTGCCGCCGCCCACGCCAGCACCGCGGTGGCGGCCGACGGCGTCGATTTCGTCGACGAAGATGATGGCGGGGGAGTTGGACTTGGCCTGCTCGAAGAGGTCGCGGACGCGGGACGCACCAACGCCGACGAACATTTCCACGAAGTCCGAGCCCGAGATGGAGAAGAACGGTACGCCGGCCTCGCCTGCAACGGCTCGGGCCAGCAGGGTTTTGCCGGTGCCCGGAGGGCCGTAGAGCAGCACGCCCTTGGGGATCTTGGCACCCACAGCCTGGAACTTGGCGGGCTCCTGCAGGAACTCCTTGATTTCCTGCAGTTCCTCGACGGCTTCGTCTGCGCCGGCGACGTCAGCGAAGGTCACCTGCGGCATGTCCTTGCTGACCATCTTGGCCTTGGACTTGCCGAACTGCATCACCTTGGAGCCGCCGCCCTGCATGCGGGACAGCAGGAACCAGAACAGGACGCCGAGCAGCAGCACCGGCACCAGCAGCGAGAAGAGTCCCGAGAGCCAGTTGCTCTCCACCGGCTGGTCCGTGTAGCCCTTGGAGGGACTGGAGGCAGTCACGGCCTTGACGACGTCCGGGCCGCGGTCATTGACGAAGAAGAACTGGACGTTCTTGCCCTTGTCCTGGCCGTCGATGACGAGGTTGTCTTTCAGCACCAGGTCGACGCGGTTTTCGCCGTCGAAGATCTTGGCCTGTTCCACCTTGCCGCTTTGGGCCAGGAGCTCGAGGCCCGGCTGCGTGTCGATGCGCGTCGAGCCGCCCGGAGCCAACGTTGCAAAGGCCAGCAGGAGCATGCCGACCACCACAATGATCCAAATGCCCGGGCCCTTGAAGAAACTCTTAGCTTTCATCTGTTCGGGGGCTGGCCCCGTCCCTCCTGGTAGTGCTGCACGGCGCGAGGACTGCGCGCGTGTGGTGCTGCGTCGCTTCTAGCTATACACCGTCAGGAGTAATTCACGCACGGTGTAATACAAAAGTTCCCTCAGGGCGTAGTGGCTGGTCGGGCCGGGGTCGCGCCCCTACTGGGCTGTGCCGCCACATTTCTGCACCGCTTTCACGGCCGCCCGGAAAACCCGTCGCGGCGTTGCCGGGCCGAGCCCCTCGACGTCCCGCGAAAGTGGTGCAGAAATGCAGGGCCCGTTGGCGGCCACCGCCCTCCACAGCTTCTCCGCCGCCCGGGTTTGTCCACATACGAGGGGCTCTGACTGCCGGAATGCACCGCGGTGGCCCCACGCTGGACCACATGCAGCCCACGGACTTCCTCGCACGGCACGGTGGGGTGGCCAGGCTGGCTCACCTGCGGAGGGCAGGATTCACCCGGGGCAGATTGGCCGGGCGGTGGACTCCGGACTGATGCAGAATCCCCGCCACGGGATCTACCGGCTGCCGCAGGCGAACTGCGACTTTGTCAGTGCCTACGAAGCGAACGCCGCGGTCACCTGCGTCTCGGCCGCGGGACACTACGCCCTCTGGACCCTGCAGACGCCCGGCCAGCCGCACCTCGCTGCCTGTCACCGCCGGCTGGAGCGCGGCATACTGCCTCACAGGTTCAGCGGCAACATCTCCACCCTGCACCCGCCCGTGCTCCCGCTGAAGGATGTCCTCGTCCACGCGCTGCAGTGCCTTCCGGAACTGGAGGCCTTGGTCATGGTGGAATGCGCGTTTGGCCGCGGCGACATTGACCTCGATTTCCTGCGCAGGCTACTCCCCGGACCGCGGAACGGGCGGGCGCGTGCGGTACTGGACCTCGTGGAACGCGGCTCGGATTCCCTGCTGGAAACAGTGGCCCGGGTACTGTTCCGGCGGCACGGCTTCGACGTGCACACCCAGGTCTACCTGGCGGGCATCGGCTATGTGGATTTCCTGCTCAACGGCTGCCTGATCGTAGAAATCGATGGCGTGGGATTCCACCTGAACAAGCCCCAGTTCAAGAAGGACATCCGGCGGAACAACGTTGGCGCGGCCACCGGATACAGGGTGTTGCGCTACCTCTACGAGGATGTGCTGCACCGGCCGGAGGAAATGCTGGCGCAGATCAGGCTGACGCTCACCACTCCCGCGCGGACGCCCTTCTGATCCGGCCCGCGTTGCTGGGCCCGCGGACTTTTTTGCACCGCTTTAACCGGCTCGCGCCGCCGTCGGACCCGTGTTCTCAGGGCTCGACGGCGGCGCGGTCACCGAAAGCGGTGCAAAAATGCGGGGGCGGCTTCGGCGGCTGGCGTTTACTCGTAGACGTGCGGGGCTAGGGTGCCCACGAAGTCCAGGTTGCGGTACTTTTCGGCGTAGTCCAGGCCGTAGCCCACCACGAACTCGTTGGGGATGTCATAGCCGACGTACTTGACGTCGATCTCCACCTTGGCGGCGGTCGGCTTGCGGAAGGCGGTGCAGATCTCCACTGACGCGGTGCCACGGGATTCGAGGTTGGTCTTCAGCCAGGACAGGGTGAGGCCGGAGTCGATGATGTCCTCAACGATCAGCACGTCCTTGCCCATCAGGTCCGTGTCCAGGTCCTTGAGGATACGCACCACGCCGGAGGACTGCGTACCGGAGCCGTAGGAGGAGACAGCCATCCAGTCCATGGAAACGTGGCTGTGCAGTGCCCGCGCGAGGTCGGCCATCACCATGACAGCGCCCTTCAGCACGCCGACGATGAGCAGGTCGCGCCCCTCGTAGTCCTTGTCGATCTGGGCCGCGAGCTCAGTGATGCGTTGCTGGATCTGTTCCTTGGTGTAGAGAACGTGCTTGAGGTCTGCCTGGACGTCGGATGAATCCACCAATTGCTCCTGTGTAGATGCGGGTGCGACTATTTGCGGGACGGTTTATGAAGCCGGAATACAAGCTTCCCACAGCGGGCGGCCTCGCGGGGAACGCCGTCCGCCCCGCCCTGCCCCTGGGCACGCTCCCGGTCCTGCAGCTCGGCCAGCGAGAGACGGTACACGCTGACCCCGCCGGGCAGTTCCACCGGACCGGCCGAGCCAGTCCGCCGCAGCAGTGCTTCCGCCGCCAAAAGGCGCTGATAACTGGGCTGTTGGCCGCCGACGCCGGCAGCCGCCTTGGCGATCACGCGGAACCTGATGGCCGGGGCCAGTTCGGCCAGGGCAGCCTCCGGGAGGCTGGCGTCCGGGCCGTCGTGCTCAACGAGCGAGGTGTAAGTGCTGTTGGCCACGTCCTCCAGGTAGTCGGCATCCAGCTGCAGGATGGCCGCAGTCCGCGCCAGGGATTCTGCCACCCCGGGGCCGAGTTTTTCCTCCAGCACCGGCATGACCTCCACCCTGGTCCGCGAGCGCGCGAAGGCGGGATCGGCGTTGCTGGGGTCGTGCCAGGCGTCCAGCTCCTCTGCGCGGCAAATCTCCAGGGTATCTGCCCTGCGCAGGCCAAGGAACGGCCGGAGCAGCTTCCCCCGCGCGGGCCGCATTCCGGCCAGGGACCGCGTGCCAGAGCCCCGCGCCAAGCCCAGCAGCACCTGCTCCGCCTGGTCGTCGAGCGTGTGCCCCAGCAGGACGGCACCCGCTCCCCACTCCCCCGCCGCCGCGTCGAGCGCGGCGTGGCGGGCATCGCGGGCTGCGGCTTCCGGTCCGAAACCGGTGGAAGCGACATCGACCGTGCGGATCTGCACCGGGTCCAGGCCGAGCTCCCGCAGCGTCTCAGCGGTTCTGGAGGCAACGTCCGAGGAACCTGCCTGCAGCTGGTGGTCCACCACCACCGCGCCCACGGCAACCGGCCGGCCATCCACGTGGCCGCGCCGGGCGAAGTAGGCGGCCACAGCGGCCAGGGCCAGGGAGTCGGGGCCGCCGCTGCAGGCCACCAGGACCCGTTCCGGGTAACCCGCTTCAGCCAAGGCAGCCTGCAGCATTTTCCGTGCCGTGCCGACAACCGGAACCAGCCGGCCCGGCCGCCGCCTGCCGCTGGGGACAGGACCGCTGGGAACAGAGCCGCCTGCAGTGTTGGGGGGATGGTACACGGAAACCTAGAAACCCATCCTGTCGAGCCAGATCCGGGCGTTGTGGATCTCCTCCTCGGTGGGCAGATTCGCCGGAGCTTCCCAAACGCGGTTGAAGCCGTCCATCCCGGCCACGTCCACCACAGCCCGGACGAACTTGGCGCCGTCGCTGTACTGCTTCATCTTGGCGTCAAGTCCCAGCAGGCTGCGGATGAACTTCTCAACGACGCCCCTGTCCTTGCCGCGGGCGTTGAACCGCTGCCGGATGGTCTTCACGGAGGGGACGATGCTGGCGTCCACCGCGTCCATCACCACGTTGGCGTGGCCTTCGAGCAGGCTCATGACCGCCGTCAGACGGGACAGCGAAGCCTTTTCCTCGGGGTCCTGCAGGAGATCGAGGATGGCGCCCCGGCCCGGAGTCGAACCAGCGCCGGCGCGGTCCTTGAGCGAGCGTGCGGCTGCTGAAGCGCGTTCCATCAGGGAGTCCACGTTGCCCAGCAGGTGCCCGCTGAGGTTGTCGATCTCGTTCAGCATGTGGTGCCGGAGCCAGGGTGCCGCGGCGAACTGCACCCGGTGGGTCTGTTCGTGCAGGCACACCCAGAGCCGGAAGTCCGTTGGATCCACATTGAGCTCGCGCTCGACGGCGATGATGTTTGGCGCGACGAGCAGCAGGCGGCCGCCCGACGGCGCCTGCGATCCTTCGGCGAGGGCGGCGAAAGGATCGTACTGGCCCAGGACTTTGCTGGAGAGGAATGCCAGCACGGCGCCAAGTTGGCTGCCGGTGATGGCACCGCTGACGGTGGCGGCTCCGGGGCTGATATTGCCACGGCGGCTCTCGAGCATCTTTTCGATGGCGGGCTTGAGCATCACCGCGAAGCTCTGCGTGTTGGCCTTCGCCCATGAGGCACGGTCCACCACCAGGACTGATGAGTCGCGGAGGTCGCGTGCAGCCTCCAGCCCGGTGATCTGGTGAACGTGCGGAACGGAGGCATCCGCCAGCTCGCGCAGCTGGGAAACGGCGTCCCCGATCTCACGGGCAGTCAGCGACGGACCCGGCGGAGCCAGCCGTGCCGCTGCGGACGCGGCAAGGTCCCAGTTGATGAGGGCCTGGGCCGGGGCGGATGACTGGCTTGCAGTGGACTCCATACGGTCCATCAGAACATACGCGCCCGTCAGCGCGCCTTAAGTTCGCTGACCGGCGAACTAGCTGCAGCCGCAGCCGGCCAGCGCCGTGGCCGCCGTGTCCAGGGCCGGCTTGTTTCCCTCGGCTCCCGGCGTCAGGCCGTTGCCGATGAAGGAGAACACCAGGAGCCGGCCGTCGGCGTCCACCACGTACCCGCTCAGCGCGATCACCGTGTTCAGGGTTCCCGTTTTGGCCCGCACCAGGCCGGCGCCCTCGGCCGTGGACTCGTCGATATATCTGTCGCCGAGCGTGCCTGTCAGCCCCGCCACCGGGAACCCCGCCAGCGCGGCCCTGAGCCGGGTGTCCTTGCCGTTGGTGATGGCGCGCACCACTTCCGAGAGTTGGCGGGCAGAAACCTGGTTGGCGAGGGCCAGGCCGGAAACATCGGCCGCGACCATCCCTTCCGTGGGAATGCCCAGGCCGGTGAGCTGGCCCAGCACTGCGGCCTTGGCCGACTCGTACGTCGCAGGCTGGCCGCCTGCCACCGCGGTCATGCGGCCAAGGGTTTCGGCGAGGTAGTTGTCTGAGGTCTGGAGCATGAGGTCCACCTGCTGGCTGACCGTCGCGGACTGCACTTCGGCGAGAACTCTGGCGTCCGCCGTAGGCTTTCCGTCAAGACGTACGACGGCGGGTGCCACCGTGAGGCCCGCGGCCGCACCAGCCGCTTTCAGGTCGGCCGCGAACGCCTCCCCCGCGGCGATGGCAGAGTCCTGGGGCCGGGGTGCCGTGGTGTCCGCCGGATCAAACCGTGCCGAGTTCAGGGCGAGCGGAAACAGCGGGGCCGTTTCGCCGGCGGCAACGTCGTCCGCGCTCCAGGCCGGGTTCAGCGCCGGCCCGGTGAAGAGGGAATCGTCCACCAGCACCTGGACCTGTCCCTTGAAGCCGCCCTTCCGCAGTGAGTCCACAGTCAGTTTGGCCAGCGTGCCGAGCCCGGCGTGGCCCAGGACTTTGTCCTCGGCGGATTCGCCGGCGCCGAGCAGGACGTCGCCGCCGCCCACCAGCACCACGGACCTCGTGACGGCAGCAGCACCCGGTGTTGCCGCTGCAGCCGCTTCGGCGACGACCCTGGTGCTGAACCGTTTCTCGGGGCCGATCCCCCGCAAAGCGGCCACGGCGGTGAGGAGCTTCATGTTGGAGGCCGGGATCCTGTTGCTGGCGCCTTCCCGGTCATAAAGGACCTTGCCGGTGGCGGCGTCCTGGACCACGGCCGTAAACGAGCCGCCGCCGTCGGCCTTGAGGACGGGATCCACCCGGGCAGCAACGTCGGCGGGAACCGGCACCGGCGCAGCGCTGCTGAGCGGATCGATCCCCTGCGGGACGGACAGGCGTTCCGGGACCAGCTGCCAAGCGGGGGTCTGGGCAGGCTGGGCCGTGGGCCGGGCCGGGCCGGTGAGCGCGGGCGCAACGAGCAGCCCGGCGGGAACGGCCAGCGCCAGGAGGAGCACGGTGATCAGGAGGGTGGGCCAACTCCGGACCACTGTGGAAAGCCTGCCGCGGCCGCTCGCCGTGCCCCTGGTGCCGCTCATGCTGCTGGTCCTCAAAGTCCTGAAATTACCCCATTAGTTCCTGAAACCTGGGCCTCTCGCTATATCCTCAATAGTAGTCGGCGGCACCGACAGCCCATTTTTGGTTGATCATCGCGTGTGCCGCGAACACCAAGCAATCGTCGAGGAGCATTCCATGAAGCATGACGTGACCATCGAGATCCCTAAGGGATCGCGCGTCAAGTACGAAGTCGACCACGAGACCGGCCGAGTCCGCCTGGACCGTGTCCTCTTCACTTCCATGCAGTACCCCACCCACTACGGCTTCTTCGAGAACACCCTCGGCGAAGACGGTGACCCGCTGGACGCGCTGGTGCTCCTGCAGGACTTCGATCTGCACCCGGGCGTCATCGTTGAGGCCCGTCCGATCGGTGTCTTCAACATGACGGACGACGGCGGCGGAGATGCCAAGGTCCTCTGCGTTCCGGCCGACCCGCGGTTCGATCACATCCAGGAAGTCAGCGACGTCAACGAATTCCTGATCAAGGAAATCGAACACTTCTTCACCCGCTACAAGGACCTGGAGCCCGGCAAGTGGGTCAAGGCCGAAGGCTGGGCCGACCGCGCCGCAGCCGAAGCCGAGCTTGAGGCTTCCATCAAGCGTTACGTGCCCGCAGCACACTAACCCGGGCGGCGGTGGGGAGGCGGGAAGTGCAGTTCATCGTGAACCTCACCTCCCGCCGTCGTTCTTTAACGCGCGAACTGGCAGCTGATGCCCTCAAATCCGGGTTTAGAGGGCATCAGCTGCCAGTTCGCGCTTGAGTGAGATCCGTAACGCCCCGTCGGCTCCCAGCTTGCCTCGACGTGGCCACCGGGTAGTCTGATGTCCACCATGTTCACGCTGACTATCAATCAAACAGACAGCCGGCGCGACGGCGACCGGGTCCCGCATCTCCTCAAGGACCTACGGCATATCCCGGCGCGACTGGACTTTGACCGCTCCGTGGAGGACGAGGTGCAGGGCATCGTGGAGTGCCCGCACCAGGCGGTGGATGCCGCCCTGATCGCACTCCGCTGCGGGAGCTGGTACGTGGGGATCGGCGTGGGCCCGGTAAATGAGCCACTGCCGAACCAGATCAAGGACGCCAGCGGGCACGGCCTCATCTACGCCCGCCGCGCCGTGGACCGCCTCCGCAACAGCAAAGAGCGCATCCCTGTGGCCGTTGAAGGTCCCCTGACAGACGTCGCCGCCGAATCCGAGTCGGTGCTCCGCCTGCTCGGCCACATCGTCCGGGACAGGAGCGAGGCCGAGTGGCGCGTGCTCGACCTGATGACCCCCGGGGTGCGCGGCCAGCAGAAGACCGTGGCTGCCGAACTCGGCATTACGTCCCAGGCCGTCAGCAAGGCGGTGGCGAGGTCGCAGTGGAACGAGGAGCACGCGGCCCGGCCGGCAGCGGCCAGGCTTCTCTCGATGATCCTCGACGTGCGCTAGAGCCGGCTGCTACAACTAGCGACGCCTGTTACAACCAGAGCCGCCGGTTACAAAAGGCCGCGCAGCACGTGGGCGGCACCGTCGTCGTATACCGACTTGGTGACCTCGTCCGCAGCGGCCACCACTTCTTCCGGAGCCTGTCCCATGGCCACGCCGCGGCCCGCCCAGCTGAGCATCTCGATGTCGTTGCGGCCGTCGCCGATGGCAACCGTGGCGGCGGGATCGACGCCGAGGCGGCTGCGGAGGTTCTCCAGTGCACTGGCTTTGGTGACGCCGGCCGCGGCGATATCCAGCCACGCTGTCCAGCCCACGGAATAGGTCACACCGGCAAGGCCGATGTGTTCGATGGCTTCGTTGAACTCCTCCGGCGTGTTTTCCGCGCTGAAGACGACGACGCGGACGGCCGTGGCCTCGAGCATGGTCTGGAAATCGACACCGATGGCCTCGACACCGAAGCTCGCGTCCTGGAAGCGCTCGGTGGAGAGGAAGTTCCCGTCCTCGTCCTCCAGCGCATATTTCGCCGCCGGCAGACGCTTGCGGAGAGCGCGGAGCGCCGGGCCGGGATCAAAGGTGGCCTTGTGGATGATGTCGTAGCCGTTGGGCAGCCCTGGGTCCAGGCGCAGTGTCACGCCGCCGTTGCAGCAGACGGCATAACCGCGGTCCAGGCCGATCTGTTCGATGATCGGAAGCGTGGCGTTGAGCGAACGCCCGGTGGCGATCATTACCTCGTGCCCGGCCGCCACCACAGCCTGTGCGGCGTCGCGGACCGGAGCGGACATGTGGCCATCGTGGTCCACGAGGGTGCCGTCCACGTCCAGGGCAATCATGAGTTTCTGTTGTGCTTCTCGCCGGTCTTCGGTGCCGGCGGCTGAGAATTCAGTCAATGTAGTCATGCTTCCTAGTAGAGCAGGTGCCCCCTGACACCAGCTAGGACGCAGAGCACAGCAGCGCGTGAACAGCGGGTAAATACTCACAGGTTGTTCCCGGTGTGAGTATTTACCCGCTCAATAGGTTCAGAACTAAAGAACGGGGAGAACCTCGAGGCCGCCGAGGTACTTCTGCAGGGCCGCGGGCACATTGACCGAGCCGTCGGCGTTCTGGTGGTGCTCCAGCAGTGCCACGATCCAGCGCGTGGTTGCCAGCGTGCCGTTGAGTGTCGCCACGGCACGGGTGCCCTTGGGGCTGCCGTCCTCGGTGAACACACGCTCGCGGATGTTCAGGCGGCGCGCCTGGAAGGTGGTGCAGTTGGACGTTGACGTCAGCTCGCGGTACGCGCCCTGCGTCGGGACCCAGGCTTCGCAGTCGAACTTGCGGGCTGCAGACATGCCGAGGTCGCCGGCTGCGGTGTCGATCACACGGTACGGCAGCTCGCACTTGGCCAGCATCTGCTCTTCCCAGGCCAGCAGGCGCTCATGTTCGGCCGCGGCCTCTTCCACCGTCGTGTAGATGAACATCTCCACCTTGTTGAACTGGTGGACGCGGATGATCCCGCGGGTATCCTTGCCGTGCGAACCGGCCTCGCGGCGGTAGCAGGAGCTTTGGCCTGCGAAGCGGATGGGGCCGGCGGAGAGGTCCAGGATCTCGTCTGCGTGGTACCCGGCGAGGGGCACCTCCGAGGTGCCTACCAAGTAAAGGTCGTCCTCGGCGAGACGGTAGATCTCGGCGTCGTGCTTTACGTCGAATCCGGTGCCCTGCATGGTCTCGGGACGGACGAGCGTGGGGGTGATCATGGGAATGAAACCGGCCTCGATGGCCTGTTCCATGGCCATCTGCAGCAAGGCCATTTCCAGCCGGGCACCCACGCCACGGAGGAAGTAGAAGCGTGCTCCGGAGACCTTCGCGCCGCGCTCCATGTCGATCGCGCCGATCAGCTCGCCGATTTCGAGGTGGTCGCGGGGCTCGAAGTCGGGGAATTCGCGCGGTGTGCCCACGGTCTTGACCACAACGTAGTCATCCTCGCCACCCTCCGGCACGCCGTCTTCAATGAGGTTGGGGATGGTGCGCAGCAGTTCTTCCTGTTTGGCCTGCGCTGCGTCGGCCTCGGCCGAGGCGGCCTTCACCGCGCCCGCAAGCTCGCGGACCTCGGCGAGCAGCGCCTGCTTTTCCTCGCCCTTGGCCTGCGCCACCTTCTTGCCGAACACGTTCTGTTCGGCGCGGAGGTTCTCGAAGCTGATCAGCGCTGTGCGGCGCGCGGCGTCTGCGTCGATGATCGCGTCCACCAGGGTTTCGTCCGCACCGCGGGCGCGCTGGCTGGCGCGGAACTTGTCCGGATTTTCGCTGAGGTCTTTTACGTCGATCACCAGACAAGGGTATCGAATCCGCGGGACACTCCGGGCGGGATAGTGTTGGAGCACCATGAGCGACCTGCTTCTTTACGTCCTGATCGCTGCAGCGCTGGCCTTCGCCGTCTCCAGCTGGTGGGGCGTGCGCAGGCTGAAGGCCCTTCACATCCGCAGCGCGGTGCGGGAGGCGGCCCACGAACACGGCCTGGAACGCCAGCGTGTGGCCGTCATCCTCAACCCCATCAAAGCCAAGGCCGATGAAGCCCGCGCCACCATCCAGCGCGCCTGCCTGACTGCCGGCTGGGAGGAGCCGCGGTTCTTCGAAACGACTGTAGAGGACCCGGGCCACTCGCAGGTGCGGGCGGCGCTGGAGTACGGGGCCGACGTCGTACTTGTGGGCGGCGGCGACGGCACAGTGCGCGTGGCGGCTGAGGCCCTTGCGCATACCGGGGTGGCCATGGGCCTGATCCCCCTGGGCACAGGCAACCTGCTGGCCCGCAACGTGGACCTGAACGTCTACGACCTGTACGGCAACATCCAGACAGCGCTCTTCGGCCACCAGCGGTTCATCGACACGGCGCGGATGGAAATCGAGAATTCGCTGACCGGGCACTCCTCAAGCCACTCGTTCCTCGTCATGGCCGGCATCGGCATGGACGCCGAGGTCGTTGGTGACACGAACGATGGCCTCAAGCGCGCCGTCGGCTGGCTTGCCTACACGGAGGCAGGAGTGCGCCATCTTCCCGGGCGCAGGAAAAAGGTGGCCATCTCGCTGGATGACCAGCCTGACCAGTCGAGGAAGATCCGCAGCGTCCTGTTTGCCAATTGCGGCCTGGTGCCTGGCGGCATCGATTTCATCCCGCAGGCCATGATCGACGACGGGATGCTGGACGTGGTGGTCATGAGCCCCCGCAGCGCCGTGGGCTGGCTGGCGATGTACGCCAAGATCCTGTTCAAGCACAAGCGGCATCTGCCCGTCATGAGCATGTACCGTTCCGGCAAGGTGGTCATCAGGTGCCCGGAACCCATGCCGACCCAGCTCGACGGCGACACGTCGGGGGACGCCACGAAGGTGACGGTCCAGGTGGAGCCGAGATCGTTGCTGGTGCGGGTCAGGGACGAAACCGCGCGCCTGGGAGCGCGGGCCTAGACTGAATTCGCGCCTATGCTGACTGCGCGGTGCCGGCGTGCTTGGCGGACTCGGCAGCGGCCTTAGCGGCTGCCCGGGCCTCGGACTGTTCGCGGATCATGGCCTGCTCCTCCTCGAAACGCAGGCGGTCCGCACGGTCGGCCTCATCCCCGTCCCAGTCCTGGTTCTCGGCTGTGGGCTTTGGGTTGACGATCATTCCCTGGCCGTCATTGTCATTCTTGTCCGACATGACCCGCTCCTTTCGCTGGGGCCATCCCTTTGTTGATCAAGCAAGCATACGCACAGCAACATTTGCAGGGAAGTGCCCCGAGGGGCATTTATCTACGCTGACGGCGAAGCTTCCACCGGCAACTCCGAGCGCAGGGATCCGCCACCGAGTATCCCCTTGACCCATTCATGCGCTGCCCGGAATGCCTCGTCGGAGGTGTGCTCGAGCACTACGGGCGCCTGCGCATCGGCACGGCCGTAGGAACCGAGGAACCGCGTGGCGGGGCTGATGCGGTGCAGGCCGGCGAGGGCGTCGGCCACCCGCGCATCGCCTACGTGGCCGTCGGCGTCGATGCTGAAGAAGTAGTGCCCCAGGTACTGCCCCGTGGGCCGGGACTCGATGCGGCTCAGGTTGACGCCGCGGGTGGCGAACTGGTCCAGGATTTCCATCAGCGCGCCCGGCCGGTCCTCGGGAAGGGGCACAACGACCGTTGTCTTGTCCGCGCCGGTCCGGACCGGCAGGACGCCCGGCCGGCTGACCAGGATGAACCGGGTCACGGCGCCGGGATTGTCCCCGATGTTCTCGGCGAGCACCTGCAGGCCGGGCTGCTCCGCGGCTACTATGGGCGCACAGATCGCCGCGTCATAGTGCGCGTCGTCCTCCAGCAGGCCCATCGCAGCAGCGGCCGTAGAGGAACCGGGAATGTATTCAGCGCCGGGAATATGCTCGTCCACCCAGAGCCGGCATTGCGCCCAGGCGTGCCCGTGAGTGGAGATCCGGCGGATCCGGGCAAGTTCGACGCCGGGCCTCGCCACCAGCACGAAGCTGATGGGCACGAGTGCCTCACGGATGATCCGCAGTTCCTGTCCGGTGGCAATGGCGTCCAGGGTGGCCGTGACGCCGCCCTCCACCGAGTTCTCGATGGGCACCATCGCGGCGTCGGCCGATCCGTCACGCACGCGGTCCAGCGCCGCGTTGACGTTGGAGGAGGGGATGCGCACGGCTTCGGCCGCATCCGGAACCTGCAGGAGCGCCGCCTCCGTGAACGTGCCTTCGGGGCCGAGGAAGGTGTAGGTGCGGCGGGCGGCGGGCATGGGTATTCCTTTGGGGGTAGGGATCGGCGTTGGGTGGCGCGCGACGGCGGTCGGCCTACAAAACCACGGGCTTGAGGCCGTTGTCGGACACCAGCGGCTTGCCGGATTCAAGCCACTGGTCCATCCCGCCTGCCACGTTGACCGCCGTATACCCCTGGCCCACCAGCCACTGGGCCGCGCGGAAGGAACGTCCGCCGGTCCGGCAGATGACGTACAGGTCCTCGTCCGGGTCGAGGTCGTCCAGCTTGCCGGGCAGCTGGTCGAGGGGGATGTGCAGGGCGCCCTCAGCGTGCCCGGCCGCCCATTCGTAGTCCTCCCGCACGTCCAGGATGGTGGCGTCCGCGGGGACGTCCTTTACGGTGACGGTATCGAAGTCGCTCATGGGAGTCCTCTCCTTGGCCTCAAAGCTGTCAGCTCCAGCGTATCGCCAGCGCAGCAACCCTACCCTTCGGCCGGCACAGGTTACGCTGGTCCGAAGCCCGCGAGCCGCCGCAAAGGAGCACAGTGTCCGCCCCACACCGCCTCGCTGACATCCACCGCCTGCCGGCGGTGCAGCTGAGGGCAGCGCTGCGTTCCGGAGAGCTTTCCGCCCGCGAAGTCACGGCGCATTTCCTGGCCCGGATCGAGGAATCGAACCCGAGGCTGGGGGCCTTCATCACCGTTACCGGGCCGAGGGCGATGGCCGAGGCCGCCGCCGCAGACGCTCTGTTCGCCCGGCGACACCCGGACCAGCCGCTCCCGCCGCTGCACGGGATGCCGGTCGCCTTCAAGGACCTCACGGATGTAGCCGGCGTTGTCAGCACCCACGGCAGCGCAGCGCTGGACCGGCGCCCGGCACCGGCCGACGGCGCCCTCGCCGCAGCCCTCAGGGGCGCGGGTGCCATCTCCCTCGGCAAGACGCAGGTTCCCGAATTCGGGCTGACGGCCTACAGCGAAAACCGCATCGCACCGCCGTCGCGCAATCCCCATGCCCTGAGCAGGAGCTCGGGCGGTTCCTCCGGCGGCAGCGCCGCCGCCGTGGCGGCGGAACTCGTGCCGTTCGCTCCCGGTACCGACGGCGGAGGATCGATCCGGATCCCGGCGGCGGCTTGCGGCCTGCTGGGCCTGAAACCCGGCCGGGGTGTGGTCCCTGCGGGTGAGAGCAGCGGGGATCCCGCCGGCCTCGTGGTGGCCGGACCATTGGCGCGTTCCGCGGCCGACGCCGCAATGCTACTGGATGTCCTGGCCGCCAACGGCGCCAACTACCTGGACGCCGTTGGCCGCGTGCCCGCTCCGTTGCGGATCGGCGTCAGCCTGGACAGCCCCTGGGCCGGAATTTTCCCGTTCACGCCGGACCCGGAGGCACTGGACGCGCTGGACACCGGCGTCCGGCTGCTCACCGCGGCCGGGCACGACGTCGGCGAGGCTCAGATCCGGTACGACAACCGTTATCCCGACGCGTTCACCACCGCCTGGACGGCAGGGGTGGGTGCGGCCCGGATCGCGCCGCACCGCGAGGCCCTGCTGACCCCGCTGACGCGCACCTTCCGGCGGCGCGCGCAGCAGCGGAGCGCCGCCAAGCTCAACGAATGCCTGGCGTTCCTGCGGCAGTTCGAGCGCGACACCCTGGCGCAGTACTCAGACTGGGACCTGATCCTGACGCCTGCATTGGCCCAGACACCGCGCCCGGTGGGCTGGTTCACCGGGACTGGCCATGGTGACGGCCGGTGGCCAGCGTCGGAATGGGCAGGCGACGCCGACGGCGACTACCGCAGGCAGTGCGAGTTCGCACCATGGTCATCCATGGTCAATGTGTGCGGCCTTCCGGCCGTCAGTATCCCCGTGCACTGGACCGGGAGCAGCCCGGGAGCGGGGCTGCCGATGGGCATCCAGCTGATCGGCCGGCCCGGCTCGGAGGCGCTGCTCCTGCAGGTGGCGGCCCAGCTGGGGTTTTAGCTTGGGGTGCCAGTCGTTCAGATAGTGCTGGACGTGCTCGCGAGGCTCGCCAGGATGGCCAGCCCCACGATTGCGAGGACTGTCAGGGCGAGGCCGAGATACCCCATCACCAGGCCGGCAACGGCGAAGCCGCGGCCTGACGGTTCACGCCGCAGCGCCATGTGGCCCAGGATCACGGCGGCCAGCTGCGGCAGGATAAAGACCCCGAAGCCCAAATAGACGGCGATGCCGCAGCACAGGCTGGCAATGCTGAGGCCCTTCGGTTGTGGCGCTGCACCGTAGTACGACGGCTGGCCGTACGGGCTGGAATACTGCTGATTGTATTGCTGGCCATATTGTTGCCCGTACTGCTGGCTGTAGGGGCTCACCGGCTGGCCGTAGGCACCGCCAGCGCGCGCGTCACCTTGCTGCCCGCCAAACTGCTGGCCGGGCGGGGTGTACAGCGGCGGGTTGTACAACGGCGGGGCTGGAATGTCCGGACCCTGCTGGTGACCGTACTGCGGTTGCTGGTGAGTGTCCGGTTTCGGCTCGTCGCCGGTTCCGGGACGCTGCTCTGTCATGGAAATCCCCTCATTCTGTCCTCAACAGAACACTACCGCCGTCCCCGGCCGTTTATGCCGGGGACATCTGATCCGGGCAGGGGCTGGCCCTACTTTGGGAGCAGCTCCCACAACAGCCACAGCGGCGGTGCCAGCAGTGCAGCTGAAACGAGGCCGGCCACGAGCGACCGTCCCACCACCCGCAGCACGGTGCCCGGCCGGCGATCCCCGCCATATCGGTAGTGCGGTGGAGCCGGACGCTTGTGGGCCGGCAGCTTGTGGGCCGGACGCCGGAGCGCTGGCCTGGACGTGTTCGCGTCATCCGTTCCCTGGGTGCCCGCACGGCCTGCACCACTGCCCGTGGCTGGGCGGTACGCAGGGTTCCGGACGGGCCCGGTTTCCGGCACCTGCGGACGGGTGAGGAGTTGCCCGAGTTGTGCGTACAGCAACAGGACCGAGGGCGCATCCAGCACATCCGGCAGGCCGGTCACGGCGCCCGCGATGCAGTCGATGCCCCGCACCTCGATGCCCGACCCGGTGGTGCCCCGCAGTTCCGGCTGGGCTGTCAGACAGATCAGCGAGCGGACCAGCCTCCGCCACGGCGCCGGCAGGACCGCGGCCACCGCGGCTGCCTGCGCCAACGACGTCTCCACCGCCGGGAACCGGTCATGACCGTTCTGGAGTAGCGCGCCATCCACGACGTCGATGTTGCCGGACCAGTTCTTGACGCTGACCACCACCACACCGGCTGGCCCCACCAGGACATGCTCCAGCCGCGCGAGCGGGCGGCCGGGCCAATGGACGTCGTGCAGCAGGAACCAGCCGTAGGGCGCCAGCTCGGCAAGCCGCTCGGCCACCAGATGGCTGCTTTGCTCCGCACCCACAGAACCGGCACCAACGGGGCCGGATCCAACAGGGACAACTCCGGCCTTGCCCGCTCCAGCCTGGCCGGCGGGGCCGAAGCCCGCGCCCTCAACCCGGCCCCCGCCGCCGGGGGCGAGGTCGCGCTTCAGCCGCGCGATGCGTTCGGAGGCTAGCCTCGTCCGTTCGAATGCTGCATCTCCAGCCCCCATTGTTCACCTCTGCATTGCTCGCTCGTCTTCCGAATGACCGGCCCAATTCAACCGAACCAAATCACCCGGCCGTAAAATTTTCCCGGCCCAAAGCCGGACGAATTGCTGGCCCCAACGGGCGGAATTACCCTCCCGCGGATGGCGCGGCTAAAATTCAGCCACAGGCTCCGGGGACGTTTCCGCTGGTCCGGCCGCCCGGCGTCGTACCTGGCACCGCGCGTTCCTGCCGTTTGAACGTAACAGCCACCTCATGGGCGGGTATATAAGTACTTTTTCCGCACTACTCAGTTTTTTGTTCCGGATAAATGCAAGTAGCGCGGAAAATTCGCGACATTCTGCGTCACAGGGGCCGGATTTCGGACACTCCGTGTTGACCTCCGCCGTCGTCTGGCATGCTGGTGCCATGGCTAGCCGAGCGGGCACAGTTGCCCAACCCCAAGACCTTGTCGACCTGACCGCACTGCTCGACGCGTACTACGACGTCAAGCCTGACCTGGGGGATCCCGGCCAGCGCGTGGCATTCGGAACCTCCGGGCACCGCGGCTCAAGCCTGAAAGCGTCCTTCAACGAGGGGCACATCGTGGCGATCACGCAGGCGATCGTGGAGTACCGCGCCGGACAGGGCATCACCGGCCCGCTGTTCCTGGCCAAGGACACCCACGGACTGAGCGAACCGGCGCAGAACTCCGCCCTTGAGGTGCTGGCCGCAAACGGCGTGAACGTCCTCATCGACGCGCGGCACGGCTACACCCCCACCCCGGCCCTGAGCCACGCCATCCTCACGTACAACAACAACGCCCCCGCCGGAGCACCGCAGGCTGACGGCATCGTCGTCACCCCCAGCCACAACCCGCCGGCCGACGGCGGCTTCAAGTACAACCCTCCGCACGGCGGCCCCGCCGACACCGACGCGACGGGCTGGATCGCCAACCGCGCCAACGAACTGCTGGAGAACGGGCTCCGCGGCGTGAAGCGGATTCCCCTGGCCCAGGCCCTCGAGGCCGAAACCACCGGAAAGTTCGATTTCCTCAGCAGCTACGTGGACGATCTGCCCTCCGTCCTGGACCTGGACGCCATCCGCGACGCCGGCGTCCGGATCGGGGCCGACCCCATGGGCGGCGCGTCCGTGGACTACTGGGGCGAGATCGGCGAACGCCACCAGCTGAACCTCACGGTGGTCAACCCCACGGTGGACCCGCAGTGGGCCTTCATGACCTTGGACTGGGACGAGAAGATCCGGATGGACTGCTCTTCGCCGTCGGCCATGGCATCCCTCATCAACCGGATGTCGGTTGGTGCGGACGGGTCCACCGCGTTCGACGTTGCCACCGGAAACGACGCCGACGCCGACCGGCACGGCATCGTCACCCCTGACGGCGGCCTGATGAACCCCAACCACTACCTCGCCGTGGCCATCGACTACCTGTACCGCAACCGCAGCGGCTGGAACCCGAATTCCGTGGTGGGCAAGACCCTCGTCTCCTCCTCGATCATCGACCGCGTAGCGGGCGGCCTGGGCCGCAAGCTCGTGGAGGTGCCCGTGGGCTTCAAGTGGTTCGTCCCCGGCCTGCTCTCCGGCGAAGGTGCATTCGGCGGCGAGGAATCCGCCGGTGCTTCCTTCAACAAGCGGGACGGCAGCGTCTGGACCACTGACAAGGACGGCATCCTGCTGGCCCTGCTGGCCTCGGAGATCACCGCTGTCACCGGCAAGTCGCCGTCGCAGCTGTACAAAGGCCTCACGGACCAGTTCGGCGCGCCGGTGTATGCACGGATCGACGCCGCTGCCACACGGGACCAGAAGGCCGCGCTGGGCAAGCTGTCGTCGTCGGACGTCACTGCGACGGAACTGGCAGGCGAGGCCATCACGGCCAAACTGACTGAGGCGCCGGGCAACGGCGCGTCCATCGGCGGCCTGAAGGTGGTCACCGAAAACGCGTGGTTCGCGGCCCGCCCCTCCGGCACCGAGGACGTCTACAAGATCTACGCCGAGTCCTTCAAGGGCGCCGACCACCTCAAGCAGGTCCAGGCTGAGGCCAAGGCGCTTGTGGACGGGGTCATTTCCTAGGAAATTACTGGTCCCCCAGGAACAAGAAAGCGCCGGATGGCTGGTGGCCATCCGGCGCTTTGCTTATGCTCAAGAAGTGCAAACAGGACTACTATTGGAAGTGGCCCGGATGCATGCCTTGCAGTTTTAAACTGCAGAAATACTGTCCAGAATGCCTCCGGAATGTCCCCCATATTGCCGGAGGCATTCCGTGTTCGGAGGCTGTCCGCAACCCGGCACTTAGACCGTGCGGACCACGTCCTCGTAGGCGAACTTGGGCTTTGCTTCGCCCCAGGCCTCGGGGCCGGGCTGGCCAATGTTGACCACCAGGAAGCTCTTCTGGTCGCCTGCCGGGAAGAACTCCGCGTCGATGGCGGGGAAGTCCGCGCCGGTCATCGGGCCGGCGGCGAAGCCGAGCGAGCGGACGGCCAGGATGAAGTAACCGGCCTGCAGGTGGGCGTTGTTGTTGCCTGTGGAGGTGGCCAGGTCCGGAGCGGCGTCGTACATTGCCTTGGGGGCGTTGTAGCCGGGGAGGAAGTGGTCCCACTGCTCCTGCCAGGCGGTGTCGTAGCTGAGGATCGCCACCAGCGGTGCGGAGGCCGTCTTGGCCCGGTTCCCCGAGGACAGCGTGGCCACGAGCTTGGCGCGGGCTTCCTCCGAGCGCACGTAGGTGACGCGCAGCGGCTGGGAGTTGAAGGCTGTGGGGCCGAACTTGGTGAGTTCGTAAATGGCGCGGGCCTGCTGCTCGCTGACCTCTCCGGTGAACGCGTTGGCGGTGCGGGCTTCGGCGAAGATGGCATCCACGGCGGCGGAATCGATCACTGCTTCTTCATGGGCGATAGTCATTCGCGCCCCTTTCACTAGGCCGACATACGCCTGCGGGCGGCGTCGGGCAGTCCTGGTTGCTTTCGTTGGGTTCAACCGGATCCAACGGCGCGCTCTTCCCGGAACGGCCAAATAGGCGGCGTGACATTTCACACACCGCGGCAGCCCTTTGCTTGCTGCACAGTGCTGCCACTGCTGCTGGCCGGAAGCCCTCTCGCGCCCGCGTCCGGCGGGGTATTCTTTGTCCTGAAGATCCAGCCCGGCGAGCGGGCAAACTCCCTCCGAAAGGCCCCGCCAATGAGCATGCTCGGAATCAAATGGAAGCTGCACGGCAATGGCAAGGCCGTACGTCCCGGCGAGGTGGTGGCTCCCGGCGAACGGCTAGCGTGGCCCATCACCATCGGCGTGGGCATGCAGCACGTTGTGGCCATGTTCGGCGCCACCTTCCTGGTGCCGATCATCACCGGAATGCCGCCGGCCACCACGCTCTTCTTCTCCGGCATCGGCACACTCCTGTTCCTCGTGATCACCCAGGGCCGCGTACCCAGCTACCTTGGCTCGAGCTTTGCGTTCATCGCGCCCATCACCGCGTCCCAGCAGCAGTTCGGCATTCCCGGGGCGCTGGGCGGCGTGGTGCTGGCCGGCGCCGGCCTCGCCGTGATTGGCGCGATCGTGCAGAAGTTCGGCGCCGGCTGGATCAACCGGCTGATGCCGCCGATTGTCACGGGCGCCATCGTGGCCCTGATCGGGCTCAATCTGGCTCCTGCCGCCAAGAACAACTTTGACGCCGCCCCCGTGACGGCACTGATCACCCTCGCAACCATCATCGTGGTGAGCGTCCTGTTTCGCGGGATCATCGGCCGCCTCAGCATCCTGGTGGGCGTGCTGGTGGGCTACCTCGCGGCCATGCTCCGCGGCGAGGTGAGCTACGACAAGATGGACGCTGCCGCCTGGGTAGGACTCCCCCACTTCCAGACGCCCGAGTTCCACATCGGTGTGCTGGGCCTGTTCGTGCCGGTGGTCCTGGTGCTGGTGGCCGAGAACATCGGCCACGTGAAGTCCGTGTCGGCCATGACCGGCCAGAACCTGGACGGCGTCTCCGGCCGTGCCCTGATGGCCGACGGTGCCGCTACGGTGCTCGCCGGCTTCGGCGGCGGTTCGGGCACCACGACGTACGCGGAAAACATCGGCGTCATGGCGGCCACGAAGGTCTACTCCACGGCCGCCTACTGGGTGGCCGGCATCTTCGCCATCATGCTGAGCTTCTCGCCCAAGTTCGGCGAACTGATCGCCACTGTGCCGCCGGGCGTGCTGGGCGGCGCCGCCACCATGCTGTACGGCATGATCGGCATCCTCGGCGTGAAGATCTGGGTCCAGAACAAGGTCAACTTTTCGAACCCGGTCAACCTGACCACGGCCGCAGTTTCCCTCATCATCGGCATCGCGGACTACACCTGGACCGTGGGGGACCTGAAGTTCACGGGCATCGCGCTCGGGTCCGCCGCGGCCCTGGTGATCTATCACGGCATGAAGGCCATCGCGAAGGCACGCGGCACCGCCGCCGAGCCCGAGACCGAGCAGCAGGGCCTGCCGCCAGCCGCCAAGGCAGCCATCAACGCCGCAGCAAAGAGGCAGCCCAAGAAGCGGTAAACGCTTCCCGGACTGCCTCCGAAGAGACCGCGGGCTTACCCGGCGTCGAACGTTTCGTCGTCGTCGTTGGGTGACTTTTCCTTCGGCAGGTCGTTGCCGCTGCCGTCCGGAATGCCCGCCGCCTCCTGCCCTGGCTCCGAGGAAAACTGCCCGGCGCCGGATTCGTCGGCGTTGCCTTCGTCGATTTCGGCGTCCGCCGAGGGCACTGCCGTGTCCCCGTCCTCGGCGCCGGCTCCGGGCGAGGCGTCCGGATCGCGCGGCAGCGGTGACTCACCGGGGACCGGGTCAAAGCCTGCCACGTTGCTTTCGCCCTCGGCGTGGAGCTGCTCGTCGGTTCCGCCGAAGCGACCGGCCCCGGGTTCGCCCGAACTGTCCTGGTCCTCCTCGGCGAAGTGGCTGAGGTTGGGTGTGCCGGTCTGGAAGGTCTCTCCCGCGGGGCTGTTCTGGTTCAGGCCCGCAGCGTCGAAGTCTTCCTCCTCGCGGGGCTGGGCAAACTGCTGGCCGCCGGCTTCCTGCTCAGCGGTGGGCGTGCCGTAGCCTCCCGCTTCCTCTTCAGGGGCTGCGTGCTGGTTGTCCTGGCTCATCTGTTCCTCCTGCTTGGTGGGGAATTGCTTGGCTGGGAATTACTGGAAACTCAAAGGCCCTTGCCGCCGGTGACGGGAAGCACCGCCCCGGAGATGTACGAACCGGCGTCGGACGCCAGCAGAACGTAGGCGGGGGCGAGCTCGGCGGGCTGTCCGGCGCGCTGCAGCGGGGTGTCCTGGCCGAACTTGGGCAGCTTGTCCGGCCATTCGGTGGCCGGGATGAGCGGGGTCCAGATGGGCCCGGGCGCCACGGCGTTGACGCGGATCCCCTTGGGTCCCAGTTCCTGGGCGAGTGCTTTGGTGAAGGCCACCTGGGCCGCCTTGGTCATGGCGTAGTCAATGAGCCCGGGAGACGGATTGAATGCCTGGATGGAGGCCGTGGTGATGATCGAGGCACCGGCCTTCAGGTGCGGCACAGCGGCCCTGGCTGTCCACAGCAGCGAGTACAGGTTGGTCTTGAAGACGCGGTCGAACTCCTCGGTGGGCAGGGACTCAAGGCTGTCGCGGTTCTTCTGGTACGCAGCGTTCAGCACCACCACATCGAGCCGGCCAAACTCAGCAACTGCGTCCCCGACTATCGATGTGCTGAAGTCCTCGTTCCTGCCGTCACCGGCGAGGAGCAGTGCCCGCCGGCCCGTTTTGCGGATCCATTCGGCGGTGTCCTGTGCGTCCTCTTCCTCTTCGGGAAGATAGGAAATGGCGACGTCGGCCCCCTCGCGTGCGAAGGCGATGGCCACCGCCTTGCCGATGCCGGAGTCGCCGCCCGTGATGAGCGCGGCCTTGCCCTCCAGCGCCCCGCTTCCCTCGTAACTCAGCTCGCCATGGTCCGGCTGAGGATCCATGGGTGCCGTCAGGCCCGGCTGCTTCTGCTCCTGCTCCGGAAAGGGCCCCGAATGGTACGTACCCCGGGGATCACCGGGCTGGTCGGACTGCTTGGCTGGGTCGCTCATTCTCCACCTGTTCACGTTGTCGGGCTGCCAGTTGTTCGAACCTAACGCAGGTTTGAGGAGCAAGTCCACCACCTGTCGCAAGACTAGTCAGTAAACTTAGCATTTGTTGAATTGGGGCGGACTTGAGCCTAGGTTTGGAGCAAGCGCGCCCGCTGCGGGCCAGACAGAGGAGGGTTCATGACCGATCCGGACGCCCCGGCTGGCAGCGGCCGGAACGAGACCCGCGAGGAGCAGCTGGACCGAAATTGGATGGAACTGATCCAGGAGCTGCGAGTCCTGCAGACGGGCGTCCAGATCCTTGCCGGCTTCCTGCTGACGCTGCCTTTCCAGCAGCGCTTTGAGACCCTCGATGATTTCCAGGTCACGCTCTACCTCGTGAACGTGGCCCTTGCCGCGCTGACCACCGCGTTCATCCTCCTGCCGGTCAGCGTCCACCGTCGGCTGTTCCGGAAGCGGCTCAAAGCAACCCTGGTTGCCAGCGCGGACAACATCACCAAGATCGCCCTGGGCGGAGTGGCCGCCCTCAGCGTGGGAACCGCCGCGCTGGTGTTCGACGTGACGGCAGGCCGCACCGTGGGCCTCATCGCCGGCGGCGTGCTTCTCGCTGTGCTGGCCATCCTCCTGGCCTACGTCCCAGTGCACCTGCACCGGAGGGCCAAGAAAGAGGGCGGCTAGGCCCCTTCCAGCACCTGCCGGGTTGCCCACGCCAGGTATTTGCCGGCGTCGGACATGGCATCCTGCGGGCTGGGCGCGACGTCCAGCAGCTGCGCCGCAGCCACGACACCATGCTCGGCCAGTTCCTCCGGCGTGACCGTGATCCGTCCCGCCACGGCGACCACCGGAATGCCGCGATCCCGGGCGGCCTCCGCGAGCGCGATCGGCGCCTTGCCGGTGAGCGACTGGGAGTCCATGGAACCCTCGCCGGTGATCACCAGGTCGGCATCGGCAAGCTTCTCGGCCAAGCCCGTCAACGCGGCCACCAAAGCGAAGCCGCCTTCCAGCGTGGCCCGGGTGAAGGCAAGGAACGACGCCGGGAAGCCGCCGGCCGCACCGGCGCCCGGGACGTTGACGTCCCGGCCCGTAGCCTCCCGGAGGAGAGAGGCCCAGTTGCGCAGGCCGGCGTCGAGCTTCTCAATGGCGTCGTCGTCGGCGCCCTTCTGGCGGCCGAAGACGTGCGCGGCACCGGTGGTGCCGTAGAGCGGGCTCTGGACATCGACGGCGATCCGGAACGTGACGGCGGACAGCCGCGGATCCAGCCCCGTGACGTCCAGGGAAACGGCGTCTGCCAGGGAACCGCCGCCCAGCGGCACCACGTTCCCGGCGGCGTCGAGCGGCTTGAGGCCCAGCGCGCGCAGGGCGCCGCTGCCGCCGTCGGTCATGGCCGAGCCGCCGACGCCCAGCACGATTTCCGTGGCGCCGGCGTCGAGTGCGGCGGCGATGAGCTGCCCGCAGCCGTAGCTGTGTGCCCGCAGGGAGTTCTCCGGCGTTGGCTCCATGTGGGCCAGGCCGGAGGCCTGCGCCGTTTCGATGACTGCCGTGGTGGCGCCGGACCCGTCCTTTCGGAGGGCCCAGGCAGCGCCGATTGGGGCCAGAATGGGACCAACGACGGCGTTGATCCGTTCCTCGTAGCCGGCGGCGACGGCGGCTTCCAAGGTTCCCTCGCCGCCGTCGGCCACCGGGAACTGCGTGGTAACGGCCTCCGGGTAGACCCGGAGTGCGCCCTCGGCAATGGCGGCGGCGGCTTCGACGGCGGTGAGTGATCCCTTGAACTTGTCCGGGGCAATGAGGATACGCATGTCCCTATCCTGCCACCGGCGCTCCGGCACACGCTTGCCTGGTCCGACATGCGGTCAGCTGTGGGACTCCTCCTGGCCCGCGTAGGTGTCCAGCAGCGCCGCGGCACCCTTTCCGGCGTCGCCTTCCTCGGACAGCGCAGAGCGCATGCCGTCCAGCTTCTCGGCGCCCGCCGGGAAGGGCGGCAGGAGGGGCACGTCCGGGTCGGTCAGGACCTCGATCACCACCGGGCGTTCCGCTGCGAGCGCCCGGTCCCATGCACCGGCGAGCTGCTCCGGGGAGTCAACGCGGATGCCGGTCAGGCCCAGCAGCTCCGCATAACCGGCGTAGGGAAAGTCGGGGATTTCCTGGCTGTCCGGGAACCGCGGCTCGGATTCGGTCTCGCGCTGCTCCCACGTGACCTCGGCCAGATCCCTGTTGTTGAACACGCACACCACGAACCGCGGGTCGGACCACTGCCGCCAGCGGTGCGCCACGGTAACCAGCTCCGCGATGCCTGCCATCTGCATGGCGCCGTCGCCGGCCAGCGCCACAACGGGCCTGTCCGGCCGTGCCAGCTTGGCCGCAATCCCGTACGGAACCGAGCAGCCCATACTGGCCAGAGTCCCCGAAAGGTGCGCCGGAACTCCGGCCGGCAGGGTGAGCTGGCGCGCGTACCAGTAGACGCAGCTCCCGACGTCGACACTCACCTGGGCGTTGTGCGGCAGCCTGCCGCTGAGCTCCCGGACCACGAGCTCAGGGTTAACTGGGCTGGCCGGAACGCGGGAACGCTCCTCGGCGAGGTCGCGCCAGCTACTGACCTGCTCCTCCACTTCCGCCCGCCACTGCTTGCGGGCCCCTACCTGGGGACTGCTGGCCTGCGGGTGCGCATCTGGCTGCGCGCCGGCGCCGTTCAGCAGTTCCGCCAGCCGGGCAAGGGTTTCGGCCGCATCGCCCACGAGACCCACTTCCACGGGGTAGCGGTTGCCGACCTTACGCCCGTCGATGTCCACCTGGACGGCCCGGGCAGCCCCGGGTTTCGGATAGAACTCGGTCCACGGATCGTTTGAGCCGATGATCAGGAGTGTGTCGCAGTTCCCCATCAGGTGGGCGCTGGCGGTGGAACCGAGGTGCCCCATGGTGCCCGCCGCGAACGGCAGCGTCTCATCCATATACGGCTTGCCCAGGAGGCTGGTGGTGATGCCGGCGTCCAGCTGGTGCGCCAGGGCCACCACCTCCGCCTGGGCGTTCTTGGCGCCCTGCCCCACCAGGAACGCCACCTTGCTGCCGGCACCGAGCACCTCAGCGGCCCTGGCCAGGTCGTCATCGTGGGGCAGCACCCGGGCAGGCTGCCATTCGGGCGCGGTGACGATGATGCCGTGTTCCTGGTCGAGCTCGGGGGCCGGGGCCTTCTGGATGTCGTGCGGGACTACCACAACGCACGGGGTGCGGGTTTCGAGGGCTGTGCGGAAGGCACGGTCCAGCACCATGGGAAGCTGCTCCGGTGTGCTGACCATCTGCGCGAACTGCGCCGCCACGTCCTTGAAGAGCGTCAGCAGGTCGATTTCCTGCATGTAGGCCGACCCCAGCACGCTGCGGCTCTGCTGGCCGATGATGGCCACCACCGGAACACTGTCCAGTTTGGCGTCGTAGAGCCCGTTGAGGAGGTGAACCGCGCCCGGCCCCTGGGTGGATGTCACCACTCCCACCTGGCCCGTGTACTTGGCGTGCCCGACGGCCATGAATGCCGCCGTTTCCTCGTGCCGCGCCTGGACGAATTCGACGCCGGCTCCCGCAGTTTCGCTGTCGGCTCCGCCGCCCTGCGTACTACGGCGCAGCGCGCCCATGAAACCGTTAATGCCGTCCCCGCTGTAGCCGAAGACCCTGTTGACGCCCCAGGCTTTGAGGCGCTCCACCATTACGTCGGCAACCAGCCGGTCAGCCATCGCACACTCCTTTTGATAGTCGTCCTGCTATTCGTCGTGCCCCTGGTCCCCGCTCATCTGGTCTTCGGCGGGCGGCGTCTCGCCGGGCGGCACTCCACCGCCGGGCTCGAGGCCCGTGACGTTGCCGTTCAAGGGGTCGGGATTGGGCGTAGCGGCCGAGTCCCCGCGGTCGGCGTCGTCGGGTCCGGCTTCGCCTGTCCTGGCGGCGTCGCGGTCCGGATTGGCCGGGTCATTTTCGGGATGGTAGCTGCTCATGGTTCTGCGGTCCTCCTTGGAACAGGTGCGCCTGCGTGGCGACGGACTTCGGTAGCGGACTAAGGCTGCCGGGACTGGCAACACTGGACTAATTGTAAGCATGCTGATAATTCTGGAACAGTCAGATGCCGCACAGTCCGGCCCGGCCGGAACGTTTCGAAGGAGCAAACTGATGGGAATCGGCGACAGCATTGGCAAAGCAGCGGAAAACGCGATGGAGGACCTGGGGCAGACGTCCGACCCGACCGACGACGCCCACGCGCCCGAGCCCGGAGCGTCCGACGAGGACATCCAGGTGCACTCCTCCATCAGCGAAGGTTCCAATGCCAGGGATGGCGACGCTGGTCCGCGGGCGGGCGTGCACACGACCTCCACGCCACAGGGCCCCGGCACCGGGACGGGCGGGGGTCAGGGCACGGGCGGAGGTCAGGGCACGGGCGGAGGCCAAGGCACGGCAGGCGCGTCCGGCACGGAGGAGTCAGCCAACGAGTCAGCCGGGGCGGCTACGTCCGGCGGCATCGGCGTGGCGGGCGCCACGGACGCCGGAGAAGCAGCGCGCGGCGTACCCGGTCCGGCCGGGCTGCCCGAACCGGACCCGGAGGAACAGAGCTAGCGCCACTGCCCGCGCGCCTGCAGGACTTCCTTCAGCAGGTCGGCGCGGTCGGAGACGATGCCGTCCGCGCCAAGGTCCAGCAGCCTGTGCATCTCGGCGGGGTCATTGATGGTCCAGACGTGTACGTACAGCCCGAGCTCATGCGCCCGGCGCACGAATCCCGGCGTTACAACAGGAATAGCCCGGTAGCGGACCGGCACCTGCAGGGCGTCGACGTCGCGCAGCGCCCGGCGCAGCACGGCCAGCACCGGGGAGGCCAGCGCGCGAACGGACAGCAGTGGCCCCAGCACCAGGAAGAGGGCGTTCGTTAAGGTCCCCGCAGACGATGCGGTCCTGCGGCTGAGCTGCTTCAGGACCGCGCGGCGCCGGCGGTCCGAGAAACTGGCGATCAGCACCCGGTGGTGGACCTGATGGCGCTCGATCGCGGCCACGACGCTGGTGACGGAGTGCCAGTCCTTGACGTCCAGATTGAAGCGCGCGTCCGGAAACGCCGCCACAAGTTCGTCGAACGTGGGCACGGGCTCCGCCCCGCCGATTCGAACCTGCCGCACTTCGTCCGCCGTGAGGTCATGGATCCTGCCGTGGCCGTCCGTGACCCGGTCAAGGGTGTGGTCGTGGAAGAGGAGGAGCTCGCCGTCGGACGTGGTGTGGACATCCGTCTCCAGATGCGAATAGCCAAGCTCGACGGCGACGCGGAACGCCGCCAGCGTGTTTTCCAGACCGGCCAGCGAGAACCCGCGGTGGGCCATGGCCACCGGCCTGCCCAGCCCAGGCCCGGAAGCAGCCTCGGGTTCAGGACCTGGAGCGGAGAAGTAAGGCAGGGCTCCCGTCGTCATCCCCGAAGCTTAGACCAGCCTCAGGCGGGCAGGATCTCCACGCCATCGCTGCAGTGCAGAAGGGTGCGGCCGCGGCCGCCGTCGAGATCTACCCACACCACGGTGCGGTCCGGCGTGATGGCCGAGACGCGGCCGCCGGTTTCGAACCCCGGCGCAAGCAACACGCTGACCCGGTCGCCCTCACGAAGGGCCGACCAGTGCGGGGCCGGCTCCACGGGCCGGAGCGGATCCTCGGAAGTATTTTTGGTCTTTTTCCTGGCCACCATGTCCCCTATCGGTCACTCACCCAACAGGCCACACCCTATGGTGCGGATATGAACGCAAGTTGACCGCCAGCCGGGAGTTCGGTGGCAGGCGGGCGACGGCAGCCTTACGGCAGCTGGAGGCCCAGCGTGGCGAGCTTTTCCTCGAGAATCTGGGCCACGCCGTCGTCGTCAAAATGCGGCGCCTGCTGGCCGGCGGCACGGATCGCTTCCGGGTGCCCGCTGGCCATGGCGTAGCCGTGGCCGGCCCAGCGGAGCATCTCGATGTCGTTGGGCATGTCGCCGAACGCCACGACGTCCGCGGCATCAATGCCCAGCGAGGAGGCGTAGTCGGCGAGGGTGACGGCCTTGTTGATCCCCGGTACGGCCAGCTCCAGCATGGCGACGGTGGGCGCCGAGTGCGTCACCGAGGCCAGGTTCCCGACGGCGGGGCCCACCTCTGCGAGGAAGTCGTCGGCGGTGCCTTCGCGGACGATGGCCAGGAACTTGACGACGGCGTCTTCCGCGGTGAGCGTCGAGGCCAGCGGGGCGGGGGTGAATTCGGAGAGCAGTTCGCTCGAGCCGTTTTCGATGAAGCCGGGTTCGAGGTGGAAGCCGGTGAGGGTTTCGGCGGCGAAGAGGGCCGTGGGGCGCACCTTCTTGATGATCCGCCGGATTTCGAAGATGTCGTCGATGGCCATGGTCTGCGCCGAGACAACCTTGTCCGCCTCGAGGTCCCACACCACGGCGCCGTTGGAACAGATCACGGTGCCGGTGTGGCCCAGCTGCTCCTCGAGCGGGTGCAGCCAGCGCGGCGGGCGGCCGGTGACAAAGACGAGTTCGACGCCGGCCTTCCGGCAGGCGTGGAAGGCCCGGATGGTGCGGTCACTGATTTTTCCGTCGTGCCCAAGGATCGTTCCGTCTATGTCACTCGCTACCAACCGCATGCTGCCAGTTTACGTGGGCCGTCCGGATGCTCAGGAGACGGGGAGGCTCACCGTCACTGTGGTGCCTTTGCCCGGCGCACTGCGAAGGCTGATCGAGCCGCCGTGGCCCTCGACGATAGTCTTGCTGATCGGTAGCCCCAGACCCGCACCCGGGATGGCCGTTTCCCGCGAGCGTGCTGACCGGAAGAACTTGGTGAACGCCTGCTCCTGTTCCTGCCCGTCCATGCCAATGCCGGTGTCCGCGATCGAACAGACAACGTGGCTGTTAGCCCGGTGGGCGCGGGCAGTGACCCTTCCCCCGTCCGGCGAGAACTTGATCGCGTTGGACACCAGGTTGCCGAAAACCTGGCTGATCCGGCCGGGATCGACGCGGGCGGTCAGGGGTTCCTCGACGTCGAGGACCAGTTCCACACCGCTGACGGTGGCCTTCGCCTGAGAGGAGGCCACCACGCCGGCCAGCAGGCTGGCCACATCGGCTTCCCGCAGGGTCAGTTCCACCCGCTCCGAGGCGACCGCGATCAGATCGTTCACGAGGCCGAGCAGATGGTTGGCGTTGCGCTGCACGATCCGCAGTTCCTCCCCGATGTCCTCGTGGCCGGGCTCGTCGAGGACCAGTTCGAGGTAACCGAGGATGGACGTCAGCGGGGTGCGGAGCTCATGGGAGACGGTGGCCACGAAGTTGTCCTTGGCCGACAGGGCACGGATCAGTGCCGTGACTTCGGCGAAGGTGATCACGGCGCCTGCGTGGTTTCCGTTCGTCGAAACCATAGTGCGGGCCGTGACCGAGTACGCGCGCATGTCCTCGCCCTCGCCGGCCCAGTACAGCTCGTCGGTGAACGTCTCGCCGCCGGCCGCGCGCGCCGTGGGGAAGCGTTCCGGCGGCACCGGAGTGGCGCGGTCAGCCTGGAATAGCTGCAGCCGGCTGGCTGACGGTGCCAGCCCGGACAGCGCCGAGTCGGTCCGCAGGGCTTTGTTGGTCAGGACGTCCTGCCCGTCCTGGTCCACCACCCACACGCCAACATTGACGGTGGAAAGTACGGCGTCCAGGAGCCGCTGCCGCTGCACACTCTCGGCAACGGTGTCAGCGAGTGCCTCGTCCTTCCTGACCAGCGTCTTGCGCTGGCGGTAGAGGGTCCCCGCCACGACGTGGGTGGTGACGGCTATGGCGGCCATGACCAGCGGCAGGAATATCGTCCGGATCATCGACCCCTGTGTGGGCGGCGTGCCGAATGCTGCCGCCGGCAGCAGGGTGCTGAGGAGCGCTGCGGCCACGGCGAGGACGACACCGGCACGGTTGCTGTCCACGGACAGCCAGATCACCGGAAAGACGAGCAGGAGACTCAGGACGCTGAAATTGGGACCGCCAGCCTCCCGTGTGAAGCCGATGGCCAGGCAGTCCAAAACCGGAATCACGGCGTAGGCCCCCCTCGGGAGCCTGCCCCAGGGCACGCCCACGCTCAGTCCAAAGAGTGCGGTGTGGGCCAGCAAGGCGAGCCGGAAGCGTTCATCGGCCAGCGTCCCGGGGTAAAAGATCGCAGCTGCGGCCACTACCAACAGCACTGTGGCGGACAGGGGCAGTTGCCGGACTATGACTCTGCCGCGTTCTCCAAGGCTGACAAATAACGCATCCACCCTGTCGGCCAAGTCAGCGCCGGTGCCGCCGCCGGACCGAAGCCCCGGCTGGACACCCGGTTCACTTGCACGACTCATCAGTCTCTTCCCCCCGGAGCAGATGGATAGTAGTCCTCCGGCTGCTTGAAGGGCACTGCTCACAGCCTAACCCCCAGCATGCGGCCGGACAGCGGCTAGCGCGTCATGGCTCCATCTTTACGGGGCGCGTCTTTGCGCGGCTCATCGTACCGCGGCGGCGCGGTGGATTCCCTGACCACGAGCTGGGTGGCAAGCTCCACACGGTGGGAGTCAAGCTCTTCTCCCCGCGCCTGGCTCAGGACAGCCCGCAGGGCCGCCCTTCCCATTTCGTGCAGCGGCTGGGAAACCGAGGTCAGGGACGGAACGGCATCCTCCGCCAGCGTTGTCCCGTCGAAGCCCACCAGGCTGAGGTCTTCAGGGATGCGGATGCCGTGATGGCGGGCTTCCCGCAGCACGCCAACGGCAACACTATCGCTGCCGGCAAAGATCGCCGTCGGCCGTTGTGGCAGGGCAATCAGTCGCCTGAGTCCCTCTATGCCGTGATGGGTCCGGAATTTTCCATGAATGATGTACTCCGGATTCACCTGCACACCGCCGGAGGCCAGGGCCGACATGTAGCCGTGCAGTCGGGCCTGGTTGCACTCGGCCGTCTCATGCCCGCCGAGATAGGCAATCTCCCGGTGCCCGAGTTTGAGCAGGTGCTCCGCGGCAGCCTTGCCGCCTGCCCAGTTGGTGGCGCCGACACTGACAACGTCCGGCGGCGGAGGGTTGAGAGGGTCCACCACGGCCACCGGAATGTTCCGCCGCCTGAGGGCTGTCAGCTGGGCCTCGCTGAAATCAGAAGTCACGAGAATCAGCCCTATCCTGCCGTGCGCAACCATCCGCTCGGCGCGCTTTTCCGGGCTCAGACCGGGAACTGCCCCGCTGCTGGAGGTGCTCATGAGGACCTCCACGCCCACGGATGCCGCGTATTCCAGGATCCCGTTGAGGACGGCTGTGGAGTAGGCCGGCGTGAAGGCATCAAAGGAAACCTCGACGATTGAGGGCTCGGGGGAGGCGATCCGGCGCTGCATTGGGGACTGATAGCCAGCATCCACCAGTGCGGCCAGCACTTTTGCGCGGGTCTCTTCCGCCACGTCTTCGCGGCCATTCACCACCTTGGAGACGGTCGGCGTGGAGACTCCCGTCAGTCTGGCAATGGCTGCCAGGGTCATCTTCTTCGGGGGTGTCGAGAGGGACACAACCAACCGCCTTTCGAAATGTTTCGGGATTAGAAGTCTTGCCTACCGCCGCCCTCACGTCAACTACCCGCGGCAATTTAGGTCAAGGACGGCTCCACGCGGGCCCTTGACCGTGATGGCGATCACTAGTACCTTTACATCGTATCGAACGGTTATCGAAAAGTTTCGAGAGCCGCACTGCAATTCGTTCCCGTCTCGCAGCGGAGATGGGGTTTCAAGCCTGGGAGCCAATGACGCCCCCGAAGGATGAACGGAAGACTAATGAAATTTCTGAAACTGCGTACTGCAGGTACAGCTCTCACAGCCGGTGCGCTGGCCCTTTCCCTCGCCGCCTGCGGCTCGAGCGGCCCGGCCGGCGGCTCAGTGAGCGCCGACTCGGCCTCAATGTGGGGGCTCACAGGCGGGAACCAGGCATCCCTGCAGAACTCTGTCGATGCCTGGAACAGCGCGCACAGCGACCAGAGCATCAAGGTCGAGTTCTTTGCCAACGACGCTTACAAGACCAAGGTCCGCACTGCGATTGGTGCCGGACAGGGCCCCACCTTCATATACGGCTGGGGCGGCGGCGTGCTCAAGTCCTATGTCGATTCGGGGCAGGTTGAGGACCTGAGTGGGTTCCTCGAGAAGAATCCCCAGGTGAAGGACCGTTACCTTCCGGCCGTGCTGAAGAACGGGGAGATCAACGGCAAGGCGTACGCCTTCCCCAACAACAACGCCCAGCCCGTGGTGCTCTACTACAACAAAGAAGTCTTCGAGAAGGTGGGCGCACAGCCGCCCAAGACCTGGGACGAGCTGATGGCACTGGTGCCCAAGTTCAAGGCCGCGGGTATTGCCCCGTTTTCCCTGGCCGGCCAGTCGAAGTGGCCGAACCTGATGTGGCTCGAATACCTGGTTGAGCGCATCGGCGGCCCTGAAGTCTTCGCAAACATCGCCGCAAACAAGCCCGATGCCTGGTCTGACCCGGCCGTCACAGAGGCACTGACCAAGATCCAGGATCTGGTCGATGCCGGTGGGTTCATCAACGGCTTCTCCTCCATCGCCGCCGACAGCAGCGCCGACCAGGCCCTCCTGTACACGGGCAAGGCTGCCATGATCCTGCAGGGCGGCTGGATCTACCAGGGCATGAAGAAGGACGCCGGGAACTTTGTGAGCAGCGGCAAGCTCGGCTTCACCTCGTTCCCCACTGTCTCCGGCGGCAAGGGTGACCCGGGCAACGTCGTCGGCAACCCCTCCAACTTCTGGTCAGTGTCCTCCAAGGCCACCGACGCCCAGAAGGAAGCGGCACTGAACTACGTCAAGGACGGTATGTTCACTGAAAAGAACACGCAGGACCTGATCAACTCCGGTGCCGTGCCGGTGGTCAAGGGCATCGAGTCCAAGCTGGAGGCATCCCCGGACAAGGACTTCCTGACCTTCGCCTATGGCCTTGCCAAGGACGCACCGACGTTCACCATGTCCTGGGACCAGGCACTTACCCCCGCCCAGGGAGACGCCATGCTCTCGAACCTGGACCAGATCTTCCTGAAGAAGATCGCCCCCCAGCAGTTTGTGGACACCATGAACGCGACGGTGGAAAAGTAACCGTGGCTTCGATTACAAGCACCTCCCGGCGGACCCTGAGCAGGCGAAGCCTGAGCAAGGGTCCGTCGGGATGGCTCGTCGCGCCGGCCCTCGCTTTCTTCCTGGTCTTCGCCGTAATCCCGCTGGCCGGGGTTCTGTTCCTCAGCTTCACCAGCTGGGACGGCCTGGGTGAAATTAGATTGGATGGCGTCGGCAGCTGGGCCTCCGTCCTCACCGATCCGGTGACCGGCAACGCGTTGCTTGTCACCGCCAAGATCATCGTCTATTCGTTCGTTGTCCAGGCGCCCATCAGCCTGCTGCTGGGCGTCTTCACATCGGGCGCGCACAAGTACCGGGCCGCGCTCGCCGTGCTGTACTTCCTGCCGCTGCTGCTCTCGTCTGCTGCTGTCGCGATCGCGTTCAAGGCCCTCCTGGACCCCAACTTCGGGATGGGGCCGGGGCTGGGCATCCCCGCCCTCGCCCAGGACTGGCTCGGCAATTCGGACCTGGTGCTGTTCGTGGTGGTCTTCGTGATCGCCTGGCAGTTCGTTCCCTTCCACACCCTTATCTATCAAGGCGGTGTCCGCCAGATCCCCGCCTCGCTGTATGAGGCGGCACAGATCGACGGGGCAGGCCGGGTCAAGCAGTTCTTCCACGTCACCCTGCCACAGCTGAAGTACACCATGATCACTTCCTCCACGCTGATGGTCGTGGGATCCCTTGCCTACTTCGACCTGGTCTTCGTCCTGACAGCCGGCGGTCCCGGCTATTCGACCCGCCTGCTTCCGCTGCACATGTACCTCACCGGTTTCAAAGCCAACGACATGGGCGCGGCCAGCGCGCTGGGCGTCATCCTGGTCGTCATCGGCCTGGTCCTGGCCCTCTTCCTGCAGCGGCTCGGCGGACGCAACCGCAGCGCAAGCCAACTTGAAGGAGCCTGACATGGCCTCAACCACTGAGCTCGCAGTTCCTCCCGTGGCCCCGGCCATGAGGCGGCAGCCCGCACCGCGCGGCGGCAAGGGCCCCGGCCGGCGTCCCAACCTCATGGGGTCACTCGGCGGGTGGATCTGGCTCGCAGTGATCATCCTGCCGGTCTACTACGTCATCATCACCAGCCTGAAGGACCAGGCCGGGTTCTTCACAACCAACCCGATGATGCCGCCCACCGAGCCGACGCTGGACAACTACAAGCTTGTCCTGGAAAAGGATTTCGCGAAGTACTTCGCCAACAGCCTGATCGTCACTGTCGGCAGTGTGATTCCCGCCCTGCTGGTCTCCTTCATGGCCGCGTATGCAATCGTGCGCGGCAGCGGCTGGTTCATCACCTCCACCAGCAAGCTGTTCCTGCTGGGCCTGGCCATCCCGCTGCACGCCACGATCATCCCGATCTACTGGATGATCACTCGTGCCCACATGTACGACACCCTCCTGGCGCTGATCCTGCCCTCAATCGCCTTCGCCATTCCCATCTCGGTACTGATCCTGTCCAACTTCATGCGGGATGTCCCCAATGAACTGTTCGAATCCATGCGGCTGGACGGATGCAGCGACTGGACCATGATGTGGCGTCTTGCGCTGCCGCTGATGCGCCCCGCGGTGGTGACGGTGGGCATCTACAACGCCCTGCACGTCTGGAACGGCTTCCTGTTCCCGCTCATCCTGACCCAGAGCCCTTCCACCCGCGTGCTGCCGCTCTCCCTGTGGACGTTCCAGGACGAGTTCACCGCCAACATCCCCGCAGTGCTGGCCTCCGTGGTCCTCGCCACGCTGCCGCTGCTGGTGCTCTACGTGATGGCCCGCCGCCAGCTGCTCAGCGGCCTGACCGCCGGATTCAGCAAGTGAGCAGCTCCGCAACTGAGCCGAAGAATGAAGGGAACAAACCAATGAGTGACCGTAAGCCCCTGCGCGTCGGGATGGTGGGCTACGCCTTCATGGGCGCCGCGCACTCCCACGCCTGGCGGACGGCCCCGCGCTTCTTCGACCTGCCGCTTCAGCCGGAGCTGTCCGCGGTGGCCGGCCGGAACGCCGAGGGCGTCCGGGCCGCTGCCGGCAAATACGGCTGGGACGGCGTCGAAACCGACTGGCGCAGGCTGATCGAGCGGGACGACATCGACCTGATCGACATCTGCACCCCCGGCAACACCCACGCCGAGATCGCCATCGCGGCACTGGAAGCGGGCAAGCACGTGCTGTGCGAGAAGCCGCTCGCCAACTCCGTGGGGGAGGCCGATTTGATGACCGCGGCCGCGGACTCGGCAGCAGCCCGCGGGGTGTATTCGATGTGCGGCTTCAGCTACCGCCGCACCCCTGCGCTGGCCCTCGCCAAACGGATGGTCGACGCCGGGCGGCTGGGACAGATCCGCCATGTCCGCGCCCAGTACCTCCAGGACTGGCTCAGCGACGCCAGTGCCCCGCTCACCTGGCGGCTGGACAAGGAAAAGTCCGGATCCGGTTCACTCGGGGACATCGGCGCCCACAGCATCGATGCCGCCCAGTGGATCACCGGCCGCCGGATCACGGGGGGTCTCCGCCCTCCTCGAGACCTTCGTCAAGGAACGCCCCGTGGGCGGGGACTTCGTGGGCCTCGGCGGGCACGGCGCCACCGGCGAGAACGTGGAGCTGGGTCCCGTCACTGTTGATGACGCGGCGATCTTCAGCGCCCGCTTCGAGGGCGGCACTGCCGACGGCGGCGTTTCCGACGGCGGGCCGATTGGGGTGTTCGAAGCCACCCGCTTCGCCCTGGGCAGGAAGAACGCCATGCGTCTTGAACTCAACGGCACCAAGGGGTCGTTGGCGTTCGACTTCGAGGACATGAACTCCCTGTCCTTCTACGACGCCGCCCAAGAGCCCGACGCCGGCTTCCGCCGGATCCAGGTCACCGAACCGGAACACCCCTACACCGGTAACTGGTGGCCCGTCGGCCACGGCCTCGGCTACGAGCACGTCTTCACCCATCAGGTGGTGGACTTCGTCAACGCGATCAGCGAGGGCCGCCAGCCATCGCCGTCGTTCGCCGAGGCATTGCAGGTGCAAAAGGTACTGGCCGCCGTGGAAGCCAGCGCCACCGACGACAGCCGCTGGCAGAAGGTGCAGCCATGACCCGTCCCATCACCCTGTTTACCGGCCAGTGGGCCGACCTGCCCTTCGAAGAGGTGGCCCGGCTCGCGGGCGAGTGGGGCTTCGACGGCCTGGAAATCGCCTGCTGGGGCGACCACCTGGACCCGGAGCGCGCCGTCGAGGACGATGCCTACCTGCAGGGCAAACTCGACATCCTCGACAAACACCGCCTCAAAGTCCACGCCATCGCCAACCACCTCACCGGCCAGGCGGTGTGCGACGACCCCATCGACGAACGGCATCGGGATATCCTCTCCCCCGCGGTCTGGGGCGACGGCGATCCCGACGGCGTCCGCGCCCGGGCTGCCGACGCGATGAAGACAACAGCGCGGGCGGCCGCCAGGCTGGGCGTCAAGACCGTCACCGGCTTCACCGGTTCGTCGATCTGGAAATGCGTGGCCATGTTCCCACCCGCCTCGAATGCCATAATCGAACGCGGCTACAGGGACTTCGCCGAGCGCTGGAATCCGATCATGGACGTCTTCGACGAGGTCGGGGTGCGGTTCGCTCTCGAGGTTCATCCCTCCGAAATTGCCTACGACTACTGGACCGCCAAGCGCACCCTGGAGGCCATCGGCCACCGGGAAAACTTCGGCCTGAACTTCGACCCCTCCCACTTCATCTGGCAGGACCTGGACCCGGTGATGTTCCTGCAGGACTTCGCCGACAAGATCTTCCACGTGCATGTGAAGGAGTCGGTCCGCCATCTCAACGGCCGCAACGGCCGGCTCGGCTCGCACCTGCCCTGGGCGGACCCGCGCCGCGGCTGGGACTTCGTCACCGCAGGGCACGGCGACGTCAAATGGGAACCGATCTTCCGCACGCTGAACGCGATCGGCTATGACGGCCCCACCAGCATTGAATGGGAAGACGCCGGCATGGACCGGCTGGTGGGCGCACCCCAGGCTCTGGCCATGGTGAAAGGCCTTGCTGCCATCAGCCCGCCCGCCGCTGCCTTCGATGCGGCCTTCAGCACCCGCTGAGCTGTATCAGAGAACCCAACGCTTCACCCGACGAGACTGCAAGGAAACCATGACAAGCGAGAACAAGACCGCCCTGGTGGTGCGCGGAGGCTGGGACGGACACCAGCCCATTGAGGCCACCGAGCTGTTCATCCCATACCTGAAAGAGCAAGGCTACGAGGTGCGGGTGGAGGAATCACCCAAAATCTACGCCGATGCCCAATACATGGCCGGCGTGGACCTGATCGTCCAGTGCATGACCATGTCCATCATTGAAAAAGACGAGTTCGAGGGCCTGCGGACCGCCGTCGAGAACGGTACCGGCCTGGCCGGCTGGCACGGCGGCATCGCGGACTCCTACCGCAACACCTCCGACTACCTGCACATGATCGGCGGACAGTTCGCCTGCCACCCGGGCAAGCACCCGGACGAGCGCAAGGGTGAGCAGGCCGACAACTATGTTCCCTACACCGTGAACATGCTCCCCGCAGCGGAACAACACCCCATCACCGAAGGCATCGGCGACTTCGACCTCGTCACCGAACAGTACTGGGTCCTGGCCGACGACTACATCGACGTCCTGGCCACCGCCACCCAAAAGGTACGCGAATGGGACCCCTGGAACCGTGAAGTCACCTCGCCTGCCATCTGGACCCGCCAGTGGGGCAAGGGGCGTATCTTCGTCGCCACGCCCGGACACCGCGTGGAAATTCTCCAGGACACCAACGTCCGCACGATCATCGAAAGGGGCATGCTGTGGGCAAGCCGCTAAACGCAGGAGAGCACACACGAGTAGGAATCATCGGCTGCGGCAAGATTGTTGAGCAGTACCTGGCCAGCTTCCGCCGCTTTCAGGACCTCATCAGCCTCGTGGCCGTCGCAGACCTCGACCCTGCACGCGCCCAGGCGGTCGCCGACGACTACGAGGGCGTCCGCGCCCTCACAGTCGAGGAGCTCCTGGCGGCAGACGACGTCGAACTCGTGCTGAACCTGACCATCCCCGCTGCCCATGCCGACGTTGCCCTCAAAGCCATCGCCGCCGGAAAGAGCGTCTACGGCGAAAAACCGCTGGCAGCGACAACCGCGGAGGCACGGGAAGTGCTGGAGGCCGCCGAGGCGGCCGGCGTCCTGGTCGGATGTGCTCCGGACACCGTGCTGGGTACCGGAATCCAGACAGCCTGCAAGGCGATCGACGACGGGCTGATCGGCCGTCCCATCTCCGCCACCGCCACTATGGTCACTCCGGGTCACGAACGCTGGCACCCCAACCCCGACTTCTACTACCAGCCCGGCGGCGGCCCCCTGCTGGACATGGGCCCGTACTACGTTTCGGCCCTGGTCACCCTGCTGGGACCCATCGTCTCAGTGATGGGCGCCGCCAGCCATACGCGCTCAGAACGCACCATCGGCTCAGGTCCCCGTGAGGGCGAAACCGTTCCCGTGACCACCGACACCCACGTCACAGGCGTGCTGGTTCACGCCTCGGGAGCGCTGTCCACGCTGGTGATGAGCTTCGACGCCGTCAAAACCAAGAGCCCCAATATCGAGATCCACGGCGAGCTCGGCTCACTTGCCGTCCCGGACCCCAACCACTTCGACGGCGACGTGCAGTTGTTCGCGCTGGGCGCCGAGGACTGGCAGACGCTACCCGTTTCGGCCGGTTACGTAGATTCCGGCAGGGGGTTCGGGATCGCGGACCTCGCCGGCACCTCACCGGGGTCCGAGCCGCGCGCCGGTGGACTGCTTGCCTACCACGCCCTCGAGGTCATGGAGTCCGTGCTCGCGTCGGCCAAGAGCGGCGCAGCTGTGAAGATTCACAGCACAGCGGCACGTCCTGAGGCCGTTGAACTGACTACCCTGGCAGCCCAGGTCGCCGAGGCCAGCTCGTAGAGGAAGAGGACTGCGCTAGTGCGACCTCGCAGGGCTCCAGGTTCCTCCTTTGTCTGGATTCGGCGGCGGCGGTATTTCCGCCGCCGCCTCACTCGTCGTGGGGTGGGCCTTGGCCACTCCCCTGACCGTTTTCGGGCAGGCTGGTGGTGGTTCGGGTTGTTCCCGGTAGTGGCGGTGCTGTGGAGCGGTAGGTGTGGCCGGTCGGCGTGGTGATTTCGATGGTGTGTCGCGGTCCAGGCCGTGGTTTCACATTCCAGCCGGGGAGTTCTTTGGTGTGGTTGCAGGCTTCGCAGAGACCCGCGCCGTTAGTCAGACTGGTTGTGCCGTCGTTGTGCCAGGGGATGATGTGGTCGTGGTGGCGGATGGGGGCGTCGCAGTACGGTGTGCGGCAGGTGTCGTCCCGGATTTGGATGAAGCGGCGCAGCGGTGCCGGGAAGAGACGCCTCCGCGAGTCCATGGCCATCAAATCGCCGGTCCCGGGCGCGGTGTAGAGCCGCCGGACCCAGGTCTTGAGTTCCTTCACAGCCGTTGAGTCGACCTCTGCCGAACCGGCCACGGCTGGCTGGAGGCGATCGGGCTCTCCTCGCCTCTGCATGAGGAGTTCCCGTGCCCAGGCGGCGGGGACGATGCCGTAGCCGGTAAGGCGGGCGGGTTCGCTGTCCCCTTGGAGGAGGGCGCGGTCGGTCATGACGAGGTTGAGGTCTATTCCGGTGATGCCGCCGGGGGTACCGGTGGTCCATTCGACGAAGGTGTCGGCCATGGCCTGGTTCCGGGACCGCGGATCCCCGGCAGATTTCAGGGTATCGGCCTGCCGGGTGAGGGCCTTGTAGACCGCGACGCCCTGGTGGGCCGGCAGCAGGGCTGTGAGGTAGGTCATGCAGTCCGGTGCCGGGCGGAGGCTCACCGATCGCTCGGAGGCGGCATGGCTGGCCCGGTGGGTGACCGAGCGTGGGTCCCGTCGGACTGCGGCAGCCTTTGCCGCAGCGATAACGCCGCGGGTCCCGACCCCATCGAAGGCCCCGGTGTCGGCTGCGAGTTCCTCATCGACCGCGGTCCGGTCTTCGACGGTCAGGCAGGCCGTTTCCTTCACGATATACATGGCCCGCTCTTCATTGAGCTGGCCCGTGTCCAGGGCTGCCAGGGAGTGGGGCATCTCGATGACCAGGGCCTTGGCCATCCCGAGAAGCCGGCCTCCCCGGTGCGGGGATTCGCCCCGGGACATCGCGATCTGCTCAGCCACACCCGTCAGGTGTTCCTTGGGGCGCTTCTTTCCCAGACCCTCCGCCGACGCGGGCACAGGAGCGGCATCCCCGAGTTCAGCTTGCTCCTGCCGCTGTCTACCTTCGAACTCGACGGCAAGCCTCGCTTGCTGCCCGGCAATCATGGCCTTGACCTTCTCCAGCGCCCGGTTCTGGTCGAGCAGCCCGGGACCGTCGACGGTGAGATCGGCCTCCAAAAGGGCAGGTGCCGCCGCAATCCGCCCCCCGGCACTCGGCCTGGGCCCAACAGTGCCGAAGGCAGCGGCGTCGTTGAACATGACGTCGCCAAACAGAGCTTCGGGAAACGGGTCCTCCGGAAAAACGCCGTCGGGATAGCCCCCACCGGGGAAGGGGTCCTCGGGAAGCATGGCGTTGAGGTCATCGTCATAGGGAACGCCATCCTCCATGAAGCCCTCGACCGCGAACTCATCGAACGGCAAGACTTCGCACGAGGACCAACTGTCGGGAACGACGTCAAAGGGTAAGACCGTGTCCGGAAAAAGGCCGTCTGAAACCACAGCAACAGGCTGCCCGACGCAGTGCGACGGCGCTCCTGTCAGTGCTGAACTTCCGATGGCCTCCATGAACACAGTCTGCCAATGGCCACCGACATTTAAGGGCCGTTAAGGCCCGGATGGAGATGGATCCACAAACTTTTTGGGATGCGCCCCGGAACGAAAACCAGGTAGCAGCTCAGGGCGTTCCCAGCCGTGGGAACGCCCTGAGCTGCTACCTAGTCGGGAGGGCAGGAAGAGGTTTCGACAAGCTCAACCAATAGAGGAAGGCTCAGCCAGCGCTTTCAACCTTGTGCTGCTCCACCTTGTACTGCTCAAGGATGGCAGGCCGGAAGTCCGGCTCGGGTTTGCCGTCCAGCGCCACGTTCCATGCCGGCCGCTCCCCCGTCAGTGCCCAGGCCGCCTGCACGGCAGCTCCGCGGGCCACGTACTCGCCGGGACTGGGAACCAGTACGGGTAGGTCGAAAACCTGGGCGGCGATCCGCTGGACCGCAGGGTTCTGCACTGCGCCGCCGATCAGCAGGAGGCGCTCGGCAGGATGACCCAAAGCTCGAAGGGCGTCCAGACCTCCCGCCAGCCCGCACAACATCCCTTCGACGGCGGCCCGCGCAATATTGCTGCGCGTGGTCGACGCGATGGTCAGCCCGGAGAAACTGGCCGTGGCGTGCGGCAGGTTGGGCGTCCGCTCCCCCTCGAAGTATGGAACCAGCACAACGCCGCCCGCACCGGGTTCAGCTTCCAGGGCCAGCCGGGACAGCTCATCGAAGTCCACACCCAGCAGCCCGGCAACCGACGTCAGCACCCGCGCGGCATTGAGGGTCACGGCGATCGGCAGGAACAGCCCGCTCGCGTCCGCGAAGCCAGCCACCGTCCCGCTCGGGTCGCCGATCGGCTCGTCGGAGACGGCGCACACCGTCCCGCTGGTGCCCACGGACACGACGACGTCGCCCGCCCGGGCGCCCAGCCCCAGTGCCGCGGCAGCGTTATCCCCCGCACCGGCACCAAGCAGAATCGGCTGCCCCGCAATTTCCGCGTGCACAATCCCGGGCGAAGCGCCCGGGGCCAGGACTCGGGGCAGGATCGCGGCATCAACGGCCGCCCCCGACGCACCAAACGCGTCAGTCCCGGCTTCAACAGCATCCCGCCCGAAGGCCAGGCTGAACAGCTCCAGGTCATACGCACCATTCGCAGGGTTCCAGTAGCCCGTGCCGCTTGCGTCGGAGCGGTCGGTGGTGAGCTGCCCCAGGTCGGGTCCCAGCGGGCTGGCGCCGGCCGGGCCGTAGCCGCGCAGACGCCAGGTCAGCCAGTCATGCGGCAGAGCGACGGCGGCTACCCGGCTGGCGATGTCCGGCTCATGGTCGCGGACCCACCGGACCTTGGTGACAGTGAAGGAAGCCACGGGTACCAGGCCGGTCCGCTTCGCGTAGTCCTCGGCGCCCACCTCTTCGGTAAGGGCTGCGGCCGACTCTGCCGAGCGGGTGTCGTTCCAGAGCAGCGCCGGGCGCAGCACGTTGCCGTCCCGGTCCAGCAGCACCATGCCGTGCTGCTGGCCCCCCACGGAAAGCGCGCTGACCCCGGCGAGCCCGCCGGCGTCGTCGAGCGCCTCGGACAACGCCTGCCACCAATGGTCCGGGTGGACCTCGGTGCCCTCGGGATGGCCGGCACGGCCCTCCCGGACCAGGGCGCCGGTATCCGCATCCAGCACCACCACCTTGCAGCTTTGGGTCGAGGAGTCGACCCCGGCAACCAATGACATGGGAACAGCCGTTGACATAGGAGCAGCGATCCCAGTACTAGCGGGCACCGAGCAAGTGCTCGATGAAGAGCTGCTGGAGCTTCACGAAACCGAAGCCCTTGCCACCGAAGTAGGCGTCGGCGTCGAAATCCTCGTAGGACGAGCGGTCGGCGAGGAGCTGCTCGTAGCCTTCGCCGGGGTTCAGGGTGGGGACATTGATCTCGGAAACCCGCGACGCCTCCAGCGCAGCCTGTACCTCGGGGTCGGCGCGGAAAGCCTTGGCGCGCTCCTTGAGCAGCAGGTAGGTCTGCATGTTGGCGGCCGCGGAATCCCAGACGCCGTCGATGTCCTCGGTCCGGCTGGGCTTGTAGTCGAAGTGGCGCGGGCCCTTGTAGGCCGGCCCGCCCTGCGGGCCTCCGTTTTCCAGCAGGTCAACCAGGGAGAAGGCGTTCTGCAGGTCGCCGTGGCCGAACACCAGGTCCTGGTCGAACTTGATGCTGCGCTGGCCGTTGAGGTCGATGTGGAAGAGCTTGCCCTGGTAGAGCGCCTGCGCGATGCCGTGGGTGAAGTTCAGCCCGGCCATCTGCTCGTGGCCGGTTTCGGGGTTGATGCCCACAAGCTCCGGCCGCTCGAGGGTCTCGATGAACGCCAGGGCGTGGCCCAGGGTGGGCAGCAGGATGTCGCCGCGCGGTTCGTTCGGCTTGGGCTCGATCGCGAAGCGGATGTTGTAGCCCTTGTCCGTCACGTAGTCGCCCAGCAGGTTCACGGCCTCGCGGTAGCGCTCGAGGGCGCCGCGGATGTCCTTTGCGGCGTCGTACTCGCTGCCCTCGCGTCCTCCCCACATCACAAAGGTCTCAGCGCCCAGTTCGGCGGCGAGGTCGATGTTCTCCAGGACCTTGCGGAGGGCGAAGCGGCGCACACCGCGGTCGTTGCTGGTGAAGCCGCCGTCCTTAAAGACCGGATGGCTGAACAGGTTGGTGGTCACCATGGGTACCACCATGCCGGTGGCCTTCAGCGCGCCGGTCAGTCGGTCGATCTCCCGCTGGCGGTCAGCCGCGGAGCAGCCGAACGGGAACAGGTCGTTGTCGTGGAAGGTGATGCCGTAGGCACCCAGATCGCTGAGCCGGTTGATGGCCTCCACTGTGTCCAGCGGCGGGCGGGTCGCAGAACCGAACTGGTCCTGGGCCTCCCAGCCGACGGTCCACAGGCCGAAGGAAAACTTGTCGTCGCGCGTGGGCTGAATCGCCATTGAGTGCTCCCGTTTGGTTTGGAGGGACCTGCCCCTAAAGAAGGAAAGCGCAGATCCTGAATATGTTTCATAAACAAACATATTCGTTTTTCGCAGCCTGTCAACAGTTCTTCGGGAACTAAAAGAGCAGTCTCAATCCGCGGAAACGCCTATCGTTAGCCCGCCGCGGGTGTTATGTTCTCTGCAACACCAAACGAAGGGCAGGCAATGGTCAGCGAAGCAGGAACCGAGCTGCACACCGCGGGGCACAACTGGGCCGGCAACCTTAGGTACGCCGCCGCCGAGGTACTCGAGCCAACCACAGTGCCGGAGCTCCAGGACGTGGTGGCCGGCGCCACCAAGCTTCGTGCCCTCGGTTCGCGGCACTCCTTCAACCGCATCGCCGACACCGCCGGCACCCTGGTCTCGCTTGAGCACCTCACGCCGGCCGTCGAGGTGGACCCCGCCACGATGACGGTGACCGTGAGCGGCGGAACACGCTATGGGACCCTTGCCGCCGAGCTGCAGCGGCAGGGCTATGCGCTGCACAACCTGGCGTCCCTCCCTCACATCTCGGTGGCCGGGGCCGTCGCCACCGCCACCCACGGATCAGGTGACCGAAACGGCAACCTTGCCACCGCCGTCGCCGGCCTTGAACTGGTGACCGCCGACGGCGGGATCCTCACCGCGCGCCGCGGGGAGCCCGACTTTGACGGCATGGTGGTGAACCTCGGCGCCCTGGGCATCGTCAGCAGCCTGACCCTGGACATCGAATCGACGTTCCCGGTCTCGCAGACGGTGTTCGAGGACCTTGAGTGGGACCAGGTGCTGGAGAATTTCGACGACGTTACGTCCTCCGCGTACAGCGTCAGTCTGTTCACCGACTGGAGCGGGGACCGGATCGGCCAGGCCTGGCTGAAATCCCGGCCAGCGCCAGCCGAAGCCATAGCGGAACGCGCCGGCTTTTTCGGCGGCAGCCCGGCCAAAGAACCGAGGCATCCCATCGCCGGCGTGCCGGGAACCACCTGCACGCAGCAGCTGGGCGTGCCCGGCCCGTGGTCGGACAGGATGGCCCATTTCCGGATGGAATTCACGCCCAGCAAGGGAGAGGAGCTGCAAAGCGAGTACCTGGTCCCCCGCGAGCATGCCGTGGACGCCATCCAGGCCATGCGCCGGCTGTCCCGCCTGGTGACTCCGCTGCTGCTGGTCTCGGAAATCCGCACCGTGGCCGCGGACAGCCTCTGGCTGAGCCCGAACTACGGAACCGACAGCATTGGCCTGCACCTCACCTGGCGGCAGGACCAGCCCGCCGTCGAGGCCGTGCTCCCCGTGATCGAGGCGGAGCTGACGCCGTTCGGCGCCCGTCCGCACTGGGGCAAACTGTTCGACGGCGACGCCTCCCGGCTCGCGCCGCTCTACCCGCGCTTCGCAGACTTCAAGGCCCTCGCGGACCGCCTCGATCCGGAGGGGAAGTTCCGCAACGACTTCCTCGACACCAAGGTTTTCGGCAGCTGATATTGTTCCGATGATGTCTTCCCCTCGCCAACGGGCTGCCCCGACCGCCCCGCCCAGCGAGCTGGACCCCTCCCGGCGGAACAACCTGGCCCTGATCACGTCCCTGGTCCACCACCACCGTGTCCTCAGCCGTGCGCAGCTGACGAAAAGGACCGGGCTGAACAGGTCAACGGTCGGCACCCTGATCGGACAGCTGGTTGCGCTCGGCCTGGTTTATGAAACGGCGCCTACTGGTGAAGCCCAGGTGGGCCGGCCGAGCCCCGAGGTCCGTCCGAGTCCGTCCATCGCGGCGCTCGCGGTCTACCCGGAGATCGACGCGGTGACCATTGGCCTGGTCAATCTCGGCGGCATCGTCCAGAAGAAGATCCGGTTCGCCACCGAACGGATTCCCAGCGCACGGGAGGCTGTCAACATCGCCGCTGCCGTGATTGAGGGGATGCGCACGGAGCTGGAGCACTCCTACCGGATCACCGGTATCGGCGTGGCGGTGCCAGGCCTGGTTAACCCCGACGACGGGACGGTGCGCCACGCGCCGCACCTGGGTTGGCGGGACGAGCCTGTGGCCCGGATGCTGAGCGAGGCCACCGGCTACGCCTGCCAGGCCGCCAACGACGCCTCACTCGCGGCAGAGGCGGAGCTGATCTTCGGGGCCGGCGCCGGCCGGGACAACCTCGTGTACCTCAACGGCGGGGCCAGCGGCGTTGGCGGCGGAATCATTTCCAACGGCATGCTGCTCCGCGGAGCGTCCGGCTACGCCGGAGAATTGGGCCACACGTTCGTCCGCACCTCCGGCGAACAGTGCCACTGCGGCGCCACCGGCTGCCTGGAAACCGAAGTGTCCCAGGGCCGGCTCTTCGAGCTTCTGGGCCTCAGCGGCGGCGACACATCCCAGCTGGAGCAGGCCCTCCGCGCGTCAGGCAGCCCTGCTGTGGCGGAGGAGATCTCCCGGCAGCTGGGCTACCTGGCCATCGCACTCCGGAATGCCGTCAACACCTTCAACCCGGAGGTGATCATCCTCGACGGTTTCCTGGGGGTGCTCTACGCGCTCGCGCCGTCCGCCCTCGATGATCTGCTGCTGTCCCAGGCCATGGACGGACCGGCCGCCCAGGTTAAGGTGCACCCCGCGGCACTCGGCTCCAACCTGATGATGATCGGCGCGGCGGAACTCGGCTTCGCCCGGTTCCTGGCGGACCCCACAGGTTTCGGGGCGGCCCTCACGGCCTAGTCCGGGTTCACGGCACAGGCTGGTTCAACGGCTAAGCCGGCCTGTCGGCTAAGCCTGTTTAACGGCAGAAGGCACCGGGTGCGTCCGTTGGGACGCACCCGGTGCCCTGCACTCACGCTGACTTACAGGAACGCCGGGCTGCTACCGGCCGAACACCACCTCGTAGGTCCGGATCTGGCTTCCGTCTTCGCTCTTAACGGTGACCACCGCTGTTCCCGTCTGCTTATCAGCCGGCTGCACGGTGACCGTCGCGTACGGATCAGCTGCGGTGGCCGTGACTTCCTGCCGCCCTCCCTGAGCGTCAGCCCGGTAGGAGGTCACCTCCGGCGAGAAGCCAGCCAGCGGCTGGCCGTTGACGGAAATCCCGGCCGCGGCGGCGTCGGAGGACTGGCCCGGAGCCGAGGCCAGAACCTGGACCTCACTGACCGTCATGTGGGTGTTCGCGCGGGCAGCGAGCACCACGCGCACCTCCTTGGTGTCCACGTTGGCCACCGGGACCGTGACCACCGGGGCGGGGCTGCCGCCGGGAACCTGCACCGGAGCACCCGCGTTCTTCCACGTGCCGTCGGCCCCCTTGGTCTGGACCTGCAGGCTCTGGGCGTAGCTGTCGGTTGATCCGTCGCGGTAGAAGTGGACCTTGACGCCGGTCACCGTCTTCAGCTGGGCCAGCGACACGGACAGGGTGTCCGTGGTGTTCTTGGTGCCCGATTTCCAGTTGGACCAGGCCTTGTCCGTCAGGTTGCCGTTTCCGAGTCCGGCCGTGCCGTAGCCCGGCTCGGTGAACGTCGCGCTGAACGTGGCACCGCCGTCGTCGGCCACGTTGTCAGCCGTTCCCGCCGTGACTTGCACCCGCACGGTGGCGGGCAACGTCCGGCCGTCGGCGGCATCGGCCGTGCCTCCAACACTGGCCGCACCGGTCTCGGTGAACGCCGGAGCCGCCTCCCAGACCACCGGCCGTACCACCTTGGCGCCGCGGGCAGTCACCGCAGTCACGGTGGCGGGCAGGGCAGGCGTTCCGCCAACGTAGGTCTTGGCCCTCGCCGGAAGAGTCGCCACGAGCGTGTCGACGGTGACCTTGGCCGTCACCGGATGGGCAGCGCCCAGGACGTCATGCGCCGTTCCGCGCACGTCGACGGTTCCAGGTTTGCTCCACCGGCTCTCCGGCGGCATCGTCCAGGTCACCGGCAGTTCACCCCGGGCGCCGTCGCGGTAGACGGGGACCACCGTGGCGGGCAGCTGCGGAGCGGTCCCGGGAACCGTGAAGGCTGTGACGTTCTGGAATCCCTGGACAGTTTCATCGATGACCCGCCAGCGCTGGTTCTCACCGGAATTTGCGGTCCACAGCGTGACCGGCGACCCGTCCGCGGTGGCATGGCCGCCCACCTCGAGGAGCCGGCCGGTGGCCGCGTTGACGAACGTGTACGTGCCGTCGCCGGTGGTGGACATGGTCCACTGCGAGGCTTTGGACGGCGTCTCCTCCGCCGGCACCAGCTGGGGCTTTCCGTCGACGACGGTGAGCTGCCGGCCGCCGTCGGGCGTTTCAAGAGCGAAGCGGGCACGGCTGCTGTTTTCGCCGCTGAGGCGGCGGATGTTCCACTGCTGGTCAGCGCCGGCGCCGGAACGGATGACGGCGGCGCTGCCGGTTCCCTGGGCAAGGGACCTGCCGCTTTCCACACCTTTGAGGCTGTAGACGTGGTCCGCCTGCACGAGGGCCGCGTCCTTGGCCACGCCGTGCACACCGTTGACCAGGAACGTCGTGACGGACTCCGCCGGTACCGTTAGGACCGCCGTGCGGTCCTTGCCGACGGCGACCGGCTCCCCCTCCACGAGTGCGCCGGACGCGTCGCTGGTTACCGGAGTCACGGTGGCGTTTCCCTGGACGGCCCCGAAGCCGGAAAGGTCCAGGGCCACGGGACGCTGCTGCTTGCTGTCGTTGACATGCACCACGGTGGCGCCGGAGTCCGAGACCGCCGCCGCGCTGTTCAGGTCGTTCACCTTGACCAGGCGGTCCCCGGGCTTGATGAAGTGTGTGAAGTTCCGCGCGGTGTTGTACTTGGTGTTCGTGTAGATCGGGCAGCTTTCGAGGGTGTCCCCGGCGGCGCAGTCGAAGGGCAGCTGGATCTCGCCCCAATTGGAGCCGATGGCGCTTTCGCCGCCGGGCTTCATGTTGTTGTAGTCCTCAACGGGCTGCCAGAAGACCCAGGCCTCGGGCTCCAGCTCACGGAGGTCGTTGACCATGTGCTGGGCCAGGCCAAGGCCGGGCTGCATGCTGGTGAAGTTCTGCCCGTCCATCCACGAGCCGCCGGTCTCGCTCATCCAAAGCGGCTTGTCCTCGCCCTTGGCGATGTCCCGGACGGACGTCCGCTGCCCGGTCCCGTACGTGTGAACGTTGAGCTGCGCGACGTTCTCTTTGGCTTCGGCGGAGTAGCTGTTCCAGTTGTTGGCGAAGGTGGACGGGTTGGTCTCGTCCATGGCGCTGATGACGGCGCCGGTGTCCGCGCTGGCCAGGGCCTTGGCCAGCGACTGGACCACCTTCTGCTGCAGTTCGGGGCCCATGTGGGCGCCTTCCTGCCGGCCGCCGACGGGCTGGCCGGACGCATTGAGGCTGGTTCCCCAGTACGGCGTGTTCGGTTCGTTCATGGGATCGATCGTGTCGATCTTGATGCCGTGGGCCTTTTCAAGCTGCTTGACGACGCCCACCAGATAGGAGGAGAAATCGTCAACGCTCTCCGTCCGCAGCTGGTCCTGCGAGGAGTTGAAGCCGCCCGAGACGTAGCCGCTGACCGTCTGGAACCACGGCGGGGAGTTGCTGAAGGCTTCCCAGTGCGTGATGTCGTTCTTGATCCGGTCCACCCACCAGCGCTGCGTCTGGTCGGCGTCGAGGTTCCAGTGCTCCGGGTTTGCGGGATCCCACCAGTCCTTATCCGCCCGCGTGGTGCCGGCGGGCGCCTTCCACCAGCCCTCGACGGCACCGCCGGCACGGAGGTAGTCCTTCACGTCAGGGGCATTGCCGCCGCCGACGTTGTACCGTGCGATGTTGAGGTTCAGCCCGTCGTCGCCGAAGACCATGTCCGCGAGCTTGTTGCGGACTTCGTCCGGATAGTCGCCGGTGGCGTTGGCGAACCAGACCAGGCTGGTGCCCCACCCCTCGAAAGCCTCGCCCTGGTAGGACGGGTCCGGCCTTACCGTCACCGTACCCGCCGGCACGGTTTCATCGGCAGCCTTGCCCGCTGCCGGCGCAGCGAGCGCGGGTCCGGCCACGAGCCCTGCGGAGAAGACCGCCGCGGTGACGCCGGCGGCGGTCACGGCCCAGGGCCGTCTGGATCTGTTCGTCATTGAATTCCCTTCGGTGCGGTGATGCTTATTAGGGGACTTGGAGGACAGCCACGCCGCGGGCGGCAAGCTTGGCGGTTCGTTCGGCGGCAAGCGCCGTTCCGGGGACCGCCGAGATGTCGACGGCCTGGTCCGTGCGGTTGATCAGGAAAAGGAAGCGCCCGTCCTCAGCCGCGCGGACGGCGAGTTCGACGGCGCCACGCAGTTCCGCGGGCAGTTCAGATTCGACGCCGGCCAGATGCGCGAATTCCTGCAGGACCGGGACCAGGCCGTCAGGTCCGAGGCGCGTCGCCACGTAGCCGGCGGATCCGTTGCCCACGCTGCGCCGGGTCACCGCCGGTTCGCCGGCATGGTCGCCGGAGGTGAACCGGCGCAGCACCTTCGTGTCGCCTGAGGTGGTGGCCACCGGGTCCGCCCACAGCGTGCCGGTCGACCCGTCGTCGAGCATGGCATCGTCCCCGGGGGCCAGCGGCCCGAACTCTTCCACCCGGATCCCCAGCAGGTCGCTGAGGGCGCCGGGGTATCCGCCGAGCCACACGTGGTCGTTCTGGTCGACGATGCCCGAGAAGTAGGTGGTCACGAGGTGCCCGCCTGCCTCGACGAAAGCGGTCAGGCGCGCGCGCAGCTCCGCCGGCACCACGTGCAGGACCGGCGCGATGACCAGCTGGTACCCCTCAAGGGAGGCCGCCACCGGGATGACATCGGCACGGATGCCGCTGGCCAGGAACGCGGAGTACCAGTCGAGGGCCTCCTGCCGGTAGCGGAGCCGGTCGGTCGGATGGGAGTCCAGCTCGCTGGCCCACCAGGAGTCCCAGTCGAACAGGATCGCAGCCCGTGCCGGTTCGCGCCGACTGCCCGTGATCGCCGCGAGTTCACCCAACGTCCGGCCCAATGCGGTGACGTCCCGAAAGAGCCTGCTGTTGCTGCCGGCGTGGGACACCATCGCGGAGTGGTACTTTTCAGCCCCGGCGCGCGACTGCCTCCACTGGAAGAAACAGACCGCATCTGCCCCGTGCGCCACATGGGTGAGCGAGTCCCGGGCGAGGGCGCCTGGTTTCTTGGGCGTGTTCACGGGCTGCCAGTTGACGGCGCTGGTGGAGTGCTCCATGAGGAACCAGGGGTTGCCTCCGGCGATGTTGCCGGTAAGGTTCGCGGAGAAGGACAGCTCGTCGTGGTCCTGCGGGCCCGGGACCACGTAGTGGTCATTCGAGACGAAGTCGACGTCGGCGGCCCAGCCGGCGTAGTCCATTCCCTTCGTCTCCCCCATCACCATGAAATTGGTGGTGACGGGGATGTCCGGGGTGATGCTGTTAAGGATGTCGCGTTCGGCGCGGAGGTAGTCCCGCAGGGAGTCCGAGGAGAAGCGCTTGAAGTCCAGCTGCTGCGTGGGGTTCGGGAAGGACGCTGCCTTCCGCGGCGGGAAGATGTGGTTCCAGTCCGCGTAGCGCTGGGACCAGAAGTCGGTCCCCCAGGCGGTGTTCAGCTCCTCAAGGGTGCCGTAGCGGTTCTGCAGCCAGAGGCGGAAGGCGGCTGCGGCGTCGTCGGAATAGTCATAGATGTTGTGGCAGCCGAGTTCGTTGGAAACGTGCCAGGCGCAGATGGCGGGGTGGTCCTTGTACCGCTCAGCCATGGTGCGCACGAGCGCCAGTGCGTGCTCGCGGAAGACCGGGGATGTGGGCCGCCAGTGCTGCCGGCCGCCCGGCCAGAGGGTTTCGCCGTTGTGGGTGACCGGCAGGATTTCCGGGTGTTCGGCAGCGAGCCATGGCGGCGGGGAGGCGGTGGCGGTGGCGAGGTCCACAGAGATGCCGTTGGCGTGGAGCAGGTCGATGATGTCGTCGAGCCAGGAAAAGTCCCAGGTGTCCCGCGCGGGCTGGAGCCGCGCCCAGGAGAAGATGGCGAGGGAGACGATGTTGACTCCGGCCTCCTGCATGAGGCGGACGTCCTCAGCCCAGACCTCGCGGGGCCACTGCTCGGGGTTGTAGTCGGCTCCGAAGGCCAGCCGACTGGTGTCCGGGGACGGCCAGCGCAGCCAGCGGTGGTTGGTGGCGAGGGACATGAATCTCCTATTTTGGGCGCGCTGGGGTAGGGCAGGAAGTTTGGATGGCGGCGGACGCGCCGGGCTGGCGCGTCCGCCGGGGTGGGCTTGCCTGGTCTGCTATTCCTTGACGGTGAAGCCCTGTTCGGTGCCGTACTTGACCGAGGCCTTCTGCCAGTCGGTCAGGCCGTCCTTGAGCTTGGTGCCGGAGACGTAGGCCTGGCCGGCGGTGTCGTTGAAGATGCTGTTGGCGTAGACCTGGAAGGGCAGGTAGGACCAGCCGGCCGGCACATTCTTCGCTGACTCGGCGAAGATCTGGTTGGCCTTCTGGCCGCCGAAATACTTGAACTCGGTGTTCTGGAACTTCTCGGACGCGAGGTCCTTTGAGGTGGCGGGGAACGCCCCGCCGTCGATCCGGGTTTGTACGCCCTCCTCCACATTGGAGTACTTCAGGAAGCCATAGGCCAGCGCGGCCTGGCTTCCGGCGGCGGGAATGGCCAGGGAGCTGCCGCCGTTTTCGGAGCTGCTGGCGGCACCCTTTTCCCACTGCGGCAGAGGCGCGACCCGCCATTTTCCTGCACCGTCGGCGACGCCGGAGACGAGGTTCCCCGGCATCCAGGCGCCGGTGGACAGCGTGGCGATGGTTCCGTTGCCGAGGCCCTTGTACCACTCGTCGCTCCAGGAGCTGATGGGGGCGAGCAGGTCCTCGTCGATGAGCTTCTGCCAGGTCTCGGCGAACTTGGTGGATCCTGCGTCGGAGAAGTTCACGCCGATGTTGGTGCCGTCCACCTGGTAGGGCTTGCCGCCGGCCTGCCAGATCATGCTGGTGGTGAACCCTGCGTCGCCGGTGTCGTTGGCGATGTAAGCCTTGGGGTCCGCCTTCTTCAGCGCACGTCCGGCCTCGAGGAACTCATCCCAGGTGGTGGGGACTGCGATGCCGTGCTTGTCGAAGAGTTCCTTGTTGTAGAACAGGGCCATGGGGCCTGAGTCCATGGGAAGACCATAGACGCCGCCCTGCGCCTGCACCGAGGACCAGGGACCGGCCGTGAAGGTGCCGTCGAGGTCGGCGGCGCCGAACTGGCCAAGGTCTACCAGTGATTTGCTGAGGGCAAACTGCGGAAGTGCGTAGTACTCGATCTGCGCGACGTCCGGCACGCCGGAACCGGCGGAGATGGCGTTCTGCAGGGCGGTGTACTGGTCATTTCCTGTGCCCGCGTTGACGAGGTTGACGTCCACGTTGGGGTACTTGGCCTCGAAGCCTTCGGCGACCTTCTTCAGCGACTGGTCCCAGGCCCACACCGTCAGCTTGCCGCCCTTCTGGAGGGCCTGCTCGACGGCGTCGCTGTTGACCGTTTGCTGCGGCGCCGCGTTGCCGCCGCCTCCGCAGGCGGTGAGCCCCAAGGCGAGCGCGGCGGCGACGGCGGAGCTCTGCAGCAGGCCGCGGCGGGTCAGGGTCTTGATCATGGTCTTCCTTCTAACTGCGTTGTTGATGAGGGTGGACGAGGCGTTATTCTTTGACGCTTCCGGCGGAAAGGCCGGACTGCCAGTAGCGCTGGAGCAGCAGGAACGCTGCGATCAGCGGCAGGATGGTCAGCAGAGAACCGGTGATGACGAGGTTGAAGATGGCTTCCCCGCCAGCGGTGGCGGCCTGCGCGTTCCATGCGTTCAGGCCCAGGGTGAGCGGGTACCAGTCCGGGTTCTTCAGCATGATCAGCGGCAGGAAGTAGTTGTTCCAGGTGGCCACCATGGTGAAGAGCAGCACGGTGACGATGCCCGGGGTCAGCAGCGGCAGGCAGACCTGGAAGAACGTGCGTGCCTCGCTGGCGCCGTCGATCCGGGCGGACTCCATGATTTCCGTGGGGATGGCTTCGGAGGCGAAGGTCCACATGAGGTACAGGCCGAAGGGCGAGATAAGCGAGGGGATGATCACGGCCCAGGGGGTGTTGGTGATGCCCATCTGGCTGAACATGAGAAAAGTGGGAACGGCGAGGGCCGTGCCAGGGATGGCCACGGCGCCGATGACGACGGCGAACACTGCCTTCCGGCCGGGGAAGTCGAACTTCGCCAGCGCGTAGCCGCCGAGAACGGCCAGGAAGGTGGCACCGCCGGCACCGAGGACGACGTACAGGACCGTGTTGGCGAACCAGCGAAGGAAGATCCCGCCGTCGTACGTTGCTGTCCGGGCGATGTTGTCCCAGAGTGCAAAGTCGGCGTCGAACCACAGGCCGAAGGAGTTGAGGAGGCCGTCCTGGGTTTTGGTGGCGTTGACCAGCAGCCAGAACAGCGGGGCCAGGCTGTAGAGCAGGACAAGGCCCATCAGGAGCGTCAGAACCACGCTCCGGCGCGAACGCCGTCCTGTGTTTGGGGTCTGCAGACGCGCGGTGCGGAATTTTGCCGGGGATGATGCGCCGGTGCTGCCGGGACGGGAGGCTGTCTGAACGCTCATGGTCAGCGCTCCTTTCGCATGCCGCGGACCTGGACGGCATAGGCAATGGCCATGGTGATCAGCCCCATGATGATCGCCACCGTGGCGGAATAGTTGTACTGCTGCCCGGAGAACGACAGGGAGAAGGCGTACAGGTTGGGTGTGAAGTAGGTCGAGATGGTGTTGGGTGAGAGGCTCTTGAGGATGCTGGGCTCGTTGAAGAGCTGGAAGCTGCCGATCACGGAGAAGATGCTGGCCACCACGATGGCGCCGCGGATGGCCGGCAGCTTGATGGCGGTGATGACCCTCAGCTGGCCGGCGCCGTCGATCTCGGCGGCCTCATAGAGCGACTTGGGGATGACGGTCAGGGCGGAGTAGAAGATTAGCATGTTGTAGCCGATGAACTCCCAGGTGACGATGTTTCCGATGGAGGCCAGCACCAGTTCGGAGGAGAGGGGGCTGGGCAGGTTCAGGCCGAAGGCCTGGTTGATGTTTCCCACCAGGCCGAACCGGGTGCCGTACATGAAGCCCCACATGAGCGTGGCGACGACGGCCGGCACGGCATAGGGAAGGAAGATCGAGATCCGGAAGAACGACCTTCCGTAGAGCCGGCCGCTGTCCAGGGCGAGGGCTACAACGAGGGCGATGAACAGCATGACCGGAACCTGGACTGCCAGGAACAGGGAAACCCGTCCCAGCGCGGACCAGAACTGCGCGTCCCCCAGGGCCCGGGCGTAGTTGTCCAGGCCCACGAACGCGGTGCCGCCGATGAGCTGGTTGCGGAAGACGCTCAGGTAGATGGAGTAGGCGATCGGGGCCAAGAAAACCAGGGCGAACACGGCCATGAACGGGCCGATGAACCACCAGCCGGCCCAGGAACGGCCGCTTGTGCGGCGGCTTGCACTGCGGGTTTTCCGGCCACCCGGCGTCGCCTCTCCGGATCGCGCCGCGACTTGCGGGGACGTCATTGTCATGAAAGGTCCTCTGTAGGGCTGCGTCACCGGCAGGTGACGGAAGGTGTTCTGTTTGCGTAAACATTCTTGTGCAGTTTTGTGAGTGTTTGCGCAAACATGATTGGTACGATGGTGACATGGAGCACGAACCCGGTCAACCCCCGGTCCACAATCTGTCCGCTGCACAGGGTGCGGCAAGCGCCGCGCCTCCGCGCAAGCCGCAGGTGTCCATGGCCGACGTCGCCAAGCTCGCCGGCGTCTCCGCTCAAACCGTCTCCCGCGTGTCCAACGGAAGCCCCGACGTCATCGAAAGCACGCGGCGCCAAGTCATTGCGGCGATGAACGAGCTGGGATACCGCCCTAACAGCGCAGCACGGGCGCTCAAGCGCGGCAGCTTCCGGACCATCGGCGTGATCACCTTCTCGCTGTCTTCGCTCGGGAACATGCGCACCCTGGAGGCCATCGCGCTGAACGCTGCCCGGCAAGACTTCGCCATCACCCTGATCCCGGTTACAGCCCCAACCCAGGCCGGGATCCAGGGCGCGTTCACCCGCATGGGCGAACTCGCCGTCGACGCGGTGATCGCCATCATGGAGGTCCACCTCCTGGATGCTGCGACGGTTACGTTGCCCCCGGGAGTGAAGGTCGTCGTCGTGGATTCCGATGCCGGCGAGCAGTACAGCGTGGTGGACACCGACCAGGCCGACGGCGCCCGGAAGGCCGTCAGCCACCTTTTGGATTTGGGTCACGAGACGGTCTGGCATGTCGCGGGCCCCGAAGAATCCTTCGCCGCCGAACGCCGCGCCGCCGCCTGGCGCAGCACTCTCACCGGCGCAAGCAGAACAGTGCCGCCGGTGCTCCGCGGCGACTGGTCAGCGGACTCCGGCTATGCGGCAGGGCTCCGGCTCGCCGACGAACCGGGCTGCACCGCGGTGTTCGCGGCGAACGACCATATGGCCCTGGGCCTCCTGCGGGCCTTCCGGGAAAAGGGAATATCAGTTCCCGGGGACATCAGCCTGGTCGGGTTCGACGACGTTCCCGAAGCCTCTTCCTACACTCCGCCGCTGACCACGGTTCACCAGAACTTTGCCGACGTCGGCAACCGGTGCGTGGACAACGTCCTGCAGCAGATTCGCACCAACACCACCGAACCCGGCGTCACCCTGGTGCCCACCGAACTCGTGATCCGCGCAAGCACGGCGGCGCCGAAGGCGAAATAGCTCACATTCAGCCGGGTATCGGTTGCCCCGCGGGAACTCTGGGAGGATGATGGTTAGAGAAGCTAATTAGCGTTGCTAACTATCGCCCTGACCAACAGGAGGCGCACTTCCTCAATGCCTGCGACCGAAGCGGCACACCCAGAAACCTCACAATTCATCAGGCCGGACATCCTGGCGATCGACCTGCGGACCGCCGTGATGCGGACATCCCGCCGGCTCCGGGTCGAAGCGACCGGAGACATCATCACGCCTGGCCAGTACACGGTCCTGGCCCAGCTCCACAGCGACGGCCCACGCACGCCCCGGGAACTGGCGGCACGCGAGCACGTACAGGCACCTTCGATGACCCGCATCGTGAACGCCCTTGCAGAGCAAGGATTTGTATCCCGGTCATCGCACCCGGAGGACGGCCGCCAGATTCAGGTAGGCATCACCCCTGCCGGGGTGGAAGTCCTGGAAGAGGCGCGGGAACAGCGGACGGCCTGGCTTGCCCAGCGGGTGGCCGGCCTGAGCCCGGAGGACCGGCTTACCCTCAGCCGCGCCGCGCACATCATGCAGGAAATGAGCGGCCGATGAGCGCCACCTTCCGGGCACTGCAGAACCCCAATTACCGGTTGTGGGCTGGCGGCGCCCTCGTCTCCAACATCGGCACCTGGATGCAGAGGGTCGCTCAGGACTGGCTGGTCCTGACCGTTCTCACGGACCATTCAGGCACCGCCGTCGGCATCACCACGGCCCTGCAGTTTCTTCCCATGCTGCTGCTTGGGCCCTACGCAGGAGTGCTCGGGGACCGGCACCGGAAACGCGTGATCCTGCTGTGGACCCAGTCGGCAATGGGGCTGTGCGGGCTGGCCGTCGGGCTCCTGGTGGTGACGGGTGCCGCGCAGCTGTGGCAGGTGTACGCAGCCGCCCTCTGCCTGGGGTTGGCCAGCGCCATCGACGGGCCGGCACGCCAGTCCTTCGTCTCCGAACTCGTGGGCCAGGACCATATCGCCAATGCGGTGTCCCTCAACTCCGCCTCCTTCAACACCGCCCGGCTCACAGGACCTGCGATCGCAGGCGTGCTCATTGCCTGGGTCGGCACCGGCCCCGTTTTCCTGCTCAACGCCGCCAGCTTCGCCGCGGTCCTGATCTCGCTTGCCCGGATCCGCGCATTGGAGCTCATCCCGGCGGCGCCGGCGGTCCGCAGCAAACACCAGGTTGCCGAAGGGCTGGGCTATGTCCGCCGGCGTCCGGACCTGGTGCTGATCCTCGTCCTGGTGGGCATCCTCGGGGCCTTCGGCATGAACTTCCCCATCACCAACGCCCTGATGGCCACGGCAGAATTCGGTATGGGGCCCGGTGAATTCGGGCTCCTGGGCTCCATCATGGCCGTCGGGACGCTGGCCGGAGCACTGCTAGCGGCACGTAGGTCCCGGCCCCGGCTGCGTTTCCTGCTTGGCGGAGCGCTGGGGCTGGGCCTCTTCACGCTGGCCGGCAGCGTCTCGCCGTCGTTCTGGCTGTATGCCGCCATTCTGGTCCCGGTGGGACTCGCATCGATCACCTTCCTGAACAGCTGCAATACAAGCATCCAGCTCTCAGTGGAACCACAGTTCCGGGGACGGGTGCTGGCCCTCTACCTGGCAACCCTGCAGGGCGGAACCGCGCTGGGGGCCCCGCTCATGGGCTGGCTCGGCAGCACTTTCGGCGCCCGCTGGTCGGTGGCAGCCGGCGGCGCCGTCGTCCTGCTGACCGGATTGCTCGCAGTGATCGTGGTGGTTCGGAGCAGCCGGCTGACTTTGCGACAGCAGCTCCTCGCCTCCTTCCCGAGGAGGCGCGCGCCTCAGGGGAGCGCCGCGGTCAGCCCTTCCCCGGGAGGGCATACTCCAAGATGAAGTCACTCTCCACCGAGTCGCCCAGGGTGAATGACTTCGTCCCCACCTTGGCGAAGCCTGACTTCTCGTAGAACCGGATGGCTTTGGCGTTCTGGCTGTTGACCCCCAGCCAGACGCTTGCCGCTCCTTGCTCCGCGGCCCAGTCCAAAGATGCCTGCATGAGCATCGAGGCTGCGCCCCGCCCATGGTGGTCCGGGTGCACGTAGCACTTGCTCAGCTCAACGGACCGTTGCGAACCCAGCGCGCGGAGCACATCGGCGTCCATTGACTGCCGGTCCACCAGCAGGGTGTACCCGCCAAGCCGACCGCCCTGCTCGAGCACCAGGATGGCGATTTTGCTGTCGGCAAGGTACTTGGCAAATGAGTCCTCGCTCAGCGTCTGCCGGAGGTGGAGCCGGATGTCCTCCGGCGAGGATCCCGGCGGGCAGGCGAGCGGGAAAGTGGCCGCCGCCAAGGCGGCCAGGGCGGCGGCATCGCCGGCAAGGGCCTTACGGATCATGGCAAAACTCCTGTGAGAGCGGTCGGAAATCACTAGAAAGTGATTCTAGGCCGGACCCAGCGCCGGAGACCGAGCCGTACCCCCAGGTCAGCGGTTGCCGGGAACCTTTGGCTCAACGGTCCAAGCGAGGCGGTGCAGGAAGCTGGCGGTCCGGCCCCGGAACGTGTTCCAGGCAGCTGGCCGGGACTTCGCTTCCTCGGCGACAGTCGGGGCCCCGGGCAGGGCGCTTGTGGCCAGGCTGTCCGAGCGGGATAGGAAGAGGGCCATAATGCCGGCGCTTTGCATATTTTCTCCATGGCGATGTCACAAATTTTGGGGAGGGTGGGCCATAGCCCAAACCCCATCCATGATCGCGGACTGGTCAACCGGTTGACGAATCAGATGAAGCAAGGCGCACCGCCGTCGCCAGCGTCAACTTTCGTTGACGCCGGGACCCTCGTCAACTACGGTTGACGCCATGGAGGTGGCGCGAATGAAAACATTGGTGGGATCCATGGACGGCGACAATCCGGTGAGCAGTCTGCAGGCCGTTGCTGAGCTGCATCGCGAAATCGGACGGGCAGAAGCAACTCTGGTCCGGCGGGCACGCCTGGCTGGCCTGTCCTGGGAGGCGATCGCGCATGCACTCGGCGTCAGCAAGCAGGCCGTTCATAAGAAGTACGGCAAGAGATAAGGCCAAAGAGCCCGCCTGAACTGCTCGAAGTTCAGGCGGGGCTCCCCCGCTGCGGGAGAGTTTTTGTCCAGACACCGCGGGTTGGAGGCGGATTTGAGGCCATTATCTGGACAAAAACTCCTACAACCGGGCTGGATTACAGCTGCGCGTGCAGCCGCTCCAGCTCCGTCTTGGTGACCGGCAGGACCGTGCCGTGGCGCGGGGCCCGCGGCAGCTCGTAGTTGGTGGAGAGCTTCCAGTTCGGGTTCTCCAGGCTGGTGCTTTCCAGCGGGATGTAGCCGCGCCCGCCGAATTCATCAACGAACAGGTAGTACTTCTCCTCGGTGTTCGACTTGAAGATGGTGGGCCCTTCCACGCCGCCGGTTCCGGCCTTTTTGCCGATGCAGTTAGCCATCAGTGACCAGTTGCGCGGGGTTGTGGTCGGCACATCGACGGCAAGCAGGTCGCCCGACTTTTCCTGCATGATGTCCAGGCAGCCCGAGACCTGCCCCTCGTCCTTGGTGAACCGGTAGTAGGTGTCGCCCTCCTTGATGACGGTGGAGTCGATCACCGAATTGCCGGGATCGTTCCAGACCTTGGCCTCGGTGAAGGTCCTGAAGTCGCGGGTGGTGGAGTACATCATCTTGTTGTGCGTGCCGCCGGTGTGGCCGGGGTCGTTGTCGGCGTAGATCTTGGAGGCCCAGTAGACGACGTAGGCACCGATCTTCTCGTCGTAGTGCGCTTCCGGCGCCCAGGTGTTCCCCGCGGTGTCCGGCGAGACCTTCACGTGCCGCTGTCCGGACCAATTCACCAGGTCGGTCGACTCCCAGACCTCGATGTACTGGCTGCCCTGGCGCTGCGAGGAGTCCCAGCTGGTGCCGCCGCCGATGGAGAGGTCCGTGGCGATCATGTAGAACTTGTCGCCCTCCGGGGAGCGGATGATGAACGGATCGCGCAGGCCTTTGGTGCCGAGGCCGGACCTGAGGACGGGTTTGCCGCCGTTCAGTTCGTCCCACTTGAGTGCGTCGTTGCCGCGGCTGGCGGCCATGTAGATGTTCTCGCCGGCGAGGTCGTTGCCGGTGAAGTACGCGAAGGCGTAGCCCTCCTTGGCCTCGGCCTTGGGCAGCGGCAGCACCGTGACGCGGAACTTCTTCCTGTCCTTGGTCTTGCCGAGGGACACAGTGGCGTGCAGGTTGAGCTTCGCCGGAGCACTGCCGTAGGCCGGCCGTGTGACCTCGCCCGTGGCCGCGATCGCCGCGGTATCGCTGAACTCCCATGCCGACCTTGGTGCCGTACAGCCCCGCGGTGGGCAGGGTGATGTTCCCGCGGATCGCATCCGCGTCCCACACGTTCAGGGCTGCGGCGGCCTCAGCAACCTTCTGGTCGTCGCTAATGTCCTCCGGCACCGTGACGGTGAAGGATTTCGACGCCGATGCCCCGCCTGAGCTGGCAGTGGCGGTCAGTGTCACCGTCGCATCTCCTGTTCCGTGCGCCGGCCGGGTCACGGCTCCCTGGGCGGACACGGTGGCCGGATCCGAGGAGGACCAGGTGTAGGCCGAGCCGTTCGGCCCCGTCAGAGGCAGCTTCAGATTGGCGGTAACGGCGGAGGTGTCCCCCAGCGACAGGTCCTGCAGATCGAGGGCAACGCGCTGCTCCGGGGAAACGTAACCGAGATCCCGCACCTCGTCGGCCGAGAGTGCACGGTTGTAGATCCGGAAGTCGCGGACCTGCCCCTTGAGGTACTTGTCGCCGCTGTACACCGAGCGCCCGAGGTAGTTCGCCGTCGTCGCCCCTCCCCCGATGCTGCCGGGGGTGATGGTGACGCCGGTCTTCCGTGCGACCTCCGTGCCGTCCTCGTAGAGGACCGCGGTGCCGCCGCTGAGCGTGTACGTGATGGTCTTCCAGGCCCCGCGCGCCAGGTCACGGTTGGCGCTGAGGGTCTGTTCCGTGGACCAGTTGCCGCTGGCGATGGACGTCCGGTACGCGTTACCGGTGGTGAAGAGGTAGCCGTTGCCGGTGCCGTTGGTGGTGTTGCCCATCCCCCAGATGAAGTAGGGGGCGCCCTGGTCGGCGGCGATCTTGACGTCCGTGGAGACGGTGATGGAGCCGAGCCCGCGCATGACGTCGTTCGGGAGGCGGACGTGGCCGTTGATGCCGCCGAGCTGCAGCCCTTCGCTGCCCAGCGAGGTGGCGTCACCGCTGATCACGCCGTTGCGGCCGTTGCCGGAGCTGTCCTCCGCCACGGTCCCGGTGGTTTCGGTCAGGTTGTACTTGAGGACCAGGCCGTCGTCGACGGCGGCATGGGCCGGTGCTGCGGCGACGAGCCCGCCGAGCGCCAGCGCTGCGGCGGCAATCAGTGCCGGGCCCGTGCGGGCCCGCGAGGGGGTAGGAAGCATTGAGACACTTTCGTTCGGGCGGCCGGAGGCCGCTGCTTGATATGGCGGGAAAGAAGCAATAAGGAACGGACGACGTCGGACTGGCCGGCTCAGGCGGTCAGCCTGACCACCAGCGCCTGACCGCCGCTGACCAGGAGGCTTTGCAGTGTCTGGTCGGTAACGCTGCGCGTGGCGCCGTCGATGTACTGCTCGAGATAGTGCACGGCCTTGGCCGCCGTCTTCTGGGCGAGCGCCTTGCTGGCCGATTTCAGCCGGGCGCCGAGCATGTCGGAGGTTTCGGCTGTGATCCTGCCGGCTGCCAGCGCCGCGTCCGCCACCTTCTGAAGGTCGTCGATCTCAGCCTCCGGAGCGCCGAACGCCGCCCGCTGGGCAGCCTTATAGATGCGGTCCGCGTCGGGGCGGGTGAGGGATCCCTCGGCGACCCAGGCGTCCGCCACCTGGGTGACGCGCCGGAGAAGTTCCGGCTTGTTGGCAAACGGTGCCGACTGCCAGACGTCGTCCAGAAGCGTGGTCTTGTCCCCCCGCGCCGGGTTGGCCACACCGGAATCCACACCGCCGAACACCACGGAGGCCTCGGCGCGTCGGAAGTACGAGTGGAAGGCGTCCTCGTTTCCTTCGAGGAACGGTGCCAGCTCCACTCCTGCCAGGGTGAAGTGCAGGGGCTTGCCCGCCACCGGCTGGAGGGCCGGGGCCAGGTCGCCGCTGAGCCGGGCTGCCCCGTACAGGCTGAACGGCAGCAGGGTGGTGCGGGCGTCCCGGGCGACGAGGTGTACCGGACCGTACATAAGGGTCTGCACGGAAGAATCGTCCGGAGCCCGCTCGGCGCGGAGGGTGAACGGCATTTCAACGTCCACGGTGTCCCCGCTCTTCCAGGCCCGGTCGATGCCCAGGTAGGTGCCGGGGGTGGCCGCCGCATCCACGGACACACCGTTGACCCGTACCGTGAAGCCGGCCGTGACCCACGCCGGAACGCGCAGCCGGAGCTCGAACTGCCCAGAGCCGGCGATCTGCAGGGTTGTCCGCTGCTCGAAGGGGTATGAGGTCTTCTGTGTGACCGTGACGTTCTTCGCGGCCCAGCGGAGCGTGGACGGAATGTAGAGGTTGACGTAGAGCGCGCTGCCGTCCTCGGCGGTGAAGTAGACGGAATCCTGGTACTTCGTTGCCGACTCCAGGCCGGTGCCTTCGCAGCAGGTGGTGCCCTGCTTGGGCGTGAAGTCGCGGACGGCGCCGGGCTGCAGTCCGATGAAGTACGTGGCCAGCGGCAGCTCGGCGCTTTCCTGGTCCTGCTTGGACCCGAGGACCTGGTTGAAGAGCGCCCGCTCGTAGTAGTCCATGTACGCGGGGTTCTGGTCCTTGAAGAACAGCTCGCGCGAGAGCTTGAGCATGTTGTAGGCACAGCAGCTCTCGGCGTCGGTCGCGTTCAGGGTGGCTGCGACTTTGTCGCGCTCCTTCCAGAACTCGCCCTGGCTGGTTCCGCCGATGCTGAACATGCGCGTCGGCACCACCATGGTCCAGAAGTTGCGGGCAGCAGTGAGGTACCGCTCCTCGCCGGTGGCGTTGTACATCAGGACCAGGCCGGTGAAGATCGGGATGTGCTGGTTGGCATGCAGGCCAGCGAGGATGTCCTTGTTTTGGGCGCACGCGTCGATGAGGGAGTCGAGGTCGAAGTACCTGGCGAGCTCCAGGTGCTCCGGCTTGCCCGAGTGGCCGTAGGTCTCGAGGATGGCTTCCACGATTCCGCCGTATTCGCCGCTGGAGAAGATTCCCCACATGCGCTGGCGTACTGCCGGGCTGAGTTTGCTCAGCCGGAAGTGCATCCAGTCGCAGATCCCCGTTGCCAGGTCCAGTGCCTTCGGTTCCCGGGTTGCCGTGTAGGCGTCGAGGAGGCCCTTCAGGATCTTGTGCGCCGTGTAGTACGGGGCCCAGACCCGGAAGTAGTCCGCGGTGGTCCTGCTCTCCAGCTCGATGAACTGGGTCTCCGGGTAGGCGGCGAGGAAGCCTGGATGGCTGGGCAGTCCCCAGGTGCGGCGGACCGTGGCATGCCGGCCCTTGCCAGACGCATCGGAGAGCACGTTTCCGCCCGATTCGTTGCAGGCGAGGGAGACGACGTCCCCGTTCCCGGCCGAGGTGCCCGACGCACGGGCTGCCGCCAGCTCTGCGACCTGCCCTGCGCTCAGCGCGGCGGACCAGATGTTCACGTCCTGGTAGGCGCCGGCAAAGGTGGGGTCGTTGTACTGCGACCGCCCAAGCCACACGTTCGCCAGGCTGCCGAGCAGCGCGGGCGTCAGGGTCATGCCTGTGTTCTGGCCGGCCTGCTTCCCGTTGACGTAGAGCGTTCCGGTGCGGCCGTCCAGGGTGACCGCAACGTGGCTCCACTCGTTGACCGGCAGCGGGGCGGTGCCCACGATTGTCTGCTCGCCCCCGGCAAAGTTCCGGGTGATGGCGAACCGCGGCAGCCCGCCGCCATCGCGCTGGGCGAGAAAGGCGTACGTTTTGGTGTCGTTGCCGAAGTCGAAGATTCGCGCCCAGTTCGCTGCCGCCGCGGGCCGCACCCATGCGGCGAAGGTCATACCCGTCAGCCCGTCGAGGGAGCCCGGGGGGAGCTGGCCGTACATATAGGAGCCCCGGGCGATGTCGACGGCGGTCCCGGCCAGGCGTCCGGCAACGGGCTGGATGGCGGGTTCCTGGGCGAGCGCCTGCCGGCATTCGTGCAGGGACGCCACCAGGTTCCGCAGTTTCGTTCCGAAGGCCTCCTCCCCTGTGCCCGCATAGGCCTGGGCGAGCATGGACATGTGGTGGCCGGTGAAGTGGCCGCGCAGGTTGCCGTTCGCCTCGCCGTCGAGCCCTTCCCACCCGCCGGCGGGCAGCGGAACCACGCCGTCGAGCGGCCGCAGTCCGGCGTTGGCACGGAAGACGTTGAGGTAGCGGCGTTCGTCGTAGCCGCGGGCGAAGTTCAGGATCAGCTCACGCTTCCGGGCGAACACGCCCGGGCCCAGGCTGACGTCGGAGAGCCTGAAGGGTCGGACGACGGCCGCCGCCGCGAGTGCGGTGGTCATGGGGGCAGCCGCCGTTGCGGCTGCTGAGGCGAACGATGGCAGCCAGGGCAGGACGGCCGCGGCCGCCCCAAGCCGAAGGATGTTGCGCCTGGATACGTGATTCGTCATTGGATCTCCTAGGAAATGGTCCGCGTAAAAGGGGAAGGCCCGGCTGTGCAATCCAGCCGGGCCTTCCCGGTCAAAGCCGTGGCTTTGGTGTGCTGCCTACTTGCGGGCTGCGGCGAGCCGGATGAAGGTCACCGAGTTGGGCTCGAACTCGTACGTGAAGGCCGCTCCGGCTCCGCTGAAGGTGCTCGACGCCGGGGCCAGGTTCTGTCCGTCGGCCGTCTGGGTCAGAGTGGTCACCGCAGCCGAGGAGCTGATGTTGGCTGCGCCTGCTACCTTGATGTCCACCGACGCCTTTTCAGCCTTCGTGTTGACCACCTTCACGATGGTGTCGCCGGACTTGGCGTCCTTGGTGACCACCGAGTAGACGGGGTCGGCCTGCGTGTCGTCCACGGTGCCCCACAGGACGTTGTCCAGGTAGAGCTTGGCCATGCGCCCGGAGACCTCGATCCGGATGTCGTATTCATGCCCGGTCTCGATGGTGGTGTTTTTTTCGATGACGTTCGTCTTGCCGCCGTTGACGGCCTTTTCGACCACGGACTTCGTGTTGTTCCAGCCGCCCAGGTTCCACCAGAAGTAGTTTCCGGTGTCCTTGACGCCAAAGGAGACGAGGAAGCCTTCCGAACCGGCCAGCTTGGTGGCCTTGGTGCTGAGCGTGTAGTTGCTCCAGTCGGCGCTTCCGGCGGTGACCATCGTGTTCTGGGCGGTGGTGCTGGACTGGACGTAGCCGCCGTCCTTGATGGCCCAGGATCCGGTGCCGTTGCCGGTCCAGGCAGCCGCGGTTCCGGAGAAGTCATCGCTGAACAGGCTGGCGCCGTCCGCCCCGGTGACCTTGACGTCGTCGTACCGGGCGGAGGTGGCCCATGTGGACAGGCCGATCTTGCCGGAAATCGGTACCACGGCGGAGGCCGGGTTGTCCTGCGTGCTCGGAACCACCTGGGTGCCCACGTTGTTCATGAACAGCTTCTGGACCTCGTAGTTGGGGGTGGTCCGCACGGACGTTCCGTTGAAGAACATCATGTCCGGGCTCCACTGCGTGTTGGCCTCGTTCGCGATCAGCGGCGCGTAGGACGCCATCTTGACCACGTCCGCGTTCCGCTCCAGGCCGGTCATGTAGGAGGCTTCGGCCAGGGCGTTCTCCGGCTTGTTCCCCTGCGACGCGTACTCGCCGAGGAAAACCTTGTAGCTGTTGCGGTCGTAGGAGTCGTAGCGGTGGTTGTTGTTCAGGAACCACGACGGCGTGTTGTAGTAGTGCTCGTCAACGAGGTCCACACCCGTGGTGGCGTTGAAGTTGGCGAGGTCCTCGAACTCGGGACCCTGGCTGAACGGACCCGTGTTGCCGATGATCTTGATCTCGGGGTGGGCCTTCCGGACGGCGTTGTAGAACTGGGTGAAGTACTGCTTGAAGGCCGGCTTGTACTCCTCGTTGCCCAGGCTGATGCGGTCCAGGTTGTACGGCGCCGGGTGGCCGTAGGCGATGCGCTTGGCGCCCCACTCGGTGCTGGCGTCGCCGTTGGCGAACTCGATCAGGTCCAGGGTGTCCTGGATGTAGCGGTCAAGGGTTGCCTGGTCCGGAGCCTGGTTGGTGTCGCCGCAGCCGGTCACGCCCACCGGAACCACGGGCACGGGAACGGCGCCCATGTCCTCGGCCCACTGGAAGTACTCCATGTACCCGAGGCCATAGGTCTGGTTGTAGCCCCAGAAGTTCCGGTTGGCCGGACGCTGTTCCACCGGCCCGATGGTGTCTTTCCACTGGTAGGTGCGGGCCCGCGTGTAGCTGGGGCTCGAGTAGGTGTCATAGCTGCCCGTGTTGACGATGCAGCCGCCGGGGAAGCGCAGGAATCCGGGGTTCAGGTCGTTGATCTTCTCGGCGAGGTCCTTGCGGAGCCCGTTTTCCCTGCCGTTCCACGTGTCCTTGGGGAACAGCGAAACCATGTCGAGGCGGACGGTGCCGGTTCCCTGGACAAGGGTGGCGAGCCGGCCGGCGCCCGTGGAGGACTTCGGCGAGAGAGTCACCTCATACTTGGCCCATTTGTCGCCCTTGACCTTGATGTTGGCGATGTCCAGCCGGGTGCCCTCCGGGGTCTCCAGGGTCACCGCGAGCGTGGATCCGGCGGGGTTGGAGGTGCGCGCCCACACCGAGTAGTTGTATTTCTTGTGCGCCTCGAGCTTCTGCCCTGCGTTCCAGCCGCTGTTGCGCACACCCACGCCGGCGCCGGTTCCCGCGCCGGCGGCGGTGGCGTCAATCTGCAAGTAGTTCCGGTTGTTTTCGTTCAGCCGGTTGCTGTCATTGACGACGGCGACTGTTCCGTCGCTGCCCCGCTTCAGGGTTTCCCAGGCGGTCATCGCGGTGTAGGTGCGGTTGTCCCCGGAGTTGAATTCGAAGGACCGGTTCTGGACGAGTTCCGCGTAGATGCCGCCGTCTGCGCCCTGGTTGATGTCCTCGTAGAATGCCCCGTACATAGTCGAATCGATCGAAGGCCCGGACCCGGCGGCGTTGATGCTGATGGTCCGGTTCTCGCCCGGCCCAGCGTTGGCGCCCAAGGCCGGCGCGAGTGACAGCAGCGCAGCCGAGAGGGACCCGGCAAGCACCATGGTGCAGGCGCGCCTGGCGGGACTTGGTGGTTTTGATGGCATGGAAGGGAAGGCCTTTCTCCATTGAACGGTTCGCCGGCACTGGTTTGACTGGGCTGCGGTGCAGGGCAGCCTTTTTTGTGAACGCTAACAAATGACCGGCCGGAGTCGAGTATTCGACATCTTTTGACTCTTGTAAAGGGCATTCCCAAAATCGACAGGCATTCCGCGAGTGGTCCGAAATTGTGACCGAAGCTACTTGACGGGCCAGATTGTTAGCGTTCACAATGATCCACAGAGCGCATCAGCTCACTTGCAGCAATGGCGGTGTTTGAAGTCTCCCGCCTGCATGTAACTAACGCTTCCGGGAGGATGTTGTGTTTAAGAAATCCCTGCTTGCGGTGGCCGCCGCATCAATGCTGACCCTCACTGCGTGCGGCGGAACCGCCGGCGCCGGCAGTGCTGCCGGCAACTCCGGCGACGACAAGATCACCATGGGCTTCGCCCAAGTCGGCGCCGAAAGCGGCTGGCGCACCGCCAACACCAAGTCCGTCCAGGATTCGGCGAAGAAGGCCGGAGTGGACCTGAAGTTCTCCGACGCCCAGCAGAAGCAGGAAAACCAGATCAAGGCCATCCGCTCCTACATCCAGCAGAAGGTCGACGTCATCGCCTTCTCCCCCGTGGTGGAATCGGGCTGGGACACGGTGCTGAAGGAAGCCAAGACTGCGAAGATTCCGGTCATCCTGACCGACCGCGCCGTCGACTCGTCGGACAAGACGCTGTACAAGACCTTCCTTGGCTCTGACTTTGTCGAGGAAGGCAAGAAGGCCGGCGACTGGCTGGTCAAGGACTCCAAGGCCGCCACCGACACCGTCAACATCGTCGAAATCCAAGGCACCACCGGATCCGCCCCGGCGAACGACCGCAAGGAAGGCTTCGCCGAGGCCATCAAGGCTGACCCGAAGCTGAAGATTGTCGCCTCGCAGAGCGGCGACTTCACCCGCAGCGGCGGCAAGCAGGTCATGGAGGCCTTCCTCAAGAACAACGCCGACATCGACGTCGTGTTCGCCCACAACGACGACGAAGGCCTGGGCGCCATCGAGGCGATCGAAGCCGCCGGCAAGGTTCCGGGCAAGGACATCAAGATCATCACGATCGACGCTGTGAAGGACGGCATGACCGCCCTGAGCAACGGCAAGATCAACTACATCGTCGAGTGCAGCCCCATGCTCGGCGACCAGCTGATGGATCTGGCCAAGAAGGTCATCGCCGGCGAGAGCGTTCCCGAGCGCGTGGTCACCGAGGAGACCACCTTCACGCAGGAGCAGGCCAAGCAGGTTCTTGCCAGCCGCCCCTACTGAGCCGCGGCGCACCTGTTCGTCCGTGCGGCGGCGGATCACCGCCGCCGCACGGCACACCACAGCCCGGCAGTTGCATGGCAGACCCAGCACGGCAACCGGCCGCATGGCAGACCCAGCACAGAAAAGACATGAGGATGAACGAAATCGTTCCGGTCGTCGAGATGACCGACATAGCTATTGGATTCCCCGGAGTTAAGGCGCTCGACGGCGTCGACTTCCGCCTCTTTCAGGGTGAAGTCCACGCCCTGATGGGCGAGAACGGCGCCGGCAAGTCCACGCTGATCAAGGCCCTGACCGGCGTGTACACCATTGATTCCGGTGCCATCACGGTACTCGGCGAATCGAAGCGGTTCTCGACGCCGGGCGAATCCCAGGCGGCCGGCATCAGCACCGTTTACCAGGAAGTCAACCTCTGCCCCAACCTCACGGTTGAGGAAAACGTCCTGCTGGGGCGCGAGCCCCGCCGTCGGGGTTCCATCGACTGGATAGGCGTGCGGTCCCGGACCCGGGAGGTCCTCGCCGAACTGCAGCTGGACCACATCGATCCCGGATCGCTGCTGTCCGCCCACTCCATCGCCGTCCAGCAGCTGATCGCCATCGCCCGCTCGGTGGAGATCAACGCCAAGGTCCTCATCCTGGACGAGCCGACGTCGAGCCTGGACGCCGACGAGGTCAGCCAGCTTTTCCGCGTCATCCGGGACCTCCGCGACCGCGGCGTCGCCATCCTGTTTGTCTCCCACTTCCTGGAGCAGGTCTACGAGATCTCGGACCGCATGACCGTCCTGCGCAACGGCAAACTCGTGGGCGAATACATGACCCGCGACCTGTCCCGGATGAGCCTCATCTCCAAGATGATCGGCAAGGACATGGAAGCTCTCGCCGAACTGGACCAGGCCCCCGCCCGGACCCGGGCCAGCAAAGGCGCCGGCGTTACGCCCTTCATCGAGGCCAAGGGCCTCGGCCGGATGGGATCGGTGGCAAACGTGGACCTGTCCATCTATCCGGGAGAGGTAGTGGGCCTGGCCGGCCTGCTCGGCGCCGGCCGGACCGAGATTGCCCGGCTCTTCTTCGGCGCCGACAAGGCCGACGAAGGCACCATCAAGGTCAAGGGCGCGGGCCAGAAGATCCGTTCCCCGCGGGCAGCGATCGACAAGCGTATCGGGTTCTGCTCGGAGGACCGCAAGGAGGAAGGCCTCATCGGAGACCTCACCGTGCGGGACAACCTGGTGCTGGCCATGCAGGCCACCAAGGGCTGGGCGCGCCGCATCCCCCGCCGCGTCCAGGACGAGCTGGTGGCCGAATACATCGAGGCCCTCGACATCCGCCCGGCCAACCCCGACGCACTCGTCCGCAACCTCAGCGGCGGAAACCAGCAGAAGGTCCTCCTGGCCCGCTGGCTGGTGACCCACCCCGAACTCCTGATCCTCGACGAGCCCACCCGCGGCATCGACATCGGGGCCAAGACCCAGATCCAGAAGCTTGTCAACAAACTCGCCGCCGACGGGATGTCCATCCTCTTCATCTCCTCCGAGCTCGAGGAAGTGCTGCGTGTGAGCGACCGCGTTGCTGTCATCAAGGACAGGGCAATGGTCGCCGAAATCAACAACGACGGCGTTTCCGTGGAAGACGTCATGACGGTCATCGCCGGAGGCGCCCAGTGAAATCCCTTCTGAAACACCGACTTGCCTGGCCGGTGATTGCCCTCGCAGCGCTGCTGCTGCTGAACCAGGTCTTCAGGCCTGACTTCATGAGCCTTCGGATGCAGGACGGGCACCTCTACGGCAGCCTGATCGACATCATGCGCAACGGCGCACCCACCATCCTCATCGCCCTCGGCATGACACTGGTCATCGCCACCCGCGGCATCGACCTTTCGGTGGGTGCAGTGGTGGCGATCGCCGGCGCGGCCTCCTGCGCCTACATCGCCGGCTCTCCTGAGCCGGGCTCCCCGGTGACGGCCGCGACGGCGGTCCTCATCGCCGTCGTCGCCGGCCTTGCCCTGGGTGTGTGGAACGGCTTCCTCGTGTCCACCATCGGCGTGCAGCCGATCATCGCCACCCTGGTGCTGATGACGGCCGGCCGCGGCGTCGCCCAGCTCATCACCGGCGGCCAGATCGTCTCCGTGTCGAACGACTCCTACAAGTCAATCGGCGCCGGGTACCTCTTCACCCTGCCGATCTCCATCCTGATCACCGCGGCCGTGTTCGCCCTGGCGGCCGTTCTGACCCGGCGCACCGCGCTGGGAACCCTGATCGAGGCCGTCGGCATCAACCCCGTCGCCAGCCGCCTGGCCGGACTCCGTGCCCGGAACATCATCTGGATCGTCTACATCTTCAGCGCAGTCTGCGCCGCGATCGCCGGCCTGATGATCAGTTCCAACGTCACGGCAGCCGACGCGAACAACGCCGGACTGTACATCGAGATGGACGCCATCCTGGCCGTGGTCATCGGCGGCACCTCGCTGGCAGGCGGGCGGTACACCCTGGTGGGAACCGTCGCCGGGGCCTTCATCATCCAGACCCTGACCACCACCGTCTACACCCTGGGCATCCCGCCGGAAGTGACCCTGGTGTTCAAGGCGCTCGTGGTCATCACCGTGTGCCTCCTGCAGGCACCGAAGGCGCGGAACCTGCTCAGCCGCCTCAAGGCGGCACCCAAGCCCGCCGCAAAGGAAGCCGCAAAGGAAAAGGTCGCCATCTAATGTCCCCGCTGTCCACGCTTACGCCCCTGACCGTCAAGAAGCCGTCACCGGCGCGCAACCGCCTCCGCGGGAGTGCCCGCTATGCGCCGACTCTTGCCACGGTGGGGCTGTTCATCGCCATGTTCGCCGTGGGAGCGGGCATGTACCCGAGCTTCCTCTCCGGCCAGGTGTTCCTGAACCTCTTCATCGACAACACGTTCCTGATCGTGCTCGCCGTCGGCATGACCTTCGTGATCCTCACCGGCGGCATCGACCTCTCTGTGGGCGCCGTCGTCGCACTGTCCATGATGGTCAGCGCCACGCTCCTGCAGCAGGGCTGGAACCCGGGCGCCGTCATCGTCCTGGTGCTGCTCATCGGCGGCGGGATGGGGCTCCTGATGGGGCTGATCATCCAGTACTTCGACATCCAGCCCTTCATCGTCACACTCGCCGGCATGTTCCTGGCCCGCGGCCTCTGCTACGTCATCAGCCTCGACTCGATCCCGGTCAACGAGGCATTCTTCACCGGCATGGCGCAGGCGCAGATCCCGCTGCCCGGGGACCTGTTCGTCTCGCCGGGCGTGCTCCTGGCGCTGGGAATCGTGGCCGTGGCCTTCTTCGTCCTGCACCACACACGGTTCGGCCGGACGGTCTACGCGATCGGTGGCAACGAGCACTCCGCGATGCTGATGGGGCTGCCCGTGAAGGCCACCAAGATCCTGGTCTACGCCCTGAGCGGCCTCTGCTCCGCGATCGCCGGCATCCTGTTCTCCTTCTACAGCCTCTCCGGCTACAGCCTCGCGGCCCAGGGCATGGAGCTCGACGCCATCGCGGCCGTGGTCATCGGCGGCACCCTGCTGACCGGAGGCACCGGCTACGTCCTGGGATCCGTCGTCGGCGTGCTGGTGCTGGGAATCGTCCAGACCTTCATTGCGTACGACGGAACCCTCAGTTCCTGGTGGACCAAGATCGTCATCGGCGGCCTGCTCCTCGTCTTCATCCTGCTGCAGCGGCTCTTCGCCCGGAAAGCCGGCTGACTGCCTTACCTATCCCGCACCACCCGCACGTCACCTCCCGTACGTCATCTCCCGTACGTCGATCCCGCACGTCGAAAGGTTTTCAGCATGAATGACTCCGCCAACCGCCAGTTCTCCCGCCGGCTGTTCCTCGGCTCCGGAACCGCCGCAGCCGTCGCCTTCGCTGTAGCGGGTGCCGGAGGCGGTGCCCTGGTGGCTGCACCTGCAGCTGCCGCAGCTCCGGCCAGCTCTACTCCGGTGATCAACCCGGTGGTGCCGCAGCGGGCGGACCCGTGGCTCATGAAGCACACGGACGGCAAGTACTACTTCACCGGCTCCGTGCCCGAGTACAACCGCATCATCGTGCGCTCCTCCCCCACCATCGCCGGCCTGGGCAGCGCTTCGGAGGCCGTCGTGTGGACGCGGCCCGCGTCCGGAACCATGGGCGGCCACATCTGGGCGCCCGAACTGCACCACTTCGACGGAAAGTGGCACATCTACTTCGCCGCCGGCGACAGCAACGACGTGTTCCGGGTGCGGATCTATGTGATTTCCACGGACGCGGCGGACCCGACCAACGCCGTCTGGGGTGCACCGGCCCGGGTGTTCACGCACGCGGACACGTTCTCGCTCGATGCCACCACCTTCGAGCACGCCGGCACGCGGTATCTGCTGTGGGCGCAGAGCGACACCGGCGTGAACTCCAGCCTGTACATCGCCTCCATGTCGTCGCCGTCCATGCTCTCCAGCACGCCGGTCCGCATTGCCGTGCCGACGCTGGACTGGGAGACCCGCGGCTACAAGGTCAACGAGGGCGCCGCGGTGATCAAGCGGAACGGCCGCATCTTCGTCACGTTCTCCGCGAGCGCCACGGACGCCAACTACTGCATGGGCCTCCTGACGGCCGACGCCGGCGCCGACCTGCTCAACGCGGCGTCCTGGACCAAGACACCCACTCCGGTTTTCACCACCAACGAGGGCTCGAAGCAGTACGGGCCCGGCCACAACTCCTTCACCGTTGATGAGGCCGGCAACGACGTGCTCGTGTACCACGCACGGTCCTACCGCAACATCGTGGGCGACCCGCTTTACGACCCCAACCGGCACGCCCGGGTCCAGCGGCTGTACTGGAACGCGGACGGCACGCCGAACTTCGGCGTCCCGGTGGGCGACGGCGAACTGCCGGTCCGCCTGGAACCCGCCTCTGCTTCGGGTACTTTCCTGGCGCACGACGGCGTCACCGTCACCGCCGCTTCCTCCCCTGCGCTGGGAGCGTCCCAGTTCCGGCTCGCCCCGGGGTACGCCAAGAAGAACTCGGTGGTCATCGAACCGGTGCTGACCAAGGGCCGTTATCTCCGGGTGCAGGGATCGTCGGTGGGCATCGCGACAACGGAGGGGGCGTCGTCGGCCTTCCTTCAGCGGGGCGGACTCTCGGATGCTAGTGGGGCCTCGTTCGAGTCGGTCGACGTTCCCGGCTCGTACCTGGTGCTCCGGAACGGTGCCCTCGTGCTGGCGAAGGTAGGGAAGAACGAGCGGGCTGCGGCCACGTTCTTCCTGCGCTCCTAAAGGCTGTGCTTCCAAGGACTCCGGCACGCTCCGGCTTCGGGGCGCGTTGGTGAGTGTGACTCGCGGGTGATGTGGTGATTGCCTGTTGCAGGTTGCGATGAATGCAGGGCCGGCGGTTTATTCGCCGGCCCTGCATTTTTATGTCCTCAGGCAGGAACCGCCCGGTCCGGCGCATATTCTGGGGATCAGCCGTACCCCGATCCTGAAGGAAGCTCATGCCCGACACCTCACGTCCCCTACGCAAGCTTGGATTCCTGACTATTGGCCTGTTCGATCCGGCGGATCCCGCTCCTGGCCACCAAGCCACTTTGCAGATCATCGAACTTGGTGAGCAGCTCGGATTCGACAGCGCCTGGCTGCGCCACCGCCACCTGCAGTTCGGAATCTCCTCCCCCATTGCAATCATGGCCGCCGCCAGCCAGCGCACCTCCCGGATCGAGCTTGGAACCGCTGTAACGCCGCTGGGCTGGGAAAACCCATTGCGCCTGGCCGAGGACCTTGCAACCGTGGACCTGCTCGCCGGGGGACGAATCAACCCGGGACTGAGCGTGGGTGAACCAATGCACTACGACACCGTAAAGCACGAGCTGTACCCGGATTCCTCAGAGCTGGAGGACTTCGGCTACGCCCGCATGGATCGGCTTGCCCGTCTGATCTCAGGGGAACCGGTGCGGGACTTTTCCGGCAAGCAGGGTGTGGTCGAGGAGTTCTCCAACCGCGTCGAGCCGCACTCCCCCGGGCTGCGCGACCGCCTTTGGTATGGGGCGGCCAGCAGAAAGTCGGCAGTCTGGGCCGGTTCAAACGGTTTCAATTTGCTCTCCAGCAGTGTGGTCTTTCCTGAAGCGGATCAGGAACCGGACTTTGCCCGCATTCAGCAATCGCAGATTCGTGCCTTCCGTGACGCCGCCGCAACGTCAGCCCAAGCGGATGCACCCGCGCGGGTCTCGCAGGGCCTGGTGGTGATCCCGACCGATTCAGCGTCGCCGGACCAGCGGGAGAAATACCAGCGGTACGTCGATGAACGGACTCCCCGCACACGGGCGCCGCAGGGGCCAAAGGGCATGCTGTTCGCCCCGGACCTCATCGGCACCAGCGATGAAATCGCCGAGCAGTTGTACGCGCACGCAGGATTCCAGGAAGTCGACGAGGTGGCCTTCGCACTACCCTTCAGCTTCGACCATGAGGACTACGTCCAGATCCTTACAGACATCGCCGGCAAACTGGGACCCGCCCTTGGATGGACTCCGCAGACCCGATCCACCCCCACCATGAGTGGGCCGGCGCCGGCTGTTTCAAGGTCCGGGGAATAGGCGGTTGCACCCTTCCGGACGAAGAGTTCCATGAATGTGGGCGCAAGCTTGATGATGGGCCACCATTGGCCGCCACCGCTGCCCGCCGCCTGCGCGGACTGGTGGCATTTCTGTTTCCCAGCACGAGGGCAACCCGCTGCTCTACCTTGACGGGAAACGTTCGTGGATCTGGTGGATTCAAGGCTTTTCAGGGGCGTGTACAGGCTCTAGGCTTCTGGCTCACCCGCCTGCTCCAGGAGGCTTTTGTGCGCAGCCCTGATCAAATGGACCGAGAGGTTCAGATAGCAGCGACGCCCCAGCTGGATCAGCGGATAGCGAGGCTGATCCCGGAGGCTGAGCTCCGGCCGCAAACGACTGCGATAGGAAAGCAGTCCAGGACGATCTGGTGTGTTACAGCAGCGATTGTGGCCGTTGCCGGAGGCGTCGTCCTGTGGCGGGCAGTGCGCCCGGTTCCCGAACCGGAAGTCGCACCTGAGGGTGAAACGGCCGGGGACCGCCCGCCGGACGTGCAACCAGTCGCATAAGCCTGGACCCAGCAACTCGTCCTTGTCGCGTTCGTGGTACCCATTGCCGCGGAGTCAGGAAGGGTCCAGCATGGTTGCACCCGCCATTAACATCATCCAGAGGAGCAGCTATGGACGCCACGGCATATGGAATTGTGCATTTCTTTGCGCAGGGCACTAAGGAGCAGTACGAGGCCTCTATTGCCGCTGTCCACCCAGGGGAAGGGCGCTTGCCGGCGGGGCAGATCTTTCATGCCGCCGGTCCTTCGACGGGCGGCTGGACAATTCTTGCTGTCCACGATTCGAAAGCGAGCTGGGAACAGTTCCGGGACAACACGCTTCTTCCTCGTCTTCAGCAGGGTATCGAGGGTGGTTTTACATCCATGCCTGAGGAAACTGCCATCGACGTATACAAAATCATGCCCTAGGGACAGGTTCATGCTGCCGATTGAAACGGAAGGGCACTAACACTGACTGACGCTGACCTTCCGGTGTCGGCACTGAGGATCCTATCCTCAATACCGCCTACGATTTGTTCTCCCGGCGGGGTCTCCGGGATGTCGGCGTGAACGAATTGATCGAGTCATCAGGGGTTGCCAAGTCGACGTTCTACCGTCACTTCCCATCCAAGGACGACCTGGTCTTGGCAGTCCTGGCTCGCCGGGACCAGATCTGGTTCGCGGAGGTCGTGGCTGAAGCTCAGAGCCGCAGTGCGACCCCGGAGGAAGAGCTCCTTATCATCTTTGACGTGTTCGCCGACTGGCTCGGGGACGGCGGATACGAGTCCAACGTTTTTATCAAGATCCTGATGGAAATGGGGCCGGACCATCCCCTGGGCAAGGCCTGCGTGGGCTACATGGCAAGGGTCCGGGGACACGCGCAAACCTTGGCCGAGGAAGCCGGGCTGGAGCGCTCTGTTGATTTCGCTCGGGCGTGGCACCTCTTGCTGAAGGGCACCGTCGTAACCGCCATGGAAGGCGACCCGCAGGCGGCCGAACTGGCCCAGTCGATGGCCAGGTCCCTCATCGAGCGCCACCGCCACCCGACCGTAGTTTCACTTCCAAGATTGCCGCCTCAATCTTGAGGCCCGCTGCGAACGGCACCCCACCAACGTTACTGGTGGGTAAGGCTTATGTTCGGCAGATACAGGGGCTAATCTTTCGATGGTGTCCCGGGGCAACGATCTCGGGCAGGGAACTTACGGAGGGTCGGATTCATGGCAACGGCAGTGACCTTTTCCGTGACGGCTATACCCAAAAACGGTGCGCAGGGCAGCTTCCGCAACTCCGTTTTGAGCCTGCGGACAGATGACCTGCAGGATTGCATCCTGTCCGTGTTCCATATCAGCGACTCGTACGCACTGTTCAGCGGCGAAGCCCTCCCTGCCCCGCACACGACCAGCAACGCCGCGCTTCGGGCATACCTGCTGCGACGGCTCGCCGTAGACGACCCCGGCTTGGACTTCGAGGTAGCGGTGAAAGTCAGCTAGCCGGTACGGCACGCTGTCATGCCGACGCACGAAAGGGTGCACCGATGCGGTGCACCCTTTCGCTGGTGTTCGGTTCAGTCCTTCTTGAAGGCGTCCTTGACCTTCTCGCCGGCCTGCTTCAAATCACCCTTGGCCTGATCGGCCTGGCCTTCTTTTCGCAGGCTTTCATCGCCGGATGCGGCGCCTGCCGCTTCCTTGCCCTTGCCGCCGGCCTTCTCAGCAGCGTTCTCGATCTTGTCGCCTAGTCCCATGGTGTTTCCTCCTCTGGTTGGCGGCCGTTCGATTCGGCCATACGAACAACATAAGCATGCTTAGCATTGCATTTCAAACTTTGGGGCGTACCAGTGGCAGGAAGATAGAGCCCGCCGTTGCCTGCACATTCCCCGAAGGGATTGGCCAGCGATAGGTGGACCCGATTCCACCGGGCGCGAGGATCGGATCGGGAGCCGGCGCATCCCGGTCACGCGTGCCTAGTGGTGGTGCTACTGGCTCGAGGATGTGATTGGGCCTTAAGCTGGCTGAGTGGCGCGAACGGCGAGAGAACGCATCGATAGTGACCCAATCTCATCCGAGGTCTATGAGGCGCTGGCTACCGAGATTTCGGCACTCGACGGGTGTGAACTGCAGGAGAAAGCCTCTTCGTTCCACGTCGCACACGGACGTGCATTCCTTGGCATCCATCCCCGCCGCGGCGGCCTCCTGATCAACATCGTTCTCGACAGGCAACTGGAGTCAGCACGCGTGCACCGTGCGGAGCGGGTCTCCGCCAACCGGTGGCACAACGAGATCATTCTGCATGGCCGTAGAGAGATCGAAACCGAACTCCGGACATGGATTAACGAGGCGTATTCCCATACCGCCTGAGCGTCGGGCCATGGATTCACAAGTCGGCAACTCCGCGCTGCGGGATGTTCCCAGTCCCCCTGGGCGGCCGCCGTGGCGCCCTCCAGCGCCGGCTGTCGGCTCGACCGCCCTCTACCATGTGTCAGAGTAAAGTTGTAACCGGCCGGCGGCGGACAGCCGACTGGCGTCCCCCCACGCCAGCGGTCCCCAGCTCCGTCGTCGGTCCTTTACCCTCGTCGCCTTTTACAAACGAATTCAGCCGCTTCCATGGGCCGGTGCGAGTCAGATAATAGGGAGTATTTCAAGCATCGAAATGCTGGCGGATAGTTTGCGTGTCAGTCCGTCCGCTCAGGCAGCTCCAGGATTCTAGGACAATCCGGTAGTTCCATACTGATTCCAGGTTGGTTCCCGTCCGGGGATGTTGCGGCTGAGCAGGTCCAACAGTTCGCCCTGGTTCAGGCCTGTCGCCTCGCTGACCTCGGCCAGGGTTGCTTCCCCGTTGCGCAGCAGTGCCGCGGCGCATTCCCGGAGCGTCACGTATGCGGCGTCCAAGGCGGTTTCGGCCGTGGCAATGACTGCCGCCAGCGCCCTGATTCTCTGGAGTTCGGGGTTCATTGTCCTAAGCACCTCCTTGCGTCAGATCTACGCCCGGATCACTCCCGCTGAGCGATCCGGCCGGGTGTGCACCCGGTGGGGCTCGAACCCACGACCCGAGGATTAAAAGTCCCCTGCTCTTCCGGCTGAGCTACGGGTGCATGTTGCCCTGACCAGTACCCGTCGTTGTTCCGTTTGTTCGCATACTCGAATCTATATCAGCCACCATAGATTTATTAGCACCGGACGCAGCCGGACGCAATAGCCTCCTCGCCCTAATCCGGGCGCCAATCGCGCCCTTGGGGAACCCCCCGCGGCCCGTGAATCCATCGAAAAAAACTACAGCACTGGGACACCAAAAGACTTGCAGGCGGCAACTCGGAGTGCTATTAAATCTATGTCAGCGGATATAGATCCGGTCGAAGGCGATCAAGGAGGTATGTGATGTTGATGCTCGATCCGTTCCGTCACCTGGACCGCCTCGCCGAGCAGGTTTTGGGCACGGTTGCCCACCCGGCGGCCATGCCAATGGACGCTTGGCGGGAAGGCGATAATTACGTCTTTGCGCTTGACCTGCCTGGCATGGACAGCGACGCGATCGATCTGGGTGTGGAGAAGAATGTGCTGACCGTGCGCGCCGAACGGAAGGCCCCCTACGGTGAGGACACCGAGCTCGTGGCCGCCGAGCGGCCCCGCGGCGTCTTCAGCCGCCAGATCATTCTCGGTGACGCCATGGAGGCAGATAAGGTCAAGGCAAGCTACGACGCTGGCGTGCTGATGTTGCGGATCCCGGTCGCGGCCCAGGCCGCCCCGCGCAAGATTGAAATCGAAACCAAGGGAGGCCAGCAACAAATCAACGCAGCCTAATAGACCGGGACGGGATGCCCGTTACACGCAAACGCTGCCTCTTCGGGCGTCAGGCATTCACAGAACGCCACCGCGCCTTGTAGCGCACATGCAGCCGCCGCGCACGGCCGTCCCTCCCGGCGGTCCCCGGCCATAGACGGCCGGGGACCGTCCCACATCCAGCGGCAGCCATTCATCCGGGGCGGCTGGTTCCTTGGCGTACTGTGGGTCCGGATCGGTGGATTTTGCTTGGCAACACGGAGCTGGACGTGTCCATGCATAGGTCCTGTGCGGTGGTGTCTTGTAGGGGGTGGCGCAGTGAATGATGGGGGCCGACCCGTCGCGTACACAGCATTGGTAAAGGGGACGCCGGTCGTGTCCGATGCTGGGTCAAGATTTGGAACGCTGGAGCGGGTGTTGGACGACCATGGGGATATCCTTCACGGAATACTTGTCTCCACGGCTACCGGCCTGCGCTTTGTGGCCCGGGACAACATCGAGCGGATGACAACCACCCAGATCCGCTGCTCCCTCACCGACGAGCAAATCAAGGAACTGCCCCCGCCCCCGCCGGCGGTGCAGTCGAGGACCAGGCCGTGGTTCACACGTCCGCGGGGCAAGGCACGATAATCCATGTGGCCCGGGCGTCTGGTCTGCGCTCCCCCTACCGGAGATACTTGTGAGGACCTGCTGCGTTAGGAAAGCACATGGGATTCAGGCCAGCTTCACGTCCCTGCCACCGCCACCTCCGGGCCGCGGCGTTGACGGCCGCCCTCATCTTTGCAATGACCGGGTGCACGAACCAGCAACCCCCGGCCGGATCTTCCGGCGCCGACTCCCCCACCGTGCAGGGCAGCCAGAACACCACAACGCAGAGCTCCCAGAGCGCCCGACCGCCCGAGGCCGCAGCCGACATACCCGCGGTCATCCAGAACGTCCAGCCATCCGTGGTCACCGTCTTCACCCAGGACGGACTCGGAAGCGGCGTGGTGTACGCCGCGGACGGGCTGATCCTGACCAACGAGCACGTCGTGCGGGGAAACACAAACGTCGAGGTAGCCTTCGCTGACGGGCGACGGGTGCCGGGCAAAGTGCGGGCCACAGACGCGATTTCAGACCTGGCGCTCGTGGAAGCGCAACGCAAAGACCTCCCGGCCGCCAAGTTCCAGAAAGAGCTGCCCCGCATCGGGGAACTGGCGATCGTTATCGGGTCCCCGTTGGGCTTTGAAAACACTGCCACGTCGGGGATCATTTCCGGGCTGCACCGCCAGATTCCGGGCTCAGCGGCGAGCAGCCAATCACTCGTGGACCTGATTCAGACCGACGCCGCCATAAGCCCAGGCAATTCCGGGGGCGCGGTAGTGAACTCCCGCGGTGAGATCGTGGGCATCAGCGAAGCCTACATTCCACCCCAGTCCGGCGCTGTGGCCCTGGGCTTCGCCATTCCGGCAGCCACAGCTGTTCAAGTGGCAGAACAGTTACTGAAAGACGGCAAAGCGGACCACTCCTTCATCGGCCTGTCCCCCTCCGATATCACTTCGCAAATCGCCGAACAGCTTCACCTGCCCGACACCGAGGGCGTCCTGGTCCTTTCAGTGGTAAGGAACGGCCCCGCTGACCGTGCAGGGCTCAGGCCTGGGGACGTGCTGCTGTCCCTCGAAGGTCAAAAACTCAACGCACCCGAGGACCTGTTGGCTGCGCTCCGAAGCAAGGCCCCAGGGCAGGCCGTGAGCGTCCAGTACCGCAGGGGTGCAGACGTCGGGGACACTAAAGTGACGCTGTCGGAGCGGCCAACCGCCGACGGCTAGGCTGGTGCGATGCGCTGCTGGCGCGGCGTCAGGACGAACAAACTCCCCAGCACCAGAACGACGCCGAGCCAGCCCAGCGCCGGCAACCGCTCGCCCACGACCACGACCGCCAGCACGGCCGCGACGACGGTCTCCATGAGGGAAAGGCCCGTTGCGGTGCTGGCACGGACTCGGGCCAACCCCCAACCGAACAGGACGTACCCTGCGAACATCGGCACAAGCGCCATGTACGCCCCGACAGTGAAGTTGGTCCACGACTCAAGGAGCGGCCGGCCGGTCACGGCAAGCACGGGCATCAGCAGCAGTCCGCCGAGCCCGAACACAGCACCCATGGCCGCCCGGGACGACACTCCGCTGCTGATCAGGCGGTGAGCGGCCCACGAGTACAGCGCGTAGGTCACGCCCGCCACAAGCCCCAAAATGATGCCCGCCGGCACGGCCCAGGATGCGGCAAGGGCGCCAGGGCGTTCCGCGCTCTCACCGGCAAAACTCAGGAGTCCGGCGCCCGCCACCCCGATCAGCGCGCCGAGCACCCAGCGGCGGGTCAGCACCTTCCGCTCCGCCAACCGCTCGATAACAGCTGACGCCAGTGGGGCCGAGCCGATCGAGACCACCGTTCCGAGCGCCACGCCAGCTAGTCGCATGGAGCTGTAAAAGGCGAGGGGGTACACCGCGACGGCGGCCGCCCCCATTGCGACAAGCAGCCACCGGCCGCGGAGTCTGCCCCAATGGCTCGCGATCGGCTGCACCGCGCACAGCGCCTGGAGCAGCCCGCCCACACCCATTGCCACCGCACCGATGGCAAGCGGACTCACGGACGGCGCGAATGTGGCAGCCGTTCCCGTCGTCCCCCACAGCGCCGACGCACCCACGACAAAGATGGCGCCCAGGAGGGGCCCGTTCATACGGCCAAGCACCCCCCTCACAGCTCCTCCAGCATCTGGGCAGCGATCATCCGGGCCTCCTGCAGGCAGCCGTCTTCGCCTTCAAGGCCTGCCCTGGCCATGGACCCCTCGAGCAGGAAGGCCAGGTGCCGGGCCACCCTGGCCGCCGCCTCATCCTGCCCCGGCAGCAGCTCCCCGACATGCGTGAGCAGGAGGCCCTCGACCTCTTCCTTGTCCTGCCGCACGGTCAGCCTTCCGGGAGCGCCCGCAGGCAGTTCCGCGGCGGCATTCAGCAGGCCGCACCCCCTGAAGCCGTGTTCGTAGGCAAAGTTCGCGTGGTCAATATAGGCGTCGAACACAGCCAGGAGACGTTCCCGGGGAGTGGCGGCCACGGCAACGCGGGCCCGGTACAGGGCGATCCATTCCTCGTGGCGGGCGGCGAGGTAGGCCGCCACCAGGTCCGCCTTGGAAGCGAAGTTGTTGTAGAGGCTTTTCTTGGCCACGCCGGCCGCCGCGGTGATGGAGTCGATGCCCGTGGCGGAAACGCCGTCCGCATAGAAGAGGCGGGCCGCAGCCTCGAGCAGCGATGCGCGGGCCGGCCGCTTGGTTGCCGGCTGGCCTTCATATGAAGCCACGGTGATACCTCCAGCAGAGACGAGTGAGTAGGTAGACCAGTCTACCTACTCATCCTTACCCCACAAGGGGCGAGGAAAGAGCGCGACGGGCGGGCGCCGCCGTCGTCACCAATTTGTGTCTTGCTTCACAGCGCTACCGCGGATAATATTGACCAAGATTGTTAGCGCTAACAGAAATGTTGGGGCAGCCGGGGTCTCCGCTCCGGAAATGACAGCCCTCCGGTGCCGGTCCTGCGGGACGGCCTCGGTACGCCGGACACAAGTGGCCGGCGCCGGCGGAAAGTACATACGCTTTCCGCTCAAGCACCGATTCGTGGCTTAACCAGGCCACGGAAGGAGAATAACGTGAGAATCAAGAAACTGCTGGGCGCCGTCGCCGTCGTTCTGGCTGTTACGGTGGGGGCCACCGGCTGCGGCAGCCGGCCCGGCGCCACCACCGGAACCAGCAGCGCCGACGCTGCCGGAGCCCTGGTGGGAATCTCCATGCCGACGCAGACGTCGGAGCGGTGGATCGCTGACGGCAAGAACGTCTCGGACTCCCTGGCCAAGCTCGGCTACAAGACGGACCTTCAGTACGCCAATGACGACATCCCCACCCAGGTTTCTCAGATTGAGAACATGCTGACCAAGGGCGCGAAGTCCCTGATCGTCGCGGCCATCGACGGCACCACGCTGACGGACGTCCTGGCCAAGGCCAAGGAACAGAACGTCAAGGTCATCGCCTACGACCGGCTCATCAACGGCACTCCGAACGTTGACTACTACACCACCTTCGACAACTACGAGGTGGGTGTCCAGCAGGCAACGTCCCTGCTGACCGGACTGGGCCTGGTGGATGCCTCCGGCAAGAAGGTCGAGGGCAAGGGCCCGTTCAACGTGGAGCTCTTCGCCGGCAGCCCGGACGACAACAACGCCAACTTCTTCTGGACCGGCGCCATGGACACGCTGAAGCCGTACCTGGATGCCGGCACCCTCAAGGTCCCCAGCGGCCAGACCAAGTTTGAGCAGGCCGCCATCCTGCGCTGGCAGGCCGCAACCGCGCAGAAGAGGATGGAAGACATCCTCACCGCCGCTTACGGCTCGGGCAAGAAGCTCGACGGCGTGCTGTCGCCTTACGACGGCCTCTCCATCGGCATCATCTCCGCCCTGACCAGCACCGGCGGCTACTCCAAGGGCGCCCTGCCGGTAGTGACCGGCCAGGACGCGGAAAAGGGCTCGGTGAAGTCCATCGTCGCCGGCGAGCAGTACTCCACGATCTTCAAGGACACCCGCAAGCTCGGCGAGCAGGCCGTGAAAATGGTGGACGCTGTCCTGAAGGGCCAGCAGCCCGAGACCAACGACACCGAGACCTACAACAACAAGGTCAAGGTTGTCCCGGCATTCCTGCTGAAGTCCGTGATCGTCACCAAGGACAACTACAAGCAGGAACTGATCGACTCCGGTTACTACACGGACGCCGACATCAAGTAGCAGCACGGCACCAAACTGGCGGGGGCGCCTGCAGCCGCAGGCGCCCCCGCACCCCAACAGATCGACCACCGAAACAGATCAGCTCATCGAACAGATCAGCGGGAAATAACCAATGAACGTACCCATTCTTCAGATGCGCGGGATCACGAAGACCTTCCCCGGCGTCAAGGCCCTCCAGGACGTCACCCTGGACGTGAACCGCGGCGAGGTCCACGCGATCTGCGGCGAAAACGGGGCAGGCAAGTCCACCCTGATGAAGGTGCTCTCCGGCGTGTACGCCCACAACACCTTCGAAGGGGACATCCTTTTCGAGAACGAACCGTGCGACTTCGCGTCCATTACGGACAGCGAGAAGCGCGGCATCGTGATCATCCACCAGGAGCTGGCACTGAGCCCGTACCTGTCCATCGCAGAGAACATCTTCCTGGGCAACGAACTGGCCTCCCGCGGCTGGGTGGACTGGCGTAAGACCAACCTGGAGGCGGCCAAGCTGCTGGCCCGCGTTGGCCTGAGCGAGAATCCGGTCACCCCCATCCAGCACATCAGCGTGGGCAAGCAGCAGCTCGTCGAGATCGCCAAGGCACTGTCCAAGGAAGTGAAGCTGCTGATCCTGGACGAGCCCACCGCAGCCCTGAACGACGAGGACTCCGACCACCTGCTGGACCTGATCCTGCACCTGAAAGGCCAGGGCGTCACCAGCATCATCATCAGCCACAAGCTCAATGAAATCCGCAAGGTCGCGGACGCCGTCACCATCATCCGGGACGGCAAGTCCATCGAGACCCTCCGCGTGGACCAGGGCCAGATCACCCAGGAACGCATCATCCGCGGCATGGTGGGCCGCGACCTGGACAGCCTCTACCCGGAGCGCGAACCGCAGATCGGCGAGGAAGTCCTCCGCATCGAAGACTGGACGGTCCAGCACCCGCAGGACCACACCCGCACCGTAGTCCACAACGCCAGCCTCAACGTCCGCAAGGGCGAAGTGGTGGGACTCGCCGGCCTCATGGGCGCCGGCCGCACCGAACTGGCCATGAGCGTCTTCGGCCGCACGTACGGCCGCGCCGTCTCCGGAAAGGTGTTCAAGCACGGCAAGGAAATCAACACCTCCACGGTCCCCGAGGCCATCCGCCACGGCATCGCTTACGCCACCGAGGACCGCAAGCACTACGGCCTGAACCTCATCGAGGACATCAAGCGCAACATCTCCATGGCGGCCCTGCCGAAGCTCTCCAAACGCGGCTGGGTGGACGGCAACCAGGAAACCACGGTGGCCAACAGCTACCGGAAGAGCATGAACATCAAGGCCCCGTCCGTCGCGGCCATCACCGGCAAGCTCTCCGGCGGCAACCAGCAAAAAGTGGTCCTGAGCAAATGGATGTTCTCCGACCCCGACGTGCTGATCCTGGACGAGCCCACCCGCGGCATCGACGTCGGCGCCAAGTTCGAGATCTACACGATCATCGCCGAGCTCGCCGCCCAGGGCAAAGCGGTCATTGTGATCTCCTCCGAGCTCCCGGAGCTCCTGGGCATCTGCGACCGGATCTACACCCTGTCCGCCGGCCACGTCACGGGTGAAGTCCCCATTGCCGAGGCCTCCCAGGAAACCCTCATGCACTACATGACAAAAGAGAAGGAATAACGGACATGTCCGCCCTACGAGAATCCCTCGGCTTCCTGGCAAGCCGCCTCCGCCAGGTCGGCATCTTCGTCGCCCTGATTCTGATCGTCCTGCTGTTCCAGGTCCTCACCGACGGGATCCTGCTCCAGCCGCAGAACGTCAGCAACCTCGTTGTCCAGAACAGCTACATCCTCATCCTGGCCATCGGCATGGTCATGGTCATCATCGCCGGGCACATCGACCTCTCCGTCGGTTCCATCGCCGGGTTCATCGGCGCCGTCGCCGGCGTCATGATCGTCCACTGGGGCTGGGCCTGGTGGGCAGCGATCCCGGCCTGCCTCCTGGTCGGCGCCCTCGTCGGTGCCTGGCAGGGGTACTGGATCGCCTACGTCGGCATCCCCGCGTTCATCGTCACCCTCGCCGGCATGCTCATCTTCCGCGGCCTGACCCTGATCACCCTGAAGAACCAGCAGATCACCCCCTTCCCGGACGAACTCCGCGCCCTCGGCGGCGGCTTCCTCCCGGACATCTCCGGCGGCACCTCCGTGCTCGAATGGCTCACTGTGATCCTCGGCGTCGGCGGCACCGCGTCCCTGCTGTTCCAGTCCATCAAGGAACGCCGCGTGCGCCGCAAGTTCAACCTCGAAAACGAACCCATGGCCTGGTTCGCCACGAAGACCGCGTTCATCGCCGTACTCATGCTCATCATCACGTTCCTCCTCGCCAGCTACCGCGGCACCCCGATCGTGCTGATCGTCCTCGCGGGACTCGTCATCGCGTACTCCGCGCTGATGAACAACAGCATCTTCGGCCGGCACACCTACGCCATCGGCGGAAACCTTCACGCCGCCGAGCTCTCCGGCATCAAGACCAAGGCTGTGACCTTCCGGCTCTTCGTGAACATGGGCGTCCTCGCCGCCCTGGCCGGCCTAATCTTCACGGCCCGCCTGAACTCGGCGCAGCCCGCCGGCGGCACCGGCTTCGAACTGGACTCCATCGCCGCCGCCTTCATCGGTGGCGCCGCGGTCCAGGGCGGCATCGGAACCGTGGCCGGAGCAATGATCGGCGGCCTCATCATGGGCGTCCTGAACAACGGCATGTCCATCCTCGGCCTCGGCACCGACTACCAGCAGCTCATCAAGGGCCTGGTGCTCCTGCTCGCCGTCGGCTTCGACATCTTCAACAAGAACCGTGCCGGCGGCGGATCCTCCATTGCCAAGCGCTTCAAGCTCAGGACCACCCCGCCCGCCACCGAAACCAAGGCACCGGCAGCAGCCAAAGCACCGGCCGAACCGGCCACGCCGGTGGCAGCCGGCAGCCGCGAATCCGAGAATGCCTAACGACCGGCCACCGGCCAGCAGAAAGGACCAGCCATGACCGCCCTCCTTGATTCCATCGACATCCGCGTCACGAGCCGGCACGCCTTGGACGAGCACCTCGAAGCAGCCGTGAAAAACCTCCAGGACCTGGCGATGCTCACGGGCACGCACGGCATCCTGGTCACGCGCCACCAGCCCGGAAACTACACGGCCGCGCTGTCCGAGCAGGTCCCGTTCGGAATGACGCGCGAAGTCATCCACTGACGCGTCAGTTAAACGCCGAGTCCCTCCCCCGGTAATACCGCGGGAGGGACTCGGCGTTTAAAGGCAGTGAAGGTCGACGGCGGTTCAGCCAGCCACGGCGCCCAGCGGACGGGCGACGCGGAGCTGGTCATGTTCGATGAGCCAGTTCACGGATTCGAGCACGGCCTGTTCGGGCTCGTACCGCGGCGCGTAGCCGAGGACGGACTTGGCCTTTTCGATGGTGAAGCAGTGGCTGCGGTGCAGGTGGCCCCAGCTCGACTCGGCATACTCTGCACTGGTGGACCGGCGGAAGTGATCCCAGGCGACTGTCTCCAGCGTCGCAGTCTGCCCGAACCAGGCGGCAGCGGTCTCGGCATAGCCACGGACGCTGAGCGCGGTGGGGGCGACGATGTTGAAGTCCTCGCCCGCGGCCGCGTCCCGGTGCCCGATGGCCTTCTCGAAGGCCTGGGCGACGTCGTCGGCGTGCACGTGGTGCATCAGTTCGGCGCCGCTGCCTGGAACCTGCAGCGGCTCACCTGAGGCTCTTGCCGTAACGCCAGATGGAGCCGCAATGCAGCAAGTGCCCGATCTCGCCGCGGAGGCGGCCGACCAGCGAGGTCGCAGACTCGAGCGTAAAGCACACCAGGTCAACGACGACGTCGGCCTGCAGTCCCGCTACCCGTTCACCGAACGTGCCGTTCGGTCTTCCTGTTGCCGGTCGGCGGTGACCTGCCGGACCTGCTGCCATTCCGGTGCCTCGGCATAGGTCTTAGAGGTCCCGCGGCTGATATTGATGACCTCGTGGCCGGCGCGAACCAGCCGCGGGACGAGGAAGGTGCCGATGTGGCCGCTGCCGCCGATGACGATGATATTCAAACCCATGGCATCCACAGTAGGGGCCGGAGCGGAGCCAGAGGGAGACCCTGCCAGGGCCACCCGCGCAGCCGCGGCGGCGTTAGCCCGCCGGCGGCGCAGCCTTAGCCCGCCGGTGGCGCCGTGGATCCACGCACCACGAGCCGGGGGTTGAGAACCGAAGCCGCTGCCGAGGGGCCATGGGCCATGTCGGACAGCAGCATCCGGATGCACCGCGCGCCGAGTTCCTTGAAACCCTGGTTCACCGTGGTCAGCGGCGGAACGAAATAGGCGGCCTCCGGCTGGTCGTCGAACCCCACCACGCTGACGTCCTCCGGCACGCGCAGGCCCGCCTCGCTGAACGCGCGCAGCGCCCCCAGGGCCATCTGGTCGTTCGCCGCGAACAGGGCGGTGACGTTGCCTGCGGCTGCCAGTTCCAGGCCGGCGCGGTAGCCGCTTTCGGCGCCCCAGTCCCCCTGAATCAGGACGCCCTCCGGCAGGCCGGCCTGCTCCAGCGTGCGCCGCCAGCCCTCGGTCCGGGCCGCGGCGTCAATCCAGTCCTGCGGCCCTGAAACGTGGGCGATCGCGGCGTGCCCGAGGTTCACCAGGTGCTGCACGGCGAGGGCGGCGCCAACGCGCTGGTTCACGGCCGCGACCGTCAGGTGCTCATCCGCGCGGAACCCCACGGCTACCAGCGGGACGGACAGCGCAATGGTGTGCAGCGATTTGAGCATCGTCTCGTGCGGAACGATCACCACGATCCCGTCCACGGACTGCAGCAGGAAGTGTTCGAGGGCGTCGTGAATGCCGGCCGTGGTCACCTCGCTGAGGCTGGCCATGCTGACGGCATAGCCCTCGTTCCGTGCTGCCTGCTGGACGCCCAGCAGCGTGTTGGCCGGGCCGTAGTGGGCAGTGCCGGCACCCAGGACGCCGATGGCCTGGGAACGCCGGGTGACCAGGCTGCGCGCCGCGGTGTTGCGGCGGTATCCCAGCTCGGCGATGGCGCGTTCCACGCGCCTGCGGGTCTGGGCACTAACGTTCGGATGCGTGTTGAGCACCCGCGAGACGGTCTGGTGGGACACGCCCGCGAGGCGCGCCACGTCCTCCATGACGGGAGGACGTGGCGTTGCCTGGGCGCTCACGTGGCGAAGATGCTCCAGGATGCCTCGTGCGTGGCGCCCGGCTCCAGCCGGATCAGGTCCACGCCGCTGTTGAAGGCATCAGGAGGGCAGGTCATGGGTTCCACGGCGAGCCCCAGACGGTTGGGGGCCGGCGGCTGCTTGTCAGCGGTGTGGATCTGGAGCCACTGGCAGGTGCGGTCCCAGGCCATTCCGACGCCGGTCCCGCCCGGATCCCGGACCAGCACGCGGGCCTGCCCGCCGCCGTCGAATGCTATGTCGGTGAACGCGTGGTCGATCTCGGTGGCGCCGATGGTGCGCGGCGTGCGGAAGTCGAACTCGTGCCCCTCCACGGTGCGCGTTTCCTTCGGCAGCAGCCGGTCCGGGGTGACCACAAGGAACTGCCCGGCAGGGATCTCAAGGGTCCACTCATCGAGCGAAGCCGGCCCAGCCACCAGGTACGGATGCGGGCAGACCCCGTAGGGCGCCGCGGTACCGCCAAGGTTCGACGCCGTGACCTGGCTGTGCAGGCCGTCCTCCGTAAGCCGGTACTCGACGGCGATGCGTACCTCGTGCGGGTAGCCCGCCGTCGGCTGCGGCGTGCAGGACAGCGTCACCGACGACCCGTCCTGCGACTCCAGGTCCCAGTCCAGGCGGAACGCCAGCCCGTGCAGGGCGCAGCCGCGGTCGGTTTCGTTGACCGGAACCTCGTACTCGGCGCCGTCGAACGTGTACCGGCCGTCCGCGATCCGGTTCGGCCAGGGCGCCGCGACGATGCCCCGGTAGTCAGGGATGGGCCCGCCCTCCGGGAACGGAACGATGAGGTCCCGTCCCCGGTGGCGCAGCTCCCGCAGGGCACCGGCCTGTTCCGTAACAACAGCGGTGTACTCCCCCGCCCGGATGTTGTATTCGGTTGCCGCGCGGGACCCGGTCACAGCCTGCCGGCCAGCCGGTAGTATGCGGCGTTCCAGGCCAGTTCCTTCTTGAACTGCTTGAGCGTGGTGCCTTCGTCGATGGTGAGCAGCTCGGTCTGCGCGATCTCGGCAAAGTCCTCGAACACGTCCACGCCCACCTGGGTGGAGAGGACGGTGTGGTGCGCGGCCCCCGCCGTCAGCCAGGCTGCGGCGGAGGTGGCGAAGTCGGGCTTCGGTTCCCAAAGGGCACGTGCCACCGGGAGGTTGGGCAGCGGCTCGTCGAGGTCCACGACGTCGACGGCGTTCGCCACGAGGCGGAAGCGGTCGCGCATGTCGGACAGGGCGACGACGACGCCGGGGCCGGCGTCGGTGTCGAAGACCATGCGGACCGGGTCCTCCTTGCCGCCGATGCCCAGCGGGTGGATTTCGATGCGCGGCTTTGCGGTGGTCAGCGAGGGGCAGACCTCGAGCATGTGCGCGCCGAGGATCTTCTCCTGGCCGGGCACCAGGTGGTACGTATAGTCCTCCATCAGCGAGGCGCCGCCGGGCAGTCCTGCGCCCATGACCTTGGCCGCGCGGATGAGGATTGCGGTCTTCCAGTCCCCCTCGGCGCCGAAGCCGTAGCCGTCGGCCATGAGCCGCTGGACGGCCATGCCGGGCAGCTGCCGCAGTTCGCCGAGGTCCTCGAAGGACGTGGTGAAGGCGGCGGAGCCGTTGGCTTCGAGGAAGCTGCGCAGCCCGAGCTCGATGCGGGCGCTGTAGCGGAGGGATTCATGGCGGGCTCCATCGGAGCGGAGCTCCGGCGCCACATCGTAAAGCCGTTCGTACTCGGCCACCAGGGTGTCGACGTCGGACTCCGCGGCGCCGTGCACGGCGTCGGCGAGTTCGTTGACGGACCAGGTGTTGACCGAGACGCCGAAGCGCAGCTCCGCCTCGGTCTTGTCGCCTTCGGTGACGGCCACGTTGCGCATGTTGTCCCCGAAGCGGGTCAGCTTCAGGTTCCGGACAGCGGCCCAGCCTGCGGCTGCCCGCTGCCAGACGCCCACCTGGCGGGCTACCTCCGGGTTGGACACGTGACCGACGACGGTCTTACGCGGCACGCCGAGCCGGGACTGGATGTAGCCGAACTCGCGGTCGCCGTGCGCGGCCTGGTTCAGGTTCATGAAGTCGAAGTCGATGTCCGCCCAGGGCAGTTCGACGTTGGCCTGGGTGTGCAGGTGCAGCAGTGGCTTGCGGAGCAGGTCCAGGCCCTGGATCCACATCTTGGCCGGGGAGAACGTGTGCATCCACGCCGTCACGCCGATCACGGAGTCGTCCGAGTTGGCTTCCAGGGCGGTCCGGCGGATGGCGTCCGACTCCGTCAGCACAGGCTTCCAGACGAGCTTGACCGGGACCTCCGAGGACTCGTTCAGGGCGGCGGCGATCTCTTGGGACTGGGCCGCCACCTGCTTCAGGACGTCCTCGCCGTAGAGGTGCTGGCTGCCGGTGAGGAACCAGACCTCGTAGTGCTCGAGGGAGGTGTTGTTGGCGCTGGGCATTGGTGTCTCCTTTTGAAAGTCTTTTGGTGTGCGGGGGCCGCGGTGCGCGTGGCGGCCGTGATGCTGAGGGCGGGTGCCCTAACTAGCGGCCGTAAACGTTCTGGTAGCGGTCGTACAGCGACTCGATCTGGGCCGGGTCGATGGCCAGCGGTTCACCGAGCTGCCGGGAGACGTGGACCGTGCGGGCCACTTCCTCGCACATGACGGCGGCCTTGACTGCCGAGCGGGCGTCCTTGCCGATGGTGAACGGGCCGTGGTTCTGCATGAGCACCGCCGGGGAGTTGGAACTCTTGAGCGTCTCCACGATGCCGCGGCCGATCGAATCGTCGCCGATCAGCGCGAACGGGCCCACCGGGATGGGGCCGCCGAATTCATCGCCCATCATGGTCAGCACGCAGGGGATTTCCTCGCCGCGCGCGGCCCAGGCCGTGGCGTAGGTGGAGTGGGTGTGGACCACACCTCCGACGTCGGGCATGTTCCGGTAGACGTACGCGTGCGCGGCGGTGTCCGACGACGGCGTGAGGTCCGGGTTGTCCCACTGGGCCGGGACGCCGTCGGCGTCGGCGCTCAGGCTGCTGACGGGGGTGCCGTAGAGGTCGGTAACCACCATGAGTTCCGGGGTCAGGTCGTCATAGGAGACGCCTGAGGGCTTGATGACCATGAGGTCGTAGCCGGGGATCCGGCCGGAGACGTTCCCTGCCGTCCAGACCACGAGGTGGTACCGGGTCAGCTCGGCGTGCAGTTCGCAGACCTCGCGGCGGATCCGGGCAATGGTTTCCAGCAGTGCGGTCACGCCGAAACCTCCTCAGCGGTCAGGTCAGCGGTCAACGAGTGGGCGTTTGGGGACAGGGACTGGGCGGCATCGCGCTGGATGGCCTTGAGCCGGTGCATGACCTCGTTGGTTCCCCTGCCGAAGTAGTCGTGCAGGGTCCGGTACTCGCGGAACAGTTCGTCGTACGCGGCAACGTTTTCCGGGATCGGCGTGTAGACGGCTCCGGGTGCGGCGCCCATCGCCTCGGAGGCGGCCCGAACATCGGCGTACTTCCCGGCGGCAACGGCCGCGTGGATGGCCGAGCCCAGGGCCGGGCCCTGCGTGGAGCCGATGGTGGAGAGCTGGAGGCCGGTCACGTCGGAGTAGATCTGCATGAGGAGCCGGTTTTTCAGCAGTCCGCCGGCCACGATGAATTCCTAACCGGAACGCCGGAATCCCGGAAGGCGTCCACGATGGTGCGGGTGCCGAAGGCTGTGGCCTCGAGCAGCGCCCGGTAGATGTCCTCGGGCCTGGTGGCGAGGGTCTGGCCGACAACCACGCCGGAAAGCTCGTGGTCCACCAGCACGGAGCGGTTGCCGGAGTGCCAGTCGAGCGCGATCAGGCCGTGCTGGCCGATCGCCTGTCCGGAGGCGAGGTCCGTCAGGTATTCGTGGATGCCCTGCCCAGCCTCGGCGGCGGCCTGATGGTATTCGGGCGGGACGCCGTACTTGGTGAACCAGCCGAAGATGTCGCCTACGCCGGACTGGCCGGCCTCATAGCCCCAGAGCCCGTCGACGATGCCGCCGTCCACCACGCCGCACATGCCGGGTACTTCATGGAGCTCGGCGCCGTTCACGACGTGGCAGGTGGAGGTGCCCATGATGGCCACGAGCTGGCCCGGCTCCACGGCCTTCGCGGCCGGAGCGGTGACGTGCGCGTCCACGTTGCCGACGGCGACGGCGATGCCCTCCGGCAGTCCGGTCCAGGCGGCGGCCTCGGCGGTCAGGTAACCCGCGGCGTCGCCCAGCCGGCCGATGGTGTGGTCCAGCTTGGCGCTCACAAAGTCCTTGAACCGCGGATTCAGCGCCGCGAGGAAGTCATCGGACGGGTAGTGCCCGTCCTGGTAGATGCCCTTGTAGCCGGCGGTGCAGGCGTTGCGGACGTAGTTGCCGCACAGCTGCCAGACGATCCAGTCGGCGGCCTCCACCCAGTGGTCCATTTCGGCGTAGGCCTCGGGGTCCTCCTCCAGCAGCTGCAGCCCCTTGGCAAACTCCCACTCGGACGAGATCAGCCCGCCGTACCGCGGCAGCCAGGACTCGCCGAGATCGGCGGCCAGCGCATTGATCCGGTCAGCCTGCCCCTGGGCGGCGTGGTGCCGCCAGAGCTTGACGTAGGCGTGCGGCCGGTTGGCGTAACCCGGCAGTTCGTTGAGCGGGGTGCCGTCGGCTTTGACGGGAACCATGGTGCAGGCGGTGAAGTCCGTGGCAATTCCGACGACGGCGGCCGGGTCGATCCCGGCGTCCGCGATTGCGGCGGGGACAGCGTGCCGCAGCACGTCCCGGTAGTCGTTGGGCACCTGCAGGGCCCATTCCCCGGGCAGCCGGGCGGCTGTTCCATCGGCAGCGTCAGCCACGTCCGCCGGAAGCACATCGGTGACTACCGCGTGCGGGTAGTCGAACACGCCGCTGCCGAGTTCCTTGCCGTCCCGGACCCGAACAACCACGGCCCGGCCGGACAGGGTGCCGTAGTCCACCCCGATGACATAGTTTTCGCTGCCGTCTGCTGTGACGTCCATGAATCCTCCAGATAAAGGCTCGTTGCTTTCGCGGGCTGAAACTATTGTGAGCGCTAACAACTTTTGCGTCAAGTGCTGTGGATCACCGATTCGGGATCAATGCCTTCAGGCAGGGGCGGAGGTACTCCCGCGCACCACGAGTTCAGGCTCCACCACGGTGGTGCTCACGGTGTCACCCTTCTCGATGGCGCTGAGCATCAGATCCATGCAGCGCCGGCCGAGCTCCTCGAAGTCCTGCCGCACGGTGGTGAGGGGCGGCGTGAAATAGCCCGACTCCGGCTGGTCGTCGAAGCCCACAACTGAGACGTCCTCGGGCACGCGGACGCCCGCCTCACTGAAAGCGCGCAGCAAGCCGAGCGACATCTGGTCATTGCCCACGAACAGCGCCGTTGCGGTCCGCTCCGCAGCCAGCTTCCGCCCGATCTCATAGCCGCTGCCGGCGCTCCAGTCCCCCTCGACCACAAGGTTGTCATCCAGGCCGGCCGCGCGCAGGGCCGCGCTCCAGCCCTCGGCGCGGGCCACGGCGTCGATCCAGTCCTGGGGGCCGGCAATGTGGCCGATCCGGCGGTGGCCCTGCTCAATCAAATGCCCGACGGCGAGCTCGGCCCCCCGCTTCTGATCCACCATGGCGCCGCTCACCGACTCGCTGCCCAGCGATCCCACGGCCACCACCGGCACCCCGGGCTTCAGTTCTTCGAGGGCAAGGAGCGTCTCGGAATGCGGCACGATCACCACGATGCCGTCCACCGACTGGTCCAGGAAGTGCCGGATGGCATCGAAGATCGCCTCGCGGCTCACCGCCCGCAGTGCCGCGATGCTGACGAAGTAGCCGGCATCGCGCGCGGCGTGCTCAACGCCCAGCAAGGTGTTGGCCGGACCGTACTGGGATAGCTCACTGCCGAGCACGCCGATGGTCTGCGACTTCCGGGTCACCAGGCTCCGCGCCGCGGTGTTGCGCCGGTACCCCAACTCGGCAATGGCCGCCTCGACGCGCTCGCGCGTAGCCTTGCTGACGTTGGGGTGGTTGTTGATCACCCGGGACACGGTCTGGTGCGAGACTCCCGCGCGCTCCGCCACATCCTCAAGCCGGGGCATCCGGGCACTGGTTTTTGCCATGGGGTAATTGTGCGCGACCTGAGCCGGAAGCACGAATAGACGCGGCGGGACGTAAAATGGTGGGAGCAAAGGAGCGCTGGCGATGGACGGAAAAGTTCATCATTCTGGGGCCGGATCTTCCGCACGGCACATGCTGACGGGCCTCCTGCTCCTGCTCGCTTTCCTCCTTGGATACCTGCCCGGCGCCGCTCCCGCGCGCGCCGTTTCACTCAACGGCCATGACATCTCCTGGCCCCAGTGCCCGACGTCGGTGGGCGGCTTTGGCCTGCCCCTCCCGCCGGCGGCGTCCCAGTTCGTGGTGATCGGCCTGACGAAAGGACTGCCCTTCACGGAGAACCCGTGCCTGGCCAGCCAGGTCGCCTGGGCGTCCAGCAACCGGAAGCCGGCCCAGGCTTACACCATGTCCGCCTTCCCCACGGCCGCCCAGCTCAGCACCTACCGGGCACAGGGACCGTGGTCGGCGGCCACCCGGGCGGGGCAGCTTTCCAACGTCGGCTACGCTGAAGCGCGGTTCGCGGTTGCAAGCCTGGCGCGCATCCGGTTCGTGCCGCGCGTGGTGTGGATCGACGTCGAACCCCGCCCGGCCCAGCCTTGGCCCACGGCGAGCGCTGCGCAGCAGCGCGATAACCGGTACATCATCGAGGGCCTCATGCGCGGGCTGCGGGATTCCGGCTATTCCTATGGCTTGTACTCGTTCGCTTCGGGCTGGGCCAGCATCACCGGCTCCTGGCGGCTCTCCGGCGTTCCGGTGTGGGCCACCGCCGGCCGGCTGGATTTCCCCGCCGAAGCCTTGAATCTTTGCCGCTCGCCCAGCTTCTCCGGCGGCCACGTGTACCTGTCGCAGTGGTACGACGACGTCCGGGACTACGATCTGACCTGCGACCCCTACGCCTTCACACCCCTGCCGGTTCCGGCCTCCACCCTGTCCCGCTCGACGGCCGACTTCAACGGGGACTGGAACACGGACATCCTTGCCCGGGTCACGGCGACGGCCGAACTGCGGCTGTACCGCGGGAACGGCCGCGGCAGTCCGCTCCCCGGCATTCGGATCGGTAACGGCTGGCGGGGCTATAGCCTCCTTGAGACCCCTGGCGACTTCAACGGTGACGGCCCGCTGGATGTCCTCGCCCGGGAGGACGCCACCGGCATCCTTTGGCTGTACCGCGGCAACGGCACCGGCGGGTTCCTTCCCCGGACCAGGATCGGCGCCGGCTGGAACGCCATCAGCGCCATCATCGGTCCGGGTGATTTCAACGGTGACCAGCGCGTGGACGTCCTTGCCCGAGAGTCCGCCACCGGCTTCCTCTGGCTGTACCGCGGCAACGGCACGGGCGGGTTCCTGCCGCGGATCCGCGTGGGCTCCGGCTGGAATACCTTCAACGCCCTGGTGGGCCCGGGCGACATGAACGGCGACGGCGCCGTCGACGTCCTGGCCCGCGAGCGCGCCACCGGCCTCCTGTGGCTCTACCGCGGCACCGGCACTGGGGGCTGGCTCCCCCGCATCCGGGTGGGTGCCGGCTGGAACGTCATGACCGCCGTCGTAAGTCCCGGTGACTTTAACGGCGACCGCAACCCGGACCTGCTGGCGCGCGACGCTGCCGGCGTCCTGTGGCTCTACCCCGGGCTTGGCACCGGTCTGTTTTCCTCCCGGGTGCGCGTCAGCGCCGGGTGGAACGGGCTCGCCCCGCTGTTCTAGCGCGGACTTCTGATTGATCGTTTAACCCAGCGTCGCCGCTTTTCCAGAGCGTTCCCTTTCTTTACTCGGCCGTAGCCTTGGAGCGGCCACCCCCTTATACCCGTCTCATTGAGGGGGTCTGCACCGCATTCGTCCAATGTTTTCCCAAGCCCCGGCCCGCACAGTAGTTGCGCGGGGCAACGACAAGCGCAGCCGGCTTCCGCAAGGCCAGGATTTCCGGTGATGAAACCGCCGGGAAAGCCCTGAGAGCTAAACATACCGGGGCCGGCAGGCCATTCTTTTTGCCCCGTTAAGGAGGCGCATACCCATGTCCGAAGAATCCACAACCACCACAAACGAAGTGTCCCGCCGCAATCTCCTGCGGCTGGGTGCGGCCGGAGGTGCCGGTGCAGCCCTCGTGGCCGCGCAGGGCTGGGCGGGCCCCCTGCTCGCGCAGAAAGGGCTCCTTTCGCCCGACGGCGCGTTCGCGGCCTCGTCCACCGCCCTCGGGGATCTGTTGTTCTACATTGAGGCCTTCCCTACTAGCCCCCTGATCCTGACACCGTTCAAGGACCAGCTGCCCGTTCCCAAGGCTCTGGCCCCCACGCCGGCCGTGGGCGACGGCTCCACCAAGGGTTACACCGAGTGGAGCGACCCGCCCGGCCCCGGCCAGGGCCAGCAGAGTTCCTTCAAGAATGAGCGGCACCAGATCTGGCCGAACACGATCGGATCCCCCGATCCTCTGGTGTACAAGATCGACCTGCTACTGCGGCAGCACGCGTTCACCACATCGCAGGTCCTGCCCATCGATGCGAACGGCCGGCCAACGATCTCCTTCGACGAGAATCGCAAGACGTACCCTGCCGGGACCAAGCGCACGCTGCCGCTGAGCACCATCTACGGCTTCAACGGGACCTTCCCCGGCCCGATGATCAACGCCGAATACGGCAAGCCCGCGCTGGTCCGGTTCGAGAACCACCTGGACGAGAACCCGCTGAACCTGGACCGCCAGGACTTCGGTTCGCCCGACTGGTCCTTCCTGACCCACCTGCACAACGGCCACACGGCGCCGGAGAGCGACGGCAACCCCCACTACACCATGGTCAGCGGCCCCAAGTACGAGGGCTACATGCCAAAGACGTTCTGCGACAACCTGTACCTCAACTGGCCCGCGGGCAACGATGACCGCGAAAAGCAGAGCTTCTTCTGGTTCCATGACCACCGGATGGACCACACCGGCTCCAATGTCTACAAGGGCATGGTGGGCCTCTACCCCATCTATGACCCCAAGAACGGCATGGACATGGGCGACGAGCGCCGGGGCCTGCGGCTTCCGGGCGTCCGGAAGGACAACCCGGACGGGTCCTTCGACGTCGACTACGACATTCCGCTGGCCTTCTACGACTGCCGGCTGGATGACGGCGTCACCATGCACAAGGACATCCACGACGTGCAGAAGGAGTTCCCGGCCGCCAAGAACCCGGCCAAGCACCCCGAGTGGTGGGGCAAGACGTTCTACAAGCACTTCCCCAACCACGGCTTCGTGGGCGACATCTTCACGGTGAACGGCACCGCCAACCCGGTGCTGGAGGTGAAGCGGCGCAAGTACCGCTTCCGCTTCCTCGACGCGTCCATCGCCCGCATCTATGAGTTCAAGCTCATGAGCTCCACCAAGGGCCCCAAGACAGCCATATCCCTCGGCTACAAGGGCGACGAACTCGAGGGCCAGTACAGGATCCCGGACGCCCAGCAGTGCATGCAGTTCACCCAGATCGCGTCCGACGGCGGTCTGCTGCCGTTCCCGATCAAGCGCGATTCCTTCGAGCTGTGGCCCGCCAAGCGCCGCGAAGTGGTGGTGGACTTCAGCCGGTACCAGGACGGTACGCCCACCACAAAGGGCGACGTCATCTACCTGACCAACGTCATGAAGATGCCCAACGGCCGGATGTGGAGCAACTCCTCCCGGTTCTCGCCGGACCCGAACTACAAGGTGCCCGTACTGAAGATCGTGATCGGAGACGACGCTCCAGACGACAGCCAGATCCCGGTGAAGATGCGCGACCTCCCGCCGCTGCCGAGCAACTGGCAGACGCTGCTGGACAACCGTCTGATCTTCGAGGTGGAACGCGGCGCCGGCGGAGGCGAAACCGAGTGGCTCATCAACGGCAAACCCTTCACCCCAAATACCGTCGCCACGAGCTTGAAGAACCGCGCGGGACGGTCGCCGTTGGCCCAGCAGAAGAAGGGCAGCTACAACCTCTGGGAAATCCGCAACGGCGGTGGCGGCTGGGTCCATCCGTTCCACCTGCATATGGAGGAGCACCGGACGGTCATGCGGAACAACAGGGACGTGACCCGCGGCGGCGACAAGGGACATCCGGACGATGTGTCACGTGAGGATCTGGTGGCCCTGGATCCCGGCGAGTCGGTAATCATCTACCGCGGCTTCAGGGACTTTGTGGGACCGTACGTGGCTCACTGCCACAACCTGGCACACGAGGACCACGCCATGATGTTTGGCTGGGAGATCACGCCATGACAGCGGCACCCGCGGGCACCGCCCACTGGAGCAGCAGCGGGACCGGCGCTTCGACGCCGGCCCGCCCCGCGGTCCCGTGGCTGACGGTCATCCCGCTGGCGGCGATGATGGCCTACGCCGACGGGTTCTGGATGGTGTCACTCCGGGGCGCCGTGGGGGCCATCGAGCGCACCCAGGAGCCTTTTGCCAGCTGGCTTCGGGAGTCAACCGTGCTGCTGCCGGCGTTTGTCCTGGCGGTCATCGCGGCCGTGACGCTGGCGATGCGGTGGTTCGGGCCGGTGCTAACCGGCAAGAAGGCCTTCCTGATTACCGCCTTGCTGGTTGCCGCAGCCGGCACAGTGGCCGGGACCGTCATACTGGCCGCCAGTGAAGCCTGGGACTACGCCCTGCAGCACGACCTCATGGGATCCTTGCACCACGCGTCGTCCGTCCAGTCCGTGGAACAGCTGGATCAGGCATCCTTCGGGCTGCAGCTGGCCGCCTTTGGCTATGGCGTCGGCCTGCTCCTACTCACTAACCTCGTGGTGACCGGGTGGACCGTGGCGATCCAGGGCGGACGGCTGGACGTCAGCCGGCGGCAGAAGGGGCGGCGGAAGGATGTCCTGCGCCCCGGCTGGACAGGGCACTGGACCCGCGGCCGGACGGGCGCTACGGACCTCAGGCAGACGCTAGCGGCGGTGGCACTGTTCGGTTCCGCCGCCATCCATCTCGCGGTCATCCCTGACCACGTCAATCACTGGGTGGTGGCCAGCGTCTTCTTCCTTGCCCTGGCACTGGCGGAGGTGGCCGGCGGGGTCCTGCTGCTGGGCCGGCCCGGCCTGAACGTCCTCGTTGCCGTCGGGGTTGCCTCCGTGGTGCCGCTGGTTTTGTGGGCGTGGTCCCGCATGTCAGGGCTCCCTTTCGGCCCCAACTCCAATGTGCCCGAGCCTGTTGGTCTCGCCGACGTGGCCACCTGTCTCCTCGAGCTCGGTACCCTGGCGATCGCCGTCGTCCTGCTCCGCGCTAGGCGCAGGGGAACCGGCGAGCCGGAGGGGCAGACGACGGCGTCCGCCCACCTCCGTGCACTGGCGGTGGTGGGGGCGATCGCCATTGGATCCCTGGGCGTGGCAGGTGCAGTTCCCGGCTGGCTGGGCGACGTGGATACCTCAGGGAACAGCAACCACAGCGTCACGCATTAGGAGCTCTTTTCCGCACAGCTGCGGCGCAAGACGCACGACGGCGGCGGGCCCGGATGGGGCCCGCCGCCGTCGCCGTGGTGCCAGGCAACGGTGGTGACAAGCAATTTACTTATCTGAAACCCACCGCAGTTTTTGGAGTCCTATGTTGTGGGGACAACGGCATTCGTCCGGTCTCAGCAATATGCCACACACCGATTTCCTGAGTGGAGTTCCCATGAACGCTGGAGATGTTGCCTGGATCCTCGCAAGTTCTGCACTGGTGTGCATGATGATTCCCGCCCTGGCCCTGTTCTACGGAGGCATGGTGGGATCGCGCCGAATTCTGAACATGATGATGATGTGCTTCGGCGGGGCCAGCCTGGTGGCCGTGCTGTGGGCGCTGTTCGGATACTCGATGGCCTTTGGCAATTCCGTGAACGGCCTGGGCCTGATCGGGGACGTCACGCAGTATGCAGGCCTCGAGCCGATGCTGACGGACAACCCCGACGCCGCCCTGCCGGCAGCGCTCTTCACGGCCTTCCAACTGTTTTTCGCGTGCGTCACCACCGCGCTGGTTGCCGGTGCGGCCGCAGGGCGGATGAAGTTTGGCGCCTGGATGGTGTTCGCCGGCGTGTGGGCCACGCTGGTCTACTTCCCCATCGCGCACTGGGTCTTCGCGTTCAACTCCGCGGACGGCTCGGTGACGGGCGGCTGGATCGCCAACGGCATCAAGGCCATCGACTTCGCTGGCGGAACGGCCGTGCACATGAACGCCGGTGCCGCCGCCCTCGCCCTGGCTCTGGTCCTGGGCCGCAGCTCCGGCTGGCCCAAGATGGAGCATTCCAAGCCCCATAGCCGCCCCCTGGTACTGGTGGGCGCGGGCCTGCTCTGGGTTGGCTGGTTCGGGTTCAATGCAGGGTCCGCGCTGACCGCCGGGCACTCGGCGTCGGTGGTGTTCCTCAACACGGCCGTGGCAGCGGCGGCGGGCCTGCTCGCCTGGGCGCTGGTGGAACGGATCCGGCACGGCGCCACCACCAGCATGGGTGCCGCGTCGGGACTGGTTTCCGCCCTCGTGGCCATCACCCCTGCCTGCGGAGCTGTCAGCCCCCTGGGCGCGGTGGCCATCGGCGCGATCGCCGGCGCCGTCTGCTCGCTGGCCATCGAATGGAAGTTCCGCCTCGGCTTCGATGACTCACTGGACGTGGTGGGCGTGCACCTCGTGGGCGGCATCATCGGCACGCTGCTGATCGGCATCTTCGCCACTGACAGCGCGCCCAACGGCGTCAGCGGCCTGCTGTACGGCGGCGGGCTGCAGCAGTTGGGCATCCAGACGCTCGCCACCGTTGCCGTGCTGGCCTACTCCTTCGGCCTGACCTGGGTGATCGCCAAGGTGGTGGACATGGCCATGGGCCTGCGCATCCACGAAGAGGACGAACTGCGCGGGCATCGACCTCGCCGCGCACTCCGAGTTCGCCTACCTAACAGACGAAGACCCCGTGAACCTGGGCTCCTCACCCCGGTCCTGAGCATGGAACCCGCCGTGCCTGGCCGCGAACGCGGACCAGCCGGCGGAGCGGGCATCACGAAAAAGCGCGAACGTCCAGTTGTGGCCCCAATTCCCGGAGGAAAAGGGGCCACAACTGTACGTTCGCGCTCTGTTCGGGGATTCGGCTCAGGAAGCCTTCGCGTCTGCTCCGTCGCTCCAGGCCATCGCCGGCTGGGTTTCGACGTTGTTGAACGTGTAGAGGTGGATGCCCGCGAGGGCAGGATCCATGGTGGCCAGTTCGGAAACCAGGGACCGGGATGAATAGCTGCCGGCATTCAGGAGCCTGCGGGCCAGGGGGCCCTTCCGGTTCAGGAACTTCAGCGACGGGCCGACCCCGATCTTGGTGGCCAGCGAGATGAGCTTGGCCCGCGGGACGGCCCCGGCCACCCCCGCCCAGACCGGAAGATCCACGCCTTCGCGGCGCAGCAGTTCCGTGTACCAGCCGATCCTGGGCGCCGAAAAGCACATCTGCGTCACCACGCTCGAGGCCAGATGCTGCTTCTCCAGCAGCGCATCTAGCATCTGCAGCTCGTTGTGCTTCGGATGGCCTTCCGGATATCCAGCGACGCCGATGCCCATGGTCCCGCCTGTCAGATCGGCAATGTCCTCCATGAGCCTGCCGCTGTTGTTGTACGGACCGGCTGCCTCCGGAGCGTCCCCTCCGATCGCGAAAACCTCCGTGATCCCGGCAGCTTCGCAGTCACGGAGCATGCCCGCGAGCTGGGCGCGGCTGCCGATGCTTCGTGCGGCCAGGTGGGGAATCACCTTGTAGCCCAGCTGGCCAAGCTGGACCGAGGCCCGCACGGTGGTCTCGACGCCGTGGTGCGGGAGGCAGGTTACCGTCAGCGTTGATCCGGCGGAAACGTGCGTCTGGACTTTGGCAACTATCCCGTCGGTGGGAATGATCTCCAGGCGCACAGGCAATGGGTTGGTCATGAGCAACTCCAGGTCTAGTTGGATGGGCTTGTCAGCGGAGGATGACCGTGCGGTTCCCGGACAGGATGATTCTTCCTTCGGCGTGCCAGCGAACAGCGTTCGTCAGGGCCTTGCACTCCGCGTCCTTGCCCACGGACACCAGATCCGCGGGCGTGTAGGTGTGGTCCACCTCGATCACCTGCTGCGCAATGATTGGCCCCTCATCAAGCTCCGAATTTACGTAGTGGGCCGTGGCGCCGACCGTCTTCACTCCACGCTCATGCGCCTGGTGGTACGGCTTGGCGCCCTTGAAGCTGGGCAGGAAGGAATGGTGGATGTTAATGGCCCTGCCGGCGAGCCTGGCGGTGGCCGAGTCGCTGAGGACCTGCATGTAGCGGGCCAGGACCACCAGTTCAACCTCATAGTTATCTACCAGTCCAAGGAGCTTGGCCTCCGCTTCGGCCTTGGTCTCCGGCGTCACGGGGATATGGTGGAACGGGACCCCGTGCCAGGCCGCGAGCCCTTCGAGGTTCGGGTGGTTGGACACCACCGCCGCGATCTCCACCGGCAGTTCGCCGTTGCGGGCGCGGACCAGCAGGTCGTTGAGGCAGTGATCGTACTTGGACACCATCACCAGGATCCGCTGCTTGCGGTCGTGGCGCTCCAGGCGCCAGTCCATGCTCCATTGACCTGCCAGCGGCGCGAAGCTGTCCCGGAGCTGTTCGACGGCGGCCGTGTCATCTTCGGTGTCCCCTGTCGGCTCACCTGTCGGGTCACCTGTCGAGGCGAAGTGGACCCTCATGAAGAAGTGCCCCGCCGTGCGGTCACCGAACTGCTTGAGGTCAACGATGTAGCACTCCTGCCTGAGCAGGAAATCCGCGACCGACTGGACGATTCCCAGGGAGTCCGGGCAGTGGAAGGTGAGCACAAACTCCCCGCCGGCAGCGGAAGCCTGGGCCCCGCGGGCCCGGCCCTCCGCCGTCGCCCGGTCCACCGCCGTCGGCCTTTCCTCTGTCCTGATCATCACTTGACGCTTTCCTTCTCCTCGAGACGCCGCTCCGCGTGCTCGCGGGCGGCGGTCTCCTCAGCCTTCAGCTCATCCTGGAAGGCCGCGTAGCGGGCCAGGTGCGCCGGCCGGCGGCGCAGAACCAGCCAGGCCACACCGAGCAGGACGAACCAGACGGGCGTGACCAGCAGCGCGGTCAGGGTGTCGGGCTGGGTGGTCAGCGTCCACAGCACGAAGGCGAAGAACGCGAAGACCACCCACACCATGGGGATGCCGCCGGGCATCTTGAACTTGGAGGCCGTGTGCAGGTGCGGGCGGCGGCGGCGGAAGGCGATGTAGCTGGCGAGGATGATCGACCAGACGAAGACGAAGCAGACGGCCGAAACGGTGGTGACCATGTCGAACGCCTTGCCGACGTCCTGGCCGGCGTACATGAGCACCACGCCGGAGAGCAGCAGCACGCACGACAGGAACAGGGCGTTGTTGGGCACCTTGCGGCGGGACAGGCTGCCGAAGGCCGCCGGCGCGTCGCCTTCCTGGGCCAGGCCGTAGACCATGCGCGAGGTGGAGTAGATGCCCGAGTTGGCCGAGGACATCGCCGAGGTCAGCACCACGAGATTGACCACCGTGGCGGCGGCCCCGAGACCGGCCAGCGAGAACATGGCGATGAACGGGCTGTGGCCGGCGGCGAACTGGGTCCAGGGCGTGACGGACATCAGAATGATGAGGGCGCCCACGTAGAAGAGCAGCACGCGCACCGGGATGGAGTTGATGGCCTTGGGAAGGTTCTTCTCCGGGTTCTTGGCCTCCGCGGCCGTGGTGCCCACCAGTTCAATGCCCACAAAAGCGAACACAGCGATCTGGAAACCGGCCACAAAACCCATGAATTCATTGGGGAAGAAGCCGCCATGGCTCCACAGGTTGCTGAAGCTTGCCTGCCCGGCGTCACTCTGGAAACCACTGAAGATCATGAACATGCCCACGATGATCAGGGCGGCGATGGCGATGATCTTGATGAGGGCGAACCAGAATTCGGTTTCACCGAACGCCTTGACCGTGGCGAGGTTCAGCACCAGCAGGATGGCAACGGTGGCCAGGCCCGGAATCCACAGCGGCAGTCCGGGCCAGAGCTCGCGGGAGTACCCGGCGATGGCGATGACGTCCGCGATCCCGGTAATCACCCAGCAGAACCAGTAGGTCCACCCGGTGAAGAACCCCGCCCAAGGCCCCAGCAGGTCGGCGGCGAAATCGCTGAAGGACTTGTAGTTCAGGTTGCTCAGCAGCAGCTCGCCCATGGCCCGCATGACGAAAAAGAGCATGAAGCCGATGATCATGTACACGAAGATCACGGACGGCCCGGCCGCGGAAATGGTCTTGCCGGAGCCCATGAACAGGCCCGTGCCAATGGCGCCGCCGATGGCGATCAGCTGGATGTGCCGGTTGCTCAGCTGCCGCTCCAGGCGGGGAGCCTCACCGGCTGGGGAACTGGGTGTCGAGGCAGGGGGATGAATCGTCATAAGGAACTCCATCGTTCGGTGGTCAATAGCCACACTGATTCGGTTCCTCCCCGCTCTGTCTTGGACCTGAGAGATTCCGCGGACATGGTCTTCCGCTTGCACCGTCGGTGAGACAGGACGCGCCTGCCTGCTTTCCAGAGTTGCCTCGCCGCGGCGGTACGTGGGCCTGAGAGTTTCCTGGGGAGGGTTTGCTCCTACGGCGCCTGCTGAACGTACCGGCAGGGCTCTCCCGCCGCAGATCGTAAGCTTTTTCAATTATGTAGAGAAAAATCTCGCGTGGTGACGGCGGGCGTCTTCCGGCGTGGGCCGGTCAGCGCAGCCCCGCTGGCCACCGGATCAGTGTGGTCTCCGTCACGAAGAAATGTCAAACGGGGACCTCCGATTTGGCCTCGACGCGAATCTCCTGTAACTTGTGAGCCGAATCACCCCACATCTTCATAGCCTTTCGAACCGTGGCGGGAGAGTCCTCCCAGTCATTCACCGGGCAGGCGCCGTAGGAGCAAATCCTCCCCAGGAATCTCTCAGGCCCCCGTACCGCCGCGGCTAGGCAACTCTGGAAAGCAGTTCGGGTAACCGGGCTCACCGACGGTGCAAGCGGAGAACCAACTCCGCGGAATCTCTCAGGTCCAATACAGAGCGGGGAGGAACCCAAACCATGCCGTGCCACACGTGGCCGGCCAAACCTGGAGTTCCTCATGACGATTCAATCTCTTCCTTCAACGTTTGCCGACCGGCATATCGGCGCCCGGCGCCAGGCCGACATCGACACCATGCTCAAGAACGTCGGCTATGACACCGTCGATGGCCTCGTGGATACCGCCGTTCCGGCGTCCATCCGCCAGGAGAACCCCCTGCGGCTCACAGCTGCCCTGAGCGAAGTTGAGGTCCTGGCCGAGCTTCGCCGCCTGGCCGCCAAGAACAAGACCGCCGTGCAGATGATCGGCCAGGGCTACTACGACACTGTCACCCCGCCCGTGATCCGGCGCAATGTCCTCGAAGCCCCCGCCTGGTACACCGCGTACACCCCGTACCAGCCTGAGATCTCGCAGGGCCGGCTGGAGGCGCTGCTGAACTTCCAGACCATGGTCCAGGACCTGACCGCACTGCCGGTCGCCAACGCCTCCCTGCTGGATGAGGCGACGGCGGTGGCCGAGGCTGTGCTGCTGATGCGCCGGGCCAACAAGAAGAACGACGGCAAGACGGTCCTGGACGCCGACTGCCTCCCCCAGACCATCGCCGTCGTGCTTGGCCGCGCCGAAGCCCTCGGCTTCGAGGTCGAGGTGGCGGACCTTTCCCAGGGACTGCCCGACGGCGACATCAACGGCATCGTCCTCCAGCAGCCCGGCGTTTCGGGCCGGGTCTGGGACCAGACCGGCGTCATCGCCGCCGCCAAGGAGCGCGGCGCGCTGGTGACCGTGGCCGCTGACCTGCTGGCCCTGACCCTGATCACGCCTCCGGGTGAGCAGGGCGCCGACATCGCCGTCGGAACCGCCCAGCGCCTCGGGGTCCCGCTGTTCTTCGGCGGCCCGCACGCGGCGTACATGGCAGTGCGCACCGGCATGGAGCGCACGCTCCCCGGCCGCATCGTCGGCGTTTCCAAGGACAACGCCGGCGCCCCCGCCTACCGCCTGGCGCTGCAGACCCGTGAGCAGCACATCCGCCGGGAGAAGGCCACGTCCAACATCTGCACCGCGCAGGCGCTGCTGGCCATCGTCTCCTCCTTCTACGCCGTCTACCACGGCCCCGACGGCCTGAAGGCAATCGCCGAGACGGTCCACAACAACGCCCGCGTCCTCGCCACCGCACTCAAGACGGCGGGCCGCGAACTGGTCAGCGACTCCTTCTTCGACACCCTCACCGTGCGCGTGCCCGGCAAGGCCCACAAGGTCATCACGGCAGCAGAGGCCCGCGGGATCAACCTGCGCCTCATCGACGCGGACACCGTTGGCGTCTCCATTGATGAGACGACGACGGCGGAGGTGCTGTCCGCGGTGGCCGTCGCCTTTGGCGCCGGTCCTGTGGGGGACGCTGCGGGCTTTGAACTGCCCGAGGCCGTGCTGCGCACGTCCGGCTACCTGCAGCACCCGGTGTTCAACACCCACCGCTCGGAAACCCAGCTGCTGCGTTACATCCGCAAGCTCTCCGACCGCGACCTGGCGCTGGACCGCACCATGATCCCGCTGGGTTCCTGCACCATGAAGCTGAACGCCACCGCCGAGATGGAAGCCATCTCCTGGCCGGAGTTCGCCTCGATCCACCCGTTCGCCCCGGACTCCCAGACCGAGGGCTGGCGCGAACTGATCGATGGCCTGGAAGCCGACCTCGCCGAGATCACCGGCTACGACCAGGTGTCCATCCAGCCGAACGCCGGTTCCCAGGGTGAGCTCGCCGGGCTGCTGGCGATCCGCGGCTACCACCTGTCCCGCGGCGATAACCAGCGCGACATCTGCCTGATCCCGGCCTCGGCGCATGGCACCAATGCCGCCTCGGCCGTGCTGGCCGGCATGAAGGTCGTCGTCGTGGCCACCGCCGCCGACGGCGCCATCGACCACGCCGACCTGTACGCCAAGATCGAGGCGCACAAGGACGTTCTCTCGGCGATCATGATCACCTACCCGTCCACCCATGGGGTGTACGACGCCGACGTCCGTGAGGTCTGCGACGCGGTGCACGCGGCCGGTGGCCAGGTCTACGTGGACGGTGCTAACCTCAACGCGCTCGTTGGCCTGGCCCAGCCGGGCAAGTTCGGCGGCGACGTGTCGCACCTGAACCTGCACAAGACCTTCTGCATCCCGCACGGCGGCGGCGGACCCGGCGTCGGACCGGTGGCGGCGAAGGCGCACCTGGCACCGTTCATGCCGGGCGATGCCAACAACGCGTCGATCGAGGGTGGCGTAGCGGGGCACGGCGTCGCCATTTCCGCCTCGCGGTTCGGCTCGGCGGGCGTGCTGCCCATCTCGTGGGCGTATGTGAAGCTCATGGGCGGCGACGGCCTGACCGAGGCCACCAAGTCCGCGCTACTGGCGGCGAACTATGTCGCGTCGCGGCTGAATGAGTTCTTCCCGGTCCTCTACACCGGTGAAGGCGGGCTGGTGGCGCACGAGTGCATCCTTGACCTGCGAGAACTCACGGCCCGGACCGGCGTCACCGCCGAGGATGTGGCCAAGCGCCTGATCGACTACGGCTTCCACGCCCCCACCCTGTCATTCCCGGTCGCGGGCACCCTGATGGTGGAGCCCACCGAGTCCGAGGACCTGGCCGAGATCGACCGGTTCATCGATGCGATGATCAGCATCCACGCCGAGATTGAACAGGTCGCCAACGGCGACTTCACCGTGGAGAACTCCCCGCTGCGCAACGCACCCCACACGGCAGCCGCCGTGGTCAGTTCCAACTGGGACCGTTCCTACCCCCGCGAGCAGGCCGCCTTCCCCGTGGCGTCTCTCAGGCAGGACAAGTACTTCCCGCACGTAGGCCGCATTGACGGCGCAGCAGGCGACCGGAACCTGGTCTGCTCCTGCCCTCCCCTCGAAGCGTTCGAGGACAACACAGCAGCCTTCGAAAACTAAGGATTCCGCAATGACCGAGAACTACACTGCCCTCTACGACCAGCACAAAAAGGCCGGCGCCTCCTTCACCGATTTCGGTGGCTGGCAGATGCCGCTCAAGTACACCTCCGAGCTTGCCGAGCACCACGCCGTGCGCAACGCGGCCGGTCTGTTCGATCTCTCCCACATGGGGGAAGTCTGGGTGACCGGCCCGGATGCTGGCGCCTTCCTGGACTATGCCCTGGCCGGCAAGCTGTCCGCGATCGCCGTCGGCAAGGCCAAGTACTCACTGATCTGCGACGCCGACGGCGGCATCATCGACGACCTGATCTCGTACCGCCGTGGCGAGGAGAAGTACCTCGTGGTTCCCAACGCGGGCAATGCAACGAAGGTGGCCAACGCCCTCGCCGAGCGTGCCGCGAAGTTCGACGTCGACGTCGAGGACGTCTCGGCAGAGACCTCGCTGATCGCCGTGCAGGGGCCCAACGCGGAGGCCATCCTGCTCCAGCTGGTCCCGGCAGAACAGCACTCCCTGGTGACCGAGCTGAAGTATTACGCGGCCGTTGAGGTGGGGATTGCCGTCGACGGCGCTGTCCACACGCTGCTGCTGGCGCGCACCGGCTACACCGGAGAAGACGGCTTCGAAATCTACGTGCCCAACGACGACGCTGCCGGGTTGTGGGAGGCGCTTCTGGACGCGGGCGCCGCGCACGGGCTGATTCCGGCGGGCCTGGCCTGCCGTGACTCGCTGCGGCTGGAGGCCGGCATGCCGCTCTACGGCAACGAGCTGTCGCTCCGCGTCAATGCCTACGCGGCGGGACTGGGCCCGGTGGTGTCGCTGGCCAAGGAAAGCGACTTCGTGGGCAGGGAGGCCCTGGCGGCGATCAAGGCAGCCGGCGTCGGTTCAACCATGGGACAGAAGCTGGTGGGCCTCAAGGGCCTGGGCCGGCGCGCCGCCCGCGGCCACTACCCGGTCCTCAAGGACGGCACGCTGGTCGGCGAGGTCACCTCCGGCCAGCCCTCCCCCACCCTCGGCTACCCGGTGGCGATGGCGTACGTCGACGTCGAGTATTCCGAAGTCGGCACGGTCCTGGACGTCGACCTGCGCGGCAAGGCCGAGCGGTTCGAAGTGGTGGCACTGCCCTTCTACAAGCGCTCCAAGTAACCAGCACCTAGATCTCGAAGGAAAATCACATGAGCAAAGTTGTTTCTGAACTGAAGTACTCGGCTGAGCACGAATGGGTTGCTGCTGACGGGGCCGGGCCTGTTGGGATAGGGATTTCCGCCGTCGCGGCGGATGCCCTGGGCGACATCGTGTACGTGGACCTGCCCGAGGTCGGCTCCACCGTCACGGCCGGAGAGACCTGCGGCGAGGTGGAATCCACCAAGTCCGTCTCCGACCTGTACGCACCGGTCACGGGTGAAGTAACCGAGATCAACGACGGCGTCGTCGCCGATCCGGCCCTGATCAACAGCGACCCCTACGGTGCCGGCTGGCTGTTCAAGGTGGCCGTCACCGAAGAAGGCCCGCTGATGTCTGCCGAAGAATACGCAACCGCAAACGGCGGCGAACTCTAGCCTCCCCCGGTTAGTCCCCCCCGGGGTTGGAGTTTTTGTCCAGATATCGCGAGTTCGAGGCCCTTTTGCGGCCATTATCTGGACAAAAACTCCATCCCTAAGCACCTCAAACCCTCCCCAGCCCGAACCGACCACAACTATCCAGTTAGGAACCGACCATGGCTGTTGGCGTTTTTGACCTCTTCTCGATCGGCATTGGCCCTTCGTCGTCGCACACCGTTGGACCCATGCGGGCTGCGGCGGTGTTTGCGGAGGAGCTGATATCCTCCGGCGTACTCGGGCAGGTGGCCTCCCTGCGGGTGGACCTGTATGGCTCGCTTGCGGCAACGGGGCACGGGCACGGAACCATGACGGCGATCCTGCTGGGCCTGGAGGGGTACCACCCGGAGCTGATCCTTCCCGATGAGGTCGAGGAACGGCTGGCGGCCATCGCGGAGACCGGGACGTTGCAGCTGGCGGGGTCGGTTCCGCTGCCGTACGGGGTCGAAGACATGGTGCTGCGGCCGCTGACTGTGCTGCCCCGGCACACCAACGGCATGACCTTTACCGTCTCGGACGCCGAGGGCGGGATCCTGCACACCGCGACGTTCTTCTCGGTGGGCGGCGGGTTCATTGTCCGCGAGGGCGAGGAGGATGCGGCGCAGCAGGAGCTGGACGAGTCCAAGAAGGAACTGCCGCTGCCGTTCCGCACCGCGGCAGAGCTGCTCGAGCACTGCCAGAACACGTCGTTGAGCATCAGCGATGTGATGCGGGTCAATGAGGAAGACAGCCGCACCGAAGACGAAATCCGCGAGGGTCTGCTGCACATCTATTCGGTGATGGAGGGTTGCGTGGAGGTCAGCCTGAAGCGCGAGGGGCTGCTGCCCGGGGGACTGAAGGTCCGCCGTCGTGCTCCTGACTGGCACGAACGCCTCCTGAAGGAAGACAAGGACCGGGACCCGAAGTACTGGCAGGAGTGGGTGAACCTGATCGCCTTGGCGGTCAATGAGGAGAACGCGTCCGGCGGGCGGGTGGTCACCGCCCCGACTAACGGGGCCGCCGGCATCATCCCCGCTGTCCTCTACTATGCGCTGCACTTCGCTCCCGGGATGGATCAGGCGACCCAGGAAGACCGCGACGACGTCGTGGTCCGTTTCCTGCTCGCCGCCGGCGCCGTCGGGGTGCTGTACAAGGAACAGGCTTCCATCTCCGGCGCGGAGGTGGGCTGCCAGGGTGAGGTGGGATCGGCGTCGTCGATGGCCGCCGCTGGGCTGGCCGAAGTCATGGGTGGAACGCCCGCGCAGGTGGAGAACGCCGCCGAAATAGCGATGGAGCACAACCTGGGCCTGACGTGCGATCCGATCGGCGGGCTGGTCCAGGTGCCGTGCATCGAACGCAACGCGATCGCGGCCGCGAAGGCCATCAACGCAGCCAAAATGGCGCTTTGGGGCGACGGCTCGCACCGGGTCTCGCTGGACGAAGTCATCGTCACCATGCGCGAGACCGGCAAGGACATGAGCTCCAAATACAAGGAAACCGCGATGGGCGGCCTCGCCGTCAACGTCGTGGCCTGCTGATTTAGCACTCCTGCAGATTTAGTACTAGGGAAAGAGAACAATGACACTGGCACCAGAAGGCCGGAAAATGCTGCGGATCGAGCAGCGCAATGCGGCCACCCCGGTGGAACGCAAACCGGACTGGATCAAGGCCAAGGTCCAGATGGGCCCGGAATTCGTCCAGCTCAAGAACCTGGTCAAGAAGGAAGGCCTGCACACCGTCTGCGAAGAGGCCGGCTGCCCCAACATCTTCGAATGCTGGGAAGACAAGGAAGCCACCTTCCTGATCGGCGGCTCCGAATGCACCCGCCGCTGCGACTTCTGCCAGATCGACACCGGCAAACCCTCCCCCGTGGACAGGTTTGAACCCACCAAGGTGGCCCGCTCCGTCCAGGCCATGCAGTTGCGCTACGCCACCGTCACCGGCGTCGCCCGGGACGACCTCGAGGACGAAGGCGTCTGGCTCTACGCCGAAACGGTCCGCAAGATCCACGAACTCAACCCCGGCACCGGCGTCGAACTCCTCATCCCGGACTTCTCCGGCAAACCCGAGCACATCGCCGCGATCTGCGACTCCAAACCCGAGGTCTTCGCGCACAACGTCGAAACCGTGCCCCGGATCTTCAAGCGCATCCGGCCAGCGTTCCGCTACGAACGCTCCCTGGACGTCATCACCCAGGGCCGGAACCTGGGCATGGTCACCAAATCCAACCTCATCCTGGGCATGGGCGAAACCCGCGAGGAAATCTCCGAGGCCCTCCGCGACCTCCACCAGGCAGGCTGCGACCTGATCACCATCACCCAGTACCTGCGCCCCTCCGAACGCCACCTCCCCGTGGACCGCTGGGTCAAGCCGCAGGAATTCGTGGACCTCCAGCACGAAGCCGAGGAGATCGGCTTCCTCGGCGTCATGTCCGGACCCCTGGTCCGCTCCTCCTACCGCGCCGGCAGGCTCTGGGCCACCGCCATGCGCAAAAAAGGCCGCGACATCCCCGCCGAACTAGCCCACATCGCCGACGGCATCCAGGACTCCGGAACCACCCGCCAGGAAGCCAGCACCCTGCTCGCGAGGCCGGCCTGAGCCCTGTCCGGACCGGAGTCCTGACCGAGGTATAGCGTTATTGCATGACGGCAACCTACCGGTACGACGTGGACGTCCTGCACCTGCTCGTTTCGCCGGCGCACGCCTACTTTGGCCGCGCCCGCGACGGCGCGGCAGACGTGCCGACGGCGGATGCCGACCGGGTGGAGATCGTGGCGGGCAAGGGCATCGTCGGGGACAGGTTCTTCGGCAAGGCCGCGCACATGGACGCCGCGGTCACGCTGTTCGCCGTCGAGGTCCTCGAGGCCATGGCTGCGGAGCTGGACGCCGGCCCCTTCGACCCGCTCCTGACCCGGCGAAACGTGATCCTCCGGGGCGCACACCTCGCTCCACTGCTGGGTCAGGACTTCGCGCTGGAATCCCAGGGCGACGTGGTGCGGTTCAAGGGCGGGCGGCCGGCCCACCCCTGCGCGTGGATGGACCGCATGCTCGCGCCCGGCGCGCATGCCGCCATGCGCGGGCGCGGGGGCATGCGCTGCCGGGCGCTTTCCGACGGCGTGCTGCACCGCGGGCCCGCGGTGCTGGTCAGCCCGGTGCTGCTTGAGCCCGAACAGACGGGCGTTCCGAGCGTGATGCGGCCGAGCCGGCTGCCGTAGCGCCACAGCTGGCGACCTCTTGATTTTGTTGGAGAGCAGCGCACTGGACGGCAAGGTGTACGTGGACATCACCAATCCGGTGGACACGTCCACCTACGAAGGCCTCAGCGTTCCCGACGGCAGCTCCGCGGCCGAAGAGCTCCAGGAATCCACCGGGGCCAAGGTGGTGAAGGCCTTTTAACACCAACTTCGCCAAAACCCTCGTCGCTGGTGACGTTGCCGGCCAGCAGTACGACGTCCTCATCGCGGGCGATGACGAGGACGCAGTGCGCGCCGTGGCTGAATTCGCCACGGCAGGCGGCCTCCGGCCGATCGTCGTCGGCCCGCAGCTCCGCGCCCGGCAGCTCGAGCAGGCCGGATTCCCTACACATACTGCTCTCAGCCAACGACCAGTTGCCGGAGTTCCAGTGGAACTCCGCGCTCAAAGGTGGTTCCGGCCAGCTAGAAACCCATCGATTGCTCCGTAACTGCCGTTTTCGGGCCGGATAAGGGCAGTTACGGAGCGATCGATTCCCGAAGCACGGTCAAAGCGCGGGGAAACCCGAAGATACACGGCGTAACCGCGATTCATACGGCGTTCGAAGGCGTCACTCGGCCTGCCCATCAGCCCCGTAGCGCGCCTAGCATCGAGTATGAGCGATCAATTCACCACCGAACGTGACAGCTACGGCAGGCTTTTGGCAGACCGCGAAGTATGGCGGCAGGCGGGTACTCTGGCCGCCGCCGGAGAGCTGACCGCGCGGTGGCTTGAGGGCACCAGCGAATACCAGCCCGGAACCCTCGCCCCGCGCTTCGATGACGAGACCCTGCCCATTGCCGGCCAGCTGGCTGAGCTCAACCGCAGCGGACTGTTCACGAAGGAATCCCAGCCCGGTCTCGGCCCCGAGGCCGGGCATGCCCAGCGCGAGTACGTCACCGGCTTCTGCTCCGCAGAGTCGGCGGCCCTGCTGCTGCAGCTGTCCGCCGAGACGGAACTCATCGCCATCGTCCATGCCCCGGGGGAGGTCAGCCAGGCCTCCGTTCCGGTCACGCTGCACGACGGCGAAGTGGTCACTGTTTTGGGAAGCAGCGAGAATCCGGTCGAATCGGAGCAGATCCAGGACTGGGCGCGTGAGAGCAACGAAACCCTCGCCCTCCTGCTGGCCGATTCCTGGTACGTCGAGCTCCTCGACCCGGTCTGGGGGCGGCAGCAGCACCTTTTGCCCGCTGTTCTGGAAACCCTGAAGTCCGCCGCCGACGAGCTGTAAGCCCCTGATTCTTGACGTTCCGCGACTCCCGGTGAAGCTATACGACCGCCCGGATGAACCATTGCGACGCCGGGTGAACGCCCGCGTCGACTGCCGTTGTGGCCGCCGGAGGCGCCTCCGTAATCTCAATCCAACGCGCAGCGCCGTCCCCTCCGCTCCATCATCCAAAAGGAAAACATCATGTCCTCTTCGAACGATTTCCCGGGCTCCACCCGGATCGCCGCGGGCCAAGCCGCAGGCCGGAAACGCCCCAGCGGGCTCAAGATCGGCATCGCCGTCGGCATCCTTGCCGTCCTGGGTGCAGGCGTCGCCGTCGCCACTACGGCGGCCAACAGCTCCGCCCCGGGTTCCGCCACCGCGGCCGCTGCCACCAGCCCCGCTGCCGAGCTGAAACTGGGCTACTTCGGGAACATCACGCACGCCACCGCGCTGGTGGGCGTCCAGAAGGGCTTCATCGCCAAGGAGCTGGGCGACACCAAACTGACGACACAGGTCTTCAACGCCGGCCCGGCCGCGATCGAGGCGCTGAACGCAGGCGCTATCGATGCCACCTACATCGGCCCGAATCCGGCCATCAATTCTTTCGTCAAGAGCAAGGGCGAGTCCGTCAGCATCATCGCCGGGGCAGCCTCCGGCGGCGCCCAGCTGGTGGTCAAGCCGGAGATCAAGACCGCCGCTGACCTCAAGGGCAAGACCCTGGCTTCCCCGCAGCTGGGCGGCACCCAGGACGTGGCGCTGCGCGCCTGGCTGGGTAAGCAGGGCTACAAGACCACTCCCGGCGGCGGCGGGGACGTGGCGATCAATCCCACCGAAAACGCGCAGACCCTGAAGCTGTTCCAAGACGGCAAGCTCGACGGCGCGTGGGTGCCTGAGCCTTGGGCCTCCCGTCTGGTGCTCCAGGCCGGAGCGAAGGTCCTGGTAGATGAGAAGGACCTGTGGGACGGGTCGCTGACCGGCAAGCCGGGCGAGTTCCCCACCACTATCCTCATCGTGAACAAGAAGTTCGCCGCAGAGCACCCGCAGACGGTGGAAGCCCTGCTCAAGGGCCACGTCGAAGCCGTGAAGTGGCTCAACGACGCCCCGGCCGCGGAGAAGGCCACGGAGGTGAACGCCGCACTGAAGGAAGCTGCCGGCAAGGCACTTCCGCAGGAGGTCATCGACCGCTCCCTGAAGAACATCGTGTTCACGGTGGACCCGCTGGCCGGAGCGTTCAAGAAGCTGCTGCAGGACGGCGTGGACGCGGGCACCACCAGGCAGGCCGATATCAACGGCATCTTCGACCTGACCAAGCTGAACGAAGTCACCGGCGAGAAGACCTCTGCCGCAGGGCTGGGCAAGGAGTAAACCGGCAAGGCAGACAACCCGGTAATACACAAAGGATCCGGCGGGAGTTCATTTCCCGCCGGATCCTTTTGTTTCAAGTCGTAGCCCGCAGACAGCGCCAACTGGCAGGTAATGCCCGCAAATCCCGGATTTGCGGGCATTACCTGCCAGTTCGCGCTTAGGGGTGGCTGGCGACGGCGTCGGTCCCCCTTACAGCACCGCCCCTTTAGAGCACAGCCGAATAGTCCGCCGAATACTCAGGTGAGGAGTACTCCGGCACCGCCGAATACTCGGGCACGGCGTCAGGGTCTTCCGCGTCTTTCAGGGCGTAATGGAAGACCATACCGGCGGGGCTCTCCTGGCTACCGACATATTCGGCGGCAACCCATTCCCCGCCGGCCACGGCCCCAGCCCAGGCATGGGCCTCCTCCCAGTGGACGGCGGAGGCCACCCGGCCGGGCTGCACGCTCAGGGACACGGCAACCCGCACCGAAGGCGCGCCTGAGGACCGGGGGCAGGTGAAGCCGACGATGTCAACGGAAACTCCCGGGGTGGCAAGGCACGGCCGGCGGGCCATGGTGGTGGCCGCCGCGTCCAAGCCGGAACCGATGTCCTGCCGTGCCAATGCGTGCATCTGGCCGCGGAAGATGCTCAGTTCCGCGCTGCACTGCGTCCTGATCCTGTGAACCAAAGCTGTGATCATGTCCCCCTCGATCCAGGGAGGGCGTTGCGCCGCCCCGTCGCTGATTATGGACATACACAACCACCGGGTAACTTGCTTCACAACGCCCGGCGACACCCGCCGTCGTGCAACGCAACAGTGCTTCACTTTCCGCAGTTGGGCGTAACAAATGCCCAGTTCAGACGTGCATCCGCGCCACGAAGCGGAACCTGTCCCCCCGGAACACCGACTCGGTCCACTCCACGGGCTGCCCGTCCGGGGTGAACCCAAGCCGGTGGACCAACAGCATGGGGGCGCCCATTTCGACGTCGAGAAGCTGCACCTCGGCCGGCCCGGCCAGTTTCGTCTCGACGGTATCCTCCACCTCGGCGATCCGGATTCCGTAGTCCTCGCGCAGGGCAGCGTACAGGGAGCCGCGCTCCGCCACGGTCCTCGCCAGGTCCGGCAGCGGCCCCGCAAGGAACGCAACCTCATGCGCCAGCGGCTCGCCGTCAACCAGCCTGATGCGCTCCACCCGGTGAATGTCCGTTCCCGGATCCACCGCCAGGCGTCGTGCCGTGGCCGGGTCGGCCGGGAGCACGCTCACGTCCACGATCCGGGCCGCAGCCGTGAGGCCCTGGCTCGCGGCGTCGTCGGTAAAGGACGTGAGCTGGCGGACGTGTGTCACCTTCGGCGGTGCCACGTAGGTTCCCCGCCCCTGTGTCCGGTCCAGGCGGCCCTCTGCCACCAGCTCGCCGATGGCCTGCCGGACGGTTGTCCGGGATGTGCCGTACTGCTCAGCGAGCGCGCGTTCGGTGGGGATCAGCGTTCCGGGCGCAGCGTCCTCGATGAGGGTGAGGATCTGCTCCTTGAGTACGTAGTACTTAGGCAGGGCAGCGGCCGCGGAGGATTCCATGAATCTGATGGTACCTATTGACAGGAAAATTGGTCTAGGCCAAACTGATGAAAATTGGTTTACACCAATTCTGGTTTGCCTGAATTTCAGACCACCAAATCCGCCCATCCCACTTCCAAGGACCCAAAGATGTCGTTCCTGCAAGACCTGCGCCAGACGCCCCGCCTCGGCCTCCTGGTCGGCGGCACCGCCGCCACCATCGGCATAATCTACGGCTACGATCTGTCGAATATCGCCGGCGCCCTGCTGTTCATCACCAAGGAGTTCCAGCTCTCCACCAGCCAACAGGAGCTGGTGACCACCGCCGTCGTCGTCGGTGAAGTCCTGGGCGCCGTCCTCGGCGGCTGGCTCGCCAACAAGGTGGGGCGCAAAGCCTGCATGGTGGGCGTAGCCGGAGCCTATGCGGCGTTCGCGGTGCTCAGCGCCCTGGCCGCTGACGTCCCCATGCTGCTCGTGGCCCGGCTGCTCCTGGGCCTGACCATCGGCATTTCGGTGGTGGTGGTCCCCGTCTTCGTGGCGGAGTCGGCACCGCCTAAAGTGCGCGGCGCCCTGCTCGTCGCCTACCAGGTGGCCACCGTCATCGGCATCATCATCGGCTACCTGGCCGCCTACGTCCTGTCCGCCACCGAAAACTGGCGGCTGATGCTGGGCCTCGCCGCCGTCCCCGCCCTCGCAGTCCTCGCCGTCACCTTCCGCCTCCCCGACACCGCCCGCTGGTACATGATGCGCGGACGCACCGAAGATGCCCGCCGTACCCTCAGCTCGATCGAGCCGGATGCCGACGTCGACGCCGAACTGGCGGACATGCGCCAGGCCATCAGCGAAGAGCGCGGCGGCGGCCTGCGCGAGATGCTCCGCTCGCCGTACCTGAAGGCAACCGTGTTCGTCGTCGGCCTCGGCTTCTTCATCCAGATCACCGGCATCAACGCCGTGGTCTATTACAGCCCCCGCATCTTCGAGGCCATGGGCTTCACGGGCAACGCGGCCCTCCTGCTGCTGCCCGCGCTGGTCCAGGCAGCCTCCCTGGTGGCCGTGTTCGTCTCACTGTCCCTCGTGGACCGGGTGGGCCGGCGCCCCATTCTGCTCGGCGGCATCGGCATGATGATCGTGGCCAACGCCATCCTGGTGGGCGTCTTTATGGCCGGACGCGACTTTGGCGGAATCCTGACCGTGGTCGGTTTCCTCGGGGTGCTGCTGTTCACGGTGGGCTTCACGTTCGGCTTCGGCGCGCTGGTGTGGGTCTACGCCGGCGAGTCGTTCCCCGCCCGGCTGCGTTCCCTGGGCGCCAGCGCGATGCTGACCTCGGACCTTGTGGCCAACGTGATCGTCGCGGCGTTCTTCCTGACCATGCTGCAGCGGCTCGGCGGCGCCGGCACGTTCGCCGTGTTCGGTGCGCTGGCAATCGCCGGCTTCGTCTTCGTCCACCGCCTCGCCCCCGAAACCAAGGGCCGGAACCTCGAGGAAATCCGCCACTACTGGGAAAACGGTGCCCGCTGGCCGGAAGCCCCCGGCCGCACTGACAGCAGCAGCACGCCGGCGGCCAAGTGATGCGGCACGCCCCCGGCCTGGACCGCGTCCTTGGTATGGACCGTGTCCTTGGCCTGGATATCGGCGGCTCCAAGACGCACGCCATTCTGACGGAGATTGAAGGGACGGACGACGGCGGGACAACAGTTCCCCGGCAGATCGCCGAATGCACGGTGGGCAGCGCAAACATCGCCTCCGTCGGGCCGGACGAGGCCGCGGCGGCCGTGGACGACCTCGCCGCGCAGCTCGGCATCGGCGATCCTGCAAACCACGGAATACACGCCGTGTTCGCCGGGGCCGCGGGAGCGGACACACCCGCGGCCCGGGAACGCCTTGCCGGCCTCCTCTCCCGACGCTTCCCCGGAGCCGGGATCCAGGTGGACCACGACACCCGCATCATCCTCGCCGCCGGTGGCCTGACGGCAGGCACCGTCCTCATCTCCGGCACCGGCTCCGCCGCGTGGGCGAAGTCCGCCGACGGCCGGGAAGCCCGGGCCGGCGGCTGGGGCTATCTGCTCGGCGACGAAGGAAGCGGCTACGCCGTGGCCCGCAGCGCCGTCCGCAACGCCCTGCAGGACTCTGACGACGGCCTGCCTGCCGGGCCGCTGACTTCCCAGCTGCTGGCGCAGACCGGAGCCGCGGAACCCGCTGAGCTCCTGGATCTCTTTTACCGCCGGCCTGAGCGCCGGTACTGGGCCGGGCTGGCCGGAACCGTGTTCGGCCTCGCCGCCTCGGACGCTGCGAGCGCAGCCATCGTGGACGACGCCGCCCAGCAGCTCGCCCGCCTGGCCCTGACGGTGAACCGACGGCTGGGCACCATTCCGGAACATGCCCCGGTGCTGCTGGCTGGCGGAATGCTGGTCAACCAGCCGTCGCTGGCCGGCAGGGTACGCGAATTGCTGGCAGCCAAAGGCCTCACCGACGTCCGGGTGCTGGACCGCTCCCCCGCCTGGGGCGCCGTGGAGCTCGCCCGTGAGCTTGCCGACGCACCAGCCCGGCCGGCCGCCACAATCCCCGCCTGACCGCCTTGCACTTTCCCCATAACCACTAACTCACCGATACCCAAGGAGACCCATGACCGCCCAGGGCACCCAAATCACCGCCACCTCACCCCTTCCCGGCTCCCTGATGGCCGCCGAAATCCTGGAACAGCCGGAGGCGCTCGCCCGGCAGCTTGAGCACGGGCGCGCCGCCATCACCCGGCTGGCCGCCACGCTCCGCGACGCGGACATCAAGTACGTTCTTCTGGCCGCGCGCGGCACCAGCGACCACGCGGCCCTGTACGCGAAGTACCTCATCGAGACGGTGCTGGGGCTCCCGGCGGGGCTGGCATCGCCGTCGAGCCTCACCGTGTACGGCGCGGAACCGAAGATGGACGGGGTGCTGTGGCTGGCGGTCAGCCAGTCCGGCGGCTCCCCGGACCTGGTGGACTCCACCGCCGCGGCCGCCCGCGGCGGTGCCCTCACCGTGGCCGTCACGAACGCCCCGTCCTCACCGCTGGCGGCTGCCGCCCGGCACCACCTGGACATCCTCGCCGGACCGGAGCGCGCCGTGGCCGCGACCAAGAGCTACACGTCGCAGCTGCTGGCGCTGTGGCTGCTCATCGACGCCTGGGCCGGAGGAAACGGCGCCGAGGCGGCTGACCTTCCGCGTCTCGCCGCCGATGTCCTGGCCCGGCCGGAGATACTGGAGGTTGCAGACCGCTACCGCTTCGTGACCCACATCGTCACCACGGGACGCGGCTTCTCCTACCCCACCGCACGGGAGGCGGCACTGAAACTGATGGAAACGTCCTACCTGGCCGCGCACGCCTTCTCCGGCGCGGACCTGCTGCACGGGCCCTTCGCCATGATCGACGCCGACCGGCCGGTCATCGCCGTCGCCTCCCCCGGCGCCGGCGGCCGCGCCCTGCATCCCGTACTGGACCGGCTGGCCGAACGGGGTGCGGATGTCTGCCTCGTGGGCGACGCAGGAGCCGCCCGTCCGCTGAACCACGTGGTGCCGCTGCCCATCGTCCACGAGCGGCTCTCGCCGGTCCTTGAGATCATGCCCCTGCAGCGGCTGGCGCATGCGATGGCGGCCGCCCGCCACCTGGACCCGGACGCTCCCCGCGGCCTGCGCAAGATCACGGAAACCTGGTGAGTCCGACGCTCATTGCTGCCTCCCGGGTGATCCTTCCCAGTGACGCTGAAACCAGTGCCGTGCTGGAGCCCGGCTGGGTGGAGACCGACGGCGGCCGGATCACCGCGGCCGGTCCCGGGCTGCCCGCCCGGGAGCCCGACGCCGCTTTTCCGGATGCCACCCTCGCACCGGGCTTTGTAGATGCCCACATCCACGGAGGCGGCGGCTTCAGCTTCAACGACGCTGATCCCGCGGCCGCCGCAGTCCGGATCGCCGGGGTGCACCGCGCGCATGGCACCACCACCTTGATGGCCAGCCTGGTCACCGCCCCGCTCACCCAGCTTGAGAAGGCGGTGGCCGCGCTGGCCGCCCTGGTCGAGGAAGGCGTTCTGGCCGGGATCCATCTGGAGGGTCCGTGGCTCAGCCCCGACCACCGGGGGGCCCATGCTGAGGACCTTCTGCTCGCCCCGGAACCGGCCGCCATCGACCGGCTGATGCTGGCGGGGCGGGGCACCGTCCGGATGGTCACCATCGCGCCGGAACTGGAAGGCGGCCTGGCCGCCGTCGGGCAGATCACCGGCTACGGCGCCGTCGCGGCCATCGGCCACACCGGAGCCGGCTACGACCTGGCCCGTGAAGCGATCGCGGCCGGAGCCACGGCCGGGACGCACGTGTTTAATGCGATGCGGCCGCTGCACCACCGGGAACCCGGCCCCGCGCTGGCGCTGCTGGAGGACCCAGCGGTGTTTGCCGAGGTGATAGCCGACGGCGTCCACCTCCACCCGTCGCTGGTCCGCTTCATTGCCGCAAGCCCGGCCCGCGCCGTCTTCGTCACCGACGCCATGGCGGCGGCCTGCGCGCAGGAAGGCAGGTACCGGCTGGGCGGGCTGGACGTCCGGGTGTCCGACGGCGAAGCCCGCCTGGTCAGCGACGGCACCATCGCCGGCAGCATCCTCACGCTGGACGCGGCGGTACGGCACGCCGTCCACGAGGCCGGCGTCCCGCTCGCCGATGCCGTCCGCGCCGCCAGCCAGAACCCTGCGGACATGCTGGGACTGTCCGGCGTCGGACGGATCGAAGCCGGAGGGAAGGCGGACCTGGTGGTCCTCACGCCCGAACTTGAGGTGGCGGCCGTGATGAAGGACGGCGAATGGCTGGCTGACTGAGCCCCGCTGCCTTGGCGGCGTCAGCCGCTAGTCGTCCGGGCTCTGGTTCAACACCTGGAAGTTGGGGCCGATGTTGACTTCCACCTCGGACCCGTCGCTCTTGCGGATCTCTACCTCGTAGGAGGAACCGGCGTCGTCGCCCCGTTCGACCTCGATGACCTGTCCGGGGCCCACTTTGGCCATTGCGGCGTCAACTGCCTTGTCGCGGTCGGTCTGGTTCAGCGGCTGCTGGCTGCCCCCGTTGCCCGTTGTGTCATCATCAAAGGGGTTCACGGAAGCCGCAGCCACCGATGCGCCGCCCAAAGCCGCGGCAGCGACCGCTACTCCGATGATCCATGCTGTTCTCTTGCGCACGCCAAACTCCTTTCACACCGTTTTCTCCAGTGTCCCGCTGCGAAGGGAACCGGACAAGGAGCGTTCTTTAGCCGCCTTCGCCGTACGCCTGCCATGCCAGCGCGGCAAATTCTGCGATGAGCACCGACGGATCGTCTTTCGCTGCGCGGTCATCGTCGCCACCAACGTTGCTGCCATTCTGCTCGCCGGCCGCGGCACCCGACGCTCTTTGCCGGCGGCCCGGGGGTAGCCTTGGGGCAGGAGGGCAACATGGCGGTCAGGAGTGCAGGCCTTCTGCTGTACCGGCAGAACAACGGGGCGGAAGTGGAAGTGTGGATCGCCCACATGGGCGGCCCCTTCTGGGAGCGCAAGGATGCGCGCGCCTGGTCGATTCCCAAGGGTGAGTACCCCGAAGGGGAGGATCCGCTGGCAGCGGCGCAGCGGGAGTTTGCCGAGGAAATGGGAGTTCCGGCGCCGGCCGCGGACTACGTGCTGCTCGGCACCTTCCGGCAGCCCTCGGGCAAGCTCATCACGGCATTCACGGCCGAATCCGCCTTCAAGCCCGAGAAAATCCTGAGCAACACGTTTCCGCTGGAGTGGCCCAAGGGCTCCGGAACAGTCCAGCACTTCCCGGAGATTGACCGCGCCGAGTGGATCGGTGAATCCGAAGCCCGCGTCAAGCTCGTCAAGGGCCAGCTGCCGATCCTCGACGCGCTGCTCGAGCACCTCGGGGCATGACGCCTATGCGCTCGGCATTCCTGCATGTGGCCGCGGTCGCCATGGAAGCCGGCCAGGACGGCAGGCCGGAACCCGATATTGCCGCCCTCGGCGCAGCGGTCACCCTCGAGCTGTGCGGAAGCTGGGACCACCCGCCGCCCTGCCCGCTCGCGCCGCACGATACCCGGCCTGAGCAAAACGGTGACACCCTCAGGCTGCGGATCATCTTCGCCACCGAACCGGCGAATGAGGTCGTGGTCCGCAGCCGCATTGACAATGCCCTGCGCCAGGGAAGCCTCACCGGCCCGGATGGCCGCACCAGCCGCTGGGCGTTCCTGGGCGGCGGTCCGGGCGAACTCGACCCTTCCGAGGCCGAGCACGCCCGGCGCCTTATAGACTCCTAGCGTGTCGCCATCCTGACCGGCCCGTCCTGACTGGCCTATCCTGCCTCCCCCAGGACCGTCCGGTAGATCCCGGTGTGGTCCAGGTCGCCGTCGCCAGCGTCCACCATGAGCTCGAAGGCGCCGCGGACGCTGGCGGAGAGAGGAAGCTTCAGCCCGCTGTCCTTGGCGATCTCGGCGATGAAGTTCAGGTCCTTTAGCTGGTTTTTCGCAGAGCCGCCGCCCTCGAAGTCACCGTCGATCCAGCGCTGCCCCTTCTGCCGGAGGACCTCCGAGTTCGCCAGCCCGCCGGCCAGGATGGACTGCACCTTCCCAAGGTCCAGCCCGGTGGCGGTGGCCACGGCCATCGCCTCGGCCAGCGCCGTGACGGTGGCGGACACGACGATCTGGTTGCACGCCTTAACCGTGGACCCTGCCCCCGCTTCGCCGAACCAGACCACTGTGGAACTGTAGAGCTCGAAGAGCGGCAGAAGGCGCTGCACGGTGTCGCGCGGCCCTCCGGCCATGGTGCTCAGCCGGCCTTCCTCGGCTCCGATGGTTCCGCCGCTGAGCGGCGCGTCCACCACCGTCACCCCGTACCGGCTCCGGCAGTCCTCGGCGAACCGGGCCACGGCCACCGGGGACACTGTTCCGTGTATGACCAGGACAGGTTCCTCGATGCCGGCCGCCTTCCACCCGGCCAGCAGCCCGTCCGCACCGTGCAGAAGGCCGGCGACCTGGGGCAGGTCCGGCAGGACGGTCAGGACGACGCCGGCCGCAGCGTCCGCCGGGGTGGCGGCCACCTGTCCCCCGCCGATGGCCCTGGCCTTTTCCGGGGTGCGGTTCCAGAGCGTGAGGGGAACACCGGCGGCCAGGATATTGCGGGCGATCGGGGCGCCCATCGGGCCGGTGCCCAGCAGGGCCACGGACGTTGGAACCTCGGGCTTCAGTTCATTGTGTGTTTCGGTCACTGTGCTCACGTCGTTAGAAGGGGATCAGGCCGGCCATGGCGGGCAGGAAGGTGCTGAACCACGGAACGGCGGCAAGCACCAGCAGCCCGAGGAACACCGCGATGAGGTACGGCCAGAAATGCTTGAGGCTCTTTTCCACCGTTTCGTGGCCCGTTGCGCAGGCGACATAGAAGCCGACGCCGGCCGGCGGGGCGAATGAACCGATGCCCATGGCGATGATCAGGACCATGGCGTACTGCACCGGGTTCACGCCGAAATCCGTGGCGATCGGCAGGAGCAGGGGCGCAAAGATCAGCACGGCCGGCAGGCCCTCCAGCAGCTGGCCCATGATGACCAGCAGCACGATCGTGAAAAGCATGAAGAGTACCGGCGAGTCGCCGAGGCCCGACATGAGGTCGTGGATCTGCTGGGACACACCGGCGAGCGCAAGCGTCTGGGCGAGCGGTGAGGCTGCCGCGATGATGAACAGGACCATGCCCGCCGTCGTCGTGGTTTCCCGCAGGGTATCGCCCAGCAGCTTCTTGCTGCCGCGCCGGTACGCGGCGGCGAGGACGAAGGCGTAGGCGACGGCGACCGAGGACACCTCCGTGGGGGTGGCGAAGCCGCTGAGGATGCCCACCACCATGCCGACCGGAAGCAGGAGCGTCGGGATGGCGAAGAAGGTGGCCGAGCCGCGTGCACGCCAGGTGGCCTTCGGGCTGGACACGCCCCCCTGCTTGCGGGCCCGGAAGAAGACGAGGCCCATGACCACGAGGGCCAGGAACGCGGCGGGAACGAAGCCCGCCAGGAACAGTGTGGTGGTGGAGATGGTGGTGATGGAACCGAGGATGAGCAGGACGATGCTCGGCGGGATGGTTTCACCCATGATGGCGGAGGCGGACAGCACCGCCACCACCTCGCCACGCGGGTACTTGCGTTCCTCGAGCATGCCGCGCATGGTGGTGCCCACGGCGGCGACGTCGGCAACCTTGGAGCCGGAGATGCCGGAGAAGATGTACATTGTCACGACGACCACCTGGAGCAGGCCGCCCCGGAGGTGTCCGATGAGCGCGTCCACCAGCTTGGCGAGCGGCAGGGTCAGGCCGGCGGAGTTCATGACGGTTCCGGCGAGGATGAAGAACGGGATGGCCAGCAGCACGAAGCCCTTGGCGCCTGATGCCATGCCGATCGGGATCGCGCTGACCTCAGAGATGCCGCCCAGGTAAAGGTAGATGCCCGAGGCCAGTGCCAGCACGAAGGCGATCGGCAGGCCAAGGAACAGCAGGGCGAACAGGCCAACGAGCACCACGCCGAGGATCAGGTTGGGCGAGGCGTAGTAGAACAGCGGCTGGGCGAAGAGAACCGCCGCGGCCATAACCGCAGTGATGCCGGCGCCGATCAGGACCGCGCGGCGCGGCTGCCGCCAGAGCTTGAGGACGGCGAACCAGGCGATGAGCACCATGCCCAGCGCGAAGGGCAGCGAAACCCAGAAGACCGGCAGCTGGAGGATCGGCGTCTTTTCCTCGAGCTGCTGGACCAGGGTGGGAATGAACAGGGCGAGGGAGCCGGCGCTCATGACGAAGACCAGGCAGTCCACGAGGGCCGCAAGATACGGCTTCCAGCTCGCCGGCAGGCGCATCACCAGTGCCTGGACGGACATGTGGGCGCCCTTGGGGTAGGCGATGGCACCACCGATGAAGGCGATGGTGAGCAGGGCAATCTCGGAGACTTCCTGCGTCCACAGCACGGAATCCCCGGTGACAACCCGGACCATGATGTTCAGCAGGATAACCATGAGTTCGGCGAGGATGGCCGCGCCTACGGTCCATTCCAGGGCCTTATCCAGCCAGACCGCTCCGCTCCAGCGCGGCGGGACGTGCCCGTGGTGGAGGATCTCTTCCGCATCGGAGGGAAGGACCTCTTCGAGCTCCTTGGGGGCGAGTGTGTGTTCCATGTTTTTCCAGACTGTCATCGTTGAGAGCGGGATGCTGAGTGCGGGGATGCTGTTTGCGGGGGTGGTGTGTTCGAGGGCCGGGGCGCCCGGACGGCGCGCCGGCCCTCGAGAGGGGTTACTTGGCGGCGGCGACGGCCTGGTCGAAGAACTCCTTGCCGATCAGCTTCGAGAAATCCGGGTAGAGGCTCTTGGAAACGGCCTTGAACTCCTCGATTCCCGCGGCGGTGGGCTCGTTGGCCTTCATGCCCTTGGCGGTGAGCTCGGCCAGCTGCTTCTCCGACTGCTCCGTGTCGTACTCCGTCTTGAAGGTGGCGGTCTCGGCCGAGGCGTCCGTCAGGACCCTCTTCTGGTCCTCGTTCAGCGAGTCCCACTTCTTGGAGGACAGGGCCAGGACCCAGGCGTCGTTGATGTGGTGCGTCAGCGAGACGTACTTCTGGACTTCGGAGAACTTGTTGGTCCAGGGCACCTCGATCGGGTTTTCCTGGCCGTCGATCGTGCCGGTCTGCAGGCCGGTGAAGACCTCGGAGAACGCCATGGTGGTGGGGCTTGCGCCCAGCTTGCCGAAGAAGTCCGTCCACAACGGGTTGCCCGGCACGCGGATCTTCAGGCCCTTCAGGTCCGCGGGCTTTTCGATGGGACGTTCGGAGTTGGTGATCTGGCGTCCGGTCCGGGTGAGGAAGGACAGGGCGACGGTGTTCTTCTCCTTGAGCTTTTCCTTGAGGACCTCGCCGGGCTTGCCCGCCAGGAACGCAGCTTCTTCCTTCGTGTCATCGAAGAGGTAGGGAATGCTGATTGCGTTCATTTCGGGCACCACAGACGCGTACACCGACGTCGACAGGATCAGCGCGTCCAGCGACCCGCCCTGCAGCCTCGTGACGGCGGCGTTCTGGTCGCCGCTGAAGCTCGTACCGTTCGGTACCACCGTGACAACCACCGAACCGTTGGAAGTCTTCTTCACCTGGTCGGCGAAGTGCTGGGCCGAGACACCCACCGAGGAGGTCAGCGGGTCCGGGATGGACAGCTGGATCTTGGCCACCGGCGAGCCGCCGCCGGGCGCCCCGGACGCGCAGCCGGCGAGGACGGAGGCGGCGAGGGTGCATGCCAGCACTCCGGTGAGGGCGCGGGTCTTCGATTTCATGTGATGCCTTTCTTCATTGGAAGGAGTCTTGTGGGTTGCTGGATGAATTAGGAGGTCAGCGCGGCTTCGGTAACAAGCGCCTCGGTTTCGCGGCGCAGCTCGAGGGCCTGGGCGAGCGACTCGTCCATGATGACGTCTTCCCAGCGGACCGTTGCGCCCTTGGCGATGTCGGCACGCAGCTCGACGTGGTGGGCCAGTGCTACCGGCAGGGCGCCGATTTCGACTGAGTGCTTGGCCGAGACGAGCTTGCCCCAGACGGTGAAGCCGCCCTCACCGTCGAGGAATTCGCCGGCCTTCAGGTCCTTCTTGGCGGTGGCGACGACGTCGCCGAAGAAGCCGATGGGCGAGCCGGTGGCAATGCCGCGGAGTGCTGCGTTGGCGATCGACATGTTCAGCTCGAGGCCCACGTAGTGGTACGGGCGGTACAGGGCTGCGTACTGGCCGGTGGGGTCCGGGTGCCACGGGTATTCGTTGAAGCAGCCGGAGACGTAGCCGTTCGTGGCCTTGACGACGACGAACACGCCTTCCTGGGTGTTGTGGCTGATCCAGCTGCCGTCGCGGTTGACGCTGGACATGACGTCCACGCTTCCCTCGTGCGCCAGGGCGCCCCCGACGTCGGCCGGGCGGCAGATGGTGGCGATCTCTTCCACGTCTCCCGGGGTGAAGCTCAGTCCGGAGTCCGACGGCGTGAGGCCGGCACCGTTGGCGACGGCGGCCATCTCGATTGATGCCTTGGTGCCGTCACGGAAGGAAGTGTGCATGTACGGGTTGAGCTGGCCAGAGTCGGTGAGCTCCTTGGAGAACTCCCAGTTTTCCCAGACGTTGTCCGGGTTCATCTCGTGGTAGTGCTCGAGGTACTTTGCGCCCTTGCCGGCACATACGACGTCGAAGCCGCTGGTCCGGGCCCAGTCCACCAGTTCCATGATGAGGGCGGGCTGGTCGCCGTACGCCATGGAGTAGACGACGCCGGCCTCTTCCGCGCGCTTGGCGAGGGCCGGGCCGGCGAGGGCGTCCGCCTCGACGGTGACCATGATGATGTGCTTCTTGGTTTCGATGGCCCGCAGCGCGTGCTTTACGCCGACGATCGGGTTGCCGGTGGCTTCAACGATGACGTCGATGTCGACGTCGAACAGCTCGTCGGCGTTTGCCACGATGGCGGTGGAGCGGTTCTCCAGCGCGGTGGCGATGTCCGGGGCGATCTGGTTCTGGGGCCAGCCGACCAGCTCGAAGGCGCCCTCGGCCCGCTTCACATTGATGTCAGCGATGGCCACAACGTGGATGCCAGGGATGTTGTTTGCCTGGGCGAGGTACATGGTGCCGTACCGGCCGGCCCCGATGAGGCCCACACGAATGGGACGGCCCTGGTTCTCGCGGTCGCTAAGAAGCTTGTGAAGGTTCATGGGGGATCTTTCTGATTGATGTCTGGCCGACGAGAGCCAACCTCACACCGTGGGGGCGGTGGAGCACCTCTTCGTCGCAGCTGCTGTGATCTGGGTTACCGAGTGGAATCGGTTCCACTTTTGTACCAGTCAGTGTTAAGCTGTGTCAACAGATGTCGGTGAACCCCACCGGCCGCAAGGAGGAGCATTGAAGAAGGCGCCCACTATCCGCGATGTGGCGGCAGCGGCGGGGGTCTCGGTGTCCGTGGTGTCGCGGGTGCTGAACCCCGATTCCGGCCCGGTCGCTCCGGCCAAGCGCGAACAGGTCCTGAATGTGATCAGTGAACTCGGGTACCGCCCCCGCGCCGCGGCCCGTGAATTGAGCGCGGGCCATGCCCTCACCGTCGGACTGGTGGTCACGGACCTCGCCAACCCGTTCTTCGCCCAGCTGGCGGACCGCGTGGTGTGGGAGGCCCGCAGCCACGGCGTGCAGGTGGTGGTGATGACCACCCAGGAGGACCCGCACCTTGAGGCCGAATCCCTGGACACGCTCCTGGACCGATCGGTGGGCGGCGTCATCGCCACGCCAACGGGCGGAAATGTCGAGAAATGGGACCGCCTGCGGGACCTCGGGGTGAACGTGGTTTTCGTGGACCGCGCCATTGCAGAACTCAGCGACGTCGACGTCGTCAGCATCGAGAACTCCGACTCGGCCAGGCGCGCAACCGATCACCTCATCGCCCTGGGCCACGAGCGGATAGCCCTCATCACCGGCCCCGCGAGCACGTCCACCGGGCGTTCCCGGATCGGCGGCTACCGGGCCGCCCTCGAAAGCGCTTCGATAAGCCTCGACCCCATGCTGGTCCGGGACGTCCCCTTCCGCGGAGACGGCGGGGGCGACGCCGTCGGGTCCCTCCTGGCGTCCCCGGACGCCCCTACCGGGCTCATCGTCGCCAATACCGCCCAGGTGCAGAGCTCAGTCCGGCGCCTCGTCCAGATGGGCGTGCGGATACCCCACGATCTCTCGGTTATCGTCTTTGACGACAACCCGTGGACCGAACTGACAAGCCCCCCGCTCAGCGTGATCCGGCAACCAATCGGCATGCTCGCGGTGCATTCCCTGGAACTCGTCCTCGGACGGATGCAGGGCCGGCTCCCCGCAGGGGCCAGGACCATCGAAGTGATGGCGGATTTCGTGCCGCGCAGCAGTTGCGCGGCACCGGTCCGCCTCGCCACCAGCAAGTCCGCAACCAGATAAGGAAAAGGAAAACCCATGACCGTAGTTGTCACCGCCATGTTCACGCCCAAGGAAGGCGCCTTCGACGACGTTGTGGCCGCCCTCTCCCCCGCCATCGCGGAGGTCCACGAGGAGCCTGGCTGCGAACTGTACGCCATCCACGAAGCCCCGAACGGCCAGATCGTCATGATCGAAAAGTGGGAAAGCGCCGAGCTCCTCGATGCCCACGGCGCCGGCGACCCCGTCAAGCGCCTGAACGCCTCCCTCGAGGGACTCCTGGCGGAGCCGGTGGAGGTGACGCGGCTGGCCGCAATCCCCGCCGGCACCAGCGCGCAGGGCGCGCTCTGACCTGAAGGCTCCGGCCTAGAGAACGACGGCGGCCCCTTGCCTGCGCAGGTCAGGCGGGGGACGCCGTCGATGCCCTGACTACCAGCTCGGGGTCCACGAGCTCCGTCCGGACCGGCAGTTCCTTGATCCTTCATGCGGTCCAGCACCCAATAGTTCTATCCGCTGCTGCTGAGCTTGCCTGCTGCTGGCGGCCCTAGCGCTGGTACACGCCGGTGAGCGTCGCCGTGCCCAGCAGGTGACGGGCGAGGTCGGATCCCAGGCCTGCGGGCTTCGCCCCTGTCCCTCCCGGCAGTTCCTCCACGTCCAGCGCATAGACCGTGACGACGTAGCGGTGCCGGCCGTGCCCGGGCGGCGGGGCCGCACCCAGGTAGCCGCGGAAGCCGCCGTCGTTCTTCAACTGCACCGCGCCGGGCGGGAGCTGCGGGCCGCCCTCGGCCCCGGCGCCCTCCGCCAGCGACGTGACATCCGCCGGGATGTTGAGGACCGCCCAGTGCCAGAACCCTCCGGCGCCCGGTGCGTCCGGGTCAAACACGGTCACGGCGTAGCTTCTGGTCCCGTCCGGCGCCCCGGTCCAGCTCAGCTGCGGGGACTCGTCGGCGCCGCCGGCGTGCATCCTGCCGCTGCGCTGCGGCGGCGGCAGGGTCCCGCCATCCTCGAAGGACCGGCTGGTGAGTCCGAACGTTGGGACGTCCGGCAGGTTGGAATACGGGCCCGGCGATGTCATGGCTGCTCCTCAGATGGTGGGAACTTCGGCTTCCTCTGCTGCTACTGCTTCGATGTGGTTGAGCTCCGCCCGAGTGGGTGGATTGGCGCCCGCACGGGACACGGTCACCGCCGCCGCGCGGGAGGCGTGGGCCAGCAGGGCGGTGAGCCCCTCGGCCGGGAGCGCGCGCAGGTCGGCCCGGTTCTGGGCGCCAGCCAAGCCGCGGTCCACCACGCCGGACAGCAGCGCGGCCATGAAGGAATCCCCGGCGCCAACGGTGTCCGCCACCTCCACGCGGGGCGCGGCGAACTCGGCCTCGCCCGCGGCGGTGATGCCCCACGGCCCGGCAGCGCCGCGCGTCACCACCACCATGGCCGGCCCCTCGGAGCCGCCAAGCTGCAGCCAGCGGCGCGCGGACTCCAGCGGGTCCGCGCCGGGGTAGAGCCAGGCAAGGTCCTCATCGGAGGCCTTGACGATGTCCGCGAGGGTCACGAACTTCTCCGCCTGCCGGCGGGCGTAATCGGCGTCCGTGATGATGCTGGGACGGCAGTTGGGGTCGAAACTGATGGTCGCCGCCGGGTGGGCATGTTCGACGGCGGCCAGCACCTCCGCGGCGCCGGGCGCCAGCATGGTGGCGATGGAACCGGTGTGCAGCAGCGTGGTCCCCTGCAGCATGAACGGCAGCCGTTCCGCCAGGCCGGGAAGCTCCCAGGCGAGGTCGAACGTGTAGGTGGCGGCGCCGTCGTCGTCCACCAGTGCGGTGGCGACGCTGGTGGGCAGCCCGTCCGGGGCCTGCGGGAGCATGACGGAACTCGCCCGCAGGTGGGCGGCCACCGACTCACCGTAGGCGTCCCGGCCGTACCGGCCGACGAACTGCACCGGGTGCCCCAGGCGGGCGAGCCCGACCGCGACGTTGAGCGGGCTGCCGCCCACATGGGCTTCGATTCCGGAGCTGCGCTGGACCACGTCAACGAGGCCCTCGCCGATAACAGTGAGCATGCTCATACTCTGCCAGAGAACGCCGCCCGGCGCCCGGGTCCTTCCGAAGGAAGTTGTCCGAAAGCTAGGCTGCTAAGCCTTCTTTCCCGGCAGCGCGAGCTTGAAGACCTTCGCCCATGAGGACCCCACCTGCTTCAGCAGCGGCCCGGTGGTGTACGGCAGGCCGTAGCGCTGGCAGATTTCCTGCACCTTCGGCGCAACCTCCCCGTACCGGTTGGACGGCAGGTCCGGGAACAGATGGTGCTCGATCTGGTGGGACAGGTTTCCGGTCATGATGTGCATGAACTTGGAGCCGGAGATGTTGGCCGAGCCGATCATCTGGCGGACATACCAGTCGCCGCGGGTCTCGCCCTCCACCATTTCCTCCGTGAACGTGTCCGTCCCTTCGGGGAAGTGCCCGCAGAAGATCACGGCGTGGGCCCAGACGTTGCGCACGGCGTTGGCGGTGAGCGTCCCCATAAGGGCCTGCTTGCCCGAGCCGGTGAGCATGGCTACGGCCGGGGTGGCGGCGTAGTCCTTGGTGAACTGCTTGAGGGCCTTGACGCCGAGGGCCTTGAGGTCGCGGGTCATGGCCTCCTTGCTCTTCCTGCCCTCCTTGTAGTCGACGAGCTCCAGGTCGTAGACCGCAATGCCCCATTCGAAAATCGGGGCCAGGATCGCGTTGTACAGCGGATTGCCCAGGGCGCGGGGGGTCCAGGGCTGGTCCTCGTCCATGCGCAGCAGGTTGTATCCGACGTCGTTGTCCTTGCCCACCACGTTGGTCCAGCGGTGGTGCAGGTCGTTGTGGGTGTGCTGCCATGAACGCGCGGGGGTCACGAAGTCCCATTCCCACGTGGTGGAGTGGATGTCCGGATCGCGCATCCAGTCCCACTGGCCGTGGAGGATGTTGTGGCCGATCTCCATGTTTTCCAGGATCTTGGCGAGGCTGAGCAGGCTGGTTCCCGTGACCCAGGCGGCCTTGTTCCGACTCGCCAGCAGCGTCGCGCGCCCCGCGATTTCCAGCCCGCGCTGGATCTTGATCACCCGCCGGATGTAGGCGGCGTCGGAGGCTCCGCGCTTGGCGAGGATCTCATCCTTGATGGCGTCCAGCTCGCGGCCGAGCTCTGCCACCTGCTCGTCGGACAGGTGTGCGGCGGCGGGCGGGCGCACGGTGGGCCGGCCCGAGGCGGCCAGTGCCCCCGGCCGCGGTTTGGTAACCGGCTTGTCCGTGGAGACGCCGGCGGTGGACTTCGGTGTCGCGGCTGTGCGATCGGATATTGCAGTCATGCTGGTGATGCTCCTCAGATGTCGAGGTTAACGGGTCCGGCGGCTGCCGAAACGCACGTCTGGATTAGTTGGCCCGGATCACCGTGGACTTCGCCGGTGCGCAGGTCCCTGACCTGCCCTGCACGCAGGGGCAGCAGGCAGCTGTGGCAAATGCCCATGCGGCAGCCGCTGGGCATGAGGACCCCGGCGTCTTCGCCGACGTCAAGAAGGGGGGTATCGCCGTCGGCCTCAACCTCGCGGTCGGAGGCCTCAAACGTGACCAGGCCGCCGTCGTGCCCAGCACCTGCCAGCAGGCTGGTGTTGAAGCGTTCGATGATGAGGTTGACCGGGTCCGCCGCGAAGGGGCCGGTGGCTCCTTCGGCGCGGGCTGACCGGGAGTCCTTGGGATGGGCGGCCGCTTCGGCGGCCCACAGGGCTTCTGCGTCATCGAGGAACCCTTCCGGGCCGCAGGCGTACGCAGCGCGGCGGCGCCAGTCGGGGCACAGGCTGTCCAGCCCGGCGGCCGAGGCGAAGTCCATCCGGCCGCGCTCACCGGTGAACCAGTGGGTTACGCGGAAGTTGGGGAACTGGTCCGCGAGCTCGGAAAGTTCCTCACGGAAAATGCTGTCCTCCGGCCTGCGGGCGGAATGGATCAGCACCACATCGGCGTCGGGGCGGTGCGGCACCAGCGTGCGGACCATGGACATCACGGGGGTGATGCCGCTGCCGGCGGTGAGCATCAGGAGAGGCCGCGGATGTTCGGGGAGGACAAAGTCGCCCTGCGGCGGCGCCAGGAACAGGACGTCCCCGGGCCGGGTGTTGCGGACCAGGACGCCGGACACGGCACCCATGTCGCTCACGGTGATGGCGGGATCCTCCCCTGCCGGGGCACTGAGCGAATAGGACCGCCAGTGCCGGACGCCGTCGAGCTCCACGCCGATCCGTGCCCACTGGCCGGCTTTATGGGCCTTCCAGCCGCGGCCGGGCCGGAAATGGATGGTGGCTGAATCCGGAGTTTCGGGGACCACTTTGGTGACCACCCCGCGCAGCTGCCGGGCGGAGAATACCGGGTCAAAGAGCGCGAGGATGTCCTCCGGCGCAAGGGGGGTGGTCAGAACAGACGCCGCGCGCGCCAATTTGCGGAGCCGGATCATGCTGTCCGCTTCCTGCCGGGCTCACCCATGTGTATCTCCTAGTGAAACCCATGATCGAAACATATTGACTGTCCCCCAACTATAAGAGTCCACCATGCCGGTGCCGCTAGCAACCGGCGTCCGCATCGCGGGGCGCAGGGCCACGCGGGACAGGCGTGGCACGTTGCGGGCCAGGTTCAATATTCCTCCGTTGCGACGTCTGCGAGCTTTGCGGTAGATGATAAGCATACTTACCGCCGGAGTGCACGCACTCCTAACCCCACGTCAAAGCAACGAACGGATGGCGGAGGAGTTCCCGGCTTCCGGCGAGGCACCTAGAGTTGCAGCAGCTCCTGCACCAGCTCGCGGCATTTACGGTAGGACGGCGCCTTCGGGTCGATCAGCGAGAAGTGGTCGCCCGGGACCTTGACCACCTGGACTGGCGCCCCGGCTGCGCGGGCGGCGGTGGCGTAGGCCTCCGACTGGCTCACCGGTACGGTGTCATCATCAAGCCCGTGGACCGCGTACACCGGAATGGGGAGCGGCACGGCGCTCATCGGGTCGGCGTACTTGTGGCGTTTGGGGTACCTTTCGGCGGAACCGCCCAGGAAGTTGCTGACGGCGCCGTTGCTGAGGTCGAGCCATTCCGCCTGGGCGAGGTTGAGCAGCCCGGACTGGCTGACTACGCCAGCCAGGTGGACGGCCTCACCGTTGAGGTTGCGGTCGACCTGCCGGTCGGCGTCGGCAGCGCCGAGTCCCGCAAGCCGGTCCCGGCCGGCCGCCCAGACGGCCAGGTGCCCGCCGGCGGAGTGACCCAGCGCCACCACGCGGTTCAGGTCGAGGTCGTGCTCGCCGGCCACATCACGGAGCTTGTCGATCCCGGCGAGGACATCCTCGAACGTCCGCGGCCATCCGCCGCCGTTGCCCGCGCGGCGGTACTCCAGGTTCCAGGCCACGATGCCGTGCGCCGCGAGGTCCTTGGCCAGCGGCTCGCCCAGTTCAGCGCCGTACTGCGAGCGCCAGTAGCCGCCGTGGATCACCACAACGATGCCGCGCGTCGATGGCTGCTTGCCGTTGCGTGAGGCGGGTGTTTCCGGCAGGAAGAGCTCGCCCCACTGGCTGGGGTGGTCACCGTAGTGGTACTTCTGCCGCTTCACTGCATCCTCCTAGGATCCTTCGAACGGAGCGCCGGGCCCCTCCTTGCCACCTCCCGCGCGCCCGGGGTCCGGGGTTGCAGGGCACAGCGGCGCACAACAGCCATGCTCCGAGCCTACATGGACGCCGCTCCCGTGGGGCAGAAGGGGCTGCAGTGGCGGGGGTGTCACCGGTGCCGCTGCCGCACCGCCTTGATAGTTTTGATCCATGGCAAGCAACTGGGATCGCCTGGATGTCACTCAGCGCGACTCCGTGCAGGAAAACGTGGAACTCTATGAGCGCGTCCGGCCTGCCCTGAAGCTTGTCACCAGGGAAGTCCTGCAGATACTGCGGACCATGCTCAAGGACACCGAGGTCACGCCGCTCTTCGTCACCGGCCGGACCAAGTCGGTCGACTCCTTCCGCGAGAAGATCGCCCGGACCGAGGAACCGCTGGAGGAGGGCGGCCCGAGGCTGCTGAAGTTCCCGGACCCGTTCCGCACCCTCAACGACATGGTGGGCGTGCGCGTCATCACCAAGCTGCCGGCGGAGAACGCCCTGGTGGCCAACCTGATCAAGCGCCAGCGGCACCTCTTCGACTGCCGTGGCGACAGGGAAAAGGACATTGGCTCGATCGAATCCGGAACATACGGCTACTCCAGCCGGCACCTGATCCTGCGCACCATCCAGAACGACGTCGTGAAGAACTACCAGCAGGTCTTCAACGCCGAAGTCCCGCCCAACGGCAGCTACTTCTTCGAATGCCAGATCCGCACCGTGTTCGCGCACGCGTGGAGCGAGATCGAGCACGACATCCGCTTCAAGGCCGAGGACCCGCGGGCATGGACGCCGCACTTCGACCGCCAGTTCACCGCCACCGCCGCCATGCTGGAGACGGTGGAGACCGCCTTCGCCGACCTGCATGAACGCTACGAGGAGGTCCGCAGCTACTGGGACGTGGACGGCGAGGGCGCGGCGCAGCTCACTCCCAACCGCATCCGCGACGTTTGGCGTACCCTGCTCCCGCACGTAGACCGTAAAGTAGATGACGACTGGGGATGGGCGGCCGAACTCCTGGCGGCCCACGGACTCAAGCAGACCGTCCAGCTTGCCGGACTGCTCAGCGCCAACCGGATCACCGAGGTCCGCAGGGCCCTGGACCACCGCTACTCCCCCGGCCCGGACCGCCTGCTGGATGACCTCCTGCTGTGGCAGTACGGCACCAAACACATTGACCTCACCGCCGAGGCGCCCGACGCCGTCCCGCACCCCCGGCGCGACAGCCTCCTGCGGCGGCTGAAGCAGATCGAGCGCTACCGCCAGACGAAGAAATAGAGTTTTCATGAAGCCCGAACAGCTCCAGTCCGTCCGGGCCACGCTCCGTTCCCCGCGGCGCCTCAAGACCGAGGCCCTCGCCGGACTGGTGGTGGCCCTCGCCCTCATTCCGGAAGCCATTGCATTCTCCGTGATCGCCGGAGTGGATCCCCGGATCGGGCTGTTCGCCTCCTTCACCATGGCGGTGACCATCTCCTTCGTTGGCGGCCGGCCCGCCATGATCTCGGCCGCAACAGGCGCCGTCGCGCTGGTGATCGCGCCGCTGATGCGCAGCCACGGGCTGGACCACCTGATCTCCGCGGTGATCCTCGCCGGGATCTTCCAGATCCTGCTCGCCGTCCTGGGCGTCACCCGGCTCATGCGCTTCATCCCGCGCTCGGTGATGGTTGGCTTCGTGAACGCGCTGGCCATCCTCGTGTTCATGGCCCAACTGCCGGAACTGATCGGGGTCCCCTGGCCCGTGTATCCGCTGGTCGCCGCCGGCCTGCTGATCGTCATCGGCTTCCGCCGGATTACGACGGCGATGCCGTCGCCTTTGGTGGCCATCGTCCTCCTGACGGTCCTCGCCGTGGTCGCCGGGATCGACGTCCCCACCGTCCAGGACAAGGGCCAACTCCCGGAAAGCCTGCCCACGCTGTTCATCCCGCAGGTGCCTCTGACGTGGGAAACCTTCCAGACCATCGCCCCGTTCTCGCTGTCCATGGCGCTCGTGGGGCTGCTGGAATCCCTGATGACTTCCAAGCTCGTGGACGACATCACCGATACGCGGTCCAACAAGACCCGCGAATCCTGGGGCCAGGGCGTGGCCAACATCATCACCGGGTTCCTGGGCGGCATGGGCGGCTGCGCTGTGATCGGGCAGACCATGATCAATGTCAAGGGCTCCGGCGCGCGGAGCCGGGTGTCCACGTTCCTCGCCGGCGTCTTCCTGCTGGTGCTGGTAGTCACCCTGGGCGACATCGTGGGCCTCATCCCCATGGCCGCCCTCGTGGCGGTGATGATCTTCATCTCGGCCATCACCTTCGAATGGCACTCAGTGGCGCCCGCCACCCTGAAGCGGATGCCCAAGTCGGAAACCGCCGTCATGCTGATCACCGTGGGCACGGTGGTGGTCACCCACAATCTGGCAATCGGCGTCGGCGTCGGGGTTCTGGCGGCGATGGCGATGTTCGCCCGCCGGGTGGCCCATTTTGCCACCGTGGAGCGGACGGAAGTGGAGCTCAACGGCCGGACTGCAGCCACCTACACGGTGGACGGCGAGCTGTTCTTCGCCTCCTCCAACGACCTCTACACGCAGTTCAACTACGCCGGCGACGCCGAGCCTGACATCGACAAGGTGGTGATCGATCTGCACGCCTCGCACCTGTGGGATGCCTCCACCATCGCCGTGCTGGACGCGGTCACGGAGAAGTACCGCAGGCACGGCCGTGAGGTGGAACTGATCGGCCTCAACTCAGCCAGCACCCAGATGCGCGAACGTCTGGCCGGGAAGCTCAACGCCGCAGAGTGAGCATTATCACTTCATGACTCCCACGCCCCCTACCTGACGCGGATCAGCATGGCAGGAAACGACACGGTCCCGTTACCTTAATGTGACATTCGGAAAAGCCTCCCGTACGGTGGAAAACGTGCCTTCTTCACCGACGAGGCACTCCCGCGCTGATTGCCTAACTCTGCCGCAGCCCGAGGAACCATTCGAAGACCCATGTCCGGCAGAGACGGGGAAACCACTTTTCGGCCCGCTTGAAGCGGGCCTTGGGGGTGAAGCCGCACAGTTCCTGACCACGCTCAGGACCGCGGCCGGGTGCCTCCCATCCGAATCCGACAGCTCACCTCGCAGGCATCGGGAGAGGCTTCTTCATGTCGTTCCGCTTTATTTCTGGCCGCCGTGCTGCGGTCATCCTTGCAGCATCCGGCCTGGCCTTCACCGGCAGCGTCGCAGCCAATGCCGCCAACGCTCCGGCCCCGCAGGCCAAGGCTCCCGCCGGCGCCCCCGCGACGGCCGGACAGGTCCAGGCTCCCCTGAGCGCCGCCTCCAGCGTCAAGATCGCTTTTGAGCGCCCCGCGGTCAAGTCCACCCCCGCTCCGGTGGTGGCAGCGCCTGTCGTCGAACAGCCGGCCGTGAAGAAAGCTGCGGCCCCTGCCGCCGCCCCCGTCACTGCCGCCCCGGCTGCTGCGCCCGCCAAGGCTGCAGCCGCGCCGGCCGCAGCCGCCGCACCCGCGCCCGCGCCCGCACCGAAGGTCACCGTTAAGGCTGCGGCTCCCGCGCCGAAGGCCCCCGCCAAGGCCGCCGCAGGCGTCAACGCCACCATGCTGGCGTCCGCCTACGCCCAGATCGGCATCACGCAGGACTGCACCGCCATGGTGGAGAAGGCCCTCGGTGCCGCCGGCATCCATGTGGGTGACCTCGCGCCGATGCAGTTCCTGGGCCACGGCAGGGTTGTCTCCACCCCGCAGCCCGGCGACATGATTGTGCAGTCCGGCCACGTGGCGATCTACGCCGGCGGCGGCAAGGTCATCAGCGGTGGCATGAACGGCATCAACGCCACCATGGCCCACCCGCTGTCCTGGCTCACGGCCACCGGTCCCGTCACGTTCGTGCGCGCGGCCTAGCAGAGCTGAAAAACCGCCGTGTTCCGCTGCCTTGGGGGCGGCGGAACACGGCCCCCCAAGGTGCTCCCACCTTTCTACAAGGAGTAGGGAACACACTGGCTACGCCTGATGAAGACCGCAGACTCCGGCTGCGAGTCAGGATCTCCGGGTCCGGATTGTCCCCCATGCATTCCGGATCCGGTGCCTGCTTTAAGATCCGGCGCCTGCTTTAAGCGGGCAGGAGCCGCGCCATCTCCGCTTCAGCCTCTGACCGTGCGGTTCCGCCCCTGTGATTTCGCCTCATAAAGAGCGACGTCCGCGGCCGCGATCACCTCGTCGAGGTCCGCGGTTTTCGCGTTATAGGTGGAAATGCCGTAGCTGACTGTCGGCATCCGCAGCAGTTCGGGGATGTGCTGCTCTGCCAGCCTCCTGCTGATTTCACTCGCAATGATTTCCGCACTCTTGGGGCCCGCGCCAGGAAGCAGGAGGATGAACTCCTCGCCGCCGTAGCGCCCGGCAAGGTCCGTGGACCGGACCGATGCGCTGCACGCCTGGGCGAACGCCCGCAGTGCAAGGTCTCCCGCCGCGTGGCCGAAGGTGTCGTTGACCGACTTGAAGTGGTCCAGGTCCGCCAGGATCAGCGAGCCGCCGCTGTTGGCAGCCTTGCTGCGTCCCAGCTCCTCGGACGCCTCCTCCAGGAAGGCACTGCGGTTCAGGAGGCCCGTCAGCCCGTCCTGGGTGGCGACCGTGCGCAGCGCCCGGGTCTGCTGCTCGGTGCTCAGCCCCGCCATGCTGAAGGAAACCACCACTAGCAGCACCATCGTGACCATCGTGGTCACTGCGGACCCGAAGTACGTTGCAAAGACAGGACCGTTGGGCCCTTCGATGAGGAACACCACCAGACGGCACAAGTAGAAAAATGCCACTCCGCCCGCCGCGATGGCCATGGGGATCCTGACCCGGGAGTACCCGGGTTCCAGCCGCCACAGCTCATGTGAAGCCAAGCCAATCAGCACCGCCATGGACGCCAGGAAGAGTGCACCACCGGCCCATGTATTGGATCCCGGATTGTCGACCGCGGCGGCGGCGCCCACGATCACCGGCAGCGTGACGGACAGCCAGAGGTTGTGCTTCAGGTTCCGGAGCGAACGCGCGCCGGCCCAGACCCCTGCCGCGCCGGACACCAGCAGGACGTCCCCCAGCGGATTGGCCCAGACCTGCTGCGGCGTGCCGTTGAGGAGGAAGGCCGCCGAGCCGGACAGGAACAGGAGCAGGGCGGCGCACCACCAGGCGCTGTAGGGCGAGCGGGTGCTGCGGAAGGTTGAAAAGTAGAACAGCAGCGCGAGAATCAGGGCCATCGCCGCGAAGGCAACCCGCAGTGTTGCCGTATCTAGGATCATTCCGTCCCCTTGAATCCGATCCAGTGCAATCCAGTATCGCACCGGGAGCGCCCGGGGTCCCGCTGTGACGCAGAGAATTTCCTCGCATGACACATTTGTCTGACATCAGTCACGAATTGGCCGTCGCGGCTGTCCGGTGCCAGCATTATTGAATGCTTGAGGCAACAAAAAACCCCGTAACCGCTTCCTCGGCCACGGAGGCCGGCGCTGCGCCGCTGAACCCGGCCCTCGCTGCGGAAGCGAAAATTGCGCGCGTCGCGGTGACCGTCTTCCCCCTTCTGGTGCTCGCAGCCGGCATCGCCGGGTTCCTGCTTCCCGGCGCCTTCAAGCCGCTTGGCCCGGCGGTCCCGTACCTGCTGGGAATCATCATGTTCTGCATGGGCCTGACCCTCACGCCGCCGGACTTCACCGCGGTTGCCCGCAGGCCGTGGGCCGTGGTCCTGGGCATCGTGGCCCATTACGTGATCATGCCCGGGGCCGGCTGGGCGATCGCCACCCTCCTCCACCTGGAGCCCGCGCTGGCAGTAGGCCTGATCCTCGTGGGCTGCGCGCCCTCCGGCACCGCCTCCAACGTGATGGCGTTCCTGGCCAAGGGCGATGTGGCCCTGTCCGTGGCGGTAGCCAGCGTATCCACGCTCATCGCCCCGGTGGTCACCCCCGTCCTGGTCCTATTCCTGGCCGGCTCCTTCCTCACCATCGACGCCGGCGGCATGGTGCTGGACATCGTCAAGACCGTGCTGCTGCCGGTGATAGCGGGCCTGCTGGCCCGGCTGTTCCTCAAGAAGCTCGTCGCGAAGGCGCTGCCGGCGCTCCCTTGGGCATCCGCCGTCGTAATTTCCCTCATCGTGGCTGTGGTGGTGGCGGGAAGCGCCAGCAAGATCCTGGCGGCCGGCGGCATCGTGTTCCTGGCGGTGGTGCTGCACAACGGATTCGGCCTTGGCCTTGGCTACCTGGCCGGCAAGCTCGGCCGCCTGGACGACAAGGCACGCAGGGCCCTCGCGTTCGAGGTGGGCATGCAGAACTCAGGCCTGGCGGCCACGCTCGCCACCGCCCATTTCACCCCCCTGGCTGCCCTGCCGTCAGCAGTCTTCTCGCTCTGGCACAACATCTCCGGCGCGATCGTCGCCGCCTGGCTGGCCCGGAAGCCCCTGCAGGAGCAGAAGCCCCTCCAGGAGAAGCAGGAACCCTAAACCGCAGCGTTAACCGCGAGTTCCCTGTCGGGCGGTTCAGCGGAGCCAGCAGTGGCGAATCCGCTCGCGGGCCGCGGCAGCCCGTAGTGCTCACGCAGGGTGTGCCCCGTGTACTGCTGGCGGAACAGTCCGCGGGACCGCAGGATCGGGATGACATGGTCCACGAAGGTGTCCAGGCCCGAAGGCAGCACCGGCGGCATGATGTTGAAGCCGTCGGCCGCGCCCTTCTCGAACCACTCCTGGATGGCATCCGCCACCTGCTCGGGTGTCCCGGAGAAGGTGCGGTGCCCGCGGCCGCCGCCGAGCCTGCCGATGAGCTGCCGGACGGTGAGCCGCTCGCGCCGGGCGAGCTCCACGATCAAGGTGTACCGGCTCTTGGCCCCCTCAATCGCATCCTCCGAGGGGAGGTCCTCGGGCAGTTGCGCGTCAAGCGGCAGGGATTCGGGCGAGACCCGGAGGACTCCGGCCAGCTGCTTCCGTGCGTGCTCGGGGTGGATCAGCTCATCGAGCTGCTTCTCCAGCCGCCGCGCCTCGTGCTCGGTGGAGCCGATGACCGGAACAATGCCCGGCAGGATCTTGAGGTGTTCCGGGTTGCGCCCCGCGGCGGCCGTCTTACGCTTCAGGTCGGCATAGAAGCGCTGCGCTTCGGCCAGCGTTTGCTGCGCAGTGAACACCGCCTCGGCATGGCGGGCGGCGAAGTCTTTGCCGTCTTCGGACGAGCCGGCCTGCACGATCACCGGATGGCCCTGGGGTGAACGCGGCACGTCCAGGGGACCCTGGATCCGGAAGTAGCGGCCGCTGTGGTTGACGGCGTGGACGCGTGAGCTGTCCCCCCAGACCCCGGCCGCCTTGTCCCCTACCGCGGCGTCGTCTTCCCAGCTGTCCCAGAGCTTCCTGGCAACGTCCAGGAACTCGGCGGCGCGCTCGTAACGGCGCCAGTGTGCGGGCTGGTCCTCCAGCGAGAAGTTCCGTGCCGCGGCCTCGCCGGCTGTTGTCACCACGTTCCAGCCGGCCCGGCCGCCGCTGATGTGGTCCAGCGAGGCGAACCGGCGTGCCAGGTTGTAGGGATCGTTGTAGGTGGTGGAGGCGGTGCCGATCAGCCCGATCCGTTTGGTTACGGCGGCGATGGCACTGAGCAGGACCGTCGGCTCGAGCGTCCCGTAGGGGCGCTGGCGCACGTCGCCGTGCAGCACGGGCGAGTCGGCGAAGAAAATCGAGTCGAAGGTGCCGCGTTCCGCGGTCCGGGCGAGCCGCTGGAAGTGGGCCACCTGCGTTCCGGCGAAGCTGTCGCTTTCGGGCAGCCGCCACGACGCCTCATGGTGTCCGGTGCTCATCAGGAAGGCATTCAGGTGGAGCTGGCGTGCGCCGCCGGCCTTGGCAGTGGTGCGTTCAGGCATGATCTGGTTCCTTGGGTGGGAGGGAGGGCGGTTAGGCGGTCCGGGATCCGACGGCGGTCCGCCAGCGGGAGAAATGGCGTTCGACGCCGACCAGCAGGTAATTCACCAGCAGGCCCAGCAGGGAAACGGTCAGGATGCCCGCATACATGTCAGGAATGAGGAAGCTCATCTGCGAATTGACGATCAGGTAGCCCAGCCCGGCCTTGGCACCGACCATTTCGGCGGCGATGAGGACGAGGATGGAGGATGTGCCGGCCATTCGGATGCCCGTGAAGATGGTGGGCACGGCGGACGGAAGGATCACTTTCTGGAACAGCTGGAAGTTGGACAGCCCCAGTGAGCGGGCGGCCCGGATCAGCAGGGGGTCGACGGTCCGGACGCCGGCGATGGTGTTCAGCAGGACCGGGAAGAATGCCGCGTAGGCCACGATGCTGATCTTCGAGGTCTCGCCGATGCCGAGCAGTAGCGTGAACACGGGGAGCAGGGCCAGCGCCGCCGTGTTCCTGAAAACTTCGAGCAGCGGGTTGAGGAAGCGGTCGAGGGCTCCGTACCAGGCCACGAGCAGGCCGAGGGCCACGGCCGCCACGACCGCGATGCTGAAGCCGCTGGCGGACCGGCTCAGGCTGGCGGCGAGGTGGTTTTGCAGCTGGCCGTTTCCGATGAGTGTGCGCAGTGCCTCGAGCACTTCATGAAGAGGTGGAAGGAAAACCCTCGTCGATGCCGGAGCGAGGTAGGTGGGTCCGAGTTCCCAGAGCAGCAGGAACAGGATGATCGCCCCGGCACCCCACACAGCTTTGCCGCCCTGCAGGGCATACCGGCGTAGAGTGGCCGCCGGGGACTTGCCGGGACCCGGGTTCAGCGGCGGATTCCGCTCCGTCGTTGCCTCCCCGGCCGCCGCCGCGGACTTGAGCTCCGTTTCGGTTTCCTTGGTCAGCGTTGACGTGCTCATCAGGCTGCCTTTCCGGTGGTGATGGTCCTGGTCTCGTCCGGCGCCGTTCCGTCGGGCTGGATCTTCGCGTGGCCGGCTTCCTGGGCACGGCGTACCTCGTCATGCAGCAGCGACCACACCTTGTGCCGGTGTTCCACGAAGGCCGGGTTGGAGCGGACGTCCTCGTCACCGGAGCGGTCTCCAAGGTTGATGTCCACGATTTCCTTCAGCCGTCCCGGCCGGGAGCTGAGCACGGCCACCCGTTGGCCCAGGTACACGGCCTCGTCGATGCCGTGGGTGATGAAGATGATGGTCTTGCCCGTGGTGGCCCAGATCCGGAGCAGTTCGGTCTGCAGCTGCTCGCGAGTTTGGGCGTCCAATGCGGCAAACGGTTCATCCATCAGCAGGATGTCCGGCTCGTAGGCCAGGCTGCGCGCGATGGCCACGCGCTGCTTCATGCCGCCGGACAGTTCGTGGGGGTAACGGTCTTCAAATCCGCCGAGGCCAACAAGTTCAAGGTATTCGCGTGCCTTCCCGGCCCGCTCCTTGCGGCTGTAGCGCTTCCCGTCACTGCCCGCGCCTTCCAGCCCGAAGGCCACGTTGGCGGCGGCGGTGCGCCAGGGAAAGAGTGCGTACTGCTGAAAGACGACGGCGCGGTCCCGGCCCGGGCCTGCCACTTCCCGGCCGTCCACCAGCACCTGCCCGGTGTCCGGCTTGGTGAGGCCCGCCAGGAGGTCCAGGAGTGTGGTCTTGCCGGAGCCGCTGGGGCCCACCAGGGTGATGAACTCGCCTGCGGAGACGTCAAGGGAGATGCCGTCCAGGGCTGTCAGGACCGCCCCTTCCGGGTTGTCCTTGCTGGGCCGCACCGTGAACTTCTTGGTGATGTTTTGAAGGCTGATTTTCGGTATCGGCCCGGTTCCGGAGGTCATGGGTGTGCTTCCCTTCAGCAGGTCGTTCAAGGCGTTTGGTGTCCACCATGAGAGCAGAGATGGACCACCGCCTGAAGGGCGCGGTCACGAGGGGAAACGGGGCGTAACCTGCCGGCCGGGGCCGCGTATGGCGGCTCCGTGACGCGCGGGGACTCGCAAGGAAACAGCGCGTAACGACGGGCGCCTTCCGGTGACATCGGATGACGCATGGCGGCAGGAACGGACCTTACAGGCGGTTGATGTTGCGACTGGCTACGGACCATGACGTACCGGCGTCGTCCGTGCTTTGCTCGGTAGGCGGGCAGGGCTAGGCCCGATTGTTACGCGGCTGCCGGTAGCCGGTTCTGGATCACCCGGCTTCTACTAGACCGGGATCTGCTCGGCAAAAACGCCGGCGGCTGACAACACCTCGTTCAGGAGCAGCGCGCCGTAGCCAAACAGGGCATTCCCGCTGAGTCGCTTCCACGGGGCCGGTTGGCCGGCGGCCTGGGCGTACCCGGCGATCCGGTCGATGAGCAGCGCGACGGCCTGTTCGGCCTTCACCGATTCGGAGATGACCACCTGCGCGATGCCGCGCCTGGCCAGTTCGGCGATGGCCTGGTCCTCTTCCTCAGAGGTGGGAAGGACACCCACGATCACGCCGTCGGCGCCTCCGGCCAGCATGAACTGCCGCCACGACTGGCCGAGCAGGATGACCGGCTGGTAGCCGTGCCGCGGAAGTATCGCGGCGGCGGCCGCGGCGAGCGCACGGTCCGGCGGCCATTCCAGGTCCTCAATGGCGATGGCCACCAGGTCTGTCCGACCGCGGCGCATGCCCCGCGCTGCCTGGTTGGGCACATAGCCAAGATCGTCGACGGCGGCCATGACGCGCTCCTGCGTGGACCGGCTGATCCGCGTGGTGCCTCCGCTCCTGCCGGACAGCACGTAGGACACCGTCGTCAGTGAGACCCCAGCCCGCTCGGCAACGTCCCGGATGGTGGGACCGGACATGCTTCTCACTCTCTTCTCCTATCGTTGCACTGCTCGCAGCTTCTGTTTGGAAGTGGTGCATCACTCCGTGTGCGGGTGTATCGCCTGGCCTTCGAGCTGCTCCGCGTCCCACGGCGGCTCGGCGGCCATGTCCACGCCTGTTCCGGATGCGGACCTGGGGCCGACGCTCACGTTGGCGGCTGGAATATGCGCCGGCCGGCTGATGCCCTCGCGGACACTCTCGACAGTTTCGTCGCCGAGCAGGGGGCCCGTGTAGCTGATGCTGAGCTGCCCGCCCCGCACCTGAGTGCTGTAGTTCCCGAGCGCGTCGGAGACGATGCCTTCCCGGTCCACCGCGGCGGAAACGGCTCCGGGGTCCGCCGTGGCAACGTTGAAGCGCAGGTCATGCACCAGGACCGGCAGGACATAGAAGTTCTTCACGCCGAGCTTTCCTGTGTCCTCCTCGGTGACTGCCCGCACAATGGTGCGTCCGTCGTCGGGAGTGGCAGTTGGCGGTAGGGCCACGATGACCTCGGGGACCATCTGCTGCAGCACGGCGGGTTCGAGCACGTCCGGCGAGACGGCGGACAGCGCGGTGCCCCGTGCCGCGGCGGCGGCGTCCAGCCGCCTGCGGATAGCGGCGACGTCCGCATCCAGCCCGGTGTGCACGGCGATCACCACCCTGCGCCGGACCATGAGGCCGTCGTAGCTGACGGTGGGCCGGCCGTTGCCCAGATCCTGCCCTTCCTCGGCCTGTGCGAGGACGCGGTCCGCTGTGTTGGCGGTGCTGCTTGCGGGCGGGGCGGGTGCCGGGTTGGCTGCCGGACTGGCCTGGCCGCCGGTGCAGCCGGCAAGGGAGAAGGCCAGCAGCACCGCCGGTGCCATCAGTAGCGTCCGTCTCATGTCACGTCCCCGCCGGGTAGGCCAGCTTGTACTTCGACGCGTAGTACCCCTCGGGCCGGGTTTCCAGCACGGGCTTGTCGGCGTTGATGGGGTCGTTGTTCCGCAGGTCGCCCACGGAGAACTGGACCATCATGTCGTGGTCCTCGTGGACGAGGTTGTGGCAGTGGACCATATACCGGCCGCCCACGTGCTTGCCGGTGTCGAACTGCATGAGGACCGTTACCGACTCGTTCTCGCCCGCATAGAAGACGTCCTTCGGGCCGCCTTCCCAGGCGAACGGCTTGCCGCCGTTGGTGTTGCGGCCGATGATCTTGCCGTCGATCAGGTGAATGTGGACCGGGTGGAACCAGCCGCCTGACTCGTTGACGATGGTCCACTGCTCCACCTGGTTGCGCTGCGGGTTGCCGAAGCACCTGGTGAAGTTGGATTTTTCCACGTCGTCCCAGGTTTCACCGTTGATGGTCCATTCCCCGCCCGCCCGCTGGACCCGGAGGATCCTCTTGGCGACGGCCATATCCGGGGTCAGGGCCATGGTGTCCAGCCCGCCGGTGGCCCGGCTGGGGTGCGGGCCGGGGTCCAGCGTGGCGGGGATGGAGGAGATTGAGCGCGACCCTGGCTGGGCGGCGGAATCGGCCACCACCTGGAACTTCATGACCTTCCCGGTGTTGGCGAAGTTCACGTTGTTTTTGTTGCTCAGGTTCCGCAGCTCCACTGACTGGCCCGGCTTGTACTTGCGGAAGTCGATCAGCACCTCGTAGCGTTCGGCTGTCCCCTGCCGCCAGGAGGACACGGCCTGCACCTTCGGGGTCATTCCTGCGTCGGTGCCCACCACGTGGAACGGGTCGCCGTTGGACAGGGCGAAGCGGTACGAACGGGTGATCGAGCCGACCAGGAACCGGAACCGGTAAATGCGCGGCTTGACCTTCATGGTGGGCCACGGCACCCCGTTGACCATGATGATGTCACCCCACAGCCCGGCGTGGCCGTTGTCGTTGTAGCCGAGGGATCCGTCGGCATTCAGCATCACGTCCGAGACCAGGATGGGCACGTCGAACTCGCCCTGCGGCAACTGTGCCTGCTCACGCGCGCTGGTGATGGCGTAGGTGGAGGCGAGGCCCGAGTACACGCCCTGCGCCGTCAGCATGTGGTTGTGGTCGTGGTACCAGAGCGTCCGCGCCGCCTGCCAGTTTGGATAGTGGTAGTTCTTCACCCTTCCCGGCGCGGTGCGGTCATTCGCGTACCCGTCGTACTGGGGCAGCGAGGCCGAGCCGTGCAGGTGGGTAACCGTGTTGAAGGTGTTCGGGTAGAGCAGGCCCGTCGCGGGCAGGCGGTTGCTGATCCTCAGCTCCGTCCGGGTGCCCTGCTGCACGCGGATGGTGGGGCCCGGGAAAACGCCGTTGTACCCCGCCAGGGTAGTGCTGAGCCCCCGTGCGATCTGGGCCTTGCCCAGTTTCTGGTTCAGGGCATATTTCGCAAACGGCGTGCCGTCGCTGTCCCGGCCCGTGGCGTAGGGAAGCAGTTCCGGCGGCCGCCGGAAGACGGTGGTGAACGGAACCGGCATGTTCGCCAGGGCGAGCCTGCTTGGCGTGACAACCGTTGTCTCATTGTCGTCTGCACCCCGGCGGCCGGGCACACTGCCCGGGACACCCGCGATGGCCGGCCCTGCGGTTGATGCCGTGGCGGCGACGGCGCCGCCCAACAGGCTTAATTTCAACACGTCCCTCCGTGTTGCTGCCATGACGTCCTCCCAGCTGGTTGTGATGGCCTCAGCGACAACGTTGGCGCTGGCCATGTGTGGAAACACAGTCATGGTGCGCCGCGCGACTCCAAAAAACCTTGGGAAGCAGCGTCCGCGGGGCTCTGTCCCACCTGAATAGGTGGGAAGGCCGCCGGACCCCCTAAGTATGGCCGCCGCGGGCGCCGCGGGCCCGGCCGGTCCCCGGCTAATCCCAACGGCGCGGCGGCAGACTGCCACCAGAAGTAAGGAGCGTGGTCTCATGCAGGAGGAAGGTTTTAGGCGCCAGATCATGGGCGTGATCAGCCACGTCCTCAGTGACGAGGGCACGGACATGGACGTCCGGATGGCACTGCTGCGGCGTCTTGGTGAGAACCCCGGAAGCCCGGAGCGGGCCCTGCTGGCACACCTCCGTGACTGCCGGCGGCCGGGCACGGGCCCTGATCAGGGCTCAGCCGCGCCAGGTCCCGTTTGACGTCATGAGACCTCGTCAGCGGCCGACCCCGCCGTGCGGTTGGTTCTCCTGTTGATCAGCCAGGTGACCAGCCACAGCACCACGCCGATCCCCATCAGTCCGCCGGCGATCTGGTACTGGACGGCATCCCTGCCTACCCACGGACCGGCCAGGAACGCGCACAGCAGGGCCGCGACAATAGGCAGCGGTCCGGGCGAGGTGAAGAACACCTCCCGGGTGTGGTCCCGTTTGCCGCGGAGGACAGTGCAGGCCACGTTCACCACGGTGAACACGCACAGCAGCAGGAACGCGGTGGTACCGGACAGGTTCGCGACGATGTTGCTCTCCGGATCGCTGGTCACGTACCAGATCAGCCCCAGCGCGAGGACGGTGGAAAACGCGATGCCGGCCCACGGCGTGCGCCGTCCCGGCAGCACCTTGCCGAGCGGACGCGGCAGCACGTCCTGCCGGGCCATGCCGTAAATGAGGCGGCTGGCCATCAGCATGTTGATCAGGGCCGTGTTCGCGACGGCGAAGACGGCGAGGAACGGGAAGATCTTGTCGATCGGGAAGTCGGGCGAGCCCTTGTGCACCACTTCGAGGAGCGCCGCGCCCTCGGCCTCCCTGATCCCTGCGAGTTCCGTGGGTGAGAGCACGCTGACCACGGAGACGGCAACCAGCATGTAGAGGATCACGGCGATGCCCAGCCCGGTCAGCATGGTCCGCGGGAAGATCCGCTCGGGGTTGTGGGTCTCCTCGACCATGTTCACGGAGTCCTCGAAGCCCACCATCGCAAAGAACGCGATCGAGGTGGCCGCCGTGACGGCGAGGAAGAGGCCCTTGTCCTGTCCGTCATTGAACACGGTGATTTCTTCGATGTTGCCGCCGCCCTGGGCCATCACGTAGAAGCCGACGCCAATCACGATGCACAGGGCGATCATCTCCACCAGAGTGAGCACCACATTGAATTTCACGCTCTCGCCCACGCCGCGCAGGTTGATCAGCGCCAGCAGCAGCATGAAGCCGAGCGCCACCGCGGTGATCACCCCCTGTCCGGGGTCGCCCATCCAGCCGTTGATCTCCAGGCCGCCGAAGAAGTTCTGCGCGAGCACGTTGGCGGAGGTCGAGGCGCTGGTGATGCCGGAACAGACGACGGCGAACGCCACCAGGAAGGTGACGAAGTGGATGCCGTATGCCTTGTGCGTGTACAGCGCTGCGCCTGCCGCCTGCGGGTATTGCGTAACCAGCTCCAGGTAGGAGAAGGCGGTCAGCGTCGCGACGACGAAGGCCAGCAGGAACGGCAGCCAGACAATGCCGCCCACCGTGCCGGCCATGGTCCCGGTGACCGCGTACACGCCCGCGCCGAGGATGTCGCCGACGATGAAGAGGAGCAGGAGCTTTGGCCCGAGGACGCGTTTCAGTTCCGGTGCGTCACCTTCGGGCGTTGCGTCGAACACTTCATGGGACGTGGTGCTCATTGCCTCACTGTGAACCTGCGCAGCACAGTTTTGCAATACCGCCAGCTTGGCAGCAGCAGTTACCGCTTGCCCTTTTTCCGCGAGCCGCGGCCCCGCCCCTTGTCCGGGTTGGGCGCGTAACGCTGGGCGACTTTCGGCTTCTTGGCGCCGGACCCGGTGCCGCGAAGGTCCGGCTTGGGTGCCTTCTTCGGTTTCTCCTGCTGGGCGGAAGGCTGCCGCGAGCTTTGCGCGGTGCGGCCGCGGACAATGCCGATGAACTCCTCGATGACCTCGTCGGTGGCGTCGCTGGGCCACGCGAGCGCGATCTGTGTCTCCGGCGCCCCCGTAAGGCGGCGGGCCACAGTATCCTTGACGTTGAAATGCCGGGCGACGGACATGGGCAGTATCAGCAGGCCCGCACCGGACGCCACCACTTGCAGTGCCATTTCCGGCCCGCCCAGTTCGTCGGCGTCGAGGAAGTTTTCCTCGGCAAGGTCCTCCAGCGCCACGTCCTCGAACACGGTGATTTCGTGCCCCTTGGGCGCCACCACCACGGGCTGCTCCTCATAGAGGGGGATAACGTTCAACCCTTCGCGCTCCACCGGAAGGCGGACAAAGCTCAGGTCCGCCGAACCGTCCCGGAGCACGGAAAGCTGCGTGCCGCCGTCGGACATGAACGAGTGCAGCGGAACGTCCGGCATCCGTTCCTCCCAGCGCCGGATCCACTTCCCTGGCGTCACGCCGGGGACGTAGGCAAAGCGGAGCTCTCGCGGGGACTCCGGCGGAGCCGGGTCCAGGGTGGGTTCATCTTCAGCGGGCACACCTTCACAGTACTGCGGACACCCTTGACTGCAGGCATCGTTGGTCAGGGGAGGCGGCACAGGCCTATACCCTTAATACATGACCTCCGCTAACTCCCAGTCCATGAAGCCGGCCACCGTTGCCAAGAAGCTTGGCATCTACCTGCCGGCGACGCCCCAGGAGTTCCAGGATTCAACCATCACCCGCGCGGACTTCGCCGAGCTGCAGTCCAACCCGCCGGAGTGGCTGGCCGAACTGCGCCGCAACGGCCCGCACCCCCGCCCGGTGGTGGCACAGAAACTCAACATCTCCATCAGCGGCCTTGCCCGCGGCGGGGTCGAAGAGGCGCTGACGACGGCGGAAATCACCGCGCTGCTGCAGGCTCCCCCAGCGTGGCTGGTCGCCGAGCGCGCCACGCAGGCAGCCGTCCGCACCGAGGCGCAGCGGGTCAAGGACGAGGCCGCCAAGAAGGCAGCAAAGAAGGCCCGCCAGGGCTGATTTCCAGCCCCACCCTTGGGGAAACCCGGAAATCCGCACCCCCCTTGCTGGGGGCATTTGGGGGTATGCACCCCTCTGCGGGGTACCCGCCCCCCTCGTGGGTGACCGCCGGAGAATGGCAGCCCTGACATGGGCAAATCACCTTCTTCCCCCTCACGGGCCCCTCCAAGTGGGGGACCCAAAGATGCGGCCAAACCGGTGCCGCAGGGCGATCTCCCCAGCCGAAACGCACAGCGTTTCCCCAAGGGGTCTTATTGATTCTGTGATTGTGCGTGAACGTCGCGCACCTCGGATCGATGAGGTCATCATGAAATCAGCACAAAGCGAGCCGGGAGCGCACACTTCTCGCCTTCCCGGCGTCCGCAGGGCCGGAGTCTTCGCCACCGTCTCCGCGGTCATTTGCTCAACCTCCATGTTCGCCATCCCCGCCGCCAACGCGGCCGTGCCGGCTTTCCCGGACAACATCGTCGTCTTCCCCGACCGCGACTTCGTCTCCATTGAGGGCTACGAGCCCCACGCCGGCGACACCGCAACTCTCGAAGTCAAGCGGGGAGGCGACGTCATCGGTTCCGCTCGGTCCCTGGTCGACGGCGGCGGCGTCGCCTTCGAGGTCAACCACCCCGGCGGCGTCTGCTGGGGTGCCGGCACCGGCCTGAACGTCACTCCCGACATCCGCCCCGGTGACGTCGTCTCAATTAAGTTCGATAAAGCGGCCGCCGCACCGGCCGACGAAACGACGGTCCAGGACACCTACGTAACGGGAAACTCCGTACTCAGCGGCACCACGCTCACCGTCAAGGGGCACATCGGCGCCGGCGTCAATCCCACCCATTTGGAACAGCGCATCATTGAACCGGCGCTGAGGGACACCACGGTGGCGCGCCGCGACATCCGCGCTGTCCCCGGTCCGATGACTCCCGCTCCTAAGGGCGGCTACTCCTCGAGCCTTCTGGTCACCGGCGATACCTTCACCGCCACCTACAACTTTGACGACGCCGCCACCGCTGAAATGGCCGCGAATGCCGGGCTGGGCGAACGTGCCATGGCCTGGGAGTTCGAAGATGCCGACGCCAACCGGCAGGGCCTGACCATCGCCGAATACGGCGAGCCCGGCGGCCCCGGCATGGGCGGTTGTCCCAACGGCCCGCTGCAGTCCGGTCCTCCCGCTCCGTCCGGCATCACCGCCGCCAAAGTTTCGGGCGGACTGAAGCTGAACTGGACGCCCGCGGCGGCGATCCCGGGCACCCCCGCCATAACGGGCTACCGCGCGGTAGCGGTGGGCAAGACCGAAACCAGCGGCGAGTGGGTGGAGATCGGCAAGCGTATCTCCGGCCAGGCCGCCAAGGGCACCACCATTACCGGTCTTTCCGCCACTGAGGAATACGACGTCTACGTCGTCGGCGTTAGCAGCGTCGGTGAGACCTTCCCGGCTGCGCACGCCATCCCGGTGACGGACACCACGGCTCCGACCGTCTCCGCCACCCCGAACGGCGGCACCTCGCAGGTGGCCCAGCGCGTGACGCTCACCGCCAGTGAGACGGGAAGTGACATCTACTACACCATTGACGGCTCCGACCCGCTCCTCGCCGGTGGCGTCCTGTCTAATCAGGCGATCCCGTACAAGGGGCCCATGGAGATTGCATCCACGGCCACCCTGAAGTTCGTGGCGTTCGACCCCTCCGGCAACGCATCCGAGGTCGGCTCGAGCGTGTTCACCGTGACCAACGATCCGGTACCTGCCGCTCCCGCCTTCTCGGGTGCACCCGTCGTAGGCCAGGGCACCGCAACCCTGTCCTGGACCGCTCCGAACCCTGGCGCCGCGGGTCTGACCATCACCGGCTACTCCGTCCAGGCTTACTCGGGCGGGACGGCGGTCGGTGCACCGAAGACCGTCGCCGGCGACGTGACCACCCTGGTCTACGACGGACTCAGCGGTGACACCGCCTACACGTTCACCGTGCGGGCTACGAACGCCAACGGCGCCGGCCCTGAGTCGGCCCCGACCACGGCTGCCACCGTCCAGGGTGCCGTCGTCGCAGTGGCTGGACCGGACCAGAACATCGTCCGCCGCACCACGGCCACCACTGTCACTCTAGACGGCACCGGGTCCACAGCCACCGGCGCCACCTACAAGTGGGAGCAGGTCCTGAGCGGCACGACGGATCCGAACAAGATCTCGACGCTGACCGGGGACACCACGCTCAAGCCGACGTTCAGCCTTCCGGTCTTCGCGTCTCCGATGACCAACAGCCCCCTGACGTTCAAGCTGACGGTCACAGTTGGCGCAACTGTCAAAACGGATGAGGTCAAGGTTGTACCGGTTACAGACCGCGTGACCATCGGCGTCGCCCAGTGGAGGACCGGCGATCTCAGGATTGACGGCACCAGCTCCGTTGTCGGCGGAACCGTCACCCTCCACGTCGGCGGACCGAGCGGCCGGGTCCTGGGCCAGGCAGCCATCACCGCAGCTGCGGCACCGGCAACCGGGGGCGTGTACAGCTTGCGGCTCCGCAACGCAGCAGCCGGCACCACCAACCCGGGCACTGTGTGGGTTGAGTCCACGCTCGGCGGCACCGCAGGTCCCAAGGCGGTAGCCAACAAGTAAGTCCTAACCACCGAAGTCCGGTGGCCGGCGGCATCAGCCGCCGGCCACCGGACTTCGGTGTGTTCCGGGTTCCCGTGTTTCCAAGCGTCCTAGGAACTGCTGGTGGCGTCCCGTACCTCGCCCACCAGTTCCTCGATGATGTCCTCGAGGAACAGCACGCCGGTGGTGTTGCCCCGCGCGTCGAAGACCCTTGCCACGTGGGCGCCGGTGCGGCGCATGGTGGCCAGGGCGTCCTCAAGCTCGCTGCCGCGGAACGTCGAGGCCAGCCGGCGGATCCGTTTCTCCGGCACGGGCCGGGTGAACTTCTCCGCAGTTGTCAGGTCCATGACGTCCTTCAGGTGCAGGTAACCGGAGGGGTCGCCGTCGTCGTCGGTCAGGATGTACCGGGAGTAGCCGTGCTCGGCGACCGCCCGCTGGATGTCTGCCGGCGTCGCAGACGCCGGCAGCAGCACCATCTCGGCGATGGGCACCTCGACGTCGGCCACTGTCTTTTCCGTGAACTCGAAGGCCGCGGTGAGGGCGCCGGTGTTATCGGTCAGGACGCCTTCCCTGGTTGACTGCTCCACGATGTTTGCCACTTCGTCCAGGGTGTAGGCGCTGGTGGCCTCGTCCTTGGGCTGCACCCGGAACAGGCGGAGGATGGAGTTGGCGATGCCGTTCAGGGTCCAGATGACCGGCTTGAAGATGCGCGCCGCCATCACCAGCGGCGGGGCAAGGATGAGCGCCGCGCGGGTGGGGACCGAGAACGAGATGTTCTTGGGGACCATCTCGCCGAGGACCACGTGCAGGAAGGTCACCAGCAGCAGCGCCGCCACGAAGGCGATGATTCCGATCGCTTCCCCGGACAGGGCGGTCAGGCCCAGCGGGATCTCCAGCAGGTGGTGGATGGCCGGCTCGGAGACGTTCAGGATCACCAGCGAGCAGACCGTGATGCCCAGCTGGCTGGTGGCCAGCATGAGCGTGGCATGCTCCATCGCCCACAGGGTGGTTTTCGCGGCCTTGCTGCCCGCCTCCGCCTTCGGCTCGATCTGTGACCGCCGGGCGGAGATGACGGCGAACTCGGCGCCGACAAAGAAGCCGTTGACCACCAGCAGGACGGCGAGCCAGATGATGCCCGGAAGGTACTCACTCATGGGTCAGCTCCTGTGTGAGGCTGTCGATAATCCTGTCATGCGCGCTCCTCGGTGGCTCTGCCGATTCCTCCGGTGTGAATTTAAGGCGCCCGACGTGGGTGCCGGCCACCCGCTCCACGCGGAGCGCGCCGCCGTCGATCTCCACCTCGTCGCCGAGCTCCGGGATGCGGTCCAGCCGGTCCGCGACGAAACCGGCCACGGTGTCGTAGTCCTCGCCGTGGGGGACGGCGATGCCGGTCCGGTCCAGGAGCTCATCGGGGCGCAGCGAGGCATCGAAGGTGATGGACCGGCCGGTCCGGACCACGCCCACGCGGGCGCGGTCGTGCTCATCCTCCAGTTCGCCGACGATCTCCTCCACCAGGTCCTCCAGGGTGACGATGCCGGCCGTTCCGCCGTGCTCGTCGGAGACGATGGCCACTTGGAGGCCCTGCTTGCGGAGCAGCACCAGGAGGGAGTCGACGCCCATGGACTCGGGGACCATGAGAGGTTCGATCATCAGGTCCGCCGCATGCACGCTGGCGCGTTCCTCAAGGGCGACGGCGAAGGCCTGCTTGACGTGGAGCACGCCGAGCACGTCGTCCCGGTCGCGGCCGATGACGGGAAACCGCGAATAGCCGGTGGAGCTGGCCAGCGCGATGACCTGCTCGGCGGTGTCGTCCGTGTTCACGGCGGTCATCCGCACGCGCGGGGTCATGACATCCGCCGCGCTGTGCTCGGAGAAGCGCAGCGTCCGGTGCAGCAGGGCGGCGTGGTCCAGGTCGAGCACGCCTTCCAGCGCGGAGCGGCGCACCAGCGAACTCAGTTCCTCGGCGCTGCGGGCACCCGAGAGTTCCTCCTTGGGCTCGATGCCGAAGGACCTGATGATGGCGTTCGCAGTGTTGTTGAACAGGAGGATGACGGGCTTGAACACCGTAGTAAACAGGGCCTGGAACGGAACCACCACCTTGGCAGTGGCCAGTGGCAGCGCCAGCGCGAAGTTCTTGGGAACCAGCTCGCCGATCACCATCGAGAAGATGGTGGCGATGAAAATAGCGACGACAGCGCCCACCCCAGGCACGAGGCCTTCCGGGAACCCGGCCGCCGTCAGCGGACCGCTCAGCAGCTTGCTGATGGCAGGTTCGAAGGTGTAACCGGTCAGGAGGGTGGTGAGGGTGATGCCCAGCTGCGCACCGGAAAGGTGCGTCGAGGTGATCTTCAGGGCGTTGATGGTGGGGGCAAGGCGTTTCTCACCCCGGGCCTGGCGCGCTTCCAGGTCGTTGCGGTCAAGATTGACCAGGGCAAACTCGGACGCCACGAAGAATCCGGTGCCGACTGTCAGGATCAGGCCGATCCCGATCATGATCCATTCATTCATTGGGGGCGCCCCTCCCCGTGCTAACCGGTGTGCCGGTCAAATGAGTGAGGGGCCAGGGCATATGTGAAGGAGGGTCGTCCATAGTGCATTCCACTATATCCGGTGTTTCTTAACGGCCCGTTTCGACAGCGACGCCTGGATCGGCGAGATCCTCGGCAAACGACTCTCCCCCATCGCCGCCCGAGCCAGGACGAAGGACGCCGAGCCGTAGTTCAGGCCGATGATGCCGTGTTCCTGCTGCTCTGACGAAAAACGGCGGCACTAATCCTTGGCCTGTTGCGCCAGGTCGGCAGCCCATGGCCGGATGCCGTGGTGGAACAGCATGCCCTCGGGCAGTCCCTGAACGCTCGCGGTGGAACCGGAGATGTCTATGGTGATCTTTGCGTTTGCCATGGGTGCGTTGGTGATATGCAGGTCGCCATAGGATTTTGGGAGAACCGGATCCAGCCACAGGCCGCCGCGGGCAACGTCGGCGTAGTAGCCCATGAGACTCTTCACAAGCTGAATGGGGGTGGTCGCGGCCCAGGCCTGTGGTGAGCAAGCGGTGGGATAGGGGATGGGTTCGTCGAATTGCTCCCGGCTGAACCCGCAGAACAACTCGGGCAGCCGGCCCTGGGAGTACTCCGCGGCCTCAAAAAGCGCCGTAGAAATGCGCTGCGCCTGCTCGACGAGGCCGTAGCGGAGGAGGCCGGCCGCGATGATCGCATTGTCGTGGGGCCACACGGACCCGTTGTGGTAGCTGGCAGGGTTGTAGGCGCCCATGTCGCTGGCCAAGGTCCTTACGCCCCAGCCGCTGAACATTTCCGGGGACATCAGCCGTTCGGCCACCAGGGGAGCTTTGTCCGCGTCCACGATGCCGAACAACAGGCATTGGCCCATGTTGGATGCGCACGCGTCGACCGGCTGCTTGTGGCCGTCAAGGGCGACGGCGTAGTAGCCGCGCTCGGGCAGCCAGAACCGTTCGTTGAACTGCTTCTTCAACTGCGCCCCAAGATCCCGGTACTCCCCCGCCAGCTCCAGATCACCGGCATCGCGGGCTATCCAGGAGCGGGCCATGTACGCGCTGTAGACGTAGGCCTGAACCTCACACAGGGCGATTGGCGGCTCCGCCATCCTGCCGTCAGCAAAGTTAATGCCGTCCCATGAATCCTTCCAGCCTTGGTTGATGAGTCCCCGGTCGTTGAGTCGCTCATACTCGACGAAGCCGTCGCCGTCCTTGTCCCCGTAGTGGCGGATCCAGTCCAGCGCCCGGTCGACATGGGGCAGCAGGTCGGAGATAGTTTCTTGCGCGAATCCCCAGCGGCTGATTTCGCCGAACAAGGCCACGAACAGCGGGGTGGCATCGACGCTACCGAAGTATGCGGATTTCCCGCCCAAGGCCAGTCCGCTGGAAACGTCGAGCCTGACCTCATGGAGGATCTTGCCAGGTTCCTCCTCGCTCATTTCATCCACAACCCGTCCCTGGCGGTCCGCGAGAGTCTGGATGGTGCCGAAAGCCAGCGAAGGGTCAACGGGGAGAGCCATGAGGGATGCCCAGAGCGAATCCCGGCCAAACAGGGCCATGAACCATGGGGCACCAGCGGCCACCACGATGCGGTCCGGGTGGTCGGGGTCCTCAATGCGAAGCGCACCCAGGTCGTCGTAGCTTCGCCGGAGCGTCCGTTCGATGGAAGGGTTGCCCATGTTCAGCACGGGGATCTTGGCCACCCACTCCTGGCGGCGCCTGTCGCGAGGCGACATTTCGCCTTCAGTGGGCCGGACGAAACGTGCGGCGGAGTCGCTTCCGCCGTCGGCAGGGACGACGCTGATGGTGGTGCTCCACTGTGCGTGGGGCGGGATCGCGAAGTGGTACGCCAGCCCCTCAGGGGCGATGTCGGCCCCCTCAGCCGTTACCACTACACCTTTCCGGGCGTCCTGCCAGGCTGCGCGGATGGTTAGCGAGTCGTCTTGCGCCTTCCGGGACTCTTTCCAGCGGCGCTGGATGCGTGCTTCTTTCACCTCGAAGAGGTCCGCGAAGTCCGCCTCGACCTGGAGGGTAAGGACGCACTCGGCAATGGCCGCCGAGTAGTTTTGGACAGTGATCCGCTCCAGGATGCCGGCGCCTACCTCACGGAGGCGTTCGACAATCAGCGGGCTGTCCGCGTGTCCGTCCGGACGCGGGACACGGCCAACAAACACGGCACGGTAGGGTTCCTTCGTCTTCGCCCCCAGCGGCTCCAGCGGGGCGCCATTGACGAGTACCCGCCAGCAGGACAGTATTCGGGTGTCCTCGACAAAAACGCCGTGGGGATACTCGGTGCGGATATCGCCGTTCGCCGCTGAGATGCAAAATGATGAGCCCTCCACTAGAGTGACCGACCCCGGCCCCGGCGACCCTGCAGCAGTGTCAGCATTCCATCCAGCCATCCGGGCTCCCTCAGAATCGATCTGACCGCCACGTCGAAGGACTGCCCGCGCCTGGAATCTGCACCGGAGGCGAAGGCCGCCCCTCGATCAATGACGCTACGCCGGTGTGCCGCGCGAATCCAGCCCTCGTGCCCGCCGCCGTCCTACAATACGAGCGAAGGCAGCCAGCGAGCAGGAGTGATGATGGCCGAGGCAACAATGGGCGCGGTGATGGACGAGCTGGCCGCGCTCGAGGATCCAAAGATGCGCGAGGCGAACCTGAAGCGCGGCGACGACCACGGCGTGAACCTGTCCGCATTGCGCGCGGTGGCGAAACGGCTGAAGACACAGCACGAGCTGGCCCGCGAATTGTGGGCCACAGACGACACTGCCGCCAGGTTACTGTCACTGCTGATCTGCCGGCCAAAGGCCTTCGAGCAGCAGGAACTGGATGCCATGCTGCGCCAGGCCCGCGCACCCAAGGTGCATGACTGGCTGGTGAACTATGTGGTGAAGAAGAGCCCGCACGCCGAAGAGCTGCGCGTCGGCTGGACTGATGATCCCGACCAGGTGGTCGCAAGTGCCGGCTGGGCCTTGACCACGGAGCGGGTCGCAAAGAAGCCCGAGGGCCTGGACCTGCCAGGGCTGCTGGACACCATCGAGGCGGAAATGAAGGACGCCCCTGACCGGTTGCAGTGGGCGATGAACCACACCCTGGCGCAGATCGGCATCGAGCACGCTGACCACCGGGCGCGGGCCATTGGCATCGGCGAACGGCTGGAAGTCCTGAAGGATTACCCGACACCGCCCAACTGCACCTCGCCCTTCGCGCCGAGCTGGATCAATGAGATGGTGAGCCGGCGCGAGGCCTGAGGCACCCTCCTGGGCCTACCCTGCCAAGACGGGTTATGGCAGGACCTCCCTCCGCTTTTGGAATGGCCGTAGCCTGACAGGATGGACAACCGAACCGAGGCACGCGAGTTCCTGGTCTCCCGCCGCGCGCGGATCACTCCGGAGCAGGCGGGCCTGGAACCGATTGGCGGCCGACGGCGTGTTCCCGGGCTTCGCCGGGAGGAAGTTGCGCGCCTCGCGGGCGTCAGCATCGAGTACTACACCCGTCTCGAACGCGGCAACCTCAGCGGCGCCTCCGACAGCATCCTCGACGCGATATCGCAGGCCTTGCAGCTGGACCGGGCCGAGCACGACCACCTCTACGACCTCGCCCGCGCAGCGAACGCCACGTCCCGGAGCCGCGCCAAGGGCACCCCCGCCACCGTGCAGCCGGCCATGCAGTACCTGCTCGATGCGATAACCGGCGCCCCGGCGTTCATCGCCAACAACCGGATGGACATCGTGGCCGCGAATGACCTCGGCTACGCCATGTACTCCGACATGTACCGCGGCACAGCGCGCCCTGCGAACCACTCGAGATTCATCTTCCTGGACCCGCTCTCCCACAGTTTCTACCCGGACTGGGACCGGGCAGCGAACGTCAACGTGGCGATCCTCCGCCGCGAGGCCGGCCGCAACCCGCACGACAAGCGCATCGCCGAACTCGTCGGCGAACTCTCCATGCGCAGCGACGAATTCCGCACACGCTGGGCCGCCCACAACGTGCGCCGCCACTACTCCGGAACCAAGACCTTCCGCCATCCCGTCGTCGGACTCTTGGAACTGACGTACGCGGCCATGGAACTCGAAGACGACCCCGGCCACACGCTCACGGTCTACCCCGCCGTCCCGGGCAGCCCGTCCGACGAAGCGCTCCGGCTGCTCGCCTCGTGGGCCGCGACGGAGCGGATCGCAGAGGCGGCAAGGGCGGCGAGCCGGGCCTAATCCGCCCACCAAAAACTCCCAACCATTGCTCCGCAGATGCCCTTATGGAGCCCGAAAAGGGCACTTACGGAGCAACCGGTGGGAACTCTGGACCCGCGTTCCACCAGAGCGATGAGAAGCTCATGGGAGTCATCCACCAGTTCCGGTTCGCGGCCGCCGACGAACAGCGCGCCACCGCTATGGAAAAGATCAATGAAACCCGTCGCGCGCTGTACCAAATCCTCGCGGACCGACGCACCTACTTCGCGGCGATAGCCAGGAACCGGATGGGCAGGTCCAGCAGCTCCAGCGGACCGTGCGGGCCTTCGCCGTCCAGGAGCAGGGAGTCGCCGGGTTCCATGGTGTATTCATATGCGCCGTGGCCGTAGACCATTTTGCCGGCGAGCATGTAGATGAACTCGGTGCCGGGGTGCTGGAACAGCGGGAAGACGTCGGACGCGTCGGTCAGGGTCACCAGCGTCGGTTCGAGGGCGTCGGTCCGGCCCTTAAGGGTCCCGAGCACCCGGTATTCGTGCCCGTGCTGGGTTCCGCTGCGCACCGTCAGGCTGCCCTGGCCGTCCTTGGTGAAGGTGGCGTCCCGGTCCGTGTCCGCACCGCGGAACAGCGCCGTGACCGGAATCTTCAGCCCGTCCGCCAGGCGCTGCAGCGTGGTGAGGGAACACGATGTGCTGGCGGTTTCAATCTTGGAGATCATCGCCTTGGACATGCCTGTCCTTGAAGCCAGTTCCGACGCGGAGAGCCCGTTTGCGGTCCGGTAGTGGCGGACCTGGCCGGCAATGATCCGCTCCAGCTTGCCGGCCACGCCGTCGTCGGTGTTCTCCGCGGCCATGTCCCTCGCTTCGCCAGCCTGATCCGTCATCAAGCCATCATAGGCGGAGCCTGCAGTTCGGATCCGAGCACCCTGGCTGCTCCCAGCAGGCCTGCGAGGGTCTCGGCCAGCGCCGCCGCACCCGTCTCGGCGTCGGCATCCTCCACCAGTTCCTCGGGCGAGTGCGAGATCCCGGTGGGGTTCCGCACGAACAGCATGGCCGTGGGAATGTGCCCTGCCAGCACCCCGGCGTCGTGGCCCGCCCCAGTGTCCAGCACCGGCGCTTCCGGGAGCATCGTCTTGAGCTGGTCGCGCAGGCCGGCGTCGAAGTGCGCTGTGGGCCTGCGCATCGACGAGGCAGCCGAACTCCGCGGGCATCGACATCGCCGCCCACTCCGAATCCGCCTACCTGATGGATGAGGAGCCAGTGGAACTGGGCTCCCCGCATCGGGTCTGAAATCGCATACGTAGGGCCTGGCACCGGCAGTGCCAGGCCCTACGTGTGCGCCGGCTCCCTGCCGGACTAGCCGGACTGCTCCGCATATTCAACAGCTTTGTCGTCCACTTGCCCCAGATAGGCCTCGGACTGGTTGTAGGACCAGATGGCATCGGTCCAGCCCTGGTCGGTGGTGAGGTCCCGGCCGCCGGCACACAGGTAACCGGCAGCGCTGAGGGCGGCGTCGTCGATGTTGTGAGGATCCGCCACCCCGTCTCCGTTTGCATCCTTTCCCGCCATCTTCCACGTGGAGGGAATGAACTGCATGGGCCCGACGGCGCGGTCCCAGCGGGCGTCGCCGTCAAGCGCGCCGTCGTCGGTGTCGGCAATGGCGGCGAAACCGTCGCCGTTGAGGCCGGGGCCTACGATCGGACCGCTCACGTCTCCCGAAACCGTGAGGTGGCCTCCGCCGAGGGCGCCGTGCGCGGATTCTACAAACCCGACGGCGGCTACCGTGTTCCAGCCGACCCCGCACGCCGGAGCATCGGCATTCGCCATGCCGGCCGCGGCAACGTACGCCCGGAGGGCCCGTGCAGGAATTCCGGTCCGGGCAGCGGTCCGGGCCAGCCAGCCCGGGTCGACGGTCCTGGTGATGTTCACGGCATGCGTACTGCCACCTGCCAGCGGCACGAACTTCCCCGCCGCCTGCGGCGGAGCCGGCTGGGCCGCACGCACTCCCGCGCCGGGCGCGCCTGCATTGGTCATGCCCAGGAGCCAGAACGCGCCCGCGGTGATAGCGCAGAACGCGAAAAGGCTGAGAACCGCGAGGCGTTTCAGACGAAGCACGGAACAGCCTAACCCGGCGGCGCCCCGGGATTGGCACACCCGGAACAAAGAGGCGCCACGACCCTGTTGCGCGCGTCACACGGCACTGCTATTGTTTCTCCGCCTAATGACAAGCACTTCCCATAGGATGGGAAACTCGGCGCCGGGAGCGCAGGCAGGAATGACATGACTGACGAACTACACATCGAGGGCAACGCCCTCCCCCTCCGCGGCATCCGCGTGCTCGAGCTGGGCAGCTTCATCGCCGCCCCGTTCGCCGCCCGCCTTTTCGGTGACTTCGGCGCGGAGGTCATCAAGATCGAAAAGCCCCAGGGCGGCGACGAACTGCGCGACTGGCGCAAGACCCGCGGCAGCACCTCCATGCTGTTCCGCACCATCGGCCGCAACAAGAAGTCCGTGGCCCTGGACCTCCGCTCCGAGGCGGGCCGCGAGGCGGTCAAGAAGATCGCCGCCCAGTGCGACGTGGTCATCGAGAACTTCCGCCCCGGCACCCTCGAGAGGTGGGGCCTCGGCCCGGACGTGCTGCAGGAACTCAACCCCGAGGTAGTCATGGTCCGGATCTCCGGCTACGGCCAGACCGGACCCTACAAAAACCGCGCCGGCTTCGGCAGCTCCGCTGAGTCGTTTGCCGGCCTGCGCTACATCACGGGTGAACCGGACCGCCCGGCCGGCCGTGCGGCGGCCAGCATGGGCGACACCGTCGCCGGGCTCTACGGCGTCATCGGCGCCCTGATGCTGATGCTCCAGAAGGCCCGCGGACTGGAGACGGGAACTTCCCAGGTCGTCGACGTCGCCCTATACGAAGGGGTGTTCAGCCTGCTCGAATCGCTGGTCCCGGACTATGACGCCTACGGCATGATCCGGCAGCGCACCGGCGGCGCGCTGCCCGGCGTCGTACCCACCGGCTCCTATCTCTGCCAGGACGAACTCGAAGTGGTCATCGGCGGCAACTCCAACTCCGTCTTCGTCCGGCTCATGCGGGCCATCGGCCGCGACGACCTCGCCGAGGACGCCACCCTGCTCGCCACGGAGGCGCGCGGCGCCCGGGAGGAAGAGCTCAACGGCGCCATCTCTGCCTGGACCGGCAGCATGCCCCTCACCGAGGTCCTCGACAAGCTGGACGACTCCGGCGTGCCGGCCGGTCCCGTCTACGACGCCCCCAGCATCGCCGTCGACAAGCACTACCTGGCGCGTGACATGATCCAGACTCACGAGGTGGTCATCGAGGACGAGCCCGAACTGATCCGGTTCCCCGGCGTCGTGCCCAAGATGCCGGGTCACGAGGGCCGGGTCAAATGGGTCGGCCCGGAGCTGGGAGAGCACACGGCCGAAGTCCTGCAGGAGCTCGCCGGCATGAATGCAGACGAAATCGCCGGCCTCGGACTGCAGGAGGCGCGCTGAACATGAAGGTCGAAATCACTGACGTGTTCCTGCGGGACGGACTCCAGGACGAACCAGTCATCGTCTCCACGGCGCATAAACTCGAGATCGCCGAGGCACTCGTCGACGCCGGGCTGAAGCGCATCGAGGTCGCCTCCTTCGTGAACCCGAAGCGGGTTCCCCAGATGGCCGACGCCGCTGAGGTAGTCGCCTCGCTGCCAACAGTTCCGGGGGTCACGTACACCAGCCTGGCGCTCAACGGCCGCGGCATCCAGCGGGCTGTCGAGGCCGGAGCCACCGACATTCAGGTGGTCACCTCCGCAAGTCAGACGCACAGCAACGCCAACGCCGGCCAAGCCATCGAGGACGCGCTGGCGAACCTCGGCGCGGCCGTGGCCGGGTTCCCGGAAATCCGGTTCTTCGCCGGCATCTCCACCGCCTTCACCTGCCCGTTCGAGGGCGCAATCGACCCCGCCTACCTTCTGCGCGTGGTGCGTGCCTTTACGGACATGGGCATCACCGACGTCGGGCTCGCGGACACACTGGGCACCACGCCGAGCGAACAGGTGATGGCCAGCCTGCACCACGTCCGCGGGGCCGAACCGGACATCACGTACTACCTGCACCTGCACAACGCACACAGCCAGGCGCTGGCCACCGCGAGCGCAGCGGTGGAGACCGGCGTCGTCCGTTTCGATGCCGCCCTCGGCGGCTACGGCGGCTGCCCGTTCGCCCCCGGGCGCACGGCAACATCGCCACGGAGGAGCTTGTCCGGCACCTGCACGACGCCGGACACCAGACGGGCATCGACGAGGACCGCCTCGCCGAGGCTGTGCGGCTCGCCCTCGACGTCGTCGCTCATTCCCCGGCGGCCGGCTTTCTCGATCCCGCCCGCTAAACCGCTTTTTACTGCTTCGACTCCCGTCCACAGGCCGCCGCGGCGGTCTTCCCACCAAACGTTTTGGGGACAATGATGTCTACAAATTCACCTACCACGGACCTCACCATCGAACCTACGGACCGGCCAATGCGCGAGAAGGGCCAAGATCGGCTGCGGCTCAAAATCGCCAGCATTCCGGCCCCGCTCTACCTCGTCCTCGCCGGACTGGTCCTTGCAGCGGCAATCACGGGCAACCTCCCGGACACCATGGTGGTCGGCTTCGCCACCACCATCCTGCTCGGCGGGCTCTTCATCTGGATCGGCAACCTGTTTCCGGTGGTCCGCGACTTCGGGCTGCCGACCATCCTGTGCACCTTCGCTCCTGCCACGCTGGCTTACCTCGGCCTGATGCCCGAGAACCTGGTCACGGTGGTGCAGAACTTCATCGACGGACACGGATTCCTGGACTTCTTCGTCGTCGGCATCATCGCCGGCTCCATCCTCGGCATGCCCCGTGCGCTCCTGCTGAAGGCAGGACCTCGCTTTGCGGTACCCGTGGTGGGTTGCCTCATCGCCACCTTCGTCCTGGTCGGGCTCATCGCGGCCCTCACCGGCTTCGGCTTCATCGAAGGCATCCTCTTTGTCGCCGCGCCCATCATGGCCGGCGGGCTGGGTGTCGGGGCCCTGCCCATGTCCGAGATGTACGCCTCGGCCACCGGTGGCGACTCCGCCACCTTCATGGGCGACCTCATGTCCGCCGTCGTGATGGCCAACGTGGTCTGCATCCTCATCGCCGGTATCTACAACGGACTGGGTAAACGCAAGAAGCAGCTATTCGTCGGGTTCAACGGCCACGGCCAGCTGATGCGCATCAAGGGGCGCTCCGACGAGCTCACCCTGCCGCCCAAGCGCGACACATCCTCCTTCATCGCCCTGGGCAAAGGCCTGCTCATCGCCGGCAGCCTCTTCGTCTTCGGCAACCTGATGGCCGCCTTCATCCCCGGGCTGCACCCCTACGCCTGGGCCATCATCGCCGCCGCCGTCGTGAAGATCTTCGGCCTGCTTCCCAAGGATGTTGAGGAGTCCACTGCTGACTGGGGCGACCTGATCGGCGCCGTGCTGGTCCCTGCCCTGCTGGTCGGCGTCAGCCTGACCTACATCGACATCACCGATGTCCTCGCCTCGCTGAGCAACCCGCTGTTCATCCTCCTCACCATTTGCACCGTTGTCATCGCGACCCTGACCTCCGGCGTTCTCGGATGGCTCGTGAAGTTCAACTTCGTTGAAGCCTCCATCACGCCCGGGCTGGTCATGGCGGACACCGGCGGCAGCGGCGACGTCTCAGTCCTGAGCGCGGCCAACCGCATGCACCTGATGCCGTTCGCGGCCCTCACCAACCGCCTCGGCGGGGCACTGGTGCTCTTCGTGACCTCGCTGATCGTTCCCTTCCTCACCTAAGAAAGGTCCATCGTGACTGACAACATCCTGGCCGTCGGCGGCCGCTCCCCACAGATTTCTGGTGACGCGTGGGTAGCGCCCACCGCCACGGTCGTTGGCTCCGCCACGGTCGGCGCCGAAACGGGAATCTACTACGGCGCCGTCATCCGGGCGGACATGGAGGACATCAGCCTTGGCGAGGGCAGCAACGTCCAGGACACCGCCGTCGTCCACGCCGACCCCGGCTACCCGGCACGGGTGGGCAACCACGTCAGCGTGGGACACGGCGCGGTACTGCACGGCTGCACGGTGGGCGACGGGGCACTCATCGGCATGAATGCCACTGTCCTGAACGGCGCCATCATCGGCGCCGGGTCCCTGGTGGCGGCCAACGCGCTGGTCCTCGAGGGCACCGAGGTGCCGCCCGGCTCGCTCGTGGCGGGCATGCCGGCCAAGGTGCGCCGGCCCCTCACTGCGGAGGAGATCGAGCACTGCAGGCACAACGCCGCAACGTACGCCGCACTTACCCTGAGGCACCGGGACGCGACGACCGTGGCGCTGCCGGCCTGACAGTTCCCACCCCACGAACGCAAGGACAGCCAATGACCACCACCTCACCCGCCTCCCGGCAAAGCACCGCGGCGCCCCCACTTCCTGATGAGGGTCACGTCTCGGCGGCCGTCGCCGATGTCCTGGCGGAACGCGCGGGACACCTGTTCGGACTGATGGGAAACGGCAACGCCCACCTCATCAGCCGGCTCACCCGCCGCGGCTTCCCCTTCACGTCGGCCCGCCACGAGGCCGCGACCGTTGCCATGGCCGATGCTTACCACCGCGCCACCGGAGGCGTGGCGGCGGCCACCACCACCTACGGCGCCGGCTTCGCCAACGCGTACACAACGCTTGCCGAAGCCCGGCTGGCCCGCATTCCGCTGGTGTTCGTCGTCGGAGATGCCCCGGCCAGCGGCCGCCGGCCGTTCGACATCGACCAGGCGAAGGCGGCCGACGCCGCCGGTGTCACCACGCTGGTAGCCCGCCCGGACAACGCCGCCGCAATAACCCACCGAGCCTTCGACCTCGCACTGCAGACCGTCCAGCCGGTGGTGCTCGCCATCCCCTACGACCTCGCCGCCGCTCCCCTGCAGGCTCCGGTGCCGCTGGAACCCCTTCCGGCCAAGCCCGCGTGGCCCGCGGCCGCTGACGAACTGGACCGGGTGGCGGAACAGCTCGCCGCAGCGCAGCGGCCGCTCATCCTGGCCGGACGCGGCGTGCTCCTGGCTGGTGCAACCGCCCCGCTGCGGGAAGTGGGCGACAGGGTCGGGGCCCTCTTCATGACCTCCGTGATGGCCGCCAACGCGTTCGGCAGCGAGTGGGACCTCGGCATCGCCGGCGGCTTCACCCGCAGCCACCGCCTCGACGTCGCCCGCCAGGCGGACCTCGTTCTGGTGGTCGGGGCAAGCCTCAACACTTTCCAGACCCGGTACGGAACACTGTTCCCGGCAGACGCCAGGATCATCCGCCTCGACAACGAACCCGACGCCGGCCAGAACGCCGGCGCCGAATACGTCCGCGCGGACATCCTGCCGTTCGCGGAGGGACTGCTGGAAAGGGTGCCCGCCGCGGCGTCGCCGACCTGGCGGGATGCTGCCCCCGAAGTGTCGGGAACGGAGTTCCGTTCGTCCAGCCCGGTGGAGGACCCTGTCGAGTTCGGACCCGACGGCCGGCTCAACCCGCGTGCCGTCGTCGCTGCCCTGGACCGGATCCTGCCGGCCGAACGATCCGTGGTCATGGACGGCGGGCATTTCATCGGCTGGGCGCCAATGTACCTCTCCGTCCCGGACCCGCACGCCATGGTCCTGGTGGGGACCGCCTTCCAGTCCATCGGGCTCGGCTTCGGCTCCGCCGCGGGCGTCTCCGTTGCCCGCCCCGAACGCACCACCGTCCTGGTCAGCGGCGACGGCGGCGGCCTGATGGGGCTGGCCGACTGCGAGACGTTCCTCCGGGCCACCCGCAAGGGTGTCGTCGTCGTGCTCAATGACTCGGCGTACGGGGCGGAACTGCACCAGTACGCCGCAAAGGGGCTGCACAGTCAGGCGATGCTGATCGACGAGGTGGACTTTGCCGCCGTCGGACGTGCACTGGGTGCCGACGGAATTAAGGCCCACACCCTTGCCGATCTGGAGCAGCTTGAGAGCTGGCTGGCCACCCACGACGACGGCGTGTTCGTTTTGGACGTGGCGATATCGCAGAAGGTGATTGCCGAGTTCATGGCGGAGTCGCTGGCCGCCAAGGGCTGAGCCGGCGTCATAAGCTGGCCACATGCCGCCTACTGAACAGAACGGAAGCAACCGCACGCTGGAGCGTGCTGCCGCAATCCTCGACGCCGTGGGCCGGTCCGCCGTATCAGCCAGTGAGCTGTCCCGGCGGACCGGCCTGTCGCTGTCCACCGCACACCGGTTGGCCCTTCAGATGGTGGATTACGGCTTCCTCCGCCGGACTGAGAGCGGCACTTTCCGCCTGGGGCAGCGGTTCGTCCGTTCGGCCCTGGAGAACGCCGCCCTGCCCGTGCTCCACGAACTCCGCGACAGCACCGGCGAAACCGCACAGCTCTGGGTCCGGCGGGGCGACGAAAGGGTCTGCCTCCTCAGCGCGGACAGCCGGCACGAACTGCGCGCCACCCTGCCGCCCGGTTCGAGGCTCCCCCTGCCCGCCGGCTCCAGCGGCCGGCTCCTCGCCGCCGACGACGAGGTGCTGGCGGAGCTGGCTGCGGCGGGCTGGATCGAATCGGTCGGCTCCCGCACGCCCGGCCTCGGGTCCATCAGCGCGCCAGTGCGGACAGAGGAAGGAATCATCGCCGCCGTCTGCCTCGCCATGCCCCTGGCCCGGGTCACCGGCTCGCCGGGCCAGGACCACGGCGCCGTCGTTGTGCAGGCAGCACGGAGGATAGAGGAGGCAGTGCGGGAAGGTGGCTAGGGCCCCCGAGGCTTGACAGAGTTTTGACCTCAAGGTCTAATTTTTCGCAGAGCACCAAACATGATGCACGCGAGACCATGCGCGTGGACAGGCTTCCATCAGAGCCCGTGGGGGCGGTGCACCAGCGGCCTACAGGCCGCCCATACAGGCGTTTCCCCGTTGACGCTGCGTACGCAGCGATTCCGGAGCGCCTCTTGCCGCCGATTCGCCCGCGGCCCAAAAACTCTGAACAGCCCAAAAATTTTTCACACCCAAAGGACATCCATGCCCAGCACCACCACCATAGACATCCACGTAGAAGACCGCCGGATCCTGGACGAAAGGCTCGATGCAGCCGTCAAGGATCTCCAGGAAGCGGCTATGCTCACCGGAACGCACGGCATCATCGTCACGCGCAACAAGCCCGGGAGCTACACCGCCACGCTTTCCGAGCAGGTTCCCTTCGGCATGACCCGCGAAATTATCCTCTAAACTTTGGGGACCTTAACCCGTCCCCGGTTACCGGGAATACCTGGCGGCGCCCATTCGTTGAGTCCTGCGAAATGTGCGCCGTCCGGCGCGCAGCCGAAGGAGTAAAAACCATGGCAACTGACTACGACGCCCCTCGCGTGGCCCAAGAGGACCAGCCGGCCAACGAATCCCTGGAGGCCATCCAGTCCCGGCAGGGCGGATCCCAGACTGCCCTGCTTGATGTCGAAGAGGCCGACACCGCCGAAGGCATTGACCTTCCCGGCGCGGACCTGTCGCACGAAGAGCTGCTGATCCAGGTTGTTCCGGTGCAGGAGGACGAGTTCACCTGCATGTCCTGCTTCCTGGTCCACCACCGCAGCCAGCTCGCGCGGGAAAAGGACGGCAAGAAGTACTGCTCGGAGTGTGAAGGCTAGTACCAGGGGGCTAGCTCTGAAGGGCCAGCACTGAGACGATAGCGCTGTGCTGGCCCGGCTCCGATCGTCCTGGACCGCCGTCGTTCCCGTCGTCGGCCTGATCGTGCTGGCCGTGACCTGGGGAGTTTCTCCCGGGCCGGTCTTGGCCACCACCATCGCGGTGGTTCTGATGGGAGCCATCCTGGCGGCGGTGCATCATGCCGAAGTGGTGGCCGAGCGCGTCGGCGAGCCCTTCGGCTCGCTCGTGCTTGCGGTTGCCGTCACGGTCATCGAGGTGGCCCTCATCGTCACGCTGATCGCGTCCGGCGGCGAGGGAAGCCATTCGCTGGCACGGGACACCGTCTTCGCCGCCGTCATGATCACGGCCAACGGCATCGTCGGTATTGCCCTGCTGGTGGGCGCCCGCAGGTACGGCATCCCACGGTTCAACCCGGAGGGAGCCGGTGCCGCCCTGGCCGTGGTCACCACGCTGGCTACGCTGACGCTGGTCCTGCCGACCTTCACCTCGTCGCGGCCCGGACCGGAGTTCTCACCCCTGCAGCTGGGCTTCGCGGCCGTGGCATCGCTGTCGCTTTATGGCGTGTTTGTGCTGACCCAGACCGTCCGCCACCGCCATTTTTTCCTTCCCGTCCTGTCCCCCGGGGACGGCGGGGACGACCTGCACGGCCCCACCCCCACCAACCGGGCCACCTACATCAGCCTGGCGTTGCTGTGCGCGGCGCTGGTCGCCGTCGTCGGACTGGCCAAGACTGTGTCCCCGGTGATCGAAGCGGGCGTCAGCCGCGCCGGGATCCCGGAGTCCTTCGTGGGCGTGATCATCGCCCTCCTGGTCCTGCTGCCGGAGGGTCTCGCCGCTTCCCGGGCCGCCTCCCGGAACAGGATCCAGATCAGCCTCAACCTGGCATACGGCTCGGCGATAGCCAGCATCGGCCTGACGATTCCCGCGATCGCCATCGCCAGCATCTGGCTGCCGGGACCGCTGACGCTGGGGCTCGGCGGCACGCAGATAGTCCTCTTCCTGCTGACCGTCATCGTGGGAACACTCACGGTTGTGCCCGGCCGCGCCACCCGGCTGCAGGGCGCCATCCACCTGGTCCTGTTCGCCGCGTTCCTCTTCCTCGCCATGTTCCCGTAGGCACTTCGATATCATGGCTTCATGACTTCCCCTTCAGGGAGCGACGAAGACCTCCTGCTCGAGCGGCAGCTCTGCTTCGCTCTGGCTGTCGCCTCGCGCACCGTCATCGGCGCCTACCGGCCCGTGCTGCAGGAGCTGAACCTGACCCACCCGCAGTACCTGGTGATGCTCGCGCTGTGGGAGAAGAGCCCGCGCTCCGTCAAGGAAATCAGCGACGCCCTTCTCTTGGTCCCGGCCACCCTGTCGCCGCTGCTCAAGCGGCTCGAAGCCCTGGGATATGTCACCCGACGGCGCGTTCCCGGGGATGAACGGTCCCTCGCCGTCGGCTTGACCCCCGAAGGAACCACCCTCCGCGACAGGGCGTTGGGGGTGCCCGGAACCATGCTCGCCAAGCTCGGCCTCACCCGCGCCCAGGCCGAAGACATCCATGTGGCCATGACGCAGCTCATCGAATCAGCCCAGACGGATCACACACCTGTTGACCCCAGCGTGGAAGCCGCCCTCAACGTGGAAGACGAAGCAACGGCCTAGCCAACCCGCCGGAGTTTTTGTCCAGATAATGGGCGCTAAACCGCCCGCAAGTCGCGATAGGTGGACAAATACTCCTCACGTGGGGTCCGACGGCGATGCCCGCCTCGTCGCGCATCTTAAGTGCCGCGCCCGGGACACTCAGAAGAATCTTGCACGTCAAAGGTAGACTTTGCTGGCATGAGGACAGTCGCAGACAACCTTGAAGATCCTGATGACGTCCGCACCCGCATTGTGGTCACCGCCTACAGATTGTTTTCCCACCGCGGAATCCGCGACGTCGGGGTCGACGAGCTGATCCGCGCATCGGGCGTCGCCAAGGCGACCTTCTACCGGCATTTCCCGTCTAAAGACGATGTTGCACTGGCTTTCCTGAAGCGCCGCGACGAGCTGTGGATGCTGGGATCGGTGGTTCCGGAAGCCCGAAGCAGGGCCGACAACCCCGAAGACCAGCTGCTGGCCATCTTCGACGTTTACGACGAGTGGTTCCAGGACGATGACTTCGAAGCGTGCTCCTTTGTGAAGGTGCTGCTGGAGATGGGGGCTGGGCATCCCCTGGGGCAGGCGAGCATCGGGTACCTGAGCAGGATCCGCCAGCAGGTGCGGCTGCTGGCCGAGGAAGCCGGACTGGAGGACTCCGAGGCGTTCGCCCTCTCCTGGCACATCCTCATGAAGGGCTCGATCATTGCCGCCGCCGAGGGTGACAAGCAGTCCGCCCGCCGGGCCCGGCACATGGCCAGCGGACTGATTGCCGACCACCGGCCCAAGAGCCTGCCGGAATAGATTCAGAACCACCCGACGCCGGCCGGTCACCGCATAAGGTGACCGGCCGGCGTCGCACTCCCCTTGGTTCCTCCGGAGTTTTTGTCCAGATAAAGGGCTCTAAAGCCCCATAGGTCGCCATACGTGGACAAAAACTCCGCCCGGATTAGCTCGCGGGCTTCAGTCAGATTCGGCCGACCCTGGATTGATGGGTCAGCGCAGGTCGAAGCGGTCGAGCTCCATTACCTTCACCCACGCCGCGACGAAGTCGTTGACGAACTTTTCCCTGGCGTCGTCGCTCGCGTAGACCTCGGCCAGCGCCCGGAGCTGGGAGTTGGAGCCGAAGACCAGGTCGACCGGCGTGGCGGTCCACTTCAGTTCGCCCGTAGCCACATCGCTGATCTCGTAGACGTTCTCCTCCGCCTCCGAAGCCTTCCACCGGGTGCCCGGCGCGAGCAGGTTGACGAAGAAGTCGTTCGTCAGGACGTGGGGCCGGTCCGTGAGCACGCCATGCGCGGAGCCGCCCGCGTTGCCCCCGAGGGCACGCATGCCGCCGATGAGCGCGGTCATCTCGGGTGCGGAGAGATCCAGCAGGTAAGCCTTGTCGAGCAGGAGGGTTTCGGGCGGAAGCTTCTCGCCATCGCGCACGTAGTTACGGAACCCGTCCGCCCGCGGCTGCAGGTACTGGAAGGACTCGACGTCGGTCTGGTCCTGCGAGGCGTCGGCCCGGCCCGGCCGGAACGGCACAGAAATATTGAAGCCCGCGTCACTCGAGGCTTTCTCCACGGCCGCGCAGCCACCGAGGACGATCAGGTCCGCCAGCGAAACCTTCCTGCCATCGCTCTGGCCACTGTTGAACTGCTGCTGCACGCCCTCGATCGCCTGCAGCGCAGCCCCCAGCTCTCCGGGCTGGTTGACCTCCCAGCCGCGCTGGGGCTCTAGGCGGATGCGGGCGCCGTTGGCGCCGCCGCGCTTGTCAGTCTTGCGGAAGGTGGACGCCGCGGCCCACGCCGTGGTGACGAGCTGGGAGATGGAGAGGCCCGAGTCCAGGAGCTTGGCTTTGAGGGACGCGATGTCCTCTTCGCCGATCAGCTCGTGGTCCGCCGTCGGGATCGGGTCCTGCCACAGCTGCGGTTCCGGGACCCAGGGGCCGAGCAGGTGCGGGCCCACCGGACCCATGTCGCGGTGCAGCAGTTTGTACCAGGCCTTGCCGAATGCCATCGCGAACTCGTCCGGATTTTCCAGGAAACGGCGTCCGATTTTCTCGTAGGCCGGATCGAAACGCAATGACAGGTCCGTCGTCAGCATGGTCGGCCGGTGCTTCTTCTCCGGATTGTGCGCGTCCGGGATGATCTGCGGGGCGTCCTTGGCCACCCACTGGTTGGCGCCGGCCGGGCTCTTGGTGAGCTCCCACTCGTACTCGAACAGGATTTCCAGGAAGCGGTTGCTCCATTCCGTCGGCCGGTCGGTCCAGGTGACCTCGAGCCCGGAGGTGATTGTGTCGCCTCCCCTGCCGCTGCCGTGGGTGCTGATCCAGCCCAGACCCTGTTCCTCCAGGTTCGCGGCCTCCGGCTCGGGGCCCACGTGCGCGTCGGCATCACCGGCGCCGTGGGTCTTGCCGAACGTGTGCCCACCGGCGATCAGTGCGAAGGTCTCCTCGTCGTTCATCGCCATCCGCTTGAAGGTCTCGCGGATGAACGACGCAGCGAGCTTGGGATCCGGGTTGCCCATCGGCCCCTCGGGGTTGACGTAGATCAGGCCCATCTCGGTGGAGCCGACCTCCTCCGCCATGGCACCTTCGCCGATGTAGCGCTCGTCGCCAAGCCAGGTGTCCTCGGGCCCCCAGAAGATCTGCTCGGGCTCCCACACGTCCTCGCGGCCGAAAGCGAACCCGAAGGTCTTAAAGCCCATTGACTCCAGGGCGACGTTGCCCGCGAGGACCAGCAGGTCAGCCCACGAGATCTTCTGGCCGTACTTCTGCTTCACCGGCCACAGCAGCCGCCGGGCCTTGTCCAGGTTCGCGTTATCCGGCCAGCTGTTCAGCGGGGCGAAGCGCTGGCTGCCCTCACCCGCACCGCCGCGGCCATCCTGGACTCGGTAGGTGCCGGCAGCGTGCCAGCTGAGCCTGATCATCAGGCCGCCGTAGTGGCCGAAATCCGCCGGCCACCAGTCCTGCGAGGTGGTCAGGACCTCAATGATGTCCTGCTTCAGGGCCTCGACGTCGAGTTTCTGGAACTCCTCCCGGTAACTGAAGCCGGGGGCGAGCGGGTTGCCTGCCGGGTGGTTCGCATGGAGCACCGAGAGATCAAGTTGGTTCGGCCACCAGTCTGCGTTCGTCCGGGGCCGGTGCCCCTTCGGCTGCGGCGAGTCGATCGCCGGGTTCTCGCTCTCGCTGCCGTGCGAGGTCGCGCTGTCATGGGCGACGGGACAGCCGCCTTCAACCTTGCGGTCCAGACCCTGGGCACTTCCCGGCGTGGGAACCGGAGGATGGTCCTGGCGATCGGTCATGTGCTTCCTTCCATATGGCCGAGGCCGCGGTCGGACTCGGGCGGCCGGTCTAACCCTCCTATTTGACCATGGGCGGGTGGCGCGGTGAGAGCCCCTCTTTCCGAGTTTTTGTCCAGGTAATGGGCGCAAAGCGGCCTCGAACGCCCATTATCTGCACAAAAACTCCTGTACGTATTGGAGGGGGAAGGTCCTGCACCTCTCGGGCACAATGGAAGGCATGACCCTCACGACTTTCGCCCTCATCCGCCATGGCCAGACAGACTGGAATGCGCAGCGCCGGCTGCAGGGATCCAGTGATATTCCGCTGAACGACGTCGGCCGCGGCCAGGCGCGCGACGCCGTCGCCGTTTTGTCCGGGCAGGAGTGGGACACGGTGGTGTCCTCGCCGCTGAGCCGTGCGGCGGAAACTGCAGACCTGATCGCCGCCGGCCTCGGACTCACGGTGGAACGGCGTGTGCCGGAGCTCGCCGAGCGCAGCTTCGGGCCCGCGGAGGGCTTGCAGGCAGGCCCGGAACTGGAGGCATTGCGCATCCCCGGCGGCTTCCGCGGGGCGGAAAGCGACGACGACGCGGGCTCCCGGGGCCTGGCCGCCCTTGAGGCCCTGGCCGAGGAGTTCCGCGGACGCCGCGTTTTGGTCGTCGCCCACGGCACGCTCCTCCGCCTGGCCCTGAGCCGTGCCACCGGGAGCACCCTGGCAAGCATCGACAACGCCGTGCTCAACCTTGCCCACCACCACGCCGTCGACGGCTGGGCGCTCGAATATTTCAACGGCGAACGGGTAGCGGAGGCCGCCCGCAGCTAGGAAAATTGCTGCTGTCCCTGTCCCCGGAGGCCTGACAGGACTACCTTTCTCCTATGGGCCGGGCGAGCACAGGCGCTCCGGACAGGCAAAGAGTTTCTACTCAACGAGGAGTGGGGCCGGGATATGAAGCCGCGAACCATAATTTTGGGCATCATCGTTTTGCTGCTGGTCGCTGGCGGGGCGGCATTTTTTTACTTCAATAATTTGAGAAGCCAGGCCGCCGACTACAACCCGCAGATCACGCCGGCGGATTTCACGACGAAAATAACCAACAAGTACTTCGCCCTTCCGGTCGGCAAGAAGATGACCTACGGGACCGGCGGCGACAGGATAGAAATTGAGATCCTGCCGGAGAAGCGGGTCATTGAGGGCGTGGAAACCATCATCTACCTGGACAGGGAATTCAAGAACGGGCAACTCGTCGAGGAGACCAAGGACTACCTGGCACAGCACAAGAACGGCGACGTGTGGTACTTCGGCGAGGACGTGGACAACTACAAGGACGGCAAACTGCAGGATCATTCCGGCAGCTTTCTCCACGGGCGGGACGGGGCAAAGGCAGGCATCTGGATGAAGGCCGAACAGCGCGTGGGTGACACCTACCGGCAGGAGTACTACCTGGGGCACGCGGAAGATATGCGGGACACCATCGCCACGGGCCAGACAGTCACGACGAAAATGGGCACCTACAAAGACTGCGTCAAAGTGGACGACTGGACGCCGCTGGAGTTCAACTCGCGGGAGCACAAGTACTACTGCCCCGAGGTGAGCTCGCTGGTTCTGGTTGAGGAACCAAGCGGCAAACGGTCTGAACTCACGAACATCAACATGCCGTAAATGGCAAGCACCTGAAAGCCAGGGCCGGCATCCGACCCTGGCTTTCACGGTTTCCTGCTAACTGCTAACTGCTATCGGCTATCGCCGCACGTCATCGATGCCGTCGGTTTCGATGCGTTCCTTACGGACTTCCTCGTCGACAGTCACCTCGTCCGTCACCGTTTCCTTGTCGAGACGGACCCGCTCGACCGGGACGGTTTCCTTCTCGATCACGGGGCGCTCCTCGTGGAGGGTCACCTCGTGTTCCTCCTCGCTGATGTCCGGTCCGGACAGGGCAGCACCCCGGTTGGCATCCGTGATGGGTTCGCGCTCGATCCGGACCTCTTCGCGCTGGACCGGAACGGTCTTGGTGACGTTCTCGGTGGTCACGTACTTGCGAAGCCTGGCACGCCCGGCGGCCTGCGTTTCCGTGCCGACGTTCAGCCGCTCCTCGGAGCGGGTCATGGCGTCATCCGTGGTGGGCCCGGACGTGTCCCGTCCAACCGTCCCGGCGGCGTCAGCCGTCCCGGTACGGGTGTCGCCGTATGTGGCAGTGCCCGTATCTGCATACCCTGCGTCTCCGCCCGAGTCCGCGTAGTTCTGGTGTCCGTCGAGGCCGTAGTGGCCAAAGAGCCGGTCCTCTTCCGACGGCTCAAGGTGGCCGTCAGTCTCCACCCTGGGCGCGTCCTTGACCTGGTCCTTGCTGTAAGGAACCACAACGTCGCTGCCTTCAAGACGGGCGCCTTGCAGCGGGACGAAGGATTCGGAGGTGCCGAACAGTCCGGTCTTGACCGTCACCCAGGTCGGCTGGCCATCGGCGTCGTCCGCGTAGACCTGGCCCACTGACCCGATCTTGTCCCCGTCTGCAGAAACGACGTTTCCGTTGCGCTGCAGCAGGTCATCAATGTTTTCCGTGGTGAGCATGGTGTCTCCTTGGATCTCAGATGCTGGGGTTCGCAGCGCCTCCCTGCAGGACGCCGCACCGCAATACGATAAGCATGCTTACCAAGGTTTTGGCAAGCATGCTTATCAATTCCTGCGTCCTGGCGTCCTGCCCTTGCGGCGGAAATACCAAGTGTGCTTACTATTTCCGGGTAATCAGGATTGCTGCCGATCCAGCACCGCTGGTTCTTCATCCTCAAGGAAAGAGAGCAACGATGACCGAGAACGCATACGGCACCGGCGTGCCCGCTCCCGGCCTGGGCACCACCGGTGCGGGCACCATCGACTACACCGGCACCACCGACGACTACCGGGGTGACACCTCGAAGAAGGACGTGGCCAAGGAAGAGGCTGCGAATGTTGCGGGACAGGCTGCGGGCGCTGCCCAGAACGTTGCCGGGACGGCCAAGTCCGAGGCGAAGAACGTGGCGTACGAGGCGAAGAACAGCGCCAAGGACCTGCTGCACCAGGCGAAGTCGGACCTGACCAGCCAGGCCGGCACCCAGCAGACCAAGGCCGCCGAGGGCATCCGCAGCATCTCCTCACAGCTGCGCACCATGGCCGACGCACCGGACCAGCAGGGCGTGGCCGCGGACCTGATCCGGCAGGCCGCAGACCGCTCCGAGTCGGTCGCGTCGTGGCTGGACAACCGGGATCCGGGCTCCCTGCTGGACGAAGTGAAGTCCTTCGCCCGCCAGCGCCCCGGCACCTTCCTGCTCGTCGCCGCAGGCGCGGGCATGCTCGCCGGCCGCCTGGGCCGCAGCCTGCAGGCCGGCGCCCCCGAGACGGGAACCGCGGCCGGCGCCGCTTCGCCGCGACCGTCCCGGCTCGCCGCAACGGAGAACACCGCCACGGCAGGCGTAGGCCAGCCCTTCTATGACCAGGCCAGCCTCGGAGAACCCGCCTTCGGCGAGCCGAGCATCTCGGGCTCGGGACCCGTTTCCACACAGTCACTTCCCACTGGGTCATCCGCAGGTGCACTGCGGGACATTGACGATCCCTATGTTGAAAGTGGGGGTCGTCCCCTGTGAGCAGCCAGATCCCCGATACACCTCCCACGGCGGCGCACGCGAAGGCCGATACCACCTCCCTCGGTGATCTCCTTGGTGAGGTTACCCGGGACCTGTCCACCCTGATCCGGCAGGAAATCGAACTCGCCAAAGCCGAACTCAAACAGTCCGGCACCCGCGCCGGCAAGGGCGGCGGCATGCTCGCCGGCGCCGGCGTCGCCGGGCACTTCGTGCTCCTGTTCCTCTCCATCGCCCTCTGGTACGCCCTCGGCGAGCTCATGGGCCTGGGCTGGTCCGCCGTCGTCGTCGCCATCATCTGGGGCATCATCGCCGCGATCCTCGCCTCCATCGGACGCAAGGAACTCAAGAACATCAAAGGCATGCCCCAGACCATGGAGACAGCCAAGGAAATCCCGCCCACCCTCAAACCGAACGGAGACCACCGATGAGCGATAACCCGGACGCCATCCGCGCCGACATCGAAGCAACCCGCAACCGCCTCGGCACCAACGTGGACGCCGTCGCCGACAAAGTCACCCCCTCCAACATCGTCCACCGCCAAACCGACAAGGTGAAGGACGCCGTCTTCGGAGTAAAGGACAAAATCATGGGCACCGCAGAACACGCCACCCACAGCACCACCGGCAGCCTCCACCACGCCGCCCACACCACCAGCGGCGGGGTCCACCAGGCCACCGACGCCGCCGGCAACGCCCTCCACGGCGCCGGCGAAGCGATCGCCGACGCACCCCAGAAAGTCGCGACGAAAACCCAGGGCAACCCCCTCGCCGCCGGACTGATCGCCTTCGGCGCCGGGCTGCTCGTCTCCTCCCTGATCCCCCCGAGCGAGAAGGAACGCGAAGCCGCCGACGCCCTCAAGACCGCGGCCGAACCCATGACCAGCCAGCTCACCGAGGCCGCAAAGGACATGGCCCAAGGCTGGAAGGAACCCGCCCAGGACGCCATGGAAAACGTCAAGGCCACCGCCACCGACGCCGCCCAGCACGTCACGGACGAAGGCCAAACCGCAGCCTCCGACGTCAAAGCCACCGCCACGGACGCCAAGGACCACGTCCAGAACACGTAGCCCCGGTAAAGCTCTAAATGGAGAAAATACGACGCCGGCCGGCCCGCCTCACGCGGGCCGGCCAGTCGTTTCCAACCGGGCCACGGTATGGCTCCGCCGTCAGCTGAAGCGTATTCTGGAGACACGCTTTTTTGGGGTGTGAACCGCAGTGATGGTACGCAAAAGCCTGGTATCGGGACCTCACACGACCCTGGCAAGGATGCTCGGGTTCGTGGTCCTCAGTTGCCTCTGTGGCGCCCTTGTTGCCGCCTACTTTGTTCCCCAGATTGCGGCTGCCGGCGTTGCCGTCAGCAGCTCCATGAACTTCTACAACGGGCTTCCATCAGAGCTTGCGGTGCGTCCGCCGGCGCAAACCACAAGAATCCTGACGTCCGACGGGAAACTGATTGCCTCGTTCTACGAGGAAAACCGGGTCCGGGTTCCGCTGAAGCAGATGTCGCCGTACATCAAGGACGCCGTTGTGGCCATCGAGGACAGCCGCTTCTATGACCACAGCGGCGTGGACCCCGTGGGTGTTTTGCGGGCGCTGCTGAGCAACGTCGCCGGCGGAGACCGGCAAGGCGCATCCACCCTCACCCAGCAATACGTCACCAACGTGGCCAACGAAGCAAAAATTACCTCCGGCCGCGAGGATGAGGTGGTCCTCAGCGGGGAGAAGACCGTCGGCGACAAGGTCCGGGAAATGAAGCTCGCCATCGAGCTGGAGAAGAAATTCACCAAGGATCAGATTCTCGAGGGCTACCTCAACATCGTGTTCTTCAACCGCAGCGCCTACGGCATCGAGGCGGCAGCGCAGCAATTTTACAGCGTTTCGGCCAGCAAGCTCAGCCTCCCCCAGGCTGCAATGCTGGCAGGGCTCGTCAACAGCCCCAGCCTCTACGACCCCATCAGCAACCCGGAAAACTCCCTCAAGCGGCGCAATCTGGTCCTGGACGCCATGCTGGCGCAGGAAAAGATCACCAAGAAGCAGCATGACGATGCCGCCGCCACCGGCCTCGGCCTGAAAATCCGCAGCTCGAAGCAAGGCTGCGCTGCAGCCGCCATTGCCCCCTATTTCTGTGACTACGTATCCCACCTGATCCTCAACAACCGGGCCTACGGGGCGGACACGGACGCCCGGGAGCAGAAGCTCTTCAGGGGCGGGCTGACCATCACCACCACGCTGGACAGCAGGCTGCAGACGGCGGCCCAGTCACAGGTGGACTCCACGGCCGGGTCCAACCCGGGCAAGTGGGGAGCTTCCCTGCTGACGGTCCAGCCGGGCACCGGCAAGATCCTGGCGATGGCACAGAACACCTCGTTCCTCCCGGAGCCCGGCAAGTTCGATACCCAATTGAACTTCAACGTAGACGCCAAGGATGCCAACGGCAATGACCTCAACGGTGCCGGCGGGTTCCAGCCAGGGTCCACCATGAAGCCGTTCACGTTCGCCGAGTGGCTGCACCAGGGACGGAAAATCACCGAAGAGGTGGACGCCTCACGGCGGGAGTACCCGCTCGGATTCGGATGGCGGGACTCGTGCGCCAAGGTGGTGGGCGGTTACAGCAGCAGGCAGCGTGCGGCTGGCCTTGAAGCAGCCGACGATCTGCAGAACGCTTCAGCGGGCTACTACCGCAGAATGCCAGCGAACTACGGGCTGTACAACTCCATCAACACGGCCACATTTGCCGAGGTGGCACAGCTGGACATCTGCGGCATCGACAAAATGGTTGCCGCTGTGGGCCTGCGAAGCGGGCTGGATGGCTCAGAGATCAACATGCACCAGCTGGGCAATATTCTCGGCGGCACCGCCGTGTCACCGCTCAGCATGGCCACCGCCTTCGCCACCTTCGCTGCCGACGGCCGCTACTGCGCGCCGATTGCCATACAGCGGGTCACCGACTTCAACGGACGGGCGCTGGCCAGCCAGCAGCCCGCTTGCCGGGCCGCCGTCGAACCGCAGATTGCCCGCGGCGTGAATTCGGTCCTGCAGGACGTGCTCAAAAAGGGTTCAGGCGTCTACATCAACCCGAAGGTCCACAGCAAAGTCCCGGTGGCCGCCAAGACCGGCACCAACAACAGCAACGGTGCCACCTGGGTACTGGGCTACACCAGCGGCCTGGCCACCGCGTCGTTCTTCGGGGACGCGCTCAACGGCCAGAAACGGCCCGGCAGGAACATCACCGTCAACGGCAAGCACTATGACCGCATTGACGGCTACATGATCGCCGGGCCGCAATGGGCCAACTACATGCTCAAGGTGGCGCCGATGTATCCGGCCAAACCGTTCCCCAAGCCCCCGGCATCGATGGTCGGCCCAGGAGCCAAGTAGCGCCCCGATGCGCGCGAAGAGTACCTGCGCGGGGAAAAGAAAAGGACCTAGTCGAAATGCGTCTCGACATCTGATCCTGAAAGCCTGCCCAGGAGTTCCACGGCCACATCACGCAACTTCCGGTTCCGGTTGCTCGAGACTTTGGCCAGGATGTCCATCGCCTCCTTTTGCGAACACCTGTTCTGGGCCATGATGACGCCGCAGGCGACGTCGATCGCGGTCCGGCTCCGCATGGCCGCCTCAAGATTCTGCGCCCGGGCCTGCGCGGCCCCGATGCGGACTGACAGGTGCAGCGTGCGGTTGGCCAGGTCGCCAAACTCGACCGCCCGGTCAAAGAGCTCGGGGGTGAAAAGGCCCGGCGCGGGACCGAAGAAGTTCAGCGCGGCACTGGCCCCCTCCCCGATGTCCAGGGGCACGCCGAGCGTTGAGTACACACCGTGCTCAGCGAGCTGCTTCTGGTATTCAGGCCAGCGGTCATCCGCGCGGACATCATTGAGCAATTCCGGGGCCATGGTGAACAGTGCCCGGATGCAGGGTCCGTCTCCGACTTGCTGCTCAATCTGGTCCAGCTCTATGGCTCGGGCACTGCTGCCTGCAACAGTGGCGGTGTGCCGCTGCCGCTTCAGTGTCACGGCGCATTCAATGCCGGTGGCTGCCAGGCCGCTCAGCGTGGATGCCGCGAAGCCGGCCAACCCGTCGAGGAAGCCATCAACGCTTTCGGCACCAATGAGGATGTCCTGCAGCTGCCGAACAGCCGAATCTTCGCTCGCTTCAGTCATTCCCCCATGCTAAACGCCAAAAGGCCCAGTTGTTCCAAGGAAGCGAAAAATCGGACTGCCGCTCCCTCAGGCTGCCTGCGGGGTTCCGAAGAGTTCCGCCGCGAGGCGCAGCAGATGCTCCGGGATGCTGGTGTCCTTACCCTTGGCGTCACGGCCGACTATGACCGCCGGGCCGCGGGCGGCGCCTGCCAGGTCAAGGCCGCAGTCGTGCATCAGTTGGTCGGCGCAGAGGTTCACCGGCAGGTTGGCCGAGGTTCCCTCGGCGTTGAGGTAAAGGTGCCAGTCGCCCCGGGCGACGGACTCGAAGTCGCCCCCGAGCAGGTCTTTCAGGCTGTCCGGCCCTTCCACGGGGACGACCCGGAGGGGTTCGCCCAGGCGGGGCGGGACATTAAGGCGGTATGTGCAGTGCTCATTTTGGGTCACTGTTAATAACAAAATCCGGCGTGCCGGTGTTCCCTCAAGCCGACGCCTGCTCCCCGGCCTGGACCGGTACCAGCTGCACCTGTACGCCGGCCTCCGTGAACAGCGTTACTTGGCCCGGATCGGCGCCGGAGTCCGTCACCAGGGTCCACGGCAGGGCGAGCTTTGCCCACGCGTGGAACGGCCGCTTCCCCAGCTTGCCGGAGTCGGCCAGGACGTAAACCGAATCGCCGCGCCGGGCCATGAGCTCCTTGAGCCGGGTTTGCGCATGATCGGCCTCGCAGAGCCCGTCGTCGGCGGTGACGGCGTCGGCACCCAGGAACACCCGGTCAAAGCTCATGCGCTCAAGGGCCGCCTCAGCGAGGGGACCCACGAACGTCTGGCTCACGCCGCGCAACCGGCCGCCGAGGCAGTCCACCTGAATGCCCGGCGAGTCGGCCAGCTCCTGCAGCGTGTTGATTCCCGGCGTCGTGACGGACAGGTTCTCCCGGCCGCGCAGGGAGTGCGCCAGGGCACCGACAGTGGAGCCGCCGTCGAGCAGTACGTTCTCGCCGTCCTTCACCTCCGCAGCCGCCCAGGCCGCGATGGCATGCTTCTGCTCGTACGCCTCACCGGTCCGCTGCCGCAGGGACGGTTCGGGATGCGCGCCCAGCGCCACCGCTCCGCCGTAGGTCCGCGCCAGCTTCCCCTGCTCATTCAGCTGGGCGAGGTCCCGCCGGATGGTGGAGGCGGTGACCTGGAAATGCCGTGACAGTTCCTCCACAGACGCCAGCCCCGTGGTGACGGCAAGGTGGTAGATCTCTTCGCGCCTGGCTTTGGCGGTGGTCATCTGCGGCTCTCCTTTGCTCACACCATCGTAGGGCCCGGGGTTTCGGCAAGCTCAACCACCGGGATCTGACAAGCTCCGATCACCGTCTCACAGCGAGGCACCGCCGCAGATCACGTAGTTCTGTCCGGTGATGGACTTTCCGTGCGGCCCCAGCAGGAAACCGGCGAGCGCCGCGACGTCCTCGGGATCCACCAGCCGGCCAAGCGCGGGCAGCTTCGGCGGGGTGGCTGCCCTGCCGGGGTCGGCCAGCATGGGCGTGTCCGTGGGCCCCGGCGACAGCACGTTGACCGTGATGCCGCGCGGCGCAAGCTCCTGCGCCCACGTCCGGCCCATGCCCATCAGCGCCGCCTTCGTGGCCGCATACTGGCTCTTGCCCGCCGCGCCGGTGGAGGTCCGGCTGCCGATCAGCAGCACCCGGCCGCCGTCGGGCATCCGCGGGACCACCTCGTTGGCCAGGGCACTGGCGGCCCCCACGTGGACGGCGAACATGCCGGCGAGCGCATCCGGGTCCAGCTCACCCAAGGGCGCGGTGCGCTGGTACCCGGCGGCGTGGACCAGCGCGTCCGCCGGGCCGATCCCCGACGCCGTTTCCGCCAGCGACGACGGTTCGGACAGGTCCGCATGCAGCCACTGGAACCCGGGCCCCAGCGAGGTCTCGCTGCGGCTCAGTCCGGTGACGGCCCAGCCGTGCGCCAGCAGGTGGACGGCGATCGCCTTGCCGATGCCGGAGCTGCAGCCCGTGACAACCGCGTGGCGGGCGCCGGTCACTGCTCGTCCCCTCCCGGAGTGGCGCTGCCCTCGTACGCCCACTGCGGGTCCACGCGGACGTACTTGATGGCCTGCCGGAAGTAGGTGTACGCGATGTTCAACGCACCGTCCGGGCCCTGGTGGACGGACGGGTATGAGTACTCCCTGTTCAGGCCGTCGCGGGAATTGTTGGAGAGGCAGTAGCCGTCCCCCACGTCGAGGTTCCGCCGGATGGGCCAGGTCCGGCCCGAGTCCTCGGAGATGGCCAGCGTCATGGGCGAGCGCGGGGTCCCCCAAAAGGCGCGCCGTTCGCCGTCGTCAGTTCCGGCGGCGGCAGACGGGGACGGCTCCGCCAACTGGCCCTGTTCGGCGGCCAGGCCGTCGTCGTCGATTTCGTCGTAGAGCGACAGCCGCCGCTCGGTGTTCTCCTCCGCGCGGCTGTGGTTGTAGACCAGCGCCAGACGGCCGTCGGCGAGCGCGGCGAACTGGATCGAGGAGTTGTTGTTGGGCAGCTCGGTGGGGACGGGCTCGGTCCAGGTGGCGCCGTCGTCGGTGGAGCGGGATTCGTAGATCGAGTCAGCCCAGCGGCTGCGGAACAGCGCCAGCAGAGAACCGTCGGCCACGGGCTGGATGTTCATGTGGACGCAGCCCAGGCTGCCCGGCAGGATGTGCTCGCGCCAGGTGGCTCCGCCGTCGTCGGAAATCATCACGGCACTGTCGTCGCTGTTGCCCACCCACTTCTCCCCCGGAGTGGTGATGCAGCGGAAGATCGGGATGATCAGGCGGCCGGACGGCAGCACCACCGGCAACTGCCGGACGAACACGCCGCCCGTTTCGTTGGCCGGGAACAGCGTTTCCACCGGCCCCCACGTGCCGCCGCTGTCCGTGGAAGTACGACGGCGGACCTCCGCCGTGTCCTGGTTGCCCGCCTTTTGCGCGGTGTACAGGAGCCAGAGCACGCCGTCCTGACCGGCGGAGCCAGGCGCGGTGAACAGGATCGGGTTCTGCTCCGAGCGGGTCGAGTCGTCCGAGAGCTGCTGCGCCGGTGACCACTGGCTGCTGCCCGGTTCCAGGGTGGAGAACCAGATGGAGATGTCCGGCACGCCCTCCTGGGTGCCGCCGAACCACACGCAGCCGAGCCGGCCGTCGGGCAGGGTCAGGAGGTTGGCGGCGTGGCTCTGGACGGTGGGCGCCGGCAGGTAGGCGAAGTCTGCGCCGTCCGCGCGCTTTACGGCGCCGTCGGGCGTGATGGTGCTGTAGCCGGTGTTGGTGGTCTGCATGCCTCAGCCCTCCGACCTGGCGGCAGCCAGGTGCGCCTTGGCAGCCAGCTCCAGGTGCGTCAGGTCCGACGCGACGGTGGTGAACGTGTAGCCCTGCCGCAGCCGCTGGGCGGCGATCTCGCCGGCCGCGGTGTGGATACCGGCGGCGATGCCTGCCGAGGCGGCCGCTTCGGCGACGGTTTCCAGCGCCGCGTTGAACTCGGCCTCGATGGCGGGGTCGCCCGGAAAGGCGCCGCCGACGGCGATGGCCAGGTCCGAGGGGCCCACGTAGATGCCGTCCAGGCCCGGCGTCGCGCAGATCTCCTTCACGCTGGCCAGCCCCTCGGGCGTCTCGATCATGGCGAAGACCATCGTGGCGGCGTTGGAGTCAGCCGGGACCGGGCCGATGCGCAGCGCCGAGCGCATGGGCCCGTAGGAACGGCCGCCCATGGGCGGGTACTTCGCTGCGGCGACGGCGGCCGCGGCGTCCGCGGCGTTGTTGACGAGCGGGACGATGACGCCGACGGCGCCGGCGTCGAGCGCCTTGCCGATCGCGGTGAAATCGTTGGCCTCCACGCGCACCATGCCGACGGCGGTGTGCCCGGCGTCGATGGCCATGAGGCCGTTCAGTACGCCCGAGTAGCCGAGCAGCCCGTGCTGGGCGTCCAGGGCAACGTAGTCGTAGCCGAGCCGGCCGATGCGTTCCGTTGCCACGGGCGCGTCCAGCACCGCCCAGTAGCCGACGGCCTGCTCACGGGCGCGGATCTTGCGGGCGAATTCAATGGCCAGGTCCGATGTCATCTGTATCTTCTACCTTCAGTTCGTGGGTGGTGGCGTCTAGCAGTCGTATATGCGTCAGCGGTTATATGCCGGCATGGGACCGCGCAGCCCGGAGCCGATGGCGTCGCAGGAGCTGGCAACGTCCTCGGGCAACGGCCCCTTGGCAACGGCGGCGATGTTGGCGCGCAGCTGCTCCACCTTGGAGCCGCCCAGCAGCATGGACCCGACGCCCTTCCGGAAGGCGAGCCAGCGCAGGGACAGCTCGGCGAGGGTGACGCCTGCCCCGTCGGCGATCCCGGCCAGGGCGCTGACGGCGTCGAACAGCTGCTTGTCCCAGTAGCGCTGGGTGTACATGGCGGCCAGCTTGGAATCGCCGAAGCGGCCCTCCGAGGGCTTGGCCTCGAAGCTGTGCTTGCCGGTGAGCAGGCCGCCGCCCAGCGGGTTGTAGACCATGGTGTGGACGTTGTGGGTTGCAGCGAACTCGAGGTATTCCTCCTCCACCCGCCGCGCCACCAGGTTGTAGAGCTGCTGCGCTACAACGGGGCTGGGCGCACCCACCTCGCGGGCAACATGGATGACGTCGGCGATCTGCCAGGCCGCGAAGTTGGAGACGCCCAGCGCCCCGATCTTCCCTTCGGCAGCCAGCTCGGCCACGGTGCGCAGTGTGTCCCGCAGCGGGGTGGCACGGTCCGGCTGGTGGAGGTAGAACAGGTCGATGCTGTCCACGCCGAGCCGCCGGAGGCTGCCCTCGACGCTGTTGCGCAGCCCCTGCGGGGACAGCGGCGTGTGCTGGCCGTGGTCCGCGTGCGGCATGCCGGCCTTGGAGGCAAGGATGACCTCATCGCGGCAGCCCTTGAGGAGGCGCCCGAGCATTTCCTCCGTCACGCCGCCCACGTACGCGTTGGCGGTGTCGATGGTGGTGATGCCGGCGTCGAGCGCCTCCTCCACCATGCGTCCGGCGGTGGCCTCATCGGCGGTGTCGCCGAACGTCATGGTGCCCAGGACCAGCCGTGAGATGGGAAGCTTCAGTCCTTCCACCGGGGTGCCTTCTGGCTGCTTGCTCATGCGTTGATTCTCCGTGGTTGCAGTGTCTGTGCGGTTGCAATGTGGTTGGGTTCGGGGGTGGTTAAGGGGTCCGGGCCACGCGCCTGTTCAGGCTCCGGGTCAGCCTTTCAACGCCAGCGACCGGACCACGTGCCGCGGCTTGAGGCCGCGCATGGTGGACGGGTCCAGCGCCGCCCGGCGGAGCTTGCGGGTGTAGTCCTCCTTGGGTGCGGTCAGCACGGATGCGGTGCTGCCGGACTCCACGAGCTTGCCGCGCTGCATGACCATGACGCTATCGCTGATCTCCTGTACGACGCCAAGGTTGTGCGAGATGAACACGTAGGTGATGCCGGTTTCGTCCTGGATGGACTTCAGCAGCCGCAGCACCTGGGCCTGCACGGACACGTCCAGCGCGCTCGTGGCTTCATCGCAGACCAGCAGTTCCGGCTTGGAGGCGAGCGCCCGGGCAATGCCGATGCGCTGCCGCTGGCCGCCGGAGAACTCGGCAGGGTGGCGGTCCAGGGACTTGGCCGGCAGGCCCACCTGGTCGATTAGCTTCGCAGCTTCCTTGTGCCGCTCGGCCTTGGACCGGACGCCCTGCAGCTTCAGCGGTTCGGCCACGATTTCCTGGGCGGTGAGGTGCGGGTCCAGGGAGCCGTACGGGTCCTGGAAGACCATCTGGAACTTGGAACGCAGCGGCCGCAGCTTGGCTTCGCTAAGTGCGGCCAGGTCCGTGCCGTCCAGCTCGATCCGGCCGCTGGCCGGCGTCACCAGGCGCATCAGCGCCTTGGCGATCGTGGACTTTCCGCAGCCGGATTCACCGACGACGGCGATCGTCTTGCCCTTGTCCACGGAGAAGGACACGTCATCCACGGCCCGGAACGTGCCGCCGGGGATGTGGTAGTCCACCACGAGGTTCTCGACGGAGAGGAACGGCTTAGTCATTCTGGACTCCGGTGCTGGTCAGGGCGGCGTTTCCAGCCGCGGCGGTAGTGGACTTTGGGTCGGTGGTCCCGGCCGGGGTCTCGTCCCACGGCCCCAGGACGGGCACGGCGGCCAGGAGGTTGCGGGTGTATTCCGTGGCCGGCTGCTCCACGACCTGCTGGACGTCCCCGGACTCCACGAAGGAACCGTCCTTCATCACGTGGATGCGGTCCGAGATGAGCCGGGCCACGCCGAGGTCGTGCGTGATCATCAGGACGCCGATGCCGCGCTGCTCCTGGAGTTCCAGCAGGAGGTCCAGGATGCCGGCCTGCACCGTGACGTCCAGCGCAGAGGTGGGTTCGTCCGCCACCAGCAGCTGCGGCTCACTGGCCAGCGCGATCGCGATCAGCACGCGCTGGAGCATGCCGCCGGAAAGCTGGTGCGGGTACTTCTTCAGCTGCACTTCCGGCGTCGGAATATGAACCTGTTCCAAAAGCCGGATGGCACGGGCCCGGACGGCGTCCTTGTCTCTGGAGGCGGCGCCGGCAATCCGGATGGCCTCGGAGAGTTGGCTGCCGATGGAGTGCACGGGGCTCAGCGCGGTCATCGGGTCCTGCGGGATGAGCGCGACGGTCCGGCCGCGGACCTTGTCGATGGCCTTGGGTACGGCCACCACGTCCACGCCGTCGATGAGCACGGTGCCGGAAAGCACCGCCAGATCGTCCGGGAGCAGGCGGAGGATGCCCATCGCCGTCGTGGATTTGCCCGAACCGGACTCACCGATGATGGTGACCGTTTCGCCGCGATGGATGCTGAAGTTCACCGAATCGACGGCCCGGATGATGCCGGCGTCGGTGATGAGCTCCACCTGGAAGTCGCGGACCTCAAGCAGGGCCGGCTCGGTGAAGCTTTTCGTGTCAGGCTGTGCGGACATGTCAGGCACCCTTCTTCTTGCGGCGGGGACGGTCGCGGAGGCCGTCGCCCAGCAGGTTGACGCCCACTACCATCAGCACGATCACCAGGCCGGGCAGCGTGACCATCCACCAGGAAGTGGTGATGTAGTCCTGGCCGTCGGAGATGATGCGTCCCCAGGTGGCGAACGGCCGCTGGGGGCCGGCGCCGAGGAAGCTGAGGGCGCTCTCGAGCAGGACGGCCTGGGCCAGGAGCAGCAGCACCACGAGGGTTGCCTGCTTGATGACGTTCGGGATGATGTGCTGGATGAGGATCTGGATGCGGTGCAGGCCCAGGATGCGCGCCGCCGAGACATAGGGCTTTTCGCGTTCCACGAGCACCATGGACCGGGTCAGCCTGGCCACTTCCGGCCATTGCGCAATCGCAATGACGAAGGTGATGACCGGGATGGACGGGCCGAAGAGGGCCACCACCAGCAGCAGCATCATGAGGAGCGGCAGGGACATCTGGGCCTCGAGGACCCGCGAGACCACGGTGTCCACCCAGCCGCCGAAGTAGCCGGCGGCGGCACCGAGGATGATGCCGATGGCGCCGGAGACCACCACGGCCAGGATGCCGATGGTCAGGGACACCTGGCCGCCGTGCAGGACCCGGGAGAGCAGGTCGCGGCCCAGCTGGTCGGTGCCGAACAGGTGGCCGTCCACCAGGGGCGCCAGGCGGCGGGCGGACAGGTCCTGGTGGTTGGCGTCAGGAAGCGGAAGCACCTGGGCCAGCAGGATGGGAATAATGACGATCAGCGTGCAGACGGCACCGATGCGCAGCTTCCACTTGGCCGCGTTGCGGCGGCGGGTGGCGCCGGCCTTCGCCACGAGCTCCTTCGTGACGGCGCTGGCAGAGGGTGTCCGGGGCGGTTGTGCGGCGGAGGCCGCCGGCGTTGCGGTGTCACTGAGGCTCATGCTGCTGCCGCCTTTCCAAGACGAACGCGGGGATCAAGAAGCGGGTAGGCGAGGTCGATGACCAGCTGGACGGCAACGGCCAGCAGTGCCGTCAGGAGGACGGTCGCCTGGATGAGGGGGTAGTCGCGGGTTTCGAGGGCACGGACAATGAGGGAGCCGACGCCGGGCCAGGCGAACACCACTTCCACCACCACCACGCCGTTGAGCATGGCAGCGAAACGGGTGCCGAGGGCGGTGAAGACCGGGATGGCGGAGTTGCCCATGGCATAGCGCCAGGTCAGTGCCGGACTGCCCACTCCCCTGGACCGCGCCACGGTCAGGTAAGGGGCGGCGAAGTTGGACGTCATCTCCCGACGCACCATCCGGGAGATCAGCGCGATCTGCAGGATGGCGATGGTGACGGTGGGAAGGACCAGCCCGCCCCAGGTGGCGAAACCGGAGGCCGGGAACAGCGGAATGAGGACGGCGAAGCCGGTGAGGAGCATGATGCCCGTCCAGAAGTCCGGCATGGACTGCCCGGCGATGGTGAGGACGTTGACGCCGAGTTCGCGGTTGGTGTCCGGGCGGCGGGCCATCCACACGCCCAGCGGGATGGCCACCACGGCGGTGAGCAGGATGGACGCCGTGGCGAGGGTCAGCGTGTACGGCATCCGCTCCGCCACCACCTGCATGGCCGGGGCCTGGAAGGAGTAGGAGGTGCCGAGGTTGCCGGTGAACAGCTGCTGCAGGAAGATCCAGTACTGCTCCAGCAGTGGACGGTCCAGGCCGAACTGTTCGCGGACCTTGGCCAGCTGCTCGGTGGTGGCCAGCGGTCCGGCGTAGGACACGGCCGGATCACCAGGAGCCAGGCGGATCAGGATGAAGACCGTGGAAACCGTCAGGAACACGGTCAGCAGGCCTTGACCCAGCCGCTTGAGGATGTACTTGGTCATGACTCAGGCCTCCAGCCGGACGTCAACAAGGGGGTAGGAGTTGGTGGGGGCCAGCGACAGGTCCGCCACGCGCTTCTGGTGGGCCAGCACCGACTTGGGAACGAATGCCCAGGCGCACGGCCAGGTTTCCCAGATGGCCTTCTGCGCGGTGGCGAGCCGCTGCTCGCGGCGCACCGGGTCCACCTCGGAGGATGCGGCCTGAATCTTGGCCTGCACGTCCGGGACCACGTAGCCCTGGTAGGTGTCGCGGGTCTTTTCCCTTTCCGCGGTTCCGGCGTACATGCCCTGCATCATAGTGATGGCCAGGCCGGTGGGGCTGCTGAAGCCGTTGCCAAGCAGGTCCCAGTCGCCCTGCTTGCCCTGGCGCCAGGCCAGGATGTTGCCGCCGGGCTCGAACTGCTGCAGCTGGGTCTTCACACCGATGTTGCCGAACATCTCCACGAGGGCCTCCATCACGGAGGTGTCGGAGGCGAACTCGCCGGTTTCCCAGATGATCTTCAGGTTCAGGTCCGTGACGCCGAGGCTCTTCAGCGTTGCCTTGGCCTTCTCCGGGTCGTAGGTGTAGTTGCCGGTCTTGGAGAAGCCAGTGAGGCTGGACGGAACCACGCCTTCGGCCTCGCTGACCGAATCGACCAGGACGTCCTTGACCAGGGCCTCGCCGTCCACCGCCCAGCTGAGTGCCTCACGGACGCGGACATCGGACAGCGGGTGGCTCGAGGGCTTGCGGAAGTTGTAGAAGATCTGGTTCAGCCGGAGGCTTGACGCCTCCGCAAGGACGACGCCGGGAAGTCCGGCCAGCTGTTCACGCGAGTCGGGCGTGATGGAGTCGATGACGTCCACCTCGCCGCTGCGCAGCGCAATGACGCGGCTGGATTCCTCGGGCAGGAAGCGGACCTCGACGTTGTCCACCTTGGGGGCAGGGCCCCAGTAGTTCTCGTTGCGCTTGAGGCTGTAGGTGCCGGCGCCGCGGTTGAACTTGGTCACCACGTAGGGGCCGGTGCCCACACCTTCCTGCAGCTCCTCCGGCTTGTTCTTGGCTGCCGGGCTGATCAGGATCATGCTCATGAGGGAATCGAGGATGGGGATGGGGTTCTTGGACTCCATCCGGAACGTCCGGTCATCCACGGGAACCACCGTAGGGAACTCGGGGAAGAACCCGGCGACGAAGGAACCCTGCACCTGCTGGTACATCTTCAGCGCCGTGGCGATGTCCTCGATGGCCACTGGGGTGCCGTCCGAGTAGCGGACGCCCTCGCGCAGCCGCACTGTCCACGCGGTGGGTGAGGTCATCTCAAAGCGGTCCGCGAGGACGAGGATCGGCTTGGTTTCGGGGCCGATGGCTGTCAGCCCCTGCCGCACGGCGCGCTGGACGGTGACGGCGGCATCGAACTGGTTGAGCTTGTTGTCCAGGCTGACGAGGGACCTGTTCAGGGCCAGCGTCAGGGTGCTGGGTCCCGGCAGGCCCGTGGGGCCGGCACACCCGGCCATGGAGCCTGTGCCCAGGAGAAATCCGGCGGCTGCGCCGAACTGCAGGAGGCGGCGCCGTGAGATCTCACTTCCTTGAGGAAGAACGGTCATCGTTGACCTCTCGGTTGAATGGGACGGCTGGGGGCCGGATGGCCTGCGCCGTGTTACATGCATCACTCTGCCACCTCTGCGCGAATTGCGCAACCGGTCTAGCGCAATTCGCGCAGTCATGCCATCATGGTGCTACCGACAACCAGAAGAAGGGAGGACAACGTGGCTGCAGTACTCATCCAGGCCGATGACTTTTCTGGTGCAGCAGAAGTGGGGCAATGCTTTGCGGTCCAGGGGCTGGACACGCGCCTCCTCCTGTCCCCCGGGGATGCCGGCACCGAAAATGCCCCGGACGTTTTGGTGGTCGACACCCACTCGCGGGCCGTGGCCCCGGACATCGCCGCCGCGGCTGCTGCTGCCGTATTCAGCAGCGAAGCTGCAGACGGCGCAGGCGTCCTGTTCAAGAAAATTGACTCCCTGTGGCGGGGCAATGTTGGCCCGGAACTCGCGGCGCTTTCGGCCCTGGGACACCATGTTGTGGTGGCCGGCGCGCTCCCCCAGTTGAACCGGACAGTCGTGGGCGGCAAGCCTTTTGCCGACGGAGTCCGGCTGGACGGAACGGACCTGTGGCGGGCAGAACCAGCCGCCCCGCCCGCGGAACTCGCGCAGCTGCTGGGCCCTGGCCCTGCGGCGCAGCTTGCGGAGCTGTCCACGGTGCGGTCAGGCGGCCTGCGCGGCTTCCTGTCCGATCGCCTTTCCGGCGCCACTCCCGCCGCCGTGATCGTCGACGGTGAGACTCCGGCCGATCTGGAGGCTGTGGCGGACGCGCTGCTTGACCTGGGCTTCAGGGCCGGAGGACGTCGCATCGTGCTGGCCGGAACCGGCGGCATGGCCCTGCTGCTCGCGGCGAAACTGGGCAGCAATTCTGCGCGGAACGCGCAAAAGCAGGCGTTGCGCGGGCTGACGGCCGCGGCCGGACCACGAACAGTGCTGGCCGCCGTCGGCTCCGCCTCGGCGAAAGCCGCGGCTCAGCTGCGGAACCTGGAAGCCGGCGGCTTCACCGCCCTCCGGATCGCTCCCGGCGAGCTTCAGGATCCCGCGGATTTCCGGTCCAGGCTCGCGGAAGCGCAGCAGCTCCTGGCGGCAGGCGAGCCGGCAGTGCTGACTGTCAGCGCCGGCGTCGTCAATCCCGAGGAGTCCGGCACGATCGTGCGGAACCTCGCCCGTCTAACTGCCGGCGCGGCAACTGGTCCCGCGGCAACTGGTCCACAAGCCGCAGGTCCCGCGGCAGCCGCGGACCTGATCCTTACCGGCGGCGAAACGGCCCGCGAGGTCCTCGACGCCCTCGGCATCCGCTCGCTGACCCCGCTGGCGTCCGTACAGCATGGCGCCGTGGTCAGCCTTTCCGACGACGGGCGGCTGGTGGGCACCAAGCCCGGCAGCTTCGGCGACAGCGACGCCCTCGTCCAGCTCTACTGCGCCATCAAAGACCTTCGGTCTTCCACCGGCACTTCCCACCCCTCCCACACACCTGGAGCTCCAATGACATCTGCAGTGAACGCAACCGAACAGGACACCCGGCCCTTCATCGCCGTGACCATGGGCGACGGCGCCGGCGTCGGCGCCGAGGTGACTGTCGGTGCTCTTCTCGACCAGAACGCCTACCGCGACTGCCGCCCGGTGGTCATCGGCGACGTCCACCGGCTGCAGCTGGGTGCCAAGGCGCTGGGCGTGGAAGCGAACATCGTCGAGGTGGAGGCGGTGGGCGACGCCGTCTTCGAAGCCGGCCGGATCAACGTGATCGACCCGAAGCTGCTTTCGGCCGACCTGCCGTGGGGCCAGGAATCCGCCGAGGCCGGCAATGCCGCCTACCACTACATCCGGATCGCATGCGAGCTGGGCATGGCCGGACAGGTCCAGGGCATCTGCACGGCGCCCCTGAACAAGGCTGCGCTGCACAAGGCGGGCCACATCTACCCGGGCCACACCGAACTGCTCGCGCACTTCATGGGGGTCGAGGAAGTGTCCATGATGCTGTCCACGCCCAAGGTCAAGGTCATCCACGTCACCACGCACATCGGCCTTATCGACGCGATCAACAAGATTGAGCCCGGCCTGGTGGAGCGGACCGTACGCCGAGGCCACAGCGCCATGCAGCGCGCCGGCATCGCCAACCCCAAGATCGGCGTGTGCGCCATCAACCCGCACGCAGGCGAAAACGGTCTGTTCGGCTACGGTGAGGAAGCCGAGAAGATCACCCCGGCCATCGAAAAGCTCCAGGCCGACGGCATCGACGCCCGCGGCCCGCTCCCGGCGGACACCGCGTTCTTCCTGGCCGGCCGCGGCGACTACGACCTCATCGTGGCGATGTACCACGACCAGGGCCACGGTCCGATCAAGGTCCTCGGCATCGAGGCCGGCGTCAACATCACGGTGGGCCTGCCAGTCATCCGCACGTCCGTGGACCACGGCACGGCCTTCGACATCGCGGGCAAGGGCATCGTGGACGTGCGCAGCATGATCGAGGCGCTGCGCCAGGCGGCCGAGATGTCGCCCAGCCCCGCGGCAGCCTGAGCGGCCCGCCGCAGGGCAGCCCCGCCGCAGCCTAAGCACTAGGAGATCTGCAGGCCGCCGTTGATGTCGTACGTCGCGGCGGTGATGTAGCCGGCGTCCTCCCCCATCAGGAACGCCATGAGGGCGGCGATGTCGCGGACCGTGCCCACCCGGCCCATGAGGATGTCCCTGGACATGTCCGCCTTGCGTTCGTCGGTCAGGGTGCCGCCCATGATATCGGTGTCCACCGGCCCCGGGGCTATGCAGTTGACGGTGATGTTGTACTGGCCCATCTCCCGTGCGAGCGCCCGGGTGAAGCCGATGATGGCTGCCTTCGATGCGCTGTAGGCGACCTTGGAGTAGGTGCCGCCTCCGCGCTGCGCGGAGATGGAGGAGACGCTGACCACCCGGCCGAGCCTGCGTTCGATCATGCCGCGGAGCACGCGCTGGGTGACCAGGAACGTGCCGGTCATGTTGACCCGGAACACCCGCTCCCAGGCCTCGAGCGTCTCGTCCATGAACTCCGTGGGTGAGCTGATGCCCGCCAGGTTGGCCAGTCCCACGATGGGCGGCAGGTTAGCCTCCACCTCGTCGATGGCGGCGTTCACGGTGGCCTGGTCGGAGACGTCGGCGCCCACGCCCCTGGCCGCCACGCCGTACACCGAGGAGATGTCCTCCGCCGCGCGCCGGGCAGCGTCGCCGTCGATATCGAGGATGGCCACGGACCAGCCCTGGCTGGCGAGCATTTCCGCCGTCGCCCGGCCAATGCCCCGTGCGGAGGCTGCCCCGGTCAGCACCGCGGTGCGTTCGGCCGGGAACGTGTCGTGGTGCGTCATTTCGGTGATCCCCTCGTCGTTTGCTGCAGTGTCAGTACTTGGTGTCGTCGAACTCGTCGGCGGCGACTGCTTCTTCACCGACAGCAGCGTGGGTGCCCGGCTTCACGTGCCCTTCGGGACGTTTGCGGGCGTACAGGAAGGTGGCGACGGCGGTAATAGCGAGGCAGGCGGACAGGAAGAGCAGGCCGGAACGGTTGTCGCCGGTGGCATCATTGAGCACACCCACGATGTACGGCGCCACGAAGCCGCCCAGGTTGCCGAGTGAATTCACCATCGCGAGGCCGGCCGCGGCCGCCGCTCCCACCAACGCTGTGGACGGCATCGCCAGGAAGGGGGCAATGGCGGAGTAGATGCCCATGGCCGCCAAGGTCAGGGCGATCAGGGCCAGGATGGCGTTGACCTGCACCAGGCTGCCGGCAGCAACCAGGCCGACGGCGGCCATCACCATGCTGATGCTGGCGTGCATGACGCGGTTTCCAGTGCGGTCGGACCGGCGGCCCCAGTAGTAAACGAACACAGCGGCGATGGTGTACGGGATGGCGACGATGAAGCCCACCTCCGTGGTGGTGAACTTGCCGAGTGCGGCCACGATCGTAGGCATCCACAGGCCCAGGCCGTAGATACCGCAGACCAGGCCGAAGTACAGCGCCGAGTAGGCGATGGTCCGGGAATCCTTCAGGCCGGCGAGGAAGTGGTGCGGCTGGCCCTTTTGCTTGTGGGCGAGTTCCGCGTCCATGGTCCGGGTGAGCCATTCCCGCTCATCCGCGGCGAGCCAGTGCGCGTGGCTTGGCCGGTCAGTCATGAGGACAGGGGTAAGCAGGCCGAGGAGGATCGCCGGAATGCCTTCGATGATGTACAGCCACTGCCAGCCGTGCAGGCCCGCGACGCCCTCCATCTGGAGTAGGAGTCCGGACACCGGGGCACCGAGCGCATTGGAGACGGGTTGCGCCAGGATGAAGATGCCCAGTACAAGCACACGCTGCTGGGCGGGGAACCACAGGGTCAGGAAGAAGAGGATGGCCGGGAAGAAGCCTGCCTCGGCCGCGCCGAGCAGGAAGCGGATGATGTAGAAGGTGGTCTCTCCGTTCACCAGCGCCATGGCCGTGGCGAAGATGCCCCACGAGATCAGGATGCGTGCGATCCACTTCCGGGCGCCGAACCTGTACATGCCGGCGTTGCTGGGGATCTCCAGCAGTGCGTAGCCGATGAAGAACATGCCCGCACCGAGGCCGTAGGCCGCGGCACTGAGGCCGATGTCCTCGCTCATGGTCAGCTTGGCGAAACCCACGTTGTTCCGGTCCAGGTACGCCACGAAGTAGAGCAGCACAATGAGCGGCATGAGCCGGCCGCGCACTTTTCGAAGGGTCCGCCGGCCAAGTTCGTCGAGATGGTTCGCGGGATTCGCAGCGCTCATGGTGCACCTCGCAGGAAGAGACGGACCCGCCGGGGTTCCTCGGCGGAACGATAAGGTTTACCACTCCGTGCACAGATAGTCATTATGCTTACTAAATTCTTGAGCGAAGGCAGCCTTCCATTGGCTGCCGCTAGTTCCTGCTGTCCAGCCACTCCAGCAGCCGTTCCAGGGGCCACGTGGTGATGATGCGTTCAGCCGGAACCCCGTTGCGTTCGGCCCGCTCGGCGCCGTACTGCAGGAAGTCCAGCTGCCCCGGCGCGTGGGCGTCACTGTCGATGCTGAAAAGGCACCCGGCCTCGAGCGCCAGCTGCATCAGATTGTCCGGCGGGTCCTGCCGTTCCGGCCGGGAGTTAATTTCGACGGCGACATTGGCTGCCGCGCAGGCCGCGAAGACCCGCTCGGCATCGAATTCTGACTCAGGACGGGTCCCGCGGGACCCCTGCAGCAGACGGCCGGTGCAGTGGCCCAGCACATTGGTGTGCGGATCGGAGATGCCGCCGAGCATCCGCTCCGTCATGGTGCGCCGGTCCGAGCGGAGCTTGGAGTGCACGCTGGCCACCACCACGTCCAGCCGGTCCAGCATCTCCGGCGTCTGGTCCAGCTCGCCGTTTTCCAGGATGTCCACCTCGATGCCGGACAGCAGCCGAAAGCCGCCGTCGGCGTCGCCGTTCAGCCCGGCCACCACGTCCAGCTGCTCGGTGAGCCGCTCGGCAGTCAGCCCGTTCGCGATCTTCAGGTTCGGCGAGTGGTCCGTCAGGGCCAGGTATTCGCGGCCCAGGTGCCGGGCGGCGGCGGCCATCAGCTCCGGCGGGGAACCGCCGTCGGACCAGTCACTGTGGCTGTGCAGGTCGCCGCGGAGCTGCGCGCGGAGCCCGTCTCCCCCGGCCGCGAGTGGCTTGGCGCCGCCCTGCCGCAGCTTTTCCAGATAGTCGGGCACATCGCCGTCCACAGCCTGCCGGATGACGTTAAAGGTGGTGTCCCCGATCCCCTTCGTTCGCTTGAGCCTGCCGTCGCGGGTGCGCTCCGCCACCTCGTCCGGCGTCAGTCCGCTGATGACGCCGGCCGCCTTCCGGAAGGCCTGGACCTTGAACGTCGGCGCGGCGGAGCGCTCGAGCCAGAAGGCGATCTCGTTGAGGGCGTCTGCGGCGTCCATTCAGGGCTAGTCCTGGTGTAGCTGGATGTAGTTGCCGCAACCGTCATCGAACACTGCGGTGATCCCGAAGGGGTCCTCGGCAGGCTCGCCCCGGAACCGGACTCCGGCGGCGGACAGCCGCTCGTACTCGGCCTTGACGTCCGGTGCGCCAAAGACGATGGCGGGGATCCCGGCGTCGTACAGCCCCTTGCTGTAGGCGGAGGCAATGGGGTTGTCGCTGGGCTCCAGCAGCAGGCCGGCACCGGAGGCCGCTCCGGGGTCCTTGATGATGAAGAGGTTGTGCTCGGGCATGGCCATGAGCGTGTCGAAGCCGAGGGTCTCCGTGTAGAAGGAGTGCGCCGCGGCAGGGTCCTGAACGTGGATGCTGCACATTTTGAGTCGCATGGCGCCTACGCTACGCCGCACGGCCGCCGCTGCAAACCGGCCGTTGACCAGCGCCGCGATAGGGGCTGCAATTTAAGTGCGGCCGGAATTGCCGGGCCCGCCCGTCCTTGGGAGGTGCAGTGGTGCCCGCAGTTTCCGAAGCCGCCCCGTTGGGGCTGCTGCAGCTGGTCCTCTGGAGCGCAGTGCTGGCGGCCGCCGTCGCCTGCACTGTTCTCGTCGTGCGCCACCACATGAAGACGTCCGACGGCGACAGTCCAGACCTGCTGTTCTGGGACCTTTTCGGGGGTGCGGTGGTGATCGCCCCGGCCCTGCTCATTCCCGCCGTTGCCTCGCCGCCTGCGGGCCTGGCCCTGGCCGCCGTGGCAGGGGTGAGCGGCATTGCCGCCTACCGCAGCAGTCCGGCGGTGCTCACCTGGTACGAAACCCGGCGGCGCCGGCGGGCGGACGGTCCGCTGTGCCGGGCGGCCGCCGTCGTGCATGAAGAGATCCTGCGACGCTGGGCGCGGTACGAACTGGACCCCGCACTCGCCATCAGCTATCCGGACCTTGCGGACGTCGCACGGCCTGAGACCGCTGCTTTCGTGAAGGCCCTGCGGGAGGCGGAGACGCTGAAAACTGCCTGGGATTCCGGGTATCCGCATGCAGTGGATCGCCTCGGCCAGGCGCTGGACCGCGCGGAAACCGCAGCAGGAGTCCCGGCCACCCTGCGGCCGGCACCTTTCACAGGCACAAGGCTCACAGGCACAGCACAGAGGCGGTGAAGCCGCATCACACACCCGAATCGGACTATTTTCCCAGGCCGCACCAGCGGCCGGCCCGGCCTTCGCCGGGCCCGGAGAATAGGAGATTCACAATGGCCACAATCAACAAGATGACGGCAGGAATAGTCCTTGCCGCCGTCGTCGGGGGCGGGGCGATCGGCGCCGCAGCCCTCCCCGCCATGGCGGACAGCAGCACGGCATCCTCGACGTCGACCTACGCACAGGGCGGCTACGGCGACGCCGGCGGAAGCGGAGGCGGCGGACCCCGAGGCCAACACCAGGCGAACGGGAAAACCGAGGAAATCCTGACAGGCGACACGGCAGCCAAGGTTGAGGCCGCCGTCAAGGCCGTCCAGCCCGGCGCCACCATCGACCGGATGGAAACCGACGCCGACGGCGCTACCTATGAAGCCCACATCACCAAGGCGGACGGCACCCGTGCCACCGTGTTGCTGGATGCGAACTTCGCAGTTACCGGTACCGAGGAGGGCTTCGGCGGTCCCGGCGGGCGCGGCGGTCAGCAGGGCTCCGGCGACGCCACCGCCAACAGCTAGCGGCGGCTGCGATAACGGCCCGCTGTTTCCCCCGGGTTGCAGCGGGCAGGTTGGAGGAGCCAGCCATAGGATGAGCCCATGTCAACGTACTCAGTCACGCGCAGCACAGTCATCCCCGCCCCGGCCAAGGACGTGTTTCCGCTGGTCAACAGCTTCCGCGAATGGCCCAAGTGGTCGCCCTGGGAGTCCGTGGACCCGGACATGAAGCGGACCTACTCCGGCGCGGAAGCCGGCGTCGGCGCCAAGTATGCGTGGAGCGGCAACCGCAAGGCAGGTGCCGGCACCATGGAGATCGTCGAGTCGAAGGAAGCGGACGTCGTTCGGATCCGGCTCGAGTTCACCAAGCCTTTCCACGCGGTCAACCCCACTGCCTTTACGTTCGTTCCGGAGGGTGGAGGAACCCGTGTCACTTGGACCATGGTCGGCGAGCACAAAGGCATCGGAAAGGTATTTGCGCTGTTCATGAACATGGACAAGATGGTGGGTGGCGACTTCGAGAAGGGCCTGGCGACCTTGGCTTCAGTCGTCGGGAGCCGGCCCGCCTAGTCTGAGGTTCCTCGGTCACGGGTTCCTGCCCGGCACTTGTTCGAGGGGCCTTTTTCCCGGAATGGTAGTAAGCATCCTTAGCAGTTCCGGAAATCGCAAAAGGAGAATCCCATGCAGATCGACAAGTCCCAGATCCTCGAATTCCTCAAGTCCCGAGGCGACAACGACAAGGCTGCACAGGCCGACAACGAGCTGCCTGACCAGGTGGACACCGACCAGCACGCCGGGCTGCTCTCCAAGCTCGGCATCAATCCTGCAGACCTGCTGGGCAAGCTTCCCGGCGGGTTGGGGGACAAGCTTGGAGGCCTCGGGCTGTAGTTGTATCGAGTTCTGGCTCGAACCGGTTCCGGCCGGGCCGCAGTACCGAAAAGACGCAGTACCGAAAAGACGGGTTCCCGCGACTGTGCGCGGGAACCCGTCTTTTCTGGGTGCGCGGACGCTGGACTATCGTCTAGAGAGCACTGATCGACGTCAACCGATGGAGGGGCAGGACGTGAAGCCAGAAGCTGCGCCGCGGCAGCGCCGCCTCCGGCAGGATTCGATCCGCAACCAGCAGGAACTCGTGGTGGCTGTCGGCGAGCTTCTCCGCGAGGACCCTGACTCGGCAACCATGCCCGCCGTGGCAGAACGCGCGGGCCTCTCCCTCGCCACGGCCTACCGGTACTTTCCGACGCTCGATGAACTTCACCGCAAGTTCATGCTGAGCGTCATTGACGAGCTTTACGAGTCGACGAAGAGCCTGGAAAGCACCGGAATGGACCTCTTCAAGGACACCATGGCGCAATGGCTCAAGGTGGTGGCTGAGTACGGCCCGGCCATGGTTCTCGTCCGCTCCCGCGAAGGGTTCCTCACTAGGCTGCAGGCCGGCGAACCCCACGCCCACGCCCTGGAACGGGTGTGGGGGCCACCCGTCCGGCAGTTGCTCGAGGAAGCCAACATCGGCGGGGACCAGCTTCCCTACGCACTTTCCCTGTTCAACGCCATGTTCAACTCCAGGGAGATCATGGATTTTCGGGCCGTGAAAAGTATGCCTGACGAGCAACTCGTGCAGCGCTGCAGCCGCCTCTACTGGAACGCCATCCAGGGATTGCGCTAAATAACACTGTAGTCTTAGATAAGCCCGGACCCCCGGCGTCGTAATGGTGAAACAGACGAGCGAGGACAGCGGCTTGGATGGAGTCTTAAAGGGATTCTTTGTGGTGGGCATGGTCCTGCTCGTCGGCTACATCTTGGCCAGGACAAACGCCCTTGGGCCGCACGGGACGAAAGTGCTGTCCACCCTGACCTTCATGGTGGGGCTGCCGAGCCTGATGTTCTCCACGATCGCCTCGCGGCACATCTCCGAAGTCCTCAGCCAGACAGGCCTCATCTCCGTTGTCACGGCACTTTGCTGCATGGCGCTGTTCGCGCTCAGCGGGGCAATCGGCCGGTGGGGCGTCCGGCGCACCACGGTCGGCGCACTTGCCACCGGAATCGTCAATTCCACAAACCTCGGCGTTCCGCTGTCCCTCTACATTCTCGGCAGTGCCACATTCGTCACGCCGATCATGCTGTTTCAGTTGGCGCTGGTAACCCCGGTGGCGCTGACCATCCTGGACCTGACCGATCCTGAGGGGAAAAGGACATCCGTGTGGAGCATCCTGTCCACTCCCCTGCGCAACCCCGTCACGGTGGCAGCCATCCTCGGCGTCATCGTCAGCGCAGCCGGGATTGCACTTCCGGACCTGGTGCTGGATCCTCTGAAACTGGTGGCCCAGCTGACGGTTCCGCTGATGCTGATCATCTTCGGCATGTCGCTGCACGGCCTCTCACCGCGCCAAGACTCGGTGGACCGCGTCCCCACCCTGTTCGCCGTCGTTCTTAAGTCCGCCGTCCAGCCGGCTCTCGCGTGGCTGCTGGCCGTGTTCGTGTTCCACCTCGACACCTTCAGCACCTTCGTTGTCACGGCCTGCGCGATCCTTCCCACCGGGCAGAACGTGGTCCTTTACGCAGTCCGGTACGGCGTGGGCCAGAACCTTGCGCAATCCACAGCCGTCACCACCTCGGCCTTGGCAATCCCCCTGCTTCTGGGGGCGGCCTGGCTGTTTGGCTGAGTTCTGCCCAGCTACTGACGGCGGCGCCTTCCCGGAATAAACTCTGCCAATGGACTTCGTGAACAGTGACGGGCCTTCATTGGATCCCTTCCCGCAGTACGAAAAGATGCGGGAGTCCGCACCCGTGTTCCAGGACGAGGCATCCGGAAGCTGGCATGTCTACAGGTACGACGACGTCCAACGGGTTCTGTCCGAACACGCCACCTTCTCGTCGAGAATGGGAGGGGACGATCCATCCGAGACGGGCCAGCTGTTCGCGGCGAGCCTGATCACCGCCGACCCGCCCCGGCACCGGCAGCTGCGCTCCCTCGTGACCCAGGCGTTCACCCCGAAGGCCGTGGACGCACTTGCACCGCGCATCTCGGCCCTGACGGAGGAGCTGCTGGACGGGATTGCTTCCCGGGGTTCGGCAGACCTCATTGCCGAACTGGCCTACCCGCTGCCGGTGATCGTGATCGCCGAGCTCATGGGCATCCCCGCCGAGGACCGCGACCGCTTCAAGCATTGGTCCGACGTGATCGTCAGCCAGACGCAGACCGGAGCGCAGACCGCCGACCACAGCGCCACCAACCGGGAAATGACCGAGTACTTCCTGGCCCTCATCGAACACCGCAGGCGCCAGCCCGGAACTGACCTGATCAGCAACCTGCTCGTGGCCGAGATCGACGGGCAGAAGCTGAGCGTGGCCGAACTGCTCGGCTTCTGCAGCCTCCTGCTCGTGGCCGGCAATGAAACAACCACCAACCTGATCGGCAACGCGGTCCTCAGCTTCACCCAAGAGCCCGGAACGATGGGACGGCTCCGCGCCGAGCCGTCCCTGCTACCCCAGGCCATAGAAGAAGTGCTGCGCTACCGCTCCCCCGTCCAGTCGATGTACCGGGTGACAGCTGCTGACACCACGCTGGGCGACGTCGCGGTCCCGGCCGGGGCGCCGCTGGTTGCCTGGATCGGATCGGCCAACCGCGATGAACACCAATTCCGTGAACCCGAACAGTTCGACATCGACCGGACACCGAACCGGCATCTCGCCTTCGGCCACGGCATCCACTTCTGCCTCGGCGCCCCGCTGGCCAGGCTCGAAGCCAGGATCGCGCTGCAGGGCATTCTGGACCGGCTCCCCGGGCTTACCCTCACCCCGGGAGCCCGCCTTGAGCGGATGGACAGCACCATCATTTACGGGCTCAAGGAGCTGCCCGCCAGCTGGACCACCTCTTGACCCGACCGCGATTGGAACGGATGCTGGTTCCTTCGTTTACAGCCCTGCCGAGGAAGGCCGATGATGTCCGCTACTCGATCCGTTCTGTCCAAATTCCGATTGCTTCCGGCGCTGGCTGCCGCCGTGCTGCTGATGCTTCCGGCAGTCCCCGCCCAGGCTGCCGCTGCAGGAGTCGGCAATGATGTTTCCTGGCCCCAGTGCGGCAAGGCCCTGCCGAAGGGACCGGCTTTCGGGATCGTAGGGGTCAACAACGGTCTCGCGAACACCACGAACCCGTGCCTGGCCACACAGCTGACCTGGGCGGGGTCCTCGCCGGGTACGCAGACGCAACCCAAGGTGCAGCTATACGTCAATACAGCCAATCCCGGACTTGCCGGCAGCTGGTGGCCCATCAGCAACACCTACGCCGGAACCAAGGTCTTCAACCCCTACGGCGACTGCAAAGCGAACGACGTCGGTCCGGCCTGTTCCTACATGTACGGCTGGGCCAAGGCCTACGACGACGCGCACATCCGCGGCATCAGCAACCCGTCCAGCTACATTTGGTGGCTGGATGTGGAAACCGGAAACTCCTGGTCCGGCGACAAGGTGGCCAACCGAGCGGATCTGGAGGGAATGGTCGCCTTCTTCGGCAGCATCAACGCGAAGACGGGCATCTACTCCACCGCCACCCAGTGGTCACAGATCGCCGGCACCGTCCCGGCTACCAGCCCGCTGTATACGCTCCCCAGTTGGCTGGCCGGAGCACGGACCCTGACCGCAGCCTCCCGCAACTGCTCGGGTGCACCGTTAACCGGCGGCGGCAAGGTCTCGCTCACCCAGTACGTCTCCGGCGGCTTCGACTACGACTACTCCTGCCTCTGACGCACGAGCTCAAAGCGGGCAGCAACAGCAACGCGGGGTCAGATATCGCCCTTTCCGGGGTCCGGATTGGGCGCTAAGTGACCCCGCGTTGCTGTTGGTAGCGGGAGCTACAGCTCCACGGTGCCGCTTTCACCGACGCTCATGCGGCTGTGGGTGACCTTCGACTTGACCCACTGCAGGACCGTCGCCGCTGTCCCGCCGGGACTGGTCCAGTACTCGGCGGAGTCGGAGTCCACGCGCAGAAGCACCACCTCGGGGGTTTCCGGCCCGTCCGGGAACCAGGCGTCGACGGACTGGTTCCACAGTTCGCGGATCTTGGCCCGGTCGCGCACCACTTCGGCGGTCCCGGCGACCGAGACCCACTCGGTCCGCTTGCCGAAGGACACGTTGACCCTGGCATCGGCAGTCACGTGGGCCACCTGGGAGGTTCCTTCTCCGGTGAAGAACCACATGTCGCCGTCGTCCTTCACGTCCTGGACGGCCAGCGGCCGGCTGACCAGGACGCCTTCTTCATTGATGGTGGTGAACATTCCGATGTGGGAATCGTTGATGATGTCCGTGACCTTGCTGATGCTTTCCGTGCCCGTCATGCTGTCACCTCGTTCTGCTCGAGTACGTTCTCAGTACGTTCAGTTGAACCGGGTCAACGCCCTACCAGCCACCCTATTCATAAGTGTGCTTAGTTTCCAGTCGGAGTCCCCCGGTGATCAGAGCCCCCGCGCCAGCACCCTGCCCTTGAAGAACTCGGGCCGGATCCTGGCCATCACCAGCATGGCGACCACGCCGAGGAGGATGACGCCCATGCCCAGGATGAACACCATGCCCACGCCGCCCACGGATGAACCGGAACCGTATTCCGGGTCCATGGAGTCGTACGCGGTTTTGACGAACATCACCAGCAGGATCACCCCGCCCAGCAGCGGAGCCAGGAACTTGAAGAGGAACGCCCGGGCGCTGCTAAAGGCCATGGCACGGAAGAACCAGACACACGCGAGCGCCGTGATCCCGTAGTAGAAGCAGATCATCATGCCCAGCGCCGTGATGGTATCCCACAGCGCGTTCTCGGACGTGGTCCGGGTGATGACATAGAACGCGGCCGCAGCAACAGCCGCCGCAACCGTGGCGTAGCTCGGTGACTTGAAGGTGGGGCTGACCTTGCCGAACTTGCCGGGCAGGGCCTTGTAGTGGCCCATGGCCAGCAGCGTGCGGGCCGGGGAGACGAACGTGGACTGCAGCGACGCCGCGGAACTGCTCAGGATGGCCAGGGACATCAGGATGGCGAACGGCCCCATGACCGGCCCGGACAGCACCGCGAAGATGCTGGACTGGTTGTCCGGATTGCCGGTGCCCAGGCCGGCCTCCCCCACGCCCGCGAAGGACAGGGTGGCCAGCGCGGCCGTCATGTAGATGGCCACGATGACGACGACGGTCACCGTCGCCGCCCGCCCGGGGGTCTTCTCCGGGTTCCGCGTCTCCTCGTTCATGGTCAGGGTCACGTCCCAGCCCCAGTAGATGAAGATCGACAGTGACACCCCGGCCGCGAAGGCTGAGAAGGAGTCCACGGCGAAGGGGTTGAACCAGTCCGGCGAGATGGCCGTGGCGTCGAAGGCGGTCCCGTTGGCCACGTGCACGAACGCGGAGACGGCGAACCACCCCAGCACCAGCAGCTGGAACCCCACCAGGACGTACTGGACGCCCTTGGTGGTTTCCATGCCGCGGTAGGAGATCCAGCACGCCGCCGCGATGAACACCAGGGTGGTGGCGATGTTCAGCGGCAGATTCTTTGACAGCTCAGCGATCCCGGGGTTGCCGAGCAGCTGGGCGAGCATCAGGTAGAAGAAGTCGACGGCGACCGCCGCCAGGTTGGACAGCACGATGATGGTGGCGGCGATCAGCCCCCACCCTCCCATCCAGCCGATCCACGGACCAAAGGCGCGCGTTGCCCACGTGAAGGAGGTTCCGGCGTCGGGCATGGCGTTGTTCAGCTCCCGGTAGCCCAGCGCCACCAGGAGCATGGGAATGAATCCCACGAGGAAGACCGCCGGCAGGTGCACGCCCACCTCGGACACGGTGGGGCCGAGGGCCGCGGTGAGCGTGTACGCCGGCGCGATGCAGGACACCCCGATCACCACGGCCCCGACCAGCCCGACGGACCCGGCCTTGAGGCCCTTTTCGCTCAGGCTCTTGTGCGCCTCCGGGGTGACTGCGGCTTTTGTACTCATGGAATTGCCTCTTGTCATTCATCGTTGAATGGGAAATGCGCGGCTGCTATTAGCCGACGGCGGCCGTTGCTTTCGCCAGTTCCGGCTCACCCTGCGCTTCGGCGGACGCCGCAGCTGCGGCAATGCGGGCGGCCGTGGACTGGCCCATGCGGACCGCCCCGTCCACGTGCTGGTAGCCTTCGGCGGCGAGATCGGAGGAGCACCAGTAGATGGGGCCGACAGCTGCGTGCTGGTCCTTGCCGTACCGATGCAGCCCGCCGAGGTCGTAGCTCGCGGCGTAGGCGCCGCGCGTCCATTCCTCGGAACCCCAGTCAGATTCGTAGTACACCTCAGGCTCGAGGGCCTTCTCGCCCAGGAAGCCGGCGATCGATTCCAGGACGGCCTTCTTGCGGTCCTCGGCACTCAGCTCGAAGACGGCGTCGGCCTTTTCGTCGGAGATGAAGCCCACGAGCGTTCCGCGGGCGTCGCCGTGGTTGGTGTTGTCGTAGACCTCCTGGACCAGCGAGCCGGCGCCGAACCCCGTCCCGGAGAGCCCGTCCTCGCGCCAGAAAGGCGTGCTGTAGACGGCGTGGACCTTGATGACCAGGCCCAGCGACTGGTGCTGGTGCATCTGGTGCTGGCGGCGCGGCAGCGGCGGGTTGAAGGAGACCCGCGAGTACAGGTTGGGCGGCACCGCCATGATCACGAACCGCGCGTTCACGGTGGCCCGGTCGGAAACGGCAGTAACACGGTGACCGTTTTCGCCGTCGGCCTCCCAGTTGATGGCGCGCACCGGGCTGTTGAGGACGACGTCGGCCCCAAGTTCCGCTGCCTGCAGCAGGGAAACCTGCTGCATCCCGCCGATGACCCGCTTGTCCAGGATGAAAATCCTCATCCGTCAGGTGGGTGAAGGAGCCGGCAGAAGCGGCCATCAGGACAGCCTGCAGGGCGGAGAACGCGTGCGCCGGCTTGGTGAGCATGCCGCCGGCGATGAAGAGCCCGATGTTGTTGCAGGCCTCCTCGTCCGGGGAGTTCTGGCGCAGCCAGTGATGGAAGGAGATGGTGTCCAGCTCCCGCGCCTTGGGGTGCGCCCACGGTTCACTGGGACCGACCTCGGCCGCCAGTTCATCCAGCAGTGCGATGAGCTTGTCCATCTCGGCAGCCGTGGTGGCGCTGACCGGGAACATGTCCCCGGTGTAGCGGACCGGGGCGCCATCCGCCCCGACATAGACGGACTCGCCTTCACGGTAACGGGAGTACGTTTTCAGGCCGAGCTCCTCCAGGAGGGCCAGCAGGGCGGTCTGGTCCGGCGATACCCACTGGCCGCCGATCTCGAGCATGGCACCGTCCACGGTGTCGGTCCAGGTCCGGCCGCCCACGCGGTCACGGGCTTCGAGCACGGCGACGGACAGGCCCGCCTTTTTCAGCTCGCGGGCGGCGGTGAGACCTGAGGGGCCGGCGCCGACGATCACTACGTCGCGGTCAAGATTCAGCATGATGTCCTTTCTCTGTGGCCGCGAGTGATGCGAACCACTAAATGAATGCCATTCATTTATAAGAACTATAGAGCCTTTGGCGAGGGAGCGGAAGAGGCTGATGAAATAATGCGAAGGACGTTCACCCGCAGAAAGGTCAGCCATGCCGGCAACACCAGCCGTAGCAACAGCCGGTTCAGCGACGGCTGGCGCAGCATCATCAGGCCAGGGCAGCCGGCGCCGCGCCGGACGCCCTGTCGGAGGCGTGCTGGACAAGGCCGGCATCACGGAAGCCGCGCTGCGGCTGATCGAGAAGAAGGGCTACGACGGCCTGACCATGGCCGCGCTGGCCCGCTCACTGAACGTCGCGCCGTCGGCCCTCTATAACCACGTGAAATCCAAGCGGGACGTGCTCCTGCTGCTGGAGGACCACCTCGCCTCCCTCGTGGACGTCTCGGCGTTCGGCGCCGGCCCGTGGGAGGATGCCGTCCGGGCGTGGGCCTGGAGCTACCGCGACGTGTTCTCCCAGCACACCCCGCTGATTCCGGTCATTGCCGTACTGCCCGTGACCGACGCGCCGCAGACCCTGGCCATGTATGAAACGGTCAGCGCCGGCTTCCGCGACGCCGGTTTTCCCGACGAGCGGATCGTCTCCTCCATCGTGGCGCTGGAATCCTTCATCTTCGGCTCGGCCTACGACGTCACGGCACCGGCGGACATCTTTGATCCCGGAACCATGGCGGAGGCGACGCCGAGCTTCACGGGTGCCGTCCGGAGCCTGGCCGAGCAGGGGCACGAACGCCCGGCCGACGTCGCCTTCAGCCTTGGCCTTGAGGCACTGATCAGCGGGCTGGGCGGCCTTCGGGGCTGATCCCATTTCCCACACCGTCCAAGGCGACTAAAATTCCTTAATACGCAACGTTGCGAGCTCAAGGACGGCGCCATGACCGTGTTCGACCCGGAATCGCTGTTCTTCGAGTACAAGCTCCGGTACCGCGGCACGCCCGGACTGGAGCATGACCCCTCGGACTATCCGCTGCGCTGGGAAGTGGCGGTGAGCTGTCCAAGTCCCACTCCCGGCGGCCACGAGGAGCGGCAACTGGGGAGCGCCGTCGTCCAGGTTGTTCCCAAAGCGGGCATGATCAACCTCTTCCTCACCACCGGCACGGCAGACCGGGAGATGGCCAAGGCCGTTGAGATGCTCACCATGGACCGTCCGGACCTGATCAGGGAGTACCTGCAGGACGGCGGGGACCTCATGATCGTCTCGTCGCTCGAGATCTTCCCGGAGTACCGCGGCGGCAGGACGGGCTACTCGGTGCTCAACGCCATCGTCGAAACAGTTGGCCGGTCCGTGAACCTGGTGGTGGTCCACGCCGCGCCGACAGGCGGCGAAGGGTCCCCGCCGGAGGACACGCCGGCGTATGACGAGGCGAAATCAGCTCTGCGGGCGTACTGGAAGGACTTCGGGTTTGAGGACGCCACGGGCGACTACCTCGTGTTCTTCCACAAGAAAATCCTGGCCTGACAACAAGCAGGCTACAGCGCAGACACCGTGAACCAGTCGTCCAGCTCTGCGGCAGGTACGGGGCGGAGGATATGGAATCCCTGCGCCTGGTCGCAGCCGTAGCTGCCCAGCTGGTCCAGTGCACCGCCGTCCTCCACCCCTTCTGCAACCACCGTCAGGCCAAGGCTGTGCGCGAGGTTGATCGTGGAGGCCACCAGGGCAGCAGCCCGCGGGTCCTCTGTCATGGAAACGATGAAGGAGCGGTCAAGCTTCAGCTCGTTGATGGGGAGGTCCCTGAGGTACGCCAGCGAGCTGTAGCCCGTGCCGAAGTCGTCAATGGCCACCCGTATGCCGCGGGACTGCAGCCCGGACAGGATATCCCTGGCTCGGACCCGGTCCGGCATCATGAAATCCTCGGTGATTTCGACCATCAGGGCCGACTCCGCGAGGCCCCGCTCCTTGATCATGGCGGCAATCCGGTCCGGCAGTTCGGCGTCGATGAGTGAGCTGGCCGAGAGGTTTGCAGCCACCGTCATTGGCCTGCCCTGCGAATGCCAGACGGCTGCCTGATCCAGGGCCAGGGTGAGCACGCGGTCATTCAGAGCGTTCATGAGCCCGCCTTCCTCTGCCAGCAGGAGGAACGAACCGGGGGCCAGCAGTCCGTGCCGGGGATGGTTCCAGCGGACCAGTGCTTCCACGCCCTTCGCTTCCCCGGTGAGCACGTCCACCTTGGGCTGGTAGTGCAGCACCAGCTGGTCCCCGACGAGGGCGGCGCGGAGCTCCTGGAGCATCCTCAGCCGCTCTTCCCCCGGACTGTGGTCCTCACTGGCGTACACGTGCCTGCCACTGCGCGAGGCTTTGGCCCGGTACATGGCGGTGTCCGCCTTGCGCAGCAGCGTCTTCAGGTCCTCCCCCTGCTCCGGGAACAGGGCGATGCCCACACTGACACCGACCTGAAGGGCAATGCCCCTCAGCGTGAGGGGCTCACTCAGGGCTGCGCGGAGCCGGTCGGCGAGCTGCAGGGCCTCGCTCTCGCCGGCATCAAGGAGGAGGATGGCGAACTCATCCCCGCCCAGCCGGGCTATCAGGTCATCGGGGCCCAGGCAGCGGCGAAGCCGTTCACTGACCTGGATCAGCAACCTGTCCCCCACGTCATGGCCCAGACTGTCGTTGATCTCCTTGAATCTGTCCGCGTCCAGCAGGAGGAAGGCGCACGGTGCACCCTGCCGCGCCTCGAGCACGACGGGAGCGTCGGCGTACAGAGCCCGCCGGTTGGGCAGCGCCGTCAGTTCGTCCGTCCTGGACTGCCGGCGCACCTCGGCGAGGGTCACCAGCTGGCGGAAAGCCAACTGGGTCCGGATGCCAGCGGACACCAGGGTGGCCGCGGCGAGCCCGACGGCAAGTTCCGGCACCGGGACCCCGGTGCCCACGATCAGGACCCCGAGCCCGGCGGCGGTGGCAACCATCGGAACCGCCGGCGTCCACGAGCCTTCGGTGGCACCCGGGGCTTTCTCCTCCTGCCGGGCGAACCCGTCCGCCCAGGTTGCAATGAGGCACAAACCCACCGTCCAGCCGGCATCCAGCGGCGTGCCGAGCACGTAGTCGTCAGTGGACAGCCTGGAGGCATAGACGACGTCAGCGGCGGCGAACACCGTGAGCCCCAGCATCAGAGTTGCCCCACTGCGGGCCGTGGCAAGGCCCGGTACTGCCGCCATCCCGGCGGTCACGGCCAGGACGACGAGATCCAGGAGAGGGTAGGCCACCGCCACGGCCGTAGCCAGTGAGGAAAACTCGCCGGCGGCCGAGAGCAGCGGACTCAGCAGAACCACCAGGACGGAGGCGGCCCCGAGTGAGCCGACGACGGCGTCCAGCAGCACGGAGCGCGCCAGCCGCTGTCGCAGCGGAAGCAAATAGACGAACAATCCGCCAAGTGCGAGCGGGTAAAACAGCAGGTAGCCGGTATCGGCAGGCGACGGGAAGGGCAGCGAGCTGGCCCCCGCGAGCGCGGCCACGTAGTAGGTGCTCCCCGCCGCAAAAGCAGACAGCGCCATCGCCACCAGGGCGAGGGCCCAGTGGTTCTTGGCGCGGTAGGCCGACAGCCAGGCCACGGCCGCGGGCGCCCACGCCGCGGGCACCCCGATCCAGACATTCACAAGCGGACTGAACCCGTCGCTGTCCAGCAGCAAGCCAGCCAGGTACAGGCCCAGCAACACCCACATGAGCCACAACAGCGTGCGCCGCGGACCCTTCCCGCGGCCCAGTGGATGGCCGTTTGGAATCACGCCTGTTTTCATCCGCCCCCCAGCATCAGATGCGCCCAACAGCACCCGACGGGCACAAGGCAACCACATGTGACTCGTATCGTACGGCACCGGCAGCGTTCATCCGATAGCCGTCTCGTGATTGTGACCGCCCCTTGACTTCTGGTTACCGGCCGGTAGCTTTAGGGAAGCACTCCGGGGCCCCGGATACCCGGAGGATTCGCCAAAGAAGCCCCGCACCGCCCTTTCACGGACGGTGCGGGGCTTCCGCTTGGCTAGCCCAGGAAAACCGGCCTGTCAGGAAACCGGCTTGTCAGGAAAACCGGGCCGGACGGAAGGTGGACAGCATGGGGTGCCTGTCGCCGCTCAGGATCTCACCGGCCAGGAGTTCCCCGACAACGAGCCCCAGGGTGGCACCGGAGTGGGTGAACGCCACGAAGCAGCCGGGAACCTGGCCAAGCTCGCCCAGCACCGGCTCGCCGTCGCCGGGAATGGGCTTGTAGCCGATCTTCCAGCTCGCGGGCTTCAGCTCAGGGTTGCCGGCAATGAGCTTGGAGGCCTCGTCGGCGAGTTCTTGGACCACGTCGTCGGGGATGCTGAACGAACCGTCCCCATGCTCCGTGATGTGCTCCTCGTACCAGTCGTGGTCCAGGGCAAAGGTGCTGCCCGGGTTGGGGCGCACGGCGGCCCGCGGCGTGTTCATCACCGTTCGTACGCCGTGCTCCACCGGCTTGGTCAGCACCAGCATGGACACCGGGGAACCATTGGGGATGTCAACGCCGAGGGGTGCGACGACGGCGGGTGTCGCGGCGCCGCACGCCACCAGTACCGCGTCGGCGTCGTACGTCTCGCCAGCGGATGTTTCGACGCCCACCGCCCGGCCGCCGTCGACCACCACGGAGGCCCTGCCGGCGTTCAGCACCAGCCGGCCGCCGCGCTCGTGGAACTCCTCCATCAGGAAGTCCACCAGGTCCGGCAGGCTGACCCAGCCCTCCCCCGGGTTGAAGATGGCGGTTTCAGGAACAGCTCCCGCGTCGATGCCGGGCGTGAATGCCGCGATGTCTTCCGGCGCCAGCAGCTTCGAGTCGTAGCCGATGGACTTCTCGTAGGCGTGGCGGGCCTCAGTGATTCCCCGCTGCCCGGCGGCGTTCCACATCAGGCCACCGCCGAACTGCAGCCACTCCCGGGTGGGATCCGCAGCGAAGAGCGTGCGGTACCGGTCCACGCCGGCGAGGCGGAGCTGGTGGTAGGGCGTGGACCGTTCGCCGGCGGAGTTGAGCCAGGAGAGCGAACGGCCGGTGGCTTCGCTGGCCAGGCCGCGTTCGGTCAGCAGCGTCACGGAGGCGCCTTCGCGGAGCAGGTGGACAGCGGTGGAGACGCCCAGGATGCCGCCGCCGATGATGGCGACGTGCTTGGTGGCGGTGGAGGACATGAGTTCTCCCTTTCTGTGGATTTTGGACACGGTTGATGAGGACGCGAGGCCGCGTCCGGAATGGGTGGGCGGCGCATGGCGGCAGGAGTGGTGGCGGGCGCCATGGCTCAGGCCAGCGCGTGGATGCCTTCGATGACCTTGAGGACTTCGAGCGGCTCGGCCGGATCGACGGGCATCGGTCCCTCCCCGCGCAGGGCGGCGGCGAGCTGAACGTAGAACTCCGGGTACGTGCCGCGCTCAGCGGGAACGGGATCGGCGGCGCCGTCCACACCCAGGAGTCCCCAGGACTCCCGGGGATCGATGCCGTAGGCGGCATCCGAGGGCAGCATGCCGGCGGCAAGCGCGGGCTCCTGGCCGTCCAGGCCCCACTTCGTGTAACCGGCTTCGGAGCCGAGGACGTGGAAGCGCGGCCCCACCTGCGCTGCCATGCCGTTCATCCACAGCCTGGTGCGGACTCCGGACCCGTGGAGCAGGGAGACAAACGCTTCCGTGTCGGCGGCTTCCGGATCGGATCCGCGGTTGGCGGTCTCGCCGTAGCTCTTTTCAACGGGTCCGAACAGCTGGATGGCCTGGTCGATCAGGTGCGCGCCAAGGTCGTGGAGGATCCCGCCGCCCTGGACCAGGGAGACGCTGTCGCGCCAGTTTCCGAAGCCTTCGGGCCGCCACCATTCGAACCGTGATTCGAAGGTGCGCACCTTACCCACAGCCCCCGACCGCAGCAGCTTCTGCAGGGTCAGGAAGTCGGCGTCCCACCGTCGGTTCTGGAACACCGTGAGCTGCACCCCGCCGTCGGACGCCAGGGAAATCAGTTCCGCCCCCTGGGCGGAGGTGGGCACAAAGGGCTTGTCCACCACCACGTGGAGGCCGTGTGCAATGGCTGCAGCCGCCAGATCGAAATGGGTGTGCGGCGGAGTGCCCAGGATGACGAGGTCCAGTTCCCCGGCAAGGGCGAACATCGCCTCGGGCGTCGGGATGATGCGCGCCTGCGGGTAAAGCCGGGCGGCCTCGGCGGCACGTGCCGGGTCCGCCGTCACGATCACGTCCAGTGAGTACTGCGGATCCGCCGCGAGCAGCGGGGCGTGGAAAACCTTGCCGGAGATTCCAAAACCGACGACGGCGGTCCGGATGGGTACCGCTCTACCGTTCCCCATCACAGCACCTCCGAGAGGAAGCGCTGCAAGCGTTCGCTGCGCGGGTTGTCGAACAGTTCGGCCGGTGTTCCCGCCTCAACGACTTCGCCTTCGTCCATGAAGACCACCTGGTCGGCGACCTTTCGGGCGAAGCCCATCTCGTGGGTGACCACCAGCATGGTCATGCCGCGCCGGCCGAGCCCTGCCATCAGGTTCAGGACGCCCTTGACCAGTTCCGGGTCCAGGGCGCTGGTGGCTTCGTCGAAAAGCATTACCTCCGGTTCCATGGCCAGCGCGCGGGCGATGGCCACGCGCTGCTGCTGGCCTCCGGACAGGTCGCGGGGCCGGTGGTCAGCGCGCTCGGCCAGGCCCACCTCGGCCAGCCGGCGGCGGGCACGTTCCATGGCCTCGGCCTTGGGCATTCCCTTGACGCTCCACAGGGCCAGCGCCACGTTTTCCAGCGCGGTGTGGTCCGGAAAGAGGTTGAAGTGCTGGAACACCATGCCGATCCGGCGGCGGAGGGTGTCCGGCTTGACCTGCAGGGCGCTTTCGCCGGCCAGCAGCACGTCGCCGCTTTTGGGTTCGTGCAGCCGGTTGACGCCGCGCAGCAGCGTGGACTTGCCCGAGCCTGAGGGCCCGATGATGCACGTGGTGGTGCCGGGGGCGACACTGAGGCTGACGTTGCGGAGGACCTCGATGTCCCCGTAGGCCATGGTCAGGTTCTGCAGCTCGAGGCTGGAGCCGTGGAACGTCTCGATGTCAGCTGCTGTTTTGCTGGTGCTGGAGCTGGCGCTGGTGTTGGCGCTTGTGAGGTTCATGTGTTGCTCCCGGTGGTGAGCGGCGAGGCCGCGTCGAGTTCGGTGACTTCCTTCAGGCCGGACGTGGGCGGAGTGGGCCGGCGGCGGCCGGTGCGGAACCTGTTGTCGAAGTAGTTGACCAGGTGGGTCAGGGGCACGGTGATCACCAGGTAGAAGATGCCGGCCATGACCAGCGGCGAGAGGTTTCCGGAGAGCACAGCGGCGTCCTGGCCCACGCGGAAGAGTTCGCGTTCGCTGACCAGCAGGCCAAGGAAGTAGACCAGGGAGGAATCCTTGACGATGGCGATGAATTGGTTCACCAGGGCCGGCAGGACCCGGCGGACGCCCTGCGGGACCACCACCAGGGCCATCGACTTGGCGTAGCTCATGCCCAGCGCACGGCAGGCCTCGCCCTGGCCCTTTTCCACGCTGAGGATGCCGGCGCGGAAGATTTCGCCGATGTAGGCACTGGCGATGAGGCTCAGTGCGATGATTCCCAGCGGGTAGGGCGAGGGCCCGAAGATCGACTGGCTGAAACGGGCGAAGCCCTGGCCGATCAGCAGGATGGTGAGAATGGCCGGCAGGCCGCGGAAGAGGTCGGTGTAGATCCGGGCGGGGATGCGCAGCCAGCGGGACCTCGAGATGCCCATGACCGCCACCACCATGCCCAGCACGACGCCAAGGATGGTCGCTGCGACGGAGATGATAAGCGTGTTCAGAAGGCCAACCCCGAGGAGTTGGGGCAGCACCTCGAGCATTGCTTCAAAGTCGAAGAAGGTGCGGCCGATGATGTTGAGCCAGTCCATTGATTGCTCTCAGACGTTAGTTGTTCGATTCGGGTGCCGGGCGGGCTGTGGGTGCAGCCCGCCCGGGGGGCCGGTGGTGAATCGGCCCGGCTGCCGCTTACTTGCTGGCGGTTGGCGCCGGCGTGGCGGTCTGCTCGGCCTTGGGCAGGTACTGCTCCGGCATCGGGGAGCCCGGGAACCACTTCTGGTAGAGCTTCTTCCAGGTGCCGTCTTCCATCGCTGCGGCGAGGCCCTTGTTCAGTGCTTCCTTGAAGGCCGGCTTGTCCTTGGCAATGGCGAAGCCGGCGGGGGCGTCGAAGGACGGGATGTCAGCCGCGCTGATCAGGCCGTACTGCTCCTGGTAGGCCTTGGCGGCCTCGTAGTCGAGGAAGTGCGCGTCCACGGAACCGCTGTTGACGGCGGCGACGGCGGTGTTGTTGTCCGGGAAACGCACCAGGCTGGCGGACGTGAAGTTCTTGACGGCGTACGCTTCCTGCAGCGTTCCCTGGACCACGCCCAGGCGCTTGCCGTTGAGGCCGTCGACGTCCTTGATGCCCGAGGTCTTGGTGGTGATGACCGTCAGGTAGCCGGCGAGGTAGCCGCTGGAGAAGTCAACGGTTTCCTTGCGCTTGTCCGTGATGCCGATCGCGGCGACGCCGACGTCGAACTGGCCGTTGGCCACGGCGGAAAGCAGACCGGAGAAGTCCTGACCGGTGAAGACCACTTTGTCTACACCGGCGCGGTGGGCCACGTCCTTGAACAGTTCGACGTCGAAGCCGGTGAAGTTACCCTGCGTGTCGGTGAAGGTGTATGGCTTTGAGTCGCCCAGGCTTGCGACCCGGATGGTGCCCGGTTCGATCAGCCCGTACGGGTTGTCAGCCGGGCTGGAGGTGGCGGAGGACGACCCGCCGCAGCCCGAGAGGGCGAGGATGGCCGCCAGGGCTGCCGCAGCCACCGCGGCGGGGCGGAAGTTCAATTTGATCACAGCGTTGTCCAATCGTGGGAGGGAAAGCGGTGCTGTCAGGGGCCGCCGAAGGATTTGGTCGATGAAGCTCTTGCTGAGTCCGGTCTCAGTCCCTACGATTGAGACCGGACTCACATCGATTGCTAGAAATGTAGCGGAACTCACACGCCGCGTCAACAGCCCCTCTGAAAGGTGAACATGAGCAGTGACGGAGCAAGACGGCGGGACGTAACAGTTGCCGACGTCGCAAAAGCTGCCCAGGTCTCCAAAGCCCAGGCCGCCCGTGCGCTGGGCAACTACGGTGCCGTCAGCGACGACGTCCGCGAGCGGGTTCTGGCCGCCGCGGAGGAGCTGGAGTACCGGCCCAACGAGCTGGCACGCAGCATGAATACCGGGAAATCGCACACCATCGGCGTGGTGGTGGGCGACATCGAGAACCCGCATTTTGGCCTGACCACCAGGGGGATCACGGACACCGCCAAGAAGAGCGGGTTCAACGTCATCCTGATCAACACGGACGAGAACACCGCGGCGGAAGTGGACGCTGTCCGCGTGCTGCTCGACAAGAGGGTGGACGGCCTGATCGTCGCTCCGGCGTCATCGGTGGAGACGCAGCACCTGCGGCGGGTCCATGAATCGGGCCGCCCGCTGGTGCTCCTGGACCGCTCTGCTGATGGCCTCACGCTGGAGACGGTCGCCGTGGACATGGCCACCATCTCGTACGAATCAACGCGCTACCTTCTGGATGCCGGGCACCGAAGGATCGCCTTCATCTCGACGCTGCGCACAGGCGCTGAGTTCTCCGCGGGGACGCGGCTGGACTCATCGCAAATCTCGGACCGCCTGGAGGGGATGCGGCGGGCCTTTGCTGAGGCGGGGTGCGGGTTTCCGGGGGACCTCGTGCGGCTCAACGCCGGCGATGCCGGCTCCATCCGGAACCTCACGCGCGAGGTGCTGCTCGGCGCTGACCCGGCCACCGCCGTCGTGGCTTCAGACGGACTGATTGCCCTCAGCGTGGTGGAAGCCATCCAGGAAATGGGGCTTCGAATCCCGGATGACGTGTCTTTCCTGATGTACGACGACTTCGCCTGGACCCGCCTGACCACGCCACCCCTGACGGTGGTGGCGCAGCCTGTCTACGACATGGGGGCCGCGGCGGCGAGCGCCCTGATCAGACAGATCGAGGGCCGCCCGCCTGTGGCCCCGGCGCCGGAGTTCAAAGCCACGCTGGTGCGCCGGGGCTCGGTGGGCGCGGCGCCGGCCTCAGAGCCCGCTCACTCGGCGTCGCCGTCGTCGTCCTTCTCGCCTTCCTTCAGGACCAGTGCCGTGCCCTGATAGGCGCCCAGCTCCAGGAAGAAGCTGTGCAGGTCGTCGACCTGCCCCACGGCCTCGCCGCTGAAGAGGTCGTGGACGCTGCTGCCGGGAACCAGGTGGGTCGACTGGATGCTGCCCGCGATGTCCTGGCCGGAGAAGTTGAGCACCGTGGCCTGAAGGTTTCCGTCCCCCAGCCGGTTGACCATGACCAGCAGGCCGCGCTGGGAAACTTCGGGCACGTCCAGCAGGGTGCTGGTGGCAATGCCGCTTTCTTCCCGGACGGCAAGGATCTTCTGCAGCCGCCGGGCGAAGGACGCCGGGTCCTTGAGCTGGTCGGGCAGCGGGCCGTACAGGCTGCGGGCACGCGGCATGCCGGCGGAGGAGGCCGTCGCTTCAGGGCTGGTGCCCATGATGTCGTGTGCGCCGCGGTTGATCCAGCGGGTGTCGCCCTGCGCGGTGAGTTCCCGCACCTTCTGGCGGTCAAGGGTGACTATGCCGGTGAGGTCCCAGCCGGAGAGGGCAAAGACGCCGGGCTGCAGGGCGTTGTACATGGACAGCAGGATGTGGACGTCCAGGATCTGGGCCTGCTGTTCGTCGGTGAGGTTCTCCGGGTCCTGAATGCCCAGGGCGGCCATGATGACGCTGGCCGTGGTGCAGGCGATGCCGTTGGTGGTGAACAGGGCGTTGTACGGGGTGTCCGGGCCCGTCAGCCTTTCCCGCAGGGTCTGCTGGACATGCTCGGCAATTTCCGCGCCGGTGAGTTCCTGGCCGTTGAGTTCGAAGACATCGTCCTTGTGGCCGGCGGCGAAATGGACCAGCTCGTAAGTCAGTTCGTCGTGGTTCTGCAGGGCATGGACCAGTGATGCCTGGTCCACGCCGATGTCCATCGCGAGCCGCAGGGTCAGGCGGAGGAATTCCGTATCGGCAGTCACCAGCGCGTAGTGGTAGGCCGGCCTGGTGACGAAGTCGTAGGAAAGGTCGGGACCCGCCTCCGAGGTGGCCTTGATGTCGTCGATGGTGAGGTTGAGTTCCTGGAAGGAGAACCCGCCCACCTTGCGGATCATGGACCCGATCAGCTGGTTTGCCGCCTCGGACAGCGGGTGCCCCTCGGACCAGCCAGGCTGCTCCTCGGCGCTCTTCTCCACACCCAGGAACCCGTTCGCGTCCAGCCGCAGCGCACCCGTGCCGAGGTCGAGCAGCGAGTGCAGCGCGTCACCGACCACCAGGCGCATGCCCGCAAAGGTGGGATCCAGCCAGTTGATGGACGGCTGGCCGGCCTTGAAGTAGTGCAGGTAGACCCAGCGCCGGGTTTTCCCGGCCGTGTCCACGATCGCCCGGGTGGCGCTCCAGTTGGTCTCCTTGACCCCGGGTTCGTAGAAGATCACGCGCTGCAGCCGGCCGATGATGTACCCGGCCTCCTGCAGTGCCTGCTCCGCGTCGGGGCTGATGTTGACCGAGTCTTCGCCTTCGGGAACGTCCGGCAGCAGGTGCCAGTCCTCTTCCGGGATGTCGATCATGTGGTAGATGCCGGGGTAGTCCCGGAAGTTCATCGCGGCCAGGCGGAAGTCGGCCCCCTTGCCCGTGTGTCCGGGGACGATGTCGTCGATCACCGTGCCGTCATGGCTGGCCGCGACCTCGCACATCTTGCGGAATTCGTCCTCGGTGCCGAACACCGGGTCGATCGCCATGCTGATGCGGTCGAAGTGCCCGTCCACGCTGGGCGTCTGGGACCAGCCGCTGATGCCGCCGGCGAGCTTGACGGGACCGGTGTGCAGGCCCCTGATGCCGATCTCGCGGAAGGCATCCCACAGCTCAGGATCCCCCAAAGCCGAGAGGAAGGACTGGCCCGGCCGGGTGATGAAGGACAGGGGGTAGGCGGTAAACCAGACGGGGGCGCGTTCCACGGCCGCCCGCGGGTTGGGATGGGCATACGAGTTCTGCCACATGCTGGCCTGCCCGGAGAGCTGCCGGGCCATGACGTTCGCGTCCCCCAGCATGGCCTGGTTCCGCAGCCACTCGACGTAGGCCGCGTTGCGCCCGTCGAATTCGAGCGATGGGCGGTCGGCAAAGAACTGGCGACGGCGGGCGATCGGCCTCAGCGCCTTGGGACGGGCGGGATAGAACTGCTCGTCGTAGGTGATGTCGGCTGCCTCGGTGACTTCCGGCGCTTCGCCTGCTTCGGCCAATTCTGGCGCTTCGGCCGCCTCGGAGGCCGAGCCAGCCGGAACAGCTTCGTCGGCCGGGACCGCTCCTGCCTCGGGTTCGAATCCGTTGCTCTCGCCGTCAAACTCGTCGGCTGCTGAAACGCTCTGGTTGAAGCTTGCTTCCCGCACAGACTGCTCCTTTATCGGTGGTTCCTGCGTGGCATCCCCGGGGTGTTCTCAAGTCTTTCCGTACCCCGGCATTTGGAGAGTATTCACGCTTGTCCGCTTCGCCCACCCTATGCCGACGGCGGCGGGAATATCGACTATTGCCGTCAGCGGTTCACACAGCCGGGCCAGTCGGCCTACGTGCTGAGGTTCCAGTGGGCTCGGATTGCCTCTGCAATCGGACTAGCGGTGACATCCACCCGGAAGGCAACGGGCGCGGTCCCTGTCTCTTCGATTGTCGCGTCACGGTACACGCGGCCGCATGCGGGACAGAGTGTGTAAAGATCCTCATCGGCGGGCCATTGCGCCAGCTCCACGGGGACGGAGGTGTTTCCTCCGGCATAAACGGGGACGCCTTGCGAGTTGGCCTGTATCAGTCCGTCCTTGCTGACGGTGTTGCCGCACACGCAGGTGATGGTGGTGACGTCATGACCGGTCACGTCGGCGGTTTCAGTGTCCACGATAAGCTCCCCGGGGCTGGAAGCGACCTACTGGTATTAGCTTATGCCTGCCGGACATTCGTGTCGCTGCACAGAAAAGCCCCGGACCAAAAGGTCCGGGGCTGCGCAAGGTGGCGTTACCGCTCGATGCTGACGGTGAGGTCCAGGTGGATGTCCGTGTCGGCGGCAAGGCGGGTCTGCAGGTAGCGGGCAAGACTCGCGTCGGTGGCAGTATGAGCGCTCTGCGGGATCGCACCGCGGAGGAGAGCCTTGGAGTTGGTCGACTTGACCATGTCCAAGGGCGCCCAGCCACGGTGGGCGGAAGTGAGGCGTTCCAGGTCAGTGCGGAAGGAGCGGCTGTGGTCGTCGCGGACCGTGGCGCACATGGTGAACGGGATGAAGGCAGTAGGCAAAGAGGTCCTTTCACGAGGCAGCCGATCGTCGGAGCCCGCTTAAGGGAAGGTCTTTTTGGTGGCGGCTATTCCCTGGGGCCGGTTTAAGAGTCCGACGTCACGGCAGGGTGCTCCTGGCCGCGCCGTGGCGGGCTAGGTCCCGTAGCGCCAGGGACGCCGGGACTTGCCGGCTTTCCGAAAGACCGTCAGCCCGTCCTTCTGGTGGACCATGGCGCGGCCCTTTCCGTCCTCCTGGAGGACCCAGAAAAACGCTGCCGTCCAGGGCCACCATGTCAACGCGGCCGGCCGCCACCTTCCGGCGGTCGCGGCACACGGTCACCTCGTCGGCACGCGAAAGCTTGCACCAGTTGGGGACGGGCTCGAGCGGGTTGAGGCGGGCGGGCTCGCCACCAGAGGCTGGCTGCGCCCGCAAACGGTGCTGGCGGGACGTGGATGCGATCAAAGTGGACATGGGGCTTTCCTTGTAAAGTGCGGGGATATGGCTGAGGCGGGCCGGGATCCTGAACGGGAGCCCGGCCCGCCTCTTACCAAGCGGTGCTTCGGGTACTAAAACTGGCCGCCGTCGGCCTTCACGGCCAAAACGGGGCGATCAGCCTGCATGAGGATGCGCTGGGCGTGGCTGCCCAGGATGAACTTGCCCACCTGCGTCCGGTGCCGCAGCCCGATGACAATCAGGGAGGCGTCTTCCTCCCGGGCGACGTCGAGGAACTCATCCGCCAGGTCATGCTGGTAGGGCGGCTGGATCACGCGGGCCGTGACGCCTGCGTCCGCCGCCTGCCTGGAGGCCTTGGCCAGGACATCGTCCGGTGCCACAGACTTGTCAACCAGGGCGCCTTCACGGGCGGAGTTGACGATCACCAGTTCCTGGTTGCGGAGGCGGGCCTCCGCAATGCCTGCCGCGAGGGCAGCCTCCCCCGCCGGGGTGGGGACGAATCCAACGATGATGCTCATACCTTCTCCTTGATTTCTGTGGCGGCGGTTCGCGCAGGGACGGTGGCTTTGCGCCTGGCCAGCCCTGAGCGGATGCCCGGGAGCGCGGCCACGAGGACGAAGACAATAAGGAGCGTGGCGGAGATCGGCCGGCTGAAGAAGCCGAGCGGGTCGCCGCCGAACACCAGCAGCGCGCGGCGCAGGGAGCTTTCCAGCAGCGAACCCAACACGAATGCCAGCACCAGCGGGCCGGGCTCGAAGCCGAATTTCTTCATCAAGTAGCCCACGATGCCGAAGACCACCACGAGCGTGACGTCAAACATGCTGTTGTTGATCGTGTACGCGCCGAGCAGGGTGATCAGCGCCGTGATGGGCGCCAGGATGGCGGCGCGCACGCGGAGGATCTTCACGAAGATCCCCACCAGCGGCATGCTCATGATCAGCAGCAGGATGTTTCCGATGTACATGGAGTTCACCACGCCCCAGAACAGTCCCGGGTCCTGCTCCACGAGCTGCGGCCCGGGCGTAACGCCCTGGATGAGCAGTGCGCCGAACATCAGTGCCATGGTGGCGTTGGCCGGGATGCCGAGGGTCAGCAGCGGTATGAACGAGGACGTCGCCGCCGCGTTGTTAGCGGTTTCCGGGCCGGCCACGCCTTCCGGCGCGCCCTTGCCGAAGCGCTCGGGCTGCTTGGCCCGCTTCTTCTCCATGGCGTAGGAGGCCATCGAGGCGATGGTGGCGCCGCCGCCGGGCAGGATGCCCAGGAAGAAGCCGAGGACCGAGCCGCGTCCTATGGCGCCGGAGGCCTGCTTGAGGTCACCCCGGGAGGGCCAGACGTTTGCGACGGCGGAGGGCGCCTTTGCGGCGCGGTGCCGCTCTTCGAGGTTGTACATGATCTCGCCCAGGCCGAAGATTCCCATGGCGATCGGCACGAAGTCGATGCCGTCGGCCAGCTCAAGGCTGCCGAAGGTGAACCGGTTTTCACCGGTGAAGATGTCCCGGCCAACGGTCGCCAGCAGCAGGCCGAGGGCGGCCGCGATGAGTGCCTTGGTCTTGGAACCGCTGCTGATGGTGGCCACCAGCAGGATGCCCAGCAGCGCCAGGGCGGTGTATTCGGCGGGGCCGAAGTCCAGGGCAAAGCTGGCCACGATCGGGGCCAGGAACGTCAGGCCGATGATGGCCGCGGTGCCGCCAATGAACGAGCCAATGGAGGCCAGGCCCAGGGCCGTGCCGGCCCGTCCCTGCTTGGCCATCTGGTAGCCGTCGAAGACGGTGACCACTGAGGATGCTTCGCCGGGAAGCCGCAGGAGCACCGAGGTGATGGTGCCGCCGTACTGGGCACCGTAGAAGATGCCGGCCAGCATGATGATGGCGGTGACGGGCTCAACGTTGTAGGTGAGCGGGAGCAGGATGGCGATGGTTGCCGCGGGCCCCAGACCGGGCAAGACACCGATCAGCATGCCGATGACGACGCCGATCAGGCAGTACAGGAGGTTCATTGGCTCCAGGACGACTGCAAATCCGTTGATCACTGGATTTAGAAAATCCACGGTGGTCTCCTAGAAGAGGTGGGGGATCGACGTGTTGAGCGCCATCACGAAGATGCCGTAAAAAGCTGCCACGACGACGGCGCTGACCACCAGCGTGGAGCGCCAGGTTTCGCCTCCGAGGAAGCGCATCCAGATGATGCACAGCACCAGGGCGGGCAGTTCGAAGCCGGCCACGGGCATGAGTGCCACCATGGCGGCCAGGGTGACCAGACCGGTCAGCGGGGCTACGGACATGCGGGTGAACTTCTCCGCGTCGCGGTTGTGCCGGCCCATGACCAGCTGGAACAGCCCGAGGGCCACCATGACGCAGCTGATCATGAACGGCCACAGGCCGGGCTGCGGGGCGGACGGTGTGCCCAGGCCCATCGCGATGGACAGGACCACGGCTCCGATGCCGACGCCGATGATCACCAGGGAGGATCCCACGTTGGCCAGCGCGCCGGCGGCCGGGGGCTTTTCTTCCTCCCACTGGGCTGCCAGCTGTTCGGGAGTCAGATCGTCGGGCTCGGCGACGGGAAGGTCATGGGTGCCGTTCCCGGCGGAGGAAACAGCGCTGGAGCTGTTCCCTCCGCCGGATACCGGTGATGCTGCCTGCACTGGTCTCACTTGTTCCCGGCAAGGCTGATGTCGTACTTCTCCACCAGGGCCTTGTACTTGGCTGCGTAGTCCTTCCACTGCGTGACTACTTCCTCACCGGAGATTTCCTTCGGGGTCAGCATGTTCTTCTTGTTGAACTCCTTGTACGCGTCCGACTTCAGGGTGTCCTGGATGGAGGCAAGGAGCTTGTCCTTGACTTCCTGCGGGGTTCCCTTGGGAGCGGCGACGGCGCGGTATTGGGCGACCGGGACGTCGTAGCCGGATTCCTTGGCGGTGGGCGTGTCCGGCAGGAAGGAATTGCGCTCCTCCGAGAAGACCAGCAGCGGGGAGACCTTGCCGGCCTGGATCTGCGGCATCGCCTCGCCGAGCTGGATGGTGGCCAGTTCCACCTGGTTGCCCAGGACGGCGGTCAGGGCCGGCTTGCCGCTGTCGAAGGGAACGTCCGCGCCCTTCACGTTGGCCTGCTTGAAGAGGACAGTCTGGGCGAGCTGGCTGCCGGTGCCGACGCCGGTGGTGCCGTAGGTGATGTTTCGGCCGGCCGAGGTCACGTCCTTGATGGACTTGAAGCCGGACTTGTCGCTGGCCACCAGAACGTAGTCGTCCTGGGACAGGCCGGTGATGATGTCGAAGTCGTCGATGTTGACGGCCTCGTCATGGGTCACGGCCAGCGGGGTGATGGTGATCAGGGAAGCGGTGAGCAGCAGCAGGTTCTGGCCGTCAGCCGGCTTGCCCGCCACCTCCTTGCTGGCGAGTGCGCCGTTGGCGCCGGGCTTGTTGACCACGGGGATCGGGGCGCCGAGGGTCTTGGCCGCGCCTTCCGAAACTGCCCGTGCAATGAGGTCGGTGCTGCCGCCGGGTGCCTGGCCCACGGTCAGGGTGACTGGGCCGTTGGGGTACTTCGACGAATCGCTGCTGCCGCCGGAAACGTTGCCGCATGCAGTCATGGCCAGCAGGGTGATGGCCGACGCCGCTCCGAGAACGGCGCGGCGGGTGGGGAAGTGCATCATTGAAACTCCTCGTTTGCACTACGGGCTGCCTCAGCCCGAAGGTCTGTGTGAACCGGGTCACTGCCGGTTCGCTAGGTCGAGTGTAGGGAGGCGCTATGATGCATGTCTAAGCCCAAATATGCATCAAGTAATACCGGGAGGGCATCACGTTTACCTTCGACCAGCTGACGGGGTTCATTGCCGTCGCCGAGGAACTGCACTTCGGCCGGGCCGCCGAGCGCCTCAACATGACCCAGCCGCCGCTGAGCCGCCAAATCCAGAAACTGGAAAAAACGGTGGGGGCCCAACTCCTCGAGCGGGATAACCGCCGGGTGGAACTGACCGCCGCCGGACGGGCCTTCCTTGACGAGGCCCGCAGGCTCATGGCCCTGGCCAGCCGGGCACCTGTGACGGCACGGCGTATTGCCTCCGGCCGGCAGGGCCATCTCCGCATCGGCTTCACAGCCGCCAGCGGGTTCAGCATCCTGGGCCCCCTGCTTGAGGAGATCGGCGCCATCGTGCCCGATGTGGACATCGACCTCCAGGAGCTGGTCACGGGCGAGCAGATCCAGGGCCTGCTGACCGGCGAACTGGACATGGGCCTCGCGCGGCCGCCCTTCGACACTGAAGTTTTCGACTCCCACCTGCTATACCGCGAGTCGATGGTGCTGGCGGTTCCTGCGTCACACCCGCTCGCGGACCTCAAGCGGGATATCCAGAGCGAGGACCTCAAGGACGAGCCGCTCATCATGCACTCCCCCACGCAGGCCAGGTACTTCTATGACCTCGTGGTCCGCCTGCACGATATCCGGCACGAGAACGTGGTGCACACGGTCAGCCAGATCCTCACCATGGTCTCGCTCGTGGCAGCGAAGCGCGGCGTGGCCTTCGTGCCGCACTCGGCAACAGCGCTGGGAATCCGCGGGGTGTCATTCCTGCGGCTGGCCAGCGGCGAAGCGGAGCCCGTGGAACTCCATGCCATCTGGAACAGGGACGCCAAGAACCCTGCGTTGGTCCGGCTGCTGCGCGACCTTGAGTTTGCAGCCGGCTAATCTCTTCCTGCGGGGGCAGGCTCAATGCGCCGAGGGTATCAATGGATACAAAAATGCACTTAGACAGGCATAGACGGTGTCCCTAGGCTGAAAGGGAACCACCAACACTCCCGCCTCTCCGGCACCGACTCCAAGGACAATCCCGTGGCTAAATTTTCACCCCAGGAACTCGCCAACACCCTCAAGGACGGGCTGCTGTCCTTCCCCGTGACCTCCTTCGATGCAGCGCTGCAGTTCGACGAGGAAAACTACCGCAAGCACCTGGCGTGGCAGGCAAGCTACCCCGTTGCCGGTCTCTTCGCCGCCGGCGGCACGGGTGAAGGCTTCTCCCTCACTCCGGCCGAGTCGGCCCGCGTGGTCCGTGCCGCCGTCGAGGAAGTCGGCAGCACCGTCCCCGTCCTGGCCTCCGCCGGCGGTTCCACCGCCCAGGCCATTGAAAACGCCAAGGCCGCCGAGGCCGCCGGTGCCGAGGGCATCCTGCTCCTGCCGCCGTACCTGACCGAATCCGACCAGGGCGGCCTGATCGACCACGTCAGCGCCGTCTGCAGCGCCACCTCGCTGGGCGTCATCATCTACAACCGCGCCAACGCCATCTACAAGGACACCACGGTTGCCGCTCTGGCTGACCGCCACGAAAACCTCATCGGGTTCAAGGACGGCGTGGGCGACCTTGAGCACGATGCCCGCGTCTACGCCAAGCTCGGCGACCGCCTGTTCTACCTGGGCGGCCTCCCCACCGCGGAGACCTTCGCATTGCCGCTCCTGCAGCTGGGCATGAGCACCTACTCCAGCGCCATGTACAACTTCGTTCCGCAGTTCGCGCTCGACTTCTACCAGGACGTCCGCAACAACGACCGCGTGGCCGTGAACCAGAAGCTCAACGACTTCGTCATCCCGTACCTGGACATCCGCGACCGCGTGAAGGGCTACTCCGTGTCCATCGTCAAGGGCGGCCTTGACGCCATCGGCCGTTCCGCCGGCGGCGTCCGTCCCCCGCTGCAGAACCTCGCGCCGCAGGACCTTGCCGACCTCAAGGCACTCATCGCCAAGGTCTCCTAGCCGATTCTCTCCTCACTGCCGGCCCATCCGCCGGCTCCCACCATTACCCAGGAGGAACAAACGTGACCCTCACCGGACACTCCCTGATCGCCGGACAGACCGTTGCCGGCGAAGGCAAGACCACCTTCGCCTTCAACCCGGCCACCAATGAACAACTCGAGCCGGCCTACACCCTGCTCACCGAGGAGCAGCTCAAGGCCGCCACCACCGCGGCCGCCGAGGCCTTCGATTCGTTCAGCACGCTTGACCCCGAAACCCACGCCGCGTTCCTGGACGCCATTGCGGACAACATCGAAGCCATCGGCGACGAACTGACCCTCCGCGCCGGCCAGGAGACGGGTCTGCCCGCAGCCCGGCTGCAGGGCGAAGGCGCCCGCACCACCGGCCAGCTGCGGCTCTTCGCCAACGTGGTCCGCCAGGGCGACTTCCGCGGCGTCCGCATCGATCCGGCGCTGCCGGACCGGGCTCCCCTGCCGCGCGCCGACATCCGCCAGCGCCAGATCCCGCTCGGTCCTGTTGCCGTCTTCGGCGCGAGCAACTTCCCGCTGGCCTTCTCGACGGCGGGCGGGGACACCGCCTCTGCCCTCGCCGCCGGCTGCCCCGTGGTCTTCAAGGCGCACAACGCCCACCCCGGCACCAGCGAACTCGTGGGCCAGGCCATCGCCAAGGCGGTTGCCGACCTCGGCCTGCACCCGGGCGTTTTCTCCCTGATCTACGGCCCGGGCAGCAGCATCGGCCAGGCCCTTGTGGCGGACCCGGCCATCAAGGCCGTGGGCTTCACGGGTTCCCAGAGCGCCGGCATCGCCCTGATGCGCACCGCCGCCGCCCGCCCGGAGCCCATCCCGGTGTACGCGGAGATGTCCTCCCTCAACCCGGTGTTCGTGTTCCCGGGCGCCCTGAACGGCGACGCCGAACAAATTGATGCGCTGGCACAGCAGTACGTCACCGCCGTCACCGGCAGCTCCGGCCAGCTCTGCACCTCCCCCGGCCTGCTGTTCGCCCCGGCCGGTGAGGCGGGCGACCAACTGGCTGCCGCCGTCGGCCGCGCTGTTTCCGCCTGTGCCGGACAGACCATGCTGACCGCCGGCATCGCCGGATCCTGGAACTCCGGCACCGAAGCGCTCGGCGCCGCCGAGAACGTGACCGTCGTCGGCACCGGAACCCCCGGCCCCACGGAGAACGCCCCGGCACCGGCTATCTACGGCACGGAAATCCGCGACTTCATCAGCAACGAGGTGCTGCACGCGGAAATCTTTGGCGCAGCGTCCCTGGTGATCCGCTACTCCTCCGCCGAGGAACTGGTGGAGGCCACCAACCGGATCGAGGGGCAGCTCACCGCTTCCCTGCAGCTCACCGAAGAGGACTACCCGACGGCGGCACAGCTGATTCCGGCACTGGAACAGAAGGTGGGACGCATCATCGTGAACGGCTGGCCCACCGGCGTCGAAGTTGGGCACGCCATGGTCCACGGCGGACCCTTCCCCGCCACCTCTGACACGCGCACCACCTCCGTGGGTACGCTGGCCATTAACCGGTTCCTCCGGCCGGTCGCCTACCAGAACCTGCCCCAGGAACTGCTGCCCGCACCGCTGCAGGATGACAACCCGTGGCAGCTGAACCGCCGGATCGACGGCACGGTTATCGCTGCCGACGCCGCTCAGGCAGAGAAAGAGGAGGTCAACGCATGACCGCCCAGCCGACAATCGCCGGCGTGGAGGTAGTCCCGGTTGCGGGCTACGACAGCATGCTGATGAACCTCAGCGGCGCCCACGGGCCGTTCTTCACCCGGAACGTGGTCATCGTGACCGACTCCGACGGCCGGACTGGCCTCGGCGAGGTCCCGGGCGGCGAGAAGATCCGCACCACCATCGAGGAAGCCGGCGCGCTGATCGCCGGCAGGCCGGTGGCCCGCTACCGTTCGCTGCTGCGCGAGATCGCAGCGGAGTTCGCGGACCGCGACGCCGGCGGCCGTGGCCTGCAGACCTTCGACCTGCGCACCACCGTCCACGCCGTCACCGCCGTCGAGTCCGCGCTGCTGGACCTGCACGGCCAGTTCCTTGGCGTCCCGGTGGCCGAACTACTGGGCGATGGCCAGCAGCGCACCTCCGTGCCGATGCTGGGCTACCTGTTCTTCATTGGTGACCACAAGCGGACGGACCTGCCGTACCTCGTGGAGGACGCGCCGTCGGACCGCTGGGAGGAACTGCGCCGACAGGAGGCAATGACTCCGGAAGCCGTCGTCGCGCTGGCCGAAGCGGCGCAGGAGCGCTATGGCTTCAGCGACTTCAAGCTCAAGGGCGGCGTGCTGTCCGGCGACGACGAAGTGGACGTGGTCACGGCACTGGCGAAGCGCTTCCCCGATGCCCGTGTCACGCTGGACCCGAACGGCGGCTGGCTGCTCGAGGAGGCCATCCGGCTGGGCAAGCGGATGCAGGGCGTCGTGGCCTACGCCGAGGACCCCTGTGGCGCTGAAGGCCGCTTCTCCGGCCGCGAGGTCATGGCGGAGTTCCGCCGGGCCACCGGGCTGAAGACCGCCACCAACATGATCGCCACGGACTGGCGCGAAATGGCGCACGCCATCCGCAGCAACGCCGTGGACATCCCGCTTGCGGACCCGCACTTCTGGACTATGCACGGTTCTGTCCGTGTGGCGCAGCTGTGCAACGAGTTCGGGCTGACCTGGGGCTCGCATTCGAACAACCACTTCGACATCTCGCTGGCCATGTTCACGCATACCGGCGCGGCAGCCCCCGGCGAGATCACCGCGCTGGACACGCACTGGATCTGGCAGGACGGGCAGGGCCTGACCAAGAACCCGCTGCAGATCAAGGGCGGCGCCATCGAGGTTCCGGCCGCGCCCGGGCTCGGCATCGAACTGGACCGCGAGGCCCTCGACAAGGCGCACCAGCTGTACCTCCAGCACGGCCTGGATGCCCGCGACGACAGCATCGGCATGCAGTACTACATCGACGGCTGGTCCTTCGACCCGAAGCGGCCCTGCCTGGTCCGTTAGCTTTCTAACCTTCCGCACGGCCGCCCTCCCTCCGCAACGGGGAGACGGCCGTGCGGAAACCCAACTTACAGATAAATAGAAGGGTCAAGAGTGGGCGGCGTTGTCTCCGGAATACTCATCGTTTCGGCAGTCATCGCCGTCGGTTACCTCGCCGCAAGGTTCCGCATTCTGGGTACCGAGGTCCAGGGTGCGCTGACCCGCACTGCCTTCTACATCACCAACCCCGCCCTGCTTTACACCGTGGTGGCCGGCTCCGATATCCGGGCCGCCCTCGGAACGGACGCCCCGCTGGCGCTGCTTTCGGCAGCGGCGGTGGGGCTTCTTTACTGGCTGCTGAGCTTCGTGTTCTTCCGGCGCCCGGCTGCGGAGACCGCCGTCGGCGCGATGGCCAGCAGCTACGCGAACGCCAACAACATCGGCATTCCGGTCTCGCTGTACGCTGTTGGCACCGCCCAGCACGTGGCGCCGGTGCTGCTGGTGCAGCTCCTGGTTTTGGCCCCCTTCTACCTCACGCTTCTGGGAATCTTTGGCGGCGCCCGGATCTCGTGGAAGAAGGTGCTGCTCCAGCCGCTGTCCAACCCGATGATCATCGCCTCGGCACTCGGAGTGGTGGTTGCCCTGACGGGCTGGCAGGAACCGGACCTGCTGCAGAAGCCCATCGACATGCTGGCGGGCGGGGCTGTTCCCATGGTGCTTCTGGCCTTCGGCCTGTCGCTGGCCGGGAGGGCGCCGCTGCAGAAGGACGACGGCCGTGTTGAAACGCTTGTGGCGACCTTCCTGAAAATCGCCGGCATGCCTTTGATTGTGTGGCTGCTGGGGCGTCTTGTCTTTGGCCTGGAGGGGCAGCATCTGCTGGCGAGCGTGATCATGGGGACGCTGCCCACGGCGCAGAACGTGTTCCTCTTCGCCTCCCCCTACGGCCGGGGCATGACGGTGGCCCGCGACGTTATCCTCTGCACCACCATCCTGTGCGTGGGGGCGCTGGTTGTGGTTGCTTGGGCTGCGGGGTAGGTGTTCTGCATCAGTCTTGGCCGGTTCTTGGGCGCCTGCCCTCGATTCGGTGTCAGGCGATGACCGTGATCCAGTCTCCGTCGATCGCGGTGGTCAGAGGTGTGAGCGGACGGCGCGCCGGCCCGCTGATGACGCTGCCGTCCGATCCGTTGAACGTGGAGCCGTGACAAGGGCATTCGAAGGTCGTACCGGCCGGCGCCACCGGGCACCCGGCGTGCGTGCATGTTGCGTCATAGCGGACGGGCCGGCCGGATGGCGCTGGAGTCGCCGGGACGGTGGCGCTGCCCGAGGGTGCGACGGAGCAGGCGGACAGGACGAGCGCGCCGCCTGCTGTGGCGGCCGTACCAGCCAGCAGAGAGCGTCTGGACAGCGGGGCTTCGGAATTCATGGAGCTATCGTGCCAGCTGCGCCTGACAATGTGCTGCGCCCCCTGAAAACACCCACCACCCACACCGAGGTGCGGCGCTGTTGGGATCGTTGGGACCCTCTCAGGCCACTCCCTTGGGCCATTTGTGAACGCCGACAAATGGTCTTAGGTAGATGGGCTCAAATTCCGTCAAATGCAGGATTGGGCCTACTTGGCAGTCTGGCATCCTAGACCCATGACTCGGTGCGTTTGGTTGTTCCCGTGCGGCCGGGGCGGTCGACGGCGTTACCGGCCAGCCCTTAATTTGGCGAAGCTCCGGTCAAATAGCGGTTGACCGGAGCTCCAGTTGCATTATGCCCATCCGAACCTTGAAGGTCTCTGAGAAAACGCAGGCAAGATGCGCGGCCGGCGTGGGATTCGCCGCTCCATTGGTTTCACCGCACTCCGTCGGCAGCGGCCTTAGCCTTCGCACTCGATGCAGTATGAGTAGCCGTTGCTCTCGCGCGCGAGTTGGGACCGGTGCCGGACCAGGAAGCAGGAATAGCAGGTGAATTCATCCGCGGCCTCGGGGATGACCTGGACGATGAGCTCCTCGGAGACGATCTCTCCGCCGGGGGTCAGTCCTTCATCGAGGGCATCGGCTTCGTCCAGTTCCGTGACGACGCTGCGGGCATCCGGAGCGTTGGCTGACTGCAAGGCCTCCAGCGAACGGTCCTGGGATTCTTTGACGTCGGAACGGACTTCGTCGTAATCGGTTGCCACTTAGGTGATTCTCATTTCTTTGGTGTTCTTCTTTGACGAGACTGCAACGCCTACCGATGCGTCTTTGTTCCCGTAGCCGCGTCAGGCAGTGCCGCCCAGGACACGGGCAGCGCCGGTGGAACCTCTGAATCCGATCGGAAGCAGGACACCGTGCCGGTGCCCATAGGTCACCCGGCCAGGTTCAAGCCCCGCAGCGGATCATGACTCGCCGAATAGTTTCGAATCGAATAGTGAGTGTCAGCGGCCGGCAGGGCGTCGACTTGGGCCGTCTGGTGCGCCCGAAAAGCCTTCTCGGCGTTGGCGTTCGTGCTGGCGAGGGATGGTATGTCGAGGCCGGCATTGCATCCTCTGCAGCGAATCTCATCGGTGCCCACCCAGCTGTATGCCGGGTGCAGTTTCCGTACCTGTTGCATTGCTGCGGTGACAGCTTCAGTCTGGGCTTCAAAGTGCGTTTCGTCCTCATGACTGAGGATGCGCCCGATGTCGATGATCATGGTGCCTCTTACGTCGTTCCCGATGGTGACATTGACAGTAATGGGTGCTGCTTCACCGAGGGACTCCCCGAGGGTCACGATTGCCTAACCCTTTCTGGGCTACCGGTACGCCGTGTGACGTGTCGTCCGCATATGGGCCGGTGGTCTCCCTGCCGCCATACGGACCAGGCCGCGCCTACGGCAGAAGGATCACAGACCAAAAGGTGCCCGGGAACTACACCGCACCGGGGCAAGCGGACTGTCGTTCAGGAGGTACTTTGACCAGCTGATGTGGCCACATACTGAGCTTGTACAGCACCTGAAGAAACGGTCAGCGTTCATCAACATCACGATCGAGGACATCACCAGGCCAAGACCCACAGGCAGTCCCCCGCCGGCTGACAGATCGCTCATCGGCAAGTAAAGGAATGTACCGTCCAATGTAGGCCGCTACGCTGTCGTGGGTTTTTTCCAAGTCGAGTTAGATGAACCCGCTGCTGCCGCCTCAAGCAAATGGCAATTTGGGGCATCTCGACATCAGTCCTCCACCTCGGAACAGGCGGTTTCCATTGAGGATAGGCCAACAAATGAGGACTTCCAGGTCCCCAACCACTTCGTACGCCGATAATGAAGATTATGTCGGGTTGTCCATATAACAGGACATAATCCACTACAACTCCCGTCTAGCCCTTTCCTCAGGTCTTGGCTACCCGCCGGTCAACCACGGCAACCCAACGTCAGACCCGGGATTTCTGGATGCCTGCAATCGGCGGCGGGCGCAGCGGTCGAAATAGGCACACCAAGGCGCCGCTGTCGTGCGCCTATGGGCCTGCCCTGGTCTCCTCAGCTATCAACCCTGCGCCGCAAAATTCTTCTGACGGAACCTCTGTGGTGTGTCGCGGCACCGAAAGGAGCATATGCCTGGACTGATTTGGACAAACGAAGTACCCAACATGATTGAGTGAAACATCCACAAACTATTCCAGAGGCTTTTGAGCCCGGCCGGGGATATAAGATTCGTTGGTCATCAAGAACTCCCTGAAGGGGTGCTTGCGGTTGCCTTACCTAGAGACAGCCAGTACATGCCATACTCCATGGCGTCTTCTGCGATATCCCCGAGACTCAGCTCAACTAGAAATTCATACGTGTGCTTATAACGGAACTCCGTTGTTTCCCCTACGCTCATGCCTTGCACCCCCGGGAAATGCATGCCAGTGGCGGCCTTCTCTCCCAGCATCCACAAGACATACTCCAACAAACTCGCACTGAAGAAGAATAGGGTTGGCATAAGCAGTCTACCGCCAACAGTGTCGAGTGACCGCCGTGCATATAGAGTGCCGCATCTGCGAACGATGGAAAAGACAAGAAGAACGATCCTTGAAATGGAACTTGGGTGTGTGTCGTCCTCCTCTTCGAGGCCGGGCTGCCTTATTAGCGTTTCAGCACAGGAAAGTGCGACTATTGGCGCCTGAAGTGCAGACATCAGATGGAATAATGTATCTTCTCTCAGTGTGGACGGATCAGCTTCGCGCAAAAGGTACAGGCAGGCCAATGCATCGCATCTAAACTCCTCCCGCCATTCTTCACCCCAACTTAAGTACTCTTGTTGCAGAAGTGGCACCTCGAATAACGAAGCCATGAAAGGATCGCTTGCCTCCAACAAGCGCTTTTTATCCTTGCGAGCAATTAAATGACCGTATTCGTGCGCTATCATCCATGATTCAGCTTTAGAAGTTAGTCTCAGATGACTCATAGAGTACTCACCATACGTTTCCTTCACGAAGGCTGATCCACGACTTTGATCAAGGTTTCCCTCGACATAGTCAGCAAGAACTGCATCAAACTCTGAGCGCGCAGTGAGTAGAGTAGAGTCGGGTGACGTTTCTGATTGAGAAGCCTCAGCCAGTCTTTGGAATTGCATGATGGATGCCGCATATACCGCCAGCAGGTTCAAATGTTTGGCCGATAAGGAGATGTAATTATGCGTTAGGTCACAATATGCGATAGTTGAGAAATCACTGGATCGTCCAACAAACACTTCCTCAGCCGTACTGAGAAACTGCTTCATGTAGGCACTTACATCCTTGCGTTCTGCGGCCAAAAGCGGACAATTGGAGCCATCAACGCCGGCGGTGATCGGCGTCGCCGCAAAGTTTTTTGCTTCAGATGCGCCGTCATTTAATACCGCTAGAAGGCTAGCTATCGAGCCGGCAGACTTCTCCCAAAAGTTGCCTCTCGGCGTCTTTGTTTCGTGGTAGAACCTGTTCATCGATTTCTTGAGTTGATTTCCCATGCGTCTAGTTTCGCTAAATCTATTATTGTTTGCAACTTTCTTGGAAATATGGCGATAAATGATCGTCCTTTACTATTAGGAACCCTGGACCGTAAAACTCATTACCTGAGTGGAGCCAGAATTGGGTTTAGTCCAGTTCCTGCGGCGCCACCTTTGCGTCACATGCCTCTCAGCTGGTCGGCTGGCGCGTCGCCTGCAGTTGTGTGAGCGCCGGGAAACACGTCGACCCTTTGTGGATCCTGGTCTGAGACCCGGTCGAAGAAGACCCTGGCCGCCGGCGCAGCTAGGCCGGGAATCCTTCCAGTGACAATCCCGCCTACGGCAGCGGCCGAGAAGACCTGCAACCGCTGTTCCTGGATCAATGGCATTGGCATATCGGCTTTGGTGCCTGGTCGGTTTAATCGAGGAGGGGTCTCGGGCGTGGAATGGGGGTGAGCTCCGGTCCAGCTGGTTCGTAGGGCAGTACGGACGAATGGTCACTCACCTGTCTCGAAACTGAGACGTTCATTCTTTTCCAGTTGGATCAGCTCGCCGCGGAAAACCGACACCACGAGTTCGAGAACAATTGCTTTCGTATTCCCAGCGGCGAATCAGCAGCAGCGGCTGCTAGATCGCCGGTACGGATTTATCGAGGATGTCCCCCACCCTGATCTTCTGGCACCTCATTAGCCAGAAGTCCACGCGCCGTGCAGGAACCCGCCGTGGTTGGGCAATGGAGTCCGTTCAACCAACCACGCGTTCCGGCCTTCGTGAGCTGATCCGGTCCGACCGCACTTGAGCCCGGAGCTTCAGAAAAATCATGGTCCTTCGCGCCCGGTGCAGGCGAAGGGCCAATGGCATGCAGTAATCGCAGCTCAATTTGTCCGAGGCCACTGCAATACTTGCGCCATGACCTCCGCACCCGGACACCTGAACTTTGTGGGCAGCAACGTGACAAGCAACCTCAACAAAGCGGTTGCCTATTACCAGCAGATGGCAGAAAATATCGCCGCCGATGAGGACCCTCAGGCATATCTGCGAAACGCGATAGCATCTGCCCGCACCTCTCTAGATAGGTGCTTGCGGGGCTTTGACTCATTCGACGCGCTTGCCTTCATCCGCCTCGCCGCCGGGCCGTGGGATTTCACAGACATCCGTGAGAGCGATAGTCAGGTAGAGAGCTCCCAAGCTGCCCAGGATGTGGTGGCACTGACGCTGATGGGCATGGGGCTGCCGCGGCAGCCCTTAACGGGGGCAACTCCGGCCAACCCAACCCCGCAGAAGCACTTGGCCTGGCAGCCGAGATCGTGACGGCGGCGCGTACGCTCGCCCTCTTTCAGGGCCAGCAAGCCAACCAGCCGCTCGGCGCTCTCGCTGGTGAGTTCGTGGGGTACGAACTGTCTGTCCGCGGACGTCAGTATGAATCGATTGCCAGGGAAGTAAATAGCGAGCTCCTGGGCCACCCGTCCGTTGGGTCTGTCATGAAGGGTGTGTTCGGATTCACCCTCGACGACATCCGCACCGTCCGCGAGGCATCAACGGGACTAATGAATGAGCGGTTATTTGGCGCTCGAGACCGGGTTGGGGAAGCCAGCAAAGGCGGCGCACCGGCCGACCCCGAGGCTTTCCTACGGGACATCAATCTCATGATGAATGAGTGCAGATTGTTTGGTGCCGTTGCGCCGGCTGATGTCGCCACCCGTTCCGGAATCGCAGAAACGACTGCGCGGGCAGTCTTAGACTTCTTCAGCACCTCCCGGCCGGCGGAAAACGACGTCAACCCGGTCCTACGGTTTGTTGAGGGTGAACTTCCCGCCCCATGGGGGTGCATCGCCGACGAGGACGAATACCTCATCCTCAACGGCTTCTTGAGCGAAGACGAGTTACGCCGCAACCTTGAACGCGGGCTGATTGCAGCCGCTGCCGAGAAGAAGAACAGCGCTGCCAAGATGTGGCCAAAGTATGACAAGCGCCGTGCGGTTTACTCCGAGTCCAAAGCCGCTGACCTTCTTGGCAAGTTGCTACATGGAGCTAAACCGCACTGGGAGGGTCAGAAATACATTGGCCCGATTGATGCCGCGGACACCCCCAATCTGGGGAAGGAAGCCGACCGTACTGCTGTAGATACCGACAAGTTCGAGTCCGACATATTGTTCCTGGTCGACGGGGTCGCCCTCTGTGTTGAGGTGAAAGCCGCCTCTATTACCGAAAAATCCCGGAGTGGCAACGCGCAGCGGCTAGCCAAGGATCTGGAAAAAACTCTTAAAGAGGGCAGCGCTCAGGCCGACCGGCTGACCCGTCTCATAACAACTAACGGAGGCGTCTGGGCCGTCGAAGGCGAATGGATTGACCTGTCTTCAGCTTCTGAGGTCCATTCAATCGTCGTAATGCTTGATGACATGGGGCCGCTGTCATTGTCGATGAATGTGCTAGCGGACAAAGGCATCATCGAGTCCGCCGAAGTCCCATGGATCGTCAGCATGCACGACTTGATGGTGCTAAGCCGAACCATGGATCACCCTGCCCAATTCCTCGAGTACCTGCGGCGTCGCCGGGGCCGCAGGCTCGCAACAATGGTCAATGGCGTCGACGAGCTGGACATGTTCATGTGGTTCCTTAACGGCGGCATGTACTTCGACCCAGACCCGCAGGAGATCGCAAAACAACTCCCACTGGAACCGCCCATCAAAGCTTCCGACGCGCGCCGCTATGAAGAGCAGCCCCGTGTTCGGCTAGGTACGCTCACTGATCCACTAGATGCATGGTTCTATTGGCAAGAAGGCCTTTCACGGACTCAGGCGGCAAAGCCCGTAAGGCGCGAGCAGGCGTGGGTTGAGCAGTACCTATCCTCTAGTGAAGCGGCCCAGACTCCTGGATGGCTAATGTTCGGCGCCGATCTGGTAGGGCTGAGCGAAAGCGCCCAACGAAATATCGGGAAGAAGTTAAGGGAGCTGAGGCGTACAGCCCAGGGTGGCGGCATTGAGCGTAGCCTGACAACGCACGGTGCAGGTTCCTACGGCTCCTGGTTACTCACCATATCGGTCGCACCAAAAGATGCGAGCACGGACCACCTTGCCGAATATATGGATGCCAAGCAGTACCAGACGCGCTCTGACAGATCGATGTTGCTTCTATGTCAGCCTAATGGGTCACTAATCGGAACACGGTACCGCGGCCGGCCTCAGGAACGAACCATCGACCGAGACTACGCCGTAGACATCGCCCCGCTGCGAAGTCTCAAAATGACGTTCTCTAAACTTCCTCCCAGTGCTCGCCGCAGCACAGTCAGGTTGCGGGGCAGTCGAGGGAAGAAGAAGCGCAAGTAGCAGGCGCAACTGGTATTCAGAACACGGGAAGGGGAGATAGCCATAGGCGGTCTCCCCTTCTTCGCGTTGGTGTGACGGCCGGTTGATGCACTACCGGGCGGGCCCCCCTTGGTCCGCTCCGCGCCCAGGGCTGCCCCTGTCCGGGTCTTCTTTGCCTTGGCTGCCCCCTTGCCCATGGTGACGGCTCCGCTGGGGTGTGTGGCCTCGCTGCGTTCCGCAGCTAGCCGCCCACGAACTTGGTTCTCATTGGCGCCAGTCGTGGCTAGGGAAGCGGCAAAAGCTTCCTGGCGCTCCGATGATGCATAGTCGGCGGCCGAGGTGCATTCAGCCTTCAGCCCTTGGTCCTTGAGCCGGCTGCTGTCGTTGCCGGTGACGCGGTTCTCGATTTCCCGGCCGAACCCTTCCAGACGGGCGAAGAGCTCTTTCTCGGCCCGCTCGTATTGGTCCCAGACCCGGCGCGGCGGCCGTGAATCGGTCGTCAGGTTGCGCACCTGCTCCTTGCTCAGTCGATGACGCGCGGCCACTGTGCTCGCGTAGTGTCGATGCAGTGTGCTTGAGAGGGGAGCTAGTTGAATTTTTCAAGTAATTTACTTTACATAACGCCGATTATCGGCGTTCTAAAATGGCCTCGGAAGTGTGTCCTCGGAGTGCCCCGAATGCATGCCGGAACTCGGCCGACCCGAGCATTCTTCGCTAGCTTGGTTCCGGAGCGGCCTTCATGGAGCTGGATGGGCAGATCACCGGTCCGATTGTTCTACAGGCTACTCAGGCGCTCATTCGGTTAACCGCTGCACCTTTGAAGTATCGCGAGTGAGTCTTCATTACGGTCTCAATGGAGTCGCTGTTCAGCGAGACAATTTCCCACTCGGTAGAAGGTCGTTGCTTCTCCAACTCAAGTCGGCGTATCAACGCCCTACGGTGTCCGTCCCTACCGCGGAATTCGGTCACTAGCCGGTCTCCGGTACGGCGGTTGTACTCAATAACGAAACCAGGCATCGTCACCTCTTCCTCTCTTCTCGCATAGTAGCAAAACGACTCTCTATTGACTGCATCTCCTCTAAGTAGGACTGCTGCAGGACTTGGACGGATGCCATGACGGACTCGAGACGCTCCCCCCAAGCACGTACGTCCTCCGCCGCTCTCTCCCCTTTCGGGCCTGGCATTAGGGTCTGGAGATACCGTTGTGAATCTCTGTGCAACCCGTTAACTCGCTCGGCCTCGTTGCGCCGATGTTCGAGTTTGGTGATGCGGTCGAGTGCCAAGTGCTGCAGTTCTGCTACAAGCTTCGCCTCTTCCGACTCGGCAGGGTATTTGTCGTAACGAATTCCGCGGCCCAATACGTCCGCGACAGCCTCGTACATATTCGCCCATGCGCTCTGAAGCTGTGTCCGAATCTGCACTTCCACTCGCACCTGCAGGCTAGCTTTGAGGTCGCCGTCCCATGTGGGCAACCGCAGCAGTACATGAATTGCCCTATAGCCACTGTGCGGAGCCATCCGGATGTCGTCTATTTCCCCGGCCGGGTTGAGGAGGGCCGCTATCTGCTTGGCGACCCGGTTTTGCTGATCGAGGGACATATCCGCCTCAAACCGCACTCCTGCGATGTCCTGAATGTTCGGCAGCTGATACGTCTTAATCCGCTGGAGCTTTTCGCGGAGAGTGTCGATCGACTTCGCTCGTGAAGTAACGCGGGGCCTCAACTCACCGAGGACCGGGCCCCAGTCCTGTCGGTCAATTTCTTCTTCCACCTGCACGGCCACCTCATTGTAGAAGAGCATGACTTCGTCATAGTCAGGCAGTCCGGACGACGGCTCCGCACCGTCCCGCAACGCGTTTCCAAGTCGCTTGAGTTTCCCGACCGTCCACTTCGCCTCTAGCCTTTCCATGTCTCCCTGTCCGCGCAGATTGGGGCTGCCATGCCAAGTGTGAACTCGACACACCTCCGAATCTTCGCACCCTCCAGAGGTAGACGCCCCTCTAGACGCGCCCCAGTCAATTCAAAGCGTGGCTGTTGCTTCGAATTCAGAGCGCCTTTCGCCGCCCTGTTCCGCACCCCCGCCCCCAGGCGGAGGCATCGGCGATATGACCAGCTTCAACCATTACGCCTTTGGCTCCGTGGGGGACTGGATGCACCGGGTAATCGGCGGGTTGGAGCCGCTCGAACCCGGATATGGCAAGTTCCTTGTCACACCCCGGCCTGGAGGTCAACTTACGTGGGCAGCCACCAGCCTGGAAACTCCGTACGGCCGGGCGGCCGTTCGCTGGGACCTTGACTGCGATGTGTTGACGGTCATCGTTGAAGTTCCGGAAGGAACCTCAGCGGTCGTCCGCATCCCCGAATGTACTGAAACGACGGTTGGCCCCGGGGTACACCGTTTTGTTGGCGGACTTCCCTCGTCGGCCCAGAAGATGCAGCCATGACGTGACGTGCCCTGCCGGGGGTCTCTGGTCAGAGGATCATTCCTCCGCCCCGGCCCCCAGCCCAGTAAACCCCACCGGTCTCGTTGACCCCGCCCCGTCCACAGCCTCTATCGATTCAAGAGCGGGTCAGCGGCCAAGGTATGACCCGCACCCGCGCACGGACCCCCGGAGTCTTTTCGATTATCCGGCGGAGTACTGCCTCTTCCTGTGCCACCCGCAGGATGGAACCGTTCTGGGTCACCATGTCGACGTTCCCCGGTCAAGAAGAGTGTACCGGGCCGGATTTTAATGAAGCGCCCCGAAAGCTGTGTTCAGTCGTCCTCTCCTTGCCAGGACGCGCGCGACGCGGGGACATTCTCCCCCAAAACTGGTCCGGAGTTCATCTCGCTCCATTCTCTGCTTGTTGATGTCGCACCCGTGGTGATCTCAACGGTCCGTGATCTCAGGCGCTGCCCTGCCGGCGATGTGCAGTCAGAGAGCTTAGACGCAGTAGCAGAGCGCAGGTGCAGTGGCTACGGGGCCGGCAGGTCTGGGACAAGGTTGAACTGGCGCATCCGTGCCGCTGCCGTGAGGGAGCGTGCATGCTAAGGAGGAGCTATTCGATGATTACAGGGTCCGGACCATGGGTGCTGAGGTGGTGGTTCGTACTATCAGGCTCGGCTGGATCAAGGAATTCACGGCATCCTTCCGGTCCGCGATCCGCTCCAAAAGCAGCCTGCCGGCCTTGGAACCCATGTCGAGGCCGGACTGGTCCACGGTTGTCATTGAGATGGGCGCCAGAGATGTCGTAAAGATGTTGTCAAAACCTGCGACCGACATCTCACCCGGCACGCTGACACCTGCCGCCCAGAGTGAGGTAAGGATGCCTATAGCAGCCACATCGGCTCCGGCGAAAATGGCGGTGGGCGGTTTCTTGCGGGCCAGAAGTACTCGGCCTGCTTCCTCTCCGCCTTCCTGGCTCCATTGGGTCTGGACAATGTCGATACTGTCCCCGAGGCCATGTCGGATCATGGCATCGACGTACCCTCTCACACGCACCTCTTCTGGAAGGCGGGCATCATTTCTCCCGTCCGTGGTGTGGTTGATATAAGCGATTCGCTTGTGTCCATGTGCGACAAGGTGGTCTACGACGAGCCCCGCACCAGCAAAATCGTCCGCTGCCACGGAGTCGAACTCTTGGCTGCCGCCGTGCCGGCCCAGCACGACCATCGGGATGCTCTTGGCCTGCGCTTCCAGCTCCGCATCAGTTCCCAAGGGGGAAATCAGCACAATGCCATCCATACCCCTGTCAATAAGGTCATCTACCATGCGGTCCTGGGCATCCTTGCCTGACCCTGACGGGGCCACCAAGAGACGGTACTTTTGCCGTACTGACTCCTGACGCACGCCTTCGACGAGCAGCGAAGAGAATTCATTGTGCAGGTCGGCCACGACGACCGCGATGGCCTGGGTGCGGCCACGCATCCCCCGGGCAGAGGCCAGAGGTCGGTATCCAAGAGCATTCATGGACGCCTGGACCTTGGTCTTCATCTCAGCGCTAACCCCATAGGCGTTGCGGAGCACTTTTGACGCCGCAGCTGGTGAGACTCCGGCATGGCGGGCGACGTCGACGATTGTCGGCCGCTTACTCGCTGTTTCTTCGCCCATCGCTGCGCCCTTTCGTTGGCTCGAACATGCCAGACAACCCTTCTTACCGCATCTGAGGGCTGGCCTCTTGGCAGATCGCCCCGTTGTGATCTACGCTATAGAAAGTGTAGTACGTACTACACGCTAGAAGTTGTAAAATAAGTATATCGTTCGTAGAACGTACTACCAAGAGATAAGGCATCGGACGACAGCGTTTCCTAAAGGGCGAAATGCCCGCGGAATCTCCGTGACGCAGGCTGAAACGATTCACGCTCAAAGGTTCCACTTCCGCAGCAGCGGGCCCGTCCTCGAGAAAAGAATGGACAATGCAATGACGCAACGTGAACTAGCGGAGCACCGGGCGGTGGCGTCTGGGCGTTCAGCGCCTGCACGGCCCAAGCCTGCCGAAGCCCGCCGGCGACGGCTCGGGTCATCCGGGGGTGCCAGAGTGAAGGCACCATGGTGGTTCCTCCTTCCTGCGGTGCTCGCCTTCACGCTGATCGTCGTGCTCCCGAGCTGGCGGGGTGCTTTCTACGCCCTGACTGACTGGGACGGACTGTCGCAGAACGTGAAGTTCATCGGGTTCGATAATTTCTTTAAGGTTTTCAAGGACTCCGCCGCCGGCGCCTCGATCATGAACACGGCACTGTACGCAATCGGCATCATGGTCGTGCAGAACTTCATCGGCCTGCTCCTGGCGCTCGGAGTGAACTCCGCGATCCGGTCCCGCAACTGGTTGCGTGTGCTGTTCTTTGCACCCGCTGTGGTCACTCCGCTGGTGGTGGCTAATCTTTGGCAGTACATTCTGGCGCCGCAGGGTGCATTGAACACGGCGCTGCGGGCCGTCGGCCTGGACTTCCTGGCGCAGGACTGGCTGGGCAACGCCCAGCTCGCTCTTCCGGCCATTATCTCTGTGGTGGTGTGGCAGTTCGCCGGTTATTCGATGGTGATCTTCCTGGCCGGGCTGCAAAGCATCCCGGAGGACGTCTATGAAGCAGCCAGTCTGGATGGTGCGGGGTCCTTCAAGACCTTCTGGAACATCACCAGGCCCCTGCTCGCCCCCTCGATGACGATCAACCTGATGCTCTCGCTGATCGGTGGCCTGAAGCTCTTCGACCAGGTACTGATCATGACCCAGGGCGGTCCGGGCAGCGCGACCGAGTCCCTGAGCACGATCGCCTACAAGGACGCATTCCAGTTCCAGCAGTTCGGGTACAGCATCGCTCTGACCCTCGTTTTGACCGTCTTCGTCGCGGTCGCCTCCCTCATCCAGTTCACCCTGCTCCGCCGAGGAGAAGCCAAATGAAGCGCTACACCCTCAAGACGGGCGTCCTTGAGGTCGTCATGGTCCTGGTCGCTCTGTTGTTCGCGGCCCCCGTCTACGTCCTGCTCAACACAGCGGTCAAATCCGGCGGCGTCACCACTTCCCTGGCTCCGACCACAGATCCTTCGTTCGACAACTTCGTCACCGCGTGGGTCAGCGGGGGCCTCGGGCCGGCGATGATCAACAACATCATCGTCACCGTCGTCTCGGTGTTCCTGATCGTGGTGGTCAGCGCGTCAGCTGCGTACCCTCTGGCCCGCATCACGCGGACCTGGTCCAAACTGACGTTCGGGTCCTTCCTTGGCGGCCTGCTGATCCCCGGACTTCTGGCACTAATCCCTCTTTACACCACGTTCCGGGACTTGAATCTGATCGGTTCCATCTGGGGCCTGATTCTGATTTACGTTGGCGCCCAGATGCCGTTCTCGATCTTCCTTTACGTGCAGTTCCTGCGGTCCCTGCCGCTGGACTTCGAGGAAGCAGCGACCCTCGACGGCGGCAGCCCGTTCCGGGTGTTCTGGCAGGTCGTTTTCCCGCTGATGCGCCCCATCACCGGCACGGTGGTCATCCTGAACACGATCCACGTCTGGAACGACTTCTTCACACCGCTGCTGTACCTCTCGGGCAGCGGCACCAACACCATCCCGATTGCCATCTACTCGTTCACGGGACAGTACGTGAACCAATGGGGAACCATCTTCGCCGCCCTCATCATCGGCGTGGTTCCACTCCTGATCTTCTACTTCCTCTTGCAAAAGAGCATCATCAAGGGCTTCGCCGGAGGTTTGAAGGGTTGAGCGAGCGACGTACGCAACGTCCACGCCCAACCGGTACCACCCATCCCCCAACCACCCCACTCCACGCACTTCAAGGGAGAACCATGCGTCACCAGAAAGTCCTCACCGCCATCGGGGCGATCGCCGCGGCCGGCATCGCACTCACCGGCTGTTCAACGAACGCACCGGCTGCCACCAGCTCCGGCACGGTCACCGTAGCCCGTCTCTCCGGTTCCGATGACAAGTGGAAGGCCATCGCGGACAAGTTCCACGAGCTGAACCCCGACCTGACCGTCGAATACACCGTCATCCCCACCGACGCCTACAACCAGCAGATGGGCACCCGCCTCTCGGCAGGAACCGCGCCGGACGTCCTGAACGTCTTCCCCGGAAGCGGCAACGCCACTGCCGTCCGGACCCTGGCCAAGAACGGCTACCTCGCGGACCTCTCCAGTGAGAGCTGGGCGTCCTCCCAGCCGGAGGCCACCACAGGACCGACCAGCTATGACGGCAAACGGTACATGTTCACCGACGTGGCCACCGCCAACACCCTCGGCGGCGTGTACAACAGCAAGGCCCTGGCCGACGCCGGCCTGAAGGCCCCCACGACCTACCCCGAGCTCCTGACGTTCTGCGCCGACGCGCAGAAAGCCGGCAAGGTCGCCTACGCCCTGGGCGCCCAGACGCAATGGGTCACCCAGCTGGTCACCTACGCCCTGGTCCCGACGGAGGTCTACGGCAAGGACCCGGACTTCAACCAGAAGCAGCTGAACAAAGAAGTCACCTTCCAGGACAGCGGCTGGGCCGATTCCATGAGCAAGTACAAGGAAATGTTCGACAAGGGCTGCTTCAACAAGGACGCCCTCGGAACCTCGGTGGATAACCAGACCGCGATGGTCGCCGACGGTCGCGCCCTCGGTGCCATCCAGCTGTCCACCATGGCAAACTCCATGGTCAAGGCCAACCCGGAACTGAAGGTCCAGCTTGCACCGATTCCGGCGACCAGCAACGCTTCCGACACCCGTCTGGCCTTTGGCCTGGCCGTGGGCTGGGGCGTGAACGCCAAGGCCAAGAACAGCGACGGGGCAAAGAAGTTCGTTGAATTCCTTGCCAGCAAGGACGCCAGCGCCCTCACGGCCGACAAGTTCGGCGTCGCCCCCACGGGCCAGATCGAAGCCAACGACATCAACAAGCTCGAAGTGCCCTTCGTGAAAGACGGCAAGACCGCTTCCTTCCCGGACGTCGACTGGCCCTCACCGCAGGTCCAGTCGCTGCACCTTACGGGCGTCCAGGAAATGCTCGGTGGCAGCAAGACCCCGAAGGACGTCCTGACCTCTATGCAGGAAGCCTTCACCGCCGCATTGAAGTAGCCAGCAACACACCCGCAGAGGCGGCGTTCATCGTCGATGGGCGCCGCCTCCGCCTTGGCACCTGAGCGTGTCCCACCTCCATATACACAACCCACCGTGACGGGCCGAGAAGAAATGACGAACGAATTGGTGCAAGACGAGCAGAACCTCACCGGCGAGGACCTGACCGGACCCTGGTTCGGGCTGCCCGGAAAACCCCTCGGTCATCCTGACAGCGTGGCCACCACAACCCTCTTTCGCGCCAAGGTCCACTTCGAACCGCTTCTTGACGGCGGAACACACCTCTACGTCGCCGCCGACTCACGGTACCGGCTGACGGTCAACGGCGAGCTGCTGGCGGCCGGGCCAGCGAAACCGTCCGGGGGAACCTGGTACGCGGACCTGGTAGATCTCGGGCCCGCCCTGGTGCTGGGCGAGAACATCATCGGCATCGAGGTGCTCTCATACTCCGTGGCCACACTTGGTAACGCCTCGGTTCCGCGGACCGGCAGGCCCGGCCTGTTCGTCCGCGGAATGATTGGTTGCGCGGACCTTTCCAGATCAGCTGCATGGAAATGCGCGCCCGTCCGGGGCCGCCGCTTCCATCAAGGCCGCAACACCCTCTTTCTCGGCAACCAGGAAACCGTGGACGGTGGCACGTCGGAGACCGGCTGGCAGCGCCACGGTTTCGACGACTCGGACTGGTCCGCGCCGGCCGTGGAAAGCCAGGAACCGTTCAGTACCGTCGCCCGTCCGCCACTGTCCCCTCGCCCGATTCCCCACCTGACACTTGACCCGGTACCGGTGCAGGAGATCGTCACCGCAACTGGAGAAGCCCTGGACTGGTATGCGCTGCTGAGCGGCAAGCCACTGGAAGTGCCCGCAGACACGGACGTCCGCGTCGATCTTGACGCCGGCGTCCTGATGACCGCGTTCCTGGCCATCGGCATCGACGGCGGGCACGGCGCGACACTGGAGCTCACGGCTGCCGAGTGCTACGAGCAGGAACCAACCGCCGTGCCGTGGCTGCGCCGCAAAGGTGACCGCACCGACTACGTCAACGGGGATCTCCACGGCGACCCGGACCGTTACGGCATCGCCGGTACCGGCACCCCGGAACAGCCCGAAACGTACTCTCCGTACTGGTTCAGGACGTTCCGGTACCTGCGCCTGCGCATCACAACCGCACAGGCACCGGTCCGGATCCAGTCCTTGTCCCTCACCCGGACCCACTACCCCCTGGACATTAGCGGCACCTTCGCCTCATCCTCGGCCCGTGACCGGGCCTTGTGGGAGGTCAGCGTCCGCACCCTGTTGAACTGCATGCATGAAACGTTCGAGGACTGCCCCTTCTATGAGCAGCTGCAGTATGCCATGGACACTCGGGCCGAAGCGTTGTTCTCCCTCCACCTGTCCTCCGATGACCGGCTGATCAAGCGTGCCATCGAGGATTTCGCCGCTTCAGGTGATCCGACGGGGCTGACCGAAAGCCGCTCACCGAGCGTGGAACCGCAATTCATTCCCGGGTTCTCGCTGTACTGGATCAGGATGGTCGCCGACCACGTCGACCACATCGGGGACCGCTCATTCACCGAGCGTTTCATCGGCAGAATCGACGCCGTACTTGGCTGGTACGGTGACCGGGTCTCCGAGGACGGCTTCGTCATCTCCCCCGAGGACAACGGCACCGTGTGGAACTTCGTGGACTGGACCGACCGATGGCGCTTCCGACGCGGTGTTCCTGACCTGGGCACCCGCAACGCGAACACGATCGCCACGTTCATGTACATCGCCGCGCTGCGGGCAGCCGCGTCCATCGCCCAGTTCTGCGACCGCACTGGTCTCGGACTTGAATACACTGCCCGCGCCAACGCCCTCACCCGGACAATCGCCGCAGGGCCGGCCAGGGACGAAAACACCGGATACTACCGGGACACCGACACCGGACGCCCCGAAAGCGTCCACGCCCAGGTGTGGGCGGTCCTAGCCGGAGCGGTGAGCGGCGAGGAGGCCGCCGACCTTCTGCGCCGGGCAACCTCCGATGACACCCTCGCGCCCTGCTCCTACGCCGCGACGCTCGACTTGTTCGACGCGCTGCGCACCGCCCAGGTTCATGACCGCATCGACTGGAAACCCTGGGAAGACATGCTTGCCATGAACCTCACCACCTGGGAAGAAGACACCGTGAGCCAGCGCAGCGATTGCCATGCCTGGGGAAGCGTGCCGTTGCAGCACTTCCCGCGCTACATCCTCGGCCTCCGGCCCGCAGCGGCAGGCTTCGCGACCGCGCTCGTCGACCCAGCACCCAGCGACCTCGACTGGGCCAAAGGCACGGTACCTACTCCCCACGGCCCTGTCAGCGTCAGTTGGCAACGCACCGGACCAGGACAACGGACAGTCACCGTCTGTGCCCCGCCCGCGTTAGGGCTGAAGCCCTCCGATGCTGCCACGGACGTCACCGAAATGCTTGAGAACCATCAGCGAACCCTGACCTTCACGCTCCCCTGACCCGCCCCTCACCACACCGGCAAGGAAACGAGACTCCCATGACCACTCACAGCGACCTTCGAACAGCCCCCTACGCCAACCCCGGCCTGTCCATCCCGGAACGGGTGGAAGATCTTCTCCAACGGATGACACTCGAAGAGAAGGTCGGCCAAATGCTCCAGCTGGACGCCCGCGGTGACCTGGCCGAACTGGTCACGGGCAAGCTCGTCGGCTCATTGCTCCATGCATCCCCCGAGCGCATCGTCGAGGCCCGGGAACTCGTTCTGACCACCCGCCTGCAAATCCCTCTGCTGATGGCCGATGACTGCATCCACGGCCACTCCTTCTGGCCCGGGGCGACGATCTTCCCCACCCAGCTGTCCATGGCCTGCACCTGGGACCCTGCCCTTGTCGAACGCGGGGCCCGATCCACGGCCGTAGAGGTCGCCTCAACCGGTCTTCACTGGACCTTCTCCCCGGTCCTGTGCATCAGCCGTGACCTGCGCTGGGGCCGCGTGAACGAGACATTCGGCGAGGACCCGCACCTTATCGGCGCCCTCGGACAAGCCATGATCCGCGGGTACCAGGGGGACGGGCTCACGGACCGGACCGCTATCCTCGCCACGGCGAAGCACTTTGCCGGGTACTCCGAAACCCAAGGTGGCCGCGACGCCAGCGAAGCTGATCTCAGCCGCCGCAAGCTCCGCTCATGGTTCCTTCCGCCGTTCAAGGACGCCGTGGACGCCGGCTGCCGCACCTTCATGCTCGGCTACCAAGCCATCGACGGTGTCCCGGTCACCGCCAACAAATGGCTGTTGAACGAAGTCCTGAAGGGCGAGTGGGGATTCACGGGCACTTTGGTCACCGACTGGGACAATGTTGGGCGCATGGTGTGGGAACAGAAAGTCTGTGAGGACAACAACCAGGCCGCTAAGGTCGCCGTCGAAGCCGGCAATGACCTTGTCATGACCACACCGCAATTCTTTGAAGGCGCCCAGGAAGCCGTCGCCCGCGGTGACCTCGATGAAAGCCTGATCGATGACGCAGTCCGCCGCCTCCTCACCCTCAAGTTCGAGCTTGGCCTGTTCGAAGACCCCCGGATCCCGGACGACAAGCAGCAGGCAGAAGTCATCGGCTCGGCCGCTCACGCGCAGGTCAACCTGGAGCTGGCCCGCAAGGCGCTGGTACTCCTCACCAACGATGGCACACTGCCGCTGGCCGGCGGCTTGACAGCGACGGACAGCGGACGGGCAAACGGGACCGGTCAGGCCCGGACCATTGCCGTGATTGGACCGAACGCCGACGACCAGCACGCACAGCTCGGAGACTGGGCCGGCGCTTCAGGTCAGATCCCATGGCTTCCCAACGGGCACCCCCGGCACCTGACCAGCACCGTGCTCGACGGCTTCCGCGCCATCGCCCCCGAAGACTGGACGATCACGCACGCCAGAGGCGCCGACATCGGGCACGAAATCCCGGACCCTGCCGGTCCTACCCTCATCGACGGCCAACCCCGCCCGAAGCTGTTCATTCCTGCCAGCAGTGACGAAGCCATGCTCGAGGAGGCAGTCAACACCGCCAAGGACGCCGACTACGTCGTCGCTGTCATCGGCGACACCGTCGCCTTGGCAGGGGAAAACAAATCAACGGCAACCCTCGAACTGCAAGGTGGCCAGATCGAGCTCGTCGAACGACTCGTCGAAACCGGCGTGCCCGTCATCGTCGTCCTCATCCAATCCAAACCCTCCGTCCTGCCCAAGGCTGTCCTGGAATCCGCTGCCATCATCGAGGCTTTCAACCCAGGCATGCAAGGCGGCCGCGCCATAGCCGAGCTGGTTCTGGGCCTGATCGAACCGGCAGGACGCCTGCCGATCTCGTTTGCAAGCCATGCTGGCCAGCTGCCGATCTACTACAACCAGGTCCGGGGCCAGCACGGCGAACGCTACGCCGACCTCTCGCAGGAACCCCTGTTCCCCTTCGGCCACGGGCTCAGCTACACCTCCGTCGAGTACAGCAACCTCCGGCTTCAATCCGAGACGCTAAACCCTGACGGCCAGATTGAGGCCTCGGTGACCCTTACCAACACCGGAACCCGGCCGGCCCTCGATACCGTGCAGGTCTATATTGCCGACCTCGTCACCAGCGTCACCTGGGCCGAACGCGAACTGAAAACCTTCACCCAGGTTCAGGTAATGCCCGGAGAATCGGTGGAAGTGGATCTGTCTGTAGCCGCCCGCTCCTGCTCCATCGTGGACCAGAACGGTCAACGGATTGTTGAGCCGGGAAGCTTCGAGCTACTAGTGGGTCGGCACTGCCGTGACCCGCGGATGCTTTCGGCCCGGTTCCGGATCACCACCTAGCCGCCGAACCCATTACAGAGGGACCACGGGAATGCTCCCGTCGACCTCCCTGGACCGAATGCCCGTTGTGCCTTGTCTCCACGGTATCTTTTACGGCGCCGTCGCGCGGGCCGATATGGAGGACATCACCATCGGGGCGGGCACATCCACGCCGCTGTCATCTAGCTAAATTGCGGGTGCGAATAGAAGATCCGGCTTGTCAGCTATCTCTCGGTGGGTCGTCGAGTCCGAAATGTGGCACGATTTTTCGAACCTGCACCGTCCCCTGAAAACCACGGAGGCTATGAATGCGCGTTCCCTCGCCTCGAAAGACTGCATTTTCTACCCGACACCCCGTAGCTGGGGCAGCCCGGGCATGCGAGGCAGTGTCGCTCTTGGCCGACCTCCAGCGGGCTTCATCCAAAGCGGGGTAACCGGGAACACTTTGAACCCAGGAAAGGACGGTTATCCGTGTCCAATTTCACCCGCCACAATCGAGAGAGTCGCGCACCCATTCTTGTCAGGGCTTTGGACCGGCACGAAGCCAACCGCGTCGGCAAGGCCCGGGACATGGTTGCCCGGAACGCCTTTAGTGCTGTTGTCACGGGAGGCCTGGTGCCCGGTGGACGGGCGCCTGTCATTATCGCCCTCGGACTGGCGGGCTATCCGATGCACTACTTCATCCTGTTCGGCGCAGCCGCGTGCGCGCTATGGGCTGCGATCTACACCGCGATCGGCTTCGTTGGCGGAACCGCTGCCGGGCAGCCGGCCCTGGGAGTGATTCTTGCGGTCCTGGTCGCCGCAGCCCTGGGCGGGGTGTTCCAGTTAGCCCGGCGTCTGGGCCTTGGCCGGAGGGGCTAATTGCCTGGTTGTTCCGGCCGTCACACGGGCCCATCGCAAAGTCGTGGCCCCGGACATGCTGCATTGTGCCGAGCAGGGGCCCATGGTTGTTCCAGCATCGTCCCGGACCGCGGGGGGGGTGACGGGTCGTCCGGCGGAAGCGGCGTGTCTACTACGTCCGCCGTTAAACATCATTGGGCGAGGCCCGAGCGGTACGCGAAGGCGACAAGCTGGGCGCGGTCTCTTGCGCCGACCTTAGTCATGGCCCTGTTCGCGTGGGTCTTGACGGTAAAGGGCGAAACAAACATCGTTTCGGCAATCTGTTGATTGCTCTGCCCTTTGGCTATGGCCAAGACTACCTCACGCTCCTTTGGTGTGAGGGCGGAGAACCTCTGTGCCAAAGCCGGGTCAGTCTCTGCCGGCCGCTCGTCGGCGACCTTATCGATCAGGGCTGCGGCCGCGGTTGCGGAGAGGGCGCCTCCTCCAGCGGCGACCTCCTCAATTCCGGCGCTGAGTTCGGCGGGGCCAACGCCCTTACTGAGGAAGCCGTTGGCCCCGGCGCGCAGTGCTGCGAACACAGTCTCATCGTGGTCAAACGTTGTCAGGATGATGATGCGGACGTCTTCGGCGGGGATGTTTTGTCGGATTCTGCGCGTCGCTTCCACTCCGTCAACCCCCGGCATGCGGATGTCCATCAGGACCACGTCGACCGCGAGGTTCTCGAGCATTCGCACTGCTTGCAGGCCGTCTCCGGCTTCACCCACCACGGAGATGTTGGATTGGGCGTCCAGAATCGCCCGCAGGCCGACCCGGATCATCTCCTGGTCATCAACGATAAGTACGCGGATCATCGAACTTTCCCTCCGTCGGTCCGCAAGGTGGCCTGAACACGGAACCGGCGGGAGTCACCGTCCACGGTCAGCCGGCCGCCAGCCGAGAGGGCACGTTCACGCATGCCCACCAACCCGTAACCCGGCCCGTCGTCACCGTTTTTCAGGCGGACCGCACGATCGTTCTCCGCCACGATGGTCAGGTACCCCTCGGCGCAGCGGACCTGCAGTTGCACCGGGCCCCGGCCGTAGCGCCGTGCATTTGTCAAAGCTTCCTGCACAATCCGGAACCCCGCCAGACTGACCGTTGGATCCAGTTCCGCCCCGTCGATGGCAATGTGCGCCTCAATGTCGACCCCGGCGGCCCTAAAGGACTCCACCAACGCCTGAATGTCTTCGATGTCTGGAGCCGGCTTGGCTTGACCATCTTCTTCACCGCCGCGGAGCACGTCCAGGATCAACTGGGTCTCGTGCAGAACTCGGCGTACGCTGTCCCGGGCGGTATCAAGGGCCGTGCGGGCCGGAGAATCTCCCGGTGGAAGGCTGACCTCGGCAACACCCAAATGCATCCCCAGCAAAGCGACCTCGTGGCCCACGACATCATGCAGGTCGCGGGCAATACGCACCCGCTCCTCAGCAACCCGGCGGTTCGCCTCGATTTCGCGGGTGGCGACTGCATCGGCCGCGCGCTGCTCAAGTGCGAGCCAATAGCCCTGCCGTGCCCGCAACGCCGTTCCGGATGCGGCGGACGCCAACGACGTCGTCAGAGCGACGAGGGCAAGAGGGTCACCGAAGTTAAAGCCTTCACCGTAAACAAACGACAGGTAGACGATAAGTCCGGTCGTCACACCGATGGGAAGCGCACTCCTCCCCCGGACAGTGACCGAAAAGAGGGTGAAAACGGCGACTGTCCACGGCACATCCAGGTTCCAGGACACGAGGCCGGCGATCACGGAACCGGCTGCGACCAGAAGGAGGCCGGGCCAGGCCAGGAATCGGCTCACCACTACCCCGGACAGGGTGGCCAGAAGCACTGCCAGCCCACCGATGTCCGGACCGAGGCTGAGCGCGCGCACCAGTTCGACAGCGACGGCCAGAACGCTCACGCCGAGGGCAGCCCGGTCCAGTATCGGGAGCAGCCGGAACCAGTGTGGGCTGGTGGGCCATGCTTCCGCAGTTGTCGTCGAGGCCATGAACCGATTCTCAGCCATCAAGGCGCTGCCTCCTACTCAGGGTCGTTTCTTGGACGGACATGGAATGGTTCCTTTCTTCCCCGCCCTTAGGACGGGGAAGAAAGGAACCATGGAGTACGTTTGTGGCGCTACTGAACGAGAGAAGGTTCCCGCTCGGGTTCAATGGATCGTGTGTCGTCGTCGAGCGAATGGCCTTCCGCGTCGAGATTGGGCAGCAGACGGTCCAGCCAGGTCGGGAGCCACCAAGCCTTCTCCCCGAGGAGTGCCAGCAGGGCGGGCATGAGGACCAGCCGGACAACAAAGGCATCGGCTATGACGCCAACGACCAGGCCGAAGGCGATCGACGCAGCGACTGCCATGGGACTGGAAGCGAACCCGGCGAAAACAAAGGCCATAATCGCTGCCGCTGCGACCAGAACCGGTGCGGACTTGCCGAAACCGCTGGTGATGGCTTCCTTGGGAGAGGCTCCCCTACGGTGCAGCTCCTGGATCCGGGAGACGAGGAACAGTTGGTAGTCCATGGCCAGGCCGAAGAGAACGCCCACAAGGATAATGGGCAGGATGCTGAGCATGGGATCACCCTGCGGTGCCGGGATGATCGCGTCGAGCCAGCCCCACTGGAACACCGCAACGCTTCCGCCGAAGGATGCGCCCACCGAGAGCAGGAATCCCAGCGTTGCCACCAGCGGAACCAGGATGGAACGGAACAGCAGCACCAGCAGCACAAAGGACAGGCTGACGATCACGATGAGGAACTTAACAAGTGCCTGATTCATGACGGCGTCGGTGTCGATCCCCATCGCGGTTTCACCAGTAACCTCCAAATGGGTTCCGGAGACGGAGCCCGATTCCTCCCGGATCTCCTTGACGAGGTCCTTTGTCACGTCGTCGATCGGTCCGCCGGCGGGTATTACCGTGAACATGGCAACATCACCGCGCGCGTTTACCTTGCCGGGCAGGACCGTCTGCGCACCCGGCAGGTCGGCCAGACGCTCCTGGACCGTGCTGATCCGGGCAGCGACGTCGTTCCCGCTGGCGAGCACTAGCAGGGGGCTTTGCACGCCTCCGAACTTTTCGACGATCAGGCTGTAGGCGCGGCGTTCCGTGGAGTCGGGGTCGCTGCCTCCGGGAACGTTGGATGCGGTTTTCATGCTGAGCATGGGCAGGGCCACGATCAGCAGAACGATAACTCCGGCCAGCACCGAAACGACAGGGCGGTGGACCAGGAAGGCAGCCCACTTGCCAAAGAAGGAGCCGTCCTTATTCCGCACTCCCGGTCCCACGCCTGGTTCTGCAGTAATGCGTTCGCTGCGGGGCAGCACGCGCCGTCCCAGTGACCGCAGGAGGACGGGAAGGAGGGTGAGGGACATGAGCACAGCGACCAGAACGCCGAACGCGCCTGCGATGCCCATCTCGGTGATGAAGCTGATCTGGACCACGCTCAGGCCCACGAGGGCGATAATTACCGTGAGGCCGGCGAAGACGACGGCCGTTCCAGCAGTTCCCGTTGCCCGCCCGACGGCCTCGGTGACCGTGCGCCCGTCCCGAAGCTCGGCACGGAAGCGGGTCAGGATGAAGAGGCTGTAATCAATTCCGACGGCAAGGCCAAGCATCGTGGCAAGGGTCAGCGTCGTGTCTTGGATCGGGCTGATCGCACCGAACCCCAGAATGCCGAGCGTTCCGACAGCCACTCCGCTCAGGGCAACCAAGAGATTCGCTCCGGCGGCCAGCATCGAACCAAAGGTCAGCAGCAGCACAACGAAGGCCACGAGAATGCCGACGACCTCGCCGGCGCCGAAGGCCTGGACCTCCGATGCCACAAGTTCACCACCGACTTCGACGTGCAGGTCAGCGGGGGCATTGCCGGCAAGCGTCACGACGTCGTCGTAGGCTTCCTTCGCTGATTGGTCTGTCATGCTCCGGAAGGTGAGCGTGGCGACGGCGGTTGTGCCGTCTTTTGACACATAGGGCCGGGCCGGGTCGAGCGGATCGCTGGCAGTCGCCACGTTCGGTAGCAGGGCAGCGTCCTTTATCAATTTTTCGACGCTGGCGGTGGCCTTGCCCCAGACCGGGGAGCCGTCCGATGCCTGGACGACGAGGTGGAGGGAGTTCGTGTCTTCGCCGGTCCCGGCCGGTGTCGGAAATTCTTTCTGGAGCTGTTCCAAGGCCTTGGAAGCGGATGTTGCCGGCGTGGACCCGGCGCTGTCGCCCTCGGCCGGTGATGACAAAGCGACGCCGGTGAGCGCGCTCAGCGCGCCGAGGATGACGACCCAGACACTGACCACAAGGATGCGGTGTCGGGCGCTGAACAACCCGATCCAGGATAAGAGACGTGGCACGAGGGCTCCTCAGGTAGGGGCTGCCGTGAGGCAGGAGAAAGGCTACCTACAGATCGTGTCAGCGCCGCCGGCCCGTGCCATCGTCCAACGTGACCGCCCCAACTACTGCATTTGAAGTAGAGGCCATATCGCCCGCACAACAATTTCCGGCGGGCGATAGGGCTGACGAGGGGGAAAGCTAGTGTGCGGCTGACCCGTTGCGTGCTTTCGGCTGTTGTGGCAGGAACGCGGCGATGGCCAGCGCTGTCAGGGCGGCGGCGGCTCCGATACCCATGACAGCCTGGAACGCTGCCTGGGAGGGGATCCTGACGGGGCCCATGCTGGCCGTTAGCTGGGCCAGCACCACACCCGCCACGGCGCTGGAGAGCGAGGTTCCGATGGAACGCATCAGGGTATTGAGGCTGTTGGCGGAGGCCGTTTCGGTGGCAGGGACGGCTCCCATGACCAGCGCCGGCATGGCGCCGTACGCGATACCGATCCCTGCCCCGATGACGCTGGAGATTATCACGAGCTGCCAGATGGCACCCAGGGCGAATACTCCGGACCCGTATCCGGCTGCGACGAGCAGGGCCCCGGCCATCAGCGACCATTTGGGTCCCCACGTGGCGGAAATCTTTGCTGACAGCGGCGCAACGGCCATCATCACGAATCCGGACGGAGCCATGACAAGGCCAACAGCGAGCAGTGACTGCCCCAAGCCGTAGCCCGTGGCGGTCGGTAGCTGAATGACCTGCGGGAGGGTGAGGGACATGGAAAACATGGCAAAGGCAAAGACGAGCGACGCGATGTTGGTCAGCAGAACCTGCCGGCGTACGAGAGTGCGCAGGTTCACCAAAGGCTGGCTTGTCTTCAGCTCCCAGAAGCCCCATCCGATGAATACGGCAACAGAGGCGGTACCCAACCCGAGGGTGGCTGCCGAGGCCCAACCCCATTCGGCACCCTTGGACACCGCCAGCAGGAGTCCGACCAGAGCCGCCGAGATCCCGGCCGCGCCCGCAAGGTCGAACCGGCCCCCGGCTTTGACACTCGACTCCGGGACCAGGGCAAGGACGAGAACCAGGGCCGCAACACCCAGCCCGGCCGAGACCCAGAACAGGACGTGCCAGTCGGCATTCTCGGCAATCAATGCGGCGATGGGAAGCCCCAGGGCGCCACCGACACCAAGCGAAGCGCTCATCAACGCAGTTGCCCCGCCCAGCTTCGCTGCTGGCAGCTCGTCGCGCATGATGCTGATTCCCAGCGGGATGACACCTGCAGCAAGCCCCTGAAGGGTCCGGGCGATGATCATCGGAAACAGTGCGGAGCTGAGGGCCCCAACGACGGATCCGGCGCTCAGGAGGACCAGGCTGACCAGGAGCATTCGCCGTTTGCCGTACATGTCGCCGAGCCTTCCCACCGTGGGCGTCGCCACGGCACCAGCCAGGAGCGTGGCCGTTATTGCCCACGTCGTATCGCCCGGCGAGGCGTTGAGAAGCCTGGGGAGCTGGGGTACCAGGGGAATGATCAGGCTTTGCATCAACGAAACGACGATGCCGGCGCAGGCAAGCACTAACACAATTCCCTTGCCCGGGGCGCGCTGTGGTGATACGGGGGTTTGCAGTCGAGGGACGGTGGCTGTGGATGGCATGTTCTGTCCTTTAAGGTCGCCAAAAATTCGAAAGAAAGGGGGATTGGAAGAATACTAAGTCAGTTGCTTGACTTAAATCAATGGGGACGGTTCACTGGTAACAACGCACCCACTGCCAGGAGGTCCAAAAGTGGCATCTCAACCTCAAACCCTGCGGGGCGGCCGGTCGGACACGAGCCGTCGGCTGATTCTGCTGGCGGCCGAGCGGCTGTTCGCAGAGCACGGCATCGCTGCGGTGTCCAACCGCCAGATCAGCGACGCCGCCGGCCAAGGCAACAACTCAGCGGTCGGCTACCACTTCGGAACGAAGATAGATCTGGTGCTGGCCGTGTCCAGGCTGCATAAGGCGCCCATCGACAGTCTCCGCAGCGAGATGCTGGCCCGGACGGTGGGCTCCACCAATGTCAGGGACTGGGTTGCCTGCCTGGTGCAGCCACTGACGGATCATCTCGAATCCCTCGGTACCCCCACCTGGTTCGCCCGGTTCAGTGCCCAGTTGCTCACTGACCCACAATTCCGCCCCGCTGTGGAACGAGAAGCACTGGAGGACGAGACCCTGCGGCAGGTTCTGGCAGGTCTTGAAGCCAGCCGCCCGGATCTGCCCCCCGAAGTGCGTGCCGAACGTGAAGACATGGTGCGGCAGTTGATGATGCACACCTGCGCCGAGAGGGAAGGTGCCCTCGCTGAAGGCCGGTCCACACCACGCGCCTCGTGGTCGGACGCCGCCACCGGCCTGATTGACGCCATTACCGGCCTTTGGATGGCGCCCTACTCCGAGACGAGGGTGAGCAATGTCTGAGAGCCACCAGGATGTACTGATTGTCGGCGCCTCCGCCGCCGGGCTCTCGACAGCCGAAGCACTGCGCCGGGGAGGCCACCGCGGACGCCTCACCCTGCTCGACGCCGAGGAACGTGCTCCCTACGACCGGCCGCCCCTGTCAAAACAGCTCCTCTCGGGCCAGTGGGAACCATCCAAGGTCGCCCTTCGCACCAACGAAGCGCTCGACGCCCTCGGGGCCGAGTGGGTGTTGGGCGAACGGGCCGAAGGACTTGAAACCGCTGCCCGGTCGGTTCGCACATCCTCGGGCAGGATCCTGACCGCCGATGCCATCGTTGTGGCCACCGGCGTGGTACCGCGCCGCTTCCCGTCGAGCGAAGGCCTTGAAGGCGCGCACGTGCTCCGCAGCCTGGACGACGCCCTCCACCTGCAGGGGCGGCTTCGTCCCGGGAACCGGCTTGTGGTGATTGGCAACGGCGTCCTTGGCTCGGAAATCGCCTGCACAGCGGTCACCCTGGGCGTCGACGTCACCCTCGTGGGCCGGGCGGTAGCTCCCATGTCCGGCACACTGGGCGGATTTGCCTCGTACCTGCTTGCCGCCAAGCATGAAGCTGCCGGGGTGCGGCTCCTCGGAGAATCCCGTGTGGCGTCTGTCAGCCGCGGCTGGACCGCGATTCACGTCTTGCTCGATTCCGGCGAAGTCCTGCCGGCGGACGATGTCGTGATCGCCATCGGGTCGGATCCGGCCACCGATTGGCTGGACCATAGCGGGCTTGACCTCAACGATGGCATCGTCTGCGATGCTTTTTGCCGAGCTGCCTCCGGAATCTGGGCCGTCGGCGACGTTGCAAGGTGGGAGCATCCCGGATTGGGCAGCCTCCGGCTGGAGAATCGCACCAATGCCGCAGAACAGGCCATCGCCGTTGCTGCTGACATTCTGGGCTCAGGCGAGCCTTACTCCCCCATCCCCTACTTTTGGACAGACCAATTCGGGGTCCGAATCCAGGTCCACGGCGTCATTCCCGCTAATGCACGCCTACGGATAACCGATGGCGACCCGTCATCGGGACGCTTCGTAGCAGTTGCCCTGGACGCTGTCGATAACCGCCCTGTGGGGGTTCTGGGCTGGGCCATGCCAAAGCAGACCCGTGTCAGGCGGGCCGAACTCGAATCGGTCATGGCGCCGACACCCTGACAGGTACCAGACAAAACCGAACTGACCGGAACCAGCCAGAAGCGAACTGGCCGCCCAGCGGCGTAACTTTCACCAAACAAGAATCAACCGCGCCGTGGACCACGTCCCGGTGCAGGCCGGAGGTCCAGCATGTCCATCGCCAAAGAACAAGAGAGCACCCGGGGTGCCGTCAAACCCATCGGGGCGTTCCCTATGACGCGCGAAGCCCGCTGCCCGTTTGATCCGCCACCCACAGGACGCGCCGCGCAGGAAGCCGGTGCACTCACCCGCGTCGAGCTTTCTGACGGGACAACCCCGTGGTTTATCACCCGCTACGCCGAACAGAGGTCGCTGCTCAGTGATCCGCGGCTCAGTGCGGACAGCACCCGTCCCGGGTACCCGGTCCCGGGCAGCTCGTACTCTAACGACACGGGCGGCAGCGGCGCCGAAGGTGCTAGTTCCGGATTCAGCTTCATTCTGATGGATGACCCTGAGCACGCACGCCTACGGCGAATGGTCACGGCACCCTTCATGGTTAAACGCATCGAAGCCATGCGGCCCGGAGTACAAAAGATCGTCGATGACCTGATCGACGACATGCTCACCGCAGACGGCCCCGTCGACCTTGTCGAGGCCTATGCGCTCCCCATGCCCTCGCTCGTGATCTGCCAGCTGCTGGGCGTACCGTACTCCGACCACGATCTGTTCCAGTCCAACAGCAAAATCCTCATCAACCGCGAGGCCAGCGTCGAGCAAAAGCGCCACGCCATCGGCGCCCTCGTGCAGTACCTCCACGGTCTGCTCAGGACGAAAACCGAGCATCCGGCCGAGGATGTGTTCTCCGACCTTGCCCGCCGCGTTCAGGCAGGGGACCTCACCGGTGACGACGCCGCCATGATGGGCGTGCTGCTCCTGGTTGCCGGCCACGAAACCACGGCCAACATGATAGCCCTGGGCACCCTGGCCCTGCTGGAACACCCGGACCAGCTCGAGCGCCTGCGCACAGAAGATGACCCGGGGTTGTTGACTTCCGCCGTCGAGGAACTGCTGCGCTACCTCACCATCACCCACGATGGCCGCAAGCGCGTGGCAACCGATGACATCGAGATCGCAGGCGAAGTCATCCGTGCCGGCGAGGGAGTCATCGTGGCCACCGACCTGGGCAACCGCGACCCCGAAGCCTTTCCGGATCCCGACACCCTCGACCTTGGCCGGGACGCCAGACACCACGTCGCATTCGGCTTCGGCGTCCACCAATGCCTCGGACAGCCACTGGCCCGCATGGAACTCCAGGTGGCCTACCGAACCCTGTTCCAGCGGATCCCCACCCTGCGGTTGGCCACCACCCTTGATCAGGTGCCCTTCAAACACGACGGCGGCGTATACGGGGTTTACGAACTACCCGTCACCTGGTAGCCACCAGGACAGCCGGCACCACCACTACAACCACACAAGGAAAGACAACCATGACACTGAAAGTAATCCTCGAACAGGACAAATGCGTCGCCTCCGGCCAGTGCGTCACCGCGGCCGGCAGCGTATTCGACCAGCGGGACGACGACGGCATCGCCGTCCTCCTGACCGAAAACCCCGGCCCGGAACATGAAGCCGAAATCCGTCAGGCCGCCGCCGTGTGCCCTGTCCTGGCCATCCACATCCAAAACTGAATCCTCGCCGGTCAGGCGGCATTGACAGTCCTTCCGGCGTCAATGCCGCCCGACCGGCCACGAGGTCGTCCGGCAGCACGGCGGGACGGGCATCGGCGCATGTGGCGAAGGGGGACACCACGTCACGGGAGCTATGTTTCCCGGCGTCGACGGAAATCCGTACGCCGCACCCCGTCGTGCCAGGGCCATTGGATCCGGCCAACTAATGCCGGGGCGGGGGAGTGTTCCTACAGGGGCTGCGCTGGTTTTCCGTGTGTCAGGGCGCTGTCCTGCGGCAGCGTCATGTTTCTAAAACCTGGGCCCGTCTTGGTCCGGTAATCGCTTAGCCGCAGACGGGAATCAGCCGCCGGTGATCTCGTAATCGAAGACGTCGAGGGCTTGCCGCTCTCCGATGGCCGTATATATCCAAATCACTCCCAGGTCGGCGGCAACCACATCGACTGTCCCGGCCCATCGGACACCCCTCCCATCACGAATTTTCACCTGGTCACTGGGGGCTAGCCGGGCGAGAAGAGAGGGATCCGTCCGGGGGATTCGATTTTCCATAGTTCCTTCCTTGAAGGGCTTAACACCGATCTAAGGGTGCGCCGCTGTTGCGGGATCGCCTGAAAACGACGCCTCGACCTATGTTCCGGAGGTCCTGCAGGTCCATGACCTCGACTTGTCGGGCGCGGACTGTGTTGACAGCACCCTCTCCGGACCTGCCCCCGGGACTGTCAGTGACGTCGGTGCGGCGGTGCTTTGACGGACCATCAGTTCGGTGGGCACCAGGGTGACGCCGGGTTCGGTGGTGTTGGTGCGGAGTTGCTGCAGGATGTTGTCCACGCAGCGTTCGCCGACATCGGCGAAGTTCTGGTGGACCGTGGTGAGCGGGGAGCGTAGGAGGACGCTTCCGGGACGTCGTCGAAACCGACAAGGCTGATGTCTTCGGGAACTGATTTTCCCTTTTCGCGGAAGGCCCGCAGCAGGCCGAGGGCCATGTGGTCGTTCGCGGCGAACACGGCGGTGCAGCCGGGTTCGTCGGCGAGCCGGAGGCCGGCGGTATAGCCGGAGGCCGCTGACCAGTCGCCGCGGAGCAGCGGCGGGACTGGCCTGCCGGCGGCACTGAGGGTGGCGCACCAGGCGGCGGCTCGGCGTTCGCTGGCGAACGATTCCTCGGGGCCGGCGACGTGCCAAACGGTCACGTGCCCGAGATCCAGCAGGTGCTGGACGGCCTTGCTTGCGCCGTCGGCCTGGTCGGTGTCCACCACGCTGTAGTTGTCGCCCGCGTCGGAGTCCACGACGACGACCTTCACTCCCGGGGGCAGCGTCACCGTCGCTGCGTCCAGTAAATGGACCTCCATGATGGCGATCACCGCGTCCACGGCGAGCTCACCCATCCGGGAGAAGGCCCCTTGGACTCCGGCCTGGGTTGGTGCCGTCACCGGGATCAAGGTGATCGCGTAGTCTTGGCGAGCAGCGTGCAGTGCGACGGCCTCCAGTGTCCGCGTGCTCCCCAGCGAGGACAGTGAGAGCGTGATCACACCGATGGTCCGGAAGCTGCCGCGCTTCAGCGCCCGGGCCGCACTGTTGGGCCGGTACCCCAGCTCCTTCATCACTCTCGTGACCTGCTGCCGGGTGCTGTCGCGGACCTCGGTGCTGCCATTGGCAACCCGGGAGACTGTTTGTGTCGAGACGCCGGCAAGTTTGGCGACTTCAGTTATTGATGCCTGCTGTCTGGATCTTCCCATTGTGGCGCCGGTGGGCGCCTCCACGCAGTCCTCCAGCCCGGCCGGGGCCGTCTCCCCAGCCGGGCTGGATTTCTTTCTTCTGATCACGCTCGTGGGATCTCCCATGTCGCTGGCTTCCTTCCCCGACAGTAGGCGCCCGGTATCGGGTCCGTTCTGGCCTGGCTGCTGCGTTTAGACGGCTGACCAGCCGCCATCGGAGGCGAGGATCGCCCCGTTGATGTTGGTGGCGTCGTCGCTGAGCAGGAAAGTGATGGAGGCTGCCATTTGCGGTGCTGACACCGGCGTGGGGATGTTGGCTTTCATGAGGGGGCCGAGTCGTTCGGCTCCGAGCTGTGAACCGAACTGGGCAACGATGTTTGTGATGGTCGGGCCGGGGGCAACGGCATTGAACCGAAGCCCCAGGGGTCCATACATGACAGCGGAGTTCTTCGTCAGGCCCACAACGGCGTGCTTTGAAGCGGTGTAGGCCACTCCGGCGGCTGAGCCGCGCAGCCCCGCTTCGGATGCGACATTCAGGACTGAGCCTGCGCCTGCCTGCAGCATGAGCGGAACCACTGCGCGCGTGAGCCGCATGGTGGCGGTGACGTTGATCCTGAACACACGCTCCCAGAGTTCGTCGTCGACCTCATGTACGGGCGTGAAATTGTCCATGATTCCGGCTACGTTGGCCAGGGCGTCCACACGTCTGCCTGCGGCCGTGATGATGGCTGCGATGGTTTCCTCAGTAGCGATGTCGCCGGGCACCGGGACCAGGTTCAACCCGGCGTTCTCCCCCACCAGCGCATCGAGGCGGTCCTTGCTGATGTCTGCAGCGATGACACGGCCACCTTCTTTGGCGACCCGCAGGGCGGTTGCCCGCCCGATTCCGGAGCCGGCGTCCGTGACGATCACGGTTTTCCCGTCAAATCGTCCTGAGGTCATGGTTTCCTGCCACTGTTCGGTGCTTAAGGGTGTCATTTTCTGGTTCCTGTCTGTGGGGCATCGGGTGAGGGCCAGGAGACGAAGCCTTCCGCGGCGACGGTCCATTCCGTTTCAGGGAATCCGCAGGAGTTTGCGCCGCTGCCTCCGACAATGAGAGAGACCGCAGCCAGAAGCGCGCCGTTACCGGGTAAGTAGAGGGGAAGGATGCCCCCCAATTGCGGGTTATGGCCGGCGGCAGTGTGCTGGTTCTTCGCTTCGTCCTTGAGCAGGCAGTCGATGGCGAGAGAGGGCTGTCCGAGGCGGGCGGCGGTCATGGCCATGACGGGAAAGTCCCAGCCCCACGCGGAGGGCCAGTCCCAGTTCTCGATGACGTCGAGAAGGGTCTTCTCCATCCGTTGCGGGTCAATCAGCGGGGTGGGCGGGACGAGCCCGTAAGCAGCCAGAAGCGATGGGTGGTCGTCCCTCCTGAGGTAGGGTTCAGTCGCGACGGCCGCGTAGCGGTCCCCGTCCGTGCGGGGGTGGGCGAGTCGGTCCTGAATTGTCGTCCACTCGTCCTCACGGAGCTGACCGGTCCGTTCCCGCCAGCGTTGGGCGATTTCCAGGCCCCACCACCAGTACGCGAGTTCGAAGGTGGGGTCTTCCGTGGTGGCGGAGTCATAGAATTCCTGGGCCGGCATGACGGGGGCCGGCAGATGGAACACGCCGTCACGTTCCTCGGTGAAGGCAGCCATGAACGTGGCTGTCTCGTGAACGAGTTCGGTGTAGGTGCTGACGATGTCCGTGCGCTTTTCCGGAGAAGATGCCTGCCACAGCAGTTCGAGCAGGTACAGCGGGTGTGGCTGCTGCCAGATCAGCAGAGAACCGATGGGGCTGGGGCTTTCCCTGCCGTCGGGGGCGACATGCTTGGGCCAGCGGGCGCCCGGATAGCCTTGCCGGGCTGCGGTGGCTCGTGCCTGGTCGAGGATGTCCAGGTACCAGGGCATGCTGCGTTCGAGCAGTTCGGGCCGGCCCCAGGTGGCAAAGTGCGCGGCATGCCACAGGTGCATTTCCAGGTGGAACTTTCCCTGCCAGGAATTGGTGATGAGGCCGGTTTCTTGCGGCGGCGTCACCCCTGAGCTGTTCACGGCCGTGAGGTATTGCGAGAGCACGATCCGGCGTTCCAGCTCGTGGGCGCGGGGATCGTCGCTGCCTTGGAAATCGATGGCGGCCCCGGAGGTCCAGAAGGATTTCCAATGTCGTGCGGACGCATCCCGCAGCGAGCCAAAGTGAGGGGTGCCGGCTGCCTGTTCCCGCGGTGCCGTGGGGTCCGGGATGAATGCGGCGACCAGGTTCAGGGTCGCCTCTGTCGAGGTAATGGTGAAGTGGTGAGGCTGGTCGGCCGGGCTGATGGTGGCACCGTTGGTGTCCAAATCGACCCGGTAGGTTGTCGCGTCGAGTTGGCGGAGGATGCTGGCGCTGCCGGCCCCCCAAGGTGTCAGGACGGAAGTGTGCCGCTGGGCAGAATCCCAGTCGGAGGTCTGGAAAAATCCCTCCGACGCGTAGGGGAAGCGCGCTGACACGGTCAGCCTCCCGTCGCGCAGCAGTTCGGAACTGATGCGGAAGGCTACCCTCGCACTGTCCGGGGCGGCAACCGTTTGAATCCGGACGATATCGCCGGCGTAGCGGAAAGACGTCTCGATGATCCCGGTCCAGAGGTCCAGTTCCTGATGAATGCTGCTAAGGGCTGCAGGATCAGTTTCAACGTCGCCTGTAGGAGTGCGCCGAAGTTGCAGGCCGATGCGGCCGAGGTCGATCCGCTGGGGGTTGGCGTGCAGCCAGGCGCCTGGCTTGTTGTCCTCGGTCAGCTGCCCGCGCATGGCCTGCTCCATGTCATACCGGTCGGGGTACGAGACAGGGCCCCGGGACGTTTCGTACCGGGATATGGCGTCCTCGAGCACGTAGCCTTCCGGGTTGGGCATTTCGTGCCATCCCCATGAGCTCAGGGTGGCGGTGTTCACGGCGACCTGGCCGCGCATCATCGCGGATTTGGCATCGTGGTAGTCCGTGAAGGTCTGCATCCCGGTGATGTCAGCGGTATAGGCGAAATCGCCGTTGCCCACGGTGAGAACGTGCTGGGGGTCCGGGCCAGTGGCTCGGATAGCGTGCCGGGCGACGACGGCTTGGCGGTCGATGGCTGTTTTTGGGGTCTGTGTTTTCTCCTGGGCCGGGATCATGCGGATGCTCCTGCTGCTTGGGCGGCCTGCAGCTCGTGGGGCTCACCGTCTGAGGCCCGAATGGTCAGGCCGACCGGTTCGTATCCTGCGGCCCGGCCGGTGAGGGTGATTGGGCCCGCCCCGGTGGGGCGGACGATGGCCAGGGCGCGGCCATCGAAGCTGGTGTGCTGGTTGGCGGTGTACTTTTCCTCCGTGTGGGGGCGGCCGCTTCCCAAAGCCTGCAGCACGCCCGGGCCTTCCACCGTCACCGTGATGCTGCCGTTCACGTGGGTGGCCAGCGTGCCGGTTTCGTCGCGGAATTCCAGGGCAACAAAGCTGAGGTCCGTGTCATCTGCCCGGATGAGGGCGCGGTCGGGGGTTGCGGTGAGACTGATCGGTCCGGCCGCGCTGTGGAGGGTGGTGCGCGACTGTTCTCTTCCATTGAGGTAGCCGACGGCTGTCAGCTCACCTGGCTGGTAGTGAAGGTCGAACGTGGCGCGGTAGGCGTGCCCTGCACCGGTGGGTGCCCGGCCAATGGACGTGCCGTTGAGCAGCAGTTCGACTTCGTCGGCGTCACTGTAGACCTCGACCCTGACCGGTGATCCCGGTGCCGTGTTCCAGGTCCAGCTCGAGATGGAGTCACTCCATGACCACTGACCCATGGCCGCGTCCGCCGCGTGCGTCTCGGGCCGCTGGACAGCGATATAGGGTTCGTGGCGCAGGCCAAAGACGATTTCCCGGTAGTACGAAGCGGGACGGCGGTAGCCAGTGAGGTCGATGTCCCCGCACCACGCTGCGATCCACGGGTAGGGGGCACCGAAGGCGTCGTCTCCGGCATAGCGAACGCGGCCGATGCCGGTTTCGCCGAGGTAGTCCCAACCGGTCCACGTGTAGTCGCCGATGACGTGCGGGTTCTCGGTGACGAGTTTCCAGTTGGCGTCGATCTGGCCCGGGTAGGTTTCGGTGCCGACGATGATGCGGTTCGGGAAGAGCTCACGATCCAGCAGGTAGCGGCTTTCCCCGTAGTTCAGTCCGGCGACATCCACTACTGCGTGTGACTCGGCGGTCTTTTCGCTCACCAGGGGGGAGGCACTGATTCGACCCATGAATTCAGCTGCCTGGTTCATCATGCCGTTGACACCCCCTTGGCCGGCCTCCCCGGCGCCCGTGCGTTCGCGCATCATCTCCGCGACGTCCTTCAGCGTCGAGACGAAGCCGTTTATGCCATTCGTGACGTATCGCGTGCCGTCCAGACCCCTGATCTTTTCGGCGATCTTTCGGCCCCATCCGGACCCGAGGCCGCTGCCTGTTTCCGGGATCTCGTTACCGATGGAGTAGAAGATGACACTGGGGTGGTTGAAGTCCTTGGTCACCATCGCCTCAACGTCGCGTTCCCACCATTCTGGGAAGTTCAGGGAGTAGTCGAAGGCAGACTTGCTTTCGGTCCAGATATCGAAGGTTTCGTCCATGACCAGCATGCCGTGCTTGTCGCAGGCGTCCAGCATGGCCTGGCTGATCGGATTGTGGGAGCTGCGGATTGAATTGAATCCTGCGGCCTTGAGCAGCTCAATGCGGCGTTCCTCCGCCCGGGCAATGGCCGCGGCGCCCAGGATGCCGTTGTCGTGGTGGATGCAGGCGCCGCGCAGCTTGACCGTCTCTCCATTGATCTGCAGGCCCGATTCCGGGTCCAGCTGCAGCGAACGGATGCCAAACGTCGTGGTGTGGTCATCGATGGTCACTGTAAGGTCCCGCAGGGAAGTCCGGGCACTGTAAAGGTAAGGGGATTCAACTCCCCAGAGCATAGGCTCGCGCACGTACAGCCGTTGGCGCACGACGGCGGTTTCGCCCGCACGGACGGTGACGGGGGACGTTGCTGAAGCGACGGTGGTTCCCGCCGCATCCAGGATCTCGGTGCCGACGTCCACGGTCGTCGTTTCAAGGCCCGCATTCCTGACCGGCGTTAACGCCTCCACGACAGCCCGGCGGCCAGTGATGTCCGGCGTCGTGATGCGCACTCCTTGATGGGGCACGTGCACCAGTCCGGCCACGATCAGCGTGGTGTCCCGGTGGATGCCGAGACCGCTGTACCAGCGTGAGTCCTCATACGCCCGGGACTCCACCCGGATGACATTCTTCTGCCCGTATTCGAGAAAAGGATCCAGCGCCACCTCGAAAGACGAGTACCCGTAGGGGCGCTGCCCGGCGAAATCTCCGTTGACGAACACCATGGCATCCCGGTAGACACCCTGGAACTCCACCGATACCCGCTTGTCCCGGTAGCTCTCCGGCACGTCGAAGTCCTTCGAGTACTCCACCGTCCCGCCCGGGAAGTGCCCGCTGTGCGAACCGCCGCCTGAGGTGACCGACCGTTCCATGCCGATCATGGCGTCGTGGGGAAGCGTAACCTGCTCCCCCGCCTCCGAAGGGCCGGACAACTGGGCGAAAATACTGACTTTCGGCCGGACTGACCAGCCCTTATTGAATGACATACGGGTCATCGGTTTCTCCCTCGTAAACGATGATTGGGGGCGGCGATTTCTGGGGGTAAGCACCGCATAGGTATCACGTGTCATCAGCGTACGTTCCCCTGGTATCACGTGTCAATGATCTCTTTCGGCGGCACGGGACTGGCTTACCCGGGCCCCCACAGACATTGCGTTCGGCATGATGCGTTCTCAGAGATGGGGGACGGCAGTGGATTCGTCAGGTCCCGTTACGGCTCGCGGGTGCCTTTGTAGCACCGTCGGCGATGGCTATAGTGCTGTCCTTCTCAACCAGGGCGTAGATGGCGGCCCGCTCATGGGGCGTGTTGTTGGGTTGGTGCAGGGTCAGGACAAGATCTCCGTTGTTCAGGCGAAGGATCATGCCGTGGCCGCCATCGGTGGACAGCGCGCTTTCCTCCTGCTCTGAAGTCGAAAGAGGAACGGGCCGTCGGTGACGTGCACGGGAAACTTGTAATCGTCGAACGGTGCGCCCTGCATGGGCCGGGACCAGGCAGCATCTGAGGCGTTGAAGATGAAGACAGGTTGGCCGGTGGGCCGGCTCGGGTCATCGCTGAGCCTCTGGGCATAGACGGCTCCATCACGGATCTGGGTCCATTCGTGGCACAACACAATCCATGGCTGTTCGTGGTGATCCACGAACAGCGTACCGTCCAGGCACTGCCACTTTCTGGGCGTGGTTGCTCCCTCGCTCCACGGGGTGAACAGCCCGGCGGGATCGTCCGCCCTGAGGACCGTGCCGCGGTACCCATTCGGCGCCGTGAAGGTGGCAAACATGAACCAGTGGTCCCGGTACTTGTGGACCTCCGGCGCCCAGTACATGCCTTCGCTCCAGAAGCCGAACCGGCGGACTTTTTGTCCGTGCTTCCGTAGAGATAAAACAGGGATTTGGCGCGGTCATGGAGGATGAAAGGGCCCCGGATTTGGATGTCGGTCAGGAGGAGGCCCCTGCGCACCGGAGTAGGGGAAGCTGGCACATCGCCGCCGGGGAATTTCGTGTCGCCGGTGACGAGTTCACCGCCACGTCCAGCGCGGACCAGGTCATCGACGGCCATCTGCGATACCTTGCCGTGGCAGGGCAACGAGCTGGTCCGGGGGGAAAGGCGCGTGCCGCTCCGAGCTGCGCGGGGCCCTGGCCCTGCCCGGTAAGGAAGTCCAGGATCAGAGGACCGCCGATCGCGCGTTCCAGCCAGTCCCCAGCGTCGTGGATCCGGTCAGCGTCCTAGTCGAAGTCCTCAATCCGCCACTCTTCTTTCCAGTCGATGACGGGAACGTCGCCGTCGAACCTGATGGGGAGCCAGACATAGTCGGCGGTTGCCGTGTTTTCCTCATGCCCGGCAACGCTCGCCGCACTTTCTTCTCCGGCGCCCCGTGCCGGCATGCGCCCTTCGGCCATGGCGGCCATGACGTCGAATACGTTGGGCATGTTTTCGGGGAGTTGCGGAAGCCATCTGTCCGCAAGGGCGATGTATAGGTCCTTTTTGTGAGGGTGGCGGAACACCGAACTGATCTGGGACCGGAATGAGGTTCGGGATTCGTCTGTAGGGTGCGGGTCACCCAGGACCGTCCAGGGGCCGTGGTGGGACGGGGCGCAGGCGATTTCCGAGTGGTTGGGAAAGTATCCGGTGGTGCCGGAGGTGATCAGGTAGTGGACGCCTTGGCGTTCGAAATGTCCCGGCGCTTCCCTGGTGAAGGGTGGGCCGGGCTGGGGGAAGTGGCTGCTGAACTTGCCACTGACTCCCGTGTAGTCCTCGGTCAGCTCGGTGCAGATGAGCTCGGTATGGACCTTTTCGAAGTAGTAATAGGCGCGGTGGTCTTCCGGGTCGACGACCAGGTCGAAATCGCCGGCATCCATCCCCAAGGGCCGCAGCCCGGTGCGCACGATGTCATAGGGGCCCAGGAAGGTGTCCGCTGTCAGCACGGTGGAGGCCTGGGTGCGTTGGCCGTCGTCGCCCATGACTTTCAGCCAGCAAACGTACTTTCCAGTTCGCTGGTTGAAGATGATGTGGGGCCGGTCCATCTTCTGTGCGGGGTGCAGCGGCGAGTCCTTGTCCTCGAGCACCGGCGGGATGATGAGTCCTCGGTCCTCCCAGTTGTACAAGTCTGTCGAGGAGTAGGCGCGAACACCCCAATGCCAGTTGCCGCTTCCAGGTGTGGTGCGTTCCTTGTTTTCGCCGTACCAAAAGAAAGTGCCGTCATCGTCGGTGAAGATGGAGCCGCCGTGGGCCTGGATTCGGTTTCCATTGGTGTCCACCCAGGTCTGCCCGGGTCGGATTGACGTATAGTGCGCTGTTGTTGCGGGGGCCATCGGTTTATTCATCGGGGTCGCTGTTCCTGTTGTGGGGGGCTGCACGCCCAAGCTGGGCGAGTTGGTGGTGAGGGCATCGGCCAAGGCGTTGTAGCCGACGCCGGTGGTTGCGGGGCCTTCAGTTTGCGCAGGGCAGTGTTATCGTCGGCGCGCATAAGGCCATACGGCTACGTCAATTGCGAGCTGATCGGTGGTGTTTGCGAGGAGCCCGGGTTGAGACGGCGCTGCCTGGTGACGTGCCGCGGTGCACGAGACGCCGTACGAGGTTGCTCATCGTATTCCGACCGGGTCAGCTGCGGCGGGCGCGGACGGCGTGTCAGCGGGGGACTGAGGATTAACGAGCAGGGACATCAGCCAATCGCTATCAATCGCGCCGCCCATGAGTCCGAGCATCTGGATCATCGGCATCGAGGTGATCATCCGCATTTGATCGCTGTCCTCGGCGATGTCCTGCCCGCTTTGGGCGATGACCATCGTGACCCGGTCCTTAACCTCGGGTCCGGCCGTCGGGTGGGCCAGCCAGTCGCCGACGCTGGACTGCAGGGAGATGGGTGGCGCCTCGTCGTCGCCGTCGAGCGTCAGGGTGCGCTCCGCGACGATATCAGAGGAGCTGTGGCCGATTTGCACGGTGTACTGGCCTGGCGCGACTGACCAGTTGCTGCGAACGATATCCCAGTATGCGAAGGCACGCCGGTCGAGGACCAGTTCCACGGTCCGGCTTTCCCCGGCTTCGAGGTGCACCTTGGCGAATGCCTTCAGCTCGCGGGTTGGCCGCAGGACGGGGCCAGACTGGGTTGAGACATAGACCTGGACAACGTGCTTACCAGCGTACGCGCCGGTGTTGGTGACCGTGACACGAACCGATGCGCCCCCGCGCCCGGTGGCGACCACCTGCAGGTTACGTGTTTCGAAGGTTGTGTAGCTTAGCCCGTGCCCGAAGGGGTACCGTACGGGAACGTCGGCAGTCTCGTAGTACCGGTATCCGACCATCACTCCCTCGCCGTAGCGCACATGCCCTTGTTCCCCAGGAAAATTCAGGTGTGTCGGGACGTCCTTGAGTCGCAGGGGGATGCTCTCGGCCAGGTGGCCCGAGGGTACCTTGTCGCCGAAGAGGAGATCAGCGATTGCTTCTGACCCGCCTTGGCCGAGCAGGAATCCTTCCAAAATGGCGTCTACGTCGTCATGCCAACCTTCAAGGGAGACGACGCCGCCATTGGACAGCACAACGACGGTTCGAGGAGCGACGACCGCGACCTGGCGGATGAGACGGACTTGTGGCTCTGGGAGGTCGATGTGCCGACGGTCGAAGCCCTCGGATTCATCTGTTTCCGGCAGGCCTGCGAAAATAAGGGCGACGTCGCAGCCGGCCGCCAGTTCAGCCGCGCCGGGACGGGCATCAGCTCCCTCACCGTGGGAGGCGAGACCTGGGGTGAAGCGGATCCTGCCTCCGTGTGCTTCGGCCTTGGCCTTGAGGAAGTCCAGTGGCCCGTCGAACCGGGTGGCGTTCACGTGGGAGCTGCCGCCGCCCTGGAACCGGGGTTCAACGGCGAAGTCACCAGTCACGAGAATGTCCATCCCAGCTTTCAGGGGAAGAACACTGTTGTCGTTCTTTAGCAGGACGGCGCACTCGGCCGCGAGGTCCACAGCCAATTTGTGGTGGGCGTCCACGTCAAATGCTGATGCGGGAGTATCGGCGCTGTAAACGGAAAGCGAAAGCACCCGCTGCGCTGCGGCGTCGACTTCCCCTTCCTCCAAATGCCCCGCAGCAACGGCATCGACGATTGCCTGCTTCGCGCGAGGGCCGGTCCCGGGCATGGCCAGGTCGAGGCCGGCCCTCAGCGATGCCACCCGGTCACGGACCGCTCCCCAATCGGATACCACCGGGCCCGCATAACCCCACTCTCGGCGCAGCACATCGGTGAGCAGCCACCGGTTCTCCGAGGCATACACCCCGTTGATCTTGTTGTACGAGCACATCACAGTAGCGGGGTTGGCCTCCTTGACGATGTGCTCGAATGCGGCCAGATGTATTTCGCGGAGGGTGCGTTCGTCTACGTCGGAGCTGATCACCATCCGTTCGGTTTCCTGGTCGTTGGCCGCGAAGTGTTTCAGTGAGGCTCCCACCCCTCCTGCCTGGAGCGCGTTGACGTAGGCGGTTCCAAGCGCACCGGAAAGAAGCGGGTCTTCGGAGTAGTACTCGAAGTTCCGCCCGCCCAGGGGGGAACGCTTGATGTTGACGCCCGGCCCGAGCAGAACGTCCACACCAGACGCCCGTGACTCAACGGCCAGAGCCGATCCCATGGCAGCGGCGACGTCTTTGCTCCAACTGGATCCCACGGCGACAGCAGGTGGAAAGCAGGTCGCCGGTTCGCTGTGGTATACGCCGAGGTGATCGGTTCCCTGGATCTGGCGCCGTACGCCGTGCGGCCCGTCGGTGAGGATGAATTCGCCAACTCCGAACTCAGGGATCGCGGCGGTGGACCAGAATCCGCCGCCCGTAAGGAGTGAGGCTTTCTGCTCGAGTGTCATGGCGGAGAGATCAATGTCAGGCATGTCCGGATTCTTCATGAGGTTTCGTGTTCTGGTTGAAGGTCTTTATCGTCAGCGCACTGACTTCACACGAAGTACGGCCATGCCGCCCATCACGGTGAACACAGCGGCGACGATGTACAGCAGCGTGTAGTTTCGGGGATCGGTCGGAGCGACTCCGATGGCCAGACAGGCCGGTGCGACGATCGGGGCGATGGCCTGCGGGATGGATGTTGCAAACTGGTTGATCGCTACGAAGCGGCCGGCGTCAGTATTGCGCTCAGGGATCACGTCCAGCAGCAAGGCCTGGTCCACGGCGGAGAAGACGCCCAGTCCGATGCTTGCGATGAACGTGCCGGCAAGGATCAGTTCGATGCCCGGAGAGAAGGCCATGATCACGGCGCCGAGGGAGAACAGTGCGCCTGCGCTGAGCACAAAGGGCTTGCGTCGGCGGAGTTTGTCGGAGATAAAGCCGCTACCGATGGCTCCCAGCATGACAGCGACGGCGCTGAGCAAGCCGGAGATGGCGATGATCCCGCCAATGTGGGTTACATCCGTGCCCAGTCGTGAGGCGAAGAAGAACGCGGTGAACGTGGTGTTGAGCGTGAGCCCGAAGTAGAACAGGAAACGGCCAAGCCAGTTCCAGGAGAAGTCGGGGTACTTGCGTGGGTTGTAGATGAATTTCGTGAGCAGGAGCCTGGCATTGAGTTTCTCGTCGAAAGTCAGGGCGCGGGTGTCCGGCTCACGGACCAGCAGCACGAAGAGGGCTACAAGAACGACGGCGAACGCGCCAGGGATCATGAACAGCAGGATCGGCTGGGCAGACAGAAACCCACCGAGGACTGCCCCAAAAATCGGAGCCGCCATAGTGACGAATCCGATCAGTCCACCGACCCTTCCCCGCTGGGATTCCGGGAGACTGTCAGCCTGGGAGTTGGTCAGATTCGCGAGCACTGTGTTGAAACCCAGTGCGGCGATGATCCAACCCAGAGTCAGAACCGCAAGGTCGGGTGCGATGGCCAAAACGAACAGACCAACGACGCCAACGACTGTGCCGGCCGCAATCCAGGGACGGCGGCGGCCAAACCTGCTTCGGGTGCGGTCACTGAGGACACCGGTGATGGGTCCGGAAATGAGCGACACAGTTGCGCCGGCCCCGATAACGACGCCGAGGAATCCTTCGTTGTCGGGAGCAAGTTCCTTGACCCGGATGGCCAATGAGAGGGCGATCGGCGTGACGAAGGCAACGAAGGCGCCGAACGAAGCGAGGAGGAGGACCCAGATGTACCGGGACGATACCTTCGGCCGTACGCAGGGCTCTTCACCGGCCTGGGTGATCGTGACTTCTTCCGGAACTGCGGGAAGGACCACGCCCAACGTTGAAGCAGGGCTGGTGGATATGCCGCGGGGAACGGCGTCCTCTGTGGACGCCTGCTGCTGATTCCCGGCTGTGGCCATGGGATGACTCCTTTGTCAGGTGTTCGAAATGATGTGTAGAACAAGGGGTGATATCACGTGTCAGCTAACCGTAAGGGTGACTGATATCACGTGTCAACACGTTTATGAGATGATCAATGGGTGAACAGCGAGCTGCAGCAGAAAAAAAGGCCCACCAGCTTCGACGTGGCCAAAAGGGCCGGTGTTTCCCGCGCCACCGTCAGCCACGTCCTCAATGGCCAGGGCCGGTTTCCCGACGAAACCCGCAAACGCGTCCTGGAGGCCGCCGCCGAACTGCAGTACACCCCTTCCCCCGCCGGCCGGGCGCTCGTGCGTGGCCGGAGCGACATCGTCGTAGTCGTCATCCCGTACACGACCTTCGGGAGTAACCTGCAGGATCTCGTCGATGAGATCACGGTCCGGGCTGACAAGCATGGGCTCAGCGTCGTCGTGCGTTTCGCCGGACCTGACCCCGACAAAACTCTCGCCGCTGTCCAGAACTTTCGACCCGTCGCGGTCGTCGATCTGGGAGTCCTTGGTGCGGAGCAACGAAGCAGCCTCGAGGCGTCGGGGGCGGTGGTCATTCCCCGCCTGCGTCCCGAGGACAGCCTAGAAAACAATCCCAACTTTGTCATTGGCCAAATGATGCTCGAAGAACTGCTTAGCCGCGGACCACGGCGGATCGTGTTCGCCGCGCTGCTCGATGAGCGTTCAGATCCGTTCGGCCCCGCCCGATATGAAGGCATGAAGCAATGGACGAACGTCCATGGGCTACCTACTCCTGACCGAATTCAGGTCCCGCTGGACTTGGCCGGTGCCCAGTCGGCCCTCCAGCGGGAACTTTCCGAGGGGCAACCGCTCGGCGTTGCCTGCTACAACGATGCAGTAGCCATGGCCGTGCTTGCCGCCGGCCGCGAACTTGGCGTTAGTGTGCCGGAGCAGCTTTCCGTGATGGGAGTCGACGCCACCGCTGAGGGGCAGCTGGTAACACCCCGGCTGACGACCATACGGATCGACAACCGACCAGTCATGGATCGCATCGCGGCCGATCTTGCATCCCTAAGCGGACAAGCCAACAGGACTTCCGGCGCAGCGGAAACATTGCCCTTTAAACCCATTTCCGGCGAAACAACATAATCCGCCCCCCTTGCATGCCCCGCCAAAACGTCACACCAGGTTCCGGAGAGGGGGGTATGAAGCTCGGCTATGTCAGCAGGTCAAAAATCGCCGCTTGCCGTACTCCCACCGTAAATACTTGCTCTTGTTGATGTGCTTTCGGGCATTCGCGCCAACAGGACCAAAGCCGGCTTGTCGGAGATCGAACTACTAGGGGGCCAGCACTGCCGTGGCCCCGAATGCTCTCTGCCCCGTTCCGAATCACCGCTTAGCGGCCGAACCAATACAGAAGGACCACGGGACGCAGCCACTCCCCTGGAGCTAAATTCGGGCGCGTTAAGGGACGACCGTGCTCGTCCGTTACCTCCCGATGGGGGTACGTGCGACATCTCGCCAGTCCTGAACAGCTGCCGGAACCCTACTGGCCCATAAACCCGCGTTCTCTGGGCGGCCAGAGCCACGTTCGCTCTTAGCATGCCGTTGCCGGGGCAACCCGGACAACGGAGGCAGCGTTGAGCTGCCCTACCTCCGGCGGGCTTTTTCAGGGGCGGAACCACCAGCCTCGGACTTAACGAAAGGTCAATTATCTGCGTCAATTTTTGCCCAGGCCCCAAGCGGCTAGCAGTCCGGGTGATTTCAGTTAACGTTGCCTAATATTTACGTGTGCCTTCTAATCAGTAATGAGTGGCCGATCACTCTCACCGTACAGAGCGGGGAAGGGGCGTCATTCGCCCCGTCCATCAGAAGGATTCTCTCGTCATGCTCGAATCACCGCACATCGAAGTGCTTCTCGACGTCAAGACCAAGTTGGGTGAAGGTCCTCTGTGGGATGCCGAATCCCAACGCCTATACTGGATCGACAGCGCGGACGGGCGCATTTTCCGGGCGACACAGGACGGCTGCGAGCTCCGCAGCTGGGACGTCGGAGAAGCCATCGGTTCGATGGCGGTCTCCCGAGACGGCAGCTACTTCCTGGCTGCCTTGAGGACTGGTCTCTATCGAATCGACGTATCCAGCGGTCATCGGGAACTCGTTGTTGATCCCGAACCCGAGCTCCCGAACAACCGGTTGAACGACGGTAAGGTCGACCGACAGGGCCGCTTCGTCTTCGGTTCGATGGATACGCTGGAGGAACAGGCAACCGGCCGGCTTTACAGCTACACTCCCGACGGGCAGCTGAATACGCTCGACAGCGGTATCGTCGTCTCCAACGGCCCCTGCTTTAGCCCCAACGGACGCACTCTGTACTTCAGTGACACCTGGACCGGGGAAATCTGGGCCTACGACTACGACACGGCCAACGGACAGACGGCCAACCGCCGCACCTTTGCCACCGTCGACACCAGCACCGGCGGTGCCGCCGATGGCGCAACCGTCGACGCCGAGGGCTACCTGTGGCAGGCACTTGTATACGGCGGAAAGATCATTCGCTACGACCCCGACGGCACGGTGGATCGCATCATCAAAACCCCGGTCCTAAAGGTCACCAGTCTGGCGTTCGGCGGCGCGGACTTGGACACCTTGTTCGTCACTTCCATGGCACGGCCACCCTTACCGCGCTTTCCCGAAGACGGCCAGCAACGCGGCTCCCTCTTCAGCATTTCCGGGCTCGGTGTCCGCGGACTCCCCGAACCCCGCTTCGGCGCATAGCCAAGGATCATCCTGTCCCTGGCCGTTCCCGACTTTCTCTGTCATCTATTCAATTCATGAGTACCCGGGAGTCTCGCTGCTGGTCTGCAGTCTCACCTTGGATCCTGAATGCGTGTGACCGCGAAATTCTCCTGCGCCTGAGCCCGCCATTTCAGAGACCCTCCACATCTCCCCGAGACGCGGAACGGCGTCGCTCTCCATCTCCCGCCAGCGATGGCCGGACGCCACTTCCAGCTTTCGCCGACCATGTCGCGCGAAACCAGGGGGCAACCAGGAGTACCACGAGCTGACCTTAAGGCGCTTGAAGGGACAACGCCGCAAACCGCCGACTGAACCACAGATAACGATCTTCCTCCTGCAACTCAGTGTCTGCTCGGCTGAGTTCACTGATGCGTTCGTCGCCTGCCATCTACGCACCCTGCACACCCCCTGCGGCTGGCGTCGGACATCAAAAATCGGCGTCCGTCAGCGAGCGAAACCAGACTTGCCTCGTTTCGTTGCCCGAACCACATATTCGCCCCCGGGCCCCACCCTTTTACTTAACGTTGCTTAACGAAGGGGAGCACTCCTACTGTAATTGAAGTCACATAGGTACTCGGTCAAAGGCAGGAGGCAGGTTCGTGGGCGAACATCGTGTAAACGGAACCGTGGGTTTGCGCCCGTCTCCTGTTTCTGCTGCAGCCGTTGCACGTGCGGCTGGTGTTTCGCCCGCCACGGTGTCTTATGTATTGAATGGCAAAGGCGGCGTTTCGGTTGAAACGCGGCGTCACATCATAGGCATTGCTAACGAGCTTGGGTTCAGGCCTCGTAAGGCGTCTTCGTCCACGGATCCCCTGCGGACCCGTGTCGTGGGACTGATACTGCCTAACATCATCAATCCCATGTTTCCGCGCTGGGCGCAGGGCATCATTACTGCTGCGGCCGCATCCGGATATGAAGTCTTTGTTGCCACGACGCAGGATAATCCGGAGACGTTGGCGCAAGTGACAGCGACCTTGGCAAACCGGAACGTGGACGGCGTTATTTTGGCCGCCGCACTACGGGAGGACGCGACGGCGCTGCGCACGTTGCGTGCTGCACGGATCCCCTATGTGTGCTTGTCGAGAAGGGCTGATTTCCTTCAGGGCGATTTTGTGGGTATTGATGACGACGCCGCTGCCTCGTTGTTGATGGAGCACATGATCGGCCACGGTTTTACTGAGATCGCTACTGTGATCGGTCCCCGGTTTTCCACTGCGTCCCTGGCCCGCGAGCAGGCTTTTGTTCGCACCGCGGCAGCGGCGGGCATCACGATCAGCGGCGACTGGAAAATCAGTACGCGGGTGAACAACGAAGGCGGACGCCTGGCTGCTGAACGGCTCTTTTCCTCGCGACGAGCACCCCGCGCTGTTGTTTGCGGCAGTGACGAACTGGCCATCGGCGTCATGGAATATGCGCTGGCACAGGGTCTCCGAATTCCGGAGGACGTGGCCGTGGCCGGTTGCGATGGGCTTCCGCACAGCCGCTCGGGTTTGATCAACCTGACCAGCATTGTTCAGCCCCAGCAGGAAATGGCCCACGAGGCGTTTGCCATGTTGCTTCGCCGGGTCGAATCCCCATCCAACACCTACAACTCGTTGATCTGCCCGCACCGTTTGCATATCGGGAGGACATGCGGCTGTAACGCACCGCCGTCCTGACACCCTCTTCTACATCTATCCCCCAGCGGCTCCCAGCGCTGCCGCCTCGATCCCCCCACGCCCAAAAACGCCTATCCCCCACCCCGGTGGGCCCCACTATTCAAGGACGAATACCCATGTCAGCCTTATCAACATCGATGACGATGCGTACTCCTAGGGAGATTAACGGCGTCATTCTCCGCAAAATCATGCCGCTGCTTATCGCCGCCTACATCATGGCCTTCCTGGACCGAACCAACATCGGAATGGCCAAAGACAGGTTGGAGATTGACCTGGGAATTTCAGCCACGGCGTACGGCATCGGCGCTGGTCTGTTCTTCCTCACCTACGCGCTCTCGGAAATCCCCTCCAACCTGATCATGCACAAGGTCGGCGCCCGTTTCTGGATCATGAGGATCATGATCACCTGGGGCACCATCTCCGCCTGCATGGCCTTCGTGCAGGGCGAATGGTCCTTCTACATCATGCGGATGCTCCTCGGCGTCGCCGAGGCAGGACTCTTCCCGGGCGTCATGTACTTCCTCACCCAATGGTTTGTGGTCAAGGACCGGGCCAAAGCCAATGGCATGTTCCTGCTCGGCGTCTCCATCGCGAACATCGTCGGTGCCCCGCTCGGTGGACTGCTGCTGACCAGCTTCGACGGATTCGCCGGACTGCACGGCTGGCAGTGGATGTTCATCATCGAAGGCGTGCCGGCATGTATCCTCGCCTGGGTCGTCTGGAAGAAACTTCCCGACCGGCCCACCAAGGCAACCTTCCTCAGCCCCGCCGAGGCCGAGGACCTCGAGGCCCGGATTGCCGCTGAAGAAAAAGCAGGAGCCGACGCTTCGGGGAACCACCGACTCCGCGACGTCCTGAAGGACAAGCAGATCCTGCTCGTGGTCGGGGTCTATTTCACGCACCAGATCGCTGTCTATGCGCTCTCCTACTTCCTGCCCTCCATCATCGGCACTTACGGGAAGCTCAACCCGCTCCAAATCGGCCTTCTGACAGCCATCCCGTGGATCTTCTCCGCAGCCGGCGCACTGCTGGTCCCCCGCTTCGCCACTAACGGCCGCCGCTCACGCCTGCTGGTCACCGGAACGATGGTCGGCATCATCGCAGGCTTTGCACTCGGGGCCATCGGCGGGCCTGTGCTCGGCATGATCGGCTTCTGCCTCGCGGCCTTCAATTTCTTCGCCCTGCAGCCGATCCTCTTCACCTACCCGGCCACGCGGCTCACCGGCTCCGCCCTCGCCGGCGGCATCGCCTTCGTCAACACCATCGGCCTCTGCGGCGGCTTCCTCGGACCCTACGTCATGGGACTTATGCAGGACATCACCGGATCCAAACTCTCAGGCCTGTGGTTCATCGTCGGCATGTGCGCGATCGGCGCCCTGTTGTCGCTCATGCTCAAGCGCGGCACGGAAAAGCCCCACGGCGCCCCGGCCGCCCACTGACACCCAGCAACGTAAGGAAGCACCATGGATTTCAGCACCAAACGAGTCCTGGTCACGGCCGGCGCCAACGGCATCGGACTGGCTATCGCCACCAAATTCAAAACACTCGGCGCAGCAGTGTTCGTGACCGACATCAACCCGGACGCCGTCGAGAAGGCACGCGTGGAGGGCTTCCACGCCGCCGTCAGCGACGTCTCTGACGAGGCCCAGGTCCAAGAACTCATGTCAACAGTCCGTGACGAACTCGGCGGACTCGACATCCTCGTGAACAACGCCGGAATAGCAGGACCGACAAGCCCCATTCAGACCCTCGACAGTGATGCATGGAAGGCGACGTTCGACGTCAACATCCACGGCCAGTTCTACTGCATTAAACATGCCCTCCCGCTGCTGCGCAGCGCTCCTGAGGCCTCCATCATCAACCTCTCCTCCGCCGCCGGCCGCCTGGGCATGGCCGGACGCAGCGCCTACTCCGCCTCCAAGTGGGCCGTCATCGGACTGACCAAGACCCTCGCCATCGAACTCGGCACCGACGGCATCCGCGTCAACGCCATCTGCCCCGGCGCCGTGAACGGACCCCGAATCGACGCCGTCATCACCGCCAAAGCCGAAATGCTCGGCGAACCGGTCGAGAAGGTCTCGGAGCTCTACCACAACCAGTCGTCGCTGGGCCGGCTGATCGAAGCCGAAGACATCGCCAACATGGCCGCCTTCGCCGCCAGCGACATGGCCCGCAACGTCAACGGCCAGGCACTGGCCGTCGACGGGAACACCGAAAAACTCTACTAAAACGCCCGACGAAGGGATCCTCTCGTGGCAACAGCACGCAAGGTCATCATCACCAGCGCCGTGACCGGCGCCATCCACACGCCCTCCATGTCCAAATACCTTCCGGTCTCATCGGAGGAAATCGCCGACGCCGCGATTGGGGCAGCCGAAGCAGGGGCAGCCATCGTGCACATGCACGCCCGCGATCCGCGCGACGGCCGGCCCTCCCAGAAACCTGAGCACTTCGAACCCATCCTGGACAAGCTCAAGCGGAACACGAACGCGGTCATCAATATCACGACCGGCGGATCGCCCCACATGAGCGTCGAAGAACGCATGCAACCCGCCGCCCTGTTCAAGCCCGAGCTGGCGTCTTTGAACATGGGATCGATGAACTTCGGGCTCTACCCGATGCTGGACCGGTTCAAGGATTTCGCCCACGAATGGGAACGCGAAGGACTGGAACGAAGCCGCGACCTGGTTTTCAAGAACACCTTCCAGGACATCGAAACCATTCTGGAAATCGGCAACGCCAACGGGACACGCTTCGAATTTGAATGCTACGACATCTCCCACCTGAACAACCTCGCGCACTTCCATTCCCGCGGACTGGCCAAAGGACCGTTGTTTGTTCAATCAGTCTTCGGCCTGCTCGGCGGCATCGGCGGCCACCCCGAAGACCTGATGCACATGCGGCGCACGGCTGACCGGCTCCTGGGGCAGGACTATGAATGGTCCATCCTGGGCGCGGGCAAAAACCAGATGCCACTTGCCACCATCGGCGCCGCCATGGGCTCCCACGTCCGAGTCGGGCTCGAAGACTCACTCTGGATCGGACCCGGCAAGCTCGCAAGCTCAAACGCCGAGCAGGTCACCCGCATCCGCACCATCCTGGAAGCGCTCAATTTCGAGATCGCGACCCCCGATGAAGCCCGGCAAATGCTCGGCCTCAAGGGCAAAGACAACGTCGGCTTCTGACCGGAGCAAAAGGACAATCAACGTGGATAAGACATACACCTCCGCCAGCGAAGCCGTCGCCGATATTCCCAACGGAGCATCCCTGGCCGTGGGAGGTTTCGGGCTCTGCGGAATACCGGCAGCGCTCATCACCGCCCTCAGAGAGCAAGGAACAAGCGATCTCGAGCTCATCTCCAACAACTGCGGGGTGGATGACTGGGGCCTCGGTGTGCTGCTCGCCGACCGCCGCGTCCGCAGGGTGGTCGCCTCCTACGTAGGCGAAAACCGCGAGTTCGCCCGCCAATACCTCGCCGGTGAGCTGGAGGTTGAACTCACCCCGCAAGGCACGCTCGCCGAGCGCCTGCGCGCCGGAGGGTCAGGCATCCCGGCGTTCTACACGGCCACCGGGGTCGGCACCCAGGTCGCCGACGGCGGACTGCCCTGGAAATACGCCGGCGACGGCACCGTGGCCATCGCCTCGCCGGCCAAACCCACCGCGGAATTCACTATTGACGGCCGGCCCGGCCAGTACGTGCTTGAACACGCCCTGGCCGCCGACTACGCGCTCGTCAGGGCGGCGAAAGCGGACCGGTACGGCAACCTCAAATTTCACAGCGCCGCCCGCAACTTCAATCCCCTGTGCGCCATGGCCGGAAAGATCACGATCGCCGAAGTTGAAGAACTGGTCGAACCCGGCGAACTGGAACCGGACGAAATCCACCTTCCTGGAGTCTATGTACACCGGGTCGTCGTCCTGTCCCCCGAGGAAACAGCGGCAAAGCGGATAGAAAAACGAACCACGAGCACCGAAACAGAGGGAAACTGATGATCACAGGCAAAGGCTGGAGCCGGGATGAAATGGCCGCCCGGGCCGCCCAGGAACTGCAGGACGGAAGCTACGTCAACCTCGGCATCGGACTTCCGACGCTCGTCCCCAACCACGTCCCCGACGACGTCGAAATCACCCTGCAGTCCGAAAACGGCCTCCTGGGCCTCGGCCCCTACCCCAACGACCAGCAGGTCGACCCGGACCTGATCAACGCGGGAAAAGAGACAGTGACCCTTCGCAAGGGAGCGTCAACCTTTGACTCCGCACTCAGCTTCGGCATGATCCGCGGCGGCAAAATCGACGCCGCCATCCTCGGCGCGATGCAGGTCTCAGCTTCCGGTGACCTGGCCAACTGGGCCATCCCCGGAAAAATGATCAAGGGTATGGGCGGCGCGATGGACCTCGTCCACGGCGCCCGCATGATCATCGTCCTCATGGAACACACCGCCAAAGACGGAAGCCCCAAGATCGTCCGGGAATGCTCCCTGCCGTACACCGGACGGGGAGTGGTCAACAGGATCATCACCGACCTGGCTGTCATGGACGTCGAACCGGGCAAGGGCCTCCTGCTGCGGGAACTGGCACCGGGCGTCACCGTAGAGGACATTCGTGCCGCCACGGAGGCCGACTTCACCGTCGACAGCCACCTGGCCGAACCCGCCATCTGAACAGGAACAAACCACCATGACCCCCGCACCAGACCCGCGCAACAAAACAGTCATCATCGGAGGCGCCCGCACACCGTTCGGCAAATTCCTCGGCTCGTTATCTACCCTGACCGCTGCCGAGCTCGGCGCCGCAGCCATCCGGGCGGCTCTCGACCGCTGCCACATCCCGGCAGACATTGTCGATCACGTCGTCATGGGACAGGTCCTCACCGCCGGAGCAGGACAGATCCCCGCACGGCAAGCAGCCACCCTGGCAGGCCTGGACATGAACGTCCCGGCAACGAACGTGAGCAAGGTCTGCCTCTCGGGCATGGCCGCGATCGCAGATGCCGACCGGCTCATCCGCTCCGGCGACGCGCAGGTGGTCATTGCCGGTGGAATGGAATCCATGTCCCAGGCCCCGCACCTGCTGCCCGCCTCGCGCACAGGCACCCGGTACGGGGACTTCACCGCCGTGGACTCCATGAACCACGACGGGCTCTGGGACTACTTCACCAACCAGTCCATGGGCGCCCTGACCGACAGCGCAAATCAAGGCCCGGAAGCATTCACCCGCCACCAGCAGGACGAATACGCCGCGCGCAGCCACCAGCGGGCCGCCCTTGCACAGAAAAACGGGACCTTCGACCAGGAAATCGTCCCCGTCCAGGTACCGCTGCGCAGGGGTCAGGTGCTCACCGTCACCGCCGACGAATCGGTGCGGACCGACACCACCGCCGAATCTCTGGCCGGACTCCGCCCCGCCTTCGGACCGGACGGCACCATCACAGCTGCCACCGCCTCGCCGATCTCGGATGGAGCCGCCGCCCTGATCCTCATGAGCCGCGACCGGGCTGAAAAACTTGGCCTGCCCTGGCTGGCCGAGATCGGCTCCTATGCATCCGTTGCCGGACCCGACTCAACCCTCCAGCACCAACCGGCGCGGGCCATCGAACAGGCCGCCGCCAAGACAGGACTGACAGCATCCGACTTCGATCTCATCGAAATCAATGAAGCCTTCGCCCTTGTCGCACTCGCCAGCGCCGCGGCCCTCGGCATTCCCGCCGCGAAGATCAACGCCAACGGCGGTGCAATCGCCCTGGGACATCCCATCGGCGCATCCGGGGCCCGCTTGGTCCTGCACACGGCCCTGGAACTGGGCCGCCGCGGAACAGGCCGGGGAGTCGCAGCCCTGTGTGGCGGAGGCGGACAGGGCGACGCCATGGTCCTGTACGCGCCGGACCGAACCGCATGATCCTGGTCGCGCCCGACAGTTTCAAGGGCACCTACACAGCAGCGCAGGTCGCCGCCCACATCGCGAACGGGATACGGTCCGCCGGCGGAACAGCCCGAGAGATGCCCGTCGCGGACGGCGGCGAGGGAACCTTCGACGTCATCTTCCAAGGACTGCAGGCCCAACCGCTCACCGTCAGCACCGTCGGTCCCTGGGGCGACGAAACCACCGCGGTCATCGGTCTGACCCAGGACGGGACAGCCATCGTGGAACTGGCCTCAGCGAGCGGCCTGAACATGCCCACCACACAGATAAGAGATCCCCTGACAGCGAGCACCTATGGCACGGGCGTCCTGATCGCTGAAGCAGTCCGGCACGGAGCCCGACAAATTCTTGTTGCCGCCGGCGGGTCAGCAACCACCGACGGCGGTGCCGGAGCCATCACTGCCATCGAGGAAGCAGGCGGACTTCACGGAGCACAACTGGTCATCCTGTCCGATGTCAGCACCAGATTCTCCGACGCGGCCCAAGTCTTCGGACCCCAAAAAGGAGCCGACCCGGCCACCGTCCAGCTCCTCACACAGCGGCTGGAGCGATTCGCCGAAACCCTTAGACGTGACCCCCGGAACGTCGACCGGGGCGGGGCCGCCGGCGGTTTCGCCGGCGGCATGTGGGCTCAACACGACGCATCTCTGGTCTCCGGCGCGGACTACATTCTCGACCTCCTGGGCGCGGAAGCGCACATCGCCGCCAGTGAAGCCGTCATCGTCGGCGAAGGCCGTCTCGACTCCCAAACCGGCCAAGGCAAAATCATTTCGGCGATACTCGCCCGCAGCCGCGGCGTACCTGTCTACGCGGTGGTGGGGTCAATACACGAAGACCTGGGGAGGTACGCCAGCAACTTCGCCGACATCATCACCGCCACCGACGGGCCAGCGATGACCGCCGCAGGAGCCCAGATCGCAGCCCGGAAACGATGACGACGCACATGGCGCTCCGTTCCTCCCCCCACGCAATAGGACCTCATGCTCTCCAACATCTACGCCCTCGACGGCCGCAAACCCTCAGTCTCCAGCGAAGCATGGGTAGCTCCAACGGCCACAGTCATCGGCTCAGCAACCATAGCGGCCGGCACCGGCATCTTTTACGGCGCCGTCGTGCGGGCCGACATGGAGGTCATCACCATCGGTGCGGGCAGCAACGTCCAAGACAACGCAGTTGTACACGCCGACCCGGGCCACCCGGCACAGATCGGCAAAAATGTCAGCGTCGGACACGGAGCCGTGCTGCACGGCTGCACCATCGGTGACGGTGTTCTCGTCGGCATGAACGCGACCGTGCTGAATGGCGCCGTCATCGGCGCCGGCTCCCTGATTGCAGCTCAAGCGCTCGTCCTGGAGGGCACGTTGATACCCCCAGGCTCACTCGTAGCAGGGGTTCCCGGAAAGGTGCGCCGCCAGCTAACGACCGAGGAAATCGAGCACTGCAGCCAGAACGCAGCCAGCTACACCGAGCTCACCAAGATGTACCACGGTGCGGAAATGCAGGTCCTTGCCTCAAAGACAAACACTGCCCGAGCTTAAACGAAAGACGCCGTGGAACGAACACAAGATTAGGACGCGCTCTGCCGCGAGCTTCGCCGCACCCAGCTTAAACGTCTAAGATGCCGCTGTGACCGATGGAAGCCGAAGCCGCAGTAGAAAGCGCACTGCGACGTCGCGGGTGACCATCGGTGACGTCGCGGCACGCGTGGGCGTTTCCACGGCGTCCGTGTCCTACGCCCTGACCGGTAGCGCTGAGGTGAGTGCAGCGCTACGGGAGCGGGTCCTTCAAGCCGCTCGGGAGCTGGGGTACCGACCGAATAAGGTCGCCCAACAATTGCGCAGGGGAAAGACCGACGCCATCGGCCTGCTGTTGGCCGACATCGCCGACCCGTTTTATGCGGATCTGGCGAGCGGCGTTATCGCGGCCGCATCCCATGAGGACTTTGAGGTATTTGTGTCCCACGTCGGAGTCGATGGTGAACGCCAAACCGATGCGGCCAGCGCGCAGTTGGACCGCAACTCCGCAGGGCTTCTGTTCACCTCCGTTGCCGCTCGTGACCGCGAACTCCTCGAACGTCTGCTCAGTGGAGGCGTTCCCTTCGTGCAACTCCACCGCTTTCTCGAAGGCGTTCCCGCTGATTCAGTCGTGGTCGACAACCTCGGCGCCGCCAGAGAACTCGGTGAATACGTCAGCCGGTCCGGAGACGGCCGGATAGCTGTTCTCGGAGGCCCTGAGGTGTCCAGCGTTTCGCGGGACCGGGTCAAAGGCTTCCGAGAAGGCGCAGTATCCGCCGGAGCCCAGGTCGTGAATTCTGGCGCTGTATGGGGAGCCCTGACACGGGAATCCGGGGCATTGCGCGCCACGAAGTTATTCAAGGCGCACCCGAACGTCGCCGGCATCCTTTGTGGCAACGACCTGATCGCACTCGGCGTCCTTGATGTTTGTCAGAAACTGGGCAAGCGGGTTCCTGATGAGGTGTCTGTGGCCGGTTTCGATGACCTGAGTTTTTCCAGTGCCGGCCTTCTGCAGCTGACTTCGGTTGAAGTTCCGCGCGCGCTGATGGGACGCCGGGGCTTCGAACTGCTGCACCAAAGGATCAGCGGCTGGAACGCGCCCCCAGTCCAGGAAGTACTCCCCCACACGGTGAAGATCAGGGCTACAACACGTAGCCGCTGACAAGCACGACCACCTGCGACCCAAACCGAAGTGCTCCGAAGCCTTACCAAATGCCAAATGCCGTTTGCAGCATAGACCTTGACCTAATCGTTTACGTCAGCCAGCCACCCGCACCGGAACGGACGTCCAATACGGAGGGCCCGCCCGGATATCGGGCGACCCGCCTTTATTCCTGGCCTGGGGCTTCCTACTTCACAACCAAGGGACTGACTGGAGCGCCGGTGCCATTGACAACCATCACGGGTGCCGCAGTGTAAGGAACGTGTATTGCCGGTCCTCGGCGCAGTCTGCAGCGAGTGTGGCGAGGTTGATGATTTCGGCGAAGGTAACTCCCAGATTCCGCATCAGCGCATTGTGCAGTGGTAGCGCGACGCCGGATTCCGGGTGGATCGTGACCTCATTAGCGATGGTGTCCGTGACCAGGTTCGGAATCTCCATCTCTTGGAACCACTCGACCAACTCCCGGCTGTAGGTGAGTCCCGGCTCCTTAAATCCCTCGTAGAACTCCTCCCTGGGCGTCGCGTAGAAGTACTCGAGGCACCCGGTCCGCACTAGGAGGATGTCCCGCGGGCGGATCTCGCAACCCTGGCTCACGGCGGTGTCCATGAGATCTTCGTGAGTGAAGGTCTCGCCTTTGTCGAGCCACTCCTTGCCCCTGTGCCGGGCAACGTCCAAGAGGATTCCCCTTCCGGCGATACCCTTTTCGGCCATGGGCAGGATGCTGGCTTTCTTCATGCCTCCGGTGGTTGATTCGGCGGGGTAGCCGTTATGGATTTCGTCGCCCTACCACAGGTGTCCCAGCGCGTCGTACTGGCTGGAACCCTGAAGGTACATTGTGATCATGTCGTCGGCCAGTTCAAGCCCCCCGGGAAGCTTAGTCCGGTGCCGTTGAGGTAGTGTCCCCGATCCATAGTGTTGACGCGGGCGGCTGGCTTGCGCAGACCTGGGTACGCCGGGTCGCCGTGCGGATGGCCGATCTGCACTTGGAGCGTAAAGGTCTTCCCCGACCTGATTTCCTGGGTGCCTCTCAGTACCTGATTCTCGTCCAGGTAGTTAAGTCCGCCCGCTTCGTCATCCGGGCCCCGCTTTCCCCAGTTTGTTGGCGAGCCCTCCAGCAGTTCGGACATGTGCGGTACAGGTATCTGCGGCATTTCCTTCTCCTACGATTTTTGCGGAGGGGCGCCCTGGAGCAATCCAGGGCCCCCTCCGCAGGGGTGCGATGCGCCGGAGACGCCGAACAGTGGGTCAGTTGGCGGGTTCCTGCTGGGTCACCCGGTCATGCCGGAGCGAAGAACCGGACGTTTCCCGTGCGACGAGGGCGGCGATGAACGTGATCGCAGCGGCAATGGCAAGGTAGATACTCACTCCCAGAGCGTTCTTTTGGTCAACGCTGCCCAACAGGGCAACCGCGATCAGGGGTGCCAGTCCACCGGCAAAAACGGAGGCCAGTTGGTAGCCGAGTGAGGCCCCGCTGTAGCGAACCGAGGTGCCAAAGAGTTCAGAGAAGAAAGCCGCTTGGGGTGCATACATCAGCGTTGTGCAGACAAGGCCCACCACGATTGCCACCATGATCAGCCCGTCATTGCGTGTATCGACCAACGGAAAGAACGCAAAGCCCCAGAGACCGGTGCCCGCTGCGCCAATCAGATACAGAGGCCGGCGGCCAACCTTGTCTGACAAGGCGCCGATCAGGGGAGTAAGTACGAACTGGCAAACGGAGCCGACCAGGACACCGGCGATAGCCGCGTCCTTCCTCATGCCCTGGTATGTCACCATGTAGGTGATGACCACGATCGTAAACACGTAGTAGGCAATGTTCTCGGCCAGCCGCATACCCATGGCGACTGCGACTTCCTTGGGGTATTTACGCAGGACTTCGAGGATCGGGGCCTTTGTTTTTCCTGCCGCCTGCTGCAGTTTCTTGGCTTCGGCAAACACGGGGGATTCTTCAATGCTCATCCGGACCCACAGGCCGGTGAGGACCAGTGCTGCGCTCAACAGGAATGGGACCCGCCAACCCCAGGAATTGAAGTCTGCATCAGACTGCACGGCGGCCAGAATCCAGAGCACGATGGCGGAAAGAAGGTTACCCAACGGAACGCCGGCCTGCACCCAGGAGGACCAGAAGCCGCGGTGGCGGTCATCTCCGTGCTCGGCCGCCATGAGCACGGCTCCACCCCATTCGCCGCCCACGGCGAACCCCTGAAGGAGACGGCAGAAGACCAGCAGCAAAGGAGCGGCAAGGCCCACGGTGCCGTACGTGGGCAGCAGGCCGATCGCGAACGTCGCCGCTCCCATCATCAGCAGGCTGATGACCAGCATCTTCTTACGGCTGACCCTGTCCCCGTAATGGCCGAAGATGATGCCTCCGACGGGGCGGGCGACAAAACCAACGGCGTATGTGCCGAAAGCGAGGAGAACACCTGTCGCCGGTTCGTCACTCGGGAAGAACAGGGGCCCGAAGACGAGCGCAGCAGCTGATCCGTAGAGAAAGAAGTCATACCATTCGATCGCGGTGCCGATCAGGCTGGCGAATACAACCTTGCGTATGGAGTTCTTTGGCCGGGTTCCGGCGGTATTGCCGGATGCCTTCACATGTGAAGAGGACATGGTTTGTTCCTTGGAATAGAGGGACGCCTCGGTATGAGGTCATTTGAGGATTTAGGGAAGGAGGACAACTTTGAGGGCGCCTGCATCAGCTGCGGTCTGCAGTGCGCGCGTGCCCTCAGAGAGCGGAATCGTCGTGATCAGTGTCCGCCACCTTTCCGGGGCAGCTTCGAGTGCAGCCAGCGCGTCACGATAGTCCTGTGCCACTGAGCCGTAGCTTCCGAGCAGCCGGACTTCGTTGCGGGCCAGGACGTTGACGTCAACAGCGGGAAGGGAGGGGAACAGTCCTGCCATCACGATGGTGCCGCCGGGATGAACCGCGGAGATCGCGGTTTTCAACGCCTGCGGTGCACCGGAGGCTTCCAGCCATCCAACGATGTTAGGGGGGAGGGGTTGCCCGGCCAACAGGGTTTCCAGGCCGAGTGTGCGCGCGAGCGGAAGGCGCTGTTCTTCGTCGCGGGGAGCGCCTATCAGCGTCACGCTATGTCCGTGGTCTTTCAGGAGCAGCGCGCACATGAGCCCTATAGGACCGGGTCCGCTGATGACAACTCTGGAGGTCTTGCCCAGGGACTCCTCAAGGCGGGTTACGGCGTGGAAAGCCACTGAAAGCGGCTCGGTGAGTGCAAGAGTTTCAGCGGGAAGGGCGCTGTCAACGGGGACGGCCCGATGGACGGGGATGGAAAACTTCTCACTCGCGCAGCCGTCAAATGAAAGGCCGAGCACGCTGCGGCTGCGGCACAGCTGGCGCGTCCCCGGCGTGCACAGGTCACAGTTTCCGCATCCGTCTATGGCGATGGGAACGACGCGGCGGTTTATCCATTCCTCGGGCACCCCGGGGCCGCATGCGATGACCCTACCGACGGCCTCATGGCCGAGCGTGACCGGGGACTGCACCCATTCGTAGCCGTTGTCCTGTCGCCAGGCATGGACGTCGCTGCCGCAGAGCCCGCACGCCAAGGTCTGCACCAGCAGTTCTCCGGTCGCCAGTTCGGGAACTGGGCGTTGGAGCACGCTGACGTCTTCGGGGGTGGAGCTTGACTTCGTCAGGGCCATGATCGACGGGGCAGGCCGGGGTCGGGAGGCGGTCACCGCGGGGGGCACGGTTACGTTCATCTTCATCTCTTCTCCTTTCAAGATCTGCGCTTTAATCGTCTAGAAAACCTAAACGATTAAGTTAGTTCGATTCTTCGAGCCAGCCCGCCACTTCGGCTGCCCAGTAGGTGAGCATCATGTCCGCACCCGCGCGTTTGATTCCGAGCAGAGACTCCATCACCGCGCCGCGGCGGTCTATCCATCCGTTGGCTGCTGCGGCTTCGATCATCGCGTACTCGCCCGAGATCTGGTACGCGGCGACGGGTACGGGGCTTTCCGCAGCCACGTCGGCCAGAATGTCCAGATAACTCATTGCCGGTTTGACGATCACGATGTCGGCACCTTCCTCGACGGCCAGCTTGACCACCGTCCGGGCTTCACGGCGGTTCCCGGGATCCATCTGGTACGTTTTCCTGTCGCCTGTGAGCTGAGAATCGACAGCCTCCCGGAAGGGGCCATAAAAAGCTGAGGCATATTTCGCCGTGTAGGCCATCACGGCGGTGTTGGGATGTCCTGCGCTCTCCAACGCCTGACGGACGGCAGCGGTGCCGCCGTCCATCATTCCCGATGGCGCAACCACGTGCGCTCCGGCCTCAGCCTGGGCGATGGCCATCCGTCCGTAAATCTCTGTTGTCGCGTCGTTGTCAACATATCCGTTGCCGTCGAGTACACCGCAGTGACCGTGATCGGTGAACTCGTCCAGGCAGAGGTCGCTCATCACCACCAGGTCGTCACCCACTTCAGCCCGGACGTCTCGGATGGCGGCGTTAAGGACACCTTCCGGGTCAACTGCAGCCGAGCCAGCATGATCGCGTTGCGAAGGGATGCCAAAGAGCATAATCCCGCCCAGTTTCTGTTCCGCAGCCTGTGCGGCAGCCCGCTTCAGGGAGTCCGCCGTATGCTGTACGACGCCCGGCATGGAAACGATTGATGTCGGCTCGGTCAGGCCTTCGCGGGTGAACACCGGAAGGATGAGATCTGAGGCCGAAAGCCGATGCTCGGCCACAAGACGCCTCATGGTCTCTGTGGTACGGAGGCGCCGGGGCCGTGTCTGCGGGAACGTCATGCCTATCCTTGTCTCTATGAAATTGGTTCACCCGGCAGCGAATGTTCCGGAGTCACGCGCACAGCATTGGCGCCGTCGGATTTCAGGAACAGCGCCCGGCCGAAGAACGTGCCTTGATTCAGCCAGATGGCGGAACCGTCGGGCATCACGCCGTCCACAATTCCGGCGGCCACGAGTGCACCTTTGCGATAGAGGCGCACGCTATTGTCTGTTTCGAATTCAGCCCAGTTCTCGATGAATTCGTTCATGCGGTGTCCTTTCCGCCGGGGATGATGATCCAGAACAGTTCGTGGAGGGCACTGAAGCGCCCATATTGGGAGGCTAGGGAGGGGGTGCCGAAGCGCCATCGGCGTCGTTCAAGTAGATCTGGTACCGGGCGGCGGGCCTGCGGGCCGGCCTCCTCCGCCCGCAGCCCCAGGACCGGTCCGCTACTTGTAGTCGTTCTTATGCAGGAAGGACCGAACGGCTTCGTTGTACTCGTATGGGTTCTCGATCATCGGGTAGTGTCCGGTGCCGGCGAGCACCGCGATTTCGCTCCCTTGAATGTGCGATTGCGTGGAATTGACCTGATCGGGGTAGACCAGCCAGTCGGCGTCACCGGCCAGAAGGAGAACCGGCGCCGTGACCTTATGCATTGGGTCCCGGACGTCGAACCCCGCATAACCGGTAAGGTCTGCAGCGGCGACTTTGGCAGTATTGCGCTGGATTTGCCACACAACTTCCTCTGCCCGGTCTGCCGGCGTCCGATCACCGGTAAGGGATTGGGACCAGCATTCGAGGATCTGCTGCCCGTCAACTTTGAGCATGTCCAGGAAGAACTCGGACACCGTAGGGGTGTAGTCGGCGCCTTCGGAAGATATGACAGCGGAGTAACCGTCGGGCCGGCGCGCAGCCAGTTCGAGAACCATATTTCCGGCCATGGAACAGCCCACAATGGCGGGTTTGTCCAAGCCCAGGGCGTCAATGAGCGCTTCATTGAACTCCGCGTGACGGGTAAGGCTTTCGAAGGGGCCGCCTTCCGGGACCAGGGTCTTGCAGTGGCCCGGTGCGTCCACGGCAATGACGCGGTATTCATCGGAAAGGCCGTCAAGCACATGGCGGTACATCAGGCTGTCCTGGCTCGCGGCGTGGAAGCAGATGATTGGGCGGCCTTCGCCGGCCTCCTCATAGTAGGTGCGGATGCCGTTGACATCGATGTATCGCCCGATGATTTCCTTGCCGGACGGACGCGGTGCCGGAGACGGCTCCGGACGGGCGGAAGCTTCCTCGCGCACCCGCTTCATGGCCTCCAACAGTAGCCACATGACCTTGATGTTCCTCATGGCGAGCACAGTGTCACCCCCGAGGGTGATTTCTCCAAGCCCCGGCGAGGTTCCTCTGTACCAGTCCGTTTGACCGTTTACAACACGATCCCATTCGGCACGGGGAGCGCTGAGGAGGATGTCAGCACCTCTGGCCGAGGGTTCGTCCGTCACGCTTACGACCTTGCCGCCGCGTACATCGAGGGAGACAGCACCACTTTCGTGGCGGAATTCAATACGGGCTTGGAACCACCTAGCGGCTTCTGACCACCGCGCATCGGTGTTCAGCTCCTCAGCCAGCAGCTCCCACCATTTTCCGGAAAGCGTTTCAGTCATCATGTCTCCATTGACCCGTCGGATGTTTCAGTTCTTGTGTTTCGCGTCTGCCTCTTCGAATCACCTGGCTGGGACCGAAGGGTACGCGAGTGCAACCCCAAGGATGAGTGTTGCCCGTCACAAACCATACCGTTTGGATACGATCGAAGCAACCCGACGGCTCCTATTCGCTCATTTTAGGGGCTCACTTCAGAGCTATTGCCAATTTCGTATCCAAAGTTCTAGCATTGTGAGGAGAAGCACCGCATCTTGCTTGGGTGGCTACTCCGTTTCATTGGGGAGACGGGGGCTGCGTACCCTCAGCCGCTTCACCGGATAGGACCCGCATCTCACGGCCAGATGGCCGCCCGCGTGCATAAATCAAAGAGGCAATGATGACTCACTTGCTTACGCCACCCGTTTGGTGCGCTAAGCCTGCCCGAGCCCCGCAGCTCCGTCGATGTGCGCACGTGTCCCCTCCTTTACGGGCCCCAGTTTCATCTGACGGCTTCGTTCTCTCCGACACCTGCTTGATTTCCTGAAAGAGGCTTACCGATGTCCAGTTCTTCGCCACCTCGCGTTGCTCCGCAGCGGACGTATAAAGGAATTCCCAGCTACACCCTTTATGCCCTCGTATTTCTCTGGTTGGTCTACGCCCTGAATGCCAGCACCCGCCAGCTCTTGTTTTTCGTTCTTCCGTCGATCGTCACGGAGTACCACCTCACTCCGGAGATGACCGGTATCGTGTCGGCAATCGTGACGGTTTCCGCGTCGTTGCTGGCACTCCCCCTAGGTCCCTGGTTCGACAAGGGGGGTCACGGGTGGGCGCGCAAGTACCGGAATGCTGTCATGGCGGTCGGCTACTTCATCTTCACGATCCTCGGCGGAATAGCCGCTGTGACATCGTCGATCTGGGCCTTCGTTACCCTGCAGAGCGTCAAGAACGCTTTTGGTGGTGCCGGGGAAGCCATTGAAGTCTCCAGCATGTCTGAATCAGCTCCTGTGGAGAAGCGTGGACTGTTCCTTGGACTCCAGCACACCGCATACCCGTGGGGAACACTGATCACCTCCGTCGCGGTCGGTGGCATCCTGACCTGGGTGGGGACAGAGAACTGGCGCGATACGTTCCTGATCATTCCGCTCTCAATGGTGCCGATCTGGATTGGCTATTGGTTGTTCGCTACCAAGAAGCGCTACGACCGGTTCGAGGAAGATGTCGTAGCAGCCGGCTACACGGCGCCCCTCCGTGACGGCGACGAGCCGCACCAGCCGGCAGCACCCGGCGCATTGGGGCGTGCCCTGCGAAATCCGAATGTCATCGTGCCTTCGGTTGCTGCCCTTCTTGGCATCGCCGTTTACACGGGTGTCAGCTTCTGGCTCCCGCAATACATCGCCTTCGTCGGCAATTACAGCTTTGCCGAGGCAGCTGCCTATTCCGCGGTCTTCACCATTACCGGCGGTGTGGGGCAGATTCTGTGGGGTCATGTCTCTGACATTTTCGGGCGGAAGTTCACCTCGATCCTTACCTTTGTTTGGCTCGGGGCCGGCATCTTCATGCTGCAGTATGCGTCCCAGGGCCTCATCTGGCTCGTAGGCCTTCAACTGTTCCTGGGCATGGCAACCAACGGAATTTTCCCCGTGCTCTACGGTTTCGTCGCTGATGCCGCCGAAAGGGGTGGCATGGGTACTGCCAACTCGATTCTGCTGACCACAATGTACTTGGGCGGTGCTTCCCCGCTTGCCCTGGGTTTCCTGATCGGAGCTGGTGGCGGATTCAGTTCCGCTGCAGGATACAACTGGAGCCTTTACGTGATGGGTGGGGCATGCATTTTCGCCGCTGTTCTCCTGGCCCTGTTTACCCGCGAAACCGTGGGCAGATTCAAAGCCAAAGACCGGGCACTCGTTTCTCCCAAAAGCTGCAACCAGGCCCCGGCAAATACCCTCGCCTGACGGACGTTCCGCAGGTGATTGCATAAGACATCATCAAGAGCACTGAACTATTAGGAGTTAGATAATCATGGCCAGGATCCAAGAAGTTGTGCAGGTGCGTGACACGCACCTCTTTGTCGATGACACCGGGGAAGCTGATTTGCCCGTCATCCTATGCCTGCATTCGCTGTTTCTCGATTCCCGCATGTTCGATGGTCTGGTTGAAGCGGCTGCAGGGAAATATCGCATCATTCGTCCGGAATTCCGCGGACAGGGAAGGAGTGACCTTGACGACGCGGACGTCATCACCATGGACGAAAACGCCGAGGACATCCTGGCCTTGATCGACACAATGGGGCTGACGGATATCCACCTCGTCGTTCAGTCAATGGGCGGAGATGTTGGCGTGCGGGTCGCCGCGCGCCGGCCCGAGCTGTTCCGCAAAATGGTCATGGCCGGTTCCTCCGCACGCGGTGAGACGCACAAGGAATACGTCGACTGGACCGAGCGCGCCAGCGTCCACGGTTTCGTTGGAGAAGTCCTGGAAGAGACGATGGGAATCATGTTTGGAGCCACCTGCCTCGCGGATCCTGACCGGACAGCTATGGTGTCGCTTTGGCGGGACAGAATCAACGCGGTGCCGCGACGACTGCGGCCTGCAATGATGGGCGTTATGACGAGGGAGAGCGCCCTGGACCTCCTCCCAAAGATCGACTTTCCCGTGCTCATATTTTCAGGAACTGAGGACAACGCGCGCCCGCCGGCCTGGGCACAGGAAGTGGCAGACGGACTTCCCCACAGTGAACTCGTCATTTTCGACAGGGTGGGGCACAGCCCCACCCTCGAAATCCCAGAGATCGTGTACCCCAGGCTGCTGGAATTCTTCCAGTCCTAAACCGCCACCTTCTGCAACTACTGCCGGCCCGGCGGCCTCACGACACTGCGCCGGGCCGACGGAGTTCTTGGACCGTGAACCCTCAGGCAAGCGGACAAGAGCTTCGGAAAGGGGAAGCCGACTCATGGAAACAACTCGCACGGCCGGGAGGACCGGGCGGAACATCGCCGAGCAGCTACGCGAGGATATACTCCAAGGCTTCCTCTCCCCAGGTGAGCGCATCGGGCAGGCAATGCTGGCCGAACGCTTCGAGTCCAGCAGGATACCCGTCAGGGAAGGGTTGAAGATCCTGGAGGCGGAAGGGCTCGTCACCATCGTGCCCAACAGCGGCGCCTGGGTTTCGAGACTGGACGCCTTTGAGTTCGACCAGATCTACAAGTTGCGTGAACAGGTGGAAAGCCTGGCTCTCCGCGAAAGCATTGATCGGCTGTCCACATCACAGATTTATCGGCTCCAAAGGCTCGCCGACGACATCACGAAGGCACCCGACGCCGAGACCTTCATGCGCCTTGACCAGGATTTTCACCTGTCGACGTACGCGGGGGCCTCGTTCCCGCTATTGCACGACATAGTCCACCGGTGCTGGAACTCCACTGTGCATTATCGACGCATTTTCGCGCGGGAACTCCAGTTCGAACAGCAGTGGGCAACCGACGCTGAACACCACCTCATCGTGGACAGCATCGTGAGGAAAGACGACGAAACCGCGGGACACCTCATCCGCGCACACATCAGGAGAACGCGCTTGAAGTTGGCAGCCCGCCCAGACATCTTTCAGCGAAGCCCGGACCACGACGGCTAAACAGGGCTCGTGGTGGACGTTATCCGCGCACCCGGGCAACGCCCCGCCGTGTTCCCGCTTGCAACGCAGACCTAAATAGAAAAGGAAGAAACAATGAAGTTACCGTCCCCCACTCCCCCGCTGATTGCAGCTTGTGCCAGGGGAGGCAACTGCCTTGCCGCGGGAGATCCGGTGCTTTCCCGATGACGCAGACCACCACTGATATAGAGCCGACCCCAGGGCCCGCCGGGATCGGGATCAAGTCGGCAGGGCACGTCATTGTTGACTCACTCGTTGCACACGGAGTTCAGCGCGCCCATGTCGTCCCGGGCGAAAGCTTCCTCGACGTCCTGGACGGCCTACACGACTCAACCATTGAGACGATCGTGTGCCGACATGAGGGTGGGGCTACCTATATGGCCGAAGCCGACGGCAAGATGAACCAACTTCCAGGCATCGCCATGGTCACCCGCGGGCCCGGGGCGGCGAACGCCCACGTCGGCCTGCACACGGCGTGGCAGGACTCGACGCCCATGGTGCTGTTCGTTGGACTGATTCCCTTCGCACACCGTGACCGCGAAGCCTTTCAGGAATTCGATATCAAAGCCTGGTTCGATACCGGAGCCAAGCGTGTCATGGTCCTGGACCACGCGGAGCGTGCCTCCGAAATCGTCGCAGAGGCCATGTTCGCCGCAATGAGTGGACGGCCCGGACCGGTCGTCATCGGTCTGCCCGAGGATGTCATCCGCCAGCAGATACCTGCCGAACTGCATCCGCCTATTCCGGTGGCCACCGGTGGAATGACCACGGTGGACTCGGCTGCACTGGCCCAAGCCCTCTCCGCCTCCAGTAAGCCCTTGTTTGTTACCGGCGGAAACGACTGGACCCAGGACGGCGCCAGCCAGCTGACCGGCTGGCTGGAAAAACACCATATTCCCGCCGCGGCAGAATGGCGCACCGAAGGTACTGTCCCCTTTGACTCCCCCTCTTACGTCGGTCCGATCGGTTACGGCCGGCCCCGGCCCACCTATGACCTGCTGGAAGAAACTGATCTGCTGGTCTTCGTCGGCACTGTCCCCGGTGACGTCATCACCGACGGGTTCTTGTGCCGTCAGGATTGGAAGAAAAAGAACTTCCTGGTGACTATTGACCCTTCCCTCCGCGGCCGCTCCGGCCCGGTCTCCTACCAGATTGTGGCCAAACCCGACGTCTTCGTCCGGGACCTCATCAGGATCGACCTCCCTGTCAGGGACGAATGGAGAAACTGGACAGCAAAGATGCGCAGGGAGCAGGAGGATTTCGCCGCCCTCCCGCCTGCCACGCCGTCGGCCGGACAAGCACGAATGGATACGCTGATGGCCAACCTCGTACCCACACTGCCCGCCGACGCCATCGTGACGCTGGGCGCAGGGGAGCACACCAACTGGGCACACCGCTACTTCCCCACCCAGCGCTACGCTTCTATGCTCAGCGCCCGCAACGGCTCCATGGGCTATTCGGTTCCGTCCGCCGTCGCAGCTTCGCTGGCCTACCCCGGCAGGCGCGTGGTGACGATTGCCGGGGACGGGGAATTCCTCATGAACGGCCAGGAACTCGCCACCGCCGCACAGTACGGGGCCACTCCCCTGGTGGTCGTGATGGACAACCAGGAATACGGCACCATCCGCACCCATCAGGAACGGCATTACCCTGACCGGGTCTCCGGCACCCAGCTCAAAAACCCTGAATTTGCCCTGATGGCGCAGGCGTTCGGGGGCTTCGGTATCAAAGTCGAACACGACGGCGACATTCCCGCCGCTATCGAGGCAGCTCTCACAGCCATCGACGAAGACCGCCGGTTCGCGCTCATCCACCTTGTGGTCGAACAACGAATAAAAGCCTACTAATGCTTCCGGTAGCACCACCAAAAAACCAGTCGCCTCATCGAATGGAAAAAGAATGTCTGTTCCCGCATTGAAAGAACTAGAACTCCTGGACTCTGTTCCTACGGGCCTCCTCATAAACGGGCAATGGCGGCCAGCCATCTCCACCGGAACCTTCGACGTCGAGGACCCTGCAACAGGCAAAGTTCTGATGAGTATTGCCGACGCCGGCGCTGAAGACGGCGCCGCAGCCCTGGACGCTGCTGCCGCGGCGCAGGAGTCCTGGATGAAGGTTCCTCCCCGGGAACGGGGCGAAATACTCCGTCGCGCCTTTGAACTGGTGACGGAGCGTAGCGAGGACTTCGCACTGCTGATGACAATGGAGATGGGCAAGCCACTGGCTGAAGCCCGCGGAGAGGTAACTTACGCCGCGGAATTCCTGCGCTGGTTCTCCGAGGAAGCCGTGCGGGCGTTCGGACGCTACTCAATCTCCCCGGATGGGAAGTCCCGGCTGCTGGTGACCAAGAAGCCCGTGGGCCCCTGCCTGCTCATCACTCCATGGAATTTCCCGCTGGCCATGGCCACCCGGAAGATCGCCCCAGCTGTTGCGGCGGGCTGCACCATGATCCTCAAACCGGCCAGACTCACACCGCTAACCTCGCAACTGTTCGCGTCCGTCATGCAGGAAGCCGGCCTGCCCGCCGGTGTCCTGAACGTCATCGCTTCAACCAGCGCCGGCGCCACTACCGGGCCGCTGATCAAGGACGCCAGACTCCGTAAGCTGTCCTTTACAGGTTCCACCGAGGTGGGCCGCCGCCTGCTCGCTGATGCATCCGAAACCGTCCTGCGCACGTCGATGGAACTGGGCGGCAACGCCCCGTTTGTGGTCTTCCAGGACGCCGACCTCGATGCCGCCGTCGCCGGCGCCATGCTGGCCAAGCTGCGGAACATGGGAGAAGCCTGTACCGCCGCCAACCGGTTCATCGTGCACGTGTCCGTCGCTGACGAATTCGCTGCCAAGTTCGCCGCGAGGATGAAGGAAATGACCACCGCCCGCGGCACCGAAGCGGAGTCAAAGGTGGGACCGCTGATTGACGCCACGAGCCGGGATAAAGTTCATCAACTCGTTACCGACGCCATAGCCGAGGGAGCCACGGCAGTAGTGGGCGGGAACGCCGTGGACGGGCCAGGCTACTTCTACCAGCCCACCATCCTCAGCGGCGTGACAGAAGGGGCACGTATTCTGTCCGAGGAAATTTTCGGGCCCGTCGCACCGATCATCACCTTCAACAGCGAAGACGAAGCCGTCCGTCTGGCCAACAACAGTGAATACGGGCTCGTCGCCTACGTCTTCACCAGCGACCTCAACCGCGGCATCCGGATGGGCGAACGACTCGAAACAGGGATGCTCGGACTGAATGCCGGTGTCATCTCCAACGCCGCCGCCCCCTTCGGCGGCGTCAAGCAGTCCGGCTTGGGCCGTGAAGGCGGCCTCGAAGGCATCGAGGAGTACCTCTACACTCAGTACATCGGCATCGCCGACCCCTATGCCCGCTAGCGAAAACCGCCGGCACATCCGTCGGACCGTCGGACGTCTGGTGGGCATTCAGTGACAGCCGCCAAGGCCCCCATGACTCCTCGCGCTGAGGGGGCCTTGGCCACACCCTGCTCTTGCTCTGGCCCCTCGGTTCAACGTTTCACCGTCCATACTGGGTTGACAGCTGGAAACTCACACATGGAAGAAGTCGGATGAAGGACGAGAAGGCCGCAGGGGCAACAGGTAGGCGGATAGCACAGCAACTCCGCCAAGACATCCTTGAGGGCGCCCTACGCCCGGGGGAACGGATCGGCCAAGAGGAACTCGCCGAGCGATTCAATGCCAGCCGCATCCCTGTCCGGGAAGGACTGAAGCTCCTGGAAGCTGAAGGTTTGGTGGCGATCGTTCCCAACGCCGGAGCGTGGGTGGCAAAACTTGATGCCTTCGAATTTGACCAGACCTACAAGCTTCGCGAACAGGTTGAGTCGTTGGCCATCAGGGAAAGCATCGACCACCTTTCCTCGAGCCAGGTCGAGCGCTTGAGGGAACTCGCAGAGGAGATTGCCGCTGCAACCGATGTGGAGACGTTCCTGCGCGTCGACCGGGAATTCCATTTGCTGACCTATGCAGGTGCCGAGTTCAGCCTCCTGCATGATCTGGTGCTGCGCTTCTGGAACTCAACCCAGCACTACCGGCGGGCTTTCGCGCAGGGGCTGGACCTGGACCGGCAATGGGCTACTGACGCCGAACACAGGTTGATTGTCGACAGCATCGTCAGGAAGGACCACGAGGCAGCAGCGAGCTTGGTCCGAGGGCACATCCGTCGCACCCGGCTCAACCTTGCTTCGCGTCCGGAGATTTTTGCATAAAGGCGATTGTATCCAAACCTGCTGCTAACGAATGGTTCTGCCGCCAAACCCGGAAGCGCGGAGTGCTGGCAAACGCAGCGCCTCAGTTCAGCAGAGGCCGTCTTTTCGCCTTGGAATAGCGCCTCTTTGGCTATCTCCCAGTTTTTATTCGCCGTCTTCAGCCTTGACGGTGAAGGGCCCTGTCGGTTAGTTTTGAATAGAAATTGTATCCAATACATGAAAGTGTGACGACGATGTCAAAACGATGGGTTCCCGATCTTGCTGCCCCCAGTGAGTTCCTGGCGCCGACTGCCGTGATCGGCGGGCGCGGCGCCACGAAGCAGATCGTCAAGGTCCTCCGCACCCAGTTCGGCCTCGATGGAGGAACGGTGCTCGTTGCCGCCGATGACGCTGTGGTGAATTTCGGGCTGGCAGAAAATCTGCTCCTTGCCCTTGAGGGCGGTGGCTTCCAAGTAGTGCTTCGGACAGGCTTTGGAAGCGAGCCCACGGCGGAGATAGTAGACGAAGCAGCGCAGGAGGCGCGGAACGCAAAGGCGGGTGCCATCATCGGCATCGGCGGTGGCTCTGTACTGGACTCGTCAAAGATCATCTCTTTGCTGCTGCGGAACGAGGGTGGGTCAGCTGATTGGCTTGGCGCGGTGGATCCACCACATGGGGTGGCACCGCTGGTACTTATCCCGACGACCTGCGGAACCGGGGCGGAAGCCACCCGTATCGCCATGGTCACCGTGGACGGTGCGAAGCGGGCCTCCTCCTGTGCCCGGTACGTTCCACAGGCGGCCATCATTGACCCCGATCTGGTCGCCTCCCTGCCCCGCGGTGTGGTGGCCTCGACTGGAATGGATGCTCTGGCGCACGCCATTGAATCGCTAATGGCCACCAGCGCCTCCCCTCTCTCCGCCCACCATGCAATGGGTGCCATCCAGCTGCTGATGCCTAACCTCGAGAAGGCTGCGGGCGGGGACCAGGACGCATTGGCGCGCTGCCTCTGGGGCTCGCACCTGGCTGGGCAGGCGCTCAACGCCGGGGTTGTTATGGGCCATTCGCTGGCGTACTGCCTGTCGTACGAACACCCCATGCCACACGGCACCTCTTGCGCATTGGCGTTGCCCTATTGCATCGCCTATAACCAGAACCTGGATCCGGACCTTGCGTCTGCGCTGGCGCGCGCCATCACTGGCGGGAGGAGTGAGGACCTGCACACGGCCGCACAGGAAATTCTTGATCTGTCCAAGAGGCTGGGACTGCCGACCACACTGGGTGAAGCAAGCATCGCGGAGCATGCGGAAGCGTCGATCGCGCAACGCTGCGTCCGGGAGTACCCCAGGCCCACCAACCCAGAACCGCTGGAAGAAGAATCACTCGAACGTCTCGTCACTGCGATGCGCACAGGAGATCTTGCCGCGGCTTTCCAAGCCACGGCGCGGACAACCGCGGTGAACCGATGAGCACAGCAACCCACAACGGCGGCACGAAGCATGCAGGAGCAGACGAGATGACGATCGGACTGGTTAAGAACCTGGTGAACGGCGAATTCGTCGATGCCCGGCTGGGAATGACCCTGGATGTCACGGACCCGGCCACAAATGGCGACATCATCGGTCGGGTCCCGTCCATGGGCCCGGAAGACCTGGACGAGGTCTTCACCGCGGCTGCGGAAGGCGCAAAGGTATGGAAGAAGACCGGTCATCTGGAGCGCGGGCGGATCCTCCTGAACGCGGCCTCCCTGATCAGGCAGCACTCGGATGAGTTGATTGCCACCATCGTCACCGAGATGGGCAAAACCCGTGCGGAAGCCACCGGGGAAGTCGGGAAATCGGCCGAATTCTTCGAATACTACGGCGGCCTCGCCCGCTTACCGTTCGGTGAGTACCTGCCGGACGCCCGCCCTGGCACTTTCGCCAGCCAGATCCGCGAACCGATCGGGGTCGTCCTCCTCATCACACCGTGGAACGACCCGCTGCTGACACCCGCGAGGAAACTCGCCCCGGCCCTGCTCGCCGGCAACGCCGTTGTGCTCAAGCCCGCCAGCGAAACACCGATCATCGCCCTCAAGCTCGCGGAACTCCTCCACCAGGCCGGGCTTCCGGCAGGAGTCCTCGGCACCGTCACAGGCCGCGGAGCAGACATCGGGAATAAGCTCACCTCCCACCAGGAGCTGCGCGCCGTTTCATTCACAGGCTCGACCGAGATCGGCATACAGCTGCAAAAGGAACTCGCCGGGACAGGCATTCGCGTTCAAACCGAAATGGGCGGGAAAAATGCAGCAGTGGTTCTCGAAGACGCCGACCTGGACGCAGCAGTCCCCACAATAATCGCCGGCGCTTTCGCCCAGGCCGGCCAACGGTGTACCGCCACCAGCAGACTCATCGTGCAGCGGAGCATCGAAACCCAGGTCCGCAGCAGACTGGTCGACGCCGTAGCCGAACTCAAAGTTGGCAACGGAAACACTCCGGGCGCCAGCCTCGGTCCCGTCGTCAGTAAGAAGGCGCAGCAGCAAATCCAAGCCCACATCTCAGCAGCGATCGGACAGGGCGCCGAAGTCATCGCCACTGCACCACTCGACGAAGGACAACGTAAGACCGGCGCCTTTGTTGAACCAACCCTCCTCGGCATCTCAACTGACCTGGATATCTGGAGGGACGAAGTCTTCGGACCGGTGCTGGCCATGACTGTTGTGGACACGGTGGAAGAAGCCATCGACGCAGTCAACGACTCGGCCTACGGACTCTCCAGCGCTGTGTTCACCAAGGACCTTGGCCACGCGCATGCCTTCATCAATGGCGTCGACACCGGCCAGGTCTCGGTGAACCAGCCCACCACGGGATGGGACATCCACCATCCCTTTGGCGGGTTCAAGGACTCAGGCTCCCCCTTCAAGGAACAGGGCCTAGAGGCTCTGAGCTTCTACACACGCATCAAAACTGCCGCGATCAGGACCCAATAATGCGCGCAGGAAACCAATTCTCCCTTGAAGGGAAACGCGCACTTGTCACGGGCGCCGGTCGCGGACTGGGGTTTGCTATCGCAAACGGACTGGCGCAAGCTGGTGCGGAGGTGGCGTTGGTGTCCCGCAGCGAAGAGGAGCTCCACGCTGCAGCCAAGGACATCGGCCCAGCCGCCACCGCCTTCCCCGCGGACGTGTCGGTCCGCGGCGCCGCAGCCCCCCTTCTCGACAAAATAGAAAACGGCCTGGGCGGCGGTATCGACATCGTTGTGCACGCGGCCGGGGTTCAACATCGCGAACCCGCCGAGTCCTTTGACTCAAATGAGTGGGATCGGGTCATCAGCATCAACCTCACCGCGCCGTTCCTGCTCAGCCAGGAACTCGGAAAACGCCAACTGGAAAAAGGCCGCAATGGGAGTCACATCTTTATCGGCTCGCTCTCCAGCCAGCTCTCCCTACCCTCCGTTGTGGCTTATACGGCCAGCAAATCAGGGATCTACGGAGTCCTTCGTAACCTCAGCCTTGAGTGGGCGGGACGGGGAATCCGGGTCAACGGCCTCGGCCCCGGCTACATCCGAACCAAACTCACAGAGACGGTGTTCAACGACACGGAGCGGAAACAGCGCATGCTTCAGCGGATCCCCATGAACCGATTCGGCGAACCGGAAGAACTCGCCGGCGCCGCCGTGTTCCTGGCATCCGACGCATCCAGCTACGTCACCGGTCAACTACTCATGGTTGACGGCGGCTGGACCGCCAGCTGACCTTGCACTAATCCAAGAATTGAAACGCATCCCCCAGGGGAGCCATACATGAAACAGAGACAACGATGACCGAACAGATTGGCATCATCGGCGGGGGCATTGTAGGCATCGCCATCGCCCGTGCCCTTACCCAGCGCGGTATCGGCGACGTCACCGTGGTGGAAAAAGAGCACCGCGTTGCCATGCACCAGACAGGGCACAACTCCGGCGTGGTCCACGCCGGACTCTACTATGCGCCCGGATCGCTCAAAGCGACCCTCTGCGCACGCGGCAGGGCCCTCACCCGCGACTACTGCCTTGACAAGAACCTCCCCTACCGCGAGGTGGGCAAGCTCGTGGTTGCCCTGACAGCTGAAGAAATGCCCGCACTGGAGAACATCGAAAAACGGTCCGTCGCCAATAACGTACCGGGCCTCCGCCGGCTCAACGCCGAACAAATCAAGGAGATCGAGCCACACGCTGCCGGAGTTGCTGCCCTGCACTCCCCACAAACAGCTGTGGTTGACTACGCCGCCATCACAGAGGCTATGGCCGAAGATATTCGCCAAAGCGGTGGCCGGATACTGCTCGGACACGAAGTGACAGACATCACCAACTCGAACGGCAAGGTCCGGGTAACCACGACCGCGGCAGAACTGGTCTTTGACCGCCTCATCGTGTGCGCCGGACTCCAATCAGACCTGGTTGCCCAGTTCGTTGGCGCATCGCCCTCCCCGAAAATCCTGCCTTTCCGTGGAGAATACTGGGCGCTCTCAGCGGTGAAGCAGCACCTGGTCAAGGGCATGATCTACCCCGTTCCCGATCCCAGTTTCCCCTTCCTCGGCGTCCACTTCACACGCGGCGTCTACGATGACATCCACGTTGGACCCAACGCTGTTCCAGCACTTGCCCGCGAGGGCTACGGGTGGCGAAACATCTCACTGAAGGACACCTGGGAATCAGCAAGCTGGCCTGGGGCGCCTGCGTTGGCCAAACAGCACTGGAAAATGGGCGCCAAGGAGATCGCAGCGAGCCTCATCAAGCCCCTGTACTTCAAGGAAGCAAGCCGATTCATCCCGGAACTTGAAATTGGCGATCTAACCGCTAAGACCGCCGCCGGCGTCCGTGCCCAAGCATGGGCAAGTGATGGCTCCCTCCTTGACGATTTCGCCATCGACCAGGTCGGGCCCGTTACCCTTCTACGGAATGCGCCATCACCGGCTGCTACCTCTGCCATGTCCATAGCCGATCACCTTATTGACCACCATGTGCTTACACGCTCCTAACACTGAAGTTAATCGGAACAGGATCCACAAGGCGTGCTGACCATACAGACAAGCCAATGCAACGGCACGGGGGAGACCGACTGCTTCTACTGCACGGGGCCAGAAACAGACTGACTGATGCCCATTCCCCGGCCCCAAGATCTCGCCTGCTTGTCTGACCCCAGGGAGCCCTCGGCCTGCCTTTCAAGCTGAGAACGCGGGGCCTGTCAGCGCAAACTGCAGACAGGCCCCTGATGCGCCAAAGTCAAGTTGAATGCAACTTCGGCCGGTTCAGTGGCGATAAGCTCCGCGGGGAATTCTGGCCGCGGCCCCGGCGATTGATGCACGAGGCATCCGAATTCAATGTCGCGTTTAGGTCATCCCTGATCCAAAGACCTCCGTGCCCAATTGAGAGCTGGATCCAGCGACAATCACATCTTGCTGCTGGCCCCTGCCGTGAAGGGCAGTGTCAATCGGCGGCCTGCTCGAGGGTAAAGTCCCTTAGGTGATGGCGCAGGCGCCGGGCGACCCTGCCCGCGGCTTCGAGGTCCTCCGGCGCGAGTGCATCAATGAAGAGCCGGCGGACCAGCCGCAAATGTGATGCCGAGGAGCTGCGAAAGGTCCTGGCGCCGTCGTCGGTCAACTCGATTTCCGCGCCCCTGCTGTCGGAGCCGGACCGGTGGCGGCGGACCAGTCCCCGTTTTTCCATCCGCCCGAGGTGGTGGGAAAGCCGGCTTCGCTCCCATCCGATGCCGTCCGCGAGCACCGAGGAGCGCAGCCTGTGTTCGTCGGCCTCGCTGAGGGCCAGAAGTACGGCGTAGTCGCCCGGCGATACGTTCGACGTTGCCTGCAGTCCTCCGGCCAAGGCCTGCCGAAGGGCCTCCGCGGTCTCGACGTACTCACGCCACACGGCCAGTTCATCGGGACTCGGACTCTGCCGGCCGCCCTTTTCAATATGTCCCATGACCACCTTGCCCTCGCTTGACAGCTCAACCATACCGACAGATGATTGACACGTCAATTAAGTGATTGACATGTCAATTAGAGGAGAGTCGTGAGCGAACTGATTTTTGGCCTGGACACGTTCGGCGATGTGCCCATGGATGACAGCGCTGTACCCGTCAGCCATGCACGGGCCATTCGGCAGCTGCTGGACGAGGCGGTACTCGCAGACCAGCTCGGCGTCGATGTTTTTACCGTTGGTGAACACCACCGCGCAGAGTTTTCAGTCTCAGCGCCGGAAACCGTTCTGGCCGGCATGGCAACCCGCACCGAGCGTATCCGCCTTGGTTCCGGCGTGACCGTGCTCAGCTCCGATGATCCCGTGCGGGTCTTTCAGCGGTTCGCCACGGTGGATGCGCTCTCCAGCGGCCGCGCCGAAGTGATCCTGGGCCGGGGCTCCTTCACGGAATCCTTCCCTCTCTTCGGCTACGACCTCAAGGACTACGACATCCTGTTCGAGGAGAAGATTGAACTCTTCGCCCGGCTCCTCCACGAAAAACCCGTGACCTGGAGCGGCACCACGCGGGCTCCCCTGTCGGACGCCGACGTGTACCCCAAAACCGAGGGGGGACTGAAAACCTGGGTCGGCGTCGGAGGCACACCGCAGTCCGTAGTCCGCACGGCACGGTACGGGTTCCCACTCATGCTGGCCATCATCGGCGGACAGCCCGAACGGTTCATGCCCTTCATCGACCTCTACCAGCGGGCGGCCGGTGAATTCGGGACCACCGCCTGGCCGGTAGGCATGCATTCCCCCGGTTTCATTGCCGATACCGACGACGAAGCCAAGGAAATCTTCTTTCCCCACTACAAAGTGGTGCGGGACCGCATCGGAGCCCTCCGCGGATGGCCACCAGTCCGGCGTGAGGAATTCGAAGCCGAGACACAGCACGGTTCGATGTATGTCGGCTCACCCGACACAGTCGCCAAGAGAATCGCCCGTGCAGTGGCCTCCCTCGACGTCGGCCGCTTCGACCTCATCTTCACTTCAGGCGCCCAACCGATCAGCGCCCGCCTGAAGGCCGTGGAACTCTACGGCAGCAAGGTCGTGCCCCTGGTCCGCGAAATCCTCGCTGACAGCCGGCGCCCCAGCACCGCCGCCAAAGCGCACCTCAAAGAAAGAACACCATCATGAACATCACCCTTTGGATCATCACCGCCATCCTTGCGCTCCTCTTCCTCGCCGCCGGAACCATGAAACTTGCCCAACCCAAGGCGAAACTCGCCGCAGCCGGCCAGGGCTGGGTGGAAGACTTCTCCGACGGCGCCGTGAAAAGCATCGGTACAGTGGAAATTTTCGGCGCAGCGGGCCTGGTCCTGCCTGCCCTGCTGAACATCGCCACGTTCCTCGTGCCCACTGCCGCCACAGGACTCGCACTCCTCATGGCAGGGGCGGCGGTCACCCATGCCCGACGAAACGAAAAACCCAACGTCATCATCAACATCACCCTCGGCATCCTCGCCGCTGGCGTAGCTGCCGGTCGGTTTGGCCCGTTTAGCCTCTAGATGACCCTTTGGATGGCGACGTAATCGTTGCGTCTTGGTGGACACTAAGATCGAGTGCGTGGCTGCACCACCTTGCAGCACGGTTTGCTCCCTCTTTTCCGAATCCGTGACCTGGGTGGGAACCTCGCATATACGGGTCCTCCAACGCGACACTCTGGAGTCGTACCCCAACTGCCAGAGTTCCGCGTGAATACTGCCCTCTTGATTGGCGTATGCCCTGCCCGAGATACTGTCCGCTGGGGGTGCCTCAAGAGCTACACTGACCCGAGCGGCCGAGCCTAGCTTCGTCAAGGAGTCCGGTTCACCAATTCACCAGACCCACCCCTCCCCCGAGGGCCGCAACCTTAGTCGACAGATACCTCACGTCACACAACGCGACGGCATCCAATCCGGACCAGCAACGTCCTACCCTTGACTGGTGACTTTGACTAAGATCCGCACCGCCGCCGCGAGCTCCCTCGCCGCCGCCGGTCTCCTGTTTACTCTCGCCGCGTGTTCCACGCCGGCTGCCCAGCCCTCCACCTCAGCACCGGCTTCCCCGGCAACGGCCACGGCCACGGCAGCGGCTTCATCCAGCGCCGCCTCCGAGCCCTGCGCGGGTGTGAACGTCATCGTCGATTCGGGCGCCCTGAAGCAGGCCGCCGCTGACACGTCCGTTTGCGTCCCCGTGGATGGGCCGACCCTGGCGTCCAAGGTGCTCGACGAGGCAAAGGTGAAAACCGAGGGCACCGACCAATACCCCACGGAACTGGTGTGCCGTGTGAACGGTGTGCCCGCCGCGGACTTCGACATCGCCCACAAGGGCGGCACGTACAAGGAAGAATGCAAGAAGACGCCCGCCTCCTTTGCTTACTGGGCACTGTGGGTTAAGCCGGCCTCGGGAGCCTGGGCATACGCACAGGAAGGCCTCGCCACCCTGAAAGTTAGCCCAGGCCAGAGCCTGGAACTGCTCTTCACGGTCGACGGCGCACCGGCCGCACCCGCGGCGTGACCTTTCGACCCGCGCCGTTACGCGCAGCGGCGGCTCTCGCCGCCGTCTTCATCGCGGCGCGGGTCATCTACCGCATTCTCTTCAACGGGGCGGGCACGGGCAGCCCGGTTCTGCTTAACATCCCGCCGCTGCCGCTGCCTGCCCCGTACGCCCATGTGGTCCTCTTCGGTCCGGTCACAACACCTGGCCTGTGGGAAGCGGTCCTGTCCGCCCTGCCGATTGCGGGGATGATCCTCGGTTTCGGCGTGCTCAACGCCTGGGTGGATGTGGCCCGCGGCTTTGTGCACTTAGCCCGCGGCGGCCCCATGCAGGGGATGGCCCGGATGCTTGTGGTGGCATGGGCGGCGCTCCCGGCGCTCTCCGACGCCGTGAAATCCGTGCGGCTGGCTTTTCGGTTGCGCGGCGAACGCTTCGGACCCCGCGCCCTTGTTCCGGTGCTCGAGCGCACGCTTGAGCACGCCGGCCGGGTTGCCGCCGCCCTGGAGCTGCGCGGCTTCGGGAGCCGGTCACCACACCTGCCGGCGCGTGGCATCGAAGCACCGGTTCTCGTCCGGGACGCACAATTCCGCATTGGTGACGCCCAGGTGCGTGTCACCGATTTCGCGCCGTCGAGTGGGTCAATCACGGTCATTACCGGGCCGACGGGCTCCGGCAAGTCCACAATCCTGCGGGGAATCGCGGGGCTCCTCTCCCACGTCGACGGCGGAGAAATTTCCGGCACGGTGAGCGTCGCCGGAACGGACCGCGCCACCGCGCCACCGCGCGACACTGCCCGGCTCGTCGGCGTCGTATTGCAGAACCCCCGCGCCGCATTCGCCACCACCCGGGTCCGGGACGAAATCTCCCTCGCACTGGAGCTGCGCGGCGTGGCATCCGCTACCGCCAAAGGCTGGGTGCTGGAGGTTGCGGAGCGTGTTGGCGTGTCGGCGCTGCTGGACCGGAATCTAGGCACCCTCTCCGCGGGTGAGGCAACCCTCGTAGCCATCGCCGCCGCGATAGTGGAGCATCCGGCCCTCCTCCTGGTTGACGAGCCCCTTGCAGACCTCGACACCGCAGCACGCAGACGCGTCATTGCCGTGCTCAACGCCCTCGCCCGCGACGCCGGCGTCTGCGTCATCGTGGCGGAGCACCGGGCGGAACCCCTGGTACCCGTTGCAGACTCGTGGTGGACCATCGACGACGGCGCCCTGGTGCCGGGTGTTGGTCCCGCACCTTCGCGTCCGGTCGCCGACCGTACGACGCCGGCACAGCCGGCGGAGCCCCACGTACAGGACGCGCCCGTCCTGACCGTGAAAAACCTCGCGGTGCACCGCGAGGGCAAGCCTCTCGTGCGCAGCGCATCCCTGACCCTGCACCGCGGTGAAGTGGTCGCCCTGGTGGGTCCGAACGGTGCCGGGAAGTCGTCCCTCCTTGTGGCACTCGCCCTCGGTGAAGGCACGCTCAATGAAGGCACGCCCGGGGAAAACGCGGCCGACGGCGGCCGCGTCGCCCTTGTGCCGGACGCCTCCGACGACCTCTTCACCAGGGATACCGTCGCGGCAGAACTCCATGCGGCAGAGCGACGCCAGGCGCGCCGAAAGAACGGCGGACAGCCTGCCCGTGGCGCCGCATCTGCACACCTTGCCCGTTTGCGGGGGGACGTCCGGATCCCCATTGGACACGAGCATCCCCGGGACCTCTCGGCAGGCGAACGCCGGATCCTTGCCATCGCGCTGCAGACCATGGACAGCCCACAGGTGCTCCTGATCGACGAGCCGACGCGCGGACTCGATCCAGCGGCGCGTACAGCAGTCTCGGTGGCGCTGCGGGCCGCAGCGGACGCCGGCGCGGCGGTCCTGATCGCCACCCACGACCTCGATTTTGCGCACGGCCTCGGCGCCCGGATCCTCCCGATGCAGGACGGCGTCGCCCCCGCTTCCCCGACAGAAGCCGTGCAGGCCAGCGCCGCCACAGCGCCGGTCGTCGAAATCGCAGCACCCCGCTTCGTTGACCGGCCAACAGACCTCCCCGCCGCCGAAAAAGCCCGCCGCATCCGGATGCCACGGGCTGCGGAACTCACCGTCCTCGCGGCTGCAAACCTCCTGGCCCTCGGTGCATTCTGCTGGCCATTGCTCGCCGCGGCCCTCCCCGAGGATGCCGCCGCGGCCGTCCCCTACGGCGCGCTTGCCATTGCACCCCTTGCCGTCGTTGCCATCGTGGTGTCCCTCGACGGCTCGGTCCGCTCCGCACACACGGTGGCGTTGCTCGGCGTCCTGGCCGCGGTCGGCTCGGCAGTGCGGGTGGCCAGCACCGGCGTCGGGGGTGTGGAGGCAGTCTTTATCCTGCTGATCCTGGCCGGCCGGGCCTTTGGTGCGCGTTTCGGCATGCTCCTCGGCGCCGCCACCATCGCCGTCTCAAGCGCCCTGTGGAGCGGCATCGGCCCGTGGTCACCGTTCCAGATCTTCGCCTGCGCGTGGGTGGGCGCCGGGGCAGGCCTGCTCCCCCAACGCGTGCGGGGAAAAGCCGAGCTCTGGATGCTGTGCGGCTACGGCGTCCTGGCGTCCTACGTGTTCGGCCTGCTGACCAACCTGTGGTTCTGGCCCTTCGCCGTCGGCGCCGGCACCGGCATCTCCTACGTGCCCGGCGCACCGCTGGGCACCAACCTCAGCAGCTTCCTGCTCTACTCGCTCCTGACCTCGACGGCGGGCTGGGACACCCTGCGCGCCGTCACCACAATCATCGGAATCACCGTGGTGGGGCGGGCAATCCTCGCCGCACTGCGGCGGGTCAAGCCGGTCTCCAGCCCGGGCGGAAGCACCGGCGGCCAGGCCGCACACGCTAAATCCTCCCGGGCCGGGGACCGGCACCAACTCACACCTTGAAGTACTTCGCCTCCGGGTGGTGGAACACGAACGCGTCGGTGGACTGTTCGGGGTGCAGCATGAGCTCGTCGCTCAGGACCACGCCCATCCGCTCGGGCTTCAGCAGTTCCACAACCTTGCGGCGGTCCTCCATGTCCGGGCATGCGGGATAGCCGAGCGAGAAGCGCGCACCGCGGTAGTCGAGCTTGAACAGGCCTGCCTTGTCCTTGGGGTCCTCCGCTGCGAAGCCCAGCTCCTCGCGGATGCGTGCGTGCCAGAATTCCGCGAGTGCCTCGGTGAGCTGCATGACCAGGCCGTTGAGCTCGTAGTAGTCGCGGTAGTGGTCGCCGGCGAACAGCTTGGCGGTCACCTCGTCCACATTGCCGCCTGCGGTGACCAGCTGCACCGGCAGGACGTCGATCTGCCCCGATTCGCGCGAACGCACAAAATCGGCGAGGCACAGGTGCCGGTCGCGGCGCTGCCGCGGGAAGTCGAAGCGCAGCCGCTCGGTGCCGAGCGGACCGCCTGATCCGCCGTCGGGGGCCAGCAGGCCCGCGGTGCCGAGGACGCCGTCGCGGTCCTCTCCGTGGTGCAGCACCACCACCTGTTCCCCCTCGGAGACCACCGGGAAGTAGCCGTACGCGACGGACGCGTCGAGCATTCCCTCGCCGAGGATGCGGTCCATCCAGTACCGCAGGCGCGGCCGGCCCTCGCGTTCCACCAGTTCCTCGTAGGAGGCGCCGTCCTCGCCGCGGCCAGGTTTGAGCCCCCACTGCCCCATGAATGTGGCGCGCTCGTCGAGGAAAGCACCGAAGTCGTGGAGCGAGACGCCGCGCACGATGCGCGTGCCCCAGAACGGCGGCGAAGGAACGTGGTTGTCGGCGGCGACGTCGGAACGCCCGGGCATGGCCTCCGGCTCGGTCACCTTAAACTTCGGGCCTCCTTTATGGATCCGTTTCTTCAAAGCGGGGAGGCCGACGGCGTCCGGCGCCTCACCGCGGGCAACGCGCACCAGCGGTTCCATGAGGGACAAGCCTTCGAAGGCGTCCTTCGCGTAGCGCACCTCGCCGTCGAACTGGCCCGCCAGGTCCTGCTCGACGTAGGCACGAGTCAGGGCTGCGCCACCGAGGATGATCGGCCACTTCTTCCCGAGGCCCCGGGACTGCAGCTCCGCCAGGTTCTCCTTCATCACCACCGTGGATTTCACGAGCAGGCCGGACATACCGATCACGTCGGCGTCGTGTTCCTCGGCCGCGGCGATGATGTCGGCGATCGGCTGCTTGATGCCGAGGTTGATCACCTTGTAGCCGTTGTTGGTGAGGATGATGTCCACCAGGTTCTTGCCGATGTCGTGCACGTCGCCGCGCACGGTGGCGATCACCATGGTGCCCTTGCCCGAAGCATCCGACTTCTCCATGTGCGGCTCGAGCAGTGCCACCGCGGTCTTCATCACCTCCGCGGACTGCAGCACGAACGGCAGCTGCATCTCGCCTGCGCCGAACCGCTCGCCCACCACCTTCATGCCTTCGAGCAGGTAGTCGTTGATGATGCCGAGCGGCGTCAGTCCCTCGGCGCGGGCCAGGTCCAGGTCCTCTTCAAGGCCCTTGCCTTCGCCGTCGATGATGCGCCGCTCCAGGCGCTCCCCGGTGGGCAGCGCCGCGAGTTCCGCCGCGCGCTGGTCCTTCAGCGCTGCGGTGTCGACGCCGGCGAACAGGTCCAGCATGCTGGCCAGCGGGTCGTACGTCAGGTTGCCCTCGGCGTCGTATTCGCGGCGGTCCCAGACGAGGTCCAGGGCCACCTTGCGCTGGTCCTCCGGGAGTGAAGCGAGCGGCACGATTTTGGCCGCGTCGATAATGCCGCTGGTCAGGCCCGCCTGCACGGCCTCGTGCAGGAACACCGAGTTCAGGACGATGCGCGCCGCCGGGTTCAGGCCGAAGGACACGTTCGAGACGCCGAGGGTGGTTTGGATGCCGGGGTACTTCGTGGTGATCTGCCGGATGGCTTCGATCGTTTCGATCGCGTCCCGGCGCGTTTCTTCCTGGCCGGTGGCGATGGGGAAGGTCAATGCGTCGACGATGATGTCTTCGACGCGCATCCCCCATTCGCCCACCAGGGCATCGACGAGGCGCGAGGCGATGGCCACCTTGCCGTCGGTGGTGCGCGCCTGGCCGTGCTCGTCGATGGTCAGGGCGATCACTGCGGTTCCGTGTTCCTTCACGAGCGGCATGATGCGCGCGAAGCGGCTGTTGGGGCCGTCGCCGTCCTCGTAGTTGACGGAGTTGACCACCGGGCGTCCGCCGATGAGTTCGAGGCCGGCCTGCAGGACGGGCGGTTCGGTGGAGTCGATGACGAGCGGGAGTGTGGAGGCCGACGCGAAACGTGAGACGACCTCCTTGATGTCGGCCACGCCGTCGCGCCCCACGTAGTCGATGCAGACGTCCAGCAGGTGCGCGCCGACGCGGACCTGCTCCCGGGCGATGTCAACGCAATCGTCCCAGCGCTCCTCGAGCATCGCCTGGCGGAACGCCTTCGAGCCGTTCGCGTTGGTGCGCTCACCGATGGCGAGGTACGCGGACTCCTGGTCGAAATTCACGTGATGGTAGAGGGAAGCGATGCCTGGCTCGCGCTCGGTGGGAACGCGGCCGGCTGTTTTGCTCCCGCTGGCGGTGCCGCTCCCGCCGCCGGCGACGGCGCCGCTGGTGCGGAAGGGCGCAAGACGTTCGACGACGGCGGCCATGTGTTCCGGCGTCGTACCGCAGCATCCGCCCACGAGGCCCAGGCCGAATTCCCGCACAAACTGCTCGTGCGAGGTGGCGAGTTCGGAAGGCGAGAGCGGATAGTGCGCGCCGTCGGCGGTGAGCACCGGCAGACCGGCATTCGGCATGCAGGCGATGGCCACGGAGGACTGCTTGGACAGGTGGCGCAGGTGCTCGCTCATCTCATCCGGCCCGGTGGCACAGTTCAGGCCGATGGCGTCGACGCCCAGCGGCTCAAGCGCCGTGAGCGCCGCGCCGATCTCGGATCCCATCAGCATGGTTCCGGTGGTCTCGACAGTCACCTCGACGAAGATCGGGAGCCGGACGCCGCGGGCCACAATCGCCTGCTTGCAGCCGTTGACCGCAGCCTTGGTCTGCAGGAGGTCCTGGCTCGTCTCGATGAGGAAGGCATCCGCTCCGCCATCGATGAGGCCCTCGGCCTGCAGGGCGAAGGTCTGCTTGAGGTAGTCGTAGCTGGTGTGCCCGAGGCTGGGGAGCTTGGTGCCGGGCCCCATCGAGCCGAGGACCCAGCGCATCCGGCCGTCCGTTTTTTCTGCAGCCTCTGCGCGCTCGCGGGCGATTTGAGCACCCTTTCGCGCCAGCTCTTCGATCCGGTCGTCGATGCCGTAGTCGGAGAGGTTTGACCAGTTCGCGCCGAAGGTGTTGGTTTCGACTGCGTCGATGCCTGTGGCGAAGTAGGCGTCGTGGATGTCCCCGATGACATCAGGGCGCGTGTGGTTGAGGATCTCGTTGCAGCCCTCGAGGTTCTGGAAGTCGGCCTCAAGCGACAGTTCCCGGTCCTGCAGCATGGTGCCCATCGCCCCATCGGCAATGACAACCCGCTGGTTCACGGCGTCGAGCAGCTCCTGCGAGCGGACAGGACGGGGGACGGAGTCAATATCAAGCGCAAAACGAGGCATGTAAACAGACTACGGCCGGGGCCCGTAACAGTGCGCCGTATTTCCAAAGTGCTACGACGGCGGGTGGCCGCCTAACTGGGCCGATTCGCGGCGCACGAATGTACTTACTTGTAATACAAGTTCACTACTTATATCCTGAGTGTGCGGGCGACGTTGCCCACCTTCCCAAGGAGAATTCATGAGTACCGTCGACCTGATCCGGCACGTCAAACTTTCCACCGCACGACTTCCGCTGGCCGTGCCCATCAGCGACGCCAAGGTTTTCACCGGCCGCCAGAAGCCCATGACCGAAGTCGTCTTCCTCTTCGCTGAGATCACCACCGAGCAGGGGCACACCGGCCTCGGCTTCAGCTACTCCAAGCGCGCCGGCGGCCCCGCCCAGTACGCCCACGCCAAGGAAGTTGCCGAAGGGATCATCTGCGAGGACCCCAACGACATCGGCAAGCTGTACAACAAGCTGCTCTGGGCCGGCGCCTCCGTGGGCCGCTCGGGTGTTGCCACCCAGGCCCTCGCCGCCATCGACATCGCCCTGTACGACCTCAAGGCCAAGCGCGCCGGCCTGCCCCTGGCCAAGCTCCTGGGCTCCTACCGCGATTCGGTCCAGACCTACAACACCTCCGGCGGCTTCCTGAACGCCACCCTCGACGAGGTGAAGGCCCGCGCCACGCAGTCCGTGGAAGAGGGCATCGGCGGCATCAAGATCAAGGTGGGCCTCCCGGACACCAAGGAAGACCTGCGCCGCGTGGCAGGCATCCGCGAACACATCGGCTGGGACGTGCCCCTCATGGTGGACGCCAACCAGCAGTGGGACCGCGCCACGGCACTGCGCATGGGCCGCCAGCTCGAGGAATTCAACCTCATCTGGATCGAAGAGCCGCTGGACGCCTACGACTTCGAGGGCCACGCCCACCTCGCCCAGGTCCTGGACACCCCCATCGCCACCGGCGAAATGCTCGCCTCCGTGGCCGAGCACAAGGGCCTCATCGCCGCCAGCGGCTGCGACATCATCCAGCCGGACGCCCCGCGTGTTGGCGGCATCACCCAGTTCCTCCGCCTGGCAGCCCTGGCCGACGAACGCGGCCTGGGCCTGGCCCCGCACTTCGCGATGGAAATCCACCTTCACCTGGCCGCCGCCTACCCGCGTGAACCGTGGGTGGAGCACTTCGACTGGCTGGACCCGCTGTTCAACGAACGCCTCGAAACCAAGGACGGCCGCATGATCGTTCCGGACCGCCCGGGCCTCGGCGTCAGCCTCAGCGACCAGGCCCGCGCGTGGACCACCGAGACCGCGGAATTCGGCGCGTAACCTTGAATCCATGAGCCGGAACCTGACCGCGGACCTCGCCGCCGATCTTCGCACCCGCATCGTCGACGGCGCCATCCAGCCCGGTGAGAAGCTTCCGAGCGAGAACACCCTGATCGGCGAGTTCGGCGTCAGCCGGACCGTCGTCCGGTCCGCGCTCACGCGGCTCCAGGCAGAAGGCCTCGTGGAAACCGAACGCGGGCGGGGCAGCTTTGTGCTGACCCCGCCCCCGGCGGGTCCGACGTCGGGCCCGCCCACCAGGTCTGTGGTCACCGCCGAGGACCGGCTGCACCTGCTGGAATTCCGGATCGGCGTCGAAACCGAAGCGGCCGCGCTGGCCGCCGGAAACCGCACGGAACGGCAGCTGAACGCCCTGCGGCAGGCGCTGGCCGAGTTCACGGACAGCGGCGAGCACCCCGCGCACGCAATGAAGGCCGACTTCGAATTCCACAAAGCCATCGCCGCTGCCTCAGGAAACCCCTTCTACACGGACTGCCTCGCCTCCCTCGGCCAGACCATGATCGCCATGCCGCGCACCCGGCTGATGACCGGCGTCGAGCACTACGCCCGGGACCACTTCGAACAGGTGGTGCACGAACACGGGTCCATCTTCGCCGCCATCGCGGACAGCGACGGCGCCGCAGCCTCCGCGGCGATGCGCAACCACCTGGCCAACTCCCGGCGCAGGCTCCGGGCCGGGCGCGAATAAGCGCCCGCGCAACCGGCGTCTATTCGGCGGTCGCGGGCGCGGGCTGGGCCGGTGACTCGATCAGGTCCAGAAGCCTCAGAACCGCGGGGTTGGCCGTCTCCTCGTTCCATGCGAGCTCCAGTTCCACGCGGTTCAGTTCCTGCACGCCGTTCCGCCCGTCGATCTCGTGGAATTCCACACCGGCCGGGGCAAAAGCCATGGCCGAGGCAGGAACAAGCGTCACTCCCAGTCCGGCCTGCACGAAGGCCAAGAGCGCCGGAACCTGGCTGGCGTACTGGGTGATGTTGGCGTGCGCGCCCGCGCTGGCGAACAGCCGGAGCACCAGGTCGTGGAAGTAGCGCGCCTCCTTGGTGGAATACATCAGCAGCGGCAGCCGGTCCAGGTAGCCAAGCGGCAACGGCTCACCGTTGCGTCCCGCCATGTTGCCCAGCAGCGAACTGCCTTCGGGCAGTGCCACCACCAGACGGTCCTGCATCAGGGGCCGGGACACCACCCCGGGACGGGCGACGATGGGGCGCAGCAGGCCGATGTCCACGTTCCCCTTCACCAGCCCGTCCATCTGGTCCGTTGACACCAGCTCCCGGAGCACAAAGGACACCCTCGGCATGTTCTCCGCCGCACGGCGCAGCATCAGCGGCAGCGCACTGTGCCCTGCTATCGCCGTGTAGCCCACCGTGATGGTGCCGGCCTGGCCCGACGAGACCCGGCGGACGTCAAGATCCGTCTTGATGCACATGTCCAGGATCTGCCGCGCCCTCGGCAGCAGCGTGGCGCCGGCGGCCGTGAGCTCCACCTTCCGGCTGGTCCGCCCGAAAAGCTGCGCGCCCAGCTTCTTCTCGAGCATCTGGATCTGGCGGCTTAGCGGCGGCTGCGTCATGTTCAGCCTCTCCGCTGCAGCACCGAAGTGCAGTTCTTCAGCAACGGCCACAAATGCTTCTAACTGAGGTAGCGAAAACATCCATACCCTTACTGAATTGTTGAGTGCAGAAATTAGCTTGGACTTGAATTGATGACTCCCCTTATGGTCGTAAACAAAGCAGGTTTTATCAACCCCTTTGGCGAAATATCAGCCGACCAAAAGGAGCACAGCGCAGTGAACCAGGCATACGATCCCGCCCAGCACCTAAACCAGGCCGAAATCACCGGCGTCTCCATCACGCCAGTGGCGTTCAAGGACCCTCCGCTCCTGAACACCGTGGGCGTCCACGAGCCCTTCGCCCTGCGGGCCATCGTGGAAGTCCAGACGGACGCCGGCGTTTCGGGCTTCGGCGAGACCTATGGCGACGCCGGCCACCTCGCCCGGCTCCAACTCGCGGCCGCCGCCCTGCCCGGGACCGACGTGTTCAACATCAATCTGCTGCGCAGCAAAATCGCCAAAGCGCTGCAGCAGGACACCATCCAGGGTGGGCATGGCATGAGCGGCATGGTCACGGGGTCGAGCACAGCGGACCGCGTACTGTCCCCGTTCGACGTCGCCGCACTGGATATCCAGGGCAAGCTGCTGGGCAGGCCCGTCAGCGACCTCCTTGGGGGCGCCGTCCGCGAGTCGGTGCAGTTCAGCGGCTACCTGTTCTACAAGTGGGCAGGCCACCCGGGCCAGGCGGACGACGCCTGGGTCGCCGCTATGGACCCTGAAGGGATCGTCCGGCAGGCCAGGACCATGGTGGACAGCTACGGCTTCACCGCGCTGAAGCTGAAGGCCGGCGTCTTCCCGCCCGAGGAGGAGATTGCGGCCATCCAGGCCCTCCGCTCCGAATTCCCGGACATGCCGCTCCGCATCGATCCCAACGGCGCCTGGACCGTGGAAACCTCCATCCGGGTAGGCAAGGAGCTGCACGGGGTTTTGGAGTACCTCGAGGACCCCACGCCCGGCATTGACGGCATGGCGGCCGTCCGCCGCGAGGTGGGCATGCCGCTGGCAACGAACATGTGCGTGGTCAGCTTTGCCGATGTGGCACCCGCCGTGGCCGCCGGCGCCGTGGACGTCATCCTCTCGGACCACCACTTCTGGGGCGGCCTGCGCCGGAGCCAGGTCCTGGCCGGCATCACCGAGACGTTCGGCCTGGGGCTCTCCATGCACTCCAACTCCCACCTGGGCATCAGCCTTGCCGCCATGGTCCACCTCGCGGCGGCCACGCCCAATCTCGACTACGCTTGCGACACGCACTGGCCGTGGAAAGACCCGTCCGAGGACGTCATTGCCGGCGGCGTGTTCACGTTCACGGACGGCGCCGTGCAGGTCCCCACCGGGCCGGGCCTCGGCGTGGAGATCGACCGTGACGCCCTGGAACGCCTGCACCGCCAGTACCTGCACTGCGGACTCAGGAGCCGGGACGACACCGGCTACATGCAGCGGCTCCACCCCTCCTACGAGCTGCAGAGCCCACGGTGGTGACGGAAGAGGCCGGCGCGCCGGCCACGGAATCCCTGCGGATTGTGGTCACCGACCCCATCATCAGCCGCTTTGCGGACCAATTAAAAGTACGACGGCGGTGCACACCACTGGGACATGGCTGCGGCTTGGACCCCGGAACAGCGGCTGGACGCGCTGGCGGGGGCCGACGTCGTCGTCTGTTCCTTCCTCAGCCCCGCAGAGGCCGAGACGGCGTCCCGGGTGCGCCTGGTCCACGTCACTGGCGCCGGGTACGACAAGATCTCGTTCCCGCACCTGGCGCCCCCTGCCCTGGTGGCCAACACCTTCCACCACGCGCGGCCCATCGCAGAGCATGTCCTCATGGTCACGCTGATGCTGTCGCGCAATGTTGCCGCTGCCGAGCGCGCGCTCCGCCGGGGAGAGTGGCGGACCATCGCCACGGACGCCGAGGTGCCGTTCCATCCCGTCCTCTCCGACCTGACGCTGGGACTGGTGGGCCTGGGATCCATCGGCGCCGAGGTGGCCCGCGTGGCCGGGTCGCTGGGCATGAAGGTCCGGGCCGTCCGGCGCAACCCGGCCGCTCCCCTTCCCGACGGCGTCCGGCTCGACTGGGTGGGCGGAAACGGGCAGCTCCATGAGCTGCTGTCCGCGTCCGACGTCGTGGTGGTCACGGTGCCCCTGGACGCCGATACCAAGGGGATGATCGGGGCCGCCGAACTGTCCGCCATGAAGGCCACGGGCCTGCTGATCAACGTGGCGCGGGGGCCTGTGGTGGACCAGTCCGCACTGTACGCGGCGCTGAAGGAACGGCGCATCGCCGGGGCCGGCATCGACGTTTGGTGGGGGCAGCCGGCGGACGGCGTGGTCCCGCCGGCGGCTCTGCCCTTCGCGGAGCTGGAGAACACCGTGCTCACACCGCACCATTCCGGGCACGCGCGCATCACGTTTGAACGCCGGGCCGCCGACATCGCCGCCAACATCGGCCGGCTTGCCCGCGGCGAGGGCCTGGTGAACCTCGTGGCCCGTCCGGTGCCGGCGGCTTAGACACCACTGGTAACAGAACCCTTTTGCTTGGTTACAGAACCAGCTGCCATGCCAGCTGGGCGATGAGCAGCACGCTTCCCAGCGCCGACGCGGCGATCGCCAGGGCCCTTAGGCGCGTCGGGTTGAGGAATCGGTTAACGAACCGCGATGCGGCGTAGCCGCCCACAACTGCGGGAACCATCCAGAGTGCCAGCGTCAGCATCTCCGCCGTGACCGCTCCGGCTATGGAGAGCATCGCCATCGAGATTGTCGATCCCACCATGAAGAACGCGCTCATGGTGCCGCGCATCCGGGGACCGTCGTGTCCCTGCCATATCAGCGCCATGGGCGGGCCGCCGATGGAGGTGGCCGTGCCCATGATGCCCGAGGCCGCACCGGCAGCGATCAGGTTGGCCCGGACAGGCCGGGGCGCCCAGCCCCGCCCCGCCAGCACCAGTCCGGTCAGTACCACCGCCGCCACCACCCAGGCCAGGCCCTCGCGGGAGAGCACTGCCACCAGCCACGCGCCGAGGAGACTTCCAGGGATCCGGCCCAGCAACGCCCACCCGGTGCCCCGCAGGTCCAGGTGCTGCCGCTCGCGCACGGTGACCAGCACCGTGACCAGCAGGGCCAGGAGGATCAGTGTGGCCGGCAGCAGCGCCGGATCCACCATGGCGATCACCGGCGCTGCCAGCATTCCCATGCCAAAGCCGCTGGACGCCTGCAGGCAGGCCGCCAGGAAGATCACGCCGGCGATGAGGGCGTATTCGGCAGCCGTCACAATGCTGTGGCCACGGCTCCGCTCAGGCCCTTGATGGAATCGAGCGGGAAATGGCACTCTGCAACATGCCGCGTGCCGTCCGGGGCCGCCAGCACCTGCGGTTCAGGCGCAACCTCGGCGCAGATGTCCTGCGCCTTCCAGCACCGGGTCCGGAAACGGCAGCCCGACGGCGGATCCAGCGGCGAGGGCAGCTCCCCGCGGAGAACGATCCTGTCCCGCTGCGTTCCGCTGACATCCAGCTTGGGCGACGCGGACATCAGGGCCGCCGTGTAGGGGTGCCGGGGGTGGTCAAAGACCTCCTCGGTGGCGCCGGTTTCGATGATCCGTCCGAGGTACATCACGGCCACCCGGTCCGCCACGTGCCGGACCACTGTCAGGTCGTGCGAGATGAAGATGTAGGAAACACCGAGTTCCTGCTGGAGCTCGTTGAGGAGGTTCAGGACCTGCGCCTGAACGGAGAGGTCCAGGGCGGACACGGGCTCATCGAGGATGATGACGTCCGGGTTCAGTGCCAGGGCGCGGGCGATGCCAATGCGCTGGCGCTGTCCGCCGGAGAACTCCTGCGGTGACTTGCGGGCATCGGAGGGACGCAGCCCCACCATGTGGAGCAGTTCGCGGACGCGGGCGTCGCGTTCCCTGGACGTCGGATAGAGGCTGCGGTGCGTGGCCCATGGTTCGGCAATGATGTCCCCGGCGTTCATGCGGGCATTCAGGGAGGCAAAGGGGTCCTGGAACACCATCTGCACCCGGCGCCGCCAGCTCAGCAGTTCCTTGCCGCGCAGCCCGAACGGGTTGGTTCCCTCAAAGGTGACGGTTCCCTCGTCCGGTGTTTCCAGCATCATCAGGGTCCTCGCCAGGGTGGACTTGCCACAGCCGGACTCGCCCACCAGGCCGAGGGTCTCCCCGCGTCCAACCGTCAGGCTGATGCCGTCCAGGGCTTTGAGCCGGGTGTTGCCGCTGGCGCTCTTGGCTACGTGGAATGTCTTGGTCAGGCCGTCAATGGCCAGAAGCGGCTCAGGCATTGGTGATTTCCTGACTGAAGTGGCAGGCGGCGGTGCGGGCGGGCGAGCCATCAACCGCCCGGAGGGCGGGGCGCTCGGCCCGGCAGATGTCCTGTACCAGCGGGCAGCGCGACTGGTAGACGCAGCCGGCCGGGATGTCGTGGAGCTCGGGCGGGCTGCCTGGAATGGACTTCAGCTGCGCCCCGCGCTCCAGGTGGACGGGCACCGATTCCAGGAGCCCCTTGGTGTAGGGATGCCGGGGGTCGGCGAAAACCTCGGACACCGGGCCGCTCTCCACCACGTTGCCGGCATACATCACCGCCACGGAGTCCGCTTCCTCCGCCACCACCGCCAGGTCATGGGTGATGAGGATGACGGCCATCTGGCCCTGTTCACGAAGGGTGCGGAGCAGCTGCATGATCTGCGCCTGGACGGTGACATCCAGGGCCGTGGTGGGTTCATCGGCGATCAGCAGCCGCGGGTTCAGGGCCACGGCCATCGCGATGAGGATGCGCTGGCGCATGCCGCCGGAGAACTGGTGCGGGTAGGAATTGACGCGTGATTCCGGCTCCGGAATGCCAACCCGCTTCATCAGGTCGATCGCCTCAATGCGCGCCTGCTTGGCGTTCAGGCCGCGGTGGATCCGGAAGGCCTCGCCGAGCTGGGTTCCTACTGTATATACGGGGTTCAAAGCGGTCAGGGCGTCCTGGAAGACGATACCCAGGCCGGGGCCGGCAAACTTGAGCCGTTCCTTGGGGCTGAGGGCGGCGAGGTCGGTCCCGTTGAGGAGGATCTCGCCGTCGGCCAGGTCGCAGACGGGGTCCATGATGCCGGCCAGGGCCTTCGCAGTCATGGACTTGCCGCAGCCGGATTCCCCGAGCAATGCCAGGGTTTCCCCGGCACGGGCTTCGAATCCCACGCTGTTGACGGCACGGACGGTGCCGCGGTGCGTGCGGATGTCCACGGCGAGGTCGAGGACCTGCAGGACGACGTCGTGGGCCTTCGCTTCTGGGGCGGCCGCGCCGGCCGTTTCCGCGGCGCGGGTGCGTTTTACGGGAGCTTGTTCGGCAGCTGCTTTCACGGCTGGGTCTCCTTCACTGGAATGCGGGCGATCAGCCGCTTGCGGGGAAGTGCCAGGCGCCAGCGCTGGGCCGGATCGGTGGCGATTCGCAGCCAGGCGGCGAGGACGTTGGCGGCGATGGTGGTCACCACGATGGCGACGCCGGGGAAGATGGACAGCCACCACGCGGTCTGCAGGTACTGCCGGCCCTGGGAGACCATGAGCCCCCAGCTGACGTCCGGCGGCTGGATGCCGATGCCCAGGAAGCTCAGCGAGGACTCGGCGAGCATCACGTAGCAGAATTCGAGCGTGGCCAGCGTGAGCAGGGTCGGCAGCACCACGGGGATGACGTGCCGGACGATGATCGCGTTGGGCTTGGCCCCGAACGTCCGGGCAGCGTCCACGAACGTCCGGCTTTGGAGCTCCGCCGATTCGGCGCGGGCGGTTCGCAGGTAGATCGGGATGCGGGTCAGGGCGAGGATCAGGACGATGTTCGCGGCCGAGGGGCTGAAGACGTAGAGGACGACGACGGCGAGCAGCAGGGAGGGGAAGCTCATGATGACGTCGGCGATGCGCATGGACACGTTTTCCCGCCAGCCGCGGTGGTAGCCGGCCCAGACGCCCCACAGGGACCCGATGACCAGCGCCACTGCCACCGCAGGCAAGGCGACAGACAGGGTGGTCCGACTGGCCACCACCAGCCGGGCCAGCATGCTCCGGCCCAGCGAATCGCTGCCCAGGAAGTACTCCCAACCGTGCGCCAGCGTGAACGGTGCCTTGTTGGCGAACAGCAGGTTCTGCTTGGTGGCAAGGTCTCCCATTAGGGCGGGGCCAAGGAGCGCCGTCAGGCCGACAAGAACCAGAACCAGCGCCGAGACGGTGGCGAAGCGGTCCTTGAGCAGGAGGCGGAACAGGCTCAGCTTCCCATCCTGCTTACTTTCCTTGGTAGCTTTGGTGCCGCCCTCCGGGAGTTGGGCTCCCTCCGGCAGCTGCTCCGGCGTCGCGCTCTCAGTCAGTGAACTCTGCATGGCTACTCCTAAGCCTTAACCGCGACGGGCCGGACGTGGGCTTTGACCGTGACGGGACGCACGCGCGCGTCCAGCAGCGCGTAACCCATGTCGATGAGGATGTTCAGGGTGAAGATCGCGACGGCGGTGAGCAGCACGGCTGCCTGCAGGACGGCAAAGTCGCGCTGCAGGATCGAGTCGATCATGAGCTTTCCAATCCCGGGCCAGCCGAAGATGGTCTCCACCACGACGGCGCCGTTGACCAGTCCCACGGTCAGGTCGCCTGCCACCGTCAGAGCCGGGGCGGCTGCGTTGCGCAGCGCGTGGTGCGTGACCACGCGGAGCTCGCCGGCGCCACGGCTGCGGGCCAGCTTGATGTACGGCTCGGAGAGAGCCGACACCATGGAGCCACGGACAATCTGGACCAGCACCCCGAACGGCCGCAGGAGCAGGGTGGCGATGGGCAGCACCCAGGCGCTGGCTCCCGACACACCTGACGTCGGCAGCCAGCCCAGCGTGATGGCGAATACCCAGATGCCCACGATTGCCAGCCAGAAATCCGGGATCGAAGCGGCAGCCATGGAGATGAAACTTGAGATCCGGTCGGCAATGCCGTTCGGCTTCAGCGCGGCCCAGCACCCCACCACGAGTGCCAGCAGCACGGCCAGCACCATGGTGGTGGCGGCCAGTTGCAGGGTGGCCGGGAAGGCACGCAGCGCCATGGCGGCCGCGTCCTGACCGGTGCGCAGGGACTGCCCGAAATCGAGCCGGAGCACGCCGCCGAAGTAGTCGGCCATCTGTACCAGCAGCGGTTGGTCGAGGCCGTTGCGTGCCGTGAAATCGTCGCGCATCTGCTGGGTGGCGTTCAGCGGCAGGTACAGGCTGGCCGGATTTCCCGTCATCCTGGCCAGGGCGAACACCCCGACAATCACCACCACCAGGGGCAGTGCGCTGGAGACAATCCGCTTTCTCAAGTAGATCAGCATGGCTGTCCTTCTCTCCCGGAAGTCCGGGCTAGCTTGCCGGGGTCATTTCCGAAACGCGCAGCTCGTCGCCGCTGGACGAGTTGGGCGTGTAGTTCACGGACTTGGCCTTGCCGATGATGCCGGTTTGGTGCGAAATGTGGGCGAACTGCACGATCTTGTCGTTCTGGTACGCGAAGACCTCCTCGAAGTCCTTCTTCCGCTCGTCGCCGGACGCCGCATCGGCCTTCTTGATCATGGCGTCGAACTCGGGGGTGCCGAAGTAGCTCTGGGCCCCGGTTGACAGCATGTACTGGTCCACGGTGAAGGCTGCGTCGCCGGCCTGGTTGCCGTGCTGGGTCATCAGAGCCACCGCGCCTTCATCCTTGGGGAAGGGACGGACCTGGTAGGTCAGGTGCTGGCTGGTTTCGAGCATCTTGAGCTTGACGTTCAGGCCCGCCTGGCTGAGCTGCTCCTGGAGGACCTGGCCCAGTTCAGTGATCTTGGGGAACTGGGCGCTGCGGACCACCATGGAGATCTGCTTGGACGTGTCCACGCCGTCGGCCTTGGCTTCGGCGACGAGGGACTTGGCCTTGTCCAGGTCGAACGGCCAGCCCTTCAGTGCGGAGTTGTGGCCCACGATGCCCTCGGGAACCAGCTGTGCGGCCACCTTGTGCTTGCCCTGGTAGAGGGAGTTGACGATTCCCTCCTTGTCGATGGCGTAGTTGATGGCCTGGCGGACGCGGATGTCGTTGAGCGGCGCAGCGTTGGCGTCCAGGCGCAGGGCCACTGTTTCGTTGTTGGGGTAGTCGACGCCGAGGTCGCCGATGTTGTCATCCGGGCTGAGTCCCATGGCGACGTCGGCCTCGCCGCTGGTGATCATGGCAGCCCGTACGGAGCTTTCCGAGCGCCACTGGTACTCGGCCTTGGCGTAGGCGGGCTTGTCACCCCAGTAGCCGTCCCAGGTGGCGAGGGTGATCTTCTGGCCGGCGTCCCACTGTTCGATCTTGTAGGGGCCGGTGCCGATCGGCTCACGGACCTTTGCTGTGGTGCTGGTGGACGTCGGGACCACTTCAAGGAATGACAGGCGAAGCGGCAGGATGGGATCGGGCTCGGGCGTCGTGACGGTCAGGGTGGTGGCGTCCACGGCCTTCACCTTGAGGTCCGCGTCGCCAAAGACGTAGCCCTCCACGTTGCAGCCGAGCTTGGAGTTGACCGCCCTGTCGATGGTGAAGGCGGCTGCTTCGGCGTTGAACGGCGTGCCGTCCTGGAACTTCACGCCTTCACGCAGCTTCAGCGTCCATTCCGTGTCACTCGTGGCTTTCCACTCCGTGGCGAGCTTCGGCTCGAGTTCACCGGTCTTGGGGTTCCGTTCGATCAGCGGCTCGGTGACGTTCGAGCGCACCACAACCCCGGTGGAGGTCAGGTTCGACTCGCAGGCTTCCAGGGTGGGCGGTTCCTGCCCCAAAACCACCCGGACTGTGTTCGAGGAGGCGGCACCGGCGTCGGAATTGGCTACTGAGCAGCCGCTGAGGCCGAGCACCGCGACTGAGGCCAGCGCCGGCCATTTGAGCAATGCGGCGGGAAAAGAGAGCTTTGAAGAAGACGTCATTGTATTTCCTCCGGATCGGGTGATTGCGGCAGCGATTGGTCCTGCACAAGTGGAACAGGGCGTCAGGATCAGGTACTTGGGCCGCGCTGGACTCAAGCTAATTGAGGTCCAGGGGGTCCACAAGGATTTTGCGGGGCGCCGAAGGAGCCGGCAGGACGGCCAGGGCCGCAGTGGCACCTTGTGACGGCCAGCACGTCGTCAGGAAATCCGCGTGGTTCCGCAGAAGAAAGGAGATCGATTCACTCCGGGCATCGATCAATGCCATTTACATGTTGGACCCGTATGGATCGTAATCCTAGGGTGCAGATATGAAGAACATCGCCGTCCTGCAGGTCGGGCCCCTTATGCCAGCCGTCCAAGAATCGATCCGGAAGGATTACAGCGCCGTCCGCCTCCCCGATGCCGGTACAGAGCGGGAGGGGTTCCTGCAGGAGCACGGCGCGTCCTTCGAGATCGCCGTGACGTCAGGAAAGTTTGGTGTCGGAACTGAGCTGATGCGGGCGCTGCCCAACCTGCGCGCCGTCATCAATTTCGGCGTCGGCTATGACACGACTGACGTTGCGCAGGCCGCCGAACGCGGCATCACCGTCAGCAACACCCCCGACGTCCTCAACGACTGTGTGGCGGATACCGCCGTCGCCCTTTACCTGGACGTGCTGCGCAAGACCAGCGCCGCGGACCGCTATGTCCGCCGCGGGGACTGGCTCAGCCAGGGCAATTTTCCGCTGGCCACCAAGGCCAGCGGCCGGGGGGTCGGCATCCTCGGGCTCGGCCGGATCGGACGGGTCATCGCGCGCAGGCTTGAAGGATTCGACTGCGACATCAGCTACCACAGCCGTAATGCGGTGGCCGGCGTCGCCTACCGATATGCGGCCTCCCCCGTTGAACTGGCGGCCGGCTGCGATGTGCTGATAGTGGCCGCCGCCGGCGGTCCCCGCTCGGCACGCCTGGTTGACGCCGACGTCATCGCGGCCCTGGGCCCGGACGGGTATCTGATCAACATCGCCAGGGGCTCCGTCGTGGACGAGGAAGCCCTCGTGGCTGCCCTTCTGGCCGGACGCCTCGCCGGCGCAGGACTGGACGTTTTTGCAGACGAACCGAAGGTTCCGGAAGACCTCCTCGGCCTAGACAATGTGGTCCTGCTGCCCCATCTGGGAAGCGGCACCCACGAGACCAGGGCGGACATGGCCCAACTGACCCTCGCCAACCTGCGTTCCTATGTCACCACAGGTTCTGTGCTGACGGCGGTGCACGCATGAGCGTCGCCGTGGGCTATGTTGCCACCCAGGAAGGCCGTGCGGCACTCAGCGCCGCTATCGGAGAGGCGGCACTGCGCAAGACCGGGCTGGAGATCATGGGCCCGCTGCCCGGCGAAGCCTCTGCCGCATCAGAGTCGGACATCAGGGACGCCATCGCCGCCGCGGCGGCCGTTGGCGTGGATGCCTCACTGCGCCACAACGAGGGCACGGATGCGGCGGACCTGATGATCGATGCCTCGTACGAGGAGGACATCGAGTTGATTGTGATCGGGGTCCGCCGCCGCTCCCCGGTAGGAAAGCTCTTCCTCGGCAGCACTGCCCAGCGGGTGATCCTCGAGGCCGGCTGCCCTGGTACGGCAGTAAAGGCCGAGGTCGGGCCCCGGTAAGCCGGAGTAGTTCCCTGCGGGTATCGCGCCATGCAATATGCGTGTTGGACGGGCATGAAACCTACTGCTTACAGTTAATACGTGCTGTGGCGAGGACCACAACGGCCTGCCCCGTAGTCCCCACAGCGTGATCTTGCTGCTCTATCAAAGAGGATTCCCCCATGCAGTCTGTAGACACCGCTGTCACGGATCTGGCTTCGGCCATGAAGAAGTTTTTCCGGCGCGTGCTGCCCATCATGCTGGTGATGCTCGTGTGCAACCAGCTGAACAGGTCCAACATCGGCTACGCCCAGGACCATCTGCAGGCTGACGTCGGCATCGGTGCCGCGGCCTACGGCTTCGGCGCCGGGCTGTTCTTCCTCGCGTATGCGATTTTCGAGCTCCCGAGCAACGTGATGATGGAGAAGTACGGAGCCAAGATCTGGCTGACCCGGATCATGATCAGCTGGGGCATCGTGTCCTTCCTGATGGCGTTCGTGCAGAACGAGACGATGTTCTACGTGCTGCGGTTCCTGCTCGGTGCCGCGGAAGCGGGCTTCTTCCCGGCCGTCATCTTCTACTTCGCACGCTGGGTCCCCGCCGGCCAGCGCGGCAAGGCGACCGCCGTCTTCATCGCGGGCTCCTCAGTGGCAGCCGCCCTGTCCGGCCCCATCGCCGGCCTGCTCCTGAGCCTGCATGACGTCCTGGGCCTGCGCGGCTGGCAGTGGCTGTTTGGCTTCGAAGGAGTGCTCTCCGTCGTCGTCGGCATCACGGTGTTCTTCTTCCTGGATGCAAAGGTTCAGGATGCGAAGTGGCTCACCGCCGGTGAGAAGTCGGCTCTCACAGCAACCATCGCCCAGGAGGACGCCCAGCACACGACGGCCAATGGCACACAAGGCGGCAAGGTCAACCGCTGGAAGATGCTGCTCAACCCGCAGATCCTCCTGCTGTGCGGCATCTACTTCTCCGTGCAGCTCTCCATCTACGCGAACACATTCTGGCTGCCCACCATCGTCAAGCAGATCCCCGGCACCACGGACCTGAGCGTCGGCTTCCTTTCCTCCATCCCCTGGGTGTGCGCCGTCTTCGCCATGTACTTCGCCGCCAAGTGGCAGGACAAGGCGAAGTCCAAGCGCCCTCTGCTGGTCGCCGCACTCCTCGTGGCCGCCGTCGGCACCCTGGCCGCAGCCGTCGCCTCCCCGGTCCTTGCCCTGGTGTTCCTGGCCGTCGCAGCCATGGGCTTCAAGAGCGCATCACCACTGTTCTGGACCATTCCGCAGTCTGCCCTGCACCCGCTGGTCCTCGCCCCCGCCATCGCCATCATCAACTCCCTGGGCAACCTCGGCGGTTTCGTGGCACCGTTCGGGTTCGGCATCATCAAGGAGCAGACCGGAAGCGTTGTGCCTGGCCTGTTCGCCCTGGCGGCGGCATCGACGGTGGCCGCCATCCTGGTGTACTTCCTCAAAGAGCGGAAGCCGGCCTCCGACGTAACGGAGAAGGCAGCGGCACCTGCCTCAACACGGATGGAGCCGTCAACAGCGAAGTAGCGGCCTTTCGTTACCAGCAGTGTCCTGGGCCCTCGGGGCGGGTGTCGGAATTCCGGCACCCGCCCCGAGGCGTTTCTCCTGCGAGGGGCTGCGCTTGTGTCGCCGTGGCTCTGGCATTGAAAGGACAAGCGTCGTACGCTCGGAGCAATCGCACGCGGCCGGGCGAAAGCCGAACGCTGCTCCCTGCGCTCCGGCCCCCGGCTGGCGCGATTTTCGGGATAGTCCCGCGAAAACCCGCGGGACACCCGGCACAGGGAACGGGGATCCACTCATGCAGCGCAGCATCGCACCAATCTCCCTCGCCGCCGCCGCGGCACTCTTCCTCGCAGGATGCGGGGGGCCGGCGCCGTCAAGCACGGCAGCTCCATCCAGCGCCTCACCGGAGGCAAGTACGACGGCGGAACCAGCCACCTCGTCCGCCGCACCGACGTCAGCGGCGAAGGCCTACACCAGGACCTCACGGCGATCGTCACAGGACTCAAGGATGCGCAGGGACGGGCCCTGACAGTGGTTCCCGCCGCCCGGCTGGACCAGGGGCTTGTCGTCGCCCGGGAACTGCTCAAGAACGCCGTCATTACGCCGGAAGCCTGCGGGGTGCTGGCGGACAACAACACCCAGGTTCCGGAAGGCAACACCTACGCAGCGGGAGCAAGCCTGGCGGCGGAAGCCAAGACTGCAACGATCGTGACGGTGTTCGCGGTTAAGGACCCTGCCGTCATGACAGCCCAGTTCGACAAGAGCGATGCAGCCGTCCGCGACTGCTCGACGTACACGGTCGAACTGAAGGGGCAGAAAATCGCGAGTGCCATGAAGCCGGTGGAGGTTCCGGTGGACGCGGACAAGTCCGTAGCCGCGCTGCAGACCCAGAACGGCGCGGAAACAAGAAAGAACCCCGGGAAATCATTGATTTCCCGGGGTTCTGATGCGTGCGCGAGGGGGGATTTGAACCCCCACGCCCTTTCGGACACTGGCACCTGAAGCCAGCGCGTCTGCCGTTCCGCCACTCGCGCGCAACTTCTTCCACTTCGCCCAACCGGAATCCGGTTTTGCACCTCGTGAAAGCAGCGAGATCAAGCATAACGGACATTCCCCGCAAATTCCTAATCGGGGCATTGCAGCCCCCTTGCGGCCTGTTTTCCCCGGCGGTGCCGAGGTTGCGACTGGCCCTCGACGCCACTACGGAGGCAGGGTCTTGGCCTGTGATGGCCCCCACATCCTCTGAAGAAACGTGAACGAATCGGGTTCCCGGCGCGTTGTGAATTAAGGTCTTTCGCAGACGTGGCAAGTAGTATCGGATACATAGGGGCCCGCTTCCGGCGGGCACGGTGCTCTGTTGTGACCGCATCGCCAGAACGAGTTCCACGGGACGTGCTGTCCCTCAGCAGCAAGGAAAGGAGAGGACCATGGGTTTGCTGGACAAGGTCGAACGCGGCATTGAAAAGGCCGTCCGCGGCGTCTTCTCCACCGGCTCCAAAGCCCAGGTTGAGCCCGTGGAAATCGCGAGCCGCCTTCGCCGCGAAGTGGACCACAAGGCCATCACGATCGCCGCCGGACGCACCTTGGTGCCCAACATCTTCGACGTGCTCCTGAGCGACGAGGATTTCCAGCGCGCCCAGGAATGGGGAACTCCCCTGGCCGAAGAACTCTGCGACGTCGTGATCAACCACGTCCGCAGCCAGGGCTACATCCTCCAGGGGCCGGTCCGCATTTCTTTCCGCCGGGACGAATCCCACCGGCCCGGCGACTTCGAGATCACCTCCAAAACCGAAAAGTCCTCCGGTGCAGCGCCGGCCGCGCCGGCTGCTCCGCGGGCTAACGTGCCGGCAGCGCCGAGCCGCCAGCCCGTCCGTCTCCAGCCAGTCCTGGACATCGACGGACAGCGCTATTCACTCAATGCGCCCTCAGTCGTACTGGGCCGTTCATCAGAGGCTGACATCCTAGTGGACGACACCGGAGTCTCCCGCCGGCATCTGGAAATCCAGACCCAGGGCGGCACCACCACCGCCGTCGACCTGGGCTCCACCAACGGCAGCTACGTCAACGGACACAAAGTGGCCGGCAGCATGGAGCTCACCGACGGCTCCACCATCACGATGGGACGGACCAAAATCATCTTCCGCCTCCTGCCCGCCAACAATGGCGGCCGCCCATGAGCGAACTGACCATTACGGCCCTGCGCTTCGGGTTCCTGCTTCTTCTCTGGGTTCTCATCTTCAGCATCGTCTCCGCCATGCGGCGCGACCTCATGATTGGCCGCAAGGCCGCCACCGGTGCCCCCACCGCCCGGCAGGTGCGTAAGAACCCAGAACTGGCCGAACCGGCCCCCGCTCCGGCAAAGCAGCAGGCCCGCCAACTGCTCGTCACCGAAGGCCCGCTCAAGGGCCGTACTGTCCCCCTTGCTGCCAGCCCCATCCTGCTGGGCCGCGCCCAGGAGGCCACACTGGTCCTCGAGGATGACTACGCTTCCGGCAGGCATGCCCGGCTCTTTCCACAGGGAAGCCGCTGGTTCATCGAGGACCTCGGCTCCACCAACGGCACCTATCTGGCCGAACAGCAGCTCACCAGGGCCCTGCCCGTGGACCTTGGTGTACCCGTGAGAATCGGCAAGACGGTCATTGAATTGAGGCCGTAGCCATGGCCGCTCCGGACATGCCCGCGGGCGAGGTGCCAGCCTCGCCTCGGCCCCTCATCCTGCGCTATGCGGCACGTTCCGACGTCGGCCGCATCCGCGCGAAGAACGACGACTCCGCCTACGTGGGCCGGCACTTGGCCGTCGTGGCGGACGGCATGGGCGGCCACGCCGGCGGCGATGTTGCTTCCGCCGCCACTGTCCTGGACATGATCCACCTGGACACCGACGACTACGATGACGACGCCGGCACCGTGCTGGCAGACGAAATCCAGACCGCGAACTCGCTGCTCTCGGAGCTCGTTCATATCAATCCCAAGCTGGCGGGCATGGGCACCACGGTGACCGCCCTGCTGCTGGCCGAGGGCAAGCTCCATTTCGCCCACATCGGCGACTCCCGCGCCTACCGCCTGCGCGACGGCGAGTTCGAGCAGATCAGCATCGACCACACCTTCGTCCAGCGCCTCATCGACGAGGGCCGGCTGCGTCCCGAAGAAGCGGAAACCCATCCGCACAAGAACGTCCTGATGCGCGTCCTCGGTGACGTCGATGCGAGCCCCGAACTGGACCTCGCCACCATCGAGGTGCAGCCCGGAGAGCGCTGGCTGCTCTGCTCCGACGGTCTGAACTACGTCGCGGGCCACGTCGTGGAGCGCACCGTGCGGGAAACACCGAATCTGAGCGAATGCGTCGAGACGCTCGTTGACCTCACCCTCGAGGCGGGCGCACCGGACAACGTCACCGTTGTCATGGTGGAAATTGTGGAGGAAACGCCCGACGACGTCAGCACGGCCGCCGTCGACATCGTCCCTGACGCCGAACAACCGGAAGCGATCACCGGGACGAAGGCCGCGGCCCCGGATGAGCCACCCGCCGCCCCGGTTTCCGAACCCGGCGAGTCGGGGCCAACGGAATCAAAGCCCGGATCCACAGATCCTTCCGCCCCGCCAACGGCAGTCCCGGCGGCCGGCAACTCCGAGTCAGACCGGACATCCGGGGACGCGACGGGCGAGGCAGCCGGCACACCGCCGTCGAACGAACCGGCCACCAGCACCGATCCGCATCTGGGCGAGCACCTGTCCGCGGAAGTACTGCGCGAGGAGCTGTCCTCCCGGCCCCACATCCTCGTCGGCGCAGCCGTCGCTGCTGCCGAGACCGGTTCCATCCCCACCATTGCCGGCCGTACGGTCGCGCGCCGCGCGGCAACGGTCCTGACACACAAGTCGGACCATGCCCGCGATGAGGCCGAGGAGTTCACGCCCGCGAGGCGCCCGCGCCGCTGGCTTACCCTGGGAATTGCGGGTGCCGCACTCGTGGTCCTCGCCGTCGGCCTCTGGCTCGGTTACGCCTGGACCCAGACGCGCTACTACATCGGTGAATTCGACCAGCGGGTGGCCATCTTCAACGGCGTCTCCCAGCGCCTCGGCCCCATCCAGCTCTCCACCCTGGAAGCGGTCACGGACATCCGGATGGATACGCTGCCCCAGTTCTCGCAGCAGCGGGTCCGCCAGACGGTTCCTGCGCGGGATCTGTACGATGCCCAGCGGATCGTCAAGAACCTTGAGCGCACGGGAAGCACCGCACCCTCGGATGAGTGCCTGACGCCGTCTCCCACGGCCACCGCCTCGGCGAGGGCTACGGCATCGGCCACGGCCAAGGCCTCAGCCACTCCGAAGCAGACGGCCACGTCACCGAAGGCGACCACAACCGCCAAGCCGACGGCATCGCCAACCGCAACGGCCGGAGCCTCGGCCGCACCCACCCCAACCGCAACCTGTGAGGGGGGCCAATGAGCCACGCCGACACCATGCCCAAACCCCGGCGCAACGTGGAACTGCTGTTGCTGGTGCTCGCCCTGTTGGTCAGCATCGGCGCCAACGCACTGATCAGCATTGACGAGCAGACCTCGCTGGACACTGACTTCTGGTTCCAGTCCAGCCTGCTCGCCGTCGCGTCCCTGGTGTTCCATGTGGTCCTCCGGCTCCGCGCTAAGTATGCCGATCCGGTAATACTTCCGCTGGTGGTTACGCTGAACGGCCTCGGCCTGGCGATGATCCACCGCTTGGACGCTCCAGGTGACGACACCGGCAACAACCAGCTGCGCTGGACCGTGATCGCCATGGCCGTTGCCATCGCCGTGATCTGGTTCCTCAAGGACCACCGTGTGCTGCGCCGCTTCACCTACATTTCCCTGGCCGTCAGCGCGCTGCTCCTCATACTTCCGCTGGTCCCCGGCATCTCCGCCGGCGAAATCCTCGGCGCCCGGGTGTGGATCCGCCTTGGTCCGATGACATTCCAGCCGGGTGAGGTTGCCAAGATCACGCTCGCCATATTCTTCGCCGGATATCTTTCCTCGAACCGCGACCTCATCATGCTGGCCGGCCGCAAAATCGGGCCCATGCAGTTCCCCCGATTCAAGGACATGGGGCCTATGATCACGGCGTGGCTCGTCAGCATCGGCGTGCTGATCTTCCAGCGCGACCTCGGATCGTCCGTGCTGTTCTTCGGCCTGTTCATCGTGATGATCTACGTGGCCACCAGCCGCATCAGCTGGGTGGTCATCGGCCTCACCCTGATCCTCGGCGGCGGTTTCGTGGCGTCCAAGGTCTTCTCACACGTTGGCCTGCGCATCGACAGCTGGCTCAATGCTTTCACCGAGGAAGTCTTCGGGCGGTCCCCCGGCGGCAGTGGGCAGATCGTGGAAGGCCTGTTCGGCATGGCCAGCGGCGGACTTGTGGGCACCGGCCTCGGACAGGGCCGGCCCAACCTGGTGCCGTTCGCCAACAGCGACATGATCATCGCCTCCTTCGGCGAGGAACTGGGCCTGATCGGCCTGTTCGCCATCGTGATGATGTACCTGCTGCTCTTCACCCGCGGTTTCCGTGCGGCCCTCGGCACCCGCGACGCCTTCGGCAAGCTCCTCGCCTGCGGCCTGTCCTTCGCGGTGGCGCTGCAGTGCTTCGTGGTGATCGGCGGCGTCACGCGGCTGATTCCGCTGACCGGCCTCACCACGCCGTTCCTGGCCGCTGGCGGCTCCTCGCTTTTGGCCAACTGGATCATCGTTGGCCTGCTGCTGATGATCTCGCACACGGCCCGCGGCCCGGTGGACACCTCGCCGATGCAGCCCGGCCGCACACCTGAGGCGCAGAAGCCGGCTCCGGTGACAGCCGCCGGAAGCCGGCAGGACCGGAACGCCACCCAGACTCTCCCAGACGCTCCCACCGAGGCGGTGAAACACCTGTGAACCAGGCCATTCGACATTCATGGATCGCTGCGATCGCCATGTTCGCCCTGATTTTCGGTGCGATCAGCTACGTCCAGGTGGTGGGCGCGGACGAGCTCAAAGCCAATCCGTGGAACCGGCGAGCCATACTGCAGAACTACTGCAATGACCGGGGAGCGATCCTCGTGGGTGGTTCCGCCATCGCTGAATCCGTGCCAGGCAACGAATCCTGCAAATTCCAGCGCCGGTACAACCAGCCCGAGCTTTATGCCGGGCTGACCGGATACTTCTCCCGGAGCTACGGGGTCACCGGCCTGGAAAGCGCGATGGATGCCCAGCTCGCCGGAAGCTCGGACCAGCTCTTCTTCGACCGGATAGGACAGCTCTTCCTGGGCAACCAGCCCAAGGGCGCGTCCGTCGAGCTGACCATTGACCCCAAGATCCAGAAGCTGGCTTACGACCTCATCCCGGACGGCCAGCGGGGCTCGATCGTGGTGACCGATCCCAAGACGGGCAACATCCTGGCCATGGTCAGCAAGCCCTCCTACGATCCCAACCTCATCGCAACCCAGGACGTGGCCAAGGAGCAGGCAGCCTACAACGCGGCCATCAAGGTCCCGGGCATCAATCTGAACCCCTCGGTCAGCGGCCCCACGGGCGCCCTGCTGGCACCGGGCTCGGTTTTCAAGCTGGTGGACACGGCGGCAGCCCTGAAATCCGGCAAGTACAACGCCGACAGCGTGCTGCCCAACCCGGCCCAGATGAGTTTCCCGGGCATCCAGTACCAGCTGCCCAACTACGCCGGCGGGAACTGCTACACCCGGAACACAGCGAGCTTCGCGTTCGCGCTGCAGCAGTCCTGCAACACGCCCTTCGCCAGTATTGCCCGCGACCTCGGGGAAAAGGCGATCGCTGAGCAGGCCAGCAAGTTCGGCTTCAATTCAGACCTCGGCGACCAGCTCAAGCTGGACTACGCCCCCAGCATCTTCCCCTCGGAGCTCGACGACGCAGGACTGGCGCAGTCCGCCATCGGCCAGCGCGACGTCCGTGCGACGCCGCTGCAGATCGCGCTGATGACCTCGGCCATTGCGAACAGCGGAGTGCAGATGGCCCCGAACCTCATCAAGGCCGTACGTTCCCCTGACCTCCGCGTGATCGACGAACCGAAGCCGGTGGCGTTGCGGACCTCCACGACGCCGGAGATCGCCGGGCAGATCACCGAGTGGATGACCAGCGTGGTCAGCGAGGGCATCGGCTCCGGCGCCGCCGTTCCCGGCGTCGAGGTCGCCGGCAAGACCGGCACCGCCGAACTCGGGGACGGCCTGAACAACTCTTGGTTTACGGGGTTCGCCCCGGCTAACGATCCGAAAGTGTCCGTCACCGTCGTCATGCAGGGCGTGGACATTACCGCCGGAGCACAGCTAACCAGTCCGAACGCAAAGAGAATTTTTGAGGCGGTGTTGAATAAGTGAGGCCTACATCGGGAATCACCCTCGGCGGCAGATTCCAGTTGACCACGCGTATTGCGATCGGCGGCATGGGTGAAGTCTGGAAGGCCAAGGACCAGATCCTGGGCCGGATCGTGGCCATCAAGGTGCTCAAAGAGGAGTACACGGGCGACCCCGGCTTCCTCCAGCGGTTCCGCGCCGAGGCCCGCCACACCGCGCTCCTCAACCACGTGGGCATCGCCAACGTCTTCGATTACGGCGAGGAGGAAGGCTCGGCCTACCTCGTGATGGAGCTGGTCCCCGGCCAGCCCCTGAGCAGCATCATTGAGCATGAGCAGGTGCTCTCACCGGACCGTACGCTGTCCATCATGGCGCAGACGGCGCGGGCACTGTCCGTGGCCCACGCCCAGGGCCTGGTGCACCGTGACATCAAGCCCGGAAACCTGCTCATCACCCCGGACGGGCGGGTCAAGGTCACCGACTTCGGCATCGCCCGCCTGGCGGACCAGGTGCCGCTGACCCAGACCGGCCAGGTCATGGGCACCGCCCAGTACCTCGCCCCCGAACAGGCCACCGGCCAGACCGCCACCGGCGCCTCCGACATCTACTCGCTCGGGGTCATCGGCTACGAGTGCCTCACCGGGCACCGGCCGTTCTCCGGCGAATCCCAGATCGCCATCGCCCTGGCCCAGGTCAACGACGCGCCGCCGCCCCTGCCGGAGTCGCTGCCCAAGCCGGTCCGGGCGCTCCTGATGTCCATGCTGGCCAAGGATCCGAAGAACCGCCCGGCCAACGCCATCAAGCTGGCCGAGGCAGCAGAGGCCATCCGAAACGGTGACATCTCGGCAGCCCATGCCGCTGTTCCCGGCATGCTCCTGTACGAAGGGGGCACCGGCGCCATGACGGCCCCGGTCAACATCGCCACGGCACCCACCGGCGTAATCGGTTCTGAGAAAAGCCCGACGGCGGCCACCTCCGCGCTGCCCGTGCTCGGCGCGGCAGCCGCCGGTGCAGCCGCCGGCGGCGCCGCTGCTGCGGCCGCCGGGAACCCCTCTGACGCCGCGCCCACGCGGGCGGGGAGCACGCTGTCGCGTGCCGATGCCCTGGCCGCCGAGCGCAGCTGGGACCAGGAAGAGGACCAGTACGCGGCACCGTACGACGGCGAACCCGCCGACGAGCCCGAGCGGCGGAAGCGCAGCCCGTGGACCTGGCCGCTGATCGCCCTGATCCTGCTGGTGCTGTTCGCCGTCGCCGGTATCCTTCTCAGCCAGGGCGGCCTCCTGTTCCCGGGCCAGAGTCCTGCCGCCACCACGTCCAGCACACCCAGCCGCAGCGTGAGCACCAGTTCCACGCCCACGCCGACCCCGACGTCGGCAACCCCGACGCCGACCCCCACACCGACGCCCACGCAGTCCACTCCCGAGGCCATCAACGTCATTCCGGACGCCTACCTCGGCAAGCAGTACAGCGAGGTCCGCGCCGAACTGATCGCGCTCGGGCTCAAGGTTAACGGAGATGAAGTCTTCAACCCGGCCACCCCCGGCACGGTCACGGACCTCAACCCGTCCGGCCCGCTGCAGGCCGGCGACACCGTCAAGGTCACCTATTCCAAGGGACCGAAGAAGATCGCCGTACCGGACATCGGGACGGGCAGCAGCGAGTCCGAAGTCCAGTCAGCCATCGAGAAAGCCGGTCTGCGCTGGCAAAAAGGTGCCGATGAGCCCGGCGAACCCGGCCAGGACGCCGGAACGTTCGTCCGGTCCGAGCCCGAAAGCGGCCGGGAGGTGGACGCAGGCACTGTCGTGACGTACCACCTGTCCGAGGCGCTGATCCCTACTCCCACACCCACATCCACGCCGACTCCAAGCGGCTCGCCCAGCGGACCATAACCCGTGACCACGCCGCGAACTCCGTCACACCGGGAAGACAACATCCCGGTGACCAGTCAGCGCGTCCTGAACGGACGCTATGAACTGGGCGAACTCATCGGCCGCGGGGGCATGGCCGATGTACACCGCGGCCTGGATACCCGGCTGGGCCGGACGGTTGCCATCAAGCTGCTCCGGCCCGACCTGGCCCGTGATCCCCAGTTCCAGGCCCGGTTCAAGCGCGAGGCCCAGGCTGTCGCAGCCCTGAACCATCCGTCGATCGTGGCCATCTACGACACGGGCGAACACACCGTACCGGGCGACGCGCATGACCAGGTCCGCGTTCCCTACATCGTCATGGAGTTCGTGGCGGGCAAGACGCTCCGGGACCTGATCAGGGCCAGTGACATCACCATTGACCAGGCGGTGGAGTACACGCTGGGTGTCCTGTCTGCTTTGGAATACAGCCACAAGGCCGGAATTGTGCACCGGGACATCAAACCGGCGAATGTGATGTACTGCGCGAACTCGGACATGGTCAAGGTCATGGACTTCGGCATTGCCCGCGCGGTGGCCGATTCCTCCGCGACCATGACCCAGACCCAGGCAGTGGTGGGCACCGCGCAGTACCTGTCGCCGGAGCAGGCCCGCGGCGAGGCAGTGGATGCCCGCAGCGATCTGTACTCGGCAGGCTGCCTGCTGTACGAAACGCTGACCGGCCGCCCGCCCTTCGTCGGTGAAAGCCCCGTATCCGTGGCGTACCAGCATGTCCGCGAGAAGCCGGAACCAGCCAGCAAATTCAATCCGGAGATCTCCAGGGCACTGGACAGCGTGCTGGAAAAGGCGCTGCAGAAGAACCGCGCTGACCGTTTCCAGGACGCCGCGGCCTTCCGCCGTGCGCTGCGGGCTGCCAGGAACGGGATCCCGGTTCCGGCATTGTCGCCAAGCGAAGCGCCGACGGACCCCAATGACATTCCTGAGCAGCACCGCACGCCCCCCACCGAAGCGTTTTCCATGACCGGAGCCAGCTTCCTCGATGACGCCCCCGCGGGCCGCCTGCGCCGTACCCGGGACACGGACGATGATGCGTCCGTGCTGCCCACCGAGGCCGCGGCGGTCTACGAGACGGCCGAGCACGATGAACTTCCCCTGGGCCTGCCCCGCGAACGGGAGCGATCGGGCTTACAGACGTCCCGCCGTCGGGCCTGGATTACGACATTCGTCATCTTCACGCTCATGGTGCTGGCCGGCGGCGGCCTGTGGTTCTACAACTTCCTCAACCAGCCGCCTGCCGAACCGGTGCGCGTGGCGATTCCCGCGGTGGAAAAGCTCTCCGAATCAGAGGCGCTGCAGGCGCTCTACGACGCGAAGCTGCGGCCGCAGATCAAGCGGGTGCAGCACGACTCGATCGCCAAGGGCACCGCCATTGGCACTGCGCCGCCGGCGGGATCGTCGCTGGAACCGAACTCGGAAATTGTCCTGAACATCTCGTCGGGCCCCAGTGCCGTCAAGATCCCGGAGACGCTACCGGGACGGACGGAGGCGGCAGCCCGCGACATCCTGCGGCAGGCGGGACTGGTGGGCGCGCCGTCCACCACCATGGCCAACAGCGCCACTGTTCCGGCGGGCCTGGTGATCACCACCAAGCCGGCGCCCGGCCAGCAGGTGGCGGTGGGGAGCACCGTTGAGATCCTGGTGTCCACAGGCAAGGTGGCTATGCCGGAGCTTCGCGGCATGAACCGTGCCGAGGCAGAGGCAGCGCTCAAGGAGCTCGGCCTGGTTGCCGTCATCAGTGAGGTGGAGAACTCCCAGGTCCAGCCGGGCCAGGTGACCGGTCAGAGCGACCCGGTCAACTCGCTCGTGGAGCAGGGCAAGGCCATCACAGTGACAGTGGCCAAGGCCCCGGCGCCGGCACCCACCCCGACGCCGACGCCGACACCGAGCCCCACGAAGGGCAAGTAGGCCCTCCGCCCGCGAATCCTAGTGCTGGATGAGTGGGCTGAGCTTGGCTGCCCGTTCGGCGGCGCCCTTCATGCCAAGCGACTCGAGCCAGTTGCCCAGCATCTGGTAGCCGCCCTCGGTCAGCACGGACTCGGGGTGGAACTGGACACCGCACAGCGGCGCGGTGCGGTGCTGCAGGCCCATGATGACGCCGCTGGCGGTTTCCGCCGTGATCTCCAGGATCTCGGGAATCGTGTCCCGGACGGCGGCCAGGGAGTGGTAGCGCGTGGCCGTCACGGGGGAGGGCAGGCCGGCGAAAACGCTGGCCCCGTCGTGCTGGACCAGGGACGTCTTGCCGTGCATGAGCTCCGGGGCATGGGTCACCGTCCCGCCGTACGCCTCCGCAAGGGCCTGGTGCCCCAGGCAGACGCCAAACATCGGCTTCGTCTTCTCCCCGCACCAGCGGATCAGCTCGATGCAGACGCCCGCTTCGGACGGCGAGCCCGGGCCGGGTGAGATGAGTACGCCGTCGCGCGCTTCTGCCATTTCCATCGCTTCGGCGAGGGTCACATCGTCATTGCGGACCACCGTTGTCTCGGCGCCCAGCTCCTGGAGGTAGCCCACCAGGGTGTAGACGAAGCTGTCGTAGTTGTCCACGACGAGAATCTTTGCTGTGCTCATGGGTTTCTTGGCGCACCAATCGTTGAGTCGGTGAATTGGGTGAACTGGGACATCCAGGGGAAAAGGAACTCGACCATCAGGAACACGGCGCCGGCAGCCAGCAGCAGCGACGTGAGGACGCGGAGCCAGAGCGGCCCGGGCAGGTGACGGAAAATCCAGCCGTACATGCCTAGCCTTCCCCCCGTGCCCGTGCCACCTGGGCTGCGATCTCGGCGGGCGGCCCGGCAGAGGCGGGCTGCCACCGGTCCAGCACCGAATAGGCGATGATCCGTTCCTCGGAGCCGAAGCGTGGATTGCAGCTGGTCATGGTCAGAAGCCTTTCGGTGGGGCGCACCCCGGGCTGGTTGGGCACCGGGAGGAGGACATCGGCTTCGCTCGGCAGAACAATGCGGTTGTTGCGGAACACATAGACGTAGTAACCGTCCCGCGTCTGGACGTAGATCTGGTCACCGGGAACCAGCGTGTGGATGTTGTCCAGCACGGCGCCGTGTGTCTGCCGGTGGCCTGCCACGGCAAAATTGCCCACGGCGCCAGGCATGGACGTGTTGCCGTAGTGGCCGAGGCCCAGGGTGTCCAGGACATCGCCGCTGGTGCCCTCGACAATGGGCCGGGTGTAGTTCTCACCAAAGCGGGGAATGTACATGATTCCGATGGTTCCGCCGTGCCCGGGGGCTTCTCCCACCGCTGGCGCTCCGTAGTCCTTCGCGGCGGAAGGGGCCGTGCCGGCTGTCGCAGCCGGTGGGGGCGCGGGGGCCACCGGACCACCCAGGTCCCTGGCAAAGTCCTTGACCGCGGCGGTTTGCTTGGCATCGGACTCCACGTTGGTCCACCAAAGCTGCCATGCGACAAACAGGAGCAGCACTATGCCGGCGGTGATGAGCAGCTCACCGAAGATCTGGACGGCCTTTCGCAGGATGACGACGCCGGTTGCCGGCTTAGCGGTTGCCGTCACCTTCTCCTGCAGTACCACGCGATCTCCTCCAAGGCGGTTGCGGGGCACCGGCGCGGACTGAACTACAGCTAGAATTGGCTGCTAGTAAGACTTCAGACCTGACCAAGAGTGTGCGGACCGCCGGCAATCCCCTTACAGCAGGATATCAAGCCCCGGTCCATCCTCTTGATTCAGCCGCCAAGGAGGACATGTGCCCGAGTCAAAGCCACGTAAGAAGACTGCCCGCCCGGCCGAGCCCGTTTCCACCGAGGCCTACAAGCCGAACCCGGTCTGGTTCAAGCCGGTCATGTTCGGCCTGATGATCATCGGGCTGCTCTGGATCATCACCTTCTACATCAGCGAAGGCCAGCTGCCCGTGCAGGCATGGGAGTCCTGGAACATCCTGGCCGGGTTCGGCATTGCGATCATCGGCTTCCTGATGACCACGCGCTGGCGCTCCTGAACCGACGCCCATGACCGCAGAAGGCATCATCATCGGCGAGGATGGCCTGGCCCGTCCGCTGTGGGCTTCCACGGATCCCCTTCTGCGGGAGTATTACGACACTGAGTGGGGCCTGCCCGTCCGGGACGAGCAGGGCCTTTACGAGCGCATCAGCCTCGAAGCTTTCCAGGCGGGCCTGTCCTGGGCCACGATCCTGCGCAAGCGCCCCGCCTTCCGTGCGGCCTTCGACGACTTCCATCCCGAGACGGTGGCGGCCTTTACCGAGGCCGACGTCGAGCGCCTGCTTCAGGACCCCGGCATCGTGCGAAACCGCCTCAAGATCCGTGCCGCGATTACCAATGCCCGTGCCACCATCGCGCTGCGGGACGAGGGCGGCCTCGTCGACTTTGTCTGGGCGTTCCGGCCAACCTCGACTCCCGCCCCCGTCACGTATGCCGACGTGCCCACCACGTCCCCCGAGTCCATCGCCCTTTCCAAGGCGCTGCGGAAGAAGGGCTTCGCCTTCGTGGGGCCCACCACCATGTTCGCCCTGATGGAAGCCATCGGCATGGTGGACACGCACCTGGTGGACAGCCACCGCAGGGGAACCTCAGGCGTCTGGGCCTGACCGCTGCCGGGCGTTGAGCCGCTGCGAGGCCCCGCACCGGCGCCCTGCGCCACCGGTCCACGCATGTTAGTAAAGATATCCACAGTGTTGATAACTTCGCCGACTGCAGCCCGCGGCAAAGGCGCTGCATGCCCGGGTGACGGCGTCCGGACGGCCAAACTTGCATTTCCCAAGTTATTAACAGTTGTGGAAATGGCTGTGGAAAACCCCGCGTTCAGTTCTTTTGAGGCCGGACAGGATGCTGGCTGGTGATGGACACGCGGTTGAAGGCGTTCATCGCGATGGCCAGCCAGCTCACGGCTGAGTATTGCTCGTCGGTGAGCTGCTCCCGCGCGTAGGCGTCCTCCAGCTCGCGCGTACGGGCGTCCGGGAGAACCGTGATGCTCTCCGCCAGGGCCAGCGCGGCGCGCTCGTGGTCCTCAAACACCGCGGTGTCCCGCCAGGCTGGCAGGACGGCCAGGCGCTGCGTGGATTCACCGCCCTTGACGGCATCGGCGACATGCATGTCGAGGCAGTACGCACAGCCGTTGATCTGCGATATCCGGACATTGAGCAGTTCGATGAGCTTTTCGTCCAGGCCGGCTTCCAGCATCGCTTCCTTGGCCTTCAACCCGAGCCCGTTCAGGGCCCGCCAGGCTGGGGGGTGCTGCTTGTCCAGATAAATGTGGCTGTGGCTAGTCAAGTCATTGCTCCTAGGGGTCGCACGGGTTCATCCCCGTGGCTGTGTGTCAGAGACTACACGGGCGCGCTGCGCGCACACGGCGGGTTATCCACTTAGCAACAGGCGGCTACCCACAAGTTATCCACAGGTGGGGAAAACTTGTGGGTAGTGGATGCGCAAACACCAGAATGTAGGCGTTGTGGAGCACCTCCATCAGTGAATGGCATCCCTCTGAGTTATTAACAGTGTGAATAACCCTGTTGAAAGGACGACCATTAAGTCCCGTCGTCGACGCTGATGTCCCTGCTTATGCCCAGGACGCCGCGCTCAGGCCAAATTTGGGCAAAGTTGTCCACTTAACCACAGGGGCGGGCCATAAAGTTATCCACAGGTGTGGACGGAACCGTGCAAAATGACCGGAAGCGGCCCAGCAGCCCGCTATCAGAGGGGCCGGCAGTTGACTTACAACTGTGTAAGTTATTAACAGTGTGGATAACACCTGTGGAAAACTCGCGGGACGGCGTGCGTTCCCGGCCGCGGGCAGTGGACACAAAAATGCCCCCGCTTCGGAAAGCAGGGGCATTAGGGGGAGGGGCCGGACCAGGAGGCCGTCAGAAGCTGTCAGGACACCAGGAGCACGCGGTACCAGGAAGCCACGGCCAGCAGGGCCAGAACGAGCGCCAGTCCTCCGGCCTGCAGGATGTTGCGCCGTGGGCCGCGCGGGGCGTACGCAATCACGGCCGCACACAGCGCGCCGGTGATAAAGCCGCCCAAATGGGCCTGCCAGGCGATCTGCGGCACCATGAAGCCGATGACGCCGTTGATGGCGATGAGCACCCAGAGCTGTCTGGTCTCACCGCCCCGGTGCCGCTGCACCACGAGCATGGCGCCGAACAGTCCAAAGATCGCGCCGGAAGCACCGACCAGGCCCACAGGGCCGCCCTCGGGCAGGATCGGCGTCATAAGCAGGTATCCCACCGACCCGCCGATGGCGGACAGCAGGTACACAGCAAGGAAGCGGATCCGCCCCAGCAGCGGTTCCAGCGCCTGGCCGAAAATCCACAGCGTATACATGTTCAGGACGATGTGGAGCAGGAAGCCCTGGGAGTGCAGAAAAGCGGAGGTAAGCATCCGCCATGGCTGGAACACCCCGTACTCGGGCGTTGCGTAAACCGACGCGTAGGCGAGGGTCCGGAACACCACGTTTCCGGGAAGCACCCACTGCAGAACAAACAGGAGTGCACACGCCGCGATGATCGCGAACGTTACTACAGGCTTTCCGGACGCTACGGCGCCGCCATAGACGGTCCGGGCTGTCGGCGTCGTACGTTTTGCTTCGTTGACGCAGTCAACGCATTGGAATCCGACGGCGGCCGCACGCTGGCACTCTGGGCATGCCGGCCGCCCGCAACGCTGGCAGCTGACATACGAGGGCCGGTCCGGGTGCCGTGGGCACACCGGTGCCTGCGCTGACGGCTCCGCCGCCGGAGTTCCGTAGCTCATGTGGCTAGAGCTGCTCGATGTCGATGCTGTTGATGGTCACATCTTCAACCGGGCGGTCGCCCATGCCGGTGCGCACACCTTCAATGGCGTCCACAACCCTCTTGGATTCCTCATCGGCAACTTCGCCGAAGATGCTGTGCTTGCCCTGCAGCCAGTCGGTGGGGATGGTGGTGATGAAGAACTGCGAACCGTTGGTTCCCTTGCCCATCTGGATGCCGGCGTTGGCCATGGCCAGCTTGTACGGTGCGCTGAAGCTCAGCTCGGGGTGGATCTCGTCGTCGAAACGGTAGCCCGGTCCGCCGGTGCCGCGGCCCAGCGGGTCGCCGGCCTGGATCATGAAGTCCTTGATGATGCGGTGGAAAATGGTGCCGTCGTAGAGCGGCGTGCCGGTCTTGTCCTCGCCGGTCTCCGGGTGGGTCCAGGCCTGTTCGCCGGTGGCAAGTCCGACGAAGTTCTTAACAGTCTTGGGCGCGTGGTTGCCGAAGAGGTTCACGACGATGTCGCCGAGGCTGGTGTGGATGGTTGCTTTTGCAGTTGCTGAGGCAGTCATAGGGCCATTCTTTCACGGCGGGTCAACGCGAACACGGGCTGAAAAGACAGTTCCGCGCTGGGTGAAATCCACCGAGAATCCGCCGGAACGATAGCAGCCCGGCTATTCGTGCACGTAGGCTAACAACAGAACCGTCACATTAATCGGGAGGTAGTTGTGAAGAAATCGGATCGTATTGCCCGCGAACTGGAGTTGTCGGTCAGTTCTGCAGTCGAGAACGCAAAAGACCGCGTGGAAGCAGCAGTGGACTGGGCAGTTCCGCGCCTGCAGCAAGGCATTGATACCGCTTCCCCCAAAATCCAGGAGGGGCTCAAGGTGGCGGCCCATAACCTTGCCGGCGGTGTTGCCACGGTGACGCCCCGCATTCAGGACGGCCTGGCGCAGCTTGCACCCAAGATCCACGACGTCGTGGAGGGTGCCACACCGCGCATGCACGAGGCCCTGGACCGGGCAACACCCGTCATCACCCAGGCCCGCGACCGCGTGGTGGTGGAATACCTTCCCCGGTTCTCCGACCAGATCGGAACCGCTTCCGAGGCCGTCCACCGGACCCTTGAAGGCACGCCGGCACGCATCGACGCGGTGGCCCAGCGACTCGGCGACGTCGGCATCATCCACACCATCCAGGAGCAGGCGAATCTGGCTGGCGGGCACCTGAAGTCGGCCGCGTCCGAGGCCGGCCGCGCGGTGACCGGCAAGGCCCTGGTGGTGGAGCCGGAGAAGCCCAAGAAGCGCGGCCTCCTGATTGTCGGTGTGATCGCCGCGGCCGTGGCCGCCGGCGTTGCGGCGTGGAAGGCTTCGAAGCCGGTCGAGGACCCGTGGAAGACCCCCGCGCCCGTAACGCCCGCACCGTCCACCTCGGAGGTCACCACCCCCGCGGCATCGGCCACCGGTGTTGGATCCACCGCGGGTGTTGGATCGGCTGCGGAGACGCCGGCACCGGTTCCGGCCACCCCGGCTGACAGCTCTTCTTCCGCGACCCCCGATACACCGCTCGATGCTGCCTTTGCGCTGGCCGCCGAGGACGAAGCCGACACTTCTGCTGACAAGGCAAAGCACGTTGCCGAGGACGCGGACTCCGACGCCGGCGAAGTTTCCTCGGATGCCAAGACTGCATCCAACATCGGGAACGGTGCAGACAAGAAGTCGTAGCCATTTGCCCGTAAGGGCACTAACAGGAGGGGTTCCGCAGCCGCGGGGCCCCTCCTGTCGTCTGTGCGGGAGCATCCGCACACCGCACTGCCCGAAAGGCACGGTGCCGCCGGGATGGAAAGCATCGGTGCTAAGTTTGAGGTGATGTCACCCGATAGATCCGCAGAGGATGCCTTGACTGACACTGAGCCGCGCGTATCGATTGTTATCCCGGCATACAACGAGGAAGGTGTCATCCGGCAGTGCCTCATCGCTGCGGTGTACCAGTCGGTTCCGGCGCACGAGATCATCGTGGTGGACAACATGTCCAAGGACCGCACGGCGTCGATCGTCACGCAAATGCAGCAGGAGTATCCCGAGAGCCCCATCATCCTCCTCCGCCAGGATCGGGAGCAGGGGCTCATTCCCACCCGTAACTTTGGCCTGGACCACGCCACCGGGGACATTCTGGGCCGGATCGATGCCGACTCAGTGGTGGAACCCGACTGGGTGGAGCAGGTGCAGAAGGCCTTCGAAGACCTGTCCACCTCGGCTGCCACCGGCCCCGTGGTTTATTACGACATGCCGATGCGGCGTTTCGGCCTAAAGGCCGACGACAAGATGCGCCAGCTGATGCTGAAGCTGGCCAAACACCAGTACCACTTCCTGTTCGGGTCCAACATGGCCCTCCGCCGTTCTGCGTGGGAGACCATCCGCGCCGAAGCCTGCCGGGACGAGAAGGACGAGATGCACGAGGACATCGACCTGTCCCTGCATCTGGCGGACCACGACCTCAAAGTCCAGTACTGGCCGCAGATGGTCTCCGGGATGTCGGCCCGCCGGCTTGAGGATTCACCCCGGGACTACCGGTACTACGTGACGCGTTTCGACCGGACATACAAGGCCCACAACGTCAAGAAGATGGCCCTTAAGGCGCCCATGGTGGTGTTCTTCTCCGTGTATTTCCCCGCCAAGCTCCTGCGTGCCATCCACACCGTCAACACCAGCCAGCCAGTCCGCCGCGGCGGCCAGTAGCGCCGTCATTCCGGCCGGCTTCCTCAGTCAGCTCCCAGCTCCGCCAGCGGGCGTTCCTCCGGCGGCTTGTTCCGCTCGGCTTTGCCATTCCGTTGCCCGGCAACCACGACGGCGAGGCCCACGAGAATGAGCGCCAGCCCGCCGTAGGTGCCCGCCGGCAGCGTCTCGTTCAGGAACACGGCAGCCAGCAGCGCCGCTCCCGGTATTTCCAGCAGAATGATCATGGACACCAGCAGAGGGCTCATGGTGGCCAGCAAATGGTTGAATGCCGTATGTCCCACGAGCTGGGCGCACACGGTGATTGCCAGAATTCCGAGCCAGCCGCCGGCGTCGAACCCGGACAGGGGCTGGTTGGTGAAGAGCGCCAGGACCGCGACCAGGACAGCACACATGCCGTAGCAGAGGGCCGTGTAGGTTCCGGTGGTCATGCTCTGGCGGGCCCGGCCTCCGGCGAGGGTGTAGATTCCCGCGAGGAGTCCGCCGGCCATGGCCAGGAGGTCGCCCAGCAGGGCGTCGGTGGACGTCCCCATGTCGAAACCCGTAATGGCCACGACGCCGCCGAAGGAGATGCCCAGGCCCACCAGGACCTGCCAGCGGTGCCGCACGCCGCGGAAGAGCTGAATGATGGCGATCCAGGCGGACTGCAGGCAAACGAGGGCCGTAGCGGCAGCCACGGAGGTCAACTGGAGGGACGTGATGAAGCAGGCGAAGTGCAGGGCCAGGGCCACGGCCGCCACGAGCGACCAGCGGAACTCATAGCGCCCGATGCGGCCGAACTGGCGCGGCTCCCGGACCAGCGTAGGGGTGGCCATGACGGCCGCCGCGATGGCATTGCGCCAGAAGGCGATGGCAAGGGCCGTGACAGTGGTGGCACCGAGCGTGGCGGCGATGAGCGGTCCTGACGAAGCCACGCCCAGGACACCCAAGGCAGCAAGGAAAAGATTCACTGTTCCACAGTAGTGTGCCGCGACGGTTGAGCCTGTCGAAACCCAGGCAAAGCAAAAGGTCCCGGCCGTTTCCGGCCGGGACCTTCCTTATGGTGGAGGCACGGGGACTCGAACCCCGAACCCCCTGCTTGCAAAGCAGGTGCGCTACCAATTGCGCCATGCCCCCATAAGAAGCAACCCGTCAATAATACCCTAGTTCCGGAGCCTGGCTGACCAGCCTCCGCACCGGGATCCGGGCTATTCAACCTTGTCGGTTGATTCGCTCCAGACTGTTTTCCGGGCTTCGGATTCCTGCACCTTTTTCTTGTAGAGGAGGGCGCCTGCGACTGCAGCTGCAATAACCAGCAACTTCTTCACATGCACCCCGTTCCGGCTTGATTCCTATGGAATCCGGCCTAAACCTCGTCTTGAACCTGTGCAGGTTCCGTGGGCGTACCAGGACTTGAACCTGGGACCTCTTCGTTATCAGCGAAGCGCTCTAACCGCCTGAGCTATACGCCCCGATGCCTCATCGGGCCGAGACAAGACTTTACAGCACATCCCGGCCCGATCTCAAATCGAGGCATTCCACCGGAGTTTTTCCGCGGAAATACAGGGTTTTTAGTCGTCGGTGAGGGTCACGCCGATGCCGCCGACAAGCGTGGCCGAGATGTTGTACAGGACGGCCGACAGCATGGACAGTGCGGTCAGCAGGACAACGTTCACGACGGCGATAATGGTCGCGAAGGATGCCACCTGGCCAAGCGATGCGACCTTCTTCAGCTCGAAGCCGCCGCCCTCGGAACCGGCGAGGGTTCCCAGCAGGCTGTCCACCTGATCGAAGATGCCGGTCAGGTCCAGCACGGTCCACAGCACGATGGCGGCCACGACTGTGACGATGCCAAGCGCTACAGACAGCAGGAACGCCATTTTCAGGACGGACCAGGGGTCAACCTTGCTGACCAGAAGCCGGGCGCGGCGCACCTTTGCCTTCGGAGCCGGCTTGACCAGTCCGGCCGCACCCTGTGGGGCCTGCGGCCGCTGTCCGGGGGCTGCCGGGCGCTGTGCCGGTGCGGCCGGCCGCTGGCCCTGTCCTGCTGGCGCCGGGCGCTGTCCAGCACCTGCGGGACGCTGTCCGGGAGGGCCCGACGGCGTGGCCGGGCTCTGCTGGGGACGCACCGGGGCATTCACCCGGGGAGCGGATGCCGGCTGACGCATCCCGCCGGGACCATTACTGCTCGGCTTGGGAAATGAGTCGGAATTGCTCACTCGTTACCTCCGGTGTTGTCTTCGTTCGCCTCAGCATCGCCGGACGTTCCTTCTGCTTCATCGGCCAGTCCTGAATCCGCCTCTGCGGCTTCTTCGTCTGGTCCGGCATCTTCAGCCAACGTTACGTCATCGGCAGCGATAGCCAAGATTTCTGACGCACTCGGTTCATCGGTGTGGTCGGCCTCGGATTCACGCTCTGCGCTGGCTTCGACTTCCTCTTCGAGGCCGCGTTCGGTGTTGCGGGCCACCTCGATGATGCGGTCGTTCTTGTCCGGCTTCGCGAAGATGACGCCCATCGTGTCGCGCCCCTTGGCAGGGACGCCGGCCACGGATGAGCGGACCACCTTGCCGCCACCCATGACCACGAGGACTTCGTCTTCCTCCTGGACCACCAGGGCCCCCACAAGGTCGCCGCGTTCCTCGGCGAGCTTGGCCACCTTGATGCCCAGGCCACCGCGGCCCTGCAGCCGGTATTCCTCGACGGCGGTGCGCTTGGCGTAGCCGCCTTCGGTCACCACGAAAACGTAGGATCCCTCGGCGATCACGTTCATGGCGAGCAGCTCGTCATCCTCGCGGAACTTCATGCCCGTCACACCGGACGTGGCACGTCCCATGGGCCGGAGGGCGTCATCGGTCGCCGTGAAGCGGATTGACTGGCCCTTGCGGGAGACCAGCATGAGGTCGTCCGTCTCGGAGACCAGCTGCGCGGAGACCAGTTCGTCCTCATCCCGGAGGTTGATGGCGATGACGCCTGCAGACCGGTTGGTGTCGTAGTCCTCCAGCCGGGTCTTCTTGACCAGGCCGCGCTTGGTGGCCAGCACCAGGTACGGCGCGTGCTGGTAGTCCTTCAGGTCCAGCACCTGGGCAATGTGCTCGTCCGGCTGGAAAGCCAGCAGGTTTGCCACGTGCTGGCCCTTGGTGTCGCGGCCCCCCTCGGCAAGCTCGTAGGCCTTGGCCCGGTACACGCGTCCGAAGTTGGTGAAGAAGAGCAGCCAGTGGTGGGTGGTGGTGACGAAGAAGTGTTCCACCACGTCATCGCCGCGCAGCTGGGCACCCTTGATGCCCTTGCCGCCGCGCTGCTGCGAGCGGTAGTTGTCGCTCCGGGTGCGCTTGACGTAGCCGCCCCGGGTGATGGTGACCACCACTTCCTCTTCGGGAATGAGGTCTTCCATGGACATGTCGCCGTCGTAGCCCATGAGAATCTGCGTGCGGCGCTCGTCCCCGTGCTTCGCCACGATCTCGGCGAGTTCCTCGCTGATGATCGAGCGCTGGCGTTCCTCCGAGGCGAGGATTGCGTTGTACTCGGCAATCATCGCTTCGAGCTCGGCGTGGCGGTCCTGGATCTTCTGGCGTTCCAGGGCAGCCAGCCGGCGGAGCTGCATGTCGAGAATGGCGCGGGCCTGGATCTCGTCGATTTCCAGCAGCTGCATCAGGCCATCGCGTGCTGCCTCCGTAGTGCTCGAGGCGCGGATCAGGGCGATGACCTCGTCCAGCATGTCCAGTGCTTTGAGGAGGGCACGCAGGATGTGCGCTTCTTCCTCGGCCTTGCGCAGGCGGTAGCGTGTGCGCCGGGCGATGACATCCAGCTGGTGGGTGACCCAGTGCCTGATGAAGGCGTCGAGGCTGAGGGTGCGCGGAACTCCGTCCACGATCGCCAGCATGTTCGCGCCAAAGTTCTCCTGCAGCTGGGTGTGCTTGTAGAGGTTGTTCAGCACCACCTTGGCAACGGCGTCGCGCTTCAGGACGATGACCAGGCGCTGCCCGGTGCGGCCGGACGTCTCATCGCGGAGGTCGGCGATGCCCTGGACTTTTCCGTCCTTGACCAGCTCGGCGATCTTGATGGCCAGGTTGTCCGGGTTGGCCTGGTAAGGCAGCTCAGTGACGACGAGGCAGGTGCGGCCCTGCAGCTCCTCCACATTGACCACAGCGCGCATGGTGATGGAGCCGCGGCCGGTGCGGTAAGCGTCCTCGATGCCCTTGTGGCCCAGGATGGTGGCGCCGGTGGGGAAATCGGGTCCCTTGATGCGCTTCAGCAGTTCCTCGAGGAGTTCCTCGCGGCTGGCGGTCGGGTTGGCCAGGTACCACTGGACGCCGTCGGCCACCTCACGGAGGTTGTGCGGCGGGATGTTGGTGGCCATGCCGACGGCGATGCCCGAGGACCCGTTGACCAGCAGGTTGGGGAACCGCGCCGGGAGGATGGTGGGTTCCTGGTTCTTGCCGTCGTAGTTGTCCTGGAAGTCGACAGTCTCCTCGTCGATGTCCCGGACCATCTCCATGGCGAGCGGCGCCATCTTGGTTTCCGTGTACCGCGGGGCCGCGGCGCCGTCGTTGCCGGGTGAGCCGAAGTTGCCCTGGCCCAGCGCCAGCGGGTAGCGCATGGTCCAGTCCTGGATCAGGCGCACCAGGGCATCGTAGATCGCCGTGTCGCCGTGCGGGTGGTACTGGCCCATAACTTCGCCCACCACACGGGCACACTTGTTGAAAGCACGGTCCGGGCGGTACCCGCCGTCGAACATCGCGTACAGCACGCGGCGGTGGACGGGCTTCAGCCCGTCGCGTACGTCCGGCAGCGCACGGCCGACGATGACGGCCATGGCGTAGTCGAGGTAGGAGCGCTGCATCTCCGTCTGCAGGTCCACCTGCTCCACGCGGTCGACCAGCACGTCGCCCTCCAGAACCGGCTCCGTGCCGTCCGGAGACTCGGCCGGGACCTCGGGTGTTTCGTCACTCATAGTCTGTGTTTTCCGTTTCAGGTATATGTCGGTTCTGGAATATCAGGCGCGGAAACCGCTAGATATCGAGGAACCTGACGTCCTTGGCGTTCTGCTGAATGAAGTTTCGGCGGGACTCGACATCCTCGCCCATCAGCACGGCGAAAATCTGGTCTGCGGCGGCGGCGTCCTCCATGGTCACCTGCAGGAGGGTGCGCCGGTCCGGGTCCATGGTGGTGTCCCAGAGTTCGGTGTAGTCCATCTCGCCCAGACCCTTGTAGCGCTGGATGCCGTTTTCCTTCGGAATCCTGCGCCCTGCGGCCTGGCCGGAAACCAGGACGGCGTCACGCTCACGGTCGCTGTAGACGTAGTCGTGCGGTGCGTTGGACCACTTGATCCGGTACAGCGGGGGCTGTGCGAGGTAGACGTAACCGTTCTCGATCAGCGGGCGCATGTAGCGGAACAGCAGGGTCATCAGCAGCGTGGTGATGTGCTGGCCGTCGACGTCGGCATCAGCCATCAGCACGATCTTGTGGTACCGCAGCTTGCTCAGGTCGAAGTCCTCGCCGATGCCCGTGCCGAACGCGGTGATCATGGACTGGACCTCGTTGTTGCCCAGTGCCTTGTCCAGGCGTGCCCGCTCCACGTTCAGGATCTTGCCGCGCAGCGGAAGGATGGCCTGCGTTTCGGGGTTGCGGCCGCGCTTGGCCGAACCGCCTGCGGAGTCGCCCTCCACCAGGTAGACCTCGCACTTCGAGGGGTCCTTCGATGAGCAGTCAGAGAGCTTGCCCGGCATGCCGAAGGACTCCAGCGGGCTCTTCCGGCGCGCATTGTCGCGGGCCTTGCGCGCGGCCATGCGGGCCTGAGCGGCGGAAATGGCCTTGCGGATCACGTCGCGCGCGGGGCCGGGGTTGCGTTCCAGCCAGTCGCCGAGCTGATCGGTGACCACGCGCTGGACGAAGCCCTTGACTTCGGAGTTGCCCAGCTTGGTCTTGGTCTGGCCCTCGAACTGTGGCTCGGACAGCTTCACGGAGATGACGGCCGTCAGCCCTTCACGGATGTCGTCGCCGGTGAGGTTCTCCTCTTTTTCCTTGATGATGCTCTTGTCCCGCGCGTAGCGGTTGATAAGCGACGTCATCGCAGCGCGGAACCCTTCTTCGTGGGTTCCGCCTTCGTGGGTGTTGATGGTGTTGGCGTACGTGTGCACGCTTTCGGAGTACGCGGTGGTCCACTGCATGGCCATTTCGACGGCGATGTGCCGCTCGGTGTCCTCGGTCTCGAAGGCGATGACGTCCTCGTGGACTACATCCACCTTCTTGCTCGAGTTGAGGTGTTTGACGTAGTCAAGGAGACCGTCGTTGTACTGGTACACCACCGTGCGGTGCTCGGCGAGGACCTCACCCTCGGTGAGGACGCCGTCCAGGTCCAGGTCGCCGGCTTCGTCCGTGCCGGCTGCTGCCTGGCGCTCGTCAGTGAGCGTGATGCGCAATCCCTTGTTGAGGAAAGCCATCTGCTGAAACCGAGCGCGGAGCGTTTCGAAGTCGAATTCCACCGATTCGAAAATGCTCGCATCCGGGTAGAAGGTCTGGGTGGTTCCGGTCTCGCTGGTCTCCTCACCCTGGACCAGGGCGCCCTGGGGCTTGCCGCCGTCGGCAAAGGCCATCCGCCAAACGTGGCCCTGCCGGCGGACCTCGGTGTTCACGCGGGAGGAGAGGGCGTTGACTACGGAGATGCCCACACCATGCAGGCCGCCGGAAACGGCGTAGCCACCGCCGCCGAACTTTCCGCCGGCGTGCAGGATGGTCATGACCACCTCGACGGTGGGCTTGCCCTCGGTCGGGTGGATGTCCACCGGGATGCCGCGGCCGTCGTCGGTTACCTTGACGCCGCCGTCCGCCTGCAGAACAATCTCGATGTGCGTGCAGTAGCCTGCGAGGGCCTCATCCACAGAGTTGTCCACCACTTCGTACACCAGGTGGTGCAGGCCGCGCAGTCCGGTGGAGCCGATGTACATGCCGGGCCGTTTGCGTACGGCCTCGAGGCCCTCAAGAACGGTGATGTCGCTGGCGCCGTACTCCCGCGGCGTGGCAGTCTCAGCCGGGTTACCCGCGGGTGGGGCATCCTCCGTTACGGGCTCCACTGCCTCGATATCTGCATTGTCGTTAGCCACAGGCGCTTTCGACTCCTCTATGTTCGTTGATGGCCGGCCTCCGCCGTCCGCCGAAGCAAAGGGCGGTCGCCAAAAGGCACGTCACTGTAGCGCCAGCTACTTGGTCGACCTGCGGAACCGCTCCCGCTCATGAAGAAAGCGCGGGAAAACGGACTCAGTCAACGTTTCACCGGCGCCCAGTTATCTAGGGGAATTCTATCGTGAAACACGGCTGTTTCCTGCATTGGCGGGGCGCGGACGCGGCCCGATGTGCCTCTCGCTGGCCATTGACTCCGCCTGCAAGGCTCCAGCAGACCACGTTTTGGGCTCCTATACGGCCGACGGCGGTTTGAGCGCCCTGTACGCCGTTTCCGGTTTCACTCTTATCCGTAGGTGTCCCGGGGTCCGCGGCCGTTGACGGTACGCCCGCCCTTGCGCCAGCTCGGCGCCGCCGGGCCCAGCACCTGGATGCTCGTGACCACGCCATCACCAAGTTCGGAACGGAACTTTTCGAGCAGGCTCATGCTGAGCAGCCGGAGCTGAGTCGCCCACGCCGTGGAATCACACCTGACGTGGAGGGTGGTATCGGTGAAGCTCTCCGGGGTGCAGTGGGCAGAGATTTCCGGCCCCACAAGCGCCGGCCACTCGGCCATGACCGAGCCGACGGCCACCGGGGAGGTCCAGCCGCGTTCGGCGACCAGCCGCCCCACCACTTTTCCCAGTCCCAAGGGATCGCGTCCGGTGGAGTGGAACTGGCTGAAGCCCCGCGTTCCCCCGGAAGCGGATCGCGGTTTTTGACCGGCGCCGGCCCGCGGCGCCTTCCGGCGGATCTCGCCGCGGGCTGCCGCTGCCTCACGCATTCTGTTCAGCGCCGCCTGGGCGGCATCGATTTCATCGGGATCGCGGCCCGGCTGCAGGCCGCCGTCCTTATCCCTGTTCATCGATTCCTCCCGGGATTACCTTCACCCGCCGGCCCGACAGCTCGTCCGGAATATCGGCGTCGACAGCGGCGGTGACCAGCACCTGCTCGGCGCCGGCAACTATTGCGGCCAGTTTACGCCGCCGCTGGACGTCGAGTTCGGCGAAAACGTCGTCCAGGATGAGGATCGGTGCGGAGCCTCCGGTGCGGGCGTCGTCAAGCATGACGTAGTAGGACGCCAGCCGCAGGGACAGGCACATGGACCATGTTTCACCGTGCGATGCGTACCCCTTGGCGGGGGCCTGACCCAGCACGAGTTCCAGCTCGTCCCGGTGCGGACCCACCAGTGAGATGCCCCGCTCGCGTTCTCTGCGGCGGGACGCCGCGAAGGCTTGCACGTAGCGTTCGGCAAGCTCGTCCACGGACAGCAGGCGCAGATCCTCGGCCGGGTTTCCCGGCCCGGACTGTGACGTCGAAGCGCTGGCCGGCTCGCCGTCGTCGTCCATCACGTTCTGCAGCGTTGAGCGATAGACCGCATCGGCGGCCTTCGAGCCATCGGTGAGCTGGGCGTAGGCGTTGTTGAGGTGCGGCCGGAGCCGCTCGACGAGTTCCAGCCTGGCGTGCAGCAGCTCCGCCCCGGCCCGTGCCATGTGCTGGTCCCAGACATCGAGGGTGGCCTCGTGGCCGGCGGTGAACTTGCCGGCACGTGCCGACTTCAGCAATGCGTTCCGCTGTTTAAGCACCCGGTCATAATCGCTGCGGGTGGCAGCGTGCCGCGGAATAAGGCTCACCAGGAGCTCGTCCAGGAAACGGCGCCGGTTCGACGGATCGCCCTTGACGAGCGCGAGGTCCTCCGGGGCGAACAGGACCGTGTGGCAGATGCCCAACAGGTCGCGCGCACGGACCGGGTTGCTGCGGTTGATGCGTCCGCGGTTGGCCCGGCCGCCGTTTATTTCGAGCTCCAGGATGGTGGACTGTTCGCCGCGGACCAGCTTCGCCCGGATCAGGGCACGGTCGGTTCCGAAGCGCAGCAGCGGCCCGTCGGCGCTGACCCGGTGCGAACTCAAGGTGGCCAGGTAGCCGATGGCCTCCATGAGGTTGGTCTTGCCGATGCCGTTCGAGCCGACCAGAACCGTGACGCCCGGATCAAACTGGAGATCGACCTGGGCGTAACTGCGGAAGTCGGTCAGGGACAGGTGTTCTAGGTACACTACTTGGCTGGACGGGTGGCATGCCCGCCGAACTGGTGGCGCAGTGCGGACACCATCTTCATGGCCGGCGAGTTGTCCTCGCGGGAGGCGAAGCGGGCAAACAGCGCGGCAGTAATGGCCGGCGCCGGAACCGCATTGGCAATCGCCTCTTCCACGGTCCAGCGACCTTCACCGGAGTCTTCGACGTAGTCGTCGATGGAGGCCAGTCCGGGATCCTCGTCCAAGGCTTTCACCATGAGGTCCAGCAGCCAGGACCGGACAACGGTCCCCTTCTGCCAGGCGCGGAACGTGCCTGGCAGGTCCGTGACGATTTCCTTGGCGGCGAGGAGCTCATAGCCCTCGGCGTAGGCCTGCATCAGGCCGTATTCGATGCCGTTGTGCACCATCTTGGCGTAGTGGCCTGCGCCGACACCGCCCACATGGACGAAGCTGTCCGCGCGCTCACCTTCCGGGCGGAGCGCATCGAAGACGGGAAGGGCACGGTCGATGTCCTCGGCGTCGCCGCCGGCCATGAGGCCGTAGCCGTTCTGCAGGCCCCAGACTCCGCCGGAGACGCCGCAGTCGGCGAAACGGATTCCCTTTTCGGCCAGGGCCGCGCCATGCTTCTGGTCCTCGGTGAAGCGGGAGTTGCCGCCGTCGATCACCATGTCGCCGGGCTGCAGCTTCGCACCGAGTTCGGTGATGACGGCGTCGGTGATGTCACCGGCCGGAACCATGACCCAGATCAGGCGCGGGGCAGGAAGTGCGGCGATGAGCTCGTCCGTGGAGGCAACATCGGTGACCTCGGGGTTGCGGTCGAAGCCGGTGACATCGATCCCGCCCTTGCGCAGCCGTTCGCGCATGTTGAAACCCATTTTTCCAAGGCCGATCAGTCCGATATGCACCGTGTGAACTCTTTTCTGCGCGGATGGTTGGGGAATCAGGATCACCCAACTAGGTAGCAGCTCGGGGCGTTCTGAGGGCTCAGAAGCCCCTCAGCTGCTACCTAGTTGGGCAAGAGGCTTAGTTGGGGAGGCGCACAGGCATCACGAGGTAGCGGTAGTCGTCCTGGTCCTCACCGTCGATGTCATTCTGCGCGGTGATCATGGCGGGCTTCGGTGCCGTAGTGAACGAGAAGCGCACAAACTTGGTTTCGATCACGCTGAGGCCTTCAACGAGGTAGTGCGGGTTGAAGGCCACGGTGATGTCTTCGCCGGACAGCTGTGCTTCGAGCTCTTCGGAGGCCTGCGCGTCCTCACCGGTGCCGGCGTCGAGGTGCAGTTGGCCCTGCGTAAACGCGAGCCGGACGGGAGTGTTGCGTTCTGCAACGAGCGAGACCCGGCGGACGGCCTCCACAAGTTCCTGGGTCTGCACCGTGGCGTGAATCGGCGTGGAATCCGGAAACAGCGAGCGGATCTTGGGGTAGTCGCCGTCGACCAGCAGTGACGTGGTGGTGCGGCCGCCGCTTTCGAAGCCGATGAGCCGGCTGTCGTCCTCGGCGATGGCCAGGTTGATGTCGCCGCTGCCACCCAAAGTCTTGGCAACCTCGTTCAGCGTTTTCGCTTTGACCAAGGCACTCGTGGAAATGCCCGGAGTGACGGGCTTCCAGGGTACTTCCCGCATGGCTAGCCGGTAGCGGTCCGTGGCCAGGAGGGTGATGAGGTCATCCTCGATCTCCATCCGCACGCCGGTGAGGATGGGAAGGGTGTCGTCCTTGCTGGCCGCGATGATCACCTGGGACACAGCCTGGGCGAAGGCGTCGCCGGCGACAGTACCGGTGATGGTGGGAAGTGCAGGAAGGGGCGGGTATTCCGCCTCGGGCATGGTGGCCAGGTGGAAGCTGCTTCGGCGGCAGGTGAGTGTGACCTTGTTGCCGTCGGTTTCGATGTCCACCGGCGCCGACGGCAGGCTTCGGCAGATGTCCGCGAGCAGGCGGCCGGAAACCAGGATGGTGCCTTCGTCCCTGATGTCGGCAGGAATCTCAAGCCTTGCTGAGGTCTCGTAATCGAAGCTGGACAGGCTGACGGTCCCGGATTCGGCCTTGAGAAGGAGGCCTGAGAGTACCGGTACTGGCGGCCGCGGAGACAACGACCGGGCTGTCCATGTGACGGCTTCTGCCAGGACGTCCCGTTCGACTCTGAACTTCACGGAAGGGTGCCGCCTTTCATTGCTGCTGCCATTTTCTGAACGGGAACTCGCAAGGAGCCCACAAGACCGGTGCCCCCAAAGTCCCGGAACCTGCATGGTCCGCGCATGGGCGACCGCAAACAAACCCAGGGATGGGAGCGCTGCAGACAGCTTAGCCGGAACTACAAGGATTTCCCCATCCCCGCCGGTGATGCCGGCTCAGCCGGGACCCGGTGGGCGATGCTTTGGCCGGTGCGGTGGAGGTCCGGGAACGAGATTGTTATTTGAGGGATTTCAATTTTTTGGGATTAGTAGTGTTAATAACTGCTGTGGAAACTGTGGATAACCCGGTCTCACGGCTCGGATCCGCGGTTAAGCCCTGTTCATGGACTGTGGGTTCGGCACGTTTTAAACAGGGTGTGGATGGGGACAACCTTTTTGGCCCGTTGCGGTGATCCACAGACGCCTTAAGGGTTTTAAGCCCATTAACCGCGGTTGTCCCCTTAACTGTCCACAGGGTTATCCACACGCCCCTGTTAATAAGGTCAAGAACCTGGGATCAGGAGTCGCGCTGCTGCTGCTTGATCCGGTTGGTGAGCTCGGTGACCTGGTTGTAAATCACACGACGCTCGGCCATGAGCTCACGGATCTTTCGGTCCGCGTGGATCACGGTGGTGTGGTCGCGGCCGCCGAGCTCCTGGCCGATCTTGGGAAGCGACATGTCGGTCAGTTCGCGGCATAGGTACATGGCGATCTGGCGTGCGGTCACCAGCGTCCGGGTCCGCGACTTGCTGCAGAGCTCCTCCATGCTGAGCTTGAAGTACTCCGCGGTCTGCTGCAGGATCTGGCCCGACGTGATCTCCTGGGCGCCGTCGTCGGTGATGAGGTCCTTGAGCACCATCTCAGCGAGGGCCACGTCCACGGGCTGGCGGTTGAGGCTGGCGAACGCCGTCACACGAATGAGGGCGCCTTCGAGTTCGCGGATGTTGCTCGCGATTTTCGAAGCGATGTACTCCAGGGCGTCGTCCGGGGCGGAGAGGCCTTCGCTGAGGGCCTTCTTCCGGAGGATGGCGATGCGGGTTTCCAGTTCCGGCGGCTGGATGTCGGTCAGTAGGCCCCACTCGAAGCGGGACTTCATCCGGTCCTCGAAGCCTGCCAGCAGCTTGGGAGGCTGGTCCGAGGTGATGACCACCTGCTTGTTGTTGTTGTGCAGCGAGTTGAACGTGTGGAAGAACTCCTCCAGGGTCCGGTCCTTGCCTGCCAGGAACTGGATGTCGTCGATCAGCAGGACGTCGACGTTGCGGTACGTCGTCTTGAAGCTGGCGCCTTCATCGTCACGGATCGAATTGATGAAGTCGTTGGTGAATTCCTCGGAGTTGACGTACCTGACGCGGATGCCGCTGTAGAGGCGGCGGGCGTAGTGGCCGATGGCGTGCAGCAGGTGGGTCTTGCCCAGGCCTGAATCGCCGTAGATGAACAGCGGGTTGTACGCCTTGGCCGGGGCTTCCGCCACGGCGACGGCCGCAGCATGGGCAAACCTGTTGGAGGAGCCGATCACGAAGGTGTCGAAAACGTACTTGGGATCGAGCCGGCCGAACTCGTGCGAGGTGCTCGGCAGCATGGGCTGCGGCTTCTGTTCGACGGACGGATCGTTTGCGAGGGAAAGCTCGACGGCGGGTTCCGGCTCTTCGTGGATGGGCACCAGATCGGTGTCTACGTCGATGGCGCAGCGGATGTCGTCCGAGAACACGTTCCGGAGGGCATCATCGAGTGCGTCCTTGACCTGGGTCTGGAGCACTTCCCTGGTCAGTTCGTTGGGCACAGCAACGAGAAGGGTGGAACCGATGAGGCCCTGGGCCTGGGCGAGGATGACAAAGCCGCGTTGCCGGGGTGAGACGCGGTCGTCCTGTTCGAGAAGATTCACCACGCGCCGCCAGGAACTTCCGACAGTGTTGGCGTGGTTGGCTTCGTCTACTGTCATCAAATTTGGTTCCTCAAAGCTTGCTGCCTGCATTACATGCAGCCGCAAGCCCGAAGCCAGGGTGCTGGCCCGGCTTAATCCACAGGGTTATGCACAGTGCGTGGATAATCGGCTACTGGGACACTCTAGGGGATGAAAAGCCTAGAAGATAGCTGGGAAGTGCCTTGTGGATAATTACACGGTTGTGGTTCCAAAACCGCGATCGCGAGCCGCTTCATCCACAGGTTCTGGGCACCGTTAGCCACAGCTGGGGAAACACGCCGGATGGCCTGCCGGTTTGACTCCCGGCGGCGTTTTGCCCTAACGTTGTGGAGTCCTTTGTGCCTGCTTTCTGACCCCATTTTGGACTTCTGGACACTTTGCGTGTTCCGGGAAAATCCAGGGGAAGCAGACACATACAAAACTTAGCGTCGGCCAGTTCTTCCCCTTTTACTGATCGGGTGGGCGCACCTTTGATCCACTGGAGTAACTAACGTGAGCAAGCGGACTTTTCAGCCGAATAACCGCCGTCGGGCCAAGAAGCACGGCTTCCGCCTTCGTATGCGCACCCGTGCCGGCCGGGCCATTCTGGCCGCCCGTCGTGGCAAGGGCCGCACCGAACTGTCGGCCTAAATACTGACTTGTCGGTCTTCTTCCTTCTGCGAGATTAGCGGTGCTTGCCACCCGGAACCGCCTGAGGACTTCAACCGATTTTTCAACAACTGTGCGTTCCGGCGTCCGCAATGGACGCCGGAACGTAGTGTTATATACGGCAACTATTGGAGCCGATGAACCCAGCCGCATCGGTTTCATCGTTTCCAAAGCTGTCGGGAACGCTGTTGCCAGGAACCTCGTTAAGAGGAGACTTAGAGAAGCCGGCGCTGTCTCGTTGCACGAGTACGGCACCGGGTTCGCTATTGTGGTGCGTGCTTTGCCGGCCTCCGCAACAGCCAGCTGGGATGAACTCCTGGCGGACTACAACGCTGCCCTGGCAAACACCATGAGGCGGCTGGCTGGCCGCCCCCCGGGGGTAACCGGAACAAGGCCGGCCGGAACGCGACCGGACGGAACAACACAGGAGGGGACACAGCGTGCTTGACCCGAGTGCCGCCGTCGTCCCTTACCCCAAGTCCGCAGCAGCGGCTGCGGGCAGCTTCATCTGGAACCTGCCCCGCAATATCCTCATTCTTCTACTCCTGGCCTACCGTAAGGTGATTTCTCCCTTATACGGCCAGGTTTGCCGCTTCTTTCCCTCCTGCTCGGCCTATGCGCTTGAAGCAGTCACAGTCCACGGTGCCGTCAAGGGCAGCTGGCTCGCCGCCAGGCGTCTGGCGCGCTGCCATCCGTGGAACGCCGGTGGCGTGGACCATGTCCCCGCCGGCCACCGGGAATGGCCTGAAAACCGGACCCCCACAATTGTTGTGCTGAACAACCCGGACAAGTATCTGGCTGCTCAGACTGATGAAGAAGGCCGCGCTGCGGCCTGACGAATAGGGATATCGTATGGACTTCTTTGAAACAATCATGTTTCCGTTCAAGTGGCTTGTGTCCATCATTATGGTGGGTTTCCACGAAGGCCTCAGCGCCATCGGCCTGCCTGAGGCATCCGGCTGGACGTGGACTCTGTCCATCATCGGCCTGGTGCTGGTGATCCGGGCAGCCCTCATTCCCGTTTTCGTCAAGCAGATCAAGGCGCAGCGCGGCATGCAGCTGCTGCAGCCGGATCTGAAGAAGCTGCAGGACAAGTACAAGGGCAAGACAGACCAGCTCTCCCGCCAGGCGATGGCGCAGGAGCAGATGGCCATGTACAAGAAGCACGGGACCAACCCGTTCTCGGCCTGCCTGCCCATGCTGATCCAGATGCCGTTTTTCTTTGCGCTGTTCCAGGTTCTGTCCGGTATCAGCTCGGCCAAAACGCAGGGTCAGGGCATCGGAGCCATGAGCCAGGAACAGGTAGTGCAGTTCGATGAGTCCAGCATTTTCGGGGCTCCCTTGTCGGCTGCCCTGCTGCACGGCGGTGTCACCAACGTGGCCGTCGTCGTCCTGAGCATCATCATGATCCTGGCCATGACGGCCTCCCAGTTCATCACGCAGAAGCAGATCATGGCCAAGAACATGTCCGAGGAGGCCATGGCCAGCCCGTTCATGCGCCAGCAGAAGATGATGCTCTACATCTTGCCGATCGTGTTCGGTGTGGGCGGCATCAACTTCCCCATCGGCGTTCTCATCTACTGGACTACCACCAACCTGTGGACCATGGCCCAGCAGTTCTTTGTCATCCGCCGCATGCCGACGCCGGGATCCCCCGCCGCTAAGGCCCTCGCCGAGCGCCGTGCCGCCAAGGGCCTTCCGGCTCTTCCCATCCTGGGCGGCAAGAAGGCTGACCCCGAAGCGGAAGCCGCCGCCTCGGTTGCCGAGGCCCGGACGCAGCGCATTCAGCCACAACGCAAGAACAGGAAGAAGAAGTAATGTCTGTTGAGAGCTCTGAACACGCACTTTCCGCTGAAGCCGGCGAAGACCAGGACTCCGTTGCCGCTACCGCAGATTCGGGCAAGGGCACGACGGCAAGCCGCCTGGAAGAAGAGGGCGATGTAGCCGCCGACTACCTTGAGGAACTGCTCGACATCGCCGACATCGACGGCGACATTGACATTGAGGTCCGCAACGGCCGGACCTACATCTCGATCGTGGCCGAGGAAGAGTCTGCCGGGCTGGAAAGCCTCGTTGGGCCCGACGGCGAGGTCCTGGAGGCCCTTCAGGAACTGACGCGGCTGTCCGTGCTTTCTGCGACGGAAAACCGTTCACGCCTGGTGCTCGACATCAACGGTTACCGGAAGGAACGCGCGGGCCACCTGCAGAAGATCGCCGAAGACGCCGTCGCCTCCGTCAAGGAAACCGGCGACGCCGTCGCACTGGCGCCCATGAGCGCTTACGAGCGGAAGATCGTCCACGACGCCGTCGCCGACCTTGGATTCGTCAGTGAGTCCGAGGGCGAGGGTGCAGGCCGGCACATCGTCGTTTCCGCCGACTGAACCGTTGGCTGACTTACTTATGGTTGAAATGACGGCAGCCGAGCGCCAGGCGGCGGAGAAGATCTTCGGCGACCGCCTGGGCTTGGCTGAACGGTACGTCGAACACCTGGCTACGTCAGGCACCGAGCGCGGGCTCATCGGACCGCGGGAGATCCCCAGGCTCTGGGGACGCCACGTCCTGAACTGCGCGGTAATCGAGAGCGAAATCGCCCAGGGCAGCCACGTGGCCGACGTCGGGAGTGGCGCCGGACTCCCGGGCCTTTGCCTGGCTATCGCCCGTCCTGACCTCGAACTGACCCTCATCGAACCGCTGGAGCGCCGGGTGATCTGGCTGCAGGAAGTGGTTGACGATCTCGGTTTAAGTAATGTCACCGTCATGCGCACGCGCGCCGAGCTTGCCGTTGGGATGGTGACGGCCGACGTCGTGACCGCCCGGGCGGTGTCCGCCCTGAGCAATCTTGCCGGCCTCACCATTCCGCTTCTGGGCGGCGAGGGTGAAGTAGTGGCCATCAAGGGCCGCAGCGCTGCCGATGAGATCGAGAAGGCGGCTAAGGCCATCCGTAAGCTTGGCGGCGTCGAGACGTCGGTGGTCACTGTTGGCCAGGATCTGCTCGAGGAGCCCACCACGGTGGTGCGCATCGTAGTTAAGAAGACCCAAAAGAGGGCCTAGCCCGCAAGGTGCCGCGGGTCCTTAGGGTGTAGCGGTTAGGCTAGAGAACGGCAGTGAAAGCCGAACGAGAGTGAGTGTGTCCCAGTGACCAGTAGCGAAACCTCCACGCAGCGGATCCCCCCGTTCGTGTCTCTGGGGTCGGCGCGTGCCTTTGGCGTATCACCGGTCGCTACGACAGTAAATCAGTCCAATCCGGTTGCAGCCACGAGTGCTCCCAAGGTTTCACGTGAAACCGCAGCCCGCGGCAACGTCCTGGATAACCTGGATGACTCGAGCCCCATCGCACGGGAGCTCGCGCACGAGAACAGGAGGCGGGAACGGCTCCTCGGCCGTAACCTGCCGAAGCCGGAGAAGACACGCATCTTCACGGTTTCAAACCAAAAGGGTGGAGTGGGAAAGACCACGACCACCGTAAACATCGCTGCGGCGCTGGCCGCTGCGGGCTTGAACGTCCTGGTCATCGACATCGACCCGCAGGGCAACGCGTCCACGGCACTGGGCATTGAGCACCATGCCGACGTTGACAGCATCTACGATGTCCTGATCAACGATCTGCCTCTCGAAGACGTCGTCGCCCAGTGCCCGGACATCAGCAACCTTATCTGCGCTCCGGCCACCATCCACTTGGCCGGCGCCGAGATCGAGCTCGTCTCCCTGGTGGCACGGGAGCAGCGCCTCCGCCGCGCCATCGACGTTTATGCCAAGGCTCGGCAGAAGAAGGGCGAGCAGCGGCTCGACTACATCTTCATCGACTGCCCGCCCAGCCTGGGCCTGCTGACGGTCAATGCCTTCTGTGCAGCCGGTGAGGTGCTCATCCCCATCCAGTGCGAATACTATGCACTCGAGGGACTCAGCCAGCTGCTGAAGAACATTGAGATGATTCAGAAGCACCTGAATGCAGATCTGGAAGTTTCCACCATTCTGCTGACCATGTACGACGGACGGACCAACCTGGCCGCCCAGGTGGCAGCTGAAGTCCGGCAGCACTTCCCGGATCAGGTCCTCGGCGCCGTCGTGCCGCGCTCCGTGCGAATCTCCGAAGCGCCGAGTTACCAGCAGACGGTCATGACCTACGATCCATCCTCCAGCGGCGCGTTGTCCTATCTGGAAGCCGCAGCGGAAATCGCTGAGCGTTAGAATTTTCCAAACACAGCAACAGCCGGAGCCCGGCATAGCCGGGCTCTTCCGATGGAGGGAATCATCCATGAGCGATAAGCGACGCGGGCTCGGTCGCGGTCTTGGCGCACTCATTCCAAGTTCCGCGTCCGCAAGCGCTTCGGGTAACGGAGCAGCTCCGTCGCGCCCTGTGGATCTGTTCTTCCCCGAGGCGCGCAAGACGGCTGAACCCGTGCCGGCCGTTGAACCGGATGAGTCTGACCTCGACGAAACGCCTGCACGCCGGTCCGGCCGGAAGGCTTTGGCAGAGGCCCCGACTGAGCCGGGCACTGACGCAGGCACTAAGGGTACTTCGGATGCGGTGGAGCTCTCCCCTGCCAAGTCCACGGCGAAGACCGCCGCGTCCAGCGGCGGTGCTTCGGATCCGGGCGCGGTTTCTGCAAAGACCGGGGCGGCCAAGGCCGACAAGGATGCAGCGACGTCCGAAGCCGTTCGCCCGGACACGTCCTCCGGGGATGGGAAGGATGCCGATTCGGCCCTGGCCGCCGCTGCCGGGAAGAACGTAGACTCCGCTGCTGTGCCGGACAACGGTGTTGACCTCGTCGAGGTACCAGGCGTCCGTTTTGCGGAAATTCCTGTCACGGACATCCATCCAAACCGTAAACAGCCCCGTTCCGTCTTCGATGAGGACGACATGGCGGAGCTCGTTCACTCCGTCCGTGAAATAGGCGTCCTCCAGCCAATTGTGGTGCGTACTTCAACCGAAAAGGGTGGAGAACCGTATGAACTGGTCATGGGTGAACGTCGTTGGAGGGCAGTCCAAGCCGCTGGGCTCTCCACGATCCCCGCGATTGTCCGGGACACCACTGATGACGACCTGCTCCGCGACGCACTCCTGGAAAACCTGCACCGCAGCCAGCTGAATCCGCTCGAAGAGGCGGCCGCCTACCAGCAGCTGCTGGAGGACTTCGGAACGACGCACGAGCAGTTGGCCGACCGTATCGGCCGCTCGCGCCCGCAGGTATCCAACACTCTGCGGCTGTTGAAACTCCCGCCGCTGGTGCAGCGCCGTGTTGCGGCCAACGTGCTGTCCGCCGGCCACGCCAGGGCTCTTCTCTCCCTTCCCGACGCGGCATCCATGGAACGCCTGGCGCAGAAGATCGTGGCTGAGGGCATGTCGGTCCGTGCCACCGAGGAAGCGGTAACCCTGCACCGCGAACCCGCGTCGCCGGCCAAGAACAACATTCCCCGCCCGGGCGCACGCCACGAGCGGCTGGATTACCTGGCGTCGTCGCTTTCGGACAGGCTCGATACCAACGTGAAGATCTCGCTCGGAGCGCGTAAAGGCCGCGTGAGTATCGAGTTCGCTAGCGTTGAAGACCTCAACCGCATCATGGACGTCCTGGCTCCGGGGGCGGAAAACTAAAGGACCAGTCGAAAGGGCCCGTTCAGGCGAACGGGCCCTTTTCTGTTCCGGCGCGTTTTGTTCCCGTCTGTGGCTTTTATCGACTCTAATGCCGGGGTGCGCGGGGGGCCATTGCGGCATCTGTATCGGCTGTACAGCCAAGCTGGATTGAGCGGCGGACGACGGATGTAGGCACTGGGTCACGGATGGCACACGCGATTGCCGTACCAACAGGGAACGTCTCGGCGCGGAGGAAATGGCTCACATGCGGACGCCCGGCGCGGTAATCTGTCTACTTCTAGTGCCTGCAGTTCCGGAACGAGTCATTTTCCTGCGCCGTGGGGTATGCGCACGGCCGCAACTGGCTCCGCGCATTGTGCTCGGCTCAGCATGGCTAACATTTCGCCGCTTAGCTCGACTGAGCTGTCACCCCGGGCCAATTGTCGTTTACCCGGCCATGAAATGCGCCTAAGCCGTCCTGGTCGACCCATACGGCCCGGCTGCACTGGCGCCTTGGGAAGGAAGCGCGCGTAAACCGGGGATAGATGGGTTGTACGGCCCGGAGGAAGCCTGTGACAGCTTTCAGCGCCCTCCTAACCGCTCCTGCACTGATTCAGCGTTCTATCTGGCTGCAGTCTCGTAGTGCGCGCTCTGCGTATGCTTGGTCGAGCGAAAATGAATGCTGGCGGTGTCTTATCGGCCTCACGGCCTCAGTAGTTGAGTAGCTTCGAGGCTAGGTCGATCGGCCCCTGTTTCACGTGAAACGTATGCAAAGTAGCCGCCCTCGCTAGCTTGACCCCCCACCCATAAGAAGCATTTAGCGGTGCGTGGTGCTATCTCCTGTACTCGCACAGCCACAAACGCACGAGGCGCGCGCCTCCCCTGTATCCTCGAATGTCCGGGCCGGACTCATGCGGTTTGATCTGCACAACCCAGCAATGCAGTGCAAACTCTGCCGATCCGATGTATCACGCTGAGGCAGGAAGGCACGCACACCGTTTCGTCCAGGCCCTGGGTACAGTGTGTCCAGCTACGGGGACGGTTGGGCGCTCGGGAAACTGAGAGTGCGCTGGACTGCTCTCGGCTTAGCGAAGCGCTTCGATCATAAAGATCCACTCGCGGCTATTCGCCTGGGGCGGTCACAAGACCACGATGACGTGTCTAGCAGTGTAGCCAGCGGCGTCCTGCGTAGCTCACAGGCGTCAGCGGGGGTCCGCCTGGAAACCGCGAGGGTGCTGCCCAGCGGCGCACGGGTGCCCTTCGGAAATGTTTCACGTGAAACGATGGCCCCGCCTGTTTGTCGTTCAAGGGAAGGGGTTACTTCCACGAGGTTAGCCGCTCATGGTCCTGGCGGACGGCCAGTTCTGCTATCCCCTGCTTGGGTGGGCATAGGGCAACGACAGGCCTTTCTGCCAACAGCGGAGCGGTTTGAGTGTGCACGCCGTACTGCCCATCGTTAGCAGCCGGGTATGTGTACTCGATGACTGGAGGGAAAGTGGTCAGTCGTCTCGAACGGAACAACGGCCCGATGACGAAGAGCAGTCGATGGGTGAGCCACACCGGGCTTCAATAGTAATTCCGGCCTCGAGTCGAAGCCTGTGAGCAGTGCACCCATCACACTACTACTGGTGCGGCGCGGACCCGGCTGATGATCACGGTTGCTGTCTCGCTCATCGGCTCTGCTCCCGAGGCAGCGCCGGCGTGCTTCGCATGGGCCAGGCATCGTTCGGATGCCTAGCCTGGCCGCCGGTCGTCGTGCGACCTCAACAGGGCCTCTGAATGGCTTCCATTCCCAACTCGCCGCGCAAGGCAATGCCGGTACCTCGTTTCACGTGAAACGTTCCTGCTGGGCCTTTCGAGCAGGCTAAGGGCTCAGATTAGCAATGATGGCCTTGAGTGGATTGCGTGGGGCGCCGTTGGGGGCCTACACGGCTATTCGGTCTGATTGGATGATCCGACGACAGAGAACGTGCACACCCGCATCTCGGTCGGGTGGCTCTGTATGCGGAAAGGGTGGCGGCTTCGACACGACACGGCGTCCCGCCCGGCCCCACCACGGGGGATGGCACTGGTTGAATGGGAACGTGCCCTCGCACTCGATCCTCCCCTTGCGCGTCTCGTTCACGGTCTCTGAAACGGCAGCCTCCACGCTGATCTGCTCCCGAAATCTGGGTCGCCGGTTGCGTTGGTCTCGGCAACGTTCCGTTCACGCAGACCGCTGGGTGGCTATCCCCTGCCCGCCGGTGCCAGCAGCGGGGCGAGATGCGGCGCCGCCGGTGGATGTCCGCCACCAGAACGATGGGTGCAGTTCGGCCTGAGCTGGAGCAAGTGTTTGACCTTGTCCCGTGGCTCCAAAAGCTGGTGATAAGCCGGTGGATAAGGCTGTGGATAACTCTGTGGGTAAAAAGGTGGATATCGCCCACGCGCCCCGCTTCAGTGCGTGGTGGTCCCAGCAGGTTGTCACGTGTACGCCGCTCGTTGCTACGGCACAGCCGCGGGTGTTTCACGTGAAACCGGACAGCCTCAGGAGTTACGCCGTTTCTCCGCGGGCCGGAGGCTCGGTCATCGCACGAAAAAGGTTAACTCGCGCGTGATGTTCGGCACAATAAGCGGCGCTTGCCGACCTGTAACCCGCGCGAAAGTGTCACAGCCAGACCGGCGACGAGACATGGTTCAAATCGGATGCAGTGTGAGGGTATTCACGGACAACGCGGGCGCGCGCTCATGCGGGGTGAGCTGCTGTGGATAAACCTGTGGATTCGGCTGTGGATAAGACTGTGAATAATGTCATGGCGAGGCTTGGCATATTGGCGTATGTCAGCCAATGGCTCAGCCTGGAGTGGGTTGATCGATTCCCCCCGAAGTGATTTCCGACAGCGCACGCGGACCGCCAACATCGGAGATGCCCGGCCCTGTGCGCTCGCTCAGATGCGTGGTCCCGTGAGGGGGCAGACCGTGAGCCCATCTAGTTGCCCGAGAATTCACTGTTGGTAGTCGCCGATAGGAGCCGCCCTGTAGCCGCATCCTAAGGCAGTGACGCATTGATTGGTCCGGGTATTGAAAGAGGTGTGATGAAGCCGTGGCACTCCTAATCGTTGAGCTCGACGTTACCGCGGCAGTAACGTATGCCGGCAGGGGGCGTGGCCTAGTCAAGAGTCGACGCGGCCTTTCCATTTTTGCTCCTCCAAGAAGAAGGAAGACAGCATCGCATGGATGCTCCCGCCCCCTTTCTAAGCAGTCGGGGTCGAGCAGTTTCATGTGCACGATCCCCCATCGAGATGTGGCGTCCTGCGGCGGCTCTGCAGCGCGTCGCCGAAAGTTGCAGTTACGCTGTCACCCTAGTGGGACCTCTGTGCTGCAGGCAGAGATCGCAGTTCTGTGCCGTGGGATGTTTGGGAACCAATGCGTCGTCGTATGTGGCTAAGAAGGCGGTCAAGAGCACTGTTCCTGCGTTGAAGCGAATATGTTGTCACCAGCCAGGAAAGAGCCCCGAGCAGCGACCGGCCCCACCCTCCGCCTGTGAACACATGATCTTCTCCGTCTCGCATGCATCATGTCGCCCGAGGTCTGGTGCTGCACGCTGTGTCAGCACTGGGCTTGAAGCCAAGTTGAAGCCATCATCCAGTCCAGCACCGCTGGTTTCCGCTGTCCGGTTCGCCAGCTGATCGCCACTGACAGAACCCAGGGCATTCTGCGACTGCGAGCATGGCCGGCCCTGGATGGAGGCTGTGGATGACGTAATTCTGCAGCGCTCGGGGAGTGCGGACGCAGGCCAGTCAAAGCCATGGGCGGTAGAGCTGGCTGCGTCCCCCTCAGCGCGAATCTGCAACATGCTAGCCGTGGCCGCGCTCCACGGAAGGATTGATTCGAGTACCGCCGTGCTGTCCGCTGTGGCCCCGTATGCCCGTGGTTTGGTGACAAGAATGGAGGCATCAAGGGCGGGCGCGGGTCCGGAGAGCACCGCACACACATGACGGCGTGGTCGCGATAGCATCGATTCTTGTTTATTAGGCCCCGTCTGGCTCTTGTTTCACGTGAAACCGGCGACAGCCCAGGCGCGAGCCCGTTCGACAATAGTCGTCCCTGCTCCCCCTGACAAACGCGTATTCAGGCGGCTCGCAATGGGTGTGTATGCGACGTATTGATAGTGATATCGAAAGGCTGGTCTGCGGGTTGGGCGTTCACGGCCAGGTCGGATTGCTCGTCAGCAACCTGGTGGGGCTGTTGCATCGATACCAACGCAAGACGGACGGAGCAGCGAGCACCCTGCCGCACGGTGGCGGATAGGCGGTCGGAAGCAAGGGGGGCCGTGCATCCGACTGTCGCGGTGCTGTTGCAGGGTGCAGTGCGGTGCTGGGGAGTGTTTCACGTGAAACTGAGAGCCTTGGCGCACATTTCCGCCAGGAGGATGGAGCGCCGTCGTTTCATGTGAAACATGGCGCGGGCCGCTGGCCTGATCGTGCACGGCCTGAACCCATGTCACCCAAGGGCCGAACAAGGAACAACATTGAACGCTCCCCGGAGACGGTCTCCCCTCATTCAGCCGCTACCCGCACCGTCCCGCCGATGGCGGAAAGCGAGCCTTGGGGCTCCGCTCGGGGGTACGCGCTGCTTAGTTTCCGACGTCAGGAGAGGAAGGAATCAGGGGTACTGCGTCTTCCGCACGCCCGACATGTCTGTTGGTAAATGGCAACAAACGCACGGAGCGCTCCCATCATGACAGGTGACCGCGAATACCGGGGCGGCCCAGACGACGAAGTCAGTCGCGCCGCTGCGACAACGGGTGTCGATGCGGTGGGAGTTGGCCCGCGCTTCATGAGGCTACTTCGACGGCAATTCCTCGTCCTGCCGCGAGTAGAAACTGCGATTATGCAGCGCGCGCACACTCTTCTCAAATGGGCGAGGTGGAGCTCTGTCCAGGCTGCACTGCGTACTACTGGCTCGAACGCCCGTTTGGGAACCAGTCCGTACAGTGCCTGGCGGTCTGATTGCATCGATGCGTGTCTCCTGATCCGCGCAGTGGTATTTCCCGGCGGTGACGTGCTGCGGAATGGGGCCTAGCGCCGGGCTCGGCACGAGATGGACTGTAGATTCGCCGCCGCCAGACAGTCGGGGACGCTTTTGGTGTGCCGGGTGGAGCTGTGGCCGCTAACGAATAGCGGCCCACGGCGCAGACTCGCGGAGACATCGGTTTGTCGGTCGGGAGGTTTGAGGCTGTCGTCGTGAGCGGGACCAGCATCCGGGTGCGGCAACGAACCTCTCTTGTTCTACTAGCCGCCGCTCTTTGCTGTTGGTACGCCAAGATCCCATCGCTCCGCCAGGAGCTCATGTTTCACGTGAAACATGGTTGCCACTGATTGGTGCTGGTTTGCTGGCCCTGTGGCTGTGTACGGTCCCCCGAGACGTGATCCACCGTCCTGAGCGACTGTCTTTCAGGTGAGGCGGCTGCGTGCTGAGTGTGCCATCGGCAGCGGACCTGCGGCTTATTCAGGAGCTGTCGGTAGCGCCTTTTTTGCGGGTGCGTACAGACTTTGGTGCCATTCCGCCAGCTTGGGCGGGGATGGACATGGATATGGTCGCGATCCCGAAACGCTTTCATGAAGACATTCGCAGACGAGGTTTGTCGAACTGTCGAGACAGCAAGTGGCACAGTACCCGCTATTGGACAAGCGCATTTCACGTTCGCAATGTAACTACTGTAGGCGTTACGCTTTCAGATTCCTTCGGGAAAGTGGGTTGACCTGGACTCGTGGCGCGCGGCTTGGCGTTGGTCCTGGAGAGAGATGGCCCGCAGCGTTTCACGTGAAACAAGTCCACCTATGTAGCGTCCTCCCAACAGGAATAGGCGCGGTTCCAGGAATAGGCGCGGTTCGGCACTCGGTCGAGTGGCGCGACCAGATCTACACATTCCAAAGTCGAGCGACGGAATTGGAAGAAGTGCGGTTCGATGAGTCGCGATTGGCGCTGATCATTGACAGCAAGTCACCGGTATCGCGAACCCGGATTGCCTGAGGGATCCTGGCGAGGATCAGCACAGAACGAGACCCGGAAAGGTTTCCTACCGACTGCAGGAGGATCCCCACCGGGGAAGGGCTGCAAAATCAGAGAACCGTAGATCGGGCCGACGACACGGCTCGAGGATCGCTCGGCCTACGTTGCTGGAGAGTCGTCCCGCACCCGAAGCTGGGCAGGCACTGCCGTTGCCTTGGCCGCCGAGAGGAACCTGGGGAACAAAAAAGTGGCCACCACTCACCTGGGAGTAATGGCCACCTTTTGGCGACACGCGTTGCTGGCGCTGCCGGTCAGATATCCCGTCCGGCGTTGGCGCTAGGACAGGACGTCCGCGAATTCCTTCTCGAAGAACTGCTTCGGCTTGGCACCGATAACCGTGCTCTTCACTTCGCCGCCCTGGAACAGGTACACGGCAGGAATGGAGGTGATGCCGTACTCGGCAGCGATGGCAGGATTGTCATCGACATTCACCTTGACGACGTTGACCTTCTCGCCGTACTCCACCGAGATCTCGTCCAGGATGGGTCCCAGCTTCCGGCACGGACCGCACCATTCGGCCCAGAAATCAACGATTACCGGCTTGTCGGCGGCGAGTACGTCACTGCTGAAGCTTGCGTCTGTTACGTCTTTTGCGTTGCTCATAACCTTTGTCTCTCTCTTCGAATGATTCTCAGCGCCGGTCAGGCGTGAAGGTCTGCGAGGTAGTGCTCGACGTCGATCGCCGCAACACAGCCGGAGCCGGACGCAGTGATCGCCTGGCGGTAGGTCGGGTCCACAACATCGCCGGCGGCGAAGACGCCCTTGATGCTGGTGCGGGAGCTGCGGCCCTCGACGGCAATGGTTCCCGCGTCCGTGATCTCCAGGCTTTCCTTGACGAGTTCGGTGCGCGGATCGTTGCCGATCGCCACGAAGACGCCGGTCACGGCAAGTTCGGACTCGGTGCCGTCGACCAGGTTCTTCAGCTTCAGGCCGGTGACCTTGGCTTCGCCGAGGACGTCCTCGACGGCGGTGTTCCAGACGAAGTTGATCTTCTCGTGGGCCTGTGCCCGGTCACCCATGATCTTGGAGGCCTTCAGCGTGTCGCGGCGGTGGACCACCGTCACGGACTTGGCGAACTTGGTGAGGAAGAGCGCTTCTTCCATAGCCGAGTCGCCGCCGCCGATCACTGCGATGTCCTGGTCCTTGAAGAAGAAACCGTCGCAGGTTGCGCACCAGCTAACGCCGTGGCCAGAGAGGCGCTTTTCGTTGGCCAGGCCGAGCTCGCGGTACGCCGAGCCGGTGGACAAGATGATGGCCCGGGCGCGGAAGGTCTCCCCCGTTGCGATGGTGACGGTCTTGATGTCGCCGTCGAGATCCAGGGCGGTGACGTCCTCAAACTGGATTTCGGTGCCGAAGCGCGCAGCCTGCTTTTCGAAGTTCTCCATGAGGTCAGGTCCCATGATGCCCTCAGGGAAGCCAGGGTAATTCTCGACGTCAGTGGTGTTCATGAGCTCACCGCCCGCGGTGACGGAGCCAGCCAGAAGCAGCGGCTTCAGGTTGGCGCGGGCCGTGTACACGGCGGCCGTGTAGCCTGCCGGGCCGGAGCCGACGATGATGACATCACGTACTTCTGACGCGCTGTTTTCTGCGGTGCTCACTGAACGGTGAACCTCTTCCTTTGTCGATGCGCCAGCCTTCCGGCCGGCCACATGGCACAACTGATTGGCAGTGTGGAATATTCCAAACGTGTTTGCAGGCAGGCCGAAACGCCCGTGCCTGCACGAGAACACCGCCCACGGGACTTTCCACAAGGGTACCGTCTCCGGCCACCCAGGGCATGCCGGTTACGCCCCGGAGGAACGTGACCGCTGAACGGGCAGTGTCCCCTACTGCGTGGTGTCCACTAAGGGGCGTTGTCCTCTACTGGACCTTGATCTCTGCGAGCCGCAGGCCGTAGCCAAAGCGGGTTTTCGGGGCTGCGAGCTTGGGCAGGTTCTTGATCGAGACGATGACGTACTGGGCGGTCACCGGTTCGGCCAGAGGCATGGTGAGGTCAGGCGAGGTGAAGCTGTTGGTTCCCACCTGCTTTGCACCGTCCAGCGACGGGCGGTCGTTGGTGAAGACCGTAATGCTTCCACCCGAGGCACCCAGCTGGTTCAGTGTGATCGAGGAGACCTTGGAAGGGCTCTTAAGCTTGACCACCAGCGGGACACCCTCGGGAGCAAGGCCGCCCCAGTCCTCGGTGGCAAACTCCATGTCTGACCAGTAGCTCGCCGCGTTTCCGTCGGACGCCTTGCCGAGGTCGCCGTCGTAGGTCGAAGCGAAATCAAAGTTGCCCTGACGGGTGATCCCCTCGATGGCCGGCGGCCCTGCCGCCGGAGCGGTGCTTTGGGTCGGCGTGGCGGTACTCGGCTGGGTGGCAGCCGACGGCGGTGCGCTGGCTCCGGGGGTTGCTTCCGATTGCGGTGCACTCTTGAAGAGGCTGCCGAGGTTGGTCACGGCGAAGATGAGTCCGACGATCAGGACGGCCGCGAGAAGGCCACCAACGAGCCAACGCATGGAACGCGGCTCCTTCTGTGGCTCGTCGTCTTCATCGTCGTAATAGTCGGCAGCGGGAGCAGCGCCGGTACGGGCGACGGGAGGGAAATTGCCTGCCCGGCGGTCCGGCTCGTGCGCGTCGCTGGCGTCGTCGTCATAGCCGTCTTCGGGGGCGTAGTCATAGTCGTTCTGGGACCACAGCGACACCTTGGATGAGCTGCGGCCGCCGCCGGACGCCCCCGCGGAAGCTGCGGCTGCCGCACCTGCACCGGCGGCACCGCGTGCGGCGTTTCCGGAACGGTTGCTGTCGCGCTGCAGGAGCGCCTGCTCAACGTTGTCGTGCTGGGCGGACTCGTGGCCGGCGTCCTGCTCGTAGCCCCTGTCCGGCTGAACCGGCTGCGGCGCAGTGGTCTCCGGGACGCTCTGCCGGTTTCCCCGCGCACCGGCAGCGCCGATGGCGGCACCTGCGGCGGCCGCGCCTGCCGCAGCCGGCCCCGCGACGGGGCGGGCAGCCGGAAGCGGTGGCACGACGGGAGCCTTCCGCACCGGCGCTGTGGGTGCCTGAGCAGGAGCCTGCTCCCCGCGCCCCTGCGGAGCCGAGGCCTCGTGAACCGTTGCCCCGTGGGCGGACCGGCCGCCGGCGGGACTCGGGGCGGTGGCAGGATACTGTCCGGACTGGCCTTCGCTGTAGTTGATGTACCCGGCTTCGACCTCGTCGTCTTCGTCGTAGGTTTCGGGTTCGTTGGAGCGCGCCTGGCCGAAGATCTCGCTGCCCAGGGTGTCCGTGAAGAAAGGCTCCACGTAGGGCGGGTTGGAAGCAACCACGAGGTCCAGCAGGTCAGCGGCGGAGGTGTGGTTGGTGATCAGGTAGGTCGTGGCGTCGCTGACACCAAGGTCCAAAATCTGCACGTTCCCGGGGCGCTCCCCCGTGGCCACTTCACGGGCACTTTGGGCCACCTGATCGGCGTTGTACGGGCCGGCCACCAGGATGCTGACCGAACGGTTAAGCACCTGGTCCACACCGTCCAGCACCAGATCCTGGTCATGCGAGCTCAGCACTGTGGCCGTGACCTTGTAGCGGCCGCCAAGTACTGATCCGACATCGATCGGGTGGGACACGTGTTCCTCCTAGCCTGTCCGGGAAATGCTTCTGGCCCTGGCGATGCATCGCCCTGAAAGGCCTCCGGCGCGCCGGCGGACCCGTGGTCTGCAACTACCTTTGTTCCCCTCGATCCTAGCCGATGCTGTGCAACGGCCGCGGAAGACGGGGCTGACCGGCTCTCTCCCGGGCTACTTTTTCTTCCTCCGCCGTGACGGAAAGTGGGGGTTCTGGCCGGGGGTTCCCTGGTAGGTCCGGCGGCCAGGGAGCGGGATCTCCCCGCGCAGGGCGTTCCCACGCGCCGTCCCGGGGACGTCCTCCTCGGGAAGGTAAGTGGCGGCGTCGTAATCTTCCGGTTCCGGCTGCGGCGCGGGCCCGGCGCGGAAGGAGGCGGAATCGAACTCGCCGGAAATCCGGGGAATCAGTCCGGTGTCCGAAGAGACCGTGGCGCGTTCCGGCGTCGGACGCCGCACAGCAGCGGTGCCAGCGGACGCTCCGGCAGCCGAATCCCCGGTGTTAGCCGCGGCAGCGGGCGCAGCCGCCGGTGCACTGGAATCCCCGCCGGAACCGCGGCCAAGCCGCCCCAGCAGCGGCCGCAGCAGATCGCGCAGCTCGGTGACGCGGAACAGCTTGAGCAGCATCAGGTACACCGCCAGCATGACAGGCCCGACGACGGTGATGGTCGCCAGGGCGGCCGGCCGGCTGCTCCAGGCGAAGCCCACCGGGCTGTAGCTGCCCATAAGCCACAGCGCACCCACACCGGCGATGGCCGAGCCGAGGGCGGCGTAGCCCATACGGATATAGGAGTTGATGATCCGCGGACCGTCCAGGTGCCCCAGCAGGCGGCGCAGGAAGATGGCGGAGACGACCACCGAGAGGATGTTCCCCGCGGTGTAAAGTACGGCGATGGCGAAAATGATCTGATCGAACGGCAGGAACTGGATGAAGAACGCGGCCACCACATTCACCAGGGCCAGCACCAGCTGGATGTAGAACGGCGTGCGCGCGTCCTCGTTGGCGTAGAAGACCCGGGACATCATGAAGTTGGCGCTCATGAACGGGGTGCTCAGCGCCAGGATGGTAAGCGTCTGCGCAAGCATTACGCCGTCCGTGCGGGTACCGCCGGAGAAGAACATGCCCAGCGGCCCGGCGAGGGCGAACAGCGCCAGCGCACCGAACACCGTTGCCACCGCCATGGTCCGCAGCCCGTGCGACAGGGCTTCGCGGAGCTCCGCCCGGTTGCCGTCCTGCGAGGCGCGGGTCATCCGGTTGAACAGCACGGTTGCCAGGGAGAGCGCGATGATCGAGTGCGGGAGCAGGTACAGCTGGCTGGCCACTTCCAGGACCGCGTTGCCCGGAAGCATGTCGCCGGCTGGGTCGCCGGCCTCCTGCAGCCGGAGCCGCTCGGCTCCGGGGATGGTGGCGATCCGCATGACGTACAGGAACGCGAGCTGCCCCGCAGCCGCGGTCAGGAGCGTCCAGACGCTTAGCCTCGCGGCATGGCCCAGCCCCACCCCGCGCCAGCCAAAGCGCGGACGGAGCCCCAGCTTCAGCCGGAATACCGGGACCAGGAGGATGGCCGTCTGGGAGAGGACGCCGATGGTGGAGAACCCGGCGATGAAGAACGTCTGGGAAGCACCCCAGTTATCCAGCGAGTGCGGGTTGTCCCTGTTGGCACCGAAGATCCAGATGAACATGCCAAGGCCGGCGATGGCCACGATGTTGTTCAGGATGGGGGCCCACATGGCCGGGCCGAAGGCGCCGTTGGCATTAAGGACCTGCGTCAGCAGCGCGTAGAGGCCATAGAAGAAGATCTGCGGCAGGCACCAGAAGGCGAAGGTAACAGCCAGTGCCTTTTGCTGCGGCGAGTAGCCCTGCGTGGTGAGTTCGATGACGGCCGGCGCCAACAGCGTGACCAGCAGGGTAAGGGACAGAAGCACGAGAACTGCCAGCGTGAGCAGCCTGCTGATGTAGTCCGCTCCCCTGTCCGGAGCCTTGCTGGCCTTGATGATCTGCGGGACCAGCACGGCATTGAACACCCCGCCGGCCACGAGCAGGAAGATCAGGTTGGGCAGGTTGTTGGCGTTGATGAACGTGTCATTCACTGTCGAGCCCAGGCCCAGCGCCGCGCCGAGCATCCAGGTCTTGCCGAATCCCAGCACACGCGACACCAGCGTCCCGGCAGCCATGATGGCGCTGGAACGGGCCTCGCCGGGCTGCGCGGCACTGGAGGCTGCGTCGCTGGCGGGCGTCACACCCGGAGGTGTTTCGCCCGGCTGCGCGGGCTGGTCGGAGGACGGATTGGCTGCTGACATCGTCTTCATCGTCTCACCTGGGCGCTGATATCGCGGCACGCAACGGGGTGTCCGGCAGGCACTGCCGGACGGTCAGAGGTGCTCCGGAAGTACTTCGCGTGCCAGGTCGGCGATGCGGCGTTCATTGGGGAACGAAAGCTTGCGCGCAAGCTCGTGGATGGGAACCCAGGCAACATCAACCGCTTCCTTGTCAGGATCGTTTTCGATGGTGAGTTCGCCGCCGGTGGCGCGCAGCAGGTAGTGGTGCACCGTTTTGTGCACGCGGTGCCCGCTGACGGTAAACCAATAATCGATGCTGCCCAGCGGGGCCAGAATGTCACCGTCGATGCCGGTTTCCTCGGCAATCTCACGGACCGCGGCTTCCTCGTTGTTCTCCCGACCCTCGGGGTGGCCCTTGGGCAGGCACCACTCCAGCCGTCCGCCCCTGTTAAGGCGGGCAATAATCGCTACCCTCAGTTCGTCGTCGGACGTGTCCACCACGACGCCTCCGGCGGAGACCTCCTCGACGGTGGGGAGCGAGGCCGGGGCCGAGTGCGGTGCAGGCGCGACGTGGGCACCGATTGCCGACGGCAACGGTGGGTTCGTCCTCCTGCCGGGAGCGCTCGGTACTGGATGGGCCATGCAGTCCACTCTAACGACTCTTGCCCCGCCGTGATGACCGGGACATGGCTTCCGGGTGGACTGCATGTGACGGGGTTTGCCGGCGCCATCGCACAATGACGGGATTTGGTGCGGTGTGGCTTGGTTTTCTGACAAGCTTAAGTAACTATGGCGCACGCACATCAAAAGACTGATCTTCACACCGTTGACTTCCAGGTGGACCCGGTGGTCCTGGAGCTGGGTCAGCGGTTCGTGGACGCCGGTCATGAGCTGTCGCTCGTTGGCGGCCCGGTCCGGGACCTCTTCCTGGGCCGCACCTCCCCCGACCTCGATTTCACGACGGACGCGACGCCCGACCAGACCGTGGCCCTGATCAAGAAGTGGGCGGACAACTTCTGGGAGATCGGCCGCGCCTTCGGAACGATCGGCATGCGCAAGGCCGGCTTCCAGATTGAAATCACCACCTACCGTGCCGAAGCGTACGACCCGGAGTCCCGGAAACCTGTGGTGGCCTTCGGCTCCTCCCTCACGGACGACCTGCTGCGGCGCGACTTCACCATCAACGCCATGGCCCTTCGGCTGCCTTCGCTGGAACTTGTGGACCCGTTTGGCGGAGTCCGCGACCTGCACGCCTCCGCGCTGGCCACCCCGGGCGCTCCCGAGGCATCCTTCTCCGACGATCCCCTGCGGATGATGCGGGCGGCGAGGTTTGCGTCCCAGCTTGGAGTGTCCGTGCGGGACGATGTCCGCGTCGCCATGACCCGGATGGCCGAGCGCATCAGCATCATCTCGGCCGAGCGCGTCCGCGATGAGCTGGTCAAACTCGTGTGCGGGCGGCATCCCCGCGTGGGCATCGACCTGCTCGTGGACACCGGCCTCGCCGAGTTCGTGCTGCCCGAGGTGTCCGCGCTCCGGCTCGAAGCAGACGAACACCACCGCCACAAGGACGTCTACCAGCACTCCCTCCAAGTCCTGGAGCAGGCGGCCGCCCTGGAGACTGATTCCGACGGCGCCGTCCCCGGCCCCGACTTTGTCCTGCGTTTTGCGGCGCTGATGCACGACGTCGGGAAGCCGGCTACGCGCCGGTTCGAACCGGGCGGCGCGGTCAGCTTCCGCCACCACGACATGGTGGGGTCCAAACTGACGACGAAGCGGATGAAGAACCTGCGCTTCGACAACGACACCATCAAGGCGGTTGCCCGCCTCGTGGAACTGCACATGCGCTTCTACGGCTACGGCGATGCCGGCTGGACCGACTCGGCCGTGCGCCGCTATGTGACCGACGCCGGGCCCCTGCTGGAGCGCCTGCACCGCCTCACCCGCTCCGACGTCACCACGCGCAACCAGCGCAAAGCCGACCGGCTGTCCTTTGCGTACGACGACCTCGAATCCCGGATCGCGGCCCTCCGCGAGCAGGAATCCCTGGACGCGGTCCGTCCGGACCTGAACGGCGCCGAGATCATGGCCCTGCTGGACCTCAGGCCCGGGCCCGTCGTGGGCAGGGCGTACAAGTTCCTGCTGGAGGAACGGATGGAGAACGGCCCGCTCGACCCGGCCGACGCCGAGTCCCGTCTGCGGGCCTGGTGGGCTGAGCAGCCCGAAGCCGTTGCTCCTGCTATATCTGAGTCTGCCGACGCTCCCGCTACTTCTGTGTCTCCCGACTCTCCCGCCGACGTCGAATCTTCCCTAACCGAGGAGTCCAAGTGAACGCCGCCAACATCGCCCGACCCCAGCTTTGGATCCTGCGGCACGGCGAAACCGAATGGTCCAAGAGTGGCCAGTACACCGGGCTGACGGACCTGCCACTGACAGTGGAGGGCGAGCAGCAGGCTGTCGAGGCGCGCAGGGTCCTGGACAGCGTTGATTTCGACCTGGTCCTGACCTCTCCGCTGCGCCGCGCCCGGCGCACCGCGGAACTCGCCGGTTTTCCGGATGCAGTCCACGAACCGCTGGCCGTGGAATGGGACTATGGCGACTATGAGGGCATCAGCTCGGACCTGATCCGCAAGGACAACCCGGACTACCTGATCTGGACGCACGGCGTCCCCAACGGCGAGAAGCTGCATGATGTGGCCGCCCGGGCAGACAAGATCGTGGCCCGGGTCCTGGAGTCAGGGCTGGACAACGTCCTGATTGTGGCCCACGGCCACTTTTCCCGCATCCTCACCGCCCGCTGGCTGGAACTCGAACCTGAAGAGGGCCGGCACTTCATTCTGGGAACAGCAAAAGTCTGCACCCTGGGCTGGGACAAAAGGACGCCTGCCATTGTCCGCTGGGGCCTCTAAAAGGTTCCTTTTGCATTTGTTTTTCGAATTTTCGGAAAATAAGTAGTCAACCGGATCATTCCTGGTGTACTTTTATTCCTGACCCCAGTGCGATCCGCCAGGGTCATGGCGCCCGTTGCCCGGCCAGTCAGCCGGCACCGGCAGAGCAGAAAAGGAGGTTGGGAAAATGATTACTTTGACTAGCGGATGGAAGATGACCATCACCGCGTTCCCGGCCTTCGTTGCTGACCCGCGCCCTCTTCACGGACTCACCCGAGCCTAATTCTGACGGCCCTGCCCGTCTCCCACTTGTAACGGGAGCGCAGGCCGGCCCGCGGCGGCCAATTCTGCCGCTTTCCCAGAAGCTCTGACCCGGCAGTCTGCCGTAGCGGAACCACGCGGTTGCGCAGCTCCCCCATAGTTCGGAACCCAGCTTCCTGTTGGGCTTGCCGCGCTGCCGCTTCGCGGGCCAATGCCGCCTTTTCTAATTACATTTCCTTTACCGGGCATTTCTTTGCCTTTTTACAGCCATTTCTTTGCATCCCCGAATGGCTGTAATTGCCACGCCCGGATTCTTCTCATCACTTTTCCGAAGGGAGGTGAAAAAACTATGCTCCGCAAACTACAGGAGGTTTTCTCCGAGCGCGGTTCCAGCGGTGATGCCGGCCTTTCCGGCTCCGGGCTTGCACCGGTCCAGCAATCACAGTTCGACGGCCAGCTGCTGGACCAGAAACGCGAGGACGTCTATGTGCTCATGCATCAGCAGATGAGCGGTATGCGCTGAACCGCAGGCCAGGGAGCCACCGGTAAGCTCGAGACCATGCAGGAGACACAGCCGCCGCCCGATCGAAAGCTCGCGCGCCTGGTGGTGCCGAGCCGCAGCGACCGGCTCCTGCGCAACTTCACCGAGCTCATCGGCGGGCCCCTGGGCCGGCGGTCTGCCCCGGGGGTGGTTGCGCCCGGCTTCTTCACAGTGGAACGCGTGCTGATCATCCTGACCGTGCTCTCCGCCCTCGCTGCCATCGCCGTCAAGGATTACTGCCGGGTGAACGGCTGGGAGACGCCGTCGCAGTTCTACGCCACCTGCTACTCGGACTTCCCGGAGCTATTCCGCAACCGGGGCCTGGGCGACGGGGCCTTTCCGTTTTTCACGCCGGATGCGTTTTTCGAGTATCCCGTCCTGATGGGCTTGATTGCCGGCATCACGGCCCGCCTGGTGCCCGGGGAGGGAGTCACCAACGCCCGCATCCTCGGCTACTTCGATGTTAACGCCACCCTGATTGCCGCGGTCTGGATTGTCACGGTACTGGCCACGGCCCGCATGGCCCGCCGGCGGCCCTGGGATGCAGCCATGGTGGCCCTGGCGCCGGGCATCGTCCTCGCCGGAGTGATCAACTGGGACATGTGGGCTGTGGCAATGCTGGCTCTCGGCATGTACTTCCTTTCCAGGGAGCGGCTGGTCCTGGCCGGCGTCCTGATCGGACTGGGGACTGCCACCAAGCTCTATCCCGTCCTTGTTTTCGGCGCCATCTTCCTGCTGGCCCTGCGCACAGGGAAGATCCGTGCCTTCCTGGTCCCGGCAGCCTCCGCGGCCGCGGCCTGGCTCGCCGTCAACCTGCCCATTGCCGCGCGGGACCCGGCCGGCTGGAAGTACTTTTTCGAGTTCACCCAGGACCGTCCCGCCGGCTACAGCTCGCCCTGGTTTGCGTACAACCTGGTGGCCGGGCGGGTGCGCTGGACGCTCCTTACTCCGGAGGCCATCAACTCGCTGGCCCTGAATGTGTTCCTGCTTGCCTGCGTCCTCATTGCGGTCCTGGCCCTGACCGCCCCGCAACGGCCGCGGATTGCGCAGCTGACCTTCCTGATCGTGGCGGCCTTCATCCTCACCAATAAGGTCTACTCACCCCAGTTTGTCCTCTGGCTGGTGCCGCTGCTTGCCCTCGCCCGGCCGAAGTGGCGTGACTTCCTGGTCTGGCAGGGCATCGAGGGGCTGCACTGGGCCGCCATCTGGATGTATCTTGGCCAAGTGACCAGCGGCGGCGTATCACAGCACAACATCGACATGCCCTACTACGTCCTGGCCGTAGCCGCCCATATGCTTGCAACTGCATATCTCATGCTGCGGGTCGCCTGGGACATCTGGGACCCCCGTTACGATCCGATCCGGCGGCACGCCATGGACGATCCCCACGGCGGCCCCTTCGACAACGCCGCGGACAGGCTGCGGATCGACCTGCTCCGTCCCTCGGCGTCCCTGGTCCCGTGGCGGACGGTGGCCCCCGATGCCTGATGTGGCCGTCGTAGGTTCCGGACCTAACGGACTCGCCGCCGGCGTCGTCATGGCGCGGGCGGGGCTCAAGGTGCACGTCTATGAGGCCGCGGACCAGCTCGGCGGGGGCTCCCGGACGTCCCAGGTCATGGAGGAAGGGCACTGGCACGACGTCTGCTCCGCCGTTCACCCGATGGCACTGGCCTCGCCCTTTTTCCGGGCGTTCGACCTGGCGCGGCGGGTGGACCTGCTGCTTCCGCCGGTGCAGTTCGGCTCCCCGTTGGACGGTGGGCGTTCGGCCCTTGCGTACCGGTCGCTCGACCGTACCGCGGACGAGCTGGGCCGGGACGGGCGCGCCTACCGCAGGCTCATCGCTCCGCTGGTGCGGCACATTGACGGCATCGTGCAGACCACGTCCGACCAGTTGCTGAGGATTCCCGGTCACCCGCTGGCCGCCGCCGTTCTGGGCCTGCGGACCCTTGAGCAGGGATCGCCGACCTGGAATTTACGGTTCCGGGAGGACAGGGCACCTGCGCTGGTCAGCGGTGTGGCCGCCCACGTGGTGGGGCGCCTGCCGTCACTGTCCGGGGCGGGGGCCGGCCTGTTGCTGAACGCTTTGGCACACAGCGGGGGCTGGCCCATTCCGGTGGGCGGATCCTCTGCGATCGCCGAGGCGATGGCCACGGACATTGAAGCCCACGGCGGTGTGCTGCAGACGGGTTTCCGCGTCACCTCGCTGGCGGAGCTCGAGCCGGCGAAGGCGGTGCTTCTGGACGTTGCGCCTCCCGCCCTGGCTCGCATCGCCGGCAGCCGCCTGCCCGCCTCCTACCGCCGCGCGCTGGAGTCCTTCCGGTTCGGCAACGGCGCGTGCAAGGTGGACTTCATCCTGTCCGGGCCTGTGCCGTGGACCGGTGCGGGACTGGCAGGGGCCGGAACGGTGCACGTGGGCGGCACCCGGGCGGAGATGACCGAGGCGGAGAACGCAGTGTCCCAGGGCAGGCACCCGGAGCGGCCCTACGTCCTGGTCTCGCAGCCATCCGTCGTTGACGCAGGCCGCGCGCCGGAGGGCAGGCATATCCTCTGGACCTACTGCCACGTCCCTGCGGGGTCCACGGTGGACATGGGCCAGGCCGTCATGGACCAGCTGGAACGCTTCGCCCCCGGGTTCCGGGACCTCGTCGTACGGCACAAGGTGACGACGGCGGCCGAACTGGCCGCCTACAACGAGAACTACGTCGGCGGCGACTTCAGCGCCGGCCTCCTGGATCCCCGGGGCCTGGTCCAGCGTCCGGTCGTCTCGTCCGTTCCATGGCGCACCCCGGCCCGCGGAGTATATCTCTGCTCCTCCTCGACGCCGCCGGGACCCGGGGTCACCGGCATGCCCGGGTTCCACGCGGCCAAACACGCGCTCAAGGACATATTTGGGCTGGACGTCCCTGCCCTTGGCCTTTAGCCCGCCCTTCTTCCACAAGAGCGAACGGGTGTTGCTGTGGCGTGGCTGGCGTCGGGCAGCCGCCGGGGGATAATAACGCAGTGGGGAACACTAAAAAACTTTCACTTGTCCTTGCCGGTCTCATACTCAGCGGCTCACTGGTGGCGTGCGACGACGGCCGCGGCGGCGCGGAAGCCGCGGCGAAGCAGCTTGCCTCCGCCGTCGCCGGCCTGGACCTCCGCCCGGTGGCCTTCGACGGGCGCGACTCGGCAGTGGCCAATGACCAGCTCAACCAGGTCTTCAAGGCGCTGGCGCCGGCCAAGCCCTCCGTCGAAGCGGGTGAGCTGACGCTCGACGGGGACACCGCCCGTATCCCGCTCAACTACAGCTGGAAGATTTCCACCGGCGAGTGGAAGTACACCGTCTCGGCCGACCTGCGGAAATCCGGCGACAAGTGGCTCACCGTATGGTCGCCCGGGCTACTCGTCCCCAACCTGGCCGAAGGGGAAATCCTCAGCAAGGCCACCCAGTCGTCCCCGCGCGCCGACATTCTCGGCGCCGGCAACCAGAAGCTCGTGACGCTGCGACCGGTGGTCAAGGTAGGCATCGACAAGCCCCAGCTGGGAGGCGCCGATGCCGCAGATTCCGCCACCAAGCTCGCCAAGCTGGTGGGCGTGGATCCCGCGGCCTACGTGCAGCAGGTGGCGGCATCCGGCGCGGAAGCGTTCGTTCCGGCCATCACCCTGCGCAACACCAGCGACCGCGCCGTGACCGACGCCGAGATCGAGGCCATCCCCGGTGGCCGGGCCATCCCGGACCAACTGCCGCTGGCACCGACGCGGAATTTCGCGCGGGCCGTCCTCGGCACGGTGGGCGAAGCCAGCGCCGAGCAGATTGAAAAGTCCAACGGGGCCCTGACCGCCGGTGACGTGATCGGCACCGGCGGACTCCAGCAGCAGTATGACGCCCAGCTCCGCGGCACGGATGGCACCGTCGTCCGGGTGCAGCGCGCCGATCTGACCCGGGAAGAGATCCAGGCCGCACCCACGGACCCGCGGCGCACCGTCTTTGAAGTGCAGGGAGTTCCCGGCACACCGTTGCAGACCACCCTCGACACGAAGCTGCAGCAGCTCGCCGAGGAAACCTTGGCCGACATCAAGCCGGCATCCGCCATCGTGGCGATCCGGCCGTCCACGGGAGCGGTGCTGGCCGCAGCGTCGGGACCCGGAAGCAACGGCTACAACACCGCCATGCTCGGCCAGTACGCGCCGGGATCCACCTTCAAGGTGGTGGACTCCCTCGCCATGATGCGCAACGGATTCACCCCCGATTCCACCGTTGAATGCACGCCCACGCTCACCGTCGACGGCAGGAAATTCAAGAACGCCGAGGGCTATCCCAAGGACTCGCTCGGATCCGTGACCCTGCGTGACGCCTTCGCGCACTCCTGCAACACCGCCTTCATCGCCGCCCGGGACAAGGTCACCCAGGCCCAGCTGGAGTCGGCCGCCACCTCCCTCGGGGTGGCCGTGGAGGCACCGAAGCTGGGCGCCGAGGCGTTCCTTGGCTCCGTTCCCGGCGAGGCTGAGGGTACCGAGCACGCGGCAGCCATGATCGGCCAGGGCCGGGTGCTGATGTCACCGCTGGCGGCAGCAGTGATGGCAGGCTCGGTGGCGAAGGGCTCGCCCGTGTCACCGGTCCTCGTGGAGGAGACGGCTCCCGCAACGTCGTCGGCCAGCCCGGCGCCGACCCCGGAAGGTTCCGCCCCGTCGTCGACCGTCACAGCTGAAGCCCCGGCCAAGACCGCCCAGACGCCGGTCACCAAAGCGGAGGCCGCGGCCCTCGCAGACATGATGCGGGCGGTGGTGACTTCCGGTCACGCCGGGTTCTTGGCCGAGGTCCCCGGCGAACCCGTCGGTGCCAAAACGGGAACCGCCGAGTTCGGCAACGCTAACCCGCCCAAGACGCACGCCTGGATCATTGCCGTGCACGGTGACCTGGCCGTTGCCGTGTTCGTTGAGGACGGTGGGCTCGGCGCCACCACCTCCGGCCCGCTGCTGAAGAAGTTCCTGACCGCCGCCGGCTGACCCTTCGCTGGAGTTTTTGTCCAATTGTCGCGACTTTAGGGCCCTCTTGGGCACGATCTGGACAAAAACTCCGGCGGGCGGGGCATGGGAGAATTGCCCGGTGGCCCATATTGACGTTTCCGGCATTGACTACTTCCTCTCCGACGGCACCCAGCTGCTGAACGGGGTGACCTTCAAGGTGCCGGACGGCACCAAGACGGCGCTGATCGGACCCAACGGAACGGGCAAAACCACCCTGTTCCGCATCATCTCCGGCGACCTGACCCCGGACGAAGGCGTAATCGGCCGCTCCGGAAACATGGGCATCATGCGGCAGTTCGTGGGGCAGGTCCGCGACGACTCGACAGTCCGCGACCTCCTCGTATCCGCCGCACCGCCGGCGCTGGCGGACGCCGCCCGCGCCGTGGATGAGGCGGAGCTCGCCATGATGGAGCACGACGACGAGCCCACCCAGATGCGGTACGCCCAGGCGATCGTCGACTGGGGGGACGCCGGCGGGTACGACGTCGAAACCGTCTGGGACGAGGTCTGCATGGCCGCCCTGGGCCTGCCCTTTGACCGCGCGCAGCACCGCCGGGCGTCCACGCTGTCCGGCGGCGAGCAGAAGCGGCTGGTGCTGGAGGCGCTCTTCGCCGGTCCCGACGAACTCCTGCTCCTCGACGAACCGGACAACTACCTCGACGTCCCGGGCAAGCGCTGGCTCGAGGACAAGCTCAATGAATCGAAGAAGACAGTCTTCTTCATCAGCCATGACCGGGAGCTGCTGAACAACGCCGCCGGCCGCATCGTCACCCTTGAACCCGGCATCAACGGGGCAGGGGCCTGGATCCACGGCGGCGGCTTCGGCTCCTACGTCGAGGCACGGGCGGACCGGAACGCCCGCTTCGAGGAGCTCCGCAAGCGGTGGGACGAGGAGCACGCAAAGCTCAAGGAACTCGTCAACATGTACAAGAACAAGGCCGCCTTCCGCTCAGACATGGCCAACCGCTACCACGCAGCCCAGACCCGTCTGGCCAAGTTCCTTGAGGTCGGGCCGCCGGAAGCCCTGCCGATCGAGCAGAACGTCCAGATGAGGCTCAAGGGCGGCCGCACCGCCAAGCGCGCCATCGTGGCCGAAAAGCTGGAGCTGACCGGCCTCATGAGGGCCTTCTCCACCGAGATCTGGTTCGGGGACCGGGTGGGCGTGCTGGGCTCGAACGGCTCCGGCAAGTCGCACTTTCTGCGGCTGCTCGCTACCGGCGGCACGGATCCGGAGCGGGAACACCTTCCGGTGTCCGACGTCGAAATCGCCGAAGTGCCCCACGAGGGCACCGTGAAGCTTGGCGCCCGTATCCGGCCCGGGTTCTTCGCGCAGACCCACGTCCGGCCCGACCTGATGAACCGCACACTGCTCGAAATCCTGCACCGCGGCGACGAGCACCGTTCCGGGCTGGGCCGCGAGGCCGCTGCCGGGGCACTCGACGGCTACGGACTGGCGGGACAGTCGGAGCAGAAGTACGAGTCGCTCTCCGGCGGCCAGCAGGCGCGGTTCCAGATCCTGCTGCTGCAGCTCTCCGGTGCCACGCTGCTCCTGCTGGACGAGCCCACGGACAACCTCGACCTGCACTCAGCCGAGGCGCTGGAACGGGCCATCGACCACTTCGAGGGCACGGTCCTGGCCGTCACCCACGACCGCTGGTTCGCCCGCACCTTCGACCGCTTCCTGGTCTTCGGCTCCGACGGCAAGGTGTACGAGTCGGCCGAGCCCGTCTGGGACGAGAAGCGGGTGGAACGCGCCCGCTGACGCCGGACGCTCTCTCATTTCCTGCACGTTTTGGTGCGGCGCTCTCTCACACGATGAGAGAGCGTCGGCCGATTTGCTGCGGGAAGTGAGAGAGCGTCGGCGGCACTAGAGTTGTCGAATGACCTCAACCCAGCAGCTCGCCGGCCGGCAGGTCTCCGCCGCCGCCCTGGCAACGTTCATCATTTTCGGAGCGAACGGCCTGGTCTTTGCGAGCTGGGCAGCCCGCATTCCGGCTGTCACGGAGATCCTGCGCATCTCGTCGGGCCAGATGGGGACCCTGCTGCTGTGCACGGCCGTCGGATCGCTGATCGCGCTTCCCACCGCCGGGCACGTCATCAACAGGATAGGCACCGCCAACACTGTGCGGGCCAGCGGCTTCCTGGCCGCACTGGCGGGCGTGGGAATCGCCGCGTCACTCCTCGCTGAGTCGGTGCCCGGAACCGCCGCCGCGCTCTTTTTCTTCGGCATCGGCATCGGGCTGTGGGACGTGTCCCAAAACGTTGAGGGGGCCGACGTCGAGCACCGGCTCCGCAAGACGGTCATGCCCAAGTTCCACGCGGCGTTCAGCGGCGGCGCCTTCCTGGGTGCCCTGATCGGGGCGGGCCTGTCCGGGCTTGGGGTTGGCCTGCCGCAGCACTTGTTGGTCATTGCCGTTTCGGTTGCCGTGCTGACATTCGTGGTGCCCCGCTACTTCCTCCCGCACACCGCCCCTGAACAGCCCGCCGACGGCGAACCCAAGGCTGCCCGCGGACCCTCGGCATGGCGGGACGGCCGCACCCTGCTGATTGGCGTGGTGGTCCTCGGAGCCACCCTGACCGAGGGTGCGGGCAACGACTGGATCGCGAAGGCGTCCGTGGACGGTCTGGGAACCTCCGAGTCGACAGGCGCCCTGCTCTTCGCACTCTTCGTGCTGGCCATGACCGCCATGCGCTTCTTCGGCGGCACCGTCATCGACAAGTACGGCCGGGTGACAGTGCTGCGGGGAAGCATGGCCGCCGCCGCGGCCGGCCTGGCCCTGTTCGTATTCGCCGGAAACCTCTGGCTGGCCGCTGTTGGAGCGGCGCTGTGGGGAGTGGGGGCTGCATTGGCGTTTCCGATGGGGATGTCAGCCGCGGCGGACGATCCGCGGCACGCCGCGGCCAGGGTGTCGGTGGTTTCCACCATCGGCTACGTCGCCTTCCTGGCCGGTCCCCCGCTGCTGGGCTACCTCGGGGACCTGACCGGAATCCACCTGGCACTGCTGGCCATCGGCGTGCCCATCCTGGTTGCCCTGCTGCTCGCCGGCGCAGCCAAGCCCCTTCCCGTCAGGGAATGACCCGCCGCCCGGGACAGAAATCTGCCGTAGCGGGATCACATCCTCGTACCCGGCGGTAGGGTGGGGAAATGCGACGAATGCTGCGCCGCGGACCCGGCTGGGTCGCCGCCCTCGACCGCACGCTGATGCGGGCCGTCTCCGGCTTTCCGGGCGGGCACCATGACACTTTTTTCCGGCGGCTCTCGGCTTCGGCCAACAAGGGAAAGCTCTGGTTTGGCGTAGCGGCCGTGGCTGCTGCCATTCCGGGACGCACCAGGCGCGCGGCGGTTCACGGATTGCTGGCACAGGGTGTGGCCTCCGCCGTGACGAACCTCGTCTTCAAAACCCTGCTTCCCCGCGCGCGGCCCCTGCCTGAGCATCTGCCGGTCTTCCGGTTCGTCCATCCCCAGCCCACCAGTTCGTCCATGCCGTCCGGGCACTCGGCCTCAGCCGTGGCGTTCGCCCTGGGCACGGGCATGGTGCAGCCGGTGCTGGGAGCCGTTGTGGCCCCCGTGGCCGCGGGCGTCGCATACTCCAGAGTGCATACCGGCGCCCACTGGCCTTCGGATGTGCTCTTTGGTTCCGCGATCGGGGCCGGCGCTGCCCTCGTGACAAGGAAATGGTGGCCGGTGCGGCCGCCCATGCCTGCCACCTCCAGGCGGCGGGTGGAGGTGGCCAAAGTCCCTCACGGGGAGGGGCTGAGCATCGCCGTCAATACCTTGGGGGGCTCCTTTACCGAGGAAACCGCAGCGGCGCTGAAGGAAGTATTCCCGCTAGCACATATAACTCTCATGGCGCCGGAGGACGATGTTGCCCAGCGGATGACGGAGGCGGCCACCATTCCGGGCATCCGGGCGCTCGGGGTGTGGGGCGGGGACGGAACTGTGGGGACTGCCGCGGCGGCCGCCGTCGAGCATGATCTTCCGTTGCTGGTTTTGGCGGGCGGAACCCTCAACCACTTCGCCCGCGACGTCGGCACGCCTTCCCTGGTGGAGGCGGTGGCCGCAGCGGAAAGCGGAGCAGCGGCGCTGGCCGACGTGGGCGCCGTTGCCGTTGAACGCGGACTCGCGGACGATCCGGAAAAAGTGGAGCTCATCATGCTCAACACCGCGAGCATCGGGCTGTACCCGAATTTGGTGCGGCGCCGCGAACAGCTGCAGCCCGCCCTGGGGAAGCCGCTCGCCGGTGTCGTGGCGATGTTCCGGACCTTCGCCGTGGAGAAGCCGATCACACTGATCGTCAACGGCGTCCGGCACAGGCTCTGGATCATGTACCTGGGCCGTGGCCGCTACTACCCGAGGGACCACGCCCCGCTCGTCCGGCCGGTGCTGGACGACGGCGTACTCGACGTCAGGATGATCACCGCCGACGAGTCCTTCGCCCGGCTGCGCATGCTGTGGTCCGTGCTGACCGGCACGGTTGCGACGTCCCGGATCACCCACCTCGCGGAGGCCACCCGTGTCCGTGTGGAGAGCGGCACGGCCCCCATGGTGCTTGCGGTGGACGGCGAGGCCATGCCCGGGGTCCGGGCTGCCGAGTTCACCCTGAAGCGGGCCGCCCTGCGCTACTACTCACCGCGGGAAGACAGTTGAGGGCCTCATCCCACCGGATGATGCCCGGAAACCCTGATTGGCCCCTGAATCATCCCTGAGACCGGCGAATTCGGCGGGCGGCGTGGGTAGCGTGGAACGTGCACACCAGACAGCACGCCAGCAGCTATGCAAAGGAAAGCTTCCATGATTGAGGCAGAAGGCCTGACAAAGGTCTACGGCGACAAAACCGCCGTCGGCGGCGTCAGTTTCACCGTCCAAGCCGGCCAGGTCACCGGCTTCCTGGGTCCCAACGGGGCCGGCAAGTCAACCACCATGCGCATGATCATGGGCCTGGACACCCCGACGGCGGGAACGGTGACCGTCAACGGTGTCCCGTTCGCCCGGCACGCGGCACCACTGCGGGAAATCGGGGCGCTGCTCGACGCCAAGGCCGTCCACACCAGCCGCACAGCGTACAACCACCTGCTGGCCATGGCCGCCACGCACAGCATCCCGCGGAAGCGGGTGCACGAGGTCATTGACATGACAGGGCTCGCGGACGTGGCCCGGAAAAAGGTCAAGGGCTTCTCCCTTGGCATGGGCCAGCGGCTCGGCATCGCCGCCGCGCTCCTCGGCGACCCGCAGACCATCATCCTGGACGAACCCGTCAACGGCCTCGATCCGGAAGGCGTGGTCTGGGTGCGCAACCTGGTGAAGTACCTGGCCTCCGAAGGGCGCACGGTGTTCCTGTCCAGCCACCTTATGAGCGAGATGGCCCTGACCGCCGACCATCTGATCGTGATCGGCCGCGGAAAGATCATTGCGGACGCCCCCATCCAGGACATCATCACCGGCAAGGGCCACAGCCGGACCCGGGTCCGCTCGAACCAGCCCGACAGGCTCATGCACGTCCTGGCCGGAACCGGGGTCTCGGTGGAGCTGCAGGACCACGAGCTCCTTGAGGTCACTGGCCTGGACCCGCGCCAGATTGCCCGGAGCGCCCTGGACAACCAGGTACTGATCTACGAACTCACCCCGCTCCAGGCGAGCCTCGAGGAGGCCTACATGGAGCTGACCAAGGACGAGGTCGAATACCACTCGCTGATCACTACGGGAGCCCCGGTTCCCGCCCAGTCCGGAGGCAACTGACGCCATGAGTACTTCGACTTCCACCCAGCCCGCCGGCGGCCCCGGCCGCGCCGCCATCCGCAACGCAGCTAGCCCGGGGCCCGGTCCAAGCTTCTTCCGGGTCCTGAATTCGGAATTCATCAAGTTCCGCACGCTCCTGTCCACCATGATCCTGCTCGCCTCGACGGCCGTCGTCATGGTTGGCTTCGGCGCCCTGTCCGCCTGGGGAACCGGCCAGTTCGCGGACCAGGCTGCCTCCGACCCCGAGGCGGCTGCAGCGATCGCGGCACAGGGCGGTGACCTCGCCGTCACGGTGCCCACCTCCGGCGTATCCTTTGCGCAGCTGATCCTGGGCTCACTGGGCGTCCTGCTCATGAGCTCGGAGTTCACCACCGGCATGGCCCGTTCGACCTTCGCTGCCGTGCCCAAGCGGCTGCCCGCATTCGTTGCCAAGCTCGTGGTGGTCATCGTCAGCGCCTTTGTCCTGACGGCCGTATCCACCTACATCGCAGGCCTGGTATCGGTGCCCATCCTGGACAACTTCGGCCTCAAGCTGGACCTTGCAAGCCCGCAATCGGTCAAGCTTCTCCTCGTCACCAGCGCCTATGTGGCCGCGGTGGCCGCAATCGGCATGGCACTCGGCACATTGCTACGGAATTCCGCCGGCGGCATCATGGCCCTCGTTGGCCTGTTCTTCGTGGCACCGATCGCGTTCCAGCTCATCCCGGGCGACTTCTTCGAGGAGGCCCGCAAGTACCTCCCCGGAAACACGATCAACCCGATGACCGCCGTAGAGCACGTCCCGGACACGCTCGAAGTCTGGCAGGCTGCCCTCGTGCTGGGCACCTGGGTCGTGGTACCGGTGATCCTGGCCATGATCCTGCTGAAGAAAAGGGACGTCTAGCCGGGCCAGGTCTTGCACATGACGAATGCTGTTTTGGGAAAGGACGCGTCAGCCGCCCCGGCTGACGCGTCCTTTGCCGAGCTTGCTGCCCGGCGGCGGGGCCGGGTCCGGCGCTACCTGTACCGGCGTCCGCGGGTCATGGATGCTGTGGTGGTCGCCTGCTATGCGCTGCTGGTGGGGCCCACCGTGATCGACGCCGTGAATGCGGGCAGGTGGGCCGCGACAGGGCTGCTTGCCGCCGTTGCGCTGTCCCTGTTCCTGCGGCGCCGGCGCCCGGTGGCCGTGGTGGTGTTCATCGCGCTGGCTGAGGTTGGCGTGACCCTGCTTCATCCGTGGGGATCCAACGTGTCGGCAGGGCTGTGGTTCTCGCTCTACGCCGTGGCCGTGGTGCATACGCGCCGTTTTGCCCTGGTCACGATGGCGGTGGCCTCGGCGCCGCTGGCACTGCTGTACTTCCTGGCCGCAGTGGGGCCGCTCGAGCGGGAGCTGCCCAGAACTCCCTCCTCACCCGAGGAGTTCCGTCTCGTGACCAGCATTGCGGCGGGCACCAGCATCGTATTCTCCAACGTCATCGCCACCGGAATCGGCATCTCGGTCCGGCAACGGCGTGAGCACGAGCAGGAAACTGCAGCGTGGGCGGCCCGGGCCGCCCGCCTGGGGTCGGTCAACGAACGCAACAGGATTGCCCGGGAGATGCACGACGTCGTGGCCCACTCGCTCACTGTCATGGTGGCCCTGTCCGACGGCGCCGCCGTCGTGGTTCGAAGGGATCCGGAACGCGCAGCGGAGGTCCTGGCGGAACTGTCCCGGACGGGCCGCACCGCACTGGCGGACATGCGCCGGGTGCTTGGGGTCCTGCGGGATGACGCGGCCGCCGGCCACGCGCCCCGTGAGCCGCTGGCGGACGGCACCAGCTTCGGGAAGCTGCTGGACGGCTTCCGGGCCGCGGGACTTCCGGTCCATTACTCGCACACCGGCCCGGCACTGCCGGAGGACGTGGCCTTGCAGCTGACCGTGTACCGGATCGTGCAGGAATCGCTGACCAACGTGCTGCGCTATGGCCGGGCGCTAAGCCGGGTGGACGTGCTGGTGGTGCGCCAGGATTCCACGGTCACCATTGAAGTGCTCGACGACGGCCGGGGCACCGTTGAGGCCGTCACCCCCGGCGGTGGCAGCCCGGGCGGCGCCCTTGTTGCCGCGCCGCTCGGAACCGGACAGGGCCTGACGGGGATGAAGGAACGGGCCGGAATCTACGGCGGTACGGTGGAGGCAGGCCCGGCCGCCGGCGGCGGCTGGCGCGTGCGGGCTGTCCTGGCACTAAACGGCGGCACGCTGAACGGCAATATGCAGACCGGCACCACGCCGGCAGCACGCTGACCGGATGCGGGACGGCAACTTGGAGAACGGCAACATGGGGGAACAAATGAATGAGTCCGGACGCCTCCGGGTCCTGCTGGCGGACGACCAGCCGCTGCTTCGGATGGGTTTCCGGCTCATCCTGGAGGGGGAGGACGGCCTTGAGGTGGTGGGTGAGGCCTCCGACGGGGCCGACGCCGTCCGCCAGGTAGGACACCTCGATCCTGACGTCGTGCTCATGGACGTCCGGATGCCCACGCTTGACGGGATCGAGGCCACCCGGGCCATCACCGGTTCGGGCTCGCGCGCCAGGATCATCATCCTGACCACCTTCGACCTGGACGAGTACGCCTTCGCCGGTCTCCAGGCCGGCGCCTCGGCCTTTCTGCTTAAGGATGTGGCTCCCGCCGAACTGGTCCAGGCCGTGCGGGTGGTGGCGAGCGGGGACGCCGTCGTGGCGCCCCGGGTCACGCAGCGGCTACTTGAAACGTATGTCCGCGGGGCCGGACCCGCCGCCGCTTCGGATGGTCCGGGCACGGCGTCGCCGCCCGCCGCGGCACCTGCTCCGCGCGACCCGCTGCTGGAGGACCTGACCCCCCGGGAAACCGAGATGCTCGAAGCGATGTCCGAGGGGCTGTCCAATGCCGAGATCGCGCACCGCTATTTCCTGTCCGAGGCCACCGTGAAGACGCATGTGCGGCGGATTCTGACCAAGCTGCACCTCCGCGACCGCGTCCAGGCCGTGGTGTACGCGTACGAAACAGGCCTGGTGACCCCGAGCAACCCCGACTACTGAAACGGGCCGCTCGGCGAAGCATGCACAGCTTCCGCACAGCGGGACTCTATGCAGGCCATAGCCCGCTGGAGTTGGATGGTGCCATGACAACCGCACCCCGCCTCCCCGAAGGACGGCAGCCCCGGCACGAGCCGCATCCCAACCATGACCGCGGGCTCGAATTCGATCTATCCACGCTGGTGTCACGACGTTCGCTGGGCATGTTCCTCGGCGCCGGCACGGCGGCCGCACTTGCGGCGTGCACTCCCGGAGGGTCGTCATCGGCGCCGCCATCAGCACCATCGGGACCGCCGTCGTCGGCTTCCGCCACCACGACGACGACGGAGCCGGCACCTTCCACTGCCGTCTCGGCTTCGGCGTCCCCTACCGTGACCCGGGCGATCGCCGAGTGCGGCGTGGAGATTCCGCAGGAGACGGCCGGCCCATTCCCTGGCGACGGATCCAACGGACCGAACGTCCTGGAAGCCTCGGGTGTGGTCCGGCAGGACATCACCTCAAGCTTCGGCACGTCCACCACGAAAGCGGACGGCGTCCCGCTGACTGTCACGCTGACCCTGCTCGACAACGCCAACGGCTGCGTCCCGCTGGCCGGGGCAGCCGTCTATGCCTGGCACTGCGACAAGGAGGGGCGGTACTCGCTCTACGATTCGGGGCTGGAGAACGAGAACTTCCTGCGCGGCGTGCAGGAGGCGGACGCTAACGGCCAGGTCACCTTCAAGACCGTCTATCCCGGCGCCTACAACGGCCGCTGGCCGCACATCCACTTCGAGGTGTTTAAGTCCATGAACAACGCGACGGCGGCCGGGCAGGTGCTTGCAGTCTCGCAGATCGCCCTCACCGACGCCGCCTGCCGGGAGGTCTACGCCTCCGCGGGCTACGAGACCAGCGCCCGTAACTTCCCCAACACCACGCTGAGATCGGACAACGTCTTCGGCGAGGACGGCGGCATCTACCAGCTGGCCACCATGTCCGGTTCCGTCTCCGGCGGCTACACGGCAGGGCTCAACGTCACCATATAGGGCAACGCTAGACTCGGAGCCATGCCTCTCCATTCCTCCGCCGCAGAGCACATCCGGGACCTGGGCGCCTACGTCAGCGCCTCGCCGTCGAGCTTTCACGCCGCGCACGAAGGCGCCCGGCGCCTGACTGAGGCGGGCTTCACCGGCCTGGACGAGCTGCAGCCCTGGGACGCCACGGCAGGGAAGTTCTACGTCATCCGGGACGGTGCGCTCATCGCCTGGGTGACCCCCGGGGATGCCGGGCCCACCACCGGGTTCAACATCTTGGGCGCCCACACGGATTCGCCGTCGTTCAAGCTCAAGCCCAAGCCGACCACCGGCCGCTTCGGCTGGCTTCAGGCCGGCGTCGAGGTCTACGGCGGACCGCTGCTGAACTCGTGGCTGGACCGGGAACTGCAGCTGGCCGGGCGCCTCGTGATGCTCGACGGCACGCATCACCTGACGGCCACCGGCCCGCTGCTGCGCTTTCCGCAGCTGGCCATCCACCTGGACCGGGCCGTGAATGAAGGCCTCACCCTAGACAAGCAGCAGCACATGAACCCGGTGTTCGGGCTGGGCGATCCTGGCGGGGAGGACCTGCTGGCGGTACTGGCCGACCGGGTGTCCGGCGCCGGAACGCCGGTCGATCCGGCCCGGATCGGCGGGTACGACGTCATCATCGCGGACACGCAGCCGCCTGCGGTTTTCGGGGTCAGGAGTGAGTTCTTCGCCTCCGGGCGCCTGGACAACCTTTCCGCCACGCACGCCGGGATCACGGCACTCATCGCGCACGCTGACGCTTCCGACGGCGGCCCGGACGCTGCCGGGGAAACCGCGCCGATTGCGGTGCTCGCAGCCTTCGACCACGAGGAAATCGGTTCGGCATCCCGCTCCGGGGCCTGCGGGCCGGTGCTTGAAGACATCCTGGTCCGGATCTCCGACGGGCTGGGCGCCTCGGCGAGCCAGCGGCGGCAGGCGTTCGCGGCGTCGTTCTGTGTTTCCGCAGACGCCGGCCACGCCGTCCACCCCAACTACGCCGAACGGCACGACCCCGTCAACCGCCCCGTCCTCAATGGCGGGCCGCTGCTGAAGATCAACGCCAACCAGCGGTACGCCACCGACGCCGCCGGGGCTGCCCTCTGGGCGCGGCTGTGCGGGGAGGCAGGGATTCCCTACCAGGAGTTTGTGTCCAACAACGTGATGCCGTGCGGTTCCACCATCGGCCCGCTGACGGCCACCCGGCTGGGCATCAGGACCGTGGACGTGGGCGTTCCCCTGCTCTCAATGCATTCAGCCCGGGAGCTTTGCGGCGTCGAGGATCCGCACCGCCTTGCCCGGGTGACAGAGCTGTTCTTTGGAGCCGCAGCGCAAGCCTGATAGGGAAGCGACAGATTTCCGCGCGGTTACAAAAGTGCCCATCAGGCAACCTCTGTTGCCCACCGCGGTGCATGGCTGGCAGGGTGTCTGTTTTGGCGTGCCGTAAACTGTAACTTTGCACAGCCCGGACCTGCCCCCGGCTCCCTTAGTGTGAAACGCACAGTGTGGTCCCCGGCACAGTCTCCAGCCTTGCCGCCCGGCCACCGCCCCAAAACCTGCAATCAAAACGAGGATGGCGCAGCCATGCACGCTGACCAACAACTGTCGAAATCCCTAAAGCCCCGGCACCTGTCGATGATCGCCATTGCCGGGGTCATCGGCGCCGGCCTGTTCGTCGGCTCCGGCGCGGCCATCCAGCAGGCCGGTCCCGGCATCCTGCTGGCCTACATGGCCGCGGGCATCGTGGTCATCCTCGTCATGCGGATGCTTGGCGAGATGGCGGCCGCGAACCCGGAAACCGGATCCTTCTCCACCTACGCCGACAAGGCACTGGGCCGCTGGGCCGGCTTCAGCATCGGCTGGCTCTACGCGTGGTTCTGGATCATCGTGCTGGGCATCGAGGCCACAGCCGGTGCCGCCATCATGCACCGGTGGGTACCCGGCATCGACCAGTGGGTCTGGGCCCTGGCGCTCATGGTCCTGCTCACGCTGACCAACTTGGGCTCGGTGAAGTCCTACGGGGAGTTCGAGTTCTGGTTCGCCTCCATCAAGGTCACAGCCATCATTCTTTTCCTCCTTTTCGGCGTGGCAGCGATCCTCGGCCTGGTTCCGGGAGTTCCGGCGCCCGGCCTGAGCAACCTGACGGGCAACGGGGGCTTCCTGCCCAACGGTCCGGGAGCAGTCCTGGCCGGAATCCTCGTGGTGGTCTTCGCGTTCTTCGGTGCTGAGATCGCCACCATCGCAGCCGGTGAATCCGAAAACCCGGTTGAAGCGGTCAAGAAGGCCGTGAAGTCCACGGTCTGGCGCATCCTTGTCTTCTACATCGGCTCCATCGCGATTGTTGTCACGCTGCTCCCCTGGAACTCCGCCAACGTGGCCAAGAGCCCCTACGTCGCGGTCATCGAGCTGTTCGGCATCCCCGGCGCGGGCACCATCATGGACGTCGTGGTGCTCACCTCGGTGCTGTCCTGCCTGAACTCGGGCCTCTACACGGCCAGCCGCATGCTCTTTTCGCTCTCGCAGCGCGGCGACGCCCCGAAGTCATGGACCCGCATCTCCAAGCGCGGCGTGCCTGCCGCAGCGGTGCTGGCCTCCACCGTGGTCGGTTTCATCACCGTGGGACTGAACTACATCGCCCCGGACACGGTCTTCCTGTTCCTGGTGAACACCTCCGGTGCGATTGCGCTGTTCGTCTGGCTGGTCATTGCCGCGTCCCAGCTGGTGCTGCGCCGCCGGATGGGGGCCGCGGCCAAGGACCTGTCGCTGAAGATGTGGTTCTTCCCCTATCTCACCTGGCTGGCCATTGGCAGCATCGTGGCGCTCATCATCGGCATGGTGATCCTGGATTCCACCCGCGAGTCGCTCCTGCTCTCCGTGGCCCTGGCCGCCGTGGTGGTCGGCATCGGTGTATGGCGCTACCGCAAGGGCGGCCCGGGCCGTGCTGGGGTGCCGGCAGCCTCCGAGACGTCCGCGGAAACCGCTGATGCAGGCGTGGGGTCCGGCCCGGCGTCGTAATCCGCCCACACTTCCGCACTCTGAATAATCATCCGCCCGGTTGGCCGTTTACGGCCCGACCGGGCGGATGTCTTTGTATAGGGGTCAGCCCTGCCTGGGGGCGAACATGATGACGGCGACGCCGACGAGGCAGACGGCGGCTCCGATGAGGTCCCAGCGGTCGGGCCGGAAACCGTCCAGAAGCATGCCCCACACCAGGGAGCCGACGATGAAGACCCCGCCGTACGCCGCCAGGACCCGGCCGAAATGGGCATCCGGCTGGAAGGCGGCCACAAAGCCGTAGAACCCCAGCGCCACGATTCCGAGTCCGGCCCACCACCACGCCCTGTCCTCGCGCTCGGCCTGCCAGATCAGCCAGGCTCCGCCGATCTCCGCCACGGCAGCCAGGGTGAAAAGGAGCACGGACTTCAGAATCGTCATGGCTCCAGTATTCCCCTCACCGTTTTCCACATAGGCGGGCCGGTACTTTCCGCCCACCATGGGTGGCCCATAGCCTTGGAGCTGACCGAATCGCGGAAACCCTTCCCGATGCACTAAGATAGTGAAGTCTGTGCTGCGCCCTGGTCCTATTTTGGCCGCGGGCCTGCACGGCATCGCAAATGAACCTCCTGTTACGGAAATACCGTAACCGCTTAGCCCAAAGGAGGTGGGTTCACATATGCGTCCTTACGAATTGATGGTAATCATCGACCCCGAGGTCGAAGAGCGTACCGTAGAGCCGTCGCTTCAGAAGTTCCTGAACGTCATCACCAACGATGGTGGAACCATCGAAAAGGTTGACATCTGGGGCCGTCGCCGTCTGGCTTACGACATCAAGAAGAAGTCCGAAGGTATCTACGCCGTGGTGAACTTCACCTCGACGCCGGCTACCGCCAAGGAACTTGACCGCCAGCTGGGTCTCAACGAGACCATCATGCGCACCAAGATCACCCGCCCCGAAGAGCAGAAGGTTGTTGCTGAGTAATTTCAGCTACCAACTTTCATTCTTTACACCGCAGGAACGAACAAGGAGGCAGTAGATGGCAGGCGAAACCACTATTACGGTCATCGGTAATCTCACCAATGATCCCGAACTGAGGTTCACACCGTCAGGTTCGGCAGTAGCGAACTTCACCATCGCGTCCACGCCTCGCACCTTCGACCGCCAGTCCAATGAGTGGAAGGACGGGGAAACCCTGTTCCTCCGCGCTTCGGTCTGGCGCGAGGCAGCGGAGAACGTCGCGGAGTCCCTCACCAAGGGCACCCGCGTGATTGTTTCCGGCCGCCTGAAGAGCCGTTCCTACGAAACAAAAGAAGGCGAGAAGCGCACCGTTATCGAGCTCGAAGTCGATGAAATCGGCCCGAGCCTGCGTTACGCCAATGCCAAGGTCAACCGCACCCAGCGCTCCGGCGGCCAGGGCGGTTTCGGCGGCGGCAACAGCGGCGGATTCGGTGGCGGTGGATTCGGTGGCGGCCAGGGTGGAAACCAGGGCGGCAACACCGGAGGAAACTGGGGCGGCAACCAGCAGCCCGCAGCGCAGGAAGACCCCTGGGCCACGCCCGGAGTCAGCAATGCGGGCGGCGGCTGGGGCAACGGCCCGGATTCCGAACCTCCCTTCTAAACAACAAACCAAAGGTCCGGCGCAGTATCCGCCAGAGCGTTCCGTACGGCACTCTCTGCACGCCGCGGCGGACCACCACCATCCCGTGGATCACGATTCACGGGCTCCCTAGAATAGGAGCTCCACGATGGCTAAGGCTGAACTCCGTAAGCCCAAACCAAAGTCCAACCCCTTGAAGGCCGCTGACATCACTGTCATCGACTACAAGGACGTAGCATTGCTGCGCAAGTTCATCTCCGACCGCGGAAAGATCCGCGCCCGTCGCGTCACTGGCGTCACGGTCCAGGAGCAGCGCAAGATCGCCCAGGCAATCAAGAACGCCCGCGAAGTTGCCCTGCTGCCCTACTCCGGCGCTGGCCGGGGTTAAGGAAAGGGATTAACTAACATGGCAAAGCTCATTCTGACCCACGAAGTAACCGGTCTCGGTGCTGCTGGCGACGTTGTCGAGGTTAAGGACGGTTACGCACGTAACTACCTGCTGCCCCGCGGTTTCGCCCTGACCTGGTCGAAGGGTGGCGAGAAGCAGGTTGAGTCCATCAAGGCTGCCCGCGTCGCCCGCGAGCACGCTTCCCTGGAAGATGCTCAGAAGCAGGCCGCCGCTCTGTCCGCCAAGCCGGTCAAGCTGGTTGTCAAGGCCGGCGAAAGCGGCCGCCTGTTCGGCACGGTCAAGCAGGCCGACGTCGCCGACGCTGTTGAGGCCGCAGGCCTTGGCAGCATCGACAAGCGCAAGGTTGAATTGCCGGCTCACATCAAGTCGGTTGGTTCCTACCAGGCCAACGTCCGTCTGCACGACGACGTTGCCGCTGTGATCGAACTCGACGTAGTCGCAGGTAAGTAGTAGTCCCGGCGTTTGCCGGATCTGCTTCGCAGTCCTGAACTGCTGACAGCCCCCGCCGTCGGATTCCTCCGGGAAGCCGACGGCGGGGGCTTCGTCATTGCCGGCAGGTTCAGGCCGGCTGCCTACTGTCGGTGCAGGACCGTGGTGCAGTAGCGGTAGCCGGTGCTGATCAGCTCGGCCAGCACGGCTTCATCGACGTCCGCCAGCTTGTTGATATAGAGGCAGCCGGCGCCGGTCCTGTGCTTTCCCAGATGGTCGAGGAGCGCGGCCGACTCCGGCGCATTCGTCAGGCCGTACAGCGAGAGACTGGCCTTGCGCGGAGAAGAACCCCACGGCTGCAGTGTCCCCTTCGCGCCCGGTGGCGTACTTGTAATGCACCCGGCCGAATCCAACGATGGTGGGGCCCCACATCTCCGGTTCCTGGCCCGTCAGTTCCGCCATCAGGGCACGCAGCCGCAGGGCATCCTGCCGGCGGCCCGCGTGCTCCACAGCCGCAATGAAGTCGTCCGCCGAAACCCCTGTCACCTGTGTCTTGTTTTCCGCCATGGAGGCAGTGTACTGGGCGGTTTAGGGGGTGGCGGAATAAAGGGCAGGGCTGCCCGGTTGAGCGATTAGATGCAAATGCATATATAGCGCCAACCAGAGGAGATCGCCATGGAGACCCGCCACATTACCGTTCTGTCCGCCGGACTGGGAGTGCCGTCGTCGACCCGCCTGCTGGCCGACCAGCTGGCCGCCGCCGCTACGCGGGAGCTGGCCGCCGCCGGCTACGAGGTGACCACCGACGTCGTGGAGCTCCGTGATCTGGCTGTGGACATCGCCAACAACTTCGTCACGGGTTTTGCCCCGCCCCGGTTGGCAGAGGTGATCGCCGGCGTCGAGGCCTCCGACGGCATCATTGCGGTGTCACCGGTATTCAGCGCGTCCTACAGCGGGCTGTTCAAGTCCTTCATTGACGTCCTCGACCCCAAGTCCCTGGACGGCAAAGCGGCCCTCCTGGGGGCCACCGGCGGAACGGACCGCCACCAGATGGTGCTCGACCACGCCATGCGCCCGCTCTTCAGCTACCTGCGCACGCGGACCGCGGCCACGGCCGTCTTCGCCGGACCCCAGGACTGGGGTAACACGGACGACGGCGGCACGCCCCTTTCGGTGCGGATCGAAAGGGCGGCGGCCGAGTTCAGCCGCCTCCTGGAAGGGGACCAGCCGGGCCGCAAACCCGCCCTGCTGGAGTCGCTGCCCTTTGAACAGCTGCTGGCCGGGATCTCAGGCGGGCGGTAACGCGAACTAATCGCAGCACCCGCTCGTTGTGCCGGGCATGAAATGTCCCATTGATTCTTCAGACCTGGTCATGAGCGAACGCAGCGGCGTGGAAATCGACTACTGCCCGCAGTGCCGGGGTGTGTGGCTGGACCGCGGCGAGCTGGACAAAATCATCGACCGCGTCAACGCCGGGGCGCCGGCGGCATCTGCGGCGCCGGTTTCCCCTGCACCTGCGTCACCTGCGCCTGGCATGGCACCTCCGCCGCTGTACCGCAACTTTGAACCACGGCGTGACGAGCCGCGACGGGACCAGCCGCGCTACGACGACCGGAACTACGGCAAGGGATACGACCGCGACTATGACCGCCGCCGCCACAAGAAGAAGGAAGGCTGGCTGGGGGACCTGTTCGACTTCTGAGTGGCGCCGGCCAATCGGCCGGCGGTAGTCAGTCGTCCAGCAGGGCGATGAATTCGCGTGCCTGTTTCAGCGTGATGTCCGAGTGCCGGGTCAGCGCGTTGGCCGCGGCCTCGATATTTCCGCTCCTGGCGAGTGTGCGGATGCGGCCGTAGATCTCGTCATTGAGCATGTTGCTGCTGACCTCCCGGGTGACATCGCCTTTGCTGGCTATGGCCCGGTACCTGTACGGGAACCGCTGCGGCGGCTCGTCGTCGTCCTCGGGTTCGCTGGGTTTCTGGGCCGGGGACTGGAAAGGCTGCGGGTGGGCTGCCAGCGCGGCCACCGCGTCCCGTGACGCGCGCAAGCCCTGCCCTGACACCTCGTAGTACAGCTTGATCGCGGCCATTGCCTGGCCCTGGGCGATGAGTGCGTACAGCCGCCGGTGCTCATCCTCGGACAGCTTGGCTGCCGCCTCCCTTGCCAGCTCTGCGGACACCACAGGCGGTTTGGCCGGCTCTCTGACCGTGCGCCGGCGGCGGCCCAACGCACGTGCCATGAGGGCCACGGCCACAGCAACGGCCACGAGGATCAGGAGGGGGATCAGGAGCGATTCCATGGTTACAGCCGATCTACATATTGCTTGGCGGTCAAAAGGTTGGAGTGGGTGGCCTGGCGCAGAAGCCTGATGGCCTGGAGCTTCTGCCCGTTGCGCACCAACGTCTGCAGCTGCAGCGCCAGCTGCGGGTTCAGTGTGGTCCCGGTCGTAAGCGCCGCGGGGTAGGAGCCGTGCGGGTAGTCAGCGTGGTGGCCGGGATCATGGCCGGGGTGACCCGGCGGAAGTGTCTGGCGATGGTCATGCTGCTGGATCTGCTGCTGCCGGTTCTGGCTCGGCAGGGCCGCGGCCTCCAATCGTGCCCGGGCCGCCATGGCTGCCTGGACCTGGGCTGCGTAGTGGGCTTGGGAACGCCTTGCCAGATCCAGCTGATAGCGGTCTGCGTCGGACATGCCCCCGTCACGCGGCTTCAGCGCCGTAGCGAGAGCCCAGAGGGCTGCAGCGAGGATAAGGGCAGGAACCAAGACTGTCAGAACGTCGCCCATACCTAGAGCTTAACGCCAGATCCGCGTTATCCACAGCATATGCCGGGCTGCGCATGGTGCGCTCCGCCCGTGACGCCGGTCATGGCCCCGGAAAGCAAGATCCATCCGTGCGGCATGCATCTGGGAACGGACTCGGCATACGTCGGTGACCCGCCTCACAAAGCGGGAATGTAGTGGGTGAAAACGCCCACTGAGGCTGGAATTACCGGCCGGTATCCCCAGCAGATGCTTACGGCTGTGGATGAAGGTTTTGCGCAAAACTTTATTTCGTCCACAGGAAAATCCGGATGTTTACGCAGGTCAGGCCGCATATATGCCGAAAAGAAGATTTCTATCCACAGCTTCCCCCACAGGCTGTGCACAAGCAGCGGTGTCTTGTGCACACGTTATCCACAGAGGTGCGAAACTGCGGGCTTTGTGAGTGGGCAGGCGGGCGCTAACGTAGCGGAGACACCCCATTCGGGTGAGTTTTCCCTTCCGGCCTGAAGACCGGAGCCTGCGGACAGCCGGACTCTGGGTGATTGGTGCTGCCCTGTGGAAAACCTGTGGATGAGGCGTCGCCGGGGTTCAATAGCCCGGACCGAAAAATGTCAGGGCCCGCTGGTGTAGTTGCATTAGCCCGGGCAGCAGTTTTGCTGCGCGGCACACCGCGGCACACGGCACACGCGCCGCAGTCCTCCTGCACGGACTGCGGACACAATGGAGGACGGCAGCTTTGTCAGTTACGCACCTGGATTCAATCGAAGGTACCCGCCAATCCGAAGGCAGCCGCAAACCTCCCCAGGACATCCCAGCCGAACAGTCCGTCCTGGGCGGCATGATGCTCTCCAAGGACGCCATTGCTGACGTGGTTGAGATCCTGCGCGGTCAGGACTTCTACCGCCCCGCACACGAAACCATCTATGAGGCCGTCATCGACCTCTACGGCCGCGGCGAACCCGCAGATGCCGTCACGGTGTCCGATGAGCTGACCAAGCGCGGGGAGATCAACCGGATCGGCGGACCGGCCTACCTCCATGAGCTCATTCAGACCGTACCCACGGCCGCGAATGCAGGCTATTACGCCGAGATCGTGGCCGAGCGCGCCGTGCTCCGGCGGCTGGTCAATGCCGGTACCAAGATCGTGCAGCTCGGCTACGGCCAGGACGGCGAAGTCGAAGACCTGGTCAACCAGGCCCAGGCGGAGGTCTACGCAGTCGCCGAGCGCCGCACCGCGGAAGACTACGTCGTCCTGAAGGACGTCATGGAGTCCACGGTGGATGAGATCGAGGCCTCCGGCCACCGCGGTGAAGGCATGGTGGGCGTTCCCACCGGCTTCTACGAGCTGGACGAGTTGACGCACGGGCTGCATCCGGGCCAGATGATCGTCATCGCCGCCCGGCCCGCCGTGGGTAAGTCCACCTTCGCGCTGGACTTTGCCCGCTCGGCCGCCATCAAGAACAACCTCGCCACAGTGATGTTCTCCCTCGAAATGGGCCGCAACGAGATCGCCATGCGCCTCCTCTCGGCCGAGGCCACCATCGGCCTGCAGGACCTCCGCAAGGGCACCATCAAGGACGAGCAGTGGTCCAAGATCGCCACCACGATGGGGCGCATGAATGATGCCCCGCTGTTCATTGACGACAGCCCCAACATGTCCCTCATGGAGATCCGCGCCAAGTGCCGCCGCCTCAAACAGCAGCACGACCTCAAGCTCGTGATCCTCGACTACCTGCAGCTCATGAGCTCGGGCAAGAAGGTGGAGTCCCGCCAGCAGGAAGTCTCCGAGTTCTCGCGTGCGCTGAAGCTGCTGGCCAAGGAACTTCAGGTCCCCGTCATTGCCCTGTCGCAGCTGAACCGTGGTTCTGAGCAGCGCCAGGACAAGCGACCCATGGTCTCCGACCTGCGAGAGTCGGGGTCCATCGAGCAGGACGCCGACATGGTGATCCTGCTGCACCGAGAAGACGTCTACGACAAAGAGTCCCCGCGCGCCGGTGAGGCGGACATCCTCATCGCCAAGCACCGCAACGGTCCCACCAAGGACATTGTTGTGGCCTTCCAGGGCCACTACTCACGGTTCGCCAACATGGCGGGGGATGCCGGAGGCGGCGGCGGCTTCTAGGCTGCCGGTGTTAGCCCGGCTGTGACTGCAGCAGGTGGTTGGGCAGCCTGTTCCCCGGGGCTGCCGCCCTGATCTCCAGGAGCTCACGCGCATGGGCGTGGAGCCGCCTGTCCTCCTCGGACACGGGCGTCCATGCGGGGATGGGGACCGAGGTGCCCTCGGCGTCGCGGGCAACCATCACGGTGAGGCAGTAGGTGGTCAGGTTCAGCTCACGGCCCTTGGGGTCCCCGGAACGGACATGTACGGCAATGTGCATGCCCTTGGTGCCCGTGTAGACCAGCCGCGCCTCCACCTCCACCACATGGCCAATAAGCAGCGGCCGGTAAAACCGGACTCCGCCGGAGAAGACGGCCACCGTGTCCCGGCCGCAGTAGCGTGAGGCGCATACATAGGCGGCCTCATCGATCCACTTCATGACGATCCCGCCATGGACCTTCCCGCCCCAGTTCACGTCCGTGGGTGCCGCCATGAACCGCAGGACCACGCGCTCAGCGGTGCCGGCATCGGTATATTCCTGGGCGCTCATGGCCTTGACGATCTGTTCACGGATACCGATCCGCGCCAGGGCATGGTCCCGCTGTTCCAGCTCTTCCGCCGTTGCCGGCTCGAACTGCTTTACCGGGATGGGCTTCCCGTCCTCGCCAACCGCCACAAAAATTACCATGCACTGGCTCCGCATGGTGGCCGGCCCGCCTTTGGGGTCCCCGGAGGAGACCACCGTCCGAATATGCATGGAGGAGCGGCCCGTATAGACGATGGTGGCGGTGACCTCCACCATGTCACCAACGTTCACCGGGTCGGCGAAGTGGATGTTCCCTACGTAAGCGGTGACGCAGTAGGACTTGGCCCAGCCCACGGCGGCCGCATAGGCCGCCTTGTCCACCCACTCGAGCACCGTTCCGGCGTCCACGGATCCGCTGTGGCCCACATCCATGGGGGCGGCCAGGAAGCGGAGAGTTACTGAGTTGGCGGCAGTCTCGCTCATGGTCGCAGTTTACTGACCGCAGTCCCCGGGGCAGATCCCCGACTTCACAAACGCGCTCCCGCGCGCCATAAGCCCGGGCAGCCTGCGCCTCCGCCGTCATGAACGGGCAGGAATGGTTTGCGTCTTATTAATAATGATTATCATTAGTGTCATGTTACCGAGACGACCTGTCCTTGCTGCCCGAACTACCACGCGCCGGGGCGGCCGCCCCATCGCGGCTTTCGCCCGGCCCTTCACACTGCCGTTCACAAGACCCCGCGCCATCCGGTTGGCAGCGGCCTGCGGGGCTGCCCTCCTCTTGTCCGGCTGCGCAGGAAGCCCCGGTCAGGAGCCGGCAGAAAGTTCTGCCGGCACTTCCCGGAACGTCGAGACCGCAGAACCTGCGGAACTTCGCGCCCCCAAACCACGCCTTGCGTACGGCTACGAGGGAGGCATCGGAGTGCTGGACGCCGCAACCCTCGAGCCTGTCGCGGACGTCGAGCTGGACGGCTACAACCGCATCAGCCCGGCCGGGGACGGCCGCCACGTCCTGGTGGCGGCGGATGACTCGTTCCGCGTCCTCGACGCCGGCGTCTGGACCGAGCGGCACGGCGACCACGGCCACTCCTACGCCGCCCAGCCCGCGCTGACGGATCATGCGTTCGAGGCGAGCAAGCCCGGCCATGTGGTGCGGCACGCCGGAAGAACTGTCCTGTTCAGCGACGGGTCCGGCAAGGTGGAGTCCTTCGAGTCGGCCGCCCTCGGCGAGCTGTCGGAGGACGGCCTTCCGGAAACGATCACCTATACGGCGCCCGAGGCCCACCACGGCGTGGCGGTGGAGCTGGAGGACGGGAAGCTGCTGGTAACCGCGGGCGACGAGGACGCCCGCAATGCGGTGGTCCTCCTGGGGCCGGCCGCGGGTTCGGGCCCCAAGGAGACAAGTTCGGACCGCAAGGAAATCCTAAGTAGCCCGAACTGCCCCGGCGTCCATGGCGAGGCAGTGGCCGGCGAAAACGCCGTGATCTTCGGGTGTGAGGACGGGATGCTGGTATTCAAGGACGGCAGGTTCTCCAAGATCTCCAGTCCTGACGCCTATGGCCGGATGGGCAACCAGGCCGGCTCGCCGGCGTCGCCCGTGGTGCTCGGGGACTACAAGGTGGACAAAGACGCGGTCCTGGAGCGGCCCACCAGGATTTCGCTGGTGAATACGGATACCAAGGTCCTGAAGCTGGTGGAACTCGGCACGAGCTATTCGTTCCGGTCGCTGGGGCGCGGGCCGGCCGGGGAAGCGCTGGTCCTCGGCACCGATGGTGCGCTGCACGTCCTCAACCCGGTGACAGGCACCACCGTGTCCACGGTCCCCGTCGTTGCCGCCTGGCAGGAGCCGGAGGCGTGGCAGGACCCCCGGCCAACCCTGTACGTCCAGGGCTCCACCGCCTATGTAACCGAGCCGGCAACGCGGAAAATCCATGCCGTTGACCTGAAGTCGGGCAAAACCGTCCGCACGGCAACGTTGGCTCACACTCCGGACGAACTGTCGGGTGTTACCGGCTGACCAATTGACGAGCAAACAAACGAACGACGGCGGCCGCCCACCTGGAACCGAAGTCCCAGGCGAGTGGCCGCCGTCGTCGTTTCCTGACAGTCACCGCTCTGGAGCGGTGCCGCATTCAGGGAAGGCTAGGCAAGTACCTTGAGCTTGGAATTGCTGCGGCCGAACAGGGCCGCGTCCGCCGAGATGCGGCCGGCTCCGGCAAGGGCGATGGCCGCTGCCCCCGCTGCGAGCAGGAGAACCAGCTCGTAGCCGCCGGTGGCGACGAAGACTCCGGCCGAGGCGTGGACCAGGAAGAGGGCGCCAAGCATGTCCAGGGCAAGCAGTGCGGCGAAGACGCGGGTCAGCACGCCGAGGATGAGGGCGATGCCGCCCACCAGCTCCAGGGTGGCGACGACCGGGGCGGCGACCTCAGCGGCCGGAACCCCCATCTTGGTGAAGGATGCCTGCGTCCCGGCGATGGTGAATTCGCTGAACTTCTGCCAGCCGTGCGCGGCGAAGAGGAACCCCGTGATGACTCGCAGGATCGTCAGGGCTGTGGTGGTCTGGGTGGACTGGTTCATGGAGATTCTCACCGTTCGGTTCGATTGGGGGTTGTCTCTTTTGGGCACGCGATCTGCAGCGCGCCGGATGAAGCTTCCTTTCCACTGTCCCGAACTTTTGTTGAAGTGTCAACTAATGTGTCGCGGTTATCTTTTTTTCGGCGGCTAGGCTGAAGTGGTGCCCCCATCGCCTTCCGCCGCCGTTTCCACCCCAAAGCCCGACAGCCACGGACGGGAAATCCTCCGGCTTGCCGTTCCCGCCTTCGGCGCGCTGATCGCCGAACCGCTCTTTCTGCTGGCCGATTCGGCCATTGTGGGGCACCTAGGTGTTGGCCAGTTGGCCGGTGTGGGTCTGGCCTCGGCGGTGCTGCACACCGCCGTGGGGCTGATGGTTTTCCTGGCATACTCCACCACCCCTGCCGTGGCGCGGGCGGTGGGTGATGGACAGATCGGAAGGGCACTTGCCGCCGGGCGCGACGGCGTCTGGCTGGCCCTGCTGCTCGGGACCGCGCTGGCGCTGGCTGGGTTCGTCGCTGCGGAGCCGCTGATCGGGCTCACGGGGCCGAGTCCGGAAATCCGCACCTTCGCCGTGGACTACCTGCGCTGGTCCATGCCCGGGCTGGTGGCGATGCTGCTGATCTTTGCCGGCACGGGCGTGCTGAGGGGGCTGCAGGACACCCGGACACCGTTGGTGGTGGCCACGGCGGGTTTCACGCTGAACATCGTGCTGAACCTGGTGCTGGTTTACGGACTCGGATTGTCCGTCGTCGGATCTGCAGTCGGAACCAGCATCGCGCAGTGGGCCATGGCCGCGGTGTATCTGGTGATGGTGCAGCGCAACGCCCGTCACCACGGCGTCAGCCTGCTGCCCCACTGGCATGGGATCCGGGCCATGACCAAGGTGGGCTCCTGGCTCATGCTGCGGACACTCAGCCTGCGCATCGCCATCCTTGCCACCGTGCTCGTGGTGACGGCCCAGGGTGCCGTGAACCTGGCTGCCCACCAGCTGGCCATGACTGTCTTCACCTTCCTCGCCTTCGCGCTGGACGCCCTTGCCATCGCCGCCCAGGCGCTGATCGGCAAGGAGCTGGGAGCCTCCAACCCCGGCAAGGCGCGGATCCTGACCCGGACCATGATCCGCTGGGGTACCGGCTTTGGGGTGGTCACGGGCGCACTGCTCGCCGTGGCGGCTCCGTTCGCAGGGGCCCTCTTCACGCCGGACGCCGGCGTCCAGTCGGTCCTGACCGCGGCGCTGTGGGTGCTGGCCGCGGGCCAGCCCCTGGCGGGGTATGTGTTCGTCCTCGACGGGGTGCTGATCGGGGCCGGCGACGCGAAGTATCTGGCGATTGCCGGCGTCGTAAATCTTGCGGTGTACCTTCCGCTGCTGCTGGCGGTGCCGCTGGCCGGGGCCGACGGCGCGGCGGCGCTCGTTTGGGTGTGGGTAGCCTTTTCGCTGGGGTACATGTGCGCCCGCGCCGTGACGCTGGGGCTGCGGGCCAGGACAGACCGCTGGATGGTGCTCGGCTCGTAGCCTGCGGCCCGGATTCGCCGGCGCAGGCCGGAGCACTAAACTGGAGCGGTGACTTCCCCCGCTAAGCCTGCCGAATCCGACGTGCCCGCCCCCTCGTCGGAGCTGTGGAAACCCGCCCTGCTGCGGGCTGCCGCCGCACTGCTGTTCGGTGCCGTGACTGTGTTCTGGGCGGCTCCTTCCGTGACCGGAATGTCGCTCGCGGGCGGGGTGTACCTGCTGGCCACCGGCCTGATCCTGCTGTGGGGCATTCCACTGACCGGCTTCCGCCGTGAGGCGCCTGCCGGCCGCATTCTTTCCGCCGCGGGAGCTGCCCTGACCGGTGCCGGCGTGGCCCTGCTGTTCCTGCAGGGCAGCCTGGTGTTCGCCGTTGTTGGTGCTGTGGGGCTGGCCGTGGCGTCGGCGTCCGAGCTATACCTGGGCATCAGGTTCCGCGGGCGGCACGTCTTGGCCCGCGACTGGCTGGCATCGGGAATTATTGGGCTGGGCACGGCCGGCACCCTGCCGTTCTTCGTGGGGCTTGGCCCGCACGCGCTGCTGGGCGTTGCCGGCGGCGGCGCCATCATCTCGGGCGTGCTCTGGATCCTGGCAGGCCTCTCGCTCCGGCACGATGCGCGGGCGGCCGCGTCAAAGGCCGTAAACTAGTACCAAGGGTTCTACTCCTTGTAGAACAGCCTTTGGCTACCAGTACCCTTCAAGACCAGCACACAGCACAGCGGGCAGGCCGCATCGCGCCGCCCGCACGGGAGGAATCACCTTGGCACACCAGAAACCAGGAGAACCGCGCAATCTGCGGACCTCGGTCAAGGGACCCCTGATGTTCTCCGCCTTCTGGGCTGTGGTGGCGTTCATCGCGGTGCTGATCTTCGCCTCCGGCGGCAGTGCCCGGTCGCCGCGGTTCGACCTGGCCTTCATTGCGGCCGGCATCGCCTTCATTGTCACCCTCGTCGTCGCGGCGATGCTGTCCATGAGCTACAAGGACAACGCCGCCCACCTGGGTAAAGGCTCCGGCGTGAACCTCAGCTCGGCCCGGAAGTCCTCGCCGGGACACGGCGGCCACGGGACGCAGGGGACCCAGAGTGAGGGAACCCAGCGCCGTCCGGACGCCCCGGGTGCTGGTACGGCCGGAACCGGTGAGTCCGGGCCCGGTGGCGGAGCCTCCTAACACCCTTCCCGCTGGCGCTTTACTCCCCGCTGGCCCGGCGCGCGCGGTAGGCCGCGACGTGCGCGCGGTTGGCGCAGTTTCCGGTGTCGCAGTATCTCTTGGACCGGTTGCGGCTGAGGTCCAGCACAGCGGCGTCGCAGTCATCGGCCGCGCACACGAGCATACGGTCCATCTCCTTGCTGCGGATCACGTCCACCAGTGCCATGGCGGCTTCGGTGCCCATCCTGTCCGCCAGTGGGGCATCGTGCGTGGTGGCATGCAGGTGCCAATCCCACTGGTCGTGCTTGAGGAGTTGGGGGAGCGCGTGGGCTTCCCGCAGGAGCCGGTTCACACCGGCCGCGGCTGTATCCTCGTCTGCGGTCCACAAAGTTCCCAGTTCTGCGCGCAGTGCGTGGACGCTGGCCAGTTCGGCGGCGTCGTGGGTGCGGGATCCGGTAAAGCCCTCCTGCTGCAGGAACTCGTCGAGGTCCTTCACCGTGGCCAGGCTTTCCTCGCCGTTGGCGGCAGAGTTGATGAGGTTCACCACGAAGCGCAGTGAGAGCTCTGTGTCAGGGGCAAAAACCACCTTGACTCCTTACAATGCGGGGCGTAATGTCAGGACCAATACCCCACTTTACTCCTGACGGGAGGCCTCCGTGTCCGCATCGAACCGCCGCGCCAACACAGCGCTGTTTTCTCCGGCTCCGGCTACGGCTCCGGCTTCCGCCACGGCTCCGGCCTCCTCGGCAAAGCCCTCTGGCTTCCTCGCATCAGGACTGGGCATCGCGCTCTTTTCGTCTGCCGTCTTCGGGCTCTCCGGCTCCTTTGCCAAGTCACTGCTCGAAACCGGCTGGACGCCCGGGGCCGCCGTCACGGCCCGGCTGACAGCGGCCGCACTCATCCTTGCAATCCCTGCTGGTCTGGCGCTTCGCGGCCGCTGGAGCCAGCTGCGGTCCAACTGGGTCACGATCGTGCTGTTTGGCCTGATCGGCGTGGCTGCATGCCAGCTGTTCTACTTCAACGCCGTGGCCCGGCTGTCCGTTGGCGTGGCGCTCCTGCTCGAATACCTCGCTCCGGTGTTGATCGTCCTCTGGCTCTGGGTGGCCAGCCGGAAGCGACCCCGCCCCCTGACAATTGCGGGGACGCTGCTGTCCCTGGGCGGCCTTGTCCTCGTACTGGACCTCACCGGTGCGGTGAAGGTCGACGCCGTCGGTGTGTTCTGGGGCCTCGCCGCTGCCGTCTGCTTGGCCATGTACTTCTTCATCACTGCCAAGCAGAATGACACCCTGCCGCCCATCGTTCTTGCATCGGGAGGGCTTCTGGTGGGTGCGGCGGTCATGTGGCTGACGGCAGCCACGGGACTCCTGCCCATGGCCATCAGCACGGCCGATACAAAACTCGGCTCGTGGACCACCCCCTGGTGGGTTCCGCTGGGCGGGCTCGTGGTGCTGGCCACCGTGCTGGCCTACGTCTCAGGAGTGATGGCTGCACGCGCACTCGGCTCCAAGGTGGCCTCGTTCGTGTCCCTCACTGAGGTCCTGTTCGCCGTGATCTGGGCCTGGCTGTTGCTTGGCGAACTGCCCGGCCCCATCCAGCTCCTTGGCGGCGTGCTGATTGTAGGCGGGGTATTGTTCGTCCGGCTGGATGAGCTCCGGGGAGCCAAAGCGGGGGACCAGGCAGCTGTGACCAGGCCGCTTGACCATGCGAACGACGTCGAGCCCGTCCCCTAAGCCTTTACTGCTTAAATGCCGGAGGGCCGGACGCATGCTGCGCCCGGCCCTCCGGTGCGTTCCCGGTCTAGCCCTGGGAAGCGTCGTACTGCTGCTGAGCGTTGCGGGTAGCCTGCTGGCCCGCCTGTTCCAGAGCCTCTGCCACCCTGGCGAGGGACTGAACGTGCTCGCCCTCCCACTGGCTGCGAAATGCCACCGCGTCCGGGCCCGTCCATTCCGTGTTCGTGAGCGCGTTTGTCAGCAGGTTCCGCTGCCTCTGGATTTCGGCCGAACCAGCACTGAGCTGCCTGCTCAGGTTCCGCAGTTGCTCAACGTCTGCACCCCACACATTTGCCATCAGATATATCTCCTTTAATCAACGGACCCGATCCAGTCGGCATCCCCCGTGGCCTCCGGCTCGTCCGGAAGATCCATTGCCTCAAAACTATCCTTCGGCCCAAAAGAGTGTCGATGGGCAGCGCTCCCCATGCAGTCCTGCCCATGGACGGTGTCCTCCCGAGCGGGGCGAAAAGGGTCGATCCTCGGCGTTCCAGAGCCTAGCATGAGGGTATGTGCCGGAATATCCGTACCCTCCACAACTACGAACCGCACGCTACGTCCGAGGAGATCCACGCCGCGGCACTGCAGTACGTGCGCAAAATCAGCGGCAGCACCAAGCCGTCGAAGGCCAATGAGGAGGCGTTTGAATGGGCCGTGCACGAGATAGCGCACGTGACCCAGCACCTGCTCGACGCCCTCGTTACCCACGCCCCGGCCAAGGACCGCGACGAGGAGGCGGCCAAGGCGAAGGCCCGCTCGGCCATCCGCTTCGGTACCGCTTAGGTCTGGGCTACTACCTGCCGAAGCGGCGGAGCCTGAGCGAGTTGGCCACCACCAGCACCGAGCTCGCTGCCATGGCCACGCCTGCGATCATCGGATTGAGCAGGCCGAGGGCCGCCAGGGGAATGCCCATTGCGTTGTAGAAGAAGGCCCAGAACAGGTTGGTCTTGATGGTGGCCAGCGTGCGGCGGGACAGCTCGATCGCCGTGGCCACCTGCCCTAGGTCGTTGCCCATCACGGTCAGGTCGGCGGCTTCGATCGCCACGTCCGTGCCGGAGCCCATTGCGATGCCCAGATCGGCCTGGGCAAGGGCCGCGGCGTCGTTCACGCCGTCTCCTGCCATGGCCACGGTGGCACCGCCAGCCTGCAGCCGACGTACCGCTTCCACCTTTCCCTCGGGCAGGACGCCGGCGAAGACGTCGTCCGCGGCTATTCCGACGGCGGCGGCCACCTGGGCTGCGACCGCGGCGTTGTCACCCGTGAGCAGCATCGGCCGCAGGCCCAGGGCCTTGAGCCGCGCGACGGCCGCCGCCGATCCCGCCTTGACCGTATCCCGCAGCTCAATGATGCCGGCAGGCTCGCCGTCGACTGCCACCCAGATGGCCGTCGCGCCGGACTGTTCCGCGGTGCGGAGCGCCTGATCCTGTGCCGGCGTGGGCTCCACGCCGTTGTCACGCAGCCACCCGCTGCGCCCGGCAACCACGAGCCGGCCTTCCACGGTTCCCACCACTCCGCCGCCGGGTGCGGACCGGAAGCCGACGACGGCGGGCAGGCCGGCGCCGTCGCCCGCTTCACTACCGCCGTGAATGGTGTGCGGCGGCCGCCCCATGGCGGGCACGGCAGGCATGGCAGACGCGGCGGGCATGGCAGACGCGGCGGACTGTGCGGCGGCGGCGATCGCGACGGCGATCGGATGCTCCGACGCCGACTCGACCGCTCCGGCCAGCCGCAGGACTTCCGCCTCGCTGAACGGGACGAATGCCACGGTGGCCTCGACGGAGAGCTGGCCGCTGGTGACGGTTCCGGTCTTGTCCAGCAGGATGGTGTCCACCGTGCGGGTGTCTTCCAGGACCTGCGGGCCCTTGATGAGGATGCCCAGCTGCGCGCCGCGGCCGGTGCCGGTCAGGAGACCCACGGGGGTGGCCAAGCCTAGGGCGCAGGGGCATGCGATGACCAGCACGGCCACCGCGGCCGTGAAGGCCGCGCGGAGCTCGGACCCGGTGATATCGGGCCCAGCGGCTAGTAGCCAGCCAGCGAACGTGAGGAGCGCGATGGCCAGGACCACTGGCACGAATACTGCGCTGATGCGGTCAGCAAGCCGGGCAATAGGCGCCTTTCCGGTCTGCGCCTGGGAGACGAGCCGCCCCATTTGAGCCAGGGTGGTTTCCGCGCCGACACGGGTGGCCCGGACCAGCACCCGGCCGGACGTGTTGATGGTGGCACCCGTGACATGGCTGCCCGGACCGACATCTACGGGAACGGATTCGCCGGTGACCAGCGAGGCGTCCACCGCTGAGGCGCCGTCCACCACCACGCCGTCGGTGGCAATCTTCTCGCCCGGGCGGACCACGATCAGGTCCCCGACCGCCAGCCGGCTTGCCGGGATCTTCACCTCGGCGCCGTCCTGCACGATGGTGGCGTCCTTGGCGCCGAGGTCCAGAAGGGCCCTGAGCGCGTCACCGGCCTTCGCCTTGGCGTTCGCCTCCAGGAACCGGCCCAGTAGAAGGAAAGTGGTGACCACGCTGGCCACCTCGAAGTACAGTCCGCCGGTACCCGCGCCGCCCATCTGCTCCATGCCTGGGTGTTCGGTCAGGCGCGGGTCGGCCAGGAGTTGCCATGCGGAAAACAGGTAGGCAGCGGTGACTCCGAGCGATACCAGGGTGTCCATGGTGGAGGCGAGGTGGCGGGCATTGATGGCGGCCGCCTTGTGGAACGGCCAGGCCGCCCAGCTGACCACCGGCAGCGCCAGGGCGCCCGCCACCCAGCCCCAGTTGGGGAACTGGAAAGCCGGGAACATCGAGATGAGGAACACCGGCACGGCCAGGACTGCCGCGACGAGCAGGCGCGGTTTCAGCTCTGACGCCTTGCCGCCGTGCGCCATGTGGTCTTCGTGGTACTCCGGCGCCTCCGTCGGTCCGCCATGCTCCGAGTGCTCGCTCGTTCCTCCCCACCGGCTCCCTCGCCTCGCAAGCTCGGCCAGGGTACCCTGCCGGCGTGGGCCCATCTTAGACGCACGCTTCCGCATGCCGGCACCGCCGTCGTTGGCCGGAGATGCGGGATTTTTGATTCGGGCCTTGTAGCCGGCGGAGGCAACCTGGTCTGTGATCTGTTGGTCCGTGATGCCGGCGGGGACGGTCACGTGCGCTGTTTCCAGGGGGAGGTTGACGGTGGCCTCGACGCCTTCGAGCTTGGCGAGCTTCTTTTCCACCCGGTTGACGCACGACGCGCAGGTCATGCCCTCGACGTCGAGTTCGATCACCCGGCTGGCGGAGCCCGCGGAAAGGCGTTCGGTGCCCATGACTGGTCCTTCTCTGGTCGTGCTGGATCTTGGTTGCGCGGTGCGGACGGGAGGCGGGTCAGGCCTCGTTGGCCACCACTAGGTAGCCCGCCTCGGCCACTGCCTCGCCGATTTCGGAGGGGGAGAGCTTCTGCGTGGAGGTGATGGTGACGGTCGAAACGCCGCCGGAATTGAGGTCGATGTCGATCTCCTCGACGCCGGCCAGCGCCTCAAGTTCCTCGCTTACGGCCGATACGCAGTGCCCGCAGGTCATGCCGGAGACGTGGACTTTGGTGGAGATGGTGCTCATTGCTGACTCCTTGTAGGTGTGCCGACGTTGATGTGAGGACGGGGTTGGTCGGCTGGTGGGTGGTGGTTGTGGCTAGCGCAGCAGGCGCCCGATGGCACCCGCCGCCTCCTTGACCTTGAGGTCGATGGCTTCAGCCCGCAGGTCGGGATCAGGTTCGGAGGCTGCACCGACAACGCAGTGGCCTATGTGTTCTTCCACCAGGCCCAGGCTGACGGCGTGCAGGGCCTTGGTCACGGCCGCCACCTGCGTCAGGATGTCGATGCAGTACTTGTCTTCTTCAACCATCCGGGCGATGCCACGGACCTGTCCCTCGATCCGCCGGAGCCGGCGCAGGTAAGCATCCTTGTCGGCCGTGTAGCCGTGCTGCGGGGCCTCAGCGATCGCTTCTTCGTTAGGCGCCGTGGGCGTCCGTCCTTCGGAAGTTTCCATGTCCTCAAGATATACCCCTAGGGGGTATCAGTCAAGGGTGGTGCGGTCAGTCGCCGGTGATGCGGAAAGTGACGGTGTGACAGGGATAATCCGGCGCCGGGAAGTTTTCGGGCAACAAAAAAGCTCCGGAGCGCGTTATTGGGGGATACGCACTCCGGAGCAGTCTTTGGGCGGGCCTTCGTCGGCCTGCCTGATCAGCTTACTTGCCGGTAGCCATGTTGGCCACCACCTCGAATAACTACTTTCGCTTTACTTTTCCGCGGCTGCCTGGGGCCACTGCTGGCTATTCGGGCCGGTCCTGGTGTGCGGCCATCCGGAACGGGACCACCAGTACGGGGCGGCTTTGATGGTGGGTGAGCCAGGCAGCCACGGATCCATTCAGGAGTTCCGTGATCCGGTGCCCGAAGCCGCGCTCCGGCGTGCCCACAATGATCATGGGGGCGTTGACTTCCGAGGCCAGCCTGCCGAGGGCCCGTGCGGGATCCCCGGCAAGCGTGCGCAAGGTCCACGCCGGCCCTCCGTCCTGCAGAGCCGAGCCGATGGCCGCCTTCAGTTCCGTCGTCACGGAACGGATGTCGTCGTCGTCCCTGTCGGGATGCAGCGAAAGCCGGTGCGCAGAGCGCGCGGGATCCCACTCCACCAGGTAGCTTGCCTCGTCCACGTAGGCGCACAGCAGCGGGGAGGACAGCTTTTGGGCCAGGGTGACCGCGGTCTTGAGGACCTCCGGATGCTGGCCCGGAACCATGCCCACTAGGAGGGGAGGCGGGCCGCTGAAATGCTCTGCATCCATAATCAATTGTGTGCCTGCGGCATCAGGAAAGACCATAGCCACGGCCGCCTTCGCCCCAGCTCAGCGGCGGTTTTCAGCACTGCGGTTCGGCTGCTGGCCGGCGGAGAAGAGTGCTGATTTTCCCTTGAATCCCGGCCGCGGCGAGCCTAGCGTGGAGACGTAGAAAGGCGGCGTCCCATGCAGATTTACATGTGGTGGCTGGATCTGGACCTGAAAAGCAAGGAATGGCTTCGCGAGAACCTGCGGGCCGGCGACGTTCCGCTGTTCGTGATGCAGGGGATTGCCGAGGCGGGAGGTCCGCACCCGGATACGCCGCAGGCGGTCCTGACCGAAGCCGAGTGGGATTTCATCGAGACGCAGTCTGAATTTGTGGACTGACTGGTCCGCGAACGCGTGGGCCGGTCAGGCCGCGCGCACCACCGGCAACTCGTCCCAGTGCGTCGTGTAGCGTGGCGAACGCATTCCACGCTTCATGCTCCAATCCAGGCCGGTCCTCAGGCCTGCAAACCCGAGGCCGATGGTGCCCCTGCCGTACTTCCGGCTGATCTGTTCAACCAGCGGGCCGATCCCGCGTTCCTCGTGCCGGTTGGCGAAGGGCTCAAGGGGCTGCTGGTTGCCGGACGGCCGCAGGTCGGTAACCATGATCCCGGCGCGGGCGTATTTGACGCCGTCCTGGATCGCGGGAAGCAGGGCGTGGGCAGCCTTGGTGAGCAGTACCGGGTCCGAGGTGGGCATGGGCAGCGGAACGCAGACCGAGGGGAACGACTTGTCCTTCGGGTTGTAATGGGACGTGCCGGCGAAGGCGGTGAGGACCTTGGCCTGAAGGTGGTGCCGGGCCAGCCGGGCACTCGCCTGTTGCGCGTAGACGCTCAAAACCTGGCGAAATTCGGGAGCTGACGTCAGGGGAGTGGAAAACGAGCGGGAGAAGATCAGTTGGTCCCGCCCCATGCGCTCCTCCTCCAGCGGTATGCAGGGCGTTCCGCGCAGTTCGAGCACGGTGCGCATCAGCACCACCGAAAAGCGGTCGCGCACCATCACCGGATCGGCACGGCTGAGCTCCAGGATGGTGCAGATTCCCAGGGCGTTCAGCCGCTTTTCGAGCCGGCCCGCCACACCCCACACCTCCGAGACCGGGAGCCGGGCCATGAGCAGTTCACGTACCTCCGGCTCCATCGACTCCCAGCGGCATACCCCGCCGAGCGCGGGGTTGTTCTTTGCCCACCGGTTGGCCAGTTTGGCGAGCGTCTTGGTGGCGGCGATGCCGACGCACACGGGCACCCCGACGTTGCGCTGTACTGCGGCCTTGATGGTCCGGCCGAGACCCACCACCTGTTCGGGGCTGCCCTTGATGCCCAGGAAGGACTCGTCGATGCTGTACACCTCAAGCCAGGCCGAGTAGCGCCCCAGTAGTTCCATGACGCGTGCGCTGATGTCGCCGTACAGTTCATAGTTGCTGGACCGGGCAACGAGGCCCCACTCCTTGGCCCGAGGGGCGAGCTGGAACCACGGATCGCCCGTGCTGATCCCCAGGGCCTTGGCTTCCGGGCTGCGGGTCACGGCGCAGCCGTCGTTGTTGGAGAGCACCACGAGCGGCTTGCCTTCCAGAGAGGGGTCGAAGGCCCGCTCCGCGCTGGCGTAGAAGCAGTTCACGTCCACCAGCGCTATCTGCTGCCGGGCGTCAGACATGGTGCAGGCACCTCGTGGCCACGCCCCAGATGGTGAGGTCGGCCAGGGCGGGGACGTTGATGTCCGGATACAGAGGGTTGGCGGCCTGGAGCACCACGCCTGCCGCAGTGATCTTCAGGCGCTTGATGGTGAGCTCGCCGTCCAGCACCGCGACCACCACGGACCCGTCACGCGGTTCCAGCGCGCGGTTGACGATCAGTTCGTCACCGTCGCTGATGCCGGCCTGTTCCATCGAGTCGCCGGACACCCGCACGATGTAGGTGCTGGTGATGTCCTTAATCAGGTGCTCGTTGAGGTCGATCCGCCCGTCAAAGTAGTCTTGGGCGGGGGACGGGAAGCCCGCCGCCACCGCTACAGGCGAGATCAGCACCAGCCGCAGCGAAAGTCCCGCCTCTATCACGCGGGGTCCAATGATCACACCCACAACACACCTTTTTTTCGAATATATGTTCGATAGTTCAGTGTAGTCCCCGGGGCTGACAGAATGCATTCCCCACCGTGACCTCGCCCATGTCAGGGGTACCGAAAGTTCACCTGAACGGGTGCCTCGTAACCAACGGTGGATTCAGCGATTTATCAAGAAGGTTTAGAGACATAGTTACGAGAATCATCGGCTGCCGCCAGATGTGCAGCATGGCGCGAGAATTCAAGCACTGCCCCTAAGCGGGCCACTAGGACCGGGTGCGGCGTCTCATAACCCTAGGGTTATGAGACGGTAGGCCCTTTAGATTTTAGGATTCCAGCATCAATTCCCAGAGAGGCGGTTAGTGGCTGCTCGTCCTTGGCTTTAAGCTCGACGCTATCTGTAGCGGCCCAGTTGGCCAGCAGCTGCAGTCCGTCCTGGGAAGCGGAGCCTGGTTGCGCGGAGAACACCAGCATCTGGAGGCCGTGGTCGGCGGCTAGGTCCAGCCCGAGGTAGTTCAGGTCGAGGTTGCCAACGACGGGGTGGCGGACACTTTTGATGCCGGCGCGGTGTTCACGGACATCATGGGCTCCCCAAAGTTTCCGGAAGAGGTCGCTGCGGGTTGAGAGTTCGCCAACGAGGTCGCTGAGCTGACGGTCATGGGGGGAACGGCCCGCTTCGACGCGGAGGAGAGCGACGATCTGGCGGGTGTTGGATTCCCAGTCCCGGTAGAAGGTCTGTGCCCTGGCGTCGAGGAACACGAAACGTGCTGCGTTCACGGGCTGTCGGGAGTCCTCGAACATCTCTGAGAAGAGGGCCCGGCCGAGGCGGTTGGTGGCTATTGCGTCCAGCCGGCCGTTCTGCACGAACACCGGGACGGTGGACATCGCGTCGATGGTCTGTTGCAGGGTCGGGTTGACCTGCGTTTTGCGTGCCGGGCGTCTGCTGTGCGGGTGCGCCCCTGCGTTGGCTGCACGGATGAGTTCGTAGAGATGCCTGTGCTCGGCCTCATCCAATTGGAGGGCACGGCTGACGCCATCGATAACGGCTTCCAACGCTCCCTTGGCATTGCCCCGTTCTAGGCGTTTGTAGTACTCGGAGCTCATACCGGCCAGCAGTGCTACTTCTTCTCGCCGCAGGCCAGGGACGCGGCGCCGCCCGCCGAAGTCAGGCAGACCGGCTTGCTGCAGGGTCAGCTTGGCCCGCCTCGAGATGAGGAACTGGCTGAGGTCGTCCTGGTTGTCCATGGCTCGAAGGTACTCCACCTCGCGCCCGCTAGCGGGTCCCTGCCAGGGAACCTCTAGGTAGGGTCTCGTTAGCCCACGCGCTGGCCGGTTGACTTGAAACACCAGCCAGCCCGGGAGCGCCGGGTTGCAATCCTAGAAAGGCATCATCCTATGACCGACGTTTGGTTCATCACCGGAGCCGCCCGCGGCATGGGCGTCGACCTGGCCAAGACGGATCGAAAGTCGAGCCGGTGTCCCTGGGCACGTCGATCTCCACGGGCCCGATCTCGGTCAGCACGGTCTTCGTCCGGGTGCCGTTCCGGGAGTTCCCGCTCCCGCGCCCGGACACGTCGTGTTTTTCGTATCCGAGGTGTTCGTCCATTTCCGCTTCCAACGCGGTCTCCAGAACGTTTTTCGTGAGCCGGTTCAACAGCCCGTCAGGGCCGACGAGGTCGATGCCCTGTTCCCTGGCCTGGGCCAGGAGCTGCTGCGCTAACTCTTGCTGATCCACATCAGTCGCCATGGGATCCATGGTGTCGCTCATGATGAGTCCTCCCCGCCAGGCGCCGCCCGGCGTGTCAGGCCAACCATGGATCCACCGTTATTCCGACAGTCCCGGGTGTTCCGATGACCGCCCGCCGTCCGATGCTGTCGAGGATCGCATCGTTCCAGGGTGAGGGAAACAGTTCGCGGGCCTGTGCGGCGAGTTCCCGGTAGGTCGCGTTGGGGATCCCGGCGGGCATAAGGAGTGACGCACGACGGAGCCGTCGACGCTGCCAGTGGAGCGGAGGGGGGAGCGGGTAGCCCAGGAGCGTGTTGTCATTGTCGCCGAGGAAGGCGACGTCTCGTGGCCAGCGCCGGGCTCCGATGCGGGCACTTTCACCGGACGGCCTTGCGGCCCCTGCCCACGGACTGTTCGACTGCTAGGTAGTAGGGGCGAGTATCTTCGTTGTGCTTGGGGTGACTGTTGCGTGGTCGTCGTTTGAACGGACTGCCTTCGGACTTTTCACCGATAGGAGACGTGAGAGATTGCTGGCGGTTGCGACGACGGCCTGGGTTAGTTCGGCATCGGGAGTACCGGCGACGCGGTGGTTGGGGACGGTCACGGCAACAGAACCTGCGATGTCATCGTCAATAAAAAACGGGGCCGCGATGCCACGGGCGTCCGGGACCCTTTCGCTGTCGGTGACCGCCCATCCCTGGGAGCGGATCGTCTTGAGTTCCTCTAGCCCGACGGCCGGCTCGACATTGAGGCCCGCGCCGGCGTTCTCCGGCAAGTGGGCGAAGATTACCTTGCCGGCCGCTCCGGCTGTTAAGGGAATTTCGGATCCTTCTTCCAGTACGTATCGAACGTTCCTGGCACCGGCCCGGGTCCTGGCAATGTGTGCGCGTCCGTTGCCGGCGTCGTAGAGGGCGAGGGTTGTGGTTTCGCCTGTAATTTCGCTGAGGGCCTGAAGGTCTTCGTCGACAATTTCCGAGAGGTCGTGGTTTTTGCTGATGGAGGCGGACCACCGCAGCAGGGTGGGTCCTATTGCCCAGGCTCCGTCGTCCAGCCTGATCATCACGCCCACGTCGCAGGCCGATTCTGCGAGCCTCCGTGTGGCTACAGATCGTGTTCCCCAGAGCGAAGCCAGGTCGGTGACGGTCAGTTCGGCCAGGGGTTCGGCGCAGAAGAACGTGAGGGCCGCGGCAATCCGCTGAATGAGGGTGTTGGATTCGGCTGCGGGAACGGCGGTCCCGGCAGCTGAACTGGGTCGTCGGCTTTTGAGGAGTGCTTCCACCTTGTTTGCAGCTTCTCGGAGCATCTCCGCACCGGGTCCGATGTCTTCCTCTTTGAACTCATTGCGGGGCCTGGACAGGGAAAGTGATCCTAGGAGGCGTTCATTGACGGTGAAGGGGACGGCGATGCCAGCGGCGTCGGGTATGTGTTGCCCGATGCTGACGACTGCACCGATGGATGCATAGCTCTGCAGGGCGTTTTCGATGCGGGTGCGGCTATCGAGTGATTCTTCGGTGTACTTCTTTAGTTCCTTGGGCAGTCCTGCTGTCCCGCGCCGGACCAGAATTGCCGTTCCCAAGGCGCCCGCGTGGGTGGGCACGCTGGTTCCTGGCGAGAGGGTATACCTCACAGGGGCGTCAGGTTCCAGGGAGGCCAGGACGAAGCACTCTTCCGGGTTTCCCGTTTCGATGGCCATCAGTGCTGTTGCACCGGAGGCCCGGGAGAGGCCTGCAAGGATGCCGGTCCCTTCGGTGAAGAGGGGGTGCCGCTTTTGGAGTTCAGCGGAGAGAACTTTCAACCGGGGCCCGAGGATGTACGCGCCGCTTGGGTCGCGGGAGACCAGGCGTTCTTCAACCAGACGGGCAAGGATGCGGTTCACTGTGCTCCGGCTCGCCCCCAGCTCTTCGGCGAGTTCCCGGACGCCCCAGCCAAAGCCGGCACGTCCGATGACGGCCTCGATGATGGCCACGACTTCTTTCGAGCCGTCCCGCTGCGCTGCCTGGTCACCCTGGTCCATACCCGCAGTATTTCATGATCGGTCTCCTGCTTTCCGGGCCGCCCGCACTCACTAACGCCTGCCGCTTGACAGTGGTCTGGAACACAGGCATTCTATTAATCAATCCCCCAAATGAGACACCGTCCCATTTTTCTAATCTTAGACAGAGAGGTCTTCGAATGTCCACACCCACCATCGTCACTCCGGACCTGGAGCGGCGCGCCAAAGCGAAGAAGGCCACCGGCGTTGCCGCCTTCGGAACGTTCATCGAGTACTACGACTTCAGCGTGTACGGCTATGTGGCCGCGACGTTGGCCACGGTGTTCTTCCCGGGTGATGACCCCTTGATGTCGCTGCTAAACACCTTGCTGGTGTTCGGCTCGGCCTTCGTGGTCCGGCCCCTGGGCGCGGTTTTCTTTGGCCGCCTGGGCGACCGCCGCGGACGCCGCCTGAGCCTGATCGCGAGCATCACCTGCATGGGTGTCGCGGCCACGCTGACCGGCCTGCTGCCGGGCTACGCGCAGATCGGCATTCTGGCGCCGATCCTGCTCGTGCTGCTGCGCATGCTCCAGGGATTCTCCACCGGTGGCGAGATCGGCGGCGCCGCGGCGTACATCCGCGAGTGGGCCGAGCCGAAGCGCCGTTCGCTGTACGTTTCGATGATCCCCTCTATCGCCCAACTGGGTAAGGGCCTCGCCGCCGGCCTGGCGGCTCTCGCCGCTGCAGCCATGCCCGCGGCAGCAATGGCCGACTGGGGCTGGCGGATCCCGTTCCTGCTCGCTCTCCCGCTGGGCATTCTCTGCCTCATCCTGCGCCTCAAGATCGAAGACAGCCCCGAGTTCACCGCTATCAAGACCAAGGACAGCACGTCTGAGAAGCCCTTCCGGGAAGTCCTGAGCAAGTACCCGAAGGCCCTGGCAAAGGTCACCACCATCTCCCTGGTCCAGAACCTCGGCACCTACATCGGGACCGTGTTCGTCGCCGTCTACTTCAGCGAAGTCCTCGGCTTCAAAAAGAGCGAAGCAGCGACCATCGTCCTCATCGCCGTATTGTTTGCCGCGTTCCTCATCCCCTTCGCCGGACAGCTCGGTGACCGCATTGGTGGCCGTAAGGTCCTCATCTGGTCCTACATCGCCTACGCCGTGATTTCCATTCCCTCTTTCGCGCTGATGAACCAGCACTCCTTCGGACTGGCGCTGCTCGGGCTGGGCCTGGGCATCATCCCCTACGCCCTCTGCCAGGCCGGAACCTACGGTTCCATGCTCGAGTTCTACCCCACGCGCATCCGGCACACCGGTGTTGCCTTCGGTCACAGCGTTGGCGCGGTCATCGGTGGCGGAGCCGGCCCCTACTTCGCCACCTGGCTTATCGACCTCAGCGGCAACACCTTCGTCCCCGCCTTCGTGCTGGTGGCCGCCGGACTCGTCGGGCTCCTCGTCGTAGGACTCACGGTCAAGGCCAACACCGACCCGTCCTCACACCTCTACCGTTAGGCACCACACCGTGACCGTGATTTACATCTCCGACGTCATCCACGAAAACGTCATGCGGGAGATCCGCAAAAACGCCCTCGTTCACGTCGGCTACGGGCCCAGCAAAGTGAACTACCCTGACGTCTGCGACACCATCGACGCCGTCATCCTGCGGGCCGAAATCTTCACCCGCGACATGATCGAAGCCTCCCCCCGCCTGAAGATCATCGCCCGGCACGGAGTCGGCACCGACAACGTGGACCTGGCGGCAGCATCCGAGAAAGGCGTCTGGGTCACCAGCACCCCTGGCTCGAACAGCAACGCAGTCGCCGAACACGTCTTCGCCCTCCTGCTCTCCCTCACACGCCAGATCGTGCCAGCAGCAAACCGCGTCCTGGCCGGAAACTGGGCAAAAGGCCGCGGCGACCTGGTCGGCTTCGAACTGTCCGGCCGCACGCTGGGCATCGTCGGTTTCGGCGCGATCGGCAAGCGCGTTGCGGCCATCGCCAAAGCCTTTGGAATGCGCGTCCTGGCCTCAGACCCGATCGCCACGGCTGAAGACGCAGCCGCAGCCGGAGCAGACCTGGTGGAACTGGACACCCTTTATGACGGGGCGGACATCATCACTTTGCACGCCCCGCTGCTTCCGAGCACCAGGCACATGATTAGTGCCCGCGAACTGGGCCGAATGAAGGAGACCGCGGTTGTCATCAATACCTCCCGCGGCGGGCTCATCGATGAAGACGCCCTCGTCCAGGCCCTGCTGGATGGAGACATTGCCGGCGCAGCCATGGACGTGCTCGAAGCCGAAAGCATCGACATGAAGAACCCGCTCGCCCAGAACCGCATTCAGCTCAGTGAGGTGCCGAATCTGCTCGTCACCCCGCACATCGCGGGCCAGACACAGGAAGCGTTCCTCGAAGCGGGGACCAAATCCTGGGCTGAGGTGCAGGCAGTCCTCGCCGGTGACACGCCCGCTTTCCCTGTCAACGCCAAAGACCTCCGCAAGCTCGTCGCATAACGGCCTAAACCCCAGGCAAGGAATAAACACCGTGTATATCAAAGCCTCCGCCGAGAACATCACCGTCTACCCCGAGTGGCCCCGCCCCGCGCAGGACCTCGTCCAGTCCCTCGCGGCCTACCCACCGGCGCTTATCGGCGATGTGCGCAAACGCCTGGACATGATGTCCGTCGACATCCGGTGCCTCACCCCCGGCGCACGCCTCGCAGGCTCCGTCCTGCCCATCCAGGTCTGGGAAGGCGACAACCTCGCCATCCACCGCGGCCTGGACGAGGCCAAGCCCGGCGACGTGCTCGTCATCTCCGGCAACGGCATCACCAACCGGTCAGTCTTCGGCGGCATCCTCGCCGACATCTGCCTCCACAAAGGCGTCACCGGCGTCATCATCGACGGCGCCGTCCGCGATATCGAGGAAATGACCCAGATGGGCCTGCCCGTCTTCGCCCGCGGCGTCGTCCCCGCCGGCCCCTCCAAAAACGGGCCCGGCAACGTCGGCAAACCCGTCGCCTGCGGCAACGTCGTCTGCAACCCCGGTGATGTAGTTATCGGCGATCAGGACGGCATCGTAGTCATCCCCCAATCGGAACTGAACAAAACCCTGCGGGCCCTCCCGGCACAGGAAGACCTCGAACGCCAGATCCGGTCCCGCATCCGAGAAACTGCCACAACCTAAAACCGCCCAGCCCTTTCAACACCACAAGAGTGGTGGCATCCAACAGCCGGCTGCCACCACTCTTGGCCTATACACGGAAAGCCCATGACACTAGACGAAGCCGCCCCGCGCAAGCACGTTGAATGGAGCCTGTTGACCAACGCCCTGGTGGAAATCCGCCACAACGGACACGTCATCAGAACCGGCATCGTAGAAGACACCATGCCAGACTCCTCGGCACTATGGATCACAGCCGACAGCAGCAACCCACGCCAAATGTTCGAAGCCTGCCAAGGCCACCAAGTCTGGGTAACACCACAAGAACTCTCCGGCGAGCTCTCCTACCGGATGACCACAAAACAGATCTTCGGCACGAAGACAACCAGGAGTACCCAAAGCGGAGCCACACGATAAGGCAATCCCACCGGGCCCAGCGCCCTCGTGCAGACGACTCTGAACATTCAGTGCGGAAAACTCCGGAAACTGACACGAACATCGTGGAGTCCTACTTGGAGGTCCACCAGTAGCCAGGCCAAGCAGCGGTTGTATTCATCACACGTTCGCCGTGCCGTCTGCGTGACAGCGGGTCTGCGTCGCATACTGGTCTCATGGGGATGCAAGGCGCAGGAGGATCAGTGGTGGAAACCTTGAAGAGGGTGGTGCGGAACGAGTACTTTCCGGCGGCAGCCGTGCTGGCGCTGGTGGTGCTCTTCTGGGTGGCGGGCCTGTTCGGTGGCCTGTCGCTGCTGAGCCGGAGCCAGCCCCCGATCGCCACCTTGACCTGGCTGCTCTTTGTCTACGCCGCCGCCGTCCTGACGCCCCTGGCCGGAATCCTGGCCGCCGCCGACCTGCTCCGCCGGTGGTGGCGGAACCGCCGTGCCGCCAAAGCCGGCACCGCCAAAGCCGGGGCGAGGACCGGGTCCTAGGTACCGCCCCGGCAACGAACCCAGACAAACCCGTGGGGGCTGAAACCATTGCAGCCCCTCCGCCGGAGTGGTTGCATGGGGTGCATGAATGCCTCAGAGAGTTTCGTCTTAGCGATCGGGACCAAAAAGGGCCTCTGGCTGGCCACCAGCCAGGACCGGAAGCAATGGTCCTTTTCCGGCCCGCACTTCCTGATGAGCGAGATACCGAGCATCGGAATCGACACGCGGGACGGCCGCACACGCATCATGGTGGGGGTGCGGTCCGAGCACTGGGGCCCCTACGTTGCCCACTCGGATGACCTCGGCGCCAGCTGGACTGAGCCCGAGCAGGGTGCCATTAAGTTCCCCGAAGGCACCGACGCCGCCGTGGAACGCATCTGGCAGATATACCCCGACGCCGAATCCCGCCCGGGGGTGGTCTGGGCCGGTGCGGAGCCGATTTCGGTGTGGAAATCGACCGACGGCGGCGAGCACTTCGAGTTGAACCGCGGACTGTGGGATCACCCGCACCGCAGCGAATGGGGTGCGGGCTACGGCGGCGCCGCCGCCCATTCGATCGTGGTCAACCCCTCCGGGGAGAACGTGCACGTCGCCATGAGCACGGGAGGCGTCTACCGCTCGCTCGACGGCGGGACGTCCTGGGAGCCGCGGAACAAAGGCATCTCCGCCTACTTCATGCCCGATCCCAACCCGGAATTCGGCCAGTGCGTGCACAAGATTGCGGCGGATGCCGCCGTCGACGGCCGCCTTTACGCGCAGAACCACCACGGCGTGTACCGCACCGACGACAATGCCGAGAACTGGGAATCGATAGCGGAAGGCCTGCCCGCCGATTTCGGGTTCGTCATGCTGACGCACCCCAGGCGGGCAGGCACGGCCTGGGTTGTTCCCCTGAAAGCCGACGGCGAACGCATCCCGCCGGACGGAAAGCTCGCCGTGCACCGTACCGACGACGCCGGTTCGACGTGGAAGCGCCTGGATTCAGGGCTGCCGCAGTCAGAATTCAATGCCGTCCTCCGTGATGCGGCCGGCGTGGATTCCGCGGAACCCGCCGGGGTCTACTTCGGAACGCGCGGCGGCGCGGTGTACGCCAGCGCCGACGAAGGAGAAACCTTTGCGGAAGTGGCGTCCCACCTGCCCGATGTGCTGTGCGTCCGCGCTGCCGTTGTGGCCGGAGCCTCGGTTACAGCGGGGACTCCCGCATGAGGAAGTGCAGTGGCTGAGATCAGCGTGGTCCTTCCCGGCGTCCTCCAGCCGCTCGCCGGCGGGCAGTCCATACTGACTACACCCGCCGACGGGGCGGTGACTGTGGGTTCCGTGCTGGATTCCGTGACCGGGACCTATCCGGTTCTGGCCAGGCGGTTGCGGGACGAGACGGGTGCGCTCCGCCGCTACGTGAATATTTACGTGAACGGTGAGGAGGTCCGGCGTCTCCGCGGCCTGGAAACGGAAGTTTCTGCCGGCCAGGAAGTGCTGATTATTCAGTCGGTGGCTGGCGGCTAGCTGGCTCAGGCGACCCGCCAGACGCTGCATTCGTCCGTATTGATGGCCTTGCGCATGCCCGAGTGATGATCCATGATCCACACGACGCCGATGCCCGGGGCTGTCTCCTGAACGCTGCCGCGGCGGACGATGACGTCGTCATAGCTGGGGCCTACCGACAGGCGGGCCTCGATCTCGTCGCCGCGATGCAGCTGGTCCAGGGCACGGACCCGGGTGATGTGGGGTTTGGCTTCCTTCAACATGGCGTGGCCTCCTGAGCTGGAGCTGGTGCCTGCAATTGCCGGCACAACCAAGTGTGGCCTGGCATTGTTGCGCACGCGTTTCCTGCCCGTTAGCGCCCGGTTAGTTTCCGGCGCCGAAGCGGTTTCCGCAGGTCAGCAGCTGGACTCGTTCCTCGGCAGTCTGAGGTACGGCGAGTAAGCAGCACGCACAACACCCGGCTAAGCCCTCGAGTGTCAACCATTGACCGCCGATTCTTCTGGAACAAGACTTTCAGTGGGCCAGCAGCCCGCCACCGTCGACCAGGAGGAGCCAGCGATGACCACGCAGGAAACCGAGGCAGAAGCGGCCTACCGCGCCGGTAGGGAGTGGTTCAAGAGTGCCGTGGTCTACCAGATTTATCCGCGCAGCTTCGCTGACTCGGATGGCGACGGCGTTGGCGACCTCCGCGGGATCATCGGCAAGCTGGACTACCTGCAAAAGCTGGGGGTCGACGTCGTCTGGCTTTCGCCGGTGTACCGCTCGCCGCAGGATGACAACGGCTACGACATCAGCGACTACCGCGATATCGATCCCGTGTTCGGGAGCCTGGAGACCCTCGATGAACTGCTGGACGGCCTGCACTCGCGGGACATGAAGCTGGTGATGGACCTGGTGGTGAACCACACCTCGGACGAGCACCCGTGGTTCGCGGAGTCCCGCTCCAGCAAGGACAACCCCAAGCGGGACTGGTACTGGTGGCGGCCGCCCCGCGAGGGTGCCGGGCCGGGTGCACCTACTCCTGGGATGCCGGGTGCGGAACCCAACAACTGGGGCTCGGCGTTCTCCGGGCCCGCCTGGGAGTACGACGCGGGGACGGGGGAGTACTACCTGCACCTGTTCTCCAGGAAGCAGCCGGACCTCAACTGGGAAAACCCGGAGGTGCGGGCCGCCGTGTACGACATGATGAACTGGTGGCTGGACCGCGGCGTGGACGGCTTCCGGATGGATGTCATCAACTTCATCTCCAAGGAGCAGTCGCTGCCGGACGGCCCGCAGGCCGAAGGCATGCTCTACGGCGACGGCGGCCCGCACTTCATCTGCGGCCCGCGCATCCACGAGTTCCTGCAGGAGATGCACCAGGAGGTCTTCGCAGGCCGGGACAAGGACCTGCTGACCGTGGGAGAAATGCCGGGCGTCACCGTTGGGGACGCCGCACTGTTCACGGATCCCGGGCGCCGGGAGGTGGACATGGTGTTCCAGTTCGAACACGTGGCACTGGACCAGGAGGGCGGCAACAAGTGGCGGCCCAAGAAGCTGCTGCTCACCGACCTGAAAAAGTCTCTGGGCCGCTGGCAGGAAGGGCTCGCGGAGCGCGGCTGGAACAGCCTCTACTGGGGCAACCACGACCAGGCCCGCGCCGTCTCCCGGTTCGGCGACGACGGGCAGTACCGCGAGCTGTCTGCCAAGATGCTGGCCGCCGTCCTGCACCTGCACCGCGGCACGCCGTACGTTTACCAAGGCGAAGAGCTGGGCATGACCAACATGGCGTTCGGCGCCATCAGCGACTACCGCGACATCGAAGTCCTCAACCACCACCGCGAGGCCACCACGCACCTGGGCCACACCGACGCCGAGGTCCTCGCCGCCCTCGCGCCGCTGAACCGGGACAACGCCCGGACACCCGTGCAGTGGGACGCCAGCAGGCACGGCGGCTTCACCACCGGGGCGCCCTGGATAGCTGTGAACCCCAACGCGAACACCATCAACGCCGCCGCCCAGGTGGACGACCCCGACTCCGTCTTCAGCTTCTACCGCAGGGTGATCGCCTTCCGGCATGCAGACCCCGTCGTGGCCTACGGGGATTTCACGATGCTGCTGCCCGACGACGAACACGTCTACGCGTTCACGCGCTCGCTTCCGGAGGCGGAACTGCTGGTGCTGGGCAACTTTTCGGGGACCGCCCGGACGGCCGAACTCGACGACGGCTGGCTTAGCGGCGGCGGCTTGGACGGCCGGGGAGCGGCGGAGCTGGTGCTGGGCAACTACCCGCCGCACGCCAGTGAACTGCAGCCATTGGACCTGCGCCCGTGGGAGGTGAAGGTGTTCCGCCGGGACCTTTAGGTCCGAAGGCCTGGCGCCTCTAGGGCGCCAGGCGGTCGCCGGGCCGGTGGACCCGGAACCAGCGGTAGCCGTACCGTCCCAGCTCAACGGTGAACCCGCCGTCGGCCTCCAACGGTACGTTCCCGCCGTCGAACAGGTCCAGCAGGATGGCGTCCCGGAAGGCCCGCGGCGGACTGTCCCCGGATGCGACGTTCGCGGCGACCTTGACCGGCTCCTCGCCGAAGTTGTGCAGCAGCACCACCGTGGTCTCCGCCGAGCTGCAGCGATGCGCAAACACGGCCGGTTCCGGCTGTTCGAGCACGGCGAACTCGCCCCAGCCCAGCTCCGGTGATTCGCGGTACCGCTGGATCAGCGTGACCATGAAGTTCCACAGCGACTCCGGGTCCCGTTTGGCGCTGGCCGCGTTGACCTTTTCGGGGCCGTACTCCCCACGGGCCAGCGGGACCACCAGCTCGGACACCTTCGCGCTGGAGAAGCCGCCGTTCTTTTCGCCGTTCCACTGCATGGGCGTGCGGACGGCCGCGCGGCCCTTCTGCCGCAGGTCCTCGCCCATGCCGATCTCCTCGCCGTAGAAGAGCACCGGCGTGCCCGGCAGGGAGAACATCAGGGAGTAGACCATCCGGATCCGGTCGGCGTCGCCGTCCAGCATCGGCGGCAGCCTGCGCCGCAGCCCTCGGCCGTAGAGCTGCATGTTCTTGTCCGGTCCGAAGGCGGCGAAGACCTCCTCCCGCTCGCCGTCGCTGAGCTTGTCCAGGGTGAGCTCGTCATGGTTGCGGACGAACATCGCCCAGTGGTTGTCCGGATGCAGCTGCGGGCGCGTCTTCAGCGTCTCGGCCAGCGGGCGGGCGTCCTGCCTGGCGAGCGACAGGTAGATGTGCTGCATGGCCATGAAGTCGAACTGCATGTTCAGCTCGTTGCCTTCCGCCCCGCCGAAATACTCCAGCTGGTCCTTGTACGGCAGGTTCACCTCGCCCAGCAGGACCGCCCCGCCGTTGCGCCGGTTGACGAAGCTGCGCAGAGCGCTGAGGTAGTGGTGCGGGTCGATGGTGGCCGCCTCGTCCTTGGGCGCGCCGCGGGTCTCCAGGAAAAACGGCACCGCATCCAGCCGGAAACCGTCGAGCCCGAGCTCCAGCCAGAGGCCCATGGCCTTGGCGATCTCGTTGCGGACCTTGGGGTTGGTCACATTGAGGTCCGGCTGGTGCTCCATGAACATGTGCAGGTACCACTCGCCGGTGGCGTCGTCCTGCGTCCAGATGGAGGTCTGCTCGCCAGGGAACACCACCTCGGAGGACGTGTCCGGCGGCGGATCGCTCCGCCAGACGTAGTAGTCCCGGTACGGGTTGTCCACCGATTTGCGGGCCTCGACGAACCAGGGGTGCTGGTTGGAGGTGTGGTTGACCACGAAGTCCGCGATCACCCGGATGCCACGGTCCTTCGCGGTACGGATGAACTCCACAAAGTCGCCCAGCGTGCCCAGCCGCCGGTCGACGTCGAAGAAGTCCGTCACGTCGTAGCCGTCGTCCCGGTCCGGTGACGGATAGAAGGGCATCAGCCAGATGCAGTTCACGCCCAGCGCCGCCAGATAGTCCACGCGCTGGGTCAGGCCGCTGAAATCACCGGTGCCGTCGCCGTCGTGGTCAAAGAAGGTTTCCACGTCCAGGCAGTAGACGACGGCGGTCTTCCACCACAGGTCCGATGTCTCCGCGATGTTCATGCCACCGGCACCTTCCGCAGCTGCGGCAGGACGCTGTCCGCGAAGGCGTCGATGAACGGCGCCTGGTCCTGCCCCACGAAGTGGAGGTACAGCTCGTCGAAGCCGAGTTCCAGGTACTCGCCCAGCCACTCCACGTGGCGGTCCAGGCTGGCGGAGACGTTCACCGATTTCCGGACCTGGGCCTCCCCGACGTCGGTGCTGACGCCGTCGAAGTGCGCCGCCGTCGGCAGATCCCAGGGGACGGGCGGGGCGAAGACGTTCGAACGCCACTGGTCCAGGGCAATGGCGACGGCGTCCTCCTCCCGGGGAGCCCAGGACAGGTGGATCTGCAGCACGGCCTTCCCCTGGCCGCCCTCGGACCGGTACGCCGCCAGTATTTCGGTGAGCTTTTCGGCCGGCTGGTTCACCGTCACTAGGCCGTCAGCCCAGCCCGCTGCCCTGCGGGCCGTTTCCACGCTGATGGCGGGTGCGATCAGGGGCGGCGGGGGCGATGGCACATCCCAGATCCGCGCCTGCTCCACGGTGACGAGGCCGTGGTGGGTGACTTCCTCGCCGGCGTGCAGCCGGCGGATGACGTCCACGCACTCCTCCAGCCGTTGCTGGCGGGTCTCCTTCAGCGGCCAGGGGTCGCCGGTGACGTGCTCGTTCATGTTCTCGCCGCTGCCCGGAGCCATCCAGAACCTGCCCGGAAACATGGACGCCAGCGTGGCCGAGGCGTGCGCGATGATGGCCGGGTGGTACCGCTGTCCTGGTGCGGTGACCACGCCGAAGCGCAGGTTGGTGCTGGCCAGGGCAGCCCCGAGCCAGGACCACGCGAAGCCCGAGTGCCCCTGCCGCGCAGACCACGGTTCGATGTGGTCCGAGCACATGGCGGCGTCGAAGCCGGCCTCCTCGGCACGTTGCACGTCCTTCAGGAGCTGGCCGGGGCTGATCTGTTCGTGCGATGCGTGGAAACCGATAGCTGCCATCGTTAATGTCTACCGGCGAGGTGGGGGCCGTGTCGAGGGCGGTGGCGAGTCGCGGTGTGTGCGACGAGGGCGGCCGAGGGGGTGGCGCCCGGACGGGTGCCGGGCAAGAATGGGGCCTATGCAGCTGCCGGTTATGCCCCCCGTCGCCCCCATGCTGGCCAAATCGGTCGGCGCCATCCCCGAAGGCCGCCTGAGCTACGAGCCGAAGTGGGATGGATTCCGCTCCATCATCTTCCGCGACGGCGACGACGTGGAGATCGGCAGCCGCAACGAGAAGCCGATGACGCGCTACTTCCCCGAAATCGTGGAGGCGCTGAAGGCCAACCTGCCGCCCAAATGCGTGCTCGACGGCGAGATCGTCCTGGTGGGCTCCTCCGGGGACCGGCTGGACTTCGACGCCCTGCAGCAGCGGATCCACCCCGCCGCCAGCAGGGTCAAGATGCTCTCCGAGCAGACGCCGGCAAGCTTCGTGGCCTTCGATTTGCTGGCCCTCGGCGACGAGGACTTCAGCGGCCGGCCCTTCGCCGAGCGGCGCGCCGCCCTGGAACAGGCCTTCGCCGCCGCCAGCGCCCCGGTCCACCTGACCGCTGCCACCCAGGATCCGGAGCTGGCGGTGAAGTGGTTCCACCAGTTCGAGGGCGCGGGACTCGACGGGATCATTGCCAAGCCGCTGGACGGGCCCTACCAGCCGGACAAGCGTGTGATGTTCAAGATCAAGCACGAACGGACCGCCGACTGTGTCCTGGCCGGCTACCGCGTGCACAAGAGCGGCCCGGACGCGATCGGCTCGCTGCTGCTGGGCCTGTACAAACCCGACGGCGAACTCGCCAGCGTGGGCGTGGTGGGGGCCTTTCCGATGAAGCGGCGCAAGGAGCTCTTCGAGGAACTCCAGCCCCTGGTCACCAGCTTCGACGAGCACCCGTGGGCCTGGGCCAAGCAGGAGGACGGCACCAGGACACCCCGCAACGCGGAGGGCAGCCGCTGGAGCGCGGGCAAAGACCTGTCCTTCACGCCGCTGCGGCCGGAACGGGTGCTGGAAGTGAAATACGACCACATGGAAGGCGAGCGGTTCCGCCACACGGCGCAGTTCGTCCGCTGGCGGCCGGACCGGGACCCGGAGTCCTGCACGTATGAACAGCTCGAGGAACCGGTGAAGTTCGACCTCGCCGAGGTGCTCGCCACCCGAGCGCCAGTAAGAACCCTGGCGGCCCGCCGTCGTGACCTTCTTTGAAACCAAATCGGCCCAAAACGCCGCGACCCGCCGGTCGTGACCCGGTTTCTGGAGCAAACAGGGTCACGACGGCGGGACGCACGCTAGGTAGGCGGGCTGAGTTGGGCTACTTGAGCCCCAGCTCCTTGGTGGGAACGTTGAAGGTTTCCCTGGCCGTCAGGGCCGAGATGGCGGCGACGCCGCAGATGACGGCGGTGAAGATGCTGATCTGCACCCAGCCGCCGGGCTTGATGCCGCCCATGGCCGCGACGATGGCAGGGGCGAAACCGGCCATCAGGAAGCCGAGCTGCGTGCCGATGGCCAGGCCGGAAAAGCGGACCTTGGTGCTGAACATCTCGGCGTAGAAGGACGGCCAGACGGCGTTCGCGGCGGCATAGCCGCAGGAGAAGAAGGCGATGGCGGCCAGAAACATCAGGGGCACGTTGCCGGACTCGAGGCTGAGCAGGAACAGCGGGGCCAGGGCCGCGCTGGACAGGGCGCCGTAGATGTAGACCGGCTTCCGGCCGATCCGGTCGGCCAGCTTGCCGAAGAGCGGCTGGGTGCCGAGGGCCACGAGGTTGGCGCCCACCACGAGCCAGAGGGTGATGGTGCCGTCCACGCCGGCGACGGTCTTGGCGTAGCTGATGGCGAGGGTGCCGAACACGGTGGAGACGGCGGAGATGAAGGCGCAGCAGATGACGCGGAGGACGTCGCGCCAGTGGGCCTTGAGCAGGTCTGCCACGGGCAGCTTGGCAATCTGGGCCGACTTCTGGGCGGCTTCGAAGGCCGGCGGCTCGTGCAGGGTGCGGCGGATGAAGAACGCGACCATCACCACCACGGCGCTGAGCCAGAAGGGGATCCGCCAGCCGATGCCGTACTTGATCTCGTCCGGGAGGGCGAGGACCGGAATGAAGACGAGCGCCGCCAGGATCTGGCCGCCCTGGGTGCCGGTGAGGGTCCACGAGGTGAAGAAGGAGCGCTGGTTGTCCGGAGCGTGCTCCAGGGTCATGGAGGATGCGCCGGCCTGTTCACCGGCAGCCGAGAGGCCCTGGCACAGGCGGGCCAGCACCAGCAGCGCCGGCGCCCACCAGCCCACGGTGTTGAAGTCCGGCAGGCAGCCGATCAGGAAGGTGGAGGCACCCATGAGGACCAGGGTGAACATGAGGACCTTGCGCCGGCCCACACGGTCGCCGAAGTGGCCCAGGATGACGGCGCCGACGGGCCGCGCGATGTAGGCAAAGCCGAACGTCGCAAAGGACATGATGGCGGCATTGGCGTCTGCGTTCGGGAAGAACACGTGCGGGAAGATCAGTGCGGCTGCGGAGCCGAAGATAAAGAAGTCGTAGTACTCGACGGCGCTGCCGAGGAAACTGGCAAGGGCTGCCTTCTTCGGTGTCCCGGCCGGGGCAGCAGTGCCCGCCGTTGTGGACTGGGTGGTCTGGCTCATGGTGTTCCTTCAGGGGGACGACGTTGTCGCGGGACAGATCAGGGGTCGCGGCCGCAGTCCTTGTTGGGGGAGGGGCAGCTGGAGGTCCTTGGAAAGACCCGGACTCAGTAGCCACATGGTGAGAGCTACTTGTGCGATACAGCAATGATGGCTGTGAGGGCAGTCACCTGTCAAGAAACTTGATCACGATCTAGAAATAGCTCTCACATTGTGGCAACATCGACTCATGAGTGTGAAGGAAGCCACAGGCGAAGACGCCTCTTCAAATGTCCCCGCTGAAGCCGAAACCCCCGCCGAAGAAACAAAACCTGCCAAGGGCGAATCCCGCACCGACATGGTGGGCAAGGCGCTGGGTTTGCTGGTCCTGCTGGGGGATGAGCCCCGCGGAGCCAGCGCGGCGGAGATCTCGCGCCGGGCGGACCTTCCCTTCAGCACCACCTACCGGCTCCTCGGCTCGCTCACGCGCGAGGGCTTCGTCGACTACGAGCCGGACGGGCGCCGCTACCACCTCGGCCTGCGCATATTCCAGCTCGGCCAGCGGGTCTCCAACCACCACGGCTTTGCCGGCACGGCGCTGCCCATCCTGCGCCGGGTCACCGAGCAGACGGGTGAGGCCACCATCCTGTCCGTCCGCGACGGCATCCACCACCTCACCGTGAACAAGGTGGACGGCCCGCAGACCTTCCGTGTGACCAGCGACCCCGGCTTTCTCGGCGCGCTCCACACTACCTCCGTCGGCAAGGCACTCGTCGCCTTCGCCGAGGACGAGGACCGGGAGAAGCTGCTCGAGGAGCTTCCGCTGGAGCCGCTGACCGCCCTGTCCATCACCGACCGCGACGCCTTCCGCGCCGAGATCGAGAAGGTCCGGCGGCAGGGCTACGCGGTCATGGACGAGGAAAATGAACTGGGCATGCGGGCCATCGCCGTGCCGGTCTTCAACTCCCAGGGCGTCGCCTTCGCGTCCCTGGCCACCGCTGTTCCGGTGTTCCGGCTCAGCATGGAGGCGCTGGTGGCCCTGGTTCCCCTGCTGCAGGCGGCCGCCGTCGAGCTTTCCGCCCGGCTTCCGCAGCGCTAGGCCGCTGCGAAAAGGGCCAGCCAAAACTATTTTGTTCGTATCTAGAACAAGAGTGCATCATATGAACTTTTCCTGTACCGTTATCCATATCACCCGGCCAGCAGGGGGCGCAGCAGGCGCCCAAGCCGGCCGAGTGCCGTTGTCAAAGGAGCCGCACGCATGAGCAATCGAACCGAGTCTTACCTCATAGGACTTGTCGGGGACGGCGTGATGCCGTCGCTCACGCCGTCGATGCACGAGCGCGAAGGCGACGTCCAGGGCGTCCGCTACCTGTACCGGCCCATCGACCTGCACGAGCTCGACCTGCCGGCCACCGCCGTCGGCGACCTGCTGCAGAGCGCCTACCGGATGGGCTTCAACGGGCTGAACATCACGCACCCGTGCAAGCAGCTGGTCCTCGGGCACCTCGACGAGATCGCCCCCGACGCCGAGCGCCTCGGCGCCGTCAACACCGTCGTGATCCAGGACGGCCGGTTCATCGGCCACAACACAGACTTCTCCGGCTTTGCAGCCGCCCTCGCCTCCGGTCTCCCCGACGCCAAGCTGGACCGCGTGGTGCAGCTGGGAGCGGGCGGCGCCGGATCCGCCGTCGCCTACGCCCTGCTCACCGCCGGCGTGCAGACGCTGGAGCTCGTGGACATGGATCCGGCGCGCTGCGCCGAACGCGCCGCCGAGCTGGCCGGCTTCTTCCCGGACCGCACCGTCACCGCGCGCACGACGGCGGAGCTGCCGCAGCTGATGCCTGCCGCTGACGGTCTGGTGCACTGCACCCCCGTGGGCATGGCCGCCCACCCCGGCACCCCGCTGGACATGGCGCTCGTGGAGCCCCGGCACTGGGTGGCGGACATCGTCTACCGCCCGATCGAAACCGAGCTGGTCCGCGAGTCGCGGGCCAAAGGTTGCCAGGTGCTCGACGGCGGACGCATGGCCGTGGGCCAGGCCGCCGACGCCTTCCGCATCTTCACCGGACTCGAGCCCGACGCCGAACGCATGCGCGCACACTTCCTGGAGCTCATTGCGGCGGAAGAGGTGGCCGTCTGATGCGCACCGGAATCGCCACCGTCTGCCTCTCCGGCACGCTGAAGGAAAAGATGCAGGCCTGCGCCGTCGCGGGCTTCGACGGCATCGAAATCTTCGAGCAGGACCTGGTCACCTCATCGCTCAGCCCCGAGGACGTCCGCAAGATGGCCGCCGACCTGGGCCTCACGCTGGACCTCTACCAGCCGTTCCGTGACTTCGACAGCGTGACCGAGGACCTGCTCGCCGCCAACCTCCGCCGGGCCGAGGCCAAGTTCCGGCTCATGTCCCGGCTGGGCATGGACACCATCCTGGTCTGCACCAACGTGGCCACCGCCACGATCGACGACGACGGACTCCGCGCCGAGCAGCTCGCCGCCCTGGCAGACCTCGCCGGTGAGCACGGCGTCAAGGTCGCCTACGAGGCGCTCGCGTGGGGCAGGTACGTCAACGACTACGAGCACGCCCACCGCCTCGTGAAGACGGTGGACCACCCCAACCTCGGCACCTGCCTGGACTCTTTCCACATCCTGTCCCGCGACTGGGACACCGCGCCGATCGAGGACATCAGCGCCGAGAAGATCTTCTTCGTGCAGGTTGCCGACGCCCCCGAGCTCTCCATGGACGTGCTCTCGTGGAGCCGGCACTACCGCGTCTTCCCGGGCGAGGGCCAGTTCGAGCTCGCCAAGTTCATGGGCCACGTGGTCCGCGCCGGCTACACCGGGCCGGTGTCGCTGGAGGTCTTCAACGACGTCTTCCGCCAGTCCGACGTCGAACGCACCGCCGTCGACGCCATGCGTTCGCTGATCTGGCTGGAGGAGCAGAGCGCCAAGTGGCTGGACAGTGCCTCCTTCGGCGCCACCGGTGCCGCCGGCAGGCAGGCGGCATCCCGCCGTCGTTATCCCATGGAACTGGCCACCCTCCCGCAGGTGGCAGAGCCTGCCGGCTTCAACTTCGCCGAGGTCAAGGCCGCGGACACCGGAGTGCTGGAAAAGGTGCTCGGCCAGCTCGGCTTCGAGTTCAACGGACGCCACCGCACCAAGGACGTCCAGCTCTGGACGTTGGGGCACGCTCGGGTGATCATCAACGAACAGGCGCCCGCCGCGGCTGAACCCGCCATTGCCGCCCTCGGCTTTGACGTCGACTCCCCGGTGATTGCCTCGGCCCGAGCCCAGCAGCTCAAGGCCCCCGTGGTTCCCCGGAAGAGCCAGGCCAACGAGGAAGTGTTCCAGGGCTTCGCCGCCCCGGACTCCACCGAGATCTTCCTGTGCCAGGGCAACCCGGACGGGACGGCGGCCTGGACTGCTGAATTCGGGCAGGGGTTGGAGGTTCCATCCGGCGCCCGGACCGCGGTGATCGACCACGTGAACCTGGCCCAGCCGTGGCAGCACTTCGACGAGGCTGTCCTCTTCTACACGAGCGCCCTGGCGCTGGAGCCGCAGCCATACGCCGAGGTGGCCAGCCCCAGCGGGCTGGTCCGGTCGCAGGTCATGCAGACGACGGACCGGGACGTGCGCCTCGTCCTGAACCTGGCGCCGGTCATCCAGCAGGACGGCGCGGATTCGGGAACGGCCCCGCGGAAGACCTACCAGGAGCACATCGCCTTCGCGGTGGATGACCTGGTGGCAACAGCCCGCGCCGCCAGCGCCCGGGGACTGGCCTTCCTGCAGATCCCGGAGAACTACTACGAAGACCTGGACGCGCGCTTCGACCTCGAGCCCGGTTTCCTCGACACCCTCCGGGACCTCAACCTGCTGTACGACCGCGACGCCGACGGCGAGTTCCTGCACTTCTACACCGCCACGGTGGGCAGCGTGTTCTTCGAAATGGTGGAACGCCGCGGCAACTATGACGGCTACGGGGCACCCAACGCGCCGGTGCGCCACGCCGTCCAGTACGACCACCTGCACCAACTGACCAAGTAACCACAGCCCAATCAAAAAAGATTGCCCAACCACAGATGGAAAGGAGGCTGCTGTGCCTGAAGACGTGAATCTCGCAACGTACAACGCCGACGCGCTGACCGAGGACCTGTCGGACGCAGTACCCGCCACCCCGGCCGCCGCACCGGCAGAGAAGCCGCGCGTGGAAACCCAGCAGGATCTCACCGCCGAGATCAAGGCCATCGGAGATGCCTACGCCCGGGCGCTGAAGGACGGTGCGGCGCCGGAAACCCAGCCGCGCCTGGACTTCGCGCCGTACCGCAGCAGCCTCCTGCGCCACCCCACCAAGAGCCTGCACCACGCGGACCCGGAAACCATCGAGCTGTACTCCCCGGCTTTTGGCCACCAGGACGTCCATGCCCTGGAATCGGACCTGACCATCCAGCACAACGGGGAACCGCAGGGCGAACGCATCATCGTCGCCGGCCGCGTGCTGGACGGCGACGGCCGCCCGGTAGCCGGCCAGCTGGTGGAGATCTGGCAGGCCAACTCCTCCGGCCGCTACATCCACAAGCGCGACCAGCACCCCGCACCGCTGGACCCCAACTTCACCGGTGTGGGCCGCTGCATCACCGGCCCGGACGGCTCCTACCGCTTCACCACCATCAAGCCCGGCGCCTACCCCTGGAAGAACCACCTCAACGCCTGGCGTCCCGCGCACATCCACTTCTCGCTGTTCGGCCAGGAGTTCACGCAGCGGATCGTCACCCAGATGTACTTCCCGGGCGACCAGCTCTTCCCGCTGGACCCGATCTACCAGTCGATCGTGGACCAGGATGCCCGCGACCGCCTCGTGGCCACCTACGACCACGACCTGACCCAGCCCGAATGGGCCCTGGGCTACAACTGGGACATCGTCCTGACGGGCTCCAAGCGGACCTGGACCGAGAACGAGGCGCTGGGCGCGGAGGGCGACGACCATGAGTAACTCCACCAAGCTGGTTCCCACCCCGGGCCAGACCGTCGGCCCGTTCTACGGCTACGCCCTGCCCTACGACAAGGACCGCGAACTGCTGGCGCCCGGATCCCCGGGCTCCATCCGCCTGCAGGGCACCGTCTACGACGGCGCCGGGCACACGATTCCGGACGCCATCCTCGAAATCTGGCAGCCGGACTCCGAGGGCAACATCGTGCACAAAACCGGCTCGCTGGTCCGTGACGGCTACACCTTCACCGGCTTCGGCCGCAGCGCCGTCGGCAACACCGGCATCTACACGTTCACCACGGTGAACCCGGGCCCCACCGAACCCGGCGCAGCAGCGTTCATCTCCGTCGCGGTCTTTGCCCGCGGCCTGATGAACCGCCTCTTCACCCGCGTCTACCTGCCGGAGAACGAGGAAGCACTGGCGAAGGACCCGCTGCTGTCCTCGCTGGACCCCGAGCGCCGCAAGACGCTGATCGCGCGCCGCGACGCCGACGGCGGGCTCACCTGGGACATCCGGCTGCAGGGTGAGGGCGAAACCGTCTTCCTCGACTTCGAGGGAACCGGAACCGGGGGCGCCGCAAAGTGACCGGCTTCCAGGCAGCGGGCGCCGGCGGTGGCCTTTCCGGCAATGCCGGGCTCCACGGCGATGCGGGACTGAACGGTGACTTCGGCCTGCTCAGTCCTGTCTCGGCGTCGCCCCTGGTTGCGGCGCTGACCGGTGACCGGGCCGTCCTCGCGGCGATTCTCGCCGTCGAAGCCGGATGGGCCGCGGTGCTGGAGCAGCATGACCTCGCTCCCGCCGGCACCGCTGCCGTGGTGGCCCACGCCGCCGACGCCTCCCGGTACGATCTTGCCGATATTTCCCGCCGGGCGCAGGGCGGTGGGAACCCGGTCATCCCTCTGCTGGCCGACCTCCGGGCCCAGGTCAAGGCCCTGGACACTGGAGGGTCGGGCGCAAACGGTGTTGGTGCTGCGAAGGCAGTGCACACCTCGCTGACCAGCCAGGACGTGCTGGACACGGCCCTGATGCTGGTGGCCCGCAACACCGTCGAAGCGCTGCTCGCCGACGTGAAAGGCACGACGGCGGCCCTCGCCCGGCTGGCGGAGAAGCATGCGGACACGCTGTGCGTCGGCAGGAGCCTGACCCAGCACTCGCTGCCGTTCACCTTCGGGCTTCGGGCTGCGCAGTGGTTCCATGGGCTGGCGGCCGCGGCACGCCGGCTCGAGGCACTGGAGCTGCCGATGCAGTTCGGCGGCGCGGCGGGCACGCTGGCCGCGGGGACCGTGTTGACTGCCAATGCAGGGGTCACGTCCGGTTCCGCCGCCACGGATCCCTTTGCACTGTCTGACGCGCTGGCCGCCCAGCTGGGCCTGGCCGCAGCGCCGGCACCTTGGCACACCAACCGGCTGGCCGTGACGTCGCTCGGCGACGCCGTGGCTTCCGTGGTGGACGCGCTCGGCAAGATCGCCGCGGATGTCCTGTTCCTGAGCCGTCCCGAGGTTGCCGAAGTGGCCGAACCGCGCGCCCCCGGCCGTGGAGTTTCCTCGGCGATGCCGCAGAAGCAGAATCCCGTGCTGTCCGTGCTGGTCCGCAGCGCAGCCCTCCAGGCCCCCGGCCTGGCTGCGCAGCTGCACCTTGCCGCGGCAACCTTCAACGACGAACGCCCCGACGGAGCATGGCACACCGAATGGCCGGCCCTGCGCCAGCTGCTCGCGCTGGGCCTCGGCTCCGCCGGCCACATCCGGGAACTCGCCGAAGGGCTTCAGGTCTTCCCCGACGGCATGCGGCGGAACCTGGACATGTCCGGCCCGCTGCTGCTCAGCGAGGGCGTGTCCGCCGCGGTGGCACCGCTCCTGGCTGGTGACGGAACCAGTGGAACCGGTGACGGGAAGCAGCAGCTGCAGGCCGTCGTCGACAAGACGCTGCAGGCACCGGTGCCCGAACAGGCCGCCACCTACCGCCGGCTGCTGCGCGAGGCCGTCCCCGCGGATGCGCTTTCTGACGCCCAGCTGGAGGAGCTGCTCAATCCCGCCAGCTACCTCGGACAGGCAGCCGGGATCTCGCGGCGGATCCTGGCGGCTTTCCCGGACTTTGCGCTTACTTCAACCGAACCAGACGGAAACGGAGATTCCCGTGGCTAAACCAGCAGTCAAGGCAGTGCTGCTTTCCCCCCAGCGCACGCTGGGGGACAAACCGCTCCTCATCGTCGGGCCGTCGCTCGGCACCTCCTCGGTGCTGTGGGCCCAGGTCGGCTCGCTCCTGGGCAATGATTACGACGTCGTCGCCTGGGACCTGCCCGGCCACGGCGTCTCTCCCGCCGCCGCCGAAACGTTCAGCGTCGCGGACCTGGCGGACACCGTCGTCGAACTCGTCGACTCGATCGCGCCCGGCGAGAAGTTCCACTACGCCGGCGTGTCCCTGGGCGGGGCCACCGGCCTGCAGCTGGGCATCAAGCACGGCGACCGGCTGAAGAGCCTTTCCGTGCAGTGTTCCGGCGCCAAGCTCGGCACCCCCGAGGGCTGGCTGGAACGCGCCGAAACCGTCCGCAGCCAAGGCACTCCCGTGATGATCCAGGGCTCCGCCGAACGCTGGTTCGCGCCCGGATTCATGGACCGCGAACCCGAACTCAGCAGCCGGCTCCTGCACTCCCTGCGCGACGCCGACCGCCTCAGCTACGCCTTCTGCTGCGAGGCCCTGGCCGGCTTCGATGTCCGCGACCAGCTCGGCAGCATCACCGTCCCGACGCAGGTGGTGGCGGGTGCGCTGGACGGCGTGGCCCCGCCGTCGTTCGCCGAAGAGGTGGCCGCCGGAATCACCTCCGGTGGAGGCACGGCTTCCGCAGCCACGGTGGAAGGTGTGGCGCACCTGGCGCCCGCCGAGGCGCCCGCCCATGTGGCCGAGCTGATGCGGAGCCTCATCTCCTGGACCGAAACGCGCGGAGCTGCCAAGTGAGCGGCGCCGAGCGCCACGGGGTGGTCCAGCCGGACGCCACCAGCCAGGAGATTTACGACGGCGGCATGGTGGTCCGGCGCGAAGTGCTCGGCGACGCGCACGTGGACCGGGCAAACGCCAAGAAGGATGCCTTCACCGAGGACTTCCAGGACATGATCACCCGCATCGCGTGGGGCGGCATCTGGACCCGTCCGGGCCTGCCGCGCCAGATGCGCTCCGCCGTCACCATCACCGCAATGGTGGCGCACGGGCACTGGGAAGAACTGGCCATGCACATCCGCGCGGCCATCACCAACGGACTGAGCAGGGACGAGATCAAGGAAATCCTGCTGCAGACCGCCATTTATTGCGGAGTTCCCTCCGCCAACACCGCCTTCAAAACAGCCCAGCAGGTCTTCCATGAAATGGACAACACCGCAATGGACAGCGCCGCAATGGACAGCCCTGCAACTGACACCACACCCAACTAGGTAGCAGCAGATGGCGTTCTGAGCCCTCAGAACGCCCTGAAGTGCTACCCAGTTGGGCCCAGAGAATTCGAGGAACCCCATGAATCAGGCTTTTGTTTACGACGCCGTACGCACGCCGTTCGGGAAGTTCGGCTCCGGCCTTGCCGGGGTCCGTCCCGATGATCTTGCCGCGCATGTGATCGGCGAGTCCGTTCGCCGGGCTCCCGGAATGGACGTGGAGCGGATCGACGAGGTGGTGTTCGGCAACGCCAACGGCGCCGGCGAGGAGAACCGCAACATCGCCCGGATGGGGACGCTGCTGGCCGGGCTTCCGGTCTCGATCCCGGGCACCACGGTGAACCGTTTGTGTGGTTCGTCGCTGGATGCGGCGATCATCGCGTCCCGGCAGATCAACGCCGGTGACGCGGACCTGGTCCTGGTGGGCGGGGCCGAGTCGATGAGCCGGGCGCCGTGGGTGCTGCCCAAGACGGAGAAGCCCTACCCGGCCGGGGACATGACGCTGGCGTCCACCACGCTGGGCTGGCGCCTGGTGAACAAGGCCATGCCCAAGGAGTGGACCATTTCCCTGGGCGAGGCGACCGAGCGTTTGCGTGAGAAGTACGGCGTGACCCGGGCCCAGCAGGACGAGTTCGCCGCTGCCTCGCACAACCTGTCAGCCGCGGCCTGGGACGAGGGGTTCTACGACAACCTGGTGGCCCCGGTGCCCGGCACGGACCTGGTCCGCGATGAGAGCATCCGCCCGGGTTCCTCGGCCGAGAAGCTGGCCGGGCTGAAGACGGTGTTCCGCGCAGAAGCTGCCGACGCTGCATCGGGAACCACCGGCGGCGGCACGGTCACCGCCGGGAATGCGTCGCCGCTGTCCGACGGCGCCTCCGCGGCGTGGATAGGGTCCGAGAACGCGTCCTCGATCCTGGGCCTGGAGCCGCTGGCCCGGGTCGCGGGCCGCGGTGCGCACGGCAACGACCCCCAGTTCTTCGGGTTCGCCCCGGTGGAGGCGGCGAACAAGGCCCTCGCGAAAGCGGGAATCGGCTGGGACCAGGTGGGCGCCGTCGAACTCAACGAGGCGTTCGCCGCGCAGTCCCTGGCGTGTATCAACGCCTGGGGCATCGACCCCGCAATCGTGAACCGCCACGGCGGCGCGATCGCGATGGGCCACCCGCTCGGCGCGTCCGGCACCCGCATCCTGGGCACCCTCGCCCGGTCCCTGCAGGCCTCCGGGCAGCGGTGGGGTGTGGCGGCGATCTGCATCGGCGTCGGCCAGGGCCTCGCCGTTGTACTCGAAAACGTCACCGCTGGAAAGGCGTAGGGAAATGCTGAACTTTGTAGATTCTGTCCAGGAGGCGGTCGCGGCCGTCAAGGACGGCTCCACCGTGATGATCGGCGGGTTCGGCAACGCCGGCCAGCCGTTCGAACTGATCGATGCGCTGCTGGAGTCCGGTGCGACGGACCTGACCGTGGTGAACAACAACGCCGGCCAGGGCGACCAGGGCCTCGCGCTGCTGATCAAGGAAGGCCGGGTCCGCAAGATGATCTGCTCCTTCCCGCGGCAGTCCGACTCCTGGCACTTCGACGCCAAGTACAAGGCCGGGCAGATCGAACTCGAACTGGTGCCGCAGGGCAACCTCGCCGAACGCATCCGCGCCGCCGGTGCCGGGATCGGCGGGTTCTTCACGCCCACCGGGTACGGGACCATGCTGGCCGAGGGCAAGGAAACCCGCGTCATCGACGGCCGCGGCCAAGTGTTCGAGACGCCCATCCACGCGGACGTCGCCCTGATCAAGGCGCTGAAGGCCGACGGCGTCGGGAACCTGATCTACCGCAAGACGGCCCGGAACTTCGGCCCGATCATGGCCGCCGCGGCCAAGCACACGATCGTGCAGGTGTCCGAGATTGTGCCCACCGGCGCGCTGGACCCGGAGAACATCGTGACCCCCGGCATTTACGTCAACAGCATCGTCCGTATCGATTCCAGCGGTGCGTCCGCCGCCGGCAGCGCAGAACAGGTGGCCTGAGAGATGAGCCTCGTAGAAACGTCCATCCAGACGTCCGAAACCCCGCTCGGCCGCGACGACCTCGCCCGCCTCGTCGCCCGCGACATCAAGCCGGGATCGTTCGTGAACCTGGGCATCGGCCAGCCCACTCTGGTGTCAAACTACCTCAAACCGGAGCAGAACATTACCCTGCACACCGAGAACGGCATGCTGGGCATGGGGCCGGTGGCCACCGGGGACCAGATCGACGGGGACCTCATCAACGCCGGCAAGATCCCCGTCACCGAACTGCCGGGCGCGTCCTACTTCCACCACGCCGACTCGTTCGCGATCATGCGCGGCGGCCACCTGGACATCTGCGTCCTCGGCGCGTTCCAGGTCTCCGCGACCGGTGACCTCGCCAACTGGCACACCGGGGCGCCGGACGCGATCCCGGCCGTGGGCGGCGCGATGGACCTGGCCACCGGCGCCAAAGACGTGTTCGTGATGATGACCCTCCTGACCCGCGAAGGCGCCTCCAAAATCGTGGAAGCCTGCACTTACCCGCTCACCGGCGTGGGCTGCGTGACCCGCGTCTACACCGACAAGGCCGTCTTCCTCACCGGACCCGACGGCGTCCGCGTCCGCGAAACCTTCGGCTGCACCCTCGAGGAACTCCAGGCTCTGGTGCCCGTCCCCCTCTCAGCAGCCCCCGCCGTCGAGCACTGAGGCTTTCCCCCACGTCCCAGCGCGAACTGGCAGCAAATGACCGCAAATCCGGGTTTTGAGGGCATTAGCTGCCAGTTCGCGCGAGTGGTGGCGGGGCCGGAAGTGCCCGTTCGCGCCGATTAGGATTGGTAACCATGACCGACGCAGCAGCAGCGACCACGCCTCGGGCCGGCCGCCCGCCGAAAGACCGCGTGACGCCGACGGCGAGCGACCAGTATGTGCAGTCGCTCGCGCGCGGGCTGGCCGTGATCCGCGCGTTCGACACCGAGCATGCCGACATGACGCTCACCGAGGTGGCTGCCCGCACGGATCTCACGCGCGCCACGGCCCGGCGTTTCCTGCACACGCTGGTGGAGCTCGGCTACGTCCGGACCGACGGCAAGACTTTTGCGCTTACGGCCCAGGTGCTGCAGCTCGGCTACGCCTACCTTTCAGGTCTCTCCCTGCCGCAGCTGGCCCAGCCGCACCTTGAAGAGCTGTCCCTGAAGCTCGGGGAGTCGACGTCGGCAGCGGTGCTGGACGGGACGGACATCGCCTACATCGCCAGGGTGACAACCCGCCGGATCATGACCATCGGCATCACCGTTGGCACCAGGTTCCCCGCTTATGCGACGTCGATGGGCAGGGTGCTGCTCGCCGGGCTCCCGCCGGACCAGCTGAAGGAATACCTGGCGGCGGCGGAGATCAAGCCACTCACTCCACGCGCTATCGGCACGGTGAAGGACCTGCTTGCCGTCCTGGATAAAGTCCGGGCTCAGGGCTGGTGCCTCTTGGACCAGGAGCTCGAATTGGGGCTGATGTCCGTGGCCGCGCCTGTTTATCACGGCCCGAAGGTGGTGGCCGCCGTCAACGTCTCGCTGCAGGCGCAGTCAGTGGCCGCCAAACCGGACCGCGAGGCCTACCTCGAATCCGTGCGGAAGGAAATCGTGGCCACGGCTGAGCGAATCTCCACCGACTTCTCCAGCGGTCGGTAAGCGGATTATTCGAATGCCGTCAGCCCTTCATTAGCGTTGCTCGCGCCTTGTTCAGAAATGCGCTTCTGTCTCCTCTAAATCGAAACACTGCCGAGAGGAGGAGATTCATATAACCATGGCCAACCCAGTTTGAATCGTCCTCGAGTTCTTTCTCGATCGATTTTCGGTCCAAGGGGACGAACGTCAACTTGTTCGTCTCCCAATCATCCGGCGCTCCCCCAAGTTTTCTTGCGCCTTGAATTACCGCGTTTGTCCATTTGGTCTGAGTGAGATCCACATGGCCCAGCAAGGCCCACTCGTAACGCGTCACATCACATATGAGGCTGTGGAATGTGATTCTGCTTCGAACGTCGGGATCGTCGCTCAAGTCAAGGCCGAGTTCCTCCTCCATGCCCCTTAATGCCGTCAGGTAAGGGTCCGGCAAGTTCGTCTTTGGATCGACATCGGCCAAGGCCATGCCCTCGTTTACGGATATGTGCCGGAGGTTCTTCGCGCTGCTGGCTTTGGCGCTTCGTTGCGTCAACAACAGGTGATCATCCGCAGTCTCGATGGTGAGATTGATACCGAACGAGTTGGAAAGCCCGGGGAGTACGTCCCTCAGGTCTTCTGCCGTAAGCTCCTGGCCCGCGTCGAGGTCCTTGTATTTCGTTTCCCATGCGGAAGCGATCACCTGAAACGTCGCGTAGTCCGTGATTCCGTAGCCGAGGTCAACCGTGGGCTCTTCGTGATTGCCCACCCGGGAGACTCTTAACCGTCGAAGGGCCAGTTTTTCGGCATTCCAGGCCTCTGGGGCAGCGTCCAGTTCCAGCCGTTTTGCTTCGATCGCCTCTTGGAGGCGAGCGGGCGCAGCAGGCTGGAGCGGCAATCTCAGCTTGCTGATGAGGCTCGGAGCGGGTTGATTCGGTACTCTGCTCGCTGTTAGGTGGCCGGGTGCGAATCCGCTCGGTGCGAATTGCAGAACGTAAATTTGGTGCTTGGCAGCACCGACGGCGAACGTTTCGGCGCCACCAATGAGCTTTTCGTCCCGCAGGCGCCGGCGGCGCCGGTGCATTCTTCCAAACGACGCGTACCAAAGGGGCTGAATGACGCGTCCCGTGACGTTGAGGAATTTCTCAGCACCGATCCCTGCGGCAGCGCCCACCACCGTAGTAACCGTGAACGACCAAACTTCCGAGACCCAGTCAGACATTCCATCAGCATATGTGACCTGCCGCATCAAACTCGCGGTTGAGCGGCTTTCCGGGGTTTCCCCGGCGGGCGATAGTTGTAATGCAGCTTACTGAACAGGCCCATTCAAGTCAGCAGCGTTCATTCTCCTTGGGGTCGTCAGTGGAAGTAGTCGTTGCGGCGGGTTTTCCCTTCGGGCCGAGTTCCGGTGGGGTTTTCAACTAGGGGCAACGTCGGTGACTTCGATGATCAGTGTTCTCTGTGGATGGGGTGATGGTGGCGCCGAGCAGGACGCCGTGCCGGTGCTGGTGGTTCCGCGGATAGCCCTAAGCGGCCCGCCACCCTCCCGCCGCGCGCCCTTGGGCCATAGACTCTAGCCAACTACGTGCAGCAGCGCCGCTCCGTCAATCCCGCCCCGGCGGGAACCCAAAAGAGCAGAAGCCGCTGTACCCGTTGGAAGGGAAGTGGCGGGTGAAGCTGGGGATAGCGCGGGAGCGCCGCGAAGGCGAGCGGCGGGTCGCTGCGACGCCGGAAACCGTAAAGCAGCTGGCGGGACTGGGCCTTGAGGTGCTGGTCGAATCCCGGGCGGGTGTTTCCGCCGGGCATGCCGACGACGAATACCGCCAGGCAGGCGCCCAGATCGTTGACGACCTCGATCCCGCCGGGCTGGACATCCTCGCCCACGTCCGCCCGCTGGAACTTCCGACGGCGACAGCCCTGAAGCGCGGCGCCGTCACCGTGGGCCTGGCCTCGCCGTCGTCCGAACTCGCCACCGTCAGGGCGCTGGCCGAAGGCGGAGTCACGTCCTTCGCACTGGAACTCGTGCCGCGCATCTCCCGGGCCCAGTCCATGGACGCCCTGTCGTCGCAGGCCCTTGTGGCCGGCTACCGCTGCGTCCTCGAAGCCGCCATCCGCCTGCCCCGCTTCTTCCCGCTCTACATGACCGCCGCCGGAACCGTCCCGCCCGCGCGGGTGCTGGTACTCGGCGTCGGCGTGGCCGGGCTGCAGGCGATCGGAACGGCGAAGCGGCTCGGCGCCCGAGTCTCCGCCAACGACATCCGCCCCTCCTCCGCGGAAGAGGTCACGTCCATGGGCGGCACCTTCATCAAGCTGGATTTGGAGACAGCGGAGGCGGCCGGCGGGTACGCCCGCGAGCTCACCGCCGACCGCGGCGCCCTGCAGCGGCAGCTGCTGGCACCGCACGTTGCCGACGCCGACGTGCTGATCACCACGGCTGCTGTTCCCGGCCGGCACGCACCGCTCCTGGTGACCCGTGAAATGGTGCAGGGCATGCGCCCCGGATCGGTTGTCGTCGACCTTGCCGCGGAGTCCGGCGGCAACGTCGAGGGGTCCGTCGCCGGCCGGGACATCCACGTCCCCACAGCCGACGGAAAGGGGACCGTCGCCGTCGTCGGCCTCAAGGACGCGCCGTCGGCCATGCCCACGGACGCCTCCCGGCTCTACGCGAAGAACGTGGCCAACCTGCTGGCACTGATGACGAGGGACGGGGCGGTGGCCCCGGATTTCGACGACGACGTGATCGCAGGTGCGTGCCTGACGCACGACGGCGTGGTGCGGCATCCGCCGACCGCGGAGGCTCTCGCGGTGCTCAGCGACGAGTCGGACAACGAACTGGCCGACGAGTTGGCGAATGACCCAGTGAAGGCGTCCGAAAACGAGGGGGTGGTCTGATGGACGGCATCAGCCTGCTGACCATCACCGTGCTTGCGGTGTTTGTCGGCTTCGAAGTGGTGTCGAAGGTTTCCAGCACGCTGCATACGCCCCTGATGTCCGGAGCGAACGCGATCCACGGGATCATCCTGGTGGGTGCCATCATCGTCGCCGGCCAGGCCACGCACCCCTGGGTTCTCGCGGTGGCGCTGCTGGCGGTTGTGCTTGCCACGGCCAACCTGGTGGGCGGCTTTGTGGTGACGGACCGCATGCTGGAGATGTTCCGGGGCCGCAAGCCGGATAAACCGGCGAAGCCAGGTGCCGCGGCAGGTGCCGGTGCCACGCCAGGCGCGGGGACCACCCTGGGTGAAACCAAGGAGAACACGGAGGCCACGCGGTGACCCTCCTCGACCCCAATGTCACCGCCCTGCTCTACCTCGCGGCCGCCGTCTTCTTCATCCTGGCGCTGAAGGGCCTTAACTCCCCGCGCACCGCCCGCCGCGGGAACCTCATCGGCGCCTTCGGTGCGCTCGTCGCCGTCGTCACTGTCTTTTTCTCGACCCGGCTGGACAACGTCCCCCTGATCCTCGGCGCCATTGTGGTCGGTTCCGGTGTGGCCGCCCCCGTGGCCAGGCGCGTCAAGATGACCCAGATGCCGCAGCTCGTCGCCCTCTTCAACGGGGTGGGCGGCGGCGCCGCCGCCCTCGTGGCGCTGCTGGAACTGCCGCATGCGGAGGACGCCTGGGTGCGTGTCGCCGTCGTCTTCACCCTGCTGGTGGGGGCGGTCTCCTTCGCCGGTTCCGCCGTGACGTTCGCGAAGCTGCAGGAGCTCATGACCACTCGCCCCGTGGTGTTCCCCGGCCTGCCGGTGCTCATGGGCGCGGTGCTGCTCGCAGCGGTAGGCGCGGCTGCCGCCGTCGTGCTCGGCGGTTCGTTGGTCCTGGCCCTCCTGCTCTTGCTGCTGGGCCTGGTGGCAGGCGTGCTGCTGGTGCTGCCGGTGGGCGGCGCCGACGTGCCGATCGTCATCTCGCTGCTCAACGCCTTCACCGGCCTGGCGGTTGCGGCGTCCGGCCTGGTGCTGGGCAACGTGCTCCTGGTGGTGGCCGGCACGCTGGTGGGGGCGTCCGGCACCATCCTGACCCGGGCGATGGCCGCGGCCATGGGCCGCAGCGTGGCCGGCATTCTGTTCGGCGCGTTCCGGGGAGGTTCGACGGCGGGATCCACCGCCGTGAGCGACCGTCCGGTCCGCTCGTCGAGCCCGGAGGACGTGGCCGTGCTGCTGGGCTACGCGCAGCGCGTGATCATCGTCCCCGGCTACGGGCTGGCCGTGGCGCAGGGACAGCACACCGCCGCGGAGCTGGCGCAGGCCCTGGAATCCCGGGGTACCCGCGTGGACTTCGCCATCCACCCGGTGGCGGGACGCATGCCCGGGCACATGAACGTGCTCCTCGCCGAGGCAAATGTGCCCTACGAATCGCTCAAGGAAATGGGCGAGATCAACTCCGAGTTCCGCACCGCCGACGTCGCGCTGGTGGTGGGCGCGAACGACGTCGTGAACCCCGCCGCCAAGACCACCGCCGGCTCGCCGATCTATGGGATGCCGATCCTAGAGGTGGCGGACGCACGGCAGGTGGTGTTCCTCAAGCGCTCCATGCGCCCCGGGTTCGCGGGGATCGAGAACGACCTCATGTTCGAGCCGCAGACCACGCTGCTGTTCGGCGACGCCAAGGAGTCCCTGACGAAGGTGCTGGGCGCTGTGAAGGCCCTGTAGGCTGCAGCATCCGGGGCCCGTCCGCACCCTCTCCGACACGCCCTCGTTACTGAAATGTGACTTTGGGTGCCCAAGTGCGATAGCCTCGGCCGGTGCCCTGGTTCCGCTCGGGGCATTCCCGGGCAGAATGCCGAGCCCTGCCGCTGACCGGGATCCGTTCGCTATGACCAACAGGCAGGGACGGGGGAACCACCTTTGTACCGGCCTTGCGCGCCAAGGCCTAGGGGTTAAGTCCAGACGCTCCGCCTAGCGGCGGGCAGGACCGGGTGACTCCCATCCGAACCCGACAGCTCACCCCGCAGGCATGGGAGAGGCACATCAACCATGTCACGTAAGTTCACACCCGCGCGCCACCGCGCCACCCCGACCACGTCCATCGCTTTGCAGGGCCTGCAGTATTCCCTCAAGTCCAACGCCGCCTCGGTTGCCAAGCCGGCGGCTGCCGCCGCCGTCGCTTCCGGACTCCTCTTCGGCGCCGGAGCACCCGCACACGCAGGTGCCTACGCGCCGGAGACGCCTGACGCTGCTGCTGCAGTCCAGTCCGCCGCTGGCCAGGCGCTGGCAGCACCCGCCCAGGCAGTCCCCGCTCCGGTGCAGGCCGCCCCGGCAGTTCCCGCGCCGGCAAGCGGTGGATCTGCTGTTGCCGGCGCGTCGCACACTGTTGTGTCCGGCGACACCCTTGGTGCCATTGCAGCACGCCATGGTGTCGGCCTCGATGCACTCCTCGCAGAGAACGGCCTGTCCCTGGCGTCTGTCATTTACCCCGGCGACCAGATCCTCATCCCGGGACCTGGTGCAGTTGCAGCTCCCGCAGTGCCTGCGGCTCCGGCCGTGCCTGCGGTTCCTGCCGTGCCTGCGGTTCCTGCCGTGCCTGCGGTTCCTGCCGCTCCGGCAGTTCCCGCGGCTCCGGCCCCGGCAGCCCCGGCGTCCTCCGGCATGGGAATCTACAACGCCTCCGCCTCGATTACACCGGCGGCCGCAACCCCGTCAGCCAGTGGGGTGGGTGGAGCCATTGTGGCCTCTGCCCGGGCACAGCTCGGCGCCACCCAGGACTGCACCATCCTGGTGGAACAGGCACTGCGCTCCGTCGGCAAGTCCGTCGGAGACCTCGCGCCCACGCAGTTCTACCAGTACGGCACTCCGGTTTCCGCCCCGCAGCCCGGCGACCTGATGATCAGCGCCGGACACGTCGGCGTCTACATCGGCGGCGGCCAGGCCATCAGCAGCGGCATGAATGGCGTCAACGAAACCATCGTGCACCCGGCCTCCTGGCTCACCGGCTCCACCTACGTGCGGGTGAATGTCTAACAGCGGGACCGCCACACGGGCGATACGGAACACACAGCAGCGGCGGGTGCATCAGCACCCGCCGCTGCGGTGTTTGGTGGCCTCAGAAGGTCTCGATGTGGGACCGCACGTGGGAGCCGTCCGTGCTCAGCCACCCTTTGCCCGCCGCATAGACCAGCATGTTGGCGAAACGATAGTTCCAGCCCATGCCGATCCGTCCGGCGCATTCGCCCCGTATCCAGTCCACGGAAACCAGGACGTCCCCCTCGTCCATCCTGCCCGCAGAGGCAGACTCCAGGAGAGCGGGAAGGCTGTGCTTCGCCTCTTCGGAGAGCAGGACCTTGAAACTGGTGCAATCATCAGGTTCGTCAAGGGCAACCGACCCCGGGCTGACTCGTACGTGCACTGCGTCTCCTTCCGGATTTGTGGAACCGTTCCTGGGTCCACTATGTCCAGAGCCGGCAGGGTCCCGGAAGACGAGCTTTTTGATAGCCGGTATTGGCAAAATGAATGCCCGCGCCGCTGGCCCCAGAGCGTTACGTCCCGCCCCGCCAGCCGCCCAAGCCCCTACATTCCTAGCCTGGGTTCTTGTGCGCGCCAGCCCGCAGGTAGGACGCCACCATGTCCGTGAGCTTGTCCGCGATCTCCGACCACTCCAGGCTGCCGCTGCCCTCCATGGTGCTGCCGAGGCCGAGTCGCCTTGCCACCACGCTGTAGACGACGTTGAAGCACCAGTCGACGTCGGAGGCGTCGACGTCGTTGTCCGGCCACCGGGAAAGATGCTCGGCGAAGTGGCCCGCCAGGGCGGCGTGGGACGCGGCCCCGCGCGTGGAAATGGCCGGGTCATGGGTGGCCCGCAACATGAAGGGCCGCAGAATGTCGGCGTACCGGCGCAGCACGTCTATGGTCCGGTCGACGGCTTGCCGCACGTGGAGCTCAAGACCCGGTTCACGTGCCGACGACGCCGGCTCCGCGGGTGCTTCAGCCGGCTGGAAGAGGTGCGCCGACACGGCGTCGATGTCGTCCATTTTGCGGGCATGCGCCACCCGGAGCAGCTCGTCCTTACCCTCAAACCGGGCATAAATCGAGCCAATCGACACCCCGGAGCGTGTGCTGACGTCCGCCAGGGTGAATTCGTCGCTGCCGCGTTCCCGGAGCAGGGCCAGGGCCGCCTCGATCGTGTTCTCGAACGATTGGCGGCTCCTGGCCTGCTTCGGTTCGCGGGACTTGGTCTCCGGAGGCGTCACAAAGTGATCCTACAGAGGATGCCGGGATCCGCGGCGTTCCGTGCGGCGCGCAGTTCCCAGTCGCCGGATGGCACAGTCCAAGCAGAGGCTGCGGCATCCCAGCGCCGGAATCCGAGCGGGTCCGCTGACAAACTGGCCGCCGCCACGGCTCCCGCGGCCAGCCGGACCTGCGTGAAGCCGAGCAGCCGGAAGTCCGCTTCCCCCGCCGCCCGGCCGTACAGCTGCACGACGTCCCGTCCATCGGAGCTGCCGGTGTTGCGGACCGTCACCTTCACGGACACGCCGCCGACGCCGTCCTCCGCGGAGCACGCCGGACGGCCAGGGACGTCGAGGGCAGGGACTTCGGGCACAGCAGGGCCGTCAAGCGCGAACCCCGTGTAGCCGAGGCCGTAGCCGAACGCGTAGCGGGGCTCCCGCCCGGCCGCCTGGAAGTGGCGGTAGCCCATGGGTTCGCTGGCCGCATAGTCCAGGGTCAGGTCCGCGTCCAGGCCCTGGCCGTAGCCGGGGATGTCCTCGTCGCGTGCGGGGAAGGACACCGGAAGGCGTCCGGAGGGCGCGCTCTGCCCGGTCAGCACGGCCGCGAGGGCGGTGCCGAATTCCTGCCCCGGGAACCAGGCCATGAGCACCGCCTGGACGTCCTCGGCCCACGGCAACAGCACAGCCCGCGAGGCGTTCACCACGACGGCGGTCCGCGGGTTCACGGCTGCCACGGCGCTGACAAGCCGATCGACGGCCGGATCCAGTGCGGCCGTCGTCCGGTCCGCGCTCTCACGGGACGAACCCTGCTCGTCACCGACCACCACGACGACGGCGTCCGCGCGGGCGGCGGCAGCAACGGCGTCGGCCAGGGGGTCGGCGGCCTGCTCCGGTGCGGCCACAGCCGTGATGGCCTGCACCCGGCCCGGCTCGAACGCCATCTCGATCACCAGATCAACGTCGCCTGCCGCCAGGTCGGCCGCAATCTGTTGGGTGTCCGCCCGCGCCACCACGCCCATAACGTCGTCCGGCGCCGGAGGCGAAACCTCCAGCAGCCGCACGCCGTCGACGGTCAGTGAGGTGGTTCCGGTCCCGCCGGCACCCAGCGTCCAGCGGCCCGGGGCCTGCGGGCTGAGGCGGGCGGTGATGCGCGCACGCCCCGGCACCCCGGCGCCGAGCCCGGGCACAGGGCCGAACCACACAAACGAGGAAGCCTCGCGGACCTCGCTGTAAAGAATCTCGTCGCCGGCGCCGGCTGGCGGAAGGATTTCCAGGAGGACGCCGGGGGTGCCGTCCGGGGCGGTGCTGCCCAGGTCGGTCAACGGAAGGGCCGACGACGGCGCCGCTCCCGGTTCGTACAGCACCTCCACCCCGGCGCCGAAGGCCGCCCGGATCGCCTCCAGCGGTGTGGTCACCTCGCCCTCCGGCCGGACCGTGGCAAAGGTGCCGCCCTGGAAGCAGGGCTTCGAAGCGTTCGGTCCGACGACGGCGAGCGTCTTGATGCCCGCCGGGTCCAGAGGCAGCAGCGAGTTCCGGTTCTCAAGGAGGACGAAGGAGGCTGCCGCGGCCTGGCGCAGCAGTTCACGCTGCTGCTGCGGGGTACGGAGCCTGGCTGCTCCGGAACCAGCCACATCAATGCCGGCGGCAGTCCGGCGTCCGGTCCGGTCCGCCAGCCGGGTGATCCGCTCCACCGCGTCACCGAGGCGCTCCGCGGGGACCTTGCCGTCCTGCACGGCCTCGGCAAATTGTTGCCCGAGGAACCTGGCGGGACCCGGCATTTCGAGGTCGAGCCCGGCGTTGGCTGCGTCGAGGGTGCTGTCCACGCCGTACCAGTCGGACACCACCACGCCGTCGTACTGCCATTCGTCCTTCAGGACGCCGATGAGTTCGCTGTGCTGGGAGCAGTGCGTGCCGTTGACCCGGTTGTAGGCCATCATCAGCATCCAGGGGTTGGCCGAGCGGACCGCGTCCTCGAAGGGCCGCAGGTACGTCTCGCGCAGCGTGGCCTGGTCCACGCGGGAGTTCATCCGGCGCCGTTCGGTCTCGGTGTCGTTGGCCACTACGTGCTTGGTGCAGGACCCAACGCCCTGGGACTGCACGCCGTCGATCCAGGCCGCGCCGAGGACGCCCGTGAGGAAGGGGTCCTCGGAGAACATTTCGAAGCCCCGGCCGGTCAGCGGTGAGCGTGGGAGGTTGAGGTTCGGGCCGAGGATGGCGGAGACTCCGCGCTCGCTGGCCTGCTGGCCGATGAGCTCGCCCACCTGCCCTACCAGTTCTGGGTCCCAGGTGGCGCCGAGGGCCGTGCCCGAGGGCATCACCAGGGACTTGTCGCGCTCGTCCATCGCCGGGCTGACAATCCCCAGCGGTCCGTCGAGCAGGACCATCTCGCCGACGCCGAGCTCGGGGCTGGCAGCGGTGCTCCAGCCGTTGAGGCCGCCGGTCAGTTCGGCGCCAGCGAGCGTGGCAACAGCGTTTGCGGTCACAGCGTTTGCAGTCACAGCGCAGCGACCTTTTCGCCTGCGGTTTCAAGGCCTTCGAGGTCGACTGCGGTGTCCCCGGCTTCGCGCAGCAGCGGCAGGACCCGCTCGGAGAAGAGGCGCATGGACTGCTCTGTGAAGCGGCGGCGTTCCTCGGTGAGCGGGCCGCCCATGAGGGCAAGGAGGACGTTTCCGATGCCGAGTTCCTGGTATTTCTTCAGTTCGGCAGCCACGGTTTCCGGGCTGCCGTACAGGCACCAGGTTCCCTTGTACCCCTCGGTCCGGGCGTCGGGGGTGGGTCGCAGGTCAACGCCGCTGATGGCCTCGGCGGCCTTGTTCGCCGCATGCTCGCGTTCCACGGTTTCCTGGTACTGCTCGAGGATGATCTCCATCTCGGCTGCGGCCTGCTCGTCCGTCTCAGCGATGTGCACGTGCTGGTAGGAGTGAGTGGTCCACTCCAGGGCGGCCTTGACGACATCCTCGGAATGGCCGGCCGCCTCGAGGGCGGTGCGGTAGGTGGTGAAGTTCTTCTTCACTTCCTCAAACGCGTTTCCGCTGTCGATCACCGGCGGGGTGAACGCGAGAATGAACGCCGGCTGCGCGTTCTTTGCGGCCCGCTCCACGCTCGAGGGGCGCGCGGCGACGGACATGACGCGCGGTTCAGGCTTGGAGTAGGGGGCCGGAACAATCCGGGAGACGACGGCGCCGCGGTAGTGCCCGTTGTCGAAGACGACGGGTTCGTCGCCGGGCTTCTTGGCCCACAGCTTCTGGGCGATCTCCAGGTTTTCGTTGGCGAGGCGGGAGCTGTCCTGGTAGTTGACGCCGAACCCGATCATCTCTTCCGGGGTGGTGCCGCTGCCCACGCCGACGAGGAGTTTGCCGTCGGTCAGCTGGTCAAGCAGGGCCAGGCGCTCGGCGAAGCGGACCGGGTGGTGCAGCGCGAGGGTTTGCACCGAGAAGCCGAAGTGCATCCGGTCCAGCTTGCCGGCGAGGTAGGCGGCGAACACGAAGGGATCGCTTGCGGGCGGGGCGTAGCCGGTGAAGTGGTGGTCCGGCAGGAAGACGGCGTCAAAGCCCTTCTGCTCGGCGTCGGCGGCGTGCTCCACCATGGCCTGCATGACCGGGCGGTCCTCTTCGGGGCCGCGGGAACGGGAGGTGAGGAACAGGGAAAAGTGCATGGTTTACTCCTGGAAGTCTGGATGGGATTGCGGAGCGGACTGCCTAGGCGATCTTGGCCTCGGGCAGTGCGCCTTCGCTTGGTTCGATAGGGGAAATGTCTTGGGTGATGGCCTCTTCTGTGACGGGGCCGTGGGTGACGGGCTCGAGACTGGCCGCGGCCTTGGACACCAGGCGGCGGAACCACTGGTGTCCCGGATCTGCGGACTTGGACGGATGCCACCAGGCGCATTCCACCAGGGTGGGAAGGCTGATGGGCAGCTGCATGATCCGCACGCCCGCCACGGAGGCGAGCATGCGGGCCAGGCGCTCCTGCACCAACGCCAGCCGGTCAGTTCCGGCAACGGCGAAGGGCAGCATCAGGAAGCTGTCCACTATGACGTCGGTACGTTCGCCCAGCTGGAGGTCGTAGACTCTGCGGTCAGCCAGCGTGGAGTCCACTTCGGTTCCGAAGAGACGTGCCCAGCGTGCGTCCCGCATTTCCTCGACGGTCAAGGTCCGTTCCGGCGAGCTTGCCCCGGTGACGCACACCCAGTTGTCCGTGAACAGCTCGTTGTGCGGGAAACCGGAAAAGTGGCCCTTGGGAATGAGCATCAAGTCGGCGTTCTGGAGTGTCTCCTTGATGCGTTCAACCGCCTGCGGCGTGACGACGTCGAAATGGACCTGTACCCCCGGGGCTTCCGCCTGCAGCATTGCCATCAGGGTGCCGGAGAGCGCAGTCATGCAGTAATCCGAGGTGACGATCCGGAAGCTTCTGGTTGACGTCGACGCATCGAAGACGGCCTGGGCGTCGAACGTCCGTTCCACCATCCGCAGAATCTCCGCGACGTCGTCCTTGAGGACCTGCGCCAGCGGGGTCAGCTCGTACGCCGATCCCACCCGCGTCAGGAGCTGGTCCTCGAACTGCCGCCGCAGTCTCTGCAGGGACGAACTCATGGCCGGCTGGCTGATGCCGATTCTGGCGCCGGCGCGCGTGACGTTCCGCTCGATGAGCAGGGCGTCCAGGGCCACCAGCAGGTTGAGGTCGGCGGTGAGCAGGTTGACCATGGGAAATCTCCAGTCAGGGACAGCGGGCTTCACCGAGGGGACGGCACTGACCCGAAAACACGAATTAGAATACTGATACTAATTATTCGACGTGGTGGAGGTCACAGTCAACTGCACGAAGGTGTGGTCACTCCGGCCGCCGCTATTCGGGGCGGGTACCCCCTATCGCTTCGGTGATGCTCGCGGCTGCGGCCATGAGGCGGTCCAAACATGCCCGCAGGCGCTCCCCGGGCTCGTTGCCGGTGAAACCGTTGAGGGTCAGTGTCACTGCAACCTGCCCTGCACCGTCGAAAACCGGGGCGTGCAGGGAGGTGACGCCGGCCGGATCATCGATCGACACCGGGCCCGTCGCCGCCGCCCGCTCGATCAGCCGGGGCAGCACCCCGCTCAGGTCCGGAGCCGCGGTGTCGCTCGGCACGTGGACTATCCGCTCAAATTCGGCGGCAGCACCGACGTCGACAGAGACGGCGTAACCGGCGTTGCGGACGTGCTGCAGTTCGGCGTGGGCAAGCTGATCGTCGACTTCGCCCAGCACCTCCCGGGCGTTCGCGATCCAGCGCGCTTCGGCAGGTTTCCCGGCCCACGCCACGTGCAGGGGCGCCAGCGGGGCTGCGAGACCGAAGGAGACGCCCACCCGGGACGGGGAGCCGGCAGGTGAGCGGCCCATGCCGGCGGCGGTAAGGACCACCACTGAGTCGTCCACCACGCCGCTGACCAGGACCTCGAGCTGGAGCTCATCCGCGAGGGCTTCGATCTCCGGCCGCGCGGCATCGGCCGCTTTGACGTGCCTGGTCAGGGCGGTGGCGGGCGAGATGATCGACGGGATGCTGAAGGATCCGTAGCCGCCCCGCAGGAACAGCAGCGGAAGGTCCTTGGAGGAGCCGACGCCGAGGGCCTTGACGCGGCCGATTACGATGTCGTGGTCACCGGCGCGGATGACGTCCTCGATGTCGCAGTCGATCCAGGCTGCGGTGCCCTCCAGTCGCGGACTGCCGGACGGGCTTTCGGCCCACTCGTAGGCGCTGAACTTGTCCTCGGACTTGCGGGAGAAGGAGCGGCAGACGTCCTGCTGGGCAGCGGTGAGGACGTTCGCGCAGAAAGAGCCGGCCTCGCGGATCTTGGGCCAGCTGGTGGAGCGGCGGTCTGGCATAAAGGCCACCAGGGGCGGGTCGAGGGACACCGAGCTGAAGGTGCCCACCACCATCCCTGCGGGGTCGGCCGCCGGGTCCGGCGAGGCGGCGGTGATCAGGGTGACCCCGGTGGGGTATTGGCCGAGCACGTAGCGGAACCAGGCGGCGTCCTCGGGGCTGGTTTCCTGGGTATCTGTTGCGGAAGCGCGGATGCTCTGGGTCATCGTGGGCTCTCCTCTTCGTTGAGTTTCCATCCAGTAAAAGCGGGGGAGATGCTTTCGCGGAAATAGTTCCGGGGTATGCGGTCTATCGAAAATCCTGATGCCCGCTGCCTTGCTCCCGGGGTGTCCGCCGGTGGTACGTTCGAGGGGACGCTGGGGTCCCGAAGGGCCCGTCGGACGGGCTGGACGTTCCCCCGGACGCGCACCTGGCCGGTGTCGAGCCAATGGTCTGGCTCTGCCCAAAGCGAGGTTGCGGTGCGCCGTTCAAATCTGCCCCAAACCACGGATCCCGAAGTTTCAGACGGTGTTGATCCGAGGGCTGCCCTAATGAGCCTTGAACCGTCCCCGGACGCTGACGAAAAGCCCGCGCCGGGAGTCCGGATCGGGCGGGTATACGCGGCCCTGCTGATGATCGTGCTGCTGGCCGCCCTGGACCACACGATTGTCGCCACGGCCTTGCCCACGGTGGTGGGAGAGCTCGACGGCGCGCGCCACATGGCGTGGGTGATCACCGCCTACACCCTGGCGATGACCATAGGCATGCCTGTATACGGCCGGCTCGGTGACAGGTTCGGGCGGCCTGCAATGCTGACAACGGCCTTGGGGATCTTCCTTGGCGCATCAGTGCTCTGTGGCTTCGCGCAGGACATGCTCCAACTCTCGCTCTTCCGCGCAATCCAGGGGCTGGGCGGAGCCGGCCTCTCGGTGCTGCCCGGTGCAATCATTGCTGATCTTGTTCCGCCGCGGCAGCGCGCGAAATACCTTGGGCCGCTCGGCTCCGTATTCGGAATCGCCACGATCATCAGCCCCTTGGTGGGCGGTGCGATCACAGATACGGTGGGCTGGCGCTGGGTCTTCTGGATCAATCTCCCGGTGGGCCTCGTGGCGCTGGGCATGGCATTCTCGCTGTATCGTGTCCGAGCAGTCCGCGGCTCGGGCGGTGTGGACTGGCCCGGCATTCTGCTGATGTCCATTTTCACGTGTGCATTGGTGGGCGCGGTATCCCTGTCGACGGAGCCCGGCATTCCCGCTGGCCTGCTGCTGGGGCTCTGTGGTGCTGCGCTCGTGTTTGGCGTCCTCTTCGTGGTGGTGGAGATACGGTCCGCCCATGCCCTGATCCCGATGGCAATGTTCAGGAGCTGGCCGGTGGTCAATGCCGCGGGGCTGGGCGTTGTCATCGGCGCCGGCCTGTTCAGCGTGGTGGCCTTCCTGCCGAGCTATGTCCAAATGGTCTACTCGACGTCGGCCTCCGTTGCCGGCATGATCCTGCTTCCCCTGGTCCTCGGAATGATGGCTTCGAGCAATCTCAGCGGCTGGCTGGTCAGCCGCACGGGCCGCTACAAGATCTTTCCACTCGCAGGTTCGGCTGTCGCCGCCGCAGCGGCGATCGCCCTGCGGATGCTGCAGCCCGGGACGCCATTGCCCGTCGTCGGCATTCTGTTGGCCCTGCTGGGGCTGGCGGTCGGCAGCTTTATGCAGATCACTATCGTCGCAGCCCAAAATGCCATGCCGCACTCGGTGGTCGGCGGTGTGACTGCATCGCTCGGATACCTGCGCGAACTGGGCGTCACGGTGGGAACCGCGGTGTTTGGCGGCCTCTTTGCGGCTATGCTCGCCCAGGCGTCGGCGGGCAACCGGCTGGGCCTTCCGGCATCGACTATTACGGACCCCCAGGCTGTCCGGCAGCTTCCCGCGGCGGTGCAGGCCGGCGTTGCGGAGATCTACTCCGGCGCGTTCCTGCCCATTTTCGCAGTCCTGGCCTGCATCTTCGGCGTCGGGGTGCTCCTGTCAGTCTTCATGCCGGAACAGCGGCTGGCGGAGGGGGAGACGCGGGACGGGTAACACCGGTGTGCGGCCGCCTGGCCGCGGAGCCTTATACCGCCGAGCCGCGGTGCGGCGGCAGGGTTTGGGCGGCGCGGACGACGGCGTCTGTCACCTCCGTGAGGCCCGGTGATTCCAGCGTCCACACCTGCCAGTAGAGCCGCAGGTCCTCGCTCCAGGCGGGGTCAAGCTCAACGAGCGAGTGCTCGCGATCCTGCTGGTCCGGCACCATGCCCCAGCCGAGGCCGGCGTGAATCGATTCGACGAACTGGACTGAATCGGGAATGAAGTGCTGTGGGGGAGTGGCTTCCGGGGCCACGCGCGCTAGGACCTCCAGCTGGTGCGTGTCCTTCCGGTCGTACTGCATGACGGGGGCCGCGGCGAGGGCTTCCGGGGTGGGGCCGCCGGGGAACCAGCGGGCCGCGAACTCGCGCGACGCCTTGGCCCGGGTAGACCATGGTGCCGAGCGGGCGGATCGTGCATCCCTGCACCGGCCGGGGATCCGCGGTGATCGCACCTACGGCGTCGCCGGACCGCAGGAGGTCGGCGGTGGCGTGCTCGTCGTCGCGCAGCAACTCGAGGGCCACCCGGCCGCCAAGCGCGATTGCCCGGTAAGCCGCGGGGAGCCACGTTGCGATCGAGTCCGCGTTGGCCACGATGGGTACCCGCAGCCGCTCGGCACTCGGCCGCCCGCCGTCGGCACTTTCCGTAGGTTCGCGCCCGCGCAGCGCAAGGACCGCCTCGTCTGCGAGGAGCAGCAGCTGGCGCGCGGAACGGAGGAGCTGTTCGCCCGCCGGCGTTGGCCGAACCGGCTTGAGCCGACGCACCAGCACGCTGCCCACGGAGCGTTCCAGCGCTTTGATGCGCTGGCTCACGGCTGAGGGCGTGAGCCGCAGTTCGCTCGCTGCGGCGTCGAAGGTCTCGTGGTCGACGACGGCGGCAAGCGCGCGGAGCTGGTCTAGTTCCATGAAGATATTCTAATGAATCTACAGAAAAAGTGAATTGCTTTTCAGATTTTCCGATCGTACCTTCGGAGAATGCTTTCCTTCCTGACAGGGCTCGGCGCCGGGCTCGGCCTCATCGTCGCCATCGGCGCCCAGAACGCGTTCGTCCTGCGGCAGGGCCTCAAGCGGGAGGCCGTCCTGCCGGTTGTCCTGGTGTGCCTCGCCAGCGACGCGGTACTGATCCTGGCCGGAGTCGCCGGAATCGGGGCGCTCATCCAGAACGCTCCCGCCCTGCTCGCCGCGGTGCGGTGGGTCGGGGCCGCGTTCCTTCTCGCCTATGCGGTTTTCGCCGCCCGGCGCGCCCTGCGGCCCGGGATCCTCAAGGCCGCGGATTCCCCGGGCAGGGGGACGGCCTGGTCGGCAGTGCTCACCGCCGCCGCCCTCACCTGGCTCAACCCGCACGTGTACCTCGACACGCTGGTGCTGCTGGGCTCGCTGGCCAACACCCACGGCGATTCCGGCAAGTGGTTCTTCGGGGCAGGCGCTGCCGCCGGCAGTGCACTCTGGTTTCCCCTGATCGGCTATGGCGCTCGCGGCCTCAGCGGCTTCTTCGCGCGGCCGGCGTCGTGGCGCTTCCTCGACGGCGGCGTCGCCGTGCTCATGCTCACCCTGGCCATCGTCCTCGCGTCCGGCCAGTGAACAGCCCCGTTACGCGGGGCCGCCGGACAGGCGGTCGAGTATCCCCGCGATGATGTCCAGCGCACGGGCCAGCTGAAGATCGGTCTGGGCGCCATACCCAATGACCAGGCCGTTGTCCGGCGTCCGCTCCGCAAAGTAGCTTGCCAGCGTCACGACCCGAACCCCCAGTGCCAGTGCTTCCTCGGCCAGGCGCTGGGCAGGAACGCTCGGCTCAAGCCGGATGACGGCGTGCAGGCCGCCATCGAGGCCTGCCAACTGGAGATCCCTCCGTCCTCCAAGGCGGTCGAGAAGCAGTTCGCGGCGGTGGGCGTACTGCCGCCGGGCCCGGGCGATGTGCCGTGCAAGGCCGCCGCCGGCGATGTAGTTGGCCAAGGCGGACTGCATCACTCCAGGGACGGGTGTGCCCAGGTCAAGCCGCGCGTCCTTGAGGCCCTGCCCGGAGGCGCCACGAACCACGAGATAGCCGCACCGAAGCCACGGGCTCAGGGACTTTGAGAAGGTGCCCACCAAAACGACTTCGGCCGCGGAGGGCAGTGAGGCAAGGGCGGGCAGGGGCATCCTGCGGTGCCGGAACTCGCTGTCATAGTCGTCTTCCAGGATGATCACGCGGTTGGCCTCAGCCCAGGCCAGCAGGGCAAGCCGTTCCTTGACCGGCATCCGGCCGCCCAGGGGGTACTGGTGGCTGGGCGTCACCAGGACGGCGTCCGGACGGGGACCAAGGGCCGCAAGCTGTGCCGCCTCCAGCCCGTCGTCGGCAACCGGCAGGGTTTCCACCGCAGCTCCGGCCGCGGAAAGCACCCGCCTGGCCGTGGGATAGCCGGGGTCCTCCATCAGCACGCGGGGCGCACCCGCCTGGCCGCGGAGCGCTGCGACGATCAGCTGCAGGGCGTCACTGGTGCCCGCTGTGATGATGACGTCCTCAGCACTCACCGTAAGTCCGCGGGACGCGGCGAGGTGATCGGCCACGGCGGCGCGAAGGGCCGGAGTGCCCAAGGCGTCCGGAAGCTCAACCTCCACGGGCTCGGCAACAGCCCTCCGCCACGCGGACCGCCAGTCCCGGTCTCGGAACGGGGCGCCGGAGGGCCGTCCGGGCGTGAGGTCGATCGTTACGGTTTGCTCGGCGGCGGATGCGCCCTGGGTGCTTTTCGATGCCATGCCCCGGCCGTCGGCGCGTACTGCCACCCGGGTACCGCCCGAGCCCCGGCTTTCCAGGTAGCCCTCGCCGGCAAGCTGTTCGTAGGCGCGGACCACAACACCGCGGGAGACGCACAGTCCGGCGGCAAGACGTCGCGATGCGGGCAGGCTGTGTTCAGGCCTGAGGGTTCCGTCCAGGATTGCTTCCCGCAGCCGGCTGACCAGCTGGGTGGAGAGCGGAACTCGGCTCTGGTGGTCCAGCACCAGCGGCAGTTCGGCTTCGATTTTGGTCCTCCTGAATCGCAGATTCTTGGATCTATGCTAGGACCAATCCGGCTGCGAGCATGAAGGGAACAATCAAACTGAACTGAAGAGAGGACACGCCCCGATGTTTTACGGCCTGTGTGCATTTCCCCTGACGCCGCTCGCCGGGGACAACGTCGACGAAGCCGCACTGGCGCGGCTGGTCACGCGGTGCGTCGACGCCGGAGTCGACTCCATCGGTGTGCTTGGCTCGACGGGTATTTACACCTACCTGCTGCGCGAGGAACGCCGCAGGGTGGTGAGAGCGGCCGTCGAAGCTGCCGAGGGGACACCCGTGGTAGCAGGTGTCGGTGCCATGCGCACCCGTGACGTTCTGCACTGCGTCGAAGATGCCCAGAGTGCGGGCGCCTCGGGTCTGCTGCTGGCGCCGGTGTCGTATCAGCGGCTGACCGACGAAGAGGTCTACGGCCTCTACCAAGAGGCCTCGGCCGCCTCTAATCTGCCGATCGCTGTCTACGACAACCCGGCCACCACAGGCTTCACCTTCTCCGATGAACTTCACGGCCGCATCGCCGAACTTCCGGGCATCGCATCGATCAAGTTCCCGCCCCCGGCGCCGGGCCAGGCCGCCGACCGTATCGCCCGGCTCCGGGCAGCCGTTCCCGGGGGTGTTTCCCTGGGCATCAGCGGCGACTGGGCCGCGGCAGAAGCCTTGGGCGCCGGGTGCGACGCGTGGTATTCAGTCATCGCGGGTCTGTTTCCCAAAGCCGCGAAGGTGATGGTTGACCTTTCCCGCGCCCGCGAGACTGGCGAGTCGGGCGAGGGCGACCTGGCGCGGGAGGCATCTGCCGCGCTGGAGCCCGTGTGGGCGCTCTTCCGCACGTACGGGAGCCTGCGGGTTGCTGCCACCATGGCCGAAGTGCTTGGCTTCGTGGAGGCGCCGTGCCTGCCACGCCCCTTGCAAAGCCTGGCCGCCGAGGGCCGCACCAAGGTCGTGGAAGCCCTGCGCCTCAGCGGACTGGGTGCCTGAGCAGGTGCGGCATGCGTAGCCTGAACCGCGGTACGGCGGAGCAAAAAGCACCGGCGGAGCAAGAAGCGCCGCGGTGGAGGACAGTCCAGCGCGGTCAGCCGGCACCGGACCTGGCCCGGAAAAGCAGCGGATTGGCGCGCTACGTGGCGGCCGCGACACTGGCGCGCACCGCGGACGGCGGAGCCGTAGTCGCGATCGTGCTCATGGTCACCACCAGCGGGGCGCCGGGCTGGCTTGCCGGCCTGCTCGCCGCCTGCATCACCGCCCCGCACCTGCTGGGGCCCATGGTGGCGCGGAGCCTGGACTCCTGCCGCGACGGACGCGTCCTGATTGCGTGGGCGTGCGTCCTCCACGGCGCCACCCTGGCGGCTGCCGTGCTGCTATACCCGGTGATGTGGCCGGCGGTGACGGGCCTTCTGCTCGTGGCTTCGGGGCTGGTTGGTCCGTTGCTGACCGGCGGCATCAGCAGCCGCCTTCCGGCGATCGCCGGCCCGGACCGTGTCAGCCAGCGCCGGGCCCAGGGCTGGGATGTTGCCACCTATGGAATCGGCGGGACCATCGGCCCGAGCGTCGTGGCCGCCATCTCAGCCTGGGCCGGACCCACAGCAGCCGCGCTCATCCTGGCGGGGGCCACATTCGTTGCCGCCGCCCTCGTGCGGTTGCTGCCTCACGCGCCTCCCGCAGCGCCGGCAACCGACGTTCCGAAGCCGGTTCAGACCCTTCGGCTAATGGCTGTTACCGGCCGCCTTAGGAGGATGCTCTACCTGACCATCACCGTGGCGTTCTCAGTTGCCGCGCTTCCCATCGCCGCCGTCGCCTCCACCGCCACATTCCAGGTCCAACCGGCGGCCGCCGGCATCCTGACGGCCGCCTACGGGTTGGGCGGCCTGGCCGGTTCTGCGGGAGTCTTGTGCCGCCCGCTGCGGGGCGACGCGGACCGACTGGTGACGCGGCTGGCCGGCTTGGTGGCCGCGGCGCTCGCCGTAGCCGCGGTGTCGGTGTCCTTTGCGCCTGCCGTCGCCGCATACGCCGTTGCGGGGGTCATGAACTCGTACTTTTTCGCCGCAACGCTTGCCGCCCGCAGCGAGTTTGCTCCGCCGCAGGTCCGGGGGCAGGTATTTGTTTGGGTCGGTGCCCTCAAGATCGCTGCCGGGTCCGCCGGAACAGCCGCGGCCGGCGTCGTCATCACCGGGGAGCCGCGGTTTCCCTTATTCCTTGCCGCCGCACTCATCCTGGCCGCTGCCGGGGCATCAGCCCTGGACCGCCACAGCTCCGGCCGCTGGGCGGACTAGAGCCGCAGGGGCCCCGTGAGTCTGACCGGCCCTGCCAGCCCGGCCGGCAGGAGCGGGCCACCGGGTTCGAAGATCTGGGCGCCGGGCCTCCCGGTCCGGTCCTCCGCGGCGTCCCCGGCGAGGCGGTTGGCCCAGGCGTTGGTCACGGCAATCTCAAGCCTGTTGACGCCGGCACGGACAGCTCCGGTTACCTCCACACGGAACGGGGCGGTCCACACGACGCCCATCTGCTGCCCATTGAGGGTGACCTCGGCGAGGTCCCGGACGTCGCCGAGGTCAAGGAACAGCCGTTCACCAGGGGCGAGCACGGACCCGTCGACGTCGAACTCGGTGCTGTAAGTGCCAGTGCCGGAGAAGTACTTCACGTCTGTGGGAGCATCATGTGCGTCTGGGCCACTCCAGTGCGTGGGCCGGTCCATGGTGAGCGGTGCCGGGGACTGTCCGTCGCCTGCGAAGGTGACGGTCCAAGGGCCGCCCAGCTCCCGGGCTGCCGTAGTAAGAGGAGGGGCTGTGGCGGAAGCGGCACCTTCGGCGGCGTCGCGCCTCAGCAGCACAAATGCCGAGGCAAAGGGCGGCAACTCAAGCTCGACAACAGTTCCGCTCGGCACAAGCCGTGAATACAGCGCGCTCCGTGTACCCCGGACGGCGTCCCACAGTTCTGCCGAAGCGCAGCCTGCCCGGAACGTGGCAGTCACGGACTCGGTGCGGTCCCGCTGGTTGCTGATGAAGTACAGCTCCCCGGCGTCCAGCCGGCGGTGAATCACCGGCAGCACAGCCTGCTCCGCAACTTCAAGCATCCAGTCCGGCCCCACTCCAGCCCGCTCCAAGGCGGTGGCGAGACCTTCGGGAACCGGCACCCCGGCCAAATCAATTAGCCCGGCCGGCCTGGCTTCCACAGCGCGTCGACAGATTCCGCCCAGAGACGGGCCTCGTCCCCGGCACTGGGCGAGCCCTCCGGACGCCAGCCCGCCACGGTGGCACCGGCGTCGAGCAGTTCAGTGACCCGCCGGACGGCAGCGAGGGTCATCCGGTGGCTGGTCCCGCCCAGGTACAGCAGCCGGTAGCGCACACCACCGGTGGTGAGCAGACCGCCGTCGTCCGTCACGGTGACATGGTTGAGCAGGCCGTCCAGGTTGATGAAGTCAAAGCCGTAGCCGGCGGGAACCTCCGGCGAGGCATCCCCGAAAACTCCGGTTACTGGTGCCTCCTCGCCGTAGAAGTAGGCGACGTCGGCAGCGTAAGTCCCCTGCTGGAGCAGGTGGCTGCACCGGGCCAGGTAACTGATCCAGGGACCGGCGGCGTGCGCCCAGGTGTCATTCCGAGTGAAGGACTGGCCAAGGTACGGCGACAGGGTGATGCCCGGCTTCGGCACACCGTCGGGCTGGTGCGGCGAGGTGTGGATGTTCAGCAGATTCACCCCGAGCGCGAACTCCATGTCCACGATCGGCTTCAGAACCTGCGGCGTGAACTGGAAGGGCCGGCCGAACGCGCTCATTGACTCGGCGCCGGTGGCGGCTTTTCCATACACATGCGACACGGACGCGGCACCCTGTACGTCGGCGACGTAGGTCTGCCGCGGGCCTTCCTCCGGTGTGTAGCACCACATGGCTCCCATCGGCACGTCCGCGTGTGAACGCATCTCGAGGTCATCCCCCAGCTGCGGCCGGTGATCCTCCAGCGCCTCGGCGTAGTAGCCCAGCCCGCGCTCGCGGGCCAGCCGGGCCAGCGTGCCGTAGTGGTTGTCAGCGAGGAGCTCGGCTATGGTCCGCCGGTAGTCCCAGAGGAAGGCGTCGCTGCGTTCCGCGGATTCCACGATGATCCCGGTCAGCGCAGGCAACCATGGAATCAGGTCATAACCCCGACGGTGCTGGAACTCCTCGCGCATACGGGGTGTCCAGTTCTGCGGCCCGGACTCGATGCTGTCGCTGAGCAGCGATGTGATGCCCGGCAGTCCGCTTCCCACCGCATCCTCGAAGAACCCCAGATAGGTTTCCAGGTACTCCTGCACCAGGCTGGCATCCAGTTTGTCCACTTCCAGCCCGGTGGCGTCGGCGGGTGCAGGAGCGTTGACGTGGCCGGTGAGGGAGTAGCCCAGGCGCAGAACGGTCCATTCGCCCGCTTTCGGCGCCCAGTCGAGCGAGCCGTCCGGGCCCATGCGGCCTGTCAGGTCCAGTACGTCCTGGAGTCCGACGGCGGCACCCGGCTTGCCGGCGTCGGTTTCCTGAGCTGGGGTGTCCGGTGTCTGGGTCTCCAAGGCGTAGAAATCGGGGACCGGAGCGTATCCAGCCTTCTCCTCGGCCCGGTTGACCCGCGGTCCGGCGAAAAGCTGGAGGGCGGAGACGGCAACCGTCGGGTTGCCGTCAACCGGACTGGTGAGGACGAGCGGTTTGATACCGGCTGCCACCGGGACGCCGCCGGCTGCGGGCTGCTCAAGAACCAGACGGAAGTACCGGGCAGTCACCGGCGGGAAGGTTGCAGAGCGCACCGGGGATCCGGACACCGGGAGGTCGGCGACGGGAGTGTAGCTCCCGCCGTCGGTACTTGACTCGAGACGGGCCAGGGGAGCGGGGGCCGTTCCGAAAACCACGGCGGGACGGAAGCCCCACGCGGACGGACCCCACCGCCGTCGGCTCCGGGAACTCGGCAAGGATCCAGGCTTGTGGATTGACCGCGCCGCCCGCTCCCGCCGAACCCGGCTCCATTGGCAGCTCCATTGCCGGCCAGAAGGAACCGTCGCTCAGTGATGCCAGGGGCCTCTGCCCGTCCCCCGCAGCGGCACCGGCCGCCGTCGTGCCGCTGCTTACGGCCGATGGCTCGAGCGGGAGGTGGCCCGGCCGGGCGGGGAACGCCAGTACGGCCACATCCTCAAAGTGGTCCGGCACCTGGATGTTGGCTTGGCGCACAGCCGCGAACGGGACGTCCTGGTACGGCCCCGAGTTCGACGGCGGGACGGCCAGTCGGGCGGCCCGGGCCGGGACCCTCGCGGCGGAAACCCGCGTAGTGGTCCACACCAGCTTCTTCATACCCGCCGCCGGCCTTACCCACGGGCCTCCGGTGGCGCTCCAGCCGGCGGACGTGGCGATGGACAGCTCCAGCCCCAGCCGGTCCGCGGTTGCCGCGGCGCAGGACATGGCGGACCGCCAGGCGGGGGAGCGGAAGGCCACAGGCTCGGGCGTGTAGGCGGGTGTGCCCATCGCGCCGTTGAATGCCTGCACTCCGCCGACGCCGACGGACTTCAGCCATTCCAGGTCCTTGACGATGCCGGCCTCGTTGACGTTGCCGTCCATCCAGTGCCACCACACGCGGGGCCTGGCGGGGGCGGGCGGGGTCACGAATTCACTGAACAGGGCGGCTGCGGCGTCGTCACGGGAGGGCACGTCTGCGGGCATGGCGGGGTTATCCTTCAAGCGTCGGGATATGGCGGCGGCTGCCGCGGGACCTGAAATCACCTTAGGACCTGGCATCCGCGCATAGGGGAAAACGGCTATGCGGGAAGAAGATGGTGAGCATAGACGATAACTATTTCCATGCCCCATGTGACCTGGCCTACCTTGATTGACAGGAGCCAGCCCAACAAACCCAGGGGATTTGCCCTTGGGTCAGGCTCAAATCCGCTGATCGCCCCGAGCGACAGGACAAAGACGTCATGAAAGGCCACACCATGAAGCACACTTCACGTACAGGCATCCGGAGGTTCCTCAGTGCCGCCGCGCTTACGTCGGTTGCCGCGCTGGCACTCAGTGCCTGCGGCGGGAGCGGGGCGGGCAGCGAGCCCGTCGCCGAGGAAACCGGCCCCGTGGAAATCACGCTGGCTACCCCCGCCTTCACCGGCGGCGGCACGGCCAACCCCTACCAGGCACTGATCGATTCCTTCCACCAGAAGAACCCGAACATCACCATCAAGCTGGTGGAATCCCCCAATGACCAGCATGGCCAGACCATGCGCACGCAGCTGCAGGCGGGCAACGCGCCGGACATCTTCTATGTTGCGGCGGGTCACGGCAACAACCAGTCGTTCGCCGCGCTGGCCGAGGCGGGCTACCTGCAGGACCTCACCAGTGAGAAGTGGGCCGCAGACGCCATTCCCGCGTCGGCCAAGAACCTCTATTACGACGCCGACAAGCTCTACGCGGTTCCTGCTGACCTGGCGCCGATCACCGAGCTCCAGAACGTCGGTGCCCTGAAGGCGCTGGGGCTCAAGCCCGCGACAACGACGGCCGAAGTGCTCGACCAGTGCAAGAAGGTGCGGGCCGCCGGCAAGTCCCTGTTTGCCGTCGCCGGCACGTCCGGCGCCAACACCGGACTGCACGCCATGCAGATCGCCGCATCGCTCGTCTACGCCAAGGACCCGCAGTGGGACGAGAAGCGCGCCAAGAAGGAAACCACCTTCGCCGACTCGGACTGGAAGAAGGTCCTTGAGCGCATCGTCGAGTTCAAGGACGCAGGCTGCTACCAGGACGGTGCCGCAGGCGCCGGCTTCGACCAGCTCTTCCCGGCGGTGGCACAGGGCAAGGTGACGGCCGTCTTCGCCCCGGCCGGTGCTGTCGCTGCACTGCGCGCGCAGGTCAAGGACGGATCCTTCGACGTCGGCGTCATCCCCGGCGACACTGCCGAGGACACCCGGCTGATCGCCAGCCCGGGGAACGCACTGGCAGTGAACGCCGCGGGCAAGCACGTCGGGTCCACCCTGAAGTTCCTCGAATACCTGGCCCAGCCGGCGAACCAGGACGCCCTTGCCAAGGGCAACGGCAATGTTTCTGTCACGGCCGCCATCTCGGGCAAGGTGCCATCCCAGTTCCCGAGCCTCGAGCCGTACTTTGCTGAGGCGGACAAGAAAATCGTCACCCAGCCGAACTACCTGTGGCCCAACAGCGGCGTCTACGACTCCCTCGGCACCGGTATCCAGGGCCTCCTGACCGGGCAGGCAACGCCGGACCAGGTCCTGAAGACCATGGACGCGGAATACGACCGCGGCGCCTAAGCGGACCCGACACCGCAACTGATTGGAACTGATTCCCATGACCGCACAACTTGAGGAGAAGAGGCAAGGCGCCCGGGCAACCGGGCGCCCCGTCCCCTCCGCCGATCCGAAAAAGGCCGCTCGGAGTGTCGAACGCCGTTTTGCCAGCTGGTGGTGGTTCACGCCCGCACTAATCGCGCTGGTCCTGATTCACTATGCACCCAGCGCGATCGGCGCTTTCTTCGCCTTCACCAACTGGAAAGGCCTCGGAAAGTGGCAGTTTGTCGGCTGGGATAACTTTGCAGCGATAGCCAAGGGCGGCCCCACCACCACCGCGCTCATCAACACGTTCATCATCGGTATTTCGTTCGTGGTGCTGACCAACGTGATCGGCCTGCTCCTGGCCCTGGGCCTCAATCGGACCGTGAAGTCCCGGAACATCGTCCGGACCCTGATTTTCGCGCCGGTGGTCCTCAGCTCGCTGGCGACCTCCTACATCTGGAAATTCATCTTCGAGCAGGACGGACCGCTCAACGAGTTGCTGGGCGCAGTCGGCCTCGATTCGCTGCAGAAAACGTGGCTCGGGGACCCGTCCACCGTGCTGCCGGCCATCATCACGGTGATGGTCTGGCAGAACGTGGGCCTGGTGATGGTGATGTACCTGGCCGGGCTGGCCACCGTATCCCCAGAACTGGAAGAGGCTGCCGCCTTGGACGGCGCCGGGCTCTGGAAGCGGTTCAACTACGTGGTCCTGCCTGCCATCATGCCTTCAGTGGTCATAGCGATGACGCTGATGCTGATCAACGGACTGCGGGTCTTCGACCAGATCCAGGCGTTGACCGGCGGCGGTCCCTACGGTGCCTCCGAAACGCTCGCCGTCACCATCTACAAGGAAACGTTCGTGATGGGCCGCTTCGGCTTCGGCGCCGCCCTGGCCCTGGTCATGTCCCTGATCATCATCGTCCTGACCGTGGCCCAGCGCCTCCTCCTCCGTCCGAGCAAGTAAGAAGGCCAGACGAATGTTCCGTTACACAAAGAAGACCCTGATCCGTGAAGTGGGGATCATCCTCGTCGCGCTGGTGTTCCTGCTTCCCTTCTACTTCCTGCTCAACATGGCGTTCAAAAACAGCTCCGACGCGCTGACCACCTCCGCCGTCGAGCTCGCCACCAACCCCACGCTGGAGGCCTTCGGCCAAGCCCTCCGGGGCGGCCGCCAGGCCACGCTCATGGACGGGATGCTCAACAGCGTCATCATCACCGCCGGAAGCGTCCTGCTGCTGGTGCTGATCGGATCACTCTCGGCCTACACTCTGAGCCGGCGGACGGGAAAGCTGAGCAAGGTGGCCATGGGCCTGATCCTGGTCACCATGGTCCTGCCGGCCCAGGCCGCGATCATCCCCATCTATGTGGGAATGCGGAATGTAGGGCTGGTGGGCACCCACATCGGCACCATCATCATGTACGCCGGAGCCCTGCTGCCCATTTCGATCTTCCTGTACATGGGGTTCACCAACGGCATAGCGCGGGACTACGAGGAGGCAGCCCAGATCGACGGCGCGTCCCGGTTCACGGTGTTCCGCAAGATCATCTTCCCGCTGCTGTCGCCGGCCACCGGCACCGTCGCCATCTTCACCGGCCTCATTGTCTGGAATGACTTCTTCACCGGCCTGATCTTCCTCAACGGCTCAGACGCTGTGACCCTGCCCGTGGTGATCTACAACTTCGTGGGCGAGAGCGTCTCCCAGTGGAACGTCATCTTCGCCGCCATCATCATCTCCATGATTCCCATCCTCGCGTTCTTCCTCATGGCGCAGAAACAGTTCATCCAGGGCTTCACCGGGGGTGTTAAGTCGTGACGGCGGCCGGTGTCGACCAGTCCACTGCCGCCCAGGGCGTGGAAGGACAGCGGATTGCAGGCCAGGGGGACGGTACGTATCTAAACCCGGTGTTCTCCGGGGACCGGCCTGACCCCGCGATTCTTCGCGACGGCGACGACTACTACCTGACGTTCTCGTCGTTTGAAGCCGCCCCGGGATTGATGATCTGGCATTCGCGCGACCTCCTCAACTGGGCTCCGATAGGGCCGGCCCTCCGGCAACCCATCGGCAGCGTTTTCGCCGTGGACATGTGCAAGCACGAGGGACGCTACTACATCTACATACCGGTGATACCAACCGCGGTGTCACCGGACCCCCGCCAGCAGATCTACGTCATTCACGCCCCGGACATGAGGGGCCCATGGAGTGACCCGGCGCCGGTCGGAATCTTCGACCAGATCGACCCCGGCCATGTCGTGGGCGAGGACGGTAAGCGATACCTGTTCACGAACGGCATGAGCCGGGTTCGCCTTACTGACGACGGGCTGAGCGTCGACGGTCCGAAGGAACACGTCTACGACGGATGGAAGTACCCCGATGACTGGGTGACCGAGGCGTATGCCCTGGAAGGACCCAAGCTCGTCCGCCGCGGCAAATGGTTCTACCTGACATCGGCGGTGGGAGGAACCTCGGGTCCTCCCACCGGCCACATGGTCACGGTTGCCCGTTCACATTCGGTGCACGGCCCTTGGGAGGACTGCCCCGACAACCCCATCGTCCGCACCTGGGACGCCAAGGAAAAGTGGTGGAGCCGGGGCCACGCGACCCTTTTCGAGGGACCTGGGGGCCGCTGGTGGATGATCTATCACGGCTATGAAAACGGCTACCTCACCCTGGGCCGGCAGACTCTCCTTGAACCGGTGGAATGGACGGAGGACGGCTGGCCGGTCGCCCAGGGCGGAGATCTTTCGGTACCCCTGAAGGCACCGCTTGACCGGATACCGGGCCAGGACCCCGCAATCCACGGCATCGCCCTTTCCGACGACTTCAAGGAACCGCGTTTCGGCACCCAATGGACCTTCCACGCCCCGGCGGCCGACGAGTACGCCCGAGCGTCCTTCGGTGACGGCCTTCTGCTGCAGGGGAGAGGCAGTTCCCCGGCCGACAGTTCTCCGCTCACCTGCCTCGTCGGTGACCACTCCTACGAGGTGACCGTGCAGGTCGAACTCCTGGGAGATGCCGTCGGCGGTCTTCTTCTGTACTACAGCAACCGCCTCTTTGCCGGCCTCGGGTTCAACGAGGAGAGAATCTTCACCTACCGGGCGGGCCGGGATCTCCACTACTGGCGGAAGGAACCCGCTCCGGAAACCCGGAACCTGCACCTGCGGATCGTCAATAACGCCAACATCCTCACGCTGTTCTACAGCCGTGACGGCATCGCATGGACACGGCACGGGCTGCGGTCTGAAGTCTCCGGCTACAACACCAACACGGCTGACGAGCTGCTCAGCCTCCGCCCGGCGTTGTTCGCGACCGGTACGGGCCGGGTGCGCTTCCGGAACTTTCAGTACCGCGCCCTAGAAGACTGACGACACTACACAGGAAGGTGCGCATGACGATCCACCAGGACGTACGACGACGGGACGCGGTTGAGGTGGTCATCGAGGACCTTATCGCCCGGATGACGTGGGAGCAGAAACTCGGACAGCTCCAAATCGCCTTCCGCCCCAAACTTGAGGATGCCAAGGACCTGGTGCGCGCCGGCATCGGAGCGGTCTTCTGGCCCCGGAACGCCGAGGCCACCAACGAGCTGCAGCGCGTAGCCCGGGAGGAAACTCCGCACGGCATCCCGCTGCTGGTGGGGCTCGACGTCGTCCACGGGCACCGGACAATCTTTCCCACCCCGCTGGCCCAGGCCAGCAGCTTCGACCCGGAAGTTGCGGCAACGGACGCCCGCGTCTCGGCCCAGGAGGCACGCTCCGGCGGCGTGAACTGGACCTTCTCCCCGATGGTCGACGTGTCACGCGACCCGCGCTGGGGCCGGGTGGTCGAGGGCTTCGGCGAGGACACCCACGTGAACAGCGTCTTCGGCGCAGCGAAGGTGCGCGCCTACCAGGGCGACTCGCTCGCCGACCCCGGCTCGATCCTGTCCTGCGTCAAGCACTTCGTGGCCTACAGCCAGCCCGAGGGCGGCCGCGACTACAACACCGTCGACCTTTCCATCCAGCGGTTGCGCAACGTGTACCTGGAACCCTTCCGGGCCGCGGTAGCCGCAGGCGCCGCGACGGTCATGGCCTCGTTCAACACCGTTGCCGGCCGCCCCGTCCACGCCAACAGCGGGCTCCTGACGGATCTGCTGAAGGACGAATGGGGCTTCGCCGGCGCCATTGTCGGCGATGCGGAGGGCGTGGTGAATCTCATCGACCACGGCGTCGCCACGGACCTCGAAGACGCCCTGCGGCAATCCGTCGGTGCGGGGCTCGACGTAGAAATGGGCGGCAACATGTTCGACGGCAGCGGCGCCGCCCGGCTTTCGCCGAACGACGTCGACGAAGCCCGCGTGGAGGACGCCGTCCGGCGGGTGCTCCGGCTCAAGCATGCCCTGGGTCTCTTCGATGAACCCTTCGTTGATCCCGCCCGGGAGGTCACCGAGCCGGCGGCCGAGAGCCGGGGCCTCGCCCGGGAAGCCGCCGAGAAGAGCCTGGTGCTGCTCAAGAATGACGGCACGCTGCCGCTGGGCCGCAAGCGTCAGAAGGTACTGCTGGTGGGCCCGTACGCCGAGAGCGCCGACCATCTCGGGACCTGGGTCCAGTCGTTTGCCGCGCCGTCCGGGTCGCTCGCGGATGCACTGCGCCACGAGTGCCCGGACTGGGACCTCACCGTCCTGCAGGGAAGCCACTTCTACGAGCCGGATGAGGCCCTCCTGGCCGAAGCCCGGGCGGCTGCGGCCAGCCACGACGTGGTGATTGTGGCCGTCGGGGAGCCCTCCGGCATCACCGGCGAGGCGAGTTCGCGCAGCGACCTCCGCCTGCCCGGCTGGCAGGAGACACTGATCCGTGAGGTCGCCGGTACCGGCACCCCTTTCACCGTCGTGATGTTCAACGGCCGGCCGCTGGTGACCGCCGGCTGGATCGACGAGGCGCCCAGCGTCCTCGAAGCCTGGCACCTGGGGCTGGAAGGCCCGGCCGCCGTCGCCCGCGTGCTGACGGGGGCCGTCAATCCCGGCGGCCGCCTGCCCATGTCCTTTCCCCGGTCATCCGGCCAGGTGCCGGTCCACTACGACCACGAGAACACCGGAAGGCCAGCCCGCAGGGCAGCCCGGCTGGGTGAGGGCGTGCAGGACATTGGGCTGTTCGGGCCCGGCAACACCGACGACCGCTACACATCGAAGTACCTGGACCTTGAGCTGGGCCCGCAGTTCCCGTTCGGCCACGGGCTGAGTTACACGTCCTTTGCCTACGGCGGGCTGCAGCTGTCCACGGAGCGCCTCCCGCTTGGGGCGCTGCGGGACGTGGCAACCCTTGGCCTGACCATCAACGTGGCCAACGTGGGGGACCGCGACGGCGACGAGGTAACCTTTGTGTTCGTCCGTGACCGGGTGGCCTCGCTGGCCCAGCCCGTCCGGCGGTTGCGGGCGTTCACGAGGACACTGCTCAGCAGCGGCGAGGCGCGGGAACTGCACTTCGAACTGGGCTGGGAGGACCTGGGTTTCTGGGATAACGCCGGGGAGTACGTCGTGGAGCCGGGCGAGTTTGAGATCTACGCCGGCGGCGGGTTGGACTCCCCGCTGGGCGCTGTGTTCACGGTCGAAGGCTGAGCTTCCGCCAGCAGAAGGAGGAGGTGCCGCCGGCACCTCCTCCTTTTTGTGCAGCCCGGCTGCGGCTGAGCCAGTTCAGCCGGGCCGGACCATGCTGAAGCGCCGGGCAACCGAGCGGGCTCCGATCACTGCCAGCGCAACGGAGGTCAGGGTCGGGTTGCAGGCAGTCGACGTCGGGATGACGCCGTTGCCGGCGACATACAGCCCGTCCGTGCCCCAGACCTGGCTGTCGGCCCCGCATACGGACGTGCCGTCGTCGTCCCGGCCCATCCGCACGGTGCCCTGGTAGTGGAGGGAGGTTCCGGCGGGAAGCAGAAACGGGGGCCGGTCATCCAGGAAGGTGCCGAGGGCGTTGCCCGCGCGGACCACGGCAGCCTTGGCTGCCTCGACCACCTCCAGGTCCTTCCACGTCAGGCTGTAGTGGATGTCCATGCGCGGCATGCCGTAGTGGTCCAAGGCGGTGTCGTCGAACTCCACCCGGTTCTCCTCCACGGGCTCCGTGGCGCAGAACCAGCCCAGCCCGATCACAGAGCCCGGAACCACAGGATCGTCCTCGGCCAGCGGGATGGGGGAGGCGTCCAGCTGCATGACCTGGCCGTGGAAGGGCTCATCGTCCGTGTACGGTACCCAGGAGACACCGCTGTGGCGGGACGCGGCGGATCCCGTGCCGCCATCTGCCGTGGACCGTGCTGTTTCTGCCGCCACCGCCTCGGCGGGAAGCCGCACTGCGCTGATCACCTGCGGCTGGTCGTTCAGGTACCGGCCGAGGGCCCGGGGCCTGATTCCCGAGGCGAAGAGCAGCTGAGGCGTGCGGAGCGCGTCGCCGGCGACGACAACCACCGGGGCGGTCACTTCGTATTCCGTCCCTGTTTCTACGTCCCGCAGCAGCGCCCCTGCCACCCTGCCGCCGTCGAGCAGCACCTTCCGGCAGAGCGTTCCGGCCCTGAGTTCAAACGTGCCCTTGTGCGCCGCGCCGGCCAGGGGGCCGAGGACGACGTCGGTCCCGGACCAGGTGACGGAACCGTCGTTATGCTTGCGGACCGCCAGCGGCATGGGCTGCACGGCGGCAGGGCCGGTGCGATTAAAGGCGGCGGACAGGCGGCGCCGCACCTCACCGGAGAAGGGGGCGTCGTCGAAGGCCGACGACGTGACGGACAGCAGCCGTTCGGCGTCCTGCAGGGCGGCATTCAGGTGGTCAGGGTCCAGGAACGGGATCCGTTCGGCGCCACCCGGGCGGGGGCAGGCGCAGGTCCAGTGGGCGCCCATGCCGCCCACGTTGCTCGACATGGCGGCAGCGGGCATACCAGCCCTTGCCGTCGACTCGGGCCGGAGCAGGAAGGTGCCCGGCCGTCCGGGGCCGGGCACGCCGGCGTCGGGGTTTATGGACGTCACCGGACCCTGGGACGCGAGCTGCGCGGCGGTCCGGGCCTCGGAGTCGGCGATGTTCTTGATGTGGCCGCCGAGGGGCGTGCTGATCGCCGGTCCCGCCTCAACCATGAGGATGCGCAGGTGCGGGGCCTCGTCGTGCAGGGTGCGGGCGTAGGCCGCACCGGACGGGCCGCTGCCGACGATCACGACGTCCGCTTCGCGGGAAAGGGTGGCTGGTTCGGTTTTCAAGGGGAATCCTTTGCGGATTTCGTGTGCCCGGGCTGTGGTCCGGGGCACGGTGCCCGGGAGCATCAGCGCACAATGTGGCCTTTAACGATGCAGGCACCCATCAGAGACCGTAACCGACGAAGCGCCCCTGCGGGGAGTCCCGGGGAGAAAGGGAAGCATCGAAACCGGTGATGCGGGGCATTGGCGGAAGTGATCACGCCGGCCCTGCACATCGGTTCCGGCTGGCGGTAAGTTGAGGTTTACGCCCGTCGTAGGTCGGTGCGAAGTGTCGCGCGGAAGCGCGCCAAAAACACGAGGAGCTGGGTGTGAATACCGCCCATCAGATCAAGCGTGGAGTCAGTTTCTACAGCTATCAGGAAGAGTACTTCCTGCGAAAAATGTCCCTTGAGGACTGTGTCCGGGAAGCCGCCGCGATCGGCGCGTTTGGCGTCGAGATCATCCCCGAGCAGTCCATCACCGGCTATCCGAACCCGGGCGAGGACTTCTACCGCCAGTGGAATGGCTGGATGGAGAAGTACGGGACCACCACAGTCGCCACCGACCTGTTCATCGACACCAAGCGGTACCCCGGCCGGACCATGACCACGGAAGAAGCGGCAGAGTCGGTACGCCGCGACCTGGACATCGCCAAGCGGCTCGGTGCGCGCCACGTGCGGGCCATCATCAACACCCCGCCGGAGGTCATGGAGGCCTGCGCTTCCTACGCGGAAGCACTGGACCTGAAGCTCCTGCTGGAGGTCCACGCACCGTTCCACTACGAACACCCGTGGATCCTGCGCCACCTGGAAGTCATGCACCGCCTGCAGTCGCCGGCGCTGGGCTTCATGCCGGACATGGGCACGTTCGTGGAGCGGTTCCCGCGCGTCATGTCGGAGCGTGCCCTCCGCGACGGTGCCCGTCCCCACCTGGTGGAACTCGCGGTGGAGACCTATAACAACCACGGCGACGTGCATGGCCTCATGGACACGTTCAACTACATGGGCGCCAACCCCGTCGAGCTGGGCGTCGCACGGATCGCCACTTTCATGACGGCGCAGGACCCGCGCTCCATGCTCGAGCACATGCCCTACATCCACCACATCCAGGCGAAGTTCTACGAGATGACCGACGAGGGCGTCGAGTACAGCATCCCTTACGAGAAGATCATCCCTGTGCTGATCGAGGGCGGCTACGACGGCTACCTGTCCAGCGAGTACGAGGGCAACCGGCACATCCAGGACATTTACGAAGTGGACAGTGTGGACCAGGTCCGCCGCCAGCACCTGATGTTCGAGCGGCTGCTCGGCGAGGACCGCACCATCGACGTTGCCGCGGCAGCCGCGGCTGGAGGCAGCAATGTTTGATAAGTACATCATCGTCGAGGACACCCTCCGCAACGTGCACGACGGCGACGGCGTCACCGGCTTCGAACTGGGCGTCCGGCTGCCGTACTACCGCGGGCTGGGCCTCTCCATGGTTGAGGACGTCGAGGTCACGGTGGACGGGGAGACCGCCCCGGCAGAAGCCGTCTCGCTGACGGTCCACGGCAACACCTACCGGCTCACCGAGTTGCCGGGCATCTTTGACGACCGGTGGGAGATGGGCGAAGTGGCCACCGTCTCGGTGGACAAGGCCGGCGGCCTCGGCCGCGGGGAACACGCCATTTCGGTCCGGGAAAGGCTGCGGATCTCCTACATGCCGGTCCCGGGTGGCGGCGCGGACCGGAAAACCCTGGCCCTCCAGGGCTGAGCGCGTCATGTCCTTCGAGCACGGATTAGTGCCGGAGGACAGCCTGCGGGCAGCCCCCGGCGGGTACACACTGGACCTTCGGCTGCCGTGGATGCGGAGCCTGCCCTTCTCTTCGGTGACAGGCATCCGGCCCACGGTTAACGGGATTCCGGCTGATCCCGGTGCCGTGACGCTGCGGATCCGCGGTGACGAGGCGGAGCTGGACGAACTGAATGCCTGGTGGGACCGCTCCTGGTTCATCCAGGAGCGGATCAGCCTCGTGGTCCGCTCGGGGCCTGCCGTCATGGAAGGCGAGGATGCCGACGTCGCCGTTGCTGTTGACCTGAGCATCCCGTACATCCTGACCGGCCCCGGCCGGCCGCTGGCCATCACCCAGTCGTCGGGCCGGCGGCTGGTGGCGGGCGGCGCACGCCCCCTTGCGCAGGTGGCGTCATGACCGCGGGCCCACGTGGCGGACAGGCTGGCGGGTTCACGGACCCCGAGTGGGCATTCACCATGTTCTCCCTGACCACGGAATTGCTCAGGGCTGAACGAAGCCCGGACGAGCTGCTGAGGTCTGCAGTGGAAGCCGGGCTGTGTACGGCCATTGAGGCGGATGCCCCGCAGCACTTCCGCGGCTACCCCTGGGCCGGCGGGCAGCCCGACGCGCAGGCACTTGCGGAGCGCTGCGAATTCAGGGCGCTCGCCGAAGCGCTTGGGATCCGCCTGACCCTGCTGGGCATCTACAACGACTCGGCGCTCAGGCGGGACCGGGTGATGACGCCGCAGGAATCGGTGGACTACATCGACGGCCAGCTCGCGGCTGCTTCAGCCATGGGCTTTGAGGGCGCGCGCATAGCCTTCGGCCTGGCCCCCGAAATCCTGGCACCACTCGCGGAGCGGGCGGAGCATCACGGTGTCCTGCTTCTCCAGGAAGTCCAGGGCGGGATACGGCCGGACGGCGAGTCATTCCAGCGGCAGCTTGCCGCCATTGACCGGATCGGCAGCCGGCAGCTGGGCTTCGTCTTCGACCTGAGCGCGTGCATGCCGGCGCTCCCGGTGTCCTACCTGGAGGCCTTGCGGCAGGAGGGTGTTCCGCGCTGCGCAGTCGATTACCTGGAGGCCGAGTGGCACGGTTCCACGCCGCAATCCCTGAAGGCCGGCCTGGACGCGGCGCTGGGGGACGCGCAGCTGACCGGTGCTGCAAGGGCAAGGCTCTCCATGGTGTTCGGCCGCTTCGGAAACACCACCGTGGCTGAGTGGCGGGAGTTCCTGCCGCTGGTGCGCGGTGTGCATCTGAAGTACTGGGACCTCGAGGACCGGGACGGCAGGGTTTCCGGACCCATCGGCGAGCTCCGGCGGGAGCTTGCAGCCGCGGGCTACGCCGGCGCGGTGACCAGCGAATGGGGCGGCCACGAGTGGCTGGACATCGATCCCATCGGCATGGCCAGGGGCCACCGCAGGCTGTACGACAAATCGCCAACGTAAGTAGCAGATGAGGGCGTTCCCAGTGCTGGGAACGCCCTCATCTGCTACCTGGTTGGGCTTTAGCGGGTCCTGTTCCGCGGCCGGCTGCGGGCCGCGACCAACGTGGCCGCCTCCCGGCGCTCGCCGACGGTGTTCTCGATGCTGCCGATCCCTTCGACCGTCATCCGGACGGTGTCGCCCGTCTTCAGCGGCGGGGGAGTCTGGGCGCCGTTGCGGCCCCACAGCTCCGCCAGGCAGCCGCTGCCGGAGGTCCCGGATCCGAGCACATCGCCGGGCCGCACCACGGAATCCTGGGAGGCGTAGGCCACGAGCTCGGCGAAGGGCCAGCCCATGTTGGAGAGCAGGTCCTGCCCGATCAGCTCCCCGTTGACCTCCACGGCCATGGAGACCGGCAGGAAGCCCTCGTCGTCGTGCAGGTCCTCGAACTCGTCCGCCGTGACGATCCACGGCCCGAGCGTGCTGGCGAAGTCCTTGCCCTTGCACGGGCCCAGGCTCACCTTCATCTCGCGGCGCTGAAGGTCCCTCGCGGACCAGTCGTTCAACACCGTGTAGCCGAAGATATGCCGGTGGGCATCCGCCGCGGAGAGGTTGGTCCCGTCGCTGCCGGGAACACGCCCGACGACGGCGGCCACCTCGGTTTCGAAGTCCAGGGCGCTGCATCCGGCGGGGATGCCGATGACGTCGCCCGTCGCCCGGACGGTGTGCGGGTTGGTGAAGTAGAACGTCGGGGCCTCGTACCACTCGGGCACCATCCCGGCCACGCCGTCGATGCTCTTCCGGACCCCCTCGACGTGTTCTTCAAATGCCACGAAGTCCCGCATCGTGGCGGGGACCAGCGGGGCCAGCAGCACGACGTCTGCCAGCGGCACCGACGCCGCGCTGTCCAGGGTTTCGGCCGCCAGGCGCAGTGTCGCGGCAAGGCCAGCCTCCAGCAGTGTGCCGACGGTGTGTTCGGGCGGGAGCGGGTAGCAGCGGTCCGCTTCGACGAACCCGGCGTGCGTCCCGCCGTCGTAATTCCAGCGCGCAATCCTGGCCATCGGTTACTTCCCTCCGACGCGTGCGTGAAGTGGGCGGGCAGCGGCCGGCCGAAGGCCCAGCGCGGCCGCGTTCCCGGCGCTGATGAGTTCCTCCTCGGCAGCCGGGAGTCCGGCGGCCTCCAGGTCTGCGACCGGATCGTCCGATCCCATGTCGAACGGGTAGTCGGAGCCGAGCAGCACGCGGTCGGGGCCGGCTGCTGCCACCAGGGCCCGCAGCTCGGCCGGGCTGTGGACCAGGGAGTCGAAGTACAGCCTCCGGAGGTAGGACGACGGCGGTTCGGCACACCGTTGGGCCTCCGGCCGCACCTTCCAGGCGCGGTCCGAGCGGCCGAGGCTCGTGGGCAGATAGCCGCCACCGTGCGCGGCCAGCACCCTCAGGCCGGGATGGCGGTCCAGCACCCCGCCGAAGATTAAATGCGAGAGTGCAACGGCGTTCTCCGCCGGCTGGGAGACCGTGTTGGCGAGGTAGAAGCGGTCCAGCCGCTCATCCAGCGAGCAGCCGAACGGGTGCAGGAACACCAGCGCGTCCAGCTCGGCCGCGCGCGCCCAGAAGTCCTCCAGCCGCGGGTCCGAGAGCTCCACCGTGGTCTGCGCTTCGCCCGGTGTGGCAGCAAAGGAGCCGATCTCCACACCGAGGAGGCCGCACTCCAGCACCGCGTGCTCCAGGGCCTCGACCATCAGGGCCGGGTGCTGCAGGGGCACCAGGCCCAGCCCCTGCAGGCGCTCCGGCGCCTGGTCCACGAGTTCCCGGACGGCCCGGTTGGCCTGGCGGGCCAGCTCCAGGGCCAGCTCCTCGCCGGCAAAGTAGTAAAAGTGCGACGGCGACGGCGACACGATCTGCACGCCCACCCCGGCCGCGTCCATGTCCGCCAGCCGCCGCCGCACGTCTGTGAGCTGGAGCCAGCGCTCCTTGATCATCTTTCCGGAAGCCGTCATCGACTCGCCGCCGTTGCGCTGCACCTCCAGGGCCTGCTGCGCCGCGAAACCCTCCGGGTCGGCGTCGGCGACGAGCTGCTGCAATGCGGGGAGCAGCACGTGCGCGTGCACGTCCACGCTTCGTGTGTCTGTGTCTGTGTCTGCGTCTGTGTCGGGTACGGGGGTGTTCATGCGGGCTCCTTCAGCATGGTGGAAAGCGAATTCAGCAGGCCGGGAACGTCGGCGTCGCGGACGCCGTCGAGCATCCACTGACCCAGCTGCACTGAGGCGGTGACGACGGCGCGGGCCCGGTCCAGGCGGCGGTCGGAGAATTCCTTCCACAGGGTGTCGGTGAGTTCGTCGTGGCCGAGCAGCAGTTCGGCGAGGACGGCGGCGTCCTCCACTGCCATCGCCGCGCCCTGCGCCACGGTGGGCGGGCAGCTGTGGGCTGCGTCGCCGATGATCACCGTGCGGCCGCGGTTCCAGGGTCCGTCCACGAGGTGGCTGGTGAATTGGGTGTAGTTGATGCGGGCGCTGTGGTCCAGGTTCCCGCGGATCTCATTCCAGGGGCCGCCGTAGGCTGCGGCCAGCTCCGCCATGATCCGCGGCCCGTCCTCGTGGCTGCGCTCCTGGGCCTTCTCCACGAGGTAGGCGTAGATACTGTCCGGACCGGTGGGGCAGTAGCCGGCGATGAAGCACGGGCCGCCATACGTGAGGTCGGTACGCACCACGTCCTCGGGCCGGGCCACGAATGCGCGCCAGATCCCCATGCCGGCGGGGGCGGGTTCAACGTCGATGCCGATGGCCTGCCGGACGGTTGAGCGCAGGCCGTCGGCGCCGATGACGAGGTCGTAGGTGGAGCCGGTGCCGCTTGTGCCTTCGGCGGTGCTGACGGTGACACGGCCGCCGTCGTCCGTGACGCCGGTGACGGCCCGGCCGTACCGGATTACGGCTCCAGCCTGCTCGGCACGGTCCCGCAGGATGGCCACGAGGTCCGGACGGTACATGCCCAGGGTTGCGGGCAGGTCGTCGCCGCCGGTGCGGATGTCATCCAGGACGGCGAGGACCGTGCCGGCGGGATCCGGTGCCCGGAGGCCCAGGGTGCTGAACGCGAAACCCTTGGCGGCAAGCTGGTCCCAGATGCCAAGCTGCCGGAAGACCCGCAGCGCGTTGCCTTGCAGGGTGATCCCGGAACCGAGAGTCTGAGGTTCATCTGCGCGTTCCAGGACCTCGACTTCAAGCCCGGCGTCGGCCAGCAGGATGGCGGCGGTGAGCCCCGCCGCTCCTGCGCCGACGATCCCGACTTTCTGTACTGCTGCCATCTCGGACTCCTACCTGAGGGCGATGGGGTTGACCGGGGATCCGACTGCGCTGGTGATGGGCAGCGGCGGCGCGGACAGCAGGAAGTCATACCGGCCGTCGGCCGCACACCGTTCCGCCAGCGCATCCGGATCCCACATCTCGCCCAGAAACAGCCCAAGGTTCGGAATGGCGATCTGGTGCAGGGGCTGGAAGGCAGCGTCGAACTCGTTGGGCCGGACCTCGAATCCCCAGGTGTCCGTGGCGATGCCGGCAATCTCCGAGATGTGCAGCCACGGCGCGGTGCTGAAGGACAATCCGGGGGCGGATCCGCCCGCGTAATCGCCCCAGCCCTCGCGCCGGGCGCGGCTGTACTGGCCGGTCCGGATGACGACGATGTCGCCGCGGCCGACCGCGGAGCTGGGCCCCTGACGTTCGATCGTCCGTTCCAGGTGTTCGGTGGTGATCGCGAAGCCGTCCGGGAGCTCGCCGTCGTTCCGTCCCGTTTCGGCGGCGAGGGCGCGGCCGACGTCGAGCAGCACGCCGCGCGTGACGATCTGCGCGGCTGCTGTCTCGATGCCGGTGACGAGGTCGCCTTCGGAGGTGACGACGTCGCCCGCGGCCCTGCCGTTCCAGGCTTTGCCGCGGTCAAAGATGTGGCCCAACCCGTCCCACTGTGTTGAGCACTGCAGCGGCATGCTGATGACATCGTCCGCACCGCCGAAACCATGCGGGAAACCTTGGTTTCCGCGTTCGGCGTCGACGCCCGTGTCGGTCATGGTGTGGACGGGGTTGGTGCGCCGGCGCCAGCCCTTCTGCGGGCCGTTGGTATCGAACGGTTGCGACAGCGAGAAGGCTTCGCCGGTTCTTACGAGCCCGGCTGCCTGGATGCGCTTGGCGGCGTCGATGAAGTTCAGCGTCCCCAGCACATCATCCGAGCCCCAGCGGCCCCAGTTGTTGTGCCGCTCCGCCATGGCACTGATGCTGGCCAGGGCGTCGTCGCGCTGGATGACGGGCGGCGCCGTGTCCCTTTCGGTGTCCGCGGTCATGGGCGGACCTCGTCCCGGCACCGGGTGATCTGGGTGCCGAGGCCGGTTATGGTGGCCTCCATGACGTCGCCGTCGCGCAGCAGCCGGCCCCAGTGGGCACCGTTGCCGGCGGGGCTGCCGGTCAGGACCAGGTCGCCCGGGAGCAGCGGCGCGGTCTGCGAGGCGTGGGACACCAGCTGCGCCACGCTGAAGATCATGTCTGCGGTGGATTCCTTCTGCATGACCTGGCCGTTGAGCTTCAGGGTGAGTTCGGCGTCCTGCGGGTCGCCGAAGAACCGGGCGGGAAGGAGCATCGGGCCGGTGGGCAGGAAGCCCGGGGCGTTCTTGGCCCGGAACCAGTCCGTGCCGATTTCGGGCATGTCCTTGCGGAACACCAGGTCGCGGGTGGTGATGTCGTTGACCATCGTGTAGCCGAAGACATGCTCCAGCGCTTCCTCGGGGGTGACCCGGAATGCTTCCTTGCCGATGACCGCCGCCAGTTCCAGTTCCCAGTCGTGCGCCTTGCTGTACGAAGGGAGGACCAGCTCGTCATGAGGCCCGGAAATCACCGTGGGCAGGCCAAGGAAGAAGTACGGGATTCCCTTGCTGGCGCGCTCGTCCATCATGGCGGCCGCGTCATGCCGAACCTGTTCCTCGCTGCGGGGGTCATCCGGCTTGCGGTGGGCGGCCACCAGGTCGATGACGTGCTTGCGGTAGTTGGCGCCGGCCTGGATGACCTGACGGGGTTCCACCGGTGCAAGGATCTCGGCTGCCTCGAAGGCGACGCCGGTGCCGTCCGCACGCGCGGCCATCTCCTCCAGCTGCGGCCCGAAGCGCTCCCAGTCCCCGATGATGTCCGCAATGGCCAGGCTCAAGCAGTAGATCCTGCCGTCCACCAGCAGCCCTGCCCGGGCCTGCGGGCGCCCGGGCTCACGGAAGCGGACCAGCGAGTACCCCATCTCAGCCGCGTCCCTGCTTGGCGTACGGGTTCAGCAGGGCTTCCTTCATCTCCGGCGATGCGCCTTCCTCGGTGGCCGTGAATCCCTCGGCAGGCGGGAAGGATTCGGTCATGGAGTGCGGCATGGCGCCGTTGCGATAGAAGTTGTTGGAGCCTTCGGACGGCTTCCAGCTGTTGGGTTCCCAGTCCGGAACGTAGTTGCGGTAGCCGCCGGAGTTCAGCTCCACGCGGAGCCCGGACGGTTCGCGGAAGTACAGGAAGTTCTGCTCGCCCACGCCGTGGATGGAGGGGCCGTATTCCATGGGGGTGCCGTTTTCCATGAGGACGTCCGCGGTGCGGAGCAGGTCCTCGTGGGTGTCCACCCAGAAGGCGATGTGGTTGACGCGGCCGGGGCGGTTGGAGGTGTCCAGCACCACGCCGAGGTCGTGGGACTTTTCGTTGGTGGTCAGCACCGAGAACACGGTGATGGGTGCCTCGTCCAGCTCAACGAACGCCATGACCCGGAAGCCAAGCGCCTCGCTGTGCCACTTGGCGAAGCCGCGAACGTCGGAGGTGGCCACCGTGACGTGGTCCAGGAAGCGGGGTGCTGCCGAGTGGCTGCTGCGCTTTTCCGGGCGGTCCGGGTAGACGGAGGCGAACTCGGGTTCGGCGACGAACTTTTCCACCTCAAAGAACAGCCGGATGTGGTGGCCGTACGGTCCGGTGAATTCGTAGGCCTTGCCGAAACCGTGGCCGCCCGCGGTCCAGACCCCCTGGACGCCGCCGGCCTCGACCCGGGCGGCGGCGGCCTCCAAAGCCTCCTGGCTGTTGGTCCGCCACGCCATGCGGCCCAGGGAGGGCTCAGCGCCCGACGTGACCACCAGGCTGTAGCGGTAGTAGTCGCCCCAGCAGCGCAGGTAGACGTTGCCATCCACGCGATCGATGATGCGCATGCCGAACTTCTCTTCGTAGAAGCGGGCGGATGCCTCGACGTCGGGGCTGGTGACCTCAAGGTGGGCGAGATGGGCGAGGGGAGTTTCCACGTTGAATTCCTTCGGATGTGCTTGCGGATATGGGTTGCTGTGAAGCTCACAACCACTTTGTCCCACGCCAGGTATCGCCCGGAAGGCGAACTTTGGGATAGCAAGTATCAGCCGGATTGATAGGTTCGTGCCCATATCCCGGGAACGCGGCTACGATTTGAGTTCCGGGGCTTTCGGGCCCGCCCGCAGCAGCCGAAGGACACCATGACCGCCCAGAATGCTTCCTCGCCGCCACGGGCCGCCGTGGTCGTGAATCCCGCCAAGGATGTTGGCGCCGACCTCCGCGCCGCGCTGGTCCGGCTGTGCGACACGCAGGGCTGGGCCGAGCCGCTGTGGCTGGAAACCACCGTTGAGGACCCGGGCGTGGGCCAGGCCCGCGAGGCGCTTGAGGCGGGGGTCGACGTCGTTATTGCCGCCGGCGGCGACGGTACCGTGCGGTGCGTGGCCGAGGCGCTGGCCGGCACCGATACGCCGATGGGGATGGTGCCGCTGGGAACGGGCAACCTGTTGGCCCGCAACATGGGCGTGGATATCTCCGATCCCGTCTCCGCCGCGTACGACGTCCTGAACGGCACCGTCCGCACGATTGACGTCGCCAGGAGCACCTTTGACGGGTCCGACGACGAGAACGTCTTCCTGGTGATGGCCGGCGTGGGCTACGACGCAGCGATCATGGCGGACACGGTGGACGCGCTGAAGGACCGCATGGGCTGGCTCGCGTACGTTGAAGCCGGCATCCGCAAGCTGCCGGGCAAGCCCGTCCGGGCCACAGTCAAGGTGGACGGCAAGCACCCGGTCAAGCGCCGGATCCGCAGTGTCATGGCCGGCAACTGCGGCCGGATCATGGGCGGCATCGAGATTTTCCCCGAGGCGAAGGTCGACGACGGCATCCTGGACCTGCTGATCCTGGCCCCCCGCGGACACTTCGGCTGGCTGGGCGTCGCGGCGGGCATCTTCGGCCGCAGGAAGAACCAGAAGGAATCCGCCGAGTACTTCCAGGGCAAGAAAATGGAGGTCACCCTGGAGCACGAGGAGGAGTTCCAGCTCGACGGCGACCACGTGGGCACCGTCAAGAGCCTGTCCATCTGGGTGGATCCCGGGGCGCTCAAAATCCGGATGTAGACCCGATCCGTACAGACTGGCATTGGCAGGGGAAGGGAAGTACCGAATGAAGACGGTCCGACTTGGAAACTCCGGGCTGGAAATCAGCGCCGTTGTCCTGGGCATGATGAGTTACGGCGATCCGGAGAAGGGGTCGCACGGCTGGAGCGTGGGACTCGATGAAGCCAGGCCCTTCGTGCGGCGCGCCTACGAGGCGGGGATCACCACCTTCGACACGGCAAACGTGTACTCGGCCGGCTCGAGCGAGGAGATCACCGGCACCCTGCTCAAGGAGCTGGCCCCCCGCGAGGAGGTCCAGATCGCCACCAAGGTCCACGGCAGGATGCGCCCGGCCCGCAACGGGGGTGGCCTCAGCCGGGCAGCGATCATGCATGAGATCGACGCGTCCCTCACCCGGCTTGGCACCGACTACGTCGACCTGTACCAGATCCACCGCTATGACCCGGTGACCCCGGTCGAGGAGACGATGGAGGCCCTGCACGACGTCGTGAAGGCGGGGAAGGCGCGGTACATCGGGGCGTCAAGCATGTGGGCCTGGCAGTTCGCCCGGATGCAGCATGTGGCGGAGCTGCATGGCTGGACCAGGTTCGTGTCCATGCAGGACCAGTACAACCTCCTCGAGCGGGAGGAGGAGCGCGAAATGCACCCGTTCTGCCAGGCCACGGGCGTGGGCGTCATCCCCTGGAGCCCGCTGGCGCGCGGAAACCTGACCCGGCCGTGGGGTGCTGCCGGCTCCGGGACCCGGCAGGACACCGACGAGTTCGGCAAGGGGCTGTACAGGCAGGACGAGGACGCGAACAGGGCCATCGTTGACGCAGTGGCCGCCGTGGCGGATGAACGCGGCGTGCCGATGGCGCAGATCGCTTTGGCCTGGAGCGCGGGCAAGTCCGCCGTCACCGCCCCCATCATCGGGGCCACCAAGGAACGCCATATCGACGACGCCGCTGCCGCCGTCGGGATTGCCCTGACCGACTCGGAGGTCCGGCGCCTCGAGGAGAGCTACACGCCCCGCAACCCCTCCGGGTTCTGACCGGGCCGCTGGGGCTCCCGGTGCGTAAGGGGCTCCCGGTGCGCCAGGATTTCGGCGAGCTCCGCGAGCCGGTGGGCGCGGGCCGATTCGGCCGGCGTGAACGGCTCGCCGGGCCGGAAGAAGGTGATGGGTCCGTGCCAGGCGGTGGGAATCTTCAGGATGGTGCCGGCGTCGTTCGTTTCACCGCCGTTCATTAGGCCGTGGCGGGCTGACTCGCTGCCGGGGTCGAGGACCCGGGCCGACAGCAGTTCGGCCACGGCCAGTGGCAGCTCCCCGGGTGCGGCAGCGATCCGGGCGGCCAGGCTCAGGGCCTTGGTCTGCCCGTCGGCCATGGCCAGGGCGGTGGTGGGCCAGACCTGGGCGTTCCACCCGCCGCCGTCCGCCAGGGCCTCCAGCAGTTGGCGCTCGCTGACCTCTCCCGGGGCGGACAGCACGAATTCATCCATCACCCCGCCCCGGACGGGGTGCACATGGATGCCCAGGATGTTGGTGTCCAGCAGCGCCAGCGACCTGGTGATCCGTTTGAGGGAGCCGGGCTCGTCGCGGAGCACGGTCCGGGCACGCCATAGAGCCGGAGCCGCGCCAAGGTGCCGGCGGTGCCGGAGCGCGGGTGCGTGGAGCCACCGCCGCAGGATCCGCGCGGCGGACGGCTCGGCCACCCAGATCACCAGGACGGTTGCCGTCAGCGTCAGGACCAGCACCTTGGCCAGATAGGGCAGATGCGTTTGCACCACCAGCGCGTGCACCAGCAGTTCGATCGGGAGCATGACGGCCACATTGGCCACCGTGAGGCGCGTCTTGGTGGGCTCGGGCATCTGACCGCAGACTTCGCAGCTCAGTTCGGCAGGGGACGGGGCAGTCGCGTGGGGCTTCATGCTCCCAGCCTGCCCGGCCGCTGTTACAGGGGGATTGCCCCCGCGTTCCGATCCCGCGAAACCATCCCCCGACCCGTGGAGTTTGTGTCCAGATAATGGCCCCTGACGGGGCTTTTGGGCCCGATATCTGGACGAAAACTCGCAGCCTGGGACGGGCGTGGCTTCCGCGATCCCGGCTATGGCCAGCCCCCGGCCCGGTCCTTACACTGAAAAGACCAGCGTGCGGACTCCCGTACAACGGCCTGCTCGCACGGAAAAGTCGACTCGTGGAGAGCACCGCCATGCCCATCAGCATCAGTTCAGGCCGTACCAGCCGCCTTGCAGCCGCAGGGTTCCTTGCCCTCGCCGCGCTCCTGGTCCCCGCACCCGTCGCCTCGGCCGGAGAGGCCCGGTCGGTGCAGTCGCGATCGGACGACGTCGCCCCGGTCATCCTGCTGGACGGGGCCAAGGGCGCCGAAGGCATCGCGGCCGCCGGCAGCACCAGATTCTTCGCCGGCGACCTCGTCACAGGGGACATCTACCGCGGCGACATCCGCAAGGACAAGGCCACCAGGTTCATCGATGCGCCTGCGGGCAGGATGGCCGTGGGCATGAAGGCAGACCGGCACAACGATCTGCTGTTCGTGGCCGGCGGCCCCACCGGCCAGGCCTACGTGTACAACACCGACACGGGAAAGACGGTCAAGACCTACCAGCTGACCAAGAAGAAGGACGTCTTCATCAACGACGTGGCGCTCACGGACCACGGCGCCTGGTTCACCAACTCCCGGCAGGGTGAGCTGTACTTCATTCCGGTGGACGACGACGGCGACCTCGGCAGCGTCCGCACGCTGGCGCTGAAGGGCCCCGCTGCGGATACCAGCAAGCAGTTCAACCTCAACGGCATCGCCTACTCACGCGACGCCGGCCGCCTGGTGGTGGCCCACTCGGGTAACCAGGCGCTGTACACGGTCAGCCCGCGGACCGGAGCCAGCACCGCGATCAAGGGCGTGAAAGTGCCCAACGTCGACGGCATCCTGGTCAAGGGCGATACCGTCTGGGCCGTGCAGAACATGTCCAACCAGATCAGCAGGCTCCGGGTGAACTTCCACGAATCAACAGCGAAGGTGCGGGAGGTCATCACCAGCCGGCACTTCAACATCCCGACGACGGCCGCACTGTTCGATGACACCCTCGCCGCGGTCAATGCCAAGTTCGGAGTGCCGAACGCCAAGACCTTCGAAGTGGTCACCGTGCACGCACGTACCAACGCCACCAAGTAGACCCGCCCAGTAGGCCCGCCCGATAGACCCCCGCCGAGGAGGCCCGCGCCGGGGGAGACGAACGCAACAGGACAGCAGGCGGCCACCACGGGAAAGGCGGCGGCCGCCCCCGTTAAGCTGGTAAGCGGACGCCAGTGCCGCCGTCGTCAGTTCCAAACTGCAACGAAAGGCGCGAATCCCCCGTGAAGCTGCTGGCCGAGATGTTCACCCTTGCCCCGGCAAACAAGGATCATCACGTCGCCGTGCGGTGCGCCGTGGGTGTCTTCGTGCCGCTGATCACCCTGGTGCTGCTGGGCCGCCTGGACCTGGCGATCTTTGCCTCGTTCGGCGCGTTCACCGGCATCTACGGCCGCGGCGAGCTGCACCGCAAGCGGTTCTTCATCCAGGTCCGGGCGGGTGCGCTCATGCTGCTGGTGATCCTCCTGGCCACGCTGACCGCCCGCACGGTGCACGCCGGCGGACTGTCCCAGGCTGCGAGCATCTGGGTGCAGGTGCTGGCCACCACCCTGGTGGCCGGCGGCTGCTCATGGGTGATCGCCCGGTGGCGGCACCGGCCAGCCGGCTCGCTGTTCCACATCTTCGCCTTCGCCGCGATCGCGTCCATCCCCAGCCAGCCGCCGCTGTGGCAGTGCTTGCTGGTCTCCGTCCTGACCACGCTCTTTTGCCTGGCCGTGGGGCTGTCCTCCCGGGTGCTGCGGAGCCGCCGGACCCCGTGGGAGATGCCCCCGCCCGTCCGCCTTACCGCGGAAGAGAAGCGGGCGGCGGGGCTCGAGGCGCTCGGCTACCTCGTGGCCGCGGGGCTCGCAGGCACCCTCGCCACCCTCGTGGGCCAGCTGCTCGGCTTCGGACACAACTACTGGGCCATGGTGGCCGCCGTGGTTCCGCTGGTGGGACGCACCACGCGGCACCGGATCGCCCGCGGCGTGCAGAGGATCATCGGCACCGTGCTGGGCCTCATCCTGCTGGCCGGCATCCTGCTGCTGCAACCGGTGCCGTGGCAGACGGTCCTGGTGATCGCCATCTGCCAGTTCGGCGCCGAGCTCTTCATTGCCCGGAACTACGTGCTGGCCCAGGTCTTCGTGACGCCGCTGGCCCTGACCTCCACGCTGCTGGTATCCCCGGCCGCACCCGGCATCCTGCTCCGGGACCGCATAGTCGAGACGGTGATCGGCGCCGCCGTCGGAATCGCCGTGGTGCTTGCCCCAGCCGTGTGGTCCCGGTTGTCGCGGCGGACTTCGGCGGGGGTAGCGGCGCGGTAGGCGCTACTCAGCGACGAGGAGCGCCTGGGGCGCGGCCTGTTTCATCCTGGTCTGCAGCCACCGGATTTCCAGCTCAGAGTCGCCTTCGCACTGCTCCACGATCCCCTGGAGTTCCTTGTCCCGGTCGCCCTTGGCGGCCTGCCCTACCATCATCCACGTGACATCGATGTGGTTGACCAGCACGTACAGGTCCTGCAGGTCGAGCATCAACGCCAGCGGACCGGAGCGCACCTCCTTCACGCCGTTGGCGGTCAGCCGGTGCTCCTCCTCGCCCTCGACGTCTTCGCCGTAGCGGTCGATGACAGGCTTCAGCGCCTCCCGGTGCGCGTCGCATTTCTTGGCGAACGTCTGCAGGATGAAATGCACGTCGGGTTCGTCGCCGTGGCCGTCCGCCACCACCCGGAACGACGACGCGAGCGTGGCCTCCGCCTCGTCCAGCAGGCCGATGTAGACAGGCAGTTTCATCGCCGGGCTCCTGTGGCGCGGCGGGATGCGGTGGTGTCCGGTGCCTTCGACGGGCCGTCGCCGCTGCGCAGCTTTTCCACCCGCACGGCGGCGTTCTTGAACAGCGGCTGCTTGGACACCGGGTCCCATTCGGTGATGGTGAGTTCGTTCGCGGCCCGGTGCCGGCCGCCGTCGGGCTTAAGAACGACGGCGGGATCCCCGGTCCCGCTGCCGGCGGCAGCACCGCCGTCGGACGTGTCCCAGTAGCCGTAGTGGAACGGTGCGAAGACGGTGCCCGGCCGGATGTCGCCGACCCGCACCGGAACCTCCAAGCTGCCGCGGCGCGATGTCACCCGGGCGATGTCCCCCTCCTGGCAGCCGGCGCGCGCGGCGTCCTCCACGGACATCTCGATCCACGGCTCAGGTGCTGCGGCGTTGAGCCGGCGGCTGCGGCCGGTCTTGGTGCGGGTGTGGAAGTGGTACGCCGTCCGGCCGGTGGTGTAGCGCAGCGGGTACTCGGCGTCGGGTTCCTCATGCGGCGGAGCGTAGTCGAGGGACTTGAGCCAGGCCTTCCCGGGCTGCACCGTTGCCTTGTACTCGGTTTCGCCCGTGGTGGCGCCGGTGAGGAGGTCGTGGCCGAAGGACTCGCAGTACTCCGGCGCCGTGGGGAACTCACCGTCGGTGTATAGCCGTTCGGTGCCTTCGGGCTGCGCTGTGCTGCCCGGCTGGCCATCGGTGCACGGCCACTGGATGCCACTGCCGCCGCGGAGCTTGTCATAGCTGAGGCCGGTGTAGTCGCACGGCCGGCCGCGCGAGCACTCCTTCCAGGCCTCGAAGCCGTCCTCGGGGCCGGCCCAGTCCAGCAGAGGCTGCCCGTCCTTGTCCGTGAACCCCATCCGGCGGGCATAGTCGAGGAAGACGTCGAGGTCGCTCCGCGCCTCCCCCGGCGGATCGACGGCCTTCTCGGACAGGTGGACGGTCCGGTCAACGTTGGTGAAGGTGCCGGTCTTCTCGCCCCAGGCAGCGCAGGGGAGAACGACGTCGGCATACTGCGCGGTCTCAGTGAGGTAGATGTCCTGCACCACCAGGAACAGGCTGTCCTTGTCCAGGATGTGCCGGATGCGTTCCAGCTGCGGCATGGACACTGCCGGGTTCGTGGCGGAGATCCACAGCAGCCCGATGGAACCCTGTTCAACGTAGCGGAAAATCTGCAGGGCGTGCGTCGGCGGGGCCCAGTGCGGGATGACGCCCGGATCCACGTTCCACAGCCGGGCCAGCTCCTCAACGTGCTGCGGGTTCTCCCAGTTACGGAAGCCGGGGAGGTCGCCGTCGGCCCCGCATTCCCGGTTGTTCTGGGCGGTGGGCTGGCCGTTCATCTGCAGCAGGCCGCAGCCCGGCTTGCCCAGCATGCCTCGGAGCAGATGCAGGTTGTTGACCTGGCAGGACGATGCCGTCGCGTGGGCCGACTGGTAGAAGCCCTGCAGGACCGTGGAAAGCACCCTGTCTTCGGTGCCGAAGATCTCCGCCGCGCGCCGCACGTCCGCGGCATTCACGCCGCAGGTTTCCGCGACCTTCTCCGGGGTCCACGGCTCCACCACGCTGCGCAGCTGCTCCAGGTTTGCGGTGTGCTGGCTGATGTAGTCCTCGTCGATCCAGTTGTTGGCGAGGACTTCGCGGATCAGCCCGTTCATCAGGGCCAGGTTGGTGCCCGGATGAACCGCCAGATGGACGTCGGCACGGCGGGCCACTTCGGTGTCGCGCGGGTCGACGCACACGAGCTTCGGCGGGTTGGGCCCGTCCAGCCGGTCCAGAACGCGCGCCCACAGGACCGTTTGCGTCTCCGCCATGTTGTGGCCGTAGAGGAAGACGGCGCTGCATTCATCGACGTCCGTGTAGCTGCCGGGCTGGCCGTCGGCACCGAATGATTCCTTCAGCGCCGCCGCGGCCGTGGCGGTGCACAGCCGCGTGTTGCCGTCCATGTGCGGCGTGCCGATTCCGGCCTTGCCGAGCATGCCCAGCGCGTAGTACTCCTCCAGGAACAGCTGCCCGCTGGTGTAGAAGCCGTGGCTGAGCGGGCCCTTGCTGGCCAGCAGCTCCTTGCTGCGCTCCACGATGCGGCCCATCGCGGTGTCCCAGTCGGTTTGCACCAGCTCGCCGTCCACCCTGATCAGCGGCCTAGTCAGGCGGTCCCGGTGCTGCTCGCCCTGCCAGCTGCCGTAGAGGCCTTTGGGCCCCAGCCGGCCGCGGTTCACCCTGTCCTGCACGCGGCCGCGGATGCCCACCATTTTCCCGTCCTTGACGGCAATGTCGCAGCCGCACCCGTTGCTGCACAGGACGCAGGCCGACTGCACCCAGCGGTCCACGTCGCCGTCTGTCAGCCCCTCGGCCAGCACCTGGTCCATGCGCTCGGGCCAGGCCTGCCCGCTTCCGTGTGGTGTCCGTTCGCCCCAGATGTCTGCGATCCGGTCCGTCATGGGGTCAGCCTCCAAGGATGGTAAGTGAACTTACTGCCCTCAGGTTACCCGCCGCCGTCGCCAGCGGAAGGGCTGCGTCATGAGCGTTCGACGGCGGCCTCCCGGCCGGGTGCCGGGTGACCGGCCCTTGCCCGCATAACCGGCCCCGCTCCCGGCCGGTTATGCGGGGACCGGCCGGTCTTGGTTCCACTAACGCAAGTCCGCGAGTACTCTGGACCACCAAGAACCATTCAATGGAAGCAGGACTTTGGCCAACTCTGTCTCCGGGGATTCGGTGGTGGACCGCGTGGTGCGCGTCATCGCGGCCTTCCCGTCCGGCGTCTCTGTCCTGCAGCTGTCCGAGCTCGCGGATCGCGCCGGCCTGCCCCTCACCACAGCACACCGCCTGGTGCGTCAGCTCGCGGCGCACGGGCTCCTGGAAACCAGCCCCGGCGGGTCGGTGCGGCTGGGCCTGCGGCTCTGGGAGCTGGTCAACCGCAATTCGCCCACGCTGGTCTTGCGCCAGGCAGCCATGCCGTTCATGGAGGACATCCAACACGTGCTCAACCAGAACGTGAATCTCGCGGTGCTGGACGGCTGGGAGGCGCTGTTCGTGGAGCGGCTGTCCCGCCGCGGATCCGTAGCCAACCGGGCGCAGATCGCCGGCCGAATGGACATCCACGTGTCGTCGGCCGGGCTGGCCCTGATGTCGCACCAGCCCAAGCATCTCCAGGCCGAGTACCTGGACCAGTTCGCGGATCCCGCCGGGAAGGTGAGCCGGGACGAAGTGCGCGCCTTGCTGGCCGAGGCAGCGAACCAGGGCTTCGCTGAACTGGCGGGCGTCATCGATCCCGACACATGGGGTATTGCCGTTCCCGTGCTGGACGGCCAGAAGCGGGCGGTGGCGGCGATCGGCGTCGTGGTTCCCCTGCGGGAGATGCGCATGCAGGCGCTGGTTCCAGCGCTCCAGACGGCGGCGCGCGGTATCGGGCGGCGGCTGGCTGAGGCTGCCGGCTGAGTCTTCCCTTGCAGACTGCTTCCATTCAGCGGAATTGATGTAACGACAACCACACTCCTCGTTGCACACTGTTAGCCAGCAACCACCTTCCGCCCGGGCTCCGGCCGTTGGGCACACGCAATGGAGCGAGGAACACCATGGCACGACAGATCATCACCACCCAGGTGGCCATCCTGGGCGCGGGACCCGCGGGGCTCATGCTGTCCCACCTGCTGGCCAAGGCCGGAATCGAATCCACCGTGATCGAAATCCGCAGCCGCCAGGACATCTCCGAGACGGTCCGTGCCGGCATCCTGGAGCACGGCACGGTGAACATGCTCGTCGACAGCGGTGTGTCCGACCGTGTGCTGCGCGAAGGCGACCGGCACGACGGGATCGAGCTGCGGTTCAACGGCGAGAGCCACCGGATCGACTTCAAGGAACTCGTGGGGGAGTCTGTCTGGCTGTACCCGCAGACCGACGTCTTCATGGACCTCGCCGGCCGGCGTGAGGCCGACGGCGGCGACGTGCGCTACAGCGTCACCGACACCACCATCCACGGCATCGAGGACAAGCCCAAAGTCTGGTTCACGGATGCCGACGGCGTGGAGTATGAGCTCCAGGCCGACTTCATCACCGGCGCCGACGGCTCACGCAGCCACTGCCGCTTCCAGATCCCCGAGTCGCACCGCAAGTGGTATTTCCACGAGTACCCGTTCGCGTGGTTCGGCATCCTGGCCGAGGCGCCGCGCAGTTCCGACGAGCTGATCTACGCCAACTCCGAGAACGGCTTTGCCCTCATCAGCCAGCGCACCGAAACCGTGCAGCGCATGTACTTCCAGTGCGACCCCAAGGAAAACGTGGCCGACTGGACCGATGAGCGGATCTGGTCGGAGTTCCGCAGCCGGGTGAACGGCAACGGCTTCGAGCTGAAGGAAGGCCCGGTCATCGACAAGATGGTCCTGCCGTTCCGCAGCTTCGTGCACACGCCGATGCGGCACGGCAAGCTGTTCCTGGCCGGCGACGCCGCGCACACTGTGCCGCCGACCGGTGCCAAGGGCCTGAACCTGGCGATCCACGACGTGAAGGTGCTGTTCGAAGGACTCGACAGCTACTACAACAGCGGCTCTACGGCCCTCCTGGACGCGTACAGCGACCGCGCCCTGGACCGCGTTTGGAAGGCCCAGCAGTTCTCCTACTGGATGACCACCATGCTGCACACCCCTGCCGACGCCGGCGACTTCGCCCGGGCCCGGCAGCTGGGCGAGCTGCACTCCGTGGTGTCCTCACGGCACGGCCAGGCGTACCTTGCCGAGGCCTACACCGGCTGGCCGTCCGCCTAGTTTTCGGCTCAACCGGCCGTGCCCCTCTTGACCGGCCCGGGCCCCGGCCGCCCGTGCGGGGGAGGGCCGCTCAAGCCGGGAGTGGACCGCCGACCCGGCGTCCCGCCGTCGGGCTTAACATCGGTCCATGGAAGCCATAACGATCATCGGCGGCGGCATCGCCGGCCTCGCGCTCGCGGCCGGCCTTGACCCGCAGCGCTTCGACGTCGCCATCCACGAGCAGCGGCCCGGCGTTCCGGCGGTGGAGACGTCGCTGGCCATGTGGCCGGAGGCGCAGGCGGCGCTGGCCGTCCTGCGGGTGCTGCCACAGATCAGGAAAGCCGGCACGGCGTTCGGCGGGATGGCCCTGCGCGACGCCACCGGCACAGCCCTGGCGGCACCCGAGGTGCGCGGAGTCCTGGGCGTCTCACGGGCGGACCTCATCCGGATCCTCGACGCCGCCGTGCCGGCTTCCGTGCGGCGCGCCGAGGGCAGGGTGGACGACATCCCCGCCACCGGACCGCTGTCGTCGGGCCTGCTGGTGGGGGCCGACGGCGTCCACAGCGTGGTCCGCCGCTCCTTCTGGGGCGCCCGGTCGCAGGCGAGGCTGACGCCGTACCTTGCCTTGCGGGGCGTTCTGTCCGTTCCCGTCCAGGCCGACGCCGGCGGGGAATACTGGGGACGCGGGCAGCTGTTCGGCATCACGCCGGCCTCCGCCGGCCGGACCTACTGGTATGCCTCGTTCCGCTCAAACCTCGGGCCGGCGGGCGTTGATGCAGCCGAAGCGCTGAAGCAGGCAAGGGGGCGCTTCTCCGGAAGCGCGCCGGCCGTCCGGACAGCGCTGGAGCAGGCCAGGCCGGACGCCATGCTGGCGCAGCGGATCTGGACCACGCCCAGCCTCGGCAGCTTCGTGCGGCCGGGCGCCGTCCTGGCCGGCGACGCCGCCCACGGCATGACGCCCAACCTGGGCCGCGGCGCCTGCGAGGCGCTCGTGGACGCCGTCACGCTGGCCGGACTCCTCAACGCCCGTCCGATGGACGACGCGCTCAGGGCCTACAACCGGCAGCGCGCCCTACGGACCCAGCTGCTGCGGCTGGCCTCCTCCGCCATGGCGGCTGTGGCGCTGACCGAACGTGCACAGCCGCTGCGCGACGGGCTGCTGAGGCTGGCTTCCCGTTAGCGCCCCGGCCCCTTCCGGCTGAAACCAGGACGACGGTTAAAACCAGGACGACGGCGGCGCGTCAGTCCTGCTGCAGCGTTTCGGTGAGGTGGTGCGTGGGGATGCGGTCGCGGTCATAGGTGATTTCCGTGTAGCCGTGCGGCTCCGGCTTGCCCGTGGAGCTGAGGTTCACGAAAACAATTTCCTCAATGGTGAGGATGCTCTGCCGGGTGATCATGTTGCGCACTTCGGCGCGCATGGTCATCGACGTGCGGCCGAAGCGCGTGGCGGTCAGGCCCATCTCAATGAGGTCGCCCTGAACCGCGGAGCTCACGAAGTTGATTTCGGAGATGTACTTGGTGACCGCGCGGCCGTTGCCCAGCTGGAGGATGGCATAGATGGCAGCTTCCTCGTCAATCCACTTCAGCAGGCTGCCGCCGAACAGGGTGCCGTTGGCGTTGAGGTCCTCGGGCCGCACCCACTTGCGGGTGCGGAACGTAATGTCTTTGGTTTCCATAGCGCGAGATTAGCCGACGGCGGCCCGCCCCACCGGAGTGTGACGGCCGCCGTCGGTCTGCAAAGATGGCCCGCTCAGGCCATGGCGGTGTGCGCCGCGCTATGGGAATTGATCCTCTTTTCGAAGCAGTACGAGTGCTCGACGCCGATGTAGGGACCGAAGTTGGGAACCGGATCGAAGCCGGAGCTCGCGTAGAAGTTGCGTCCGTCGGTCTGCGCCGAACCCGCCTCCGCAGTGATCCGGGTGATGCCCTGGGCGAAGGCCTCGGCCTCGAGGGCGGCCAGGATGGAGCTGGCCACGCCTGAACCGCGGGTGTAGGGGAGAACATAGAGGCGTTTGATTTCCGCCGTCTCGGAGTCGAGCAGCCGCAGGCCCCCACAGCCCACCGGCTGGCCTGACCCTTTGTCGTAAGCCACGAGGAACACGGCCGTGTCCACTTCGGAGGGCTTGGGCCCAGGCTCATGGTCGGGGCACCCGAAGCGGGCGTCCAGTTCCGCCTGCTGTGCCGCGCGGAGATCAGCTCCCACAGGGTTCGACCAGCTGACTTTCCGGATGTTGAGCCTGGGATTGGTCTGCATCTGTGCCTCGATTCGCCGAAGGGTTATGCGAATTAAGGCTAGAAGCGCGCCGTTACCGCGGTGTTTCCTGCCGGTAAGCGCCGTGGGAACACTTGGCGCCGGACCTAGCCCGTAGTCTTTCCCATCGGGTCCTCGGCGGTGGGGTCGGCCAGGGCAAGGCCGCCGACGGGGCTGGCGTCCCAGTGGATAAGGTTCCAGCCGGTCTCGGGGCCGCCCTCCAGCGCCACGATGCCGGTGTTGGCGAGCACGTGCCGGGCGGCAAATTCCATGTCAATGTTGTCTGCCCGGTGGCCCGCCCAGACGCGGATCGCGGCCCCGTGGCTTACGACGGCGACGGCGCCCGTGCCGGCGGCTTCCGCGGTCACCTTGGCGATGGCGGCGTCATAGCGTTCGAAGAACTCGTGCCCGTTGGGCCCGGCGGGCATCCGGCGGTCGAAGTCGCCGTCGGTCCAGGCGAACACGGTGCTCATGTACCGCCGGTGGGACTCGTGGTCCGTCAGCTTTTCCAGGGCGCCCGCCTCGATCTCGTGGATGCCGTCCAGGATCTCCACATCGAGGCCGAGCTCCCGGCTCAGCGGCTTGGCGGTGATCTGCGTGCGGACCAGCGTGGAGGCGTACAGCGCGCTGATCGGCTCGTTCACCAGGGCCCGCGGCAGGGCCTCGGCCTGACGCTCGCCCAGCTCGGTCAGGCCGGGGCCGGGGTGGGCGGTGTCCAGCTGCCCCAGCACGTTCCCGGGAGTTTCGCCGTGGCGGATGAGCAGCAGCCTCATGGTTTCGCGTTCCTTGTCGTCGTCGGGAAGGGGAGCGGTACGGGCCGCCGTAGGCGGGACCGGCCGGTTCGTGCAGTAGCCGCCTTGCGGAAGCTGCCGGAAACGGAAGCGGTGCCGGGCACCAAGGCCCGGCACCGTCGTCGTACTTACTTCAGGTGGTCAACCAGCTGGTCCGCGATGCCGGTGTACTTGCCCGGCGTCAGGGCGAGCAGCCGCGCCTCTGCCTCTGGGGAGAGGCCCAGGCTCTGGACGAACTCCTGCATCCGGGCGGCGTCCACGCGCTGGCCGCGGGTAAGGTCCTTAAGCCGCTCGTAGGGGTTCTCCATGCCTTCGACGCCGGCGATTGCCTCCGCACGCATCACCATCTGGATGGCTTCGCCCAGGACTTCCCAGTTGCTGTCAAGGTCACCGGCGAGCACGCTCTCCGCGACGTCGAGCCGCTCCAGGCCCTTGGCCACATTGGAAATGGCCAGCAGGGAGTGGCCAAAGGCCACGCCGATGTTGCGCTGGCTGGAGGAGTCCGTGAGGTCGCGCTGCCAGCGGGAGGTGACCAGGGTGGAGCCCAGCACATCCAGGAGCCCGGACGAGATCTCCAGGTTGGCCTCGGCATTTTCGAAGCGGATCGGGTTGACCTTGTGCGGCATTGTGGAGGAGCCTGTGGCGCCTGCCACGGGGATCTGCGCGAAGTAGCCGATCGAGATGTAGCTCCAGATGTCCGTGCAGACGTTGTGCAGGATCCGGTTGAAGCGGGCGACGTCCGCGTACAGCTCTGCCTGCCAGTCGTGGCTTTCGATCTGCGTGGTCAGCGGGTTCCAGGTCAGGCCCAGCTTCTCAACGAACGACTTCGCGACCTGCTGCCAGTCCGCGCCGGGAACAGAGGCCACGTGCGCGGCGTACGTGCCGGTGGCGCCGTTGATCTTGCCGAGGTATTCGGTCCTGGCGACGCGCTCCAGCTGCCGGTTCAGGCGGTGCGCAATGACGGCGAGCTCCTTGCCCAGGGTGGTGGGTGTGGCGGGCTGGCCATGCGTGCGGGACAGCATCGGAACGGCGCGGTTGTCTTCGGCCATCTTGCTGATCTGAGCCACGAGGGCACGGGCTGCGGGCAGCCACACGTCCTCCACAGCACCCTTCACGCCCAGGGCATAGGACAGGTTGTTGATGTCCTCAGAGGTGCAGCCGAAGTGCACCATGGCGGTCAGGTTCTCGATGCCGATGGCGGGCAGGCGGCGGCCGATGTAGTACTCCACGGCCTTCACGTCGTGGACGGTGACGGCTTCGATTTCGGCCAACTCGGTGACGGAGGCGGCATCGAATTCGGTGACGATCGCGCGCAGCTGCTGCTGCTGGTCCTCGGTCAGGGGGCCGGCACCCGGGAGCACGTTGTCCCCGGTCAGATGGATAAGCCATTCCACCTCGACGGCCACGCGGTCGCGGTTGAGGGCTGCCTCGGACAGGTAGTCAACGAGGGGGCCGACGGCGGACTTGTAGCGGCCGTCCAGCGGGCCGAGCGCGATTTGTTCCCCTGACGCGGCGAGGGCGAGGCGTCCGGAGGGCGTACGGGTGTCAGCTGTGGCGGCAGTTTCAGGCATGACCTGATTCTTTCATGAAGTTCTGTGCCCGCTGAAGCACGGGATTTCCTGTGACTTCTCCTCCACAGCCCCGCCCTCGCGCACTTCTCCACATGGACGACGCCGGCCGTTCCGTCGGCGGCGACGGCGCCTTAGCGTCGTGGGCAGGAAGCAAGGAAAGGGCTGGCGCCGGAGCGCCGGCCCGCAGTTGGATGGACGGTATCCGGGTGGGCATCAGCGTCACGGCGATGAGCTACAGCATCACGGCGAGCAGCACCAGCGTCATGGCGGCTGACGCCGCGGCATGTTCGTCGCGCAGTTACGAAGTCCAGCTGTTGGCCGGGCGGGTTGAAGCATGCGCGGAGCAAGTTGATGCCGTCCAGGCCAGGCTTTCGCAGCTCCAGCTGATGGACTGGCAGTCGCCTGCCGGGCTCGCCTACCGGTCCAGCCTGCGCGTACAGGCGGTTGCCCTCTGCCGGGCCCGGGAAGGGGTGCTGGCGGCCGCCCTCGCCCTGCGCCGGCACTCCGTCCACGTCGCCGAGTCTGCCCTTCCCGCCGCCGGGGGGTACTAATGGCCGAGGCCAGGCCGGACGGAGGCGGCGGGCAGCTCCGCCCCGTCGAACCGGCATCCAATGCTGTCCTTTCCGTGCGCGGCGGAGTAGGCGGGATCTCCTTCCAGCTCGAGGAACTGGATGCGGGGGCGCGCGAGCTGGATGTGCTCGCCCGTGACCTGGCGGCTGTCGAGCTGGGCATCTACCGGGTCTGGGAATCGCTGGGAAGCTACCAGCGGGAGGATCCGGCCAGCGGTGCCGGGGCCCTCACTGCCGTCTGGGAAGGGCAGCGTTCCGTGGCCGCGGTGCGGAATGAGCTGGAGCGGCTGGCCGGCGGTGTGCGTGCCTGCCACCTCGAGTACAAGGCCGCCGAGGCGGCCAACCTGCTCATCACACATCTCCACTGGGACGCACCATGGTTGTGGGGGCGGCAGGCGGTTGACTTTGCCCTGGCCGGGGACTGGCGGGACTGGCGCGCGAACAGGGCAAGCGCCGAGGCGATCGCATCGAGCGATCCGCTGGTGGCTGGTGTCTTCCTGGCCGCGCTTCTGGGAATGCCGTCCGGTGAGATGGATGCCGCCGTGAAAATGGCGCTTGCCTCCGGCGGGGGTTCCAGTGCGCCCGTCCTGGCCCGCCTGCTGCTGGACCGAGTAAGGCCCGACCTGAAGCCGCGGCCCGTGAAGGCGCTGCAGGAAAGCTCCGGCGAGATTGCCTTGGACGCCTCTCCGGCAGGTCTCCTAGCCCGGGCAGGGGAGGTGGCAGACGCCGGCCCCGGCCGAATCGAGATCATCCAGACAACCACCGGGGGTAGGGACGCGTTCATCGTCGTCATCCCCGGAACCCAGCCCGGCAACATGGGTGGCCCCAACCCCTTCGACGAGGCCGGTGTCGGCGAATCGCTGGGGTACGGGTCCGAGTACACGGCCGCAGCCATCCGGGCGGCCCTGCGCCAGGCCGGTGCTCAGGCCGGGGACCAGATGGTGGCCGTGGGCTACAGCCAAGGCGGAATCCACGCGATGAACCTGAGCCAGGACAAGGCGTTCCTTGCCGAATATGACCTCAAGTACGTGCTGACCGCGGGATCACCGGTCGGAGCCATAACTCCGGAGCCGGGCGTCAGCAGCCTGCATCTGGAGCATCGGCAAGACTGGGTTCCCGGAAGCGAGGGCCTTCCCAACCCGGACACGAGGGACCGGGTGACGGTGACGCTCAACGGTCTGGTCAGGACGCCCGCCGGTGAGGACGGCGGGCTTGGCCCGGGGCACAGGCTCAGCGACTATGAGGCGGGGGCCCGGGCAGTCTCGGCGAGCCCGGATCCTTCGCTGGCGGCGTCCACTGCCGCGCTTGCCGGGGTGGTGGGTGCGGGCGGAACGGCCAGGGTTACCCGGTTTCAGCTCGTTCGTGCACCGAGGCCGCCCGCGCCCATTCCGCAGCCGTCACTGCCCGGGCTGGGCCAGACCGGGCTGGGCAGCTCCGGTCCTAGCCGGCCCGGTCCGGCCCAACTCGGTCCGGGCAGGGCAATCCTTCCCGGGCAGTCAGTCCGCCCGGAACTCCGCGGGGCCCGCGGGCTGCCGGGCATGGGTGTCAGCGGTGGCGGGCACCGGGGACCCGGTCTGCCACCAGCGAAATGACGGTGATGATGATGGCGGCCAGCAGGGCGGTCCAGAAGAACGAATCGATGGTGAAGTGCACGGGCGTGTACCCGCTGATCCAGGAGGTGAGGTAGAGCATCGCGGCGTTGATCACAACGGTGAACAGGCCCAGCGTCAGGATGGTGATGGGCAGGGAGAGGAAGCTGACGATCGGCCGCACGAAGGCGTTGACCAGGCCGAAAATCAGTCCGATGAACAGGTACGCGAGGACAATACCGGCGGCGTCGGTTCCCTGGTTCACCCCTGTCTTGGCTACAGCTTCCGTGGTGGCTGTGGTGGAGATATCCAGGCCGGGCAAAATCCAGCTGGCAATCCACAACGCCAGTCCATTAATGATCACGCGCATGATGAAAGACCGCATGCGCCCATGCTGTCACACCGCAAGGTTGGGCAGGCAGTCAGGGGCATAGGCTAGATGGCATGACTTCACCAGAGACTATGGCGGGGGGCCTGAGGCCCCGACCGGTGGTTGACCGGCTGCCCCGCTACGCTGCAGGCAAGCCGCCCGTCGCCGTTGACGGCCTGGCAAGCTACAAACTGTCGTCCAACGAGAACCCGCTGCCGCCCATCCCGGCCGTGGTGGAGGCCATAGCCGCCCAGACGGACTTCAACCGCTACCCGGACCCGCTCAGCACCAAGCTGCGCACCGCGCTCGCCGGATTCCTCGACGTCCCGGCCGAGGACATTGTCACCGGTGCCGGCAGCCTCGGCGCCCTCACCCAGCTGCTGACCACGTTCGCCGGCCAGAATGACGACGGCAAGCCCGACGAAGTGATCTACGCCTGGCGGTCCTTCGAGGCCTATCCCATCTGCGTGGGGCTCGCCGGGGCAGAGAGCGTGCGGATCCCCGTGACGGCTGACGGCCGCCATGACCTTGACGCCATGGCCGCGGCCGTGACCGCACGGACCAGGGTGATCCTGCTCTGCACCCCCAACAACCCCACGGGCCCCATCCTGACCGCCGAAGAAACTGAGCGCTTCATCAAGGCCGTGCCGTCGGACGTTGTAGTGGTCATCGATGAGGCCTACCAGGAGTTCGTCCGCGCGGAAGACGCGGTGGACGGCATCCGGATGTACCGCAAGTACCCCAATGTGGCGGTGCTCAGGACGTTCTCCAAGGCCCACGGCCTCGCCGGCCTCCGGGTCGGCTACAGCGTCTCCCAGCCCCAGCTCACCCAGCACCTGCGCGTCGCCGCCACCCCGTTCGCCGTCTCGCAGATCGCCGAACAGGCCGCCGTCGTGTCCCTGCAGAATTTCGGCCAGGTTGTAGAAAGGGTACAAAGCCTGGTGGAGGAACGGGACCGGGTAATAGCAGGTCTGCGCGACCTCGGCTGGTTCGTTCCGGACGCCCAGGGGAACTTCGTCTGGCTCGAACTTGGCGAGAACAGCGCGGAGTTCGCCCAGCTTGCCGGGGAACACGCGCTGTCCGTACGCGCCTTCGGAAATGAAGGTGTCCGGGTCAGCATCGGCGAAGTGGAAGCGAACACGCGATTCCTGGAACTCTGTGCGGTCTACACAAAACCGCCACGCCGTTCCTAGCGCTTAACAAACAGCCGGCGCTACCTACGCCGGATAAAGTAAGGAACAGTAAGCCAAATATATATGCCTCGCCGGGAATGCATTCCTTGTCAGGCATATATCCCAGCGACATTGCAACGCATCCGGATGCGGCAGGCAAGGAGACGGTATGGGCGCAACACATCTGCCCTCCACCGAGTTCGATGGAACCGAACTGGACGACCAGCTCGAGGCGCAGGCCGAGGCGGCCCTGGGCGTGCCTTCGACTGAAATGGTCCAGCTTCTGGGCCCCGACGGCACATTAGGCACCGACTCTGTGTTCTCCGAGTATGCCGAGCGTCTCGACGCCGAAAAACTCCGCGGTTTCTACGCGGACATGGCGGCCATTCGCCGCTTCGATCAGGAAGCCACGGCCCTGCAGCGGCAGGGCCAGCTGGCCCTGTGGGTTCCGCTGACGGGCCAGGAAGCAGCCCAGATCGGATCCGGGCGTGCCAGCCAGCCGCAGGACTACATCTTCCCCACCTACCGCGAGCACGGCGTCGCCCTGACCCGCAACGTGGACCTGGCCGAGCTGCTGAAGCAGTTCCGCGGCGTCTCCAACGGCGGCTGGAACCCCAAGGACACCAACTTCCACCTGTACACGCTGGTGCTGGCTGCGCAGACGCCGCACGCCGTCGGGTACGCCATGGGCATCCAGCGCGACCAGCGGCTGGCAGCGGCTCAAGGAGTGGAGGGCGCCCATGGCGTCGACGGCCCGGCCGAGCCGAAGGCCGCCGTCATGGTCTACTTCGGCGACGGTGCCAGCTCCGAGGGCGACGTCCACGAGTCCATGGTCTTCGCGTCCTCGTACAACGCCCCGGTGGTCTTCTTCTGCCAGAACAACCACTGGGCCATCTCCGTGCCCACCGCTGTGCAGACCCGGATCCCGCTCTCCAACCGCGCCAAGGGCTACGGCTTCCCGGGCATCCGCGTGGACGGCAACGACGTCGTTGCAGTGCACGCCGTGACCGAGTGGGCGCTCGAGCACGCACGCCAGGGCAACGGGCCGGTGCTGATTGAGGCGTTCACCTACCGCGTGGGCGCGCACACCACAGCCGACGACCCCACGAAGTACCGCGAGTCCTCGGAAGAGGCCCTCTGGCGCGAAAAGGATCCGCTGGACCGACTGGAGAAGTACCTGCGCACTGAGGGCATGGCCGATGACGCCTTCTTCGCCCAGGTTGCCGCCGACGGCGACGAACTGGCCGCATACATCCGGAAGTCCACCTATGAGTCGGACGCACCGGATATCAGGACTGCCTTTGCCAACACCTACGTCGAGGCGCACCCTCTCGTGGCCGAGGAACTGGCCTGGTTTGAAGAGTACAGCGCGGGCTTTGCCGGCGGGGACGAGGGAGAAGGGGCAGGCCGCTGATGACCACCATGACCATTGCCAAGGCCATTAATGAAGGCCTGCGCGCCACGCTCAGCAACAACCCCAAGTCCCTGCTCATGGGCGAGGACATCGGCCCGCTCGGCGGCGTGTACCGCGTCACCGACGGCCTGATCGGCGAATTCGGAGCGGACCGGGTGGTGGACACCCCGCTCGCGGAATCCGGCATCATCGGAACCGCGATCGGCCTTGCGCTGCGGGGCTACCTGCCCGTTGCCGAGATCCAGTTCGACGGCTTCGTCTTCCCCGGCTTCAACCAGATCACTACCCAGCTGGCCAAAATGCACTCGCGCAGCAACGGCAACCTCACTGTGCCCGTGGTCATCCGCATCCCCTACGGCGGCGGCATCGGCTCCATCGAGCACCACTCCGAGTCGCCGGAGGCGCTGTTCGCGCATACCCCCGGGCTGCGCATCATCACGCCGTCCAACCCCCACGACGCCTACTGGATGATCCAGCAGGCCGTGAACTGCCAGGACCCGGTGATCTTCTTCGAACCGAAGCGCCGCTACTGGCTCAAGGGCGAGGTTGACACGGAATCAGCCGGCCCGGCCGAGGATCCGTTCAAGGCACATGTGGTCCGGGAGGGAACCGACGCCACCGTGGTGGTCTACGGCCCGCTCGTCCCCGTGGCCCTGGCTGCCGCCAATGCCGCGGCGGAGGACGGCCGCAGCATCGAGGTGATCGACCTGCGCTCCATCTCGCCGATCGACTTTGACGCCATTGAAGCCTCCGTCAAGAAGACGGGCCGGCTGGTCGTGGCGCACGAGGCTCCCACCTTCGGCGGCATCGGCGGTGAAATCGCCGCGCGGATCAGCGAACGGGCCTTCCACTCGCTGGAGGCGCCGGTCATCCGGGTGGGCGGCTTCCACATGCCGTACCCCGTGGCCAAGGTCGAAGAGGACTACCTTCCGGACATCGACCGCATCCTTGAGGCGCTGGACCGGGCCTTCGCGTACTGACGCCGCCGCGCACCGGCACCTACTGACCCTTTCGCCTACCGGCTCCGCACCTCCCGAAGCCCGAGCATTCGAACCCGAGGATCCCATGACGCTTAACAAGTTCAACCTCCCCGACGTCGGTGAGGGCCTGACCGAGGCAGAAATCGTTTCGTGGAAGGTTAAGCCGGGCGATGAGGTGGCCATCAACGACGTCCTGTGCGAGATCGAGACGGCCAAGTCCCTCGTCGAGCTCCCGTCGCCGTTTGCCGGCACCGTCACCGAACTGCTGGTCCCGGAAGGCGCGACGGTCGACGTCGGGACCGCCATCATCAGCGTCTCTGACACCATGCACGGCGACCCCACACCGGCCGACGCGCCGGTGCCGGCCGTCGAGGTGACTGAGCCGGCGCTGATGTACGGAAAGCTCCCGGCCGACGGCGAAGCTGCCCCTGATGGAGCTGCCGACGGCGGCCTGGCCGCCGGTCCGCTGGTGGGTTCAGGCCCCAAGGCTGACGCCGTGAAGCGGCGCCCGCGCAAGACCAGACCGGCGATTCCGGCAGATGCAGTCCACGGCGCTCCGGAAGTCGAGCCTGTCCAGCCGCGGTCCGCGAAGGATGCGCTCTTGGACGGTCCGGCCGGTGCCGGGCCGGCGGCCGCGCCTGCCGTGACGAGGCGGCCCGAGTGGACCCCCGCTCTCGAGACTGACAAGCCAACGCTGGGTGGGGCCATTTCCGGGCTCATGAACAGGGTTCTGGCCAAGCCGCCGGTGCGGAAGATTGCCCGCGACCTGGGCATCGACCTGGCCGACGTCGTGGCCACGGGCGCACGAGGCGAGGTGACGCGCGAGGACCTGGTCAGCTACCAGGCGCAGCGGGATGCGGAACTGGACAAGGCTGACACGTTCTGGGGCAGGTCAGGCCGTCCCCAGGAACAGCGGATCGAACGGGTCCCGGTCAAGGGCGTCCGCAAGGCCACCGCGAAGGCCATGGTGGAGTCGGCGTTCTCCGCGCCGCACGTGAGCATCTTCGTGGATGTGGATGCCAGCCGCACCATGGAATTCGTCAAGCGGCTCAAGGCTTCGCGCGACTTCGAGGGCATCAAGGTCTCCCCGCTGCTGATCCTCGCGAAGGCCGTCATCTGGGCCGCGGCGCGGAACCCGAGCGTGAACGCCACCTGGGTGGACAGCGCGGACGGCAGCGACTCCGCGGAGATCCAGATCAAGCACTTCATGAACCTTGGCATTGCCGCGGCCACACCCCGCGGGCTCATGGTACCGAATATCAAGAACGCCCAGGACCTGTCGCTCAAGGAACTCGCGCTGGCCCTCAATGAGCTCGCCACCACCGCGCGTGCCGGCAAGACCCAGCCGGCACAGATGCAGGGCGGCACGCTGACGGTGACCAACATCGGCGCCCTCGGCATCGACACCGGAACCCCCATCATCAACCCGGGTGAAGTGGCCATCGTGGCGTTTGGCACCATCAAGCAAAAGCCGTGGGTCCTGGACGGCGAGGTCATTCCGCGCTGGATCACCACGCTCGGCGGATCCTTCGACCACCGCGTGGTGGACGGCGACCTTTCAGCCCGCTTCATGGCCGACGTCGCCGCCATCCTGGAAGAGCCGGCACTGCTGCTCGACTGACCTGCCCTGCTGCTCGACTGGCGGTCCCCAGAGCGGTACCCTCCGGGGAAAGGGGGGAGGGCCGGACAGTCAGGGACGGGGTTTCCCATGGGTGAGGACCGCGGGATCATGAGCATCCGCGCGAAGAACCGCGTTGCCCGGGTGATCACGGAGGCGCTTCAGCCGCCCATCACCGTGGCTCTGCTGCTGCTCCTCAGCCCGGCCCTGGAACCCGGCTTTCCGGGCACCGTGTGGTTCGGCGCCGTGGCGGTGCTGTTTGTGTGCGTGCTGCCCTTGGCCGCCGTCGTCCTTCTGGTCCGGCTGGGCAAGGTGACGGACCACCACGTCAGTAACCGCAAGCAACGGGCACCGGTGCTTGCCATGACGGTGGTGTCACTGCTTGCGGGGCTGGCGGTGCTTCTGGCCATCAACGCGCCGTATAGCGTCATCGTGGTGGTGCTGGCCATAGTGGGCGGCGTCGTGGTACTCGCCGTCATCAGCCTGTTCTGGAAAATCAGCGGCCACGCCGGGGCGATCGCACTGACAACGGTCATCGCGGTGCTGATCCTGGGCGTCCCGTGGATTCCGCTGCTGCTGCTGATTCCCGCTGTGGGCTGGTCCCGAGTGGTGCTGCGCGCCCATACGGTGGCGCAGGTGGTAGCGGGGGCACTGGTGGGCGGCGGCGTCACCGCCGGGCTGTGGTGGCTACTCCGCGAGGTGCTGGTCCGGATCGGTTGACGCCGGGACCGGCTTAGTAGGCGGCGTAGGAGGTGGCCAGCAGCTGGGCCATCGCAGGATCGGCGGACATGTTCGCCATACTCATCGCGGCGGCGAGCATGACGCCGGAAACGGCGGCGATGCCGGAGCTCACGAGCGTGAGGAACTTCCAGTCCTCGCGCAGGACGCTCTTCAGCGTGTCCGGCAGCTGCAGGTCGGGGGAGATGAGGTTCGGGGCGCTGTCCACGGAGCCGTCGTCGAGGAGGGCGATCACACGGCCCGCGGAGCGGTCCACGCGCATGGCGCTGATGTGGTTTCCGTGGCGGGCAAGGAGTATGTCGTGGCCGACGAGGTGGCGACGCTGGAGTGTAAGCACAGTGCTCCCCTGAGAGGTAGATTTGGGTTTGTCCGCATCATCGGGGGCACCTCCAATTTTATCTTTCAGGCCTTGCCGGATTGCCGGAAAACGTGGTGAGACTGCCCACCAGCCGGGGTGATCCGCGTCAAGTCAGGCCTGCGCCGGGCAGGCCTGCGGTGTGCAGGCCTGCCCGAGTCAGGCCAGTGCTGTGGCTAGCCCGCGCTGTGGCTAGCCCGCGCTGGGCTAGTCCGCTCCGTAGGTATTTGCGATGTAGACGTCGCAGGAGGCGCTGTGCGCCACGCTGTTCGCCACGCTGCCCAGCACGCGCCCGAGACCCTGCATGCGGCGGTTTCCCACCACGATCATCTTCGCCTCAAGGCGGTCCGCCTCCCTGACCAGGGCCTCGGCCGGCTTGCCCCGTGCGGCGGAATAGGTGATCTTGAGGTCGCCGCCCGCCAGGGCAGCCGCCACCTCCCGGGCCACCCTTTCAGCTTCTCCGGCGTCCGACACGATCCACCGGTCACTGCCGCTGCCGAAGACTTCGGTCCGGTCGGTATCGAACGCGGACACGACATGGAGCCGGGCACCCAGCGCGCCGGCCAAATCCCGTGCCACCTCCGCTGCCTTGCGCGCGGTACCGCTTCCGTCCACACCCACAACAATGGTTTCCGCCATAGCCTTATCTCCTTTGAATATCCAGCATGATCTGATGTCCCGCCGGCCGCAGCTCAGGCCAACGCGTCTATGGCTTGCTGCAGCACCGGGGCCAGGCGCCGCACGCCCTCGGCGATGGCCTCCGGCGGAACGGCGCTGAAAGCAAGGCGGAGTTTGTTCGACGGGGCGTCCGAGTGAGTGAAGGCTGCGCCGGGAATGAAGACGACGCCGGCATCAATTGCCTTGTGGAGAAGGGGGTACGTGTCCACACCTTCCGGCAGCGTCACCCAGACGAAGAATCCGCCCTGCGGCCGGGTCCAGCTGAGCCCCTCGGGCATGTGCTTCTCCAGTGCCGCCAGCATCGCGTGGCACCGCTCGGCATACAGCCCGCGGTACGTCTCGATCTGGCCCTTCCAGTCGTAGTCGCGGAGGTAGGCCGAGACCAGCATCTGGTTCAGTGTGGGCGGGCAGAGCGTCACTGCCTCGGAGGCCAGATAGTAGCGGCGCTGCAGGTGGGCCGGAACCAGGGCCCAGCCGATACGCAATCCCGGGGCAAAGATCTTCGAAAACGATCCCATGTAGATGACGTCGTCTGGGTTCTCTGCGCGCAGCGGAGCCAGCGGCTCGCCGTCGAACCTCAGCAGGCCGTAAGGGTTGTCCTCCAGCACCAGAATATTGGCGCGCCGGCAGATGTCCACGATCTGCTGCCGGCGCTCCTGCGCCAGCGTAATGCCCGACGGGTTGTTGAAGTTGGGGATGGTGTAAAGGAACTTGATGTTTTTCCCGGCCGTCTGGAGCGCCGCGATCCTGGCCTCGAGAAGGTCAGGCACCAGGCCGTCGTCGTCCATGGGCACGGCCTCCACCTGGACCTGGTACGCCTCGAACGTGTTGAGCGCCCCCACGTAGGTGGGTTCCTCCACCAGGGCCACGTCGCCAGGGTCGCAGAACACCTTGGTGGCCACGTCCTGTGCGGACTGCGAGCCCGCGGTGATCACCACGTTCTCCGGCCGGGCGTCCAGGATGCCTTCGGCGGCCATGACCTCGCAGATCTGCGTGCGCAGTTCCTCGGTGCCCTGGCCTCCGCCGTATTGCAGCGCAGTGAGGCCGTCCTCGGCGATGATCCGGGCGGCCGTCCGGGCAAGCTTTTCGAGGGGCAATGACTGCAGGTAGGGGCTGCCGCCGGCCAGCGAGACCAGGCCCGGCCGCATGGAGATGTCGAAAACATCCCGCACCGCCGACTGCTTGATGTTCGCGGCACGCTCGGAGAAGAGTTCCTCGTGGCGGTGGGCTGATGTCGCGGCCCGCTCGATGGCGTCGATGGCTTCGGCGGGGAGGATGGCTGCGGCGGCGTCGAGTGTCTCGTGGGTCACAGTCCCAGAGTACAGCCATAGGTTGCTGATCAGGCAACAGCTGTTTACTAGAGTTTTGGAACATCGGGAACTGGGGCCGCCGGGCACCTTTACCTTCGGCTGACCAAGGCATGGAATGGAGCCATGACGTCACTCGAGCCCCAGCCCGCACTGTCCCAGCCCGCCAGGGCTGACGCCTTCCGTCAGATGCACGCGGGCGGTGCTGTTCCGCTGGTGCTCGTGAACGTGTGGGATGCAGCATCGGCCCGGCTCGTGGAGAAGGCCGGGGCGCGGGCGATCGCCACCTCGAGTTCGGCCATCTCGTGGAGCCTCGGATTTCCGGACGGCAGCCACGTTCCCCCGGGCTTGGCGTTTGACGCGCTCGGCAGGATTGCCGCGGCCGCAAGTGTCCCGGTCACGGCGGATATCGAAGCCGGGTATGCGGGCGCGGACGGCACTTTCGACGACGGCCTGCTCCGGCAGACTGTCGCTGCGGTGCTGGCGGCCGGCGCCGTGGGCGTGAATATCGAGGACTCAGGCGGTGCGTCCCTCACGGGCGTGGACGAGCAGGCCCGCAGGATCAGGCTGGTCCGCAGCATCGCCGCGGAGTCGGGGGTGCACCTCTTCATCAATGCCCGGACGGACACGTACCTTTCCGGTCAGTTCGGGGACTCCGCCTTCGACGAGACGCTGGCGCGGGCCGAGGGCTACCTTGCCGCGGGCGCCGACGGGATTTTCGTGCCCGGCGTGACGGACCTCCACATCCTGCATGAGCTGAGCCGGCGGATAGCGGCGCCGTTGAACGCCCTTGCCGGCGTCGGATCGGCGTCAGTGGGCGAACTGCACGACGCCGGTGTGCGGCGCGTTAGTATCGGCGGCAATGCGGCGAAGGCGGCTTACGCAACAGTCTCCCGGGTGGCTGCCGAAATCCTGGGCGACGGCAACTGGTCGCAGCTCGCCGGTTCGCCGAGCCATGCGGACATGGATGCCCTGTTCTCACGGGAAGGCGAGGGCTAACGGAGGCCCAAAACGTCCGCCAGCGGCACGCCGCTGACGTAGATTTCCGCCCGGACGGCACCCACGGCCGTGACGGCTGTATGCGTGAGCTGTGCTTCGATCCGCGGAAGATCGCAGACGCCGCCCGGCTGCACTGCGCCGGTCAGGTTCACCACCACGGTGGTGCCGTCGAGGTAGCCGGACACGTACTGGAGCGAGGAAGCTGACAGGGCGTTATACAGTCCGCTCGCGGGCGGTGCGCCCGGGCCGGACAGCAGCCTGCTCATGGCGGCCTGCAGTGGCTCGCTTTTGGATGAGTCGGCCTGGTGCACGGCCACCAGGCTGTCGTTGCAGCCGAAGCGCACGCCGGACGTTCCGCCGTCGTCGAGTGCGACGTAGTAAACCGCGGTGCCGGCGGCCGCGCCAATGCCAGTCCCCGGCGAGGTGGAACCGGGCGCCGTCGGACCGGCCGTGGGGCCGCCGGCAGCCGGGCCGGCCGCAGCCCCCGAGGCAGGCGCGGGCTGCAGTCCGGAGCCCGGCAGCTGTGCCTGGGTGTCCGGACCGGCGACGCCGGCGGACGGAAGCCCGCCCGGCCCGGGCCCGCCCGGCCCTGATCCGCCGACAGCTTGGCCGCCGGGGTTCGGGTCGGCGGACGGAGCAGCTGGGCCGGCCGGAGGAACGGATTCGGAAACCCCGGCAGCCGTCCCCTGACCTGTAGCGCCGGCGCCAGCGGCACCCTGGCCGGAGGCTCCAAGCCCGGGCTCCGCGCTGGATTCGGGGGCGGCAGGCGCGCCGGCTTCCTCGGGCGGGCTTACCGGAGGAGCCGGGCGGGGTTCGGGTGCCGCGGCGGCGGTGGGCCCGGCGTCGTAAGCGTTCTGCTGGAGCGGGGCGCAGGCGCCGAGCCACAAGGGGAGAGTCAGACAGAAGGCGGCAACCGCCATCGTCAGCGGTCTGACTCCCCAGCTCGACTTCATGACTGCACCGCACTCCCTGCCCCGGCACGTCCCGTACATCAACGTTACGGCGGGGCGGCGGGCCGGGGAACGGTGTCCGGGTGTCAGTTTGGCGGCAGCTCAGTCACGGATTGGTTGCGGCCGCCTGGGGCCGCCCGGTCAGCGGGCCGAGGCCGGGAATGGCACACGCCCCCGGCCGCTGGTGGGCCGGGGGCGTATAAGAGGGCGCGGAGTTGCTTAGGCGGCTGCGCCGGCGGGCTCGACCGCGGCAAGGGCCACGAAGAGTTCCTTGATCTGCTCAACGACTTCGGCGTCGTCCTTCGGGTGGGTTTCCGCGAAGCGGACCATGGAGCCGGGGACGGCGAGCTTGGCGTCCTCCAGGACGCGGGCGCCGGCGATGCCCACGGCCTTGCGGGCCTCGTCCTGGGCCCAGACGCCGCCGAACTGGCCAAAGGCGGTGCCGACGACGGCGGTGGGCTTTCCGGCGAGGGCGCCGGCACCGTACGGGCGGGACAGCCAGTCGATGGCGTTCTTCAGCGAGGCGGGCATGGTGCCGTTGTGCTCGGGGGTGACCAGCAGCAGGGCATCAGCCTTGCCGGCTGCGTCGCGGAGGGCGGCGGCGGCTGCCGGGACCTGGCCCTCAACGTCGATGTCCTCGTTGTAGAAGGGGATGTTGCCCAGGCTCTCGTGGATCACGATCTCGAGGCCTTCCGGGGCGTTCAGCTGGATGGCTTCGGCAAGCTTGCGGTTGTGGGAGTCGGCGCGCAGGCTTCCCACCAGGGCGAGTACGGTGCTCTTGGACATGTGAACTCCTTTAGGTCTTGCCACGGAACGCTCCGTGGCGAGTGGTTCGTGGAGGCGTTTGGTGCCTTCATCCAGACTAAACGGACTGCGGTCCGGATATTATTCCCGGGTCTAGAATGCTTGGTGTGAGCCTCATCCCAATCCGATCTGGATCCACTGCCGGCTCCGCGTCCGGTTCCGGAGCGGAACGCAGCGATGCTGCCCGGAACCGGGAGCTGCTCCTGTGTGCTGCCCGGCAGCTCGTGGAGGAATGCGGCGCCGACGGCGTGACCATGGACAAGCTGGCGGAGCGTGCAGGGGTGGGCAAGGGAACCGTGTTCCGCCGCTTCGGCAGCCGGGCCGGCCTGATGATGACCCTGCTCAGCGACGCCGAGGCTGAGTTCCAGGGCCGCTTCATGTTCGGACCGCCGCCGCTTGGCCCCGGGGCGCCGCCGCTGGAACGGCTGATCGCCTTTGGTGCCGAACGCATCCGCTATGTCATGGAGTACGGCGAGCTCGCGCGGGCCGCCGAAGCGTCCCTGCATAACAGGTTCGAGGCGCCCGCGGCGGTGCTGTGGCACCGCCACATTGAGCACCTGCTGCGTTCGGCGGGATTCGATGCTGACCCGTGGCTCATGGCCATGTCCCTCAGCGCAACCCTCGAACCCGAACGGCTGCTGCATGCCGTCCGCGTGCAGCACGTTTCGCCGGAGCGGCTGGAGGAGTCCTGGCGCGAGCTGGTCATCCGCGTCGCCGGAGCTGCGGACGGCTAAAGCGGGACCGGCCGAGGGGGTAGCGTGGCACCATGAGCACCGATTCCTCCACACCCTCCGCCCCCATCCGCACCGCAGTGGTGGGCTTTGGCCTGTCCGGCCGGGTCTTCCACGCCCCGCTGGTCGCGGCGGACCCCGGTTACTCGCTGGACGTCATCGCCACCTCTGACCCCGGCCGGCAGGCGGCCGCCGTTGAGCAGTATCCGGGCGTGAAGACAGTGCCCGACGGCGATGCGGTCCTTGCGCTGGCCGCTGACCTTGACCTTGTGGTGTTGGGGACGCCGCCGGCCACCCACTACCCGCTGGCGAAGGCCGCGCTCGAGGCCGGGCTCGACGTCGTCGTTGACAAGCCGTTCGCCGTGACGAGCGGCCAGGGCCAGGAGCTGATCGCGCTCGCAGAGCGGCTGGGGCGGGTGCTGACGGTGTTCCAGAACCGGCGCTGGGACGGGGATTACCTCACGGTCAAAGCCCTGCTGGAGCGCGGTGTGCTGGGGGAGGTCACGCGGTTCGAATCGCGGTTTGAACGGTGGTCGCCCGAGGTTGCCAAGGCCTGGAAGGCGGAGGCCACCGCGGCCGACGGCGGCGGTGTCCTGTTCGACCTCGGCACCCACCTCCTGGACCAGGCGCTGCAGCTCTTCGGCCCGGGCGAGGTGGTCCATGCCGAGCTCCTGGCCCGGCGCCGGGGCGAAAAGACGGATGATGACTGCTTCGTGATCGTGCGGCACGGGAACGGCGTGCTCAGCCACCACTGGATGAACATGCTCTGCGCCCAGCAGGGCCCGCGCTACCGGGTCCTCGGCACCGGCGGCGGCTACACCAAGCACGGCGTGGACCCGCAGGAGCCTTATATCGTTGCGGGCGGGAGCCCGCTGGATGCGGAGTACGGCGTGGAAGCCGCCGAATGGGCCGGGCAGCTGGGCCGCGACGGGCACCTGGACCGGCTGCCGACCGAACGCGGGAACTACCCCGGAGTTCTACCGGATCCTCGCAGCCAAGATCGGCGACGGCGGCACCGCCTCGTCATTGCCGGTACCAGTAGACCCTGCCGGCCCGGTGGAGGTCCTGAAGCTGATCGAACAGGCGAGGGCGCTTTAAACACCAATCGACTGCTCCGTAACTGCCGTTTTGGGGGTCCAAAAGGGCGGTTGCGGAGCAGTCGACGGTGAAAACCCTATGCGGAGACCAGCTCGTGCCAGTCCGCTACGAGGGGCAGGTTGTGTGCCTCGGAAACGGAGTGGTGCGCCACATGGCCCGCGGCGATGTTCAGGCCGGCGGCGAGTGCGGGGTCCTTCTCAAAAGCTGCCTTGACGCCGAGGTTTGCCAGGGCCACGCCGTAGCGGAGCGTGACATTGGTCAGCGCGTAGGTGGAGGTGTTCGGGACGGCGCCGGGCATGTTGGCCACGCAGTAGAAGATCGTGTTGTGGACCTTGTACGTGGGTTCCTGGTGCGTGGTGGGGTGCGTGTCCTCGAAGCAGCCGCCCTGGTCCACGGCGATGTCCACGAGCACCGAGCCGGGCTTCATGCGGGCCACGAGTTCGTTGGTCACCAGCTTGGGGGCCTTCGCGCCGGGAATGAGCACGGAGCCGATCACGAGGTCGGCGTCCACCACGGACTTCTCGATCTCGTACTTGTTGGAGGCGACCGTCTTGAGCCGGCCCTGGTACTGGGCGTCGAGTTCGCGCAGCCGGTTGATGTTGATGTCCAGGATGGTGACGTCGGCGCCGAGGCCCAGAGCCATGGCGGCAGCGTTGGTGCCCGCGACGCCTGCGCCTAGGACCACGACCTTGGCCGGGCGGACGCCCGGGACGCCGCCAAGCAGCACGCCCTTGCCGCCGGCGGGCGCCATCAGGGAGGTCGCACCGACCTGGACGGAGAGCCGGCCGGCCACCTCGGACATGGGCGCGAGCAGGGGCAGCGTGCGGCCCTCCTGAACGGTCTCGTACGCGATGGCGGTGACGCCGGCGTTGATGAGCTCCTGGGTCAGCTCGGGCTCGGCGGCCAGGTGCAGGTAGGTGAAGAGGATCAGGCCCTTGCGGAAGCGGTGGTACTCGGCCTTGATGGGCTCCTTGACCTTCATCACCATGTCCGCGCGGGACCAGACCTCGTCGGCGTCGGCAACGATTTCTGCGCCAGCAATGGCGTACTCCTCGTCGGTGATGCCGGAACCCAGGCCCGCACCGCGCTCCACCAGGACCGTGTGGCCGTGGGTACGGAATTCGTGAACGCCGGCAGCCGTGATGGCGACGCGGAATTCGTTGTTCTTGATCTCTTTGGGGACACCGATGATCATTTTTTGGGCTCCAGATCCGATGGCTGCAAGGCCGGAATGTGTGGGGAATGTTGTGATTCCAGAATAGATCCGGCTGTGAGGCGTACTACACGAATCGGCCGCCTCACCCGAAGCTAAACCGCGTGATTCCGGGGTTTTCAAAGTTCTCTACTCGACTAAAGTCGACCGCAGAGGCGTCAGGTGTCGCCTGATGTCCGTTCGCTCACGGCGCCCCGCGGGACGTAGTCTGTCAGCATGCAGCAGGATGTGGAACAGCTCGTCGAACGTGTGGCACTCAAACTGGGCCGCGGGCTTTCCCTGGAGGATCTCGACGGTCTGCTGCTCGCCTACAGCTCCAACCAGTCGCACGCGGACCGGGTCCGGGTTAACTTCCTGCTCAGCAAACGCGTGCCGCTGGACGTCAAAAACTGGCAGCTCTCGCACGGCATCGCCACCGCGGTGCGGCCGGTGGTGGTGCCCGCAAACGAGGAACTGGGCATGCTCGGGCGCGTCTGTGTCCCGCTGCTGGTCCGCGGGTTCCGGGTGGGCTACTTATGGGTGCAGCTGGACGTGGAAGATCAAAGTGCGACGGCGATCCTCGCCGAACTGCCCGGCGTCCGGGACGAGCTGGACCTGTTGTCCGGAATGCTGCTGGACTCCAACACCGCGGAATCCGAGTTCCGGCGCAGCCGTGAACGCGAGTTCCTGGCCGCCTGTGCAGGGGAAGCCAACGCCGTAGCTGCAGTGGCGGGCTGGAAGGAAGTACAGGACCGCGGGCCCTGGCAGCTGGTAACCGTCCTGGACGCGGACGGCTGGATGGCCGGCCCGGATCCCATCGCGTCCACGCTCATCCACCGCGCCGCGGCACTGCAGGCCACCATTGGCGTGGACGCTGTCCTGTTCAGTGCAGGCGCGGAGACGCATTCAGTGGTCCTCTTCCGGGAATCCACAGGGCGTGCGAGCCAGGCGCAGGTTCTGGTGCATTACCAGCTGGAGCTCGCCAAGCGTTCCGGCAGGTCCGTGGAGCGGATCATTCTGGGAACCAGCGAGGGATTCGGCCGCGTCAAAGACCTGGCCGAGGCTTACCGGCAGTCGAAGGTTGCCGCCCTGGCCGCCGCCGTCGATCCCCGGCTCGGCGAGCTGGTGGATTGCCGGGCCACGGGCGTCTACCAGCTCCTGGCCTCGGCTGGCGGCGGGGCCGGCGTCTGGAGCGATGCAAGTTCGGTGAACTTCCGCGCCCTGGAGGACCACGACCGGAACGGTGAGTTGCTGCCCGTGCTGGAACTGCTCTACGACAATGACGGTTCGGTCCAGGACGTCGCCGAAAAACTGCATCTGCACCGCAGCAGCATCTACAACCGGCTGGGCCGCATCCGCCAGCTGCTGGGCGTCGATCCGCTCAAAGGGATGGTGCGGCTGGAGCTGCACGCCGCCCTGAAAGCGCGGCGCTGGGCTTCAAGGCCAAGGATCTGACGCCCGGCTTTGGGCCCACGCCGGCGAGGGACCCGGCCCGTGGGCCCACGCTGGCGAGGGACCCGGCCCGAGCTTGCGTGGGCAGGGAGCCGGTGGGGCCTTGCGAGGGCAGGGAGCCGGTGGGGACTAGGCGGCGTTGCCTTCGCCGCTGGGCAGCTGCTCGGCAGGACGTTCTGTAGTCCGCTCTGCGGTCCGTTCCAGCGTGACGCCGTCGGGGAGATGCTGCGGAAGTTCCTGAAGCCGGGTGCGGATCTTCGCGAGGCGGCTCTGGACGAACAGCGATACAGCCACGTAGACCACGCAGCTGGAGGTAAAAACGGCGGTATTGTTCAGGCCCATGATGATTCCCAAGGCAGCCGCCACACCCATGGCGACGATGCCCGCCACGATGTGCAACCCCCTGAATCTCACCACGAATAAAGAGTAACCCCGCGCGCCAGCCGGAAACCCTGGTTACGGGGGATCGTTGCTTGATCCTTATCACCCCGTCATTTTGCGGGCAGGCCGGGACATCTACTGCCCCACGAAGGAGCTTAATCCCGGAGGGTGATCAGCTTCCAGGGCAGGCGCGCGGGGTTGGCGGGCGAAACGTCCACCGAGATGTCGGCCCGCGCCATGTCCTCTTCCAGGAACAGGGTTCCCGTGGCTTATTGGACGCGATGACCCGGCCATTGGGGCCCAGCAGGAACACCACGGGCTCGCGGAGCTGAAGGGCCCGCAGGAAGCTTCCTACTGCCCGCTCTCGCCGTCGGAAGTCCTGGCGTCGGAGGCTCCTCCGGCCGCTGCCGCTGCCGCCTGCTTCTTTTTCTGCCCCTCCAGCCATGCCATGACGGCTGCCAGCCGGATTCGACGGTGTGTGCCGCGGTATTCCACCGGGATCTCGCCGCGGTCCGTCATGTTCCGCAGGTAGGTGTGGGAGATGCCGGCCAGTTCGGCCGCCTTTGAGGTGGTCAGCATTTCTTCCACGCTGCTTACGGTCACCGCTTCGCCGCGGCTGAACCTTGCCAGCAGGTCGACGACGGCGTCCCTCGCCTGGGGCGGGAGGCGGTGGACAGTGCCATCCACGAACACGGTGATGTCAGTGCCGCCGTCGAGCGCGCGCTGCAGCGCCAGAGCCTCGTCGGCAGGAAGGGCGGGCGCCACCCTGGGAGCAATGAGAGCCATGGCAGAAGCCTAACCGCTGCGGAACGGTGAGTTGGATATGCTCGGCGGATGAGACTTAGCGGTGGAGTAGCAGTGACGGCAAACGGCCTGACGGGCCGCCTGTACACGTCGAACGAGGTGGCGGCCGCGGGTCAGCCGCCCTATGTGCTGCTCCACGGCATCGGCGTCTCGCACCGCTACCTCGCCCGGCTGCACATCGAACTGGCCCGGGGCCCGAAGGAACAGAACCAACAGGCGGAGTGGGCCGAAGGGGGTGCTGCCGTCTACTCCTTCGACCTGCCGGGTTTCGACGGCACGCCGCGTCCCGGGCGGCAGGTGACGGTGGGCGAATATGCGGCGTTCGTTGCGGCGGTTCTGGCGGAGCGCGGCGTGGAGTCGTGCATCGTGGTGGGCCATTCCATGGGGGTCCAGTTCGCTGTGGAATTGGCGCTTCAGGCGCCCGGGCTGGTGACCCGCACAGTGCTCATGGGTCCGGTGGTGGATCCCGAACGCAGGAGTGCAGCCTGGCACGCGCTGGCGCTGACGCGGGATTCCCTGTTCTGTGAGCCGCCGTCCACCAATGCCGTGGTTTTCACCGACTATTTCCGGACGGGGTTTCGGTGGTACCTGACCGAACTGCCCGTGATGATGGAGTATCCGCTCAACTCCCGGATCCGGGGCGTGGCCCAGCCGGTGCTCGTGCTCCGCGGCGGAAGGGATCCGATCGCCCGCCGGCCGTGGTGCCAGCGCCTCGCCGCGCAGGCACCGGACGGTGTGTTTGCCGAGGTGCCCGGGTGTGGGCACGTTGTTCAGGACACAGCTCCCGAAGATGTTGCCCGGACCATCCGGCGCTGGGCCGGCGCCGCGGCCGAGGGCTCAGCTGCAGCCGGCGGATCCACGGCCTGAACCCCGATCTGAGAGCCTGAGCTGCAGGCTACCTGAACCCGAAAAGAAGGCAGGCGCCCGGATTCCGGGCGCCTGCCTGCTTTATGGCCGGTCTGATCCGCGGGCGAGCTACAGTCCGAGTTCTTCCAGGACCGGCAGCTTTTCCCGGACCCAGGCCCGGGCTTCCACGGCGCTCGGTGCGGACAGGGCCAGTTTGGCCAGCTCCTGGGCCTCCGCCAGCGTGACAGTCTTCAGCACGGCGGCCACCGCCGCGAGCGAGCGGGCGGTCATGGACAGCGTGGTGACGCCCAGGCCGGTCAGCACGACGGCGAGGGCCGGGTCAGCCGCGGCCTCGCCGCAGACGCCCACCGGCTTGTTGTGTCCCTCTGCCCTTGAGCCCTCAACAGTCAGGCCCACGAGGCGCAGCACGGCAGGCTGCCACGGCGTGTTCAGCCCGGCGAGCGGGCCCAGCTGGCGGTCAGCGGCCATGGCGTACTGGGTGAGGTCGTTGGTTCCCAGGCTGGCGAAGGCCACTTCACGCAGGATGGTGTCGGCGGTGAGGGCGGCGGAAGGAACCTCCACCATCACGCCCGGCGTTTTGATGCCGGCTTCGGCGCACATGGTGGCGAAGCGGGCTGCTTCCTCCGCCGTCGAAATCATTGGTGCCATGACCCAGACGTCAGCTTCCGACTCCTTTTCGGCCTGCGCGATCGCCTCCAGCTGCCGGTCGAGGACGCCCGGCGTGGTGAAGTCGGTGCGGTAGCCGCGCACGCCCAGGGCCGGGTTGGGCTCGGTGGAGTCCGTAAGGAACGGAAGCGGCTTGTCCGCGCCGGCGTCCAGGGTGCGGAGCACCACCTTCTTGCCGGGGAAGGCATCGAATACGCCCTTGTACGCGGCGGCCTGTTCCTCGACGGTGGGCTCGGTGTCACGTTCGAGGAAGCAGAATTCGGTGCGGAACAGGCCCACGCCCTGGGCGCCGAGCTTGGCGGCGGCCTGGGCGTCCTTGGCCCCGCCCACGTTGGCGAGGAGGGGCACCAGGTGGCCGTCCGCCGTCGAGCCCGTACCGCTGAACTCCGCGAGGAGGGAGGCCGTGGCAGCCCAGGCCTCGGCGGCTGCGCGCAGCGAATCGTCCGGGTTGGCCGTAATGGAACCGGCGGCGCCGTCAACGTAAACCTCGGTGCCGTCCGGGAGCTCGTCCACGCCGACGGCGGCCACGACCGCCGGCAGGCCGAGCGAGCGGGCGATGATCGCGGTGTGGGACTGCGGACCCCCGCCGGCGGTGACCAGGGCGAGGACCTTGTTGGGATCGAGGGTGGCGGTGTCGGCGGGGGCCAGGTCCTCGGCCACCAGGATGAACGGTTCGTTCGACGTCGGGATGCCAGGCGCGGACACGCCGCGGAGTTCGGCCACGATGCGGGCGCGGACATCCAGGACGTCGGTGGCGCGCTCCGCCATGTAACCGCCGAGATTGTGCAGCATCTCAGAAACCGAGGAGCCCGATTCCCAGATGGCCCGCTGCGGCGAGGTGCCGCGGGCGATGAGCTTAGCCGCGCCCTTGATCAGCATGGTGTCCTTGGCCATCAGGGCCGTGGCTTCGAGGACAGCCTTGCCATCACCGGTGGCGTGGTCCGCGCGGGCCTTCAGCTCATCATGGACGGCACCCGCCGCGGCCTTCAGTGCTGCCGTCGCCTCTTCGGGGGTGGTCCCGGCAGCCAGCTGTTCGCCGGCCGGAGGTTCGCTGATGGGCTTGGGCATCTGGCGGATCGTGCCGATGATGCGGCCTGGGCTGACGCCTACTCCTGGGAAGTTCTGCACTGAAGGTCCTCGTTCTCTGCCGGTAGCCAGGCCCGCCGGTATCTGCCCGGGCGGGAGCCCGGAAGCTCGGAACGGCTACGTCCGATGCTGCGTTGCGGTGCCTGGAAAAAATTGTATGTGATTCAGTTCATATAGCGTTGCTATAGGTGCTAGGGTAGCGGTTATGAGTTTCGATGGCCAGCTTCCGCCCAAAATGAGGCTGTTGCGTGCGGCAGCCGAATTGCTGGCCAAATCCGCTGGGGCCGCCGTCTCCACCCGCCAGATCACGCAGTTGGCGGGTGTCACGGCGCCCACCCTCTATCACCACTTCGGTGACAAGGAGGGCCTGTTTGACGCAGTTGTCGCCGCGGGTTTCGAAGAGTATGTGGCGGGCGAGAGGGACTTCGCCCCGTCCGGACAGCCGCTGGTGGACATCCGGCGGATGTGGGACAACCACGTGCAGTTCGGGCTCAAGCAGCCCGAACTTTATCTGGTCATGTTCGGTAACATCCGCCCCGAGAGCCGCCCCGCCATCGTTGCCGATGCGGAGGTACTCCTGGAGGAAATGCTGAACAAGGCCGCTGCGGCCGGACAGCTGAACGTCCAGCCACGGGAGGCCGCCAGGAGCATCCTGGCCGCCAACGTGGGTGTGACGCTCATGCTGATCGCAGAACCGGCCGCGGAGCGGAATCTGGAGCTGTCCACGATGACCCGGGACGCCATGATCTTTGCGGTGTCCAGGGACCAGGGGCGGGACGCGGGACCGGAGGACTCCGGTAAGTCATCGGTGGTGGTGGCTGCCATCGCGCTGAACGCGGCGCTGCAGGCATCCCACTCGGACCAGCTCACCAGCTCGGAACTCAAGCTTTTTCTCGAATGGCTCCACCGGATCTCCACCAGTTCCACCAGCTAGACGAAACTATCGGACCATCCTGCGGTGCCGCAGGGACCACGTTAGGAAATCACATGGCAACAGAGACAGTTGCAAAACCCAAAACCAGTGCGCGGGTGCACGTCCAGCGGTTCGGGACGTTCCTGTCCGGCATGATCATGCCCAACATCGGTGCATTCATCGCCTGGGGCATCATCACCGCCCTGTTCATCGAAAAAGGATGGATCCCGGTACCGCAGCTCGGCGGCTTTGGCACGAATGCCGAAGGAGTTCCGAACACGGGCCTTGTGGGTCCCATGATCACCTACCTGCTGCCTCTCCTGATCGCCTACACCGGCGGCAAGATGGTCTATGACGTCCGTGGCGGCGTCGTTGGTGCCATCGGCACCATGGGTGTGATCGTCGGTGCCGGCATCCCGATGTTCATCGGTGCCATGATCATGGGTCCCCTCGGCGGCTGGACCATGAAGAAGATCGACGCCATTTGGGACGGCAAGATCCGGCCCGGCTTCGAGATGCTGGTGAATAACTTCTCCGCCGGCATCTGGGGCGCACTGCTCGCCATGCTTGGCTTCTACGGCATCTCCCCGCTGGTCCAGGCGTTCAGCACGGCCGCCGGTAACGTGGTCCAGTTCCTCGTGAACAACGGCCTGCTGCCCCTGACCAGCATCTTCATCGAACCGGCCAAGGTTCTGTTCCTCAACAACGCCATCAACCACGGGGTACTGACCCCTCTGGGTATCCAGCAGTCGCTGGACCAGGGCAAGTCCATCCTGTTCCTGCTGGAGGCGAACCCCGGCCCGGGCCTGGGCATCCTGCTGGCCTACATGTTCTTCGGCCGTGGCGCCGCCAAGGCTTCTGCTCCCGGAGCCGCGCTCATCCATTTCTTCGGCGGCATCCACGAGATCTACTTCCCGTACGTCCTCATGCGCCCGCTGCTGATCCTGGCTGCCATTGCCGGCGGCATGACGGGCATCGCCACACTGGCGGTCACCAACTCCGGTCTCGTAGCCCCGGCGGCCCCGGGGTCCATCATCGCCGTCATCGCGCAGACGTCCCGCGACAGCTACCTCGGCGTGATCCTCTCCGTGCTCCTTGCAGCCACGGTTTCCTTCCTCGTGGCCTCGCTGATCCTGCGCACAACCCGCCACAGTGACGAGACTGACCTCGGAGATGCCACCGCGAAGATGGAAGCCATGAAGGGCAAGAAGAGCTCGGTTTCCTCTGTGCTCACCGGCGCGGGTGCCGGTGGCGGCGTGGGCGTTCTGACCGGCCCCATCAGCAACATCGTGTTCGCGTGCGACGCCGGCATGGGCTCCAGCGCCATGGGCGCCTCCGTGCTGCGCAACAAGATCAAGGCGGCCGGCTTCCCTGACGTCAAGGTCACCAATGCGTCCATCGCCAACCTCAACGACACGTACGACGTGGTGGTCACGCACCAGGACCTGACCGAACGTGCCAAGCCGGCCACGGCCAGCGCCGTCCACGTCTCCGTGGACAACTTCATGAATAGCCCGCGCTATGACGAGATCGTGGAAATGGTCCAGCGCAGCAATGCCGAAGGTGCGGAGGCTCCTGCCGAAGCCGGTACCAGCGCCGGCGCAGCCGCCGCCGGGACTTCCGCAACTGCCGGAACCGGCGACGGAGCTGACGCGTCCCCCGAAACTGCCGCGGCGCCGTCGGACATCCTGGTGCCGGAGAGCGTGGTCCTGACCGGCTCCGCATCCACCAGGGATGGCGCGATCGACGAGGCGGGCCAGCTGCTGCTGGCGCGCGGGGCCGTGGACGAGGACTACATCCGCGCGATGCACGAGCGCGAGGAGTCCGTCTCCACGTACATGGGCAGCTTCCTGGCCATCCCGCACGGCACCAACGCCGCCAAGGACCACATCCGGAAGTCGGCTGTCTCGGTGATCCGCTATCCCGACGGCATCGACTGGAACGGCAAGCAGGTCAAGTTCGTGGTGGGAGTGGCCGGTGTCAATAACGAGCACCTGCACATCCTGTCCTCGATCGCCAAAGTCTTCACGAACAAGGCGCAGGTGGCGCAGCTTGAGGCGGCAACATCTGTGGACGAAGTCCTGGATCTGTTTGGAAAGGTCAACGCATAGTGAAGGCTGTACATTTTGGGGCCGGCAACATCGGCCGGGGGTTTGTCGGCCTGCTGCTGCACGAGGCCGGGTATGAGGTGGTGTTCGCTGACGTTGCGGATGCCCTGATCTCCGAGCTCGCCGGGGCGGACAGCTACAGCGTGCACGAGGTGGGGGAGAACCCCGCCGTGCGCACGGTGGACAACTTCCGGGCGCTGAACTCCGGCACCCAGGAGGCGCAGCTCATCGAGGAAATCGCGACGGCGGACATCGTCACCACGGCGGTGGGGCCGCACATCCTGAAGTTCGTGGCCCCTGCGATCGCCAAGGGAATCGCCGCCCGTGCCGCGGGGCTGCCGCCGCTGCAGGTGATGGCGTGTGAGAACGCCATCAACGCCACGGACATCCTGCGCGAGTCCATCGTCTCGTCCTGGGACGAGGCCGCCGGATCCTTGGCGGACTCGGCGGTGTTCGCCAACACGGCCGTGGACCGGATCGTACCCAACCAGGAACCAGGGCAGGGCCTGGACGTCACCGTGGAGACGTTCTACGAATGGGTCATCGACCGCACGCCGTTCGGGGGTGCCGCCCCGGTGATTCCGGGTGCCACCTTCGTGGACGAGCTGGGCCCCTACATCGAGCGCAAGCTGTTTACCGTGAACACGGGACACGCCTCCGCGGCCTACTTCGGCTTCGAGGCCGGGCTGGAGAAGATCTCCGACGCCATGGCGGACGAGGACGTCGCCGCGGACGTGCGCGCCGTGCTCGACGAGACCAAGCAGCTGCTCGTGTCCAAGCACGGCTTCAGCTACGACGAGCAGGAGGCCTACGTCCAGAAGATCCTGGGCCGCTTCACCAACCCGCACCTGCCGGACACCGTGCACCGCGTGGGGCGCGCGCCGCTGCGCAAGCTCAGCCGGCACGAGCGGTTCATCGGCCCGGCGGCGGAACTGGCCGAACGCGGCATTGTCCCTGAGGCGCTGCTCGGGGCCATCGCCGCCGCCCTGCGCTTCAACGACCCCGCCGATGCCGAGGCCGTTGAGCTCGGCCAGATCCTGGCCTCGTCCGAACCGGCCGCGGCCACGGAGCGCATCACCGGTCTGGGACAGGACCACCCGCTCTTCGCGGCGGTCTGCGGCCTCGTGGAGGATCGCAAGGCAGAGGACGTCGCCGCCCCGGCGTAGCCTGTCCCCGCAACAAAACCCGCGACGCCGGAACTCAAGGTGAGTTCCGGCGTCGGGGGTTTAACGGCGAAAATCAGACGCGTCCTCAGGTCCTGCTGCTTTTCTTCAAACGCTTCCTCACCTGAGACCGGTCCGGGGGAATCCTGCTGACGCCAAGTGCGGAAGCGTTCGCCGAAAACCTGCAGGACGTGAAGAAGGGTTGCCCGAAAACCTGCAGGAGGTGAGGAGGGGTTGCCCTAAAACCTGCGGGATGTGATGGAGCGTTTGGCTTGGGTTAGCTCGCCGGCAGGCCCTCGGCGGCCGCCTGGACCGCCTCGCGCAGCGGCGTGGTGGGGCGGCCGAGCACGGCGCTGAGGTCTCCGCTGGTGACAAGGAGATCGCCGCGGGCGATGCCGAGGTCGCTGTCAGCCAGGATGGCCGCGTAGGGCTCCGGCAGTCCGGCGTTCACCAGGACCTCGGTGTACTTTTCCGCGGGCAGGTCCTTGTACTCGACGGGCTTGCCGGACGCCGCACTGACTTCTCCGGCCAGCTCATCGAGGGTGAAAGCGTTGTCGCCGCCCAGCTCGTAGACCTTGCCGCCCTGGTTTTCCCGGAGCAGCACAGCCGCTGCCGCTGCCGCGTAGTCTGCCCGGGCCGCGGCGCTCACGCGGCCGTCGCCGGCGCTTCCAAACACAGTGCCGTGCTGGACCTGTACCGGGAGCTGGCCGGTGTAGTTCTCCAGGTACCAGCCGTTGCGGAGCAGGAAGAACGGGATCCCGGAGTCCCGGAGGATCTCTTCAGTGGCGATGTGCTCGGCGGCCAGCTGCATGCCGGTGGTGTCCGCGTTGGCAATGCTCGTGTAGCCAATCAGGCCGACGCCGGCCTCCTTGGCCGCATGGATCGCGTTCCGGTGCTGCTCGACGCGCTGGCCCACCTCGCTGCCCGAAACCAGCAGCACCTTGTCAGCGCCGGCGAAGGCCTGCCGCAGGGACTCCGGCTGGCTGTAGTCGATGGTGCGGACCTGGACGCCGCGCTCGCGGAGGTCGGCGATCCTGTCCACAGTCCGGCCTGCGGCAACGATCTGCTCCGCGGGCAGGCCGCTTTCAAGCAGCGCTTCGACGACGAGGCGGCCGAGCTTGCCGGTGGCTCCGGTGATGAGGATGGTCATGATTGGTCCCTTCTGAGATGACTGTCAGTGGTGCCAACCCGGTTCGTTTTCAAATGCTTCCCAAAAGAGAGTACGCACTTTGAGGTAAGGTACTGTCATGAAGGTAAGTACCCCAGCCATGGTCCCCGCTTTCCCCTTCGCCGATGGGATCTTTCCCGCGGGCTGCCCCAGCCGGACAGTGCTGGACCATGTCACGAGCAAGTGGGGTGTACTGCTCCTGGTGGCCCTGTCCGAGGGTCCCCAGCGCTGGAGCGAACTCCGCCGCCGTGCGCAAGGCATCAGCGAGAAGATGCTCGCCCAGACACTGAAGACCCTCGAAGCCGATGGGTTCGTCCGCCGTGACGCCCAGCCCGTTATCCCGCCCCGGGTGGACTACAGCCTGACCGGGCGCGGGGAGGAACTGGCCGCCCTGCTGCTGCCCCTGGTTGCGTGGGTGGCCGAGCACGCCGAGGCGATCGTGAACCGATCCGAATCCTAAGCAGCCGTCCTCAAGAAACAAAGACGCCCACGTTCCCAAATCTAAGCAGGGAACGTGGGCGCCTTCCGTTTCATGCCGGAGGAGCCAAGTGCCGATCAGACCTTGACGGACCCCTTCGGAACAAACAGGGTCTCAGCCTGTTCCAGCGACATGCCGTTCGTCTCCGGCACCTTGTACATGACGAAGAAGAATGAAGCCGCCGCGAAGAGTGCGTACATGGCGTACGTCAGCGGCAGCGAGCCGGCGGCCATCACGGGGAAGCTCAGCGTGATGGCAAAGTTGGCGATCCACTGAGCGGCGGCGGCGAGGCCCAGGGCACGGGCGCGGATCCGGGCCGGGAAGATCTCGCCCAGGAGCACCCACACCAGCGGTCCCCAGGATGCGCCAAAGCTGATCACGAACACGTTCGCGGCCACGAGGGCAACAGGGCCCCAGGCGCCCGGCAGTGTGATGTCAGAACCCCTGCCCGTGGCCGATGCGAAGGCCAGGGCCATGGCGCCGAGGGAAACGGCCATGCCGATGGAGCCGGCCAGCAGGATGGGGCGGCGGCCGATCCTGTCCACGAGGGCGATGGCCACCAGCGTGACCAGGATGTTGGTGATGGAAGTGGCCACCGAGATGGTCAGCGAGTCCTTCTCCTGGAAGCCAACGGCCTTCCAGAGCGTGGTGGAGTAGTAGAAGATCACGTTGATGCCCACGAACTGCTGCAGGACGGACAGGGTGATGCCGATCCAGACCACTGCCTGCAGGCCGAAGGCCTTGCCGCGCAGCGAGCCCTTCCTGCCCGCGAGCTGGTCCTCTTCGATCGCCTCGCGGATTTCCCGCAGGTGACGGTCGGTGTCCTCATCCGGGGCAATGGAGTCGAAGACCTTCCGGGCCAGGTCCTCCTTGCCTTGGACCACCAGGAAGCGCGGGGACTCGGGGAGCGTGTAGGCGACCACGCCGTAGAGCACGGCCGGAACAGCGGCGGCCAGGAACATCCAGCGCCATGCCTCGATGCCCAGCCAGAATGCCTGGTGCGCACCGCCGGCAGACGTGGCGAACAGGGCGTCGGACAGCAGGGCAGCGAAGATACCCGTGGTGATGGCCAGCTGCTGCAGCGACGCGAGCCGGCCGCGGACGTGGCGGGGCGAAATTTCAGAGATGTACGCCGGTGCAATCACCGAAGCCAGGCCGATGCCCAGCCCGCCCACCAGGCGCCAGAAAATGAGGTCCCAGACGCTGAAGCAGAAGCCGGTGCCGATGGCGCTGATGAGGAACAGCAGTGCCCCCAGCTTCATGGCAGGGATGCGGCCGTAGCGGTCCGCCACCTTGCCGGCCATGTACGCGCCGGCCGCGCAGCCCAACAGCGCTACGGCCACGGCGAAACCGGTGACCGCCTCGCCGAGCGCGAATTCGTCCTTCATGGCGTCCACGGCGCCGTTGACCACGGAGGAGTCAAAGCCGAACAGGAAGCCGCCCACGGCGCCGGCAAGCGCCAGCCAGATCACCCGCTTGGGGATCTTGGCGGTTGTCTGCTTGTCGGTGGACATGGTTCTCCCTTGGTTCGGGGGTGGGTGGATGCGGTGCAAACGTCGTCGGCTGCGGAAACCGGCCCTATCGGCCGGCGCACACGCGCCTAACAGTGTGCCACGTCACCGGGCGCTGATCCACTCCGGGACGGAGGACGACGACGGCGGGAGGTCCCGCCGGCGTCGTCCGTTTGGTACCGCATGCGGCGGCTTTCCGCGGAAAAATGAAACGGCAGGCACCCCGGAGGGTGCCTGCCGTAACGCAGCTGCGGAATTGGCGTAAGCGGTGCCTAGTGGGCGGCCGCGGGTTCCTTCATCACTGCCTTCGGATCCGTGAGCTTCTTCTTCGGCAGCGCGAAGCTGATGAGGAAGGCGATGCCGGTGAGGACGGCAGCGGTGAGCATGACGGTGTCGATCGACTGGGCAAAGCCCTCGGTGATGGGCCGGGTGAGCACGGGGTTTGCCGAATGCAGCCAGCTGGTGTCATTGAGGGAATCGTTGCTGGCGCCGTTCTTGAAAAAGTCATAGAGCTTGGCGTTCGCGGGATCGGCGGCGACGGCGGGGTCCTTCAGGACCTTGAGGTAATCGGCGTTCTGCGCGGCGGCCTTCATGTTGTTGGCGATCTTGTCCGCGGCCAGGCTGAAGAGCATGGAGATGAACACAGCCGTGCCGACGGCGCCGCCCATGGAGCGGAAGAACGCGGCGGTGGAGGTGCCAACGCCCATGTCCTTCGAGGGCACCGAGACCTGCATCGCGAGTGTGAGGGGCTGCATGCAGAAGCCCAGGCCCAGGCCGAAGAAGACGGCGATCAGGCCGGGGACCCAGAGGTCGGTGTCAGCGCCGAGGGACAGCCCCATGACGATGGCGGCCGTGGTCAGGATGGCGGTGCCCAGGATGGGGAAGATCCGGAAGGTGCCCGACGACGAAATGGTGCGTCCGGCGGTGATGGAGCCGGTCAGGATGCCGATGGTGAAGGTGATCATCATCAGGCCGGCCTCAGTGGGTGTGAGGCCCTTGACCAGCTGCAGGTACATGGGCAGCATCGCGATGGCGCCGAACATGCCGATGCCGATGATGAAGTTCAGCAGTGATGACAGCCCGAAGGTGACGTTCCGGAAGAGGCGCAGCGGGATGAGCGCGTAGTCCCCGGCGCGGCGCTCGGCCAGCAGGAAGGCGATGATGCCGAGGACGCCCAGGCCATAGCAGATGAAGGAGTTGGCCGAGGTCCAGCCCCAGCTGCGGCCCTGTTCGGCGACGAGCAGCAGCGGGACGATGGCCAGCGTGATGGCTGCGGCGCCCCAGTAGTCGATGCGCTGCTTGACGTGCTTGGCGGGCAGGTGCAGGTAGAGGAACACCACGGCCAGCGCGGCCAGACCGATGGGCAGGTTAATGAAGAAGACCCAGCGCCAGCCGTCGAAGCCCAGGATGCTTGCGGACCCGGCGAAGGCGCCGCCCACCACCGGGCCGAGGACCGAGGAGATGCCGAACACGGACATGAAGTAGCCCTGGAACTTGGCCCGGTCCTTGAGCGGGACGATGTCGCCGATGATGGTCAGCGCCAAGGCCAGGAGGCCGCCGGCGCCCATGCCCTGGATGCCGCGGGCGACGGCCAGTTCGGTCATCGAGTGCACCGAGCCGGCATACAGCGAGCCGGCCAGGAAGATGATGATCGCCGCGAGGTAGAGCGGGCGGCGGCCGAAGATGTCGCTGAGCTTGCCGTACAGCGGGGTGGTGACCGTGGAGGTGATCAGGTACGCCGTGGTGGCCCACGCCTGGAGGGAGAGCCCGTCGAGGTCGTTGGCGATGGTGTAGATGGAGGTGGACACGATGGTCTGGTCCAGCGAGGACAGGAACATGCCGAGCATCAGCCCCACCATGACGGTGATGGTCTGCCGCTGCGTCAGGGCCTCTCCGGGCGCGGGTCCTGCGGTGGTTTTGGACATGGCTGCTCCAGGGTCAAGAGAAAAGGGGGATCGCAACTGATAGTTGCTTTCAGTAACTATGTTACTTCCTGCTTTGTTCCCCGGAGCAACGGAAATTTTCCCGCAGGCTCTTCTCGTTCCTCAGCGCTCGATGAGGATTCCGTCCGGATCGCACCAGATCGTGGCACCGGTGCGGATGGTCACGCCGTCGATGAGCAGGTCCACGTCAGTCTCTCCCGCCCCGGCCTTGGCGCTCTTGCGCGGGTTGCTGCCCAGGGCTTTAACGCCGAGGGGCAATTCCGCGATAGCCTCACGGTCGCGGATGGCGCCGTTGATTACGACGCCGGCCCAGCCGTTCGCCACGGCGCTCGCGGCGATCAGGTCCCCCATCAGCGCGGTCCGCAGGGAACCGGCACCGTCGACAACGAGCACAGCGCCGTTCCCGGGTGTGGCGAGGACGGACTTGACGAGGGCGTTGTCCTCGAAGCAGCGCACGGTCCGGACGGGGCCACTGAAATGGGAGTGGCTGCCCAGGGACTGGAACTGCAGGGAGATGGAGTCCAGCTCGTCGCCGCGCTCATCGTAGAGATCGGCGGTGTTGACGGCGGCATTGGCAGGCGAAGCGGTCATTGGTTCTCCTCGGGCAGTCTTTTTGGCCTCGGTCCAAACCAACGCGGGGTTACTTAACGCCCGATGTCATGCCCGGATTGGGCCGTAAGTGACCCCGCGTTGCTGTTGGCTCCCACGATAGTCTGATTCCATCATCACGAAGTTCCAGGGGGAGACCGCTATGAGCCTGTCCGACACACCCGGTGCGGTACCCGATCCTGGCCTGGTGGGCACCCAGCGCTCCGCCGCGATCGCTGAACCGACGGAGCGAGTCAGGTCCCTGTGGATCACGGGCGTAGTGCTGGTCAACCTGGGCATCAACGCGGCCTTTTCGGCCCCATCCAGGTGCTCCTCGCCCAGCAGGCGGAACACTTCGATCCAGGGCAGAAGGAAGCCATCCTCGCGCTGGTGACAGGTGCCGGCGCGGCGGTGTCGCTGGTGGCCAATCCGCTCTTTGGCGCCTTCAGCGATCGCACGGTGTCCCGCTTCGGCCGGCGCGTGCCGTGGGTGCTGGCAGGCGCCGTCCTTGGTGCCGCCGCGCTGGTGGGCCTGGCGGGGGCGCCGAACGTCGCCGTGATGACGCTGCTGTGGTGCCTGGTCCAAGCCGGCTGCAACGGCGCCTATGCCGCGATCTTCGCCGCCATTCCGGACCGCGTCCCCGTCCCGCAGCGCGCGACTGTGGGCGGGCTGGCGGCCATGGGACAAACGGTCGGGATCCTGGTGGGCGCGGTGATTGCCGCGGTCGTCAGCGGAAACTTTGCGCTGGGCTACATCGTCTGTGCGGCGGCCCTCGTGGCGGGCGTCGTGCTGTACCTGATCAAGAGTGACGACGACCCGCTCCCGGCAGGGGCTGCCCGGCCAATAGCCTGGCGCAACTTCCTGCTCGAATTCATCACGCCGCTCAGGCACCCTGACTTCGCCTGGGCATGGACCACCCGGCTGCTGGTCAACATCGGCAACCACATGGTCACCATGTACCTGATCTTCTTCCTGGCCGATGCAGTGCACCTGAAGGAGACCACGGGCCTCGAACCTGCCTTCGGCGTGCTGGTGCTGACCGGCCTCTACGCAGTGTTCGTGATCATCACCAGCGTGGTGGGCGGCAGGCTCAGCGACAGGACGGGCAAACGCAAGCCCCTGGTGATCGCATCCTCCGCGATCATTGCGTTGGCATCGCTGATCCTCGCCTTCGCGCCCACTTGGACGGGCGGCATCATCGGCGCATGCGTGCTGGGCATCGGGTTCGGCGCGTTCCTCGCCGTGGACTTCGCGCTTATCACCCAGGTGCTCCCCAACGCTGCCGACCGGGGCAAGGACCTGGGCGTCATCAACATCGCCAGCTCGCTGCCGCAGGTCATCGCCCCGGTACTCGCGTGGCCGTTCGTCACCATGTGGGGAGGTTACGTATCTCTCTACGTAGCAGCCGCCGTCATCGGCGCCCTGGGCGCCGTGTTCGTGGTGAAGATCAAGGGCGTCGCCTAGCTACCGCTCCCAGGGAACCCAAAGGATGGGTGCCGTATAGTGGAGTGCGACTCGCGGCAGGACCGGGAATGGGGCTCTTCCTGACTGCACCAGGAATCCCAACCTCCGGACTGATGATGCTTGACTCTATGCCTGATCTTCCGCCCATGGCCGCCCCGCCCACCCTTCCCCGGCAGCAGCGCCGCTATAACCGGATCCTGGAGGTTGCCGCCGGCTTTGCGCGGAAGGGCCTCAAGGCCGTTACCCTCTCGGAGGTAGCCGCGCAGGCAAACGTTCCGCTCGGCACGCTGTACCGTTACTTCCCCTCCGCCACACACCTGATGCTGGCCCTTTACCGGCACCAGCTCGGCGAGCTGAAGACCGGGACCGGGCCGGGGCCCGTCCGCATCCACGCCCTCTCCGGCGTGGCCATGGAGATCTTCCACATGCGCGTCATGCAACCCGCCGTGGAACAGTGCCTGAGCCAAGGCGTGTACCTCAAGGACCGCGACACCACCGGCCTGCTCCGCGAGACCGATTCCCTGGCGGAACGCGCCGTCACGGCTGTGTGCGGCGATCCGGCCATCGCCCGGGTTCTGCTGCTGACGGTCACCGGTCTAGTCCAGTCGGTGCGCTGCCGCAGGCTTTCGCTGTTCGAGGCCGAGGAAGACCTGAAGAAGGCCTGCACGCTGCTGATGCCGGCATTCCGCTTGGCGCGGAATAGCGCGTAACCGGTCTAGACCGGCAGGTCATAAAAGGCCGGAAAAGCGGTGAATTAAGCCACAAATCAGTTTTAAACGCGCCCTATTTCCTCCAATAGGCCGGATTTGGCAGGAAGTGGGCCTTTGTCCTGTCTAACATGGCACTACCGGAGTGGCCAGTACCCCGCACCTCCCCAGGCTTTCCGGCGGAACCCGCACCCTTGGGCCGCCAGCAAAGCGCGTACCTGACCATCTTGAGCCCCGATGCTCGAGCCATACTGTGCCGTGCGCCCACGGCTAGCCACAGGAGACAACGACGTGTCCACTGAAACCATCGCTCCGAATGACACCAGCGCAGCCGCAGAGCTGACTGACCAGGAGATCTTCGCTGCCCACGAGGGCGGCAAACTTTCCATCGCCAGCACCGTTCCCCTCAGCAACAAGCGGGACCTCTCCATCGCCTACACGCCAGGCGTCGCGCAGGTCAGCCGCGCCATCCACGCTGACCCGGAACTCGCCAAGAGCCACACCTGGGCCCAGCGCCTCGTGGCCGTCGTCAGCGACGGCACGGCCGTCCTCGGCCTGGGCAACATCGGCCCCAGCGCCTCGCTGCCCGTCATGGAAGGCAAGTCCGCCCTCTTCAAGGCCTTCGGCGAGCTGGACTCCATCCCGCTGGTCCTCGACACCACCGACGTGGACGAGATCGTGGAGACCCTCGTCCGGCTGCGCCCCAGCTTTGGCGCCGTCAACCTCGAGGACATCGCCGCCCCGCGCTGCTTCGAGTTGGAAGAAAAGCTCATCGAAGCCCTGGACTGCCCGGTCATGCACGACGACCAGCACGGCACCGCCGTCGTGGTCCTCGCCGCACTGACCGGTGCCGCCAAGGTCACCGGCCGCGGGCTCGAGGAGCTCCGTGTGGTGATTTCGGGTGCCGGCGCCGCAGGCATCGCCATCGCGGAGATCCTGCTCACCGCGGGCATCGAGGACGTGGTGCTGCTGGATTCCCGCGGCGTGATCAACTCCGAGCGGGCCGACATCGCCGCCGATCCCGCCAGCAAGAAGGCCCAGATGGCGCAGCGCAGCAACCCGCGCGGCATTTCAGGCGGCCCCGGGGAGGCCCTGCTGGGTGCTGACGTCTTCGTCGGCGTGTCCTCGTCCAAGCTGGACGAGGAGCACCTGAAGCTGATGAACCACAGCTCGATCGTGTTCGCGCTGTCCAACCCGGACCCCGAAGTCCTGCCTGAGGTCGCCTCCAAGTACGCCGCTGTGGTGGCCACCGGCCGCAGCGACTTCCCCAACCAGATCAACAACGTCCTGGCGTTCCCCGGCATCTTCCGCGGCGCCCTGGACGCCGGCGCGCGCCGCATCACGCCGGCGATGAAGGTTGCCGCAGCCCGCGCCATTGCCGAACTGGCCGATGACAAGCTGTCCGCGTCCTACATTGTGCCCAGCCCGCTGGACCCGCGCGTGGCGCCGGCCGTCACGGCCGCGGTCGCCGCGGCCGTCGAAGCGGACGCAGTCTGACACCAAAAGCGGACTGAAAAGGGCTGACTGAAGCCCGACGGCGGTGCCTCCCGTGCTGGGGAGGCGCCGCCGTCGTCGTTCCCGGCATGTCCGCGCTCCGCGGACCAAGCCCCAGGCTGCCCCGCCCTAGACTGGGGGCATGAACGCCCAAACCCTCGTGACCGTCCTGTGCGGCCTGGCCATCCTGGTTGGCGTTGCCGGCACCGTCATCCCTGTCCTGCCCGGCAGTTTCCTGATCGGCCTCAGCCTGCTGGCGTGGGCAATCTGGGGCGGCGAGGGCGTGACCGGCTGGGTGGTTTTCGCCGTGGGCATGGTGTTTGTGCTGGCAGGCATGGCGGCCAGCGCCGTCCTCGCCGGCCGCAAGCTGAAGGAGCACCGGATTCCCAACCGGAGCGTCGCCGTCGGGTTTGTGCTGGGCATTGCCGGCATGTTCATCATTCCCGTGGTGGGCCTGTTCGTGGGCTTTGCCGCCGGGCTGCTGCTCAGCGAAGTCCTGCGCACCCGCAACTTCCGGGCCGCCCTGACCTCCAGCTGGGCCGCCCTGAAGGCCACGGGCCTGGGAATGCTCGCTGAGTTCGGCCTGGCCTGCCTCGCGGCCAGCACCTGGGTGGTAGGCGTCTGGGTGGGCGCCGCCTCGGCTTAGTTCCGTCCCGCTATTAGCATGGTGGAATGAGCGCGGGGGAGTTTCCAGGACCGATCTACCGCGACACGCGCGACCTCACACCGTTCGGCGGCGGCAAGGTCCGCACCCCGGTGCGCGAAATAGCCGAGGGCATGGGCGGGCTGATCCACGGCGTCCTCGGGGGAGGGGACTCCCGGATCAGTGTGGACGGCAGCGTTCCGCGCCTCAAGCTGCTGCCCGGCAAAGCGGCCAGGACCGTGTACGACGCCATCTTCTCCAACACCGACCCCAACAGGCTTATCGCCGCTGGCCGCGCCTATCCCGGCTGGGCAGGGCTCTGCTCCGTGATGGCCGGTCTGCTCGCCTATAAGCAGGGCGGTTACTTGCGCGCCGCTGAGCTCCTGCAGCGCGGGCTATCCATCAGGAACGACGACGAGGCGAACCAGTTCGCCGCCAGTTACCTCACGCACGTGGTCACCCGGGTAGAGGTGGCCGAACGCGTCGTGGTGCCGGTGCTGTTCAGCGAGGAGTCGGTTTTCCTTGCGCTCTCCCATTCCCTCCGGGAAACGGGACAGACCGAGGCGGCACTTGAAACGCTGGTCAGGTTGCCGCCGTCGTTGCCCACCGCGCTGGCGAGATGTGCGCTTGCCGCCGCCCTGGGCCGGGACCAGGAGGTGGTGGTCTGGACGGAAGGCCTGCTGAATGCCGACGACCTCTCCGCGGCGCTGCTCCTGGTGCGGGCGCGCTCCCTCCGCCGGCTCGGCGCCCACAGCCAGGCTCAGCAGGCACTCAAGGAAGTTTTGCGGCGGCAGAAGACCAGCCTGTCCCTGCGCAATGACGCCCTGACCGACCGCGCCCTGATATTGCTGGACAACGGGCGGAAGTCCCTCAATCCGAGGGACTGGCAGCGAAGCAAACAGCCGGAGCTCGAAACCTTCGAGATCATCCGGAAGGACATCGAAGCGCGCCGGGCGTGGGAACAGAAGTGGAAGCAGTTCGGCGGGGACTGAGGCGAGACCCGGTGGGGCAGTGGGCCCTTGTGGGCAGTGCGGGGCCGCGATACAACGGACCCATGACTGACGCAATCAGGCAGTGGATGGACAAATACGTCGCGGCATGGACCACGAATGACCCCGAAGACATCGGGGCCCTCTTCACCGAGGATGCCGTGTACGCCACGCGGCCCTACGACCCCGACCCGTGGCGCGGCCGCGAACAGATCGTGGAGCGCTGGATCCGGTCGGCGGACCAGCCTGAGGACTGGACGTTCGAATGGTCTCTGCTGGCGTCCGACGGCGACCTCGCCTTCGTGCAGGGCCGCACCACGTACCTTGATGACCGCCCCAACTACGAAAACCTCTGGGTGATCCGGCTCGATTCCGACGGTCGGGCCTCGAGCTTTGCCGAGTGGTTCATGGAGCAGAAGGTCTGAGACTGCCGCCGGGCCGGCTTCTGGGCGGCCCGGGTCCTCTGCGGAGCTGGCTCTGTACGAACCTGCTCCTATACGAATTTGCCTCTATACGAACCTGTCCAGGGCTGGCAGCAGCTGCTCCGAGAGCAGAGCGGCGCCCAGGAGCACCATGATGATGCCGCTGGTCAGCGTCACGCGGCGGGCCGCGTTCGGCCGGGACTGCAGCAGTTTCCGCGACAGCAGGGCAACGCAGGTGTACACGAGGGCCGCGAGCAGCACGAAGGTCAGTCCCAGCAGTCCGGACTGTACCGGCACGGGCAGCGGCGCGTCGGCACTGACGAACTGCGGCACGAGGGCCAGGAAGAACAGCAGGCCCTTGGGATTGATGCCGCTGGTCCCCATGCCTTGGAAGAAGGACCGGACCTGGTTCTGCCCCGGATTCCCGACGGCGGCAGCTGCCGTGAAGCTCGCACCTCGCCATGACCTGATGGTGACCGTCCCCAGCCAGAGCAGGTAGACGGCACCGGCCACAGTGATCCAGCCCAGCAGGCCCGGCATGCTGGCCAGGACTGCCGCGAGTCCGGCGACCATCAGCAGGGTGTGCAGTACGTAACCGCTGCACAGCCCCGCCACGGCGGGCACGAAGCTGCGGCGGCCCAGGCCCGCAGTGATGGAGTAGGCCCAGTCCACCCCGGGGGTGCAGGCGAGGGCGGCTGCGACCACGATGAAGGCGAGGAAAAGCTGGGGATTCATGGCGGGCTCCTGCGTGTTGGGCTGTAAGAAAAGCCTAGGCAAAACGCAACCAGAAGTGCTCGCCCATTTCGCCCGGATCGCGGTCCGGGGAGTAAGATTTTTGCGTGATCGACCATATCGACAGAAACATTTTGCGTCACCTCAAGGAAGACGGCAGAATGACTGCCACGGCGCTGGCCGCCAAGGTGGGGCTCACAGTGGCCCCGTGCCATCGCCGGCTCCGGGACCTCGAGCAGTCCGGCGTGATCCGCGGCTATAAAGCGGACATCGACCCGGCCGCCGTCGGGCTCGGTTTTGAGGCGATTGTGTTCGTGACGCTCCGGCAGGTGGACCGCCCCACCATGGAGATCTTCGAGAGTCGGGTGGCTGAAAACCCGAACATTGTGGAGGCGCAGCGGCTGTTCGGTTCCCCGGACTACCTGCTCAAGGTGATCGCGGCGGACCTGCCCTCGTACCAGCGCTTCTACGACAGCGAGTTGACGGTCCTTCCGGGCGTCGAACGGCTGACCTCAACCCTGGTGATGAAGAACCTGAAATCCAACGCAGGCCCGCCCGTCTGAGGAGGCGTGCCCGCCGTCGTCCCCGAACGCGAACATTCCGCTGGCGCGAACTAACACTTGAGGCCCCGGATCCGAGTGGATCCGGGGCCCTAAGTGTCCGTTCGCGCCTAACTGTCTCCCGTGCTCAGCGGGGATTCAGGGTGGACGCTTGGAAGTTTCCACCTCTGTTGCCCGAGTAAAGCCACAGGAGTCCGTCCGGTGCAACGGCGATCATGCCGGGGCTGCTGGTTCCCGCCAGGCGGCCAACGTTAGCTATCGCTTTGTACATGTTCCAGGCACTGCCGAGCTGCGTGCGCGGAAGGAGGCCGCCGGTGCCATTACCCGGATAGAGCCACAGGACACCGTCGGTGGTTCGGGCCATTATGTCGTTCTTCCCATCTCCGGTAAAGTCGCCGGCGGCAGCGATCTGGTTGAAGGCGTCCCACCCCATCCCGAGTGACCGGGGAGCCTGGAGGCCTCCGATGCCGTTGCCCGGGTAGAGCGAAAGCCGGCCGTCAGCTGACTGCGCGAGCAGATCGCTCCTGCCGTCGCCCGTGAAATCACCGGGCGAAAGAAACCTGGTGAATCCCTTCAAAGACGTCGCCAGCAATTTTCTCGGAAGGAGTTTTCCTTTCCCATCGGTGGGATAGGTCCAGAGCACCCCGTCGGCCGCCCTGGCAATCAGGTCGGGACCGCCTGCTCCGTCAAAGTTTCCGGCAGTAAAAATCTGGTCGTAAGTCTGCCACCCGGAATTCAGCTGCCTGGCCGGCTGGAAGCTCCCGGAACCGTTGCCTGGGTGAAGCCACAAGGTGCCCTGCGTCGTCAGGGCGAAGACATCGGGAATGCCGTCACCAGTGGCGTCGCCGGCCTCCCACACCTGCCGGAACTTATCCCAGCCGGTACCCACAGAAATTCTGGTGGCAAAACGGCCCGTTTCATTGCCCGGATACACGGTCATGGCACCCGCTGAGGTCGTAACCAGAAGGTCCGTCTTCGCGTCCCCATTGAAGTCGTGGCCTCCGATGAAGTCCTTGAATGCGGCCCATCCGCCCCCCGAGCCGCGTGGGCGCGAGGAATCCTCCCATGGCGTTGCCGGGATAGAAGTAAAGCGTCCCGTCCTTGGTGCGGGCCATCAGTCCTCCCCGGTCACCGCCAAATCCACTCGCTGGGGCAACTGCCGTGAAGGCGTTCCAACCGGATCCCGCCTGCTTTGTTGTGGGAAAGCCGCCGGTACCCGTTCCCGGGTACAGCCAGAGCGTGCCGTCTGGCTTGATGCCAGCCAGATCGCGTTTCCCATCGCCCGTCAGGTCCCCGGGTGCAACGATGCGCTCAAATATCTGCCAGCCAGCACCAATCCGAATGCGGGGAAGGAAGCCATTCTGCCCGTTGCCGGGGTATAGCCATAGGACACCTTCGGAGGTGCGCCCGAGTACGTCCGCGTGTCCGTCTCCTGTGTAGTCAGCATCCCCGATAACAGTGTTGAAGATGTTCCAGCCACCGGCCAGCCTTGCTGCCGGCCCGATTTTGTTTCCCGCCAGGCCGGGCAGCAGTTGCAGCGAACCGTCGGTTTCGCGGGACAAGACATCCGCCCGGCCGTCCCCGTTGAAATCACCGGCCGAGAACTGGAACTTGGTGTGCAGGGAGGGGTCGGCGTCGATGGTAACGATGGCGGACGTTGTTGTCACGGATTTGATGCTGACCCGTGTTCCCGCGTGCGTTACAAAGGTCTGGCCGGCTTGCCAGGTGTGATTGGTGGCGTAGTACCCGCTGAAGGGAACGGTGGACGGCATCAGGTCCAGCGAGGAGGAGGGGGTGGCACCGCCGCGCTGGACCACCTTGACGCCCCGGTTGCCCGCGGGCCCGCTGGCCAAGTAGGTGTCGTAGCCGACCGGCTGGCGGAGCTCAAGGTAGTAGATCTCCCGGCTGACCGGATCTGTGAATTTCACTGCGCGGTAGGCCAGCTTCGTATCGCCCCAGGGCTTCAGCGTGTAGCTCTTCACGCCGGAAGCCACACCGAGGTCGCGGACGTCAGCGCCATTGCCCAGGCCCCTGGCTTCCCAGAACGGCGAACTGATCACCGGCATGTTGTAGCTGGACAGCCCCATCAGGTCGGTGCTGTCGCCGTATTCCCGGATATAGCAGGAGGAATCGGTGAACTGCCCGGTGCTGGTGACGCCCACGTCCGAAACGCCGCTGCTGCACTGCAGGGCGTCGGCGTGCATGGATCCCAGGACGTGCCCGAACTCGTGTGCGATCACGCTGCTGGTGAAGCCGCTGATCTTCGGCATCAGCACCCGGCCGCTGTTGCCGTTGCTGCTGTAGCCGGCGCCTAGGGCGCCGCCGCCGAGCGTGGCGCTGGGCACAAAGATCACGAGCGCCTTGTTGGCGCTGTAGGTCCACTTCAGCTCGCTCGTGATCTTGTTGATCATGTCGTAGTACGAGTCAGTCGACCTCGCCGTCTTGGAGTCCCAAGTGGCCCGCTCGGTGACGGTCATGGAGATGCGGCCGGCGGACATCGCCTTCCAGTAGTTGCTGGAGGCCGTCACAGCCGATTCGGCCTGGGCCATCGGAACGACGGACTTGTTATCGACGAGGGTGGCCACGACGAGTTTGACCGTGATTGGAACGGGAGCGGTCACCCCCGCCTCGGTCTGCAGGGCCAGTCCGGAAGGCAGCCCGTCCATCGGCACACCTGGCGCGGATTCGTATCCGTGGTGCTCCTGTTCTGTCGGGGACTCCACCGGCAAGGCGGTGCTGCCCGCGGCAGGATCTGTGGCAGCCACCGAGGCAGCGGCAGGAAGCGAGACGAGGCCCGCGGCGAGAACCAGCAAGCCGGTGACCGACGCGATTGAACGGGAAAAAGAGCGCATTGAGTTCCTTATTGAGACCGACCCCCCGGCGGAGACCCTGAGTGAACAATGCACCCGCTGCGTGCCCAGCGCTGCGGCAGATGCTGAATCAGGTTATAGCTGCCACCGCAGGACAGCCCCCGGAATATCCGCAGTTTTCCCCACTGATTTGCGCAGTATCGGAGCGCCACTCAGAGGGGGGTTTAGTCAGTGCTCTAGGAGGCCCGTAGTCCGGTAGGGAATCACCTCGCGCAGGAACATGCTGGTGGACGTCCGCACGATTCCCGGGCATAGCCGTATCTCCTCGGAGACCCGGTACAGGTCATCAGGGCTGGTGGCCACCACCCGGATCAGCAGGTCCGTGTCGCCGGCAGGGGCGTGGCACTCCAGCACTTCAGGGATTTCGCGCAGCGCAGCGATGGCCTCATTGAGGTGGCTCTGGTCCAGTTCGGCGCTGACCGCGGCGGCAACGCCGCGGCCCAGCGCTGCAGGCAGCACACGGCTGCTGTTAGGCCGGAGGGCGCCCGACGCCGTCATCCGCTCCAGGCGCGACTGTACAGTTCCGCGGGCCAGGCCCAGCCGCTGCGACAGGACCATGATGGGCAGGCGCGGATCCTCGTCCAAGGCCGAAAGGATCCTCCGGTCGGTGGCGTCGAGCTCCTGCAATCTGATCACTTCCTGTCCGGTTAAGGCGCGTACAACTGGTCAGATTGATCAGTCGGTTGAGTGCCCGTTGCGCCTACTGTAAGTCTTCTGCTCAGATAGTGGCAACGCAGGCAACGGTTACCCCCCGCAGCCAGCAGGCTACAGGCTCCCGGCACACCACCCGGCCCCCTGGACCACGCTTCCCGCAAAGAGGCAGCCGCTGATTGACACTTGTTCACGCATTCGTCTTTCCGCAGGAAGTGCCTCGAATTCCGGAACGCAGTTCCGTTCAGGACAGGCACGGCAAGAGCCCCTGAGCCACCGATCCCCGGCCAACGCCCGGAGCGCGGTAGCTGAGGGGCTCTTGTGGTGTTCGGCATAGGGTGGATGGCATGACTTGCGCTGGCCGCTTCGCGCCGAGCCCGTCCGGTGAGCTCCATGTGGGAAACCTCCGGACGGCAATCCTTGCCTGGCTCTTTGCCCGTTCCACCGGGCGGCGGTTTCTGCTGCGCGTCGAGGACCTCGACCGCGCGCGGGCAGGGGCTGAGGCCGTGCAACTTCGGGACCTGGCGGCCGTCGGTGTGACCTGGGACGGTGCGGTGGTGCGCCAGACGGACCGCGAACCGCTGTACACGGCGGCCATCGGACGGCTGGCCGCGGCAGGGCTGACGTACGAATGCTTCTGCACCCGCCGTGAGATCCTGGAGGCACCCTCCGCGCCGCATGCGCCGCAGGGGGCCTATCCCGGCACATGCAGAAGATTGTCGGCAGCGGAGCTCGAGTTCAAGCGGTCCACCCGTCCGGCCGCGATCCGGCTGCGTTCCTCCGTGGCCGAATGGACGGTGGAGGACGTGCTGCACGGGACGTTCACGGGCGTCGTGGACGACTTTGTCCTGCGCCGGAACGACGGTGTGACGGCGTACAACCTGGCCGTCGTCGTGGATGATGCCGAGCAGGGCATAGACCAGGTGGTTCGCGGCGACGACCTTCTGCCGTCCACACCCCGGCAGGCATATCTCGCCTCGCTGTTGAGTATGCCAGTTCCGGAATATGCCCACGTGCCGCTGGTGGTGAACGCCGACGGCGCCCGCCTGGCAAAGCGGGACGGCGCCGTAACCATGGCCGACCTTGCCGCCGTCGGAATCCCCGCAGAAGCGGTGCAGAGCATCATTTTGGAATCGCTGGGCCTCCCTGCTGGGTCTCTGGAGACCGCCCTCCAGGGGTTTTCGCCCGCCGGCCTTCCGCGCGATCCGTGGGTCTGGCCGGGGGCGTAGCGGAGCGCGTCAGGCGGTCTTGGACCGCTGCTCCAGCTTCGCCAGAGCCGCGTGCAGGAGATCCGTGCTCCGCCGCTCATCGATGACGATCGAGGCACCGAGCGCCGCAACAATGACAAGCAGGCAGACGGGAACCGAGACGCCAGCGGCCGCCAGTGCCACGCTTCCCGCGAGCACAACCACCACCCCGGTGGTGACGGCGATGAGGGTGCGGTCGAGGCACGTCATGACGCTGAAGAGTGCCGTGAGCGAGACCTTGAACAGCGCCACGGGAAGGGCGACGCTGGCGACTGCGACGACGGCGCTTATGTGGGCTGCGTGGTCGATGTAGTACGCGGCGACGTGCAGGCCAGCGCCCGTGGCGGCGATTGCGGCGAAAACTGGGATGTGGCCGTAACCGAAAAAGTAGGAACGGTGCCGCTGCAGGTGCAGTGCCCGGCCGGCGGGCAGGATGAAGTAAATCCACCACATGCTGAAGGCCAGCGCGGTGCCGCCGAAACCCACCAGGGCGGCATCAACCGACCAGCCATGGTTGGCCACGATGGCCCGGAGTGTCTCGACCGCACCGATCAGGCATTCGCCGAGCGCGATGATGGCCAGCAGGCCGTAGCGTTCGGCGATGTGGTGGGCGTGCCAGGGCGTGGCGGCGTTCCGCTCGGCGGCGTACGGAGTGGCCAGCTCCAGGACATACAGCGGTGCAATCATCAGGAAGGTGGTGGCGACGTCCGCCTGGATGAATAGCACAGCGATCCACCCAAGCTGGACCACCGCCAGGTAGCCCGCGTAGCGCAGGCACGTCTGCCTGCGGGCCGGATCCTGCCGGGCAGCGCGCAGCCACTGAAAGACCAAAGCCAGCCGCATGACGACATAGCCGCCGACGATGGCCGTGTTCTCCACGTTCCGCCCCTCCACCAGGGAGTGGAACATGGGTTCGATGCCCATCGCCAGGATCAGTACACCGAGCAGCTGAACCATGGTGACCACCCGGAACACCCAGTCGTCGGTGTCGTAGGCGCTGGCGAACCATGTGAAATTGATCCACGCCCAGATCACGGCAAACATCGCGAAGGAAAAGCCGAGCAGCCCGGCGCCGAAGTGTCCTTCCGCGATCTCGTGGGCGAACTGGCTGCCGGCCACACCGAAGGCGATCACGAAGGTCAGGTCGAAGAAGAGTTCCAGTGGGGTGGCTGTCCGGTGCGGCTGGTGCGGATCCCGGCCGCCCATGCGGGCCACGGCGTGCCGAAGCGGATTAGAGGGCATGAATCAAACAGTAGCGTCCCCCGATTGCAACGCGGGGTCACATAGCGCCCAATCCGGGCCCGGAATTGGGCTGTATCTGACCCCGCGTTGCTTTGCCCGCAGCGCTTTGGCTACACGCGGCCGAGGGCGTCGATGTCCTCGAGGAACTCCTGATGCACCTCATCGCTGACGGTAGTGCGGGTGTCCGCGATGGCGTCGAGGTAGTCCTGCGTGGCGGGACCCTTCCGGACCGCCTCGCGGACGGACACGCCGCCCCCGGACGCCAGCCCGCCGTCGTCGTAGACTGCCTTTTCCAGCGCACGCTGGGAGGCGCTGCGCGCCGCAAACTCGATGTCCGCGGGGGAGAAGCCCTGGGTGCGGTCCACCAGCTGCTCCACGTCCACGTCGTCCACGACGGCGGCGGGGATGAAGCGCTGCCACATGGCTTGTCGGGCCTGCCGGTCCGGGAGGCCGATGGGAATCACGTAGTCGAACCGGCCGTGCCGCAGGAAGGCGGAGTCGAGGGCGCGGATGAAGTTGGTGGCGCAGACCAGGATGCGGCCGGGCTGTTCGCGGAAGGCCGGGATGATCTTGAGCAGTTCGTTGGTGACGCCCTGCAGGGGAGACGGCGGGTCCCCGGCGCGCTGGGAGGCGATCTCCTCCACCTCGTCGATGAATACGACGGCGTGCTCGAGTTCCGAGATCTCCAGGAACGTCTCCCGCAGTGCGCCTGCCAGTCCCTTGGGGTCGGAGGCCAGCCGGGAGGGAAAGACTTCTACGAAGGGCCACTCAAGACGGGAGGCGATGGCTTTGGCGAAGGTGGTCTTGCCGGTACCCGGGGGCCCGAACAGCACGACGGCCCGTGGCGGCACCACACCGAATTCGTCGGCGAGGTCCGCCTCGGCCAGCGGCAGAACAAGGCGGCGCTCCAGGAGTTCCTTCTCCCGGCGCATGCCCGCCACGTTCTCCCACAAGTCCCGCGCCAGGATGCGCCCGCCCAGCAGGCCCAGTGGCTCGAGTTCCTGGCGCTGCACGGGGATGGTGCGCTCGAAGTAGCGCAGGTTTTTCTTGAGCACGAAGCCGCGGCTCAGGAAGGCTTCCACCCGGGTCTCGGACTCGGGCATCAGGGCCGAAAGCTTGTTCAGTCCGTGCGGCGCCATCCGGTTTTCGACGGCGGCCAGCAGGGAAGTGCCGATGCCCCGGCCGCGGAATTCCGGCAGGGTGGCCAGGAAAACGACCCAGCCCTGATCATGCGCTGCACGGCCGACGGCAGCGCCCACGACCTGGTCGCCGAGGACGGCCACCACGGCATGGTCCTTCTCGCACGATGCCAGCACCTCCGAGAGCGCGTAGACAGGCTCGACGTTGGTGGCCTTCAGCGACTCCCAGAGGTGCAGGATTCCGTCCAGGTCCGCGGAGTGGAAGTCCCGGATCCGCCAGTTGGTCATGAGGTTGTCTCCCGTGGTTCGACGTTGAGCCAGTTCTGAGCTGCTCAGCCGAGCATAGGCGATCGCGCGCCGGCACGGGGTTGCATGTGCGTTGCGTTACGCGGAGGGGTCAGCGCGTGGCTGTGTCCACGGAGGCGTCCCTGTGTGCGTCCTTGGAAGCGGCGCCCCTGCGGAAATGGTGCGTGCGCTCCTGGTCATCCTTGGTGTGCACCACCAGGACCGGGCATTCGGCGTGCGCTACGCAGGCGGTGCTCACCGAGCCGAGATGCAGGCCCATGAATCCGCCGTGACCCCTGCGCCCCACCACCAGCATCGCCGCTCCGGTGGCCGCCTCCACCAGTGTGGCCGGAGCCGGACCCCGCACCAGTTCACTGGTCAGGGTCTCCGGCACGTCCGGACCGAACGCCTTCTCGATGGACTGGGCCAGGATCTTGGCAGCCGAAGCCCCGAACGCCTCGAAATCCGGGGGGATGTATCCGGCATACATCTCCGGGAAATGCCAGCAGGCCACGGCATGGACATGAGCATCCAGGCCCGGTGCCAGCCGCGCCGCCAGACGGAGGGCCTCCACTGAGGAGTCCGAGCCGTCCACGCCCACAACCACTTTGCGTTCAGCATCCATCGTTGTTCTCCTTTGCAACCTCGACTTTGAACTTTGGACTTCACCGCCGCTGCAGCGGCTGCATCTGCAAGGCCACCCCGGCGGCCGCGGCGTCCCGGAAGCGGGCATCGATCTGCACCACGTCCCGTCCGGCCCGCTGCAGCAGGCTGGCCGCAACGCCGGCGCGGTAGCCCGTGGCGCAGTGCACCCACAGGCAGCCCACGGGCAGTTCGCTTAGGCGGTCCAGCAGTTCATGCAGCGGCACGTTAACGGCGCCCGCCACGTGCGAGGTGGCAAACTCGTCGCTGCGCCGCACGTCCAGTACGGGGTCGCCGTCGGGCTTTTCATGAACGACGGCGGGCCAGCCAGCCCGTGGATAGGAGGCGACGGGGGCTCCCGGCGCGAGTTCGCCCGGTTCAGTTCCCACCGCCGCGTCGGGGCGATCGATGCCGATGCGGGAAAGGTCACGGATGGCGTTTTGCAGATCCTCGCGGCCGCCGACGAGCGTCAGCTTTTCGCCCCAAGGGAGAACCCAGCCGAGGTAGGAACTGAAGCTTCGCCCCGAGCCGTATTCGAAGCTGACGGTGCCCCGCAGGTGGTTGCTGGCGAACAGCACGCGGTGGCGCAGGTCCACCACCCATTCGCCTTTCGCCAGCCGCTCCGTCAGCTCAGCGGCGCCGAGTGGCTCCGGCAGGCCCAGAACCGGGGGCTCTGGGCCGGTCATGTTGATGGGGGCCATGTGGGCGTAATAGGAGGGGTACGCGGAGAGGTTGGCCATGAGCTCGGACGCGAAGTGCTCGGGATCCGGGTCCGCCAACGCGTGGTTGGTGTCGCGCTGCTCCGCAATGGTCGACATCTCAGCACGCGCGGCGGGTCCGACCGAGCAGAACGAGCCGAACCCGTGGGTTGGGTAGAGGGCGGCATCGGGTCCGGCCTCGTCCGCGAGCCGGTGGACGGATGTGTACTGGTCCTGTGTCAGCCCGGCGGTGTCTCCGGGACCGAGAAGATCGGTGCGGCCCACGGATCCGAAGAGCAAACTGCCGCCGGAAAACACGGCCCGGTCCGGACCGTCCGTGACAACGTAAGACAGGTGCGTGTGGGTGTGCCCCGGAGTGGCCACTGCCCGGAGCGTGAGCCGGCCGATCTGGACCGTTTGGCCGTCCTCAACCGGCTCGCGCTCGTAGGCCACCTGGTCCGCGGCGTTCACCAGGTACGTGGCGCCGTGGGCGCGGGCGAGGATCAGGCCGCCGGTGATGTAGTCGTTGTGGACATGGGTTTCGGCGACGTGGGTGATCCGCACGCCGGCGTTCCTCGCGGCCTCCTCGATGCGGTCCGTGTCCCGCTGGGCATCAACCACCAGCGCCACGCGGCCGTCATGGACCAGGTAGCTGCGGTCCCCGAGCTGCGGGGTTTCGATGACAACGACGTCCATTCGTCCGGCCCTTCGACGCACCGTGGAGGCAGCGCTCATCGCGGGCCTCGCCCCGGATGCCTCCATGGTAGGCCGAATGGCAGCAGAAGGAACCTGCCCGGCGCAGGACGCCTGGCATTTCTGCACCACTTTCACCGTGCCCCCCGAGTGTGCGCGCCCGCGTTGCCGCGGCCAAAGGTTCAGCCGACACGGGAAAGCGGTACAAAAATGCGTGGCAGGGGGCGCCCCGGGGCTCAGACCCTCAGCGGAACGGGGTGCACCTCGTCTGCGCGGTGCCCGGCCCGCTCGTGAATGCGCTGCACAGCCTCAGCCGAGGGCGCTTCCGAGAGGCAGTAGACGTGCCCTGACTCGGGGTCCGCCCAAGCTGACTTGAAGTTGACCTTTTCGTCGTCCTGGATTGCAAGGTCGGCATTGTGGGCCGCCAGCAGATCCTCCTTGGTAATGCCTTTCATGTTCCGGTGGACGTCCATGAATTCTGGCATGGTGACTCTCCCTTGATCTTCTTTGATTTCGATGTGAGCCCGGGGATGCGCATGAGACTAGACCTGCCCCAACCGGGCGTCAATAGGATCCGGGAAAGGCTGCACTTGCTTAACCGCGAACGGACACTTGAGGCCCTCGGACTGGGGCCTCAAATGTCCGTTCGCGCTCAGCGGCGCGCTGCTGTTGCCGCGAGGGTGAGCTGCGGGTTTAGATCCGGTCAGCTGAGCCCGGGGTGGGGCGGTTGGCGATGACGGGGGACATGCCGGTGAAGCCTTCGCGGGCTTCGGCGATCTCGTGGATGCGTTTGCGGCAGGCGTACCAGCCGGCGGTCATGAGGGCGATGGCGATGAGGGTGACCAGGAGCGTGAGGGGTGAGTCGATGAAGACCATGACCAGTACGCCGGTGAGGAACAGCAGGGAGAGGTAGCCGGTGTAGGGGGCGCCGAACATCCGGAAGGAGGGGCGTTTGAGCCAGCCTTTGTCTGCCCAGCGTTTGAGTTGGATCTGGCACAGGACGATGGTGGCCCAGGTGACGATGATGCCCACGGAGGCGATGTTCAGGACGATCTCGAAGGCCTGGGAGGGGACGAGGTAGTTCAGCGGGACGCCGAGCAGGGAGACGCCGGCGGTGATGGCGATGCCGCCGTAGGGGACGCCGGCTTTGTTCATGCGCTGGGCGAACTTGGGGGGCGGAGCCGGCCACGGACATGGAGCGCAGGATCCGGCCGGTGGAGTAGAGGCCGGCGTTGAGGGAGGACAGGGCGGCGGTGAGGACCACGAGGTTCATGATGACGTCCACGCCCTGGATGCCGATGGAGCCGAAGAACGTCACGAAGGGGCTGACGCCCTTTTGGTAGGAGGTGAAGGGCAGGAGCAGGGCCAGCAGGATGACGGAGCCGACGTAGAACACGGCGATGCGGAAGACCACGGAGTTGATGGCCTTGGGCATGATTTTTTCGGGGTTTTCGGTTTCGCCGGCGGCGGTGCCGACGAGTTCGATGGAGGCGTAGGCGAACAGGACGCCCTGCATGAGGATGATCATGGGCAGGATGCCGTTGGGGAAGATGCCGCCGTTGTCGGTGATGAGGCTGAAGCCGGTTTCCTGGCCGGGGACGGGGGTGCCGAAGATGACGAAGTAGGTGCCGATGAGGAGGAAGGCGACGAGGGCGGCGACCTTGATGATGGCGAACCAGAATTCCATTTCGCCGAAGACCTTGACGGAGACGAGGTTCAGGCAGAGGACGACGACGAGGGCTGTCAGGGCCCAGACCCACTGGGGTACGTCGGCCATCCAGGGGATGTAGTTGCCGAAGAAGTTCATGTAGAGGGCGGCGGCGGTGATGTCCACGATGGTGGTGGTGGCCCAGTTGATCCAGTAGAACCAGCCGGAGACGAAGGCTGCTTTTTCGCCGAAGAATTCGCGGGCGTAGGAGACGAACGAGCCGGACGAGGGCCGGTGCAGGACCAGTTCGCCGAGGGCGCGCAGGATCAGGAAGGCGAAGAAGCCGCAGACGGCGTAGGCGATGACCAGGGACGGGCCGGCGGCGTTGAGCCGGCCGCCGGCGCCGAGGAACAGGCCGGTGCCGATCGCGCCGCCGATGGCGATCATCTGGATCTGCCGCGGCTTCAGGCTCTTGTGATAGCCCTTGTCCTCGGCATGAAGAAGGTTCTCCGTGGCATGCGCCTGGGCCGGAACCGTATGGTCAGTGATGGGTTGGTTACTCATGGGAGTCCTTTGATTTCCTGTTGGGGGAAGGAATCTTGCTACTTGCTGAGGTTCGCCAGGCGCTCGGGGCTGAGCAGCTCCTGCAGTTGGGTTTCGGTGAGCAGGCCGTGTTCAAGGACCAGTTCGGCCACGCCCTTGCCGGTGGCGAGGGCTTCCTGCGCGATGGCGGTGGCGCTGGCGTACCCGAGGTGCGGGTTGAGGGCTGTCACCAGGCCGATGGACTGTTCCACGGTGAGGCGCAGCCGTTCGGTGTTGGCGGTGATGCCGCGGACGCAGCGGGCCGTGAGCGTGCGGCAGGCTGCTTCGAGGTGCGAGATGCTCTTGTGCAGGCTGTGCACGATGATGGGTTCGAAGGCGTTGAGCTGGAGCTGCCCGGCTTCGGCGGCCATGGTGATGGTGACGTCGTTGCCGATGACTTCGTAGGCCACCTGGCTGACCACTTCCGGGATCACCGGGTTGATCTTGCCGGGCATGATGGACGATCCGGACTGGACGGCGGGAAGGTTGATCTCGCCGAGGCCGGCGCGCGGTCCGGAGGACAGCAGGCGGAGGTCGTTGCAGATCTTGGACAGTTTGACGGCCACACGCTTAAGCACGCCGGACAGGTGGACGAACGCGCCCACGTCCTGGGTGGCCTCGATGAGGTCGACGGCGGTGACCAGGGGCAGTCCGGTGATCTCCGCCAGGTGCCGGCAGGCGGCCTCAGCGTAGCCGGCGGGGGCGTTCAGGCCGGTGCCGATCGCTGTGGCGCCGAGGTTGATCTCGTGGATGAGCAGGTCCGCCTCGGCCAGCCGCTGCCGGTCCTCGCCAATGGTCACGGCGTAGGTACCGAATTCCTGGCCCAGCGTCATGGGCACGGCGTCCTGGAGCTGGGTGCGGCCCATTTTTACCACTGTGCGGAACTCCATGGCCTTTTCCGCGAACGCTTCCTCGAGTTCCGCCAGTGCGGAGAGCAGTTGGCGGGCGGCGAAGATGGTGCCGAGCTTCACCGCTGTCGGGTAGACGTCGTTGGTGGACTGGCTGAGGTTCACGTGGTCGTTGGGGTGCAGCCGGGCGTAGTCGCCCTTGGGGTGGCCAAGGATTTCCAGCGCCCGGTTGGCGATCACCTCGTTGGCGTTCATGTTCGACGACGTTCCCGCGCCGCCCTGGATCACATCGACGACGAACTGCTCGCTGAGTTCCCCGTTCATCACGTCTGTGCAGGCCTGTTCGATTGCCGCGGCTCGTTCGGCGTCCAGGAGCCCTAATTCCAGGTTGGTGCGGGCTGCGGCCAGCTTCACGGCGGCGAGGCCGCGGACCAGGTGCATGTTGCTGGAGAGCGGCTGGCCGGTGATGGGGAAGTTCTCCACAGCACGGAGCGTGTGGACACCCCAGTAAGCGGCGGCGGGGATGTCGCGGTCACCGAGCAGGTCATGCTCGGAGCGCACGCCGGCCAGGGAAGGGGAATCCGGCAGGGTTTGGATTTCGGTCATCTGGAGTCCTTAGAGAACGTCGTCGGTCGGGGACAGGGAGGAAAAGTCTGCGGCCTGCAGCAGGCCCACTTGGCGGCCGCCGCCGAGGACCGCACCGGTGGCGATGCCCGCAAGGGCGGAGGTGTCGACGTCGAGCGCTTCCAGCGCGCGGACGGTGACGGGCATGCGGGCCCGGTCACCCCCGTCGGAAATTTTGACGGCGATGGCGCGTCCGTCCGGCAGCCCCACCAGCTGGATGCCTTCGAAGCCGTCCTTCGCCAGGGCGCCGGGCAGCAGGCGCATGAGGTCCGTGACGTCGCGGCCCTCGCCCGCCACCATTTCCGGATGGCGGCGCATGGAATGCGCGACGGCGGCTTCCGGGCTTTCGGGGGCGGACGCACCGTCGGCCAATTCGGCGGAGGCGAGGCGGCCGAAGGCGCGGGCCATGCCGGCAAGGGTGAGGGCGAACAGCGGGGTGCCGCAGCCGTCGGTGCTGACGCCGGCGGGTTCCTCGCCGGTCAGGTCGGTGACGGTTTCGGCGACGAGCCTCTGCAGCGGGTGGGAGGGGTCCAGGTAGCCCTGCACCGGCCAGCCGTTGATCACGCAGGTGGCAGCCATGGCAGCGTGCTTGCCGGAGCAGTTCTGGGCCAGTTGCGTGGGCTGGCCGCCATCACGCAGGTAATCCTCGCGCTCGCGGACGCCGTAGGGGAGGTCGGAGCTGTTTTCGAGGGCTGCGGGCGTGAGTCCGTGGAGTTCCAGGATGCGGCTGGCGCCGTCAAGGTGCCGCGCTGCGCCGGAGTGGCTCGCTGCGGTGAGGGCCAGCAGGTCGGCGGGCAGGTCCAGCCCGGCCCGGACCATGGCCACGGACTGCAGGGGCTTGAGGGAGGACCGGGGGTAGAACGCGGCGTGGGGTTCACCGGCGGAGAGCAGGGTGCGGCCGTCGGGCGCGGTGGCGATCAGGGAGCCGTAGTGGACGCTTTCGACCAGCCCGTCGCGGGTCTGGAAGGCAAGGGGCTCGTGCCGCGGCAGGATCGCTGCTGCGGGAGGCGCGGAAAGGGGGTGGCTTGCCGGCATGGCGGGGGAAGGCATGGTGTCCTCTACGTTGGGTGTTGATCTGTTGAGTTGGGTGTGTCCGTGCAGGAAGTGGGTGGGGCTGGTGCCGAGCAGGGCTCGGGCGCTTACTGGCTAAGGATGGAGTCGAGAGCTTCGCCGACTGCGCGCAGGTGTTCGGCCATGGCGGCACTGGCGTCTGCTGCGGAGCCGGCTTCGATGGCATTGAGGATGAGGCGGTGTTCGACGTCGGAGGCGTGCTGGCGGTCGGCCACCATGTTGAGGGTTTCGGACTGGTGGGCGAGGGCGTCGCGGATATCCGCCACGACGCTTTCGAACACTTTGTTGCCGCTGGCGCGGGCGATGGCTGCATGGAAGCTGGAATCGAGGGCGACCCAGGCTTCTGGATCGTTTTCCGCAGCCATGGACGCCATCACGCCGCGGAGGGTTTCCAGGTCCTCGGCGGTGCGGCGCTCGGCGGCGAGGCCGGCGGCGGGGACTTCGATGTGGGGCCGGGCCTCGGTCAGGTCCCGTGCCGAGAACTGGCCCAGGACGAGGTCGTTGGCCACCTGGTCGGCGACGACGAACGTGCCGCGGCCGGTCTTGGTTACGGTCAGGCCGAGGGCGGTGCAGGAACGCAGGGCCTCCCGGATCACCGAGCGGCTGACGCCGTACTGCGAGGCCAAAGATGCTTCGGAGCTGAGCTTCGCGCCAACACCCAGCGCTCCGCTTTGGATGTCCCCGCGGATGGCGTTGAAGACAGCTTCGGCTGCGCTGAGGCGCGCCAGCGGAAAGGAGCTTGCGCCGCTTTGCGGTCCGGCTGTCCGGCTGTCTGACAGGTTCACGATTAAGAATATGGCACGGGTCACAGGTAGGTGTCAACCAGAAGCTTGAACGGGTCCAGACATTAAGGACGCGCGCCCGGGAGGGTGGCGCAATTCCTGATCGGTACGTCCGTTCCGATTCCACTCTTGTGCACGTGCAGTGGTCCGGCGTAGCGTGGGACCTGCGAACAAACCGGCACGATCGTTCCTAATTGCTGCGGAGGTGTGTCTTGGGTGAATCATTCCATGATGGCCTCGCCGCGGCCGTCCGTGCCCGGCGCGCCGAACTTCGCCTGAGCCAGCAGGATCTCGCCGACATGGCAGGAGTCTCCGAGCGCTTTGTCCGCTTCGTGGAACAGGGCAAGCCGAGCCTCCGGCTGGACACCCTGCTGGCACTGCTGGACACACTGGGGCTTGAGCTGGGGCTGGGCACCCGGACCAGCGCCGCCGCCCGCGCACTGGTGACCCAGCCGTCGGAGCTGACGGTGACGCAGCTGCCGGTGGCACAACCGCCGTCGTCCGTTCCGCCGTCGTCCGTTCCGTTGGAAGGCAACTTGCCCGGCGAAGGGGAGAACGGGCCGTGACGCACCGCATCGCGGACATCTACAAGCGGGGTGTCCTGGCCGCCCGGCTGGAACGGCACGACGGCGGCACCAGGTTCAGCTATCTGCCCGCCTACCTGCAAAGCGGCCGCCCCGCCGTCGCCAGTTCCCTTCCGCTGTCACCGGAACCTGTGCTCTCCGGGGCAGGGGCGGCACCGCCGTACTTCACCGGCCTGCTCCCGGAGGGCCGGCGGCTGAACGCACTGCGCCGATCCATCAAGACCAGCGCGGACGATGACCTCTCGCTGCTCATTGCCGCCGGCGGCAACCCGGTGGGTGACGTGCAGATCGTGGGCCACGGGGAACCGCTGGACCCGGAGGAGCACGCCGTCGAGGTGGATCCGCGCAGGCCCGTGGACTTCGACGAGCTGCTGGGCGATTCAGGCCTGATCGACCCGGTGGCGCTCGCCGGCGTACAGGACAAGCTCTCCGCCGGAATGATTTCCATGCCCGTGGCCAGCGCGGGGCGCCGGTTCATCCTCAAGCTCAACGCCCCCGAGTTCCCGCACGTGGTGGAGAACGAGTTCATCATGTTCCGCTACGCGGCGAAGCTGCGGATTCCGCTGAGCCGGGTGCAGCTGATGCGCGACGTCGCCGGCCGGCCGGGGCTGCTGGTGGAGCGGTTCGACCGCGTGCCGCTGGCCGGCGGGACAGCAGCCGGCGCGGCTGGCGGGCCGGACGCGGTGCAGCGACTCGCCGTCGAGGACGGCGCGCAGGTCCTGAAGCTGTACCCGGCGGACAAGTACAACGTGGGGTTCGGAACGGTGTGCCACGCGCTCGCCGAATACTGCGCGGCACCGCTGCCGGCGCTCCGGAACCTCGCCATCCAGGCCGCCTTCGCACTGCTCAGCGGCAACGGTGACCTGCACGCGAAAAACGTATCCATGGTGCAGCAGCCGCACGGGGAATGGTCCATCGCGCCCGTCTACGACATCCCCTCCACAGTGGTCTATGGTGACAAGACGCTCGCCCTGACGCTCGGCGGCAAGCGCAGCGGCATCTCGCGCAAGCACTTCCTGGCCTGGGCCACGGGACTCGGGTTGCCGGATCGTACAGCCGTGCAGGCGGTGGATCTGGCCCTGAAGGCCGCCGGCCCGCTACTGGCTGATTTGGAGGCCGGGACGGCTTTCACTTCAACGGCGTTTACAGCAACGGCCACCGTTTCAGTGGACGACGGCGGCGCCTCGCCTTTTCCGGACATGGTCACCAGGGCGTGGGTCAAGGAGCTCAAGCACCGGCGGCGGCTGTTGGAGGGGTGAAGCGGTCGTACCAGCTAAGGACGCGCAGGGCCCGAAGTGTGTTCCAGCGGCTGGGGCGTCCGTCGCCGTCCTCCATGGCGAAGTGGATGCGTCCGGGGTGGGTGTTCTCAAGCAGCCAGGTTCCGTCGGGCTGCCGTTTTGAGCGGAGCAGGCCGACGGCCTCGGCAAGCCGGCAGTCCGGGACTCCGCCCGTGCCGTTGAGGGCCGCGTCCAGGAAGGAAGCGTCCCGGAAATAGTCCAGGCCGCGGAGCGCATCGTAGAACCAGCGGGTTGGATAGGAAAACTGCAGCCAGTCCGGGTCCACCAGCTCTCTGGTGCTTTTGCGCCGCAGCAGCGCACGTTCCAGCAGATACTCCTCGCCCCGCTTCCGCGCAGCAACCGATTCCGGGATTCCGTCCGTGGCCCGCTCGTGTTCCAGCAGCCCTTCCAGAACGTTGATGGTGGTTGCGAAGGACGAGCGCACCGACCCCCGCTCCGCTTCGCAGTTCCAGCCGCCGTCGTCGAGCTGTTCGCCGAGGAGCCGCCGGACGATCCCGTCGACATTTTCGCCGAAGTACGCTCCGAGGGCCACGGCCTTGCCGTTGATGCAGGGCTCAACCTCGCCGTCGAAGAACGGCTGGCCGCCCTCCTCCCAGCGGCTGTTCTCCCTCACCTTCCGGACCGCGGCACGGGCCTCCTCACTGCCCGGATCGAGCCCGAGGTCCCGCAGGAGCAGGAGGCTGTAGGTCGTGGCCGTCCACGGCTGGCCCGCCTCGGAGCCGTCATACGGCACAGGGAAGAACGTGCCGCCGTCCCACTGGCCGTCGCCGCCCTGCAGGGCGAGCAGCCGCGCACCCCAGCCCTCGGCGGCCACGCGGGTACGTTCGGCGCGAACCTCTTCGGCAGGCGCATCCGTCAGGTCGCGCAGGACCTGCCACCGGATCGAGGGGTCGGAATCGAGCAACCAGTCGAGTACGTCTCTCACCGGGCGGAAACCGGGAGCTAAAGGTGCTGGATGCCTGCGCGCTGCATGGCGTCTTTATAGACGTCCACGCTCTTGGTCAGGAGTTCTTCCTGCTTGGCCTCGGAAACAGCAAAGGCCCGCCCGCCGAGCGCGCTGGCCTTGTAGATTTTGATGCCGTTGTTCTTAAGTGAGTAGTGGTAGGTCTTCTCGAAGAGTGTCAGGAAGGTGGCGGCGTCGGTCCCGTGGGCAATGATGGCCGAGACGCGCTTGTTGATCTTCATGAACTGCCGGAAGGGGCGCAGGCCGTCGGTCTTCTCCTGGATGCTGAGGGCCGAGGGCATGTCCGGGTCACGCACCCAGGGGTAGGCGTTCCACGGCATGACGTAGCGCGGATCCAGCTCGGCGAGCTCGTAGATCTGGGTGGCCCGGCGCGCGGCCTCGTCGTCGTTGAAATGAGACACGAAACCGGACTCGGTGCCCTTGCCCGGGCTGACCTGGAGGCTGACAATCCGGCATTCGTCCTCGTCATGGACGGGGTCGATATAAGGAACGGTCGATCCCGGCTTCTTCTCCATAAGTTCATCGCACAGTTGCGTCACTGCTGCGATGTTCGGTTCCTGTAGCAGGGCTTTCTTTTCGTCCCAGTCAATCGTCACGATTTCTCCCTTAGCTGCATGGCGTCCAAGAATCAGGCGTCTTAGGCCACTCTACGCTTTTGACGGTAAGGGTGGGTGGGGCAGTTTCCGCCGACCCGAGAGGACTCCTAAACCCCTTCGGCCCGGAACGTGAACTGGCCAGCCAAAAGCGTTGCAGCGACGGGCATTCCGGCAAACACAGCATCCGATACGGCAAGGGGATCAGCATCCAGCACGGCAACATCCGCCACATCCCCGGCCCGGATCCGGCTGCGCCCGCGCGTTGAGGCGAGCAGCGCTTCCCCGCGGGTCAGGGCCTGCTCCGGGTGCCAGGGGCCGCGGCCGTCTTCACGTGCGCGCGCGGTCGCGGCGGACATCGCCAGCCACGGATCCAGGGCCGCCACGGGCGCATCGGACCCCAGCGCCAGCCGCGCCCCGCCGTCCAGCAGCGAGCGCAGCGGGAAGGCCCGGTCAGTGCGCCCGGCCCAGTTAGCGTCAGCAGCGTCGCGGTCGTCGAGTGCATGGGCGGGCTGGACGCTGGCCGTCAGGCCAAGCTCACCGAACCGCGCGAAGTCCTCCTGCCGGACAAACTGGGCGTGCTCGATCCGGCCGCCGACCCCAACTTCGGCGAAGGCATCCAGCGCAACCTTATTGGCGCCGTCGCCAATGGCATGGACCGCCGGGACGAAGCCCGCCTCCCGGGCCATGGCGAGCAGGGCAACCAGCTCGGGTTTGCTCACGGTCAGGATGCCGTGCCCGCCGTGCGGGTACGGCTCAACGCAAAAGGCGGTACGCGTGTTGAGGGAACCGTCGATGAGCACCTTCAGCGGCCCCACCCGCAGAAGGCCGGCACCGCCGTCGACCCTTTGTCCCGTCCGCATCCCGGCAGCGGCCGCCCGCTCCAGATCCTCCGGGTACACCCCCGCGTCAACGCGCAACGAGCTGAATCCACCGGCGATCCGGCGCAGCCAGACGTCACGGTTCCACGTCATCTCCAGGTCCACCACGCCCACCACCCCGCGGGCGGCGGCTTCCTGGCCTGCCGTGCCCACCCAGCCGTCCACGACGTCGTCGGGCAGCTTTCCGAGTTCGCGCGTGAGGGCGAATGCCGGTTCCTCACGGAGCAGGCCGTCTGGCGGGAGCTGAACTCCGTACCGGCGCGCGGCCGCCGAATTCAGCCACACACAGTGCAGGTCATGGCTGATCAGGGCGGCGGGGACTCCCCGGGTGGCGTCGTCGAGCATTTGCGCGCTCGTGACGTCGTCCCAAATGGCGTCGCGGAAGCCCGCACCCACCACCGTGCCGGTCGGTTCAGCCCCGGGTCCGTCGCGGTCATCCGCTGCCGGACAAGCTCGACGGCGGCGCTCGCCGAAGCGGCACCGGACAGGTCGATCCGGTTGGCGGCCAAGGCCCACTGCGTCATGTGGACGTGCTCGTCCCACAGCCCGGGGATGACGAAGCGTCCCTCGAGATCCAGCACCTGGGCATCCGCTGCCCTGAAACCTCCGGGGCGCGCCCCCGCTGCGGTGATTGCGGACACCCGGCCATCGCGAATATGGAGGTCGGAGCACTCCGTGCCGCCGGGCAGCCTCACGGACGCGAGCACCAGGTCCTGTGGCGGGTGTTGAGCTGCTGGGTCTTGGGCTGCTGGGGCGTAACCTGCTGGGCGGTCCTGGCTGGAAGGCATAGGGACAGGCTAGGCGGGTAGCGGGTCAGCACCAATCCGCGCCACGCCGCTCGCTCGTTGACCTGCGCGGCCAGGGCTCCACCGAACGCCTCTTCCCTGTGCTGGCAACAAGGTGCATTCTGGACGGACACGGTTCCGACAACGAAGTCGGGGAGGCGTAGGCCACATGAACTTTAATATCCGGTCCCTTGATGCGTTCCGGCCGAGTCAACTTGGGCAGCGGTTGCCTGCGCGGGGGACGTGAGTGCCGTGGACATCACCACGAATCATCACCGCCTCAAGGTCGTGGTCCACATCGACGCGAACATGGAGCGGGCCTGCATCGAGGTCCGCGGAACCCTGACGCCGGCCAACATCCGGGCGCTGTACGTTGTTGCCCGGCGTGCCCGGACCCTGCTGCCGGGCAAGGAAATCGTTCTGGACCTGTCGATGGCCCGTGCCGCCATGGACACCATCGCCGCGCTCCATGATCCCGCCCAGCTCACGCAACTCAGCGGCGAAGGCACGTCCGAGAAACCGTGCCGGCTGAGCATTCTGGACCCCCGGCCGGGCATCCACGCGCACCCCTCCTTCACCCACGGCCGCGGCGATCACAAGCACCCCGACCATCAACACGGCGGCCACAAGCACCCCGACCATCAACACGGCGACCACAAGCACCCGAACGGCAAGCACAGCGACAAGGCCAGCAGAACCCAGGACCGCAACGCCGCACCATCCACCGCCCGGTCACGCACCACCCGAGCAAGCGCCGTCCAAGCAACTGCCGTGCAAGCAACCGCCGTGGAAGCGGGCACCGCCCAACACAGCGATGCCGAACCACGCGTGGCAGCCCGCCGCAGGGCCCGAGATAAGGAACCGGCATGAAACCTGGCCGCATGGTGATGCTCGTCCTCGGAACACTCGCCGCGCTCCTCGGATTGGGGCTGCTGGCAGGCGCAGCCGGGGTGGGCTGGCTCAACTTCCAGCAACGCGACGAAGGCTACTTCACCACCCAATCGCACCGGTTCGACGCCGCGTCCTCCGCCATCACCACGGCAGGGCTGGACGTCATGGTCCAAGGCAGGCTGCCGGACGTCATTCCTTCGGAAACGGCAGGCAGCATCCTGCTCCGCGGCGCGGCGGCCACCCCCGGCAAGGGGATTTTCGTTGGCATCGCACCGCAGCAGGACGCGGCGCGCTATCTCGAGGGAGTCAAGCGTTCCGAGATCCGCGAATTGAATCTGCGGCCCTTCAGGGTCGATTACACCGAAGTGCCTGGAACGCGGACCCCGGCCCGCCCGGGTGCCCAGAACTTCTGGGCCGCATCCGCCGAAGGCACCGGAACGCAGGAACTCAGATGGAACGTCCTTCCCGGCAGCTGGACCGTGGTGGTCATGAACGCCGATGCCACCGCCCCGGTTTCGGTGGATCTGCAGGCAGGCGTGCGCTCCGACCTGCTCTGGCCGCTGTTCCTGTGGCTGCTGATTGCCGGAATCGTGCTGCTGGTGATCGGAGTGCCGCTGATCGTTGCAGGTGCAATGGGGCTCGGACGGCACGGGCCACCGCCGCATCTTCTCCCGGCCCACTACCCACCAGGCCAGCACCAACCCGGCCACTATCCCGCAGGCCAGCCGCTCGCGGGTCATGCCCCACCACTGGAAACCCCGACGCAAGGACCTCCCGCCGCGGCCGGTGTTCCCGGCAGCGCAGGCACTCCCGGCATGCAGCCGGGCCCGTACCCCGCAGCTGAGTACCCCGCAGCTGCGTACCCGGCCGCCGGCTACCCGGCCCCGGGTTATCCGGCGCCCGGCTATCCCGCCCCCGGCGGCGGGGCGGGTGCCCCGCCACCGCCCGCCGTCGTCGACCAATTTGAGAACCCGAGGTACCCGGCCCGCCTGACCGGACACATCGACCCCGCCCTGTCCCGGTGGATGTGGCTGGTCAAATGGTTCCTGGCCATCCCGCACCTGATCGTCCTGTTCTTCCTCTGGTTCGCACTGATCATCACCAGCATCGTGGCGTGGTTCGCGATCCTCTTCACCGCCCGCTACCCGCATTCGCTGTTCAACTTCAACGTGGGCGTGCTGCGTTGGAGCTGGCGGGTGTCCTTCTACGCCTTCACGGCGATCGGAACAGACCGCTACCCGCCCTTCACCCTGGCCCGCACCGACTACCCGGCCGACTTTGACGTCGATTACCCGGACCACCTCTCGCGCGGACTGGTGCTGGTGAAGTCCTGGCTGCTCGCCATTCCTCACCTCCTGATTGTGGGCGTGCTCGCGGGATCCTCGCGTACCTGGGTGGCCTCCTCCGACGACGACTTTGCCGGCGGCGCCGGCCGCTACACGTCAGGCAGCGCGGTTTCCCTGCTCACGCTGCTGGCTTTCATCGCCGGCGTCATTCTGCTGTTCACCGGCAGGTACCTCCGGACCCTGTTCGACCTGCTGATCGGCCTCAACCGCTGGGTTTACCGCGTCGCGGCATACGTGGCGCTGATGCGGGACGAATATCCTCCGTTCCGGCTCGATATGGGGCCTGCCGATCCGAACGAACGCCCGGTCGTGAGTCCACAAACCAGTCCACCAAGAGGCCCGTCATGAAGCTCACCGTTCACACCTTCGTGAGCCTCGACGGCGTCATGCAGGGCCCAGGCGGCAGGGACGAGGACACCAGCGGCGGTTTCGAATTCGGCGGCTGGCTGGTGCCGCTCTTCGACGAGGACATGGGCAGGATCGTGAACGGGTGGTTCGCCGAAGCCGACGCCATTCTGCTGGGCCGCACCACCTACCAGATGTTCCAGCCTTACTGGGAGCAGGTCACGGACCCGGACGACGCCGTAGCCAAGGCGCTCAACAGCCTGCCCAAGTACGTGGTGTCCTCAACGCTGACCGAGGCGACCTGGAACAACACCTCCATCCTTCCCGCGAACTTCCTCGAAGCCGTTGACGACCTCAAATCGGGCCCGGGCCGGGAGCTCCAGGTCCACGGCAGCTACCGGCTGGTTCGGGCCCTGCACGATGCCGGCCTGGTGGACGAGTACCGGCTGATCATCTTCCCGGTGGTCCTCGGCCAGGGCAAGCGGCTCTTCGAACCCGGCGTCACGCCGTCGGCCTTCACCCTGGCCGGGAGCAAAGCGACGTCGTCAGGTGCCGTCCACCTGACGCTCCTGCCCGCCGCCTTTGGCGCGGCTGACCTGGAGATAGGGGAGTTCGAGGTGCGGGAAGGTAAGGAGCAGGTTAAGGACTGAAGGCCAGTCACCCCAAGCGGCTGTCAGGCCGGTCCGCTGTCAGCCAGGTCCGCGCAGGCGCTCCATTTCGCGGCGGTCTTTCTTGGTGGGCCGGCCGGTCCCGCGGTCCCGCTGCGGCAGACCGAGCGCCGGCGCCACGGGCCGGGGTGGCGTATGGTCCGTGAAACAGTGCGACGCTGCCTCCGCCCCCACCCGCTTGCTGATTAGCCGGCGCACCTCGAGGATGCGTTCATAGCCGGGTTGTCGGACGCGCACGGTGTCGCCGGGGACGAGTGACTGCGAGGCCTTGGCCGGGTTCCCATTGAGGCGCACGTGCCCGGCACGGCATGCGGCGGTGGCTGCAGACCTGGTCTTGTAGGCGCGGATCGCCCATAGCCAAGCGTCGACGCGGACGGTGGCGGGGGCTGAGGGAAGGCTGCTCATGATTGCAGCCGAGTATAGCCGGGCCGCCGCGGACTCAGGCCTCCGGGACGGCGGAACCTGCCGCCGCCGGGCCGTCCGCCAGCACGATGTCGAAGGCCTCCACCCGGCGGTCCGTGACCGTGGTGGGAGACTCCAAGTGGACGGCGCCGGTGGGCAGGATGCCGGCGCCGCCGAACTTTTCCATCACCCGCCACTGGGCCACCACGTCCTCACCGCAGTGCTCGGGCGGGAGCTGAGTCCAGAACCGGAAACCGCCCGCGTCCTCCAGCGCTTGGCGGCGGAACATGGTGCACCCGCCCAGCCAAGCCACCTTGTACGGAATCCACTGCCCCGATTTCAGTCCCAGTTCCGTGCTCAGGTGGCTCAGGTTGGCAGCGCTGTGCAGCGGCCAGCGCTCAAAACCCTCCTCGCCGGGACGGATGCGCTCGGGGGTCACGGGTCCCTGCCATGGCGTGAAGGTTCCGGTCTGGTCGGGGCGGCGGTCGTCCAAAAAGGAAAGACCCTGAGGGGCCATTCCCACAAAGCCGCAGCCCAGGTCATCGAGGGCATCGCTCATCCTCGCCAGAGCGCCCGGCTCCAGCCAGATGTCGTCATCGAGGAACAGCACTTTGTCCGCCCGTGCCCGCCCCAGGACAAAGTGGCGGTGCTCGGCAAGTCCGCGGCGCGGCATGTGCCGATGCAGCTCGACGGCGGTGCCCTGCGCACGAAGAACCCGGAGCAGGCTGGCTGCCGGCGGATGCTCCCAGGCCGGCGGCCCTTCCGACTGGTCGCTAAGCACCAGGCGGAAGACCGGGCCCTCCTGCGCCGCAAGCCCGGCGAGCGTGACGGCAAGCTCGGCCGGCCGGTCGCACGTGGGGATGAGGATGTCCAGGGCGGCGTCCTCAATGGTGTGGCCCGAGGCCCAGTTCGCGGATGTGTGGCGATGCATGATCCCTCCCTTTCAGGGACCGATGAGTCGTACGGTGCACTGGTTCAGGTACCCAGGGCTTTTCCCGCCTAAACGCGCTGAAGGCGTGGCGGACCGGACTCGCCGACCTTCGTGTTCAGGACCGCACGGTGGGGGGCTACGCGACGAGGACGGCTGCGGCGGAGTCCATGTGCTCGCGGATGGTGTTGCGGGCGAGGGAGGCGTCGCCGGTTTCGATGGCGGCGACGATGTCGTTGTGCCGGTCCACGCTCATGTTCCGCACGCCCTTTTCGAGCCCGGCGAACATGATGGACATCCTGATGGAGCCTTCCAGGGATTCCCACGAGTGGAGCAGGGTCTCGTTGCCAGTGATGCGGCACATGGTGCGGTGGAAGTCGAGATCGGATTCGACACGCTCCTCCAGCGTGCCCTGGGTTGCCGCCTCCATGGCCTGGATGGCTGCGCGGAGCGACCCAATGACGTGCTGGCGGTCCGGCAGTTCGCACAGCGTGCGGGCAGCCAGGGATTCCAGGGCCGCGCGGACGGAGTAAATGTCGCGGATTTCCTTGGCATCGAGGTGACGTACGGAGAGCCTGCCGCGGGCGCCCGCGGACACCAGGCCTTCCTGCTGGAGCTGCCGCAGGGCCTCCCGGAGCGTACCGCGGCTGATCTGCAGCATCTCGGACAGCTCGGTTTCCACCAAGTGGCGGCCGGGTTCGAGCGCTCCGCTGGTGATGGCGGTGCGAAGCGCCGCCAGTGCCTGCTCGCGGAGGCTTTTCTTTTCCAGTCCCAGAAGGGCTACTGTGGCCATCGGTTTCTCCCCAACGTCGGAGGTCGACTGTCTACAGTCGCCGTGTTAACAATGATGCCACGGCAGGAGCGCGGATCCAGGCGTTGTCCCCGCATTCCTGCCGTGGCTGTGCTCCAGCGGAGCCGAAGCCCTCTTCTAGCCGAGTTCGGCGAGGACCTTGGCCACGATGCGCTGGACGGTCAGGCCATAGCGTTCATGCAGCGTGGGCAGGGCGCCCGCGTCGAGGAATTCATCCGGCAGTGCCACCGGTACCACGCGCTTGCCGAGTCCTGCGGTCACGACGGCGGAGGCGACGGTTTCGAACAGCCCGCCCACCACGGAGTGGTTTTCCAAAGTGACCGCGAGGCGGTCGGTGTTGATCTCGGCCAGGACGGTTGCTGCGTCGAACGGTTTGATGGTGGGCGTATGGACGACGGCGACGTCCACGTTGTGTTCCGCCAGCGCCTTGGCTGCCTGCAGGGCACGCATGGTCATCAGGCCGCTGGAAACGAAGACGACGTCGTTGCCCCCGCGCAGGACCTTGGCCTTGCCGAGTTCGAACGTGTAGTCGTACTCGTCCAGGACGGTGGGCACGTTGCCGCGGAGCAGGCGCAGGTAGGTGGGTCCTTCGCTGGCGGCGAGCTGCGGGACGGCCTGTTCGATGTCGATGGAGTCGCAGGGATCCACGATGGTCAGGTTGGGCATGCCGCGGAAGATCGCCATGTCCTCGGTGGCCTGGTGGCTGGGGCCGTAGCCGGTGGTGAGGCCGGGCAGGCCGCCCACGATGTTGACGTTCAGGTTCGGCTCGGCCGCGTCCAGGCAGAGGAAGTCGTAGGCGCGGCGGGCGGCGAACACGGAGTAGGTGGAGGCGAACGGCACCAGTCCGGTTTCGGCGAGGCCTGCTGCAGCGCCGAAGAGGAGCTGCTCGGCCATGCCCATCTGGAAGAACCGCTCCGGGAAAGCCTGGGCGAAGATGTGCATGTCCGTGTACTTGCCCAGGTCCGCGGTGAGGCCAACGATCCTGTCGTTTTCCTGCGCGGCCTTGACCAGGGCGTGCCCGAACGGGGCGGAGGCGGTCTTCTGGCCCGGATCGGCGAAGGACGCGATCATGGCCGAGGTCTTGAGCTTGGGTGCGGTGCCGGGGGCCTTCACTGCTGTGGTGCTCATCGGGCAGCCTTTCCTTCGTATCCAGCGGTCAGCTGCTCGCGGCAGGTCTGCCATTCGTGTTCTTCGATGCGCATGAAGTGCGCCTTTTCCCGTTCCTCCAGCAGCGTCACACCGCGGCCCACCTTGGTGTCGCAGAGGATCACCGAGGGGCGGCCGCTGGTGCCGGACTGCTCTGCAGCATTGTCGAACGCGGCGAGCAGCGCCGCGACGTCGTTTCCGTCCACCCGCTGGGTGTACCAGCCGGCGGCTTCCCATTTCTCAGTGATCGGTTCGGTGCGGAGCACGGTGTCGGTCTTGCCGTCCGCCTGAAGGGCGTTGATGTCCACCATGGCCGTGAGGTTGCCGAGCTGGTGGTGGTGCGCGCCCATTGCGGCCTCCCAGGTGGAGCCCTCGTCCAGTTCCCCGTCGGAGAGGAAGTTGTAGATCCTGGCGTCGGAACCCTGGTAGCGCAGGCCCAGGGCCATGCCGACGGCGATGGTCAGCCCGTGGCCCAGCGACCCGCCGGAGATTTCCATGCCGGGGGTGTAGGTGGACATGCCGGACATCGGGAGCCGGGAGTCGTCCGAGCCGTAGGTCTCAAGCTCCTCGACGGGGACGATGCCGGCCTCGGCCAGGGCGGCGTAGTGGCCGATGGCGTAGTGACCAGTGGAGAGCAGGAACCGGTCACGGGCCTCCCAGTGCGGATCCTCGGCGCGGAACCGGAGCTGGTCGGCGTACACGACGGCGAGCATGTCCGCCGCGCCGAGAGCCTGGCCCACGTAGCCCTGGCCCTGGACTTCGCCCATGTTCAGGGCGTGGTGCCGGATCCGGTAGGCGGCGGCGCTGACACGTGCGAGTCGTTCTGCTGCTGTTTCCTGGGTCATGCGTTCCTTCTTGGGCAGTGTTGTGGCCTGCAGTTCCTGCGGGCCTGCTTCCTTGACGGCGGTCATCAGGCGTTCACCGACTGGGGGGTGCTTTTGGTGATTTCATCAGCCAGCTGGCGCTCCCGCTTGCCCCAGGTTTCCCGGGTGGCGACCGCTGCCCAGAGGCCGATCAGGGCGTAGGCGCCGAACAGCAGGGCCGGGCCCATCCAGCCGAAGCTGACGAACAGCAGGGTGGTGATGAACGGGGTGAAGCCCGAGACCATGGCCGAGATCTGGTAGGCCAGTGAGGCGCCCGAGGCGCGGGTCTTGGCCTGGAAGAGCTCGGGGAACCAAGCGCCCTGGGAACCGGCGAGGGAGTTCTGGCAGACCGCGTAGGAGATCACGATCGTGGCGATGATGAAGACGAACAGGCCGGTGTTGACCAGCAGGAACATGGGAATGGCGAACAGTGCGGCGAAGGCAGTGGACCAGATGTACAGGGGACGGCGGCCGATCCGGTCGGTCAGGCGGCCCCAGGCCTGGGTGGCGAAGATGCCAATGGCGGACGCAATGCAGAGGGCCACCAGGGTCTGGGTCTTGTCGGCCAGGTGCTGGCTGTTGAGGTAGGAAATCATGTAGGTGATGGACACGGCGTAGCCGGCGGTCTCGGCGATGCGCAGGCCGATGCCCTTCACGATGTTGCGCCAGTCGGTCTTGATCACCTCAACGATCGGGGACTTGACGATCTCGCCGTGGCCCTTGACCTCGTCGAAGACGGGGGACTCGGGGACCTTGGAGCGGATGATCAGGCCCACCACAACGAGCACGATGCTGGCAAGGAAGGGGATGCGCCAGGCGAGCTCGCCGCCGAGGTTCACGCTGACCAGGAACACCAGGTTGGCCAGCAGCAGGCCCACCGGGAAGCCGGCCTGAACGATGCCCGTGTACTTGCCCTTGGACTTCCACGGCGCGTGCTCGTAGCTCATCAGGATGGCTCCGCCCCATTCCGCGCCGAAGGCCAGGCCCTGGACGATGCGGACGAAGACCAGCAGCGCCGGAGCCAGCAGGCCCACCTGGCTGTAGGTGGGCAGCAGGCCGATGAAGAAGGTGGCGATGCCCATGAGGATCAGTGACGTGACCAAGACGGGCTTGCGTCCCACCTTGTCGCCCAGGTGGCCGCCGATGATGCCGCCCAGCGGGCGGGCGGCGAAGCCGACACCGAGGGTGGCGAAGGCGGCCAGCGTTCCGGTTACCGGGTCACCGGTGGGGAAGAACGCAGTTCCGAAGTAGAGGGCGGCCGCTGTACCAAAGCCGATGAAGTCGTACGTCTCGATCACGGCACCGACGCCCGAGCCGATGGCGACCCGACGGGCATCCTTGGTGCCGTGGACCGGCCCCCGCATGTTCAGAGCATCGTTGCTCATGGTGGTTCCCTTTCGAAGAGCGGCTGAAGAAGCTCCAGCGCTGTCGACTGTTAACAAGATGTGTCCCAGTGTGACCGACGTCATGCTGACTGTCAACAGTCGCCGTCAGGAGTTGACTGTTAACAGTCGCCAGCGTTAGTGTGGTGTCCATCACTACAGCCTGCCGGGTACGACCAGAGGATCAACAACGATGTTCCATTCCCGACTCGGGTGCTCATCCATCAGCTTCCGCCACCAGGACCTGCCGACAGCCCTGCGTGCCATTGCCGGGCTGGGTTTCGCCGATATCGACCTGGGCGCCCTTCCCGGCGTCTGCGATCACGTTCCGTATGAGCTCGACGCGGGCGCCGTTTCAGCTGTGGCCGGTGATGTGGCGGCATCGGGACTGCGGGTGCGTTCCGTCAACGGGGACATCGGGGATCTCAACGCAGTGCTCGACGCCAGCCGGCAGGCTGAGCGGGACAGGCACCTTGATGCCCTGCTCACCCTCACCGCTAAGACTGGGGCCAAGGCGCTGGTCCTGCCCTGCGGTGCGCTCAGCCACGAGCCGGTCAAGAGCCTCGAAGAGGACCTGGACACCGTCGCGGCACAGCTGATTAAAGCCCAGGGTCGTGCGGCTGAATTCGGCGTCGAACTCTGGACCGAATCGCTGCACTTCCTGCGGTTCTGCTGGAACCTGGAACGCGCGGAACTGCTGGCGCAGCGACTGGCGGGCTCCGGCGTCGGGATTGTCATGGACTTCAGCCATATTGTCGCCGCCGGCGAGGACCCGCTGGAATACCTGGCACGCCATGAGGGCCGGATAGCCCACGTGCACCTGCGTGATGCGGTGCCCGGAAACATCAACCTCAGCATCGGCAACGGCCAGGCCGATTTCGCCGCCGGGCTGCGCGGGCTGGCCGGGCAGGGCTACACCGGGCACTTCAGCCTGGAACTGGAAACCCGGGACATCACCCACGACGAACGCCCGGCGGCCGCCGCCAAGGCAGCCAGCTTCATCACCGACCTCATCTGACCATCGGTTGTTCCGTAACTGCCGTTTTGACCCTTCACAACGGCGCCTACGGAGCACTCGATCCACATAACACACACCCAAGGAGCACCATCATGACCGCCATTCAGCGCACCGCCGTCCTCACCGGAGCCACCTCGGAACGGGGCATCGGCATGACCACCGCCCGCCGCTACGCCAGCCAGGGCTGGGGCGTGGTGATCCTGGACCTCGACGGCGAGAAGTCAGCGAAGGTTGCCACCGAAATCGGCAACGAATTCAACGTTCCTGCGTTCGGCTACGAGATCGACGTCGCCAACGAGGACTCCGTCAACGCCGCGTACACCGCAGTTTCAGCCGAGGTCAAGAGCGGCGCCCTTCCGGCCGTCGGCGCCCTGGCCAACATCGCGGGCATCACTTCGCCGGTGCCTTTCCTGGAAACCACGCTTGACCTCTGGAACAAGGTTATGGCCGTGAACTCCACCGGCACCTACCTCGTCACCAAGGCCTTCCTGCCGGACATGATCGACAACGGCTGGGGCCGGATCGTCAACATGTCCTCCGTTTCCGCGCAGCGCGGCGGCGGCGTCTTCGGCAAGGTCCCCTACTCCGCTGCCAAGGCCGCCATCCTCGGCTTCACCAAGGCCCTCGCCCGTGAGCTCGGTGACTCCGGTGTGACCATCAACGCCATCACCCCGGGCGCCGTGGACACCAACATCCGCGTCGGCAGCACCGAGGAGCAGGAGGCCGCCATCAACGCCGGCATCCCGCTGGGTCGCAACGCCACCACGGAAGAAGTCGCCGCCGTCATCACCTTCCTGTCCTCCGAGGAGTCCGCCTACCTGACCGGCACCACCATCGACATCAACGGCGGAAGCCACATGCACTAGGAGGACGCCGGCCAAACAAGCTCACAGCGGGCTACTCGACGATGACCCGGACCCGCTGCACCGTGTTGTTGCCCATGCCCTGGTAATTCCAGTGCTGCTCCAGCGGCTGGGTGGAGCCGGTCGCGTCGGTTGCCCGGCACGCCAGTTCGTGGTGGCCGGGGTCGGCCACCCATGGCATGCTCCAGCCGCGCCAGGCGAAGGCACCGGCAGGCTTGTCCAGCTGCGCCGGAGCCCACTTGCCGTCGATGCCGACCTCCACCTTCGTCACGGCGCCCTCACCGGACCACGCCCGGCCCTGGAGCATGACGGGCCCGCGGGACAGGTACCTGCGGCGGGTGAAGAAGTCAGGAATGCCCGGCGGAAGCATCAGGGACCGCACCCTGATCCGCGAAACCGGCGTGCCGGCGTCGTCCGCGTTGTGCTGGTAGCGGTAGGCGACCGACTGCTGGAACCCGGTGAACGGCGTCGTGACCACCTGGATCGACTGCAGCCACTTGACGCTGGCCATGCCGTACCAGCCCGGGACGACGAGCCGTAGCGGGTAGCCGTGCTGGGGCGGCAGTTCGGTGCCGTTCATCTTGTAGGCAAGGACGACGTCGGCCCGGGAGGCTTCCGCAATCGGCAGGCTCCGGGCGTACTGTTGGCGGACGCCGCCCTGGACTCCGGCATCCAGGCCGGTGAAAACCACCTCGACGGCTTCGGGCTCGACGCCGGCCTGGGCCAGCAGGTACGCGAGCGGAACACCCGTCCACACGGCCGTTCCCACGCCCTCCAGCGTCCAGGGCTGGCTGAGCGGCCGCGGCCTCAGCAGCGAACGCCCGTTGCCGGCGCATTCCAGGGTCACCTGGACGCTGATGGCCGGATCCCGCTTCAGCGCCGCAAGGCTCAGTTCCATTGCCCGCTCCACGGCGCCGCCGATCCGCAGGTGCCACGCGCCGCTGACCTGCGGAATGTCGAAGTGGGTCAGCACGTAATGCAGCCCGGGAGGAGTCACGTCCTCGCGCAGGGCCTCAAGCGGCATGGAGTGGTTCCGCACGGCAAGCTGCAGCTCTTCGCTGGTGAGCGGGCCATGCGTCGGTTCACCGGAATGCGCTGCTACACCCGTGTGGGGTGCGGGGCGGGCGGACGGTCGGCGTCGGTAGATCAGCTTGGACATGGCCTTGCGATTCTGCTCGGTGCTGCGGTTTCTCTGGGCTGCGGGATGCAGCTGCGAATAGGCGTGCTCCTCCTCACAGGTTTACGCCGGGCTCAGATGACCGTCAACAGCCGGGGCCCTATAGCTGCGGCAGCTTCACCAGATCCTCGAGTGCCATCGGGTCCTGGCCCGTGAGGCCGTGCACGTCAGACGTCGCCCCTGCTAGCTCGCCGGCGGCGATCGCCGTGTACGTGCTGACCCAGGCCTCGACTTGCCACGGCGGCGCGCCGTAGGAGGCGCGGGAGGCAAACGCCTCCTCCACAGTTTCGTGGTGGTACGTGACGGTCCGGCCTGTGGAACGCGAAAGCACCTCGGCGGCGTGCGCCAGTGAGATATCCTCTGGGCCGGTCAGGTCGTAGGTTGCCCCGGCGTGGACCGCCGGGTCACGAAGTACCGCCACGGCAGACCGGGCAATGTCCTCCCGGGCGACGGCGGCCATCACGCCGTCGCCCGCCGGGCCCCGGATGACGCCGTCCGCCCCGGCCAGTATGGGCAGGAAGTCCAGGTAGAAGTTGTCCCGCAGGAACGTAAAGCCCATGCCGGACGTCCTGATCCGCTCCTCCGTGGCGTAGTGGTCGCGGCCCAGCGTGAAGGTGCAGTCCGGCGCCGCACCGAAGAAGGACGTGTACACAATGTGGCGCACGCCGGCATCCGCGGCGGCGTCCACGAAGGCGTAATGCTGCTGCAGCCGGTCCTCGGCCTCCGCCGCCGACACCATGAACAGGACCTTGACCCCTTCCAGTGCCGGGCGTGACAGTACGGGGTCCCCGTAGCTAACCGCCACAGTCGGGGCGTCCTTTAGGTCCGGCGCCCGCCGGGGGTCGCGCACCAGCAGGCGCTGGGAGAACCCGGCGTCGGACAGCTGCCGGGCCACCATGCCGCCCAGGACCCCCGTGGCGCCGGTGACGGCAAGGTCTGGAAGATCAGTCATTTGCGCTCCTAGGCCTCGCGGGTTGCAGGGGACTTTGTCTGGGCCGGGTCCCGCTCAGCGAGGGAGCCGACGGCGGCGTCGATCTTCTTCAGGACGTCCGGTTCAAGGCGGACGCCGGCGGCAGCGGCGCTGTCGGCCACCTGTTCCGGCCGGGAGGCGCCCACGATGGCCGAGGCGACGTTCGGGTTCTGCAGCACCCAGGCCACTGCCAGCTGGGGCATCGTCAGCCCAGTTTCTTCAGCGACCGGCCGCAGCTCCTGCACGGCGGCCAGGACGTCGTCGCGCATCCAGCGCTGGATCATCCTCGCGCCGCCCTTGTCGTCGGTGGCGCGGCTGCCCTCCGGCAACGGCTGGCCGGGCAGGTACTTGCCGCTCAGCACGCCCTGCGCCATAGGTGACCAGACGATCTGGGAGACGCCCAGTTCCTCCGATGCCGGAACCACTTCCTCCTCGATGACGCGCCACAGCATGGAGTACTGGGGCTGGTTGGAGATCAGTTGGAAGCCCAGTTCCTTGGCCAGGGCGTGGCCGTTGCGGAGCTGGTCAGCGGTCCACTCGCTGACCCCGATGTACAAGGCCTTTCCCTGGCGGACGATGTCCGCGAAGGCCTGCATCGTCTCTTCGAGCGGCGTCTCAAAGTCGTAGCGGTGCGCCTGGTAGAGGTCCACATAGTCCGTCTGCAGCCGGCTCAGGGACCCGTCGATGGATTCCATGATGTGCTTGCGGGACAGGCCGAGGTCGTTCTTTCCCTTGGGGCCGGTGGGACCGAACACCTTGGTGAAGATCTCGATGGACTGCCGGCGTTCACCCTTGAGCGCTTCGCCCAGAACGGTTTCCGCCGCGGTGTTGGCGTAGACGTCTGCCGTGTCGAAGGTGCTGATGCCGGCGTCCAGCGCCGCCCGCACGCACTGCGTGGCGACGTCATTCTCCACCTGGGAGCCATGCGTGAGCCAGTTGCCGAACGTGATTTCCGAAATCTTGAAGCCGCTGTTTCCGAGGTATCTGAATTCCATGGGTTTCACGCTAGCGGAGATGGTTGCTCAGGGTAAGGGATGCCGGCGGCTAATCCGCAGCCGGTGCTCACCGCCGAACGGAGGGCGCCAGGCGCCTGGCGGTCTCGGGAACCAGCGTGGTCAGGCGCGGGTGCGGGCGTCCGGGTGCTGCGCGAGCGAGGTCATGGAACCGGTGTCCAGGACGGTGACACGTCCGGCAACGGCCGGTTTCCGCGCGGGCCGTGGCGGCTGGGCGGACAAGGCCAGTGCGGACCGGACCGTTTCACCCTTGCTGGTGGCGCCCGTGCTGGCCGGTTCGGCCGGCACTGCATCGTGGCGCAGGGCGGACTCTACGAGCGGCGCCACCTCCGTCACGCTGGCCGCGGCCACGTCAGGCGGCGGCAGGTCCCGCGCGGTGACCTTTATATCCGGCGCCGCGGCCCGGGCGCGCGCCACCGCGCGGGCGTCAGCGGCAGCCACGGCGTCGGCCCAGCCTTTCGAGAGAACCGGCGGTACCGGCCGGGCGGCGGTCACCAGGGGGTGATGGACGACGGCGTTGCGGAGCGCCTCCTGGATGCCGGTGCGGGTCCGGAGCTTGTTCCAGTCGATGGGCGCGCGGGGCTCGCGGACCGGGCGGGGGACCTTAAGGGCCTTGGGGGCCTTTTTCGCCTTGGCTTTTGCCGGCACCGTTTCCGTCTCGGCGGGCAGCGGGCTGCCGTCCGCGGCGAGCCGCACGATCTCGATGGTTTCGTTCTTGGGGAGGCGGCCGAACAGCGCCATCACGATCAGCGCTACAAGGCGTCCCAGCCCTGCAATCACCAGCGTGAGCATGACACTGATGCACAGGCCGATGAACATGAGGAAGGCAACGCCCAGGGTGCCAAAAAATGTCAGGTTCAGTGCAATCGTTGTCGGATCTTCCACTTCACCCTCCTTACCATCGGCGCCCGGCTCGTCCCCCAGTAATCGAGCCGGTGATTACGCCGGAAAACAGCCCCTAACCACCATACGGACTATTTACTGCCGACATGCCCGCATGGCAAGTAGCGGCAACTGTTGTTTCAAAGCTGTTATAGGAGGCGGCCTCCCGCAGGCGCCGATAGGCTGATCCAGCAAGCGACCGCCACGTTCCCAGGGATGCCATGACCGAGCCAGAACCCTTTTCCGGTAACTGCCCGTGCCTTTCGGGCGAGCAGTACACGGACTGCTGCGGCCGGTTCCACTCCGGTTCGGCAGACGCAGCCACCGCCGAGCAGCTGATGCGTTCCCGTTACTCCGCCTTCGTCCTGCTCCATCCCGAATACCTCCTGAAAACATGGCATCCCAGCACCCGGCCCTCCGGGCTGGATTTTGATCCGGGCCTGGAATGGCGGCGGCTGGACATCCTGTCCGTCGAGCGGGGCGGCCCGCTCGACACCGAAGGCACCGTGGAATTTAAGGCGCACTTCCGCCAGGACGGCGAGCGGGGCGTCCACCACGAAACCAGCCGCTTCCTCAGGGTGGACCGGCGCTGGTTCTACGTGGACGCCGTCGCGCTCTACCGGTAGCAGAACCGGGGGCCGCGCCGGCCACAGGTCACTTGCCTTCCTGGTTCAGTGCTCCTCGTAATCCGCCGTGGGAGTGAAACCGGCGCGGTCCACCTTGCGGTGGAAGTGCATGCCGGCCATGCCGCCCAGGACGGCACCCACCAGCGCCACCAGGGCGACCACGACGGCGGCAATGATGCCGGTGGTGGTCACCTGGCCTTCATTGACTGGAATCCGCGGGAAGCTGTTCAGCTGGGCCAGGATATTGAACTGCTCGCCGGCTATCATGCCGAGCACGGCCACCAGCACAGCTGCGATCAGGGCCCAGATCCACACGGCGAACCCCTGCTTCGCGCCATTGAACCGGGCCATTCTGCCGGCGACGTAGCCGCCGCTGTAGTAGGACGCGAAGAGGATGACCAGCAGGACGATGATGCCCACGATTCCCACTGTCTGGTTCGAGGCTGCCCGGCCCACTGCGGCGTTCACATCGGCGTTCGTGGCAAGTCCAACGGCCGTGCCGGCTGCGGCGACCAGGGCAGTCAGCAGCACGGCCATGCCCGTGGCGGCCAGCCAGCCAAAGAACGCCGAGCCAATCTTGACGCCGCCGAACGCCTCCTTTTGGCGTGCCGCGGCCATTTCCCGGGTAGCAAAGGCCGGGTCGTCGGAGCGTGCCGTGTCCGTGCGGTCGTCCCGTTCGTTGTCCGGGGTGTAATCGCGCTCTGCGTACGGGGCGTCTGCTTCCGTGGTGTTGAGGGCCCGGGTGTGCGTGTCAGTCGAGGCACTGGTGCTGGTGGCGCCAGTGCTTGTGGCGCTGGGGCGGACGGCGGAACGCCGGGTCTGGGTGGCATCGTAGACCGGAGTTGCCTCCGTGGGAGCGTCTGTTGAACTACGCTCTGCGGTGCCGTAGTTGGCAGGGTAAGGCTCTGCCGCGCTGTGTTCAGGCCTGCTGCGTTCGGGCCTGTTGGGTTCGGACGTGCCTGATTCAGGGGAAGTGCGCCGGGGGCGCCTGTCCCCGGAGCCGGTTGGGCTGCTCATCAGCGACTCGCTTTCATTGAACGGACCCGGACTCAGGGGCCTAAGCCGGGCAACGCAATGCCTGAGGCCAAGGCACTGGCCTCAGTTTCTAGCTAACTCCGTTCAATGGGCATTAGCAAGGATGCTTAGTATCTTGGTTTTGGCGCGTCTCCCCTTGTCACAGCGGTGTGGGCGGTCAGAGCTGGTGTTCGGGTGTCCCCGGTGTTCGGGTGTCCGGCATCAGGAGTCCGGCATCAGGAGTCCGGCGGCTGGTGCGGTCAGCGGTAGGCGCGGTGCAGGTTCTCCTTGGTCGACTCGCGGGCGGAGGCATCGGCGATCCACGGGCCGGTCCCTTCGGACTGGTCCAGCACGCCGGCCTCCAGCCACGTGTAGTCGCCGGCCAGCACCTTGCGCGCGAGGTCGCGGTCGCCGTCGTCGGTGTTGCGCCACAGCTGGTCGAAATATTCGTCCACCCGCACGCGTGCCTGCTCGCAGAAGGCGTCGGCCAGTTCAAACGCGGTGGCGCCTCGTTCAGGTGCGGTCCGGAGCAGCATCTCGGCGCGCGAGCAGCAGGCCGCCATGGCGAACAGTTCGGCTCCGATATCGACGATCCGGCCAAGGAAGGCTTGCTTGTGTTCCAGTCTGGCCTGCCAGCGGCCCATGCCATAGAAGGTCTGCCGTGCCAGCCGCCGCGAGGACCGCTCCACGAAACGGAGGTGCTTGGCCAGCCGCCCGAAACCGCTGTAGGACCGCGGATCCATGCCGGCGCCGGCCACCAGTTTAGGTAGCCATTTTGCGTAGAAGCCGGAGGCTCCGACGGCGGCCCGCGCCTTGTCCGAAAGGCTCGCTTCCGCGGAGGCCAGGTCCCCGGCCGCCGCGAGGTGCGCGTCCACGGCCTCGCGGGCTATCAGCAAGCGCATGATCTCGGACGAGCCCTCGAAGATGCGGTTGATCCGCAGGTCGCGCAGCTGCTGCTCGGCGGGGACGGCCCGCTCGCCGCGGGCCTCCAGTGACTCGGCCGTTTCGAAGCCGCGGCCGCCGCGGATCTGCACAAGTTCGTCCGCGATCCGGTAGCTGATCTCGGTGGACCACAGCTTAGCCAGCGCCGCCTCAATGCGGACGTCCTTCTGCCCGGCGTCGGCCATTTCGGCGGAGAGCTCGAACACGGCGTCCAGGGCGAAGGCGGTGGCGGCGATGAATGCGATCTTCTTGCTGACTGCCTCGTGCTTGCCCACCGGGCGGCCCCACTGAGTGCGCGCGTTGGACCATTCGCGTGCGATCTTGAGGCTCCAGCGGCCTGTCGCCACGCACAGCGCGGGCAGCGAAAGCCTGCCGGTGTTCAGCGTGGTGAGCGCTATCTTCAGCCCCTGGCCTTCGCGGCCGAGCCTGTTGGCGGCCGGCACCCGGACCTGATGGAACCGGGTCACGCCGTTCTCGATGCCACGCAGGCCCATGAAGGTGTTCCGGTTCTCCACTGTGATTCCCGGGGAGTCCATTTCCACTACGAACGCTGTAATGCCGCCCTTGTGGACGGCGCCGTCCGCGTCGGTATGCTGCGGCACCACTGCCATCACCACCACGAGCTCGGCGATGACGCCGTTGGTGGTCCAGAGTTTGACGCCGTCCAGAACGTAGGACCCACCGTCGGCATCGGGGACAGCGGTGCTGCCCATCCGCGCGGGGTCGCTGCCGACGTCGGGCTCGGTCAGCAGGAACGCGGTAACCGCCCCCTCCGCGCAGCGCGGCAGGTACCTGCGTTTCTGCTCGGGGGTACCGAAAACCTTCACCGGTTCCGGCACGCCGATGGACTGGTGGGCCGAGAGCAGGGCGCCCAGGCTCGGGTGCACCGATCCCAGCAGCGCCAGCGCCCGCCCGTAGTAGACCAGGGAGAGGCCCAGGCCGCCGTACTCCTGCGGAATTTTCATGCCGAACACGCCCAGCTCTGCCAGGCCGCGGAGGTACTCGTCGGGAATTTTCGCGTCGCGTTCGATGGTCCGTCCGGACATGGTGCGGCAGAACTCCGTCAACCGTGCCATGAAGGCCTCGCCGCGTTCCACATCATCGGGTTTGGCGGCCGGCCAGGGATGGATGAGGGCCAGGTCAAAGCTGCCGAGATACAGGCCCTTGGCGAAGCTGGGCCTGGCCCACTCGGTTTCGCGCGCTGCCTCGGCAATGGCACGGGCGTCCTCTGCGGATGCGCCCGCGCCGATCTTCTCCGGAGCGACGGGTGTTTCGGACGCGGGACTGTCCACGGGCGGGATGGCGCCAGTGCCGTCCGCAGCCGTGTTGGCGGTGGCTGTGCTGCGACCAGCCCTGCTGTCAGGGGCCTGGCGTTCAGTAGCCTGGCTGTCAGTGGCGGAGCTCACGGGGCATCTCCTCTGACCGGATCACCGGCTCAAAGCCCTGGGTCCGCCGCGGGTGGAGAACCCTTCAGCTGTCCCTCAATGCTACCCGCGGGTAGGTTCCGGTGCTAGGGGACGGCTGCCCCTGAAACTCGGAGGGAAACTCGACTGCAGACGCGTGGTGCACCAGACTGTCCCAGGCGTGGTTGATCCCGTGGACGGTCCTGAGCAGGGCACCGGCAACGACAATCCAGGCCAGCCTCCCCACACCCACCAGGACCAGCGCGGCGAATGCCGCCGCCGCCACGAAGAGGACAAGTGCCAAGGCAACCATCAGCGTTCCGATGAACACCAAGGTGCCTGTCTCCACTGCACTCAAGTCGAACTGCATGCTTCCCCCTGCGCCGTTGCTGCGGATGGATCAGATCAGTAGCTCGAGACTAGGGCCATGGGCGGAGCTTCCTCTAGCGCCTCGGCCATGCTGTGGCCGCGTTGATACGGGATCGAGACAATACTGCGCCGTAGGTCACGGAGTGATTGCGAAAACCTCATCAGTCACACCCGTAACGTTGCTTGGCCGTCAGGTGGAGCCCCTCGGGGGTTGTGGGGGACCGCAGTGCGGGCCGCCCGGGGCTCTGCGTTAACCTTGTAGTTGGCAGTTTTCGGGTTTCCGCTGCCCAGACCATCCCCCAAGCTGCCGAAGGAGAGTGTGTGCCCCGGTCCGCTACGTCCTCCGCTGACGCGATCAGCGCCAGGCTCAGGGACCTTGAGCTCCTCACCAAGGGGCCGGCATGGGCCCTCACCCGTTCCGCCCCGTGGGTGATCGCGGTCCTGCAGGCATCCTTCACCCGCACCCGGCCGCAGCTTCCGCTGGAAGAATTCCATGCCGACGTCGACTCCTTCCTTGAGCAGTTGCGCCGCCATGACCCGGGGCTGGGCGGCCATGCCAACGGGAAGTCCTTTGGCGATGAGTGGACCCGCAAGCAGTTCCTGACGCGCCGGAACCAGTCGGGGCAGATCGTCTACGAGGTCACCGAGCCGGCCGCCCGTGTGCTCGCGTTCCTGGACAGCCTCTCCAGCGAAAGGTCCACGCTCAACGGGTCCCGGCTGGGCACGCTGCTGGGCGACGTGGAGAAGCTCGCCAACGAGACCAACCCGGACCAAAGCGCCCGCCTGGAGGCGCTGGAGGAGGAGATCGGGGAGCGGCAGCAGCTGATCGAGGACATCAGCTCCGGCGACTTCGACGGACTCCTTGACGACGACCAGGCCGTCGAAGCGGCCGGCAACATCCTGGACCTCGCTGCCAGCCTGCCCGCGGACTACAAGAAGATGCGTGACCGGATCGAGGAGCTCGTGGGCGAGCTCCGCAACCAGATCATCGAGGAATCCCTGACCAAGGGCGCCACGATGGCCCAGGTTCTTGAGGCGGACAAGCGGCTGCGCCAAAGCCCGGAAGGCAGGACCTTCCGTTCCTTCACCGCGTTCCTCGAGGACCCGCAGCAGCAGCTGCGCTTCCGCTCCGCGATCGGCGAGGTGCTCAGCCGCCAGTTCGCGGACGACCTTTCGCCGGAGGACCGGGAAACCCTGAAAAACCTGGTGGCGGAGCTCCGGCAGCAGCACAGCCAGATCCAGCGCATCTACGGCAAGCTGAGCGAGAGCCTGAACACCTACGTCCAGAGCGATGATTTCCGCCAGTCGGTGCGGCTCCGCAAGGTGCTGCGCGAGGCGGAACAGGCCATCCGGTCCATGCCCTACGAGCGCGAACGGTCTGGCCTGGTCCGGGGTCCGGTGCTGTTCAACGCAGGTTTCGAATCCCTCGCCATGGTCAAGCTTTTCGACCCGGACGAGTTTGCTGCCCCGCCCAAGCTCGCCGACCCCATCGCGTTCAGCGATTCGGACCGGGTCCGCTCACCCCGGACCGCCAAGGCCAGGCCGGAGGCGATCCGCGCCGCGGCAGCGGGCGCCTCCACCCTCGCCGAGGCGTGGGAGCAGCTTCCGCCGGAGGAACAGCACATCAACTCCATCCGGGCGCTCCTCTCGCACGCACTCCACACCGGTGCCGGCTTTGACCAGCTGGCATGGGAGGCCCTCGACTTCGAACAGATAGACGGCACCACCCGCAAGGCGTATCTGCCGGTGGTAACGCTCAAAAAGGATTAGCGATGACTGAAGAGATTACGACGGCGGACGCCGGGACGCCGCTGGTTGAGCCTGCCGAAACCGAAAACCCCCAGATTTTGACAAGCTCAATCAACGGCTCTGTCAGCCCCCGCGACACCTTTGTGGATGGCGCCGCTCTCTTCCCCGGTGACACTGGCGTGCTTCCCATGAAGGTGCGCCAGGCACTCGTGAAGCTGCTGAAGGGCCCGTATGTTGATGGCGGCCGGGACGAGAAGCTCTGGACAACGCTGCTGGACAACCAGCTGATCCTGCGCAGCCGGCTCTCCGAGCTGTTCCTCACGCTGCAGCTGGACCACGAGAAAAAGATCGCTGTGCTGCGTCCCGTCGACCCCGAAGCAATCGGCGGCAGCGCCCGCTCGAGCATCCTGCGCCAGCAGCGCGCGCTGAGCCGTGTGGAGACCATCGTGCTGCTGCGCCTGCGGCTCCTGCTGGACCGCCACGTCACGGCCCAAACGGACCCCACCATCACGCGGGAAGAAATCGCCGAGCTCGTGGCCCACTACCAGCCGGCAGGCCAGCAGGACGCCCTCCGCGACTCCGACGTCGTGAACCGCGCAATAACGAAGCTCCTCGCCCGCCAGCTCCTGCTCACCACCGGCTTGGACGACGTCTACACTATCTCCAACGCCCTGCCCCTGGCCCTCCCCTTCGACAACATAGGCGACATCCCCGCCCAGATCGCAGCGCTAATAGCCGCAACGGCAGACCCCACAGGCACCGAAGCAATGCTGGAACTCGACGACAATCCGCTGGTTGAGCCTGTCGAAACCGACGACGACGACGAAAACCCACTGGTCGAGCTTGCCGAAACCAGGGTCTCGACAAGCTCGACCAGCGGAGAGGACCACAAGTGAGTATTGCGAGCATGCTTCCGCTGGGCGACGTCGTTAACCCGGGTCAGATGCGCCTTGCCCTGGTGCAGGTGGTCAACTGGGGCACGTTCCATGGCGCGCACACGATGCACGTGGACCGCAACGGCACACTGCTCACCGGCAACTCCGGCGTCGGCAAGTCGACGCTGTTCGACGCCATGCTGCGGGTGTTCGATGCCCGGCCGCGCTCCAACGAGGCAGCAGCCCAGCGGTCGGGCGCCGTGGAGGACAAGCGGACCACGTTCACGTACATGCGCGGCAAGGTGGGGGACAAGGCCGTCGGCGAGGGCTCGGCCAGTGCGTTCCAGCGGCCCGGTGCCACGTGGTCCGCCGTCGCCCTGACGTTCGACAACGCCGCGGGCACCAAGGTGACGGTGTCGGCCCTGTTCGACCTCCCCAAGAACGGCACGGAGTCGAGCGTTGGCCGGTACTACCTGATCGACAACAGGCCGCTGGACCTCGCCGCGATCGAGGACATCGCCGAGAAGCGGTTCACCAGGGCTGCGCTGGAAAACATCTTCCCGGACGCCCAGGTCTTTGACGTGCACAAGGCCTTCGCGGAGCGTTTCCGCCGGCTCCTGGGCATCAACTCGGACCAGGCGCTGCCCCTGCTCCGCGTCATCCAGGCCGGCAAGGGCCTGGGCGGCAGCGTGAACACATTTTTCCGAGACCAGGTGCTGGACGCGCCGGCCACCCTGGCGGCGGCGGACGACGTCGTCGAGGAATTCAGCAACCTCATGTCCATTCGGCAGCGGCTGGAGGACGTCCGGCAGCAGCGCGACCAGCTGGCCCCCGTCCCGGGACTGAACAGGGAGTACGCGCAGTCGCTGCTGGATGCGAACCGGCTGCGTGAACTCGCGGGCGAGGAGTTCGAGGCCTACCGGCAGCAGCTTGCTGTCACCGTGCACGAGAAAACGCTCGCCCGCTTCAAGGCGCTCGCCCAGGCAAAGGCCAAGGAGCTCGCAGCGGAACGCGGCGTGCGGGACGGCCTGGCCAAGCAGCTCCGGCAGCTGGAGGCGGAGTACAACAACCAGGGCGGCAACGCCATCTCCTCGATCGAGCAGTCCCTGGAGAACGCCCGGGTGGGGCTGAAGCTCCGCCAGCAGGTGGAGGAGGCGGCCCGGCAGGCGCTGACGGACGCCGGCCTGGACCTGGAATGGACGGCTGAAGGCTGGGAGCAGGCCCACGAACAGGCAGCCGCCCGCTCGGCTGAGCTGAAGGGGGACTCCGCGGCCCTGCAGGAGCTCCGCTTCGAGGCCTTCGACGCCCACGCCACGAAGAAGCGCGAGCTTGCCGCGGCCGAGCAGGAGCTTGTGTCGCTGAAAACGCGCAAGTCCCTGCTGCCGCCGTCGAGCATTGAAAACCGCGCCGCGATTGCGGCCGCCACCGGAGTCCCCGAGGAGCAGATGCCGTTCGGCGGCGAGCTGATCGACCTCGCCGAGGGCCAGGATCACTGGCGCCCAGCGGCTGAACGTGCCCTGCGGAACCTTGCCACCACGCTGCTGGTCCCGGGCGAGCACTTTGCCGCCATCACCCGTTACCTGAACGACCACACCGTCCGGGGCGCTTTGCGCGCGGTGGACGTGTCCAAGCCGCTCGCCGGGGCGGCGCTCGCCGTGGAGGACGTGGCCGACGGCGACCTGCTGACCAAGCTGGACATCCTCACCACCGGGACAAACGCGGAAGCAAGCGTGTGGATCCGTGAGCGGATCGCCCTCGACTTCGCGTACCCGTGCGTGGAGAACCCCGACGAACTGGCGGCCCTGGACAAGGGCCTGAGCCTCGGCGGCGTGGTCAAGCGCAACCGGCACACCGTGGAGAAGGACGACCGGTTCAGCAGCCGGCAGGACTACGTCCTCGGGTTCGACAACGCCTCCAAGCTGGAGCTCGTGGCCGGTCAAGTGGAGGACCTGCGCCAGGAACTGGCCAAGGCGGCACAGCTGGCCCAAAGCCGCGAGGAATCGCACCAGGGCCTGTCCCGGCAGCTGGAGGCGCTGGGCAAAGTGGCAGAGGACAACCGCCCGTGGGAGCAGGTCTCGGCCGCAGTAGCGGCAGACGAGCTTGCCAGGATTGAGCAGCGGCTCAAGGACGCCCTCGCGGCCCAGGCGGACCTTGAACCGCTCCGCGCCAACATCGAGGCGGCGCGCCAGAAGCACCAGTCCAGCACCGAGGCTGCCGCAGTGCTGCAGAGCGAATACAAGGCGCTGGACCAGCAGCTCACTGCCTCGGATTCACTGCTGGAAGCCGCGCGTACCCGCCTGAACCAGGCCCCGCCGTCGGACTCTACCTCCGCGGCGCTGGCGCCGTACTTCGCCGAATTCGGCGACGTCACCGAAATGCATGAACTGGACAACCTTGCCGGCCGGGTGCGGACCCAGCTGCTTGGCGACCTGCACGGTGCAGAGTCCCGGGCCCAGGCCACGTCGGAGCGGCTCACCCGGATCTTCGAAGGCTTCGTCCGCGACTGGGGCACCGCCATTTCGGCTGACCATGGCACGTCCATCGGCGCCGTCGGCGAGTTCGAGGCCCGCTATCACGCGATCATCAACGACGGCCTGCCGGCGCAGGAGGCCGAGTTCCGGCAGTTCTTCAACCAGCGCACGCACGAGTCGTTCAGCACACTGCTCCACCTGCTGGACGAGGAACGCCGGTCCATCACCAGCAGGATCCTGCCGCTGAACGGGATCCTGTCGGAGGTGAATTTCCACGAGGGCAGCTACCTGGAACTCGACATCAAGCAGACCCTGCCGGCCACGGCCAAGCAGTTCAAGGACGCCATCCAGAACGCGCTGAAGACCCGGCACACCCGGCCGGCCAAGGCAGAGGCGGCCAAGGCGGACACCGCCCATGCCGGCCAGAATGACGACGCCGAGCTGACCGCCCGCTACAAGTCTCTGGAGACGCTGGTGAAGCGGCTGGGGTCGCAGACTCCGGAGGATCGGCGCTGGCGGGCCGAGGTGCTGGACGTGCGCGGGCACCTGTTCATCCAGTGCAAGGAGCACCGCGAGGTGGACGCCCCCGGGAAGGAGGGCGGCAAGCGCACGGACGTGTTCATGCACGCCGATACCGGTTCCATGTCCGGCGGTGAGCGACAGCGGTTCACCGCGTTCATCATGGCCGCGGCGTTGAGTTACCAGCTGGGCATCGCCGAGCAGGGCTTCACCACGTACGGCACAGTGATGATGGACGAGGCATTCGTGCTGGCCTCCGAGGAATTTGCCGGGGCGGGCATCAAGGCGCTGCACGAGTTTGGCTTCCAGTTGCTCCTTGCTGCACCGGAGAACGTCATCGACCTGTCCCGGCACCTGGGCTCGGTGACCGAGATCCTGCGGGACAGGCGCACCAACCGCTCCGGGGTGCTCACCGCCCCCCGTTATCACCCCGAAACCGGGCACAGAAGGGCAGTGGCGCTCCGAGGCCAATCCCGTCGATATCGTGCTGCGTTAGTCCAATAACGGTTTTGGGCGATTTATAACAAATCGATGGATTTATTGCGCTGGCCCTAGTGGCAGCCAGTTTTGGCATGCCACTGTGGTGACTCCACCAGTCTTCGCCAAACGCTCGACAGGGTCATGGACACTCCCATGCGGCGGGCAGAGCAGCCCCTGTGAGCCTGACGGCGTCATCATGAAAGGCACCATCATGCGCCCTGCGTTCCGCGCCCCCGTTGTCTCTGTCCTTGCCGCTGCCGCCGCCTTCGCCATGGCCGGCTGCGGGGCCGTGGTGTCGGCGGCCCCGTCGTCATCGTCTACGTCATCGTCCGCGGCAGCTTCGGCGACGGCACCGGCGTCACCGAGCCCTTCCGCCTCCGCCCCCGCCTCCGCCTCCGCCCCCGCCCCCGCCGCTGCCGGCGGTGCAGCGACGCCGGGGACCACGCCGTCGTCCGCTCCGGCGCCTGCCGAGCTGAAGACGTACACGTTCCCGAACGGCCACGTGTCCTTCAAATACCCGGGCGACTGGAAGGTTCAGCTGTTCACGGGCGGGGGGTCACCGTCAGAGTCGGCCACGGCCACGGTCATCGACGCCAGCGGCACCGAGCAGGCAACCGTGTACTCCGGTCGGATCGCCGACGGTGTCTCCCACCCGGTGACCCGTACCGTCTTCGAGTCCGCTCCGGTCCCGGGACTTGCGGCACAGCCCGCGCCGGCCGCCCACTACGGGTTCTACGTTGACCGGATGGACAGCAATGCGACCTACCGGATGCACCTGTCAGCAGGGGCTCCCAAGTCAGGGCAGGGGAACGCGCTCGACGGCATCATCCGCGCCGGGGACGGTGTCATCCTGGCCGACGTGAAGTTCATCGAGAAGCCGTTCGCGAATGACGCCGCGGCCAAGTCGTGGTTGGCAGGCGACGAAGGGCAGGCCCTCAAGGCGCTGCTGCTGAGCATCTCGTACAAGTAGCACCATCCGCCCGCTAGCCTGGCAAGCTCGGCCAGGGAACCGGGCGGTCGTGGCCCCACCAGCGGTTTTGCGTTTAGGTGTGTGCGGCCGTGCAGGCGTCGATCGGCGCCTGCACAATCGCGCCGTAGTAGGCCACCAGCTCGTCAAAGTCCCAGCCGTCGAAGAGTCCCAGGGTCCGCACGGTTTCGCCGAAGCCGGTCATCAGCGCGGTGACAGTGGACGCGTAGCGGCGGTCCGGCGTCGCGTCCCCGATCAGCTTTGCGATGCTGCCGACGTAGCGTTCGCGCAGCTCGTTGCGCGCCGCTTCGGGATCCGGGGCATCGTGAACATTGATCGGAATAATGGCCCAGGGCTCGTGCATGCCGCGTTCCCGCCGCATCAGCACGCGGAAGACCAGGGCACCGCCGAGCTCGGAGGCCGGGACGGACAGTTCGGTGAGCAGAGACTCGTCCGGCTGCACCGCCGCGAACAGCTTGGCCTTGGAGATAAACAGTTTCATCACCAGGGCCGCCGAAACGCCGGCCTCCGCAGCGATGTCCCTGACCGTCACGGCCCGGTAGCCCCGTTCGCCGAACAGCCGCCCCGCGGCTGTGAGGATGGTTTCCTGGCTCGGGCTGCTCATGCGCGCACCGGCTCCCCGCCGGTCCGTTCCCCAAGAGGGGCAGCTGAAAGGTCCACGGTTACGGACCGGTTGTCGACGGCGAGCTTCCGCGCCACGGCTTGATGAGTCACGGGATGAAGCATAGCCACTATATAGCGCCCGGCGGCGGGCAGCGGAAGTGTGTACACGCCGTCGTCGTCCGTCCTTGTGGTGTCCACGTGCTCCCCGGTGGCGTGCAGCAGCGTGACCACGGCGCCGGTCACGGGCTCGCGGCCGATGGCCGCCCGGCCCCTGATTTCCAGCCGCTGCTGCAGGAGGAAGTTCTGCTTCAGCGTGCGCCCGTCGAAATCGAAGACCTCCGCCATCGGCGCCCAGCCCGCCGCGTTGGCCACCACGAGGTACTTCCCGGCGCCAGGCAGCGCCACCGAATAGTTGCCGTCGGTGTCCACGCGGCTCCAGTCCACCGGCTCGCCCCCAGTTTGGAGGACGGTGACGACGGCGGGAGTAAGCGGGCGGTGGTCGGGTGCCAGCACGCGGCCCTGCACCACGAGCTCCGCTGCCGCCGGCGCGGCCGGGCGGTGCGTGGTGACGCGGGGAATGAAGATGGCGGCGAGGACAGAGGCGGCGGACGCCAGGGCGGCCATCCAGAACACATCCCTGAAAGCATCGAACGACGGCAGCCGGGCGGCGCCGAGCGGAATGGTGACCGAGGTCAGCACTGCGGCCACGGCGGCGCTGGAGGTCGACGTGCCGATGGAGCGGACCAGGCTATTGAGGCCGTTGGCGGAGGCGGTCTCCGTGATCGGGACGGCACCCATGATCAGCGTTGGCATGGCCGCATACGCGATGGCCGTGCCGACGCTCACCACCGTGGAGCCGATGATCACCCAGGTGATGGAGTCGTAGAAGAAGACCCGGCCCACGTACCCGACGATCATCACTCCGGCGCCGGCCAACAGGGCGGACCTGCCGCCGAAGCGCCGGATGATGCCGCCGGACACCGGTGCGAACACCACCATGGCCAGTCCGGACGGCACCATGCAGAGGCCGGCCGTGATGACGTTCAGTTCAAAGCCGTAACCGGTGGCAGCAGGGAGCTGGAGCTGCTGGGTGGTGAGGAGCATGTTGGCGAACATCGCGAAACCGATCAGCAGCGACGCGAGGTTGGTCATCAGGACGGGCCTCCGCGCCGTGGTGCGAAGGTCCACCATGGGCTGGCCCACCCTGAGCTCGTAGGGAATCCAGGCGGCCAGCAGCAGCGCCGCCGCGAGGAACAGCAGCAGCACAGGTTCCGAGCCCCAGCCCCAGGAACCGCCCTTGGAAATGGCCAGCAGCAGTGACCCCAGCGCAGCGGAGAGCACCAGCGCGCCTGCGTAGTCGAAGCGGCCGGGAGTCCGCACCTTGGACTCCGGAACCACGAGCACCACCGCCAGCAGCAGCAGCGCGCCGGCCGCCGCGGAGACCCAGAAAATGGACGTCCAGCCGAGGCTTTCATAGAGGAGGCCGGCGAGGGGCAGGCCCATGGCGCTGCCGATGCCCAGCGTGGCGCTCATGAGTGCCACCGCGGAGCCCATCTTTTCCTTGGGCAGTTCATCGCGCATGATGCTGATGCCCACCGGGATCAGTGATGCGGAGAACCCCTGAAGCGCCCGCCCGATGATCAGCCACAGAAAGGTCCCGCCCAAGGCAGCCATGACCGACCCGGCCACCATGATGGCCAGGCAGATGACCATCATCTTCCGCTTGCCGTACATGTCGGCGCTGCGGGACACGATCGGCGTGGCGACGGCGCTGGCCAGGAGCGTGGCGGTCACCAGCCAGGATGCATCATCAGGCGTGACCGACAAGATCCGCGGAAAGTCGGGCAGCAGCGGCACCACCAGGGTCTGCATGAGTGCCACCAGCGTCCCGCTGAGCGCCAGGACCGTGGTGATGGCGGACGCGCTGCGGGTTGGTTTCGGGGCGGAGGGGGCTGGGGCGGGGGGTGCTGTCATGTGCGGCGGGCCTTTGTGGGGAGGAGTGCCCGAATAGGGTGAACGGGCGTTTACTCCTTCGAGTGAACCATTGTTCACCCTTGCCTGGCAAGGAGGCTGGTGGTTAGCTTGGCCACTCGTAGCAATTACGTGACGCAAACCTTTCGTAATCTTGCAAAGGATAGGCTAGCCTTACTTGGGTTCGCGTCATTCACCTAAGGAGTTCCGTGACTTCCCCCCTCTTCCCCGGCCGGTCGGCCGTTACCGACGGCGCGGCTGCCGCCGGCACCACGCGCCGCTCCCTGCTCAAGACCGCCGGCAAGGCCACCGCCGTCCTCGCCGCCGCGGTACTCTCCCTGACCGCATGCTCCACCGGGCCGGCCGCTTCTTCTGCTTCGGAAGCCAGTGCCACTTCATCCGCCAGCGCCCAGTTTCCTGTGACCATCAAGCACGTCTTTGGCGAAACCACCATCGAGGAACAGCCCAAGCGCGTCGTCACGGTCTCCTGGGTCAACGACGACGTTGCCATTGCGCTGGGCGTGGTTCCGGTGGGCGTGCCCAAGAACGAGTGGGGCGGCAACGCGAAGGGCTCCACCCCTTGGAAGGACGCTGCCCTCGAGAAGCTGGGTGCCTCCTTCGGCAGCGACAAGGCCCCGGTCCAGTTCTCCGAGGCCGACGGCATCAACTTCACCGAGATCGCCAAGCTCAACCCGGACGTCATCTTGGCCGCCTACTCCGGCCTCGAAGCCGCCGACTACAAGAAGCTCAACGAAATCGCGCCCGTCGTGGCTCAGCCTGAGCTCGCGTACGGCACTCCGTGGCAGGAAGCCACCACCCTGATCGGAAAGGCTCTCGGCAAGACCGCCGAAGCGGAGAAACTCGTTACCGACACAGAGGCCACCATCAAGGCCGAAGCCGCCAAGTACCCACAGATCACGGACAAGACCTTCATCTACGGCAACCTGGAACCGGCCAAGGGCGACGGCGTGAACGTCTACCTCGCCGCCGACAATCGCCCGCGCTTCTTGACCGAGATCGGCATGAAGCCGGCCGCCATTGTGGAGGAGAAGTCCAAGGGCTCGAAGGAGTTCTTCACCGGGTGGTCCGCCGAGAAGGCCAACGAGCTGGAGTCCGACGTCTTCGTGACCTGGGTTCCCGATGCCAAGACTAAGGACCAGATCGTCAAGGATCCTCTGCTGAGCCAGATCCCGGCCGTCAAGAAGGGCGCCCTGGTTGCCGACTCGGACAACACCCTGACACTGGCGATCTCCGCGTCGTCCCCGCTGAGCCTGCCGTGGGCCCTGGAAAAGTTCCTGCCGGAGCTGGCGAGCGCAGCGGATAAAGCTTCAGGCGCGGTCTAGCAAGCAACCTCTGATGACACCGAGCACGACGACGGCCCCCGCCACCCAGCGCGAACTGGCAGGTAATGACGCCAAACCCGGCGCTACAGGGCATTACCTGCCAGTTCGCGCTCCCCGGAAGGGGAGGGTACCCGGGCCGCGCGCAGCCTGGCTGCTGGCCGCCGTCGTCGTGCTCGTTGTGGTCTGCGGCGCCTCGCTGGCCGTGGGCGCCCGCGGCCTGGCCCTCGAAACCGTGTGGCAGGCACTGATCCGGTTCAATCCGGCGGACGGGGACCACGCCGTGGTGCATGCCCGGATCCCGCGAACCGTCCTGGGCCTGCTCGCTGGTGCGGCGCTTGGCTTGGCGGGCGCGGCTATGCAGGGCGTGGCGCGCAACCCGCTGGCGGACCCGGGCATCATCGGAGTCAATGCCGGCGCCGCGCTGGCCGTGGTCACCGGAATCTACGTCTTCGGCATCTCCTCGCTGACCGGCTACATCTGGTTCGCGTTCATCGGCGCGGCGGCTGCCGCCGTCGTCGTCTACCTCATTGCCTCCATGGGCCGGGACGGCGCGACGCCGGTCAAGCTCGCCCTGGCGGGCGCCGCCCTCAGTGCGGGACTGTTCTCGCTGATGAACGTCATCCTGGTCTCCAGCCAGGACACGCTTGACCGTTTCCGCTTCTGGCAGGTGGGCGGCGTTGCCGGGCGCGACTGGTCCGTGGTGCTGCCCGGGTTGCCGTTCCTCATCGCGGGGGCACTGATTGTGCTTCTGACTGCACGGGTCCTCAACAGCCTCGCGCTGGGCGACGACGTCGCCCGCGGCCTCGGCCAGAACGTCGGCCTGGCCCGGGCCATCACCGCGCTTGGCATCGTACCTGCTGTGCGGGTCGGCGACGGCGCTCGCCGGCCCCATCGGGTTCGTGGGCCTCGTTATCCCGCACGCCGTCCGCTCCCTGACCGGCCCCGACTACCGCTGGATCCTGCCGTTCTCCGCCGTGCTCGCACCCATGCTGCTGCTGGTATCAGACATCGTGGGCCGCGTAGTCCTGCTTCCCGGCGAGGTTCCGGCCGGCATCATGACCGCGCTGATAGGCGCACCGGTCTTCGTCTGGCTGGTCCGCCGGGGCAAGGGGGCAGGCCTATGACTCCGAACCCGTCCAACCCCGCGACCACCGACGAGCGCGAACGGGCAGATAATGCCCTCAAAACCGCCGAAACAGGGCATTATCTGCCCGTTCGCGAGTCGAACCGGCGCCTGCTGAACCGGACCGTGTTGAACCGGACCCTATTGAACCGGACGGCGGCACTGGCCGCCGGCGTCGTGCTTCTCCTGGCCGCAAGCATCCTGCTGGGCAGCTACACCGTCACCATCCCCGATCTCCTCAAAATCCTCGCCGCGCACTTCACCGGCGGCGAGAAGATCCCCGGTGCCAGCTTCATCGTGATGGAGGCCAAGCTGCCGAGGGCTGTCATCGGCACGCTGATCGGGGTTGCCTTCGGGCTCTCGGGCGCGCTGTTCCAGACCATGCTCCGGAACCCTCTGGCCAGCCCGGACGTGATCGGCATCAGCTACGGCGCCAGCGCGGCCGCGGTGCTGGCCATCGTGGTGTTCGGTGCCTCGGGTGCCGCGGTGTCCGGTGCTGCGCTCGGCGGTGCGATGGCCGTGGCGGCGCTGATCTACGGCATCTCCCGCGGCGGATCCCTGGGCCCCGGCGGCGGCAACCGCGGGAACGCCGGCGGTAACCGCCTCGTCCTTGCCGGCGTGGGCATCGCCGCCGCGCTGCACGCCATGGTCAGCTTCCTCATGACCCGGGCCGACATCCGCACTGCCGCGGAGGCACTGATCTGGATCAACGGCTCGCTCAACTCCGCCAGCTGGGACCGGGCGGGCGTGCTGGCCCTGACCCTGGTAGTGCTGGTCCCGGTCGCCGCACTGCTGGCCGGACCGCTGCGCATCCTCGAACTGGGTGACGACGCCGCCGCCGGACTCGGTATCCGCGTGGCCGCGACCCGGCTGGGCCTGGTGTTCACCGCCGTGGCGCTGGCCGCCGTGGCGACGGCGGCCGCCGGGCCCGTAGCGTTCGTCGCCTTTCTGGCCGGCCCCATCGCCCGCCGTTTCACCGGCAAAGCCAGCCTCCCGGCGTCGGCCCTGGTGGGCGCCCTGATTGTCCTGGCAGCGGACTATTTCGCCGCCAATATCGCCCCGCTGCTGCTGGGAGGCACCGTCCTGCCGGTCGGCGTCGTCACCGGCGCCCTCGGGGCCCCCTTTCTGCTGTGGCTCCTGGTCACGTCCAACCGAAAGGATGCCTGATGGCCGTTCTGCAAGCCCGCGACCTCACGCTGCAGTACGACCAGCGCCGGGTCGTGGAAAACCTCACCGCGGAGATTCCCGAGGGCCAGATGACCATGATCGTGGGCGCCAACGCCTGTGGAAAATCCACGCTGCTGCGGGGGCTGTCCCGGCTCCTGAAGCCGGCCGGCGGCACGGTCACCCTCGACGGCAAGGACATCCACTCCCGCCCGGCGCGCGAGCTGGCCCGCACCCTTGGCCTGCTGCCGCAGCACCCGACGGCGCCGGACGGCATCACCGTCCGTGACCTGGTGGGCCGCGGGCGGTACCCGCACCAGGGCTTCTTCCGCAGCTGGTCGGAGAAGGACGACGCCGCGGTGCAGCGAGCGCTGGAGGCCACCGAAACGCTGGAGCTCGCCGGGCGGAACGTCGACGAACTTTCCGGCGGCCAGCGCCAGCGGGTGTGGATCGCCATGGCCCTTGCCCAGGAAACGGACGTGCTGCTGCTCGACGAGCCCACCACCTACCTGGACCTGGCGCACCAGGTTGAGGTGCTGGACCTGGTCACCGACCTGAACCGGCAGCGCGGCACCACCGTGGCGATCGTGCTGCACGACCTCAACCTCGCCGCGCGGTACGCCGACCATGTCATCGCCCTGAAGGCCGGACAGATCGTGGCCGAGGGCGCATCGTCCAGCGTGATTACCGAGGAGCTGGTCCGGAGCGTCTTCGGGCTGGAATCCCGGGTGGTGCCGGACCCGGTGTCCGGGACCCCGCTGATCATTCCCCTCGGCAGGCACCACGCCGACCCAAAAGTTCAGACCACGACCCTTTCGACGACGACCCCGGAGATGGCCTCATGAGCGCAGTACAGAACAGTGCAGTACAAAACAGCCCTGCCCGCCCGTCCATCACGGACCGTCCCGGCTTCGCCACTGAGCCGATGACCCTTGCGTTCGATGTCACGGTCTCGGCGGTGCAGGAGCTCAGCCCGAATTTCCGGCGCGTGACGTTCGGCGGCTATTCGCTGCGCGACTTCGGTGTCCACGGCGACAGCCTGGACCTTCGCGTCAAGCTCATGATTCCTTCGCTGGCAGCAGACGGCAGCCGGCTTCCGCTGCCGAAGTTCCGGATGGAGGAGAGCGGCTGGTACCAGGAGTGGCTCGCCATGGACCCGGCCACCCGCGGTGCCATGCGCACCTACACCGTCCGGCAGGCCCGGCTGGACGCCGTCTACCCGGAGATCGACGTCGACTTCGTTATGCACTTCGACGCCGCCGGCAACGGCGGTCCCGCGGCCAACTGGGCGCTGACGGCCAAGCCGGGCGATGCCATCACCCTGATCGGACCCAACAACCGGGCGGCGCACTGCGTCACCGCGGAAACGTACTCGGGCATCGAATGGCGGCCCGGCCTGGCCGGGCGGGTGCTCCTGGCCGGCGACGAGACGGCTGTCCCCGCCATCAGCGCCATCCTCGAAAGCCTGCCCGACTACATGACCGGGCATGCTTTCCTGGAAGTGCCGGAGGCCGGCGACTTCCTCGATCTGGAGACGGCAGCCGACGTCGAAATCACCTGGCTGGCACGCGGTGCCTCGATCGGCAGGTCCCGGCTGCACGGCGAACTCCTTCAGGAAGCGGTGCGGGCGGCGGTCCCCGTGCCGGGCTGGGTGGGCATCAAGTCCGCCGACGCCGCCGGCCCGGAGCCCGACGATGTGAACGTGGACCAGGAGATCCTGTGGGAAACCCCGGCCCGGCTCGATGCCGCCGCGGTCAGCGCCACGAAGAACCCCGACAAGCCCGCCGGCGCCCTGCCGTTCTACGCGTGGATCGCCGGGGAAGCCGGGGTCATCAAGGACATGCGGCGCTACCTGGTCCGCGACGTCGGGATCGACCGAAAGCAGGTGGCCTTCATGGGGTACTGGCGTCAGGGCAAGGCCGAACTCTAGGCCCTTGCGGAACTGGCGGGCGTTCATCTGCTGTTTCCCCTGGTGTTGCCCCACGTGTGTACCTTGTCCGGGTGGGTGACTCTCCTTTGCTTCCGGACCGGGGCAGGCGGCGGGTGTTCGTTGCCTTGGGGGACTCGTTCACCGAGGGCGTGGGTGACCGGAGTTCCAGGCTGCCGAACGGGGTGCGCGGCTGGGCTGACCGTGTGGCGGAGAAGCTGGCCAAGGCAGAACCCGGCTGGCATTACGCGAACCTGGCCATTCGGAGCAAGCGGCTTCGCCACATTGTGGATGAGCAGCTGGAGCAGGCGCTGGTCATGGATCCGACGCTCATCACCCTCTATGCCGGCGGCAACGACATCCTGGACTTCGGCACGGACATGGACCAGCTCATGGCCCAGTACGAGGAACTGGTGGCCCGGCTGGCAGCCACCGGCGCCACTCTGGTCCTGTTCACGGGGTTCGACGTCAAGGTTTCCGCAGTGCTCGAACCGCTGAAGAAGCGCAACACCCTGTACAACCGGCGGGTCCGGGAGATCGCCGCCAAATACGGGGCTGTACTCGTGGACTACTGGTGTTTCGAGGCCTTCCACGACCGCAGGATGTGGGACACCGACCGGCTGCACATGTCCAAGGCCGGCCACAAGTACCTCGCGGCCCAGGTCCTGGACCACCTTGGTGTTCCGCACAAGATCAGCCTCAAGGAATGGGAGCCGCCGGCCAGGATGACCCTCCGGGGCTGGGAGCGGCGGCAGCGGCGCTGGGTGAATGACTGGGTGCTGCCGCTGTTTGGCCGGAAGCTCCGTGGCGTCACGCTGGGCGACAACCTTTATCCCCGGTGGCCGCAGCCGGTCAAGGTCCCGCGCAAAGGCGGCCTGAAAAAGCTGGTGGAGCCGGACGGTCGCGGACGCGCAGGCTAGTCCAGCAGGTTCTCGAACCCCGGCGCAGTGCGGTTTGCGGCGAATTCCATGACCTCGAAGTCGGCTACGCCATGCACGTTGAACGGGTCCTTGGCCAAGGACTCGTCGAGTGTCGGCCGGTCGGCCCGGGAGAGCAGCACGCCGCCCGTGCGCGGAACCTTGCGGCCGGCGGCGATGAAGACGCCTTCGTCGAAGGCATCCTTTAGCCAGTCCACATGGGCATCCAAGTGCTGGTCCACGATCTCTTGGGCGGCCTTGTAGGTCAGGGAAACTACGTACATGACGGCCAGCCTACCGCCAGAGCCTTGGCCGCCGGCGACTCGCCGCCGCCGGAACGGGCCTTGAACCGTCAAGCGTTAGTTCTCCTAGGATGGAGTAATGACCGAACCGCGCTGGCTCAACGCCAATGAACGCCGGGCATGGCTTGCCCTGCTGAGCATCAACACCATGCTGCCCGCGTCGCTCGATACCCAGTTGCATGTTGCCGGCAAGGTGTCGCTGTTCGACTACAACGTGCTGGCGATGCTCTCCGAGGCCGAGGGGCGCTTCCTGCCGATGAGCGAGCTGGCGGCGAGGACCAGCGCCTCCCTTTCCCGGCTCTCCCATGTAGTTACCAAACTCCAAAACCGCGGCTGGGTGGAACGCCGGCCGCATCCCGGCGACGCACGCGTCACCACCGCGCACCTCACCGAACAGGGCATCGCCACCATCGTGGAACTGGCGCCGGGCCACGTCGAATCCGTGCGCTCGCTGTTCCTCGACGCCCTGACCGAGCGTGATGTCGCGGACCTCGCACGCATCGGCGAAAAGATTGTGGCCCGTTTGGACAGCAACCACTGGATCCTCCGCGAGCGGCAGCAGTAGCAGCACCCGGCCAGTCGGCCGCAGCAGCTCCCGGCCAGTCGCCTGCAGCAGCTCCCGGCGAGCCGGACAGCACCGGCCCGTCTTGGTTGCTCCCGGCAACGGGTGGCAGACTTGCTCCCATGGATTTCACGGCCCGCTACGTTGCCCTTGGAGATTCCTTCACGGAGGGCGTCGGCGACGACGACCCGGCGCGGCCCAACGGGCTCCGCGGCTGGGCTGACCGGGTGGCGGAGCAACTGGCCGTGGCCGACCCCGGCTTCGGGTACGCGAATCTTGCCATCCGCGGCCGCAAGCTGCGGCAGATCCTGGCCGAACAGGTGGACGCCGCCATCGCGCTCGATCCCACGCTGGTGACGCTTTATGCCGGGGCGAACGACATTCTCCGGCCCAAGATCGACATCGACGATCTGCTTGCGGACTACGAAAAAGCCGTCGGGAAGCTCGCGGCGACGGGTGCCACTGTGGTGCTGTTCACGGGCTTCGACGCGCGGGGCTCGAAGGTCTTCGGCACTATGCGGGGGCGTACGGCCATCTACAACGAACTCGTGCGCGGCATCGCCGGGGACCATGGGGCCCTGCTGGTGGACTACTGGCGCTTCAACGAGTACTACGACTGGGGCATGTGGGCCAAGGACCGGATGCACATGTCCGCCGCCGGGCACGCGAACATGGCCAAGCGTGTCCTGACGGTCCTCGAGCACGAGCACTCCATCGAGGTTCCGCCGATGACCCCCGTCCCGGAGCTCAGCAAGGCTGAGGCGCTGAGGGCTAACGCCCGTTGGGTCAGGGAGTTCGCCGCACCGTGGGTGGTCCGCAGGGTCACGGGCAAGTCCTCCGGCGACAACCTCCAGCCCAGGTACGCCCAGCTCACCCGGCTCTAACTACCGCCGGAACCCGCCCGTCGCCAGCAGCTCGCCATTTGCGCGGACGGCCAGCGCCTCGATGTCCCACATGGAGGTGGCGCGGTTGAGCATGGGAACCCCGCCCGCCACGATCGCGGTTGCCAGCACATCGGCCGTGACCACGTCCGCTGCGGCGACGGAAACCTGCCGGAATTCCGCGGCCCCGGCTGTGACACCCCAGATGTGGTCCCCGCGCTCAGCGGAACCGGAGGTGGCCAGCGCCGCCCGGGTCCCGCCGTCGGCCGTCTTTTCACCGCGCGGAGCCAGGCCGGATGGTGACAAACTCTGCGGAGGCGAACCCAGCGCCGCCCCGCCCAGCGGGAATCCGGCGAGCAGGGTCCTCCGGTCCGCCGGGTCAACGATCCCCGCCCGCCAGGGCACATCGGTGCCGGGCTTGGGGGAGCCACTGACCAGCACGTCCCCGCCCGCGTTCAGGCACCAGTTAGCCATGCCGAGCGCCAGCAGCGACATGCCGGCCTCCCGGATGGCGTGCCCCTTGACGATTCCGGAGAGATCCAGCGCCCCGTCCGGACGTTCCGGCGTGAACGCCCCCTCTGTGAGGAGCCGCCACTCGGCCGCCTCCTCATACCGCGCCCGCATTTCTGCCGACGCCTCCGGCAGCCCGAGTTCGCCGCGCACCAGCCGGCTCGCCTCCGAATCGGGGCGGTAGAGGCTGAAGATGCTGTCCAGTTCCGTGAACAGGCGTTCGACGACGGCGGTCGCCGCTTCCAGCTCATCCGCCGCCGCTTGGGGTGCTTTGTGCGCGTCCGTCGGGACAGTCAGGCTGATCACAGTTCCCATGCAGGTGAAGGTCCGGGCACGGAGCCGGTGCGCGGCCTCAGAGGTTTGCTGCATCGAGGGCCGCCTGGAGGGAGGTGAGGTAAGCGTCGCTGGTCACGGTGGCGCCACCCACGGTCTGCACGTTCGCGGATTGTGCCTGTAGCACCTCGTCGCGAAGAACCGAGGCGGCATAGTTGCTGATCTGCACGGACCGGCCCTCGGCATCGGTGAGTTTCAGGGCCGTGACGTCGGTGATCTGCCCGGCCTTCACGGTGATCTGGACCTGCACTGTGCCGAAGCGGGTCTGGACCACATCGCCGTCGTACGTGCCGCCGGCCTTGGCCGCCGCACCGGCGGCGCCGGATGTGCCCGCCGTTCCCGAACTGCCGGTTGTGCCTGAACTGCCGGTGGTCCCGGACGACGCAGCGGATTCCGACGTTGTCCCGCTGCTGTCGCCGGTTCCTGTCCCCGACGCCTGATTTCCCGTTGCCGCGGCCGCAACCGCACTCCGGGTATCGGCCACATGGACACCTGATTGCCAGCCGACCAGGAGGATGCCGGCCGAAGCTAAGGGAGCTGAAACTGCTGCTCTGATTCTCACCAGTCAAACCTTTCGTGATGGAGCTGATCCTCATGAACGCCGGCGGCGCGGGCGGCGTCCAGGACGTTGCCTGCCCACCGCGAGGGACCGCATACATAGACGTCGGCGGAGGTGATTTCCGGGACGTAGTCCGCCAGGGCATACCCGGCCCAGTGCTCGGCGGCCGGAAGCCAGCTGTCAGGAGAGCCGGGGTCCCGTCCGCCGATCAGGTGGAACAGGGTGGCACCGCGCTGCCGGCACAGATCGAGGATTTCCTCGCCCAGGTAGAGCTCCTGGTTGCTGTGCCCGCGGAGCAGGACCGTGGCCTGGCCGGGGGCGAAAGGGGTGGTCTCCAGGAGGGCCCGCAACGGCGTAATACCGATGCCTGCGCCGATCATGACCACGTGGTCCTTGCTGCGTGCGGCGGAGCTGAAGAGTCCGTAGGGCCCTTCCACAGCGACCTTCGTTCCGCGCCGCAGCCTCAGCAGCTGCGCGGAGCCCCGGCCCAGATCACGAACCGTGATCCGCAATCTCCCGTGGCCATCAGGTCCTGTCCGCACCGGTTCCGCTGACAGGCTGAAGGGGTGCGGATGCCACCACAGCCCCGGGGCGAGGAAGCGCCAGATGAAGAACCGCCCGCCGTTGCCGGCCAGCGAGCCGAACTGCAGGCCGCTCATTTCGATGTTGACCACCCCGGGGGCCACGGAGGTGACGCGCTCAACCGTGAGCTGATGCCTGAAGGTTGCCCGTACAGGCTGGATGATCCGGTAGCACAGCAGGGCAGCTCCGGTGGCGATGCAGATCGCGAGCCAGTACCAGCGCTGCCAGGTGCCGACGGCGAACAGGCCGCCCACGCTGAACTGGTGCGGCAGCGAGGTGAGCACGGCAGCATAGGTGAGCAGGTGCACGGCGTACCAGAATTCGTACGGAAACCGCCGGCGGACCGCCACCAGGGACGTGACAACAACCGCAATGAAGAGGGCCAGGGAGATGAAGGCGAGCCACATGTCGGGCACCAGCACCCAGAGCGCTACGGCTTCGCTGACCGGGTCGAGTCCTTCGGCCATGCCGTACCCCACCGCGATGAGGATCCCGTGGGCCAGCAGCAGGTACAACGAGGGTTTCCCCAGCTTCCGGTGAAACTCCAGCGCCCGGTCATGCCCCACCGCGCCGTCAATAAAGGGAATCCTTGCAGCCAGCAGCAGCATGAGCAGCACCAGGTCCATTCCGGCAAGGCCGGCAACAATGCCCAGCGCAGTAACCATGCCCGCCGGCGAAGAAGCCGCCGTCAGGCCGCCGTCGGCAAGCCAGAGCGCAACCGAGGCGGCCAATGAGGACCATGCTGTCACCGTCAGGACATCGGCGCGGAGGAGCCTGCGCCTGTGCTGGCCGGCGAAACGGCCGGCCTCCCGAACCGGAGCAGGCCCGTGGGCCGGGCGCATCGGGGTGCCGGTCCCGGGGGAAGGCAGGAGCTGTGTGTTCATGGCTCAAGATTCCGCCCCGATCCTTTGCCTTTGCTGTGAAGAGCCTTCTTTCCGGATATGTCTTGGAAGAAGGCCCTCTCGACCCGGGGCTGCCCTGCTAACGGAAGGGGCACTGTATAGCACCGTTCCCCTGCCGGATTGGTCTTTAATTCGGGTGTCTCGTAGACTTGGTTGGCGCTAGGTGGCGCGGAGCGTGTGCAATTGCTCCGGTTTGCAGTGGCTGTTGGCAGTATTCACAGTCCTGGAGGCCGGTAGTTAGGGGCTCAAGTTGCGTGCATTCCTGTATTCGCCCAGTATCCCGGCATTTCGCAGTGGCTTCCATTGCCAGGTGTTTGTGGCTCATCGCATTCCGCCGCAGTAAACCCGGTTCGCCGGTGTTGAAACCTGCGGACGCGTGAGGCTGGATGCGGACGCCGCCTGCCGCACGGTGAAGCAGAACTCTGCCAGCCGTTTCATTCATTTTCAGAGGAGAGTCGTCATGGCAGCACACTGCCAGGTGACCGGAGCCGAGCCGGGCTTTGGACACAGCATTTCGCACTCGCACCGCCGCAACAAGCGTCGGTTCGACCCGAACATTCAGAAGAAGCGCTACTGGGTTCCGTCCCTGCGCCGTAATGTCACTCTGCAGGTCTCTGCAAAGGGCATCAAGACCATCGACGTGCGCGGCATCGACGTTGTCGTCGCCGACATCCTGGCGCGAGGAGTGAAGCTCTAGTGGCAAAGGACAAGGACGTACGTCCGATCATCAAGCTCAAGTCGACCGCGGGCACGGGTTACACCTACGTAACCCGTAAGAACCGTCGTAACGATCCGGACCGTCTGGTCCTGAAGAAGTACGACCCCAAGATCCGCCAGCACGTCGAATTCCGAGAGGAGCGCTAAACACATGGCTAAGAAGTCCAAGATTGCTCGCAACGAGCAGCGCAAGGTCATCGTTGAGCGTTACGCTGCGAAGCGCCTCGAGCTGAAGAAGACCCTGGTTGACCCGAACGCGACTGACGAAGCACGCGAAGCTGCACGCCTCGGCCTGCAGAAGCTGCCCCGCAACGCCTCCCCGATCCGTCTGCGTAACCGCGACATCATCGACGGCCGTCCGCGCGGCACCTTCCAGAAGTTCGGTATTTCCCGTGTTCGCTTCCGCGACATGGCTCACCGCGGTGAGCTTCCGGGCATCACCAAGTCTTCCTGGTAATTCAGCACCGCTGATTCCAGCTGCTTGAGGAGGGCCGGCAACTATATGGTTGTCGGCCCTCCTTTGCGTTAACAGGCTCACTTGGTGGCTCCCGGTCGACGGGTGACGCACCACACAAAGCGGAATTACGACGGCGGAGGCTCGCCAGAGTGCCTTCGCACACCGTTTCGCCGCGGAACCGCGGGGATCCCAAGCCTTGGGAGGACGGTTTGCGGTGGGGCGCCAGCGGGTGTATTGTTTTCTAAGTCGCCGCGAGGGAGACAGCGAAGAGCTGGTCACCGCGGGCGGCCAAATCCCCGAAATCAAGACCGTGATCTGGTGACTTTTTAGGTTGCTTGGGTGTGGTGGGGCTGGTTTTCCTGCCGATGAGAATCCTGAAACATGGATTTGCGTCGGGGAGTGAAACCGGGTAAGTTTGAAAAGTTGCTCCGGAGCGATCCTGAACGTTGGTTTGGGTGGTGCCGGGTGTGTCTGTTGTTTGAGAACTCAATAGTGTGCCAAGTTTGTTGATACCGATTTTTTATTAAATTGGTTGAATTTGCCGGGCCTATCCGCCTCCGTGGTGTGGTCTGGTGTTTTTGGCTGGTTTCAAATTTTGTGCAGCTGGTTTCCGCGTTATTTCCGTGGTTTCCGGTTGTGTCTGTTTGTTTTCAACGGAGAGTTTGATCCTGGCTCAGGATGAACGCTGGCGGCGTGCTTAACACATGCAAGTCGAACGATGATCCGGTGCTTGCACCGGGGATTAGTGGCGAACGGGTGAGTAACACGTGAGTAACCTGCCCTTGACTCTGGGATAAGCCTGGGAAACTGGGTCTAATACCGGATATGACTCCTCATCGCATGGTGGGGGGTGGAAAGCTTTTGCGGTTTTGGATGGACTCGCGGCCTATCAGCTTGTTGGTGAGGTAATGGCTCACCAAGGCGACGACGGGTAGCCGGCCTGAGAGGGTGACCGGCCACACTGGGACTGAGACACGGCCCAGACTCCTACGGGAGGCAGCAGTGGGGAATATTGCACAATGGGCGAAAGCCTGATGCAGCGACGCCGCGTGAGGGATGACGGCCTTCGGGTTGTAAACCTCTTTCAGTAGGGAAGAAGCGAAAGTGACGGTACCTGCAGAAGAAGCGCCGGCTAACTACGTGCCAGCAGCCGCGGTAATACGTAGGGCGCAAGCGTTATCCGGAATTATTGGGCGTAAAGAGCTCGTAGGCGGTTTGTCGCGTCTGCCGTGAAAGTCCGGGGCTCAACTCCGGATCTGCGGTGGGTACGGGCAGACTAGAGTGATGTAGGGGAGACTGGAATTCCTGGTGTAGCGGTGAAATGCGCAGATATCAGGAGGAACACCGATGGCGAAGGCAGGTCTCTGGGCATTAACTGACGCTGAGGAGCGAAAGCATGGGGAGCGAACAGGATTAGATACCCTGGTAGTCCATGCCGTAAACGTTGGGCACTAGGTGTGGGGGACATTCCACGTTTTCCGCGCCGTAGCTAACGCATTAAGTGCCCCGCCTGGGGAGTACGGCCGCAAGGCTAAAACTCAAAGGAATTGACGGGGGCCCGCACAAGCGGCGGAGCATGCGGATTAATTCGATGCAACGCGAAGAACCTTACCAAGGCTTGACATGGACCGGATCGCCGCAGAAATGTGGTTTCTCCTTTGGGGCCGGTTCACAGGTGGTGCATGGTTGTCGTCAGCTCGTGTCGTGAGATGTTGGGTTAAGTCCCGCAACGAGCGCAACCCTCGTTCCATGTTGCCAGCACGTAGTGGTGGGGACTCATGGGAGACTGCCGGGGTCAACTCGGAGGAAGGTGGGGACGACGTCAAATCATCATGCCCCTTATGTCTTGGGCTTCACGCATGCTACAATGGCCGGTACAAAGGGTTGCGATACTGTGAGGTGGAGCTAATCCCAAAAAGCCGGTCTCAGTTCGGATTGGGGTCTGCAACTCGACCCCATGAAGTCGGAGTCGCTAGTAATCGCAGATCAGCAACGCTGCGGTGAATACGTTCCCGGGCCTTGTACACACCGCCCGTCAAGTCACGAAAGTTGGTAACACCCGAAGCCGGTGGCCTAACCCCTTGTGGGAGGGAGCCGTCGAAGGTGGGACTGGCGATTGGGACTAAGTCGTAACAAGGTAGCCGTACCGGAAGGTGCGGCTGGATCACCTCCTTTCTAAGGAGCACCTACAGGCCCACGCTTTCCGTGTATGCGGGGTGTGTGGTTTGTCAGGAGTAAAGGCCCGTTGCGCAGGCGATCGTTCTGCGGCGGGTGCTCATGGGTGGAATATCAGCAAATAGGTGCCTGGTGGCACGGGCCGTTGGTTAGTACGGAGTGGTTCCTCTTTGGGGGCTGGTCCTGGAACGCGGGTGGTTCGTGGTTGTTGGGTAGTGTTTGGCACACTGTTGGGTCCTGAGGCAACAGGACCGGGGAGGGTTTGGTTCTTTCCCGGGATGTTTGTTTCTGGTTTCCTGGCTGCACCGATCGCACGGTTGCCTCTTTTGGGGGTGTGTGTGGGGTGTGTGGTACGGGGTTGTTGTTTGAGAACTACATAGTGGACGCGAGCATCTTTTATAAGAAGCAATTTCCAAGAATATGAACCTGGATCTGGCTGCGCGTGATGATGGCACTCTTCGGGGTGTGGTTGTTGGGTGTGGTTGGTTTCTGTGGTTCTCTCGAAAATTACTCCTTGATCTTTTGTGGTCAAGTTTTTAAGAGCACACGGTGGATGCCTTGGCATTAGGAGCCGAAGAAGGACGTAGGAATCTGCGATAAGCCTGGGGGAGTCGATAACCGGACTGTGATCCCAGGGTGTCCGAATGGGGAAACCCCGCCAGACGCGCGAGTGATCTGGTGACCCGCATCTGAACACATAGGGTGCGTGGAGGGAACGCGGGGAAGTGAAACATCTCAGTACCCGCAGGAAGAGAAAACAACAGTGATTCCGTTAGTAGTGGCGAGCGAACGCGGATCAGGCTAAACCGACCCATGTGTGATAGCCGGCGGGCGTTGCATGGGCGGGGTTGTGGGACTTGTTGTCCTGGTTCTGCCGGACCGGGGAGGTGTGAGTGCTGGTATAGGTGAACGGTCTTGAAAGGCCGGCCGTAGAGGGTGTGAGCCCCGTAACCGTAATGCTGTGCACCGCCTTTGATGAGTATCCCAAGTAGCACGGGGCCCGAGAAATCCCGTGTGAATCTGTCAGGACCACCTGATAAGCCTAAATACTCCCTAATGACCGATAGCGGACCAGTACCGTGAGGGAAAGGTGAAAAGTACCCCGGGAGGGGAGTGAAACAGTACCTGAAACCGTGTGCTTACAATCCGTCGGAGCAGCCTTGTAGTTGTGACGGCGTGCCTTTTGAAGAATGAGCCTGCGAGTTAGTGTTACGTCGCGAGGTTAACCCGTGTGGGGAAGCCGTAGCGAAAGCGAGTCTGAACAGGGCGTTGCAGTGGCGTGATCTAGACCCGAAGCGAAGTGATCTACCCATGGCCAGGTTGAAGCGACGGTAAGACGTCGTGGAGGACCGAACCCACTTCAGTTGAAAATGGAGGGGATGAGCTGTGGGTAGGGGTGAAAGGCCAATCAAACTTCGTGATAGCTGGTTCTCCCCGAAATGCATTTAGGTGCAGCGTTGCGTGTTTCTTACCGGAGGTAGAGCTACTGGATGGCTAATGGGCCCTACAAGGTTACTGACGTCAGCCAAACTCCGAATGCCGGTAAGTGAGAGCGCAGCAGTGAGACTGTGGGGGATAAGCTTCATAGTCGAGAGGGAAACAGCCCAGACCACCAACTAAGGCCCCTAAGCGTGTGCTAAGTGGGAAAGGATGTGGAGTTGCGAAGACAACCAGGAGGTTGGCTTAGAAGCAGCCATCCTTAAAGAGTGCGTAATAGCTCACTGGTCAAGTGATTCCGCGCCGACAATGTAGCGGGGCTCAAGTACACCGCCGAAGTTGTGGCATTCACATGTTTTCCAAGCCTTCGTGGTTCAGGAGTGTGGATGGGTAGGGGAGCGTCGTGTGGGCGGTGAAGTCGCGGTGTAAACCAGCGGTGGAGCCTACACGAGTGAGAATGCAGGCATGAGTAGCGAAAGACGGGTGAGAAACCCGTCCGCCGGATGATCAAGGGTTCCAGGGTCAAGCTAATCTGCCCTGGGTAAGTCGGGACCTAAGGCGAGGCCGACAGGCGTAGTCGATGGACAACGGGTTGATATTCCCGTACCGGCGAAAAACCGCCCATGTTGAACAGGGGATACTAACCGCCCGAGACCTGCCCGACACCCCTTGTGGGTGAAGGGTTTTGGTGGAGCGCGGGACCTGATCCTGGGAGGCAAGCGTATTAACAGGTGTGACGCAGGAAGGTAGCCGAGCCGGGCGATGGTTGTCCCGGTCCAAGGATGTAGGGCGAACGGTAGGCAAATCCGCTGTTCATGTGCCTGAGATCTGACGGGACTCCCGTAAAGGGGGGATTCGGTGATCCTATGCTGCCTAGAAAAGCATCGGCGCGAGGTTTTAGCCGCCCGTACCCCAAACCGACACAGGTGATCAGGTAGAGAATACTAAGGCGATCGAGAGAATTATGGTTAAGGAACTCGGCAAAATGCCCCCGTAACTTCGGGAGAAGGGGGGCCCCAACCTTGAACACCACTTGCTGGTGGGAGGGGATCGGGGCCGCAGAGACCAGGGGGAAGCGACTGTTTACTAAAAACACAGGTCCGTGCGAAGTCGCAAGACGATGTATACGGACTGACTCCTGCCCGGTGCTGGAAGGTTAAGAGGACCGGTTAGCCGCAAGGCGAAGCTGAGAATTTAAGCCCCAGTAAACGGCGGTGGTAACTATAACCATCCTAAGGTAGCGAAATTCCTTGTCGGGTAAGTTCCGACCTGCACGAATGGAGTAACGACTTCCCCGCTGTCTCAACCATAAACTCGGCGAAATTGCAGTACGAGTAAAGATGCTCGTTACGCGCAGCAGGACGGAAAGACCCCGAGACCTTTACTATAGTTTGGTATTGGTGTTCGGAGTGGCTTGTGTAGGATAGGTGGGAGACGTTGAAGCCCGGACGCCAGTTCGGGTGGAGTCATCGTTGAAATACCACTCTGGTCACTTTGGACATCTAACTTCGGCCCGTAATCCGGGTCAGGGACAGTGCCTGATGGGTAGTTTAACTGGGGCGGTTGCCTCCTAAAAAGTAACGGAGGCGCCCAAAGGTTCCCTCAGCCTGGTTGGCAATCAGGTGTCGAGTGTAAGTGCACAAGGGAGCTTGACTGTGAGAGAGACATCTCGAGCAGGGACGAAAGTCGGGACTAGTGATCCGGCGGTACATTGTGGAATGGCCGTCGCTCAACGGATAAAAGGTACCTCGGGGATAACAGGCTGATCTTGCCCAAGAGTCCATATCGACGGCATGGTTTGGCACCTCGATGTCGGCTCGTCGCATCCTGGGGCTGGAGTAGGTCCCAAGGGTTGGGCTGTTCGCCCATTAAAGCGGTACGCGAGCTGGGTTTAGAACGTCGTGAGACAGTTCGGTCCCTATCCGCTGCGCGCGCAGGAAATTTGAGAAGGGCTGTCCTTAGTACGAGAGGACCGGGACGGACGAACCTCTGGTGTGTCAGTTGTACTGCCAAGTGCACCGCTGATTAGCTACGTTCGGATGGGATAACCGCTGAAAGCATCTAAGCGGGAAGCTCGCTTCGAGATGAGATTTCCATACACCTTGTGTGTGAGAGGCCCCCAGCCAGACCACTGGGTTGATAGGCCGGATGTGGAAGCGAGGACTAACGACTCGTGAAGCTGACCGGTACTAATAGGCCGATAACTTACACCACACACCACCCCCGCAAACGGATTCAAAAGCGTTTGCACCCAGGGGGCGGTAAAAAGAAAACAAGACTGCTTGCGTCCACTATGTGGTTCCCAACCAACAAACCCGCCGGGTTTGACGGTTCAGGAACCAACACAACTAAATACAACACCACAGTTGTAACACCACAGTTTTCCCTTCCCCGGGCACACCCCGGGCGGACGGGACACAGGGTTACGGCGGTCATAGCGTGGGGGAAACGCCCGGTCCCATTCCGAACCCGGAAGCTAAGACCCACAGCGCCGATGGTACTGCACCCGGGAGGGTGTGGGAGAGTAGGTCACCGCCGGACAACCATTAAACGGTCGAGAGCCCCAACCAGTTCACTGGTTGGGGCTCTCCCGCATTTAACCCGCCCGCATCTAATCCACCAGTCACACCGGTCTCAGGCCCCGACATCCAGGTCGGGGCCTGAGTGATTTAAAGCCGCCCCCCCTGTCGGCTGTGCCGGCCGGGGCCGGCGGCTACCGGCAGGCGGCTACCGGCCAGGGCGCCGGCAGACCGGCCGTGGTGCGGCAGTCGTGCCGGCGGCACCGGGAACCCCGTCCGGGGAGGTCCTTCGTCCCTCACGTCCAGAGGCTTGCCCGGGGGAGGGCGGGGTCCCGGTGCCGGGGCTGTCCCGGGTGTTGACCGGAGGTGCCGATGACCGGAGGAACTTGGGTGAGGAACTTCACCACAGCAACGTCGCGCACGTTCTTCGCGGCCGTGGTTTGTGGAGGCTGTGGTTAGGAGGGAAGCTGCCGGCCGGCGGCGCCCGCAGCCTGGAAGTGCGGTTGAGCCGGGGAGGACTCCCGGTGCGCGGGGGCCACAGCTGCCCGCGCGGGCGGGCATGCCCGACTGTGACGCGGTCCATAAAACTGATCCGGTCCCTGGTTGGCTTCGTTGCCCGCCTTGCGGTGCCCAAAACCCGCGGCAGTTCAAGGGTTTCGGGGGCGGGTCCGTGCCTCTTTTCGCCGGGTTGCTTTGGGGGTGGGGTGGGTGTAATGTATTCCAAGTCGCCGCGAGGGAGACAGCGAAGAGCTGGTCACCGCGGGCGGCCAAATCCCCGAAATCAAGACCGTGATCTGGTGACTTTTTAGGTTGCTTGGGTGTGGTGGGGCTGGTTTTCCTGCCGATGAGAATCCTGAAACATGGATTTGCGTCGGGGAGTGAAACCTGGTAAGTTTGAAAAGTTGCTCCGGAGCGATCCTGAACGTTGGTTTGGGTGGTGCCGGGTGTGTCTGTTGTTTGAGAACTCAATAGTGTGCCAAGTTTGTTGATACCGATTTTTTATTAAATTGGTTGAATTTGCCGGGCCTATCCGCCTCCGTGGTGTGGTCTGGTGTTTTTGGCTGGTTTCAAATTTTGTGCAGCTGGTTTCCGCGTTATTTCCGTGGTTTCCGGTTGTGTCTGTTTGTTTTCAACGGAGAGTTTGATCCTGGCTCAGGATGAACGCTGGCGGCGTGCTTAACACATGCAAGTCGAACGATGATCCGGTGCTTGCACCGGGGATTAGTGGCGAACGGGTGAGTAACACGTGAGTAACCTGCCCTTGACTCTGGGATAAGCCTGGGAAACTGGGTCTAATACCGGATATGACTCCTCATCGCATGGTGGGGGGTGGAAAGCTTTTGCGGTTTTGGATGGACTCGCGGCCTATCAGCTTGTTGGTGAGGTAATGGCTCACCAAGGCGACGACGGGTAGCCGGCCTGAGAGGGTGACCGGCCACACTGGGACTGAGACACGGCCCAGACTCCTACGGGAGGCAGCAGTGGGGAATATTGCACAATGGGCGAAAGCCTGATGCAGCGACGCCGCGTGAGGGATGACGGCCTTCGGGTTGTAAACCTCTTTCAGTAGGGAAGAAGCGAAAGTGACGGTACCTGCAGAAGAAGCGCCGGCTAACTACGTGCCAGCAGCCGCGGTAATACGTAGGGCGCAAGCGTTATCCGGAATTATTGGGCGTAAAGAGCTCGTAGGCGGTTTGTCGCGTCTGCCGTGAAAGTCCGGGGCTCAACTCCGGATCTGCGGTGGGTACGGGCAGACTAGAGTGATGTAGGGGAGACTGGAATTCCTGGTGTAGCGGTGAAATGCGCAGATATCAGGAGGAACACCGATGGCGAAGGCAGGTCTCTGGGCATTAACTGACGCTGAGGAGCGAAAGCATGGGGAGCGAACAGGATTAGATACCCTGGTAGTCCATGCCGTAAACGTTGGGCACTAGGTGTGGGGGACATTCCACGTTTTCCGCGCCGTAGCTAACGCATTAAGTGCCCCGCCTGGGGAGTACGGCCGCAAGGCTAAAACTCAAAGGAATTGACGGGGGCCCGCACAAGCGGCGGAGCATGCGGATTAATTCGATGCAACGCGAAGAACCTTACCAAGGCTTGACATGGACCGGATCGCCGCAGAAATGTGGTTTCTCCTTTGGGGCCGGTTCACAGGTGGTGCATGGTTGTCGTCAGCTCGTGTCGTGAGATGTTGGGTTAAGTCCCGCAACGAGCGCAACCCTCGTTCCATGTTGCCAGCACGTAGTGGTGGGGACTCATGGGAGACTGCCGGGGTCAACTCGGAGGAAGGTGGGGACGACGTCAAATCATCATGCCCCTTATGTCTTGGGCTTCACGCATGCTACAATGGCCGGTACAAAGGGTTGCGATACTGTGAGGTGGAGCTAATCCCAAAAAGCCGGTCTCAGTTCGGATTGGGGTCTGCAACTCGACCCCATGAAGTCGGAGTCGCTAGTAATCGCAGATCAGCAACGCTGCGGTGAATACGTTCCCGGGCCTTGTACACACCGCCCGTCAAGTCACGAAAGTTGGTAACACCCGAAGCCGGTGGCCTAACCCCTTGTGGGAGGGAGCCGTCGAAGGTGGGACTGGCGATTGGGACTAAGTCGTAACAAGGTAGCCGTACCGGAAGGTGCGGCTGGATCACCTCCTTTCTAAGGAGCACCTACAGGCCCACGCTTTCCGTGTATGCGGGGTGTGTGGTTTGTCAGGAGTAAAGGCCCGTTGCGCAGGCGATCGTTCTGCGGCGGGTGCTCATGGGTGGAATATCAGCAAATAGGTGCCTGGTGGCACGGGCCGTTGGTTAGTACGGAGTGGTTCCTCTTTGGGGGGCTGGTCCTGGAACGCGGGTGGTTCGTGGTTGTTGGGTAGTGTTTGGCACACTGTTGGGTCCTGAGGCAACAGGACCGGGGAGGGTTTGGTTCTTTCCCGGGATGTTTGTTTCTGGTTTCCTGGCTGCACCGATCGCACGGTTGCCTCTTTTGGGGGGTGTGTGGGGTGTGTGGTACGGGGTTGTTGTTTGAGAACTACATAGTGGACGCGAGCATCTTTTATAAGAAGCAATTTCCAAGAATATGAACCTGGATCTGGCTGCGCGTGATGATGGCACTCTTCGGGGTGTGGTTGTTGGGTGTGGTTGGTTTCTGTGGTTCTCTCGAAAATTACTCCTTGATCTTTTGTGGTCAAGTTTTTAAGAGCACACGGTGGATGCCTTGGCATTAGGAGCCGAAGAAGGACGTAGGAATCTGCGATAAGCCTGGGGGAGTCGATAACCGGACTGTGATCCCAGGGTGTCCGAATGGGGAAACCCCGCCAGACGCGCGAGTGATCTGGTGACCCGCATCTGAACACATAGGGTGCGTGGAGGGAACGCGGGGAAGTGAAACATCTCAGTACCCGCAGGAAGAGAAAACAACAGTGATTCCGTTAGTAGTGGCGAGCGAACGCGGATCAGGCTAAACCGACCCATGTGTGATAGCCGGCGGGCGTTGCATGGGCGGGGTTGTGGGACTTGTTGTCCTGGTTCTGCCGGACCGGGGAGGTGTGAGTGCTGGTATAGGTGAACGGTCTTGAAAGGCCGGCCGTAGAGGGTGTGAGCCCCGTAACCGTAATGCTGTGCACCGCCTTTAATGAGTATCCCAAGTAGCACGGGGCCCGAGAAATCCCGTGTGAATCTGTCAGGACCACCTGATAAGCCTAAATACTCCCTAATGACCGATAGCGGACCAGTACCGTGAGGGAAAGGTGAAAAGTACCCCGGGAGGGGAGTGAAACAGTACCTGAAACCGTGTGCTTACAATCCGTCGGAGCAGCCTTGTAGTTGTGACGGCGTGCCTTTTGAAGAATGAGCCTGCGAGTTAGTGTTACGTCGCGAGGTTAACCCGTGTGGGGAAGCCGTAGCGAAAGCGAGTCTGAACAGGGCGTTGCAGTGGCGTGATCTAGACCCGAAGCGAAGTGATCTACCCATGGCCAGGTTGAAGCGACGGTAAGACGTCGTGGAGGACCGAACCCACTTCAGTTGAAAATGGAGGGGATGAGCTGTGGGTAGGGGTGAAAGGCCAATCAAACTTCGTGATAGCTGGTTCTCCCCGAAATGCATTTAGGTGCAGCGTTGCGTGTTTCTTACCGGAGGTAGAGCTACTGGATGGCTAATGGGCCCTACAAGGTTACTGACGTCAGCCAAACTCCGAATGCCGGTAAGTGAGAGCGCAGCAGTGAGACTGTGGGGGATAAGCTTCATAGTCGAGAGGGAAACAGCCCAGACCACCAACTAAGGCCCCTAAGCGTGTGCTAAGTGGGAAAGGATGTGGAGTTGCGAAGACAACCAGGAGGTTGGCTTAGAAGCAGCCATCCTTAAAGAGTGCGTAATAGCTCACTGGTCAAGTGATTCCGCGCCGACAATGTAGCGGGGCTCAAGTACACCGCCGAAGTTGTGGCATTCACATGTTTTCCAAGCCTTCGTGGTTCAGGAGTGTGGATGGGTAGGGGAGCGTCGTGTGGGCGGTGAAGTCGCGGTGTAAACCAGCGGTGGAGCCTACACGAGTGAGAATGCAGGCATGAGTAGCGAAAGACGGGTGAGAAACCCGTCCGCCGGATGATCAAGGGTTCCAGGGTCAAGCTAATCTGCCCTGGGTAAGTCGGGACCTAAGGCGAGGCCGACAGGCGTAGTCGATGGACAACGGGTTGATATTCCCGTACCGGCGAAAAACCGCCCATGTTGAACAGGGGATACTAACCGCCCGAGACCTGCCCGACACCCCTTGTGGGTGAAGGGTTTTGGTGGAGCGCGGGACCTGATCCTGGGAGGCAAGCGTATTAACAGGTGTGACGCAGGAAGGTAGCCGAGCCGGGCGATGGTTGTCCCGGTCCAAGGATGTAGGGCGAACGGTAGGCAAATCCGCTGTTCATGTGCCTGAGATCTGACGGGACTCCCGTAAAGGGGGGATTCGGTGATCCTATGCTGCCTAGAAAAGCATCGGCGCGAGGTTTTAGCCGCCCGTACCCCAAACCGACACAGGTGATCAGGTAGAGAATACTAAGGCGATCGAGAGAATTATGGTTAGGAACTCGGCAAAATGCCCCCGTAACTTCGGGAGAAGGGGGGCCCCAACCTTGAACACCACTTGCTGGTGGGAGGGGGATCGGGGCCGCAGAGACCAGGGGGAAGCGACTGTTTACTAAAAACACAGGTCCGTGCGAAGTCGCAAGACGATGTATACGGACTGACTCCTGCCCGGTGCTGGAAGGTTAAGAGGACCGGTTAGCCGCAAGGCGAAGCTGAGAATTTAAGCCCCAGTAAACGGCGGTGGTAACTATAACCATCCTAAGGTAGCGAAATTCCTTGTCGGGTAAGTTCCGACCTGCACGAATGGAGTAACGACTTCCCCGCTGTCTCAACCATAAACTCGGCGAAATTGCAGTACGAGTAAAGATGCTCGTTACGCGCAGCAGGACGGAAAGACCCCGAGACCTTTACTATAGTTTGGTATTGGTGTTCGGAGTGGCTTGTGTAGGATAGGTGGGAGACGTTGAAGCCCGGACGCCAGTTCGGGTGGAGTCATCGTTGAAATACCACTCTGGTCACTTTGGACATCTAACTTCGGCCCGTAATCCGGGTCAGGGACAGTGCCTGATGGGTAGTTTAACTGGGGCGGTTGCCTCCTAAAAAGTAACGGAGGCGCCCAAAGGTTCCCTCAGCCTGGTTGGCAATCAGGTGTCGAGTGTAAGTGCACAAGGGAGCTTGACTGTGAGAGAGACATCTCGAGCAGGGACGAAAGTCGGGACTAGTGATCCGGCGGTACATTGTGGAATGGCCGTCGCTCAACGGATAAAAGGTACCTCGGGGATAACAGGCTGATCTTGCCCAAGAGTCCATATCGACGGCATGGTTTGGCACCTCGATGTCGGCTCGTCGCATCCTGGGGCTGGAGTAGGTCCCAAGGGTTGGGCTGTTCGCCCATTAAAGCGGTACGCGAGCTGGGTTTAGAACGTCGTGAGACAGTTCGGTCCCTATCCGCTGCGCGCGCAGGAAATTTGAGAAGGGCTGTCCTTAGTACGAGAGGACCGGGACGGACGAACCTCTGGTGTGTCAGTTGTACTGCCAAGTGCACCGCTGATTAGCTACGTTCGGATGGGATAACCGCTGAAAGCATCTAAGCGGGAAGCTCGCTTCGAGATGAGATTTCCATACACCTTGTGTGTGAGAGGCCCCCAGCCAGACCACTGGGTTGATAGGCCGGATGTGGAAGCGAGGACTAACGACTCGTGAAGCTGACCGGTACTAATAGGCCGATAACTTACACCACACACCACCCCCGCAAACGGATTCAAAAGCGTTTGCACCCAGGGGGCGGTAAAAAGAAAACAAGACTGCTTGCGTCCACTATGTGGTTCCCAACCAACAAACCCGCCGGGTTTGCAGGTTCAGGAACCAACACAACTAAATACAACACCACAGTTGTAACACCACAGTTTTCCCTTCCCCGGGCACACCCCGGCGGACGGGACACAGGGTTACGGCGGTCATAGCGTGGGGGAAACGCCCGGTCCCATTCCGAACCCGGAAGCTAAGACCCACAGCGCCGATGGTACTGCACCCGGGAGGGTGTGGGAGAGTAGGTCACCGCCGGACAACCATTAAAACGGTCGAGAGCCCCAACCAGTTCACTGGTTGGGGCTCTCCCGCATTTAACCCGCCCGCATCTAATCCACCAGTCACACCGGTCTCAGGCCCCGACATCCAGGTCGGGGCCTGAGTATTTAAAAGCCGCCCCCCCTGTCGGCTGTGCCGGCCGGGGCCGGCGGCTACCGGCAGGCGGCTACCGGCCAGGGCGCCGGCAGACCGGCCGTGGTGCGGCAGTCGTGCCGGCGGCACCGGGAACCCCGTCCGGGGAGGTCCTTCGTCCCTCACGTCCAGAGGCTTGCCCGGGGGAGGGCGGGGTCCCGGTGCCGGGGCTGTCCCGGGTGTTGACCGGAGGTGCCGATGACCGGAGGAACTTGGGTGAGGAACTTCACCACAGCAACGTCGCGCACGTTCTTCGCGGCCGTGGTTTGTGGAGGCTGTGGTTAGGAGGGAAGCTGCCGGCCGGCGGCGCCCGCAGCCTGGAAGTGCGGTTGAGCCGGGGAGGACTCCCGGTGCGCGGGGGCCACAGCTGCCCGCGCGGGCGGGCATGCCCGACTGTGACGCGGTCCATAAAACTGATCCGGTCCCTGGTTGGCTTCGTTGCCCGCCTTGCGGTGCCCAAAACCCGCGGCAGTTCAAGGGTTTCGGGGGCGGGTCCGTGCCTCTTTTCGCCGGGTTGCTTTGGGGGTGGGGTGGGTGTAATGTATTCCAAGTCGCCGCGAGGGAGACAGCGAAGAGCTGGTCACCGCGGGCGGCCAAATCCCCGAAATCAAGACCGTGATCTGGTGACTTTTTAGGTTGCTTGGGTGTGGTGGGGCTGGTTTTCCTGCCGATGAGAATCCTGAAACATGGATTTGCGTCGGGGAGTGAAACCGGGTAAGTTTGAAAAGTTGCTCCGGAGCGATCCTGAACGTTGGTTTGGGTGGTGCCGGGTGTGTCTGTTGTTTGAGAACTCAATAGTGTGCCAAGTTTGTTGATACCGATTTTTTATTAAATTGGTTGAATTTGCCGGGCCTATCCGCCTCCGTGGTGTGGTCTGGTGTTTTTGGCTGGTTTCAAATTTTGTGCAGCTGGTTTCCGCGTTATTTCCGTGGTTTCCGGTTGTGTCTGTTTGTTTTCAACGGAGAGTTTGATCCTGGCTCAGGATGAACGCTGGCGGCGTGCTTAACACATGCAAGTCGAACGATGATCCGGTGCTTGCACCGGGGATTAGTGGCGAACGGGTGAGTAACACGTGAGTAACCTGCCCTTGACTCTGGGATAAGCCTGGGAAACTGGGTCTAATACCGGATATGACTCCTCATCGCATGGTGGGGGGTGGAAAGCTTTTGCGGTTTTGGATGGACTCGCGGCCTATCAGCTTGTTGGTGAGGTAATGGCTCACCAAGGCGACGACGGGTAGCCGGCCTGAGAGGGTGACCGGCCACACTGGGACTGAGACACGGCCCAGACTCCTACGGGAGGCAGCAGTGGGGAATATTGCACAATGGGCGAAAGCCTGATGCAGCGACGCCGCGTGAGGGATGACGGCCTTCGGGTTGTAAACCTCTTTCAGTAGGGAAGAAGCGAAAGTGACGGTACCTGCAGAAGAAGCGCCGGCTAACTACGTGCCAGCAGCCGCGGTAATACGTAGGGCGCAAGCGTTATCCGGAATTATTGGGCGTAAAGAGCTCGTAGGCGGTTTGTCGCGTCTGCCGTGAAAGTCCGGGGCTCAACTCCGGATCTGCGGTGGGTACGGGCAGACTAGAGTGATGTAGGGGAGACTGGAATTCCTGGTGTAGCGGTGAAATGCGCAGATATCAGGAGGAACACCGATGGCGAAGGCAGGTCTCTGGGCATTAACTGACGCTGAGGAGCGAAAGCATGGGGAGCGAACAGGATTAGATACCCTGGTAGTCCATGCCGTAAACGTTGGGCACTAGGTGTGGGGGACATTCCACGTTTTCCGCGCCGTAGCTAACGCATTAAGTGCCCCGCCTGGGGAGTACGGCCGCAAGGCTAAAACTCAAAGGAATTGACGGGGGCCCGCACAAGCGGCGGAGCATGCGGATTAATTCGATGCAACGCGAAGAACCTTACCAAGGCTTGACATGGACCGGATCGCCGCAGAAATGTGGTTTCTCCTTTGGGGCCGGTTCACAGGTGGTGCATGGTTGTCGTCAGCTCGTGTCGTGAGATGTTGGGTTAAGTCCCGCAACGAGCGCAACCCTCGTTCCATGTTGCCAGCACGTAGTGGTGGGGACTCATGGGAGACTGCCGGGGTCAACTCGGAGGAAGGTGGGGACGACGTCAAATCATCATGCCCCTTATGTCTTGGGCTTCACGCATGCTACAATGGCCGGTACAAAGGGTTGCGATACTGTGAGGTGGAGCTAATCCCAAAAAGCCGGTCTCAGTTCGGATTGGGGTCTGCAACTCGACCCCATGAAGTCGGAGTCGCTAGTAATCGCAGATCAGCAACGCTGCGGTGAATACGTTCCCGGGCCTTGTACACACCGCCCGTCAAGTCACGAAAGTTGGTAACACCCGAAGCCGGTGGCCTAACCCCTTGTGGGAGGGAGCCGTCGAAGGTGGGACTGGCGATTGGGACTAAGTCGTAACAAGGTAGCCGTACCGGAAGGTGCGGCTGGATCACCTCCTTTCTAAGGAGCACCTACAGGCCCACGCTTTCCGTGTATGCGGGGTGTGTGGTTTGTCAGGAGTAAAGGCCCGTTGCGCAGGCGATCGTTCTGCGGCGGGTGCTCATGGGTGGAATATCAGCAAATAGGTGCCTGGTGGCACGGGCCGTTGGTTAGTACGGAGTGGTTCCTCTTTGGGGGGCTGGTCCTGGAACGCGGGTGGTTCGTGGTTGTTGGGTAGTGTTTGGCACACTGTTGGGTCCTGAGGCAACAGGACCGGGGAGGGTTTGGTTCTTTCCCGGGATGTTTGTTTCTGGTTTCCTGGCTGCACCGATCGCACGGTTGCCTCTTTTGGGGGGTGTGTGGGGTGTGTGGTACGGGGTTGTTGTTTGAGAACTACATAGTGGACGCGAGCATCTTTTATAAGAAGCAATTTCCAAGAATATGAACCTGGATCTGGCTGCGCGTGATGATGGCACTCTTCGGGGTGTGGTTGTTGGGTGTGGTTGGTTTCTGTGGTTCTCTCGAAAATTACTCCTTGATCTTTTGTGGTCAAGTTTTTAAGAGCACACGGTGGATGCCTTGGCATTAGGAGCCGAAGAAGGACGTAGGAATCTGCGATAAGCCTGGGGGAGTCGATAACCGGACTGTGATCCCAGGGTGTCCGAATGGGGAAACCCCGCCAGACGCGCGAGTGATCTGGTGACCCGCATCTGAACACATAGGGTGCGTGGAGGGAACGCGGGGAAGTGAAACATCTCAGTACCCGCAGGAAGAGAAAACAACAGTGATTCCGTTAGTAGTGGCGAGCGAACGCGGATCAGGCTAAACCGACCCATGTGTGATAGCCGGCGGGCGTTGCATGGGCGGGGTTGTGGGACTTGTTGTCCTGGTTCTGCCGGACCGGGGAGGTGTGAGTGCTGGTATAGGTGAACGGTCTTGAAAGGCCGGCCGTAGAGGGTGTGAGCCCCGTAACCGTAATGCTGTGCACCGCCTTTGATGAGTATCCCAAGTAGCACGGGGCCCGAGAAATCCCGTGTGAATCTGTCAGGACCACCTGATAAGCCTAAATACTCCCTAATGACCGATAGCGGACCAGTACCGTGAGGGAAAGGTGAAAAGTACCCCGGGAGGGGAGTGAAACAGTACCTGAAACCGTGTGCTTACAATCCGTCGGAGCAGCCTTGTAGTTGTGACGGCGTGCCTTTTGAAGAATGAGCCTGCGAGTTAGTGTTACGTCGCGAGGTTAACCCGTGTGGGGAAGCCGTAGCGAAAGCGAGTCTGAACAGGGCGTTGCAGTGGCGTGATCTAGACCCGAAGCGAAGTGATCTACCCATGGCCAGGTTGAAGCGACGGTAAGACGTCGTGGAGGACCGAACCCACTTCAGTTGAAAATGGAGGGGATGAGCTGTGGGTAGGGGTGAAAGGCCAATCAAACTTCGTGATAGCTGGTTCTCCCCGAAATGCATTTAGGTGCAGCGTTGCGTGTTTCTTACCGGAGGTAGAGCTACTGGATGGCTAATGGGCCCTACAAGGTTACTGACGTCAGCCAAACTCCGAATGCCGGTAAGTGAGAGCGCAGCAGTGAGACTGTGGGGGATAAGCTTCATAGTCGAGAGGGAAACAGCCCAGACCACCAACTAAGGCCCCTAAGCGTGTGCTAAGTGGGAAAGGATGTGGAGTTGCGAAGACAACCAGGAGGTTGGCTTAGAAGCAGCCATCCTTAAAGAGTGCGTAATAGCTCACTGGTCAAGTGATTCCGCGCCGACAATGTAGCGGGGCTCAAGTACACCGCCGAAGTTGTGGCATTCACATGTTTTCCAAGCCTTCGTGGTTCAGGAGTGTGGATGGGTAGGGGAGCGTCGTGTGGGCGGTGAAGTCGCGGTGTAAACCAGCGGTGGAGCCTACACGAGTGAGAATGCAGGCATGAGTAGCGAAAGACGGGTGAGAAACCCGTCCGCCGGATGATCAAGGGTTCCAGGGTCAAGCTAATCTGCCCTGGGTAAGTCGGGACCTAAGGCGAGGCCGACAGGCGTAGTCGATGGACAACGGGTTGATATTCCCGTACCGGCGAAAAACCGCCCATGTTGAACAGGGGATACTAACCGCCCGAGACCTGCCCGACACCCCTTGTGGGTGAAGGGTTTTGGTGGAGCGCGGGACCTGATCCTGGGAGGCAAGCGTATTAACAGGTGTGACGCAGGAAGGTAGCCGAGCCGGGCGATGGTTGTCCCGGTCCAAGGATGTAGGGCGAACGGTAGGCAAATCCGCTGTTCATGTGCCTGAGATCTGACGGGACTCCCGTAAAGGGGGGATTCGGTGATCCTATGCTGCCTAGAAAAGCATCGGCGCGAGGTTTTAGCCGCCCGTACCCCAAACCGACACAGGTGATCAGGTAGAGAATACTAAGGCGATCGAGAGAATTATGGTTAAGGAACTCGGCAAAATGCCCCCGTAACTTCGGGAGAAGGGGGGCCCCAACCTTGAACACCACTTGCTGGTGGGAGGGGGATCGGGGCCGCAGAGACCAGGGGGAAGCGACTGTTTACTAAAAACACAGGTCCGTGCGAAGTCGCAAGACGATGTATACGGACTGACTCCTGCCCGGTGCTGGAAGGTTAAGAGGACCGGTTAGCCGCAAGGCGAAGCTGAGAATTTAAGCCCCAGTAAACGGCGGTGGTAACTATAACCATCCTAAGGTAGCGAAATTCCTTGTCGGGTAAGTTCCGACCTGCACGAATGGAGTAACGACTTCCCCGCTGTCTCAACCATAAACTCGGCGAAATTGCAGTACGAGTAAAGATGCTCGTTACGCGCAGCAGGACGGAAAGACCCCGAGACCTTTACTATAGTTTGGTATTGGTGTTCGGAGTGGCTTGTGTAGGATAGGTGGGAGACGTTGAAGCCCGGACGCCAGTTCGGGTGGAGTCATCGTTGAAATACCACTCTGGTCACTTTGGACATCTAACTTCGGCCCGTAATCCGGGTCAGGGACAGTGCCTGATGGGTAGTTTAACTGGGGCGGTTGCCTCCTAAAAAGTAACGGAGGCGCCCAAAGGTTCCCTCAGCCTGGTTGGCAATCAGGTGTCGAGTGTAAGTGCACAAGGGAGCTTGACTGTGAGAGAGACATCTCGAGCAGGGACGAAAGTCGGGACTAGTGATCCGGCGGTACATTGTGGAATGGCCGTCGCTCAACGGATAAAAGGTACCTCGGGGATAACAGGCTGATCTTGCCCAAGAGTCCATATCGACGGCATGGTTTGGCACCTCGATGTCGGCTCGTCGCATCCTGGGGCTGGAGTAGGTCCCAAGGGTTGGGCTGTTCGCCCATTAAAGCGGTACGCGAGCTGGGTTTAGAACGTCGTGAGACAGTTCGGTCCCTATCCGCTGCGCGCGCAGGAAATTTGAGAAGGGCTGTCCTTAGTACGAGAGGACCGGGACGGACGAACCTCTGGTGTGTCAGTTGTACTGCCAAGTGCACCGCTGATTAGCTACGTTCGGATGGGATAACCGCTGAAAGCATCTAAGCGGGAAGCTCGCTTCGAGATGAGATTTCCATACACCTTGTGTGTGAGAGGCCCCCAGCCAGACCACTGGGTTGATAGGCCGGATGTGGAAGCGAGGACTAACGACTCGTGAAGCTGACCGGTACTAATAGGCCGATAACTTACACCACACACCACCCCCGCAAACGGATTCAAAAGCGTTTGCACCCAGGGGGCGGTAAAAAGAAAACAAGACTGCTTGCGTCCACTATGTGGTTCCCAACCAACAAACCCGCCGGGTTTGCAGGTTCAGGAACCAACACAACTAAATACAACACCACAGTTGTAACACCACAGTTTTCCCCTCCCCGGGCACACCCCGGCGGACGGGACACAGGGTTACGGCGGTCATAGCGTGGGGGAAACGCCCGGTCCCATTCCGAACCCGGAAGCTAAGACCCACAGCGCCGATGGTACTGCACCCGGGAGGGTGTGGGAGAGTAGGTCACCGCCGGACACTATTTACGGCTCAGGCCCCGACGAAGAACGTCGGGGCCTGACCCTTTTAACCCCGCCTGACCCTTTTAACAGCCAGGGCCACACCAACCCCCGGGCCGCCAAAACCCTCCCTCAGCTCCCGCAGCCTTTTCACTGACGCGTCCTCACGTCCTGCGGCTTTTCCGCGGACGCGTCCTCAGCTCCCGCAGTCTTTTCGTAAGCGCTTCCGCAGTCCCCCGCCAGGGGGAAGCATCGGGGTTGAGGCGACGGGACGTGAGGAAGCGCCCGGCCGGGAGGCGCCCGAACCTGTGGGCAGATCCCGGCCGGAGGCCCCATTCGGCTGTAAATCCTTGCAATACCGGTGATTTAGGTCAAAAAGTGGCGGAAACACGCGGAATTTATCCCCCTCACGGGTGCAAGCTGGTAAGTTTTCGAACAGTGGCTTGCACGCACGCCGCATGCAGGATCCAGAATCAAGAGCGTCCAGGAGGACATACATGGCTAAGAACCGTAGTGAACTTGTTTCCGAGGTAGCAGGCAAGGCCGGCACCAGCCAGGCAGCCGTCAACTCCGTGCTCGATGCACTGTTCGAGGTTTTCGAATCTTCTGTCGCCGCCGGCGAGAAGATCACCATCCCGGGCTGGCTCGCAGTTGAGCGCACCGACCGTGCAGCCCGCACTGGCCGCAACCCGCAGACCGGCGAAACCATCCAGATTGCAGCCGGCCACAGCGTCAAGCTGACCGCTGGCTCCAAGCTGAAGGCCGCTGTCTCCAAGAAGTAGTCTTTCGCAGCTCAGAGGAGCGGCAACCCACGAGGTTGCCGCTCCTCTTGCTTTTAACCCTCGGTTCGCCGAAACCCCGATTCGCCGCCGTGGCGACGGTAGCGGACAATGGATAGGTGCCTTCAGCAGCAAAACCCCTTACCCCGCAACCCGCGCCCGATTCGGGAACCCGGGCCACTGACAGTGCCTTCGGCATTCAGCGGGCCTGGCAGCTGGCCGGGCTCGGGGCCCTCTTCCTGGGGCTTGTGGCCGCGCTCCTGTTCTCCGGCGCCGCAGCCGCCCGTGAAGTCTCCGACCCCGGCGCGCTGGTACGTTGGGGGCTTCCGGCCAGCAAAGCCATCCACAACGTCTCCCTTGCCGCTGTAATCGGCGGGCTCATCTTTGCCGCAGGTATCCTGCCGCACAAGCTCGGTGGTGCACGGTCGAAGGACAACGACGCACCCGAGCACCCGGCCTTTACCCGTGCCCTTGCCATCGCCGCCGCTGCTGGCGTTGCGTGGACGCTGTCGGCCATCGCCGTCCTGGTGCTGACGTACTCCGACGTGGCAGGGCAGGGCATTTCGGGGGACGCCGAATTCACTCGTGCCCTGGTGTACTTCATGACGGACATCGAAACCGGGCGCGCCTGGCTGGCTGTGACGATCATCGCCGCCGTAGTGACAACTGCCCTCTTCGGGGTGCGATCGCTGACCGGCCTGGCGTTTACGTTGCTGCTGGCACTGATCGGTCTGGTTCCGACGGCCCTGATCGGCCACTCCGCCAGCTCCAACGACCACGAGGGCGCCATCAACTCGCTGGGCCTGCACCTGGTGGGGGTCAGCGTCTGGGGTGGGCGGCATCATCCTGCTGGCACTGCTCTCCGGCATCCTTGCCCCGCGCAGCCAGGCCCGCAGCGGCCAGGCGTCCCAGCCGGGCGGCCACGGCATCACCGAACCCGTCCTCCGGCGGTTCTCCTCGCTGGCAGGTTTCGCGTTTGCGCTGGTCTTCGCGTCGGGCGTCGTCAACGCCAGCATCCGAGTGACCAGCTTGAGTGACCTCTTCGGCTCGGCCTACGGCCAGCTGATCCTCGCGAAGGCCGCCGCCACACTGGTATTGGGCGGAATCGGCTTCATGCACCGGCAGTGGGTCATTCCACAGCTGGCACGTGCAGGAGCGGCCATGTCCGCGCGGCGCGTGCTCTGGCAGCTGATTCTCATCGAACTGCTGATCATGGGCGCCACATCGGGCATCGCCGTCGCACTGGGCCGTTCAGCGCCGCCGGAACCTACTTCCTACGCCCCCGACGCCTCGCCGGCATTCATCCTCTCCGGCTACGAGTTGCCCCCTGAACTGACGCCCGAACGCTGGCTCACCGAGTGGCGCCTGGACTGGCTCTGGATTGCCGTGGCGATCTTCGGGCTGGTGTCCTACCTCCTGGGCGTGGCCAAGGTGCGGGCCCGCGGGGACAAGTGGTCCTGGTTCCGCACTACGAACTGGATCATCGGCCTGCTGGTGCTGACCTACATCACGTCGGGACCGCCGTCGGTATATGGCCGCGTACTGTTCTCCGCGCACATGGTGGACCATATGGCCCTCACCATGGTTGCCCCGATCTTCCTTGTGCTCGGCGCCCCCGTGACGCTTGCGCTCCGGGCCCTTCCGGCACGGGGGGACGGGTCCCGCGGCCTCCGGGAATGGCTCCTGCTGTTCGTCCACTCGAAGTTCTCGCAGGTGGTCACCCACCCGCTGTTCGCCGCCGCCAACTTCGCCGGCTCCATTGTGCTGTTCTACTACTCGGACGCCTTCAGCCTGGCGATGCGGGAACACGTGGGCCACGAGCTGATGAACCTCCACTTTGCGCTGACGGGCTACATCTTCGTGCTAAGCATGATCGGCACCGACCCGCTGCCGCGCCGCGCGCCGTACCCGCTGCGGCTCCTGCTCCTGCTGGCCACCATGGGCTTCCACGCCTTCTTCGGCGTGGCCATCATGGGCGGCACCAACCTGCTGGCCGCCGACTACTTCGGCAACCTCGGCCGCAGCTGGGGGCCCTCTGCACTCCTGGACCAGCAAATGGGCGGCGCAGTGGCCTGGGGCATCGGAGAAGTGCCCACACTGCTGGTGGCGATCGGCGTCGCCATCATGTGGTCAAGGTCTGATGAACGCGAGACCCGGCGCACCGACCGGGCGGCGGACAGGAATAACGACGCCGATCTCACCGCTTACAACGATATGTTTGCCAAATTGGCTGAACGCGACGCCAAGCTGGCTGAACGCAACTCAAAGCTGGAAGGACGCTGATGAGCGAAACCGTACGCACCCACCTCCGGGTCCGCGCCTCCGAACTGGTGGGCCGCAACTGGCTAAACACCGGCGGCAGGTCTTTGGACCTGGAAGCCCTGCGCGGCAAGATTGTGCTCCTGGACTTCTGGACCTTCTGCTGCATCAACTGCCTTCACGTGCTGGACGAACTCCGGCCGCTGGAGGAAAAGTACTCGGACGTCCTGGTCACCGTGGGCGTGCACTCCCCGAAGTTCGAGCACGAGGCCGATCCGGTTGCGCTGGCCGCCGCCGTGGAGCGCTACGAGATCCACCACCCGGTCCTGGACGACCCCGAGCTGGAAACCTGGAAAGCCTACACAGCGCGCGCCTGGCCCACACTGGTGGTCATCGACCCCGAGGGCTACATCGTGGCGCACCTGTCCGGGGAAGGCCACGCAGACGGCCTGGGCGTGCTCATTCCCGAGCTGATCGCCGAGCACGAGGCCCGCGGCACCCTCCACCGCGGCAACGGCCCCTATGTCGCACCGGAGCCAACGTCGGGAACCCTGAGGTTCCCCGGCAAGGCCCTCTACCTTCCGGCCGGCCGTGGTTCAGCGTCCGACGCCGGTGCTGCCGCCGGCGCTGCTGGCGCCGGCACCTGGCTGGTCACCGACACCGGCCACCACCGCGTTCTGGAGCTCGGCACGGACTTCCACACCGTGCTGAGCACGTACGGATCCGGGGAGAAGGGCCACGCCGACGGCGACGCCGGCACCGCACGGTTCAACGAACCGCAGGGTCTTGTCCTGCTGCCGGAAGACGTGGCAGGGAAGACGGGCTACGACGTCGTAATTGCCGACTCTGTCAACCACCGCCTGCGGGGACTGTCGCTCGCGGACGGAACCGTCACCACGCTCGTTGGCAGCGGCGTGCAGCGGCTCCTGGAGACCGGGCCCGCCCGCGTGGACGAGGACGCGGCCGGCTTCACCGGACGCCTGGGAGACCACCCCCTGGACGTGGCCCTCAGCTCGCCGTGGGACGTCGTCTGGTCCAGCAAGCTGAACGCCGTGGTGATCGCCATGGCCGGTGTGCACCAGATCTTCAGCTACGAGCCGCTCACCGGGGACGTTTCGATCGTCGCCGGCAACGGATTGGAAGGCCTGCTTGACGGGCCCGCCCACGAGGCCTGGTTCGCGCAGCCGTCCGGTCTGGCCGAGGATGCCGACGGAAACATCTGGGTGGCCGACTCTGAGACCTCCGCCCTGCGCAAGCTGGTGATCGACGACGACGCCACCGTCACCGTTGAATCCGCCTTGGGCAAGGGTCTCTTCGACTTCGGCTTCCGCGACGGCCAGGCTTCCGAGGCGCGCCTGCAGCACCCGCTGGGCGTCACAGTGCTGCCGGACGGCTCCGTGGCGATCGCCGACACCTACAACGGTGCGGTGCGCCGCTACGACCCGGCCGCAGGCACCGTGTCCACGCTGGCGCGGGGACTGGCCGAGCCGTCCGACGTCATCGTCGACCACACGCAGGTGGCGGGCTCCGAGCCGCTGCTCGTGGTGGTCGAGGCGAACAAGCACCAGCTCGTGTACGTGCCCATCCCCAAGGAAGCGCAGCAGGTGGACGAGGGCGCCGCCCAGACGCACCGGCCCAAGAGCCCTGTGGCGCCCGGTCTGCTGGAGCTCACGGTCCGCTTCACGGCGCCCACCGGCCAGAAGCTCGATGACCGCTGGGGCGACCCCACCCAGCTGAAGATCTCCTCCACCCCGCCGGAGCTGCTCGTGTCCGGCGGCGGGACCTCCGTGGGCCTGCTCCGCACGCTCGAGCTGGCCTCCGATGTTCCGGAGGGCGTCCTGCACATCACGGCCCGCGCTGCCGCCTGCGACGGCCCGGAAACTGAGGACGGGAGATCCCGGACCACGCCGCGTGCCACCTCTACCAGCAGGACTGGGGGATCCCCGTGGTGCTCCAGGCCGACGGTGACACCGACCTGGTGCTGGACTTGCGCGGTATGGACTAAGGTCCCTCCGCAGAACTGACTGAAGTGGCCCGGTTTCCCGCCTCGCGGCGCGGAACCGGGCCACTGCCGTTTGTGGGCGGGGCTCAAAGCTGGGCCAGCCCGGCAGCGGCGCAAGTAGGCCGGTTGTCCACATGGCCGAGATTCTGCCTGCCAGGGGATGCCGGCGGCAGGCAGGGTTGGGCGTGTGGACCCCTCACGCATCATCAAAGCAGCCGGTGGGGTATTGCTGACGCGGGACGTGGTGACCCGGGGCGGCACGGAGGCCGGCATTCGTCTCGCCGTGCGAAGCGGCACGGTTTGGCGGGTAGAGCACGGGCTGCTCGCCGTTCCCGGCGCCGATCCCGAGTTGGTGGCGGCTGGACGTTCTCGTGGGCTCCTGACCTGCGTGTCCGCTGCTCCGCGGTACAAACTGTGGCAACTCCGTCCCGCAACGCAGTCTCATTACTGGCACAGCAACGGCCGGGCAGGAGACGGTTGTGTCAACCACCGGCTTGCCCTCACGCAACCCAGGCGCCATGGAACCATCGCCGCGCTGCCGGATGTTCTGCTCCAAGCGCTGCTCTGCCTGCCGCCCCTGGAATCCCTGGTGATGGTGGAGTGCGCCTACAAGCGCGGAGACATTGACCTCGCCTTCCTGCGTGGGCACTTGACTGGCAACCGGTGCGGGAAAGCGCGGGACGTTCTGGCAAGGGTGGAACGGGGCTCAGATTCGCTCCTGGAGACTCTGGCGCGCATTCTGTTCCGTGAAGCGGGGATCGCCACCGAAACGCAGGTTTGGATCGATGGGATCGGAAGCGTGGACTTCCTGCTGGAAGGCTTCCTCATCGTGGAGCTCGACGGAATCGCCTTTCACCTCGAATCGCGGCAGTTCAAGAAGGACCGGCGGCGGGACAATGCCGCTGCCGTGCGGGGGCTGCCGGTCCTTCGCTTCTTCTATGACGACGTTGTTCACTCCCCGGAAGCCATGCTGGCCCAAGTGCGGGAGGTTCTGGCCCGTGGTTCATCGCGCTGGCCGCAGCCGGACCAGCCCAGCTTTGGGCCTTACCGGCGGTTGCTGGCCCCGTGAACATGGGGACAGGCCGTTGAAGGTGGGCCAGTCCGGCCGGGTCAGTTGGAGGCGGGCCTAGAAGGTGAGGAGCGGCGTCACCTTGATGGTGTCGCCGTTGATGTCCAGCCGTGTCGTGAAGCTGAAATCGTGCTCCACGTCCAGGGGTGAAACGGCCCCGCTGAACAGGTCGATCTGCTCGGCAGTGAGTTTTGCCTTGCCGTCCAGAGGCGCCACTACCCACCTGCCGTCAAAGGGCTCGATGGTGATCTTCGGGTAGTCGGTGATGCTCCACTTGATGGTCCCGGGCACCACGCGGTTGTTGGTGACGTGGTAGAACGGGCAGTCGGGCTGGAGCTGCTGCTGCTGGCCGGCTTCGGCCGCGCACTTGTCGAGGAATTCCTTGACCCGCGCGGACACCGCCTGGTTCAGCTCGTCCGTGGCATGCGTGAGCAGGTTCAGCGGTGCGGCGGGAGCTTCCCGTCCGGAGACCGTGGCCCGCGTGGGCGGAGCGGAGAAGTACTGGCCGTTGAGGGACGCCTCGTACTCGCCCGGATAGAACACCGCGAAGCTGTTGTGGCCGCCGGGCATGTTCACCGGCACGCCGTTGAACGTTGCCTCAACGGAGTTCACAACCGTCACGTCAACGGTGGGCAGCGTGGTCGGCACGAAGGACCACTTGTGGAAGAACAGCCATTCTGTGCCGGTGCTCTCCAGCAGGAACTCGGTGTGCAGCTGGCTGCCGTCGATGGTGTAGTCCATCGGCACCATCACCCGGTTGCCGCCGCGCCCCACCGCGGCTCCGAGCTTGACGTTCGTGATCCGCGCGGCAGCCGTCTGCAGGGCGGTGCCGTCGAGCATGGAGGCGTCGGCGTCCGGTACCGACGCGCGGAGCAGACCCAGCGCCCGTTCACCTTCGCCGTGCTGCAGGGCCTCCAGATATTCGCGCACGGGCTGTTGCGGACTGGCCACGGAGGAGTTGACCAGGTTGACCGAAACGATGGCGCCAACGATGGCAAGCATGAGGCCCAGCAGCCATCCGGCCGCCGTCTTCACCAACGCTTGACTCATTTGCACGCACCCCACGTTACCTGCAACGTCAGGCAACTCTGGAGTAGCGGCGGTCCCCATGACGCCCGCCCACCGTGCCGGAACGCCCGACGGCGGGACTCAGCAGCCGTTCTCAGCGCTGCTGTCCGCTAGCGGCGGCGCCGGGACGAGGTGCCGAAAACGCCCCGCAGGAGTTCCCGGCCGAGCTGCGTTCCGACGGACCGGGCCATGCTTTTCAGGCCGCTGCCAAGGGCCCCGCCGAGTGCGCCGGTGATGTCCTCCATCATCCCGCCGGACGGGGGAGCCTGGCGTCTGGCCGGGGGCGCCGATACCGGCCCGGCGTCAGGCCGTGCGTTCTCGGTCCGCCCGCTCCCGGGCTGCCTGCTGCTGGGACGGCCGAGGATCTCTTCCTCGATCCGGCGGGCTTCGTCGTCGATCGTTGGGCCAGGACTGCCCGGGACGAATACTTCGGGCGAAGGAGCTGGTGGCTGCCCGGCTGCCGCGGCGCCGGTGGGAGCCGCCGCCTTGCCGGTCAGCTTCTCGTACGCGGAGACCTTGTCCACCGCGGTGCCGTACTTCGCAAGCAGCGCCGACCCCGCCACGGTGCTCCTGACCAGTTCGGCGGCGCTGGGACCCATAACGGACTCCGGTGCCCGGAGTCGGGTCAGGGCAACCGGCGTCGGGGCGCCTCGCTCGTTCATGACCGTGATGACGGCTTCGCCGATGCCCGCGGAAGTCAGGGTCTCCTCGAGGTCGTAGTCGCTGACCGGGAACGTGGAGACGGTGGCCCTGAGCGCCTTCGCATCCTCCGGCGTGAATGCCCTGAGGGCGTGCTGGACGCGGTTGGCCAGCTGCCCGAGGACATCCGCAGGGACGTCCTTCGGGGTCTGCGTGACGAAAAAGATGCCTACTCCCTTGGAGCGGATCAGGCGGACGGTGGTGGTGATGGCTTCCAGGAAGGCCTTCGAAGCGTCATTGAAGAGCAGGTGCGCCTCGTCAAGGAAGAACACGAGCTTGGGTTTGTCCAGGTCGCCGGCTTCGGGCAGGTCCTCGAACAGATCCGCGAGAAGCCACATGAGGAACGTGGAGAAAACCATCGGCTTTGTCTGCAGCGTGGGGAGCTCCAGGCAGCTGACGACGCCGCGCCCGTCTGGCGCCGTGCGGAGCAGCTCGGCGGTGTCGAACTCCGGCTCGCCGAAGAACCGCTCCATGCCCTGGGCCTCGAGACCCACAAGCTCCCGGAGGATGACGCCGGCTGTGGCCTTGGACAGGCCGCCCAATTCCTTAAGCGGTTCCTTGCCCTCGTCGGAGATAAGGAACTGGATGACGGCGCGCAGGTCCTTCAGGTCCACCAGCTCGAGGTTGTTCTTGTCCGCAAAATGGAACACGAGCTGGAGGCTGGATTCCTGGGTGTCGTTGAGCTCCAGGACGCGGGAGAGCAGGATGGGCCCGAACGACGTGATCGTGGCGCGGACCGGGATGCCGTCGCCGTCCCCGCCGAGGGCCAGGAACTCCACCGGAAACGTCTTGCCGGACCAGGCCTGCCCGATGCTTTCGGTCCGCTTGGCCAGCTTGTCGCTTCCGGCCGCCGCCGTGGCAAGCCCGGATAGGTCGCCCTTAATATCCGCCAGGAACACGGGCACTCCGGCTGTCGAGAGCTGTTCCGCCATCATGTGCAGGGTGACGGTCTTGCCCGTGCCGGTGGCGCCGGCCACGAGCCCGTGCCGGTTCATCATGGACAGCGGCAGCCGGACCGGAGCGTCCTTGTGCAGTTCGCCGTCGACGATGGCGGCGCCCAGCTCGATGGTGGCACCCTCCAGGGCGTAGCCCTTTTGGATGGTGGCTACTTTATCTGCGGTGGACTTGTTGGCCATGCCGTCAGCATAGCGGCCGGCGGATGGACGGGATATGTGGACAGCGTCACCGGCAGTACAGAAATAACCCGGCTGCCGCCGTCGTTGTTCCCAATGTGCCGGACCACCGCTGGGCCGGCAGCTGCGTAGCCCCCTATGAAAGGCCGTCCTGCCGTGACTGTTCCCCTCTCCATCCTCGACCTGGCAACCATCGGCAAGGGCCAGACGGCGGCCGAGAGCTTTGCCGGGAGCGTCGCCATGGCACAGCTGGCCGAAAAGCTCGGGTACCGGCGCGTCTGGTACGCCGAGCACCACAACATGTCTTCCATCGCGTCGTCGGCGACATCCGTGCTGATCGCCCACGTCGCCGCACACACAGAGAGCATCAGGCTGGGAGCAGGCGGCGTGATGCTGCCCAACCATTCTCCGCTCACCATCGCCGAGCAGTTCGGCACCCTGGAGACCCTGCACCCCGGCCGGATCGACCTGGGCCTGGGACGTGCGCCCGGCAGCGACCAGAACACCATGCGGGCACTGCGCCGTGACCCGCATTCGGCCGAGACCTTCCTGCAGGACGTCCTGGAACTGCAGGGCTACCTCACCGGGCCCACCCGCGTGCAGGGAGTGGAGGCCACGCCGGGCAGGGGAACCAACGTGCCCCTCTACATTTTGGGGTCCTCCCTCTTCGGAGCGCGGCTGGCGGCCCAGCTGGGGCTGCCGTACGCCTTCGCCTCCCACTTCGCCCCGAATGCGCTGCAGGACGCCGTCGCCGTGTACCGCCGGGAGTTCAAACCCTCGGAGCAGCTTTCCGCCCCGCACGTCATCGCCGGCGTCAATGTGGTGGCTGCGGATGCTGCCTCGGACGCCCAGGAGATGCTGCGCGCCACGATGCGGGCCCGGGTCTCGCTGTTCTTCGGCGGCGGGCGGCAATTCACCGACGACGAGGCGGACATGATCCTGGACTCGCCGCAGGGACAGCACGTCTCGCAGATGATGAAGTACTCGGCTGTGGGCACCCCTGACGCCGTACTGGACTACCTGGAGGGCTTCGCCCGGCATGCCGACGCCGACGAGCTCATCGTGGCGCACCAGAGCAATGGAACCGCTGAGCGGCTGCGTTCGGTGGAGCTCCTTGCGGAGGTAGCTGGACTGGCACGCGTCTGACCCCCACAGAACCGTGCCCTCCAAAGCCGCGTTATGCAATAGATATCTTTTGACTTAGGCGGGGGCGGAACCTGGCTTTAAGTGCGCAAGGTCTCAATCTAAATACTCATTGCCGGCTGGGTTGAACGTAGCGGTCTCAAATCGACGCGCCCCCACGCCTCAAAATCGATGCCTGGGGAAAAATGAAGATCAAGTCCACGGCCGCCGCCATTCTCATGACCTTTCTCGTGGTCAGCGGATTTGTTGCCGGAGCCGCTGTTCCGGCGTCCGCTGCGGGTACCACGTACTACGTCAGCGCCGCCGGCAGCGACAGCAATTCCGGCCTGTCCAGCGCGGCAGCCTGGAAGACGCTGTCAAAGGTCAACAAGACTGTGCTCAAGCCCGGAGATACCGTCAGTTTCCGCCGGGGCGACACCTTCAGCGGAGGCATCGTCACCGCACAGAGCGGAACCGCCACCGCCCCCATCACGCTGAACAGCTACGGCACGGGCAACGCCCCCACCGTCACCGGCGGGAAATCGGGAAACTGCATCAGGATCAACGGCAACTACGCCGCCGTTGACGGTCTCCGCGCCCTGGCCTGCGGCTACGCCGGAATCAGCGTCACCGGCGACCGCAATACCGTGAGGAACTCCACCGCGTCCGGCAATGCCGTTGGACTCAAAGTCGGCACCGGCTCCGATTTCGGCAAGTACACGGGAAATTCGCTGACCAACAACAACGTGATGAATATGAATACGCCGGGCACTAATTGTGGAACACCGTCCGCCGTGAACTGCAGCGATGACTCGGGAGCTTTTGGCGTGCTGATTAACGGCAATGACAACGAGTTTTCCGGCAACACCGTGAGCGGATCCACCGGCAAGTCCTACGACTACAACCAGGACGGCGGTGCGTTCGAAATCTACAACGGCAACCGCAATAACATTCACCACAACGTCTCACAGGACAACAACAGTTTTTCCGAACTTGGAAAGTCTTCGGGAACGGCCGACGGCAACATTTTCCGCTACAACCTCATCCGTTCCACCTGCGGCGCCAACTGCTCCGAGGCCAAAGGCCTCATTGCCCGTGGAAACGGAACATCCTACGGGCCCACCAACGGCACCGTCTTTGAGTTCAACACCGTCTACCTGACCGGCACCCAGTCGCAAGCGGTCGTGTGCCACGCGACCTGCCCCGCCTCCACGGTGATCCGCGCCAACATCCTGGTGGGGGTCAAGAACTCTTTGTGGATCAACGGTTCCGGCTGGACCGAGAAGCAAAACGTCCTGAACGGCCCAACCAACATCATCCCGAACAGCACGTCCACCATGGCGGCGGCCGGCTTCGCTGGTGCTCCGACGGACCTCCGCCTGACGGGCACCAGCCCCGCCATCGACAGGGCCGGCACCACGCCCTACACGGTGGACCTTCTGAAAGCCCCCTCCGTGCAGAACGGCGACTGCACCGGGCCGGCCGCTGCTGATGCCGGAGCCTACGAATACGATTCGCCCGGCTGCTGATTCCAGCCGGCAGGGTCAGGGCCCGCAAAGTAACACGAACGCAATAACCGGGATATTCAGGGGAAACGGCTGCGCCGGACACTTTAGGTGTCCAAGTCCGATTGGGGATAATCCGAAGGATTGCCGCGCATGCCCACTCCGCTCAACCAAACCGTGGCCGATTCCGCACTACTGACCAAATCCCTCCCGTTGGGCCTGTTGCGGGCCTTCGTCCAGTCGGAGGCAGCCGACGACGGGCTCACGCCCCAGCTGCTCGGCGAACTGAAGATCCTGGCCCGGACTCCGGGGCTGCTTGTCGCCTGCAATTACGGCGGAACCCTGTGCGCCGCCGAGGGCATCTCCACGGAAACGCTACCGCTAGGCAGCGCGGCCATCGCCCTCCGGGCCCTGGCCGCCTTGCCCAACACTCACGCTGCGGTCATCTCCGGCCGGTCCCTGCGTGACCTCGCCGCCGTCTCCAGGCTTCCCGCCGAAGTCCACCTGGTGGGTTCGCACGGTGCGGAGTTCGACATGGGGTTCGCGCACGGACTGTCCCTCGCCACGGAGTCGGTGCTGCAGCAGGCCAACCAGGCCCTGCTCGAAGCGGTGGGCGCGGACAAGGGCATCAGCATCGAACGAAAGCCCGTCGCCGTCTCTGTCCACACCCGGTCCGCCGCCCCGGACGTCGTGGCCCGGTGTGCCAGGAAAGCGAAGGAGGTCGCCCGGGCCCTCGGTCTCTTCTTCATTGTGGACGGCTCCGTCCTGGACCTCTCCGTGCTGCAGCCCTCCAAAGCCGATGCCCTGGACCACCTGAGGGCCCGGCTGGGGGTGAGCGCCGCCCTGTACGCCGGGGATGCCGTGAGCGACGAACTGGCCATGGCCACACTCCGTGGCCCGGACATGGGGCTGTGGGTAGGGGACATGCCATCGGAAACCAAACACCGGCTGAAGGATCCGGAATCCTTCGCACGTGTGCTCGGCATCCTCTTCGAGTTGCGCCGTGCCTGGCTCTTCGGCGAGGACGCCGTCGGCCTGGAGCGGCACTCCATGATCGGGAACGGCTCCTCCACAGCGTTGGTGACGCCCGAGGCCAAGATCTGCTGGATGAGCCATCCCCTGCCGGACTCGGGCTCGCTCTTTGCCCACATCCTGGGCGGCGACGCCGCCGGGCACTTCTCGGTGGAACCGGTCAAGGCGTCGCGGGTTCTTGGCCAGCGGTACGTGGACAGCACCATGATCGTGGAAACGCGTTGGGCGGACGTCACCGTGACCGATTATCTCGAGCCCGCCCCGGAAGGCATCACCAGCCTGGTCCGGGTGCTGTCAGGCACCGGGGCGGCCCGGATCGTCTTCGCACCCAGGCCGGACTACGCCAACGCGCCCTTCAGCATGGAGGCCCGCGGCAGCGAGCTGCACGTGGTCGGCACCTCCGACCCCATCATCCTGCTGGCGCCGGACGTCCCGTTTGCCATCACCTCGGACGGGCGGCACGCAACAGCCACCGCCGAGATCAATCTGCAGCACGGACCGGTGGTCCTGAACCTCAGGTGCGGCGATACGGAGCCCCAGCACGCTGACGGGACAGGTGAAGCGGACCGCAGGGCCGCCGTCGCGCATCATTCCCGGCGCTGGGTACAGGGCCTGAGCCTGCCGTCCGTCAAGCCGTCCCTCGTGCGGCGCTCGGCCCTTGTGCTGCGCGCTCTGGTCCATGAGCCCACCGGAGCGGTGCTTGCGGCCCCCACCACGTCCCTGCCGGAGGGCATCGGCGGCACACGCAACTGGGACTACCGCTACTGCTGGCTGCGGGACGGTTCGATGACCGTCAACGCCCTGGTGGACCTGGGATCAACGGTGGAGGCCGACGGCTTCCTCAGCTGGCTGACCGGGATCCTGGCGAACACCCCTGGGCCGGAATGGCTGCATCCGCTGTATTCCGTCACCGGCGCCCCGCTGTCCACGGAGGCCATCATCGAGAGCCTCCCGGGATACGCGGGTTCGCGTCCCGTACGGATCGGCAACGCCGCGGACCACCAGGTCCAGCTCGATGTCTTTGGCCCGATCGCGGAGCTGATCCACGGGTTGAGTAAGTCCCGTCATTCGCTGGTTGACGGGCACTGGGAGTTGCTGGTCCAGATGGCCAGTGCCGTGCTGGCGCGGTGGCACGAGCCGGACCATGGCATTTGGGAGGCCCGGCGCGCCCCGAGGCACCATGTCTACACCAAGGTGATGTGCTGGGTGACCCTGGACCGCGCCCTGCGCACGGCCGCCCGGCAAGGCCGCAGCCCCGATCCTGCCTGGGCGAACACGGCGGCCACCATCCGGGACGAGGTGCTCCGGGAAGGATGGGACCACACCGCCGCGTCCTACACCGTCGCCTACGACAGCCCGGACCTCGACGCCGCTGTGCTGCACATCGGACTGTCCGGACTGCTCGACGTCAGCGACCAGAGATTCCTGGACACCGTCGCGGCCGTGGAGCGGGAACTCCGGGTGGGACCCACGGTTTTCCGGTACAAGTACGACGACGGTCTGCCGGGCCTGGAGGGCGGCTTCCACATCTGCACCACCTGGCTGATCGAGGCGTACGTGGCGGTGGGCCGGATCGCCGACGCGTGGGACCTCTTCGACCAGCTGGTCAACCTGTTTGGGCCCACAGGGCTGCTTCCGGAGGAGTACGATCCGGGCACCGAGACGCATCTGGGGAACCACCCGCAGGCGTATTCACACCTCGGGTTCATCCGCTGCGCGCGGCTCCTGGATGGGCACCAGCGGAGCTGAACCTAAATCCGGGAAGCCGCAAAGATCGCCGGCGCGGGGCCCTCGCCCGTGGCAAGGTCCGCGAGGATCCGGCCCACCACCGGCGTGAACTTGAAGCCGTGGCCGGCGAAGCCCGCCCCGATGATCACGGGCCCGACCCGGTCCAGCACGAAGTTGTGGTCCGGTGCGGTGGTGTAGGTGCAGCTGATATCGGTCATCGCGTCGGCGTCCACGCCGGGCAGCCAGTCCCGAGCGTATTGCTGGAGGGCTGCGCGCTGGCGCGGTTCGGGCAGGTAGGACCTCCGGTCCGGGTCCACCACCGGGCCGACGCCGTGCCAGCCCGCCTTGACGCCCTCGCCCGGGGTCAGCATGCCGTACACGGGGGAGTAAAAGCCCGCGTAGTCCCCGCCCTCGCCGGGGAAGTGGTTGAACCCGGGCCAGGTGGCGCCGTCGTCGGTGATGCCGAAGTGGGCCGGCTGCTCCTGCGTGACCGTCAGGCGCGGGGTCGGGATCGAACCTGCCAGCAGCTTGGAGGTCCAGCCGCCCGCGGTGACCACCGCCTGCCGGGCGGTGAGTACCTCCGTCCGGCCGCCGTCGTCCACGGTCAGCCGGACGCCGTCGTCGAGTATTTCCAGCCCCACAACCGCCACGCCGTGCCGGATTGATGCGCCGTTCCCGGCCGCGAGCCGCTGAAACGCCGGAAGGACGGCCTCGGGATTGAGCTGGCCGCCGTCGGGCATGTGGAGAACCTGCTGGTCGAAGCGGATGCCGCTCCAGCGCTCGCCGGCTTCAGCGAGCGGAACGAAGTCCGCCCGGAGGCCGGCGCTGTTCAGTGCCGCGTGGATCTCGCCGAGGCGCGGGTCGGGGCCGTGGTTGACGACGCCGGTGCGCGCCAGCAGCCGCTCGCCGCTCGCGTCTTCGAGCTCGGCCCAGAGCTTCAGTGTTTCGGCCAGCATGGCCACGTACTCCGGCTCGGCGTAGGCGAGGCTAAGGTTCCGGGTGGCGCCGTGCGAGGCGCCCTTGTGGTGGCCGGGCGTGAACTGCTCGAGCAGGGTCACGTCGCGCCCGCGGTCGGCCAGCGCCCAGGCGGCAGCGGACCCCATGGCTCCGCCTCCGATGATCACGGTGTCCAGGGTGGTGTTCAAGGTTTCCTCCAGTTCGGGCGGCAGCGGCGGAGCGGATGGGGACGGGGCGGCAGTTATGCGAGAAGCAGGGCCACACCGATCATCGCAGGCACAGCCACGATGGTGGTGATCAGGACGGTGTCCTTCGCGACGGTAAGCCCGGCCTTGTACCGGCTGGCGGCGACGAAAACATTCTGCGCGGTGGGCAGGGCTGACGTGACCACGACGGCGAACAGCGCCGGGCCGTCCAGACTGAGGGCGAAGCGCGCAAAGAGATACGCGATGGCCGGGTGGACGAAGAGCTTGAAGCCGCTGGCCAGCAGGGCATCAGTTCTCCGGCCGGCGGCCGCCTGCAGCGGCTTCGACCCGTTCAGGCTCATGCCGAAGGCCATCAGCATGGCCGGAATTGCGGCGCCGCCGATCAGGTGGATCGGTTCCAGGAGCAGCGGCGGGAGCTGCCATCCCGTTCCGGCGACCAGCAGCCCAAGGGCCGAACCCACAATCATGGGGTTTTTCAGGATCAGCATGACGAACCGCAGCGGGGTGGTGCGGTGCGAGCTGGTGGTGGCATCAAGGGCCATGAGAAACATCGGCGTGAAAAACGCGAGCTGGAAGATCAGCAGGGGAGCGACATGGCTGGCATCACCGAGGACGTACACGGCAATCGGGATGCCCAGATTGGCGGAGTTTGCCAGTGAGGCGCTCATGGATGACATCAGCGATTCCGGGACGGTCCGCTTGAGCAGGAATCTGACGATGACAAAGAACAGTGCGGCGGTGGTGGCGGCGCCAACCGCTGCCACGAGGAGCGGTGCGGCGAAAACTTCACGCAGGCTTGCCCTGCTCAGCGTCTCGAAGAGCAGCGCGGGGCTGGCTACGAAGAAGGTCAGCCCGCTCAGGACCTGGCGGGCATTCTCGCCCAGGATTTTGCGCCTGCCCACGAACATGCCCACCAGAATGATGGACCAGACCACGAAAAAGCCTGCGAGAACGCCTAGCACGGGGTTGCCGAAGGGATTGCCGCCGGAGGCAGGCGGCTAAGGCAGGGGGTGGCGTCCACCATCCCAGCCTAATCAGATTTATTCAGCCGGGCGTCACCTTGTGGCAGGGATCTCGCCGCTGTGCCGGGTCCGTCCTGGCCAGCGGCCTGCGATGGCCTTAGCTCAGCGCAGCGTTGTTGAGCGCGAACGGCGGCCGCAGCAGGCCCGGGGTGAGGCCTTCGGCGGGGTCGTTGCCCAACTGGATGATGCGGTTGTCCTTGTCCACGTGGACAACCTTGGGCTCGTAGGCCTTGGCTTCGTCGGTGGTCATCTGCGCATATGTGATCAGAATGACGGTGTCGTTCTCGTGCACCAGATGGGCTGCGGGGCCGTTGATTCCGATGACGCCGGAACCGCGCTCGCCGGCGATGGTGTAGGTCTCGAGGCGGGCACCGTTGGTGACGTCCACAATGGCCACGAGCTCGCCGGGCAGGATGTCTGCAGCATCGAGCAGGTCCAGGTCAACGGTGACCGAACCCACGTAGTGCAGGTCCGCGTGCGTGACAGTGGCCCGGTGGATTTTGGACTTAAACATTGTGCGATTCATAACGTCAACAGTCTAACGCCGGGGTCAACGCTTGGCTGTGAGCCAGGGAACATCTGCTAAACCGCTTCTCCGCCTTCTCTGGCGGCGGCTGGTCTTTCTGTTGCCTCTGCCGCAACGGCTGCTGCTCCCGCCGGGGCGCCGGAGGCGTCTGCTCCGGTATCGATTTCCTGGGCTGCCGCAATTGAGGCGGCGGTGGAGGCAAGGATTTCGCGGGCCGCAAGGATGGCGGGCCGCTGCGCGCCGGAGCGCCGTACGGAAGTGAAGACCGTCCGCCGGGGCTTGCCGGGAAGGTCCAGCAGTTGGGCCGTTGTGCCCCGGCCGGTCCATACCAGGTCCGGCATCAGGGCGACGGCGTTCCCCGACTCGATCAGGCGGATCTGGGCCTGGAGGTCTGCTGTTTCAAAGCGGACGTCGGGCTCGAAGCCCGCACTCCGGCAGGCCTGTTCCGCCCAGTGGCGTGAGGCCGCGCCGCGCGGTTCCATCACCCAGGGCATCTCCGCCGTGTCCGCGAGCGAGTCGACGTTCGGCCTGCCCTCGGCGGCCGGCGGCACCGCGAGGCGGATCGCGTCACTCGTGAGGCGGACGCGGTCCAGCTCGGGGTAGCGGGGCGCGGCGTGGCCGGGGTACTGCTCGGCGATGACCAGGTCGAAGTCACGGGCCCATGTCTCATGCAGTGCCGTCTCGGGCTCGCGCTGAGTCATTTCTATCCGGACCTCGGGATAGGTCGCGGCGAGGCGGGTCAGCGCGTCCGGCATGAGTGCCAGCGCCGCGGACTGGAAGACGGCGATCCGCACGGTGCCGGAGACGGTGGTCAGGGACGCGGCCAGGTCAGCCTCGGCCTGCTCCAGGGTTTCCAGCAAGTGCGCTGTATGCGCCACCAGAACCTCAGCCTGCGGGGTCAGCTGCACGCGGCGGCCTGTTTTTCTCAGCAGTTCCACGCCCACTTCCTTCTCAAGCAGGGCCAATTGTTGGGAGACTGAGGATGGACTGTACTGCAGGGCTGCGGCTACCTCGGCGAGCGTGCCCCGGATTTTCAGCTCGCGGAGCAGCCTCAACCGGCGAACATCAAGCATGGGCTGTTCCTTGGGTTGCACGAATGGATAGCTCGACTAATGAATACTGGTTAGAAGTATGCACTTTATCTAATGCAACACTGCTTGCATACTAAACAGATTGAGTTATCCCCATCACAGGGCGAAATGGTGGGGCCGCACCTACGCAGGAGTCCCGATGAGTACAACAGATCCATCGCAGTCAATCTTGAGGCGGAAGCCAATTGACGACATCGAAGTAGAGAATAAGCACAGCGGGCTATTCAAGTCCCTCGGGCTGTGGCAATTGACCGCCATCGGCGTCGGCGGCATTATCGGCGTCGGCATCTTCTCGCTGGCCGGCCTCGTGGCGCACGGCGCTGCCGACACGCCCGGCGTCGGGCCTGCGGTGTTGATTTCCTTCCTGATCGCCGGCCTGGCCTCGGCTGCCGCGGCGCTCTCCTACGCAGAATTCGCGGGCATGATCCCGCGAGCGGGCTCGGCATACACCTACGGCTACGTAGCGCTGGGCGAAATCATCGGCTGGTTCATCGGCTGGGACCTGCTGCTGGAGTACATTGCCATCGTGGCTGTGGTGGCCATCGGCATTTCGGGCTACTTCGACGCCTTCCTCTCCGGCATCGGAATTCATATGCCGGTCTGGATGACGTCGACGCCGGACGAGGGGAAGGCGGGCATCATCAACCTTCCCGCCATCCTTGTCTGCCTGCTCGTGACCTGGATCCTCTCCCGCGGCACCAAGACTTTCGGCCGGTTTGAACTGATTGCCGTTGCCATCAAGGTTGTCCTGATCCTGTTCATCATCGGGTTGGGTGTCTTCTACATCAACACCGAGAACTTCAACCCGTTCATGCCCAGCGGCTTCGGACCGGTCTTGGCAGGATCGGCAACCGTGTTCTTCGCGGTGTTCGGGTACGACGCCATGAGTACGGCGGCCGAAGAGGCGACCGACGGCAAGAAGCACATGCCCAAGGCGATCATCCTGTCCCTCATCATCGCCATGCTGCTCTACGTGGCCGCCACCCTCGTGCTCACCGGCATGCAGAACTACAAGGACATCGATCCCGCCGCTGGCTTCGCCTCGGCGTTCCAGGGTGTCGGCCTGCCCGTCATCGCCACCATCATCTCCGTTTTCGCCGTGCTGTCCATCCTCACCGTGATGCTCACGTTCCTCCTTGGCGTTACCCGCGTGTGGTTCTCCATGAGCCGCGACGGGCTCCTCCCGGGCTGGTTCTCGAAGACGGACCGGCACGGTACGCCGCAGCGCGTGACCTGGATCGGCGGCATCGCCTCGGCGCTGCTGGCCGGTGTGTTCCCCATCAAGGCCGTCGCCGACCTCACCAACATCGGCATCCTCGCCGCGTTCGTGGTGGTCTGCGTGTCCGTGATCATCTTCCGCTACACCAAGCCGGAGGCGCCCCGGACCTTCCGTCTGCCGCTGATGCCGGTGGTCCCCGCATTCGGCGTCCTGGCCTCGGCCTTCCTGATGTTCCAGCTGCACTGGGAGACCTGGCTGCGCTTCGGCATCTGGCTCGTGATCGGCCTGGTGATTTACTTCGGCTACGGCAAGCGGCACTCGCTGATGAACCCGAACAGCCCGCGGCACGACGAAGCTGTGAAGATGCACACGCAGGTGTAGACCACCCACCTCTTGCGCGTTTCCGACGAACCCTTCCGCACCTCAGGTGCGGGAGGGTTTTGGTTTAAGCGACGAATGGTGAGGACGCGTCTGGGTTGAAGCGACGAAAGGTGAGGATGCGTCTGGGTTGAAGCGACGAAAGGTGAGGATGCGTCTGGGTTGAAGCGGCGAAAGGTGAGGACGCGTTTGGGTTGAAGCGGCGAAAGGTGAGGACGCGTTTGGGTTTAAGCGGCGAAAGGTGAGGACGCGTTGGAGGTCTTCAGACGCTCCATCAGTTCCTGCAGAAATTCTCCCGACGCGTCCTCACGTCCTGCGGGGATTCTTCCGACGCGTCCTCACGTCCTGCGGGGATTCTGCCAACGCCTCCTCACGTCCTGCGGGGCCCTTAGCAGCGCCGCTATCGGGCGTCTTGCGGAGATACAGAACGATCGTTATTTCTAATGTGTATTGCTAAGGAAAGATCGCTTTATCTTAAGGGAAGCGAGGCTCATACTGATGAATAAGACGATCCCATCGCACTGAAAGAACGAGGAAAGCCATGACCAACACCGCCACGGATCACCGCGTGCAGGCAGGCAAGGACGCCGCTGTAGCCGGCGCCGTCGCCACCCCCTCGGCAGGGTCCGACGTCGCCGAAGCGACCGCCCTGGCCACTGACGCAATCGCCCTCGTCCGCCGCTGGCTGACCGAAGCGGCGAAGATGCCCGTCGATGCTTCCGCCGAGCAGCTCGCCGGCGTCCTGAAGGACCCCAACGGACTGGACTTCACCGTGGGCTTCGTCGACGGCGTGGTCCGTCCCGAGGACCTGCACGTCGCTGCCCGCAACCTCGCCGCCCTCGCCCCGAAGGTTCCCGCCTTCCTGCCCTGGTACATGCGCCGCGCTGTCCAGGCGGGCGGCCTCATGGCCCCGGTTCTGCCGCAGGTTGTCATTCCCGTGGCCCGCAAGGTCCTCCGCGAGATGGTGGGCCACCTCATCGTTGACGCCACCGACTCCAAGCTGGGCCCGGCCATTGCCAAGATCCGCAAGGACGGCATCAAGCTCAACGTGAACCTGCTCGGCGAGGCCGTGCTCGGCGAGCACGAGGCCTCCCGCCGGCTCGAGGGAACCCACACCCTGCTGGCCCGCCCGGACGTGGACTACGTCTCCATCAAGGTGTCTTCCACGGTGGCCCCGCACTCCGCCTGGGCCTTCGACGAGGCCGTGGAGCACGTCGTCGAGAAGCTCACCCCGCTCTTCGCCCGCGCCGCTTCCTACTCCGCCGCCGGTCAAAAGAACAAGTTCATCAACCTGGACATGGAGGAGTACAAGGACCTGGACATGACCATCGCGGTCTTCACCCGGATCCTGGACAAGCCCGAGTTCAAGAACCTGGAAGCCGGCATCGTGCTCCAGGCCTACCTCCCGGACGCGCTCGCCGCCATGATCCGGCTGCAGGACTGGGCCGCCGCGCGCCGCGCTGACGGCGGCGCGGCCATCAAGGTCCGCGTGGTCAAGGGCGCCAACCTTCCCATGGAGCAGGTGGAGTCCTCGCTGCACGACTGGCCGCTGGCCACGTGGGGCACCAAGCTCGACTCGGACATCAACTACAAGCGCGTCATCAACTACGCGCTGCACCCGGACCGGATCGGCAACATCCGCATCGGCGTCGCCGGGCACAACCTGTTCGACATCGCCTTCGCCTGGCTGCTGGCCAAGCAGCGCGGCGTCGAGTCGGGCATCGAATTCGAGATGCTGCTCGGCATGGCGCAGGGCCAGGCCGAGGCGGTCAAGAAGGACGTCGGCTCTCTGCTGCTCTACACGCCCGTGGTGCACCCGGCCGAATTCGACGTCGCCATCGCCTACCTGATCCGCCGCCTCGAAGAGGGCGCGAGCCAGGAAAACTTCATGTCCGCAGTCTTCGAACTCAGCGAGAACGAGGGATTGTTCGAGCGCGAAAAGCAGCGCTTCCTGTCCTCCCTTAACGAGCTCGACGACGAGGTGCCGCCGCCCAACCGCGTGCAGAACCGCAGCCTCCCGGCAGAGCTGATGCCCCGCACCGGCTTCCAGAACACCCCGGACACGGACCCGTCCCTGCCCGCCAACCGCGACTGGGGCCGGGCCATCCTGGACCGCGTCCCGACGTCGACCCTGGGCAGCGCCTCCGTTGAGGCCGCCACCATCACCGACGCGGACACCCTCAACACCGTGATTGCCACGGCCGTCGAAAAGGGCAAGGCCTGGGGTGCGCTCACCGGCGCCGAACGTGCCGAAATCCTGCACCGGGCCGGCGACGTCCTCGAGGCCCGCCGCGCCGACCTGCTCGAGGTCATGGCCAGCGAGACCGGCAAGACCATCGACCAGGGCGACCCCGAAATCAGCGAGGCCGTGGACTTCGCCCACTACTACGCCGAGTCCGCCCGCAAGCTGGACCAGGTCGACGGCGCCACCTTCGTTCCGGCGAAGCTCACCGTGGTCACCCCGCCGTGGAACTTCCCGGTGGCCATCCCCGCCGGTTCCACGCTCGCGGCACTCGCCGCCGGCTCCGCCGTCGTGATCAAGCCTGCCAAGCAGGCCCGCCGCAGCGGCGCCGTGATGATCGAGGCGCTGTGGGAGGCCGGCGTGCCCCGCGACGTGCTCACCATGGTCCAGCTGGGCGAACGTGAGCTCGGCCAGCAGCTGATCTCCCACCCGGCCGTGGACCGCGTGATCCTGACCGGCGGCTACGAAACCGCCGAGCTGTTCCGCTCCTTCCGCAAGGACCTGCCGCTGCTCGCGGAGACCAGCGGCAAGAACGCCATCATCGTCACCCCCAGCGCTGACCTGGACCTTGCCGCGAAGGACGTTGCCTACTCGGCCTTTGGCCACGCCGGACAGAAGTGCTCCGCCGCATCACTGGTGATCCTGGTGGGCTCGGTTGCCAAGTCCAAGCGGTTCCACAACCAGCTGATCGACGCCGTCACCTCCCTGAAGGTCGGTTACCCGGAGGACCCCACCAGCCAGATGGGTCCGATCATTGAGCCGGCGAAGGGCAAGCTGCTCAACGCGCTGACCACCCTCGGCGCCGGCGAGAACTGGGCCGTCGAGCCGAAGAAGCTGGACGAGGCCGGCCGGCTCTGGAGCCCGGGCGTGCGCTACGGCGTCAAGCGCGGTTCCTACTTCCACCTGACCGAGTTCTTCGGTCCCGTCCTCGGCGTCATGACCGCGGACACCCTGGAAGAGGCCATCGCCATCCAGAACCAGATCGAGTACGGCCTCACCGCCGGCCTGCACTCCCTCAACACCGATGAACTGGGGCTGTGGCTGGACACCATCCAGGCCGGCAACCTCTACATCAACCGCGGCATCACCGGTGCCATTGTGCAGCGCCAGCCGTTCGGCGGCTGGAAGAAGTCCGCAGTTGGCGCCGGCACCAAGGCGGGCGGCCCCAACTACCTCGCCGGCCTCGGCGACTGGACCAGCACCGAGAGCACCCAGGGCGCCGCGGCGGGCATCGCCAACCGCAGGGTGCAGCGGCTCGTGGACGCCGTGAAGGGCGAACTCAGCGCTGCTGACCTTGAGGCTCTGCAGCGGGCGCTCGGCTCCGACGCCCTCGCCTGGGCGGACGAATTCGGCACCGCCAAGGACGTCTCGGGCCTGAGCGCCGAGCGGAACATCTTCCGCTACCGTGCGCTCCCGGTCACCGTCCGGCTGTCCGACGGCGAATCCCTCCGTGCGCTCGTCCGGACAGTAGCCGCCGGCGTACTTGCCGGTGCCCCGGTTACTGTTTCGTCCGGCGTCGAACTTCCCGCCCAGCTGCGTGCGGTACTTACCGGGCTGGACATCCCCGTGACGGTGGAGGACGACGCCGCGTGGCTGGCATCCGCCGGCCGTCTCGCCGCGGCGGACAAGCTGTCCGGCGGACGCATCCGCCTGATCGGCGGCTCCGCAGCTGACCTGGCCGAAGCGACCGGCGGCCGTCCGGACCTGGCCATCTACGCCCACGAGGTGACGGAGGCGGGCCGCATCGAAATGCTGCCGTTCCTGCACGAGCAGGCCGTCAGCATCACGGCCCACCGGTTCGGCACGCCGAACCACCTCTCCGATTCACTGATCTAGGGGAGCCGCTGATCCAGCGACTCTGACCGGGCAAAGAGAACGGGCGGGCACCCACAAGGTGCCCGCCCGTTCTGTTGTCTTTGCTGTCTAGCTTTTTGCTGCTTAGCCCAGATACCAGCCGGGTGGAGCCCACGACGCGGGAACGCTGTGTGCGGAGAAGTCCTCGCAGCGCGTGCAGGTGTACGCGACTTCGCCCAGTTTCCGGACGGTGCCGTCCTGGCGGTGCTTGGCCGGCACGAAGGACTCAAGGTAGATGAACTCGTCTGTTCCGCACTTTTCGCAGTTGGGCTGGCCAACGTATTCGGCGTCCACGGTCATGGAGTGGCGGGTATAACGGGGGTTTGCGGCTGTTGTCACGGCGTACCTATCCCGAACACACGGGCGTCATTACCAAGCATGTTCGTTATCGAAACCTGTGCATGTTATCGGCCGCTGCATGACCGCAACAGTCACAGCATAGGCCAGCTGCGAACCGTTATCAATCATTTTTGCTGCTGTACCCCGGCCCGGCGCGGCTCAAACAGGCTTCTTGAGGGTCCTTCCCATGATGGCCTGGGTCAGGGCGTCGATAACCTCGGCGTTCGCCAGCGGGTTCCTGATCAGCGTGAAATCGACGTCCCCCACCGGCGGCAGCTCGAAGCGGCGGGTAATGATTTTCAGGTCCTCGGGAACCAGCGAGGACGGCATCACGGCCACCCCGATGCCGGCGCGGACTGCCGCCAGCACGCCGCTGATCTGCTTGGTGGTGCAGGTGATGCGCCAGGTCCGGCCCACGGATTCGAGTGCGTCGATGGCAAGCTTGCGACTCAGGCTGGGCGCGGGATAGGCGATCAGCGGCACCGGATGGCCGGGTTCCAGCGCTGTCTGTTCGAGGCCCACCCAGGAAAACGTGTCGTGCTGGACCACCGTGCCGTCCTTGGCCCCGGCCACCCACTTCACGAACACGAGGTCCAGCTGGCCGGAATTCAGGCGCTTGTACAGCTGGTCACTCTGTCCGACGGTGAGCTCGAGGTTGATCTGTGGGTAGATCTGCCGGAACTCGCGCAGGATGCGCGGCAGGCCGGTGATGGCAAGGTCATCGGCCGTGCCGAAGCGCAGCCGCCCGCGCATGGCCGAACCTGAAAAGTATCGGGCCGCGGCATCGTGGGCCGCGAGGATGCTCCGCGCGAAACCGGCCATGGCATCGCCGTTGTCCGTCAGCCTGACGTCCCTCGTGTCCCGGCTGATCAGCGTCCGTTTCGCGGCGGCTTCGAGCTTGCGCACGTGCTGGCTGACCGTCGGCTGGGCCAGGCCCAGGCGCTCTGCCGCCTTGGTGAAGCTCAGCGTTTCGGCCACGGCGAGGAACGATCGGAGCTGGGCCGGTTCGAACATGCGTCCTCCTTCCGCCGCGAATCATTACGTTCGGCAATGATAGTTATAGGAGCAATAGTCCTCCACAATTGAAGGTGGGCGCCATAGCGTTGAGGACATCCCCGCCGGCCCGCTCACCTGAGGAACCCCTGTGACACCCCCACCGCCGCCACTGGCCACCGTCACCCAGCCCGTCGCCGTCGTCAGTGAACGCCTTCCGTGGCGCCACACCTTCATCTCACTCCGGGTTTCCAACTTCCGCCTCTTCGCCATGGGCCACTTCATTGCCGTTATTGCCATCTGGATGCAGCGGATTGCCCAGGACTGGCTGGTGCTCCAGCTCTCTGGCTCCGTCACCGCCGTCGGCTTCACCGTGGCACTGCAGTTCCTGCCATCGCTTCTGCTGGGACCGTGGGGCGGGATGGTGGCGGACCGGTTCTCCAAGCGCAAAATCCTCATTCTGTGCCAGTCGGCCGCGGCTGTCCTCGCCGCGGCGCTCGCCGCCCTGGCGCTCAGCGGGATGATTGAGGTCTGGCACGTCTACGTCATCGCGCTGGTACTTGGCCTGGTCACCGTGCTGGACCAGCCGGCCCGGCAGGTGTTCGTCCATGAACTGGTGGGGCCGCGGTATCTGCGCAACGCCATCAGCGTGAACTCGACGACGTTCCAGCTGGGCGGCCTGATCGGTCCGGCGATCGCCGGGGTGCTGCTGACTGCTGTCGGCGCCGGCTGGGCCTTCGCTGCCAACGCCGCGGCGTGCTGCTCCACTGTGGCCATGCTCCTGCTGCTGCGGCGCGACGAGCTGTTCGTCAGCGCGCCGGCACCCAAGTCCAAGGGCATGCTGCGGGAGGGGCTGCGGTACGCGCTGAGCAAGCCCACCATCTACTGGCCGTGGCTCATGGTGGGCTTCATCTCCGTGTTCGCCATGAGCCTGCCGGTGCTGCTCGCTGCCTTCGCGGACCGCGTGTACGGAATCGGCGCAGGCGGCTACGGCATGCTTAATGCGCTCGTGGCACTCGGGGCGCTGACCGGGGCGGTCGCCTCCACCCGGCGGCGGCAGCTGCGGCTCCGGTCCGTTGTCCTGGCGGCCGGCATGTACGGGCTGATGCTGTGCCTTTCCGCCGCCGTGCCCACCCTTCCGCTCTTCGGCGCCGCGCTGGTGCTGTCCGGCTTCTGGTGCCTGATGTTCCTGACCGCATCCAACCAGCTCGTGCAGACCAGCTCCAACATGGGCATCCGCGGCCGCGTGATGAGCCTGTACATCATGGTGCTGATCGGCGGCCAGGCCCTCGGCGGACCCATGATCGGTTTCATCGCCGAACACGTGGATCCGCACACCGGCCTGCTGGTGGCGGGAGGGGTGCCGGCGCTCGCGGCGGCGACTGTCGGCGTCGTGCTTGCCCGCAAAGGTGAGCTGACGCTGAAGGTGGACCTGCGGAACCGGCGGGGACTGCTGCGGGTGATGCGCCGGGCGGCGTGACGCCGGAGGCGGCGCATTCAAGGGGGGTTTGGAGCGGCTGACGGGAATCGAACCCGCGTATCAAGCTTGGGAAGCTAGCGCTCTACCATTGAGCTACAGCCGCAGTCGCACCGGAAACTGCCCGGGGCAGAACCTAGCTTAGCGCAGTTGTGCGGCGTCGCCGGCCATCTGAATCCCGACCCGGGGCGCGTCGGCAAACCCATCCACGGATGCTCCCGTAACTGTTCGGTAAAGGCCCGGCCGGTGCGCGGCCGCGGGCCGGTACAGGTGACTATCCTGAATCTCGTTAGTTGCAGTACAGGGGAACGGGCTACGCAAGGCAGGGCCCGACGTCGGATAAGGATCCCCATGGCAGGTGCAGAACACGAGGTCCTCGTTGCGCGCGACGCCATGACGGTCTACTCGTTCCTCCTGGACGGCGCCAATCTCCCGAGATGGCAGACCGACGTCCGGAGCGTAGGGCTCAGTTCGGGCAGCACCGGCAGCATGGGAGCCGGGTACCAGGTGACCATGGACGGTCCGCGGGGCCGCCCCGTGGCGCGCGATTACCAGATCACGCAGGCGCGGCCCGGCGCAGAAATCCAGTTCCAGGTGGTGTCCGGCCCGTCCCTCCTGCGCGGCGGTTTCTACCTCAGCACCGAGAGCGCCGGAACCCGGGTGCGGTTCGCGCTGGAGGCCCCGTCGAAGAGTTTCTGGAGCTTTGTCCACCCGGCATATCGGGGCCGGCTCAGGGCGGCGGTGCGGCAGCTGGAGAAGCTGCCCGGCGTCATCGAAGGACGGACGACGGCGGACTGAGACCCCGCTTTTCCGCTTGAGCTTTTGTCCAGATATCACGGGTTAAAGGGCCTTTTGCGGCCAATATCTGGACAAAAACTCCAGGGAATCGTTCCCGGGCGCGCTTACTTGGCCAGCCATTTGTCGTGGCGTAGCCAGCAGGGCAGGGCAGGGGAGCGGTAACGGTATTTTGGCAATGGTATTTTTGACGGTGTGCTGATCTCTGACCGCGACATTCGTGCCGAAATTGATTCCGAGCGGATCGTCCTCGATCCGTTCGATGCCGCGATGGTCCAGCCGTCCTCGGTGGATGTCCGGATCGACCGCTTCTTCCGGCTCTTCGACAACCACAAATACGCCCACATCGACCCCGCTGAGGATCAGCCCGACCTGACCCGGCTGGTGGAGGTGGAGGAGGGCGAAGCGTTCATCCTGCACCCCGGTGAGTTTGTGCTCGGCTCCACGTACGAGACCGTCTCGCTGCCGGACGACATCGCCGCGCGCCTTGAGGGCAAGTCCTCGCTGGGCCGCCTCGGCCTGCTGACGCACTCGACGGCCGGCTTCATCGACCCCGGCTTCTCCGGACACGTCACGCTGGAGCTGTCCAACATGGCCACGCTGCCCATCAAGCTCTGGCCCGGCATGAAAATCGGCCAGCTCTGCTTCTTCAGGCTGACGTCCGCTGCCGAGTACCCCTACGGCTCCGGCGAGTACGGCAACCGTTACCAGGGCCAGCGCGGGCCCACCGCCAGCCGCAGCCACCTGAACTTCCACCGCACGGACATCTAGCGCGGTTTTCGTCGGCCGGCACGCCGAGAGGTGAGATCTCGTCGCTTAGGCCGGGACCGGCTCCGGCCGCGCCGGGCGGGAGAACTTCTTGACGAGCGGCTCAATGTAGCGGGCAGCCAACGGGCCGAGGACCGCCATGATCAGGACGTAGGCCGTGGCCAGGGCGGCGAGTTCGGCCTCGACTACGCCGGACGTCACGGCGAGGCCAGCGATGACGATGGAGAACTCGCCGCGGGCTATCAGCGCAGCCCCTGCGCGGAAGCGACCCGGACGTGCGATGCCTGCATGCTTGGCGGCCCAGGCTCCGGTGATGATCTTGGTGGCGGCCGTGACAACCGCCAGGACAAGCGCCCAGGCCAGGACCGGCGGGATGGAGGCAGGGTCCGTGTTGAGTCCGAACGCCACGAAGAAAATGGCGGCGAACAGGTCACGCAGCGGCTCGAGGATCCGCGTTGCGCTGTGGGCCGTCGCGCCGGAGATGGCGATGCCGAGCATGAAGGCGCCCACTGCGGCGGACACCTGGAGCGCGGCCGCCACGCCGGACACGAGCAGCGCGGCGCCGAGCAGGTTGAGCAGGAAGACCTCCGAATTCTCGCTGTGCACGGCTTTGGAGACGTGGTGGCCGTGCCGCAGTGCCACCAGCAGCACCACGGTGACGACAGCCAGCGAGACGCCCACCGTCTGCATGCCGCCCAGGAAGCTGACCCCGGCGAGCGTGGCGGTGAGGATCGGCAGGTAGACCGCCATGGCCAGGTCCTCGAAAACCAGGATCGAGAGCACCACCGGGGTCTCCCTGTTACCGATACGGCCAAGGTCCGTGATGACCTTGGCCGCAATGCCCGATGACGATATATACGTCACCCCGCCCATAACCATGGCGCCGACAACTCCCCAGCCGAGCAGGACAGCCAGGGCGGCCCCGGGAACGAAGTTCAGGACGAAATCGAGGATTCCGGCTTTCCACGATCGGCGAAGGCCGGTCACAAGTTCGGTAGCCGTATATTCCAGACCGAGCATAAGCAGGAGCAGGATGACCCCGATCTCACCCGCCAGGTGGGAAAACTCCTTCATCCCGCTCAGTTCCACCACGCCGCCGGCACCGAAGCACAATCCACCCACCAGGTACAGCGGAATGGGGGACATCCCGATCCGCCCCGCCAGCCTCGCCAGCAGACCGAGGCAGAACACGACTGCCCCCAGTTCGATGAGCGTCAGGGCCACGCGGTCCATGACGGTCAGCCGTTGCGCAGGATGTCGGCCGCAGCGTCCAAGCCTTCTTGCGTGCCGACAGCGACCAGCAGGTCACCGGGGTGAAGGAGGACGTCGGGGCCTGGGGAGGGAACCACCTCACCTTCACGCATGATCGCCACAATCGAAACACCACACCGGGTGCGGATGCAGGCCTTGCCCATGGGCTGGTTCTGGAACGGGGAATCCGCGGCGATGGAGAACTGCCTCGTGGTGATCCCCGGAACTTCCCTGTGCGCCTCCGTCAGCTTCATCGCGAGGTGCTGGCCGCCGAGCAGATTCCCCAGTGTTGCCGCCTCGTCGCCGGTCAGCGGTATCGAGGCCTGGCAGGTGTCCGGGTCATCCCACGTGGAGACGAACAGTTCGGTCTGGCCCTCGCGGAGTTCCACCACCCCGATGCGCCGGCCGGATGCTGTCATGAAGTCCTTGCGCCGGCCCAAACCCGGGAGGTCCGTCTCTTCCACGTTCATAACATCAGCCTAGTCTGCGAACCCGCGATTTCGGCTGAAACTTCGCGCCCTCCGGGGCCGCAAGTGTACGTTCGCGCTCGATTACGGGGGCGGGCTAGGACTGCGGGACGACGGCGATCTCGGCGTCGCTCGCGGCCTTGACCGGCAGGAGGACCAGCAGCCCCGCGAGCAGCACCACCATGATGCCCAAAATGCCCCAGCGCTGCGCGTCCCCCGCAGCCACGAGGGGAGTGGCGACGGTGATGCACAGCGTGAACAGGGCCGGGGCGAGGAAGCTGACGGCGCGGCCGGTGGTCGCGTACAGGCCGAACAGCTCACCCGATTCACCCTGCGGGGCCAGCCGCGCCAGATATGCACGGGACGAGGACTGCGCCGGCCCAACAAACAGGCAAAGGAACAGGCCGAAAACCCAGAACGTCGTGGCCCCGGACCATGGCACCCCAAAGAACGTGTGGTTGTCGTTGCCGAGCACCAGGATGACTGTTCCGGCGACCAGCAGGCCGGTGAGGGAGCTGATGATCACGGCCTTGGGCCCCACCCTGTCGTCCAGGAAACCGCCGATGATCGCGCCGGCGGCCGCCACGATGTTGCCGAAGATGGCGAAGAAGATGACCTGCGGCAGTTCGAAGCCGAAGGTGCCGGCCGCGATGATCCCGCCGAAGGTGAAGACCGCCGCCAGTCCGTCCCGGAAGATGGCGCTGGCCAGCAGGAAGAAAATGGTGTGCGGGCTGGTCCGGTAGATCGCCTTGATCCTGCGCGCCAGCAGCCCGTACGAGGCCAGGAAGCCGAGGCTTGCGGCCCGCTTCGGCTTGGGCAATTCCGGAACGGCGAACATGACCGGCAGCGCGAAGATGACGAACCACAGGGCTGAGAACACGGCCACCAGCCGGATATTCAGGCTGTCCTGCGTGGAGGCACCAAACCACTCGAAGCGCGGCTGCACGAAAAGCTGGAGCACGATGAGCAGGGCAACGATGCCGCCCAGGTAGCCCATGCCCCAGCCGAACCCGCTGACCTTGCCGATGTTCCGCGGGGTGGAAATCTGCGCCAGCATGGCGTTGTAGTTCACGCCCGCGAATTCGAAGAACACGTTAGCCAGGGCGATCAGGGACACTCCGAGCAGGAGGAATTCGGGCCGGGGGAAGACGAAGAAGCACAGTGCTGTCAGGATCGCGACGGCGGCCGTGTTGACTCCCAGCCAGAGCTTGCGGCGGCCCCCGGTATCGGACCGTTGACCCGTGACGGGCGCGAGCAGGGCAATGGCCGCGCCCGCAATGGCCAGCGCTCCTCCGAGCACCGCCGAGGCGCGGTCTTCGCCGCCGAACGCCTGGGACGTCAGGTAGACGGTGAAGACGAACGTCGTCATGACCGCGTTGAACGCCGCGGACCCCCAGTCCCACGCCGCCCAGGCCAGGACTCGGCCCTTGCTGGACGCCTGCGGTCCTGCTTCAAGTTCCGACGGCGGCTGCGTTGCCTCGGATGCGGCTGCGGGGTTCATAGGCCGATGCTATCCGCCCGTGGCGAACAGGGACCCAACAACCCTCCCGCGAACTGGCGAAACTTGCCCTGCGCCCGGCCTTCGAGGGGAAAACTGTCAGCACCCCCTTGATAAACTGTCGGAACCGAACCCAACGAATGACCGCCAGCTCCAACTTTTGATAACCGAATTCTGACATTGCGGAGATACCAGTGATCACAGTCCTTGCCGTGCACTTCGCGGTGGCCGCTGTGGCGCCGTTCGTCTTCCAGAAGTTCGGCCGCAACTCTTTTTACGCGCTGGCCGCGGTGCCAGCCGGTTCATTCGTCTGGCTCCTGTTCCAGCACGCCGCCGTCTACAGCACGGGGTCCCCTGCGGAAAACGGCCCAGCAGGAACCGGCGCACCCGCGGAAACCGTCCCGTGGATCCCGGGTCTCGGCATCGAATTCGCCTTCCGCATGGACGCCCTGGCCTGGGTCATGTCCCTGCTGGTCCTCGGCGTGGGCGCCCTGGTGCTGGCCTACTGCGCACGGTATTTCAAGGACAAGGACAGCTACCTCGGCGGGTTCGGCGCGCAGCTGCTGGCGTTCGCAGGGGCGATGTTCGGCCTGGTAACCGCGGACGACCTGCTCATGATGTTCATCTTCTGGGAACTCACCACGGTCCTGTCCTATCTTCTGATCGGCTACGCACGGACACGGCTCGCGGCCCGCCGCTCCGCGCTGCAGGCCCTGATGGTCACCACCGCCGGCGGCCTGGCCATGCTCGTTGGCCTGATTATGCTCGGTGCCAGCGCCGGCACGTACCGGATCTCCGCCATTCTCGAACAGGCACCAGAGCTGGTTTCCGGGCCGGCAGCGGGAGCCGTGGCGGCCGCCGTCGTCCTCATCCTGGTCGGTGCGGTGACCAAATCCGCGCTGGTCCCCTTCCACTTCTGGCTTCCGGGCGCCATGGCAGCACCAACTCCCGTGAGCGCTTACCTGCATGCCGCCGCCATGGTGAAGGCAGGCGTGTACATCGTGGCACGCCTCGCCCCGGGCTTCACCGACACTGCCTACTGGCTGCCGATTGTGCTCGGGCTCGGCCTCGCCACCATGCTGGTGGGCGGCTACCGGGCCCTGCGCCAGGCGGACATCAAGCTCATCCTGGCCTACGGCACCGTGAGCCAGCTGGGGTTCATCACCATGGTGGTGGGGCTTGGGAAGCCCGACGCCGCCCTCGCCGGCCTGGCCATGCTGCTCGCGCACGGGCTCTTCAAGGCGACCCTGTTCCTCGTGGTGGGCATCATCGACCACCAGTCGGGCACGCGCGACATCGGTAAGCTCTCGGGCGTTTTCCGCTCCTCCCGTGCCCTCGGCATCGTTGCCGGCATCGGCGCCGCATCCATGGCCGGCATCCCGCTGCTGGGCGGCTTCGTGGCAAAGGAGTCGGTGCTCGAGGCGTTCGTGCACTTCGCCGCAGCGCCCGGTTACGGCTCCTGGGGCGCAGTGGTCCTGGCGGGCGTGGTGCTCGGCTCCGTGCTGACCTTCGCTTACAGCGCGCGCTTCATGTGGGGTGCATTCGCGGTGAAGCCGGGCGTCGAGCGCACCCCCTTCAAGGCCATCCGCCCCTCCTTCCTGGCAGCCCCGGCGGCCCTGAGCGTCCTCACCATCGTGTACGGCCTGTGGCCGGCGCCTGTGGACGCCTGGATCCAGCCGTACGCGGCCCTGTTCACCGAGGGGACGCTAGCCGATGGAACGCACGACGCCGGCTCCGCGGCAGGTGCCGCGGGGCACCTGGCGCTGTGGCACGGGCTGACCCCGGCCTTGGGACTGACTGCCATCACGTTCGCCGCCGGCGCGGCGATGTTTTACGGACGCGGGCTGGTGGACCGGATCCAGAGCGTCATTCCGCCCTGGTTCGACGCCGACCGCGGCTACCAGCTGACCATCGGTGCCCTGGACGACGTCGCCGTGTGGATCACCGGACGCACGCAGCGCGGTTCGCTGTACTTCTACCTGGCCGTGATCCTCAGCGTCGCCTTCGTCCTGCCCCTGTCCGCCCTGATCGCCGCGAACAAGCCGCTTCCCGAAGGGCTGTATTTCGTCGACCCCAACTCGCCCCTGCAGCTGGTGGCAGGCGCCGGGATCGTGATCGGGGCGCTCGCCGCCGTCCGGGCCAACAAGCGGTTCCTTGCCGTGCTCATGGTTTCGGTCACCGGCTACGGCATCGCCCTGATGTTCGCGCTGCAGGGTGCCCCGGACCTGGCCCTGACGCAGATGCTCGTGGAAACGATCATCCTGGTGGCGTTCGTGCTTGCCATGCGCAGCCTCCCGGCGGAGCTGCGCGACCGCACCGGCGGCAAGTACCGGGTGGTCCGCGTGATCATCGGCCTGGCCTTCGGCGCCACCATGGTCTTCGCTGCCATCCACGCCATGGGCGCCCGGATCGCCACGCCCGTCTCCCTCGAGTTCCCGAAGCTGGCCTACGAGGGCGGCGGCGGTCTCAACATCGTCAACGTCACGCTCGTGGACATCCGCGCCTGGGACACCTTCGGTGAAATCTCCGTGCTGGCGCTCGCCGCGACCGGCGTGGCGAGCCTCATCTTCGTCCGGGGCCGCGGGGACCGGCTGCGCACAGCGTCCGCCGTGGCTGAGGGGACCGTCGGCCGCCGCCACGGCGTGGACAAATCATCGCGGGACGGCGCCGCCCTGGCGCTGACCCGCAAGTTTGCGGCGGCCGCGCGGGACCCGTGGCTGGTTGCCGGGCGCACGCTGGCGCCGGAACGCCGCTCCATCATCTTCGAAGTGGTCACCCGGCTGGTCTTCCACTCGATGATCATCTTCTCGCTCTACCTGCTGCTGGCCGGGCACAACCTCCCCGGCGGCGGCTTCGCGGGCGGCCTCATGGCCGGGCTGGCCCTCACGCTCCGCTACCTGGCGGGCGGCCGCTTCGAACTGCACGAAGCCACCCCCATCAGCGCCGGCACCCTGCTCGGGATCGGTCTGGCCACCGCCGCCTTGTCCGGTGCCGCGCCGGTACTGCTGGGCGGCCAAGTGTTCCAGAGCGCCATCATTGAGTTCTGGCTGCCCGTCTTTGGCGACATCAAGTTCGTCACGTCCACGATTTTCGACACTGGCGTCTACATCGTGGTGGTCGGCCTGGTGTTGGATGTTCTGCGCAGCCTCGGCGCCGAGATCGATGAGCACTTTGAAGAACGTCCCCTGCAGCTGGACGGGCAGGAGGGCATCGAACAGGAGGCCATCGAGGGCAGTGACCAAGTGTCCGCCGGCATCCCGGCCGGATCAACCCAAGGCGGCAAGGCATGACCGTGAACCTGACCCTGCTGACTGTCATGGGCGCCCTTTACGCCTGCGGCATCTACCTGATCCTGGAACGCAGCCTCACGCGCGTGCTGCTGGGGCTGATGCTGCTGGCCAACGCCACCAACCTGCTGATCCTTGCCACTGGTGGCTACGCCGGCCTGGCTCCCTTCTTAAGCAAGGACACGGACCCCGCGTCCTACAACGACCCCCTGCCGCAGGCGCTGATTCTGACGTCCATCGTCATTTCCTTTGCAGTCACGGCCTTCATGCTGGGCATCATCTACCGGACCTGGCTGCTTGCCCGGCAGGACGACATTCAGGACGACATCGAGGACCGCCGCGTGGCAGAAACCCCCAGCTTCGACGCGGAGGATGACGCCGTCATCCCCGTGGAAACCTCCGAGTTCCCGTTGCCCATGCGCGGACCGGACAGTTCCGCCGCGGCGGAACCGACGGCGACCGTCGTGGCGGGCGACCGGACGCTCCTGGCGGAGCATGCCGCGCAGGAGGAGAAGCCGGGATCCGGCAATATCGCAGCCACTGACCTTGACAACGCGCCCAGGGACGGAGGGGAGAAGTGAACCTCGCAAGCCTTGCCCCGCTCGCCGTCGTACTTCCCATCCTGGGGGCGGCGCTGACGTTCGTGCTGATCCGGCATTCCCGCGCGCAACGCGCGGTGAGCATTGCCCTGCTCTCGCTCACCCTGCTGCTGGAGTGCCTGCTCCTGGCGTCCGTCTGGAACGGCGGCACCGCCGCGGTGAACATCGGCGGCTGGGTGCCGCCGTGGGGGATTGTCCTGGTGGTGGACCAGTTCTCATCGCTCATGCTCGTGGTGTCCTCCGCGGTGAGCCTTGCCGTCCTCGTGTATGCCACCGGGCAGGGCATGGCCGACGGCGACCAGGACGCCCCGGTGTCGATCTTCCACCCCACTTACCTGATCCTGGTGGCCGGCGTCTCCAACGCGTTCCTCTCCGGGGACCTGTTCAACCTGTACGTCGGCTTCGAGATCCTGCTGACGGCCAGCTACGTGCTGATGACCCTCGGAGGCACAGGCCCCCGCATCCGGGCAGGCGTCACGTACGTGGTGGTCTCGGTGGTGTCGTCCGTGCTGTTCCTGATTGCCATCGCGATGGTCTACGGCGCAACGGGCACCATCAACATGGCGGACCTGGCCATCAAGCTCTCGGAGCTGGACCAGGGCACCAAGACGCTCCTGCACGTCATGCTGCTGGTGGCCTTCGGCATCAAGGCCGCCGTGTTCCCCCTGTCCTTCTGGCTGCCGGACTCTTACCCCACCGCGCCGGCTCCGGTCACGGCAGTGTTCGCCGGCCTGCTGACCAAGGTGGGCGTATACGCCATGGTCCGAACGGAAACCCTGCTGTTCCCCGGGGACAGCCTCAACACGCCCCTGATGGTGGTGGCGCTGCTGACCATGATCGTCGGCATCCTGGGCGCCCTCGCCCAGAGCGACATCAAGCGTCTGCTGTCCTTCACCCTGGTCAGCCATATCGGCTACATGGTGTTCGGCCTGGCGATGTCCTCCGTGGCCGGGCTGGCGGCGGCCGTGTTCTACGTGGCGCACCACATCACCATCCAGACGAGCCTCTTCCTGGTCACCGGGCTCATTGAGCGCCGCGGCGGCAGCTCCTCGGTGGACCGGCTTGCCGGGCTGGCCAAACTGTCCCCGCTGCTGGCCCTGCTGTTCTTCGTTCCCGCCATGAACCTTGCCGGCATCCCGCCGTTCTCGGGCTTCCTGGGCAAGCTCGGCCTGATGCAGGCCGGCATCGGCCTGGGAACCCCGCTGGCCTACGCCCTGGTGATCGGCGGCGTGCTGACCAGCCTCCTGACCCTCCTGGCCGTCGCCAGGGTGTGGAACCGTGCGTTCTGGCGCAAGGCCGAGGACGCAGAGCACCCCGACCCGGTGCTGCTGGCGGTCCCGGAAACGGCACAGGCGACAGGCTCGACGGCGGTTCGCCTGCTGCCGCGGACCATGGTGGGGTCCACGCTTGGCCTCGTGGTGCTGGGTGTGGCGCTCACCGTCTTCGCCGGGCCGCTCTTCCAGGTGGCGGACCAGTCCGCCGCAGCCATGCTGGACAGGTCTGCCTACATCCAGGCAGTGCTCGGCGACGCCGCGCCCGTCCCGGCTGCGGCGCTGAGCGGAGGCGGAAAGTGAGCCGCCGAAGAGTGTCCCTGCGGCAGGAACTGCCGCTGCTGGTCTGGCTCGTCATCGTCTGGGGCGCGCTCTGGCAGGACTTCAGCCCGGGCAACCTGCTCTTCGGTGCGCTGCTGGCGGTTGCCGTGGCGCGCCTGTTCTACCTGCCACCGGTGGAGCTGAGCGGACGCTTCAACGTACTGAGGGCCGTTCCGTTCGCAGTGGTGTTCCTCGGCCGGGTGGTGACCGCCAGCTGCCAGGTGTTCTACCTGGCGGTGGCCCAGGGGCCCAAGGTGACCAACGCCGTCGTCGCCGTTCCTTTGCGGAGCCATTCGGACCTGATGGTGACGGCCACCGGCCACGTGATCTCCCTGATTCCGGGGTCTTTGGTGGTGGAGGTGGACAGGTCCACGTCCACGCTGTACATCCACGGACTGAACGTACGGAACGGGGAGGACGTCATCAAACTGCGCAAGGAAGTCCGCGACACCGAGGCGGGGCTCATCCGGATCATGGGAACGAAGGAAGAGCTTGCCGCCCTGAACCAGGAGGTTGGCGCATGATGGGGCTTGTCCTCACCGTCACGGCTGTGGCGCTGGCCCTGGCCGCCGCGGGCGCGATCATCCGCATAGCCCGCGGCCCGTCGCTCCTGGACCGGGTCCTCGCGGCGGACGTGCTGCTGGCCATCCTCGGCGCGGCGCTGTGCATCGACATGGCCGTGAACCGACACCTGAACAACCTGATGCTGGTGGTTGCCGTCTCCGTTATCGGCTTTATCGGCTCGGTGACGGTGGCCCGGTTCGTGGCCGACAGGCGGGAGCAGCCCAGTGAACCCTGAACCCAATACCGTGGACGCTGTGATCGACGCGGTCTCGGCCGTGTTCATGGTGGTGGGCGCGCTGATGTCCCTTGCCGCCGCCATCGGCCTGCTGCGCTTTCCCGACCTGATGAGCCGCATGCATGCCGCCACCAAGCCCCAGGTACTTGGGCTGTTCCTGCTCCTTGCTTCCGTGGGCCTGCAGCTGCGGACGTGGTGGGTGTGGCCGGTGCTGTTCGTGGCCTGGATCTTCCAGCTGCTCACCGTCCCCGTTTCCGCCCATATGGTGGGCCGCGCAGGCTACCGCACCAAGCACCTCCACAAGGAGCTGCTCAGCAAAGACGAGCTGGAGGCCGTGGTGCAGAAGGCGGCCAAGGCGGCCCGGGAATCAGAGGCCGACGACGGCGGCAACCGAACCGCTCGCTGAGCCCGCCGGGAGCCCAGGTGCATAGTGCTCGGCTGCCTGCCCGGCGGCCTGTTCGAAAGGGCCGAACCGCATAAACGGGTCAGGCCCCGTCTGCTGTGCAGACGGGGCCTGACCGTTAGTGGCGGATCGCTGGACCTACCGGGTGGCGAGCACCCCGGTTGCGGTGCCGCCGCGGCTGGACTGGACCAGGACGCTGGTGATCTGCCGGCCCGGTCCGGGCTTGGCCCGGTAGGACCAGGCGCCGAGGGTGTCCACCTGAGCGGTGCCGATTTTTGCGTAGCTGATGACGCCATTTACGGGTGTGGTGTCGTAGATGACCACGGTGGTGGCCGGGACCAGGACGGCGGTGTTGCCGGCCAGCGTGGATGTGCCGGTAATCCGCAGTTCGGTGCCGAGCCGGTGCCGGGAGCCGGCGACGGCCATGGTGTCGGTCTGGATGGCCAGGTTCACGGTTGCCGGGGCGCTACCAATGCCGTTTTGATTCGCGACGATCAACTGCATGACGACCGGGTCGCTGGCCATGGGATCCAGGCGGCGGGTGAGGTCAGTGCTCTTGGCGTAGAAGGGCAGAGTGATGGTGGGCTTGGCGGTGGTGTCGCCGGTGATGGTGACGTTGGGTCCGCTGACTTTGCTCCACTTGTAGCTGGCGGCGCCGGTGGAGGTGCTGCCGTCCAGTTGGACGGTTCCGCCGGGGGTGATGGTGGTGGATGCTGCAGTGGCCACCGCCGTCGCGGGTTGTGTTTCGCCGGGTACGGGTCCCGTGCCGATGTCGACGACGGGACCGGGGTCCGGGGCCGGGGTGACCGGGTCCAGCCCGGCCGGCGTTGCTGCGCCGCCGGAGATGGTCACGGGCAGGGATGCCGAACCGCCGCTTGCGGTTTTCACCGTGACGATTGCCGGTGGGGCCTTCACCGGCCAGGATTTCTCGGCGCCGGTTCCGGTGGCCGATGCTTCCACGGTTCCCAGTCCTGTGACGGTCAGCGGGTAGCCTACGCTGGAGATGGCGCCGACGGTCAGGTTGGTGCCGTCGTAGATGGCTTTGGTGATCATGACGCCGCTGGGTTTGGTGACATTGACCTGGCTGCTGCTGGCGGGCTTGTCGCCGATGTTGGTGACCTTGACCGACGTCGGTGCGGTGCCGGTGAACTGGACGCGGGCGTAGTACCGTCCGGTGTCCGGGTCGCTGAGCATGGGGGTGGTCTCAAAGACCCCGGACTGCCCGTCCACCTGGAGCTGGGCGCCGCTGCCACTGCTGGCGAACACGTCGATCATGTTGCCGTTCAGGACGGCGCTGTCGCCGTTGACGCCCTGGTTGGTGGAGATTTTGCCCTGGACGGTGAACTGGTCTGTTTCCAGGGACACGCCGCCGCCGTTTACTGAGAACTTGTTGTAGCCTCCAATGCCGCCGATGACGGTGTGGTCCTGGGCCGGGTCGCCCAGGTAGCCGTCCGGGGCTTTCGGCAGGGTGGCCGGATCCCACTTCAGGAACGGACCGATGTTGCTCTTCAGCGCTGTGGTGAAGTTCCCGACTGCGGGGGAGATGTCTTCGACGAGTTTGCCGTCGCCGGCGCCGTCGGTGTCGATGGTGATGGTGCCGTAGGGGTGCTGGAACGTCAGGGTGCTGTTGGCGGGGCCACCCTTCACCACGATGCGCTGGCGGCCGAAGACGACCTGATCGCCCTGGGTGACCGTGTTGGCGAAGGCTGCCTCGAGGCCGAGGACCAGGACGGCGCGGCCGCCGTTGGGGAAGGCGAGTTCGGAGCCGGCGAGCATGTAGAACGCCTCTTCCGGGAAGTTGTCCGGGAAGGAGATGGGTGCTGTCTCGTCCGGGATGTCCCCGGGCAGGAAACCGCAGAGCGGGTTCTCCGCGTCAAGGCACAGTTCGACGCGTGTTTTGTTGCTGTCCTCGTACCAGGACGGGAAGCCGTACTCGGTGTTGACGGGACCGACGGCGGTCAGCTTGTTCGCGTTCGTCTGGGTTACCTGGGTTGCCGCCAAGGAGGCTCCTGCCCCTGTCGCCGCAAGCAGGACGGCAGTTGCGGCAGCAATGCCGCGGCGGCGGGACGCAGGGCTGGGGCCACGGTGTCGGGGGGCCAGGCGCTGGGCTGACAGGAAATGTGGTGTGGATACCATTTTTGTCTCCTCGTAAGACGCTGATGGCATCCACTAAAAATCGTGGGGGTTGGAAAAACGTTCGAGTTCCGGGTTGGAAAAACCTTGGCATTCGAGGCTTCATCCGGCGGTGTGGGGGGACCCACGCTGCTCTTGCAGCGACTGTGCTTATGCCCTCCAAGCGGCAAGCGGTGGACCGCCGAGGCAAAATGCGAACGGACCCGGCACCGCGGGTTGCGGTGCCGGGTCCGGCTGTTGTGAGCCCGGCCGAGGTCATCAGCACTGCCAGGTTCAGAACGGAATCAGTATGGCCTGCCGCGCTTGGGGAAACCCGGTCTCGGCCCGGGAGGGGCTGCCGGGCAACCCACCCCGTGTGGGGGCCGCAGCGTGGTTGGTCCCGACCGGCGGGGAGGCCTAGACGATGTCCTGGGTCTTGGCGAAGCGGGTGATAGCCCGCTGGGTGCCGCGGTTGGCCAGCACCTGGATGACCGCGCTCACGGAGGCGGAGACGAGGGCGAACGTGAGGGCGGTGCGCAACGTGGTGGGGACGTCGTCCTTGTCACCCTTGGGGGGCTTCCGGCCCGTGATCTTTTCCCAGATGGTGTCAACGGCCTTGGTGCCGGCGAATCCTGCCAGCAGGCTGATGCCTGTGCCAAGCAGTTTGATGAAGAAACTCATTGCGGAACTCCTCGCGTGATGAACACTGGTCTTTCCTTAGCCTAGCCGCATGGACCGGTGGATCTCCCGCAACGCCTGTACCACGAGGTCGTGGTCCGCCTTCTGCGGCAGCCCGGACACGGTGACCACGGCCACTGCCCCCACATCCCGCACATAAACGGGGAAGGCTCCGCCGTGGGCAGCGTAAGTCGCTTGGTCAAACCAGGCGTTGTCCTCGATCCGTCCGCCGCCGGCCCTGCCGCGCAGCCCCACCAGCAGCGACGGTTCCTCGTAGCGCACGGCAGTCCGCTGCTTGGCCCGCACCCAGCCTTCGTTATCCGGCGTGGCACCCTCGAGCGCCACATGGAAGAGCACCTGCTCCCCCTTGGTGATGTCGATGGCGATAGGCAGGTTCTCCTCCTTGCCCCGTTCCACCAGTTCCAGGCCCAGCGCCAGGGCGTCGTCCTTGGTGAACCTCGGGAACTGCAGTTCAGCCATCTCCCCTTCGACCTGCCCAATCAGGGCTTCCAAGGCTCCCGCCGGCTGCTCCGCGGAGGAATCGGGGTCAAAGGCGGGCAGGGCAGCGCTGCCGGAGTCCTGTTGCGTCATGGCCCCAATCTACTCCGGACCGTTGTCCCAACGCCGCATGAAAACTTCCGCATTGTGACAGCGGCCCCCGGTTTCCGGGGCGGGCGAGGTGTAAACTGGATCAGCCCACAAGGGCAGATTTATCACGACAGGGGAGCGCCGCCGTCGGGATGCAAAGGCAACTGCCAGCGCAACCGGGGAAGGGCGCTGAGAGTGCGGACAGCCGCAGACCCTCGAACCTGATCCGGCTAGTACCGGCGCAAGGGAGTCGAGTTCTCAGAGTGCCCGGCAGCGCGAGGCCCAGCCACCCGCAGCCGGGGAAACACTTTCCCCTCCTGTTCCTCAGGAGGACCATCATGACAACTGCAGCAATCAAGAAGACCAGCTACAGCTGGCGCGTGGCGGACATCGTCGTGGCGGCGCTCATCGCCGTTGCCGGCGGCGTCATCTTCTGGGCCTGGTCCCAGGGCGCCAACCTCATCTCCACCCCGGTCAACGCCCTCTACCCTCCGCTGACCGGCCTCTACGCCGGCGGCTGGATGATTCCGGCGGTCCTGGGAATGCTCATCATCCGCAAGCCCGGCGCAGCCCTGTTCTGCGAGAGTGTGGCTGCCACCGGCGAGCTGCTCATGGGCTCGCAGTATGGCACCACGGTGCTCATTTCCGGACTTCTGCAGGGCCTGGGGGCGGAGCTTGTGTTCGCCGCCTTCGCGTACAAGAAGTTCAACCTGCCCGCCTCGCTGCTTGCCGGGGCCGGCGCCGGACTGTTCTGCGGGCTCAACGACTCCTTCGCCCCCTGGGGCTGGAACATCGCCTACGCCGCCGGCGACAAGCTCGCGTACATCGTGTTCTGCGCCATTTCCGGCGCGGTCATCGCGGGCGCCCTGTCGTGGATCGCCGCCCGAGGCCTGGCCAGGACCGGCGTGCTGAGTTCCTTCGCGTCCCGCAAGGCAGCCACGGAGCCCGTCTTCTCCTAATGCCCGGACAAGACAACGCCGGCGTCCGCCCCGCCGCGGTCACCGCCCGCGGCTGGGGCTGGCGCCACGCCGGCCGCACCAAACCGGCCGTCCATGCCCTCGACCTGGACATCCGCCCCGGCGAGCGGGTCATGCTGCTGGGCCCATCCGGAGCCGGCAAGTCCACCCTGCTTCACGCCCTGGCCGGCGTGCTGGGGGACAGTGACGCGGACGACGCCGGCACTCCCGACCGGGACGACGCGGACGAGAGCGGAGACCTGCTCATCGACGGCGCGCCGCCCCGTTCCCGGCGCGGCCGTGCCGGGCTCATGCAGCAGGACCCGGAGACGCAGGTGGTGCTCTCCCGCCTGGGCGACGACGTCGCCTTCGGCGCCGAGAATCTGTCGGTGCCCCGCGAGGAGATCTGGCGTCGCGTGCACGAGGCGCTGGACGACGTCGGGCTGTCGCACCTTCCCCTCAACCACCCGACGTCGGCCCTCTCCGGCGGCCAGAAGCAGCGCCTGGCGCTCGCCGGCATCCTGGCGATGCGGCCGGGACTCCTCCTGCTGGACGAGCCCACCGCGAACCTCGACCCGGACGGCGTCCTGGAAGTCCGGGACGCCGTGGGCCGCTGCCTCGACAAGACCGGGGCCACCCTGGTGGTGGTGGAGCACCGGGTAGCTGCCTGGAAAGACCTGGTGGACCGGATCGTGGTCCTGCAGCCGGGGTCCGCCTCGGACGGCGCGGTGCTGATCGACGGGACCCCGGACGAGGTTCTCGAGGAGGCGCGCGGGATGCTCACTGCCGCCGGCGTCTGGGTCCCCGGCTATGTTCCTGAGACGCGGCGCCGTTCGGCTGCCGGCGCTCCGCCGACCCCCGGCGCTAGCACCGGCCAGCTGCTGCTGGCGGCGGAAAAGCTTGCCGTGTCGCGGGAACGTCCACGCCGCCGCGGCTTCCGCTCTGTACCCCCTGAGCCCGTTCTGCGCGACGTCACAGCGCAGGTCCGGGCGGGCGAGGCGCTGACCGTCACAGGTCCCAACGGCGCCGGCAAGTCCACCTTTGCGCTGACCCTGGCCGGGCTGTTGCCGCCGGTGGACGGCAAGGTCTCCGCGACGGTAGAACTGAGCGGCGGAGCCGGAATTGACCCGTACGAGTGGAGGGCCGAGCAGCTGATCGCCCGGATCGGCACGGTGTTCCAGGAACCCGAACACCAGTTCGTCACCGGCCGTGTCCTGGACGAGCTGCAGTTCGGCCCTCGCCATCTGGGCCACGGCGAGGAGCGCGTCGACGAGCTGCTGGAGCGGCTGCGCCTCACACATCTCGTGGACGCCAACCCGTACACCCTCTCCGGCGGGGAGAAACGCAGGCTGTCCGTGGCCACCGTCCTGGCGGCACACCCGCAGGTACTCGTGCTGGACGAGCCCACCTTCGGACAGGACGCCAACACCTGGGCGGAGCTTGCCTCATTCCTTTCGGAACTGCTGGATGCCGGCACGGCCGTGGTGTCCGTGACCCACGACGAGGAGTTCACCCAGGTGCTCGGCGGCACCGAGCTGCGGCTGGGGTCCGGGCTGGGCAACAACGCGCCAAGTCCCGCTGAACCGACGTCAGAACAGGCTGCAACATGAGGGAGGCACTGACACTTGCCGGAAACCGGGCGGTGCTGACGCGCGCCAATCCGCTGGCCAAATTCGCAGCCGTCTTCCTGATCACCCTGGTTCTGGCGCTGTCCATCGACTGGATGTCGGCGTCGGTGGCTCTCGCGTGCGAGCTGCTGGTCTTCCCGCTGGCAGGGCTGACGTTCTCGCTGCTGTGGCAGCGCGGCTGGCCGCTGATCCTTGCGGCCGCCGTGGGCGGCTGGAGCACCTCCATCCTGTCGCCGGACAGCGGGAGGATACTGCTCGACGTCGGCCTCTGGTCCATGAGCGAAGGTTCCCTTCAGCTGGGGCTGGGTTTTCTGCTCCGGGGCCTGGCCATTGCCCTGCCTGCTGTGCTGCTGATGAGCTGCACCGATCCCACGGACTTGGCGGACGCCCTGGCGCAAAAGGCGCGGCTGCCGCACCGCTTTGTGCTGGGTACCCTGGCTGCCATGCGGCTGGTCGGACTGATGGCCGAGGAATGGCAGACCATCGGAATGGCCCGGCGCGCCCGGGGCGTCGGATCGCGCGGCAACCCGTGGCAACGGCTGCGGGCCACCCTGGGGCAGAGCTTCGGCCTCCTGGTCCAGGCCATCCGCCGCGCCACCCGGCTTGCCGTGACCATGGAAGCCCGCGGGTTCGGCGGGGCCAGCCGGACCTGGGCGCGCGTGTCCACCTACAGCGTGCTGGACGTCTGGGTGGTGCTCGGCGGAGTGCTGATCGCTGCCGGCGCCGTGGCTGGTGCGCTGTGGGCCGGAACCTGGAACATGGTGTGGCTGGAGGGCTCCTAACCTGACTGGCGCCTAACCTGCAGGCCGGGCCATCCGGACCTCGGCCAGCCCCTCCCAGTCTTCGATCGTGTCCCTGGCGCCGGTGAAGACGAAGCCGTTGCGTTGGTAGAAGGCCTGGGCGCGCGGGTTGTCCTCGGCGACCCACAGCGCGGCCGCTTCGCGCCCGATCGCAGCCTCGAGCAGGGCCTGACCGAGCCCCCTGCCGTGGTGGGACGCAAGGAGATAGATGCCCCACAGCTCGGTCTGCTCCCTCAGCCCCTCTGCGGGCGGAAGGGAACCGGCAAACCCCACCAGCTTCCCGGCGTCGTCCGCTACGAACTGCCGGCCCGCATGCGGGCCGGCCAGAAGGTGCCGCCACATGGCCAGTCGCTCTTCCACGCCTTGCCTGGCCATAAAGCCGGGTGACAGCAGGTGCGTGTAGGTTTCGCGCCAGCATTCCAAGTGGAGCCGGGCCAGGGCCTGGGCCTCCTCGGGGGCGGCCTGGCGGACGCTGCAGGTGTGATCCATGGGGCCGAGTCTAAATGTTGGCGGGGTGCGTCAAATGCAGGAGTGGTTGTAGTCGAAGCCGTCCGCCACGAACTGGGTGAGGACTACTTTGCCGCCGGCAGTTAAAGGCGGCGCGGAACACATGTTCGTGGCGTCGGCGGAAGTGCGCGCCCCGGCCAACCAGCTCGGCAGGGAATAGAGGCTGCTGGCCGAGCCGACCTCGCCCACGATCTGTCCCCACTGCCGCGCCGAGGAGTAGATGCCCACCCTGGCCCCGATGCTGTGGAAAAAGTCAGTCATGCCCTCCAGATCCGCCCGGTTGGCGTTCCTGTCGCCTGACCAGCTGTTGCCAGTCTCGACATCCAGCCACCAGAGGTAGGTCCCAGGGTCCGAGACGGTGCGAAGGTATGCGTCGTCGAAGGCTTTCGCGTACCCGTACATGTAGGCGCACGCCGCGTCCTCCTTGCCTTGGCAGGTGCCGTACGGGTTGGCCACGGCCGTGCCGCCGTACTCGTTGCTCGCCGGCCACCAGGTGCCGCGCAGCCCGGGATTCGCGGTGTTCACATAGAGCGCAAGTCGGGGCTGGCCCGTCCCTCCGGAGGCGTCCTCCCCCCAGTCAAGCTGCTGGTGGAGGCAGGGGTTGGTGGTGTTGGCGCGCCCGTTGTTGACTCCGACAATCGCGAACGCAGGGTCGTCGGGCAGCTCGCGGCTGCACTGCGGCCAGGAGACATCGTTGCCCAAGGCAACCCTGCCGGATTCTGGCGGCTCTACCGGCTGACGGGCCGCCGGCCGCGGGGATTGCGGCGAGGCGGGTGGCTGCGCCTGCGCGGCGCCGCTGGGAGTGGCGGAAGCCCTCGGCGAATCCTGGGTGACGGTTGATTCGGGTGCCGGCGGTGCGCCGTCGTCCAGCCTCGGTCCCGGGATGAAGCCCACGGCTGTAGCCACCACGAAGGACAGCAGCGCTGAAGCCGGACGGCCGGCGGGGCGGAACCTGCCGAGCACGGCGGAGCTGAAAATGGACACGGCGGCCTCCCATCCCCTTATGGCCGCAACACGTACCGCTAGCTTCCCCCCGCATGCGGGCCCCGGTCAAGGCTGGTCCCCGCCCTTGACCGGGGCTGCGGAGGCCGTAAGAGAGACTGCCACACTACCGAAGCCCGTTATTGAATACTTATGCGTGTAACGGGTACATCACGGGGCTGATTGCCCGCTCGAAGACCCGCAAGGCGACGAAATAACTCATATCTGATATATTTTTCCCATGACACAACAGACTGTTGAACATGTTGGTCTTCTGCTCCGCGACGCCCGCGGCCAGAAGGGGTGGACCCAGGGCCAGTTGGCCGCGGAACTCGGCACCAGCCAAAGTGCCGTGGCCCGCATGGAACAGGGCAAGCAAAACATGAGCCTGAAAATGATCCAGCGCCTGGAGGCCATCTTGGGCCGCAGCTTTGTCCAGCTCGGCAAATCGCAGATGACCCACCTCCGCGTCGAGGGCGGCAGGACGCTGTCGGGGTCCGTCGATGTCAACACCAGCAAGAACGCCGGGGTCGCCCTGCTCTGCGCCAGCCTCATCAACCGCGGCACCACGACGCTGCGCCGGCTGGCCCGCATCGAGGAAGTCAACCGCATTGTCGAGGTTCTGAGCAGCATCGGCGTCGAATGCACCTGGCTCAACGACAACGACCTTCGCCTCCGCCGGCCCGCGGATCTCGACCTGGCGTCCATGGACGCCGAAGCCGCGCGCCGGACCCGCAGCGTCATCATGCTGCTGGGCCCGCTGCTGGACGTGACCGATGAGTACCGGCTGCCCTACGCCGGAGGCTGCGACCTGGGCATCCGCACCGTGGAGCCGCACATGCAGGCACTGCGGCAGTTCGGCCTGTCCGTGGAGGCCAGTGCCGGCTTCTACAGCGTGCAGGCACCTCCCACCGACGAACTGGACAGGTCCTTCGTGCTGACCGAGCGCGGCGACACCGTTACGGAGAACGCCATCATGGCCGCCGCCCACCGCTGCGGCACCACTGTCATCCGTAACGCCAGCCCCAACTACATGGTCCAGGACCTCTGCTTCTACCTGCAGCGGCTGGGCGTGGAGATCGAGGGCGTCGGAACCACCACGCTGAAGATCACCGGCAAACCGACCATCGACGTCGACATCGAGTACTTCCCCTCGGAAGATCCCATCGAGGCGATGAGCCTCATCACCGCCGGCATTGTCACCAACTCAGAGGTGACCATCCGCCGGGTGCCCATCGAATTCATGGAGATCGAGCTGGCCACCCTGGAGCAGATGGGCCAGCAGCTGGAGGTCTCCGGCGAGTACATGGCCCGCAACGGGCGCACCCGGCTGGTGGACGTGACCACGAAGCCCTCGGAGCTGCGCGCGCCGGAGGACAAGATCCACCCGATGCCGTTCCCCGGGCTGAACATCGACAACCTCCCGTTCTTCGCGGTGATCGCGGGCAACGCCGAGGGCCAGACCATGATCCACGACTGGGTCTACGAGAACCGTGCGATCTACCTGACGGAGCTGAACAAGCTGGGTGCCCGGGTCCAGCTCCTGGACCCGCACCGCATCTACGTCAACGGCCCCACACGCTGGCGTGCCGCGGAGGTTGGCTGCCCGCCCGCGCTGCGCCCCGCTGCCTGCCTCCTCCTGGCGATGCTGGCGGCCCGCGGAGTTTCCGAGCTGCGCAACATCTACGTCATCGAGCGCGGCTACGAGGACCTCGCGGAGCGGCTCAACACCATCGGCGCCAAGATCGAGTACTTCCAGGACTGACGTAAACCAAGCGCGAACCTGCAGATAACGACCCCTCCGAGCGATTTTGAGGGTGTTATCTGCCCGTTCGCGCTTCGTCATGTCGGGGACGTTTCCGCTGGTCTGGCGCACAATGAAGGCATGCGGACTTTTGGCGTGGAGGAAGAGCTCCTGATCGTTGATCCGGACAGCGGGGAACCGCTGGCGCTCGCCGATGCCCTGCTGGCGCGCCGCAAACTCGCCGCCGACGACGCCCCGGGCAAGCCCCGGCTGCTGAAGAAAAAGGCCGAAACCAAGTGCGACGACGAGATGGGCCTGAGCGCAGAACTCAAGCTCGAGCAGATCGAGACGCAGACACGCCCGTGCCTGGACCATGCGGAACTGCTGCGCCAGATCCGCGCCGGCAGGGCACTGGCTGACGAAGCCGCCCAGGGACACAGTGCGCGGATTGCCGCCCTGGCCACCTCGCCGCTGGCCCTCTCCAGCCACACCACGCCGGATCCGCGCTACGCCAGGATGCTCGAACGGTTCGGCCTGACCGCCCAGGAGCAGCTCACCTGCGGTTTCCATGTGCACACCTACATCGAATCCCCCGACGAAGGCGTGGCAGTGCTGGACAGGATCCGGGACAAGCTGGCCGTCCTGATTGCGCTCAGTGCCAACTCGCCGTTCTGGAACGGCGTGGAAACCGGGTTCGAGAGCTACCGGACGCAGGCGTGGAACCGCTGGCCGTCGTCGGGCCCGTCTGCCATCTACGGCAACCTGTCAACCTACCGCCGCGTAGTGAGCCGGCTGCTGGATAGCGGAGTGGTCCTGGACGAGGGGATGATCTATTTCGACGCGCGCCTCTCCCGTAACCATCCCACAGTGGAGGTGCGGGTGGCGGACGTCTGCCTCCGCGCCGAGGATGCCGCACTGATCGCTGTCCTGGTCCGTGCGCTGGTGGAATCGGCGTGCCGGGAATGGCGTGAGGGTGTGGAGCCGGCACCCGTGCCGACGGTGCTACTGCGGATGGCCGCCTGGCAGGCCAGCAACTTCGGCCTGCGCGGTGAACTGCTGGATTTCGGCAGCTTCCGGCCCGCGCCTGCCGAAGACGTGGTGAACTCCCTGGTCGACTTCCTGGAGCCGGTGCTGGCCGAGAACGGCGAAATTGAACTGGCCCGGCAGGGCGTCGAGGCGATCTTTGCACGGGGCACCGGCGCTGCTGAACAGCGCGGCATCCGCCAGCTGGTGCTGGACAAGGCAGAGCCCGACGACGGCGGGCTGGGCGCCGTCGTCGCGCACGCCGTGCGCGCCACGCACAAGGGAGCCGAGGAGTACGTCGGCCCGGATGCCGCGGACGCCCCGGAACTCCTGCGCGTCCGGCAGCTCTAACTCCGCGCACTGAGTCCGCACAGTCCGCGCTCATGGGCAGGGATGTTTCCGGTGGTCATTTTCCGGTAAACCGCGTGAAACGTCGGCTGGCTAGTGTGGCATGACAAGCACCGCGCGGCGGAAGGAACAGACCATGCGCGTAGGAATCATCAGGGCCTTAACCACCACCGACCGGCGACTGCTCAACTCACACGGAAAGCTGCTCCGCGACACCTTCGGCTTCGATGTCACTACCCGGTGCATCCCGGACCAGCCCTCGGGAGTCCACGACGCTGACTCGCTGCAGCGCGCGGTGCCCAAAGTAGTGGAGCTTGCACTGGACATGGCTCCGGACGTCGACGCGCTGGTCATCAGCTGCACCGCGGATCCGGGTTTGCCGGAGGTGCGCACCCTGCTGGACATTCCCGTGATCGGTGCCGGCTCCGCGGCGGCCGCGGCTGCACTCGCCTTCGGCGGCCGGGTGGGAGTGCTTGGCCTCAAGCACTCCGTGCCGGGTCCCATTTCCGACGCACTGGGCGACCGCATGCTCCTGATCGATGGCCCCGACAGTGTGGAGACGCCGGACGGCTTCCTCCTGCCAACAGGCATCTTCGATGCGCTCGCCGGCGCACACATGCTGGCGGACGCCGGCGCGGATGTCATTCTCGAGGCGAGTGCCGGGCTGACGAGCATCGGCATGACAGACGTCCTGCGGCGGAGGCTGGGGATTCCCGTGATCGACCCCGTCACGGCCGCCGGCTCCGTGCTTATCTCCGCCGTGGCGGCCCGCGAGCTTCAGGCCGTTTGAGCTTACGGCTGCTTCAGCCTTCCCCGGAGCCGCCGCCAGCCACTCCGGCCCATCAGACCTATAACGCGCGTGCACAGCGCCCAGTATGCAATCCCGGCCGCCAGGGACGCCGCCACGGCAAGGAGCGGGCTGGTTTCGGCCAGCAGCGGGTAGACCAGCCAGTGCACGAGGTATGCGTAGAGGGAGGCGCTGGCCAGAAGGACCGTCAGTCGCTGGAGCCCCCTGGGGACGGGAAGGGTGGGCAGCCAGGTGAGTAGCAGGATTCCGGCAACAAGCGTCAGCTCACGGTTCGCATCCCCGAAGAAGCACCCGGGAACCGTGAGGATCGCCAGGACTGACACCGCACACCGCTGCACCACCGTCCGGGTCCGGGCAATGGCCCAGCCCAGGACAAACAGCCACAGGGTCGGCGACGGGTGGGGAATACCCGGATCCACGATGTCGTAGCGCGAGAGCAGCGCGAGGCCCGTAAGGGCAAGCGGAAAGAGCAGCGGGAAGCGCCGCTCTGCCCGGTCGGCCCAAGGTATGGCCAACAGGGCCGTCATGCCCAGGAGGATGTAGACCAGCACCTCGATGAACCAGAAATGCCACTGCGTGGTCACAGCTTCGGGGCCCACCACGGAGTTCAGGAGCAGGACGTTGGCCAGCGTATACCGGTCGGTGACCAGGTAGGCCACGCCGATGAACGCCATGCTGGGCAGCGCCACCCTGGCGACGCTGGTGAGCTGGCGCCTGAACCGGGGCCGCCGTTCCCCGCTGAGCTGGAACCGGGCGAAGTTGTAGCCGGCCACCGCCATCAGCACGTGCGCCATTCCTGGCCACTTCATCAGCCCCACGTGGGTGCCGACGATGAGGACGATGGCCACGGCCCGCAGCACGATGCTGGTCTCGATCGGGGCAAAGAACCGCCGCATCCTTCCGGTAGGCTTTGCCCCTGGCTGCTGCTCCAGGTCGCGGACCGGCCGCACGTGCCAGTCGGGCGGGAGGTGGCCCAGCAGCTGCTCCAGGCGGACGGAGGTGGCCACATAGGACAGCGAGTCGCCGCCGAGCGAGACGAAGGTGTCGCCGTCGCCGATGTCCGTGCGCTCCAGGGTGTCCCGGAAGATCCGCTGCACTGTATCCGGTCCCGAGCGGTCCGTTCCGGAGCCGTCCGGCCCGGCACCGGCCGGCGCCGGAACAGAGAGCTCTGGTGTTGAGAGCGCTGGTGTTGAAAGCGCCAGGACCGCCGGGTAGTCCACCTTTCCGGTGGCCAGGCGGGGGAGATGTTCGACGGCGTGCAGCTCCAGGGCCGCACGGGGCAGCCCGATGCCCTGGGCGAGGACCTTGGCCAGCAGTTGGGTGTCGTGGCTGCCCTCGACGGCGACTACGAGTCCCTGGTCGGTGCCGGCGCTCGCCGCTTCGACGCCGAGATCGCCCAGGATGCGCTCCACCTGGCCGAGGTCGACCCGGAGGCCAACGATCTTGACGAACCGGCTGCGCCGCCCCACCACTTCGTAGACGCCGGCGGGGTGTTTCCGGGCCAGATCGCCGGTGCGGAGTTCGTGGACCGTGCGGCCTGCGCCGAGATCTTCAGGTGTCTCCGCGTAGCCGAGCATGACATTGGGCCCGGTGTAGACGAGTTCGCCGTGCTCGAGGCCGTCAACCGGCTCGATGCGGAAGGCGCCGCCCGGCACCGGGATGCCGACGGCACCGGGGTGTTCGGCGGCCAGCGCGGGCGGAAGATAGGCCATCCGGGCGGTGGCCTCTGTCTGGCCGTACATCACGAACAGTTCCCAGCCCTTCCGGCGGCCGAGTCCGGCGTAGCTCTGCACCCGTTCAGGGGCGAGCCGGCCCCCTGCCTGCGTGACATAGCGCAGGCCGGGCAGGTCCATTTCGGCAAAGCCCACCCGCTCCAGCAGCTCGAAGGTGTACGGCACCGCCGCGAACGACGTCGCCCCGCCGGTACGGAAAAGCTCCCAGAAGCACGGGTCAACAACGGACAGGTCCGTGAGCACCAAACCCGCACCGCGCAGCAGGTGGCTGTTGATCACGGACAGCCCGTAGCAGTAGGACATCGGCAGGGTGGTTGCGGCGCGGTCTGCCGGGCCGATGTCCAGATACTCGGCAATCGACTCCGCATTGGCCTGCAGATTGGCGGAGGACAGTCGCACCAGCTTGGGCGAACCCGTGGAGCCGGACGTGCTGAGCAGCAGCGCGAGGTCCGGATGGAGTTCGTGCCTGGTTCCGGGCCTGCGCTCCTCGAACACCGTCTCTCCGCTGGCGGAGCGCAGCACGACGTCGGGGTCGTACGCGGCCACCAGGGACTCGAGTGCCGCCGGCTTGTCCTCCGGCAGCAGGATCAGCGGGTGGCCGCCAACCAGGGCAGCGAGATACGCCACCAGCGAGTCGACGTCGTTCGCTGCAGCCAGTGCCACGAGGCGCCGTTGCGTGCCCAGCCGGAGGGCGAGCGCATCAACCCTGCGTGCCAGGTCCCCGTAGGTGAGAGTGGAATTGTTGGAAATAATGGCGGGCCTGTCCCCGTGGCCGGCCAGATCGGCGGCGAAGGGCACCCGCGCGAAATCAAGCTGAGTGGTCACCGGAAGAGGATATTAGTTAAGCCTTACCTAAGTAAAACCGTTCGGGTGCCTGTTACGCCGTGCGATGCTCAAGCTGTGACGGCGTCGTACGAGTTCAGGGGGGCCTTGTGGCTCTATCTGGAGGAGTCCCGCTGGCTCTTCATTACGTCCGTCAGTTGCTGAGGACCAGCTTGCGACGGCGGCTGAGCCGCCCCGGTCCACCGGGCCGGCTCTGCCGATGGCGCCGGCCTGCACAGCGGCGAACCCGGAGCCTCCGACGGCGTACGCTTCTTACGGAATCCCTGCCTGCGGTGGTCGGGCCGTGCCGGGAGAACCTTGGCAGGCGCAGGCGCGGGGGCGGAGACGGCCGGAACGGCCGGCTGAACCTGAGCGGACTCTGTCGCCTGAGCGGACTCTCTCACCGGAGCTGCCGCCGGGGAGAGGTCCGTGATGAGGCCCGTCCCGGCGCATTCGCGGACGTCGGCGATGCCGGCAGCAGCCGAGCGCTTGTCCGCGAAGGGTGCGGAGACCGCCAGAACGGATCCATCGGGGGCCTTCAGCCGAAACCGGAACTGGGACTCTGCGTCAACAAAAACTTCGAATACTCCGGCCATGGCGGTCCTTCCGGTCAGGGAGGCTGCACGCAGCGTCTTCGCGGCCGCGGCCCCGAACGCATCGCTGCGTCTGTCCTTGGGTGGGGTGCTGAACCGACAGGGTTTGGTCGGTTCATCGGTGTCATTAGAGTCTGCCCAGCGTTTGTGAAGCCGAAGGACCGGCCGTGTAAACCCTGGGTAAACCCTGCTGGTCCACCCACTAAACCGTGCCGCACCCGCGTTCTCAAGGACGCCGGAAATGAAGGGACGTGCAGCGCAACCCAGGTTCACAGCGCGCCACCGGAAGCAAAAAAGATCCGGCCCCGAAGGGCCGGATCTAAAGAGGTCAGATCTGCTTGAGCGCCTGCTCCAGGTCCGCGACGAGGTCATCCGCGTCTTCCAGTCCGACGGACAGCCGCACCACTCCATCGCTGAGCCCGATCGCGGCGCGTCCTTCCGGTCCCATGGCCCGGTGCGTCGTGGTGGCGGGGTGCGTGATCAGCGACTTGGCGTCGCCCAGGTTGTTGGAGATGTCGATGATCTTCAGGGCGTCCAGCAGCGCGAAGGCGGCCTCCTTGCCCGACTGGCCGGCCGTCGTCGCAAGCTCCAGCGTGAGGACGGTGCCGCCGGCCTTCATCTGCTTGGCCGCCAGTTCGTACTGCGGGTGCGACTTGAGCAGCGGGTACTTCACCCAGTTGACGGCGGGCTGCGCCTCCAGCCATTCGGCCAGGCGCAGCGCCGTGGCGGACGAGTGGTTCACGCGCAGCGCCATGGTCTCCAGGCCCTTGGTGAGGACCCAGGCATTGAATGAGGAGAGTGCCGGGCCGGTGTGGCGCATAAGCTGCTTGACCGGGCCGTCGATGAATTCCTTGGTGCCCAGGATGGCGCCGCCCATCACCCGGCCCTGGCCGTCGATGTGCTTGGTGCCGGAGTAGACCACCACGTCCGCGCCGAGGTCTCCGCAGCGCTGGAGGAGCGGGGTGGCGAAGACGTTGTCCGCCACCACCTTGGCGCCGGCGGCGTGGGCGAGTTTGCTGACCGCCGCGATGTCCACGATTTCCTGCATGGGATTGGACGGGGACTCGAAGAAGACGGCCGTTGTGGGCACCGAGAGGGCCGCACGCCACTGCTCGAGGTCCGGACCGTCCACGAACACCGTCTCCACGCCCCAGCGCGGCAGGATTTCGTTGAGGATCACGAAGCAGGAGCCGAACAGCGAACGGCTGGCGACCACGCGGTCCCCGGCCCCGAGCAGGGCGCCCAGGGCGGTGAACACCGCGGACATTCCGGACGCCGTCGCAAAGCACGCCTCGGTGCCTTCGAGCAGGCGGAGCCGTTCCTGGAAGGTGGCCACGGACGGGTTGCCGTAGCGCGAGTAGACGAAGCGTTCGTCCTCGCCGGTGAAGGCCCGCTCCGCGGCGGCGGCGGACTCGTAGACGAACCCGGAGTTCAGGAAAACGGGCTCGGTGGTCTCTTGGAAATTGGTGCGGTCAAGCCCGCCGCGGACGGCCTGGGTATCGGGGCTCCAGCCGGCGGCGTCGTGATTAAAGGTCAACTTAGTTCTTTCCCAGGTTCGTCGGCAGGCCGCGGTTCTTCCAGCCGTTCACGGTGCGCTCACCGTAGCGGTCGGGTTCGCCCTCGAAGCCTTCGAGGACGTTGTAGGCGGTGAAGCCCGCCTGGGTGGCGGCGATTGCCGCCGCGATGGAGCGCTGGCCGGAGCGGCACAGGAAAACAAGCTCCACGCCCGTGTCCTCCGGCGCCTGCTGCTTCAGCTGCTCGACGAAGTTCGGGTTGGGAATGCCGCCGGGGAAGGTCCACTGGATAAACAGGGGATCGTTGTCCGTAGCGTTAGTGTCCGGGACACCGATGTGCGCCCATTCGCCCTCGGTGCGGACATCCACCAGGACGGCGCCCTGTTCGAGCTTTGCCCAGGCGTCCTGCGGTGTGAGGTCTCCGGCGTAGCTCATGCGTGGCCCTCGTAAGCTTCTTCGGCGAGGTCCTCATCAGAGTCCAACCGGTCAACGGCGGTAGCGACTGCGGCATCTGCGGTGGCGATGGCGGCGGGCAGGATAAGAGCCTGGGCCACGATGACGCCGGTGCCGTTGAAGGTGGCGGCAGGGCTGCCGTGCAGCACGTACCCCTCGGCCAGGGCCGCCGAGATGCGCTCACAGAACGCACGGTCGTCCGGCCCCGTGATCAGGCGGTAGGACAGCTTTTCCTCGGGTTTATCCTGCTGGGACGGCAGCGTTGCAACGGCGGGGGCGTCTGACACGACGGATCTCCTTTTCTCACGCTTGCAGCTCGAAGTGGTCGATATGCCGAGTATTCACCTGAGGCACCCCGCCGTGGAAGGAGGGTTGCCGACCGGCCAGTCAGGGCTTAATGCCGGTACTCATTACTCCCCAAAAACGTAACACCGACGACGGCGGGGCGCACCGCCGCCGTCGTCATCTTCCGTAACGCACTCGGTCAGGGCCGGTCACGGCAGTTCAGGGTTGCGGTTACAAAGCCGGTGGCCGGGAGGATAATTACGGGAGATGAACCGCCGTAACGCCGGATGAAACCAGGCCGCAGTGAATGATTCGCCCCCGAATAAAGTGACTCCCATGCTGCACTTTGGATGGTTTGTGGGCCATGGCTTCGGGGTCCAGGGATGGGGGACGCCCGGCTACGGTATCGGTTACGACTGGAGGAAGCCCGCTCCCTACCAGCATGCGGTCCGCGAATTCGAGCGGGCTGGGCTGGACCTGTTCATCATCGAGGACTCCCTCACCGTCCCCGACACCTACGGCGGCAGCGCGGAGGTCTCCCTGGCGCAGGCGTCCTTTGCGCCGAAGCACGATCCGCTGGCCCTGGTGCCGTATCTGCTCTCCGCCACGGAGCACCTGGGCATCGTGCCCACCATAAGCGCCTCCTTCTACCCGCCGTTCACCGCCGCCCGGCTGCTGGCCACGCTGCAGCACTTCTCCAACGGGCAGCTGGGCTGGAATGTGGTGACCTCCGGCAGCGACCTTGCCGCGCAGAACTATGGACTGGACCAGCAGATCGAGCACGACCTCCGCTACGAGAAGGCCGAGGAGTTCGTGGACGTGGTTCGGAAGCTCTGGCGCAGCTGGGAACCGGACGCCATCCGGGAGGACACCCGGGCAGGGGTCTTCGCGGACCACACCAAAGTTCGGCCGATCCACCACGAAGGGGAGTTCTTCAAGGTCCGGGGACCGCTGAACACGGCCCCGCTGCCGGAGGAACCGGTGCTGGTGCAGGCCGGGGCATCCCCGCGGGGCAAGGCTTTCGCCGGGGCGAACGCTGATGTTGCGATCGCCCTGGCCCGCGGCGCCGACGGCATGAAGGCGTACCGGGACTCCATCCGCGCCGAGGCAGCCGCGGCCGGCCGGAACCCCGACGACGTCAAGGTGCTGTTCGTCCTCAAACCCACCGTGACCGGCTCCAGGGCCGAGGCGGAGGAGCTGCGGGCCGCGCGCCAGGAGCTCACTCAACGGGACATCGACAGCCAGCTCAACTCGATCTCCTACCTGTCCGTCATCGACTTCAAGCAGTTCGACCTCGACGCGCCCCTCCCCGAGCTCAGCACCAACAGCAACCAGGGCACCCTGGAGCACTTCTCCAAGGCTGCGCCCCCGGGTTCCACGCTGCGGCAGATCCTGCAGGCCAGAAGCGGCGGCGCGGGCGACAGCATCATCGGCACGGCCGAGGAAATTGCCGACCACCTCGAGGAAACCGGGGCTGCGGTGGGCGGCGACGGGTTCCTCTTCTCCGGCTTCGTGGACCCGGCCACCATTCACGGCGTGCTGGACAGGCTGGCGCCGGTACTCCGCCGTCGGGGTCTGCTGCGGACGAGCTACGGCGACGGCGGCTTCCGCCGGAACCTGCTGGACTTCTGACGCCATGGCCGGGGCTGGCGCAACGGCGGGGCCTGGTTTCATGGATGGGCCAGGGGGACACGACGGGCTGATGCCCGGCGTCCGGCGCGGCACGTTCCTGATCGGGACGGCCCACATCCGCGCCGACGACGCGGCTGCCGCCGCGGCCGATCCCGCAGTGGAGGTGGTCCTCAGCGCCGACGTCCTCGAGCTCGTGGGCCTGTCCCGCGAGGTGGTGCAGGCGGCCATCGATTCCGGCCACCGGGTCTACGGCCTGAACACCCTGCTCGGCTCCGGCCGGGACACCGCGGTGGAGCTGGAATCCATCCTCGACTTCCAGCTGCAGGTGGTCCGCTACCACCACAGCGGCGTCGGCGCGCTGCTTGAGCCGGATGAAGTCCGCGCCCTCATCCTGGCCAGGCTTATCGGGTTCACCCGGGGAGGCTCGGGGGTGCGCCCGGAAACCGCCCGGTTCTATGCAGAACTGCTCAATAGGGGTGTGGTGCCGGCCGTGCCGCGCGACGGGTCCGTCGGCTCGTCGGACCTCACCCAGTTGGCTGCGGTTGCCGCCGTCGCCATCGGCGAGGGGCAGGCGCTTGCTCCGGACGGCGGCCTGCAGGATGGCGCGGCGGCGCTCGCCGCTGCCGGGCTGGAACCGCTGATCCTGGCACCGGGCGAGGCCCTGGCCCTGGTCAGCGCCAACTCGTATTCGATCGGTGCGGGCGCGCTGGAACTCCGCCGTATCCGGTGGCTCGCAGATTTGGCGGACACTGCCCTGGCGCTCTCGCTTGAGGCCACCGCAAGGTACGACGGCGGCGGGAACCTCAGCCCGTTTTCGCCGGCCGTGCAGTTGGCCAAGGCGGTGGACGGCCAGCGCGTCTCGGCGGCCAAGGTCCGGCACCTGGTGGGCGGCGGCTGGCTGGAGGACCCGCGGCGGCAGGTGTCCGTCCAGGACGCCCTGTCCTTCCGGGCCGCGCCGCAGACGCACGGTGCGTTCCGGGCTCAGGTGACTGCCCTGGCCGAGGCGCTCGAGGTGGAACTCAACGGCCGGGGCGATAACCCGCTGACGGACGTGGCCTCGGGCCGGATGGTGTCCGGCGGGAACTTCCAGCCCATGCAGCTGGCCCTGGCGTTCGAGGCGCTGCGGCTGGGACTGGCGCATGTCGGCATCAGCAGCGAGCGGCGGATCGCCAAGCTCTATCCGCCGCAGCGCCTCATCCGGCAGCTCAACCTGGAGGCAGCCCGGGCCGGCACGCCGCTCGCGTCCGAGGACCTGCCGGGACTGCTTTGGTACTCGGCCGCAGGCCTGCTGGCGGAGCTGAAGTTCCTGGCGGCACCTGCCACGCTGGGCGCACCCACCCTGTCCGCGGACGTGGAGGACCACTCCACGCTGGCCCCGCTTGCCCTCCAGCAGCTGCAGCGCTCGGTGGAGGCTGCCGCCAAACTCCTCACCATCGAGGCATTGACGGCCTCCTACCTTCTGGCGGAGGCGCAGGACACCGATCTGCGGGAGGCCGAAATCCGGGAGCTTGGAGCAGGCACCGCCGCCGTCGTGGCACGGCTGTCGGAGCTTTTGGCCGGGCAGTTGCCGGCGCCGGTACTGGTTGACAGTGCGCGTACTGCGCTGGGGGATTTGCTGGCAGGACTGCCGCAACTCAGGACAACGGATCCGGGCGGCCCCCATGACGGTGCTCCGAATGCCGGTGCTGCGGATGACGGTGCTCCGGATGACGCTGCTCCGAATGCCGGCGGCCCGGATGATGGGGAAGGGGAATCATGACCACCGTGACGGGAAGCGGCCGCCACCCAAGGCATGTGGCACCGATGATGGATTCGGGTGTGGACGCGGGCGCCGTGCTGGCACGGGTGGGGAACACTCCGCTGGTGCCGCTGAACGTGCTGAGCCGCGGGCTGGGGAGCACCGTGTTCGTCAAGCTTGAATCGGAGAACCCCGGCGGTTCCATCAAAGACCGGACAGCGCTGAGCATGGTCCGGGCGGCCGAGCGGAGCGGCGAGCTGCAGCCCGGCGGGACCATCGTGGAGAGCACCTCCGGAAACACGGGAATCGGGCTCGCCCTGATCGGGGCACTGACCGGCCATCCGGTGGTGGTGGTCACCGGTGATTCCATCTCCTCCGAAAAGCTGGAGGCACTCAACAGGTACGGGGCGCGGGTGGTGTTTACGGACTGGAGTGCTCCCTCGGACTCGCCGGAAAATGCGCGGGCGGTCGCGGCCCGGATTACGGCCGAAATTCCCGGCGCGTGGCGTCCGCTGCAGTTCGACAACCCGGCCAACCCGCGGGCGCACTACGAGGGGACGGCGCCGGAAATCTGGGAGCAGACCGCCGGCCGGGTGACGCACTTCGTCGCAGGCGTGGGCACCGGCGGCACCATCACCGGGAACGGACGCTACCTCAAGGAGAAGTCCGGCGGGCACGTGGAGGTGATCGGTGCGGACCCCTACGGTTCGGTCTACAGCGGCGGGCACCCGGGCCCGATCCTGGTGGACGGTGTGGGCAACTCCTGGCCCAAGCCAGACTGGCCGAAGGTCTTCGACCGCGGCTTGCTGGACCGGTTCCTGCGGATTCCAAATGACGAGGTCTACACAACGCTGCACCGGCTGCTCAACGACGAGGGCCTGTCCCTCGGGCCGTCGTCGGGACTGACGGTGGCGGCAGCAGTCCGGGTGGCCAGGGCGGCACCGCACGGGTCAGTGGTGGTGGCGATCGCCCCGGACACCGGCAGCAACTACCAGAGCAAGGCCTTCAACCCTGCGTGGCTGGCCGACAACCACATCCGCCTGGCCGCCGACCTGGCGGAGGACTAGCTCAGGAGGCAGGGCCGCTGGCGGCCGTCTCGCTCTCCGAACGGATCCAGGCATTCCAGTCCAGCGGGTGGACGGAGGGCCGGCCCAGCAGGTAGCCCTGCGCGGCCGTCATGCCAAGTTCGGTCACGGCCTCGAGTTCCTCGGGAGTCTCGACGCCCTGGGCGCCGAGGACGGCGTCAACGTGGCGGGCGAGTTCGCCCATGGCGGCGGCCCTCAGGCGCTGGCCCGGGGAGTCCTCGATGCCGGCGATGAAGCTCCGGTCCAGCTTGATGATGTCCGGGTGCAGCTCAAGGACCTGGTCCATGGACGTGAAGCCGGCCTCCGCACCGTTGACGGCGATCCGCAGCCCACGGCGCCGCAGCGGAGTGATGGCGGACGTCAACGACGCGTACTGCTCAAGGGGGACCGGGCCATTCAGGTCAATGATGATCCGGTCCATGGCCAGCTGGGAATGTACCAGCAGCCCCGGGATCCTTGGGTCCGCGCACGTTGCCGGTGTCAGGTTCAGGGCGATGAACATGTGATCGGGCACGGCCTGCGCCGCAGCCAGGGCGCGGTGCAGTGCCGCGAGTTCAAGGTCGGTACCCAGCCCAACGGATTCGGCCTCGTTGAACCAGTGGTCCGCGCTGGCACCGTCGTCGCTGACGAACCGGGTCAGGGCCTCGACACCGATCACGTGCCCCTCCGGAAGCCGGCGGATCGGCTGGAACGCCGTCATCAGCATCTTGTCGGCGAGGATGGCTTCAATCCGGTTCCTGCTGCGCCGGGTGAAGGGCACCGGCTCGGGCGCGGCCAGGTTCTGCGAGGAGGCGTTCACCGGGATGGCGCCGTTTTCGGCGTTGGCCAGCTCTGTGGTAGCGGTGAGGTGCTCGAGCAGCACGTGTTCGGGATTTTCCGGATGTGCTTCGAAAAGGGCGCGCAACTGGGCTCGGGGCCAGGCGCTGGCCGGATCCGTTTCGGCGAGCAGCTCTAGAATGATCTGCTCGGCTTGCCAGCGCACAGTAATTTCCCCCATGTCCCCCGGCAGCGCTGCCTGGGCCCCCCAGCCCGTGGGTAGTGAGTTTGTCAATGCGTGCAGGGAGTTGTCATCCCAAGACATCGGCTATTCCTTTATACGTACTCATTCCGGCTGAGCCCGGAACCAAGCCACATGCCATCACCGCCGCGAGACGCGGGCAGTGGCCGTGGAAGAAGACTACAACGCGGGGCACCGGCTTGTCCCGCCTTTTTTCGAACGGTGCCTTTTCGTTATGCGGGACGTCCGGCTACTCGATTCCGGCGAACAGTTCGTTCAGCTCGGCGGTCAGCTGCTTGCGGAGTGCCGGAGTGCCGATTTCGCGGCCGTCGATGTGGTTGACCGGCGCCAGAAGGCGGATGCTGGAAATCAGCCAGACGGCGTCGGCGTCGGCCAGGTCCTGGGGCTTCAGCGGGCCGTAGCCCAGTTCCCAGCCGGCGGCCTTGGCGGCGGCGAAGAGTGCACCCTGCGACGTCCCGGGAAGAATGCCGCTGTCCAGCTGCGGTGTGACGAGGCGCTTGACTGTTGTTCCGGCGTCGTTCTTCTCCACGTTCGCCAGCAGCACGGTGGAAGTGGGGCCCTCCAGCACGCGGCCGTCCGAGGACGTGAAGATGACATCATCCGCACCTTGCTTGTGGGCATGGCGCAGCGCGGCCATGTTCACCGCGTATGAGAGGGTCTTGGCGCCGAGCAGCAGCCACGGGGCGCGCTCAGCCGCATCACTGTCATAGCCGCGGTCAAGGAGGATCACGTCGATTCCCGTCTCGCGCTGGCGCCGTCCGGCCACGGCCACCGGGGAGACCTGGACCCAGCAGGTGGGTGCGGAGGCGCCCTCGACGCCGCGGGTGACAATGAGCTTGACCACGGCCTCGTCCAACTCCGGGGAAGGTGCCGGGTTGTCGGAGCGGAACGCCGCGACGCCCGTCTCGACTGCACGGCGCCATGCGTCCGGCCCTGGAATCTCAAGGTCCAATGCCTGCGCCGAGCGGGCCAGCCGGTCCAGGTGGGCCTGGATCTTCCGGGTGTGGCCGGCGACGGCAAGCATGGACTCGAACACGCCATCACCGCGCGTGGCACCCAAATCAGTGGCCATCAGCTGCGGCTTTTCGGGGTCGGCAATCCGCCCGTTCTCATAGTCCGGATCCAGGAACACCAGCACAGTGTGGGAGGTACGAGACGTCATGCCTCAAGCTTAGTGCGGCCGGTGCCCGATAGGCTGGCATCACCGCTCCATACGGATTGGCTGTGAGGGTAAGAAATAACGGGGGTTCAACTGTGTTGTGGCCATTTCCGCTGGCGGAAACACTGCCGGCCTGGCTCATCCTGCTGCTCAGCGGCGTGGATCTGGTCATCAGGGTCCTGGCCGTGGGCATTATCCCGGGCAACCGGCGGCCCACCACAGCCATGGCCTGGCTGCTGGGCATCTTCTTCGTGCCTGCCCTGGGACTGATCCTCTTCCTGCTCTTCGGCAACTTCAAGCTGTCGCGCCGCCGCACCGAGCAGCAGCAGCTGGTTAACGAGCGGGTCCGTGCCGGCACCGCGGCCCTTTCCGACGTCACCAGTGAGTATTCCGGCCCCGAATGGGTCCAGTCCGCGGCCGAACTCAACCGCCGGCTCGGGTCAATCCCGCTGGTGGACGGCAACCAGGTGGAGCTGATACCCGGCTACCCGGACTCCATCCGCGCCATGACCGAGGCCGTGCGGAAAGCCAAGCGTTTCGTCAACGCCGAGTTCTACATCATGAGCACGGACCACGTTACAGACGACCTCCTCACGGCCCTTGAGGAAGCAGCGGACCGCGGCGTCCAGGTCCGCGTGTTGTTCGACCACATCGGAACCCTGCGCGTGAAGGGGTACAACAAGCTGCTGAAACGCCTCAAGGCGAGCCGCATCCAGTGGCGGCGGATGCTTCCGCTGCTGCCCATCCACGGCCAGTGGCGCCGGCCGGACCTGCGCAACCACCGCAAGATCATGGTGATCGACGGCGAGGTCGCGTTCACGGGGTCGCAGAACCTGATCGAGCCCTCCTACAACAACCCCAAGCACCGGAAGGCCGGCCGGGAATGGATCGAGCTGATGGCCTGCCTGCGGGGCCCGATCGTTCCTACGCTCAATGTTGTCTTTGCCACCGACTGGCTCAGCGAGACCGACGAGTCCCTTGAGGACCAGCTGCAGGTGACTGCCGAGCCGTCGCCGGGCGGCGTCACTGCCCAGGTGGTGCCCAGCGGCCCCGGCTTCACCACCGAGAACAACCTCCGGCTTTTCAACACGCTGATCTACTCGGCGCAGCACCGGATTTCCGTGTGCAGCCCCTACTTCGTGCCGGACGATTCCCTGCTCTACGCCATCACCACCGCGGCCCAGCGCGGGGTGGACGTGGAACTGTTCGTCTCCGAGAAGGGCGACCAGTTCCTGGTCCACCACGCCCAGCAGTCCTACTACGAGGCCCTGCTGCGGGCCGGCGTCCGGATCTACCTCTACAAGGCGCCGTTCGTGCTCCACGCCAAGCACTTCACCATCGACGACGAGGTGGCGGTCCTGGGTTCCAGCAACATGGACATGCGGTCCTTCTCGCTGAACCTGGAGGTCTCGGTGATGCTGCTGGGGGCAGACGCCGTCAACAGCATGCGCGCCGTGGAGGACACCTACCGCGACATCTCACACGAGCTCCGGCTCGAGGACTGGATGCGCCGGCCTCTCGCAGCAAGGTACGTGGACAACGTCGCCCGCCTCACGGCCACGGTCCAATAACTTCTCGATAGAGCTGGACAAAACTCAATCCGGGAAGGTGGAACCCAAGGTGGAGAGTACGCCGAAGGCCTTGGTGCGGATTTCCTCGTACTCGTCCTGCGCCACAGAATCTGCCGTGATGGCGCCGCCGACGCCGAGACTGAGCCGGACCTTTCCGCCTTCGCCGCCGTCCTGCACCACCAGGGTACGGATGGCCACTGCCAGATCCGTGGCCCCGTTCAGCGAGAAGTATCCGATCGCACCCGAATAGACCCCGCGCGGACCTTCCTCCAGCCGGTCCAGGATGGCCATGGTGCTGATCTTCGGCGCCCCCGTCATGGAGCCGGCCGGGAAGCAGGCGGCCACCGCCTCCGCCCGCGGCGACCCCGGCAGGAGAACGGCGTCGATGGTGCTTACCAGCTGGTGGACCGTGGCGTAGCTTTCGATCTCGCACAGCCGGCTGACGGTGACTGACCCCGGCTCGGCGAAGTGGCTGAGGTCGTTCCGGAGCAGATCCACGATCATGATGTTCTCCGCCCGGTCCTTGAGGGACGTGGCCAGATCGCGGCGGAGGGCAGCGTCGGTGCCCGGGTCAGCAGCCCGGCGGCGGGTGCCCTTGATCGGCTCGGCGCGCATGCCGCCGTCGGACGCTATCCGCAGGAAGCGCTCGGGCGAGGTGCTGGCCACCGTGAGCCCGCCGAACCGCAGGTAGCTGGCGAACGGTGCCGGGTTCCGCCGGCGCAGGGCAAGGTACGCCGCCCAGGGGTCGAGCGCCGGCACCTCCGCGGCGAGGGTGGTGGTGAGGCAGACCTCGTAGGAGTTGCCCTCGGCGATCTGGTGCTGCGCTTCGGCGATCTTGCGCTTGTAGCTCGCCTCGCTGTCGCGGCCGGCAAATGCCGGTGCCGTGCCATGGGCCGGCACAGCGGTAGCAGGCACAGCGGCGTCTGCGGCGGGAAGTACGACGCCGTTGCTGCCGCCGGCAACAAGGGCGCTAGCCACAGCATCAGTCACCGCTTCACGGGCTTGGGCAAGCCAGCCGGCGGCGTCCGGCGCGTCGAGGGCGAGCAGCCACACCGTGTTGTCCGTGTGGTCCAGGACTAAGCCCCGGCCGGCGAAGATCAGCCCGGCATCCGGCGTGTCCGCGGGGACGTCCTGACCGCCGGTTTCACGCTTCAGCTCATAGCCGAGGTAACCCAGCCAGCCCAGCGCGAAGTCGCACGGGTAGTCCTCCGGGCCGCGAACGGCCCTCCGTCCCCACACGGTCTCCAGCCAGCGGAAGAAAGGCCCGGACACGTGGGCCGTGGCGCACCCGGCGGTGACCCGGGTGATGCCGGAACTGTGCAGGACTGATTGGCCGAACGTGCCGCCGTCGTCCGCCAAAATACTGAAGCGGCTGCGTTCCGCCGCGGGACTTTCCCTGCCGGGAACGGCCGCGCCGGCCGTACCGGCCGAACGCAGGGAAGAGTCCAGCCAGACCGCGTTATCGGACGTCCCGTATAGCGCCCGGAAGAGCGCGGCGGGGTCAGGGCTGGCCTCAATCCGTTCGGACAGCAAGCGCAGGCCGCGCCGCGAGGAGAGCTCGGGAACCAACGCCGTGGTGAGCGCCGGGAGGTAGGTCAATGCCTGCAGGGCGTCCGCGGGGGCGGTGCCGTCGGCGCGGTTGAGGACCCGGACATGGGCATGCTGCGGAATGTCGTCCGCGGCCAGGAGCTCCGACTCCTGGCGGGCCCACTGGTCCCAGAACGGTGCGTACGTCTCGCCGTCACGTGCCAGCGCGCGGGTGCGGCGCTCGCCGTCGGGGGCGTCCGCCCAGATGACGGCGTCCAGAAGCGGCCTGGCGGCGGCAGCAGCTGCGCCAACGCCCTCGACGATCACGATCTCGGCGGGAAGCGTGACCCGAGGGTAGCCGTCGTTATGGTTTTTCCAGTCCCAGCTGACCCACGTGGCCGCTTTCCCCCGGCTCAGCGGTGCCAGCACCGTGGTGACGTAACGTTCGATGCCGGCGGACAAGCCGTCCCAACCCGGATAGATGTCCTCCAGATGGAACAGTGAGACCTTATGGTGGTTCCGCAGCGTGGCCGCGAGTTCGATGGCCAATGTGGTTTTACCTGCGCCGGACCGCCCGTCAATGGCGATGATCACAGGTGCGGGGGTCATGAAATAGAGCGTACCTGCTGGCTGTCCTGAACCTGGACGTTGTGAAGCGGGCTGCTGCCGGCAGGGTGGCTGTGGCGCTTGCCGTTGCGTGCCCGGTGCTCATCCATCCGGACCGGGGCCGCCTCGTTGCCGGCGTCGTTGCCGGCAGCCGCTAGTGCATCCTGCCCGATGGCGTCCTGCACGTAGCGGACGATGCCCGGGACCGCCGCCTGGACTTGGTCCCACACGGCCTCGAAGTCATCGTGGCCGCCGTACCAGGGGTCCTCGATGCCCTGCTCCAGGGGATCGCCGTCCGCCAGGGCGGGGTCGAAGCTGCGGAGCATGCGGATCCGGGACAGCGCCTGGTCATCCGGGGCGGAGGCCCGGAGCCAGCCGTAGTGGTCCACGTCCAGCGCCAGTATCAGGTGCCGTTCGGCGTACCATTCGGCGCGCCATTCCCGTGCGATGTGCCGGTCCGACAAAAGGTTGTGGGTGGTGAGTTTCCGTGCCGCCCGTGGGTCGATGGGGCGTCCGGCCTCGTAGGCGGTGGTGCCTGCGGAATCGACCATCACGAGGTCGCCGAGCCCGGCTTCCGCGAAGGCGGCGCTCAGCATCAGCTCGGCCATGGGCGAGCGGCAGATGTTGCCTGTACAGACGGCGATGACGCGGTATGGGCTCGTCGTTGAGTTCATGGGCTAAGCATGGAGGATGCCAGCGCCCCTTGGCTAGTAAGTGAGCTTATTATCGACAGGCCGCGTAAAGTTTGTCGGTCGTGCTGTCACAAAATTGCCATGGAGCCGGGCGGGGCTTAATGGATGAGCGCCAGCAGCACGCCCACCGCGACGAACAGGACGCCGAAAATCCTGTTGAGCAGGGTTTGGCCATGGGCGTTGTGGGTAAAGCGCTGGAAGGATTTTGCCGCCGCCGCGAAGAAGAACCACATGACGAGGACGTCGATGAGCACCACGGTTGCCGCAAGCACGGCGTACTGGGGCAGGAGCGGGCTGGCGGGCCGGATGAACTGCGGCATGAAGGCCAGGAAGAACACGATGGCCTTGGGGTTGAGCAGGTTGACCCACAGGCCCCGGCGGAACATGGACCAGGCGGGCTCGTTCCGGAGTGCGGCGACCTTCTCCTGGTCCAGGTCCGGCTTGCGCAGGAACTGCCTGATGCCCAGATACACCAGGTACGCGGCCCCGGCGTAGCGGATGGCGTTGAAGGCTAGGGGGGAGCCGGCAACCAGGACGCCGACGCCCAGGGCCACAACGATGACATGCAGAATCAGGGCGGCCTGCTGCCCGAGGATGCCCCAGATGGAGCGCTTGAACCCCGCGGTCAGCGAGTTGCTCATGGTGTTGATGGCGCCTGCGCCCGGAGTGAAGCTGATGAGGGTGCCGGCGCCCGCAAGGGCCAGCCACAGGGAGAATTGCACCCATCAAGTTTAGTCGGTCTGCGGGATGGGCTGCGCCGCGCTGCCGTTTGCCAAAAGTGGCCGCTTGGGCGTGTGTCCGGGCGGCCACTTTTGGCAAAAGGACGTCCCCACAGGCCAGAGCACGACGCCGGTGCCCGCGTTGCGCGGAGGGCGCGCGTTTGCCCTCTGGATAAGCAGCCGGCTTAGGCCCGGGCGATGACCTCTCCGTTGGGAATGAGGAACCAGCCGTCGTCGGTGGAGCCCCAGCGGTGCCAGCCGGCCGAGATGCGTGTGAGGTCGGCCTCCTGCGCGAAGCCGTACTCGAGGGCCTGCTCCGCGAAGGCCGAATGCAGCACCCGTTCGCCCCACACCCGTGCCTGCCAGCGGCGCTGCTGCCCGGTAGCGTAGAGCCAGTTGCTGCTGGTGGGCGCAACGTCCGTGAAGCCGGCGGCCTGGGCCCACGAGACCAGCCGGCGGCCGGCGTCGGGCTCGGCGCCGTTCCGGCGCGCGATCCGCTGGTAAAGGTCCATCCACTCGTCGAGCTCGGGAATGGCCGGGTACCAGCTCATGCCATGGAAATCGGCATCGCGTACCGCAACGATGCCGCCGGGTCTGGCCACCCGCCGCATTTCCCGCAGCGCCTCCACCGGATCCGTCAGGTGCTGCAGGACCTGGTGCGCGTGGACCACATCGAAGGTGTCGTCCTCGAAGTCAAGATCGTAGATGTTGCCCGCTACAAACTCCACGTTCTCCACACCACGGTCAGCCGCCAGCTCGCGGGCGTGGGTGATCACGTCGGGGGAGCGGTCCAGCCCTGTCACATTTCCGGGTGCGACCAGAATCGCGAAGTCGCATGTGATGCTGCCAGGCCCGCACCCAACGTCGAGCACCGATACGCCCCGGGTGAGGTGCGGAATGACGAACGCAGCCGAATTCTCCGCCGTCCGCGAGGCATGGGCCCGGACCACGGACTCGTGGTGGCCGTGAGTGTAGACATCTTCCGGCTGCGTGCTCATAGGGAAACGCTACTCCTTCTCCGCAGTTCGGGCAGGTAGCAGGAGGGGGCGTTATGGCGCGCCGGAGGCCTCCTGGCTGGCTTGGACCGTGGCCGCGATCATCGCGTCCATGAACCGGGCGGCCGTCTCAAGTTCCTGCGCCGTGAACCCGGCCATAGCCCTGCCCATGTGGCGGGCGAGGGGCAGGAACATGGCGGAGCCGTCGCGGTACGCCTTCTCCGTCATCCGGAGCTGCACCTGCCGCCGGTCCTGGCCTTCGCGGACGCGGACCAGATGTCCGGAGCCGCACAGCCGGTCAATCAGCGCCGTGGTGGCCGGGGAACTGAGGTTCAGCTCCTTCCGGAGGGTTCCGGGAGTTGCGACGTCGCCATTCGCTGCGTGCCGCATGATGGCGGCGAGGGCGTTGAGGTCCGTCCTGTGCATGGCGTTCCGGCCGCCTGCGGAGTCGACGTAGCGGTTGGCCTCCAGGGTGAACTCCTGAAGCAGCCGGACCAGGGGGTGCTGCGCGCCCGGGGCGGAGGTGGCCGGCCCGTCGGGCTGCCGCGGGGTGTCAGGCTCCTTGGCCACGTCCACCTCCTCTCCTCAACGTTGCCTTCCGGAGTTTACCGCCCGGGAAGCCGCCCGCCACGGGAAGTTGGGATATATCTCCGTGGTAGAGATAGTTTATGATGGAACGAATATCGACGGCGGGCCGTAAGGCTGTCACGCCCAGGAGGTTTTCCCCATGAACCAGGCAGCCCGCACCCCGAGCATCCCGTTCTGGCTTCGGTGGCTCGTTCCCGTAGTCCTCGTCGTCGGCTGGGTTGCCATTGCGGGGGTGGGAGGGCTCACGTTCGGCAGGCTGGACGAGGTCTCGACCAATGACCAGGCCTCCTTCCTGCCGGCCGGAGCAGAGGCCACCGAGGCCCGCGAGTGGCAGCAAAAGTTCCAGGACTCCGGCGAGGTGCCCGCCGTCGTCGTGATTGAAAGCGACAGCGCCCTCACCCCTGACCAACTGGCAGCAGCCGCCGGCCTTAAAACCAGGCTGGAGGACCTTCGGGTGGGCAGCACCGTGGTGGGCCCGGTGCCGTCACGGGACCAGAAGGCCGTGCAGTACATCGTGTCCGTTGCGGCAGCGGAGCCTGCGGGCGCCGTCGAAGAGTTACGCAGCGAGATCCGCGCGGACGCGCCGGACGGGACGCAGACGTTCGTCACCGGTCCTGCCGGGCTCGCGGCCGACCTCACGGGGGCCTTCGCCGGCATCGACGGCATCCTGCTGCTCGTGGCGCTGGCCGCGGTGTTTGTCATCCTGCTGGTTGTCTACCGGTCCCTGCTCCTGCCGTTCGCCGTGCTGCTGACCTCGGTGTTCGCACTGTGTGCCGCCATCCTGCTCGTGTTCGGCATGGCGAAGGCGGGCTGGATCCAGCTCAATGGCCAGAGCCAGGGCATCCTCTCCATCCTGGTGATTGGCGCCGCCACTGACTATGCCCTGCTCTACGTGGCCCGGTTCCGCGAGGCGCTCGAGCACACGGCCAACCGCACCGCCGCCGCGCTCACAGCCTGGCGGGCCTCGTTCGCGCCGATTCTGGCATCCGGGGCCACGGTAGCAATCGCCCTGCTGTGCCTGCTGTTTTCCGACCTCAACTCCAACAAGGCCCTCGGCCCGGTGGCGGCCGCCGGCATCGTCTGTTCCCTTTTCGCGGCGCTCACCCTGCTTCCTGCCTTCGCAGCACTCCTCGGGCGTGCCGCGTTCTGGCCGTTCCGGCCCAGGCTGCTGCCCGAAGAGGCGCGCGCGCCGCAGCTGGCCACCGGGCTGGAGGGCCAGCGGGGGCTCTGGCGTGGCATCGGAACGCTGGTGTCGCGGCGTCCCCGCACAGTGTGGGTGGCCTCTGTGCTCCTGCTGGTTGTGGCCTCGGCCGGGGTCCTGCAGCTCAAGGCCAACGGCGTGCCGCAGACGGCCGTCATCCTCAGCGCCTCCAACGCCGTGGACGGGCAGGATGCGCTGGCGCGCCATTTCGACGCCGGCAGCGGCAGTCCCCTGGTCATCGTGTCCACCCAGGGGAACGCCGGCGAAGTCCTGGAAAAGGTCAAGGCCGCCGACGGCGTGGGCGCCGCCTATCTGCTGGCAGAAGGCAGCGTGCCCATCACGGGAGCCGCGGGAGCGCCGGGAGCCCCGGGAGCGCCCGGAGTTCCCGGAGCGCCCGCCAACCCGGCAGTGCGCGACGGCAGGGTGCTCCTCAACGCAACCCTCGACTTCGCGGCCGATTCCGACGCTGCGGAGAACGCCGTGGCAGCGATGCGGGCCAGTGTGAAAGGCGTGGACCCGGACGCCCTGGTGGGCGGCGTGACCGCCACGGCGCTGGACACCAAAACCACGGCCCAGCGTGACCTGGCCGCCATCATCCCCGTGGTCCTGGCGGTCATTCTGCTCATCCTCATGGTGCTGCTGCGGTCCGTCCTGGCTCCCGTCCTCCTCGTCGCCTCGGTGGTCCTTTCCTATGCGGCCGCCATGGGCGTTTCCGCCCTCGTGTTCAACAACATCCTGGGCTTTCCCGGAGCGGACGCCACCGTGCCGCTGTTCGGCTTCGTGTTCCTGGTGGCTTTGGGCGTGGACTACAACATCTTCCTGATGAGCCGGGTGCGGGAGGAGTCGCTGAAACACGGGACCCGCCCCGGGATCCTGCGCGGCCTCGGCGTGACCGGCGGCGTGATCACGTCGGCCGGGGTGGTCCTGGCCGCCACGTTTGCGGCCCTGGGCGTCATTCCCATCATGTTCCTCGTGCAGCTGGCCTTCATCGTGGCCTTCGGGGTGCTGCTGGACACCGTACTTGTGCGCTCGCTCCTGGTTCCCGCCCTGGCCTACGACCTGGGCCGGCGCATCTGGTGGCCGGGCAAACTCAGCCGTCAGGATGCTCAGGACGCGGCTGCTCCGGCCCCTGTTGCTGTCCGCGCCAGCTGAGTAGACTGCCACTGCGGCCGGACCAGGCGCGCCCAGTCCTTTCGAAGGAGTGATCAACCGATGACCGAAAACAGTGAGTCCGGCGCCGCGGGAAAGGCCCACACCGGTTCCAAGAATCCGGCGCTGGAGGGGGACAGCGGCCAGTACGTTGAGGGCGACTACGGTGATGCCGGAGTGGCGGGGGATAGAGCAGCCACCGAGTCCCAGGGCGAGTATCCCGTGGGCGATTACGGTGAGGCGGGTGCGGTCGGGGCCCCCGCTGAGCGGGACGAGGGCGAGTACCCGGAGGGCAACTATGGCCGCGCCGGCACCGTCGGCCAGGAGCTGCCCGGGGATGAGGAAGGCGAATATCCGGAGGGCGACTACGGGGCTGCCGGAACCACCCCCGAAAGCGGTACTGCGGAAGAACTGAAGAAGGACGACGGCGGCACCTCCTCGGGAGGTTAGGCGCACGTTCACGCTGGGCGAAATCAGGTTCCCCCGGCTCATTAAAAACCCCCGGTGCTCCGCGGCATTCCGCCGAGTGCCGGGGGTTTCCTGCGTCCGGATGGCTCGGCTTTGAAGCAAAGTTGAGCGCATTGGACTCAACTTTGGATTGACTTAAATTCCCTGCTGAGTAAAGTTGAGTGCAGATCGCTCAAGGAGTGAGCGAGCCCAAAGTTTCCAAGGAAAGAAGGAAGCAACACATGTCACGTGCAGTAGGTATCGACCTCGGAACCACCAACTCCGTCGTCTCCGTTCTCGAAGGTGGCGAGCCCACCGTTATTGCCAACGCCGAGGGTGGCCGCACCACGCCGTCCGTCGTTGCGTTCTCTAAGTCCGGCGAGGTCCTGGTCGGCGAAATCGCCAAGCGCCAGGCCGTCAACAACATCGACCGCACCATCGCCTCCGTCAAGCGCCACATGGGCACCGACTGGTCCGTGGCCATCGATGACAAGAAGTACACCGCGCAGGAAATCTCTGCCCGTGTCCTCATGAAGCTGAAGAACGACGCCGAGTCCTACCTCGGCGAAAAGGTCACCGACGCTGTGATCACCGTTCCGGCCTACTTCAACGACGCCGAGCGCCAGTCCACCAAGGAAGCCGGCGAGATCGCCGGCCTGAACGTCCTCCGCATCGTCAACGAGCCCACCGCGGCCGCCCTGGCCTACGGCCTGGACAAGGGCAAGGAAGACGAACTCATCCTGGTCTTCGACCTTGGTGGCGGTACCTTCGACGTCTCCCTGCTGGAAGTCGGCAAGGACGAAGACGACTTCTCCACCATCCAGGTCCGCGCCACCGCCGGTGACAACCGCCTCGGCGGCGACGACTGGGACAACCGCGTCGTCGAATACCTGCTGAACCAGCTCAAGGTCAAGGGCATCGACCTGTCCAAGGACAAGATCGCCCTGCAGCGCCTCCGCGAGGCTGCCGAGCAGGCCAAGAAGGAACTCTCTTCCTCCACCAGCACCAACGTCTCGCTCCAGTACCTCTCCGTCACTCCGGACGGCCCGGTCCACCTGGACGAGCAGCTGACCCGCGCCAAGTTCCAGGACCTGACCAAGGACCTGCTCGAGCGCACCAAGAAGCCGTTCCACGACGTCATCAAGGAAGCCGGCATCAAGCTTTCCGACATCGACCACATCGTGCTCGTCGGCGGCTCCACCCGTATGCCTGCCGTCTCCGAGCTCGTCAAGGAACTGGCCGGCGGCAAGGAGCCCAACAAGGGCGTCAACCCGGACGAGGTTGTGGCCGTTGGTGCAGCCCTGCAGGCCGGCGTGCTGAAGGGTGAGCGCAAGGACGTTCTCCTGATCGACGTCACCCCGCTGTCCCTGGGCATCGAAACCAAGGGTGGCGTCATGACGCACCTGATCGAGCGCAACACCGCCATCCCCACCAAGCGGTCCGAGACCTTTACCACGGCCGACGACAACCAGCCGTCCGTGGCCATCCAGGTCTTCCAGGGCGAGCGTGAGTTCACCCGCGACAACAAGCCGCTGGGCACGTTCGAGCTGACCGGCATCGCACCGGCCCCGCGCGGCGTTCCGCAGGTCGAGGTCACCTTCGACATCGACGCCAACGGCATCGTGCACGTCTCCGCGAAGGACAAGGGCACCGGCAAGGAACAGTCCATGACCATCACCGGCGGCACCGCGCTCTCCAAGGAAGACATCGACCGCATGGTCAAGGACGCCGAGGAGCACGCAGCAGAGGACAAGGCACGCCGCGAGGCCACCGACACCCGCAACACGGCCGAGCAGCTCGCCTACTCGGTGGACAAGCTGATCGCCGACAACAGCGACAAGCTGCCCGAAGAGGTCAAGACCGAGGTCCAGGCCGACGTCGACGCCCTCAAGAAGGCCCTCGAAGGCACCGACGACGCCGCGGTGAAGTCCGCGTTTGAGAAGCTGCAGGCTTCCCAGACCAAGCTCGGCGAAGCCATCTACGCCCAGGCCGGTTCCCCGGACGGCGCCACCGGTGCTGCAGGTGCCGAAGGCGCCCCCGCCGGCGACAAGACGGGTTCTTCGGATGAAGATATCGTCGACGCCGAAATCGTCGACGAAGAAGAGAAGAAGTAACCATGCCGCATCACGGTAACGAAGAAGAGCACAACTCTTCCCGAGACCAGGGCAGCAACCGCGATGAGCCGGTCATCCGGGACCACCGCAAGGTGGACCCGGTGACCGGTGAGGCCCGGCACCCGGAGGGCGGACAGCCCTCTGCACCGGAAGCCGGCGCTTCGGCGGATTCCGACGGCGACGCCCTCGCCCAGGCTGAGGAAATCCTCAACCAGGTCGAGGTGCCCGCCGAGGAGTCCGTGGCGCAGGGGGTTTCGACAGGCTCCACCACCGGTGCCGAGGCGGCGGAGCTGAAGAACGATCTGCTCCGCCTGCAGGCCGAGTATGTCAACTACCGCAAGCGCGTTGAACGCGACCGCGCCGTGGCAGGGGAGATGGCCGTCATCGGCGTCCTGAACTCCCTGCTGCCGGTGCTTGACGACGTCGACGCCGCCCGCCAGCACGGTGACCTCGCGGACGGCCCGTTCGCCGCGATCGCCACCAAGCTGGAGAACGCGCTGAAGACGTACGGCCTGACCCGCATCGATGAGACCGGCGTGGAGTTCGATCCAACCATCCACGAGGCCCTCATTCAGCAGCCCGGCGATGATATCGAGGTTGACACCGTCAGCCAGGTGCTCCGCTCCGGCTACAAGTCAGGCGAGCGGGTCCTCCGGGCTGCACAGGTAATCGTCGCGGTCCCTGCCTGACGTTTGGCCACCTTCGGCGCTACGCCGGATAGGGGGCGGTGCACTCCACACCGCCGCCCCCTATCCGGCCTCCGCGCCAGCGTGTTGCTCGCCTAAAGTGAGTGAACAAACATCTGCGTAGCGAACTCTGCACGATTTGAAAGGAAACGCCATTGGCTAGCCAGGACTGGGTGGACAAGGACTTTTATAAGATCCTTGGTGTTGCCAAGGACGCTTCCGACGCTGACATCAAGAAGGCTTACCGGAAGCTCGCTCGGCAGTTCCACCCTGATACGAACTCCGGGGATACTGCTGCGGAGAAGAAGTTCAAGGACATTTCCGAGGCGTACTCCGTGCTGTCGGATGCTGATGAGCGGCAGCAGTATGACGCCATCCGGGCCATGGGCGGCGGCGCGCGCTTTGCCCCGCACACCGCGGGCAGCACCGCGAACGGCGGCTTCGAGGACCTCTTCGGAGGCCTGTTCACCGGCGGCGGCGGCCGGCACTCCGGCGGGTTCAGCACCGCTGGGGGCATACCGCCCGAGTTCGCTGACCTGTTCGGCGGCGGCTTCGGGGGCGGCCAGACCGGCTACCAGCGCGCCCCGCAGAAGGGTGCCGACCGGACGGCCAGCACCAGTATCTCCTTCGCCGGGTCCATCCGCGGCACCACCATCGGGCTGCGTGAACCGGACGGCGAGGTCATCGATGTCCGGGTGCCCGCGGGCATCAAGGACGGCCAGAAGGTGCGCGTCCGCGGCAAGGGCCAGTACGGCCCGGCGGGCAACGGCGACCTGCTGGTCACCGTCAACGTCAAGCCCCATGACTTTTACACCCGCGACGGCGACAACCTCCGGATCCACGTGCCCGTCAGCTTCCCCGAAGCTGCTTTGGGCGCCGACATCGAAGTTCCCACGATCGACGGCGAACACGTCCGGGTCCGCGTTCCCGCCGGCACTCCGTCGGGGCGCACGCTCCGGGTAAAGGGCCGCGGCGTAAAGACGTCGAAGGCTACCGGTGACCTGCTGGTGACCATCGACGTCGCCGTACCACAGAACCTGAGCAAGGAAGCCGAGGAGGCCGTGAAAGCATTTGCGGCCGCCACCACCGGTGCGGACGTCCGCCAGGGCCTGGCAGCCAAGGCCCGGCTTTAGCGACGGGTGCCGGCCGTGGAAATCAACTTCGATCAGCCGATCTTCGTCATCTCGGTGGCCGCCGAGCTCGCCGACATGCACCCGCAGACACTGCGCCAGTACGACCGGCTGGGCATCGTCTCGCCCAGCCGGGCGCCGGGCAAGTCCCGCCGCTACTCCCAGCGGGACGTGAACCGGCTCCGTGAAGTGCAGCGGCTATCCCATGAGGGCGTCTCGCTCGAGGGGATCAAACGCATCCTGGAACTCGAAAACCAGGTTGCTGCCCTGCAGCACCGGGTGGCCGAACTGACCGACGAACTGGCCCGCCGTCGTGAGCCGCTGGAATCCCGGATCTTCGCCGCCGGCACCGCCGGCGATGTGGTGAGTTTGGCGCGCGGCCAACGCCCCCGGCCCCGTTCGCAGGCCGTAGTGGTGTGGCGCCCGCGTGGCGACCTCTAGCCGGCTCCCTAGGTAGCCATTCCCGCTGGCCTTCCCCATTGCCAGAATTACGTGCAGTGCCAAAATAGGGTGCAGCGCTAGACCCGGTCACCAGCCGCGATGCCGCGGTCCCCGGCTCCCGTGCAGAAGGGACGGCGGGGTCATGACCTACATCAAGGACTTTGACCAGCTGGGACGCAGCGATGTGGACGAGGCAGGCGGCAAGGGCGCCAACCTCGGGGAGCTGGCCCGGGCCGGTTTTCCGGTGCCGTCCGGCTTTGTACTCACCACGCCGGCCTACCAGGACTTCGTCAACGCCAACGGGATCGCCGGCCGCATCCTCGAGTTCGCCGCCCTTCCCGCCGACGCTTCGAACGACGACTACGAGGCCGCCGCGCGGCAAATCCGTTCCCTGTTCGCCGAGAGCACGATGCCCGAGGAGATTGGCGCCGAACTCCGTGCTGCGTACGGGCGGCTGAGCCACCAGGCGGCGGACCTGGGCGAAGAGGACGGTGCAGAGTCCAGCGGCGATTACGCCGCGCGGGTTGCGGTGCGCTCCTCGGCCACCGCGGAGGACCTCGCCTCGGCCAGCTTCGCCGGCCAGCAGGACACATATCTGAACGTCACCGGGCCAGACGCCGTCGCCGCCGCCGTCATCGACTGCTGGGCGTCGCTGTGGAATGCGCGCGCCATGGCGTACCGCGTACGGAACGGCTTTGATCCGTCCACGGTGCGCCTTGCGGTGGTGATCCAGGAGATGGTCGACGCCGGGGCCGCCGGTGTGCTGTTCACCGCCAACCCCGCCACCGGCCGCCGCGACGAGGTAGTGATCAGCGCCGCGTGGGGGCTGGGTGAATCAGTGGTCAGCGGGGCCGTCACCACGGACGATGTCATACTGGATGCCGCGACGGGCCGGGTAGCGCAGCGCCGGACGGCGGACAAAGACGTCATGACGGTCTACGACGGAACCGGCACCAGGGAACAGCCGGTCCCCGAAGAGAAGCGCCGGGAGCCGGTCCTCGGGGACGACGCGGCGGCCGCGCTGGCCCGGCAGGGAACGGCCATTGCGCAGCATTTCGGGGTGCCCCAGGACATCGAGTGGGCGCAGGCGGCAGGGGATTTCTTCATCCTGCAGGCCCGTCCCATCACCGCGCTGCCTGAGCCCTCGGCCGATGCTCCGACGGAGTGGCCGCTGCCCTATCCGAACGGGATGTACTTCCGGGCCAGCATCGTCGAGCAGCTGCCGGACCCGTTGTCGCCCCTCTTCGCCGACCTCATCGACGGTGCCGTGGTGCGCTCGCTGAACGCCCTGTTCAACGAGGCATTCGGCAAGAGCGTGGTGCGGCCCGGTGACGTCTCGCTGCCCACGGTCAACGGCTACGCGTACTACTACTACAACAACGCCGGAATGCGGCGGGTCATGGGCAAGTCGCTGACGGCTATGCGGGCGCTTGCCCAGGGCAAGGCCAACATGGGCATCAAGGGATGGCGCGACCACTCGCACCCGAAGTACCGCGGGCTCGTGAAGTATTGGGCGGCCAAACCGCCGTCGGACCGTCCTGCTCCCGAACTGCTGGAGGGCATTTCTGCGCTGCTGGACGCGGGCGCTGCCTACTACACCGCCGTGCAGTCCATCATCCCTATCGCGGCCACCAGCGAGATCATGTTCCGGAGCTACTACGACAAGCTCGTCCGGCGGCCCGGGGACCCGTCCGCGGAGGTCTTCCTCATCGGTTATGACAGCGAGCCCATCCGCGCAGAGAAGTCCCTGTACGACCTGGCGGTGTGGACGCGCGAAAGGCCGCCGCTTGCCTCGGCCATCACGGAGGGATCAGCGGCCGGCATCGCCGAAGCTCTCCGGAGCGGCACGCCTCCGGCGGGGGTGGATCAGGGCCAGTGGGATGAGTGGCGTTCCCGCCTTCAGCGGCATTTGGACCGCTACGGGCACGCCGTTTACAACCTTGACTTCGTCAATCCTGTGCCGGCCGATGACCCCTCCGCCCTGCTCGAGACCCTGAGGTACTTCGTGCGGGGGCAGGGGAAGGATCCGCACGAGCGCCAGCAGCGGTCTGCCGACAGGCGGGAGGAGCAGTGCCGGCTGATCAGTGCCAGGCTGGGGCCGCGCCGTCGAGCAGTCTTCCGCAGGTTGCTGCGCTGGGCGCAGAAAGCGGCGCCCGTTCGTGAGGACGCACTCGCCGACGTCGGACTGGCCTGGCCGCTGATGCGCCGGATGCTGCTGGAACTGGGGGAGCGGCTCACGGCCTCGGGCGTCATCGCCGCACCGTCCGACATCTTCTGGCTCCGTCTCGATGAACTCCGCAACGCCATCGATTTCGGGCTGGCTACGCCCGGCGCGGCCATCACCGGCACGGACCGGCCCGTGCGGGCAGAGGCCGTTGAGCAGCGCAAGATGCTGTGGCGGGGCCAGCGGAAAGCCGCGGCCCCGCAGCTGCTGCCCGAAAGCCGCTGGATGGAACGCGCTTTTGGCAGCATGATGCCCGCACGAACCCAGCAACAGGCGGGGGACGTCATCACCGGCGTCGGCGCCAGCTCCGGACACGTCACCGCACCGGCCCGGCTGCTGCACGGCCCCGACGACTTCGCCAGCATGCAGCCGGGCGAGGTGCTGGTGGCACGCATGACCACCCCCGCCTGGACACCGCTGTTCGCGATGGCGGCCGGCGTGGTCACGGACGTTGGCGGTCCCCTGAGCCACAGCTCGATCGTCGCCCGGGAGTACGGGATCCCCGCCGTCCTGGGAACGGGCGTGGCTACCCAGCGTGTGTCCAGCGGACAGCAGGTTAAGGTCGACGGCGACGCCGGCACCGTGACGGCTCGACGGCTAAATGGTCAACTAGGTAGCAGAACAGGGCGTTCTCAGGGCTAGGAACGCCCTGAGCTGCTACTTAGTTGGGGGTGAGCACCCGGATCGGCGAGCCGTCCAGCCACGCCGTGACGTCCTCGAGCGCGCCGCTGAAGAAGGCCCGGTAGCTGGCGTCGGTCACGTATCCCAGGTGCGGTGACAGCAGGGTCCTGGGCGCATCGAGGAGGGGATGGCCGGCGGGCAGCGGTTCCTGGTCGAACACGTCGAGCGCCGCCCCGCGGATCCAGCCCTCATGCAGTGCGGTGACCAGCGCCTGCTGGTCCACCAGGGGACCGCGGGCAGTATTCACCAGCACGCCGTCCGGGCCAAGCAGCCGCAGTTCACGTTCACCGACTATTCCCTCAGAACGCGGCGACAGCCGCAGATGCAGGGACACGACATCGGACTCCCGGAACAACTCATCTTTGCCGACCTTCCGGGCGCTTGCCGCAGCAGCAGCCTCGTCGGTGAGGTTCTGGCTCCAGGCCAGCACGTCCATCCCGAAGGCACGACCGTAGCCGGCGATGCGCGTTCCGATTTTCCCCAGCCCCACAATTCCAAGGGTCTTGCCGGACAGTTCGAAGCCGACGCCCGTCTGCCAGCGCCCGTCGCGCAGGCAGGCTTCCTCCTGTGTCAGGTTCCGGGGAAACGCCAGCAGCAGTGCCCACGTCAGTTCGGGCGCGGCCGTGGGGGAGCCGCCCGTTCCGCAGACGGTGATCCCCAGCCGTGAAGCTGCTTCCACGTCGATCGAGGCATTGGCGGCGCCGGTGGTGACCAGCAGTTTCAGCCGGGGCAGCTTTTCGAGGATCCGGGCGGGAAAGGGGGTTCGCTCCCGCATGGCAATGATGATGCTGGCGTCCTGCAGCGTTTCCACAACCTCCGCTTCAGTGGCGAGGTGCTGGTTGACCACCGTGACGTCGACGCCACGCTGTTCGAGGGAACTCCAGTCGGCAAAGCTGTGCGCCACGCGCTGGTAGTCGTCGAGAATCGCGAGCTGGTGCATGCTGTCCTTCTGCCTTGAGACCAAAAGAGGCAGAAACCCGCCGGTGCGGGCCCCTGCCTCTTGAGGCTAGTCGAGTGGTGCCTGGTTATGGGGCTAGCTGGCCTTGACGGCCAGCACCGGGCAGGCTGCCTCCAGCAGGATCTGCTGTGCAGCACTGCCCATGATCAGCTTGCCCACGGGAGTGCGGCGCCGGAGGCCGATCACAATGAGTTCAGCCCGGTACTTCTCCGCCGCGTCCAGCACCTCGTTGGCCGCGTCGTTGCCGCGCACCGGCTGCAGGACCAGATGCTCGATCCCTTCCCGGTCCAGCCGCTCCGTCAATGCGGAGATGTCCTCAGCCTGGGCGTAGCGCTTGTCAACGATGGCGTCTCCCCGGGAGGAGTTGATGATGACCAGCCGGCTCTGGCTCTTCTGCGCCTCGGTGATGGCCCGGTCCAGGGCTGCGGTCCCCTCGGCCGTGGGGATATAGCCGACAATGATGCTCACGATTTCTCCTGTCCGTGGTTGGCATGGGTGGCGTCCGCGCGGCGGCGGCCTGCATCAGGCCCCCGGTCAGCGGGTGCCTCAGCAGCGGATGCGTCAACAGGGAGTCCCTCAACAGGGTGTCCCTGAACGGCAGGCGCCTCGACTGAGGGCGCGGCAGCGGGTCCGGCAGCGGGCCCGTCCACAGCGGGTCCGCCGGCCACGACGAGTCCGCCAGTCCGGGGACGCCGGGCACGCCAGATCCGTGCCGCCAGCGGCCAGAGGAGTACCAGTGCCACGATGACGTAAACCACGACGGCGATCGGTTCGTTCCAGAGGCCGGACACGTCGCCGGCGCTCAGCTGCAGCGCCTGGCGGAGCTGCTTTTCGAGGCGAGGCCCCAGGATTACGCCGAGGATGAGCGGCAGGACGGGCAGCCCGTAGCGGCGCATCATGAAGCCGAGGGCGCCCAGGACCAGCAGGAGCATCAGGTCGAACGCCTGCAGGTTCACCGAGTAGGCGCCCAGCGTGGCGAAAAAGAGGATGCCGGCGTACAGGTAGGGGCGCGGCAGTCGGAGCAGCTTCGCCCAGACCGGGGCCAGGGGGAGGTTGACCAACAGCAGCAGGAAGTTGCCGATGAACAGGCTGGCGATCAACGCCCAGACCAGCGGACCCTCGTTTTGGAACAGCAGCGGCCCCGGCTGGATGCCGAACTGGGTGAACGCGGCCAGCATGACGGCGGCGGTGGCGTTGGTCGGCAGCCCCAGGGCCAGCATCGGGGTCAGGGTGCCGGCTGCGGCCGCGTTGTTGGCTGCTTCGGGCCCGGCGACGCCTTCGATGGCGCCCTTGCCGAACTCCTCGGGGTGCTTGGAGAGCCGCTTCTCGGTCACGTAGGAGAGGAAGGTGGGGATCTCGGCGCCGCCGGCCGGCAGCGCGCCGAAGGGGAAACCGAGGGCAGTGCCGCGCAGCCACGGCTTCCAGGACCGCTTCCAGTCCTGCTTGCCCATCCAGGGCCTGCCGACCGGGATGATCTGCAGCGGGGTGCGGCGCAGGTGCGCCGCCACCCACAGGGCTTCACCGACGGCGAAGATCGCCACGGCGATCACGACGACGTCGAGGCCGTCGGAGAGCAGCGGCAGGCCGAAGGTGAGGCGGGCCTGGCCGGAGACGAAGTCGAGGCCGACGAGGCCGATTGCCAGGCCGAGTCCGAGGGACGCGAAGCCGCGCAGCTTGGACGAGCCCAGGACGGCGGTGACGGCGAGCAGGGACAGGACCATGATGGCGAAGTAGCTTGGGGCGCCAAGGCTCACGGCGAACTGCACCACGATCGGCGCGAAGACCACAAGGAGCGAGGTGCCGATGGCGCCGGCGACGAACGAGCCGATGGCGGCCGTCGCCAATGCCTGGGCCGCCTTGCCGGCCTTTGCCATCAGGTTGCCCTCGATGGCGGTGATCACCGAGGACGATTCACCGGGGGTGTTGAGCAGGATCGAGGTGGTGGAACCGCCGAACATCCCGCCGTAGTAGATGCCGGCAAACATGATGAAAGCGCTGGTCGGTTCAAGGACGGTGGCCACCGGGAGCAGCAGTGCCACGGTCATGGCCGGGCCGATCCCCGGCAGGACGCCGACGGCGGTGCCCAGGATGACGCCGATCAGGGCGTACAGGAGGTTCATGGGGGTCAGCGCGGTCGCGAACCCGTCCATGAGTGAGGACAGGACGTCCATCTAGAGAATCCCTTCAAGGAGCCCGGCGGGAAGGGCAATGCCCAGGCCGAGGTAGAAGCCGTAGAAGGTCAGGAGCGCCAGAGCCAGGGAGATCAGTCCGTCGCGGACATAGTGGCGGCTTCCGAGCGCCCAAACGCTGCCCCAGAAGAGCACCGTTCCGGAGATGACCCAGCCGGCCCAGTCGATCAGCAGGATGTTGGCGATGAAGGCGCCGGCCAGAGGCAGGACGGTCTTCCAGTCGGCCGGGTGGGTCAGGTCGACGTCCTCGCCGGCCTCGGCCTCACCGCGTCCGCCCCGGAGAACGTTCACTGCCAGCAGCACGGCGCAGATGAGCAGGAGTCCTCCCACGATCATCGGCAGGGCCTTGGGGCCCACCGGATCCGACTGGGAGTACGGCACAACCAGGCGCGCTGCGTCAAAGAGGACCAGGGCGCCGACCGCCCCGAGCAGGGCTGCGACGCCCAGCTCGGAGCGGCCTTTGAGGCGGGAGGCCAAGGAGGTCACGCCAGGCCGAGCTTCGTCAGGACGTCGGCAACGCGCTTGTCCTGGTCGGTGAGGAAGGACTTGAATTCGTCACCCGTGATGAAGGCGTCGGTCCAGCCGCGCGTCTTCAGCGTCTCCTTCCAGGATGCTGATTCATGCATCTTCTCCAGGGTTGCGATCAGGGCGTCGCGGTCAGCGTCGCTGATGCCGGGAGGGGCCACGATGCCGCGCCAGTTGGTGAAGACCAGGTCGATCTTGGATTCCTTGAGCGTGGGGGCGTCCACTCCCTCAAGCCGGTTCTCGCCGCTGGTTGCCAGGACCCGGATATCGCCGGCCTTGATCTGCTGGATGTATTCACCGGCGCCGGAAGCCGCGAAGCCCAGCTTGTTGCCGATGATTGCCGGCAGCAGGTCGCCACCGCCATCGTAGGAAACGAAGTTAACCTTCTTGGCGTCGATGCCCACGGCACCGGCGAGCTGCATCGGCAGGAGGTGGTCCGGGCCGCCGGCTGAGGAACCGCCGCCGACGCTGATCTTGGACGGGTCCTTCTTCCACGCCGTCACCAGATCGTCGATGGTCTTGTACGGCGAGTCCTTGGACACCATGATGGCACCGGGCTCTTCGATGAGCCGGGCCACGGGGGTGGTATCGGTCAGCTTCGACTGGGACTTGTTGGTGTAGCTGGCGCCGACGACGCCAAGGCCCATGAGCATGGCGAGGTCGCCGTTGCCCTTTTCGTTGACGATGCGGGCCAGGCCAACGGTGCCGCCGGCGCCGGCCAGGTTGAAGACCTCGGGGTTGGTGGCAAGCTTCTCGTCCTCGAGAACCTTCGCCGCGGCGCGCGCCGTGGTGTCGTAGCCGCCGCCGGGCGTGTTCGGCACCATGATGCGGAGCCCGGCAAGGGGTGCGGTGCTTGCTCCGCTCGTGGAGGGGCCGGCGGCAGTCTTGCCGGTAGCTCCGCAGCCGGACGCCATCAGGGCGATGCCTGCGGCTACTGCGGCCACGCGCAGTGCGCTCATTCCGCGCATGTTGTTCCTCTTCTCGTTGGTCCATTTGATTGGGGTGCTTCCGATGCTAGGCCCGAACGTGACCGGGCTCACGCTTGTGTAAGCAGAGAAAGTTAAGTTCATTTCGTTCACGTTTCCGGCTCCCAACCAAGCTGCCCGCCGAGGCGTCCCGTGTAGGGTTCAGACGCTGCGGACTCCGCGGAACACGCCGCCCAAAGTCCGGTAGCGTGTCCCGTATAGCTCACCCCCACCCGCAGACCCACAGGAAGAACAGCAGCACATGACTCGACGGCGAGGAATGTCCCTTGCGGGACAGTATCTTCGGCTGCAGCTCCTGATTGTGCTGGCCGTGCTGGTGGCCGTGGTGGCGATTTCGCTGGCCCAGTCGGCGGCAGCCTTTGAACGGGTCGAGGGCCGGCGCGCGCTCTCTGCTGCGGAGACACTGGCTGCTACCCCCGCGGTGCGAAGCCTCCTGCCGGATGCCAGGCCGCAAAGCGGATCGGTGCTTCCCTCGGTGTCCGAGGCGGTGCGAACGATTTCGGGGTCCTCCCAGGTTGCGCTGGCGCGGTCCGACCGGACGATGGTGACGTCGTCGGACCCGTCTCTGGTGGGCCACCAGCTGGAACTCGGCGACAGCGCGGTGATGTCCGGGCGGGCGTGGACCGGGGTGGTCGGAACCGGGGCAGAGGAGGCGGTAGTGGCCCACGTGCCGGTGCTGGACGATGCCGGCAAGATGGTGGGGATCGCCGTCGTCGGCAGGAGCTACCCCTCGGTGCTTGAGCGTCTAGGCGACGCCGTCCCCAACCTGCTGACCTATCTGGGCGTGGCCAGTGTCCTGGGCGTGGCCGGCTCGTTCCTGCTGGCGCGCCGCGTCAAACGGCAGACGCTGGGCATGGAGCCGGACGAGATCACCGGCCTCGTGGAGAACCGGGAGGCGATGCTGCACGGGCTCAAGGAAGGCGTGGTGGCGCTGGACCCCCAGCAGCGGATCACGGTGGTCAACGACAGCGCGCGGAGCCTGCTTAATCTGCCGCACGACTGCGTCGGCAAGAACCTGGCCGCGCTGGAGGTGCCGCCTGCGCTGCGCGAGGTCCTCACCCAGGACCAGCCCGGCCCGGACCGGCTGGTCCTCGTGGGGGAGAAGCTGGTGGTCCTGAACCGGATGCCCATGCGCTCGCACGGGCGCGTCATCGGCTCCGTCACCACTCTCCGCGACCGGACGGAACTGGCTTCGCTGGAACGCGAGCTGGGCACGACGCGGACGGCCACCGACACCCTCCGGGCACAGGCGCACGAGTTCGCCAACCAGCTGCACACCATCTCCGGCCTGATACAGATCGGCGAGTATGACGCCGTCGTCCAGTTCGTCAACGGCACGACGTCGAACCGGACACGGCTGAACGACGACGTGACCAGCAGAATCGAGGACCCGGCCCTCGCCGCGCTGTTAATCGCCAAGTCGAGCCTTGCCGCGGAGCGCGGGGTTTCCCTGCAGCTCGCCGAGGAATCCCGGCTGGGCAAGGTGGATGAGGAATTGTCCCGGGACCTGACCACCGTGGTGGGCAACCTGGTGGACAACGCGCTCGACGCCGTCACCAACACCTCCGAAGCAAAGGTCGAGGTACATATCGAAGAGAACGACGGCGGTGTGCGGGTTGAGGTGCGGGACTCGGGACCGGGGGTCCCTGTGGAGGTCATGGACGACATCTTCCGGCAGGGGTTCAGTACCAAGAATTCGCCCGACGGCGGCCGCGGCTATGGCTTGGCCCTCGCCAAGGTGGTCTGCCAGCGGCGCGGCGGCCGGCTCGCCGTGCGGAACGACCACGGCGCGGTGTTCACGGCACTGCTGATGCACAAGACCGCTGATGCTTAGGGAGGAGCGGCCTTGATCAAGGTACTTATCGTCGACGACGACTTCATGGTGGCCAAAGTCCACGCCGGCTTTATCCAGCGCACGCCGGGGTTCGCCGTCGTCGGCGTGGCGCATACGGGCGCGCAGGCGGTTCTGGAGACCGGACGGCTGCAGCCGGACCTGGTGCTGCTGGACATCCACTTGCCCGACGTCAACGGCCTGGACCTGATGCACCAGCTGCGTGACGTGGCGCCTGAGCTGGACGTGCTGGTGATCAGCGCCGCGCGCGAGGTGGAGACTGTGCGGAAGGCGCTCCGCGGCGGGATCGTGCACTATCTGATCAAGCCGTTTTCCCAGACCGATCTGCAGGAGCGGCTGCAGCACTACCGCACCACGTACCAGAGCCTCGATTCGTCCAAGGATGTGGCGGAGCAGTCGGACGTCAACCGCGTGTTTGGGCTGGAACGTGCAGACCGGCCGCTGCCGAAAGGCTGCAGCGCCGAGACGCTCCAGGTGGTGGAGAAGGCGCTGCGCGCCGGTGGCGGCGACGTTTCCGCCGCAGAACTGGCTGTGCAGGTGGGAACATCGCGGGTCAGTGCGCGGCGGTATCTGGAGTACCTCAACGACGAGGGGCTGGTGGACGTGACACTCAAATACGGCGTCGGACGTCCCGAGCGGAGGTATGTGTGGAAGGCCGGGTGAACGGCGCGGAGTCCTGGACGGCTGTGGCTTTCAGGGCTGCGCCCTGACGGCTTCGATGCCCTGCAGTGCGCTCACGGTGACCGCATCTATGTCCGCCGTGCCGTCGACGCTGACCAGCAGGCTGCGCCGGCCGTAGCGGGCGATGACGGGTTCGGTTTCCTGCCGGTACAGCTCCAGCCGGTGGCGGATGACGTCTTCACTGTCGTCGCTCCGCCCCTCGGCCTCGGAGCGGAGCAGGAGGCGCCGGACGATCTCCTCGTCGTCGGCGGTAATTTCCACCACGGCGTCGAGCCTGTTCCCGGTGGAGTCCAGGATGCGGTCGAGGTCGTCCATCTGGCTCACGGTGCGGGGGTAGCCGTCCAGGAGGAAGCCGTTCCTCGCGTCCCGTTCCTGCAGCCGGTCCCGCAGCATGGCAGTGGTGAGATTGTCCGGGACGAGGTTGCCGGCGTCGAGGAATTCCTTGATTTCCCGGCCCAGGGGAGACCCGTCGGCCAGATGGCTGCGGAACATGTCCCCGGTGGAGATCTCCGGGATGTGCAGCTGTCCGCTGAGCCGGTGCGCCTGGGTGCCCTTGCCGGAGCCGGGCGGGCCGATGAGCAGGATGCGGGTCATGCTTTTGGTCCGATCTGCCGAGAAAGCACGCTAGGGCCATTCTTCCGCCCGCCCGCTCCGCCTGCAATGGGGGGTGCCCATGTGCCGGGTGTTCCCAACGTCCGGGGTGTTCCCAACGCTGGTGGTGGCTCCTAGGCTGGGACCCACCCACCAGTCACCGGGCAAGGAGATCCTCATGACCACGCTGCCGGACCGGCCCAACACCGCGCTCATGGTGCTTGATATGCAGAAGGGGGTGGTGGCCGAAGCGCACCAGCGGGACGCCGTGGTGTCCAACGTCGCCGCACTGGTGGGCAGGGCACGGGAAGCCGGTGTCCCGGTGGTTTGGGTCCAGCATTCCGATGACCGGCTGGAGAAGGGCAGCGAGGCCTGGGAGTATGTGCCCGAGCTGGGGCGCGGCGAGCAGGAACCGGTGGTGCACAAGTCATTCAGCGACGCCTTCGATGACACCGACCTGGAGCAGGTGCTGGCCGCCGCGGCGGTGGGCCGCCTGATAGTCGCCGGAGCTCAGACGGACGAATGCATCAGGTCCACCATCCACGGGGCGTTCGTCCGCGGCTACGACGTGACGCTGGTCAGCGACGCCCACACCACGGAGGACCTGACCGAATGGGGCGCCCCACCGCCGAACCAGGTCATTGCCTTCACGAACCTCTACTGGAAATACCACCAAGGGCCGGGGCGGACCGCCGCCGTGGAAGAGACCAAGGACGTCAGCTTCAGTGGCTGAACCGCGTTAACGCGACTGAGCCGGACCGAGCTGGACGGGCGCCCGTCAGGTGCCGGGTGCAGGCAGGATGCCGGCTGCGCGTTCCTCCAGAAGCTCCCGCGTGCGCTGGTTCCGGGCCAGTCCGGCCGCCGCCATGAACTCGGAACGCGCCTCCTCGCTCCGCCCGAGCCGGACCAGCAGCTCCCCGCGGACGCTGGGCAGCAGGTGCGTTCCGCGCAGCGCGCCCCCGGAAGCGAGGCCGTCCACGATGGCCAGCGCGGCCGCCGGTCCGGTGGCCATGGATACCGCCACGGCCCTGTTCAGTTCCACCACCGGGCTGGGCGCGATCCTGCCGAGCGCCTCATAGAGCAGCACGATCCGCTGCCAGTCAGTGGCATCGACGCTGGGCGCCATCGAGTGGCATTCGGCAATGGCCGCCTGGAGCGCGTAGTTGCCACGGCCCCGGCCCAGCGCGTCGCAGCGGCGCAGGGCGGCGCGGCCCCGCCCGATCTGCGCCCGGTCCCACCGGGTCCGGTCCTGGTCCGCCAGCAGGACCGGAGACCCGTCCGGAGTGGTGCGGGCAGGGAAGCGGGACGCCTGGAACTCCATCAGTGCCACCAGTCCGTGGGCCTCGGGTCCGCGTGGGACCAGCCCGGCCAGGATGCGCCCGATCCGCAGAGCCTCGTTGGCCAGGCCGGGCCGAATCCACGCGTCCCCCGAGGTGGCGGCGTAGCCTTCCGTGAACATCAGATAGACGACGCCGAGAACCGCTCCCAGCCGGGCACCCCACTCGTTGGGCTCGGGAACCTCGAAAGGTACCCGGGCCGCCGCGAGCGTCTTCTTGGCCCGCACGATGCGCTGCTGCACGGTGGCGACCGGAACCAGGAACAGCCGAGCAATCTCCTCGGTGGTGAGACCGCCCACCACCCGCAGTGTCAGGGCCATCTGGGCCTCCCGGGAGAGGACAGGGTGGCACGCGGTGAACACGAGCCTGAGCACGTCGTCCTCTAGCGGAACCCAGGCCACGCCGTCGTCGTCTTCCAGGTCCCGGGCTATGGCCCGGTACCGTTCACCGAGCCGCTCGGAGCGCCGCCACGCATCGATGGCCCTGCGCTTGGCGACGGCGGTGAGCCAGGCGGCAGGATTATCAGGTGTTCCGGATTCCGGCCATTGGGCCAGGGCCTCGGCCAGGGCTTCCTGGGCCAGGTCCTCGGCGAAGCCCACGTCCCGGGTGGCGCGGGCGAGGCCCGCGACGATGCGTGCCCCCTCGATGCGCCACAGGGCATCAATCCGGCGCCGTACCGCGGCTCCCGCTTCTTCGTTCACGGGTCTGCACCCACCGTCAGCCGGCTCAGGGCTGGTTCAGCTCCTGGCGCCACACGGCTTCCTTCTGGATGTACTCGTTGTCCTTGAAGTCAGCGAAGTCGTCGGCCTCAGCTATCCGGCGGACCTCAAGCTTCGATCCGGGACCAAGCGGGCAGCGGCTGGCCCACTCTTTTGCCTCTTCCTTGGAAGCCACCTGGACAATCCAGAAGCCGTTGAACAATTCATGGGTTTCGCCGTGGGGGCCATCCGTCACCACCGGCGGTTCTTCGTCGAAATTGACCACGAAGGCCGAGCCTTCGGACAGGTCGGTCAGGCCCTCACCGGCGAGCATGACGCCGGCCTTGATGAGTTGTTCGTTGTAGGCGCCCATCTGGTTGAGGATCTCCTCGAACGGAACCTGCTTCGACGCTTCGATGGCTTCGTCCGTGGCGCGCATGATGAACATGTACTTCATGGTTCTCTCCTTGCGTTGACGTGGACGCCGTGTGCGTCCGTCTACGATTCCGTCGAACGGGTCTTGCAGAAATCGACAGGCGGCATGGAAAATCTTTTTGGCCGTCCGGCTCCTCGCGGCTGGAACGGCTTTAGGCAGTGGTTCAGGCTGCGGTTCACGCAGTGCCGAACGGGTTGTCGATGGCGATCTTCCAGCCCTCGGGTCCTCTGCGCAGGACGTCGGCTGTATTGCCGTGGAGGTCGACCTCGCTGCCGTCGGCCGCCGTGCCTTTAATGGCCCACTCGGCGATGGCCAAGGCAATGTCACCGGTGACATAGACATGGCGCGTGGTCAGACTGATGGGCAGCCCTGCCTGCAGGAATCCCATCATGGCGTTGACGCTGTCTTCGCCCGTGGTGGGCATGCCCGGCTGGGGGACAAACACCGCATCCGGCTCGAACAATTCCAGCATTCCGTCAACGTCCCTGGCGTTGAAGCGTGCCGCCCAGGCCATCTGCATGGCATGCGGATCAGTTATTCCCACGGTGCCCTCCCCAGGACTCCTGCCGGTATGAGGTGTGCAATCTATCAGCAGCCGGGTGCGGAAGCTAGGGGGAAACCCGCGCCCCCGGACGGTGACTGCTAGCCGCGCCGGCGGACCTCAATCTGGCCGTCGCTCACCCTGGCTTCATAGCTGGGCTGGGGCGTGGTTGCCGGGCCGCGGACTATGTCGCCGTCCTCCAGCCGGAACGTGCTGCCGTGCCAGGGGCAGGTGACGCAGCCGTCTGCGATTGTTCCCTCCTCGAGCGGACCTCCCATGTGGCTGCACACGCTGTCCAGGGCCAGGATCCGGGCCCCGGAACGGTACAACAGAACCGAGACTTTGCCCGCGTCCACTTTCCGGTGCTCACGGTCTGCAAGTTCGGACTCCGCCAGGACGGGCTTCCAGTCCCTGGGGCCCGTCCTGCCTGCCGTCTTGTTGATGTTGACTGCGTTGCCGAAAACGAGGTGTCCGCCGAGGAAGCCGCCAAACATCAGGACGCCGAAACCGGCCATCCCCAGAGCCTTTCCGACGGTCCGGCTGCCGGAGGCCCGGGCCACAGCCGAGGACGAGAACAGGCAAAGCGCCGTTCCGTTGGCCGCCGCGTGGACCAGCCCCACCCGCCGCGACTTTCCCTGCGTGTCGGACCAGTCGTTGAGGCCGGCGGCTGCGGTTGGAACGGCCGTTGCGATTCCGACGGCGACCAGGATGTCGGCGGCCGGCTCGGATGCCGGCCCTCCCACGGTGTCCAGGACGGTTGCCATGGTCCAGGCCCCGATGGGGAAATCGGTCAGGACGGGGTGCAGCGGATGGCCCAATGACGTGCCGCTGAGGGTGTTGCGGACAGGCCGCGGCTGGACGGCTTTTCCAACGGCCTTCGAGATGGCGGACGCCACCCCGTCCAGCCGGTCAAAGTGTTCGATGGCATCAACTAACGCGTGCAGCGGGTTCATGGTGGACTCCTTCGGCCTGGCAGTCAGGACAGGTGGTGCACCAGTGTGCATCGCCGGGCGCACGATGACAAGGTGCCGGCAGACCGTCTCCGGTAACGTACTTTCACATGCCGCTGTCATCGCCCGAAATATCCCGCGACCCCGCTACCCCTGTTTCCGAGGGGCTGGTACGGCCGGTCATGGCGGGTATAGTGACGGCGCTTGTCGGCTTCACCTCGACCTTCGCAGTGGTCCTCTCCGGCCTCCGTGCCGTGGGGGCAAACCCGCTGCAGGCGTCGAGCGGCCTCCTGGCCCTCTGCCTGGCGGTGGGTGCGGGCGTGGTGTTCCTCGCCTGGCGGAGCAGGCTTCCGGTGACCCTCGCCTGGTCAACGCCGGGCGCGGCTTTGCTGGCCGTCGCGGGGGTGCCCGACGGCGGGTGGCCGGCCGCCGTCGGCGCCTTTCTGGTGACCGGGGTTCTGATCGCTGTGACCGGGCTCGTCCGCCCTTTGGGGCGGCTCATCAGCAGTATCCCGACAGCACTGGCACAGGCCATGCTGGCAGGGGTTCTGCTGCCGCTGTGCCTTGCGCCGGTGGAGGGCCTGCAGAGCGCTCCGCTGCTGGTGGTTCCGGTGCTGCTCTGCTGGCTGGTGCTGTCACGGTTCGCGCCGCGCTGGTCGGTTCCCGGCGCGCTGGCCGTGGCACTCGCCGGCATCATGATCCAGCTGGCTATTGAGGGGCGGCCAGTGCCAACGGCGGGCCTGCTGCCGGCGATGGAGTGGACAACACCGTCCTGGTCGCTGGGTGCGGTGGCGGGCATCGCACTGCCGCTGTACATCGTCACCATGGCGTCCCAGAATGTGCCCGGCGTGGCGGTGCTGCGGTCCTTCGGTTACCAGGCGCCGTGGCGGGCCTCCATGCTGGTCACTGGTACCGGCACGCTGCTGGCCGCGCCGTTCGGCGGCCACGCCATCAACCTTGCCGCGCTGAGCGCCGCACTGGCGGCCGGGGAGGAAGCGGGCGCGGACCGCGGCCGGCGCTGGGTGGCAGGTTTCGTGTCGGGTCTGGCCTACTTGCTCCTGGGAGCGTTCTCTGCGGGGCTCGCCGCCCTGGTGGCTGCGGCTCCTCCGGGGGTGCTGGAAGCCGTCGCCGGACTGGCCCTGCTGGGCACACTCGCCGGTTCTGCCGCCTCGGCGCTGGCAGAACCGGGTGAGCGGACCGGCGCCGTGGTGACCTTCCTCGTGGCGGCCTCAGGGCTGAGCTTCCTGGGAATCGGAGCGGCGTTCTGGGCCCTGCTGACAGGGCTCCTGGTCCGGGCGGTCCTCAAGGACCGGAACCGGCGGCAGGCCTAAACCGGGCGCTAGTTGCTGGCCGCCGCCCGCTGTGTCCTGTGGTCTGCTGCCGGGTAGACGCCGAGGATCCACAGTTCGGTGGTGAAGAAGCCCAGTTCCTCCAAAGCCAGGCGGAGCGGCAGGTCCTCGGGGTGGCCTTCGACATCTGCCATGAACATGGTCGCGGCAAACTCGTTGCCCACCATGTAGCTTTCAAGCCGGGTCATGTTCACACCGTTCGTGGCGAAGCCGCCCAGGGCCTTGTAGAGCGCAGACGGAACGTTCCGGACGCGGAACACAAAGCTGGTGACTGCCGGTCCGGGCAAGGTCTCCCTGGCCGGCAATTCCGTCTCCCGGGCCAGGACCACAAAGCGGGTGGTGTTGGAGGGGTCGTCCTCGACCGCCGAGGCCAGGACCTCAAGGCCGTAGAGTTCGGCAGCGAGCGGCGGCGCGAGGGACAGCTTGGTGGGATCGTTCCACTCGCGCACCTCGCGGGCTGACCCGGCTGTATCGCCGGCGATCACGGGTTTGAGCCCTGCCTCGCGGATCAGCTTCCGGCACTGGCCCAGGGCGTGAATGTGGCTGTGGACCTCGGTGGCCCCCTCGATGGTGCTGCCCGGGATGCCGAGCAGGTCGAAGTGGATGGGCAGGAAGAACTCTCCCACGATCTGCAGGCCCGAGTGCGGCAGCAGCAGGTGGATGTCGGCCACCCGGCCAGCGATGGAGTTCTCGATCGGGATCATGGCCAGATCCGTCTCGCCGCTGGACACCAGCTCGAAGGCATCCTCGAAGCTGGCGCAGGGAACGCTCTCCAGGCTGGGGTACATCTGCTTGCAGGCTATATCTGAGTTGGCGCCGGGCTCACCCTGGAACGCAATTTTCTGGGCCATGCTCCGTATGATGTCACGCCCGGCGCCGCCTCACCCAAACGCGGGTGGCGCGGCGCCGGCGTGCTGCTCACCTCTTCGCGTAGTCCGAGAAGCCCTGCCAGTCGACTACCACGCACGCTTCGTCGCCAACGGTCCAGGCATCGTGTCCGGGCTGGATGATGCCGAAATCGCCCGGCCCGAACTCCATTTCCTCGCCGTCATCCATGACGACCTTCATCCGGCCGGAGACGAAGTAGCCCATGTGGGCGGCCTGGCAGCTGTCGGTCCCTGCGATTGGTTTTACGTGCTGGGACCACCGCCACCCCGGCTCGAACGTGGCACGGCCGACCCCGCCGCCCTCCATGTTGACCAGTTGGAGTTGACCCTTGCCGTCCTCAAACGGCCGGGTCTCCTCGGGGGAGTCAAAACTCTTGCGGATTAAACCGGGCATCTGGACCTCCTGTTGTGGATTTTTTGTTCCGGGGATGAAGGCTTGATTGCAGTTGCTGCTGCTTGTTATGCCACGTTTTAGGCCTGCCCGCACGGCATGTCAAGGACCGGAAACATGGGCCTCTTCCGCTCGCCGGAATTTCTGCCACGCTAGAGAACGGAAGGGAGTTTCCCCATGTCCGTCCTGGTTGCCTATGCAAGCGCATTCGGGTCCACCGCCGAGATCGCGGAACGCATTGCCTCGCGTGCGCGGGATGCTGGGAACGCCGTTGAGTGCCGGCCAGTGGACGATGTCGAGGAAGCTTCCGGGTACGACGCCGTCATCCTGGGCAGCGCCATTCATAACCAGGAATGGCTGCCGGCCGCCGTGTCCTTTGTCAGCCGTTTCTCCGCCGAACTGGAACGGATGCCGGTGTGGTGTTTCAGCGTGGGGATGTCCGATGGGCTGCCCAAATTTCTTCGCGCACGCGGGGCATCGCTCCAGCAGGAACGCCTGGCACAGTATTTGCGGCCGCAGGTCCCGCTCCGGGACCACAAACTGTTCTCCGGTGTCTACCAGGCCGCCCAGATGCCGGCCATGCTCAGGGGCTTGTTCCATCTTACCGGCGGGAGGTTCGGTGACCTCCGCGACTGGGACGCCATCGACGCCTGGGCCGGCGAGGTCAGTGCGCAGCTGCCCGGGCCTTCTTCATCCGGGCCTCCTGCGTCCGGCCCGCCTTCGCCCGGACCGTAGACACCGCGACCCGTAGACGCCGCAACCGATGGCCGCGCTGCGCTACTGAAGGCGCTGACCTGCGCTACGGAAGGCTCCGGCCGGAGTTACGTGTCAAGGAGCCGGCGCAGGGTCCGCAGCGCAGAAAGCGCCTGGTGGTTTACCGAGTCCGCGGGAATGCCCAGCTGCACCGCCGCTTCGGCCACCGTGAGCCGGCAGTAGTGAAGTGCCACCAGGACGTCCCGCTGCTCGCTCTCAAGCTTCGTCAGGGCTTCCTGGATTCCGTGGTCATTGAGCATGGAATCAGACTCGCGTCGCGGCCTTCGAGAATTCCTAGGGACGCACCCCCACACTTGGGCAGCATCGCGCGCCCTACTGGGCGGCGTCGAACCCCGCGAGCAGCCTCCGGGTGGCGGTCTGCATGTGTGAACGCATTGTGGCGGTGACGGCAGCGGGATCATGGGCTTCGAGGGCGGTGAAGATTTCGCGGTGTTCCTTCAGCGCCGCCGCGGCATGGCCTTCGTCCGTCAGTGCACGGTCTACCCAGATGCGGAGCAGCGAGCGGATGCTTTGCAGCAGCTCGCGGAGCACCTGGTTGCCCGAACTGACGGCGATCTCCCGGTGGAACGCGGCGTCCGCCTCGACGAACGCGGCCAGGTCCTCGAGGTTGTCTTCCATGGTCTGCAGGTTGGCGCGCATGCGGTCCAGCGCGGCATCGTCGATGCGTTCAGCCGCCAGCTGCGCCGCCTGCACCTCGAGCCCGCTCCTCAGCTCTACCAGCTCGCGGGTGCGGGGGGCGCCCAGCATCAGGCCCCAGCTCAGGGTCCGGGGCAGCAGCTCCGAGACGCCGTCCCGCAGATAGGTGCCGGAGCCCGGCCGGACGATCACGATGCCCAGGATCTCCAGGGCTGCCAACGCTTCGCGGACTGCGGACCGGCCAACGCCGAGGGATGCGGCAAGCGTCCGTTCGGCGGGAAGCCTGGTGCCGGCCGCTATGTCTCCGCTGGTGAAGTAGGCCAGCAGTCGTTCCGCGACCTCGGACACCACCGACCCCTGTTCCATGGGGCCAAGGGCGGCGCTGATCTTGGCCGTAGCGGCTGCGGAGTTATCGGACATCTTCAAAGGGTAGCAACCGGCTGACCAATGCCAGGTGGCAGAAAACTAGGATCAGCCGAAATACGTCAACCGGTTGACCAATTTGCTGTGCCGGTCGTATGGTTGATCTCACAACGCGTAGCCGATGCCGGTCTCCTGCCGGCAGAGGGCATGAGACAACCCCCAAGCATCCAGAGCAGGACGCGGCCGGGGAGACCAATATCAAGGAGTCAATGTGGACACCACACAATCGGTGGTCGAAAGATCTGCCATCAGGAAGGTGGCGATCCGGCTGGTGCCGTTCGTCGCTCTGATGTTCTTCATCAACTACCTGGACCGCACGGCCATCTCCTTTGCCGGCCCCAACGGCATGAACACGGACCTCGCCCTGTCGGCGGCGCAGTTCGGCTTCGCTTCCGGCGTCTTCTTCATCGGCTACATCCTGCTCGAGGTCCCCAGCAACCTGGCCCTGCACAAGTTCGGCGCCCGGCGCTGGCTGGCCCGCATCATGGTCAGCTGGGGCATCGTTTCGCTCCTGTTCACCTGGGTGGGAAACGTTGAGCAGCTGTACATCCTGCGCTTCATCCTCGGTGTGGCCGAAGCCGGCTTCTTCCCGGGCGCCATCCTCTTCCTGAGCCTCTGGGTTCCGGCCCGGCACCGCAGCAAGATCCTTGCCCTCTTCTACCTGGCCCAGCCGCTGACCACCGTCATCGGTGCCCCGCTTGCCGGCCTCCTCATCCAGCAGCACGGCCTTTTCGGCCTCGCAGGCTGGCGGGTCATGTTCTTCGGCGTTGCCGTCCCCGCGATCATCATCGGCGTCATTGCCTGGTTCTACCTCGCTGACTCCCCGGCGAAGGCCAAGTGGCTCACGGCCGAAGAGAAGACCTGGCTGACCGGTGCCCTGGAGAAAGAAAAGAACGAAACCGCTGCCAGCAACAAGCACGTCAGCGTCCGCACCGTCTTCGGCAACGGCCGCGTCTGGATGCTCGCCGCAATCTACTTCGGCTTCATCTACGGCCTCTACGCTCTAGGCTTCTTCCTCCCCACCATCATCGCCGGCTTCGAGGGCATCTACGGCGCCAAGTTCGATGTCTTCCAGAAGGGCCTGATCACCGCGATCCCGTACCTGCCGGCAGCCATCGCCCTGTACTTCTGGTCCAAGGACGCCACCAAGCGGGGCGTGAAGACCTGGCACATCGCCATTCCTGCCCTGGTTGGCGGACTCAGCATCCCGCTGGCCCTGTTCGCCGGTTCCCCGGCGGCCACCATTGCCGTCATCACCATCACGGCCATGGCCATCTTCGCGGCACTGCCCAACTTCTGGACCGTTCCCACCCAGTTCCTCACCGGCGCAGCCGCCGCGGCAGGCATCGCACTGATCAACACGGTCGGCAACCTGGCCGGCTTCAGCGCCGGCTACATCACCGGCTGGCTCAAGGACTTGACCGGAAACTACACCGTCCCGATGTTCGTCGTCGGCGGCTTCATGCTCCTGTCCTGCATCCTGATGGTGGCGCTGAGCCGCTCCGGCAAGGTCAGTGAGGGCATCGCCGCCGAGGCGCTGGACCCCACCGGCGCCGGACACCACTCCGAGCCCTAGGCGAGGGACCGCCCAACTGACTCGCAGTTGTTGTCGTTTTGGACGGCCATAACGGCAACAACTGCCAGTCACTTGGGTCACCACCACCCGAGGCGGCTTCAACCGCAGCTTCCCCACGATTTCCACTGATAGGCCCAGGAGAAACCGCAATGACCCGCTTGTTCAATGAACCCGCAGCGTTTGCTGATGAGATGATCGAGGGCTTTGTTGCCTCGCACGGGCGCTGGGTCCGTCGCGTGAATGGCGGTGTGGCCCGCAGCACGAAGAGCACTCCGGAGACGGTGGCACTGGTGATCGGCGGCGGCTCCGGGCATTACCCGGCGTTCGCCGGGCTGGTGGGCCAGGGCCTGGCCCACGGCGCCGCGATGGGCAACCTCTTCGCATCCCCTTCGGCGCAGCAGGTTTACAGCGTGGCCAAGGCTGCCAACAACGGTGCCGGCGTCCTGCTGGGCTACGGCAACTACGCCGGCGACGTCCTGCATTTCACCCAGGCGCAGGAGCGCCTCCGCCGTGAGGGTATTGACTGCCGCAGCATCGCCGTCACCGACGACGTTTCTTCCGCTCCGCTGGCCGAACGGCAAAAGCGGCGCGGCATCGCGGGGGACCTGACGGTCTTCAAGGTCGCGGCCGCCGCCGCGGAGGCCGGTTACGACATGGACGGCACTGTTGAGATCGCCGAACGCGCCAACGACCGGACCCGGTCCTTCGGTGTCGCGTTCAGCGGCTGCACCCTTCCGGGCGCGGAGAACCCGCTGTTCACCGTCCCCGAGGGCCGGATGGCCGTGGGTATGGGCATCCATGGTGAACCCGGCATCGACGAAACGGACATTCCGACGGCGGATAAGCTCGCCGAGCTGCTCGTCAGCAAGCTCCTCACCGAAGTCCCCGACGGGCTTTCCGCGCAGGGTGCACGCGTCGTCCCGATCCTGAACGGCCTGGGCAGCGTCAAGTACGAGGAACTGTTCGTGGTTTACCGTCGCGTTGCCCAGCTCCTCGCCGAGGCCGGCCTGGAAGCCGTTGACCCGCAGGTCGGCGAGCTAGTCACCAGCTTCGACATGGCCGGCACCTCGCTGACGCTGTTCTGGCTCGATTCCGAGCTTGAAGAGCTGTGGAACGCCCCGTGCGATGCGCCGGCCTTCCGCCGCGGCGCCGTCTCGGCCGCTGCCCTGGAGGTGTTCGACGGCGCCGAACCGGCCGACGTCGTGCTTCCCCTGCCCGAAGCCACGGACGAGTCGCGTGCAGCTGCTGTCCGTGTCCTGGCCGCGCTTGCCGCCGCCAAGGGCGCCGTCGACGCGAACGTCGAGGAACTGGGCCGCATCGATGCGATCGCGGGCGACGGCGACCACGGCATCGGCATGGAGCGCGGTGTCCGGGCCGCGGTCGAGGCCGCAACTGACGCCGTCGAACGCGGTGCCGGTGCGGCCAGCACCCTGCACCTGGCCGCCGACGCCTGGGCCGACAGGGCCGGCGGCACCTCCGGTGCGCTCTGGGGCATGGCGCTGCGGGCCGTCGGGGACGCGATCGGGGACAGCAACAGGCCCGACGGCGGCGCTGTCGCTGCCGGAGTGGCCGGGGCCGCCGCCTCGATCATGGGCTTTGGCAAGGCCAAGGTGGGCGACAAGACCCTCGTGGACGTGCTGGTTCCGTTCCGCGACGCCCTGTCCGCCGCCGTCGGCTCCGGGCAGTCCCTCACCGACGCCTGGGGCGCGGCAGCCACCGTGGCCCAGCAGGCCGCCGAGGAAACCGCCAACCTGCTGCCCCTCATGGGCAGGGCCCGCCCGCACGCCGAGAAGAGCCTCGGCACCCCCGACGCCGGCGCCGTGTCCATGGCGCTGATCGTCCGCGCCATCCACAACACCTTCGCCGAGGCGAAAGCTGCAGCAACCACCACTAAGGAGAACGCATGAGCGCCAAACTGCGCCTGATCGTCGGTTCCGACGACGCCGGATTCGACTACAAGGAAGCCCTGAAGGCGGACCTGGAAGCCAGCGAACTGGTCGAGTCCGTGCAGGACGTCGGAGTGGACGCCACCAGCCACACCCCGTACCCGTCCGTGGCCATCGCCGCCGCCGAACTCATTGCCGCCGGCAAGGCCGACCGCGCCCTGCTGGTCTGCGGCACGGGCCTGGGCGTTGCGATCGCCGCGAACAAGGTCCCCGGCGTCCGCGCCGTCACAGCGCACGACAGCTTCTCCGTTGAACGCTCCATCCTGTCCAACAACGCCCAGGTCCTCACCTTCGGCCAGCGCGTCGTGGGCCTGGAACTCGCCCGCCGCCTTGCCAAGGAATGGCTGACATACACCTTTGACGAGTCTTCGGCCTCCGCCGAGAAGGTCACCCTGATTAAGGACTACGAGGGTGTCACTTCCTGCTAATTCCTCCGCCGGAGCGGCCGGCGGTTCATCCCGCTCCACCCGCCCGAAGGCGATCATCGGCGTCAGCCTGAAGATGTACTTCGGCTACGAGCGGACCCTGGACTGGTGCCGGGACGTGGCTGACATCGCATCGGCCCACCCGGCCGTCCGCAGCGGCGACATTGAACTGTTTGCCCTGCCGGCCCACCCGGTCCTGCCCGAGTGCGCGCGGATCCTGTCCGCCGCCGGGGCCGCTGCGGGCGCCCAGGACATTTTCTGGGAGGACGAGGGTGCGTTCACCGGCGAGGTCAGCGGCAAGATGGTGGCCGAAACCGGCGGCCGGTACGCCGAGGTGGGCCACGCCGAACGGCGCCGCATCTTCGGCGAGGACGACGACGTGATCGGGCTGAAGACCGCAGCGGCTTACCGCAACGGACTCACCCCGGTGCTGTGCGTGGGCGAACCCGACCGCGGCACCGCGGCGGACGCCATCAAGCACTGCATCCGCGAGATCGACGGCGTCCTGAACCGGGCCGGAAGCCTCGGCACCGCCGGGCGCACCATCGTGGCCTACGAGCCGCAGTGGGCCATCGGTGCACCCGAACCGGCCTCGCCGGAGTTCATCAGCGAGGTCATCACCGGGTTGGACGCCCACCTGCGCAGGCGCGCCGGCCAGGAATCCAGCCGCGTCATCTACGGCGGCAGTGCCGGCCCCGGCCTCATCAGCCAGCTCGGCCCTGCCGTCGCCGGACTTTTCCTCGGCCGCTTCGCCCACAACCCGGCAGCCGTCTGCGACATCCTGGACGAAGCCGCGGTGCGCCTTGGCATCCTGGAGCCCGTAGGAGGCCTGGCATGAACGCCACTGTGGGCCAGGGATCTGTTGGCCAGGGGTCGAGGATCGGCCTGAGCAGCTACGCGTTCTTCTGGCAACTCTCCGACAAGGTGAGCAAGCCGCTGAGCATCCACGAGGCGCTCGAGCGGACCGCGGCGCTGGGTGTGGACCTGTTCCAGATCTGCGACTACGCACCGCTGGAAACCATGACCGACGACGACCTTCGCGCCGTACGGGCCACCGCGGACTCGCTGGGGATCAGCCTGGAGCTTGGCACCAAGGGCATCCGGCCCGAGCACCTGCGCCGGTTCCTGCACATCGCAAAGATCCTCGGTGCGCCGCTGCTGCGGACCATGTTCAACGTCCCGGGCCACACCCCCACGGCGGACGAGGCGGTGGAGATCTTCACCGAGATCCTGCCCGAGTTCAAGGCGGCCGGGGTGCGGATCGCGCTGGAGACCTACGAGCAGGTCCCCACGTCCCGGATCCTGGAGGTCGTGGAGCGCGTCGGAAGCCTGTACCTGGGCGTGTGCAGCGACCCGGCCAACACCGTGGCGGCCCTGGAGTCGCCCCGTGAGGTAATTGACGCCGTCGCACCCCATGTTTTGAACATGCACATCAAAGACTTTGCGTTCAGCCGCAAGGAGGGGTGGGTCGGGTTCACATACTCCGGCGCACCGCTCGGCGAAGGCCTTCTGGACTACGACTACATGGCCCGGAAGCTTCAGCCCAAACAAAGAAACATCAACCAGATCGTCGAACACTGGCTGCCGTGGCAGGACTCCGAGGACGAAACCATCCGCCTCGAAAACCAGTGGACCCAGCAAAGCCTCGATTTCCTAAGGAGCAAATGAAATGTCTGCAGAACAGTTGACCGTCGCCGTTATCGGAGCCGGAGGCAAGATGGGGATGCGCGTTTCCCGCAACCTTCAGAAGTCCGGCCACACCGTGTTCTACTCCGAGAACTCACCCGCCGGCCAGGACCGCGTCCGCGCCGAAGGCCGTGAAATCACCGCCACCGACGAGGCCGTCAAGGGCGCCGACGTCGTGATCCTCGCCGTTCCGGACACCGTCCTGGGCGTCGTGTCCGAAGGCGTCGTCCCGCAGATGAAGTCCGGCGCGATCCTGCTCACCCTGGACCCGGCCGCCGCCTACGCCGGCCTGCTCGCCAAGCGCGAGGACGTTGTCCAGGCCGTGGCCCACCCCTGCCACCCGTCCGTGTTCCTGGAGCGCACCACCAAGGAAGAATGGGCTGACACCTTCGGCGGCGAGGGGGCCCCGCAGAACGTCGTCGCCGCGATCGACGAGGACGCTTCCGAGGACACCAAGGCTGCCGCCGAGGCCACCATCCGCGTCATCTACGCCCCCGTGATCGACGTCCACTGGGTCACCGTGAAGCAGCTCGCCATCCTCGAGCCCACCCTCGTGGAGACCGTGGCCTGCATGATCGGCACCCTGCTCAACGAGGCGCTGCACGAGACCGTTCACACCGCCGGCGTGCCGGAGGAAGCCGCCAAGGCCATGCTCTTCGGCCACGTGCAGATCGCCCTCACCAACGCCCTGCGCGGCTCCAACCCGTTCTCCGAAGCCTGCGAAATTGCCATCCAGTACGGCAAGAACACCATCATCAAGGACGACTGGAAGAAGATCTTCGACGACTCCGAGCTGGACCACGTCATCGCCAAGATGCTGAAGTTGGACGCCGTCAAGCGCTAAAACCGCCAGCTGACCGACCGGTTTACGCTATGGATCCATCCGCCGGATGGATCCATAGCCGTTTAAGCGCCGCTGCAAAGATTTCCGGCACGTTAAATCTTTGCCGGCCGATCCGCCGTCGGACGTGCCCGGCCGCAATGTGACTTGAACGGCGGCCGCTTTTTACTGCCCGGCGGGGACCCCTTGCAGCATAGGGAACTACCCCGGCAAAGCAGCATGGCTTTTATGCAAACGAATGGATTAGTACCCTAGTTTTTCGCATTATTACCGGCCTGACCTCGTGTTTCTTCTCACGGGCCGTATCCTTGCGGCCTGCTTTCGGTCGTCAATAGCGTGGATAAGGACCCTTCGAACGAGCTAAGGACTTATATGCCCTCGCCAGCCGCCACGGATCCACAACCCATTCACCCAGGCCGGAGCCGGATACCAGTCCTGGCACGCCTGACCTCCGGCCTCCGCTGGGACCTGCCCGCGTCCCTCGTGGTGTTCCTCGTTGCCGTTCCGCTGTCGCTCGGCATCGCCGCGGCGTCGGGGGCGCCGGTCATGGCGGGACTGATCGCAGCTGCAGTGGGAGGCATCGTTGCCGGCAGCCTGGGCGGGTCGCCGCTGCAGGTCAGCGGTCCGGCAGCAGGTCTGACGGTCATCGTGGCCGGCCTCATTGAGCAGTTCGGCTGGCCCGTCACCTGCGCCATCACCGTGGCCGCCGGCGTCCTCCAAGTTCTGCTTGGCATGGCCAAAGTGGGGCGGGTGGCGCTTGCCATTGCGCCCGTGGTGGTGCACGCGATGCTTGCCGGGATCGGCATCATCATCGTCCTGCAGCAGCTGCACGTGATGCTCGGCAGCGAAGCCGGCGAAGCGGCGCTGCACAATATTGTGGCGCTGCCGGACAGCCTGGCCGCCGTGGATCCGCAGGCCGCCTTCCTGGGGGCTGTGGTGATCGCACTGCTCGTCGCGTGGAAGCACATGCCGTCCGCCGTCCGCCGCGTGCCCGGGCCGCTGGTGGCCGTGGTGGCCGCGACGCTGCTGTCGCTCCCATTCAATTCCGACGTCGACCGGATCACCTTCGACGGTTCTCTGCTGGACGCCCTTGCCCTCCCGCACCTGCCGCAGGGGGAGTGGACCGCCATCGCTGTCGGCGTCGTCACCATCGCCCTGGTGGCGAGCGTGGAATCGCTGCTGTCCGCCGTCGCCGTCGACAAGATGCACCACGGCGAGCGTACAAATTTCAACCGTGAACTGCTGGGCCAGGGCGCTGCCAACGTGACCTCAGGCATGCTGGGCGGCCTGCCGGTCACCGGTGTGATCGTCCGCAGTGCCACCAACGTCGAGGCCGGGGCGCGCACCCGCAAGTCCGCTGTCCTGCACGGCATCTGGGTTCTGGTCTTTTCCCTGCTGCTGGCGGGAGTAATCCAGCTGGTTCCCCAGGCCGTGCTGGCCGGACTGCTCATCATGATCGGCATCCGCCTCGTGAAAGTGGCCGACTTCCAGACCGCCCGCGTCACGGGTGACCTGGCCGTCTATGCCGCCACGCTGCTCACGGTGGTGTTCGTCAACCTGCTGGCCGGAGTGCTGATCGGGCTCGCACTGGCAGTGCTGCTGGTCCTGTGGCGTGTGGTGCGGGCCAGCATCCACGCGGAGCCACTCGGCGGAACCGCCGAAGGCCGCTGGCGCGTGGTCATCGACGGCTCCTGCACGTTCCTGTCGCTGCCCCGCCTGAGCAAGGTGCTGGCCGCGGTGCCGCCGGCGGCGCATGTCACGGTGGAGCTCGACGTCGACTACCTCGACCACCCGGTGCACGACACCCTGGAGGCCTGGCGTGTGCGGCACGTGAACAACGGCGGCAGTGTTGAGATCGAGGAAACCGGCACGGCCACGCTCCACGCCGCCGTGGCGGGAACTCCGGAACGCGGCTCGTCGCGCTCTGCGCTGCGCGGAGGCTTCGCACCGTGGCGGAGCTGGCAGCGGGACGCTGCGCCGTTGGGCGCGGAGGCAGCCGGGCATGTTCCGGCCCCGGTACGGTCGGTGCTTAATGGCGTGGACAGCTACCACCGCCGCCACGCCCACCTGCTGCGTCCGCACGTCCAGGAACTGTCCACGTTCCAGGACCCCGACACGCTGTTCATCACCTGCGCCGACTCCCGGCTGGTGCCCAACCTGATCACCAGCAGCGGCCCCGGGGACCTGTTCACTGTCCGGAACGTGGGCAACGTGGTGGGGAGCGACCGCCTCGAACCGTCCGTTGAGGCGTCGCTGAAGTTCGCCCTCGACGAGCTGTCAGTCACGTCGGTGGTGGTCTGCGGCCACTCCGGCTGCGGCGCCATGACTGCCCTGCTGGCCGGACCTGGCGGGGACGCCACGGACCAGAAGGCCGCAGATAAGAAGGCCGCTGACCAGAAGGCCGCTGACCAGGATCCAGGCCAGAGTCCGGAAGCGCAGGAGGAACGTTGCCCCGTCGAGTCCTGGCTGGACCACGGACGGCCGAGCCTCGAATCGTTCCATGCGGGCCACCCCGTCCAGGTTGCTGCTGAGGAAGCCGGGTACGGCGCGGTGGACCAGCTGGCCATTGTCAACGTTGCCGTCCAGCTCGAGCGGCTGCAGCAGCACGCCAGCCTGCAGGGCTCCGTCCGGAGCGGTGACGTCCATGTGACGGGCCTGTTCTATGACATCGCCACGGCCCGGGTCCTGCAGATCACGCCCACGGGCATCAGCCACCTGGATCCGCTGCCGCGGGCCGAAGAGCTTGCCCCGGCCTGACGGCCCCTAATCCACATCTGAACGGAGTACGCAGTTCGGCGGCCAGTCCCGACCGGCCGCCGAACTGCGTACCGCTGCGCAGAGACGAGTGCTGCTGGCAGCAAACACGGGTAGCCAACCCTCGTGACTCAAAGTGGACGGGCGCCGTTGAATGGTCTGACACACGCAGGGGTACAGAAAGCAGTGCAAGGAACAGCGCAAGCGAGGAGGAGACGGCATGGAAGGGTGCAAACCATGAGTTCCGGGCTGGCGTCAGCGATACAGTTCGCCGGGTCCCTGCCGGGGTCCATCCTGCTCACGCTGGGACAGGCCGTGGTGGTGGTGTGCGCCTGCTCCGACATGGTCCGTCTGCTCTCGGTGCCGCGTTCCCACCGGCGGTACCTGGCCAACACTGTCTTCCGCACCCTGGCCCCGCCGGCCATCCTGGCCGCCGCGCTCAAGGCGCTCATCGACGCGGCCTCCGGCGCCTGGCCGAACGTCACGGCCGGGATGTTTGTGCTGGTAATCCTGATCTACCGGTGGCGCACCGACACGGACGAGGACAGCTGGTGGAAAGGCAAGGGCAAGGCGCTTGGGCGGTGGTTCAGTAAGCGGACTTCATTCGGGTTGCGCCCCGCCCCGGCCGCGGCGATGTCCCTCGGCAGGCGGTCAGGCGAGCGTCAGCCGAAGGGGTGCCCAGCAGCAGCCGTCAGTCGTTGAAGAGCCCCGCCAGGTCCTCCGCGGTGAGCGCACCGCCGGAGAGCGCATCTCCCTCCATCACGTCGGCGAACAGCTGCGACTTCTTGGCCTTGAGCGCCATGACCTTCTCCTCGATGGTGTCCTTGGCCACCAGCCGGTAGACCATGACGTTCCTGGCCTGGCCAATGCGGTGCGTGCGGTCCACCGCCTGCGCCTCTGACGCAGGATTCCACCACGGATCGAGCAGGAATACGTAGTCGGCCTCGGTCAGGTTGAGGCCGAACCCGCCAGCCTTGAGGCTGATGAGGAACACGGGCGCCGCGCCGTTCTTGAACTCATTGACGACGTCGGTACGGTTCCGGGTGCCGCCGTCGAGATAGCAGAACTCGATGTTCTCCTCGGTGAGGCGCTCGCGGACCTTGCCCAGGAAACCGGTGAACTGGCTGAAAATCAGGGCGCGGTGGCCCTCGGCCACGAGGTCCTCCAGCTGCTCGAACAGCACGTCCAGCTTGCTGGACCGCACGCCGGACAGCGACTCGTCCACCAGCGAGGCGTCCAGGCTGAGCTGGCGCAGCAGCGTCAGCGACTGGAAGATCGTGAAGCGGTTCTTGTTCACGTCCTCGATGAGGCCCAGGATCTTCTGCCGCTCGCGCTGCAGGTGCGTCTGGTACACCTTCTGGTGCCGCGGGTTGAGCACCACCTCAAGGATCTGCTCCTGTTTGGGCGGCAGGTCCTTGATGACCTGCTCCTTGGTCCGGCGCATCATGAGCGGACGGACCCGGCGGCGGAGCTTGTCCAGCTGCCCCTTGTCACCGTTCTTTTCCACTGGCTTCTGGTAGTACTCGGCGAACCTCGAAGGGCTCGCGAACAGGCCCGGCGCCACGATGGAGGTCAGGGCCCAGAACTCCATGAGGTTGTTCTCCAGCGGCGTGCCGGTGATGGCCAGCTTGAACGCCGCCGGAAGCTTGCGGGCGCACTGGTAGGCCTTGGACTGGTGGTTTTTGACGAACTGCGCCTCGTCCAGCACCAGCCCGGCCCAATGCCGCCCAGCGTAGGATTCGTAATCGATCCGGAACAGCGCGTAGGACGTGATGACGATGTCTGCCCCGGCCAGGGCCTCGGCGGGGTCGGCCCCGCTCTTGGCGAACGTCTCGCCGACGGCGCGGACCGTAAGGCCGGGTGCGAAGCGGGCGGCTTCGGCCTCCCAGTTGCCCACGACGCTGGTGGGCGCCACCACCAAGAAGGGCGTGCCGCCGTCGTTCTCAGTTTTGGGTTCCGCTGTTGTGGCGTTCGCTTCCTTGGTGTCTGCTTCCTTAATGTCCGCGGCAGACGCGGCGTACTCCTTCGCCGCGCACATCAGGGCCAGCGCCTGAACCGTCTTTCCCAGGCCCATGTCGTCGGCGAGCACGCCGCCGAGGCTGTGGCGGTACAGGAAGCTCAGCCAGTTGTAGCCCTCCAGCTGGTACGGGCGCAGCTCTGCGTTAAGGGTGGCCGGCATCGGCAGGCCCTGGACGCCGTCCTCCAGCAGCCCACCCACGGCTGCGCGCCAGGCGGACGCCTGCTCGTCCACGATCCCCAGCTGGGCGAGTTCATCCCACAGGCCGGCCTGGAAGCGGCTGATCTGCAACGGGGCGTCCTTGTCGCCCGGGTTGTCCTGGAGACTGCGGGCCTCGTCAATCAGGGCCCGGAGCTGGTGCAGCTGCGGAAGGTCCAGGGAGAAGTACGCGCCGCTGGGGAGCAGCATCCGTGTCTGCCCCGCAGCGAGGGCGGAGAAGAGGGCGGCGAAGGACACCGGCTGGCCCTCGAGGGTGACCACGATGCCAAGGTCGAACCAGTCGCGCTGGTCAGTGGCCTTGGTGGAGATCGCCACCACCGGCGCCTCTTCGGCCTCCCGGTAGTCGGCGATGTCGCCCGAGGTGTCCACGTCGACGCCGGGCGTGTTCCGCAGCCGGGGAAGCACCTCCTCCGTGAAGGCGAGCGTGTCCAGCCCGCCCAGCTCCGCGGTGGCCGCGAGGCGCGGCGTGCCCCAGCCGCCGGTGGCGGATTCACCCAGCTTGGGCACCACGTCCCACGGCTGGCCCACTGCCTCCAGGATCCGGGCCTCGGCCGGATCGTCACGGTAGCCGTGGTCGCCGGGATGGCGCCAGAGCGGCTGTGCCGTGACGATGGAGCCGGACTTGTAGTGCCACTCCCAGTGCAGGCGCACGCGGTGGTCGGCGCCGTAATTCGCCAGCAGCGAGAGCGTCGGGAGGGCGAGCTCGGGCAGCTCGACGGATTCGTCCGCCGCCGTCACACGCGCGGCCTGCTTCAGCTTCGGGTAGAAGCCCGTAAGGAAGCGTCCCTCATCGCGTGCCGGGATGTGCAGTGTGCTGCCCGCCGTGACGAAGGCAAGCAGCTCCTCGCTCAGTCCGCTCTCCAGCGGGGCGAGGGTGATGGTCTCGTCCGCGGCGACCCCCGGCAGCGCGTCCCCGCTGGAGGTGAGGAAGATGCCGTGCGCCGGGCGCCCGATGGTACCCACCGACGCCGGATCAACCTCGGCGCCGTCAACGGTGATGGTGGACGCGAGCTCCAGGCCGCCTTCCTGCCCGTCGCTTCCGTAACGGCCCAGGTTAAGGCCCACCGCCGCCGGCTCCGCAGCCACCTTCACCGGTTCCTGGCCGCGGCTGTGCACCAGCGCGACGCCGATCTGCCGGGCTTCCTCCAACAGGCCCCACAGGTTTTTTCCGGCGAAGGTGTTCAGCCCCAGCCAGAGCGACGCCGACGAGTAAGAGCGGTTGGCGCCGCCGGTGTGCGCGGCGAGGAAGGTCTGCAGCCACTCCACATGGGCCTGGTTGCATTCGCGCTTGAAGTTCAGGTAGCTCAGGGTGTTCCACGAGACGTCGCCGCGGATCCATTTGCCCTTGGCCCCCATGATCACCGGGCGGGCCTTGAGCTGGCGGACGCTGCGGAGCGGATCCCGGCGGCCGGTGTAGGAGAAGTGCGGGGCCGGTTCCTCCACCTCGAACTGCAGGGCCAGGGGGGTGCCGCCGCTCTGCTGCGCGGGGCCGGCCTGCGAGATCAGGGGGCTGAGCGCCTGCTCCCAGTCCGAGAGCGCCGGCACGGACTTTTCCCGCGACACCCGCGAGACGTCGGCCGGGGACAGGAGCTGCACCCGCACGGCCGCGTTGTCTTCGGCCGCGAACAGCAGCGCGGCCACGTGCTTGCAGTCCTTGCGGACCGGGCAGCTGCAGACGCCCACCGTGCAGCTCCAGCCGCCGCCCTTCCGGACCAGCTTGGCTGTGGTGGAGTACGGCACGTCGGAGCCGCCGCGGATCTTGCCGAGCATCAGGCCGGTGGCGGAGTCGAACGAGATCCCCGAGACGCGGCCGCCCATGGCATAGGCGAGCCCGGCCGCCAGGGAGCGGTCGTTGATCGCGGGGGTCTGGATTGCCAGTGCCGCACTGTCGTCCGGTTGGGAAGGCATGGGTGCGCGCTACTTTCGGCAAGTCGAAAATCTGCAGGTTATCTGATCCATCTTAGTCGCGCGGAAGGGGCCCTCAAATTGCACAAACTTCGCCTGGCGTTCACTTCGTCCTCAACCTGCGGGCGCGGGCGGCGCATACGTTGAGAGAGTCCTGAGCACCACCGGCTTTCTGCAGTGAGGATTTCCCATGACTTCCAGCGAATACCCCGTTGTCCTGACCGTCGAAGGCGCCGCGGGCGGAGGCAGTGCAAGTGACGCGGAGATCGTTGATTCCAACGTTGCCGTGGTGAACTCCATGTACCAGGAGCTCCTCGGCCCGGGAGAGATCGCACCCAACGCCCTGCGCAGCTACTTCGTGGACTTCTACCTGACGCAGTCCCTGGGCGGCGGCTTTGCGCAGTATGTCTTCACCGCCCCGGACCGTGAGGAGCTTGACGCCTACATCCGCGAGGGCCTGGAAGGCATGGGCGCCGCCGCACACGTTGACCTCTTCAACCGCACCGCGGAGGCATTCGACGCCCTGTCCGAGGAGGAAGCCGACATCTACCTGGACGGCGAGGCCGACGCTGAGCAAGACGGTGAGCTCCCGGAACGCGTGCAGGCCATGGAGGACCTCGACGCCGAATTCGAATCGCTCCTTGAAACGGAGGACATCGTGGCCCTCAACGCCGCGTGGCTGAGCGGACAGGAAGGCCTGCTGGTCCTGGCAGACGACGAGCTCACCGCACACATCGCCAAGCGGGTGGCGGCGCTGCCGGACCTCGAAGAGCGGCGCGCCGAGGCCGAGGAAGAGGCCCTGGAGAACGCCCCCGAGTTCGAGGTAATCATCCGCGAACTGTGCGACATCGCCGGGTACCAGCTGCAGAAAATCACTATGGGCGACCCGAACTACAACCACAACGGCGAGACTGTGCTGGCGTGGCACTTCAGCACCGACCACGGCGACTTCCTGATGATCGAGGACGACGACGAGGCCTTCATGCTCAACCCGGAGACCAGGGAAATCGTGGCCGCCGTCGAGTTCGAAGAACTGGACGGCGACCTGGACGAGGACCTCGTAAAGGCGTAGCGCCGAGGGCAAACCGGGCGTGTGGCCTTGTCGGACCCCGGTCCTGCGGGACCCCTCGATGAGGGGTTCCGCAGCTTTTGGTTAAAGGTTTCCCCAGCGTGGCGTCCGGATACTGGCATCCTCTTCAGATCATGGACCTGAAGAGGATCACCTCGCTGGGTCTCGGCCGGGTGAAGTCTGGGGCCTTTGAGGGGAGCTTTCCATGAAACCTGCAAGAACTCGTCCGCGCCTGGCAGCCGCCGTCACAGCCGGCGCGCTGATTGCGCTGGCCGTTCCGACCACGGTTGTTCCCGCTTTCGCCGTCATCAGCGACCCGGGTACACACATCATTACCGTTTTCCCGGAACGGGATATGGTCTCGGCCGAAGGGTACGCAGCCGGCGACCATCCCACGATCCAGGTGCTTCGCGGCGGCGCAGTCATAGGCACGTCGTCGGTCCTGACGCCTGTGGATGGCATCGTGGAAGTCAACCACCCCGGCGGAGGATGCTGGGAAGGCACCACCCCGGACATCCGCCCGGGTGATGTGGTCCGTGTTCTGACGGCCCCCGACGTCGGTGACCAGACGTTCGTGGGGAACGTCACCGTCACGCAGCGGGCCACGAAGATCAACGCCAACACCGTGGTGATGAAGGGTACCGCTGTTGACGCCGGCGGCGGGCAGCTTCCGGCGGACCAGCTGGAGGCCAGGGTCGTGGCAGCCAACCAGTCGTTCGCACTGAACGGGCGGCGCACGCTGCGTGCCGGTGCCCCGGGTTCCGGCGAGGACGGCGTCGTCGTTTACGACGGGCCGGGCCTCACCACGTGGACGGCCACCTGGAATGGCCTCACCGGTGTTGGTGCCGACGGCCTGTCGGATGCAGACCGCGCGGCATCACCCACCAGCGCCGAGAGCCGGGGCATGTGGCTGGGACGCGACGCCGCGGTCGGCAACGAAGTCACCATTTTCGAGTACGGGGCCATCGGCGGTCCGGCCGGCCCGGAATGCGCGGCACCTCTGGCCAAGGGACCGAGCACACCCGACCTGACCGCAGCAAGCGACACCGGTCGTTTGAACACGGACAACATCACCCGCAGCACCACCCCCAGCTTCACGGGTGCCGTTGCCTTGCCGGACGCCGCCAGCGTCAACCTCTACATTGACGGAGTGGCCAGCGGTTCGGCATCGGTCGCCGCGAACGGCAGCTACTCGATCACGTCCAGCCGGGCGCTGGCCAACGGGCGGCACACCGTGACCGCCGGGGAGGTCAGCCCGGGCGGAATCGAAACGCGCTCCGTCGGGTCACTGGCTTTCACCGTTGACACCGTGGCTCCCGTTGTCACCGCCAAGGCTCCGGCCATCAACTCGCTGATGGTCAGCCAGACGGCCAACGTCACGGCAACCTTCAGTGAGCCGATTGCCGGCATAGGATTCGCGTCCTTCAACTTGAAGAACTCCGAAGGGGCGGTGATCGCGGCTCCCGTCACCTGGAACGCCACGACCCGTGTGGCCACTCTCAACCCGAACGTAACGCTCAACCCTGACCGGAAGCACACGGTAGCCGTGACTGCAGGCATTACGGACATCGCCGGCAATCCGATTGTCGCGAACTCCTGGGTGTTCACGACGGGCCCACGCCCGGTGGTGACCGCTAAGTCGCCGGCAGCGAACGCGACCGGGGTCAGCCGCACGGCCAACGTCACGGCGACGATTAGTGAAAGGGTCACCGGCGTGGCCAACGGCACCTTCGCCCTCCGCAACGCCGCAACGGGGGCACTTGTGAGCTACGCCGTCAGTTACAACGCCACCACCCGGGTAGCAACGCTGAACCCGAACGTGACGCTGGCGGCCAACACGAGGTACACGGCCACTATTTCCGCGAGCATCAAGGATGCCGGCGGGAACCCGCTCAGCGGCCTTTCCTGGAGCTTCACCACAGGAAGGTAGCCACGCAGCTTCACAGGACCTCCGGCCCGGCGCCGCCACCCGAAAGGGCAGCGCCGGGCCGGACCCACGTCCAAGGGTGCCGGGGCCACGCCCGCAGGTTTCCCTGGCCGAGCCTGCGAAGTTAGGGCGTGGTAGAGAAGGTGACGCTTGACACATGCAAAACGTTTTGTGTACTCTCGTTCACACCGAACCAAAACGTTTTGCAAAGGGAGTCGATGACGACGCGAGTAGGGATACGCGAAGTGGCCAAGGCCGCAGGAGTCTCAGTGACCACTGTGTCCCACGCCCTCAACGACGCCACCAGCTCCCGGGTCAAAGCGGAAACCCAGCAGCACGTCCGGGAGGTAGCCAGGAACCTTGGCTACGCTCCCAACCGGCTTGCCAGCGGGCTGCGCAACCAGCGCTCCCAGATCCTGGGCCTGGTCAGCGACGAGATCACCACCACGCCATTCGCCGGGGCAATGATCCGCGGAGCGCAGGACGCGGCCTACGAGCGGGGCTACGTGGTCATGGTGGTGAACTCCGGCCTGGACAGCGAGCTCGAGCACCGCGAAATCACCATGCTTCAGCAGCACCAGGTGGACGGCGTGGTGTACGCCCGGCTGTACCACCAGGAAGTCGAACTGCCGCCGGCGCTCTCGGGGATCCCCACCGTGCTGCTGGACGCCGTTACCGGGGACCCGGCGGTCTCCTCCATCGTCCCTGACGAGGTCGATGCCGCCGAAACCGCCGTCGAAGCGCTCATCAGCGCGGGCCACACGCGGATCGGAATGATCAACAACGTGGACGACATTCCCGCTACGCACGGCCGGCTGGAAGGGTTCCACAATGCGCTGCGCCGCCACGGCATCGAGCACGATCCGCGGCACCTCGTCATCGGGCAGCCGATAACTTCCGGTGGCCGTGAAGCGGCACTGGATCTCCTGGGCCAGCCGGACAGGCCAACTGCCCTGTTCTGTTTCAGCGACCGGGTGGCCATGGGCGCGTACCAGGCGGCCGCAGCCCTGGGACTGGCCGTCCCGGAGGATGTTTCGATCGTCGGCATCGACAATCTGGAGCTCATTGCAGACTCGCTGTGGCCGGGGCTGACCACGGTGGCCCTGCCGCACTATGACATGGGGCGATGGGCGGTCAACCGCGTTCTTGACGACATTGAGCACCCGGGGGCGCCGCCAAAACAGGTGCGGCTCGCCTGTCCCCTGATCGAACGGGGATCCGTAGGACCGCCCAGGTCCTGACGGCATTTTTCGTACACCTACCACCACCCTGTGTCCGCCTGAAAAAGGGACGCAGCCGTTGCAGCGGCCGCGCCCCTTCCGGACCCGGGGCCGATCATCCACGCGCAAAATCAGCAGAAAGACTGGACCTTCATGAACAAGCGATTCACACGGATCCTGGCCACCAGCATAGCCGCGGCGGCACTGATGGGCGGTCTCGCTGCCTGCGGCAAGGGCAGCGCGTCGGCCACGTCCGAGGGCGGCAACGAGATCACCATGTGGACCCACAACGCGGGAAACCCAGACGAGCTCGCGGCCATCAAGTCCATCGTCGAGAAGTACAACACGAGTGGCGCCGCCAAGGCCCAAATCAAGGTGCAGGCATTCCCGCAGGACTCCTACAACGACTCGGTGGTCTCGGCCGCCGCTGCCGGGAAGCTCCCGTGCATCGTGGACATCGACGGGCCCAACGTGCCCAACTGGGCCTGGGCCAAGTACCTGACCCCGCTCAAGCTTTCAACAGACCTGTCCAAGAACCTCCCCAGCACCGTCGCCAAGTGGGAAGGTGAAACGTACGCGGTGGGCTACTACGACGTCGCCCTGGCCATGCTCGCCCGCGCCTCTGACCTCAAGGCGGCCGGCGTCCGCGCGGCCACGGTGGAAAAGCCGTGGACCAAGGAGGAATTCCAGGACGCACTGACCAAGCTCAAGGCTCTCGGGAAGTGGCAGTACCCCCTCGACATGGGGACCGCCGGCACCGGTGAATGGCTGCCCTACGCGTACTCGCCGCTGCTGCAGTCATTCGGCGGAGACCTCGTCAACCGCGACGGCTTCCAGTCAGCGGACGGCGCCCTCAACGGCGACAAGGCCGTCGAGTGGGCGGCGTGGTTCCGCGGACTCGCCGACCAGGGCTTCATGGCCAAGAAGAGCGGGAAGGACTCCACCCAGGACTTCCTGAACAACAAGAGCGGCCTCGTCTACACCGGCTCGTGGGCCGCGGACAAGGCGCGCAAGGCGCTCGGCAAGGACCTGGCGGTCATGCCATCCGTGGACCTCGGCAACGGACCGAAGATCGGCGGCGCCTCGTGGCAGTGGGGCGTGACCAGCGGCTGTAAGAACTCCGAGGCCGCCATGGACTACCTCTCCTACTCGCTGAAGCCGGAAAACATCGCCGCCGTAGCCAAGGCCACCGGCACCATCCCGGCCACCGATGAAGCCGCGGCCCTGCTCCCGGCCTTCGCAGAGGGCGGCGAAAACCGGATCTTCATGGAGCTCTCCCGCCAGCAGGCCGTCATGCGTCCGGAAACGCCGGCGTACCCGTTCATCGCCACGGAGTACGCCAAGGCCGTCCAGGACATCCTCGCCGGCGCCGAGCCCAAAACTGTCCTGGACAAGGCGGTCAAGGCGATCGACGCCAATATCAAGTCCAACGGCGGCTACAAGAACTAGCCAGCCGCCGGACGGGAGGACGACGGCGGGCGGCACCTGCCGCCGTCGTCCTCCACCCGGCACTGACTGTCAACGGAGACTCCCATGACAACCACCCAGCTTCGCTCCCGTACCTCCGCCGATCCGGCGCCGGGCGGAACCACCCCGGCGGCAGCCCGCCGCAAGCGCCCCGGCCGCCTGCGTGAACAGCTCAGCGGCTGGGGGATGATTGCGCCGGCCGCGGTCCTCCTGCTCGCCTTCGTGTTCCTGCCGGCGATCCTAGGCTTCGGGCTGGCCTTCACGAACGCCCGGCTCATCTCCCCGCGGCCGGTTGAGTTCGTCGGAATGGACAACTTTGCCCGGCTCTTCACCGACCCCACCTTCTGGCGCGCGCTCCTGAACGTCAGCTACTTCGCCGTGGTGGTGGTGCCGGTGCAGTCCGGCCTCGCCCTGGCCATGGCCGTACTGATCAACAAGAAGTTCCGCGGCGTGAACTTCTTCCGCACCGTGTACTTCCTGCCCGTGGTCACGTCCATGGTGGTGGTCTCGCTGCTCTGGCTCTTCATGTACCGCAAGGACGGCCTGATCAACGAGCTGCTGTCCACGTTCAGCTTTGGTCTGATTCCAGGCGCGGACTGGCTGAACGACCCCGCCACCGCCATGCCGGCCATCATCGCGCTGTCCATCTGGCAGGCCGCGGGCTTCCACATGATCATCTGGCTGGCCGGGCTGCAGAGCATTTCCGGCGAGCTGTACGAGGCCGCCCAGCTGGACGGGGCAAGCCGCTGGCACCAGTTCCGGTACGTGACCTGGCCGGGCCTGAAGCACACCCGCAGCCTGGTCCTGGTGACCATCACCATCCAGGCCCTCGGACTCTTCGACCAGGTGAGTGTCATGACGCAGGGCGGCCCGCTCGACTCCACCACCACCATCATCTACGAGGCGGTCCGTTCCGGCTTCAAGCAGCAGGAGACTTCCTACGCTTCGGCCATCTCGCTCGTATTCTTCGTCCTGGTTCTGCTGATCTCCGCTGTCCAGCGCTACCTGACCCGAGAGAAGGACTGACGTGAAAAACGTGCTCCGCCTCAATTCGATCGGCGCCATGGCCGTACGCATCCTGTTCGCCGCCGTCGCCGCCTTCCCCATCGTGTTCATGCTCGTTTCCTCGCTCAAGCCGGACCAGCAGATCTTCGGCGACATGTCCTCGGTGGCGGCGTTCCTTCCCATCGGCAACATCTCGCTGGACAACTACACCGCCGTGTTCGACCGGGTGCCGGCCGCCCGCTTCCTCATCAACTCCGTCGGTATCTCTGCCGTGACAGTGGTGCTGGGAATCTTCATCAACAGCCTGTGCGCCTTCGCACTGTCCCGCATGCAGGTCCGCGGCAAGCGGGTCGTGTTCACGGCGATCCTGGCAACCCTCATCGTGCCGTTCCAGACGCTCGCCCTGCCGCTGGTGTGGTGGGTGAACCAGCTGCCCTACTTCGAACTCAACGGTTTCAGCCTGGAGATCTCGAAGGGCTGGCTGGACACGTACCAGGTGCAGATCATTCCGTTCATCGCCAACGCGTTCTCCATCTACCTGTACCACCAGTACTTCGAGTCCATTCCCAAGGAACTGGACGAGGCAGCCCGGATCGACGGCGCCGGCTGGTTCAAGATCTACCGCCAGGTGGTGATGCCGCTCGCCGGTCCCGCTACGGCCACGGTGGCCATCCTGACCTTCCTACCCGCCTGGAACTCCTACCTGTGGCCGCTCATGGTGGTCCAGTCGGAGGAGCTTCGCCCGGTGATGATCGGCATCCAGTACTTCTTCCAGCTGAACGTCTCCTGGGGTGAGGTCATGGCCTACGCCTCGCTGATCACGGTTCCCGTGGTGGTCCTCTTCATCGCGTTCCAGCGCTCCTTCATCAACAGCATCGCCTCCAGCGGTGTCAAAGGCTGATCCAGCCCACTTCCTAGTTCGAAAGCGAACCATGACTTCCCTGAATGCAACGCCCGCGCTCGACTGCCGCTACCGGCCCACATGGCACTACGCCGCCGAACGCAACTGGCTCAACGACCCCAACGGGCTGGTGTACTCCAACGGGGCCTACCACCTCTTCTACCAGCACAACCCGCTCGGCGACGTGTGGGGCAACATGTCCTGGGGCCACGCCACCTCGGCGGACCTGCTGAACTGGGACGAGCAGCCCGTGGCCATCCCGTGCGACGAGCAGGAGGCCATCTTCTCCGGATCAGCTGTGGTGGACAGTCTAAACACGAGCGGCTTCGGCGTCGGGGGAGTGCCGCCGCTGGTGGCGGTTTACACCAGTGCCTACTCCCCGGCGTCGCCTCTTGCCGGCCGGCAGGCGCAGTCCCTCGCGTACAGCACGGACGACGGCGCCACCTGGACCAAGTACGCCGGGAACCCGGTGCTGGACCGGGCGTCCGCTGATTTCCGCGACCCCAAGGTGTTCTGGTACGACGGCGCCGCCGGCAGCTACTGGGTGATGGCCGCCGTGGAGGCCGTCCGGCACGAGGTGGTGCTCTACAAGTCCGCCGACCTCAAGTCGTGGGAGCATCTGAGCACCTTCGGGCCGGCCAACGCGACGGGCGGGGTCTGGGAATGCCCCGACCTGTTCGAACTGCCCGTGGACGGCGATCCGGGGAACACCCGGTGGGTCCTCGTGGTGAACCTGAGCCCCGGCGGGATCGCCGGCGGCTCGGCGGGCCAGTACTTCCTGGGAACGTTCGACGGCGTGACGTTCCGTTCCGAAACCATGGTCACCGAGGGCCTGCAGACCGACGACAGCCGGATGCCCGACTACGGCTGGCTCGACTGGGGACGGGACTACTACGCCGCCGTCTCGTTCAGCAACGCTCCCGACGGCCGCCGCCTCATGATCGGCTGGATGAACAACTGGCAGTACGCGGCATCGACGCCGTCGCAGGGCTGGCGCAGCGCCATGTCCCTGGTCCGCGAGGTCCGGCTGGAGACCCGCGCCGGGCGCCCTGTGCTGGTGCAGGGCGCGGTGGATCCGTTCGCGGCTTCCGGGACGGAGCTGTTCGCCGCCGGGACGGCGCCGCTTGCGGAGGGGGTGCAGTGGCTGCCCGCGGAGGCATCGGGGGATGTGCTGCGCATTGACGCCGAAATCCGGCCCGGCTCCGCAGCCAAGGTGGGGCTGGTGCTGCGTGCCGGCGAGGCTGACGGTGTGCAGGAGCGGACGGTGCTGGCCTACTCCGCCGGTTCCGGGGAGTCGCTGTCCGGGGAGCTCAGCCTGGACCGGACAGCGTCGGGGAACGTCGGGTTCCATGCCGACTTCCCGTCGGTGGAGCGCGTACCCGTTTCCCTGGATGGCAGCGGCCTGCTGCGGTTGACGATCTTCCTGGACCGGTGCTCGGTGGAGGTCTTCGCCCAGGACGGTCTGGTGACCCTGACGGACCAGATCTTCCCCGCGGAGTCCAGCACCGCCGTCGGACTGCTGGCCGAAGGCGACGGCGCCACCCTGGTGAGCCTCACCGTCACCGGCTAGCTCGTACAAACTAAAGCGTTGCGGTCAGCTGTTTTGCTCGAGGGCCGTCTCCAGGAAGTCCAGGAAGTCTCGGTCCACCTGGTCCTCCGACGTGAGCCGGACCTTGCGGTCGAAGAAATCGCCCGCCCGGACCTTCACCGCCTTGAGGCGCTCCCCAATCTGCGCCTCAAGGCGGAGAGTAACGTCCACTGCTGTGCGGTTCGCCCGGGTCACCTGCGCGAACTTCCGGCGGCTGGTGTGCAGCGATATATAGCCTTTGCGCATCTGGATCTCCACGCCCGGATGGGCTGCGGCCCATGCCAGGAGGGTGTTGGCGATGGGCCGCAGGTTCGGATGGTCCCTGTACTGGCCATCAAGGAGTTCATCGGCGTCCCGCAGCATGAACTCGGGATAGCCGAACATCTCCCACGACACGGCGTATTGGGCGTAGCCGGTGATTCCGTGCTCGGTGCGCATCCATGCGCGCAGCTCGGCGTCGCTCTTCACTCCGGCGGAGTGTCCCCGCTCCGCCCACCAATGGACGTCGTGTCCTGACTTCCGCAGCAGCAGTGCCTGGTTGCTGTCCACCATGGACTTCCAGGTTCTTGCCGCTGATTTCAAATTGTGTGGATCCGCCATGCTCCGATGGTAGTGCCGGCACCTCCGTCAGAGGCGCCGGCCCCAAACCTGCAGGCTTACTTCATCATCGTCCCGTCGGGTGCCACGAGGTACCAAACGTTGCCGACGCCCTGGCCGGTGATGTCGCCGGGGGCCTTGTCCTTCTCCCACAGGTAGACGGGCATGCCATTGACCGTCACCTGCTTCTTGCCGTCGGGCGTATCAATGGTGCCGACCGTGCCCGTCACACCCTCGACCTTGGGGGTGTCCGTGGCAGCAATCACCGGAGGCCACTTCACGAGGCAGTCGCCGGTGCAGTTGCTCTTGCCGGAGTCCTTGACGTCCTTCGTGAAGTAGTAGACGCTCATGCCCTTGCTGTCCACCACGATGTCACCCTTGCTGGAGGACGCGGTCTTGAGGTCCACCATGGCGCTGTCGCTGGTGGCCGATGCGCTGGCGGTGGTTGCGGGCGACTCGGTGGCCGGGGCGGCCGCCGAGGTGGTGGTCGTTGTGCTGGATCCGCCGCCACAGGCCGTCAGTGAGGCGGCAAGGGCCATAACTGCGAGGCCAACGCTCAGTTGCTTCTTCATGTGCTGCTCCTTGGCTCGGGCCGGCAGACTGAGAGACCGGCGCTATCTGGAATGACGCACAAAGGTGAAGAATGGTTCAAAGAATCTGACGCTGGCCGAAATTGAACTTATCGGCGGCTGCCGGCGTCGTATTTGCCAAGAAGGCCGGTCCGCTCGGATCCGGCATTATAGGTCATTGCTGGGAGGCCGAAGGTGCCGCTGGATGAGGATTTGGTTGCAGCGATATACCGCGAGCACGGAACGGCGCTGCGCCGGTTTGTGCTCAGCGCCTCCCGCGACCCGCATCTTGCCGACGACATCGTGCAGGAAACAGTGCTTCGCGTCTGGCAACAGGCGCCCACAGTTACGGGCAGCATGCGCAGTTACCTTTTCCGGACTGCCCGGAACATCATGATCGACAACTACCGGAAAGCCCAGCGCCGGCCGGTGGAAGCCGAGGACCGTGACATTGCGGACCCGGAGGAAGCCACCGGGCGGGTTGACGACCTGTTGAACAAGGTGCTGATGGAGGAGGCGCTCCTCCGGCTGAGCGCGGAGCACCGTGATGTATTGGTGGCGCTGCACTACCGGCGGTTCACAGTGGGTGAGGCTGCGGTCCAGTTGAACATTCCGAGCGGAACGGTGAAATCCAGGGCTTTCTACGCGGTGAAGGCCCTGCGGACAATACTCGATGAAATGGGTGTGGAACGGTGAACGGCAAGGAAGTCCATGAGTTGCTGGGGGCATACCTGCTGGGAGGGCTCGACGACGCAGAAAGGCTGCGCTTCGAGGAACACCTTAGGCAGTGCAACACCTGCCGCAGTGAACTGTCGGACCTGGAATCCCTGCCTGGACTGCTGGATGCTGTGCCGGTTCCGGACGCCGTGGCGCTCGCCGTTCCGGCGGTAAGCCGGCCCGGCTCCGAAGCCGCATCACCTGCCCCGTCCCCCGTCCCCCAGCCGATCCTGGACCAACTGGCGGCACGCCGTCGTAATTCCCGACGGCGGCTGACGGCCCTCGTTGGGGTGGTGGCCGCGGCCTGCCTCGCCCTGGGGTTTGCGGCGGCGCCCCTCTTTGACCCCGCCGAGAAACCCGATGCCAGCTATTCGGTCAAAGCCGATACCGGCATGCAGGTCACGGTGGGAATGGTCAAGAAAACCTGGGGCACCGAACTGGCCGTCGACGGACGGAGTCTGCCCCAGAACGGCCGGCTTTCACTGTGGGTGAAGGACCGTGCCGGGGTTGCGGACCGGGCCTGCGCGTGGACGGCGACACCGAGCGGCAGGGTCCGGGTCACCAGCGCGACGCCGCTGCAGTACACGAGCATCGCCAGCGTCGAAGTGCGGAACGACCGGCAGCAGACCATTGCCGTCATTGCCGTGCCCGGCACCTGAACCGTCCCGCCTAAGCTGACCGCGCACGCCTGAGCTAGACCGGCGGACTCACATGTGGCGAGCTCACATTTTGGCGAGCCGCGCCCGCACCACCGTGAAGACCCCGTAGCAAATAAGTCCGGCGCCCACCGCGGCCAGCACGTACACGCCGTAGGGCTGTTCCCGGAGTGCGCGGAGCCCGCCGTCGAGACCTGTCGACTGCTCGGGGTGGACAGTGACGGTGGCGATGACCACCAGCAGGCCGGTCACAAACAGGGCGACGCCCTTGGCCACATAGCCCGCCATCCCGAGGGCGGTGACGGCTTTGCGCCCACCCGGGGTTGACGGCGGATTGATGTGCTTCTCGAAAGACTTTTTGAACCCGCGGACCGCGTAGATGACCCCAACGACGGCAACCGCGGCACCGATCAGCACCAAAAGCAGGACGCCGCCTGGTGCCTTCATCAGATTGACCGTGAAGTCACTGGTTGATTCCCGGTTGTCCTTGCCGGCGCCGCGCGCGAAGGCGGCCAGCGTGAATGCCAGCCCGGCATACACCACAGCCTGTGCTGCGGCCTGCAGTTTCTTGCCGGCCTTGTGCTTAGTGGGCAACCGCTCGAAATCGAAAATCGCATCACCGGCCTGCCACAGGGCCAGGGCCACACATCCGGCAAAGCTGCACCACAGAAGCACCGGCCCGGCCGGCTGGCTGGCAAGTTCTGCGACGGCGCCGCTCACATCCGCGCGGCCGCCACGGCCGCGGGCGAGCCCGAAGGTAATGAAGCCGACCAGGATATGGAGCACACCACTCACGGCAAATCCACCGCGCGCCAGCATTTCGAGGGGCTTTGAGTTCGTGACGTCCTCGGCCCTGCCGGCTGCGCTTCTGAGTTCTCGTTTGATGATCGTTCCTTCGCGCCGGCAGCTGCTGTGGCACTCCGCCACACGCTTATCGTGCCACGGCGTGGCGCCCGGGAACAGAGGCCCCGGACGGGGTTAAACCCGCCGGTAGCAGAGGTCGAAAATCATGCGGCCGGCTTCGTGCGCCTTGCTCTCGAAGCTGGTGCGGATACGGCCCTCGAAGCGGGGCGCCCAGCCGCCTCTTTCGTCGATGCCCTCGTTGGGTCCCGTGTGTTCCGTGCTCACGGGCGCCCGTCCTTCCTTGACCGGCGCGCCGCCCACCAGCGACTCGACGCCGGTCTGCCACACGTGTGTGAGGGGGCTTTCGGGACCGCTGCGCTCGCCGTTGTGAAGGTTTTCGAACGCCTCCGATCCGGCGAGGACGTCGCGCACGTGTACGGCGTAGTTGGACCAGTCGGTGGCGATGCGCCAGAGGCCGCCCGGCTTCAGTGCCTTCGCGGCGAGCTCGGCGAATTCCGGCTGGATCAAGCGGCGCTTGTGGTGCCGGGACTTGTGCCAGGGGTCCGGGAAGAAAACCCACAGCTCGCTGACCGAGCCGGCCGGGAGCATGGTGGCCAGGACCTCCGGAGCGTTCGCCTCGACGACCCGCACATTGGTCAAGCCACGGCTGTTGATCTTGATCATGGTGTTGGCCAGGCCGGGGGTGTAGACCTCCACGGCGAGGAAGTCCGTGTCCGGGTTTTCCTCCGCGGCATGGCAGATGGCATCGCCCAGGCCTGAGCCGATTTCTACGATCAGCGGTGCCTTGCGCCCGAACTCGGCTTCGGCATCAAACGTGTAGTCGGGGTGGACCGAGGTGTTGGCAATATGGCGGGGCACATCGATGGCCCATCGGCCGGAGTGCTCCTCCCAGGCCGCCTGGCGGCGCCCCTGCAGTCGGGTTCCGCGTCGAACGAAGCTGACCGGCCGTCCGCCGTAGGTCCCGTAGGAGGCCTGGCTTCCCGGCGTGACCGGCCTGGGCTGGTTAGGATTTGCCGACGGCTGCGGGGATTCGGGAGATTCGCTCATCCCCTCCAGAATACCGGCGGTTTTCGGCGGCCTAAGCCAGTTACGCCGTGCAGCAGGGCGGCGTACAGTGTTGCTATTCCGCCGGGCGCCCAAGCGAAACGCTCATGAGCCGCCGCCCGTCCCTTGGGACGTTTTCCAGCCGTGACGGCGGATGAATGCATAACAACGCAGCTTCAGGAAACACCATGGAACCATCTGCATTCCTCTCTGAACCCGCGAATTCCCCGGGCACCGTAGCCATCCTCGGGGCGGGACCGGCCGGGCTGGTACTCGCAATTTCGTTAGCCCGGCGCGGGCTGTCCGCCACCGTCATCGAACGCGATGTCCCTCCGGACATTGCGCCGCGGTTCAATCCGGACCGTTCCTACACCATCGACATCTCAGGGCATGGGCTCAAGGCACTCCGCCACATCGAGGCCGTGGCGGAGTTCGACCGCCGCATATTCCGTTTTAAGGGCCTCAAGATCCCGGGTCGTGGAACGGAGGAGTGGACACTGCCCGGGTGGACCGGATCGCGGGGCGACATCCTCCGGGCGCTCATGTCGGTCCTGGATCAACATAAGGACAGGGTGTCAATGGAGTTCGAAACCACTGTGGAAGGCGTCGACCCAGTCACAGGTTCGGTGAAATCCCGGCAGCGATCCGGGGAATCGAACATCAGGACGTTCGGCCTGCTCGTTGGGGCCGACGGGGCCGGATCCACAGTTCGGTCGGCGCTTCAAGCCCGCATTCCCGGGTTTGCGGTCACCTCCAAGTCCTTTCCCAACTACTGCACGATGATTGAGCTCGATAACGTCGGGGACCGGCTGGACAAGAACTATCTCCACGGACTTTCGACCCGGCCCTTCTGCGTGGCAGGGGCCATAAAGGGTGATGCCGGGCAGGACTCGGCCCGGTGGTTCTGTGCCATCGGAACGAAGGAGAAGATCCGGTTCTCGGGAACGGAGGAGGCACGCAGATTTCTGCAGACGCGGTGTCCCCGGGTTCTTGAATTCGCTGGCGACGGACAGGTATCGGCCTTCGCAAACAGGACGTGCTACCACATCGGCCGCAGCCTGACCTGTTCCCAGTTCCATGGCGGCAAAGCAGTCCTGATCGGGGACGCAGCCGCGCCTTACCCGCCGATCGGACAGGGAGTGAACGGGGCCATGGAATCAGCCATGGTCCTGGACCAGTGCATCCGGGACACCGGCAATTCGCCGGACCGGTTGCCGCAGGCGGCCGAAACGTACACGGAAAGGTGGAAGCCGGAAGCCGACGCGGTGTCCTGGATCAGTGAACGAAGCCTCTTCGAGAACCGGTTTCACACTGTCCGTGCTCTTGCCACGTCAATGCTGGGGTTGAGCATCTTCGAGCAGGCCAAAAGTGCGGATGTGCCTTACTCCGAGGTCCGCCGCCGGGCCGAGCGCCTGTGGCCGCTCTGGGCGCGCTGACCCCGAGACCCGGTGCCGGCTGCACTGCTTCCGGCGCTTTCGCAATAGTGGAGCGGGGCCGGGGGTCACGAGAAGGCACCGAACTCGCCACTGAACAACGGAAAGACAATTATGGCCGTCTCCACGCCTGCCACGATGAGTCCCGCGATACCTGTGCGCCGCACACCGGAACCTCGCACCGACCGCTTTAGGGCAATGAGTCCCAAGGTCAGGGACAACGCTGCCAACAACGCAGGCAGACTGTAGAAGACAATGTTCGCCACCCACTCTTTGCCGTTACTGCCTGTGTCGGGCCGGTTGAACAGCATAGCCAGCATGGCGGGATAGATAGTGACGACTCCGCAAGGCAGAATCAGGGCTCCGCAGACCAGAGCGGCCAGTGCCTCGCCGTACCCGCCCGGGCTCTGGCGCGATATGCCTGCATGCCGGGACCTTGGTCCCGAGGACCCGGACTAATGGGGCCGTACGGTGGCGGCGGAGCGCCGGGCTCAGGCGCCTGGGGAAAGCTCATGGTTTCCCCTTCTTCAAGTCGGCCGGGCTGGCCCTGGAAACAGCTAGGTGCCGACCAGGGTATTGGCTGCCGGCTGCATGCTCTACCGTGCTGCTCCCGTATGTGGATAACCACCCAGGCCCGGCAGCCCGGCCACGCGCAGGGGGACTGCAAGAATGGGCGGGTGATCGATGCCCAGAATTCCCGCAGCCACGGCAGCCTGCCGCAGCGTCCATCCGTTAGCGCGGACACCCTCGTGGACGCAGAGGCCGACGACGTCCCCGCCGCCGAACCCACTCGCGTGACCGGCCGCCGGGCCCTGGCCTACCTGGGCCTGTGCCTGGTGCTGATCGGACTGAACCTGAGGACTGTGTTCTCCAGTTTTTCGGCGGTGCTGCCCGAGGTGACGTCCGACGCCGGCCTGCCCGGCTGGGCAGTGGTTGTGCTGACCACGGTTCCCGTCACCCTGCTCGGCGTTTTCGCGCCGCTGGCTCCGGTCCTGGCCCGCCGGTTCGGCGCGGAGCGGGTCCTGCTCGGAGCGATGACAGTCCTGACAGCTGGCCTGCTCCTCCGGCCGGCCGAAATTCCGGGCGCCGGGCACCTGCCGGCACTGTTCGCCGGGACGGCCGCGTGCGGGGCCGCCATTGCGCTATGCAACGTCCTGTTGCCCGGGCTGGTGAAGCGAGACTTTCCGCACCGGCTCGGCCTGATGGGCGGCCTCTACACCACGGCCATCTGCGCCTCCGCCGCCCTGGGCGCCGGCTTCACCTACCCCGTTTTCAGCGCTACCGGCCAGTGGACGTCGGCGCTGTGGTTCTGGGCGGCACCGGCCGCCGTCGTACTTCTGCTCTTCCTGCCGGTGGCCGTACGGCAGCGGCACGGGCAGCACAAGACGGTGCGGGACGGCGTGAATGTGTGGCGCTCGGCGGTGGCCTGGCAGGTCACCATCTTCATGGTGCTGCAGGCGATGATGTCCTTCAGCGTCTTCGCCTGGCTCGCGCCGATCCTGCGCGAGCGCGGGGTGGACGGCGGAACGGCCGGGCTGATTGTGTCCGTGTCCATTGTGCTGCAGATGCTCGGGTCGCTGTTCGCTCCGGCGCTCGCCGCCCGGTTCCGCGACCAGCGGGTGATCAATGCCGTGGTGGCGCTCATGACCGGCGGCGGCTTTGCCCTCAGCATCTTCGGCCCGCTTGATCTGATCTGGGTGTGGACCGGCCTGCTGGGGCTGGGCCAGGGAAGCCTCACCGCCGTCGCCCTGACCATGATCATGCTCCGGACCCGCGACGGGCATTCCGCAGCCCACCTCTCCGGCATGATGCAGGGGGTGGGCTACGGGCTGGGCTCCACCGGCACGCTGCTGGTGGGCCAACTGCACCAGGGCACCGGGTCCTTCGCTGCGGCGGGGCTCCTGTTCCTGGCCGTGGGTACGCTGGCCGCCGTGTTCGGCTACCGGGCAGGGCGGGACAGGTTCGTCGGCGGCTAGTGAGCCCATGTAGGTAGCAGCAGAGGGCGTTCCCAGCGCTGGGAACGCCCTCTGCTGCTACCTGGTTGGGGAGGTTAGTGCGTGAGGTCTTTGCCCTTGGTCTCGGGGATGGTGAAGATGAACGCCACGCTGACGGCCAGCATCACCACCGCGTAGACGTTGAACAGGTCCGGCATGTGGATGGTGGTTCCCAGCCACTGCTGCAGGTAGGGCGCCGTGCCGCCGAACACCGCCACGCAGATGGAATAGGGCACCCCTACGCCGACCGTGCGGATGCTCGTGGGGAACAGCTCGGCGTACACGGCTGGAACGATGGCGGCGCTCGCGGCGATGAAGATGAGCATCACGGACATGCTCACGGCCAGCTGCCAAGCGGAATCCTTCAGCAGCCACGTCATCGGGAAGTGCATGACGGCGGAACCGATGGCGCCTGCCCACAGCACCTTCTTGCGGCCGATCCGGTCCGAGAGCTTGCCCCAGACCGGAAGCGCGGCAATGAAGACAATGTTGCCGATGACGCCGGCCCAGAGTGCCTCGCCGCGGTCGATCTTCAGCGCAGTGGTCGCATAGCTGGGTGCCACCACGCCCCAGATGTAGTAGATCACTGTGAGGCCCACGGTCAGGCCGATCACCTGCATTGCCTGCTTGCGGTACCGGACAATCTGCGGCCAGAGCGGGGCGCGCTTTTCCGTGGCGGTCTCGCCCTCGAATACATCCGTCTCGTGCAGCCGGGACCGCATGATCAGTGCGTACAGCCCCATCGCGGCTCCGATCAGGAACGGAATGCGCCAGCCCCAGGCGTTCATGACCTCCGTGGTCAGTGCCATGTTCAGGACGGCGCCCAGCAGCGTGCCGAACAGGATCCCGACCGTGCCGGAGGTGTAGATCAGGGTAGCCCAGAAGCCGCGGTGTTCCCGGGGCGCCATTTCGGAGAGGTAGGTCTGCGACGACGGCAGCTCGCCGCCGTGGGCCAGGCCCTGGACCAGCCGGGCCACCAGCAGCATCAGCGACGCGAAGGCGCCGACGCTGGCGAACGTGGGGGCGATGCCGATCATCAGGCTGCCCAGCGACGCCAGGCCGACGGCGAGCGTCATGGACGCCTTGCGGCCCACCCGGTCACCGATCCAGCCGAACAGGAAGCCCCCAAACGGACGGGCAACGAAGCCGACGGCGAAGATCGCCAGCGTGGACAGTACGGCTGAAGCGGGGTCGGACTTGCTGAACAGCTGGCTGGCGATGAAGGGCGTAAAGGTGGCGTAGATGGCCCAGTCGTACCACTCGACGGCGTTTCCGATGCCGGTGCCGATGATGGTCTTGCGGGTCGTGATCCGGCCCTCGCGCTGGGTGTTGATGATGGCGGTCATGGTTGTCTCCCTGGTATGGGCGGGCTAGAGAGCCGGAACGGAAGCGGGGACCCGGGCGCCGGCAGCGGCCAGGGCATCCAGGCGGGTGATGGCGAGTTCCGCGTAGAGCGCGGCCCCGTCAGCCAGCACGCCGTCGTCGAACGTTGCGTACGGCGAGTGGTTGAACGGGGAGGTGGCGTGGTCCGCGTCCTGGGGGACGGCGCTCAGCCCGACAAACGTGCCGGGCACCTCGGCCAGGACCCGGGAGAAGTCCTCGGAGCCGCTGAGCGGTGTGGCCCACCGCGAGAGCCTCGAGTCGCCGAACAGTTCGGAGATGACCTTTTCGGCGGTGTGCGTCTCGTCCTGGTCTGTGATGGTGAGGGGGTATTCCTGCTGGTAGTCCACGTCGACGTCGAGGCCGTGTGCCGCCGCGATGCCCTTGAGCAGCCGCGGGACTGCGTCCATCATCCGCTGCCGGTTCTCTTCGGAGAACGTGCGGATGGTGGCTTCGATCCGGGCCGTTTCGGGGATGACGTTGCGCTTGGTGCCCGCATGGAGCACGCCGACGGAGAGGACCACGGGATCGAACATGTTGAACTGGCGCGTGACCATGACCTGCAGGGCCGTGACCATCTCGGCCGCGGCCGTCACCGGATCCTTGGCCGAATGCGGGGCGGAGCCATGGCCGCCGGCTCCGAGCACGGTGACCACCAGGCCGTCGGAGGCGCTGAGCATCACACCGGGCTTGGTGCAGAACGTTCCGTGCGGCTCGAGCGAGGAGAACACGTGCATGCCGTAGGCCGCATCCACGCGCCGGCCGGCTGCGTCCAGGACGCCTTCGCGGATCATGTAGCTCGCGCCGTCGAAGCCTTCCTCGCCGGGCTGGAACATCAGGACGACGTCGCCCGCCAGCCGGTGCTGCCGCTCGGCAAGGAGCGTGGCTGCGCCGGTGAGCATGGAGGTGTGCAGGTCATGGCCGCAGGCGTGCATGGCGCCGTCGATGGTGGAGGTGTATCCGACGCCGGTCTTCTCCTGGACGGGAAGCCCGTCCATGTCTGCCCGGAGCAGCACGGCGGGAGCGGTGCCTGAAGATGCGCCGGTAGCCCCGCCGCGCAGAACTGCGGTGACCGACGTCGTCTCCTCGCCCAGGGTGATTTCATATGGCAGGCCCTCGAGGGCCTTCAGCACCTTCTCCTGCGTCCGCGGCAGCTGCAGTCCGATTTCGGGTTCCCGGTGCAGCTCATGGCGGAACCGGGCAAGGTCTTCCTGCATGCGGCGGGCGTCTGCGGCAATCGGCACGTGTTCTCCTCGTTGGTGGTCCGGTGCTGTGGGTCTATTCTGGAGTGGCCTGCTTCACACTCGGCCGAAGTGCTGGAAAGATGCAAAAGCCCGGGCCGAAATGCAGGATTCGTGCAGTATCGACCCGAAGGGAGGATCCGCTGGATGTCACGGAGGAGGACCTCGCGCTGATCAACGCCCTGCAGATCGCACCGCGGCTGAGTTGGGCCGACGCCGCGGAGGTCCTGGGCGTGCACGCCACCACCCTGGCCGCGCGGTGGGAGCGGCTCACCGCCGGCGGTGCCGCCTGGGTCACGGCTCATCCGATGGGGGATCCGCAGAAGATGTGCCTCGCGTTCGTTGATGTCGAGTGCGAACTCCACCGCCGGGCGGAGGTCACCCGGGCTCTGGCGGCGGTGCCGGAGATCGTCACCGTGGAGGAGGCAGCGAGCAACCGGGACCTGATGCTGACGGTCATCACCGGCTCCCTGCAGCACTTCACCGCGGTGGCGTCGAAGCTGCACGCCATTGAAGGGCTGGTCAAATACCAGACCGCACTTGCCACGCGGCTGCACACCGGCGCCTACGCCTGGCGCATCAACGTCCTCAACCGCAGCCAGCTCCATGCGCTCAGGGCGCTCGCCGGTCCCGAGGCCGCAGGGTCGGCACCCTCGGCGGCGGTGGGGGAGCCGCTGCCTGCCAGCCATCTGGCGATCCTGCCGTTCCTGTCGACGGACGGCCGGGCGACGGCGGCGGAAATCGCCAGGGCGCTGGGCCGGCATCCGGCCACCGTGCAGCGCCAGCTGAACAGGGTGCTTGCCAGCGGCGTCCTCTCCTTCCGCTGCGAGATCGCGCAGAGGTATTCGGGCTTCCCTGTCACCTGCCACTGGTTCGCCAACGTCCCGCCGGGCCAGCATGAGGCAGCGGCGGAGGAGCTCCGCAGCTTCCGGAATGTGCGGCTGAGCGCCTCCACCACCGGGCGCACCAACTTCGTCATCATCATGTGGCTGCAGTCGCTCGCTGATGTCATGACCGCTGAGCTGGCCCTTCAGCAGCGCATCCCGGGCATCGAGCTGGTGGAGAGCGTGGTCATGCTGAGGACGGTCAAGCGGGTGGGCTGGATGCTCAACCCCGATTCGACGGCCAGCGGTGACGTTGTCGCCGTGACCACCGGCGCCCCCGAGCTGGTGGGCTGACCGTGCACGAATCTGCCGTGTCCGCCCCGCCCGGCGCCGGGATCCTCCAGCGGCCCTACCTGCTGGTGACGGTGGGGGCCTGCGCCCTGGTATTTCTCGCCGCGTTCGAGTCCCTCGCCGTCACCACCGTCATGCCCGTGGTGAGCCGGGAGCTTGGCGGGGCCGGCCTGTACGCGCTCGCCTTCGCGGGCCCGCTGGCCACCGGCGTGGTGGGCATGGTGGGCGCCGGGAACTGGTCCGACAGGCGCGGGCCCATCGGCCCGCTCCTCGCCTCCGTGGCGGTCTTTGCGCTGGGCCTGCTGGTGGCGGGCACAGCCGGCACCATGTGGGCGGTGGTGGCCGGCCGGCTGGTGCAGGGGTTGGGCGGCGGCGCCATGACGGTGGCCCTGTACGTGGTGGTGGCCAGGGTCTATCCGCCAGTCCTGCACCCCAAGATCTTCGCCGCCTTCTCCGCCGCGTGGGTCATCCCGTCCCTCGTGGGGCCGTTCGCCGCCGGGCTTGTGGCCCAACTGGCGAGCTGGCACTGGGTGTTCCTCGGTGTCGTCGTGCTGGTACTCCCTGCCCTGGCGATGCTCCTTCCTGCGCTGCGAGGCGTCCGGTCCGGCAACGCGAACGGGAACGGCAACGGCAACGTGAACGGCAACGCGAACGTGAACGGTGCAGATGCGGGGGGCGGGCAAGCGCCCTGGGCGCTGGGACGGTTGGCCTGGGCGGCCCTGGCCGCTCTTGCGGTTCTGGGCCTGAACCTGTCCTCCGGGCTTCCGGCGGCCGGACCGCTCCTGGCGGGGGCCGCCGTCGTGATTGCACTGCTGGCCGTCAGGCCGCTGATGCCGCCCGGAACTCTCACCGCCCGGCGGGGCCTGCCCAGCGTGATCCTGATCCGCGGACTGGTTGCGGCCGGATTCTTCGGTGCCGAGGTGTACCTGCCGTACCTGCTCGTGGAGCGCTACGCCTTCTCGCCGACGTTCGCCGGCCTTACGCTGACCGGCGGAGCCCTCGCCTGGGCCGCGGCGTCGGGTATCCAAAGCCGTCTGGGAGGGCGGCTGGGCAGCCCGGCCGCCGTGCGGATCGGCTCCCTGATGGTGCTGCTGGCCATTGCGCTGGCGCTGGTGACGACGGCGCTTGGCTGGCCGGCCGCCGTCGCGATTGCCGGCTGGGTTCTTGCCGGCGGCGGGATGGGACTGGCGTATCCAAGGCTGAGCGTGATGACGCTGGCACTTTCCACGCCGGACACGGAAGGCTTCAACAGTTCGGCGATGTCCATTTCCGATTCCCTGGGCGGTGCCCTCGCGCTCGCCGCCACAGGAATCGTGTTCACGGCATTCACGACGACGGCGGCTTCCTTCGCCGGCGTCTTCGTGCTGACCGCGGTGATCGCCGCCGCCGCGGTCGCCATGGCGCCCCGCGTCGCCCACTAGCTTGCACTCCAATGGAATAGGTCAGATGCGGGGGAGGACCCTGTAGTAGAGGTGGGGCGGCGTCGCCCTGGAACGCCGCGGTCTGCTCAAGCTTAGGAATGGCTGAGTCCGGCGATGGGGCAGTCGATGGGATGCTGGCCGTCCCAGCCGTTTGTCAGGTCGAAGTTCCGGCGGCCCACCAGCATGGCGCCCGCCGGAGACATTGGGTGGGTGGTTCTAGGAGCGCGGCTGCTGCAGGCGGGTGGCGCGCAGGACGGCGTCGGCGAGCGTGGCCGACTGCCCGTCCGGGCCCGTGGCCGCCCGTTCCCGGGTGGCCGCAACCTCCACGTGCCACGCGGGCGGGGCGATGCCGAGCTCGGCCGCGGCCTGCTCCGCCGTGAAGAGCATCCTTGAACCCGCGTGGCCGTCGCCCCCGTGCGAGTGGCTGTGTCCCTCGGCGTGGCTGTCCTCATCCGAAGTGCTCCGCCAGGGCGGCAGGCCGTCGGGATGGTGGCCGACGATCAGCAGTGTCCCGCCCGGTCGCACCGCATCCGCTGCCACCCGGTGCGGCCGCTGCCATGGGGCCTCGGTGGAGTGCAGGAACTGGGCGGACACGAGGTCGAACTGCTCCTCCGGCGCCCACGCGTCAAGGTCGCGCTGCAGCCACGTGATGCGGCTCCTGGCCGCCGAATCCGCGGCGTGCTGCTCGGCCCGTTTAAGTGCGACGGCGGAGACGTCCACCGCTGTCACCGTCCAGCCCTGCTCGGCGAGCCACAGGGCGTCGGCGCCCTCTCCGCAGCCCAGGTCAAGGGCAGTGCCGGGCTCCAGCCCGGTTGCTTCGGCCACCAGCTGCGGGTTGGGCCGGCCGCTCCACACGCGCGGCCTGCTGCGGTACATTTCGTCCCAATGGCGCGCGGCGCCGTCGTGCCCTTCGTGATCCATGGGGATCACCCTGCCACAGAATCGGGGGCCCAACTAGGGCAAGTCAGGGGAGTCGGACCACCACGTTTTGCGAGCCGTCGGCGAACACCGGGTAGCTCCGCAGGGGGCCGGCGCCGGTGGTGGAGCAGCCTGTCTCCAGGTCAAACGCGTGCTGGTGCAGCGGGCACATCACCACGTCCCGGTCGATGGTGCCGTCGGCGATGGGGCCGCCTTTGTGCGGGCACGCAGCGGACACCGCGCGCAGGGAACCGTCCCGGAGGCGGAACACGGCGATCTGTTCGCCGGCCACCCCGTACGCGCGCCCCTCGCCTACCGGGATCTGGTCCACGGGGCCGAGGACGTGCAGCCCATCGCCGGACAGTCCGGCGCTCATCGGACCGGCACCCGGGGGAGCACCTCGAGCGGGAGCGACGTGCGGAACTGGCCAGGGGTGAAGGGATCGTTGCGCTCGGCCCAGGGGTCGGTATAGCTGTCGACGGACCGCTGCATCGCCTCGTCCAGCCCGGCGGCGATCCCCTCTGCGTCGTCCACGATCACAGCGCGGAGGTGGTCAATCCCGACGCGCGGCACGAAGGAGTATGTGCGTTCAAGCCAGTTGGCGTGTTCCCGGTAGTACTGCATGAACCGACCGGCCAGCAGCGTCACGGTCCCGGGATCGTCCACGGTGGCCAGCAGGTCCCCCTTCCGGATGTGGGCACCCGCCGCGCCCCCGATGTAGATTTCCCAGCGTCCGCCGTCGACCGCCACCACTCCCACGTCCTTGACCAGGGATTCTGCGCAGTTCCGGGGGCAGCCGGACACTGCCAGCTTCAGTTTCGCGGGAGACTCGATGCCCTGGAACCGCGACTCGATCTCGATGCCCAGCTTCGTGGAATCGCCCGTGCCGAAGCGGCAGAACTCCTGGCCCACACAGGTCTTGACGGTGCGGAAGCTCTTGCCATACGCGTAGCCCGAAGGCATGCCCAGATCTGCCCACACCTTCGGCAGGTCCTCCTTGGGAACACCGAGCAGGTCGATCCGCTGCCCACCCGTCAGCTTGACCATCGGGATGTTGTATTTGTCCGCGACGTCGGCGATCCGGCGGAGCTGCTCCGGGGAGGTCACCCCGCCCTTCATCTGCGGCACCACCGAGAAGGTGCCGTCGCGCTGGATGTTGGCGTGGACGCGGTCATTGACGAACCGCGCATCGCGCTCGTCGACGTATTCACCGGCCCACATCATCTTCAGCAGGGACGCCAGGCCCATCTTCGATTTGGCGTGTTCGGTGCCGCCCGGAGCCAGCGCCGCGAACACGGCGGACACCGACCGCAGGCCCTGCGCGCGGATCGCCGCCATCAGCGCGGCTTTCTCCAGAGGCACGCCGGGAACGTACCAGGCCGCCGCCGGGTCCTCCGCCACGGAGCCGTCGGCGGCCCATTCCACCACCTGCCGGACCAGCAGCTTGCAGGACCCGCAGCCCTTGCCGGCCCGGGTTGCGTCCATGACGCCCGACAGCGTGGTGCAGCCGCCGCGCACGGTGTCCGCGATCGCTCGCTTGCTGACGCCGTTGCAGTTGCAGACCTGGGCGTCGCCGTCGAGTTCGGCGACGCCCGCCTCCTCGCCTGGCCCGCCCAGATCGAACAGCAGGGACACCCGTTCCTCGGGCAGCGGCAGTCCACGGTCGAACGCCTGCGTCAGGAAGGCCACCTTGCGGCTGTCCCCGAGCAGCGTGGCGCCCACGATCTTGCTGTCGCGGATCACTATGGACTTGAACACCCCCCTGCTGGGCTCGGAAAACACCACGTGCTCGTCGGTGTCCCGTTCCGGGGCCTGCAGCCCCATGGATGCGACGTCGACGCCGGCCACCTTGAGTTTCGTGGCGGTGCGGGAGCCAAGGTAGGTTGCCTTCGGATTCGCTCCGGTGACATGGTCGGCCAGCACGGCGGCCTGCTCCCACAGCGGCGCCAACAGCCCGTACACCTCCCCGCGGTGCTGGACGCACTCTCCGACGGCATAGATCTCGTCCTCGTCCGGGACGCGCATATGGTCGTCCACCACGATGGCCCGCTCCACCGGCAGGCCGCTGGTCACCGCCACCTCCACATTGGGGCGAATTCCGGCAGCCACCACCACCAGGTCGCAGGCGATGTCCGGCGCATCCCGCAGCTGGACGCCGCGCACCTTGTCGCCGCCCAGGATGGCAGTGGTCCGGCTGCTCGTGTGCACCCTGATGCCAAGTGCCTCCACGCTGCGGCGCAGGACCGCGCCGCCGTCGGGTCCCATCTGGGCGTTCATCAGGTGCCCGCCGGAATGGACGACGTCGACGCCGACACCATGGCTTTGCAGGCCCCGCGCGGCTTCCAGCCCGAGCAGTCCGCCGCCGATCACGACGGCGCGGCGCTGGTGGTCCTGCTGGGCGTACGACACCATGCCCTGGGTGTCATCGATGGTCCGGAAAGCGAACACGCCGGGCAGCAGCCGCCCTCCCGGCGTGTACAGGCCCTCGACGGCGGGCATGGACGAGCGGCTGCCGGTGGCAATGATCAGGACGTCGTACGGCGTGGCCCGGCCGTCGTCGGAGAACACCAGCTTGGCGAAACGGTCGATTTTTTCGACCCGTACTCCCGCGTGCAGCGTGATGCCGTTCTCCCGGTACCAGTCCAGCGAATTCAGGAAAATGCCATCCGCGTCCTCCTCGCCGGAGAGGACATGGCTGAGCATGATCCGGTTGTAGTTGCCATAGGGCTCGTCGCCGAACATGGTGATTCTGTGCTGGACCGCGCCGCCGCGGGCCAGGATTTCCTCGACGGCACGCGCACCGGCCATCCCGTTGCCGATCACCACGAGCCTGCGCCGCGTATCAGCCGGCGTGCTCCGCCCGGAGCGGCTGGCGAGGGCGGTCATCAGTGTTCCACCATGCCCATGTCGACAACGACGGATCCGCTGACCCCCGTGTCCGCCAGCAGCCTCAGCTCGATCAGCGAGCCGCCGTCGATGTCTTCCACCACGCGGAGCGGGACGTGGACGTCGCCCCTGGCCGCAATCGGGAAGTACCGCATGGGCACGCCGTCGCGCATCAGCACCACCGTGATCAGCTCCCCGGAGGAGTTGCCGCCCCGGAAATAGAGGGTCTGGTTGATGACGCCGTCCGGGACGAAATGGGAGAGCTGGCTGTGGATGGGCACGGCCTTTTCGAGCCCCGCACCGTCGAACGGGAAGATGCCCTGAAGGAAGATGTTCTTCAAGATCACGGTCAGATCCTTTCGGCGGAGGAACGCTGCGGCCGCTGGCATCAGCCCGGCATGAGTCCATCCTTCGCCGCACGTGTTACAGAGCCTGGCGGCCTGTGTAATTTCCGCTTAACACCTTCCTCACCGTTTCCCGGAGCGCACCTGGACCGGGCCGGCCGGGAATCGGGGCAAAGAAAAACCGCGCCGCGGCCACCTGGGTGGCCGCAGCGCGGTTTTTCGGGGTGCTGAATTAGGAGTTGGCGGCCGCGGCGGGGACGCTGGTGCCCTCGGCCTTCCACTCCTCGATCCGGGCCTGCTGCAGCGGCGTCTGGCGGTTGAAGTACCAGGCAGCGCCCAGCAGCAGGAACCACACTGGGGCAACCACCAGCGCGAGGCGGGTGTCCTCGGCCTGGGCCAGGGCTACGAGCATGAACACGAAGAAGGCCAGCACCACGTAGGGCATGAAGGCCGAGCCCGGCATCATGAAGGCTGACGCCTCATGGAGTTCCGGCCGGCGGCGGCGGAACACGATGTAGCTGATCAGGATCATCGACCAGACGAACATGGTCAGCACCGAGGCCACGGAGGTGACGATGGTGAAGGCGCCGATCACGGAGTCGCCCGCGTACAGCAGGACCAGGCCGGCCAGCAGGAAGATGCAGGAGAACAGAAGCGCGTTCTGCGGAACCTTGCGGACGCTGAGCTTGCCGAAGGCCTTCGGGGCGTTTCCGTCCTGCGCGAGGCCGTAGACCATGCGCGAGGTGGAGTAGATGCCGGAGTTGGCGCTGGAGGCGGCCGAGGTGAGGACCACGAGGTTGATCACGACGGCGGCGATGCCCAGGCCGGCGAGGGTGAACATGCCGATGAACGGGCTGCTGGCGGCGTCGATGCTGCGCCACGGGTTGACGGCCATGATGACCACCAGGGCGCCCACGTAGAAGAGCAGGACGCGGATCGGGATCGAGTTGATGGCCCGGGGAAGGTTCTTTTCCGGGTCCTTGGTTTCGGCGGCCGCCGTGCCCACGAGTTCGATGCCGGCGAAGGCGAAGATGGCGATCTGGAAGCCGAGGATGAAGCCGAACATGCCGTGCGGGAACATGCCCCCGTCGTTCCACATGTTCGCCAGGTTGGCCACCGCACCGCTCGGCGAGGTGAAGTTGGTGGCGATCATGACCACACCGGTGGCGATCAGGGCGAGGATGGCCACAACCTTGATGATGGCGAACCAGAACTCAGCCTCGCCGAAGGCCTTGACCGTGGGAAGGTTCAGCAGGATGAGGACCACGGGCGTGATCAGTGCCGGGATCCAGAGGGGAGTACCCGGGGCCAGCTTGTCCACGTAGCCGGCGATGGCCACGATGTCGGCCACGCCCGTCACTACCCAGAAGAACCAGTAGGACCAACCGGTGAAGAACCCTGCCCATGGGCCCAGGATGTCGCCGGCGAAGTCGCTGAAGGACTTGTAGTTCAGGTTGGAGAGCAGGATCTCGCCCATGGCCCGCATGACGAAGAACAGCATGAAGCCGATGATCATGTACACGAAGATGACGGACGGGCCGGCGAGGGAGATGGTCTTGCCGGAGCCCATGAACAGGCCGGTGCCGATGGCGCCGCCGATGGCCAAGAGCTGGATGTGGCGGTTGCCAAGTCCACGGGCGAGGTGCGGTTCCTTGCTCTGGCCGGATTCAGCACGCTCTGTGGACGGTTGATCGGAAATGCTGGTGGTGCGTTCAGACATCAAGTCTTCTTCCTTGTCACAGGTGCCGGCACGTAGGGGAAGTTGCCGTGCCGGCCGCGTCGGTCCGCCACAGATGTGACGGAACTAACAGTTGGGATGGTGTTAAGACTATGAGCGGCAAGGCGCGGCAAAGAGTGCGCCCGCCGCCCGCGCTGCTCGGTGGCGGGCGGGCGGGACATTCGCACGCCAAGCTGAGTAGCCCGCCGGAAAAGCGCATTCCTGCAGTCCAGCCGGTACTTGGCCTTGCCAGCAGGAAATTCGCACTGAGCGCGAAACGCTGCAATAGTCTTCGACATATGTCCAGCATGCCAGCCCCAAATGTCGTCCATTGTTGTCCGTGAGCTGCATCACGCCTTATCTGGCGGTGCCGCGAAGGGGATAAAGCGGCGTTGCGACGGGGCAAATAGGGCCCGGAACGCCCGGATGGTAGACTGATGGGACTTGATGTGCAGTGATGCCCGCTTTGCTCCGTAATTTGGAGGGCGGGCTATTTTCACGTGAGAGGCACATCCTGCGTCGATGAACGCTATTGGTCCCGGCGGCCGCTGTTTGAACTCTGGCAGCAGCCCGGTTGACCACCTGACTTTTCTTCGGCGACCCCCTGCGCCAACCGGCGTCGGGGGCCGATATCCGCTGGATACCGCCTGAAAGACCCTGATAAACGCATATGACTACTTTTGCTGCCCTCGGCACGCCCAAGGCACTCACCGAAATCCTGGCCGCCCAGGGCATCGAATCCCCGTTCCCCATCCAGGTCAAGACCCTGCCGGACACCCTGGCCGGCCGCGACGTCCTGGGCCGTGGCCGCACCGGCTCCGGTAAAACCATCGCCTTCGCCATCCCCCTGGTGGCCCGTCTCGCCGAGCGCGAAGCCGCCTACTTCCGCAAGCCGGGCCGCCCCATGGGCCTGGTCCTGGCACCGACCCGTGAACTGGCCACCCAGATCAACGCGACGATCGAGCCGCTGGCCAAGGCCATGGGCCTGAACACCACCGTGATCTATGGCGGCATCTCCCAGGCGCGCCAGGAGAAGGCGCTGCGCGCCGGCGTCGACATTGTCATCGCCTGCCCGGGCCGGCTGGAGGACCTGATCCGCCAGCGCATCCTGACCCTCGAAGCCGTCGAGGTGACGGTGCTGGACGAGGCCGACCACATGGCCGACCTCGGCTTCCTGCCCGTGGTCAAGAAGCTCATGGACATGACCCCGAGCCAGGGCCAGCGCCTGCTGTTCTCCGCCACGCTGGACAACGGCGTGGACAAGATCGTCCAGCGCTACCTGTCCAACCCGCTGACCCACTCCGTGGATGATCCGCAGGCAGCGGTGACCACGATGGAGCACCACGTGCTGGTGGTCAATGACCAGACCGTCAAGAAGCAGCTGATCGTTGAGCTGGCTTCCGGCGCTGGCCGCCGCGTGCTGTTCATGCGCACCAAGCACCACGCCCGCAAGCTGGCCAAGACCCTGACCGACGCCGGGATTCCCGCGGTCGACCTGCACGGCAACCTGTCGCAGAACGCCCGCGACCGCAACCTTGCCGAGTTCTCCTCCGGTGACGTCCGCGTCCTGGTGGCCACCGACGTCGCCGCCCGCGGTGTCCACGTGGACGACGTCGAACTGGTCATCCACGTCGACCCGCCCACCGAACACAAGGCTTACCTGCACCGCTCCGGCCGCACCGCCCGTGCCGGCTCCGACGGCACCGTGGTCACCCTGACCCTGCCCGAGCAGCAGACGGACGTCAAGAAGCTCATGAAGGCTGCCGGCGTCGAGGTCAGCTTCGAGCGGGTCACCGCAAGCTCGCCGATCGTTGCCGAGCTGGTGGGCGCGATCGCCGACAAGGTTGACCCCCGGACCCGTGCGGCACTCCTCGCGGCGAAAGCTCCGCAGCAGGGTGCCGGCAAGTCCACCGGCGCCAACGCGGAGCGCAAGCGCGCACGCCGCCAAGCATCACCCACGGCCGGCGGCCGGGGCGGCCGCGGCGGCCGCGGGCGGGTTGCCGCCGAGGCTCCGCGCACGGACCTGCCCCGCGCCGAACGCCGGGCCGCGACCTACGAGGGCCGCGCCGCTGCACGCGACGCTGCAGACCGCATCGTCGAGCAGAACGAGGACCGCGCCACTGCGGCGGCTGCAGCCCGCCGCAATGCACGCGGCCGCGGCACGGCATCCACGCACCGCAACGACGTTCCCGCGGCCGGCGGCCGTTCATCGGCTGGCCGCGGTTCGGACGGGCGCGCAGCAGAGGGCCGGGGCGATTCCCGCTTCACCCGCAGCGATGCCCCCCGTGGCGGCACCGGCCGCCCGGCCAGCGGCGGCCAGCGGAGCGGGCGTCCCGCTACCGGGCAGCGCGCGGCGGCTGGCAGCAAGACCGGCGGCAACGGTCCGGTCTGGTCCTCCACCACCGGCGGCACCTCGGGCGGCTCGTACTCGGGCGGTTCCTCTTCGGGCGGCAGCGGCCGCTCCGGTGACGGACGTCCGGCCCGCAAGGCCCCGCGCCGCGCGTCGGCCCCGGCGTCGAACGAGCGCCGCGGCCGCTAATCCCCAACCGTGGCCCAGGCCAACCAGCGTCGAGTGCTCCGAAACTGCCGTTTTGAAGGTTGAAAACGGCAGGTATGGAGCACTCGATGTGCTTTAAAGCCGGGATTCACCAGCCGCGGGCGCGCCACTCCTCAAGGTGCGGGCGCTCGGCGCCGAGCGTTGTGGGCTTGCCGTGGCCCGGGTGCACCACGGTGCTGTCCGGGTAGACGTCGAAGACCCGCTCGGTGACGTCCGTGAGCAGCTGGTTGAACCGCTCGGGATCCTTCTGCGTGTTGCCCACGCCGCCAGGGAACAGGGAGTCGCCGGAGAAGATGTGGGCCGGGCCCTCAGGGTCCTGGTAGACGAGCGCCACCGATCCGGGGGTGTGGCCGCGCAGGTGGACGGCGGTGACGTCGAACCCGTCGAAGTTCCCGACGTCGCCGTGGTCCAGCAGCACGTCCACCTTTACAGGCAGTTCCGGGGCGTCGTCGGTGCCGGCGGCGGTCTTGGCGCCGGTGGCTTCAACGAGGCCCGGCAGCGCGCGGACGTGGTCCCAGTGCTGGTGCGTGGTGGCGATGAGCGCCAGCCTGGGCTCGCCTGAGGTGTCCGCCGTGGCGTCCGCCAGCAGGCTCTGGATGGCCGGCAGGTCATCAGCGGCGTCAATCAGCAGCTGCGCTCCCGACTCCTTCGCCGTCAGTAGATACACGTTGTTGTCCATCTCGCTGACCGAGATCCGGCGGATGGTGATGTCCCGAAGTGAGTGCATGAGCGTGTCCATGAGCCCAGTCTAGGGAGCCGGATTGGCACTGTGCTCGGTCCCACGCTGACTGGCAGGGACCGCCGGCAGCATCTTGAGCCCGGCCGCGCATCCCACAATGCCCGCGATGAACAGCACCTTGAGCAGGCTGAAGGGCTCGACGCCGGTGGCCATGGCCCAGCCGACCGTCAGTGCCGCTCCGATCCCCACCCAGACGGCGTAGGCGGTGCCGAGCGGGATGTGCTTCACCGCCATGCCCAGGCCCTGCATGCTGAGCGCGGCCGTCACCACGAAAACGACGGTAGGTAGTGGCCGGGTAAGGCCGTCCGACAGGCCAAGGGCCGTGGCCCAGACGGCTTCCAGGACGGCGGAGGCGAGCAGGATGATCCACGCCGTGGCAGGCTTCGCGAGCATCACGCCACCACTTTCAGGCCAACCACGCACGCGGCAATTCCGGCGAGCAGCAGGAGCCGCGCCGCCGTCGGCCGTTCTACCTTGGCGATAATCGCGTAGGCGGACGTCAGCACCACACCCACGCCGACCCACACCGCGTAGGCGGTGCCGGTGGGAATGGACTGCATGGCGATGCCGAGGCCTGCGGTGCTGGCCACCACCGCGACCAGGAAAAGGGCCCCGGCCGCGACCCGGCGCCGGCCGGAGGACTGGGACGCCCGGTGCAGCGCCGCCGCCCACACCGCCTCGAGGGCACCGGAAAAAATGAGGATGAACCACGACATGACAGATCCTTTGGCCAGTCTTGTCGCGCACCGGGTACTGAACCGTCGTCCGGAGGTCCGGGGAAGGGGACCTTGGTTTTTACCCTAGCAACGCCCGACGGCGGCAGCCACCGTTGGTGGCAAAGCTCACCGCCAGCGGGTCCTGAGCTCCTCGGGTCAGAGGGCGCCGCCGGCCGCCTCCGGTGCTGCGGCATCGCGGCCGCCGTCGCCGATGGTTTCCCGCGCGACGAAGTTCTCGATGTCGAAGGTGTTGTCCGCCCGTTCGGCGATGTTCAGGAGGGTGGTCATCGAGGCGACTTCCTCCACCTGCTCCTTGAGGAACCAGAGCATGAACTGCTCGCCGAGGGCGTCGTCCTCGGCCCGGGCTGCGCGGAAGAGGCTTTCGATGCTGCGGGTGACTTCCTTCTCCTGCTGCAGCGCGAGTGCCAGCGGGTCCGTGACGGAGGCAAAATCATTGCGGACGGCGGGCACGCCGGGGATGCTGACGGAAACGCCGCGGTCCACCATGTACTGCACCATCATCATGGCGTGGTTGCGTTCCTCAACCGACTGCCGGTAGAAGTACCTGGCCAGTTGGGGAAGGTCCTGGTTGGCGAACCAGACGGCCACGGCAATGTACTGCTGCGAGGCTGCGAATTCGTTGCCGATCTGGAGCAGCAGGAGATCACTGAATTTGGACTTGGTCATGGCACCGAGTCTAGGTTCCGGCACCTCCTGCGGACCAGAGCTGTTAGCCGGCCACGGGATCGATGGACACCACGGCCAGGAAGCCGCGGCCCAGGATTTCAGGGGTATGGCTGTCCGAACCCACCACCGAGTCGTAGCGGCCGAGTGCCAGGGGCGCACTGTCCTGCCCGCCGCTCTCCTGCCCGCTGCTCTCCTGTCCAGCACTGTTTTGTCCGGCATTCCCGGGGCTGACCGCTGCCTGGCCCTGCAGCAGGATGCCCAGCTGGCCCTCGAACACGGGATGGGCCCGCTTCTTGGAGAGTTCAACTATGGAGGTGTACGCCTTGAAAGCGCCCTCCCGGGCGATGACGTTGAGGTTGCGGACATCCCCGGTGGGCAGGGCCGAGGAGGAGGCCGCGCCGCCGGGAAACCGGAAAGGCCGGTACTTTTCGAGCGGGTGCTCGGTCCCGTCCACGGACAGCAACAGCAGCTCGCCCTCGACCACGGTCAGCACGCGTTCCATCCCCGGAAAGGGGGAATACTCCCCGGCGCTGGTGACATCGGCGATGCTGACCCGCCAGTCCCACGCGCCGTCGTCGGATGACGTGGCCCCAGCTGAAGCGCCATCAGGCGAAGCGGCCCCGCGGTGGCTGGCAAGCTCGCGGGTGACCCCGCCTCCGTTGCGCCAGGGCTGGGGTTTGAGGTCGGCGAAGCGGATGATCTGCATCAGCCCAGCCTATCCGCGCGTTGCCCGCACACTCTCTCCCCGCGTAAAGTCGGCGACGGATCGCTGCAGAAAGTGGTCGACGCTTTCAACAACGAGGAGCCGGTGAATGTTCGTCAAAGTCTGCGGCCTGAGCACGCCTGAATCTGTCCGTGAGGCCGTGGAAGCCGGAGCGGACGCCGTCGGCTTTGTCCTGACGGCCAGCCCCCGCGTGGTGTCCCCCGCGCAGGTTACCCAGCTCGTGAAGGCCGTGCCCGACGGTGTGGCCGCCGTCGCCGTCTTCCGTTCCGAACCGGCCGCCGACGCGGTGGCCATCGCCCGCGCCGCGGGGCTGAGCTGGATCCAGCTTCACGGTGATCGCACACCGGATGATGTCAAAACAGCGCACGACGCCGGCATGAAGGTCATCCGCGCCGTCACCATGGGTGCCGCCCCGGATGCGTTTGCCGACTGGGGCGAGGAACTGCTGCTTATCGACGCCGCGGTTCCCGGTTCCGGCGAGGCCTGGGACTACAGTTCAGTGCGCGCCAAGGGCCTGGCGGGACGGCAGTGGCTCCTGGCCGGCGGCCTCGATCCCGCCAACGTGTCCGAAGCCGCCCGTGACGCCGGGGCGTGGGGCGTGGACGTCTCCTCCGGCGTGGAACAAACCAGGGGAGTGAAGGACCTGGCCAAGATCAGGGCCTTCGTGACGGCAGCCAAAGGCTGACCGCCCCGTGACCCTGACCGCCCCGTGACCCTGACCACCCCGTGACTCAGGCGGCGCGCGCCCGGACGCCCGCAGCACCCCTCTACGCCGCCGGATTCGTGACCGCGTTCGGCGCCCACAGCATTGCCGCCGGCATGGGCGCCCAGAGCGACAACATCGGCCTGACCCTGCTTAACCTGGGAATCCTGCTGGCCGTTTACGACCTCTCCGAGGTGTTCCTCAAGCCCGTTTTTGGCGCGCTGAGTGACCGGATCGGCGCCAAGCCGGTCATTGTCGGCGGACTCATCGGCTTCGCCGCGCTGTCCCTGATCGGACTGTGGGCCGCCGACCCGCTGCTGCTGGGCCTTGCCCGCCTGGGCCAGGGCGCCGCCGCCTCGGCGTTCTCCCCGGCGTCCTCGGCGATGGTGGCCCGGCTCTCGGCCGGGAAGAACGCCGGGACCTTCTTCGGCCGGTACGGGTCCTGGAAGAGCCTCGGTTATGTGATCGGCCCCCTGCTCGGCGCCGGGCTGATCGCCGCCGGCGGCTTTGCACTCCTCTTTGGGGCTCTGTCCGCGCTTGCCGCGGCCACCGCTGTGTGGGTCCTTCTCGCCGTGCCGCACCTGCCGCCGCTCCCGCGCCAGCGGTACACCGTGTTGGACCTGGCCCGGCAGGTTGCCGAGCGCAGGTTCCTGGTGCCCACCTTGGTGCTGGCGGCATCGATGGCGGCCATGGGGGCGGCTATCGGGTTTCTTCCAGCCCTGGCCGTGCAGCATGGCCTTGATCCGGTGGCCGGCACCGCCGCCGTAAGCGTGCTGGCGGTTGCCTCGCTGCTGGTCCAGCCCCGGATCGGGGCGCTGCGCGACCTGCACCGCATCGGCGACGCCGGCGGAATGCGCACCGGCCTGCTGCTCACCGCCGGCGGGGTAGCCCTGGTGGCCGCCGCCCCGGGGCCGGCAACCATCTTCATCGCCGCGGCGGTCATCGGGGCCGGCGTCGGCGCGGCAACGCCGCTGGGCTTTGCTCATTTGGCCGACAGCACACCGAAGGACAGCATGGGCCGGACCATGGGCTCGGCCGAGCTGGGCCGCGAACTCGGCGACGCCGGCGGTCCGCTCCTGGTAGGAGCCGTCGCCACGGCCGCCTCGCTCCCGCTGGGCCTGGGGATCCTCGCGGTGCTGGTCGCGGCCGCCGGGATCCCGCGCCTCGGCCCCGGAGTCAAGGTTAAGGGGCAATTCAGGGCAGATCCCGAGGTGCTTCGGCCTTCCGGCCCGGCAGAATGGACGGATGAAGACACTCCTGAACATCATCTGGCTGGTATTCGGCGGCTTCTGGCTGGCGCTTGGCTACTTCGCCGCCGGCATCATCTGCTGCCTGCTCATCGTGACCATCCCCTGGGGCATCGCTTCCTTCCGGATCGCGTCCTACACCCTGTGGCCCTTCGGGCGGATGGTGGTGGACAAGCCGGGCGGAAACGGCGTGTTCTCGCTCCTAGGCAACGTGATCTGGCTGCTGGTGGCCGGCATCTGGATCGCCATTGGGCACGTGGTCACGGCGTTTGCCATGGCCGTCACCATCATCGGCATCCCACTGGCCATCGCCAACCTGAAGCTGATTCCGGTTTCCCTCATGCCACTGGGCAAGCAGATCGTGCCCACCGACAGGCCGTTCATCACGGCCTACCGCTAACACCCGGTCGGGCCAGTTCGCCCTGCAGGTTCCGCCGGGCGGCCTCCAGCCACAGGCTGCGGGCCCGCTCGGTGTGGAAGAGCGGGTCCAGTGCCAGCAACTGGCGGACGACGGCGGCCCTGCCGGCCGCAAAGTCGGCGTCGCCGATGTGCGCATAGTCTTCCCGGACGGCCGCAATATACCGTGCGTAGGGCTCCGGTTCGCCGCCGAGAACTGACAGGTCGGCGTCGCAGAGGAGGGCGCCGTCGTCGTCCCCGGCCTCCGGCCGGTGATCCGAGGTGAGCCGGACCAGCCGCGCCACCTCGTCGACGTCCGCTTCCGGCAGTCCGGCCTGGCTGAGCCTGAGTTCGGCGAGCCGGGCGGATTCCTCCTCATCCTGGCCAGCCACTCCCCGGTAGACGGCGTCGTGGAACCAGGCCGCCAGCATCACGGTGCGCGGCGGCCGGGCGGGTGCGGTGAGCAGGTCCAGGGCCTCCAGCACGGCGAGCAGGTGGGTGCAGCCGTGGTACCTGCGGTGGCTCTCGCTCCAGCGGTCCAGCAGGTCCAGGAACAGGGCGTCATGTCCCGGCAGCACCATGTTCCAGCGGTTGAGCAGGGGAGTCTTGAGGGACTTCGTGCGGCTGCGCGCGGGGATCCGGAGCCCGCTGGCAATGAGTTTCCGGACCAGGACCCGCGCCTCCACCGGAATGGCGCCGGCGGCCACCAGACCGTCGTAGCGGCGCTGCGGCACGTCGTAGTGGTCGCCGTCGAATGCCCGCGCCGGGATGCCCGCCGCAGCGGCGAAGGCGTGCAGTTCCGCCAGGGAGGTGTCCGAAATCAGATGCGAAAAAAGTGTTTCATGGGCAGGCCAAAGCGGCGGATCGAGGTAGACGGCCATGGGGGAGAGTCTAGTCCGGTGCCGGGTGGCCATGGGGCAGTGAGCCTTGCCGGTTTCCAACGATCCTGACCCCCCGATAACTGGGGCTGGCTCAAAGAACTCCCAAGCTTTTTACAAGTTGCCGCGTCGACCATGTTCGGAGGGGGGAGTGCACGCAAGTTGCCAGGACCGTAGTAGCAGGCGCTTCGATGTCTCCGATTCAGCCCGGAAGGTTGCTCGGAACTGGCATAGGCAGACAACTTCGATGAGTGGTGAGGCTAGTGAGCATCCCTATACAGGCGGACGTTCAACTCCGGGAAGCAACGTTGCTGGGCAAGACAACTTTTCACAAGGGCGGGCCTGGCAGAGGCCGACTCCACGGGTCGCGGAGCCTGTGGCTCCATGCGCTGCTGACAGCGCTGCTGCTTGCGCTGACCGCTCTGGTGGTGCCGGTTACGGCCGCTGCGGCTGATGTGGGGGTGCAGGATTTCTCGCATACGGGGACCGGTACTCCGACGGGTACGAAGCGGCAGACGAATGCGTTGTGGTTCAACGACGGGATCTGGTGGGGGAACCTGTGGGACACTGCGAGCTCGGATTTTCACATCTTCCGGTTCAATGCGTCGACCAACTCGTGGACCAATACGGGTGTGGCGACGGAGACGCAGGCGAACACTCACCATGACGTGTTGTGGGATGGATCTACGCTGTTTGTGGCGAGCTACCGGTTCGTCAATGACGGCCTGCCGTTTGAGCCGAACTTCCCGTCGACCATGCGGCGTTACAGCTACAACTCAAGTACGAAGACGTACACGCTGCTGAGCTCTCAAAGGATCCACAACAACAAGGTTGAGACCATGTCCATCGACAAGGACTCGACCGGTCGGGTGTGGGCCACCTGGCAGCAGGGGAACAGGATCTTTCTGAACGTCACTGGCACCGATGGCATAACGTGGGGGACGCCGTTCGCGCATCCTGCGTCGTTGAGCAACGTGTCGGTGGACGACAACTCGGCTGTGATCGCTTTCGGCGGAGCCGGCAACGGCAAGATGGGTGTGATGTGGAGCCGGCAGCTCGGTGACGCTAACGACGGCATGTACTGGAGCTTCCACGTCGACGGGGCGTCCAACACCACCTGGTCCACTCCTGTGGCTGCGGTGAAGGGGCTGCGCACTGGAGACGACCATATGAACCTCAAGTGGCTGGACTCCACGAGCGGTCAGGTATATGCCGCTGTGAAGACCTCGAACACGTCGGCGTCCCTGCCGCTGATCCAGCTGTTGGTATTGAATGGTACGGCGTGGTCGGCGCACACGATCGCGACCGTGTCGGAGTGTCCGAACCGTGTGATCGTCATGATTGATGAGAGCACCACGATCCCGATGCTGCGTACCTTCGCCACCTATCCGAAGCCGAGCGGCACGACGAACGCCGGTGTCTGCACCAGCTCGGGTGGTGCGGTCTACGAGAAGTCCACGCCGCTGAACAACATCAGCTTCACCACCACGAAGACTGCCCGTATCGTGGACGACGACCAGTATGTCCACAACGTAACGTCGACTAAGCAGAACCTCAACAGTCAGGCTTCCGGCACGGTCAACAGCGGTCTGCTGGTGCTCGCCGATGTGAACGCCACCAGCCGGTACTGGCACTACTACGATTCCACCGGCGGCGGTGGTGCTGACACGACGGCTCCAAACACGACGATCACGTCGCCACCCCCTGGGACGTCGGCCAGCACATCGTTCACATTCACTTCTACTGAAGCCAATTCGACGTTCCAGTGCAGCCTGGATAATGCGGCTCGTTCTGCGTGCACCTCACCCCGGGCCTACACCGGGTTGTCGACCGGATCGCACACATTTTCTGTCTGGGCCACCGACGCAGCCGGCAACACCGATGCGACACCAGCGACGCAGACCTGGACCGTCGGCTCCGGCGGCGGTGCTGACACCACGGCTCCGGATACGACGATCACGTCGCCACCCCCTGGGACGTCGACCAGCACATCGTTCACATTCACTTCTACTGAAGCCAATTCGACGTTCCAGTGCAGCCTGGATAATGCGGCTCGTTCTGCGTGCACCTCACCCCGGGCCTACACCGGGTTGTCGACCGGATCGCACACATTTTCTGTCTGGGCCACCGACGCAGCCGGCAACACCGATGCGACACCAGCGACGCAGACCTGGAGCGTGGGTGCAGGCGGCGGCACGACACCGCAGACCGTCACCCTCACGGCCACGGCTGACAGCTATGTGACCAGCGCGTCGCCGACGACGAACTTCGGCACGAGCACCCTGCTGGGCGTGGACAACAGTCCGGTGGAGGTGACCTACCTGAAGTTCGACCTGACGCCATATGCGGGAAGAACTGTGCAGAGTGCGACCCTGCAGCTGCGTAGTGCCGGGAGCGGGTCCACGGGTACGCAGAACGTGAGAGTGGCCACGGGCAACTGGGACGAAACAACAATTACGTCCAGCGGTACCCGTCCGACGCTCGGCACCACCCCCATCGGCACGCTCGGCCCGACAACGACCAACACGAATTACAGCATTACGTTGACACCCACCGCCGTGGCCGGCGGCCTCGGACAACAGCTCTCTCTTGGCCTGAACTCCAGCAGCAGCGACGGCCTGGACCTCAACTCGAGGGAGGTCAGCAGCACTGCGGCACCCAAGCTGGTGCTCACGCTGGGGTAGTAGGGGACGGTGTCGGCACACGGCCGGCACCGCCCACGCCAGCAAAACCTTCCGACCGACACCACCCAGACAGGGGATGACCATGCGCACCTTGCGGACCAAGGCAGTGCACTTCGATATCCATGACCGCGTCACGATCCGCGTCGACGCAAAGGCACCGGCAGCGACTCAACTCCAAACGATGTTGGCGTGTTTCGCCACAAACACCGAACGGCCAGGCGACATCATCGTCGATGACCGGCCGGAGCCGATGCCGGATGCGGGTCTGCTCGAGCACGAGCTCGCGTACACGGAGACCAGCGTGCGCTTCCAGGACGACCACGTCCAGGTCGTGAGGGACGCAGACCAATGGCGCATTCACGGGCCGGGCGAGCTGCTGACCACCGTGGTCCCGATTCTGGATGCCGCCATGGTCGGCCGGGGGGCTGCCATGATCCATGCGGCCACGATGGCCTATCGGGGCCACGCGATCGCGCTTCCCGCGGCTGGCGGGACCGGTAAGACGAGCACCGTGGCCAAGCTGATGCGGCGCGAGGGGTGGTCATTCATGGGTGACGACTGGGCTTTCCTCGCCGAGGACGCCACCATGCTGGGCTACGCCAAGCCGATGTTCATCAAGCCGCACCACCGGGGCATCTACCCGCACCTGTTCGAAGGTGTCCGGAAACCCCTCATCCCGTCCCGGCTCTCGAAGGGAGTCGGCCGTCTAACGACGGTGGTCCACCCTTACGTCATCCGGTATCCGCGGCTTGCGGACTTCGCCCGGCGGTGGTCCCCGGAACACCGCATGGTTGATCCGGGGACCGCGTTCCCGGGGCGGGAGGTGACGACGACGGCCCCTCTCGCGGCCGCAGTCTACATTGAGCGCTTCGAAGGCGCGCGGTCCCGGATCGTCGAGCGGTCGAGCGATTGGATGGTCGACCGCATGCTTGGCAACTTCCACATCGAGATGGCGGGCTTCTCGCAGCAGGTTGTGACAGGCCTGGCGGCAACGTCGGTCGTTCCGTGGCGCGAGCATTTCGCGGCGAAGGGGCTCGTGCTGAGCAAGGCGCTTGACGGGCGGCCCTGCCACCTGCTGCAGGTGCCTTCTGCGTACTCGGCGGACGAGGCGTCGGACGACATCGTCCAACATCTCGAGCAGCTGTTGCCCTCCGTTCTCGACGAGCAGGCCTAGGGAGGACGCAGTGGGTCACAGCACTGCCGACGTCACCGCCGTCGTTCCGGCCCGCAACGCGGAGCTCATGCTCCCGCGCTGCCTGGAGGCCCTGCGCGAATCGGGTGTTGCCGAGATTATTGTGGTGGACGGATGCTCCACCGACCGCACAGTCGCCCTCGCCGAGGCGGCCGGCGCCCGGATCCTGAGTGACGAGGGCCGCGGCCTGCCGTGGGCCCGAACGCTCGGTGTGCGGAACAGCAGCACCCGCTGGGTCCTGCTCGTCGATACCGACGTCGTGTTCGGGCCCGGTGGGGTCGCCGACCTGCTGACGGAGCTGGTCGAAGGCGGCTATGACGCCCTTCAGGCCGGGCTGGAGAGCGTCGGGGGTCCAGGGTACTGGGGGCAGGCATTGGCACACCACCACCGCACCGGCCGCAGCCGCAACTGGTTCGGACTCGTGGCGACTGTCGTGGACCGTGAGCTGATGCTCAACATGGGCTTCGACGACTCGTTCAAATCGGGAGAAGACATCGAACTGCGCTGGCGCATGCGCCAGTCAGGGATGCGAACGGCGGTCTCACGCCGGGTCGTCGTCGAGCACCGGTTCGCCGCAGACGACTTTGATTTCGCGCTCGACCAGTTCCTCATGGACGGAACCGGGCTGGGACGGATGATCCGCAAACACGGCTGGCGCGGTGCGAGGTTGGCGCTGCTGCCCGCCGCCGCGGCAGTCCGGGGCAGCGCCTTGAGCCTCGCCAAGGGCCAGCCCCGGTGGCTGCGCTACTACGCTGCCTTCTGCTGGTGCAACTATGTGGGCCTGGCGAGAGGTCTGACGTCGTGAGGGCCAAGGCGGGGGCCGCTGTCACGGATGCCACTCCCGTCCGGCACTCCGCCCTGCGCAGCTCGCTCGGTCTCGTCGCGGGCAAGGCCGCCCAGACCGGAGCGGGCTTCGCCTTCTGGATCGTGGCCGCGCGCGCGACGTCCGACCGTGAAGTCGGGCTGACTACTGCCGCGGTCTCGGCCGTGATGATCTGCACGCAGCTCGCGGTGCTGGGCGCCGGGTCGGCCGTGATCGTCTCGGTAGGCCGAGGGGAGGCGCCTGCGCGGGTTCTGGATGCCGCGTTCGCCATCGTGGGGGTAGCCGGCACCATTCTGTCCATCGGCTACCTCGCACTGCAGTCGGCCGTAGCGCCGGACACCGCATCCCTATCGGTTCTCTTCTGGCTCACCTTCATCGTGGCTGCCGTCACCGGCACCCTGGTCATTGTGCTGGACCAGGCACTCGTAGCGTTGGGACGCGGTGCCAGCGCGACCTCAAGGTACGTTCTGGGCGGAACGGTCTCACTCGCGGCCGCAGGGGCCGTGGCCCTGTGGGCACAGGGCGCCCCCGACGACCTGCTTCTGGCCTGCTGGACCCTCGGTTCGGCCGTGGCATGCATCGTCGGAGCGATCCAGCTGCGAAAACTGGTCGGCTACCGGCCGCGGCCTTCCCTCCGCCTGGCGCGGGGCAGGTCACTGCTGGCGCTGGGCTTTCCGAACCAGCTCCTCACCCTCACCGAACGCACTCCGGGACTGGTGCTGCCGCTCTTGCTCGCACACACCGTGGCGCCGGAGGCCGCCGCCTACTGGTATCCCGCATGGATGATGGCCTGGGCCGCCTACCAGGCTCCGACACTGATGGGCATCGTCCAGTTCTCGGAGGGTGTCCGCGACGCGGACCGTCTGGTACCGACCACCTGGGCGAGCCTGCGCTGGTCACTCGCCATAGGTGGCCTGGGTGCCGCCGTCCTTATCCTCCTCGCCCACCCGCTGCTCAGCCTGCTGGGGGAACGGTACGCCGACTCCTCCGCCGGCGCTCTGCGGTGGTTGGCGGCCGGGCTGGTGCCCTACGCGGTACTCCAGGCCTACAACGCCGTGTGCCGGGCCCGCGGCCGCTACGCGGAGGCGATCGTGGTCGGCACGACACTGGGAATCGCTCTCTGCGCTTCAGCGCTCTCGGCCGCCGAGAGAGGCGCTAGCGCCATGGCCCTTGCGTGGCTGGTGGTGCTCTCCATTGGGGCCGCGGCGGTCGGCCTCCGGCTGCTCGCCGTGCTCCGGCACACCAGGAAGGACATACGATGACTGGCACACTCGAAGCGACCACCCGTACCAAGGAACGCTGGAAATCCCGTGAAATGTGGTGCGCACTGGCAGGCACCGTGTCGCTGGCGCTTGCCGCGGGGGCCGCCTCCACGGTGGCCGTGCCCGTCAACAGCGATCTGGGGCTCGTGGCCGTGCTGCCTTTTCCGTTCTGGATTGGGGTCCTGATTCTAAACGTCGCTTTCGTCGTGGCGCTGCGGGGGGATGCCGCAGGCCCGGCGCGCCGCCCGGTCATGATTTGGCTCACCGTCGTGCTCGTGCTGGTGCTCTTCGGGACCGCCGCCTTCGCGACGGACGTGCCGCGGGGTGAGATCGCGTTCCGTCATCTCGGCATCGCCGACGCCCTCTCGCACACCCAAGGGATCGACCCGGACATCGACGGGTACTTCAACTGGCCGGGATTCTTCGCCCTCCTCGCCACGGTGCTCCAGGCGACCGGTCTGGACCCCGTGGCCCTTGCCCTGTGGGCGCCGGTGCTCAACATGGGTCTGTGGCTCGTTGCCCTGGCCGTGCTGACGGGCTACCTGACGCGCGACCCGCGACGGCGCTGGCTCGCGCTCTGGCTCTTCTGCCTCGGCAACTGGCAGGACCAGGACTACCTGTCCCCCCAGGCCTTCGGCTTCTTCCTGCACCTCGTCGTGATCGCGCTGCTCCTCGGCCCGTTGGCCGCGCGGGCGCCACAGTTCCGCGGCTTCCGGCGCGCGGACCTGGCGGCGTGGTGGCGAGGCCGGTCGCCCGCCGAACCCCGGCCGGGGTACCGGGTGGGCGCCCTCGTGATAGCACTCTTGCTCATCATCGTCATCGGCGCGAGCCATCAGCTGACGCCGTTCATGCTCCTCATCGGCGTCACGGCTCTCACCCTGAGCGGACGTGTGTGGCCCAGCAGGCTGCCCCTGATCACCATAGTCATCCTGTCGCTCTGGCTCGCCTACCCCGCGAGCGCATACCTCTCCGGGCACCCACCCCTGGCCGACGCCGGGCTGGAGGCGGCGACCGAGGCGAACGTCCTCGACCGCGTGCGCGGGACCGACGGGCACGTGCTCGTGGTGCAGATCCGGGCCATTCTCACCCTTGTGCTGTGGGGGCTCGCCGCCGCCGGCGCCTGGCGCGACTGGCGCAGAAGGCGTCTCGACATCCGGGTGGTACTGCTCGCCGTCTCCCCACTGCTGCTCTTCCCCGCCCAGGTGTACGGCGGGGAGATGCTCATCCGCGTCTCAATGTTCGCGTTGCCCTTCATCGCGCTGCTGGCGTGCTCGGTCCTGCTTCCCACGGACGGCAACAAACTTGCTACGGTCGGCAGCAAACTTCCCGCCGAGGGAAGCAAACGCCGCTCCTACCTTCCCGCCGAGGGAAGCAAACGCCGCTCCTACCTTCCCGCCGAGGGAAGCAAACGCCGCTCCTACCTTGCCGCGGGGGGCCTTGCACTCACCTGCACCCTGCTGGCCGTGCTGACCGTGACGGGCCGGTTCGGAAACGCCCGGTATGACGTGTTCACCCATGATGAGATCGACGCCGTCGCCGCCATGCAGCGACTCGCGCCCCCCGGCTCGGCGATCATCTCGGCTGCCCACCCGACCCCTTGGCGGAGTGAGGCCTACCTCGATCACCGGTCCCGGACGATCGACGACCTGTGCCGGTCCGACGTGTCGACGGCCAGATGCGGCCCACTCGTCTACGACTACGCCCGGCGCAGCACTACCGGTGCCGTCCTGCTGATCACGCGCTCGTCGGAGGCGAGCCTTGTGCTCCAGGGCGTCCCTGGCGCCAGCGGCTTCTCCGAGCTGGAGAAATGGCTAAGCTCGCAGAACGGCGTGGAACTTGTGTTCAGCAACGTCGACGCACGCGTGTACCGGGTGACGCCATGAACATCGTAAGCATCAGCCGGCTCACCTTGGCGCTCGGTCTCTCGGCCGTCGCGCTGTCGCTAATTTCGCTCGTCGGGCTGCCGACACCGCTGCAGGCAATCGCGGCGATAGCCGTCCTCGTCCTGCTCCCCGGCCATGCACTGGCCCGACTCACACAGGTGACCGACCTCGCGCTGGGCGCTCTCCTCGCCCTCGCGCTCGGCCTCGCCGCGCTCACGGCCGTGTCCACGGCAATGTTCTACCTCGCTGTGTGGTCGTGGCAGGCGTGCGTCGTCTCGATGGGCGTCATCACCGTCCTAGCGTGCATGGCACGCGCACGGCAGGAGGCAACAACATGATCATCGAACTCGCGGGACTGCTCGCGGCCGGCGCCCTGCTCGTGACCCTCGTGACTCTCGAGGTCCGACGCACGGTGCCGGATACCGGGCAGCCCACACGCCAGGGGATCCTCAGCCAAAGGGTGAGCCGCTGGGCCGTCGCCGCCATGTGGGCGATGTACCTGTTGCTCTTCCTTCCGCGGGTGCTGGGACTGCTCGCGTGAGCAGTCCCGCGCAGTGGTGGCTCCTCAGCGACCTTCACCTGGGCGAGTTGGACGACGACCCGCGGTCCCCCGGCAGCGTGCTGCCCCAGTTCCTGCGCCGCGAGGTGCTCGCAACGTCGGGCCAGGAGCAGCACGTCGCCTTCGTCGGTGACACGTTCGAGCTGGCCGGGCTCGCGGAGGACGCGAGCCTGGCCCGGCTCGAGTCCATCCTCGCCCGGCATCCCGACACGCTCGCGGCCCTGAAAGCGTGCGCGGCGCGCGGCGTGCAGCTGCACTTCGTGTGCGGCAACCACGACGTGGAGCTGGCCCGGCCCTCGGTGGCCGCCCGCCTGTCGTGGCTGCTGTCGGCCGCAGAACCAACGCAGGTCCGGGTGTACCCATGGTTCCTGCACGTGCCCCGCGTGCTCGTGGCCGAGCACGGGCACCATCACCACGCGCTGCATCGGATACCCGAGGTTCTCCGCTCGGCAATCAACGGCACCGACGAGCTGAACCTGCCACCGCTCGCTGCATGGAACGCCCTTCCGTCGAGGTCACGCCTGAGCCGCGCCGGGGCCGTTGCCCAGGCCTGCCTGGCGTCCGAGCGGGCGGAACGCCGCGTCCGGGAGCCCGCATACGAGGAGCTGTTGCAGGCCGAGTCACGGCGGCTCGCGCTTGACGGGGTAGTCATTCGGGACCTGGCGCGCCTGTCCCGGTTCCGGACTGTGTCGGCCCTCCCGGTCGCCGCGACCCGCATGGTGCTCGCGGCCGCCGGCCGCAGAGTCACCGGCGAGGAAGCTCCCGCTGCGGCGGGCCGGGTTGCACGTACGCTCGAGGAGCACGGTTGCGGGGTGGCCTGGTACATCTCGGGCCACACCCACCGGGCACTCGAGTCTGCGCTGGAGGAGAGCCCCACCCGATACGTCAACACCGGCACGTGGGGTTCCGACGTCCGCGGTCGCGGACCTGACCAGTCGGACCGTCGGGCGTTCCCGTACGCCGTGGTCGACGTCGCCCGCGACGGCGCCATCAGCGGAGGGCTGCGGTACTGGCGTCCGGACGGTCGCTGAGCCGTAAACCCGTCCCAGCCCGCCGCCATTCGGCGCCGGGCTGGGACATGCTTTTTGTGCGCGGACGGTTGGAGCAAGCGGTTCCGGCTGGCGGTCAGAGACCTCGTGCACCGCTTGCTGCCGGCGCGTTCGGCCCAGCCACTGGAAGCGTTGCGGGAGTCAGCTTCCTGAGACGCCAGATTGCAATCAGGGCCGCGGAGGCCTGGGCGGCGGACCAGAGCGCCGCGACGCCGAGGAGGCCGAATTCGCGGGCGCCAAGCGAGGCTGGCCCCACGACAAGGACGGCAGCGAGGACAGCTACGGCTGTGGCCTCGGCAAGGCGGCCTTGCGCCCGGCACAGACCGAAGTAAACCTGAGTCACGCAGCCCAGCAGCAACGCCGGCACCAGGACAGGAAGCAGGATGGCGGTCGCCGCGTACTCCGGGCCTAGGAAACCGAGGAGGTAGGGGCCGACTATGAGCAACATCGCTCCGGCAACGAATGTGAGGGCGAGGCTCGTCTTCAGGGCGGAGGACACCAGCCCAGGCCTTGACCTGCCTCCGGCCAGCGCGGTCTGCAGGGAGAACCCGGAAGACTGAGGAAAGAAGAAGACCGCCGAAGCCATCATCCACGCCATGTACCAGGACGCCGTTGCGGCCGGGCCGAGGGTAGCGGCCACGATCAGTGGAAGGACATAGCGGGGGGCGCGGTCTGCGAGCATCAGCGCATGGTTCGGCAGACCCGGCTTCAGCAGCCGCAGGGCCGGTCCTACCCGGAGCCCGCGCTTCCAGTCCGGTGACGCTCCGGCACGGTTGAGCTGGCGCAGTCCGAGGACCACACTGGCGAGGGCACCGGCGCCCACCGCCACCACCACCACTGCCACTTCCCGGATGCCTGCGGCCATGGCGAAGGCCAGCACAGCCAGTTGAACCAGGCTCTGCGTCAGGCTCCTGACCAATGCGCGGTCGGAGCGCTCCTGTGCTACGCCCACGTGGTCCAGCTGGTACGCAATCGCGGCGAACAGCGCCGTCGCGGTGAACATCCCGGTTATGAGGGGATCATTCCAGGCCAGGCCCACGCCAGACCCCAACGCATAGGTCACAGCCGCCACTGCACCGGACAACACGACTGTGGAAACCCCGACGGTGAGGAGGCTGCTGGCAATCAGCCGGCGGCCGCCGTCGGACTGTTCGGGGAGCAGGGTAAGCGTGGCAGGCCCGACCCCAAGCATCCCAAGATGCACGGTGAGGAGGGCCGCGGCCACCACCGCAGAACCCATGCCGAGCTGCGCGGGCGGCAGCATGATCGCCGCCATCGCCCAGAACAGGAAACCGGTGGCCATCGGGGCTATACGGGCGGCGGTCAGCCAGGCGGCGTTCCCGCCCACGGACAGGCCGGTGCCGGGCGGCCGCAGGAGCTCGCGGAACATCGACCTGTAGTTGTACACGAGGAAGCAGGCCCAGTACGCAAGGAACCGGGGCGCATGCAGCAGCGACAGGCCGGCGCCGCGTATGGCGGCCAGGAGTGGAAGCAGCACAAGCCAGCCGGCGCGGCCGGGGTGCTTGCGGACCGTGCGGGCCAGCCGGGCGCCGCCCTGGACCCACTGGCCGCGGGCGGCGCTGAACGTGTCCATGAACCGGTGCCGCACTGCCGTGATGCTGGAGACGCCAAGCCGGTAGCCGGCTTCTTCAAGCCTGATCCTGAGCTCGATGTCCTCGCCGGAGCGGAAGGTGTCATCGAACGCCACGGACAGCAGGACTTTCCTTCGCATGAGGGTGGCGCGTACGCCGAACCAGGAGCGGACCCGGCTGTGGACGTGGTGCCAGGCCAACGCGGCACCCCAGTATCCGGGCCCGTCCGCCTCGCTGACGAGGCCGAACTGCAGCCCGTCGTAGCCGCAGGCTTTGAACTCGTCCAGGAGACCGCCCAAAGCGCCCGGCGGAAGGACGACGTCGGCGTCGATAAGTGCTACGAGGTCTGAGCAGGCGTTCTTGACACCGAGCATCCGCGCTGCCGGCAAGCCGTGGCCCTCGTCCGAGATGACGCGGGCGCCCATGGACCGTGCGATCTCCACTGTGTTGTCCGTTGAGCAGCCGTCCACCACGATGATCTCGCGCGGTCTCTCGGCGCGGATGGACTCCAGGCATTCGGCAAGCCACCGTTCCGCATTTCGCGCGGGAACCACCACGGACACTTCGAGGTCGCTCACGTGTGCACGCAAGTCACTCCTCCAGCTTGGAGCTGATCAGGCCGGCCACGTAGTCGGACGTCCGGTCGGCAGACCAGGAGGCGGGAATTCTGAGCAGGGAGCACGGCACGTCCTCGAGGGCGCGGCGAACCACGGCTGCCTTCTGGCTGAAGAATTCCTCCAGCGGAACGAGGCCCGTCGCACCGAGGGCCTCGATCAGCCGCCGTGACACCACCGGGAGTTCGGAGTGGAAGTTCCCGACGATGCGGGAGGTCATCCACTCGCGGCTGCGTGTCTCCAGCCGGGCTTCGGAACCGTCGTAGCGTTCCAGGAAGATGGCCAGCCGGGTGAGCGCCGCCGCTGAGATGCCGTCCTGTCCGAAAACCAGCTCCGGATGGACCATGCGGTGCTCCGGGGACCACCGGCGGGTGAAGGCGGCGGTCTTCGGATAGCGGACGATCACCGGATGGACAGCTGTGGCAAGGTGGGCCACAGTGTTCGTCAGCCAGCCTGGAGCCAAAGGCTTCCGGGCGCCGCTGAACACCTCGGGGTAGATCCTGCGGTGGTGCGGCTTGAGGAACATCGGCTTGGCATAGCCCATGAGCATGCTGTCGGCATCCAGGAACGCCCAGTCGTCGGCCATGAACCGCACGCCCGGCATGGCCGTAAGCTTCGCGACGGTGCTGGTCTTGCCCACTCCGCCCCAGGCCGGAAGCAGGACTCCCGAGCCGCGGAAGTCCACCACCGCGGCATGGATCATGGCGGCGTTCTGCCTGATGCAGAGCCGGTCCAGCAGGGGAATGACGGCCGTCAGCAGCTCGCCCCGGCCCTGGACCGAGTAACCATCCCGCGTTTCCTGGACCTGGACGCGGTCCGCCGGGATATGGAGCGACTCCGGGGTAAACCGGAAGGCATCCTCGGCGTGCGACTGTTCCCCCACGTCCGCCGTTTCCGCGCTGACGTGCAGGCGGAGCGGTGCCCGGGACGGTCCGAGGAAAGGAGCGAGCATGTCCCGCAGCTGTGCTTCGCCGGGCGTTCCGGGGGCCACATCGATGCCCACGAGGCCGTGGACGTCGAAGCTGGCCCCGGTGGACGGGAGCGAGTCCCTCAGGATGTCTTTTTCGGACTGACTCATGCTTCCGGCCCTCCAGCGGTCTCGGTGATTCGGGCAAAGTTGCCCTGCGGGTACATCGGGATCATTTGACTTCCCTCCAGCTGGCGTGGGACTCGTGCGGCTCGAGGCCCCCGCCAGTGGGATCAAGGGGCAGACGGCGTCCCCGGATGTACCCGCAAGTAGTTACGGCCAGCACGGCCAGGATGGACCCGGCCCGGCGCAGACCGGCGGGGTCTGTTCCCCGGATCCTGCCCAGGATGCCGGCTGCCACGGCACGGGGGAGCACGCCGCGGACGTACCGGCGTTCGGGCCCCAGGGCGCGCTTGTGGCCGACGATCTTGCTGACCAGGGCTTTTGATATTCCCTCAGACCAGCCGCGGCGCAGCATGTAGTTCAGGGTGCCCCGCTGTGCGGGGACGTAATGGTTCACCACGGCTGCCGGTTCGTACACGACGCGGCCACCCGGCGAACCTATGGCAGCGCGGATGCAGATTTCCGTCTCCTCGCAGCCCAAAGGCAGCGAGTTCTGCCGGCCCAGGGACGTGTTGAAACCACCCACCATCTGGATGACCTGGGAACGGAAGGACATATTGGCGCCGATGACGTTGCGGACCTCGGCCGCCACCTTGGGCATGCCGCGGTGCGTGCAGCCGACGATCCAGTCCAGTTCCTCGCCGAAATATGCCGGCCGGCTTGTTTCCCATTCCGGCACGACTCGTCCGCCCACGGCCAGCACATCGGGGTCGTCGTAGAGGGCCGTCAGCCGCTCCAGCCAGTCCGGGGCCGCCACTGCGTCGTCATCGAGGAAGGCAACGACGCCTGCCGTTGCCGCCGCGGCCCCCGTGTTCCGTGCTCCGGAAAGGCCTTTGGGGCCGGTGTTCTCGAGGAGCACGACATCATCGACAGAGAAGATAAGCCGCTTGTACAGGTCAACGTTGTAGTCGACCACCACGATGGTCTGCTGAGGCGGCACCGTTTGTGCGCGGACGGATTCGACGGCGGCCATCAGCCGGTCCCATCGGTCTTCCGTGTAGGAGCAGATCACCACCGAAACGGCCGGAAGCCCTTCAGCGTGGTTCACGTTAATCACCTGCTATCAGGCCAAGGACGGTTGCCGGATCCGTCGGAATGTGGGGGAGGGAGATGCTGGGATACCTGTATTTCACGCGCCTGAGCGACTCCGGCCGGGCGCCGGCCGTGGGTGCTTCCCAGCCCACGCATTCACGGGCCAGGGTCCTCAGTACGCGCCACCCGTCGCGGAATGTATGCAGGTTGGAATTGCCGGAGATCCGGTTGAGTTCGTTGCTGGGAACCTCTGCGATTCGCAGGCCGGCTCTCGACGCGCGGACGATCAGCTCGGTCTCTATTTCGAACCCTTCCGACGCCAGTTCGAGGATCTCCAGGCACTCCCGCCGCATGGCGATGTAGCCGTAGCACAGGTCGGAATAGTTGCTGTGGAGCACCACGTTGGCCAGGCGCGTCAGCGCCCGGTTGCCTGCGCTGCGGAGCAGCGTGATGTCCTCGGACCCGCCACCAGTGACGTATCTGGAGCCCTTGACGAAGTCGAATTCATGCTGCAGCGGGGTGACGAACCAGCCTATTTCCTGCGGATCCATGCTCCCGTCGGCGTCCAGCATGACGATGATGTCTCCGGAGGCCGCAGCGAGCCCGGCCCGTACGGCGAAACCCTTGCCGGCGTGGGTTTCCGAGACCACCACCACGTCGAGGCGCAGGGCACGGGCGACGTCCACCGTGCTGTCCAGTGAACGGCCGTCGACGATCACCACTTCGTCCACGTACGAGGGCATGCGGCGCAGAACCCACGGGAGGTTCATGGCTTCGTTCAGGGTGGGAATCACCACGCTGATGGAGGCCAGAGACGCCGGCGCCGGACTTGGTGCATGAACAGTTGAAACTTGTATGGGGATGGTCACTAGCCTCACCACTCATTGGGGTCGTATGCCTATGCCTCTCCCGAGCAGCCTCCCCGGCTGGTTACGGGAAATCGAAGCGCCTGCTGCTGCGGTCCTGGCAACTTGCTTGCACTCCCCCTCGGATCATGTTCGGCTGAGCAGCCTGTAAAAAGCTTGGGATTCCTTGAAACAGCCCCAGTTTTGGGGGTCAGGGATTCCTTGGAATCCCCAAGGACCAAATGCCATAGTTTCCCCATGGCCTCAACCCCAGCGCCCGGTAACCGCCAAAAACACCGCGTATGGAGGTCCGCCGCGCTCGCCGCGGTGGCGATACTCACGGCGTGCGCTCCCGTGGCCAAGGAAGCGCAGCGGCTGCCGTTGGACCGGCTGCCCGAGACGCAACCCTCAGCGGTCGGGCCGTCCACCAAGGCACTGTCGCCGGCTACGCCCGCTCCCGCCAAGCCCTCTGTTGCGGCACCAACTGCAGCGGCACCAACTACGGCGGCGCCGTCTGCAGTGCCACGGGCGGCAGCTGAACCAGCTGCACCTGCACCGTCCACGGCGACACCAACGGCGGGACGGCGGCCCACCCCCGGGACACCGGTCCCTGCCGTCGACCCGGCGGTGCACAAGTTGCCTGTAGGCGATCTGCCCGGCTGGAAGCAGGTCTTCGTGGAGGACTTTAACCGGGGCGACGTGCCGATCGGCGCTTTTCCCGGCCCGGCCTACATCGATAAGTGGAGTGCCGGCTACAAGGACGGGTGGCCAGATTCCGCAGGCCAGACCGGCCAGCCTTCACGCTACTATCCGTCCAAGGTCCTTAGTGTGAAAAACGGCATGCTGGACTGGTACCTGCACTCGGAGAACGGCATTTCGATGGGGGCAGCGCCTACTCCCAAGATTCCGAATGCCACCACCAACCCTCCCCGCGCCAACAGCCTCCTCTACGGCAGGTACTCCGTCCGGTTCAAGGCAGATCCGCTGAAAGGCTTCAAGACGGCCTGGCTCCTGTGGCCGGACAGCAAGATGTGGCCCCGCGACGGAGAAATTGACTTCCCGGAAAGCGATCTGGCTACATCCTCGTTCTACGGGGCGGTGCACAAGATGGGCAAGGACCCGCGTGACACAGACGTCTTCTATGCCAATGCTTCGTTCACCTCCTGGCACGTCGCCACGATGGAGTGGTCGCCGGGAAAGGTCGAGTTCTTCCTAGATGGCCACTCGCTCGGCGCAGGCACCTCCCGAGTGCCGAACACCCCCATGCACTACATACTCCAAACGGAATCCTGCATGTTCAATGTGTGTCCCAAACCTGAGACGGCAGGGCACCTCCACCTGGACTGGATCGCCATCTGGAAACGCGCTTAGGGGTCCGTAACTGCCCGCCTATTTCCGGTCGATGCCGAAGCTGTCCGTAAAGGTGTACCCCTCCGCCGGGACAAACTTTGCTGCGAGCCGGTCAGCGGTGGCCGTCACGTCCAGCGTGCCGAGGGCGGCGTCGCGGTTGCGCCCGGACCAGGTGGCAAAGTAGCGGGATTCCGAATCCTGGTCGTTGACGTCGTAGAGCCCCTTACCGCCGGTTCCGACTGTGGCGAAGACCGTTCCGGCGCCCTGGACCATGGCGGCGTCCGAACCGGCGAGGCAGCCCTGGGAGAACGTGTCCGGCACCAGTGCCGGGCAATCCTGGCCCCGACGTATCTGGTGGCTCCGTTGGTAGATGTGGTCGTGGGCGCTCAGGACCAGGTCTGCCTTCTTCTCGATCAGCATGTCCGTCAAGTCGGCTCCCGCCTGGCAACCATATCTACCGACGCTGAGACAAGGAGTGTGCATGCCCACCACGGTCCAGGGGATGTTCTTGGACTTCGCACCATCCAACGCGGCTGCTGTCCAGCGCCACCGCTCACTGCCCCGCGAATAGTCCAGGTTGTTTCCGTCATGGAATTTGATCCCCGGGGACACCATGATGAAACGCACCAGCGGGTTCCGTCCCGGGTAGTCGGCGTACCACTGGATTCCGTACTCGCCCTGGAGCCCCGGCAGTTTGTTGGGCAGGCAGCTAACGATGTTGGCGATGTCGCCGTCATGGCCGTCGCTCTCGTGGTTGCCGGTGACCAGTTGGTAGGGAAAGTCCCCGCCCAGCCTGCCGGTGACCATGTCGCAGAAATCCTGCTCGCGCCCCGCCTCGTAAGGGAAGTCCCCGAGGGCCAGGTTCAGCTCAGGACGAAGGCCGCCGATCGTGTCAAGCACCTTCCTGGCTCCCGTGCCCAGGCCGATGTCGCCCTGGGCCGTGAAGTGGACGGCGGCTGGCACTGTGGTGGAGGAGGACCCGGTGGCTGAGGAGGGCCCAGCCGGGGAGGAGGGTTCCACGGGGCTGGGTGAGGCGGTTGCCCGTCCGGACGTACCTGGCGAAGCCGGCGTCCCTAACGACGACGACGGCGGTGGCGGCGCGGGCGGGCCGGACTGGCACGCTGTAAGCGCGAGCGCCATCGAAAACACGGCCGGAGCAATCCCGGACCATCTCCGCTGTTTCGACAGTCCAGTCATGATCCCTCACACCGCGGAACTGAGCCTGATGCCGCCGCAGGCCGGCGACCAGTAAGTACTGCTAGGCCCTCAGGGTAATGCTCGCAGCGGCCGGAGACCATGCTCCAGCCCATGCGCCGGCCCCCCGTCGGACGGCAGTGACAACGCGAGTAACGAATATGACAAAACTTGTCACTGCACGTACCCTCGCAGTCGGACCTCTCGCACCTGACTAAGGAGCCTCACGTTGAAGATCGCGAAAATCCTGGCCGCGGCCACGGCCGGCGCGGCCCTGCTGGCCCCCGTCCTCTGCGGCCCGCCGGCACAGGCCGCCGCGGCCCGGGAGGTGCCGGTCAGGGAAGTGCCGGCCCCCGGCGGCGACGGTACGTTGAGCAGGGACATCGCCGGTGGCAGCACCACTACGGTTTCAGCCGCACCCTTCGCGGTGCAAGTTTCCTTCGACTCCGCAGGTGCCAACGTGGGGTGCACCGGCAGTCAGATCGCTGCGGGCTGGGTCATTACGGCCAAGCACTGTAACTCCACGAGCCTCAGGTCGGTCCGGCTCGGCACGAGCTACCTCGGAACCGGAGGTGCCGTCCGTTCGGTTGTGGCGCGCTACCCCGCTCCGGCCGGGGACGTCCTGTTGCTGAAACTGTCCACGCCGTACTACGGCTCCTACGTGGGCCTGTCCAGTTCCTTTCCTGCCACCGGAACTCGCGCGAGGGTTTATGGCTGGGGCGATCAGTCCGAGGGGTCCGGTGCCATGTCCTACTACCTCAAAGCGGCGGACGTCTCGGTGGTGTGGCAGGGTGTGGACAACTACGGCGGCCCGTCTGTCCGGACGCGGTCGGAGACCGGCCACACGCTCAGCGGCGACTCGGGCGGCCCGCTCATCGTGAACGGCAAACTTGCAGGGGTCTTGTCCTCGTCGGACATTCTGCCGGCCCCGAACCCCTCGAATTACAAGGGCTATTACAATGACCACGCCTCCGTGGTCCGCAATCTGGCCTGGATCACCAGCGTCTCGGGGGTCCGGGGCTCCTAGCGGCTACATCCCGGGCAGGCCGGCTACATCCCGGGCAGGTCGAGGGTCTCGAATACTTGGATGCTCGCGCCGGGCATCATGAGGTGCGGGTGTCCTTCGAGGAGGGCCAGGGCGCCGTCCATGTCCTCGGCCTGCAGGATGCCGTATCCGCCCACGCTGGCGTTCGTGTCCGAGGTGCCCGACTGGCTGACCTCCTTGCCGGCACCGAGGGGCTGGCCCATGTCCACGATGCCGCTGCCGGCCCGGGACGCCCACTCCATCCAGGCCTTCATGCCCTCCTGCGCGGCCTCGGGGGAACTCTCCGCCATCTGGGATTGTGCCGACTGCGGTGCGTTGTAAAGAACTACAAACTTTTTCATTGCCGGTCCTGTCTCTGGAGTAGTGGTCTTTGGGGTTGTGGAATGACGCTCTTTGCAGTGCCCGCCTCCCGGGGTGACCCTCACGGCCACAGGTCGATCCTAGGGGGATTCGGCCGCTGGCGATACAGTTCAAGGGCTACCGTTCACGGAAGATTCGCCCGCCCGCCGGAGGGTATTTCGCTGTGGGAAAACTTGGCTGTGAGGACGCCAAAAGCAAACTTGAGCGTAGTACACTCAACCTAGCTAAACCGTCTTCGAAAGGAGCTCTCTTTGGACGCCAAATTCACCACCAAGAGCCAGGAGGCTCTTTCGGCTGCCGCCATGAACGCCTCCACCGCCGGGAACCCGCAGGTGGAACCCGCCCACCTGCTCAAGGCACTCATGGATCAGCGGGAGGGCGTCGCCGTCGCACTCCTCCGCGCCACCGGAGCGGACCCGGATACCGTCAGTGTCCAAGCCAGTACCGCCATCAAGGCACTGCCCGCCACGTCCGGAAGCTCGGTCCAGCAGGCGCAGCTGTCCAGGCCTTCCCTACAGGCGATCCAGAACGCCCAGAACGAAGCCGACAAGCTGGGTGATTCCTTCGTCTCCACGGAGCACCTGCTGCTGGGCCTTTCGGCGGGAAGCGACGGCGTTGGCAGGTTGTTGCGCGAGGCCGGCGCGTCGCATGAGGCGTTGGCAGCGGCCCTGCCGGGTGTCCGCGGCGACCGCAAGGTCGACTCGCCGGATCCCGAGAACACCTTTCAGGCCCTGGAAAAGTTCGGCACCGACCTGACCGCGACCGCCCGCTCCGGCAAGCTGGACCCCGTGATTGGGCGCGATGCCGAAATCCGCCGCATCATCCAGGTTCTCAGCCGGCGCACCAAGAACAATCCCGTGATCATCGGTGAGCCGGGCGTAGGCAAGACGGCCGTCGTCGAGGGCCTCGCCCAGCGCATCGTCGCCGGCGACGTGCCGGAGAGCCTTCGGGGCAAGACCCTGATCGCCCTTGACCTGGCCTCCATGGTGGCCGGCGCCAAGTACCGCGGCGAGTTTGAGGAGCGCCTCAAGGCCGTCCTTGAGGAGATCAAGAACTCCGACGGCCGGATCGTCACGTTCATCGATGAGCTGCACACCGTGGTGGGAGCCGGGGCCAGCGGCGAAAGCGCCATGGACGCCGGCAACATGCTCAAGCCGATGCTGGCCCGCGGTGAGCTGCGGCTGATCGGCGCCACCACCCTCGACGAGTACCGCGAGAACATCGAGAAGGACCCGGCCCTGGAGCGGCGCTTCCAGCAGGTGTACGTCGGGGAGCCCAGCGTGGACGACACCATTGGCATCCTGCGCGGCCTGAAGGAGCGGTACGAGGCGCACCACAAGGTTGCCATCGCCGACTCCGCACTGGTGGCTGCCGCGACGCTCTCCAACCGCTACATTTCGGGCCGGCAGCTGCCGGACAAGGCGATCGACCTCGTGGACGAGGCCGCCTCCCGGCTGCGCATGGAGATCGACTCCGCCCCGGAGGAGATCGACCAGCTGCGCCGCGCCGTCGACCGGCTCACCATGGAGGAACTCGCCCTGCAGGGGGAGACCGATGCCGCATCCGTGGAGCGCCTCGCTGCCCTGCGGGCGGACATGGCGGACAAGAAGGAGCAGCTGGCCGGCCTGAACGCGCGCTGGGAGGCCGAGAAAGCCGGCCTGAACCGCGTTGGCGACCTCAAGGCAAAGCTGGACGAGCTGCGGTCCACGGCGGACAAGGCGCAGCGCGAAGGTGACCTGGAGACAGCGTCCCGGATCCTCTACGGCGAAATTCCGGCACTGGAGCGGGAACTGAACGACGCCGCAGAGGCCGAGGCCGCTGTCGCCGACAAATCTGCCCTGATGGTGGCGGAGGAGGTTACCGCCAACGACATCGCTGAGGTCATCGCGGCATGGACCGGCATTCCGGCCGGCCGCATGCTCCAGGGCGAAAGCCAGAAGCTGCTGCACATGGAGGCGGAACTCGGCCGGCGGCTGATTGGGCAGTCCAAGGCCGTCACCGCCGTGTCCGACGCCGTGCGCCGCGCACGGGCCGGCATCAGCGACCCGAACCGGCCCACCGGTTCGTTCCTGTTCCTCGGCCCCACCGGGGTCGGTAAAACCGAACTCGCCAAGGCGCTTGCGGACTTCCTTTTCGACGACGAACGCGCCATGGTGCGGATCGACATGTCCGAGTACAGCGAGAAGCATTCCGTGGCGCGCCTCGTCGGTGCGCCTCCCGGGTACGTCGGCTACGAGGAGGGCGGCCAGCTCACCGAGGCCGTCCGCCGACGGCCGTACTCCGTGGTGCTGCTGGACGAGGTGGAGAAGGCCCACCCCGAGGTGTTCGACATCCTGCTGCAGGTGCTCGACGACGGCCGCCTCACCGACGGCCAGGGCCGCACCGTGGACTTCCGCAACGTGATCCTGGTGCTCACCTCAAACCTGGGCAGCCAGTTCCTCGTGGACCCCACCCTGGATGCGAACGCCAAGCGCAACGCGGTGATGGCCGCGGTGAACGCTTCCTTCAAGCCGGAGTTCCTGAACCGGCTGGACGAGGTGGTGCTGTTTGATCCGCTGTCCGTCGACGAGCTCGCCCGGATCGTCGAGCTGCAGGTGGCGGAACTGACCAAGCGCCTGCAGGAGCGGCGGCTCTCGCTCGAGGTCACCGAAGGGGCCCGCTCCTGGCTGGCGATGTCGGGCTTCGATCCGGCCTACGGCGCCCGGCCGCTCCGCCGCCTTGTGCAGCGCGAAATCGGCGACCGGCTGGCCAAGGCCATCCTGGCCGGTGAAATATCCGACGGCGACACCGTCCTGGTGGACAGCGCCGCCGATCTCGGGGAGCTCACCGTCGAGGGCCTGGAAGCCATGTCGGGGACCGACGGCGGTGCTCCCCTGGGCAGCGGGCTCACGGTCCGCCGTAGGGACTAGCAGCGGGTTGGCCCGCTCCCTTGGTTCCCTTGGGAGCTAGGGGAGCAGGCTTGCCTTGAGGATGTTGCCGGACGCGGTGACATAGCAGTCCACGCGGCGGTCCCCCTTGGCCCAGCTGGCCGTGCTCGGATACGCAAGGCGGTAGTTCAGGTTGTAGGCGTTGGATCTTGCCGTCAGCGGCGCGTGCTGGCACGTTTCCCGGGCCCTGGTCTTCATGGCGTCCCGGCCCGGGTATGCGTCGCCGTCGGCGTAGTGGGTGATCGCCACCAGCTGGGCAGAGTGATCGGTGGTGCAGGCAACCACGGTGGACTTGGATGCCTCGGGGTCGAAGTCCTTGAGGCAGTCGCCCACCCGGAAGTCCAGCGGGCTGACGCTGGCCAGGGGCAGGCTTGGCCGGGGTGACGCGGCCGCCGGGGCGGGGGAAGGATCCGCCCCCGCGGCGCCCGGGCGGTTGGACGCCTGCATGGTGGCGCCCGCGAGGAGCGATGTCAGGAGCCATACGAGCAGGCCGCCCACCACGAGCAGCGCAGCGACAAAGCCGGACTTGAGCAGGGTTTGCCGGACCTCGGGCTGTGCGAGCCGTGAGCGGAGCCATCCGGCGAGGCTCTTTAGCCGGGCCGCATGGGGTTGCTCTTGTCCCGGTGCGGCTGATTTTGGGGCGGCTGATCTCGGCTCTGCTGCGTTGCGCTCGGCCGGTTCGGGTTGCACGGCGACGGCGCGGGCCGGCCCGCGTTCCCCGTCGTGGCTGGGATCGTTGTCATTCATGTGGGGCGGCACCCCTTCCTGGCGTTCGCTCGGCGGTGGGTATCCGGCAACATGCGTTTCCGCGGTGTGGCCCGGGCGGCCGAGTGCCGGATTCCCATGCCCGCTTAATTCAGTCGTTCAGGAGACTCTATCGAACAAAAAATCTCTGCGAGCCCCGGATTGCCGCGGAGAAGCGGACCGCGGCGGTCTCTGGACGCCTCCGTGGCAAGCAGATGCCGCCGAAAGCATGTAATCTAGGGGTACGACAAATTGACCAAACATTCCGGGGCCTCACCGATCGCCAAAGGTGACCACCTCCGGTCCAAGTACAAAAGGGGGTCACGCCATGGGGCGCGGCCGTCAAAAGGCAAAAGCTACCAAGCAGGCTCGGGACATCAAGTACTACTCCCCGAACACTGATTATTCGGCCCTACAGCGAGAGCTCACGGGTCCGGGAAGTCGTGCCACGAGCCATTTCGCGAATGAACCGGTCGAGCCGGACTATTCAGCCTACGTGGATAAGTACGCGGACGATTTGGATGAAGACGACGACGAGGTAGACAGCCGTCGTATCGGTTAGTCGTTCCCGCTGAACTGCCTTAAGGCAGTTGGCTGCGAGCCGCCGTCGTACACCATAGTTATCAGGCCCGTTGGGCATGCCGGTCTTTGGCGTGCCCAACGGGCCTTTGGCGTTTCCGCGCAGGTCCGCCCGGGTATCCGCCCGTAGGAACCGTGCCCTTCAGGAACTAGGCTGGAAAGAATTCAGCCAACGAAAGGGTACGGACGCATGGTTCAGCGCAGCGGGTACAGCCTCGGAGAGCTCTGCTGGACGGACGTCCAGACGCCGGATGTGGCTGCTGCCAAGGCTTTCTACGCCGCCGTGTTCGGGTGGCGGTACGAGGACTTTCCGACCCCCGACGGCCGTAGCTACGCGAAGGCCTTCCTGGACGACGACGTCGTGGCAACGGTGGCACCGCAGCCCCAGCAGGGTGGCACACAGCGGCCCGCGCAGTGGAACATCTACTTTGCCACGGACGACGCCCGGTCCACCGCGGAGGAAGCCGACCATGCCGGCGGCTCAGTGCAGTTCGGACCGGAGGACATCGGGGACACCGGAAGCATGGTGTTTGTGGAGCCGCCGGGCGGCGGTGCCACCGGCGTCTGGCAGGCCGGAACCCACCCAGGCAGCGGGCGGCACAACGAGCCCGGCGCGTTCGCCTGGGCCGAACTGCTCACGCCCGAGCCGCAGGCCGCCGTCGGGTTTTTCCAGCAGCTGTTCGGCCACGAGGTGACCGAATACCCGCAGGACGACGGCGGCACGTACACCACGCTGATGGTGAACGGCGCGGAGGTGGCCGGCATTGCCCGAGCCCCGCAAGAGGACGAGGACGGCGAGGACAGGGACGAGCCCGGCAGCCGCGGCTGGCAGGTCTACTTCGGCGTCTCCAGCGTCAAGGAGGCCGTGCTGTCGGCCGTAGCAGCCGGAGCCGAGGTGCTGGTGGAGCCGGAGTTCGACGACGACGGCGGCACCATCGCCACCCTGAAGGACCCGCAGGGCGGCGTGTTCAGCGTCCTGGAGGTGTAACCGCTGCCGATTTAAACGTCGAGTGCTCCGTAACTGCCCTTATGAAGGTCCTAAAGGGCGGGTACGGAGCACTCGATGAGGTATTTATGCGTAGGCGTTGACCAGCTGGACGGCGCCGCCGTCCACGCCCTTGGCGCCCTGCACGTAGTCCGGGCCGGTCTTGACCACGGCGTCGGAATCGGCGCTGACGGAGCCCATGATCCAGGACGGCAGCCCGCGCTCGTTGAGGCGGGCCACGGCGGCGTCTGCGGCTTCGGCGGAGACCACGGCCACCATGCCGACGCCGAGGTTCAGCGTGCGCTCCAGGTCGGGCAGCGGGACGCGGCCCAGCTCGGAGACGAGCTTGAAGATGGCGGGCAGCTCCCAGGTGGAGCGGTCAACGGTGGCCACGAGGCCCTGCGGCAGCACGCGCGCCAGGTTGGCGGCGAGCCCGCCGCCGGTGACGTGGCTGAAGCCATGCACGGCCTTGTCCGCGGTAACGGGGAAGGCCCGCGCGAGGTCCAGGCAGTCGGCGGCGTAGACGCGGGTGGGTTCCAGCAGTTCCTCGCCCAGCGTGCGGCCAAGTTCGGAGACCTGGCGGTCCAGGGCCCAACCGGCGTGGTTGATGACGCGCCGGACCAGCGAGTAGCCGTTGGAGTGCAGGCCGGAGGAGGCCATGCCGATCACCACGTCGCCTTCGCGAACGCGGTCCGGTCCGAGCAGCGCGTCAGCTTCCACAACGCCGGTGGCGGCACCGGCGACGTCGTACTCGTGTTCGCCCAGGAGGCCGGGGTGCTCGGCGGTTTCGCCGCCCACCAGTGCGGTGCCGGCAACGGAGCAGGCGGCCGCGATGCCGCGGACGATGTCCGCGATGCGCTCCGGAACCACCTTTCCGCAGGCGATGTAGTCGGTCATGTACAGCGGCTCGGCGCCCACCACCACGATGTCGTCAACCACCATGCCTACGAGGTCGTAGCCGATGGTGTCGTGGATGTCCATGGCCTGGGCGATGGCCACCTTGGTGCCGACGCCGTCCGTGGAGGTGGCGAGCAGAGGCTTCTTGTAGGTCAGGAGCTTCGAGACGTCGTACAGGCCCGCGAAACCGCCGACGCCGCCAATCACCGATGCGTTGTGGGTCGCCTTCACGGCGTCCTTCATGAGTTCGACGGCGCGGTCGCCGGCCTCGACGTCCACACCGGCGGCCGCGTAGGTGATGCCGGTGTTGTTCTGGGCAGCATTCATGCCAGCAGTGGAGGAAGCGGAAGTCATCAGGACTCTTTCTTGTCAGCGCCGACGGTCGCAGCGTCGTGGTGGAGATCGGGCACGCGGTCGGCGTCGGTGAGCAGGTTCTCGAACTCGGCGTCCGGCCCCGGATCGCAGCCGGTGGCGCCCGGCTTCTCGGCGGGGTCCTCGGTGACGGGGATGCTGTCCGGATTGCCCGGTGTGGCGGTGGCCGGTTCGACGGCGGCTTCCGCGGCGGCGTCACCGGTGGCGGCCGGGGCGCTGCCTGCCGAGGTGGCCGGCAGGCCGCCGAGGTCCGTGCGCTCCAGCAGGTTCTTGCCCAGTTTGTCCGAGCCCGGGAGCTCGATGGGGTACTTGCCGGTGAAGCAGGCGGTGCAGAGCCGTTCGCGGGGCTGCTGGGTGGCGCCGATCATGCCGTCTTCGGAGATGTAGGCCAGCGAGTCTGCGCCGATGGCCTGGGAGATCTCTTCGATCGTGGCGCCGTTGGCGATCAGCTCGGCGCGGGAGGCGAAGTCAATACCGTAGAAGCAGGGCCACTGGACCGGCGGGGGAGGAAATCTTGACGTGCACGGCGGCGGCGCCGGCCTCACGGAGCATCCGGACGATGGCGCGCTGCGTGTTGCCGCGGACGATCGAGTCATCCACCACCACCACGCGCTTGCCGCGGATCACGGACTCCAGCGCGTTGAGCTTCAGCCGGATGCCGAGCTGGCGCAGCGTCTGCGACGGCTGGATGAACGTGCGGCCCACGTAGGAGTTCTTGACGAAGCCGTGCGCGAAGGGGATGCCGGATTCTTCGGCGTAGCCCACGGCTGCGGGGGTGCCGGATTCCGGGACCGGGATGACAATGTCCGCTTCCTGTGTGTTCTCGCGGGCCAGCTGGCGGCCCATCTCCACGCGGGATTCGTACACGGACCGCCCGGCAATGGCGGCGTCGGGGCGCGCGAGGTAGACGTATTCGAAAACGCAACCGGCCGGCGTCGGCTCCGCAAAGCGCTGGGACCGCACGCCCTGCTCATCGATGGCGATGAATTCGCCGGGTTCGATTTCGCGGATGAAGCTGGCACCCACGGTGGCCAGGGCGGACTGTTCGGACGCCACCACCCATCCGCGTTCCAGCCGGCCGAGGCACAGGGGGCGGATGCCGTAGGTGTCCCGCGCGGCGTACAGGGTGCCCTCGTCCATGAAGACGAAGCAGAAGCCGCCCTTGATCTTGGGGAGCAGCTCGATGGCGGTCTGTTCGAGGGACTTGCCCTCTTCACCTTCCAGCAGTGCCGTCACCAGGGCGGTGTCCGAGGTGTTGCCCTGCTTCATTTCGCCGCTGAGCTGGCCGCCGTTGCGTTCCAGGATCATGGCATTGAGTTCGGCGGTGTTGGTCAGGTTGCCGTTGTGCGCCAGGGCCACCGTGCCGGTGCTGGTGGCACCGAGGGTGGGCTGGGCGTTGGCCCAGTGGCTGGCGCCGGTGGTGGAGTAGCGGCAGTGGCCGACGGCCAGGTGCCCGGTCAGGGTGTTAAGCGTGGTCTCGTCGAAGACCTGGGATACGAGGCCCATGTCCTTGTAGACGTTGATCCGCTTGCCGTCGCTGGTTGCTATGCCAGCCGACTCCTGACCGCGGTGCTGCAACGCGTACAGCCCGTAGTAGGTAAGTTTTGCTACTTCTTCACCTGGTGCCCAGACCCCGAAGACGCCGCAAGCGTCCTGTGGGCCCTTTTCGCCAGGGAGAAGATCATGAGAAAGTTTTCCATCGCCGCGTGCCACTGGTCGATTATCTCACGTCATGGGGTATGGAAATTCCGGCCGCCCGATTATGACCGCTGGCCTGGCCCGCCGTCGTCCGTGGTCTGCTCCGGTTCGGTGCCCGTGTTCTGCTTCCGTGCAGGGCCCGGCGCTGTGCCCGGCTCGGCGGCCGGGTGCGTGATTGGTGCCGTGCCTGGTGCGGAAAGCTCCGCTTCCGGCACCGCTTCGACGACGCCGCGGCGGGCGCGGCGCACGCTGGTGCGGTCCAGCACCAGGGCGGCAATTGCGCCGAGAATCACACCGGCCGCGGCGCACGGCACCATGAAGAAGCCGTACACGGCGCCGCGGTCATAACTGGCATCGCCGGGGAGGGCGTACGCAATGACGGCCGCCGCGGCGAAGCCCACCAGCCCGCCCAGGATCAGGAAGGGAACATACTTGGGGGCGCGCCGGACGGTGATCTCGCGCCGTTCAGGAATCCCGAGGTCGGGTGTTTCGTGCCGTTCAGGGGTGGGCTGGTCGGAAGACATGCCATCTAGCCTACTGTCATCCCGCCCGCCGGCCTGCCCCGGCAGGTTCAGCGTGCTCAGGCCTGCGGCCCCGCCTGCACCAGCCGCTGCCGCTGCTCGCCCAGCAGCTCCCCGCCGGACATCCGCATGACGTCCCCCGCCTGCAGATACGGGAAACGGCCGGACAGGGCCACGCCCTCCGGGGTGCCGGTGGTGATGAGGTCGCCGGGTTCGAGCACCATGTACTGCGAGAGCCGGCGGACCAGTTCGGCAGGTCCGAACACCATGTCCGCGGTGGAGCTGTCCTGCCGGACCTCGTCGTTGACCCAGGAAGCAAGGCGGATGCCGTCTGCGTCCACCGCCACGGCGGGAACCAGCCAGGGCCCCACCGGGTTGAAGGTGGGGCATGACTTGCCCAGCGACCACTGCGGCCCGGAATGCTCCAGCTGGTACTCGCGCTCCGAGACATCATTGGACAGGACGTAACCCGCGATGCAGTCCGCCGCCTCGGCGTCGGATGCCAGATAGCTGGCACGCCGGCCGATTACGACGCCCAGCTCCACCTCCCAGTCCACACGCTGCGCCCCTGGCGGGATGACGACGTCGTCGTCCGGACCAACCACGGTGTTGGGATGCTTGAAGAAGATGATGGGCCGCTCCGGCACGGGCAAGCCGGATTCTGCAGCGTGCGCGGCGTAGTTCAGCCCCACGCCGATCACGGCGCCGGGCCTGGCGATCGGCGCACCGATCCGTTTGCCATCGAGGGCCACCCTGGGGAGGCCGGACAGGTCCAGGTCCGGGAGCTGGCCGGCCCAGGTCTGGAGGAAGTCGCCGTCGATGTCCTGGGTGACCGGCCGCAGATCGTAGGCCTGGCCGTCGTCGTCGATGACCACAGGTACCTCGTTGCCCGCCGGGCCAATGCGCATCAGCCGCATTCTGTTTCCTTTCAGCTGCCGCGGTAGGTGGAGTAGGCGAACGGGCTCAGCAGCAGCGGCACATGGTAGTGCTCGGTGCCGGTGACCTCGAAGACCAGGTCCACCTCCGGGAAGAATGTCGTGCCGCCCTGTTGCGCGTAGTAGTCGCCGGTGGCGAAGTTAGCCGGTAGTTCCCGGGGGCCAGGACCTCCGGTCCCAAGTCCTTCGCGCGGCCGTCCGCATCGGTGGTGCCGGTGCCCAGCTTTGTCCAGCTGCCGCCGTCGTTTGCGTAAAGCACGACGGCGATACCCGCCGCCGGGCGTCCGGCACCGGTGTCCAGGACGTGGGTTGTTACGTGGGAAACGCTCATTCGGTGATCACTCCTTCCAGGCGCAGCAGGGCAATTTCCCGCAGCTGCTGCGCGACGATCGCGTCTTCCTGCGCCGGGGTATTGGCCAGGCGCTCGTTCAGGGCTGCCAGGATTTCAGGGGCCGTGCGGCCCGCGGCGCGGATCAGGAAGACCCGGCCGAACTTTTCCTCGTAGGCGCGGTTGCCGCGCGCTAGGGCGTCCGCCACGCCGCCATCCGCCGGGTCCACGCCTGCCTGCTCGGACCGGGACATGGCGGCCTCGGTGGTCTGCGCGGCGGGACGTTCGCCGATCCTCGGATGGTGGGCCATGGCGCCTTCCACCTCGTCCGGCGTGAACGGCGCGGCGGCGGCCCGGGCTCCGTCGAGGAGCTCCTGGCGGGAGGCGAACGGGCGCGCCCCGGCGATCTGGTCCACCCAGCGCGGGACGTCGATGCAGGGGCGCAGGACTGCGTTGGCAGCCTCCCTGTCCGCGGCATTGAATTCGGCAAGCTTCACGTTGTGATCCTCAAGCAGATGCTGGCATCCATGGTGACGGCTATGCGGAGGTCCGGATCTTCTTCCGGCGAGTCGGCCACCCCTCATCGAGGGATCACCGAGTTCCGCATCATGGAACTGTTATTTCAGCATACGTAATAGTGAAGCCGAGGGTATCGGCCGGTGTCAAGAGACTACAACAGGCATTGAGCTTGGCCGGATAGTATCGGCGGCGGGGGACTTGACGCTGGGTCGAAGTCCCGTGCGGCGATAGGGGACGGATGAAAGGCAGCAGCGCTCGGACGCTCCCCGAGCAGGATTACGACCGGCAGGCCACGCTGCAGGCATACGGGCTGCTGGGCGACCAGGACGGCACTACCGTCCAGCCCGTTGGTGGCGCTTCCGACACCGGCGCCGCCCGCACGGATGCTGCCCGCACCGCTTTGGACAGTCTCGTGGACCTGGCGGCCAAGCTGTGCCACGTGCCCTTTGGCGTGGTGAACGTGATTACCGCCGACCAGCAGCGCCAGATTGCGTCGTCAGGTGTCGAACCGGGCATCTGCTCCCGTGAAGACTCGATGTGCGCCGGGGTCTTCCTGACCCGGGAGACCACCGTGGTCAGCGATGCCTCCCAGGACCCGCGCTTTGCCAATAATCCTTTTGTGACCGGCGAGATTGCCCGCGTCCGCTTTTACGCCTCCGTGCCGCTGGAGACCGCCTCGGGCTTCGTGCTGGGCTCACTGTGCGTTTTCTCGGATGCGCCGGCAAACCCCGAGCCGGAGCAGATCGCCATGCTGGAGCTCCTCGCCCAGCAGACGGTGGAACTTCTGGAACTCCAGCACCGGACGCTGCAGCTGAACGTGGCGCTGGATGAAGTGCGGCGGAGCAATGCCAAGCTCGGCGACTTCGCTGGCCGCGTCAGCCATGACCTGCGCATTCCGCTGACCACGATCCTTGGCTACGTGGAACTAAGCGAGGACGATCCCGACATGCCGCCGGAGCATCCGGCCGCCGAGTACCTGCAGCTCATCGGAGCCAGCGGCCGCCGCATGCTGGCCATGCTCGAGGACGTCCTGGACTATTCGAAGGTGGGCGGCGCCCTGCATCCGCAGCTGGTTTCGCTGCGCGAGGCCGTCTCGGACGCTGCGCGCGACCTCGGCATCCCATTCGGGAACGGGGCCACGCTGGAGTCGGATGACGCGAGGCTGCACGCGGATCCGCTCCAGCTGCGCGCCCTGCTGCAGAACCTGCTCTCCAATGCTCTGAACTATCGCAGCCCGGAGCGCCCCCTGGAAATCCGCGTCACCGCGGTCTCGAACTACCACGGAACCGCGGTCCTTGTGGCGGACAACGGCAAGGGAATCAGGCCAGAGGACAGGCAGCGCGCGCTGGAGCCCCTGGTCCGCCTACACCGGGAAGGGGACGGCCCGGGATCCGGTCTGGGCCTGGCTACCTGCAGGCGGATCGCCCAGTCGCACGGGGGTGACCTGACCCTGACGGAGACCCCCGGCGGCGGAACCACCGTGGTGCTGACCTTCCCGGCTGCCGTGTGAACGGCGCTGTGGGCAGGGTTGCGAGCCGCGCATTCCTGCTGGTAATTCTGCTCGCCCTGTTGCCAGTAGTCCTGCTGGCGGCCGGTCCGGTGCAGGCAGCCGCGGCGCCGGCCACCGGGGAGACCGCTGCCGGGGACGGGCCGCTCCTGGGCGCCGCACTGGAGTGGGGCGAGGACAGTGCGGCCGGTTTCTCGGAACGCCTGGGCTCCACCCCGGCCGTCTTCGGGCACGACATCGCGTTCCCACTGCAGGACTCCGAGAACGTCCACATCCGCGAATTCTTCCGGCAAAGCGACTCGCAGGGGGCCCATGCCCTGCTGACGGTCAAACCCTCGCGGTCCCTGGACCAGGTGTCCGCCGAGGACGCCGCAGGGTTTGCCCGGGCCGTGGGACAACTCAGCGCCGGGTTCGAGGGCAAGGTGTATATCAAGTTCGCGCCCGACATGAACACCAGCTGGGTCTCCTGGGGCCAGCAGCCCGAGGCCTACAGGAACGCGTTCCGGGCCGTGGCCGCGGCCTTCAAGTCCCAGGACGACGCCGGAACCGTCATGGTGTGGCAGCCCTTCCTGGGCCGCGACTACCCGTTCCAACGGAACCGCAACGCCCCGGCCCAGGGGTCTGACGGTTTCAAGCTGCTGGACACCAACCGTGACGGACGCTGGGACGGCGCCGATGACGCCTACTCCCCGTACTACCCCGGCGACAACGCCGTGGAGTGGTCCGGCCTGGGCGCCTACCACGACGACACCGGCGGGGGGTCCGCCGTCAACACGCTTCCGGCCGACGGTGAGCTGGCCGGCATGCTCACCGGCCACGATGGCCGCGGCGGCTACGGCGACTTCTACGCGCACTACGTGCAGGGCATCGGCAAGCCTCTGATGCTCCAGACGGCCGCATTTTTCAGCTCCAACACGGGCGGTTCGGCAGAGTCGGACATCAAGCTGGCCTGGTGGAACCAGGTGCTCGACGTCGCCTCGTCCGCACGCTTCAAAAACATCGGCGCCGTTGTCTGGGACGAGCGGACGAGCACCCGGGATACCGGGGTGGCAGCGATCGACTGGCGGCTGACGGGACAGCCCGGCATCGCCACGGCCGCCAGCGTGCGGCCGGCGGACTCAGCCCTGGTGACCGGGCCAGTGACGGCCCGCGGCAGCCTGGCCGGTGACGAATCAGGCGGGGTGGGGAAAGCGCTCGACGGAATCGGCGCGTGGACGACGGCGGGTATCCTGGCCGCCGTCGTAAGCCTCCTCTGGCTGCTTCCGCGCGTCCTGCCCCGGGCGGCGGGCTGGGCCTACGCCGACCCCTCCTCCCGGGATTCCCGCGTGGACTTCCTGCGCGGAGTGGCCATCGTGTTTGTGGTGGTCAACCACGTGGGTATGACCTCGCTGTTCCAGCTGTTCACCCAGGAAGCAGTGGGCTTCGTCTCGGGCGCCGAACTCTTTGTGCTGTTCTCCGGGCTCGTGCTCGGAATGGTGTTCGGTCCCCGGGTGAAGGACAACTTCGGTGACGTGGTTGACCACACCACCAAACGCGCCGGTAAGCTGTATGCCACCGCGCTCACGGTGCTGATCGGGGTCTTCCTGATCTCGCTGATTCCCGCCATCAACGCGGATACCCTGACGTCTTTCGTGGACCAGGGCACGGGGGCGGCGGGCCGCGGGGGAGCGGGCCGCTCCTACGACCTGTACGCCGGAATGGATTCGCTGCTGCACTTCCCGGTGGCACCGGAGGTCATCCCCGGCATCCTGCTGCTGCAGTTCGGACCCTGGCAGTTCAATGTCATGGGCCTGTACGTGATCCTGCTCCTGGCAAGCCCGCTGGTCCTCTGGGCCCTGTCGCGGGGAAAGGCGGCGTGGGTGCTCGCCGCCACCACGGCGCTGTACGCGGTGGGGGCAATCTTCCGGATCCGGCTCCTGCCGTCCGAGTTCGAGGATTCCTTCCCGCTGCTGGTCTGGCAGGTGCTGTTCGTTGTGGGCATGGTGGCCGGCTACCACCGGCACCGGATGATCGCCTGGCTGGGTACGCATTCCTGGGTGGTGGTGGCATGCACCGTATTGTCCGCCGGGCTCGCATTCCTGGCCTGGGGCAACCCGTACCTGGCCAACAGCTTCGACGTCCGCGTGGCCATCCTTCCGGACACGGCATACCGCGCGCTGTATGACTCCTACTTCGGCCGCACCTACCTCGGCCTGGGACGGCTGCTGAACGTCCTGGTGCTGGTGGTGGCCGCCTATGCGCTGTTAACGGCGTACTGGAGGCCAGTCCACCGAGCCCTGGGCTGGTTCCTGATCCCGTTAGGCGGGGCCACGCTGTACGTCTTCATCATCCACGTGGCCCTGATCGCCGTCATCGCGAACATCCCGGCGCTGCAGGAGGGCAGGGTGCTGTTCAACACCGCCGCCTACGCGGTGATCCTGGCGCTGCTCTGGATCATGGTCCGGACCCGGTTCCTGTTCCGCATCATCCCCACCTGACTCCCACCCGCTGACCGGACCCGGGCCTGCCCCGTGCTAGCCGCGGCGGGCGGCCAGAGCGTTGCGCAGGGCGTCCGCGGCAGCCTGGCTGCTGTTGATCCGCCAGTCCGTTTCCTTGTTGAAGTGGAACCAGGTCAGGGCCGTGACGTCCCCCTGGGCGGCGAGGTAGCCCACCAGGGACGATGTCCACTCGGCCTTCGACCCACCCTGCTCTGCCGAGGACGTCTCGCCGATCAGGATCTGCTTGGCGGGGGCCAGTGTCCGGAGCTGGGCCAGGCCGTCCCCGAAGAGCTGGGAGGGCGAGACCCAGGTGCTCCAGGACGCCGACGTGCCCCAGTTGTAGCCGTCGAGGGCCACGGCATCCACGTAGACAGGTCCCGGGTAGAGGACGTCCAGCGGCGTGGAGCCCCAGTACGGCACATTCGGGTTCCACACCCAGGTCACGTTGGACGCGCCGGTGGAGGCGACGACGTCGTGGACGTGCCGCCAGGCGGCAACGTAGTCGCCGGCACCGTTCCCGTTGAGCTGTTCAGACCACGGGTACCAGTTGCCGTTCATCTCGTGTCCGAAGCGCAGCATCACCGGATGGCCCCAGTTCGCCAATGCCTGGCCCCACTGCCGAATGTAGGGATCGAAGTCACCCGCAATGATGCGGTCCAGCGAGTAGGCGGGCTGGGAGGTCCCTGCTCCCCAGACCCACGGCTCCCACGTCAGGAGGACCACGGCACCGCGGCTGCGGGCGGCATCAAGTTCGGCGAGCGGCGGCGCCTGGTTGAAATCCTTGTAGGACAGGATGATCGACGGCGCCTCCCCGGCCAGCGCGGCCACCTCGTCGAGCTCGGCCGAGGCCAGCGGGCCGCCAGGTGTACCCGCCCCGAAGCGCAGGAGCGACGTGCTGGGCTGCGGTGCTGAGGGCGCACTTAAGGCTGCGATGGACTCCCCAGCCGGGGCGGATCCGGTGGTTGCCGCGGGAGCGGGATCGGCGGCGGAGGGGGAGCTGTACGTGAGGGTAAACGGGGCCGACGCATACACCTTGCCGGACACGGCCGTTACCGGAACCACTGTATCGGCGCTCTCCGGAATGACAACGGCAGCCGTGAAGTAGCCGGAGGCGCTGGCCGTGAATGGAACCGTGTTGGCACCGGCGCTAAGCGTTCCGGCACCCTTCTTGGGGAACCCGGTTCCGGTGACAGTGACAGTGGTGCCTGCCGGGCCGGAGCCGGCGTCGAGCTTGATAGCAGCAGTGGCGGCCTGGGCCGGAGTGATGCCGGCCGCTGTGACGGCCGGCAGGGCAACGCACAGGGCGGCGATGGCGGTAGCAAGTAATTTGGGCAGTCTCATAATCCGCTCAAGGTACCGTCAAGTTCTCCGCGGAAGCGCTGCAAATGCGCGGCATCAGCCAAGGATTCGCTCAGGCCTAGGAATGGGATAGGCCTGGGAGCCGTGACGGGGCTCAGGTACCAAGGGGATCCCTGTCCAGGATCCAGGTGTTCGTCCCGTCCTGCCGGGTGAACGTCACGGTGGTGACCAGCGCGCGGATCAGGGCCAGTCCGCGCCCGGACTCGGCATCCTCGCCGGGCATGGCGGGGGCGGCGTCGTCGAGGGCCGGGCTGGCGGCGCCGAATGCGCTGACCTTGGCCCGCAGGCTCGACAGCCGGATGCAGATGTCCACGCCCAGTTCCACCGGGTCCGCCGATTCCGGCTTTGCGTGCTGGACCACGTTGGCGGCGGCCTCGATCACGGCCGTGGCAAACGTCATCCGGTCCATGTCGGGAACGAACGGGGCGTCCTCCCAGATGTCGTCCAGCTGGCTGTGCACGGCGTCGACGGCCTCGGGTGCCGCCACGCTCCGGAAGCTGCGGCGGGCCAGGACGTCAGTCATTGCCGAACGCCTCCTCAGCGGTGGCATAGGACGTCAGTACCCGGTCCATGCTGGTCAGCTCCAGGACCATCTTCACTTGTGGCTGGACGGCTGCGATCCGGAGGTCGCCGCCTGCCTGCCGGGCCGCTTTCAGGCAGCCGATGAGGGCTCCAAGTCCGGAGGAATCCATGAAAGCGGTGTCCTCGAGGTTCACCACGATCCGGCTGGATCCCGAAGCGACAACGTCCGCCACGAACTCCCTGAGCTTAGGCGCTGACACCATGTTCAGGCGGCCGGCGGCCTTGATTTCGGCGTATGAGTCCCTGACCTCGTAACTAAGATCCATCCGTCTTCCTCTCTTCGATCAAATCCTCTGCCGGAACAGCCGCCGGCGCGGAATCCTCTGCTTCAAAACCCTTATACAGAACGGCCCGGACCAGGATGCTCATGACCACGAGGTCGAACACCACCCAGGCCACGTTGACCAGCGTACCGATCGGTTCGGACATGCCCGCGAGCAGCCGCGCGATGCCCACCACCGACGAGATGGCCAGCAGTACGGACACCACGATCTGCGGCCGGATCAGGCTCCAGCTGGGGCCGCCGGTCTGGCGGTCCTTGGGGGTGACGGCGAACCCCAGGGGGCGCCCGAACCAGACGTTCCGGGCCGCCGTCGTACATGCCTTGATCCAGGTGGGGAACAGCGCAAGGCTGTACTGCTGCCCACGCCAGGTGGGGATACCGCGGCCGGCGATGGCAAACAGCAGCTGGTTGACCACCATGAACGGAATGAACCTGATGAAGAAGTCGGTGCTGAGGCTGGTGACCGGCAGAATCCCGAGCAGCAGGTACACGATGGGGGCGGCAAAGTAGATCACCGCAGCGAAGCCGCTCAGGTACGTCCACATGGTGGCGAAGTACATGAGCCGCTGGCCCAGTTTCAGGCCGCGCTGCACCAGCGGGTTTTCCCGGATCATCACCTGGATAGTGCCCTGCGCCCAGCGCAGCCGCTGCGTCAGCATGGTGGCGAGATCCTCCGGGGCGAGGCCGTAGGCGAGGACCTCGTGGTGATAGACGCTCTCCCATCCCATGCCGTGTATGCGCATGGCCGTGGCCATGTCCTCGGTCACGGAGATGGTGGCCAGCGGCATGACGGGCTGGGCTTCGCCGGTTCGTTCCACGGAGAGTGCGTCCAGCACGGCCTGCACCGATTCGATGGCACCAAGCGGGGACCAGTCCCGCGCGGACATGCGCTGCACCGCGTCGTCGGCCACCACGGGGACGCCGGAATGACCCACGTGCGCCAGTTCCATGGCGGCGATTTCCTCAAGGTCGGCCTGCAGCGCTGACACATCGGCCTGGACGAGGGCCTGGACAGCCTCGTCCACCTTCCGGCGCACCCGGTAGGTGATCTCGCTGAGGGATTCCCCGTCGTCGAGCCTGCGCCGGGCCTCCGTGGTGGCGGCCTCCACCTCGTCCAGCATCTGGGCCACGAGGAGGTTGTCCGAATCGGCCGACTTCCGGGCCTTGCGGATGGCCGACTGGGAGGCCGCCAGGGCGCGGCGGATGCTCTTTTCCGTCTCCTTGACGTATCCCACCAGGCCTAGCTGCATGAGGGCCTCGCGGCGGAGGACGGCGTTGGAGCCGCAGAAGAAGGCCGCATTCCAGCCGTCCTTGCCCTGCTGGATGGGGCCATAGAACAGCGGCGCCTGGCTGCCCAGGGGATCGGAGGCGGGGACGTTGCTGAAGTACTGCGGCGTCTGCACCAGTGCAACCTTGGGGTTGGTGAAGTAGCCCAGCGTCTTGTCGAGGATGTCCGGCTCGGGGATCTGGTCGGCGTCGAGGATCAGCAGGAACTCGCCCTCGGTGACCATCAGGGCGTTGTTCAGGTTGCCGGCCTTCGCGTGCCGGGGCATGTTCTTCCAGTCCGCGCTGCGGGTGACGTACCCCAGCCCGTGCTCCTCGGCGAGGCGCTGCATCTCGGGGCGGGCGCCGTCGTCGAGGATCCACGTGCTGTGCGGATGCCGGATGCGCTTCGCCGCGAGGGCCGTGGTCATCACGAGGTCCAGCGGCTCGTTGTACGTGGTGATGAAGACGTCCACGGTGGCGTCGGCGGGGGGCGGTGGCGCGGCCTTGCGGATCTTCAGGCGCCACACGGTCATGCCGAACAGCATGACGTCGATGAGGCTGTAGGTCTCCGCGGCCACGAGCGGCACGGCGATCCACCAGGCTTCCCAGTTCAGTGACGCCAGCCACCGCCAGGCGATGTAGTTGATCCCGAGGAGTACCGTCAGGAGGACCACCACCCGGGTCCAGAAACGCGTCACTGCGCAGCCGTTCCGGCCAGGCGCCGCACCACAACCGCTGTGACGTCGTCCTCCGCCGTGTCGGCCGGGGCCAGTTGGAGCAAGGCGGCGCAGGCCGCCTCCGCCGTAGGCTGCCCGTGCGTCGACCGGCGGACGGCGTCGGTGAACTCCTCAACAGAGCCGAAGACGTCAAGGACGCCGTCGCTCACGACGGCGAGCGAGTCGCCGGGGGCAAGGTCCAGGACCGCTTCGGTCCAGCTGGCATCGGCCCAGGCCCCGACGGGCGGGCCGGCGGACGGAAGCCGCTGCGCACCGCCGTCGGCCTGCAGATGGATCGCGAGGCCGTGGCCGGCGTCGACGTAGCTGACTTTTCCGGAACCGGCGTCCAGCCGGGCGTGAAACAGCGTCACGAAGGATCCCGAGACGTCCAGGTCCGACGCGATCGAGCGGCTGGCCAGGCCGAAGGCAATGCCCAGGTCCGACTCGTCGCGGATCGAACGCATGACCGCACGGGCGGTGGCCGCGATGAGGGCGGCGCCCATGCCCTTGCCCATGGCGTCGGCGAACGTCAGGTGCAGCCCGTCCGGCGTCTGGTACCAGTCGTAGAAGTCCCCGCCCACGCTGCGCGAGGGGCGGAACACGCCTGCCACCTCGTAGCCGTCCAGGCGGACCTCCTCGCGGGGGAGCAGGCTTTGCTGCACCTCGGCGGCGCGGCGGAGGTCGTTTCGGGCGGCCTCGTCCGCTGCGGTTGTGCGGGAACGGCGGAACAGTGCGTTGATCCGGGACTGGAATTCCCGCGGGCTGAAGGGCTTGTTGATGTAGTCGTCCGCCCCGTTGTCCAGGCCGGTGAGCTTGTCCAGCTCGTCCACCCTGGCCGTGAGCATGATGATGAACGCGTCCGAGAACTCGCGCAGCCGCTTGCAGACCTCCAGCCCGTCCAGATCGGGAAGGTTCAGGTCCAGCGTGACCAGGTCCGCCTTGCTGTTTCGCACGGCCTCGATGCCCGGGAAGCCGGCACCGGCCTCGGTGACTTCGAAACCCTGCTTCGTCAACACCCGGACCAGCAAACCGCGGATGTCCGGATCATCCTCGATGACGACGGCGCGGCGCGGTTCAGGGGTAGCAGGCATGCCTCTATTAACTCCTGTCTCTACAGACTTGTCACGCCACAGGGGCAACACGCTCAGCCGGCTCGGCCTGCGTGAACCCGGTGTCGACGCTCCTTCACTTTTCGCTGTGTTTCTCCCGACGCTCCCTCAGCTTTTGCGGGCTTTTGGTCACCCCTTCCGCAATCGGTGCGGACGCGTCCGGGTTTTTCCCGCAGGTAGTGAGAGAGGGTTTGGGGATGGAGGGGGGCGGCTGGGGGACCTTGAGGGGCCAAGAATTGTCAAAGCTCGAAGAATTAGCCTGTCCAGGCCGTGGCTATTCGCCTCGGCACCGTTCCGGCCGGAAGATAATCGGATATGCAGATCCTGGTGGTTGAAGACGACGAATCGGTGGCCGCGGGCGTGCTGGAGGGCCTTACCCGGGCCGGCTTCCAGGCCCGGCACGTTGCCGACGGGGCAGGAGCGCTTGCCGAGGTCCGATCCTCCAGCCCTGACTTCGTGCTCCTTGACCTGGGCCTGCCGGACATGGACGGCACGGACGTCTGCCGGTCCATCCGGTCCCTGACACAGACGCCGATCATCATTGTCAGTGCCCGCGACGAGGAAATCGACCGGGTGCTGGCCCTGGAGCTGGGGGCGGACGACTACCTGGTGAAGCCGTTCGGGATGCGCGAGCTGGTCGCCCGGATCCGGGCGGTGGCCCGGCGCACGGCCGACCCGCAATCCGGGACCACCCCGCCGGTTGACGGCGCGCGCGTCATCGGCACCTTGAGCATCGACCAGCGCTCCCGGAGGGTCCAGGTGGACGGGACCGAAATCCACCTCACCGCCAAGGAGTTTGAGCTCCTGTACTACCTCGCGGAGGACCCCGGGGCCGTGTGTCAGCGCACCGACATTCTGCGCGCGGTGTGGGACGGCACCTGGTACGGAACCACCAAGACCCTGGACGCGCACGTGGCAGCCATCCGCAAGAAGCTCGGCGACCCCCGCTGGATCGAGGCGGTGCGCGGCGTAGGGTTCAGGCTGGACGCGCCCGGATGAGGTGGCGGCTGATTTCCGTGTTCATGGCCATCACGCTTCTGGTGGTGCTGGTGCAGGACATTCCGCTGGGCAGCTACCTCGTCCGGGTGGAACGCGACAGGCTGGCCACCTCCCTTGAACGCGATGCCTTCCTGCTCAGCGGGCGGGCACAGCAGCTGCTCGAAACGGGCGGGCCGGCACCCGGCACCGTGGCCGCCGCCGTCCGCGATTACGGCCAGGCCAGCGGGGCGCGCGTGGTGGTGGTGGACCGTTCCGGTACTGCCGTGGCAACGTCCGACGACGACCAGTCGGCTACCGGCGCCTCCTACCTTTCACGCCCCGAGATTTCCGCCGCGCTCGCCGGCCAGATCACCTCGGGCCAGCGGCACTCGGACACGTTGGGGTTCGACCTGGTTTACGTCACCGTTCCTGTCCTGAGCGGCGAGAACATCACGGGCGCGGTGCGCCTGACTTACCCGGCGTCTGTGGTGGACGACCGCGTCTCCGGCCAGCTGCGGGTGATGTGGGCGGTTGCGGGCATCACAGTGCTGCTCGCGGGACTGCTGGCCTACCTGATGGCCGGGGCCGTGACCAGGCGGATCAAGCGACTGCAGAAGGCCACCGAACTGCTCGCGGAAGGCAATCTCGCCACCCGCACCGAGGAGGACCAGGGGCCGCCGGAGCTGCGCACCCTGGCCCGGTCCTTCAACCAGATGGCGGACCGCCTGGAGCACCTCCTGCAGCAGCAGCGGGGGTTCGCCAGCGACGCGTCCCACCAGCTGCGCACCCCGCTGACGGGGCTGCGGCTGCGGCTGGAGAACGCCGTGGATGCCGTCGGCAACGATCCGGACGGCGCGCGCGTCATGGTGGCCGACTCCCTGGAGGAGACATACCGGCTACAGCGCATCATCGAGGGCCTGCTCCTCCTGAGCCGGGCGGACAGCCGACAGGTGGACCGGGAGAATGTGGACCTCAGCGAGATCGCCCGGAACCGCGTGGAGCAGTGGGAAGCGCTGGCCGAGGAAAGCGGGGTGCGGACGGTAGTGGACGCGGTTCCGGAGGCCAAGGTGGTGGCCATGCCCGGCGCGGCAGAACAGATCATCGACAACCTCATCGACAACGCCCTGGCCGTGTCCCCGCCGGACTCGGAGATCCGCCTGGTGGTCCGCCCTGACGGTACTTCGGGAGGTTATGAGCTTCACGTGCTCGACGACGGCCCCGGGCTTTCCGAGGAAGACCGGCAGAAGGCCTTCAACCGCTTTTGGCGCGGCCAGTCGACATCCGAGGGCAGCGGCCTGGGCCTGGCCATCGTCCAACAGCTCGCCGAAGCCAGCGGCGCCGCGGCCTCCCTCGGCGCCAGGCCGGGCGCCCCGGGCCTGGACGCGCGCGTCACATTCAAGGCCGCCCCGCGCCCCTGACGGATGCACCGTGACGGGTTTCGCCATAGTCTGGCCAAGTGGATACAAGCACCGTGAACTCCGGCGAACAGCTAGACAGGCAGGCACGCATTCTTGAAGCGGCGCTCAGCCTGCTGTCACGCCACGGCATTTCGGGTGTGAATATGCGCGCTGTGGCCCGCGAAGCCGGCGTCGCACTGGGGCTCGTGAATTACTACTACGAGGACAAGTCGAGCCTGATCCGTGCGGCCTTGCACCGGATCGACGAGCACGACCTCAGGCTGGTCGCGGCCGACCCCGCGTCGCCCCCCGACGAGCAGCTCCGCACGGCCCTCCGGCGCGTTGCCGGCCCGGAGCTCCTGACCACACAATATCTGTCCCTGCGACTCCACCTTTGGGCGCTCGCGCAAGCCCATGAAGACTTTGGACTGATTAACGCGGCGGCGTTTGAGCGGTATCTGGATGGCCTCGCGACGCTGATCGGGAATGCCAAACCCGAGCTCTCCAGCGAGGAGTGCAGGGAGCGGGCAGCCGACATCGTCGTCGTGCAAAACGGCATGTGGCTGACGGCGCTGCTTGGCGTAGACGAGGCATCCATCCGGAGGAGCCTCGCCCGCACGGAGCAGATCGCCTTCGCCGGCTAGCGAAACCAAACCCTGACCACGAACGGCCGTGCCCTGGCGGCCTGCGCCCAAAACTTCTTGAACATCAGTTCAGTTTTAACCTTGAACACTTGTTCAACCTGGACTACTCTGCATGTGTATGACCTACACCACACAAGCAGGGTCCCGCGGAAATAAAGGCGTTTCATCGCCGACTCCCGGTTTACGGCCCAGGCACAATTTCACTCGCCGCAGCCTCTGACCAACCCGTCACCCCCACATCGCGTTAGGGCTACCGGCCACCTAAAGGCCTGAGGCCAAACCAAGGACTCACACCTTCGTGAACGCTGATTTGCACCAGGTAGAAGGAGATTTTGCATGACACAGAGCAACTACGACTACGTCATCGTCGGCGGCGGAAGCGCGGGTTCCGTGCTCGCCAACCGCCTGAGCGACGGAGGCCAGAGCAGCGTCCTGGTCCTCGAAGCCGGACGGAGCGACTACCCCTGGGACCTTTTCATCCAGATGCCCGCCGCACTGACCTTCCCCAGCGGCAACCCGCTCTATGACTGGCGCTACGAATCCGATCCCGAGCCCCACATGGGCGGCCGGCGGGTGGCGCACGCCCGCGGCAAGGTCCTGGGCGGCTCCAGCTCCATCAACGGCATGATCTTCCAGCGCGGAAATCCGCTCGACTACGAGCGCTGGGGCGCCGACGCCGGCATGGAAACGTGGGACTTCGCGCACTGCCTCCCGTACTTCAACCGGATGGAAAACGCGCTGGCCGCAGATCCCGACGATGAACTGCGCGGACACTCCGGCCCGCTGGTGCTCGAACGGGGCCCCGCCACCAACCCGCTGTTCCAGGCCTTCTTCGCCGCGGCCCAGCAGGCCGGCTACCCCCTGACCGACGACGTCAACGGCTACCGCCAGGAGGGCTTCGCGGCGTTCGACCGCAACGTCCACAAGGGCCAGCGGCTTTCCGCCTCCCGCGCCTACCTGCGGCCCGAGTTCGGCCGGAAGAACCTGACCGTACTGACCCGGGCCCTCGTCACCAAGGTCAACTTCAAGGGCAACGTGGCCACCGGCGTCACCTACCGCCGCAACGGCAAGACCCACCAGGTGACTGCGGGCGAAGTGATCCTGGCCGGCGGCGCCATCAACACCCCGCAGCTGCTGCAGCTCTCCGGCGTCGGCAACGCCGCCCACCTGAACTCGCTGGGCATCAACTCCGTGGTGAACCTGCCCGGCGTCGGCGAAAACCTCCAGGACCACCTAGAGGTATACATCCAGCACGCCTGCACCCAGCCGGTGTCCATGCAGCCGGCCCTGGACGTCTGGCGCATGCCGTGGATCGGCATGCAGTGGATGCTGGGCCGCAAGGGCCCCGCGGCCACCAACCACTTCGAGGGCGGCGGCTTCGTCCGCTCCAACGAGGACGTGGCCTACCCCAACCTGATGTTCCACTTCCTCCCGGTGGCCGTCCGTTACGATGGCCAGAAGGCAGACGCCAAGCACGGCTACCAGGTGCACATCGGGCCCATGTACTCCGACGCCCGCGGCAGCCTGAAGATCAAGTCCACTGATCCCACGGTGCACCCGTCCATGCTGTTCAACTACCTTTCAACCGACCAGGACCGCCGCGAGTGGGTCGAGGCGATCCACGTCGCCCGCGACATCCTCGGCCAGTCCGCCATGGGCCCCTTCAACGGCGGCGAGCTGTCCCCCGGCCGCGCCGTGGAGACCGACGCGGAGATCCTCGACTGGGTGGCCCGCGACGCCGAGACGGCGCTGCACCCGTCCTGCACCGCGAAGATGGGCCCGGACTCCGATCCCATGGCAGTGGTCAACCCGCTGGACATGACGGTGCACGGCACCAGCGGCCTCCGCGTGGTGGACGCCTCGGCCATGCCGTACGTCACCAACGGCAACATCTATGCCCCGGTGATGATGCTCGCAGAGAAGGCTGCCGACCTGATCGCCGGCAAGGCGCCGCTCGCGCCCCAGCACGCCGAGTTCTACCGGCATGGCGTGAGTCCGCTGGAACGCGGCGGATCAATGCCAGTAGCAGCCACCGCGGCGGCGAAGGGCTAGGGATGAGCGTGACGATCGATACTGAACTGAAGCTCGTCCGGGGCCTGTACGTCGACGGCGCCTGGCAACAGGCGTCCGACGGCGGGACCACCACCGTGCGCTGCCCGGCTGACGGGCGCGAGGTCGCCGTCGTCGCCTCGTCGACCGTGGAGGACGCGGAGCGGGCGATCGCCAGCGCACGGGCCGCGTTCGACGACGGCCCGTGGCGCCGGCTCACGGACATCGAGCGCGGCGCGGTCATGCTCCGCGTCGCAGACCTCCTTGAGCGGGACAAGGCCGCCTATGCGCGGGCCGAGGCGCTGGACACGGGTAAGCGGCTCGTGGAGGCCGAGTACGACATGGACGACATCGCAGCGTGCTTCCGGTACTACGGCAAGGTCGCCGGGCTCGACGCCGGCCGGGTCATCGACACCGGCCGGGCGGATGCCATCAGCCGGGTGGTGTACGAGCCCCTCGGGGTCTGCGCGCTGATTGCGCCGTGGAACTACCCGCTGCTGCAGGCGGCGTGGAAGGTCGCGCCGGCACTGGTCGCGGGGAATTCGTTCGTGCTCAAGCCCAGCGAGCTCACGCCGTCCACCTCGATCCTGCTCATGGAGACCCTCGCCGAGGCGGGCGTCCCGGCCGGCGTCGCGAACCTGGTCACCGGGTCCGGGTCGAAGGTGGGCGGACCGCTGAGCTCCGACCCCCGCGTGGACTTGGTCTCCCTGACCGGAAGCCTGGCCACGGGTCAGACGATCATGGCCGCCGCCGCCGAAACCGTGAAGCGCGTTGCCTTCGAGCTCGGCGGGAAGAACCCCAACGTCGTCTTCGCGGACGCGGACTGGGACGCCGCCGTCGACAACGCCCTGACAGCGGTGTTCCTGCACTCCGGCCAGGTCTGCTCGGCAGGGGCGCGGCTCGTCGTCGAGGAGACGATCGCCGAGCGCTTTGTGGCCGAGGTCGTGGAGCGGGCGAAGAAGATCCGGATGGGCGGCCCCTTCGATCCCGACGCCGAGACCGGCCCGCTCATCTCCGCAAAGCACCGGGACCAGGTCCACGCCTACGTCCAGGCCGGGATCGCAGAAGGCGCCGAGCTCCTGTGCGGCGGCTACATTCCCGACGACGGGCCGCTCGCTGACGGGTACTTCTACCCGCCGACGGTGCTTGGCAACTGCCGATCCGGCATGAGCGTGCTCCTGGAGGAATCGTTCGGGCCTGTGCTGACAGTCGAGACGTTCCGGACCGAGGCCGAGGCCATCGCGATCGCAAACGACACCGAGTACGGCCTGGCCGGCGCGGTGTGGACCTCGGACGCATCGAAGGCCCAGCGCGTCGCGGGTGCGCTCCGGCACGGAACGGTGTGGATCAACGATTACCACCCGTACGTCCCGCAGGCGGAATGGGGCGGCTTCGGGAAGTCGGGGATCGGCCGTGAGCTCGGCCAGGCAGGCCTGGCCGAGTACCGCGAAGCCAAGCACATCTGGCAGAACATCGCCCCCGCCCCGAGCGGCTGGTTCGGCGCTGCCGGCTAGGCATCAACTTTGGGGGAGACGGCCGGGCGCTGCAGCACGGTGCCCGGCCGTCGATACACCTGCGTGAATCCAACTGCATTCGGTTTCACGGGGGTGTAGTGTTACCCGCGTCCAAAGGCGGCCGCGGGTCATCACCATCGTGCTTTTCTTACTTAGGAGTTCAGATGTTGGAACCCAGCAAGAGTACTGATTCAAGCGGCATGGACGAGTTCGGCTATGCCCAGACCCTGGACCGGAGCATCGGCAAGTTCGCCAGCTTCGCCGCCGGCGTCAGCTACATCTCCATCCTCACCGGCGTATTTCAACTGTTCTACTTTGGTTTCTCCATGGCCGGCCCCGCATACGCGTGGTCCTGGCCCATCGTTTTCGTCGGCCAGCTGATGGTGGCGCTGTGTTTTGCCGAACTGGCAGGCCGCTACCCCGTGGCCGGCTCGGTCTACAACTGGGCCAAGCGCCTCGCCTCCGGGACCTCGGCCTGGCTCGCCGGCTGGCTGCTGCTGCTGTCCTCCATCATGGCGCTGGGGTCCGTGGCGCTGGCACTGCAGATCACCCTGCCGCAGCTGTGGTCCGGATTCCAGATCGTCGGTGACGGCACCGGGACCTACGACTTCGCCCTTAACGGAGTTCTGCTCGCCACCATCATGATCACCATCTCCACCCTCATCAACGCGTTCGGCGTGAAGCTGATGACCCGGATCAACAGCATCGGCGTGTTCGTCGAACTGGTCGCGGCCGTACTGCTCATCCTCGCGCTGGGCTGGCACGTGGCGCGGGGACCCGAGGTCTTCTTCGACACCGCCGGATTCGGCGAGGGCCACGACCTCGGCTTCTTCGGCGTCTTCCTCATCGGCGCGATGGCGTCCGGCTACGTCATGTACGGCTTCGACACCGCCAGCTCACTCGGCGAGGAAACCAAGGACCCGAAGCGCACCGCCCCCAAGGCCATCCTTCGCGCCGTCACGGCCTCCTTCCTGCTGGGCGGGCTGATCCTGCTCTTCGGCATCCTCGCCGCGCCGGACCTCACCGACCCCAAGATCGGAGCTGCCGACGGCGGCCTGCAGCACATCGTGCTCTCCGTCCTGGGTGGCCCCTTCGGCAAAGCCTTCCTCGTGTGCATCGTTGTGGCGGTGGTGGTCTGCACGCTGGCCGTCCACGCCGCCGCCATCCGGATGATGTTCGCCATGGCCCGGGACAACAACCTGCCCTTCAGCCGGCAGCTCAGCAAGGTGGACCCGGTCCGCAGGACCCCCACCGTTGCGGCCATCGTGATCGGCGTCCTGGCCGTCATCCCGCTGCTTGTCAATGTCATGCAGCCGGCGATCTTCACGATTCTTTCCAGCATCAGCATCGTCCTGATCTACCTGTCCTACCTGCTGGTCACCGTTCCCATGCTGCGCAAGCGGTTCCTGAAGAAGTGGCCCCTGCGCGATGAAGGCCAGGGCGACGCGGGCTTCAGCATGGGTAAGTGGGGACTTCCAGTGAACATCCTCGCCGTGCTCTGGGGAGGGGCGATGACACTCAACCTGATCTGGCCGCGCCCCGAAATCTACAACTCGGTGCCGCCGTTCGAGTGGTACTTCCAGTGGGGCGGCGTCCTCTTCGTCGCCGCCGTCACCATCGGGGGCACCCTGCTCTACCGCCTGAAGATAAGGCACCAGACCGGTGTCCTCGCCGAGCATGCGGCTGCCGTGGCGGCCCACCCGTCCGCGGGTGAGGCCGGGCAGCCGCAGCCGGTCAGGGCAGGCGGCGGCGCGGAGGACGGCCTCGAACCGATGGACGATGATCTTGAACCGCAACGAGTCAGCTAGATTGGCAACGGGTGCCGTTGCCAACGAGTCCCCGGGACTCAGGAAAGGAACACTTACTCATGGTTCATAAAGTCAAGGCTGTTGTTGTCAGGGCGAAGGACGCTCCGGTGTCGGTGGAGACGATCCTGGTGCCGGATCCGGGTCCGGGCGAGGCTCTGGTGGATGTCCTGACGTGCGGTGTGTGCCACACGGATCTGCATTACAAGCTGGGCGGGATCGGTGATGAGTTCCCGTATCTGTTGGGCCATGAGGCCACGGGTGTGGTTTCCGCGGTGGGCGAGGGTGTGACGGAGGTGGCCCCGGGTGACCGGGTGATCCTGAACTGGCGCGCGGTGTGCGGGCAGTGCCGGGCCTGTGCGAAGGGCCAGCCGCAGTACTGCTTCAACACCTCGAACGCGGCGCAGAAGATGACCCTGGAGGACGGTACAGAACTGTCCCCGGCGTTGGGGATCGGGGCGTTCGCGGAGAAGACCCTGGTCGCTGCCGGGCAGTGCACCAAGGTCGATGAGGACGCGGACCCGGCCGCGGTCGGTTTGCTGGGCTGCGGTGTGATGGCCGGCATCGGTGCCGCGATCAACACCGGTGAGGTCAAGCGCGGGGAGTCGGTGGCCGTGATCGGCTGCGGCGGTGTGGGCATCGCCGCGATCGCCGGCGCGAAGCTCGCCGGGGCCACGACGATCATCGCCGTGGACATCGACGAGAACAAGATTCAGATGGCCAAGAGCCTGGGTGCGACGCACGGGGTGAACTCCCGCAGCTCTGACCCGGTCGAGGCGATCCGGGCACTCACGGGCGGGAACGGCGCGGACGTGGTGATCGAGGCCGTGGGGCGGCCCGAAACGTACAAGCAGGCGTTCTACGCCCGGGACCTGGCCGGCCGGGTGGTCCTGGTCGGTGTGCCGACCCCGGAGATGCAGCTCGAGTTGCCGCTTTTGGATGTGTTTGGGCGGGGCGGGTCGCTGAAGTCCTCCTGGTACGGGGACTGCCTGCCCTCCCGGGACTTCCCGATGCTCGTGGCCCACTACAAGGCCGGCAACCTTGACCTGGACGCGTTCGTGTCCGAACGGATCACCATCGACCAGGTCGAGGAAGCCTTCGAGAAGATGCACGAAGGCAAAGTCCTGCGCTCAGTGGTCGAAATCAGCTCAGTTGGCGAAATTCAGTCCGCAGGCGCCTCCACGGCGGCTGCTGCCGGGCCTGCGGTGGCCTCCGCATGAGTGTGGCCATCGAAAACCTCGTCACCTCGGGCACGTTCTCGCTCGATGGCGGGACGTGGGATGTGGACAACAACGTCTGGATCGTGGGCAACGAGACCGAGTGCGTGATCATTGATTCCCCGCACGACGCCGCCGCGATCATCAACCAGGTCCGCGGCCGGACGGTGAAAGCGATCCTGCTCACGCACGCGCACAACGACCACATCGGCGCCGCCCGCGAGGTCGCGGACGCCGTCGGCGCCCCGATCTGGATGAACCCGGAGGACCAGGTCCTCTGGGAACAGGTCTACCCCGGCACCACCCCGGATGCGGCAATCGCGGACGGGGATGAGTTCCAGGTCGGCGGGGCCACGCTGAAGGCGATCCACACCCCGGGCCACTCACCCGGGTCCACCTGCTTCCACCTCGAAACCGAGAACACCGTGTTCACCGGGGACACCCTGTTCAACGGCGGACCCGGCGCCACGGGGCGCTCCTACAGCGACTACCCCACCATCCTGACCTCCATCCGCGAACGGCTCCTCACCCTCCCCGCGGAAACCACCGTCAGGACCGGACACGGCGAGAACACCACCATCGCCGCCGAACGCGAAACCCTCGCCAAGGTCGCGCAGTAACAGTGGCGCAGCAGCGGGTGTCCCGGTAACAGGTGGCACAGTAAGAAGAAAGACAAGATCGCCACGAAGGCGCGCCAGGAATGCCTGGCGCGCCTTCGTGGCGATCAAAAGAGGCACGAAAGCAGCCGGTTAGGAAGTTGGAACAATGAAGTTCGGGAAGCAGCCCGCCCCCGTCGCGGACATCAACGAGGACAAGCTCGAAGTCCACAAGCCGAAGACCGAAGCCGCCGGCGTCAAAGCCGTGATGGTGGCGCTGGAACGCGCCGTGGCGCAGGCCGGCGTGACCCGCACGGCGCAGTCGCTGCTGCGGATCAACCAGCGCGGCGGGTTCGACTGCCCCGGCTGCGCGTGGCCGGAGTCGGACAAGAAGCGCAAGGCCGCCGAGTTCTGCGAGAACGGCGCCAAGGCCGTGGCCGAGGAGAACACCCTGCGGACCGTGGGGGCGGAGTTCTGGGCGAAGCACTCCATCGCCGAGCTGTCCGAGAAGACGGAGTACTGGCTGGGCAACCAGGGCCGGCTGAGCGAGCCGGTGGTCATCCGGGAGGGGGAGACGCACTACTCGCCGATCTCCTGGGCGGACGCCTTCGAGCTGATCGGCGAGCACATCCGGGCCAGCACGCCCGACCGGTGCGTCTTCTACACCTCGGGCCGCACGGCCAACGAGACCGCGTTCATGTACCAGCTGTTCGCCCGCTCCCTGGGCACCAACAACCTGCCGGACTGCTCCAACATGTGCCACGAGTCCTCCGGTTCCGCGCTGAACCCGACCATCGGCATCGGCAAGGGCACGGTGTCGCTGGAGGACATCCACGACGCCGAGTTGATCTTCGTCGTAGGGCAGAACCCCGGCACCAACCACCCGCGCATGCTGTCTGCTCTAAAGGAATGCAAAGACAAGGGCGGCAAGGTGGTGGCGGTGAACCCGCTGCCCGAGGCCGGCCTGTTCAACTTCAAGGACCCCCAGACCATCTCCGGCGTGGTGGGCGGCGGCACGCCGCTGGCGGACGAATACCTGCAGATCAAGGTGGGCGGCGACCTCGCCCTGTTCCAGGCACTCGGCCACCTGCTGCTGCAGGCTGAGGAACAGAACCCGGGCACCGTCGTCGACCGTTCCTTTATCGAGGCGCAGACCGACGGCTTCGACGCGTACGTCGACGCCCGTCAGGAACTGGACTGGGCGGAAACGGAGCAGGCCACCGGCCTGACCCGGCAGCAGATCGAAACCGTGGCCGGCATGCTGGTCAAGTCCAAGGCCAGCATCTTCTGCTGGGCACTGGGCGTGACCCAGCAGCCGCACTCGGTGGACACCATCAAGGAAATGGTCAACGTCCTGCTGCTGCAGGGCAACTTCGGCAAGCCCGGCGCCGGTGCGTGCCCGGTGCGCGGCCACTCCAACGTCCAGGGCGACAGGACCATGGGCATCTGGGAGAAGCCGAAGGAATGGCTGCTGGAGGCCCTCGACAAGGAATTCGGCATCGAGTCCCCGCGGCACCACGGCCATGACGCCGTGGAGTCCATGGAGGCCTTCGAGCGCGACGAGGTGGACGTGTTCGTGTCCATGGGCGGGAACTTCTCGCTGGCATGCTCGGACACGGAGACCCTGGAAGCCGGTATGCAGCGGATCGGCCTGACCGTGCACATCTCCACCAAGCCGAACCGGTCGCACGTGGTGCATGGCCGCACCTCGCTCATCCTTCCCACGCTGGGCCGAACGGACAAGGACGACAAGCACCCCAAGGGCGCCCAGTTCCTGTCCGTGGAGGACTCGATGTCCGTGGTCCACTCGACCCAGGGCAGGCTGCAGCCGGTGTCCGAGCATCTGCTTGCCGAGCCGGTGATCGTGGCCCGGATGGCTGAGGCAACGTTCGGCCCTGGCCACCCGGTGGACTGGAAGGCCATGGCCGAGGACTACGACGTGGTCCGCGACCATATCTCCCGGGTCCTGCCGGGGTTTGAGGACTTCAACGCCAGGGTCCGGACGAAGAACGGCTTCGTGCTGCCCAACCCGCCGCGGGACACGCGCTCTTTCGCCACGGACATCGGCCGGGGCCGGTTCACGGTCAGCCCGCTGGAATACCTCACCCCGCCGGCCGGGCACCTGGTGCTGCAGACCATCCGCAGCCACGACCAGTACAACACCACGTTCTACGGACTGGACGACCGCTACCGCGGCATCTCCGACGGCCGCCGCGTGATCCTGGTGCACCCCGAGGACCTCGCAGAACAGGGCTACAACGACCGCGACCTCGTGGATGTGGTGAGCACCTTCCAGGGCAACGACCGCCGCGCGGAGAAGTTCCGGCTGGTGGCCTACCCGACGGCGAAGGGCTGCGCCGCTGCCTACTTCCCCGAAGCGAACGCCCTGGTCCACAAGGAAAACGTGGCCCGGGTGTCCAACACCCCCGGCTTCAAGGCCATGTTCGTCCGCTTCGAACCGCACGCGGGCGGCTTTGCCACGGCGGAGGCTGAGGCCGGCGCTCTGGAACCGGCTTCGGCCAGCTGACGCGTCCCGCACACAAGAACGGACCCGTTTCCTTTCGGAAGCGGGGCCGTTCCGCTTGGGTCTTTCCCATGTAGGGTGTCAGCGGGCCGTGCCGAGACTGCGATCGGAGAACCAGTACCGTTTGGTGACAGAGTTGCTGGCCATGACCACGATCCCCGTCCCGGAGTTCACGCTCTGCTTGGAGCTGGTCACATTGTTCATGTGGGGTGACGCTGCATCTTCAATAACAACTTTCCCGCGGCCGGACACGAAGACCGGATTATCCATCGAGGCTGTTTTTTCGTAGATGCTTCCCGCCGTGCCTGAGAAGGCGCAGCCACGGACGTATGTGGAGGGCGCCGTGTAAAACACGTGCACCTGACTGTTTGTGGTGTCAAGAATGACCTGCGGGCGGGTAACGCAATCCCCGGTTCTGGCGATCGTGGTCTGGGTGAAGGAGCCCGTGGCCGGTTTGAACACCACCAGCAGCAACTGGGCAAGCGTCTTGTTTGTGGTGCCATCATTGAGGCTTGTCTTTACTACGGCATATACCCGGCCGCTGGGATCGGACTGCAGGCTCTTGATGTTCAGGTGATCATCCACCCGCTTGCTTCCCTTGATGGCTTGTTTCACCTTCCACGACGCGGCGGTTCTTGGGCTTTTCCCGTCATCATGCGTGGCCCACCATGCCGTCCCCGTGGCCTGGTCGGTCCACATGATCCCGATTTCGTCGCCGTCGTAAGCGACAATTGCGGAGAGGTCATCGGGGGTGGGGTGCGGGTCCGCGGCTGCGGGAACTACAAAAGGCCTGCCCCAGCCCGTGCCGCCGGCCAGGGAATTATTGACGTAGACCGTGCTTCTGGTGCCGGAGACCTGTGTCCAGGTGGCCCAGATAACCCCCGTGGAATCCTTGGCGATGGTCAGCGACTCGCTGCTGTTGTTGGAGATGATGGCAGGGAAACCAGGGTTTAGCGTGTATTTTCCGCCAACATAGCTGTAGCGGTACAACCTGGCCGGTTGTCCGGACGCAGTATTCCCGGCAGTGACGACATTGGACGCTATGTACAGGTGGGTGCCGTCCCACAGAGTGTCCGACGACGTACTCGCCCTGGGGTCGCTCCGCACCCCGGTATCTACCCAGGTGTGCGTGGCCCGGTTCAGGCGGTAAATGCTCCATCCGCTGCCGGTCTTCCACATGTTGGCCCACCAGGAACCGGCATTCCACCACAGCTTGCTCTGCGGCTTATCCGCTGTCGGAGAATTGCTAACTCCGGAATATGTGATGCTCGGGGTTCCCACAGTCGCCGCCAGCGCGGCACTGCTGACGCCCAGCAAACTGCCCGTGACCACGACGGACAGGACAACAAGGTGGATAATCCAGCGGACGCTCTTCGTCATCTTCAGCACCATTCCTACGTCGGAAGTAAAGCCTCTTCGCCGGGGCCGTCCAGTGCCCCGTTCGGTATCAGTAAGCGCCCACATCAACCGGAAGCCTGCTGTGGGAGCGGCAACGCCGTCGGAACCTCGTCCGGAGCTTCAGGATGCATGAAAAGGTTGTAAAAACCTTGGGAAATCAATCTGTGGGCTGGTTTCCGGGATCGGGGAGGCTATGCCTGGTCCTTCGGGCCGTCCCGTGGGTGAGCGCCAAATGGCCGCCCAGGAACCCGGCGCCGGCCATCACGGCATTCCCTGCCAACCCCAGCCCCACGCCGAGGGAATGCCGGCCGCGCATCCGGGCGATGAGAGAACCGAGGAACAGGAAGATCGCGGCGTCGGTGCCGAGTGCGTGCACTGCACCTATCCGGCGCTCGGCGCCTGTCATCCCCGCCCAGTCCCCGGCGCCCGCGATCGAGGTGGGCCCGGCCGCTATCACCCCGGCCGCGACCAGAAGCGTGGCCCCGGAACGGGCCTGGGCTCCTCCGGCCAGGTCGAGAATGGAAGCCCCGGTCCAACACCCAAGCGTCAGGTCAGTAAGCGGGGGATGGGCCGAATGCCCGAGGACGTCCGTGTGGAGCGGGGTGCGCCGGGCCCACCCGGGTATCGGGCCGTAGACCAGCTCCTGGGCGGCAGCCACCTTTTCCGAGACAGGGCTCGCGCCCACTGCCCCGGCCAGGCGCTGCGGCCATGACAAGGCATTCACGCTCACACGCTACGCCCCCGCCGCAACTCTGGACAGGGGCCAGCTCTGGACAGGCCTCGGTGCCCGCGAACTGCCCGCCGTCCTGACCTTCTCTGACCAAGAACGACGGCGACACTCCGGAAATCCGGTGTGTCGCCGTCGTTCTTTCTTCAATTTGGGTCAGGACGGCCCGAGTCAGCCGCGGAGGCGCTCCATGCCGGGGTCGAACAGCGGCTCTGCGCTGACGGTGGCGGCGACGCGGCGGCCGAAGTACTCGATCTCCACGGCGTCACCCTCCGAAACCGCAGCGGGCAGCCAGGCGTAGGCGATCGGCTTGCGGATCGAGTAGCCGTACGCGGCACTGGTGACGTAACCGGACGCTGCGCCGTTCACGTACACGGGTTCCTTGCCGATCACAATGGAGGTGCCGTCGTCGACCGTCAGGCAGCGCAGCACCTTCTCCGCAGGCTGTTCCTTGAGGGCCGCCAGGGCCTCCGCCCCCACGTAGCCTTCCTTGTCCTTCGCCACAGAGAAGCCGAGGCCGGACTGGTAGGGGTGGTGCTCGGTGGTCACGTCCGTGCCCCAGAGGCGGTAACCCTTCTCCAGGCGCATGCTGTTGAAGGCCCCGCGGCCGGCGGCGATGATGCCGTGTTCCTGTCCGGCTTCGAACAGCAGGTCCCAGAGCTTGAGGCCGTATTCGGCGGTGGTGTACAGCTCCCAGCCGAGTTCGCCCACATAGGACAGGCGCATGGCCGTGACGGGGATGCCGCCGACGCTGATTTCCTTGGTGCGGAAGTACTTCAGGCCGTCGTTGGTGAGGTCGTCGGTGCTGACCTTGCCGATGACTTCGCGGGCCAGCGGGCCCCACAGTCCGATGCAGCAGGTGCTGCCGGTGATGTCGGTGACGTGCACCCACTTGGCCGGATCGGCGGCCGACTGCTTGCGGGCCTCCACGCGCAGGTAGTCGAAGTCCACGTTGCTGTTCACGCCGAGCTGGAAATCTTCCTCCCCGAGCCGGGCGACGGTCACGTCGCTGCGGATGCCGCCGTCGTGCTCCAGCAGGAGGCAGTAGGTGACCGCGCCGGGCTTCTTGGCGATGTTGCCGGTGCTCAGCCGGTGCAGCAGCGCTTGGGCGCCCGGGCCGTTGACGGCCAGCCGCTTCAGCGGCGTCATGTCGTACAGCGCGACGGCGGTACGCGTCTTCCATGCTTCGGCAGCGGAGATGGGGGAGGAGAACATGGCCGCCCACGGCTCGCGTTCGGGAGCCTGCCACTCGGCCGGCAGCTCGTCCAGCAGGGGACGGTTGGCCTCGAACCAGTGCGGGCGCTCCCACGCGGCCGACTCGAGGAAGAACGCGCCGAGCTCCTTCTGCCGGACGTTGAACGGGCTGACGCGCAGGTCCCGCGGCGATTCCTTGGGCTGCAGGGGGTGCATGACATCGTAGATCTCCACGAAGTTCTGCTGCGAGGTCTCGCTGACGTACTCGTCGCTGGTCTGCACCTTCTCGAAGCGGGAGAGCTCGGTGCCGTGCAGGTCGGTGCGGGAGCGGCCCTCGGTGAGCAGCTCGGCCACGGCCTTGGCCACGCCTGCGGAGTGCGTCACCCACACGGCCTCGGCGACGAAGAAGCCGGAGAGTTCCGGGGCTTCACCGATCAGCGGGCCGCCGTCGGGCGTGAAGGAGAAGATGCCGTTGAAGCCGTCCTCGATCGCGGCGCTGCGCAGAGCCGGCAGCAGGTCCTGGCTGTCTTCCCACGCGGGCACGAAGTCTTCCAGGGTGAAGTCGAGGCGGGAAGGCATGCGGTGGTCGGACATTTCCTCGGCCGACACCTTGGGCAGGGCGGACATGTCCACGGGCATCGGGCGGTGCGCGTAGCTGCCGATGCCGATGCGGTTGCCCCATTCGCGGTAGTACAGGTCCTTGTCCTGGTAGCGGAGGATGGGCTTGCTGGCGCCCTTGGGAAGCTGGTTGACGCCTTCGAGTTCGGCAAGGGGGGTGCTGACGACGTACTGGTGGGCCAGCGGCAGCAGCGGCACCTCCAGGCCCACCATCTTGCCGAGCTCACGGCCCCAGAAACCTGCGCAGGACACCACGATGTCGGCAGGAATCACGCCGGAGGAAGTCTCCACACCGGTGACCTTGCCGCCCCACTGGGAGATGCCCGTGACGCTGGTGGAGCCGAGGAAGGTCACGCCGCGCTCGCTCGAACGCGCGATCAGCAGCTGCACGGCACGGGCGGCGAGGGCCAGGCCGTCGGTGGGGATGAGCAGGCCGCCCAGCACCTCGCGGCCGCCGGTGAGCTTGCCGGTGTTGAGCAGCGGGTAGATCTTTTCGCATTCATCGGCGTCGATGATCCGGCTTTCGACGCCCCAGGAGGTCATCACACCCATCTTGCGCTTGAGGTCAGCCAGGCGCTCGGGAGTAGTTGCCAGTTCCAGACCGCCCACCTGGTTGAAGCAGGACTCGCCGTCCTTGCTCAGGGCGAGCAGTTTGTTGACGGTGTAGGTGGCGAATTCCGTCATGGTCTTGGACGAGTTGTTCTGGAACACCAGGCCGGGGGCGTGCGACGTGGAGCCGCCAGCCAGTTCCAGCGGGCCCTGCTCGACGACGGTGATGTTGTTCCAGCCGCGGCTGGACAACTCGTCCGCGAGGTTGGTGCCGACGATGCCGGCACCGATGATGACGACGCGTGGTGATGCGCTCATGGTGTGTGGTTCTCCTGGTTCGCGTTAGCGGAAAATTAGCGGAATACGACGGTGCGGGTCTTGTTAAGCAGGACGCGGTGCTGGCAGTGCCACTTCACCGCGCGGGAGAGCGCCTGGGTCTCCGCATCCCGGCCCACCGTCACCAGCGCGTCCGGATCGAGCGCGTGGTCCACCCGGAGGACCTCCTGTTCGATGATGGGGCCTTCATCGAGGTCCGCGGTGACGTAGTGTGCCGTCGCGCCGACCATTTTCACCCCGCGGTCGTAGGCCTGGTGGTACGGCTTCGCGCCTTTGAAGCCGGGCAGGAATGAGTGGTGGATGTTGATGGCCCGTCCGCGCAGCTTGCCGCACAGGTCATTGGACAGCACCTGCATATAGCGGGCCAGAACCACGAGGTCGGCGTCGTATTCGGCCACCAGCTCCAGCAGGCGTGCCTCCGCCTCGGGCTTGGTGCCCGCCGTCACCGGCACGTGGATGAAGGGCAGCCCGGCCGCCTCGGCCATAGGCCGCAGGTCCTCATGGTTGGAAACCACGACGGCGATCTCCGCACCCAGGCTTCCCGCCCGCCACCGGAAGATGAGGTCGTTCAGGCAGTGGCCGAACTTCGAGACCATGACCAGCAACCGCTGCGGGCGGCCGTCGTGGATGCTGAACTCCATGCCGAACTCGCCGGCGATGGCCGCGAACTCGGAGCTGAGGCCTTCCGCCGTCTGCTGGCCCTGCTGGCCCTGCTTGTCGAGACCGTCACGCTGGTTGAGCCGGGCAAAGGGACCCTGATCGCCGTCGTCGCCGCTCTGGGTGAACGCGGTCCGCAGGTAGAGCTTGCCGCTGACGTGGTCGTCAAACTGCTGGTGCTCCACGATGTCGAAGCCGCGGTCGGCCAGGAACGTCGTGATGGCCCGAACGATGCCCGGCCGTTCGGGGCAAGCCAGGGTGAGGACAAACTCGGCGCTACGGGCTTTGGCGCGGGCACCGGCCGCGGGCGCACCTTCAAGAACTGTGGACAAGATTTTCTCCGAAATGTAGTGGCAGAGCGGGCGGCTAGATGTGGCCGTTGACTGTCAGCCCGGGGGGAAGGTTGGGCGCCTCAGCGGACTCGATGACCATGATGTCCCCGTCAACGACGGTGACTTCGTGCGTGCGGACCGGAAGTTTGGCCGGCGGTGCATCAACCTGCCCCGTCCGGAGATTGAACTTTGAGGCGTGCAGCGGGCACTCGACCTCGCAGCCTTCCACCCAGCCGTCGGTCAGCGAGGCGTCCTGGTGGGTGCAGGTGTCATCAATGGCGAAGAGCTCGCCTTCCTCGGTGTGGAAGACAGCGATGGGCGGCGCGGTGTTCAGGCGCAGGGCTTCCCCTGGCGCCAGTTCGCTGAGCGGGCATGCCTTGTGCATGGGGGCCTCTTCTCTCGTTTGGGGAGGTGTACGGGGACTGCTTGGCGCATGTTCCGAATGGATCAACGGCCATCGTAATATGCAACAGCGTGCTTTCGCTCACACTGTTTTGTCAAGGGTTGGCGTCCAATTACGCGTGCCCGCATTAATGAGTCACCCACCCCTTGACAGTCACCGTGGCATGGATCACGCTGTTGCATATAGCGATTGTTGTTGCGCTAATAGCAATAGAAAGAGGGTGTATATATGCAGACGCTTGCGATCGTGGGAGCCTCCCTGGCCGGTCTCTCCGCCGCGCGGGCAGCCCGCGCCCAAGGCTTCACCGGACGGCTCGTCATCATCGGCGATGAAGAGCACCGCCCGTATGACAGGCCGCCGCTCTCCAAGGACTTCCTGCTGGGATCCATCACGGCCGAGGACCTGTCCCTGGAGACCGATACTGACGACCTCGACGCCGAATGGCTGCTGGGTGCCCGTGCAGTTTCCTTGGACGCCGCTACGAAAACCGTCGGCCTGGCCGACGGCCGGGTTGTCCAGGCTGACGGCATCGTCATCGCCACCGGCGCGCGCGCCCGCCAGCTGCCGGCCCTGGCCGGCCTGAGCAACGTCTTCTCACTGCGCACCCTCGCGGACGCGCAAAGCCTGGCGCCGGAACTGGTGCCGGGAAGCAAAATGGCCGTCATCGGAGCAGGCTTCGTGGGTGCCGAGGTTGCCTCTTCCGCCGCTTCGCGCGGCATGGACGTCACCCTGGTTGACACCAAGCCGGTGCCGTTCGCCGCCCAGCTGGGCATGGAGATGGGCTCGGTGGTGGGCGGCCTGCACACCGCCAAGGGTGTCCGGCTCATCTCGTCGGCCGTAATTGAGGACTTCTACGCAGGCGAAGGAAACGTAACCGGCCTTCGGCTGGGCGACGGGACGTTTGTGGCTGCAGACGTTGTGGTCGTCGGCATCGGTGCGGAGCCGAACGTTGAATGGCTCGCCGGTTCCGGCGTGGAGGTCGACGGCGGTGTCCTGTGTGATGCGATGGGGCGCACCAGTGTTCCGGGCATTGTGGCGGTGGGGGACTGTGCCGCGTGGTTCGATGCCGCGGTGGACAGGCACCGCCGCGTGGAGCACTGGACGGGTGCCCTGGAACGGGCAGCGCTGGCCGTGCAGGGGCTGCTCGATGACGACGCCCCCGCGCAGCCGCTCAAGCCGCCGTACTTCTGGTCGGACCAGCATGGAGTGAAGATCCAGTTCGCGGGCCACTCGGCCGGCTACGACCGCCTTGACGTCGAAGCGGGGGATGCTGCCGAGCACAGCCTGCTGGCCGTGTACTACCGGGACGACGTTCCCGTCGCGGTGTTGGGCATGAACCAGCCGCGGCTGTTCACCAAGTGGCGCAGGAGCCTCGCGACGTCTGCACCCAAGCCGGCGGCCGCCGTCGTGCCTTCAGTTTTGGCCCCGGCGGGCGTACCCGCCCTTGCCGGTGCCGCCACGGGGCTTTAGCCCCAACTCCACTTGTAAGTCGTGTTGTTTGTGTTGTTTTGTTAGGAGAACAAATTGTCTGTTGAGGTATCCACCCCGAGCCTGATCCCGACGCTGGGCGGTCACTTGTACACGGATCCGGCGATCTTCCGGGCCGAGCAGGAACGTATTTTCGAGCAGATGTGGTTCTGCGCGATCCGGTCCTCCGATCTGGACAAGCCCGGGGCGTGGCAGACGGTGCAGATTGGCCGCGAAAGCGTGCTGATCTCGCGGACGCGCAAGGGCGAAATCCGGGCGTTCTACAACGTCTGCCGGCACCGCGGCGTGAAGCTGTGCATGGAGGAAAAGGGCGAAGCTGCCCGCAACTTCCAGTGCCCGTACCACGCCTGGACCTATGACTTCGAGGGCAAGCTGATTGCGGCTCCGAACCTGACCAAGATGCCGGACATCGACCGTGACGAGTACGGCCTGTCCAAGGTCCACATCCGTGAATACCTGGGCTACGTGTGGGTTTGCCTGGCCGAGGAGCCGCCGTCCTTCGAAGAGGAAGTGATGGGCGCGATCGAGGAGCGCCTGGGCAACGTGCACGCCATCGACGGGTACGACGTCGCCAACCTGTCTGTGGGTCGCCGCATCCGCTATGACGTGAAGGCGAACTGGAAGCTCATCATTGAGAACTTTATGGAGTGCTACCACTGCGCCACCATCCACCCGGAGCTGACCGAGGTCCTGCCCGAGTTCGCCGACGGTTTGGCCGCCCAGTACTTCGTGGGCCACGGTGCGGAGTTCGGTGAGGACATTAAGGGCTTCACCGTGGACGGTTCCGAGGGCCTGGACCTGATCCCCGGTGTGGCCGAGGACCAGGACCGCCGCTACTACGCGATCACGATCAAGCCGACAGTGTTCGTGAACCTGGTCCCGGACCACGTGATCATCCACCGCATGTTCCCGATGTCCGCAGACCACACGATCGTCGAATGCGACTGGCTGTACCTGCCCTCGGTGGTGGAGTCCGGCAAGGACGTCACTGCCTCCGTTGAGCTGTTCCACCGCGTGAACATGCAGGACTTCGACGCGTGCGAGCGTTGCCAGCCGGGCATGGCTTCCAAGTCCTATGCGAAGGGCGGCGTGCTCGTTCCCAGCGAACACCACATTGGTGCTTTCCACGACTGGGTCCAGGAAAAGGTTGGCGACGTCGTGCTCTCCGGCGAGGCACTGCTGGGCCTCACCGCGGACACCCCCCCGCTGGAGGAACGTGCCGAAACCCTGCAGCGCAAAGAGACCGCTACCCCGGCCTCCTAAGCGATCATTGCGATGACCCCGGACCCCCGTCCGGGGTCATCGGTGCGTGTAGCCCATTTTTCCGCTGATGCTCAGGCCGGCCTCCTGGAGCCCCTGGATCAGGCCGGGGGTATTTTCCGGATCGAAGCGGAAGGCGGGCCCGGAGATGCTGACGGCCCCGATGACCGTCCCGAAGTGGTTGTAAACGGGCACGGCAACAGCGTTCAGGCCGATTTCGAATTCCTCATGAACAACGGCGTAGCCGTCGCGGGCAACGTCCAGGAGCTGGTTCTCCAAGGTATCCCGGTCCGTGATGGTCCGCGGGGTGCGGGCCGGAAGTCCCGCCTCCTGGAGGAGCCGGGACCGTTCTTCAACCGGCAGGGCCGCCAGCAGTACTTTGCCGCTGGAGGTGGCGTGGAGGGGCGTGAGGCTGCCCACCCAGTCGGACGTTGCCAGCGTTGACGGGCCCATGGCCTGGTCGACGTTCACCGCGTAGCTGGAACGCAGGACGGCGAGGTTGACGGTTTCCTTGTACTGGTCTGCGAGGCTCTCCAGGGTGGGACGCGCCTCGTGGACCAGGCTCAGCCGGCCGGGAATGGAGCTCGCCAGGCGTAGGATGCCGAATCCCAGCTGATACTTACCGCGGTCATGGTTCTGCCGCACGATCTCCCGGGACACCAGTGACCCGAGCAGCCGCGAAACGGTGGACTTGTGGACTCCCATTTCGTCGGCGATCTCACTGACGCCCGCGTGCCCGTCCCTGGCGATGATTTCCAGGATCTGGAGGGCGCGGTCAACGGACTGGACGCCGCCTCCGCCTGCGGCGTCCGGGTCCCTGTCGTTCGCTGGTTCGTCTCTTGCAGCCATCAGAGGTGCTCCCATGTCGTCGCCGTGACCAGCGGTCAGCTCTGCGCTATTCCGCCTGCTTCACAACTCTGATCCTAGACTGCGACGAACTCCGACCGTCATTTTCCTGAACACAACGCCTACGTTCCGGACGCACGTACCAGCCGTTCCGGGCCCACATACGCGTTGAGGCTCTTGCCCCGGCTGAAGCCCACAAGGGTTACACCGGTGTCGGCGGCGAGGTCCGCTGCCAGGCTCGAGGGTGCGCTGACGGCAGCCAGAACCGGGATGCCGGCGAGGGTAGCCTTTTGAACGAGCTCGAATGATGCCCTGCCCGAGACCTGCAGGACGGTTCCGCGCAACGGCAGCAGCCCTTCGCGCAGCGCCCACCCGATCACCTTGTCTACGGCATTGTGCCGGCCCACGTCCTCGCGGAGGCAAAGCAGTTCCGCTTCGCCCCCGTCACCGATCCTGAACAGCCCTGCTGCATGGACGCCGCCGGTCTTGTCGAACAGCGCCTGGGCTTCGCGCAACTGCTCGGGCAGACGCGCTATGACGTCTACCGGTACGCGCAACTGGTCCCCGTGCACGTCATAAGTGAGGGTCTTGCGGACAGCCTCGATGGAGGTGCTGCCGCAGATGCCGCAGGAGCTTGACGTGTAAACGTGCCTGCCGGTGTCCGGCAGTGCCAGGCCGGGACGGAACTGCGCTTCGACCACGTTGAACGTCTGCCTGCCGGTTTCGTCCTCCCCGGCGCAGAAGCGGAGCGAAACCAGATCCGCCTGGCTGGCGATGATGCCCTCCGAGACGAGAAAACCGGCAACGAGGTCAAAGTCATGGCCGGGGGTCCGCATCGTCACGGCAAAGGACAGGTTGCCGAAGCGGATTTCCAGCGGCTCCTCCGCCGCCAGCACGTCTTCGCGCAGCCGCACAGGATATTCCATGGCGGCCTCGGAGCCGTCCAGCAGGTAGCGGTGGACCTTCCGTCGCTGGGTCATGCGTGCCATTGCCTAGTTCTCCCAGATCAATTTGCCGGTAAGTGGAGGCCGCAGCTCCGGGCGCCAGGGGAGCGCAAATGCCGGAACCGGCTCACCCAGCTGAACGCCGCGGGATGGAACCACCATGACGCCGTCGGCGGTTGCCAGTCCGCGCATCATTCCGGGGCCGGTGTAGTGGGCGGGAGTCGCCAGCTCCTTGAACCAGTGGAACGGCATGAGCCGCGTGGACGCCTGGTGGGCGTCGATGGTGGTGCCGCTCGGCACCCGGCTGATGCCGGGCAGCGGCTGGTGGCTCAGGGCCGCCAACAGCGGACCGCCAACGGTGAAGAGTGCCATGAGGGCGGCAAGCGGGTTGCCGGGAAGCCCGACGACGAACCGGCCGTTGGGCAGTTTGCCCAGGGCGGCAGGGTGGCCGGGCCGCATGGCGATGCCGTCGATGAGGAGCCGTCCGCCGAGGGCTACCACGGCATTCCGGAAGTGATCAGCGCCCGAGCGCCCCGTGCCCCCGGTGGTCACCACGACGTCGGGCCATTGCCCCATCGGCGCTTCGGCGGCGCCCAGTGCCGTGAGCCATTCCTCGTAGGAGTCCCCGATCCGGACCAGCGGCCCCGGGACACCCCCAAGCATCTGGATGACGGTGCCGAGCTGGGGCCCGAAGGCGTCCCTGACCTGTCCCGGTTCCGGGGTCCTGGCCGTGATCACCTCCGAGCCGGTCACGAGCATCTTGACCAGCGGCTTGCCGCGCACCACCAGTTGGTCGAAACCGGCGACGGCGGCCAGGGCGATGTGCGCGGGGTTTAGGGTTGTCCCGGCGGGGATCAGCACCTCGCCGGCTGCCGCTTCCTCGCCCGAGCCGCGGATGTGCTGGCCCGGGCGGGGTTCGCCGGGGGTGGCCCCGCTTCCCAGCAGCAATGTAGCCCGGCCGCCGGTGTCCGTGGCCAGCCGTCCGCTCTCCACCCGGAGCACCGCATGCGTGCCCGGGGGGATTACGCCACCGGTGACCACAGGACTGGCCTCTCCATCACGGAGGGCCTTTCCAGGTTCCGTCAATGTCCAGGGGCCGTCGCCGCTGACCGTCCAGCCGTCCATGGCTGACGAGGCGTAGTGGGGCATCTCCTGCAGCGCGACGACGTCGGCGGCCAAGGTCCTGCCGTTCGCGTCCGCAAGCGGGACACGTTCCGGCCCAAGGGGGCTGGCGCAGTCGAAAGCCAACAGGCGTGCGTCCGCCCACGAGTGCTCCCCGTGAGCGGCGGGCCGGCCACCCGCGCCAGGCCTGTCGACGGTTTGAAGGGCTAGAGCTACCACGGGTCGTCCCCTCGTTGGATGGTTGCCGGGCTGTCATCCCGCCTGGCGGTGGCGTCCTTGGAGACATGCCCGCCGCTGCTGTTCGTTTCCCGAAAGCGGTGCTCCGGCGCTTACCTCCCCAGGTATTTCAGGCCTCCGAAACACCGTTTACGGGAAACGAAACTGCTCTATGCCCGTGGCGGTACGGGCGTGGGCGCCGCACCGTCGGCGGCCGCCCTGATATTCCAAATATATCGTAAAGATATATCAGTGCGGAAGAGCTGCAAGCATCTGATTTTCCCCTGCCTTCACTCCGGCCGGTTCCAGCCGGACGATGACGGACTTTGATGTGGGGGTGCCGCTCGTGTCGGCGACGGAGTCCAGCGGCACGAGCACGTTGGTTTCCGGGTAGTAGGCGGCTGCGCAGCCCTTCGGCGTCGAGTAGCTGACGATCCGGAAATTCTCCGCGCGGCGCTCTGTGCCCCGGAACTCTGAGACCAGGTCCACCATGTCTCCATCGGCGTAGCCCAGCTCGGCGATGTCCGCCTCGCTGACCAGCACCACGCGCCGGCCGCCATGGATTCCGCGGTACCGGTCGTCCTTTCCATAGATCGTGGTGTTGTACTGGTCGTGGGAACGCAGGGTCTGCAGGATCAGCCGCCCGGGGGAAACCTGAAGGTACTCCAGGGCGTTGGACGTGAAGTGCGCCTTGCCCGACAGGGTCTTGAATTCCCTGTTGTCCCGCGGCGGGTGGGGCAGGACGAAGCCGCCGGGGTGCTGGATTCTCTCCTCGAAATTCTCGAAGCCGTCGATGGCAGCCTCGATGTGCTTCCTGATCAGCGAGTAGTCGTCCCGGAGCGAGAGCCAGTCGGCCACCGGCGCGTTGGGAAGGGGCCGGCCGTCGGCGTCCGTGAACACTCTGTGCGCGAGGTTGCAGACTATGGCCACCTCGGACATCAGGTGCTCGCTGGCGGGCTTGAGCCGGCCGCGGGATGCATGAACGGCGCTCATCGAATCCTCCACAGTGACCCTTTGGTCGCCGGAGCGCTGGGTGTCCCGTTCGGTGCGGCCCAGCGTTGGGAGGATCAGGGCGCGCTTCCCAGTCGACAGGTGCGAATGGTTCAGTTTCGTGGAGATCTGCACGGTCAGCCGGGTCTTGGCCAGGGCCTTCTCGGTGGCATCCGAGTCCGGAGCCGCCCGCACGAAGTTCCCGCCCATGCCCACGAACAGCCTGACCTTGCCGTCACGCATTGCCCGGATTGCGGCGACGGTGTCGTAGCCGTGCGCCCGGGGCGAGCGGAACTGGAATTCCTGGTCCAGACGGTCGTGGAAGCTCTCGGGCATCCGTTCGAAGATGCCCATGGTCCGGTCGCCCTGGACATTGGAGTGTCCGCGAACCGGGCAGACGCCTGCCCCGGGTTTGCCGATGTTGCCCTGCAGCAGCAGCACGTTGACCACGTCGCGCAGGGTGGGCACCGAGTGCTTGTGCTGTGTCAGGCCCATAGCCCAGCAGACGATGGTGGAGCCTGACGCCAAAAGCCGTTCACCGGTGGCATTGATCTGTTCCATGGTCAGCCCGGTTGCTTCGACGATGTCGTCCCACTGCACCTGTTCCAGCTGCGAAAGGTAGGACTCGAGGCCCACCGTATGGTTGCTGATGAAGTCGTGGTCAAAAACCGTGGACAGGCCCGGAGTGTTCCTGCCTGCACGTTCTGCGTCCAGCAGGTATTTCCCGAGGCCCTGGAACAGTGCCTGGTCGCCGCCGGCCCTGATCTGCAGGAAGTCATCAGTCAGTTGCGTGCCCACCAGCGTTCCCGCGATGGTCTGCGGGTTCTCGAAGTGCAGGAGGCCAGCTTCCGGGAGCGGGTTGACTGAGACGATGGCGGCGCCGTTTTTCTTCGCCTTTTCCAGGGCGCTGAGCATGCGCGGGTGGTTCGTGCCCGGGTTCTGGCCCGCCACGAAGATGAGGGACGCCGTCTCCAGATCCTTCAGGCTGACAGAGCCCTTGCCGATGCCTATGGTTTCCACCAGGGCAGACCCGGAGGACTCGTGGCACATGTTTGAACAGTCCGGGAGGTTGTTCGTACCCACGCCGCGGACCAGCAGCTGGTACACGAACGCCGCCTCGTTGGAGGTCCGTCCGGACGTGTAGAAAACGCTCTCGTCGGGGTGGTCCATGTCCCTGAGTTCCTGGGCGATGAGTTCCAGGGCGTCGTCCCAGCCGATGGGCCTGTAGTGGGTTGCGCCCTCATCCAGGACCATCGGGTGGGTCAGCCTTCCCTGCTGCCCGAGCCAGTAGTCATCGCGTGTCTTCAGCTCGGCGACGGAATGCGCGGCGAAAAACTCCGGGCTGACACGACGGCGGGTAGCTTCCTCCGCCACCGCCTTCGCGCCGTTTTCGCAGAATTCCGCGGCATTGCGCTTATCATGCTCCGGCCAGGCGCAGCCCATGCAGTCAAACCCGTCGACCTGGTTGACGGCCATCAGCGTCTGGACGCTGCGAAGGGGACCCATCTGCTCCAGCGAGATTTTCAGGGCGTTGGCCACCGCGGGGATGCCCACGGCCTTGGTTTTGGGTTTGCTGACGGTCAGCCTTGACTCGTCGATGTTCTCGCGTGGGGCTTTGGACGCCATGGGCTCTTCCTTAAATCTTTGCCGGGCAATGCGGGCGTGTGTTGACTAGGGAACTTCGACCGTGATGATGTCGCCGTCCTCGCGGAAGAACATGCGACGGCCGCCCCCGAAGGCCAGAACCAGCCAGACGGTGCGGCCATCATCGGTCAGGTCGTCGATCCAGCCGCTGTGGGAAACCGTGTACTGCTCCAGCACGGTGACGAAATCGCCTGGCATGAGCGCGTTCCAGTCCGCCACGACCTTGGTGCTGGTGGGCTGAGGCGCGGCGCTGCGCGCCATGACTGCCTCGGTCATTGCGTAAGGACCGGCTTCCGGGCTGCACGGAACTGTTCGCGCGCCGCCTCGGAGGTGTGGAGCAGCAGCAATGCCGTGGTGACTGAGCCGACACCGCCGGGGACGGGCGTGAGCGCGGCAGCGACCGGCCGGACGCTGGATTCGTCGACGTCGCCGGCGAGTGAGCCGTCGGAAAGCACGTTGGTTCCCACATCGATGACCACTGAATGCTCCGAAACATCGGTCCCGGTGAGCAGCCCGGTTCGGCCGGCGGCAACAACCACGACGTCGGCAGCCTTGGTGTATTTGCCGAGGGGCCCGGACTTTGAGTGGCAGACGGTGGTGGTGGCGTCCTTCTGCAGCAGCAGCAGGGACAGCGGCTTGCCGACCACGGTGGAACGGCCCACCACCACCACGTTGCGGCCGGCCACCGGGATTTCGAAGTGGTCCAGCATTTCAACAACGGCGCGCGCCGTGGCCGGCGCGAACGCGCGTTCCCCTACGGCGAGAAGTCCGAGGCTCACCGGGTTGGCGCCGTCAATGTCCTTTTCCGGGGCGATGTGCTTGACCAGTTCCTGGGTTTTGACACCGGGGGGCAGGGGAGTCTGCAGGATGATGCCATTGACTGAGGGCTCTGCGCTGAGGTCCTTCAGCACGGCGATGAGCACCTGTTCGGTCGCGTCGTGGCCGACGTCGATGATCCTGCAGCCGATGCCGGCGTTTTCGGCGGCGCGCTCTATGGAGCGAACGTACCAGTGCGTGGAGCTGTCCTCGGTCGCAACCACGACGGCGAGGGTGGGGCGTGAGCCTTCTTCGGCCAGTGCCGCAGCCTGGGCAGTGGCCTGCTCCTGAATCAGTTTGGCGAGGGGCTTGCCGGAAAGCACAGATGCCGTCATCGGAGGATCCTTTCCCGTACCTGGCGGGAGAGCGAGTCAGCCGCCAGAACGACTTTTTCTTCAAGGCCGTCGGTTTGTTCCGCCACTGCGGCGCGGGCCTGGGCGTCCTTGATGGCTACGACGTTGATGTCGATGTTGACGCGGGCAGTGGTGGCCGCTGCCCTGGCTGCGTCGGCTGCTGCGGCAATGTCGCTGATGACATTCGGGTTTGCGATATCCAAGAGTTCGGCCGCAAGCTCCACGACGGCACCTGACAGCGTGATCAGCCGGGCCGGCGGCTGGGCGGCCTGGCTAAGTGCGTCGTCGATGGCGGCTGCGCGCGCCGCACGCTCAGGGTCGCTGGCGGCGGGCAGCTTGTAGGCGGCGATCACGGCTTTGAAGGCAGTTTCATCGGCATCGGCCAGCCCCAGCGTCTCGCCGATGAGCTCGTCGGCGGCGGCAATGATTCTGGCCGTTGTCCCTGCGTGCTGCTCATATTTAGCGCCGGTGCTAAACCGTGCCACCATCGCCACCAGGGCCGCCCCCTGCGCCGCGTGGAGCGCGGCGGCCGCGCCGCCACCGGGGGTGGGCTGCCGGGCGGCAAGCCTGCCGAGGTAGTCGTTAATTGTTTCTGAACCGATCATTTGTTCATTCCTGGGCTGGTAGAAGCTGGAGCCTGGTAGAGGCTGGAGCGGAAGGGGGGTGCACGCAGCCCGGCTCCCGTTGCGAGGATGAGCCGGGCTGCGTGCCCCCCAAGGGCCCTGCGGGCTGCTCAGCCGCGGAGCCTGGTCATTTTCGGGTCGTACAGCGGCTCTTCCGAAACAGAGGCCGTGATCCGCCGTCCGAAGTATTCAATCTCGACAGAATCGCCCACCGATACGGCGGCCGGAAGGTAGGCGTAGGCAATCGGCTTGGCCGCCGTGTACGCGTACGCGGCGCTGGTTACGTACCCGACTGCCTGCTCCTTGTAGAACACGGGTTCCTTGCCCAGGACGATGGACCGGCCGTCGTCGACGGTCAGGCAGCGGAGCCGGCGGGCGGAGCCCTCTTCGGTCCGGCCCTCCAAGGCGGCCTTGCCGATGAAGCTCTCCTTGGCCATCTTGACGGCGAATCCGAGGCCTGCTTCGAAGGGATCGTGCTCCGTGGTCATGTCCGATCCCCAGGAACGGTAGCCCTTTTCGAGGCGCAGGGAGCTGAACGCCGCCCGTCCGGCGGCGATGACGCCGAAGGGCTGTCCTGCCTGCCAGAGCGCGTCCCAGAGCCGCTGCCCGTTGTCCGCGCTGGTGTAGAGCTCCCAGCCGAGTTCGCCCACATAGGACAGGCGCATGGCCGTGACCGGAACGCCGCCGATGACTACGCTCTTTGCCCGGAAGTACTTCAGGCCGTCGTTGGTGAAATCATCGTCGCTGACCTTGCTGACCAGATCGCGGGCCAGGGGACCCCAGAGGCCGATGCAGCAGGTGCCGCCGGTGGTGTCGCGGACCTGGACCCAGTCAGTAGCGGACCCGCTTTGCGTCTGGTGCCTGGCAGCCCGCGTGAAGTAGGCGGTGTCGATGTTGCCGTTGGCTCCGAGCTGGAAGGTGTCCTCGCTCAGGCGGGCGACGGTGATGTCGCTCCGCACGCCGCCGGCGTGGTCCAGCAGGAGCGTGTAGGTGACCGCCCCGGGCTTCTTGTCCAGGTCCGCCGTCGTCAGCTCCTGGAGCAGTTTCAGGGCTCCGGGACCGGACACTTCCAGCCGCTTCAGCGGCGTCATGTCATACATGGCGACGGCGGTGCGCGTCTTCCACGCTTCGGCGGCGGCGATGGGGGAACTGAACATGTTGGACCAGGCGTCCCGGGCGGGCGGCAGCCATTCGGCCGGCATTTCCTTGAGGAGGGCAGCGTTTGATTCGAACCAGTACGGCCGCTCCCACCCGCCGGACTCGAGGAAGAAGGCTCCGAGTTCCTTGTGCCGGGCGTGGAACGGGCTGACGCGCAGGTTGCGCGGGGAGAGCTTGGGCTGGAGCGGGTGCAGGACGTCGTAGATCTCCACGAAGTTCTGCTGCGAGGTCTCGCTGACGTACTCGGGGGTGAGCTGCACGTCCTCGAAGCGGGTGATGTCACACTCGCCCAGGTCGGTTTCGGACTTGCCTGTGGTCAGCAGTTCGGCCATCGCCTTGGCAACACCTGCCGAGTGCGTCACCCAGACGGCCTCTGCGACATAGAATCCGTCCAGTTCCTTGGACTCGCCAAGGAGCGGGCCGCCGTCGGGGGTGAAGGAGAAGATGCCGTTGAAGCCGTCCTCGATTTCGCTTTCTGCCAGTCCGGGGAGGATCTGCTTGGAGGCTTCCCACGCGGGCAGGAAGTCTTCGAGGGTGAAGTCCAGGCGGGAAGGCATGTTGTGGTCGTTGACGGTCTCGGGGGCGTAGGTTCCCAAGGTGTCAACGTCGACGGGCATGGGGCGGTGGGCGTAGGAGCCGATGCCGTAGCGGTCGCCGTGTTCGCGGTAGTAGAGGTCCTGGTCCTGGTGGCGCAGGATCGGCAGGGTGGCTCCGTTCGGAAGTTCATTGCGGCCGCTCAGCGCGGGGACCGCCGTCGTCTTCACGTACTGGTGGGCCAGCGGAAGCAGGGGAACCGCCATGCCGATCATGGCTCCGATTTTGGCGCCCCAGAAGCCGGCGCAGGAGATCACGATGTCGGCCGGGATGACGCCCTCTGAGGTTTCGACCCCGGTGACGCGCCGTCCGGACTGCTGGATTCCCGTGACGGTGGTAGAGCCGCGGTAGGTCACGCCAGCGGCTTCGGTGCGCTTGATCAGCAGCTGAACGGCACGCGCGGCGCTTGCCAGGCCATCGCTTGGGACGTGGAGGCCGCCCAGGATGTTCTCTTCGTTGAGGAGCGGGTAGAGCTCCTTGCACTCGGTGGAGGAGAGGATCCGTCCTTCGATGCCCCAGGAGGCTGCGTAGCCGAGCTTCCGCTTGAGGTCAGCGAGCCGGGTTTCGGTGGTGGCGACTTCCAGGCCGCCCACCTGGTTGAAGCAGCTGACGCCGTCCTCGGTCAGGGACAGCAGCTTTTCCACGGTGTACTTGGCGAACGACGCCATGGTCTTGGAGGGGTTGGTCTGGAAGACCAGGCCCGGAGCGTGGGAGGTGGAGCCTCCCGGCATGTTCAGCGGCCCCTGGTCCAGGACCGTGATGTTGTTCCATCCCCGGGCGACCAGTTCGTCGGCCAGGTTCGTGCCGACGATGCCGGCTCCGATGATGACAATACGTGGCGTTGATGCCATGTGGATTCTCCTGCTGATTTAAGTAGTGGGCTTCCGCGGCCTGTACGTGGCTGCTGCTTTAGCGGAAGACGATGGTGCTGGCCTGGTCGATCAGCACGCGGTGCTCGCAGTGCCAGCGGACGGCTCGGGACAGTGCCAGGGCTTCCGCGTCCTGACCGATGGTGGAGAGCGTGGTGGGCCCGAAGCTGTGGTCCACCCGGATGACTTCCTGCTCGATGATCGGGCCCTCGTCAAGGTCGGCGGTGACGTAGTGGGCCGTTGCACCCACCAGCTTCACACCGCGGTCGTAGGCCTGGTGGTAGGGGCGCGCGCCCTTGAACCCGGGCAGGAACGAGTGGTGGATGTTGATGGCCCTGCCCTCGAGGGACCGGCACAGGTCATCGGACAGCACCTGCATGTACCGCGCCAGGACCACGAGGTCGATGTCGTACTCGTCCACGAGCTCCAGCAGGCGCCGCTCGGCATCCTCCTTGGTTTCCGGGGTCACCGGGATGTGGACGAACGGAAGGCCGGCAGCCTCGGCCATTGCCCGGTGAGTTTCGTGGTTGGAAACCACCAGGGCCAGGTCGCCGCCGAGGCTGCCGCCACGCCAGCGGAAAATCAGGTCGTTCAGGCAGTGCCCGAACTTCGACACCATGACCAGGACGCGGTGCTTGGTCTCATCGTGGACGTTGAACTTCATGTCAAAGCGTTCCGCGATGGGGCGGAACTCCTCTTCGAGCGTCTGAAGATCGTGTTCCGTCGCACCCGAGAATGCGGTGCGCAAGTGCAGGGTCTGGCGGAGGCCGTCGTCGAACTGCTGGTGCTCTTCGATGTTGAATCCGCGCTCGAACAGGAAGGTGGTTACCGCCTGGACGATCCCGGCACGTTCGACACACGACAGTGTGAGCACGAACTTGCCGGTCTTGGTTTCTGTGGAGGCTTCTGTCTCTGCAGCCGGCCTGGTTTTTGTGGCTGTATCCACAAGGGTCATGTCGCATCCTTTAGATATATGGCTGATCACCTTATTGATATATCAGGGCTGGTTGTCAGCGTATACTGGTGTGCGGGTGAGGTCAATAGATGTTGGCCCATAGGAGAGGCGGAGCGGTGGCGTTTGAAGCTTTGGCGGTGTCGGAGGCCGGAGGTTCGAGGTCCCTGGCCGATGTGGCGTATGAACGTATCCGTGACAGCCTGCTGACCCTGGAGATCCGGCCTGGCGATCCGCTGTACGACGAGGGGATTGCCAAGGACCTCGGCATCGGGCGCACTCCGGTCCGGGAAGCGCTGAAGCGGCTTGAAGTGGACCGGCTCGTTGTGACTTATCCACGGCGCGGTACCTTCGCAACACGGGTGGAGGTCACGGACCTCGCATTCATCTCGGAAATCAGGGCCCAGCTGGAGCCGCTGGCTGCTGCCCGTGCCGCCCGGGTGTCCACCGCGGCAGCGCGTGAGCGTCTCCGACTCATCGTGGAGGAGGTCGAGTCCTTCGATGTGGACAGCGCATCTGTGGTGGAGACGTTGCGGCTGGACGCCAGGGTGCACCAGGGAATCTATGCCGCCGCAGCGAACCCGCACCTGGAAGACGTCCTGATCCGCTATGACAATCTCGCGACGCGTATTTGGTGCATGGTGCTGGACCGCCTGCCCAACCTTTCCCGGCATGTGCACGAGCACGTCGACCTGCTTGAAGCGGTGATCAAAGGGGACGAGGCCCAGGCCGCTGAACTGGCCCGCGTCCACGTCGACGGCTTTGAGAAGGCCGTGCGGACGGCACTTTTCGCAGCCTAGAGCTTGTTGTTGCCCGGCAACGACGACGGCGGGAGGTCGCCTCGCCGTCGTGAAGCGCGCCCATCCTAAAGGGTGGGTGGCGCCGCCCGGTTTGGTGGTTCAACGCTATCCGGGCAGGTGACAGCCTTAGAGCAAATACCCTGTGGCCAATGCACCCTGCCGCATCGCAACTGCGCGAAGGTCCGCCACTGAGAGTTAAGGCCCTGATTTAACCATGCCAGATACTTTGAACGGCAGAAGGTCAGCGGTCCGGTCCGGGAATCCTTTGCGGGATCCGCGGGACCGGCGGTTGAACCGGATTGCCGGGCCGTCCTCGTTGGTGCTCTTTGGAGTTACCGGGGATTTGGCCCGTAAGAAGCTCATGCCTGCGGTGTATGACCTTGCCAACCGTGGTTTGTTGCCGCCGAGTTTCGCTTTGGTGGGTTTCGGCCGGCGGGACTGGGACAACGAGGATTTCGCCGCGGAGGTGAAGGACGCGGTGAAGGCGTATGCCCGGACGTCGTTTGATGAGGCGGTGTGGAACCAGCTCTCGGAGGGCATCCGGTTCGTGCGGGGCGCGTTCGACGACGATGCGGCGTTTGAGCGGCTCGGGGAGACGATCGAGGAGCTTGACGGGAACCGCGGGACCCGCGGGAACCATGCGTTCTACCTTTCGATCCCGCCGAAGGCCTTTGAGCAGGTCTGCCGGCAGCTGTCCAAGCATGGTTTGGCGCAGGCCGGGGGTGAGAAGTGGCGGCGGGTGGTGATCGAGAAGCCGTTCGGGCATGACCTGGACTCGGCCCGGCAGCTGAACGACATTGTGGAGTCGGTGTTCCCGGCCGATGCGGTGTTCCGGATTGATCATTACCTGGGCAAGGAGACGGTGCAGAACATCCTGGCGCTGCGCTTCGCGAACCAGTTGTTTGAGCCGTTGTGGAACGCGAATTACGTGGACCATGTGCAGATCACCATGGCCGAGGACATCGGCACCGGCGGCCGGGCCGGGTATTACGACGGTGTGGGCGCGGCCCGCGATGTGATTCAGAACCACCTGCTGCAGCTGCTGGCGTTGACGGCGATGGAGGAGCCGATTTCCTTCAACGCGGACGACCTGCGGGCGGAGAAGGAGAAGGTCCTGGCCGCGGTGCGGTTGCCGGAGGACCTGTCCACGCATTCGGCCCGCGGGCAGTTCGCCGGCGGCTGGCAGGGCGGGGAGCAGGTCCAGGGGTATCTGGAGGAGGAGGGCATCCCGGCCGACTCCAAAACTGAAACCTATGCCGCGATCCGGGTGGACATCAACACCCGCAGGTGGGCCGGGGTGCCGTTCTACCTGCGTGCCGGCAAACGCCTGGGCAGGCGGGTCACTGAGATCGCGGTGGTGTTCAAGCGCGCACCGAACCTGCTCTTTGGCACTCACGGGGGCGCCGGCCACGGGGACGATGATTTCGGGCAGAACGCGGTGGTGATCCGGGTCCAGCCCGATGAGGGTGCCACGATCCGGTTCGGGTCCAAGGTCCCCGGCACGCAGATGGAGGTCCGGGATGTGACCATGGACTTCGGGTACGGGCACTCGTTCACCGAGTCCAGCCCGGAAGCGTACGAGCGGCTGATCCTGGATGTGCTGCTGGGTGAGCCGCCGTTGTTCCCGCGGCACGAGGAAGTGGAGCTGTCCTGGAAGATCCTGGACCCCTTCGAAGAGTACTGGGCCGGTTTGGGTGAACAGCCCGAGCCCTATGCGCCTGGGTCCTGGGGCCCGGCCTCGGCCGATGAGCTGCTAGCCCGCGACGGACGCACCTGGAGAAGGCCATGATCGTAGACCTGCCCAACACCACCACCTCGAAGGTTTCCAAGAAGATCCAGTCGCTGCGCGAGCAGGGCGGGGTGATCGCGCTCGGCCGGGTCCTGACCCTCGTGGTGGTCACCAAGTCCGGGCTCGAGGAAGAAGCGATCGAGGCCGCGAACGAGGCCAGCCGGGAACACCCCTGCCGGATCATCGTGCTCGCCGACGCCGGCTCGTCCGCGCCGAACCGGCTCGACGCGCAGATCCGGGTCGGCGGGGACGCCGGCGCCTCGGAAGTCATCGTGCTGCGCGGCTTCGGGGAACTCGCCGAGGAATCCGAGTCCCTCGTGGCCGCGCTGCTGCTGCCCGACGCCCCGATCGTGGCCTGGTGGCCGCACGGGGCACCCAAGAACGCCAGTGAGACCTCGATCGGGCGGATCGCGCACCGCCGGATCACCGACTCGGCGAACGAGGCCGAACCCCAGGTCGCTTTGGAGAACATCCGGAACACCTACAAGGCCGGCGACACCGACCTCGCCTGGACCCGGCTGACGAACTGGCGCATCCAGCTCGCCGCCGTCCTGGACCAGGCCGACACCTCACCGGTGACCGCCGTCGCGGTCGAAGGCGCCTCGGATTCACCCAGCACCATCCTGCTCGCGGCCTGGCTGACCCTGTCCCTGGACGCCCCCGTCACCATCGTCGCGGACCCCGCCGGCACCGGCATCCGCCGGGTCCGGCTCACCCGCCCCAGCGGCGACGTCCAGCTCTTCCGCTCCGGCCTCTCCATCGCCGAACTCACCCAACCCGGCCAACCAGCACAACGCATCTCCCTCCCACGACGCAGCCTCCGCGACTGCCTCGCAGAAGAACTCCGCCGCCTCGACCCCGACGAGGTGTTCGGCCTCGTGCTGGGAGCGCTTGATTTGGTGCGGGACTGGGAGGATGCGCCGCTGTTGGCGCTGGTCTAGATAGGAGTCTGCCTTAAAGGGACGTGCCTCCGTCGTTCATACGACGGGGGCACGTTGTTGTCTGAAAAGCGCGGTCAGCGCAACGCTGGACTGGCGTCCTGGGCGGCGATGAGTTCCTCCGCCTCGGCTTCCGTGTCCACGCTGGGCATGGAACCCGGCAGTGGGCGGCCGGCGGATTCACGAAGGAAGTAGATGGCGATTGCGCCGATGACCGAGGTGCCCATCAGGTAGTAGGCGGGGGCCATGTCGTCGCCCGTGGCCGCGATCAGGCCTTGGATCACGAACGGCGTTGTCCCGCCGAAGATCGCCACCGAGAAGTTGTAGGCGATGCCCATGCCGCTATAGCGGCTTGATGTGGGGAACAGTGCAGGCAGCGCCGAGGCGAGGTTAGCCACATAAAACGTCACGGGGAAGGCAACCAGGGACAGGCCCGCCAGCGTGGACCAGACCTCGCCAATGCCGATCAGGGTGAATGCAGGGACGGCAAACACGACGGTGCTTCCGGCGCCGATCCACAGCACGGGACGCCTCCCGATGCGATCCGAAAGCTTGCCGGTGAGCGGGATGCACAGGGCCATCACCACCAGCACCGGAATGGTCAGCAGTGTGCCGTGGACGGGGTCATAGCCCTTGGATTCGGTCAGATACGTCGGCATATACGACGTCAGGGCATAACCGACGGTGTTGGCAGCGCCGGCGAGGATCATGGCGAGTACGATCGGACGCCAGTACGTTGTTATGAGGCCGAGCGGGCCCTTGGCGACAGCCGAGTCGCCAGCGGCGGCTTTGACGGCGGCTGACTCCTGCGCATCCAGGGCTGCCTGGAACTGGGGGGACTCCTCGATCTTGTTCCGGAAGTAGATGGCGATCAGGCCCAGCGGCCCGGCCACCAGGAACGGCAGCCTCCAGCCCCATTCCTCCATCGCGGTTTCCCCGAGGGTGACCTGCAGGACGGAGACGGTGGCAGCACCCAGGGCAAACCCGATGTAGGAGCCCATGTCCAGGAAACTGGCGAAGAAGCCGCGCCGCTTGTCGGGGGCATACTCACACACGAACGTGGTGGCGCCGGCGTACTCGCCGCCCGTGGAGAAGCCCTGCACGAGCTTCAGAAGCACCAGCAGCGCTGCGGCCCAGATGCCTATCTGTGCGTAGCCGGGCAGGAGGCCGACAGCGAACGTGCTGGCCGCCATCAGCATGAGGGTGGCGGCGAGCACCTTCTGCCGCCCCACTTTGTCGCCAAGCCACCCGAATACGACGCCGCCGATCGGGCGGGCAATGAAGGTGGCAGCGAACGTGCCCAGGAGGAACAGCGTCTGCACGGTCCTGTCCGCTTCCGGCAGGAACACCGGCCCCATGGTGGTGATCAGGTAGCCGAACACGCCGACGTCGTACCACTCCATGGTGTTGCCCACGACTGTGCCGCCGAGAGCCTTCTTCAGCATCCGCTGGTCCACGACGTTAATGTCTGAGATCGTGAGCCGGCGGGAGTACTGTCTATCTTTGCTGTTGTGATCGGTAGTGACATCACCTTTGATCCTCATACAGGTTCCTTACTGAATTTTTGGCGGGGGGTACCCAAGCGTGTGGGTCCCTCTGGTGTTCCGCAGTAATCAACAGGCTTCGGCTTATGCAACAGAGTGCGTTAGCTCACAACCTAATGTCAAGAACATGACTTGGGCCGTTCCGCTTCCGTGGCGTCCCTGCTGAGGCACACCTGCCCGTTCGGGTAGGTGTAACTGTCCGATCATGGAATAGCGGGCGGGGCCCGCCTTCGGGGGATGATGGAGGGCAGCATATTCGGATGAGATCGGCACCGCGGGGGCGGCGCTTTGAATGTCCGAGACAGCTTATATCCCTGCCGGCCATCCCGGTCATCCCGGCTGCTCCCGGCAACAGTTTTTCCCCCAAAGGAGTTCCGTGTCTTCAAATCCGATTCGTGTTGCTATCGTCGGCGTGGGTAACTGTGCCGCTTCGCTGGTCCAGGGTGTCCATTACTACCGGGATGCCGACCCCCAGGCCACGATTCCGGGTCTGATGCACGTGGAGTTCGGCAAGTACCACGTCAACGATGTGCAGTTCGTGGCCGCGTTCGATGTTGACGGCAAGAAGGTCGGTCATGACCTGGCCGACGCGATCCTGGCCTCCGAGAACAACACCATCAAGCTCGCCGAGGTCCCGCCGAGCGGTGTGACGGTCCAGCGCGGGCCCACCCTGGACGGTCTGGGCCGGTACTACCTGGAGACCATCGAGCAGTCCACCGAGGAGCCGGTCGACGTCGTCCAGGCCCTGAAGGACGCCAAAGCCGATGTCATGGTCTGCTACCTGCCGGTCGGCTCCCAGGAAGCTGCGGAGTTCTACGCGCAGGCCGCGATCGACGCCGGTGTGGCGTTCGTGAACGCGCTGCCGGTGTTCATCGCCGGCACCAAGGAATGGGCTGACAAGTTCACCGCCGCGGGTGTGCCGATCGTGGGCGATGACATCAAGAGCCAGATCGGTGCCACCATCACGCACCGTGTCATGGCGAAGCTGTTCGAGGACCGCGGTGTGACGCTGGACCGCACGTACCAGCTGAACGTGGGCGGCAACATGGACTTCAAGAACATGCTCGAGCGCGACCGGCTGGAGTCCAAGAAGATCTCCAAGACCCAGGCCGTGACCTCCAACGTCGAGGCCGAGCTGGCCGCGAAGGATGTCCACATCGGCCCGTCCGACTACGTGCAGTGGCTCGATGACCGCAAGTGGGCGTTCGTGCGGCTGGAGGGCCGGAACTTCGGCGACGCGCCGGTGTCTTTGGAGTACAAGCTGGAGGTCTGGGACTCACCGAACTCGGCCGGTGTGATCATCGACGCGATCCGTGCGGCGAAGATCGGCCTCGACCGCGGCATCGGCGGCCCGCTGATCTCCGCGTCGAGCTACTTCATGAAGTCCCCGCCGGAGCAGTTCAACGACGACCTCGGCCGCGAAAAGGTCGAGGCGTTCATCCGGGGTGACCTCGACCGCTAACTACCCCCGGACGCGTCCTCACGTCCTGCAGGTTTCGACCGGACGCGTCCTCACTTCCTGCAGGTTTTCACGCGATGCTCCCTCACTTTCGGGTGGGGAGCATCGCTGCTTAAAGGATGCGGAGGCTACCCGGCCAGGACTGCGAGACGGCTGAGTCGCTGTACCGCGGCGGCGTGGTAGCTGTCGAGGGTGATGGCGGCGGTGCGTTGCCAGCCGGAGTTTGCCGTGTGGATAGCGGCGGCGGTGCCCATGTTGCGGCGGCTGGCGGGGTGGTCGTGGAGGGATTCCAGGGCGTCGGCCCAGTCGGCGGCGCCGTGCCCGTCCACCAAAAGCCCGGTGCGGCCGTCATTGACGGCGCTGGATAGGCCGCCCACCCGTGTGGCAACAACAGGGGTGCCGCAGGCTTGCGCCTCCAGGGCCACAAGCCCGAACGATTCGCTGTAGGAGGGCATGACGACGACGTCGGCCGATCGGTACCAGGAAGCCAGCTGCGGTGCGCCGACCGGCGGATGGTGAGTGACGGCGTCGCCCATTCCTTCGGCGCTGACAATCGCGTCCAGATCGAAGTCCCGGGCGCCGCTCAGCGCGCCGAGAATGGTCAGTTTGAGGTCGATGTCGGGGCGGCGCCGGCGGAGCAGGGCCGCGGCCCTGACCAGGATATGCGGTCCCTTGAGCCGCTGGATGCGCCCGGCGAACAGGAGATGGAACGTGCCGGGTGTGATGCCATGCCTGGCGCGGGACCAGCTACGGAACGCCGGCGTGAAGACCGAAAGGTCAACGCCCGGGGGAGCGACATCGATCTGGTCGAAGGCAGCGTCGTAATGCGAAACGAGCTCGGCCGCCTCGACACCGGTGTTGGCAATCAGGCGGGTGGCGCCGTCAACAATCCGTTGTTCGCCTTCCAGGCGGCGCCGCGGCTCGGGCTCCTCGCCGGATTGCTGCACCAGGTTCTTGACCTTGGCCATGGTGTGCATTGTGTGGACCAGTGGCACGTCCCACAGCCTGGAGAGCTCCAGCCCGGCCATGCCTGACAGCCAGTAGTGGGAGTGGATGACGTCGTACCGGAGGTGCGCCTGCCGGGTGCGGATCCGCTGGATCTCCGTGACCATGCTGTGCAGCAGGTCCGGCAGTTCCTCCTTGGGCAGTCTGTGCGGCGGCCCGGCGGTGACGTTGTAGACACAAACGCCAGGATCGGGACGTTCGACGGCGGGCTGGCCGGCAGAAGTGGCCCGCGTGAAAATATCAACTTCCACGCCGGACTCCGCGAGGGCTGCGGCGAGGCCGCGGATGTAGACGTTCATGCCACCGGCGTCCCCGGAACCCGGCTGTTCCATGGGGGAGGTGTGCAGCGACAGGAAAGCCACACGCTTGATTGCAGACATGAGCCGTTCTTTCTGGTCTGTTTAGTGGTGCACGAACGGCCCCCATCCAGAGGACGGGGGCCGTTCGGGTGTAGCTGGTTTCTTACCGCGCGACCTTGGCGAGGGTTTCGCGTTCGGCGGCGATGGTGGTGTTCTCGCCGTGTCCGGTCCTGACGGTGGTTTCCGCGGGGAGGGTGAGGAGCCGTTCGCGGATGGAGGTCAGGATGGTGGGGTAGTCGCTGTAGGAGCGCCCCGTGGCGCCGGGCCCGCCGTTGAACAGGGTGTCCCCGGTGAACACGGTGTTCTCGGTTTCGAGGTGGAAGCAGGTGGACCCGGGTGAGTGGCCCGGGGTGTGGATCGCCTTCAGCGTTGCCCCGCCGACCTGGAACTCATCCCCGTCCGCGATTGCCGCATCCGGGGTGGTGCCGGGGTAGACCTGTTCCCAGAGGACCTGGTCCTCCGGGTTCATCCAGATCGGGGCGCCGACGGCGTCCGCGACCTCGCGGGCGGCGCCGATGTGGTCGTTGTGCGCGTGCGTGAGCAGGATCGCTTTCACCGTCCGGCCGCGGACCTGGTTGATGATCGCGGCGGCGTCGTGCGGGGAATCAATGATCACGCACTCGGTCTCGTTGCCCACGATCCAGACGTTGTTGTCCACATCCCACGTCCCGCCATCGAGCGAGAACGTGCCCGAGGTGACGAGGTTTTCGATGGCCACACTCATGCGGAGGCCACCGCAGGCTCGGCAGCAGCCGCCGTGGAGGCGCCTGCGGACTGAATTTCGCCAACTGAGCTGATTTCGACCACTGAGCGCAGGACTTTGCCTTCGTGCATCTTCTCGAAGGCTTCCTCGACCTGGTCGATGGTGATCCGTTCGGACACGAACGCGTCCAGGTCAAGGTTGCCGGCCTTGTAGTGGGCCACGAGCATCGGGAAGTCCCGGGAGGGCAGGCAGTCCCCGTACCAGGAGGACTTCAGCGACCCGCCCCGCCCAAACACATCCAAAAGCGGCAACTCCAACTGCATCTCCGGGGTCGGCACACCGACCAGGACCACCCGGCCGGCCAGGTCCCGGGCGTAGAACGCCTGCTTGTACGTTTCGGGCCGCCCCACGGCCTCGATCACCACATCCGCGCCGTTCCCGCCCGTGAGTGCCCGGATCGCCTCGACCGGGTCAGAGCTGCGGGAGTTCACCCCGTGCGTCGCACCCAGGCTCTTGGCCATCTGAATCTTGTTCTCGTCGATGTCCACGGCGATGATCGTCGTGGCCCCGGCGAGCTTCGCGCCGGCGATCGCGGCGATGCCCACACCGCCGCAGCCGATCACGGCCACCGACTCCCCGCGCTTGACCTCACCGGTGTTGATCGCGGCACCGATGCCGGCCATCACACCGCAGCCCAGCAAACCGACCGCGGCCGGGTCCGCGTCCTCATCGACCTTGGTGCACTGCCCGGCAGCAACCAGGGTCTTCTCCGCGAACGCCCCGATCCCCAACGCCGGGGACAGTTCTGTACCGTCCTCCAGGGTCATCTTCTGCGTCGCGTTCGAGGTGTTGAAGCAGTACTGCGGCTGGCCCTTCGCGCACGCCCGGCACTGCCCGCACACCGCGCGCCAGTTCAGGATCACCCGGTCACCCGGGGCCACCTCCGTCACACCCTCGCCCACCGCGGAAACCACACCCGTGGCCTCATGGCCCAACAGATACGGGAACTCATCACCGATCCCGCCCAGCTTGTAATGCAGATCCGTGTGGCACACACCGCACGTCAGGACATCCACCAGAGCCTCGCCCGGACCCGGATCCGGCACCAGGATCGTCTCCACCGACACCGGAGCGTCCTTCGCCCTGACAACAACAGCCTTGACTTTATGAACCATGAGTAAGTGTTCCTTTCGAGTTTCGCGGCCCGGCACAATCGACCCGTCGTTATCAGGCGCTTACGCGCTGCCCGTACAAGCGGAGCTGGCGGTGGCCGGAGGTCTGTGGGTGTGGCGTCAGCGGCGTCACAAAAAGCTGATATGCCTTTGGTATGTGTGAGCTAGATAACTGATATATAAGAGACTCTATGCGCCGGGCCTTGGCTCCGTCAACGTATTGCGGAAGCTGGGAAGACCGGCGGGGGAGTGTATGCGAGACGTAAATAAAAGCCCGGTGACTTACGTGGCCATGCCTTGTAGGGTCAGTGCACCAGCTCGAAAGCGGAAGTGTTCTGTACAAGGAGAAGTCATGGCCGTTAACGATGAGATGCGGATCTTGGGCGAGTGGTGCGAGCAGCTTGCGAGGGCGTTGCAGATCCCGGATCTCGACGTCGATCAAGAGCTGTTGCTGGACGTTGCGAGGAAATCTGCGGATTCAGTAATTCATGCTGCAGCGCCGGTGACAGCTTTCATGGTGGGCTATGTGGCCGGCCAGGAAGCCGGAAGGGGAAGCGCTGGTTCTGAGGGGTCCAGGGCGGCTACCGCCCGGGCCGCAGACATCGCGTTCGGACTGTGCGAGCAGCGAGCCGGCACTCAGTCGGTCTCGGGGCCGGAACAGAAGAAGCAGCCGTGATAGTCGCAGTCATCAACGGGGCGTCCTTCGTCTGCTTCCGCTTCAGCCTGTGTGATTGTGGGCGTCGATGCCATACGGGATGCCTTTCCTAGGGCAGCGAGTGCGTTTCTGTTAAAGGACGAGCGTTAGGGCGGCCGGCTCCCGGTGGTTTCGGGAGCCGGCCGCCCTGTACTCAGTGTTGCTTGTCCACTCCCGGCTCAAGCTCAGTCTTGGCGCACCGTTCATCGCATTCGTGCTTGGTCACCAGATCGAACTGGACGCCGCCGTGCTGTTCCACGCCACTGCGAATGGATCGCTCGACGACGGAGGTCACCAGCCGCGCGCGCAGCGACAGCGGGTCCCGGCGCAGGTCCCTCGTGAGGGCGAAGCACATCAGGAACATCACCACCACGAAGGGCAGGGCTGACACGATGGTGATCCGCTGCAGTCCGGCGAGAGCCTCGGCAGGCTTGTCACCGCCGGCGAGGAGCATCACTGCGGCAACGGCTCCCGTGAGGGCACCCCAGAAGATGACGACTCCCCGGCGTGGTTCTTCTGCGCCATCGGAGCTGAGCGATCCCATCACGATGGAGGCCGCATCGGCGCCGGTGACGAAGAAGATGGCCACCAGGACCATCGCCAGTACGGCGACCGCGCCGGCAATGGCGTTGGGCAGGGGGAGGTGGTGAAGCAGGTCGAACAGAGCGCCGTCGAAGGAGATCGAGGGGGTTCCGTCGACGATCTTGGCCAGGCCGTCGCCGGTGTCCGGGGTGGCGTCTGCGGTGGCCTGGATGTTGATCGCGGCCCCGCCGAAGATGCCGAACCAGATCACGCTGACGATGCTGGGGACCAGCAGAACGCCGGTGACGAACTGGCGGATGGTGCGGCCGCGGCTGATGCGGGCGATGAACAGGCCGACGAAGGGCGTCCAGGAGACCCACCAAGCCCAGTAGAAAATAGTCCAGCCGGACATCCACGTGCGCAGTGCGTCATCGCCGACGGCCTCAGTCCGGGAGGCCATCTCGGCCAGGTCCCGTGCGTAGTCACCGACTGCCGCCGGGATCAGGTTCAGGATGAAGAGCGTCGGCCCGGCCACGAACACAATCACGGCAAGGACTGCAGCCAGGACCATGTTGATGTTGGACAGCCACTGGATGCCGCGGCTGATGCCGGAAACCGCCGAAGCCACGAAGCAGGCCGTGAGCACGGCAACGATGACCACGAGCACGGGAGTGGCAAGCTGGCCGCTGATCCAGCCGTTGGACGCCATGCCGCTGCCGATCTGCAGAGCACCCAGACCCAGCGACGCAGCGGTTCCGAAAAGTGTGGCGAAGATGGCCAGCATGTTGATGACCTTGCCGATGGGACCTTCCACCCTGCGGATCCCGAACAGCGACGTGAAGACGCTGGAGATGAGCTGTTTGCGGCCGAGGCGGTAGGTTCCGTAGGCCATGGCAACGCCCACCACCGCGTACATGGCCCACGGGTGCAGGGTCCAGTGGAAGATCGAGGTTGCCATCGCCGTCTGGACCGCCGCGGGAGTCTGGCCGTCAACCGTGCCTGGCGGCGGGGAGATGTAGTGATAGAGCGGCTCGGCCACGCCATAGAACATCAGGCCGATTCCCATGCCGGCCGCGAACATCATCGAGACCCACGAAACCATGGAGTACTCGGGCTTCTCCGCGTCTTTCCCCAGTGGGATGTTCCCGAAGCGGCTGACCGCCAGCCAGAGCACGTAGACCACGAACAGGGACGAGAGGGCAACGAACAGCCAGCCGGTGTTCTTCATGACCCAGTCAAGGACCACCTGGGAGGTGGTGGCCAGGTTCTCCCTGCCAGCAAATCCCCAGATAACGAAGGCCAGGGTGAGCAGTCCGGCGACGCCGAAGACTACCTTGTCGATGCCTCCCTTCCGGAACAGTTGGCTGCTGCGCCGCGCTTCTTCATGTTCTGATTCGGTTTCCCGCAGGGCCTGCAGAATCTGCAGGTCTTCCTGGGGAGGAGCGGGATCTCGTTCCAACGCCGGCTCCACCCCCGAGGCCCGGTCGTCTTCACTGCTTTCATCGATAGTGACATCACTATTGATTGTCATGAGGGGTTTTCCTTCACTGAATATGTGGGACGGCTCAGCCATGGCCGTAGGCGGTTACGCCCGGCGTTCGGTTCGGCTCGTCCTCGGAGTCGATGGTCATGACGGTCGCCGTCGACGATCCTGACCTCGTGAATGCGGATGGACAGCTCGCACGGGCAGCTGCCCAGCTAGTTCCGCAGTAATCAACACACTTCGCCTTCAGCAACAGAGTGCGACAGCTCACACGCAATGTCAAGAACATTTCTCCTGCCCCGCCATCTCTTGACAGTGGTCCTATGATGCTTACGCCGTTGCTCTTTGTGAGACGTGTTGCGTACCGAGCGCCTCAAAGTGTGTGGGTCCTGCTGATTTCGACAAGCCCGGCAAGGGGTGCCGTGGGAAGATGGGCCACGACCCTTGGCCGGCCTGAGCAGGAGATCCAAGCATGAACGCCCTTACCTATGCGGACGTCAAGGCAGCGTCGGAGCGGATCGCCGGGCTGGTCCGGCACGTCATCGTGGCCCCCGCCGATCTCAACGACGTCGAGGCCATAGGCGCCGAGGGGCAATGCGAGGTCTACTTTGCGCTCGAATTTATGCAGCACACCGGCACATTCAAAGCACGCGGCGCCCAAAACTTCATTGAGGCACACCGCGCCGCCGGTACTCTGCCGGAGGCGGGAGTCACCATCGCTTCGGGCGGGAATGCGGGACTTGCCTGTGCCTGGGCTGCCAGGGACCAGGGGATCCCTGCCACCGTCTTCCTTCCAGCCAACGCCCCGCGGGTGAAGATTGAACGGCTCAGGGGCTTTGGCGCAGACGTCAGGCTTATCGGCGCAGAGTACGCCGAGGCGCTGGCCGCCTGCCAGGACTTCGCCGCCACAGCTGGGGCACTGCCGTCCCACGCCTATGACCATCCGCTGATCGCTGCTGGTGCGGGAACGCTCATGGAGGAAATCCACCGCCAGATCCCAGACGTGAACACGGTCGTAGTCGCGGTCGGCGGCGGAGGACTGTTCGCGGGCGTCGCCACGGCCGCGCATCACCGTGGCATCCGGACCATCGCCGTGGAACCCGAGAACTGCCGGGCCCTTAACGCAGCCCTGGAAGCCGGCCGCCCCGTGGACGTCGCCGTGGACTCCGTAGCCGCAGACTCTTTGGGCGCCCGGCGGGTGTCTCAGATGGCCTTGCGTGCTGCCCAGCACGAACTGTCCCGTTCAGTCCTCGTGCCGGATTCCGACATTGTCCGCGCCCGGCAGTCGCTGTGGGACAACCACCGTCTCGCCGTGGAGCACGGGGCGGGAACCGCGCTGGCCGGGCTCCTCGGCCCCGGGGGCTACCGTCCGGCGGACGGAGAGAAGGTCTGCGTGGTCCTCTGCGGCGCGAATACCGACCCAAGTGACCTGGTGCAGGGGCTGGCTTAGCGCCGCGTGTAACCCATGTTGGCGCTGATCCGCAGGCCGGCCTGGCCCAGGCCCTCTATGAGGCCGGGGGTCTTTTCCGGGTCGAAGCGGAACGCCGGGCCGGAGATGCTGACCGCCCCGATCGCCGTTCCCAAGTGGTTGTAGACCGGCACCGCCATGGAATTGAGCCCTATTTCGAACTCTTCGAGGGTCACCGCGTAGCCGTTGTGGACGACGTCGATCAGCTGCTTTTCGAGTTTGTCGCGCCGGGTGATGGTCCGCGGTGTCCGGGCCGGCAGTCCTGTCTCTTTCAGGATGCGCTCACGTTCGTCTGCAGTTAGCGCTGCCAGCAGGACTTTCCCGCTCGATGTCGCGTGCAAGGGGGTCAGGCTTCCCACCCAGTCGAAGGTGGCCAGGGTTGAGGGCCCCATGGCCTGGTCCACGTTGACGGCGTAATTGGAGCGGAGAACGGCGAGGTTGACGGTTTCCTTGAATTCCTCGGCCAGGTTTTCGAGTACCGGGCGCGCCTCGCGGACCAGGCTAAGTCGGCCGGGAATGGAACTGGCCAGGCGAAGGATGCCAAAGCCCAGCTGGTACTTGCCCCGTTCGCTGTTCTGGTGGACCATCTCCCTGACCACGAGCGAACCGAGCAGCCTGGAAACTGTGGACTTGTGGATGCCCATTTCCCCGGCAATTTCGCTCACGCCGGCATGGCCGTCGCGGGCCAGTATCTCCAGCACGGCGAGCGCCCTGTCGACGGACTGGACGCCGCCTTGCTGACCGCCCTCGCCCTCGCCCTCGGCATCGGGGTCAAGGTCATTGTTCGAAGCCATGTCCCGATCCTATGCCGGGAAGTGTGACGGAGCCGACATCGCGTCAAGCCGGGTAACGCGGTCGGGCGTCATGCCCAATCAGTCCAGCTCAAGGCGCATGAGCACCCGCGGGAATCCGTTGAGGACGGAGTCCGTATCCGCGGCCTTGGTGAAACCGGCCTCCTCGAAGAGTTTGCGGGTGCCCACGTAGGCCATGGTGAGGTCCACCTTCTTGCCCTCGTTCTCGACCGGATACCCCTCAATGGCGGGCGCACCGTAGGAGCGCGCAAAGTCGACGGCGCCCTGCAGCAGCCGATGGGAGACTCCCCTTCCCCGGTACCCCGGCCGGACCCGGATGCACCACACCGACCACACGTCCAGATCGTCCACGTGGGGGATCCGGCGGTTGCGGGCGAAGCTGGTATCGGCGCGCGGATGGACGCCTGCCCACCCAACTGCCTCGCCGTCGTCGTACGCCAGCACCCCAGGGGGCGGATCCTGCGTCAGCAGTTCCTGGACCAGCTCCCCGCGGGCAGTGCCCTTTAGCTCCACGTTCTGCTTTGACGGGATGCGGTAGCTCAGGCACCAGCACACCGTTGCGTCCGGCCGCTTGGGCCCGACCACCGCTTTCACGTCCTCAAACTGCGTAGCCGGACGAACTTCGATCGCCATGCCGCCACCCTGCCACCGGCCGCGCGTACGGGCAAGCCGCAGAGTGGTTCCCTACCGCAGGCCGTTGCTGTGCGCCAGGGCGATCGCCTCGGTGCGCGATGTGGCGCCGAGCTTGCGGTAAATGTTGCGGAGGTGGAACTTCACGGTGTTCTCGCTGACGTGCAGCTTGGCCGCGATCGCCCGGTTGCGCTGCCCGGCGGCGAGCAGCTGCAGGACCTCGAGTTCGCGCTCGCCCAGGTTCCAGGCGGCGACGTCGGGCAGCGTGCGCCCGGGCGGGTCCAGCGGAAGGGTGACGGCGACGTCGGCGCCCCAGCCCTGCATCAGGTCGATTGTCATCCGGCCGTCCAGGACCTCAACCCGCTGCGCCAGGCGCGCGATGCTGGGGGCCTCCGCGGACAGACTGCCCAGGCCGTCATCGCGGACGTTGATGAGGAGGTTCTCGCCGTCGCAGTCCCACTGGGTGCGGATGCGCCGCACGTCCGGCTGTTCAACCATGGCCAGCACGAGGCCCCGGACGATGGCCCGGGCAGCATGCGCAACTTCCCCGGGAAGCGCCCGGCCGTTGACCGGCGGCTCGATGAACTGGACGTCGATGCCGCTGAAGTGCATGAGCGGGCGAAGATCCTCACGGAGGCGCTGGAACGCCGTGGCAACAGGCTCCTCGACGAGTTCGGTGGTGCGGTCGTTCAGCGTCCGCAGTTCCACCAGGGCCTTGGCGGCGACGTCCGTGGCGGACTTCCGTGCCACGTCGTCGGCCAGGGAGGGGGAGCGCAGTGCGGCGAGCAGGGTCTCCAGCGTCGTCGAATGCCGGTCCATCAGCTCCGCCGTCACCCTGACCCGTTCGGCGGACGCCGCCCGGGACTCGATGAGGTACGACGGCGGTGCATCCGCCACCTTTTCGCGGATACGCTCGGCCGCGAGGGTCCAGAGGTAGCGGACCAGCCATGGCACCGGAACGTCACGTTCGGAAATGTCCACAGCGGCTCCGCCCTGCAGCGGCTGGGGATCGACCAGAACCAGAAGCGCATTTGTGGGCGAGGGGAGTGCCAGGACAGGGCGCTCCCGTCCGCCGATCGGTGTCCGGCCACGCCACGTTTCACTTCCTGAAAGCGCCGCCCGGATGGCGTCCAGTTCGGCGATGGACACCTGGCTGATGACGGCCTCATCGCCGGACTTCTTCTGCGGCCGGCCCGTGCAGTCTTCGGTAAAGATCACCAGGGCGCTGCTCCGCAGGTAGGGGAGCGTGGCCTGGTGCAGGCGCTGGGCAATCTGGGACAGCGGAGCTGCGGACAGCCGCGTGATCGCCTCCAGCAGGGGCTTCAGGCCCTCGGCAGTCTCGGGCGTGGCGGGAAGGATGGGGGCTTCGGTGATGGCGGACACCCGTCCATTGTAGGGGAATCTGGGCGGATGCCTATCCCTTTGGGTGGGTCAAACCGTCCGATCATGCCGTGGCGCCCACCCGTTTAGCGTTCGAAGATGGAAGGGCAACATCGTCCCGAAGGAGGTAACCCTTGAGTGTCATCACGGACACCGTTCCCGCCGGCCCGGCAGGAACGTCCACCGCAGTCCTGGCAGCATCGGTCACCAGGAACCAGCTCCTGGTCCTGGATGAGATCCAGCGGACCGCCGCCCGGGTGGACCCGGAGCAGGTTGCCGCCCTGGCCTCGGAAATCAAGGACGCGGAACGGATCTTCGTCACCGGCGCGGGCCGCAGCGGCCTCGTTTTGAAGATGGCCGCCATGAGGCTCATGCACCTGGGGCTGACGGTGCACGTGGTGGGCGAAACCACCGCGCCCGCCATCCGCACCGGGGATGTGCTGCTCGCCGCCTCCGGTTCCGGCACGACGTCAAGCGTCGTGAAGGCAGCACAGACCGCCGCCGCGCAAGGCGCGCGGGTGGCTGTCTACACCACCAACCCCGGTTCCCCGCTCGCAGAGGCGGCGTCCGCCGTCGTCGTAATCCCGGGCGTGCAGAAGACGGACCACGGGTCGGCGGCCTCGCGCCAGTACTCAGGAAGCCTGTTCGAACAGGTGCTGTTCACCACCACCGAGGCAGTGTTCCAAAGCCTCTGGGAAGAGGATGCAGCTGCTGCGGAAGACCTCTGGCTGCGCCACGCAAACCTCGAGTAACCCTGCGGCCCCGAACACCGTCAGCCCCTCACGCACCAATCCACCAAAAAACCCCGCAAAGCAAGGAAGAAACACATGAAACTGCAAGTCGCAATCGACCTCCTCACCACCGAAGCCGCCCTCGAACTTGCCGGCAAGGTCGCCGAGCACGTGGACATCATCGAGCTCGGCACGCCGCTGGTGAAGAGCGAAGGGCTTTCCGCCATTACCGCCATCAAGAACGCCCACCCGGACAAGATCGTTTTCGCGGACCTCAAGACGATGGACGCCGGCGAACTCGAAGCCGACATCGCCTTCAAGGCCGGTGCCGACCTCATCACCGTGCTGGGTGCCGCCGACGACTCCACCATCGCCGGTGCCGTCAAGGCAGCCAAGGCCCACAGCAAGGGCGTCGTGGTGGACCTGATCGGCATCAAGGACAAGGTGACCCGCGCCAAGGAAGTCCGCGCCCTGGGCGCGAAGTTCGTCGAGATGCACGCTGGCCTGGACGAGCAGGCCCAGCCCGGCTACAACCTGAACGTGCTGCTCAGCGCCGGCGAGGAAGCCCGCGTCCCGTTCTCCATCGCCGGCGGCGTGAACCTCTCCACCATTGAAGCCGTCCAGCGGGCGGGCGCCGATGTGGCCGTCGCCGGCGGTGCCATCTACAGCGCCGCTGACCCCGAGCTGGCCGCCAAGGAACTGCGCGCGGCGATCGTCTAAGTCCGGTCCAGCTGCAGGGCGGGCGCGCCGGAACGAGCCGTGTTTAGGTGAGTCCCGGTGCGCCCGAAGTCCCAGGGCACAAATAGTGCCCTGGGGCTTCTCGTTTAGGCCGAGAAAACCGAGTACGCACTGTTTTTATCCGCGGTCCTCCGCCGGATCAGCTTCGCCCGTCCACGCCGCCCAGTCCCGGGGATCCACTGAAGGCCTGCCGAGCAGATAGCCCTGCCCCCTCAAGATTCCCAATTCCACAACAGCGGCGAGTTCCTCTGGGCTTTCGATTCCTTCCGCGGACAGCGTCGCACCCGTCTGCTCGGCCAGTGCGAAAACGAAGGGCGGTGCAGCAGGCCGCTGTTCTGAAGCGGCGGCACCGGCGAGGAAGTCGCAGTCGACTTTGATGATGTCGGGTAGCAGATGGAGGATTTGCTTCGCCGAGGTGGCCGCCGGTCCGGAGCCGTCCACGGCAAGACGCACACCGTGTTGGCGCAGCGGGCTCAGGACCGTGGTGAGGGCCGTCAGGTCCCGGTCTGTTATGTCGCCCATGATTTCGATAACCATCCGCTCCGGGTCGACGGTCCCTCCCAGCATTAGTGCCTGAACGCGGGGATCGGCGCAGGCAGCGGGGCTGAGGTTGACTGAGGCAAAAAGGTGGGGCGGAATTTCTCCTGCCGCGGAGAGGGCGAGGTGCAGGGCTGCGATTTCCAGGTCCGGCCCCAGTCCCATGGCCGCGGCTCCCCGGAACCAGACGTCTGCGCTGGTCCCTTCGTGGCTGACAAACCGTGCCAGCGCCTCAACCCCGATCACTTCTCCGCCCGGCAGTTGCCTGATGGGTTGGAAGGCCGTCAGCAGCATCCTCTTTCCCGTTGCGGCCGCGGTGTTCCCGGAAGAATCCTCGGACGGATCCTCATGTGAGGAATCGGGGACGTTCCTGGTGCTGATCAGATGGTGCAGCAGCGCCTGCTCGGGGTCGTCCATGTGGGCTGCCAGCAGATGGAGGAGTTGGTCCCTGGCCCAGGCCTTCTGCGGATCGGAGTCCGCAAGGACATCGCTGATGATCTCCAGCACCTGGCGCCGGAGTGTTTCTCCGTCCACGTTGCGGAACAGTTCCGGTGTATGTTCACCGTCCGGAGGTGACTCGTCCATGGCCTTCACATTACTCCTCGGTAGTTGATGCCGCGATCGAGGGGGCGCCGGAGCCGTGGCCTTAAGGGTTCACAGCCTCCTGACAGTTTCCGAACAGCGGCGGCCTAAGCTGCTGCCGGATCTTTGATGAAGGGGCTAGGACAGATGCCCTTGCGTTCAAAGCCGTACCGCACGGCCGATCAAGGAGACACCATGTCACGAACCAAGAGAATCACCCTCGGCATCACCGCTGGCGCCTTGGCGCTGGGCGCCGGCCTGGGGGTTACGGGAATGGCCTCGGCCGCCACCACGCCGAGCCCCAGCGCAACGGCGAGCACGTCGACGGACAGCAGCGCATCGACCGACGGCTTCCGGGGCCACAAGGGCGGTGACCGTGGCCAGATCGCGGCGGACCTCGCCACCAAGCTGGGTGTTGACGAAGCGAAGGTAACCGAGGCGATCCAGGCGTTCCGCGAGGCCAACAAGCCGACGACAGCGCCCACCGAGGGCACCAAGCCTGACCGCACCGCCCAGGACGCGGCAATGGCCAAGTCCCTGGCGACGGCCCTCGGCGTCGACGAATCCAAGGTCACCGCGGCGCTGACGGAAATCCGCGCGGCCGGCCAGGCGGAGCGCGCGGCGGCGTTGAAGACCAAGCTGGACACTGCCGTCAAGGACGGCACCCTGACCCAGGCCGAAGCCGACGCGGTCACGAAGGCCGTCGAGAAGGGCGTGATCGGAGGCGGCGGCCACTAACTACTTTTGAACATCCGATAGGCGGGAATCCCCCGGTAACACCCCGGGGGATTCCTCGTTCCTAAAGGTTCCCGCATTTCCTGCCGCCTACAGCACCTTGCGGATGGTCTCCTCGAAGCTCGTCACGTGGTGCAGCGCGAGCTCGCCCGCCTTGTCCGCGTCCCCCTCCGCCACGGCCTTGAGCAGGTCCACGTGCTCGCTGATGTGGCCGCTCACCGAGGGGACCTTGTCCAGGACCAGGCACCAGATGCGCGTGGCCAGGTTGTCATAACGGATCAGGGTGTCCTCGAGGTGCGGGTTGGCCGCGGCACGGTAGATCAGGCGGTGCACTGTCAGGTCGTAGCGCATGAGCTCCCGCGACTGGGCGGGGGTGGGCGCCAGCTCCGAGATGGCCTTCGCAACGTCCAGGAGCTCCTCGCGCATGGCGGTGTTCGCCCGCTTGGCCGCCCGGCGCGCAGCGAGCGGTTCCAGCAGTTCCCGGATTTCGGAGACGTCGGCGAGTTCGGTGAAGTCCACCGTGGTGGCGAATGTTCCCCGGCGCGGGTAGGACACCACGAGGTGGTCCACCTCCAGTCGCTTGATGGCCTCGCGCACGGGCGTGCGCCCGAACCCCAGTTCAGCCGCCAGCTGGCCGTCATTGATGGGCTCACCCGGCCGGATGTCCAGCATGATCAGCTTGTCGCGCAGCTGCCGGTAGGCAGCCTCGGCCTGGGACAGCGTTTCGTCCTCGGCGGGCGGCATGGCGGGAAGAGCATTCACAGCGGGACTCCGTTCATGGGCTCCAAGCGGAAGCGAACTGCCATTTTGCCTCCTGCTATTGACTCTGTTGTGAGCTCAATCATACCATTGACCTCACACTGATATATCAGTCATAAGCAAAGTGGTATTTCATAAGGAGTATTCGTGGTTGAGCAGTTGAACGACCGACTTTCCGCAGTCGATCCCGAGGTCCAGCAAGCCATTGCCCGCGAGCTGGACCGCCAGCAGTCCACGCTGGAAATGATCGCCTCGGAGAACTTCGCTCCTGCGGCCGTCATGGAGGCGCAGGGTTCGGTCCTCACGAACAAGTACGCCGAGGGCTACCCGGGCAAGCGCTACTACGGCGGCTGCGAGCACGTCGACGTCGTCGAGCAGCTGGCCATCGACCGCGTGAAGGCACTGTTCGGCGCCGAGTTCGCCAACGTGCAGCCGCACTCCGGCGCGCAGGCCAACGCCGCCGCCATGTTCGCGCTGCTGAACCCGGGCGACACCATCCTCGGCCTTTCCCTGGCCCACGGCGGCCACCTCACCCACGGCATGAAGATCAACTTCTCCGGCAAGCTCTACAACGTGGTCCCGTACCACGTCCGCGAATCCGACCTCCGGGTGGACATGGCCGAGGTCGAGGCCCTCGCTTTGGAGCACAAGCCCAAGCTCATCGTGGCCGGCTGGTCCGCCTACTCCCGCCAGCTCGACTTCGCCGAGTTCCGCCGGATCGCCGACCTCGTCGGTGCCTACCTGATGGTGGACATGGCCCACTTCGCCGGCCTCGTCGCCGCCGGCCTCCACCCCAACCCGGTGCCGTACGCCGACGTCGTCACCACCACCACGCACAAGACCCTGGGCGGCCCCCGCGGCGGCGTCATCCTCGCCAAGGAGCAGTACGCCAAGAAGATCAACAGCGCCGTCTTCCCCGGCCAGCAGGGCGGCCCGCTGGAGCACGTCATCGCCGCCAAGGCCGTGGCCTTCAAGCTCGCCGCAACCGAGGGCTTCAAGGAACGCCAGGAGCGAGTCCTGGAGGGCGCGAAGCTGCTGGCCGAGCGCTTCCTGCAGCCCGACGTCGAAGCCGCCGGCATCACGGTGGTCAACGGCGGCACGGACGTCCACCTGGTCCTCGTTGACCTGCGGAACTCCGAACTGGACGGCCAGCAGGCCGAAGATGTGCTGCACCGGATCGGCATCACCGTCAACCGCAACGCCGTCCCGTTCGACCCCCGCCCGCCGATGGTCTCCTCCGGCCTGCGGATCGGTACCCCCGCGCTCGCCACCCGCGGCTTCGGCGCCGCCGCATTCACCGAGGTCGCGGACATCATCGCCACGGCCCTCAGCAGCGCGGCCGGGACCGGAACGCTCGACGACGGCACCGCCGTCGAACTCCGCGCCCGCGTCACTGCGCTTGCCGGGCAGTTCCCCCTGTACCCCCAGCTCAGCGGCGCAACCGAGATTGCCGCGTTTGAAGATGACATGATTGGAGCAGCCCAGTGAGCACCCACCAGCTCCCGGAGCACCCGGATTTCCTGTGGCACAACCCGGAGCCCAAGTCCTCCTATGACGCCGTGATCGTCGGCGGCGGCGGGCACGGCCTGGCCACCGCGTACTTCCTGGCCAAGAACCACGGCATGACCAACATCGCCGTCCTGGAAAAGGGCTGGCTGGCCGGCGGCAACATGGCCCGCAACACCACCATCATCCGTTCCAACTACCTCTGGGACGAGAGCGCGGCCATCTACGAGCACGCCCTGAAGCTGTGGGAGATCCTGCCCGAGGAGCTGGAGTACGACTTCCTCTTCAGCCAGCGCGGCGTGATGAACCTGGCCCACACCCTGGGCGACGTGCGCGAGAGCATCCGCCGCGTGGGCGCCAACAAGCTCAACGGCGTGGACGCCGAATGGCTGGACCCGCAGCAGGTCAAGGAACTCTGCCCCATCCTGAACATCCGGGACGACATCCGCTACCCGGTCATGGGCGCCACCTACCAGCCGCGCGCCGGCATCGCCAAGCACGACCACGTGGCCTGGGCCTTCGCCCGCAAGTGCGACGAACTCGGTGTGGACATCATCCAGAACTGCGAAGTCACCGGCTTCGTCAAGGACGGCAACCGCGTGGTGGGCGTCAAGACCAACCGCGGCACCATCAACACCGAAAAGGTGGGCCTGTGCGCCGCCGGGCACAGCTCGGTCCTGGCCGAGATGGCCGGCTTCCGGCTCCCCATCCAGTCCCACCCCCTGCAGGCACTGGTCTCCGAGCTGCACGAGCCCGTCCACCCCACCGTCGTCATGTCCAACCACGTCCACGTGTACGTCTCCCAGGCACACAAGGGCGAACTGGTCATGGGCGCCGGCGTCGACTCCTACAACGGCTACGGCCAGCGCGGCTCCTTCCACGTGATCGAGCACCAGATGGCGGCCGCCGTCGAGCTGTTCCCGATCTTCGCCCGGGCACACGTGCTCCGGACCTGGGGCGGCATCGTGGACACCACGCTGGATGCCTCACCGATCGTGGGCACCACCCCGGTGGACAACATGTTCGTCAACTGCGGCTGGGGAACCGGCGGCTTCAAGGGCACCCCGGCTGCCGGCCTGACCTTCGCGCACACCATCGCCACCGGAGCACCGCACAAGCTGAACAAGCCTTTCGCCCTGGAACGCTTCGAAACCGGTGCCCTGATCGACGAACACGGCGCTGCCGCGGTCGCCCACTAGCCACGGTCCACAAGAAAGAAGACGCACATGCTGCTTATCTCCTGCCCCAACTGCGGCTCGCGGGACGAAACCGAGTTCCACTACGGCGGCCAGGCCCACGTGCCGTACCCCGAGAACCCCAACGACCTCACCGACCGGGAATGGGCCGAGTACCTGTTCTACCGCGAGAACACCAAGGGCACCTTCGCCGAACGGTGGGTGCACAGCACCGGCTGCAGGCAGTGGTTCAACATGCTCCGCGACACGGTCACGTACGACATCCAGGCCGTCTACCCGATGGGGGTGCCGCGGCCCGCCGCTCCGTTCCCCCCGGCAGCTGACACCGGCACCGCAAGCACCGGTGCCGCCAGCACTACACCCCTCAGCCCCAGCACCGCCCCGGAAGGAGCGACCAAGTGACATCCCCGAACGCGCGCCTCAGCACCGGCGGCCGCATCGACCGCAGCATCTCCTGGCGCTTCACCGTGGACGGCGAGGAATTCACCGGGCACCCGGGCGACACCCTGGCTTCCGCGCTCCTGGCCAACGGCCGCGTCGCCGCCGGCAACTCGCTGTACGAGGACCGCGCCCGCGGCATCCTGGCCGCCGGCGTGGAAGAGCCCAACGCCCTGGTCCGGATCGAGGCCCGGTTCCCCGGCGACGTTGCCGAGTCCATGCTCCCCGCCACCACCGTTTCCCTGGTGGACGGCCTGAAAGCCGGCTTCCTGAACGGCCTCGGCAAGCTGGACCCGGCCGATGACCGCGCCGAGTACGACAAGAAATACGTCCACGCCGACGTCCTGGTGATCGGCGGCGGCCCCGCCGGCCTGGCCGCTGCCCGCGAAGCCGTCCGCAGCGGCGCCCGTGTCATCCTCATGGATGACCAGCCCGAACTCGGCGGGTCGCTGCTGTCCGGATCCACCGCCCCCGGCCTGGCGGAAACCATCGAGGGCAAGCCTGCGCTCGAATGGGTTGCCGACGTCGAGGCCGAGCTGGTCTCTGGCGCCGAAAGCACCGTGCTGAACCGCACCACCGCGTTCGGCGCCTACGACGCCAACTACGTCATCGCGGTCCAGAACCGCACCGACCACCTCTCGAGCCCGGCCGCCGCCGGCGTCTCCCGCCAGCGTATTTGGCACATCCGTGCCAGCCAGGTTGTCCTGGCCCCCGGCGCCCACGAGCGTCCGCTGGTGTTCGAGAACAACGACCGTCCGGGCATCATGCTCGCCTCGGCCGTCCGCAGCTACCTGAACCGCTACGCCGTGGCCGCGGGGCAGCGCGTGGTCATCAGCACCACCAACGACAGCGCCTACGCGCTGGCTTCGGACCTGAACGCCGCCGGTGTCAAGGTCGCCGCCGTTGTCGACGCCCGTTCCAGCCTCACACCGGTGGCTGCCGCCGCCGTCGAAGCCGGCACCCGGGTGCTGATCGGCAGCGCGGTTGCCAACACCTCCTCCTCGGAGGACGCAGCAGACGGCCGGCTGAACAGCGTCACCGTCCGCAGCATTAACGACGACGGCGAACTCACCTCGGGCATCGAAGAGATCGCCGCCGACCTGCTGGCCGTCTCCGGCGGCTGGAGCCCGCTGGTGCACCTGCACTCGCAGCGCCAGGGCAAGCTGCGCTGGGACGAGGACCTCGCGGCCTTCGTGCCGGCCACCGTGGTTCCGAACCAGCAGACCATCGGCTCCGGCCGCGGCAGCTTCGAACTCGCTGACTGCCTGGCCGAGGGCATCTCCGCCGGCGCGGCGGCAGCGATCGCCGCAGGCTTCGAGTCCGCCGTTGAGCCCTCGCCACTGGCGGAGCCGAAGGCGTCCGCCCCGACCCGCCAGCTGTGGCTGGTCCCCGGCCAGACCGGAACCCCCGACGACTGGCACCACCACTTCGTCGACTTCCAGCGTGACCAGTCCGTGGCCGACGTCCTGCGCTCCACCGGCGCCGGCATGCGGTCCGTGGAGCACGTCAAGCGCTACACCTCCATCAGCACCGCCAACGACCAGGGCAAGACGTCCGGCGTGAACGCCATCGGCGTCATCGCCGCGGCACTCCGCCAGGCCGGCGAGGCCTCCCGCGGCATCGGCGACATCGGCACCACCACCTACCGTGCACCGTTCACGCCGGTGGCCTTCGCGGCACTGGCTGGACGCCAGCGCGGCGAGCTGTTCGACCCCGCCCGCGTCACCTCGGTCCACCCGTGGCACGTTGCCCAGGGCGCCCTGTTCGAGGACGTCGGGCAGTGGAAGCGGCCCTGGTACTACCCGCAGAACGGCGAGGACATGGATGAGGCAGTGCTTCGCGAGTGCGCCGCCGTCCGCGATTCCGTGGGCTTCATGGATGCCACCACGCTCGGCAAGATCGAAATCCGCGGCAAGGACGCCGGTGAGTTCCTGAACCGGATCTACACCAACGCGTTCAAGAAGCTGGCCCCGGGTTCCGCCCGCTACGGCGTCATGTGCCTCTCGGACGGCATGATCTTCGACGACGGCGTGACCCTGCGCCTGGACGAGGAAACCTACTTCATGACCACCACCACCGGCGGCGCCGCCAAGGTGCTGGACTGGCTGGAGGAATGGCTGCAGACCGAATGGCCGGAACTCGACGTGCACTGCACCTCGGTGACCGAACAGTGGAGCACGATCGCCGTCGTCGGACCCAAGTCCCGCGACGTCATCGCAAAGGTTGCCCCGGAACTGGCCGCCAACGGCGGCCTGGACGCCGAGGCGTTCCCGTTCATGACCTTCCGCGAAACCACCCTCGCGTCCGGCGTGCAGGCCCGCATTTGCCGGATCTCGTTCTCCGGTGAGCTGGCCTACGAAATCAACGTGCCGTCCTGGTACGGGCTGAACACCTGGGAATCCGTGGCCGCGGCCGGTGCCGAATTCAACATCACCCCCTACGGCACCGAAACCATGCACGTGCTGCGCGCCGAGAAGGGCTACCCGATCGTCGGGCAGGACACCGACGGCACCGTCACCCCGCAGGACGCCGGCATGGAATGGATCGTCTCCAAAGCCAAGGACTTCATCGGCAAGCGCTCCTACTCCCGCATCGACCAGCACCGCGATGACCGCAAGCACCTGGTCAGCGTCCTGCCGGTGGACGGCTCGCTGCGGCTGCCGGAAGGAACCCAGCTGATCGAGAAGGGCATCTCGGCGAACCCCGCCTACGGCCCGGTCCCGATGCAGGGCTTCGTGACCTCCAGCTACCACAGCGCCGCCCTGGGCCGCTCGTTCGGCCTGGCCCTGATCAAGAACGGCCGCAACCGGATCGGCGAGACCTTGGTGGCCGCCGCCGGCAACCAGCTCGTCGACGTAGTCGTGGCAGAAACCGTACTGTTTGACCCCGAAGGGACCCGCAAAGATGGCTAACACCGCAGCCTTCACAGGCATCAATGGACTCCGGGAAATCCGCCGCAGCCCAGCCTCACACCTGGCCGAAGCATTCGCGACCGGGTCCGTGCAGGGAACAGTCACCCTCAACGAGGGCCCGTTCCAGACCATGGCCGGTGTCCGCGTGGACCCCAGCTCCGAGGCCGGCAGCCGGATCGGCTCCGTCACCGGCGGCCTGCCGGTGCGCTGCGGCGAAGTCCGCGGCACGGACCGGGTCAGCGTCCTGTGGCTCGGCCCGCAGGAGTTCCTGGTCGTGGCCCCGGAAGACGCCCACGATTCCCTGGGCGGGGACCTGATCGGTTCCCTCAAGTCCGCCCTGGGCGACGGCGCTGGGCAGGTGGTGGACCTGTCCGCCAACCGCACCACGTTTGAGCTGTCCGGCCCGCAGGCCCGGGCAGTGCTGGAAAAGGGCTGCGCCCTGGACCTGCACCCGCGCGTCCTCAAGCCGGGCACTGCCCTGAACACCGAGGTGGGCAACATCCCGGTGGTCCTGTTCAAGACCGGGGAGGAAAGCTTCCGGCTGTTCCCCCGCGCCTCGTTCGCGGACTACCTGGGCCGCTGGCTGCTGGACGCCATGAGGGAGTTCGCTTCCCCCGAGGTTCCCTGATGGCGCTCAGCGCCCTCGACCTGTTTTCCGTTGGCATCGGGCCGTCGTCGTCACACACGGTCGGCCCGATGCGGGCGGCGAAGCAGTTCGCTGACGGACTCAAGGGCGGCGGGCTGCTGAGCTCCACCACCCGGGTCCAGGCTGAGCTGTTCGGGTCACTCGGTGCCACCGGCCGCGGCCACGGCTCCGACAAGGCCGTGGTGCTGGGCCTGCAGGGCCTGGACCCGGAAACCGTGGACACCTCCACCGCCGATGACCAGGTGGCAGCCGCCGCCCTGGACGCCGAACTGCGGATCGGCGGGGACCACCGGGTGGACTTCAACTGGGACGAGGATGTGGTGCTGCACCGGCGCAAGTCGCTGCCGGCCCACCCCAACGGCATGACCTTCCGCGCCCTGGACCATGCCGGCACGGTGCTCAGTGAACGGAGTTTCTACTCCATCGGCGGCGGCTTCGTCGTTGACGGTGATGCCGACGCCGGCGCGAAGGTGGTGGCGGACGAAACCCCGCTGCCGTACCCCTTCACCACGGCGAACGAGCTCCTGGCGATCTGTAAACGCGAAAACATGTCGATCTCGGACGTCATGCTCGCCAACGAGCTGGTGTGGCGCAGCGAGGCGGAGCTCCGCGAGGAACTGCTGAAACTGTGGGCAGTCATGCGCGAATGCGTGGACAACGGCTGCGCCGCGGAAGGCATCCTGCCCGGCGGGCTGAACGTGAGGCGGCGGGCGCCGTCGCTCTTCCAGACCCTGACCAAGGATTCCGGCAGCACCGACCCGCTCCGCGCCATGGAGTGGGTGAACCTCTTCGCGCTGGCGGTCAACGAGGAGAACGCGGCCGGCGGCCGCATCGTCACCGCCCCCACCAACGGGGCGGCGGGAATCGTGCCGGCGGTCCTGCACTACTACGTGAAGTTTGTTCCGGGGGCCGACGACGACGGTGTGGTCCGCTTCCTGCTGGCGGCAGCCGCCGTCGGGATTCTTTTCAAGATCAACGCCTCCATCTCCGGTGCCGAGGTTGGCTGCCAGGGCGAGGTGGGCTCGGCCTGCTCCATGGCGGCCGCCGGGCTCTGCGAGGTGCTGGGCGGCACGCCCGAACAGGTGGAGAACGCCGCCGAGGTGGGGATCGAACACAACCTCGGGCTGACCTGCGACCCGGTGGGCGGCCTGGTGCAGATCCCGTGCATCGAGCGGAACGCTATCGCCAGCGTCAAGGCGATCAATGCCGCGCGCCTGTCCCTGCACGGGGACGGCAGCCACAAGGTGTCGCTGGACAAGGCCATCAAGACCATGCGCGAAACCGGCGCTGACATGAAAACCAAGTACAAGGAAACCTCTCGAGGAGGCCTCGCCGTGAATGTAATTGAGTGCTGAAACCATGACTGCTATCCAGACTGAGAACCGCGCCTCCGGGCAGGCCAACAGCGGCGTCGAGCACGTCCTGACCCTGGACTGCCCCGAAGGCCCGGGCATCGTGCACGCCGTCTCCGGCTTCCTGCTGGAGTACGGCTGCGACATCATCGACAACAAGCAGTTCGGCGACCGGTCCGAAGGCCACTTCTTCATGCGCGTGCACTTCGCGTCCGACGGCAACGAATCCACGCTGGAGCAGCTGCGCGCCGGGTTCGCCCCGGTGGCGGAGAAGTACGACATGAAGTGGCGGCTGGAACGGAACGGGTCCCGCCGCAAGGTCCTGATCATGGTCTCGAAGTTCGGCCACTGCCTCAACGACCTGCTCTTCAGGGCCCGGGTGGGGGAGCTTCCCATCGAGGTTGTGGGCGTGGTGTCCAACCACACCGACCACCAGACCCTGGTGGAGTGGCACGACATCCCCTTCTTCCACGTCCCTGTTACTGCTGCCACCAAGCCGCAGGCCGAGGCACGGCTGCTGGAAATCGTGGACGAGCTCGACGTCGAGCTGGTGGTGCTGGCCCGCTACATGCAGGTCCTCAGCGACGACCTGGCCCGGAAGCTGGACGGCAAGGCGATCAACATCCACCACTCATTCCTTCCGTCGTTCAAGGGTGCCAAGCCGTACCACCAGGCGTATGCCCGCGGCGTGAAGACCGTCGGTGCCACCGCGCACTACGTGAACGCGGAACTCGACGAGGGACCGATCATCGCGCAGCAGGTGGTGGAGGTGGACCACACCTTCGGCCCCGACGACCTGGTGGCCGCCGGCCGGGACACCGAGTGCAAGGCGCTCAGCAACGCCGTCCGCTGGCACTGCGAAGGCCGGATCATCCTGAACGGCAACCGCACTGTGGTCCTGAAATAACCCGGTCCTGAAGTAAGGACGCGTCCTCACGTCCTGTCGCTAAGCCCGGACGCGTCCTCACGTCCTGTCGCTTAAGCCGAAACGCTCCTGCAGTTCATGCAGGAGCGTTTCGTTTTAAGCTGCGTTAAGTGAGGACGCGTCCGGGGTGAGGCGACGAAAGGTGAGGAAGCGTCGGGGGAAGAGAGCGTGCTTTAGACGCCGAGCTGTTCGCGGAGCGCCTGGACGTGGCCCTGCGCCTTGACCTGGTACTGGGCCAGCGTGACCTTGCCTTCGGGATCCAGGACCACGGTGGAGCGGACGATGCCCTCGTGAACCTCGCCGTCGATGAGCTTCTCGCCCCAGGCGCCGTAGGCCAGGGCGACGGAGTGGTCCTCGTCGGCCAGCAGCGGGAAGGTGAGCCCGAAGTCACCCGTGAAGTTGGCCAGCTTCTCAGGTGCGTCGGGGGAGATGCCCAGCACCGCGTAGCCGGAACCCTGGAAGGAGGCCAGGTTGTCGCGGAAGTCGCAGGCCTCGGTGGTGCAGCCGGGGGTGGCAGCCTCGGGGTAGAAGTACACGATGACGTTCTTACCGCGGTAGTCGGCCAGCGCGGTCTGCTTGCCTTCTGCGTCCTGCAGGGTGAAGTCGGGCGCCTGGGTTCCGGGCTGGAGCTTGGTGGTCAGTTTGGGGCTCATGGCATTCCTTCTGATGGATCTGGGTCGAGCGAAAAATCTGGTCAAGCGCAATGACTGATCGGACTGATATGGATAACAGCAGCCCTAGATACTGTATTCCGCAGGACCGCGCACGGTGGCCGCGGGTCCGCAGATGAAGCGGTAGCCGCCGCCGCGGACCGTGGCGATCGCGTGCCGGCCGCCGCGCAGCTTCCGCCGCACCCGCCCCACGTAGACGTCGATGGAACGGGTCGCGGCGCCGGGGCTGTCGAACGACTCCAGGAACAGCCGCAGCTCCTCCCGGTCAACGGTCCGCGAGCAGTGCTCCACGAGGTAGCGCAGCAGCTTGAACTCGACGCCGGTCAGCGGCACCCGCTCACCGTCCAGCAGCACTTCGGACCGGGAAAGGTCCACGGCCACCCGGCTGACGTGCCCGGCCGACGGCGGGAGGCGGGGTGCGCCGCCGTCGTCCGTTTCCGGGGAGTCCTCCGGAACGGACGACGGCAGTTCCTGGGTTCCGCTGCCAGCCGCACCCTCCCCTGGGGCGGTAGCAGCGAAGGTTGCAGCTCCGGCGGCGGGCCAGTGGACTTCCGCCTCCGGAGCAAATTGAAGGGCCCTCGCCAGCACCAGCTCGGCGGCCCGGGCCAGGATGTCCGGATCGATGTACTCGCCAGCTGAGGGAGCTACCCAGACGGCCAGGCCGTGGGCCTTGGCGAAACTACGGGACGACGTGCCGCGCGGTGAATGGGCATGCACAGCCACCGCACGGTCCTCAGATGCCGCCGCGGCGGATCAGCTTGCCGCCGGGGGTCTGGCCGTCCACCACGTTGCCGCGCAGGTACGTGCGGCGGACCACGCCGGAGAGTGCCTTGCCGTCGTAGGGGGTGATGGGGTTCTTGTGCTTGAGCTTGGACACGTCCACCACGAAGGCCTCGTCCTGGGCAAAAATGGAGAAGTCGGCGTCGTAGCCCAGGGCCAGCTGGCCCTTGTTGGACAGCCGGGCCAGATTGGCAGGTTTTTCAGCCATCCACGAGACAACCTGTTCCAGCGGGATGCCGCGGTGCCGGGCCTCGGTCCAGATCAGGGACAGGCCCAGCTGCAGCGAGGAGACGCCGCCCCAGGCCACGGCGAAGTCGCCGTTTTCCAGGTCCTTCAGGTCCAGGGTCGACGGCGAGTGGTCCGAGACGATGCAGTCGATGGTGCCGTCCTGCAGGCCCTGCCAGAGGAGCTCGCGGTTGGAGGCCTCGCGGATGGGCGGGCAGCACTTGTACGCGGTGGCGCCGTCGGGGATTTCCTCGGCCATGAGCGTGAGGTAGTGCGGACAGGTTTCCACGGTGAGGTGCACGCCGTCGCGCTTTGCCGACGCGATCATGGGCAGCGCGTCCGACGACGAGAGGTGCAGGACGTGGGCGCGGGCGCCGGTCCAGCGGGCGCGCTCGATCACCTCGGCGATGGCCTTGTTCTCGGCGCCGCGGGGGCGGGAGGCCAGGAAGGTGGAGTAGTGTGCGCCGCCGGGGTGGGGCGCGTGGTCGATCGCGTGCGAGTCCTCGGCGTGGACGATCATGAGGGAGTCGAAGGACTTCAGCTCGCGCATGTCCTCCTCCATCTCGTCCGCCTCCAGGTGCGGGAACTCGTCCACGCCGGAGTGCAGCAGGAAGCACTTGAAGCCGAAGACGCCCTCGTCGTGCAGCGGTCGCAGGTCCGCCTTGTTCCCGGGGATGGCGCCGCCCCAGAAGCCGACGTCCACGAAGGCCTGGTCCTCGGCCACCTCGCGCTTGAGCTTGAGGCCGTCCACGTTGGTGGTGGGCGGGATGGAGTTCAGCGGCATGTCGATGATGGTGGTGACGCCGCCGGCGGCCGCGGCGCGGGTGGCGGAGGCGAAGCCTTCCCACTCGGTGCGGCCGGGCTCGTTGACATGGACGTGCGTGTCCACCAGGCCTGGGATCAGGGTTTCGTCGTCGGCGAGTTCGATGACCTCGGCGCCGGCGAGGCCGTTGCCGAGCGGTTCGAGGGCGACGATCTTGCCGCCGCGCACGCCCACTTCACGGGCCGCGATCCCGGCGGTGGTGAGGATGCGCCGGCCCCGGATGACCAGGTCAAAGCGTTCTTCAGACATTCAGGGGCTCCTTCGTGTAAGCACTGCGGGTCAGGTCCGCGCCGATGTGCTGACCCAATTCTTCAAGCAGTCGGCCTGCTTCAGCTATACATATCTCTACATTGCTTTCCAGCGCCGTCAGAGGGTAGACCTCCCGGAAACCTGAACTCTCCTGCTGTTCCGGCGAAAGGGTGGTCCGGCCGCAGACGGCGAACGCCGGCACGCCGGCTTGGGCGGCTGCCCGGGCCACGCCCATGGGCGTCTTGCCGAGCAGGCTCTGTTCATCGAGGCTGCCTTCGCCGGTGATCACCAGGTCCGCTCCGGCCAGCCGCTCTGTCAGCCGGGTAAATTCAAGCACGACGTCGATGCCCGGGCGGCGTGATGCCGCCAGCGCCGCGATGGCGGCATAGCCCACACCGCCGGCCGCTCCGGCGCCCGGCGCGTTCGCTGCCTTGACCGCGCGCGGCCCGATTTCCGCCGCGAGGATCTGGACGAAGTTGGCCAGGGCGGCGTCCAGTTCGCCGACGTCGGCGGCGGTGGCGCCCTTCTGCGGTCCGAAGATGGCTGCCGCGCCCTCGGGCCCGAGCAGCGGGTTGTCCACGTCGCTCGCCAGAATGAAGCGGGATTCCTCCAGCCGGGTATCGAAGCCGGAGAAATCGATGGACGCGAGGCGCGCCAGTGCGGCGCCGCCGAGGGGCAGTTCGTTGCCTTCGGCGTCGAGCATCCGGGCGCCGAGTCCCTGCAGGACGCCCGCACCGCCGTCGGTGTTGGCGCTGCCGCCGACGCCCAGGATGATCTGCCGGCAGCCGGCGTCGAGCGCCGCGCGGATCAGCTCACCGGTTCCCACGCTGCTGGCGGTCCGGGCCGTTTCGGAACCCGGCCGCCCGCCGTCGTGCTTGGACACGGCGGAGGGTGGCAAGACCGCGAGCCCGGACGCCCCAGCCATTTCGATCACAGCCTCCCGGCCGCGCACCGCGAACTCCACGGTCAGCGGCTGCCCGGTGGGGCCGCTGACCCTGGCGCTGCGGCGGGTAAAGCCGGAGCCGACGGCGGCGTCGAGGGTGCCCTCGCCGCCGTCGGCCACGGGAATCCGCAGTACCTCAAGGGTGCCCTCTTCTCCAAGGGTGCCGGGGCGGCCCGCTGTGGCGGAACGCAGCCCGGTTTCAAGGTGCCGGGCGACGTCCGGGGCGGAGAGTGAGCCCTTGAACTTGTCCGGCGCGATCACGATGCGCATTGCTTGCCTATCTTCGGTACTTTTCGGTGCGGCTGGTTTGCAGTCCCGCAGGTTGTCAGTCCCGCAGGGGATTAGTCCTGCAGGGCCAGGATGGCGGTGGGAGCGTCCGCGGCGGTGGCGGCCAGCTCCTCGAACTCGTTCACGGCGTTGATCTCGAGGCCCATGGAGATGTTGGTGACCTTTTCCAAGATCACTTCAACCACCACCGGAACCTGGAACTCGCCCATCAGCGCCTTGGCCTTGTCGAACGCGGCCGGCATGTCCTCCGGGCTGGTCACCCGGATGGCCTTGCAGCCCAGGCCCTCGGCCACCTTGATGTGGTCCACGCCGTAGCCCTCGGTCTCGGGGGAGTTGATGTTGTCGAAGCCCAGCGACACGTTCTGCTCCATGTTGAACCCGCGCTGCGACTGGCGGATCAGGCCCAGGTAGGAGTTGTTCACCACCACGTGGATGTACGGCAGGTTGAACTGAGCGCCCACGGCCAGTTCCTCGATCATGAACTGGAAGTCGTAGTCGCCGGACAGCGCCACCACGGTCTCGCCCGGCTTGCCGCGAACCACGCCGAGGGCGGCCGGGGCGGTCCAGCCCAGCGGGCCTGCCTGGCCGGCGTTGATCCACCGGCGGGCGCCGAACACGTGCAGCATCTGGGCGCCGGCGATCTGGGACAGGCCGATGGTGGACACATAGGTGGTGTCCTTGCCGAACGCCTTGTTCATCTCCTCGTACACGCGCTGCGGCTTGATCGGCACGTTGTCGAAATGGGTCTTGCGGTGCAGGGTGGCCTTGCGCTCGGCGCACTCGGCAACCCAGCCCTTGTAGTCCGGGAGGGTTCCGGCCGCCTGGCGTTCGCGGGCCAGTTCCAGCAGGCCGTCCAGGGCGGCGCCGGCGTCGGAGGCGATGCCGAAGTCCGGGGAGAACACGCGGCCGATCTGGGTGGGCTCGATGTCGATGTGCACGAACTTGCGGCCGGCGGTGTAGGTGTCCAGCCCGCCGGTGTGGCGGTTGGCCCAGCGGTTGCCGATGCCGATCACGAAGTCGCTGCGCAGGAAGTTCTCGTTGCCGTAGCGGTGGCTAGTCTGCAGGCCAACCATGCCGGCCATCAGCTCGTGGTCGTCCGGGATGGCGCCCCAGCCCATGAGGGTGGGGATGACCGGAACGTTCAGCAGCTCGGCCAGTTCCACCAGCTGCGCGGAGGCGCCGGCGTTGATGATGCCGCCGCCGGCCACGATCAGCGGGCGCTCGCCTGCGGTCAGCATGTCCAGGGCCTTCTCCAGCTGCTTGCGGGAGGCCTTGGGCTTTTCAACGGGCAGCGGCTCGTAGGTGTCGATGTCGAATTCGATCTCGGCCATCTGCACATCGATCGGCAGGTCCAGCAGCACCGGGCCGGGGCGGCCGGAGCGCATCAGCTGGAAGGCCTTCTGGAAGGCGCCGGGAACCTGGCCGGGCTCCAGGATGGTCATGGCCATCTTGGTGACGGGCTTGGCGATGGACTCGATGTCCACGGCCTGGAAGTCTTCCTTGTGCAGCTTGGCCACGGGGGCCTGGCCGGTGATGCAGAGCATGGGGATGGAGTCGGCCCATGCGGCGTAGAGGCCGGTGATCATGTCGGTGCCGGCAGGGCCGGAGGTGCCGATGCAGATGCCGATGTTGCCGTCTGCTGCTCGGGAGTAGCCGTCGGCCATGTGGCTGGCGCCTTCAACGTGGCGGGCCAGCGTGTGGCGGATGCCGCCGTGGGCCCGCATGGCGGAGTAGAACGGGTTGATCGCCGCACCCGGCAGGCCGAACGCCTCGGTGGCGCCCTCCTTTTCCAGGATGGCGATGGCAGCGTCTACGGTGCGCATCTTGGTCATGGTGTGCTCCTAAAAAGTCTGTTTTTGGGTGTGCTGAAGGTGCCGCCGTCGTTGAAGTACGACGGCGGTCGCCCTGGTTTGCTTGTTGCTGCGCCTGAGACGCGTTGGCTTACTCCCGGCCGCTGAGCTGGAGGACCTGCTTGAAGAGTCCCGAGTGGTCCAGGCCGCCGTCGCCCTGGTTGACGGTGGCGGCGACGAGCTGGGCGACGACGGCGCCGAGCGGGATGGAAACGTTGGCTTCGCGGGCGGCGGAGGTGACGATGCCCAGGTCCTTGTGGTGCAGGGCGAGGCGGAAGCCGGGGTCGAAGTTGCGGTCCAGCATCTTCTGGCCCTTCTGGTCCAGGACCTTGGAGCCGGCCAGGCCGCCGCCGAGGACCTTGAGGGCGGCGTCGGTGTCCACGCCGTAGGCCTCAAGGAAGGCGATGGCCTCACCGAGGACCTCTATGTTCACCGCGACGATCAGCTGGTTGGCAGCCTTGACGGTCTGGCCGGAGCCGGAGGGGCCCACGTGGACGATGGTCTTGCCGACGGCGTTCAGGACGTCCTGGGCTGCCTCGAAGTCTGCCTTGTCGCCGCCGACCATGATGGAGAGGACGGCGTCGATGGCGCCCTGTTCGCCGCCGGAAACCGGGGCGTCGAGGGGGGCGGATGCCGGCTGCGGTGGCGTCGTCGGACAGGCGCTTGGCGACGTCGGGGCGGATGCTGGACGCATCGATCCAGAGGGTGCCCTGCTTGGCGTTGGCGAAGACGCCGTCCGGGCCGCTGACGACGCCTTCGACGTCGGGGGAGTCCGGCACCATGGTGATGACGACGTCGGCGTCCTTGACAGCGTCCGCGATGCTCGTGGCGCCCTTGCCGCCTTCGGAGACGAGCTTGTCGATCTTGTCCTGGCTGCGGTTGAAGCCGGTGACGGTGTGGCCGGCCTTGACGAGGTTGATGGCCATGGGCAGGCCCATGATTCCGAGTCCGATGACTGCAACGTTGCTCATGATGGTTCTCTTTCTGAAGTCTTTGTTGTTGTTTCGCTGGTTGAGCTTGTCGAAACCATGGATCTCGACAAGCCCGATCACCGGTTAGCTGGCGGCGTGTTCGCGGATCGCCCAGCTGAAGGCGGTTTCCTGCGGTTCCTTGTATTCGAGGCCGATGTAGCCGTCGTAGCCGAGTTCGCGGCTGCGGGCGATCCACTCGCCGAGGGGAAGCTCGCCGGTTCCGGGAGCCCCGCGGCCGGGGTTGTCGGCAATCTGGATGTGGCCGAAGTCCTTGGCGTGGTTTTCGATGACCGCGGCAACGTCGTCCCCGTTGACGGCCAGGTGGTAGAAGTCCGCGAGCAGCTTGATGTTCTGGGCGCCGGATTCCGCCTTGACCCGGGCGATCACGTCGAGCGCGTCCTGGGCCTTGAGGAGCGGGTAGCGCGGGGCCCCGCTGACGGGTTCGAGGAGGACGGTGCCGCCGATCCGGGCCACGCCCTCGGCCGCCGCGGCCAGGTTCTTGGCCGCCAGTTCGTCCTGCTCCTCCGGGCTGAATTCCTCCTGGCGGTTGCCGTAGAGGGCATTGAAGGCGGTGCAGCCGAGGCGCTCGCCGATGCCGGCGACGACGTCGATGTTGTCCTTGAACTCCGAGCAGCGTCCCTTCCAGGAGACCAAGCCGCGGTCGCCGCCGGGCATATTGCCGGCGTTGAAGTTCAGGCCGGAGAGCTGGACGCCGGCGTCGGTGATGGCGCGCTCGAAAGCCGTGGTCTCGGCGTCGGAAGGGACTGAGCTCTCAAAGGGCCACCAGAACTCGACGGCGTCGAAACCGGCCGCCTTCGCGGCTGCGGGGCGCTCGAGCAGGGGCAGCTCCGTCAGGAGGATGGAGCAGTTCACTGTGTACGTCATCGTAGGTCCTTCCGGGGAGGGGCTTTGATCTATCTTCCCTGCTTCTCGGCTTCCTACCGTTTCCGCTTTGTGGAATATAGATTCTGCTTTATGAAAAGTGTAGGGAAAGGGTGGCCGGGTAGTCAAGGGGAGCGGGCAGGGCGAAGGACGACGCCGGCCATGGCAGTTGTGGAGCCGTGCGGAAGCGCAGGAAGGGCCGGCACTCGAGGTGTGCCGGCCCTTCCTGATGTTGCGGTCTGTATTTTTCCCCGGGGGCGTTACGCCCGCGCAGCCTCGACGAGCACGCCGTCGATCCGCGACAGCACGCCGGGCCAGCCGTTGCCCATGCCCTCGAAGGCCTGCTGGCCCATCGGGGTGTCGAGCTTGAAACCGGCGTGCTCGAGGTGCAGTACCGTTCCGTCCTCGACGGTTTCAAGAGTCCACGTGATGGTGGTGCCCAGGCCGCCTTCGGCGAAAAGGAAGCTGATTGAGGTGCCGGGGTCGACGCTGCGCACTTCGCACTGCTGCGTGCCCCAGGCGCCCATGTCCAGGGTGAAGCGGTGCCCGACGGTGGGGGCGATGTCGCCCGGCGCCCACCAGCGCGCGAGCAGGTCCGGCGTCGTGAGTGCCTTCCAGACTGCCTCGGGCGGGTGCGGGAAATGCCGCGTGAGGCGGATTGTGTTGTCGGTCATGATGGGTTCTCCTCGTTCGATAGGTTGCTGTCCAGTAGGTTGCCCAGCGCATCGAGGCGCCGGTTCCAGTAGTGCTCGTAATGCTTCAGCCAGCCGCCCACCTCGGCCAGGCCGGCGGCATGAAGGTGGTACACCCGGTGCCGTCCTCGCCGCTCTTCCCGGACCAGCCCGGCCTCGCGGAGCACGGCGAGGTGTTCCGACGCAGTAGAGCGGCTCTGCTCGAGCAGCCCCGTGAGGTCGCCGGCTGTCCGCGGCCCGTTCCGGAGCTCGTCGAGGATGGTGCGCCGAGCCGGGTTGGCCAGGGCGCCGAAGATGTCGGGAAGCACGCTTGCAGGATATGTCGGAAATTTCCGAAATGAAAGTGCGGGCGGCCGGCGGCCAGTGCTTCTTGGCCATGGACTCCGAGCAAATCTGCACCGCTTTCGCGGCAGGCGGTCCACGTCTCCCGGGGTTTTCCAAGGGTGATCCCGGCAGCCGCGGAGCAAAGCGGTGCAGATTTGCCCGGTCCCGGCCACCTTCAGGTGCTGGCCGCCGATTTGAGCAACCAGAAACCGAAAAACCCCTGTTTCCCGGGGCTCCGGGCTCGTAAAATAAAGGTGGGGCCGACGGCACGAGCCCCGGAGAGCGATCCTTACGAGCCCGGGGCGCCTTCCCAAAACGCCGCCGGCCCTTATGAATGCCGCCAGGTTCCGATCCGGTTACGGCTCTTCCCGCAAGGTCACGCTCATGTGACCATGGGGCATGAGCGAAGAACTTATGGCGGCGGCACCCTCCGGCGGTGGCGCTCCCCGTAATCGAACGGCCGGACTGATCCACTCCGAGGGCTCCGAGGCAACGCGAAAGATGCGCGAGCAGGCCCGGCGGCGCCGGGAGGCAGAAGCAAAATTGCAGCTGCATCTGATGGAAACCCGCAACAAGTCAGCCGGAACACCCGACCCCGCACTCTGACGGTCCGGCGCGAAACTACACCAAACAGCAATCACGGCGACACCATTCCGGTGCCGCCGTGATTGCTGTTCAGTTATAAGCCAGCGTGCCGCCGTCTAAATAACGCCCGACGGCGGCACCTGCGTTCTCAGTGGAGGCTGGCGTTAGTGCTGGCCGGAAGTGCCGCCAAGGGGCGGGAGGGTGCCCGGGCCCCCGTCTTCCCGTTCGGCCCGGTCCGCGGCGCTCCTCGTGTCGCTTACTGCGGTTTCGTCCGAGTCGCCTTCGTCGTCGATCAGGCCGTTGGTCTGGTCGAAGGGATGGGCGACGGTCTCGTCCGTCAGGGCCGACCCGGTGCCGGCCGCAGTTCCGCCCGCAAACGCTCCGCCCGGTACGGTGTCCGCCGCTGTTCCGCCGGCGAAGCCCGAGGTGCCTGTCGTGTCGGTGACGACTGTGGTTTCGGTGTACTCCGGCACCACGGGGGTGACGGTCTCGTCGACGACATAAACGGTGTCGGTGTCCTTGTCCTTGCCGCCCGCTGCGACGGCCGCGGCCGCGCCTGCTGCGGCGGCCACTCCGGCAGCTGCCGCCATCTTGCCGGAGACGCCGGCCTTGCCGCTGTCTCCCAGCGATCCGGCAGCGTGCTCAACGCCCGGAGTCCCCACTGACCCGCCTTCGTTGACCGAGCCCCGCCAGGCGCCGCTGGCGTAGCCTTCGTCCTCGATGAATGCCTTGAACCTCTTGAGGTCGGACTCCGCCTGGTGCTCAACGACGTGCAACTTGTCGCCGATCTTCTCCACGATCCCTTCGGGTTCGTAGTCGATGAACAGCTTGATGGACGTCTGGCCACCGCCCACGTCTTCAAACTCCACCGAGCCCGCGTTGGTGGCACCCTCCGTGGCAGCCCAGGCAACCTTCTGGTCCGGCTGCTGCTCGAGGATCCGCGCCTCCCACTTGCGCTTCACTCCCGCGATCTCGGCGACCCATTCGAGGCGGTCATCGCTCAGTTGGGTCACTTTTTTGACGCCGCCCATGAAGTGCGGGAAGTCTTCGAACTGGGTCCACTGGTTGTATGCCGTGCTGACCGGCACGTTCACCAGAATGCGCTTCTCAACCCTCGTGCTCATAGTGTCTCCTTCGTCGAAGTGAACAGATGATGGTCCGGTATCCGAAGTCATCAGCTTGCTTACTATATCGTCGACGGCGGAGCGTGGCCAGAGCCGGGAGTGCCCGGACCGTGGTTGGGTGAGGGAAAGGGGAAGCCTCCGCGCGAATCAAAGGACTCCAGCGCGGAGGCTTCCAGCGCTCCGATTTGGGGGGAAAGTGGAGAGCTGGCACTAATGTACAGCCGGATGGACTCCAGGGAACGCGTATTCGGCCGTTTCGGAAATTCTTGACTAAACCTTGAGTTGGCGTTGCGAATCGACCGCGTCGATCAGCCTGGCGAGCACATCGGCAGGCGGGCCGCCGGCGTCGATCCTCACCATGTCCGCGTACTCGGGAAGTGCGCGGTACGCGTCCCGCAGGGCAGTCAGATCGGCCAGGGATTCCTCATCCGTGCCCCGAGCCAGGGTCCGCCGGTGCGCCTCTTCGGGGCTCACGTCCAGATGGAGGACCTGGTCCGGGGCGGGAAGAGTGCGGAGCAGCCAGGGGAGAAACCGTCCGCGGCACAGGCCCCTAGCCTCGCGCAGCGCCAGCTGGCAGTGGAGGTGGCGGTCCATCACAACCAGCCCCTCGAAGCGGGTTGCCCGGACAGTGGACACCATGACGTTGAAGACGCGCATGGTGGTTTCCGCCGCGTCGGCCAGCGGGGCAGGCAGGTGGATGCCTAGCCGTGCGCTGAGCAGGGACATGCGCCGCCGGCCTGCATAGTTGTTCAGCAGAAGCGCCTTGCTGCCCTCCGCACGGGCGGCCGCAACCAGGGAACGGGCCGCCGTCGTTTTTCCCGAACCGTCGATTCCTGTCAGAACAATGAGCATGTGGCCTCCTTCCGTCTCCCTGCCCAACGACTGGGGACCGGGCAACGTTGCGGCTTGGAGGCGCACATCACGTTGCTGGCCATTTTACAAGCGGCCCACAGCCGGGCCGCCAGCCCAGTTCGGACGACGGCGGCACCCGCCGGATCTTGCGGCGATCCTGCCGCAATGTTGCGCCAGGCTTGAGCCTGCGGCGTGACAGTATTCCCAGGGGCCGTGCAGAAGCGCCGCGGCCCCGCAAAGACACCCACTCAAGAATCAGCCAAGAAACACCACGAACTGGGACGGGCAGGTTCAATGGGGCACCGCCCGTCCCCGGCAGTACTTACCCCAGCCGGGGATGGAATTACAGGGAGACGCTGCCCCGGATGACGGTGCGGCTGGTGCCGCCCACCCAAATGCTGTCGCCTTCGGTGGTGATGGTCAGCCGGCCGTCGCGGCCCAGGACCGTGCCCTGGCTGACGGTGTAGTCACCCTCCGCCACACCTGAGCCGATGAGCCACTGCGCAAGGCCGGCGTTCAGGCTGCCGGTAACCGGGTCTTCGGGGACCGCGAGGCCGGGAACGAAGCCGCGCACCTCGAAGTCCGCCGGGCCGCCCTCCCCGTAAGCGCCGATGACGCCCACGTTCAGCTTCCCCATGGCCACGAAGTCGGGCGTCAGATCGAGCACCTGCCGGGCCGAGGCCAGCCGGATGCCGAGCCAGCCCGGGCCGTTGTCCACCCAGTTGCTGTCCAGGACCTGCTCGGGTGTGATGCCCAGGCTGGCAATGGCGTGCTCCAGCTCCTCAGCTTCCACCGGACCGGAACGGCGCAGCGGCGGGGCCTCGAAGAACATTTCGTCGGCCGTTTGGCTGATCTTGACGAGCCCCACCCCGCATTCCTGCACGAGTTCTCCCGCGCGCTGCGGCCGGCCGCCGTTCTCCAGCCACGCGTGCGCGGAGCCAAGCGTGGGGTGGCCGGCGAAGGGAAGCTCGGACGCCGGCGTGAAGATCCGCAGCCGGTAGTCTGCCTCTGCTTGCGTGGGCTTCAGCAGGAACGTGGTCTCCGAGAGGTTGGTCCAGTTGGCGAAACTTTGCATCTGCTCGTCGGACAGGCCGTCGGCGCCATGGACGACGGCCACCGGGTTGCCGGCCCTGGGCCCGGGGGCAAAGACGTCGACCTGCGAGAAGGGGTACTCGTTCACGGTGGCGGGCATGCTGGTCTTTCTGTGGAGATTCAACGTCGGCTGGAACTCACCTGGAGTCCCCAACCACCGTAGGCAGCCTGCCGGACCAGGCACCAGAGCCAATTCAGGAAAGTGGCCCTGCCGTATTGGCCTCAACAGCAGCAGGTACCGGATACGCAGGAACGCGGCGCAGCAGGAAGAACCGGTTGGATGCGGGCAGCCACATCAGCGTGGCACCCGTCAGCGTCAGCACCAGGCCGGCGAGGATCAAAGCGGTGAGGTCGACCGGTGCGCCGATTGCCGACAGGGCGGCGGCGACGGTCAGGAGAATGCGGGCCCAGCGCGCGCCGTGCAGCAAATGCTGCGCCGCCAGTACCTGCAGGGCAGTGAGCGGGACGGCAAAGGCCACGAGATAGGGCACGGCCCAGTCCGGGATCGACTGGCCGAAGTCGATGCCTGCCACCTCCAGGATGACGGGCATCATGCCGGCCACCACGGCGCTGGCCACCCAGCAGGCGGCCGCGAGCCGGACAGCCTGCGGTATGTTTACGCGCCCGATTTTCCCGGGCTCATGAAAGCCCAACTGCTGATCGCTCAATGAAGTCCCCATTCTTCAATTTGCGGTGTTCAATGCCGTGTTCAATTGCGGCGTTTCCGGAATTCCGGCGATGGCCCCAGCCTACAGGTTGCCCCAAGCCACCGGACGTAAACTGGCCTTCCGATCACTTCGAGGACCCGCAGTGAGGGTGGCCCTGCATGCTTTGGAAGCTTCTTGTCCGGTATCTGCAGCCGCAACGGCGGCTGCTGATCGCCGTCGTCGTTTTTCAGCTGGCGCAGTCCATTGCCTCCCTCTATCTCCCCACCCTGAACGCGGACATCATCGACCTCGGCGTGGCCACCGGGGACACCGGCTACATCCTGCGCGTCGGCAGCCTCATGCTGTTCATCACCCTGCTGCAGATCGCCTGCGCCGTGACGGCGGTGTACTTCGGGGCCAAGGCGGCGATGGGCATGGGGCGCGACCTGCGCGGGGCGATCTTCACCCGGGTGGGCGGGTTCTCCGAGCAGGAGGTCACCAGGTTCGGCCCCGCCAGCCTCATCACGCGGTCCACCAACGACGTCCAGCAGGTCCAGCAGCTGGTGCTGATGTCCGCCACCCTGATGGTGGCCGCGCCCATGCTCAGCATCGGCGGCGTGGTGATGGCCGTCCGGCAGGACGCCCAGCTGTCCTGGCTGATCGCGGTGAGCGTGCCGGCGCTGCTGCTCGGCGTCGGGGTGATCATCAGCCGGATGGTGCCGCTGTTCCGCCTGATGCAGCTGCGGATCGATGCCGTCAACAGAGTGCTCCGCGAGCAGCTGGCGGGCATCCGGGTGGTGCGGGCGTTCGTGCGCGAGGACCTGGAGACCGAGCGGTTCGCGGGCGCCAACGCCGACGTGACGGACACGGCGCTGCGGGCCGGGCGGCTGATGGCGCTCGCGTTTCCCGTGGTGATGCTGGTGCTCAACGTCTCCAGCGTGGCGGTGATCTGGTTCGGGTCGTTCCGGATCGAGGACGGCTCCATGCAGGTGGGCACGCTGGTGGCGTTCCTCAGCTACCTGCTGCAGATCCTGATGTCCGTCATGATGGCCACCTTCATGGCCGTGATGATCCCGCGCGCGGCCGTCTCGGCGGACCGGATCGGCGAGGTGCTGGAGACGGAGTCGTCCGTGCGGCCGCCGGTGAACCCGGTGGTGTTCGCCGACGACGCTTCCCGGGGCACCGGTAGCCGGACCGCCCGCGGTGAGCTGGAGATGCGCGACGTCGGATTCGCGTACCCGGGTGCCGAGCGGCCGGTCCTGGACGGCATCAGCTTCACCGCCCCGGCGGGGCAGACGACGGCGGTCATCGGCAGCACGGGCTCGGGGAAGACCACGCTGGTGAACCTCATGCCGCGGCTTTTTGACGCCACCTCGGGGTCGGTGCTGATGGGCGGCGTGGACGTGCGGGAGCTGCACCCGGACTTGCTGTGGGGGCACATCGGCCTGGTGCCGCAGCGGCCATACCTGTTCTCGGGGACCGTGCGGAGCAACCTGCTGTACGGCAAGCCGGATGCCACCGAGGAGGAGCTGTGGCACGCGCTGGCCACCGCCCAGGCCGAGGATTTCGTGCGCGAGATGGAGGGCGGCCTGGACGCGCCCGTCTCGCAGGGCGGCACCAACGTGTCCGGCGGGCAGCGGCAGCGGTTGGCGATCGCCCGGGCACTGGTGAAGCGGCCGGAGCTGTACATCTTCGACGACTCGTTTTCCTCGCTGGACACCGCCACCGACGCCCGGCTCCGGCGGGCGCTGCACCGGGACACCGCCGGCGCCACGCTGGTGATCATCGCGCAGCGCGTCTCCAGCATCGTGGATGCTGACCAGATTCTGGTGCTCGACCGCGGCAGGATCGTCGGGCGCGGAACGCACAGTCAGCTCTTGGAGAGTTCGGAGACGTACCGGGAGATCGTGTCCTCTCAGCTGGCGGCGGAGGAGGCGGCATGAGCACTGCCCGCGGAACCCAACCTGCCCCCGGAACCCAGCGGCCCGACGTCGTACGCATTCCCCGGCCCACGGGCGGGCCGGGACGCGGCGGACCGTTCGCCGGGATGAACGTCCCGGCGGAGAAGGCGCTGAACTTCGGGCCGTCGGCCCGGCGGCTGCTGGGGGAACTGCGCCCCGAGCGGGCGTGGCTGGCGCTGGTACTGGCGCTCGCCGTCGTGAGCGTGGCGTTCTCCGTGACAGGGCCGCGGCTGCTGGGCGAGGGGACCAACCTGATCTTCGCCGGGGTGGTGTCCAAGAACCTGCCGGCCGGGGTGAGCAAGGAGCAGGTGATCGCCGGGCTGCGGGCGTCCGGGCAGAACGCGCAGGCGGACATGATCGGCGCGATGACGCTGACGCCGGGGGCGGGGATCGACTTCGCGGCGCTGGCGAACGTGCTGCTGTGGGCGCTGGCACTGTATGTGCTGGCGTCGGCTTTTGGCTGGATCCAGGCGTACGTGCTCAACGGTGTGGTGCAGCGGACCGTGTACCGGCTGCGGGAGCGGATCGAGGCGAAGATCCACCGGCTGCCGCTGCGGTATTTCGACTCGATCCAGCGCGGCGAGCTGCTCAGCCGGGTCACGAACGACGTGGACAACATCTCGCAGAGCCTGCAGCAGTCGATCTCCCAGGCGGTGACGTCGCTGCTGACGGTGGCGGGCGTGCTGGTGATGATGTTCCTCCTCTCGCCGGTGCTGGCGCTGATTGCGCTGGTGACGGTGCCGCTGACGCTGGTGACCACGGCACTGATCGCCAAGCGCTCGCAGAAGCTGTTCGTGGCGCAGTGGAAGCACACGGGGGAGCTGAACGGGCAGATCGAGGAGACGTACACGGGGCACGCGCTGGTGAAGGTGTTCGGCCGGCAGCAGGAGGTGGAGGAGCGGTTCCGGCAGAAGAATGCGGAGCTGTTCGAGGCGAGCTTCGGCGCGCAGTTCATTTCCGGCCTGATCATGCCGGCGCTGACGTTCATCGGGAACCTGGTGTACGTGGGGGTCGCGGTGGTTGGGGCGCTGCAGGTGGCGTCCGGGGCGATGCAGCTGGGCGATGTGCAGGCGTTCATCCAGTACTCGCGGCAGTTCACCCAGCCGCTGGCCCAGCTGGGGTCGATGGCCAACCTGTTGCAGTCCGGGGTTGCCTCGGCGGAGCGGGTGTTCGAGCTGCTGGATGAGGAGGAGCAGTCTGCTGAGGTTGCTGGCTCTGGTCCTCTTGGCGGGCGGGGACGGCTGGTGTTCGAAAACGTCTCGTTCTCCTACTCAGCCGACAAGCCGCTGATTACGGACCTGAGCCTGGTGGCGGAACCGGGCCAGACGGTGGCCATCGTCGGCCCCACCGGAGCCGGCAAGACCACCCTGGTGAACCTGATGATGCGGTTCTACGAGCTGGATGCCGGGCGGATAACGCTCGACGGCGAGGACGTCACCTCTGTTCCCCCGGCGCGAGCTGCGCTCGCGGATGGGGATGGTGCTGCAGGATACGTGGCTGTTCGGCGGGACCATCAGGGACAACATCGCGTACGGCCGGCCCTCGGCGTCTGAGGCAGAGATCGTGGAGGCGGCGCAGGCGACGTACGTCGACCGGTTCGTGCGTGCCCTGCCGGAGGGGTACGACACGGTGCTCGAGGACGAGGGCTCCAACGTGTCGGCCGGCGAGAAGCAGCTGCTGACGATCGCGCGGGCGTTCCTGTCCCGGCCGTCGGTGCTGATCCTGGACGAGGCGACTTCTTCCGTGGACACCCGGACCGAGCTGTTGGTGCAGAAGGCGATGAGCGCGCTGCGCTCGGACCGGACGAGCTTTGTGATCGCGCACCGCCTCTCCACGATCCGCGACGCCGACCTCATCCTGGTGATGGAGGCCGGGCAAATCGTGGAGCAGGGGACTCATGCTTCGCTGCTGGCTGCGGGCGGGGCGTACGCGCGGCTGTACGAGGCGCAGTTCGCGGCTCCTGCGGCGGAGGTTTAAGGGTTGCACGCGCGGGCGGTTTGAGCGCGAACGGACAGTTGTGGCCCTGGGCTTCGGGGCCGCTGTCGCACGCTTACTATGCGCTGTTATCGGCAGTTGACCTGGGGGAAACCGTCACTCGGGACAAAAGGACTGTATGGGCCCGAGCCCCCGCCAATGCGGGGCGAGGCGCTTTGCCCACAAGACAGCATAAGGCCAGCTTTGCGGACGCGAACGTCTGTGAGGATTGGGGTGGCTGGTCTGGGACTGGCTGGCAGAGTAAGTGCAGGCCGTTCCACCCGGCGGTCGTGACTCATCTGAACGCTTGGCCCCCGTCCGAGGGTGTCCTGTTATCGACATGTCCGTCTGCTGGGTGGGCGGCCGGCACCTGCCCGGCCCACCTCGGTGACTTGATCAGAAGATTGTCCGCCTCCGTGCGGGGCGTGGCTCGTCACAGTGCTGTTCCGAAGTGACCTCTACCCGGACTGGTACCGGCCCGTAACGGCTCCGACCATTTCCGCTGAATGAGGAAGGTGCCAGAACCGCTATGACTATCGTTGCGTATACCCACCCGTTTGTCGTGGGTGTCGATACCCATGCCCGGAAGCACGTCTTCGCCATCATCGCCGTGCCCAGCGGGGAACGGATCGATAGCCGGGATTTCCCGGCGACCGGTGCAGGAATCAGTCGCGCTATTGCTTGGGTCGCTCGTCGCACCGAAGCGGATCTGGCGACTCTGTGGGTGATCGAGGGCACCGCTTCCTACGGTGCTGTGCTGGCCGGGGCTGTCGCTGCTGCCGGTTACCAGGTGGCCGAGGCTGCGCGTATGGATGCTTTGCCGCGTCGTGGGGTTGGTAAGTCGGATCCGCTGGACGCGCACCGGATCGCTTCTGCGGTCCTTTCCTTGGAAGAGGATATGTTGCGCCGGCCACGGTTGAACGAAGGGGTCCGCGCAGCGTTGCGTGTCCTGATCAGTGCGCGGCATTCGATGACAACCGACCGGACCAGGACCGTGAACGCGTTAACTGCGCTGCTGCGAATCAATGATTTGGGTTTCGATGCGCGCGAGTCGTTGACCAGAAGCCGGATCCTGGAGGTGTCCCGGTGGCGGGCCCGTGAAGAACCTCTTGCGGTGTCGGTGGCCCGCTCCGAAGCCGTCAGGCTGGCCAAGCGCATCGGCGACCTTGACGCGGAGATCAAGGCAAACGGCTCCCGGATCACCGAACTGGTCGAGGTAAGCGAAGCCGCGCCGCTGCTGCAGGAATCCGGCTTCGGACCTGTCACGGCAGCCATTTGTCTCACCGCCTGGTCGCATCAAGGCCGGGTACGCTCCGAGGCGGCTTTCGCTTCCCTCGCCGGGGTCAACCCCATTCCGGCTTCATCCGGCAATACCGTTCGTCATCGGCTCAACCGCGGAGGTGACAGGACCCTGAATAAAGCCCTTCACATGGTTGCTCTGACCAGGATGGCGTTCGATCCGGAAACCATCGCATATGCAGCAAAACGGCAGGCAGAAGGGCGGACCAAGAAAGAGATCAGACGGTGCGTGAAACGCTACCTCGCCCGGCGGATCTACCGCACACTCAATGCCAACAGCCTCCAGCCATTACTGCGTTGACAACCATAGAAGAGTCGATAAGAACCCATATGTCAGGCTGGGGGGAGACAATTGAAGCCGCCCTCCCGCTTGGAAAATCGATCCGCCGATCGGGTTCGGAGGCTGGGAGCCGGCGGTTGGAACAGGCCGGGAAGACGTGGCTCGGGGCGAAACGCGAGAGGGATCAGCTTCGCCATAGAGCCGCTCGCACCTCTCTCATAACTGCCGATGCATACGCCGATTCGACCCGCAGGTTACGCAACATAGTTATGAGAAATCCCGGTCGCAATCGAGCTTGTACGCCACGCCTAGGCCTCCTCGCTACCCCAGCGTCCTAGCGCGACGATCGCTTCACGCAAGGCAAGCCCGCGATCGGTGAGCGCGTAGGCCCGGGTGTTGTGCCGGAGGGGCAGACGGGACAGTACCCCGGCCGCTTCGAGCTCGCGCAGACGGGTCGCGAGTATGTTCGTCGGCACTCCGAGGTCGCGCTGCAGATCGCCATAGCGCTGCGGCCCGTCGAGCAGCCGCTCCACGACGAGCAGGGCCCACCGTGCTCCAACGGTATCGAGGGCCGCGGCGAGGTCGCTCACACGGTCGGAGCGGCGTCCGGCTTCATCCAGAACGGCGAGTAGTGGTAGCCGTCAGGGTCGTCGAACTGGCGCTGGTACATGAAGGGGTAGTCGTCGATATCACCGATCCGCCCGCCGGCGGCACCGGCGCGCTCGACGAGCTCATCGACCGCTTCACGGCTGCCGAGGTCGAACGAGACGGTGACCTTCGAGGGGGTGTCGGGTCCGCCGACCAGCTCCTCGGCGCCGCCGACGCTCGCATACATCTCCCGGCTGCCGAGCATGACGTACTGCTCGGGCGCGATCGCGAAGCATGACACGTTGTGATCGGACATCTCGGGGTTGAGGGTCCAGCCGAGGGCGGTGTAGAAGGCGGTCGCGCGCTCGACGCTCTCGACCGGGCAGGTGATGAAAAGGCTCATGCGGCCCATACTTGCAAAATGCAAGTATGACGTCAAGACCCGGCCGCGCGGTCCGCGCTTGCGGGCGTGTAGGAGCACCTTCAGAGGTACGGGTGAGTCATGGGGGCCAGTCGTGGGTTCGGCATTGGTGCAGGCAGGGATGCCCTTAGGAGCAGCTGCCCCCTCTTTTCCGGGGCCATGTGTCTCATAACCCAGCCGCCTCAAAACGCTAGGGCTTTGAGATGTTGTCTTGATCGCAAGCCGGGATGACCCGCGGGAGGTGGAGGTTAAGGAAGGACTTTGTGAATGGCTGAGCCGTCGCCGTGAAAGATTAGAATTCGGCTTTGGCCGTCGATCCAGGCCCAGAAGTAGCTGGCATCTTCGCTAACTTCGTCTACGGTGCCGTGTTCAGGTGTGAATCCGCTCCGTTTGACGATGATTCGGTCACCGGGGTTGAGGTGGATCCAGTTGTGATAGCTCAGTGGGCGGGCTCCGGCTGCAATCGTTGGCGATGCCGCCGCTTGTGGGTTCGCAATCATGTTGTTCCTTTCATAACTGGCTTTCCGCTTGGTGTTGAGCTTCAGTGGGGATGCTTCGCGACCCGGGCTCTTACTTGCCTGGGGCATGTCCTGCCGGATGGGGATAGAAAGAAGCGGGGCGTGCACAGTGCACGCCCCGCTTACTTACTCAGCACTGGCCAGGTTCAGTTCTGGGGTTCTACTGCGTGCCTGGGTACTAACTTTTCCTCGGTCGGGTTGTTGTTCATCTCGTCCGCGATCAATTTCTTCTGCACTCTCTTTGCCCATGCTGAGGTCACGATTGGGCAGAGCACTGCGGAGACGACGACCGAGGCTGCGACCAGGACGGTGGCGTGTTCTGCTGCCGGGGCGTAGATGGGGTTGGCTGTGGCGATGATGGCTGGAACCAGGGCGGCGTTCCCGGCGGTGGTTGCTGCGGCGAGGCCCGCAACGCCGTCGCCGCCGGTGAGTTTGTCGGCGAGGAGCAGCACTGCGCCGCCGGCGAAGACCACGAACAGGCCAAGGGCGATGCCGAGCAGTCCGGCTTCGACGACGGCGTTGAGGTTGATGGTCAGGCCGAGGGCAAGGCCGAGGAATGGAACCATTGCCGGTACAAGCGGGGCCAGGAGATGACGCATGTTCTTGTCGAGGTTTCCCAAAAGCATGCCGAGTGCGAGGGGGAGGATGGCACCGACGAGTGCCTGCCAGGGGAAGGCGGCGAGACCGGCGATTCCGAGGGTGACCATGGTCAGGAAGGGCCCGGATTCGAGTGACAGGATGGAGTACGCACCTGCGTCGCGTTTGCGCCCGAACTGACCCATGAGTGAGATGTAGAGCCCGCCGTTGGTGTCGTTCAGGGCTGCGACAAGTGCGAGGGTTGACAGGCCGGCCAGGATTCCGGAGTCGATGGGGGCCTCGCCGAGGAAGCGGCCGGCGATGACGCCGATGAGGATGGCGAAGAGAATTTTTGATCCGAGGAGCACGCCGCCCTTTTTGAGGATGTAGGGCGTTGATTTGACCTCGAGTGTCGCGCCGAGGCAGACAAAGAACACGGCCAGCAGCGGCGCCAGGCCGGTGAAGAAGGCCCCGGTGAAGGACCCGAAGAACTTGCCGGCGTCCGGGGCCAAGGTGTGGATGACGGCGCCGATGCCAAGTGGCACCAGCATCATTCCGCCGGGGACTCGTTCAAGGGCTTTTTTGATGGGAATCGTCATTGATTTCTCCTGTAAATAGCTGGGGGGTTGGGAGCTGCACGATTCGGACCTTCAGCTCCGGTGGTGGGTTGGGGTTAGCCGAGGCCTGGGATGAGCAGGACTTTGCAGGCGTCTGCGGTGAGCAGCTCTACGGCTTCGTCGATGTCGCTGAGTTTCTTGCGGTGGGTGATGAGCCAGTCGAGCTCGAGCTTTCCGGAGTCGAGCAGGAGCAGGCTTTGCTCCCAGGTTTCCCAGAGCCGGCGGCCGAAGATGCCGCGCAGGGTGATGCCCTTTTTATTGATGTAGGCGGCGATGTCGACCTCGGCCGGGCGGCTGGGGTGTCCGACGGTGATGACGGTCGCTTCCCGGCGCACGGCGTCGAAGAGTGTGGTCAGGGTACCGGGCGCTCCGGAGCATTCGAAGCCGACGTCGAAGCCGCCGCGGCGGCCGGTGAGTTCGCGGCAGCGTTCAACGATGCCGTCGTTGGGGTGCAGTGCTGTCGCGCCGAGTTTTTCGGCTTGGGCGCGGCGGTAGGGGTTGGGGTCGACGGCGATGACGTGGGAGGCGCCCATGAGCAGTGCCAGATTCACGACGACGAGGCCGACCGGTCCTGCGCCGCTGACGAGCACTGCCCGTCCGGCGACCGAGTAGTTGGCGCGCTGGATGGCGTGGACGGCGACGCCTGCCGCTTCGAGCAGGGCACCGGATTCGAGTGACAGGCCGGTGGGGAGCTTGACGCAGATGTCCTGCGGCACGGCGGCGTATTCGGCGAAGACGCCGTCGATGTGCATGCCGAGGATCCCTGTGCGTTCGCAGGTGTGGGCGTCTCCGGTGCGGCAGGGGAAGCATTGTCCGCAGGTCAGGTGGCTTTCGAGGGCGACTTGGTCGCCGACTTGCAGTCCGGTGACGCCGGGGCCGACCTCGACGATGGTGCCTGCGCCTTCGTGGCCGAGGGTCACGGGGAGGTTGAGGTTGAAGGCCTGGGCGGAGGGGGTCCATTCGTAAAGTTCCCGGTCGGTGCCGCAGAGGGAGGCGGCACCTACCTCGATGACGACTGAGCCTTCTGTTGCCTTGGGGTCGCCGGCATCGGTGACGTAAGTGACGCCTCGCTCGGCTGCGTTTTTGACTACTGCCCGCATGGGGGGCCGCCTTTCGTTGGTTCTGGAGATGCTTGGAGAATGCTTGGTGGGGTCTTAGCCGGAGATCTGGCCGGCGAAGCGGCGCAGGATGTCGGTGGGGCCGACCTGCCCGCCTTTGAGCAGCAGGCGGCATCCGGCGACGGCGGAGGCGCCGTCGGCCCTCAGGATGGGGCCTGCGGTGACGAACTGGTCGGAGACGCGTAGCTGGCTCACCCCCATGGCGATGAGTGCATGGCTGGAAGTGTCACCGCCGAACACGGCGATGTCCCGGGTGATCCCGGCGCCGGCCATCCGGGCGGCGATGCCGCCGATGAGTGCTCCGACGTAGCCGGCGTCCACTGGCCCGGTGACCCCGTAGCGTGGGTCACCGCCGCCACGGGTGGTGTGGACGACGACGTTGCGGCCGGATCGAAGGGCGGCCGAGACGCGTTCGTCGAGGGCAGCCACTGCAGCCCCGTCGTGGTGCTGCAGCAGCTCGGCAGGTACCGGAACGTCCTCCCAGCCATGGGAGAGCGCGTCGTTGATCTGCTCCGCTGTGGTGCTGGAGGCTGAGGCGCTCACGGCAAGCGCGGGTCCCGAGGGCTGCTGCGGTCCTGGTGTCCGTGGAGCCTCGTCGGAGATGGACCGTGCCAGTGCTGCCATGATGCCGCCGGATCCCACCACGATGGAAGGTCCGTGACCGTGTTCCTCGCGCGTGAGTGCTTCGGCGACGGCGTCCATCTGGCGTTCGTCCACGGCGTCGACAACGAAGGCCTGCGCCCCGGGTTCCCGGCGCCGGTCCGCCCAGGCGTCCTTGAAGGTGCCGTCATCATAAGCGGGCAGGTGGATGGCGGCCGGCACTTCTCCGCCGCCGAGCTGTTCGGCCAGGACCTGGCGCAGGTCGGCTTCGTGCATGGGGGTGGAGGGGTGCTGTGACATGACTGGGTGACGGTCCAGCCGGTAGATCTGGCCGGCGTGGGTGGCGTAGTGGTTGCTGAACGCGGTGTAGCGGCCGAAACCTGGCTGGGCGGGCACCACGGGGATAGCCCCGTGCAGGGGGAACTGTTCATGGAGCAGCTGGATCCCGCGGCCGATGCTGCCGACAGTGATGGAGCTGTCGAACGTTGAGCAGACCTTATATAGCAGCACCTCCAGGTTCAGTGCGGCGATGCCGGCCAGATCCCTGCTGACCAGATTGTCGAACGCGGTTCCGGACAGGGAGCGCGCGGGTCCGGCGAATCCGATGACGTCGGTGTCTGTGGGCAGCGGTGCGTCCCCGATGACCAGGGCTGCTTCCAGTCCGTAGCGGTGGGACTGGGCGAGGACGTCGGCGGCTCCGGTGAGGTCGTCCGCGACGAAACCGAAAGAGGGCATGTCAGGCGCCTTTCCCGAAGGTCTGGACAGCGTGCAGGAGAGCTTTGTCTCCCGTTTGTGCGAGCTTGTCCGCTGCGGTTTCCAGGGGTACGCCGTCCACAGCCGCTTCCCAGGCTTGGCGGAGGCTATGCACTCCGGCCCCGGGGCCGTCCGGGTGGGCGGCGACGCCGCCGCCTGCGAGCATCATCAGGTCGGTGGAACCCACCGCGTCAAAGGTGGGTCCGGGGGTGGTGACGTTCTGCCCGGAGGAGAGGACCGGAAGCGGTGTAATCGTCTCTCCGAGGGGCTCGAGCAGGCTGCGGATGTTCGACGCGACTTCTTCGTCGAGTTCGTAGAACTTGCTGCCCAGCCCGCTGGCGTGCAGGTGATCGGCGCCTGCGAGGCGGGCCATCTGCTGCCAGACCCGGTAATCCATGCCCAGGGCCTTGGACCGCATGGAGGCGGCCAGGCCCGCACGGTGGCCGTGGATGGGAACCTCGGCGAAGCTGCGCAGCAATGCCAGGGCCGGCATCCCCATCACGGGAATGTTCAGCATCACGCACCGGCCTCCAGCTTCAACGACCAGGTCATGGCGCCGTTGCAGGCCGGCGAGATCGCCGGTGATGTTGAAGGCATACATGGTGGAGTGCCCGGTGAGCTGCTCGGCAGCCTGGATTTCCTCTGTGGCGACCGCGACCCGGCGTTCCAGCGGCAGATAGGCCGGATCGGTCATGAGCTCATCGTCCTTGATCAGGTCAATGGATGCCATCGCCAGATCCCGGACCACCAGCCGGAACTCCTCTTCGGAAAGCCCGACATTGGGCTTGACGATGGTGCCGACCATCACGCCCTGAACATCGCTGATGAGCTTGCGGGTGCCCCCGATGCCGAAGGCCGGGCCGGGGTGGGCTGCTACGAAGTCCTCCGGCAGAACAATGTCCTGCAACCGGCAGGCATAAAGATCGCCAAGCTCGAAGAGATTGCCGGCGATTGCTGTCTGCAGGGTCGCCAGATCGGTGCCGACGTTCTCCATCGGAAAATCGACGGTCACCAGAGCCGAACGGACCTTCTCGGGGTTTGCCCGGGACGGCAGGGAGGGGCGGCAAAAGCCGAGCTCCTGAACATCCACGATGCGCGCGGCGTGCCGCTCCCGGATCCGGGCGGATTCGCCCGGTACCGGCAGGAAGGTTCCGCTGGACTGCTCGCCCGCCATAATGGCGGCAGCCTTCTCCGGGTCAATTTCGGATTCTAGGTAGTAGGTGCAACGCACCGAGCGCGGATCGCGCATGGACTCTCCAATTCGAGGGGACTTGAAACTTACGTATCCGACTGTCATCTGCAGGTACTTTCACTTCGCTCACGCGCCGATGCTGGCTCAAGCAGGTGACTTCAGGCTTCGTATTCGGGGCATCATCTGTGATCCGCGAATCCGAAGTTGTACGTACCTTTGATACGTACAATAATGGGTGGTGTAGGTCACGTCAAGGCCGTCTATCGTTACTGCCCGTCATGGGAGAGCAGCGTGACGGCTAAGATTTGCACAGCGGCAGAGGAGTCAACGTGAGTTTGGAACCAGCAGTAACAGCGGCAGAGCAGCCGGGACGCACCAGCCCTCTGAACCGGGAGGATGGAGGTCCTCTCCACGCCCAAATCCGGGACATCCTGCACCGTCAGATCGTAGATATGGGGCTGTCCCCGGGCTCTTCGCTGCCTACCGAAGAAGAGCTGCAAAGGCAGTTCGGCGTCTCCCGCAGTGTGGTTCGCCAGGCGTTGTCTGGCCTCGCCGACCTCGGCCTCATAAGGCGGCAGCGCGGCCGCGGCAGCGTCGTAGCCGCAACACCAGTCCTTCGCCGGCACGTGCAGCGCGCGGGCGGCTTGGATGAACAGGCCGCAGAACACGGCCAGCGCCTCCGCACCCACGTCCTCGCCGTGGAACCCTCCGCCCCACCAGAGGCAGGCATGGAGGCCCTGGGCACCACTAACACTTGGAGAATTGAACGGGTTCGCTACTTGGGTGAGGTGCCCGTTGCCTTCATGCGGACTTGGGTTCCACGTGACTTTTTCCCACACTTCACGGCGGAACTGCTGGAAAACGCGTCCCTTTTGAACCTGATGAGGGACCACGGATACCACCCCGCCGGCGGACCGCGCCAAGTACAGGCAGTGTCCGCCGATCATGAGCTGGCCCGGAAGCTGAACATCAACACCCGGGAACCCCTACTCCTGCTGCAGGGCGTAACCCGTGACGCCCTAGGCCATGGTCTCGAATGGTTCAACGTCTGGCACAGCCCCAACACGGTCTTCGACGTCGACGCACAAGTCACAACCCAACCCGGGCGCGTCTCCCAAGAGCACATCCGGCGCCTACGGAACCTGACCCAGCAACTCGAATCAGAACTAGCCGATCTCGAGCGAGGGGCACACTAGAAAGCAGCCATCCCTCTTCTGCGACACTCCTCGTGGCGGAACTCTGAAACCTAACATCCCGCGGGAGCGCAACTGCCGACCAGACCGGGTCATACGTCCAACTTGCATTGGGCTTCCGGTTCGTGATTAGCGCGAGGGTACCGTGTCTGGATTGCGCTTGTCCCGTTCGGACGGCACGCTGAGGGGTCCTGCCCTGTCAACGAACGACGTAGCCACTCTCTGGGATACGACGGTACGTCCGGCCAGCAGATCCAGAAGTCCCTGGACCCCTAGCCGTCCAATGCCGGCAGCGTCGTTGCGCACCCCGCTGACGGCGGGAACTGCGAACTCGAACCAATCAAGATCATCAAACGAGACGATGTCTATCAGTGATGCCTCCTCTGGCCCAAACCTCCGCCTCAATGCGCGCATCGCGCCAAGAGTTGTGAGTCCATTTGCCCCGAAAACGGCCGTCGGGCGGACACCCCGGTCCAAAATTCGATACATGGCCTCCTCCGAGCCATCGGCAAGGAAGTCGCCGGCATCGAGCAATCGGTCATCCAGGCTGATGCCATGCGCCTCACGGCCAGCCAGGTACGCAGCCCTTCGTTCGGAACCGGTGGAGATCGCCTGCGGTCCGCCAACGAATGCCACGTCACGATGCCCCCTGGCTTGGAGCCAATTCAAGACGCTGGTTACGCCTCCGGCATTGTCTGTTGCAAACAGGGGCGCGTCGACCCCCTCAATCTGCCGGTTGAGAAGGACAAGCGGAAGACCCGAGGCTAAGAGAACATCCAGCTGCCCGGACCGACCTCCCTGCGGGGCCAGAGAAGCCCGTCAATGCGTTGAGCGGCGAAGGTTCGAAGGTACTCGTCGGCCTGGGCGGCATCTTCATTGGCATTTGCGAGTAGCACTGTGTAGCCATGCTTCCGTGCCTCCTGCTCGGCGGCATGGGCGAGCTCGGAGAAGAACGGATTGCGGATGTCGGACACAAGAAGGCCGATGACGTCCGTCTTCGACCGCCGCAAGGACCTGGCCGGCCCATTAGCTATGTAGTTGAGTTCGGCGGCTGCCGCCAGAACCCGCGTGCGGGAATCCTGCGATGTTTGGCTACTGCCGCTCAGTACGCGTGAAGCCGTGCCCAACGCAACGCCTGCGCGCTCTGCGACGTCCTTGATGGTAGCTACTTGCCTCACCTCTCCCGTGGAAACGTTTCAACACTAATGCGAATGCGACAGCCAGGGCAAGGAGCCCCGAAGGGGCTGCCCGCGGCAAAAGGGTGCAGCCGTGCCTGCCCTGTTGACTTTCAGGACTAGTGTGCCATACTTCATGGAAACCTTTCCATGGAAACCTTTCCATGCCGGCGCCGACCCTCATCCAAGGCTGTTGGTCGTGTCGCCTGAAGCCACCAAGGAGCAAAGCTATGAACACGGTCTTCGTGGTCGGAAGCCTGAACATCGACCAGACCATCCGGGTCCCGTCCCTTCCCCGGGCCGGTGAAACAATCCGGGGAACGGACGCAACGTTCAGCCCAGGCGGCAAGGGAGCCAACCAGGCGGTGGCCGCCTCCCGGGCGGGGGCCGGCGTAAGGCTCGTGGGACGTGTTGGTCATGATGCCCACGGGTCGGCCATCCTACAGGCGCTGGCCGAGTCCAACATCGACAGCAGCCACGTGAAGCTGACCGATTCCGCTTCCACTGGAACAGCAGTCATCGCCGTAGATGACCGGGGTGAAAACCAGATCATCCTCAGCCCCGGCGCGAACGCGGCACTGTCAGTCGCCGACGTCGACGCGGGGCTGGCGACTTTGACCCCCAATGATGTGCTGGTTCTCCAACTGGAAATTCCCCCGGACATCGTTCGGCACGCCGCGCGTATAGCCAAGCTCCGCGGCGCTTTCGTCATCCTCAACGCTGCTCCCTCCCCACAGGAGATTGAAGGGCTGTTCGATGACATTGACCTGCTCGTAGTAAATGAGCATGAAATCCAGGACCTCGCCGTTCTGGCCGATGCATCGGGCGACCTCGCCGACCTGACGGAGGCCCTCCCGCCCGTCCTGGGCCCGGCAGTGCTGTGCACAGCGGGAGCGCAAGGCGCCGTCACTTTCCTTGGCAACAGGCATGTCCATATACCGGCACCTGAAGTATTCGCAGTGGACACGACCGCCGCGGGCGACACCTTCGTCGGATATCTCGCCGCATCCTTGGCTGCTGACTGCGAACTCCCCGCCGCGATGGCCATTGCCGGCCGCGCAGCATCGCTCGCGGTGACCCGACCCGGCGCCGTGGAATCCATTCCCTGGCGCAGTCAACTACCAACCCTTCAAAACCACGACCACAAATCACCAGCCCCTTTTCTTTCCCACCCTTAGGAGTCACATGAAAATCGCCCTCGGAAACGACCACGCCGGCTTCCCACTCAAGGACTTCGTTCGCTCAGTCCTGGAAGGCCTCGGCCACGAGGTCATCGACCGCGGCGCGCCCGACGAGTCGCCCGTTGACTTTCCTGACATCACCCGCGCCACCTGCGAACTTGTCCTTACCGGCGAAGCCGACAAAGCCGTCCTGGTTTGCGGAACAGGCGTCGGGGCCGTGATGGCAGCCAACAAGATCCCTGGCATACGTTGCGCGTTGGGCCACGACGTCTACTCAGCGCATCAGTCCGTGGAGCACGACGACGCGAACGTCATCGCCATGGGGGCCTGGCTCATCGGCCGCGCCACCGCCAAAGAAGTCCTCGAGGCGTTCCTCGTCGCAAAGTTCGACGACGACGAAGACACCAAACGGCGCGTAGCAAAACTCCGGGAACTCGAACTCATGGGAGCCAGGAAGCTGGCGAACGAAATCTAACCCTGCACGACCCAAACCCAAAAGACACAATGGAAATATCAAAGGAGATATCACGATGACGGCACAACTTTCCGACCGCGCCCAGCAAGCCGCGCATGGGTCCCCAGGTAAATTCAAGACGGCCATCGCTTCCGCCGCCGGCACCTGCGTCGAGAACTACGACTTCGTCGCGTACGGCACCGCTGCCGCACTGTACTTCGGGAAGGTCTTCTTCCCCAACACCGACCCCGTCGTTGGGACACTGCTCGCCTTTGCCACTCTCGCAGTGGGCTTCTTCATGCGACCCCTGGGCGGCGCCATCGGCGGCTACCTCGGTGACAAACACGGACGCAAGCCCGTGCTCGTAGGAGCGCTCCTGACCATGGGCATCGCCACCGTGCTCATTGGCTGCCTTCCCACGTACGGCCAGGTCGGCGTTCTCGCTCCCATCCTGCTGATCGTCATTCGAATGATCCAGGGGCTGGCCTTCGGCGCGGAGTGGGGCGGTGCTGTCATGATGACATTCGAGCACGCGCCTTGGAAGAAGCGGGGGCGCTTCGCCGCGATCCCCCAGGCCGGAAACCCGCTCGGCATCACGTTGGCCAATGCCGCCTTCCTGCTCTCCGCATCCCTGCAGACAGACTGGGCGTGGCGGCTGCCCTTCCTGGCAAGTTCCGTCCTCATCGTTGTCGGGCTCGTCGTACGGATGAAACTCGAAGAATCCCCGGAATTCGTCAACGCCAAGTCCCAGGGCGCGATCGTGAAGAATCCTCTGGCAACGGTCTTCAAGAACGACTGGCGCAACATCCTGCGCGTGATCTCACTGCGCATCGTCGAGAGCTGCGCCTACTACGTCACCGCAACATTCCTGCTTTCCTACATCACCCAAAACAACCCCGCAGACCGCGCTGTAGGCCTCACCGGCATCGTCGTCGCCAGCCTCATCGCGATCCCCGTTACCCTGCTCGCCGGCCGCCTAACCGACCACATCGGCCGCCGCAAGCTCTACCTCGGCGGCGCCATCGCCGTGATCGTCTTCGGCTTCCCGATGTTCATGCTCAGCAACACCGGCAACCCCGTCCTGATAGTGCTCGCCTTCGTCATCGGCATCGGCCTCATCCACGCCACCTTCACCGGAACGCAAGGAGCCTGGTTCGCAGAACTCTTCCGGACCAACACACGAACCTCCGGCGCATCCATCGGATACCAGGTAGCAGCCTCGATCTCAGGACTCGCCCCCTTCCTGGCAGTACTCCTGGCAGCAAACTTCGGATGGGCCGGCGGCGCCTCCCTCTACGTCCTGGTAGGTGTCATCGGGCTGCTCGGCGTACTAACCACGCGTGAAACGTGGGGCCCCGAAAGAAAAAGCTGAAGTGAACTCGATCATCGCAGGCCACACCAATGACGAATCAACCGAAGCTTCCGCCCGGAAGGTCCAGCAATCCGCGCCAAACCACGGCTGACGGCATTTCGGGCTAACGACAGACGTAGAGAGCCAGCGGACGCCGCCAAAATAAAGGCGCTCCGCTGGCTCTCCAGCGCAACTTGCGGTATCCCGCCGTTCTCGCCGAACAGCGAAGGCCTCGCTTCGGCGCGCCAGAACGTCGCAGCAATCCATGTGGACGAAAGCACCGTCACGCCGCGAAACCCAATGAAAGCAAATATCGGCGTTAAGGCGTTATCCGGGTGAGCCCCGCCATAGTTAGCCGAGGCGAAGCCCGGTAGTTCGCGACGTGCAGGCGCCCCCACTACATACGGGGCGCCTGCCTTGGAATCGACGCTGATGCTCAGGACAGTGCGCCCACAAGGTCGCCGGCGGTGAGGGGCAAGCGCTGCCCGTTGATCTGTTCTGCCTCCAGGTGGAAGATCCGCTCTATAGCATCGGCAAGGACGCTGACGTCGGTGAAGCCCGGAAATTTCCGTTCCGGCTGGGCTGCGCGCATGCGGTCATCGACCAGAGCCTTGACGACAAGGACCAGGGCCGCTGAGTGCTGAGCGGAGAGGGGGCTGTCATTTTCTCCCTGCAGTTGCCGGAACCCGTCGGCCACGGCGAGGGTCCAGGCCTCGGCGGCTGACTTGACGGCAGCATAGGCGGCACCACCCGCCGTCGGCGCGGAAGCGGACTGCGCGGAAACGATGGCCAGGCGTCCGGCCGGGGAGGTAGCCAAGTCGTCGTAGAACGCGCGGCTGGTGTTCCTCAGGGTGGTGAGGACGCTGGTGTGCAGGAAGTCCCAGTCTTCGTCCGTCTGGCCATTGATGCCCTCACCGCCGCGCCACCCTCCTACAAGATGGATAAGGCCATCCACGGGACCCAGATCGTTTCGGACAGACTTCGCCAGGTCTTCAACGGCTTGCAGATCCGCGAGGTTGCAGACATAGCCGGTGACGTTCTCGTAGGCGCCCGAGAGCTCCTGCACCCGGTCCTCAAGAATGTCCACGGCGGCTACGCGTGCCCCTGCTTGCGAGAGGGTGCGGACCACGGCAACGCCGGCAGCGCTTGTCGAACCGGCGACGACGACCGTGCGCCCCGAGAGGTTCTGGCTCATGCGCGTGCCTCGCCCTCAGTCTTCACAGGGCTCGTACCGGTGATCCCGGCAGTTGATTCAATGACTGGGCGCATCTTCTTCTCCAGGGCTTCGTAGAACATCGACAGGGGGAATTCGTCATCGAGGATCTGGTCCGTCAGTCCCCGGGGAGGGCCGTCGAGCGGAAGGGCGTCCGGTCCCTTGGCCCAGACGGAGGATGGGTTGGGGGTGAGGGTTTCCGAGACGAGCTCATAGGCAGCCAGCCAGTGGGCGGTCTTCGGCCGGTCGATCGAACGCCAATAGAGTTCTTCGATGCGGAGACCCAGTTCGACGACCACGCCGGCGACGTCCTTCCAGTCGATGCTCAACTTTCCGTCGGTCCAGTGCAGGACCCGGTGCTGGTGCATCCAGGCGAACAGCAATTGGCCGCCCACGGCGTCGTAGTTGCGGACCCGATTCCCGGTAATCGCGAAGCGGAAAATGCGATCGAAGATCACGGCGTACTGGACCAGCTTGGCGTGCTTGCGGGCGTCGTCGGAAGCCGTTTCGTCCCGCTCGACGAGTACTGATTCGCGGAAGGCGGTCAGGTCACAGCGAAGCTCCTCGAGGGAGTACAGGAAGTACGGCATGCGCTGCTTGATCATGAACGGGTCAAAGGGCAGGTCACCGCGCATGTGGGTCCGGTCATGGATCAGATCCCACATCACGAAGGTCTTCTCCGTGAGGTGTTGGTCCTCGAGCAATTCCGCGGCGTCATCCGGCAGGTCCAGGGAAGTGATACGGGCCGCAGCTTTTAGGACGCGTCGGAACCGGGCAGCTTCCCGGTCCGCGAAAATGCCTCCCCAGGTGAACGAGGGAGTGCTCCGCACGGCTACGCTCTCGGGGAAGAGTACTGCGGAGTTCGTGTCATAGCCGGGCGTGAAATCGGCGAAGCTGATGGGGACGAACAGCTTGTTGGAGTAGCTTCCTGCCTCCAGTTCAGCGACGAAGGAAGGCCAAATGACCTCGATGAGGACAGCCTCAAAGTAGCGGTTGGTGCTGCCGTTCTGCGTGTACATGGGGAACACAACCAGGTGCGGCAGCCCATCGATGCGCCACTGCTCCGGGTGGAAGGCCACCAGCGAGTCGAGGAAATCAGGTACGACGAAGCCCGCGGAAGCCCACCGCTGGAAGTCCTGGACGAGCAGTTCAAGGTATTCCCTGTCGTGGGGAAGGAGCGGACGCAGGTCATCAATTGAGCCAGTGATGATACTGACGTTCTGGCGGGCCCGGTCGTGGTTGGCGGGTTCCGGAACGGAACCGTCTTGCGCCTGGACCTGCTGCAGTCCAATGACGGCTGTCTTCAAAGCCTGCCATGCCGGGAGCGCCTTGAGGTCTTCTGCCCGGGTGGTCGTCACTTCGGGTCTTGCGATGACAGACATGTGTTCCTTCCGTTGAGGGGTCCCGAAGAACGTAGCAATGGGTAAGCATGCATGATGAGTTTTTTCTTCATAGATAAGAAACTCTTGTGCTCGGTCCGTCGCTAGCCCGCCGCATTCGTTAGACATCGCGGATTCGACGGGCAACATTCGCTTCGCAAGAGGGCTCGTTCTTTCCATGTGTTAGCTTGATCACCGTCCTTCCCGGCCGGGCCCGCCGGGAAGCTCAATCCACCGCAGCTACCTTCCCGGAGGCATCATGGGACTCAGCTCCCTCACGCAATCAACTTCCACAGAAATCAACGACGATGAAGTGGCACAACCCGGATACGCCTCAGCCACAGGGGCAGCCCGCGCCTCCAACGAAACCGCCAACGAACTTAAGCGCGGGCTGAGCAGCCGCCACCTGCAGATGATCGCCATAGGCGGTGCAATCGGTACCGGACTGTTCGTGGCCTCGGGCGGCACCATATCCCAGGCGGGCCCCGGCGGTGCGCTGGTTGCCTATGCGCTGGTCGGGCTGATGGTCTTCCTGCTGATGCAGTCACTGGGCGAGATGTCGGCCAAAATTCCGGTCGCAGGTTCCTTCCAGTCCTTTGCCACCCGTTTTGTCTCCCCGTCCTTTGGGTTCGCGATCGGCTGGAATTATTGGTTCAACTGGGCCATCACGGTGGCCGCCGAGCTGGTCGCGGCCGGAATCATCATGGACTTCTGGTTCCCGGGGGTCCCAGGCTGGGTCTGGGCCGGGATCTTTCTGCTGGTACTGGCCGGGCTCAACGCCCTGTCGGCGAAGTCCTTCGGTGAGTCGGAGTTCTGGCTCTCCCTCATCAAAGTCACTGCAGTGGTGCTTTTCCTGATCGCCGGAGTGCTGATGATCTCCGGCATCCTCGGGGGCAACTCCCCGGGACTGAGTAACTGGGAAAACCGCGATGAAGTGTTCCATGGGGGATGGGTCTCGATCATCTCGGTCTTCATGATTGCCGGGTTCTCCTTCCAGGGCACCGAGCTGGTGGGCGTGGCCGCAGGCGAAGCCAAGAACCCGCGCCGAGAAGTGCCGAAAGCTATCCGCACTGTTTTCTGGCGCATCATGCTTTTCTACATCGGCGCCATCTTTATCATCGGCTGCCTGATCCCTTTCAGCGATCCGAGCCTGCTGGCCTCCGGCGAGGCCGATGTCGCAGCATCGCCCTTTACCCTGGTCTTCTCGCGCGCCGGGATCGCCTTCGCGGCGGCCCTGATGAACGCGGTGATCCTGACCGCCATCCTGTCCGCGGGCAACTCCGGACTCTATGCCTCCACCCGGATGCTCTACGCCATGGCACATGACGGCATGGCCCCGAAGATTTTCGGCCGAACCAATGCACGCGGCGTGCCGATCCCGGCGCTGCTGGCGACCGCGGCCGTGGGACTCTTCGGGTTCCTCTCCGCGATCGTCGGTCAGGGCGCGGCCTACTCCTGGTTGCTGAACATGTCAGGCCTGTGCGGCTTCATCGTCTGGGCGGGGATCGCGGCCTCCCACTACCGTTTCAGGCGCGGCTTCCTGGCTCAGGGGAACAAGCTCGGCGACCTCCCCTACAAAGCGTCCCTTTTCCCCATTGGCCCACTGCTGGCCTTCGCACTGCTGGTCCTCGTGATCGCGGGTCAGAACTACGAGGCTGTGCTTGCCGGGAGGGTGATGGAGGTGCTTTCCTCCTACATCGGGTTGCCGGTCTTCATTGTCCTATGGCTGGCCCACCGCTACATCACCAAGTCCAAAGTGGTACCGCTGCTCGAGATGGATCTCACGGCGCCCAAGGACGTCGAGGACGAACCTAGCGTCGGCACCCGGTGACCATGCCGCGGGGCTGCCCCACGCCTTGATCGGGTAACAGGGAAGCCGGGTGAGAACTGCGCCCGGCTTCCCTCTACGCCTGCCATCGTCCGGCTGCTGGCGTACGTCGGACGCCCAGGCGGTATCCCAGTCAGAAGGCCAGCGTTAACAGGCCTGCGGCAATGAGCAATATCCAACCCGTCTCTTCCCCCATGGTCATGGCATTACCCTAATGCCGTCATTCGGGTGCGGGTCCCCCCGCGGCAACCTTTCCGCAAGGAACGCGCCCCAGAGTTGATATCGGCCGGAAGGAATTCCACTTCCGATCGAAAGGGGCGGCCATGAACATCAGACGTACTACTGTGTCGGCAGCGGCACTCCTTGTGGCCCTGGCGATGGCGGGCTGCGCTGCGCCGGCTCCTTCTCCCGGGCCACCCGCGACCCCGGCACCCACAGTTACGCCCGCGCCCGCCCCGGCGCCCGCAGCCCAGAAATTCACGGCAGCGACCAGCGGCAAGCTCCTGGCGGCCCGGATCCTGGCACGCGCGCAACCAAAGAGTCCCGGCGTCAAGATCACGGGGGTGCAGTGCAAGAACTTCCCAGATCTGAAGGTAGGCACCCACACCGATTGCCAGGTGATGGCCAACGGCGCCAAGCGCGGATACCTCGTCACGTTCACCGAGCGCGACGGCCATTACGTTCTCAAGGCGCAGAAGCTCACCTGGTAGCTATGCGGCGCAGCGGCAAGCTACACCCGGGATGACCTGCCCCGGACGAAGTGGAAGATCAGGACCACCACGGCTATAACCAAGAGCAGGTGAATCAACCCGCCGCCAATGTTGCCGAGCAGGCCGAGAAGCCAGAGGACCGCGATAATGATGGCTATCCAAAGCAACATGAGAATCTCCCTTGTTTGTTCGCGGATGGAAACGCTAGTTCTGCGTCCCGGCCACTCCATCGGTGGTGCTTCCACACTATGCCTGGATCAGGCGGCCGGAAATAGCCGCACGCTGCCTATTTGTCCGGGTAATTCCGGACACATAAACAACAGCTCACGAGGTCGACCGAGTGTCAAAAGCCGCAGCCGATTCCCGCAGAAGGCGGGCCACGGTATCCACCGGCAGGCTGGCTGACCGCCGGCGGTCGAACCGCCGCAGAACGATGCGCCGCGTGCCCAGCCCGGGGACGTCCAGGACGTCCACCCCGTTCTGGACCAAGCCGGTCAAGGCCAAGGTGGGCACGATGGCAACGCCCTCGCCCGCCGCAACGAGTGCGAGGGCGGTCAGCGTGTCCTGGTACTGATGCACAGTCTCCAGCTGGGCACCCGTTGACTCACGGAGCCGGCCGAGGACCGAAGCGTTGGCGGCTGAGGACTCGACGCCGAGCCACGGAAGCGGCAGGCGGCCAAGGTCGATGTTCTCGGTGCTGAGAAGGGCACCCGCGGGAACCACCAGTTTCCAGGGCTCGTCCAGGAGGGGCTCCTCGATCATTCCGGCGCCGAGTGAACGCTGCCCGGCCGTCGTCGTCGAATCGAGCTCGACCACGACGGCGTCGAGCGCCCGCTGCCGGAGCAGCCTCATCAGGGCTGGGAAGTCATCCTCAATCATCCGGATCTGCAGTTGCGGGTACTGGACGCGCCACTCGGGCAGGCGCGGGACCACCACCGTGCGCACAAAGCTGGTGAAGCCGCCCACTCGCACCACCCCCGCGATCTTGGCCCCGCCTTCCATCCGGGCACGGGCAACGCTGAGTGCACGCTCGATCTCCTCGCCGGCCTCGGCTACGGCCAGGCCGGCGGGTGTCAAAACCGAGCCCTTGGGTGTGCGGACCACCAGGGCGTGCCCCGTTTCGTCCTCCAGCTTGGTGAGCTGCTGGGACACGGCCGAGGGCGAAATCCCCAGTTCGTCAGCGGCGGCGAGTACCCCGCCCGTGCGGGCAACCGCAAGAAGAACTCGCAGCCGGCGCGGATCGATATCCATGTTAAGTAGTTCTAAACCATATCTTCAGCGGAATGCAATTGATCTAAAGACCCCTCGTGCTCATAATTGCTGTTAAAACTAAGGGTAAGAGACAGCCCGGACAGCTGAGCACATGTTGTTCAGCGATGCCTGATCCCGTCGGCAATGGCGCCCCTTACTAAACAAAAACATATGGCCCGTCATCTGCACTCCGTCCAGCGGATGGCAGCCGGGCATCAACCCTGAAAGGACATCATGGAACTGCTGTGGGAAATCTCCGGTTGGGCAGGCGCTGTTGCGATTCTGAGTGCGTACCTGGCTGTGTCCATGGGTTGGCTGAAGGCCGGCAAGGGCTTCCAGACCGCGAATCTCCTCGGCTCGTGTGCCTTCATTGTCAACGGCGCATTCCACGAGGCATGGCCGTCCGTGGTCACGAACGTCGCCTGGTTCCTCATTTCCGCGGTGGCGCTGCTTCGCATGCGCGCCGCACAGGATTCTGCGGCGCCCGTCGCCGAGGCCCCGCAGGTGCAATTCCCCGGTGTCCCCGAAACCGGCCAAATGGCTATTGTTGAGATGCCGCAGGTGCAATTTCCCGGTGTCCCCGAAACCGGGCAGATGGCCATCATTGACACGACCCAGGCGCGCTGCGCCTAAGCGAACGACGACGGCGGGACGTCCCGCCGTCGTCCGTTTCAGGACAATTCCCCTTACGATTTCGGTACTGCCGTTTTCTAGGGAGTGACGTGCAAGGTTCAGCGGTCCGGCGGAAATCCGCCGTATGGCAGGTCTGGCTCTGGCTGATCGGAGCCGGATTCGCTGTGCTCCTGGCCGGGATCGTCTTCGGACTGCAGCAAACCGGCCCGCTGTGTGGCAGCCCGCTTTTACCGGACAGCCGTGCCGCTGAAGCATCCGACGCACTCCACCGCGGCGCCAAAGCAGCGGCGAACTGCTACCGCAGCATCGAGGCCGCCGCGGTTCCTACCTGGATCCTGGTTGCGCTGGGCGTAGTCCTGGTCTTGGCGGGCGTGGCCGTGCGGATCGTCGTCATCAGCCGGACCGCCACCTCGATTCAGAAAGCAGGCCGGACCGGTTACGGCAGCCCGCCGTAAAAGCGCCGCTCACTCATCCAGAGGCTGCCGCAGCCCCGGCCCGTCCAGGGCCGCCCGCGCATATGATGCCGAAACCCGGCGGTAAACCGGCGTAAGAAAGGCCGCCAAGGCGGCCGCGATCAGGATGATTCCAGCCACCAGGAACACCAGCGCGATGCCGCGGGAGGTGCCTTCCCCCAGAAGCGGGGCCAGCTGGGCGGCGCCCTCGGCGGACCGCGCGTACGGGATGATCCAGAACTGAGCGATCGGGGCAATGAGGAATGCGGTGACCGGCGCCGCGGCGGACTCGAAGGCCATGGCGAATCCGAACACCCGGCCCTGGCGGGGCAGCGGCACCACCTGCTGGATGACGGTCTGCTCGGCGGCCTCCACGAACGGAATCAGGACCAGGTACAGCCAGATGCCCGCGACATACAGCCAGGCCCACTCCCGCAGCGTGAACACCGCCCCGAGGAGCCCCATCACGGCGACGGCGATGAGCAGGGTGCGCAGCGGGTTGGCGCCGAGCCCGAATTTGCCGATCAGTGCGCCGCCCACGATGAACCCGGTGGATCCGATAGCGAAGACGGCTCCCCACATTTCCACCGAGAACATCTCCAGCCCGTACGGATCCATCAGCGCCATGTAGACGCCGCCGATGAAGTTGTTGAACGTGGAAAACAGGATGAGTGCGAACAGTCCGGCGATGGCAAGCACGGCAGCGAGTGACCCGCGCAGATCGAATCCGCCTTGCGCATCCGTGGCGGCGGCACGCAGTTCCTCGGGCATGCGCAGGGTGAGCAGGTGCGCGAACGCCAGGGCGGTGAGCACCAGGGCGACGACGATGGTCCACCCCATGCCCAGCAGCCCGACGGACAGCCCGGAGAGCAGGGAGGTGACGATGAACATGAGCCCCTGCACCATGCCCACCAGCCCGTTGGCGTTGGCCCTCCGGTCCGGCTCGATGAGGATGGTGACGGTGGTGGACAGTGCGATGTTGCGCAGGTTTTCCACCACCGCCCCGACCAGGATGATGAGCGTAAAGATCCAGAACCAGGGCTGGGCCAGGTCCAGGATCTGGGCGGCGGGCGTCAGGAGGAACATGACCCCGGACAGCAGGAACATCACCAGGGTGAACCCGGCGGCGAAGCGCATTACCGCCAGCTTGCGGTAGCGGTCCACGAAGGTGCCGAAGCTGATGCTGGAAAGGGCGATCAACAGCATGTACGCGCCGCCGACCACCCCCGTGGCGATCACGTTGCGCGTCCCCAGGTACACCCAGAACGTCAGTGCGAACCAGAGGTAACTGGTGGTGACGTTGGCAAGCGCGGTGTTCACCAGGATCCCGGTAAAGGTGCGGGACCGCTGTTCGGGACTGCGCAAGGAGGTATTGACGGCGTCGGAATCGGTGAGAGTCGGAGCCTCGGCGTCAGTGTCAGCATCCTCGACCGGGGCGGGTTCCTGCTCGGTCATGCGTCCCAGTGTACTGACAGCCGGCGGGCACGGATACGGCCAGTTAGCGGACGACGGCGGGACGTCCCGCCGTCGTCCGCTTGCCTTAAGTAAAAGGTGCCACGGGCGGCAAATGTGGAGGATCCGGGTTTACACCAGCATAGTTAAGTTCTTGAGCCTGCACTTATGGGTACAGTCACCGCATGAATGCAGGACAGAAACGAACAGGGGCTTGAATTGGCAGGGAATGCAACCTTCCGGCATAGCAACACCGCGCTACTTTCGGTTAGCAGTGTCGAGGCTCCGAAGATCGTGAGTTCCATTGATTTCGACCGTAGGCTGGCTTCGACCCTGCAGCGGCTTAAGTTCCCGCCGCGGCTCCTTGAGCGCGTTGCCGGCATCACGCACCGCCGCTGGTGGGCCGCCGGGACATCGTTCGATGATGCTGCCGTCGAAGCGGGCGCGAAGGCGCTGGCCGAGGCCGGCGTCGAAGCGTCCGAAATCGGCCTGCTGATCAACACGTCGGTCACCCGGCGCAACCTCGAACCGTCTGTCGCGGTGAAGATCCACCACGGACTAAGCCTGCCGTCGTCGGCCATGAACTTCGACCTTGCCAACGCCTGCCTCGGGTTCGTCAACGGCATGGCCCTGGCTGCCAACATGATCGACTCCGGCCAGATTAAGTACGCCATGATCGTCAACGGCGAGGATGCCCAGGCTACGCAGGAGGCCACTTTGGCCCGGCTGCAGCGGCCCGAAACCACCCGCGAGGACTTCAACCGCGAGTTCGCCACCCTGACCCTGGGCTCCGGAGCCGCTGCAGCGGTGCTGGGCCCGGCGGACGAGCACCCCGGCGCGCACCGGATCGTCGGGGGCGTGATGCGGGCCGGCACTGAACACCATGAACTGTGCGTGGGCGGCATTGACGGCATGGCTACCGACACCAAGGGCCTGCTCGACGGCGGCCTGCGGCTCGTGGTGGACGCCTGGCATGAGGCCCAGCCCGAGTGGGACTGGGGCTCGATGGACCGCTACGTCACGCACCAGGTGAGCAATGCCTATACGAAGGCCATCATCGACGCCATCGACCTGGACCCGGACAGGGTGCCCATCACGTTCCCGCACTGGGGCAACGTGGGACCGGCATCCCTCCCCATGACCCTCGCCGCCGAAGCGCAAACGCTCGAAACCGGGAACCGCGTGCTGTGCATGGGCGTGGGTTCCGGCCTGAACACCGCCATGATGGAAATCGTTTGGTAGCCGCCGGCTGGCCCGGCCTCGACCGGCCCGGCGCCGACCGGCCCGGCGCCGACCGGCCCGGCGTCGATCCCGAATGGTCACGCGAAATTGCGGTGGCGTCCACCTCCGCCGCGGATGACCCCGGAACCGTGCGCCGCTGGCATCTGCTGGACAATGGCCCTCAGCTCTCAAGCCGCGGGCTGACTCCCGCCGGCACCCTGCTTTGCGTGCACGGCAACCCGACGTGGTCCTACCTGTGGCGGAGCCTGCTGGCCGCCGGATCCGACCCCGCCCATCCGTGGCGTGTGGTGGCGGTGGACCAGTTGGATATGGGGTTTTCCGAGCGCACCGGCACGTTCCGGCGCCTGGCGGACCGGATCAACGATCTGGGCGACCTTACCGATGCACTCGGCCTGGATGGGCCGGTGGTCACGGTGGGCCACGACTGGGGCGGGGTGATCAGCCTCGGCTGGGCTCTGGCCCATCCGGAGCAGCTCGCCGGGGTGGTGCTGACCAACACCGCCGTCCACCAGCCCGCCGGTTCCGGCATCCCGCCGGCGCTGCGGCTTGCCCTGCACCCGGCCGTGCACCGCTGGGGAACGACGACGTCGGACACCTTCCTGCGGGTGACTCACTCCCTGGCCCACCCGCCGCTCGCCGCTGATGTCCGGAGCGCCTTCATGGCCCCTTACCGCGGTGCCGGCCGCCGCGCGGGCGTGGGGAACTTTGTCGCGGACATTCCAGCTGACCCGTCGCATCCAAGCTACCCGGCGCTCAGCGGCGTCGCCGAAGGGCTGCGCGGGCTGAAGGTTCCGGCCCTGATGCTGTGGGGCCCGCGGGACCCGATCTTTTCCGACCGGTACCTCAAGGACCTCATCGGCCGGCTGCCGCAGGCGAAGGTGCACCGCTTCGAGGGCGCCGGCCACCTGGTTGCGGAAGACCGGGACATCGCCACTCCCGTCTTCGAGTGGCTCGCCGATCTGGGCCGGGACAGCGGACCTGATCTTCAGGGGACAAAGGCCCTGAACGACGGCGTCCCGCCGCTTTGGGCGCCGCTCACCGAACTGGCGGCAGGAGCCGCCGGCGGGGACACCGCCGTCGCGGAAATGGCCGCGGACGGCAACGTCGCCCGCTCGCTCACTTGGCGGGAGCTGGAACAGGGCATCGCCGCCCTCGCGGCCGGCCTGACGGAAGCCGGCGTACGGCACGGCAGCCGGGTGAGCCTCATGGTTCCCCCGGGCGTGGACCTGACCGTGGCCCTCTACGCCTGCCTGCGGCTGGGCGCCGTGGTGGTCGTGGCCGATGCCGGGCTTGGCCGCCGTGGACTAAGCCGCGCCGTGAAGGGTGCCGCCCCGGATTTCCTCATCGGAATCGACAGGGCGCTGGCGGCTGCCGCCGTGCTCGGTTGGCCGGGACGGCGCATCAGTGTGCAGGACCTGCCGGCCGCCCGCCGCCGCCTTCTCGGCGTCGAAACCTCCCTGGCCGCCCTCGCCCGGCGCGGATCCGGCGCCAGCCCGGAGCTCTCTTGCCCGGGTCCGGCCCATGCTCCGGACCCGGATGCCGACGCCGCCGTCCTCTTCACGTCCGGCTCCACCGGCCCCGCCAAGGGCGTGCTCTACACGCACCGGCAGCTGGCCGCGATGCGGGATACGGTGGCCGAGACCTTCGGGATCAGCCCGGGAGCACGACTGGTGGCGGGGTTCGCCCCGTTCGCCTTGCTGGGGCCGGCGCTCGGGGCGGTTTCGGTGACGCCGGACATGGACGTCACTGCGCCCCGCACCCTCACGGCCCGCGCGCTGGCGGACGCCGCCGCGGCCATAGACGCTACCGTGGTTTTCGCCTCGCCGGCAGCATTGCGCAACGTTCTTGCCACCCGGGATGGCGTGAGTGGGGGAGGGCATAAAGCCCTGGAAGGTGTCGAGTTGCTGCTGTCTGCCGGCGCGCCCATTCCCGAACCGCTCCTGGCGGAGGTGCAGCGGTTGTTGCCCCGGGCCGCGCTGCATACCCCGTACGGCATGACCGAGGCGCTGCCGGTCACCGACATCAGCCTCGAACAGATCCAGGCCGCGGATGCCGAAGCTGCAGCCGGCGCGGTGGCGGGAGCAGGCAACGGCGTGTGTGTGGGAAGGCCTGTGCATGGCGCCCGCGTGGCAGTCGTTCCGCTGGCGGCGGATGGCACCGCACCCGGGACCGATTTCGTGACCGAAGCCGGGGTTACCGGCGAGATCCTGGTCAGTTCCCCGCACGTCAAGGAAGCGTACGACAGGCTCTGGCTGACCCAGCGGGAGAGCAGCAGCCTGCCCGGATGGCACCGCACCGGCGACGTCGGGCACTTCGACGCCGCCGGCCGGCTCTGGGTGGAGGGACGCCTCGCGCACGTCGTGACGGCGCCCGCTGCCGTGGTCACCCCCGTGGGCGCTGAGCAGGCCATCGAACGCCTGGACGACGTCGGGCTGGCCGCCGTCGTCGGGGTCGGTCCTTCCGGAACCCAGGCCGTCGTCGCCGTCGTCGAGACCGTACCTCCGGCCCGCAATGCGGGCCCTGCTGCGCCGCAGCTTGCCGGGCGTGTCCGCGCGGCAGCCCTTGCGGCGGGCGTCAGTGTCTCCGCTGTTCTCGCTGTCACCGCGCAGCCCACCGATATCCGGCACAACGCCAAGATCGACAGGACCCGCCTGTCCCGCTGGGCTTCGCGCGTGCTGGCCGGCGGCCGGCCGGGCAAGCCATGAGGGTCCTCGTCACCGGCGCCAGCGGGCTGCTCGGGCGGGAAGTGGCCCGGCTGCTGGTCCGCCAAGGCCATGAGGTCACCACATTCCAGCGCCGTCCGTCAGGGGTCGACGGCGCTGCGGACATCCGCGGGTCGGTCACGGACGATGTCGCCGTCGGGCGCGCCGTCGCCGGCGCCGAGGGCGTTATCCACCTGGCTGCGAAGGTCTCCTTTACCGGCCGCGCCGCGGAGTTCGACGAGGTGAACGTCGAAGGCACGCGCCGCCTGGTCCGTGCCGCGCGTTCGGCAGGCGTCCGGGACCTGGTGTTCGTGTCGTCCCCGTCCGTGGCCAACTCCGGTGCCGCCATCGCCGGGCTGGGCGCGGAGCCGGCTGACCCGGAGCATGCGCACGGCGACTACTCCCGCACCAAGGCCGAGGCCGAACTGCTGGCCCTGGCAGCGGACGCTCCGGAATTTCGGGTCGCGGCAGTGCGTCCGCACATCGTCTGGGGCCCGGGCGACACACAGTTGGTGGAACGTGTGCTGGCACGCGCGGGCCGCAGGCGCCTGCCGCTGCTCGACGCCGGGGCGGCCCTGATCGACACCACCTACGTGGACAACGCCGCGTCGGCCATCGTCGCCGCGCTGCACCGCATGGAGCACATTCACGGCCGGGCGCTCGTCGTCAGCAATGGCGAGCCCCGCCCGGTCGGCGAGCTGCTGGCCGGCATCTGCGCCGCGGGCGGCGTCGCCGCGCCGTCGTGGTCTGTGCCCGGCGGGGTGGCGCGGGCGGCGGGAGCGGTGGTGGAGAAGGTCTGGACCTGGGCCGGACGGAAAGATGAGCCCCCAATGACCAGGTTCCTTGCTGAGCAACTCTCCACCGCCCACTGGTTCGACCAGCGCGAGACCCGAGAGCTGCTCAACTGGACGCCCGCCGTCTCGCTGGACGAGGGCCTGGCGAGGCTGGCCGGGCACTATGGTTCCGGGTTCGGGGCGGGGGGTCAATGATCCTAAGCCTCGGGTGAACTGTCGCTTCAGGAAGCTGAGGGGGAAACTTGGTGAGCCGGTCGAGCTTGTTCCGCTCATTCCTTGGGCAACGTTGGATTCCAGGGCGTACGCGAGGACGTGCGCGTTGATGTCCGACAGTGTAGCTCTTGAGGCACCACCAGCGGGCAGTATCTCGGCAGGGCATACGCCTATCGAGAGGGAAGTATTCACGCGAAACTCTGGCAGTAGGGGTACGACTCCAGAGTGTTGCGTTCGAGGACCGGCTTACGCGACGGGATGTGTCAGCTTGAGATCTGGGGCCTTCGCCAAGATGCGTCAGCTAAAACGAAAACGGACCCTAGGCTGACGTCCTCTTGGCAGCTGCCTGGCGTCAGGTTGGGGTGTGCCTTTAGCTGACGCCTTGCAAAATTGCGGCGCAGACCAGATGGAAGCTTTAGCATCCCCTTGCCTGCCGCGCTATTGGGCAGGCAAGGGCTAAGCGATAAGAAGCCAATTGCAGTCTCGCGCGAGTCTGCATCAGCGGGATCCTCAGGGTATGCAGCAATGGTTAGTTCTCGAGGAGAGAGACGTCCCGGACCGCACCCTTGTCCGCGGACAGGGCCATGGCGGCGTAGGCGCGCAGCGCCCCGGTAACCTGCCGGTCCCGGTTCTTGGGTTTGTAACCGCCATTGACCAGGAGCTTCTCACGGCGTTCGGTGAGGATCTCGTCGGACACCTCTAGCTGCATCGAGCGCTGACTGATGTCGATGCTGATGATATCGCCGTTCTCCACCAGGGCGATGGTTCCGCCAGAGGCAGCTTCGGGTGAGATGTGCCCGATCGACAGGCCGGAGGTGCCGCCGGAGAAGCGGCCGTCTGTGATGAGGGCGCACTTTTTGCCTAGGCCGCGGCCCTTGAGGAACGACGTAGGGTAAAGCATTTCCTGCATCCCTGGGCCGCCGCGGGGGCCTTCGTAGCGGATGACCACTACGTCCCCTTCCTTGACGGTCTTGTTCAGGATCTTTTCCACGGCTTCGTCCTGGGACTCACAGACAACGGCCGGGCCCGAGAAGGTCCAAATCGACTCGTCCACGCCGGCGGTCTTCACCACGGCGCCGTCAATGGCCACGTTGCCACGGAGCACCGCCAGTCCGCCGTCCTTGGAGTAGGCGTGCTCCACCGAGCGGATGCACCCTTCTGCAGCGTGGGTGTCCAGCGAAGTCCACTCGTTCGACTGGGAGAACGCGGTGGAGGAGCGGACGCCGCCGGGAGCCGCGTGCCACAGGGCGTTAGCCTCCTCGGTGGCCTTGCCACCGCGGATGTCCCAGTCATCCAGCCAGCCTTCCAGGTCGGCGGAGTGCACGGAGTGGACGTCCTTGTGCAGGAGGCCGCCGCGGTTCAGTTCGCCCAGCAGGGCGGGGATGCCGCCGGCGCGATGCACGTCCTCCATGTAGTAGGTCTTGTCTTTGGCGACGTTCGGGGCCACCTTGGCCAGGCAGGGCACCTGGCGGGACTTGGCATCCATCTCGGCCAGGCCATAGTCCACACCGGCCTCCTGGGCTGCCGCGAGCAGGTGCAGGATCGTATTGGTGGAGCCGCCCATGGAGATGTCCAGGGCCATGGCGTTGTCGAAGGCCTCGGCGGTGGCGATGGAGCGCGGCAGCACGGAGGAATCGTCGCCGTCGTAATAGCGCTTTACCAGCTCGACGACGGTGGAACCGGCCTTCTCGTACAGCGCCTTGCGCGCGGTGTGGGTGGCCAGCACGGAGCCGTTGCCCGGCAGGGACAGGCCCATCGCCTCAGTCAGGCAGTTCATGGAGTTGGCCGTGAACATGCCCGAGCAGGAACCGCAGGTGGGACAGGCGTTCTCTTCGATGAGGCTGATGTCAGCATCAGAGATGGATTCGTCCACGGCGTCAGTGATCGCGTTCACCAGGTCCAGTGAGCGCACAGAGCCGTCGGTCAGGGTCACGCGGCCGGCCTCCATCGGGCCGCCGGAGACGAATACGGTAGGGATGTTCAACCGCAGCGCGGCCATGAGCATTCCGGGGGTGATCTTATCGCAGTTGGAAATGCACACCAGGGCGTCGGCGCAGTGGGCGTTGACCATGTACTCCACGGAATCGGCGATCAGGTCGCGGGAAGGCAGCGAGTACAGCATGCCGGAGTGGCCCATGGCGATGCCGTCATCCACGGCGATGGTGTTGAACTCGCGCGGCACGGCGCCGGCGGTGAGGATCGCGTCTGAGACGATCCGGCCCACGGGGGCGAGGTGGGTGTGGCCGGGAACGAATTCGGTGAAGGAGTTGGCCACGGCGATGATCGGCTTGCCGATGTCTGAGTTGGCGACGCCGGAGGCGCGCAGTAGTGCGCGGGCGCCGGCCATGTTGCGGCCGTGGGTGACAGTTTTAGAGCGAAGTGCAGGCATGGTTACCATCCTGCTGGGCTGTAGGGCCTCGTGGAAGACGGCGGTGCTACTAGTAGTGGGGGTACCAGAGTAATAGTATTTTGTGGTGCAGGATTCGGGACGTCGGAAAGAATTGGGTTTGTTCCTTCGGGCGCGCCGGGATCAGGCCGTTCGCGCCGAGTACGGCCTGCCCCCGATCGCCCGCACACGGGAACGGGGGTTGCGCCGCGAGGAGGTTGCGTTCCTGTCCGGGGTCAGCGTCACTTGGTACACGTGGCTTGAGCAAGGCCGTGACATCAGCCCGTCGCGCCAGGTGCTCGAAGCAGTCGGCAGGGCCCTGCATTTATCGCACACGGGGCTGGGCTACGTCCTGTCCCTCGGGGGTTATGCAACAGCATCGCCGGACACTTCCGAAGCTGCCACAGCCCCGGCCCATGTCCAGCGTCTGCTTGATGCCCTGGACCCCAACCCGTCGTTTGCGCTGTCCCCTGACTGGGGCGTGGCGGGCTGGAACAAGGCCTACGCAGCCCTCTTCCCTAACATCGCCACTGTTACCGCTGCCGATCGCAACTTGCTGTGGCTGGTGTTCACCGACCCTTATGTCCGCGACCTGCTGCCGGACTGGGAAGTGACCAGCAAGAGGTTCTTGGCAGAATTTCGCGCCGAAGCGGGCCAGCGCCTCGGGGATGTGGACGTCAGGAACCTTGTGGAACGGCTCAAGGGAGCCAGCCCGGAATTCCGGGAAGGCTGGGACCGGTACGACATCCTGGGCTTCGAGTCCCGTGAACGGCAGTTCCACCACCCTGCCGTGGGGGTCCTGCAGTTGGAACACCACCAGCTTTCGCCCTCGGACCGGCCCGACCTGCACCTCGTCGTCTACACCCCGGCCCCCGGGAGTGACGCCGCGGGCAAGATGGAGTCCCTCGTAGCGGGACTGTCTGAATAACGGTGGACATGGTTGGTCCTGACAGGCCGGGAATGGTCTGGCGGGGAGGACTGATCATGTCCGACACTGTGAATCCCGTGGCGACTGAAGTGGATCAGCAAGAGCTAGCGCGGCTGCTCCTGGCTCAGGCCAGAGAGCAGGGAATCGACATGGTCGGCCCGGACGGGCTGTTGAACCGGCTCAGAAGAACGTCCTGGAAGCCGCTTTGGATGCCGCTTCTTTCAGGGTTCGTCGACAGCGAACGGATTCATCATGGCCGCTAGCGCGGATGTGCCGGGTTGTTTACCTTGAGGCGTCCTAGAGGCGTGGTACTGGGCGATGAACCATGTCCGATCGTCCCTGCGGAGCACGAGGGACAGGCGTACCTGCGCCGTTCTCGCGTCCGGGTAGGTAAAGCGGACGGCGGCGAATCCGCAGATTAGATTCTGAGCCAATTGGCGGGCTTGGATAATTTGGAAGGTTGCCGTGATGCCGGGGGGCAGAGCCTCGAAGTAGTCGAAGATTTCTTTTCTTCCGGTAAGCAGCAATGGGCTGAGTCCTTGGAAGAGCGCATCGCGTGAAAAGAGCCGAGCCATGTCTTCAGGCCTATGCTGGTCCAAAGCCCGTTTCCAGGCCATTAGCGCCTCTGCCAGGACGCCCGCATGAAGAGCGGCTGCCGGGTTGTTGATTTCACCTTTCGAGGTCTCCTCCCACTCGGGGACTGGATTTTGCTTTCACGCTGAGTGAGGGGTTGTATTTATCGGGAGACGGGTTCTGCGGAGTCCAGGAGCTCCAGTTCGGTACGTCGGGGCATGCCTTCCCAGTCTCCGGGCACCAGGCAAGCGAATGCTCCAGTCCGGACGGCGGTCAGCAGGCGCTGGGGAACGTCCCGGTCGTTGAGTAGCTCTGCGATGTATCCGGCGACGAAAGCGTCTCCCGCCCCTACTGTGTCTACGGCCCGGATTGCAACTGCACGCTGGGCGTGCTTTTCACCGTCGACGACTGCGACGCAACCGTCAGCGCCGAGTTTTATGACCGCTTGAGATGCTCCCATTTCGTTAATTCGCCGCGCGAGTTCCAACGGCTCTTGTGCTTCGCCTACTGCGATGGCTGCTTCAGCGTCCCCAGCAAACACAACGTCCGCTCTGGGTATTATTCGGCGGTATTGCTCGCGGGCTTCTTCGGGGGACCAGAGCGCTGAACGGTAGTTCAAGTCAAAGGAGACCAGAGTGCCCGCGGCCTGGGCGCAATCGAGGGCGTAGCTGACCGCGTCGGCGGCGCTCTCGGAGAGCGCCGGGGTGATGCCGGTTATGTGCAGCAGTTTGGCTTGGGCGATCTGTTCGGCGGGGACGTCCTCGCGGCACAACCGGGATCCGGCGCTGCCTTTGCGGTAGTACCAGACCTTTACGGCCTCAGCTGTCCTGCGTTCCTTAAGCATGAGCCCGGTGGGAGCTGTGTGGTCACGGGAGGCGTATGTGTCGATGGCCTCCGCCGCGAGTTCACGCAACACCATTTCTCCCAAGCTGTCGGCGCCGACTCTGCCTGCCCATGTCACGGAAGTGCCAAGCCTGCGCAGCGCTATCGCAAAGTTGCTCTCTGCACCGCCCATACCCAGGCTTAGTGAAGCGACGTGAGCAAGGGGCCCGGGCGACTCTGCCTTCATCAGCGCCATGGTTTCACCCATGGTCACGACGTCGGTGACATTGTAGGGGGGGACAGCAGGGCTATCAGTATCGGAATTCACAGTGATCACCGGTTTCTGCCTTTACGGTCCTCGGTCGCCGCAGAGACCAGTTCGGTCACGCGTCGGGCCCTTTCTGTGAGTTGGGCAAGGCTGCCGCCCTCGAAGGCGTCACCCAACAGCGGGCCGCCGAGGCTGACGGCGAGAGCGCCGGCCGAAATCCACCGGGGTGCGTCCTCGATGGTGATTCCGCCACTGGGGATTAGCTGCATCTGGGGGAACGGGCCGTGGAGTTGGCGGATGTAGTCCGGCCCGACAGTGGAAGCGGGGAACACTTTGACGGCTACCGCGCCGGCGCTCCATCCAGCGTGCAGTTCGGTCGGGGTCAGGCCGCCGGGGACTATCGGTATTTCACGCGCCACAGCGGTATTGACGATGTCAAGGTTGGTAGACGGCGTGACCAGGAACTGGGCCCCGACGTCGAGGGCGCATTCCGCCTGTCCTGTCGTGGTCACCGTGCCGATGCCGATTTCCGCAGTGTCTCCGAAAACTGCCCTGATCTCCGCCAGATGATCGAATACGCCCTCGGTTGTGAGCGTGAGCTCGATGAACCGGACACCGCCGGCGACCAGGCTTTCGATCACTGGCAGATATTTGCTCGCGTGTGTTGTTCGCAGCACCGCTATCACCTGGCCGGTGAGCGACAGTATCGGGTGTGGGGGAGAAGATGCGACCATATCGCGTTATCCGTTCGTCCATGATTAGTTGGGCTCAGCGGAAAAATCCTGAAGGATTTGGCGTTTATCCTGCCGCGACCAACTGCGGAGCGGCGGCGCTAGAGCCCTAGTTAGGTTTGGCTGGCTACCGGTTTTGCCAGGTTTTTGGCGATGTCCCTTTCGACGTCGCGAATATGGGCCACGGCGGCATCGCGCGCCTCCCGCACGCGGCCGTCGATAATGGCGTCAACAATTTTGCCGTGTCCTGCATGGGAATCTTCGCGCCGTCCCGGCAGGGAAATCACCCGAAGTGAATACTTGAGCAGCATCGGCTCCAGGCTGCCGTAGATGGTTGCAAGCAGCTCGTTCTTCGAAGCCTTCGCGATTGTTTGGTGGAGCTTGATGTCCAACTGCACGAATTCCTCGTCCGTCAGGTCGGGATTCGAGCATGTTTCCATGATGCTCTCGAGCGCGGCGGTCGTGGCGGGCGTGATTCTTTGCGCGGCCCAGCCGGCCGCGTCGCGTTCGATCATGCGCCGTACTTCGAACAGCTCAGGCACTGTGAAATCTTCGAACACGAGCAGGTCGGACTGGCCTTGGGCTGCGACGGTATTGCTGACCACGAAGACGCCCACGCCATGACTGCTGCTCACCAGGCCGCTTGCCTCGATACCGCGGATTGCTTCCCGCATCGAACTGCGGCTAACCCCGAATTCGTCTGCGAGGACGCGCTCGGCCGGTAGCTTTTCTCCCACGGCATAGGCGCCGTTGGTGATCAGTTGCGTGAGCTGGGCAGCGACGGAGTCGGACACTCTGAGCCGCGCCACACGCTCGATCCTGCTTGTAGATTCGGTCATGATCCCTCTTTCGCCAACCCGAAAACGCACGGTACATCCCTAATGATACTGGTCCGGTGGCCTGAACACCGGCCCATTCCGGAACAAAAGGCCGGGCGTGGCGGTGAAAAAGTTCGCCTTTCCCCGACTGCCCCCAGCGGGGAGGTGGCTTCACACCCAATCCGGATGGAGTGCGGGCTCAGTATGTTTTCTTCGGGGCCATGATGCCGTTGATGTAAGAGGCATAAGTTTCGACGTTGTCCTTGGTCACCAGATGCGTCGTGATGTTGGAGATCTTGGGGACATAGTTGTTCAGGACCACGGACTGGAAGGCGGTGTCGATCATTCTGATTGCGTTATCGACGGAATTCACGTCGACTGTGGCGGTCAGTTTGCCGTTCCGGATGGCGTCCATGCCCGAGAGCAACCCGTCGGCGCCCACAATCACGATGCCCTGGGACCCGTCCCACTGTTTCAGTCCGGCAGCGTCGACGGCCTGTGAGGCGCCGAGGGCCATGTCTTCGTTTTCTCCGTAGATGGCATTGATGTCGGGGTGCCGGGTGAGGAGGTCTTGGGCGGCGCTGAGTCCCTTGTCGCGCAAATAGCCGCCGTCTGCCGTTCCCACGACCTCGATGCCTGGATTTTCGGAAAGGGCCTGGTTGAAGCCGATCAGCCGCGCCTTCGTCCAGTCGGAGCCGGAGGGGCCCATAATCTGAACGATTTTGCCCTTGCCTTTGAGGGTATCCGCGATAAATTTTCCAGCCACATAGCCCGACTGTGCGCGGTTGTCGTAGCCAATATTGGAGACGGTGTTGATCTGATCCACTGGATAGAGCTCGACTGGCTGGTTGAACTGGAAGATCTTGGTGCCGGCGTTCATGGCGTTCTTATAGACGCCCTGCATGGTGGCGAAGTTGGCGCCCGTGCAGATGAAGACGACGTCGAACTTCCGGCTTGTCCAGGTCTGGACGGTGCTGATCTGTTGTTCAACGGCGTTGAAATTGCCGGTAGGGGATGACTTTTCCCATTTCCATTTGACCCCGTAGAGGTCTTCCAGTTGCGCCATTCGCGTGAAGGCGGCGTTTTCCATCTGCGTGTAGTACTCGGACAGGACCGGAGGGGTGAATCCGACCTGGACGGTGCGCCCGTTGACGAGTTTTTTCGAGGGCGTCAGTGAATTCGGCGCTGCCTTCGGCGCCGCTGCCTCCAGTGCCTCCAGCGGCGGCGGTTGACCCACCAGGAGGAGTTGTGCAGGCAGTGAGAAGACCGAGCGTCCCCATCAGTGCGCCTGCCCCAAGAATGTTGCGCCGGGTGGCCCCTGACGTCCCATTCTCGTTTCGGGTCGGGGTTGTATCCATTGTATTTCTCCTTTGAAAGTCAGGCAGGGGTGCGGTGCGGTTGTTTTGACAGGGGAGCGGGATCACTACCAGCCGGTAGCGCTAGCGGGTCCTAGGCTTCGGGCAATAGTGGAATCAGCTCAAGGCCTGTTTGGGCATCGCCGGGGGTGCCGATTCTTGCTGCTGCTGCGGGGATTGTTCGATTTCCGCGCTGTTCTGACGCTGCTGGAAGTAGGCGGTAAAGCGATCGAGAAGTACGGCAAGGAGCAGGATGATTCCAGTGACGACCTGCTGCCATTCGGACTTGACGCCGGCAATGTTCATTGCGTTTGCAATCAGGGTGATGGTCAGGGCGCCGAGAATGGCACCCACCATCCGGCCGCGTCCTCCGGTCAGGGCTGCACCGCCGATGATTGCGGCCGTAATGGCCAGGATTTCATAGCCCGTCCCGAGAGTCGGAGCCACGTTGGTGGCACGGCCGGCGAGTATTACTCCGGCGAGTCCGGCACACCCACCGCTTACGACATAGGCGAATGTCTTCACCTTCGAGACTGAAATACCCGAGAGCCGGGCCGCGTCCGGGCTGCCTCCTACGGCGTACAGGTAGCGTCCAATGACCGATTTGCGCAGCATGAAGGAGACGAGGATGCACAGGATGATGGCAACGATGATCGGGACGCTGATGATGCCGCCGAGCTTGACCTGGCCTCCGACGATCCTGTACTCCGGGGTCATGTAGCGGGTGAAGGGCGTTCCCTTGGTCCAGAGGAACAGCACGCCCCGTGCTACACCGAGCATTGCGAGCGTGGCAACAAAATCGGGCAGCCCCAGCTTCGTGATCATCAGCGAATTCAGCAGCCCGCAAACAAGACCGCAGCCGATGCCTGCTAACAATGCGAGTGGAAAGATGAGCCCTTGGTTGATCAGGAAGGCCGCTACACCGGCCGAGAGGCCCATGACCGAACCAACGGAGAGGTCGATTCCACGCGCGATGAGCACGATCGTCATGCCTAGAGCGAGAAGCAGCACGAAGACCGCCTGGTTTGCTATGTTTTCCCAGTTTCCGAAACTGAGGAAAGACGGTGCAACGAACGTCATCGTGATGATGAACAGGATGAGCAGAGCCACCAGGCCGGATCCTGGCTTCGCGAGGAGCGTCTGAATCCGGTTACGGAGGGCTGGTGCGTTCTGGGAATAAGACATGTCGGGCCTCACTGGGCATTCTGGGGTGCGGCCGCTGCCGGGGACACCGGGCGGAGCGTGGACTGCAGCCATTTTTGGGCGCCGCGGTCGAAGGCTACCGCGGCCACGATGGCCGCACCGCTCACGATGGAGAACCAGAGCGGGTCGACCCCGATCAGTTGCAGGCCCCGACTGAGGATGGATAGGAAGAAGGCGCCGAGGGCAGCGCGCCAGATGCTTCCGCGGCCACCGGCGAGGGCGACTCCGCCCACTACGCACCCGGCGATCGCTGTCAGTTCATAACCGCCCCCGAGCCCGGGCTGGACGGAGTTGAGGTGGGATGCCAGGAGCACTCCGCCGATGCCGGCAATGATTCCGGAGATGATGAAAACCGCGAACCTGGTCCTGCGTACGCTGACCGCGGCCAGATACGCCGCGTTCGGGTTGATGCCCACGGCGTAGATCGTACGTCCGAAAGGTGTTTTGATGAGCGCGACCTCAAGGATGAGCAGGATGACTGCTGTGATGAGCACTCCTGTCGGGACCCCTGCAATTTTTCCTCCCGCGAGGGCGAGGAAGGAGCTGTCCGCAGTTCCGGTGAGCTGCGTATGCGAGGTGAAGACCTGCAGCACACCAGCCCCGATGCTCAAGGTCGCCAGCGTGACGATAAAGTCACTGACGCCCAGCCCTGCAACGAATGCCCCGTTCACGAGCCCGAAGATCAGACCGGTGGCGATACCGGCTAGTAAAGCAAGCACTGTGGGCGCACCGTTCATGGTTGCGAACAGAGTTGCGGCAGCGCTCAGGCCGATGTTGGAGCCGATGGACAGGTCGATTCCGCCGCTGATCAGGACGAAGGTCAGGCCGGCCGCCAGCAGCACCGCGGAAACTGATTCGACGAAGGTGTTGTAAATGTTGTCGGGGCTTAGGAAATACGGAGATGCTAGGGAAAAGTAACCGCACATGATCAGGAAGACGATCGAAACGGCGACGCCGTCAATGGCCAGTACTCGTGAAGAACGCTGGAAGATGCTCATACTGCTACCGCTCCTCGGGTTGCCAGAGAGATGATTCGTTCGCCGAGTTCGCTGGTTTCGGACGCTGTTTCGTCACGGCCGGTGCTCTCGAGTTCGCCAACTATGGATCCTTCGCGCATCACGGCGATACGGTCTGATACGCGGATCAATTCGGGCAGCTCGGAGCTGATCACGATTGCCGCCCCTCCCTGGTCAACGAAGTCGTAGATCAGCCGGTAGACCTCGGCTTTGGCGCCGACATCGATGCCTTGGGTGGGCTCATCAAAAATAATCAGATCGGGTTCGGTGAAGAGGCAGCGCGCGATGACGACCTTCTGCTGGTTGCCGCCACTGAGATTGCGGATTTTTTCCTGCACGGAACCCGTCTTTACGGCCAAGTCACTGACGTACCTTTTCGCGGTGGCCGTCTCCTGGCGGCCGCGGAGGAACAGGCCCCCAGCGGCCGTCCTGTTCAGGTCCGAGATTGTGATGTTCCGCTTGATCGAGAAGTCGCCGAGAATAGCGTGGGTTTTGCGCTCTTCGGGCACGTAGGTGATGCCTCTCTGGCGGGCGTCACGGGGATTGCGGATGACCACGGGTCGGGAATGCAGGAAGATGTTTCCTGAGTCCGGGCGGTCCGCGCCCAGGATGACCATTGCAGTTTCGGTCCGGCCCGCGCCGGCGATTCCGGCCAGTCCGAGGATCTCTCCCCGACGGACGGAGAGGCTGATGTCATGAAGAAGGGGGTGACGGGAGACTGAATCCAGCCGCAGGACCTCGTCGCGGGGCCCGGTGAAGCCATGGACCCTTCCTTCCTCGACGATCTCCTCCCGCGCTGCCAGGTTGGATCGCCCTACCATGAGCCGGACGAGCGATTCGGCAGTCTGTCCGGCAGGGTCCACGGTTGCCACGAGCTGGCCGTCGCGGAGCACCGTGATTGTATCGGCCAGTCCGAAGAGCTCATCGAGACGGTGTGTGACCCAGAGCAGGGAGATTCCCCTCTGGCGTAGCTGGCGCATGTAGCTGAACAATGTGAGGCGTTCGTGGTCGGCCAAGCCGGATGTTGGTTCATCCAGGATCAGGACCTGTGTCCGGAAGGCCAATGCTTTGATGATCTGCACAACGTGCTGCTTAAGGGCTACGAGGGCTTCGACCGGGACTTTAATGTCGTGGTCGGTGAGGCCGAACTCATGCGCGAGCTCAAGTACACGGGAGCGCATTTCTTTTTCGTCGAGAACGCCGGCGGCCCGGTTTCTGCCGGTGATAAGTTCACGGCCGAGGAAGATGTTCTCCACGGCGGTGAGATTCGGGGCAAGTGACTGTTCCTGGTGGACTGTTGAAATGCCGAGGTCCTGAGCATCCCGGGGGGTCCCGATGGTGACTTCGGAGCCGGCAACCCGGACTGTTCCGGCCGTAGGGGACACCGTTCCCGAAAGGATGTTAATCAGCGTCGACTTTCCGGCGCCGTTCTCGCCAAGAAGCCCGTGGATTTCGCCGGGGCGCAGATCGATGTCGACGTTGGCCAAGGCCACGACGCCGGGGTAGACCTTCCCGACTCCGCGTACGGACACGATGGGATGGTCGGCACTTTCAGCCGCGCCGCTTGGGGAGTTTTCGTTGTTGTTCATTCCAACCTCATCGTCGAAATTGATTTCCGTGTGGTGGTATCCCGGTAACCCGGTGGTCTGATGACTGAGCGCGAACCTGAGGCGCAAGGTAGCCGGGAACCCCGGTTGTCGAGAATTGGAAAGCAGTTAGGAGAAGCTGCCGAGGGCACGTCCCGCCGGGTAACCCGCGGGACGTGCCGGTGACTCAAAGCGCTTAGACGGCGTCGATGAGTTCGAGGAATTCTTTGCTCGTGCGGACGTCGCCGTGGTTGGCCTGAATGTTCCTCAGCGCCTCCCAGTGCTGGCCATAGCCCAGCGGATCGTCCTGTCCCGAGGGGATGGCTGCACAGGTGTCAGCGAGAGTGATGATCTTGAAGTCCTGGTTCGCTCCGTCGATGGCGGTGGCGATCTGGCAGTTGCCCGTGGAGAGGCCAGCAATCACCAGCGTGTCGGCGCCCGCACGGCGCATGTACTCCGTCAGCGGCGTGCCGTAAAACGATGAGAAACGGTGCTTGCGGATCACCGGCTCGTCATCCAGCGGCTTGAGTTCGTCGACGAGCTCATCACCGCCATTGCCCCACGAACCCGGGAAACTGCCGAGCTGGCCTTCCAGGCCCCATTTGACGTCAGCGTAGCCGGCATCCTTACCATCCCCGCGGAGACCCCAGAGTGACCACACGACAGGGATGCCCTTCGCACGGCAGGCTTCAAGCACGTTCTTGACCGGCTCTATGGTGTCCTTGCCCTCCGGCGCGCCTCCCACACTGGGAATGTACATCGCGCCGCCGGGCTCCGCACACGCCTTCTGCATGTCGAGTACAAGCAACATCGTCTTTTTGGGATCGATGGTCGGAGCAAGGTAGCGCGAACGGTCGATGACCTTGTCGATGTTTTCGTAGGTGTAGTCCAGTGAAGACATTTGTTCTCCTTGTTACAGGGCGGCAGCATTGCCGGCACTCAGGGTTTTCCGCGGTCGCGGTCTTCAAGCCTTACCGGACCTTCCTCCTGCCGCATGTGAGCTGGATGGCAGGTGATCCGGTGGTCTGAACACTACGAGCAGCAAAATGCGCTGTCAATACTTTTCCACGATTTCTACTGGGGGCGCTGAACGGCGGGGTGCACCCGCCCCGTCGAGGATCTCGCGACCCAAGTCTTCTTCAGCACGCGGCCAGGACTGGGGATTGACGCGGGCGGCTTTCTAGGGAAAGCTATCTGGTCAGACCACCTGATCATCAAGCCACACGCTGGCTGCAATGCGGAAGTACACGGCCTACGCCGGAGGTGAAAGGAAGGCAATGAAAAAATTTTTGAATGAACCATCGGCTGCGGTGGATGACTACGTGACGGGGTTGGTGGGCGCGCACCGGGAGATCCTGGAGTGGGACTGCACGAGCCGGGTACTTCAACGCCGGGAGGCCCCCTCTTTTCCGAAGGTCGGCCTCGTGGGGGGCGGCGGTTCAGGCTGCGAACCCACACATACGGGTTTCGTCGGTTATGGGATGCTTGACGCCGCCGCACCTGGGCAGATCTTCACGTCACCCGTCCCAAACCAGATCGTGGCCGCTACCCGCCGTGCCAATGCGGGAAGAGGAGTGCTTCACATCATCAAAAACTTTACGGGTGAGGTGATGAATTTCGGGATGGCTCAGGAGATCCTGTACTTCGAAGACATCCAGGTGGCCCAGGTTGTCGTCAATGATGACGTTTCGATCCCGGACGACGGGGAAACGGCTGGACGACGGGGGCTCGGGGCCACGGTCCTTGTTGAAAAGATTGCTGGCGCTGCCGCGGAGGAGGGCAGGGAACTGTCAGAGGTGCTGGCCGTTGCCCAGAAAGTGATCGCCCGCTCAGGAACGTTCGCGGTTGGACTCTCCTCGTGCACTCCTCCTGCACGCGGAAAGCCGGTGTACGAACTTGCCGAAACCGACATGGATCTGGGTATCGGCATCAGCGGTGAACCCGGACGTGAACGGGTCCCGATGGCCAACGCCCGGGAGATTGCGCATCTGATGGTCAACGAGGTCCTGTCCGACCTCATGCCGAAGGACGGGGGTGACCTTCTCATGCTGGTCAACGGGATGGGAGCCACGCCGCATCACGAGCTTTATCTTCTCGCGGGAGAACTGGCCGCGGCGGCAGAGGCACGCGGTGCCCGCGTCACACGTCAGCTTGTGGGAAATTTCGTGACTTCCCTCGATCAGGCGGGCGCCGCAGTAACCTTCCTTGAACTCGACCAGGAGCTAAGAGACCTATGGGATGCTCCGGTCCAAACAGCCGCATTGCGGTGGGGACGATGAAAATGACGACGGACACCAACCTGACAAGAACAGACCTGGAGCGGTGGATCCTGGATTTCGCAGACCAGATCATCCAACAGCACCTCATCCTCAGCGATCTGGACGCCGCCAGCGGCGACGCAGATCACGGCTCGAACATGGAGCGCGGAATGTCCGCACTGCTCAAATCCGTGCCTGATTGGGACGGAGCCGCGACTCCAGGGGACTTCCTCAAGGATGTCGGCATGCATATCGTTTCCTCTGTCGGAGGGTCCAGCGGTGCGCTCTACGGAACCATCTTCCTTCGGATGGCAAGAGCGGTGGGCGGCGCGCCGACTATCAGTCCGGGACTGCTGTCAGATGCCTTTGAAGCGGCCGCCCAAGGCGTCAGTGAGAGAGGCAAAGTAAAACAGGGGGACAAGACCATGTTCGACGCCCTGGCGCCGTCCGTTCAAACACTGAAGGCGAAGTTGACGGAAGAGAAGTCCCTGTCAGAGGCCCTGACGTCGGCGGCGACTGCCGCTGAAGCCGGCCGTGACGCGACTTCCGACATGGTCGCCCGCAAGGGCAAATCCAGCTACGCGCGGGAAAACTCCAGAGGGTTCATTGATCCCGGGGCCGTGTCCGTTGCCATGCTGATCCGGTCGGCGGCCAGAACCCTGGCCTGAACCAGGGGCAGGTGCAGGCCGACGCCGTCCGGCCCCGATGGTATACCCGGGGGGCCGGCGCGGTCGTGCCGTTCATTCCTTCAGCTCAGCACTACCGAGGTACCAAAACCTTGACACCAATCAGCAAATGCGGCAGAGTTCAGACCACCTGATAACCGGATGATTGGTGCGGGAAGGTCCATCAAGTCCAGCAACTCCCGACCAGTTCGCTTGGGGTACCACACTGAGGACCCCTGATCCAGATATCTGCACACAACGAGAAAGTGAGTCACCCATGAGCTTGCATGGAACCAAGATTGCCCTGTTGATCGAGGATGAGTACCAGATCCTGGAGGGCTGGTACCCGCTGCTCCGCCTGCAGGAGGCCGGAGCGGACGTGCGCGTCATCGGCAGCGGCACGAAGAACAGTTACGACAGCAAGGAGCACTACCCAATGGAGGTCGACGCGGCTGCGGCCGATGTCAGCGCCTCCGACTTCGACGCCGTTGTCGTCCCCGGCGGCTTCGCCCCAGACAACATGCGCCTTCACCCTGAAATGATCGGCCTTGTCCGGGACATGAATGAGGCGGGCAAACTCGTCACCGCCATCTGCCACGGCGGATGGGTTCTAGTTTCCGCCGGCGTGCTCAAGGGCAAGAACGCCACCGGATACCTGCCGATCAAGGACGACGTGGAAAACGCGGGCGGCACCTGGGTCGATGAAGCTGTTGTGGTGGACGGGAACGTCATCACCTCCAGGACCCCCGTCGATCTTCCCGACTTCACCCGCGCGATCATCGCCTACCTCGAAGGCCGCCCCACCGAAACCGAACACGCCACACACAACCGTGCGACCGACCTGACCGGCGACCCGGCCGGTACGCGATATGAAACCGGCGCGTCCGTCTCATAGGGGTTGCCGCGAACCCGCAGGCAAAAGCAAAAGTCTGTGTTGACCCGCGGATTGTGCGGACGGGCCGCGCTCCCGGGAAGTGGGCGGAATGCGGCCCAACCGCGCAGCATCAGTTCCTGCAGCCGAGAACTGAAAAAGACAGAAAGTGTGCACGGCACGTGGTGCCGTCATCGAACTTAGGAGAATGTCAGTGGCTACAACGAAGAAGCCAGAACCCGTTGACGTCATCGTCGTCGGGCTCGGAGCCAACGGCGGAACAACAGCCAAGGTGCTCAGTGAAGCTGGCCTGAAGGTGGTCGGTTTCGATCGGGGACCGTGGCTGCGCAACAACGAGCACTACTCTGGCGACGAGCTTAAATTCGTAAACCGTGACTACATGTGGCCCGACCCGGGCCTCTTTCCCGCACAGTGCGGTATTCGGAGACCGAAGAGGCCAAGCGTTTCGCATTCTCCCCGACGCCACAGATGGTCGGTGGCGGCACCAATCACTGGGCAGGCTGGGTGCCGAGACCCCGTGAGTCCGACTTCATGCTGCGTTCGCTGCACGGCGAGCTCGAAGGCGCCAGCCTGGCCGACTGGCCGTTCCGGTACGAACACTTGGAGCCGTATCTGACGAAGGTTGAATGGGCCTTCGGCGTGTCAGGTATCGCCGGCGCAGACAAATATGAGCCGCACCGCAGCAAGGGTTACCCGAGCCCGCCGCTGCGACCGACCCGTTACGGCAAGCGCTTCTACGACGCGTGCAACAAAATGGGCATCAATGCCTTCCCCCTTCCGCATGCGATGGTCACAAACGATCACAACGGCCGAAACCCTTTCAATAAGACGAGCTTCTGGAACCAGTACGGTGATCCGTCCGGCGCCCGCTCGAACATCCTCACCACGTTCATTCCCGACGCGCTGGCGACGGGAAACTTTGAGGTTCGGGCGGAGAGCTTCGTCCGGGAAGTCAAGATGGGCAAGGACGGCAAGGCAACGGGTGTTGTCTACATCGATCCCGACGGCGACGAAATCGAGCAGGATGCCAAGGTCGTCATTCTCGCCCTGGGCGCGATCGAGTCGGCCCGTCTGCTCCTGATTTCCCGGAGCTCCCAATTCCCGGATGGCTTGGCCAACAGCTCCGGACTGGTGGGAAAGAACGCCACGTTCCATGAGTACTTGTTCGCGGTCGGACTGTTTGACAACGAAATCGATGAGCCGCTAAATGGTTTCGCCGGAAACTACATTTCCGGCGGCTCGCTGGAGTTCTACGAAACGGACACCAACCGCGGCCATATCGGCGGCAGCATCATTTCCGCGTCGCAGACTGCCCACCCGATCAATTGGGTCTTCCCGGGCCGCCCCAGCTGGGGCGAGGCGCTGAAGGACGCTGACCGGAACTACTTCAGTTACGCCATGAAGATCGGAATGATCCTTCACGACATGCCGGTCGAGTCGAACCGGGTGGATCTGGACCCGACCGTTAAAGACGCTTGGGGACTGCCTGTGGCTCGCATCACACACAGCCCGCACGCCAATGACATCGCTATGGGTAAATGGCAGGTCGACAAGAATGCGGAGATCCTGGAGGCGGCAGGAGCGCGCAAGACTGTTCCGGTGTACCTGGACAAGATGACGGGCAATACCTGCCACCAGCACGGCACGGCCCGGATGGGCTTCGACCCGGCCAAGAGCGTCCTCAATGAATGGGGCCAGGCACACGACGTCGAAAACCTCTTCGTGCTCGACGGCTCCGGATTCCCGACGGCCACCGGTGTGAACCCGACGCTGACCATGATGGCCAACGCATGGCGCTGTTCCGACTACATCGCCAATACCTATTCAAAGGGCCGCGTCGAGCGTCTCGCCGAGAAAACACTGATCTAGAAAGGAGCTGCAGTCATGACTCTCAAAGCGGACTGGGAAATCGTCGGGGCCCCCGTCGATCCGGACTCCACGGAACGACTGTTCTTCACGGAACACGAATGGAACACCATTGAGGCCGCCACGGCGCGCATCATGCCCACGGACCACGATCCGGGTGCGAAAGAAGCGCGCGTCGTGGTCTTCATCGACAGGTACATTTCGGGAATCGGCTACGTCTACGCTGCCGCGGACGGCTCCGGATTCCTGAAGATGGCTGGCAAAGCAGCCGACGCCTGGCGTGCCCGACAGTTCAAGATGCAGGAACTCTACCGCCAGGGCATCAAAGAGCTGGATGCGCTGTCCGAGCGTTTGTTCGGCGGGAATTTCGTGGACCTCATCGATGACCAGCAGGACCAGGTCTTCGTGGAGCTCTCCGGGGCGCCCAAACCCACCAGGGTCACTCACGGAACGAAGGAGCCCGTAACCACCTTCCTGCAGGGCGTCTTCGACGAGGACCTGTCCTTCTTCGATACCTTGTGCCTGCACACCAGGCAGGGGTTCTACTGTGATCCGGTGTACGGCGGCAACAAGGATCAGATGGGGTGGAAAACCATCGGATTCCCTGGTCCGAAATCGCTCAAGGACACCATGGACGGGACTTACGACACCACGGAGTATTTCTATGACGGCGACTACGACTGGTACGACCTGATCCCGCACCTACAGCAGTCGGTTCCCCGCGATCACTAACCCTAAACATAGGAGGCGGCCCGGTATTTCCCGAAGTGCCGGGCCGCTGCCGGCAGAAGTCGCGACACCCGCGAAAGGACCTAAGAGCATGAAAATAACAGAGGTAAAGGCTTTCCCCGTCGGGGTGCCGCTGGATGAGCCACTTCGCTGGGGCGCGATGGAAGTGAACGTCAAAGGCGGCATCATCGTTCGGGTAAAAACCGACGAAGGTATCGAAGGGATCGGTGAAGCCGGATTCTCGGCCGAATACTTCCCCACTGTGGGTCCCATCATCAACCACCAGCTGGGTCCCATGCTCATCGGGCGTGATCCACTGGACGTTGCGTCCATCTGGCAGGACATGCTCAATGCCACACACATGTGGGGTCGCCGGGGGATCGAGACCTACGCGCTGAGTGGCATCGACATTGCCCTGTGGGATCTTCTCGGCAAGGCAAGCAACCAGCCTGTCTACCGCCTCCTGGGAGCCTCCAAGTCGAAGGTGAAAGCGTACTACGCGCCGTCCCTAAAGCCGACGGAGCAAATAGTTGAAGAGTCTGTGGCCGCCGTTGAGCAGGGTTTCTTCGCCATGAAGCTGCGTAATGGTCCGAGTCTGAGCAAGGGCGTGGACATGGTTGCCCGTGTCCGTGATGCGGTCGGGCCCGACGTTGACATTATGGTTGATGCGAACATGGCCTTTGACCGGCGGGAGGCGCTCACCCTTGCCACCGAACTCGAGCAATTGGGCGTGTTGTGGCTGGAGGAACCCATTCTTTCCCGCAGCCTCACCCAGTACATTGACGATCATTCGTGGCTCTCTGACCGGGTGTCGCTCAAACTCGCCGGCGGCGAATCACTGCTTACCCGCTACGAGTACCTCGACCTTCTGCGCAAGCGGACCTTTGATGTCCTTCAGCCGGACTGCACCAGCGTGGGCGGAATCTCCGAATGCAAGCGGGTGGCCGATATGGCCAGCTCCTGGAACCTGTGGTGCGTCCCCCACATTGCCTGCAGCTCGGGAACCGGGGTGGCTCTGGCCGCAGGGCTTCATATGATTCTGAGCTGCGAAAATGCGCCAATGATCGAATTTGACGCCTACGGTGGCCCCGGTTGGGACGGGCTGCTGGAACAGCCCCTCACAGCAACCGGGGGATACGTTGAAGCACGTGAGGTTCCCGGGCTGGGCATCGACTTCGCAGATGGCGCCTTGGAAAAATACACGCTGACGGACGCACGGTTCGCCTCGGCTGCATGAACGACATAGGCGGTGACGCTGGTGTCGCGCTTCCGGATGGTGCGCGACACCAGGACCCCTTGACCGCACCGGATTAAACCGCCGTTTGGAGATTCCTGATCATGAAAAGCAGGCACGTCGACATTGCCATTGATGCCGGAGCGGATCTTGCCGAGGGGCCGTGGTGGGACGAGCAGCGGCAGGAACTGCTGTGGGTTGACATATTTGCCGGCAGGATTCACCTGCTCGATCCCGCATCGGGTCTGGACCGCAGCATCGACGTTGGCCAACCGGTTGGCATGGTCGCCCGACGCCAGTCAGGGGGACTGGTGTGCGCAGTACGCGACGGGATCGGTTTCATCCACCCGGATGGGAACGCCTTCGAGCTCGCCGTCCCCATCGAGTCCGACATTGCCGGTAATCGGATGAACGATGGCGCGTGTGATCCTGCAGGGCGTCTCTGGGCCGGGACCATGGCCACGGACCTTTCACCATCGGCCGGGAGCCTCTACCGGATCAGCAGCACACTCCACGTGACACCGGTACGCCCAAACGTTTCGATTTCAAACGGCCTGGACTGGTCCCCGGACGGCCAAACCTTCTACTTCACCGATTCGTCGACCAGAAGGCTGGATGCCTACGATTTTGATATCGAAACCGGCCAGATCAGCAACGGCCGCGTTCTGGTGGATCTGGCCCATCCTATCGCCACGCCGGACGGAATGGCGGTCGACGCCGAGGGAACCATTTGGGTGGCCATGTGGGACGGGGGTTGTGTCCAGCGCTTCAGCCCCGAAGGCGTGTCGCTGGAAACACTCGGCTTGCCCGTTAGCAGGCCGACCAGTGTCGCCTTCGGCGGCCCCGCTCTCAATCAGTTATTCATCACCTCAGCCCGCAACGGCCTGACGCCCCGGCAGCTACAGGACCAGCCCCATGCAGGTGCAATCTTCGTCCTGGAGCCGGGCGTCACGGGAAGATGTCCGTACTCTTTCCGCGGCTAGGCCTGCACCATACCGGAGCCAGTGCCGGTTGCCGCAGAGCCACCGGTGAAGGGCACATCCAGTATGGGGCCCTAGGAAACGACACTATGAAAATTGTCATCGCCGACCCTAGCTTCGTCATCCACCGCCCGCCTTTGAACTGGGGGTTGTTCCGGGAACGGTCATTTCTTGGTACAGATCCTGGGATAATCCCGGCGTACTGTCCGCGCTCAGGGACGCCGATGTCTTCGTCGGACCGCGCCTGACCAAGGCAATGGGAGCAGGGGCCAACAGACTCCGGCTGATTCATACCGCCGGCGCAGGATTCGACGGCATCGAGCCGGAGGCTCTCAACTCAGGAGCTGTGTGCGCGAACATCTTCCACCATGAGGGATGGATCGCCGAGTACGTGGCCACCGTCCTCGTTGTACTCCGGCGCGACCTTATGCGCCAGGATGCAGCCTTGCGGCAAGGCAAGTGGCACTGAGCGTCTATTGCCGAGGCCTGCGTCAGCCCAAAACGCTCCGGGGTGCGGTTGTGGCATTCCTCGGCTTTGGTCACATCGGGGCCGCCGCATGGAAGCTCCTCCAGTCCTTCGGCGCCGAAGGCGTCGCCGTCATCTGGACGGGATCAGTCGAGGCGAAAGCACACGGCCTCCGGTGGCCGGATCCAACGAGGATTTGCTCAGGGCCCTGATTGAATCTGACGTTCTCGTGATCAGTACCCCTCTGACGCCGGAGACCGCTGGGATCATCGGAGCAGTCCAGCTGGACGCATTGGGACCCGAAGGCCTCTTAGTCAATGTGGCGCGCGGTCCCGTTGTGCAGGAAGAGGCGCTTTATTCCGCGTTGAAACATCACGGCATTGCCGGAGCGGCCATTGATGTCTGGTATCGGTATCCCGGACCCGGTGGCACCGGAAAATCAAGCACCCTGCCCTTCGAATCCTTGGACAATGTCATCATGACGCCGCACTCTTCGGCGGTCACCGAAGAGACCTTCAGAGGACGGTCCAAGGAAATCATTGAAAATATCAACCGGCTCGCCGCCGGCCAGCCAGCGCGGAATGTGGTGATGACGGGCCCACCCCGTTCCGCTGCGGAACCAGCATCATGAATCTCGAAGATGCCGCGAACCAGGCGGGTCCGGACACCGGTGAAGGAGCTTCCTTCCCGCCGCGGTTCCCTGATCACTACCGTTGACGCTCACCCGAATTAAATCGCCGCGTGGTTGCCGAAACTGAGGTAGCGAGATTAACACGCAGGCTGATTGCATCGCCGATGACCTGCAGCGCCCGCCTTGCCCCGTCCGCCGAAACCTCGTCGGCCGGTAAACCAATCCTTCTGGACCTGCAGCAGCTCGTCCTTCTAGGACGAGCAAGCAGCTTACCCTGGCAAGGCAGGACTTGATGTCTTTGGGACGGACACGGATGGGCGGTCCCGGACCTGTTGTGGTCCGGGACCGCCCAGGGTCGCCGTGCTGGCGGGATTCGTGCCTTGTTCAGCCGCCGGTTCTGACGTTGTCCAAACCGGCGTGTTCGTGTGTGGCGTGTTCGGTTTCGGTGGGGCGGCCTTCGAGGTAGGCGATGATCGCGCGGGTGAAGTCGGGAAGATCGACGGGGGTCCTGGAGGTGATGACGTTCCCGTCCACCACAACAGCTTCATCGACCCAGGTGCCGCCCGCGTTTTCCACGTCGTCCTTGATCGGCAGGTATCCGGTGGCGTTCTTGCCCTTGAGCACGCCGGCGGAAACCAGAACCCATCCGCCGTGGCAGATGGCGGTGACGAGTTTGCCCGCCTCATTCATGTCCCGGACAAGGCCGATCATTTCAGGGTGAAGGCGCATGTTGTCTGGGGCGAAGCCACCGGGGACGACAACGGCGTCGAAGTCGGAGGCGCTGACATCGGCCGCAGCCGCGTCGACCTCCATCGGGTAGTGCTCCTTGCTGTCGTAACTGTTCTTCGTGCCGCTGCCGATGACGCGCACGTCCGCTCCGGCCTCCTGCAGGCGGAGCAGCGGGTACCAGCCCTCCAGGATCTGGTACTCATCCTCGATCAACAGGGCAATCTTGGTTCCATGCAAACTCATGAGTAACTCACTTTCTCGTTGTGCTCTTTGTGGTGGTAATCCCGGCGGGATGACGGGCTGCGTCTGACGAATCTTCGCGGCTGCCGCCCCACGTGCTTGCTGCTCCGGGCCTGAAGCCACGCGGTCGGCAGGCGTGTGGAACTCTCGGTCATGGCTGTGGAATGCGAAATCGCCAGGCTACCTCTTCACAGGTTGCAGTTCATCGTGTGATTTCACGGTCACGGGGTCAGAATGCTGGGCAGGCCCGGCCCTTTTCCTCCGATTTTTGAATATCCCCCGGATCCGCTGCCTAATGCTGAGCCCTGCGCCGGACGTAAAGTAAACGGCGACGAGAATCAGCGCTCCCTTAATCAGGAGCTGGCCTTGGACAGGCATGCTGATCAGGTCCAGGATGTTGGAGATCGTTCCTATGAGCAATCCGCCGAAGACAGCCGCGAGCGGTGTGCTCGTCCCGCCGAAGAGTGAAGCGCCACCAACGACCGCCGCCGCAATGGAGTTCAATGCCAGGTCACTGCCTAACAGCGAGTTGCCCTCGTGCAACTGGGCGGCCAACATCAAACCGGCGAGGCCGGCCAGTAAACCTGACAGCAGGTAGGCCGTTATTATGTCCCTGTTGACGGGCAGCCCGGAGAGGCGTGCTGCCTGGGGATTGCCGCCCAATGCGTACAATCTCCGGCCGAAAATGCTCCACCTCATCAGCGCGGCAGCGGCCAAAGCCACGACCACGAAGATGATCACCTCGGAGCGGAACGGTCCTATGGTGCCGGCGAAGATGGCGACGAAGTCCTTGTTATTAATGGGCACGAGAGTTCCATTTTGAACAAGGAACGCGATGCCTTGCACGACGCTGGTCATGCCCAGGGTCGCAATGAATGGCGTGATCCTTCCGTAGACGACGAGCAGACCGTTGACCAGCCCTACGGCGGAACTGACGGCAATCGAGGTGCCGATAACCGCCGCCACAGGGAGGCCATCACGGAGGAGTACGGCGGTCATCACCGTCGTCAGGGCTGTTGTTGCGCCTACGGACAGGTCGATCCCGGCTGTCACAATGACGAGAAACTGGCCGACGGCGACCACCGATAGGACCGCGATCGTGAGGACGATACTGCTGATGTTGCGGCTGGTCAGGAAGTAGGGGGAGATCGCGGATCCTGCAATCAGGATCGCGGCGACCGCCATCAGGAGAACGCCCCTGCTTTTCACGACTCCGAGGAGGACCGTAAAGACGGCTTCTGTACTGCGCGGACCTTTCCCCGCTGCTTCTTCTGTTTAATCATAAATCGACTCCATTGTCATCACTGTTAAGGGCTTCAGGCAGACGGACATCGGTCAGATGGCCGCTAGCGGAGCAACGACATCACTTGGTTGAGGTCAGTATCGTGCTGGTCAAACTCAGCCATGACCGTTCCGCTTCCCATGACGTAGACTCTGTGGCACATGAGCGCCTCTTCAATTTCAGAACTGAAGACGATAACTGCCCCACCGGTGGCCAGGAACTCGTTGATTTCCTTATAGATGTCTTCTCGGGCAGCCACGTCAATTCCACGGGTCGGCTCGCTCAGCAACAGGACCTTCGCTTCTGCCGTGAGCCACTTGCCCACGACGACTTTTTGCTGATTGCCGCCGCTCAAACGTCCTACCTGCTGGCCGCTGCCCTGGCACTTTACTTTCAAAGTCTCGATAGCCTCGTCAGCTATCCGTTTCTCCAGTTTCCGTTGTACCCAGCCGTGGGGTGCGATCCTCCGGAGATTGGCCATGGAGAAGTTCTCACCCAGGTCCATGTTGAGGACAAGGCCCTGAGTTTTCCGGTCATCGGGGACCCACCCGACGCCGGCAGCGATAAGCGCCCGGGGATGGATCGTCCGCAACCGCTTTCCGTTGACGTAAATATGGCCCGAGGAGAACTTCCGGTCACCGAACAGGCAGGCGGCAAGTTCAGCCTGTCCGCTGCCCACCAATCCCGTCACGGCGATGGACTCGCCTGGCCGGACCCTAAGCGTTATATCGTCAAGAAGCTCCGGGTCGGTAAGATTCCGTACCTCAAATGCGGGGCGAGCGTCCTCCGGGTAGCGTTCGCGCGCCGCTTTCGCAAAGTTCCACTTCCTCGAAGGTTCGAGCGGAAACGCAGGTACCGGTTCCTCTCCTGGCTGGAGGGCGCCGACCGGGTCCGTCCCGAGCATCTTCCGCACGGCCTCCTGACGAGGCAGGAAGGCAGTCTTCTCTGTCATCACCTGCTTGCCGTCGCGCAGAACCATGATGTGGTCGCAGATTTTCGTACATCTCGTCGATCCGATGCGAAATGTAGATGATTCCTGTTCCCTCCTGCTTGAGTTTGCGGAGGAGTTCAAACAGTTTGGTCACATCGGGTGCGGGAAGGGTTGCTGTCGGTTCGTCCAGCAGAAGTATTTTGGCTTTCTGCCTTAGCGCCTTAGCGATGAGGACAACCTGCTTTTGCGCCGCGGTCAGTTGGTTAGCCGGCGCCCGGACATCGAGATCAAAACCCAGGGCCTTGATGGCGCGTGACGCTTCCTGGTAGAGGGCTCGACGATCCAGGACCGTTCCTTTTCGGGGCAGGTCTGAGAGGCAGAGGTTCTCGGCGACGCTCATCTGAGGGACGAGAATAATTTCCTGGTGAATGGTGGCTATGCCGGCGTTTTGGGCCTCGTGGGTAGAACGGAAATCCGCAGGGGCACCGTCCAGAGAAATGAGGCCTTGTGAGGGCTTTTCAACCCCTGAAATGATCTTGATCAGCGTCGACTTACCTGCTCCGTTCTGTCCCAGGAGTCCGACTGCTTCTCCGGCGTGGACATCAAGATCGATGTTCGTTAGTACCTGAACGTCCGCATAATTTTTGGATATTCCCCGTAGGGTCAATGTAGGCGTGCGCAGTCCGGTTGCTTCTTGCATGTTCCTCCTTTCCTCATTGAGTTGGCAGATTTCGGTCTGATGTTTCAGTAGTCCGAATCGCTTTTGAAGTAGGAGGAGGCGTTTTCGTGTGTGATGAGGGTCGGTTTTACGAATATCTTGTTACCGGGGCATGCTGTGTTCTTGTCCTCTCCTTTAAGCGCCTTGTCCAGCATCTGGGCAGCGATGATTCCCTGTCGGGCGGGGAGGTTTGCAACGGTAGCGATGACCGGGGAGTTCGGATCCTCCTTCATCTGCTTGACCACCTTCATCTGCCCGTCATAGCTGGCAATCGCGACTTTGCCCTTGCCCCACATGTTCACTGATGTCAGGGCCTGCTGGACGCCCGGCAGCATGGAATCCGTGCCGACGAACATGCCCTGCAGATCGGGGTTTCCGGTGGCGACCGATCTGACCGGCGCAACGGCCGTATCGGCAGCCCATTTCCCGTAGACATTCTCGAGGTATTGGACTGGGGGAGCGCCTGCGACGGAGGCGTAGCCAGCCTTGAAACCGGCCTCGCGGTTAGCAGAGTTGGTGTCCCCGGCGAAGCCGAGGACCAGAAGAATCTTGACTGGCTTGGTTGCTCCCTGTTTGGCCTTCAGCGTGCGGGCCATCTCCGCGCCGACCAGGCCTGCGTTGACCTTTTCGTCTTCCGTTACATAGCAGTAGCTGTCCGCCAGCAGTTCGGGTTTGACTCCGGCGTTGACCAGAACAAAGGGAATCTTTTCATCCTTTAGTCGGGAAAGATTGCTGGAGAGTGCCTGCGGATCGGTGGGATTGATGATCAGGCCGGCAACGCCCTTGGTGATGAAGTTCGACAGTTGCGAATTCTGGGTGACCGGGTCACCGCCGCCACTGACTACTTCCAGATCGTGTCCAAGTTTTTTGGCTTCGTCGGTCGCGCCCTTGGCGTTCACCTCGTACCATCCGTTGCCGAAGTTTCCTTGGGCGAAGCCGATCTTTGTCGACCCGGCCGCCCCGGCCGGCTCAGTACCGCCTCCTGCGCAGGCGGTTGTCAGCAGGATCGGAATCGTGAGTAGGGCGATTTTTGTGCTCAGACGGTCAGCGGTTCTTGTTCGGATAGACATTCTGACTCCTTTGTCATGTGTGTGGTCAGGTGCTCCAAGCAGGGAATTGCTTGCAGCCCCTGCAGCAGGGCCGCACGGGGACAGCGGACCTGCTGCAGGGACTAAAGGTTCCGGGTCAGAACCCGGGCGCGTCCGCGTTGCTGGGAGTCTTGCGCTGCCCGACGATTTCTGGGAAGCGGCGCTTGATGTACTCTGCCGCGCGCACGGCGACGGCTTGGAGCGTGCTAGTGGGGTTGACTGCGGCGCCCGTCGTCAGGGAGCTGGCGTCGGTGATGAACAGATTGGGTACGTCCCAGGTCTGGTTCCACTTGTTCGTAACGGAATCTTCCGGCGTGTTGCCCATGCGGCAGGTACCCATGATGTGCCAGCCCGGGGGAGGGCCGTCCACTCCTCCGATTCCGGTACTGGCGCTGTCGATGACGGTGCCGGCCGCCTGAGCTGCTTCGTGGGCGCGGGCGCGTCCCCATTCGATCAGTTTCCGGTCGTTGTCGTGGAGGTCATAGTGGACTTGAGGAACCGGGAGTCCGGATGAGTCGACGACGTCGTTGTCGAGTGTCACGCGGTTCGTGGCGACAGGAAGGTCTTCTCCCTGGACGTAAACGAGCGCGTGCCGGGCAAAGTGATTGTTGAAGAATTCCCTGTGGTTTTCGCCCCATGGGGCCATGTTGCCTGTGTTGGTTCCCAACGCACTGTTGGCCGGTCCCAGAGCGGTGCCCACTTGCAGGGAAAAGCCGTTGACGAAGCCGCGATCGGTATTCGTGTTATAGAACTCCTGAGAATACGAAACGGCAGGTTCCGGCCCCTTGAAGCCGTCGAGGGGCTCGTCGAACCAGAAATCTTCGAAGGACCAGCTGTGGAACATCAGGTGCCGTCCGACCATGCCATTGCTATTCGCGAGACCGTCGGGGTGGCCGGCTTGTGCCGACATGAGAAGCAGCCGGGGAGTGCCGATGGCGTTGGCAGCCATGACGACAATCTTTGCCTTCACCTCATGGCGTTCTCCGGTGACGCGGTCGATGTAGGTCGCCCCGGTGGCCTTGCCGTCTTTTACGTTGACCCGCTCGACACGGGCGTTGGGGCGCAGGTCCACGCCGTTGCGGATGGCTTGGGGCCAGTACGTGACATCGGTGGATGCGATGGACCCGCGAGGGCAGCCCCCGAGGCAGAATCCGCAGTCGTTACACGCAAGCCGGGTGTCTTTTTCCCTTGTCAGGATGGCGTTGTCGGCAGGCCACCAATGCCAACCCAGTTTGTCGAATCCAGCACCCATCTTGTTGCCGATTTTTCCGCCCTTGCTGGCGGGCCCCCACCCTTCGGGCCGTGGAGGGTTGCCGGGGTCGCCCGTTCGGCGGGCGACCCCGATCTCGGCGTCATTGATGGCGTAGAAGGGCTCCAAGTCCTCGTAGCTGATGGGCCAGTCAATGGTGCCTTCAACTCCGTGCTCGGTGCCTTTGCGGAAGTCAACGGGCTTGAATCGAGGCCAGGCTCCGGCATAGTGCAGGGTCGACCCACCAACACCGTTCATCATCATCGGTGCCGCGTTTCCCGTGGTCGGGTAGTCTTCCGGAAATTTCCGGACGTTTGAATGCCAGTCCCAGGAACGGACTCGTTCCAGCTCCCATGAGTCGTACATGTGGGGATGGTCCAAGGGGTGCAGCCAGTCGCCCTGCTCAAGACAGATTACCTTGAAGCCGTCATCACTCAGGCGCTTACTGACAGCAGCACCGCCTGCACCGGCGCCGATCACCAGCACATCGGTTTCATTGCTTCTCTTCATGCTCAAACCTGGCTTTCGTGGAGCTGCGTTGCATTTGATTTCAGTAGATCCGCCGGTACCTCCACCGGACGTACGTCTTCGGTTCGGGTGTAGGTGCCTCGGACGCGGCTAAGCAGCTGTTCATCCCATTCATCCATCGTGTCCGAATAGCCAAACGGCTGCGGCGAGTTCCTGAGGTCCTTGCCCGCTTTCAGATTCGCGTTGATCGCCGTGATGACGGCGGGACGAGAGTAGTAGGCGTAGTACGTCAGATCGCGGATCCTCGCAAAAAAGAACTCCTCTGTCTTCTCCAATGTCTGGAGCGTCTCCACCTGAGCCGCCGATGAGGACTGCACGAATTCCTCACCGAGAGTGTCAAGGCGTGCCTGGAACTCCGATTCTCCAATGAAGGGAAACCACTTCGGTTCCTGGCCTTCGGGCGCGATATAGCGGCGGAAGAAGGAAACAACGTCGACCTCGCTTGGCGCCGGAAATCCTCCCCCGCCGGGTATTAGTCGGTCAGCCATAGCGTTTAGGACGCTAATCTGGGTTGGGGTGAGGGAGATTCCCGGAAGCCAGCCTCCAATAGGTGGTTTCTCCGCCCGGAAGCGTGAACGCGGATCGCGGTCAGCACTCGGCGGTCGGTTGGTATTCAAGATGATATCCATGGGTGTTGCATCCTTTCTCGGGTCGAATTCGCCAAACGGCACGCCGGTTGCCAGGCACTCACTTCAAGCGCGCGCACCAAGCACAGCCAAGTTGCGCTGATTTGGTCCAAGACTTTCCCCAACAACAGCTAGGTGGTCTCGAAAGGACCCTTCTCTGGGGAGGCCATCTTGGGGGAAGGAGAGAACATCGTCGTTTCCCCTCTAACGAGCAGGCGTTTGCAAATTCAGGTGGTCCGACTACCTAGTGACCACTGTCACCCGGTCATCAGGTGGTCTGACTATCTCATGAGTATTTTTTTTACGTCAAGGGCTTAGCCAAAACAATCTGTCGGCCTTGGGGGCCTGAGCATTACCGCTGGCCGGCATTGGGGGAAGGGGCCCCAGATGTTCGCCAAACCTGAACCAGGAATTGTTCGTACACAAACGATTTGATAGTTTGTTTCCGTTCCCCTAGGGAAAGGTGCCTCACCCCGCTCCAGGCGGTACACGGTCGCGTCCGGTCCGCAGCCCGTGGTCCAGACGTTGCCTGCTGCAGACAGCCAGTCCAGGGCGAAGAAAGCGGCACCGGGTTTCGGCGCCAGTGAGCTCTTTCAGATACTGAGGGACGGTCGCCCGCGCACACGCTCCGAGCTCGCGGCAGCAACCGGGTTTGCGCGGTCCACCATCACGGCCCGCGTTGAGGCCGGGGGCAGACCACCCGCTCGTGTGGCGTTCAATCCGTCGGCGCGGGTGGTTGCCGCCGGGGATGTCGGTGCCACGCACGCGACCGTGGCGGTAATGGATCTCGCCGGGACGACCTTGGCGAAAGCAAGGGAACAAATCCAGATCGCGGACGGTCCGGAATCTGTACTGGATCGGCTGACCGAAACCGTCAGCAGCCTTCTGTCTACGCTTCAGCGCACCAGCGAAGACCTCATTGCAATAGGCATTGGCTTGCCAGGCCCAGTCGAACACTCTACGGGGAAGCCATCCCAGCCGCCCATCATGCCAGGCTGGGACGGTTTCGACGTGCCAGACTATGTTCAACGCACCTTTGATGTCGCCGTCCTGGTGGATAACGACGTCAACATCATGGCATTGGGGGAGCGGGCGGTATCCTGGCCGGCAACGGACAACATGGTGTTCGTCAAAGTAGCCACAGGCATCGGATCAGGAATCATCAGCAGCGGACAGCTGCAGCGCGGCGAGAAGGGCACCGCGGGCGACGTGGGGCACATCGCCGTCAACAGGGCCGCCGGAATTGCGTGCCGGTGCGGCAACGTCGGATGCCTTGAGGCAATCGCCGGGCGCCCCGCCGTGGCCCGCGCCCTGCGCTCTGCCGGTGTCGACGTCCCCAACGACTCGGACGCGATAGCACTTGTCCGCCAAGGCAACATACTCGCCAGCCAGATCATGCGCCAGGCCGGGAGGGACATCGGCGAAGTCCTCAACATGTGTGTGAGCCTTCTAAACCCCGCCGTCATCGTGGTCGGCGGTTCTATGGCTGAAGCCGGAGAACAACTGATTGCAGGGATCAGGGAAGTTGTTTACGCCCGCTCAACGCCCTTGGCCACGCAGGACCTATCCATCGTGCAAGCTCGAACAGGGGCTGATGCTGGCATCACTGGCGCCGCCATCATGGCACTGGACCACGTCCTGGCCCCGGAGAATCTCCAGATGCTCGCCGCCAGTCAATGACACACCTGCACCCTGACGGACCAAGCAAGGCTCCAGGAGGTCCCCGCCAGGCTGAACGGCCGTTGCCCGTCGTGGACATCTAACGGCCGCCGGGCTCCGGGACTTGCCGAAGGCACCCGCCAAGAAATGACAGACGCGTCGCGCAAGGACCGCGGATCACCAGTCCGACAAAAGTCATTCGCCGGCTTCATAGGCGGCGCGAGTGGCCCTGACATATGGACCCCAATTTACCCTTAATCACGTCATTCTCCCAGGTACATCCCAAGGGTCTGGAGCCCAGTATGTATCCGTCACGGCGAACTCAAACTCCGACCTCCCGAAGCGTGATAGTGCAAGGTCCAACTCCTCCCATGTCTCGGCGGAAACTTGAGCAACGGCGGACCGAAGAAAGGACTCGATATTGCGTCGGTCGAACTTGGCAACGATCACCTGCTCATGTCCGGCCATGCAAGGGTGGAAGTTCATCCGGAGGGTCAATTCCACTATCGTTGTCACGGCTACCTCGTACCGCAGAACAGTAGGCCGCCCCGGCGAGGCCGCGTACATCACTAGGAGAGTCGGAAAATCGGGGACGATGGTGTCATCTTCAATGTCGAGCCACTTGAACTGCCTTACCTCCGCGAACATCCTTCGGATCCCCTTTCCGCATTGCATAAGGTTCTTCCTGAGAGCGTGGTAGAGCTCTCTGGCGCGCGTACCATTTCGTGCGGCGGATGATGCCGCCTTCGGAGCGCCCTTGGCTTCGATTTACGGTTCCTGTAGCCGCGGGACTTTGGTCTGTTCTGAGCTGGCCAACCGTAATGAGGCTGGCCCGACAGGCCGCCAGGCGTCAGCTGCCATCTTCCCTGGGTGGGGTCGGGTATCTCACTTCTACCGGCGGCCCACGTCGAACGCCTGTGAGGATTGGGGTGGCTGGTCTGGGACTGGCTGGCAGAGTAAGTGCAGGCCGTTCCACCCGGCGGTCGTGACTCATCTGAACGCTTGGCCCCCGTCCGAGGGTGTCCTGTTATCGACATGTCCGTCTGCTGGGTGGGCGGCCGGCACCTGCCCGGCCCACCTCGGTGACTTGATCAGAAGATTGTCCGCCTCCGTGCGGGGCGTGGCTCGTCACAGTGCTGTTCCGAAGTGACCTCTACCCGGACTGGTACCGGCCCGTAACGGCTCCGACCATTTCCGCTGAATGAGGAAGGTGCCAGAACCGCTATGACTATCGTTGCGTATACCCACCCGTTTGTCGTGGGTGTCGATACCCATGCCCGGAAGCACGTCTTCGCCATCATCGCCGTGCCCAGCGGGGAACGGATCGATAGCCGGGATTTCCCGGCGACCGGTGCAGGAATCAGTCGCGCTATTGCTTGGGTCGCTCGTCGCACCGAAGCGGATCTGGCGACTCTGTGGGTGATCGAGGGCACCGCTTCCTACGGTGCTGTGCTGGCCGGGGCTGTCGCTGCTGCCGGTTACCAGGTGGCCGAGGCTGCGCGTATGGATGCTTTGCCGCGTCGTGGGGTTGGTAAGTCGGATCCGCTGGACGCGCACCGGATCGCTTCTGCGGTCCTTTCCTTGGAAGAGGATATGTTGCGCCGGCCACGGTTGAACGAAGGGGTCCGCGCAGCGTTGCGTGTCCTGATCAGTGCGCGGCATTCGATGACAACCGACCGGACCAGGACCGTGAACGCGTTAACTGCGCTGCTGCGAATCAATGATTTGGGTTTCGATGCGCGCGAGTCGTTGACCAGAAGCCAGATCCTGGAGGTGTCCCGGTGGCGGGCCCGTGAAGAACCTCTTGCGGTGTCGGTGGCCCGCTCCGAAGCCGTCAGGCTGGCCAAGCGCATCGGCGACCTTGACGCGGAGATCAAGGCAAACGGCTCCCGGATCACCGAACTGGTCGAGGTAAGCGAAGCCGCGCCGCTGCTGCAGGAATCCGGCTTCGGACCTGTCACGGCAGCCATTTGTCTCACCGCCTGGTCGCATCAAGGCCGGGTACGCTCCGAGGCGGCTTTCGCTTCCCTCGCCGGGGTCAACCCCATTCCGGCTTCATCCGGCAATACCGTTCGTCATCGGCTCAACCGCGGAGGTGACAGGACCCTGAATAAAGCCCTTCACATGGTTGCTCTGACCAGGATGGCGTTCCATCCGGAAACCATCGCATATGCAGCAAAACGGCAGGCAGAAGGGCGGACCAAGAAAGAGATCAGACGGTGCGTGAAACGCTACCTCGCCCGGCGGATCTACCGCACACTCAATGCCAACAGCCTCCAGCCATTACTGCGTTGACAACCATAGAAGAGTCGATAACGGAGATCGCGTCAAGTAGTACTCTGCGTATCTCATTGGATGAAGCAATTCGCCCCAATTCTCACTGCCGGTGGAGTCACCAAAGAACCCTAGGTGGGGGCGCCTAATCGAGAGTCTCGATCGCATCTCTCCCATTGACCCGACTCCCTCCATACCCTTGAAATTGACGACCGAAATAGCGCATCATTTCGCTTCATGGTGCAACGACCGACCGATCAACAGGCAAAGCGAGGAATACGGTGAAGCAGTGTCAGTTCTCCGACGACGGCGTCGCGACGTGCCAGCGCAGTTTAGATCCGCGCGATTCCCCAAGGACTCTTACGATCAACCAATTACTACTTGAGAGCCGCGTCGGACTCGAGCGTGTTCACGCTTCGGATCTTGAGCGGGAGATGGCAGCCGGCGCCCTTGTTGTTGACACACGGCCGGTCGATCAGCGAGACCGCGACGGTGATCTTCCGGGAGCGGTCGTCATAGACCGAAACGTTCTCGAGTGGCGGCTGGATCCTTCAAGCCCCCACCGGCTCTCGATCTTTGACGACCCCGCTCGGCGGATCGTGGTCGTATGCAATGAGGGCTACAGCTCCAGCCTTGCTGCACACACCCTGCAACGGCTGGGGCTGACCCGTGCGACCGACCTTATCGGTGGTTTCCAAGCCTGGGCAGCACTGCGCAAGCAGTCCGACTAAACAGCTTGCCTGCGCTAGAGTCATTGGCGATACGGAACAAGGACGCTGGATTTTCCTCGGAGCTGCAGCTTCGCCTTTCGGTTCTTCAGTCTTTGCACGCCCGTTTAGAATGCTCCGGTGAAGCGGACTTGCCACTAGGGTTCCGTGGGAAAGCCTCCTGGCGTGCAGCGTAACAACGATCCCAACCAGCGAACCAGTAACGGAAGCCTCCAGTTCTGGTCCGGATTCTGGACCCTCCTGTTCGGCGTGGGGGCTGCGGTTGGGTACGTGTTTCCTACGGACCGTCATCCAATCGGCATTATCTCAATCCTGTTCTTCGTGGTCGGGTGCGTCATCGGGCTGGGTCTGTACCTCCCCGATCACTTCCATCGCGCTCGCAAGAAGCGTGGCGAGTTTGTGAAGGGCGGCGGTGATCCGACGGGAATTACTCCTTGGATGTTCGCGCGATGAAGGGAGCCTGCCCTCGATGCCGAGAGGATCATGGAGTCTGGCCGACGCGGCGGAGAGGGTTGCAGCGTGCTACCCAGCCTGCTCCGGTTCCAGCGCACTGAGGATCAACTCCAGCCCGTAGGCGAACTCGTTGCCGTAGTCGTAGCCGGGCTGCATGACAACCTGCGTGGCGATCTCGACCATGTGCGGGTATTCCCCGGTGGCGAACCGTTCCATGATGGGACCGGCCACCTCCGCCATCGGCTCGTGCCCTGCTATGGGCAGTGCGGCTTCCTGGAGGGCGAACCCGTAGATGTAGCTGTCCAGTAGCGAGTAGGCCCGGGCGGTCTGTTGCACAGTGAAGCCCGCGGCTCGCAGTGTGCCAAGGGTCGCCTCGTGGTGCCTTAGGGTCGCCGGACCGGGAGCTTTGCGGGACTCCAGCAGCCCGACTGCCCAAGGATGCCGGCGCAGCGCTGCGCGCGCCGAGTGGGCCCGGCGGCGCATCTGGTCCTTCCACTCGCCTCCGGCCTCCGGTGTGTCGATCTCGGTGAAAACGAGATCCACGAGGCCGTCAAGGATCTGGTCCTTGTTAGCCACGTAGTAGTAGAGCGTCATCGGCTTGGTGCCCATCCCCTGGGCGAGCGAACGTATCGACAGGGCAGCAATGCCGTCCCTGTCCGCCAACTCCAAGGCCTTCCGCAGTAGCTTCTCGCGGCTGAGCCCCGGCCGGTCCCTGCCGCCCGCGCCTGCTTCCTTCATTATTTGCTCCTCCCAGCGCTTCCGCTTCCGTACACTGTACGATACCCTTTTCGTACAGCGTACGAAGGATTACCTGCAAGGACAGAAGGGAACGTAATGAAAACGCAGCAGCACCCTCAACGACAGGACGCCGGGACCGTGGGCGACATGCGCGCTATCGTTCGGGAAACATACGGGGGGCCGGAGGTGCTCCGCCTGGATCGGGTGCCCCGCCCGGTTGTCAAGGGAGACGACGTGCTCGTCCGTGTCAGGGCTGCCGGCGTCGATCGCGGAGTTTGGCACCTGATGACCGGCCTGCCTTACCTCGGCCGTCTGGCATTCGGAATCCGGAAACCGAAGGACCCGGTTCTGGGCCTGGATCTCGCGGGAAGCGTAGAAGCCGTAGGTCCCGACGTCACGCGGTTCGCCATCGGCGACGCGGTGTACGGCAGCGGCCGTGGTTCCTATGCGGAATACGCCATTGCGTCCGAGACCAAACTGGCCGCCAAGCCCCAGGGCCTCTCCATCGAGCAGGCCGCGGCGGTGCCGGTCTCCGCGGTCACTGCCCTCCTGGGTCTGCGGGCCGGGAAGATCAGGGAGGGCCAGAAGGTGCTGGTCACCGGCGCCTCCGGTGGCGTCGGCAGCTACGCGGTCCAGCTGGCCAAAGCCTACGGCGCCGAGGTTACCGGAGTCTGCAGTACCGGCAAGGTCGGATTTGTCCGCACCCTCGGCGCCGATCATGTCATCGACTACACCCGTGAGGACTTCGCAGACTCCGGCCCGTACGACCTCATCCTGGACATCGCCGGAAACCCATCAATCTCCCGCCTGCGCCGCGCCCTAACACGTACAGGAACGGCGGTCATCACCGGCGGTGAGGGCGGCGGGAAACTGACCGGAGGCCTGCACCGCCAACTCGGCGCCCTGGCGCTGTCACCGTTCATCAGCCAACGGCTGACCACGTTCCTCGGCCTGGTCCGTGCCGCGGAGCTGCAGGACCTCGCCCCGCTCATCGACGCCGGCAAAATAGCACCAGCCCTCGACCGGACCTTCACGCTGGCTGAGGCTAAAGACGCGATCCGCTTCCTGGAAAACGGCCAGGTGTGCGGCAAGGTAGTGGTCACCATCTAAAACGCAACGTTCATGCCGGAGACGTCCCCGCCCTTTGGGTCAGGCGAGGGCCGGAGTGTCCCAGAGATTCAGGACCGTGCCGACGTTCTTTTCCTCGGCAACTCGGTACAGGTCTGTCGCCCAGGCAACGTCTTCTACGGGCATCCCGCCCACCGAGTAGAGAATGATTTCGTCGTCGTTGCGTCGGCCCGGTAGCTTTCCGGTCGCCACGTCGGCGATCTCTTCGATCTTCGATGCAGGAATTTTGCCGGCCCCAAGCAGCCCGAACCAGTGCGATCCCGGAATGCCCAGAATTTGGTACGCCGTGGATCCATACTCCTCTAGCCACGCCTGGTACAAGCCTTCGGCATCGATCACGAGCCGAGCGTCGCCCTGAAGGAAATCGTCATCGAACCGCGCGGCGGCCGGAAGGAGCAGCAGGGCGCCCGGCTTGATGGCGGATTTCGGGAAGTATGGGAACGCATCGCTGCCCTCTGCGTCGGTGGAAGTCGTCGCCATCACGACGTCGGCGTCAGCGATCGCTTCTTCAATGGTTTCTGCCGAGGTGACGCTGGTCAGCTGCGGGAACTTCGCTTTGGCCCAATCGACGAACGTCTGGGTGCTGCCGGCGCTCCGGCCCTTCACCACGACCGTGTTGATCGACGGGCGCAGGGCCAGGGTGGTCTCGAGAACCGATCGTGCGATGACACCAGGGCCCACCACAGCGGCGACCTTTGCATCTGCCTTCGCGAGGTGCTTGACGCCGACGCCGGGTACAGCGCCTGTGCGGTACGCACTGAGCAAGTTCGCACTCATGATGGCAAGAGGCGCACCGGTGTCCCGATCGTTCAGGACGAATACATGGATTGAACGGGGCAGACCCTTTTGACGGTTCTCCGTGTTGGAGCCGTACCACTTCACACCAGAAGTGCCGAAGCGACCGCCCAAGTAGGCGGGCATGGCCATGAAACGGCGATCTGGTCCGTCCTGGGGCATGCCGTGGAAGTCAGGCTTTTCCGGGAACGTGATCATCGCGCCGTGGGAGTTGCCGTTGTCCCCCGCCATCCGGTAGTCGCCCTCGCGCAGGAGAATGAGGGCCTCCTCCATGACATCGGTACACCGGACGACATCGCCAACTCCAACCTCGACCATGTCGGGCTCGCTGAGGTAACGGAAATTGATTTCGGTGGGCATGGTGCATCCTTCATGACTATTAGTGTGAAACTATGACTACTGTCAGTAAACAGAGCCAGGGTTTCGCGAGTGTCATGCCGAGGTTTCCGGCTTGTAAAATCCCCTTTTCTCCCTCCAGAGCGACAGTGGCACCACGCTGCGGCTGCATCCTGATTCGTCCAGGACGTGGCCCAGGCGCTTAAACGTCCGGACTACCGCTTGGCGGAAGATGACAGTGCTGCCGGGAGCCCGCTCGGCCAGTTCGCGTTCGTAGGCCTGAACTTCCAGGTAATCGCGGACCCACAGGGTGACCAGCAGGTTCTGGGCGCCGAGGACTTGCGCACTCAGCCGGCAGTTGCCCAAAGCGGCGAAGTAGCGTCCGACGTCGTCAACATGTTGTGCCGGCACGTTCAGGACCAGCGTGACTTCCCGGAGCCCCTGCTGGGCGGAAGTGGACGTATCGCACCTAAGCGCTATGTAGCCCGACGCGAGGAACCGTTCCACCCGCCGTCGAGCCGTTTGGGGCGAGACGCCGCAGGCCGCACCTAGCTCTGCCCAGCTGGCACGGCCATCCTTGGTGAGTTCTTCCAGCAACGCAGCGTCAATCCGGTCTGGTGCGTAGGCTGCCTGTTCACGGAGGGGTTCCGCCGACACGAGCCGGGCGCGCGCGGGCTCGCTGCCGCGGGTACAACACGCAGGACGATCGCGGGCATGATCCTGGCAATGGCATTGATTGAGTCGCTCAGCGGGGTCACACAGGGATACCTGAATCCGATCCTGCCGGCGCTCGGGCCGGTTTTCGAGATTGACGACCCCACCATCAACGGCATCTTCCTCATCTCCAGTGTCAGCTTTGCGGTCCTTACCCCGATCATTTCCCGGCTCGGTGACAGCTACGGATACCGCCCGGTGCTGCGCTGGTCCACCGGCGTTGTCGCGGTTGGCGTTCTGCTAATGGCCCTCTGGCCGTCGCTGTGGACGGTAACGCTGGGTGTCGTCATGCTCACGTGCGTGGTGGGCTTCATCCCGCTGATGATGGGAATTCTGCGGGTGAGTAGCCCTCCGCACACCCGCACGGGCGTGAGCGTCATGATTGGCGTGCTGATGATCATGGTGGGAGCAGGCGGCCTTCTTGCCGGAATCGTGGGCGTCACCGACCCGACGCTCGGCTTCTGGGTGGCAGTCCCGTTCGCGGTGGCCGCGGTGGCCTGTTCGTTTGTGCTGCCCGACGCCGGGATCCCGACCCGTGAGGGCATCGCCCTGGCGCCGCTCCTGGCTTGCTCTCTCGGGCTGATTGGTTTTGTGGTGGCGCTCTCGATGGCACCCGAGTGGGGTTGGCTCGACGGCCGGACCCTGGTGGCCGGAACGGTAGGGCTTGCACTGTTGGCCTACTGGGCCATACGCGATTCCGGTGGCACCGAAGGCCGGCGGTTCATGGATCTGCGGATGCTCGCCAACCCGCGCATCCGCACCGTCTCGCTGGCTACCTTCTTCTTCGGCTTCGCTTCCATCAGCTACTTCGGCACCAATGGAATCTTCCTGCATTCCAACCCGGACAAGACCGGTTATGGCTTCGCCCTGGGCCCCCTGATGATCGCGATTGTCCTCGCTCTGGCCTCGGTTCTCTCCCTGTTCTCCTCGCTGCTGACCGCCAGGGCAATGAGGAAGTTCGGCGAACGCGCCACCCTGGTCTTCGCCGGCATCCTGTTGGCGGCCGGCTTCCTGGTGATGGCGGTTGCCCACGGCTCACTTGCGGGCTACGCCGCGGGCTTCGCCATGTTCAACCTGAGCCTGGGCATGTACCAAGCGGGAACCCGCGCGCTGTCCGTTGAGGGCGTCCCGGTGGAGGAAACGTCGACGGCGGCGGGGCTCAACGAGTTGGCCCTGTCCGTAGGTATCGCGGTAGGGGCGGCCGTGGTGAAGCTGATCTCCTCGGCATCTGTGGAATCCGGGCACATTACTGAAGCCGGGCTCTTCTTCATCTGGGGAGCCCTGGCCACCGCAGCCCTAATTGCTGCCGCTGCGGGTGCCCGCTACCCGAAGCGGCAGGCAACGGCGGTGGGGGCATGATGACCGGACCCATCAGCGCGACGCGAGGAACCGCCGTCGAACACGTATCCCAAGGCGACATCCAGGCGGCACTTGCCGCCGCGGTGGAACGGTGGGAGCCGGACGTCCTGGATTTAAGCCATGCCATCCACGCAGACCCTGAGCTTGGCGGGCAGGAATTCCGTGCCGTCAAACGGGTGCGGTGGGTGCTTCGGAAAGCGGGGTTCAGCTTCGATGAGGACCAGCCCGGGCAACCCACGGCATTCAGTGCGCGCTTCGGGACTGGCGACCTTGCGGTGGCTCTCTGTGTTGAATACGACGCACTGCCTGCTATCGGCCATGCCTGCGGGCACAATGTGAACGCGGCCAGCGCGGTTGGGGCAGCGCTGGCTCTGGCGGCGGTGGCCGACGACCTGGGCATCACCGTCAAAGTGCTTGGGACCCCGGCCGAGGAGACCACGGGCGGCAAAGTGGACCTCATCGACGAAGGGTTCTTCGACGACGTGTCCCTGGCCATGATGGCTCACGCCGCGGCAACGGACGTGGTTGGTGGTTCGTCGTTGGCCATGTGCATGTGGAATGTGCTGTTCGAGGGACGTCCCTCCCATGCAGCCGCTGCTCCTTCGCAGGGCATCAACGCCTTGGATGCGCTGGTTGTTGCGCAAACGGCCATCGCCTTGGCCCGGCAGCAGCTGCCCGCTGGTTCGATCGTTTCGCTGATCGTCACCGAAGGCGGCAGCGCCGTGAACGTCATCCCGGACCGGGCTCGGGCGACCATCGAAATGCGGGCCCCGGCATCGAGAGCCTCAGCCGGATCCAGGATAAGGTGCGCCGCTCCCTTGAAGCGGGCGCCCATGCGAGCGGCAGCACGCTGCAGATCACGCCGCACGGCAACGACTACGCCGAACTGCGGCAGGACGCATTCCTTCTCGGAGGCTTATCAGGCAGCCATGACGTCAAGGGGGAGATACGTTGAATTCAGTGCGGAGCCCGTGGCCTCCACAGACATGGGGAACGTTTCGCAGGTAGTGCCAAGCATCCATCCGATGGTCGGCTACGACGTCAGGGGCAGCACGCATCACACCGCAGAATTTGCCGCGTTCGGCGCCTCAACGGGTGCGGACAAGGCAGTTCTGGACGGCTCGTTCGGCCTGGCCGCAGCCGCATGCGCTGCTGCCTTAGACCCGGTGGAGAGGAGGCGGCTGCTCCACCGGGGCTAGCCGCGGTCTCAGGGCTTGAACCGCGAACCACACTTGTGGCCCCAGAGAAGCGTTTCCCAGGGGCCACAGGTGTCCGTTCGCGCTATTAAGTCAGCTCTAGCGTGCCGCAGCTACGGGTTGCTCCTGAAAGGCCGGCATGACCTGTTCGATGAAGAGCTCGAGTGAGCGCTTCTTTTCCTCGTGAGTAAGGCTGTTGTCGGACCAGAGGCTGAACTCGGTGACGCCGAGTGCCTCGTAGTGGCGGAGCCGCTCGATGACCTCCTCGGGGGTCCCGATCATGGCCGTCTGGTGGAGGGACTCCGGGGTGAACTCCGGGCGGTCGGCGAACTTCTCTTCGGGGCTGGGCTCGAGGAAGCCGTCCTTCGGCGTGGTCTTGTTGCCGAACCAGGCATCGAACGTCCGGTAGAACTTGTTGATGCCCTCGGCCGGACGCCGCCATCCGTCGGGCTCATCTGCGGGGTGGACGTGGGTGTGACGGAGCACCATGAGGTCCGGGCGGGGGACGCCGGGGTTGTTCTCGACGGCGGTATCAAACTTGCGTGCCAGGTCCTCGACCTCCTCGTCGCCCTTCATCAGCGGCGTCACCATCACGTTGCAGCCGTTGGCGACGGCGAACTCATGCGAGGAGATGTCGCGGGCGGCGATCCACATGGGCGGCGTCGGCTTCTGCAGCGGCTTCGGGACGCTGGTGGACGTCGGGAACTGCCAGACCTCGCCGTCGTGGGCGTAGTCACCTTCCCAGAGCGCGCGCACGGCCGGCACCATCTCGCGCAGGTGCTTGCCGCCGTCGACAGCGGACATGCCGCCCATCAGGCGGTCGAACTCGAACTGGTAGGCGCCGCGTGCCAGCCCGACTTCCATCCGGCCGTTGCTGATGACGTCCAGGAGCGCCGTCTCGCCGGCCACGCGGAGCGGGTTCCAGAAGGGCGCGATGATGGTGCCGGCACCCAAGCGGATGCGCGATGTGCGCGCCGCCAGGTAGGCGAGCTGCGGCATGGGGCTGGGGGAGATGGTGTACTCCATCGAGTGGTGCTCACCGATCCAGACGGTGCTGAAGCCGCCGGCCTCTGCAATGAGCGCGAGTTCCGTCAGGTTCTCGAAGCACTCGCGGTGTGAGACGGACTCGTCCCAGCGCTCCATGTGGACGAAGAGGGAAAAGCGCATTAGGAACTCCTGATTTCTGCAACTGCCGCGTTGCGTTCGGCGATGGTCTGGTTGCCGCGGGACCAGTGCTCGTGCTCAATCTCGCGGACGATGACGGTGGTATTTTCGGGTGCCGCGCCCACGGCGTTCTCGGCGGCGCGGTGCAGCTCGCCAATGAGCGCGCGGAGCTGCTCGGGGGTCCGGCCCCGGGCGATGGAAACTTCGATAAGAGGCAAGGTGTTCAGCTCCTCATGATGAAGGGGTCGGCGATGGGGGACTCGTCGGTGTTGATCCAGATGCTCTTGAGCCTGGTGTACTCACGGATGCTCTCGATGCCGTGTTCGACGCCGACGCCGCTGGTCTTGAACCCTTCGCGCGGGGACGCCGGGGACATGGCACGGTACGTGTTGACCCAGACTGTTCCCGCCTCCAGCCGGCTGGCCATCCGGTGTGCCCTCGCCAGGTTGGTGGTCCAGACGCCGGCGGCGAGCCCGTAGGTGGTGTCGTTGGCGAGCCGGAGCACCTCTTCCTCGGTTTCGAAGGGCATGATCGCCGCGACCGGTCCAAAGATCTCCTCCCGGACCACGCGCATGGAATTGTCGACGTCGGTCAGTACGGTGGGCTCGAAAAAGTAACCGCCGAGCGGGATATTGGGACGGCCGCCGCCGGTCAGGACGGTGGCACCTTCCGAGACGCCCAGGTCAACGTAGCTGGCCACCTTGTCGCGCTGGTCCTGGAACGCCAGCGGGCCGAGCTCGGTGGCGTCGAGGAGCGGATCGCCGATCACGATGCTTCGGGCTCGGTTGGCGACGCGTTCCAGCAATTCGTCATAGACAGACTTATGGGCGAAGACGCGGCTTCCCGCGATGCAGGTCTGGCCAGCCGCGGCAAAGATGCCGGCCACAACACCCATGGACGCGTTCTTGATGTCAGCGTCTCCGAAGACGATGTTCGGTGACTTGCCGCCCAGCTCCAGGGTGGAGCCGATGAAGCGCGATGCCGTGGACGCCGCGATCCGCGCGCCGGTGTTGGTACTGCCGGTAAACGAGATCTTGGCCAGCCGCGCGTCGTCCACCAGGGCCGCGCCGGCTTCTGCGCCGAAACCGGTGACCACGTTGATCACGCCGGGCGGGAACCCGGCCTCATCGGCCAGCGCAGCCAGCCGCAGCACGGTGGCCGAGGTGTATTCGGAGGGCTTGATGACGATGGTGTTGCCGGCCGCAAGGGCTGGGGCGAGTTTGCTGGTGGTCAGCGTCAGCGGTGAGTTCCATGGCGTGATGGCACCAACCACGCCCAGCGGTTCCCGGAGCGTGTAGTTCAGGATGGCGGGGGTGGAGCCGGGGATGGTGTCGCCCTGGATCTTGTCGGCCAGCCCGGCGTAGTAGTAGTAGTACTCGGGCATGGACGCCAGCTGCGCTCGCATCTCCCGCAGGAGCTTGCCGTTGTCCTGGCTTTCCATCCGGGCAAGCTCATCGGCATGCTCACCAACGAGGTCACCGAGACGGCGGAGCAGGTGCCCGCGCTTGGTCTGGCTGAGGTTCCGCCAGCCGGGATTCTCGAAGGCTGCGGACGCCGCTGAGACGGCCTTTTCGACGTCGGCCGCGTTGCCCCGTGCGGCCTGGTACAGCACGTCAAGGGTCGCCGGGTTGGTGCTGTCGAAGTATTCGCCGGATGACGGCGGAACGAATTCCCCGTTGATGAAGTGCTCGTAGCGGCGATCAGTGGACATGTGAGTGCTCCTTGATGAAAGCGGTAAGCGTGTTGGCGAGCTCTTGGGGACGTTCCACCGGCATCATGTGGCGCGCGCCGCTGATGACGGAGTAGGTGCAGCCGGGGATGGCCGCGGCCAGCCGGGCGCTCATCCCGGGCGTTGACCCCGGGTCCAGCTCGCCGGTCACGGCATGGGAAGGAACGGTGATCAGGGGCAGCTCGGCGGCGATTTCCGCGTCGGCGGTAGCGAACACGCGGTAGCAGGCCAGGAAGGACTTCGGGTCATTCTGCAGCAGGACTTCCCGCGTCGCTTCGACGAGTTCCGCCGGGACGGCGGATCCTTCCGGATACCAGCGGCGGATTGACGCCTCCACTGTTGCCGGGAAATCGGATTCGGCCGAGGCCAGCCGGACCATGACAGCGGCGTGCTCCTCGGAGGTGCGGGCGCACACCGAGGCGACCGACACCAGGCTGGCGACCAGGTCGGGCCTGAACCTGGCCAGGTGCTGGGCCACGAGAGCGCCCAGCGAGAATCCCACCAGGTGCGTATTCGGTTCGAGCTGTTCGGCAACATCCGCCGCGAGCTCGGCAAGCGTCACCCCAACGGGAGCCTGCGGGCGGCGTCCGTGACCCAGGAGTTCAAGGATCTGGACGTCGTATTCCGGCTCAAGGAACTCGCGCAGGGGCCCCCACATCGACCCGTCGAGGCCGACGCCGTGGATGAGAGCTATGCGGTCGCGGCTCACGGCGGCTGGCACCTACTTCGTTTCGGTGGCGAACGCTGCCAGGCGCTGCTGCGGCCGTCCCTGGGCAGCGGCGGCGAGGGCGATCACGATTTCATCGGCGTGCGGTGCGTCGTTGATCCGCACCTCGATGCTCTGGTGGTGGGAGCGGATGGTGGCGTCGGTGATGTGTTTGAGCGGGATGTCGAAGACAACACCGGCCGGGCCGCGCTTTTCCACTGCCGGCAGGAGCGTGGTGGCGTTGGCGGCGTCGCGGAAGTGGTTGCCGAAGGCCAGGGTGTGGATGAGCCCGGAGCCGTGCTCGATCTCGCCGTTCAGTCCCACGATGGCGGCCTTGCCGTACGCCTCTGCCGGGGAGCCGAGGGCTTCGAGGACGCGGGGGGCCAGCAGCGCGCCGATGTCGGAGGCGTGGCCGTCGATGCCGGCGGAGAGGTCCTCGACGAAGCCCTGGCCTGCCCAGGGGTTCTTGACGATGGCGGCGACGACGGCGACCCGTGCGGCGGGGCTGACCTCACGGCCGCCTTCGATGAGGACGTCTTCGGTCAGGGTGACGATCTTACGGATGCTCATGAAACTAGTTCTCCTAGTGTGTCTGCTTTGACGATGGGGTCGGTGAGGCGGTCACCGATGCGGGAATGCGGGCGTGGCCCGGTTGAAGCACCGAGGACGACGACGATCTCACCCGGGCGGGGTGCGTCACCGATGCGTGTGGTGATGGTTTGGTAGTGCGTACGTGTCGCTGCGGCGTTCTTGTGCCAGAGGGGCACCACCAGCGAGGCGCCGGCGTCGGCCCGGTCATCGGCGAAGCAAATGATGGATTCACCTTCGAAGTACTCGCGGACGAGGTTGCCGAAGAACGGTGTGTGGATGAGCGCAGCGCCGTGCTCGATTTCACCGTCGGTGCCCACAATCGCGGCCTTTCCGAAGGCCTGAATTGCGTCCACTCCGCCGAGGTTGGCCGCAAGCACGTCGGTGAGTTTGCGTGCCAGCACCGGGGCAAGCTGGACCACTTCGTCGTTGAGGTCATCGGCTGCGTCGCCGCCCAGCCAGGGGTTGGTGACCACGGCCGCGGCCGTTGCGCGGACTGCCGGAACGGCGGGGGAGGTGCCGTTTTCGAGCAGGATCTCCTCGGCGTAGTACACGATCTTGCGGATGCCGAACCCTTGGTCGCTCATCATTTAGGCCCTTCAATCATGGAGAAGCGCATGGCTTCCTTTCGTGGTGGTCGGTTCAGCTCCGGCGGTCTTGCGCCGGATCGGTCAGAGCCTCCCGCGATGAGGCGTGAACGTGGTTTCTCATGGCGGATTCGGCCCCGAAGGGGTCTTTATGCTCGATCATGTCCAGGACGGCGCGGTGTTCCCGGGTGGAGGCTTCGAGCCTGCCCGGATGCTCAACCGTGCGCAGGACCAGCCGCTGGTAGGCGAGCTGGTTCATGAGCCGCTCGTAGTGCTCAACAAGCTTGCGGTTGTCCGAGCCGCGAACGATCGTCCAGTGGAACTCATGCACCAGCCGGGCATAGGCGTCGGTGTCATGGGTGAGCGAAGCCATTTCGGACTCCTCGAGGTTCCGCCGCAGGACGGCCAGTTCCTGGACGTCCCCGCGGCGGGCGAGCAGGGATGCCGCGAGACCCTCGAGGGACTCCTTGAGCTGGAAGAGCTCGATGATCTCCCTGCGTGTGGGCTCCCGCACGAAGGTGCCGACCTTCGGGCGGATCTCCACCAGGCCCTCGTGCTGAAGCTGCTTAAGTGCTTCACGGATCGGGGTCCGGCTCACGTCGAACTCCTGGGCGAGGAACGCTTCGGGGACCACTGCGCCCGGGGGGAAGTCGCCTCCCAGGACGAGGCGGCGGATGCGATCCAGGAGCCCGTCCCGGTCAGCTGCTTCCCTGACTACTTCGAGATCATCTTGCATACATGAAAGCTTATGTTGCATGCATCAGAAGCGTCAACAGGTTTCGACACTCTTTCCGAAAACCGTTAGAATTCCGGGAAGTTCAAGGAATTCCCCGTTCCTCTTGACCGAACCTTGTGAGCTGGATTACCGTCATTGGTATGCAACAGACCTTGGAACCGCTCATCACATCGGCTTGGCTCGCGGCCTGGGACAAGGGAGACCTTGATGCCCTCGATGGCCTCGTAGCCGCCGGCTACACGCGTACCAGCAAGGCGACGGGTGCAACCGTCGACCTCGCTGGCCTCAAGTCAGAGATCGCCGCGGTCCGGGAAGCATTCCCCGACCTGCGCACCACGGTCGATGACGTCGTCGAAGGGGACGGCACCGTCGCCGTCTTCTGGACCTCCACCGGCACGCACACCCATGAATACCTCGGAGTTCCCGCGACGGGACTCACCGTCCAGACCCGGGGTTCGAACATCCTGGTCCTCGAGGACGGCAGGATTGCCAGGGAATCAGTGACCTGGGACGGGAGCGAACTGCTCGCCGGCCTCGGCATCCGGCCCCTGCGCGGCATCGCCGCACCCGCCGTTTCCGACGGCGACGACTTCCCTGAGCTCGACCCGGACCTGATGAAGGCCTTCAACCGGCAGTTCATCACCGGAGTTACCGTCGTGACCACCAAGGAAGGCGAAACCCCCAAGGGGCTGGCAGCCAACTCCTACTGCTCGGTCTCGCTCGAACCGCCGCTGGTGCTGGTGTGCGTCCAGAAGACGTCCAGCACCTACTCCGCGCTCTTCTCCTCGAGCCACCTCGGCATCAACATCCTGGGGACCGAGCAGCTGGACACAGTGAAGGTATTCGCCTCGAAGGCGCCGGACAAGTTCGCCGATCTCGACTGGCATGAAGGGCCCGAGGGAAGCCCCCTCCTGGACGGCTCGGCAGCTTCCCTCGAGGCCGAAATCCAGGAACGCTTTCAAGCCAAGACCCACACGGTCTTCATCTGCCGCGTCCGCCACGCGGAAACCAGCACCACCGCACCGATGGTCTACAAGGCCGGACGGTTCTTCGACGGCGCTGAACTCGCCGAACTCTAAAGTTCCGGCGCGGCTGACCACCCTCGGACAGGAAACCAGCCGCGCCGACCCAATCTGCTCTCAAGCAGCGCACCTAGGTGCGCATCCCACATTAGGACAAAAATGAGCCCAGACACCATGAGCGCCGCCGAAAACAGCGTCGCCGAAGACCGCGGCTACCGCGACAGCCTCACCAAAATCGAGCCCTACGGCATCGAGCACATCCCCGACGTCGAACGCCACGGGAAGCCCCGCTCCCAGTTCTTCCTCTGGTTCGCCGCGGGAATGAACTTTCCCATCGTCGTCCTCGGCTTCAGCGCCACCTACTTCGGCCTTCCCTTCTGGGCTGCCGTCCTGGCCATCGTCCTCGCCGGTGTGACCTCCTCGGCGGGCATGGGATACCTGTCGGCCATGGGAGTCCGGCTGGGCGTACCTCAGCAGATGCAGGGCCGGGGACCGCTCGGTTTCATCGGCAACCTGTTCCCGGTGGCCTACGTGAACGTGTTCGCCGGCATCGGCTGGGCAGCTGTGACCGTCATCCTCGGCGGCCAGGCCATCGCGCTGCTCACCGATATCCCGTTCTGGGTCTCGTCCCTGATCCTCATGGTCATCCAGCTGGGCGTGGCAGTCATCGGCTACAACCTGATCCACTTCCTGCAGCGCATCCTGTCGTTCGTTTTGGTGATCGGCTTCGTCTTCATCACCATCGTGGCAGCGGCCAACGGCAAAGTCGTCAACACCCCCAATGAATCCGCCCCGGGCTTCGACGGCATCGGCGGATGGATCATCTTCTTCGGCTGGTTCTTCTCCTTCATCGTGGCCTGGATGCCGTTCGCGTCCGACTACTCCCGTTACCTGCCCAACACCCCCGGCAACCGCCGCGGAGCCGGCTGGGCCACCATGTCCGGCAACTTCGTCACCCTTGTCTGGATGGGCATCCTGGGCACCCTCCTCGGATCGACCACCACCGCGTCCGACAGCATCGGTGCGCTCAAGGAGCTCATGGGCCCCTGGGCCGCCGTCGGCCTCGGCGTCGTCGCCCTGTCCTCCTTCACGCAGAACTTCCTGAACGTCTACGGCGGAGCCATCTCCATCCAGACCATGGGCGTGCCCGTCAAGCGCCACACCGCCGTCGTGTTCATCTGCGTGGCCTCCTACTTCGTGGCTTTGTGGGGCCAGACCGGCTTCAACAGCGGCTTCACCGCCTTCCTCAACCTGACCGCCTACTGCATCGCCCCGTACGTCGCCGTCCTGGTGTGCGACTACCTCTTCGGCGGCCGGCGCACCGAGCGTGGCCTGCGCGAACTGTTCGACAAGGGCCGGAAATTCGAATGGGGCTTTGTGGCCTGGGCTGCCGGCGTCGCACTCTCCTCCCCGTTCTGGATGTCCTCGATCTACACCGGCCCCATTGCTGCGGCCTTCCCGCAGATCGGTGACCTCTCCTACTACGTGGGTGCCGCCGTCGCAGCGGGCGTCTACTTCGCCACGCACCGGCGCCAGCGCCTCTCCGGACAGGAAATGCTCGACCGCAGCCCCGCTGCCCAGACCCTGTGAAAACAGGCCCTGTGAAACAGGCCGGTTCCCGGCCGGACGGGGCCACGCTCGTGGTGATCGACATGCAGCGCGCGTTCCGCGACGAGGGCCAGTGGCAGGCGCCGCGGTACCAGGAAATCGTGCCGGTGATCAGCCGGCTGCAGCAGGAGTTCAACTCCGTTAGCGTGTTCACCCGGTTCGTCCGGGACGAAGCGGAAACGGGAGCCTGGGCGGCCTACTACCGGCGCTGGGACGGGATGCGGTTCCCGTCCGGCTCCGTGGCCTGGGACATCACTCTGGATGTCCCGGGCGGGGCTGCCGTGTTGGATGCCCCGACATTCTCCAAGTGGGGACCGGAGCTGGCGGCGCTGGTGCCGGAAGGCGCGGAGATGGTGCTCACCGGCGTGGCCACGGACTGCTGTGTCCTGTCCACTGCCCTCGGCGCCATCGACGCCGGCCGCTTCGTTACCGTCGTCTCCGATGCCTGCGCCGCGGTCAGCGACGAAGCCCAGCAGCAGACCCTGGCCCTCCTGAAACTGCTCTCGCCCATGTGCGAGGTGGTCACCAGCCAGGAACTCCTCGCCCGATGAGCACGAGAGTCAGCCCGCCCCGTGCCGTGGTGGCTGTAGTGGTTGAGTGGCGCGGGCGGGTTGCGCTCTTCAAGCGGAGCCAGTCCGTCGGACACGAGCGCGGCCTTTGGCACTGCATCACCGGGTACCTCGAGCCGGGCGTCTCACCCCGGCAGCAGGCATTGGTTGAGCTTGAGGAAGAGGCGGGGCTGACGCCCCAGGAACTGGCCGGCTTTGAGTCCGGGGAGCCGCTGTTGATTTCCGACGACGGCGGCAACCCCTGGCTGGTGCACACGTTCACCGCTGTCAGCACACGGCGCCGGCTGGTGATTAACGATGAGCACGACGCGTACCGCTGGACCGCTCCCTCCAAGATCAGCCGGTTCTCCAACCGGGTTCCCTGGCTGGACGCAGTCCTCCAGGGCGTCATGCCAAACACGGACAGGAAGGCAGCATGATTGTCATCGAAGGCATCGTCGAACACGGCGACCAGCGGGGCCGGCTCCTTGGTTTTCCCACCGCCAACATCCCGCTCACCGATGAGGGGATCGAGGACGGTGTCTGGGGAGCGCTCGTAAAGGTAGAACCGCAGAGGTGGGCCGTGGCAGCAGTGTCTGTCGGCCGCCGTCGGACGTTCTACGCCGCGAAGGGGCAGCGGCTCCTGGAAGCGCACCTCCTCGACTTCGATGAAGACCTCTATGGACGGACAGTCAGCGTCGAGCTGGACGTCAAACTCCGGCCCCAGCGGGCCTTTCCGGACATCCAGTCCATGTCCGAACAACTTCACCGGGACGTCGAACAGGCCCGCGAATGGGGTGCCGCCCAGTACCCCGCGCTCGTTCTTCCCATGAGCTATGCATAGTAAGGAGCCCGATGTGGCTGAAGGAAACATTTTGACCACCGAACGCGAGACCGGACTGCTGGCGTCAGTGCCCACTGGGCTGCTGATCAACGGCGAATGGCGGAACGCTTCCGGCGGAGGCACGTTCGACGTCGAGGACCCGGCAACCGGCAAGGTCCTGGCCACGCTGGCCTCGGCCACCAGCGAGGATGCCCTCGCCGCGCTCGACGCAGCCGACGCCGTCCAGGCGGCCTGGGCGCGGACCGCTCCGCGTGAACGGGCCGAGATCCTGCGCCGGGCCTTCGATCTGGTGACCGAACGCGCCGAGGACTTTGCCCTGCTGATGACCCTCGAGATGGGCAAGCCGCTGGCCGAAGCGCGGGGCGAGGTGGCCTATGCTGCCGAGTTCCTGCGCTGGTTCTCGGAAGAGGCGGTGCGTGATTACGGCCGGTACCTGACCACCCCCGAGGGCAAGAACAAGATCCTGGTGCAGCACAAGCCGGTGGGGCCGTGCCTGCTGATCACGCCGTGGAACTTCCCCCTGGCGATGGCCACCCGCAAGGTTGCCCCTGCCGTGGCGGCCGGATGCACCATGGTGCTCAAGCCAGCCAAGCTCACGCCGCTAACCTCGCAGCTTTTCGCGCAGGTGATGATGGAAGCGGGCCTGCCGGCCGGGGTGCTGAACGTCGTCTCGTCGTCGTCGGCTTCATCCATATCCGGGCCGCTGCTGAAGGATGCCCGGCTGCGGAAGATTTCGTTCACGGGCTCGACGCCGGTGGGCAAGCAGCTGATCGCCGAGGCGTCCCAGAACGTGCTGCGCACCTCGATGGAGCTCGGCGGCAACGCGCCGTTCATCGTGTTTGAGGACGCCGACCTGGACAAGGCAGTGCAGGGCGCGATGGCGGCAAAGATGCGGAACATGGGGGAGGCGTGCACCGCGGCGAACCGGTTCCTTGTGCACGAGTCGGTGGCGCGGGAGTTCACGGCCAAGTTCGCCGAGGCCATGAAGGCTCTCCGCCCCGGCCGCGGCACCGAGGATGGCGTGACAGTGGGTCCCCTGATCGACGGCGGCGCCCGCAAGGATGTGCACGCCCTGGTGGAGGACGCCGTGACGGCCGGTGCAACGGTGGTTACCGGCGGCGCGCCCGTGGATGGGCCCGGCTACTTCTACCAGCCCACGGTCCTGGCAGGAGTCTCCAACAGCGCGGAGATCCTGCGCACCGAGATCTTCGGTCCGGTGGCCCCGATCACCACCTTCAGCACCGAGGAGCAGGCCATCGCCATGGCCAACGCCACCGAGTACGGCCTTGCCGCCTACCTCTACTCGTCTGACTTAAACCGCCTTCTGCGCGTGTCCGAGCAGATTGAGTTCGGCATGGTGGGCTTCAACGCCGGCGTCATTTCCAACGCCGCGGCACCCTTCGGCGGGGTCAAGCAGTCCGGCCTGGGGCGTGAAGGCGGCTCTGAAGGCATCGCCGAATACACCACCACCCAGTACATCGGCATCGCTGACCCCTACGCGTAAGTCAGTTCAGCGCGAACTGGCAGATAATGCCCTCAAAAAGGCAAAAACAGGGCATTACCTGCCAGTTCGCGCTGAGAACTCAGCTACACCAACGGCCACGGGTACCGCATGCCGGTGTGGTCCACCGGCAGCACGGGTTCGTGCAGCAGGCGCCGCACACGGCGTTGCAGGGCGGTGACCTCGGAACCATCGAGGAGTTCCGCCACGTCGTCGGGCACGGCATCGGCGAGCGGAGCGATGTCCTCGAGCAGGGCCTCCGGGATGGGGTCGCCCCCGAAGTCCCAGATCACGGTGCGCAGTTTGAAGATTGCCGAGAAACACAGCCCGTGGTCGATGCCCCACACCCGGCCGTCGTCGCCGCGCAACACGTGCCCGCTCTTGCGGTCCGTGTTGTTGGCGACGTAGTCGAACAGGGCGATCCGTGCCAGGTCGGGGTGCGTCTCCGGGACGTCGGCGTACAGGGTGAAGTAATGCTCGCCGAAGTCGCAGTCGATGAACCACTGCAGCGACCCGATCCCCAGGGGTGCCTCCTCGCGGATCACGGTCGTTGGCACGAATCCCCACCCGAGGGACTCGCTGAGCAGGTACGCTGCGCGTTCCCGCCGGTACAGCCCGGGCTCGAAATCGGACAGCGGCCTTTCTCCTGCCTCCGGCTTGTAGACCGCAAAGCCGGTGTCGTCTCCGGACGAAATCTCTACGAGGAACGTCTCGTTGCTGCTGCGCGGGATGCGTCCCAGCAGCTCGACCCGGCCCTCGGCAAGAAGCGTCATCTCGCGTCCGCATACAGCCATGTCACGGCACCATGACGTTCACGCCCGCAGCCCGCTCAGCGGTTCCGACGTCGAATTCACCATGTGCACGGCAGGTTCCTGACCGTCCGAGTATGAAATGGCCGAGACCGACCCCGGGCTGATGACAATCCGCTGGAAGTGGTCAAGATCCGTGCCCAGGGCGTGGGCCACTGCCGCCTTGATCGGGTCGGCGTGGGAAAAGCAGACGACGACGCCGCCGGCGTGCGCTGTCCCCAGCCCCTCGAGCGCCCCGACGATCCGCGCCTGCATCTCCGTGAAGCTCTCGCCGTCGGGGAAGCGGAAGGCCGAGGGGTTGTGCTGTACCGTCTGCCATTCCGGCAGACCGGACAGTTCGGCGAGGGCGACGCCGGTCCACTCACCGAAGTCGCATTCGAGCAGGCCGGGCTCCTCGCGCACCGCCAGTCCGACAGCGGCCGCCGTGGGCTCCGCCGTCTCACAGGTGCGCTCCAGCGGCGAGGAGTAGACGGCGTCGACCTTAAGGCCCGCGAGCCGCTCCGCGACCCGCGCGGCCTGGGCCCGGCCACGCTCCGAAAGATGCAGTCCCGGCGCCCGCCCGGGCAGCACCATGCCCGTTGTGGGCGTCTCCCCGTGGCGCACCAGAAGGAGAAGCGTGCTCTCGGGTTTCGACGGCGGTGATGGTGCCGACGGTGATTCTGCAGTCATCAGGACTAAGCGTAGCGTTCGGGACCCTAGGAATCGGAGGAATCCCTCGATTCCCCGCAGGGTCGAGGACTACGGTAGAGGGGTGAGTGATCGTCCAGATATCTTCACCGTTGGCGAACTGCGTGCATCCGGCCACGTCCACAAGGACCTGCGCCACGAAATCCGCGACAACCTGATCGCCGCGCTCGCGGCGGGACGCGATCCGTGGCCCGGGCTGTACGGGTTCAGCCGGACCGTCCTTCCCCAGCTCGAGCGCGCCCTGATCGCCGGCCACGACGTCGTCCTCCTCGGCGAACGCGGGCAGGGCAAGACCCGGCTGCTCCGCACCCTTGCCGGGCTGCTGGACGAGTGGTCGCCGGTGGTCGAGGACTCGGAACTCAACGAACATCCGTACGATCCCATCACCGAGCAGTCCCGCGCCCGTGCCCTCACCGAAGGGGACCGGATGCGGGTAGCCTGGCGCCACCGCTCGGAGCGCTACGTCGAAAAGCTCGCGACGCCGGACACCTCCGTTGCCGACCTCATCGGCGACGTCGACCCGATGCGCGTGGCCGAGGGCCGCCGGCTCGGGGACCCCGAAACCATCCACTACGGACTGGTCCCGCGCTCCAACCGCGGCATCATCGCCATCAACGAGCTGCCCGACCTCGCCGAGCGGATTCAGGTGTCCATGCTCAACGTGATGGAGGAACGCGACATCCAGATCCGCGGCTACGTGCTGCGGCTTCCGCTGGACGTGCTGGTGGTCGCGTCCGCCAACCCCGAGGACTACACCAACCGCGGCCGGATCATCACGCCCCTGAAGGACCGCTTCGGCGCCGAGATCCGCACGCACTACCCGATCGAGCTGGACGACGAGGTTTCCGTCATCCGGCAGGAGGGGAAGCTGGTGGCCGACGTCCCGCCCATCATCCTCGAGATCCTGGCCCGCTACACCCGGGCGCTGCGGCAGTCCCCGGCCATCAACCAGACCTCCGGCGTTTCCGCCCGCTTTGGCATCGCGGGCGCCGAAACCGTCGCGGCGGCGGCCCTGCGCCGGGCCAGCGTGCGCGGGGAGGACCAGGCGGTCGCCCGGATCATCGACCTGGAGACCGCCGTCGAGGTCCTCACGGGCAAGATCGAGTTTGAGTCGGGCGAGGAAGGGCGTGAACAGGGCATCCTCGACCACCTGCTGCGCACGGCCACGGCCGAAGCCGTGCGGGCGCATTTCAAGGGCATTGAGATGGGGCCGCTTGTGGCCGCGCTCGACGGCCACACTACCGTGACCACCGGGGACCAGGTCACGGCACGGGAGTTCCTGCAGAACCTCCCGTCCCTCAACGGATCCGGAAACGGATCAAGTCTCTACGACAAAATCAGTGAGCGCCTGGGCGCGAAAAACGACGGACAGCGCGCCGCCGCCGTCGAACTCGCGCTGGAAGGCCTGTACCTCGCCCGCCGGATCTCCAAGGAGTCCGACGACGAGGCAACGGTCTACGGCTAAGTCCAGTTTCTGCCGGGTACAGATTAGCGAGTACAGGAGGCATCATGACCCTGCACAACCGGTCCAGGTACGGCCGGTACGCCGGAGGTCCGGATCCGCTTGCCCCGCCGGTGGACCTGGCGGAGGCACTGGAAGCGATCGCCGAGGACGTGATGGAAGGCTACTCGCCGCGGCATGCCCTGCAGGAGTTCCTGCGGCGCGGCGGCCGGAACCGCGACGGGCTCGACACCCTGGCCCGCCGGGTCCAGCAGCGGCGGAGTGAACTGCTGGGCCGGCACCGGCTGGACGGCACCCTGAACGAGGTCAGGAAGCTGCTGGACACCGCGGTGCTGGAGGAGCGCAAGCAGCTGGCCCGCGACGCCATGATGGACAACAACGACCGCGCCTTCCGCGAGATGCAGCTGCAGAACCTGCCCCAGTCCACGGCGGCAGCGGTCAACGAGCTCGCGTCCTACGACTGGCAGTCGAGCAGCGCCCGGGAGGCCTACGAGCGGATCAAGGACCTGCTGGGCCGTGAGGTCCTTGACCAGCGGTTTGCCGGCATGAAGCAGGCACTTGAGAACGCCACGGACGAGGACCGCGAAGCCGTGAGCGAGATGCTGCGCGACCTCAACGAACTGCTCGGCAAGCACCGCCGCGGCGAGGACACGGAGGCGGACTTCCGGGAGTTCATGGCCAAGCACGGGGACTACTTCCCGGAGAATCCGCAGTCGGTCGAGGAGCTGGTGGACGCCCTCGCCAAGCGTGCCGCCGCGGCCCAGCGGATGCTGCAATCCATGTCCCCGGAGCAGCGCGAGGAGCTGATGCGGCTGTCCGCCCAGGCGTTCGGCTCGGCCGACCTCATGGCCCAGCTCAACCAGCTCGACGACAGCCTGCGCGCCCTGCGCCCCGGCGAGGACTGGAGCGGCTCCGAGCGCTTCGGGGGCCAGGAAGGGCTTGGGCTGGGCGACGGCACCGGCGTGCTGCAGGACATCGCCGAACTCGACGAGCTGTCCGAACAGCTCTCCCAGCAGTACAACGGATCCACCCTCGACGACCTGGACCTGGACGCCCTGGCCCGCCAGCTGGGGCAGAACGCCGCCGTGACGGCCCGCACCCTCGCGGAGATCGAGCGGGCCATGCAGGACGGCGGCTACCTGCGCCGCGGGGCCGACGGCGACCTCCGGCTGTCACCCCAGGCCATGCGGCGGCTCGGGAAGTCGCTGCTGCGGGACACCGCCAAGCAGCTGTCCGGCCGGCAGGGCGGCCGGGACACGCGCGTCGCCGGGGCCGCCGGTGAGCAGACGGGCTCCAGCAGACAGTGGGCATTCGGCGACGCCGAACCGTGGGACGTCACCCGCACCATAACCAATGCCATCCGGCGCACCATGGCCGACGGCGGTGATCCGGGCCGCGGTCTGCGCCTGGCCGTGGGGGACATCGAGGTGACGGAGACGGAGGCGCGTACCCAGGCTGCCGTCGTCCTGCTGGCCGACGTGTCCTTCTCGATGGCCGCCGAGGGGCGGTGGGTGCCCATGAAACGCACCGCGCTCGCCCTGCACCATCTCGTCTCCATCCGGTTCCGCGGGGACCGGCTGCAGCTGATCACGTTCGGCCGCTACGCGCAGACGATGGACATCGGCGAGCTCACGGCCCTGCCGGCGTTCCGCGAGCAGGGAACCAACCTGCACCATGGCCTGCTGCTGGCCGGCCGTTTCTTCCGGCAGCACCCGTCAATGCAGCCCGTCCTCCTCGTGGTGACCGACGGCGAGCCCACAGCCCATCTGCTGGGCGATGGTGAGTCGTGGTTCTGCTGGCCGCCGGACCCGGAGACCATCCGCGTCACGGTCGCCGAGCTGGACCGGCTTGGGCGTGCGGGCACGCAGGCCACGTTCTTCCGGCTCGGCGACGACCCGGGGCTTGAACGGTTCGTCCGGCGGCTGGCCCGCAGGATCGACGGCCGGGTGGTGGCACCAGACACCGGGGATCTCGGCGCCGCGGTTGTGGGGGAGTACCTCCGGGCCCACTTCCGCGGCCGCTATTACGACGACGACTGGGCCGCCGGGATTTAGCTCAGGCGGCTGCCAGAACAGGTGCCGCAACCGGGAGGGTTACCAGCTTCTGCGCTGCGATCTCCGCAGCTGCGAGTTTCGGTGCGAGGATGCTGAACCGGTAGTTGCGCTGCAGCGGATCGACCTGCAGCGGAAGGTGATGGGAGCGGGCGCAGCCGCGGAGCTCCTCCATGGCCTGGGGTTCCACCTCGGCCAGGGGCATATCAAGTTCCAGTGCCAGCCCCGGGACCAGCGAGTCGGCCCGCTTCATCACGCTGTACAGGCCCTGAATGCTTTGAACAGTTACGTGACCCTGGGTCTTGACCTGGGCCTTGGCGCCGTCGAGGTCAACGCTGACCAGCACCCGCAGCTTCTCGTTCACTTATTTTCTCCCCAATTTAGAAAGGGCCACCACGCTGTGGCCCCCGACTACGATAGACCAATGTGACGTGGCTAACAAGTCGGCGGGCGCGGGGCTGGGGCGACGGCCGGTTACTGCTTCTCCTCAATGGGGATTTCTGCCGTTGCCCGTTGGGTGGCGGCCCAGCTCTCAAGGACTTTCAGCGCGTCTTCCGACGGCGTACTGGGGTCTGCCGTGTACACATTGATCCGTAGTCCGGGATCAGCGGGGAGTTCGAGCGCTTCGAAGCTCAGGTCCAGGTCCCCAACGATCGGGTGGTGGAGCCGTTTCCGGCCGGTGCGGTGGTACTTCACGTCGTGCCGGGCCCACCGGGTGCGGAACTCCTCGCTGCGGGTCGAGAGTTCACCGATCAGGTCCGTGAGGTCCTTGTCGTAGGGGTTCTTCCCCGCGGTGGAGCGCAGGACCGCGACGATGTCGTCCGCGGCGCGCCCCCAGTCGGCAAAGAACTCCCGCGCCTTCGGGTTCAGGAAGGTGAACCGCGCGCTGTTCGGCGGGGTGACCTGCTCGGCCATCAGGTCCAGGTACAGCGCCCTGCCGAGTTCGTTGGAGGCCAGGACATCCCCGCGGTCGTTGCGGACCCAGGCCGGCGCCGTCGTAATCGCATCAATGACTCGCTGCACGCTCGGCCGCACTGTCTGCGGACTGCGCTTGCGCCGCACTCGTGGGGAGGCCGTGGCCGCACGGGCGAGGTCGAAAAGGTGAGCTGTTTCGGCGTCGTCGAGCTTCAAGGCCCGGGCAAGGGCTTCGATGACGCTGTCCGAGGCGCCGGAGAGGTTTCCGCGCTCCAAGCGGATGTAGTAATCGATGCTCATTCCGGCGAGCATGGCGACTTCCTCGCGGCGTAGCCCGGCCACGCGCCGGTTCCCGCCGTAGACCGGTAACCCGGCTTCCTCGGGCGTGATCCTGGCCCGCCGCGAGGTCAGGAATTTCCGCACGTCGTCGCTGTGTGTCATGGCATCAACGCTACGCGGCGGCTGGTTCCCGAGGGAGGCACTGGCATTACCCGGAACGGCAGGAACTCCCGGCCTCTGGGAAATCACGGTTGCATTGAAGGCATGGACATGGAACTTACACTCAACAACGGCATCACGATGCCCGCCCTCGGTCTGGGCGTCTTCCAAAGCCCGCCGGAGCAGACGACGGCGGCGGTCGAGGCCGCGCTGGCGGCCCGCTACCGGCATATCGACACCGCCGCCGCGTACGGCAACGAACGGGAGGTCGGCGAAGGCATCCGCCGTTCCGGCGTCGATCGGGCGGACGTGTTCATCGAGACCAAGGTCTGGGTGAGCGACTACGGCTACGACGAGACCCTGCACGCCTGGGAGAAAGCGGCGGCCAAGCTCGGCGTCGAATACCTCGACCTGCTCATCCTGCACCAGCCGGCACCGGACCGGTTCGAGAAAACCATCGCCGCGTACAAGGCGCTGGAGACCCTTCTCGCTGACGGGCGCGTCCGGGCGATCGGCGTCAGCAACTTCATGCCGCACCACCTGGAGCAGTTGCTCGCCGCGACCGACGTCGTTCCGGCCGTGAACCAGATCGAGCTGCACCCCTACTTCACCCAGCGGGACGTCCAGGCAGCCGACGCCGAAAACGGCATCCTCACCCAGGCCTGGTCACCCATCGGCGGCATCACCTTCTACCCTGGCTGGGGCGAGGACCGCCGGAACGTGATGGAAGACCCTGCGATCGCCGCCATCGGGCAGGGGCACGGCAAGAGCCCCGCCCAGGTCATGCTGCGCTGGCACCTGCAGCAGGGCCGCTCGGCGATCCCGAAATCGACCAACAAGGCCCGCATCGCGGAAAACTTCGACGTCTTCGACTTCGAGCTCAGTGCCGCGGAACTCGCCTCGATCGACGCGCTCGACGCTGGCGTGCGCAACGGACCGGACCCGGACGAAGCCCGCATTGAGCGTTTCGCCATGGTCATTCCCGAGTCCTAAAAACAAAGAAGAAGAAGGAGTTACTATGGAGTACCGCCCGCTTGGCCGCACCGGCGTTCAGGTCAGTCCCTTGTGCCTCGGCGCGATGATGTTCGGCCCCTGGGGCAACGACGACCGCGCCGACAACACCCGCATCATCCACCGCGCCCTCGACGCCGGCATCAACTTCATCGACACCGCCGACGTCTACTCGGGAGGCCTGTCCGAGGAGATCGTCGGGCAGGCGTTGAACGGCCGGCGCGACGACGTCTTCCTCGCCACGAAGTTCTTCATGCCCATGGGCGAGGACCCGAACCAGCGCGGCGGATCGCGCCGCTGGATCATCCGCGCGGTGGAAAACTCGCTGCGCCGGCTGAACACGGAGTACATCGACCTCTACCAGGTCCACCGGCCCAGCCCCGATACCGATGTGGAGGAGACCCTCGGCGCGCTCACCGACCTCGTCCGCCAGGGCAAGGTCCGCTACATCGGTTCCTCGTCCTACTCCGGATCGCAGATCGTGGAAGCCCAGTGGGCGTCCCGGGAACGCAACCTGGAGCGGTTTGTCACCGAGCAGCCGCCGTACTCGATCCTGGTCCGCGGCATCGAGGAGGACGTCCTCCCCACGGTGCAGCGGCACGGGATGGGCACCCTCACCTACAGCCCGCTCGGCGGCGGCTGGCTCTCAGGGCGGTGGCGGAAGAACGCAGCATCCGCACCCACCTCGAGTGCCCGCCCGGGCGTGCGCTTCGACATGACCAGCCCCGCCAACCAGCGCAAGCTCGATATCGTCGAGGAACTCGCCCAGCTCGCCGAACAGGCAGGGATGAGCCTCATCGAGATGGCGATCGCGTTTGTGATCAACCACCCCGGCGTCACTTCCGCCATAGTCGGGCCCCGCACCATGGAGCAACTGGAGTCCTACCTTCCGGCAGCCGGCATCACCCTGTCCACCGACGTGCTGGACAGCATCGACAAGATCGTCGCACCGGGCGTGACGGTCAACCCCGACGACAACAGCTACGGCGCGCACGAGCTCACCGCCCAGGCGCGGCGACGGAAACAGCCGTGACCGACGAGTCGGCGAACGCCCTGGCGGCGAAAGCGCTCCACGACGCGATGTGTGACGCGATGGTGAACGGTGACGTGGCAGAGCTGGACAGCATCCTCGCCGAGGAGTTCACTCTTACGCACATGACCGGATACGTGCAGTCGAAGGCGGAATGGCTTGAAGCTATCGACGCCGGCCAGATGGAGTACCACCGGATCGAAACGGTCGAGGCCACCTTCAACTCCGAGGGGACCGTGCCCGGGCTGACCGCACGCACGCTCACCGATGCCATGATCTGGGGATCGAGGGCGACCTGGCGGCTGACGCTACGCTCCTGGTTCGAGCCCCACGGAGAGGAATGGGCCGTAGCCCGCACCGTCGCATCGACATGGTGACTCGGCGAAACGGCAGCTCAGTGTCCGGGTGCGTGCAGTAAAGCTCGGAGCGAAACCAACGGCGGTCGCCCAGGCTATGTCACTGCCGTGGCGTTCGCCGGCGACCCCGTTGCTCCGGTGATGTTCAGCGGTTTTACGGTGACCAGGGCGTCCCAGTTGCCGGTGGCCTTCATGTGCCGGCTGAGCTGGCCGAGCTGCCAGAGTTCGCCCAGCGGCAGGCCGAGCTTGGCAAGCAACTGCTGGTGCATCATGCCGTGGTCGTTGGGCGCCGTGCTCCGGAACGGGCTGGAGGGGACCGGCGGCAGGCACTCGACAGCGAAGTTGTCGGCGGCGATGACGGCCAGTTGGTTGTCCCAGGCCCAGGCGATGAACTCTGCCGATTGTTCGATGCCGCTGGCCCGGCGGCTGTCGCGGAGGCTCTCCTTGTCCCCGGTCGGGAGCGCAAGGAACCACTCGCACCACCCCGTGTGGAGCATGAGGATGTCCCCGGGCCGGAACGAAACAGACTGGGCCCGGGCGGCGGCCTGGATCAGGCCGAGCCCAAGAGGCTGCCCGGCCGCGTGGTCGATCGGCGTGCCCTGGTCCCGGCAATATCCGTCGAGATCCACCAGCACGCCCCTGCCGACGATGGGCTGCTCGGCCCAGACCTGGATTCCGAGGGCAGCTGTTCCCTCGCGGATGTCGCCGTCGGGGGGTCCCGTTGTAGAAGCCGACGTCGTCCGCCCGGCGGTGCCGGAGCCCGTCGATCTGGCTGGAGCCCTGCAGGTAGTACCCGTCGAGGTAGTCGTCGCGGTGGGCAGGGTGCGCGGAGTAGATCGTGTGCCGGGGAGCGCGCCGTTTCAGGGACATGCCGGGGTCGAAGGTGTCGGCGGGGTAGTCGAGGCCGAAGACGGCGCCGGTCCGGACGCAGTCCGCGGCGTCCCGGATGGAATCAGGCCGGATGAAGGACGGCGTGCCGCGTTCGGCGTCCGGAAACAAGCCCCACGAGGTTCCCGCGAGGCGCCCCTCCCGTTCCAGCAAAGCCTCGTAGGAGGGATAGGTGGTGCCGGATTCCGTGGAGGTCATGGGGTGTGGGCTTCCTGCTGCGGGCTGTTCTGTTTCGCGGAGGTCTTGTAACTGAGCAGGAACCCGGCGATGGCACAGACGGACGCGGCGATGCAGGCGGGGCCTTTCACGGCTTCGTCGAGGACTGTGAGCCACCCGCCCTGCCCGGTGATCAGGGCGAGCGCCTGCCCGGCCACGAAAACTATTCCGGCGATGAGGAGTACGGCCAGGCTGATCACGAAGACGGCGTTGATGGTGTGTCGTAACTTCTGCATTTCCACGCTTCCTATGTGGAGAGGACGCCGATCGGCAGGACGCCGACGGCGATCAGCACGCCGATGGCCAGCAGCGGCAGGGCGTAGAGGACGAACAGGCGGGCAAACGTCTTGTACGGATCAACATCGGCGATGCCGCACGCGACGTAAAGCGGAGCGCCGCCGGGCGGCACGGCTGCCTCGCAGGAGGAAAAGACCAGCACTGCAACAGCCGCCGTGGTGGCCGGAACGCCCGCGGCCACCAGCGTGGCCACGCCCACGGTTCCGACGGCGGCCATGGTCGCCGTCGCGGACAGGGGCGCGGCCACAGCGATGACAATCAGTCCGATCAGGATGGCCAGCAGCCACAGCGGCAGGTTGAACTGGTTCAGGAGTGCCGTCATCTGCTTGGGCAGCCCGGTGGCGGCCAGGGCGTTGGCGCCCGCGAAGGCGAAAACCACCGTGACGCCGACGACGCCGAAGCGCGGGGCTGACTGCTGCAGGAAGTCCCAGTACGCCTTCCTGCCGCGGGGCAGCCGTTTCCGTCCCAGGATGATTCCCGTGAGGATCAGGACCACGGGGATCCAGACGATGACGCTGACGGTCTTGGAGACGTCCGAGCCCGTCCAGTCCGTCAGCGCCGAAGCGATTGCGCCGGAGGTGAGGATCAGCGGGACGGCCACCACCACGAACAGGATCATGGTGGCCCAGCCCTGGGCGAAGGCCCGGCGGACGGGTGTCCGGTGCTCCGCATCGAGGGGTGCCATGTCGCTCTTGCGGATCAGTATGTAGGTGACGATCAGGCGGTGCAGGAAGCACCAGAGCCCGCCGAGCAGCAGGGGCAGGACGAGGTCGTTGACCTTGAGCAGCGGCCCGACCGTGGAGGATCCCACGAGGACGAACATGGAGGCGCTGAACGGGAAGGTGATGCCCATGCCGGCGTTCCCTGCCACGAGGGTTGCCGCGGACGGTTTGTCGAGGCGGGACTTTTCCATCCACGGGATGGTCACCGAGCCCACGGTGGCGGCAATCGCGGCCTGGTTGTGCACCACGCCGCCCAGGCCGGCCGACGCGACGGTGGAGACCCAGGCCGGCCCGCCCTTGACCCCGCCGATCAGGGAGTTCAGCAGGTCGATGAGCCGGTCCAGCACGCCGGTCCGCTCCAGCAGGTAACCCATGAACACGAACGCCATGGTGGCATAGACGATTTCATCGGTGATGGCGTCGTAGAACGCGTCCCAGCCGACCTGGCCGGCGGCTCCGGTGAACGGAAGGACGACGAGGAATCCGAGGAGCATCGCTTCGCCCACACTGCGTTTGATGACAGTCGTCCAGAGCAGGATGACAGCCAGGTAGGCTCCGAGTGCCCAGATGCCGATCATCGGGCTGCTCCTTCGGGGTGTTCGTTTGCTTCCGGATTCATCGTTGATTCCCTGTTCATTGATTCTGCCTCATGCGCGTTCAGCGCAGGGCGGCCTCCGGTGCCGGTGCCGCAGCGATCCGCGTCAGCGCAGCAGCCGAAGCGGCAGTCATCTCTGCGGGGACGCCGAGTTCGGAAAGGTATTCCGCGGTGTCCTGCATTTCCCGGGACCGGCGCACGGCGTGCTTGGACGTTCCCGCGAGGAACCTGTCGATGACGGCCTGGCCGTCGCCGGCGAGCTGGCGGGCGATCTGCTCCCGGATCCAGCTTTCCAGTCCGGCTGCCTGGCCGGCGGTGACCGCTTCCACCACCACCGATGCCAGGCCCTTCATCAGGACGCTGCGCAGCAGCTTGTGGGACATGGCCGCCCCCCGGCCCGCCGTCGGCGATTTCGACGTCGACACCCAGCGGCGCCAGCAGCTGCGCCACCGCGGCGGATCCGGGGCCGCTGACCATGAGCGGAGTTTTGGCGCCCAGGGCGGCGACGGGGCCAAGGATCGCGACGTCGGCAAAGCTCGCCCGGGTGGGCAGCTGGCCGAGCTCCTGCATCACAGCGGGGGAGGAGGACGTGAAGTCGGCATAGGTGCTGCCTGTCGGGAGCACCGGCAGGCACTCCTTGGCGACGCTGCGGGCAGCGGCTGCGCCGGTGAGCACCAGGACAATGTCCGCGCCCTCGCAGGCTTCGGCGGCGGTGGCGGCCCGGGACGTTCCCTGCGGGGTGGTGGTGGCCACCGGGTCAAACCCGGTGACCTGGTGACCCGCGGCGGCGAGTGCTTCCGCGTAGGCTGCACCTGCTTCGCCCAGGCCGATGATGGTGCACTTTGTCATGAAACTGTTCCTTACTTACTGGCCGCGGGCGGCGACGATCGACGCCCGGCGGTTGGTTTCGTCGGCGAAGACCGCTTCGGCGGCCTCCGCCACGGCCTCGGCCTGCTCCAAGGGGATGACCACAACGCCGTCGGAGTCGCCGATGATGATGTCGCCGGGCAGAACGGGAACGCCGCCGAAGGCGACGGGGCCGCCGATGCGGTGCGGCCCGTTCTTGTACGGGCCTGCAGGGGTGACCGCCCGGGCGAAGACCGGCATGCCGATCTCGCCGAGGGCCTCGGCATCTCGTGCCGCACCGTCAAGGGCGAAGCCGGCGATGCCGAGGTTGATGGCGCGCTCGCCGATCAGTTCGCCCAGGAGGGCGCGGGACTCGTCGCCGCCGCCGGAGACCACGATGACGTCCCCCGGCTTTGCCAGCCCCAGGGCCTGGTGGATGCCCTGGTTGTCCCCGGGGCGGGTCCAGACGGTAAAGGCGGGGCCCGCGATTTTCGCCCCGGGCCAGATTGCCTGGATGGCGGAGTCGGCAACTCCCAGCCGGTCCATGGCGTCACCGATGTTGGCGGCGGGCAGCTTGGCCAGCCGGTCGACCAGTTCCTGGTCCGGGCGGGTGAAGGAGGTGTCCTGAAGGGCGGGGGTGGTCATGGCGGTGTCTTCCCTGATGGTGTCGGTATGGGCGTGGATCGGCGGGTCGTGCTCGTGTGGGCTAGTCCTTTTTCTGCACTCAGTCTTTTTTCTGCACCATCGGCAGGACCTTCTTGAAGTCCGCCTCCTGTCCGGCCCAGAACGTCTCGTAGTCCTTGCCGGGGAGGTAGCTGGTCTGCAGGCCGAGGTCGTTCATCTTCTTGACGACCTCCGGGTCCTCGATGGCCTTCTTGAGGGCGGCCTCGAGCTTCTTGGCGACGGCGTCCGGCAGGCCGGCGGGAGCGGAGTAGCCGCGGGCGGTGCCGGCTTCGACGTCGTACCCGCTTTCCTTGAACGTGGGGACGTCCGGGAGCGACGGGGACCGCTCGGCGGTCATGATGCCAAGGACTCGGGCCTTGTTCTGCTTGGTCAGGTCGGTGACGTCGCTGACGTTCGCCACGAGGATGTCGACGTGCTGGCCGAGGAATGCCGTGGTGGCCTGGGAGGCTCCTTCGGAGAAGTGGACCGGTGCGAACTCGGCGCCGGTGGTCTCCTGGATCTGCGCAAGCGCGAAGTGCTCGCCGGTCTGCAGACCGGTGGTGCTGGCGGTCATGGACTTGGGTTTGGCCTTGGCCGCTTCCAGCAGTTCCTTCAGCGTCTTGTACGGGCTGTCCGGCTGGACGGCGATGACGGCCGGATCAATGACCTGGCGGCCCAGCGGCTGGAAGCTGCTCCGCGTGTACTTTGCACCGCGGGCAGGGTCCAGCGGGGACACGACGACGGACGGGGAACCGGTGGCGCCGATGGTGTAGCCGTCCGGCTTGGCGCTCGTGAGCTGGGTGTAGCCGATCTGGCCGCCGGCGCCGGGCTTGTTGATGACCTCGACGTTGGTGCCGAGTTCCTTCTCCAGGACGGGCTGGACCAGGCGGGCTGCGGTGTCCACGGCTCCGCCCGAGGAGAAGGCGACGACGAGGTCGATGGACTTGCCCTTCTTGGGGAAGTCGTCGCCGGCTGCGGAGGTTGCACCGGCGTTGGCGCCGCACCCGGTGAGGGCGAGCAGGGCGGCTGCAGCGATTGCTGCGGTGACTTTCTTGCGGGACATGTGTCTTCTCCTTCGAAGAGGTTGTTTGTTGGTTGAGGGGAGTGCGGGCTTGGTTTAGGTTTCGGGGTCGTCGGTCAGGGCCTTGGGCTTGCGGAGCTTCAGCAGCGGGCTGCAGATGATCAGGAGACCCAGTGCGATGAGCACGGCCGAGATGGGGCGGTTGAGGAAGATGCTGAAGTCGCCCTGGGAAATTTCCAGTGATTCGCGCAGCGACCGTTCCATCAGCGGGCCGAGGACCAGGGTGAGGACCATGGGGGCCAGCGGGATCTCCAGGTGCCGAAGGGCCAGGCCCAGCAGGCCGAAGCCGATCATCACGAAGACGTCGAAGACGCTGAAGTTGATGGTGTACGCGCCGATGACCATGAACAGCAGGATCAGCGCGGTCAGGATCGGAGCCGGGACCCGCAAAATCGAGGTCCAGAGACCGACGAGGGGGACGTTGAGCAGCACCAGCAGAAGGTTGCCGATGAAGAGGCTGGCGATGATCGCCCAGGCGATCTCGGAGTGCTCGGTGAAGAGGGTCGGTCCCGGCGTGAGGCCCTGCTGGAGGAAAGCGCCCATGAGGACGGCGATGGTGGGCGAGGCGGGGATGCCGAGGGTGAACAGCGGGATGAGCGCGGCGTTGGCGTGGGCGTTGTTGGCCGTTTCCGGCCCGGCAACACCCTCGACGGCGCCCTTGCCCAGCTCGTTGCGGTGCTTGGAGAACTTCTTCTCGGCACCGTAGGAGAGCAGGGAGGCGACGGACCCGGTCATGCCTGGGATCAGCCCGAGCCCGAAGCCGATGCCGGTTCCGCGGGCCATGGAAGGTGCGCTCCGGCGCCATTCGTTCCGCGTGGGCAGGAGGGAACGGAAGCCGGGGGCGTGGACGACGGTGGACTCGCCCTTGCGGTAGGAGAGGATCTCGGACAGGCCGAAGACGCCGACGATGACGGCCACGAAGCTCACGCCGTCCAGGAGCCGGTCCATGCCGAAGGTGAAGCGGGGTGCACCGGCGACAGGGTCGATGCCGACCATGGAGATCAGGAGGCCCAGGGCTCCGGAGATCAGGGCCTTGACCATCGATTTGCCCGCCAGCGCCACGAGCAGGGAGATGCCGACAACCATCAGGGCGAAGAACTCCGGGGGACCGACGAGCAGGCCCAGTTCGCCCAGGGGCTTGGCGGCGGCGACGAGGCCGAGGGTGGCGATGGTGCCGCCGACGAAGGAGCCGATGGCGGCGATGGTCAGGGCCGCCCCGGCCTTGCCCATCTTTGTCATCGCGTGGCCGTCGATGGTGGTGATGGCCGAGGCTGCTTCACCGGGGGTGTTCAGCAGCACGCTGGTGATGGTTCCCCCGTAGGCCGTGCCGTAGAAGATGGCACAGAGCATGATGATCGAGCCGGTGGGGTCCATGTTCAGCGTGAGCGGGATGAGCAGGGCGACGCCGGCCACCGGGCCGATGCCCGGCAGGACGCCGATCACGGTGCCCAGCAGGCAGCCCAGGAACGCGAAGATGAGGTTCTGCCAGGTCAGGGCGGCGGCGAAGCCGTTCAGCAGTTCGTTGAGGGTGTCCATGTCTAGAGTCCGATCAGGTTCAGGACGGGGATGGATGAGACAGGCAGGGCCACGTTCAGTCCGTAGTTGAAGGCGTAGAAAGCTCCGACGCTTCCGGCCAGGGCGGTGAGCAGGGCGGACAGCCAGCTCCGCTTTCCCCGGATCTTCAGGTGGTACATGAGGAAGAGGAACATGCTCAGCTGGAAGCCGAGCAGGTCCAGCAGCGCTGCCAGCAGCACAAGGCTGACGACGACGGCGAGCACCAGTCCGCCGTCGGCCCCTTCACCCGTTGTGCTGGGGCGCTTGAGCTCCTGCAGCAGCCACAGGACCGACATCGCGGCGAGCACCGCGCCCATGGCGAACGGGAAAAGGCCGGGGCCGGGACCCAGCGAGGTCCAGAGGCCGAGGCCCACCGAGCTGACTAGTACGTAGGCGCCCAGTGCCCCGAAGGCGGCGATCCCGGCCAGGACGCTGCGCGCTGGCCTCGCCCGGGTGGGGGACTGGGTCATGGTCGACTCCGTTGTCATCAAAATGCCTTCCAATTGCTTTCATAGAATGAAAGTGTCTTACGTCAGAAGAAATAGTGACACGGCCCACAGGTGCTGTCAAGCGCGGTGGTGGCGCGCAGAAGTTACATAGAATGAAAGAATGACGGTCACCAATACGCAGCCCGGCACCGCAGCGGACGACGGCGGCAAGCCCTCCAACATGCGCTCGCTGTCGCGCGCAATGGAGGTGTTCGCTGAACTGCAGCGGGCCGACCGGCCCCAGCGGCTCAGTGATCTGGCGCGCAACTGCGGCATGAGCCTGCCCACTACGCTGCGCATCCTGCGCGTGCTGCAGGATTTCGGCATGGTCAGCCAGACCGACAAGACGTACCGGATCGGCCCGGCCGTGCTGCCCGCGGCGCGCAGCTACATCGAGAACGATCCCCTGGTCACCGCGTCCCGTCCGGTGCTCCAGCAGGTGGCGGCACAGACCGGAATGACCGCGTCCCTGTACACCCGGCTGGGTTTCGAGCGCATCCTGGTGGTCCGGGTTGACGGCGACGCCCCGCTCCGGTACGACATGCCGCTGGGCAAGCGGCTGCCCCTGACCGTCGGTGCTGCCGGCAAAATCCTGCTGGCCGGCGCGCCGGACGACCATCTCCAGGAGGTGGTGATGGGCGCTGTGGCGGCCGGGCATGAGGAGTCGAGCTTCAGCCTGGCCGAGCTCAAGGCCCGGCTGCCCGAGCCGGGAACCGACTATGCCTACTCGGCCGATGAGCGCGCCACCGGAGTGCTCTCGGTGGCCATGGCAATCAACAGGTCCGGGCTGCCCAGCGAATCGGTCGCCCTGACCAGCCCGGTGGAGGCGGCCACCGAGGAGGGGCTCAAAGCGGGGGTGCCGGAACTTCGCCGCGCTGCCGCCCGGCTCGCTGAACTGCTGGAGGGCACCGTCTACTGAAAATCGTTTGTCGACAGGGCAGTCGTCGCGACTTACTGGGTTGAGGCGATGGCATCACTGAAAGGCGGATCTCATGGCACGAATGCCGCCGGCCACGGCGGAGGTGAGTCCCGCCGTCGTCCATGCCCTCATCCGGGACCAGCGGCCCGACCTCGCAAGCCGGCCCCTGGTGCGGGTAGCCAACGGTTGGGATAACGCGACGTTCCGGCTCGGTGACGATCTGGCGGTCCGGCTGCCCCGGCGGGACGAGGCCGTGCCGCTGATCGTGCACGAGCAGCAGTACCTTCCCGGCATCGCCCGCCGGTCCCCGGTGCCGATCCCTGTGCCCGTCCATGCCGGCCAGCCGACGTCGGACTTTCCCTGGCCGTGGAGCATCGTCCGGTGGGTTTCCGGCACCCCCGCTGTGGATGCCGCACCGGCGGACCGTGCGCCTGCCGGTGACGGTCTGGCCGCCTTTCTCAGTGCGCTTCACGTGCCCGCTGAAGCGGGAGTCCCGGTGAATCCTGTCCGCGGCGTGCCGCTGATGGACCGGAACGCGGTGGTGCTGGAACGGCTGGCGGACCGGGACCGCTACCCGCAGTCGGCAGGGCTGATGGCGGTTTGGGCGCAGGCCTGCGCGGCTCCCGTCTGGGACGGCCCGGCGATGATGCTCCACGGGGACCTGCATCCAGCCAACATTCTGCTGGCGGCCGACGGGTCGCTCGGCGGCGTGATCGACTTTGGCGACGTGGGGGCCGGGGATCCCGCCGTCGACCTTGCGGTGGGATGGTTGATGTTCGACGCCGGCGCCCGCCGGCGCTTCATCGGCGCCTTCGGCTCCTCGGTGGACCGGGACACCTGGACGCGCGCCCGCGGCTGGGCCCTCGTCCTGTCCACCGCCATGCTCAGCAACTCCGACGACAACCCGCCGATGTTCTCCGTGGGGGAGTTCGGACTCCGGCAGGTCCTGGCGGGCTGACCCGCGTTGACGGCCGCATCATAACGAATTGATAAGTTTGCTTACCACTCATGCTGCGCGACCCTAAACTTGTTGCATGGAACCGCTGGTGTCGATCGTATTGGTGTTCGCGGTGGCGCTGCTCTGGCTCGCTGTTCCGGTGGTGCTGCTCTCGAGGATCAACCGAGATGCGCGGCGGGCCTGGCGGCAGCAGAGGAAAGCGCTGCGCATGAAGGAGCGCGACAGCCATAAGAGCCATGTTCCCAAGCGAGCTGTTCTAGCGCGCAAGCGCGGACTCAAGACTGCCAAACGTCGTTCCGAATCCAAACCGCCGGCGCTCCCGTCCGCCAACTGAGCCGGTCGGGGCGCGGAAATATCCGCATCCACTGCTCGGACGGCGGTAGGGTGGGGCGCATGGAGATGCGCCTTGAAGTTGTGCAAGTGCCGGTCGCTGACGTGGACGCGGCGAAGTCGTTCTACGTGGACAAGCTGGGCTTCGTCCTAGACCACGACGTGGAACACATCCCCGGCATGCGGGTGGTGCAGCTGACACCCCCCGGATCCGCTGCCTCGATCGTCATCGGCACGGGAATGACCAGCATGGCACCGGGGAGCCTGGAAGGGCTGCAGCTCGTTGTACCCGACATTGATGCGGTGCGCGCCCAGCTGCTGGACCGGGGCGCCGGCATCAGCGAGGTCCAGGACATGGGCGGCGTGCAGTTCGCGTTCCTCAGCGATCCGGACGGCAACCGCTGGGTCATTCAGGGCGCTACGCCGCCGCAGGTCAAGAGCGCGCACCTGGACCCCTCCGCTTCATAGCTGGATCGCCGCGGGCGCTGCATACTATACCGATGAGGGGACATGGATGGGCTGGATTCGGGAAGAAGCGGAAGCCACAGGAAGTGTGGTCGGACTGGCAGGCCGCGGATGAGGCAGGAGAAGCCGGTCGGGCGGAAGCCCTTGCCTCCGAGCTCTTGCAGCTGACCCCGGAGTCGTATTTCAGCTGGTTCCAGGCAGGTCTCCTGTCCAAGACCCGTCGCAATTGGCCCGAAAGCGCGGAGCGCAATGCCCGGGCGCTGGAACACTTCACGCCCCGGGACGCAGAAGCGTTCGACGGTGCCAATCCCGCCGCCTGGAACCTCGGTATTGCAGCAACAGCGCTGGGGGACTGGGCCACCGCCAGACGTGCATGGGTGGCCTATGGGCTGGACAGCTTCGGGGCCGAAACCGGCATCATCGACGTGGATTGCGGGCTGGCCCCGGTCCGGCTCAATCCCGACCAGCCCAGCCTTCCCCATCAAGAGCCGCCTACCTCCGGTACTGCCGAGGTGGTCTGGTGCTGGCGCAGGGGTCCTGCCCACGCCGTCATTTCAAGCGTTCCCCTGCCCGAGTCCGGGCACAGGTTCCGGGATGCCATCCTTCATGACGGCGAACCCAAGGGATCCCGGCTGCTCGGCGAACAAGAAGTCTCCGTCTTCGATGAGCTTGAGCGGCTGGATGAGTCCGGGCTGCCCACCTGGCAGGCGCAGGTCAGCGGAGCAGGCTCCGACGATCTCCAGACGCTGTCTGACCTCTTCGGACTGCGCGGACTCGGCGTCGACGACTGGTCCGGGATCCGGCTGATGTGCTCCGCCTGTTCCCACGGCGCACCCCGGGATGGACATGATCATGCGCCTGCAGATTCAGAGGCTTCGCGGCTTGGCCTTGCCGGCCACGAAAGTCTCCTGGGGGAAGTGATGGAGGAATGGCTGGACACCAGGCCCGGCATCGAGGTCCACAACCTCGAATTACTCTGGTAACAAAGAACCCCGCGTAGCCCGAAAGTCATCGAGCAGCAGTTGCAGGTGCCCCGGCTGCTCGACGTTGGCGAAGTGGCCGCAGCGCGGGATGGTCTCCAGCCGGACATGCGGCACCGCCGCGGCCAGCCGGATCAGGTCAGACTGGGGCGTGAACACATCGCTGTCCCCCGCGCGTCGCAACCACCGGACAGCGGATGGCGCGCCATTGGCCGAAGTCGTAGTGCGCGGCAGCCCGGACAGCCGCGGCGAAACTGGCGGGCCGGGCGTCGAGCCCAAGCCCGCGGACAACGTGGCCGGGGACTGCAGCCGGGCCGGTGAAGAATGGTGACATCAGCAGCCCCATCACCGGTGTGGCGCCTACAGCCCGGATCAGTTTGGATCCTGACGTACCGAAGGCCGCCATGGAGCGCATGGTGAGCAGCATGCCCACAAACGCCGGGAATCTGGAGAGGCTGCGCAACGGCCGCCGGGCCGCCTCGGACACGGCGAACGTGGTGGCCGAAATGGCTGCAACGCTGGCGGCGCGCTCCGGCCACCCCGCGGCCAGGTGCAATGCAAGGAAGCCTCCCATCGAATGGCCCACCAGGTTCCACTGCTGGTAGCCGAGTGAGTCCAGTATTTCGACGACGGCGCGCCCCATCGCGTCGACGCTGAGCTCTTCCGGGCGGACGCCCGCTGTGGATTCACCCCAGCCGGGCAGATCGATGAGCACGCGGTCTGTGTCCGGCGCCTTGGACAGCAGCGGCTGGAACGTGGTCCAGGATCCCGCGGCGCCGTGAAGGTAGACCTCCGCTGCGGAGCGCGCCGCGAACCCGCCCGCAGGGAACCCGCGCCCGAGACCGCTCCCGGTAGCCCGCTGGACACGCACGGAGACAAGACCCAGCTCCGTGGAAACAACGCGCCGCTGCAGCGCGGACGCTCTGGTCCGGGCGGTTTCCTGCTGAATGCTGATGGTCATCTGCTGCTCCTGGGTCTCTGGAAGGTGTTCGGAGCCGGGGAAGACCGGACGGGAACCCTATCCACCTGAAACCACCGGGCGTTAGGATGCCGTGTGACTTCCACCCATGGATACGCGGCCAACGGCGACCTGCGCATGTACTACGAGGTCCACGGCAACGCGACTACCGGCAAGACGCCGCTGCTCCTCATCCCCGGCGGCGGCTCCACCATCCAGACGAACTTTGCCAGCCTCATTCCGGTCCTGGCCGCCCAGCGGCAGGTGATCGCCGTCGACGAGGAAGGCCACGGCCGCACCCTGCCCACCGATCGCCCGCTCACCGCCGAAAACTCCGCCGGTGACGTCATGGCGGTCCTCGACCAGCTGCAGCTGGACTTGGTGGACGTGCTCGGATTCAGCGCCGGCGGCCACACAGCCCTCGCCCTGGCCATGCAGCACCCGACCAGGGTGCGCCGCCTCATCGCCGCCTCCACGTTCTTCAGCCGGGACGCCGTGCCCGCCGAATTCTGGGAGGGCATGAAAACGGCCACCCTCGACAACATGCCCGCTGTGTACCAGGACGCCGACCGCAGCCTCAACCACGAGCCCGGGCACCTTGAGCGGCTGTTCGAGCTGGACCGGCAGCGCATCGTTGGCTTCCCCGGCTGGTCCGAGCAGGAGCTCGCCGGGATCGCCGCGCCTACCCTGGTGCTCTGCGGCGACCAGGACGTAATGCGCCCTGAGCACGCCGTGCGCATGTCCCGCGCGATCCCCGATTCCCGGCTAATGATCGTGCCCGGCGGCCACGGCGACTATCTCGGCGAACTTGCCGCCAGCGACGGCGACCTGCAGCCGATGCTCGCGACCCTCCCGTTCCTTCAGCGCTTCCTGGATTCGTAAGGAATCAGTCCCGCCCCTGCCAGGTGCAGATGTCCACCACGTTCCCCTCCGGGTCGATGAGGGAAACCCACGCGGGCGCGTAGCGGTCGCCCAGGATGCGGCCGCCGGCGGCCACGATTGCGTCGATGCGCGCCTGCGCCTGATCGTGCGGGACCGAGACGTCCATGTGGATCCGGTTGCGCGGCGGGACGAACTTCTTATCCTGGAACCACGCGGGCGGGCCGATGAGGTTGGGTTCGATCAGGTCCTCGTCCCCGATGGCCACGTAGCCCAGCGCCGCCCGCCAGAACTCCATCACGGCCGGCCGGTCCTCGGCGTCGAACGCGAGCTGGACGTGCTGCACGGCCGACGGATCCGGTTTCAGTCCCAGCCGGGCCGCAACGCGGGAGATGCTGCCGGCAAGCTCGAGGTCGCGGTCGCTCAGCCCGACGCCCGGGGTGATGACCTGGACTGTGACTGTGTCCGGCCGCAGGTCCACCAGCGGGGCGTGGCCGAGGGTTTCGGCAACTTCCGCGATCGAGGCAACGAACTTGGCGCCGGTGGCGAAGTCCCCAGTCTCGTAGAGGGTTTTCGCACCCCAGAAGAGCACGCGCCACTCCGCGACACCGTCGGCTGATGAGAACTCTGCATCGGAAATCGCGGTGGCCATGCCCCCACTATTCGGACTCCCGAGCCGCCGGTCAATGGGCCTGGCCCGGTAACTAGTACGCTTCTTCCGGTTGGCTTCGAGTCGACGCGTTATTGGGAAACCTGTTGGGGGAAAATTTCATGAAGTACCGCTGGGCCACGTTCACCGCCGTATCTGGAGCAATTTTGAGCCTGGCAGCAACGCCGGCCGTTGCAGCGCCCCAGGAAGCCATCTACATCTACGGCACACCCGTGCGGGTGGCTATTGCTGCGGACGGCACGGCCTACCTCGGCAATTACGGTCAGGGTGGTGGTGTCTTTGTTGTTCCCGCCGGTGAGACCAGGGCTAGCCGCACTATCAGCACGGGAGGCCACGCCTCCACCGGGCTCGCGCTCGGTCCGGACGGCACCCTTTATGTGGCCACGGCGGACGGGGACCAGGGCGCGGTCGGCGTCATTCCGGCCGGGGACGCAGCCGTGGCACGGACCATTCCGGTGTCCGCCGGGCTTCACCCGCTTGCCGCCGGACCAGATGGAACGGTGTACGTGGCCAACCCCGAGGGCGACACCGTCTCCGTCATTGCACCGAGCGGCACCACAGTGGACCGGACCATCAAAGTCGGCGCGGGCCCGGCGGAAATAGCGGTGACGAAGGACGGAACCGCGTTTGTGACCAACCAGACCGCCGGCTCGGTCTCCGTGATCCCGGCCGGAGCGGACGCCGTTTCAAAGACCATCGAGCTGGTCTCGGACACCGGGACGTCGGAGGAGCCGCACGGCATCGCTGCCGGACCCGACGGAACCGTTTACGTAGCCAACATCAAGTCCAACGACATCGCCGTCATCAACCCCGGCGCAGGCACTGTCGCTGAGCGGATCTTCGTCGAAGGCGGACCGCAGGACGTCGCCGCTGCAACGGACGGCACGCTGTACGTCACGAGCCTGCTGACCCAGAAACTGTCCGTCATCCGTCCGGACGCCACGGACGTGGCGGGGTCCCTCCCCACCGACGGCGGCCCCGGTCACCTCGCGGTGGCCCCGGACGGTTCGGTCATCGTCATTAGCCCCGGCTCCAGCCCCGGCGACGGTTCGGTGTCCCGGTTCGACGCTGCAGAACTGGCAGCGGCGTCGCAAGGTTCGACGGCGGCTGCACCAGCGGCGTCCGTGGAGCCGACGGCGGCTGCACCGGCCGCAAACCCCGCCGCGGAAGGGACGGCGGCACAACCGTCCGCTGACTCCTGGGACACCCTGCCCGCCGTGGCGGGCGCGGTGGCTGCCGGCGTCGTGGGCGTCGCTGTTTGGATTCTGGTGAACGGCCGGCGCCGGAAAGCCGGCCTGCCGGCACCAACCAGGCGGGGTAGCGGGCTGTAACATCGTTCACATCCGTAGTTTGAAAGGGGAGCAGTGCGCGCAACTGTCAAGGACGTGGCGCGCCGTGCCGGGGTTTCACCCAAGACTGTGTCGAACGTGATGAACGGCGTGGTGCCGGTCAGCGGATCCACCAGGCTCAAGGTGGAGCAGGCCATCCTCGAACTCGACTACGTGCCCAACCTCTCGGCGCGGGGCCTGCGCAACGGCAGGTCCGGCGTCATCGCCCTGGCGCTGCCGGACCTGGCAACACCCTATTCCGCGGAGATCGCGCACCACGTGGTGGAGGTCGCCCACGAGCAGGGCTGGAGCATCCAGATTGAGGAAACCGGCTCCGATCCCCGCCGCGAATACGAACTGATGTCCCGGGCGCGGTCCAACCTCATTGACGGCCTGATCCTCAACCCCGTGGTGCTGGACGAAAGCGCCGTCAAAGTGGGCGTCTCCCTGCCGCCGGTGGTCCTGCTGGGGGAGGTCTCCCAACAGCTTGCCGACCGGGTGTGGGTGGACAGTGTCGCCGCCGCCCGCGACATGACCCTCGCGCTCGCCCGGACCGGCCGGCGCCGCATCGCCGTGCTCGGAACCGCCGAGGGCCGGCACTCGGCAGCAGCAGTTCTGCGCACCCGCGGCTACCAGGCCGCGCTGGAGGAACTCGGCATCGATCCTGATGACTCGCTGCTGATCCCCTGCGAGAAGTGGACCCCCCAGACGGCAGCGGACGCGCTCTCCTCCTTTCTGGACGCGCACCCACTGCCGGATGCGCTGTTCTGCTTCACCGACTCCATGGCCATCGGCGCGCTCAGCGTGCTGTGGAAGCGCGGCATCAAGGTTCCGGAGGACATGGCCGTGGCCGGCTTCGACGACATCGCCGACGGGCAATATGCCGTGCCGTCGCTGACCACTGTTTCCTTCGACAAGCGCCTGGTGGCCAGAGAGGCCCTGCGCCTCCTCACCGAGCGGATGGCGGACCGCGCCGGAGAGCAGCGCGTGGTCACCGTCGACTACAGCATCGTGCAGCGGAACAGCACCGCATCGTGAACCGGGACTAGGACTAAGCGAGACCGTCACATCACATTGTTGGCGCTAACAATTTTGTCTTGTGCCACCTTTTACAACGATGTAATGTGAGGTCTGCATCACACGCCAGCCTCTACCGGACCCGGAATGCGGCGAACCGGAACGGCTGGCGCGGTGCCACAAGGATTACTTTCAGCGGACCCATCCAAAGGAGTGACGGGTGAAGCAGTTTGATTTTTTCGCCGGGAAACACTTGTCCGGAAAACAGTCGGCCGGCAGGCAGGTGTCCCGGCGGCAGCTGCTGGCAGGAACCGCGGCCCTGGGCAGCGTATTTGCCGCGGCCGGCCTCACGGGCTGCGGCGGAACAGCCTCGGCAGCGTCCGTCCGGGACATAGCGTTCTGGCACCTGCTGTCCGGCGGCGACGGCATCAAGATGCAGGCCATGATCAGCGCGGCGAACGGGGCCAACCCCGGCTTCAAGGTCCACCCGACTGTCCTCGCCTGGGGCCCGCCGTACTACACCAAGCTGGCCATGGCGTCGGCCGGCGGCCGGCCGCTGGAGCTGGCCATTATGCACGCCAGCCGGGTCCCCGGCTACGCGCCGGGCGGACTCATAGACCCCTGGGACATGTCCCTGCTGGCGGAGCACGGCGTCACGGCTGAAAGCTTCGCCCCGAGGATCTGGGACAAGAGCCAGCACGACGGCCAGGTGTTCTCCATCGCCCTGGATTCCCACCCCTTCGTCATGTTCTACAACACCGACATCGCCGGCAAGGCAGGTGTGCTCGCCGCCAACGGCCAGCTGCAGGACGTGAGCTCCCCGCAGGACTTCCTGGCCGTGGCCCGCGAGATGCAGAAGGTGACGCAGGCTCACGGCCTGTCCTTCGGCTACCTGGGCAGCGGTTCGCAGATGTGGCGCCTCTTCTACACGCTCTACAAGCAGCACGGGGCGGACATGGAACTCACGCCGGGCCAGCCGATGAAGGCCGACCGGGAGGCCGCCGTCGAGTCCCTGGAATTCATGGCCTCACTGTTCGACGATACAGTCGCCGCAAAGAGCGGGGACATCGGCACGGGGATCGCCGAATTCGCCCGCGGCGGTTCGGGGATGCTGTTCAGCGGCGTCTGGGAACTCCCCACCTTCAAGAAGGCGGAGCTGCCCGTCGACGCCGCCACTATCCCCACGCTCTACGGGACGCCGGCGTCGTACGCGGACTCGCATTCCTTCGTCCTGCCGCGGCAATTGAATGTCGACGACGTGAAGCGGCATGACGTGTACAAGTTTGTCAGCGACATCCTCAAGGGGTCGCTGTCCTGGGCTGAAGCCGGCCACATCCCGGCCTACCAGCCCATTGTGCAGTCGCAGGCTTACCGGGACCTCACGCCTCAGATCCACTACGCCAACGCCGCCGACATCATCGCCTACGACCCCGAGTCCTGGTTCAGCGGCTCGGGTTCGGACTGGCAGACCTACTTTGCGGAAAACGTGCAGAACGTGCTCCTCGGCCGCGACAAGGCCGCCGACGGCTGGGACGCCTTTGTCCGCCGCACCAACACGCTTCTTTCCCGGCCCAACCCGGTCTGAGGCCACTGAGTATCTGAGAGCACTGAGCATCTGAGACCACTGAGTATCTGAGAGCACTGAGCGACAAAGGAGTCCCATTGAGTTCCTTAGCAACATCCGAAAGTGCCGAGCAGGCGTCGACCCTGCCCGGCCAGCCCCGCAGACACCCGTCCCGCAAAAGACCGTCCGGAACGGTCCGGCCCAACGCACCGCAGCCCAGTCCCCGCCGGACCCGGGACAACCTCAACGGCTGGGGCTTCGCCGCCCCGTTCCTGGCGTTCTTCATGGTGTTCCTCGTCTGGCCGCTCCTGTACGGCCTGTACATGAGCCTCACCGGCAAGTCCCTCACCGGGGCCAATGACAGCCTGATCGGCCTGGCAAACTACGCCGAAGCCCTGGCCGACGCCGACATGTGGCACTCCCTCGGCAACACGCTCTACTTCACGGTGATCAGCACGGTTCCGCTGGTGCTCGTCGCCCTCGTCATGGCGGCGCTGGTCAATGTCGGGCTGCCGGCCCAGTGGCTTTGGCGGCTGTCCTACTTCGCCCCGTACCTGCTCGCCTCCACGGTGGTCTCCCTCTTCTTCTCCTGGATGTACAACCCGCAGCTGGGCCTCATTAACGACTCGCTCGCCAAGATCGGGCTGCCCAAGGTGGCCTGGCTGAACGACCCCAACGTGGCCATGTGGGCCATTGTCATCGCTACGCTGTGGTGGACGGTGGGCTTCAACTTCCTGCTGTACCTGGCCGCGATGCAGAACATCCCCGCCCAGCACTACGAGGCCGCGTCGCTGGACGGGGCAGGCGCCTGGCGGCAGTTCTTCTCCATCACCCTGCCGCAGCTGACGCCCACCACCGTGATGATCGTGCTTCTGCAGATCCTGGCCTCGCTGAAAATTTTCGATCAGGTGTACCAGATGACGGCCGGCGGCCCCGCGGGTTCCACCCGGCCGGTGGTGCAGTACATCTTCGAAACCGGGTTCACCGGCTACCGGCTGGGTTACTCCGCAGCCATCTCCTACATCTTCTTCGGGCTGATCGTGGCCGTCTCGGTCATGCAGTTCTTCATCACTCGCCGCAGGAGTGCATAACCATGGCAACCCAGACCCTCACCCGACCCGCACCGCCAACCGCGTCCGCCATGCAACTCCGCCAGCCCCGCAAGAAAATGACGGCCGGCAGGGCCGCCGTCCTGGCGGTGGCCGCGGTCCTGGCCGTCCTCTGGCTCATCCCTTTCGCCTGGGCGACGGCCACCGCTTTCAAGAGCGAAACGGATGCCGCGGCGCCGAAAGTAAGCTGGATCCCGCCGTCGGGCTTTACCGCCGACGCGTTCGTCAAGGTGTTCCAGGACGGCAACATCCCGCTGTGGACGTGGAACTCCCTCTACACCTCCGCGGCCATCACCGTGATCACGCTGGCCATCTCCGCGCTGGTGGCCTACGCGCTGTCCCGGATCGACTTCCGCGGCAAGAAGGTGCTGATGACGGTGATCATTGCGTCCATCATCATTCCGCCGCCGGTGCTGATCATCCCGCTGTTCTACCAAATGGTGGCGCTGCACATGATCGACACCTCGTGGGCCATCATCCTGCCGCAGGTCATCCACCCCGCCATGGTGTTCGTGCTCAAGAAGTTCTTCGACCAGATCCCCCGTGAACTCGAGGAGGCCGCCGTGATGGACGGCGCCAGCCGGATGCGGATCTTCACCCAGATCATCCTGCCGCTCTCACGGCCCATCCTGGCCGCCGTCGCCATCTTCGTGTTCATCAGCGCCTGGAACAACTTCCTCTGGCCCTTCATCTCCACCAACGACGGCTCCATCCTGACCCTGCCGGTGGGCCTGCAGACCATCAAGAGCGCCTACGGCATCCAGTACGCGCAGAACATGGCCTCCGCGCTGCTCGCGGCGCTGCCGCTCATCCTCGTGTTCCTGTTCTTCCAGCGCCAGATCATCAAGGGCGTTGCGACGACGGGACTCGCCGGCACCTGAACCGGCACCTTCACTTCCCGCTCCATTTTCACGAACCTGTTCCACAACCAAGGAGATACTCCACATGTCCCGCGCAAGGATCACCCTCGACCGCGACTTCACCATCGGGGAAGTACCCCGCCGCCTTTTCGGCTCCTTCGTTGAGCACATGGGCCGCTGCGTCTACACCGGCATCTACGAGCCCGGCCACCCCGAGGCCGACGAGAACGGCTTCCGCCAGGACGTGCTCAAGCTCGTCAAGGAGCTCGGCGCCACCGTCATCCGCTACCCCGGCGGCAACTTCGTCTCCGGCTACAACTGGGAAGACGGCATCGGCCCGCGGGAAAACCGCCCACGCCGGCTCGACGGCGCCTGGCACACGCTGGAGACCAACGCCTTCGGCCTGCACGAGTTCGTGGACTGGTCCCGGCAGGCCGGCACCGAAATCATGGAGGCCATCAACCTGGGCACCCGGGGAGTGGACGCGGCCCGCGAAATCGTTGAGTACGCCAACCACCCCGGCGGCACCTACCTGTCCGACCTGCGTGCCAAGAACGGGCACAAGGACCCGTTCAACATCAAGCTGTGGTGCCTCGGCAACGAGATGGACGGGCCGTGGCAGATCGGCCACAAGACCGCCGAAGAATACGGCCGGCTGGCCCAGGAGGCCGCCAAGGCGATGCGGTTCGTGGACCCGGACATCGAACTGGTGGCCTGCGGCAGTTCCAACTCCGGCATGCCCACATTCGGGGCCTGGGAACAGACCGTGCTGACCCACGCCTACGAGGAGGTGGACTACGTTTCGCTGCACGCCTACTACCAGGAGCACGACGGCGACGTCGGCAGCTTCCTCGCCAGCGCCGTCGACACCGACTACTTCATCGAATCGGTGATCGCCACCGCCGACGCCGTCCGCGCCAAGGGCAAGCACAAGAAGCACATCAACCTGTCCTTCGACGAGTGGAACGTCTGGTATCAGCGCGGCCTCGACACCGAGGACCAGCCGCACAACGTGACCAAGGCGGGCTGGCGCGAGCACCCGCGGGTCATCGAGGACAAGTACAACGTGACGGACGCCGTCGTGGTCGGCACCCTGCTCAATTCGCTGCTCCGGCACGGCGACCGGGTAAAGATCGCCAACCAGGCGCAGCTGGTCAACGTGATCGCGCCGATCTTCAGCGAGGAAAACGGCCCGGCCTGGCGCCAGACCATCTTCCACCCCTTCGCCCGGATGGCCGAACTGGCGAAGGGCCAGATCCTGCGCCTGTCCGTCGACTCGGACAAGTACGAGAATCCGCGCTTCGGCGGCACCGACCTGGTCGATGTCAGCGCGACGTGGAACGAGGAAACGGGCCGGGTGGCACTGTTCTTCGCCAACCGCGGCCTGGAGGAGGCGGCCGACGTCGAGGTGGCCCTGCGCGGCTTCGACGCCAGGCAGGTACTCCGCGCCGAGGTCCTGGAGATTCCCGAGGGCGGGGACCGCTTCACCATCAACGCCCAGGGCAGCCCTGACCGCGTGAGCCTGAAGCCGCTCGAGGGCGTGAAGGCAAGCGGATCCGAACTCCGGCTGAGCCTGCCCGCGCTGTCCTGGGCCGTCGTCGAGCTGGATGTGGTCAAGAACTGATTCCATCTCCAGGCAGCTCCGGGGGCATTGTGTACATCCGTACACAAGCAATGTACGTTTGTCCGCTGCCATGCACGCAGCGGACGAACTCCCCGGACTGCGGCCCGGAACGGGACTCACGATGGTCAGCTGGCTGATGCGCGTGGGCGTCCTGGTGTCGCCGCCTGTCGTGGGCGCCATCGCGGATGCTGCCAGCCTGCGCGTCGGACTCTTCGTGGTGCCGCTGGCGGGACTCCTGGTTCTGCTGCTGTCGGCGGTGCTGGCCAGGCGGAGCAAGCCGGGTTCCACCCATTGAAAATGCCCGAGGCAACGCAGGTCCGATCAGATCACGCTTGCACAGGTGAACATGATCAAAGTAGAGCCGCGCTGCCGACTTATCCTGGACAATGACAATGACTGGGCAGGTGACCCGGACGGACTTATCGGGTTAGCCCATCATGCGTTGTCTCCGGTTAACCGGATCATTGCGGTCACGAGCTCGCTGACCAACCCGATGTTTGGGCCGCCCGAAGGCATGGCAAAGGAAGGGGCGGACCTCGCTGAGGATTTACTCCGGGTCCTGAAGCTCCCCGAGCTGGCAACCGTGCACGCCGGCCCCGACGCCCCGTTCACCGGGCAGCCCCGGAGCACGGCTGCCGCGCGGGCGAATGTCGGCGCCGTCCGGGCAGGGGCCGATGCAGACATGCCGACGGTCCTGGTGTGTGCCGGCCCGCTGACGAATGTCGCGGACGCGCTCCTCCTTGAGCCGGAAATCGCCGTCTCGTTCACCCTCGCGTGGGTCGGCGGGGCTGCCGTGAACGAGGATGAGTACAACTACTACACGGATCCTGCGGCCGCCAGGTTTGTGTTGGAGAATCAGCAACTCGCCGTGTGGCAATTTCCACTGGAAACGTACCGCCAGGTTGTCATTTCTGTTGCCGAACTCGACTACTCGCTCAAGACGGCGGGGGCCGGCGGTGCGTGGTTGTGGGAGCGGTTCAACAGCCTAAAGGTGCCTGACTTCGTCAGATTCGGCCCGCTATGGTGCCTGGGGGACAGCGCGCCGCTCATCGTCACCGGGCTCGCCGGCGTGACGTCCAGGTTCGAGGAAACGGGCAGTTCGCCGTCGAGAAGGACGTACACCAGCGTGGACTCGAGGCTGATCATCGCCGACTTTTTTGCGCGCCTGCGGCTGCACAGCTAAAAACCTACGCCGGATAGACGGCGATGGCCGTGGCCTTAATGACGAAGTAGACGGTCATCCCCGGCGTGAGTCCCAGGTCCGCCGAGGCTGCCGGGGTGATGTCCGCGGACAGGCCGCCGGCATGGACGCGGATCTGATCGCCGTGGGGTTCAAGGTCCGTGATGGTGACGGCGAAGGAGTTCCGTGGGCTGCCGTGCTCAGCGCCCAGGAAGACCGAGACCGAAGTCGGCGAAAAGACGGCGACGCCGTCCTGGCCGGGGACGGCACCGTCCTCGGGGTGCGCGGTGATGTCCAGCCCGCCGTCGGACGTCAGTCCGCGGCCGGTGATGGTGCCGGTCAGCAGGTTCATGCCCGCCAATCCCGCGGCGAACCTGCTCCGCGGTTTTTCGAGGACCGCGCGGGTGGGCCCCTCCTCGGTGATCCGGCCACTTTCGACGACGATGGCCCGGTCGGCGAGCATGAGCGCGTCCAGGACGTCGTGAGTGATGATGATGGCCCGGCGGTTGGCGAGGACCCGCTTGAGGAGCCTGCGCAGCATGGGGGGCGGCATGGATGTCGAGGGCCGCCATGGGTTCGTCGAGGAGCAGCAGTTCGGGGTCTGTGGCCAGGGCGCGGGCGATGGCGACGCGCTGCGCCTGGCCGCCCGAGAGTTGGCCGGGCCGCCGGTCCGCGAACTCCGCAGCCTCCACTTCGGCCAGCCAGTGCCGCGCCGTCTGCAGCGCGCCGGCCCGGCTCTCGCCCGCCGCCCGTGGCCCGAAGGCGACGTTCTCCAGCACGCTCATGTGCGGAAACAGCAGCGGTTCCTGGGCGAGCAGCGCTGTTCCCCGGGTGTGCGGCGGCAGGAAGTGGCTGGTCCCGCCTTCGAGCTTGAACAGCGTTTTCTCTCCGAGCACGGCGTGCCCGCTGTCCGGGCGGAGGAGGCCGGCGATGATTCCCAGTAGCGTCGACTTGCCGGCTCCGTTGGGGCCCAGTAGGGCGACGGTTTCGGCGGGCCCGAGGGTGAGGGAGACGTCGAAGTTGCGCGCGCGCAGCGCGGCGTAAAGCGTGAAGGTCATCTTGGCCCTGCCTCTGCCGCCAGCGCCCGGGGGCGCCGGTAGGAAAGCCCGACGACGGCGACCGCCACCGCGACCAGCACAAGGGACAGCGCGACGGCGGCATCGGCGTCGGTTTCCCGCTGCAGGTAGATCTCCAGCGGCAGGGTGCGGGTGACGCCCTGCAGGCTGCCGGCGAAGGTCAGGGTGGCGCCGAACTCGCCCAGGCAGCGCGCAAAGGAAAGCACGGCGCCGGAAGCCAGCCCGGGCAGCACCAGCGGGATGCTGACGCGGCGCAGCACCGTGGTGGGACGGGCGCCAAGGGTCGCCGCAACCGCCTCGTACTTGGTGCCCGCGGTGCGCAGGGCGCCCTCAAGGCTGACCACTAGGAACGGCAGGGCCACGAACGTCTGGGCAAGGACGACGGCGGTGGTGGAGAAGGCGATCTGGATGCCCGCCAGTTCGATGCTGCGCCCGAGCAGGCCCTGCCGCCCGAAGGTGTACAGCAGGGCGATGCCGCCGACGACCGGCGGCAACACGAGAGGGAGGAGCACGAAGGCCCGCAGCAGCCGCTGGCCCGGAAAGCTGGCGCGGGCCAGGACGAGGGCCAGCGGCACGCCGAACACGATGCACAGCACCGTGCTGGCGGCCGACGTCCGCAGGCTCAGGCCCAGCGCCGTGAGTGAGGTTTCCGACGTGATGAGCGGGATGAACTGGCCCCAGTTGACCTTGGCCACCATGGCGACCAGCGGCAGCAGGACAAACAGCGCCCCTGCTGCCGCGAGGCCGAATACCCACGGCGGGACCCCGGTGTAGCCGGTGTCCCGCCTATTTGTCTTGCGGGCTGTCCCAGCCTTGCTACGGGGTGCCGAAACCGGCGTCACTGAGGACCTTCCTGCCTTCGCTGCCGGTGACCATGGCGACGAAGGCCGCGGCCAGTTCCTTGTTCCTGCTGCTGCCCACGGCGGCGATCGGGTAGGTATTCACTGCCTTGTCCGACTCGCTGAACGGGATGCCCTTGACCTTGTCGCCCGCGTTTTTGACGTCGGTGACGTAGACCAGCCCGGCATCGGCTTCCCCGGAGGTGACCTTGCCGAGCACATCAGTCACGGAGGATTCCTCGCTGACAGGTTTCAGGGTGGTTCCGGCGGCCTGCTCCACCGTCTCGGTGGCGGAGCCGCAGGGCACCTGCGGTGCGCAGACAACCACCTTCACGCCCGACTTCGCCAGGTCCGCGAAGGAGCTGATCGACGCCGGATTGGCCGGCGGGACGGCGATCTCCAGGACGTTCGTGGCGAAGTTGCTTGGCGTTCCGTCGACGAGCTTGGCGTCCGAGAGCTTGGCCATGTTCCTAGTGTCGGCGGAGGCCAACACATCCGCCGGGGCGCCCTGGCTGATCTGCGTGACCAGGTCCGAGGACCCGGCGAAGTTCAGGGTGACCTTGGTGCCCGGGTTAGCGGCCTCGAACTCGGAGGCGATCTTGGTGAACGTCGATTTGAGGGACGCGGCGGCGAACACGGTGACGGTGCCGGTACCGGCCGCCGTCGAACTGCCGCTCGGGGTTGTGCCGGCCGCGGTATTGGAAGCGGCGCAGCCGGCCAGCCCGGCGGCAAGGATTCCGGCGGCCAGCAGGGCGGCGACGCGCACGCGGATGGTGCTCATATGATGCTCTTTCCCTGGGGCGTTTCGATGATGACTGTGGTGGCCTTAACCACGGCAGTGGCCACGGACCCGAGCTCAAGGCCGAGGTCACGCACGGCTTCGCTGCTCATCAGGGAGACGACCCGGAACGGGCCGCACTGCAGCTCCACCTGGGCCATGACCTTGTCCGCGGTGATGCCGGTGACCAGGCCAACGAACCGGTTGCGCGCCGAACTGCCCACGCGGGTGGGGTCCTCGGGCAGCTGCGCCTGGTCGCGGGCGAGGTGGGCGAGTTCGAGCCCCTCGACGGCCAGCCGGCCGGAGGCGTCCTTGACCGGGGTCAGGGTCCCGTTCTCGGTCCAGCGGCGGACGGTGTCGTCGCTGACGCCCAGGAAGCGCGCGGCTTCAGAGATGCGGATTTTCGGCATGACACCATACTCACCTATGTGCGGACGTTTCGCGATGTTGTCTCCGCAAATTCGGAACTACCGCCTTTCCAGGTGTGACGGCGGATGAAGCCGCGTCAACGGCTTTGCAGACCGCTCCCTGTCCACTCGGGCACTGGAATGTGGTCTGTTTTGTTACGCCCCGCTTCGGCCGGTGAAGCTGCGTTTCAGTGCGCGTCAGTACGTTGCAGCCGGGGTTGGGAAGCCGCCAGCATGGTGCTTGATTGGGCCTACACGCTTCGAAAGGACTCGCCATGACGGAACTCTCAGATCTCAGCCCGCGCCGGATCCGCACGGTGCTGGGCCATTTCGCAACGGGCCTGACCGTGATCACCGCGGCCACCGAGAACGGCCCTGCCGGGTTCACCTGCCAGTCCTTCGCATCCCTCTCGCTGGAGCCTGCGCTGGTGACTTTCAGCCCGGCACGCACCTCCAGCACCTGGCCGCTGCTGCGCCGGGCGGGCCGCTTCACCGTCAATGTCCTTCCGGCCGGCCACCAGCACCTCGCGGCCCAGTTCGCGCGGTCCGGTGCGGACAAGTTCGCCGGCGTGGACCACTCGCCGTCGCCCTTGGGCAACCCGGTCCTCGACGGCGCACTGGCCTGGGTGGACTGCGAGTTGCACCAGGAGTACGACGGCGGAGACCACACCATCGTGGTGGCCGCGGTCCACACCCTGGCCGCCCGTTCCGACGTCGATCCCCTCCTTTTCTTCAAGGGCGAGTACGTCTCCGTGCAGCCACGGGTCAAAATCCTGGAGGGCGCCGCATGACTCGGGGCGGCGTGGCGAGGGCCAAAGCCACGTCGCGGCGGCACGGGCGGCTACCGGCCCCAGTTTTCCAACCGCTCCCTGCGGCGGTGACCGGCCTGCTCAACGAGTTCGATCATCCATGGCCGGTGCCCCTGGTGGAGCGTCATTCCCTCAGAGAGCCCTTGCACCGACGGGACGGCATTGGCGATGTCGATGGTGATGCGGCCGCCGCCCAGGGGAGCATTGGTGATGTGCAGGTCCCCAAAGGACGGCGGAAGAACCGGGTCCATCCAGACGCCGCCGGCGGAGACGACGGGGTCGTACCGCATCAGGCTCGTCACCAGCTGGATGGGTGCGGTGGCTGCCCAGGCCTGCGGGGAGCACGCCGTCGGATACGGGACCGGGGCGGCGAGCTGCTCGCGGCTGAAACCGCAGAACAGCTCCGGGAGCCTGCCGTCGGAGTACTCGGCGGCATCCATAATGCCGGTGGCGATCCGCTGCGCCTCCTCGACGAAGCCATAGCGGAGCAGCCCGGCCGCGACGATAGCGTTGTCGTGCGGCCACACCGATCCGTTGTGGTAACTGGCGGGGTTGTAGGCTCCCATGTCACTCGCCAGGGTGCGCACGCCCCAGCCACTGAACATCTCGGGGGACATCAGCCGTTCGGCCACCTGCGGGGCCTTGTCCTCGTCAATGAGGCCCTGCAACATGCAGTGACCCATGTTCGAAGCGCAGGCATCCACTTGCCTTTTCTTGCCGTCCAGGGCAATGGCGTAGTACCCCCGTTCGGGGATCCAGAACTGTTCGTTGAACTGTTTCTTCAGCCCGGCCGCGCGGTCGGCGAGCTCATTACCAAAAGCCGTGTCCCCGGCGTCGTACGCCAGCCACGCGCGCGAAAGGTAAGCGACGTAAACGTAGGCCTGGACCTCGCAGAGTGCGATAGGCGGCTCGGCCAGTGTGCCGTTGGCAAAGTTGATTCCGTCCCAGGAATCCTTCCAGCCCTGGTTGATCAGGCCCTGGTCGTTGAGGCGCTCGTACTCGACGAAGCCGTCGCCGTCCCTGTCCCCGTACTTCATGATCCACTCGAGCGCCCGGTCCGCATGCGGCAGCAAGGCGGCAATCGTGTCCGCGGCGAAGCCCCAGCGGCTGACCGCACCGAGTACCATCAGGAACAGGGGCGTCGCGTCGACGCTGCCGTAGTAGGCCGACTTGCCGCCCAGTGACAGCCCGCTGGAAACGTCGAGCCGGACCTCATGGAGGATCTTGCCCGGTTCCTCCTCGGTCATCGGGTCCACCACCGATCCCTGGCGGTCGGCCAGAGTCTGCAGCGTGCCCAGCGCCAAGGACGGATCCACCGGCATGGCCATGACCGAAGCCCAGAGCGAGTCCCGGCCGAACAGGGTCATGAACCAGGGCGCCCCGGCGGCCACCACAACACGTTCGGGATGCTCGGGGTCCTCGATCCGCAGCGCGCCCAGATCGTCATAGCTGCGGCGCAGGGTGCGTTCAACCGACCGGTTGCCCATCTGCAGGACCGGGATCTTCGCCACCCACTCCCGCCGGCGGAGGTCCCTGGGCGACAAACCGTCCCCTTCGGAATGGACGAACGCCACCGCCGAATCGGACCCCTCGGTGCTGGGGAGCACGGTCAGGACCGTGCTCCAATGTCCGTGCGCGGGTACGGTTGCCCGGTAGGTCACGGCGTCCGCCGTAACATCCGCGCCGGGGGCCTGGACCACCACGCCCTTCCGGACGTCCTGCCACGCCGCCCGAATGGTGAGCGCGCCGCCGTCGGCCTGCCGTTTTTCGTCCCAGCGCCGCAGGATCCGTGCCTCTTTCACCTCGAAGAGGTCCGCGAAGTCTGCCCCGATCTTCAGGGCGATGACGCAGTCGACCGGCTCGAGGGAAAAGTTCCGGACCGTGACCTGCTCCTGGATGCCAGCCCCCACTTCCCGCAGCCGCTCCACGATCAGGGGACTGTCTGCGTAGCCGTCCGAGCGGGGAACCCGTCCCACAAACAGCGCCCGGTACGGCTCCTTCGTCTCAGCCGCCAGCGGCTCCAACGCCAGGCCGTCAACCGTCAGGCTCCAGCCCGAGAGGATGCGGGCGTCCTGCACAAAGAGGCCATGCGGATGCTCGGCGCTGATGTCGCCGTTCGGCAAGGAGATGCAGAAGGACGATCCCTCGACCAAGGTGACCGTCCCGGCCCCCAACGGGCCTGCCGCCGTATCAGCATTCCATCCAGCCATCGGGACCACCTCCGAGCAACCAGCAACAGCGTGCAGTTCGACGCTACGCTTGCCCGCCCCGCCTTGCTAGGGCTTGACTGTTGGGCCGGACGCGTACGACGGCGGATGCAGACTTACGCCGGGATGGCGCCGGATTGCGGCTGGACGCCCCAGGTCATCTTCCGAATCGTTTCGCGCTGCAAGCCGCTGAGGGCGGCGAGCTCATAGTCATCCAGAACTCCCCGCCGTCGTGCTGCTGCCAAAAGGTTCAGGCGGCGGTCTTCCAGAGCGGTTTTGGACTCTTCAAGCTCAGCCAGCTCCGACTTGAGCTGGCGGATCGAGGTAAGGTGCTGGTCCGCCGGCGTCCCGGACGGGAGTAGGTCGTCGGACGACAGGCCCACGGTGCGGACTGCCCAGCGGGAGAGTTCCGCGGCTTCGGCGAGACGGGTGACCTTCATCCCGTCGCACAGCGCCTGCGCGATCTGCTGGTTTAGCCGGACCGAGAGGGCGCGCATGCTGGTGGCATTGAAGGAGATCCGCTGCCGGCTGTCCCGGAGCAGCTTGCGCGTCTTTTCCGCTTGAACAGCCGCCTTGTCGGGTTTCGCGGTGCCCCGGTAGCGGTAGTAGCCGTCGCCGCGGTCATCACGGTGCAGAATAGCCAACAGCACTCCTCGGATCGGGTTGACGACTTACCTAGAAGGCTAGGCAGAACGGACGGAGGGCGGAAATACCTATTCTGCGTGGAGCCATAACCAAAAAGTTTGGGTTGGGCCCTTGGGCAGAAAGGCGACGGCGGTCCATAAGAGACGCTTATCCGTCCACGCAGATTAGGTCTTATCCAGACCGACCGGAATTCCCTAGTGTCAAAGGAACGAGTATCGCTCCCTCCTGACTCCCTAGGAAGAGACCATGTCTGAATTTGAACCTGCATCGCGAGTGTCCCGCATCAAGCAATCTGCCAGCGTGGCCGCAGCGGCCCGAGTTCGTGAGCTGAAGGCAGAAGGGCGCCGGATCCTGGACCTGACGGTCGGTGAGCCGGACTTCGATACCCCTGAGCACATCAAGGCGGCTGCGGTTGAGGCCATCAGCAAGGGCGATACGAAGTACACCTCGGTCACCGGTACGCCGGCGCTGCAGAAGGCGATCCTGCAGACCATCGAGCTGCGCAGCGGCGTCCTTTACACCCCGGCCGAGATTACGATCGGCGGTGGCGCCAAGCAGGTGATCTTCACGGCGTTCATGGCCTCCCTGGACGCCGGCGACGAGGTTGTGGTTCCCGCGCCATACTGGGTCTCCTACCCGGACATGGTGCTCGCGAACGAGGGCACGCCGGTGGTTGTCACCTGCGGCGAGGAGTCGGGCTTCAAGCTCACCCCCGAAGCATTGGCCGGTGCCCTCAACGAGCGGACCAAGTGGGTCATCCTGAACACCCCGTCGAACCCGACGGGCGCCGTGTACTCCAAGTCGGAACTGCGGGCGTTGGCGGACGTCCTCGCCAGCTTCCCGCAGGTTTACGTCCTGACCGATGAGATCTACGACCAGATCTACTTCGGCTCCGGCCGGATCCAAAGCCTGGTGGAGGTCGCTCCGGAACTCAAGGACCGCATCCTTGCCGTCAATGGCGTTTCGAAGGCCTACGCCATGACCGGCTGGCGGCTCGGTTACGCCGCCGGGCCCGCGCCGCTGATCGCTGCAATCAACAAGCTCCAGTCGCAGATCTCCTCCTGCCCGTCCTCGGTGAGCCAGGCCGCCAGTGCCGCCGCGCTCACGGGCGACCAGAGCTTCGTGCGGGAGAGCGTCGAGGTCTACCGCAGCCGGCGCGATGCAGCGGTAGCCGCGCTGAACGCCGTCGACGGCCTTTCATGCGCGACGCCGGAAGGCGCCTTTTACGCGTACGTGAACTGCGGCGGTGCCATCGGCAAGACCACCCCGGAAGGGAAGGTCATCGCCAACGACGAGGACTTCACGCTCTACCTCCTGGAGGCAGCTTCCGTCGCCGTCATCCAGGGCTCGGCCTACGGTCTGGGCCCGTACTTCCGCATCTCCTACGCCACCAGCCTCGACGTCATTGAAGAGTCCATCGCAGCCATCGACAAGGCCGTCCGGGCCCTCAGCTGAGCCCCGCTAGCGGGCCCACAGCCAACCCCACCAAATTAAGGAAAATTCCGTGATCCACGTCAAGACCAACATCGAACGACCCGACGCCGACGCCGTCCGCCGCCTGGCGCAGTTCTCCTCAGCCACGATTCACGAGGCTCAGGGCCGCAAGGGCGCACTCAGCTCCAAGATCAAGCCAATCGACCGCAGCATGTCCTTCTGCGGCCCCGCCACCACCGTCCGCTGCGCCCCGCGCGACAACCTCATGCTGCAGGTGGCCATCCACTACGCCGAGGCCGGCGACGTTATCCTGGCCGCGGCGGGGGAGTACGAGGAAGCCGGCACGTTCGGTGACGTCCTCGGCAACGCCATGGCGGCCAAGGGCCTCGCGGGTCTGGTGACGGACTCCGGTGTCCGCGACACCCAGGACCTCATCGAGCTGGGCCTGCCTGTCTTCTCGGGAAGCGTCTCCATCAAGGGCACTGTCAAGGAAACCATCGGCCCGATCAACCACCCGGTGGTTTTCGGTGACGAGATCATCTACCCGGGCGACGTCCTCCGCGGCGATGCCGACGGCGTTGTGGTTGTGCGCAAGGACGAGATCGAGGAAGTCATCCGCCTTTCCCAGGAACGTGACGACGCCGAGCGCGAGCTCATCGGCCTGTACAAGGCCGGCGGAACCACCATCGAGCTCTGCAACCTCACCGAGGTCCTGAAGGCCAAGGGTCTGCTGGTCGAGCACGCGTAATCGGGTGGTCGTGTAGTCGCGTAGCGGTACCGCCTGAGGCGTTTCCAGGCCGCCGCGCTCTGCATCCCACGCTTTGTTCCCGGGCTTTGTTCCCCGGGCTAGGTCCCCGGGCTTTGTTCCCCCGCGGCCTGGACGTGCCCGTCGCAGCCTCATCCGTTACGGCGCCGGGCCGAGTTGTTTGAACTCGTGAGACTCGCGCGCCATGGTTCCGTGCAAGCTGGTATTACTCAACTCGCTTCCAGGCCGGCTGGTTTCACACACCCCGGTTCCCGGCAGCCGGGTGCCGGGTAGTGGCGGTGCCGTGGAGTGGTAACTGTGGCCGGTGGGCGTGGTGATTTCGATGGTGTGCCGCGGCCCTGGTCGGGGTTTTGCCTTCCAGCCGGGGAGTTCTTTGGTGTGGTTGCAGGCTTCGCAGAGACCCGCGCCGTTAGTCAGACTGGTTGGGCCGTCGTTGTGCCAGGGGATGATGTGGTCGTGGTGGCGGATCGGGGCGTCGCAATAGGGCGTTCGGCAGGTGTCGTCGCGGATTTGGATGAAGCGGCGCAGCGGTGCCGGGAACAGGCGCCGTCGCGAGTCCATGGCCACCAAGTCACCCGTCTCGGGCGCGGTGTAGAGCCGCCGGACCCAGGTTTTGAGTTCCTGCAGGCCGGAGGCTGGGCTGTTCCCGGCTTTCGGGCCGGCGCCGGATGGGAGGACATGGTCCTGCCGGTCCGCCAACTGGAGCTGTTCCAGGCTTTGCCTCTGGACTTCTCCCTCTTCCTGCCCTTGCATAAGCAGTTTGCGGGCGAAGTCGGCGGGGATGATGCCGTAGCCGGGGATGCGGGCGGGTTCGGGGTCGCCTTGGAGGAGCGTCCGGTCGGTCATGACTACGTTGAGCTCGATGCCGGTGATGCCGCCGGGGGTGCCGGTGATCGACTCGACCAGGGTGTCTGCCTTGATCTGGTCGCGGGAGCGCGGGTCGCCTGCGGCGTGGAGGGTGTCGGCGTTCCGGGTCAGCGCCGCGAGAACTGCGACGCCCTCGTGGACGGGCAGCAGCGCCGTCAGGTAGGTCATGCAGTCCGGTGCCGGGCGCAGGCTCACCCTCCGCTCCGACGCGGCGTGGCTGGCGCGCTGGGCGACGGAGCGGGGATCCCTGCGGATCGCTGCGGCGCGGACAGCGGCGATGACGGCCCGTGTCCCGGCACCAACGAACGTACCTGTGTCGGCGGCGAGTTCCTCGTCAACGGCTGTCCGGTCTTCGACACTCAAACAGGCGGTCTCTTTCACCATGTGCATGACGCGCTCTTCGTTCAGCTGCCCGGTGTCCAGCGCTGCCTGGGCGTGGGGCATCTGCACCAGGGCTGTGGCCGTGCCGAGCAGCCGTTGTCCGCGGTTTGGGGACTCGCCGCGGGCCAGTGCGATCTGCTCACCCGCGCCCAGGCCCTGGTCTTTGCCGCGGTCCTTGCCCAGGTCCTCAGCGCCCAGTGGCACCCGGACGGTGGACTCCTGGCGGAGCCTGGCCGCGAAGGTCACAGAAAGCCGCGCCTGCTGCCCGGCGGCCCAGCACTTGACGTTCTCGTACGCACGGACCTGGTCGATCAGCCCTGCATTGTCGGCGGTGAGGTCAGCTGCCGGGAGAAACCAGCCGGGGGTTATTGGAGGGGCGCCGTCGGAAACCCCGTCGTCAAACAAGAGATACCCGTCGAAAGGGCGGTCGACAAACAGGGCCTCAGGAAACGGGTCCTCGGGAAGCAATGCCGGATATACGGCGTCGAGGTCATCGTCATAGGGAAGCCCATCGTCCGCGAACGCGTCGAAGTGGAAACCGGCGTCGGGAACCTCGGCAGCCTGCAGAACGACGCGCGGCGCCGCTGCTGTTTGTGCCGAATTCCCGAAGCCTTCCATGGACACAGTCTGCCAAGGGGCTACGACATTTAAGGGCTGGTCAGGCACCCGATGCGGGATGGATCCAAAAGTTTTTTTAAAACCATCTGACGACGGAAAGTAGGTAGCACTTCAGGGCGTTCTCAGCGCTGAGAACGCCCTGTGCTGCTACTCAGTTGGGTGCCGTGGTGAGCAGACAGCCCAAGCTGCGGCAGCGCCGCGTTGTACGAAATTTAGACGCGGTGGGGGACCGGGTAGGCCGGGGCGCCGAAGACGGCGTCCTCCAGGTGCCAGACTGTCGACCCGCCGCCGCTGACCGGCATGATGCTGCCCTCGAAAACGAAGATGGGCGCAGCGGACCGGTCCTCCGGCCGCCAGAAACCGTTGGTCGGGCAGTGCGACCCGGTTTTGGCCATAAGCCCCAGGCCAGGGTCGGAAGTTCTCCTGGCGGTGCTGATCTTTTTCATGGCTGGCTCCCCGTTGAATTGTCTGCGGAATATCATTCACCGCAATTTCTTGGCTTGCCACCAATACTAGAATCCCGGGGCGCTCGGTTACTAAGACAAATGATGAGTGCCCTAATAAGCCAAACCTATGAGCGGCCGTACTTGTCGTTAAGCATTTCCTGGAGCATTTCCTTCAACACCAGGAGCACTGCCGACGCCGCCTCCGAGAGGGGGTCGTGATCGGGCGTGCACAGCGCGATCTTGCACTGCAGCGCCGGGTCCACAATCCGCAGGACATCGAAGTCCTCCTCGTGGAACAGTGCGTCCGCAGCCGACTTGGGCAGGATGGTGGCCCCAAGGTCGGCACGCAGCAGCCGTGTTAAGGAGGGCACCGACTCCACCTCGCCCACGAGCTGGAGCTTCAGCCCCTTGCTGTCGTAGCCGGCCTCCACGGCCTGGCGCAGGGTGTGGATCTTTTCGGGAAGGAAGAGCCCCAGCCGGGCCGCCTCCTCCAGCGTGATCTCGCCGTTCTCCGCATTAACGTCCGGTCTGGCGGCGTTGACCACCAGGTGCAGGTCCTCGACGATCATGGTGGTGAACAGGACGCCGCGGATGGGCCCGGGCTCGTAAATGAGCGCCATGTCCAGCCGGCCGTTCTTGATGGCCTCGCTCAGGACGCCGCCGTAGATTTCCGTGACGTGCAGGACGATGTCCGGGTACCGGCGGGCCACTTCGCTGATGATCTGCGGGGTCAGGCTCGATGCCATGCTGTAGGGCGCAATGGCAATGGACACGCGGCCGGACGGCGCCGCGCCCGACTTGGCAACGTCCACCCGGGCCTGCGCGACGAGCCGAAGGATGGACTGGGCGTGGCGGTACAGCGTGTGCCCGGCGGCCGTGGGCTGCACGCCCTGCTTGCTGCGGATCAGCAGTCGCTGCTTCAGTTCTGTCTCCAGCGCCGAAACCTGCTGGCTCAGGGCGGGCTGGGCCACGTGCAGCGCTGCCGCTGCCTTGGTGATGCTCCCCGAGTCCACGATCTGTACGAAGTACGCCAGTTTCCTGGTATCCACGGCCGCCCTCTCTCTTTGCGGCGTCCTGAACCCGAAAGGTCATAACGGGATGCTATGGAGGGACACGCAATAGGTCTTTGTGTGATCCACATCGCTGACACTAGGTTGAACCCAGAACGCTATTTCATTAAGGGTACATTCTATCCCCTCGGGGGACATGCAATTTCCCGATGGGGGCAGATGCATTTTGCATGGAAATAGGTTTTATGAAATAGGCGAGCTGTTTTACATTTCCGAAATAAATGCTCCATATGTTCAATGCAACGAGGGCAGGCCGGCGAGGGCCTAACCCTCCTGAGTGGGAAGGAGACGGTCATGGACACCACCGCGGCGGTGGTCATAACCACCACCTATCCCGTGACACCGATTACGTCTTTGTGTGAGCCAAATCCCGGTGTCAGACTTTTTTGCAGAAGCCGGTAGCCCGGCGGCACCGAACCGGGAACCCTTAGCAGAACCAGTTCGGACACACCTCATCACCAGCGCAGCTGATCCTCTCGCCCCGGCGGGCAGGGCCGCTGCTAACCACCCCCAGGAAGGCAGATAATGGGACTCACAGTTGATCTCGTCGCAGATCTCGGAGAAGGCTTCGGCGCCTACTCAATGGGCGACGACGCTGCCCTGCTCGAGGTGGTTTCCAGTGCCAACATCGCCTGCGGCTTCCACGCCGGTGACCCGGACATCATGCACGCCACGGTCGCTGAATGCGTCCGCCGCGGCGTCAGCATCGGGGCGCACCCGAGCTTTCCGGACCTGCGTGGTTTTGGCCGGCGGGCCATGGACCTGGCAGCGCACGAGGTCCGCAACGACGTCCTGTACCAGTTCGGCGCCCTGAGCGCCTTCGCCGCTTACCACGGCACCACCGTGGCCCACATTGCGCCGCACGGCCGTCTGGGCAACCTCGTTGCCACCCGCGCCGACTACGCAGCGGCAGTGGCCGATGCCGCCGCCCGCCTGAACCCCGGCCTCATCGTCCTGGCCCAGGACGGCGAACTGGCCTCCGCCGCCGCCGAACGGCAGCTCCCTGTGGGCATCGTCGGGATCGCCGACCGCGCCTATGAGGCCGATGGCACCCTAGTGCCCCGCGCCCGTCCCGGCGCCGTGATCCACGATCCTGCCGTCATCGTCGAACGCACCGTGCGGATGGTCTGCGAGGGGCTCATCGAAACCGTCGCCGGCACGGACCTGCCGATTGTTGCCGACACCGTCCTGCTGCACGGGGACACCCCCGGCGCGGTGCAGCTGGCCCGCCGGGTCCGCGCCGAACTCGAGAACGCCGGCGTGACCATCGCCCCGCTCGCCCAGGTGCTGGCCGCCAAAGAGAAGGTCGCCTGACATGGCCGCCACCCCAAATCCGACTCCGGTGGAGATCTTCGAGTCCGGGGATTCGGCCCTCCGGGTCGTCGCCTCCTCCGCTGACACGGAGGCCAACTGGAGCACCGTCCATTCCCTCGCGCAGTGGCTTGAGACTGCAGGGGCCGACGGCGTACACGGCGCAGTGCCGACGTACGACTCGCTGCTCGTGGAATTTGACCCCGGGGTCACCTCCGCGCGCCAGGTCCGGGCCTTCGTCCTTCTCGGCCTGCGCCAGCTGGAGCACGTCGGTGCGCCCGCCCGCACGCCTAGCGAATTCAGCGTCCCGGTGGTCTACGGCGGCGAATACGGCCCGGACCTCGAGCGCGTTGCCGAGCACGAGCAGCTCTCCGTGGAGGAGATCATCGCGCTGCACACGGCCAAGTCCTACGTCATCCGTTGCCTGGGCGCCCCAGCAGGCTCACCCATGATGGACGGCCCCGATTTTCCGCTCCCCGTTCCGCGGCTGAAGGATCCCCGTCTGTCCGTTCCGGCAGGTGCCGTGGCCGTCGCAGGCCGGCAGGCCGTCATCGCCCCCGCGCTGGCCCCCGGCGGATGGTGCGTCATCGGCCAGACCCCGCTGACAGTCCTTGACGCAGTCAGCGAGCCGCTGGTTCCCTACCTTCCCGGCGATCTCCTGACGTTCCGCCAGATCCAGCCGGAAGAGTTCGCAGAGTACGCGGGCCGGAAACTGGAGGCAGCACGATGAGCGGGTCACTGATTATCCAGCAGCCCGGAAACTCGGTGGTCACGGACCTGGGCCGCTTTCGCGGGCCCCGGTTCGGGCTCCCCGTCAACGGGGCACTCGACCAGTTCTCGGCACGGGCGGCGAACATCCTCGCCGCCAACGCCGACAACGCGCCGCTGCTGGAAATAACCGCCCTCGACTTCCGCATGCGGGCCACCACCGACCTCCTCATCGCCGTCACCGGGGCACCGCTGACGCTCACCGTCGGCGGCCGCGAATGCCCGCAGTGGGAACCGGTGTCCGTCCGTGCCGGGGAAACCGTGGCGGTGCGCCGGATCACCGGCGGTCTCCGTTCCTACCTTGCCGTCCACGGTTCGGTCGAGGCGCCGGCGCTGCTGGGAAGCTGTGCCCCCGATACGGTGATCGGCTTCGGCCTTCGGCTCTCCGAGGGTACCGAGCTGAAGACCTCCAGGAGCGTCGGACCCATCCGGCAGCCATACTTTGACCTTCCGCTGTTCAGGCTGGGGCTGACCCGGCCCGAGTTCAGCAGCAGGGCGGTCATTGACGTCACGGACGGTCCGGACGTCGACGAATTCGGCGAGACAGCAGAGCTGCTGTTCAACACCGAATACACCGTCAGTGCCCGGAGCAACCACATCGGGCTGCGCCTCGGCGGGGCGCTTCCCGAACGCCAGTCGTCAGCCGAGATGCTGTCGCGCGGCGTTCCGGTGGGAGCCATCGAGGTTCCCTCCAGGGAAGAGCTGCTGGTGCTGCACCGGGGACGCGGCGTCACCGCCGGGTACCCCGTTCTGGCAGTGGTCACCAGCCGCTCGCTCGACACCCTCGCCCAGGCCCGCCCCGGGCACACCATCACCTTCCGCAGGACCACCGTCCCCGAAGCCACAGCAAAGCATCGGGCCGCAATAAGGGAACTGGAAAACCTCCGTTCCCGCGTCAGCACAATCTTCGCCCTCCTTGGCATCGGCAAAGAGCCCGGCTGGCCGGAACTTATACCGGCAGCCGGCAGCTAAGGATCACCGATGACCTCCCCTCGAACTAAGTCCAAGTTAGGAATGAAAATGTCTACACCAACGCGTGCCAGTGCACCGCAGCACGACCGCCTCGATGCGAGGCAGACCCGGAAAGTCGTCACCGCCGGGTGCGTCGGAATTTTTGTTGAGCTCTACGACAACGGCATTTTCGCCTTCATGGCCGGAACGCTTGCGCTCGTGTTCCTGGCACCCGGCAACCCGGACAACGCCCTGCTGTTCGTCTTCGCCGGTTACGCAGTGTCCTTCTTCGTCCGTCCCCTCGGTGCGATCGTCTGCGGCATCCTGGGCGACAAGATCGGCCGCCAAAAGCTCCTGGTCTTCGTCATCCTGCTGATCAGCGTCGCCACCGCCGGCATCGGGCTGCTGCCCGCCTATGCGGCCATCGGGATTGCAGCCCCCATCCTGCTGGTCCTCCTCCGCCTGGTGCAGGGCTTCTCCGTGGGCGGCGAAGCTGCCGGCGCCATGACGTTCCTCGCCGAGCACGCCCCCGAAGGCAAGCGCGGCATCATCACCTCCTACGCCCAGATCGCCTCCTTCGCAGCGCTGCTCACCGGCACCATGGTCGCCTTCTCCATGTCCCCGTGGCTCACCGAGGCCGCGATCGACGGCGGCGGCTTCGGCGCGTTTGCATGGCGCATCCCGTTCCTGGTGGCCATCCCCATGGGCGTCATCGGCTGGTACATCCGCAAGTCCATCAGTGATACCCCCAACTTCCAGAAGCTGAAGGAAGAAGGCGGCTTGTCCAAGAACCCGCTCAAGGAAGCCCTCGCCAGCCCGGTGCACCGCCGCGCCATGCTCCTGGCCCTGTTCATCCCGCTGATGAACGGCTCCGGCTACTACGTCCTGTTCTCCTACATGCCGACGTTCCTCAAGGGCAAGCAGCTCAACTTCACCATCGGCGAGGCCCTGCTGGTCACCGCGTGCAGCCTGGTGGTCATCTGCATCGCCATCCCGTTCATGGGCGCCCTCTCCGACCGGGTGGGCCGGAAGAAGGTCATCGCCGGCTCGGCAATCGCCATGGCCGTCCTCGGCATCCCGTCCTACGCGCTGATCGCCACGGGCAACATGGGCCTGGCAATCCTCGGCGCCTGCATCATGGCCGTCATCTTTGCCGGGCACACCGCAGTCATCCACATCCTGCTCGTGGAACTGTTCCCCACCCGCGTCCGCTACTCCGCCTACGGGGTGGGCTACAACATCTCCTCGGCACTCTTCGGCGGAACCGCCCCGTTGCTGATGACCTGGCTGATCTCATCCACCGGCAACGTCTACATGCCCGCCTTCTACGCTGTCATCACCGCGCTGGGCACGCTCGCCGCCGTCAGCACCATCAAGGACCGCGCGCACCTGCCGCTGCGCGACGCCTAACACTCGCCACTGCAATAACAGGAGACTTACATGCCGTTCTCAGACTACTCAACCGCCCTCGTTACCGGTGCCTCAACCGGGATGGGTGCCGCGATCGCCGAGCGCCTCGCCAAGCGCGGACTCACCGTCCACGCCGTGGCCCGCAACGAGGAACGCCTGAACGACCTCGCCGACAAGACCGGCGCCATGCCCCACGTCGTTGACCTGACCGATACCGCGGCCCTGACGGCCGCCGTCGGACATCTCGAAATCGACGTCCTGGTGAACTGCGCCGGAGTATCCCGGCCCGGCAACATCCTGGACTCCTCGGAGAGCGACATCGACGAACTCATTGACGTCAACCTCCGCGGCCTGCTCCAGCTCACCCGCCTGGTCCTGCCCGGCATGGTGGAACGCGACCGCGGCCACGTCATCAACGTCAGCTCCATAGCCGGCCTGTACAACTTCTACGGCCACACGGTCTACCACGCCACCAAGGCAGCCGTGCACCAGATCTCGCGCCAGCTGCGCAACGACACCGTCGGCAAGCGCATCCGCGTCACCGAGATCTGCCCCGGCCGCGTCGAGACCGAGATCTTCGGCCGCAACATGGGCGGCTCGCCCGAGGCCATGGAAGAAGCATGGAAGACGTACTACGAGGGCTACGAATCCCTGACCACTGACGACATCGTCAACGCCATGGACTACGCCATCGAAACGCCGCGCCACGTGAACGTCGGCATGATGGAACTCATGCCCACCTTCCAGGTCCCCGGCGGGCTCACGTTCGATCGTCGCCAGGCATAAGCTGCCAAGGGTGTGGCCAGCCAGAGCGGCCCACCCAATTCATCACCCGCTCTTCAGAATCGATAGGTTTCCGATGCAACCAGTACGCACCGTCAGCTTCCCCGACCGCCAACTGCTCGCCGATCTCGCACCCCTTCCCGAGGGCCTGCGGGGTGTCGTCTGGGACATGAAGTCGGAACCCGAGGACGCGGCGCTGGGAGAGATCGACGGCGTTATCCTCCCGTACATCAACGCCGGCGCGGTCCTGGGATCGCTCGCCCAGGTGGACGAACTGAAGTTCGTCCAGACCCAGTCCACCGGATACGACGGCGTCATTGAGGCCGCCGGTCCGGCGGCCGGCGTCGCGAACGCCTCAGGCGTCCATGCGGCGGCGACGGCGGAACTGGCGGTGGGTTTGATCCTCGCCAAACTGCGCGGCATCGACCAGGCCGTCCGCGACCAGCAGTACGGCCTCTGGCGGCCGGAGCGGCGCCAGTCCCTGGCGGACCGCCGCGTGCTGCTGGTTGGCGTCGGCGGGATCGGGCATGAAATTGCGCGCCGCCTCGAGCCCTTCGAGGTCACGGTCACCCGGGTGGGAAGCACGGCACGGACCGACGAGCACGGCGAGGTCCACGCTTCCGCGGACCTGCCCACGCTCGCTGCGACGCACGACATCCTGGTCTCGGTGCTGCCGCTGAACGACCACACCCACCACCTGATTGGCGAGGAAGTCCTCTCCGCCCTGCCCGACGGCGCCCTCGTGGTGAACGTGGGCCGCGGCCCGGTGGTGGACACGGCAGCCCTGACCAAGGAAGTCCTCTCCGGCCGCCTGCAGTGCGCGCTCGACGTCGTCGATCCGGAACCGCTTCCCCAGGACCACCCGCTGTGGTCCACGCCCAACGCCCTCATCACGCCGCACGTGGGCGGCAACGCGTCCGCCTTCCAGCCGCGGATCCTGAAGCTCCTGCGGCAGCAGCTCGAAGCGCTGGCCGCGGGACAAACCCCGGCCAATCTCGTGCAGCGCGGCCCCTTCTAAGGAACAGCTCTTCATGACTTCACTTTTTGATTTGACCGGGCGGGTTGCCCTGGTGACTGGTTCGAGCCGGGGGATTGGTAATGCGTTGGCGCGGGCGTTGGCTGATGCGGGTGCGACGGTGGTGTTGAACGGTGTCAATGCTGAGCGGTTGAAGGCTGCGGAGGCGGTGATGGCTGCTGGGTACGCGCCGGGCCGGGTGCACAGTGTGGCGTTTGATGTCACGGACGGCGCTGCTGCCGCGGCCGGTGTGGCGTGGGTTGAGGAGCAGGTGGGCCCGTTGGAGATCCTGGTGAACAACGCCGGGATCCAGCACCGGGTGCCGATGCTGGAGCTGGACGTGAAGGACTGGGAGCGGGTGATCTCCACGGACCTGACCAGCGCCTTCCTGGTCGGGAGGGAAGCGGCCCGGCACATGATTCCGAGGGGTCACGGGAAGATCATCAATATCTGTTCGGTGCAGACGGACCTGGCCCGGCCCACGATCGCCCCGTATGTGGCGGCGAAGGGCGGGTTGCGGAACCTGACGCGGGCGATGACCGCGGAATGGGCTGCTGCGGGGTTGCAGATCAACGGGATCGCGCCGGGGTATATCCATACCGAGATGACGCAGAACCTGGTGGATGATGAGCAGTTCAATTCCTGGATCCTGGGCCGGACCCCGGCCGCGCGGTGGGGCACGGTGCAGGACCTGGCGGGCCCGGCGGTGTGGCTGGCCTCGTCGGCGTCTGATTTTGTGAACGGGCAGACGATCTTTATCGACGGCGGAATGACGGTGGTGGTCTGATGACACACACAACAACTTCAGCAACAGCAGCAGCGGCAGAAACGGAACTGCCGGTGTCGGGTCCGGCGGTGGTCGCGCACGCGAAGGGGGACCTGCGGATCGATGATGTCCCGCTGCAGGCCCCGGCCCCGGACGAGGCCGTCGTGGAGGTGCTGTACGGGGGGATTTGCGGGTCGGACCTGCATTACTGGCTGCACGGCGCGGCGGGCGAGTCGATCCTGAAGGCGCCCTTGGTGCTGGGCCATGAGATCAGCGGCCGGGTGGTCAGGGCCGCGGCGGACGGTTCCGGCCCGCGAGCGGGCACCCCGGTGGCGGTGCACCCGGCCACCCCGGGACCCGGCGCGGGCCCGGACGCCCCACGGTACCCGGCGGACCGGCCGAACCTGTCCCCGGGGTGCACGTATCTGGGGTCCGCGGCGCGGTTCCCGCACACGGACGGGGCGTTCAGCCGGTACGTGAACCTGCCGGTGAGGATGCTCCGGGCCCTGCCCGAAACCCTGGACCTGCGCACCGCCGCCCTGATTGAGCCGGCGTCCGTGGCGTGGCACGCGGTGGCCCGGGCCGGGGACGTGGCCGGCAAGACCGCGCTGGTGATCGGGTCCGGCCCGATCGGGGCGCTCGTGGTCGCGGTCCTCAAACGTGCCGGAGCGGCCCGGATCGTCGCGGTGGACATGCACGCCAAACCGTTGGAGATCGCGACCGCGGTGGGCGCGGACGAGGTCCTGAACGCTGCCGATGGTGAGGCGATCGCCAGGGTGCAGGCCGACGTCGTGATTGAATCCTCCGGGAACCACCACGGCCTGGCCTCCGCGATCCAGGGCGCGGCCCGGGGCGGGACCGTGGTCATGGTCGGGCTGCTGCCCACCGGCGCGCAGCCGGTCCTGATCTCCCTGGCCATCACCCGGGAACTGGACCTGCGCGGCTCGTTCCGGTTCAACGACGAAATCGACGAGGTCATCACCGCCCTCGCCGACGGCACCCTCACCATCGACCCGGTCATCACCCACGACTACCCCGTCACCGACGCCCTCGAAGCCTTCGACATCGCCCGCAACTCCGCCCAATCCGGCAAAGTCCTCCTCAACTTCGCCGGCTAAACCAAGCACGACTCGGGCCAGATAAGGAAAGAACAACAATGATCACGAACCTGCCGCCCCTGGTTGTCATGGGCGTCTCCGGCTGCGGAAAGTCGACGGTGGGCGCGCTGCTGGGCGAGCGCCTGGGCCTGCCCTTCTTCGACGGGGATGACTTTCATCCGCCGGCCAACAAGGCCAAGATGGCAAGCGGCACGCCGCTGAACGACGAGGACAGGGCGCCGTGGCTCGCGGAGATCGGTGCCGCCCTGGCAACGCCCTCCGACGGAGGGGGCACCCGCATCATCGCCTGCTCGGCGCTCAAGCGGAGCTACCGGGACCTGCTGCGCAGCTACGCACCTGACCTGGTATTCATCCACCTTGCCGGCGAGGCCGCCACCATTTCGGGCCGGATCAGCGGCCGGGCGCACGAATACATGCCCAGCAGCCTCCTGGCTTCGCAGCTTGCCACGCTGGAGCCGCTGGGGACCGATGAGGCGCATGTCCCCGTGAATATCCTCGGCGATCCGGGGTTGCTGGTGGACGTCATCGTCCGCGAGCTGGAACTTTCCTAGCCCTACCTCTGGGGCAGGATCCCTGAGGCCGTGCCCTTGGCGAGTTTCACCTCGGTGTTGATGATCTCCGCGGAGCACTGGAACTGCGCATTGCAGCTCTGCAGAACAATGGTGGCCGCGGCCGTGCCTTCGTTGAATGCCATCGCGTTGGGAACCACCCGGATTTTGACGGTCTGGGACTGCCTGGTGCAGCTGAGCTGCTCGTTGCCGATGCCGCCGGCCAGGCGCCCGTCGCTGACTCTCTGGGTGAGCTGGATGACGGGCACCGCGATGAGCAGGGTGGGATCGGTGTCGCAGACAAAGGTCACCGGAATATCGACGGCGGCGCCGTCGGCGACGAGGATTCCGGGTCCCGCACTGACGAGCGTCGCGGGGGCGGCGTGGGCAGGGGCGGCGATGCCCATGAGGCCGGCGGCGAGAGCGACGGCGGCGAGGCGGCTTGTGGTGCCTAACATCAGGTTCTCTCCCTTGAACGGAAGCGTGGCGTCCTGCGTCGCCCGTGGCCGTGCCACCGCGGTGAGCGGGCGCCTGGAATTACGGGGCCATGATTGTGCGCGTCATAGCCCCTGACGGCGGCGCCGTTTGGGGCGCCGCGCTGTACGGCCAAACTTCCGGCACTGCTAAACCTCCGGCGCGGCCGAAAAGTCCGGCTGGCCGCACCATACTCACGTATCGGTTGCGCTGACAAGAGCCAAAAACAAAGGAAGCGGACGACGGCGGGAGGGCCCGCCGTCGTCCGCTTCCCTTTGTGCGTCAGGGCGTTAGTGCCACAGCCCGAGGGCGAACTCCGCGATGACGGTGGACAGCAGGAACGATGCGGTGACGGCCACCAGGCCCACCGGGATGATCTTCCAGCCGATGTTTTTCAGCAGCGGAATGTCCTTGCCCAGCGACAGGCCGGCGAGGGTCAGCATGACCGTGGCGATGGACAGGAAGTCCACCGACTTGATGGGCCCGGCGAGTGCAGCGGCGCCGAAGAACCACGGGCTGGAGATGTAGGCGCCGATGGTGGTGATGTAGACGATCGCCGAGATCTTCTTGGTGAGCTTGGCCAGGGCAATGCTGACCAGAACCAGGGCGAGCATGATTGCGTACCCGGCGACGACGGTCAGGCTGAATCCCTTGGCCGCCACCGAAGCGGTGCCGATGCCGAGGACGGTGAGGACCGAGAGGGAGAGCCACAGCGGCAGGTGCATGGCCGCCGACGATTCCGCCACACGCTCGCGGAACCGCCGGTTTTCCTCGGCCTGGGCTGCTTCCCGTGCGGCGTCTGTGCCGCCGAGCTCCGTATCAGCAACGCGCTGCGTGGTGGCAGCGCCCCGCTGGCTGTCCGCACGCTGCGGCGCGGCGCCGGCGGTGACCGCGGCCTCTTCCCTGGTCTGCCTGCGGGTGAGGAACCGGTAGAAACGGTCCGCCAGCGGAAGGGCGAGGTAGATGCCGACGTAGACACCAAGGATGGTGGTGATCAGGTTGGAGATGGCCGCCATGCCCAGGATGGCCTCCTGGTCGCCGGGGTAGGCGGCGATGATGCTGGCGGAGGACGCTGCCATCATGGACCCGGACCCCACGCCTGCGCCCATGGCCAGCGCCAGGGGGTCGAAGATCTTCCAATTGGATATGAGGGAGGTCAGCAGCGTGATGTACACGGCGCCGAACAGGGTTCCGAAGACGTACATGGCCAGGACGCCGCGGTACTGGTCGGAGTCGGGGCCGTACTTTTCGGAGACCATGGCGAAGGACGGTTCCCGGTCAAGGGAGAACGTGGCCCCGACCGTCGCCTTGCCCATCCGGAGCAGCACGGCCAGCGGGAGCGCCAGTGCAATGGTGCCCAGCAGGTGGCCCACCTCCTGCAGCAGCAGCGCCGGCCCGGCCTTGAGCAGGGTGGGAAGGCTGGGCCCGATGTTGAACGCGAGCCTGGCCACGAGGAGCAGCACGGCAACGCCGACCAGCGCGGCGGCGACCCGCTGCAGGTCCAGGCCCAGCGGCTTGAACTTCTGGACCGAGACCAGCAGCCCGAGGATGAGCCCCCAGACCATCGGGAAGATGACGATGGCGCCGATGCCGACGTCGATCTTGGCCTGGCCGATCAGCTGGACCGCCAGGGCAATGACAAAGGCCAGTGCGGCGATGGGGAGCGTCAGCCGGGTACCAGCCCTGTCTGTCCGCGCGGGTGTTGTGCTGGTGCTCATGATGTGCCTTCCTGTGTGACCGTCTGACGGCGGTAAGCCGCTTTGATCAGGCGTGCCCGTTCGGTGGGGGTGGTGGCCGCGGCGGCGACCGTCCAGGCCAGCGCGGTGGCGGCCTCGTGCATCACGGCGTAGGCCGCGGGGGAGTCTGCGAGTGCTGCGAAGCTGTGCGAGTGGATGGGTACGTCCGCACCGGGAATGCTGAGCCACGGATGCAGGCTGGGGATGACCTGGGAAATGTTGCCCATGTCCGTGGAGCCGCCGCTGATGCCGGCCGAGGGGGAGGTGTCCTTGCCGAACACAACCATGGCCTCGGTCCAGTGGGCCGCCAGGGCGTCGTCCTGGATCAGCGGTTCGTAGAGGGGTTCCGTGTCCTCGATGGCCAGCGTGGTGCCGGTGGCCAGAGCGGCCCCTTCGAAGCAGCGGCGGACCCGCTCCAGCAGTGCCTCGTATTCCTTCAGGGTGAAGGCCCGGCATTCGAACTCCACCACCGCCCGTTCCGGAATGATGTTGGTGACGTGACCGGCCTCTGCGACATACATTGCGATGCGGTGGTCGCCGGGGATCTGCTGGCGCAGCAGCCCGACGGCGACCTGGCTCAGCACGGCGGCGTCCGCGGCGTTCACACCCTGGTGCGGGGCTGCCGCCGCGTGGGCTGCCTGTCCGGTGAACGTCGCCCGGTACCGGCCCACGGCCTGGGCACTGGTGCCGGCGGGGTTGCAGGTCACCCCGTCCTGGACCGGATGGACCATGAGGGCGAGGCTGACGCCGTCAAACGCGCCGCGTTCGAGCAGCAGCGCCTTGCCGCCGCCGTGTTCCTCCGCCGGCGTCCCGATGGCCTTCAGGGTGATGCCCAATTCATCCGCGAAGGGCTGCAGAGCCAGGGCGGCACCCACGGAGGTACCGGCGATCAGGTTGTGCCCGCACGCGTGTCCGATGTCCGGGAGTGCGTCGTATTCCACGCACAGCGCGACCGTCAGGTCGCCGCTGCCGGCGGTGGCGGTGAAGGCCGTGGGAAGGCCGCCCGTGCCGCGTTCCACCTCGAAGCCGCCCTCGGCCAGCAGGTCTGCAACCGCCTCGGCCGAGCGGACCTCCTCGAAGGACACCTCTTTGAATGCATGGACCTGGTGCGCCATTTCCTGCACGCGCGGTTTCCACCTGCTGACTCCGTCGGCAAGTGCCGTGCGGAGGTTTGGCAGGGCCGGTGTTGGTTCTTTCAGTTCCATGAACACGCCTGCCCTAGTAGGAGAGGGACGGGAAGGGGGCGCCCGCTGCGCGGGTGGGCACCCACATGGCCTTGGTCTGTGTGTACTCGTCCAGGACGCCCGGGCCGGAGGAACGGCCGTGGCCGGAGTCCCCGAAGCCGCCGAACGGAACAGCGACGTGGATGGTCTTGTAGGAGTTGATCCAGAACGTGCCGGCCTTCACCTGGCGCGCCACGTGGTGGGCGCGGGAAACGTCCGAGGTCCACACCGCGCCGGCCAGGCCGAAGTTCGTGTTGTTGGCCCGGGCAATCGCCTCGGCCTCCGTGTCGAAGGCATCGGCCCCGACGACGGGCCCGAAGACCTCCGTGGTTTCCAGCCTGTTCTGCGGCGTCACGCCGTCGAGCAGGGTGGGCATCACCCAGTGGCCACCGGCCAGGGGTGACCCGGCCAGGGCGTCGGGAAGCGTTCCGCCCGTGACCCGGCGTCCGCCGTCGTTCATTCCAGCCTCGATCAGCGAGGTGACGGTGGCGAACTGCTGGGCCGTGATGATGGGGCCCACCTCGGTGTCCGCGCTCAGCGGGTCGCCGACGCGCAGCCGGGCGGCGCGGGCGGCGACCAGTTCCACGAACTGGGCGTGCACGCTGCGCTCCACCAGGAGCCGCGACCCGGCCACGCATGACTGCCCGGCGCCGGAGAAGATCGCTGCGATGGCGCCGTCGGCGGCCCGCTCCAGATCCGCGTCCGCGAAGACGATGTTGGCGCTCTTGCCGCCGAGTTCCAGCAGCGCGGGAATGCCGGCCTGCGCGGCGGCGACGGCCACCCGGCGGCCGGTGGGGACCGAGCCGATGAAGCTGACCTTGCCGACGCGCCGGTCGCTGGTGAGGGCCGCGCCCACGGTCTGGCCCAGGCCCGCGGCCACGTTGAACACGCCGGCCGGCAGCCCGGCCTCGTGCGCCAGCTGGGCGAGGCGGATGGTGGAGGCCGGCGTGAATTCGCTGGGCTTGATGATCACGGCGTTGCCCGCGGCCAGCGGGGCTGCAGAGTTCCAGCCGGCGGTGAATAGCGGCGCGTTCCACGGCGTGATGGCGACGACGACGCCCCAGGGGACGCGTTCGGTGTAGGTGTGCCAGGGGCCGGGAACGGGGATGGTCTGGCCGGTCAGTTTGTCCGCCCAGCCGGCGTAGTAGCCGAACATCTCGGCGACCTTGGCGGCTTCAACCCGGGCATCGCGGATGGGCTTTCCTGTGGTGGCCGATTCGAGGATGGCCAGTTCCTCCGCGTGCGCTTCGACGGCGCGGCTGACGTTGCGCAGGATCGCGGCCCGTTCGAACCCGTTCATCTCGCCCCAGGTTTTTGCCCCGGCGACCGAGCTTTCCAGGATGGCGTCGGCGCCCTCGGTGCCGGGGTCGGCGTAGGTGGCGAACGGTTCCCCGGTGGCGGCTGCGGTGAGGGTGTTGTTCTCCCCGCTGCCGGGGACTGTCCTGCCGTCAAGGAATGCCCCGAGGCCTGCGGGGAATGCTGCGTCCAGGACGGCGCGGGCGGTGGCCGCTGACGAGGAGGTGGGTGCTGTGGTGGTGCCCAATGTGGTGGTCCTCTTTGTTGGGGGTCGTTTTGCTCAGGTTTGTCCGTGTGGGGGAGCCGTCAGGCGACGGCGGTGGTGTCGTTTGCGGAGTCGTTTGTGGTGCCGGGCGCGCCGGCGGGGGTGATGGCGGGCGCCACGGTCCGCGCGATCTCGGTGAAGTCGGCGCGTGGCCCGAGGGCCGCCAGTGCTTCCTGCCATTGGCCGGCGACGGTGGCCAGCAGCGCCGGGCTTTCGCCGATCTGGGCAGCGACGTCGACGGCGAGGGCGGCGTCGCGTGCCATGAGCCCGAGCGAAAAACCGGAGTCGTGGGTTCCGGAGAGCACCCAGTTGGGGTACATGTTCGCGGAGACCTTGCTGCCGCCGGAGGCTTCGCTGATGCTTGCCGCCGCCTTGGCCGGATCGATGCCGTAGGCCTTGGCGACTCCCAGGGCTTCGCCCACCGAGACCAGGTTGGCAGCGGCCAGGACGTTGTTGAGGAGCTTGACGACGTTGCCGCTGCCGGGGCCGCCGATGTGGTTGTACTTGCCGCCGGTGAGCGCCAGCAGGACAGGTTCGGCGGCGGCAAGGGCGGCATCGGTTGCCCCGACGAAGGCGCTCAGCGTTCCGGTTGCTGCACCGTCGCGGCCGCCGGAGACCGGGGCATCGACGAACGCTGCGCCCTGGGCCTCGGCGAGGTCGGCCATCTGCTTGCTCGTTGCCGGGTCGGACGTGGTGGTGTCGATGATGGCGACGGTTCCCGGTGATGCCAGGAGCTGGGGAACGGTGGACTCCACGACGCTGCCCGCGGGCAGCGAGAGCACCGCATAGGGGGTGCCGGCGAGATCGTCCACGCTGGCGGTGGTGGCGATGCCGGCGTCGGACGCGGCGGTCCGCGCTGCCTCGGAGGGGTCGAAGCCGGTGACCTCCCAGCCGGCCTTGTGGAGCGTGGCCGCCATCGCCCCGCCCATGGATCCGAGGCCGATAACGGCGATGCGGCGTTCGGTGCTGGTGTTCATGAAGTTGCTCCTTGTAATACGCGTGGGGTGCAGGGTGGGGGCTCTGCAGGTCAGTCGAGGTAGATGTCGAGGTCTTTCCACAGCTGCTGCGTGCGGCGGATGGCTGCACGGCTGCGCTCGGGGTGCGCGGCCTCCATGCCTGCGAGCAGGCCGTAGACCAGTGAGTTTGCGGCGGTGACGGACTGGAAGAAGGAGATCCCCTCCGAGGCCACCACCAGGAGGTGGTCCGCGACGGCGGCCAGGCGTCCGCGGCGCATGTCGCTGATGGCGATGACCTTGGCGCCCGCCTGTTTCGCGGCTTCGGCGGTGACGATGATCTGCCGCATGGATCGCCACATGTTGATGACCACCAGGACGTCGCCCGGTCCAAGGGCGTTGGCACTGGAGGCGAGGTGGACCGCGCCGCGGTTTTCGAGGGTGATCGGATACCCCATGGTCGAGCCCAGGTGCGCCATCACGCTGGCGGGGCCGGCGAACGAACCAAGTCCCAGGACGATGATCGATTTGGCCGCTGCCATCGTGGCGATGGCTGCCTCGGCGTCGTCGCCCGTGTTGGAGTCCAGGGTCAGCCGCAGGTTCTCGATGTCGTGAGTGAGCGCATCGTGCAGGGGACTGCGGTGTTCCCCGTGCTCGGTCAGGGTGTCCTCGGTGGAGATCGTCACCAGATAGCGGGAGCGCAGTTCCCGCTGGAGGTCCGGCCAGCCCCGGTAGCCGAGGTGCTGGGCCGCGCGGACCACTGTCGAATTGTTGACGTCGGCCCGCTGGGCGATCTCCGCTATGTCCGCATACGAGGAAAGCTGCGGGTTACGCGCAATCACATCGACCACCCGGCTCTGTGCCTTGGACAGCGGTACGTCCGGAAGCGCGTCGCCGAGCCACGCGTGGGATGCGGGGACGGCGCCGGTTGCTGTGCTGGCTTCCAGCCGGGCGGTATCGGGGTTCAAGTCAAACCTCTTTCCCTGAACGGGATCTGCTGCACGGCATGTAACGCAGATCACTCTGCAAGCCGGATTGCATTAAATGTACTCTGCAATTTTCTTTGCGGGAAGTGTCTTTGGGTTTCAGGCCTGAAATCCCGGTCCCGATCGTCCATTGCAGCCGCGGCGGGACCGCGCCACCATGAAGGTATGACCACCGAAAATCCGGGCGCCGGGGAGCTGAACCTTCCGCAGGCGTTCCTTCTTCTGGCTACAAATGACAAGGACGGCGAGCCGGAAGTGCCGCAGAGCGTGCTCAAAGCAGGCCTGGCCGGCGCGATCCTGGCTGAGCTGGACCTGCTGGGGGCGATCCAGCTGCAGGGGAAATACGTGAGGGCCACCGGCGCCGCGCCGCAATCTGAATTTCAGCACCAGTGGGAGCTGATCCACGACAAGTCGCGGCCGCACAGTCCGCGGCGGTGGATCGCCATGCTGGAAAGCCGCGCCGAGCTGCACCGTGTCTATGAGGGGATGGCGGCTCTCGGCGTCGTGAGCCATGTGGGCGAAAAGCATCTTGGTGTCTTCAGGACCACCCGCTACCCGGAGAAGGACCACGCTCCGGAGGCCGCACTTCTGGCGAGGATCGAAAGCGTACTCAGCGGATCGGCGTCGGACGCCAGAACTGTTGCGCTGATTGGACTGCTGCACGCGGCAGGGCTCATGGACAAGCTTTTCCCGGGGGCCGGGCCTGGCCGGCTTAGGGATTTGACCGGAGACCATTGGCCGTCCCGTGCGGTGCGGGATGAGCTTCGCATGATCCGGCTTGCGGAGGCGGAGGCCGCCACGTAGCCGACACCCTTGCGGGAAACACAGCCTACTGATTTACTTCCAGCACGGTTCCTAAGCAAACGGGCCCGCCTCTTAGCGTGTCCTAGCGCGCTGCCATTGGGGGAGGACCTGTGGGAGGGGTTTATGGCTGGGGAACATCGCGACGACCTGGTGATGCAGTCGCTGCTACTGGACGAAATCGGCCAGTCCGTGATCGGCATGGACGGCGACTGGCGCATAACGTACTGGAACCGCGCGTCGGAGCGGTTGTACGGTTTGGGCCCGGACAAAGCGCTGGGGCTGAAGATCACAGACCTTGGCATCGTGGACGGTGCCAAGGAGCGGGGCCAGGCTGCCACGGACTTGGAAATCGCGCACAGGGTGGCCCGCGGCGGGGACTGGGCGGGCGAACTGTGGGTGCGCCACAGCACAGGCAGGGAGTTTCCGGTCCACGCGACAGTCAGCCGGATCAGGGGGCGACATACCGTGCCCGTTGCGGTCGTGGCGATTTCGAAGGACATCACGGACCGTAAGCACACCGAGGCAATCCTGCGCAGGCTCTCGGCCATGGTCGAATCGTCCGGCGATGCCATCATCGGCGCTGACCTTACCGGCAAGATCACCAGCTGGAATGCGGGGGCGTCGAGGATGCTCGGCTGGAGCTCCTGGGAGGCTGTCGGGCAAACTCATGGGCTGGTGACGGCCGACGACGGCGCGCACTTCGGCACGGAAGTCACCTCCCGTTCGGGGGACGGGGCGTTTGTTACCGGGGTGGAGGCCCGCTGGCGCTGCAAAGACGGGTCGGTGATCGACGTCGAACTGACTGTGTCCCCCGTCTATGATCAGGACGGCATCCGGGTGGGGGCGTCCGCCATTGCCAGGGACATCACGGAGATCCAGCGCCTGAAAGCCGCGGCCGAAGCCGAACGCGAGCGGCTGCTGGCTGCCCAGGAGATGGCCCACGTTGGAAGCGTCGAACACACGGTGGCTACCGGCGAGACGTGGCATTCGGAGGAGTTCGACCGGATCCTGGGAATGTCCGCAGATGGCCCGAAGGACAGGGAAACCATCCTGGCCCGGACGCACCCCGAGGACCGCGACCGCGTCCGGGAAGTGTGGGCACGCCTGGACCACGGACTTGGCTTCGCCGATTTCGAGTACCGGATCATCCGGCCCAACGGCGAGCAGCGGTGGCTTCACTCACGCATCAGGAGCATGAAGAGCGCCGACGGCAAACCGATCCGGTTCCTCGACACCGTCCTGGACATCACGGACCGTAAGAACGCGGAACAGATCCTGGAGTGGCAGGCGCGCCATGACGCCCTGACCGGCCTGCCGAACAGGTACATGGTCACGGAGGTCCTGCAGGGATTCCTCGACCGAACCGCCCGCCCGGTGGTGATGTTCGTCGACGTCGACCGGTTCAAGCTGATCAATGACGGCATTGGCCACGGCGCCGGCGACACGATTTTGGTGCAGCTGGGGAAGAGGCTGAAGACTGCCGTCCGGAGCAGCGATACGGTGGGCCGGTTTGGCGGCGACGAATTCGTGGTGATTTGCGAAAATCTGCAGATGAGCGGTGCCCAGGCCGTGGCCGAAAGGATCCGGGATGCGACCCGGCAGCCGTTCGATGTGGATGGCCGGCAGATTTACCTTAATGTCAGCGTGGGCATTGCATTGGCGGACGAAGAGGACACCGCAGAATCGATGCTGCAGGGGGCCGATGCGGCCATGTACCGGGCCAAGTCGGCGGGCGGTGATTCGTCGGCGATCTACGACGTGCGGATGACCGGACGGGCCACCGGGCGCCTGGACCTCGAATCCGACCTTCGGCTGGCGCTGGAACGCAATGAGCTCTCACTGAACTACCAGCCGATCATCGACGTTTCCACCGAGGAGGCTGTTGGGTTTGAGGCATTGCTGCGCTGGCACCACCATGAGCACGGCCCGATCATGCCGGATGCCTTCATCCCCATTGCCGAGGAGACGGGCCTGATCCTGCCAATCGGGGCCTGGGTGCTCCGCGAGGCGCTGCGCCAGGTGCAGCAGTGGCGCACGCAGGTTCCGGGGGCGGAGGACTTCACGGCGGCAGTTAACATCTCCGGCCGCCAGCTCGTGGCCTGCGACTTTCCCGATATCGTGGAGGCGGCCATCCGCGACACCGGCATCGACCCGGCCGCCGTCCATCTGGAGATCACCGAGACCGTCCTCATGGACCAGCCGGACCTGCCCAAGGAAACCCTGCAGCGGCTGGCCCGTCTTGGGGTGGGCCTGTCCATCGATGACTTCGGCACGGGCTACTCGTCGCTGAGCTACCTCAAGTGGCTCTCGGCCCGCACCCTCAAGATTGACCGCACCTTCGTCGAGGAGCTGGGCACCGATCCGCACGGGGCCACGATCATCGAACTGGTGCTCGGCATGGCGGAGAGCCTGCGGCTTGACGTGGTAGCCGAGGGCGTGGAGACCGCCGTTCAGCTGGCCGAACTCCGCCGGCTGGGGGTGCGCCTCGCGCAGGGTTACCTCTGGAGCAAGCCGCTGCCGGTCGAGCGGATCCCGACTTGGCTGCAGTCCCACCCGGCAAAGCGTCCCGCGGCGGTTACCGCCCCGACCTCGGCGGGGATGTCGGCGGGGGAGCCGATGCCCCAAGTCGGCTAACCCACGTTCGGTTCCGAGCTTTTGTCCAGATATTCGCCTCTAAACGCCGGCCTTTAAGTCGCGACAGGTGTACAAAAACTCGCCTCTGATGTCGGGTGTAGATTTGCAGCATGGAGGCCCGCACTCGCAAGCGCCGTTGGTTGATCGGCGCCGCTGTGGGTGCCGTAGTGCTGGCATTAGGTCTGGCCCTGTTCAAGCCGTGGCTTCTGTTTGTCGATGTCCGGGTGGATGAGCAGTTGCCCACAGTTGCAGCGTCATCGGCTGCCCCTTCCGCCACCGCGAAGCCGTCCTCCGGAACTTCAACCACGGCGCCTGCGGGTCCGGTTCAACTTGCCGTAGGCTCGCTCATCAGCCACGAACACGCCACCACAGGAACCGTCCGGATTATCCAGCAGCCCGGCGGGAAGCGCGTTCTGACGTTGGAGAATCTCGACACCTCCAACGGTCCTGATGTGCACGTCTGGCTCAGCGCCGCGGATGTGGTCGAGGGAACAGCGGGCTGGTTCACGGCCGGCTCCGCCGAATACTTCGACTTGGGCGTGATCAAGGGAAACAAGGGCAACCAGGTGTACGCGCTCCCCGACGAGCTTGACCTGGCGAGGTTCCAGTCGGTGGATCTGTGGTGCGTCCAGTTCAGTGTTTCCTTCGGAGCGGCCCAGCTCGCCAAATGAGCCAGCGCGTTCGGAGTTTTTGTCCAGATAATGGGCGCTAACGCCCCGGAAGTCGCGATACGTGCACAAAAACTCCTTGCAGGTGGGCGCGGTCAGAGCGTGGCGGCGAGGTGCTCTCCTACTGCGAAGGCACGGGTGATGGCCGAGCCCAGGGTGGCTCCGCCGCCGGGGTAGTTGTTGCGGAACACGCCCGCGGAGACGTTGCCTGCCGCATAGAGTCCGGGGATCGGCTGCCGGCGCCGGTCGAGGACGCGGCCGTTGAAGTCGGTGTCCAGGCCGCCGGAGGTTCCCAGCACTCCGGCGGAAATCCGGACGGCGTAGAACGGGGCCGTCATCAACGGGGCCAGGCACGGGTTGGGCGTGTTGGCGGCGTCGCCCAAGAAGCGGTCCTGCGGTGTGGCGCCGCGGTGGAACTCCGTGTCCACTCCCTTCGAGGCGTCGGTATTGAACCGGGCCACCGTGGCAGCCAGGCCGGAAGGATCCATCCCGACCTTGCACGCCAGTTCCTCCAGCGACTCCGCTTCCGTCATCCAGTCAGCCGGAGAGCCCGCGGCCGAGCCGGCCACAGGATACTTCGCCAGGTAGGCCGCGTCGAACACTAGCCATGCCGGGTTGTTCTGCTGTCGGCCGGTGAATGGGTCAACGGAGGCGAAGACGCGGCTGGCGTCGTGGTAGTTCAGCGCCTCATTCACGAACCGATTTCCGGCGGCATTCACGGTGATGGAGCCCGGGAGGGTCATTTCCACGTTCCCCATCCGGCCGGACCGCACGCCGTCGTACTCGTGGGCGGACTCGGAAATCACCGGCACGCCCCAGATTGCGGTCATGTCCGCCACGGCGGCGCCGGCCTTCAGCCCCAGCTCCAGGCCGTCGCCCTCGTTGGACGGCGCGCTGATGGGCGTCACCGGAAACGGCAGGAACGCCTGGCGGAGCCGCGGGTTCCATTCGAAGCCGCCGGAAGCGAGCACGACGGCGGCCGCTGAGGTGGTCTTGCCCGCTGCGGCGCCGCCGAGGTTGACGGTCCACCTGTCCTCATCGCGGGTCAGGTCCTCGACCGGGGCGGACACCGTAACCACCACGCCGCGGTCCAGTGCGCTCGCCAGCAGCGACCCCACTAGCGCGCCGCCCATGGTCCGCACGCCCGTGGCGGCACGCCGGGCCAGCAGCTCCGGATCAGCTGCCCGGCCGTTCAACTGGTCGCGCTCGGTCATGGTCAGCAGCGGAAAATACGACGACGGCCGGATCGCCTCCGCGAGGCCCGGGTACCCCGACGGGTCGAAGGCGCCGTTGTCCAGGCCGCGTCCGCCGTCTGCCGCACCGCGCCATTCCATGTGGTAATCCGGGCGGGCGATCGGTTTCAGGGAAAGCCGGGTTTCGCCGTCGAGATAGGCGACGGCGCGCGGTGCTGTCCGGACGTACCACTCCACTTCCTCGCGGGTCAGCCCGTGCCCGGCGGCCTCGGTGAGGTACGCGACCCCGTCCTCATGGCTGTCCCGGTATCCGGCCTGGAGAGCGAGGTGGTTGTTCGGTGCCCACATCACGCCGCCTCCGGCCGCTGTGGTGCCGCCCAGCAACTGCGCCTTCTCGGCCACCAACACCCTCAGGCCGGCGTCGGCCGCCCGGATCGCGGCGACCAGGCCCGCCGCGCCGCTGCCCGCGACCACCACGTCGTAGGTGCCCAAGATGTTCCCGGCGGGGGTGAGCAAAGGGGCCGCACCGTTCAAGCCTCTGCTCCCGCTCACGCCTGAGCCCCCGTGAGGGCAGTGGTCCCCGCCCCGTGGGTAGCCTGCGCGACCGGCATGTCCACCACGATCTTGCCTACCGGCTCGGTGCGGCTGCGCATCAATTCGAAGGCCTGCTGCAGGTCCTCGAAGCGGAAGCGGTGCGTCATCAGCGCGCGGGCCTGGTCCCGGTGCCGGGCCAGCAGCTCCAGTCCTGCCGGGATGAGGTTCAGGCTGTTCCGGCTGCCCAGCAGGTCGATCTCCTTGAAAGGTATGGTGTTAATCGGAACAGACGCGGTCCGCGCCGAAATCCCCACCTGCACGATCCGTCCCGCACTGGCCACGAGGCGGATGGCGTTCTCCAATGAGGACGGAATACCTGTGGCCTCGATGACCAGCTCCGGGCCAGACGAGTCCGTGAGCGCATCCAGCCGGGCGGCCTGGTCGGCAGCGGGAAAGTCGGCACGGGGATTCACCAGCAGTGTGTCCACAGCGCCAAACGCAGCGGCCAGCTCCAGCCGGTCCGGCTCCGTGTCGGCGCAGACCACGGCGACGCCCAGGTCCGTCAGGTACAGCGTGGCAAGCAATCCGATCGGTCCGCTGCCCAGCACCAGGGCCGTTTCCCCGGACGACGGCCGCCCCCGGTTAACCGCCTGCATGGCGATGGAGGCGGGTTCGGCCATGGCCGCGAGATCGAGTTCCAGGCCGTCCGGCACGGGGCACAGTTTCTCCACCGGCACGCTGAGCAGTTCCACGAGGGCGCCGTCCGAATAGCAGCCGATGCAGCCGATGTTCTCGCAGACGTTGAACCGGCCAAGGCGGCACGGCCGGCACTGCCCGCAGTAGACCATCGGGCTGACGGCAACGCGGTCACCGGCGCGGATGCCGGCGTCGTTGTCTTCGATGGCCTCGACGATGCCAGCGAATTCATGGCCCTGGATGACGGGCAGCCCAGCCGGGTAGTCGTCCTCCCAGATGTGCAGGTCGGTGCCGCAGAGGGTGACGTTGTGGACGCGGACCAGGGCGTGACCCGGCTCGATTGCCGGCTCCGGTACGTTCTCGTACCGGATGGTCTCCTTGGCGACGGTGCGGGCGATCAGCATGACGCGCTCCTAGTTCCGCGCGGTATCGGCGCCGGTGTTGGCACCGAAGACCACGTTCCACTGCCGGATGCTGCGCTTCTCCACCAGGCCGTTGCGGTAGAAAGGGTCCTGGTCCATCAGCGCTTCGACGCCAGCTTTCGAGTCCGCCTCGATGATCAGCAGCGCGCCCGGGTCCTCCTCGGGCCCGAACGGACCGCTCTTCACCAGCCGGCCGTCGTCGAACTGCTTCTGCAGGAAATCCACGTGGCGCGGGCGGTGTTCGTCCCGTCCCGCGGTGGAGGCGGCAGAGTAGGCGTAGGTGACAGCGAATGTTCCCATGGGTGTGTCCTCATCGTTGAGCGGGTGGATGTTCCCCTCCATCGTGGCCACCGAGATTGTGCCGCGTCCAACACTTATTTGGTCAATGAGCATGTGCGGAAAACACATAATGCACGACGGCGGGAGGCCGGGTTGGGTGCCTCAGCCGGCCGCGTTGCCCGCGGGGTGAGGACCGTGCCTCAGCCTGCCGGCGTCGGGAGGACCTCCTCGGCGACGGCCAGGGCCAGCGCCAGGGCGGGGGAGATGCCGGCAGGGTTCCAGGCGAGGCCCGACTCCAGCAGCGGCGCGGTGCCGGTCAGCGGGATAAACACGGTCCCGCCGGGCATGATGCTGGCGACGGAGTCGGGCATCATGCTCACCCCGACGCCGCCGGCCACCAGCGACAGTGCGGTGTACGGATCAGTGACCTCCTGTGCCACCCTGGGCCGGAACCCCGCGGCCGCGCAGGCAGCAACGATGCCCTCGCGGAGCGTGGATCCCTGCGCGGCACGCATGGTGACGAACCCGTCATCGGACAGTTCGGCGAGCGCGATGGCCGGCCGTTCGGCCAGCGGATGGTCCACCGGCACGGTGGCGCCCAGCTGTTCGAGGGCGATGGAGCGGGTGGCTAGCGCGCCCGCATCCAGCGGCAGCCCAACGAAGGCCAGGTCCAGGGAACCGTTCCGGAGCTGCTGCAGGGCGTCCTGGGTCAGCAGGCCGCCGGTGAGGGTCAGGTCCAGGGACGGGTAGCGGTTGCGGAGGGCCCGGGTCAGCGGGGGCAGAGTCCGGTGGTTCAGCGCCCCGGAAAAGCCGATGCTGAGCCGGCCGTAGAACGTGCCGGGTTCGGTGACAGCGGACCGGCGGGCAAGATCAAGTTCGTCGATGATCCGGCGGGCATGGGGAAGAAAGGCGACTCCCGCCGTCGTCAGGGCCACCGAGCGGGTGTTGCGCTCAAACAGATCTGAGCCGAGCTCCTTCTCTAGCTTCCGGATGGTCTGGCTCAGCGGCGACTGGGCCATGCGGAGGCGGTGCGCCGCCCGGCCGAAGTGCAGTTCCTCGGCCACGGCAAGGAAAGCCTCGATCTGGCGAAGCTCCATGCAGTTCCTCCTGTGCAGTTCCTCCGACGTCCCGAAACGGCGGATGCCGAACTCGCAGATATTGCCCTCAAAGTAGCAATTCGAGGGCACTATCTGCTCGTTCGCGCTTTAGCGGACCGGGTTGCCCAGTTCCCGCAGCGGGGTCTTGTGGGTTTCGCGGGCCCAGTACGCGCCAGCCACAGCCAGCAGGGACGACGCCGCGACGATCCAGGCGGCGGGGCCCCAGTTGGCCTTGTCGGCGCCGACCAGCGCGGTGCCCAGCAGTGGGGTGAATCCGGCGCAGAGGATGCCGACCTGCAGCCCGATGGCCATGCCCGAGTAGCGGACCTTGACGTTGAACAGCTCGGAGAACCAGGCCGGGTAGATCGCATTGGACATGGAGTATGTCCCGGCGGTGATCACCGTACTGGCGAGGAAGATCATGGGGATGTTTCCGGTGGAGATGACGGAGAAGTAGACGAAGATCATCAGTCCGGACCCCAGGACGCCGGCGATGAATACCGGCCGACGGCCGAAGCGGTCCGAGAGCCGGGCCAGCAGCGGCTGGCTGAACATGGCGATGACATTGCCCACGATGCTCACCCACAGCATGGTCGACGCCGGGACGCCCACGGACACGGCGTACGCCAGGCCGAAGGACTGCATGAACGTGTTGGTCACGGTCTCGAAGGACATCAGGGCCACCTGGAAGAACTGCGCCGGGTGCGTCTTGAACATCTTGGCAAACGGAAGCTTGACCAGTTCGCCGTGGTCGTGCTTTTCCTCGAAGACCTCGGGCTCCTCGAGGGAGCGCCGGACCAGGTAGGCGACCACCAGCACCACGAGGGACAACCAGAACGGGATGCGCCAGCCCCAGGCCAGGCGGTCTGCTTCGCTCATGGCGGCCACGGGAAGGAAGGCGAGGGAGGCAAGGACGATGCCGGCGGAGATGCCGCTCATCGCGAAGCTGGCAAAGAAGCCGCGGCGCCCTTCGGGTGCTTCCTCGGTGGACAGGGCAGAAGCGCCGGCCGTTTCCGCGCCGGCGGACAATCCCTGCATGAGGCGCAGCACCACCAGCAGTGCCGGTGCCCAGTAGCCGGCGGAGTTGAAGTCGGGCAGTGCGCCGATCAGGAAAGTGGCCGATCCCATCAGCACGAGGGTCAGGACGAGGGTGTTCTTGCGGCCGATCTTGTCCCCCAGGTGGCCGAAGACGACGGCGCCGAAGGGCCGTGCCACGTAGGCCACGCCGAAGGTGGCAAACGAAGCGATGAGGGCGATGGTGGGGTCGCCGGACGGGAAGAAGATCTTGGAGAAGACCAGCGACGCCGCGGTGGCGTAGATGAAGAAGTCGTAGTACTCCAGCGCGCCGCCCAGGAAGGCTGCGAGGGCGGCCTTCTTGGCGCGCTTCAACTGGTACTGCTTCGCCGCAGCGGTGGCAGTGGGGGCGAGATCGGTCATTGCAGGGGGTCCTTCCGCACTGAAAGACGGTGTCCGGGTTTTTGGATTTGTGCGTATCGCGAACAGACGTGCGATATGCGACTAGAAAAAGGATAGCGCAGAGTGAAGTGACTCACAATCCGTTGTTTGTCCCCTGCGCCCTGCCGGATACCGGCCCGTATTCTTGGTAGGTCAGGAACAGCGCGCAGCTTGAGGTGCAGGGAGCTCATGGACGAACAGCCGGCCTACTTCGTGAAATCGGTCGAGAAGGCGTTCGACGTGCTGCGGGCCTTCACCCCGAACAAGCCCCGGCTGACCGTCTCCCAAGTGGCCGCGGCCGCCGACACCACCAGGGCTTCCGCCCGGCGGTTCCTCCTGACCCTGGCAGACCTCGGCTACCTGCGGGCGGACGGGGCGCATTTCGAACTGACTGCCCGTTCGCTGGAGATCGGCCGGTCCTTCCTGGCCAACCTCGAGCTGCCCGCCATCGCGGACCGGCATCTGAAATCCCTCGCTGCAGAGCTGAACGAAACCACGTCCCTCTGCATTCTCGACGGCGCCGACGTCGTGTATGTCGCCTGCGTGCCCTCGCCCCGGCTCCTCAGCGTGACCATCACCGTGGGAACCAGGTTCCCGGCGTGGGCCACCTCCATGGGGCGTGTGCTGCTGGGGGCGCTGACTGAGGAGGGGCTGCAGGCCTACTTCGAGTCTGTACGTCTGCAAAAGCTGACCGAGCACTCGATTGCAAGCGCGGAGCAATTGCGGACGGAAATTGAACGGGCCAGGTCCAGGGGCTGGGCCATGGTGTCGCAGGAACTGGAAGAGGGGCTGCGCGGGGTGGCGGTGCCGGTGTGCCGCGGCCATGAGGTGGTGGCTGCCGTCAATGTTTCCCTGCAGACGCACCGGTCACCTGCCGAGGACATCGAAAAGTCCGTGGTGCCGCGCCTGCAGGAGGCGGCCCAGCAGATCGGCCTGGACTATGGCGGGGACGCGTCCGGGCTGCGGCGGGCCTGATGGCCAACTCGCCCTCCGGCGAATCCGTCATCCAGCGCGTGGTGAAAATCCTCGACGCCTTTTCGAAGGGCCGGCCGCGGATGTCGTTGAGTGAACTGGTCCGGGCCACCGGCATGTCCAGCAGCACCGCGCACCGGCTGGCCAATGACCTAGTGGACAGCGGGCTGCTGAACCGCAGCGAGGCCGGTGACTACGGCGTTGGCATGAAGATGTGGGAGCTGGCGTCCCGCAGCAATCCGCTCGAGGAGTTCCGACGCCGGGGCCTTCCGTTCCTCGAAGGAGTCCACGCCGCGGTCCGGGAACAGGTCTCGCTCTCCATTCCCGACGTCGGTTCCGGCACCGTGCTGTATCTGGAGCAGCTGGACCGGCACGGCACCGCCACCAATCTTGCCGCCGTGGCCGGCCGGCTCTTGATCCACAACACCTCGTCCGGGATGGCCATGATGGCGCACATGCCGCGCGACGTGCAGGAGCGGTTCCTGGCCGGGCCGCTGGAGAAGACCACTGCCGCCACGGAGACCGACCCGGCGCGGCTGCGCGCCCTGCTCGCCCTGACCCGGGAACGCGGCTACGTCCGCATGGCCGGCGTCCTGGTGCAGGAAAACACCGCCTATGCCGTCCCCGTCTTTGGTGAGGGCAACAGCGTGATCGGCGCGATCGCCGTCGTGATTCCGACGGCAGACGAGGACCCCAAGGTGGTTCTTCCCGTCCTGGTGGCCGCAGGGCGGGGCCTGTCCCGGACCATGGGCGCAGAGCGCCGCCCCTACGGCACGAGACCCTGGCTCCAGGGCGCCTGACCCCCGCTTTACCCTCCTCATCGGTAAGATCTCCACCTGGTCCCCGTCCCGTTGAACGGGAAATTTCGCCGCGCCGCTTTTCCCTGCTCCTAGTGTTTTCCCCCAGAGCCACAGTCACCCGGACACGGTGCACGCTCGACACTTCGGCCCCGCCAGCAGGTGGCGGCCGCCCTGGAAACTCAATGAGGAGAACCTATGGGAAACGCCCAGCCCCCAAACCCCGTCGCGGAGCCCGCCGTCCTGGCCCGCGCGGAAAGCCTCCCGGCGAAGACCCCGAGGAAAGCCGCCCTGGCTTCCTTCCTTGGTTCCACGCTGGAGTACTACGACTTCTTCATCTACGGCACGGCAGCAGCCCTGGTGTTCCCGAAGATCTTCTTCCCCGGCGGCGATCCGGTGGTTGGCCTGCTCGGCGCGATGGCCACGTTCGGCGTCGGTTATCTGGCACGGCCACTGGGCGGCGTCATCATGAGCCACTTCGGGGACAAGCTCGGCCGCAAGCAGGCCCTGATGATCACGCTGGTGATTATGGGCGTTGCTTCCATCGGCATCGGCTTCCTGCCCACCTATGACCAGATCGGCTACTGGGCCACGGCACTGCTGCTGGTGGGCAGGCTGGCGCAGGGATTCTCCGCCGGCGCCGAGGCCGCGGGCGCGTCCACGCTCACTATGGAACATTCCCCGGAAGGACGCCGCGGCTTCTTTACCAGCTTCGTGATGACGGGCTACGCCTCCGGCATGGTGCTCTCCACGGTGGTGTTCATTCCTCTCGCCGCCCTCCCGGAGGAGCAGCTGCTGGGCTGGGGCTGGCGCCTCCCGTTCTGGCTGTCCGCCGTCGTCCTGCTGGTCGCCTACTGGATCCGCACCCGGCTGGACGAGCCGCCCGTGTTCGAAGAGACCGTGGAAACGAAGAAGCCCAAGGGAATTCCGGCGGCCGAAGTGATGAAGACGCAGTGGCGCGACGTCCTGCGGGTGGCCCTCGTCATGCTGTTCTCCGTCATGCAGACCACCTTCACCGTGTACGCCCTGGCTTACGCCACCGGCAAAGGCATCGGCCTGGACCGGACTCTGATGCTCACCGTCAACGCCGTCACCATCGGCCTGTCCATGTTCACCATCCCGCTGGCCGGCATCATCTCGGACCGGTTTGGACGCAAGAAGGTGCTCCTGGTGGGCTCCCTCGGTTGCGCCGTCACCTCGTTCGGGTACTTCTGGGCCATCAGCGAGCACAACATCGCCCTGATTTTCGTCTTCGGGTTCCTGAACATGTCCGTGTTCTACTCCTGCTGGAACGGCGTCTGGACAGTCTTCTTTCCCGAGATGTTTCCCGCGCCGGTCCGCTACTCCGGGATGGCCATCGGCAGCCAGGTGGGCCTGATCCTCACCGGCTTCGCACCCGCCATCGCCACCGTCCTGGCCCAGCCGGGACCCGGCGGCTGGATCCCGGTGGCAGTCTTCACGGTGGCCTGCCTGGCGGTCTCCGCGATCGCCATCGCCACGGCCCGCGAAACCCATAAGACCCCGCTCGAGGAGCTTGGCCTGCCGCGGGCCAAGAGGCCGGTCCGCAGCTCCGTTTCGGCCGACGCCTAGCCCGGCCCTGCCCCCGACAACGCCCCAATACCCCGGCCCTGCGCACCACGCACAAGAAAGTTGGAACAATGACCCCGTCAGCAACCGCCCCCCGCACCTACCGAGCCGGAATCGTTGGTTGCGGCGCCATCTCCCGGAACCACCTCGAGGCCTTCGGCGCCCTGGACAATGTGCAGGTAGTCGGGGTGTGCGACATTGACCTGGACCGGGCACGCGCCACCGCCGGGAACTGGGACGTGCCGAACGCGGTGAACACCGTGGACGAGCTCCTGGCGCTGGGCGTGGACATCGTTTCGGTCTGCACGCCACACCCGACCCATGAGGAGGTGGTGCTCAAGGCAGCGGCGGCCGGCGTGCATGTGTTGTGCGAAAAGCCGATTGCCACCCGGCTGGACTCGGCCGAGCGGATGGTTGCGGCGTGCGAGGAGGCCGGTGTGCAGTTCGGGGCGCTGTTCCAGCGCCGCTTCTGGCCTGCAGCCCAGAAGATCCGGAATGCGATCGACGACGGAACGCTGGGCCGGCCGCTCATGGCCCAGTGTTCGGTGATGCTGCACCGCGCGCAGGAATACTATTCCCGCGACGCCTGGCGCGGCACCTGGCAGAACGACGGTGGCGGCGTGCTCATGACGCAGGCCATCCATCAGATCGACCTGCTGCAGTGGTACCTCGGCGACGTGGCCGAAGTCTACGGCAAGGTCAACACCTACCGGCACGGCGAGTACATCGAGGTGGAGGACTCCGCCACCGCGGTCATCACCTTCACCTCCGGTGCCATGGCAACGGTGGAGGCGTCGACGGCGGTGTCCCCCAACCTGGGCATCCAGCTCCGGATCACGGGCGAAACAGGCGCCTCGGTATCGCTGACGGAGTTCCCCGAGGGCAGCGACGGCCGGCTGGACCTGTGGGCCGTGGGCGAAAAGATCACCGTGGAGCCCGTCCATCCCGAAGGGGTGGAGCCCAACGTTGACCTCTCCACCATCAACGGCCAGCTGATTCCGCACCACACCAGCCAGGTCCGCGAGTTCGTGCAGGCACTGGACGCCGGCACGGAGCCCGCCATCACCGGCAAGGACGCCCTGAAATCCCTGCGAATCCTGCTGGCGGTCTACGAATCCTCACGCACCGGCCACCCCGTCCGCTTCGCTGACGTCGAGATGCCCTCGGGCGTCGAGGTGCCAGCCGACGTCCAGGCTTCCGGTGAAACACGCGTTCCCGCGGAAGCGGCAGGCTGAGCCATGACGAAGCACAACACCCTGGAAACCCGCCACGCCGCCCGCCCACTCACCCTGGGCCGTAACGGCCGCACCCCACGGACCCTCCGCAACCGCCTCGCCTCCGCCCCGATGGAACGCAACTACGGCACGGCGGACGGGCACATTTCTGAGCAGTACATCGATTACCTCGTCACCCGCGCCCGGGCCGGCCTCGGCTTGGTCACCACCGAAGCCACGTACGTCCGGGCCGACGGCAAGGGCCGCACCCACCAGCTGGGCCTGCACACCGACGCCATGGTTCCCGGATTGCGCAGGCTCACCGACGCGCTGCGCGCCGAAGGTGCGCTGGCCGCCGTCGAACTCAACCACGGCGGCCGGACCGCGCAGACGGCGGTGTCCGGGCACAAGAACGTGGCGCCGTCGCCGGTGCCGTGCGCTGTGGCCGGCGGGGAGGTGCCGCGGGAGCTGACGGCCGGCGAATGCCACGATCTCGTGGCAGCCTATGCCGCGGCGGCCCGCCGGGCCGTGGCTGCGGGCTTCGACGTGATCAACATCCACGGAGCGCACGGCTACCTGATCCACCAGTTCATGTCGCCCATCTCCAACCACCGCACGGACGAGTTCGCCGCGCCGGAGCACTTCCTGAACCTGGTCATCGACGCCGTCCGCGAGGCCGCGCCGGACGTCATCATCGGTGTGCGGGTGTCCGTCGTCGAGGGCCCGGCGGACGGGATCAACGCTGAAGACCAGGTAGGGATCATGGCCAAAGCGAACCTGGACCAGCTGGACTTCCTCGACCTGTCTGCCGGCAGCTACGACGCCGGCGAATGGATCGTGCAGCCCGGGGAGTGGAAGCCCGGCCTGCTCCGCGACTATGCCACGGCGTACCGGCAGTTCGGCCTTCCGCTGGGCATGGCCGGGCGGCTGAACTCGCCGGCCGTCATCGAGGAGGCCCTCGCCGGCGGTGCCTGTGATTTCGTCAGCCTGGCCCGCGCCATCCACGCTGACCCCGCCTTTGTGGGCGGCGTGCTCCGCGGCGAGGCTTACCGTCCCTGCATCGCGTGCAACGTCTGCATCGACACCCTCGGCCAGGGGCAGGTCACGTGCACGGTCAACCCCGCGGTAGGGCGCTCGCGGGTTCCCGTTCCGACGCCGGCCGTCCGGCCCGGCACCCGGGTGGCCGTCGTGGGCGCCGGACCCGCGGGCCTTACGGCCGCCCGGGAACTGGCCCAGTCGGGTGCGCAGGTGACCGTGTTCGACGACGGCGCCCGGCTGGGCGGGCAGCTTGCCCTCGCAGAACGGATGAAGTCGACGCCGGATTTCCACCGGTTCACTGACTGGTCCGCAGAGGAGAATGACAGGTTGGGTGTTGACGTCCGCCTGGGCGGGCGGGCGGACCTTTCCGATCTCGCCGGGCTGGTTCGGGAAACCGGGGCCGACGCCGTTGTGCTGGCCACCGGCGGGACCCGGCCGGGGGCAGACTTCCCCGGCGCAGACCTGCCCGGCGTAGTGGACGTCCGGGACTGGCTCGCCGCCCACCCCGGGGTGCTCGGCTCCGATGGACCGGCGGACGGTGCCGTCCCGGAAGCCGTGACCATCTGGGGTGCGGACTCCGTGGCGATGAGCCTGGCCGACACCCTCGCGGACCGCGGCGCCGCGGTGCTGCTGGTGGGGCCGCAGGAGGTCCTCGCGCCGGAATCCGGGCGGCGGGCAAAGATCCTTGCGGTGCCGCGGCTCGAACAGAATCCGCGGGTCCGGATCCGGCTGGGTGCCACGATCGAGGAATACGACGGCGGCCGCGTCCGTATTGCCGGCACGTTCCCGGACGGGGCCGGAGACGGGTCCGGTCCGGAATGGCTGGATGCTCCGGGCCCGCTGCTGGTTTCCCGCTCGGTGCTGCCGCTGGACGGTTCCGTTTCCGCGGCGGACCGCGAGGCGGACCTGGCCCGAGCGGCCGGTGTGCCGGTGGCGTTGGCCGGAACGGTGGTGGACCGGACCCCCGCCATCGCCTCCAACGCGGTGAAGAGCGGGTACGACGCCGCGCAGCGCATCGCCGCTGCTCTTGCCGCCGAAGCCTCTGTGCCTGCCGCAGAACCTGCCAGCCCGCACCAATTCAGCATGAACGGAGCTACATCATGAGCGCACCGCGCCGCCCGCTGGGCCTGGCCCAGCTGTCCCTCCTTAACACCGCCCCGCCGCAACTGGTGGCCATCGCCGCCGAAGCCGGCTTCGACTTCATCGGCGCCCGCGTCCGGCCGGTCACACCCACTGAGCGGCCCTATGACCTGCAGCCCGGGCAGCCGATGTTGCAGGAGACTCTGACCCGGATGGCCGACACCGGCGTTGCGGTCCGCGACATCGAGTTCCTGCTGCTGGACGGCACCGACCAGCGCAAGGCGTGGCTTGCCATGATGGAGGCCGGGCAGGCCCTCGGCGCGGCCTCACTGACCGTGGCGGCGTCCGATCCGGACACCGGACGCCTTTCCGACACACTGGCCCGCATGACCGAGGACGGCCGCAGCTACGGCATCGTCCCCACCTTAGAGCCCATCTCCTACCAGGCGGTGAACTCCATTCCCGCCGCGGTGGCTCTGGCCAGGTCCTCGGGCTGCAGCGTGGTGGTGGACGGGCTCCATCTGAACCGCTTTGGGGCGGTCCCGGGGTCCGCACAGTGGCAGGACCTCGAGGCGAACCTCGACCTGGTGCCGCTGCTGCAGCTGTGCGACGGGCCGGCACAGCGTCCGGCCGACCGCGCAGCGCTGGTGGCGGAGTCGCGCTCGGAACGCGGTGTTCCGGGCGAGGGCGGGTTTGACCTTGCCGCCCTGGTCAACGTCTTTCCCGCTGATCGTGCCGTGAGCGTCGAGGTGCCGTCGGACAGCGCGGTTGCCCGCCTGGGAGAGCTGGGCTGGGCACGGAAGCTCAAGGAGGCAGCCGACACGGTGCTGCAGGTGGCAGGCAACCTCCAGAAAGCAGGAACCAAGTGAGCCAAAAAACAGAGGAAAGCACAACGGTGGAACTGGCACCCGGCGTCGTAATTCCGCTCATCGGGCTGGGCACCTGGCCGATGACCGGCGAGGAGGCGGCCGATGCCGTGGCCCGGGCGATCGGCAACGGGTACCGGCATATCGATACGGCGGAAAATTACTGCAACGAGGAGGCCGTGGGGGAGGGGATCCGCCGCAGCGGCATTGCCCGCGGGGAGCTGTTCCTCACCACCAAATTCAATAAGCAGTGGCACGGCAGGACGGGCGTGCGCGAGGCCTTCGGCGCGGCAATCCGCCGGCTCGGCACCGAGTACCTGGACCTCTTCCTGATTCACTGGCCGAACCCTGCACACGGCCGGTTTGTCGAGGCAGCCGAGGGGCTCACCCGGCTGGCCGAGGAGGGGCTGATCAGGTGCTGGGGTGTTTCCAACTTCAAGCCGGCCCACCTGCGGGAGCTGCAGGCGGCAGGCCTGGAAGCCCCGGTCAACCAGGTGCAGATCGATCCCGAACACCAGCAGCTCGACCAGCTGGCCTTCCAGCGTGAACACAACATCGCCACCGCTGCCTACAGCCCGCTGGGGCGCAACGGCGGCTTCCTCTCCGCCCCTGCCGTCACCGCTCCCGCCGCGCAATACGGAAAGACGCCGGCGCAGGTGGTGCTCCGCTGGCAGGTCCAGTCCGGCCGGGTGGCCATCCCCAAGTCCGCCGACGACCGGCGGCAGCGCGAAAACCTCGACGTCTTCGGCTTTGCCCTCACCGAGGCGGAGATGGCCGGGATCGATGCCCTGGACAAGGGCGCACCGATGCGGCTCGACTCGGACGAATTCGGACACTGAAAGAACAACTGGAGCAAGAGATGACTTTCCCGACTGATGCAACAACCCACTCCGCTGCCGGAGACAATCTGCGCACCCTGGACTGCGACGTCCTGGTGGTGGGCTCCGGCGCGGGCGGCCTGGCCGCAGCCGTGACGGCCGCATACCACGGGCTGAAGGTTGTGGTGGTGGAAAAGGCGGACGTCTGCGGCGGTGCCACGGCCTGGTCCGGCGGCTGGGCCTGGGCGCCCGGCAATCCGCTGGCCCGGGCCGCCGGCGTCAGCGAGGACAAGGAGACCTTCCGAACCTACCTGCGCGGAGTCCTGGGGGCCGACTACCAGGCGGACAGGGTGGACGCGTTCCTGGAGGCCGTGCCCCACATGGTGGGCTTCTTCCACCAGAAGACGTCGCTGCAGTTCGTCCCGGGTGCCAAGATCAACGACGTCTATGGGGGGCTTCCCGGTGCCGGGACCGGGCACCGCTCAGTTGGGCCCAAGCCCATGAACGCCCGGCGGATCCGTCCGGAGCTGCGCGCCAAATTACGGCACCAGCTGTATGAAACCTCGTTCCTGGGCATGGGCATCATGGCCGGACCGGACCTCACCAAATTCCTCTCGGCGTCCCGGGGCAATCCGCGCGGACTCCTCCATGCAGGCTGGCGATTCGGCCTGCACCTCCTGGATCTGCTGACGCACCGGCGCAACATGCAGCTCGTCAACGGCACGGCACTGACCGGCCGGCTGCTGCAGTCCGCAGACCGCTTCGGCGTCGAGATCCGCGTCTCCACACCGGCCCGCCAGCTGCTGACCGACGCGGCAGGCAAGGTGACCGGCGCCGTCGTCGGAACCTCCGAAGGGGAGCTGCGCATCAACGCCTCACGCGGCGTGGTTCTGGCCGCAGGCGGCTTCCCGAACGACGTGGAGCGCCGGAAGGAGCTTTTCCCGCACACGCCCACCGGGCGCGAACACTGGACACTGGCGCCTGCGGAGGCCAGCGGCGATGGCATCAGCCTGGGCCAAGCGGTGGGCGCCCGTTTTAGGGCCGATGTGAAGTCCCCGGCCGCGTGGTGCCCGGTGTCGCTGGTGCCGTACCGCAGCGGCCGGACCGGCACGTTCCCGCACATCATGGACCGCGCCAAGCCCGGCAGCATCGGCGTCCTGCGCAACGGGAAACGGTTCGTCAACGAGGCCAACGGGTACTACGACTACGTAGCGGCAATGCTGGAGGCCACGCCGGCGGGGGAACAGGCGGAGGCCTGGCAGATCGCCGATTCCAGCTTTGTGCGCAGGTTCCCGCTGGGCATGGCCAAGCCGCTGCCCGTGCCGCTCCTTCCCTACCTGCGCTCTGGCTACCTGACGAAGGGCCGCACGCTCGAGGAGCTCGCGGCCCGGTGCGGCATCGATCCCGCCGGGCTGCAGGAGACTGTGCAGCGCTTCAATCGCCATGCAGATGCCGGCGCGGACCCCGACTTCGGCCGCGGCTCCACGCCGTTCAATCGCTACGGCGGTGACGCGGCGGTAACGCCGAACCCATCGCTGGGCCCCATCGAGAAGGGCCCGTTCTACGCCGTGCGCGTGGTGCCCGGAAGCTTTGGCACGTTCGCGGGACTGGATGTGGACGGCCGTTCGCGCGCCTTGGACGACGGCGGCCAGCCCATCCCGGGACTGTATGTCGCCGGCAATGACCAGGCCAGCGTGATGGGCGGTCACTATCCTGCCGGCGGCATCAACCTTGGTCCGGCGCTGGCGTTCGGATATGTCGCTGGCCGCGACCTGGCCGGCGCCGTGGCGTACGAGGACGACGGGACGGTGCCCACGGAATCCGGCGCCGGTGTGGGCGCCGCGTGAGTCGGAGCAGGACAGCCCATTGACACCCTTCCCCGGCAGTCATATCCTACAACCAAATGGTTGTAGATCAGCTTAGCGATGCCGAACTCGACCGCCTCTTCCAGGCGTTCGCGGACACCACCAGGCGGGACATCATGCGCCGGGTGACGGTGGGCGAGTATTCGGTGAGCGGCCTGGCGGCCCTCTACGCCATGAGCTTTGCCGCCGTTCAGAAGCACGTGGCGGTGTTGGAGCGCGCCTCCCTGGTCACCAAGGAGAAGCGCGGAAGGGAGCAGATCGTGCGGGGCAACCATGATGGCCTGGAGAAGGCCCGCCGGCTGCTTGACGAGTACGAGGCGATCTGGCGGCAGCGCGTCGCCCGGATCGCGGACATCCTCGCTGAGGAACTTACTGAAGAATAGGAAGGGTCCGGCAATGACGGTTATCAGTTCCACCAAGAATCCCGAGGCACTCAGCTTCACCCTCGTGGCAGAGTTCGACGCCGACGTGAAGCGCGTCTGGCAGATCTGGGAAGACCCGCGGCAGCTCGAGCGCTGGTGGGGCCCGCCCACCTATCCGGCGACGTTCAGCCAGTACGAATTCACCCCCGGCGGCGAGGCTTCCTATTACATGACCGGCCCGGAGGGTGAGAAGGCCAGCGGCTGGTGGCGCATCACCGATATCGAGGCCCCGAACCGGCTTGAGTTCGACGACGGGTTCGCCGACGACAGCGGCGCGCCGGTGGAAGCCATGGGCGCCGCACATGCCACCGTCACCCTGGAGGATCTCGGCGGCCGCACCCGGATGACCATTCAGTCCGTCTTCGAGTCTGAAGAGCAAATGAACCAGATGATGGAGATGGGCATGGAGGAGGGAATGAAGGAGGCCGCCGGACAGATCGACGCCCTCCTGGCCGAGCCTGCCCGCGCTTGAGGGCTGCCCGGCTTTTCCAGCAAAACACCAGAGGACGGCGGCGGGAATGTCCCGCCGTCGTCCTCTTACGTTTTTGTCCGGGGTGCTGCCTAGAGGGCAGCGGTGTTCAGGCTGAGCGTGAAGGTGTTCGGGCCGCTGAGGGTGACTGCAACGTCACTCTTCTTTGCGTTGGCCCGGCTAGAAAAATCGTGCACCAGCGTCTCCAGTGTGTGGTTCACTGCAGAACGGTCCCAGATCTTGATCGTCATTGATTCGGCGGTCTCAAAGGTCATTTTCAGTGCTTTCGTGTCTGGGCATGGCGCCAATGCGATGCCGCGGAACAGGGCAGCCCAGGAACGCTCGGAGGCCTTAGGCAGCTCGACGAGCTCACCGGTTTGGCCTCATTGCGTCCACCAGGATTTTGTTGTGTTTGAACTTCTGAACCACGTGCAGAAAAGCGTATTCCTTCGTGGTTCCATTCCATGATGCACAGGCGCGGGAGGGCTTTTCAAACGGTTTGGCCCTAAACGGCGGGTGAGGTTTGCCACATACAGGGTTACAGTGCTAGCCCTCGGTGAGGACGGCGATGGCGCGGCGGCCCAGGCTCCCCACCACGTGGCGCTGCATGATTTCGCGGGCCCGAACGGCGTCGCCGGTCACCACGGCATCGGCAATCTCGATGTGCTCCTCGCGGACGCGCTTGCGGTCCTTCTCGGAGTCCTTCTGGCTCTGCAGGCCGATCTGGCGGTACCGGTCCGCCTTGTCCCACAGGCCCTCAAGGATCCCGATGAGCACGGGGTTGTGCGAGGCACTGTAGACGGCACGGTGAAATTCGCGGTGCGCCGTCATGGCGTCCAGGTCCGCGGCGTCGTGCAGCGGCGTCAGCTGCTTCAGCGCCGCCCGGATGTCCTCGATGTCGGCAGGCGTCCGGCTCTCAGCCGCCAGCCCGGCAGCCAGCGGGTCCAGGTTCTCGCGGAGGACGTAAAGGTCGCGGGCCTCGTCCGCTGTGAGGGACGCGACCCGGGCATCCCGGTGCGACTCCAGCTGCACCAGCCCCTCCGCGGCCAGCCGCCGCAGCGCCTCACGCAGGGGAGTGGTGCTGACGCCGATCTCGTGGGCAAGCTGCGCCTGGCTGAGCACGGAACCGTGGCCGATCTCCCCGGTCAGGATCCGACGGCGCAGTTCCTCGTAGACGTATGCGCTCTTGGTCAGTGCTGGGGGCTGGTTTGCCATCGCTTGCTCCCTTTGGTTTGTAGCGGCTGTTATAGGTTATAACCTATAACAGACCCCTGCTCCTTCGAGAAAGCGGAACCATGAGTGTAGTCACCGCCGCAGGCTCCCACCCCAGCATCACCAGCCTCTCCGTCAATGGCGAGGTCTTGCAGGCCGTGGATATCGAGGCTGCCTTGGGCACCGCTTTTTCCCGGCTGCCGGTGGTCCTGCGGTTGCTGGCGGAGAACGTGCAGCGGAACATGGCCGGCCAGGAGCGCGAGCAGGCGATGGATGCCCTGCGGAACTGGCTGGCCACGGGCACCAGCACGGCCGAAATCGAGTTCCTGCCCACGCGGGTGCTGATGCATGACACCACCAGCACGCCAGCCCTGGTGGATATCGCGGCGATGCGGGATACCCTCGCTGAGTCCGGAGCCGACCCCATGGCCCTGAATCCGCTGCTGCGCGTGGACGTGTCCATCGACCACTCGCTGGCGGTGGAGGAGTACGGGCGCGCCGACGCGGCCGCCCGGAATATCAAGCACGAGATCCGCCGGAACCGGGAGCGGTACCAGTTCCTGAAGTGGGCCTCGAAGGCCATGAACGGCGTGCACATCAACCCGCCCGGCACTGGCATCATGCACACGATCAACCTCGAGCAGCTGGCCACCGTGGTGACAATCATGGACAAGGACGGGGTCCGGTGGGCGGTGCCGGACATGATGGTGGGCACGGACAGCCACACGCCGATGATCAACGGGCTCGGCGTCCTGGGTTGGGGCGTCGGCGGGCTGGAAGCACAGACCGTGATGTTCGGGATGCCAGCCACGCTGCGCATCCCCGACGTCGTCGGTGTCCGCCTGACCGGCGAACTGGGGCCCGGAACCCTCGCCACCGACCTCGCGCTGACCATCACCCAGCGGCTGCGCGAGGTGGGTGTCACGGGGGAATTCGTTGAGTTCTTCGGCCCCGGCGTCTCCACGCTGACCGTCGGCGAGCGCGCCGTCGTCGCCAACATGGCACCCGAATACGGCGCCACAACCGGCTACTTCCCGATCGACGGGCACGTCCTCGACTACCTCGCCAGCACCGGCCGCAGCGCTGAACAGACGCGGCTGGTCGAGGCGTACGCCAAGCAGGCCGGGCTCTGGTTCGACCCGGAAGCAGCGCCGGTCTACACGAGAGTCGTCCACGTCGACCTGTCCGCCGTTGCGATGCACGCGGCTGGACCGCGCCGTCCCCAGGACCTTCTGCCCTACGGCGGCATCCGAACGGCCCTGGAACAGGAGCCTGGACCGGCTAACTCTGGAACTGCGCCGACCGGCGGTGGATCCCTACCAGACTTCCCGGTGGCACTGGCCGCCATCACCAGCTGCACTAACACCTCGGACCCGCGCCTGCTCATCGCCGCCGGGTTGCTCGCCCGCAACGCCCGCCAGCGCGGGCTGGCCGTGCCGCATAGGGTCAAGACCTCGCTGGCGCCGGGGTCACCGGCGGCCGCCAGCTACCTCAAGCGTGCCGGGCTCATTGATGACCTTGCCTCTGTCGGCTTCGACATCGTCGGGTTCGGCTGCACCACCTGCATTGGCAACCCGGGTCCGCTGACGCCGGAGGTTGCCGGGGCCCAGACTGCCGGGGTGAGCGAACCGGTGGCGATTCTGTCCGGCAACCGCAATTTCCCGGGCCGGGTGCACCCCGACGTCGAACTCAGCTTCATCATGTCGCCGCCGCTGGTGGTGGCCTTCGCCATCGCCGGCGACGCGAAGCGCGACCTCAGCAAGGAGCCCGTCCAGGTCGCCGAAGACGGCACGGCCGTCTACCTCGAAGAGCTATGGCCGTCCCGCGATGAGATCGATGCCTTCGTGGCCAAGGCAAACGACCCCGCCGACTTCCGCCGGGACTTCGCGATCGCCAGCCGCGACCCGCAGTGGAAGCGGTTGGAGGCGCCGGACGGTGCACAATACCCGTGGGACGACGGATCCACGATCCTCCGCCGCCCTCCGTTCGCCGCCCTGACCGAGGGCAGCCTGCTCGGGAAGTTCACCGCGCATCCGCTCCTGGTGCTCGGCGACGACGTCACCACCGACCACATCTCTCCTGCCAGCGCCATCCCGCCAGTCAGCGGCGTCGCGGACTTCCTGGTGGACAGGGGAGAGGACCGCGCCGACCTCAATGTCTTCGCCTCCCGCCGCGGCAACTGGGAGGTCATGGTCAGGGGCGCCTTCCACAACAAGTCGGTCCGGAACCTCCTGCAGCCTGAGGCGCCGGTGGCACACACCGTCCACGCGCCGTCGAATGAGACCCTGCCCATCTGGGACGCCGCCCGGCGATACCGGGAGGCAGGGGATTCCGTCGTGATGGTGGCAGGTGAGCGCTACGGCATGGGATCGTCCCGGGATTGGGCGGCGAAGGCCCAGCGGCTGCTCGGCGTCCGGGCGGTCATCGCCGCCAGCTTCGAACGGATCCACCGGTCCAACCTCATCGGCATGGGCATCCTTCCGCTCGTCATGCCGGCGGACATGAGGGAGAGACTCCTCGGCCTCGCACCGGGCGACCGGATTGCGCTCGACGCACCCGAGGAGCGCATCCATCCCCGCGCCGGGATCGCCGCAAGGATCATCCGCGCCGACGGCACCGAGGAACCGTTCATGGCCACCGCCGCGGTGGAGACGGGGCTGGAATGCGGGCTCCTCGCCGTCGGCGGCGTTATCCCCATGATCCTGCGCAGGACGCTTACGGCCTGAGCCGAAAAGCAGGAGGACGACGGCGGGAGGTCCCGCCGTCGTCCTCGTTGCCTTCGCCAGCAAGCGGGGACGCCGCTAGCCGATGAGCGCCAGGACCGAACCGGATGTGACAACCTCGCCGGCCCCGGCGGCGACAGCGGAGAGGACGCCGCCGCGGTGGGCGGGGACGCTGGTCTCCATCTTCATGGCCTCCAGCACCACCACAGGATCACCCGCTGCCACCTCGGCACCCGGCTCCACGAGCCACTTCACCACGGTGCCGCTCATGGCGGCGCGGAGTTCGGCCGGGTCAGAGGTGCCGGACCCGCCATCGGGAGAGCCAGCGGCCGAAGAGGCACCCAGGCCGCCGGGAAGTGCCTGGCCCGATCGGGCCCAGCCGTCCAGCAGGTCGGCCGGAAGCCCGACGGCAAGCCGGCGGCCGTCCACGTCCACCGTGATGGTGCGCCGCCGGCCTTCGGGAGCGGTGGGGCTGAAGTCGGGATCTGCCGGGATCTGGCCGGCGAAGTCCGTCTCGATCCAGCGGGTGTGGACATCCAGTCCGGTCTCGGACGTGAAGTCTGCTGCCTCCACCACGGCGCGGTGGAACGGCAGGACGGTGGCAACGCCGGTGATGCTGATCTCGGCCAACGCGCGGCGGGCGCGGCGCAGTGCCTGCTGGCGGTCGGCTCCGGTGACGATCAGCTTCGCCAGGAGCGAGTCGAACTGCGGTGCCACGAAGGAGCCGGAGCGCACACCGGTGTCCAGCCGGATGCCGGGGCCCGTGGGAGCGGTGAATTCCGTGACGGTGCCGGGGGAGGGCAGGAAGCCTCGCCCCACGTCCTCCGCGTTGATCCTGAATTCAAAGGCGTGGCCGCGCGGAGCCGGGTCTTCCGTATGGGACAGCCGTTCCCCGGCGGCGATCCGGAACTGCTCCTGGACCAGGTCGGTCCCGGTGGTTTCCTCGGTGATGGGGTGTTCCACCTGCAGCCGTGTGTTCACCTCGAGGAAGGCGACGGTGCCGTCGGCGGCGACCAGGAACTCCACCGTCCCCGCACCCGCGTAACCGGCTTCCCGGCACACTGCCTTGGCGGCGTCGTAAATCTGCGCCCGCTGACCGTCGCTGAGGAACGGCGCCGGGGCCTCCTCTACCAGCTTCTGATGGCGGCGCTGGAGGGAACAGTCCCGGGTTCCCACGACGACGACGTTGCCGTGAGTATCGGCCAGCACCTGAGCCTCCACGTGGCGCGGCCGGTCCAGGTAGCGCTCCACGAAGCATTCGCCGCGGCCGAACGCGGCCACCGCCTCGCGCACGGCGGAGTCGAAGGCCTCCTCGACCTCGTCCATGTTCCGGACCACCTTTAGGCCGCGGCCGCCGCCGCCGAAGGCGGCCTTGATGGCGATGGGGAGCCCGTGCTCCTCCGCGAAGGCGCGGGCCTCGGCGGGGGACTCTACCGGCCCGTCGCTGCCTGCCACGAGCGGGGCGCCGGCGCGGACCGCGATCTCCCGGGCCGTGATCTTGTTGCCGAGCTGGCGGATGGCCTCCGGTGACGGACCGATCCACGCGAGTCCGGCGTCGAGCACCGCCTGCGCAAAATCCGCATTCTCGGACAGGAAGCCGTACCCGGGGTGGACCGCGTCCGCTCCGGATGCGGCAGCGGCACCGAGGAGTTTCTCGATGTTCAGGTAGGTGTCCGCCGGGGAGTTGCCACCGAGGCTGAACGCCTCGTCCGCGGCGGCGACGTGCATCGCGTCCGCGTCGATGTCCGCATACACAGCCACGGAGGCCAGCTGTGCGTCGTCGCAGGCCCGGGCGATCCGGACGGCGATTTCGCCGCGGTTGGCAATGAGGACCTTGTGCATCAGTTGCTCGCTTTTCTTTGTGGAGTCTGTCCGTGTGGAGTCTCTTCGGAGGTGCCGCCGGGGGCGGCAGTTTCGGGGGCGATGCGGAAGCGGATGCTCCCGCCGATCGGGACCTGGGCGGCCAGGTCGAGCTGGTGGTCCACCACCACGCCGATCACCGGGTACCCGCCCGTGATGGGATGGTCGGCGAGGAAGAGCACGGGCAGGCCTTCGGGCGGCATCTGGATGGCGCCGGCCACCGTTCCTTCGCTGGGAAGCTCATCGGTTCGGCTCCGCTCCAGGGGCGTTCCCTGCAGCCTCATGCCCACGCGGTTGGACTCCGGCTTGACCGTCCAGTCCTGCGCACAGAGGGAATCGATCGCGGCCTGGTCGAACCAGTCGGCGCGCGGTCCGAGGACGATGTCCAGCACGGTGACGCCCTCGCCGGGATAGTCAGGCTGGAGTTCGGGGCTGCCTACGACGCCGGATTCGGCGGCGCCGCCGGCTGGCAGCAACTGGTTCGCTGCCAGCGGCTTGGGACCGATTCCGGACATCGTGTCCGTGGAGCGGCTGCCCAGGACCGGCGGTGCGTCCACGCCGCCCCGGACAGCGACATAGCTGCGGAAGCCGGCGTCGGGAACACCGATGGTGAGGATTTCACCGTCGAGCAGGGCGAAGGGCGCGGCCACCGGGACGGTGCGCTGCCGATCTTCTGCGGTATCTTGCGTGTCTGTTTCCGTTTCGCTGGGAGAGGCCGACGGCGTCACGACGGTGAGTGCCGACGGCGCCCCGGCCACGGCCAGGACTTGGTCCCCGACGGCCTGGAGCCTGAGCCCGCCGGAGACGGTTTCGATGGCGGCGGCCGACGGCGCGTTCCCGACGAGGCGGTTTGCCCGGCGGAGCGAGGCCCGGTCCAGCGCACCGGCGGCTGAGACGCCGAGGGCCGAATGCCCCTGCCGGCCCAGGTCCTGGATGAGGCTGTGGATCCCGGGTGACAGGACGCGGAGTCCCGGCGAGATTGGCGGGAGTGCCTGCTGGCTCTCTGTCTGTTGGTCCTGTGAGGCTGCGTCTGGCCCTTCCGGTGCCATCTGGACCACGTTGCGGACGGCACGGAACTGGACGCGGTGCCCGGGGCTGGCCAGCGCGGGTTCGGGGCGGTCGAGGTCCCACATTTTGGCTCCCGTGCGGCCGATCAGTTGCCAGCCACCAGGTGACTTGCGCGGGTAGACGGCCGAGTAATTGCCGGCAAGTGCCACCGATCCCGCCGGGACCGCCGTGCGGGGGGAACTCCGGCGCGGAACTTCCAGGGCCTGGTTCTCGCCCACCATGTAGCCAAAGCCCGGGGCGAAGCCAGCGAAGGCAACGGTCCAGATCTGGCCCGTGTGGGCGGCGATCACGCCGTCGGCGCCGAGGCCGGTCAGCTTTCCCACCTCGGCGAGATCCTCGCCGTCGTAGACGGTGTCAATGACCACCAGGCCGCCGGCCTGCTCGGCCGGTTCCGTGAGGTCCAGCTCCAGGAGGGCCTGCCCGATCCGTCGCGCAGCTGCGGGGGATTCGGCCCTGACCATGACGGTCTCGGCGGCGGCCAGGACATCCTGCTGGCCCGGAAACGGGGCCTCAAGGAGTGCGGCCTGCAGGGCGAGGACATCCTGCGTTCCGGAAACCACGGCGAGGACGGTGCGCGTTCCCACCGGCCGCACCGCGCGCACCCGGCCCGTGCGGGCGGCGCTCGAAGGCGGAGTGGTGTTTGAGGGCAGAGTGTTTGGGGTTGCCTCCGGTGCGGGCTGGCCTGACGACGCGGAGGGCACGTCAATGTTGGGGTTTGCCATCGGGTCCTGAATCCGCCGCTTCATGCTAGACGAAGGCCTTGATGGTGATTCCGGCGGCGTCGAGCGCGCTCTTCACGGCGACAGCCATGGCCACCGCGCCGGGTGAATCCCCGTGGACGCAGACCGATTCCGCGTTGATCAACAGATCCGAGCCGTCGATCGCGCTGATGGCCTCACCGGCGGTCATCTGCAGGACCCGGGCGGCAACCGCCTCGGGGTCGTCCAGGACAGAACCGGTCTGGGAACGCGAGGTCAGCGTGCCGTCCGGGTTGTACGCGCGGTCCGCGAACGCTTCGGAGACGGCGCGGAGCCCGGCTTCCTCCGCGAGCCGCAGCACCTCGGATCCTGGCAGGCCAAGGATAGGGAGACCGGGATCCACAGACTTCACTGCGTCCACCACGGCGCGTGCCTGTGCGGTGTTGTGGACGATCGCGTTGTACAGGCCGCCGTGCGGCTTGACGTAGCGGACCCGGGTGCCGGCCGTTGCGGCCAGCGCCTGCAGTGCGCCGATCTGGTAGACGACGTCGTCGGCCAGTTCGCGCGGGTCGACGTCCATGTACCGGCGGCCGAACCCGGCAAGGTCGCGGTAGCCCACATGCGCCCCGACCACGACGCCGGACTTGGCGGCGGCCTCGCAGGTCGCCCGGATGACGCTGGGGTCCCCGGCATGGAATCCGCAGGCCACGTTGGCGCTGGATACGGAAGCCATCATGGCGGCATCGTCTCCGAGGCTCCATCGCCCGAAGGATTCGCCGACGTCGCTGTTCAAATCAATTGCGTGCATTGTGACCCTCATCTCAACTCGTCCTTACACAAGGATGCACCCTTCTTCAAAAATGTTCAACAATTCAACAATCTAATTGTGGTTGGTTCGTGTAAATTCGGTGTATGGCCACAGTCAATCCGAGTACAGGCGTCTCCCGGCTACGCGTCGCCGTGCCCGCGGTGGCCACCCGCGTTGCGAGTGAGCTGCGGCTCCAGATTGCGGAAGGTGCGCTCCTTCCCGGTACGAAGCTGAAGGAAGAAGCACTTTCCGAGGAGCTCGGGGTTTCACGCAATACCGTGCGCGAGGCGTTTGCCGAGCTCGCCAGCGAGCGCCTGGTGGTCCGCCAGCCGAACCGCGGCGTCTTCGTCGCCAGCCTCGAGGTCAGCGACATCCATGACGTCTACGCCGTCCGGCGCGCCATCGAAGTCAGTGCGGTCCGCGGTGGCGGAAGCGCCGAAAGCATCGCCGCCGTTCGCGCGGCAGTGGAGGAGGGGAAGCGCGCCGCCAAGGCCGGCGACAGTGAGGGGCTGGGCAGTGCGAACGCGCATTTCCACGGTGCCCTGGTGGCGATGGCCGGCAGTGAACGCCTGAATGTCATTATGTCGCAGGTGCTGGCCGAAATGCGGCTGTTCTTCCACAAGGCCTCCATTGACGGTGGCTTCTACCAGGACTACCTCGCTGATAATGACCAGATCTGCAAGGCCCTCGAAGCGGGAGACAATGACCTGGCGGCCGAGCGCCTCCTGTCCTACCTCGCCAGGTCCGAAGAGCACCAGACCGCAGTCCACGCGACCTAGCCGACACGTTCCGCCGCCTCCACACAGCGCGAACGGACATTTATGGCCCTTGGGAAACGCTTCCCAGGGGCCATAAATGTCCGTTCGCGCTTAAATGTGCGGCCCTTCGTGCCCCTTGACGGTGTGACGCAGGTCGCGTACATTGTTCAACAAGTTCAGATTGTTCTACATTTCCACAATCCAACAGAATGCTCCGCCTTCGGTGGCTCTCCCGAGGAAGCCGCCAAACCAGCCTCAGTGCCCGCGCCTTGTCAACGTCGCAGGCCCGGCGGGCTGCACACCAGCGCATCCGCAGCACGACGGATGGCATCCACACTCTTCATGGAGGAACAAATGGCCAATCAATCCGCAATGGCCTCCGCAGGTTCCAGGCCCGCTGTCGGGCGCAAGGACATGTACAAAGCGTTCGCGGCCAGCCTCACCGGTACCGCGCTGGAGTTCTACGACTTCGCGGTCTACTCCGCCGCGGCCGCAATTGTCTTCCCGCTAATCTTCTTCCCGGCCTCGGACCCGGTGACGGGCACCCTGCTGGCGTTCTCCACCTACGCGGTGGGCTATATTTCCCGGCCCGTCGGCGGCATCATTTTCGGCCGGCTCGGCGACGAGATCGGCCGCAAGAAGATCCTGGTCATCACGCTGATGCTGATCGGCGTCGCCACCTTCCTCATCGGCCTGCTGCCCACCTATGGCACCATCGGCATCTTGGCCCCGGCCATCCTCGTCTTCCTGCGGTTCGCGCAGGGCGTGGGCGTGGGCGGCGAGTGGGGCGGCGCTGTCCTGCTGTCCAGCGAATTCGGGGAACCCAGCAGGCGCGGCTTCTGGGCCTCCGCGGCGCAGATCGGCCCGCCCGCAGGCAATCTGCTGGCCAACGGCGCGCTCGCCGTCCTCACGCTGGCCCTCTCCGAGCAGGCCTTCCTGGACTATGGCTGGCGCATAGCGTTCCTGATCTCGGCCCTGCTGGTGGCGTTCGGGCTGTGGATCCGCCTCAAGCTCGAGGACACCCCCATTTTCAAGGCCATGGAAGCCCGGGGCGACCAGCCCAAGGCCCCGATCAGGGAAGTCCTCACCACGCAGCGCCGTCCGCTCCTTGCTGCCATGCTCAGCCGCATCGGCCCGGACGTCACCTACGCATTGTGCACCGTCTTCACCCTGACGTACGGCATCCAGGAACTTGGCTTCGACCGTGGCCAGGTCCTCGTGGCGGTGCTGGTCGGTTCAGGCCTCCAGCTGTTCACGATGCCGCTTGCGGGTGCCATCTCCGACCGGATCAACCGGCGCCTTGTTTACGGCATCGCGGCAGTGGCTGCCGCTGTCTGGGCCTACCTGTTCTTCATCGTGCTTGAAGGCCGTTCCCCGGTGATGCTCGTCGTGGGAACCGTACTCGGCCTGCTCTGCCATTCCTTCATGTACGGCCCGCAGGCCGCGTTCGTCGTCGAGCAGTTCACGCCGCGGCTCCGCTCCACCGGAAGCTCGCTGGCCTACACCTTCGCGGGCATCATCGGCGGCGCCATTGCACCGTTCATGTTCACCCTGCTGCAGAGCACCTTCCACAGCTGGGTCCCGGTGGCCATCTATCTCAGCGTCGCTTGCCTGCTGACAATCGTGGGCCTGGCCCTCGGCCGGGACTCCAATGTGGCAGAGGACGAGGAGTACCTGAAGGGGTCCACCGAAATAGTAGAGAGCGGCACCCGATGAGCCAGGAGAACCCCATGAGCCAGTCGAACGGACTCGTCGCGCCGGCCGAAGCCCGCCGGCAGTTCCGCAACGGCCTGGTCACCCCCACCTCCGGCTGGAGCGATGGCTACACGCAGGCGAACCTGATAGCCGTGACGGCCGACTACGCCGAGGAATTCCTCGAATTCTGCCGGCTCAACCCCAAGGCGTGCCCTGTCATCGACGTCATTCCTGCCGGGAAGTTCGAAAGTTCCCTCGCCGCAGGTTCGGACATCCGGACCGACATCCCCGCCTACCGGGTGTGGGAGGACGGCGTCCTTTCCGCCGAGGTCCCCGACGCCACTCCGCTCTGGCGGGATGACATGGTGGGCGTACTGATCGGCTGCAGCTTCACCTTCGAAGCCGCCTTGGCAAGCGCGGGCATCCCCCTGCGCCACACCGAAATGGGCCGCAATGTGCCCATGTACCGCACCAGCATCGAGTGCACCCCGGCAGGACGGATCCACGGCCCCATGGTGGTCTCGATGCGTCCGATGCCAGCGGAGCTGGTGGAAACCGCCATCAGCGTGACCGCGGAGGTGCCGAAGGTCCACGGCGCACCGGTCCACGTCGGATCACCTGAGGACCTGGGCATTGCGGACATTTCCCGCCCCGACTTCGGCGATGCCGTGGACATCCGGCCAGGAGAAGTGCCGGTCTTCTGGGCCTGCGGAGTCACACCCCAGAGCGCGGTGATGGCGTCCCGGCCGGCGTTCGCGATCAGCCACGCGCCAGGGCACATGTTCATCACGGACATCCCGGAAAGCACCTACCGCGTGCCGGCGGGGAAGTAGTCGAGGCAGGCAACTAGTCCAAGCGAAAAGCGGGGCGTGGCCACCAAGGTGGCCACGCCCCGCCGTCGTACTTCCCGGAAAGCCGTCCGGCGAGCCTAGAAACTCCGGGCGTTCGCCAGCACGGGCAGTTTGCCGCGGACGTCCGGAATGATGGCCGGATCGAGGTCCACCACGGCCAGTTCGGGTTCGCCGCCCAGCGCCACCAGTGGAGAACCCAGCGGGGAAATCACAGCGCTGTGGCCGATCCCGGTGGGTGCGGCGCCGGCGGACGGGAGCCCGAGGGTGGCCGGATCGCCCTGCCCGCAGGCCACCACGAAGGTGGTGCTGTCCACCGCCCGGGCACGGACCAGCAGGTCCCACTGCTCGGCCTTCCCTTCCCCGGCACCCCAGGACGCGCAGACAATGTTGATCGCGGCGCCGGCCCTCGCGCTGGCCGTGAACAGCGCCGGGAAGCGCACGTCGTAGCAGGTGGCCAGGCCGATGGCGGTCCCGTTGAGTTCGAAGGTCACCGGAGCCGTACCCGCTTCCACCGAGTCGGACTCGGCAAAGCCGAACGCGTCGAAGAGGTGGACCTTGTCGTAGGACGTGTCGATGCCAGGGCCGGTCACCAGCAGGGTGTTCCGCACCCGTCCGCCCGCCCCCGGCGTGAACATGCCAACGACGACGGCGATGTCCAGTTCCGCGGCAAGGGCCCGGACCGCGGTGGCCCATGGCCCGTCCAGCGGTTCGGCGACATCTGCCAACGGATTGCCGAAGGCACACATGGTGGCCTCGGGGAACACCACCAGTTCGGCCCCGGCGTCCTTGGCGCGTGTGGCGTATTCTCGGACCAGCTCCAGATTGGCCGCGAGGTCGGCGCCGCTGACGATCTGGGCGACTGCTAAACGCATGGATCTGCTCTTCTCTGTTGTATACCTGATGTATGCGAAAAAGTTCGGGAACGGCCGCCTCGGGCCGGGCGAAGGCCTACGAGTACCTGCGCGAGAACATCCTGACCGACCCGGAAATGCAGGGGCGCTTCCTCAACGAGCAGGAGCTGGCCGCCCAAATCGGTGTCTCGCGCACGCCGGTCCGGGAGGCCCTCCTCCTGCTGGTCTCTGACGGGCTGGTGGAGCTCATCCCGCAGCGCGGGGCCTACGTTCCTCCGGTGACTGGCCGGGAAATCTCGGAGCTGATGGAGCTGCGCGGCGTGCTGGAAAGCCACGCCGCCCGCCTTGTGATCGAACACCGGAGCGTGCCGGCCGACAAGATGCGGGACACCCTCGACCAGCAGGCCGGGCTGCCCGAGGGCCAGGGGGCCGAGGCTGCGCAGGAGTTCATCCGCCTCGACACGCTCTTCCACCAGCAGCTGATTGACGCGGCGGGCAACGAGCTGATTTCCCGGACCTACAGCAAGCTGCACGTCCGGCAGATCGTCGTCGGGGTTTCAGCCCTGTTCCGGACCGGAGGCCGGGCGAGCAGGTGTGCTCCGAACACCAGGACATCCTCGACGCCCTGGTGTCCGGAGATGCCGCGAAGGCGCAGGAGGCCATCGACCATCACCTGGCCGTCACCCGCGACATCCTGCTCCGCACCTGATGGAGTCTTAGACCGCGCCGGACTGCTGGCGCGCCGAGGCGGAGCCTTCCAGGAGCAGCCGGTAGTCGAGGTCCTCGATGGTGTCGTTGTCCCGGCCGAGTGCCAGCCCCACCAGGGTCACGGCCGACGCCACCGCCACGTAGATGGCCACCGGAATCCAGGTTCCGAACTCGGCGAGCAGCAGGGTGAACAGCAGGGGCGCGATGGCACCGCCGATCACACCCGCGAAGGTGTACGCCAGCGAGCTGCCAGTGGACCGGAGCCGCGGGGAGAACTGCTCCACAATGAAGGCAGCCTGCGGGCCGTACATGAAGGAGTGGGCCATGAGGCCGAGGACGATGCCGATGATCAGCATCGGCTGGTTGTTTCCGCCCAGGACCCCGAAGAAGATGAACGTCCACACTGCGCCCACCACAGCGCCGACGCCGTAGACCAAGCGGCGGTTGAAGCGGTCGGAGACGTAGCCGGCCAGCGGGATCATGAACAGCTGGAACGCGGAACCGATCAGGACGGCCGTGAGCACCTGATTGCGCTCGTAGCCCAGGACCTGGATGCCGTAGGTGAGCGTGAAGACAGTGAACAGCGCGTACAGCACGTCCGGTCCCACGCGGCAGAGAATGGCGGCGATGAGCGGGCGGAGCTCCTTGCTGAAGACCTCACGGACGGGGGCGTGGGGCTGCTCGCCATGGGCCGCGATGGCCTTGAAGATCGGGGTGTCCTCAAGCCGCAGCCGGATCCAGAGGCCAAAGCCAACCAGTACGGCGGAGACCAGGAACGCGATGCGCCAGCCGAAGCTCAGGAACTGCTCCTCGGTAAGCGAAACAGTCAGGACGGCGAGCGCGCCGTTGGCCAGCAGGTTGCCGGCGGGCGGTCCCACCTGCGCGGCGGAAGCCCAGAATCCGCGGCGGTGCGGGTCGCCGTACTCACTGGAGAGCAGGACGGCGCCGCCCCATTCGCCGCCCACCCCCACGCCCTGTGCGAACCGCAGCAGGACCAGGAGGATTCCTGCCGTAGCGCCGATGTTTGCGTAGCCGGGCAGCACGCCGATGAGCACCGTGGCCACGCCGATGATCATGAGCGTGGTCACCAGGACTTTCTTGCGGCCGATGCGGTCCCCGAGCCGGCCGAAAGATAATGCCGCCGACCGGGCGGGACACGTAGCCCACGGCGTACGTGGAGAAGGCGAGGACGGTCCCGGTCAGCGGATCGGTCGCAGGGAAAAAGACGACGGGAAATACGACTGCGGCAGCCGCCGAGTAGACGGCGAAGTCGTACCACTCGAGTGCGGTGCCGGTTAGGCTGGCGGCAAAGGCCTTGTAGAGGCCCTTCGGGTGCACCGTCGGGTGCGGGGTGGCGTGTGGATGCGGCGTTGTGCCCGGATCCGGAACTGGAGCGTTGGCCATGGTGTTGTCCTCCACGAGGTTCTTATAGTGACGCCTGTCACGCTGGCGTTAAATGTATACATTACGCATACTGGATGTACATTGGCGACCGTTTCCGGTTTCCGATCTGTAAATTTCCGCAGCAGCACATGCAAAGGATGGATCCACGATGACGACTCTGAGTTTTGAACTACCCGATGGCCGCACGCAGGACGTGGAGGTCAAGCACCTCCTGAATGCCGGCTATGCAGGGCGTGAGCAGGATGAGGTCCAGGCCCACATTGCTGAGCTCGCTGAACTCGGTGTTCCGGGGCCCACCACCACTCCCGCCCTGTATCCAGTGTCCCCCTATCTGGCCCAGCAGGTATCGGAAGTTCGGGTCCAGCATGGGCGGACTTCCGGGGAGGCTGAATGGGCGATGGTCCTCACCGAGGACGGTGTCCTGCTCACCGTCGCCTGCGACCACACGGACCGGGCGCTGGAAGTGCACGGCGTGGCCTGGAGCAAGAACGCCAGCCCGGATGTGCTGGGGCGCAAGGCATGGAAGCTGGACGACGTCCGGGAGCACCTGGACCAGATCACGCTCAGGGCCTGGGTGGGGGAGGGGGACACCCCCGACACCCTCATTCAGGACAGCTCCCTGGAGGCCCTGCTGACCCCGGACTACTGGTTGGACGTCCTGGCGGAACGCGGCCTGAATGCGCCCGGGACCGTCCTCATCTCCGGCACCGTGGCCATGACCAGCGGCGTGGACCAGTTTGCCCGCAGCTGGAAGGTGGAAATGTCCGATCCCGTGACCGGAACGTCCGTCGATGTCCAGTACGTCGTGGAGCAGATGGCGGAACCGATCGGTTAACGCTTCCTCAGCAGAGGCGAACGACGACGGCGGGAGCCTCCCGCCGTCGTCGTTCTGCTTTTGTTTTGGGGTGCTTAGGCGCGCTCTGCCTTGGAGGCACCTGCCCCGGATGCCGTTCCCGCCGGGACCTCACCGCGTGCCCGCCACTTTCGCACTGTCAGGTAGAGCCGGTGGGCAGTGACCACCAGGGCCAGCCAGGCCGCGCCGAGTGCCCACGCGGCGAGGACGTCGGTGAGCCAGTGGTGGCCGAGGTACACCCTGCTCAACCCCATGGCGGCGGCGAAAACCGCGGCGGCTGCGCCGGTGAGGACGCGGCTGCGGGCCGTCTTCAGCCGCAGGATGATCAGGTAGGCGACGATTCCCGCGATCACCACGGCATTCAGGGAATGGCCGCTGGGAAACGAGGCCGAGTGTTCGTAGGGCGGAACGGCGTCACTGAGATCGGGGCGGGTGCGGCCGATCAGCCGCTTGCCCGCAATGGTCATCAGCAGGGAGCCCAGGGCCGCGGTGACAATGAGGATGACGGGGGTCCACGACCGCCGCCGGTAGGCCAGGATGCCCATGACCGTCACGGCCAGGATGGGCATGCCGATGGTTCCGCCCACGTCCGTAAACGCCGTGACGGCGACATCCAAGCCGGGGGAGCGCACGCTCTTGCCGGCCGCCAGGACAGGGTGATCCAGGCCGGCAACCCCGTCAGCTTCAACTACTGACTCGTACACCTCGGCAAAGGCTGCGGTGAGGGCGGCGGCGATGACCGCTCCCAGCATCAGGGTCAGGACCAGAGCACCGTGCGGGCCCAGGAACTGGCTGATGCGCTGGACGGCCCCGACCAGAAGGCGGCCGAAGCGGCTCTGCCAGCGGGTGAGGTCCTTGCCCCCGACGGTTGTGTCTTGGCGGAGTTCGCCGCGCACGCCTGTCTGCGGTGTTCCTTGCTGATCGGTCAAGGGGCTTCCCGTCAGGAGTTTGTCCGTCAACGGCTTGTCAGTCAGCGGTTCGTCGTCAGGCAAGGGGCAGGTCCTGTCTCTCGTCGATGGCAGCGCGCTCAGCACCACGGCATTTAGTAAGCAACCTTACTGGTTGCCTTCCGGGCCGTCCATGAGCACAGGCGTGCTCGGGAACGGGTCTTCACACGAACACAAAAGCGGACGACGGCGGGAGTGTTCAGGCGCTTAGTTCGTCCGTACCGTGGTGGGCGTTGCCGGACATGGCGCGGGCGCGGCCCGCTTTGGCCCGGTACGAGGACAGGAAGGTGGCGATGCGGCGCACGGCCTCGCGGATGTCATCCACGGCGGGCAGGATGACGAACCTGAAGTGGTCTGTGGCGTGCCAGTGGAATGCCGTCCCGTGCGAGACCAGGATTTTCTGGTCCTGCAGCAGGTCAAGGACGAACTGCTCGTCGTCCACGAACGGGTACATCTCTGCGTCCAGCTTCGGGAACAGGTACATGGCGCCTGCCGCCGGCACGCAGCTCACACCGGGGATCTCGTTGAGCAGCCGGCAGGCGAGGTCGCGCTGTTCGCGCAGCCGCCCGCCGGGCCGGATCAGGTCCGTGATGCTCTGGTAGCCGCCCAGTGAGGTTTGGATAGCGTGCTGCGCGGGAACATTGGGGCAGAGCCGGAGCGAGGCCAGCAGCTCCAGCGACTCCCGGTAGGCGGCGGTGGCCCAGCGCGGCCCGCTCACGGCCACCCAGCCGGCCCGGTACCCGGGCATCCGGTACGCCTTGGACAGGCCGGAGAACGTCAGCACCGGAATGTCCCGGGCCACGGAAGCCGTGTGGATGTGGACTTTGTCCTCGAACAGGATCTTCTCGTAGATCTCATCGGAAAACAGCACCAGGTCATGGCGCCGGGCCAGATCGGCGAACCCCTCCAGGATGTGCCGGGGATAGACGGCCCCGGTCGGGTTATTGGGGTTGATGAGCACAATGGCACGCGTGCGGTCGGTGATCTTCGCCTCGACGTCGGCCATGTCCGGCCACCAGTTGTTCTCCTCGTCGCACATGTAGTGCACCGCGCTGCCGCCGCAGAGCACGGTGGCTGCCGTCCACAGCGGATAGTCCGGTGACGGGATGAGGACCTCGTCGCCATCCTCCAGGAAGGCCTGCAGCGTCATGGAGATGAGCTCGCTAACCCCGTTGCCGATGAAGATGTCCTCGACGCCGATCTCCATCAGGCCCTTGGTCTGGTAGTACTGCGAGATGGCGGTCCGGGCGGAGAAGATGCCCTTCGAGTCGCTGTAACCCTGGGCCTCGCGCAGGTGGTGGATCATGTCCACCACGATGGACTCGGGCGCATGCAGGCCGAACGGCGCGGGATCCCCGAGGTTCATGCGCAGAATGCTGTGGCCTTCCGCCTCCATTTTCTTCGCCGCGTGCTGCACCGGACCCCTGAGGTCGTACCGGACATCTTGCAATCGGCTGGAATTCTGCATGGCGCGCATGAGGCATGTTTTCACAGCCACGCCGCTCCGGACAATGTGAAGCCCACGGCCGGCCCCGGCGTTCCAGGCGGGCGCTGCCCGCGCCCTCGCGGGGCTCTCCCGAATCGATTATGGTGCGGGCATGGCCAGTGACCCGATTGCTGATTATGCCCTGCTCTCCGACTGCCGCTCCGCCGCGCTGGTGGGCGCCGGCGGATCCGTGGACTGGCTGTGTTTTCCGCGCTTTGACAGCCCCTCGGTTTTCGGCCGGATTCTCGGCGACGGCGCCGGGTTCTGGGCCATCCGGCCGCTGGACGTGACTGGCACGTCGCGGCGCTACGCGGGGCCGAGCATGGTCCTCGAGACGACGTACACCACCGGGTCCGGAACGGTGACGGTGACCGACGCCCTGCTGCTGGGCGACGGCAACCGCGGCCACGAACTGGGGGCCAGCTCGCCCGGGGCGCTGCTGCGGAGCGTCAGGTGCACCGCCGGCGAGGCCGGGGTGGACGTGATCTTCGATCCACGGCCGGAATACGGGCTGGTCCGGCCACTGCTGCAGCAGGCAGACGGCGGCCTGCTCGCCAGGGGCGGGGCCGACGTGCTGGCCCTCTCCAGCCCGGTCAGCTTCGAGCTCGACGGCGGACCTGCCCGGGCCCGGCTGTCCATGCGCGCCGGCGACGTGGCGCACTTCGTACTTCACCACCGGCACAGCTGGGAGGACAGCCCTCCCCTGTGGGGCCAGGAGGAGGCATCCCGCCGGCTCGACGACACGCTGCAGGGCTGGGGCAGTTGGTCCGAACTCCACCAGAGCTACAGCGGGCCTTGGAAGGACCTGGTCAACGCCAGCGGGCGGTTCCTGCAGGCGCTGACGTACTATCCGACGGGCGCAATGATCGCCGCCGCTACCACCTCCCTGCCCGAGGTGGCCGGAGGGACCCGCAACTGGGACTACCGGTACACCTGGATCCGGGACGCAAGCATGACGCTGCAGGCTTTGTGGGTGGCGGCGTGCCCGGACGAGGCAGGAAAGTTCTTCCGCTTCCTGACCACTGCGGTGGCAACGCAGCAGGACGGCGAGGACCTGCAGATCATGTACGGCATCGGCGGGGAACGCGACCTGTCCGAACGCGAGCTGGCGCACCTTCCCGGCTGGCGTTCCAGCAGGCCGGTGCGCGTGGGCAACGGAGCCTGGCAGCAACGCCAGCTCGACATTTACGGGGAGCTGCTGGACGCCGCGGCCCGGCTGCCGGAATACCTCGCCGACCTCGAGCCGGAAACGAAACGCTTCCTGGCCGATGCGGCTGACCGCGCCGCCGCCCGGTGGCGGGCCCCGGACCACGGAATCTGGGAGGTCCGCGGCGAGCCCCGCCATTTCCTGCACTCGAAGCTCATGTGCTGGGTCGCCGTCGACCGCGCCATACTGCTCGCCGACACGCTGGACGCCCGGGACCGGGTCCCGGACTGGGAGCAGGCACGGGATGAGATCGCCGCTACCATCTGCGACCGGGGGTGGAGCGGCGCTGCGAACGCCTACACCCAGGCGTTCGGCTCGGCCGAGCTCGACGCGTCAAGCCTGTTGCTTTGCATCGTGGGCTTCCTGCCGGCCAACGACCCGCGCATGCTGGCCACCATCGATGCCGTCGACCGGCACCTGACCGATAGCCGCGGGCTGGTCTACCGCTACCGTGCCGTCGACGGGCTTCCGGGGGAGGAGGGGACGTTCCTGCTCTGCACCTTCTGGCTGGCCCAGGCGCTTGCGCTCGCCGGGCAGACCGAACGGGCACGCACGGTTTTCGACCGTGCCGCCGGCTTCGCCACGGACCTCGGGCTGCTGGCCGAGGAAGTTGCGGCCGACGGCCGCGAGCTGCTGGGAAATTTCCCGCAGGCCTTCAGCCATATCGGCCTCGTCAACGCCGCCTGGGCCATCGCCTCCGCGGAGGAGAACGCCAAGGAATAGGCGTCAAGGAAAAGGCGTCAGGCAAGCCGGCGGCGGCAGGCCCTCCCGCCGTCGTCGGCTGCCTGTCACGCGGGTCAGAGTTCCGGGACGCATGCACCGCCGCCCAGAACGGCCAGGCCGGCGAGGTCGCCCGCCGCGAAGTCGGTGACGCCCGTGCCTTCAGGGTTCATCAGCTGGGTGGTGTCGTCCACGTGGTCCAGGCCCACCACGTGGGCGAGTTCGTGCATGATGACGGCACGGGCGTATCGGTGCCCGTCGGGCCACTGCAGGATATCGGCGAAGTCGGGGGCGTCAAGGGAGACTTGTCCTGCCACCAGGACATACGGCTGCCCATCCGTGTACGCATACCCGCTGCCGCCCAGGCCGTCGACGTCCCCGGCAAGCTCCGGGCTCTCGGCAGGGGTGGACCAGGCAATGAGCACCGGCGCCCACCTCTTGCCGTACAGGTCCGGCTGATACGTTTCGCGGTCCTCGCTGGGAGCCTCCGATGTGGGGCCGTCGTAGACGAAGCGCAGTCCGGTGGCGGCCGAAACCTTGGCCACTGCCTCCTGGATCATCTGGTCGGCGCCGGGCGGGGCGTTGTCCGGACGGATCACGTAATGCACCGGCCGGCACGGATCGTAGGCGGCAAACGGCTGGCCGGGATCAGGGGACTCCTGCAGCGCGTAGGCCTGTGACCCTGTGCTCCCTGGCGGCCGCCCGAGCGGGGAAGCCACAGCCTCAAAACCCGGCGGCGGCACCGGGGCCCCGGGAAGGTACGGCAGGACTGCCGGCAGCACAAAGCGCTCGAACACCATCGGCACAGCGGACAGGCCCACGAGCAAGGCGATGCCCGCACCGATGGCCCACTTCCTGCCCAGCCCGCGCCTGCCGCGGGGATTCCGGTGCAGGCCGTAGGCCGGACCCGAAGGCGGCGGCGGACCGGCCGGGCCGGAGCGCCATGGGCCGGGGCCCTGCAGTGTCCCGAAAGCCTCCTCGATGGCCCACTGCGGAATTCGCCCGCTGGGGGACCTCCGGACGCCCGGGGGCAACTCCTCATGAGGCACTCCAAAATCAGCGGGTACGCCAAAATCAGATGGTGGCGGGCTCGCCGGCCAGTTGGAATCCGAACGCAACAGTGTCCCCCTGTTTGTTGCACGTCGCCATCACCCGAGATGGTTCACCCAAAGCATAAGGGTGCAGAGTGACAAAAAGGGCCTCCTTTCCCCGATGGCGGCCGCTGGCGTTGCCGCGATCAGGGGCAACACGTAAGTTTCAGCATAGGAGTGCCCAGCAGACGGCCAGAAGGAGAGTTGAGGATGTCCCTGTTCAAAGGACTCGTGAACGGAGCGCTCGCCGGCGCGGCAGGAACCACGGCGCTGAATGCCGTCAGCTACATGGACATGGTGTGGCGGGGCCGGGCGGCGAGCACTACGCCCTCTGACTCGGTGGAGCGGCTGGCGGAACGGGCAGGCGTCACCATCCCGGGCAACGAGGCCCAGCGCGGGAACCGGGTGGAAGCCCTTGGCCCGTTGCTCGGGATCGCCACCGGCATGGGCCTCGGCGCTGTGCTGGGGGCGGCCGGATCACTGGGGGTGCGCACCGGGCCGGTCCGGTCTGTGGCGGTGGCCTCCGTGGCCGCCCTGCTTGTCTCGAACGTTCCCATGACCGCCCTGGGCGTGACTGATCCGCGGACCTGGAGTGCTGCGGACTGGGTCAGCGACATCGTGCCGCACGTCGCGTACGGCGCGGTCACGGGGCACCTGCTGGAGCACCTGCCCAAGTAGGTGGCCAGCCAAACGATTCAGGAGCCGGAGCACTCCCGGCCGGACAGCCGGAAGGCGCGCTGGGGCACCCGCTGGGCCACCGTCGTCGCCGTCCTCCAGCGGCTGCTGTACGTGGCCATCACCGGCGCCATGGGCTGGGCCGTCTATGTCTTCCTGCTCGCCCGGCTGGCCAGGGGACCGGAGCAGGTGTGGGTGTTCCTCCCCGTCTGGCTCATTGCGGCCTATGCCTTCCTGCCCCGCGTCCACAAGATCTTCAGCAGCCTGTACCTGCCGAATTACTTCATCGGGCGTGCCCGCACCGGCGACGGCGTGCTGGGCGATCCGGTCAACCTCGCGGTCATCGGCCCGGCGGACGAGCTCCGCACCGCGATGCTCACGGCAGGGTGGATTGAGGCCGACCCTGTCACCCCGGCCACGGCCTGGCGCACCCTCACCGCAACGCTTCTGGGCCGGAGCTATCCGCAGTCGCCGGTCAGTGCCCTGTACGTCTTCGGCAACAAGCAGGACATGGCGTTCCAGCGGGAAATCGATGGCAACCCGCGCAAGCGGCACCATGTTCGGTTCTGGAAATGCCCGGACGGCTGGATGCTTCCCGGCGGGTTCGCCGTCGACTGGGTAGGCGCCGGGACATACGACAAAAGCGTTGGCCTCTCGCTCTTCACGTTCCAGATCACACACAAGATCGCCGACGGGACCGACGAGGAGCGTGACTTCATCATCGGCACGCTGCAAACGGCAAAGGCCGTGGAATCCGTGCACGTGATCCGGCATTTCTCCTCCGGGTACCACCACCGCAACGGCGGCGGGGACAGCATCCGCACAGACGGGCACCTTCCCATCATCGACCTCCGCCCGCCCGGCCAGACGGACCCGGCGCGGCCATTCTGAGCTCGTCAGGACACGCAAGAGGACGACGGCGGGACGCACCCGCCGTCGTCCTTTCACCTTTGGCAGAATGGCCGTGGGAATTGACCGCGTGCCGGCGCCTGTTTTGGACGGCCGGCTGAAGGAGGCGCCCGCATGAGTGACACAGATTTGTCCGGCGTGGACACAGCGGCGGCCAAGCTTTTCTGGTACGAATATGCCGCCGCCTGCCCCGGAGCTGTCCGCCTCTGTTCCGACTACACGGTGGAGCGCTTCGGGGATTCCGCGGCCCTGGCCGATGAGTTGCTGCGGGCAGTGACGGAGGGGCCTAAGCGGGCCACCTCCGAACTCGCCGACGAATTCATTGCGGCCGGGGACAGCCTGCCCCGCATCGGGTCGCACTGGATAGCCTGTGACGGTGCCGGCGTCCCGCGCGTGGTGCTGCGGACCGTGGAGCTGCGCCTCGGCCCGTTCAGCAGTGCCGACGAAGCCTTCGCGCGGGATGAGGGCGAGGATGACGGGTCGCTAACAAGTTGGCAGGCGGAGCACCGTAAGTACTGGACCCGGACCCGCGCCCGCCGGGGCCTGGAGTGGGCGGAATCCGACGAAATTGTTTTCGAACGGTTCCGCGTGGTCTGGCCGGCCGAGTTGGCGGACCCCGCCTAGGGTCCGCCGGCCGGGCCAAACCGGGGCCGGCCGGCTCCATCCGCCCGCGAGTGCCCAAGTAGCGGCCGCCGCATAAATTCGAGTACCTGCTACCGGTGCCGTTCCGCGTGCCAGCCCATAGGGTTGAAGTATTGGGTGGTGGAAAGCGTGCCGGTGAAAACCAATTTGCCGGCACACTCTGGGCTGGGACGGCCGCCACGGTTGTTGTCGGACCGGCCGGTCCTCCCCGGCTGATTCGGCACGTCGGTGATCGCCGAACAGCCAGCCGAAGGGCCCGGAAAGCCCCGGCTGACGGCCGGCAATCACGGTTGCGTACCCGATCCGGCCTAAAGTTGCCGCCTCACCTGCGAGGGCCCCCCATGAAGATTCCGAGGTCTGAACTTCCCGCCACCACGGCGGCTGTGAACACGGCACCTGTGAAGGCGGTCCCCGACCAACCGTCCGGGCGGGCCGCGGCGGCCGGTCCCCGCATAACTACGACAATTCCGGGCCCGACTGGGCAAGGGCCGGCTGCCGCCGCCCCCAGCGGTGTCGGCGCGCGGGCCCAAGGCGACGAGGTCGTGGCCGCTCCGGCGCGTGCGAAAATCGGAAACTGGCCCGACCCCATGTGAGCCCGGTCCAAGCGGGCACTGCACGCGTACGACGGCGGGAGGTCCCGCCGTCGTTGTTGTGGCCCGTACCTGCCCTGGTGCCGGCAGTCCGGAAACGGGCGCCTGGACGCAACGCTCCGTTGAAGAGTCCGGCCCGCGCCGGAATACTGGAAACGGGACAATGTCCGGCGGCAGGGCGGTGAAAAGGTGACGGGTTCAGCAGCAGGCGGCGGCTTCAGGCGGAAGGTGGAGCGCGCGGCCGAACTCCGCGCCCTCCGGTCATCCGGCGGGACAGCGGAGGATGACGCGGAGCTGTCCGCCGCCGAGGCGGAACTGCGGGACAAGCGCCGGAAGGTCAGTGACGCGGCCCGGGCCGACTACCTGATCCGGGACGCGATGGCGCAGGGAAAGTTCGACAACCTGAAATACTCCGGCAAACCGATTCCCGGGCTGGGGGAGGGCTACGACCCCGACTGGTGGGTCAAGGGCCTCATTGAGCGCGAGCACCTTAGCGGCCTGGGACCAGCTGCGATCCTGCTGCGTACCGAGGACGCGGAGCTGGATGCCACACTGGACGCCCAGTTCACGGAAAAGCAGGTGCGTGACGTGGTGGCGGACTTCAACGCCCGCGTCATCGACGCCCGCCGGCAGCTGCAGGGAGGGCCGCCAGTGGTCACCAAGACACGCGACGCCGACGCCGAAGTGCAGCGGTGGCGCGAGCGCCGGGCGGTGGCGGCCGCAGCTGAACCGGAACCTGCCACGGAACCCAAACCCCAGTGGTGGCGGCGCCTGCGCAACCGCTCCTCCTAAAAGCCATATCAGGTGGCACGATAAGGGAATGGTGGCTTTATTGCTGGGCTGGAACCCGGGTGTAGGTGATACTTGGCCCGGCTATTCGCGGGTGGTGGATGAGCTGGGCGCTTCCGGTGTGCACCGCCGGGTGTGGCCCACGGGCACCGGCGCCGAGCCGGTGCCGGGAGCAGACGCGTGGCTCCTTTTGCATGGAAAAACAGGCAGCGGTCTCATAGGCCACGGCGTTGTCGCCTCCGCACCCTATCTTGCTGGGGCCGCACCCTGCGTTGACGTGGACTTTGACCTGCTGCTGCCGCTCGGAGACCAGATTCCGGTGAACATCCTGGCCGCCCGTGCGCCCCTCACGGACTGGGCTGCCGCCGCGACGGGCGGGTGCCAACCGGTACCGGAGGAGCAGGCACGCGCCATCCGGGAGCTCTGGGCAGACTACCGGCCGGCCGATGAAATCGATCCAGTCCTTCCGGTGCCCGGCACGCTGCCGCAGGACGCCCTGGCCCGCGTGTGCGTGAACCGGTACGAACGCAACCCGCACGCGAGGCGCATTTGCCTGGCGCACCACGGAACCTCATGTGCCGTCTGCGGGTTTTCCTTCGAGGCCGCGTACGGCCCGGAGGGCGAGGGCTTCATCCATGTCCATCATCTGGTCCCGGCTGCCCAGCTCGGGCCGGGCTACGAGCTGGATCCTTTGGGGGACCTGGTTCCGCTGTGCCCCAACTGCCACGCCATGGCGCACCGGCGCCGGATCCCCTACACCGTGGCGGAACTCCGGGCCATGCGGTCCCGCGCGGGGTACATCAGCGGATCGGTCGTGTCCCAGCAGGAGCTGGACGCCCAGGCCGATGCCCGCCGGATCCTGGGCAGCACCTGAACCGCGCCCTGTCTGCGCCCTGCGGCGGCGTGCTGCCTACGGCGTGCTGCCTACGCGGACCATAGCCAGTCCCGGTTGAAGTCGGGATGGTCACTGTACGGGACCGCCAGCGCATTGAGCGACAGCGTGGTCCATTCCAGCGCCTGCGGAATCCACTCGGTCTCGTCGCCGAAGGGATCACTCACGAGCGTGGCCAGGGCGGTCTGCCTGGCTGCCTCAACGATGCCGATCAGGCGCCGCTTGGCTTCACACTCCAGCAGCAGGCGGCGTTCGTACCACTTGCCCGATTCCGACGTCGTGTGGTCGCCGAGCAGCTTGCGCGCCACGGCCTCATCTTCGGCAATGCGCGCGGACAGGAATTCCACAATGTCCACTGTCTGAGATTACGCCCGCCGCAATGCCGGCACACGGTGCTAGACAGCGGTGCGAAGGTCCGCAGCGGGGCTGAGGTCCAATGCCGTGCTGAGGTCTGCCGGGGACAGCGGCAGGTAGTAGGCGGAACGGTAGCGGGTGCGGTCGCCGGTCACCACCCATGCCGATCCCTTTCGGACGCGGAAGCGCTTGGTCAGGACCGTCCGGTCGTGATGGATGAGGTGGGTCAGGACATTTGCCATGACGTCCTCATGCGTGCACAGGACCGTTCCTGTCCCGCGGGCTTGAGCGACGAGGTCCAGCGTTGCCGCCAGCCCGCCGCCGGTCAGGTGGTCTGAACGCTCCACTTCGAGGGCCTCCTGCCGCGCAAGTTCGGCGACGGTTTCCACACAGCGGTCCGAAGGTGCGGCGACAATGCGCTCGATGGCAAACATGGCTCCCAGCGCGGCCAGCGACCTGGCAGCGTGCTCGCCGGCCGGCGCCAGCGGCCGGCTGCCTGCTGCCGGGTCCCACTGGTCCCGCTTCGTCATTTCGGCCCCGCGGACCAGCAATAGCATTTTTTCCCGCTTGGGTGCCGGACGGACGCCCAGCTCAAGCTGGAGCCGGCTGCCCAATGCAATGATGGCGGGCCTGTCCCGCGGCTCGGTCACCGTGTGCAAGGCCGCCGGCAGCGAAAGCCACCTGACGGCGTCGACCTCCTCATTGGCGGTGAAATGGCCTGACTCTACCGCGGCAGCCCAGTAACGGATGGTCTTGACCCTGTGCTTGCTGTCCTCGTAGCGGATGCTGGGCAGTTCCGCGCCCAGCCGGCAGTGCAGTCCCGTTTCCTCCCGCACTTCACGTTCCGCGCATTCGCGGCCGGTTTCGCCGGGATCCGCCTTGCCTTTGGGGATGGACCAGTCACCGTGGGCCGGCCGGTGGATCAGGAGCACTTCAAGGGCGCCCTTTTTTCCGATCCGCCAGGGCAGTGCACCGTACGTGGGGGCCTTCGTCTTGCTCATGCGCTTGTCTCCGTCTGAAGGTTGCCGCTGTCGGCAGGAACCAGGGTGAGGGCCGGGGCGTCTTTGGCATGCTGCAGACTGTCCAGCCGGCTGTACAGGCCCCCGGACGCGGCGAGTTCGGCGTGCCGGCCGCTTTCCACGATCCGCCCTTGGTCCAGCACGTAGATGCAGTCGGCCCGTTTGAGCGTGGAGAGCCGGTGCGCGATGACGATCACCGTGCGCCCCGCCATCAGCCTCTCCAGGCCCCGCATGACGTATTGCTCCGAGATGGCGTCCAGGCCGGACGTCGGTTCGTCGAGGATGACGATGGGGGTGTCCCGGACCAGCGCCCGGGCAATGGCGATGCGCTGGCGCTGGCCGCCCGAAAGTGTGACGCCCCGTTCTGCCACGGGGGTGTCGTATCCGAGGGGCAGGTTGCGGACGAACTCATCCACGTGGGCTGCCTCGGCCGCGGCCAGCACCTGCTCCCTGCTGGCACCTTCCGAGCCGTAGGCGATGTTGTCGTAGATGGTCCCGCGGAACAGGATCGATTCCTGCAGCACGATGGATATCTGCCTGCGCAGGGTTGCCACCTGCAGGTCCCGCACATCGATGCCGTCCAGGAGAACTTCCCCTTCGTCGGCATCGTAGAGCCGCGGAATCAAGCTGACGACGGACGACTTGCCGGCGCCGGTCGGGCCCGTGATCGCCACGACGCTGCCGGGCGCGGCCTTGAGGTCAATCCCGTGCAACACATGCCGGTCCCCCTGGTAGCCGAAGCTCACGGAGCGCAGTTCCACTGAACCGGCCAGCGGCGGGGCAGGCCGTGCGCCGGGCAGGTCCGAGATGGCCGGTGCGGTGTCCAGGATTTCCTGGATGCGCTCGGCGCTGGCCTGGCCGCGGCTGATGACGGTGGTGAGTTTGGCCAGGGCCTTCATGGGGGAATACATGGCCTTAAGGTAGGCGATGAAGACCAGGAGCAGGCCGAGTGTCAGGGTCCCGTCCATCACCCGCTGGGCGCCGATCCAGAGGACCAGCACCGTGCCCAGGGTCGCGATGACGTCGACCAGAGGCGAGAACATGGACTGCAGCCGGATGACCCTCAGGCCGGCGTCCCGCCGTCCGTCATTCCGGGTGCGGAAGTCCTCCTCGTGGCGGGCCTCGCTGGTGTAGGTCTGCATCACCCGGACCGAGGCAAACGTTTCTGACATTGTGGCCGCGATGTCGCTGTCCCTCTTGCGGGCCTCCTTTGACGCGCCCTTGATGCGGCGCCGGTAGAAGAGGACCGTGATGAACAGCAGTGGTGCCACCGCCAGGCCGATCAGTGCAAAGGTCGGGTCAATCAGCACGCAGATCGTAATGACAAACCCCAGAATGAAGATGTTGGGCAGCAGAACGGCCAGGATCGACACCATGAGCGCCCGCACGTAGTCGACGTCCGTCGTGGTGCGGGTCACCAGGTCGCCCAGCCGCTGCTTGTCGTGGAAAGCCAGCGACAGCCGCTGCAGATGGGTGAAAACTTCGGCCCGAATGGTGGCCATGGCCTTTTCACCAACGCCGTTGAGCAGGCGCGTACCGAGGTAATCCGCTCCCGCGTTGAGCACTGTCATGGCGAGGAGGGCCGACGCGGCGAGCAGGAGCAGCTGGAGCTGACTCAGGCCGGCCAGGCCGAGGAACGCGGGCATCTCGTGGACGCGGGAACTGCCCGTCGGCTGCAGCACGTCGTCGACGATGACCTTCATGGGCCAGGGCAGGGCCACTTCCATGGCGGCGACGAACACCACCAGCAGCGCGCCTCCTACTAACGCCCAGACATGCGGGGCTATCGCCCCGCGGAACCGCCAAAAGGTTTGAAACATCTCTCCCCCTCAGAACCGGCGGCCGCGGGCACTGCCGAACGGTTGCGTTGGGCGATGCTCTGAGACCGGCCAGGGTTGATCCCTGGTCCGCCCCACTATTGCCTAAGGAGCTTTGGGAAAACCCTGCCGGAGCTTGGGGAAAACCTGCTGGCAGTTTGGAGCCCGACGGCGGTCGCACCGTTTGGGGGGCTTACATCCGGGCTTTCACGGACTACCGTTTGCAAGTAGAGGCTATTCAAGCCTGCCCGGCGGCAAAGGAGACCCCATGGGTGACGTGTGGATCCGCACGATCAGCCATAGCCTGGTGCGGGCCGACAGGGTAACGGAGATCGCCTCGTCCCGCGGTTCGGTTCATGAGGAGCGCGGGTACTCGATCAAAGCGGTGGCCGAGGGCAAGGCCTATATCCTCGTCGACAACAGCGACTTCGAGGGCACGGCTGACTCAAGATTCGGGCATGCAAGCCGCATGCAGGCGGCACTGCTGCTCGCCATAGACGCGGCAAGCACTGCCGCCGCGGCCATGGTGATCAGTTACGAAGAGCACGGGGAACGCTGGGTCCTCACCCCGGCGTCGGACATTGCAGGCGTGTCTGTGCCGGCTGCGCCGATGGCGGCCAGCACCTAAACGGATACCGCGAGGTCGTAATCGGCGCCGACGGCGGCCTACCCGAGCAGGTCGTCCTCGTAGCACCACCGCCAGTCCTCGCCCGGTTCGATGCTGCGCATGACCGGGTGTCCGGTCGCCTTGAAATGCCGGGATGCGTGGGTAGCGGGCGAGGAATCACAGCAGGCCACATTCCCGCACTCCAGGCACATCCGCAGGTGAACCGTGACGGTGCCTTCGCGGACACACGCGTCACAGCGTGCGTCGCTGGGAACCTCGGGATCGGGTGCGGCCTCCAGATGCCCGCAGTCGCCGCCCGGCCTGGCGACGGCGCGGGAGCCGGAAACATCGGCCTCCTCGATGACGGCGTCAAGCATCGACTCTTCGACGTCGAGCCGCTCCAGGACGTTGCTCAGCACATCGTGGGCGTAGTTTCCGCCGCTCCTGAGTTCGAGGACCTTCGCCCGCTCCGCCTCGAGCATGGCGAGCCGAAGCTGGGCATAGCGCTGGCTGGGAGTGGCGGCCTCCGCCGTCGGCCTGCCCAAACGTTCCCACGCCGCCAGCCCGCGTTCCAGCGTCCGCCGCTTGAGCATGGCCACCACTTCCGGAGGGTCATCGTCGGTCCGCAGTTCGTACAGCCGCTCCACTCCGGCCGCCGTGGCCTGCTGCGTCAGCGAGGCCTGGGCGAGTGCGTCTTCGCCCGCATCGGGTCCCTCCACGCGGAGCAGCCGCACCAGGGCCGGCAGCGTGAACCCCTGCAGCGCCAGGGTGCCGGCCACCACCACCATCGCCGCAAGGATCAGCACTGTGCGGTGCTCCAGGTCCTTGGGCAGCGTGAGGGCTGCGGCGAGCGTCACCACGCCGCGCATGCCGGCCCAGGAGATGATGGCCGGGTACTGCCAAGGCGGTGAGGGGTCCTTCCGCGCCACGGCCGGGATAAGCCTGGGCAGGTAGGTGGCCGGAAACACCCAGACCGGCCGCAGCAGGAGCACGGCCAGCAGGATCACCGCGCAGCCCGCCCAGATTCTGGCAGCGCCCAGGGAGTCGTCCTGGACGCCCTCGATGATGGTCCGCACCTGCAGGCCGATGAGGAGGAACACCGAGTTTTCCAGCAGGAACTGAACCGTTTCCCAGTTGCTCCGCTGGCTCTGCCGGGCGGCCCCGTTAGGCATGGAAGGCGCCTTGGTGCCCATGATCAGGCCGGTGACCACCACGGCCAGGACACCCGACGCGTGGATCGCCTCCGCGGGCAGGTACGCCACAAATGGAGCCATCAGCGACGTTGAGGTGTTGATGGCAACGTTGCGGATCCGCAGGCGCAACTGGGTGAGGACGTAGGCTGCGGCCAGTCCCACCACCAGCCCGCCGCCGGCGGCCAGCAGGAAGTCTGCGCCGATCTCCACTACGGACACTGCACCGGCGAGGGCGGCGACGGCCGCACGCAGGCACACCAGGGCGGTTGCGTCGTTGACCAGCGATTCGCCTTCCAGGATGCTGACAATCCTGCGCGGCATTCCCACCTTGCGGGCAATGGCCGTGGCGGCCACCGCATCCGGCGGCGCCACCACGGCAGCGAGCGCTACGGCCGCGGCGAGCGGTATCTCCGGGAACAGCCACCAGACCACCAGGCCGACGGCGACAGTTCCGAAGATGACGTAGCCCACCGAGAGCAGCCCGATGGCCCGCTTGTTGGAGCGGAAGTCGTACAGCGATGTCTGCAGGGCAGCCGCATACAAGAGCGGCGGCAACAGCCCCACGAGGACCAGTTCAGGGTTGAGGTCGACGCGGGGCACGAACGGAAGGAAGGAACCGGCCACCCCGGCGAGCACCAGAAGCAGCGGGACCGACACATCCAGCTTGCGGCCCAGCGCGCTGACCGCGCACACCACGGCAGCGAGCGCCAGCAACCCCAGGGCGACGTCCATGCGGCTATTCTCTCAACCGATTCTCATAACCGACGCAGGCTGACCGATGGCGGGCGGGGACTTCCGTCAGGATGTCTCCGCACGCTTGGGCGCAGGCTCTGCGACGTCGTCTGCACCTTCCGCCGGATCCTGCGAATGCATGCGGATATCGGTGGGGTCTGCCGTTTCATCCCCTTCGGCGGGGGCCTCGCTGTGGATGCGCTGCAGCGGCTCCGGGATCTCGCTCATGACTTCCGCTCCTCTGTTGCGGTTGTGTGCTGTGGGCCATCGCTTACGTTCATCTAGCTACTGCGCCAGTCAGCCTGTCAAGGACTGGCGTCTGTGCTCTGGCCGGGGATGGTGTTCTGTGTTGAACTGTGGGGACGCCCTGGTTGAACTGTGGGGACGCCCTGGTTGAACTGCTGGGGTTGCACCCGAAATGCCCCGCGGCTGCCAGCCGCTGCACTGCCCTTTGCACCGTCAACCCAGCCGGCCCGCACCGGCTGTTGGGAAGGAACACCACCATGGCAACGCACAAGATCGGCTATTTCGTTGGGAGCCTCGCCAGCGGCTCCATCAACCGCACGCTCTCCCAGGCACTCATCAAGCTCGCCCCCGGGGACCTTGAATTCACCGAGATCCCCATCAAGGACCTCCCGCTGTACAGCTACGACTACGACGCCGATTTTCCGCCCGAAGGCCGTGCGCTCAAGGAGGCCATTGAAGGCTCGGACGGCATCCTCTTTGTCTCCCCGGAATACAACCGCTCCATTCCCGGTGCGCTGAAGAACGCCATCGACTGGGGCTCCCGTCCCTGGGGCACCAACTCGTTCGCCCGCAAGCCCACCGGCATTATCGGCGCCTCGCCCGGGAGCATCGGCACAGCGGTGATGCAGTCCTCCATGCGGGCCGTGCTGAGCTTCCTCGACGCCCCGCAGCTCAATGCCCCCGAGGCGTACGTGAAGTTCAACCCGGACGTGTTCGGCAGCGACGGCGAGGTCAAGGACGAATCCACCGCGGCCTTCCTGCGCCACTACATGGAGGAGTACTGCGCCTTCGTCCAGCGTGTCCTGGCGGCCAATGCGCCGGGCCACATTGGCGATCCGGAACCCGACACCCAGAAGCTCTCCCGCTGAGTCCCGAATTTTTGTCCAGATAATGGCCACTCGGAGGCTCCGAAGCCCCATTATCTGGACAAAAACTCCTAGTGGAAGCGGGGACTAGAGGAGGGAGTGGCCTTCTGGGGGAGGGGAGTGGACTTCTAGAGCGGGAGGGGGACGAGGCCTCCGAGGTTGCGGTACTTTTCGAGCCGCTGCGGGAGGAGTTCGGCCACCCCGGCCGCTGAGAGCGCGGCCAGCTCGTACTCGATCGCCTGCCCCAGGCGCTGGCAGAACGCCCTGCCCTCGTGTGCGGCGTCGGGCCGTTCGTCCACTATGTGCTCCACCATGCCGTGGGCCTGGAGTGAGGCGACGTTGACGCCCTGCGCCTCGGACATGGCCGGGGCGAACTCGGTGCTGCGGTGCACGATGGCGCTCGCGCCCTCGGGCGGCAGCGGGGACAGCCAGGCGTGCTGGGCCGCGATGGTGCGGTCGGCCGGGAACAGAGCCAGTGCCCCGCCGCCCGTGCCCTGGCCCATCAGGACGGACACCGTGGGTGAGTTCAGGCCGATGAGGTCGTGGAGGGACCGTGCGATTTCGCCGGCCAGGCCGCCTTCTTCGGCCTCCTTGGAAAGGGCCGCGCCGCCGGTGTCGATGACCGTCACCAGGGGCAGCCCGAGTTCCTCGGCCAGCCGCATGCCGCGGCGGGCTTCCCGCAGCGACGCCGGGCCCATGGCGGTCTGCTGGGAGGGCCGGGGCCGGGTGTGCCCGATGACCACGCAGGATTTCTGGCCGAAGCGGGCCAGTGCCAGCAGCAGTCCGGGGTCCTTTTCGCCTTGCCCGGTGCCGTTGAGCGGAAGCACGTCGCGCGCGCCGTAGGCGAGCAGTTGGCGCAGGTCCGGGCGGCGCGGGTTCCGGGAGATTTCAATCGATTCCCAGGCTCCGGCGTCGGACGGTTTCACGGACAGCGTCCGCGGCGGCCGGATCTGCGCGGGCGGGCCGGCCACCAGGATGCTCAGGGCGCGGTCGACGACGTCGGACAGCTGCCACGGCGGGACCACCGCGTCGACGAGGCCCTTGTCGAAGAGGTTCTCGGCCACCTGGACGTTCTCCGGAAAGGGGGAACCGTAGAGCGCCTCGTAGACCCGCGGCCCGAGGAATCCGAGGAGGGAGCCGGGTTCGGCCACGGTTATGTGCCCCAGGGAGCCCCAGGAGGCCATAACCCCGCCGGTGGTGGGGTGCCGGAGGTAGACGAGGTAGGGCAGGCCGGCCTGCCGGTGCGCCCGGACCGCGGCGCTGATCTTCACCATGGACAGGAACGCGATGGTGCCCTCCTGCATGCGGGTGCCGCCGGAGGCCGGACCGGCCAGGAGCGGAAGCCCTTCCCGGGTGGCGCGTTCGACGGCGTTCACGATCCGTTCGGCTGCGGCGAGGCCGATGGAGCCGGCGAGGAAGCGGAACTCGCTGACGATGACGGCTACCCGGCGGCCGCGGATGAGGCCCTCGCCGGTGAGGACCGATTCGTCGACGCCGGACTTCTCCCGGGCAGCTGCCAGCTCCTTGCGGTATTCCGGGCTGGGATCCGGGTCCACCACCGGGGAGTCCCAGGACTGGTAGGAGCCGGGATCGAGCACGGCGGCGATGAGTTCGGCAGCATCAAGGTGCCGGACTTTCTGGCCTGTGCCCCACTTCTGACCTGTGCCCAGATTCTGACCCGTGCCCATGCTCAGCGGCCTTCGCCGGCGGAGGCGGCGGCAGCGGCGGCGTCGGCCGGGACAAGCCCCAGCCACTGCCGGATCTGATCGCCGTCCTGGTCCAGCAGCGGCGGTGCAGTGTGGTCCTTCAGTGTGGTTTCAGCGGTGTCCGCGGCGCTGAAGAAGCGCAGCGGCGGCCCGGGCAGGGTGACGTTGCCGAGGATCTTGTGGTCGACGTCGATCACCAAGCCCTGGGAGTGGACCTGCTCCCACTCATACACCTCGTCCAGGGTGCGGACCTTGCCGGCCGGGATCCCGGCGTCGTTCAGTTTCGCGAGCAGCGGCTCCGCCTCGTAATCGGCGAAGACGCGCTCCACCTCCTCGATGACCTTTTCCCGGTTCCGGACGCGCTCGGCGTTGGACGCGAACTCCGGACGGTCCGCCTCGATGCCGAACGCGGATGCGAACGTGCGCCAGAGCTTTTCGCTGCCCACGCTGATCTGCACGCGGCCCTGCCGGCAGTGGAACAGGCCGTACGGCGCGATGGACGGATGGTGGTTGCCCTGCGCCTTGGGGACCTCGCCGGCGACGGTGGCGCGGGTGCCCTGGAACGCGTGCACACCGATGAGGGCGGCGAGCAGCGAGGTCCGCACGATCTGCCCCTGGCCGGTGCGTTCGCGCTGCAGCAGTGCCGCCAGCGTGCCGAACGCCCCGTACATGCCCGAAAGCAGGTCCGCGATGGGCACGCCCACCCGCTGCGGATCGTCCGGGCCGGAACCGGTCAGGGACATCAGCCCGGCCTCGCCCTGCAGGATCTGGTCGTAGCCGCTGCGGCGCGATTCGGGGCCGTCGTGGCCGAAACCGGTGATGGACAGGATCACCAGGGCAGGGTTCAGCGCGTGCATCTCCGCCGCGGAGAACCCGAGCCGGTCCAGCACGCCGGGGCGGAAGTTTTCGATGACGACGTCGGCGCGTTCGAGCAGTTCGCGCAGTACTGTCCGCCCGTCGTCGCTCTTCAGGTCCAGGGCGATGGATTCCTTGTTGCGGTTGCAGGAGAGGAAGTACGTGGCCTGGGGATCGTCTTCGGGGCCGACGAACGGCGGCCCCCAGCCGCGCGTGTCGTCTCCGGTGCCGGGGTTCTCAACCTTGATGACCCGTGCGCCGAGGTCCGCGAGCATCATGCCGGCGTGCGGTCCGGCCAGGGCGCGGCTCAGGTCCACCACAAGGTAGCCGGCGAGGGGCCCTTCGGGCTGGGGCGTGGATTCATGGCTCATGCGGGGTGTTCCTTCTCTTGCTGGGAGGGGCTGCTGGTGCTGGTCCCGGGCATTTACGTCCGGGCGGCTACATCCAGCCGGGGAGGACCATGACCAGCCAGGCGATGGCGGGGCCGGCGACGACGACGATGCCGCTGTAGGCCAGGATCTGCTTGTAGAACTTGTCCTTGTCCACGTCCTCGGGGGCGTTGGCGAGTACCAGTGCACCGTTGGTGGAGAACGGCGAGACGTCCACGATGGTGGCGGCGACGGCCAGTGCCGCGATCACGCCGACGGCACCGATTTCGCCGCTGGACAGGAACGGGACGGCCAGCGGGATGAGCGCGGCCAGGATGGCGGTGGAGGAGGCGAAGGCCGAGACAATGGCGCCGATGTAGCAGATCAGCAGGGCCGCGAGCAGGGGCATCCCGAGGTGGGCGACGCCGTCAGAGACGAACTTGATGGTGCCGGCTTCCTCGAGGACGCCCACGAAGGTGAGCATGCCGCAGATGAGCAGGACAGTGGACCAGCTGATCTTGTTGATGGCGCCCTTCTGGGCGGCGGGTGAGACGAGGGCCAGGACCATGGCGATGGTGATGGAGACGAAGCCGACGTCCACCTTGAAGCCCAGCGAGATGACGGCCAGGGCGATCAGGCCGGCGATGGTGACCAGCTGCGGAACCGTGGCGCGGGCGCCGCCGGCGTCGGCGGACTTGGCGGCAGAAGAGGAACCGGACGTTCCTTTGGCTGCGACGCCGGAGGAGGAGATGTCCGTGCCGGAGCCTCTCAGGGTGGCACCGGCGGCGCGGGCGCCGACACTGACGGCCATCCTGGAGTCGGCGGCCTGTTCAACGAGCCGGCCGGTCTTGGTGGAGAGCAGTTTGCTGCCACCCAGGACGATGAAGAGCACCACCGCGATGGCGAGGTTGAAGATGAAGCTGGCGAGGAAAATCGCCATCGGGCTGGCTTCCAGGTCCGTCTTGGCGATGATGCCGTTGACCGTGACGCCGTAGACGGCGATCGGGGAGAAGCCGCCGGCCTGTGCTCCGTGGATCACCATCATGCCCATCATCAGCGGGTTGATTTTGTGCTTTGCGGCGAAGCTCAGTGCGATCGGGGCGATGATCGCGACGGCGGCGGGGGACAGGGCGCCGACGGCGGTGATGACCGCCGTGATGGCGAACATGACCCAGGGAATGAGCGCCACCTTGCTGCCCACCATTCGGACCGCGCCGCGGACCAGCAGGTCGATGGTTCCGTTGTTTTGGGCGATCGCGAAGAGATAGGTGACCCCGACAATCGTCAGGAACAGGCCGCCGGGAAAGTTGGCCAGAATGTCGCTGGTGGACATTCCGAGCACCACCGAGCCCAGCAGGAACGCGCCTACAAAAGCCAGGGCGCCCATGTTGAGGGGCAGCACCGTGGCCAGCAGGAACATCACCGCCAGGATGATGATGGAGAGGACAGGAGCGGACATCGTTGTGCCTCCGGGGTAAGAGTGGATGTGATGTGGCTTACAAGCTCACTGGCCTAGCCTCCTAGACACTAGGTGACTTTGTCAATACTCCTCCGCTAAGCTGGACCCACATCGCCGGAAGGACGCGCATGCCAAGGAAGACAGCTACGCAACAGATTTCCCGTGTCGCCCGGCCCCGGCTCTACGAACAGCTCGTGGAGCAGCTCATGGATTTCATCGAGTCTGCGCAGCTGGGGCCCGGGGACACCCTTCCCGCCGAGCGGGACCTGGCCGAGCGGCTGGGCGTTTCCCGGGCCACGCTGGCCCAGGCGCTGGTGGCCCTGGAAGTCCTGGGCGTGATCGATGTCCAGCACGGGACCGGGGCGGTGCTTGTCTACCGGCCCAACGTTCCCTCAGTGCTCAAGGGACTGCGCGAGCACCGTAGCCGCCTTCCCGAGATCGTCGAGGCCCGCAGCACACTCGAGGTCAAGCTGGCCGAGCTTGCTGCCGAGCGCCGCACCGAGGAGGACATGCAGGCAATCGACAAAGCCCTGGACGTCATGGCCGAAGAGGTGGCCTCGGGCGCTAAAGGGGCCCACGGTGACGAGCTGTTCCACCAGGCCATCACCGCCGCCGCGCACTCCGGCGTGCTCGCCCAGCTCATGACCTTCATCGCCGAGATGATCCTCGAAACGCGGCTCGAATCGCTGGGACAGCCCGGCCGGCCGGAGCAGTCGCTGGCATCCCACCGCAAAATTGCGGACGCCATCCGAGCCCAGGATTCGGGGGCCGCCGCGGCGGCGATGCTGGACCACATCACCCTCGTGTCCGACGTCGCCCTGCTGAAGTAAGCACGTGAAGCCGTTTCTGCTGCTCGCCTCGCGGGCCGAGGACATCGCCGCGGACGATGAATACGAGTCGTATCTTCGCTTTTGCGGGCTGGAGCCGCACCAGCTCAAGCGGATCCGAATGGAGCGTGCGCCCCTGCCGGAGCTGGACCTGGACGACTATTCCGGCATCATCGTGGGCGGCAGCCCGTTCACCTCGAGCGATCCTCCCGATAAGAAGACCGAAGTCCAGCACCGCGTGGAGCGCGAACTGTCAGGGCTGCTGGACCGGATCGTGGCGGAGGACTTCCCGTTCTTCGGCGCCTGCTATGGCGTTGGTACCCTTGGCCTGCACCAGGGCGCCGTGATCGACCGGACCTACGGCGAGCAATTGGGCGGCGTGACCATCAGCCTGAGCCCGGAGGGCCTGCAGGATCCGCTGCTCGCCGGCCTTCCCGCGCAGTTCACCGCGTTCACCGGCCACAAGGAAGGGTGCACGGTACTGCCCGCGCACGCGGTGCTGCTGGCGAGCTCCGCCGCCTGCCCGGTGCACATGTTCCGGATCAAGCAGAACCTGTACGCCACGCAGTTCCATCCCGAACTCGACGCCGAAGGCCTGGTGACCAGGATCGACATCTACCGCCACGCCGGATACTTCCCGCCCGAATCGGCCGGGAGTTGATGGCGGAAGCCCGGACGTACACGGCCACCGAACCGATGAAGATCCTGCGGAATTTCGTGAAACTCTACGGCCGGTAACCTCGGGCCGGGTGCACATCGGGGTCATGGACATCCGGGCCGAGAACCTGCCGGACGACGCCGAATACTGTGGCCTGCCGGCCGCCGTCGAATTCCCATTGACTTCGGCCTGCAGAGGTCTACGGTTGAACTACGTCAACATGTGATCTGTTGCGTGCGCGTGTGTGGCGAGGGGAAGCCACACCAAAAAGATGCGGCTGTTGTGCTGTCACGTTCGGCGCCAGCCCGCACCTCGCCAGCGTGGCGTTTCGCCCGGAAACCGCCTTCAAATTTCAGGTCTCTACCAATCTGCAGGTAACCTACATGACCGCCAATTTCATTACTGCCCTTGCCGTCAAATCCTTCGATGAACCGGACAAGAAGAGGTGCCCGGACAAAGCCGAGGTGGACTTGGTCAGCGTCAACGACTTCTCCGTTGCCCGGCTGATCCTCGCCCCCGGCTGGCGCTGGTCCGAATGCACCAAGCCCACGGAACAAACGCCCTTCTGCCAGCACAACCACCTCGGGTTCTGCCTCTCCGGTGTCATGGAGGTGGAGACACCTGAGGGTGCCCGCTCCTTCATCCGCGCCAATGACACGTATGCGATTCCTCCGGGCCACGATGAGTGGGTGGTGGGTTCCGAGCCGTTCGTGGCCGTTGAGTTCCTCGGCGCGGCATCGTTCGGGCGGCCGGTCAGCCGCGGCCTCCACGCCCGAATCTGACCCGGCCACTCTGAACCCAGCACATGGGCCGCCAGCAGCAGAGCCGGCGGCCCCTTGTTGCGCGGGCAATGCTGGTGCTTGGTGCGCTCGCAAGGCTGGTGCGCGGCCCCTTATTGGCACCGGGTTCCGCAAGGGATAACGTCACTGCCATGGGATGCCGTTCCAGCTGAGGAGGCGCCGCTGTGGCCATCATCGACAACGCAGTGTACGTGGATGGGCACCGGACGGAGGATCCCGAAGGGCTCGAGGAAACATACTTCCTGCTGCGGCAACGCGAGGGCATGGCCTGGATCGGGCTCTACCGGCCGGACCCGCGCGAACTGCGGTCAGTGGCGGACGAATTCGACCTGAGCCCGCTTGCGGTTGAGGACGCGCTGACCGGGCACCAGCGCGCCAAGCTTGAGCACTACGGCGAAACGCTCTTCCTGGTCCTGCGCCCGGCGCGGTATCTCGACGACGTCGAAAAGGTGGAGTTCGGCGAGATCCATGTTTTTGCCGGACCGGACTTCGTGGTTACGGTCCGCCGGGCGGAGTCACCGGACCTGGCGCGGGTGCGCCGGCGCATGGAATCGCAGCCGGAGTTCCTTGCCCTGGGTCCCGACGCCGTGCTGTACGCCATCCTGGACCAGGTGGTTGATGAGTACGAGCCGGTTGCGGCAGGCCTGGAAAACGACATCGACGAGATCGAGGACGAACTGTTCGGCGCGGACCCGGAGGTGTCCCGCCGCATCTACGAGCTGTCCCGCCAGGTCATCAGCGTGCAGCGCGCCACTGGGCCTCTGGCCGGAATTCTGCAGGCACTGGTCACCGGAACGCCGGACCACCACCCCGGCCCCGAACTCCAGGACCACCTCCGCGATGTGCTGGACCACGTCCTGCGGCTCAATGACCGGATCGCGTCCTTCCGGGCACTGCTGCAGAACGCACTCGCGGTCAATGCGGCCCTTGTTGCTCAGCGCCAGAACGACGAGATGCGCCGCCTCACCGAGTCCAGCTTTGCTCAGAGCGAGCAGGTCAAGAGGATCTCTTCCTGGGCGGCCATCCTCTTCGCCCCCACGCTCATCGGCACCATTTACGGAATGAACTTCCATACGATGCCTGAACTGGACTGGATCTTCGGCTATCCCATGGCGCTGGGGCTGATGATCGGCATGGGGCTGGTTCTGTACGCCACGTTCAAGCACAACAACTGGATCTAGAACCAACCGCGTCCCCGTCGACACCCCATTTGGGTGGGAACACCGCAGGCGGGGCAACTTTTCCAAGGTTTCCAGAAGCAGCGGGCCCAACAATTGCGGTGTTCCACTCCCGTTGCGGCAGGGGAGCGGAACCCTGAATTTGATCGTGGGTGCCGGCCGGCAGGCCAGCGGCGCGGAAAGTTCGGGGTTCCGCGTCCCTGGGGATCAGCAGACCTGCGGCTCCGGCCGCAGGTCTGCACCAACGGCGTCGCAGTGGGTGGCGCAGGAGTTCCGCAAGCACAGGATTTCGCCAGTTTTAGCGCAGCTTTCGAAGCTTCGCCGAAGCTTCGGGCCAGCAGTGGGGTAGCGGCGGGCCGCGGAAAATACACTGGAATCAGCCTTCCTCTGGCTTTCCCTGCCGGCCCTCAGCTCGTTCGAAGGAGCCCAAAATTCGCGCTTCGACTGTTCTCCGCCCTGCCCTGGCTGCGCTGCTGCTGACGGCCCTGGCCGCCCCCATCGCCGGAGTGCCAGCCGGTGCTGCCGCCTCGGAAACCGGGGCGGCAGCACCGGCTGCCCGCTACATCGTGCGCTACTCCGCCGGGACCGACGTTTCCTCGGCCGTGCGGAACCTGCGCTCGCGGAACATCGCCGTCGGACGCACCTTCGCCAAGGCCATCCGCGGCGCCGTGGTGACGGCAACGCCAGGTCAGGCATCGGAACTAAAGCGCTCGGCGGGAGTTGCCGCCGTCGAACTCGATGCCCCGGTGACGGCCGCCGACACCCAGCAGTCCGCAACGTGGGGCCTGGACCGGATTGACCAGCGCGCGCTGCCGCTGTCCGGGACCTACACCCCTGCGTCTTCAGGCGCCGGCGTGAGCGCTTACGTGGTTGACTCCGGCGTGCTGTCAGCGCACGCGGAGTTCGGCGGCCGCGTTGCCTCGGGCTGGTCGGCGATCTCGGACGGACTGGGCACCGGGGACTGCAACGGCCACGGCACGCACGTTGCCGGCACCATCGCGGGAAAGACCTACGGCGTGGCCAAGGCGGCCACCGTGGTCCCCGTCCGCGTGCTGGACTGCAGCGGTTCAGGATTCAACTCGGACGTCATCGCCGGGCTGGAGTGGGTCGCTGCCAACCACCAGGCGGGCGCCCCGGCAGTGGCCAACCTGAGCCTCGGCAGCACCACCAGCGCCATCGTGGACGCCGCGGTGCAGGGCATCATCAACGACGGCGTCACCGCAGTGGTCGCGGCCGGAAACTCCGCCGCCGATGCGTGCAACAGCTCCCCGGCCCGCCTTGCCGGCGCGCTGACCGTTGCCGCGAGCGACTCCGCGGACAAGCAGGCGGCCTTCTCCAACTACGGCAGCTGCGTCGACCTGTACGCGCCGGGCGTGGCCATCAAGTCCGCTAGCCCTGCCTCGACCACAGCGACAGCCCTCATGAGCGGCACCTCGATGGCGTCCCCGCACGCGGCGGGCGCCGCAGCCGAGGTGCTGTCCCGGTCGCCCGGACTGACGCCGGCGGACGTGGCGGCAAAGCTGCTTTCCGCCGCCACCTCCGGTGCGGTCTCCGCAGCCACCGCGGGAACACCGAACCGGCTGCTGTTCACCGACCCTTCCGCCGCGGTCCTCACCGCGCCGTCCGTGTCCGCGCTCAGCCCCGCGGCCAATTCCACAGGCGCCGCCGTGGGAGCCAACGTCAGCGCTACATTCAGTTCGGCTGTCCAGGGCGTGGCCAACTCGACCTTCGTCCTTCGGAACGCCGCCGGCGCAACGGTGCCCGCGGCCGTCAGCTACGACGCCGCCACGCGTACGGCAACGCTGAACCCTGAGGGCCTGCTCAATGCATCGCAGAAATACACGGCGACGCTGACCGGAGGATCCTCGGCCATCAGGGACGCCGCAGGCACGCCCTTCGTGACGGGCAGCTGGACCTTCACCACCGCCGCGGCTCCCACGGTCACGGCACGCACACCCGGTTCGAATGGCACCGCCGTTGCCGCCGGAAGCAACATCTCCGCCACCTTCAGCACGGCTGTGCAAGGTATTACCGGCAGCAGCTTCCTCCTGAAGAACACGGCCGGGACCCTGGTGCCGGCCACCGTCACCTACAACTCCACCACCCGTACCGCCACCCTGGATCCGACCGCCAGCCTCGCCAATGACGCCAAATACACGGTGACGCTCACCGGCGAAGCCGCTGCCATCCGGGACGCCGCAGGCACCCCGCTGGCCACCACGAGCTGGACGTTCACCACCGGCCCGGCCCCGGCCATCACGGCCATGACGCCGCGCCCGGGCGCCACACTGGTGCGGCGTGCCAGCAACATCGCGGTGACCTTCAGCGAGGCTATCCAGGGTGCCGGTTCGGGCACCGTCACGCTGAAGAATGCCGCCACCGGCGCCAAGGTGACGGCCACCGTTTCCCGCAACGGCAGCACCAACCAGTGGATCCTGAACCCCTCCGCGACCCTCGCCGCGCGTACCGCTTATGCGGTTACTGTGACCGGAGGCGTCGCCGCTGTCCGCGACCTGGCGGGCAACCCGCTGAAGTCTGCTGGCTGGACGTTCACCACCGGTTCCCTCTGAACCGGGGCAGAACCTGAGCGACAAGAAAACAGAGGCCGACGGCGGCACCGAAGCGCCGCCGTCGGCGTTATTCAATTGCTAGAACTTACGCAATTGAACTACTTACGACCCTGCTAGTACCCACGTCCCTTGTCGAGATCAATGCGAGCGTAGGCGCGGTCAGAGTCCGACTTCCATGTCCAGTGGTTGTAGCGGTCCTTGTCCTTAAACTGGATCTTGACGGTGTGGGACACCTTGACGTCCTTGTCGCCGCGGTCGGCGTGTACTTTTGCCTTATCGCTGAAGTACTTGTCTCCGTGCACCCAAACCCAGCCGTGGTCACGCTTGAGGGCGTCTTCCTTCTTTCCGTGGCCCTGGAACATCTTGTGGTCGAAGTACACCATGGTGCGCTTGTCGCAGTGGATCTTGAACTTGAACTCGACCTTAACGGACTTGCCGTAGTCCTTATCCCGGTTGCCGTAGTCAGCCTTCTTTGGCGTGTACGCCGTGACCGAACAGTTGTCTTTCTTGCCGTAGTCATGCGACGGCGCTGCGCTGGCTGCTCCAGCGAAGGCGACGGGGCCGGCCAGAAGTCCCAAGGAAACAGTCGAAACCAACGCGAGCTTGGCTGCGACGGGATGCCGCGGCGATGTTGGTGAGGTGATGGTCATTATTTTTTGCTCCTGCCTAGGATGCACATTCATATAGGTTCGGGCAGGACTAGCCGATCACGGGGCGCGTGGAGACCTATCAACCACTCTTGCCACTTTATGATCGTCCACCGGTAATGGCCGGCGGGCTGGGAGCCGGGTTCCCCTCAAGGGAAGTGTCCGGATCCGGTATTCCAAAGTGTACCTCCGGAAGTGCGTGTCAACACTGATTTACGGAAACTGTCAACCTAGAGCGGTTGTATCCGGCATTGAAGGGCAGCCGACGGCGGGCGGTCCCGGCGCCGGCTGCCCCTCCTTTTGCGGCGGGTTATTTGCGCAGGAAGCCGAGCAGGGCCTCGTTGACCTCGGCTCCGTGGGTCCAGAGCAGGCCGTGCGGGGCGCCTTCGATTTCCACGTAGTCGGCCTCCGGAAGAGCCTTGGTGAACTGCCGGCCGGTGGCGTCAACCGGCAGGATGTTGTCCGCCGTCCCATGCACGATCAGGGCCGGGACATCGATCTTCGGGATATCGGCGCGGAAGTCGGTGATCCACGTGGGCTGGGCGGCCACCGAGGCAAATGCGCCCGAGCTGGCGGCGAGGTTCCAGCTGGCCCTGACGGACTCCTCGCTGAGGCGTGGGGTTCCCAGGAAGGTGTCGCTGTTGTAGAAGTTCTTGAAGAACTCGGTGAAGAAGGCGTAGCGGTCCGCTGTGACTGCCTCGGCAAGGCCATCGAAGACCGACTGAGGCACCCCGGTGGGGTTGTCGTCAGTCTGCAGGAGGTAGGGCTCAAGCGATCCCAGGAAAGCAGCCTTGGACACGCGGGCCGACCCGAACGTGGAGAGGTACCGGGCCACCTCACCTGTTCCCATCGAGAAGCCCACCAGCACCGCGTCGTTGAGGTCCAGGGTAGTGAGGACGGTGTTGAGGTCGCCCGCGAAGGTGTCGTAGTCGTAGCCGGTGGTGGGCTTGCTGGACTTTCCGAAACCGCGCCGGTCGTACGTAATGACGCGGTAACCGGCGTCGAGCAGGGCGGCGGTTTGCTTCTCCCAGGAGGATCCATCCAGGGGATAGCCGTGGATGAGGACAACAGCCTGTCCGGTTCCGTGGTCCTCGTAGTAGAGCTCGATGTCGGTGCTGTTTTCCTGTCCAACGGTGATGAAAGCCATGTCTACATTCCCTTCGGTCTCGCGAGAACGGACGTCCTCAAGCGCTGATACCAACCTATCGGGATCGCGGACCGGTGCGCAGGCCCTGTCACAGGGCGTAGCCTGCAGGAATGGCAGCGGAGACCGGGATGTTGTGAACGGCATGAAACGAATTGGCTTCCTGTCCTTCGGCCACTGGGGACCGGTGCAGGGTTCCCGCACAAGGACCGCGCGGGACGCGCTGCTGCAGGGGATTGAGCTGGCCGTGGCCGCGGAGGAGCTTGGCATTGATGGCGCGTTTTTCCGCGTGCACCATTTCGCGCGTCAACAGGCCTCACCGTTCCCGCTGCTCGCGGCGGCCGCAGCACGCACCAGCCGCATCGAGCTCGGCACCGCGGTCATTGACATGCGCTATGAGAACCCGCTGTACATGGCGGAGGAGGCTGCAGCCACGGACCTCATCAGCGGCGGGCGGCTCCAGCTCGGCATCAGCCGCGGGTCACCCGAGCCCGCACGCAACGGCGCGGGGGCATTCGGCTATGTGCCGCGCGACGGCGAGACCGACGCCGACATGGCGCGCCGGCACGCCGAGGAGTTCCGGCGGGCCATAGCCGGCGCCGGCGTGGTGGAGGCCGACCCGCGGTACGCCGGGGGAGCCGCCGGGCTGCTCCCGGTCCAGCCCCGGTCCGAGGGGCTGCCCGATCGGATCTGGTGGGGCGCCGGGACCCGGAAAACGGCGGTCTGGGCGGCCGAGCAGGGGATGAACCTGATGAGCTCCACCCTGCTGACCGAGGATACCGGGGTGCCGTTCCACGAGCTCCAGGCGGAGCAGATCGCGATGTTCCGCGGGGCGTGGGCGGCTGCCGGGCACGGCCATGAGCCGCGTGTTTCGGTCAGCCGCAGCGTCCTGCCGCTGGCCGACGACGAGGACCGGCAGTACTTTGGCCTGAGCGCCCTCCGCGAAGGCAGGGACCAGGTGGGCGCCCTCGACGGCACCCTTTCCCGCTTCGGCAAAAGCTATATCGGCGAGCCGGATGTCATAGCCCGGGAACTCGCGGCCGACACCGCGGTGCAGGCTGCGGACACGCTCCTGCTCACCGTCCCCAACCAGCTTGGTGTGGAGTACAACGCCAAGCTGCTGGGAAACATCGCCCGCCATGTGGCCCCGGCGCTGGGATGGGCACCCGTGCGGGCGTAATCTACTGGCATCGGACGGTTCCTCCCGAAGGGCGGCTGCCATGGACACGCATCACGTTCCTGCGGGCCAAAATCACGACGACGGCCAGAGTCAGGACGGCGGCGAGAATTACGACGGCGGCCGGAGCCCCCGGCGGCTGGCCGCGGTCCTGCTCGTGGCCGGCGTCGCAGTGTCCTTTGCCGCCGGGGACCTGCACCCGGAAGGGGCGAACGCGAACGACCACGCTGCAGCGTTCGCCGAGTACGCCCGCAGCAATCTTTGGATTGGCGTGCACCTGGGGCAGTTTGCGGGAATGGCAGCCCTGATTGCCGGACTGCTGGTGCTGGGGTCTGTGGCTGGCGGAGCGTCTGGGCGTTCCTACTGGACGGCGCGGCTCGGCACCTGGGCCGCGGCCGCCGCGCTTGCCCTCTATGGTGCACTTCAGGCGGTGGACGGTGTGGCTTTGAAGCACTCCGTGGATGCCTGGGCTGCCGCCAAGGGGGCCGAGAAGGCCGTTCGCTTTGCGGCCGCGGAAGACACGCGCTGGCTCGAGTGGGGGATGCGCAGCTACCAGAGCTTCGTGCTGGGTGCGGCCCTGATCCTGATTGGCATCGCGGTTGGCATTTCGCGTGGCTTCCCGCGTCCGGTGGGCTATCTCATGGGACTGTCCGAGGTCGCGTACCTGGCCCAAGGCTGGATCATCGGAGCCGAAGGCTTTTCCAGCAGCAACACCGTGCCCACACTGGCGGGCATTGCGCTCATCCTGGTCTGGACGGTCTGGCTCCTGGCAAGCTCGCTGCGCAGATCCTAGGCCCGGTGCCTAGACTGGGACGCGACCGGCATTTCCCAGCGAGAGGCAGTGGCATGACCGACAGCAAGCGCAACGCGGAAGAGCCCAATGACCTTCGGGGCCCCGGCGACCCGGACGCCGTCGAACAGGAGCAGCCCCATCCCGAGGCGGGCACGGCACGCAACATCCGTGAGGAACAGATGACACAGCCGGGCGGAACAGTGCCCGCCAGCTACGTGGGCAGTGGAGCGCCGGAGGGCGAACACAAACCGGAAGAGGCTGCGGGCGAATCCGGCATGTGGGACGCCGGGGACAGGTAGCTAAAGCCAGGGGATGATCCTGTCGGCGCGGGAACGCGTGGCTTCGATCAGGCGCGCGTTAGCCGCGTCCGGGCCGCTGGCCCAGGCCTCCGCCGCAGCGCGGTCCATGCCAAAGAGCATGTGCCGTTCAACCAGCCTGGCAAGGCGCAGGTCATGCGGTGTGTCGATGAACCAGACCTCGTCCAACTGCGCCCGCACCTGCTGCCAGCGCGGGTCGTCGCTGAGCAGGTAATTGCCCTCAGTGATGATGACGGGGAGGGCGGCCGGGACGGCCAGCGATGCGGCCACGGGCTCATCGATCGTGCGCCGGAAGTCCGGCGCGTAAACGACGTCCTCGTCCCGGCGCGCAAGCCGCTGCAGGAGCGAAAGGTAACCCCCGACGTCGAACGTGTCCGGTGCCCCCTTGCGCTGCCGCAGGGGAGTGCCGTCAATGATGGCGTTGCCCAGGTGGAAACCATCCATGGGCACCACAAGGGCGGACTCGGGGCCGAGGGCGTCGGCCAGGCAGGCCGAGAAGGTGGATTTGCCGGACCCCGGGGAACCGGCCACGCCGAGGAGAATCCGCCTCCCGGTGCTCAGCCGGCTGCGCAGTCCGGCGACGGCCTGCTGGATTTCGGCGGATTCGAAAGCCTGGACGGCGCGGGGCTCAGCGTTCGGCAGGGTCATGTACAGCATCCTAGGCGAGGCCCGGGATGCAGGCGTGCCGCGCTGCGCTGCGGTTCAGTCGAGCGGAATGGTGATGGTGATGGCCGTGCCGGTGCCCGGAGCCGTGGTGATGTCCACGGTCCCGCCCGCTTCCTGGACCGCCTGCGAGATGGTCCTGAGTCCGTGGCCGTTGGTTTGTCCAGCTGCCGGCGGAACCGTTTCGAAGCCGGTGCCGTTGTCCGCGACCATGAGGCGGATGCCGTGGAATACGGCGGCAAGCCGGACAGTGACATCGGTGGCGTGCGCATGCTTGAACGTGTTGCTCAGCACCTCCTGGGCGGACTGGTACAGCAGCGACGCGGAGCCGGACGAGATCTCGACGCCGTGGTGGGGAGTCTCCCAGCGGACGCAGGTGCCCTGGCGGCGCAAGGGGACCGTGAGCCTGTCGATGCAGCCGGCGAGCCCCAGCCGGTAAAAGTCCAGCGGCTCACGGTCGGTGATGACCCCGCCGACTTGGACGACTTCCTCGAGAGTTGCTGACTGGTTCATGGCGCCCCCCGCTTCCTAGCGGTCCTAGTTGCATGCTTTCCCTGGAAAGATCGCTCCTCCAGGGGCTGATGCTTAAGGGTGGCGCGGGCCCATCAGGGTTCCCGCAGGGTTACCCGGGGATCCAATCAAGTTTCCGCAAGGTCTTGCGCGCAGCTACTGGGCCAGCATCCAGGGCTGCATAGCCTGCTGCGGATAGGTGACGGCGTCGGCTGCGTCCAGAACCTCCAGCGCAGTCATGTGCGCGGCCGCTGCTACTTCGCGGATCGGCAGGCCATGGGTTACGGCTACCGCAACTGCATTCTGTAGGGTTGCCGCCGCGGGGTCATGTTCCACTTTTGCGGATTCCAGCGTCGCCACGGCTTCTTCCACCGCGCGGATGTCCTCTTCCATCGTTACCCTCCTGTTTCTGCCCCATTGCAGCGACGCCTACGGTCCGAACCTGGCCCTGTTACCAGGAAGCCGTGCCCAGGCGAGGAGTCATGTTCCTAAAACAATAAGACAGACAGGTCTGTCTCTACCAGTCCCAAGGTACACTGATTCTCTGATGAGTGCTCCTGATGCAACCGGGGATGCCTTGCTGCCTCAAGAGGTGCGTACCGGCCATAGTGAACCAGTGGACCGGATCCTTGCCACCGCCTACGAACTTTTTTCCCACCGCGGCGTCCGCGACGTCGGAATCAATGAGCTGATCGAGCGGTCCGGCGTCGCCAAATCCACCTTCTACCGCCACTTCCCCTCCAAAGACGCGCTGGTACTGGCTTTCCTCGCACTCCGCGACCAGGTTTGGACCGTGGACCTGATTGTCTCCGAGGCGAGGCGCAGGGGCACCACCCCCGAAGGGCGGCTCCTGGCCATTTTTGACGTCTTCGGTGACTGGTTCCAGCGTGACGATTTTGAGGCGTGCACCTTCATCAATGTCCTCCTGGAGATGGGCCCGGAGCATCCGCTTGGCGAGGCCAGCATCGGCTACCTCGCCAGAATCCGCGGGCACATCCAGGCGCTCGCCGAGGAGGCGGGACTCGAACGCCCTGACGAATTCGCCCGTTCCTGGCACATCCTGATGAAGGGCTCCATTATCTCCGCAACGGAAGGCGACTTCCTCGCTTCCAAACGGGCGCAGCAGATGGCAGGCTGGCTGATCGGGCACCACCGGAGCTGACACTGCCGGCGGCGGGCCGCCGTCGGCTTCTCTTCAGCGGCCCGCCCTCTTCAGTGGCGCCCTCTTCAGTGGCCGGTCCAACTCACTCGCGCCGGTCCAACTCAGTCGCGGCACAACAGGTTCCGCAGAGGGGCGGGGAGCCACCTCGACTTCGATCCTTCAACCGGCTCCCCGCTGCCTGTGACGGCCGGTCCTCCGCCCCGGCTGTGAAGTAGTCTCCGCCCGCCGGGAGGGAGCCGCCCGCAAGGAGGCTGTCGCCGCCCGCAGCCGGCGGCAGGCAGGCGTTCTCGCTCAGGTGGCACAGCAGCGCCTGCTCGGGGGACCCTGGATGCAAGGCCAGGTGCTGCAGCAGCCGCTGCCTGGCTTCCGATTCCACATCCGTGGTGGCGAGGATGTCCAGGATGAGTTCGATGACCTGGGCGCGCATCACCGTCTTGTCGATCGACCTCAGCGATTCGCTGCAGAAGTCATCCAACTCATCCGCCGCGTCCTCTGAGCATCTCCCACGTTCTGAGGCGACGTCTAGCCGATCGGGCTCGCCAGGGGTGGCAGTGTTAGCGTCCATCAGGACCTCCGTGAGTGGTCGCGTTGCCCTCCAGGAATTCTGCATTGGCTGATGTGGCGACCTCCGCAACCACTATGCCGGGCCCCTGAAGGGGCGGAGGCTCCGCAACCGCCTGGTTCCAGACGTTGAGTGCTGCGAAGGTAACCACTGGAATGCACAGCAGTAACAGCGTCTTCACTGGGGCTCCTCCCTTTGCTGCCTGATCTTGCATGACGCCAATGTGCAGCATGCCTCCTGTGAAAAGCTCGGTGCCCGCACCCCTCGATAGAACGCACCGCGCGGAATTTGGGGGGGCCCGGGCGGCGAAAACATGCGCTTTGGCGCAGGGGCCGGAGCTGCAGACGGAAACTTCCCGGGTTTTCACAAGGAAACTGTCAGGACCGGTGCCGGACCGTTTCCTGTTGGCGGGGCCGAAGGCTGCAAGGGCAGCGTGTGGCAAGCGCCCTCACTGCACCTTAACAAGCGTTCCGCAAGGGCGTAGTTTTGTGATGTTGGGACCCGTTCCGGTCCTCCGCATCCTGCATTGGGGCCGGAAGCTGACAGGAGGTAACAGCGATGACCAACATATTCAGGCGGGCCGGCGTGGATATCCCGGAACCCTTCCGCCGTTTCCTGGAGGGGGATATGGACGCGTGGCTCCGGGTGGAGGAATACCGGGAGGCCGGCTCCCTGGTGGTGAAGGCTGAAGCGCCGGGCATCGATCCTGACAATGATGTGGACATTACCCTGGCCGGCAGCCAGCTGCAGATCACAGTCCGCCGTGAAGAAAAATCGGAGCACAAGGACAAGGAAGGCTACCGCTCGGAATTCCGCTTCGGCACGTTTTCGCGAACGGTAAGCCTTCCCGCCCCGGTGAACCAGGAGGACATCCGCGCCTCATACACCGACGGCGTTCTGGAAGTTCGCGTTCCACTGCCCGAAGAGTCCGCTGCGGGTGGTGCCCGAAAGGTCCGCGTCTCCCGCGGTGCAGGAACCAGCGGCGCCGGAACCAGCGGCGCAGGAACTGGCGGCTCTTCACGGGACAGGGGGCAGGAGCCCGAGGGCCAGACTTTCGGTGGCCCCTAGGCTGGCAGCTCAGCCCTGATAGTGGGTCTTCGCCGGGCCTTGGCCCAGCGAGTCAACGATCGACGTCGCGACGCTGTGCAGCTTGATGTTGCGGGTGCTCGACGCCGCCTTGAGCAGCTCGAAGGCTTCCTCCTGGCTGCACCTGTTCTGCGCCATGATCACACCGACGGCGACGTCGATCACCGTCCGTGTTTCGAGCGTGGCCTTGAGGTTGGCCGCGGCGTCGCTGTAGTGGGCGAACCGGACGGCCAGCCGGAGGGCCATTGAGGTCTGGCTGACGAAGTCCTGCGCCAGCTCCAAAACGCGGCCCTCGAATCGGCCCGGCCGGTGCGAGTAAAGATTTAGTGCGGCCCGGGTCTCACCCTCGAGCACGAAGGGAACGGCGAGGATGGAGCGGACGCCCTGCCCCAGTACCTTCTCCGCATAGCTCTTCCATCGGTCGTGATTTTTCAGGTCCGTGATGTGGATCATGACCTGCTCGCGCGAGGCCGTCATGCAAGGCCCGTCGCCGAAGTCGTACTGGATCTCGTCCATGGCCTGCGCCTCGGGGCTGCTGCTCGCCACGGTGGCTGCCTTGCGATGCCGCAGCAGGGTCACGCCGCAGAGGACTTCATCCCCGGGTTCGGAAAGGCTGCGCGCAGAAATCCGGGCGAGTTCGTGGAGGAACTCGCCCACGTCTGAACTGGTGAGCACAAGCTCGTTCAGGTGCTCCGTGATTGAGGTTTCAGGTTTTGCGGGCGACTCGCTGGCCACGATCTTTCTGTACCGTTTCGCTCAGGTCAAGACGAACCGGCGGGCGCAGCGCGGGGACCCCATGGCCGGGGCGGGAGCAGCAAGCAAAGGTGCCGGATCGAACAACAATCCAACGGCCTTCTGCTAAACCGTACCGAGAAAATATACACCAGTTCTTCACGAGCGATGGTAGCGGTTACCGCCGCGGGCCCTAGGCTGGTGAAAGGTGCCGGCGGCGACAGCTGCCGGGGCCATTGGAGTACGGTCGCCCGGGCCAGGGCCGGCCAGCTAACAGGAGGAGGCCGCGGTGAGAATTGCCGTAACGGGAGGCAGCGGAAAGCTCGGACGGAACGTGGTCCGCAGGCTTGTGGCGGACGGGCACTCCGTCCTCAACCTGGACCGGACGGGCAGCCGGAGCCCGCAGTTCGCCGTCGTGGACCTGCGTAACTACGGGCAGGTTGTTGACGTCATCATGGGCCTGGACGACCGGCACGAGGGCTTCGACGCGATAGTCCATCTTGGCGCCATTCCGGCTCCGGGCCTGGTGCCCGACGCCGCTACTTTCGAAAACAACATGCTGTCCACCTACAACGTGTTCCAGGCGGCGCGCAGGGCGGGCATCAAGAAAATCGTGTACGCCTCCAGTGAGACGGTGCTGGGACTGCCTTTCGACGTCGACCCTCCCTACATCCCGGTGGACGAGGAGTATCCGGCCCGGCCGGAAAGCACCTACTCGCTGGTGAAGCACCTGGAGGAGCAGATGGCCATCCAGATGACCCGGTGGGACCCGGAACTGAGCATCGTTGGCCTCCGGTTCTCCAACGTCATGGATCCGGAGGACTACGATGAGTTTCCGTCCTATGACCGGGACGCCGCCCTGCGCAAGTGGAACCTCTGGGGCTACATCGACGCGCGCGACGGTGCGCAGGCGGTGGCGTGCGCGCTGGACTACCGCACGCCGGGGTTCGAGGCCTTCATCATCGCCAACGAGGACACCGTCATGAGCCGCTCCAGCGCCAGCCTGGCGGCGGAGGTGTTCCCGCAGGTAAAGGTGACCAAGGAGCTCGGCGAGCATGAGACCCTGTTGTCCATCGACAAGGCCAGGCGGCTCCTGGGCTACGCGCCCGAGCACAGCTGGCGCAACTACCACTCGACCCGCACGACGCCCACCGAGGACTGAGCGCGGTCCCGGGACTTAGGTGTCCGTTCGCGCTTTCCTGGAAGGCGGTGAAGCGGGGTCCCCTTGGTGCCGGGACCAGATGTCGCCCATTTCCTGGGTGGACTGCTCAACGATCCGGCTCATGGCCGCGTGTGCCGCCTCGGCTTCACCGCGCTGGATTGCGCTGGCCACGTCCACATGCAGCTGCAGGGCCTCGTGGTGCGGAAGATGCGGCACCAGGCCGTGCTCGGTGCGGCCGGAGAGAACTTCCCGGACCAGGTTGTGCAGCTGGGAGAACATGGGATTGCCGGAGGTCCTGAGCACTGCAGCGTGAAACTCTATGTCCAGGGTGAGGAACTGTTCCTGTTTGTCGCCCTGCCCGGCTGCCCACAGCCGGGCTGCGAGGGACACCAGCTCGCTGCCGTCCTCCAGCGAGATGCGCTCCGCGGCGAGCCTCGCCGCTTGTGGCTCTATCGCGCCACGGAGTTCGTTCAGCGCGCGCAGCTGGTCAAGCCGTCCCGGGGAGGCCAGACGCCACCGGATGACCTGGGGATCGTAGAGATTCCAGCATTCTTCTTCCTGGACTACAGTTCCGAGCCGTCGCCGGGACTCCAGCATGCCCATGGAACAAAGCACTTTCGTTGCTTCCCGGACCACTGACCGGGCCACCTTGTGCTCGGCTTCGAGCTCATCGATCCGGAGGACGGTACGCGGCGCGAGCGTGCCGTCGGCAATCGCCAGGCCGAGCCGTTCTAAAAACGACCCGGGCGAATCGCCGGAGTGCTCCGCCTGTGGAGTTTGCATGAATAAAGCATACGGGAATCAGGTAAGGGGTTGTTTAAGTCCGCCTTATTTGCCATGATCGCAGCCTGAGCAAGTGCAATGATGCGTTTGGTGCGGCCGGAGGATCTCCGGTCCTGAGTCAAGGAGTCGTAATGAAGCGACGTTCAGTAGTGAAGTACGCGGCCGTTGCCGCGGCCCTCTCGATGGGGCTGACCGCCTGCGGCGGGGGCGGAGGCGGCGACTCGAAGGGTTCGGACACGGTCCGGGTCACCCTCGCCAACCATGTCTGGACCGAAGGGATCAAGGCAGCGATCCCCGAATTCGAAAAATCCACCGGACTGAAGGTGGAGTTGACCCAGCTCGGTGAAGACCAGCTGTCCGACCAGTACAACGTCAAGCTCAACGCGGGCAGCGACGAAATCGACGTCATGATGTACCGGCCTCTCCAGGAGGGCAAGGCCTTCGGCAAGAACGGCTACTTGGCGGACCTGACCAGCAAGGTCGCCGAAGACGCGGACTGGAACTGGAAGGACTACCAGGACGGACCCGTCAAGGCTTCGACCTATGAAGACAAAGTCATGGGCGTTCCGATCATCACCGAACGCGAGGTGCTCTATTACCGCAAGGACCTGCTGAAGGCGGCCGGCCTTGAGGTGCCCAAGACCATGGAGGAACTCGAGGCAGCAGCCAAGAAGATCGCCTCCGCGGACACCGCCGGTTTCGTTGCCCGCACCGGCAAGTCCACCGCGGTCACCCAGTTCTCGAGCTTCCTGTATAGCTTCGGCGGCGACTTCACCGACGAAAGCGGCAAGTCCGCCGTCGGCAGTGAGGAAGCCAAGAAGGCCTACGCCTTCTACGGCGGGCTCATCAAGAACTACGGCCCCAAGAACGTCAGCACCGACATGAGCTGGCCGGAGGCCATGGCAATCTTCACCCAGGGCAAGGCCGCCTTCTACACGGAGGCGGACTCCCTCTACAAGAACGCCACCGACCCCGCCAAGTCCAAGGTGGCCGAAACCGTTGGCTTCGCGCCGCTTCCGGCCGGACCGGCGGGCTCCAAGCCGTACAACATCCCGTCGTGGGGCCTCGCGATCAACCAGTCCTCCGGCAACCAGGACAACGCCTGGAAGTTCATCAAGTGGGCCACCAGCAAGGATCGGACGCTCGAAGCGCAGAAGGCCGGCGTCCCCGGGCCCCGCGCCTCTGTCTGGTCTGATCCGGCCGGCACTTCCACTTACCCGAAGGACCTTGCGGCCGCCATCGCAGTCAGCGCCGAAAAGGGCGTGGGCCACGACCGTCCGCTGGTCATCACCGTCGGCAAGGCCCGCGAAATCGTGGGTGAGCCCATCGTCGCTTCCATCACCGGTGCTGACGCTTCCGCCGCGGCCGATCAGGCCAACACCGCTTTCCAGAAGTTCCTGGACGACGAAAACAAATAAGTAGAGCGCGACGGCGGGACAACAGCCCCGCTGTTCTCCCGCCGTCGCACCCGAAACGCCTTCACCCCCAACTCTTAGGTGAACCATGTCTGTACTGACCCCTGCCCGGACCTCTGGACAATCGGCGCGCAGCCGGGATAATTTCTCCGCCTGGGCGAACCGCCACCGGAAATGGCTGTTTGCAGCGCCCGCGATGATCTTCGTCGGCCTCCTGATCGTTTTTCCGCTTGCCTGGACGCTCTACCTGAGCCTGACCGACTCCCAGGGGTCGGTCCGCGCGGCCTCCGATTTCGTGGGGTTCGAAAACTACCTCACCGTGCTGACGGACACCGAAAGGTTCTGGCCGGCCGTGGGCCGCACGGTGTCCTTCACGCTGGTGGCGCTGGTTTGCGAAGTCGTCCTCGGCATGTGCATCGCCCTGCTCCTGTGGCGTCCGTTCCGCGGCGAGAAATGGGTCCGCGTGGCCATCCTGCTGCCGCTCGTTGCCACCCCCGTGGCAGTGGGCATGATGTGGCGCCTGATCTTTGACCCGAACATCGGCTTCGCCAACCAGCTGCTGGGGCTTGTTGGCATTCCACCCCAGCCGTGGCTCTCCGGCCAGGACTCGGCACTGCCCACCACCATCTTCATGGACGTTTGGCAGTGGACCCCCATGGTGGTGCTCATTCTCCTTGCGGGCCTGACGTCTCTGTCCGAGGAGCCGGATGAGGCCGCGCGCATGGACGGCGCGAACGCCTTCCAGCGCTTCTTCTTCGTCACCCTGCCCCTCATGATGCCCACCGTGATCGTGGCCATCCTGCTGCGCGGCATCGACGCGCTCAAGACGTTCGACATCCTTTACGCCACGAAGGGCAAGGGCGGCGGCTCATTCCACGAGGTGGAAACGCTGAACGTATACGCCTACGGGCTCAGCTTCGACTACAACCAGTACGGGCTCTCCTCCGCCGTGTTGATCCTGTTCTTCATGATCATCATTGGCTCCATGTGGCTGCTGACCATGCGCAAGAAAGCGGTAAGCAAATGACCGTACTGCACGAAAACACCGAATCCCAGACGCCGGCAGGCCAGCGGCGCGGAACGGCCCGCCGCAGGAAGCCGCTGCGCAGCAACGGGTACAAGGTGTTCCGTTTCCTGGCCCTGGTGGCGGTGGTGCTGTTCCTGATCGCGCCGTTGTTCTGGATGCTGCTCGCTTCCTTCAAGACCAACGTGGACATCTACGACGCGGGGAAGTCGTTCCTGTTTGCTCCGACTGCCGAGAACTACGCCAACGTCCTGCAGCGGAACAACTACTTCGTCTTCATCTTCAACAGCTTCTGGGTGGCTTTCGTCTCCACCGCGCTGTCACTGGTCCTGGGCGTCCCGGCGGCCTACGCCATGAGCCGGTTCACCATGCACCGCTCGGCGCTTGTTGTGCTCATGGCCCGCGTCATCCCGGGTGTTTCCCTGCTGGTGCCGTGGTACTACGTCTTCTCCAACCTGAAGATGGTGGGCGGCTTCGAAGTCCTGATCCTCAGCCACATGTTCGTCGCCCTGCCTCTGATCGTGTACATCATGATGAGCTACTTTGACTCGCTGCCGATCGAACTGGAGGAATCTGCGCAGGTGGACGGGCTCACCCCGATCGGCGCCTTCCGCCACATCACCCTGCCGCTGTCCGTGGCCGGCATGGCCACCGCGGGCATCCTGGCCTTCATCTTCTCGTGGAACAACTTCATGTTCGCCCTGGTCCTGTCCGGCTCGAAGACGAAGACGCTGCCCGTGGCCATCTTCGACTTCGTCTCCTACGCCAGCATCGACTGGGGCGGGCTGATGGCTGCCGCCACCGTGGTGACCATCCCGATCATGATCATCGCGCTGTTCACGCAGAAGTACATCGTCTCCGGTCTGACCGCCGGCGCCACAAAGGGCTAGGGGCTCAGCAATGACACGAATCAGCAGGATAGAAACCTTCCTGGTGCCTCCGCGCTGGCTGTTCGTCCGCGTCGAGACCGACAGCGGGATTGTCGGCTGGGGCGAGGCGAGCTGCGAAGGCCGCAGCGAGACGGTGCGCACCGCCGTCGACCAGCTCGCCGAGCTGCTCATCGGCCAGGACGCCCTCCGGATCGAAGACCATTGGCAGGTCATGACCAAGGGGTCGTTCTACCGGGGCGGCCCCATCCTGGCCAGCGCCGTGTCCGGGCTTGACCAGGCACTGTGGGACATCGCCGGGAAGCACTTCAACGCGCCGGTGCACCAGCTGTTGGGCGGCCCCGTCCGTGACCGGATCCGCATGTACGGGTGGGTGGGCGGCGACGAACCGAACGAGGTGGCTGACCAGATCAGCGCCCAGCTGGAAGTGGGGCTCACGGCCGTCAAGATGAACGCCAGCGGCAGGATGAGTCCGGTGGCCTCCGTCGCGGAGCTCGACGGCGTGGTCCGCCGGGTTGCGGCCGCCCGCGAAGTCCTGGGGGACCACCGGGACGTCGCTGTCGACTTCCATGGCCGCTTCAGCTTGGCCAACGCCCGGCGCGTGGCGCCACTGCTGGAACCGTACCGGCCGTTCTTCCTGGAGGAACCGGTGGTTCCCGAGAACACCCATCTGCTGCGGGAATTCACCTCCTCCACAACCACGCCGGTGTCCACCGGCGAGCGGCTTTACAGCCGGCAGGAGTTCCTCCCCGCACTGCAGGCCGGGATCGCCGTGGCGCAGCCGGATCTTTCCCATGCGGGCGGCATTACAGAGACACGCAAGATCGCCTCGCTGGCCGAAATCTATGAAGTGCAGCTCGCCCCGCACTGCCCGCTGGGCCCGCTCGCGCTCGCGGCATGCCTGCAGGTTGGCTTCGCGACGCCCAACTTCCTCATCCAGGAACAAAGCATCGGCATCCATTACAACCAGGGCGCCGAGGTCCTGGACTACGTGGTGGACAAGACGCCGCTGAAGTTCGTGGACGGGCACATCGAGCGGCTGACCCAGCCGGGCCTGGGCATCGAGATCGACGAAGCCGTGGTCCGCGCGGCCGACAAGCAGGGCCACGCCTGGCGGGGACCGGTCTGGCGGCACCCCGACGGCTCCTTCGCGGAATGGTGACGGACAGAATGGAAAACACAGGAACCGTGAATCCGGAACTGCTGCTCAACGGGATCAGGGACAGCCGGCTGGTGGCCATCGTGCGCGGCTCGGACGGACAGGCGGCCGCGAAGGCAGCCCTCGTTGCCATGGAGGAGGGATTCCGTTACGTCGAAATCGCCCTCACCACCCCCGGCGCGCTGCAGGCCATCAGCGAAGTGCGCGCGGCTGCCCCGACCGGCTGCTTCGTCGGGGCGGGAACAGTCCTGACGGTGCGGGACGTGGACAACGTCCTTGAGGCCGGCGGGCAGTTCACCGTGACCCCGGCGCTGGCCGCATCGGTGGACGAGTCCGCCCGGCAGGGGATACCGGTTCTGGCCGGTGCGATGACGCCCAGCGAGGCCTACGAGGCCATGAACCGCGGGGCGACTGCCGTCAAGCTTTTCCCGGCCTCCATCGGCGGACCAGCGTACCTCAAGGCTTTGCGTGACCCGTTCCCGGACATCCCCTTCATCGCGGTGGGCGGCGTCGGCCTCGAAGAGGCCGCTGGGTACTGGGAGGCGGGCGCCATTGCGGTGGGCCTGGGCGGGCCGCTCTTCGGGGACGCCGGCTCCGGCGGGGACCTCGCGCCGGTACGGTCGCGGGCACGAAGCTTCGTGGACTTGGCCGCCGGTTTCGGGCGCACTGCCGTGGAGAGCCCGCAGTGACTCCCGCCGTCGACCTCGTTACTCTGGGCGAATCCATGGTCTCGCTCAGGGCCGGCGGCCCGATCTCTGCCGGTGGTTGCCTGTCGATGCACGTGGCCGGGGCCGAATCGAACGTTGCCGTTGGGGCGGCCCGGCTGGGGCACCGGGTGCGCTGGACCGGCGTCATCGGCAGCGACCCGCAGGGTGAGTTCATCCTGCGCCAGTTGCGCGGGGAAGGCATCGACGTGCTCCACCGGGAGGATGCGGTCCGCAGCACGGGCGTGATGTTTCTGGAACAGCGCACGGCCGATATCACCCGCGCCTACTACTACCGCTCCGCGTCCGCCGGATCCACGCTCAACCGCGGCGATGTCGATGAGGCACTCGCCGGCGGCGCCCGGGTGCTGCACCTGACAGGAATCACCGCCGCCCTCAGCCCGCAGGCGCAGGAAGCAGTTGAATACGCCGCCAGCCAGGCCAAGAGCGCGGGGATCCTCGTCTCGCTGGACGTCAACTACCGCAGCAAGCTTTGGTCCCGTGACGAGGCCAGGGCTGCGCTGGCCCGGGTGGTGCCGTATGCCAGCGTCCTGATCGCGTCCGACGACGAGCTCGGCCTGGTGGCGCCGGACCTGGAACGCTCTCAAGCGGAACTGGGTTCCTGGGAGACCGCCGAGGTCCTCGCGGCTAAGCAGCTCTTTGACCTGGGCGTGCAGGAAGTGGTGGTCAAACGCGGCGCCGCCGGCGCCGGCGTCCACACCGCCGAGGGACGCCATGAGGCGCCGGCTGTGCCGGTGACGAGCATCGACACCGTCGGTGCCGGAGATGCCTTCACCGCCGGATACCTGTCGGCCCTGCTCGACGGCGAGAATGTGGCCGGACGCCTCCACCGCGGCGTGCTTGCCGGCGCCTTCGCCGTCAGCACGGCGGGGGACTGGGAAGGCCTGCCGCGGACCGGTGAACTCGCACTGCTGGGCAACCACATTGCCGGCAGCACTCAGCGCTGACTGTAACGCCCATAGGGCCGCCCGGCCCGGAATCTGGAAATTTTTCTGATGTGAAGGAAGGCCTGGACCTGTGAAAATCATTGCCGCGGAAGTCTTCGTGACAAGCCCCTCCCGTAACTTCGTGACCCTTCGTATTATTACGGAGGACGGCGTGACCGGCATCGGTGACGCCACCCTCAACGGCCGGGAGCTCGCGGTCGCTGCGTATCTGAAGGAGCACGTCGCGCAGCTGCTGATCGGCAAGGACCCGCACCGGATCGAGGACACCTGGCAGTTCCTGTACCGGTCCTCGTACTGGCGCCGCGGCCCGGTGACGATGGCGGCGATCGCCGCGGTGGACATGGCGTTGTGGGACATCAAGGGCAAGCTGGCCGGCATGCCCGTCTACCAACTCCTCGGCGGGGCATCCCGCAACGGGTTGCGCGCCTACGGGCACGCGTCCGGTTCGGACATCCCGTCGCTGTTCGACTCGGTCCGCGAGCACCTGGAACTGGGCTACAAGTCGGTGCGGATCCAGACCGCGGTGCCCGGGATCAAGGCCGTGTACGGGGTGGCCGCGCAGGCGCAGGCCTCGGGGGAGCGGTACGACTACGAACCCGCCGGGCGCGGTGCGTTCCCCGTGGAGGAGGACTGGGACACCCGGGCCTACCTGCGGCACCTGCCGTCCGTGTTCGAGGCGGTCCGCAACGAGTTCGGCCCGGAACTGCCCCTGCTGCATGACGGGCACCACCGGATGACGCCGATCCAGGCCGCGAAGCTCGGCAAGGCCCTGGAGCCGTACGACCTGTTCTGGCTCGAGGACTGCACCCCGGCCGAAAACCAGGAGGCCCTCCGACTGGTCCGGCAGCACACCACCACGCCGCTGGCGATCGGTGAAATCTTCAACACCGTGTACGACTACCAGAGCATCATCAAGGAACAGCTGATCGACTACGTCCGCGCCGCCTCCACGCACTTCGGCGGCATCTCGCCGCTGAAGAAGGTCATGGACTTCGCCGCGCAGTACCAGATCAAGTCCGGCTTCCACGGCCCCACCGACATTTCCCCGGTCGGGTTCGCCGCGCAGCTGCACGTGGGCCTGGCCATCCACAACTACGGCATCCAGGAATACATGCAGCACTCGGACAAGACCAACGAGGTCTTCGAGCAGTCCACGACCTTTACCGACGGCTACCTGCACCCGGGCGACAAGCCCGGCATCGGCGTCGAATTCAACGAGGAAGCCGCGGCCGCCTACCCGTACCAGCAGGCCTACCTGCCCTACAACCGCCTCGTCGACGGAACCGTCCACGACTGGTAGCGCTGGTCCAAGCAACGCGGGGTCACTTATCGCCCCTTCGAGGGCACTCATTGGGCGGCAAATGACCCCGCGTTCGCGGGAAGCGGGTGGCTAGGCGCGGGGCTGAAGACCGGGCACGCCGTCGTCGATGCGGAAGGACGCCTTGGTGCTGACCGCCGCGCCCGGAGTGTTGACGTAGTCCAGCACCCTGAAATCTGCCGTGAGGGAGTCCTTCGTGATGCTGGTCCGGACATAGCCGCGCTGGTCGTTGAAGAACTTCAGGTGCTCGTTCCAGGCCATGGTGGGGTCCGTGACGGAGCCCGTGCCGTTGCCCGTTGAGGTGACGGACGTGCAAACCAGCTCAGAGCCCACCACCGGCGCGTCCGGATCCTTGTAGTCCACCTTGACATCGTTGGCCCAGTTGCGGTGCACGTCACCGGTAAGGACGACGGCGTTGCGCACCTTGGCGTCCACCCAGCCCTGGGTGATGCGGCGGCGGGAGGAGGCGTAGCCGTCCCAGCCGTCCATGGACACATCGTCGATGTCGGCGGCCCGGTTGCGGTCCCGCTCGGCGAAGAACACCTGCTGGCCCAGGAGGTCCCAGCGAGCCTTGGACTTCCGGAAACCGTCCAGCAGCCACTGCTCCTGATCGGCCCCGGTGATGGTCCGGTTCTCCGCCAGGCGCTCCTGGACGTTCTTCCGCCAGCCGTCCCCGGCCAGCTGGTCGTCGCGATACTGGCGGGTGTCCATCATGTGGAAGTTGGCAAGCTGGCCCCACTGAACCGTGCGGTAGATCTTCATGTCTGCCCCGGCGGGCATGGACGGTGCGCGGAGCGGCATGTTCTCGTAGTACGCCTGGAACGCGGCGGCCCGCCGCTTCCTGAAGTTGGCCGCAGTGTTGTTCAGCTGGGCCGGGTCCGCGTTTTCCGGGACCTCGTCCGCCCAGTTGTTATCCACCTCGTGGTCATCCCAGACCACCAGCCACGGTGCCGCGGCATGCGCAGCCTGCAGGTCGGCGTCCGCCTTGTACTGGGCGTGGCGCTGGCGGTAGTTCTCCAGCGTCACCGTCTCCGGGCCCTCGTGGTCGCGCACGTTCCCGCCGCCGGTCACGTAGGAGCCCTTCTTGTACTCGTACTGGTAGTCGCCGAGGTGCAGCACCAGGTCCGGCTGGTCCTCGGCGAGGCGGCGGTAGGCCGTGAAGAACCCGTGCTCGTACTGGGCACAGCTGGCGAAGGACATGGACAGGGCCGCCGGCGTTTCGTACCAGGCCGGGCTGGTCAGTGTGCGGCCGACAGGACTGATGTGGCGGCCGGCGCGGAACCGGTAGAAGTACTCGCGCCCAGGCTTCAGGCCGCGCAGTTCCGCATGGACCGAGTGGGCGCTGTCCGGCCGGGCCTGCTCCACGCCGCGCTGGACGACGTTCCGCATCGCAGCGTCTTCGGCAACCTCCCAGGCCACGGCGACAACGCGGGAGGGCATGCCGCCCAGCCCATCTTCTGCGAGCGGGTTGAGCGCGAGCCGGGTCCAGAGCACGAAGCCGTCGGGCCAGGGGTCACCGGACGCGACGCCGAGGGTAAAGGGATCTGTGGGGAGGCTCGCTTCTGCGCTGCGGGGATCAGCGACGGCGGCGCCGGGGAGGGCGATGACGAGGCCGGCGCCGAGGCTGCTGGTGATGAGTGTTCTGCGGGTGATGTCCATGGCCCCGAACCTAACGGGGCAGCTTGGACAGGCGAGGACGCGCGCGTGAATCGCGAGTGAACGGTAACGCGCCGTCCGGGTAAGCAGCCGGCTGTTTTGGAAGGTTGCGCTTACTTGGAAGGCTGGGCTTACTTGGAAGGCTGGGGCACTTCGCAGGTCAGCTTGGGGTTGGCGCCCATGTAGTTCAGCGGCCCGGCGGCGATGGTGATCGCCACGGTTCCGGCCTCTGTGCACGAGTCCGGGGAGCCGCCGAAGTAGCCCCGCTGAAACGCGGCAAATACGCCGATGATGAGCCAGATGACCACAAGCAGTCCGATGATCCTCACGGCAGCCTCCGTAGCCCCGTTGCCACTTCAATGTGTGACTAATTATCCACCGGGCCCGCCATTCAGGACAGGGCTAAGGAAACAGGTCTATCGGTTCTGCGGGGGCCCGCGCCCGCGTCCGGGTCAGCTGGGTTCCGTGGTGTCCACCGGCGTCTCCTCGACGTCCGGCGTGTCGTCTGCCGTGGCAACCTGGCCGTTCCCGGGGGTTCCGGCGCGCCCGCTGTCCTTGCCCTCTTCCGGTTCAAACGTGTTCGGCTCGCCTGCGCCGACCGCGACGCCGTCGCCGGAGTCCGGGACGCCATCCCCTTGGGTCTGCGGTGAAGTTCCGCTGGTCTGCTCTTCCTGGCCGGTTCCTTCAGTGCTCATGTCGTCTCCTGAGACCTCGTGGGGCTGGAAGTTTTACCGTAACAGCGGGGAAGGACATCCGTAAGGGGGCTTAGGATTTCACTTCTAAGGCAGTTTTCCCCAGCGCACACAGGCGGTCTTTCAGGTGGCAGAAGAATCGGCGGACAAGCAGGGCTGGTGGCGCGTCTTCCACGACAAGTTTGTGGTGGAAGAACGCTATATGGAACCCAGCGCGCGGAAAGCGCTCTACGTGACGGCGATCGTCCTTGCCGTTGTGGGGGCAGCCGTCTTCTTCTTCGCTCTCTCAGGTGTACAGGATCATGACGGGCTGGCCAGTGCGGATGATGCGGCATGGAGGTGGCTCCTGACGACGCGCTCGCAGGTACTGACCGTGGTGATGATTGTCCTCGCTGTCATCTTCGGGCCCGTGGCGCTGCCCATCATCGTCCTCGTTGTCACGGTGGCATGGGGCATCCTGGCGAAGCATGCCTGGCGGCCGATTCTGTTGGCGGCGGCAATGTTGACCGGCGTGGGACTGGCGCAGCTCATCGGCAGGTCGGTCGACAGGCAACGCCCTCCAGTGGACCAGATGCTGTTCGGCGCAGACCACACCTTTTCGTTTCCGTCGGGCCACGTTCTGGGGGCCTCCGACTTTCTGCTGATAACGGCGTTCCTGGTCTTTTCCCGGCACCGGAAACCGAAGACAACTGTGGTCGGTTTTGTCTGCGCCATCATCGGAGTGATCCTTGCGTCCGTCAGCCGGCTGTACCTTGGCTATCACTGGGTGAGCGACGCCGTGGCTTCCGTGGCACTCTCGCTGGTGGTGCTCGGTGCCGTGATCGCAGTCGACACCTGGCGCACCGCCCGGGTGCCGGGCGAAGAAGTTACGGGCGAGCTTTCCAAGGCCGACGCCCCGGACTGAAAGCATGGCCACCGAAGCCGACGTCCGCAGGATCTGCCTTGCATTGCCGGGCGTGACCGAGCGCGCCAGTTGGAACCAGCCAGCCTGGTTCGCTAAGACCCTGATGGCCCGCATCTGGGAAGCGGACGTGCTCACGGTCAAAACCGCGGAGCGCGAGGCTCTCGCGGGCACGGATCCGGAGACGTATTTCTGGACGCCGCACCATGAGCGTTCACCACAGCTGGTCCTCGTCCGGCTTTCAAGGGTCGACGGCGGCCTGCTCGCCGAGCTGCTCGAGGATTCCTTCCTGCTCGCCGGCGGCCGGCTGTAGCCGGCACGGATCAATCGCCGTCGTCCGGGCGGGCGTTCCGGGCCCTGGCAAGCTTCAGTTGCCGCCGGAGGCGGGCGTTGTCCATTTCCAGTTCCAGCACCTTCGCCACGCCCGCCAGGTTCAGTCCTTCGTCCAGGAGTTCTCCGATGCGGCGCAGGACGGCCAGGTCGGATTCGCTGTACTGGCGGGTGCCGCCGTCGGTCCTTTCCGGGGTCAGCAGGCCGCGGCGCTCATAGAGCCGGATGTTCTGCTGGCCAGTTCCCACGAGCTCCGCCACCACCGAAATCGCGTACAGCCCGCGTCCGGCGCTGTCCCGGTTGGCCATGTGATTCCCCGTCCAAAATTTTTCCTGGTTTTCCCCTTGCCCAAGTTTGTCACTGATGCTATAAAAAATCTATATCCACCACCATAGATAAATGGGTGGTGGGTAGCAGCAAAAACCTCACATGCTGAAGGGAGTGGGAAATGATGCTAATCCGTACTGACCCGTTCCGTGAGCTGGACCGTCTCACCCAGCAGGTCTTCGGAACAGCAGCCCGTCCGGCGGCCATGCCGATGGATGCGTGGCAGGAAGACGGGGAGTTTGTGGTGGCCTTTGACCTGCCAGGGATTTCGCCGGACGCCGTGGATCTGAACGTCGAAAGGAACGTCCTCACTGTCCGGGCGGAGCGCCGCGATGCCACCCAGCCAAACGTCGAACTGGTGGTTTCCGAGCGGCCACGCGGCGTCTTCAGCCGTCAGCTCATTCTCGGCGACACGCTGGACGCGGACAACATCAAGGCCAGCTACGACGTTGGAGTGCTGACGCTCCGGATCCCGGTCGCCGAGCAGGCAAAGCCACGGAAGATCGAGATCGAAAGCAAGGGCCAGCTGCATCAGATCGGGACGTAGCAGGCCGCCGCGCTGGCTGGGGTGGCCTTCACCTACCCGAAGGCCGCCCCAGCCACGGCCGTCCCGGCCACGGCAGCAGCAAATAACCACGCCAACAGGCTTCAGAGATGACCAGACCCGCACCGGACTACTATGCCGTGCTGCAGATTCCGCACCGCGCGTCGCAGCAGGAAATCGCCCGCGCCTACCGCGCGCTGATGCGCCGCCACCATCCGGATCTCGCCAACGGTGAAGCGGTACCGGCCGAACTGCAACTCGTCATGCAGGCCTTCTCCGTGCTTCGGGACCCGGAGCGCCGGGCGGCCTACGACCGCGAGGTCCTTGGTGCCGGCGCCCCCGGCCCATCCACCAGCCGGCCACACAGCATTCCAGTCCACGTGGTCCGGCACCGGGAACCGCCGCTGCGCGTCACCCCCGTCCGGTGGGAGAGCGGCCCCTGGGCCTGAACCCGACCTGAACGTCAGAGGAGAACCACAGCCATGAGCGATTGGCGCCGCTACGACTCCCACCTGATTCCGGCCTTCCATGAGCGCTTCGAGCAGCGCTGGGGCAAGGGCACTGCGCCGTTCCTGGACCCCGAGGCCCATGAGGAGCCGCTTCCCCGCGCACAGTGGATCAACCCCACCACCGGTGCCGCGCTGGCCGTGGTGCCCATCTGGTCCGACGACGACCGCCAGCACCGCACGTTTGGAGTGTTCTACCTGCCGCCGGCCGGGGACATCTGGGTGCTTCGCCCTGGCCTCACCCAGTTCCTCGAGCCGGGCGAGGCCGGCGCTGCGAACCTGGTGAGCCTGCGGAATGATGCCTTCCGCAAGGCGGTGTCCCACGCCAACGAATTCCTCTTCGGGCCGCCGCCGTTGGTGGACTGACCGGTAAGTGGACCAGCCCGCAAGTGGACTGACCCGTAAGTGGACTAACCCGGCCCGGCGAAGCCAACGCTGCCAAAGTCGGGCCCGGGGAAGAAGCCCGGCCGGGGAGAACCCGGCCCGCCCAGTCCGGGTCCGGGGAAGCCGACACCGCCGAAGCCGCCCTGCCCGTCCCCGCCGCCGGCGGGGCCGCTGCCCAGCAGGCTCCTGGTGAGGGTCTCGCCGTCGGCCATCAGTTCTTCCACCGCCCCGAGCAGGTGACTGTCCGACACGGGCGCGGCGTCCAGTGCGGCACGCACGACGGCACGGCGGACCAGTTCGCGCGCGAAGGAGGCCGTTGTTCCTTCGGTGCGGGCGGCGGCGTCCCGGACAGCCTCAGGACTGAACGGAATGCTGCGCGCATACAGCGTCACCAGCCCGACGCGCTCGTCCGCGGCCGGCAGCGGGATATCCACGGCGAGGTCCACACGGCCGGGGCGCTGGGCGAGGGCGCGTTCGAGCATGTCCACGCGGTTGGTGGTGAGGACGAATGCGACGTCGGCGTCGTGGTCCAGGCCGTCCATGGCGTCCAGGACCTCGAAAAGCAGCGGCTGCGGCCCGTGCCCGAAGCTCCGGTCCTCGGCGATCAGGTCGCAGTCCTCAAGCACAACGATCGAGGGCTGGAGGGCCCGGGCCATCGCGGCCGCCTCGGAGATCCTGGCCAGGGAGCCTCCGGACAGCAGGATCGCGGTGATGCCTGCACTCTGGCTCAGCAGGTACCGCACCGTGTGGGTTTTGCCGGTCCCCGGTTTGCCGTACAGCAGGATGCCCCGCTTGAGGTGCTGGCCGTATTCGTTCAGCGACTCCCGGTGGGCGGCGATGCCGAGGGCGTGATCAGCCACTTTCTGGAGCAGCCCCTGGGGCAGGATGACGTCCGAGGCGGTCAGCTCCGGCCGTGCGTGGAACGTCACGCCTCCGGTGCTGGGCCCGTACTCTCCCATGACCAGGGAAATAACCTGGCCCTTCAGGACGCTGCCGCGCTGCATGCGCCGGCGGAACTCGGCCAGGAAGTCCGCGGCACTCTTGGCGTCGGCAGCCAGAACCTCGAGGCACGCCGTCTGCCGCCCGTACCGCGGGGCCGCGTCCCGCTGCAGGACAGCAACAGGGCTGCCCGCTTGCCTGAACAACCACAGGCCCAGCGCCACGGCCTGCCGCTGTTCATCCGGCCCCACAGCCAGGTTGATGTAATCGGGCTGCGACAACGGAAACTGCGGGAAGAACTGCGAGTGCTGGAGCATGTCGCTCAGGGACTGGTGGTGGCGCTGGTCGCCGCCGCCGATGCCCACCAGCCGGAACTCCGGGTCCTCGGCGGCGAGCTCGGCCATCAGGATGTCTGCGTCCACGAACCGGTGCGCCGGAACCTCCTCCACCACCACAGCAAGTGATTCAGCCGGCACCGCCAGATGTCCGGTGATTGTTGTCAGCAGCTGCCGTCCGGCCTTTACGCGGTGCTGCCCGGACTGGGCGATCTGCACCAGCTGCGCGAAATTATCGATGAACTTCCCCAATTTTTCATCCATGCCGCAGACCCTACCAGCGCCGGTCAAGACCGGTTGGTGGCTGGACTGCGCAACGGCCTCGCTTCCGGGGGCCCTCGTCAGCGGCCCGGGCCTGTGCCATTCTGGGAGGTACCGCAGTCCAGAGGTACCACCGTCGACGTGAGCTCACGAAGGACGGGAGCTGTCAATGGACCGGAGCTGTGGAAGGACCGGAGCCGTCGAAGGAGAAGTCCATGTTTGCGCCCAAGGGTTGGTTTTCCAGCTTCAGCGTTGACGACGTGGCGCGCGCCCGGGAGTTCTACGGGCAGACGCTGGGCCTGGCCGTGTCCGACGGCGCAATGGGCACGCTGGAGCTGTCCATGCCCGAGGGCCACAGGATTTTTGTCTACCCCAAGGACAACCATGAGCCGGCCACCTTCACCGTCCTGAACCTAGTGGTCGACGACGTCGAGGCGGCCGTTGACGAGCTCAACGCGGCTGGGGTCCAGACCAAGATTTACGACGATCCCGGCCTCCCCACGGACGAAAAGGGGATAGCCCGGGGGATGGGCCCGGATATCGCATGGTTCAGGGACCCGGCCGGCAACGTGATTTCCGTGATTAATCCGGGCAGCGTTTAATTCGGACAGCGCGGTTTAATCCGGACAGCGCGGCGCCCGGAGCGGTAGACTCCGGCAATCTGAAGTTTTTGGCCCACCGGCCTTTCACAACGTCACAGAGGTCCAGCGATGCATCCTTCCGCCAAAGAATTGGCCGCCATGGTTCCGACCGGATTCACCCTGGGGGTGGCTACAGCCGCGTTCCAGATTGAAGGGGCGCTCGATGAGGACGGCCGCGGACCCGCCGGCTGGGACGTCTTCGCCGCCAAACCCGGGAACATCGTGGACGACCACAGCCCCGCCGTGGCGTGCGACCACTACCACCGCATGCCACAGGACGTGGCCCTGATGAAGGAGCTGGGCGTCGATTCCTACCGGTTCTCACTGGCATGGCCGCGGATCCAGCCGGACGGACGCGGAGCGGTGAACCGGGCCGGCCTGGACTTCTATGACCGGCTGCTGGATGAGCTGCTGGCCAACGGAATTTCGCCGATGGTCACGCTCTACCACTGGGACACTCCGCTGGCCCTCGACGAGGACGGCGGCTGGCTCAACCGGGACACCGCCTACCGGCTGGGGGAGTTCGCCGCCATCGCCGCGGCCGCATACGGGGACCGCGTAGCCCGCTGGGTGACCATCAACGAACCCGCCACTGTGACCACCAACGGTTACGCCCTGGGCCTGCACTCCCCGGGGAAGGCCGACTTCGCCAACGGCCTGCCCACCGTGCACCATCAGCTGCTGGGCCACGGCCTGGCCCTGCAGGCCCTTCGGGCCGCGAGGGTGCCCGGAGAAATCGGCATGACCAACGTGTACTCGCCCGTGGTGCCCAACTCCGGCAACCCCCTTGACTGGATGAGTGCCGGAGCGATGGACATGGCGCAGAACCGGCTTTACGCGGACCCCGTGCTGACCGGGAAGTATCCGGACCTCATCCGCCTCGGGAAGTTCTTCTCGTCCTTCGACCATCCGGACGAGGACATGGCCGTCATCTCCCAGCCGCTGGATTTCTACGGCATGAACTACTACATGCCCACCCGGGTGGCGGCGGGCGGGGGCGACAGCCCCGTTCCGGCGGCGATGGCGGAGGCGATGGGGGATGACCTCAAGGACGCCACGCCCGGTGCCCCGCTCCACATCGAACCGTGGCCGGACACCGAAACCACTGCCTACGGCTGGCCGGTGAAGCCCGAGTACATGGCCGTGGCGCTCAAGGAAATGGCCGAACGGTACCCGAATCTTCCGCCGGTGATTATCACCGAGGGCGGGGCAAGCTTCGAGGACATCAGGGTCCTCGACAAGTCCACGAACCGGACCTTCATCCCCGACGAGCGGCGGGTCCGTTACCTCTCCGACCACCTCGGCACCGCCCTCCGGGCCACGGCCCCCGGCGGCGAGGCCGAGGCGATCGACCTGCGCGGCTATTACGTCTGGTCCTTCATGGACAACTTCGAATGGTCGGGCGGCTACAAGCAGCCGTTCGGCCTGGTGCACGTGGATTTCGAGACGCAGGTGCGCACGCCGAAGGCCTCGTTCTACTGGTTCCAGGAACTCCAGGAGGAACGCAGACTGGCGGCGTCCGCTGATGCCGCCGTCGCGGCTGCGGCAGCAGGGACAGATGGTGCCGTGGCTGATGGAATGCTGACGGACGCAGGGATGCCCGACGGCGGAACGTCCGACGGCGGGCCGGTCACCTGAAGCAGTTGGCGCTCCAAAGCAGTTCGGGCACCTAAAGCAGTTCGAGCTCCCTGAGCTGGCGGGCTATGCCCGCCCCGTCGGGGGAGTAGATCCACGGCACCGTCGAGGCGCTGTGGTCCCCGTCTTCAGAGTGCCCGCCGGCGAAGACGGCCTCGCTCACGGACAGTTGCCGGATGGCGATGGCTGCGACCTTGTCCGCATTGTGCTGCGTGAACTGCGAGTAGATCTGCTCGTCGTGCTGGCCGTTGTCGCCAATGAGCAGCCAGCGCATGTGCGGGAACTCCGCCGCCAGCCGTTCAAGGTTGCGGCGCTTGTGCTCCTGGCCGCTGCGGAACCAGCGGTCCTGGGTCAATCCCCAGTCTGTCAGCAGCAGCGGGCCAGCGGGATACATGTTCCGGGTCAGGAACCGTGCGAGCGTAGGCGCTGCGTTCCAGGGGCCCGTTGAGAGGTAGATGACCGGCGCGTCGGGATGCTCCACGGTCAGCCGGTCCAGCAGCACGGCCATACCGGGGGTGGCCATCCTGGCCCGCTCGCTCAGGACGAAGGTGTTCCAGAGCGCCAGGAAGGGCCGGGGGAGTGCCGTGACCATGACGGTGTCGTCAATGTCGGAGACAATGCCGAACTTGGTACCGGGGGCAATTACAAAGATGCTTGCTTCCGCCGCTTCGGCGCCTGCGGAACGCAGCACGGCGGTGTGCCAGCCCGGCGCCAGGGATACCGGAATGTCGATGTCCACCAGCCCGCCGCGGTCCGCCCTGACCTTCGTAACGGTTCCCCCGATCTCGATCTCCACCTCGGAGCGGGGAATGGGAACGCTGGTGAAGGCGCGCCAGCCACGCACGTTCTCCGTGCCGTTCCGGGCGGCATGGTCAGCCCGGCTGCCGGGTACGGGCTTGCTGGCCAGCACCACCCTGCCCAGAACGCGGACCCACTCCGTGGAACCGTAGCCCTGGTAGGCGACGGTCTTGGGTTCGAACTTCCAGCGCCGGGCGGTCTTCAAGCGCGCCGTATTGATCGCATCCGAGAGCCAATGGGCCAGGCGGAAGACGCGCGTTCCTGACAAACTCGTCCCTGCCAACGGTGATTCCTGTGACGCCATGTCCATGCCTTCACTCTGCCACAGGGCAGGGGCCCATGTGTTGCCGCCCTGCTCTCTGTTACTCGCGGCCGTCTCCCAGCATGCCGCGCAGGGTGGCGGCGTTGCGCACGGCGTTGCCGCCGCCGTCGTTGTTGAAATACGCGAAGACGTCCCGTCCGGAGGCGCGCCATTCCCGGATCCTGTCCGCCCACCAGCCCAGTTCCTCGTCCGAGTAGGAGCCGCCGTACAAGTGTTGGTGGTCGGGCCCGTGCAGCCTGACGTAGACGAACGGTGCGGTCGCCTGCAGGTTGCAGGGCAGGTTGGCGCCGCTCATCACGGTGTAGGCGGCCCCGTGCCGTTCCAGCAGCCCGTACACCTCCGGCTGCTCCCAGCTCGGATGGCGGAACTCCACGGCCACCCGGATCCACCCGGGCAGGGCGCCGAGGAAATAGTCCAGGCGGGCATCATCCCTCGCCATGCCGGGAGGCAGCTGGACCAGCAGCACGGCGCGCTTGTCGCCGAGTTCGTGCCAGCACCGCGAGATGCGTTCGATCCAGACTTCGGGACCGTACAGCTTTTTGCCGTGGGTGAGGCCGCGCGGGGCCTTGACGGACAGGGCAAAACCGGCCGGCAACCTGGTCCGCCAGCCGGCGAAGGTAGTGTCGCGCGGCCAGCGGTAGAAGCTGGCGTTCAGCTCCACTGTGCTGAACCGTGCCACGTAGTGCTGCAGCCGGTCCCGGGTGGGAAGCCCCGGCGGGTACAGCACATTTTCCCAGTGGTCGTAGCTCCAGCCGGACGTTCCGATGTGGATGTTCATCCGTGAAACTCAGTCGAAGTGGGTTGTCACGGTGCCGCCGCCGGCGGACTCCACGATGGCCGCGGCGACGTCGCGCAGCTTCAGGTTGCGCGTGCTGGACGCCGACTTGATGAGGTTGATGGCGTCCTCCTGGCTGCAGTGGTTCTGCGCAATGATGATCCCGACGGCGGTATCGATGATGGTGCGCGACTCCATCGCCCGCCTCAGGTTGTCCGCGTTTTCGTTGCGCTGAGCGAGCAGGACCGCGAGCCGGAGGCCCTTGGACGCCTGGCGGACATAGCTGACGGCGCTCTCCACGGCGGAGGCGTCAAAGACATTCGGCTTCTCGGAGTACAGGTTGAGTCCCGCCCGCGCGTCGGCGCCGGGCAGCTCGAAGGGGACCGCCAAAACCGACCGGATGCCGTTCTTCAGCACAGTGTCGTTGTAATCCGGAAACTCCGAATCGAGCTCAAAGTCCGGAACGTGGACCAGGACACCCTCCCGGCAGGAGCGGAGGCAGGGGCCGTCTCCAAACTGGTACTGGATCTCGTCCACCGCCTGTGCGCGCTCGCTGCTGCTGGCCACGGTGGCCGCCGAACGGTGCCGCAGGAGGGTGATTCCGCAGTAAATCTGCCCGCGCGGCCCGGACATGCTCTCCGAAGTGAACCGTGCCAGCTCGTCCAAAAAATCCTGGACATCCTGGGTGTCCAGCAGCATGTCCTGGACGTGCCCCACCACGTCAGCTTCATTCAGGCGACTATCCACGCAAGGCTCCACTTCCGCCCTTCAGACCGGCAGCGCCGGAATAACGAGGCAAGGCTGGCTGGGTAGGCTCCGGCGGCCGCTCCGCCTAACCTCAGGCTACACCCGGCCGCCCCTCGTGCCGGGGGACCTGCTGTGGCACTGTAAGGGCATGGTACGCATCGAGGATTATGCGGTGGTCGGGGATCTGCACACCGCGGCCCTGGTCAGCACTGAAGGTTCCATTGACTGGCTTTGCCTGCCGCGGTTCGATTCGCCGGCCTGCTTCAATGCGCTCCTGGATACCCCCGAATCCGGCCGCTGGCTCCTCGCCCCGGCAGCCGGGGGCGGCTGCACACGGCGCCGCTACCGCCGGCACACCCTCATTCTGGAAACCGAGTGGGAAACCGACGACGGCGCCGTCCGGGTCATCGACTTCATGCCGCCCCGCGACGAGGTGGCGGACATCGTGCGGATCGTGGTGGGGCTGCGCGGACATGTCCGGATGAGAAGCGAGCTGGCCCTGCGCTTCGACTACGGCCACATCATGCCCTGGGTGCGCCGGGACAGCCACGGTCTGCACGCCATCGCCGGTCCTGACTCTGCCTACCTGGTGACCACCGCCCCGCTGAGGGGCGAGCGCATGCACACCGTCAGCGACTTCACCGTGAAGGCCGGCGAACGGGTGCCGTTCGTGCTGACGTGGGCGCCCAGCCATGTGCGCCGGCCCCGCTCCGTGGATCCGGAAGAAGTGTTGGACTCCACGGAGCGTTTCTGGCAGGAGTGGGCAGACAAGTGCAAGGTATCCGGGCCCTACAAAGATGCGGTCCAGCGCTCGCTGATCACGCTGAAGGCCCTCACGTACGCGCCCACCGGAGGCATCGTTGCGGCCGTGACCACATCGCTGCCGGAGCAATTGGGCGGGCCGCGGAACTGGGATTACCGCTTCTGCTGGCTCCGTGATGCAACCCTGACACTTCAGGCGCTGCTGGCCGCCGGCTACACCTCCGAGGCGGCGGCCTGGCGCGACTGGCTGCTGCGGGCCGTGGCAGGCGACCCGGCCGACCTGCAGATCATGTACGGGATCCACGGCGAACGCCGGCTGCCGGAAATGGAACTGCCGTGGCTGGCTGGCTATGAGAATTCGGCGCCGGTGAGGGTGGGCAACGCCGCCGCGGGCCAGCTGCAACTGGACGTGTGGGGTGAAGTGCTGGACTGCCTTGCGCTGACCCGCAACTCGCTGCTGAAGCACACCGACGAAGCCTGGGACGTCCAGGTGGCGCTGATGGAATACCTCGAAGGCGCCTGGGACCAGCCGGACAATGGGCTGTGGGAGATGCGCGGTCCGCGGCGCCATTTCACCCACTCCAAGGTGATGGCATGGGTGGCGGCGGACCGGATGGTCAAGGGGGTCCGGGATTCCCGGCTTCCCGGCCCGGCAGACCGCTGGGAGGCGCTGCGCGACACCATCCACGCCGAGGTCATGGCGAACGGCTTCGACGCCGGCCGGAACACCTTCACGCAGAGCTATGGCCGGCCCGAACTCGATGCCAGCCTGCTCCTGATTCCGCGCGTCGGCTTCCTCCCGCCCGACGATCCCCGGGTGATCGGCACCATCGAGGCCATCCAGCGTGAACTGACGGAGGATGGCTTCGTGCTCCGGTACCGGCCCCAAGCGAGCGACGATGGCCTGCCGGGGGATGAGGGGGTATTCCTCGCCTGCTCCTTCTGGCTGGTGGAGGCGCTGCTTGGGGCAGGCCGGCGCAGGGAGGCCACGGAACTGTTCGAACGGCTGCTGTCGCTGCGCAACGACGTCGGCCTGCTGAGTGAGGAATGGGGCGTCCAGAGCGGGCGCCACCTGGGGAACACCCCACAGGCGTTCAGCCATTTCGCGCTGGTGACCAGTGCCTTGGAACTGAACCAGCACCGGCCCCGCCGAAGCGACAGGCCGCTCCCCTCAAAGGCGGGCACTGCCTGAGGGGGCCGCGCTGCCCAGGGGCCGGCGTCGTCGGCCTCGTTGGAAGCGGAATGTGGGGGACACCTCTCACCTTTGGCGTGAGGTAAGTATACTTACTAAACACGTCACCAAAGGGTGAAGAAGGAGGAGAGCCAAATGGCTGGATATTTCGAGTTGGTGGACGCTCCCGACGGCGGTTACAGGATCCGGCTGCTGGACGGAACGGGGGCGCTGATGGCGGTGTCCGTCACCTTCCCGACGAAGCGTGCAGCAGTTGCCGGGGTTGCCCAGGCCAGAGAGATAGCCGGTACCGGCCTGATCCGCGACTGCTGCAAGGATGCAGTGAAGCGGCCGGCGCAAAAGCGCCATGCCTGGCCGATCCGGCAGGCAGTGAAATCCACGGCGGGTGGGGGTCACGGGTCCAGAAGAGCCGCGCCGCAGCGGGTGCCCGCGCCACTGCTGTCCGAGCGCTGAGGGGCTGGAATGTCCGAGGGCAAAGAGTCGGGGAGCCAGTTGTCATCAGGGAAGCGCAGCGAGAAGGGTGTCCTGTTCGATGTTGACGGGACCCTGATCGACTCCGCCTATATTCACACCCTTGCCTGGTGGCACGCGTTCCGCCAGTCGGGCTTCGATGTGCCCATGGCCCGGATTCACCGCTGCGTGGGGATGGGCGGGGCGCGACTGGTTGACAATCTGCTGCCGGACTCCCGGAACAAGGACGTGGACGAGGCTATTCTGTCCGCCCATTCCGGGATCTTCGGCACGTACTGGCCCTCGCTCCGCGCCTTCGACGGCGCCCGCGACCTGCTGGCCAAATGCAGTGAGGGCGGACTGGCGGTGGCGCTGGCCTCGTCCGCGAGGGAGCAGGATCTCGAGGCGCTCCGCTCGGCACTGTCAGCCGATGAGTTCATCGACGCCGCAACGAGCTCCAACGATGCGGAGAACAGCAAGCCTGAGCCGGACATCCTTGTGGCGGCGCTGGAGGCAGTGGGGCTTGAGGCCTCCGGGGCCATCTACGTGGGGGACGCGGTGTGGGACGTCATGGCGGCTGCCAAGCTCGGCATCCCCACCGTTGCCCTCACCTGCGGCGGGACCAGCGAGGCGGAGCTCCGCGAAGCGGGGGCCGTTGAGGTCTACGACGGTCCGCGCGAGCTTCTGGACAACCTGGGCGGCAGCGTGATCGGGAAGCTGCTGGCCGGCTAGGGTTCCCCGTTTGAGGCGTCCGGACGAAGTCAGGCCCCGGCCGTGTCCCCCCTTGATTCGGTGTTCGTGGCCTCGGTGTTCGTGAACCCGCCACCCTCGGGCTCATCGGCATAGGTTCCCTTGTTCCACGACACCGCCACTGCCACGGAGCCGTCGTCGTTCCGGACCACCTCGGTGAGCACCTCCGAAACCGCCGCCCCCATGGCGAGGATTTTTGCTTGGTATGTGCTCACCAGTTCCTCGAGGCTCGCCTCTGTCCATTCGCCTGGCCGCATGCGCGTTGAGATTTCCACCGGTTCGGGCTGGTACAGCGACATGATGGGCGCCTTTCCTTGGGGGCAAGAACAGTTCCTACGCTAGGAGCGTTCCCCGGCTGAAACAAGAGAAAAGGCAAGGCCGCTGACTTCCGCTTCCGGTGCCCCAGTAAAATTGATAAGCATACTGATCTTCACAATGCGACCTGGGCACGTTACGGTCGAAAGGACGCGATGTGCAGCTACAGGAAGGCACTCCATTGAAGGCACTGACTTGGCAAGGCAAGCGCTCGGTGAGCGTGAAGGAGGTACCGGATCCGGTCATCAAGGACCCCACGGATGCGATCGTGAGAATCACGTCGTCCGCGATTTGCGGCTCGGATCTCCACCTGTACGAGGTGCTTGGCCCCTACATGCACAAGGACGACGTGCTGGGCCATGAACCCATGGGCATCGTGGAGGAGGTGGGGAGCGCCGTCACCAACCTCGCAAAGGGAGACCGGGTGGTCATTCCCTTCAACATTTCCTGCGGCCACTGCTACATGTGCTCGCAGGGCCTGCAGTCGCAGTGCGAAACCAGCCAGGTCCGGGAAAAGAATTCCGGGGCCGCGCTGTTCGGGTTCTCGGAGCTGTACGGCTCCGTCCCCGGCGGACAGGCGGAGTACCTGCGCGTGCCGTTCGCGGACTACGGCCCCGTCAAGGTGGGGCAGGAGCTGCCGGACGAGCGGTATCTGTTCCTCTCGGACATCCTCCCCACCGCCTGGCAGGGCGTGAAATACGCCGATGCTCCGGCCGGCGGCACCCTGGCGGTCTTCGGGCTGGGCCCGGTGGGGCAGTTCGCCTCCCGCATCGGCACCTACCTGGGCCACCGCGTGATCGGCGTGGATCCGGTTCCGGAACGCCGCGAGATGGCGGCGCGGCACGGCGTCGAGGTCCTGGACTATGCGAAGGGTGTGGCTGACGAACTGCGCGAGATGACCGGCGGCAGGGGACCGGACTCGGTGGTGGACGCCGTCGGCATGGAGGCACACGGCTCGCCGGTGGCCGCCTTCGCGCACCAGGCGCTGGGGCTCCTACCTGACAAGGTGGCGCAGAAGGCCATGGAAACCGCCGGCGTGGACCGCCTCGCGGTGCTGCACACGGCCATTGACGCGGTCCGCCGCGGCGGCACGCTGTCCCTGAGCGGAGTCTATGGCGGCACGGCCAGCCCCATGCCGCTGCTGACCATGTTCGACAAGCAGATCCAGCTCCGCATGGGCCAGTGCAACGTCCGCCGGTGGACCGATGAGCTGCTTCCGTTGGTGGAGGACGACGCCGATCCGCTGGGTGTGATGGATCTGGTCACCCATACCGCGGGGCTGGACGAGGCGCCGGAGCTCTATGAGAAGTTCCAAAAGAAAGAGGACGGCTGCATCAAGGTGGTCCTCAAGCCCTGACGGGCTTCAGAGATACCGGGCTTTAGCAGCGAGGTCCGGGACGGCGGCTGGCGGGCGACTCACCCGCCAGCCGCTTTCCGTTGCGGGACTTGTCCGGCGGCTCACCGACAAAGTCGCGTCCTACTGCTCGCGCCACTCGTGGCCGGTGATGTGCGAGCCGGCCTGCGGCCCCATCTGGAGCATCCCGCCGTCGACCGCCCACGACGCCCCGGTGACATAGCTCGACGCCGGAGAGGCAAGGAACGCGATGACCGCGGCCACTTCCCGCGCATCGCCGGGCCTGCCGAGGGGAACGCCGGGCCGGTCCGTGGTGCGGGGGTCCTCGTCGGTCTGGCCCGTCATTGGGGTCGCGATTTCGCCGGGGGCCACGGAGTTGGCCGTGATGCCATAGCTGGCCAGCTCCAGTGCAATGGTCTTGATAAGTCCGCCGAGCCCGTGCTTGGACGCGTCGTAGGCCGATGCGCCCACCCGCGGCTGCGTCTCGTGGACGCTGGTGACGGCGATGATGCGCCCGCCCCGCCCGGCGTCGACCATCCGGCGGGCTGCCGCCTGGATGCAGAGGAAGGCGCCGTTGAGGTTGGTGTCCAGGGTCTTGGCCCAGGTCTCGTAGTTCAGCTCGAGGAACTTGGTGCCATCGCCCGTGCCGGAGTTGTTGACGAAGACGTCGACGCCGCCCAGGTCCTCGGCCAGGCCGTCGACGACACCGGCGCACGTCAGGAGGTCGGTGGTGTCGAGTTGCCGCACCACCGTGTTCCGGCCCTCTGCGCGGACCTCCTCCGCCGTCCGCTCGGCACCGTCCCGGTCCGAGTGCCACGTGATGCCGACGTCCAGGCCGGCCCGGGCCAGGGCAACCGCGGTGGCGCGGCCGATCCCTGAGTCGCTGCCGGTGACGATGGCCGTGCGGGGCGAGAAGTCGGGCGAGAAATTCATGGTGCGTCCTTCCGTGTGTCCCTCTTTAAAGAGTCAGGCTGCCGCATCCACGACGCAGAAGCGGTTCCCGTCCGGGTCTTCCAGCACGACGAAGTCTGGGTCATCCGGATACGAGTCCCAGTTCACCCTGGCTGCCCCGAGCTCGACGAGTCGTTCCACCTCGGCTGCCTGGTCATCGGCGTAGAGGTCCAGATGAAGGCGCGGGTGGGACTGCACCGGAGTCTCGCTGAGCATGAGGGCGAGCCGGGCGCCGTCGCCTTTTTGCGGGACGAGCACCACCCACGTCTCGTCGCCATCCTCCCGGGGAATGTAGCCGAGGGCGTCGCACCAGAACGCGGTGGCGCGGGCGACGTCATCGACGCCGAGGACAGTCGTTCCGATCGTCAGCATGCCTTCATGCTTCCCTGCGTGCAGTTGTGACGCAAGGGTTCGGGCTGCGTAAGCCTGCTGCGGTGGCCGGTCCAACAGCGAAACCGCCGGAAACGCGCGAGATCGCCGGAAGCTTCCAGCGTGCTGGCAGGCTTCCGGCGATTTCGGCGGCAGTGAGGTCCGCGGCGGACTACGTCAGGCGGACCTGGCGGTTCATGTCCTTGTAGAGCAGGTAGCGGAACTCGCCGGGCCCGCCCGCGTAGCAGGCCTGCGGGCAGAAGGCGCGCAGCCACATGAAGTCGCCGGCCTCCACCTCCACCCAGTCGTTGTTGAGCAGGTACATGGCCTTGCCCTCAAGGACGTAGAGGCCGTGTTCCATGACATGGGTTTCCGGGAAGGGGATCACGCCGCCCGGCTGGAACGTCACGATGTTCACCTGCATATCGTGGGCCAGATCGCTGGAGTCCGTGAAGCGGGTGGTCTTCCAGACGTCATTGGTGTCCGGCATCGACGTCGGCTCAACGTCCTTCTCGTTGGTCACGAAGGACTTCGCCTCATAACCCTCAAGCCGCTCGTAGGCTTTGCGGATCCAGTGGAAGGACACGACGTCGTCGGAGACGTTTTCCAGGCCCCATTCCGAACCGGCAGCCAGGTAGGCGTAGCCGCCCTCCTCAAGCTGGTGCAGTTCGCCGTCGAGGGTGAGGCTGACCTTGCCGCGGGTCACGAAGATGACGCCTTCGACGCCGGCCTCGAACTCGGCCTTGGGTGCGCCGCCGCCCGCCCCGATCTCAACAATTAGTTGGGAAAACGTGGTGGCGAACCCGGAAATGGGGCGGGCGATAATCCAGGAACGGGTGTTGCTGAATCCCGGCAGGTTGCTGGTCACGATGTCGGTCATGACGCCCTTGGGAATGACCGTGTAGGCCTCGGTGACGATGGCCCGCTCAGTGGTCAGGTGGGTCTGCGGCGGCAGGCCGCCTTCGGGGGAGTAGTACTTTCCCATGGGGAGATTCCTTACCTAGGAGTTGGAGGTGGTGGCCAGCCGCGGGTGGGCCAGTGCAGTCAGCTGGGGGATCCCGACGGCGGCGAGTGCCTGGACCTCGTCGGTCCCCACGGCGCCGCACTGGACGCCGCGCAGCACGAACGCGGCGAGCGCGCGGGCCGTGGCCGGCTCGTCCATGACGCCGCCTTCCGTCTGCTCCACGTAGTTCCGCAGCCGGGCCGCCGCGGCCGGCAGGCCCTGGCGGTAGAACGCATACGTTGCCGTGAACCTGCTGGGGAGCTGGGCCGGGTGCAGGTCCCAGCCCTGGTAGAAGCCGCGCTCCAGGGAACGGCGCACCAGGCGGCCGTGCAGCTGCCAGGCGTTTTCCACGTTGTCGCCCACCGGAATGATGTTGGTGGATCCGTCGGACAGCCGGATGCCGGTGCCGGCCACGGCCAGCTGCATGACCTCCTTGGCGAAGTCGGCCACCGGGTGTTCCATCGACTGGTACTCGGCGGAGATCTGCAGCGAGGCGGAGTAATCGTACGTCCCGTAGTGCAGGCCGCTGATCCGGCCGGGAACGGCATGCGGCAGTTGTGCCACCGGGGACGTCCCCTCCGGGCCGAGGATGAGCTGCGGCGTCTCCACCTGCACCTCAAACCGGAGCCGGCCGGCGGGGAGGGAGTGGATCTCCTCGAGCCGGGAGACCGCGTAATCCATGGCCTGTACCTGGGCCACGGTGGTGACCTTGGGCAGCGTCAGGACCAGGCCCTCGGGCAGTTCGCCCGCCGCAGCCAGGCCTGAGACAAACAGGTCGAGGGTGCGCAGCCCGCGGGCGCGGGTGGGGCCCTCGAAGCACTTGAACCGGATTCCGATGAACGGCGGCGCGGAGCCGGCCGAGACTGCGGCGGCCACGGCGGACGCCGCAGCAACCGCGGCGGCGTCCTCGGCGTCGTCGCCCCGGTCCCCGAACCCGTCCTCGAAGTCGAGCCGGAGGTCCTCGATCGGCTCGCTGGCCAGCTTCGTTTCCACCCGTGCCGCAACTGCCTCTGCGAGCTCGGCGTCCTGGCCCAGCAGCGAACCGAGCCGGGCAAGGCCGCCGTGGGCGGCCGCCGTCGCCAGCGCCTGGGTTCCCCAGTCGGCGGCGAGCGACGGCGTGAACCGGTCAGCGGGGACGTAGACGGTGTGTACGGGCTGGCGGGAGCCGTCGTCGCCCGGGTAGTTCTGCTCGAGCAGCCGGTCGGTGTCCGCCAGTTGCCCGTCGATCCGGGCCAGGTCCGCCGCGGTCAGCGAGGTTTCGGGTACCGCCATGCCTCAGCCCACCAGTTCGTAGGCGGGGGTGGTGAGGAAGTCCGTGTAGTCCTCCGAGAGGCAGATGTCGCCGATCAGGGCGCTGGCGGGCTGGTAGTAGCGGGCGAACGCTTCCTCGCCCACCTCGCCGCGCAGCTTGTCGGTTTCCTCGGCGAGGATCCGGGTGACCAGCTCCCGGGTGACCTTGTTGCCGGTGTCCGCGAGGACCACCTCGTTGCGGATCTGCTGCCAGACCTGCGAACGGGAGATTTCCGCCGTCGCGGCGTCCTCCATCAGGTTGTGGATGGCCACCGCGCCGTTGCCGGAGATCCAGACGGCGGTGTAGGCCACTGCGACGTAGAGGTTCAGGCGCAGGCCGGCTTCGGTGACCTGGCCCTCGGCGGAGGCGATGTCCAGCAGCTGCCCGGCGGTGACCGAGACCTCCGGGCGCTGCTTGTCCAGCTGGTTGGGCCGGTCACCCAGCACTGAATCGAAGACCTCCTGGCACACGGGCACGAGGTCCGGGTGGGCCACCCACGAGCCGTCGAAACCGTCGTTCGCCTCGCGGGTCTTGTCCGCACGGACCTTCTCGAAGGCCTGCGCGGTGACCTCGGGTTCGCGCCGGTTGGGGATGACGGCAGCCATGCCGCCCATCGCGAAGGCGCCGCGGTGGTGGCAGGTCTTCACCAGCAGTTCCGTGTAGGCCCTCATGAACGGCGCCGTCATGGCCACGGTGGCGCGGTCCGGCAGCACGAAGCTGGCACCGGCGTCGCGGAAGTACTTGATGATGCTGAACAGGTAGTCCCAGCGGCCGGCGTTCAGGCCCGAGGCGTGGTCCCGCAGCTCGTAGAGGATCTCGTCCATCTCGAACGCCGCCGGGATGGTTTCGATCAGGACGGTGGCGCGGATGGTGCCCTGGCCGAGGCCGAGGAAGTCCTGGGCGAAGACGAACACGTCGTTCCACAGCCGTGCCTCGAGGTGGCTCTCCATCTTCGGCAGGTAGTAGTACGGACCCTGGCCGTTGAGCACCAGCTGCTTGGCGATGTGGAAGAAGTGCAGGCCGAAGTCAACTAGCGCGCCGACGGCGGGTTCGCCGTCGAGCAGCAGGTGCCGCTCCTCCATGTGCCAGCCGCGGGGGCGGGCCACGACGACGGCCAGCGGGGCGTCGGTGCGCAGCCGGTACTCCTTGCCCTCGGGGGAGGTGTAGCTCAGCGTCCCGGCGGCGGCATCGCGGAGGTTGAGGATGGCGTCGATGACGTTGTCCCACGTGGGCGTGCTGGCGTCCTCAAGGTCCGCGAGCCACACCTTCGCGCCGGAGTTCAGCGCGTTGATGGCCATCTTGGCCGGCGAAGCCGGCCCGGTCATCTCGACCCGGCGGTCCTGCAGCGCCGCCGGTGCCGGCGCAACCTTCCAGTCGCCGTCGCGCACGTCCTTGGTTTCCGGCAGGAAATCCAGGCTGCCGGTCCGGGCCACCTGCTCACGCTTGGCCTTGCGCGCCGTGAGCAGCTCGCCGCGGCGGCCGGCGAAGCGCTTGTGGAGCTCCTCCACGAACGCGAGGGCCTTCGGGGTGAGAATCTCCTCCGCCCGCTCGATCGGCCGGGGGTCTGTGACTGTGATAGCCATTGTGGGTCCTTTCCAGGGCTGATTCAGGCGTTGGCGAGAGCTGCTGTGTCTGCCGCAGCAGAAGCTGCTTCTTCTGTTGAGTCTTCCGCGGTTGCCGTCGCGATGCCAGTACCCGCTGCGGCGTGGGCCGCGGCGGCGACTGCTGCCGCGACGTCGGCGGCCACGTGGGGGTCGAAGACGCTCGGGATGATGTAACTGGCGTTGAGCTCGTCGTCAGCAACCCGGTTGGCGATCGCCTCGGCGGCAGCCACCAGCATCTCCGGCGTGATGTCCGATGCCCCGGCGTCCAGCAGCCCGCGGAAGAAGCCCGGGAAGGCCAGGACGTTGTTGATCTGGTTCGGGAAGTCGCTCCGGCCCGTGGCGACGACGGCGGCGTGCTTGGAGGCCACTGTTGGGTCGATTTCCGGCGTCGGGTTGGCCATGGCGAAGACGATGGCTTTGCCCGCCATCGAGGCAACCTGCTCCTCGCCGATCACGTGCGGGGCGCTCACGCCGATGAAGACGTCGGCACCCTTGAGGGCCTCGTGCAGCGTGCCGTCGAAGCCCTCCGCGTTGGTGTTGGCCGCAATCCAGGTGCGGTGCTCGTCGTCGTACTTCTCACCCGAGTGGATGGCGCCGGAGCGGCCGGCGGCGACGATGTGCTGCGCGCCCTGGGCCTTCAGGAGCTGGATGATCGCCGAGCCGGCGGCCCCGACGCCGGAAACCACGATCTTGACCTCGGAAAGCTTCTTGCCCACGACGCGCAGGGCATTCACCAGTGCGGCGAGCGTGACGATGGCGGTGCCGTGCTGGTCATCATGGAAGACCGGGATGTCCAGTTCCTCGCGGAGCCGGTTTTCGATCTCGAAGCAGCGCGGCGCGGCAATGTCCTCGAGGTTCACGCCGCCGTAGACAGGCGCCAGGGCCTTGACGATTTTGATGATCTCCTCGGTGTCCTGGGTGTCCAGGCAGACGGGCCAGGCATCGACGTTGGCGAACTGCTTGAACAGGGCGGCCTTGCCTTCCATGACGGGAAGCGCGGCTGCCGGGCCGATGTTGCCGAGGCCCAGAACCGCCGAACCGTCGGTGACCACGGCGATCGTGTTCCGCTTGACCGTGAGGTTCCGGGCGGCGTCGGGGTTTTCCGCGATGGCAAGGCAGACGCGGGCGACGCCGGGGGTGTAGGCGCGGGAGAGGTCGTCGCGGTTGCGCAGTGCAACCTTCGGGACCACCTCGAGCTTGCCTCCGAGGTGCATCAGGAAGGTGCGGTCCGAGACGTTGCGCACCGTGACGCCGTCGAGTGCGTTGAGCGCGTCCTTCACGCGGTCCGCATGGTCCTGGTCGGTGGTGTTGCAGGTGACGTCCACGACAAGCGTCTCGTGGTGGGACTCGGTGACGTCCAGCGCAGTGATCGCTGCCCCGGCCGCACCGACGGCGGCCGCGAGCTCGCTGGTGGCCGTGAAGCTCGAGGGTGCCTCCACGCGCAGGGTGATTGAGTTTCCGGGGCTCGGGTTCGCCATTGAATGTCCTCCTGGTCCGGCCCATCCTTGGGGGTGGGCTCTTCGACTGAATGTTTTCGTATTATGGATATTATTATCTACTTTATGGAAATACAAGCCCCGAACGCTTCCATCGACGTGGCCGTGCGCCGTGCTGTATCTTTGGCTGTCTAAGCAACTTTTTTCACGATGCGGATAAGAGTTGTCGTATTCGAGGCAACAGGAGAGTGCTACATGGCTGAAAAAGCCTCCGGAGGCGTGCAGTCCGTTGAGCGCGTCTTTGAACTTTTGGAACTGATCACCGACGCCGGCGGCGACGTCACGCTCAGCGAGCTCTCTTCCTCCACGGACCTGCCCCTGCCCACGATCCACCGGCTGCTGCGCACGCTCGTGGCGCTGGGGTACATCCGCCAGCTGCCCAACCGCCGCTACGCCCTCGGCCCGCGGCTGATCCGGCTCGGTGAAGGCGCCAACAAGCAGCTTGGCGCCCTGGCACGGCCGCAGCTGAAGTCGCTCGTGGACCGGCTGGGGGAGACCTCCAACATGGCCGTGCTGGACTCGGACATGGTGATCTACGTGGCCCAGGTGCCATCGCTGCACTCGATGCGCATGTTCACCGAGGTGGGCCGCCGCGCCCACACGCATGACACCGGCGTCGGCAAGGCGATCCTGGCGCAGCTGGACGACGAGGTGGTGCGTGGCATCGTGACCCGCACCGGAATGCCAACGCCCACGGCCAAGAGCATCGGCGACTTCGATTCCCTGATCGCGGACCTGAACCGGATCCGGGAACGCGGCTACTCGATCGACGAGGAGGAGCAGGAGCTCGGCGTGCGCTGCTTCGCCATGGCCGTCCCCAACGCGCCCACGCCCACCGCCATCTCGGTCTCCGGGCCGGTCTCGCGCGTGGACCAGTCCTTCGCCGACCGCGCCGTGCCGCTCCTCCGCGAAGCAGCCCAGGCAATCTCGGACGAGCTCAACCAAAACTGACCCCCCGCCGTCGTCCTTCAATACAGCGCGAACGTGCAGATAATGCCCTCAAATCCCAGATTTGAGGGCATTATCTGCTTGTTGGCGCTTGTTAGTGCTCGGACTTGGACGACGCCTGGATAGGTACTTCCTTGCCGTCGCAGTCAATCAGTTTCCCGCCTTCGAACCGGTCGCCGTCGGCGAGGCAGTGCAGGTCCTCCTCCTTGACCAGGCGCCCGGTACCCGCCACGAACACTGACTGGTTGTCCGAGTTGCCGGCCTTGAGGTGGTTGAAGAGCAGGTTCAGCAGGATGGCCATGACCGCGGCCGAGCTGATGCCGGAGTGGAAGATGGTGCTGAACCAGGACGGGAACTGGTCGTAGAACGCCGGTGCCGCGATCGGGATCATGCCGAAGCCGATGGACGCGGCCACGATGATCAGGTTCATGTTGTTGCGGTACTCCACCTTGGAGAGCGTCCGGATGCCGCTGGCGGCAACAGTTCCAAAGAGTACGACGCCGGCACCGCCCAGGACGGGTGTCGGCACCGCCGCCACCACCCGGCCAAGGACCGGAAGCAGGCCGAGGACGACCAGGATGAGGCCGCCGGCGCTGACGACGAACCGGCTCTTGACGCCGGTGATGGCGACCAGGCCGACGTTCTGGGCAAAGGCGCTCTGGGTGAAGGAGTTGAACAGCGGGGAGATCGCGCTGGAGAGCATGTCGGCCCGCAGGCCGTTGCCGATCCGCTTGGAATCGACCTTGGTGCCCACGATCTCGCCCACGGCAATGATGTCCGCGGAGGTTTCCGTGAGTGTCACCAGGATGACGATCAGCATGGAGATGATCGCCGCGATCTCGAACGTCGGCGGTCCGAAGGCGAACGGGGTGGGGAATGCGACGATCTGGCCCGTGCCCACCTTGGAGAAGTCAGCCATGCCGAAAGCGAGGGCGATGAGGGTCCCCAGAACCATTGCGAGCAAGATGGACAGCCGTGAGATGGCGGCGTTGCCCACCTTGCTCAGCAGCAGGACGATCGCCATGGTGGCGGCGGCCAGGCCGATGTTGGCCATGCTGCCGTAGTTCGGGGCCGCCTTGTTACCGCCCATCGCCCAGTTGGCGGCCACCGGCATCAGCGTAAGGCCGATGGTGGTGATCACCGTGCCGGTGACAACCGGCGGGAAGAACTTGATGATCCGGGAGAACAGCGGAGTGATGAGCAGCCCGATCAGCGAGGCCGCGATCACGGAACCGAAGACCGACTGGATTCCGCCGCCGCCGTGGACAATCGCCACCATCGTGGAGACGCCGGCGAAGGAGACGCCCTGGACCAGCGGGAGCTGAGAGCCGAAGAAGCGGATGCCGACGGTCTGCAGGATGGTGGCCAGTCCGCCGACAAAGAGGCAGGCGGCAATCAGCAGGCCGATGTCCTGGGATGACATGCCGGCCGCGGCGCCGATGATGAGGGGCGGGGCAATGATGCCGCCGTACATGGTGAGGACGTGCTGGAACCCGTAGGCGAAAGTGCTGCCGATCGAGAGGCGCTGGTCTTCCGGGCGGGTTGCCGCTGGGCGGGTTTTCTTGGTGATGTTCATGGCAGACTTTCTTGGTTCATGGCAGACGCCTTCGTCTGGCTAACAATGTCTGGCTAACAATTTGGGTCGTGTGATGGGGCCTGTGTCCGTTGGTGGGACCCGAGGCTCGATTTGTGGGCTGGGGCTGCGGGCCCGCGGACCCTTGGTTTCCGCGGGCCTGCCGGGGTTTCGTTTAGCAGAAGCCGGCGATGCCTGACCAGGCGACGTCGGCTGCTTCGGCGTCGTCGCGCAGGACGGTGGCCTCGATGAGCCCGTACGGGCGGTCGGCGGCGAAGAAGACCTCGTTGGGGTTGTCCAGGCCGAACGGCGAGAGGTCCACGAGGAAGTGGTGCTTGTTGGGCATCGAGAACTTGATTTCCTCGATCTCGCTGTGGGCTTCGAGGACCTTGGCGCCCATGTCGAACAGGGTCTGCTGGAGGGCGTGGGAGTAGTTCTCGGTGAAGCCTTCCAGCAGGAGGCTCTTGACGTCGTCGTAGCTCTTGTTGAAGTCCAGCGAGCTGAAATCCGTGCCGGCCTTGAAGCGCCAGCGGGCCGAGACATCGGTGGCCAGGATGCGGTCGGTGGTCTCCGGCAGGGTCGTGTACTTGTCCTTCGGGTACCCGACGAAACCGGACTGCGTGGACTTCAGGACGGTCAGGTCCTTGAGCCCGGAGATCAGGTGGGTGGCAGCTCCGTCGCGGACCAGGACGGCGGTGCGGACTTCCTGGCCCTTGCGGACGAAGGAGTGGTCGTGTGCGCTGCCGTGCGCCTGGATGCGTTCCCAGGCGTAGGACTCGGCTTCCCAGCGGCCGCCGGTGACCCAGTCGAAGCTGGAGGTGAAGTGCTCGCCGAGGCGCAGCAGGAATGCCTCGGGGGAGCCAACCCCTTCGCGGGCGAAGGCGTAGATGGTGTTCTTCTGGGTGTCGGTGGCCACCACGTGGGCGTTGTCGCCTTTGAGGTGGGCGGCTTCGAAGTCACCGCGGAGCTGCGAGGTCACGTTCAGGTCCTCGATCTCGTGGCGGTCGGTGTCGCGGGTGATCTTGACGACGCGGACTTCGGCCTTGCCGTACTGGTTGTGGCCGAGGACGATCTTGTTGCTCATGGTCTGTTCCCAACTTCCCGTATGTGGAACGAAAGTCCCACATAGAAATTAAGTGCGTGTTTCCCACGCATTTCGTGTGGCGTCGACCCAAACAAAAAATGAGCCGACATCAGTTGATGCCAGCTCATTACGACCCTGCCTGCTGCTCCCAGGTTACGTGACGTGCGCCACGAATTGACTTAAAGCGTAGCGCAGCATCCCGGTGGTGTACATCACAGATTCAAAAAACTGATTGTGACCGACGGCGGCGGATGACCGGGCCGGGAGGGTCTTGACGTTGCACGCAGGGCCTCCGTAAGATTTCGCATATCAAAAACTAATTTCCGCTCTACGAAAACTCGAGAGCGGATCAGCGCAAGAAACGAGGAGGAACAGATGGACCCGCAGGATAAGAACAACGTCGCGGAATTCCCGGCGCCCGGCCAGGAGCTGTACCTGCCGTTCGGCGCCACTGATCCCGACTTCTACATCCCGGCGGACTGCGACCGGCGCTCCGGCGGCCTGTCGCGGTGGCTGCGGGCACTTCCGGTCTTCGGCCGGCGGTAACCGGGCCGTCAGGATCCGGGGCGCCCCGGCCATTCCTTGCCGGCCCACGGGTCGTAGTCGGCGATGAGCTGCTCCTGTGGCGGACGCTCCGCCTCTGGGACATGCTGCAGGTTCACCCGCACCCGGTACCAGAGCGAGCTTGACCCGCGCATTCCGTCCACTAGCACGTCGGCCGGATGCAACGACGGCACCACGTCCGCGTGCAGGGACTTCCATTCGTCGAGCGCGGCGAGTGCCTCCGGCTTGGTTTTGGTGCGGGCCACTTCAATGAGCGGCATCACCGACTGCCGACGGCCGGAGCCGTTGACCCCGCGCGGCGCCTTCTCGGCAGGGCCGAGCTCGGCAGCCAGTGCAAGAAGCCCGTCCAGCCTGCCGACGGCGTCGTCGATGCCGGCGTGGGGGTCGCCCACCTCGGCAAAGCGCTCCGGCACAGTCAGTACCGTGAACTGTTCGGGCCTTGCGGAGCGGACCTCGTCCCAGGTGAGCGGGGTCGAGACCCGGGCATCGGGCAGCGGCCGGATTGAGTACGCCGATGCCACGGTGCGGTCCTTCGCGTTCTGGTTGAAGTCCACGAACACACTCTCGCCGCGCTCCTCCTTCCACCACCGGGCGGTGGCCAGGCCGGGGGCGCGGTTTTCGACCTCACGGGCCAGGGTCTCGGCAGCCAGCCGCACATCGCGGTAAGACCACTCCGGTGCGATGCGCACAAGAATGTGGAGCCCCCGCGACCCGCTCGTTTTCGGCCAGCCCACGAGTCCGACGTCGTCGAGCACCTCCCGGGCCACATACGCGACATCAACGATTTGGGACCAGTCGACCCCCGGCATCGGATCGAGGTCCACGCGGAGCTCGTCAGGATGGTCGAGGTCCTCGGCGCGCACCGGATGCGGGTTGAGGTCCAGGCAGCCAAGGTTCACCACCCACGCCAGACCCGCGGCGTCCCGGATGACGGCTTCCTCCGCCGACGTCCCCGACGCATAGTGGAGCGTCGTCGTGTCGATGAAGCCGGGGTGGTTGTCGGGCACGCGCTTCTGGAAGAACGCCTCCGCGTCGATCCCCTTTGGGAAGCGCTTGAGCACCATCGGCCGGCCGCCTGCCCCGCGCAGCGCGCCGTCCGCGACGGCCAGGTAGTAGCGCACCAGGTCGAGCTTCGTCAGCCCGGGTTCAGGAAACACCACCTTGTCCGGGCTCGAGATGCGGACCTCGGTGCCGGCAATGTCCAGGATCTCGGCCGGCGTCTTCGACGGAGTCATGCCGCCACGCTAGCAGTAGACCGGCCCCGTTTCGATGGTTCCCTGCCCACTCGACGATTCGCAGCATCGTGTGCGCAGGGAACCGTCGTAACGGCGGGGTGTCAGCCGTTCACCAGCCGCCGCGCCGCCGCCGAATGCTCAGCGATCAGCCCGGCCACGTCCAGTCCTGGAATCTGCCCGTCGATCACGCGCCACTCGCCGCCCACCATCACGCGGTCCGCGCGGTCGGCGGCGCACAGCAGCAGGGCGGAGAGGGGATCATGGGCGCCGGAGAACCGCAGGTCGTCCAGTCGGAACAGGGCCAGGTCCGCCTGCATCCCGGGCGCCAGCTGGCCCAGGTCGGGCCGGCCCAGCACCGCCGCCGATCCGCGCGTGGCCCAGCCCAGCGCCCGCTCCACCGGAACGTGTGCGCCGTACCGGAGCCGCTGCAGGTACAGCGCCTGCCGCGCCTCGAGAATCATGTTGGACGCATCGTTCGACGCCGATCCGTCCACTCCCAGCCCCACGGGCACTCCCGCTTCCTCCAGTTCGAGCACCCGGGCGGTGCCGGACGCGAGTCGCATGTTCGACGTCGGGCAGTGGGCGAGGGCGGTTCCAGCTGCTCCCAGCCGGGCAATTTCAGCGTCGCTGAAATGGATACCGTGGCCCAGCCACGTCCTGTCCGTCAGCCAGCCCACACTGTCCAAATAGTCCACGGTGCGCAGCGCGAGCGTCTCAAGGCAGAACTGCTCCTCGTCGAGGGTCTCCGCGAGATGGGTGTGCAGCCGGACGTCATGCCGCTCCGCCATTGCGGCGCTCTCCGCCATGATCTCCTTGGTGACGGAAAACGGCGAGCAGGGCGCCAGCGCAATCTGGATCACGGCGCCGTCGCCGCGCTCGTGGTACTCGCGGATCAGCCGTTCGCTGTCGGCGAGCACCACGTCCGGTGTCTGTACCGTCGACTGTGGCGGCAGCCCGCCGTCGTCCTCGCCCAGCGTCATGGAGCCCCGGGTCAGCGTGGCCCGCATGCCCAGATGCCGGACGGCGCCGATTTCGACGTCGACCGCGTCCTCCATCCCGGCGGGGAAGAGGTAATGGTGGTCCGCGGCCGTGGTGCAGCCGGAGAGGAGCAATTCGGCGAGGGCCACGGTGGCCGCGAGTTCAAGGTCCCGCGGGGTCAGCCTGGCCCAGACCGGGTAAAGGTTCTGCAGCCAGGGGAACAGGGGAGCGTTGGCCACCGGGCCCCACGCGCGGGTGAGCGTTTGGTAGAAGTGGTGATGGGTGTTGATCAGGCCGGGCAGGACGACGTGGCTGCCGGCGTCGAAGGTCTGCTGGCAGGGAGCGGAGGGCGTCTGGCCGGTGCCAAGCACTTCCACAATCCTGCCGCCGCTGACCACCAGGCCGCCCGAGGCGTCGAGGCTGTTGGCGGTGAAGGCCGCCAGCGGGTTCCGGATCCAGAGCCGGGATTCGGCGGTGCCGTTCGTTGATGGAAGCTTAAAGGGCTGGGCCATGAGGATCCTTGTCTGAGCGTGCTGATACTTTCCAGCTCAGTGGTCCTGTCTGCTGATCCAGGGGACACGCTGCCCTGTAAAGCGACGCCCGGGCGGCGAGTCGGCACCAGCGTAGGGCGGGCTCGGGAAGGTGGTCAATGGGTGCCGTTTGTGACAGGCCTTGAAGTGGCGGCCCACAACCGCCAGACGTGAGCCGTCGGAAACACGCATTTCACATTGCGAAATTAAGTTTCCAGAAAACTATGGCGCGGACCACATTCCGGTGCTAATCTCGAGTTGCCAAAGGCGGGCACCCGGACTCCGGGGAAGCTATCTACCAGGCGCAACTTAACCTTCAAAAGCACATGCTGAAGCCTGGTAACCGTCGCACTTGGTCCTTTCCGTTCCGCCCGCGGGGTACCGGCTTCCACAGCAAAGGGAGTCGCATCATGAGTACCACCGTCACGGCCGAGGCATTCCTGGCCAGGTCCATCCGGTTGGCAACCGCCAACGTCCTGAACAGCGGCGGCCCGTTCGGCGCCGTGATCGTCACCGCCGACGGTCAGGCGTTCGACGGCGTCAACCGGGTCACCGCCGACAACGATCCCACCGCCCACGCCGAGGTCACGGCCATCCGCCGCGCGTGCAGCGGGCTTGGCACCTTTGACCTCCGCGGGGCCACCCTCTACAGCAGCTGCGAGCCATGCCCCATGTGCCTCGCCTCGGCGCTCTGGGCCCGCATCGACCGCGTGGTCTTCGCCGCGGACCGGCATGACGCCGCCTCCGTGGGCTTCGACGACGCCGTCTTCTACGAGTACTTCGACAACGAGGACCGCCATGCCCTGATGCCGGTCTCCAAGCTCGAGCTGGGCCACCCCGAAGCCCCCGCCATCCTGGAACCCTTCAACACCTGGAACACGCTCGACTCCAGGATTGACTACTAGGGCCCGGTGGCTGACATGACAATCCTGGACAATACCGCTGAACAGCAGGCTGCGCTTCTGGGCGCAGGGCAGACAGCGGCACCCGAAAAGAACCCGGCATCCGGCAAGGCGCAGCGGGGCAGCAGCCCCAGGCCCCCGGCGTCGAACTCGTTCCTCGACCGCTTCTTCCACATCACCCGGCGCGGTTCCACCGTGGCCCGCGAGGTCCGGGGCGGACTGGTCACCTTCTTCACGATGGCCTACATCGTCATCCTGAATCCGCTGATCCTCGGCGGCTTCAGTGCGGACAATGCCCCCACGGACGTCGCCGGTGGCTGGCTTTCCGCGGCGCAGGTGGGCGCAGTCACAGGGCTGACAGCCGGCGTTATGACCATTGCGTTCGGCCTGATCGCCAACCTGCCGTTCGGCCTGGCCGCGGGACTGGGCATCAACTCCTTCCTCGCGGTGGCGGTGATCCAGGAAGTCACCTGGGCCGAGGCCATGGGCCTGGTGGTCATCAACGGCATCCTGATCGTCCTGTTCGGCGTCACCGGCGCGCGGACCGCGATCTTCCGGGCCGTGCCCAAGGAGCTGAAGGCCGCGATCACGGTAGGCATCGGCCTGTTCATCGCCTTCATCGGCTTCGTGGACTCGGGCTTCGTCAAGGCCACCGCCGGCGGCCCGCCGGTCCAGCTCGGCGACAACGGCTCCATCACCTCCATCCCCACCATGGTGTTCATCGTGGGCCTGCTGGTCATGGGCATCCTCGTGGCACGGAAGGTCCAGGGCGGCCTGCTCATCGGCATTGTGGCCACCACCGTGCTGGCCGCCGTCGTCGAAGCGATCCTGCACATCGGCCCCGCCAGCGACACCAACCCCGGCGGCTGGCACCTGAACACGCCGGTGCTGTCGGGCCACCTGGTCTCGGCCCCGGACCTCGGCCTCGTCGGGCAGTTCGACCTGTTCGGCGCCTTCGGCCGGATCGGCGGTCTCGCCGCGACCATGCTGGTGTTCACGCTCGTGTTCACGAACTTCTTCGACGCCATGGGCACAATGACCGGGCTCGCCAAGAGCGCAGGCGTGGCGCACAAGGACGGCACGTTCCCCCGGCTCAAGTCCGCCTTCATCGTCGAAGGCGTGGGCGCAGTGGTCGGTGGCGGCACGTCAGGTTCCTCCAACACCGTGTACATCGACTCCGCCGCGGGGATCGGCGAGGGGGCGCGCACCGGGCTCGCCTCGGTGGTCACCGGCGCGCTGTTCCTGGGATCCATGTTCCTCACCCCGCTCACCAGCGTGGTGCCGCTCGAGGTGGCAGCCGCCGCCCTGGTGGTGGTGGGCGCGATGATGATGGCGCAGATCCGCGAGATCAAGTTCACCAAGTTCGCGGTGGCGCTGCCGGCCTTCCTGACGATCGTCACCATGCCGCTGAGCTACTCGATCGCCAACGGCATCGGCGTGGGCTTCGTGAGCTGGGCCGTGATCGGCGCGGCCTCCGGCAAGGCGAAGAAGATCCATCCGCTGATGTGGGTGGTCACCGTGGGCTTCATTGTCTACTTCGCACGCGGTCCGATCGGCGCGCTGCTCGGGGCTTAGGGACGCGGAAAATGCCCCGCGACGCGCAAACGGCCGGAGGACACGGGAATCCGCGCATCCCCGGACCGTTTGCGCGTCGCCGGGCCGGACCGGCGTCGAATGCTTTCCACTACCAAGAATAGGAACGAGAATGGGCACCATCGCACGGGAAGAGGGAGTGCTGCCATGCTGGATCTGATGCCTTCTCTGGCCGGCTGGCGCCCGGCGGCGTCCGGGGAACGGTGCGCCGTCGCCACCATCATCACCGCCAGCGGCTCCGTGCCGCGGCCGCCCGGGACTTCCATGCTGGTGTCCGAGTCGGGCGAGATCCTCGGCAGCCTCTCCGGCGGCTGTGTTGAGGGGGCCGTGGTTGCCTCGGCGCTGGAAGTGATGGCCGACGGCGGCACCCGCCTTGAGGCTTTTGGCTTCAGCACTGAGGACGCGTTCGCCGTCGGGCTCACCTGCGGCGGTGAGCTGGAGGTCCATATCCAGTCCCTGGACGGCAGCGCGGCCGGGCTCGGTGCCTTTCGGATGTTGGCCGCCGATCCCGAACGGCCGCTTGCCCTGATCCGGCGGATCGACGCGCCCGCGGACAGGGCCGCTGCCGCGGGCATCGCTACCGGCAGACCATTGGGGGCAGGTGGGACAGCGGGCGAGGCCGCCGCCCAGCCGCCAGCCGTCGTCGTGGTTCCTGATCCGGGCACGTTTGAGGTGGCGGAATCGGCCGACCTCGCGGCACTGCTGGGGCTGGACTTGCTGAACCCGGACGCTGAGGCCTGGCGGGAAGCACTCCGCGCTGCCGCCGCCCAGCTCGAGCCGCTGCTGCGCGGCGGCCGGACGGGACTGGTCAGGCTGGCGCCGCCGCGGGGCTGTGGCGTTTCTGTCGGGAGCGCCCACAGTACCGGGGGTGAAGTGCCCTCGACGGAACCAGTGACCCTGCTGGTGGAGAGCCGCCTGCCGCAGGCCCGGCTGCTGGTGTTCGGTGCCAACGACTTTGGCGCAGCGCTGGTGCCGGCCGCCAAGCTGCTTGGCTACCGCGTCACGCTGTGCGACGCCCGGCCGGCGTTCGCAACGCAGGAGCGCTTCGCCGCGGCGGACGAGGTGGCCACCGACTGGCCGCACCGGTATCTTGCCGCGGAAGCCTCCGCCGGCAGGATCGACTCCCGCACGGTCATCTGCGTCCTGACACACGACCCCAAGTTCGACATTCCGCTGCTCCAGGAAGCACTGGAGCTGGACGTTGCCTTCGTCGGCGCGCTGGGCTCGCGCTGCACCCACCGGCAGCGCATCGACGGGCTGCTCGAGGCCGGCGTCGCACCGGAGCGGCTGGCCATGCTGCATTCGCCCATCGGCCTGGATCTCGGCGCCGTCACACCGGCGGAGGTGGCCGTCTCCATCACCGCGGAGCTCATCGCAGCGCGCACCGGTGCCGGCGCCTGCATTCCGTTACGGGACGGCAGCGGACCCATTCATTCAATTCCCGCCGGGGGCACGGAGCCCGCGTTAAGCCACCAACCGGCACTCGGCAAAGAACAGGCATCCCAGGAGATCGCATGGACATGAATACCATCGAGGCGGTGGTCCGCACCACCGACCCCGCCGACTGGCGCGAGGGTGACGCCTGGCTGGCGGGCGGCACCGTCCTCTTTTCCTACGGCAGCACGGCCTTCGGTCCCGAGCCGCTGCGGCGCCTGCTGGATCTCGGCTCCGCCGGCTGGCAGCCCGTGACCGTGACCGCGGACGGCCTCGAGATCGCGGCCACCTGCACCGTCGCCGAATTCTACGCGCTCCCGGACAAGCTGGCCGAAGAAGGTGCCGGCACCGAAGACTGGCCCGGCCTGGACCTCATCCGGCCCTGCTGCGACTCCTTCGTGGCGTCCTTCAAGGTCTGGAACATGTCCACCGTGGGCGGCAACCTGTGCACGTCCCTGCCGGCCGGGCCCATGATCTCGCTGTGCGCCGGGCTGGACGGCACGGCCACGGTCCTCGGCCCGGGAGGCTCCCGCCGGGAACTGCCGGTGGCCGACTTCATCACCGGGGACGGGCAAAACGCGCTGGCACCCGGCGAGCTGCTCCGCAGCGTCAGCCTGCCGGCGTCGGCCCTGTCCTCCCGAGTGGCGTTCCGCCGGCTCTCGCTGAGCAACCTCGGCAGGTCGGCGGTGCTGCTGATCGGAAGGCTCGACGGCGGCGGCCAGTTCACGCTCACCGTCACCGCCGCCACCAAACGGCCGGTGCAGCTGCGGTTCGGTTCCCTGCCGGAGGCGCCGGAGCTGGCAAGCGAACTCGAGGCCGCCATCCCGGCCGGCCTATACCACGATGACATCCACGGGCTGCCCGGGTGGCGCCGCGACATGACGCACCGCCTGGCCGAGGAAATCCGGGCAGAACTGGGCATGCCGGCCGGAGCGCCGGCCGAAGTGTCCGGAGACTTCTGGCCACCACAGCCGGCACAGCCGCCGCAGCAGACACAGACGCAGACGAAGAGAGGGGCCTGAGCATGGCCATGGAAATCAACGGTGCGCCGGTGCAGGCGCAGCCGCGGCCAGGCCAGTGCCTGCGCACGTTCCTCCGGGAGCAGGGCAACTTCGGCGTGAAGAAGGGCTGCGACGGCGGCGACTGCGGTGCCTGCACCGTGCACGTGGACGGCACGCCGGTGCACAGCTGCATCTACCCGGCCGTGCGCGCCGAGGGCCACGCCGTTACCACCATCGAAGGCCTCGCCGCCACGAGCGAGGGAGCTGACCTGCATCCCATGCAGCAGCAGTTCCTGGACCGCCAGGGCTTCCAGTGCGGCTTCTGCACCGCGGGCATGGTGATGACGGCAGCCACCTTCGACGACGGCCAGAAGGAAAACCTGCCGCGCAACCTGAAGGGAAACCTGTGCCGGTGCACCGGATACCGGGCCATCGCGGACGCCGTCTGCGGCCACGAAGGCCACCCGGCACCGGAAGGCCCCGGCTCGGGAATCGCCGGCGGCGGGCAGCCGGCCCCGGAGCCCGGCCGGCTGGGCGACGACGTTCCCGCGCCGGCCAGCCGCGCGGTGGTCACTGGGCAAGCACGCTACACGCTGGACGTCCCGGCCGAGGCGCTGCCCGGCCTGCTGCACATGAAACTCGTGCGCTCACCGCACGCGCACGCCCGGGTCCTTTCCATCGACACCTCGGCCGCCATGGAGGTGCCGGGAGTCGTGGCCGTCCTCACCGCCGAGGACGCCCCGGACCAGCTGTATTCCAGCGCCCAGCACGAGCTCTTCACCGACGACCCCGACGACACCCGGCTGCTGGACACCGTGGTGAGGTTCCGCGGGCAGCGGGTGGCCGCCGTCGTCGCCGAATCGGTGGGCGCGGCGGAGGCGGGCGTCCGTGCGGTCCGGGTGGAATACCAGGAGCTCGCAGCGGTGTTCACCCCGCAGGACGCCATCCGGCCCGGCGCCCCCTCAGTCCACGGCGACAAGGATGCCGGCACGGCGCGGATCGCCCAGCCGGAGCGGAACATCGTGGCCGAACTGCACTCCGAACTGGGCAGCGTCAGCGACGGCTTCGCGGCGGCCGACTTCCTCCATGAGCAGACCTACCGCACCCAACGCGTCCAGCACGTGGCGCTGGAAACGCACGCCTCCATCGCATCGGTGGACGACGACGGCCGGCTGCAGGTGCGCACGTCCACCCAGGTTCCGTTCCTGGTGCGCCGCACGCTCTGCCGCGTGTTCGGGCTGCCGGAGGACCAGGTCCACGTGGTGGCGGGCAGGGTGGGCGGCGGCTTTGGCGGAAAGCAGGAGGTGCTCGCGGAGGACATCGCCGCGCTCGCGGCCCTGAAACTGCGCCGGCCCGTGCAGCTGGAGTTCACCCGGACCGAGCAGTTCACCGCCAGCACCACACGGCACCCCTTCACCATCAAGCTCAAGGCCGGCGCCAGCAGTGACGGCAGGCTCACGGCGCTGCAGTTGGACGTCCTCACCAACACCGGGGCTTACGGCAACCACGCCCCCGGGGTCATGTTCCACGGTTGTGGCGAATCCCTGGCCGTCTACAAATGCGCCAACAAGAAGGTGGACGCGCTCGCCGTCTACACCAACACCGTGCCGTCCGGCGCCTTCCGCGGCTACGGGCTCAGCCAGATGATCTTCGCCATCGAATCGGCCATCGACGAACTGGCCGCGGGCATCGGCATGGACCCGCTGGAGTTCCGCCGCCGCAACATGGTCCGCGAGGGCGACGACATGCTCTCCACCCATGCCGAACCGGAGGAGGACGTCCACTACGGCAGCTACGGGCTGGACCAGTGCACGCGCCTGGTGCAGGACGCGCTGGAGCGCGGCCGCGAACGCTACCGGGCCGCCGGGCTGGATGACCTGGGACCGGACTGGGTCACGGGGGAGGGCACGGCGCTGTCCATGATCGACACCGTGCCGCCGCGGGGCCACTTCGCCCATTCCAGGCTCCGGCTCCTGGCCGACGGAACCTACGCCGCCGACGTCGGAACCGCCGAATTCGGCAACGGCACCACCACGGTGCACGCGCAGCTGGCCGCGACGGCGCTGTCCACGGTGGCCGCGCGGGTCACCGTCCGGCAGTCCGACACAGACCTGATCGAGCATGACACCGGCGCCTTCGGCTCGGCCGGAACGGTGGTGGCCGGCAAGGCCACACTGGCCGCGGCCGAGGAACTGGCCGTCCGGATCCGGGCGTTCGCTGCCGGCGTCCGGCAGATCCAGTCGTCCGGATGCGTGCTCGACGGCGACGCCGTCGTCTGCGAGGGAACCAGGGTGCCGCTTACTGAACTGTTCGACGCCGCCCGGCAGGCCGGCGTCGAACTCGAGGCCGAGGGCCGCTGGGGCGGAACCCCGCGCTCGGTGGCCTTCAACGTCCACGGCTTCCGAGTGGCGGTGAACACCGGGACCGGTGAGCTGCGCATCCTGCAGAGCGTGCAGGCGGCGGACGCCGGCGTCGTGGTGAACCCGCGGCAGTGCCGGGGCCAGATCGAGGGCGGCATCGCCCAGGCGCTGGGTGCCGCACTGTATGAGGAGGTCCGCGTGGACGACGGCGGCCGGGTCACCACGGACATCCTCCGGCAGTACCACATCCCGTCCTTTGCCGACGTGCCGCGCAGCGAGGTCTATTTCGCCGACACCAACGATTCGATGGGACCACTGGGGGCCAAGTCCATGAGCGAAAGCCCCTTCAACCCCGTGGCGCCCGCGCTGGCCAACGCCATCCGGAACGCCACCGGCGTGCGGTTCGCCGAGCTGCCCATCGCCCGGGACAGGATCTACCTGGGGCTGAAGGAGGCTGGCCTCGTTCCTGCCAGCGCTCCCGCTGACAGTTTTCCCGCTGACAGCATTTCCGCTGGCAGCATTTCCGCTGGTGCAGGCGACGCGGAGTCACTTTTCGCCCCATGAACCGCGGCCGGGCGCGCGAAGTGAGCCCGCGTGGGCTCGGCAACATATAGTCGGGGGATGGAACAGCGCATCTTAGGCAAGACCGGACGGAACGTTTCAGTCATTGGACTGGGAACCTGGCAGCTCGGTGCGGACTGGGGCAATGTTGACCCGGCACAGGCGCAGGCCATCCTCGCGGCGTCTGCTGATGCCGGTGTGACGTTCTTCGACACGGCGGACGTCTACGGGGACGGCCGCAGCGAGCAGGCCATCGGAGCGTTCCTCGCCGACAACCCGGGCACGGGCATCACGGTGGCCACGAAGATGGGCCGCCGGCTGGAGCAGCGCCCGGAGAACTACAACCTCGCCAACTTCCGCGAATGGGTGGACCGCTCGCGCCGCAACCTGCGGACCGACGCCCTGGACCTGGTCCAGCTGCACTGCCCGCCCACCGCGGTGTACAGCCGGGCCGAGGTGTACGACGCCCTGGACACCCTCGTTGCCGAGGGGGCCATCCGGAACTACGGCGTGAGTGTGGAGCGCACCGAGGAAGCGCTCGAAGCCCTGCGGCACGAGGGCACCGCATCCGTGCAGATCATCCTGAACGCCTTCCGGCTCAAGCCGCTGGAGGAGGTGCTCCCCGCTGCAAAAGCCGCCGGCGTGGGCATCATCGCCCGCGTTCCGCTCGCCTCCGGTCTGCTGTCCGGGAAGTACACTAAGGAAACTGTCTTCGCCGAGGACGACCACCGCAACTACAACCGCGCCGGGAACGCCTTCGACGTCGGCGAAACCTTCTCCGGAGTGGACTATGAGCTGGGGCTCAAGGCAGTGGCCGAGTTCGAGCAGCTGGTGCCGGAGGGCTCCGGAACCGCGCAGGCCGCGATCGCGTGGGTCGCCGCCCAGGACGGCGTCACGTCCGTCATTCCCGGTGCCCGTTCGGTGGAGCAGGCCCGAGCCAACGCCGCCGCGGCCGCAACGGTGCTCGGCCCGGAGTTCGACGAAGGCGTGCGCTGGATCTACGACCACTACTTCCGCGAGGCCGTCCACCCCCGCTGGTGACCTGTGACGTCATCGATCGAGGGCTTCATAGACCGGCTCGCGGCCGTTGAAACGCCCCCGGGCTGCAACAACTTCTTCGACCATTCGGTCCCCGGGAACGCCCTGCGCCGGCAGAACCTGGCGGCCTACCTCGGGGACATGCTGGACAGGGCACCGAGGGTGCTCCTGGTGGGGGAGGCGCCGGGCTTCCGCGGCATGCGGATAACCGGTGTTCCCTTCACCAACCGCACCATGTTCCAGGGGCCGGCCAATTCCTTCGGGCTGTTCGGCTCCGGGAAAGGGTACGTGCTGCCGCCGGAGGCTGCCGGCGTCGCCGCCGAGCCCACGGCCACGGTGATGTGGGAGGTGCTGGCCGAGCTCGACTTCTTGCCACTGCTGTGGAGTGCCTGCCCTTGGCACACGCATGTGCCGGGACAGCCACTGTCCAACCGCACGCCAACACCCGCGGAAGCCGCGCTGGGCACCCCGTTCTGGCAGGCCCTGACGGGGATCTTTCCCGTCGAAACCGTGGTGGCCATGGGAAACGTCGCGCACACCAGCCTCCGCCGCAGCGGCCTGGACGTGCCGAAAATCAGGCACCCGGCCCATGGCGGAAGGGCCCGCTTCAAACAGGGACTGCAGGAACTTCTCGCGGCGGGGATGGCGCAGTAGGACCCGTTGGGCCGCGAACTAGCCCAGCAGGTGCAGCTGATCCGGGGTGTCGAGGTCTTCGCCGCCGGACTGGCCTGAACCGGGCGGCAGAGTGCAGTCCACCAAATCGATCAGCTCCGGATGGGCCTGCAGGAAAAGCCGGGCACCGGCGTCGCCCTTTGCAGATTCAGCGGCTGCCGCCCGCAGCGTTGCATCGAGCAGCAGCGGATGGCCGCGCCGGAGCTTCCCGGACGCATCGGCGTACGCGGCGGCCGTCACCCGGCCCGGACGGTGCGCCCGCAGCAGCCTGGCGACAGTTTCCGCCGTCAGCCCCGGCTGGTCCACGAGGGCCACCAGCACATCGTCTTCTGGGCGCGCGCGATTTAGCCCTGCCTGGAACGAACTGCCCATTCCGCCGGCCCACTCCGGGTTCTCCACCACAGTGTGGCGGGCCAGATCCGTCCGTCCTAGGACGTCCGCGGCGCCCGCGCCCAGCACCACCACAACCTCGCGGCAGCCGCCGTCGAGCATCACGTCGGCAAGCACCTCCACAAGGGTGCGGCCCCGGAACGGAAGCAGGGCTTTCGGGCCGCGGCCCAGGCGGGTGCCGGCACCCGCAGACAGCAGCACGCCGGTGGTGGACGGAAGGAAGGAAACCATGCTTACTACCTTAAGGCGCAAAGATTACCCGGTAGTAGGGGTGGTTTGTCCAGTGAATGGCGGCTAACGTCGAATCTGTCGTGTTGGCAATTGGGGGTCGTAATGGCGGCTGCAACGGTGCAGCTGTCGGAAGGAGCATCTATGGCAGGCACATTCGTAATCGAGACAGCAGGCGCAGGGCAATACCGGTTCAGGCTGACGGCCGATGACGGAACCGTGGTGGCGGTTTCGCCCAGCTTTTCCAACATCAAGGCAGTCACTGCCGGAATCACGGCGGTCCGCGAGAGCGCAGCAACCGGCTTCGTTGTCGACCGCAGGCATCCCTGACCTTACCCAAAGAGGCACGACGGCGGCCCCCACCATCAGGTGAGGGCCGCCGTCGTTTTTGTTGGATGACACGTACAGCCAGCAAGGCTCAGGAGTCGCCGCCGGCTCCTCCTGTTGTTCCCGCCGTGACGTCCAGGAGTTTGTAGCGGTCCATGGCGTACGATGGCGCGCCCTCCTGCACTTCACCCCTCGCCGCCAGCAGCTGGAGGGTTTTGACGACGATGGAGTGAATGTCGTTTTTGAAGAAGCGGCGGGCGGCGGCGCGGGTGTCGGAGAAGCCGAAGCCGTCGGCGCCGAGGGTGGCGAAGTCGTTCGGGACGAACTGGCGGATCTGGTCCGGGACGGCTTTCATGTAGTCCGAGACTGCGACGACGGGGCCCTGGGCGCCTTCGAGCTGTTTGGTGACGAACGGCTGGCGGGCGTCCTTGCCGGGGTTGAGGAAGGCTTCCTCTTCGGCGGCGAGGCCGTCGCGGCGCAGTTCGTTCCAGGAGGTGACGGACCAGACGTCGGCGGAGACGGCCCAGTCTTCGGCGAGGATCCGCTGGGCTTCGAGGGCCCAGGGGACGGAGACGCCGGAGGCGAGGATCTGGCTCTTGGGGCCTTCGGTGGTGGAGGCCGCGAGCTTGTAGATGCCCTTGAGGACGCCTTCGACGTCGAGGTTCTCCGGTTCGGCGGGCTGGACGATCGGCTCGTTGTAGACCGTGATGTAGTACATCAGGTTTTTATCGGATGCAGTTCCGGTTCCTTGGCCGCTTGCGGCGCCCCCCGTACATGCGCTCGAGGCCGTCGCGGACGATGTGGCCCATTTCGTACCCGTAGGCGGGGTCGTAGGTGACCACGGCGGGGTTGGTGGAGGCCAGCAGGGGGGAGTGCCCGTCGGCGTGCTGGAGGCCTTCGCCGGTGAGGGTGGTCCGTCCTGCGGTGGCGCCGATGATGAAGCCGCGGGTCATCTGGTCGGCGGCGGCCCAGAAGGCGTCGCCGGTGCGCTGGAAGCCGAACATGGAGTAGAACACGTAGACCGGGACCAGGGGCACGCCGTGGGTGGCGTAGGCGGTTCCGGCGGCGGTGAAGGCTGCCACGGCGCCGGCTTCGTTGATGCCGGGGTGGATCAGCTGGCCCTGCGCGGATTCCTTGTAGGCCAGGACGAGGTCGCGGTCCACGGACAGGTAGTTCTGGCCGCCCGGGTTATAAATCTTGGCGGTCGGGAAGAATGCGTCCATGCCGAAGGTCCGCGATTCGTCCGGCACGATGGGGACAATCCGGTGCCCGAACTTCTTGTCGCGGAGCAGGTCCTTGAGCAGGCGGACGAACGCCATGGTGGTTGCGGCCTGCTGCTTGCCCGAACCGCGCTTGGCGACGTCGAACGTTTTGGGGTCGGGCATTTCAACACCGCCGGGGCCGGACCGCCGTTCGGGCACCGAGCCGCCCAATGCCTTTCGCCGCTCCAGGAGGTAGGCAATCTCGGGCGCATCCGGACCGGGGTGGTAGTACGGCGGCCGGTAGGGGTCCTCTTCGAGCCGGGCGTCAGAAATTGGAATTCTCAGGTAATCCCTGAATTCCTTCAGGTCGTCGAGGGTGAGTTTTTTCATCTGGTGGGTGGCGTTGCGGCCTTCGAAGTGCGGGCCCAGGCCGTAGCCCTTGACCGTTTTGGCCAGGATCACGGTGGGTTTGCCCTTGAATTCGGTCGCGGCCTTGTACGCGGCGTAGACCTTGCGGTAGTCGTGCCCGCCGCGCTTGAGGTTCCAGATCTCGTCATCGGTCAGGTCCGCGACGAGATCCTTGGTGTGCGGGTCCTTGCCGAAGAAGTGCTCGCGGACGAACCCGCCGGATTCGGCCTTGTAGGTCTGGTAGTCCCCGTCGGGGGTTTCGTTCATGATCTTCACCAGCGACCCGTCGGTGTCGCGGGTGAGCAGGTCATCCCATTCCCGGCCCCAGACGACCTTGATCACGTTCCAGCCCGCGCCGCGGAAGAACGCCTCGAGTTCCTGCATGATCTTGCCGTTGCCGCGCACCGGTCCGTCCAGGCGCTGGAGGTTGCAGTTGATCACGAAGTTCAGGTTGTCCAGGTTCTCGTTCGCGGCGAGCTGGAGCAGGCCGCGGGACTCGGGCTCGTCCATTTCGCCGTCGCCCAGGAACGCCCAGACCTGCTGGTCGGCGGTGTCTTTCAGGCCCCGGTTGTGCAGGTACCGGTTGGACTGGGCCTGGTAGATCGCGTTCATCGGGCCGATGCCCATCGACACGGTCGGGAATTCCCAGAAGTGCGGCATCAGCCGCGGGTGCGGGTAGGAGGAGAGGGCGTGGCCTTCCTTGGACTTTTCCTGCCGGAACCCGTCCAGGTCCTCCTCGGACAGCCGGCCTTCCATGAACGCCCGGGCGTACATGCCCGGGGACGCGTGGCCCTGGAAGAACACCTGGTCCCCGCCGCCGGGGTGGTCCTTGCCGCGGAAGAAGTGGTTGAACCCGACCTCGTACAGGGTCGCGGCGCCGGCGTAGGTGGAGATGTGCCCGCCGACCCCGATCTCGGGCCGCTGCGCCCGGTGCACCATCACGGCCGCGTTCCAGCGCATGTACGCCCGGTAGCGGCGCTCGTACTCCTCGTTGCCCGGGAACTGCGCTTCCTGGTCCACCGGAATGGTGTTCACATAGTCCGTGGTGGTCACCATCGGAACCCCGACGCTCTGCGCGCCGGCACGCTGCAGGAGACTGCGCATGATGTATTGGGCACGCTCCGTGCCCTGTTCCCTGATCAGCGCATCCAGGGACTCAACCCACTCGGCGGTCTCTTCCGGATCACGATCAGGCAGCTGGTTAGTCAACCCGCTGAGGATATGGGAGGTATCTTCTCCTGCAGCCACGGCAGCCTCGTTTCATCTTTGAATGTTGGGCTCATGTTTTCGTATTGCGAGAAAACATTCTTGCTATTCGAGATTACGCATTGGTGAGGACGCCGGTCAAGACGGGGGAGAGCTGATCCTCCCCGCCGTCGGGCAAGGCTGTCATCCGGGCGGGTCCGCCGGCTGCGCGCCGATTGTGACCGACACAGCCGAAAAACCGTCGTAGGCTGGCCGATGGCGGCGAACGGCGTTCCGGCCACCGCCTAATCCCTTCAACAACAGGAGTGCAGCATGACCGTTCCACCTACTCCGGGGCGCGTCGTCGTCGTCACCGGCGCCGGCTCCGGCATCGGCCGCGCGGTTGCCCGGCAAATGCTGCTGGACGGTTACCGGGTGGCCCTGGCGGGCCGCCGCGAGCAGCAGCTCCTAGAAACGGCGGACGGCCACCCGGAGGCGCTTGCGGTGCCGTGCGATGTCACCGTGCCCGACGACGTCGAACGCCTTTTCGCTTCCGTCCTCCGGCGCTGGGGCCGGGTTGATGTCCTGTTCAACAACGCCGGCGTCTTTGGCCCGGCCGCATCGGTGGACGAGATCAGCCTGGCGGACTGGGAGGCCACGGTCGCCGTGAACCTGACCGGTTCGGTGCTGTGCGCCGGGGCGGCCGTCCGGGCGATGAAGGCGCAGTCGCCCCAGGGCGGGCGGATCATCAACAACGGCTCGATCTCCGCGCATTCACCACGTCCGCGCACTGTTGCCTACGCGGTCACCAAGCATGCCATGACAGGCCTGACCAAGAGCATCGAGCTGGACGGCCGGGAGTTCGGCATCACCTGCGGGCAGATCGACATCGGCAACACCGCCACGGAAATCATGGACACCATCGGTGTCGGCTCGGGCGCGCTCCAGGCCGACGGTACCCGCAGGGTGGAACCGATGTTCCCGGTGGAGGACGCGGCCCGGGCCGTGCTGATGATGGCGGGGATGCCGCCGTCGGCCAGCGTGGGCTCGGTCGTGATCACGGCCGCGGGAATGCCCTTCGTCGGCCGCGGCTGACGCTCCCCGGACCCGAACCGGTCGTCCTTTCTTTCGGGTTTTTGTCCACATATCGCGACTTAAGTTCGGACCTTCCCGCCCTCGTCCGCTCGCACACGCACTAGGTCCGGACGACTTCGCGAGCCTGGTCACCGCAGAGGAAGTCCACGGCGTTCCGTTGCCGCCGTGGGCGGAGTTCAGGCCCGACGGCGGCGGGCCGGTGACCGCCGTCGTCGACCCTGTGCCGTGGGGAAGAAAAGCGGTCCGCACTTCCGGGAGCCCGGACGGTTCTTTCACCTCGCGAGGGAGAGCGGCGGCACGCTGCCGCGCCGCCGCGCCATAGCCGGCCACCGCCTCAAGATCCGCTGGAGCGATCTCGTGGAGATCGACGGGGTCAGACTGACTTCATTGGCCCGGACCGGGGGTGGACCTCGGCTCCGTCCTGCCCATCGACGACCTTGTGGTGGCCGGCGATGCCATCATCAGCGAGCACGCCAGGCACTTTGTGCCACCCAAGGTCGCCGAGTACGAGGGGCTGCACCACCTGGCCTCCTAGCGGCAGGCGCTGCGTAAACAGGGCTGGCCGCGGTAGGAGTCTTTGTCCAGTTATCGGCCTCCACGAGGGCTTCAAAGTCCTAACAGGTGGACAAAAACTCAATTGTGACCGGCTAAACTTATTCCGCATTGTGAAAACTAGATTTCCTCTTGCGGAATAGTGTGACCGGGGTTACGTTGGAGACAGACCCCGATCCGGGGCAGTTCCCAATTGATAGGTACAGATCAATGAAGATCCCAGATTCCTCGGCGCTGAAGGCGAGTTCGGTGCCGTTGAAGAAGAAGCCCCTGTATAGGTCGCTCTTCTTCCAAATTCTGATCGCCGTCGTGGCAGGTGTTCTCATAGGGCATTTCTGGCCGGACCTAGGCGCTCAACTGAGGCCGCTCGGTGACGGCTTCATCCAGCTCATCAAGATGATCATTGCGCCGCTGATCTTCCTCGTGATCGTTACGGGAATTTCGGCCGTTGGCGACGTCAAGGCGGTCGGAAGGGTAGGAGTGAAGGCTCTTCTCTACTTCACAGCGGCCACGCTTTTCGCCCTGGTCTTCGGCCTGATTGTCGGCAACATCGTCCAGCCCGGAGCGGGCCTGAACATCGATCCGAGCACCCTGTCCCAGGAGGCTCTCGACGCCAAGACCGGCCATGCGGTGCCGAAGGATGCGGCGGCGTTCATCCTGGACGTCATCCCCACCAGCGTCATCGGCGCCTTCGCCAATAACAGCCTGCTGCAGGTCCTGTTCTTCTCCGTGTTCTTCGGCGCCGCCATCGTCGTCATCGGGCGTGAGCGTTGCCTGCCGGTGGTCAGCCTCATGGAGACGGTCCTGGAACTCGTTTTCAAGATCATGTCCTGGATCATGAAGGTGGCGCCGATCGGTGCCTTCGGTGCCATGGCCTTCATCATCGGCCAGTACGGGCTGGATACCCTCGGCACCTACGCGATGCTGATCGCCGCCTGCTACGGCGCGGCCGTCATCTTCATCGGGCTCCTGTTCGTTGTGGCCTGGAGCTTCGCCCGGGTTCCGCTGTGGCAGTTCCTCAAGTACACCCGCGAGGAATTCCTGCTGGCCCTGGGCACCGCCTCCACGGAAGCCGTGATGCCCCGCATCATGACCAAGCTGACGAACGCCGGATGCTCCCGGGCCACTACCGGCCTGGTGGTGCCGACGGGCTACTCGTTCAACCTGGACGGTGCGGCGATTTACCTGTCCATCTCCCTGCTGTTCCTCGCCCAGGCCTTCGGCCACCACCTGGACCTCGGCCAGCAGCTTGCGGCCCTCGGCGTGCTGCTGCTGACTTCCAAGGGCATGGCTGGCGTTCCCGGCTCTTCCTTCCTGGCACTGTCCGCCACGGCAGCCGCGCTCGGAATCTTCCCGGTGGCCGGCGTCGCCCTGCTCCTCGGCGCCGACCGGCTCATGGACTCCATGCGCGTGGTGGTCAACCTGCTGGGCAACTGCGTGGCAACCTTCGTGGTCTCCAAGTGGGAGGGCCAGTTCGACCGCAGCGTTATGGTCCGGGCGTTCCGCGGCGAGATCACCAACCACGATTCGGCGGTCATGCTGGGCGTGGAGGAGGACTTCCAGGAGCAGGAACTGGAGCGGATCAGCGGGGGCGGGGAGGCTTCGCCCAAGTTCCGCGGCGGCCCGAATCCGGGTGAGATGCCCGAGTTCCAGATGAGCAGGCCGTCGGCAGCCATCAACCACGAATAACGTACGAGCCTTTGTCCAGATATCGTCCGCTGAAGGCCCTTGAAGTCGCGATATCTGAGCAAAACTCCAATGGATACCGTGCAGGGTCCCGTCCCCGGCTGAGAAGTTCAGTCTGGGGCGGGATCCTGTCTCGTGCTGCGTCAGAGCGGGAGCAGGGCCGACAGGTCGGCGCGCAGGCCGGAGGCGGCCACGCGTCCGGCGCTGACGGCGTCCGCCCAGCCCAGCCGGCCGGTCACCATGGCCAGCCAGGTGGCGGCGTCGCACTCGATGACGTTTGGGGGAGTGCCGCGCGTGTGCCGCGGGCCTTCCACGCACTGGGTGACGCCGAACGGCGGCACCCGCACCTCCACCGAATTCCCGGGCGCGCGGGCGGTGACCTCCTCGAGCGAGTATCGCACCGCCGTCGCGATCACCGAACGGGGGACGGGCGGAGCGGCCGGGACCGCCGGGGCAGCGTCCGACGGCGGGACGGCGCCTGCCGTCCACTGGTCCAGGGCCGCTTTGCCGTCGGCCGGGTCGATTCTGCGGCGTGCAACTGCCACCGGTGCCTCCTTGAAAAGCAAAAAGTACGTTAGTCCAGCAGGGCCGAGACGGCATGGCCGAGGCGGATCTTGCCCACGGGACGGCCGCCTCCGAGGACCGGCTCCACCACCTTCTCGAGCACGCTGGACACGCCCGGGATATCGACGGCTCCGCAGGCGGCCAGCAGCGTCAGCCCGACCAGCGACGTGGCCCGCAGGTTGCCGTCGAGCATCTTGAGTGCCACGGAGACCCCCTGGGACGTGGCCATGACCAGGATGCCCTCGGCGCCGATCTTGGCGATGACGTCCAGCTCCTCCATCACGATGGTGTTGGCCTCGCCCCTGCCCTGGACCGCCCACGGGTAGTCCAGCATGGAGGTGGCGATGGTGGCGGCGCGCGCGTTGGCGGATTTGTCGGAGGGGGCCTTGGCGAGCAGGGAGTAGGCGCGGGCCAGGCCGGTCAGCGAGATGGCGGCCACGGGAGCTCCGCAGCCGTCGATGCCCAGGTGCGCGATCTGTTCGCCGGAATATTCCTCGATCACCGTGCGGATGCGCTGCTGCAGCGGGTGGTTGGGTTCCAGGTAGCTGTGGGTGTCCCAGCCGTTTTCGGTGCAGGCCCACAGGAAGGCCGCGTGCTTCCCTGAGCAGTTGAAGGCCAGCCGGGACTTGCCCCGCTCAGACTGGGTCAGCCAGGTGCGCGCCGTCTCGTCCTGCGGCCAGGCGGCAGGGCACTGCAGCTGGTCCTCCTTGACGCCAGCGGCCTTGAGCATGCCTTCGACGACGTCCATGTGGTCGAGCGATCCCGTGTGGCTGGCGCAGGCGAGGGCCACCTGGGCACCGCGCAGCGGAACACCGGACTGCATGGCCGCCAGCGCCTGCAGGGGCTTGAGCGTGGAGCGGGCGAGGATGGGGGTGGAGATGTCGCCCAGCTGGGTGACAACGTGGCCGTCCGCGGCGAGCACCACGGCCGCCCCGATATGGCGGGACTCCACGAATCCGCTTCGTTCAACCACGGCGAGTTCGACGGCGGAATCCACAGTGAACGTGGCGTGCGAAGTTAGGGCCATAGGCCCAGTCTATGGTGCCGGCCCCTACTCAACGGTGACCATGACCGACTGCCAGCCGGAGGCGCCGTCCGGCACGGGATCGGCGCGTTTCTCCGTCTGCACCTCGCCGGTCCCGTCCGTTGCCCGCACCTTAATGTAGTGCGAGCCCGGCTTGGCATCCCAGGCGAAGGACCACTGCCGCCAGGTATCCACGGAGGCCTCGTCCGAGAGCACGGCGGAAGCCCAGTCGCCGCCGTCGATCTGCACCTCCACCTTGGTGATGCCCCGGGTCTGCGCCCACGCGGTGCCCCCGACGGCCACCCGTCCGGCCTTCACCACGGCGAACGATTTGGGCACCTCCACCCGGGCCATCGTCTTGATGGGTCCGCGCTCCGACCAGCCGCGCTGCGTCCAGTAGGCCTTGCTGTCGGCGAAGCGGGTCACCTCCAGGTCCACCACCCACTTCGTGGCGGACACGAACCCGTACAGTCCCGGCACCACCATGCGCACGGGATAGCCGTGTTCCAGCGGCAGCGGCCCGCCGTTCATGCCGATGGCAAGCATGGCGTCGCGGTCATCCTGCAGGACCTCCAGCGGCGTGGAGGCGCTGAACCCGTCGATGGAGGTGGAGAGCACCATGTCAGCGCCGGCGGTGGGCCTGGCCCGTTTGAGCACCTCGCGTATGGGGAGTCCCAGCCACTTGGCGTTGCCGGCGAGGTTGCCGCCCACGGGATTGGAGACGCAGGTGAGGGTCACATGGGACTCAATCAGCTCGGCGTCGAGCAGGTCCTGGAAGGTGAGCCGGACCTCCTCCTCCACGAGCCCGTGCACGCGCAGTTCCCACTCCTCCGCCTTCATCTCCGGAATGCTCAGGGCGGTGTCAATACGGTAGAAGTCCTTGGCGGGCGTGAGCCACGGCGTCACGCCGGGCGTTGCCGACTGTACTCCGCCGGGCACGGCGGCGGCGTGCCGGACGGGTGCCGGCAGCCGGAGGGCCTCGCGCGCCTGCGCCACATCGCTGCGCGCCGCGCTGAGCAGCCGGCCACCGGTGGCGGCGATGCCCGCGGCAGCTGCCGTGAGGCCGGTCGCCGCGAAGAAAGCCCGCCGGGAGGTGGCCGGGCGCTCCGGCGCTTTGGCCGTCACATCCGCCGGAGCATCCGGAAATGCCTGCAGCCGCCACAGCCGCGACACCAGCAGCCGCAGCACGATCAGCCCGGCGAAAGTTCCAAGGAGCGAGGGCACGGCGTCCAGCGGTTTGACGCCCGCTCGGGTCACCACGCTGGCCACGATCACCGCGCCCATGAACACCACGCCGGCCGCGCCCAGCGCCCATCTCCGGTACGCCACCACGCCCAGCACGCACGCAAGCAGGAAAATTGTCAGGGCCATCCCGGCGAAAAGCGCCGCCTTGTCATTGGTGCCGAACGTCGCAATCGCGAAGTCCTTCAGCCACGGCGGGGTGAAGTCGATGAACGTCGAACCCAAAGCAAACAGGGGAGTGGCGCGGGCGGTAAAGAACGCCCCCGCCAGTTCCGCAACGGAAAGTACGACGGCGGCGGCGGCCACCCCAGCAAGGGCCGCCAATGCGGCCGGTCCCCTGAACCACCTCGTGAGCTTCTTCATGACCGTGGTTCGTAGCGGCGGGCTGCCCGGATTGTCCGCCGGCGATAACGGTGAACCGGTCACAGCTTAGGAGCCAGCACGGTGCACAAAGTACGCTTGGAGACTGTGAAGGTACTCGTCATTGGCCCCGGCGGCCGCGAACACGCCATTGTCCGCTCCCTCCTTGCCGACCCCAACGTTTCCGAAGTCCACGCGGCTCCGGGCAACGCCGGCATCAGCAAGCTCGTCCCCACGCACGCCATCAACGGGAACGATCCGGACGCGGTGGCGGCGCTCGCCACCCGGCTCGACGTCGACCTTGTGGTGGTTGGCCCCGAGGCTCCCCTCGCGGCCGGCGTGTCCGACGCCGTGCGCGACGCCGGCATCCCGGTGTTCGGGCCCAGCAAGGACGCCGCCCAGCTCGAGGCTTCCAAGGCTTTCGCGAAGCAGGTCATGGCCGAAGCCGGCGTCCCCACCGCCATGGCGCTGGTGGCCGCCAACGCGGACGAGGCAGCCGCGGCACTGGACACCTTCGGCGCACCCTACGTCGTCAAGGATGACGGCCTCGCCGCAGGCAAGGGCGTGGTGGTCACCAACGACCGAAACGACGCCCTGGCCCACGCCCAGAGCTGCTTTGACGCCGGCGGAACAGTGGTCATCGAGGAGTTCCTGGACGGCCCCGAGGTCTCCGTGTTCGTCCTGTGCGACGGCCGCAACACCGTCGCGCTGTCCCCGGCGCAGGACTTCAAGCGCATCTACGACAACGATGAAGGCCCCAACACCGGCGGTATGGGCGCGTACACCCCGCTCGACTGGGCTCCTGACGGCCTTGTGCAGGAGGTCATCGACCGCATCGCCCAGCCCACAGTGGACGAGATGGCCCGCCGGGGCACCCCGTTCGTCGGCGTGCTGTTCGTCGGGCTGGCGCTGACCAAGCGCGGCACTCGCGTCATCGAATTCAACGTCCGCTTCGGCGACCCCGAAACCCAGGCCGTGCTCGCACGGCTCAAGACGCCCCTCGGTTCCCTGCTCCTGTCAGCCGCCAAGGGCGAACTGGACCAGGCAGAGGAGCTGCGCTGGTCCAAGGACACGGCAGTCGCCGTCGTCGTTGCCTCTGAAAACTACCCCGACACGCCGCGCACGGGTGACCGCATCCGCGGCCTCAAGAAGGTTGACGAGCTGGACGGTGTCCACGTGATCCACGCCGGCACCAAGCTCGACGACGAGGGCAAGGTGGTCTCCGCCGGCGGCCGGGTTCTGGCCGTGGTGGCGCTCGGATCCGACCTCGTTGAGGCCCGGGAAAGGGCGTACGACGGCGTGGAGCTGGTTCAGCTGGAAGGCGCCCAGTTCCGCACGGACATCGCAGGCAAAGCCGCACGCGGCGAAATCAAGGTGTCGTCCGGCGTCGCCGCCCCGTCGGCTGCCCAGGCCGGCTCCGCTTCGGAAGAAAAGGCGTAACCGGTGGCTGAACAGGAAAACACCCGCGGCCTGGACACCGCCCACGCGGAGCTGCCCGGCTGGAAGCACGTGTACTCGGGCAAGGTCCGCGACCTGTACGTCCCGGCCAGCGAGTCCATCAACGAGCAGTTCGGTCAGGAATGCGTGCTGGTGGTGGCGAGCGACCGCATCAGCGCCTACGACCACGTGCTCAGCAGCGAAATCCCGGACAAGGGACGTATCCTGACCCAGTTGAGCCTCTGGTGGTTCGACCAGCTGGATGTGGAACACCACGTCCTGGCCTCCACCGTGGAGGACGGCGTGCCGGCAGCGGTCGAGGGCCGGGCCATGATCTGCAAGAAGCTGGAAATGTTCCCGGTGGAATGCATTGCCCGCGGCTACCTCACCGGCTCCGGCCTCGTGGAGTACCGGCAGTCCGGCACCGTCTGCGAGATCCCGCTGCCCGAAGGCCTGGTGGACGGCTCCCGCCTGGAGCACGCCATCTTTACGCCGTCGGCCAAGGCTGAGGTGGGGGAGCACGACGAAAACATCACCTACGACGCCGTCGCGTCCATTGTGGGCGACGACATCGCCGCGCGCCTGAGTGAACTGACGCTGAGCATCTACACCAAGGCCGAGGGGATCGCCCGCGAACGCGGCATCATCCTGGCCGACACCAAGGTGGAGTTCGGCTACGACGTCGTGAACGGCGCCATCACCCTCGGCGACGAGGTCCTGACGCCGGACTCGTCCCGGTTCTGGGACGCCGCCACCTACGAGCCCGGCAAGGCGCAGCCCTCCTACGACAAGCAGTTCGTCCGGGACTGGCTGACGTCCGCCGAATCTGGCTGGGACAAAGCCTCCGACACGCCGCCGCCGGCCCTCCCCGCGGACATCGTGGACCGCACCCGGGCCCGCTACATCGAGGCCTACGAGAAGCTGACCGGCCGCACGTTCAGCTAGCGCCTTCAAAAAGCGTCAGGCGCCCCCGGGACTCTTTCCCGGGGGCGCCTTACGCTTTTGCGTTTTGCCTGCTAGCTGGCTTCGGCCGCCGCCGCACGGCGCTGGGCGAGCCTGATCTCCAGCACGGCATCGAGGGCCTGCTGGACCCGGTCCTGCGCGCCGGCGGCACTGAATTCCTTCTGCGCCTCCTCCAGATGCACCAGCGCTTCATCCCCTTCGCCCGCAGCCTTCAGCGATTTCCCGAGAAGCAGCGAAACCTCGCCGGCCGTATGCTTAGCCAGATCCTTCCGTTCGGCGTGGATGTCGCGGAGCTTCTGGACGGCGGCCACGATGTCGCCGGTGAGGTAGAGCCAGCGGGCGCGGATGAACGCGACTTCCAGCTGGTCCGTCTTGTTCCCGCCGACGATGGACAGCGCGAGTTCGGCGCGTTCGATGGCGGAGAGGGTCTCCGGCTCGACGATTCCGGAGGAGAGGCGGACGGCGGCCGACGCCTTGTTGAAGCGGGCCCACAGCTCGATGTCGTTGGCGGGTGAGAGCAGCTTCGCCGCCCGCTCGTGGTGCTTGATGCCCTCCGGGTAGTCGTGCCGCATGAACGCGACATTGCCGATCACCCATGCCACCTCACCCGCGAGCTGGGACATCGAGCGCTCGTCCATCTGCTCATTCATGTCCTGGCAGTACTTCCACGCCTCGTCGAGTCGGCCGCTCTCGGCCAGTGCCCCGATCAGCGCGCGGAGCGCCCCGATGATCAGTGTTGAGCCCTTGGGCAGTTGCGCGCAGAGCTCCACCGCCTTCTCGGCGTGTTCGACGGCGGCGCCCAGCTGGCCCTGCCCGTGGCACAGGGCGGCGAGCATCTGGCGCGCCCGGACACCCAGGCCGGCCGATTCCGTGGCCATGGGATGCTCGGACAGGTGCTCCATGATCTTCTGGCATTCCTTGAGCTGGCCCTGCTTCATGAGGCATTCGGCCTGCATGTAGGTCATGTTCCACCAGGCGCTGGTGTTCTTGCCGTCCAGGGCGATTCGGGCGGCGTTGGCGGCGTGCTCGGCCGCGAGGGCGTAGTCGCGCAGGTCCCAGGCCTGCCGGGCATAGAGGCCGGCCAGCACGTATTCGGCGTCGCTGACCGAGATGGGCTGGCTCCACGCCTCGAGCGCCTTGGGCGCGAGCTCCAGCCTGCGGGCGAGCTCTTCGATGACGTCGGCTGTGGGTTCCCGCCGGCCGGTTTCCAGCAGGGAAATGTAGCTGGGGGAGTACAGATCCCTGCCCAGCTCGGCCTGGGTCAGTCCGCGTTCCAGCCGCTCAGCGCGGAGCTTCTCCCCGAATCCGTTACCCACTGGGGTTCCTCCTATTCCGGACAGCCTTTGTACAGAATGCTTGACACCTCCTGTGGAAAACATTTTACAATGTATGTCAACAAGGACTGTGCTGACTTGGTAACGAATCCGAACTCGTATTGAGGAACTCTCACATGTTGAAGAAGATAGCAGCCGCTGCCGTTTTGGCGGGGGCCCTCGCATTTTCTGCTGCGGCTCCCGCCGTTCTGTCTGCAGGCTCGATCGCGGACAACGCGGGCACCTCGGTTGCCATCGGCAACTGGCCGGATCCGATGCGCGTCAAGGACGTGAACACGACCACTATCGGCAATTGGCCTGATCCCATGGTGTCGAAGACCACCATTGGCAACTGGCCCGATCCCATGTAAACAGCTTCCATGAGGAAAACGGTCCCGGAACATGCGCACATCATGTTCCGGGGCCGTTTTCTTCCCAAGACGTTTTTCTTGCCAGGAGCGGCAGCCGTAACTAAGGAGTGGGGACCATGACACGGAGATCAGCCGACGGCCTGCAGCGGGCCTTTTTCCTCTGGACCATCGCCGGCACGTCACTGATTGTGGCAGCCGCTGCGGGTGCCGCTGTTGTTGAGGTGTTCAGGGGAACGGCCGACGCCGGGACTTTCGTCTGGGGGCTGATCGGCATTGCGGCGCTGCTGGAGTCGCTGGTGCTTTTCGCCGTTGGCCTGCGTCTGCGCCACCGCTACCTGAACCAGGTTCAAAGCTACGACAGCCGGGGCGCCTATCCGGCGGACGACGGGTCCCGCCGGCCGAGGATCCCCCTGCTGGGCGACGGGCAGGCGACCCAGAACATCCACAACCAGAGCCTGGGCGGAAACTAAGCCCGGACAGACCCAACTAGGTAGCAGTTGTGGGCGTTCCCAGCGCTGGCAACGCCCTCTGCTGCTACTTAGTTGGGTGGGCGTGAGCCGTGCGTGAAGAAACAGAAAGAGGGCCTCCCCTGGGGGAGACCCTCTTTCCTTTTGGTCGGGATGACAGGATTTGAACCTGCGACCTCTTCGTCCCGAACGAAGCGCGCTACCAAGCTGCGCTACATCCCGATCCGTTGCTGTGAAAGCAACTGAACAAGAATATCCGATACTGGGCCAACATGCGAAATCGGGTCCGGACGAGCCTTGGTGGCTCAGACCAGCGAGTCCTTCCAGGCGCTGTGCAGGCGGGCGAAGCGGCCGTTGCCACCGATCAGTTCATCGGGGGTTCCGTCCTCCACCACCTGTCCGTCATGGACCACGAGCACCCTGTCCGCCGTCTCCACGGTCGAGAGCCGGTGCGCGATGATCAGCGCTGTGCGCGCGGTTCCGCGGGACGTTCCGTCGGCAGACGGCGCTCCCTGCGTTGCGCTGCCGGTGCCGTCCGTTCCGCGCAGAAGCCCGGCGAGGCCGCTCTGCACGAGCCGCTCGGAGGGGATGTCCAGCGAGGACGTGGCCTCGTCCAGGATCAGGACCGCCGGCCGGGCAAGGAACGCGCGCGCGAAGCTGATCAGTTGGCGCTGGCCTGCGGAGACCCGGCCGCCGCGCTTGTTGACGTCGGTGTCGTATCCCTCGGGGAGCTCCATGATGAACTCGTGCGCACCCACGGCCTTTGCGGCGGCCTCGATCTCCTCACGCGGTGCCTCCGGCCGGCCCAGGGCGATGTTGTCCGCCACCGAGCCGCTGAACAAGAAGGCCTCTTGCGTCACCATCACAATGTTCCGCCGCAGGTCCGCGGTGGCCAGTTGCCGCAAGTCCACGCCGTCGAGCGTCACAGAACCGGCGGACACGTCATAGAAGCGGGCAATCAGCTTGGCCAGCGTGGACTTGCCCGCCCCGGTCTGTCCCACCAGCGCCACGGTCTGGCCCGCCGGAATGGTGAGGTTCAGTGTGGGAATGATGAGTGGCCCGGTGCCGTAGCGGAACTCGACGTTCCGGAATTCGACGGCGCCGCGGGCGTCGCGGAGTTCCACCGCGTTCCGCGGCGGGCGCACGGTGGGCACCTCCTCGAGCAGGCCCGAGACCTTCTCCAGCGCGGCCTGCGCGCTTTGGAAGGAGTTGTAGAACATGGCCATCTGGTCCACGGGCTGGAAGAAGCGCTTCGTGGAGAGCATCAGGGCCAGCAGCACGCCCACGGCCAGGTCGCCGCTCAGCACCCGGAAGCCGCCGAACAGCAGCACGGCGGCCACACATACGTTGCCGATCAGGACCAGGCCGGGCTGGAAGACGCCGTTCAGGTTGATGGAGCGGACGGTGGCCCGCCGGTAGTCCTCGGCGAGTTCGCCGTAGCGGCCTGCGTTCTCGCGTTCCTTGCGGAAGGCCTTGACCGCTCGGATGCCGGTCATGGTCTCGATGAAGTGCACGATGAGCCGGGCCGAGACCACCCGGGACTGGCGGAACGCCATCTGTGAGTGCTTCTGGTACCAGCGCGCCAGGAAGAACATGGGGACGGCCGCGGCCAGCACTACCAGTCCGCTGCGCCAGTCCAGGGCGAAAACAGTGACGGCCGTGAACAGCATGAACAGCGCACCCGAGGCGAGCGAGCTGACCCCCGAGTCCAGAAGTTCACGCAGGGCCTCCAGGTCTGAGGTCTGCCGCGCGATGATCCGCCCCGAGGTGTACTTCTCGTGGAACTCGAGGCTGAGCCGCTGGGTGTGGCGGAACACCCACAGCCGGAGGTCCAGCAGCATGGCCTGGCTGAGTGCCGCCGTGGACGTTACGTACAGGGCGGTGAGCCCGGCCGCCGCCAGTGCCGTGATGAGGTAGGCGACGCCGGCCAGCACCAGCGGCAGGCTGTTGCCCGCGCGGAGGGCCGGCAACGCGTGGTCGATGCCGAAGGCGATCAGCGCCGGGCCGGCCACCCTGGCCGCCTGCGACAGGACCACCGTGGCGATAGTGAGCCAGAACCGCAGCCGCACGGGCCGGATCAGCGACCCCAGCAAGGCGAGCGACCGGCGCCGTACTGCTTTGCTGTCGCTCTTGCTTAGGTTGGCGTTGTCCTCATTGGCGGTACCGAAAGCTGTGTTGCTCACCGGCTGACCTCCTCTGCGTCGTCGAGGGCCGACAGCTCGGAGTCCAGGTCACGGGGCTCCGTTTCCAGGCTCGCGATCACGTGACGGTAGTGGCTGTTGCCGGCCAGCAGTTCGGCGTGGGTTCCGACGGCGGCGATGCGGCCGTCCTCCAGCAGCGCCACCCGGTCGGCCAGCGCCACGGTGGATGGGCGGTGGGCGACGATCAGCGTCGTGGTGCCGGCCAGCACCTCCCGCAGCCGGTTTTCCACGAGCTCCTCCGTGTTCACGTCCAGGGCGGAGAGGGGATCGTCCAGGACCAACACGGCGGGCGCGGCTGCGATGGCCCGGGCCAGGGCGAGGCGCTGGCGCTGGCCGCCGGACAGGCTGAGGCCCTCCTCACCGATGAGGGTGTCCAGCCCCTCGGGCAGCGAGTAAGCGAAGTCTGCCTGCGCCGTGTCCAAGGCCTCGGCGAGGATTTTTTCCCGGGTGTCCTTGTCTTGGGACTGGACGCCGAGCAGCACGTTATCGCGCACCGAGCTGGAGAACAGGGTGGTGTCCTCGAAGGCCACAGCCACCAGGGTGCGGAGTTCCTCGATGCTGAAGTCCCGCAGGTCCACGCCGTCGAGCTCAATGGAACCCGCCGTGACGTCGTAGAGCCGCGGCGCCAGCTGCAGCAGGGCACTCTTGCCGCTGCCGGTGATGCCCACCAGCGCCATCGTTTCGCCCGGGCAGATGTCCAGCCGGACGTCCTTCAGCACCGGTTTGTCCGGGGCGTCGTCGAAGGCGAACGTTACGTGGTTAAAGCTCAGCGCGCCTTTGACCTCGGCCGGGCGGCGGGGTTCGGCCGCGCCGGTGATGGTGTTTTGGGAATCCATGACCTCGAAGTGGCGGTCCAGCGCGGTTTTCGCCGTCAGCGCCATGGCCAGCAGCATGCCGGAGAACTCAACGGGCGCGGCGACGACGGCGGCGGTGGCGAAGAAGGCCACGAGGGACCCGATGCTGAGCTGGCCGCTGGCTGCGAGCATGATTCCGGTGACCAGCCCCGCGCCCAGCGCCAGCTCGGGCAGGAGGGTCACCACCATGCTGAAGACGGCCTGGTGCCTGGCCTTGGCAATCTCCGTCTGGCGCAGTTCCTCGGCCTGGCCGTTGAAGGTTTCCAGAGCTTCGCGGCTACGGCCGAAGGCCTTCAGGACGCGGATGCCGTGGACCGACTCTTCAACCGTGGTGGCGAGGTCGCCGGCCCGGTCCTGGCTGCGCCGGGCAACCTTGCTGAAGCGGGTCCGGAACCGGAAACCGTAGACCATTACGGGTCCCGCTGCGGCGAGGAAGATCAGGGCCAGCTGCCAGCTCATGGTGAACATGACGACGACGCCGATCACCACCGTCAGGGTGGTCACCACCAGCATGATGGCCCCGAATGCCATCCAGCGCCTGATGAAGTTGAGGTCCGTCATGGCGCGGGTAAGCAGCTGGCCGGAGCCCCAGCGGTCATGGAAGGAGACGGGGAGGTCCTGCAGGTGGCCGTAGAGCGAGACCCTCATCCTGGTCTCCACGGTGGTGGCCGGGTTGATCACGAAGGTGCGGCGGAGGGCAACCAGCACGGCTTCGGCGACCCCCAGGGCAAGGATGAGGCCGGCCGAGCCCCAGACGGCTTCCGCGGTGGCCCCGGGCCGGAGGGAATCGTTGATGAGCATACGAAGCACCTGCGGGATGGCAAGGGCAACCACACTGGCCAGGAGCGCCGAGAGCAGGCCCATAAAAAAGCGTGGCAGGACCGGCTTCACGTGCGGATAGAGACGGCTGACGGATCGAAAAAATGAACTCTGCTTGGCCATGCCCGCTTCTTGAACTCAACTGTGTGAAGGCTCTGGGGTAGTTTCCCGTAGCAACTACCCTATGCCATGGGTGGCACCCTTCACAGGTGGCTCGTCAGGCGCGCGGGGTGAGCGTCAGCAGGACGGCCTCGGGCTTGCAGGCGATGCGGACCGGCGCAAAGCGCGAGGTGCCGATGCCGCCCGAGACGTTGACCGGCGTCGTACGCCCGTTGCTGCTCCAGTCGTTGAGTCCCTTGGCCCGCCAGGTGGGGATGTCGCAGTTCGCGACGACGGCGCCGTACCCCGGGATGCACAGCTGGCCGCCATGCGTGTGGCCGGCCAGGAGAAGGTCCGCGCCGTCCTCGGTGAAGTGGTCCAGGACCCGCTGGTAGGGGGCGTGGATCACGGCGACGCGCAGGTGGTCCTTGGCGTTCTGGCCCCGGGTGCCGCGGGGCCAGCCGGCGTACCGTTCACGGTTGAGGTGCGGATCATCCACTCCCGAGAAATCGAACCGCATGCCGTTGAGGACGAGGGACTGGTGCCGGTTGGTCAGGTCGATCCAGCCGCCCATTCCGAAGCCGGACCGCAGGCGGGGCCAGTCAAGTTCCTCCCGGTCGGGTGATGCCTTGGAGGGGCCCAACAGGTAGCGGGCCGGGTTCTTCAGCTTCGGCGCGTAATAGTCATTGGAGCCTGGAACAAACACTCCAGGGAACTCCATGAGCGGAGCCAAGGCGTTGAGCAGCGGATCCACGGCCTTGGGGTGGCTGAGGTTGTCACCCGTGTTCACCACAAGGTCGGGCCTGAGCGCCGCGAGCGACTGCAGCCACTCCGCCTTGGCCTTCTGGCCCGGCACGAAGTGGATGTCGCTCAGGTGCAGGATCCGGAATGGCGCCCTGCCCTCGGGAAGGATCGGGACTGTCTCCTCACGGAGGACGAACTGGTTCTTTTCCCAGAGCCCGTATGCTGTGGCGGCGAGGGCGGCCGCGGTCCCGGCGCCTGCGGTGACGGCAAAGCCGCGCCCAATGCTACGGACGCGGCTCGCCACCTGTGAAAGGTCAGTCACGGTCAGCCGTTCCCCTTGGTGCTGTTGCCGTTGCCATTGCTCTTGTTGTCGTTGTTGCCCGTGCCCCCGGTGTTTCCACCGCTGGTGCCGGTGTCAGTGTTTCCGCCGGTGGTGCCGGTGTCGGTGTTTCCGCCCTGGGGCGGGATGTTCGGAATGTTCGGGACCACGGGCTCGAACTGCGGCGTGCCGTAGAGCAGGTTCGACGGCGGTTCCGGGAAGGGTTCCGTGCCGTAGCCCGGAGCGATCTGGGACATGTAGTTCGAGAACATCGGCCCGGCGATCATGTAGCCGTCGATGCCGGTGTAGAACTTGCCGTTGATGGTCACGTTCTGGCCGGCGCGCTGCTGGCTGCCGAGTGGATCTCCGAACCAGGCCGCCGTCGCGAGGCCCATGGTGTGGCCAACAACCCAGGTGGAGCCGTTGTTGTTGGACGTACCAGTCTTGGCGGCGATCGGGAAGCTGGTCCGGGTGGAGATCCGGGGTTCGATCAGGGAGCCGGATCCCTCGTTCAGGACCTGCTGCAGGGCGTAGTTCACTCCGCGCGCAACCTCAGGCTTGAGGGCGTCCCGGCAGGCAGGGGCCTGCGCCGGCAGCTGGGCGCCGGTCTGGTCCGTCACCGACGTGATGGCGATCGGCGCGCAGTACTTGCCGTCATTTGCAAAGGTGGCGAAGGCCGCGGCCATGGTCAGCGGCGCCGTCTGCCGGGAGCCCAGCAGGTTGCCGATGGTGGTCATGGTGATCTTCGGATTCGGATCCACCACCGCGTTGGTTTCCTTGTCGCGGGTCGGCAGGCCCTCGTGCAGTCCGACGGCGTCCACAACCTTCTGGATGCCGCACAGGTCAACCTGCGAGGCCGAGGCGAACGTCGCCGTGTTGATGGAGTTCTTCAGGCCGTCCAGCACGGTCATGGGCCGGTAGTAGCCATCTTCGGCGTTCTGCAGGTCCTCTGTGCCGTTGGTGCTGTCATACCAGCCCACGGTGGGCGTCTCACAGGTGTTCGTCCAGGGGAAATCCTGCGGGTAGCGGCGCTGGGAGGCGTTGACAATGGTGTTCATCGACTTGCCCTCGTTCAGCCACTCGGCAAACGTGAACGGCTTCATGGTGGAGCCGGGCTGTGCACCGCCCAGGCCGTTCAGGTCGTTGCCCTGCTCGTCGTACTGGTCCACGCTGAAGTTGATCTGCGAGTCGAACTTGCCCTTGCCCGCAAACCACGAGGTGTTCTGGGCCATGTTGACGATCTTGCCCGTTCCCGGCTCAAGGGAAACCAGCGCGGCGCCCCACTTGTCCGGGTTCGAGCCGGCAGCGGAGTTCACCTGGTCCTGCGCGGCCTTCTGCGCCTTCGGATCCAGGGTGGTCTTGATGGTCAGGCCGCCGCGGAACACCTTCTTCTCGCGTTCGGTGGCGTCCGCTCCGTAGGCCGGGTTGTTCAGCAGGAGGTGCAGGACGTAGTCGCAGAAGTACGGGGCAGTGGGCGAGTAGGCGCAGCCCTGACGTGCCGGGGTCACCTTAGGTGCGACAGGGGTGGCAACAGCGGCGGTGTACTGGGCCTTGGTGATCTTCTTGTGCGTGAGCATTGCACTCAGCACCAGGTCCCTGCGCTTCTTGGCGTTGTCCGGATTGGTGATCGGGTCAAAGGCAGAAGGGCTGTTCACCAGGCCGGCAAGCAGTGCGGCCTGGGGGAGCGTGAGGTTCTTCGCGGTGGTGCTGAAGAAGAACTTGGAGGCGGCCTCAATACCGTACGCGTCACGGTTGAAGAAGACGATGTTCAGGTAGCCCTCAAGGATCTGCTCCTTGGTGAATTTCTTCTCCAGGGCGATCGCGAGTTTCATTTCGCGGAGCTTGTCGCCGACGCCCTTGTTAACGCCGTTGAGCTTGATCGCGTCGGAGTTGCCTTCGGCTTCAAGGTTGGCGTTGAGGACGTTGTTGACGTACTGCTGCGTGATAGTGGAGGCACCCTGTTTGTTGCCCCGCGCGGTGCTGACCAGGGCGCGGAGGATGCCGGTGGTGTCCACACCCCCGTGCTCGTAGAACCGGCTGTCCTCAATGGCGATCACCGCGTCCTTCATGTACGGGGAAATCTGGTCCAGCGGAACGCGGGTACGGTTCTCCGCGTACAGGTTGGCGATCACGCTCCCGTCGGCGGCCAGGACCTTGGTGGACTGGCTCGGCGGGTCCACCTGGAGCTCAGCGGGCAGGGTGTCAAAGAATTCGATCGAGCCGCTGGCTGTGCTGCCTGAGACGGCGGCTGCGGGAACCAGCAGGCCGGCCACGAGGACGCCACAAATAGCGCTCACGCCAAGGAAGCCAAAAATCTTTCCGAGGGTGGTGGCCGTGTCGAATATGGGGTTCTTACGAGTCGCCATGTTCTCCAGTTTACCGGCAACGATTAGGCTTTATTTCATGACCAAATGGGAGTACGCCACGATTCCGCTCATCATCCACGCCACGAAGCAGATTCTGGACCAGTGGGGAGACGACGGCTGGGAGCTTGTCCAGGTAGTCCCCGGACCCGACGGCAACGGACTTGTCGCCTACCTCAAGAGGGAGAAGCAGTAGCATGACCACCCCCCAGGAAACCGCTTCCAGCGCTGATCTGACGCCGTCGTCCGCCGTCGAACAGCGTCTTTCCGAGCTCGGGCTGACCCTCCCGGAAGTTGCCGCCCCCGTCGCCGCCTACGTGCCGGCGGTCGTCACCGGCAACCACGTTTACACCTCGGGACAGCTGCCGTTTATTAACGGCAAACTCGAAGCTACGGGCAAGGTGTCCGCCGGCACCGAGGGCACCTCGGACGAACCGACTGTGTCGCCGGAAGACGCCAAGGCATACGCTGCCGTCTGCGCCGTGAACGCCCTGGCCGCCGTGAAGAGCGTCATCGGCGACCTCGACCGCATTACGCGCATTGTCAAAGTTGTGGGGTTCGTCTCCTCCGACCCGTCCTTCACCGGCCAGCCTGGTGTCATCAACGGCGCCTCCGAGCTCCTGGGCCGGGTCTTCGGTGACGCGGGCCAGCACGCCCGTTCCGCCGTCGGCGTTTCAGTCCTGCCGCTCGACTCTCCCGTGGAAGTCGAACTGATCGCCGAATTCAGCTAGGAGCAGTAGGTTCCTTTGCCCCACCTAGCACGCCGGCTCTTTGTTCTTCCTCCCGATCTTGAGGGGGCGGCACAGAGCTGGCTCGAACACGGCGAACGGACTCCGCGCAAACCCCGTTTCGCGTCCTCCGTGGTACTCCTCCGGGATTCGCCCACTGGCTTGGAAACCTGGCTGGGTTACCGTCCGGGCTCGTCCCCGCTGGGTGTCCTCGCCTTCCCGGGCGGCTCCCTGGACGCCTCCGACGACGACGCCGTCGGCTGGCTGGGGCCCTCGCCCCAGCACTGGGCCGAGCAGATGGGGACGGACGACGTCGGCCTGGCCCGCCGCCACGTGGTGGGTGCAGTCCGTGAACTGTTCGAGGAGACCGGCGTGCTGCTGGCAGGCCCGGACCTGTCCTCCACCGTGGAGGCGACGTCCACGGTGGAGTGGATGAAGGCCCGTGAGGCGGTTGCGTCGCAGGAAAAGTCGTTCACCGCGGAGCTGGCCAAGCGGGGCCTGTCCCTGCGCACCGACCTGCTCAAGCCGCTCGTGAACTGGCTGAGCCCGGACTTCGCGCACCGGCGCTTCAACACCCGGTATTTCGCCGCCACCGTCCCCATGAACCAGCAGCCCTCCATCCTGGAGAGCAAAGGCGTCTGGGGCCGGTGGGTGTGCGCCACCAAGGCGATCGCGGAGCGCGACACGACAGCGCTGGGCGACGAGGTGGGCCAGGAGAACACCGTAGGGCTCACTCTTGGCCAGCTCATGGTTCCCGGCTCGGAAATCATGCTGGAGAAGATGGCCAAAGCCAACGGCTGCATCGCCTACCTCAGCTACAAGCGCACTCCGCACGTCTACCAGCCCAAGCTGGTCGACGAAAACGGGACGCTCATGCTCGAAGTAGAGGCAGCCAAAACAGTAGCGGGCGAGCCCCAGCGCGAGCGCTAAGCCGCCACCGCTGGTGGAGCCTGCCGAGATCTGTTGGAACCGCTGATCGAGCTTGTCGAGATCCGTTCGTTTGCTTGGTCACCTCCGCCGGGCGGCGGCCCTTCGCCGTCGCTTAGACACAGCCGATAGGCGCCATTACGGTCGCTGAGCGACCTCCATGCCGCGATCGGCCGCGATGCGCTCCTACCCGAAGGCCCGCAGCCCCGCTCGCGATTAACTCACCAACGCTCTCGCAGTTTCTGCTGGTTTCTCCCGACGCGTCCTCAGATCCTGTCGCCTTTTCCCCAACGCGTCCTCAGGTCTTGTCGCCTTTCCCTGACGCGTCCTCAGGTCTTGTCGCCTTTCCTGACCACCAGCTGAGGCGGATTGCGCGTCTTCGGAAAGGAGCGCATCGCGACGCATCGGAGCCTGGAGGTCGCTCAGCGACCGGAGGGGTCCCCATGCGTTGTGTCTAAGCGACGCCGAAGGGCCGTCATCCGCCGGTGGTGAGTTAAAAGCAAAGGCCGCCCCGAGATGAACGGGGCGGCCTTTAGCGTGTGGGTTAGCGGGAGCGCTGGCGGAGGCGCTGCATGTCCAAGATCACGACGGCGCGGGCTTCGAGGCGCAGCCAACCGCGCTGGACGAACTCGGCCAGTGCCTTGTTGACGGTTTCGCGGGACGCGCCGACGAGCTGGGCCAGCTCTTCCTGGGTGAGCTCGTGTGCCACGAGAACGCCGTCCGTGGCCGGGCGGCCGAAGCGGTCGGCGAGGTCCAGGAGGGCCTTGGCCACGCGGCCGGGCACGTCGGAGAAGACCAGGTCGGAGAGAGAGTCATTGGTGCGGCGGAGGCGGCGGGCCAGCGCCTGCAGCAGCTGGGCCGAGACCTCGGGACGTGTCCGCAGTAGGGAGTTCAGGCTCTCGTTCTTGAGGCCGGCCAGGCGGGTCTCCGAGACGGCGGTGGCCGTGGCGGTGCGCGGACTCGGGTCGAACAGGGCCATCTCGCCGAAGAGCTCACCCGGGCCGAGGATGGCCAGCAGGGATTCGCGGCCGTCGGGGGAGGTGCGGCCGAGCTTCACCTTGCCGGAGACGATGAAGTAGAGCTGGTCACCCTGGTCGCCCTCACGGAAGACGGATGCACCGCGGGACAGGTCGACCTCGGTCAGTTCGTCCGTCAGCAGGCGGAACGCGTCGTCGTCCAGCGTGGCGAAAAGGGGTGCGCGTCGCAATACCTCGATGTCCATGAATTCTCCTGAGTAAAAGTGTCGTCTGGGGCGCTTGTGCCATTGTTTCAGAATTTTCAACGTTCTGTGACGTACTTGGCAGCTGAAACGCCCTAAAAGACGCCGCGAGACCAGCGCAGGCTCCACGCGTCCACGGCAATTTGTCAGACTTCGCCAGTAGAATCGGGGCTTAGCTGCTTATGAGGAGACCCAGTGTTTGGCCTGACCGTTCTGGACCTTGCGTTGATGCTCACGCTTTTGTCCTATCTGATCTACGGCCTGCGCAACGGCTTCCTGGTGACCGTCGGCGGCCTGGCCGGCTTCACCGCGGGCGCCGTGGCTGCATTCCTCTCCGTTCCGCTGGTCAGCGACTTCGTTGAGGACAGTGGGTGGCGCCTGACCGCCATCATCGGCACGGCAGTCCTTCTGGTGGTCCTCGGCAACGCGCTCGGAACCATGATTGGGCGCAGTATCCGCAGTGCCGTTCGCATGCGGCCGCTCCGGGCTGTGGACAGACTCATTGGCGGGGCCGTCAATCTGGTCGTGTCCGCGCTTGTCATGTCCATGCTGGCTTTCAGTATCAGCGCTCTTGGTGTGCCCTTCGTCTCGCAGCTGCTGGCCGAGTCCAAGGTGATCCGTTTCATAGACGGACTGACGCCGAACCCGGTCAAATCCGCGATGGCGCAGCTGCGCTCAGCGGTTATGGGCGACGGCATTCCCACTCTCATTGAGGGGATTGGCCAGGGCCAGCAGCAGGTGCCGGTTCCGAACGCGAGCACGGACACACCGGCCCTGAACAGGGCAGCCGGTTCGGTGCTGAAGATCGCGGGAACCGCGTTCCAGTGCGGGCAGAACCAGACCGGAACGGGCTTCGTGGTGTCCTCCGGTCGCGTGGTGACCAACGCGCACGTCGTTGCGGGGGTGTCGCAGCCTGTTGTGGAGGTCCCCGGCGGCGGTGCAATGCCGGGCCGGGTGGTCTACTTCGACAGCAAGCGCGACCTCGCAGTCCTGGCGGTGGACGGACTGCCCACCGAGGCGCTGCCGCTGAGCCCTGACCTGCCCGCGGGAACCGCCGCCGCGTTTGCGGGCTACCCGCATGGCGGCCCCTACCAGTCCAAGCCGGCCACTGTGCAGGGCATTTCCACAGTGCTGGTGCCGGACATCTACGGCAACAACCCTGTTCCGGACGAGGTGTACAAGCTTGCAGGTGACGTCCAGCCCGGCAACTCCGGCGGCCCGCTTCTCACCACCAACGGAGAGGTGGCAGGCGTCATCTTCGCAAAGACAACTTCCAACGCCGCCCTGGGGTTCGCGATTCCGATGATCGATCTCCGTCCGGTGGCCGCAGAGGCACCGGACCTGTCCGCCCCCGTGTCGTCGGGACAGTGCATCCAGCAGTAGCGGCATCCAGCGAGAGGGTCAGCGGGTTACAGCCAGTCCAGGCTCTGGCCGTGCGGGCCGGTGATGGCCACGGGCTGGCCGTTGTGCAGCAGCAGGAAGTTGCCGCGGAGCCGGGCGGGATCCATCTCCGGGACAACCACCGAGCCGTCCTCCTGGATGATCACGGTTTCGCCCTCGTTGGACAGCCAGTGGCAACCCCGGTCCCGCGCCAGGGTCTGCATGGTGGCCCGGAACCTGGCGCGCCCGTCTCCGCTGACATAGCCCATGACGGCACTATGGAACACCACCAGTGCGGCGTCGGGAGGTGCCTGCCCGGCCAGCGACAGCAGCTGTTCGTTGAGGTCGCCGGCAACGAGTAAAGGCGGATCCTGGCGCGCAACGGCAATGGCCCGGCGCAGCCGCTCACGGCGGAACTCCTGCTCCGGCCAGATCAGCGCTTCAAGCCAGGCGACGTCGTCGGAATTCCGCACGTCCAGGGGATTGAGGTCGATCCCGGCCCGCCACACCACAGAAGGCAAGCGGTCCGGCAGGGGAACCCGGCCTGCTGTCCGGCAGCGCAGGACGGGAGGCTCCGGCAGTTCGCCGGACCCGGCCAACCGGCCGCCGGACGCGGCGAACCCGTCCCCGGACGCGACGGGGTCCAGCTGCGTGACTGCCGCGCCGTCGTCGAACTCGTAGCTGTAGCGGTCCGGGAACAGTGCCAACCCGGCGGAGGCGCCCACCTCGATCAGCGCGAGCGGCCGGCCCTCGGCGGCCGCGATGCCCGCTAGCGAGGGAAGCAGGGTGGCACAGCGGCCCACCTCGTTGGTCTGGGTGGCGCGGGACAGGACGGTGCGCGAGACCTCGGCCCAGTGCTCGTCCAGGAAGGCGCGGAACTCCGGGTACGGGGAGACTTTGGCGCCGAGGAAGCGGGCTGCGGCGAGCATCAGCAGGGGCTGGCGCTTGTTGTACGGCCACTCGTCGATCCTCGCAATGAGCCCGGGATCGTCGGCGATGTGCAGCGACCAGTCGGCGTAGCAGGGCGAGGAACCGGGGGCATCAACCGTGCCGAAATGCCGGTACCACTCTGCGGTGCCGAGGGCCGCCGTCCGCATGGTCAGGCCTTGCCGGCATTCAGGTCGGCGAGGTACTCCACGGCGAACCGGTATCCCATAATGCCGGCACCGGCGATCACGGCCTTGCTGATGTCGGAGAGGTAGGAGTGGTGGCGGAATTCCTCGCGGGCGTGCACGTTGGTGATGTGGACTTCCACCGCGGGGAGCTGGACCGCGGAGATCGCGTCCCGGATGGCCACGGAGGTGTGGGTGTAGGCCCCGGCGTTGAGCACGATGCCGATGGCCTTGCCGCGGGCGGCGTGGATGGCGTCCACCAGCGCGCCCTCATGGTTGGACTGGAAGCACTCGACGTCGAGCCCGTGGGCGGCGGCGGTGTCCTTGGCGAGCTGCTCGACGTCGGCCAGCGTGGCTGTGCCGTACTTTTCCGGCTCGCGGGTGCCGAGGAGGTTCAGGTTGGGGCCGTTGAGGACGAGGATGGTGCCGCGGCCGGCTTCGGTGGCGGAGGGGGCTTCAGTCATGCCTGCAAATCTATCGCGTCGGGTTGCCGGGCTCCGAGGGCGAGGCTTTCGTTACGGAAAATGCGGCGTCCCGCACCGCCGGCTGGAGGGCCGGCGGTGCAGGACGGAGGTTGGTGGGCGGGAAGAACGACGGCGGGCGGCAGCGCCCGCCGTCGGTGCAGCTTAGAGCGCCGTGACCTTCAGCACCAGCGCGTGCTCCGGGTTGAGGCTGGGCATCGGGAGCCCCACCTCGGCCAGGAAGCGGCCGCTGGCCTCCGCGCCGGAAGCCAGCCATGCCGGCGGCTGGATCTGGGTGAAGGTGTGGCCGTAATCGGCGTCCACCGGGGCCGGGAAGATGGCCTCCACCCGGTAGCGGCTATCCGCCTCCAGCCCGGGCAGGGCGACCCGTCCCAGCTGCTCGGCAAACGAGGTGCGCGTGCTCACCAGGGCGAACAGCGCCGCCGTCGTGCCGGTAGCAACGGAACCGGAACCGGAAACGGAACCAGCAGCGGAACCGGCCACCACGCCGTGGAGCATAAGCGACTCGTCGGGCACGTCGGCCCGGACCATCCGGCCGCTGTGGATCAGCCCGCGGTGCTCCTTGTACAGCTCGATGAAGCGCTTGAGCTCCTCGCGCTGCTCTCCCTGGACCTCCCGGACATCCCATTCCATGCCGAAATGACCGAACAGCGCGGTGATGGCGCGGAAGGACAGGTCGTGGGTGCGGGCGGTGGTGTGCGACGTGGTGGGGCCGATATGGCCGCCCACCAATTCGGGCGGAACCACGACGCCGGTCCACCGCTGGATGGTCTGCCGCTCCAGGGCGTCGTTGCAGTCCGAACCCCAGATACGGTCGGTGCGTTCGAGGATGCCAAGGTCCACGCGTGCCCCGCCCGAGGAGCAGCTCTCAATCTCGACGCCGGGATGGGCCTTCCGGAGCTCATCGAACAGGCGGTAGGCGGCAAGGGTCTGCTCGTGGACGGAGGATCGTCCGGCGTGCCCGTGTTCGGTGAGGTCCCGGTTCTGGTCCCACTTGAGGTAGCTGATCTTGTTTTCGCGCAGGAGAGCGTCGATCCGGTCAAAGATGTACTGCCACGCCTCCGGGTTCACCAGGTCGATGATGTGCTGGTTCCGCCAGGCCAGGGGCAGGCGTCCGCCGTCCTTGTGCGATACGGCGGCGGGTCCGACGATCCAGTCCGGGTGCGCCCGTGCCACGTCCGAATTGAGGTTGATCATCTCGGGTTCCACCCACAGGCCGAACTCCATGCCCCGCGACGTGACGGCGTCGATGAGCGGCGTCAGCCCGTCCGGCCAGAGCGTCTCGTCCACGAACCAGTCGCCCAGCCCGGCGGTGTCGTCGCGGCGGCCGCGGAACCAGCCGTCGTCGAGGACGAAGCGCTCCACGCCGAGGTCTGCGGCAGAGTCCGCAAGTTCGATCAGGGTGTCCAGGTTGTGGTCGAAGTAGACTGCCTCCCACGTGTTGAGCACCACGGGGCGCGCCTTTCCGCCGCCCGTGGCCGGAAGCACGTGGTGCGGGCGCGAGCGGAACCAGCTGTAGAACGCGTCGCTGATGCCGTCCAGGCCGCGGTCGGAGTAGGCGGCGAAGAGCTTGGGGGTGGCGTAGCTTCCGCCGGGCTGGAGGATGACCTCTGCAGGGCCCAGCAGTTCGGAACCGCCGATCATAGTGCGCCCGTCGGCGAGGGTGTCCGCGAACTGTTCGTGGTTGCCGCTCCAGGCCAGGTGCGTGGCCCAGACCCGGCCATGGCGGTTGCCGAAGCCGGCGGTGCCGGCTGCGAACAGCAGCGAGGAGTCGTGCCCGGTGCGGCCGTGCCGGCCGGTCCGCACCCAGGTGCCCTGCTGGATGGGGCGGCGCTGCGGGTGCCGTTCCCGGCACCAGCGTCCGGTCAGGTCGAGGAGTTCGACGGCGTCCGGAGCCACCGGGAGAACAGCGGCAAGTTCGTCGAGCTGGAACGGCGTGGTTCCGGTATTCGTGACGGTGTGCTGCAGTTCCAGCAGGCCGCCGTCGTGCAGGGTGAGCGTGGATTCCACGGTGATGCCGGCGTCAGCGTCCTGCTGGACGATGGCGGCGGACCGGCCGTTGACCGTGGCGTGCACGGCGCGCAGGCGAACGGAGAAGTCCAGTCCGGAGACGCCGTCGGCTATCCGGTGCCCGCGCAGGCCCGGCCGTCCGCGCCAACTGGAGGACGCCTGGGGGAGCAGTCCCGCCGGGACGGTGGCATCGATGGCGGAGTTGGGGATGGCCTCGGCGAGGATGGACAGGTCGGGGAGTTCACTGCCAAGATCGGCACCCCAGTGGATGACCTCGGCCTCCCCGCTGCTGAAGCTGATCGCCAGGCTGGTGCCGGCGGAACGGAGGTGCAGGGGATCCATAGGTAAGTCTCTTTCGTGATGAGCAGATAGGTATGAGGGGTGCTGCGGGGCCGGGCGCGGTGTGCGCGATCCCGGCCCCACAGGAGAGGATGCCTGGACTTTGATTTTCGCCCAGTTGCGGCCCTACTTGAAGAGGGCGTTGACCTGGTTGTTGGCTTCGGTCAGGGAACTGGCGGGCTGCTTGCCGGAGACCACGGCGTCCATGGCGGGTTCCATGATGCCCTTGACCTTGGCGGTGTTGTCAGTGATGGGGTACAGGAACGTGGTCTTGTTCTTCACCTGCTCGGTGAAGGCCGTGACGTCAACGCCCTTGGCCTTGAATGCTGCAGAGGCCTTGTCAGATGAGGCCTTGAGGGCCGGGAAGACCACAGCCTTGGACGCAACGACGTCCTGGCACGGTGCCGAGGCGAGGTATTCCACCCACTTGATGGCTGCATCCTTCTTCTTGGTTCCGGCCCAGATCGAGTCGGCCAGGCCGTTGAACATCGACGCGCGCTTGCCCTCCGGGCCCGTCGGAGTGGGGGCGATGCCCACCTCGATGCCCTTGTAGCCCGTGTACTGGCCGATCATCCATGAGCCGTGGGCGTTGATTGCGGACTTGCCGGCAGCGAAGGTATCGGCCATGGCTGCGCCGACGGTGGACTCGAGCTTGGGCATGTAGCCCTTCTTTACCAGTCCGGCGAACCAGTCGATGGAGGCCTGGAACTTGGGGTCGTCGTAGTTGTAGTGCGTGCCCCACGGGTTCTTGTCCGTGTGGGACCATCCGGTGGTGTTGGCGAAGTAGCTCCACTCCGTCTGGCCTGAGGAGTCGCCGCCGCCGTTGAGTCCGAGGCCGTAGACGGCCACGTTGTTCTTGTCGAAGCCGGATTCGTCCCCGCGCTTGCCGCTCTTGTCCACGGTCAGGTGGGCGATGACTTTCTCGTACGTTCCGCCGTCCTGCGGGTTCCAGGTCAGGTTCTTCATCTGGTCCTCGGAGATACCGGCCTTGGTGAGCATCGCCTTGTTGTAGAAGAGACCGATGGTGTCCCAGTCCTTCGGCAGGCCGTAGCGCTTGCCGTCCTGGCCCACCCACAGGTCCGCGAGGCCCTCGTTGTAGGCGGCCAGGTCCACGTTGTCCTTCTTGACGGCGTCGTCGATGGGCAGCAGCTGCTTGTTTTCGGCGAGTTCGCCGTAGCGCCCGAGGTGGTTGGTGAAGACGTCGGGGGCCGTGCCGCCGACAAACCCGTTGGTGAGGGTGCTCCAGTAGTCGTCCCACCCGCGCTGGGTGATCTTGACCTTGATGTCGGGGTTGGCCTTGGTGAAGTCGTCGGCGCACTGCTGGTACGCGGGAAGCTGGTTGGCGTCCCAGAGCCAGTAGCTGATCTCGCCCTTGGCCGATTCTGCAGAGGATCCTGAGCCGCCGCAGGCGGAGAGGGAGAGGGCCATGGCTGCGGCGACGGCGACGGTGCCGAGGGATTTCTTCATTGTTTTCTTTCCGTTCGGGATGGGGATGAAGGGAGCAGGGAGAGGAATGCTTACTTGATTCCGGAGAATCCGATGGAGTTGACGATCTTCTTGCCGAAGGCGGCGAAGAGGACCAGGACAGGCAGCGCCGAGACCAGGGTGGCGGCCATGAGGCCGGACCAGTCCGGTGCTCCCTGCGGGGACTGCGATTTGAAGACGCCGAGCCCCACCTGAAGGACGCGTACCTCGTCCTGGGATCCGACCAGCAGGGGCCAGAAGTACTCGTTCCACTGGCCGATAAAGGTCAGGAGGGCAAGGGTGGCGATGGGGGCTGCCGCGTTGGGGAGAACGATCTGGAAGAAGATGCGCAGGTGCTTGGCGCCGTCGAGCATGGCTGCCTCCTCAACTTCCCGGGACATGTTCAGGAAGAACTGCCGGAGGAAGAAGATGGCGAACGGAGTCATGAAGACGTACGGGAGGACCATCCCGAGCATGGTGTTGAGCAGGTCCAGGTTCTTGATCAGGAGGAAGTTGGGCAGGGCGGTGAAGATCGGCGGGACCAGCATGGTGCCCAGGAATAGGCTGAACACAGCGTTCCGGCCCTTCCAGCGCAGCCGGGCAAAGGCGTAGGCGGCCATTGCGCTGAAGAACACTGCCCCGGCGGTGGTGATGGAGGAGAACACGATCGAGTTGCGCAGGTACAGCCAGAAGTCGATGGCGGCCCCGGAACCGCCCTCCGCGACGGCGTCGGCGGGGCCCTGCAGGCCGAAGACGCGCATGAAGGCGCCAACGGTGAAGTCCGCCGGAAGCAGGCTGGCCGACTGGGTGGCCAGCGCTCCGTTGGTGGACAGCGCGGTGCGGAACACCCAGAGGAACGGGATCACGGAGACAGCGATGGCGAGAGCCAGCAGGGCCCAGGCCCCCGCGCGGCGGGCGTTGAAAGGACGACGGCGGGTGGTTGCCGGGCGGCGTGCTGTGGCCGGCTGCGGCCCGCGGCTGGTGGTGGTGGTCATGCGGGACTCCTTAGTCCAGGTCCGACTCGTTGCCCTTGAGGAACTTCATCTGAATGAAGGCAACGAGGGCGAGGATGAGGAAGAGGATGACGGCGATGGCGGATCCGTAGCCGAAATCCGACTCGGTGAAGGCGCGCTGGTAAATGTAGTACTGGATGACGCGGGTGGCGTTGACCGGTCCGCCCTGCGTGGTCACTGCCACGGTGTCGAAGACCTGGAAGGAACCGATCACGGTGACGACGAGCACCAGGACCAGGACCGGGCGAAGCAACGGCATGGTGATCTTGCGGAAGGTCTGGAACGGTGAGGCGCCGTCCAGCTTGGCCACCTCGTAGAGGTGCTGCGGGATGGACTGGAGGCCGGCGAAAATCAGCAGGGCGGTGTAGCCCATGTGCCGCCACGTGTTGATCAGGGCCTGGGTGGGGATTGCCCATTCCTCGCTGCCGAAGAATGCGACGCGGGGGAGTCCTGCCCATTCGATGAACTGGTTCACGATGCCGATCTGGTAGTCAAGCATCCAGAACCAGAGCAGTGCGGCGATCACGTTGGACATCAGGTAGGGCAGCAGCAGGGCGCCCCGGACCAGGGTGGACTTGGCCACCCTGTCCATCAGGAGGGCCAGGCCGAGTGCCAGGACCGTCTGGAGGACGATATTCATGAGGACGTACTGCCCTGTGACGGCCAGGGAATTCCAGAAGAGCGGATCCTTGGCGATCGCCGTGTAGTTGTCCAGGCCCACCCATTCCGGGTCGCCGAGGATGTTGTACTCCGTGAAGCTCAGGTAGATCCCCCGGATGGTGGGCACCACGTAAAAGAGGACGAAGCCGATCAGGGCCGGGGCGATAAAGAAGAGGGCGATCTTGAGGTCGCCGTACCGCCGGAGGCCGCCTCGGCGGATCCTCCCGGACCGCGCCGGACGCTGATCGCTCCTGGCTGCAGGGTTCTTAGTAAGGGTGGTCATCATCGACCCTTCCTGGGTGTGTGATGGAACTAACAATCGTCAACAAATCTACACGAGTAGATAGAGGAGTGCAAGGAATATTTTGGCGTGGCTGCTGGCGGCTGTTTCTCTAACGTTGCAAGTGTTGACTCGAGTAGATTGGGATGCAAGACTTTGGCCCAAACATGTGCGCGCACCGCAAGGCGGTGCCGACTAGGCCTAGGAAGGCAGGAACAATGACGTTTTCAATCGGTGTAGTCGGGGTGGGGCAGTTCGGTGGCCAGTTCGCCCATCTCTTCAACCTCCACCCCGGGGTCAGTGAGGTCTTCGTCGTGGACGAGCGGGCAGACCGCGCGGCCGAGGCGGTCGCTCAGTATGGCCTTGCCGGGTCCATTGGCACCTTCGATGAGCTGCTGGCGTCCGACGTCGACGCCGTCGCCATTTTCACGCAGCGGTGGACCCACGGACCGCTGGTGGAGCGCGCGCTCCTGGCCGGAAAGCATGTCTACTCGGCCGTGCCCATGGCCGTCACCGAGGACGAGATCGCGAAAATCATCGACGCCGTCCGCGAGACCGGCAACATCTACATGATGGGCGAGACCAGCTACTACAACCCGGCCACGGTCTATGCGCGCCAGCAGCACGCGGCCGGCCTGTTCGGAAGGGTGTTTTACTCCGAAGGCGACTATGTCCACGACATGGACTTGGGCTTCTACGACGCCTACCAGTACAGCGGCGGGGAGCGCTGGAAGGAGACTGCCAGCTACCCGCCCATGCTGTACCCCACCCACGCGATCGGCGGCGTTCTCGGCGCCCTGCCGGCGCATGCGGTGAGCGTCAGCTGCGTCGGCGTGAAGGACGACCGCCAGGACGGGGTGTTCGACAAGGACATCAGCATGTTCGGGAACGACTTCTCCAACGCCACTGCCCTTTTTGAACTGAACGACGGCGGTGCCATGCGGACCAACGAGATGCGCCGGGTGGGCTACCCCTCGCACATCCGTGAGTCCCGTTTCCGGTTCTTCGGCACTGAGGCCAGCTTTGAGCAGCTGGCCAAGGTGACGGTCTGGCAGGACAAGGTCAACGTCCACGACATCTCCGAGCAGGTGGAGTCCCGGCCCAGCGTGCCCCTGGACGATCCGTCGCTCGCCAACGTGGCACCCGAACTGCGGGACGCCTTTGTGTCCGGGCTGGCGCCGGTGCATGACAGCGGCAGGCTGCCGGAGGAGTTCCGCGGTGCCCCCAACGGCCATGAAGGCAGCCACCAGTTCCTGGTGGACGACTTTGTCACGGCCGTAAACACGGGGTCCCTGCCGCCGGTCAATGCATGGGCGGCCGCGCGGTTCACCCTGCCCGGCATCGTGGCCCACGAGTCCGCGCGGCGGAACGGCGAACGGCTGCCCATCCGCGACTTCGGCGACGCTCCGGCCGCGCTTCAGGACGTGCTTTAGCTAGCATGGACACTATGACCATTCCGGCAGCGCCCGCCCCGCGGACCCAGGTGACCCGCAAGGATGTTGCCCGGTACGCCGGGGTGAGCACCGCCGTCGTCAGCTACGTGGTGAACGGCGGGCCGAAGAAGGTGGCACCTGCCACCGAGGCGAAGGTCCAGGAAGCCATCCGGCAGCTGGGCTACCGCCCCAACGCCGCTGCCCGGGCCCTGAAACTGGGGTCCAGCGAGACGATCGGTTTGGTCATTCCGGACAACAGCAACCCGTTCTTCTCGATGCTGGCCCACGCCGTGGAGGACGCGGCGGGGGCGCTCGGGTACGCCCTGGTGCTGACGAATTCGGACGGCAACCTGGCCAAGGAGCGCCGGAACATCCGGAACCTCGCAGCCCGACAGGTGGACGGCGTGGTACTGGCCAGCGTCCTGTTCGAACCTGAGCTGGCCGACCTGGAGGCCGCGGAGATCCCGTCCGTGCTCCTGAGCCACAGCGGGAGCCCCGCCGGCGTCACGACGGTGGGCGTGGACCTTGCCAAGGGAGCCCGCACCGCCGTCGAGCATTTGATCAGCCATGGCCACACCAACATTGGTTTGGCCATGGGCACCACCACCGGCAACGAAGCGGACGCCCGCGAAGAGGGCTGGGTCCAGGCGCTCCGGGATGCCGGGTTGCCGGAAGGCCCCATTGCCCGCAGCGCCTTCACCCGTGTTGGCGGCTACGCGGCAGGGCAGCGGCTTCTGGCATCGGGGCACCGGCCCACTGCCATCTTCGCCAGCTCTGACATGCAGGCCATCGGCATCCTCCGTGTGCTCCACGAGGCCGGCCTGTCCGTCCCGGGGGACATCGCACTGGTCTCCTTCGACGGTTCGGAGGACGCCGAATACTCCTGGCCGACGCTGACCACAGTGGAGCAGCCCGTGCGCGACATGGCCGAAGCCGCCGTCCGGGCACTGGTTGGGGCGGACCGGGGCGCGCCAGCCCAGCACCGCGTTTTCCCGACGAAGCTCCTGGTCCGGCAGTCCTGCGGCTGCCCGTAAGACCTGCTGGCGGCTAAACCAGTCTCAGCCGGCCCACCCGGTCCCGGAGGATCCGCTGGGCATCGGGGGACAGGCCGGAATCGCAGATCACCTCGTCGGCTTCCTCGAGCTTGGCGATGGTGCTGATTCCCTGCGTGCCCCACTTGGTGTGGTCCGCCAGGACCACCACCTTGCGGGACGCGGCGATGAATGCGCGGTTGGTTTCCGCCTCCAGCAGGTTCGGCGTGGTGTAGCCGGCATCCGCGTCCATGCCGTGCACCCCGAGGAACAGCAGGTCCAGATGGAGCTGGCTGAGCGCCGCCGTCGCGATTGGACCCACCAGGGCGTCCGACGGCGTGCGCTCGCCGCCGATGAGGATCACCGTGGAGGCGTGCCGCCCGGAACCCGCCGCGGAGGCATGGTGGAAGAGGTCGGCGATCTTCACCGAATTGGTCACCGCGGTGATCCGGGGGCCGTTGGCGAGTTCCTTGGCCAGCGCCCAGGTGGTGGTGCCCGCGCTCAGGGCCACCGCCATGCCCTCGTGGACAAGTGCTGCGGCCTCCAGGGCGATGGCGCGTTTTTGAGCGGTCAGCTGGGTGGACTTCAGCTCGAACCCGGGCTCGTGCGTGCTGGCATCCCCTGGCAGCTTGGCGCCGCCGTGGATCCGTTCCACCTGGCCGCTCTCCTCCAGCATCTCGATGTCGCGGCGCACCGTCATCAGGGACACGCCCAGCTGCTGGGCCAGGTCCGAGACGCGGACCACCCGCTCGCGCCGGACGGCGTCCACTATGGACTGGTGGCGGGCCGCGGGAAGCATCGGGATCCTTTCAGTGGGTGAACCTGGTACTGCCCATCATCGCCTAGCCCTTGCTGGAACCAAGAGTCAGGCCCGCAACAAACTGCCGCTGCAGGAGCAGGTAAACGATCAGGGTGGGGATGACCGTGATGACGGCGCCGGCCGCCAGCAGGTTGTAGTTGTTCAGGAACTCGCCCTGGAGGTTGTTGATCGCGGTGGTGACGGGCAGCCGGTCACCGCTCTGGATGAACAGCAGGGGCCAGAAGAAATCGTTGTAGATGAAGATGACTTCCAGGGTTGCCAGGGCGGCGAAAGCCGGCCGGCACAGCGGCATGATGATCTCCCGGTACTGGCGCCAGATCCCGGCACCGTCCACGAGTGCGGCCTCGGTCAGGTCCGCGGAGAGCGCCTTCATGTAGTTGGACAGCACGAAGGTGCAGAATCCCATCTGGAACGCCATGTTCACGGCGATGACGATGATGTACGTGTTCAGCATGTTGCCCGAATCGCTGAAGGAGTACGGCACCTGGAAGTGCTTGGCCATCTCGAACAGCGGCGCCGCCAGCACCTGGGGCGGCAGCAGGTTTCCCGCCGTGAACATGATGAGCAGCGTGACGTTGAACTTCCAGCTGACCCGGCTGACGGCGAACGCCATCATGGACGCGAAAAAGAGCACCAGCAGTACCGCCGGGACGCAGATGATCACCGAGTTCCAGAGGTATTTGGCAAAGCCGCCCTGGGACCAGGCCTGGATGAAGTTGTCGAAGTTGAAGTTGCCGGCCAGGCTGAAGTAGCCGTGCTCATTGGTGGAGGCAATCGGCCGCAGGGCGGTGAAGACGGCCCAGACCAGGGGAATCAGCCACATGACGGCCATGGCTGTCAGGAAGATATGCGTGCCGTAATGCCGCTTCGGCTTGCTGCCGGAGCGTCCGGTTGTCCCGGTCATGGCCCCGCCGGGGGAGACGGCGGCGCTCATGACCTTTTCTCCCTGCCGAAGGTGCGGCTGAGGTAGAACACGATGGGCACGAGGGAGATGACCAGCAGGACCACGGCAAGGGCGGATCCGACGCCGATCACCTGGCCCTCGCCCACGAGGTTCTGGATCACCAGGGCGCTGAGGAGCTCCAGGCCGTTGGTGCCGCGGTTGATGACGTAGACGACGTCGAACGCCCGCAGCGACTCGATGATGGTGATGACGACGATGACGATGTTAATGGGCCGCATGGCAGGAAAGACCACGCGGAAGAACGTCTGCGCCGCGTTGGCGCCGTCGATGGCGGCGGCTTCCTTCAGGCTGGGATCCACGCCCTTGAGGCCCGCCAGGTAGAGCAGCATGACATAGCCCGCGTGCCGCCACGTGGCGGCGATCATGGCTGCCCAGATGTTTATCGAGGAATCCCCGAACCAGTCAACGGCCTGCGGCGTCCCCGAGGTTCCGAGCAGGAAGTTCAGCAGGCCGTTGTCACGCTGGTAGAACAGCTGCCAGATGATGCCGATCAGTGCCAGTGACAGCATCACCGGCGTGAAGAAAATGCTCTGGTAGATCCTGCTGCCGCGGATCTGCTGGTCCAGCAGCACTGCCAGCAGCAGGCCCAGCGGGGTGGCCACAAGGGCCAGGAACGCCAGCCACAGCATGTTGTGCTGGATGGCGGGCCAGAACGGCGGGTAGTCCTGCGAGATGTACTGATAATTGTCGGCTCCGGCAGGCCTGATGTCGTTCAGGGCCAGTCCGTTCCAGCGCGTGAAGCTCAGCCCGACGGACATCACCGTGGGCAGCCAGATGAAAACCAATTGGATCAGGGTGGGCAGGCCCACCATGAGGGACAGGACCGCCTTGTCCCGTTTGGAGAGCCGGCGGACCTTGCCGCTGCGGACCCGCTTCGCCGGTGCCCCGGACGGAGCCCGGGACTCCGGCGGAACCAGGTCTCTTGCTGTAGTGCTCATGGGCGTCCCCGGCCTGCTACTGGGCCGCGTACAGTGTCTTGGCCTGCGCCTCAAGGTTCTTGACGTCCATCTTGCCGTTCTTGAGGAAGGTCTGCAGGGCCGGGATCATGACGTTGTTGGCCATGGCGGGCAGGGCGTCCCGGTCGAAGAACTGGCTGATCGACTTCGCCTGCGCGATGGTGTCCGCGCATTTCTTGTTCAGCGGCGTGAACTTGGAGGTGTCCGCACCCTTGGCCGTGACAATGTTGGAGGCGTCCACCGAGGCGTAGGCGTCCTGGCCCTCGGGGGTGCCGATAAATTCCAGGAACTGGTGCGCGGCCGCGTTCCCGCCGCCTTTGGTGGACAGCAGCAGCCCGTCGATGGGTGCCTCCACCGCATCCCGGCCCTCGGTAGCGATCTCCGGAAACGCGAAGAAATCGATGTCCTTCAAGACCGCCGGATCGGTGAACTGCTGCGTGACGAACGAGCCGAGCAGGTACATGCCTGTCTTCTTGGCAGCCAGCGCCCTCGCCGCGTCCTGCCATGTCTGGCCGAGTGCCGCAGGATCCTGGAAGGGCAGCAACGCGGACCAGGTGTCGAAGACGTCTGTCACCTTCTTTTGGTCCCAGGACTCCTTGTGGGCGCACAGGTCCACGTGGAACTGGTAACCGTTGAGACGCATATTGATGTAGTCGAACGTGCCCATGGCGGGCCAGCCGTCCTTGTCCGCAAAACCGATCGGGATGATGCCGTCAGCCTTCATCTTGGCCGCCAGGGTTTTCAGGGCATCGAAGGTTTCCGGCACCTCGTAACCCTTGTCGGCCCACACGCTCTTCCGGTAGAAGAAACCCCACGGATAGTTGTAGTTGGGGACGAAGTACATTTTCCCGTCCGGGCCGGTGGACGCCTTCTTCAGGGCGTCCGAGAAGTTGCCCCCGATCTTGGCCCAGACGTCATCAACGGGTGCCAGAAGCCCCTTGCTGGCATAGAACTGCATCCTGTAGCCCGCGAACCAGGTAAAGGCGTCGTCCGGCGAGCCCTGCAGGTACGAGTTGATCTTGTTCTGGAAGTCGTTGTGCGGCACCACGTTGGTCCGGACCGTCTTGCCCGTCTTTTGGGTGAAAGCATCGGTGACTGCCTCGTACGCCTTCTTGGGAACTTCGTCGGAGGAACCTGAACCGAACGACAGGCCGGAGGATTCCGAGCCTCCGGCGGACGGGCCGCTGCCACCGGTGCACGCCGCCAACAGCGGCACGCCCGCCAGGCCGGCGGCACTCACGCCAACAGTCTTGAGGAATGTCCGCCGGGCCGGCCCGGCTGTGAAGGACGTTTCCGGATGTGCTGCCATGATCTCTCCCAGGATGGCGCTCTGTGACATCTGTCACATATCACTGACTATAACCTCGCAAAAGGGAACAGGAAAGATCGATAGATAACACGCGGGGTTCCGGCGGCCGGAGCTCCTCGGCTAAGCAAAAAGGAGGGCCCGCCCGGCGCTGAACTGCGCTCCGGGCGGGCCCTCCTATGGCTCCGCTACTTCTTCAGGGACGCCGCGATCTGCTGCATGACGGTGTTGTCGGCAAGGGTGGTGGCGTCTCCGACGTCGCGGCCTTCAGCGACGTCCTTGAGGAGGCGGCGCATGATCTTGCCGGAGCGGGTCTTGGGCAGTTCGGGGACCACGAGGATGGTCTTGGGCTTGGCGATCGGGCCGATTTCCTTGCCCACGTGGTTGCGGAGGTCCTGGACGATCTCGTCCCCGGAGTCCACGGCATCGCCGCGGAGGATGACGAACGCGACGACGGCCTGGCCGGTGGTTTCGTCGGTGGCGCCCACGACGGCGGCCTCCGCCACTGCCGGGTGGGACACCAGGGCGGATTCGATTTCGGTGGTGGAGAGGCGGTGCCCGGAGACGTTCATGACGTCGTCGACGCGGCCCAGGAGCCAGATGTCGCCGTCCTCGTCCTTCTTGGCGCCGTCGCCGGCGAAGTACATGGTCTCGAAGCGGGACCAGTAGGTGTCCTTGAACCGTTCCGGGTCGCCCCAGATGCCGCGGAGCATGGCCGGCCAGGGTTCGCGGATCACGAGGAAGCCGCCGTGCCCGTCCGGGACCGAGGCGCCGTTCTCGTCCACGACGTCCACGGCGATGCCGGGCAGCGGAACCTGCGCGGAGCCGGGCTTGGTTTCGGTGACGCCGGGCAGCGGGGCGATCATCTGGGCGCCGGTTTCGGTCTGCCACCAGGTGTCCACGATAGGGGCGGGGTTTTGCTTGCCGCCGTTTCCGCCGATGACGTCCCGGTACCACATCCACGCCTCGGGGTTGATGGGTTCGCCCACGGAGCCCAGGACCCGGATGGAGGAGAGGTCGTACTTGTCCGGGATGTCCCGGCCCCACTTCATGAAGGTGCGGATCGCGGTGGGGGCGGTGTAAAGGATGGAGACCTTGTACTTCTCCACGATCTCCCACCAGCGGCCCTGGTGCGGGGAGTCCGGGGTTCCCTCGTACATGACCTGGGTGGCGCCGTTGATGAGCGGCGCGTAGGCGACGTAGGAGTGGCCGGTGACCCATCCGACGTCGGCCGTGCACCAGTACACGTCCGTTTCGGGGTGCAGGTCGAAGACGGCCTTGTGGGTGTAGGCGGTCTGGGTCAGGTAGCCGCCGGTGGTGTGCAGGATGCCTTTGGGCTTTCCGGTGGTGCCGGAGGTGTAAAGGATGAACAGCGGGTGCTCGGAGTCGTGCCCGACGGCGGTGTGCTCGGCCGAGGCTGCCCCGACGGTGTCCTCCCACCAGTGGTCCCGGCCCTCGTGCCAGTCCACCTCCTGGCCGTTGCGTTTGACCACCACGACGTTCTGCACGGTGTGGCCCTCCTGTGCGAGGGCGGCGTCGACGGCGGTTTTCAGGGCGCTGGGCTTGCCGCGCCGGTAGGTGCCGTCCGCGGTGACCACAAGCTTGGCCTCGGCGTCCTCGATCCGGGACCGGAGCGCGTCGGCGGAGAACCCGCCGAACACTACCGAGTGCACCGCGCCGATCCGGGCGCAGGCGAGCAGGGTGATGACGGCCTCGGGAATCATCGGCAGGTAGACGGCAACCCGGTCGCCCTTGGCCACGCCGAGGGACTCGAACGCGTTGGCGGCCTTCTTCACTTCCGCGGTGAGTTCGGCGTAGGTGTAGGAGCGGGAGTCGCCCGGCTCGCCCTCAAAGTAGATGGCGACCCGGTCGCCGAGGCCGTTTTCCACGTGCCGGTCCAGGGCGTTGTACGCGGCGTTGACCTCGCCGCCGACGAACCACTTGGCGAACGGCGGGTTCGACCAGTCGAGGGGCTCGGTGAAGTCCTTGTTCCAGGTCAGGAGTTCCCGGGCCTGCTTGGCCCAGAACGCGGGCCGGTCGGCTGCTGCTTCTGCGTAGACGTCGGCGCCCACCACGGCGTTGGCGGCGAACTCCTCGGAAGGGGCAAACTTGCGGTTCTCATGCAGCAGGTTTTCAAGAGCATCGCCCTGCTGGCTGGTGGTGGCAGCGGTGGCCGTCGAGCCGGGGGTGTCCTGGGACATGGTGAACCTCATCATTCATCGATCTTTCCTGCGCGGTGCGCCGGTCCCGGCCACTGCCCCGCCGCTGCGCGGCGTCGGGCAACGGCCCGTCACGGATAAACCGCAAAGAGCTGTTCCGAGACCAGACTAGCGCGTCAGGCATCTGCGCGTGGGCCGCGTCACTTAAGGAGCCGTGAGCGGCGCCCATTTAGCGGTGAATGGTTCTGTGGGAGGCCTGTGCCGCTTCTGTGAGCGCGCCGCACCGCGGCCAGTCAGCTAGTGAAGCACCCTCCACTTGGCTAGGCTGAGATGGACTCGTGACAGGGGCCGGAGGCAGCCAGACCGCTTGTGGTCAGGCTCCGGCCGTAGGGCGGAACCACGCAGCGGACACCCGTCCGGGCGCCGCCACGCTAAGGAGAACAGAATGAATCAGCAAAGCCAGGGCCAGCCGGGCCCGGCCCGGCAGGACCCAGCCCAGCCGGGCCAGGGCCAGGCGCCGCTTGGGGCGGGACCGTCCGGGCGGCCGGAAGCACACAATGCGGCGCCGAACTTCATGAAGCAGCAGGGCGTGCGGAATGAGGCCGTTGCCGGACCCTTCACCGTCCGGGACCTGACCGTCTTCGCGGCCACCCTTGTCCTCTTTGTCGCATCCCTGATTCCGATGTTCGCTGTGCGGTACAACCTGTGGAACCTCGGAAGCCTGTTCTTCCTGGGGCTCGGCGTGGTGCTGCCCCTCATTGTTTCGGCGTTGTTTGTGGCCCGCCGGCTCGCCCCCGACACGAAGGTCCGCATCGGCTCCCTCTCGGTGGACCAGTTCGGTTCCGTGGTGGCCTCGTTCGCCGTGGCCTTCTTCTTCCTGTCCGTTGCCGGCGCCTACACGCCCAGCCTGCTCGTGGGCCTGATCGGCTCCCTCGTGCTGCTGGCCGCCACAGTGCTGGCCCGGTTCATCCCGTTCTTCGCCGGCGACTTCCTGGGCCGCCCCGACGTCCCGGCCCACGTCATGGCGCGTGACTCAGCCGTTCCCGTGCGCAAGCCCAAAGCGCCCAAGGAACCGAAGGCTGCCCAGGCCGCATCCGGTGCCAAGCCGGGCGCTGGGGCGGGTGCTGCCGCAGGCGTCGCGGTCCCTGCGGGTCTTGAAGCCCGCGGCCCTGTTTCCTCTGGTCCGGTTTCCTCCGGGCATGTTTCCCACGGTGCGACGGCGGTCGGCCAGACGGGGCAGGGTGCGGCCCAGGCCGGCACCGCCGGTGCCGTAATTCCCGGTGCCACAGCTGACATAGCCGGGACCGCCGGCGTAGCGCCGGCCACCGGGATGTGGCCCGCAGCTAACGCGGCGAGCAGTGCCGCAGCGTCGCCGGAAACGGGACAGGCCGCCGTCGTTCCCTCCGCGCAGGCCGGTGACGCCGCCGCGCAGGTAGGTGCGTCACAGGCGGCCGCGGCACATACGAGCGCTGCGCAGACTAATGCAGTGCCCTCCGCAAAAGCCGACGCGGCCGCGCAGCGGACCGCGGAAGCCGAGCAGACCCAGCTTGACGGAGCCACGGCCGCCCCGGCGGCTGCCGAAGCGCCGGCAGCGGAAGCGGCTGCCACCGAGGTGGCCGCAGCGGAAGCCCCCGTCGCAGAAGGCAAGTCCGAAGCTGCCGCGCGTGAAGCTGCGGAAGAGGCGGCGCGGGCTGCCTCGGCCACGCCTGCCACCGCCGTCCACCCGAGGGTGGATGTGCAGCAGCAGGTGCGGTCGCAGGAACCGATCGGTGCCACCGTCGACCCGGCAAGCCGGCCGGAGCAGTCCGAACACGAGCAGGTCCACGAGGCCTTCTGGTTCGCTGTCGCCCAGCACCGCACGGCCGTGGATGAGCGCACCGGCGCACCGCTGTTCGGCATCGAGCCAGGCGGTTGGGTTCTGGCACTGGAGGACCGCGGGGACGAATTCTTGGTCCAGCACACGGACGGCCGGGTGGGCGTCCTGCGCGACCTCAGCAACATCGAGCGCGGCTAGCGGGCCGCCGTGGCCGACTCCGCTTCGCGCCGGCGCGGCACGCCGGCCCCGGCGGCATCCGCTTCCGGGGACGCTCCCGCGGGCGTCTCCGGGGTGGCCCCCGCTGACATGCCCGCCGGGGCTCCCGCGGGCGTCTCCGGCGAGGCCCCCGCGGATACCCTCCCCGCCGAAAGCGGCCCCGCGGCCAGCCCTCGGGCCCGCTCGGGGGAGTCGCCCCTGGCCCTGAAGCGCCGGGCGCGCAGGATCAACCGGGCCCTCGCCGAGCAGTACCCGTACGCCCACGCCGAGCTCGACTTCCGGAACCCCTTCGAGCTCCTCGTGGCCACGGTGCTCTCCGCGCAGACCACGGACGTGACCGTCAACCTGATCACGCCGCTGCTGTTCTCCCGCTATCCGGACGCGCGCGCCATGGCGGAAGCGGACACAGCGGAGCTGGAAGCGATCATCAAGCCGACCGGGTTTTTCCGCGCCAAGACGAGGAACCTGCTCGCGCTGGCCAACCGCGTGGTGGACGAGTTCGACGGCGTGGTGCCCGGGCGGCTGGAAGACCTGGTGACGCTGCCGGGCGTCGGAAGGAAAACGGCGAACGTGGTGCTGGGCAACGCGTTCGGCATCCCCGGAATCACGGTGGACACGCACTTTGGGCGACTGGCGCGGCGCTTCGGCTGGACGGAATCGGACGACCCGGTCCGGATCGAGTCCGACGTGGCGGAACTGTTTGAGCCCCGGGACTGGACCATGCTGTCCCACCGGGTGGTCTTTCACGGCAGGCGGGTGTGCCATTCCCGCAAGCCGGCCTGCGGGGCCTGTGCCGTGGCCAACTGGTGCCCCAGCTTTGGCTCGGGCGAGACGAATCCCGCCAAGGCCGCGAAACTGCTGAAGTACGAACTCGCGCCCGGAAGCGAGGAACTGCTGGCGCGGCTGCTGGCCGAGACGCACCGCGCCGCCGAGATCCGGATGGAATCGCAGCGGAGGCCTTCATGACAGCGCGCCAGGACCTGGTGGACCTCGTCGATTCCATCAGGGCGGGTACCGGTCCTGCCCGGAATCCCTACTGGCGCAGGCTGACCGTTGACGAGTCCGTTGCCCGCAAGGCGGCCGTCCTGATCCTTTTCGGCGCCCTGGACGAGGTGCCTGCAGCCTCCGGCAAGCCGCTCGTGGCTGCCGACTTGGACGTCCTGCTCTTGGAACGCGCCCACACCCTCGATGACCATCCCGGGCAGGTGGCCTTTCCCGGCGGCGGCATCCACGTGGGGGAGACCCCGGTGGAGGCCGCGCTTCGGGAAGCCGAGGAGGAAACCGGGGTGGACCCGTCAGGCGTCGAAGTACTGGGTGCCCTGCCGGAACTGGCCCTCCCGCGCGGAAACTTCTTGGTGACCCCGGTCCTGGCCTGGTGGGCCGCGCCGTCGCCGGTTCGGGTGGTGGACTACGGCGAGTCCGCCCAGGTATTCCGGGTGCCGGTCCGCGACCTCCTGGACCCCGAGAACCGCACCATGGCTGCCGTGACGCGCATGAACCAGACGTTCCAGAGTCCGGCGTTCAATGTGAACAGCCTGGTGGTCTGGGGTTTCACGGGCATGATCCTGAACGAACTGTTCGACCAGCTCGGCTGGGCCGTTCCCTGGGACAGGACCAGGCTTCACCCGCTGGATCTGTAGGCGTACTGCTGGTTTAGTGCTGCGATTTCCGCAGATCCACCACCAGGCCGGTGGCGGCGTTTTCGCGCAATGCGTTGATGCCAGCCACTACTCCCGAAACGCTCTTGAACCGCGGCGACTCTGCCACGATGTTTCCGTCCCCATCGATGAGACGGAATTTGTAAGACTGATCGCTGTCCTGGTGAACTTCAAACTTGCCCGCCATTGGCGTGGAAACCCCCTGCTGATGCTTCGTCGCACGTGCCGGGCCAACTTATTGCCACTGCCCAGCCACCATAGAGCTTAGTGGCCCACGCCACACGAAGCGAACTACTCACCGGTACATTACTCAGTACAACCGTATGTTCCTTCTGTGGCGGATGTGACTTTTGTTTCGCGTGGGGAGGGGCTACTCTCCTGCCGCCAAGCAAGCCTGGCTGGCCCGAGCGACGCCGTCGAGGGGCACTCTGGTGGTCCGGCCGCCGTGAATTACGACGGCGGCCGCGCGTCACGCGTCAAAGTGCCCCGTTTCGGTCCGGCCGATTCTCCTGATTTGAGGCGCAGGTTACTTTGCGTTGTCGTAAGAATCGACGACGGCGACGCTCACCGGGAATTCGACCGGAATGGGGCCAAACAGCAGCTCCTTGGCGGCGTTGGCGGCGTCCTCGATGGCGCGGATGCAGCTGTCGACGGCGGAGTCGGGGGCGTGGACCATCACCTCGTCGTGCAGGAAAAACACGAGTTCCCCGGTGACTGAACCGTCCGCACGCATGGTGCGCAGCCGGCGTCGTAATTCCGCCAGCCAACAGGCGGCCCAATCCGCGGCGGACCCCTGAACCACAAAGTTGCGCGTGAAACGTCCCCGGGACCTAGCGATTGAGTCCGCGCGGCGCTGTTCCTCCGCCGAGGTGGAGCGCTGGCTGAGGAACCACCGTTCCGACGGCGGCGGGCTGCTGCGCCCCAGACGCGAGGTGACCGTCCTGCCGGCTTCGCCGTCCCGGGCTGCCCGCTCGACGAAGCCCACCGCGCGCGGATAGGTTTTGGCCAGCTGCGGCATCAGGCGGCCTGCCTCCCCGGAGGTGGCGCCGTACATCGCACCGAGGAGGGCCATCTTCGCCTTGGCCCGGTCGCCTCCGAACCCTTTGGCGGCGATTCCCGCGTAGAGATCCTGGTCCCGGGCGGCCTCGGCCATGGACGAATCCTGCGCGAGCGCGGCGAGGACACGGGGCTCCAGCTGGGACGCGTCGGCAACAATGAGCTTGTGCCCTGGGTCTGCGTGCACGGCGCCGCGGACCTGGCGGGGGATCTGCAGTGCCCCGCCGCCGCGTGACGCCCAGCGGCCCGACACCACTCCGCCCACCACGTATTCGGGTCGGAACCTTCCGTCCCGGACCCAGGCGTCCAGCCACGCCCAGCCGTTGGCGGTGTGCAGCCGTGACAGTTTCTTGTAGGCCAGCAGGGGCGAGATGGCCGGATGGCTGGATCCCTTCAGCTCCCATTGCCGGGTGGACTTCACCTCGATGCCGTTGCGGTGCAGGGCGCGCATCAGTTCCTGCGGCGAATCCGGATTCAGCGATGGCGCGTTCAGCAGGCCCCGGAGTTCGGTGTTCAGGGCCTCGAGTTTGGCGGGGCGGTGGCCAAGCGGCGGCCGCGGCCCCAGGTGCTCGGCCAGGATGTGCTCGTGCAGTTCCTCCCGCCACGGCACGCCGGCGTGCTGCATCTCGGCCGCGACCAGGGCGCTGGCCGACTCGGCGGCGAGGAGGAGCTGGAGCCGCTGCCGCCGGTTGCCGTCACCTGCGGCGTCTGCTCCTGCGGCGGCTGCGAGGGCCTCCTGCTGGGCCGCATATTCGGCGCGCAGCTCGGCCAGGGTCTGCCGCGGTTGGTTTGCCGTGCCCGGGTCGTCGAAGAGTGCGTCCTGGTCCGCGGGCGGAGGGGGCGGCTGGAGCAGCCGGGGCGGCTGCAGCTCATCGTCCTGGGTAAGTTTCTCGGCGTTTTTGGCGTACGCGGTGTGGGCCGTGAACTCGGAATGGGCCAGAATGGCGCCGCACAGCGAGAGGTCGTAGCAGCGTTCCACATCGACGCCCGCCGCCAGCAGCGACGGGTACCAGTCCTGGGTGCGGTGCCAGATCCAGCGCGGGCGGCGCTTCTCGAGCTCGCCGACGACGGCGGCCAATCCGGTGCCGCTGCCGTGTGCCCTTTGGGGTGCGGGCGGGCGTGCTCCCTGCGGGGTGAGACTGACTATCCGTGGTTCCGGATTGGCGGGGTGGGGGGGGCCCTCCGCCGTGAGTTCCTGGATGGCTGCGCCGTCGGGGTGGGCGGCGAGCAACAGATACATGTGTCTAATTCTGCCTTGCCGTCACGCTGTTTGCCGTCGCGCACAGCGTCTCGTGCACCACTGGGTTGTCCGCTTTCTTCGGCTCCCATGGTGACGGTCTGTTTTCCACATAGGCTCATTCGCCTCTAACGGGCAGCCGGTCCTTTGGGCACAGTTGCTGCATGAGTAGGCACCATGCCCGGAACCGGCGACTCCCATCAGACTCGGACACCGTGCTGCCGGACGCTGCGCCCCCGGGTGCTGCGCTGCCGGAAGCCAGGCCGCCCGGTGCTGCAGCGCCTGGTGCCGACGGTTCTTGGGCAGGGCCGGCGGGCGGTTTCCCGGATGAACCCTCACCGGCGCCTCGGAGCGTCCGGCGGCCAGGGTCCCAGCCCAGGCCGGCGCAGATGAAGTCACTGGCCGGCTCTGAACCCGGAACCTGGCTCCCCGCTGACGGTGGTGACGTCCTGCTCGTCACGGGATTTGAGTTCCTGAGGGGTGAAGTGGAACGGATTGTCGCAGCCGCCGGAGGGCGGCTCCGGGTGGTGGACGACGTGGCTGAGGCCGCGCCGTTCTGGGATTCCGCCGCCGACGTCCTGGTAGGCAGCGATGTCCGTGAATTGCCGCCCCGGCGCCGTGCCCCTGCCGTCCTCGTCGGGCTGAGCGGGGAAGGGGATACTCTCTGGCATCTGGGCGCTGCGTTGGGTGCGCAGCGTGTCGCCGTTCTTCCCGACGCCGCCGCCTGGCTGGCCGAGTACCTCAGCCGGTCACGTTCACCGGAGGCCGGAGGCCTGGTGCTCGGCATCACCGGGGGCTGCGGAGGGGCAGGTGCCACCACCGCGGCGGCGTGGATCGCTCAGGCCGCAGCTGAACTCGGCGCCCGGGTCCTGCTCGTCGACGCCGATCCCTGGGGCGGCGGACTCGAACTGGCCCTGGCCGCGGAGGAGTCCCCGGGTCTCCGCTGGCCGGACCTGGCCGATGCCAGTGGCAGCATTGATCCGCAGCAGCTCGCGGACGCCTTACCTATGGCCGGAGGGTTCTCATTTCTGTCCTGGCCCGGAAGCAGGGAACGGCCGCCGCTCGTGGACCCGGTCACCGTGGGAAACGTCCTGGACGCCGCGCGGCGGGGCTACGAGGTGGTGATTGTCGATATCGGCCGCAACGCCGAGCCGCTGCGCACGTTCGCCTGGGATTGCGACCGCCTCCTCGTTGTCGTACCGGCCCAGCTGAAGGCAGCAGTCGCCGCCGCACGGCTGCTGCAGGAGCTCCCCCCGGTCGAATCGGCCCTGGTTATCAGGGGAAAGGCCGGGGTTGCTCTTGATGCCGCGCTGGTCGCCGAATCCGTCGGGCTCCCGCTGCACGGAGTGATGCCGGAGGTGCGGGGAACGGCCTCGGCCACTGAACTGGGACGCCTGCTCGACCAGGGCAGGCGTAAGACTGTCCGGCGTTTCGCCTCGTCGGTGCTGGGCTTCCTCGCCGGCGACCTGCAGGCCGAGGACCTCCGGTGAGCGCTCATCTGGGAGTGCCCTCGGCCGATGCCGCCGGCCGCGCCGCCCCCGGTTTTCCTGGTGCATCGGCTTCCCGCGGCGCGCTCGCGGAGACTGCCGGGCGGCGGCATGCGGCCCGGGTCCTGGACACGGGGCTTCTTGAGACCGTCCGCGAGTCGGTCATGGCTGATGCCGGGCCGGTGACCCCGTCGCGGGTGGCGGCCGCGGTGCAGGCCACCGGGAAGCTGCTGGGCACAGCCGGCTCCCTCGCCGCCGCTGAGCGCATCAGCGCTGAGCTCAATGGCCTCGGGCCGCTGCAGCACCTGGTCCGGGACCCGTCGGTCACGGACATCTTCGTGAACGCCCCGGACTCCGTCTGGCTGGACAGGGGCCGCGGCATCGAGCGGACATCCGTGAGCTTCGCAGGGGAAGCCCAGCTCAGGGCCCTTGCCGCCAGGCTGGTGGCATCGGGTGGCAGGCGGCTGGACGACGGATCGCCGTGCGTGGATGTGCGGCTCGAGGGCGGCTACCGGGTTCATGCTGTCCTGCCACCAATCTCGGCGGCTGGCACGCTGCTCAGCATCAGGATCCGGCGGGAACAGGTCTTCACCATGGACGAGCTCCGGGACGGTGGCATGTTTGGGCCGATGGTGCAATGCGTGCTGGAACGCATGGTGGAGCAGCGGCTGAGCTTCCTGGTCAGCGGGGCCACCGGCTCCGGAAAGACGACCCTCCTGTCCACCCTGCTGGGGCTCTGCCATCCGGCGGAGCGGCTGGTCCTGATCGAGGACGCTTCGGAACTGAACCCGGTGCACCCGCACGTGGTCTCGCTGGAGTCGCGGCACGGCAACCTGGAGGGAGGCGGCGCTGTGGACCTCGGGGAACTCGTTCGCCAGGCGCTGAGGATGCGGCCGGACCGCCTCATTGTGGGAGAGTGCCGGGGTGCCGAGGTGCGCGAACTCCTGACGGCCATGAACACGGGCCACACCGGAGGCGGCGGCACCATCCACGCCAACGGCGCGGGTGCGGTTCCGGCCCGGCTCACCGCTCTCGGAGCCCTTGCCGGGCTTGGACAGGATGCGGTCCGGCTGCAGGTCGTCAGCGCCCTCGATGTGGTGGTGCATGTGGGCCGGTCGAGGCAGGGACGTTATGTCGCGTGCATCGGCGTCCTGGCCGAGCGGCCGGGTGGCCTCGACGTCGCTGTGGCCCTGGACGTTTCAGCCGGCAGGCCGGTTCCCGGGCCGGCATGGGAGATACTTGCCCAGCGCCTGGCCCTCGATCCGGGTTTAGCGCTGGACCCGGGCTTAGCCCTGGAGGCAGGCACACTCTCTGATGCCAGCGCCGCCTCAGGTGCTTGCCACGTACGCGGCTCCATCCCTGTCGGCGACTCCGATCCCGCACCCAATGCCTTCGTGGTCGGGCCAGCGGCTGGCGGGCCGGAGCAGTCGCTGCCGGGAGCTGAAGCAGTCTCATCGGGACAGGACGGTCCGGGGATGACGACTGAAAAACGCGGAGCCCGCAGGGCAGCAGCATGACCGCGGTCTTTGTTGGCGTACTGGCGCTTGCCGCATGGCTGATCCTGAGCCCCGCGCGTGGACCACTCCGACGGGCACGCAGCGCCTTCGGCCCCGGCGGCGCAGCCGGCGGCCGTGTTCGCCGCGGCGGCAGGCCTGCAAAGACGCGGGGCCCATTGGGCCTCGCCCGCGGCCGCCGGAAGGAGACCACCGTGCCACTAACGGTTGTGGTTCAGCAGCTGGCTGCCCTGCTCAAGGGTGGCCGGTCTCCTTCGCGCCTGTGGGAGGAACTGTGGCAGCTCTACGTCGAGCGGGCGTCTGCAGATGACGACGCCCGCCAACCACGGCTCAGCCCCGGATCGGCAGCCGTACTGTCGGCCGCCCGGGGAGCGGCCCTGCGGGGAGCACCGGTGGCGGACGCAATACGGTCAGCCAGTTCGCCCGCACGGCACGGAGCCCGGGGCCGAGAGCCGCGGATCTGGGCTGAGTTGGCAGCCTGCTTCGACATAGCGGCCGCCAGCGGCTGTCCGCTGGCTGACGTCCTGACGCGCTTTGCGGCGCAGCTGGAGGTTGAGGACGACGCTGAAGCAGCCCGGCAGACGGCGCTCGCCGGACCGAAGGCGACGGTGGCACTGCTGACCTGGCTCCCTCTGCTGGGACTGGGTCTCGGTGTCTGCCTAGGCGTGGACCCGCTCGCGATGTTGCTGGGCACGCCGTTTCGGTATGGCTGCGCTGGTCGCGGGCATCGGACTGACCGTTGCTGGCCGCATTTGGTCCGCGAGGCTTGTCCGGACAGCGGCGGGCGAGGCTGCGTCATGGTGACCCGCCAGCCGGGCCGCCACTGCATGGCCGGACTTGCGCAATGAGCGGATCGGTTCTGGCTGCTGCCCTTATCTTCCTGGCACTAGCTGCCGCCGCAGGCCTCGCTTTCAGTCGAACCGCTCACGGGAGATCAGGGCTCCTCCGCCAGGCCAGCGGGGCGGCGGGAGACGGCATTGCGGATGGGGACGATGACTCCCAAGATCGGGCAGGGCAATCCCCGGGACTGCGGGATATCGCCATGATGCTCGAGCTGATTGCCGCCATGCTCCATGCGGGTGCGGGTATCGGACGAGCCCTGGAACTGGTGGCCGCCGCGGCCGCACCCGAGTACGGCCGCACCCTGCGGCCGGTCGTGGGAGCCATGGCCATTGGTGCCGACTGGGAGACGGCATGGCGGAGTTCAGACGTGCGCTCGCCGGAGATACTGGCCCTGCGCGACGCCCTGGGCTTCGCGGCGCTGACCGGTGCGCCGTCGTCGTCCATCCTTTATGCCCAGGCCGCCAGAATGAGGCGGGAACGCTTCCGGGCCGCGGAGAAGCGCGCGGCCTCCCTTGGAGTCAAGCTGGTGGTTCCGCTGGGGCTTTGTTCGCTGCCCGCCTTCATTTGCCTCGGAGTCGTTCCCGTGCTGCTCGCCCTGATCCCTTCGGGCAGCTGAGTCCCCTCAGGCAGCTGAGCCTTTTCGCGCAGCGAAGCTTGCTTGGTGCGCGAGACCGCGCGGCAATCGCGCGTCGCGCGTCGCGCGTTGCGCGGGCGCTGGCACACCGCTTCCAGCCACACGACTCGCGAGACAGGCACACTGCTTCCGTCCCACGTCTCGCCCGGCCGGCACATCTTCCGCCATCAAAACTGAAGCCACAAGCCTTTTGCGCTGGCACGTATGTAACGCTGCCACGCATGTAGCGCTGCCATGCATCACCGCGGCCTCGTCTCTGGACGCTGCCGCGCGGGCAGACCGCTCGAGCGGCTGCCGCGGATACACCGGGTACTCTCCCTCCACATGCGGCCGATCTGGCTGCTTTTCCACTTAGGGAAGGTCAAGCCTTACTGGTCCGGGCCGCGGACGGGAGAGTCGAATGCACCGGCAACTCGCCGGAACTCCAGAAAGGAAAATTCATGTCCCTCAACCACCACACCACTGGCGAAGCCGCCCGGCCCTTGCGCCACGACCCCGAAGAAGCCGATGTACTGGAGATCTACCCGGGAGCCAGCATGGCGCCGCTGGTGAAGCCACAGCCACGCAGGCGTCTCATCGGCTCGGAAGCCGGCATGGCGACTGCCGAATATGCCATCGCCACGCTGGCGGCGGTAGGCTTCGCCGGGATCCTGGTGTTCATCCTGCGAAGCGACGAAGTCCGTGGCTTCCTGCTCAACCTGATTCGTACGGCGCTGGCCCTACCGTGACACCCGCTCCGCAGACCCTTACGGCAGCCGGACTTGTGTCCTGCCCGCAGTACAGGAACGCAACTGGAGATGAGGCCGGCAGCCGCGGACAGGGGAAGGCCCGCGGCGGCGCGAGCCATCACGGGAACAGCCGCGGCGCGGTGACCGCTGAGTTTGCGGTCGCTCTTCCGGCGGTCCTGCTGCTTCTGGCGATGCTGCTGGCGGGGTCTGCGGCGGGGATCACCCAGCTGAGGCTGGAGGAGGCGGCCCGGGCCGGCGCCAGGGCACTCGCCAGAGGCGAGGACCCCGCCGCCGTCGACGGTATTGTCCGGAAGCTGGCTGGCCCTTCGGCCTCGTCGGCCGTGGTGCCCGGCGGCGAATGGATGAGCGTCACAGTGTCCGACCGGGCGGCTGGACCCGTGGGACGCATGGTGCCGTGGACGCTGACCGCAAGGGCCGAGGCGCGCAGCGAAACGCCAGCCTCGGCGCCGGCTCCGGGAACGGCGCAGGCGGTCCGGGCGGGGCAGGCAGCACCGGCCGGTCACGGCGTTCATTCCCGGCGGCCCCTGTGAAACGGCGGCACGAATGGCCCCTCGGCCAGCACAGGAATCCGATGCTGGGAGTCGGATCCGAACGCGGATCAGGCACTGTGCTGGCCGCGGGGCTCGGCATGGTGGTTGTCATGGTGATGTCCCTGCTCCTCCTGCTGGCGCAGGCGTCGGCAGCGGCATCCAAGGCCGGCGCCGCGGCCGACCTTGCCGCGTTGGCCGCGGCCGACGCGCTCCGCGGTGTTTCAGCCGGGGAGCCCTGCCTCGTGGCTGCCGCGGTAGCTGCCCGCCACAAAGCAACGCTCACCAGCTGCACCGCCGGAGGCGACCAGTCCGTCGAAGTCAGCACTGAACTGGCTGCCGGGCCCCTCCTTCGCGTCGCCACCGGCCGTGCCAGGGCGGGACCGCCACCCTAACTTAGGCGGCGTTCGTCACCCAGACCGTGTTCGTTACCTAGACCACGTTCGGCGCCGCCGCGTCAGCCCTGGATTCCTGTGGCTCTGCCGCGTCCCGCGCATCCCTCAGCAGGACATCGATCAGCGTGACGGCCGCGTCCTTGTCCAAAGGGTTGTTTTTGTTGCCGCATTTCGGCGACTGGACACAGGAGGGGCATCCGGATTCGCACTCGCAGGCCTCGATCGCGTCCCGCGTGGCCGACAGCCACACCTTGGCTTTTTCGAAGCCCCGCTCCGCAAAGCCAGCACCGCCAGCGTGCCCGTCGTATACGAAAATCGTCGGCACACCGGTGTCGGCATGGATGGCGGTCGAAACCCCGCCGATGTCCCAGCGGTCGCTCGAGGCAACCAGCGGCAGCAGGCCGATGGCGGCGTGCTCGGCCGCGTGGAGGGCTCCGGGGAACTGCGCTTCGATGAGTCCGGCGCCTGTGAGTGACCGGTTCTCCACCACAAACCACACGGCCTTCGTGAACAGGTCCCTGGCTCCCAGTTCGAGGGGTTCCTCGCCCAGGACTTCATTGGAAATCAGGGCCTTCCGCTGAAAGGAGACCACTTGCGTTGTGACTTTGACGTCGCCGAAGTGCACGGCGACATCGCCCCAATGCTCCGTCCGCTGGGTCTCGAGTACCTCGATCTGCGTGATGTCCCGGGCAGTCGTGTAGTAGTCGGGGTTGGCCCGGCGTACCACCACGCAGTGATCGTCCTCGTTCAGGTCCTCCACCACGTAACTGGCGCCCTGATGGACGTACACGGCCCCCGTGTGGGCCTGGTAATGCGTCTGCGGCGAATCCATGGTTCCCAGCAGCGAGCCCGTGTCGGCATCCACGATGCTCACCGGCCCGCCGCCGTCGGCCCGCAGGTTCACCATGGCGGCCGCGCTTTGCGGGTGGGTCCAGAACCAGCCGGCCGGGCGCCGCCGCAGGTACCCCTGTGCCACCAGCTGCCCAAGGAGTTTCTCTGCCGTGGCTCCGAACAGCGGCAGCTCGGCCACGCCAAGCGGGAGCTCAGCGGCCGCGGCACAGAGGTGCGGACCCAGGACATAGGGGTTGGACGGATCAAACACGGTCGCCTCAACGGACACATCGAAGATGGCCTCCGGATGATTGACCAGGTAGGTGTCCAGCGGATCATCGCTGGCCACGAAGGCGGCGATGGCGTCCTGTCCGGCGCGGCCTGCCCGGCCGATCTGCTGGAAAAGGGACGCCCTGGTGCCGGGCCAGCCGGCCACCAGCACCGCGTCGAGCCCCGAGATGTCGATGCCCAGTTCGAGGGCCGAAGTGCTCGAAATGCCCAGCAACTGCCCGGTGCGCAGCGCCCTTTCCAGGGCGCGGCGTTCCTCCGGGAGGTATCCGGAGCGGTAGGCCGCCACCCGTTGCGGCAGGCTCGGGTCGACTTCGTCCAGGAGCCGCTTGGTGATGGAAGAGATGGTTTCGGCGCCGCGCCTGGATTTGATGAACGCGATGGTCCGGACGCGTGACGAGACAAGGTTGGCGAGAAGGTCGGCCGTCTCGGCCACCGCCGTCCGGCGTTCCTTGGCTCCGTTTTCGCCGCGCACCTCGCTGAGCGCGGGTTCCCAGAACGCCACCGTCGTGGACCCGTGCGGCGAGGAGTCTTCCGCGACTGCCTGGACGGGGGCGCCAATGAGCCGGCGAAAGGACTTTTCCGGTTCGGAAGCGGTGGCGGACGCCGCGATGAACACCGGTCCGGCGGAGCTGCCGTCGGCCGCGTAGTAGGCGCAGATGCGCCGCAGCCGGCGCATCAGGTTGGCCACGTGGGAGCCGAAGACACCACGGTAGCTGTGCGCCTCGTCCACGATCACGTAGCGCAGGCGGCGGAAGAACCCGGCCCACCATGCATGGTTTGGCAGAATGCCGAAGTGCAGCATGTCGGGGTTGGCCAGAATGAAGTTTGCGTGGTCGCGGATCCAGCGGCGGGAGGCTTGGTCGGTGTCGCCGTCGTAGGTCTCAGCCCGCACGGTGGGCAACTTCAGCGACCGGATGGCCGCGAGCTGGTCAGCAGCCAGCGCCTTGGTGGGGGAGAGGTAGAGCGTCACCGCGCCGTCGTCGTGAATTTTTCCGGGGTCCGACAGGACGCGTAGTTCGGACCGGTGAATCGCATCCAGCGCCGGCAGCTGGTAGGCCAGGGATTTCCCGGACGCGGTCCCGGTGGCAATCACCACGTGTCCGCCGCCGTGGGCAATGTCCGCCGCCCGGATCTGGTGCCGGTAGGGCTGGTGGATGCCGAGTTTGCCGTAGGCCGCGACCAGGTCCGGATGTGCCCAGGCCGGCCACGGTTCGTGCACGGCGTTGCGGGCCGGAATGGTCCGCACATGCCGAAGCTGCTCCGGGTCCGGGCCGCGGCCCAGCAACGGAATCAGCGAGTCATGGGGGTTCACCCCAACATTGTTTCATCCGGGCAAAAATCGCCGACACGGAACAGCGAACCGGCAGGTAACAGCGAACAGGCACGGAACAGCGCGGACAGGGAACAGTAGCCAGCACAGGCCTGCCAGCCCGGGACGGAACCCGGCAGGGCAAACGCAGGGGAGGGTCAGACCACGGAGAGGTCGGAGCCCTCATCAGAGGCGGAGAGCATCAGGACGTGGCACACCGAGGACCAGCCCAGGTGTGAATACAGCTTCTGCCCGTCCAGGGACGCCAATAGGAGGCCGTCCTCCACATCGTGCGAAAACGCCTGCGCCGCCAGCGCCTTCATGATGAAGCTGCCCAGGCCCCGGCGCTGGAAGGAGGGTTCGGTGACGATTTTGTCGAACACTGCAGTGCCGTTGATGACCACCACGCGGCCGCTCACGGCCAGCGTGTCGCCGGACCGTACTTCGGCAAAGTGGACGCCGTCTGACTCCCACGTTTTCAGGGACAGGTCGTCGTCCGAGAGCCACGGGTCCTCGGAATCCTGGGTTTCCATGTCCACGACCATCATGGTCTGGGACGCTGACGTGGCGTTGAGGTTGTGTTGTTCAGCCAGGAGCTTGTAGCGCCCCACATCATTGGTCAGGATGGTCAGGACCCGCTTGGGGGCCTCGGCAGTCTTTGCCGCCAGGTCCGCGAACTCGGCGTCCGTCGGATCAGAGGCGAAGTATTCCCAGTCCCCGGTCGTATCCGCACGCAGGGCGGCGGGGAACCGTCCCTCGGTGCGCGTCTCATAGCCCCGGCAACCAGCCCAACCGGCTACCCAGACTTCAAGCAGATGTGTGATGTCTCCAACCATGGCTTCTGGCGTCATGTGATGAGAGTATTCCAGCGCTGTCATAAGCAACAGGGCTTGGGCAGTTGCTTATGCAATTGTGATAGGAGGCTCTTCCCGGGTCCGAATCCGTCCCCGGCGGCCACCAAGTACCCTTAAATACGTGGCTTTGAACCGAATCGTACTCTTTTACGGCTTTACTCCCATCGCAGACCCGGACGCTGTTCGGCTCTGGCAGCGTGCCCTGTGCGAAAAGCTCGGCCTGACCGGACGGATCCTCATCTCCAAGGACGGCATCAATGCCACCGTCGGCGGGGAGATCGGGGCCGTCAAGCAGTACGTGAAAACCACCCGTGAATACCGGGGCTTCCACGGCATCGACGTCAAGTGGTCCGACGGCGGTGCGGAGGACTTCCCCCGCCTGAGCGTCAAGGTCCGCGACGAGATCGTCTCCTTCGGTGCGCCCGGCGAACTGAAGGTGGACGACAACGGCGTCGTGGGCGGCGGGACGCATCTGTCGCCGGAGGAACTCCACGAACTCGTCGACGCGAGGAAGGCCGGCGGCCAGGACGTCGTGTTCTTTGACGGCCGCAACGCCTTTGAAGCGCAGATCGGCAAGTTCAAGGACGCCGTTGTCCCTGACGTCGCCACCACCCACGACTTCATTACCGAGCTCGACTCCGGCAAGTACGACCACCTCAAGGACCAGCCCGTCGTCACGTACTGCACCGGAGGCATCCGCTGCGAGGTGCTGTCCAGCCTCATGGTGAACCGCGGCTTCAACGAGGTGTACCAGCTGGACGGCGGCATCGTGCGCTACGGCGAAAAGTTCAAGGACCAGGGCCTCTGGGAAGGCTCCCTGTACGTCTTCGACAAGCGCATGCACCTCGAATTCAGCGAAGATGCCAAGACCATCGGCGAGTGCGTCCGGTGCCAGGCGCCCACGAGCAAGTTCGAGAACTGCTCGAACCCGAGCTGCCGCACGCTCACCCTGTACTGCGCCGCTTGCGCGGCCACCCCGGAGACGCTGCGCTGCCCGGACGGCTGCGCCGCCTGAACTAAAGGGACGGCTGCGCCGCCTGAACTAAAGGGACGGCTGCGCCGCCTGAACTAAAGGGACGGCTGCGCCGCCTGAACTAAAGGGTCGGCTGGAAAGCCGTTGCGTCAGATCCGGCTGATTCGGTAGGCGAAATTGGCGTCCGAGCGCACCTCCACCGTCAGCCGAAGCACGGAGTCCTTGGACAGGTGCACCACATTGACGCGGGACGTTCCGCAACGGAGGCTCAGGTCAACCAGGGCGAACTCGGCGTCGCGGACTGTGAATGAGACCCGGCGCTCGCTCCGGCAGGCGAGCGTGAGGGAGTACGTGCCGCTCGGCAGCTGGCCGGTGGACTCCGTCTTGCTGTGTCCCCTCTCGACGCTGCCGTAGTTCGTGCTGAAAACCTGTCCCTCGGCGTCAGGCATGACTTCCTTCGCCCATTCGGTGAGCTCCTCGCCCGACACCGGCTCGTTCTCCAGCGGATCACGCGGCAACACGGGGTCTGTCACCGCAGGGGCGTCTGGAAGTTCGCCCCGGCCGTCGTCATAACTGTATTCACAGCCGCCCAGGACGGCGGCAACCAGCACAAGGAAAAGCACGACGGCGGCTGCCGGCGCCCGCAGCCAACGCGTGCGTTGCGCCCGCCCCGGGAAACTATGCGCGGAGGCCATCCGCACCGTGGGCATACACCGACTTTAGGCTTGCCGGAGGCGCCGGTACAGATGGCAATCCGCCGCGGGAAAAAATTATGCCGGGCTGTGCGGAGCTGCGGGGTCCACACGGCCCCGCTACCGGTGGGGTCCGGATTAGCGCGCTGGAACCAGATGGTAGGCGTACAGGAGCGGCGCGTCCACGCTGGAGGCGCTGATCTCCATCCGGCCGCCCTTCGGTACCGTGATCTCCGCGGTTTCTCTGCTGCCGTTGCAGGCCGCTCCGGCTTCCGCCAGTTCCTTGCCGGCGAGCGTCACCGCGAAGAACGCCTTCCCGCCGCCGTCGCAGGTAATGGTCAGTGTGTAGTCGCCCGCCGGGACGCTGGCCGCCGTCCGGATGATCCGGTCCCGGTTGAGGATCTTGCCGGAGTCCTCCAGCACTGCCTGGCCGTCGGAGGGCAGGGCGGTGGCCCGCCACTGCGGAACATCGGCATTTTCGATCGACACCACGGGGGAGCAGGCAGCGGTTGCCAGCAGTACGACGGCGGACGCGGCCGCCCCGCCCAGGGCACGGGACGTCAGAGGGGAACGGTCAGGCATGACTTCAAACTTACCCGTTTGAGGTGCCGCCGGTTTCCGTCCCTTTTCGCCCGCTCCGCCGCATGGCCACAAAAGAGACAAGTCTGTCTGCCTCAGTCAGCACCTTGGCCATGCCCTCGGAGGTCGCCAGCACACGCTCGCCGCTGGACTCCAGGGTCACGGGAATCACCGTGGTCCGTCCCGCGCCGGGCGGCACCGCAGTCTCGTGGTGTGGGGGCTGCGGTTCGGGCCGCTGCAGTTCCGTGGGCGGGGGTTTCGCGGGCTCACGCCTGGCGCTCTCCTCGGACAGGGTCAGGGCATCGATCTTGGCGCCGCCGATCTTGTCCAGCAGCTCGTAGTCCTCGTCCGTGCACAGGTCACTGGCCGCAAGGTGCTTCAGTGCGACCAGGCCGACGATGGCCCTGCTGAAATCGCGGTCCATGGCAAGGTCGATGGCCCACTGCGTCCGTTTCCACCACTGGTCACGCCGGTCCGCCTGGCGGCGCTGGGCGAGCGTGCGCCAGGCGATCCAGCCGGCAATGACGGCGGCCAGCAGCGGGGCGAACGCCGCCGCGTACCGCAGCCAGTCGGGATCGGCCGCCACTGCCTGGGTTCCGAGCATGGCCCAACTGTAGCTTCAGGCGCCGACAATAATCAGGCGGGGACAAAAAGCAGGCACCCCGCGCAATGCCGGGAGCCCTAGAGGCCTTGAGGCGTGCGGCGGAGCCGGGAGGGTCGGGGCACACGGCCACGGCCGGGAAATAGACTTGGCCGGTGACCGAACCAACGCACTTCACCGCCGGCAACACTCCCGACGCGCCGCGCAGCGACCAGCCCGACCTCCTGCGGGCCCTCGCCTCCGACCTCCGCGACGTCGGCTACACCCTGGAAGGCGTCGCGGACCTGCTGGGAGGCTCGGCGTACGGGGCCCTGAACCGGGACCAGCTCATCCCGGCACTGATCGCAACTGAAGCAGCAGCCGCCGGCGAGCCGGGCACCGCGGCGCTGGCCGCCGTCGTGCGTTTCTGGCTTCTGGCCGTTCCGCAGGAAGCGGGGGTGCTCGACGCCGCGCTGCCGCGGACGCGCGCCGAAGGCCTGGTGGCCCTTGGCCTGGCGAAAACCACCGGGACCGAGGTGGCCGCGGAAGCGGACCTGCGCCCCTACGGCTGGGAGTCGGGCGGGAACGGCGGCGTCGAAATCTGGGTGGCCAGCGACCTCGCCGCGCACCAGCGGCCCGGCGTCCTGCGGCACGACCACGTCCTGGGCATCGGGCAGGCATCCACCACCCTTGTCCAGACCACCATCCGCCGCCCCGCCGAAAGAGCGCTGGACCTGGGCACCGGCTGCGGCATCCAGACGTTCCATCTCCTGCAGCAAAGCGGCCACGTCACCGCCACGGACATCTCGGAGCGCGCCCTCGCATTCACGCGCTTCAACGTCCTGCTCAACGCCGAAGCCCTGGCCATCGATCCGGCGCGGCCGGAAGAGCGGGTGAGCCTGCGGATCGGATCGCTCCTCGAGCCTGTTGCCGGCGAGGTTTTTGACCTCGTCGTGTCCAATCCGCCCTTCGTCATCACACCGCGCACCGCGGGGGAGGCCGCGGTGGACCAGTTCACATACCGCGACGGCGGCCTGCCGGGGGACGACATCGTCGCGTCGCTCATCCGCTCCCTGCCCAAGGTGCTCGCCCCGGGCGGAACGGCCCAGCTTTTGGGCAACTGGGAAATCCCGAACGGCTCGGCGTGGGATGAGCGGCCGCAAAGCTGGGCCGGTCCGGACACGGACGCCTGGTTCATCCAGCGCGAACAGGTGGGGCCGGAACAGTACGCCGAGACCTGGCTGCAGGACGCCTCCGAAACCCGGGACCGCAAGCACTACCAGGAGGCCTATGCCGCGTACCTCGCGGACTTCGCGTCGCGGAATGTCGGCGGGATCGGCTTCGGCATGGTCTTCCTCCGCCGGCCGGCCGGTGAACAGCGGATCCGCCGGTTCGAGGAGATCACCTACCCGATTGAACAGCCCGTGGGCCCGCACCTGGCTGCAGCGGTGGAACGGGCCGACTGGGTGGCGGAGCACGACGTTTCCGCGGCCCACCTTCTGGTGGCCGAGGACGTCACCGAGGAGCGCCACCAGCGCCCCGGTGCCGTGCATCCCGGCGTCATCCTGCTGCGCCAGGGAGCCGGCCTCCGCCGCACCAACCTGCTGAGCACCGAACTGGCGGGCTTTGTCTCCGCGTGCGACGGCGACCTGACCGCCGGTCAGATCATCGGCGCCCTTGAGGCGCTGCTGGGCGGAACCGAGGGGTTCGACGGCGAGACCTTCCGGGCTGTTCTGCTCACCGAAGTGGCCAATCTGGTCCGGGACGGATTCCTTTTGCCCGCGTCTCCGGACTGACGCAGGCCCAGCCCGCGAACGGACAGTTGCGGCCCCGAATCTCTCCGGATCCGGGGCCGCAACTGTCCGTTCGCGCTGTACTCTTGGCGCCGTACATTTGGCGCCGTACATTTGGCGCTGTACTTTTCGCGCTGTGCTTTTCGCGATGGGAGTGCGAAGGCACTCAGTTAATCAGGGCACGGCCCATCCCGGGAGCAGGGACGTCGATGGTGAAGCCGCACATGCAGCGGTAGGTCACAGCGTCGGCGGTGCCCACCGCCTTCATCGAGCGGATCAGGCGCTGGCCGTCCACCCGAATCGCCATCTCCAGGGAGAATTCCTGATCCAGACGCTTCATGGACCGCCGGCAATGCCGCGGGGTGCCCGTTGCGGCCGGCAGGAGGCTGTCGGTGGCCGCGCCCGTGTCCAGGCTGGCGCCTGTCACTTCCCCGGCGGACTGGCGTGCCGGCATCAAAGCGTCTTCATCGAGGGTAATCATGGTCATCCTTTGGGCTTCTCACGGGGCTGCCAACGCTGGCGGCCCCGCCGCGAACTGCTTGCGGGAGGTCTGTTTACGCATTTAAGCAAAGCATGCTTAGTATTTCCGGGGCAAGCCGGGCCGGCCATGGGCCGTGGATATCAAGCATTTCTTTCAGAGCCCCCTGGTGCTGCGTAAACTGGTGAAGTGAGTACTGACACGCCGTCCCCCGGACCGGCGCCGGAAGCCGCGCCGCGCCGCAGGAACCGGCCGGAAAAGAAGGTGGAAATCACCGACCCCAAGGCGATCCGGGCCCTGGCCCATGCCGCCCGCCTGGAGGTCATCTCCGAGCTGTACTCCACCCAGTCCAGCCGCACCGCCACGGAACTTGCCCAGCAGACCGGGCTCACCCCCAGCGCAATGAGCTACCACCTGCGGGCACTGCAGAAGTGGGGCATCGTGGTCCCGGCCGAGGCGTCGGCCGACGCCCGCGAACGCCGGTGGAAGGCGGCGGGCACCGACTTTGCGATCAACTCCGGCGGGGCGGTGGCCGGGCCGGACTTCGCGGTGATCGACCTCGAACTGGACGCATTCCGGCGCCGCGCCACCTCCTATGCCCGGGCCCGCGACGAACAGCGCCAACGCGGCGAGCCGGCCGAGCCGGCGTCGGCCGTGCTGCTCGCCAACAACCTTCTCTATCTGACCGCCGAGCAGTGCAGCGAACTGACGGAAAGGGTCTTTGAGCTGCTCCGGGACTACGAGCTGGAGGATCCTAACTGCATTCCGCCGGGCGCCGAGCGGATCGCCACCATGTGGTCAATGATTCCGGACGACCGTCCCCTGCCGGGGGCCTCCGGCGGCCACGGCGGCACCTGACGGGAGCGGCGGACGGGCCGGTTCCGGCCCGCGGGGACCCGACCGGGCGGCAGGCTGCGGCGGCCGTGACGGGGGCCACCGTTTTCCACATGACAGCGCAGAATTCTGCAAAATATGGTGAACTAGGCCAGTATGGGCTGATCTGCCCGAGCAACCTTTTTCTGTAGGAGCACTGTGCCAAGCAAGGCCAAAACCGGCAAGAAACTCGTGATCGTGGAGTCTCCGGCCAAGAGCAAGACCATCGCCAAGTACCTGGGCGAGGGCTTCATCGTTGAGGCCTCCATCGGTCACATCCGCGACCTGCCGCAGCCGTCCGAGCTCCCCGCGGAACTGAAGAAAACCTCCCTGGGCAAGTTCGCCGTCGACGTCGAAAACGACTTCAAGCCCTATTACGTGGTGTCCCCGGACAAGAAGAAAAAGGTGGCCGAGCTCAAGGCCCAGCTCAAAGACGCCGACGCGCTCTATCTCGCAACCGATGGGGACCGCGAGGGCGAAGCCATCGCGTGGCACCTCCTGGAGGTCCTGAAGCCCAAGGTCCCCGTGTACCGGATGACCTTCGGCGAAATCACCAAGGAAGCCATCCACCGCGCCATGGACAACCTGCGCGACGTCGATGCCGCCCTGGTCGATGCGCAGGAAACCCGCCGCATCCTGGACCGCCTCTACGGCTACGAGATCTCCCCGGTGCTGTGGCGCAAGGTGGCGCGGGGACTGTCCGCCGGCCGCGTGCAGTCCGTGGTCACACGCATGGTGGTGGACCGCGAACGCGAGCGCATGGCGTTCAGGTCCGCGTCCTACTGGGACCTGACCGGTCAGTTCGGCGCCGATTCCGGCTCCTTCAAAGCCAAACTCGCCGTCGTTGACGGCGCCAAGGTGGCCACCGGCCGGGACTTTAACGACGACGGCGTACTCACCTCGCGCAATGTTGCGCACCTCAACGAGGAACTCGCCACCTCGCTGGCCGCCGCCCTGCAGGACGCCGATTTCCGGGTCCGTTCGGTGGACACCAAGCCGTACACGCGCCGCCCTGCCGCGCCCTTCACCACCTCCACGCTGCAGCAGGAGGCCGGCCGCAAGCTGCGGTTCTCGTCCAAGAGCACCATGCAGATCGCCCAGCGGCTGTATGAGAACGGCTACATCACCTATATGCGTACGGACTCCTCGGCGCTGAGTGACGAGGCCGTCACGGCCGCGCGCCGGCAGGCTGCCGAGCTGTACGGCCCCGAGTACGTTCCGCAGTCGCCCCGCGTTTACACCAGCAAGGCCGCCAACGCGCAGGAGGCCCACGAGGCCATCCGTCCCGCCGGTGACTCGTTCCGCACTCCGGCCCAGGTTGCCAAGCAGCTCAGCGGCGACGAATTCCGCCTGTATGAGCTGATCTGGAAGCGCACCGTCGCCTCCCAGATGGGCGACGCCAAGGGGTCCACCGCCACCATCCGGCTGGGGGCAGTGGCCGCCGACGGCCGCGACGCCGAGTTCTCCGCCTCCGGTACGGTCATCACGTTCCCCGGCTTCCTGGCCGCCTATGAAGAGGGCAAGGACGAAAGCCGCGGCGACGACGACTCCGACGAGGCCCGCCGCCTTCCGAACGTCGCCAAGGGTGACGGCCTGGCCGCCTCGGAGATCATCGCCGTCGGCCACGAGACCTCGCCGCCGCCGCGCTACACGGAAGCCTCGCTGACCGCCGAGCTGGAAAAGAAGGGCATCGGACGCCCGTCCACTTATGCCTCCACCATCTCCACCATCCAGGACCGCGGCTACGTACGGAAGCAGGGCTCGGCGCTGGTGCCGAGCTGGATCGCGTTCTCCGTGGTGCGGCTCCTTGAGCAGCACTTCACGGACTATGTGGACTACGAGTTCACGGCCGACATGGAAGGTGACCTGGACAAGATCGCCAACGGCCAGGCCGCGGGTGCCGCCTGGCTCAAGCACTTCTACTACGGTGAAGACGCGGACCCCGGCCTGCTGAGCATCGTGAACAACCTGGGCGAGATCGACGCCCGCGAGATCAACTCCGTGCCCATCGCGGACGGCATCACGCTGCGCGTCGGCAAGTTCGGTCCCTACCTGGAGAGCTCCCTGCCCACGGTCGACCCGAAGACCGGCGAAGTGGTGGAGTCCGCCCGCGCCAACGTGCCGGAAGACCTCGCTCCGGACGAGCTCACTGCACAGAAGGCAGTAGAGCTCATGGAAACGGCCGCTCCTGAGGAACGCGTCCTGGGCGCTGATCCCCACACCGGCCACACGGTTGTTGCCAAGAACGGCCGGTACGGCGCCTACGTCACCGAGATCATCCCGGAGATGACGGAGGAACAGCTGGCCAACCAGCCCGTGGAGTACTACAAGAACGGCAAGCCCAAGCCGCCGAAGAAGCCCGTCAAGGCCAAGCCGCGCACCGGATCGCTGTTCAAGTCCATGACCGTGGACGCTGTCACCCTCGACGAGGCGCTGCAGCTGATGAGCCTTCCCCGGGTGCTCGGCCAGGACGCCGAGGGCAACCCGATCACAGTGCAAAACGGCCGGTTCGGCCCGTACCTGAAGAAGGGCACGGACTCGCGGTCCATCGGCTCCGAAGAGGAAATCTTCACCATCACGCTGGAGCAGGCGCTGGAGATTTACTCCCAGCCCAAGCAGCGCGGTGCCCGCGCGGCCGTGCCGCCGCTCGCCGAGTTCGGTCCCGACCCGGTGTCGGAGAAGAACATCGTGGTGAAGGAGGGCCGCTTCGGTCCCTACATCACCGACGGCATCACCAACATCACCGTGCCCCGCGACACGGCGCTGGAGGAACTGACCCGGGAACGCGCCGTCGAACTCCTCGCCGAAAAGCGGGCCAAGGGCCCGGTCAAGCGCACCACCACGCGCAAGGCCCCGGCGAAGAAGGCCGCAGCGAAGAAGTAGGCGGGAATTGCGTCGTGCCCTGCGACGTGGTCGAGTAGATGCATGACTGAACAGCCGGAACCCGCAGACACCACGCCGCTGAACGACCTTGAGGAGAAGCTGGCCCAGGGCGGCCAGCCGGACGCCGATCCGGTGGACGTCATCCTGTCGTTCCTCAACAACGAGGTCTACATCATCAGTTCCGACGCGCTTGAGGGCGAGGATTCCCAGGTTGAGCCGCTGGTGCTGGGCAACGCGGACGGCCAGCCGGTCCTCGCGGTGTTCTCGCACCCCAGCCGGGTGGACTCGCAGTACCTGGAGGCCGCTCCGAACGTGCTGGGCACCCAGGGCGCGGCGATCATCGCCAACATCGGCGATGAGCTGGGAATGGTCATCAACCCGGGTGCGGCCTATGGCTTCGAGATCAATCCCGAGGGCATCGCCAACATCAAGCGCGACTTCAAGCGCGCCGATGAAGTGGACCCCAACCCGGCGGGCCTCGAGGGCGAATAGCCCGCGCGGCCGTCCGCGCACTCAAGCCCGCAATGTAAGCGACAGGTTGCGTCTGCTGCGCCGGCGGGAGGAATAATGGCAGGATGCGGCTAGGCGTCCTCGACATCGGTTCCAACACTGTCCACCTCCTGCTGGTGGATGCCCACCCCGGCGCGCGGCCTGTGCCGTTCGCCTCGCACAAGCGCCCCCTGTCCCTGGTTCAGTACCTCGATGAGGACGGCAACATCACCGACGCCGGCCAGCACGAGCTCACGGAGTTCGTGCTCGAGGCCTGGGAGTTCGCGGCGCGGCACAAGGCCGACGACCTGCTGGCCTTCTGTACGTCGGCCATTCGCGAGGCCACCAACGGACCCGCGGTGCTGGCGCGGGTGAAGCACGAAACCACCGTGACGCTGCAGGAACTCACGGGCAGCGAGGAAGCGTCCATGACGTTCTTCGCAGTCCGCCGCTGGTATGGCTGGGGCGCCGGCACCGTCCTGAACTTCGACATCGGCGGCGGTTCCTTCGAAATGGCACTGGGGCAGGACGAACTGCCGGAACTGGCAACCTCCGTGCCCCTCGGTGCGAGCCGGCTGACCCGGGACTGGCTGGACGAGGATCCGCCCTCCGCGAAGAGTGTCAAGGAACTGCGCCGCTACATCCGGGCCACCCTCAAGCCGGTGGTGCGCAACTTCAACGAGGTGGGCAGGGCGAACGTCCTGGCCGGCACCTCGAAGACGTTCCGCTCCCTGGCGCGGATTGCCGGGGCGGCCCCGAGCGCCGCAGGCCCGTACGTCAAGCGCGACCTGAACCGGACGGACCTAGGCATCTGGGCGCAGCGGATCTCTGCCATGAAGACCGAAGACCGGCTGCACCTGCCGGGCGTCTCCGAGGCGCGTGCCAACCAGTTGCTCGCCGGTGCTCTGGTGGCTGAAGCGGCGCTGGAACTCTTTGAGTACAAGAAGATCAAGATCTGCCCCTGGGCGCTGCGCGAGGGCCTCATCCTCCGCCGGCTCGACCAGCTGGTGGTCGACGGCCCGCTGGAACCTGCACCGCACGTGGACGTCGCGCAGGTTTCCGCGCTGCCAGCCATCTAGGGTTTGCGTGCCGCGGCCCCTCGCCGCCGCGTTAACGAGCAAGCGCCGGCCGGTTACGCAGAAGAAGCTGGGGGGAACACTTCTGCAACCGACCGGCGCCGCGCCCGTCCCGAAGGACCGGCTCCATCACTCGCACCTGTGAGGCGTTTTCAACTCTAACGGGGGAGTATGGACGTTCTGGGGGATTTACCTGAAAGCCGGCTGGGAATCTGTCGGCCGCCGGACACCGGCTCAACGCAACGGGCCTTTAAAAGCAAAGACACCGACGGCCTGCTGCAGAAAAATGGGCAAAACCACTGCAGACCGTCGGTGCCTGACAAGCATCCCCATGCTTGCTTCATCACTCGCACCCTCAATGAGGTACTACCTAAGGTATGGGGCGAAGGTGTGTGAATGCTTCGACCAACATGTGCGCTTCCTGTGAATGGCCACGGTCTGCATCCGGCGCGATGAACTGCAATGATGGAGCAATGAGCAACCGAATCGCATTTCTTGGCTGTGGATCAATGAACGAGGCCATCCTGGGCGGCCTGTTGGAGAGCGGCACGGATCCCATGGAAATCGTGGCCACCGTCCGGCGCGCGGAACGGGCTGCCGAGCTGGCCGAACGGCACTCCGGCATCACGGCCATCGCCGGCAGCGAAGAACCCGACAACAACAAGCAGGCGGCAAAGGGGGCTGGCATCGTGATTCTCGGCGTGAAGCCCGTGGGGATCGCCGAACTGGCCCGCGAAGTCAGTGGCTCACTTTCCCCGGAGACGATCGTCATCAGCGTTGCTGCGGCCGTTTCCATCGCCCAGCTCGAAGCTGCCCTGCCCGCGGGCCAGCCGGTGATCCGGACGATGCCCAACACTCCGGCGAAGCTTGGCCACGGCGTGGTCTCGGTGTCTGCGGGCACTCACTGCTCGCCGGAGCAGCTCCAGCGGGCGAAAGACATACTCGGCGCGGTGGGAACCGTCGTCGAAATCCCGGAGGAGCAGGTGGACGCCCTCGGCGCCATCAGCGGTTCCGGTCCGGCTTACGCGTTCTACCTGGCCGAGGCCATGGCCGCCGCCGGCGTTGAACTGGGCCTTGACGAGGAACTGGCGCTCTTGCTGGCCCGGGAAACCGTGGCGGGAGCCGGCCTCATGCTGGCGGAACCCGGCGCCGAACCGGCGGCCTTGCGCAAAGCCGTGACGAGCCCGAACGGCACCACCGAGCGGGCGATCGCCACGTTCGATGACCGCGGCCTGCCGGCCATCATCGCCGCGGGCGCCCGCGCCGCGGCCGACCGCTCCGCCGAGATCACCAAGCAGCTCGGCTAGTCCCCGCCCGCACCTCTTGCATTGGAGTTTTTGTCCAGATACCGCGACTTAAAGGCCCTTTTGGGCCCAATATCTGGACAAAAACTCCCGACGGCGGGCGGTACGTTGGGCACGACGGCGGGAGGCGCCGTCGTCGGGCGTGTTACTTACCTCGCCGCCGCTACGGCCGGGCGGCGAACCGCTCCAGCAGGTCCACATGGCCGGACACGATCAGCATGTCGCGGGCGGACACCTTGGTCTCGGGGCGGGCGTACGTAAAGTCCTCGCCCGGGGACTTCACGCCCACGATGGTCACGCCGTACTTGGACCGGACCTTGGACTCGTCCAGCGTGAAACCGACCGTTTCACGCGGGGGATACATCTTCACGATCGCAAAGTCGTCGTCGAACTCGATGAAGTCCAGCATGCGCCCGGAGACCAGGTGCGCCGCGCGGACGCCGGCGTCGGCCTCCGGGTAGATGACGTGGTTGGCGCCGATGCGGGTGAGGATCTTGCCGTGCGAGGGCGTGATGGCCTTGACCCACAAGTGCTCGATGCCCAGGTCCACCAGGTTCACGGTGATGAGCACCGAGGACTCGATGGACGTCCCTACACCCACCACGGCCGAGCTGAACTCCTGTGCGCCCAGCTGGCGCAGCGCGTCGATGTTGGTGGCGTCCGCCTCCACGACATGGGTCAGAACGGGTGACCATTTCTGGACCAGGGACCTGTCGCGTTCGATGGCCAGCACCTCACGGCCCTGCTTGACCAGCTGCTCGGCCGTGGAGGAACCGAAGCGGCCCAGCCCGATCACCAGTACCGGCGCGTTGTGGGCGGGGCGGTTGGGAGCGCCTGACGAATTAGCCAATGATTGGCCTCTCTTCCGGGTAGTGGTACAGCTGGCTGCGCTGGCGCAGGGCCAGGGCAGCGGCAAGCGTGACGGTGCCGACGCGGCCTGCGAACATCAGGGCCGACAGCACATACACGCCCTCCGGCGGCAGTTCGGCGCTGAGGTTTGTACTGAGGCCGACCGTGGCGAAGGCTGAGATCGTTTCGAACAGCACCCGGTCGAGGGATGCGCCGCTGATGTGCAGGAGCAGGAATGCGGACGCGGACACCAGCGTTGCGCCGGCCACGATCACCGAGATGGCCACGCGCATGGTGCCCTCCGGGATGGTGCGGCCGTAAACCTTGACGTCCGCGTCGCCGCGGGCTTCGGCGATGATGGCCAGGAACATGACGGCGATGGTGGTGACCTTGATGCCGCCGGCCGTCGAAGCGGAGCCGCCGCCGGCGAACATGAGGGCATCCGTGAGCAGCATGGTGGTGGATTCCATCTGGTTCTGGTCCACCAGGTTGAACCCGCCCGAGCGCGTCATGACGGAGGCGAAGAGCGAGTGCGTGATCTTGTCGCCGAGATCCATGCCGCCGATGGTCCGGGCGTTGTCCCACTCCATGAGCGCCCACAGCACGGTTCCGGCCGCGAGCAGGATGAACGAAACCTGGATGGTGAGCTTCGTGTGGAGGTTCCACTTTTTCCAGTTCAGCCCGTTTTGCTGCAGCACCATGACGACGGGGAAGCCGAGGCTGCCGAGGAACACGCCGAGCATGAGCGGGATGAGGATCCAGAGGTCCGTTTCGTAGGGGACGATGCCATCTGAATGCGGGGTGAACCCGGCGTTGTTGAAGGACGAGATCGAGTAGAAGACGCCGTGCCAGACGGACTGCCAGAAAGGCTCGCCGAGGACCATGAAGCGCGGAATCAGGGCGACCGCGAGGACGGCCTCGATGACCACCGAGGTGGTGATGACGATCCGCAGCAGCGTACCCACCTCACCGAGCCGGCCCGCGTTGTTCATGGCCTCCTGGGCGATGAGCTTGCCCCTGACCCCCAGCTTCTTGCTCACCATGAGGGCCAGCAGCGAGGCCAGCGTCAGCGTGCCGAGGCCGCCGACGAAAATGCCGACCAGGATGATCAGCTGGCCGAAGAAGGACCAGTGCACGGCGGTGGACACCACGGTCAGGCCCGTGACACAGACGGCCGAGACGGCGGTGAAGAGGGACTGGTGGAGCGGGGTGAAGTCACCGGTTGCCGAGGAGGCCGGCAGCGACAGGAGGGCGGTGAAGAGGACGATGACCACCACGAACGCGCTCAGGGCAAGACGGGCCGGCGATGTGTTCGCAATGTCATCGATGAAGTCACGGATGCCCGTGAATATCCACAGGCCCTCACGCTCCGGCGGTGCGAGCTGCCAGCTGGCCGGGCTCTTGGACCTCGACTGGCTTTGGGTCATGTGCGGCTGTTCCTCGATTGACTCTGCTTCCTCCAGTAGTAAACCACTAAACACCGCGCCGTGGCCGGGCCTGGGAACAGACGGGGCTCCGGTAGCCTGTGAGTGATGACACTCCAGCCCGGACTCAGCCTCCCCGCACTGCCAACGACGGTGGTGTGGGACGCCGCCATGACGGCGTACAACTTCGGTCTTGGCCACCCTATGGCGCCGGAGCGCCTGGACCTGACAGCGCGGCTGGCCGGCAGCCTTGGCCTGCTGGATCTGGGGCACGTCACCCTGGCTGCCCCGGACGTGGCCGACGACGGCGAGCTCACCACCGTGCACAGCCCCGACTTCGTGGCCGCGGTGCGCCGGGCCAGCGACAACCCCGCCGCGGCGGACGAGTCCTACGGGCTGGGCACCGAGGACGATCCCGCGTTCGCCGGGATGCACGAGGCTGCGGCGCGCCTTGCCGGCGGCTCCCTCCTCGCGGCGAGCTCGATCCTGGACGGCTCGGCGGTCCGGGCCGTGAACTTCGGCGGCGGCCTCCACCACGCGTCCCGGGACCGGGCCAGTGGCTTCTGCGTCTACAACGATGCCGCATTGGCAGTCCGGAAACTGCTCGACGGCGGTGTGCAGCGGGTGGCATATATCGATGTCGACGCCCACCACGGGGACGGGACGCAGAGCATCTTCTGGGACGACCCCCGCGTCCTCACCATCTCGCTGCACGAAACCGGCATGTCCCTGTTCCCCGGCACCGGCTTCGCCAACGAGATCGGCGGCCCCGGGGCCCTGGGCAGCGCCGTGAACGTGGCACTGCCTGCAGGAACGGGTGACGCCGGCTGGCTGCGGGCGTTCCACGCCGTGGTCCCGCAGCTGGTGGGCGCCTTCGCGCCCGAGGTCATCGTCAGCCAGCACGGCTGCGACTCCCACCGGCTTGATCCCCTGACCCATCTCAACGTGAGTGTGGACGGACAGCGCGAGGCCGCCACCGCCGTCGCGAGCCTCGCCGCCCGGTACTGCGGAAACCGCTGGATCGCCACCGGCGGCGGCGGGTACCACATCACGGGCGTTGTGCCGCGGACGTGGAGCCACCTGATCGGCATCGCTGCTAACCGGCCGGTGCCGCTGCGTACCCCCGTGCCGGAGGCGTGGCGGACGTACGTGCAGGAGCGTTACGGCGTTGACACGCCGGAGAGCATGGGCGACGATGCCGACGTCTGGTGGCGGTCGTGGGAGGTGGGCTTCGATCCCAACGACGACATCGACCGGACCGTGATGGCCACGCGCAAGGAAGTCTTCCCGCTGTACGGCCTGGACCCTTGGTTCGACTAGTTCCTGGTTCGACTAGTTCCCTTTTCTTAACGGGGCCAGCCACGGACGAAATAGTAGATGCCATTCGGCGTATATGTCGCTAGGGTGGGTCTCATGGTGACAGACGACGTATTTGCCGTCATTGCGGAGGCAACGCGGCGCGACATTCTCGTGTCCCTCCAGTCGGGGGACAAAGCAGTGGGGGAGCTGGTCGAGGAGCTCGACGCCAGCCAGCCCACCATCTCCAAACACCTCAAGGTGCTGCGTGAAGCCGACCTGGTGAGCATGCGCGCGCAGGGCCAGAAGCGCTACTACGCGCTCAATCGCAAACCGCTGGCAGGTGTGGCCAGCTGGCTGGAGACGTTCGACGTCGGACGCGCGGCTTCCGCCGCGGCGTCACCTGACGCCGCACCCCAGGAGGCCGAGGAAGCCCAGGCCGGAGCTGCACGCGCGGCCGCCGCCTCCGCCGCAACGCCGGCCGGAAGTCCTGCGCCCGCCGCGGCCAGCCCCGCCGCGGAAGTCCCGGACGCCTTTGCCGCAACTGCCGCGGCACATGCCGGAAGCACGGCGGACGACGCGACCCACGCACACGGGCGGCCGGCGAGCGGCCAGCTGAGTCCCGCCGTCGTGGTACCCGGCGGACCGGTGCCCGGAAGCGCCGGCCAGGACGACACCGTCCCGCAGCAGATCGGCCGCACCGTGGGCCGCGCCGCGACGAAGGCCGCCGACCTGCTGGCCAACCTGCCCAAATTCGGCCGCAAAAAGTAACCGCACCCAAGTTCGTAGCAGCTGAGGGCGTTCTGAACCCTCAGAACGCCCTCACCTGCTACATAGTTGGGCCGGGGAGGCTACTTGCCGAGGATCCGCACGTGCTCCGGGGTCAGCTCGGAGATGCTGCTGACGCCGAGGAGCGCCATGGTGCGGGCCATGTCCTTTTCGAGGATCTGCAGGACGCGGTCGACGCCGGCCCGGCCGCCGGCCATGAGCCCGTACAGGTAGGCGCGGCCGATGAGCGTGAAGTCGGCGCCGAGGGCCATGGCGGCGATGATGTCCGCGCCGCTCATGATGCCCGTGTCCAGCATGATCGCGGCCTTGCTGTTGTCCGCCTTGAGCGCCTGGGAAACCTCCGGAAGCAGGTGGAAGGGGATGGGGGCGCGGTCCAGCTGGCGGCCGCCGTGGTTGGAGAGCACGATGCCGTCGGCGCCGTGGTCCACCACCTTGCGGGCATCGTCCACGGTCTGGATGCCCTTGACCACGAGCTTGCCCTTCCAGGTTTCACGCAGCCAGTCCAGGTCCTCGAAGGTGAGGGTGGGGTCGAACATCGAGTTGATGAGGTCGGCCACCGTGCCCGTGTACCGCGAGAGCGACGCGAAGGTGAGCGGCTCGTGGGTGAGGAAGTTGAACCACCAGGCCGGCCGGTAGGACGCGTCCAGGACCGTCTTCAGCGTCAGGGCCGGCGGGATGGTCATGCCGTTGCGGACGTCTCGGAGGCGTGCCCCGGCGACGGCGGTGTCCACCGTGACCATCAGGGTGTCGTTCCCGGCCTTGGCTGCCCGCTCAATCAGTTCGAGGGAGCGGTCCCGGTCCGTCCAGAGGTAGAGCTGGAACCAGTTCCGGCCGTTGGGTGCCGCCGCGGCCACGTCCTCGATCGAGGCGGTGCCCATGGTGGAGAGCGTGTACGGGATGCCGGTGGCCTCGGCAGCCTGCGAGCCCGCGTACTCACCCTCGGACTGCATCATCCGGGTGAAGCCCGTGGGTGCGATGCCTACGGGAAGCCTGGAGGGCTTGCCCAGAATGTCGGTGCTTAGGTCGATGCTGGACACGTTCCGCAGGATGCCCGGGCGGAACTCGATGTCCAGGAACGCCTCGCGGGCACGCCGCAGGGTGATCTCTTCCTCCGCTGCGCCGTCGGTGTAGTCAAACGGCGCCTGCGGGGTGCGGCGCTTGGCGATGTCGCGCAGTTCCCAGACGGTGCTGGCACGCTTGAGCCGTGCTTCCTTGCTGAACTCGGGCTTCTTGAACTGCATGAGCGGGGCAAGGTCCGAGTACCTCGGGATGCGGCGCTTCAGGGCTGCCGGAACTGCCGGAACTGCCGCGGCCGCCGCGGCGACGCCGGTGGCGGGCCGGGCGGCCGGAACGTCCGTCGCGTCCGGCGCCGGGGTGGTCTCGGGGTTGTTCGGCTGAATGGTGTGGGTCATGGCTTTCCTCCGTGGGCATGCCGCGGGATGCTGAACAGGAGCCTCCCCGCTGTGGTCTAACCACACTCTAGAGCATGTGGTCCAACCACATCAAGTACCATGGGGTCATGCGTACGCACCAACTTGTCCTGCGGTGGATCGAGGACCAGCTCTCCGGCGGCCAGCTCGCCGTCGGCGGCCGCCTTCCGGCCGAGAGGACGCTGGCCGAACAGCTCGGCGTCTCCCGCACGTCCGTCCGCGAGGCCATCCGGGTCCTCGAGGCCATGGGCGTGGTCCGGGCCGGCGTCGGTTCCGGCCCGGAGGCGGGAACGGTAGTGATCTCGGATCCGACGGCGGCGCTCGGCTCCGCGCTGCGGCTGCACGTCGCCACCCAGCACCTTCCGGTGGAAGACGTAGTGGAGACCCGCGTGCTGCTCGAGTCCTGGGCGGCCGCCCGGGCCCGGCCGGACGCCCCTGGACTAGACCTCGCCGGGGCCCTGCTCGACGACATGGACGAGGGGCACGGCGTCGACGACTTCCTTGCCCTGGATGTCCGCTTCCATCTGGCACTCGCCGACGCCGCCGGCAACGCCGTTGTCAGCGCCATGATGGGGTCGCTGCGGGAGGCCATCCAAGGCTACGCGGGGCAGCTGACCGCGAACCTGCCGGACTGGGACGCCACCGCCTCGCGGCTCCGGGCCGAGCACCGTGAGATCCTCGCGGCCATCCGGAAGGACGACGGCGGCCGGGCGGCCGAGCTTGTTGCCGCCCACATCCGGGGGTACTACAAAGAAGCCGGGCTGGGCCCGAAGGATTCGGACTCTCCCCGGCTTCCCTAGCCGGCCTGGGGGAGAGTTCTTGTCCAGATAATGGCCCCAACCGGGGCTTTAACTCGCGATATCTGGACAAAACTCAAAGCGAAGTGGGGTTAGCGGACCTCGACCTCCAGCGCCTGGAAGTCGTCCGCCGCGTGCCGGCCCACCAGCAGGCGGAAGGAGCCGCGCTCAACCTGCCAGCTCCGGCAAGGCGTGGGTGGACCAGACGTCGGCGCCGGTCAACAGCGTGACCTGCTGTTCCAGGCTCAGGCTTCCGGGCAGTTCGCGCAAGCGCGCCTCGGCCTCCGCCGACAGTTCCGCGTTTCCAACGCGGAAGATCTTCCGCCGAGGGCGATGACCGGGACCTTGACGGACGGTCCTGCGGTTGATGAGAGCGCGGGTGATGCCGCGGTCTCTTCGGATAGGGATTCGATGGCCACATTGCCTCCTGACGAAAAGTGGCCCACCGTTGGGCCCCGGAGAAAGCGTATCGCCAAAAACCTAGTGTGACTAGGTTTTGCCCGAAATTGACTTGCCGCCCGTGAGGCGGGGCCGTGAAATAAACTGTCGAGATGTCTCCCTCCAAGCCCCGCGGGCAGTACGCGAAAGGCGCCGAACGCCGCGAGCAGATCATCCAGACCGCCACCGATGTCTTTGCCAGCGAAGGCTTCGAGGGTGCGGCCCTCAAGCGCGTGGCCGAGCTCGTGGGGGTAAAGGAAGCAACGCTCTTCCATTACTTCAGCGGCAAGCAGGAGCTGCTGACGGCGGTGCTCGCCGAGCGGGACCGCCGCAGCAGGGATCTTGGCGGACTGACAGAATTTGGCCTACCGGTCCTGGCGAGCGTGGCGGAACGGAACGAGAAGGAGCCCGGGCTGACCACGCTCTACGCGGTGGCGTCGGCGACGGCCAACGACCCCGGGCACGCTTCGCACGGCTACTTCCAGGACAGGTACTCCCAGCTGGTCGAGGAGCTGGCGCTCGACATCGGCCGGCGCCAGGATGTGGGCGAGGTCCGGTCAGACGTCGCGGCGGAGTCACTCGCCCGGCTGGTCATCGCCGCGTTCGACGGCCTCCAGCTGCAGTGGCTGTACGACAAGAAAGTGGACATGGCCGGCGGGCTGACGGAGCTCGTCGACGTGCTCCTGGTCCCGGCAAAGCCCTAGCCCCCTGGCGGACCCCAAACCCGGCTGCACCTTTAAAATCGGCAGCTGAGCACACCCGAGGCAAGGAGTTTTTGTCCACTTGTCACGACTTCGGGCCTGTAGAGGCCATTATCTGGACAAAAACGCCAAACTCCTGGACAAAAACTCCGGTCAGTCCTCGGCGATCACGGCCACCGCCCCGCCGGGAACCAACCCGCCGAAACGGCCGCCGCCCAGCAGTTCCTCGCCGTCGGCCTTTACCTCCGCGTCTTCCCGGCCGTGGTTGATGGCGAAGAGGAAACGGCGCCCGTCCGCCGTGACCCGCCGGGTGAGTTCGACGCCGGCAGCGGCCTCCGCGGGGGCCGCCACTCCCGCTTCGGCCAGCAGCCTGTCCACCAGCTGTTCGATGCCGTCGCGGTCGGGGAGCGTGGCCAGGTACCAGGCCGCACCGCGGCCCGCGGTCCGACGGGTCAGGGCCGGCACGCCGGAGAGCGGGTAGCCGGTGAAGGTGGCCAGCGCCTCGGCCCCGGCAAGGTGGACGTGCTCGCTCCAGACCCGGCCGGTGGTGCCGTCGCTCAGAGTCACCTGCCCGTCCTCGAGCAGCGGGTGGAACTCCTCGGTCCGGATGCCCAGCACCTCCCGGAAGGCGCCGGGGTAGCCGCCCAGCCGGATGTGGTCGCGTTCATCAACGATGCCGCTGAAGTAGCTGACCAGCACCGTCGCACCGGCTTCGGCAGCGGCCGCAATGTTGGCCGCGGCGTCATCGGTGACGCAATAAAGAGTGCACACCAGGACCAGGCTGTAACCGGAAAGGTCCGCAGCCGGGTGGACGAAGTCCACACCCACGCCGCGCAGGAACAGTGAACGATGGAACGACCGGATCAAGTCCAAATACTTCACGTCCTCGCTCGGATGCGAGTCCAGTTCGCCGGCCCACCATGCCTCGTAGTCGAACACGATGGCCACCCGGGATTCCACGGTGGAACCCTTGACCGGGCCCAGCCCGCCAAGGGCTTCGCCGAGGGCCACCACCTCCCGCCACACCCGGGTGTCGCGCCCGCCGTGCGGCACCATGGCCGAGTGGAACTTCTCGGCACCGGCAACGCTCTGCCGCCACTGGAAGAACATGACGGCGTCCGCGCCGCGGGCCACATGTGCCAGGGAGTTGCGGAGCATTTCGCCGGGTATCTTCGGCTGGTTGCGGGCCTGCCAGTTCACGGCCGAGGTCGAGTGTTCCATCAGGATCCACGGCCGGTTGCCCGCGACGCCGCGGGTGAGGTCCGCGCTGAACGCCAGTTCGATTTCCCGCTCCGGATCTGCGGCCACGAGGTAGTGGTCGTTGGCCACCACGTCCAGGTCCTTCGCCCAGTCGAAGTAATCCAGGGACTTGGTGGCGCTGGACACCATGAGGTTGGTGGTGGCGGGAACGTCGGGGGTCACCTCGCGGATCACCGCCAGCAGGCTCCGGTAGTAGTCCATCAGCGCCCAGGAGCTGAACCGCTGGAAGTCCAGGCGCTGCGTCGGGTTGAGGGTAGTGGGGGCGGCCCGTGGCGGGATGATCTCCTCGAACGAGGCGTAGTGCTGGGACCAGAATGCTGTTCCCCAGGCCCCGTTCAGTGCCTCGATGCTGCCGTAGCGCTGCTCCAGCCAGCGGCGGAAGGCGGCGGCGTCCTCGTCGCCGTAAAACTCTGAAACGTGGCAGCCGAGCTCGTTGTCCACGTGCCACAGCGCCAGCGCCGGGTGGCCCTTGTACCGTTCGGCCAGTTTCCGGGTAATGCCCGCGGCATACCGGCGGTAAACAGCGGACGACGGCGAGTAGTGCCGCCGGGAGCCGCGTTCCAGTACGGTGCCCTCCGCCGTTACCGGCAGGACCTCCGGATGCTTCCGCACCAGCCAGGCCGGGGGAGCGGCCGTGGCCGTGGCGAGGGCAACCCTGATCCCCGCACCGTCCAGGCTGTCCAGCACCTCGTCCAGCCAGGCAAAGTCGTACTCGCCTTCACGCGGCTCGAGAAGTGCCCAGGAGAAGATGGCCACGCTGAGGAGGGTCACCCCGGCCTCCTTCATGAGGTCGATGTCCTCAAGTCGGACGTCGGCCGGCCATTGTTCGGGGTTGTAGTCCCCGCCAAATGCGAGGCCGGGGCCGCTGTTCCAGGACGGGGCAGGGGGAGAGGGCTCTGGAGCGGACATGGGACTCCTTTGTCGGGACGGTGGTCAGCCTCTTCCAGTGTTACCCGAAGCGACCAGGGATGCGACGGCGGCCGGCGACAGTTCGCCGTCGCACACCCACACGCTCAGGCTCCGTTGCAGCGATTCCCCGGCAGCCAGGGCCACCGGCTTGTCCCAGGCCAGGGCCGATCCGACGCCGGGGTACCCGGAACTGCGGACAAACCAGGGATCGGCGGACTCGGCCGGGGCGCTGAACACGAGGGTCGCGGGCTGCCCGGACCGGACGCCGGGAACTTCGCCAAAGGATGCGGTCCACGCCAGCCACGGCGCCACGGAACCGTGGACGGCCGGTTCGCCCTCGGCGTCGCACGTGAAGATGCGGGCGCCCTTGCAGGCCGGAAGGCGCCAGAAGAAGCCGCCGTAGCCGCTGCCCGCGGCGCCGTTGGAACCGGGGCTGCCCAGCGAGAGGTCGACGACGGCGGTCAGTTCCGTGCCCAGGTCCAGGCGCCACACGCGCTCGCCGAGCACCTCATGGCCGAGCGTGCGCCGTTCGGTGAGCAGGGCCTGTCCGTCCGTGCCGAGCCAGCGGAGCTGCCGGGTGGCGGGTCTGTCCGGCTCGCCCGCAATGGAGGGGAGCAGTTCGATCCGGCCGTGGTCCTGCCGGGAGACGTACGCTCCGGCGGCGCGCGTGAACGTCCTGCCGCCCCAGAAGTTGGTGCCGTTGACGTCCTGGAGCGCGAAGCCGGCGCCGAGATGCCACGGGTGGTCGGCGGGGAGATGGTCCGTCACAACGGTTCCGCCAAGCGTGGCGACGGGGTGCAGGTAGGGCCGCGGCGATAACCGCGCGTTAAGCCGGGCGCCGGTGCGCTGGACTGCGAGCGGACGGCCGCCGTCGTCGAACAGCACTGTGGCGGCGGCAGGATCAGCCGGCCGCGCCCACGGCAGGGCCAGTTCGCTGAAGGTGGCGTGGGCGCCGATGGCCCGCTCCAGGGCGTCCTCGATGCCCGGGATCACCGCACGGGCGGCGTCGCCCTCGCCCTCCCAGCGCACGTAGCCAGGCGTAACCGGCGCCGGCGGCTCGGCCGTGCGGACGGCCTCGAGCACCAGCATGAACGCGCCGGAGTCGTTGAGAGCGCTGGTGAGTTCTGTGTCCCCGGCGAGGTGTTCCAGCAGGTTTTCGGTGAGGTCGTCGCGGCCGAACTCCAGCGAGCGCTCTCCGTCCGAGGTGCTGACGTGCAGCCGGTCTTTCGTGTAGTGGAAAACGGCCGTTCCCTCGGAGCCCTGCAGGGTGATGTACGGCTCCACGGACTCCGACGCGCAGAGCGTCAGGGCGCACGTAATCGGCAGGCCGGCGGCCGTGCGGATCCGAATGACCGACGTGTCGTCGGCCTCGATGTCGTTGGCGCGGTACAGGTCCGTCTCCGCGGAGGCCACGTCCTCGACGGTCCGGGCGCCCGCGATCCGCAGGGCGGTGGCAATGGCGTGCGCCAGGGGATTGGTGGCCACGCCGTCCACCACGTCCATGCCATCCATGCTCCGCTGGCCGGCCCACCGGGAACGCTTGTAGTAGGCGCGGTCCCGCACCCAGCGCCCGGTCGCGCCGATTCCCTGCAGAGTGCCGATGGTGCCCTCCTTGAGGAGCTTGTCGATGGCCGCCAGTGCCTGCGATCCGAGGCTCTGGAAGCCGATCTGCACGCTGCGCCCGGATGCTTCAGCGGCCTCCTGCAAGTGGCGGAAGTCGGCCAGCGATGCCACCGGGGGTTTCTCCAAATATAGGTCGGCGCCGGAGGCCAGGGTGGCCAGGGCCAGAGGGGCGTGGGTCTGGATGGGGGTGGCCACGATGACCACGTCCGGCCTGTGGCTGCCCGCCAGGAGGGACTGCAGGTCAGGGTGGACCGCCGTCGTGTCCGGCAGCGCCCCCGGGGACGGCGGGTTCGGGTCAGCCACGGCCACGAGTTCCACCGCGCCGGCCTGGGTCAGCCGTTCGAGGTTCTTCAGGTGGTGGGCGCCGAAGCCGTGGACGCCGATCAGCGCGACGCGGGCGGGACCGGCGCGGCGCGGAGAGGCGGCTTTGGCGGCCGGCAGGGTTGGCGGGCCGGGCTGCGTCAGAGGGGTATCCATGGTGCTCCTGTCCGGCGCTGCGGTGCTGCGCGACGCCATCGTCTACCGTCACCGGGAGCGTGTGCGTCTGCCTGGGCAAGCGCTTTCCCGAGTTCTAACACCCAGTGTACTCCCTGGCCGTGGGTGCCGGGCTGGGGGTGCCGGGCCGTGGGTGCCCGCATTGGGCGGGCGCCGGATTAGTGGGGCGCGTCAGTACCCGCCGTGCTGTGCCGAACCACCAGCTCGGGAGTAAAGACGACGGCGCGGTGCCGCGGATGCTGCGCGTCCAGTTCCTCCGTGAGGAGTTCAATGGCGGTCCTGCCGATCGCGTCGGTAGGCTGCCGGATGGAGGAGAGCGGCACGACGGCGGACGCGGCGAAGTCGATGTCGTCATAGCCGATCAGGGCCACGTCCTCCGGAATGCGCACGCCGTTCATCATGGTCAACGACTGCATCACGCCGAGTGCCAGCAGATCGTTGGCGCAGAAGATGCCGTCGGGCCTGTCCTCGGCACTCCGGTCCACAAGGCTGTTGCCCACGCCGCGTCCGGCGAGCACGGACTGGCCGTCGGAGTCGAGCACCTCAAGTGCTGCGCCGTCCACCTCGGCCACGGCGCGGCGGGCGCCATGAAGGCGGTCTGAGACCTGGCGGATGGACAGCGGGCCGCCCACGAAAGCCAGCTTCCTCCGCCCGAGATCGAGGAGGTGCCGGGCGGCAAGGTAGCCGCCGGCGTCGTCATCCACCGATACGGAACTGAAGCGGTCCTCGTCGGCCAGCCGGTCCACCAGCACCGTGGGAACGCCGCGCTGCCGGAGGGCGTCCAGCCGGTCGGCCACGTCGCCCACCGGGGAGATGAGCAGGCCCTGGACCCGCTGTTCCTGGAAGAGGTCGATGTAGTGCGATTCCCGGTTCGCGTCGTGGCCGCTGTCGCCCAGTAGTACGGCGCTGCCGTTCACGGCGGCAGCGTCCTCGGCGGCGCGGACCAGTGACGTGAAGAAGGGGTTGCCGACGTCCAGGACCACGACGCCGATGGTCCGGCTGTGCCCAGCGCGCAGCTGCCGGGCGGCGTCGTTGCGGACGAAGCCGAGCTCGTCGATAGCCTGGAGCACCCTGTCCTTGGTGCGCTTGGAGACGCGGTCAGGGTTATTGAGGACGTTGGAGACCGTTCCCACCGCAACCTGCGCGTGGGTGGCGACGTCCTTGATGCTGGCTGCCCGTGACATTCTGCTGATCCTCCAAAAGATCGATTTGCCCGTCCGGGTGAAAACGCTTGACACCCTTCTTCCGTCCAGAGTACTTTGAATCGTAACAATGAAACGATTCAACAACGGCGGATGTTCCAGATCGTGAATATTCAAAGCCGAACGAATTCGCTTCCGCTTCGTGCGTCGCACCCTAAACGTCCACAGGAGTACAACATGAGGGTTTGCTTCCGATCCTCCGTCCAGCCGGAGCTGCTGGTGGAGTACCGCCGGCGCCACGCCGCCGTCTGGCCGGAGATGCTGTCCGCGCTCAAGGACGCCGGCTGGAACAACTACTCGCTGTTTCTTGACGACGACGGGCTGCTGATCGGGTACCTCGAATGCGATGACTTTGACGCGGCGCGGGCCCGAATGGCCCTCGCCGACGTCAACGCCCGCTGGCAGGTGGAAATGGCCGCCCTCTTCCGGGACAGCGATGTTCAGCCCGACGAGGGCTTCCGGGTCCTCGACGAGGTGTTCAACCTCGAGGGGCAGCTGGCCGCGGCCACCGGCACCGGCAGCGGCGCCGCCGCCGTCGTCGAGCACTAGAGCTTCCGGGCACTAAAGCTTCCAAGCACTGAATCCTCCAACAACTTTCACCGCCAAACAATGACGAAAGACTGATCATGAACAACACAGCATCGGCACTGGGCCGGCTTTGGGAGCTTGCCATTGAGGTTCCGTCGTGGGCCTACGGCAACTCGGGCACCAGGTTCAAGGTGTTCGGCACGCCCGGTACCCCGCGCACCGTCCAGGAGAAACTGTCCGACGCCGCCAAGGTCCACGAGCTCACCGGCCTGGCGCCCACCGTGGCGCTGCACATCCCGTGGGACAAAGTGGACGACTACACCGCACTGAAGGAGTACGCTGCCGGCCTCGGTGTGGGGCTGGGCACGATCAACTCGAACACCTTCCAGGATGACGAGTACAAGTTCGGCTCGCTGACGTCATCTGACGACGCCGTCCGGCGCCGCGCGATCGACCACCACTTTGAGTGCATCGACATCATGCATGCCACCGGCTCCCGGGACCTGAAGATCTGGCTCGCGGACGGCACCAACTATCCCGGCCAGGATGACATGCGCGGCCGCCAGGACCGGCTGGCCGAATCCCTGCAGGAGATCTATGCCCGGCTGGGCGAGGACCAGCGCCTGGTGCTGGAGTACAAGTTCTTCGAGCCGGCTTTCTACCACACGGACGTTCCGGACTGGGGGACCTCGTATGCGCAGACCCTTGCCCTAGGCGAGAAGGCCTTTGTCTGCCTGGACACCGGCCACCACGCCCCCGGCACCAACATCGAGTTCATCGTCATGCAGCTGCTGCGCCTGGGCAAGCTGGGCTCGTTCGACTTCAACTCCCGCTTCTACGCGGACGACGACCTGATTGTGGGCGCCGCGGACCCGTTCCAGCTGTTCCGCATCATGCACGAGGTGATCCGCGGCGGCGGCTTCGGGAAGGACGCAGGCGTCGCGCTGATGCTAGACCAGTGCCACAACCTGGAGGAGAAGATCCCGGGCCAGATCCGCTCGGTGCTGAACGTGCAGGAGATGACCGCCCGCGCAATGCTGGTGGACAGGGCCGCGCTGGCCGAGGCGCAACGCGCCGGGGACGTCCTGGCTGCGAATGCGGTGTTCAACGACGCGTTCTACACCGATGTCCGGCCGGTCCTGGCCGAGTGGCGTGAATCCCGCGGCCTGCCCGCGGACCCGATGGCCGCCTACAAGGCCAGCGGCTACCAGAAGAAAATCAACGAGGACCGCGTGGGCGGCCAGCAATCCGGATGGGGCGCATAAGCAGCATGAACATGCAAAACACAGGCAATAAGACTGTTGAAGACCTGATCGCCCGTTCCAACCGGCTGGGCGCGGACAAGCGGAACACCAACTTCGCCGGCGGGAACACGTCCGCGAAGGGTACCGAGACGGACCCTGTCACGGGCGAGGACGTCCAGCTTCTCTGGGTGAAGGGCTCCGGGGGTGACCTCGGCACGCTGAAGGCGCAGAACCTGGCCGTCCTCCGTGTGGACCGGCTGCAGGCGCTGAAGAACGTCTACCCGGGCGTGGAGCGCGAGGACGAGATGGTCGCCGCGTTCGATTACTGCCTGCATGGAAAGGGCGGCGCGGCCCCGTCTATTGATACGGCGATGCACGGGCTCGTGGACGCCGCCCATGTGGACCACCTGCACCCCGACTCGGGCATCGCCATCGCCACGGCCGCCGACGGTGAAGCGCTGACCGCCAAGATCTTCGGCGACAAGGTGGTCTGGGTGCCGTGGCGCCGGCCGGGCTTCCAGCTGGGCCTGGACATCGCCGCGATCAGGGACGCCAACCCGCAGGCCATCGGCACCATCCTGGGCGGGCACGGCATCACCGCTTGGGGCGAGACCAGTGAGGAAGCCGAAGCGAACTCGCTCTGGATCATCGAACAGGCCGAGCAGTACATCGCCGCCAACGGCAAGGCAGAACCCTTCGGCCCGACACTGCCCGGCTACGCCCCGCTGCCCGAGGCTGAACGCAAAGCGAAGGCCGCCGCGCTGGCGCCGGTGATCCGCGGCCTGGCCTCCGCGGATAAACCGCAGGTTGGCCACTTCAGCGACGACCCCGCCGTGCTGGAATTCCTTGAAGCCGCCGAACACCCCCGCCTAGGCGCGCTGGGCACGTCCTGCCCGGACCACTTCCTGCGCACCAAGGTCAAGCCCCTGATCCTGGACCTGCCCGCGGAGGCCTCCATCGAGGACTCCGTGGCCCGGCTGAAAGAACTCCACACCGCCTACCGCGAGGACTACCAGGCCTACTACGACCGCCACGCGGTTTCGGACTCACCCGCCCTGCGCGGCGCCGACCCCGCCATCGTCCTGGTCCCCGGGGTGGGCATGTTCTCCTACGGCAAGGACAAACAGACCGCCCGGGTCGCCGGGGAGTTCTACCTGAACGCGATCAACGTGATGCGCGGCGCCGAGGCGATCTCCACCTACGCCCCGATCGACGAGGCTGAGAAGTTCCGCATCGAGTACTGGGCCCTGGAGGAAGCCAAGCTCGCCCGGATGCCCAAGCCCAAGTCCCACGCCACCCGCATCGCGCTCGTGACCGGCGCGGCGTCGGGGATCGGCAAGGCCATCGCCACCCGCCTCGCCGCGGAGGGCGCGTGCGTGGTCATCGCCGACCTGAACCTCGAGAACGCGCGGGCCGTCGCGGAAGAGCTCGGCGGCCCGGATGTCGCCGTCGGCGTCCAGGCTGACGTCACCAACGAATCCCAGGTGGCCGCCGCCATTGACGAGGCCGTGCTGGCCTTCGGCGGCGTGGACCTGGTGGTCAACAACGCCGGCCTGTCCATCTCCAAGCCGCTGCTGGATACCACCGAGAAGGACTGGGACCTGCAGCACAACGTCATGGCCAAGGGCTCCTTCCTCGTGGCCAAGGCCGCCGCGAAGGTCATGATCGAACAAGGCCTGGGCGGGGACATCATCTACATCTCTTCCAAGAACTCCGTGTTCGCCGGCCCGAACAACATCGCCTACTCCGCCACCAAAGCCGACCAGGCCCACCAGGTCCGTCTGCTCGCGGCGGAACTGGGCGAGTACGGCATCCGCGTCAACGGCATCAACCCCGACGGCGTGGTCCGTGGCTCCGGGATCTTCGCCGGCGGTTGGGGCGCCAAGCGCGCCGCCGTCTACGGCGTGAACGAGGAAAAACTGGGCGAGTACTATGCCCAGCGCACCCTGCTCAAGCGCGAGGTCCTGCCCGAGCACGTCGCCAACGCCGCGGCCGTGCTCACCAGCAACGAACTCTCCCACACCACCGGCCTGCACATCCCCGTTGACGCCGGCGTCGCAGCAGCCTTCCTCCGGTGAGCACCGCACCAACCCAAGACGTCGACGGCGGCCTGTTCGCCGGCAGTGTGTTCGCCGCTGTCGACATCGGCGCCTCCTCGGGGCGCGTCATCCTGGGACGCATCAGTACTGGGGCAAACGCCGCCGACGGCGGTCCGGCGCGGGCCACGCTCGACGTCGTGCACCGCTTCCCTAACGCTGTAGTGCAGTCCAACGGCGGCCTCCGCTGGGACTTCGACGCCCTCTTCGCTGAGGTGCTCACCGGGCTCGCTGCCGCCGGCAAAGCGGCGGCCGAGCGGGGCGAGACGATCACCAGCATCGGCATCGACACCTGGGCGGTGGACTACGGCCTGGTCACCAAGGCCGGCGAACTCACCGCGCAGCCGTACAGCTACCGGGATGAACGCAGCCGCGCCGCCGTCGCCCGGGTGCACGGGAAGCTGGACCCGGCACGGCTCTACGCCACCACCGGGCTCCAGTTCCTGCAGTTCAACACGCTCTACCAGCTCGCCACGGAACCGGACCTGAACGGGCTGCAGGCCATGCTGATCCCGGATCTGATCGCGTTCCTGCTCACCGGAGAACGCCGCACCGAGGCCACGAACGCCTCCACCACGGGGTTGTTCGACGCCGTCGCAGGGGTGTGGGCCAGCGAGCTGTTCGGACCCCTGGGCCTCCGCGGGGATCTGTTCCCGCCGCTGATCCAGCCCGGCGAAACGCTGGGCACGCTGCTGCCCGCAGTCGCCGAGCGGGCTGGGCTGCCAGCGGCAACGAAGGTGGTGGCCGTGGGCTCGCACGACACCGCCTCCGCCGTCGCGGCGGTCCCCGCGGAGCAGGAGAACTTCGCGTACATCTCCTCCGGCACCTGGTCCCTGGTGGGGCTGGAACTGAACAGCCCGGTGCTCACCGAAGCCAGCCGCGCGGCGAACTTCACCAACGAGCGCGGCGTGGACGGCACCACCCGGTACCTGCGCAACGTCGGCGGCCTCTGGCTGCTCAGCGAATGCCAGCGCACCTGGGCCGAGGGCGGCTACCGGCCAGCGATCGGGGACCTCCTCGACGCGGCCGCGGCGCTGCCGCCCGGCGGACCCCGGATCAACCCGGACGATCCCGCCTTCATTGCCCCGGACAACATGCCGGACCGGATCCGCGCAGCAGCGCGGAACACCGGAACCGTCCTTCCCGACAATCCGGCAGCGATCGTCCGCTGCATCCTGGAAAGCCTCGCCGCCGGGTATGCGCGCACCATCGCCGACGCGGAACGCCTCGCCGGCGTTGCCGTCGCAGTGGTGCACATCGTTGGCGGCGGCTCGCAGAACGCGCTGCTGTGCCAGCTCACCGCCCAAGCGACCGGCAAGCCTGTCATCGCCGGCCCGGTCGAGGCGACAGCCCTCGGCAACGTGCTCATCCAGGCGCGGGCCGCCGGCGTGGCCACCGGCGGCTTGCCACAGCTGCGCAGGATCGTCGGGGCCGGGACGAGCCTGCGCCGCTATGAACCCCTCGACCTCGCCTCAAACGCCTACGCGAAGTGACGGGTGGGCAGGGCGTTTGGGCCGGCGCGTGGTGACGCGGTCCAGCGCGAACGTACACCTGTGGCCCTTGGGAAACGCTTCCTGGGGGCCACAAGTGGCCGTTCGCGCCGGTGGTCCATAGCTGGCGGGCTGCCGAATGTGACGCAGCGGATTTGGCGTTCCTCCGGTGCGGGCTTATGGTCGTTTCCATGACTAATCGTTGGTATGCGTATTTTTCGTTGGCTCTGGAGGGGCCCGCGTCTAACTGACACGCATCCAACTTTCCTTCAGAGCCAACAGGGCAGAGATCATTCTCTGCCCTTCGCCATTTCTACGGCGGGTTCTGATCAGGGGCCCGCTCCCACCCGGAACAGGACCCCCGAAAATGAGCGCAACAGCCACCGAACCCCAGCAGTCGCCCGCATCGTCGACGTCGAAACGCCAGTCCACGTCGAACCTGCGGGTCAGCGAGCTCACCGCACTGCCCACGCCGCAGGAAATGATCGCGGAACTGCCGCTGGACGCGAAGGCGGCCGACGTCGTCGAACGCGGCCGTGACGAAGTCCGCGCCATCATGGACGGTGTGGACGACCGCCTGCTGGTCATCGTCGGTCCGTGTTCCATCCACGACCCGAAGGCCGGCCTGGAATACGCCCGCCGGCTGGTCAGCCAGGCCGAGAAGCACAAGGAAGACCTGCTCATCGTCCTGCGGGCCTACTTCGAAAAGCCCCGCACCACGGTGGGCTGGAAGGGCCTGATCAACGATCCGCACCTGGACGGCAGCCATGACATCGCCAGCGGCCTGCGCGCAGCCCGCAGCTTCCTGCAGCAGGTCACCGCCCTGGGGCTCCCCACCGCCACCGAATTCCTCGAACCCATCAGCCCGCAGTACATGGCCGACCTCATCTCCTGGGGTGCCATCGGCGCGCGGACGACCGAAAGCCAGATCCACCGGCAGCTCGCCTCCGGCCTCTCCATGCCCATCGGCTTCAAGAACGGGACCGACGGCGACCTCCAGGTCGCGGTGGACGCCTGCGGCGCGGCCGCTGCGGCCCAGGCTTTCCTCGGGATCGACGGCGACGGCCGGGCCGCGCTGGTGTCCACCGCGGGTAACCCCGACACCCACGTGATCCTCCGCGGCGGCCGCAAGGGTCCCAACTACTCCGCAGCCGACGTCGAGGCGGCCTCCGTCAAGCTTGCCGCCAAGAACCTCAATCCGCGGCTGATCGTGGACGCCAGCCACGCCAACAGCGGCAAGAGCCACCACCGCCAGGCCGAGGTGGCGCTCGAGATCGGCGCCCAGCTCGAGGACGCGGGAACGGCCGCGGGAGCGATCGCCGGGGTCATGCTGGAGAGCTTCCTGGTGGGCGGTGCGCAGAACCTTGACGTGGCCGAACACGCCGCCGGACGCTCGGACCTGACCTACGGCCAGAGCGTCACGGATGCCTGCATGGAGTGGGATGTGACGGCCTCAGTGCTCGAACAGCTGGCGGCATCGTCGCGGAAACGGCGGGCTTTCACAATGGCCACGTGAGCATCTAGAGTAACTAGAACACGGTTGTTCGATGGCTCAGCATCGGCGCACACCGCAGATAGACCGGCGTCGTTGCTGAGAGCAAAGGAATATGGGTAATGTCCGCAGAGTCGAACTTCTCGAACGCCAAGTTCTTGACCGTGGCCGAGGTGGCTGAGGTTATGCGTGTCTCCAAAATGACCGTGTACCGCCTTGTCCATTCGGGGGAGATGCCCGCCGTCAGGTTCGGCCGCTCCTACCGCGTCCCGGAGACCGCCGTCGAACAGTACCTCAAGGGTGCTGTCGTGGACGGTCATACGGGCACCGCCTAATTTTGGACCCTACTGACCGCACCGATCCCGTGGTTGCTGCAGCCGCCTTGGGGGCCGCTGCACGCCACGGGCTGTGCTGGTCAGGGGATGCTCCGGATAAGCGGTACCCTGTTAAGGAACGTTTTACGTCATTGTAAGAATCTGTCAGTTGTTCAGTCTGTTGCTCAGTCCACGGACCTTCTCCATCAGACAGGTACTGCATCTAGTTTGTAAGGAACTTTCGTGGGTTCAGTTATTAAGAAGCGTCGCAAGCGTATGGCCAAGAAGAAGCACCGCAAGTTGCTTCGTAAGACCCGCCACCAGCGCCGCAATAAGAAGTAGAGTCCGCTCTACGCGTCAATGCCCGTTCCCTTTCGAGGGTGCGGGCATTTTTGCGTCCCGCGACGCTCCTGATGTCCGGCGACGCGCAAACCGTCCAGCGACCCGCAAAATACCTGGCGCACCGGGAATTCCCGCATCGTGGGGGAATCTGCGCGTCGAGGGGAAAGAACGGCGTCAGACTCTAGGACCGCGGAAGCGCGTGTAGCCCCGCCACAGGCCGTAGACCGCGCCGCCTGCCGTGGCTGCCTGGAGGCCCAGGGTGGCGGCCCGGCGGCCTGAGCGGAAGTCGTAGACCGGCCAGTTGTGTTCGCGGGCGTGCTTGCGCAGGCGGGAGTCCGGGTTGATCGCCACGGGGTGCCCCACCATCGACAGCAGCGGAATGTCGTTGTAGGAGTCGCTGTACGCCCAGCAGCGCTTCAGGTCCAGTCCGTGGTTGTCCGCGATGCCCTGGACCGCCACGGCCTTGGCTGCGCCGTGCAGAATGTCCCCGACGAGCCTGCCGGTGTAGAAGCCGTCCTTCGTCTCACCGACCGTGCCGAGGGCGCCGGTGAGCCCCAGCCGTGTGGAAATCACGGTGGCCACCTCGATCGGCGTCGCGGTGACGAGCCACACCTTCCGGCCCACCCGCAGGTGCTGCTCGGCCAGGGCCTTCGCGCCGGGCCAGATCCGGGAGGCGATCATCTCGTCGTAGACTTCCTCGCCCAGCGCCCGGATGTCCTCCTCCGTGATGCCGGCGGCAAGCCTCAGCGCTGAATCACGCACCGCGTGGACGTCATTGAGATTCTCGCCGCGGAGCACGAACTTGAGCTGCTTCCACGCCATTCCCGCCGCCTGAGCCAGCGTGAAGGCTCCGCGCTGGTGCATTTTCCTGGCCACGTGGAACAGGCTGGCGCCGCGCATGAGGGTGTTGTCGACGTCGAAGAAGGCTGCCTCGCCGTGTTGCTGCTTCGCAACCGGACGGTGGGCCACAGCGACGTACTTCTCCTCGGGCATGCCATTGAGTCTAGTCACTGCAGTACCCCGCAACTGACTGCCGCCGCGTCGCTCACCGCCGGGAACGGCGATACGGTTGACCCATGGCAAACCCCGACGTCGTTCTCCTCACCAAAGCTGACTGCCACCTGTGCGACGCGGCGCGCGACGCCGTCGGGCGGGTAACTGCCGGGCTGGGACTTTCGTGGTCGGAGCGGCAGTTGGACTCCGACGACGAACTGCGCGACCGCTATGCCGAGGAGATTCCGGTGGTGCTGGTGGACGGGATCCAGCGCGATTTCTGGAAGATCGACGAGGCCCGCCTGGAGCGTGTCCTGCGCCGTGCCATCGCAGGGGATTAGCCGATTTCGAACAATGGCGTCGGCTTTGTTGACTTAACTGATGGGGATTTAGAGTGGACTCACAACGCGACGCAACGGAGCAGATAGTGACTTCGCTCGATTCACCACCCCAGGCTGTGCCCGGGCCAGCCGGGGCCGCCGTGCCAACCGGAACTGCAGGAAAGCAGATTCCGCCGGCAGCCGTGGCCCGGCTGACGATCTACCTGCGCGCCCTGAACTCCCTGTTGGCCGAAGGCACCGAGCGGGTCTCCTCAGAATCACTGGCTGAGCTTTCCGGGGTCAGCTCCTCAACCCTCCGCAAAGACTTGTCGCACGTGGGCTCCTACGGCACCCGCGGTGTGGGCTATGAGGTGCAGTACCTGAGCCGCCACATCGCCGCCGCACTGGGCCTGACGCATGACTGGAAAGTCGCGATTGTGGGCGCCGGCAATCTGGGCAAGGCGCTGGCCCGCTACGGCGGCTTCGAATCCAGGGGCTTTGACGTGGTTGCCATTTTCGACGCCGACCAGATGGTGGTGGGCAACGAGGTGGGCTGGCTGCGGGTCAGCGACGTTGCAGACATGGAAGCGGTGCTGGAGCGGACCGGCACCAACATGGTGGTGCTGGCTCTGCCCGCCGCTGTGGCCCAGAGTATCTGCGACCGGGTGGTGGGCGCCGGCGTGCGCAGCATCCTCAGTTTTGCTCCCGTGATGCTCCAGGTCCCCGACGGCGTGACGCTGAGGAAGGTAGACATGGCCACCGAGCTGCAGATCCTGGCCTACCACGCGCAACGGGCGCAGACCCCCGGTCAGCCGGAGTAACTCCGGCCTTCCAGGCATCCGCGCCCGTTGGCGGGAAGAGACTTGGTGCTTTGCTGGCGCCTAGCGGCCGTATGGGCCGCCCGGCTGCGAGTAGGGGTTGGCGAACGGCTGCGGCTTCTGGAAGTACGGTGCCGCTCCCGGGAGGTACAGCATGATGATCGCGGCGATGCCGAGGAGGCCCACCAGGGTGTTCAGGCCGGCCGGGAAGAGGCTGAACACGGAAAGAGCAGCAAAGACGGTGCCCAGAATTCGGGCCCAGTTTTTGCCCTTCCGGACGTTGAATGCCACCAGCGCGTAGAGGCCGGCGCCGATCAGGGCAAAGACCACCATGGTTCCGATGATGAAGCCCTTGACGTCCTCGAACGCGATGTTCTGGCCGCTGCCGCGCAGCTGCTCCTCGAACGTGCTCCGCATGGCCGGGTCATCCAGGGTGGGAATCGTGATCAGGATGGACAGGATTGACAGGACGCCCGCAGCGATGATCATCCAGAAGGAATAATTCACGAGCTTCGGGACGCCGGTGCCGGTGGCTGCCTGGGCCTGTTCCGACGGGTACTGCCCGTAGGGGGACTGGCCATGCGGGCTCTGGCCGTAGGGGGACTGGCCGGACTGCGGCTGCCCGTACTGCGGGGGGTTCTGGCCATACTGGGGCTGTCCGTACTGCGGTGCGCCCTGTCCGCCCTGTCCGCCCTGTCCGTACTGTGGCGAGCTCTGGCCGTACTGCGGAGCATTCTCTCCGTACTGGGGAGCGCCCTGTCCGCCCTGTCCGTACTGCGGCGCGTTCTGGCCGTACTGCGGGGTGCCCTGCCCGCCCTGGCCGTACTGCGGAGCGTTCTGCCCGTACTGGGGCGCGTCCTGACCGTAGCGGGGCTGCCCGTTGGCCGGCTGTGAACCGTCGTTGGGCTCGTTGGAGCCGGGGTCATTGGAGTGCGGGACTGGAGGATTGCTCATGAGCGGTCCTTTGCGTAGTGACGTTCTGAATCGGCTACCGGTTCAGACGCCTGCCCTCCCCAGCATGGTTCACTTCCCACCGTACCCCTCAGCGGGTACGCGGTGGATCATTCCGGAGAGGTATTCCAAAGGCGGGCCAACCTGCGGAAACGTTGCCGGCAGGGGATTTTCCGCCTTGAAGATCGGCGGCGTTGCCCGGAAGCATAGCCGGGTGCCGATCAGGGGCGGCCCCGCGCCGCGGCGAACCAGTTCTGCGAGTTGGGTACCCACATCAGCACCGTGGCCACGAGCCTGACCAGGAAGCCGAGCCAGTTCCCGTCCTGGCCCGCCGGGAAACTCGAGCTGATGATGGCCAGCAGCAGCGACACCCCGGCCACGATGGTGAGGGCGAGCCGTGCCCATTCCCTGCCCTCCTTCAGCTTCATGGCCAGGACAATTTGTGCCGCAGCCAGTGCCAGGGCCACCAGGACGAGCAGCAGCACCAGGATGGCCACGCCGGGGATGATCGCGAACAGCACCAGCACGCCAAAGATGCCGATCACACCGCCCAGCAGCCCCAGCAGGCCGCCGATCACCCAGATCCAGTAGGACACCTTGAGCTCTGTGGGCAGCCCCGTCACGTCGAAGAGGCCGGAAAAGCCGCCGGCCGGCAGGGCCTCGCCAAAGGTCCGGGGCCGGTCTGCCGGCATCTCGAAAGCGAACCGGCCCCCGCCGGCGGGCGGCCGCTGTCCCGGTTCCTGTCCCGGGAACTGTTGTCCCGGCGTCGGCTGACCCTGCTGCCCCGGCGTTGGACTGCCCGGCTGACCCGGGAATGGCTGCCCCGGTTCTTGGCCCGGGAACTGTTGTCCCGGCGTCGGACGTTCGCTGCCGGACGGCGGCACTGCCCCGGGATCACGGGGCTCCGGTTCATCGCTGGGGGTGCTCATGGCAATCACTTTAAACCCGGGATTCTGCCAGTTCCAGAAGGCCGGAAACGCCGAACGCCCCGTCTGCGGAGAGTCCGCGGACGGGGCGTTTCGGTGTCAGGAACCGTGGCTGGGAAACCAGCCGTGAAACCTACGCTGCAGGTGCGATGAAGGCCAGTTCAAGGTTGATGGCAACCTTGTCGCTCACCAGGACGCCGCCGGCTTCCAGCACGGCGTTCCAGGTCAGGCCGAAGTCCTTGCGGCTGATAGTGGTCTCGGCGGATACACCGGCGCGGGTGTTGCCGAAGGGGTCAACTGCAACGCCGTTGAATTCGGTCTCGAGGGAGACGGGGCGGGTGACACCCTTGATGGTCAGGTCGCCCTGGAGTTCGTAGCTGTCGCCGTTGGCAACGAGGCCGTTGGAAACGAAGGAGATCTCCGGGAACTTCTCGACGTCGAAGAAGTCCTCGCCGCGGACGTGGCCGTCGCGGTTGGCGTCGCCGGAGTCGAAGCTGGCCGTCTTGATGGTGGCCTCGACCTTGGTGGCCGTTACGTCGTCGGCGAGGTCCAGGGTTGCGGCGGCGTCCTTGAACTGGCCGCGGACCTTGCTGATGCCGGCGTGGCGGACGGTGAAGGCGATTTCGCTGTGGGAGTTGTCGAGGGTCCAGGTGCCGCGGGGGAGTTCGGTGGAAAGTGCCATGGTGGTTCTCCTTGTTTTCAGTGGGTCGATCCGGGTGGTCGTTGAAGCTTTCATTGAAGCCTCAACTAACTGCTGCATCCAGTATAAACATGCATTTGCATCTTTTATTCCACCGGCCGGGAACTTTTTTGAAAATTTCTGAGTTCTACTTGATGTAGAAGATTTCGCCATTACCCCTGCCCTTTGAGAAACTGGTAGACATGCCCCAAGCCACTGTCCATTTGCTCCGCCACGGCGAGGTCCATAACCCCGAAGGTGTCCTGTACGGCAGGCTGCCTGAATTCCACCTCTCCGAACTTGGCCGGCAGATGGCGCAGACGCTCGCCGAGCACTTCCGCGAACGCGTTTCCCAGGGCGCCAACATCGTGTACCTGGTGGCGTCGCCGCTCACCCGCGCCCAGGAGACTGCCCAGCCCACCTCGGAAGCCCTCGGGCTGGACATCCACACCGACGGCCGGATCATCGAGGCGGAAAACTACTTCGAAGGGCTGAAGGTCACCAAGGCCGAGCTGCGCAAACCGAAGCACTGGCCGCACCTGATCAACCCGTTCCGGCCTTCGTGGGGCGAGCCCTACAAGCAGCAGGCAGCCCGCGTGACCGAGGCCGTCCAGGAAGCGCGCGCCAAGGCCGTCGAACTGGGCGGCGACGGTGCCGAGGCCATCCTGGTCTGCCACCAGCTTCCGATCTGGGCCACGCGGCTCAGCGCCGAGGGCAAGCCGCTGTGGCACGATCCGCGGAAACGCGAATGCACGCTGACCTCCCTCACCTCCCTGGTTTTTGGCGACGACGGCGCCCTGCTGCGCGTGGAGTACAGCGAACCCGCCGCCGCCCTTCTTCCCGGTGCCTCGAGCACCCCCGGAGCCTAAGCTATGACTGAATCACCCAAGAGTTCCCGCCGCAGCGTCCTCGCCGCCGGCGGCCTGGCCCTCACCGCGTTCACGCTGGGCTTGTCCGCCTGCGCCCAGGAGGACGCCTTGGCCAAGCAGGCCAAGGCCGGGGACAACAAGAACTACGTGGCCGGCGACGGCTCCGTGACGGAATTCGCCGCAGCGGAGCGCAAGTCCGGCATCCAGATCCAGGGCACCCTCTTCAACGGCACCGCCGTCGCGCCCGAGGATTTCCTGGGCAAGGTCACCGTGCTCAACTTCTGGTTCGCCGGCTGCGCCCCCTGCCGGGTGGAAGCGCCGTCCCTGGAGGCCCTCCACCAGGAGTTCAAGACCAAGGGCGTCCAGTTCTTTGGCGTGAACCTGCGTGATGAGAAGGCCACGGCTGACGCCTTCGACAAGACCTTCGGCCTTACCTACCCGAGCTTCTATGACAAGGACGGCAGCGTGCTGCTGGCCGTGTCCGGTCTGGTGCCCCCGGGCGCCGTCCCCACGACGCTCGTGGTGGACAAGCAGGGCCGGGTGGCGTCGCGTGTGCTCGGGGAGATCGAGAAGGGCACACTCAAAGCTCTCATTCAGTCTGCCGTGGCAGAGTAACCTCCCGTGAACAGCCCCTTCGCCGAAGCCATCCTGAACGGTTCGCTGCTGCTCGCCATCCCCGTGGCGCTGCTGGCCGGACTCGTGTCCTTCCTCTCGCCGTGCGTGCTCCCGTTGGTCCCCGGATACCTGGGCTACGTCACGGGTCTCACCGGCGTGGACCTGCAGAAGCAGAAGCGCGGCCGCATGCTCGCCGGCATCGGCCTGTTCGTGCTCGGCTTCTCGGTGATCTTCGTGCTGCTCGGCGGCGCATTCGGGCAGCTGGGCTCGCTGATTTCGGGCGGGCAGAACGCCTGGGTCACGCAGATCCTGGGCGTCCTGGTGATCCTGATGGGCGTGGTGTTCATGGGCGGCTTCTCCTGGTTCCAGCGCGACGCCAAGATCCACGCGAAACCGCCGGCAGGCCTCTGGGGCGCGCCGCTGCTGGGAATCACGTTCGGCCTCGGCTGGGCGCCCTGCATTGGCCCCACCTATTCAGCCGTCCAGCTCCTGAGCCTCTCCGGCGGCTCCTCCGCCGCGAAGGGTGCGTTCCTGGCCTTCGTCTATAGCCTTGGGCTGGGCATTCCGTTCCTGCTGATCGCCCTGGCGGTGCGCCGCGGCGCGGGCGTCATGTCCTTCTTCCGCAAACACCGGCTGGCCATCCAGCGCACCGGCGGCGGAGTCCTGATTGTCCTGGGCATCCTGATGGCCACGGGTCTGTGGGGAGCCTGGGTCACCGAGTTGCAGTACTGGTTCCAAACCGACGTGAAGTTGCCGATCTGATGAGCGAGCGTGTGAAGTCAACCGAGAAATCCCCGGCCGAGGACGCCCCGCAGCCCGGGCCTGCCCATAATGGCGAGCCCAAGGACGCCGTGAAGGCCGCCAAGGCCGGAGCCGCCCTCCCGTCCCTGGGCATCGTGGGCATGCTCCGCTGGGCCTGGACCCAGCTGACCAGCATGCGGACCGCGCTGTTCCTCCTGCTGCTGCTGGCGGTGGCCGCGGTGCCCGGATCGCTGTTCCCGCAGCGGCCGGCCAACCCCTCCGTGGTCACGCAGTACATCAAGGACCACCCCGACTACGGCAAACTGCTGGACTCGGTGCAGCTGTACGACGTCTACTCCTCGGCCTGGTTCTCGGCCATCTACATCCTGCTGTTCATCTCGCTGATCGGCTGCGTGGTGCCCCGCGCCATCGCCCACTACAAGGCCATGCGTTCGCAGCCGCCGCGCACCCCGAAACGGCTCTCCCGCCTACCGGAGTACGGCACCCTGGTGGTGCCGGCGGACGCCGGGATCCCGGCGTCGGACGCCATCGAGGACGCTGCGGCGCTGCTGAAGAAACGCGGTTATCGCGTTGAGGTAAGGCACGACGACGGCGCGCGGCCGTCTTTGGGGGCCGAGCGCGGCTTCCTGAAGGAAGTGGGAAACCTGGTCTTCCACACCTCGCTGATCGGCGTGCTGGTGTCCGTGGCCGTCGGCGGGCTGTTCGGCTACAGCGGCCAGCGGATCCTCGTGGAGGGTGACACGTTCGTGAACACCCTGGTGGGCTACGACCAGTTCACGCCCGGCACCAACTTCCAGAGCGGCCAGCTCCAGCCCTACTCGATCCAGTTGGACAAGTTCCAGGCCACGTTCGACCGCGAATCACAGGGCAAGTTCGGCCAGCCCATCGACTTCACGGCGGACGTCACCACCAAGGAAAACCCCGGGGCGCCGGCCAAGAAGGAAGTCCTCAAGGTCAACGACCCCGTCACGCTCGGTGGCACCAGCATCTACCTGACGGGCAACGGCTACGCCCCAGTGGTCACGGTCCGCGACGGCAAGGGCAACGTGGCCATGCAGGGTCCCGTGGTGGCCAAGCTGCAGGGCGAGAACTACTACTCCTCCGTGGTGATTAAGGTGCCCGACGCGAAGCCCGACCAGCTGGGATTCGCCGGCTTCTTCCTGCCGACTGCGTTCGTGACCGAGCAGGGCATCTCCTTCAGCGGCGACCCGGACCTCATCAACCCGCAGCTGAGCCTGAACTCGTACTACGGCGACCTCGGCCTGGACAAGGGTGCGCCGCAGAACGTGTTTGAGCTTGACGTCAAGGGCCTCAAGGAGCTCAACAGCCGCAAGGCTGCGGCGGGTGGCATCACGCTCGCGCCTGGCAACACCTACACATTGCCCGAAGGCAAGGGGTCCATCACGTTCGACGGCGTGAAGAAGTACGTGGGCGTGGACATCCACCACAACCCCGGGCAGCTTTCCGCGCTGATCTTCGCGCTGCTTGCCGTGGCCGGCCTCATCGTCTCGCTTTACGTGAACCGCCGTCGCGTCTGGGTGCGCACCGGCACCCACGAGGACGGCCGGACCATGGTGGAGTACGGCCTCCTGGCCCGCGGCGAGGACCACAGGCTGGCCGGCGAGGCCGCAGCGCTGCGCAGCCTCCTGGCGGGCCAGTGGAACCTGGACGCAGACAACCCCGAAACAGCACCTTCCAACTCCTCACCAGCAGGCTCGCCTGAGCCGAAGAAGGACCAGTAATGTTTCCCATCAACGAGACCATGGGCCAGTACAGCGAGCTCTTCATGCTGCTGGCGGCCGGCACCTACACCGTCGCCTTCATCGCGTTCGCGTGGGACCTGGCCAAAAGCAGCAAGTCCCTGAAGGCGATTGACCTCAAGGCCGCAGCTGCAGGTGCGTCGGCGGATACTTCCGCCAAGGTTCCGGTGGCGGCGGGCGCGTCCGCAGGAGCAGCCACGTCGCGGCCCGCGGGCAGCGGTGAAGGCCGCCTGTCCGGACCGGCAGACCGTGCCGAGCGGCCGTCGTCGTACGCCTCCTCCTCTGCGAGCGGCGCCGGACAGACCGCCGACGACAGCATGCGCTACGGCGAACGCCGCGCCCCCGCACGCGTGGCCGTGGCACTGACCGTCCTCGGCGCCGCAATCCATGCCGCCGCCGTGCTGACCCGCGCTGTCGGCGCCGGCCGTGTCCCTTGGGGCAACATGTACGAGTTCCTCACCACCGGCGCGTTCGTGGCCGCGGCCGTGTTCCTCGTGGTGCTGATACGCCGCGACCTGCGCTTCCTCGGCACGTTCGTGGTGGGCCTGGTGGTCATCATGCTGGTGGCCGCTTCCGTTGCGTTCTGGACGCCGGTCGGACACCTGGTGCCCGCGCTGCAGAGCTACTGGCTGATCATCCACGTCTCCATCGCCGTGCTGTCCTCGGCCCTGTTCACCCTGACCTTCGCCATGTCCGCGCTGCAGCTGGTCCAGTCGCACCGGCAGAGGACCATCGCCGCCGGAGGTGCCGACAAGCTGGGATTCATGCGCCTGGTGCCGTCCGCTCTGAGCCTCGAGAACCTGTCCTACCGCATCAATGCGATCGCCTTCATCGGCTGGACATTCACCCTCATGTTCGGTGCAATCTGGGCCGAGAAGGCCTGGGGACGCTTCTGGGGCTGGGACACCAAGGAAGTGTGGACCTTCGTGATCTGGGTGGTCTACGCCGGCTACCTGCACGCCCGCGCCACCCGCGGCTGGACGGGGACCCGCGCGGCCTGGCTGTCGATCGTGGGTTACCTGTGCGTGGTCTTCAACTTCACCATCGTGAACCAGTTCTTCAACGGCCTGCACTCGTACTCGGGGCTGTAGGGGGTTCTGTAGCCTCCTTCGGCGGGGCCTCGCTCGGCAGGCATCGTCGATTTACCAAAAAGGGCCGCTTTGGCTCCTCGATTTACCGAAAAGGGTCGCGCAGCTTGCTGCTGGGCGGCCTTTTTTGGCGAAACGGCGAGGGCTTGGGCCGCCGGCTTGAGGGGCTCGCCGATTTACCAAAAATGGCCGCGTGGGCTCCTCGATTTACCGAAAGGGGTCGCTCAGCTTGCTGCTGGGCGGCCTTTTTTGGCGAAAGCGGTGAAGGCACAGACCGTCGGCGGGTGTCCTGGGTGACGGTGTGCTCGGCCGCCCGGTCGACGGCCGACTAGCGTGCGGACTTCCAGCCACGGCTCGTTAGGGCCCGGCGCACCTTGAGGACGGCGCTGGGCTCCATGCCCGGTACCAAGGGGTCCAGGTCCAACTGCGTTAGCACTAAGACGAGCCAGCCAAGTCCACGTGCGTTTTCGTCGCGGTAGATGTCGCTTCTCCGCTGGGCCGGGGTGGCGTGGTGGCCGCCGTCGTACTGGATGGCAATCTTGAACTCTTCGTACGACAGATCCGGATCCTGGACCCAGCCGCCGGTCTCGTCAAACATGGGAACGTTGATTCGTGGTTCGGGAAGTCCCGCGGCTGTGAGCAGAAGGCGCAGCTCGGTCTCCTTCGGGGAATCGGTGTTCGCGCGGATGAGGGCCCTGGCCTTCTTGGCCTTGGGGTAGCCAGCCCGGCCCTTCTTCTCTTCGAGGAAAGCGTCCAATGCCTCCGGCGTGGCGAGGGGCGCTTTGCGGCGCAGAAGGAAGTCGCCGGCAATGACCAGGTCTTGCAGTGTGAGGATGCCGGCGAGGTCGAACCAGGTCCGAAGCGGTGACGTGCAGGCTACGTAACGGCCGTCGGAGATTTCGTCTTCCGGGAGCGGAAGCCGGTGGCCGCAGACGTTCTTCCGCCGCACGGCCCTGGCGCCGTCCCTGCTGGTCAGATGGATTATCTTGTGATCCTCGAAACACAGGGGCAGTGGGAAACCCCAAAGCGCCGCGGCGGAAAGGTGGCTGACGACGGCCCCGGTGGCGAGTGCAAGCCCGCGCGCCCGGATGAGGAGGGTAATCTCCACTGCAGCCGGGGCACGTACGCCGTGGCAGGGGCTCGCCAGGTCCAGGGCGCGCACACGCCTGCGGGTCAGGCCGGCAGCTGTGGCCTGGCGGATGGTAAACGGCTGTGCCTGCAGGGCGGGAGGAAGAGGACGTGGACGCGGCATAGGAGCATTCTGCTGCCCAAAGTGTGCCCGCGTTCCGTTGTCCACAATTTAGGCCCAGTGTGGAGGAATAGTGGGCGATGACCTGCTTCGCTGATCTACCAAAAATGGCCGCCCAGCCTGCTGTTGGGCGGCCGCTTTTGGTAAATCGAGGCCGCGGGGCAGTCAGTTTCGGCAAAACGGCGCGGTGAAGGGTGTGAGGGTGCCGTCACGTGCGACGGCGGGTGCTACTTCGCCTCGGGGTTGCCTTCGGCGTTTGCCTCGCCTGCTGCGCCCGGCTTGCGTGGACCCGGCTCACCGGCAGCCGGGCCGCCGGCATCCGAACCGCCGCTGGTGGTGCCCGGAGTGGCAGCGCCCGTCGTTCCCGTGCCCGTGCTGCCCGAGCGGTGGGGTCCGCCGTCGGCCTGGTTCTTCCGGGCGGCGTCGTCCCTCAGCTTGCGGAGCCGTTCCGCCTCGGCCTGGCGGCGGCGCTGCTCGAGGTTCCGCAGGAAGTCGGGGTCGTCGTCGGGGGCGGTGGGGTGGTGCTGGTAGACAGGCTGGGTCACAGCCGTTGCGCGGGGGCGGCCGATCAGGAACCACAGCGCGGCACCGATGAGCGGCAGGAGCGCAACCATGATGATCCAGGTTGTTTTGGAGAACCCGCGCGTGAGACGTCCATCAGTCCGGATAACGTCCACCAGTCCGTAGACGTAGAGGGCGAGTATGGCGACTGCAATGGCGACACGAGGCATGCAATCAGTCTAGCCGCCGTGTGCCCCGGCGGAGATTACAGTATGCCCACAGTAATGCGCCAGCAAAATTCCGAACGGCGTTCCCAGATGACACCCGCCCTGCCCAGGACACGCGCCCGGAGACGTCCGGAGCAACGGGGAGCAGAGCGCCCATGCCACCGGCAGGATACGTTCAGGCAGGACGGCTAAACTTGGATCGTGGCTTTTCTGAAATACTCCCTGATCCGGTTCGCAATCTTTCTGCCCCTGTTTGTGCTGTTCGTCTTCCTGCAGCTGGGGTGGTTTCTGGCCGTCATCTGTGCAGGGCTGATTTCCTTCGCCATCAGCTACCTCTTCTTCCAGAAGCAGCGCGATGCGGCAACGGCGTCCCTGCATGCCCGCTTCTCCGGGCGTGCCAAGCCCATCCGCACCGCCGGTGAGGTGGACGATGCCCAGGCCGAGGACCGCCTCGTCGACACCCACCCGGACGTCACCATCCGGAACGATGCCAAGAACCGCGAACCCCGCGGTGAAGGCGCCTAGCCTACAGCGAGGCGCCTGGGCTTAAAGCCCGCTGCTCAGCACGAGTCCCAGCGAGAACAGCACGGCGTAGCCGAGGTTGATGAGGCCTGTCTGCTTCAGGACCGGGATGAGGCTCTTGCGCTTCCGTCCGTTGATCATGAGCCAGGCCGGCATCAGGCAGGCCGGGATCAGGAGCAGCACGATCAGCATCCATGGCCGCGTGGGCGCCAGGATGACCACCAGCAGGATGGCCACGGCCAGCATCAGCACGTAGCTCTCGCGGGCGTGCTTGTCGCCCAGCCGCACCGCCAGTGTTTTCTTCCCGGCCTCGATGTCCGACGGGATGTCCCGCACGTTGTTGGCCATGAGCAGGGCGCACGCGATAAGCCCCGTGCCGATGGCGCCAATCACGGCCGGCAGGCCGATCTGCCCGGCCTGGGTGTAGGTGGTGCCAAGGGTGGCCACGAGGCCGAAGAAGACGAACACGAAAACGTCGCCAAGGCCCATGTAGCCGTACGGGTTCTTACCTCCGGTGTAGCCCCAGGCCGCCATCACGCAGCCCGCACCCACCAGCAGCAGCCACCAGGTTTGGGTGATGATGACCAGTACCAGCCCCACGAGCATCGCCAGGCCGAAGGCGCCGAACGCGGCGTATTTCACGTGCTCGGGGCGGGCGGCACCGGAACCGACCAGACGCAGCGGCCCCACCCGGTTCTCGTCCGTCCCGCGGATCCCGTCCGAGTAATCGTTGGCGTAGTTGACGCCGATCTGCAGCAGCAGCGCCACGAGGGCCGCCAGGACCGCATTGAGCGGACGGAAGGAAGCCATCTCGTAGGCCGCCGCCGAGCCGATCAGGATGGGGGCGATCGCGGCCGGCAGCGTGCGTAGCCGGGCGCCTTGGATCCATTGTGCGGCTGTTGCCACGGTAAGTACCTCGCGTTGGGTCGGTGATGCGTTCAAAAAATGCATGGGCGTGCGCTGGGCACACGCAAGCCGCAGCGGCGCGGCAGGACTACTCTATTTTCCCTGATGGAGTGCGTTGAGCCGTTCAATCATGGCCAGCCGGTCCGGCTTGCCGTTGGCCAGCATGATCAGCTCTCCGGCCGGAAGGACGGTCTTGGGGGCCAGCAGCCCCAGCGTGCGGTGCCATTCCTCGGCCCACGCGGCCCCGTCGCGTGCAGCGCCACCGGCGCCGTCCCCGGGCGCGCTCCCAGAGACTGCCACATAGGCCGCCACGGCCTGGCCCCATTTCGCGGACTCGACGCCGGCAACAAAAGCCGCGGTGACGCCGTCGGACTTTTCCAGCTCCGCCTGCACGTGCGCGGCGGAAACCTTGACGCCGCCGGTGATGATGACGTCGTCGGCGCGGCCCAGCACCGTGAGCCGGCCATCGTCATCGAGGGTGCCGAGGTCGTTGGTGCGGTACCAGCGGCCGCTGTCCTCCTCTATGAAGGCTTCGGCCGTCTGCCGCGCCGCGCCCAGGTAGCCGGCCGCGAGGGTGGCCCCGCCCAGGTGGATCCGGCCGTCTTCGGCGAGCCGCAGGGCCACGCCCTCGAGTGGATAGCCGTCGTACACGCAGCCGCCGCAGGTTTCCGCCGCGCCATAAGTGGTGACCACCCGGAGGCCGGCGTCGCGAGCGGACTCGAGAAGCTCCGCAGAGGCCGGGGCGCCGCCAAGCAGGATGCCGTTAAATCGGCGCAGCACGGCCAGCGTATCCGCCGACGGGCTGGCGAGCAGGCGCTGCAGCTGCGTGGGCACCAGCGACGTGAAGCGGATGTTGTCGGTCAGCTCAAGTGCCGCAGCGGTGAAGCCCTCGGCCGTGAAGCCTCCGGACAGGTCCATGGCCCAGGGCCGGGTGCCGGCGAACAGCGACCGCACCAGTACCTGCACGCCCGCCACATACTGCAGCGGCAGGGCCAGCAGCCACTGCCCCTCGCCCTTGAGCGCGAAGGCGGTGGCCATCGACGACGCCGCCAGCGCATCCACCGTCAGGACCGTCGCCTTGGGCGTCCCGGTGGACCCGGACGTGCGCACCACGGCGACGGCGTCCTCGAACCCGGGCGTCGGGACCGGCGTCACCACCGGCTCGCCGTCGGGGCCGGCGGAGAGTTCGACGGCGGGACCCTCACCGTGGAGGGCGGCCGCCAGCGCCTTGAGGGCCGGCTCGATATTCACTGCGGGCGCCTGCGTTGCGGGCGCCTGCGTTGTGCGGGCATGAGGTGCGCGGGCCTGGGGAGCATGGGGTGCCTTCCGACGAGTGCGGGCTTAGAAGTAGTGCGGGAACCGGGACCAGTCGGGGTCGCGCTTTTGCAGGAAGGCTTCCTTGCCCTCCACGGCCTCGTCCGTCATGTACGCCAGCCGGGTGGCCTCGCCGGCGAACACCTGCTGGCCGGCCAGGCCGTCGTCGGCAAGGTTGAAGGCGAACTTGAGCATCCGGATGGCCTGCGGTGACTGCCGGGCGATGTCAGCGGCGTATTCCAGCGCCACCTCCTCCAGGCGTTCGTGGTCAACGGCCTCGTTTACGGCCCCCATCCGGACCATGTCCTCTGCGGAATATTCACGGGCAAGGAAGAAGATCTCGCGGGCGGCCTTCTGGCCGATCTGCCGGGCCAGCAGCGCCGAGCCGTAGCCGGCGTCGAAACTGCCCACCGTGGCGTCCGTCTGCTTGAACTTTCCAAACTGGCGCGAAGCGATGGTGAGGTCGGAGACCACGTGCAGCGAGTGCCCGCCGCCGGCCGCCCAGCCGTTGACGACGGCGATGACCACCTTGGGCATGGTCCGCATGAGCCGCTGGACTTCCAGGATGTGGAGCCGCCCGGCACGGGCGGGATCGATGGTTTCCTGGGTCTCGCCGTCGGCATAGCGGTAGCCGTCCCGTCCCCGGATCCGCTGGTCCCCGCCGGAGCAGAACGAGTGCCCGCCGTCCTTGGGGGAGGGGCCGTTGCCGGTGAGCAGCACGGTGGCCACGTCCGGCGTCATCCGTGCGTGGTCCATGGCACGGTAGAGCTCGTCCACGGTCCCCGGGCGGAAGGCGTTGCGGACCTCCGGGCGGTTGAACGCGATGCGGACGGTGGGCAGGTCCCGTGCCACGGTGCCGTCGCCGGACCGCTCCACCTGCCGGTGGTAGGTCAGGTCCTGGAAGTCGTCGAAGCCGGACACGGTGCGCCAGCGGGACGGGTCAAAGACGTCGGATACCTTGGCGGGGAATTCGTTGCTCACCGTCCAAGTCTAGTAATCCGCTTAGCTGATGCAGAACTCGTTGCCCTCGGGGTCCGCCATGGTGTGCCATTCGTGCGGGCCCTGGCTGGCCGTCCACAGGAAGGTGGCGCCGCGGGCTTCCAGCTCCGCGCGGACGTCATCCTTGTCCCGGCCATCGAGCCGGACGTCCCAGTGCACGCGGTTCTTGATGGTCTTCTGCTCCGGCACGATCTGGAACAGCAGGCGCCGGGCGGGTGCCTTGGCGTCGAGTTCCTCGGTGGGCCGGATCGCCGCGCCCTCCTTCCACACGAGCTTCCCGTTGTGCGTCATGGTCTGGTCTTCCGTGGCGAAGCCCTGGCTGATCATGGACCGGATGAAGCCCTCGTCCTGCGGCTCCACTGACCAGTCCAGCGTTTCGGCCCACCAGTCGGCGAGGTCATGCGGGTGCTTGCAGTCGATGGCGATCTGAATGTTGAGTCCCATGGCACCAAACTACGACGATGGCGCCGCCTCCGGATAGGGGGCCGGGTCACCCACGGGACGGGCTCGTGCGACTCTAGCTTTGGGCCCGCTGCAGCTGGTCCAGGAGCTCCGGCGGGATGGCGTACAAGAAGACCACAGCGAGCAGGTTCTTGGTGGCATGGACGAAGTAGGAGAACATCAGGTTCCTCCCTGTCCACACATAGACGAACACCAGCGTGGCGCCCATGGCCAGGTACGGCATGAGCGCGGGGAGGGTGACCGCTTCCTGGCCCACGATGTGCAGGGCCGCGAATAGGACCACGGACAGCCCGCAGCAGATCCAGATGTTGACCCGCCGGCTCAGTTTCCCGATCAGCAGGTGCCGGAACACGTACTCCTCGACGAACGGGCCCACCACAACGATCAGCGGCACCATGAGCCAGACGGGCACCTGCCGCATGAGCGCCTGCAGCCCGGCCTGGTTGGCGGACGTCTCGGTGGTCCCGCCCACGGCCACCAGGATCGCGGTGACAATCATCATGGCGACGACGGCCAGCGGCACCATCGCGAGCGTGAACCAGGGCCGGGTGGCAAGCACTTTCAGGTCCCGGGTCACCACCCCGTGGGCGGCAAACAGCGCCAGGGCGCCGATGCCGCCGTAGAAGAGGAGGTTCACGCCGTAGGACGCGACGGCCGGCGTCGGGGCCAGTTCGCGCAGCAGCGGCAGGATCAGTTCCCCGGCCAGCGCGAAGAAGGCCGCGACGGCGACATAAAGCCCCACGGCCGTGAGGTCCAGCGGCGAAAACCGGTAGAGATCCGGCCGCGGAGTCGGGAGCATGCGTCTGGTATTCACCATGCTTCCAGCGTAATGCGCCAACCCCCGCGCGAACGGACAGTTGCGGCCCCGCAGGACTGGCCAATTAGGGCCACAACTGTCCGTTCGCGCTCACAGCGTAGTGCGCCAGCGCCCGCCGAACCTTGACGGGGCCGCCCGCTGGCGGGCAGGCTTGACCCATGAAGTCCTAGAACCCGACGCCGGCATCCTCCGGCGTCGACATGGCCCTAGACCAGGCCCCGTAGAGCTCCCAGCTCCGGGGCCGCACTTTGGACTGCAAGGACTTCCCATGACTGAACCAAATTTCCGCACCGAACAGCTCCACCTGTCCGGCGTCTCCCACGGCTACGGGGACCGCGAACTCTTCACCGGCGTCGACCTGGCGATCGCTGCGGGGGAGCATGCCGCCGTCGTGGGTGAGAACGGCGCAGGCAAGTCCACCCTGCTGCGGATCCTGGCGGGAATCGAGGCGCCGTCAGGCGGCACGGTCCGGCGGCACGGCCGGGTGGGATACCTGGCGCAGACGTCGGGGCTGCCCGCCCGGCTGACCGTGGCCGACGCGATCGACAATGCACTCCTCGCGCTCCGGGAGATGGAATTTGAGCTGGAACGGCTGGAGGACGGCCTGGCGGCGGCCGGACCAAACGAACTCGAGGCGTACGGGAACCTGCAGACGCAGTACCAGCTGCGCGACGGCTACGCCGCGGAATCCCGTGTGGAGGCGGCATTGGACCGGCTGGGCCTGGGCGGGGTGGACCGCGGCAGGGCACTGGGGTCGCTTTCAGGCGGAGAGCAGGAGCGCGTCGCGCTGGCCTGCCTGCTGGCCGACCCCGCGGACATCCTGCTCCTGGACGAGCCCACAAACCACCTGGACGCCAGCGGAACTGCCTGGCTCGAGGGCCGCCTCGCTGCCCACCGGGGAGCTGTGGTGGTGGTCTCCCACGACCGCGTGCTCCTGCGGAAAATCGCCGCGGCCGTCATCGAGGTGGACGCCGAGCGGCGCACGGTGAACCGTTACGGCAACGGCTACGACGGCTACCTGAAGGAGAAGCGGGCCGAGCGCCAGCGCTGGGCACAGCAGTACCACGGCTGGCTCGACGCCATGGCCTCGGAACGGCGGCAGGCGGACACCGTGGCGGACCGGATGGGCTATGCGCGCCGGCGTGACAACGACAAGGCGGCTTTCGACTTCAAGACTGGCACCTGGCAGCGCGCCGCGGCCAGCAAGGTCCGCAATGCCCAGGAGCGATTGCGCCGCCTGGAGGACAACCCGGTGGAGCGCCCGCCAGAACGCCTGAAGCTCGACGCCGGGCTGGACGGCGCCGGGGCGAACAACGCCGGGGCGAACGGCGCCGGGCAACCCCGTGACACGGCCGAGAGGGTCCTGCACGCCCGCAACACGCAGGTCCCGGGCCGGCTGGACGTGCCCGAGTTCCGTGTGGACCGTGGGCAGAAAATCCTCATCACCGGACCCAACGGCGCCGGGAAGTCCACGCTGCTCTCCGTTCTGGCCGGCACCCTCGAGCCTGCCGCGGGCCAGGTGGTGCGCCACGGCCGGATCGGCTATCTCCAGCAGGAGCTGGAGCTGCCCGCGTATCCATCCCTGCGGTTGCTTCCGGCCTTTGCCGCCGGGCTGGGCGGGAACATCGACGACCACGCCGAGGCGCTGCTGCGGCTGGGCCTCTTCCGCACCAGCGAGTTCCATGTTCCGGTGGGTGCCCTTTCCGCCGGCCAGCAGCGCAGGCTGTCGCTCGCCCGGCTCCTGCTGGGCCATAACGAGGTCATGCTCCTCGACGAGCCCACCAACCATCTGGCCCCCGTGCTCGTGGAGGAACTGGAATCGGCGCTCGCGGACTTCAGCGGAACCGTTGTGATGGTCAGCCATGACCGGGCCCTGGGTGAATGGTTCGACGGCTGCGCGGACAGGTCCCGCGGCCGCTCCGGCGAAGGGAAGCCGGGCACGTGGCTCAGGTACACGATGGCGGAGGGCACGCTGGAAAAGGTGGCACTGCCTGCCTGAACCTCCGCTTGCCGGCAGAAATAACCCAGGCCCCGCGGGTGTGCCGCGGGGCCTGGGGTTATTTACCGCTTGGGTTTTGAACCGTCTGGGTTTCCTGCCGCTACGAAGAGTGGCTACCGGAAGAGGGCGCCGTAGGTTCCCATGATGATGCGGTCGCCCGGCTTCGATTTCTTGATGTAATCCACCACGGCCCAGTCGTCCAGCGAGATGCAGCCCGCCGTCGGGACCTTGTTCATGTGCAGGAAGATGGCGAAGCCGGCGTCCTGCACGATGTTGGGACGGTTGTAGTTGATGACTACGCCCTGGCGGTAGTCATGCGAGGCACGTGTGGCGAAGTACCACATGTTCTCGTCCCAGCCCACCCAGGACGAGGACTCGAAGTACTTGTTGTACGTCGCGGTCCACGGGTTGCCGCCCCAGCGGGAGCGGGGGTTGAGCGTGCGGTAGGGGAGTTGCGTCCCCGGGTTGCCCAGGCCGAATGCCTCGGTTACCGAGTAGGACCCGGTGGGTGAGTACAGGTTGCGGGTGGGGCCGGAGGGCACCCCTGGCGCCTTGAAGCCGGAGGCCCCCACGTAGCCGTCCGTCTTCCAGTCCGCCACGTACAGCCCTGCCACCCGGACGCAGTAGATATTTGTCGCATAGGAGCGCCCGTAGCCCTGCGTGAACGTGAGCAGCACCCGGTTGGCGCCGTACGTGGGATACCTGGACCGGCCGTTGTTCAGCTTGGCGCACTCGGTCATGGAGTAGATGCGGGTGCCTCCGGTCGTCGACCAGCCGATGTAGCCCGCCTGGAATGACTGGATGCATTGTCCCGGGACGCATTTTTCGTTGGCCGTGGGATAACCCAGCCCGCTTCGGGTTGAACCGGCGGCGGCGTACCGCGCGCCGATGCCGCCCTTGGTGACCCAGTTCCCGCTTCCCGCGGACCAATAAATGGCGCCCCCTTGGAAGCGCTGGACGCAGCCCCCGGCCGGCTGGCCGCAGGTTTCACTGCTGACCGGGTATCCCAGTGGACCGGGCAACCCGCCCACGCCTACCCACTTGGCGTAGTTCCCCGGACGCACCGCCCGCGCCCCGCTGGCAGGGCTCCAGTAGATGATTCCTTTGGCAAACTTCTGGTAGCAGCCGCCGCCCCGTTGCCCGCAAGTTTCCTTGGACACAGGCAGGCCAAGAACGCTCACTGCTCCGAGGGTGTTCCAATGACCTCCGATCGCTCCCCGCAGCCAGACTTGGTACGTGCCCATCCCCGACCACGCGATGAGCCTGCCGGTGGACATTTTCTGAACTGTTCCTCCCGGAACCGCCACTTCGTCCGTGACGGGGTAGCCGAAGACTTTGCCCCGGCCGTTGGCGTGCCAGTAGGGGCCGGTGTGTCCTGCTGCCAGGAGCACGGGGTGTGCCCCGGTGGCAGCGGTCCAATACATCGTTCCGCCTTTGAACGTCTGGGAGCAAAGGCCCGCTCCGCACACTTCGTTCGCCACTGGCGCCCCCAGGACCCCGGCAGCACCGTTCATGGCCCGCCATTTCACGCCGATGGCGCCCTTGACGACGACGGGAGCAGGGGTGGGAGGGGCCGTGGGCGACGGCGTCACGGACGGCGCGGGGGCAACTGTTGCCGAGGGCGTCACCGACTGTGCGGGAGAGTCAGTGGGCGTGGGTGTCACGGACGGCGAAGGCGCCAGGGATGGCAGGGCCGGCTCTGACGGCGCGGGGGCAACGGACTCTGCCGGTTGAGGCGATTCCGCGGTGGTCGTGCCGGGACTTGGCGTCACCGTGGCCGTGCCGGGTGTTTCCGCGCCTGCCGTGGAGGCATCCGAAGTTTCCGTTGCCTGGGCCGGCGGTGGAGGGGCGGAATCAACCGCGAGCGCGGGCGAGGACGCAAGGGACCCGGCCACCAGGCTCAGGAGCAGGGCGGCCGCAAATATTGGTTTTTTCACGAAGCGTCCTCCACCGAGACAACGGGTTCGCACGTGCCGGCCTGGCCCGTGGTTTTGGCGAAGTTCTCGGCAGAAACCTCAGCCGATTTCCCTGCCTGGACGGTTTCCGTGATCAGGGTGTGGCCCTGGACTGCCGCGCCGACAGTGACCGCGATGGCCACGGTGTAGGTCTTGGCTTTGTCCGTGGAGTTGACCAGGGTCCCCTTGAACGTCCACTGACCGTCCGCGCCGGCCTCGCAGGTGTGCTCCTGCAGGGCGTCGATCGCGTTGAGCGATGTGGACACATCGGTGGGGAGGACAGGGGCCGTGGTGGGTGGTGAGGATTCCGACGGCGTCTGGGACACCGCCGTCGTAGTGGCTGGTGATGCGCTGGGGCTTGGCCCGGAGGGGCCGCTGCCCCCGCCGGAACACCCCGAGGCTGCCAGCAGCAAGGCGGCCGGCAGCAGTAGAGCTCTCTTTCTCATAGTTCCCCCTGAACAAATGGCGCAAGTGCCGGCGTCCGCATGAGACGGTGCGGTGCCATGGCCGGGAACGGATCCCCGGCCATGGTGCTCACAGTAGCCGGAACCGGGCCCCGCCGGGAGCCTTTTCTCCATTCGAATTAGAGACGGCATCCCCGCAGGTCAGGGACGGCGTCCCGCGGGCAGGGGACGGCATATCGCGGGGCGGAAAAGGTGCTGCCTTCCCGCCATGCGCCTCCGTACACTGAAGTTCATGGCTTGCCGTATCAGCGAACTGGTCCTCAACTGCGCCGACCCTGAACTGCTCGCGCGGTTCTGGAGCGAGGTGCTCGGCTATGTCGAGCTCGACCGGGAGGACGGTGCGATCGAGATCGGCCCGCCCGGCGCCGGGTTCGGCGGGCTGCAGCCCACCATCATCCTGAGCCGCAGCAACAACCCGCGGAGCGGAAAGCTCCCGCTGCACATCGACGTCAACCCGGTCGACCGGGACCAGAACGCCGAGCTCGAACGGCTGCTCGCCCTCGGCGCCACTCCCGCCGACGTCGGGCAGACCGGCGACGAGCAGTGGCACGTCCTGGCCGACCCCGAGGGCAACGAGTTCTGCCTGCTCCGCCGGCGCCTGGAGCCCCCGATCTGACGACGTGCGGGTAGCGCCGGCCGCGACGTGCCCGGCGCCCGTTCCGGCGGGGAATGTTGTCCCCGTCACGCACCGCTCGGGGAATCTTGTACGATGGATAGGCCGTGCGAACCTTCGATGCTCCACGAGCTTTTGTACACATACGGTCCTCAAGAGGGCCTGAAGTCGAATTATCTGTACAAAAACTCCAGGTTCCGGAACCGGCAGTGCCCTATCCACGGCAACCCCCGACCTACAAGGAACAGTTGTGCCTCAAAGTACCCCAACAGAACTTATGAGCCCGACGGCTCCATCCGCCGCCGTCGACTCGACCCTCAGCGCCGAGGGCTACAAGAAGACCCTGGGCCGGCGCCACGTCACCATGATCGCCATGGGCGGCGCCATCGGCGTCGGCCTCTTCATGGGCGCAGGCGGCCGCCTGGCCTCCACCGGCCCCGCGCTGATTTTCTCCTACGCCATCGCCGGCGTCATCGCCTACCTGCTGATGCGCGCCCTCGGCGAACTCGTCATGTACCGCCAGACCTCCGGCTCGTTCGTCAGCTACTCCGGTGAGATGTTCGGCAAGAAGGGCGCCTACCTGGCCGGCTGGATGTACTTCATCAACTGGGGCATGACCGGGATCGCGGAGCTAATCGCGATCGGCCTCTACTTCCAGTTCTTCTTCCCGAACGTGCCGGTGGAAGTCTCCGCCATCGCCGCGCTGGCCCTGCTGGTGGCGGTTAACCTGCTCAGCGTCAAGGCGTTCGGCGAATTCGAGTTTTGGGCATCCTGCCTGAAGGTGGGCGCCATCCTGATCTTCCTGGCCGTGGGCACCTTCATGGTGGTCACCAACGCCAGGGTCGGCGACGGCCACGCCTCGGTGGCCAACCTCTTCGCGGCGGACGGCGGGCTGTTCCCCAAGGGCGCCCTGGTGATGGTCCTGGTCCTGAACGCCGTCATCTTCGCGTACAACGGCATCGAGCTCGTCGGCATCACCGCCGGCGAGATGCAGAATCCGGAACGCGAAGTGCCCAAGGCGATCCGCGCCGTCGTGCTCCGCATTGTGGTGTTCTACGTCGGTTCCGTCACCCTGCTGGCCATGCTTCTCCCGTCCGACCAGTACAAGGCCGGCACCTCACCGTTCGTCACCGTGTTTGGCCAGATGGGCCTGGGCTGGGTGGGCGACGTGATGAACATGGTGGTCATCACGGCCGCCCTTTCGTCCTGCAACTCGGGCCTCTACTCGATCGGCCGCGTGTTCCGCACCATGGCCAACAACGGGCATGCCCCGCAGTGGCTCACCCGGATGTCCAAGCGCCATGTTCCGTACGCCGCGATCCTGGCCATCGCCGCGTTCTACCTGGTGGGCATCCTGCTCAACATCTGGCTGGGCGGCTCGCACGCGTTCGACCTCGCGCTCAACACCGCGTCCATCGGCGTCATCTTCACGTGGGGCGCCATCTTCGCGAGCCAGATCGCGCTGCGGCACCGCAAGGGCCAGGTTTCGAGCCTTCCGATGCCGGGATCGCCCTGGTCCAGCTGGGCCGGGCTCGTGGGCCTGCTCGCGATTACTGTGCTGATCGGCTTCGACACCATGACCAGCAAGACCGGCGAAGTCTTCCACCTCGGACTGTGGACCCTTGCCACCGTTCCGTTCTTCGCCTTGGTTCTGTGGCTCGGCTGGCAGAAGGTCAAGAACAACGAGCCGAAGAGCGAACTCTTCAGCTAGCGTTCTGTTTTGATTACGACGGCGGGCCCTCCATTTCGGAGGCGCCCGCCGTCGCAGTTTCCTCCATCGTCGACTGCTCCGTAGGCGCCCTTTTGGGCCTCCAAAAGGGCGCCTACGGAGCAGTCGTTGGAGATTCCTTGAGGTGCCGGGCGAAGTGGTCCTCGATCCGGCGCCATGCCTCCGGGGCGGCGGACGGATCCGGGCCAATCCCCATCACGCGCGCCAGCGGGCGCAGTGCCCGCGATCCTTCCTCCTGGTCGTTCAGGAACGAGTGCCCCGCCGCCGGGAACTCCTTGACGTCGTGTTCGACGCCGACCGCGGCCAGGGCGGATTCCAGTCTGGCCGCCGCGCCCCGCAGGGTGCGGTCCTGCGCGCCATAGTTCGCGACGAGCGGGCACGCGCCCCGGAGGGCCGGCTCGAGGTTGCGGGGGAGTCGGCCGTAGTTCACTGACGCGGCGTCGAAGCCGTCGTTGGCCGCCAGCAGTGCGAACCCTCCGCCCATGCAGAAGCCGATGACGCCCGTCCGGCCGGTGGAGAGGAGCGATGCCTGAAGCCATGAGCGTGCGGCGGCGAGGTCGGCAAAGACCCGGCCTTCGCCCGTCATCATGGATTTCATGGTGCCGACCAGGCAGCGGCGCGGGCCGCCGTCGCTGTAGAGGTCGACGGCGAGGGTGAGATAGCCGGCCGCAGCCAGCCGGTCGGCGTGGCGGCGGATCTGGCCGGTGAGGCCGAACGCCTCGTGGATCATCACCACGCCGGGAAAGGGGCTTGTGCCGCCGGGGGTGGCGAGGTAGCCGCGAAGGTTCTTCGATCCGCCGGCGGAAGCGCCTGTGCCGCCCAGGTCTACGTGCGTCATGCGCCCAGTCTTGCATGAGCCGCGATCTTGCATACGCCGGCTTTGCCGGGCTTAAACCGGCCGCCATGCAAAAACGGCGACGCCGGGCTCCCCCCAAGGGAGTCCGCCGTCGCCGTTGAGCGGGGGTGTACTAATCCCGCTTGAATTCGTCCTTGGCGTCTTCGCCGACCTTCTTGGCGTCGGCGACAACCTGGTCCTTCTGGCCTTCTGCCTTAAGGCGGTCGTTGTCCGTCGCGTTGCCCGCCGCTTCCTTCGCCTTACCGCCGAAGTCAGCGGCGGCGTTCTGGATCTTGTCTCCGATACCCATGGTGGGAACCACCTTCCGTTGCCGGTTGAACTGACGAAGCCACTTCAGCCTAACACGAAGCATGCTTACGATTTCAAGCCGAAAGGCAAAAATGTCAGTCCCGCGGCTAGGCTCGAAGGATGGATCACAGCATCAGCCTGAGTCAGCACGTGAACGCCACCCCGGAGAAAATCTGGCAGGTGATCTCGGATATTCCGGGGTCGGCCGCCACGCTTTCCGGCGTCGAATCCATTCAGATGGTCAGTGAGGGGCCGTACGGCGAAGGGACCCGCTGGAAGGAGACGAGGTCCATGATGGGCAGGCGCGAAACCGTGGAAATGTGGGTGTCCCAGGCGGATCCGCCACGGAGCACAACAGTCAAGGCGCTGCAGGGCGGAGCGGACTACACGTCCAGGTTCACGCTGGCCGAGCGGGCCGGCGGGACCGACCTGACCCTGACCTTCGGCGCGGAAGTTCTGCGGCCTACCGCGCTTAGCCGGCTGATGCTCGCCCTGTTCGGGCGGCTGGGCATGAGTATGACGCGAAAGGCCTTGGCGAAGGACCTTGCTGAGATTGCCGCGAAAGCGGAGCAGCTGTAGTGGCGGGGCGGTCTGCGGGGAAACCCCGGCAGGGTGCGGCGTCGAAGATCACGCCGCCGAGGCTGGCGCCCGTCCGGCTCGAGGGCCTCCGGGAGGACGATGCGCCCGACTTTCGGCGTGCCGAACGGTACGATGGCATGCGGTACACGCGGGCGGCCGCCGACGGGCTGGAGCTTAGCGGTGTCACCTTCGCCGAGTGCGAATTTGCCGGTGTCTCCTTCAATGAAGCCCAGTTGCGCGGTGCCTCCTTCCGGGACTGCGTCATCGAGGAGGCGTTTGCCCCCGTCCTGAACCTGGCGCGGTCCACCATGCACGACGTCGTTATCAGCAACCCCAGATGGGGCTCGGCAGAGCTCTATGAGAGCGGCTGGCAGTCGGTGCGGATCGACGGCGGCAAGCTGGACTACCTGAACCTGCGCGGCTCTCGCCTGGCGGACGTGCAGATCAGCGACTGCATCATCAGCGAACTGGACCTGGGTTCCGCAACCGCCGCCCGGGTGGCGCTGAAAAACTGCACCATCGGAAGCCTGGACCTGGCCGGCGCCAAGCTGAAGGACTTCGACCTGCGCGGCACGGACTTCCAGAGCATCAGCGGCCTGGGCAGCCTGGCCGGCGTCGTGATTGACGAGTACCAGCTGGGGCTCCTGGCTCCACTCCTGGCGGCCCACCTGGGCGTGGTCGTCGCCTGAGGTTCCTTTGACCGGTTGCGCGCACCGTGTAATCTTTATAGAACGAACGGTCGGTAATTTATTCGCTTCCGGCCCAGCTTCTGCGAAAAGGATGTTCTCATGGTCGAGGCTTTTCTGGTGGGCGGTGCCCGCACTCCGGTGGGACGATACGGCGGAGCGCTTTCGGCGGTCCGGCCCGATGATCTCGCCGCGCTGGTGGTCCGCGAGGCCGTGGCCAGGGCAGGCGTGGATCCGGACGCGATCGACGAGGTCATCCTCGGTAACGCCAACGGCGCCGGCGAGGAGAACCGCAACGTGGCGCGCATGGCCACCATCCTCGCCGGCCTTCCGCTGCACATCCCCGGCATCACCGTGAACCGGCTCTGCGCCTCGGGCCTGAGCGCCATCATCATGGCCAGCCAGATGATCAAGTCCGGGGCCGCGGACATCGTGGTGGCCGGCGGCGTCGAGTCCATGAGCCGCGCGCCTTGGGTCCAGGAGAAGCCGCAGGCCGCCTTCGCGAAGCCCGGCGACATCTTCGACACCTCCATCGGCTGGCGCTTCGTGAACCCGCTGTTCAAGAAGGGCGAACTGTCGCGCGACGGCAAGATGACGTTCTCCATGCCGGAAACCGCGGAGGAAGTGGGCCGCGTGGATGGCATTTCCCGCGAGGACGCCGACGCCTTCGCCGTCCGCTCCCACGAAAAGGCACTCGCCGCTATCGAGGCGGGCCGCTTCAAGGACGAAATCATCCCGGTGCCGGTCAAGACCCGCAAGGCCGAGACGGTGGTGGACACCGATGAGGGACCCCGCGCGGGCACCAGCATGGACGTGCTGTCCGGCCTCCGTCCCGTGGTTCCGGGCGGCATGGTGGTCACCGCCGGTAACTCGTCCTCCCTGAATGACGGTGCCTCCGCCATCATCGTCGCCTCCGAGGCCGCCATCCAGCGGCTGGGCCTCACGCCCCGCGCCCGCATCATCGACGGCGCGTCCGCCGGCTGCGAGCCGGAAATCATGGGCATCGGCCCGGTTCCGGCAACCCAGAAGGTGCTCAAACGGAGCGGGCTCAGCGTCGGTGACCTTGGCGCCGTCGAGCTTAACGAGGCGTTTGCCACCCAGTCCCTTGCGAGCGTGCGGCGCCTCGGGCTGGACCCGGACATTGTGAACAACGACGGAGGCGCGATCGCTTTGGGCCACCCGCTGGGTTCCAGCGGCTCCCGGATTGCCATCACCCTGCTGGGCCGGATGGAACGCGAAGACGCGCGGATCGGCCTTGCCACCATGTGCATCGGCGTGGGCCAGGGAACGGCCATGCTGTTGGAGCGCGTCTAGTGCCGGGCCAGGACGGAGCGAACCAGGACAGCACGGGCCAAGACAACGCGGGCCAGGACAACGCGGGCCAGGACAGCGCGAACGGACACTTGAGCACCCGCGAGTTCCGCACCCTCCTGGTCGACGAGCGCACGGACCGGGTGGTGGTGCTCCTCAACCGGCCGGACGTCCGCAACGCCATTGACCAGCAGATGGTGGACGAGCTCCATGCCGTGTGCGCCGCGCTGGAGAAGGACCCCAAGGTCCTCATCATCGCCGGCACCGAGGGCGTTTTTGCCTCCGGCGCGGACATCGCGCAGCTGCGGGAACGGCGCCGCGACGACGCGCTGCAGGGCATCAACTCCACCATCTTTGTACGGATCGCCAAGCTGCCGATGCCGGTGATCGCCGCGCTGGACGGCTATTGCCTGGGCGGCGGGGCAGAGCTGGCCTATGCTGCCGACTTCCGGATCGGCACCCCGGCCGTGCGGATCGGGAACCCGGAAACCGGGCTGGGCATCCTTGCCGCTGCCGGCGCCAGCTGGCGCCTGAAGGAGCTGGTGGGGGAGCCGGTGGCCAAGGAGATCCTGCTGGCCGGACGGGTACTGAAGGCCGAGGAGGCCCTCGCCGTCAACCTGGTCACCGAACTCCACGATCCTGCCGAGCTCATGGACGCCGCCCACCGGCTGGCCGACCGCATTGCCGGGCAGGACCCCCTGGCCGTCCGGATCACCAAGTCGGTGTTCCATGCCCCGGCCGAGGCCCACCCGCTGATCGACCAGCTGGCGCAGGGAATCCTCTTCGAGTCGCAGGCCAAGTTCGACCGGATGCAGGCCTTCCTGGATAGGAAGAACACAGTCCAGAAGGACTCAGACAAGAAAAGCGACAAGAAAACCACAGACGGGATCAAGTCATGACCGCCATTCCCCAGCACGTCGGAGTCCTCGGCGGCGGCCGGATGGGCGCCGGAATCGCCCACGCCTTCCTCATCAAGGGCGCCACCGTCGTGGTGGTGGAGCGCGACGGCGATGCTGCCGCCGGCGCCCGCACGCGGGTCGCCGACGCCGTGGCCAAGTCCGCAGCCCGCGGCGCTCTGGACGGAGCCCCGGAGGAAGTCCTGGCCCGGTTCAGCACGTCCACCGATTATTCGGCCTTTGCCCGCTGCGGCCTCGTGGTGGAGGCGGTGCCGGAGGACTTCGAGCTGAAGGTCAGCGCGCTGAAGGCCGTCGAGGAACAGCTTCCCCCCGAAGCGTTTCTGGCCTCGAACACGTCGTCGCTGTCGGTCACCGACCTCGCCGCCCAGCTGCAGCGGCCGGCCAGCTTCGTGGGGCTGCACTTCTTCAATCCGGTGCCCGCCTCCACGCTGATCGAGGTGGTGGTGGCCAAGGAGACGTCGCCCGAGCTGGCGGCCCAAGCGAAAGGCTGGACGGAAGCGCTGGGCAAGACCGCCGTCGTCGTCAATGATGCCCCGGGGTTCGCGTCCTCGCGGCTGGGCGTGGCGATTGCCTTGGAAGCGATGCGCATGGTGGAGGAGGGCGTGGCCTCCGCGGAGGACATCGATGCCGCCATGGTGCTGGGATACAAGCACCCCACCGGGCCGCTGAAGACCACCGATATTGTGGGCCTGGACGTCCGCCTGGGCATCGCCGAGTACCTGCACTCGACGCTGGGGGAGCGTTTCGCCCCGCCGCAGATCCTCCGGGACAAGGTGGCCCGCGGCGAACTGGGCCGCAAGACCGGCAAGGGGTTCTTCGACTGGGCTGACTGACCGGCAGAGCGCGCCCGATTACTTGCAGGCGCGCCTCAGCGGTCCGGCGCGCTTAGAGGAGGCCGACGATATAGCCGACGAAGAACAGCAGGCACAGCAGCACCACGATTCCGATCAAAACCAGCACCGCCACCTGGGTTCCCCGCGGCGGTCCGCCCTCGTCGTGCCCCTGCGGTCCGCCGGTGGAGGCTTCAGCAGGCGGTGTTTCCCCCGGCGGCACTCCGCCGCCCGGTTCCAGCCCGGTGAGGTGGTCTTCAAGGGGGTCGGGGTTCTGGCTGCTCATGGGGTCCTCCTGTGCTGAAGTGCGGCTGGGACGGTTACAGCGACTCGAGTTTCTGCCGAAGCCCGTTCAGGGCCGGATCGCGCAGCTTCATGAACTGCGGCTTCAGGAACGGCTGCAGCAGCTTGTAGGGCCAGTTGATGCTGAACTGCGCCGTGTACAGGATCTCGGAACCGGAACTGAGCGACCGCACGTCGACGGAGTCAAAGGCCACGAGGTTCCGGTGTTCGCCCCGGAGCTTGATGTGGTTGTCGAACAGTTCGGTGACCTCATACTCGATGGGCTGGCGCTTGTTCCGGAACAATGCCTCGGCATGGTAGCGGTGGCCGACGGCGACGGGCCCCTCCGTCAGCTTGTCCATCACCGCCGTGCCAGGGTCCCACTCGCTGGTGTGTTCGAAGGCGGACAGGTAGGCGAACGCAGTCCGCGCCGGCAGGGAAGAACTGACAGTGCCCGAGACTGTGATCATGCTCCCAGCCTAGCCATGCGGGCCGGGGGACACACCCCCGGCCCGCATCTTGCCTGGCCCTACTGGCCGAGCGTCAGGGCACTAGCCCTTTAAGGGCAGGCACGTACCCGTAGGCGTAACCTGTGGCGGTCGGGTGGAACACGTCCAAGGGTCGATCGGCCGGCGCGCAGGTGTACGAGAGCTTGCAGACCGGCTCGGGACCGACGATCCAAGGCGACGCGGATCCGATGCCATGGTTGGTGAACTGGTTCGTGACGCTGACGTACTTCACCCGGTTGGCCAGCGCGGAGAGTGCGATGGTGCCGTTGAGGAGGTCCGCCGCGGAGTTTAGGGTGCGGACAGTGGTCTTCTGCTGCTCGGTCATCAAAGCGTTCGCGGTGAACAGCCGCGGGTATCCGGTCAGCACGATCCTGGCGCGGGGAGCGTACGTCTTGATCACTGCCACCATGGCCTTGATCTTGCCGGGCAGTTGGGGGAGCTTGACCGCGAGCGAATTCACCAGGGCGGCCTTGCAGGCTGCTGTGGCGATGGAAGCTGCACATTGCACCGCCGCAGCTCCTGCGTCGATGTCGTTTCCGCCTACCGTGACTGTGATGACGGAAGCGTTCGCCACGTACGGTGCCGTGGTGCGGTTGAATGCAGCAGCCTTCACGGTAGCGGACACGTCTGCCGTGGTCGCCCCCGAACAAGCCAGGTTTTCGCCGCCCAGCATGGCTGAATACGCCTCCTCTGTCTGAACACAGGGCGCCGGAGTCCATTCGGGCACGGCCTTATATGCCCCGCCGCCGATTCCTGCTGCATAGGAGTCGCCGAACCCGAGGTAAATGGGTGGCGGATCGGCGGCCGTGGCCGGTGCGGCGGTAAGGCCGGCGGTAAGCGCCAAAGCGGCCAGGGCACCGGCCAGTCGGGCTGTGCAGTGTCGGAACAGTTCATTGGTCAACACGATGAAACCCCCTCATTCAGGGAAACCATGGAAGCGGATGCAGGGAAGGCTGCGGAGAATCGGCAAGCGATGAGCCGGGCCTGCCGCGGCAGCAGGCCTGGAAACTGACGGCGCGAAGTGGCGCTCATCGCCCTAGGGTATGCCCGCGGAAGGGTGTGAACCCCGGCACCAGGTACTCGTTTTTTCGGCGCGTCGTCCGGCACTACTTGCTTAAGCCCTGCACCCGGGCCGGAAGATGTGGTTAGCTGGCTCCGTGAACGCGAGGGGACAAGTCGGCTGGGACGGGGCGGTGAACGCCTGGCTCGTGGCCGGCTCCGTGTACCGGATGGGGCGGCGGGAATGGGTCACCGAGGCCGGCTGGAAGAAGGCCTACGGGGACGGCATCCGCACCATCATCGACCTCCGCAACGCCGCCGAACGCCAGCCCAGGCCCAGCGATCCTAACGTGGGCGGGGCGCTCGCCGCGTTCGACGTCGTCCACGCGCCAACGGAGGATCCGGACAGCCTTGAGTTCAAGGCCCTCTGCGATCCGTATCTCAACGATCCCGCGCACTATGCCGCCAATGCCCGCCTGTTCCCGGACCGGCTGGCCGCCGTCTTCAAAGCAGTGGCCGCTTCCTCCGGTGGCGTGGTGATTCACTGTTCCGCCGGCCGCGACCGGAGTGGCATGATCGCGGCCATGCTGCAGGACCTCGCGGGTGCCGGCGACTCCGAGATCGTCGCCAGCTACCAAGCCGCCATGCGCGGCATCAACGAACGCCACCGGACCATGTGGCCCCCGCATCCGCACGAACGCTACCTTGACGACGAAGCCCTCGCCCCGCTCCTGGAGACCCGCGGTGCCCGGGTTCTGGGCTTCGTGCGGGAGCTCAATACCCGGGAATTCCTGCTGCAGAACGGTGTCACCGAGCCTGAGCTGGAATCGGTGCTGGCCGTCCTCGGCGCTAGGGTTGCCCTGTGACTTCTTCCACATCCGGCCCTTTGGTCCGTCGCGCACTCGCCCTTGCCGCGGCGGCTGCGGTGGCGCTCGGTGCCCCGGTCGCGTCCGTGCCGGCCTACGCTGCCACGGAAGTCACGGCGGCGGAAAGCACGACGGCCCCGGAAGCCACGGCGGCGGAAAGCAGGCCGGCGGACAGCACGACGGCGGAAGGCCCGGCGGCGCAGGACGGCCCAACTGCCCCGGCACCCGTACCGTCCCAGGCTTCCCCGGCGGCTGGCTCCGCGACGGCCGAACTGTCCGGAGAGGGCCTCGCCGGCGCCGTTCTGCGGGACCTTGGCATGACCCTGGCGGAATTCAACGCCGCGGGGGAGCAGGGCAAGCGTGCGGCTGCCGCCCTGCCCAAGCTCCGGAAGGCCGCAGGATTCGAATCGATCACGCTGGACGGGGGACGGATCCTGGTCGTAGGTACGGGCGCGGACCTCGCCAACACCGTGCGCGCACTCAACGAGGCCGACGCCGAGTCCCTGCAGGAGTTCGTGCTGGCGCCCTCCGAGGGGCCAGCCGCGGCGGCCCCTTCCCCCCCGCTCCCGGCGTCCCCGGAGTCTTTACCCACAAAGCCTGCCGCCGAGCCGGCCGCAGAACCAGCAGATCGCCGTGCCACGAGCATTGACCAGCTTTACCAGGCCTACCTCCGGGAAGTGGGACCAGCCGGGCTCCAGGCCGTGGCCGAGGCGGACGGCAAGTTCATCATCCGCACGGGCGGTGTGAACCAGCCCGAGTCGGAACCGCAGGCCGGCCGTGTTGCTGGCACCGCTGGTCCGGCTGCCCTGGCTGCCGGTTCGCCCGGCACGTCACGAGTGTCGCCGTCGGAATTCGTGGAGCAGTACGCCAACGTGGTCCTGGAGAGCGGGGAGCCTCTGGTCCGGGAGGAGGACTTCTTCGGCGGACAGGGGTACAGAATCGACGGTTGGGTGGCCTGTTCCACCGGGTTCAGCGCCTTCGACGCCGAGGGCCGGCCCCTGGTCCTCACGGCCGGCCACTGCGCTGACGACGGCGCCGCGAAGCTCGCCGAGGTGACCCTGCCCGCCGGGGATCCCGCGGGTGGATCCGTGGCCGACCCCGCGGTCACCGGAAAACTTGGAACGTTCGGGTTCAGCCAGTTTGGCGGCCCCGGGAATTCGCGGGTAACCGATCCAGAGAATCCCGGCACCCCCGGGAACGACATCGCCGTCATCGAGTCCATCCGCGCGGACCTGGATGTGCGACCGGCCGCAGCCACCTGGGCGAATGCCGCCAACCTCGGCACCGGATCAGTGCCGGTTGTGGGCACGGCGTCGCCGTTCCAGGGGCAGCCCGTCTGCCGTTCCGGACGGACCATCGGGTGGTCGTGCGGAACTGTGGACGAGGTGGGGATCTACATAGTGGGCGGGGGCTCGGGCGACCCTGCGGACCTGCGTTCCTTCCGCGGATTTTTATCCAGGTCCGTGGAATCCAGCGGCGGCGATTCCGGCGGCCCGTGGATCAGCGGAAACTACGCTGTGGGCACACACTCCGCGGGCAACAGTAGCTTCTCCACCGAGAACTTCGCCGTGGCGGCGACGCTTGAGGAGTCCATGGCGGTCTTGCCGGGCGTGCAGCTGAGGCTGTTTCTGAACAGGCCAGTCCTTGCCGGCGTCCTGCCTCCGGGGCCCATCAAAACCGGCCAGCGCGTCGCTGGCCGGCTCGCCTCGGCTCCGGCCACGGACGTTCCGGCGGGAACGCAGATCCGGGTGACCGTCCCCGGCAGCGAACCGTTCGACGTCGACGTGGACGCCCAAGGAAACTGGGCTTTCACTGCACCCGCCCCGGCCGCAAAGTTCACCGCCCAGACGGTGAACGGCTTCAGCCGCTCGCAGCCAGGCACCTTCAGCACAGCCCCCTACCCGGCGGCCCCCGAACCGGCGGCACCTGAATCGCCAGCACCGGGCGGTGCCGGTGCCCGAGCGCCCAGCCCCAGTGTGTCACCGTCTGCGCCCCCGCCGGTGGCGGCACAAAGCCCTGAGCCTGCGGTGCTTGCGCCGGCGCCGCAGCCGACGGTGGTGGCCGTGCTTCCTGCTGCAGTTCCGGACCCGGATTCACGGCCGATGATGCTCGCCGACACGGGCGTTTCCGGTCTTACGCTTGCCGCTGCCGTAGCGGGCGCGGCCCTGCTGCTCGGCGGCCTGGTGCTGGTAGTAGTGCGGCGCCGCGGCAGGCGCTAGCCGCACAGCCACAGATGGCACCAGCGCCATACGGTGCTGGTGCGACGTGGGAGGCGGTCCGGTCGAACTGGGCCGGGCCAGGTTGAACTGAGCCGGGGCAGAGGGAGCCGGGCCGGCTCAGCCGATTGTGGCGGCTTCGTCCAGCGTGTGCGGCTCGAAGTGCTCAATGATGTCGCGGATCGACGCGAGGCCCTCGGTGAACGCCGTCGACGCACGCCACTGTTCGACCTGCTCGAGTGAGGCCCAAGGCCCGGTGCTGATGAAGCGGTTGGGCACATCACGGTCGCGCATCAGCAGGCCGCGGCCGCCGGGATAATCCTGGTGGGTCCGGTCGGCCATGTCCTTCCAGGCCTTCACGAAGTCGTCCTCGTGGCCCGGCTTTACGAGCCAGATACCCAACGTGTAAACAGACACATCCACCACCTCCATTGGTGTGCAGAGCGGATACCTGATTATCGTCCCGCGCCGCAGCGCACGGAAGACGCTATCGCTCGCTTACGCCGCAGCTAGCAGTTGGCCGGGTCGTATTCGTAGGCGCCGGCGTCGGCCTTTCCGGTTGTTGCGGGCGAGCAGTGCCCTTTTTGCGGAACGGGCTTCTGGTCCAGGTCCACCGCGGACGGGCTGCTTTCCGCGCGGTCTATCGCCGGGCTGCCGCTGGTGAGGTGGAGGTCCTTGCGGGGATTGACGAACTTTGCGGGAGCCGTCGTCGAACTGTTGTCCAGCGCCACATTGCTGGGGCCGTTGACAACGTTGGACTGCTCCGTCCAGCCGGATCCGTCCATCCACAGCGCGTCACGGACGGCCACGAGGATGTTGGCGCGGATGACGGTCGAAGAGGGGCAGCGGGCGTGGCAGACCACGCCGCGGGAGCGGTTGCCGTTGAGCCATACCGTGTTGAACTCGAAAGTGGTGCCGTCGGTGGGGCCGTAGCGCGTGTCCGGGCCGCGGATGATCAGGCCTGCGGCGTCGGCGCATTTCTTGCCGCACGAGGAGCGGATCAGGTTGTAGCGGAATGTGTTGCCGTCTGCCTTCCCGTCGGAGCGCCCGACTTCGGAGAACACGGTGTTGTCTATCGCCTTGTTGTGATGGATGTTGTTGCGGCTGCCGTCGTAGATCTCGAAGGCGCTGCCGTCCCGGCGGAAGTCGTAGGAGTATGCAGTGGAACCGGTGACGGTGTTGCCTGAGAACTCGTTGTCGTTGCCGTTGATCAGCACGCCGAACGCACCCGAGTCGTCGCTGCAGTTGGCTTCATTGGCGGTGCCGCACCGCCTTCCCGGGGTGTTGACGTTCAGGATGTTGTTGTCCGTCAGGACATTGTTGGAGTAGTTTCCGAAGTCGGAGCCCGTGCCCACCCTAATTCCGGCGCTGTTCTTGGAAGCCTCGGAATTCTTCATCACCACGTGGTCGCCGGATACGTTGAAGCCCGCGTACCCGCAGTCAGTGGCGCGCAGCCCGTCAACCTCGAGGTAGCTGCCGTCCAGCCGGAAGCAGTCTCCGCCCTCTCCGCTGGTAATGGTGGGCAGGTCCCCGTTGCCGTAGCTGTTCAGTCTGATGGCCGACGACGGCGTTCCGCTTTCGTCGAGCACCACCTTCCCGATCCACTCGTCACCCCTGCGGAAACTGAGCGAGTCTCCGGGGTTGAATGCCGTCCCGTTGACTTTCTGCAGCGACCGCCAGGGCGAATCCGGGGACGTCCCGGAGTTGGTGTCGCTTCCCGCAGCACTTACGTAAAAGTGGGTGGGCGGCGTCGAGGGGGCAGGCTTAGATACGCAGCCCGCCAGCAGGACTACCAAGAGGACGGCCGCCAGCGCGGCGGCGGCCCGTGTGAATCGTGTGCTCATGATTGCACCTGCTGAGGGCAGACAATGAGGGCCCGGCCCAGCAGTGCCGCTGCCTGTGGTCCGGAGCGGCCAGAGTATAAAGCCCCCGGCGCAATGTCAACGGCACTGTGCCGGATTCCTACTTCAGCCGGATTCCTACTTCAGCCGGATTCCTACTTCCGCCGGGTTCCTACCTAAGCGGTGACGGCCGCACCCGGACCGGGGCCAGCAAGGTGATGAGCAGGATGGCGGTGATCGACCCGGCAGCCATGATAGAGGCCAGCACCACGATCTGGAACCGGCCCGCCTCCAGCGGCGAAAGACCGCCGAAGATCGCCCCGACGAAGGCGCCCGGCAGCGTGACCAGGCCAGTCGTCTTGGTCTGGTCCACCGACGGAATGAGCGCGGAGTACACGGCGCTGCGTGCCATGTCGCGGGTCGCCTGCCGGGGAGAGGCGCCCAGGGCGAGCCAGCCCTCCACCTGGTCCCAGCGGTCGATCACGGCCTCGTTGAACCTGCGGCCCGCGAGCGCCGCGATCGCCATGGAATTGCCCACCACGATCCCTCCGATCGCCAGCGCGTAGCGGGAGGTGAACTCGATGGCGCCGGTACCGAACACGATGACCAGCGACGCGAGGATGCCGGCGGCCATCGAACCGGCCACGACGCCAAGGTGGCGCCAGGACCAGGCGAGGCGGCGTGCGGCGGTAAGGGCGGCGACCGTGAACATGACGGCCAGCGCCACGGCCACCCATTCGGCGCTGGCGATCACGGCGCCGAGGATCAGGCTGACGGCGGCGAGCTGCGCGGCGCCGCGGAGGATGGCGAGGGCCGGCGCAAACGCGTGCGGAACCCGGAAACCTTTGAGGACGGCAGCCGTCAGCGCCATCAGGAGGCCCACCGCGATCAGGGTGGGGGTCAGGCTGCCAAGCTCGGTCACCACATCAGCCTAGCTGCGGCGCCGCCGCGTAGGGCTTCCAGGCTGCGCTGCAGAGGGCTTCAGGCGGCGTCAGGGCAGACGTCAGGCCCTCGGGGCGAGGAGCAGGTTGGTGATCCGCATGCTGCAGAGGCGCTGCCCGGCGTCATTGGTGATCAGCACTTCGTGCGTGGTCAGCGTGCCGCCAAGGTGGATGGGGGTGGCCGTGATGGTGATGACGCCGGTCCGGGCGGAGCGGTGGTGCGTGGCGGAGACGTCCACGCCCACGGCGGTCTTGCCCAGCGTGCTGGCGTGGATCACCGCCGCCCAGGATCCCACGGCTTCGCCCACAGCCAATGAGGCGCCGCCGTGCAGCAGGCCGAACGACTGCCGGTTTCCCTCTACCGGCATGGTCGCCACCACGCGCTCGACGGACTCCTCCACGATTTTCACGCCCATCTTCTCGTCCAGCTCGCCGAGGGTGATCTTCCACAGCTCTCCGGGCGTTGGGCCTTCGGGTGTTTTGGTGGCCGCCAGTTCTGCGTCGCGGGCTTCCGGCGTCATGTGCTCTCCTTGGGTCGTGTGCGGTGCCACTAGTGTGCAGCGGGGCACATTCATGTACTGTAGACATATTACCGAACGGACGGTCAGTAATGTTCTGGCCGGATCAGATTTGTCCCCCGTTGGAAGGACCCGTCAACGATGACCACCACCGCCACTGCCCCCGAGGCCACCCTGGACACCGTGGAAACTGTCCCCAGTTTCGTGCAGGATTCCTGGTGGACCCCCGACGCCGGCTCGGCGGCTTCCGCTGTCCCGTCCGGGATGCCAGTACGGGCGAGATCCTGGCCAAGGTGAGCACCGACGGACTGGACCTGGCCGCCGTCGTGGATTACGGCCGCACCACCGGCCAGACGGAACTCGGCAAGCTGACCTTCCACCAGCGCGCCCTCAAGCTCAAGGAGCTCGCGCAGTACCTGAACGCGCGGCGCGAGCATTTCTACGCATTCTCGGCGCAGACCGGCGCCACCAAGATCGATTCGATGATCGACATCGACGGCGGCATCGGCGTGCTGTTCACATTCGGCTCCAAGGGCCGGCGCGAACTGCCCAACGCGCAGGTGGTGGTGGACGGGCCTATGGAGGTGCTGTCCAAGGACGGGTCGTTCGCCGGCGAGCACATCTACACCCGCATCCCCGGCGTCGCGGTGCAGATCAACGCCTTCAACTTCCCGGTCTGGGGCATGCTGGAGAAGCTCGCGCCCGCGTTCATCGCCGGCGTCCCCACCATCGTCAAGCCCGCCACGCCCACCGGCTACGTCGCCGCGGCCGTGGTGAAGGCCATCATCGAATCCAACATCCTGCCCAAGGGATCGCTGCAGCTGATTTCCGGCTCGGTCCGGGGGCTGCTGGACGTGCTGGACTACCGCGACCTCGTGGCCTTCACCGGCTCGGCGTCCACCTCGCAGTCCCTCAGGTCCCACCCGAACGTTGTGCTGGGCGGTGTGCGGTTCACCTCGGAGACCGACTCCCTCAACGCCGCCATCCTCGGCCCGGACGCCGTGGAAGGCACCCCGGAGTTCGACGCCTTCATCAAGTCCGTGGTCACCGAAATGACTGTCAAGGCTGGGCAGAAGTGCACCGCGATCCGCCGCGCCATCGTGCCGCAGGAGCTGGTGCCGGCCGTGGTTTCCGCCATCGGTGCCCGCGTGGAGCAGCGCGTGGTGCTCGGCGATCCCCGCGCCGAGGGCGTCACCATGGGCGCGCTCGCCTCCGTGGAACAGCTCTCCGATGTCCGTGCCGCCGTGCAGTCCATGCTCGACGCCGGCGGCGAGCTTGCGTACGGAACGCTCGATTCGCCTTCGGTCACCAGCGCGGACGGCGCAACGGGTGTCGTCGAGGGCGGCGCCTTCATGTCTCCCGTGGTGCTCAGCTGGGCGGACGCCGAGGCCGAGCCGGTGCACTCGCTGGAAGCCTTCGGTCCGGTGTCGTCCGTGATCGGGTACAAGGACATTCCCGACGCCGTCCGGCTCGCCGCCCGCGGCGGCGGTTCGCTGGTGGCCTCGGTCTGCACCAACGATCCGTCGGTCGCGCAGGAACTGGTCACGGGCATCGCCGCCCACCACGGTCGTGTGCTGATGCTGAACCGTGAGGATGCCCGCTCGTCAACCGGCCATGGTTCGCCCGTCCCGCACCTGGTCCACGGCGGACCCGGACGTGCCGGCGGCGGCGAGGAACTGGGCGGCATCCGCTCGGTGATGCACCACATGCAGCGCACCGCCATCCAGGGCTCGCCCAACATGCTCACCGCCGTGACCGGGATCTGGCACACCGGCGCCGACCGCAACTTCACTCTGGACACCGAGGGCATACACCCGTTCCGGAAGTCGCTGGAGACGCTGCACATTGGTGACGCGATCCGCTCCGGGCTGCGCGAAGTGAGCCTGGAGGAGATCACCAAGTTCGCCAACTCCACGGGGGACACCTTCTACGCGCACACCAACCAGGAGGCCGCCGAAGCCAACCCGTTCTTCCCGGGCATCGTGGCGCACGGTTACCTGCTGCTGGCGTGGGGTGCCGGGCTGTTCGTCGAGCCAGCTCCGGGCCCGGTCCTGGCCAACTACGGCTTGGAGAACCTGCGGTTCATCACTCCCGTGGCGGCGGGGGACTCCATCCGGGTGACACTGACGGCCAAGAAGATCACCCCGCGCGAGACCGACGAATACGGCGAGGTGGCCTGGGACGCCGTCCTTACCAACCAGAACGACGAAATCGTGGCCACCTACGACGTCCTCACCCTCGTGGAGAAGTAACAGTATCCTCTCAGGTGCTTGGGACGCGTCCTCAGGTCCTGTCGGGTTTTGCCGGACGCGTCCTCAGGTCCTGCAGGGTTTTGCCGGACGCGTCCTCAGGTCCTGCAGGGTTTTGCCGGACGCGTCCTCAGGTCCTGCAGGGTTTTGCCGGACGCGTCCTCAGGTCCTGCAGGGTTTTTCCGAAATCCTCCCGCAATGGTGCCGGCAGTCTGGAATTTCCCATGAACTTTCAGGGCTTCCGGGCGTAAAATGACCCGCGTAGGAGGTGGCGAAATGACCCTAGCACTGAGAACAGCCACAACCATCCTGCCTGTCGATGATCCGGACCGCGCCCGCGGATTTTACGCGGAAACGCTGGGCCTCCCACACCGTGGCAAGGCTGAAGATGGAAGCGATTTATTCGGCAACGCTGACGGCCCCATGCTGCAGCTGATGCCTGTAACTGACGGAAAGCACTCCGAGCACACCGCATTGAGTTTTGAGGTCACGGACATTGAACGGACCGTCCAGGACATGGAGTCCAAGGGCGTTCGGTTCCAGGACTATGACCTCCCCGATTTGAAGACCGATCACCATATCTGTTCCACCGACGCCGAGAAATGCGCCTGGTTCATGGACACCGAAAACAACATCCTCTGCGTCCACGAGAGGCTCGGAACACAGGCTGAATATCAGCTCTGATCCGCCGCACCGTCGCAGGTTACCAAACCCTTCCTCACCGTGGTGAGGAAGGGTTTAGTTTTAAGCGGCGAAAGGTGAGGAAGGGTTTGGGGGAAGTCGGCAGGAGGTGAGGGTGCGTTCAGGACCACGGGGTGACCGGGTGGTCCTGTGGTTCGCCGTCCACGAACACCTCCGCCCGCTCGTTGAAGAAGCAGACCAGGCCGTGGATCTGCCGGGCGTCGATGAACCGCGAGTCGTAGGCCCAGGCGATGTTCTTGCCCCGGGCCGATTCCGGGAAGCTCCAGTACCTGGCCTCGCCCTTGTAGGGGCAGACGGTCCGGTGCGGGCTGGCCTCCAGCAGGTCCAGTCGGACGTTCTCGGGCGGGATGTAGTACCGCACGGGAAGCAGCGTTTCGTAGAGCAGATGGGCTCCGACAGTGTCCGCCAGCACCACGCCGTCGAGCTTCACTTCGATGCGCCGCAGCGTTGCGCGGATGTCCACCCGGTGAAACGGGTCCCGCGGGTGGCCGATGATCTCCTCGTGGTCCTCGAGCCAGTGGAACGCGCCGAAATCCAGGATGACGTACCCCGCCAGATCCGGATCCGAGGGCCGGAACGCTGCCCGGGGCACGCTGAACGCGGATGCCACGACGTCGAGCTCCTCGCCCGCCGCCGTGTGCCGCCTGAACCCGGTCCGCGGGTCCAGCGCCGGCGGGGCCTCTGCCATCAGGCGGACCGGATACTCGTCCGGACCGGCGTCCCCCTCGGCTGCAGGCGGCTCAAGCCGCGCCAGCAGGTCCTTTTCGGGCACGGCGTAAACCGGGGTGACGCGTTTCGGTTCCCAGACCAGGAGGGCTTCCACCGTGTCGACGACGGGGCTTCCGTCGATGCCCGCGCGGATCCTTTTGGAGGTGGGCTGGTACCGGAGATCAGGAAATGCGCCGAACAGCAGATCCGACAGTTTCGTGGCCATGCATTCAGGGTGGGCACCAGGGCGGCCGGCGTCAACGCCCAATTCGTCAACGCCTGATTGCTGGCCTGTCAGGGCTTGGCGTGCAGGCCGTCGAACGCCATGGTGATGACGTCGTCGGCCAGCTTTTCCGGCGAAAGCGAACCGCCCGGCTTGTACCACTCGACGATCGAGTTGATGGTTCCGAACAGGAGGCGGGTCACGGTGCGGGGGTCGATGTCCTGGCGCAGCGACCCCTCGTCGCGGGCCGCGGAGATCAGCTCCGCCACCTTGTGGTCGAAGGCGCGGCGGCGTTCCATGGCGTTGCGCTCAATGTCCGTGTTCCCGCGCAGCCGCAGCAGCAGCGTCACGAAGGGGAGCCGCTCCACCAGCACGGCGATGGTCTGGCGAAGCACGAACTCCAGCCGCGCATCGGCCGCCCCCGATGTGGCCCCCGGCTGCTCCAGAATGGCCTCCAGGCCGCCGAGCGCGTGGTCCAGGGCGAGCTTCAGCAGGTCACCCTTTGAGGGCACGTGGTGGTAGATCGCCGACTTGGAGATGCCCAGATTTTCAGCGAGGATGCCCATGGATGTGGCATCGTAGCCGTGGCGGTTGAAGACGTCGACGGCGATCAGCAGCACGGACTGCTGGTCGTAGCCGGGACGGCCGCGCTTGGTGGGGGCTGCTGTGTTTGCTGCTGTACTGGGCATACGGGTTATTTTCTCATGAACGTTCGGTAATCCCGGCAGACCGCCAATTCGGAGGGTTTGTGCCGCGGGCCGTCAGCGTTTTCCCAAGGTCCGGATCCCACAGTTTTCTTTCGTCAGGGGAATCAGTGCGGCAAAGCTGACCCGCGGGACAAGGAGGTCCCGGTGGTCGGCGTTCGGTCTCAAAACCACATATTGGGACGACGACCGGGTCGATGGGTTTGGCATGTGTCCCGGGCCAAGGAGGCACTGACCATGTCTGAAGAATCTGCAACCTCAAACGGGCTGGGGCGCCGCGCGCTGCTGCGGCTGGGGGCGGCCGGAGGAGCCGGAGCGGCACTCGCGGCCGCACAAACCTGGGCCGGTCCGATGCTGGCCCAGCGAGGGCTGCTGTCGCCCGACGGCGCATTCGCCGCCACATCGACGGCCCTGAGTGACGAGTTGTTCTACATCGAGAAATACCCAACGAGCCCGCTGATCCTCACGCCGTTCCGTGACGCCCTGCCCATCCCTAAGGCGCTGGCCCCGGTGCCAAAGTCGGTCTACAGCGCTTGGAAGAATCCGCCGGGACCGGGCCCCGGCCAGCAGAACTCGCTGCGCAATGAGCAGCACCAGATCTGGCCCTCAAAAGTCGGCTACCCGGACCCCATTGTCTACAAGATCGACGTGCTGCTGCGGACCCACTCATTCACCACTTCGCAGGTGCTTCCGATCGACTCAGACGGCAATCCAACGCGGTCGTACGACTCATCCGGCAGAAGGATTGCCGCGGGCACCAAGCGCGCTTTGCCTCCCAGCACGATCTACGGCTTCAACGGAACCTTCCCGGGGCCGATGATCAACGCCGAGTACGGCAGGCCGGTGCTGGTGCGGTTTGAGAACCACCTGGACGAGAACCCGCTGAACCTGAACCGCCAGGACTTCGGTTCGCCGGACTGGTCCTTCCTGACCCACCTGCACAACGGCCACACCGCCCCGGAGAGCGACGGCAATCCGCATTACTCGATGGTGGCCGGGCCGAAGCTTCCGGGCTACCTGCCGAAGATGTTTGTGGACAACCTCTACCTGAACTGGCCGGCCGGCGGGGATGACCGGGAGAAGCAGAGCTTCTTCTGGTTCCATGACCACCGGATGGACCACACCGGATCGAATGTCTACAAGGGCATGGTGGGCCTGTACCCGATCTATGACCCGAAGTACGGCATGGATATGGGCGACGAGCGGCAGGGCCTGCGGCTTCCGGGCGTCCGCACCAACAACCCGGACGGGTCCTTCGACGTCAAATACGATATTCCTCTGGCGTTCTATGACTGCCGGCTGGACGACGGCGAAACCGTGCACAAGGACATCCATGACGTGCAGAACGAATTCCCGGCCGCGAAGAACCCGGCCGAGCACCCTGAATGGTGGGGCAAGACCTTCTACAAGCACTTCCCCAACCACGGCTTCGTGGGCGACATCTTCACCGTGAACGGCACGGCTTCCCCGGTGCTGGAGGTGAAGCGGCGCAAGTACCGCTTCCGGTTCCTGGATGCCTCGGTCTCGAGGATTTATGAGTTCAGGCTGATGAGCTCCACCCAGGGGCCAAAATCGTCGGCGTCGCTCGGCTACCAGGACGACGAGCTCGAGGGCCAGTACCGCATCCCGGACGGCCAGCAGTGCATGCAGTTCACCCAGATCGCGTCCGACGGCGGGTTGTTGCCCGTTCCGATCAAACGCGACTCCTTTGAGCTGTGGCCGGCCAAGCGACGCGAAGTGATCGTTGATTTCACCCGGTACCAGGACGGCACCCCCACCACCAAGGGCGACGTCATCTACCTGACCAACGTGATGAAGATGCCCAACGGCCGGATGTGGAGCAACTCGTCCCGGTTCTTGCCGGACCCGAAGTACAAGGTGCCGGTGCTCAAGTTCGTGATCGGAGACGATGCTCCGGACGACAGTCGGATCCCCACGGCCCTCCGTCCGCTGCCGCCGCTGCCGAGCAACTGGCGGACCCTGCTGGACAACCGCCTGATCTTCGAAGTGAAGCGCGGCACCCTGGGAGGGGAGACCGAGTGGCTCATCAACGGCAAGCCCTTCGACCCGGCGGCGGTGGCCGCGAGCCTGAGAAACCCCGCCGGACGCACACCCTTGGCCCAGCAAAGAAAGGGCAGCTTCAACTTGTGGGAGATCCGCAACGGCGGCGGCGGCTGGGTCCATCCGTTCCACCTGCATATGGAGGAGCACCGGACGGTCATGCGCAACGGCAGGGACGTGACGCACGGCGGCGACAAGGGCCATCCCGACGACGTCTCGAAGGAAGACCTCGTGGCCCTCGATCCCGGTGAGTCCGTGGTCATCTACCGCGGCTTCCGGGACTTCGTGGGGCCCTATGTGGCGCACTGCCACAACCTCGCGCACGAGGACCACGCCATGATGTTCGGCTGGTCGATCACGCCCTGACCGCCCGCTGAACCCAGCGCCGGGACCCGCGGCAGGCGGGGTCCCGGCGTGCCGAGTTCGTCGGGCTTATCCCTTCGGCCGCAGGTCGTAAATCCGGCGCAGCTTGCCGTTGGAGCGCTCGAGCGATCCGGGCTCCACCACGTCAACGGTGCACGAAGAACCCACATGGATCTTGATCTGCTCGCGCAGGGTGCGGGCCGCCGTCGTGCTCTGACCGGTGGTGACATTGTCTCGGCGCTCGATCTTCACGGTCAGCTGGTCCATGCGCTGGCCCTCGGGCCGGGTCAGCTCGAGCTGGAAGTGCGGGCTGAGCTCGGGGATGCGCAGCGCGATTTCCTCGATCTGGGACGGGAAGAGGTTCACACCGCGGAGGATGATCATGTCGTCGCTGCGGCCGGTGATGCGGCCCATCCGGCGGTGTGCCGGGCGCGCGGTGCCGGGAAGCAGTCGGGTGAGGTCCTTGGTGCGGTAGCGGATGATCGGCAGGGCTTCCTTGGTGAGCGAGGTGAAGACCAGCTCACCGTGCTCCCCGTCGCCCAGCACGTTCTCCTTGCCCGGGGCCGGGTTGAAGGGGTCGATGATCTCCGGCCGGAAGTGGTCCTCCCAGATGTGGCTGCCGTCCTGGGTCTCCACGCATTCGCCCGCGACGCCTGGTCCCATGACTTCGGAGAGCCCGTAGATGTCGCAGGCCTTGATGTTCATGGTGACTTCGAGCTCGTGCCGCATCTCCTGTGTCCACGGTTCCGCGCCGAGCACCGCGTACTTCAGCGAGGTCGAGGTGGGGTCGATGCCCATGTGCGCCATGGCGTCTGCGATGGTGAGCAGGTAGGTGGGGGTGGCCAGGATGGCGTCCGGCTTGAAGTCCTGGATCATCTGGATCTGGCGTTCAGTCTGCCCGCCGGACATCGGAATCACCGTGCAGCCGAGGGCTTCGGCGCCGGCGTGGGCACCCAGTCCGCCGGTGAACAGGCCGTAGCCGTAGGCATTGTGCACCTTCATGCCCGGACGCACGCCCGAGGCGCGGAGGCAGCGGGCCACCAGTTTGGCCCAATCGGCCAGGTCCTGCTTGGTGTACCCGACGACGGTGGGCCGGCCGGTGGTGCCGGAGCTGGCATGCACGCGCGCCACCTCGCTCTGGGGCACGGCGAACATGCCGAACGGGTACTCCTGGCGCAGGTCCTCCTTGGTGGTGAAGGGGAAGTTGCCGAGATCGGCGAGTTCGCGCAGGTCCGAGGGGTGGATCCCGGCGTCGTCGAACTTGCGCTTGTACAGCGGGACCCGGTCGTAGGCGTACGCGACGGTGTGCTGGAGCCGGCTGAGTTGCAATGCCTCAAGCTCGTCCCGGGACATGGTCTCCTCGGGGTCGAGCACGGCGTCGGCGGGCGCGGCGACAGTCCGTGCAGCGACGGTGGGTTCAGGGGCGTGGAGGGTCATGGTCTGCTTCCTACTTCTTGGGGATGGTACGGCTGCGACCGCGGAACTCGGCAATGAGTTCCCCCGGCTTGCCGGAACTGGCCTCAGCACCGGGTTCGGCAGCGAAGATCTGGATGTCGTAGAGGCCGCTGCGGCCCGCGCTGGAGCGGCGGTCGGCGACGGCGGTGATCACCTGGCCCTGGTAGGCCGGCTTGAGGAAGTTGATGTCGACGCCGGCAGCAACGGTGATGCTGTCGGGGTCGGCAGGCGCCGCGGGGTTGCAGGCGAGGGCGAACGCGGTGTCTGCAAAGGCGAAGATCATTCCGCCGTGGGCCATGCCGAAGCCGTTGAGCATTTCCTGCCGGAGCGTCATCCGGATGGTTGCGTGGCCATCGCTCAGGGTGAGGACTTCTATGCCCATCCATTCCGAGGCGTAGTCGTTCTCAAGGATGTGGTGGGCCACACCGGGGATTGCCGTTTCAGCCATGCGTCGTTGCCTCCAGCTTTATTTACCGAATGTTCATTAGGTAATCCCATTGGAGGGGTTTGTGTCAAGGGTGCGGGCCAACCGGAGGGGTCCGGCGACGGCGATGACCACCAGGGCTGCCAGGACATGGAGGAGCGCCACCGTCCACCAGAGCGTGAGGTAGTCGGGCCCCAGCATGGCGGGGAAAACCAGGGCACCGAAGGTGTTGAATGCCGCGTGGAAGACCATGCAGATGGGCACGCTGCCGCTGCTGTTGTAGAGCCAGGCCAGCAGCACGGACTGCGCCAGGACCATCAGCAGGAACGGAAGCGGCGGCCGCTGTCCAGTGGGATCCGACAGCAGCTCGGGCAGGTGCCACGCCGCCCACACCAGCCCGAGGAGCAGCGCCGCGGACAGGGCCGGGCGGTCCCGCTGCAACAGCGGCAGGGCGTAGCCGCGCCAGCCCAGCTCCTCGAAGAGGCCCACGGCCACCAGCGTGAACGCGAAGGTGCCCAGCAGCATGAACCAGCCCGGGTTGGGTCCGATCTCCGGGGCGGGCGCACCGCCGGAGACGGTGAGACCGGCAGAGACCGCCACCAGCAGGCACGGCAGGCCCGCGGCGGCCAAGTACCAGCGGCCGGCCACACGCCAGCGGGCCAGCTGCCGGAGCAGCCGCAGCATCTCGGCCTTTCCGCCTGCGAGGTAGGCGGTGATGGCCGCGGCCAGGGCGGGTCCGAACGGTATCAGCGGGGAGCTGTTCGGGTTGAGGAGGGTCAGCGGCCAAAGCAGCCATGAAATGGCGAAGGCCAGGGCAAAGAACAGCGGGAGCCGGTGGGCGGCGGACCAGGCCATGGCCCCGCGCGGTTCCGTGGTCCGGCGCCGTGCTTTGGTTCCGCGCCGCGATACCGTCCGGTGCCGCGCCGCTTCCTTCCGGGCCCGACGGCGGTCGCCGCCGCCAGAGTGCAACGCCCGCCTGGCGGGGATGGGCTGCTCAGCCGGCGACGGCTGCGCCATGACCCGCCTCCGCCGTCAGTGTGCGGAATTTCCGGAGCAGCGCCAGGACCGTCAGCAAAACGGTGGCCGCAGCAATCTGCTGCCACGCGCCGTCGAACACTGCTAGTTTCGCCTGCTCCGAGGCGTTGAACGAGGCGTGGAGGAGGGCCACGATCAGCAGGCTCTGGCCCGTTCCGAGGTAGGCGATGCCCACCAGCAGACGGAACAGCGGCGCGAAGACCAGCAGCACGCCCCACGCGAGGGCCACGTCGGGCCACGCGGTGGCGCCGAAGCCCTTGTCCGCAAAGGCCAGCGGGAGGTGGATGAGCGCGAAGGGAATGGCGGTGAGCAGGCTGCCGGTCAGCAGGCCGTGCCGCTCAATCAGCCGGCGCTGGACCACCCCCGTCCAGGCGAGCTCCTCCCAGATGTTCCCCAGCAGGGCGCCAACGATCAGCGTGTTCAGCAGGTATGGCCCAGCCACCGCTGCCCACCCGTCCGCGGGCTGGTGGAACGTGCCGGTAGCGGCCGCGATAAGCACGGTCAGCGCGGGCAGGGCAAGGACCGCCGCCACGTACCAGCCCGCTCCGACGTGCCAGCGGACGGTTTGGCGGAACAGGTGCCGGACGCCGGGTGTGCCGTCGGCTGCCCGGGTCACCAATACGGCCGCTCCCAGCAGGATGAGCAGTTCGGCGAGGATGCCGGGTACCGCATTGCCGAGTACCGCGATGGACAGGATGAGCGCCATCCACGTCAGGCCGATGGCAATGACCAGGAACGCTGCCACTGGGTGACCAGCGATGAGCCGGCGCAGTGGGCCGGGGGACGAAGCGGCGGATGGATCGGCGCGGCCAGCGGGGTTCATCAGGACCACCATCGTTCAGGAACGTGGCAGCTTGGGAGGCTGCCGGATGGGCCGGTCCCGGGGCGCTGGCCCACTCCGGGTCCGGGACGGCGATTGTGCGCCGACGTGGCAATCAACACCATTGTGTGCTCCCGGAAGCGCGGCAACAAGTGAAAGTATGGGGGAGTGCGCGTCCCGGCGCGTGCAGTCAGCAAACCGGCACGTCCAATGCAGTACGTTCCACGCAGGAGCTTCCAACCAGAGGACAGATCATGGCCAAGGGGATATATGTCAGTGCGACCACTCCGGGATCGGGGAAGTCGCTCATAGCGCTGGGCCTGGCGGACACGCTCCACCGGCACGCGGACCGGATCGGATTCTTCAAACCCGTGGTCCCTGGCGACCACGCCGGAGCGGATCCGATGGTGGCGCTCATGAAGTCCCGCTTCGACCTGGATGACGAGCGCTGCCGCGGCGGGCTGACGTTTACCGAGGTCCGGGGCCTGCTCGCCGAGGGCAGGCGCGAGGACATCGACTCCCGCTGCGTGGAGATCTTCGCCGAGATGGGCCGGCACTGCGACGTGATCATCGTGGAGGGCACGGACCTCACCGGCCACGACGCCGCCGTCGAATTCGACCTCAATGCGCGCCTCGCCAACAACCTGGCAGCGCCCGTCGTGGCCGTGGTGGGCGCCAAGGGGCGCAGCGTGGCGGAGGCTGCGGCCGCCGTCGACGTCGCCCGCAAGGAACTCGCCGCCGAGAAGTGCTCGCTGCTGGCCATGATGGTGAACCGCGCCGACCCGGAGGACGTGGACGCGATCATCGCCGCCGTGAAGCCCGGCGCGTCCGGCCGGCCGGTGTACGTCTTCCCTGAGCTGGAAGACATCGCCCGGCCCACCACCGGCGAGGTGGGCGCCGCCCTGGCGCTGCGGCAGATCGCCGGCCGGGCGGACATGGAGCGGGACGTCCGTGACGTCAAGGTCGCCGCCATGAACGTGGGCAACTTTTTGAACGTGCTCGACGACGGCGCGCTGGTGATCGTGCCCGGTGACCGGGCGGACGTGATGGTGGCCTGCCTGGCGTCGTCGTTCTCGCCCGAGTTTCCGGTGCCGTCGGGGCTGATCCTCACCGGAGGCCTGGCTCCGGACGCCAACATCTATCCGCTGCTGGCCTCCGCCCCGTTCCCGGTGTTCGCCACGGAGGATGACACCTACACCACGGCCCGGCGGGTGTCCGAAGTCCGCAGCGAAATCTGGAGCGGCCACCGGCGCAAGGTGGCGTCCGCGCTGGGCCTGTGGTCCCGGCAGGTGGACGAGGCCGAGATGCTGGAGCGTCTGCACCTGCCCCGCGCCGAGCGGATGACCCCGCTGAGGTTCCTGCACGACCTCATCGAACGCGCGCGCTCGCAGCGCCGCCACATAGTGCTGCCGGAGGGCAAGGACATCCGGATCCTGAAGGCCGCCGAGATCCTGCACCGCCGGGACGTCTGTGACCTGACGCTGCTGGGCCGGGAAGCCGACGTCCGGGAGCTCGCGGCCAGCCGGGGCATCGACCTCGCCGGCATCAACATCGTGGACCCCGCAACGTCCGAGCTGCGCCAGGACTTCGCCGCCAGGTACGCCGAGCTGCGGGCGCACAAGGGCGTGGACCTTGCCCGGGCGCTGGAGGTCATGCAGGACGAAAGCTACTTCGGCACCATGATGGTCCAGCTGGGCGTGGTGGACGGCATGGTGTCCGGGGCCGCGCACACCACCGCCCACACCATTCGCCCGGCGCTGGAGTTCGTGAAGACCCGGGAGGGCGTGAAGATCGTCTCCTCGGTGTTCCTCATGCTCATGCCGGACCGCGTGCTGGTCTATGGCGACTGCGCGGTGAACCCGGACCCGAACGTGGAGCAGCTCGCGGACATCGCCCTGGCCTCGGCGGAGACCGCTTCCCAGTTCGGCGTGAACCCGAGGGTGGCCATGCTGTCCTACTCCACCGGCGGCTCCGGCTCGGGGTCTGCGGTGGAGGAGGTCCGGCAGGCCACCGACCTGGTGCGTGAGCGCCGCCCGGACCTCGCCGTCGAGGGCCCCATCCAGTACGACGCCGCCGTGGATGCTTCCATCGCCGAGTCCAAGATGCCCGGCTCGTCCGTCGCCGGGCAGGCGACCGTGTTCATCTTCCCGGACCTCAACACCGGCAACAACACGTACAAGGCGGTGCAGCAGAGCTCCGGAGCGGTCGCCGTCGGGCCCGTCCTTCAAGGGCTGCGCAAGCCCGTCAACGATCTCTCCCGCGGCTGCACCGTGGAGGACATCGTCAACACGGTTGCCATCACCGCCATCCAGGCGCAGAGCCTTGACATCCCGTCGGAAACCCCCAGCACCACAGAACCGTCCGCCGTTTCAGCGGCCCAGGCTTAGGAGGCCCCATGCTCGTGCTCGTCATCAACTCCGGCTCGTCCTCGCTTAAGTACCAGGTGCGCGACGTCGCGGAAGGCAGCGTGCTCACCGAGGGCCTGATCGAGCGGATCGGGGTCTCCAACGGCGGCCAGGGCGACGGCGAGGTGGTGGGCCCTGCGGACCATGCCGAAGCCCTCGAGCAGGTGGACGCGGCCATCCACGAGGTGCTGGGCGGGAGGCAGCTGGATGCGGTGGGGCACCGGGTGGTGCACGGCGGCGAGCGGTTCGGCGAGCCTGTGCTGGTCGACAACGAGATCACCCGCGCCATCGAACGGCTCAACCCGCTGGCGCCGCTGCACAACCCCGCCAACGTGCTGGGCATCCGCGCCATCACCAGGAAGTGGCCCGACATGCCGCAGGTGGCCGTGTTCGACACCGCCTTCCACCGCAGCCTCCCCGAGCACGCCTGGCGCTACGCCGTACCCGACGAGCTCTATACGAACCACGGAATCCGGCGCTACGGCTTCCACGGGACCTCGCACGAATACGTCACCAACCGTGCCGCCGCGCTGCTGGACATCCCGGTGGAGGAGTTCGACGGCGTGATCGCCCACCTGGGCAACGGCGCCTCCGTCACGGCGATCCGGGGCGGCAAGTCCGTGGACACGTCGATGGGCTTCACTCCGCTGGAGGGGCTGGTCATGGGCACCCGCTCCGGCGACCTGGACCCGTCCATCCTGGTGTTCCTGGCCCGCACCGGCTGGAACGCCGAGGACCTCGATTCGATGCTGAACCGCGAATCCGGGCTCAAGGGGCTGGCCGGCAACAACGACATGCGCTCCGTGGTGGAGGCGGCGGAGTCCGGTGATTCCCGCGCGGCCACCGCCCTGGCGGTCACCTCCTACCGGCTGGCCAAGTACATCGGCGGCTACCACGTGGCGGTCGGCGGGGCCAAGGCGCTGGTGTTCACGGCGGGGATCGGCGAGAACTCGCACCAGTTCCGTGCCCTGGTGGGGGAGAAGCTGGGGGCGCTGGGCATCGAGCTCGACGCCGGGCTGAACAGTGAGCGGTCGAAGGAACCCCGCGTGATTTCCACCGAGGCCTCCGCCATCCCGGTGCTGGTGGTCCCCACGGACGAAGAGCGCGCCATTGCTGAGGCAACAGCCGCCGTCGTCGGTGGTTGAGCCCGTCGAGTGCTCCGTAAATGCCCTTATCAGCCCGGAAAACGGCATCTACGTAGCAACCGATGGGAATCAACCGGGCCACACGTCCTGCCCGGCCAGGCGGTCGGTGAACTCGGCAGCGGGGAGGGGGCGGCTGAAGTAGTAGCCCTGCCCGCTGATGCAGCCCGTGCTGCGGAGGTGCTCGGCCTGCTCCGCGTTCTCGACGCCCTCCCACACGGCCTCGAGCCCGCAGGCCCGGATGAGCTGGAGGATGGCGGCAATCAGGGCAGGCTGCGCGGGGTCGCTGCCGAGGGCGGTGAGCAGTGTCCGGTCCACCTTGACCCGGTCCACGGGCAGGCGCCGCAGGTAGCTGATGGACGAGTACCCGGTGCCGAAGTCGTCGATCTCCAGTCCCACGCCGAGCTTCCGGAGGCTGGCGAGGGTGTACCTGTCCAGCTCGTTGCCTTGGATGATCGCGCCTTCCGTGAGCTCCAGGACCAGCAGGGACGGCTCGAGGTCCGCGGCGGTGAGCGCTTCCCGGACGTCCTCAATGAATTGAAGCCGCTGAAGGTCCGACGCCGTAATGTTGATGCGCATGTCGAAGTTGTGCCGGCGGGTTGCGGGAGACGATCTCCAGAGCCGGAGCTGCTCCACCGCATTCTTCAGCACCCAGTTGCCAAGCTCCGAGATGAGGCCGGTTTCTTCGGCGATGGGGATGAATTCGTCCGGCATGATTAGGCCGCGCTTGGGGTGTTTCCAGCGGACCAGGGCCTCCACGCCTTCGATTTTGCCAGAGGCAAGTTCGATGACCGGCTGGTAATACAGCACCAGCTGGTCGTTGGCGATCGCCTCGCGCAGTTCCCCCACCAGCTGGTTGCGGAGCTGCCGGGCATGCAGCATGGCCGGTTCGAACACGCGCAGCTTGTTGCGGCCATCGGCCTTGGAGGCGTACATCGCGATGTCCGCCTCCATCAGGAGTTCCTCAGACGTCTCGCCGGGATCCGCAATCCGAAGCCCCAGGCTCGCGCCGCAACGGATGGTCTTGCCGTCCACTTGAAGGGTTTCGTTGAGCGAATCCAGGATCCGGTTTCCGACGGCGGCCGCCCTGCCCGGAGTGGTGGCAGGGAGCAGGACGGCGAACTCATCGCCGCCCAGCCGGGCCACCATGTCGCCGTCGCGCACGCACGAGCGGATCCGTGCGCCGACCATTGCCAGCACTTGGTCGCCCATCGAGTGGCCATACGAATCATTGATGCTCTTGAAGGCGTCCAGGTCCAGCAGCAGCAGCGCCGGCGGAAGCCCGCCGTCGGACACCTCTGCCTGGGCTGCGGTGACGGCGCTGACCAGCGCCGACCGGTTGTAGAGTCCCGTCAAGGAATCGGTGAGCGCCATCTGCTGCAGCTCTTGGTGCGCCGCGTTGAGCATGCGCGTGCGCAATTCCACGCGCTCCTCGAGCTCCTGGTAGATGATCTGCAGGTCCTCGGCGAGCAGGTTGGTGCCCATGATCACCGCGTCCAGCTCGTCCCTGGCCTCGGAAATTTCAATGCGCGAGTGGAGTTCCCCGGCTGCCAGGCGGACGATTCCGTCGAGCAGCTTCCCCAGCCGGGGATCGTCGTTAGAGAACATGGCCAAGGCGGCTCAACCAGTAGAGGGCGTCGTTTTCGGCGGTGAAATAGCGGGCCGGCACGGAGCTGAATTCGCCACCCAGCAGAAAGTGCCCCAGCAGCCTGTCCACCGGGGATTCGCCCAGGATCGCCCAGGCGGACACCGACGGGATCGCTGCGTACGCGGCCCGTGCCGCGCGGGTCACGGAGGCCACTCCCGTCAGTTCAAGTACGACGGCGACCCTCCGGTCTCCCGCCAGCTCGCCGAGGCGGGTGTGCAGTTGGGCGGCCGCGGTCTCGTTCAGGTGCGCGCCGGGCGGGAGGACTGCCTTGACGGCAAGTTCGGGCAACACAGTGAAGTCGGGCAACACAGTGAAGTCGGGCAACACAGTGAAGACGGCAGCGGCGGGGGAGGCCCCGGGCTGCAGCGGCGCGGCACCGGGAAACACTCTGGCTTCTGGCATTTACCCCCCCTGGAGAAATTGCTGTTGGCGCCGGTCCGAAGGCTCCGCTGAGGCGATGAAACCACGGACGGTGGCGCTACGCTCCGGTGCAGCAGCTGTATCGAACAGCGTAGCGGCATCGTCAAGCATCTGCAGCGATTCCGGTTCGTGTCCCTGCGCCATCAGTGCCTTGCCCAGGATGAAGGTGGCTTCTGCCGCGGTCTGGGTGGCAAGGATGGGGAACTTGCTGCGCAGCGGGGTCAGGAGGCTGATTGCCGTTTCCATGTCCCCGGTGAGGTAGTACCAGTGGGCGCGGACCAGTGACATCTCAAGGATGTCCCTTTCGCTGCCGCCCACCACTTCGGTGGCGAGTTCCGCGCGTTCGATGCAGCGCAGCGTTGCGGCGTCAGCCAGCTTGGCCTGCAGGCGCATTTCCGCGGAGGCGCGGTTGAAGCGAGCCCACAGGTCGACATCCTGGGAGGGGGAGAGTTTGCCCGCGGCCAGGTCGTGGTAGTGGCCGCCTTCACTGACACGGTTGCTGAGGAATGCGACGTTGCCGATAACCCAGTAAGCCTTGCCGGCCGTGTCTTCATCCACGTGGTCGGTGAGCAGCGACTCCAGGTCCATGCACTCCTGCCAGGCGTCCTCCAGCCGGCCACTTTCCGCGAGGGTGGCGATCAGGGCTTGCTGGGCGTGGATGTGCAGGTACACGTTTTCGAAATCGCCAGCCACCAGAGCGGCCGCGGTGGAAGCAGCATTCACTGCCTCGTGGAGCCGGCCGAGGCCCTGCAGCGAATGAGCCAGCAGCATTGCGGCCCGCGCACCGAGGTCGGGGGCCGAACCCGCAACCGGATGGGCAGCGAGTTCCGCGGCGAGCTTCTGGCACTCCTGCATGGCGCCTTGGTCCCGCAGGCATTCAGCCTGCAGCAGGACCATCTTCCACCAGCGCAGCTCGTCGCCGGCCTCCCGGGCCAGTTCCGCTGCGTGCCCGGCCTGGTCATGTCCGGCGGTGTAGTCCCGCCGCTTCCAGCTTTCGCGCGCAGCCAGCTCTGCAATCACGAAGGGCGACAGGTCACGCTGCATAGGCATGCTCCCAATTATCCACAATCCCGTCCTCAGGAGGGCGGGGTACCAGGCAGAACAACGGTTGTTACGGCAATTGCAAGAACGGTCGGAAAAAACATGGCGAATCCTGCGGAATTGACAGGATTTGACTTGACCAAACCTTGATCTGATGACCGTATACTGTCGCCGTAATGTGCAATTCGGTTAAGGCTACAAACTACGAAGGGGACAGCGGATGAAGAAACTTGCCGCAACACTTGTTATGACCGGCATCCTTGCAGTTGCAGGCTTCGCCGCTCCTGCCAATGCGGCCTCGAAGGACAAGGACACCTCCACGTCCTCCACTTCGAGCTCCGAGGTTAATTACGCCAGCGTCGGCTGGTGGCCCCACTAGGATTGGCATCGGGCCAAGCAAAATTGCGAAAGCCGCCCCGGACCCTAATGGCCGGGGCGGCTTTCGTTTGGGCTCAACCGGTTGTTTTGCGTCTTGGTTACGCGTGGGGCGCGGGGCCGCGGGACCCGTCGTCGTCGTCCTCGGCCTTTTTTTCGGCCTGGGGTCCTTCGACCGGAAGGGTCACGGATACGGTGGTTCCCTTGCCCAGAACGGACGAAAGGTCCAGCGAGCCGCCGTGGCGGCGGACGATGTCTTGTGCGATGGCGAGTCCCAGGCCGCTGCCCGGGATGGCGGCAGAGGAAGCATTGGATGCCCGGTAGAAACGCGTGAACACCTGGGCGATTTCCTGATCGGGGATCCCCACCCCCGTGTCCGTGACGCTCACGGCGGCGCAGGGGCTCCCGCCCGCGGAGTCAGCGGACATGAAGGCGATGCTGATCCGGCCGCCATGGGGAGTGAACTTGATGGCGTTCGCCACGATGTTGGTGAAGACCTGCTCCAGCTGGGCCTCGTCGGCCTGGACCTTGACGTCCTCGTGCGAGTCGGCGCCGGCGATGGTGACGTTCCGTGACTCAGCGAGCGGGCGCAGCGCGGCCACGACGATCCGGAGGACCTGGCCGAGCTCCACCTGCTTGAGGTTCAGGTTGCCGGGGGTGTCCTGCTGGGAAACCGTGAGCATGTCCTCTATCAGCCGTCGGAGACGGTCGGAGTTCCGCGAGATGACGTCCATCATGGATTCGATGCCCGCGGGTACGGGGCCGCCGGCTCCATCGCGGATCATGTCGAGGTAGGCCGTGATGGACGTGAGCGGCGTGCGGAGCTCGTGGTTGACCGTGGCGAGGAAGTCTGTCTTGGCCTTGTCCAGTTCCCGGAGCTGCTGCAGCACCTGCAACTGGGCGCTGATCAGGTGGCCCTGGATGAGGCTGTGGGCGAGGTTGCCGGCGACGTGCTGGATGAGGGCGATCTCGGCCCTGGTCCAGTCGCGGGGTCCCGCCACCTGCGCTATCCAGACGATCCCCAGTGCAGTCTCGCCTTCTCCCACGGGCAGGGCAACCGACGCGCGGACGGGGCCCAGGCCTGACCACTCCCGCAATCCCTCGGCCAGTGCTGCCGACTGTTCCGTCTGGTGGTCCGGAACCGCGAGGGCCTCGGCCGCCGACCACAGCGACGTGGTCTGCTCCCGGGCAGCATCCTCGAAGGAACCGAGCGTGTCCGGCAGCTTGGCGTGGCCGGGCAGGCACCACTGGGCGCTGATCCTGGGCACCCGCGAATCCTGGAAGGTGGTGAACCAGACGTGGTCCACGCCAAGGGATTCCCCGAAGCCGCGGACCAGGTGCCCCGCCATCTGCTGGGGGCTGTTGGTGCCGCGGATGGCGGCCGAGACGTTCCGCAGGCTTTCGCGCAGGAACTCGGCTTCAGCCCGGATGCGGCGGCGTTCCCTGGCCCGGCCAATGAGCGTTTCCACCCGGTGGGTCAGCTCCCGGGCAGCTGCGTCGTAGGAGATGTAGTCGGCGATGCCCCAGGGTTCGAGCTGGGCCAGGTCGAAGTCGCCGGCGAGGTCCACCAGCAGCAGCACCGGGGTGCCCTCCCACGCGTACCCGTCCGTCAGTTCGGTATCAAGAAGTACGACGGCGGCGCTGTTGCCTTCCAGCGCATCGGCGAGTGAGCCGGCGTCGGGCGCTTTGCGGACGGTAAAACCCGCACCGGTGAGAACCGACGCCACGGTGTCCAGGCGGGCGGCATCGGTGAGCGCGACCACCGCCTCGCGAGGTGCGGAGGCAGACTCCGCCGGTGCCTGGACCATGTGCCCCCTGTGTTGCGAGTGCCTTTTGAGGCTACCGTGACTTTCGACTCACATTATCAGTACGCGGAGAGTGGGCCGCGTGGGGAATGGCTGTACGTTGATACTTGTCCCCTTAGCCACTGCGGAGGTTTGATTTGGATTCCCACAGCACGGGCCGGCATACGCTGTTTGACTTGGAATTGGATCCCGAACACCTGTTGCGGCTGACTTGGGCGCGGGGCGCCAGCATCACCGAGGCCGATGCCGAGGCTGCCATGGAGAGGGTGAACCTCCTTTGCGGTCAGAACCGGCATCCCATGCTCGTGGACATGGCCACGACCGCCGATGTCAGCCGCGGCGCGCGTGCCGTCTTCGGCCGTCCGTGCCAGGCCTCCAGAATCGCGCTGCTCGGTTCGTCTCCGGTGGACCGGGTGATGGCAAACTTCTTCCTCGGCATCAACAAGCTCCCGTGCCCCACAAAGTTTTTCACGTCGGAGGCCGACGCCCTCGCCTGGCTGAAGCTCACGTAGCCCCAGGTCCTGCCCGCCGGCTCTCCGGCGCGCTCCTTCGCGCCCTCAGCGTGCCTGGAGCACCGCGAAATAACCCGGGATCTGTTCCGGCCGGTCAGTGGAGGTGAGGGGCCGGGTTTCAATGGTGACCGGGCCGTCTTCCACCACATCCCACTGGGCCTCCGGAAAGGCCCGCCTGCGCTGCTCCGCGCCGAAGCGGCCGGGAACGGGCAGGGCGCGGATGGCCTTTTCGAGTGGTCCGGGGATGGAGTGCAGCGTTGCACCAAGATGGCTGACGTACTGGATGGGATTCCCGCGGAAGTTGGTCTCCGCCAGGAACACACGGCCGCGTTTGCCCACGAGCGGGTGCAGTTGCCCGGCCAACGCCGCCTGGGCAGGCCGCTTCAGCACGTGGAAGACGCCCCGGATGAAGATGTTGGCTTCACCTGAGAATCCGGCTGCCGCGAGGGCGTCGGCCACGGCGCGCGTGCCCGCCGGGGCTGTCATGTCGGCCGCGACGTAGGAGACCCGCTCCAGCCCTTCAGATTCTGCGGCCGCACGGGCCACTGCGTTGGCTGAGACGTCCACGCCCAGAACATACGGAAAGTAGGCGGCAAGCGCGCGGCTGAAGACGCCGCTGCCGCACCCGACATCGACGAGGGGAAGGCTGGGGTCCAGTTGCCGCGTCAGGTGCTCCAGATACGCCTGCAGCTCGTGGTCACTGCCGGAATCCCACAGCACGTCGCCGCGGGCGCCGGTGGCCCCGACCCTGCCCCAGTACTGGTCCCATGCGACACCGGGGTCTTTTGGCGCGTTCGAGGACAGCTTCACCAGTTTTGGGAGCAGCAGGTATTTCTTGAGCGCCGAGAGCATCATTCAAATATATGTTGCCTGGGACACGTCTCCGTCCAGTGCTTGCCCGTGGTCCCCGCCTCGTCAGTCGCCGCTCAGGCCGCCGTCGCGCGTCTCTTGGGTCCGCCGATTACCAAAAATGGCCGCCCGGCGGGGTCTCAGGCGGCCACTTTTGGTATTGCGACGACTGGCCGGGGGACGCGGGCGGCCACTTTTGGCAAAACGGCGACGCAACTTTGCCTGGTGACGCAAGTTTGCCTAACGACGCACGTCTCCCTGACGACGCGAGTGGCTCTACGGGCTGGCCGCCTCCTGTGTCGGTGACGCGGGCGGCGTGCTGGCAGGAGCCGTAGCCGCCGGGGCCTCCGCACCTGTGGGGGCTGGAGACGGAACGGCGGGGACCGGCGTCGTGCCCGTTCCCGGTGCGGGAACCGCGGGGTCCGCCGTCGTTCCTGGCGCCGGCGCACCCGGCGATGCTGCCCCCGGAGACTGCACACCCGGCGACGGGACGGCCGGCTGCCCCGGCGCCGGTTCACCCGGCTGGGATCCGGGGCCCGGGTCGGACCCGCCGCTGGTTCCGGTCGACGGCGATGATCCCGGCGACGGAGTGCTGGCGCCGGTTTGGGGCTTGGCGCTGGGGTCGGTCCGGATGATCTCCATGAGCTGTTCCTTGTAGGCGCCCAACCGTCCCTCGATCTCGGACAGGGGAACGCCCTGCAGGGTCCGTCCGAACTCGGCGATCTCCTGCCACAGCGCGTTGAGCCGGGCCATGCCGTCCGTGCTGAGCGGCCCGTCCAGGGTGAGCACCAGCTGGCTGGCCAGGGCGTACGTGAGGCAGCGGACGCAGTTGTAGTTCGCGGCGGCGGAGAGGTTCTCCGGCACCACCACATCCGCCTGGCCCACGATCAGGACCACCTGGAACCCGACGGCCACCGCCGCGCAGCCTGTGCAACTGGCGAAGGCGTAGGCCTCGTTCCGGGTGTCCACCGGCCCGTCCTCGGCCCACACCAGCGCGAAGGCGACGTCGTAGGTAACGGAGCCGTCCGTCGTGTTCACGGCGAGGGCCTGGTTTCCGTCCTCCTCCGGGGCCGGGGGCTTGTCGAAGGGAAAGACCCACGACGGCGGCGTGGCATCACCGGTTGCCGTACCCGGGTTTCGGTCCGTGCCCGGGACCGGCTGGCCTGTGTCTTGGCGCGGGTCTTGGCCCTGGTCCGTTTGACCGGGGGCGGAAGCGGGTGCTGCGCCTTGCCTCGGCACGAGCACCATGCTGAGTTGCGGCTGCTCCCGCGTGGGCAGCGCCGTGCCGTCCGGCCAGAGTGCCACTGTTTGTCCCGTCCGGCCCTCGTGGAGTGTGCCGTCGGGACCAGCCAAGACGGGATAGACGGCGGCCGTGGCATCGACGAGCGTCCCGCGTTCGTAGGGCTGCACCGGGCGATAGCTGTTGGGCAGCGGCCACCACGCCCACGCCAGCCCGGCAGCGACGGCACCCACCGCTGCCAAGGCGGTCGCGCGCTGCAGCGGCCTGCCCCGGGTTTTGGTCCAGAGTCCCGCGAGGAGCTGCCGCGCCAGCCGGAGCAGCATGTACGCCACGCCCACCACGGGAAGCACGACGGCGGCAATCGCCAGCACGCGCACGGCACCGTCAGCGAAGTTTCCCTCCGCGAGGCTTCCGGACAGAAGGGCCTGCTGATGCTGCAGGCTCGCCCACGCGGTGCCCAAGAGCCGCGGGAAGGAGACGACCATCAGCACCAGGCTGAGCAGCAGCAGGGGGACGGTGACCAGGACCCAGACGGTGATAACGGCGCGCGCCCACGGCTTGAGGGCCTGCGCCTCGGGTTCAGGCTTGCCCCAGCGCCACGGAAGGAGCCCGAGCAGCGTGGGGCGGATCCGCTGGAAGAGGTCGGGTACGCCGGTGGCGTCGGCCAGGATGTGGTATCCGTCGAACCGGACCAGGGGAAGGAGTTGGCGGACCATCTGCAGGATCTGCGTGAGCACCACCAGGAGCAGCGCATCGAAACCTGTGGCCCACCAGACACCCATGGTGGCGATCGCGACGATGGCGTTGAAGTACAGCCCGCCCATATCAGTGCGCAGCCTGCCGCCGCGCCCCAGCCGGTAGGAGTCGGTGACGTCCGTGTAGAAGGCGGGCCAGACGAGGTAGAGCCCGGCGCCCATCGCGCCGGGAGTGGCGCCGCCGCGGCGTGCTGCAGCGGCGTGGCCGAATTCGTGAAAGCCGGCCGACAGCACCGTGACGGCGAAAATCAGCAGGAGCAGCCACGGGTTCGCGAAGGCGTCGTGGGTGGCGGAGGCCAGGCCTTTGACCATCAGGACCCACCAGCACGACGCCAGGAAGCCCGCGGCGACAACTGCCACGATCAGCGGATTGAACAGCACAGCGAACGGTGCCGTCAGCTTCCGGGTGCGCTCCGGGTCCGTGACGGTGTACCGGAACCGCATGCCCAGCAGGGGATTCGATCGGCGGACCTCCGGCTGGGACCCGTCCGCCAGCTGCAGCAGGCCGAGCGGCAGCAGCTGCCCCTCGATCAGCGTCCTGATGTTGTCTCCGGTGATGAGCCGGCCGGACCGCGTGCTGGCCACCTCGGCGATCTCTTCCATGTCCCGGACACCGTCAATGGCTTCGAGGACGTGAAACAGCAGCCGGGTGAGCTGGATGGTCTGGCTGTCGGCGCGGCGGACCAGTGAGGGGGCCTCCCGGTAGCCGGATCCCTTGGCCTCGCCGATGAGCTGGATTCCCTCCGCCCGTACCGGCACCTCGCCGTTTGTGTCGCGGCTGATGACGACGGCGGCGCGGGTGCCTTGGGTGGGGGACTCGGTGGCCGCCGGCGGGCCGTCCACGCCGGACGGCCCGCTGTGTTTGGCGCTCATTCAGGAACTACTGCTGCAGATCGGACTGCTGATCTGCCGATGCGGTTGCCTCACCGTCGATGTCCTGCGTGATGATGGCGTCCTGCTGGGCCACGGCGAAGGCGTCGCTGTCGATCGAGCCGATATTGGCTGCAACTGCGGCGTCGATGGGCGCGGCAACGTTGGCGTTGGCGGCCACGGCGCCGTTGATCGGGGCGGCGATGTCGGCGTCGGCCGCGAGATCCACGTTGACATTGAGCAGGTCTCCGTCGAGGGCGTCGGCCGGATCGACGGGCAGGGCACCGACGCCTGTGCCGTCAGGAAGCGTGCCGTCAGGCAACGTGCCTTCGGGGAGCGTGCCTTCGGGCAATGCTGTGGCGTCTCCAGTGCCTGCACCGGCCGCCTCGGTGCCTGTTGCGGCCGTACCTGTGCCCGCCGCTTCCGGCGTCCCGCCGTCGACATTTCCACCGTCAACACCGGACCCCTGGGTGATGGTGCTGTCCTGCACGGAGTCTGCCGTGGCATCCGCCGTGATTCCCTGGTCGATGATGACGCCCTGGTCGGCGAGGGCCTGCGATTCCGACCCGAAGGACAGGATGTTGGCCGAAGCGGCCGCGTCTATCGGGGCTGCGACGTTGGCGTTGGCCGCCACGGCAAGGTCGATCGGCGCGGCGGCGCTGATCCCCAGGTCGAGGTCGGCGTTGAGATCGAGTACGGACGCGACTTCCTTGTCCGGCAGGGCAGTGCCCGACTGCGCGTTGAGTTCGTCGTCGGAAAGCGGGGTCAATCCCTGTTCATTGCTCACGCGATGCTCCAGTTCCGGCGTCGGCTTCCCCGCCCCCAGCGGACAGGTGCACCGAGCCCGTATGCCCGTCAATAGTAAGCAGGATTACTATTTTCTGGAAACACCCCAGCTTTCTGGAAACACCTCAGTGAGGCAGGAACCCCCGAAAACCCCATCCATTGCTCCGAAAATGCCCTTCTGAGTGTTCAAAAGGGCACTTCCGGAGCAATGGATCGGCTATTTGAGCCCGGCGCCGGGCAGCAGCTCTGTGGCTCCCAGCGAATCCGCAATGAAGCCGTAGTCCCAGGCCCGCTCGCGCCACTGCACATATCGGCCCGAGGCCCCGCCATGGCCGCCGTCCATTTCAATCTTCATCACTATCGGCTCGCTGCCCGTGGTCTTGTTCCGCAGTTCCTGCACCCACTTGGCCGGTTCCACGTAGAGCACACGGGTGTCGTTGAAGGACGTCACCGCCGCGATTTTCGGATAGGCCACCTCGCGGACATTCTCGTACGGCGTGTACGACTTCATGTACTCATACACCGCGGGATCGGTGATCGGGTTGCCCCATTCCTCCCACTCGAGGGCCGACAGGGGCAGCTCCGGGTCCAGAATGCTGGTGAGGGGATCAACAAACGGAACCTGCGCCACGATGGCGGTGTACTTCTCCGGGGCGAGGTTGGCCACCGCGCCCATGAGCAGGCCGCCCGCGGATCCACCCAGCGCGGCGATCCGGTCCGGTGCCACCCAGCCGGACTCCGCCAGCCAGTCTGTGGCCGCGATGAAGTCTGTGAACGTGTTCTTCTTGCTGAGCTTCTTGCCGTCCTCGTACCAGTGGCGGCCGAGTTCGCCACCGCCGCGGATGTGGGCGATGACGAACACAACCCCGCGGTCCAGCAGTGAAAGCCGGGCGATGCCGAAGCCCGGGTCCATGCTCAGCTCGTATGAGCCGTAGCCGTAGACCAGGCCGGCCGCCGTCGAATCCCGGGCAACGGCTTTGTGCCGCAGCACCGACAGCGGGACCCGGGTGCCGTCGGCGGCCTCGGCCCACTCCCGGGTGGCCACGTAGTCGGAACCGTCGTAGCCGCCCAGCACCGGGCTTTCCTTGCGCAGCAGCAGTTCGCCGGCCGGCCGCTCCGGGGTGGGAAGGACGAAGTCGTACACGCGCGACGGCGTGAAGTAGGACGTGTAGCCGAGCCGGATGACGGGAGCCTCGTAGTCGGAGCCGCCCACCCCGGAGGTGTACAGCTCCTCGTCAAATGCCGGTTCCACCGGAGCCTGCTGGGCGGCGGTTCCCAGCCCGGACAGAGGCATCACCTGGACGCGCTCGATGGTGTCCTTCCGGATCGAGAGCACGAGGTGCGTGGCGGTGACCCCCGCCCCGTTGACCCGGACGTCGTCGGAATGCTCGACGACGGTGTCCCAGTGCTGCTCGGCCAGCGGCTTGGACAGCTCGGCCGGGTCCACCAAAGAGACCATCGAGTTCACGGCGTTGCGGTTGTGGGTGATGAGGATGCGTTCCGTTTTCTTCCCGTCCGGGCCCTCGAGCAGGAACGGCTCAGCCTCGTAAAGGACGCGTTCGTTGCGGGAGATGACGGTGGACAGGCCGGCGTCAGGGTGGTCAAAGCGCAGCAGGCGCGTTTCGCTGTACTCGGAGCAGCCGATGCCGAGCACGAGGTGACGCCGGTCCGAGGAGAGCTCAAAGCCCAGCCACATGGCGGCGTCGTCCTCCTGGTAAATCACCTCGTCGTCGGTGACCGGGGTGCCCAGAACGTGCGACTTGACCTGGTACGGGCGCCAGGAATCGTCCACTACGGTGTAGAAGATACGGGTGCCGTCCGGGGAGAAGGAAACCCCGTAGAAGACGTTCTCGATGACGTCCGGCAGCAGTTCGCCGGTCCGCAGGTCCTTGATGCGCAGGGTGAACCGCTCGTCGCCGGAGTTGTCCACGGCGTAGGCGTAGAGGTTTCCGTCTATGGTGACGGCTGTGCCGCCCACCGAGAAGAACGGCTTGCCTTCGGCTTCCACGTTGCCGTCCAGCAGGACTTCCTCGCCGGGAATCTCGACGCCGGCCTCCACCGCCGGCGGTGTCCAGTCCGCCACCGGATTGCCGGTGTTTTGGGCGAGGACCCGGCACTGGATGCCGTATTCCTTGCCCTCGACGGACCGGCTGAAGTACCACCAGCCGTCCTTGCGGTTGGGAACGGACAGGTCTGTTTCTTTAGTACGGCCCTTGATCTCTTGGAAGATGGCCTCGCGCAGCGGTTCCTGGTGGGCCGTGAGGGCTTCCTGGTACGCATTCTCTGCCTTCAGGTGCTCCACAACCTCCTCGGACTCCTTGTCCCGCAGCCACTCATACTGGTCCAGGAAGGTATCCCCGTGGTGCGTGCGCTCGGCCGGCACCCTCTTGGCGACGGGCGGCCGGGGCGTGGCAGCGGCGGAGGAGCTTGAGGGTTGCTGCAGCGGAGTGTGGGTCATTCCCTCAATATATAGAGCCGCTATGACATTTGGACCGCCGTTCGCTACCGGGGGAGAAGCTGCTTTTTGACGCTCCCAGCATGCCTGGCGGGGCCCTGTCCCCGCTCCGGCGCCGGGCGTATCCTGAACTCGCGTCAGCAATAAGGAACCCACACGAGCCTTTGAGGGGGAAGCATGACCATCCCGCCAGTGCACGAACCAGAGCCGTTCCCGCCGGAGCCCGGACCCGATCCAATGCGGCCGGACCCGTCCCGTCCCACGCCGCCGAACCCCATTCCCACGCCCGAGCCGCCCGGCCCGCTTCCGGTGCCGGACCCGGGGCCCGAGCCACTGCGCCCTGACCCGACCCGCAGTTAGCTGAGGCCGCGCAAACAACCTGGGGACGCGCAAATGGTCCGGCGAGACGGGAATCCCCGTCTCGCCGGACCATTTGCGTGTCTCCGGACCAAGGGCGCGTCGAACGGCCACTCGGAACGGCAGGAGAAAGGTCCCATTTCCGCAACATTCGGGATTTTCCTGTTACCTGAGTCACATGCAGGCTAGGGTTAGATCCGGTCGCAGCGTCGCGGCCGCGCATGAGGGGAGAAGTTTTGAACCAGAAGCTCAAGGTACTGGTCCGCGTGGACCTTGACTGCGGTGAGGCTCAGGTCGCCGCCCAGGGACATGTAACCGCCCAAAGCATCCAAGCTCTTTACGTCGTTATGAAGCGCGCCAACCACCTCCGTCAGGGCCTGCAGCTCGTCGTCGATGTCAGCCACGCCCGTGTGGAACCCGTCGCACTTGAACAGCTGCGGGAATGCTCCAAAACCCACCACCTGCCGCGTTCCATCGATCCGCAGCAGTCCGAATGCAATGTTCGCGTCCTGGCCCCGGCCGACGGCGGCATGGGCGCCGGAGCGCGCCGCTTCCCGGTCGCGGCGGCTGCTTGAGCCGGGCCATAGGTTAGCTGACTGCACAGTCACCAGAGCTGAACCCAGTCACTAGAACTGAACGCAGTTAACACAGCTACGTAGGAACACAGTGAGGCCCCGGATTCCCCAAGGAGTCCGGGGCCTCGGTCTGTGCCGGAAAGTGCTTGCGGCAGCGGCCGCTGAATGTCAGGAACCGCCGTGCCAGGAGCCGCCGAATCAGACGTCCGGGTTAGGGTTCCTCATGTCACGCTCGCCGATGTCTGCAGCACCGAGGGCGTCAGCAACAGGGGTGTGCACGGCGTCGTGCTCGCGGACGCGCAGCTCGGGATGGTGCAGGTCCAGGGCGGGTCGTTCGGAGCGGATGCGCGGCAGGGACGTGAAGTTGTGCCGTGGCGGCGGGCAGGACGTGGCCCACTCAAGCGAGGCGCCGAAGCCCCACGGATCGTCCACTTCCACCTTTTCCCGGCTCCTGGCGGTGATAAAGACGTTCCAGAAGAACGGAATCAGCGAGGCGCCCAGCAGGAACGAGCCAATCGTGGAGAACTGGTTCATGGCCATGAAGTTGTCCTGCGGCATGTAGTCGGCGTAGCGGCGGGGCATGCCCTCGACTCCGAGCCAGTGCTGGATCAGGAACGTGGCATGGAAGCCCACGAGCAGCATCCAGAAGTGGATCTTGCCCAGGCGCTCATTGAGCATCTTGCCCGTCCACTTCGGCCACCAGAAGTAGAAGCCGGCGAACATCGCGAACACCACGGTGCCGAACACCACGTAGTGGAAGTGTGCCACCACGAAGTAGGAGTCGGAGACGTGGAAGTCCAGCGGCGGGGAGGCCAGGATGATGCCGGTCAGGCCGCCGAAGAGGAACGTGATGAGGAAGCCGATGCTCCACAGCATAGGGGTCTCGAACGTCAAAGAACCGCCCCAGAGGGTCCCGATCCAGTTGAAGAACTTCACGCCGGTGGGGACCGCGATGAACATGGTCATGAGCGCAAAGAACGGGAGCAGCACAGAGCCGGTGACGTACATGTGGTGCGCCCAGACCGTGGCCGACAGGGCGGCGATGGCGATGGTCGCGTAGACCAGGCCCTTGTATCCGAAGATCGGCTTGCGGCTGAAGACCGGGAAGATCTCGGACACGATGCCGAAGAACGGCAGGGCGATGATGTACACCTCCGGGTGCCCGAAGAACCAGAACAGATGCTGGAACAGGATCGCCCCGCCGTTCTCGGGGTCGTAGATGTGGGCGCCGAAGCGCCGGTCCGCACCGACGGCGAACAGCGCGGCGGCCAGGGGCGGGAAGGCCATGATCACCAGCACCGAGGTGATGAAGGTGTTCCAGGTGAAGATCGGCATGCGCCACATGGTCATGCCGGGGGCACGCATGCAGATGATGGTGGTAATGAAGTTGACCGCGCCGAGGATGGTGCCGAAGCCGGAGAGTGCCAGTCCGAAGACCCACAGGTCACCGCCAATGCCCGGCGTAAACGTGGTGTTGTTGAGGGGCGCGTACACCGTCCATCCGAAGGAGGCGGAACCCTGCGGGGTGATGAACCCAGACACCGCAATGGTGGAGCCGAACAGGAAGAACCAGAAGGCCAGCGCGTTCAGCCGCGGGAACGCGACGTCCGGCGCGCCGATCTGCAGGGGCATGATCACGTTGGTGAAGCCGGCGAACAGCGGTGTGGCAAACATCAGCAGCATCACCGTGCCATGCATGGTGAACATCTGGTTGTACTGCTCCTTCGTCACCAGCACCTGCATGCCGGGTTCGAAGAGTTCGGCGCGGATGAGCAAAGCCATCACACCGCCGAGGCAGAAGAAGACGAAGGACGCGATCAGGTACATGTACCCGATGGTCTTGTGGTCCGTGGAGGTGATCCACTTGACCACCATGTTGCCTTTTCGGCGGGGCACCACCCGAGGAGCCTCAGTGGTGGTGGTGCTGGCTGGTTGCTGATATGCGGTCATCTTCTGCCACTCCCCGGCATCGCGCTTCATTGCCCCGTTTGGTGCGGGGGTGCCGGCAACACCGTGAGCGGTTCACAGAACCGACGGCATCAGGATAGCGCCTGCGGCACCCCCGCAAAAGGTTTACTGATTAATGGCCCGTGGCGGGACCGTGGACCCTACTGGTGTTGCGGGAGAGCAGCAGGGCCAGTCCGATCATGCCGACGCCCAGCAGGAAGTGCAGCCAGTTGTCAGCCGTATTGACCGGAACGAAGTTCGCAGCGGTGTCGTGGCCGATCAGCAGGCCATAAAGCCACAGGACCAGATAGATGACCCCGCCGTACAGCAGGTAGCTCTTTGCCTGTCCCGGCGTCCGGGCCATGAGCAGGCCGGCCACGCCGAACAGCAGGTGGACAATGTTGTGCAGGATGGATACCTGGAAGACGCCCAGAAGCATGGCTTCGGAGGCGGGTCCGGCCATTCCCAGCGACGGGTAGTTCGTGGTGATGCCGGGAATGAAGCCGAGGATGCCGACGAGCAGGAATACTGCTCCGACGGCCTGGGCGGCCCTTTGCAGCCGGGACCTTGCACCGGCCGCGCTGTTCATTGTGGTCATGGCGCCTACTCCTTTATTGGAATTGGTGAAACGGCTACTCTGATTTGCCCTGATAAGGAAGCCCGTTCGTGGCGGCGCTTAGACCACGGTTTTGTTCCCGCGGCGGCGTCGCCAGACAAAGATGATGATGAGGGTGACAATCAGCACCGCCGCGATGACGTACGGGGCGTACTCGAGGCGGTTGGCTTCCGATTCGGCCGGTTCTCCTGTGCCTGGGTTGGCCGGAGGCTCCGACGGGGTTGCGGACGGGGACGACGTTCCGGTGGGCGCCGGCGTTCCGGCTGCTTCGGACGTACCCGTCTGGACGGGACAGCTTGAACTGGCCCGGCCTGGACAGCCGCTGTTGCGGCCCCAGGGGATGGCCCTGCATACGACGGCGCAGCGAGCGAAAGTCCGGCACCGGCAAGCGCAAGTACGGCGGTGAAGGTGGCAAGCACTCTGCGCATAGATTCTCCTGGGTTGTCCGTTGCTGGCATGAATATAGTAAGCATGATTAGTATCTGAAGATAAGTACCCAGCGCAACTTGTGTTGGCCCAGCTCAAAGGGGTTTCTGCGGGAAACGGGCAGGAAGTCCAAGTTGGAGATCTTCAGGAGCTGGTCTTTGCCCTCACCCAGGACCAGTGGCAGCCGTCGGAGGCCAAGTCCGCGTCAACATCGCCTACCGCGGCCTCTCCTCGGAGACCGGCCTCGCCAGGCTGCAGGCTGAAGCCGCAGGAGACCTGGAGCAGCACCTGCTGCGCGATTTCAAGAAGTACGCCCACCGGAATGCCACCCCCGGCGATTCGCTCTGGAACTGGCTGAGCGTTGCGCAACACCACGGACTTCCCACCCGCCTGCTCGACTGGACGTTTTCCCCGTACGTTGCCCTCCACTTCGCCGCCTCGAACCCGCGGGGCTACGGGCGGCCCGGTGTGGTCTGGTGCGTGGACTACGTGGCGGCGCACGAGCTGCTGCCGTCGGGCCTTCGGACCCATGTGGAGCCGCTGGGCCATGGCCTGTTCACCACCGAGATCCTCACCGCTGCCGCTGAGTCGCTGGAAGACTTCGATGAATACAGGTCCGACGACGGCGGCGGCGTCCCGCTGTTCTTTGAACCTCCGTCACTGGATGACCGGATCGTCAAGCAGTCCGCCGTGTTCTCGATCATGACGGACCCGGAGGCTTCGCTGGCGGACTGGCTTGCGGAACATCCGGAGCTGTACCGCAAGGTGGTGTTTCCGGCTGAGTTGAAATGGGCCATCCGGAACCACCTGGACCAAGCAAACGTCACCGAACGTGTGCTGTTTCCCGGCCTCGACGGGCTGTGCCGCTGGCTCGCCCGCTATTACGGCGACCGCCCGAGCAGGTGTACCCTGACGCCCAGATTTCGCCCACCGAACCTGCCGACCCCGAACCTGCCGACCCCGAGCCTGCCGATCCCGATCCTGCCGGCAGCGGCGGTGGGCAGCCCGATTCCGGCGGCGGGCAGCCTGACACCCAGTCCGGCGCTCAGTAGGAGATGAACTCCACCAGTTCGCCCACCCGGTCCTCCGGGTAGTTCCTCGCAATATCGGCCTGGCTGAGCATTCCGACCAGGTCGTGGCCGTCGATGACCGGCAGCCTGCGCACCTGGTGCTGCTGCATGGTCCTGATTGCTTCCTCCACAGTGTCGTCGGCGCCGATGGTCACGGGCTTGCCTTCGGCGAGATCGCCCGCCTTGGTGCTCTTGGGGTCGCCGCCTTCGGCCAGGCATCGGACCACGATGTCCCGGTCGGTGAGCATGCCCTTGAGCCGGTTGTCTTCGCCGCAGATCGGGAGGGAACCAACGTCGAGGTCCTTCATCTTCCTGGCCGCCTGCTCCAGGGTTTCGTTGGCGCCGATGCACTCTGCCCCGCCGGTCATGATGTCGCGTGCCAGGATGGACATTGCCGTTCTCCTCACCTTCGTAGCCCGTACGACGGCGGGCTGCCGCCGCTCCCTGCCAACCTGCCCGCGGTCAGTGCGGGGTCCTTGTTCAGTGCGGGGTCCCTGTTCTCAGTCCGGCACTTCCATCTGGAACCCGCAGACGCAGTGCAGCAGCCGGGTGGGTAGATGCACGTCGTGGATGGTCCGGTGCCGGCCCAGCTCCGAGCCGAAAATGCTGCTGGTTCCCGAACTGACCGACGTCATCGGCGCGCCGCAGTGGAAGTATTCGCCGCCGAATTGCAGCACCCCCATTACCTGGCCGTGCCGGTTCAGCACACCTGCGACGTCGTGGACGCCGGCCGGGTGGGCATAGAAGTGGTCGCATTCAACGCAGGTGTAGGACACGTCCACTAAGCCGTCCTGAGGGGGATGAAGGGCCTCGATCGACTCGACGATCAGGTGCTCATCCGTCTCGCACTCCGAACACCACAAGGGGTCGCCGGAGGGACGCTGCGCTTCGCCGGGCAGTTGGGCGTTGGAGATAGTCGTCATTGACGTGCTCCTGTTAAGGGGGCATCGGTGCCCTGCTGCTTGAGCTCGATCCCACGCTTAAAATACTCCCGCCCTGCCGGGCCGAGCAATAGCACCCCCAGCATGCGGAGACGCCGTGGAACAGCCGGCCGGCCGCCGTCGTACGCCTTGAAAATCCTGCCCCGGCGGCGGGATATCCGCAAGGAAAAAAGCCCCGCCGAACCCTTGTGGCGTAAAGGGCGGGGTGCTATAAAACATCTACGGCCAGCCGATGCGGCTGGCGGGGAACGGGAGGACCCGGGGCTTCAAATCGGCTGCCAGAAGGGCGGTTAGCCCGGGAGCACGCCACCGCGCCAAACAGCGCACGGCAGCAGCATCCGGATCCTCTCGCGGACGGTCTCCGGCTCAACGAGCGGGGGCCGTCCCTTTGTGCACCCTGAGCGCCGCGGAAGCCCCGCCCTACTGACAGCGGGGGAGCAATTGGATACGCTTTAAACACAGGTCTCCCAGTTGTGCGCGGGGTTTCGTCGCCCGGCGTGCATTCATACTGCGGCACCGTTTGGCAGGAGCGCCAGGTGAATAGGACCAGAGGCCACGTCAGGGCGGGCGTTCTAGCGGCGGTGTCCTTGGCGGCGGCCTTCTTGGTGTCCTGCACGTCCGGCAACGGTCAACCACCCGCACCAAGCGCCGACGCCGACCACCACAACATCACGGTCTGGACCACCGAGACGCTTCCGGACCGCATGGCCAAGCTTCGGGTTGTCATCGAGGATTTCACCGCGGCCACAGGCATCAAGGCTGACCTTGTGGGTGTGCCCCCGCACCGCTTCAACCAGGTCCTGACGTCCTCGGCCGCCTCGGGTGACCTTCCCGACGTGATGGCTTCCCTGTCGCTGGGACAGGTCCGGACCATGGCGGCGTCCCGCCACATCAACTACAAAACAAACGCGGACATAGTGCAAAACCTCGGGGAACAAACGTGGACCGCCCGCGCACTCGAACTGACGCGCGAGAACGGCCATCAGTTGGCCATTCCCGGCTCCGCCTGGCAGCAGCTGATCTACTACCGCAAGGACCTCTTCGCCCAGGCTGGATTGAAGGCCCCCCGGACGTACGCGGACATCATGGCCGCGGCCAGGAAACTGGATTCCCCGGCGCTCGCAGGAATTGTCGCGGCCAACAAGACCGGGCAGGCGTTCACGCAGCAGTCCTTTGAGAACGTCGCGCAGGGAAACGGCTGCGAGATGGTGGATGCTGCTGGCCGCGTCACGTTCGACAGCCCGCAGTGCGTGGCCGCGCTCGCCTTCTACCGCGACCTGCTCAGAAACTACTCGGCGCCGGGCACCCAGGATGTTGATACGGTGCGGACCGCATACTTCGCGGGCAAGGCCGCCATGGCCATCTGGCCCACGAACATGCTGGATGAGCTGGCCGGCACCCGCGTCGACGCCCGGCCCAGCTGCCCCGAGTGCACCAAGGACCCACTGTTCCTGGCGCGGAACACCGGGGTAGTTACCGGTCTCCGGGGGCCCGACGGACAGCGGCCGGCCCACTTCGGTGAAGTGATCTCGTGGACCGTGACGGCTGATTCGGACACCGAACCTGCCCGCCGGTTCGTGGAGTACTTCCTGACCGACGGCTATGCCGACTGGCTGGCAATCGCACCGGAGGAACGGGTTCCCGTGCGCTCAGGCAGCGCTGCAAATCCGGCCGAGTACGCGGAGGCCTGGATGTCCATTCCCGTGGCAACGGGAAGGACTGAGCGGTTCGGCAGCGTCTACGGAAAGGACGTCCTCTCCACCGTGCTGCAGGGCTCCGAGGACCTGGAGCACTGGGGGATTGTCCAGGGCCATGGCGATCTTGCGGCTGCTGCTCTGAACCAACTGCCCATAGCCAATGCCGTCAGCGACGTTGCAGCGGGCCGGGCAGAGCCGCAGGCCGCAGCCACCAAGGCCGCTGCGTCCCTCCGGTCCATCCTGAAATCGATGAAGTGAGCCGCCGGTCTCAGCGGCCCAGGCAGCCTAGGTGGCCAGCTCCATCATGAGCGGGGGCAGTTCGCCAGCCAGTTCCCGGGCCAGATAGCCCAGGCTGCCCACCCGGCTGGCGAGCCGGTCGCCTGCCGCGGCGTGAAGGTGCGTGCCCCAACAGGCGGCCTGGGCGTCGCTGGTGCCCCGCGCGCGGAGCCCGGCAATCGCACCCGCCAGAATGTCGCCGCTGCCGGAAGTCCCTAGCCCGCCGTATCCGGTGGTGATTTCCCAGTGGTCTCCGGTGTCCGGGGAATCGACGCCCGGGGAGACGTCTACCGGTGCGCCGCCGTCGGGGTTCCCCACACCGGGAGGCCCGGCGATGACGCCCTGGCAGCTCACCACCGCCCGGTACTTCCGGGCGAGCTCGACGACGTCGGCCGCCAAGTCCCCGGTATCCCGGCCCAGCAGGATCGCGCCCTCGGTGGGGTTCGGCGTGAGGATCAGCCGCCCCGCCCAGGGGCTCAGTTCGTCAAGCAGCCGGGGGAGGGCACCCAGGGCGTAGGCGTCGAGCACAACCGTCGGAGCATCACCCGGATCCCGGGAGGACTCATGCCGCAGCAGCCTACGGAGGAGCGCCTCGGTCTGCTCGATGTCGTCCAGCCCCGGGCCGATCAGCACGGCATCGGCAGCATCGAAGTCCTCGAGCAGGTTTTCCAGCCCCGCATCACCCACGGAACCGCCTGCGGATTGGGGCAGTCCGATTACCCCTGCCTCCGGCAGCGTCACCGCCAGCTGAACGGCCACTGACTCCGCTACGGCCAGGGTCACCCGGCCGGCTCCGGCGCGAAGTGCGGCGGTGCCGGCGAGCAATGCGGCACCCGGGGTGCGCCGGCCGCCGCCGATGACCAGCACCGCGCCGCGGGAGTATTTGTCGGAACCCGCCGAGGGCAGCGGCCAGCTCCGCAGCAGCGTCGGCGTGATCAGGGTGGCGGCCGTGCCGGCGGCACTGTCGGCGGCAGACACTCTGGCAGGCTCAGCGCGGGTGGACATTGGCGTCCCCGGAGTGTTCGGTCACTTCAACGCCCTGCTCCATAAGGTGGTCGGCCACGTTGAAACTGTCCAGCGTCCACGGGCCCACACCGTCCGGCCGCACATAGCGGGTCAGCGAGGCGTTCAGGACCGGGGTGCTGGCGGCCACGTCCAGCAGCTCCCGTTCGGACATGCCTTCGAGGATGTAGCGGAACAGCATGACGACGGCGTCGTGGCAGACCAGCATCACCCGGTGGCCGCTGCCCAGCGCGTTCAGTTCCCCGATCACGGAGCGCAGCCGCAGTGCCACGTCCGCCCAGGATTCCCCGCCCGGCGGGCGGTAGATAGAACTTGCCCAGCCACCGCCGTCGTTCTGCTTCCTGGGGAAGCCGGGTTTCCACGCCAAAGGCGGTAAGCATGTCAAGGATGCCCAGTTCGCGGTCGCGAAGGCGCTCGTCCGAGCGGACGGGGACGGGCCAGCCCGCCGTCTCCACGGCGATCTCCGCCGTCTGGTAGGCGCGCATGTACGGGGAGGAAATGACGACGTCGGGCCGCCGGTCCTCGGGAACCTCCGCCAATGCGCGGCCCAGTGCCGCCACCTGCTCCCGTCCTGTGGAGGAGAGCTCGACGTCGGCATCACGGGCCGGGACCGCGATCACCTCGGCGCCGGAAACCGTTGCGTCGGTGGCGGCCACGTTGCCCTGGCTCTCGCCGTGTCGGATCAGGATGAGTTCCACGGCACCGGCGGTCCAGGCACCGGGTACCGGGGCATCCTTGTGCGTTCCGTCAGCGGAGGTTCCATTCTGTCCCACGATTGCACTCCCGTTCAGCCTAGGCCCTGCGAATTTTCCACGTTACTAGTGCCGTACCCGGAATGTCAGCAGAGTAACCACCGGCCGCATAACGCGCCGCACGCTTCCTCACTCGGCTAGTGAGGAAGGGTGTGGCCGAAACGTGCAGGAGGTGAGGAAGCGCTGGCCCGAAACGTGCAGGACGTGAGGAAGGGTTGGCCAAAAACCTGCAGGACGTGAGGAAGGGTCAGGGGATGCGTTGGCCGCCCGAGCGGTTGAGGAAGAACACCAGCACGGCTGCCAGCAGGAGGACCGGCGCCACCCACAGCAGGAAGGCCACCGCCTTGATGACGGCCCCCACGATGAAAAACGCCACCGCTACGGCAACGATGATCCATAAAAGTTTTCTCATCGAACTCCCCTTCTCTGCGAGCGTCTCACTTCCCCAGCGTGGCGGCGTACTGCGCCACCCGGTCCTGCCCCAGGGCGGCGCCCACAGCGGCGGCGGCCCCATAGTCCGGCACGATGATTGACTGTCCATCGGTGCTTGTTCCAAAGCCCGCGGTCGGAAGCGTGAAGAACACCGCGTCCTGCATCCGGACATTCCGCAAGCTGTACACGAGGCTGGCCATGGCGGTGGCGTTGAGGCCCTTGTCCACAGTGATGTACTTCGACGCCGTATCGACCAGCTTGTACAGCGTCACCGGGTTGGTCAGCGTGCGGGCGGAGAGCAGCTTGGCCAGGGTGGAGCGCAGGAACAGCTGCTGGTTGGCGACCCGGTGGAAGTCGCCGTCGGCAAACGCGTAGCGCTCGCGGACGAACTCGAGGGCACGCTGGCCCTGGAGCTTGATCACGCCGGCGGGGAAGTGCTGGTGAGTGTCGAAGCTGGCCGTGAACTCCACCGGATTGTTCACATCCACGCCGCCGAGCGCATCGGTGATGCCCCTGAAGCCTTCAAAATCGATCATGACGGCGTGCTGGATCTTCTGCCCGAACAGCGACTCCACTGTTTTCACGGCGAGCGGCATACCGCCCTGCTCCAGCGAGGCATTGATCTTGGCTTCGCCGTATCCAGGGATCGGAACCCACAGGTCGCGCATGAGCGAAATGCCGTAGGCGTGTCGGCCGTCGGCCGCGAGGTGCACGAGAATCATGACGTCCGAACGCTGGTTCGGCAGGCCATTGGGCGTGGGGGCGTCGCCTTTACGGTGATCGCTGCCGATGAGCAGGATATTCATGGGCAGCGTGGGCGGGGGTGGTGGCTTCACCGGTTTTGGCGCCGGTTTCACCGGTTTGGCCGCCGGTTTGCTGGGCGAGGCAGCGGCTGTCTGCGGCGGGCTTTCAGGTGCCGCGCTGATCTCTGTCTTGGCGGTCTGGGTATTCCAGATCTGCGCCACATTGAAGAGGAAGCCGCCGGCCACCAAGGCAATCCCGAGCAGCCCTGCCAAAACTACGTTGCGTATGGTCCGCTTGGGTTTGGCGCCGCCATTGGCGCCTGGAGCGGGGTCGCCGTTGCCCCCTGCTCCCGGACTGTTCCGGGATTTCATGATCGGACGGTACCACCAAAAGTCGCTCGTGAGAACGACGGCGGCCGGCCGGGTTTAGGAGGGCGCGTTCAGCCGGGCGAAACGCAGGATGGAGATGATCGCCGGGGCCAGTTCGTCTTCCATCTGCCGGTAGTACTCGTCGCTACGGCGGTAGGGGTCGACGACGTCGTTGTCTGCGGCGTCCGGGGCCAGCGCGAGGTGCCGCACGGATGCTGCCTTGGCGGGAAGCTTGCGCCACAGCTTGGTGTTGGCCGCGAGCCGTTCACCATTAAGGCCGCCGTTCCGGTGTGCTGGGTCCTCACGCTCCTCCAGGACATCGAGCATCCTGGCGAACTCGCGGATAGTGAAGGTGCGCTTCAGCAGCGAGGCATCCAGCTGCAGCACCTCGCCCCGGTGCCCCGACGTCATGGTGAGGACCAGGTCAACGTTCCGAAGAATCTTGCCCGACAGCTGGCGTGCCGCGAAGCCCTCCGCCGTGCCGCCGAAGGTATGGATGATGTCCGCGGAGAGCGGCTGGACAGGCTCGCCCACCAGGGCACGGGTTCCGGCGCTGCGCACCTCGAAGCCGCCGGGGAGCACCTGGTCAAGGCCGGCCTGGAGCAGGCGTTCCGCCACGGGTGAGCGGCAGATGTTGCCCGTGCAGACGGTCAGGATTCGGACTGGTGAAGGCGATTCCACGTGTTGGCTCTCTCAGGCTGGCGCGCAGGACAGGTCTGTCCCACCAATTCAACTTAACACGTGAGCCAACCCGCCTTCCGGAGGACCATGGTGCGCCCTCCCAAACAACTCCCAGCTTTCTTTCATACTGCTGCCGGGACAGCGGTGCCAGCATGGAGCTTGCACCTAAAACCTGGACCGCGTACCACCGCTGCTGCAGAAGGCAGGATTCAATGCGAGCTGCCCTGATTAACAGGTGGCGCCTTACGGGGCGCGGCCGCCACGGGCGGCTCCTCCCCGGGTGGCGCCGGCACAGCCCGGCTGGGCGGAGGCTCCTCCCGGGTGCCCTGCTGGCGGTGGCCGCCCTCACGGGCCTTGCTGCCTGCGGTACCGGTCCCTCGCCGTCGCCGACAGCGGCAAGGCCGGGGCACGTGTTCGTGATCAACCTGGAAAACAAGTCCTTCCGGAATGTCTGGAACGGCCAGTCAGACGCAAAGTACTTGTCCCAGACCCTGCGCCCGCAGGGCGTGCTGCTGAACCGGTACTACGCCATCGGGCATGCCTCCCTGCCCAACTACATCGCCCAGATTTCAGGACAGCGCCCAAACGCCGTCACCAAGGGCGACTGCCCGGTCTATGAGCCGTTTGACTCGAGCGGCACGGGATCACTGGGCCAGGCGAAAGGCCGGGGCTGCGTGTACCCCGAGTCCGTGCAGACCGTTGCCGGCCAATTGAGCGCGGCAGGGAAAACCTGGAAGGGGTACATGGAGGATATGGGCACCCCGTGCCTCCATCCGGAGCCGGGGGCCCGGGATTCGAACCGTGCCGCGCAGGAGGGCAGCCAGTACGCCACCCGGCACAATCCGTTCGTGTACTTTGCCGGGATCACGTCGTCGCCCGAGTGCCAGGCCAACGACGTCGACTTCGCAAACCTCGCCGCCGATCTCCGAACCGTGGCCACCACACCGAACCTGTCCTTCATCAGCCCCAACCTGTGCAATGACGGGCACGACAACCCGTGCGTTGACGGGCGGGAAGGCGGTCTGGTGTCGGCGGACGCGTGGCTGCGCGAGCATGTTCCGGAGATCCTGGCCTCGCCGGCGTACAAGCAGGACGGGATGCTGGTCATCACCTTCGACGAGGCGGAGGGGAAGGAACGCGCAAATGCTGCGGTGCCCGGGGGAGCGGCGGGCGGACGGATCGGGGCGCTGGTGCTGTCACCGCTGGCCAGGGCAGGCACCACCTCGGACCGGTTGTACAACCACTACAGCCTGCTGGCCAGCATCGAGGACACCTTCGGACTGCCCTATCTGGGGTACGCCGCGGCCCCCGGGCTGAACCGCTTCGGGTCCGATGTCTTCAGCCGCTGAACAAGCAGTCCTGTCAGCAGCGCAGCCGCCACGTGTGCGTACAGCAGCACGTGCAGGGGCTGGGTCGGTACGCCGGCCAGCAGCAGGCCGGGGCCCGTGAACTGCACTGCGGCTGCATGTCCGTGGCCGGCCGGAGTGGTGGTGGCCAATGGATTGGAAAATAATGCGAATGCCCAGTGAATGACCTGCTGTCCCACCCCGGCCAACACCAGCAAGGCCCAATTCGGAACGCCGATGCGGGTGACCACTGTGCCGGCCAGGCTCAGCAGCGCGGCGGTGGCGACGACGATCGGCAACGCAGGCACGGGATGGCCGGACAGAGCATGGATGACCAGGCCCAGGACAACACTGACGGACCCGAAGAGCCAGCCGGCAACAGCAAACTGCGTGCGACTTCCATGTTCCGCCATGCGCCCATCCTCCACCTGCCTGCCCGCCGGTGCCAGTGCGTCCTAGTAGGCTGGCAATGAGAGCTACCCCGATCTGCCGTGAGGACAGTGTGGAATGGCATCACTCATGAATGAGCCAGCAAGGAAGGCCGGTTCCCCGGGCGGGGAGGACGAATTCGTCCCCCAGCGGATTGCCGGCCCGGTAGTGGCCGGCGTCGTGCCCGGCCAGCCGTCCGCCGTCGTGCAAAGCGCCGCCCGGTTGGCGTACTCCCTGAATGTCAAGCTCATCTGTGCCTATGTGGACATTACTTCCTACCTCAGCAACGAGCGGGACGACCAGGACCTGCTGCAAACCGCGGGGCAGGAGGGAACGGTTGACGACGCCGAGCAAACCAGCGCCCATCTGAGGGAGCACCTGCAGGCGGTCCTCGGTAAGGCCGGAATCCGCTGGTCGCTCCTGACCCTTGTCGGGGAACCCGCGCGGGCGCTGGCGCGGCTGGCCGATTCGGCGGATGCCTCGGTCATTGTGGTGGGCACGCGCGAAGGCAGGGTTGGGGCACGGCTGGAGCAGCTGCTGCTCGGCTCGGTGGCGGTCCACCTCACGCACCGGCAGACCCGGCCGGTGGTGGTTGTTCCGCTCGCCCCGCAGAGACGGCACCGCCCGAAGGAGGACGCCTGACGCTGTTCCGACCCGGCTGACGGTCCAAACACATACACACCATCACCCAGACAAGCTGAATGCGAGGGACTTCATATGGCCGACCTGATCGATTTTCTGGAAGCTCGGATCGCCGAGGACGAAGCGGATGCCCGGCGCGGACTGGAGATGGAGGGATCGGCGGGACCCGTCGTCGGCTGGTTCAATCCCGGGCGCGTGCTTTCGGAATGCGCTGCCAAACGGACCATCCTCGGCAACGTCCCGCTGGTCACCGATGTCCCCACCGCCATCGGCGCCACCAGCGAATACGTTCTGATGTCCCTCGCCGCCGTCTACAAGGACCATCCTGATTACCAGGAAGGCTGGGCGGTCGACGGGCTGTGAGGCGGCGCTAGCCGGTGGTGCCTGTGTCGTCGTGCGCCGAGCCCACAGGCTTGGACTCCGGTGAGCCGCGCTGGCGGAGGTAGATCGACAAAACAACCATGGAACCGACCGCGAGGAACTCGGACTGCCAGTTCTGCAGGGTCCGGTTCCAGAACTCCGGCGATGCGATGTACTCGCCCCAGCTGACCGGCTGCTGGAAGTTCTGGATCTGTTCCTGGTTGTAATTGCTGTTGCCGGCAATCGACTGGACCAGCCAGGACAGGATGAAAATCAGCCCCATAGTGAGTCCCAGAGAGTTGGAGTACAGGGTCCGGCGCCAGCCGGAGACGCGGGCCCACTTCGGGGACTTGGCGTTGCTGTACTCGCCCACGAGCTGGTCCTTGTCCGACTCCGGCCCGGGCTCGTTCAGTTCCTTGGACTCCGGAGACCCCTTCTGCACCAGCCAGATGGTCGCGAAAATGTAGAGCAGAAACTGCAGGTACTCGGACTGCCAGTTTTCCGAGACATCCACGGCGAAGTTCGATGACACCAGGTACTGCCCGAAGCTGATTTCCTCCAGCCCGGAGGCCACCTGCTCCTCATTGAAGAGGGCGTGGCCGGTGAGCGCCTGGCCCAGCAGGGCCAGAAGGAAGATGAGCCCGAAGAAGAGGCTGAGGCCGTTGTTTCTAAGTGCTTTTTTCACGGTCCGTCTATCCCCGAACCAGTCCGATGGCCGCCATATAGGCCAGTCCGCCGAAGATCAGGATGAGATACAGGGCAAAGCTCCAGCGCATTCTATTTGCCTCCCACTTCGCAGGTGTACGGTGCCTCTTCGCCGTTGGGGGCGCAGCCGGCGCCCGTTATTTTCCAGCCCGCGTCGGAGGCGGCCAGGAAGATGGTGTCGTTCTCGAACTCCACGAAGGCGTTGCGGCCGAACTGCTCGGTGCCCAGCAGTTTTCCGGGGTCCGTGAATTGGGTCTTTTCCAGCTGGCTCTCGCAAGTGCCCGCGTCACTGGAGCGCGCTGTCTCCTCCCGCGTCTTGGACTGCAGCAGCGAGCACGCCGCCGTCATATCGGAACCGGCCACGTCCTTGTGGAACGCTTCGGCCGCTTCCGCAGCCGCCGTTCCCTCCGGGGCACACCCCGAAAGTGCGCCCCCCGAGAGCACAAGCAGTGCGAGGAGTCCCGCCCGCAGGGCCCGGGCGCCCCTAGGCGTCTTCACGTTCCGGGTTTTCAAGACGGAAGAAGTTGGACTGCGTTCCATCCGTGCGCTGTTCCTGGTAGATGAAATTCAGGCGGCGGCCGTCAAACGTCTTGAACCATTCCTCCCAGCTGACGCGGCGAAGATTGCTGTCGTTGCCGCCAAAATCTATCCGCAGCACGCCCAGGTGGTCGCCGTGTTCCGTGCCTTCAACCGTGGCAGGGGTTCCGCCGCGTTCCTCGGCCCACTGCCTGATGACCTCGTGGTGCGTCGTGGCCAGGCTGCGGCCCTCCCGTTCGGGTTCGTCCTCGGTGGAGGTGACCTCCTGCGAATACTTCAGCGAGCTGGATGATGCGTCTCCGTGCCGGATCTTGCCGCCCTCGGGCCCGGCGCCCAGATCGCCGGCGTCAGCATCGCCGTCGTTGTTGCCTCCGCCCTGGGAACGGGCGCTGGCCACTTCCTGCACGAGCTCCTCTTTGCGCATGCCCGAAGTTCCGCTGATGTTTTCGTCCTTCGCCTCCTGCCGGAGCTCATCCACCTTCATCTCGCGCAGCTCGGTCTCGCTGACATCGGGGGTGTTCGGCGTCTGGTTACCTGGCTTGTCGCTCATGGCAGTTCCTCCTCGTGCAGGACATAACAATTACTAAGGCTACTTATTGTTTAGTCCGTGCCGGGAGCGCCGTCAAGCAGGCCGCGCGGCTGGTGAGGGGGAAGCGGGCCGGGGCGGCGGCGTTAGTACGGCCGTCGTTAAATGCCACGGCGGGACTAACCGTGGGAGCCACGGCCCGTCCTCTCCAGATTTCGCCTCAGAACCCGTGCGAGTTGCCCAGTTCGTAGATCGCGTGGTCCAGCAGGTCCCGCTGGATGGGGCGCAGCATGTAGGAATCGTGCAGGTAGGCCTCTATCTCCATGGCACCGGCGTCGCCACCGATGCTGAAGTAGTGCATCCAGAGCTCGTCGACTTTTAGCTCTGCGTGCCGGAATGCCTTGGCGGTCAGCTCCCGTTGCGCCTCTCCGTCCCCGTCGACGCTCATGGCGTCCGGCTAGGGGGATCCGTCGAAGGTTCGATGATGTCACGGGCCACGTCGCTGACGAGGACTTCCTCCGTGCGCGAACGGGTGATCATGACCTGCAGGGCACCGTGTTCGCTAACCGGCAGCCGTTCCATGAGCATGCCCTTGGCCATGTCGATAAGGCTACGCCTGCGCAGGGCACCCTTCAGGGCTTCGCTGACGTGGGCGGCGCGTTCCCGCGCCTGCAGGTTGGACAGGAAAAGCGCCGCGGGACCAGCCAGGAGGGACAGGACCTGCTCGCTGTGTTCGTCGAAGGCGTGTGGCCGGTCTGCGTAGACTTTCAGGGCTGCAATGGCCTCACGATCGCTTGCCCCGGTCACGTCGGGAACGAGCATCGGGACGCTGATGCAGGACATCAGTCCAAGGCGCGCGCTGGCGTCGCGCCACTCGGGCCAGCGATCGTCCTGGCGGAGATCGTCCACGCGGACAGTACGGGCGCCGGCCCAAGCCGCCAGGCAGGGTCCCTGGCCGAGGTCGTATTGCAGGCGGTCCGCCTCTTCCACCATTCCACCAGGCTGTTCGTCGAGGCCCTGCTGGTTGACCGGCCCTGGGCGTCAATAAGCGTCCCGCCGGCACCGACGCTGCCGGCAAGGGTTTCGTGTGCGGCCTGCGCAATGTTGGCCACCGCCCGGTCAACCACTGGTTCCGTGAGCAGGCGACCCGACACCCGAGCAAAGATGCCGGGCAGTTCGCGGGCCATATGGTGCTTCTGCGTCACGGGCGGGCCTCACATGTCATCGGGATGGAGAACGTCCCTCTGCGAGGTGCGTCCGGCAGGTGCCCTCCATCATTGTCACGGGTCCTGCGGCCCCTGTCGGTGGAACTACTGGTGCTTATCGCCATCTTGGAGTCTCCGCTCCGGAAGCGTCGTGCCGTTCAGGATGTCCGTGGCTATCTGCTTCAGTTGTTGGTTGCTGGACCGCGCCATTTCGTGGAGAACGGCGGCGGCCTCCTCGCGGCTGCCTCGGGTCTGGGCCATAACCAGGCTGAGGGCCGCATCGATCACAGCTCTGGACTGCAATGCCCCGTGCAGCCCTTCGGGGTGGACCGGGGGCCGGTGAACCCGCAGGGCCAGGCGGAGCATGCGTGACAGGGACCCAGCGTACGCTTCCGCCTCGGCGATGGCTGCCGGAGTGAACGTGTCCGTGCTCAGGGCATAGCAGTTGAGGGCAGCCGCGGCGCCGGGCCCGGCGTCGATCGGGACGGCAAGGATGGAGGCGACGCCGTCGTGTGTGACCGCCTGCGCGTACCGGTGCCACCGTTCGGACGTGGCGAGGTCCTCCACGAGCACCCGCCTGTCTTCCCTTAGCGCCGTGAGGCAGGGGCCGTCGTTGAACCCGTACTGTTCTTCATCCATCCGCTTGGCTCTGTCGCTGCTGCTGGCTACCGTGACGGGCCGTCCGTCGCGCTCCACCGAAATGGCACACAGCATCGGCTCAGTCGTCGCCAGTTTGGCAGCAGAAAAAACAGTCAGCTCGAGGAGGAATTCGTCGAAACCAGGGCTTTCCAGCAAGAGGTCCTGCAACTGCTCCAGTGTAGGCGGGGGGATCTGCCCGGACGTCGGTGGCTGGCCCGGTTCGGCGGCCATCACATGCCTCGATCCACAGGGAACTGGATGTTCCGCTCCATTATTTGGGCCGGATTCAAAGTCCGGAAACGATCGCGGACAGTTAGTGTCCGCGGCCAAAGCGTGACGAAAAAGACGAACGCGACCGGAGGAACCCTGATGTGCAGGATTCCGCTTCTAGCAGGTTGCTTCGCCTCTGGTTCTGAGCCTACTCCCTCCTTTCGGCACAAGATACAACGGGAAAAAATCAGGCATCGGTGCGGAACTTGATGAGCTTGTGGGAGCCGTCGCAGTAGGGCTTGATTGCTGAGGCACCGCACCGGCAGAGCGCAACCGTGGTCCTTTGTCGCGGCACCGGATCGCCGGACGGGGTAACAATCTCGAAGTCTCCCCGGATGAGAATTGGTCCGTCGGGGCATAACACCACGGAGCTGGGGTCGCTTGACTTGATTTCATGATCCATGGGGTGTTCCGTTCTGTTTAGTGCCTTGGGCCTGCTGGATCTTGCCCCCGTGCCTACGCCTGAGCGCGGACGGGGAATGGGCTGCAGTCCTGATCCGGACTCCTGCATAGGGAACCCCGCCGGCAGTGCGAAGAGCCACGGCCAGCCAGACGCAAACCGCCCGTTCGAGGACCCAAAGCGGGGCAAACAAAGCGGTATGGGCCGGGAAGACGGCCGTGCCGCCGTCGCGCCTTCTCCCGCTTTCGGCTATCCCGACGGCGGTGGTGGCCAGTGCGAGGATCCCGAGGGCACGCGGTACTCGCCGTTGTGTGCATAACGCTGCAAGGACCGGCAGCAGCGCAAGCTCGGCCAACAGCCGCGCGGGCTGCGCGAAGTCGTCATAGGCTTGCCGCACGCGCTGCTTTAAGAAGTGGCGGCCGGTGGGCGGCCTGCGGGCAACCAGCAACTGGGGCATCTGCTTTTCGCCGCCGCCGGCGGCGGTGATGGTCCTGATGAGCTCCAGGTTTTCGAAGAGGACTCCCGCGTAGCCGTCCGTGGCCATCAAAGCGGACCGGCGAACTGCGAGCGTGCCGGGGTAGTCTCCGCCGAACGCCCGGTTGATCAGGGTCCTGGATGTGTCCCAGCGTGCGTGCCAAGGCAGCGGGGTGAAGTAATTCTGTGGGCGGACCAGTTCGGCATCATCAAGCGCGGCGAAAGCAGCGGCCAGCCCCTCGCGGGTGTAGCGGACGTCGTCGTCGGCGATCACCAGCCGCTCGGCCGCACTCCGCCTGACGGCTGTCAGGACGGCGGAGACCTTGCCGTTGCCACCACCGGCGGCGTCCGGCGGGAGGTGGCGGACTGACGTTGGGAACAGCGCCCGGTGCCGCGCGAACAGTGCAGCAGGGGAACCGTCGACCACCGTCACGTGCGTCCAGCTGGCGAGTGCAGAAATGTAATCCGCCAGCTCCTCAGCCCCCGAGTCCTCAGCCCAGCGCAGGGGCAGGATGTATTCCGTGTCCGGTCCCGCGGCGGGCACTGACGCCGCGGTCATGCCGCAGCGGGGAGGGACGTCCGTAGGGAGGACCTGCCGTCTTCCCACGCTTCCACAATGTGGGCCGTGAGACGGGCGTCGATGGCAAGGGCAGCCGTCGCGCCGAACAGGATATCCTCGAGGAGTTGCGGTTCTGCCTCCGCGAGCCCCCCTGCGAGGTCGCGGCCGGCGATCTGTTCGTGGACGGCGTCGGCTTCGACGTGCTCGTCGAAGTACTCGGTGACGTCGGTGCCGAATCCGTGCCGCCGGAAGCCCCGGGCGTAGAGGTGGTTAGGCCGGGAAGATGTCATCTCATAGATCGCAAGGTGGCCGGTGATGGCACCGCGCAGTCTGCGCTGCAGGCCGAAGAGCGACATCATGTTCACGGAGGCTAGGGCTATGGCCGGAACGACGTCCGCGTAACTGCCGTAGCGGGAATCGAGCCCCAATCCGTCCATGGTCCTGGCGAACAGCGCGCTATGCATCCGGTGCGGGCGTCCGCCCCCGTACTCGTCCGCCTGAATTTCCACCAGAGCGGCCTTGGGGCGCCCTGCCAGCCTTGGGATTGCCCAGGTGTGGGGATCGGCTTCCTTGAGTTGGTAGACGGATTTGTGAATGAGGAATTCCGCCAGCTGTTCAACCGTCGCCTTCTTGGCCACGTAACGCGAGAGGCTGGGTCCGCCGTCCTGCGCAGCCAGTGCAAACAGCATGTCCGCCACTGCGTCGCTGTCCGGTTTGCCTTCCGCGGCAACGCGCTCGCTGGTTGCTGGCGCGGGCACTGCGGCCTCGAGAGCAGCCGAGCGCAAGGCCTGTTCGAAGGGTCCTTCCAAGAGCCGGCGGACGGCGATCAGCCCGGGCTCCCATTCCCAGGCGTCATCCACGCCCTCGAGCCCTCCGTAGTGCAGCTCGTAGAGGCAAAACAGTGCGAGCTGCAAATCGTCGTCGCTGAGGATGTCATCCGTTAGCGTCACTGTTTTGGCGACGAGGCTGAGCAGTTCTGATTGTGCTGCCGGATCTGCTCCTGGCAGGCCAGCCAGAAGGTCGGTGAGCTCGGCGCTGACAGGACCGCGCGGTTCAGGTAATTGCATGGTTCTCCTAGGCCAGCGGCAGCGGTGCAGCTGGCGGGTAAATCGGTCGGTTGGTCAGCTGTTTCGAAGATTGTGGGCCCGGGCGGACAGGGCTAACAGAGCGGAACGCTACATCCGCAGGTCGCGGATGTAGCGTTCCAGGTCGTGGCGCAGGGCGGATTCCGTATCCGGCCTGCCCTGCGTGAGCCCCCGGACGAGGGCTTCCGCGGTGGCCAGTACGTGGCGGCCGTCGTTCGTGAGCCGGACGTCGGTATAGCGCCGGTCGTCGCTGCGTTCCCTGCTCAGGAAGCCAAGGCCCTGAAGGCGGCGTATCACCCTGCCCAGGCTTTGCTTGCTTACGCAAAGCAAGGCGGCCAGATTGGAGACGGAGACGGGCTCGAGGTCCGCCACCGCCTCCAGCACATCCAGTGATCCCTTGGTCAGGCCCAGGTGAGCGAGGTTGCGGTTGATCCGCAGCTCATCCAGGCGGGCAGCGATGCTGAGGAGCCGGTGCGTTGGCCAACGTTCCGGTCCTGCCGAATGAGCCAGGCTCATGCCGGCTCACGTGTTCTGGACGTGGTCCTTGGCGTCCGTGGCGGTGGCTTTGACGTCGGAGGCTGCGGTTTGGCCTTCGTCCTTGACGTGCTGGGCGGCGTCGGTGGCGGTGGCCTTGACGTTTTCCATGGCGTCCTGGGCGGGTTCCTTCCAGCCTTGGGCCATGTCCTTTGCGGCCTCGGTGAGCTGGCTGGTCATGGGTTCGGCCGCGGTCTTGAGGGCGTCGGCGGCTTCGCGTTCCTTCTGGCTTGCCGGGATCAGGGAGGAGACGAGCAGCCCGGCGCCGAAGGCGATGAGTCCGGCGGCGAGGGGGTTGCCCTGGGTTTTCGCGGCGACCTGGTGGGGTGCGTCGGCGATCGCTTCGCCGGCGCCGTGGAGGGCGTTGCCGGCGGCGTCGGTGGCCTGGTGGACCCCGCCGCTGGTGGTGTGGGCGGCGTGGTGGAGGCTGCCGGAGGTGCTGTGGGTGGCGTGTTCTGCGGTGCCCATGATTTTGTCCTTTACTCCGAAGACGGCGTCCTTCACCTTGTCCGTTTGGCGGTGGACGATGTTGGAGGGGGTGACTTTGTCGGCGACGGCGTCCACGTTGGTGCCGAGGCGGTTGCGGGTTGCTTCGATGTCGGCGCGGATGGCGTCCGGGTTATCACTCATCGGTGGTCTCCGTTCGGTTTGAGCGTGGGCGGGATTTCCTTGGCTGTCTCCATGGTCTGGGGCATGCCTTTGATGGCTTTGAGTTCCTTGCGTCCGATGGAGGCGAGGATCGCGGCGATGATGCCCCAGATGATGGCGACGACGACGGCGGACCAGCCCAGGCCCATGAGCTCGCCGAGGGCGTACCAGAGGGCGATGGAGAGGAACAGGAGCACGAAGTGCCCGGCGACGCCGGCGCCGGCGAGCATGCCGCCGCCCTTGCCGGCGCGGGTGCCGGACTGTTTGAGTTCGGCTTTGGCGAGTTCGATTTCCTGCCGGATCAGGGTGGACAGGTCCCGGGTAACCTCACCAAGGAGATCACCGAGGGAGGTGGTATCGGCCTTCGCGTGCGCCGCCGTGGGAGGTGTATCGGGGATCTGGCTGCTCACAGGGGACGCCCCCCACCCTCGGTATACGGGTCCTCGGGATCGCGCAGCGGGACCCCTGCCGAACCGGGTGCGTCAAAGCCGGGACGGGCGGGTTCGCCGTATACGGTCTCGGCGTAGGTGGTCGGGGAGGCCTGCGGTGCGTCATACAGCGGTGCGCCGGTGGCCCCCGGGAGGGTGGTTTCCGTGGCCGGAGGCTGGACGGGGTACTGCGGAACTGTGCCCGTGTATCCGGCGCCGGCCGCGGTTCCCGTCTCGGGGGCGCCGGCCTGCAGGCTGCGGCCCAGGCGGCCGGCGAGCATGCCCGCGCCTGCCGCGAGGAGCAGGAAGGTGCCGGGGCGCTGGCGGGCGAAGGACTTCACTTCGTCCAGCAGGGAGCCCGGATCCCGGTTGTCCAGCCACGACGCGACCGACTCGGAGCGGTCTGCGGCCTGCCGGATCAGGTCCGCGGCCACGCCCTGCTGGTCCGGTGCGTCGGCCATGGTGCGCAGCTGTGAGGAGATGCTGCGGATGCCCTCGGCGGCCTTGGTCTGCTGGGTGCCGGCCTGGCTGGTCAGGTCCGACTTCGCCTGGTGCAGCAGGTCCTTGGCGCTGTTCTTCGCCTCGTAGGCGACGTTCTTCGCCTCTGTCTTGGCCGTCTCGGCAACGTTCTGGGCGGCGCCCGCTGCGTGGCCGGCAACATTCGCGGCCTCTTCCTTGGCCACGTCCTTCTTCGAGGTGTCGTCCTGGTAGCCGGTGGTGCCTGTTCCTACCGTGCCCGGGTAGTCAGTCGTTTCTGGGTAGCCGGTGGTGCCTGCTCCCGTGCCGAATCCAGTGGTTTCCGCATCGGTGGTGTCCGGGTAGCCTGTGGTGCCCGGGCCGGTGCCGTATGGGTTCTCGGTCATCATTGCTCTCTTTCCTTTGAGGGTTAGCTGCTGCTGATGAACCAGCACCCCGTAATAGTAAGCATGGTTACCATCTAATAGTAAGTAGACTTCCTACATCGCTTCAAAATTTGTTGGATACCAGCAGAAAGGCTGTTGACCATGATTGGATTCATCATCGCCGGGCTCGTTATCGGAGCCCTTGCCCGCCTCATCAAGCCCGGCCGGCAGAACCTCGGCATTGTCGCAACGCTGCTCCTGGGTCTGGCCGGTTCCGTCATTGGCGGCGTTATTGCCAGCCTGCTCGGTACCGGCGACATCTTCGAGCTGAATGTCCTCGGGTTCATCGTTGCCGTTGTCGCCGCCCTTGCGCTGATCGGCGTCGCGGAGTCGCTGGCAGGCCGACGCCGCCGGACACCCACCCGCCGCTTCTGACCCAACGCAAACGTATGCTTGAAAGATGAGCGCTGCAGCCGCATCAACCGTCACATTTGAAAGTCGCTTCGCCACGGAGCTCGCCGAGATGGCCATTCCTTGGAAAGCGGAGGAGGTCCCTGCTCCGCGGTTGCTGGTGCTGAACGAGCCGCTGGCCGCCGAGTTGGGCTTTGACCCGGAGTTCCTGATGAGCGCGGAAGGCCTTCCGCTGCTGATCGGCAATGCAGTGCCCGACGGCGCCACTCCAGTTGCGCAGGCCTACTCCGGCCACCAGTTCGGGTGGTTTGCGCCGAGGCTGGGTGACGGCCGCGCCCTCCTGCTCGGGGAGGTTTCCGACGCCGAAGGCCGCCTCCGCGACATCCACCTGAAAGGTTCCGGCCGTACGCCGTTCGCGCGCGGCGGCGACGGCTTCGCCGTCGTGGGGCCGATGCTGCGTGAATATATCGTCAGCGAGGCGATGCACGCCCTGGGCATTCCCACCACCCGGTCCCTCGCCGTCGTGGCCACCGCGCGTTCCGTCCAGCGGGAGACTGAGTTGCCGGGGGCCGTGCTGACGCGCGTGGCCAGTAGCCATCTGCGCGTGGGGAGTTTCCAATATGCCCGGGTCGCCGGCGACGGGGGGCTCCTGCGCCGCCTTGCCGACCATGCGATCGCCCGCCACTATCCCGGCGCGGCGGAGGCTGACAATCCGTATCTGGCACTATTCGGTGAGGTGGTCAGCGCCCAGGCTTCGCTGGTGGCCCAGTGGATGCTGGTGGGCTTCATCCACGGCGTCATGAACACGGATAACATGGCCATCTCCGGTGAGACCATCGACTACGGTCCTTGCGCCTTCATGGACGCGTTCGATCCCGCCACCGTCTACAGTTCGATCGACGAGAACGGGCGTTACGCCTACGCCAACCAGCCGCTGATTGCGGAATGGAACCTGACCCGCCTTGCGGAGGCAATGCTGCCGCTGTTCGACGACGACGAGGAGCGTGCGGTCGAACTGGCCCAAGAGTCGCTGGGCGCTTTCCGCCAGCAGTACAGCGCGGCCTGGCTGGCGGGCATGAAGGCCAAGCTCGGGCTGGAGGGAAGCAGCGGCGATGACGAGGCATCGCCGCTGATCGACGAACTGCTCGCACTGCTCCAAAAAGAAAGCGTTGACTACACGGCATTCTTCCGGCGCCTCGGAACGGCAGCCCGCAGTGAGGCCGAGCCCGTTCACACAAGGTTCCCGGACACGTTCAACGAATCCGTTGCTTTTGCTGACTGGACCCGACGCTGGCGGGCACTGAACCCGGACGCGGACATGATGGACCGGGTCAACCCGGCGTATGTGCCCCGCAACCACCTCGTTGAGGAAGCACTCGACGCTGCAACCAATGGTGACCTCGGGCCGCTCCGCCTGTTGCTGGAAGCGGTGACGGACCCCTATAAGGAGCGTCCCGGCTTCGAACGTTACGCAGTGGCGGCGCCGGAAGGCTTTGGTCCCTACCGGACCTTCTGCGGAACCTGACCGGCCTAGGGGCCGGGGTGTACGAGGGTGTCCGCATCCAGCTCGTTCGCCGGGGCATCAGCCAGCCCTTGCGGCGTGAGGTCCAGGTCTTCCAAAGCGGCCATGGCTGCGATCGGCGCGGCATTCAACCCGGCGCCCGGGGCAATGTTGTTAGTCATGGTTCTCTGTCTCCTGAAGTAAGCGGGACGTGCATTGTGGTGCTGACTGGCTATTTTCCTTGGAATTGCCCCGCGCGCCAAAATTGCGCAGAGGGGGAAAATGCTGTACCCGCACTTGGCCGGGCTGGCGCCGAACCTCCGAAGGGAGTTAACGGCCGACGGGGGCTGCCCCCCGCTCGCCGGCCACTGCGGCATGCAGGAAAGCGGTTAAGAAGAGCTTGTATGACGGCCGGTTACAGCTCGCCGCCGGCGATGATGTCGCGGGCGAGCTGGTGCAGCGGCTCATTCCGCTGTCGGGAAGCGCTGATGAGCGTGGCCAGGGCCTGGTCGCGGTTGACGTGGTTGCGCTCCATGACGATGCCGCTGGCAGTTCCGACGGCATCGCGGGCGGTCAGGATACTGACGAGGCCGTCGCTCAGGCGCTGTGCGGCGTCACGGGCCTGGGTGTTGGCAAGCATCAGCGCAGCGGGGCGGGCCAGGAGTTCGATCAGGCGAATGGCTCTGGGATCGAACCCATTGGGCAGCGGAGAGTAGACCTTCAGTGCCCCGATGGCGCCGTCGGGAGTGGACAGCGGGCTGCTGATCACCGAGCGAAGCGGCAAGTCCGCGATGGCACGGCTCCACGCTGGCCATCGGTTGTCGGTGCGGCTGTCCTCAACCACGACGGTTGTCCGCTGGGCCCACGCAGTGAGGCATGGCCCCTGCCGGAGGTCGTACTGGAACTGATCCGCCTGAACGATAGCAGGGTCCGTAGAGGCAGTGCTGGTACGCCGGCCGCGGGTATCCATCAGGCTGACGCCTGCCCCCAGGGTTCCCGGGATCGCTTCCTTGAGGGACTGCGCCAGCGCCGAGACCGCTTCATCGACGGTTTCGTGGGTCAGCAACAGGTCTGCAATCCTGGCGGTGAGGGCCGCCAGTTCGTCGGCCAGCGGCAGGTTGGCATCCATTACGGTCTGCCAAGAGTAGCTGCTGGGACAGGCACGGGCGTTTATTCCTTTCCCGGTAGGTTCGCGGAGTGCCGTCCCCGTGGCCGGCTGCCGCGCCAGAAACTGATAAGACATTATTTCAGCGGAAGGCCCGCACCGCGAGGGGGTGGCGGGTAACGAATTCATGCGTGAACCCTCGGAGTAAAAAATACAGACTGCTTTCCGTCGGCAAGGTTTGTCCGTGACCGTAGGCGTCGGCCGCAGCTCCGAACAGGCCCTGCTCGGGCTGGAAGGTTGCACGCAATGGGTTCGTTCCTTGACGCGGGTGCCGGCCTGGGCGAGACTCGTGATTGAGGAATTGTTGAATTTATGGTTTCCTCAAGGCGCTCCATTGGGGGCCCTCTGCTCCAGCAGGCGCAGAGGGACCGGAGCGCTGCGGGGCAGGTGGCCGCGCGCTCACCGCACAGGGGTTGCGGAATAGGCGGAAAGGGGCCGGAACAGCGCAGTTCCGTCCCCTTTCCGATTCCCGCGGACGTACGCCCGCGCCATGGGAACTACGGACGTTCGAAGAGGCTCAGGATATTGCCCTCACTGTCCAGGAACCAGGCGGCCTTGCCGCCGTCCGTTGTGGCAATGCCGTTCTCGGTCTTCAGCCCGGGAAAGTCGTATTCCTCGAAGACGACGCCGCGGCCCCGCAACTCCTGAACGTCCCGCTCGACGTCGTCCGTCACCCAACCCATTTGGGTATTCTTGGCGCTGCCTGCGTTTTCTGTCTGGTACACCAGGAACCTGGTTCCGTTGCCGCACTCGTACATCACGTTGTCGTCCGCGGGCTCTACGGGCTCCAGTCCCAGCTTGTCCCGGTAAAAATCCTTCGCCCTGCTCACGTCCTTCGCGGGAAGGACGGCGGCGATGGCTGTGTCCTTGAGCATAACAATTCTCTCCTCATTGCACTGATGGCGCTATTGGCCGGATGGCGATGGTCCCCATGTTCGGTGCCGGGCGCGATTTGGCCGTCCGTGCCCGGGCCGCGTCGCCGCCCGTTTCGCCGACAGCCGGGGCGGCCACCTAGGACCCTGCGGCGCCTCGCCAGCATCGCCGGGCGCGAGGGTCCCCGAAGTTTATGGGGACATTATGGAGCCGAAGTGCCACCTGCGGATATAGGGAGCGGAGACAGGAAAGTACGATGCCGGCCGGCCGGTCGCCGCTGCCGGGTGACGGTCGGGCGCGCAGTACGGTCAGGCGCGCGGCTCCAGGCCGTGCGCCGTCAGCGGACCCACGGGACAAAGCCTGTTGGCCGTCTCCGCGAGTTGCCGGGGGCGGAACGGCTTGACCAGGTAGGCCGCGGCTCCCGATGCCATGCCAGCCATTTCGTCGTCGACCTCCGCCCGTGCCGTGATGAACAGCATCGGCGCCTCCGAGCGCGCCCGGATGTGCTGCGCCACCTCCAGCCCGTCCATGTCCGGAAGATTCAAGTCGACCGTAACCAGGACGGGATGGTGTTCCCATGCCGCGGCGACGCCGTCAACGCCGTTGCTAACTGCATGAACGTCAAAACCCAGCCGTGTCAGTATCAGCGCAACAAGATCGCGAATATCCTGGTCGTCCTCGATGACCAGGCAAAGCCCCCGTGAACCCAACGTGCCCCCCGGCCTGTAGTAGGTGTGCACAGTGTAGGGCGAAAACCTCAAGAAGTGCACGGACACGAAAAGCCCCGCGCCATTGTGAAGGCGGCGCGGGGCTTTCCGGAGACTACCATCCGCATGGGGGAATAGGATGGGCCCCCACCAAAGTTACCCGGGGGTAGGTCTGTCCTTCAAATGTACGATCCCGTTCACTCGGGCAGTTCCATCTGGAATCCGCAGGGGCACCTGAGCACGCGGGTGGATAGGTAGACATCCAGGGTATCTTCGGCTGCGCCTTCGGTGGACAGCGGCGCGGACAGCCTGCGGAGCTCGGATCCTGCCCTGGCCATCGGCTGTCCGCAGTGCATGTAGTGCCCGCCGAAGATCAGCACGTCGCCCTTTTGTTCCCGGCGGCCCAACACTGCTGAGAGGTCGGCAACGTGGGCAGGGTGTTCACTAAAGCGCCGGCACCGGCCGCAGGTGTAGGCCACCATGACAACGTCGGCGGGGCAGTCCGGGAGATCCATCACCGATCTGATGGTGAGATGGCGGTCGGTGCCGCAGAGCGCACACATCACAGGCAGGACCCGTTCCCGTCCGGCGCCTTCGGAACGGAAGCCGGGCGATCTGAGCGACATGGTCAACCCGCGTACGGGTAGCTGGCGAGGATGTAGTCGGCGGCGGCCCGACCCTTCATCTTCCGCCTGGTGCCTCGGAGGTTGACTCGACACCGCCGCATGCCCGCGCGGAAGGACGAGTCGGTCCGGGGCGTCAGACCTTGAATCAGGCACCAGCTTGTGTACAGCCCATAAAGGCAGTCCGGCCCCAGCGGGCTGTCGGTGTCGGGAGCAGGGGAGGTTGCGTCGTGAAGGAATTGCTGGAAATGGGAGGTGGCCATGACAGGCTCTTTCCTCAGGTGCGGGATGGCCGCCATGAGGCTATAGCGGCGTAACTTCCGGGCGGTGCACAACGCCGGAAGGGGTTCCTGCAGAAATTCTCAAGGTTCCCGTATCGAACCTACCCTGCAGTAGCACGGTTGTACAGAGGAGCGTCAAGCCTCGGGAGTGCTTCCCGGGATCAGGCTGGCCGTCCGAACGCGCGCAATCGCTGTCAGGGAGACGGCGCTCGCCGCGAGGCGGAGGGCGTTGATGCGGTACCACTTGGCCAGCAGTAGGTGGGGCCGGCGGCGGACTGGGTTAGGCAGCCAGGTCCCGGAGGGTGGACCAAGGGCCACCGCCGCCGGCCTGCTCACAGTTTCCGCGTCCGTCCTTGGAAGAACTTTGGAGCTCCTTGGACCCGCGCGGGGGAGCGGGTGGCCTGCGGATAATTGCCCCAAGGTGCCCCAGCTATTTCCCCATGTCAGCGGGCAATACTGGCTGTGTCCTGAAGGAACGGAAGCCCAGCCCCGAACCGACAGAACTGCCGGGTCCGGACGCACTCCCCCCTCGCGAACCGGGCCCGGCACAACCCAGAACTTCACGGGCGCCAGCTGTAGGGATTGATGTTTGGCCTGCCGGCGCGGTGCGCATCGTACCCCTGCCGCCAAGCCGCCTCCACGGCGGTGACCATCTCTGCCAGGAGCGGATAGTAGGGGTGGTCCGGCCCGATGAAAAGCATCTCCTCGCGCGCCTTTTCAATTGCATCATGGACCGCGTTGCCGTTGGCCATGAGGCATGGTCCCACGCGGGCGGGTCGCGCGCCACAGCGGGGTTGCGGCGGATTCACGGGCATGACACGCGGGCCACGTTCACGGACCGTTAATGCGCAGCTGGTTCTATTGGTGCATGGACGCGAACGCTGGCAATGATCACGACGCCGACCTCCCCGCAGCCTGGGGAACCCTGACCCCGGGGGCGGAGCTGGAACTCCGGAATCAGGTCCGCTCAGGCCGTGCCGGCATCGTCGGTCGCGTGCCTCTTGACGGCTCGGTCGTGTTCGCCTGGATTGACGGGCAGTCTTCACGCAGGCTGCACTTTGCGGGAGATCCGCTGGTCGTCCTGCCGGAGCTGGAGCACACCGAGGCGTTTTAGCGCGGAACCCAGGATCGTGCGGCACTTAAGGTCCCGTGAATTTGTGCCGGGGGCGGGTTTTTGTCGGAGGGCTCTGGAATAGTGCTGTTCGGGGGCAGGTACGCCCGCCTGCAGTAAGCACCTGCGGTAAGTATCGGTGGAAATTCATGGCCCGGAGCGTTCCGGAGACTGGAGCAGCATATGCAACTCGGCGCTTTCTCACTCAGCCTCGCAGTCAAGGACATCGCGGCCTCCGCGGCGTTCTACGAGAAGCTGGGTTTCACCAGATCCGGGGGCGACATTGACCAGAACTGGCTGATCCTGCGGAACGGGCAGACGGTGCTCGGACTCTTCCAGGGCATGTTTGAGAAGAACTCCCTGACCTTCAACCCGGGCTGGAACCAGGACGCGCAGCAGCTCGACTCATTCACCGACGTGCGGGAGCTCCAGCGCCAGCTGAAGGACCAGGGCCTTCCCTTCGTTGCCGAGGCCGGCGACGGGACGGGGCCGGGCAGCTTCATCGTGGTGGACCCCGACGGCAACCCGGTCATCGTCGATCAGCACGTCTGATCCGGGGGTCCACTATAAAGAACCGGGTGTCCATCTAAAGAGGAGAAGGGAAATGTCCAGCAACCCTGAGGATTTTGATAGTACCGTGAACTTCGTCAGCGTCCGGTACATGGTGGACGACGTCGAGGCCGCCGTTGGCTTTTACACGAAGCACCTCGGATTCACTGTAAGGATGAGCGCGGCACCGGCGTTTGCCGACGTCGTCCGCGGCCAGTTGCGTCTGCTGCTGAGCGGGCCCGCCAGCTCGGCGGGCCGGGCAATGCCCGACGGCGCGGTCCCGGGACCGGGTGGATGGAACCGGATCCATCTCGTGGTGAGCGACATCGCCGCCGAGGTCGACAGGCTGCGGGCCGCGGGTGTTCCGTTCCGGAACGACATTGTTAAGGGACCGGGCGGCCAGCAGATTCTGCTGAAGGACCCGGCCGGCAACGTTGTGGAGCTGTTCCAGCCCGCCGACAGGTAGACGCCGGGAAACGCAGAAGCCCCGCCCGCGGGATTCGGTTGAATTCAGCGGGCGGGGCCTGTGCAGTGATGAGGGCTGTTAGTGCGCCGTCGTCGCCGGGGTCTTGTGCACCAGGTAGATGGCGCCGGTGGTGACGTCCTCCTCGAGTGCTTCGAGGGTGCGGCCGCGGGTTTCCGGCACCTGTGTGTAGATGAAGATCAGGGCCAGGATGCCCACCACGCCGAACATGAAGAACGTTCCGGTGATGCCGACTGATGCCACCAGGGTGGGGAAGAACAGGCCCAGGAAGGCGTTGGCGATCCACAGGCAGAAGATGGAGACGCCGATCGCGAAGCCGCGGATGTGCAGCGGGAAGATCTCGGAGAGCATCACCCAGACGGCGATGTTCAGGAACGTCTGCATGGAGCCGACGAAGGCGACCACCAAGAAGAGGATCACGAAGGGCCGGGCCGGGTTGCCGACGGGCAGCGCGATGGAGGCGATGCCGATCAGGAAGTGGCAGATGGTGGTCAGCGTAAACCCGAGGAGCAGGGTGGTGCGGCGGTTGACGCGCTGCATCATGGTCAGTGCGATGACGCCGCCGACGACCGCGATGACGCCGGGAGCGATGTTGGCGATGAGGGCGGCGCGGGAGTCGAAGCCGGCCTCAACCAGCACGGACTGGCCGTAGTACATGATCGAGTTGATGCCGGTCAGCTGTTGGGCCACGCCCAGGCCGATGCCGACGAGCAGGATGCGCAGGATCCACTTGTTCTTCAGCGCGCCCCAGCCGGAGAGGTTCATTTCTTTTTCCTCGTCGGCGAGGTGCTTGACATCGGCCATCTCGGCTTCGGCGCGGTCGGAGGAGCGGATGGTCTTGAGCACGGCCAGGGCGTCCTGGGTGCGGCCCTGGGAGATGAGCCAGCGCGGGGATTCGGGCATCCGGAGCATGCCCAGGAACAGGGCAACTGCGGGCACCGCGGCTACTGCGAGCATGATGCGCCAGACGCCGCCAAATTCGCTCCAGAGGTTGCCGATGACGGCGTTCACAGCGAATGCGGCGAGCTGGCCGATGACGATCATGAGCTCGTTGCGGCCGGCGAGGGAGCCGCGGATCTCATAGGGTGCGAGTTCCGCCAGGTATACGGGAACCACTGAGGAGGCGCCGCCGACGGCGAGGCCGAGGATGACGCGGCCGATGACCATGACCTCGAAGTTCGGCGCGAACACGCAGGACAGCGCGCCGACGAGGAACAGGATGGCCAGCAGGATGATGGTCTTCCGGCGGCCCCAGGTGTCGGAGAGCCGGCCGCCGCCGACGGCGCCGGCGGCAGCGCCGAACAGCAGCGAGCTGGTCACGATGCCCTCGGTGATCGGGGTGAGGCCGAGATCGGCGGTCATGGGCCGGAGCGCGCCGTTGATGACACCCGTGTCGTAGCCGAACAGTAGGCCGCCGAATGTCGCCACAGTGGCGACCATGCCGAGGCGCTTGCGGTGCGGGCCGTTCGTGAGCGGCGGCAGCGAGGGCGTGTGCGCGCCGTCGCGCTGGGCTTGGGTTGCAGACATAAGGACTCCCTTGTCTCAATTTTGCGGGACGTGTGCCCGCTGTCACACCCAAGACTAACGCGCGAAAGGTTTAAATGTAAGGTCAAACTTACAAATGGCTGAATTTCTCCGATTTCCCGCCGTGGGAGGATGGCCGTATGAGCATCCAGCGGCAGCACCGGCCCGCCACCCAGGCTGATGTTGCGCGGGAAGTCGGAGTCTCCCGCACGCTGGTCTCCTTCGCCTTCCGTGACGCTGCCGGCGTCAGCCCGGAGACCAGGCAGGCGATCTTCGACGCCGCCAAGCGTCTGGGATACCGGCACAATGCGGCTGCGGCCGCCCTGGCCAGCAAGTCCCGGACCGCCGTCGGGCTTTACCTCCTGGACCTCCGGAACGAGGTGTACTCCGATGTCCTCAACGGGGTGCGGCTGGCGCTGCCGCAGGCAGGCAACCGGCTCATTCTCAGCGTTTCCCGCTCCATCGGCGGCGTGGACCAGGGCGCTATGGACTCACTCATCGAGGCGCGGGTGGGGATCATCATTGCCGCTGCGCTGCTGGATCCCGACGAGCGGGTCCGGGAACTGGCGCAGATCATCCCGGTGGTGAGTGTAACCCGCCGCGTGGAGGGTGTGGACAGTGTGTACCCGGACGACCGCGCCGGGGCGAGGGCCGCCGTCGAACACCTCCTCGGGCTGGGGCACACGCGGATCGCGCACATGGCCGGGCCGCCCTTTGACGGCCATACCGTCCGCCGGGAAACCTACGAGCAGATGATGCGGGACGCCGGCCTGGCCCCGCAGACCGTGGCGGCGGACGACTTCACGCAGGAGGCCGCGGAGCGTGCGGCGGCGGAGCTGCTGGCCGGGCCGGACCGTCCGACGGCCGTGTTCACGCACAACGACCAGTTCGCGCTGGGCGTCCGCGAAGCCGCGTATGCGGTGGGGCTGGCGATCCCCGGGGACCTGTCGCTCGTGGGCTACGACGATTCACGGACGGCCCGGCTCCGCGGGATCGACCTGACCTCGGTGGACCTTCATGCCGTGGAGCTGGGAACAACCGCCGGACGTGTGGCCCTCGAGCGGCTCAACGATCCGGGCGCCCCCGTCGCGGACGTGACCAGCACGCCCCGGCTGGTGGTCCGCAACTCCACGGCCCGTCCCCGCTAGTTCCATGCCTCGGGCAGTTTCCTTGCCTCGAGGTCGGGTTGCTGGACAGCCCCATGAGGTCAGGTGCCGCCGACGACCGCTGACCGCGGCACCTGGCGTGTTCCGTCCAGCAGTGCTGTGATGGCCGACGCGATTTTGGCGCCTCCTTGGACGGAGGGTTCAATCGCGTTCGCGTAGTCGCCGTCGTCGTTGCAGATGAGCCGGAGGTCAAGCAGGCCGATGCCCCGGGAGAACGCAGCCCGCGTGACGGAGTCATTGAAGACCGTGAGGGCGGTCCTGATCATCCGGTAGAACGGCCCGGAGGAGGGTGTGTCGTAGATGGTGCATACCGCTGCGGGCAGCCCCGTCGCTGCGATCGCGACGGCCATCGACTCATAGTCGGCGGCGAACCGCGCCTGCGCGTCGGCGAACATGTCGAGGGCTTCCGCCACGGAGCGGGCAGGGGCTTCGAGGAGGTCGGCGAAGCGGAGCGCGTCATTGCCGCCCGCGCTGACCACGAGGTGCGTAGCGTCGTCGGGAAGGGCAATGAGTTGGCGGCGGACTCCGGCGATTACGTCGCCGTCGACCGCCAGCAGCGTGGCGTTCCAGCCCGCAGGAAGCTCGCCGCGCAACTGCTCCACGACGTCGGGCCCGTCATTGACGTACGCCTTGTTGTCGAAAATCGAGTCACCGAGCAGTACAACATGGCCCGGGGTTGATCCCGCGTGGGACGGCCATGGGGTGGCGCCGGTGCTGCTGGTCATGCCGCATCGTTGCACGAAACTCGGCCGGTGGCGAGGGGCGGCAGGGTGGCCACGCCGGCAGGTGCCCTGGGAGTTCCCGCTCCTAGCCCTTTGACGTCCGCGTGAATGTTCCCAGCCCGGTTCTGTCGTAGAAGTCCAAGGTGACCCTTGGCGATGTGCCGCGGACTGGTGCCGCAAACAGTGCCCCGGCCAGGCCGTTGGCGTTCTCTCCGATGGATTCGAAGCTGAAGGTGTCGCCGTCGAAGTGGGTGAGCGGGAATGTCGTGGGACCGCCGGAGGGTCCCATTCTCATGGCCAGCTTGCCGCCCTGCTCGAGGACCACAAGGGTGCCGTAGTAGGTGTTCCCGTAGGTGCCCGTGTAGGCGCCATTTGCCTTGGCAGGAGAAGCGCCCGTCGGAGCCGTGGTGTAGTCCACCTTGGGTTTCTCGGAGTCATCGATCTGTTTGAAGACGCCGGCGGTGAAGGCGAGCCAGTCCACCGTGGGATATCCGTGCTGCGCAGCATCCAGGAAGCCGGCCGTGATGGCTTCAGGAATCCCCTGCGGCCTTCCGTTGGTCAAGGCCACAATGGCCAGTTGTTCACCCGGAAGCATGGAGACGGCGGTGGCGGCACCGAGGTTGAATGCCCCGGAGTGTCCAACCTGGAGGCGGGCCTGATCATCGTAGGAGACGTTCCAGCCCAGCCCATAGAAACGGGAGCGGGCAGCCGGTGCTGACGCCGGTCCGGAAACCGTATGGGGAACGTGGGTTGTTTGGAGGGCATCTGCATCAATGACGGGCTTGCCCTCGTAACTGCCCTTGCCGAGTTGCAGCCGCAGCCATTTGGCCAGGTCCCGCACCGATGAACTCGCGCCCCCGGCCGGGGCCTCGGAATCGGCATCGCGTCGGTGTTTCGCTGCCCACACCTTGTCCCCGAGCGGGACATGAATGGTTGCTCTGTTGGACGCTTTCTCGTAGGCAGAGTGGCGGTAACTGCTGGCGGACATGCCCAGCGGCCCGAACAGAATCTCGTCGGCCAGATCCTCCCACGACATTCTCATCGCATCAGCTGCTGCCTGGCCGCCTTCCGTGTAGCCGAAATTGCTGTAGTTGTAACTGGACCGGAACGTGTCGAGGGGCTCCTGCTTGAGGTGCCCGAGGATGTAGGCACGATCGAATCCGAGGTCTTCCAGCAGGTCGCCCGACCCTGTTTTCAGTCCGGTGCGGTGTGACAACAGATCGGCAAAGGTCGCATTCCGCGTGACGTAGTCATCCTTGAGCGCGAAGTTCTTGTTGTGTTCGATGACGCGGTCGGTCCAGTGGATCACTCGCCGCCCCACCACTCCTGCCACCACAGTGGACGCCATGGGCTTGGACACGGATGCCAGCTGGAACACCGTGTCGGGACTTATCTCCTCGGGTTTGCCGACCTCCCGCACCCCAAATCCTTTGGAGTACACCACCTCGTCCTGATACACCACGGCCACGGCCATTCCCGGCAGTCCGGTCTGTTCCATGGCATTCCGGATCAGTCCGTCGAGCTGCGCCAAGGCATTTGTGACTTTTGGCCTGTCCAGCAGCGGTGCGAGCTGTCCCGGCGGGGCGGGGAGCAGGGAGGCCGAACCCGATGGCGTAGCCACCGTGGGGACGCCCGTGCAAGCGGCCAGCAGGGGTGCTCCGGCAAGACCGGCCGCCCCGGCCCCCGCTGCCATCAGCACAGCACGCCGGCTTGGAAAATCAGAACTGATCTTGTCCATGAGTGCCCCCTAGATCCGTCATGCCATGGGCGCTGACGGCCGGTGCGAGCCTTGCCGCTCCTCTCTATAGTGGACCCCGCACCCGAAGCCAGCAATGGCTCGCGGAGCTGCGAGTTTTTGTCCATTTGTGGCGAGATAAGTGCGCTCGAACTCGCGACAAGTGGACAAAAACTCAACCCCTGGAGACGGCCTTGCTTAAGACATAGATGAGTGTAAATATTTACGTGTGTCTATGAATTTGGAACTCACGCCGGTCCAGACGGTTGCCTGCTGTTCGCCGCTGTCCAGGGAACCCTTGTCTGCGTCCGAGGCGGAAGGCATTGCGCCGCTGCTCAAGGCGCTGGCGGACCCGGTGCGGCTGCGGCTGATGTCGCTGGTGGCCTCGCATGAGGGCGGGGAGGCCTGCGTCTGCGACCTGAACGGCGCCTTCGATCTCTCGCAGCCCACCATTAGCCACCACCTGAAGATCCTTCACGCAGCCGGCCTCTTGGAGCGGGAAAAGCGCGGGGTATGGGTGTACTACCGGGCGCGGACCGACGCCCTGGCGAACCTTGCCACCTTGATCGGGGGCCAGAGCAAATGAGCACGCTGGCACGCCGCGCGGCAGCCGAGTTCACCGGTACAGCATTTCTGGTCATGGCCGTCGTCGGCTCCGGCGTGATGGCGTCACGGCTGTCACCGGACGACGTCGGGCTGCAGCTTTTGCAGAACAGTTTCGCCACAGGCGCGGCACTGGTCGCGCTGATCGTGGCGCTCCAGCCGGTTTCGGCGTCGTTCAATCCGGTGGTGACCCTGGCCGAGCGGCTGCTGGGCGTGCTGGACACCCGGACCGCGGCGGGACTGATCGCGGCCCAGTTCGCGGGCGGCCTGGCCGGCACCGTCCTGGCCAACCTGATGTTCGGGCTGGACGCCGTGACATTCTCAAGCCATGAACGGATTGGCGCCGGGCTTTGGCTGGGCGAAGTCATCGCCACGGCGGGGCTGCTGGTCATCGTGTTCGGCACCCTCCGCTCGGGCCGGGCGGACCGGGTTGCCTTCGCCGTCGGCGGCTACATCACCGCGGCCTACTGGTTCACCAGTTCCACCAGCTTCGCCAACCCGGCCGTGACCGCCGCCCGGACCGTCACGGACACCTTCGCGGGCATCGCCCCGGCGTCGGCGCCCGCCTTCATCCTGGCCCAGCTGCTCGGCGGTGCCGTGGGGTTCGTGCTGGTGCGTGTCCTGTATCCGGCGCCGGCAGCGCTTGCGCGCGCCAACCTTTTGCCGGCCCACGATGAGCCGGCCAACGAGTACCCGCTGGCCAAAGACCAATCCCGCTAGCAAAGGGGAGGGGGTGAAGGGATGAGCACCGGCTGCTGCGACGACGAGTGCTGCGAGGACGGCCAGGACTGCTGCTGACCGCTCCGGCACACCAGAACATCCACGCGCCTGCCCGCCAACACGACGGGCAGGCCACACAACGGCCCTCATGGCCGAATGAACACACGAAACGAGGACAGCATGACAGCACTGGAATCCCTCCCGGTCGCCGTGGTCGGAGGCGGGCCGGTGGGCCTGGCCGCCGCAGCGCACCTGCTCGAACGCGGCCTGGAACCGCTCGTGCTCGAGGCCGGGCCGGCGGTGGGTGCTGCTATCCGGGAATGGGGCCATGTCCGCGTGTTTTCCACCTGGCGATACAACGTCGACGCCGCCGCCGTGCGGCTGCTGGAGCGCCACGGCTGGGAAGCGCCCCGCCCCACCGCACTCCCGCACGGGGCGCAGGTCGTTTCCGACTATCTCGAACCCCTGGCTGCAACTCCGGAACTCTCCGGACGCATCCGCACCGGAATAAAGGTCCTCGCGATCACCAGACGGAACCTGGACAAGGGCCGCAGCGCCGGCCGCGAACAAACGCCCTTCCTGCTCCGCGTCAGCACCGCAGGAGGCGGAACGCAGGAGCTCCTGGCGCGGGCCGTCGTCGATACCTCCGGGACCTGGACCACCCCGGCGCCGCTGGGCACCTCCGGTCTGCCGGCCACGGGCGAGCCGGAGGCACGCGCGGCGGGCCTGATCACGGGGCCCCTGCCCGACGTCGAACGTGACGGATTCGCTGGCCGGCGGACGCTCGTCGTCGGGTCCGGCCACTCGGCGGCGAATATGGTCCTGGACCTTGCCCGCCTTGCCAGGACCAACCCCGGAACCGAGGTGCTGTGGGCCATCCGCGCGGCCGGTCCTTCCCGCGCGTATGGCGGCGGCGACGCCGACCAGCTGCCCGCCAGGGGACAGCTCGGCGCCAGGCTCCGCACCGCCGTCGACACCGGCTCTGTCGAGCTCCTGACCGGTTTTCATACCGACCGCGTTGACATCCTCGATGGGACCTCGCTGCGGGTGCATGCCGCGGACGGCCGCGCCGTGCAGGCCGACAGGGTCATTCCTGCCACCGGCTTCCGTCCGGACCTGTCCATGCTGTCCGAACTCAGGCTGGACCTCGATCCGGCGGTTGATGCGCCCGGGCCATCGGCCCGCTCATCGATCCGGACTTCCACAGCTGCGGCACGGTCCAGCCGCACGGAGCCAAACTCCTGGCCCAGCCGGAAAAGGATTTCTATCTGGCCGGCATGAAGTCCTACGGCCGCGCCCCCACCTTCCTGATGGCCACCGGCTATGAACAGGTCCGCTCCATCGCCGCTGCCCTCGCCGGGGACGCCGAGGCCGCGGACGCCGTCGAACTTGAACTGCCCGAAACCGGCGTCTGCTCGACCGGCATCCCGGCCGCCGGCGCTGACAACGGCGACTCCTGCGGCTTGTCCGAACCCGAACCGGAACCCATCGGTTTCAGTACCGGACTCCGTCACGGCCGCACTGCCCCTGACCGGGCCCTTGATTGAACTGCCTGCTCTTGTTGCACTTATGTAAGCGGCGCTGTGGGCAGGCATGCGCTATTTTCCGCAATCCCGCCCTACAGACCACCAACCTAGGAGAACACCATGACCGCTGACCCCGCCAAGAAGCCCTCCGTCCTGTTCGTCTGCGTGCACAACGCCGGCCGGTCCCAGATGGCCGCCGCGTTCCTCACCAGCCTGTCCCGGGGCGCGATCGAGGTGCGCTCAGCCGGCTCGCAGCCCGCGGAGGCAGTGAACCCGGCCGCCGTGAAGGCCATGGCCGAGGTCGGCATCGACATGTCCGCCGAGGTCCCCAAGATCCTCACCACCGAGGCGGTCAAGGAGTCCGACGTCGTGATCACCATGGGCTGCGGCGACGAGTGCCCGTACTTCCCGGGCAAGCGCTACGAGGACTGGGTGCTGGAGGACCCCGCGGGCCAGGGCATCGAGGCCGTGCGCCCCATCCGCGACGAGATCCACACCCGCATCGAAGCCCTGGTCACCGAGCTGCTGCCCGCCCGCCACGTCGACGCCCAGTAACAGCTTTCCGTGAATGAGCCCGAAGAGAAGGAGCCAGCAGTGAGCAAGAACGCCAAACCGGAGGACGCCGTCCCTGAAAAAGTCACCACCGGCGCTGACAAGGTCAGCACCGAGCAGCTGATCATCATCGGGTCCGGCCCCGCCGGCTACACCGCGGCCATCTACGCGGCGCGGGCGGGCCTGAAGCCGCTGGTCCTGGCGGGCTCGGTCACGGCCGGCGGCGCGCTGATGAACACCACCGAGGTGGAGAACTTCCCGGGCTTCCCGGAGGGCGTCCAGGGCCCGGAGCTCATGGACGGCCTGCAGCAGCAGGCGGAGAAGTTCGGCGCGCAGGTGGTGTTCGACGACGCCACCCAGGTTCAGCTCAAAGGCCACCTCAAGCGCGTGGTCACCGGTGCCGGCGAGACGTACCAGGCCCCTGCTGTCATCCTGGCCACCGGCTCCGCGTACAAGGAACTCGGGCTGGCCGAGGAGAAGAAATTCAGCGGCCACGGCGTCTCCTGGTGTGCCACCTGCGACGGTTTCTTCTTCCGCGACCAGGACATCATGGTGGTGGGCGGCGGCGATTCCGCCATGGAGGAGGCCACCTTCCTGACCCGTTTCGGGAAGTCCGTGACCGTCGTCGTCCGCAAGGGCGAGCTGCGCGCCTCCCGGATCATGGCGCAGCGCGCCAAGAACAACCCGAAGATCACGTTCGCCTGGAACTCGGCCGTCACGGCCATCCACGGCGACGGCAAGGTCAGCGGCGTCACGCTGACGGACACGCGCAGCGGCGAAACCCGGCAGCAGCCCGCCACCGGGCTCTTCGTGGCGATCGGGCACGTGCCGCGCACCGAGCTGGTGGCCGGGCAGGTGGAACTCGACGGCGAGGGGTACATCAAGGTTGATTCGCCCACCACGTGCACCAACCTGAGCGGCGTGTTCGCCTGCGGGGACGCCGTGGACCACCGCTACCGGCAGGCCATTACCGCCGCCGGAACCGGATGCGCGGCGGCCCTCGACGCCGAGCGTTACCTCGCCGCGCTGGAGGATGCCGACAGCATTGCCACGGCGCTGGTGGAGGAGCCCACCCACGCCTGAGCCTGGCAGCCCGCGTCAGTCCTGTGGTTTGTCCGGCGTCCGCCCGGACATGGAGTGCACGGCTGCCTCGATGCCTTCCTCGGCGTTTTCGAGTTCCTCCATATAGAGCCGGCCCGCCGTTATCTGGCCTCCGCTGATTTCGAAGAGGATGACTCCACGGGCGCGGAACCGCTGCCCGTCTGCGCGGTTTCCGGTCCAGTCCCATTCGCTCCATGTGGTGTTCCCGTCATCGACGGAACCAACCAGCTCGGTGTGGATGTCGGGAATCCCGGCGAATATTGCCTGCCAGTTCGCATGCATCTGGGCACGGCCAACGAAGGCCCTGCCTGGGTGGGCAGGCTGACTGCTGCGGTAGTCATGATGGAACAGCGCGGCGGCCGCCTCAAGGTCGTGGGCATCCAGTGCCGCCGCCAGGCTGTTTACAACCTCGCTCATCAGTCCGCCGCTTCCCGCTCCTCCGCCGCGTGGTCGGACCCGGGCTCCTTGAGGCGTTCCTCGTCGGTATTTTCAGGGGCGATGACGGGGGAAAGTGCGTCGGCCAGGCTGTCCCTGGTGCTTTTGTCCTTGTCCGGAGCCGGAGCATCGTCCGCTGGAGCATCGCTCATTTCATCACCATAGGACGCAGTAGTGCGCCTGTCGAGGACGGCAGGGTTTGAAGGGCGGCGGCTGAAAATAAGGGACGGCGGCGGCTGGGGGGGCCGCCTTGGTCTCAGACAGGCGACACCGCCGCCGGCCCAGCTCCGGTGATCGCTTTAATTATCGTCCGGCCTCGGCCAAAAGAGAAGTGGTAGTTGGCGCTTGAATGCTACCCCCTAGATCTGGTGGCCGGAGGCACGACGACTGGCCTATCGTCCATGCTTTTTCCAAGTCCGGGCGCCCAAAATCATCGTGTCCCCGACGGCGGAACGCGCCAGTTCGAACCCAGCGGGGCATGGCAGCCGGACCCGCGAGCATTCCCCCCAGAACCCGGATCCGGCTGCCGTTCGTATGCCCTAGATAAATTTCTGCACCCGGGCCCACCCCGGATCGCTGGAGTGGGCCACCTGGACTTCTTGCCGGGCCCGGGCGAAGCGGTCGAAGCTGTCACGTCCGTTCTGGTCCTCCGAGTCGCTGTAGTAGTGCAGGACGCGGTGTCCGTTGGACGTCTCTGAGGCCACCAGCGTGCCGCGGGACCCGAGCACCTCGTCCAGGTCCTTTTCGAGATGGAGCAGTCCGAGCAGTGCTTCCCCGTCCGGCAGGCCATCGTCCGGCAGTCCGTCCCTCCCGGTCCGCCGGTAGCTGATCCGGACAGCCGTGTGCAGGTCCAGGAGCGGGTGATCGATCCATCGCAGGGGCCTCAAAGCGCAGACAATCACACGCTTACCCGAGGACGTTTTGGCCTCCCGCATCGTCCAGCGGGGATCCGAGTTCCGGGCGGCCACCCCCTGGAAAAATTCAGGCACGACGGCGGCTGGCTGGCTGTCGCTGGGATCGGTCCGGGCCACGTTGATGGCGCCGACCCACCGCTGGACATCGTCCTCGCCGATCAGCCAGTCCACCAGCAGGCGGCCCGCCTGGCGGCAGTCCTTGGTGCTCATTGCCTTGAAAGCGGGGTGGAAAACCGTCAGTTCGGCCAGGGCGCTTCGGTTGTCCCAGTCAACCGCAATCCGAGCCAGCCCCAGGTCCACGGGTTGCGCCAGGCCTTCGAGGGTGCCAGTGAGCATGCCGGGTTGAGGCTCCCTGGCTGCGGCGAATTCCCAGTTCTCGGTGGACGCAGGTGCCGCGCGCTGCCACCGCTCGGCCAGGACGCGCAGCCGGGGGTCGCCGCCGCCGGTGACGCAGAGCCGGTGCTGCGATCGTTTACCCGGGCCGGTCTCCCACCGCAGCTCGGGGTGGATCGCCATCACCATGGCGCCGATGATTTCCGGGAGGTCGCCGTAAACGCCGCTCATGACGGCTGCCGTGATCAGGCCGGCTCCCGCTACGGACCACCACCGCCAGAAGGCGCCTACGGCTTCCGTTTCCAGCCGGCTGCTCCGCTGCACCGAATCCATGGGACCTCCTCATTGACGCCACACGATGCTGTGAAAGGATCGTGCAGCACCAGACTCAAGACGGGGGCACTTTAGCCACAGGATCTGCGCAAGAGTTTGCCGCAGCAACAACTGGCTCGCAGTTGTTGTCGTTTTCAGCGCTCAAAACGACAATAACTGCGAGTTACTTGGGTGAACGGGAGAGTTGCTTGGGTGAGCGGGACAGGCGAACCTCGCGGGGACCGGCCGGGTAGCCGCGGTGGCGGCTGGCGAAGATGATCACCAGCGCCACAGCCAGCGGAACTGCCGCCGCGAGTGGCACCAGCAGCGCGCCGACGGTGTTCAGGGCCAGGGCACCGTACGCCGCACCGACGGCGATGCCCAGCTGGATGGTCACCACGGCAAGCCCGTTGGCGGCATCCTTGTGCTCCCCGCCCGCGCGGAGGATCGCCGCCTGGTTGTAGATGCCGGTCGCGCCGAAGGTGATGCCCCACAGGGTCAGGAGCGCGAGTGCCCCGGTCCACGTGCCGCCGAGCGCGGGCAGGAGGGCGAAGCTGGCCAGGAGCAGCGCCACCCCGGTCAGGACGGAGCCGCGCGGACGGGCGTCCGCCGTTAGCCCGGCAATCCAGATCCCCACCAGGCTGGCGACGCCGATGACGGAGAGCGAGATGCCGGTGGCGGTGTCCGGCAGGCCCGCGGCCAGGATGAACGGGGCGATGTAGGTGAACAGGGCGAAGTGGCCCAGGAGCAGCAGCGGCCAGGCGGTCGCGACGGCGATGACCCCGGGCAACGCCATGGCTGCGCGCATTGACGGTGCCGAGTCCCGGTCGGCCTCGGAAGCCGGGGGCAGCAGCTTGATGGCCAGCAAAGCGAGAAGAGCCGCGACGCCGGCCAGCACAAGGAAAGAGGCGCGCCAGGACAGCACGGACCCCATCATCGTCCCGAGCGGTGCTCCAACCGCGAGGGCGAAGCTGTTGCCGCTGAACACGATGGCCATGGCCTTGCCCACAGAATGCGCCGGCACGATCCGTGCAACATAAGGGGCCATGCTGGACCACAGCAGGCCGTGGGCCACGCCGCCAAGGAGCCTGGCGGCAATGGCCAGGCCCAGGTTGGGGCTGGCGGCCAGCAGCACGTTGCTCAGCGCGAAGGCCAGCACCGTCACGATCAGCAGGGTCTTGCGTGGCATCCGCGCGCCGAGGAACCTCGACAAAGGGAGTGCCGTGATGACGATGACGGCGGCGTAGGCGGCGGTCAGCGAGCCGACGGCCGATTCCTCCACGCCCAGCTCGCGGCTGATCTGGGGGAGAAGCCCCGATGGCAGGAGCTCGGTGGTGACGGCGGTGAACCCGGCCATGGCCAGGATGAGCAGGCCCGCCCGTGGAATGCGTGCGGTGCCGGCCGGTGGATTGGATGCACCGGAGCGGGTGGCTGATTCACTGTGCGGGGTCTGCGTCGGTGTTTCGGAGCCGGAGAGTTCTTGGGTCACGTATGTTCCTGAAAAGTTTCGTAATTGGTGTCGTCTGTCCGCTGCCCCGGGTGGAACGGACGACGGCGGGCCGGCCCCCTTAAGGGACCGGCCCGCCGTCGGGCGTTTATCGCCTTAGAGGGTGGCGGTGTCGATCACGAAGCGGTAGCGCACGTCCGAGGCGAGGACGCGTTCGTAGGCTTCGTTGATCTTGCTGGCCGGGATGACCTCGATCTCGGCGCCGATACCGTGTTCGGCGCAGAAGTCGAGCATCTCCTGGGTTTCGCGGATGCCGCCGATCATGGAACCGGCGAAGGCGCGGCGTCCGCCGATCAGCGCAAACGCGTTGACCGGGAGCGGCTCGGCCGGGGCACCGACGTTGACCAGCGTGCCGCCGAGGGACAGCAGCTGCAGGTAGGAGCTGATGTCAATCGAGGCGCTGACCGTGTTGATGATCAGGTCGAAGCTGCCGGCGAGGGTCTCGAAGGTGCCGGCGTCGCTCGTGGCGTAGTAGTGGTCCGCGCCCAGGCGCAGTCCGTCTTCCTGCTTCTTGAGGGACTGGGACAGCACGGTGACCTCGGCGCCCATGGCGTGCGCCAGCTTGACGGCCATGTGGCCAAGTCCGCCGAGGCCGACGATTGCGACCTTCTTGCCGGGGCCGGCGCCCCAGCGCTTCAGCGGGGAGAAGGTGGTGATGCCGGCGCACAGCAGGGGAGCGGCGACGTCGAGCTCAATGCCCTCGGGAATGGTGACGACGAAGTCCTCGGTTACCACCACGTGCGTGGAGTAGCCGCCCTGGGTGATGGTGCCGTCGCGGTCAACGGCGCCGTACGTGCCGGTCATTCCCTTGAGGCAGTACTGCTCCTCGCCGGCCAGGCAGTTGGCGCACTCCTTGCAGGAGTTGACCATGCAGCCGACGCCCACCCGGTCGCCAACCTTGTGGCGGGTGACCTCGGAGCCGACCTCGGTGACGAAGCCGGCGATTTCGTGGCCGGGTGCGAGCGGGTACTGCTGCGGGCCCCAGTCGCCGCGGACGGTGTGGATGTCGGAGTGGCAGATGCCGGCGAACTTGATTTCGATGAGGACGTCGCGCGGGCCCACTTCACGGCGTTCGATGGTGGTGGGGATGAGGTCCTCGGAAGCGGAGGGCGCGGCGTAAGCGTTGACGGTAGGCATAGTTCTCCTGTTTGTCGGTGTGGTGGAACGGGCCGCAGATGACGGGATCGGCCGTTTCTTTCATCTACTAAACCCCATCGCCGTGGCGTGAGGCAGACCCTGCTGAAAGGGGTAACCACAGGGACCCCCAAGTCTCTTCCCGACTGTGGCGGACAGCACGGGATTGGTTCATATCCAGCCTACTGAGGCCTCGGCTGCGGAGGGAGGCCCTGTCAGTGCCTGCCAGGCGCTGGGCCGCCCCGGCTACTGTGAAACAGTGGCGAGAATATTCATCACCGGCTCTGCCGGCGGGCTCGGCCTGAATGCTGCCCGGGCGCTGCTCCAGCAGGGCCACGAAGTGGTGCTGCACGCCAGGGATGAGTCGCGCTTCACGAACTCCGGCGCGGTCAGGGACCAGGCTGTGGAGACCGTCGTTGGAGATCTGGCCGACCTTACCGAGACGGCACGGGTGGCAGAACGGGTCGAGCAGTTTGGCCCGTTCGATACCGTCATCCACAACGCCGGCGTGTACAGCGGCAACCGGATCTTTGCGGTGAACACCGTCGCGCCGTACATCATGACCGCGCTCATGGCCCGGCCCCGGCGCATTGTGTACATCAGCAGCGGCATGCACCGTTCCGGCACTCCTGACCTTCAGGGCATCGACTGGACCAACGCGGCCAGGCGGCCGGCGGCCTACTCGGACAGCAAGCTGTACGTCACGGCGCTCGCGGCCGCGGTTGCCGAGCGCTGGCCCGACGTCGAAAGCAACGCCGTCGATCCGGGCTGGGTGCCCACCCGGATGGGCGGACGCAGCGCGCCAGATGACCTGGAGCTGGGGCACGTCACGCAGGTCTGGCTGGCCACCCGGGACGCCGCTGACGACCACGTGTCCGGAGGGTACTGGTTCCACCAGCAGCGCCGGGAACCCCATCCGGCCGTTAAGGACAAGGCGTTCCAGACTGAGCTGCTCGACGCGCTGGAACGGCACACGGGCTTCGCACTGCGGTAGCGCCCGTGAGCCCAACTAGGTAGCAGCTGAGGGCGTTCTCAGCGCTGGGAACGCCCTGATCTGCTACCTAGTTGGGTGGCGGGTCAGCGGCGGGTGAGGAGGCCGCGCACCAGGGTCAGGCCCTGGCCCAGGTTGATCGACGGCAGGTACGCCCGGGTGATGGCGTTGGCGATCGCGGGCAGGGCGGCCGCATCCGGATACAGCAGATACATGGGCTCGTAGTCCGGCTTGAACTTGGCCTTGAACGCCAGCAGGGACCGGAAGCCGTATACCGGTTCCAGCGCTGCGCCGAGCCAGTCGAGCATCCGGTCCAGGGCGCCGTTTGCGTCGGCTGAGGCAGCAACGGACGAAGCTGGCACCCGCGCCAGCGGGGCACCGGACAGGCTCATGAATTCGCAGCCCTCGTCCTGCAGGCTCAGCGCGGCCGACGCGATGAGGAAGTCGATGCTCGCCCGGAAGCCGTCGCCGCGGCGCCGCATGAAGTCGAGCGTCCACCCCACCACATATCCGTTGCGGTACACCGGCAGCCACGACGCCACCGCGTGCACGGTGTGGTCGGCGTCGATCGCGAGCAGGCAGCGGACCTCGGGGTCGTCGAGTTCGTCCAGGCTGCCCAGCGTGAAGCCCATCTCGGGGACCTTCTTGTCCGCCACCCACTCCTCTGAGATGGCTTCGATCTGTGCCTGGACAGCAAGGGGCGCCTGGGCAAACGTGGTCCACTCCGCGCGGATGCCTGCCTTCGCCGCCCGGTTCAGCGCCGTGCGGATGTCCTGGAACTTCTTGCCGCGGAAGGATACCTCATCCAGCCGCAACACGGTTTCCTGCGCCACCTGCACCGAGCCCCAGCCCAGCGACCCGGCCAGGCCGCGGAGCTCGTCGGGCACGAAGTAGAAGCACGGCGTCCACCCGTTGAATTGGCAGTGACGGGCGAACTCCCTGAACGCGGCTTCCCGGCCGGCTGGCGGACCAACGGGCGGCCCGAGCGCCACGGCCACCCCGTTGTGCACGCGGTATGCGATGAAGCTCGAACCGGTGAACCAGTAGCTGTTCCCGCTCCACGTGGTCATCCAGGAGAGCGAGCCGCCGCCGTGCGACTTGAGGATGTGCCGGGCCCGCTCCTCGTCCGCGCTGTGCCGGCCGTGGGCCGGACGCAGGAACGTCCGGAGCAGTAGTGCTCCGGTCCACGCCCAGAATACGACGCCGGTGCTCTCGTAAAGGACGACGGCGGCGGTGCTTTCGGGGAAGAACGCCGGTGAGCGGTCCACCAGGAAGCCCAGGGGCAGGAACCTGTCCGGGACGTCGGCCAGAAGCTGAGGCGGGCCGGGCACGGGGGTGAAACCATCCGCCAAAACCAGGCCCAGGCCCACATGGGCGAGGCTCAGCACAATCAGAGCAATGACCACCCGGCGCGCCAGCCGCAGGTACGTTCCGCGCGGAGCCTGCACCGGGAACAGGTTCCGGCCTGCCAGCAGGAGCACTGTCAGGAGGACCGGGACCAGCATCGGCAGCACCAGGCTGAGCGGGTGCGAGTAGCCCGAAAGCTCAATCCCGCCCACACCCTCGCGGGCGGCCGAACCCGGCGGCGGCAGCAGCACGCCGGCGATGGTGACGGCAGCCAGCAGGGACAGCGACGCCTGGATCAGGAGCGCGCCCGCCCAGGCGAACCGCCGTCCCCGCCGCAGGCCGTCCGCGAACAGGAGCAGCAGGAACGACGGCAGAATGGCCATGAAGATTCCGCCCGCCCCGGCCCGCAGTTGCAGCTGGGCGGCGGCGCAGTCCCTGAGGCCGGCTGGGCGGGAGCAGGATGCCTGCAGTGTTGCGGGGTCCACCGGCTGGATGTTGGTGAACAGGAACTTGAGCACCGAGAGCGGTCCGACGGCGTGCGGCGCCAGACCAGCCACCACCGGTCCGATTGCCGCTACAGTCAGGAGCAGTGCCACCAGGATCCGGGCCTCGTGCCGGGAGACGGTGGGCCTGCCGAAGCGCGGCCGGCGGCCCAGCAGCACCGGGCCCAGCAGCCCTCCCGCCACGGCCGCCCCGAGCCGGACCAGGTCCTCGAATCCGCCGGCGTACATCGCAAACAGCAGCAGGACGGCGAGGAGAACCACGCGGATCCGGCGGCGCCACAGGGTGGAGAGGGAAGCGGTGGCAGCCATGGCGGCCGCGCAGGCCAGGGCGCTCGGTCCCAGAAAGAGGTGCCCGCTCAGGTCGCGGATCCAGCTCCCCATCAGGCCGCGGGCGGCGGCGAGGAACCCGAGCGTCGCCAGGATTCCGAGCACGTGCCCGCCGATCGCGGCCAAGGTGAAACGTACCGACCCCAGGCGGCGTTCCAGCGGGAGCCCGGCTAGGAGCACCACCAGCGTGCCCACGATGTATCCGGCCAGGTCCCGCTCCCAGAAGGCGGAGAGCAGCAGGGCATACCAATGGTCCGGCAGCGAACGCGAAGTGACAGCAACGTGGGGCAGAAGGAACGACGGCGGCCCGGAGCGGAGGCTGGCGGACAAAGCACCCGTGCCCCAGAAGAGAACAACGAAAGTGAGGGTGGCGGGGGAGCCGCGCAGCGCCCGCGCCCACCCAGCTGGCGACCGGTGGCCGACCGGTACTCGTCGTCCCGGGTCCGGTTGCCGCATGGGTGGAGGGCTCCTTTCAAAGGGCTATTCGATTGTTCCACACGCCGCCCCGAGGTCGCCGTTTTACCGAAAAGGGCCGCTCGCGGAGTCGTCAGTGTCACCGCCTTACCGAAAAGGGCCGCTTCGAAGCCCGGACGAGCGGCCCTTTTTGGTAATCGGGGAAACGGCAAGCCGGGCGTGCCAAGCACTTAGGAAAACCGGTGGAGAAATTAGCGAACATTTTGTTTGCCTAATTTCGATCGAGGCCTGTAATCTCCCAATTTAGGTTTACCTAACCAGCGCACGATCACTCTCCCCTCGCATGCCCGGCCGCGCATCGCCGCACGGCGGGCCGCCCGCCGGTGGCGACGCCGGCGTCCCCTTGAAAGGCATCATCATGTCCCCAGCCGCACCTGCCCCGGCGCCCCCCGAAAACAGAACGCAGCCCACAGAGACCTCGCCCAACAGGAAGAAGCAAAGAGTCCGCCTGGTTCTGCTCGCAGCCCTGTGCACGGCAGGGTGGGCGGCCTCGTTGCTCGTTGGTCACTATGCGGAGTGCGGGCCGGAGCTGCACCGGATCGGGCTCGCCGTCCACATCCTTGCCCTCGTGCTGTCCTTCGGCACCATTCTGGTGGTGGACTGGCTGGGCCTGCTGTGGCTGCTGGGCAAGGTGCAGATGCACGAATCCGGAAAGCTGGAGGCGGCTGCGAAGCCGCTCATCTGGGGAGGGCTCGCGCTGCTGCTGGTGTCAGGCGCCCTGATCGACCCCGACCTGACCAATCCGGTCACCGTCATCAAACTCGCCTGTGTCCTGGTGCTCATGCTCAACGGCCTGAGCATCGCCCCGGCCATGCACCAGCTACTGGCGCTACCCGCCCACACCCGCTTCGGGGAACTCGGCCGCAGGCTGCGGCTCCGGCTCATGGTCGCGCTCAGCATCTCGCAGGCCTGCTGGTGGACGGCCGTCCTCATCGGATTGATCAACAGCACACTCCGCCGCTGGGCCGCGGACTGAAAACCAAAGGCCCACGTGGCAGCAATTGGGCAGGGGATGTAGCCTTTCCGCCGGGCCCAGAATGCATGGGGGACATTTCGGGCCCGGCGCCTGAACCTGCCATCAATTGCCCCGTGATAGCCGGCCTCTGCTAGTGAGACAACTCTGTCCTGCCTGCCTTGGGGAAAGCTGGGGCCACCTTGGGGACCCGCTGGACGGCTGCTGAATGCCGTCCAGCTACCCGCCCCAGACGGAGAACGAGCCGGAATGCCCGGTGATCACGCTCTGGTAGATGACGAAGAGCCCGGCGAGCACGCCCAGGGTAAGGGCTGCGATGCGGGCCGGACGGGAGCGCTGGAGTGAAGCCAGCGCCGGGATCCGCTCGGCCAGCGGCGCGAACGTCGCGGCCAGCAGCAGCACCACAACAAAGAAGAAGACGACGGCGGCGATCTTCAGGATGTCGCCCTGCCGGGCGTGGGCCTGGATCGCGTCGGTGGCGCCCCGGGTCTCCTGCAGCTGCTCACCGGTTTGCGCGGTGATGAGCGCCATCGGGGCAAGGATCAGTGCCAGCACGCCCAGCGGCCAGGCGAGATACCGGCGGGTCCGGCCGGCCAGTCCGTAGACGACGGCGCCCAGGCCGGCGAGCGGCCCGAAGACGACGACGCCGTGGATCAGGAGAATGTGAGCCGGAAGGCCGCCGATCAGCATTTGGAGACTCCTTGCAGGTCAGAGGGGCGCAGGTGCCTTGAATCTAACACCGGGGGAGCCGACGGCCTATGGGTGGGTCCGGTGGTTGCCCTCCGTTGTCCGCCCACCAACGCCGGCGGAAATATTTCACAAAAGGAGGAACTTTTCAGGAATTTCCCGCGCGGCTCGGACGTTCCTTGGATAACGCCACAGGCGTACCGCGCCAGGGGCGCAAGGGAGAGGACGAGGCGATGAAAAACATCGGCCACTTTGGACCCCGGAACTTCGCTGCGGACGCAACGGCCCCACACCCCTGGAGCCGGTATGTGGCAATCGGAGATTCGTTTACAGAGGGCGTCGGCGACCCCGAGGAACGCTGCGCCGGAGGGCTCCGGGGCTGGGCGGACCGGGTGGCAGAGGGGCTCAGCGCTGAGCGGAAAGACTTTGCCTACGCCAATCTGGCCATCCGTGGCCTGCTGCTGGACCAGATTCTTGACCAGCAGACCGAGCCGGCAATGGAGCTGAAGCCGGACCTGATCACGCTGTCGGCCGGCGGGAACGACATGGTGTTCCACCGAACCGACCCGGACAAGCTAGCGGCCAAGCTGGAGGCCGGGGTTGAACGGCTGAGTGCCAGCGGCGCCACCATCATGCTGTTCGCCGGGCCGGACTGGCGCCGCACCCCAATCCTGGGGCGGAGCCGCTCGCGGATAGCCATCTTCAACGAGAACATCCGGATCGTCGCCGCCGCGCACGACTGTCTGCTGGTGGACCTGTGGACGCTACCCGCACTGCGGGATCCTCGGATGTGGCACCCGGACCGGCTGCACTTCTCGCCGCTGGGCCACCACACCATCGCCATGCAGGTGCTGGACACCCTGCAGGTGCAGCATTCGCTGCAGCCGCTTGAGCCGAAGGCCCTGCCGCACAGCAACTGGCGCGACGCCCGCGCCGGGGACCTGGCCTGGGCCCGCACCTACTTCCTGCCGTGGGCCTGGCAGCGCATCACGCCGCCACGCGTTCCACTGCCGGGTGTCCACGACCATCCGGCGCCGCCGCCCCTGTTGCCGAAGCGGCCCGTGTTCGCGCCGGTTTATGCCGTACGGACGGTCGCGGTGAAGGCCGTGGCTGAGTTCCTGGCGTAGCGCCCGGAAAACCGGGCGGAGGCACCGGTGAGCGTACGACGGCGGCTGGCCGGCCGCCGTCGTACGTGTTGGACTTTTCCGTCCCGGCCACACACTTCGAGGACTGACGCGAAAAAGCCCCGCACCATTCGTGAAGAGATGGTGCGGGGCTTCTCCGCGGGCGGTTACCAACCTGGGGAATCGGATGCCGCCCCTGCAAAAGTTACCCTAAGGTAACCAGTATGCACAATGTGTAATTTTGTGGGCGCCGGCCCGGCCTACGGCGTCCCCCCGACGATATCCGCGGCCGCGATCCCGGCGGTCTTGGTGATCCAGTCGATCACATCCTGCCGGTCCGTGCGGTACGAGAAGTTCGTTCCCTTGCAGTAGCGGTTGTGGTTGAACGAGGTGATGCCGGCGATGATGTTGGACGTTACCCCGCCATAGAACAGTGGCCCGCCGGAGTCGGCGGTGCAGGTGCCGCCCATGCCCTTACCGTTGCCGTTGGTCTGGATGTTGTAGCCGTCGGCGCTCGCGCTGGTGAGGTTCGTCAGCTTGGACTCGGCCATGAGCCGTTTCCGGAATGACGTGTCGGAAACCGGGTTGACCTCCGAGATTCCGTAGCCGCTCACGGTGAAGGTTGTTTCTTGCTGCCCGCGCCTGCTGGCCAGGGCGTCCAGGGTCCCCGGTGCCGCGAGGCGCGCGTATTCCTCGAGCATGATCGGCTGCTTAAGGATCACCAGGCCGACGTCCTTCGTTTCCGGGACCTCGGCCATGCTGGTGTAGCCGTAGTTGTACAGTTTGGCCGACTCCGCGCACTGCGTTCCCAGCGTTCCCTCGGCGCAGGGGCCCGGGTAGCCGGTGTCAGGATCCGTTACGGCTTCAGGGCTCCAGTCCGCGCCGGCGTCCTGCTGGAAGTAGACCCGCGCCGAGGAACCGACGGCAGTGCAGTGGCCTGCGGTCAGGAACACGGTGGGTGTCAGCAGCGAGCCCGAGCACCTGTGGTGGAACTCGCCGCCGGGACCGTAGAAAACAACCAGCCCCACGAAGGGGTGCTCGGTGTCCTTGGCGTAGTCGCCCGTGACCGCCCCGGCCGGGACGGCCGTAGTCAGGGCCAGCACTGCAGCGACGGCCAGCACTGCGGCGGCGCCGCGGCGCGCGCGTAGTTTCTTCCAAATGCGCATACAAGCCCCAGCTTCCTAATGCACGGACGGCCGGCCGCGCACATGGAAGTACCCGGCAGGCGCCAAACAGTCAACGATCCGCCCGAATGTGGCGGTGACTTAAGGTACCACCCGCGGGCAGGTACCGCGGCGCGCGCAGGTCACGGGTCCAGTGAAGCGGCCAAAGGCCTATTTTCCGGGCACCGCAGGCCATAAGCTCCAGCCATGTCAGCAGTCATCGTTTGCAGCGGCCCCCACGACGGCCACGTTTCGCCCATGCTCGGAGTCGCACGCCGCCTGATTGACCGCGGCCACAGGGTGCGGTTCCTGACCGGCCCCGCCTACCAGGACGCAGTAGAGGCCATCGGGGCCGAGTTCCTTCCGCTGGGGCCGGGCGCCGAATACGCGACCGAATCCAGCCCGGCCACCGGCGTCCAGGCCATCCGCGAGGGCATCCGCGGGTTGGTGATCGAGCCTGCCCGCGGCCAGTATCTGCCGCTGGCGGCGGCTGTCGCTGCCGAACCGACGGACGCGGTCCTGGCCGAGGTCACCTTCGTGGGCGCCGCCACCTTGTCCCGGCTTCCGCGCAGCAAGCGGCCCCCGATCATCACCTGCGGCATCCTGCCGCTGACGCTGTCCAGCCGGGACCGCGCCCCCTACGGCTCCGGCCTGGTGCCAGGCAAGGGACCGGGCGCACGCCTGAGGAACCGGGCAATGAACTGGCTGGTCTCCAACGTGGTGCTGAAGGACAGCCAGCGGCAGGTGGACGCCCTGACCCGCGAGTTGGTGGCAGTGGGGCTGGACGGGCTGTTCATCCTGGACTGGGCGCGCCGCACCGAACTCATCGCACAGTTCACCGTGGAGGAGTTCGAGTACCCGCGCTCGGATGCGCCGGGCAACCTGCGTTTCTTCGGGCCGATGTCCCGGCACGCCGCCTCCGCCTCTGTGACACGAAAGCCGGAGTGGTGGGGCGAGCTGGACGGCTCCCGCCCGGTGGTTTATGTGACGCAGGGGACCGTCTCCAACGAGGACTTCACGGCTCTGGTGGGTCCCACGCTCAAGGCGCTGGCCGGGGAGGACGTGACCGTCGTCGTCAGCACCGGCCGCCGCCCGCTCGAGGCGCTTCCGCCGCTCCCGGCCAACGCCCGCGCCGCCGAATTCCTCCCGGATGCGGAGCTCCTGCCGAAGGTGGACGTCTACGTCACGAACGGCGGCTACGGCGGCCTGCATTACGCCATGGAAAACGGCGTGCCCATCGTGGTGGCCGGGGACACCGAGGACAAACCCGAGGGGGCGGCCCGCGTGGCCTGGGCCGGCGTCGGGATTAACCTCAAGACCGGCCGACCCAAGCCGGAGGCCATCCGCGACGCCGTGCGGAAGGTTCTGGGCGACGGCCGGTACCGCGCCGGTAGCCAGCGGATCGGGGCGGCGATTGCCGCTTCCCCCGGCGTGGACGGGCTCATCGACGAGATGGAAGCGATGCTCCGCGTAGGTGGACCGGGACAGCACCAGCCGGACGCGTAATGGCCCAGAGTGCCAACGGCATGGACGGCGAAGGGGACCTGACCGGCGGCGGTGCACTGAAGCACCTCCAGCATCCGCGGTTCGCCCGCGCCTACTCGCGCGCCGTCGAACGGATGAACCGCCGCGGGGCCACCGAACACCGCCGCCGGATGCTGGCCAGCCTGCACGGGACAGTGATCGAGATCGGCGCGGGGGACGGATCCGCCTTTGCGCTCTACCCGCCCGCAGTCACCCACGTCCTGGCGCTGGAGCCCGACGACTACCTCCGAAGCCTCGCCCGGAACCGCGCCGTTACCGCCCCCGTCAAAGTGACGGTGAAACCGGCTGCAGCCGAGCGGATCCCGGCCGACGACGGCAGCGCGGATGCCGTCGTCGCCAGCCTTGTGCTGTGCAGCGTCGCGGACCAGGCGGCCGTCCTCGCGGAAGTCCGGCGAGTCCTGCGCCCCGGCGGGACCCTGGCCTACTACGAACACGTCCGCTCTGACCGCCCTGTCCTGGCCGCCGTCGAAGACCTGCTCACGCCGGCATGGCAGCGCCTGGCCGGAGGGTGCCACCCCAACCGGGATACGCTCGGCGCCATCTCCGCGGCGGGATTCACCGTCCGGGACAGCCAGCGGTTCGGCTTCGCCGTCCAGTCGCTGACACCTCCGGTGGCGCACATCCTCGGCCACGCCACCAGCCCGGGACCGCGCGGCTGACCAGCGGCCCCCTGCCGGATAACCGGCAGGGGGCCGCTGTGCTTGTTCGGATCTGGGTGGTCAGGAACGGATCAGGAGATGTTCTTCATGATGTTCCAGCCTCCGCCGATCCTCTTCCTCTCCGCATGCCGGCCCTTGCCGTCTCCGAGGTAGAGCCACAAGGTGCCGGACTTGTCCCGGGCCATCAGGTCAGCCTTGCCGTCGCCGTTGGCGTCGCCGGAACCGGTGATGGCGGTCATGATGTTCCAGCCTCCGCCGATCCTCGTCCTCGCCGCATGCCTGCCCTCGCCGTCTCCGGGGTAGAACCACAGGGTACTGGCCGTGTCGCGGGCGATCAGGTCGGCCTTGCCGTCGCCGTTGGCGTCGCCGGAACCGGTGATGGCGGTCATGATGTTCCAGCCTCCGCCGATCCTCTTCCTCGCCGGGTAGCTGCCCTTGCCGTTGCCGGGGTAGAGCCACAGGGTGCCGGCCGTGTCGCGGGCCACCAGGTCCGCCTTGCAGTCGCCGCTAAAGTCGCCCCCAGCCACGATGCTGGTCATGATGTTCCAGCCCGAGCCAATGAGTTTCCTGGCTGCGAACCGGCCGGTCCCCGTGCCTGGATAGTGCCACAGCTTGCCGGCCTTGTCGCGGGCCACCAGGTCCGCCTTGCCGTCGCCGTCGTTGTCGCCGGCGCTGGCCACGCTGGTCATGGTGTTCCAGTTCGCACCGACATACTTCCGGGGCTCGAAGCCGCCCTTGCCGTTGCCTGGGTAGAGCCACAACCTGCCGGAGGTGTCGGTGGAGAGGAGGTCGGCCTTTGAATCGCCGGTGAAATCGCGGCGGATGGAGTCTCCGTTCGATGTCTGACCGCCGGGTGTCTGACCGCCGGGGGTTTCGCCGCCGGGCGTCCCGCCGCCTGGCGTTCCTGCGGCAGCGGTCCAGCTGCCGACGCTGCTGGCATTGCCGGCCGCATCAATGGCCAGGGCCCGCAGGTTCTGGCCAGCCGCGAGCTGTACCGGTGCCGAGTAGCGGGTGCTGTCAGCTGTCGGCTCGCTGCCGTCCAGGGTGAAGAAGATGGACGCGGTCTCGTTGGCCGACAGTGTCACGGCGGCGCCCGCCGGGACCTCGCTGTCCTCCACATTGGCGGTGAGGACCGGTGCTGTCTTGTCCACAGTGAACGTTTCCGTCTTCACTGCGGAGGCGATCCCGAAGGACACCGCGATGAACTTCAGCGTGGTGGTGCCCTCGGTGGTGATGGGAATCGGTTCCGTGTACAGCGTGCTGGCCGTCGTCGGGTCCGTTCCGTCGGTGGTGAAGAAGATCTGCGCGTTTGCCGGAGTGGCCGTCAGCGCCACGAGCTGGTCCGTGGCGAAGATGCCGCCGGCCGTGGTTGCCGTAGGGGTGGGCTCCGGCGGGGCGGCGCCGGTCTTGCGGCCCTGGACCACGAACTGGTCGGTCTCGCCGAGGACCTCCGGGTCGTCCAGTACCTCGCCCCCGGCCGAGATGATCTTCTCGATCTTGAAGACATTGGTGCCGTAGGGGCTGCCGGTCACCGCGTGCGGTGTGGCGCCGTCGCCGAGGTAGCCTTCAGGCGCACCTTCGGTCCAGCGAAGGAACGGTCCGATCTTGGTCTCCAGCATCCCGGAGAAGTCGCCGGTGGCGTTCAGCGCGCCCAGGTCCTCCGTGTAGTTGATGTTGCCGTCGATGTCCGCCGTCAGTTCCAGGACACCGTAGGGGTGCGTGAACCGGTAGGTGGCGCCGGGTTCGAAGACCGCGTCACCGGTGACCCGGACCCGGCCGAAGCCGATCTGCGCTTTGTCCTGAACGGCGTCCGCCCCGAAGGCCGCCTCTGAGGCCAGAGTCAGCCGGATGTCCTCGGCGCCCACCGTTACTTCCGCGTCTGACGAGAACCAGAACGCCTCTCCCGGGAAGTTGTCAGGCCAGGATGTCGGCTGCGCCGGGTCGGGCAGGACATCGACCACCGGGCACAGCGGGTCATCGAGGCACAGGTCCAGCTGGATCGGATCCTGGCCTTCCCCGCCGTTGTCCTTCAGCCACAGGGGGAAACCGTGCTCGCCAAGCGGGCCGACCTCGGAGAGGTTGCGGACCTTGAACGGGAACGAACGTACCTCGCCCGCGGTGCCGGTGGCCGGGTCGACGGCGACTGCCCGGATGGTGGTGGACATGGCCAGGGGGACCGGACCGGTGTACTCGCGGGTGGACCCGGCAGGTTCGCCTTCCTCCGTCAGGGCCGGGGCAGTACCGTCCGTCGTGTAGTAGATGTCCGGCGCGACGGACGGGTTGTTCGTGGTCCCTGTAAGGGTCACGGTCTGCCGTCCCGCAAGGGGACCTGCGGCCGCGTCCGGACTGGCCTCGAGCCAGGGACGGGTAGCGTCGAGTTCGTACTTTTCCGTGTAGACGGCGGTGGGCTTCTCGTTGTTCTCGAGGTCCACTGCCATGTACTTCAGGGTTGTCAGGCCCGGTGTGGCCAGCTCGACGGCGGCTGCCGCAGCCATGTCGCCAGGGGCAGGAACGAATTCCATACCTTTGACGGTGCCGTCTTCGTTGAAGCCAGGGTCGGTGCCGTCGGTTGTGTAGATGATCTTCGCCTTGTCGGGCAGGGAAGCCTGGATCTTGACCGTCTGCTTGGAGTTATAGACGCCCCCACGCTTGTCTACCCCTGCTTTCAGGGTGGCGATCTTGCCCTGCACGGCAAACAGGTCCGTCCGGGCGCTCGCGGCGTTGCTGGCCCCGTTCGGGCCCGACACCTGGAAGTAGTCCGTACCGTTGGGGCTGCCCACCACCGCGTGTTCGACGTTCGGGTCGCCGATGAAGCCTTCCGGCGCAGCCGGTGCCACGGCCGGGTCCCAGCGCAGGTAGGGGCCGAGGCGTCCGTTCGACGGCTCGTTCCAGGTGCACGGTTGCTGCATGCAGCCGATGTCTTCGGTGAAGCGGATACGGCCTCTGTCGTCTGCGGTCAGGACTTCAACCCCATACGGGTGGGTGAAGGTGTACTGCTGGCCCGGCACACCGTCGTCGAGCCGTAGCCGTAGCCGGGCGAACCCGTTCTGCTGGCCCTGTGCCACCGACCCAAGGCCGGCAAAAGCCGCTTCCTGCGCCATGATCAGGCGTGCTGAGGCGCCGCCTGGCATTGTCAGCGACGATTCGGCAGACCACCAGAAGGATTCTTCCGGGAAGTTCCCGGGAATTGCCAGCGGCTGGGTGGGGTCGTAGTCGACGCCGATTACCGGGCAGTCCTGGGCGTCAAGGCACAGTTCCAGCCGAACGGGGTCCAGCCCCTTAGCTTCATCTCCGCCGTCGGCGTACCAGTACGGGTAGCCGTTGGTCGGATCGAGCGGGCCCACACTCGCGGGACCCACGGGTAGGGCCGCCGGCAGAATTCCCGCCATCGCGGCTTGCGACAGTCCCGAACCTCCGGCCGGCAATGCCGCGACGGCCGGCGGCAGGACGCTCAGCCCAGACAGCATGACGGCGCCCACGACTGCCGCGGCCAGTGCGCTGCGGCGCCTTGCGGTGCGGTTTTTGGACCGCACGATTTTGTCTTGATGCCCAACTCTCATGATGTGCCCCCCTGTTGGCATATTTGCTGACCGGGGGCAGTGAAAATCGTGTGTAATTGAGCCCCCGCACTCACTTTGCTAAGGGGACATTGGGATTTTCCTAGGGCCTGCTGCGTACCCCCCCCGTGGAATTCCACCTATTTGGGGGGCTGTTGACTGAACTTCAGGGGCTTCCATGTGGTCGGCCGGCCGCTGGCAGGAGAACCTTAAAGGTTTGGAACTAGGGCCAGAACGTCACCGGAAGATCGCCCGCCAAAGCAAGTGTGCACCGGCGAATCACCGGGGCCGGAGCGTATTGGGGTAACGCTCCGGCCCGGTGGTCCTGCCGCGCTCCGTGCCCGTGAACGCGGTCCCTTGGGGGCAGGACAACCGTGGCTCACCGGGCCTACAAAAAGGTTGTAGGACCTTGGAGCCTGTCCGCAGGACGCATGCTCGCAGTGCTCGCATCTAAGGGGCTACTGGTGCAGCCGGCTGTCGGGGGCGGGTCCCGTTATCGCAGGCCCGGCTTGTTCCGGCTCTGATCTGACCTGACGCTGCTTGTTGCCGGTTGCCTCTCGGATTCTTGTGCCAGCTCTGCTATCCAGTCCCTCTCGGAGTCATTCGGGGATCCTAGTCAGTGCCGCGCATACGTGCCGCCACGATGATGCCGGAGAGCGCCGCAGGGCAGCGACGACGGCGACGGCGGCGGGGATGCCGTAGGCGTCGGCGATGAGGCCGGAGAGGAGGGCACCGACGGCGAATCCGCCGTCGCGCCACAGTCGGTAGGTGCCGACAGAGCGGGCCCGCCACTCGTGGCGGGCGACGTCGCCGATCGCTGCCAGCAGGGTGGGATAGACCATGGCGGTGCCCGCACCGAGCAGGACGACGGCGGCCAGCCAGATTTCAAAGTCATTCCCGACGGCGACTATCGCCAGCGCGGCGGCGAAGAGAACGGGGAACAGGCCCAACCCGAGCCCGTCGTTAAGGTTGTTCACCAGGCCGGCCTGGCTGACGGAGGACAGAGACCGGTCCAGGAAGCTGGTCAGGGTGAATATTTCCCGATTGCTGAGCCTCGCATGGCTGCGGGTGAGCGTGGCCGGTTGGCCAGCCCGAACGCGAGGATGTAGGTCAGCGCAGAGGTGTACTGGTCCAGGTGGAAGACCTGCCCGGCGAGCAGTGGCAGGACGGTGCGTTCCGCCGAGGGCGCTGACGGCGACCAGGAGCATGAACTGGGCCAGGTTCTGCCGCAGGCCCAGGGCGATCGCCGCTGTTGTCCGGTGCCCGTGGCGGGAGTGTCTGCTGCTGGGTGTCATTGGTGTGTTCCGTAGGTTCAGGGGAGACGCCAAGGCGGCGGCCCGGGTTCCCGGTCCGCCGCCTTTGAGCATGGATTATTTGTTGGTAGCGGAGGCCGTGGAGCTTTGGAACGCGTCCCACGCGGCGTAGCTGCCGTCGAGTTCGGCGACGTCGTATCCGGCCCGGCGCAGGGCGCTGGCCGCGACGGAGTTCCGCACGCCGCTTTGGCAGTAGGTCACGATGGTGCCTTCGGCCGGGAGATTGTCCAGGTGCCACATGAGGCGGCCGCCGCTGAGCTGGTAGGAGCCGGGGACGTTGCCGGCGATGTGCTCGCTGCGGTTGCGGACATCGATCACCAGGGCCGCGTCGAAGTCTGCCAAGTCTGCGGGCAGGATGAGCTTCGGGGTGAAGGTGGGCAGGCCGTCGATGCTGGTGAGGTAGCCAGCGACGTTGTCGATGCCGACCCTGACCAGATGGTCCCACATGTCCTGGGCCTGCTCCTGCCCGTCGGCGAGCAGCACCAGCGGGTTCTTATCGGTTTCGGGGTTCACGACCCAGGCGCCGTAGCTGGCGACGGACTTGCCGGCCGGGATGTTCAGGGAGCCGCTGACGGTGCCTTCGTGGGCTTCAGCGTTGGACCGGGTGTCGATGAAGGTCACCTGGTCCTCTGCCAGGTGCCTGGCCACATCGGCGGTGTCCAGTTCCTGCAGCGGGGCACGGTCGCCGATGACGGCCGGGCCTTCACGGTTTTCGCGCTTCATCCGGCCGAAGTAGGCGTGCGCGTCGGGCTGGCCGTCGAGGAGCTCGGCGATGAAACCGGCCTCGTCATTGGCGGCGAGATAGGGACCCCACCAGGAGTAGAGGCGTTCGTACCCGACGGTGGAGGACGGGATCGCACCCAGGGCCCTGCCGCAGGCGCTGCCGGCACCGTGGCCGGGGTGGACCTGGACATAGTCGGGCAGGGTCAGGAACTTGTCCCGCAGGCTGGCGAACAGCTGCTTCGCGCCTTCGAAGCGGGTGTCCACCCCGCCGGCTGCCTCATCCAGGAGGTCGGGGCGGCCCAGGTCGCCGGAGAAGACGAAGTCACCGGAGAGCAGGTAGCCGGGCTGGTCGGAAAACGCGCCGTCGGTGACCAGGAAGGACAGGTGCTCCGGGGTGTGGCCCGGGGTGTGCACGGCCTGGATGCTGATGTTTCCGACGGTGATCGTGTCGCCGTCGTAGAGCCGTTCACCGTCGAATTCGTATTGCCAGTCCGGGCCGCCCTCTCCGGAGACATAGATTTTCGCGCCGGTCGCGGCGGCGAGCTCCCTGGTGCCGGAAAGGTAGTCGGCGTGGATGTGGGTCTCGGTGGCGGCCACGATCTTCATGCCGTTCTTCGCTGCCAGGTCCTGGTAGACGGCGATGTCGCGCCGGCCATCAACTACGACGGCGGTGCCGTTGGCCTGGCAGCCGATCAGGTAGCTGGCCTGGGCGAGGTCCTCGTCGTAAATGCGCTCGATAAGCATCTGGTGCTCTCCTTCGGGAGGGGAAGTTTCTGGTGGTTCCCGACACTGATTCTAATACCCCAGGGGGTATCCAGCAGTGGTGGCTGTGCCAGTGGTTTTGTGGTGCGGTGTCAGGTGTTTGGCGGTGTGGCGTTAGGGGTGTTGCGGTGCTGCGTCGGCCGGGAATTTGTTCATGTCCAGGGTCTTGACGGCCTGGATGACTTCTTCGAGTCCTGTGGCGTTGAGTGCTCCGGGCTGGGAGAAGACGAGGGTTTTGTCCTTGAACGCCATCAGGGTCGGGATGGAGATGATGCTGGCTGCGGCGGCGAGGGCCTGTTCGGCTTCGGTGTCGACCTTGGCGAAGGTGATGTCCGGGTGCCGTGCGGCGGCGGCGCCGTAGATGGGGGCGAACATGCGGCAGGGGCCGCACCAGGGTGCCCAGAAATCAACGAAGACGGTGTCGTTGTCCTCCAAGGTCTGGGCAAAGCCCTGTTCAGTGATGTCGATGGTTGTCATGTGAATTCTTCGTGTCCTTCCGGTTCTGGGTAGAGGCGGTGCGTGTTCCTGCCCGTTAGGGGGTGGTGGGGAGCCCTGCTTGGGTCCAGGAGATCATGCCGCCGGCCATGGTGTCCGCGGTAAACCCGGCCCCGTTCGAGTGCCTCGGCGACGCGGGCGGACCGGTTACCGCTGCGGCAGACGGCGATCACGGGAACGGCGGGGTCCAGTTCGGACAGTCGTGCCTGCAGTTGGACCACGGGGATGTGCAACGCTCCGGGGATCATGCCCTCCGCAACTTCAAAGTCCTCGCGGACGTCGAGGATCCGGGAAGAGGAGCGGCGCTGGTCGGTTTCGGTGACGCTGATTTCAGCCATGGGTTTCTCCTTTGAGTGCTTGGACTCTTTGGTTCTAGCGGATCGGTTCGCCGGCCTGGCGCCAGGCGCCCATGCCGCCGCTGAGGGAGTAAGCCTCATACCCTTGCCCGGCGAGCAGTTTCGCGGCGGAAGCGGATCGGACCCCGGAGGCGCACACGGCGATCACGGGCCGGGATTTCTGGATTCCGGCGGTGCTGCTCTGCAGCCTGTCCAGTGGGACGTGCCTGGCCTGTGGCGCGCATCCTGAGCGCCACTCCTGGGCGGTGCGTACATCGATCAGGGCGGCACCCGAGGCCAGGAGCTCCTTAGCTTCAGCGACAGAGACGGTTTTGTATGGCTTGCTGAATGCCTTCTTCAGGGAGCTGATGAGACCCATGAAGTTCTTCTTTCAGTGCGGGGCGGGTTTTCAGGCGGTAACGGTGCCGGTCGTGACCCAGGCCGCGACGGCAAAGATGAGCACGGCGAACGAGATGCGGATGTGCTTGTCGTTGAGGTGGCGGGCGAGGCGGGCAGCAAGGAGGGATCCGAGGATCGCCGGAACCGTGAAGGCCAGGACGTGTGGCCAGTCAATGGTGAATCCGGTGGCGTGGGCACCGAAGCCCGCGGCGGAATTGATCACGATGATGGCCAGGGATGAACCCACGGCCTGTTTCATCGACAGGCCCAGGAACAATGTCAGGGCCGGTGTGATCAGGAAGCCTCCGCCCACGCCCAGCAGCCCGGTGAGGAACCCGACGAGGACGCCTACCCCCACGGCCTTGGGGGCGCAGGAGCGGAACGCGCGGTTGGGCCCGGTGCTGCAGGAACCCTCCGTTTCCGTGGTCCGGATGAGCATCCGGATTCCCGCGATCACCATGATCACGGCGAAGGCGAGCATCAGGATATTTGGATCCAGCAGCCGGCCCGCCGCCGTCCCGCCCCACGCTGCCGGGATGCCTGCTGCGCCTACCATCAGGACCACTGGCCAGTTGATGCCCTCGCGCAGCCGCGGAAGCAGTGCCGCCAGGGAGGAGATGCCCACCACCAGAAGGGAAGTGGGGATGGCCTCCGCCGGGCTCATGCCCACGCCGTAGACCAGGGCGGGGACGGCGATGATCGAGCCGCCGCCGCCGACTACTCCGAGAACGATCCCGACGAAGAGCCCCAGTGACAGGGCAGCGATCATGCTGCCGGCGCCTGCCTGGCTCCGGCCTGCGGCAGCCGCAGGATCGCACTTTCACGGGTGGGTTCCCTGGCGGCCCGGTTCCACGGCATCGCCGAGATGGCCCTGCCCATGGCGCAGGTGTTCGTGGCTGCGGAGAAGGTCAGGCCCGCCCCGATGACCCCGGCAAGCGTCCGGATCCTGGGCGAGACGAACTTGCCGCCGGCCAGTCCCAGAACCACCAGGGACCCAGCGGCGAGGCGGACCTGGCGTTCCAGGTCCCAGCGGGCCTTGCCCTCGACCACATCGCCGCCGCTTGCTGCGTAGCCGGGAACTCCGCCGGTCAGGACGTAGGCCGTATCGATGCCGGAGCCGGCCAGGCGCTGGCGTGCCTGCTCGGCACGGGCTCCGGACTGGCAGACCAGAACAACGCGGCTGCCCAGCCGGGTGGCCAGTTCATCGGTGTGCTCGGACAGCAGTGGCAGCGGGACGTTATAGGAGCCACGGATGTGCATCGACTCGAACTCAGCGGCAGAGCGCACGTCGATGACGACAAGGTCCTGACGCTCGGTGACCCAGCTGTGCAGGGTCTCCGGCGCGAGGGCGGTGATGGCGGTTGAGGGGGAAGTCATGGTGAACCTCTCGTAAGGGGGTCATTGGGGACATGCCACCACTATGGCAGATACCCATGGGGGTATGCAAGACACCCTGGGGGGTATATGATTGGTGGCAAGCCGCCTACGCATTTGGAGATCTAATGCAACTCGATCCAACTGAACTGACCCCGGTGGTCAACCGCCTCAAACGAGCCCAGGGGCAGCTTGCTGCTGTGACCCGCATGCTGGAGGAGGGCAAGGACTGCAAAGACATCGTCACCCAGCTCGCCGCCGTCTCGAAGGCTCTGGACCGGGCAGGCTTCGCAATCATCGCCACCGGACTCGAGCAATGCATCCGCGAAGACACCACTATGGACAAAAAGAGCTGGAAAAGCTCTTCCTCTCCCTCGCCTGACAGGCAGGGACCACAGACGCCTGCCGGGGTGAGTACCCCCAAGCTTCCCCGGCACGGCCCCCGCCTGAACCCGGACATCCCCGTAACGACAAAAGAGGAGCAGGCTCATGAGCTATACCCACGCGGTTACCGTCCCGCTGTCCTGGGGGGACGCCCTCCAGCGCACCCGCGAGACACTCGGCGAGCAGGGATTTGGCATCCTCACCGAAATTGACGTCCGCGCCACTTTTGAGTCAAAACTCGGAACCGACGCCGCCGACGCCGTCGGCGACTACGTAATTCTTGGCGCCTGCAACCCTGCCCTTGCCAGCCGCGCCCTCACGGCCGAACCGGAGCTCGGTGCGCTTCTTCCCTGCAATGTCGTTGTCCGGCGAAGCAAGCACGCAGGCGGGACCACAATCGAGGCCATCGACCCGCAAACCATGGTCCAGCTCAGCAACAATCCTGCTGTCCGGGAGGTCGCCGACGACGCCGATGCCCGACTGCGCAGGGCCCTCGCGGCGCTCGGCGGTTCGAAAGACATCTCGAACTGACTAACTTGCCTGCACTTGCCAAGTGGAGAGAAGTCCTGTCGCCGCACAGCCTCGCCTGCACCGGGAAGGCGATGACAAGAGCTCCGGCCTCGGGACGCCGATCCAGTTGCAGCAGATTCTTCTACGTCCGTCCGCAATGCAGCGACGCAGAAAACCACCGTCGCTACGGAAATTGCGGGGCCTCGGCAATTTGTGCGTCACCCAGCTGAACACTGCGCCGACGGCATCTCTACGGGTGGCCGTGCCGTGCCGGCACCGGGACGTTCCGGTGCCGGCCAGGCGTCAGGCGGTGCCAGATCAGAGCTGGGCCAGCAGCGCCTGCATTTCTTGTACTTCGGCCTCCTGCGCGGTGACGATGGCCTTGCTGAGGCTCACGGCATCGGCGTTCTTCCCGCCGGTGGTTTCGGTTTTGGCCATCATGACGGCGCCCTCGTGGTGGGCGATCATCTGGGTGAGGAACAGTTTTGTTGCTTGCCTGCCTTCTGCGGCGTCGAGTTTCTTCATGTCGGCGTCGCTCATCATGCCGCCCATCCCACCGGCACCGTGGGTGGACATGTCGTGACCGGAGGGTGCCTGCGTGGGTTTGTTCCAGCTGGTGAGCCATCCGGTCATCGTCTCGATTTCCGGACCCTGGGCGGCCTTGATCTTGGTCGCCAATGAGGTCACCTCTGCGGGGATCTCCTTCTTGGCCAGCATCATCTCGCTCATCTCCACCGCCTGCGCGTGGTGGGGGATCATCATCTGGGCGAACATGACGTCGGCGGCGTTGTGCTCAGCGGCGGCAGCTGCGGAGCTGCTGGCCGGCGCGGAGGTAGTGCTGCTTTCGGCGCCGGTTGTTGAGGTGCCGGTGGATCCGGGCCCTGTTCCGGTGGAGCATCCGGCGAGGGCAAGGCTCGCGGCGAGGGCAGTGGCGGAGAGGGGGAGAAACTTCTTGGTCATGAAAATCAGGTCCTTCAAAAATTGTCAGGGCGCGGCGGCGCCGCTGGAGTGGGCATGCACGATATGGATGCGCCGAAAGGGGAAGATCTGCAAGCCCCGCGGCTGGCGCCGGGAGAAGCTCCGGCGTGGGTCCTGTTCGCGGCGTGCTTTTTACGTCCGGCTGATGCAGAGATCGCTCGGTGAAGGACTTCTTGGGAGGTAGGAGTAAGTACTCACGACCGTACCCTGCGCGGCCATGACGGGGATGGCACCGAATACGGTGGTGCCGGGCGGCGGGGCGGCCAGGGAACCACTCTTCGCTGAGGGCGTGCAGGATACGGTCATGGTCTGCATATCGGTGCAGCTGCCGCAGCACGGGTCCACGGAACCCATGTCGTGGCCAGCGGCTTCCTGGACTGCTTGCGTGCCGGATGCCGTGTGATCGGGGTGGCTTTTAGCGGCCCCGCCCGCGTGGACTGACTGCAGCGTTCCGGCTGATTCGGCGCTCATGGCTGTCATCGAGTGCATCGAATGGTTGCCGGTGATCACGTGCATGCCCAGGATGCCGGCGACGACGGCCAGGACCGCGGCGAGTCCGCCCGCCCAAAGGAACGCCCTCGCGATGCGCTTCATAGGTGCGGTCATGACGTTGTTCCTCCTTCCGTGGCGGGTTCCGGATCATCTTCAAGGCTACCGGCACTGTATTCCCCAGCCGCCCGGGCCTGTGTTGACTCACGCAATGTGTCCGGGGTTCAACGAACCTGCGACAGGTTCAGTTTCACCCGGCGCAGCAGCTGGGCGTTCAGGGCCACGACGATCGTGGACGCGGACATCAGCACAGCCCCGGCCGCCGGCGACAGGACAACCCCGGCGAAAGCCAGCACCCCGGCGGCCAGCGGCACTGAGATGACGTTGTAGCCGGTAGCCCAGACCAGGTTCTGCCACATCTTCCGGTAGCTGGCCCGGGACAGGTCCACCATGGACAGCACGGCCCGCGGGTCGTTGCCGGCCAGCACCACGCCTGCCGATTCCATCGCGACGTCGGTGCCGGCACCGATCGCGATGCCGACCTCGGCGCGGGCCAGTGCCGGGGAGTCGTTCACGCCGTCGCCCACCATGGCCACCTTCAGGCCGCGGGCCTGGAGTTCGGCGACCTTCTTGTCCTTGTCCGCGGGCAGGACTTCGGCGAAGACCTCGTCAATGTCCAGCTCGGCGGCCACTGACGCTGCGACCTGCCGGGCGTCGCCGGTGATCATGGCCACCTTGATGCCGCGGCCCTGCAGTGCGGCCACGGCCTGGCGCGATTCGTCACGGACGGCGTCCTCCAGGCTCACCGCACCGAGGATCCGGTCGCCGTCGATGACGTGCAGCACGGCAGCGCCGCGGTCCATCCAGCCCCGCGTGGAGGCTGCCAGCTCGGCCGGTTCGGTGATTCCGGATTCCCGAAGCAGTGCCGGTCCGCCCACTGCCAGCACCCGGCCGTCAACGGTTGCGCGGACACCGCGTCCCGTCATGGACGTGAAATCGGTGGCACGGGGAAGCGAGAGTCCCTGCTGCCGTGCCGCACGGACAACGGCCCGGGCAACGGGGTGCTCGCTGTCTGACTCGACGGCTGCCGCCAAAGCCAGGAGTTCTTCCCGGTTCGCGGCTTCAACAGCGGCTGCGTCCTTGAGTTCGGGTTCGCCTTTGGTCAGGGTGCCGGTTTTGTCGAACAGGACCACGTCGATGGTGCGCATCCGTTCCAGCGCCATCCTGTTCTTGATCAGTACCCCGGCCCTGGCGGCCTGCTCGGTGGAGATGGCGATGACCAGGGGGATGGCCAGGCCCAGGGCGTGCGGGCAGGCGATCACCAGGACGGTGACCGTGCGGGTCACGGCATCGGGCACGCTGCCCAGCAGGGTCCAGGCGATGAAGGTGATGACGCCGGCGCCGGCGGCGAAGTAGAACAGGAACGCAGCGGCGCGGTCGGCCAGGGCCTGCGCCCGGGACGAGGAGGCCTGGGCCTCGGCGACCAGTCGCTGAATGCCGGCCAGGGCGGTGTCGTCCCCGACCGCGGTGACCCGGACTCGGACGGTGTTATCCGTCGCGACCGTGCCGGCCACAACGGCGTCGCCGGCGGAACGGGTGACGGTCTTGGACTCGCCAGTGATCATTGATTCGTCGACTTCGGCCGTGCCATCCGTGACGGTGCCGTCGGCCGGCATCCGGGCGCCGGAGCGGACCAGGACCAGGTCCCCGGCGCGGAGCTCCGCGACGCTGACGGTTTCGGTGCCCGCCTCGGTGATGCGTTCGGCCTCGTCCGGCAGCAGTGCGGCCAGAGCATCGAGGGCTCCCCGGGCGGAGCCGAGGGCGCGCATTTCGATCCAGTGGCCCAGCAGCATGATGGCCACCAGCAGGGCCAGCTCCCACCAGAAGTCCAGGTCGAAGCCGCCGATGCCCAGACTCGTCACCCAGGACGCAACGAAGGCAACACTGATGGCCATCCCGATCAGCAGCATCATCCCGGGTTGCCGGGTCTTCAGCTCATTCAGCCCGCCCTTCAGGAACGGCATCCCGCCGTAGACGAAGATCGCCGTGCCGAGGACAGGCGGGATCCACGCCGAGCCGGGGAATTCGGGCGGCATGTAGCCGAGAAGGTGGGCGAACATCGGGCTGAAGTACACCACCGGAACCGCCAGGGCCAGAGTCAGCCAGAACCGGTTCTTGAACATCGCTGTGCTGTGCCCGGCATGCTGGCCGTGGGCGTGGACCATGTGATCGTCGTGGGTGTCGCGGCCGGAGTGCGGGCCGTGTCCGTGGCTGGCGGCTGCTCCTGCAGCGGTTGGTGCCGAAACGTCCGCTGCGGCGTGTTCGGCGTGTTCAGCCGCCCCCATCTGCAGGGCGGAGTGTGAGGTGTGCTCTTCCATGATTCCCTCCCGGGGAGATCAGGCCTGTCCCGGAATCAATATCCCGGGCAGCGCCAGGTGCCGGTCAGCTGTTGTGAACGTTGTATCCGGCGGAGTTGACTGCTTCGCGGACGGCGGCCTCGCCGGCGCTTCCGGAGATCCGCAGGCGGGACAGGCCGCCCGGAACGAGTTCGACGGCGGCTGCCTCCACGCCGTGCACGGCCGCGACGGCTTTTTCCACCGACGCCACGCAATGCCCGCAGGTCAGGCCTTCCAGGCGGTACTCGGCGTCCGCCGCCGCAGCGGATGAAGAACGGCCCGGAGCCTCGGCCCGGCAGCAGGCGCAGCCGCCTGCTGAGGCGGTCAATGGGAGGTCAATTCGCTTGTCTGTTCCACGCATGTCAGTTCCATTCCATGAAGACGGATCGGGTGCGCTGGGGTTGAACGGCTGTGACGGGGAGCGAAGCCCCTGGACATACCACTTCACTGACAACACCAGAAATATACCCCTGGGGGGATATCTGTCAAGGATAGGTAACCCGTTGTTGTGGGCGTCGCGTTCGCCATTCGGCTTTGGTAGGCGCCGCGGCATCCTGGCCTGCCACTGCCTTCCGGACGCCGGGCGCCTGCGCCCGTGAGAAGCTGTGCGAAGCACAAAATGCTCACAGGGGGAAAACATGCTTGGAATTGTCGCAGCCATTCTCGGGTTCGCGCTGCCGGCGATGCTCATCGCCACGGTGCTGTACTGGATCGTCCGCCTGGGGGTGAAGCACGGCCTCAGGTCGTACGACGAGGAAAAAGCTAGAGCCTCAGAGGCAGCGCCCTAGGGAGTCAGCGTCCGGCCGGCCTGCGAGGAACGGTCATCGGTTTAGGCCTCCGCGCCCGACGTCGGCACGATGTTGTGGTTGAGGCGGAAAAGGTTGTGCGGGTCGAAGCGGTTCTTAAGCTCCACCAGCCGGTCAAAGGTGTCCGGCCCGTAGGCCTGGCGCGCGGCCTCGACGGGGTCCTGCCCGATCTCTGCGCCGAGGAAGTTGACGTACTGGCCATGCTCGCTGAACGGCTGCATGAGGGCATAGGCCTTCCGGGCGAAAGCGCTCAACCGCTCGTCCTCCGCGGCGTCCTGCCAGAAGCCGTAGATGTTCAGCCAGTACTTCGCGGAACGGTTGGGAAACGCCGTTGCGTCCTCCGGCACCCGCCCAAAGGCCCCTTGCATGTGGTGGATGTCGATCCCGGTCCCGGACCATGTCACCTCTGAGGCGAAACCGGTCAGAACGTCGATGGCCACATCGTCCATCCGGGAGAACGACACGTTCTTCCAGTACCCCCGGGAGCCCTTGGGAAAGAGTCCGTCCATGGCAGTCTGCCACTCCAGCCAGTCCGCCGGCCCCACTTCCTCCGCGTCCGGGGGTGCGGTCTCGCGCAGCTGCCCAATCAGCTCGAGCCCGGGCTGGTGGTCCTCCGAAGTCCAGGCGAAGCCGATGATCATCCACGGTTCCTCGCCCATCCCGAAGTCGGGCGGGAGCACCAGGAAGGAGACGATCGGGTTCATCTCCTCGGGCAGGTCCTGCGTCCACCGGTCGAAGGCACCCAGCGCGCTCTTCCAGCGGGTGGGGCGGTAGAAGAAGTTTCCACCCAGCACGGCAGCCGGCAACGGCCGGGCGCGGAAGGTGAAGGAGGAGACCACCCCGAAGTTGCCGCCCCCGCCGCGCAGTCCCCAGAACAGTTCGGGGTTCTGCTGTTCGCTGGCATGCAGGTGCTCTCCGGTGGCGGTAACGACGTCGGCGCTGTCCAGGTTGTCGTGGCTCAGCCCGTTGGACCGGGTCAGCCAGCCCACCCCGCCGCCGAGGGTCAGTCCCGAAACTCCGGTGGCACTGATCACCCCCAGCGGCACGGCCAGTCCGTGCGCGGCGGTGGCACGGTCCACGTCTGCCAGGGTGGCCCCGGGCTCGACGGTCACCAGCCGGTGTTCGACGTCGACCTCCACGTTCCGCAACTGGCCCAGGTCCAGCACCAGGCCGCCGTCCACAGTCCCGTGCCCGGCAATGTTGTGCCCGCCGCCGCGGACGGCCAGCGGCAGGCCGGTGCTGCGGGCCGTGTGCAGGACGGGACCGATGTCGCCGACGGCTCCTGCCCGGATGACGGCCCGCGGACGCACGTCGATCATGCCGTTCCAGACCGCCCGGGCCTCGTCGTACAACGGATCCTGCGGTTCGATCACCTGCCCCGACAGGTGCCTGCGCAATTCCTGCAGGGCACCGTGCGTTTCGCCGTTCTGCTCCGCCTGGTGCATTGTGCTCATCGGTCTGCTGCTTCCGTGCCATGGGGGCTACTACCCCTGGTCCAGTAGTGGAATTGTTCCCGCCGGGGTCGGCGCTGCAGGGCGATACCCGTCCCAGTGCGCAGCGGGCTCCAGGGTGTCACCGTCCGGGATGGGTCCGGCCGCCAAGGCACTGGAACAGCTCGCGGTGTCCACAGTATAGAGTCGCCCGCGAAGCCCGACAACGGCCAACGCGAAGTGCCCGCCCCGACAATAGGGGGCGGGCGGGCCGGGTCCGAAATACCCTAGGCGCCCCACCCGCAGGAGAGTAGATTACGGGTGGATTGCCCGGCAGGTTGCGGAGCCCGGGCTGGTGCCGGCAGCGGCACCGGCAGAACCGCTAAGCCGGCCGCCGAACCAGACAGGAGGGCCGCAATGGGGTGGTATGTGAAGGCCGGGGAGTTGGAGATCTGGACCGAACAGATCGGTGAGGGCCCGGATGTCCTGCTGATCGCCGGGCTGGGGGATACCGTGGAGTCCTGGCAGTTCCAGTTGGACGGGCTGGCAGCCCGCTACCGGATGACGGCGTTCGATAACCGGGGTGCGGGGCGTACGGCCATGCCGGAGGGGCAACCCACCGTCGAGGCGATGGCGGACGACGCGGCTGCGGTCCTGCGGGGTCTCGGCATCTCCGCAGCGCATGTTGCAGGGTTCTCCGGCGGCAGCATCATCGCCCAGGAACTTGCTCTGCGGCACCCGGAGCTGGTGCGCAGCCTGGTGCTGCAGAGCACCTGGCCAGCCATGGACGCGTACATGAAGTCGCTCTGCCGGTCCATCCACTGGCAGGCCACGCTGGCGCCGGACGAGCGCGCTTTCCTGGAGTTCTTCTTCCTGCTGGTCTATACGCCGCGGGCACACAACAGCGGGATGGTGAGCCAGATCATCGAGGACGTCCTGGCGTTCCCGTATCAGCAGTCCACCGGGGATTTCCTGAAGTTCCTTGACGCGTTCGTGGTCCACGAGACGGCAGGCCGGCTGGGGCAGATCAACGCGCCCACCCTTGTCCTTGCCGGCGGAGTGGATCCGATGAGCCGGCCGGAACTGGGTGAGGCGGTAGCCCAACGCATACCGGGTGCACAGTTCGAGGTGATGCCGGAGGAATCCCATCAGCCCTTCCAAGAGATCCCGGACGTTTGGAATGCGCGCGTCGACGAGTTCTGGCAGGAAGCGGAGAGGCGGCGCTCGGCGATTGGGCCCGCCGGAATTCCGGACGAGTAAAAGCAGTACGGACTTGGCGTCAGTGCGCTCGCGGATCCGCGCCTGCATCACTGCGGGATTGTTCAACCGCATTGCCTTGACCGGTGCCTGTCCAGTTGGCGAGGAGTTGCATAGCCTCGGCAGTTGGGGAGTGGGGCTCGATGACGTAGACCACCATGAGCAGGTCCGGTTCGCCGCTGACTTCGAAGGATTCGAAGTCGAAATCGAGGTCACCGACGAGCGGGTGGTGGTACTTTTTCGCCCCGTGCCGGAACCGAAGCACGTCATGGGCTGCCCACAGGCTCCGGAACCTGTCGCTCTTCATGGAGAGTTCGCCAACGAGTTTCATGCTCTCCTCGTCGTTGGGGTCATGGGCCACGGCAGTGCGCAGCAGGGAGACGGAGTTGCTTGTTCCCATGTTCCAGTCCCGGTAAAAGTCGCGGGCCCGGGGATCGAGGAACAGGAAGCGCAGGTGGTTGAACTGCCCGGGCCCGGTCTCCTGGGCGTGAGGGAACAGAGACCAGCCGGTCGAGTTCGAGGCGACGAGGTCCAGGCGGCTGTTCTGGATGTAAGCCGGCGCCGCGAACGTGTCGAGTACCCGCTGGAGCTGGGGCCGGACGCGTGGTTTGGCCTTTCGGGGCCGACGTGCCGCAGGCGAAGGGCGGATCGCGCGCGCCAGGGACATGAGGTGGTCCCGTTCCACGTCACCGAGCTGGAGGGCGCGTGCTATCGCCTCAAGCACCTCGTCCGAGACTCCCGTGATTTTTCCGCGCTCGAGGCGGGTGTAGTAGTCCGTACTGATTGCCGCGAGCTGGGCGACCTCCTCGCGGCGCAGCCCGGGGACCCGGCGGATCCCCGGGTACGGCGGCAGACCCGCGTCCTCGGGGGTGAGCCGGTGGCGGCGCGAGGTGAGGAATCCCTGTAGCTCCGCCTGATAGTCCATGCCAACCACGCTACTCCCGGCGGCACACCGGTGGGAGGGTCTGCCGTGACTAGGCACGCCGGACCCATGACAAAGCCGCACTGCCACAGCCCCCTGCCGGGCGGTGAAATGGAATACGTGTCTACTACTACTGTCACTACTCCTGCCGCAGGCATGACCCGGACCCGGACCATCGTCTTCGCCATCGCAGGCGGGCTCGCCGTTGGAAATCTTTACTGGGCGCAGCCACTGATCGAAGAGATCGCCGGCTCGCTCGGCGTGGCCTCCTCGAGTGCGGCCGCGTTGGTCACCGTCACCCAGATCGGTTATGCGCTCGGCATCTTCCTCGTGGTTCCCCTCGGCGACGTCCTGAACCGGCGCCGGCTCATCCCTGCGGTGCTCGGGGTGTCGTCGGTCATGCTCCTCGGGGCGGCGGCGGCACCGAGTTTCTCGCTCCTCCTCGGCGCCTTGGGCGGCGTGGGGCTCACCACCGTGTCAGCGCAGCTCCTCTCGCCCTTGGCGAGCGAGCTTGCGGCGCCGGAGCAGCGCGGCCGGGTGGTCGGAACGATCGCCTCAGGAGCTCTGATCGGCATCCTTCTCTCCCGCACCGTGAGCGGCCTCGTAGCGGAAGCGTTCGGCTGGCGGGCCATTTACGTCATCGCTGCCATCCTCGCTGTGGCCCTCGCGGTGGTGCTGTACGCCCTCATCCCGCGTCTGGAACCTCGGGAGCCGATCCGCTATACGCGGCTGCTCGGCTCCGTGTTCACCACCGTGGCGCAATACCGCGCCGTGCTGCCCACCCTGCTGATCAGCGGGCTCGGCTTCACGGTGTTCTCCCTGTTCTGGACATCGCTGACGTTCCTACTCGCCGCGCCGCCGTTCTCGTACTCCGTGGGGCAGATCGGGCTGCTCGGCCTGGCCGGCCTGGCCGGCGCCCTCGCCGCCAGGAGGGCGGGCGCCATCCACGACCGGGGCTGGTCCGTTCCTGCCACGGGCGCCGCGCTGGCCCTGCTCGCCCTGAGCCTTTCCGGTGCCTGGCTCGCCAGCGGCTCCATCATCGGCCTGATCGTCATTGTGATCCTGCTTGATGTCGCAGCGCAGGCGAACCTGGTCCTCAGCCAGACCCGGCTCCTGGCCCTCCCGGGGTCGGCGCGCAGCAGACTCAACACCGCGGTGGTCGTCAGCAACTTCATTGGCGGCGCGGCCGGGTCCGCCATGTCCGGGCCGCTGTGGAGCGCAGGCGGCTGGACCGCCGTCATGGTCGCCGCCGTCGTCCTCACCCTTGCGGCACTGGCCGTCTGGTCCGCCAGCCGCACACGTCTCGCCGCTGTGGCGTGACCCGAACAAAGGTTTATGATGCATCCAGTGCCCAGCACGGGGAGGGATCCCGGTGGGCAGTAGGAAGACGCGGCCAGCGGCACATGAGCCGGAACCTGAGGAGTGCCCATTGGTTGATAGTCCGTTCCCCGAGGATGACGGCTGGATGGGGGAGACCGCCGATGAGGTCCCTCTGGTGCGGGCGCAGGCGCGTGAGATCATCGAGGCGGTCCTGGCCGGTACGGATCCGGAAGGGGCGGAGGTCCGTGAGCGGTTGCGTGAGCACGTGGCCGCGCACCCCGGACTTCCGGAGGCCGCACTGCACGAGCACCTGATCTTCAGCCGCTCCCTTGCCAGGCGGGCCAGCGGCCGGACCAAGCCGGACAAACGGGATGCAAGGCTCCAGCAGGACGGCGATCAGATGGGCGTCGCCGCCCGGGACCGGGCGGCCATTGAAGCGGTCCTGCACGGGGGCATGCTGGTCACAGCTTTCCAGCCGGTCCACGATTTAGCCAGCAGGGGTGTGATCGGCGCCGAGGCCCTGACGCGCTTTGTGTGGGAAGACGGGGGCAATGCGGGGTCCTGGTTCAAGAATGCCGCCGCGGTCGGGTTGGGAGCAGACCTGGAGTTCTCGGCGCTGCAGTCTGCCGTGGCCGCTGCACGGGACCTTCCACCCCAACTGGCAGTCGCCTTGAACGTCTCCCCGGCGGTATGCCTCGATCCCCGGCTTCCCGGATTCCTCCACCAGGCACCTCTGGAGCTTTCCCGCATCGTCCTGGAACTCACCGAACCACTTCAGGGCGGCCAGTTGGGCCCACTTCTGGACGTCCTGGCGCCGATGCGCCGTTCCGGCCTGCGCCTGGCGGTCGATGAGGCCGGCACGGACGCAGCGTCCATGCGCCACATCCGCTCGCTCCGGCCGGATGTCATCAAAATCGGCCGCGATCTGGTCGAGGAGATCCACCGGGACCCAAGCCGCCAGTACCTGGTCGCCGACATGGTCGAATTCGGACGGCAGACCGGCGCCGAGTTGGCTGCGGTGGGCATCGAAACCGCCGAGGAGCTGACCGTCCTGACCCGGTTGGCAGTTGCGGTGGGCCAGGGCCACTTCCTGGGCCGGCCCACGGTCAACGCGCAGGAATGGGCTACCTGGGCGGGTCCCGCCACCGCACCGGGGGCTCCTGGCCGCCACGGCCGGCGCAGGGCCGGAAGGCCACCGGCGGATTAACCCAGCGTCGATGGCGGGTTATCAGCGAAGCCGCAGGGTTTCAGCTACACCGCATGGTGAAGCGGGCCCGCGGTCCCGGAGGCAAGCAGCGCCTCGATCCGGGTCCGCAGTTCCTTGGGCCGGAACGGCTTGGTGACGTACTCGTCTGCCCCGTGGTGCAGCGCTTCGTTGATATCCGCTTCGTCGGCGCGGCCCGTGAGCATCACCACCCGGGCGGAGCTGAACGAACGGATGCGCCGCAGGACTTCGAAACCATCGACGTCCGGAAGACCGACGTCGACAGTAACAACGCGGGGATGCCGGTGCCGCACCAGGTCGACCCCCTCAGCCCCGCTGGCCGCGGTGTACACCGCAAAGCCCGTCTGCTCCAGGACTGCCCGCAGAAGGTTCCGCATATCGGCGTCGTCCTCAACAACGACTGCCACTCCCAAGCTGGTCATGGTCAACTCCACGTCCGGCGAATCCTTGAACCGGCCCAGCACCGGCTCCAAGTTCGCCCACACCACACGGTACAAGCGTGGGACTCTTTTTTCAGCATAAAATCTGTCGGATTCCAAAACGCGCTTTCATGAAGCGCTGCTCACCCAGTCACGACAGCACCAGCCAGATGCCCACCGCTCCGAGAGCAACGCAGGCGCCGGCAGTCCAGAAGACGGCTGATGTGTCGGGGGCCAGGTGTCCCGCCCTGATCCCTTCGATGCTGCGCCGGTAGCGCCGCCGCTGGGTGGCATAGATGCCGGTCCCGGCGGCGACGGTGAGGCCGAACATCGCCAGCACGAACGGCCCCTGGTCCGGGAGCCAGCGCAGGCTCATCGCGCTCGCGGCAATCAGCGTCAAGACTGTCCGGCCCCACGCCAGTGCGGTGCGCTCGGGCTGCAGCCCCGGGTCGCCGTCGAGCGGGCCGTTACCTGGGAGGGGAGCGGTGGCCGGGCTTTCGTCCATGGCTCAGGCAAGAACGACGACGGCGATCACCACCGCCGCTGCGACGGCGCAGCCGGCGGCGAGCAATGGACCGATCAGGGGCAGGGGCAGCGGCCGGTTCGAGCGCAGACTCGACTCCACCCGCAGCCAGCGGATGGCGGAGCCGGCGCTGAGCAGCATGCCCAGCAGGAGGAGCAGGACTGCCAGTCCGCGGCGGACGGGCTCGGGGAAGACGTCGGTGGTGAAGGCTTCCACCGCGATCCCGCCGGCGAGCAGCGCCAGCGAGGTGCGGATCCATGCCAGGAACGTTCGCTCGTTGGCCAGGGTGAACCGCGGGTCCGGTTCGGTGCCGCCGGGCAGGAGCCTTTCGGCGAACCGGCTCCTGCGGGGGCCGGGACCGGGCGGGGGAGTAGGGGTGGGTGGCACGGTCACAGTCTAGCCACCGCTGTGTAGTTCCCCTTGAACCTGGCCCCGCCGGGTGAAGGCTGCCGTATGTCAGGACATGACCGTTTCTTGAAGGTGCCCCAAGTTTTCCCTAGGTTGCCCCGGGCAACATGAAGCCCTGTCTGGAATCGCAATTGGGGGCGACATGGACCTGTGCTTCTTGTTTAATCCCGGTCTCCACTACACAGGAGGTCGGCATTGGCAGTCCTAGATGTCCACATCAATGACGGGTTCGTTCCCATGGTGGACGGCTCGCTGGTTTATCACCGAGGTTTCGGGGACCGCCACACTGCGGTCAATGACCCGGCTCCGGCGCTGGCGATGACGCAACGGGTCATCACCGCAAACGGACGGGTGGTGGTCAGCCGGACCTATCCGCTGGGCGCTCCTGTGCCGCCACACGGGAGGCCCTCACCCTTGCGGCCAGACCCGGCATTCCCCCGGCAGTACCTTGCCCGGAAGGGCTACTGGGCCAGCTTCTTTCCGCCGCGCACGCTGATCGCCGAAACGGGCAGCACCATCGAAATCATGGTGCATAACAACCTCGCGCAGCCGCATGAAATGCGGTTCCACGGTGCGGGACGGGGCGGGGCCGACGTCGGATCCGGACCCGTAGCGCCGGGCACATCGAAGCTCCTGCGGTTTCCGGCGCCTCTGCCCGGGACCTATCTGTACACCGATCCGGGCAACCAGCCGGTGGAACGGACCCTCGGTCTTTACGGAGCCCTGGTGGTAATCGATCCCCGCAACGCGTGGCGGCTTGCCCCGGGCAAGGCGGAGTTCGAGCGCCAGTGGCTCTGGCTGTGCCACGACGTCGACTCCAACTGGGCCCGCATCGCATCGAGGGGTCAGAGGGTCGATCCGCTGGCCACCCCGGCGGTCCCCAACTACTTCACCATCAACGGCTTCTCAGGGTTCCAGTCGCTGGCAGTCACCACCGACCTGGCGTTCAATGACCGGCGGCACGAGGACACGCTGCCCTCGGGCCATCCGCGTGAGACCGATGTGCGCAACTTCAGCGCCTCTCCGGCGGCCGGGGCCGTCCGCACCGGGCACCTCATGCGGATGCTCAACGCCGGCATCGTGGACCACCAGCTCCACTACCACGGCAACCACGTGTGGACCGTCCGCGCCAACGGCATCGACTTTCCAAGGTCCAACGGCCGGGTATCGCCCCAGGGCGACGTGCAACTCCAGCAGTGGGAGGACACCATCCAATTGCAGCCGCTGGAACGCAAGGAATCGGTCCTCCCGGTCCGGCGGCCGCCGGACACGGTTGACCAGGTGTGGAACGCAAGAAATGAGGACTGGACCTACCCCATGCACTGCCACGCGGAACCGTCCCAGACAGCCCGCGGCGGTTTGTATCCTGGCGGGCTGGTGGCGGACTGGGTGCTGGCTGGCCAGCCAGCCCCGAGTGAAGGCAGTCCGCCGACCGCTGCGGACCCGCACCACACGTTCCGGAGCCAGGTCGACTTCTCGTCAAACCAGCCCCACGAGGGCAGCCCCGAAACCCAGTTTCCGCTAAAGCCGGACGTCTTCTTCGAGATGGACTTCTTCAACAGAAAGTTCACTTTCCCTGACCGCTCCGAGCACGAGATGTGGACCTTCGAGGGAAACAAGTTCGGCCGCCAAATCCCCGGCACCACGGTGCGGTTGCAGGAGGGCCAGCTGTTCCAGGCCACCCTCAAGCCCAACAAAAGGGTTCACACCATCCACTGGCACGGCATCGAACCGGACCCCCGCAATGACGGTGTTGGCCATACCTCCTTCGAGGTCTCGGGCCACTACACCTACCAGTGGAGGCCGGATGTCGCCGTGAGCGGCAACCCCCACCGCGGCGCGGCGGGCACCTACTTCTACCACTGCCACGTCAACACCCCACTCCACGTCCAGATGGGCATGTTCGGCCCGATCGTGATCGATCCCCGGCCCAACCCGGCCAAGCCGGTGCCCGCTGGGGCCCGCCGTCACTCGTTTGACGGTCCGCTGTATGACGCCGCCACGGAAACCCTGATCGCGCCCTACTCGCTCGATCCCCGGTGGCACGAACTGAACCATGCGGCGGGGCTCAACGGCGAGGATGCCGGGCTGAACCGCTTCGAGCCCAGGCACTTCTTCCTCATCGGCGGCAACATCCCCAACCGGCCAAGGGGCGACGACGTCGTCTGGGCCATCTCCCAGATGCGGGCCAACGTTGTGCAGAACGGCAGGTATCCAACTCTTGTGCGGATGTTGAACGTGGATTATTTCCCTACCGTGACACGGATTACGGACGCCTCGGGCAGGCCAGCCAGGATCGCCGAACTGATCGCCCATGACGGCCGGCCCTTCTGGAACACCCCCAGCCCCACGGGCCCCGCGGTGCAGCCCTCGATGGCCGGCCAGCCGCTCCTGACCGACATCATCCATTCCGGCGCCGCGGAGAAGTTCGACTTCCTGCTGCGGCCGCCCGCTTCCGGGAAGTACACCATCACCATCAGCTTCCTGCACTGGCTCACGTCGCAGGTGCTCGCCACCCGCACCGTCACAGTCGACGCCCTCTGACCGCAAGGGATCAAACTGCGGGACCCGCATCCGCCAGCCGGATGCGGGTCCTCGGCGCGTCACCCCTGCTGCGCCGCCCATTCCTCGACCCGGCGGTTGCTTTCCTCCTCGGAGAGGTCTTCCACGCGGGTCACGATGGACCATCGGACGCCGAAGGGGTCCCGGATGCTGGCGTACCGGTCGCCGGAGACGAACGTGGCCAGTGGCTCGCGGATGGTGGCTCCGGCCTGGGCTGCGCGCTGCACCAGGGTGTCTGCGTCCTGGCAGTAGAGGCCAAGGGAGTAGCAGTCATTTTCACCCTCCGGTGCCGGAACCAGGTGGTACTCGGGATTGGGTTCGCCGAGCTGGAGGTGGCCATTCCCAAAGTCGAGTTCCGCGTGGACCACTACTCCGCCCATCTCCGTGGCGCCGACGACGCGAGCGCCAAACACGTCCTGGTAGAAGGCGATCGCTTCCCTGGCGTTGGTCACGGCAAGGAACGGCGTGAGGCTCGTCAGGCCGTTCGGGATTCCGTGTGTGGTGTGCTGTCCGTGGGCGGCCGTGGTGGATTCGGTGCTTGTAGTATCTGTCATGTCTATGACGCTACGTGCCCGGCCAGCGTCAGCGCTTGGAGATTCGCGACAGTCTGAAGGGACCAATGGAGAGTTCGTTCAAGGGGATCCTTTACCCGGCCCGGCTTCCCACTTTCCACCGCCTTCCGGCGCCGGCCGCGGTAGCGGACCTGGTCCAGTGGTTCTGGATTCCCGAGTGGGACATCGAGCCCGGCCGCACCTCGCGCCAGCAGCTGATCGCGTACCCTGGCTCCAATCTCGTGGTGCAGCCTGACGGCGTGGTCTTCTCCGGCCCGAGTACCCGGGCCGCCCATCGGGACCTGGCCGGACGGGGCTGGGCGGTTGGTGCACTACTTCGGCCTGCGGCCGTGCCGCGGTTCACCGACGATCCCGCCAGCCTGCGGGACACGGAACTGGCCGTGGCCGCGGAAGGACTGCATCGTTCCGTCACGGAGGCCATGGACACGCACGACGGCGATGCCCGCCGGGAGCGGGCTGTGGACGCCTTTGTGCGGTGGCTGGCTAGCTTGGCAGGGCCGGCGGTGTCCGGGGAGGCGCTGCTGGCCAACCGGCTGATGGACGTCATTGGGTCGGACGCGTCTGTGGTCCGGGTGGAGGACGCGTCGTCCGCGCTGGCAGTTTCGCAGCGGACCTTGCAGCGCGTGGCCAGGAAGTACATCGGCCTCAGCCCTGCCGCGCTGATCCGCCGTCGGCGTCTTCAGGACGCTGCCGAGCGGACGCGGCTGGATGCTTCGGCGGATCTGGCAGCGATAGCTGCCGAGCTTGGGTACGCCGACCACGCGCACCTGACGAATGACTTTCAAAAGTACCTGGGCTTCACCCCCAGCACCTACCGGCGGGCGGTTGCCGCTGATTGAGCCCCTCGAAATCCCTATCCGTCGGCAGGAGCCCCAAATGAGGTGCGCGTGCCTGAGTCCGTGCCCGAGGCCGAGCCCGACGTGCGGACGAAGTTCCAGCTGAAGGACCCGTCATCTTTGAGTGTCATCCGAAGGAACCCGTGGGTCTTGTCGAACCGCTTGACGATGAAGGGCGGACTGTTAGTGAACTCGCGGAGGCCGATCCCTCCCGTGGACACCTGGAACGCTGTCATCCCGTCACTGACGCACTGGTCCTCGTTGTTCACCGGACATGAACGCTCGTAGTTGTGCTGTGACCCTGACAGGGTCAGACGGACCCGGTGCTTGTACATCACGTCGATCCACGGCTTGTGGTCCAAGGCCCGCTCGTGTTCGTCCGTGTCCGATGTGAAGTACGGCTCGTGGTAGACAACCGCCAGGTACTTGCCCGCCTCTTGGGCAGCAGTGAGGTTGTCGTCCAGCCACGTCGTCAGTGCTTCAGCGTGCTCGGGGTCGTACCGCCAGAACGCGGACGACAAAAACACGAAGTGCCAGTTTCCGAAGTCCTTCGAGTACGGATCCCCGTTCCCGATGAACCCGCGCTGCTGGTTGATTGCAGCCTTCGCGGGGGCACCAGGGCATTGGCCATTCATGAAGTTGTCGAGGTCTTCGTTGCGGCCCGGTTCCCAGTCGTGGTTGGGGGCGGACACCCAGTACAGCTTGGGCTTGGTGCCACCCCACAGAGGAGTCCAGTACTTCACGTAGTCGGCGCAGTGCGGGGTGGCGTACTGGAAGTCCCCAAGCCCCAGGAACGCGTCAATCTCGTTCTTCTGCACGAGCCTGGTGATCGCCGCCCCGTTCAGACCGGAAGGGCTGTCTCGGTCAATGGTCCTGACGCCGTTCATGTCACCCACAGCAGCGATCCGAACATCAGGCGCCGGGGTTCGGGGCTTGCGCGGTGACGGCGGGGGAGGCACAACCAGGGTGGCAGCTGGTGCCGGCACCTCCCCAGGGGTGTTCCCACCGCCGATGGCGAGGGACGCCACCCAAAGGCCGGTCACGCCTAGGAGGAAGGCAGATGTTCCGGCGATAACACGATTGCGGCGCATGGGGCGAGCACCTCCTTCCTGGGGTGCGGTGTGCACTCCTGGCGGGACCGGCGGCGGTCTGGGGTTAGGTAGCCAGATCCGGAGGGTGAACCTGCGGCCACCGCCGTCCCAAACGAAGTGTCAGTCCGCGTCCTTGGGATCAGCGTGGAGCACCTTGGGAATCAAAGCGCCGCCGGGCGCCCGAGTCCTGACTGTTCCAATGTTTTCCCAACCTCACGGTCATACGATCCGATGACCCTGCGGACTCGCGGACCTACAAGGGAGAGATGCGCCATGAGAAAAACAGCACTGGGAGTACTGGCCCTGGCCGGGACACTCGTTGTTCAACTTGCCGGCGCCGGACCGAGCACCGCGGGGGACCGCGTGACTACGAAAACTGAGATGAGAGGCGAGGGAGTGACCGCGGAATTCGTCCGTACGGATGGGTGCATCCAGACGAACGTGAGCGTGTTCGGCAGTGTGTTCACGGCCCGCGGATCGGCTCCGCCGGAGAAGGTAGGCTTCGTGTCGGTCACGCAGGTTAACACCTGCACACTCGTGACACTGATAGACGGGTTCGGGGACGCGGCCACGCTGAACCTGGCGCTTCCGAACGGGCTGTCTAACGGGCGCCTGAGGATGTCCATGGAATTCACGAACTACGCCGACGCCGGGAACCCGGTAGTTTCGCCGCTCACGGCCGATGTGTCCTTCAAAGCTACGGCTAATGCGACGAAGACATTTGAAGAGTCCAAATCCCGTTCCGATGGCATCCGCTTTGAATCGTCGGAAAAGACCAAGGCCCGGCCCGTCTCTGTTGCCGGCACGGTGACCATCGGGGATCAAAAGGTCCTTTCGCCGGATACTTCGTCGATCTCAGGGACGGCCGGCTCGGTGCGCAGCAAAGAGAAGACAGTAAACCGCCCCGTGAAGTAGCACTGTTGAGCGCTCCCCGGCAGACGGTCAGCGCGGCAGCAGGACGCGGACCTGGCTTCTGATGTCCTGGACGATGTCGTTGACCGTGCTGGCGGCGTGGTTGGGGGCTGCCATGGCGAGGAACATGATCGCGGAGACGATTCGTGCCAGGGTCGCTGCCTCGCTGGGGCTAATTCGCTGGTTCTGTCGCAGCACTGAAGTGATTGCGGCCTCGGTCTGTACGGTGAGGGCAAGAGCGTCGCGGTGGTGGGGCTCCTCAGGGTCGCCGAAGACCATCTCGCGCAGGTAGGTGCGCCCGTTGTCTATCTGGATTCGGTTGCACTCCACGACGGGGCGGACAATGGCCATCACCGCTTCAAGTTTGTCCGGGGTGCCCTCTGCGGCTGTTCTGCCTCGCTCGAGCGCGTCGGCGTAGCTGGAGTTTTGCACGAGCAGGAGGAGCTCGCCCTTGGTCTTGGCGTAGAGGAACAAGGTACCCGTGCCGATGTCGGCTTTGTCGGCGATTTGCTGCGTGGTGACTTCATCGACGCCGTGCTCGGCGAACAGCTCGCGGGCGGCGGCCGTGATGCGGTCGAGCTTCTGCTGTTTGTTCCGCTCGCGCCGGCCCGGCGGTTGTGGGGCGAGGGGCATGACAGGGGTCCTCCGGAAATAGATCGCTGACCATGGTCAGTGATGATTGTAGTCATTTCCGTTAGGGCTGGGGGCCGGTCAGCGGGCGAGGAACTCGACGGCCAGGGGAGCGAACTGGTCGTGGAACTGGAAGATCCCGCCGTGGCCGGAGTCCGCGTAGATGATCAGCTCGGACCCGGTGATGCGCCGGTGCAGGTCCTCGGAGAGGACGGAGGGCACCATGCGGTCATTGTCGCCGTTGGCGATCAGGGTGGGATGGGTGATCGTCGACAGGTCAGCGGAAGACCCTCGTCCCCACTTCTTGATCGCCTTCAGCTGCGTTTGGAACGCCTTCACCGTGATCGGCGCATCACGGTCCGCCGTGCGCTCCTCGAGACGCTTCACGAACGCCTTCCCGGCCCGCTTGCCGGTGGCGTTGCGGTTGAAGAACAGGAACTCCATTGGGTCCGACCGGGTGAGGGTGGCACGCAGGATGTCGTAGTAGGTGATCCCGGCGATCTTGTCCAGGTCCTTCCCGCCCTTCGGGCCGGTTCCGGTGAGGATGAGCTTGCGGACGAGTTCGGGGTGGTTGAGTACGAGGGCCTGGGCGATCATGCCACCGAGCGAAAATGCGAAGACGTCGATCGTGTCGAAGCCGAGCGCCTTGATGAAGGTGTAGGCGTCATCGGCCATCGCCTCGACGCTGTCGGGGACGGTCCCGGTGGAGGCGCCGACGCCGCGGTTGTCGAAGGTGATGACGTGGTGTTCCTTCGCGACGGCGTCGATGATGCGGGGATCCCAGTTGTCCAAGTTCGCGGCAAGGTGCACGAAGAAGACGACGGGGACCCCGCCCTTGGGCCCCAGCTCGCGGTAGGCGTAGCTGACCCCGCCAGCATTGATGGTGCGGGCCGGCGCCTTGGCGTAGGACGTGATGGCCGAGTGGTTGCTGGTGGTGCTCATGCTGATTCTCTCGGTGCGTGGTTGGTGACGAAGTCGCCGATGGTGGTCCCAGGGGCGGCGTGCCGGGGGTTGCTGATGACGGTCTTGCCGAGGGTACCGCCCCTTTCCAGGTCATGAAGGGCTTGGGGCGCCTGGTCAAACGGGAAGACGCGTCCGACGACGGGACGCAGCACGCCGTCGTCGACCATCCTCGCTATCCGGGTGAGCTGGTCACCGCTGGCGCGCATGAAGAGGAATTCGTAGCTCACGCCGAGTTTTCTGGCTTGGCGGCGGATGCCAGCGCTCAGGCCGGTGATCGCGAGACGCAGCACCGGGTTGAGTCCGATCTCCCGCGCGAAGGCAGGGTCCGGCGGGCCGGAGATCCCGATGGCCTTGCCGCCGGGGCGAAGCACGCGGAGGGACTTCTCGAGGTTCCTGCCGCCGAGGCTATCGAGCACCAGGTCATAGCCTTGGAGGAGCTGCTCGAAGTCCTGGGCGCGGTAATCGACGACGGTGTCCGCGCCGAGCCCGCGAACGAATTCGGCGTTGGCGGCGCTGGCCGTTGTCGCAACGGTCGCGCCGAGGTGCTTGGCAAGCTGGATCGCGATGGACCCCACGCCACCGGCACCGGCGTGGATGAGGACCTTTTGTCCCGGCTGCACGTTCCCGCGCTCCACGAGCGCCTGCCATGCAGTCAGCGCGACCAGCGGCAGGGAGGCAGCCTCCTCAAAGCTGATCGAGGCAGGCTTGAGGGCCAGATCGGCTTCGGCGACGGCGATGCGCTCAGCGAACGTGCCTATGCGGGCTTTGTCTGGCCGGGCATACACTTCATCGCCCGGCTTGAAGCCGCGAACCTTGTCACCGACCCGGATGACAGTGCCGGCGAGATCATTCCCCAGGGTCAGCGGAAGCTTGTAAGGCAGGACCTGCTTGAACTCGCCCGCGCGGATTTTCTCGTCGAGCTGGTTGAGCCCCGCGGCCTGCACCTGGACCAGCACGTCCTGCTCTCCGACGTCCGGTTCGGGGACGTCGGCCTCCCGCAGCGGCTCCTTGTACTTCGTGACGACGAACGCTCTCATGGCCGGTGCTCTCTCTGGTTGTGGGGACAAATAATGAGTACACTCAATAATGATCCCACTCAGAAAGTCCTGTCAAGAGCGATCGTCATGGCGGAGGGCGAGTCGGGCTGCAACCATCCGGCGGTTGGGTGGCCACGGTCAGGCGAGGGTGGTAAGCCTCAGCGAAGCGACCTTTGCGGTTCCTTTGGTGGTGTACAGCGACACCCCGGTGCTGGAGGGGTCCGGGAAGATCAGTTCGGTGAGGGTGACTTCTCCGTCTTGGGCGAAGATCTCCACAGAGCACTGATCAACGAAGATGCGTAAGGAGTACGCTCCATCCACGGGACCGAGGGGCGCGGTATCAATCGATGCAAAGGCCTCGTGGAACGCCGTGTTTCCTGAGGCCGTTCGGTCCACGAGAAGTCTGCCTTGGCCCGGAAGGATGCCGATCCTTGTACCTTCGCTGCCGTTGCCGCGGATCACGAGGCCAAACTCTTCAGCGGAACCGGGCACAAACGTCGCCTCGATGAGTTGCACGGCGGCCCCTCCTGCCAGGGAACGGATGCCGTCGACGTCGAGCTCTGTGTAGGCAACTGTGCGGGTAAGCGCTGCAGGGTCAATCACTGCCTGCTGGGTGAGGCGCGGTTTTCCATCAGATGTGATGAGTGAGACCTCGCGTACAAGCGACATGGGGCTTCGCCACGGGGAGGTTGGAATTTCGTTGCCGTACTGCCAGTTGTTCATCCAGGCCATCATGAGCCGGCGACCGTCCGGAACGTTGCTGAAGGACACAGCCGCGTAGTAGTCCCGGCCCCAGTCGAGCCAAAGATACTCGGCCATGCGCGCCGGATCCTGGTCGCCTTCAGTGACAGTGGTTTCGGACCTGAACGTCACGCCGTCGAAGTCTCCCACGAAGTACTGTCCCGCGGAGCCTCCGTTCGGCCCGCCGGGATTGAGGTTAACGGTCAGCACCCATTTGATCAGGTCCTCGTTCCCGTCAAGTGGCAGCGGAAACAGGTCAGGACATTCCCAAACTCCGCCGGTAGCGTTGGCGGGCCCAAAACTGCTGAGGTAGTCCCAGCTCTTGAGGTCATCGGAGCGGTACATCACGACGGTGAAATCCGTTGCCTCGACAGCGACCATTACCCAATAGGCTCCGGCCGGGCCGTTGTAGCGGAACACCTTCGGGTCCCGGAACTCGGCCGAGTCCCTGCTCAAGACGGGGTTTCCGTGGTACTTGGACCAGGTGTAGCCGCCGTCGGTGCTCCACGCGAGTGACTGGGCCTGGATCCCGGCGTGCTGTGAGTTCTCCTTGTAGGCACTTGTGTAGATGGCGACCAGAGGTGCAGCAGTTCCGTCGCCAAGTCCGCTGGTGTTGTGCTGGTCGTAAACGACGCTGCCGGAGAAGATGTCCTCGTATTCGTCGCAGGCAATTGCGACGGGTTGTTCTGTCCACGTGATGAGGTTCGTGGAGGTGGCGTGCCCCCAGGACATGTTTCCCCAAACATTCCCAAAGGGGTTGTTCTGGTAGTAGAGGTGATAGGCGCCTTCGTGGAAGATCAGGCCGTTGGGGTCATTGAGCCAGGTGTCCTTGCTGGCGTAGTGCATTGCCGGCCGGAAAGCCTCACGTGTGGGCGCAGTTACCGCGGTCATGAATCAAAGTCTCGTTTCATTTCGTCTTCCTGAGGAAGGGTGGGGGCGGCCATCCAGCCGGCGACCGGCGCGGGCGCTGTTCGGCGGCTGGACGGATGGTCGGATCCTGAGTCAGGGGAAGAGGTTCCGGGCTCCTCCAAAGATCTCAGCCATGGTCCAGGCATCGAAGGAGAGCAGCCTCACGGTACCCTCGGCGGTCAGGCTCACGTGCTCACCGGCCAGGGTCGGGTAAACGCGGGCGGTGAGCGGCTTACCGTTGGCGAAAATTTCGACGGCGGACCGGTCCACGAGGACGCGCAGGTGCACCCGGCCCTCGGGCATCGGGAGCGGTCCGGACTTGTCGGCGACATCAACGGTTGGATCGAGGCTGCTCTGAGTCCGGTCGAGGCGGAGTGTGCCTTGGCCGTCGCCTTCAGTGGTCCGGCACAGCTCGATCACTGTTTCCTCCTTGGATTTGCCGAAGACGCCACCGTCGGCCGATCCCAGCAAGCCCAGTCGCAGCACAGCACCAGGCTCGAGCTGCACATCCAGTTCGAGGTCCAGCTGGCTGCCGGACACGCCGGTAGCCACAGGCACCCCGGTACCCACCAGCTCCTGTCCGGGCAGGCCCACATGGTCCCGGCGCAGCTTCTCGATTTCAGGCACGGGCGCGAACAGCAGGGTTCCGTCGTCGGCCACGGTTGTGACGCGGGGCAAACTCATGACGCCCGACCACCCGGCCTCGATCATCGCGGCGTCGCTGCGGCCCTCCTGAAGCCAACCAAACATGATGCGTCGGCCGGACTCATCCTGGAATGACTGCGGCGCATAGAAGAACCGTCCACCGTAGTCGAGCCGATGCAGCCCGGTGGGCTCGAAGGAGTTTTCCGCGTAGCGGCCGGTCCAGTACAGCGGGTGGCGGGTGTCGCCGTTGTCCCATGCGGAAAAGACCAGCACGTCGGGCGTGTCGCCAGAAGTAGGAACCGTACCCAGCGAACCTTCGCCTGCCCGGAACAGGTCCACGCATTCCCACATGGTCCCGGTCCAGTCGGAATCGGCGGGATCGCCCTGCGAGGCGTCGCCGATGAACAGGGGCCCGACGTATTCCCAGGCGCGCAGATCCTCCGACTCGTACAGGAACGCGGTGCCGCCGCGCCCACGAATGCCCGAACCTACCAGCTGCCGCCAGGTGGAACCCTCGTGCCACACGCAGTGATCGCGATACGCCGTGATGTCCACCCCGGCCGGCGGGGCTGCGATAACCGGGTTCTGAGGCAATTTGCTCCAGCTCAGCAGGTCTGCGGATCCCACGGCAACGCAGGGCAACTCCTGCTCGCCTAGCCGTCCCGAGTACACCAAGGTGGGCGTGCCGCCGTCGTTCACCAACACCCCCGACCAGCAGCCGTCGGCGTCCGGACCTGCGGAAGGTTCCAGCGCCACCGGCTGATCCGTCCAGTGGACGAGGTCGGTGCTGGTCGCGTGGCCCCACTGAATGCGGTGGTGGAAGGCGCCTTCGGGGTTGTACTGGTAGAAGAGGTGGTAGGTGCCGTTCCATTGGCTCACGCCGTTGGGTCGTTCAGCCAACCGGCCGGGGAGACGAAATGGAAGCGCGGCCGAAGGGGGTCCGCATCGGCGCGGGCAATCAGTTCGTCCTGGGGAACGGTGCCGAGCGGGTGCGTCGATTCAGTCATGCGGAGGCCTTGTTGTTTGTAGGTTCAGTTGCCAGCGCGTGGCCGCCGGCTCCAGCCTGTGGGCGGTAGAGGTGGCAGCGCACCCAGTGGCGGTTTTCGGGGTCGCCCACGCGGTGGCGAACGGGTTCCTCGGCCGAGCAGGTCTGGTTCGGGTCGCCGTCGAAAGCGCAGCTGGTCGAAGCCATCACAGCCTGGCGCAGCTCGGCCCGGCGGACGGGATCGTAGGAGCCCGCCCGGGCTGGATCCGGGACGGCCGAGACCAGCAGCTGCGTGTACGGGTGGGCCGGGTTGGCCAGGAGATCCAGGGACTCGCCCTCTTCAACGAGCTCTCCCGCGAACATGACCGCCGTCCGGTCCGCCAGGTATCGGGCCGAGGCGAGGTCGTGTGTGATGTAGAGCATGGAGATTCCCTGCTCATCGCGGAGTTTGCGCATCAGGTTCAGCACGCCGATCCGGACCGAAACATCGAGCATGGAGGTGGGTTCGTCGGCGAGGATGACCCGTGGTTCCACGGCAAGGGCCCGGGCAATCGCGACTCGCTGGCGCTGCCCGCCGGAGAGCTCGTGCGGGTAGGAGTTCAGCATGTCGGCCTGCAGGCCCACGGTGGTCATGAGCTCCTCGAGTCGCTGCTGCGTCTCTGTCTCGGAGCTGCCGCCCTTCCGGTGGATCGCTAGCGACCTCCGCAGGAAGTGCTCCACTCTGTGGGCAGGATTCAGCGAGCCGAAGGGATCTTGGAAGACCATCTGCAGTTGGGAGCGGAAGGCTCGCGATGCCTGGAAGCGGTCGCGCTTGAGGACGTCGACGCCGTCGATCAGGATCTCGCCGGAGCTCTGCTTTTCCAGCCGGGCAACGCAGCGGGCCAGAGTGCTCTTACCCGACCCGGACTCTCCCACGAGGGCCACGATTTCGCCGCGGCCAATGGTCAGGTCCACGCCGTGCAGGGCCCGGACGGAGTCTCGGGAGAACAAACCACCGATAGGGAAAGACTTTCCTAGTCCGCGGACCTCGAGGGCTGGAGCTTCGGTGTCAGCGGAGGGGCGCTGGGCTGACAGTACAGCGTGGCTCATCGTGCGGCTCCTTCCATGATGGCGGTGTCAGCCGCTGAAGCGTCGGCACTGACAGGTGCCACGAAATGGCCGGGTGCTTCTTCGGCGAGGTCCGGGATGTTCCGGAACTTCACGCCGTCCGGCAGTCCGGTCAGCGGAACCCGCGGACCGGTGAGCGGCGGGAAGGCACCCATCAGCGCCTGCGTGTAGGGGTGGCGGGGGTTGGCGTAGACGTCCTGGGCTTTTGCGGTCTCCACGATCCGGCCGCCGTACATCACGGCCATGCGGTGCGAGAGCTCCACCATGAGGGACATGTCGTGGGTGATGAAGAGGACGGAAAACCCCAGTTCGCGTTGGAGTTCCTTGATTTGGGCCATGATTTCCTGCTGCACCACCACGTCCAGCGCGGTGGTGGGTTCGTCGAGGATCAACAGGGACGGCTTGAGCGCCACGGCCATGGCGATCACGGCGCGCTGCCGCATGCCGCCCGAGAGCTGGTGCGGGTAGGACTTGAGGCGTGCGGGGTCGATCCTCACCAATTCGAGCAACTCACCGGCACGCCGCAGCGATTCCTTGCGCGAGTAGCCCGCATGAGTGGTGAAAATATCCACGATCTGCTCGCCGATGGTCAGCACCGGGTTGAGCGAGTTCATGGCCGACTGGAACACCATGGCCACGTCCTGCCAGCGGAAGCGCCGCAGCTCCTCCGGGCTCATGGCCAGGACGTCCTTGCCGCCGAAGGAGATGCTGCCGCCGGCAATCTTCGCGGGATCCTTCAGGAGCCGCATGATCGAGTTGGCGATGGTGGACTTCCCACAGCCGGACTCGCCCGCCAGCCCGAACACCTCACCGGTGCCGATGCTGAAGGAAACACGGTCGACGGCGGTGGTGGAGCGGGTGTCGCCGATGTACTTGACGGTGAGGTTCTTGACCTCCAGGACGGGCTCGTGGGAGCCGAAGGAAACTTGGGAGACCGTCACTTGGCGGCGCTCCTTTCGGTAATCTTTGGGGTTTTGATCTTCCGCAGCCGCGGATTAGTGACCTCGTCCACGGCGTAGTTGATGAGGGCCAGTGAGAACGCGACCAGCGCGATGCAGACACCCGAGGGAACAAAGACCCACCAGCTGCCGGTCAGCAAGGCGCCCTCGTTGCCGGCCCAGAAGAGGTTGTTGCCCCAGGAGACGGTGCTGACGTCACCCAGGCCAAGGAACTCCAGGCCTGCCTGGGCGCCGATGCCGTAGATCACGCAGGCCAGCAGGGTACCCATGACGATCGAGGCCATGTTCGGCAGGATCTCGCGGAACATGATCCGGCCCGCCCGTTCGCCGGACACCACGGCCGCGGACACAAAGTCCTTTGAGCGAATGGACAGCGCCTGCGAGCGCAATACACGTGCCGACCCAGCCCAACCGGTGACAACGAGGACCAGGATCACGGTGCCCAGGCCCGGCGGCAGGAACGCGGCCAGGATGACAAGGAGCGGCAGTCCGGGCAGGAGCAGGAAGACGTTGGTCACCAGAGACAGTGCTTCGTCAATGAACTTGCCAAAGTACGCCGAGGCCAGGCCCACCAAAATGCCGATAAAGGTGGATGCGGTGCCCACAGTCAACCCGACGAACAGGGAGCTGCGGGAGCCGTGGACAGTCAGGGCAAGCACGTCCTGACCTTTGGCCGTGGTGCCGAGCCAGTGCTCCGGAGACGGTTCCAGCGAGGCCATCGCGGTGATCCGCGACGGATCTCCGGGGAACAGCACGGGGGCCAGCAACGCAAGCGCGATGAACACGAGCATCACGATCATGCCCACCAGGGCCTTCTTGTTGGTGATAAGTCCGTGGACGAAACTGCGGTTGGGCTTGCGGGCAGCTGTGCCCTCAGTGGGCTCAGTGGGCTGCTTCAGAATTGCGGTTGTCATGATGGGTCCCTCAGTTGCTGCGCACGCGCGGGTCGAGGCGGACGTAGAGGATGTCCACCAAGAAGTTCGCCAGCAGCACGGCGGCGGTGATGGTCAGGAACAGGCCCTGCATAAGCGGGTAGTCGAGGCCTTGGACGGCGTTGAGGAGTTGGTAGCCGACGCCGGGATACGCGAACACCACCTCGGTGAGCAGCGCCCCACCCACCACAAAGCCCAGCCCCATGCCGAAGCTCGTGACCGACGGGAGCATGGCGTTCCGCGCTGCATAGCGGAACATGATGCGGCCCGGCCGGAGACCCTTGGCTTCAGCCATGGTGATGTAGTCCTCGGAGTTCGTGGCGATCATCGTGTTCCGCATGCCCAGCATCCACCCGCCGATGGAGACCAGCACGATCGTCAACGCTGGCAACACAAGGTGCGCACCGACGTCGCCGATGAACTCCCAGGTAAACGCGGGCTCCACACCGTCACTGAACGCGTGGCGCAGCGGGGACCAGCCTAGGATCACTCCGAACAGGTACAGCGCGCCCATAGCTAGCCAGAAGTATGGGAAGGAGCCGATGAAGATCAACACTGGCGGCAGTGCGGAGTCGATCGCTCCGCCGCGTCGCCAGGCGGCCAGGATGCCGAGCAAGTTACCTACGACGGCGGCAATCACCAGTGCGGTGCCGCCGAGCAGGAGGGTCCAGCCGATCTGGGCGGCGATGACCTCCGTTACCGGTGTGGGGAAACGGGAAATCGAGACGCCCATCTGGCCGGTGAACACGTTGTGCAGATAGTCGATGTACTGCTCCCAGATGGGACGGTCGTCCACACCGAGCAGCTTACGCAGTGCGTCGATCTGTTCGGGCTGCATCTTGCCCTGGGTACGGGCGAACATGCGGGAGACGGGGTCCCCGGGCATGAAGCGCGGCAGCAGGAAGTTCAAGGTGATGGATGCCAAGAAGGCGATCAGGTAGAAACCCAGGCGGCGCAGGATAAAGCGCACGGTTTCCTCCATTCAGGTATTGCGGTAACGGGGAGGGGGCGGCATGCCCGGCGCGGTGAGCCGGCGCCGGGCATGCCGGGCTGCTGGGCCTGCGGGGCCCAGCTGTTACTTGCGCGGTTCCAAAGTGGTGAGAATCAGCACTGTGGTAGGAGAACGATCGGAAAGTGTGGCATAAGGGTTGTCCTGCGACGGCCATCCCGTGAAGTGGACGTCCGTGTAGTCGCCCCATTCAGGTCCTGAGAACAGCGGCACCAGCGGGGCGGCGTCGTTGTATTCTTCCTGGAGCTTGTACGCGACGTCCTTCTGCTTGGCTTCATCGCCGGCGGCAACAAAATCCTGCAGGAGCGCATCGGCTTTGGGGTCACCAAAGCGGTGGTAGTTGTCGAACGTCTTGGTGCCGACCGGCTTCACTGTGGCGCTGCCCATGGCATTGTTGAAGTACTTGAACGGGCTGGGATCGTTGGCGCTCCAGACAATGCCGGAGTCAAACGTGCCCTGTTCGTATCCGGCCACCACGGAGGCCCAGTCCGGAGAGTCCACCTTGGCCGTGACTCCCACTACTTGGAGGTTCTGTGAGATCACGTTGGCTACGGACAGCCAGTCGGAGGAGCTGGCGCCCACGGAGATCTTGAACTCGAAAGGCGCTCCATCCTTCAAGGTGCGCTTGCCGTCGGCCCCCTTGGGGTAGCCGGCTTCGTCCAAGACTTTGTTGGCTTCGTCCAGGTTGAGCCTGGTCCAGCTGCAGTTGTCCTTGACGGCCGGGTTCTTCCACTTCTCGTAGTTGCCGGAAAGGCCGGTGCAGTCGGCGGGCTGGGCGTAGCCGCTCATCCCGATCTTGGTCACTTGGTCGCGGTCCACGGCCATGCTGAGCGCCTTGCGCACCTTTGGGTCGTTAAACGGAGCCTTGGTGGTGTTGAGCTGCCAATTGATCATGGCACCCGTGGGCGGGAACCAGTAGTGGCGGTGCTCCTTATCTTTGGAGATGAAGGTCTTCTCGATGTTTGGGATGAACTGGGTGGACCAGTCGACATCCCCGTTGACGCTGGCCAGATTGGCTGCGTCGTTGCCGGACATTGCAAGCATCTTGATGCCAGCAATCTTCTGTTTTTCCGGCTGCCAGTAGTTGGGGTTTTTCTTGAGTGCGTAGGACTGAGCCTGGAAGGAATCGACCTCCGTGTAAGGTCCTGTTCCCACGGGCGTGGCGTTGGCGTCCTTCGCCGGGTCGGCGATCGCCGACCAGATGTGCTTGGGCAGAATGGGTAGCTGGCCCACTTCGTAGAGCGCCGGAGACCATGGCTTGTTGAAGGTGAAGGTCACCTTGTTGGTTCCCTCGGCGGTGGCGCCGACGAGGTACTCGTAGCCGCCCTTGAGCTTCTTCTGGAGTTCGAAGGTGTAGGCGACGTCGTCGGCCACGAGTGGCTTGCCATCGGACCACTTCACGCCGTCGCGCAGGGTGAAGGTGATGGATTTGCCGTCAGCAGCAGTCTTCCATTCGGTGGCGAGCCACGGCGTCGTGTCTCCCTTGGCCGGGTTGAAGACCAACAGGGGTTCGTAGATCGCCTGGTTGACCATGGGATTCACCGCGGGCGCAAAGGGATTGAAGTTGCGGTCGAAGGTGCTCATGTCTTCCCGTGGGATGGTGAGCATGGCGTTCGTGTTGTCCGAAGTCGAGGAGCTTGTGCCCGACTTGTTGACGGTGGCAGCGCAGCCGGTCAGCAGCATTGCGCCCACAGCCAGTCCGGCCGCTGCAATGCGGGCAGACCTCAGGTATCGGGGTTGTGTCATGATGGGTATCTCTTTCCTATCTTCATCAGCAAGGTGAAGGGGTGGGTAAGGGTTAGCTCTTCGAAACTTGATTTCGCGGTCAGACCGAAGAGCGTTCTAGCAGCGGACAGTCGACCACTTGCTGGTCGGCAGTGATCGGCTGTCCTGCTGTAAGAGCGGCGAGCGTCTGGACTCCCAGAGCGCCCATTTTTTCGAATGGCAACGCAACCGTGGTCAGCTTTGGCCTGAGGTAGGCCGCGATGAGTTCCTGGTTGTCGAAGCCGATCACGGCGATGTCTCCGGGGATGGTCAGTCCCCGTTCCTTGATGGCGTCGTAAGCGCCCATCGCCATGCGGTCGTTGAGGCAGAACAGGGCAGTTGGCCGTTGATCTTTCGGATAGCGGTCCAGGATTTGGCAGGCTGCCTCGTAGCCCCCATCCGCCGTCGCATATCCGGACACCACCAAATCCGGATCCAGTTCCAGCCCGGCGCCGGCGAGTGCTTCGCGTGCACCCTTCAACCGCCCGACGGCCGCGGGGATCCGCGGGTCGAGATTGATGACTCCGATCCTGCTGTGGCCGGCTTGGAGTAAGCGCTCGACGGCAACCCGGCCGCCGGCGCGCTCGTCCGGGACGATCGAGGGCAGCTTCCCGTCCGCGTCGAAACAGTTGATCAGGACCGTGGGCAGCTCGTGGGCGCTTTCCGGAACATGTACGCCGCGGTGGAATGTTGCCGCGTACAAAAGTCCTTCCACTCGTTGTTCCAGCAGCTTTTCAATTGCTGCATCTTCCAAGCCTTGGTTGGGTCCTACGGCATCGGCCTGGTCGGAAGGCGCGATGAGCAGGAACCGATGGTCAAGCCAGGCTTGGTCCTGGGCGCCCTTGATGATGTCCACCGCAAACGGGGCCGTCACGATCTCGGTGACGAGTCCATACCAATCGCTGCGCTGGGAAGCCAGTGCGCGTGCTCCGGCATTCGGGCGGTAACCCAATGCCTGCACGGCGTCGTTGATGCGGGTGCGCGTTTCCTCAGAAATACTGGCGTTTTCGCGGTTGCTCAGCACGAACGAGACCGCCGTCCGGGAGACACCGGCGTGCTGGGCGACATCACTCATGGTGACACCCCGCTGCCGCACAGCCGCGGCTTTCTGGGGGGGCGTGGTTTTCGCCATTGAATGCTCCGGTGGTCTTCGTTGATCCTGGACGTAGTGCCAGGGTTCGGTCTGAGGTGTCCCGCGTTTGCCGTCAAGTAACGCGAGTTACCTGCAGCATTGTGAGCAAGGTTACCCGCGTTACCTTTTAGCTGTCAACGGCTTCCACCGGCATGCCAGCCGGCACGAGCATAGATTGAACTTCCTGGCGGTGGCTTAGCTGGCCGCCGGTTGGGCCAGTGTGTGGGCGAGACGGTAGGAGTCCGATGAGCAGGTGGGATGTACCGGTCCCGGAATACCAGATGAGGCACAAGGGCTGGCCTCTGCGGATCCAGTCCCGGTCGCGAGGGTGTGGATGGTCGCCTGACTGATGTTCGGGTTCGCGTCGAAATCAAAGTCCCCAAGCTATATATCCCGTGGGAAGCCCGCAGACTTGACCCTCCGGATCGAAGAACGCCGGTCCCGATCATCGCACTCGGCCAGGAACCCGTGATGGGAGGGCTGTTCCCTGCCGGCGACCGTCAAGACTTCCTCGAGAACTGCCCTGATCGTGGGCAGCACGCCTGGCCCACCGCAGCAACGGTGGAAAGCAAGATGATGTCCCACCAGAGGTTCGAGCGAACGCTAACGGTATGTGGGGGTGGTGCTGAATCAAGTCGTCCTGAATGAAGCCGACATACCAGGCAAGTGTGCGACACCTGTCGCGCACTGAAAACTGCACTCTCACTAGGCCAAAGTCAGCACAGCGGCGCTTCACGCCAACAGAATAGCGGGTCAGGTTCTTGCCCTGGCGGGATCAGAGAGCCGTGCCATCACGACGCCGGAAAATAGTAAGGCGGTAACCGTCCCATTTCGGTTCGAAGCACAAAGCCCCGGGCGGGGCGTGTGCGGCCGGGAACCTGTTCACGGCCTTGGTCAACGCCAGTGCGGCTGGCGGTACAAGCACGGCGGGAATCCCGCTGCCCGAACCTGACATGGCCCCCAGCATAAGGCCGGTCTGACGTCCCGCGGGGGACGGAAAAGGGCGGCCAGCCGTTGCTCTGGACCGCCCGCACTGCGTCAATGGAACCAGACGGAAAGGAGGGCCGGCCAAATGAAGATCTTGCTGCTGACCGCCGGCTCGCGCGGTGACGTGGAGCCTTTTGTCGCGCTTGCACGGTCCGCCGAAGGCAGGGGGCATCAGGTTCGGCTGGGCATTCCGGACCACTCCGGCGTGAACACGGACGGCATCGACACGGTCAGCCTGCATATGGACTTCGCGCAGCTCATCGATGACCAGGGGGTTTCCCCCAGGGCCGCGGCCAGAACGTTCAGGACGGTGATCCGGCCAGCCATGGGCCGGCTGCTGTTTGCCGCCGTCCAGCAGATCGTCACGTTTGCTCCAGATGTGGTGGTTTATCACCCGAAGATCCTGAGTGCGCCGGTCGCCGCCAACAGGGTGGGAATCCCGTCGGTCATTGTGGAGACGGTCCCCTCGGTGTCCCGGACCCGGGAGTTTCCGGCGCCGTACATCACTCCCGTCAACTTAGGGCCCCTGAACCGTGCCACCTATCTGGCGGCACCACTCGCTGCGCTCATGTTCCGGAGCGGGCTGGACGCGGCCTTTAAAGAACTGCCTCCGGGACCGAACCGGCGGGGAGGACAACGGGTGTCGATGATTCCGGTGAGTCCCCAGCTGCTGCCCCGGCCCCACGACTGGCCTCCTACTGTCCATCTCACGGGCTACTGGGACGGAAAGCCCGCGCCCGTCGGTGCCGATGCGGAGCTGGAGGACTTTATCGACGGCGGGAAGTTCGTCTACGCGGGCTTCGGCTCCATGAAGGCCGGTGACGCCAGGGAACGAGGCGAAATTGTCCTCGAGGCAGCTCGCCGATGCAGCCTGCGCGTGCTCGTCACTACCGGGTGGGGAGGCCTGGACATCCCCACCACAGCACATGAGGACGTTCTGGTCAGGGAATCAGTGGCACACGATCATGTCCTGCCCCATGCGACGGCGGCGATCCACCACGGCGGGGCGGGGACGGTCCATGCGGCAGCCAGGGCCGGGGTCCCGTCGATCGTGGTGCCTTTCATAGGAGACCAGCCGTTCTGGGGGCATCTGCTTCACCGCCGCGGCCTTGGACCGGCACCTATCCCGTACCGGAAACTCACCGCGGACCGGCTTACTGACGCCATCGGCAAGGCAGGGGACTGCCGCCACTATGCCGCACAGGTAGGAGAGCGCGTGCGTGAAGAGGACGGCGCAACTGCCGCTGTTCATGTTCTGGAGAATCTGGCGGGCTGACCCCGGGCCACACCTCGACGCGAAGCCCCCAGCTCCGACACCGGGCGGTCCAGCAAGGTTCTACCGTCCGGGCCAACCGGTCGCGGCGAGGAGGCGGCTTTCAAGAACATCCGCCATGGTTGTCGCGTAGGTTGCACTGAGGTGGTTATCGTCCAGGTAGACGAACATGTTGCCTACCTGGGCCGGGCAGGAAGTCTCCGTGCACAGCCTGTCCGTCATGTCGAGCAGGGACAGTCCGGCAATTTTTCCTATCAGCGGGCTGAAAGCTGGGGTTTCGGGAAGGACTGATTCCCGTGGCGGATTGCATGCCGGGTCGTTGGCGCCTTTCGACATGACACATTCGGCCATGTTCTGTTTGAAGCGCGGGTTGTCACGGATGCCCACCACGTCGATGCCGTCGGCTGTGAACTGTCGCGCCAGTTGCTCAAAGCCTGGCGCGAGGCGCTCGGCAGGCGAAGAAGGGCTCGCCGCCGTCGCTACCGTCACGATGGCATCGGGCCTAGTTTGAGCGATGTATTTGTCCACCTTCCGGTTGAATGGTTCACATTCAGCTGCCAGCCCAGAAGCCGGCGGGGCGTACACGCAGCCGCCTTTCAGAACGTAGTAAAGCAGCCAGTTGTTCTTCTTCGCCACGGGTGCCAGCGCCCCCATCCATTGCTCGGCGTGGGAATTGCCGAGCACCAGGATTTTCTTGGCCGGCTTCTCGGGTCCCTTCGTTTGCCCGCAGGCCTTCTGAAGAAGCCCGGGGCCGGGGGCCAGAGGACCCTCGCACGGTCCATCAAGTGAGGCGAAGTCTTTGCTGAGCCGGTCGGCCGTGGGCAGGACCCCGGCGTCCGCATCAGCCTTATCAATGAAACCGGGATCCAGCGCCTTGGAGCCGGGGTTATTCCGTTCGGCCTCGAGTAGAAGGGTGCGGTTCTCCTGGTCAAGCACGTACTTCCAGCCGCTCAGCGGCACAACGGCGATGGTCCCGGCAGCCAGCACGGCGATGATGGCACGGCGCCGCCTGGCGTCCGGCCATGCCCATTGACGCCAAGGCTTCTCGATGAACCGCGTGGTAAGCGCGGCGAGCAACGACGATGCTGCCACGACTGCTGTGCCTGACAGCCAGCCCGCGTGGTCCTTGCCTGACCAAATCAAATAGATGACCAGGACCGGCCAGTGCCACAGGTACAGCGCAAATGAGTTGTCGCCCAGCTTCACCAGTGGGCCGGAGCTCAGGAGCCGGTCAACCCCGTAACGGCTGCCGGTCTGCCCCGCGACGATGACAGCAGAGGCCGCCAGGATGGGCCACAGAGCAATGAAGCCCGGAAAGGCCGTTTCAACGTTGAGCACGAGGCCGCAGGCGAGCATTGCGGCCACACCCGTCCAGCCCAGCCATACCCGGATGGGGCGTGACAGGTTGAGGGTGGGCAGCACCAGCGCCACGAGGGAGCCCAGTGCGAACTCCCACAGCCGCGCCCCCGTGTCGAAGTAGGCCTGTGCTTGGTTGGTTGCCGTGTAGTAGACCGAAAAGGTCAGGGACACCGCGAACACGGCGCCGAAGATGTACAGCAGCAGTCCGCGGTACCGGAGTCTGAAGGCCTTGGCGAGGATGGCTGCGGCGACGAAAATGAGCGGCCACAAGATGAAGATCTGGCCCTGGATGGAAAGCGACCAGAAGTGCTGAAACGGGCTAGCCTGGCTGTGGTCCGCGGCATAGTAGTCAACAGCCTGAGCCTTCAGCAGAAAGTTTTGGCAGTACAGCAGGGAAGCCCAGCCCTGGTCGATGATGGCCGTCCAACGGGTCTTCGGGACGAAAAGGAACGTTGCCAGCAGGGTTGCGGCGATGACGACGGCTGACGCGGGAAGAAGTCGCCTGAACAGGTGTAGCCAGTGGCGGAGGAGATCTATGGGCGTTTTTCGGTCGAACTTGTTTGTGAACTGCAGCGTCATCAAGAATGCCGAGATCATAAGGAACACGTCTACGCCCCCGGAAACCCTGCCAAACCACACGTGGTAAGCGACCACCATCAGCACTGCCAAAGAGCGAAGTCCCTGAATTTCCGGCCGGAACGACGTCTTCGACTTCGAGGCCTCAGCCCTTGGGCGGAGACGTCTGGTTGGTGCGGGGGAATCGACGGACGTCACATGTACCTTTCGGGGCTGGCACCCTGCCTCGGGCGCACCCTATGCTACCGTCGCCGGCCGCGCCCCCTGAATTGTCCCGGTCTGCACGCAATACCGCCCCATAGCTGGGTCCCTTGCACTTGGCAGTTTGCTTGACGCACTTCGCCGCTTCCGCATATCCTGAACGAACGGTCGGTAAATAATCTTTCCGGTACGGACAGAGATCCAGTACGGACGTGAATGCATAGGAGCAACCATGGCAGCGCAGAATCTGCAGTCAGTGCCTGACCAGCCGGCAGCCCCCCGGGAAGCGACAAGCCAGGACCAGCTGGAGGCCGACGGCCAGGCGTATTTTGATCGCGTCATGGCTGACGACTCCCGTATTGAGCCCAAGGACTGGATGCCGGCCGCCTACCGCAAGACCCTCCTGCGCCAGATCTCCCAGCACGCGCACTCGGAGATCATTGGCATGCAGCCGGAGGCCAACTGGATCAGCCGGGCCCCGAGCCTGAAGCGCAAGGCCATCCTCATGGCCAAGGTCCAGGACGAGGCCGGCCATGGGCTGTACCTGTACTCGGCCGCGGAGACGCTGGGCCAGTCACGGGACCAGATGATGGACGACCTCATCGCCGGCAAGGCCCGCTACTCCTCGATCTTCAACTACCCGGCCCTTACCTGGGCGGACATGGGTGCCATTGGCTGGCTGGTGGACGGCGCCGCGATCTGCAACCAGGTGCCGCTGTGCCGCGCCTCGTACGGCCCCTACGGCCGTGCCATGGTGCGCATCTGCAAGGAAGAGTCCTTCCACCAGCGCCAGGGCTTCGAGATCCTGCTGGAACTCTCCAACGGCACGCCCGCGCAGAAGCAGATGGCCCAGGACGCCGTGAACCGCTGGTACGCCCCGGCGCTGATGATGTTCGGCCCCCCGGACGACGATTCCCCTAACTCCAAGCAGTCCATGGCCTGGAACATCAAGCGTTTCAGCAACGATGAGCTCCGCAGCCGCTTCGTCGGCATGATGGTGGAGCAGGTCAGGGTCCTGGGCCTCACCCTCCCGGACAGCGAAGTCCGCTTCAACGAAGAGACGAAGAAGTGGGAACACGGCCCGCTTGACTGGAACGAATTCAAGGAAGTCCTGGCCGGACGCGGCCCCTGCAACTCGCAGCGGCTTGAGCGCCGCCGGCAGGCGCACGACGACGGCGCCTGGGTCCGCGAGGCAGCCGCCGCTTATGCGATGAAACAGGTTAACAAGCAGAAGGAATACGCAGCATGAGCCCCCACGGCAACCCGGAAGAGCCGGCAAGCGCGGCCGCAGAGATCAAGCGCGAAGCGCCCAAGGCCAGCCCGGCGCCCGCACCCGAAGATCACCATGACAGGAGCGCCTGGGGCCTCTGGGAGGTCTTCGTCCGGTCCAGCCGCGGGCTCTCTCACGTGCACGCGGGCAGCCTGCACGCGCCGGATGCCGCCATGGCCCTCCGCAACGCGCGCGACCTCTACACCCGTCGCAACGAGGGCGTGTCCATCTGGGTGGTTCCGGCGGACGCCATCGCCTCCAGTGACCCGGACGCCAAGGGCTCGTTCTTCGAGTCGCCGCAGGGCAAGGACTACCGGCACGCCACGTACTACACCAAGAGCGAGGGAGTGAAGCACCTGTGACGGCTCCCGAGACACAAGAAACAACAGGCCACGGCGACATCTCCGTCGGCGTCGCCGGTGCCGGTGCCTCAGGCGATGGAAGCGCCAGCGCCACCCGCATCACCCCGGGCAACGCGCTGCGCCCGGAGGACATCGCGCTCGAGGTCCGCACCGGCCTGGCCAAACCCACCGCGGACGTGGCCGAGTACGCGCTCCGACTGGGCGACGACGCCCTGATCCTTGCCCAGCGCCTGGGCCACTGGATCTCCCGCGCCCCGGAGCTGGAGGAGGACGTGGCCCTGGGAAACATCGCCCTGGACCAGCTGGGCCACGCCCGGAGCTTCCTCAGCTACGCCGCCGGCCTCGACGACAAGACCGAGGACGACCTCGCCTACTTCCGCCGCGAGCACGAGTTCCGCTCCGCGCACCTGTTCGAGCAGCCCAACGGGGACTTCGCCGTCACCATCGCCCGGCAGTTCGTGGTGAGCTACTACCAGTTCGAGCTCTACCGCCGGCTCACCGAATCCACGGACGCCACGCTGGCCGCCATCGCCGCCAAGGCCGTGAAGGAAGTGGACTACCACCGTGACCACAGCACCCAGTGGGTTCTCCGCCTGGCCGGCGGCACGGACGAATCCCGTCGCCGCACGATCAACGGCTTCAAGCTCATCTGGCCGTACGTGGGGGAGCTCTTCGTGGACGACGAGCTGACCACCCGCCTGACGGAGGCCGGCGCCGGCGTCGAGCCTTCCAGCCTGAGGGCTGACTTTGACCGCCTCATCGGCCAGGTCCTGAAAGAAGCGGAGCTCGAGGTCCCGGACGTCCCTGCAGCGCCGGGCGGCGGACGCCGCGGCCAGCACTCGGAACACCTGGGCTACATCCTCGCCGAGATGCAGGTGCTGGCCCGCGAGCATCCCGGAGCAAGCTGGTGACTGCCGTGTACATCTCGGACTTCGAGACCCGGACGGGGGAGACCACCGCCGAGCAGAAGGCCTGGGCCGTCGCCGCCACCGTGTGTGATCCGGAGATCCCGGTGCTCACCATCGAGGACCTCGGCATCCTGCGCAGCGTCCAACTGTTCGACGACGGCGGGCCGGTGCCCGCTGTCCAGGTCACCATCACACCCACGTACTCTGGCTGCCCGGCGATGGACGCCATCCGGGACGACCTCAAGGCCGCCTTCCATAAGGAGGGCTACCCCAGCGTGCACGTGGAACTGGTGCTCGCCCCGGCCTGGACCACCGACTGGATGACCGAGTCCGGCAAGGCCAAGCTCAAGGAGTACGGCATCGCACCCCCCACCGGAAAAGCAAGCCTCGGCCACAACGGCCCGGTCCGGCTGAGCCTGGCCGTGAAGTGCCCGCAGTGCTCGTCGCTGAACACCAAGGAACTCACCCGCTTCGGTTCCACCTCCTGCAAGGCGCTGTACGTCTGCCAGGACTGCAGGGAACCGTTCGACTACTTCAAAGTCCTGTAAGGAAAAGCCCATGCCCGTTGTCCGCCAGACCGCAGCCGAATCGGCGCAGGCCGCCGGCCGCCGTCGTCCGTCCTTTCATTCCCTCACCGTCGCGGAGGTGCGCCGGCTGACCGAGGACGCCATCGAGGTGACCTTCACGGTGCCGGCCGGGCTGGCCGGGCAGTTCGACTACCTGCCGGGCCAGTACGTGGCCCTGCGCACCACGCTCCCGGACGAGTCCGGCGAGCCGAAGGAGATCCGCCGCAGCTACTCCATCTGCGCCGAGCCGCGCAGCTTCGCGGACGGGAGCAGCGAGATCCGGGTGGCCATCAAGAAGGACCTGGGCGGGCTGTTCTCCACGTGGGCCAACGCCGAGCTCAAAGCGGGGGACACCCTGGACGTGATGAGCCCGATGGGCGCGTTCGTTTCCAAGCACGGCCGGGACGGGCAGGCCGTGGAGCAGAACGTCATGAACTCCATGAACCACCCCGAGGATCTGGCGGGGGAGCCCGGGAGCTTCGTGGCCATCGCCGCGGGCTCGGGCATTACGCCGGTGATCGCGATCGCCCGGACATTGCTGGCCGCCAACCCGGACACCCGGTTCGACCTGATCTACGCCAACAAGGCCGCCATGGACGTGATGTTCCTGGAGGAGCTGGCGGACCTGAAGGACAAGTACCCGCAGCGCCTGGCGCTGCACCACGTGCTGTCCCGCGAGCAGCGGATCGCGCCGCTGCTGAGCGGCCGGATCGACGCCGAGAAGCTGCAGGCACTGCTGGGCACCGCCATCCACGCGGACGATGTGGACGAGTGGTTCCTGTGCGGGCCGTTTGAACTGGTGCAGCTGTGCCGGGACACCCTGGCCGAGCGCGGCGTGAAGCCGGAGCACATCCGGTTCGAGCTGTTCACTTCCGGCAAGCCGGACCGGCCGGAGGGCAACGCGGGCCGTCCCGTCATCGAGGACGAGTCCCAGGAGACGTACAAGATCACGTTCAAGCTGGACGGCCTGCAGGGCGACGTGGCCAGCCCCACGCACGCCCGCGAGTCCATCCTCAACGCCGCACTGCGGGTCCGCCCGGACGTGCCGTTCGCGTGCGCCGGGGGAGTGTGCGGCACCTGCCGCGCCAAGGTGGTCACCGGCACCGTGACCATGGACGAAAACTACGCGCTGGAGCAGGACGAGCTGGACAAGGGCTACGTCCTAACGTGCCAGTCCCACCCCACGAGCAAGGAAGTCACAGTCGACTTCGACGTGTAGTATTCCGTCCCGCCCTTCCCGGTCTCAAAGGAGCAGCCATGATTTCCCTTTCCATTGCCGACGGCGTCGCCGAAGTGGTCCTGAACGCCCCGCAGAAGCTGAACTCGCTGGATGAGGAGGCGCTGGCGGAACTGTCCCAGGCGTACGACGACGCCGCTGCCGCCGCCTCCCGCGGTGAGGTGCGGGCGCTGCTGCTCAGGGGAGAGGGACGCGCCTTCTGCGCGGGCCGGGACATCGCCGGCGTCACGCCGGAGAGTGACGACGCCGAGGCGTACCTGGGCGGGCTGGTGCAGCCGCTGCTGCAGAAGATGAGCTCGTTCCCGGCACCCACGTTCGCGGCCGCCCAGGGCGCTTGCCTCGGCGTGGGGCTGGGGCTCCTGCTGGCGACGGACGTGGTGTACGTGGCGGAGAACGCGAAGTTCGGCTCGCCGTTCGCCAAGCTGGGAGCCACGCTGGACTCGGGCGGCCACTGGTACTTCACAGAGCGGCTGGGAATGCACCGCACGCTGGACCTGATCTACACCGCGGAGCTGATCTCCGGCACCGAAGCCGTGGCCCAGGGCATGTTCAGCCGGGCCCTGCCGGCGGACGAGCTGCTCGATTCAACCCGTGCGATCGTGGCCAAGGTTGCAAACGGCGCGACAGGTGCATTCAAGGCCAGCAAGGAGCTGGTGGCACATATCCGCGACCACCGACTGGGCTTATGGGCGTCGATGCAAGAGGAGAACGCCGAGCAAGCGCGGCTGTGCAAGACGGAAGACTACGCGGAAGGGTTCAAGGCGTTCCAGGAAAAGCGCGAGCCCAAGTTCAAGGGCTGATTGAGCAGGATCCGCTGATTGAGCCTGTCGAAATCAAGGGCGCCGCTGGTTGAGCTTGTCGAAACCACCGGCTCGCACCCACTCCTCCACAACCCCCAACACCCAAACCCCAAGCATCGCCCCGGCAGTATTCGCCACGATGTCCATGGCGCTCGGAAACCGGTCGTGCAAAAACAGCTTCTGGCCGAGTTCCATGCAGCAGGAAGCCAGGAACGCGCTCAGCACGATCCGTCCACGATGGAATGCCGGGAAAGCCAAAGCGGCGAGCACCCCAATGGGCGCAAACAGCAGGATGTTGGACGAGAACTCCACGAAGTTGTAGTTGACCAGCTCGGGAAGCCCTGAGCGGTGGAGGGCAAACAATGCCGTCTGCAGGCGCCCGGCCACAGGACGGTCGACGGGCGTCGGCCAGAAGGCTACAAAAGCAAGGGCACCCACGTAGAGTGCCAACAGCGCTCGTGCAGGTGCTGCGGCATCGGCTCGGCTCCATTTCCCCATACGGAAAAGCTACGCGAGTCGCTGTCCGACCCCGAATTCAGGGTCCAGAATTTCACTTTTTGCAAGTCAATTTGTAAAGTTCGTCCCATGACATTGGGGAAATCAGTTCGTAAGGCACTTATTCCGGCAGCCGGCCTGGGGACGCGCTTCCTGCCCGCCACGAAGGCGATGCCGAAGGAAATGTTGCCGGTGGTTGATGCGCCGGCCATTCAGTACGTCGTTGAGGAGGCCGTCGGCGCTGGCCTGAAAGACGTGCTCATGATCACCGGCCGCAACAAGCGGGCCTTGGAGGATCACTTCGACCGGGCTCCCGCTCTGGAGCGCACTCTGGAGCTGAAAGGCGACCAGGTTCGTCTCGACGCGGTCCAGCATGCTTCTGGTCTGGGACCAATCCACTACGTGCGCCAGGGCGAGCCCAAGGGTTTGGGCCATGCGGTTCTGTGCGGCCGTCAGCACGTCGGTGACGAGCCGTTTGCAGTGCTGCTCGGCGATGACCTCATCGACGAGCGAGACGAGCTCCTGACCACGATGATCGAGGTCCAGGCCAAGACGGGCGGATCAGTGATTGCCCTGATCGAGGTGGACCCGTCTCAGATTAGCGCATACGGCTGTGCGGCCATCTCGGTGGTTGATGGCGAGGACTACGTCCGCGTGAACAGCCTAGTGGAGAAGCCGTCGCTGGACGAGGCACCGTCCAACTTGGCCGTCATCGGCCGTTATGTTCTTCACCCTGCCGTTTTCGATGTTCTCGAGGAAACCGAGCCCGGCCGAGGCGGCGAGATCCAGCTGACCGATGCACTGCAGACGCTTGCTGAAGACGCCGGAGAGGGCGGCGGCGTGTATGGCGTCGTCTTCCGTGGCCGTCGCTACGACACCGGGGACAAGCTGAGCTATTTGAAAGCTGTCATCACGCTAGCTACGGAGCGTGCCGAGTTCGGCGAAGACTTGAAGGCGTGGATGAAAGAATTCAACGGATAGGCGCCCTTAAAAACCGCGAAACAGGGAAGCCCCGACGACTGTCGGGGCTTCCCTGTTTGCATACACGATTCCCTAAAGCAAAGAGGCGGGCTAGTTCCGGAATTCCAGAACCAGCCCGCCTATTCAAGTGCAGAGCTTAGTGCTTAGGCAGATGCTTCAGCGTTAGCCCGACGGCGAACGACGACCACCGAAGCAGCGCCGGCGGCGAGTGCGCCCGCACCGACGAGCGACCACAGCACGAGGCTGGAGTCTGCACCGGTGTTGGCCAGGCCTGCACCGGTGTTGGCCAGGCCTGCACCGTTACCGCCGGTGTTGGAAAGGCCGGTGCCCGTACCGGCAGCCTCTACAACGGTGACGCTCTGAGTGACCTTGTGACCGGACGTGTTGCCCACGGCGGTCAGGGTGTAGGTGCCTGGTTCGCTGAGGCTCAGCGGGAACGCGAAGGATCCGTCAGCAGCTGCAGTCGTAGTGAAGGTCTGCGGAGCAGCCAACACAGTGATCTTGGACGGAACCGACATTGCGGCACCGCCTGAGAAGCCGCCACCCAGTGCCTGCGGAGCAACGGTGAGCGTAACGGTGATGGTGATGGTTTCGCCAGCCAGGAATCCCGTCCCCGAGAAGGTGAATACCTGACCCGGAGTGACGGTTCCGTCAGTGACGGTTCCGGTGCCCGTGCCGGGAGCCGGGTAATTGTTGGTAGTGGCAAAGGCCGGCGCGGTGCCGGCGAGTGCGATGGTTCCTGCAAGCGCGAGCGCAGCAATAGACTTCTTCATTTGTCCCCCCTGAGACCTTTTCAACACGGATGTCACATATTGTGGAGATTCCCCATCCCCATGTGACCGTGGGGCGAATCTCGTGGTTTAACCCAAGGAGAGATTAGCACCCCAACTGCGGTGGCTCCAAAGTGAATCCAAACACTTTACATACTGTTAATGAACTGGCTACGCCGCTGGAGCGCATTCAGCCGCTTGGGGCGCCAAAATCACGTCTTTTTGCGCCTGCACGGTGGGCGTCACGGAAAGCTTCGGTGCCGTGCTCTGGACGATCTTGCCGAAGGTAAACTCGACGGTTTTGCTCTCCCCAGGGGCGAGGCGGACCGTAAGCGATCCTACGGGTCGACTAGCGTGCCGGTTGGACGCGAAACCGGTTTTCTGCTGGCCCACCAATGCCGACTCGATATTTGACTGCACCGGGCCGTAAGCAGTGACATTCGTCTGGACTATTCCTGCGGGTACACCAAAGATGCCCCCGCCGGTCACATAAGTAGGCAAGGACGTAGCCGCGTCCTTTGGAGCCGTGTTTGTGCTGGTGACCCGGACCTTGACTTCTGTGTAGCCGTCCGCCGGACACTGCGTAAACAGTTGCACAGTCCGCTTCACGTGGTAATCCATTTTTGCCCCAGTGCCGTCATTGAAATAGACGCCAAATTGCGCGGGGCTAATGGCTCCTCCGGTTACAGAGCCGCCCAGTGGGTACTTGGAGATTACTGCCTGGTCGTCGGCATCGGCTGACCACACTTGTAATCTGTGTTCCTCGGCGCTTCGCGTGAGACCGTCGATGAGTTTTGCGGTGTCGCCGCTTCCGGTCGACAGCTTCGCAAATACTTTCTCCGCCACCCCAGCAAAGTAAGCATCCTGTAACTCGGGTTCATTAATTTTCGCGTACACGTCCGAAAGCAGGGTCGGGACGATGTTCTTGGCGGTCAGCTCTAGAGGCAATGCTCCATCGCTCAGATCTTGCACGGGCTGATCAGTGAGTTGAATAGGTCCCGTAGCCTCTAGCATGTATCCGAGCGCTACAGGATCAACAGAGAGGACGCCGTCGACTTTCTGACCGGATCTCATTTCCCACATCGATTTTGCCGTTTTAGCTGCTGTAGGGAAGTCCGGAGTTAGGTTCACATCCTGCATGAACTTGCCCAAACGGGTCGAAAAAATTGCCTGCTGCTCGGGGTCGACGTCTACGCGAGGATTGAATATTCCCATCGCTGATGCGCTTGATTGGGCGCCCAAGGATAGCTTGCCTTGGTGGACTCTCAACACCGCGAGCGCACCAGGTATTCCACCGGTAGCCCTTAGTTCGGCATTATTCTGAATCAGCAAAAGGTAGCTGCGTGGGGTTTCGTCGCCCATCATCGTTGGGAGAATCTTGGCCACGTCGGATGCTGAGTCGAGGCCATCACGCAAAGAATCTAGTTCTTCTCGCGCGCCGGCTAGCGGGGACGCGATCTGCGGCATGAGTTTGTTCGCATCGATGGCGTTTAAACGATCCGAGGACTGTCGAACGGCTTGGGCTGCTGATGCCAACTTTGGGTGAGCGGCGGCCAGAGGTTTCAGGTCGAGGCCTTCACCATTGGTCTTCAGTGATTTCCAGTCGATGGTGCTGAAAACGCCCACCAAGGGCGCTGCTCCGAGACGAGCGATATCGTCTGCTGATGTCGCGATTTCGGCCGTTGCCTCAAAGTTGACTCCGATACCAGGTATAGCTCCTGCCATGATCCACAAAGGGTCAGACGCGGCGCCGCGTGCTTTTGCCGTGTGCTGCATGAGCTCTTCTGCGGCGCTCTGCGCCGCTGCAGAGTTTCCCTTGACGAGGTTACTCCGAAGGTCAGGAACGATCGCGTTGGCCGCATTCAGCTCGCGACTAATCGTCGAAGCGGTGAAACCAACCCATGCTGCGGAGGCCAGAGCCACGACAGTAAGCAGCGCCACCAATGTGCCTACTAAGAAAACGCGACCAGTTGTGAGAGTCCGTGCGCCTGTCCCTTGTGCTTTGGCTCTCTCGGCCGTTTGACGCTGAGACGACGACACTCTCAGGCCCGCCCGAGTCCTCTGAAAGTCCAACCTGCTGCCCGCCACTTTTCTGGATCGAGGACGTTCCGGCCGTCAAGAATCCTTTGGGATACCATCACAGAACCAACGTCGTGCGGGTCTAGTTCGCGGTACTCATTCCACTCTGTGAGCAGGAGCAACGCATCAGCGCCTGATATGGCTGCATCCAATTGCCTCTCGTAATGCAGTTCGGGAAAGCGTCTCGCTGCATTGGCCAGTGCCTTAGGATCGGTCACCGTCACTACAGCACCCTGCAACTGAAGCTGAGCCGCGATGCTTAGGGCTGGGGAATCGCGCACGTCGTCGCTTTCGGGCTTGAAAGCGGCACCGAGAACGGTGATGCGTCGGCCGAGCAGGGAGCCGTCGCATAATTCACGTGTCAGCTCAACCACGCGTGATCGGCGTCGCATATTAATGGCGTCCACTTCGCGCAGGAAAGTTAGGGCTTGGTCAGCGCCAAGCTCCCCCGCTCGGGCCATGAAGGCCCTGATGTCCTTAGGCAAACATCCGCCGCCGAAACCAATGCCTGCGTTAAGGAACTTTCGGCCGATACGGTCGTCCATGCCTATGGCGTCGGCAAGGCGGGTAACGTCTGCGCCGGCAGCCTCGCAGAGTTCCGCCATAGCATTTATGAAAGAGATCTTGGTGGCTAAGAAGGAGTTGGCTGCAACTTTAACCAACTCGGCCGTTGGTAGGTCTGTTACCAGTCGAGGCGTCCCTGCCGAAATTGGCTTGCTGTACACGGCGTCGAGAAGAGCAACAGCAGGATGGTCCTCGGAACCATCAAAAACGCCGTATACGAACCGGTCAGGTTGCAGAGTATCCGCGACGGCGTGGCCCTCGCGCAGGAATTCGGGATTCCATACCAAATGAGCCGAAGACTGCTGCTGGGCTACTAGGTCTGAGAGGCGCCCCGCGGTGCCAACAGGAACGGTCGACTTGCCGACAACAACGCTGTGTGGTTGGAGATGCGGCAGCATGGCCGTTACGGCAGCGTCGACATAGGTCATATCAGCTGCGTTTTCACCTTTTTTCTGCGGCGTTCCAACGCAAATGAAGTGAATTTCGCTCTCGGCAACTGCGCCCATGTCGGTCGTAAATTTGAGGCGACCAGTCTTTTGCACTTCCATGAGGAGTTCTTCGAGACCCGGTTCGTAGAACGGCGCTCTAGCTGCCGACAGTTCGGCTATCTTCATCTCGTCTACATCGATGCCCACGACATCATGGCCGAGCTTGGCCATGCAAGCGGCATGGACGGCGCCCAGATATCCGCAACCTATTACTGAAATGCGCATTTATTTTCCTTCCCCAGGTGGCTGTCCATGGGACGTCTAGTAGGCGCCTGTGCTGCGAAATACAGCGCGGACGGTTCGGAGGATGATGATCAGATCGCCAGCCAATGACCAGTTCTCCACGTAGTACAAGTCCAGGCGTACAGAGTCCTGCCACGACAAGTTGGACCGCCCGCTCACCTGCCAGAGCCCCGTGAGCCCCGGCTTGACGAGTAGTCTTCGCCTGACGTCCTGCTCATATGCTTCGACTTCCCTGGGCAGGGGCGGTCTCGGTCCCACAAGACTCATGGACCCGGAGAAAATATTGAACAGTTGGGGTAATTCGTCCAAACTGAATTTACGCAAAATCCGGCCGATTCGCGTTACACGAGGGTCATCCTTGATTTTGAAAAGGACGCCGCCCCCTTCATTCTGTCCTAAAAGATCAGCGAGTCGCTCTTCCGCGTCGGGTCGCATCGAACGGAACTTCAACATCCTAAAATGTCTGCCTTCCATGCCCACTCTTTCCTGTCTGAACAGGACCGGCCCGGCTGAATCTAGTTTGACTAATGTTGCTACTACCAGCATCAGCGGAAAGGCAGTAATAATGAGCATTCCTGACACCACAATGTCGAAGAGTCGTTTTGCGACCCGCTGCCCTCCCTCCAAGGTGGGCGTCGTCACATGTATAAGAGGTAGACCTGCGACCTGCTGGGTGTGAATTCGGGGACCGGCCACGTCAGTTAGCGCAGGTGCCATAATCAGGCCCACATTTTGAGCTGCAAGCTCCCATCCGAGGTGCCGCAATGTCTGAGGATGGAGTTGTACGCCAGCCGAGACCGCCACAGCATCTGCCCGGCAAGTTTCGATCGCTCGCATGATCGAAGCAGTGCTTGGTTCATGGCCGAGCACTGGCAGCCCTTCCACTCGTTCTGTAGGTAAACCGGGCTGTTGACCAGGCGTATAAGCAGCGATGGGGACGTAGCCAGCGTGCTTTGATGCTGTGAGTGAGTTCGCAAGATGAGCGACCGCGCTGGGGCCACCCACCAACAAGACGTTGGACATACTTAATCCGCGATTGCGGTCCATGGTCAAATGCTGCCGAAGAAGCCAGCGGCCAGCAAGAAGTCCGCATAGTCCCACTGGCAGGGCCACACCTACGTAGCCCCGAGCCGTATCAATGCGTAGGACATACGAAACGATTGCGATGAATCCAAACAACCAGAGGGAAGCGGCCGCTACTTGCTTATATTCGTCAGCCCCAGAGCCAAGCACGCGACTGCTTCGACTACTCCATGCCGAAAGCATCACCCACCAAGTGACTGCAAGCGCTAGCGATATCAAAACATATGCTGTGTCAATGCTTTGGACAACAGATTGGCTGTCCAGACCGAAACGAACTACATACGCCCCAGATACTGCCCATGCTATGACGAAGGCATCTACAAGCGCCAACCGTCGCGAGTAGCGCACACGCCAACTCGGACTGCCCCCCATTTCGATCTCCATCCGTGCCGGACCCCGAGAGCGGCTTGCCCCCCGACTGAGATCATAGCTAAAGACAGCCCCCTGGTCTGATTGATGACTAACTTGCTCGCCCTAAGCATCTGGTGTCGAGCCGGCTGACGGACAGGTGGCCGTGAGAGTTCTTGAGCACCGCAACAGTTTAGGCATCGCACGGTTATGCGGCTACGCTTGCCCCAAGAGTCAGCGATGTCTCATGGCTGTAACCGCATAACGAGTGTGTTCATGGCTGGACATGGGAACCTGACAAACTCTCCGCATGCAGATTTTTAGAAACAAGGGGGCAGTGTGCCTAGAGCACTTATCACTGGAATTACGGGACAGGACGGCCTCTACCTTGCCGAACTGCTGCTCGAAAAAGGCTACGAGGTATTCGGTCTCATTCGTGGGCAGAACAACCCGAAGCTGGATTTGGTGCAGGCTACCGTCCCTGACGTAAAGCTCATCGCCGGGGACCTGTCTGATGTCGCCGGACTCACTCGAGTGTTAGCTGCAGCTCAGCCCGACGAGATCTACAACCTTGGAGCGATTTCATACGTCGCATACTCTTGGGAAAACGCGTCCCTTACGTCCGATGTAACCGGTAAGGGCGTCCTCAATATGCTTGAAGCGACTCGCCAATATGCAGGGTCGGAGCCGGGTAGCGTTCGTTTTTATCAGGCTTCTTCTTCTGAAATGTTTGGAAAAGTTCAGGAAGTACCTCAGAGCGAATCGACATTGCTGTGGCCTCGGTCGCCATATGGCGTGGCAAAAGTGTTCGGTCACTATATGACGATCAACTACCGTGAGTCGTACGGGATGCACGCCTCCAGCGGGATTCTTTTCAACCACGAGTCTCCCCGACGCGGACCCGAGTTCGTCACACGGAAGGTCACGCAGGCTGTGGCCAGAATCAAGCTCGGGATGCAGAACGAGCTTGTTCTTGGGAACCTGGACGCCAAAAGGGACTGGGGCTTTGCTGGCGACTATGTAGAAGCTATGTGGCGTATGTTGCAGCAGCCGGCCGCCGACGACTATGTCATCGCTACTGGAGAGACGCACTCCATTCGCGAGCTGCTTGCTGTCGCCTTTGAGGCCGTGGGTATAAGTGACTGGACCCCGCTGGTCAAGCAGGATCCGCGGTTTATGCGGCCTGCGGAAGTCGACCTGCTGATCGGCGATCCTGCTAAGGCCAAGGCCGTTCTTGGGTGGAAGCCGAGGGTCAATTTTGAAGAGCTAGTGCAGATGATGGTTGAAAATGACCTTCGCGAACAAGCCGCTATTGCCCGCTGAACCGGGGGTTGCGCTCGTAACCGGTGCTAGCGGCCAAGACGGACAGTATCTGACCCAGCGCTTGGCCGAAGAAAACTGGGAAGTTCATGGCGTTGTGAGCTCGAGCCGATCATTTGTGTCCAACAGCAACGCCAACATACGACTACACGCAGTGGATCTGAACGATCGTCAGTCGTGTTTCTCGCTGATTGAGAGCATAAGACCGGATGTCGTCTTCAATCTTGCCGGAATCAGTTCTGTAGCGAAGTCTTGGGAAGATCCTGCAGGAACGATTTCAGTTAACTCGGTTGCAGTTTCGTCGCTGCTTGAGGCCGCCTGGCTCTTCCAACAAGAGACGGGAAGCGATCTTCGATTCATTCAGGCTTCCAGTGCTGAGATTTTTGGCAACGCCGAAGAGGTCCCACAGACTGAATCCACACCAATTCATCCTCTTTCCCCGTACGGTGCTTCAAAGGCTTTTGCCCACCATTTGGTCCAGGTATATCGGGCGAGAGGCCTGTTTGCATCGTCTGCAATCTTGTATAACCACGAATCTCCGAAGCGGCCTCCGCAGTTCGTAACCAGGAAGATTACTTCCCAGGTAGCCCGGATTGCCCTAGGGGTCGGAGAACGCCTCAGATTGGGTAATCTGGACGCTCGTAGGGACTGGGGTTGGGCACCGGACTACGTGGACGCGATGGTCAAGATTGTAATGCACAAAGAACCCGATGACTTTGTAATTGCGACGGGAGTTTCACACTCCGTCCGTGATTTCGTCTCTCGTGCTTTTGAAGTTGCTGGAGTGCAGGACTGGGAGAATTGGGTTGAAGTGGACGAACAATTTGTACGTCCTACGGACGCATCGGAAATGCGTGGAGATCCGGCTAAGGCCCGCACGCAGCTTGGATGGAGCCCGACGGTCCACTTCGACGAAATAGTTGCCCGCATGGTTCAGAACGACATGAAAGTGGAGCGGTTACGGATGGAGCGCACGTTGGCTGAGGGGAACAACGCGTGACCGGCGTCATCGTTCACGAATGGCTTGAGCCGCACGGTGGGGCCGAAAAAGTTGTCGAGGAACTGGCAGGGCTTTTCCCAGATGCGCCTATCCATTGCCTGTGGAACGACGCACCTGAAAGATTCCACCACGATAGAGTGCGTGAAACCTGGTTGGCGAAGACTCCGCTGCGCAGAAAGAAGAGCCTGGCGCTCCCGTTAATGCCTGCCACCTGGCGCAACCTCGGCCATAGCGATGCAGACTGGATCCTTTGTAGTTCCCACCTGTTCGCTCACCACGCGCGTTTCAGGGGTCCGGCGGCCGACGCCAAGAAGTTTGTATACGCGTACACCACTGCTCGCTATATTTGGACACCAGAAATCGACGAACGCGGTCGGTCGCTTCCTGTGCGGATTGCGGCTAAGCCGCTCCGGAAACTGGATCGGACGAGGGCATCAGAACCGGCTGAAATCGCTTCGATCAGCCGGTTTGTTCAAGAACGGATTGAGCGCACGTGGGAGCGAGAAAGTCGAGTTATCTATCCGCCGGTTAATGTTGCGGCTTTTGACAACCGCGAAGAGCCGAACCTAACAGGCCATGAGCAACAAATTCTCGATGAGTTGCCGGAGTCCTTTGTTCTAGGTGCTTCTCGTTTTATCCCTTACAAGCGTCTCGACCTCGCCATCCGTGCTGGAGTCGCAGCAGGTATCAAAGTAGTACTGGCCGGCGATGGCCCGCTTCGGACGGACTTGGAGGCCTATGCGGCGAATCACCCAGGCCTAGTCACTTTTGTCCAAAGCCCCTCTCACCATCTGCTACGGGAGCTGTATCGCAGGTGTCAGGTGTATATTTTTCCGCCGGTGGAGGATTTCGGAATCATGCCTGTAGAGGCTATGGCCACAGGAACCCCAGTAATAGCCTCGCGAGTGGGCGGAGCAGCTGAAACGATCGTCGACGGAGAAACAGGGGTGCTACTGGAATCCTTTGGTGATTCCGATCTGCGCGCGGCCATTTCCGCAGCAGAACGAATCGATCCGGAGGCCTGTCGGTCTAGAGCTTGGAAGTTCGACTCCGAAGTGTTCCGCCTTTCAATGAAAAATTGGATTACCGGCTGATGACGGCGCGTTTCCCTCGTCTCGGTCGACTGCTTGAGAATGCTAGCGGGCGATTGCCGGGTCCGCCTGAAAGCCGCGCTCGTCGTTCTGTTCATGTTCTTGAGGTCGGCGGTCGAGGCGGCGTGTTCCAGCATGCTTTGGCCGTTGCCCAGCAGCTGGCTGCGAGTGGCACTCCTGTAGTGATACACACTGCCAATGACTGCGAAATAGAGCAGGATGGCATCGATTATTGCTTTTGCTTTAGCTGGTTTCGTGGAAAGCGACTGCGATCATTAAGAATCGCACTATCTTTCATCTTGCGAACCCTCCCACATATCGCTGCTAAAACCCGGGGAATTGTTCGGGTGCAGGGCACTTTCAAGGCGCCGCTGACTCTTCTGATGCTTGTCGTACTTAGACTCAGTAGAAGGAGTGCGTTTTTTAGCCCCCATAACCTGTTTAGTCGAAGTGATAATCGTTTTGAATCAAAGGCGATCTCGTGGGCGACCCGCGTTGCTAGCCTGGTCGTTGTTTACAATACGAGTGATGCCGCGAAGTTGTCTGCTTCCAACGTTGCGAACATCAGTATTCCGCTTGAAATGTTCACGCCGCCTATCGATGCACCAACTTTAAGAAGATGGGCCGATATTATCGGCGATAATGGTTTTACAGTCGCGTCCATTGGGCAGATCCGAGCAGATAAGAACATTGGTCTGCTTATAGAAGCCTGTCAGACTGCCGGCGTAAGGCTGGTCGTTATGGGACCCGATGCTGGCGGTGCAGATGCCATTCTGCATGAGCATTCATTCTCGGCTGCGGACGTCCTGTGGCTGGAGGGCTACCATGACCTCAAGGATCTGGCGGCAGTGACTGCAGTAAGTGACTGTGTGGCGTTACCGTACAGTCTTTCGAGTCAATCGGCTGCAGCATCATTGGCCAAGGCGTACCGAACGACAGTGCTTGCCTACTCTACGGGCGGTCTGGTGGAACAGGCCGACGAACTTGTTGACTCTCTTGACGTCGAAACTTGGTCGACGGCAATTAGTAAACTCTCACGACAGTCGGCGAAGCAAAGCGTTATCCCCTCGGACGGCATCGCTCCGATTATTGGGCCCGTTCCGTCTAAATTGCGTCATTCGATAAGGTTGTTCTGGAATGCCTAAGCTGCTTGCTTTCTGTGTGAGTGAAAAGCTCAGTGGCGGTGAGCTTTTCACACTTGAATTGATTCGCTCGCTAGAACGCATCGGCTGGCAGGCTTTGCTACTGACCGATAAGAATTCAGCACTGCGCAGTCGTGCTACAGATATGAGCATTGCGAACGCGCGCGTTAGTATAGGACCGAAGCTCGGCAAACGCAGCTTCGTGCGAACCCTACTTGAATGGCCGGTTAAGTTAGTTCGCTTTAACAGGGTGATACGTGATTCGCCTGAGGCCGTCTTGTTCTTGCAGTATAAATTAGAGCAAATTCTTTGGGCGCTGAGCAGCTTGGAGAGGCCGTCAATTATTCTCGAGCATGGCCCGATTCCCTCCTTAATTTTGCGGATTGCTCCAGTACGTTCGTTATATATCAGAGCCTTGAAAAAGGCTGATCTGGTTTTGGCAGCGTCGATTCCTGCACAGGACTCGCTTCGATCCATCAGTGTTGAGTCGTCGTTGTTGATTGCCGGTACAGATCAAAAACGCATAGAATCGGCGCGAACTGCTACTCAAGATGCCCGTTCCTATCTTGAGGGTAGGGTCGATGCGGTGCGTATTGGAGTTTTTGCAGGGCGTATTACTGAAGAAAAAGGGGTGCTGGACGCAGTCGCCCTAGTCGAGGCACTGGATGATACTGGCCTGGTCATATTCGGTGATGGTCCTGTCGTGGATCAACTGCGCGACGCCATCAAGAGTTCTACCAAGGTGTCTTATGTAGGACCGGTTTCGGACGCGCTCCCTTATATTGCTGCGGCGGATTTCGGGGTTCTACTCACGCGTGATCACGGAGAAGGACGGCCGCTGTTCGGCGTGGAATGCGTCTCCGTAGGTACGCCGCTTGTCACTAGGTCGGGTTCGGCTGCGATCGAGGGTTTGATCGAAGAGTTTGGGGAACAGAGGATCAGGGTTTTGGATGCCGTGAGCGCTGAGGCTTTACGCTCTCTTTTGAACCACCCTCGGCCGAGGGCAATTGACCTCCGAACTTGGGATGAGACAGCCCGCGATTTCGACTCTCTATTCCGTGCGGTCTCGAATGATAAGTAATTTGAGACTGCTGGACTTTGAAGGCCCTTCGCGTTCAGGCGCGGTTCGTTTGTTTGATCCCGTAGGGGGCGCTGGCCGCCGGCTGCAAGTAGGCATCTGAGTCTGTAGTTACTGAAGATTCGTAAGCCGCGGGCGCTTCTGGGGTGGTTCGATCACGCCGTTGATGGCTACAGTGGGACCATTGGAGGCGCCGAAGGTGTCGAAGTAGGCCAAAATTGCTGTCTTCCATTGCTTGACCGTGCTGCCCAGGCGTGAGATCTCGGGGATCGGGCAGGCCGGGAATAAAACCAACGACTTCGTTGACAAGTTCCCTGCCCCGGGCAGGGCTGGCGTGGTTGATGTGGCGGAGCTTCTGGTAGCACGGCCAGGCCGGGGTGACTTCGTGGCCTGGGTCCCCGAGGGTGAGCTTGGCGACGAGTCGGGCGGATCGGTGAGGTGTTCGGCACCTATCTGCAAGGTCCGGCGGATGCCGAAGAGCGGATCACCCTTGCGGCCGAGGTGCCCGAGGGTGTCCTGGTGGACCCGGCGGCGGACCTCATCGACCATGGCTGATCCGAGTTTTTACTACGTGGAAGGCGTCCAGGACGGTGAAGCCTTCGGGCAGTTCATCACGGATCCGTGGCGTTGGCGTAGCCGCGGAGCGGATCCAGCGCGGCCGTCTTGATGCCGGCGGTGAATTCCTCGCCGCATTCTTTTGGCCAGTCGGCGTAGGCTTTCCCGGACCGGCCTGGAACAAGGTCCAGAAACCTGGCGTGCACCTCACCGCGGGCGTCGCGGGAGCGGTCCACGATCCCGGTGACCATTCCAGTGCCGGGCGGGCCGGCGAGGGACCAGACGTGCTCATCGACGCCAGCGCGTCCGCCCCTGTCAGTTTGCCGGCCGCTGCGATCCGCCGGGCGGCCTCTGCCTTGATGGCGTCCCAGGCAGTGTGCCAGGAGACGCGGAGCTGGTGCGCCAGAGCGGAGACCGAGGTGTCGAAACGCTGCGGCCCGTCGGCCGCCCACGTCACGGCCCTGGCAGTGAGATTTGCCGGATCTTCGTGGTTGATGGGGAATTGAGTTCGTGTCGTTGAAGACAAAGGGGCCCGTGTGGCCTTGCTGGGATATGTCCAAGCATTCAACCTGGAACAGGACCACGAGCCCTGCACGAGCCTACCGGGGCCGCAGCCGACGTTGCCACCATCCTCTTCAACCTGCCCGACTTCCGCGTCATCGCCACCACCGTCACTGCTGGCCGCCGGCAGGTCGTCATTGAGACAGACCATCTGCCGGGCTGCCCGGGCTGCGGCATAATTTCGTCACGGCGGAAGGAACGCCGCTTCCAGCGGCTCCGCGATATTCCTGTTGCCGGGACCGTGGATGTGCTCTGGTCCAAGTACCACTGGTACTGCGAAGAACCAGCCTGCGACAGACTGTCGTTCTTTGAATCCACACCACAGGTCCCGGCCGCGCCCGCTCCACCGGTCGGCTCCGCGTCCGGGCTTCGCGGTGTCCTGGAGGATGGTCCGGGCGGCGCTGAACGAGGCGTGTCTGTTGCGGCTGCCCGCCGTGGACAAGCTCAGTCCGCGGATGCTGGGCATCGATGAACACCTGTTCCGGTCGGTGCGCCACTTCCAGGACTCGGCGACGAAGGCCTGGACTCGGTTCGAGCCCTGGATGACGACGATCGTTGACCTGGACAGCGGACAGGTCCTTGGCGTCGTTGACGGCAGGGACCACAGGGTGTGGGGGACTGGCTGTTCGCCCGACCTCTGGAGTGGTGGCTGGCAGTGCAGGTCGTCGCGATCGACCTGTCCGCGGCGTTCCGCAAGGCGCTGCGGATGTGGCTTCCCCGCACTGCTGTCGCCGTCGATCACTTCCACCTGATCTCCCTGGCGAACCAGACGATGACCGAGACCAGGCAGAACCTGTCCCAGTGGGTCAAGGGCCGGCGCGGGCGGGCCGTCGATAAGGCCTGGGTCCGCCGGATGCTCCTCCTGCGCGGCGGCGACACACTCACCCAGAGGGCAGCACACAGGCTGGAAGAAGTGTTCACCGCAGACGATCCGACGGGCAGTCACCAGGCAGTCTGGAAGGTCAAGGAACAGCTCAGGGCACTGCTGCGCACCGGCTCCCTTGGAGGACACCGCGGCAGCGAAAGCCGAACTCGAGGAAATGGTCAAGACCGCCGCACGTCCGGAGGCGAACAGGCTCTTCCGCACCGTCTGCCGGTGGTGGAAAGAAATCGAGGTGCTGATCATTACCGGCGCTACAACGGGCATGGTCGAGGCCAACAACACCGCCATAAAAACATCAAACGCACCGCCCGCGGGTACCGCAACCCAGACAACTACAAATCGGTTATTCTCTTGAGAAGCGCCGTCCGGACGGCGGCATGACGCGCATTCCAGGGATCCATTTCCCCACGAATCACGAAGAGCCGTTTTGCCCGGGGCCCGGGCAACTCGTGCTCTTCGGTGAATGTGGTTCTCGGGCAGTCAGGGTCCGGGCAGCGCCAGACACGCTTGGCCCACAGCCGCACCGGACGGCCGAAACACGGGGTGTCATGGAGCCGGACCTGCCGGCGGCCGTGCCCGATCGCGACGACGCCTTAGTCTGGACAGCCGCTCACAGATTCGGCTGTCTCTACGTGCAGAACCAGGCAGGTCCCGGCCGCGGTGACAGAGCAGACGTGCATACCTTCGACACCAAGAAGCGCGTCTGCCCGCTCGCACCAGCGACCGCACGGGCAGGAAGTAGCATGGGGCATATCAGGGCCTCTTTTTATTTGGAAGCTTGGTCGCTACCAATTCAAAGAGGCCCTGACCTCTCCCTCCCGCACCACGCCGCAGCGGCATCAGAACACGCTCCTGCCCTCGGCGTCAGAGGCACCAACCACGCTCATCTGCGAAGGGCCCGTTAACGTCCTTCTTCGTGTGGACCCTGCGGCCTCGGCACCGACCGGAATCTCAGGTGGTGGCGTCCACGTTGAACGCAGCCACGTTTGAACCGCCAAAACTGGAACTACCAGGGTCAACCCGTAGTACAGATCAAAGCTCGAACCGCCGAGGAAAAATCGAAAAACAGTGCAGAGAATCAGGGCACTCCAGAAGTGGGACCGGAACCTTCGAAGCAGAACGGCAAACAGCATTGTAAATAGTGCCAAGCCAACTACCGCGCCCAGCCATGTTCCAGTTACCAGGGAAAGATAGCCCGCCGGGGATAGGTACTGACCGCTTCCTTTGTACCCCAAGTAAGACGTGCTCAATTCGACGGACAAATCCGACGGCTTATCCGGCCAAATTGCGCGAGGGACAAATGTGGTAACGACGTTTAGTATATCCCACGGCCTTGGTTCCACAATTGGAAGGAGCCGTTCCGAAAATCTGTAGCCGTCAAGAGTGTCCAAACCTGACTCAAACGGCGCCGTAAGAGGATCTTCGAACGTTTGAGAGATAACCTGTTGAGTGCTAAGGCCTGTATCACGAACGACGTTGGCTCGCAATGAAGACATCAAGGCTCCTCCGAAAGCGAGGATTATGATGATTAGGACTGTAATCGTCAACCTCTTCTTTGAACTAAACCGGCGATGCACTAACTCGGACGCGATATATGCGAAAAACAGCACAAAAAGCGGGCTGCGAATATTCTGCGTAAAGAGCCAAAGAATACCGATAGCGACAACAGTCTTGTATTTCCAATCATTGAAACCACGGTAGTAGACGATCACAGCCAGTCCACAGAGGAGAGAAGTCCTGAGCAACGTAGGGATGCCCTGTCCGCCTGCGGCTCGTTCGTCAAGACCCGGTACTTGCAGAAGGATAGTAGCGAGCGCCCCGATAATGATCAGTAACGTTGCCGTGCCACGGGGGTTAATTAGGGCAGCGACTTTAGGCGTTGTGGCCGCTTCCTTTGATCTCCACGCCCAGATCAAAGCCTCAGCAAGGGCGATCACTCCCAGTTCGATTGCCCATTGCAGACATAGGCGATCAATCTCGTCGAGTGTGGGCGCTGAAGTCAAGCCGGCCTTGTACAGCTTACTGGTGATCGCACCCGATGCTTGTAGGTGAGCAGGAACCCAGAGACAAACCAAGTAGATTACGCTTGATATCGCTCGTACGGAAACGCGCTGACCCTGATCCCTGCGGATGGCACGAAAGGCAAAGCCAAGAGATACTGTGGCCACGCAAAGAAAAATCAATTCGCCCAACTTTTACTCCTTCCGGGCCTAGATGTAGTTGTAGTAACATTCCGTTTCAGGGCACATGCGCAAGTGAAGAAGCAGTAGCTTCTGTATCGTCCTGTGGGCGTCGGTAAACAATAAATACTAGAAAGGCCCCGAGGGTAGCGCCGCCAACTTGGGCAGACATTGAGACGATGGCTGCGCCTAGACTGGTCATATTACGGCCGACTAGCACAAAGGCTGCACACGTAATGATGACGTTCATGAGTGGAATCAGCGAGGAGGTTCCTGGGCGTCCTCGGCCTGAAATTAGTGCAATGCTTATAAATGCGATGAACGAGTAGGCTGTTCCGATGGTTAGAAACTGAACCGCTTGGATGCTTGCGGAGAAGTCGGTACCGAACAGCAACGGAATGTATAGGGGTGCGCCACCGTACAATAATGCAAGTAGGACTCCGCCAGCGAGGGCGAATGGAGCAATGTCGCGCAAGATGAATCCTAGCCGTTCCCCTTTGCTCGCCAGAGTAAGGGCATTCCTCCCTGCCAAGGCCGCGCAAACAACCGGCACCTCTGCCACGGTGACTGCGACAGCGTAATAACCTAATTCCTGGCTCGGTGCCACGATCGGGAGCAGGGCTTGATCAATCCTGTTGCTGCAAACCACTGCGATCGACCCTAGGGCAGCCGCAGCAGAGTATTTGTAAATCTCCCGAGCCGCTGGTGAGCTACCGCGATCGTTGGTCTTGACGGACCGGTCAAAGAGAATAAGACCAGACACAACGAAGGCTGCAAGGGCTCCAGCAACGTAGGGGCCAGCCGAGTCGTAACCTATCCATGCGACCACCAGCACAGCCACGAACCTCAGGATGGCGAAGCCAAACCTCTCTAGGTCCAGACGTTTCCATGCGCCCAAGCCCTGCCAGTATGAGCGGAGAATTTGAACCACCGCCGAGAAGATTACTAGGCTCCAGGCGACAAGTAGCCACCAGCGCGGAATACCCTGGCTCTGACTAACAGCCGTCGAGTACCACGTTAGGAGAGCGTATGTCCCAAGGGCCGTTGGCACGCCTACTACAAAGGCCTTCACCAGGACGGAGCGGGGGTTGTTGCCAGCGGCAATGAAGTACGTGACCGCAGAGGGAAGGCCTATAGTTGCCAGCGCGCCCGCAAGGGTGAGAGGCTCCATCACGCTGGAGAACTGCCCCCGCCCTTCGGCACCCAAGGACCGAGCGAGGATGGGACCAGAGAGTAGGCCCAGCGCCGGACCGAGTCCGTAAGCTAGAAGACCTCGCAACTTTGGCCAGGCAATGAGCCGAGTGAGGCCCTTACTGGGCATTTGTTGCTTCTGTTTCAACGGGAAGCGATCCTGGCAGTTCCTTGATTCTCTTGGCTGGTGTTCCAACATAGAGTCCGTGTGGCTCGCAGTCACGTGTGACTACGGAACCTGCAGCAATAACGCAGCCAGCACCTACGCTGACGCCCGGCAGCAGTACTACTCCGGTTCCTACAAAAGAACCGTCTCCGATGCGTATCGGCGCCCAGATACTGCGGCCGGCCCTAGAGCTGGGATTCGAAGTGTCGTGATCGGTGTTCAGAAAAACCACACCGATGCCAATTCCGACGTTGCAGCCAATCTCGATACCAACTCTATTGTCAAATATGCACTGGTAATTGACGGTACTGCCTCTACCGATGCTCACATTCCTGTCACGAAAAATAACCCCAGGCCTTACCAAGCATGTTGTCGCGATGTCTAGACCGGCAAGCTTGTAGATCAACGTCCGGAGCCGTGCCGGCACGCAATGACTCGAGGCCACAACGTTAACGAGCGCCACCCAGAATAGGCTTTTGTGCTCACCCGGGTCTTGGACCATGTCCTTTAGCCGCGTAAGATCCGAGATTTTCATATAGCGCTCCGTTACTTACCTTTCATCGCTGAAGCATTGGACAACTCGACCGGCGGAATTCGCAGGTCGGCGCGACTTAGTCACGCCGGCCGCTACCTAGCCTGGTGCTTGACCTTCTTGCACTGCCGCTGAGTTCGGTAACCAGATCGACAGCGGCTCGCACCCTGTTAGTCCAGGAGTAGGGTTGTGCAGCACTACTACGAACGTTCACGTCTGGAGCGTTGAATGCGTCGAGCGAGCGGAGAGCAGCACTCGTGAAGTCCCCTCTTGGAATGATGGAAATGCCTTCGGGTAGCTGCGCGCTGACAAGGCTTGGAAGAGGGGTGCAAAGCACGTTCAGTCCTGCCGCTAGATACTCATAAATCTTCATCGGGAAAATACCGCGAGTATGGTCGTTAACCAGATAAGGAACAATGCCGACTATAGAATCTCCGACTTGTCTGGCCAGCTCAGCGGGCTCCAAAATGCCGAGGTACTCAACGTTCGAGTATTTGAGAAGTCGCTTGACCTCTTCGGTCGGCTCCGTGCCGTCGATGGCGACGGGGCCAGCGATGCATAGATTTGCTCCGCTGTCAGCCAGTTCAAACAGCAAATCGAAGTCAATTTTCGTCGGTGTCAGATTCCCAGAAAAGAAGACGCGGTTCCGGGGTGTGGACGATGCATAGGAAGAATACAATTCTGTATCAGCCACGTTCTCCCATAGCAGGGCACTTCGACCATAGCTAACTTCTATGTGTCGATGCACTCCGCGGCTGCTGGCTATTACCTCATTGGCTATAGGAACAAGCTGCCGCTCGGCCGTTAGTATCACAGCAGCAGGGGTGTGGGGAAAAGTGTGAAGCAGATCGACGGAGTGATAGACATTTGCGTCAAAAAGACGTTCGATGCCATATGTCATAGGCGAAAACGTCCAAAGGACGTCTCGGTGTTGAGACGGAATATTTTTCCTGATAAACCGCATCAAAAGGTATCTGTTGATCTTTCGCACCAAACGCCAGCGATGAAACGGTAGTACCTTGGGAGACAGGACGTGCACACTCTGATTCCCATTCGCTACTACTCTGTCCTTCGTGACTGTTTGTCGGCGACGGCGTGGCACGAGGCGGCGGAAAATGCGACCTATATCAGTTCGGTTTAAACGCGGTGAACGCAAACCCAGCGAATTAAGATAGTAGACTTTATGCGTCCTCGAAAGTCCTTGAGCCAGGTGTTGCTTATTTGTCCAGATCGGATTATCAAAGTCTGCCGTGGAAAGAATAGTAATGGCAGGGTTTCCCGTGCGCGTCACAGGCTCGTTGTTCATGTGCCCCCGTTTGTTCTTTGGCTAACGATCTGCGTCATGTGACGGATTCGAGAACGCCGAATTTGTGTGTGTGCTGATCCGGATCGCTTTAGGAATGGTGCCTGAAGCTGGGCTATTTGCCGGAAGTGAAATTGGCGACGGTGCGAGACTTCCCTCCTCGGACGATTTCTTTCCTACCGGCTGATCTGCCTTCTCGGCCCCTGCGGCTCGACGGAGCAGCGTCTCCGCTTTCATAGCTGTAATAGCTGTACGCGTAGGCGTCCGGACCCTTGACAGGCAGACGGTTGAGTACAACTCCCAAGACTTCTGATCCGACAAGGCGCAGTGCGTTGAGTGACTTTTCTAGGTCTTGTCGGCGAAGCTTTTGCGAGCCAACAACGAGTAGAGACCCTCCCACGTGCTGGGACAGGACGGCGGCGTCCGTGACCGGCAGAAGCGGGGGAGCATCGATCACAACGGCGTCGAATGCGTGCTCCAGTCGGGTTAGAAGCGCCTTCATTTCGTCACTACCGAGGAGTTCGCTTGGATTGGGCGGGATTCTCCCCGAGGTCAGGACGTATAAGTTGTCGTCACCCCAGGGCTGGAGAAGGTCATTAACATCGGCTGAGCCGACCAGTGCTGTGGTTAGCCCGGCATTACGGTCTAGCCCTAGGTAGTCGCTCACCATCGGCCGTCTCAAATCAGCATCCACCAGGCACACCGACTGTCCCGACTCAGCCAAGGCGATCGCCAGGTTGGCCGCCGTTGTGCTTTTGCCTTCGCCGGGCAGCGAGGAAGTTACCAGCACGGACTTAGCATGGCCGGCGACGTTGGCGAACTGTAGGTTCGTTCGGAGTTGACGAAAGGCCTCAGCCCTAGGGCTTTGTGGGGCTGTTTGGGACAACAACGGGTTTTTCGCAGCCTCGGGATCAAAGGCTATCCCGCCCAGTATCGGAGCTTCTGTGACTTGTCGAAGGTCTGCCTCGCCACGGATCTTGGTGTCCATGGTAGTGCGGAAAACGGCGCCGACGACACCTAGGGCGAGCCCGAATATCAGTCCCAAAGCCAAGTTCAGCCGAGTATTAGGAGCTGAAGGGGACGTGGGTGCGGTCGCAGGTTTGATAATTGACAGGCTAACGGGCGAGGTCCCACCGTTCGTGGGCTTTTCTAGCGTATCGACCGCCTTGATGAGGCTGCTGGCGATTGCTTGCGCCGTGGCGGCAGCCTGCACAGGCGAATTGTCATCCACTGCTATGGTGATCAATACTGTGTTCAGGTCCGTCGTGGCCTTAACTTTTTGGCTCAAATCATCAGCAGTAAGATTCAATCCCAACGAATCAATTGCGGGTTGCAAGACGACCGGGGTATCCACGGTTTTCACATAGGACTGCACCCGGGCCTGACTGAAGGTATTTCCCTGCTGTAATTCGCTGACTGATCCTGAACTCTGAATAGCCACGAATAGTTGCGTTTCCGCCGTATAAGTCGGTTTGGTCAAGGCTGAGGCTGCGCCAGATACTAGGAGGCCGGCCAACGCTGCCGCTACAACCAATATCCAATTACGCCGCAAGATGCGGAAATAGTCGCGAAGATCCAAGCCTGTGTCCCCCTGAGTCGATCGTTGTGGATGCCTTGGGGCACACCACCGAACGGCGAAATTGGTGCGGTCCTGTCTATTGTACCGGGCAAAGCATGGACGGCGTGCGGCCAACGCCATGCCCTCTCTTGGTCGTCCCACCATCTGGCAAGCGCTAGTTTCTTCACCTGCCTAGTGGGCTTATGTGGAGGAAATCTTGTGCTGGATGTCGCCATCTCTCGCAGGCGCAGAGCTCCGAGGGAGTGCTCCTGAGTTCTTGGGTGCGCACACACCATTGGGTGCTTGCTATCGCGTATCCATATCCTCAAATACCAAGAATGTTTGCGTATCCAGCACGCCTGCCATGGACTGGAGTTGATCGAAGATCACCCGGCGCAGGTGCACGTTGTCCGCGGCCCGCACCAGCAAAATGACGTCGAAGTCTCCGCCTACGAGTGCGATGTGGTGCACCTCGGGGATGGCGCGCAACTGCTCCCGTAGCTCCCGCCATGAGTGCTGCTGCACTTTGAGTGTCACGTAGGCCGAGGACTTGAGGCCGGCCTTGAGGGGATCTACAAGTGCCGTGAATTTCGTCAGCACACCCTGGCCTGTGAGTCTCGCTATTCGCGTATAGGCGTGGGCCCGGGAAATGTGCACGTTCTGGGCTACCTGCGTCACAGACATCCGGCCGTCGCGCGTCAGCTCGGCGATGATATTGCGGTCGACATCATCCAGTGGCGCCGCTGCTTGATCGTCATTCATTTCAGCCATTCGTCTCCAACTCCCGCCAGCTACGCAGCTCACCGTTGCGATTCGTCTCTCAGGATAGGTGTGTGAAGCGTACTTCTCCACAATCCGTGCTGGTGCTGGATACGAAACGACATCTGGGACCATACTGAAAGCGATTAGTGGCTACATAAGGACGGACCAATGACGATCTCCGCTGACCACACTGCTCGTGGTGGAACGGGCCAGGATCAGCACGCGCCGGAACAGGCCGTGTACACATACCTGCCCGGCGGCGCCGCCGAGGCCGTGCGCAAGTTCGGCATCACCGCAGAGGATTACATGCTGCCGGCCCGCCACCAGATCCAGATGGTGGACAAGGACGGCAAACTCAAGCACCACTCCGAGCAGGGCGCCGAACCGGGCCACGAGTACCCGTTGCCCGGGGACGATGAACTCCTCGCCGCCTACGAACAGCTCGTTGTCGGCCGGCGGGTCAACGACCAGAACTCCGCACTGGTCCGCCAGGGCCGCATGGCCGTTTACCCTTCCAGCCATGGCCAGGAGGCCTGTCAGGTAGCCGCCGCGCTCTGTCTGGCCGACGGCGACTGGATGTTCCCCACCTACCGCGACGCAGTCGCCGTCATGGCACGCGGCGTGGACCCGATCGAGGCCATGACCATCTTCCGTGGAGACTGGCACGGGGGCTACGACCCGCTGAGGCACAAAGTCGGCATCCAGTGCACGCCGCTCACCACGCAGCTGCTTCACGCCGTTGGCGTGGCGCACGCCGCCAAGCTGCGCGGCGAGGACACGGTGGTTCTTGCCATGTGCGGTGATGGCGCCACCAGCGAGGGCGACTTCCATGAGGCCCTGAACTTCGCCGCGGTATTCCACCTGCCCGTCATCTTCTTCGTGCAGAACAACCAGTACGCCATCTCTGTGCCGCTGGCCCATCAGTCAGTGGCTCCTTCGCTAGCGCACAAGGCTGTGGGATATGGCATGGCGGGTGAACGGGTGGACGGCAACGACGTCGTTGCGCTGCTCGCTGTGCTGGACCGCGCGGTCAAGCTCGCCCGCGAAGGCTCGGGCCCGCTCTTGGTCGAGGCGCACACCTACCGCATGCAGGCCCATACGAATGCCGACGACGCCACCCGCTACCGTCAGGATAGTGAGGTTGCCCAGTGGATTGCCCGAGATCCGCTCACACGGATGAAGAAATACCTCACAGACAAAGGAGTGCTAGACGACGGCGCTGACGCCAGGATTGCGGAAAAGGCAGAGGCAGTTGCCGCGCAGCTCCGTACCGGCCTCGGCGAAGACGTCCGCGTCGACCCCCAGGAACTGTTCAAACATGTCTTTGCAACGCCGACGCCGCAGCTCGCTCAGCAGTCGGCTCTGCTCGCGGACGAGCTCGCCCGTGATGCTGCGGATGCAATATCCGAAGAGGAGGCCAACAAATGAGCCCCACAATCACCACGTCGTCCGAGGCCAACGGCAACGTCTCCTCAGCCACTGCTCGCGCTGCTGCCTCCGCTGCGGCAAACGCCGAGGAAGCCGGACCGCAGCCCGTAACCATGGCCAAGGCGCTGAACACTGCGATGTCGGATGCCATGCACGCGGATGATTCTGTCCTGGTCTTCGGCGAGGATGTCGGCATGCTGGGTGGTGTCTTCCGCATAACCGACGGACTCATGAAAACCTTCGGCGAACAGCGCTGCTTCGACACGCCCCTGGCTGAGTCGGGGATCGTCGGTATGGCCGTGGGTATGGCCATCAACGGCATGCGGCCGGTTGTCGAAATGCAGTTCGACGCGTTCGCCTACCCGGCTTTCGAGCAGATTGTCAGCCATGTGGCCAAGATGCATAACCGGACCAAGGGCCGGGTCAAGCTGCCCATGGTCATCCGCGTTCCGTACGCCGGCGGCATCGGGGGAGTGGAACACCACTGCGACTCCTCCGAGTCCTACTACGCCCACACCGCAGGGCTGAAGGTCTACACACCGGCCACGGTTACCGACGCCTATCGCATGCTCCGGGAAGCCATCGACTCCGACGACCCGGTGATGTTCATGGAGCCGAAAAAGCTCTACTGGTCCAAGGATCTGGTGGACCTGGATGCGCTCCGGGCGGAGTACGAGCGGCAAGCGGATGGGCGCGAGGCCACCGAGGGCCGTGCCGCTGTCGCCCGCTCGGGCACCGATGCGACGCTCATCGCATATGGTCCCTCTGTCCCGACGGCACTTGCCGCGGCCGCCGCAGCCGCCGAAGAAGGGCGATCGCTCGAGGTCATCGACATTCGCACCATCGTGCCGTTCGACGACGCGACGGTGGCCGCTTCCGTCCGGAAGACCGGCCGGGCGGTGGTGATCGCGGAGGCTCACGGCTTTGCCTCTGTGTCCTCCGAGATCGTGGCCCGGGTTCAGGAGCGGTGCTTCCATTACCTGGCTGCGCCCATCCGCCGAGTCACGGGCTTTGATGTTCCCTACCCGGCACCGAAGCTCGAGCACTACTACCTGCCGGGCGTGGACCGCATCCTCGACGCCGTTGACGACCTCCAGTGGGAAGACTGATCAGATGACCGAACGGAAAGTGTTCCTCCTGCCCGACCTCGGCGAAGGGCTGACAGAAGCCGAGCTCTTGAAGTGGCTCGTGGCGGTAGGCGACGAAATCCGCGTGGACCAGCCCATTGCTGAAGTGGAAACCGCGAAGTCAGTCGTGGAGGTACCGTCACCATACGCAGGCACTGTAGCCGAGTTGCACGGCGAACCGGGCCAGACTTTAGATGTGGGCAAACCGCTCATTTCAGTGACCCCGACGGAAGCGCAGGTTGCGCGCGTCGAAACCGAGGCTGCCGAAACCGAAACCACGCTGGTTAAGCCCCTCGAAACCCAAGAGACGGCAGGCGAAGCTTACCGAACAGAAGAAAGAGCGGGCTCGGGCAACGTACTTATTGGCTATGGAACCCCTGGCGGCACAACCACTGTCCGCCGAACTCGGCCCCGGCGCACGAATTCGGTGGCTGAGACTGTTGAAACCGCGCACGTCGAAACTGAGCCCCAAGACGATACCAAGCTGACGACCCCCGCAGACGATGCCTTACTTTTACGCACTCGCGTCCCGGGCAAACTTGGAGCGGTCATCTCACCCTTGGTCCGCCGGATGGCCAAGGAGCATGGTGTGGACCTAGGACACATGCAGGGCTCAGGGGAGAGCGGCCTGATCCTGCGACGTGACGTCGAGGCGGCAATCAATGCGCCGATGGTTGACCCTGCTGAGACCGAGCGTGTCGAAACCGGTATAGTTCCGCTGGTACCGCCTGTCGAATCGGTCTCGACAAGCTCGACCAGCGTGAAGGTCGATCTCCGCACCGGCCTCCAAATCACCGGACGCACGCCCGTCCGGGGCGTGCGGAAAGCCGTAGCTGCCAACATGTCGCGCAGTCGCTCCGAGATCCCAGAAGCTACGGTCTGGGTAGACGTCGACGCCACGGCACTGGTGGAGCTCCGCGCCGGCCTCAAGAAAACGGACCCGAGTCATACGCCCGGCCTCCTGGCCTTCATCGCCCGCTTTGTGACTGCAGGCTTGAAGAAATACCCGGAGCTGAACGCCCGCTTCATCAACGCAAAGGACGCGTCCGGCGGCGAGTCTCAGGAGATAGTTGCCTTCGATGGGGTCAACCTCGGGTTTGCAGCTCAGACGGATCGCGGGTTGGTGGTCCCTTCTATCCGCAACGCTGAGAAACTGAGTGCCAGCAAACTCGACGAAGAAATTAAGCGGCTGACCGCCGTCGTGCGCGATGGCAAGGCGACACCAACGGAGCTGGGCAGCGGAACCTTCACGCTTAATAACTACGGCGTGTTTGGCGTGGATGGTTCCGCGGCAATCATTAATTATCCGGAGGTAGCTATCCTCGGCGTTGGCAGGATTATCGACAAGCCGTGGGTCGTCGAAGGCGAACTTGCCGTGCGCAAAGTCACTGAGCTGACGCTGACCTTTGACCACCGGGTCTGCGATGGCGGGACGGCCGCCGGATTTCTGCGCTATGTCGCGGATGCGATCGAGGCCCCGACCTCGCTTTTGGCCGATTTGTAAAACGTAAGTATTGGCATTCCGGTGATTGGTCCTTCGCCGCCTTTTTCGGCGGCGAAGGACTACAGGTCTTACAGTGTCGTGTCTGAGTGGTCGCTGCACCTTACGAGAGCCTCGAGGCCCCTTCCGTCATCCTTGTATGACGTGACGTGGTTGGTGATCGTGTTGCAGGTCTCGCAGAAGTGCTTCTGTTGTTTAGTCCCCATGGCCAGATCATACCTAGCGCGGTGTTTCGAATGAGTGAATTTGCGCTACGCGCTGTGTTCCCGCTGGTCTGGCGCTATAGCGCTCCCCTGATAATCCCAAGCTAGATGAGTACAATCGAGGCCAGAAGATCGCAGATGCTCCCCAGATTTATGGAGAAACAATGTCACGATGGCTCGAGGTCGGCGCGGACAACTATGTGCTGGTGACCGAAGGTTCAAAGCTCAACACCGGCCTGATCGTAGGAACCGAACGGGCCATGGTGATCGACACCGGATGCGGACCGAGGCAAGGCAAGGAGATCCTGGACGCCGTGCGGGGGAAGACCCCGCTGCCGCTCGTGGCGGTAAACACCCACGCACATTACGACCACTTCTTCGGCAACGCGGTCTTCGCCGAGGCCGGCGTCGAGGAGTTCTGGGCGCACGAGAACTGCGCCGAGGAGATCAGTGAAGACGGCGACGCCCAACGCAGCGAGGTCACCGAGACCGAACCGGAAATGGCCGCCGCCGTCGGTGAGAACGTGGAGATCGTGGTCCCCAACGCGATTGTTCGCGACCAGCCCGTACTCGTGGACCTTGGGGGTCAGACTGTCACGCTGTTCTACCTGGGCCGCGGGCACACCGACGGCGACCTCCTGGTGGGAACCACCACCACACTGTTCGCCGGTGACCTCGTGGAACAGGGCTCGCACCCGTCGTTCGAAGACTCCTACCCGGAGGAATGGGCCGATGCGCTGCGGCATTTGTCCGCCCTGCGGCGCCGCTACGAGTTCCTTGTTCCGGGGCACGGTGAACCCTGCAGCGACCGGTTCGTCAAGACCACGGCAGACACCATGACTACGGCCGTCCGGCAGGCCAGGCAGTCCATCCGCGACACTCCCGCAGACGCCACGAAGGCCATACCGGTGCTGCCATACGGGCCCGAGCAGTCGCGCTGGTTCATTAAGCGTCTGCAGGAGACCCGCCAACAGCACTGAACCAAGTACTCGCTGTAGTCCGGGTACCGGACGCCGGGAAACACAGGTATTGACCACGCTGGAGGTGTGACCTGCGCCACTCTAGGTTTGCGTCATGAATACCGGAATCAGCGCGGTCATCCGCCGCTTCATTGATACACACATCGTGGCCGATGACCCGTTCCCCGAGCGTTCCTGGCTCGACCGGCAGGACATGCCGGGCGTGGAAGAGCGTGCCAGGGCTGCCGTTGCGGGTTTGCCCGTGGAGCCGCTGTCGCCGCTTCCCTCTCGGCACGCGGGGCACGGTCAGCACCCTCAGCGGCTGCGTCGGAGGCTGCACCACCGCAACGCGGCCACGAATCACGGCGACGGCATCTAGGCCTATTTAGGTGGGAAGCGCTACATCTTGATCAAACCTTGATGTTTGCTTGCGCTTTCCTTGAGTTTCCGTCCGTAGCGTCGCCGCCATGGGATTCCGTGGGGGAGGCCGGTACGGTCGGGAATCGCGGCGCGAAGTACGCCGCCGGCGGCTTCGCGCACTGTCATTCGTCGGGCTGGCGGTTCTGGCAGTGGCGACTGCGGTGGTGGTGACGCTGGCCCTCCGGCGCTAGGGGCAGAGGCATGAAGCGCAATAGCTGAATAGTGGTCGCATCAATGGGCGTGTCCAATTGGACAGCGCCCTTAAGTGCTAAGTAGGCTGGCGAACGACCCAAAAATGGGGGGTCCATTCCCAGCCCCTTTGTCGCACCCTGAGCATGGTCGCTCTGGTTGTGTCGAAGGAGCTGCCGCTTACGGAGGTCTCAACCGTGGCTGTCACCGATTTCGTTCTCGCGCTGTCCGGCTTGCTGGGCAGCCTGTTGGTTCCGTTCGCCGGGCTCTACTGGATGCTCCGGCTCAAGCGCAGGACCGTTGCCGTTGCCCCGGCCGCAGCCTCTTCCGTTCCGGGCGGGCTGAAATAGCCGTGCCGTACGTCGATATCAACCCGCACCGCAGTCGACCCAAATGGTGGGGCTACGTGGCGCTGGGCGTTCTGCTGGTGATCACTGCCGCTGTTGTTATGGCAGCTCTCACTCACAGTTGAGAAACCGTGTCTTCTGGCGCCGCTAGGAACGCGCAAGCTAGGGCCGCTGTCAATAGGTAGTTAGGCAGCGCCTAGAATGGCTATTTGAACGAGACCAATCGACCACCGCAGCGGGACGCCGCTGCGAGCCCGGGGGGAACGACCATGCCCAAGCCAGCGGACAACCGATTAGCCGAGGCCAGCCCCGACGAGGAGCAGCCCGAGCTCCGCCGCCGCTTCCGCCGTCGCAATGACGACGGCTCCGACGCCTGGACAGGAACCTTTCCCGCCGTGACACCTGAGCCGACCGCACCGCCCCGTCCTGTCCGCAGTTCCTCCTGGGCAGAAGCTGCCGCGGTAGCCGACGCTCTCTCCGACGCCCCTCCCGCCCAGGCGGCTCCGCCGACGCCGGCCCGCCAGCCTGCGGGAGCACCGCCGTCGAAGGTACCGGAAAGCCTTCCGGAGCCCGAGGTGCCGGTTGCGGACGCCACGGCATTGCCGACGTCGTTTGTCCGCGAGCAGAAGCCGCGCCCGAAGAAGGGCTTCCGGGGCTTCCTGTACCGGGCTACCGGCGGCGCCTGGAACCTGGGCCCTAGCGCTCTTGAACGCGAGGAAGATGAGGTGGCCCGCCGGATCTCGCGCCAGCTGCAGGGCAGCTTTAATACCGCCGTGCTCAGCCTGAAGGGCGGCATTGGCAAAACGTCCACCACGGTAGGAGTGGGCCTGACCCTCGCCGAGTTCCGTGGTGACCCGCCGTGCGCCATCGATGCTAACCCCGACTCCGGTGACCTCGTGGAGCGCGCGCTGGGGGAGGGCATTTACCAGAAGGCCACCCCGCGGACCATTACAGATCTGCTCCGGAACATCGACTCCGTCGACTCGCTCACGGAACTTTCCCGCTACATGCACCACTCCGGCCGGCTGCACCTCATCGCCGGGGAGCAGGACCCCGAGGTGTCCGATTCACTCACCGCCGAGGAATACCTGAGGATCCGCAAGCTCATCTCCAGCTATTACTCGGTGGCGCTGACCGACTGTGGCACCGGTGTAACGCACAACGCGATGAGTGGCATCCTGCAGTCCGCGGACAACCTGATCATCGCCGCCGGCTATGCGGTGAGTGGTGCCAAGCGCGCACGCAGCACCCTGCAGTGGCTTGCCGGCCACGGTTATGAGGACCTGGCGCGCAACGCGATCGTGGTGATCACTGACAAGGACGAGGTGTCAAACCGTGTGGACAAGGACGCCATCGAGGAGCACCTGGCCGGGATGTGCCGCGAACTCATCGCCGTGCCGCACGACAGGGGAGTGGCCGACGGTGACCTGGTAACCCTTGACCACTTGAAGCCTGAGACGCGACGGGCATACAAGGAGATTGCTGCTGCAATCGTGGATGGGTATCGCTAGAGTTCGGTCGAAGTCAAGCAATCTCGGCGGCGAACACTGGAGCTTTCCAAGGCAACTGGTTCCGAAACCCCTTGTTACTACGGAATAGCACAATATCGGCCCTCGGGAACCCTTGGACGGGGTGAACCGGAAACTTCGAGGGGGCCCAAATTCCCTAATTGCGTAAGCGGATAGTGTTCGTGAGGGGCTCTGGCGGTGGTTCCACGCCAGAATCGCCCACTGTTAATGTTGCCACCGCGTCACCGCTTCGGAAGGCCGATCCGCCATTTTTCGGTCCCGCTATGACGGTGATCTCCACAGTTTGGGTCGCCCCCGTACAGTCGACTTCCTTGGAACCACTGCCGTCTGCGTGACGCTTTGGGCTTAGCTGTTGCTTCAGAAGGACCTGGATTGTTTCCGTGGTCCTCCCAGGTTCCACTTCGCATGTGAAAGTCACAGGGACCGATACAGAAGCGCCCTTGGCGCCGAGGGTGCCATCGCCGATGGCCAACGGCGACCCGGATGACCACGCCGGAACAATCGACGATGCGAGAAATGCCGCAGTCGCTGCGGTGGTGACAGCAAGATGACCCTTTTTTCTCATTTCTTGTTCTCCGTTCTTGTTCTCCGTTCAGATACTCAACCGGGGACCGGCAGCAGCCCCTCCATGTCGGGTTCTATTTATTGGTGAAACGGACTTCTGTGGTTAGTTCGGTGGTGGTGCAGTCGTTTGGTGCGACACAGGTTTGTAGCCCTATCAGGAGTACAGCTGGACCAGTTTGGTAGTGCGAGGCGGAATTCCGGGGGGTGACTATGACACGCACCTGATCATCTTGGTCTCCTCCAGCGCATAAAACCTCCACCGCTCCGTCGCCTGCTACGACTTGTTGCTGTTTGGTACGCTGCGTTGCCCTGATACTTAGAGAACCCGACCTTTCGGCGTCGCAGTGGAATGCGACTGTGATTACGACTGCCGCGCCTTTTTCGATAAGACTGGCGCCTGTGGCCCCCGTGATGGAGTCTGCTGCCAATGCCGGGCCGCCACTCGCCAAAGTTAGTAGGGCGGCGGTGCACATGACGGCCGTCAGCCGTGTATGGAGTTTCATAACCCACCTGATTTCTGGATGATGAATAGGGAGGGCATCGTACCCCGCACGGAGAACGACCGCTAGAGTCAAATTTCTCCGCTGTAGGGGCAGCCCTGTGGTCGCCGCGCTGAGAAGGTGTCTAACGGCGTCCGCGTTGCCCTGATTGGCCGTGGTCGCGCCATTTACGTGGCGGACACGGTCCGGTTCACCTTCCCGAACTCCGAAGGTGGGGCCTGTCCGTAAGGGCTCGCCGTTCATAGCGCTAGTGGCGACCATGGCGGAAAAGGGTTAGCCCGAGGAGATCGTGGTGGCCAAGTAGAAGAGGCAAGCGCACGCCAAGGTAAATCCAAGGAATCCCACCTATCGTGGGGCACATGGGGAACACGAATCTTGACCATTTCCAGCGGCGCCAGGCACAGAAGCGCCGACTGCAGGCCCTTTCCTACGCTGGGCTGGGAACCCTGGCCGCGGCGACGGCGGCCGTCGTCTGGATGGCACTTACACGCTGACGGCACCCGCCACCCGCTGGCGCGAGGTGAACACGGCGGTTGGTCACTGTTCCAGGAACTCGACGACCGTTGGCTCATTCGGCGTCTCCTCGCTGGACGCGAAGATCATCACAGGCTAGGGGCCGCCGGGCGGCCTGGCTCCGCCGTGACCGTGCCGGTCCGCGCCCCTACGAGGACGCTGCCAACGTCTCGGAGGCGGCCGCAAGCATCGGTGGCTCAGGGTCCCGCCGCCGATCATCCAGTATCTGCACCGTCGCCACGCGTTCGCGCAGGCAGGTGCTCAGGCGAATCGGATGTGACAGTCACCTCCGGAACGTGAGGGCCGCCGTCGGACGCGAAGCGGATGCGGCTACCACCTTTTGCCACCGGCGACGGGGGATCGCCGGCTGGCCGTCATAAAGCTCCTCGGTGTCCCCACTTCCGGTGACAAATTCCGCCGTCCGCTGGCTACCATGCTGACCGCGCCAGGGCGGGCTGGCTAGCCTTTCAGATAGGCGCAAGGATTCCAACGGGCTATATGGGGGGCCGTTGGGCTTCTTGCCGCCGTGGGGACGCGAGCCGCCTGACCTGGCCCGACTTTTCAGCGTTTGCGCTGGTCAGTGCCCTCTTTCTTTCACTCTAGGTTTTGGCTTCCTGGGAAGAACCGCATAGGGTGGTCAATGTATCTGCACGGAATTCAACGTCGTATCTCCGCTGCCGGCTGGGGGAGCCGCCTGTGCGATCCGCGCTCTGGTCACGTGCCTCCTGGCACGTCTGGGCAGCGGACTGTCATTGGGGGAAAACATGCCTGCTCGCAACATCTCTGAATTAAAACCCGCCCGGCGGCCCGGGAAGGTCCGTGCCATTCTGGCGGCAGGATAGTGGCGGGGGCGCTCGACGCCGCGCTATATATTCTGGGCGCGGTGCTACCGGCAGCGTCCTCTGCCATACAGTCGGCTGCCGCACCGGTATCGGTCGCCGCCGAGTCGGCGCTCACGCCGCTGGCCAGCACCCTCACCCTGACCGTTAACGTCCAACCGGATCGGCCAGGTGCACCTTCTGGTGCAGCGGCGGCCAGCGGCGCCGGAGACGGCCAATACAAGGTGTCCGCGCTGCGCGTTGCCGCTGCCGGAAGTACGGTCGAACTCTACCTCGCGACGGCCTCTGCCGGGCCTGCAGTCTTCTACCGGCCGGGTAGGAGCTGACCTCCGGGTATCGCCGTCGTCGTTCCTCCGCGGGCAGCGGCCCTACCCCGAGTGCAGGAAGACGCGTCCATGGCTGGCACGGCGAGGGCAGCCGTTCCCAAGCGGCCCCAAGATTAGTCCAAGGTTTTCTGTTTAGCCTCGGCCGCATGGGGAACCGCAATCTTGAGCGTTTTCAACAGGGGCAGACACGGCAACGCCGGCTGCGTGCCCTCTCTTATGCAGGACTGTGTCTTTTGGCCGTGCTGACGGCGGCGGTCGTGTGGATGGCGCTGTCACGCTGATGCCGTCCGGAACAGTTGCGACCAGCGCTACGAAATAGAGGTGTTGGCTATGGAGGATCTTAGACACCACGGGCGGCCATCGTCCGGCTCGCCCCATGACGCTAAGCGCGCTAAGAGAATTTTCGGCGCTTCGCTTTGCATTGTTTTTGTGCTGACGGCTGCAGGATGTCCTGCTGAGGCGGGGGCAGCAGCGGCAAAGTATGCGGACGACGTCGCACGCGCCGCCGCAAGCGCTGAGTCGAGGTTGCGGCAACCCCAGTCATGGCTGTTGCAGGGAAGAAAGGCCAGCGACGAGACCAGCGAGCTGTCGCGTCTCCTGGCAAACCCTCCAGAAGGAACCGCGGGAGACTCCAACGTCCGTCAGGCGATCGAACACGGGAGGGCTGTAGAAGAGTCGGCCGCGCAAGCCGACCAGCTGGTGCCGCCCGTACAAGCGACAACCGCCCGGTATCTAGACGTCGCGGAAACGGCGGTAGCTGCCAGCGCGACAGTTCCCAGCCCACTCGAAGAAAACCGGGTGGCAGAAGCGGGCAAGACGGTGCTAAAAGACATCGTGTGCTCACTGGCTTTAGACCGTGTCGCCCCTGAGGAAAGCAGCTCCCTCTCTGGAGCGCAGCTCAATTTCAACCAGATCTCCGACACCTCTGAACAGGCCGTAATAAAGGAGGTGCAGCACAGGGCCGCCGCCCTGGTCAGCCAGCAGTTTTTTGCAGGCTTCCGCTGGGGCTACTACGGTGCCGAGCTGGCATCTAGTGCGGGTAGGCACCTGGCTTCCATAAATCAGCAGGTGACCACTGGAAACTGGACGCTGACGGGGGAGTATGTCTTCGTGGTCAAGCACTGCCTCGCGCCTCCGGGCAGATAAGGCACCGCCGGCTAGCTGTATTGTCCCGGCAGGTTGATGACACGGGATTGACCTGACGCAATAAGAGGACCTCCGGGTGTTGTGTGGTGCTTGTCGAGAGCGAACACAAACCAGGAGGTCCTCGTGTCCCACCGTAACGCGATTTTGGCTCCGGCTTCAGGATCCGTCTTGCCCCAGACGATTTAGCTCCTGAGAATACAGAATGCCCCCACCGGTGCGAGAGCAGATGGAGGCATTCCGCCGACCTATTGTCACGGATTGCTAGTTGTGGTTGTCACTGAAGGGGTTGCTGGTGGCGGTAGACGTCCCACTGGTCGCAACCAGCCGGCAATTCGAAGCATTTCCCTGAGGCTGAAGTCCGGTAAAGGTCGCCACACCCAAGACGGCCTGCTGAGTCGTCGTTCCGCCGAGTTTGCAGGTGCTGATGCTTGTGCTGATGGTGACAGTACCGGTGCTAGTGGGGTTGCCGAACATGTCAGCGATGAGGACGCGAATGACGGGGTTGAAGGGCTGGTTCATGGAGACCGTCGGGGTTGGGCCAGTGTCGAAGGTAACCTGAGATGCCGCACCTGCCACGACGGTTTCGGTCTGTGTGACTGCACCCAGGGTGGCGTTGTTCACCGTTATTGTCGGCGATCCGGCCTTGGTGTCCCCGTAGTAGAAGGACGTCACCGCGGAACCGGCGGCGATCGTCACCTGGCTCACGGCTGCGCCTGCGGAGGTGGCGGCGAAAGTTGTCGTCGCGGAACTGGAGGCCAAAAGCAGCGTGGTGGCGCCCGCCGTCGTCGGGTTACCAAATGCATCCTGCCGCTGCACCGTGACCGGTCCGAGGGTGGCGGACGCAGACGCTGCCCCCGCCACCGGCGCGCTGGTCACGACGAGCTTCGTGGCTGCGCCGGCGGTGATGGTTGCCGCCTGTGATGCGGCGGTCAGACCGGTGCTGCTGGCAGCGACGGTGGGTGTCCCGGCTTTGGTGTCCCCGTAATGGAAGGATGCAGCTGATGACCCGTTGGGGATGGTCACGGTGGTGACTGCCGGTCCGCCATTGGTTGCGGAGAAAACTCCGGCTCCGGCTGTACTGGAGGAGAGCCCGACGGCGAGACTGCCGGCCGTAACCAGGTTGCCGTTTGCATCCACCCGCTGCACCGTGATGGGGCCCAGGTTGGCCGTGGCGGAGGCTGCCCCCGAGACGGGAGCGGTGGTGATTTGAAGTGTTGTTGCTGCCGCCGGCGTGATGTTGAAGGACCCGCTGCTGATCGGCGTCAGGCCGGGGGAGGACGCCGTGAGCGTGTACCCGGTGCCGGCTTTTTCAATCGACAGGTCCGGAAACGTCGCAACGCCCGAACCATCAGTTTGCACCGCCACTGTGCCGGACAGCTTCCCCGAACCCGGATTGTTCCCGAGCGACAGCGCGACTGAAGCGTTTGCTACCGCGACTCCCAAGGATGTCTGTACCGTCACGGTCACCGCCGGGCTAATCGTCACGGCGGCCACCGCATTGCTTGGTCCGCGGCTGAAGGCGAGCCGGTTGCTTCCCGGCAGCACCACCGTGACGTTGCCGCTGGCCTGGCTGACGGCTGTCCAGGACTTGTAGACAGCCGTGACGACGTAGGTGTGCGTCCCGACAGGCACCGCGTTATCCGTGCAGGACGCGCCATCCAGGAGGGATGCAGGGCTGCTGCCGCAAGCCGACGCGGTGGTGCTGCCCGTGATGCGGGTGACGTAGTAGCCGGTGGGTACTATTGGTCCGGCGGACGCCGTCCAGCTCACGGGCACGGCGCCCGCGTTAACCGACGGTGCAGTGACGCCGGTGGGTGCAGCCAGTGATGCGGTTGCGGCGCTTCCAGCCCCCAGTCCGACGGACTTCCAGAAAGCCGCCGCACCGGGAGCGCCCACGAGCGCCGCCATGACAAGCGACACCCCGATGGCCATGAAGCGGATAGCCGAGCGCCTAAGCGGCACCAGCCCCGCCTGAGGCGTCCGGGGGGCCTTGGCGGAGCTGGTGCTGGTGGCTGGCATGGCTACCTTCTGGACACGAAGCGGGCGTGAAGCTGGTCTACCAGCGGAGTCGGAGAACTGGGCTACTGACCAGATAGATCAGTCCGCCTCGCCTTCAGCTCGCGGTGAAGACCAGCGGTACGGTCGCTCCCTTGCAGGAGTCCTGGTTGGCGGCACGGTTGATCATCTGGATTTTGACCGTGCCCGCAACAGTGCCCGCCGGATCGATGGACCCCTTGACGATGTCCGCTTCGTCGATGACGAAATCGGCGGCCGTGCACGGTGCTGTGGTGCCTACGGACCAGCCCGCTTTCACGGTCACCTTGACATCCGACAAGTACTGGACGCCGGAGCCTGGGTTGGTCACCGTGAAGGCTACTGTCTGCTTGGGACCGTCCGGAGAAAGGGGACCGCCCGTCGCTGCCTGGCTCACGATCTCAAAAGGAGCGCTTTCGGTGCCAGCTTTTGCTTCGCCGGCGCCGGTGCCTGTTGCACTCCAGTATGCGAAGGCAGCGCCGCCACCGATGGCGGCCAGTACTGCGGTGGTAACGATGATGCGCTTCTTGCGTCCTGCGATCTTTGCCATGGTCTCCCCTAAGTAGTTGCGGCTCTGTCGCTCGCTTCCGCGGCGCCTGTCCGGTCTTGATAGAAAAAGCATGATGCTTCAACATCAAGTGCCAACCAAGAGGCGCTCAAGGTTCGATCAAGACTTGGTTCGGCCCAATTGAGGGTCTCCATCACCTCCTCTAAACCGCCAACTATCTCCGCCGTCGTACTCTTCTTCGGAACGCCACCCCAACGTTGCCGAAGGATTAACGCGGTTCTCACAGCCGGAATGCACTTGGATGTTATGTTTTGAGCAGATTTCAATTTGGGGGAAGAAATGAATAAAACGGTGAGGCCTCGGCTGGCCTCGGTGCTGCTCATGGCAGCCCTCGTCTCTGTCGGAACGGCCGGGCCATCGCAGGCTGCGGAAACAGACAATGCCATCGACACGCAATCGCGCGATGCGGTGGTGGCGGCCTACAAGGACCGCTACCTGCCTGCCACGGCGCAGGACATCAACTGGACAGGGTCCGTGACAGGGTGCGATCCGGGAACGCAGTCGGCGAGTTCGCTGGCCAGCGGAACGGCGGCGATTAACTTTTACCGCGGCCTCTCGGGGCTGGACAGTATTACCCTCACTGACGAGCAGAACGCCAAAGCACAGGCGGCGGCCCTGATGATGCACGCCCGGGGCAGCCTGAACCACTATCCCACCAGCGACTGGACCTGCTTCACGCCGCTGGGGCAAGCCGGAGCAGCAACGTCCAACCTGCACTACACCTTCCCCCGGCTCCCCTCCATGTCCCATGCCATCAGGGGATACATGGATGACGGGGGCAGCAATAACACCGACGTGGGGCACCGGCGCTGGCTTCTGAACCCGACCACGACCACCATGGGCATCGGGACCACCAGCATGTTCAACGCCGTCAACATCCTCGGCGGCGGGACCAGCGAGACTCGCGCAAATCCGGACTACATCGCGTTTCCGAATGCCGGCTATTTCCCCACCCAGCTGCTGCCGCCGGGGCGATGGTCGCTGTCGTCAGGCCACGACGTCGATTTTTCGAGGGCCAGCGTCGTGGTTACAGATGCCGCCGGAACCGACATGCCGGTCACGTCCTACCCCGCAGGGAACGGTTACGGGCCCAATACCCTGGTATTCGACGTGGCGCAGCTGCAGATACCGCGGGGAACCGCGGAAACGAACTACACGGTCAAGGTCACCGGGATGGTGCGCGAGGGGACGCCCGTGGACTACACGTACACCGTGAAGCTGATTGACGGAACCGTGACGGGTCCCAGCACCCCGGACCCGACGCCGCCACAGGTTCGCGAAAACATCGCGGTCGCACCCGCCGGGCCGACGTTTGGTGGTTGGTGGTACGTAATTCCTTCCGAGCCGGGGGTCCGTTACCGGGTCGGCGGGATCGTCCGCGACCCCGGAACGTATTTCGTTCAGGAAGTCATTACCGTTACGGCTGAGGCCAAGTACGGCTACGTCCTGCAGGGGACGACGTCCTGGTCCAAGGACCTCCGGCCAGTTCCCATTATTGAAGTTGCACCACCTGCACCCACCTTCGGCGCGTCGTCGTTCACCATTCCTTCCAAGACCGGGGTCCGGTACATCGTGGCTGAACTGCCGAAGGCCGCTGGCACTTACCCCGCATCGGGCCGGGTCGAGGTGTACGCCGAGGCTCTTCCCGGCTACTCCGTCACCGGGAATTTGACGTGGGCGCACACATTCCCGCCGCCCGCGGCCCCGCCAGTTGCACCGACGATCAAGTCGCAGGATAGCGTCCTTGCCATTGACTCGGCAGGCACTCTTTGGAACTACGGCAACCTGAAGACCGCCCGGGTCAGGATCGGTGCCGGGTGGTCAATCTTCAGCGACATTCACGTCACGGACTGGAACCGGGACGGCTACTTCGACATCCTTGGCAAGGCCAAGGCGGGGCAGCTCTACCTGTACCGGGCCCTGCCTGGCGGAGGCTTCGTCCGGGAGACGATCGGTGCCGGCGGCTGGCAGAACTACACCATCGACGTCGGAAGCTGGAAGACCGCCGACAGGTTTCCGTCGATCGTGGCCAAGCACGTTGCCACCGGAAAGCTGTATCACTACGCCAACACCCTCGGGAAGGCGCCCAGCGCTGGCGTCCAGATCAGTGCCGGTTGGCTGAAGCTGGACATCAGCCTCCTGGACTGGAACCGGGACGGTGCCATGGACATCGTGGCGCGAAACGCAAGTGGCCAGCTGGTGCTCTACCGGACCAACGGCCGCGGCGCGTTCATCGCGGAAAATCGCGCGGTCATTGGAGCGGGCTGGCAGGGCTTCACGTCACTGACCGTGGCCCGCGGGCTTGGCGGCGTGGGTACCCAAGGTCTGCTGGCACGGAGCAAATCAGGGGCGTTGCTGTACTACCAGGCGAACGAGTCTGCCTGGGACGCCCCGAGGACCCTCGGCACCAGGGGTTGGGAACCATACGTCATCGGCAACCACTGAGCCGTCGGTTCGGGTCTTGAGCGCGGAAGCTCTTGGGACTGGAATGCATCCCATGAGTCTAGGGAACTTTTGCGGGTGAGAGGCCTTGGCTGCGACACAATCACGCGGTGATTTTGTGTTCACCAGAAAATAACTAAACTCATTGGAGGAAACAGTTGACCGCTGCTTATCCGGCCTCTACGCTCGGCATAGCGGATTCGAGCCGCGTTTGTATCTGGGGGGGAATCCGCCATTCATTTGGCAGTTCATGTAAACCACTCGCATCTATGGAAGGTATATCCATGCTCGCTCTCACCGATTACGCAATTGCTGCGCATGTCTCGGCGCAAAATGCAGTTGCGCGGGCAGTAAACTCCGCACTGGACAAGAACAGTGAATACCGCTGGGTCTGGCTTGTCCTGATCGGCATTCTGGTCATTGCTGCCGCAGTGGCCTGGATCTACTGCCGCAACTCGGGCTACCGTGGCTTCACCGGCCACATCGAGGCCGTCAAGGGTCCCTGGGGCATTAAGATCGGCGTCAAGCTCGGTTGCTACTAGCCTGACAACGATTAAGGACCAATAAATAATGGAACACTTGCCTGACCCGCTGGCTGTCACCGGACTCACCAAGGACTATGGAGCCCGGCACGGCGTTCAGGACCTCGACTTCACGGTCCGAGCAGGGGAAGTGACCGGGCTGCTTGGCCCCAACGGGTCAGGCAAGTCGACCACCATCCACTGCATTTCCGGTTTCATCCGCCCAACGTCGGGGACAGTTAACATCTGCGGCCTTTCGCACGACGACGTGGAGGCCAAGGACCGTTTTGGATTCTTCCCGGACGACCTGCCTGTTCCCGAAGCCCTCACCGCCCGCGAACTCCTGGATTTCCACCGCCGGCTACGGCCGCTGTTCCATGACGAAACCGCGGCCGGTCTGGCCGACCTGCTGGGACTTGCCCCGCACCTGGAAAAGTATGTCGGGGACTATTCCCACGGCATGAAGCGCAAGCTCCAGCTGGTGCTGGCACTGTCCCACCGGCCTGACCTTCTGATTCTGGACGAACCCATGCGCGGGCTGGACCCCGAAGCGGGACTCCTCATGAACTCGCTCCTGCGGACCTTCACCCGTGAGGGCGGGGCCATCCTGATCGCAACGCACGATCTCTTGGCCGCTGAGCGCTTCTGCGACTCGGTGGTAATCCTCGCCGAAGGCCGGAAAGTGGCTGCCGGACACCCCGAAGATCTCATCAAGGAAAGCGGGGCGGCGTCACTGGAGGAGCTGTTTGTCCACGCCACCGGGCTGCATCAGGCTATGCTCGGAAAGGAAGAGGAATTGCAGCGTTTGCTGTCCTTCTAATTCCTTTTGGCCGCTCGTAAACCAAAGAAGCGAAAGCGAACATTCGATGAATTTCATGAAAGCACTCGGCGTCGGAATTCTTATTTCCACGGTCGCATTGGTGGCCATTTTCATCATCACATTTGTCACTAACGGCAGTTTTTCCGTTCCGGTCTTTATTTCCGTTGAGTCAGGCACGAATTCATCCGGGGCCCCGGAGACCAGCATGTTCTTCAACCCGCTTGGCCCGATAGTGCTGGCCGTTGCTGCGGCGACCGTCGTGTGGCTGGCGTCCAAGGCCAAGCGGACCAGCCAGCAGTCATGAGCCAGGTGGCCGGACCGCGACGGGTGGGACCGCTGGCTGTCACCGCAGCTGTGCACCGAATCACCTGGCGCATGTGGTTTAACGATCTGTGCCGGTCCCTTGGTTCACGAACCAAAGCCAAGTTGCTGGTTGCGGCCATCCTTGCGGCCGTCGGTGCCTGGACGGCCTGGTCCAGTATCGAGCTCGGCAAGCAACTGGGAATGGACCCGGACACAGGACGCGAAATCGCCGCCCCGGTGGCCAGCGTCATGTTCACGATGCCGGCCTTGGCCACACTCATGGCTGTTCTTTACGCACCAAGCCGCACGCTCTTGACGGAAATGCTTTCGGTGCTGCCCGTACGCGAAGCCCATGTACGCGGTGCGACGCGTTGGCTGACCGTGGCCGTGGGCTTTTTTGGGGGCCTGCTGGTGTCGGCGCCGCTCGCCCTGCAGTTCGTCTTCACGGGCAGCGCCGCTGTGGCCCTCGCAGGCGTCAGTTACGCCATCTTCGCCGCACTGCTCGGCTGCCTTGCAACGCAGGTGCTCACTGAAGTGGGCCAGGTGGTGGCCGCCCGGCTACTGGGCCGCAATGGCGTCATGGTGCAGGGCATCAGCGGCCTGCTCACTGCCGGGCTGCTGCTCTACGCATTCATGACGTCCATGCCCATGAACGGCGGAGACGGCAGGGGAGTCCTGCTGCCGCTCGGGGAGGTGCTCGCCTGGTTGTTGGGCGCTCCGGCACCCTCGTGGTGGGTCCTTGGCCTGGTGCCAGCCTCTCCCATGATCCTGCTCGCTGCCCTGGGCGTGCTTGAGGCGGTGCCGCGGAAGGAGTTCGCGCCGTGGCGTCCCCGCTTCTTCGCCGGCCGGAATCTCTCGGCCGGCAGGCCATCCTTCATGGTGCTTGAACTGCGCCAGTGGCTCCGGTACCCGCCCAACGCCGTGCTCCTGCTCTTTATCAACGGGTTGTGTGCCGCCGCCGTTGTCTCGGCCGCAGCCGCCGGCGGCGACGAGTTGGGCTTGGTCTACCTGGCACTCGGTGTTGCCAGTGCCATTGGGATCGGGTGCTACGGACCCACCCGCCGCCACCACTGGATATACCGTGTCACGGGCAGCCCCACGGCATGGATCGGGCCGAAGTTCAGAGCGGTGCTGCTCATCTGGGCGGGCATGATGGTGGTGTACGGGACGGCATTCATGCTCGTCTCCGGCGGCGGTCCTGTGGAGTTTTTCCTGGCCCTTCCCATGCTGTTCGTAGAGCTTTGCGCCAGTTGCGCGCTCGGGCTGCTCCTCCCCGTCAGCCGCGACCAGTCCATCGGCGGTGCAGTATCCGAAGCCGTAGCGGTGGTGGGCCTGCTGGGCCTGACTTTCGGCCTGCAGTCCATGCTGGCGGCCTCAACGAATATCCTCGTCAGCCTGGCCGTCCAAATCGCCATGATGGCGGCGGCCTTTGCCTGGTACCTGCTGACGGCGCGGTGGCTGGCTGTGCACCGCACCGAGATGGCCAGCGCTTGAGTCCCGAACTTCAGGGTTCCGGCGACGGTGCCGGGCAACCGCCGCCAACCTGGCGGCGGGGGAGCTGGAAGCTGGGACGGGGCATCACGGGGGCGCTGGTTTCAGTGGCCAGGGCGGGGGCGATCCCCGCGCTGGCCATGGCCCTCCTCTTCTTCGGGACCGCCGGAGCAGCTGGCCTGGCCACCGGCTTCTACAGCGAACCCCTCTCCGCCGCGGGTGTTGGTTTTGCGGTCTGCCTGACCTCCTTGCTGGTTCACGAAGCTGCCCATTTGATAGCCCTCCGGCTGGTCCTGCGTGACGCGCAGGCGGGCGAGGCAAACCAATCACTGGCGAACGTGTGGGTCACCGGTCCGCGGCTGCAGGGACTGCAAACCGTGGCCACAGCCGCGGCCGGGCCGGTCCTCGGGACTGCCAGCTGCGCAGTATTCCTGCTGGCGGGTGCGCCCGGCTGGATCGTCCTGCCGCTCGCGGCCGTGCACGCGGCCAACCTCCTGCCGTTGTTCCCTGACGGCCGGATGCTGCTGCTGGGCATTGGCCAGATCTTCATAGGTTTGACCGGCAGGAACGGCCGCGACCAGACGGGAAGCGGTGCAGCGCCAATGGCTGATGAGGCGGAAACTGCGGCAGGAAACTTGACAGCCTCCTGATGCAACGGTGCCTGCATCAGGCAAAAATCCTGATGACAGCCGCAAAGTCTTTTGCCAGAAGCCTTGCTGGCCGGTTTGACCCACCCCGGTAGACTTGACGGTTTATTGCCGTCGTACTTGGAGTAAAGGATGAACGTTTCGCGCACCCGGCTGGATTCACTGACAGGACTGCGGTTCATAGCCGCCATGCTGGTGGTCCTGTATCACGCGTCGGTGACGCTGGTGCCCGAGATGTATCCGCTGGTGTCCATGGGGCAGACCGGTGTGACGTTCTTCTTCCTGCTGTCCGGGTTCGTGCTGGCCTGGTCCATGAAACCGGGCACGTCGAAACGCCAGTTCTACTGGCGACGGTTTGCGCGGATCTGGCCGCTGCACGCACTCACGGCGCTGGCCGCCGTCGTCCTGGTTTTCGCCACCCAAGGGGGCCAGTCGGTTCCCCAGCTCCTGGCCTCACTTCTCCTTGTACAGGGTTGGCTCGGTGACAAGGAATGGGTCTACTCCTATAACGGGGTGTCCTGGTCACTGTCCTGCGAAGCCTTCTTCTACGCGGTGTTCCCGTTCTTGGCGGTGCGGCTTTCGGGTCTTGACGCGGGGAAGCTCTTCCGCATCGGCGCCGCGGTTTTCTTTGCGGCCGTTGCGCTCGTCTCCGTGCTGCTGGGGTTCCTGCCCGGCTTTGACTGGGGAGCCCTGTTCTACACGTTCCCCGCGTTCCGGGTCGCGGAGTTCATTGTGGGCGTGTGCCTGGCCATCGCCATGAGGAATGGCTGGAAGCCTCGGTTCGGTGTGGGCACCGGAGCTGCGGCAGCCATCGGCTCTGTCCTCATCCTCGAGGTGGTGGACGGTGTCGCGCCCTGGCACACCGCCGGGCCGCTGGCGGGCGCGCTCTGCATCCCCGGCTTCGCCCTCCTGATTGCTGCCTATGCGGACCGTGACCGCTGCGGAGGGCGCCCCACGTTCGCCAGTTCGTCGGCCATGGTGAAACTGGGGGAGTGGTCGTTCGCGCTCTACCTGGTCCACGAGCTCGTGCTCCGGACAGCCTTGGAGCTCGGCCCGGTGAGCCTGGCCGAGCGTGTCGTGTTCGCCGTCGTCGGAATCGCGGTGTCCATCCCGCTTGCCGGTGCCGCCTACACCTTCTTTGAGCGTCCCGTAGAGGCCCGGCTGCGGAACAGGGCCTCGGGCGGCGGCCCCGTCGCGGACACGCAGCAGGCCGAGAAGACCTTGGTGGGCCAGTAGGGCATGCAGGTGGGCGTGGTGCTGGACGGGCCGAAGACAGCGTCCGCGAAAATTCCCACTCAGGGTGCGGGTGCCCCCCGCCTACAGGATCGGCGCCCTTGCCTTTGCGAGGCAGTGGCTGGGAACGAGCGGCCTAGATCGCCTTCTTTAGCTGCCCGGCCGCGAAACGCCGCGTCCTGGCTGCCGGGAGTTTCTCGTCAGCCAGCAGGATCAGCTATCCCTCGGCACTTTCACTGCCGCCAACGCCCCACGGGTACATTCGCCATCGTATTCACCTCACTCCTGGGCTCGGACCCTTTTAGGCTGCCGGCGCTTCGCTCGCCGGTCACGGTAGCCCTGCGCTCGGTTACCGAAGCGGTGGTTGCGGGGGCATGCGACTCTCCGCTGTTGGTACCTCCACCGCGTTGCCCGCCGGGCCGGCTGCCGTTCAGCCCGCGGCCGTGTTGGGGACTGGTAATTGAAGCTTGAAGTTGTAGCTAGAATTCACCTTGGACGCGGGGGACGCGGCCCTCATCCGCGTATCGGCTCCTCTATGGTCGACGCCTGACCCTAGGACGGTCCTATTGATTGGCCTGCCGCGCGCACGCTTTGTCTCATATGTAACTTTGGCTGCTGTTGGTGCACTTATCGGAGGGGGATTGTTCGCCCCTCCGTCAGTCGCCGATGAACCAGCACTGCCGGCCGTTCCAATGACTCCTTCGGTGACGGACCTGCCGACGGACCAGGTTCTTGTCAAATTCAAGGAGAAAGCCCGAATAAGCGCTGTTGAGCGCGGACGTTCATACGCTGCTGCAGGATCGAAGGTGGGCGCATCACTAAAGGATGTGCGAGCGACCTCGGCAGGAGCGCGCATTCTCCGGGCCGATAGGAAGCTGACCACAAATCAGAGCGACGTTCTCCTTGACGCGCTTCGCACCGATCCTGACGTGGAATATGCGGAACTGGACCTTGTCATGAGGCCAATGACCGCAGCGACTTCCAATGACACCTTTTACCCGCTGCAATGGGATTTTTTTGAAGCGCAGGGCGGTATGCGCGTGCCAAGCGCGTGGAATGTCAGCAAGGGCGCAGGCGTCGTTGTAGCCGTCGTCGATACGGGCATCACGTACCACAGCGACCTCAACGCAAATGTGCTGCCGGGTTACGACATGATCTGGAATCCTTTCGTGACGCGTGACGGCGATGGGCGGGATGCGGATCCTCACGATCCAGGCGACTGGACAGGGGCTGGCCAGTGCTATGACGGCTCTGGAGCAGGGCAATCTTCCTGGCACGGAACCCATGTTGCCGGGACTATTGCAGCTGTGACAGACAACAATAATGGCGTGGCTGGCGTCGCGCCTGAGGCAAAGATTCTGCCAATGCGGGCCTTGGGAGCCTGCGGCGGCTACACCTCTGACATTGCTGACGCCATCATTTGGGCGGCTGGAGGTTCGGTTGAAGGGACCGCTGATAACGCTAACCCGGCCCAAGTCATCAATCTGAGCCTTGGCGGCAGCGGTGCATGCTCTGAGACCTCCCAAGCCGCGATTGATTTCGCCGTTTCGCGCGGGGCATCAGTGGTAGTCGCCGCTGGTAACGAGAACCTTCCGGCTGCCGTATCAAACCCAGCTAACTGCCAGAACGTTATTACCGTTGGCGCCAGCACCCGAAGCGCCCAGCGGGCCCCCTATTCCAACTACGGTCCCGTCGTTGACGTGATGGCCCCGGGCGGAGATATGAGCTCGAGTGTGTCCAACGGCATCGCTTCCACATTGAACGACGGTGTGACATCGCCGGGGCCGGAAGCCTACTACTACGAGCAAGGGACGTCGATGGCGGCACCGCATGTTGCCGGCCTTGCCGCGTTGTTGATGTCAAAGTCCGGAGGATCCCTGACCCCCGCCGCGGTTGAGGAGCGCCTGAAGCTAACGGCGAGAAGTATGCCGGGAAGCTGTCTTGAAGGTTGCGGTGCAGGACTGGTCGATGCCGCGGCCGCATTGGGTTACAAACCAGCTCAGCCCGAGCCGGAAATTCCGCTGACGGTCGCAACTCCGACAATTACCGGCGTGGTCGGAATGTACCGTACTCTGACTGCCCAACCAGGTGAATGGGGGCCAGCTCCTGTTGATTTCACATATGAGTGGTTTGCCGATGGGAGCCCGATAGGCGGCGGCCGCCAGCTCGGTCTCTTTCCTGAGCACGTAGGCGACTACATCACTGTCCGGGTGACTGGTAGTAAATCCGGGTACAAAACTGAATCGCGAATGTCGCTGCCGGTCGGTCCCGTTGACTTCTTCTCGATAGTGCCTGGGGAACCTGCAATACAGGGAACCGCCGCTGTGGGGCAAACATTGATCGCCGATCCGGGGAACTGGTCCGGTGACTTTAGCTCACTTGCCTACGAATGGAAGCGTAATGGTGACCCGGTCATCAATGGCCGAGGCACTTACTACGTTGTCACTCCAGCTGACCTTGGCAGCACGCTAACAGTCACTGTGACTGGCAGCAGCGTAATAGCTGACAGCGCATCTGCCACCTCACCACCTACCGAGCCGGTTGCGGCTGGCACACTCTCGCTGTCGCCGGTCCCCTTGGTGACTGGCACGGCCCGGGTTGGACAAAAGCTATCGGTCTCGGCAGGCACCTGGGCACCCGAACCTGTGCAACTGGAATACCAGTGGTACCGTGCGGAGATTGCCGTTGAAGGGGCAACGAGCCCGGACTACATTGTCACTCCAGAGGATCGGGGTGGTGTCTTGACGGCTGCCGTTACGGGCAAGAAAGACGGGTACACGACAGAAAAACGCTCAAGCTTGCCGACGGCTGCCGTATTTCAAGAGGTAACACCCACAAACGTAGCGTTTACGGATAAGGACGGCACGGCGGAGGACACCTACACCGTTCCCGAGACTGAGGGCGTGGAGTACGTGCTCGGGGACAAGGTCGTCGAAGCCGGCGCCCACCCGGGCTCCGGCACCGTAACGGTGACGGCGCGTGCGAAGACGGACTTCGTCCTAAAGGCCGGTGCGGTCACGGAGTGGTCGGCGACGTTCAAGGCGACCCCGTTCGAGGTGGTCCCGGCTGCGGTGGTGTTCGTCGATAAGGACGGCACGGCGGAGGACACCTACACCGTTCCCGAGACTGAGGGCGTGGAGTACGTGCTCGGGGACAAGGTCGTCGAAGCCGGCGCCCACCCGGGCTCCGGCACCGTAACGGTGACGGCGCGTGCGAAGACGGACTTCGTCCTAAAGGCCGGTGCGGTCACGGAGTGGTCGGCGACGTTCAAGGCGACCCCGTTCGAGGTGGTCCCGGCTGCGGTGGTGTTCGTCGATAAGGACGGCACGGCGGAGGACACCTACACCGTTCCCGAGACTGAGGGCGTGGAGTACGTGCTCGGGGACAAGGTCGTCGAAGCCGGCGCTTACCCGGGCTCCGGCACCGTAACGGTGACGGCGCGTGCGAAGACGGACTTCGTCCTAAAGGCCGGTGCGGTCACGGAGTGGTCGGCGACGTTCAAGGCGACCCCGTTCGAGGTGGTCCCGGCTGCGGTGGTGTTCGTCGATAAGGACGGCACGGCGGAGGACACCTACACCGTTCCCGAGACTGAGGGCGTGGAGTACGTGCTCGGGGACAAGGTCGTCGAAGCCGGCGCTTACCCGGGCTCCGGCACCGTAACGGTGACGGCGCGTGCGAAGACGGACTTCGTCCTAAAGGCCGGTGCGGTCACGGAGTGGTCGGCGACGTTCAAGGCGACCCCGTTCGAGGTGGTCCCGGCTGCGGTGGTGTTCGTCGATAAGGACGGCACGGCGGAGGACACCTACACCGTTCCCGAGACTGAGGGCGTGGAGTACGTGCTCGGGGACAAGGTCGTCGAAGCCGGCGCTTACCCGGGCTCCGGCACCGTAACGGTGACGGCGCGTGCGAAGACGGACTTCGTCCTAAAGGCCGGTGCGGTCACGGAGTGGTCGGCGACGTTCAAGGCGACCCCGTTCGAGGTGGTCCCGGCTGCGGTGGTGTTCGTCGATAAGGACGGCACGGCGGAGGACACCTACACCGTTCCCGAGACTGAGGGCGTGGAGTACGTGCTCGGGGACAAGGTCGTCGAAGCCGGCGCTTACCCGGGCTCCGGCACCGTAACGGTGACGGCGCGTGCGAAGACGGACTTCGTCCTAAAGGCCGGTGCGGTCACGGAGTGGTCGGCGACGTTCAAGGCGACCCCGTTCGAGGTGGTCCCGGCTGCGGTGGTGTTCGTCGATAAGGACGGCACGGCGGAGGACACCTACACCGTTCCCGAGACTGAGGGCGTGGAGTACGTGCTCGGGGACAAGGTCGTCGAAGCCGGCGCTTACCCGGGCTCCGGCACCGTAACGGTGACGGCGCGTGCGAAGACGGACTTCGTCCTAAAGGCCGGTGCGGTCACGGAGTGGTCGGCGACGTTCAAGGCGACCCCGTTCGAGGTGGTCCCGGCTGCGGTGGTGTTCGTCGATAAGGACGGCACGGCGGAGGACACCTACACCGTTCCCGAGACTGAGGGCGTGGAGTACGTGCTCGGGGACAAGGTCGTCGAAGCCGGCGCTTACCCGGGCTCCGGCACCGTAACGGTGACGGCGCGTGCGAAGACGGACTTCGTCCTAAAGGCCGGTGCGGTCACGGAGTGGTCGGCGACGTTCAAGGCGACCCCGTTCGAGGTGGTCCCGGCTGCGGTGGTGTTCGTCGATAAGGACGGCACGGCGGAGGACACCTACACCGTTCCCGAGACTGAGGGCGTGGAGTACGTGCTCGGGGACAAGGTCGTCGAAGCCGGCGCTTACCCGGGCTCCGGCACCGTAACGGTGACGGCGCGTGCGAAGACGGACTTCGTCCTAAAGGCCGGTGCGGTCACGGAGTGGTCGGCGACGTTCAAGGCGACCCCGTTCGAGGTGGTCCCGGCTGCGGTGGTGTTCGTCGATAAGGACGGCACGGCGGAGGACACCTACACCGTTCCCGAGACTGAGGGCGTGGAGTACGTGCTCGGGGACAAGGTCGTCGAAGCCGGCGCTTACCCGGGCTCCGGCACCGTAACGGTGACGGCGCGTGCGAAGACGGACTTCGTCCTAAAGGCCGGTGCGGTCACGGAGTGGTCGGCGACGTTCAAGGCGACCCCGTTCGAGGTGGTCCCGGCTGCGGTGGTGTTCGTCGATAAGGACGGCACGGCGGAGGACACCTACACCGTTCCCGAGACTGAGGGCGTGGAGTACGTGCTCGGGGACAAGGTCGTCGAAGCCGGCGCTTACCCGGGCTCCGGCACCGTAACGGTGACGGCGCGTGCGAAGACGGACTTCGTCCTAAAGGCCGGTGCGGTCACGGAGTGGTCGGCGACGTTCAAGGCGACCCCGTTCGAGGTGGTCCCGGCTGCGGTGGTGTTCGTCGATAAGGACGGCACGGCGGAGGACACCTACACGGTTCCAGCCATGGAGGGTGTTGAGTACCTGGTCGGTGGTAGGGCCGTTGCTGCCGGGACCTATGCCGGGGCAGGAACGGTCAGCGTCACCGCGAAAGCTACGGCGGATTACGTCCTGAATGCGGGGGCGGTTGCATCCTGGTCCGCGACGTTCAAGGCCGTGTTCCGTATGACCTTGGTTGCGCCTGCGGGTGACCTTAACAGTGACGGGAAGGCTGACCTGATCGCCCGCGACAGCGGCGGAACTTTGTGGCTGTATCCGGGCAACGGTCGCGGGGGATGGCTCGTACGCACAAAGCTGGGCGGCGGCTGGAATGTCATGAACTCGCTCGTCGGAGCCGGCGACCTGAACGGGGACCGCAAGGCCGATGTGCTCGCCCGTGACTCTGCCGGGACGCTGTGGGTGTACCCCGGTAACGGGCGCGGGGGCTGGTTGGCCAGGATCCGGGTGGGCGGCGGCTGGAACGTCATGAATTCCATTGTCGGGCCGGGTGATGTGAACGGTGACGGAAGGTCGGACGTCCTGGCCCGGGACGCGGCTGGCACGTTGTGGGTGTACCCGGGGAACGGGCGTGGCGGCTGGCTGACGAGGATCCGGGTGGGCGGGGGCTGGAACGTGATGACCGCCGTCGTCGGTCCCGGTGACCTGACAGGTGACGGCAAGGCTGACATCCTGGCCCGCGACGCGAGCGGAATCCTCTGGGTCTACCGTGGCAACGGGCGCGGCGGTTTCGCGTCGCGGACCAGCGCCGGTGGGGGCTGGAATGCCATGGGCACCATCGCGGGCCGCGGCGACTTCAACGGCGACGGCAGGACTGACGCCCTGGCAATCGATGCTGTCGGCGTGCTCTGGCTGTACAAGGGCAACGGTGCTGGAAACTGGCTGGGCCGGTCATCCATGGGTGCCGGCTGGAACTGACACCTCCGCCTTGCTGAACTGAACGGCCGCCGCGCGAATCCTCGCGTGGCGGCCGTTGCTCTTTCCGCGCGGCCGGGCCCTAGTCTCAACTTGCTGCCCGAGCAGAGCCTGGCGACCAAGTAACACCCGCGCCACTGCGGCTAATGGCTCGGAGGCCGTCGCGTCATATTTGGGTCCCCCGGTGTTTGGGCTTATTGGCGTGGCTGTGTGAGCTGTAGCCTGATCCCGATTCTCCTCCGCTTCACGAGGATGCCGGGCCCGACTGGGACTTCGGACCGGTAGAGGGTCTGCTTGGATTGCGGTTGCGCCCTGAGCGGCGCCGATTTGGGGGAATCATGTTCAGTGCGACGTTCAGGCGAGCCTTCGCGGGTTTCAGCGCCGGTGTAGTTTCCGTGGCTTTGGCCTTGTCAGGAGCGGTCTCTGCCGGTGCAGTTGATCCCGCCGCTGAACCGGTTGTTGACACGGCTGCCCCGGCGGCGGTCTACTCCGACGCGCAGTACCCTCAGGATGGCGCCGGCGGCAAGACATTCAAGGATGTTCCAACCGGTGCAGCGTTCGCCCGGGAGATTGGCTGGCTGGCCGCGTCCGGTGTCTCCACCGGCTGGCCGGACGGCACTTTCAAGCCGATAACGGCGGTCAACAGGGACGCCATGGCTGCCTTTATGTACCGGCTGGCGGGAAAACCCGCGTTCACGCCCCCGAAGGTGTCGCCCTTCATGGACGTGGCCCCGGGCTACCTGTTCTACAAGGAGATCACCTGGCTGGCGGCCGAGGGCATCTCCACCGGCTGGGCGGAGTCCGGTAACCGGCGATCTTTCCGGCCGGTGCAGCCCGTGAACCGGGACGCGATGGCCGCGTTCATGTACCGTCTCGCCGGAAAACCCGTGCTCCCCGCCTCGACCGGAACCCGTTTCAGGGATGTTCCGGCCGGCCGGGCGTTCAGCACGGAAATCGGCTGGCTCGCCTCCACCGGGGTCTCCACCGGGTGGGCGGACGGCACCTTCCGGCCGCTGCAGGCAGTCAACCGCGATGCGATGGCGGCGTTCATGTACCGGTTCCTGGTGCGGTCCCGGCCACTTGCTGCCGGGACCGCCAGCACCGTGCATCTCGGCCCGCTGGCCACCGGCCACAGCGCCGGCCTGGTGCGGCTGTCGGTGAAGGATGCCAACGACGCCGTCACTGTCAGCGTGGCTGGCGCTCCCGCCGTCACTGTTCCCAAGGGAACCTCTGCCTCCACGACCGTACTGGCGCCGCTGGTTAACGGGGCCATCGCCGTCTCCGCGTCGAACGACACACAGGTCACGATTCAGCTCATCGCCACGTTTGACGGGGCCGGGACGGTTCCCGGATCGACTATCGCCCTGCCTGCCCCGGTCACGCGCGCCGACACGGACCGGCAGCTCGCCGGCTCTCAGCTTTCGACAGCCCCTTTCGACGTCGGCGTCACGGGAGCCGGAGGAGTGCCGGCCACGGAGGTGCGGGCTGTGTTCGTTACCGCGACCGTCACTTTGGCAGCCCCGGACGTTCTCAGGCTCGATGATCAGGACCTCAGCGTCGGGGCGGGAGTGACGTCCATCACGACGATGCTGCTGCCGTCCGAAGCCGGGACCGTGAGCGCTTCACTGCGCACAGGGACGGGATCGCTGCGGATGGACGTCCGCGGGTACGTCACCGATGCCGCGCAGGAGGCAGCGAACGTGAACGTGGCCGGAAGCTTCGTTCCGGCAGGCCAACCAACGCCCCAAAAGTTCACGGCCACGTCAGCGGGCACTCCGATTCCCCAGGAGGGCCCTGCCGGCAGCGAGGCCTCGCTGATGCTGGTTTCTGCAGAATCCGGCGGGGCGGCCGCCGGTGTCCTCGATGTCGCTCCGGGTTCCACTCCCGGGGTCGGAGGTGCAGTGATTGACGCCGGCCGCGGCGCCCAGCCCCAGCTGGCCTTCATTCCCCTGCAGAAGGGCCAGCCGACGGCGAGGATCGGCGCCGGCTCTGCCGCCGCCGTCGCTCTTCCGCTGGGAACCCTTCTCGCGGCGCCGCCCGTTACCTCCGGTCCGGCGCCGGAAGTAAGCATTACTTCCCCCGCGTCTTCGGCAAGCGTGGATCTTGGCGAGACCGGGAAGCTTGTACTGGAAGGCACGGTGGCGTCGTCCACGGCCCATGTTGCGGCAATGCTGGTAACCGTGGGCGGGGCAGCCGTGGGAACACCGAAAGTGCGGCAGACCGCGGGCGGTATCCGCTGGTCTTTCGAGACGGGCCTTCCGCAGAGCGGCCAGCTAAGTTTCACGGTAAGCGCCACGGACAGGGCCGGGCGCACCGGTTCATCCAGCCTTCTGGTGAACGCCGTTCTGCCGACTGCTTCCACGCAGATCATTTCCCCTGATGCTGTGCAGCTGGACGAGGCGGTGAACCCCGTACAGTCCGTCACTCCCACCTCGGTGACGGTGGCCAACAGCCCGGACCTCGCTGTTGGCCAGATCATCGTCGAAGGGCCCAGCGCCGCCGCCCCGGACGGACTGCTGCGTCAAGTATCCGCCGTTGACCAGGTGGGCAGTTCCACCGTCGCAACGACTACCCCGGCGACACTGGCTGATGTGTTCCTGCAGGTCGACTTCAGCCAGGAAGTGCCCCTGGATAGCAGCAGGGGACTGGCCACCACTGAAACAGGGGCCGACGGCGACAACTCCCCCGGACTCACGGTGCAGGACGAAGGAATTCCGGCTGCAACGGTCGAGACCGGGTCAGACGTTTCCCTGGACACCTATACCGATACAGCCACAGCCAGTTGGGCTGATGCCGAAGTCGTTCCTCTCAATGCTGCGCCGGCAAGAATGACGACTCAATCACTCCGGCCTGCCGGGATAGCGCCCCTCGCGGTGGTAATCGATGAAACCCGCCAGTTCGCCAGCTACATCGCGTTGAAGGACACGATTACCTGCGACGTCGTCAAGGGCTGCCTATCGGTGGGCAAGACGTCCGAATCCAACATTCAGAAGGCCAAGGCTGCGATCGCCTCCTCAGCCGGAGTCTCACTCAGCGGTGAAGCGAAAGTTGGGTTCACCCTGACCTTCACGCTCAAGACCAGCCTTCAGTGGGGTTGGGGCGGGCCCCAGGTGCAAATCGAAGAATTTTCAACGATCGTGCATACGGAGATGAGCGCAAAAGCCACGGCAAGTGCGTTCTTGAAAACCGCCACTAACAACCGAATGAAACACGAGCTGGCCACCCTCAAGATGGCGCCGATCACGTTCGTCGTCCTCACTATTCCAGTTGTGATCAGGCCGGGCGGCACCGTTTACCTCGAAGCCAATTTTTCGGCTGAGACGTCCCTGACGGTGGATCTCGGGGTTGAGCGCACCCAGGACTTCGGCGTGCGCTACACATCCAACGGCGGTTTCAGAAGCGTGGACACCGGTCCGGTCACGAAATTCAGCACGCCGGTCTTCGGGCCGAACGGGACCGCCGCGGTGACCGGAAAGGTCGAGGCGGGCTTTGGACCCACACTCAAGGCAGGTCTCCTGATCTACGGTTTCGCCGGGCCCACACTGACCTTGGGCGCACAGGCAGGGGCCTCCGCATCGATCACCATGGCCACGACCGGCAACAAGGTCGACGCGTCCCTTTTCATCAGAGGTGACGTCATCATCGGCGTGGAACTCACCATTCCCATCATTGAAAAGAAGCTGCTCGACGCAGTGATCGTCAGCGGCAACTACACCTGGAAAATCAAATCCTGGCAATGGGACTATGCCACCACCTTCCCGGGGGCAGAGGAGCCACAAACGCCGGCACCCGACCCCACTCCTCCTGGGCCTTCTCCGGTTCCGGTTGCCCAAGTATTCAAGGACATCGCTGCCGGACCTCATTCGGCTCTCGGCCTTACCGCAGAGGGAAAGATGTATGCGTGGGGAGCTAACCCGTCCGGTGAGTTGGGGGACGGCACTAAGATTGATCGGCTAACCCCGGTCGCAGTCGCCGGACTATCGAATGTTAAGCAGATGTCCGTAGCCGGAAATCATTCACTGGCCCTCACAAGCGAGGGTGTCGTCTACGCATGGGGTTACAACGAGTTTGGTCGGTTGGGCGATGGAACGAAGGTGGACCGTCTAACCCCAGTTCGCGTGGACACACCGCCAAATATCGTTCAGATTGCAGCGGGGGGAGCGCACAGTCTGGCCGTTACTGAGGACGGAAAGCTCTATTCCTGGGGTTTTAATGCATACGGTCAACTTGGAAACGGCACCACCAATGACCAGCTCCTTCCGGGACTGGTAGCAGGCATCACGAATGTTGCCAGCGTCTCTGCCAACGACTTCCACTCACTGGCAGTGACAACCGACGGGGACGTCTATGCCTGGGGCCAAGGCATCTTGGGCAATGGTGCAACTGAAAATGTAAGCACTCCCGTCAAGGTCGAAGGGCTCTCGAATATTGTCAAAGTCTCGGCCGGCGCCAACCATTCGCTCGCGTTGGACCGCAACGGAAACGTGTTTGGGTGGGGGGACAACTATTACGGACAGACCGGGAATGGGAGCGCTGGCTTCAACCAAGTGCAGCGCACGCCGTTGCTCATCCCCGAACTTTCCGGAATCGTGGATGTGCAGGCCGCTCAGAGCCATTCTGTGGCTTTGGGAAGCGATGGTTCGGTTTTCACCTGGGGTAGCAACTGGAAGGGCCAAATGGGAAACGGGAGCACATATCCGGCCCAGCCCAGCCCGCTGCATGTCGCCGGAGTGTCCAATGTGGCAGACATAGCAGCCGCGGGGGACTATACGCTCGCACTAGGCCCTACCCAAGAGGCTCACGGGTGGGGATCCAACACGTTTGGTCAGTTCGGAAACGGGACCACGACGAATAGTAGTTTGCCGATTCCGGTGCTGCAGGGAGGGTAAAGACCCGCAATTTCTGTCCCCGAGGCCATTGTCCGAAACATCCGGGTTCCTGATGCGTAACCGGAATGTGCGGCAGCTTGCCGTCGGATATCCTCAAGTGACATCATCTCCCTCACGCTAGGTCAATACAGCCATGTCAGTCATGCCCTCTGCCCGTGTGGCCATCGTCATGCGGACCAGGAACCGCTCGCTGCTCCTGGACCGTGCCATCCGCGACGTGCTGGCGCAGTCCTTCACGGATTGGCTGTTGGTGCTGGTCAACGACGGCGGGCGGACCAGCGAAGTGGACCCCGTCGTCGAGAAATACCGCGACGAACTTGGCGAGCGGGTACTGGTGATCCACCATGAGGTGGGGCGGGGCATGGAAGCGGCGTCCAACGCCGGCATCAAGGCCTCGAACTCCGAGTACATCGCCGTCCATGACGACGACGACAAGTGGCACCCGGATTTCCTCGCCCGCACCGTGGCGCACCTGGACGCCACGGATGACGCCGGAGCCGCCGTCCGCACCGAAATCGTCTATGAGCGGATCGTCGGCGAGAGCGTCGAAGAGACCAGCCGCGAAATCTTCTGCGCGGACATCCGCGCCATCACGCTCTTCGACACGCTGAGGCACAACAGGTGCGTGCCCATCTCGCTCCTGTACCGCCGGGCGCTCCATGACGAGGTCGGCTACTTTGACGAGGACCTGGACGTCGTGGGCGACTGGGAGTTCCAGCTGCGGGTCCTTCAGTCCCACCGGATCGGCTTCATCGACGGCGAGCCGCTGGCCTTCTGGCACCAGCGCCGCGAATCCACCGGGGACCTCGGCAACAGCGTCATCGTCTCGGACACCGCGCACCAGGACTTCGACCGCGCCGTCCGCGAAAAGCACCTGCGCAGTCACGTTTCCGAGGCCGGCCTGGGTGCTCTCCTGTATGTCACCAAGCACCAGGACACGGAAGCGCACCACTTCCACAACCGCCAGAACTACTCCGAGGGGCTGCTCCGGGAGCTCATCGACCGCTCCGCCCGGTCCGAGGAGCGGCTGCGCCTGCTGGAGGAGGCCATCAGCGACGCAAGCCTGGTGAGCCTGCTGCGCCGGCGCTACCGCCGCCTGAAGGACCGCCTGCGTCAGCGGTAGGGGCCAGCCGACCGAGGAGCCGGGCGATGTGCCCGGTTCTTCGCCAGTTTTTCATCTCATTTGCCTGTCCACGGGACAGGTGTGTATCAGCCTGCCGTCGACCACCCACGCGCCGCGGGCCGGAAGAGGACATCTAAGTGAAGATTGTTGTTCAAGGGGATCTCGGCCAGGCTGCGTACCACGTGGGGGACGAGGCCATGGCTGTCGCCGCCGTGGACGAGCTGAAAAAGCGGATGGACGCCGAGTTTGTCCTGCTGTCCCGCGACCCGGTACAGAGCTCGCGGCTCTACGGGGTGGGCGCTGCCCAAACCGTCGAGTTTCCCTGGCCTCCCGCGGAACGGGCCCGCCATCTCGATTTGGTCCGGCGGGCCGCCGCCGGCGACCGATCGGCCCTGCCTTCCGCTGACCATGCGTGGTCAGTCATCGAAGCGATCGGGGAGGCCGACGGCGTGCTGATCGCCGGCGGGGGCAACATGAACTCCCTGTTCGGCTGGCTGCTGTACGAACGCGCCGCCGTCGCGCTTATCGCAAAACAGTTGGGAAAGCCACTGGTGGTCAGTGGCCAGACGTTCGGGCCCGCGCTGCTGCCGCAGGACCGCACCGTTCTTCAGGAGCTGCTGGTCTCCGCCGCCCTCGTAGGCGCCCGCGAGCCATCGTCCTACGCTTTGGGGCTGGAACTCGGCCTGGAACCTGAAAAGTTGGTGAGGGTCCTTGACGACGGAAGCTTCATTGAGATGCCTTCTCCGTCGGACCAAGTGGATGCTCTCACGGACCGGCATGGACCTGAGCTGCCGGACGGGCAGTACATCGCGGCTACATTCGGCCCCGACGCATGGCGGGAAGGGAGCAGCAACCTCCCGGCACTGGCCGCCGTCCTCGATCGTGCCGCCGATTTGACCGGTCTGCCCGTGTACCTTCTTCCCCACATGGGCCCTCTCGGGTCCGAGGACTCGGGCGGCGACCATGATTCGCACCGGATCCTCGTCGAGAATTCCCGCAGCGGCCGCCTCAGGACTCTCCCCGTGCTCCCGGTGGGTGAAGCCGCGTCAATCACCAAAGCGGCCCAACTGGTACTGACAAACCGCTACCACCCGGCTGTCTTCGGTCTGGCGGCAGGAGTGCCAGTGGTGGCCGTATCCAACGATGCCTATTCAGATGTCCGCCTGCACGGAGCGATGGGGAACTGGGGCATGGGGGACTGGTCCCTTCCCCTCCCCAGCCTTGCTTCCGGGGCCATGGACAGCGGAATAGCGGAGGCTTGGTCGCGGCGCGAGCAAATCCGCCAGCATCTCGCGCACGCACTCCCCGGCGTTGTGCAAAGTCAGCAGGAGTGGTGGGATGGCGTGGCCGGCGTGCTGACGGGCGCACAAACGGAAACTCCCGCCGGCCTGGCAGAAGTAAGCCAGTTGGCCGCAGAAGGCTCCTGGTCCGAAGAGGCGAAGGAGCAGAGGACCCTGTTCCGTGCCCTGAGCGGCAGCATCGGCCGCCTGTGGACCGAACTGGACGATGTAAGGTCCGAGCGCGATGCTCTGGCCCGAGACCATGCCGAACTGGTTCGTGAACGGGACGCCATTCTGTCCTCGCGGTCCTTCAGAATGGCGACATACCTCCGGCGAAGCGCCCATGCCGTGGGACGGCTCAGGGGCCGACGGCCCTGAGGCGGCTTAACGCCGCCCCTTCGCCGTCGGCCTCAGGGCATCAGCTGGCAGCGTGACCCACCACAACCGGCGACAGTTTGGACTGCTTGGTGGCGTCACCGAGTTGGCCGTACTGGTTGTCGCCCCAGGCGCGTAGCACACCGTCGGTCCCTAGCGCATACGCCGCAGTGTGGCCCGACGCCACGGACTTGACGCCGGCGAGGCCGTCCAGTTGCATCGGAACAGCCCTCGACCAGGGCCATGCGGTTGAAATCCCAAGCTGGCCGTAGTAGGTGGACCCCCAGCCCCAGACGCTGCCATCGGCCTTGACTGCGAAGGCGGTCGAGTTGAAGGCTGCGATGCTGGTCACGTCGGTCAGCCCTGACACCTGTACCGGAGTTTTTCGGTGGTCATTGATTCCGTCTCCGAGCTGCCCTTGCAGGCCGTAGCCCCAGGACCACACTGTTCCGTCGTTCTTGAGCGCGTAGGCGCTCCCGGCGCCAGCGGCCAGGGCTTTGACGTTGTCTAGCCCCAGGACCTGAACGGGAACGGGGGAGTCAGTTTCCGTTCCGTTGCCGAGCTCGCCTACTACGTTCTTCCCCCATGCCCAGACTGTTCCGTCCTTCTTCAGGGCATAGACGCTTCCCCAACCGCTGGAGATCGCCGTGACGTCGGTGAGTCCGAGGACCTTGACCGGAAGCAGCCTGTTGGTGGTTGTTCCATCGCCAAGCTCACCGTTCCAGTTGTGACCCCACGACCACACGGTTCCATCGGCGTCCAGGGCGTAGACGCTGTAGTAACTCGTATCCACGGTCTTGATGCCGGTCAGCCCGGGGACCTGTACGGGCTGGAGCCGGGTGGTGGTGGTTCCGTCGCCGAGCGTTCCGCCGTCGTTGTACCCCCAGGACCAGACGGTCCCGTCGGATTTAACGGCGTGGGCTGAACCTGTCCCGCCAGCGATTGCCGTCACGTCCGTCAGTCCGGAGACATCTACCGGCAGCGTGCGGCTTGCCGTTGTTCCGTCCCCGAGTGCACCGGTTTCGTTGTAACCCCAGGCCTGGACCTTGCCGCCGTATGTGAGGCTGTAGGCCGCCGAGTACCCGCCCGAGACGGCCTTTATCTGTTCTGGTGACCCTTCCGCCGGGGGATCGGGTTCAGGCGTCGGCACGGGGTCGGTCGACCCGACCGGGGGAAATGCCGTTGCCAGATCCCACACCCAGCGGTCCAGGACAAACCGCTTTGAAATAGACAGCGGGACACTGTCCACGAGTGTCTTGTCGATGATCGGAATGGACAGCCGGACACCAACTCTGAGCGTTCCTTCGATGAAACTCATAACTGCGAATTTGTACCCTGAGGCGTCCCCGGTGACTTCGCCGAGCACTCCTCCCTGAATGCCGACGATGAAAGCCGGGCCGCCGACGTCGTACAGCTTGGTGATTGCGTCGACCGTAGGTCCGACGCTCGCTTCGATGGCGCCGGATACCTCAGCGTCACCGTTTCTCCCGAAAACCGGTGTGGAGTACGTGGTGTTCGGTTCAGTGCTTCTGTTCTCCAGGCCCCGGGCCGTTGAATACTTGAAACCCAGGTCCTGCGTCCGTTGGACAGCTCCCTCGACCTTGGTTGCCACCTGGGCCGAGAATTTGCTTTCGAATGACACATCGAGGGTGTTGGTGATGACGACGGGTACGGGGCCCACGAAGAACACAGTGGGTTTAAGTTTGATCTGCGCGATGCGCTTCTTCAGCGCTTCGGTGGTTTCCACGCTGAGGTAGGCTTCCGCGCTGAATTTCACTTTGGCCGAAGTGACCAGAACGAAGCTGAAGTCGTGGACGGTGACCTCGATCTTTCCCCAGTTGAATGACGAAGATATGTCGGACACGAGGCGCACGCCGAGTCCCAGCTGCGCCTTGCCTGTCAGGGAAATGCCCCCGGCTGCCTTAATGGCAGCCTTGCTTGCTGCCATGGATGCGCTGGATGCTTCGGACAGATCGCGCTTGGGTTGGCCCGTTTCGAAGTCGTGCTGGACCGTCAGGGTGAGGGACTCCGTGTGGTCCAGCGCCGCGCCGTTGTCCGGTGCTGCGCCAGCGGTGGTCGCCTGAGTTTGTATGTTCAGGCGCTGCATCTGGGCGGCAACGCTCAGTGTCTGCGGGGCACCAACGTTGGGGTATGGTGCAAGGTCGACGTTCTCGGCTGTGGCCACGCCTACAGCGTGCCCGCCGTCGTCGATTACTTCCACGCCTGCCGTGTCCTCGGCGCCGGGGCCGACGTTCTGGTCTATGGCGGCAGCGTCGAGGTCATCCAGTGCGACTGTCTGGTCAAAGTTCGCTTGGCGTATGGCGTCCGTAATCGCTGCGGGTGCGGTTCCTGCTACCCACCCGGCTGCGGTCTCGTCCAGCGAGGTAACCCGGCGCAGGATTCCTTCCGGCGCCGAGGGGGGTTGGTGCCGAGACGATGACGTCACCAGGAGTGACTGCGGGCCGTTCCGCGAAGGTCACGTCTTTGGCTGACACCGCGGAGGGCGCGGCGCTGGCGCCGGGCGCGTCCAGAACGACGAGTTCGTCTGCCACCACCGTTTCGGAGGCCGCCGGGAGCGACGCCGTGACGGAGACATTCGATGAAGACGTGCGCCCTGCCCGGTCCGTTGCCCGGACTTCAAAGGCATAAGTGCCCGAGGCCGGCACACTGGTGTCGAAACTCCAGTGGCTGCCGCTTGATGTCTGCCTGACTGCGGGTACACCCACAGTGTTTCCTGCGACTGACACGACCATGGAGCGAAGGCCCATCTGGGGCGACTCCACGTTGCCCTCAATGCTGAACATTCCCGTGTCGCTCAAATCGAGGCTGGCGAGGGGTGCCGGCGCCGTTATCGTCACTGCCGGCGCCACGGCGTCCCCCTGCGATGCTTCCGCTGACAGCAGACTGCCGAGGGGAATGACACCGGCAGAAACCGCTCCCGCGCTGACGTGCAGTTCCGGTCCGCCGGAGGCCACCGGTATGAAGGCAAGCTGTGGGGCAGCACCAGCACCGGCATCCACTACAGCTCCGCTGGTTGCCGCTACTTCAGCGCCGCTTGTGGCCAGAACGGGAGTATCTTGGGCCGGAGCAGCGGACACGAGCGCCAGCACCACGGCGCTGTCCCCGGATCGAGGTGCTTCGAAGGCCATGGCTTTTCCAGACGCGACGTCGATCTTTTGGAACGGGCCCGACGCTGCCGGTACAAAGCTGCCGGCCACGTTAATGCTGGATGAGCTGGATGCTGCATCCGGAATGAACCCCCGCACATCCAGCCGAAGTTCACCCGATCCGTTCGCCAGGGAGGCCTCAACGGATCCGGCATCGTTTGGTGTGACGATCGTTGTGATAGTTGTGGCACCCCGACGAACGTCCAGTCGCTGACCGCCCAGGAGCAGCGCAGAGTCCTCGCTGGCATCAACGGTGGCGGTCACATAGACCGCCCGGACTCTGGATGCAGGGATACCGCCCTGACCGGTCAGGCCGATCTCAATGGGCGCAGAGGATAGGGAGGACCCGGCTAGGCCGCGCCGGGTCTCCGCCCGAGTTATCGGCTGGGCAAGGGCAACGGTGGAACCGGGGGACTCAGGGCGACCATCGAAGGTGGCGATGAGGTCTGCCCGTACGTTGGTTTCTGAGGTGGCGCTGATTGTCGCTGCTGCATTGGCAAGCGGTGTCAGCACTGTGGCCGAGGCGGAATGACCGGCTGCGACGCTGAGCGCCGGCGCCCCGCCGATTGAGACCGTGGCACTGCTGCCTGCGTTTCTGACCGTCAGCCGGACCAGGGCCGAGGCATGGCCGGCAGCTCGCGGGCCAAGATTCGCGGTTATGTCCCTTCCGGGCGAGACCCGTTGATCACGGGCTGTGAATCGGAACATGAATGCCGCCATCGCGTCGCGATTGACGGGCTGCAGCGGCCGGTATGTTTTCCGTCCACCGCCTTCGTCCCACCCCTTGGATATGCCTGTGGAATTCAGCCACGTTATTTCTTTGTAAAACTGCGTGGTGGGTCTGAGATCCGCGAAGGGTGATGTGGACGGCGGGGTGAAATCCGGGCTGCCAGCCATCCGGTACATGAAGGCAGCCATGGCATCCCGGTTGACGGCGACAAAGGGACGGTAGGTTGTGACTCCGCTTCTTTCCTTCCAGCCAGTCGAAATCTTGCTGGAGGACAGCCAGGCGATGTCCTTGTAGAACTGGTTACCCAGTGGGACGTCAGCGAACGGTGGTGTGGTTGGAACCGCGAAGGCTTGCTTGCCCATAAGCCTGTACATGAACGCTGCCATCGCATCCCTGTTCACCGGCGTCACTGGCCGGAATGTGCCGTCCGGCCAGCCAGTTGTTACTTCGTTCGCCGCGAGCCAGGTGATCTCCTTAAGGAAAGGGTAGGAGGACGGCACGTCCCTGAAGGACCGGGCACCCGACACTGACCGGGCATCGGCGTACACCGCCGGCGTTTCCTCGGAGAGGCTGGAAGGCGGGGCGTCGACGGCGTTGGATGGTGAAATTCCTGTCACCAACAGAGAAACGACCGAAAGAAGGGCTGCAAGCCGCCACAAACGACGGCCGCGCACAGATGTAGCTTGCAAGTTTTCCCCCAATGGCTTCCGCCCCCATGGCCCTCAGTTGTGACGGCGCAGATATCCCCGAGATCAGAGATAATGGACCGCAGGGCGTAATGAATTAGCCGAAGTATACTTGCCGCGATCCTCGTGCCCGCGCACTGCTGTAACAATTCACCTAGATCAGCCCGATTTCCCTGTGCCCGGCAACTGCAGTCCGCCTCGCAATCCCTCTGACACTCCCCGTAGACTCATCCTGAACGCGGCGGGGGCCGCGTCCCATGATTGCGTCCCGGCAGCAGCGCCGGAAGGACGCCGGACAGGATGGTCTCGATGTTTGTCATGCGCCGAACACGCTTTTCTGCCCTCATGACGTCTGCCGGCATCGCCGCGCTCATGGCAACTGCTGTCGTCGCGCCTTCTGCATCGGCCGCCGATGACACCACACCGCCGCTGCCTTCCATCCCTCGCACGCCTTCGGTTGTCACCCCGCCCACGGACCAGTTCATCGTGAAATTCAAGGACCCGGCTCGGTCCGGATCATCTCTCCGCGCCCGGTCCTTCGGCCGGGCGGCGGCCACGCTTGGGGCCACGGCGAAGGATCTCCGCGCAACGGCCGGCGGAGCACGTGTTGTGCGCACCAGCAAGGAACTGGGCGGCGGCGATGCCAAGAAGCTTTTGGCCTCGCTGCGCGCGGACCCTTCAGTTGCATACGCCGAGCCGGACGTCAAGCTGCAGGCGAAGGCCTCCGACCCACAGGACACCTTTTATCCCCTCCAGTGGAATTTGTCCGCGGAAATCGGTGGCATCAGGGCCACCGGCGCGTGGGACGTCACCCAGGGTGCCGGCCAGGTAGTGGCCGTCATCGACACAGGCATTACCAGCCATCCTGACTTGGACGCGAACATGCTGCACGGCTACGACATGATCTCCAATCCCGACGAGGCCCGCGATGACGACGGCCGCGACCCCGACGCCACCGACATGGGCGACGCGACGGACATCGGGCAGTGCGCTGACGGATCAGCAGCAATGCCGTCCTCCTGGCATGGCACCCACGTGGCCGGCATCATCGCCGCCGTCGCTGGCAACAACGAAGGCATCGCAGGTGTTGCCCCTGAGGCGAAGATTCTGCCGGTCCGGGTGCTGGGGCCCTGCGGCGGACAAACGTCGGACATCGCGGATGCCGTCCTCTGGGCATCGGGAGCCACAGTGGACGGAGTGCCGAACAACCCGCACCCGGCCCGGGTGATCAATCTGAGCCTGGGTGGCCTGCTGCCAGAATGCCCCCGCGCTTTCCAGGACGCCGTTGACACCGCTACGGCGAGGGGATCCGTTGTGGTTGCGGCGGCCGGCAACGAGATGACGCAGGCCTCCAAATCAACCCCCGCCAATTGCGCGAACGTCGTCAGCGTCGCAGCCAGCGGCCCCAGCGGCGCCCTGGCGCCGTATTCCAACTTTGGTCCCGGCGTCGACATCACCGCCCCAGGGGGCGACATGTCCGCTGATCCGTCGGGCGGAATCCCGTCCCTGACCCACGACGATTCGGACACGCCGGAGATCGAGAATTACGCCTACGCCGAAGGCACGTCCGCCGCAGCGCCGCACGTGTCCGCTGTAGCCGCGCTTCTCATGGCCCAAATGGGCCCGACGGCGGCACCGGCCGCCGTCGTAGCCCGCCTTCAGCGGACTGCTAGGGCCATCCCGGGCGGCTGCCCGCAGGGCTGCGGCGCCGGGCTGCTGGATGCCGCCGCGGCGGTGCTCCCTGATCGCGTCCGCATCACCATGCTGGTGCCCACCGGTGACCTGAACGGCGACCGGAAGGCCGACGCCGTGGCGAGGGACAGCACCGGCACACTGTGGCTGTATCCCGGCAACGGCCGGAGCGGCTGGCTGCCCCGCGTCCGGGTGGGCGGCGGGTGGAACGTGATGACCTCGCTCGTGGGAGCTGGCGACATGAACACCGATGGCAAGGCAGATGTGCTGGCCAGGGACACGACGGGATCACTATGGCTGTACCCGGGCAACGGCCGCAGCGGCTGGCTGCCGCGCGTCCGGCTGGGCGGTGGCTGGAACGTGATGACCTCGCTCGTGGGAGCTGGCGACATGAACAGCGACAGCAAAGCTGACCTGCTTGCACGGGACAGCGCCGGGACCCTGTGGCTGTACCCGGGCAACGGCCGCAGCGGCTGGTTCCCGCGTGTCCGGGTGGGCGGTGGCTGGAACGTGATGACCGCGCTTGTGGGGCCGGGCGACATGAACAGCGACCGGAGAGCTGACCTGCTTGCACGGGACAGCGCCGGGACCCTGTGGCTGTACCCGGGCAACGGCCGCAGTGGGTGGCTCACGCGCATCCGTCTGGGCGGCGGCTGGAACACCATGCCAACCATCGCCGGACGCGGAGACTTCAGCGGTGACGGCAGGAACGACGTCCTCGCCGTGGATGCCGCCGGGGTCCTCTGGCTGTACCCCGGCACCGGCGCCGGCGCCTGGTTTCCGCGCATCCGGATGGGCGGCGGCTGGGGATAGTTCTCAGCGCAAACGTGCTGGGCCCAAGTCCTAGGACTGTTTTGTTACCTGCGGTCCGTCACGCTTCGATGCATTTGCAAGCCTCATTGTGAGCGGGTGACGGCATACCTGCTGGTCATCGCGTGCCCGAGGCAACAAGTAGTGGGTGAAGCCGAAAAACGAGTACTCATTGTGGGTGCGCTCTAGTTGCGCCTCACCTAGGGTAGGTAGTCCGATAAGTCCTCTTGTCACAGGGGCAGAACCGCAAGCCCAGATGGGAGTTTCTGCGCGGACAGACCAGTGATGGACTCCGCGCTCACTCTTCATTTACACGCTGCACGGTGAGGTGCAGTCACAATCAAAGCAAAAGCACGAAGATGCATCCCCGCGGTGTTCCTTGGGTTTGCCGCACTTTGTTTTCTTGCCGCGCCGAATGCGCTGACGGAAAATGTGGATGCGTGGACAAGGCGGAATATCTGCTTTGGATGGAAATTCTCACAAAAAAATATGGGTCGTAATAAGAAGAAAGCTCTTTCAGCTTGTGCCTTGGTGGGTATGGAGCTACGACAAAATGCTTGGGCAAGCCTGGCCACAACCGCCAAGGCAAGGACTGCAACGGCCACTGGCGGCACTGGGGCAAGGACAAAGGCAAGCGGCCATGACAAGGGCAAATGCCACGGCGAGCTGCCCAAGTACCCGCAACCCAAGGATCCGGTGCACCCCATCTACCCACAGCGCTAGTCCCGCACACCGAGGGCGGCACTCCCAGCCACGCGCAATTAGAAGTTGGCAAACGTTGTGCGCTGTTCTAAGCGCTGGAACGTAATGCAATTATGCATGTCCAAATCATGCTTAGTTCACGCAATGAAAAAAGTTTGATCAAATAGCGAATCTGGTCTTTTCAATATTGGATTTCGCCGGTAGCGTAGTTTTCAACCCCGGAGTATCGGGGAAAGCCGAAAGAATCGGATGACTGCTCAGTTCATTGGTTTGGGTCAGCATTAACCCCTCCATTGTTCTTGAGCAGCCAGCCCGCAGGGCACATATTGTGCTCACCTGCAACCAGGGCTTGTCAAACAACAGGCACAAAGTTATTCGTTGTCCAATGTTTTATGGCCATGGGAAAAGTGTCCACTATGCGGCGCTGATTCGACGTAATCGTCCGCTTGGATAAATAACCGTAGACAGTACCTGCAGGGTGAAGTGCGGCCAGATGACGCATGATCGCAGAGTTGCGCACCCTTCTGCTCTACGGCTCCTTATGAATAACAAATCGCAAGGAAACCACTTCAATGAACACAGCAACTCGCCTTCTCAGCACCTCTGTTCTCGCCGCAGGCCTGACCCTTGGCGGCGCGGCACTCACTGCCGGAGCTGCTTCTGCGGACACCGGGTCGAAGACGACCTATTCGTCCACGCAGTACAGCAACTACGACAGCAATGGCTACGACCACAACGGCTACGACCAGTGGGGCTACGACCACGAGGGTTACAACAAGAACGGCAAGGACTGCGACGGGCACGATCGCAATTGGAACAGGCGCCACCACCACAAGCCGCGCCGGGACCACGGCCATCACGACCACGGCAATCACAACGGCCATGACAAGGGCTACGGCCACGACAAGGGCAAGGGCCATGACAAGGGCTACGGCCACGACAAGGGCAAGGGCCATGACGAGGGCAAGGGTGGGTACTGCCCGCCCAGGTATCACTAGTCTCATGTAGCCGACCAAGCGCGGCACCAACGGTTTGATTCCGCAGGGGCGTTCTCACCACCGTTCCTGGGAAATCAAATAAAGGAAGCGGTCTCCTGCGCGCCTGCGGAGGCCGCTTCTGCCGTGCATGCACCATAGCCCGCTTCACAGCCTCATCACACCACTGCGACAGAAGGGCCAAAGCCCTGGCGGACAGGATTGGGGAGAAGCTCTGGGAACCATCGGAACGGTAGCCCTGAGGAGCCACACATGCACACGGAGACCAGCCACAATCCTGACACTTACACCGAGGATCCTCAGGGGACGCGCCGGCCGCGACGACCACAGCAGCTCAGGCAGCGATCAGCCCCGTCATCGTCAACAACACGGAGAGCGTCAACGCCGTCACCGCCGCCGCGCAGAAGGCCTCCCCAGCGTGGTAACCATCAGCGTCAGCTCCGGCAGCTCCGGGGGCACCGGCTCCGGCATCATCCTGGACACCGACGGCCACATCCTCACCAACACCCATGTAGTTACCCTGGACGGCGCGGCGGCGGATGCCGCCGTCGAGGTCCGCACCAACGACGGCCAGGTATATAAAGCCACCATCGTGGGCACGGACCCCCTGTCCGACCTGGCCGTCATCAAGATCGATGCCGTCGGGCTGACCCCTGCCACGCTCGGTGACTCCGGCGCAGTCAATGTGGGCGGCACCGCCATCGCCATCGGTGCGGCCCTGGGACTCAGCGGCACCGTCACGGACGGCATCGTCTCCGCCGTGAACCGCACCATCGAGACGGAGTCCTTCGCCGCGTCCGGCGGTCCTTCTCGCAGGACGGAAGCTCGTCACAGAGCCCGTTCGGTTCACAGTCCGGCATTTCGGTCTCCGGGCAGGACTCCCTCAGCATCAACGTCATCCAGACGGATGCAGCCATCAACCCGGGCAACTCGGGCGGCGCCTTGGTCAACGCGCAGGGCGGGATCATCGGGGTGAACGTGGCCATCGCGTCGGCGGGATCGTCATCGTCCTCGTCGAGTTCGGGCGGCAACATCGGTGTTGGCTCCTCCATCCCGATCAACCAGGCGAAGCGGGTGGCGGAGGAAATCATCTCCACGGGCACGGCGTCCCATGGCCAGCTGGGACTGTCCGTTCAGGACAAAACGTCAGGGTCGTCGTCGGACTTCACTGCCGGCGCCGAAGTGGCCTCAGTGACTTCGGGGTCCGCGGCGGACAAGGCCGGGCTGAAAGCCGGCGACGTGGTGACCGGCCTGGCGGGCCGGACCGTGGCCGACGCCTTCGAGCTGACGGCCGCCGCCCGCGAGCATGCCGCCGGATCCACCGTGAAGGTCACCTTCCAGCGAGACGGCCAGAAGCAGACCGCGGACATCACGTTGGGGGCGGCGTCCTGAGCCGATGCGCATGCGCATCGTCGTCGTCGTAGCTGCCGACGAACCGGCTCTGCTGGCACCGGCGGTTTTGCGAGGTAAGTGACGGCGCAGATGCCAGGCCTCCGCTGCGCGTGCAAACAAGTAGTGGTCGGGCTGAAAAACGAGTACTCACTGCGGGTGCGATCTAGTTGCACGTCGTTTAGTGTAGGTAATTGGATAAGTCCTCTAAGTACAGAGGCACCTACGCGGCAAGGCAAACGGAGAGTCCACGCGGACAATAGAATCTGCGCCCACTCTTCATTGCATCTCATGCTGCACTGCCAGGTGCGGCCACAATAAATCACTGCATCAGAATCCAGATTCGAAGCATTCGAATATTGCATAGGCACTATTTTCCGAGTTGCTCAGAATATGCCTGGGAATAATGTCAAATTGTAAGGGAAGGCCGATCCTCCGGGGAGCTGATACCCATGGCCATCTGAATCTAAGCGGGGAAGGGGCTGGAACCCCGCAAAGAAATCCAGTGGAAATGGGTGCCCCCGTCGGAAGTCGGGCGTACAATATGAAAGTACCGGATCACAGGGAAACCTTGAAAACGAATCCGGCCCCCAGGTCTCCCGTAGCTTACGGGAGCCTTTTTTAATTTAACGGGGCAAATGGCTGACTCAGCCTGCCAACCGCAAGGGGATCGGCCAGCGCTGCCCGCCCTCAATAAATTGCAGAAAAATGTAGGAGCAAGAAATGACCACAACTCCGATGATCCGTAGCCGCCATTCCTTCGCCGCCCGGTTCGCGATGATTTCAACAGTTTCCCTGGGTCTGCTCGCTGGCCCCATCGCCCTGGCCGCACCAGCTACGGCATCGAACGATCATTCCAGGAAGGCCGAGTGCACCGTCAAGGCGCTCGACCCCTACGAAAAGGACCATGGGCGGAACGCCATGAGCCGCGATAACCGGAAGGACCGTGAGGTACGGGTTGCGTTCGCCTTCAAGATTCACTGCGACAAGGACGCCGATGTTCGTTACAACCAGAAGATGTTCCAGAAGCATGACCGCCATGACACCGAGAAAATCGGGGACGCTTGGGACACCGTCTCGGTTTCCGGCCACCACGACAAGATCGTCAATGTGGAAAAGGTAACTGCTGACCGCGGCGAGAAGAAGGTAACGGTCTACCACACTGTTCGGATCCGTGTGGAGGACAAGGACCATCGGGGCCACGGGAACGGGAACGGCTCGTCCGATTTCTCCCGGAGCGACACCGTGGACATCTGGGTGAATAACAACCACCACAAGTAAGAGTCCGCGGTCTTCACCGCTGACTGCCTAGCGACTGGGAGGACGACGGCGGCACCGCAAGTGCCGCCGTCGTCCTGGGTCCGCCCATCACTTCACAACCAACAGCCCTCCCAGTCTCCCGTTACAGGTCGTCCGGTGCGTGGACATCCTGCAGGTGGGAAAGCAGGGCCAGCCCAGGATTCTCCGGGTGCAATGCCGTGTGCCGCAGCAGTGACGCGCGGATATGGGGTTCGAGGTCAGTCTGCGCGAGGATTTCACCGAGGAGGCGCCTGAGCTGAAACTGCATAAGCCCTCCCAACGCTGGTGCGGCGGACGGGGCGGCGGCTTCCCCGTCGTACTCGGCTTTTTGGGATAGTTCGGCCGACGTCCGGTGACACGAACCGGTGGATCGTCTCGGCCAACTGCGGTGACCGGAGTCCCGGCCCTTGACGGGTTCTGATTGTGTGTCCCAAGCCACATTGCTGGTGAGAGGCATTTCCGCAGTCCAATCCATGACGCGCATCAGTGACACGGCCGGTGGGCGGCCTTCATGTCCTGAAGCGAAGTGGGCCGCCGGGCTGCTCTGCCGAACCCGGCTCACTGATTGGAATGAGTTACGGTCTAACTCCCCAGCCAGATGCCGACAGCTTGGCAGCGCTACCTTACGGAAACCCCTCGGGACCTTACGGAGCTGCCGGGGGCTCCACTCAAGGAGTCCCCTCACCGGTGCGGTCGGGGCAGGTTCAGTCCGGACGCCAAACCGCTCTTCCCTGGGACCTTCCAAGGAACTCCATGGTTCTTCCAAGGAAACTTGCGGACACTTGCAGTGGCCGGTGGCGGTGGTCTTGCGTCCACCCTCCGGGGACGGGGTTCCTGCCTAGCCCAGTCTGCTGCCGGCCGCCAAATGAACCATGGAGTCGTCTAGGATTCGTGTATGCGCCGGACTGTTGTCAACAACATCGTCTCCCTGGACGGCTTCTACGCTGACCAAAGCGGGAACCCGACGGTGCTCAACATGGATGAGACGTTCGACGCCTACAACCTTGAACGGTTGCGGTCGGCGGGAACGGTGCTGCTGGGCAGGACATCCTTTGAAGGATTCGGCGCCTACTGGCCGGCCATCGCTGACGCTGCCGAGGACCCCGGCAACCGCGCGCTGAGTCCGGACAACCGGGAAACCAGCCGCCTCTACAATCGTGTAGCCAAAGTCGTGGTGTCGGACTCCCTGACTGTCCCTGCGGACCACCCTTGGGCGGCCACCACCACCGTCGTCCGGCGGGACGAAGTGGGCAACTGGCTGGAACAGGAAAAACTCAACGGGACCGGAGACATCCTGATCTTCGCCAGCCGCATCATGTGGAACAGCCTGCTGGCCCAGGGGCTCATCGATGAACTGCATCTGACCGTCAGCCCGGCCGCCCTCACGTCCGGCCTGCCCCTGTTCCTCCGCCCGGCAAACCTCTCCTTGCTGGACGTCCGGGCGTTCCCGGGATCTGGCAACGCGCTGCTGCGCTACCGCCCGGCGTCGGCCTAAGGCCAGCCGCCGCCGTCGGCCTTTAGTGGTCTTCGCTGCCTTCGGTGGCGGCGCCGAACCATCGTTCCAGCTGAGGGAGCAGCCTGTCCTGGTCTTCGCCGATCCATGCCACGTGGCCGTCCGGCCGCAGCAGGACCGCGGGGGCATCCAGTTCCGCGCTGGTGTCCGCCACGTGGTCGATCCGGTCAGTCCAGCCCGCCACGGAGAGTCTGCCGGTCTGGTCGAGCAGGAGCCCGCGGCCTTCGCGGGTGAGCCCGTAGAGCCGGCCCCGCGACAAAGGGATGTCGCGCAGCCGCCTGCCGAGTAACCCGGGCCCTTCGCCGAAGTCGTACCGGACCCCGGTCGAGGCGATCCTCTCGGCGAGGAACCGGCTGACGTCGTCGAAATCCATTAGCTCGGCCAGCAGACGGCGCACGGCCTGGGGGCCGGGATCGGGGGAGATCAGTTCGCTCTGGGCGCGGGTGATGGTCAGCACGCCTTCGGCGACCGGGTGGCGCTCGGCGAAGTAGGTGTCCAGCAGCCCTGGCGGCGCCCAGCCGTTGATTTCGGCGGCGAGCTTCCAGCCGAGGTTGAAGGAGTCCTGGATGCCGAGGTTCAGGCCCTGCCCTCCTAGCGGCGGGTGGACGTGCGCCGCGTCGCCGGCGAGGAACACCCGGCCCGCGCGGTACTGTTCGGCCAGCCGGGTGGCGTCGCTGAAGCGGGTTATCCAGCGCGGTGAATGGACGCCGAAATCCGTGCCAGCGTGGGCCCGCAGCTGGGTCCGGAGCTCCTCCAGTGACGGCGGGACCGAGCGGTCCTCGGCAACGGTGGCCGCAGGCACCACGGCGCGGAACAGCCCGTTCCCGGCCGGGCCGACGCCGAACCCCCGGTGGGTCTTGCGGACCTCGTCCACAATCTTGGCCAGCTCGTCCGGCGGCGTGGCCACCTCCATCTCGCTGTGGATCCATTCGTTCGTGGCGGGGTCCCCGGGGAAGCCGATGCCGAGCTGCCGGCGCACCAGGCTGCGCCCGCCGTCGCAGCCGACCAGCCAGCTGGAGCGTTCTTGTGTGCCGTCGGCAAGTTCGACGGTCACGCCGTCGTCGTCCTGCTCGAAGCCCGTCACCTCGCAGCCGCGGCGGACCTGTGCACCGAGTTCGACGGCGCGCTCCGCCAGCAGGCGGTCGGTGACCGGCTGCTGGATGCCGAGGATGTAGCCGTGTGCGGTGTCCAGGTCCGCCGGCAGGGGTTTGTCGATCCCGGCGAAGCGGCCGACCCCCGGGTACTGCTGTCCCTGCGCGAGGAACCGGTCCAGCAGGCCGCGCTGGTCCATGATCTCGATGCTGCGCGGGTGCAGGCCGAGCGAGCGGACCGCGCTGGTCGGCTCAGCGTCTTTCTCCAGCACGAGCACGTCCACCCCGTGCAGCCGCAACTCGCTGGCCAGCATCATCCCCGTCGGCCCGCCGCCGCTAATGATCACGTCAAACATGTGAAACCCCAATCCCTAACTTGCCGCGGCCAACCATTCTGGCTGAGGGTGGGGGGCCTTGCGGCAAGCCCCCGGGCGACTTATATTCTGAAAGTGGCGAGGGGATTGGTTCTCCTTGCCTTTCGCATGTGCGGGGCGTTTAACCGCACCGGACGTCGTGCAGCGCCGGCCATACGGGATCAATCCCGCCCATGAGTCGAAGGGTGCCGCTGCCAGCCTCCCAGCGCAGCTGATAGGAGCCGTCGGCGACTGGTTCGTAGCCGTCGTCGGTGGTCCAGGTGCTTACCCGCGTCCCGATTCCGATGGGACCGACCGCATACACTGCACCGCTGCCCGCGAAGAGGAAAGAGTACTCCCGTGCAACGGCCCGGCAGCCGTTCGGCCCTGCCGGTTCCAGTACGTGGTAGGTAGCACTCAAGTCACCCAGCGCTCCGGCCAGGCTGCTCAATCCGACGCCGAAGACCACCAGCCGGTGCAGCAGGCTAACGAGTGCGTGTCGGCGCGTCCTGCTCCCTTTTCCAGCCGCGCGGCGGCTGACCAGGATCAGTGCCAGCGAGGCTACAAGCAGCATGCCGCTGACGGCCCAGCCAGGCAGCACGCCGCCCGCGATCACGAATACCAAGCCGCCCAGATTTGCTATCGCTGTAACGGCAGCGAGCAGCAGGCAGCAGGTGGCTGCCCGGCGCAGCAGCGGCGCGTTCAGCCGGCTTGATAGTTCTTCCCCAGTCTTCATGGGGTGTCAGTGTAGTGGAGGAGGCGTGCGAGCGCGTATTGACTTTCGATAGAAAAGTCCGGACTATGAAGCCATGTCTATCGTAAGTCGATTGGTCCTCCCGCTACGGGTCCTACTGGTAATGGTGTTCCTCGGGCTGCTGGTGGCCCAGGTCATGTCGTTCCCCGGACAGTTTCTCTCCACAGCGGGGGAAGGGCCGGGGGCGGATCCCTGGCGGTGGCCGATGCTGCTCTTCTGGGAACTGGAAGCCGTATGCCTGCAGGTTGTGATCGTGTGCATCTGGCGGTTGCTGACCATGGTCCAGCGCGACCGGATCTTCACTGCGGCCTCGCTGCGGTGGGTGGACGTAATCATGTGGGCGTTCGTGGTGGCGTGGCTGGTGCTGGCGTCGATGGCAGGTTCCCTCGTCGCGTACATCTACTTCACCCCCGAGCTGCGCGATCCCGGGCTGCCAATGGTGTTGATTGGCGTCACACTGATCGGTGCCGTGCTGGTTCTGCTGATCGTGGTGATGCGGGATCTGCTGCGGCAGGCGACCTCCTTGCGGACCGACATGGAAGGGGTGATCTGATGGCCATCGTGGTGCGCATCGACGTCGAGCTGGCCAAACGCAAGATGAGCGTGGGGGAGTTCGCTGAGCGCGTCGGGATCACCCCGGCCAACGTGGCGGTGCTGAAGAACGGCCGGGCCAAGGCGGTCCGCTTCAGTACGCTGGACGCGATGTGCCGGGTCCTGGGTTGCCAGGCGGGCGACCTGCTCGAGTGGGTCGACGATGACACTGCCGGCGACTCGGTGGAGAAGCCGAAGGGTTAAGCCCCGCGGGGCACCCTGTCCGGGTGCACCATGTCGCCGAAGTGGTGAACCATCCACCGGCCGTGGTCGGGCCGCCACACCAGCGTGATCAGCAGCGGGTCGTCCAACGCTGTGGCCGGTGTGAGGACGGTGTCTTCCTTGGCTTCCCGGATGACACGCATGTAGCAGACGTCCAGATCTCCGTGGGCGTAGACGGCTTCCTTCAGCATCCCGGGGTCTTCAATGAAGTCCAGCAGTGCGGCGGCCATTTCGAAGGATCCCCACAGTGGCCGGGACTCCGGGGTCACAATCAGATGCAGGTCGTCCAGGTTCTTCGCCCTGTCGTGCAGCGCCCTGAAAAACCAGTACCCGATTCGGCGCGGATCATCCGCGATTTCCTGCGACTCACCTGCATAGAGGTCAAAGTCTTCCGTCATGGCACAAAGGTACTCGTGGGGCTGGGGCGCTGACGAGACTTTCCAAGGGCGGAAATTGTAGCCGGAACCGAGACGGTCGCATCGGTTCGGCTAGGCTGGGTCCATGACGTTGGGGGACGCGGTAGAGCCGCTTGTGCACATCAAAAACTTTCGCATGGATTTCGGGGAGACGACGGTCGTCGAAGACCTGTCCTTCGATGTCCGGGCCGGTGAAACCTTCGGGTTCCTGGGCAGCAACGGGTCCGGGAAAACCACCACGCTGCGGGCGCTGCTGGGCATCTACCAGCCCACCGCCGGCACACTGCACATCGGCGGAAAGGTCTTCGAACCCCGGGACGGTGCCCGGCTGGGGTACCTGCCGGAGGAGCGGGGACTGTACAAGAAAGAAGCCGTCCTGGACGTGATGGTCTATTTCGGCCGGCTCAAGGGCCTGAGCAAACACGGCGCCCGCGCCTGGTCCCAGACCTACCTGGAGCGCGTCGGCCTTGCGGACAAGGCCGCCGTCCGGCTGGACAAGCTCTCCGGCGGCCAGCAGCAGAAGGTCCAGCTCGGCGTCACCATCATGAACGACCCCGACCTGCTCATCCTTGACGAGCCCACGAAGGGCTTCGACCCGGTCAACCGGCGGCTGCTGATGGACATCATCGAGGAGCAGAAGCTCGCCGGCGCCACGGTCATCATGGTGACCCACCAGATGGAGGAAGTGGAACGGCTCTGCGACCGGGTCATCCTGCTCAAGGATGGCACGGCCCGCGCGTACGGGACCGTCGCCGAAGTCCAGGACCAGTTCGGCGGCACCGTCTACCGGCTGGGCTACGAGGGCATCCTGCCCGCCTCGGACCTGTACAGCGTGGTGCGCGACGGCGACGGGCACGCGGAGCTGGCCCCCGCCGTCGGGGCCGACGAAACGGCCGTCCTGCGGGAACTGATCGGTGCCGGCGTCGCGGTACGCAGCTTCGCCACGGCACGGGCATCGCTGGAGGAGATCTTCATCCAGGTGTACGGGGAACAGCACGAAATGGCGGAGGTCTAGGATCATGGCACGCACAGCATTCAAACAGCACAACCTGGGCACCGTCGTCGGGTTCGAATTCATGAGGACCATCAAGAAGCGCGGGTTCGTGATCGCCACCTTGGCCATTCCGGTGGTCTTCGCGATCATCTTCGCCCTCGTTTACGCCAGCAACTCCAGCACCGAGGCGAACGCCGACGCGCAGAAGAACTCGGCGCTGACCTTCACCTACACCGACGCCTCCGGCCTCATCCCCGCACAGCTTGCCCAGGCAGTTGGAGGGACCCCGACGTCGAATCCCGGCGCCGCGCTCGAGTCCGTGAAGAACGGCAGCAGCGAGGCGTACTTCGCCTACCCGGCAAACCCCGCCACCGAGCCCGTCAAGGTCTACGGCGCGGACAAGGGCATGTTTGAGAACGGCAAGTATGAGGCCGTGGCCCAACACCTGCTGGTCACCGCGGCGCAGTCCAAAGTGAATTCACCGGAAGTCACCGCCGCCCTGAGCGGGGGAGTGAAGTTCGACGCCGAAACGTACCGGGACGGCCGGGCCTCCGGAGGCATCGGCTCAGTGATACCGCCGCTGGTGTTCCTGGTCATTTTCTACGTCAGCATGATTCTGCTGTCCAACCAGATGCTCAACAGCACGCTGGAGGAGAAGGAAAACCGGGTCACCGAGATGATCCTGACCACTCTGAACCCCACCACGCTGGTGACCGGCAAGATCATCTCCCTGTTCGCCGTCGGGCTCCTTCAGATAACGGTGTTCCTTGCCCCGATCGCCGCCGCCTACTTGCTCTTCCGTGATTCAGTGGCCCTGCCCGATCTTGACCTGTCCTCCCTGGTGTTCGAGCCCGTGCCGATGATCACCGGGGCGCTGCTGCTGCTGGGTGGCTTCACGCTGTTCACCGGCGTGCTCGTGGCCATCGGCGCAATCATGCCCACGGCCAAGGAAGCCGGCACCATCTTCGGCCCGCTGATGGCCCTGATCTTCGTGCCCTTCTACGCGGTCAGCCTCATCATCAGCGACCCCGAAGCCCTGATCGTGCAGGTCTTCACCTACTTCCCGCTCACCGCCCCCGTGACCGCGCTGCTCCGCAACGGCTTCGGAACCCTCGGCGCCGTCGAATCAGCCATCGTGATCGCCGAGGTGTTCATCGTGGGGATCCTCATCCTGCGCCTGGCCGTGCACCTGTTCCGCTACGGCTCCATCGAATACGGCCGCAAGCTCTCCATCGCCGGGACGTTCCGCCGGAAGGAACTGACCGCCAAGTAGCTGGTTTGCTGCGGTCCCGGTGCAAGAATGTCCGCATGCGGATATTCCTGGAGACCGAGCGGCTGGTGCTGCGGCAGTTCACTGCCCGCGACGCGGACCTGCTCGTGGAGCTCGACGGCGATCCGCGCGTGATGCGGTACATCACCGGCGGATCGCCCACGCCCCGGGAAGAGATTGAAGGCGACTACCTTCCGGCGTTCCTTGGCTATTACCAGAGGTTTCCGGGCTACGGCTTCTGGGCCGCGGTGGAGAAATCAACCGGGGATTTCCTCGGCTGGTTCCACTACCGGCCCGCCCCCGGCGACCCGCCTGACCAGCCGGAACTCGGCTACCGGCTGCGCTGCGAGGCGTGGGGGAAGGGGTACGCCACCGAGGGTTCCCGTGCGCTGATCGCCAAGGGGTTTGCGGAGTTCGGCGTGCAGCGCGTGGTTGCCCAGACCATGGCAGTGAACACCGCCTCGCGGAGGGTGATGGAGAAGGCAGGGATGCGGTTTGTGCGTTCCTTCGTCGCTGACTGGCCGGTGTCCATCCCGGGCGATGAACACGGCGACGTCGAGTACGCGATCTCCCGGGGTGAATGGGAGCTCAACCTGGCCGGCGCCGTTGGCCGGTGATCCGCAGGCGCCGGCCAGCTACCTTTGCACTATGTCGTCTGCCACGCGGCGAAGGTCCTGAACCCAACCGGTTGAACGGCTGGGTGCTCCTGAACTCGCCTCAAAGTTCGCTAGGGCTTCCGCTATCCGTTCCAAAGCCTCCGAGATATTGGCCTTGACGGCCTCGTAGCCTTCCTCGGAGCGGGGATCAGACGAAGCCGCACGCAGCTGCTCCGCTCCGGCCCTGATGATTAGTGAAGCCTCGTACTCGTTCACATCCATACCCCGGATTTTCTCGGTATTTGCCACCGCGGAACCTGCCCGCCAGCACAACTGTACATCCGTGCCCCCGCGAGCCTGCGGGCTCTGTAGAACGGTCCTGATTTCTGCCTGGCGTCATCTGCAATTCCGTTCGCGACATCATCAGGAACGATCCGTTGAATTGCGTATAAGTTGATCTGAAAACCGCCTGTTCGCGTGGCGACGGTGGTTCGGAGTTGACCTTGGGGGAATGGATGGATCGTCGTGTTGTCAGGGTCGGAGTGGTTGACGATCACGAAGCTGTCCGCATCGGGTTCGCGGCCGCAGCATCGGTGGAGGCTAAAACCGCAGAGGTTCCGGTTGTGGCCGTGAGGCTCGCGGACACAGTTAGCTCGCTGCTGGCCGGCTCCGACGGGATGTTCGATGTGGTGGCGCTGGATATGTCGCTGGCAGACGGGTCCCGCCCAGGCGACAACGTGCGCAGGATTGTGCAGGCCGGGTACCCCGTTTTGGTCTTCAGCGTCGGTGACCGGGCGGACGCTCTCAGGGAGGCACTCGCGGCCGGTGCCTCCGGTGTATCAAGGAAATCTGATGACATCCGAGACACTCTGAACCTCGTTCGCCAAGTGGCGGACGGGGCAACCATCGACAACCAGGAATTGGCGGCAGCCATCGACGGGGATGCCGACTTTGTCGTGGCGTTAAGTGACAGGGAACGCGAGACGCTGGGGTTGTACGCCGCTGGATTCACGCGGACGCAGATCGCGGCAAGAATGAACGTTTCTTCCAATACGGTAGGAACGAACATCAAGCGTATCCGCGAGAAATACGCGGTTGCCGAGAGGCCTGCGGCGACCAAGCTGGAGCTCTACCACAGGGCTGTGGAGGACGGCGTCCTTCCCCCGGAGCGGTTGTGAGCATGGAGTCACGGTGCGGATAAACGCCCGAACGGGCGGCAGCGCAGGGCCCATTTCCCGCGCCAGCATCGATTTCGTCCTGGGCCGCTCCACCAGCATCTTCGCGCTCGTGCTCTACGCCCTGTCGCTGCCCGCGGTCCTGGCCCAGATGCCTTTGCACAGCTTCTGGTGGGATCTGGTCTTCATGGCGGGGATCCCGGCCGCAATACTGTGGACGATGCTCGTTCGGAAGTCGCTCGTGTGGCTTCGGATCGGTGCCGGAGTTGCCGCTACTTTAATGATCTCCAGCTACCTCACGTGGTTTCTGGGGTTGCCCGGCGACGGCAGTCACCTTGGGTCAAGGCCCTGGTCATGGGGCGTAGCCGGTGTTGGCATCGCCCTGGCCGCCATCGCTTCAAGCGTTGGGGCGGCAGTGGTCTATGGAACAGTGTTCTGCGTCCTGATTGTGTTGGTGCCGCTGATGGCGGCCGGTGACACCCCGGTCGGGTCCGGTGCCGTTCAAGACGCGCTCCTGACCGCTGCTTTGGCCGTGGTGATCATCGCGCCGATCACGGCGCTGCGCAGAGCAGCCTCAGCTTCGGACCGGGCATCGGTTGCGGCCGTTGCCAGCTTCGCTGCCGCTGCCCGCGCAGAGGCCATCAGGGTTGAAAGATCCAGGCTGGACGCGCTGATCCACGATACGGTGATGGCGACGCTCATTGTGGCGGGCCAGGCCCGTTCCCCCGAGGTGGTGGAGGCAGCGCAGAAAGCCGCCGTCAACGCCCTTTCCGACCTGGCAAGTCTGGGCGGGGAGCCGAACGCGGACGATGCGTTTGTGGGTGAGGACGAACTCGTCAATCGACTTCGTGCAGCCACAGCCCGGTACGGGCCCGGCATCAGCTCTGATTCAGGTCTTGCGGAACCGGCAACCCAGTGGGCCATTCCGTTGGGTGCGGCGCGTGCGCTCATCCAGGCAGCAACCGAAGCCGTAAGAAACAGCTTCCTCCACGCGCCCGCCGCGCCGGCTGAACTGAAAATCGCATGCCGGCCGGGGTCGGCTGCCAGCGGCCCGGAAGTGGCAATTGACATCACCGACGGCGGACCAGGATTCGACACGAGCACGATCCCGCAGGAGCGGCTGGGCGTCCGGGTGTCCATTATCCAAAGGATGCGCGAGGCAGGCGGCGAAGCCCGGATCACGTCGAGCCCGGCCGGCGGAACCCATGTCCGCCTCACATGGAGGATGCCCGCGGATTATGGATAACGCCATTACACGGCCTCTCATTCTGGCCCTCGGCCTGCCATTCCCGGCGGCCCACATTCTGCTCGGCCTGGCCAACCTGGGCACCGTGACCTCAATCTGGAATGCACTGGCCGCCATGGCCATCTGCCTCGTGCTGATGGCCGTCGTTACATGGCCAGGCAAGGGCAGGACCCTGCCACGGTTCCACGCGGCGATGGCCGTTGTCGGCGTCGTTCTGATGGACCTGCTGGTCATGACGGTGCTTCCTTCCGACGTCCATCCCGGTTACGCCGCCTGGCATTGCGGGGCTATCGAGATGCTGATGGTGACCGTCGCCATGAGAAACAGGGTGGCACTGGCATGGCTGGGCATAAGCCTGTTCGCCATTTTGGACTTCAGTGGCTCGATGCTTCACCGGCTGAGCGTTGTGGACGGGCTCGCCCTGGTGGTCACCCCGCTGATGTGGATCGGCATTGCAACCGCGGTGAGCAAGGTGTTGCGTCGCTGCGTCGATCAGGCCCGGACATACACCAGCCAGGAGACTGAAGCGGCCGTCCGCCTGGCCCGGGAAGAAGCGCGCCGGCTGGCGCAAACCCACTGGACCCGCGAGCTTGACCGTCTCGCCCGTCCCTCACTGGAACTCATCGCACGTGGTCCGCTGTCGGAGCAGGATCGCCAGGACTGCGCCCTTTTGGAAGCCCAGCTCCGCGACCAGATCAGGGGCCGCGCTCTGGCAACACCTGAAGTGCTGCGAGCTGCCCGGAGGGCACGGGCGAGAGGAGTCAAGGTGGACATCCTGGATGACCGGGAGACAGAACTTTCCACTGCTGTCCTGAGTGAAGCATCTGCGCTGCTGAGCACATCACTGGAGAATGCTGACGGGGGATTCGTCAGGGGACGGGCCCTCCCTTCCGGGTCGAAGACGGCCGTGACCATCCTCGCCTACGATGAGTCGGCGGATCGGGATGAGGTCTACGTGGAGATCAGGGAGCGGCAACCCACGGAATAGGGTGGCTGCTTCGGCGAAGCGCACCCGCCGAATTCGCTCGCCGGCACACCTTGACGGACCCGGCCGTCACCAGTTTTGGTGACAATTCACTGAATCGGGCGTCGCAGCGGCGCAACGCTACCCGGAATATCGATAACGTTTGGGCAGGGCCTGCTGCGACGGCTTTTTTGGGGGATCGTCGCAGCAGCCCTGAACAGGAGGGGCCCCTTCCTACGTAAAGATGTCCGCCACGTACCTGCCGTGCGTGCGCTCCACCTCGTCCATCCAGGCATCGGCATCCGCTTCGGAAGCGCCGGTGGCTTCCTGATAGATGCGCTCGCAGGTCTCGCGGACCTCCGGCGCCATGTTCTTCCCGTCGCCGCAGACGAACACCGTGGCGCCCTGCTGCACCAGGTCCTTGACGTCCTCCCGGTCCGCCCAGAGCCGGTGCTGGACGTACTTCTGCCCGTCGGTCGGCGCCTTGGAGAACACCGGCCGCAGGTCCAGGTTGGCCTGCTCCGCCCAGGACTCCAGCTCCGTCCGGTAGAGGAAGTCGGTGTCCGGTGCCCGGCAGCCGAAGAACAACAGGGACTTCGCCGGCTGGATGTCTTCGGTCTGGGCCCGCAGAGCCCGGTCCTGAACGAAGCCGCGGAACGGCGCCAGCCCGGTCCCGGCACACACCATGATGACCGGCATGGCCAGGGACTCCGGCGGGTGGAAGGCAGCGTTCGACGGCCGTACCGTCACCGCCACCCGTGATCCCGGCCGCGCCTGGGCCAGGTACGTGGAGGCCGCCCCCTCGAAGGTGCCGCGTCCGGACCACGCCGGGGCCTGGATGACGGCGAACGTCAGGGTCGCGTGGTCAGGGCTCCAGAGCGGCGACGACGAAATGGAGTACCGCCGCGGGGTCAGCTGGGTGAGCAGCTGCAGGAACGACGTGAGCGGCAGCTGGCACGACGGGTACATCTCCAGCAGGTCCAGCAGCGAGACGCGCTTGTCAACGATCTCCGCCGCATGCCGCTCCCGGTCCTGAGCCAGGGCCTGCAGCTCAGCGCGCTGGGCCGGATCCCCTGCCACCTCGGCCAGCTGCTCCAGCAGGGGCCGCGTGGCCGGAACGGAAAGTTCCACGTAGCTGCTCAGCAGCTCGCCCACGGCCACGGGCGTGCCGGTGGGCAGGAACGTGTCCCCGTGCTCCATGGCCAGCACCACGTGGGAATCGTAATCCAGGCTGAAGCGCGTGAGCGCCCGCTGCACCAGGTCGCTGGGGTTCAGCGGCAGCACTGCCAAGTAGTCGCCGGCCCGGTAGCTCATGCCCTCCGGCAGCGCGATCTCCACGTGCCGTTTGGACCGTGCGTCGGGTTTGCTCAGGTCCACCAGTTCCCGGTTCACGACGACGGTGCCCACGGACAGACCGTTTTGCCGCAGGAACGTGTCCCGGACGTTGCCCACGAACTGGACCTCCAGCTGCGGCTTGCCGGTGGGCGCACTGGTCCGCTGGCCGAGGGCGGCGTCCACCGCCGGCCAGAACCCGGCGTACCACTCCTCGAAATCACCGAAGAAGTCGCCGCGGGCGTTGGCCTCGCCGCGTTCGTAGATCCGCTCGGCGCCGGCCGCCTCGAGCCGCGCGTCGATGGCCTTGGGCACCTCCTGGTACGTCCTAGCCCAGTCCCGGTTGCCGTTGCCGAACACCGTGTACCGCACCCCGGTGAGGCTGCCCGGCTGCAGGCTTTCGGTCCAGGTCATGAACTTCTTGGCGTTGTCCGGCGGCATCCCCTCGTAGGAGGAGGCCACGACGGCGACCAGCCCCACCGTGGGCAGCCCCCCGGCCGCCGCGTCCAGCGGGGCGATGGTGGGGCTGTAGCCCCGCCGTCCGGCGTCGTTCGCTATCCGCTGCGCGAAGTCCTGGGACGTGCCCGCATTGGACCCGTACAGGACGCGTACCGGAACGCCGTTGGCGGCGGCAACCGCCAGCGCCTCCGCCGTCCTTGGCTGTCTGCCGCTTTCCTGTCCGCTGTCTGCCTGCCCCTCCGACGGCGGCACTTGCCGCTGCGACGATCCGGACGTTCCGCCGTCGGACGTGGATGTACAGCCCTTCCGGCTTCATGGTGAGGGTGTGCTTGATGTGCAGCTCATAGTTCGGATCCGCGGCAGTGATGTCGAAGCGCTGCAGGGCCTTGGCCAGGAACAGCTGGGCCTCCTGCAGGGCAAACCCGCGCCCGATGCAGGAGCGCTGGCCGTTGCCGAACGGCTTCCACGCGTTGGCCGGAATGGACCCGACGCGCTCGGGGGAGAACCGGTCCGGGTTGAAGAGTTCGGCGTCCTCGCCCCACGCCGATTTGTCCCGGTGCAGCTGCGGGATCAGCACCATGAGGGTCTGGCCCTTGGAGATCTCGTACTGGCCGCCGATCACCGTGTCCTCGTAGGGTGCCACGTTGAACGCCGGGGCGGTGGGCCATAGCCGGAGCGTTTCCTTGAGGATCTGGTCCAGGTACCCCAGCTTGGGCAGGTGCTCGAACCGGGCGGCTTCGGTGCCCAGCACCTCGTCCACCACCTCGCGGGCCCTTCTCAGCACCTCGGGATGGCGCAGCAGCTCGTACATCATGAAGGTGATCAGGCCGCTGGTGGTCTCGTGCCCCGCCACCAGGAAGGTGACCATCTGGTTGCGCACATTGTCCTCGGGCAGGCGCTCGCCGGTTACCGGGTCCGCCGCATTCAGCATGGTGTCCAGGATGTCCTCGCTGCCCGGCGGGTTCGGGTTGCGCCGCCGGTCGCTGATGAGCTGCTCGGCCACCTCGAGCATCAGCGCGTTGTCCTCCTCGAGCTGGTGCCGCTTGCGGATCATGAGCTTGTTCTGCACCGGAAGCCGGGTGGACCTGTCCCGGGACTCACTCAGGGCACGGACCATGGCCCCGATGAACGGGTGCATCTCGTCCCGGTAGAGGCTGTTGAAGCGGTAGCTGAACGAGCACAGGGCAATGGTGTCCAGTGTGAGCCGGGTGGCATTGTCCGCAACGTCGATCCTTGCCGCGGGGCCCAGCCGCTCCCACTTGAGCAGCAGCTGCTCGAGGATGTCGTCCATGCCGGCGAACATCTTGGTCAGGGCTTTCGGTCCGAATGCGGGCATCAGGATGCGGTGCGCCTTTTGCCAGTTGGGTTCCTCGGTTTCGGCAGTGAACAGTCCGTCGCCGATGAAGTCGCGGACCTGGCGCAGGGAGATGCCGAGCACCTTGCCGAAGCGGGTCTCGTCGCAAATCTCGTTGACGAGCTCCTGGGAGGAGACGGCGATCATGCTGCGGCTGAAAACCTGGATGCGGACGATGGGGCCGTACTCCTCGGCGACTTCCATCAGGCCCACGACTCCCTGGCTGGTGTCGATATCGGGCAGGTTGCCTACCAGGGGCTTGGGCGGCGGCTGGGGGATCGGGGTGGTCTTGGGGCTTTGGGCGCTGGTGGCGGGGCTGCCGCTGTTGGCGGCTTTGCCGGGGCTGCCGCCGGTTTGGGCGCTGTGGGTGGGGTGGTTGCTGGGATTGTTGGGGTTGCTGGGCGCAGGCATCGGGCCCTCCTAGGCGGTCTGCATTGACACTTGTGCGCTAGTTTTGTTGGTTCCTGTTGCCGGGAGGGGCGCCGGTGCGCGCTGTCTCTTGGCTTGAGCTTTCGGCGGGGCTGGCCGGGCGTCACGGGCCGGGCTCGACCTAGGATACTCCCCTTGGATGCCGGGGACCACGGGTATTTTCTTGCGCCGGTTCGGGTGGGTTGTGCGCTCCGTGGACCTGCCCGGGCGCGGCTGTCGCTCCTGCTCCGGACGTAAGACCGGCCCTGCGCCGCATGACCGGCCCTGCGCCTCATGACCGGCCGGGGCCGCGGCCGGTCATGCGGCTTGGGGCCGGTTTCGGTGGCTGGGGGCAGCCGGGATCCTCAACGTCAGCTGAAGATTTCCGCAGTTCAGGAAAGGCCCGGTCAAGATTTTCTCAGCTTATCCACATATGCGGGCGAATCGGTTTCGCTGGCCTGCCAGGCATGCTCCCATGTTAGGAGCATGCCGCCAACCACACGTCCGGCGGCCTTTTATGGGGAGATCTAATGTCAAAGCATCTGGCACCTGCCGCTGTGCGGCGCACGCCTCAGGACCTACGTCATGCCGTTCCGGGCCGTCCCGTTCTGAGCCGTGCCGTCCGGATAGGCGCAGGCGCGGCGTTCCTGGCGGTCTACGCTTTTGGATTCCAGGGCGCTGGCCCGGTTCTTTCGTCCGGCCTGTCCTCCGGGCAGGTGGCGGCAGACCTGCGCGGTGACGCCTCAGCCAACGTGCCCGTCGGGTCGGTCACGCTTGCCTCGGCTGCCCTTGCTTCGGCTGCGGAGGGCTCTGTTTCGGGCGCCCTCGCTGCAACCGGCGGTGCCGTCTCGGCCTCCGCAGACGCGTACGTGTCCTACAGCCGTACGGTGGTCTTCACCGCGGCAAAGCCGGTGCGCCACAAACTCCATGCTGCATCAAGCAAGGTGCAACGCCCCGCGGCAGGAACCCTGATGGCACCGGTGGAGGTCCTTACCCCCACCTCGCACTTCGGGTTGCGGACGAGCCCCATCACCGGCTCGGCAGGTGAGTTTCACTGGGGCCAAGACTTCGCCGCCGCCTGCGGAACCCGCGTGTTTGCAGCGGATTCCGGCGTGGTGCGGACCGTGGGATGGCACCCGTGGGGCGGCGGCAACAGGGTGGAAATCGACCACGGCAACGGCCTGATCACCACCTACAACCACCTTGAGGGCATCGGCGTAAAGAAGGGCCAGTCGGTCCAGGTGGGGCAACTCATCGCCAAGGTCGGGACCACGGGGTCATCAACCGGATGCCACCTTCACTTCGAAACCATTCTGAACGGCAAACACACCGACCCCGACAACTGGACTCTCCTGCGGCTGCGCCACTCGGGGCCCGTTGCCAACGTCAAGATGACCGACTACGGGAAGGCTGGCACCGCTACGGAGACCCCCTCCTGGGCCGTTCCGGTGGAGGCCAGCGCCCGCCGCGCAGCGTCAGTCGAAGGGCATGAGTCGCCCGCCGTTGCCGTCTCAGTGGCCAGGTCTTCCTCTGCCTCCGCCGCGTCTGTTTCCGCAGCGCAGCCTTCGTACTGGTGGGCCGTGGCTCCGGCGCAGTGGGTGGCCTCGCCTAAGCCGGTAACGCCGGCTCCGGCACCGAAGGTGGCCGCGCCTAAGCCCAAGCCTGCAAAGCCGGTTCCGGCACCGAAGGTGGCCGCGCCTAAGCCCAAGCCTGCAAAGCCGGTTCCGGCACCGAAGGTGGCCGCGCCTAAGCCCAAGCCTGCAAAGCCGGTTCCCGCGCCGAAGGTGGCCGCGCCCAAGCCCAAGCCGGTTCCGGCGCCGGTTGTTGTGCCCAAGCCCAAGCCGGTTCCGGCACCGGTTGTTGCGCCGAAGCCTGCAACGCCAGCTCCGGCTCCGGTTGTTGTGCCGGCTCCTGTGGTTGCGCCCGCTCCGGCACCGGTTGTTGTGCCGGCCCCCGTGGTTACGCCGGCTCCGGCACCGGTTGTTGTGCCGGCTCCTGTGGTTGCGCCAGCTCCGGCACGGGATGTTGCTCCGGCACCTGTGGAGGCTCCGGTTCCAGTGATTACGCCGGCTCCGGCACCGGTTGTCGCGCCGGTTCCCGTTGCCGTTCCGGCTCCTGTGGTTGAGCCCGCTCCGGCACCGGTTGTCGCGCCGGTTCCTGTTGCCGTTCCGGCTCCTGTGGTTGCACCGGAACCCGTCGTTGCTCCGGTTCCGGCTGTTGTGCCGGCTCCAGTTGTTGTGTCGGCACCGGCGGTTGCTCCGGCTCCGGCACCTTAAGCCAGTGCCGCTCCGAGCTCCACAACGGTTCCTGCGCAGCAGGTAACGCAGGAGGGTGTTTCATTGAGTGTGTAAGGGTCCGGTCTCTAACTAGGGTGTGACCTGCGGTTTCACCCCTGAAAGGACGGGCCCTCTTGGCCGAGATCAGTATGACCACCAACCCCCTTGAAGGCGTTTTGAGCGCCGACCAGATCGACGCGCTCGTCACGGCCGCCGAAGACCTCGGAGAAGGCCGCAACGGCGTGGAGGAGCTGCTCTCCCGAATGACCCGCGCGGTCCTGGAACGGGCCCTGGAAACGGAGATGAGCGACCACCTCGGCTACGAGTCCGGAGACCCCGCCGGGCAGGGGACGGGGAACTCCCGCAACGGCAAGACCACCAAGAGCGTGCAGACCCTCCAAGGGCCGGTGCAGGTCACCGTGCCGCGGGATCGGAACAGCTCTTTTGAGCCAGTGATCGTGCCTAAGCGGGCCCGCCGGCTGGGCAAGGTCGAAGACATGATCCTGTCCCTTTACGCCCGGGGAATGAGCACCCGGGACATCGGCTCCCATCTCGATGAGATCTACGGGACCAAGGTCTCCGCCGCAACGATTTCCAGGGTCACGGACGTGATCGCCGACGAGGTCGCCCAATGGCAAAACCGGCCGCTGGAGTCCGTGTATCCGATCGTCTACATCGACGCGATCTGGCTGAAAATCCGGGACGGCGGGGTGGTGGTGAACAAGGCCTGCCACTTGGCCGTAGGCGTGGACGTGGAGGGCCGCAAGCAGGTCCTGGGCCTGTGGCTGGGCACCAGCGAGGGGGCGAAGTTCTGGGCCAACGTGCTGACCGAGATCCGCAACCGCGGAGCGGCCGACATTCTGATCCTGTGCTGCGACGGGCTCACCGGGCTGCCGGCAGCGGTGAACAGCATCTACCCGCAGACCGTCGTGCAGACCTGCGTCGTGCACCTGCTGCGCTCGGCGATGAAATACGCTTCCTACGGAGCACGCAAAGCGATGGCCCGGGACATGCGCCCGATCTACACCGCGCCGACGGTGCAGGCCGCTGAACTGGCCATGGAGGCCTTCGCGCAGGCCTGGCAGAGCACAGCTCCCGGGGCGGTGCTGGCGTGGCGGAACGCATGGGAGGACTTCACCCCGTTCCTGGCCTTCACTCCGGAAATTCGGAAGGTCATCTACACAACGAACCAGATCGAATCGATCAACTACCAGCTCCGGAAAATCACCAAAACCCGCGGCTCGTTCCCCTCCGACGAGGCCGCAATCAAACTGGTTTACCTAGGAATCAGAAACATCGAAACCACCCGCGGCGGCGAGCTCGGAACCGGCACCCAGGGCTGGCACCAGGCACTGAACGCTTTCGCCGTGCAAGTCCCCAACCGACTTCCGCTCTGACCATTCGGTAGGACGGATAACCGACCGGTCCCTTACACAGAAAACTTGACACCCCCTAACGCAGGAGTCTCCGGAGGAAGTGGCGTCGGCACCAGCGGCTGCACCGGCTGCTGGTGCCGACTGACACTGAGACGGAAGCGCCGTAGGAAGGGCTCCTGGTGCTGGCCAGATGATGATGGCTTTGTAGAAGCGGCTCCGCCACGCGAGCTATCAGTGGGTCGGACATTTGCAGCCGGTCTTGCACCTGCGAAAATGACCGCATGACCCACGAACAGCACCACACCGCTTTCGAAGCCGCCTATCTAGCCGCCCAAAAAAGCCTCAGCGAAGGCGGCATCCCCATCGGAGCAGCGCTCGCACGTGGCGGCGTGGTCATCGCGAGCGGCCACAACGAACGCGTCCAAAACGGGGATCCGATCGCGCACGGCGAAATGTCCGCACTTCGCGCGGCGGGCCGGCAGACGAGCTACCGGGACACCACGCTCTACACCACCCTCGCCCCCTGTGCCATGTGCACCGGAACCATCATCCAGTTCAAAATCCCCCGCGTGATCGTGGGTGAGGCCCGCACGTTCGACGGCGAGTTCGACCTTCTGCAATCACGTGGCGTTGAGGTGCTGGTCCTGGATGATCAGCGCTGCGTGGACATGATGCGCACCTTCCAGGACAAAAACCCGGACCTGTGGGCAGAGGACATCGCCGAACAGGACTCATAGAAATATGAAGGGCCGGAGGCCTGCGCTCCTTCAGAGTATCTAGTTGTGGTTCGGCAGGGTGAGGATTTCGGCTCCGTCCTTCGTAATGGCGATCGTGTGTTCGCTGTGAGCCGTCCGGCAGCCGGTCGCACTTCGGAGCGTCCACCCGTCGGCATCAGTGACGAGCTGGGCCGTGTCCGCCATGACCCACGGCTCCAGTGCAAGCAGAAGGCCCGGCCGCAGTTTGTACCCGCGGCCGGGCCGCCCGGTGTTTGGAACGTGCGGGTCCTGGTGCATGGTTGATCCGATGCCATGACCGCCGAACTCGGTGTTGATGGGGTACCCCGCCTCGCTGAGAACCGAGCCGATGGCATGGGAGATGTCGCCGATGCGGGCCCCGGGTCCGGCGGCTGCTATCCCCGCGCTCAGCGCGCGTTCGGTCGCGTCGATCATCGCGACGCTTTCCGCGGGCTTTGATTCACCCACGATGAAGCTGATGGCGGCGTCTGCAGCGACCCCGCGTTTGGAGACGGCGAGGTCGAGGGTCAGCAAATCGCCGTCGGCAAGCGTGTAGTCGCGTGGCAGCCCGTGAAGCACGGCGTCGTTGACACCCGTGCAGATGTAGTGGCCAAACGGCCCGCGTCCGAACGACGGTGCGTAGTCGACGTAGCAGGACTCCGCTCCAGCCTCGCGGATCATGTCCTGGGTCCAGCGGTCGATCTCCAGGAGGTTCGTGCCCACCGCGCTGCGGCTCTTCAGCGTGTGCAGAATGTCGGCCACCAAGGCGCCGGACTCTTTTGCTCGGGCCAGTTCGGCGGGGTTCAGGATCTCGATCATGCGGCGGCCCTTCTCGTCTACCAATAACTATACCGGCCATATTATCCCGGTATTAGTATTGGAGCCATGGTCAGGTTGCCGCTTACATCAGCAGAAGTGGAGCGCGGAGAGCGCCTCGGTGCCCTGTTGCGTCGCGCCCGGGGTGGCCGTTCGATGCTGGAGACGGCGCTCGACGCCGGTGTCTCACCGGAGACCCTCCGCAAGATCGAGTCTGGCCGCGTAGCGACCCCTGCCTTCCCGACCATCGCCGCGATCGCCGATGTCCTGGGCCTCTCACTCGACGCAGTCTGGGCCGAAATTAACCAGCCCGAACGCGATGTTGAACCGGTCGGCTCCGGGCGCAGCGCCCGTGAGCGTTTGGCCTCGTAGGCCCGCAATCCCGCAGTCCAGCGACTCGTTGCAGCACTCGACAAGGCGCCGCCTACGCGTTTCGGCGCTCCTTCGGCGCCACGCCGCCCAAGCGCTGCGTGACCTGCCGGGCCGCTGCGGCGCAGGCCTCGCCGAGGCTTTGCAGGGTGTCGGGGGAGACCCTGAACTTGGGCGCAGGGATAAGGACGGCGGCCGCGATATCGCCGCGGTGGTCGTACACGGGGGCCGCGATGCCGACTTCCTCGATGGACGTCTCGCCGTAGTTGACGGCCCAGCCGCGCTTGGTGACTTCCTCGAGCCGCTGCACGTACGCGTCAATGGACTGGTCGTCGAGACCGGGGAGGGTAACGGTGCCGCTGCGGAGCAGGGTGCGGACGCGTTCGGGCTGTTCGGTGGCCAGGAAGATCTGGACCGAGGCGCTAAGCGCTGTGTTGTAGCGGGCACCGAGCGGGGCCGTGTGCTTGACCTGCTGCCGACTGGCGATCTGTTCCACGCACATGGACTCGGTGCCGTTCCACACCATCAGCGCACTGGTTTCGCCGGTGCGTTCGGTCAGTTCACGCAGCACCGGATAGGCCACCCGGCGCTCCTCGAGCTCGGCCAGCAGCGGCCCCGCCACCGCGATGAGGCCCAGCCCCAGGCGGAAGCGCCGCGTGTCCGCGTCCCGCTCCACCAGGTGCTCCTGCTCGAACGTGGCAAGGATCCGGGACACCGTGCTCTTGTGCAGGCCCACCCGGCTGGCGATCTCGGTGACGCCCAGCATCGGCTCGTCCGCTGTGAAGCTGCGCAGCACCGCGATGGCGTTGACGATCACAGAGGCGCCGCGGGCGTCGCCGTTGCCTGCGTCTTTACCTTCGGGGCCGCCGCTTGCGGGGGCACTGTTCGCTGTAGAAGCCGGGGGAGTCATGGTGTTCACTATATTTCTTCGCTGTCGTGCTTCCGGTCTTTATTGCCACGCGGAAGCGGTGGCGGGCATGCCCTCCCGGCCGCCCGCCGTCGTCGTACTTAACCCAAGGCTGCTAAAACAAGAGCCTTGCTGACAACGGCCGGCGGGGGAGGGCATGCCCCAGTTACCCCGGTGTTAGGCGCTGACGATGTTGTGCTCAGGGCCGAACGGGAACTTGGTGATGTTCTCGGCGCCGTCCTCGCCCACAACCAGGATGTCGTGCTCGCGGTAGCCGCCGGCGCCGGGCTGGCCGTCGAGGACGGTGATCATCGGTTCCATGGAGACCACCATGCCCGGTTCGAGCACGGTGTCGATGTCCTCGCGGAGCTCGAGTCCGGCCTCGCGTCCGTAGTAGTGGCTGAGGACGCCGAAGGAGTGGCCGTAGCCGAAGGTGCGGTTGGCGAGCAGGCCGTGGGACACGTAGATTCTCGTTGAGCTCGGCGGCGATGTCCTTGCAGACGGCGCCGGGCTTGATGAGTTCCAAGCCGCGGCGGTGGACCTCGACGTTGATGTTCCACAGCTCAAGGGAACGGGCATCCGGTTCGCCGAAGAACAGCGTCCGCTCCAGGGCCGTGTAGTAGCCGGAGGTCATGGGGAAGCAGTTCAGGGACAGGATGTCGTGTTCCTGGATCTTCCGGGTGGTGGCCCAGTTGTGCGCGCCGTCGGTGTTGATGCCGGACTGGAACCAGACCCAGGTGTCGCGGATCTCCGAGTTGGGGAAGGTGCGGGCGATCTCGTGCACCATGGCCTCGGTGCCGATGAGGGCCACCTCGTACTCGGTGATGCCGGCGGTGATGGCGTTGCGGATGGCCTCGCCGCCGAGGTCGCCGATCCGGGCGCCGTGCTTGATGACCTCGATTTCCTCGGCGGACTTGATCATGCGCTGGCGCATCGCGGCCTGGGCCACGTCCACCAGGGTGGCCGACGCGAAGGCGGCCTGGATCTTGTTGCGGTTGTCCAGCGGCAGGGAGTCGTCCTCGACGCCGAGCCGGCGGACGCTGATGCCGCGGGTGCGCAGGATTTCCTGGATGGCGTGGATGTAGTTGTCCCGGCGCCAGTCGGTGTAGACGAGGTTTTCCCCGTAGCTGCGGCGCCAGGGCATCCCGGCGTCGATATTTGCTGTGACGGTGACCGTGTCTTCCTTGGTGACCACCATGGCATATGAGCGGCCGAAGTAGGTGAACAGGAAGTCGGAGTAGTACTTGATCGAGTGGTAGCTGGTTAGGACGACGGCGTCCAGGTCCTTCTCGGCCATGATGCTGCGCAGGCCCGCGAGGCGGCGCTCGAACTCTTCATTCGAGAAAGTCAGGGAGACCTTTTCGCCGTTGTTGAGGACCTTGAGGCGCTCGAGCTTGGCGACGTCGTTGACAGCTTCATTCTCTGTGATGGTCATTCTGTTCTTCCTTTTCTTTCTTGGGTGGGTGTTTGTCAGTGCTGCTGCAGGGGCTTCTTGGAAGTCTCCACGGCGAACAGGACTGCGATGAGGGAAACCAGGGAGGCGGCCACGAGGTACCAGCCGGGGGCGAGCTTGTTGTGCGTAAGGCCGATGAGGAGCGTGGCCATGAACGGGGCGGTGCCGCCGAACAGGGCGTTGGAGAGGTTGAAGCTGACGGCGAATCCGCTGTACCGGGTCTTCGTGGGGAAGAGCTCGGCCAGGAAGCTGGGCAGCGTGCCGTCATTGAGGGTGAGCATGCCGCCCAGGAGGATCTGGACCAGCACGATCACCAGGAAGTTGCCCGTATCCAGGAGCATGAACGACGGCACCGTCAGCAGCATGAACAGGACGGACGCGGTGATCAGCATCCGCTTGCGGCCGAACCTGTCCGAGGCGATGCCCGTGAGGAAGATGAAGCCGATGTAACTGGCCAGGGCGATAGTGGTGGCCAGGAACGATTCGCCGGCGCCGAAGCCCAGTTCCTCGGAGAGGTAGGTGGGCATGTAGCTGAGGATGACGTAGAAGCCGACGGCGTTCAGCAGCACCGCGCCCGTGGCGATGATGAGCTGCCTCCGGTTGTTCCGGAACATGTCCCTGGCGGGATTTTTGGTCTTGTTTTCGTCCGCCGCCAGGGCGCGGAAGGCGGGGGTGTCCTCGAGCTTGGTGCGGATGTACCGGCCGATCAGGCCCATGGGGGCCGCGAGCAGGAACGGCAGGCGCCATCCCCAGTCGTGCAGCTGGGATTCGCTGAGTGTTGTGGTCAGGAGGGCGGCCAGGAGGCTGCCCAGCAGCAGTCCCGCCGCGGTGCTTGCGGGTACGACGGCGGCATAGAGTCCGCGCCGATGTGCGGGTGCGTACTCCACCAGGAATGCGGAGGCGCCGGCGTACTCGCCGGAGGCGGAGAAGCCCTGGACGACGCGGACCAGCAGGAGCAGGACCGGCGCCAGAAGGCCGATGGTGCCGTAGCCGGGGATCAGGGCGATGCAGAACGTGGCCACGGACATGATGACGATCGAAAGCGACAGTGCTTTCCGCCGGCCGAGCCGGTCGCCGATGTGGCCCCAGAAGAAGCCGCCCAGGGGACGGACGAAGAAGGAGACGGCGAAGACGCCGAAGGTTGCCAGGAGTGCTGTCTGGCGGTCGGCCTCCGGGAAGAAAACTGTGGAGATGATGCCGGCCAGGTAGCCGTAGACGGCGTAGTCGAACCACTCGACGAAGTTGCCGATGAAGCTCGCGGTGATGACCCGGCGTCGGGTGTCCTTGCTGACGTCGTCGCCGGTGTGGGGTTGCTCGGTGCCGGGCTGGCCGTTCAGCGGCTCTGCTGCTCCAGCCGATTGGGTTATCGGGTGTTCCATGTGTCCACCAATAAACTTGGGGTTGCTTCTGTTGCAACACTGTTGCACCAGAATAGGCGTGACCCGGCTCACGCGTCAATGCCTATTTCGCATCTCGCTTGGCGCGGCACCACGACACGTGCGTCCAAACCGCGCTGGAGCATCCTGATTGTTCGTTGCTTTTTTAGCAACTAAGTTGTTGCTGGCGCGCCAGCCGTGGGCACGCCAAGGAGAAAGGCTTCCTCACCTTTCGCAGGGTTTCTCCCGACGCGTCCTCACCTTTTGTCGGGTTTTCCCAAACGCGTCCTCACCTTTGGTCGGGGTGCCGGGCTTCTTCGGGACGCGGGCGGCCTCGAGCGTCTGCTCCGGGGTGTTGGTGGAGATAACCAGCTTGTCGCGGTGAGGCTTGAAGTGGCCCTGTAGGTGCTGGCCGGCGGTAGACGCGCCATCCGGCGTCGACTTTCTGGATGCCGGCTTCGTACTCATGCTGGTAGCGATCCTCAAGCCAGTTGTACCTGTCCAGGTTCTCTGCATCCAGAATTGCGCGGACAGCTTCCTTGCTCGGCACGTCCTGAAGGCCCACCACCTGGTCCGGCTGGAGCGGGAGGCTGCAGATGGGATCAGCCGCCGCTGCTGGAGCCCGGCGTAATGTGAAGTGTGCCGCCGACCTTGGTTCGCTGGAAGAACTGCCTGAACCCATTACGGTGCACCCCACGTGTATGTGGATTCACACGCGGTGTACCTCACGTTTGCGTGCGTAGGCTCGTGCGGCGCGGACTCTGTCGCCACAACGGGTTGAGCACCATAGCCGTCGCGCGTGGGTGCGGAGAAAGAATCGCTCGCACGAGTCCGCTTCGCAGGACGCGAGCATGGATGCTTGGTCGCCGCTTAGCAGCGAGGCAGCATCTTCAGCGATCACAGCCATGACGTGCTCGACGACCTGTGTCATGGGATGGTCGGCACTGCGAGTGAACCCTGCTGCCGGGTCGAACCGTAAAAGCAGCGCGCCGGGGGCGCAGGTCAGCGCACGGTTAACGGCATGCACTGCCCCTGTCGTGGGGAGATCTCCGGTGGTATGCGCAGTATAAAGATCGCGCAGATCTGCGCGCAGCGCTGCAAGTCTGCCCCGGCAGTGCTCGTGCAGCACGGACTCCGGTGCGACGAGATCGCGTGCCAGTAGCCACGCCGCCGCAGCCTCAGGGCTGCCCAATTCGTCGTAGCGTTTGCCTCCGGGCAGCCCGCTTGCGCTGTTGACCAGCGCGAGGGAGGGATGCTCCTCTGCACCTGGTGCGGCAGCTAGCAGTGTGTCCGACATGTTCCTCATGGTATCAGTTCCATTTAACCGTGAGGTGTCTGCTACGCTCCAATCACGTTAAAAAGCACTTGTTTCCATGAGGAGTTTGTATGCAGTTCGGACGACCATCCGGCACGGCCGCGTTCACGCTGTCCGTGCTCTCCGCGGGCGGCACCGGTGTCGGGATGACCGCTGAGGAGGGGCTCGCGAGTACGATTTCGCTGGCACGGACAGCTGACCGGCGGGGGTATCACCGGTTCTGGATGTCTGAGCATCATGCGATGGGAGCGACGTCGGTGTCCTCACCACCGTTGATGGTCGCCCGCCTCATCGCCGAGACGACGCGCATCCGCCTTGGCGCCGGAGGGGTGATGCTGCCCAACCACTCCCCATTGCTGATCGCCGAGCAGTTCGGGATGCTTGAGGGTCTGGCCCCCGGCCGGATCGATCTCGGGCTAGGACGTGCCCCCGGCACTGACGGGGCGACTGCCGCAGCCCTGCGGCGGGGCGCGGACGCCAACGACGGATTTCCACAGCAAGTGCTCGAGTTGCTCGGGTTCCTGGGTGACAAGTTTCCTCCCGGACACCCGTACCGGCACGTCCACGCGGTGCCCGGCCCTTGGCAGGCAAGGGAAAACCGGGTGCCTCCGCCCTCGGAGGCCCCGGAGGTATGGGTGCTAGGCTCCTCTCCGTACTCCGCGCAGCTGGCCGGGCAGCTCGGCCGACCGTATGCGTTCGCGTTGCAGTTCGGCGACGCTGACATCGAGGCGGCCATGTGCCTCTACCGTGAGAGCTTCCGGCCCTCCGACGTGCTCGCCGAGCCCCACACCCTCGTCAGCGTGCCCGTGGCGATCGGCGACGACCCGGCTGAGGCCAAAAGGCAGGCGGCGACGTCGGCGATGGCGATGCTGCGCATGTTCAAAGGTGAGGGTTACTTGCTCCTGCCTCCGGATGAGGTCGAGGCGTATCCGGCCACGATCCAGGAGCGGCAGATCCTCGACGCCTACACCAACCGCAGTTTTCATGGCACCGCCGCTACTGTCGCCGACCGTCTCGAAGCCTTGCACGAGCGCACTGGTGTTGACGAGGTGATGCTCGTCGTCGGCGGCCACTCGGCATCCCTGGACCAACGAGGTATCGCCCTGATCGCCGACCAATACGACCTCCCATACCTGAGCGCCCCGTTACTGCCCGCCGCGCTGTAGCGCACCTACCAACTTTCCACACGTTCACAATCACCCCTTGAAGGAGAACCCCCATGACCGCTCCACGCCGAGCCCTGATCGTCATTGACGCCCAAGAGGAGTACTTCGACGGACTGCTCCCGATCCAGTACCCGTCGCGGGATGAATCCATCGCCCGCATCCGGACCGCGATCGACACCGCAAATCAGACCGGAACCTCGATCGTGCTGGTCCAGCACGAACTCCCGGCAGAAGCCCCAGTGTTCGCATCCGGGTCAGTAACCTGGCAGAACCACCCCGAGGTAGCCGCCCACGAGAATGTAGCTGGCAAGCGCATCAGCAAGCAGTTCTCCAGCATCTTCGCCGACACCGACCTCGAAGCCTGGTTGCGTGAACAGGACATCGACACGATCACGCTCGTTGGCTACATGACTAACAACTGCGTGATCGCCTCCGCCGCGGCCGCCGAGCCCCTCGGCTTCGCCGTCGAAGTCCTCTCAGACGCGACCGGAGCGATCGACCTTGCCAACGACGCCGGCACGGCGCCAGCACGCCAGGTCCACGAAACCCTCATGGCACTGCTGCACTCGAACTGGGCCGCCGTCGCCGACACGGAGACCTGGGCCACAGCACTGCATGCGGGCACGCCAGCGCCCAAGGGTGACCTCATCAGCTCCGCAGCACAAGGACGCAGCGCCCAATAGAACACCCGGGAGTTTCCCCGAAGCAGCCGTGGCTGGGTTGAACTCGGATATGAGTTGGAGGAGGCGGGGTGGCATTCGAACGGCCCCGCCTCCCTCGTGATCGCCCTATCTCGCGCCCGTCTGTCGGGGTGCCTGTTGCGATGGAATGCAGGAGTAAGGCTCACGCATGCCTGGCCGCATTCCAGCAGTACGGCATGCAGCCTGGCCCCCTGCTCTTCGAACGAAGCGGCAACCTGGTCTGGGCGCTGCTGGCATCCTTGTTCATCGGCCTGGTGATCCTGGTGATGATCAACATCCCGTTCGCCTCCGTCTGGGCGAAGCTGCCGAGCATTCCCCAGCACTACCTCTACGCAGGCATCACCGTCTTCTCGATGCTCGGCGTGTACGCGGTTAGCTCGGCGGTGCTTGACCTGTGGCTGCTGATCGGCATCGGCCTTATCGGATTCCTGATGCGCCGCTACAACATCCCGCTGGCGCCAGAACTAATCGCAGTGATCCTGGGCCCGATAGCCGAAACCCAGCTCCGCCGCGCGCCGTCCAGCACCTCCGCCACCGAGCCAGCCGTAAGGTCTAGCTACCGGAGCAAAACCATCAAGGGCCCCTGATCTCTCGATTGCCTGCATAAACAATGAAGAGGTCAGGGGTTCCTTCATCTATGCTGCTGACGGCGGCGGGAGCCCAAAGCTCCCGCTGCCCTTCTGACAGTCGAAGCGTTGACTGGTTCAGTCGTTGCGCACGCTGTAGGTGCTCACGACGTTGCCTTTGCTGGTCCTGTACTGGTCCTTTAGTTCCAGCCTGGTCAGCGGGTCGCCGGGCTCGAACAGCCGCCGCCCGCTGCCGGCCACGACGGGGTGCGTCATGAGGGTCAACTCATCCAGGAGGCCGGCGAACAGGAGTTGCCGCGTGACTGAAATGCTGCCGCATACGGCGATCTCGCCGCCGTCGCGCTTTTTAAGATTTGAAACGAACTCCTCCAGCGGTGCCTCGATCAGGTGCGAGTTTTCCCACTCCAGCGGCTCCGAGAGGGTGCGCGATACGACGAACTTTTCCACGGGGTTGATGAAGGCGGCGAAGTCCTCGTCCCGGGAAGCGTTCGGCCAGTAGCCCGCCCATTCCTGATAGCTGACCCGCCCGAGAACGACGGTGTCCACGGTGTTGATCATCTTGGTCAGTCCCTTGCCCAGGTCCTCATCGAAGCTGTCGAACTGGAACTTGAACGGGTCCTGCACCACGCCGTCCACGGAGTGGAACAGTCCGGCGGTCACTTTGCGCATCGCATCCTCCAAATAGGGTCGTCAGGGATTACGGTATTCGGCGGCGGCCGCCGGGGGAAGGCATTGCGCGTTGAAACCGAGCGGCTGACGGGCGGCCGTTGCCCGAGTCTTAGGCTAGGGCCAGGGATCGCCGTCGATACCTAGGGGGACGCCATGACGCAACGCGCTGCCTTCGGCCTCACCGCGGCCTTCGCGCTATTGCTTGCGGGATGTTCGGCGCCGCAGGCGGATCCGCTGGCGCCGCCGGCTTTGCCTTCGGTTCAGCAGGAAATGCCGACGGTGGTCGAGCAGAGTGCGGGAGGCAAGAAGGCCGTGGTGCATGCGGGAGTGTCGTCCGCCCCCGAGGAAAGCGGCCAGCTCATCGGCAGCCTTGGTGCGGATGAGGCCGGATGCATCGTGGTACGGGCTAATGACGGGGAAGAAACCACTCTGGTCTTCCCGGAAGGCACCGCTTTCAAGGGCGAATCACTTGCTCTGCCGGATGGTTCATCCCTGTCTGAGGGGGACAACGTGGCCCTGGACGGTGCGCGTGTTCCGGCTGATGAGAAATTGAGCGTGTGCCCGAACTACTTCAGGCTCTTCTCAGTCGTAAGAGCCACCGTCAACCCATAGCGGCAGGATGTGAGGAAGCGTCGGGCTGGAGGCGGCAGGATGTGAGGACGCGTTGGGTTGGAGGCGGCAGGATGAGACGTCAACACCTCCCCGAGTCGGCTGCCGGGCGGATCCTGGCCGTAATAATTCCGGAAACACACTCGCAACGGGTGATCTCCACCGTGGGACAGTGCTTCTGCGCCATGGCCTGCATGACCTCCACTACCCGCATGCTGTTCGCCTTCAGCCGCGACGGCGCCGTTCCCGGCGCCCGCCTCTGGACCCGCCTGAACAAGAGCGGCGTGCCGCTGTACAGCGTGGCCCTGGTTGCCGGCCTGGCCATCGTCCTGGCACCCCGGCCGCAACTACAAGTGGCTAGGCACCATCGCCGTGGTGGAGATTGCACTGGCCACGGTGATCGCTCTCCTGCCGACCTCACCGCTCGGGGCTCCGTGGAACCCTGACTTCGAGTGGAAGTACTTCAACTACACGCCGCTGGTTGTCGGCGGAACCCTGCTGGTGCTGTGGCTCGCCTGGGAGCTCCGGGTCAAGAACACCTACACCGGCCCCCGCCACACCGTGGACCTGCCCGCCGGGCTCACCACGGCCGACGAACTGGAGCTCGAGTAGGAGGAGCACCACCCCGGCAACCATCACCACGCAGTCCGCGGTGGCGAGCAGGAGAAGCCCGACGCCGGCAATCACCGGGCGTAGCGACGCACCAACTCCGTAGTTCAGTACGTACAAGTCCTGAGTAATGACTGAGGGCCCGGCCGCGCGAGAGCACAGCCGGGCCCTTCCGTGTCCTCAACGCTCCCTAACTTTTCGTCGGGTTTTTCCCGACGCGTCCTCACCTTTCGTCGCTTCCTTTCCAACGCGTCCTCACTTTTCGTCGGGTTTTTCCCGACGCGTCCTCACCTGGCTCGTCTTTTTCTGGACGTGGAAAATCCAGGCGAGCACCGCCGTCGGACTTCCGGATGGGGTATCTTGCGGATATCCGATCGGAGCCAGCTAAGAGGAGTCATCGTGGAGTACATGCTTTTCATCTGTACCGATCCCACAGCGCCGAAGTATGTGGCCGCCGAGGACAATATTGAGGAATGGGGTGGCGAGATGGAAAGCCGCGGTGTGGCCCTGCACGGGGACAGGCTGCGCCCTGTTGAGGATGCGACCACTGTGACGGTTCGCGGGGGAGAAGTGGTGGTCTCGGACGGGCCGTTTGCGGAGACGCAGGGGTGGATCGCGGGCTACGACATCATCAAATGTGCCGACCTCGACGAGGCCATCGAGGTGGCGTCCAAGCATCCCATGGCGAAATTCGGACAGATCGAGATCAGGCCGGTGTGGCCGCTCGGGGAGTAGCTTGCCCATTTTTCCCGCACGCTCACTCCCATTTCGCTGAGAAAGGCAGCAAGGTGGTTAACATCAGTAACGTGCTGACCCACGACGAGCCCCTGCCGCGTCGCCCATTCCGCGTAGCGGTTGCAGGCGTGGCCGGCAGCGGCAAAACGACCCTTGCGAGCCGGATCGCCGGCATCATCGGTGTACCCCACGTTGAGGCCGATGCCCTGTACCACGGACCCAATTGGGTGCCTCGCGAGTCCTTCCTGGACGATGTTCGCTCGATGGTTGCACGTGACTCATGGACTACCGAATGGCAGTATGCCGCAGCGCGCCCACTCATGACCGAGCGCGCCGACCTGGTCGTGTGGCTGGACCTGCCCTTTTGGACAACGACGCTGCCGCGCCTGGTCCGACGAACGCTGCGCCGCCGTCTTAAGCGTGAAGTCCTCTGGAACGGCAACGTGGAGCCGCCATTGCACACGTTCTTCACGGACCCCGACCACATTGTCCGCTGGGCCATCTTCACACGCTTCAAGTACCGCGCCAAGGTCTCGGCACTCGAGGCGACGTCGCCCCAAGTAGCGGTGGTCCGGCTGCGCTCTCAGCAACAGGTGGAGCAGTGGCTGGCAGGACCACTCCGATGGGCCGTAGACGAAAGCGCTCGGTACAGTTCGCACGCCTTGGAGCCTCGCGGGTAAAGGGCGCGAAACTGCACCCGGCCTTGGAAAAAGGCGGATCGTTTTTACGGCGTGAGCGGACCGCGGATGACGCGCAACGCGAGGCCGGCGTCGCCGTCGAGCACGGCCGTTTCGGAGAGGCTGGCGCGGCCCCAGAGGCCCAGGTACATGTCCTGTGGCGCTGCGGTGACCGATGCCGCGGCGTCTCCCGTTCCGAAAGTCCATGCCGTGCCGCCGGGTACGCGGAAGGTCACGGCCTTTCCCGGGTCGGTCATTCGCTGCAGCCGGAGCTGCCGCGGGGCAAACGTCGCCAGCGCCTCGTCGATCCCGTCGAGCATGAAGTCCTCAGTGAATTCCGGTGCCGCCAGACCTGACGCCTGGTGCGCGTCGACGAGGTGGATGGCGTGTTCGTGCGCCTGCCGGCGGAGCCAGAAACCGGCCGTGCGCGGGGGAGGTCCGAAATTCCAGCACGGCGCCCCGGGGTCCAGGGAAGCCATCGTGGCCAGAAAGTCAGGCGCCCCGTCGAGGAACCACGTTGCTGCTTTCTCCGCTGGTGGTGCCGGCTCCTGGACGTACTCGCCGCCACGAACCACTGCGGCAGCCCACCGTTCCATCGAGCCGAGATGCCCGAAGAGCACATCCAGTGTCCATCCCGGACAGGCCGGAACTGGGCTTTTAAGTGCGACGTCTGGCTGGCGCGCCAGGGTTTTGAGGGCGCCGAGGCTGCTGGTGAGTTCGGCAAGGTGGCGATCGGGCAACATTGGTCGAGCATAACGCTCACGCACGGGGAGCCGCTTCCGTGCTGTAGGACGCATGCACTGACGAGGCCGCCGGGCAGAGGTGAGGGCAGGGTCTACGCCGGCACACCTTGAGTTAGCCGCGGGGCCGGTCTCAGGTAGTCGACAAAAAATCCGATGAGGTTCCCGCCGAAGACCAACGCCAATGCCGGCATAAGCGATACGGGACCCACATATGTCCTGATGTCGACGCCGACGAACATCAGGATGACGGTTAGCAGCACGTACGCGAGGGCCAGCAGCGTGGCGAAGGCGCCGACGACCTTCCCCCGTGACCAGCGGCTCTTCTTCGGAAACTGCTTGGCATACTCTGCGGCGGTGCCAAATTCATTTCTTGCCGGCTCCCCTGTAGCCGCTTCATGAGCCAGAACATCTTCCAGCGTTTCGGCGATTTCACGTTCCGAGAATCCGCGTATCCGGAGATTGAAGGCGAGGTCACGCTCGTATTTCATGGAGTTTCCTGTCTGTCTGCCCGAAAGTTCTTCAGCACTTCATCCATCTGAGACCACGCATTTGCAGCTCTTGCCAACTCGCGGCGGCCCTGTTCCGTGGTGGCGAACTGTTTGCGTCCTGGCCCTGCTGTGTCGTGCTGCCATTCATGGCCGACCAGGCCTTGGTCCTCCAGCCGTTTCAACAGCGGGTACAAGGTTCCGCCCTTAATCTTTGGGAACCCTCGGGAGCTCAACACTTCGAGCATGGCATAGCCGTGCATCTCCCCGTTGGCCAGCACCGCGAGTACCGCATGTGGCAGAGCTGCCCTGGTCAGCTCCTGTTGCCAGTCGATTTCATGCACAGCTAGATAGTCCCACTACTTAGATTGCATGGCAAGCTTCGTCGTCAGCCTCGTTAGCGTCAAGTCTGGACCGACGGGATGTGAGGACGCGTTTGGGTTTGGGCGACGGGATGTGAGGACGCGTTGGGTGGGAGGCGACGGGGTGTGAGGAAGGGTTGGGTGGGAGGCGACGGGGTGTGAGGAAGGGTTGGGTGGGAGGCGACGGGGTGTGAGGAAGGGTTGGGTGGGAGGCGCCGGGGTGTGAGGAAGGGTTGGGTGGGAGGCGACGGGGTGTGAGGAAGGGTTGGGTGGGAGGCGACGGGGTGTGAGGAAGGGTTGGGTGGGAGGCGACGGGGTGTGAGGACGCGTTGCGTGGGAGGCGACGGGATGTGAAGACGCGTGTGGGTTTGGGCGACGGGATGTGAGGACGCGTTCGGGGGTGCTAGGGGAGAGGGGCCAGGCGGGTTGCCAAGTGCAGGCCGACCAGCCGGCCGGTTCCCCGGGGGTCGCCGCCACAGAGGTCGAAGATGCGCTGCAGCCGGTGGTACATCGACTGCCGTTCGAGGTGCAGCTCGCGTGCCGCCTGCGCCGTGTTGCAACCGGAGTCGAGCCACACGCTCAGTGTCTGCAGCAGCTGCGAGTTCCGCTGCTCGTCGTGCTCCAGTACCGGCCCCAGCGTCCTGCGGACGAAGTCTCGGCGGGCAGCGGCATCGATACTGTCGGCAGCCAGTCGCTCGGCAGCAAAGGCATCCGCATCCCGCACCTGCCGGGCAGGACCGACGGCACGGCCTGTCCGCGGCGCCAGGTCCAGCGTCCGTCGGGCCTCCGCCATGGACCAGGCCGCCTCGCCGATGCCCTGCCCCAGCGGTCCGACGGCGATCGCGGAACCTTCCGGGACTTCCAGGTTGCCCATCGCCTCGATCAGCAACGACCGCGCGGCCCTGGTTCCCTCGCGGGGGAGGCCGGCCAGCGCGATGAGCTCCAGCTTGTCCGCATAGCTCGCGGCATGAGGAACCGCCCCTGCCAGAACCGCGTCCAGCGCCGGGCGCAACCGGCCCGATACGGCGGAACGAATCATGACGGCGGCCACCGGACCGTCGATGGCGAAGCCCGCCGCCGCCCCCAGCTGCTCCAGCCGCCACGGCTGGGAGCCGGAATGCACGGCGCGCATCAGTTCCGCTCCCGCCAGTTCCTTCAGGCCCGGCGGCATCCGCTGCAGCAGCGCCAGGCCAAGAATGTCGACCGACCGTTCGCCCGCCACCCGGATAAACGTCGGGTCGATACCTTCGGGCAGTTCCAGCTCCAGCCGCGCTGCCAGCACACCGCGGACCGGAACGTCGACCGCCGTCGTGCTCAAAGTCCCGGAACTTACTGCCCCGGAACTGACGGCTGCGGAACTAACGGTCCCGGAACTGACTGTCGCCGAACCGCCGGTTTCCGGACCGCCGGCGGAACCGCCGCCGTCGGCCGCTCCCGCACTCCCCGTAGAACCCGCACTCCCCAGCGTCAGGCCCGACGGCGACACCAGGCGGACGCCGGTCCCGGTCTTCCCGGCGAGCACGGCGAGCACCTCATCCAGCCCGCCGCCGTGGGCGAGTTCGGCGGCCATGGCGTGGCTGATCTCGTCGCCGCGCTGCAGCAGTTCCACGGACTGGCCAACCAGGATCGAGTTGATCTCTTGCATGATGCCCACGAAGGGCGCCACCTTGCGGAGCTCGAACAGCGGCAGGCTGTTGGACTCGGCAGCAACCAGCATCGACTCAGGGATGTCGGGCAGCGAAGGCCCGGTCTCAATGGCCAAGGCGGCGACGCCGCGGCCCGCCAGTTCGCGCACGTAGTCCACCCGCCGTTCATCGGAAGCCGTGGCCAGGGCTTGGCCGCCGCTGAGGAGCAACTCGCCGCCGCGCAGCAGGGGAGCGATGTCCAGGACCTCGCTCGAGTGCACCCACCGCACCTGCCGGCCCTCCACGGCGGAGGCGCCGGCGCGCAGGAGCGGGTCAGCCGCCGTGACGCTGCGGTGCTTCAGGACTTCGTCGAGGAACATGACACTCCGTCATAAGAAAGGGGATTCTCTTAGACGGATCGTACCTTGTTGCTGTGATGTGGCGCACATAGGCTTAACTCATCCCTTCTTCACGGAGGCTCTTCTTCCTCATACGGAGGCTTTTCCGATGCACAACTCCTCAACACCGCAGTCCGGGCCCGCAATGGAGCAGGCCGAGGACATCGAAGCCTGGCTCCAGCCCATTCCCGAATCCGCGCGCACCCGCAAGGTCTCCGGCCAGTTCTGGATCTGGGCCGGCGCAAACCTCGCCCCGATCAACTGGGTCCTCGGCGCCCTGGGCATCAACCTCGGACTTGGGTTCGCCGACACCGTCACCGTCCTGGTCCTGGGCAACCTGATCGGCATGCTGCTGTTCGGCTGCTTCGTCCTGCTCGGCCAGAAGACCGGCGCCACCGGCATGGTCCTGGCCCGCGCCGCGTTCGGCCGCCGCGGCAACTACCTGCCGGCCGCCATCCAGGCGCTGCTGGTGGTGGGCTGGTGCGCCGTGAACACCTGGATCATCCTCGACCTGGTCATGGCGCTGTTCGGCACGCTGGGCTGGGTGGATCCCGCGGCCCACAACTACGCCTGGAAGATCGGCGTCGCCACGTTCATCATGGCCGCCCAGGTCGCCATCGCGTGGTTTGGCTACAAGGCGATCGCCGCCTTCGAAAAGTGGACCGTGCCGCCCACCATCATCATCCTCGTCGTCATGTCCGCCGTCGCGTGGTTCGGCCTCAAGATCGACTGGACCTACGCCGGCCCCGCAGGCAACATCCTCGAAGGCTCCGAGCGCATCGCGGCAATGAGCGCGGTGATGACGGCCATCGGCATCGGCTGGGGCATCACCTGGTTCACCTACGCCGCCGACTACTCCCGCTTCGTCAGCACCACCGTGCCCAAGAAGAAGGTCTACCTGGCCTCGGTCCTGGGCCAGTTCATCCCCGTCGTCTGGCTCGGCGTCCTGGGCGCCAGCCTCGCCACCAACAGCGGCGAGGTCGACCCCGGCAAGCTCATCGTCCAGAACTTCGGCGCCATGGCCCTGCCCGTCCTCCTCATGGTGCTGCACGGCCCCATCGCCACCAACATCCTGAACATCTACACCTTCTCGGTGGCCACCCAGGCGCTCGACATCACCATCAGCCGCCGCAAACTCAACCTGTTCGTCGGCGTCTTCTCACTTATCGCCGTCGTCTACTTCATCTTCCAGGAGGACTTCGCGGCCGTGCTGGACGCCTGGCTGATCGGCCTGGTGGCCTGGGTGGCTGCCTGGGGCGGCGTGATGCTGGTGCACTTCTTCTGGCTGGAGAAGCGCTGGCCCGGCAACGTGGAACGGCTGTTCGACGGCGTCGGCACCCGCCGCCTGCCGGTGGTCAACTGGGCCGGCGTGACGTCGCTGCTCGCCGGAATCTTCGCCACCTGGCTGTTCATGTACGGTCTGGTCCCCGTGATGCAGGGCCCGATCGCGGTGGCACTGGGCGGCTGGGACCTCTCCTGGCTGGCCGGCGGCCTCACCAGCGCCGCTGTCTACGCGGTTCTCGGCCCCCGGCTGCACCGGCCGTACGTGACGGTGACGTCCGACGGCGGCACCGCGGCCGTTGCTTCCAGCGCACCTGACGCTGCCGAGGCACCCCAGCCGGTTCCCGCCGTCGAACACTAAATCCTTCTCTTCCTCTCCACTTCGCCCTCTGACGAAAGGAACTCCGGCATGAGCACCAGCGCCTTCGCGGATTCCCAGCACCCCATCACCTGGCCGGCCGGCTTCACCGCCGCAGCGTCCTTCACCTTCGACGTCGACGCCGAATCGTGCGTCATCGCGCACGACCCCGCCAGCACCCGGCGCATGTCGCTCATGAGCCACCAGTCGTACGGGCCCAAGGTGGCGGTGCCGCGGCTGCTGCAGATCCTGGCGCGGCAGGAGGTCCGCGGGACGTTCTTCATCCCCGGCTTCACGGCCGAAAGCTACCCGGACGTGGCGCGGCAGATCGTCGACGGCGGCCATGAGGTTGCCCACCACGGCTACCTGCACGAGCCGATGCAGGGGATCGACGCCGCCACCGAGGCGAGCTACATGGACCGGGGACTGGAGGCGCTGGAGAAGGTCGCCGGCATCCGTCCCGTGGGTTACCGGGCACCGTGGTGGGAATTGAACTGGCACTCCCCGGCGCTGCTCGCGGACCGCGGCTTCCTCTACGATTCGAGCCTGCTCGACGGCGACGCGCCGTACCGGATGTCGGTTGCCTCGGGTTCTCCCTCCGGCGCCGGCGACACCCGCGACATCGTGGAGATCCCCGTGGACTGGACCCTCGACGACTGGGAGCAGTACGCGTTCTACCCCGGCGTGACGGGCAGCGGCGTGATCGAAAGCCCGGCGAAGGTGCTGGAGATGTGGACCCTCGAGGCGGAGGCGCACCACTCGCAGGGAAGCTGCTTCGTGCTCACGAACCACCCGTTCATCTCGGGCCGGCCGTCCAAAGCCGTGGCCCTGGAGCGGCTGATTGAGCGGGTCAAGGGCATGGATGGCATGTGGGTGACCACACTGGAGCAGATCGCGGAGCACACCAAGGCGACCGTTTCCGAGGTGCACACCCACGCGAGGATCGAGGTGCCTGCCGCCCCCGGCTACGGCGCACGCTTCAAGCCTGGGCAGGTGCAGGTGCCCGCGCTCAGCTAGCGCGGCTTGGTTTAGAGACGACAGTCGAGCGCGAGCGGACACTTGAGGCCCTTCATTGCGGGGGCGCCAAGTGTCCGTTCGCGCCTCCTGCGTTCTGCGCCCGGCGTCGAATTGCCAATCGGCGGCCCGGCCGCCCTGCTGAAGGCGCCCTTAGTGCCCGGCCTTCACCGTCAGCACCTTCAGCGCGGCGGCGTTGACCTCCGCGGCGAAGGCAGGATTGTGCTGGGCGAGCTGCAGCACCGCGGTGTACATGGCGGGAATGGCCCGGGGGTTCGCGCACAGCAGCATGCTTCCGCCGGCATGGATGAAGCTCGTGGCCCGGGTGCCCAGCGCCCACGGAGCCAGCTGCGCCGCGTTGCACAGGTCGTCGGACAGGACGACGCCGGTGAAGTGCAGGTCCGAGCGCAACATCGTCCGCATGATCAGCGGCGAGAACGGGGCGATGTGGCCGGCATCGATGCGGGTGTAGTAGGCGCTCGAGACCATCACCCACCGGGTGCCCGCCTGTATCGCTGTCCTGAAGGGCAGCAGGTAAGGGTCGGAGCGTGTGGTGACGGTGTCCTTCACATTCCGGGTGGTATCCGTGTTCAGGGTGACGCGGCCCAGACCGGGGAAGTGCTTGACGACGGGGGCGATGCCTGCCTGGCGCATGCCGGCTGCGAAAGCGCCGCCGTGGGTCGAGACCGCCTGCGGCGTGAACCCGTATTCGCGGGCGAAGAAGCCGATGGGCGCGTTGCGCGGGGCGAATTGCCTGCTCGGCACTGTATCCAAAACCGGCGCCAGGTTCATGGTGAGCCCGGCCGCGTGCAGCTGGCTTCCCCACGCGCGCGCGTTTGCCTGGAGGGCCGCCGTCGTCTGGGTGCCCTGCGACAGTGCTGTGGGTATCGTCGAGAAGCCCGGGCCGCCGAGGACCTGGACGAAGCCGCCCTCCTGGTCGGTGGCCACGGCAAGCCGGATGCCGCCGGTGGTGGCCGCAGACACGGTTGCCGTCATCCGGCGAACGACGGCGGCCGTCGCCACGGTGCCCGCGCGGCTGCGCCCGGCGAGATACACATTGCCGACGTGGTACCTGGTGAGGCCGGCCATGGTGTTGGCGTCCGCTCCGGTGGCCGTTGCGGCCACCATGAACAGCTGGCCGACACGCTGCGCCAGCGTGAGCCGGGCGAGCTGCTGCGCCGGAGTGGGTGCCGCCGGAGTGGGTGCCGCCGGAGTGGGTGCCGCCGGAGTGGCTGCCGCCGTCGCAGCGGCAGTATGGCTGGCGACGGGCTTTGGCACGGGATGGGGGACAGCTGCGGGCTGGTTTGTTGAAGGATGGCTTACGGCGGGCCGGGGCGTTGCGGGGAGGACCTCGGCCCTTGCTGCTGAAAGGGGCTTGCTTGTTGCGGGCTGGGGTGGGCCGCCCGCTGCAGACAGAGCGAGCAAAAGCCCGGCTCCGATAACTGCCAACTTACTCAGATGATGCATGGTCACACGGCTTTGCTGGGAGCACTCATATATCAACGAGCGTACGCCGTTTCCGCCTGCCGGATACGCCCAGCTGAGTAACGTTTTGCCAAGAAGGGCCGCATCGCAGCCGCTCCAAGCAGCCCTTTTTAGCAAAACCACCGAGCAGATCGCTGGAGGAGTGCGGCGGCGGACCATAGGGGGCGTCTGCCTCAGCCCGCCGACTTGAGCTTGGCGTACACCACGTAGTTGTCGTTGAACAGGCCGGTGGCGGGGTCGTAGCCGTCGCAGGTGATGAGCCTCAGTTCCGGGCCCTTGGTATTGCCGTAGACCTCGAAAGTGGGGAAGTCGTTCTTGCGGTACGCGGCCGCCCTCGTCACCGTAAAGACGGCAGCACTCTTGTCGGCGCGCTGCACCCTGATTTCCGCGCCCGTCTTCAGGCCACGGAGGTTGGCGAAGACGCCGGGACCGCCGTCAGTGGCGTTGACGTGCCCCAGGAAAACGGCCGGGCCGGTCTCACCGGGCGACGGCGACCCGGAGTACCAGCCGGCAGGCGCGCCCGGCCCGTCCGGCGGCACTTCCAGCGACCCGTTGGCCCGGAGCTTCAGCTTCACGACCGGGGACTGGACCCCGATAGACGGAACAGCCACCGACACGGGAGCGGGGGCCGGCCGGGCAGGCGAGGGCACAATCGCTGTCCGGCCGGCCGCCGCCGTCGTGCTTTTGGCTGGGGACGGCGCCTTGGTAGGTGCCGGCGAGGGTGCCGGGGACGCTGCCGGCGGTGCCGTTGTGGTGGGGGCCGACGACGGCGCTATGGTTCCGCAGCCCGCCAGGACCAGGCTGCCGAGCAGCAGGAGGACAGCCGCGCTGCGCTGACGCTGGAATGAGGAATCCATGGCTCAGTGGTGTTCTTTCCAGCAGGCCAGGATGGTGGTGGCCACCTGGTAGGCGAAGTCGGTGGGAGCCACCTTCTGGGGTCCGACGGCGGGCGGCAGCCCGGTGGCGTTGACGTGCAGGGTGCTGCTGTCCTTGAGGAAGACGACCGACCCGTCGGGGGTCTGGGCCGCCGGGAAGCCGAGGTTGGCGAGGCCCTTGATGGGTGCCGCTTCGAGCTTGCCCTGCAGGGCGTCGAAGTATTTGCGTGCTGCGGCGGGGGCAGGGGATTCCTTCACGGAGATCACGAGCAGGCCGTCGGCGAGGTGGTACGTGCAGGTGTAGGTGCTGTCCGCCCATTCGTCCACGGCGTGCGGAGCCTGCTCCAGGGCCAGGATGGAGGAAATATCGTCCTTGGTTTCCTGTCCGCAGACCATTTTGGAGGCCTCCGAGGGGCCGGATGATTGGGTTTGGGCGTGCTGGTCACCGGAGTGCGTGGCTGCACGGCTCGACGGCGGCGGCGGTGCGCTCGCTGTTCCAGCCCGCCCCGTGCTTCCCGCGGCTGCGGCGCAGCCTGACAGCAGCAGCGACGCCACGGCCAGCGACACCACCGACACCAGCGCGCGGTTGCGGTTTCTCGTTGCTCTGATCATCCTCAGCGTCCTGTCCTGAAGCGTGGTTCGTCGGTGCGGCCGGGGTACTCCGGCTGCCGCGCAGGCCCTGAAGGCATCCGCGGCGCCGGAGTCCGTGCCGGAAAAGCTATGCTGCGTCGGCTGCCCTGCGGCGGCGGACGATGTAGGTTCCGCCCGCTGCGGCGGCGAGGACGAGGCCGCCGCCCAAAGCCAGCACACCGGCGTCGGTCTTCTGCGGAGTCTGCGCAACCCCGGTGTCCGCACCGCCCACCGGCATGTTCATCTGGCCGGCGGTCAGGGTGCCGCAGAGGGCCGGCGACGTGGCCGCCAGCGGCAGGCTGGGCACGAGGTCGCTCTTGGCAGCCTGGCCGGCGGCACTCAGGGTTGCGGGGTCCAGCCCGTGGACAACCACAACGGCGGTGCCGTTATGCAGTGCTGCCTTGGTCTCGGCGTTGAGCGGGAAGCTGCGATCGATGGTGTAGGCGCCGCCCTGGCCAGCGACCTTAAGGTCCAGGCCGGCCGCAGGGCTGGTATCGCCGCTGGTGGAGAGCGTGGTGCCGATCTTGCCGTAGGCCGGGGCGCCCTCGGTGGTGGAGATGACGCCGTCGCCGTTGGCATCGGCAGAGGGGGTGGGGCACTGGCCCTTGGCGCCGACGTGGATGTGCTGCACATGCGGGTACGGGGCGTTGTTGAACGTCGTGGCGAGGCCGGACACGTTGAGAACCACGTGCGCCTGGTCGCCTGAGACGTGCAGGGTCACGTTGCCAGAGGCGGAGCTGCCGTTCACCTGGCCGAGGGCGGCCTGGTAGGTGTGGTCGCCGTCGTGGGCCATGGCGGGTGCGCCGGACAGGGCGAGTGCGCCGAGAGCGAGGGTGGGGACGGCCAAAAGCCGCAAAGTCTTGTTCATCGGAAGCGTTCTCCTCGTGCGAGTGGTGGTGGATCTCCCGTGGATGGGACACAGGCAGTTCGGAGCAGCTCAGGGGCCGGATGGGCGTAAAAGTGAGTTGGCTTACTTTTCTTCCGCTGTCCGACATTGGGTGCGCGGCCGGAGCGGCACCGGAAGTACCGCCGGAGGGCCCCGACCGAGGGCATGGAAATGCCGCCCTGCGGTGTTGGGGGCCATCGCAGGACGGCATGGATCAACGGTACTGTGCCGTGCTTCGCCCCGACAGCATTTCCTTTGTGGTGGCGCAAATCTTAACGGTTTTCTAACGTCTTGCCGCGTTTGAGGCCCGGACCCGCGAGGGCCCCGGCCCGGCTTAGTACCGGCTCTTGATGAGCTTCATCATGGGATGGGAAATGATCCGGTGGACTCCAGGGAGTTTGGTCATCTTCTGGGTCTGGAAACGCTCGTATTCGTTGCCGTCCGCCACGTCGACCCGAACAATGTAGTCCGGCACGCCGTAAACACGCCGGACTTCCGTCACCTCCTCAAGTGCGGCCACGGCCGTTTCGAAGTCTTCCACGGTCTGCCGGTCGGTCATGGTGATCTCGACCGACATGATGACGCAAAACCCTCGTCCCGCGGCGACCGGGTCGACGACCGCCCGGTATCCGGCGATGATCCCGTCGTTTTCTAGACGCTGGACGCGGCGCAGGCAGGGAGCGGGCGTGAGGCCCACCCTGCGGGCCAGTTCGAGGTTAGTCAGACGGCCGTCTTCAGAAAGCTGCAATATTATTTCTCGATCAATGGCATCAAGCCTTTGTTGGTTGCTCACCGGGCCATTTTAGGGTGCAATATGGCAACCATAAAGCCGGCAAATCTCTCTACCATTGCGGCATGACCGAAAACACCGCGCCGCGAGCCCTCCCGACGGGACCGACGACGGCGCTCCCAACAGCCGTAAGCGCAGACGGAGCCAGCGCTGCGCCGGCCGCTTCAGGTGACGTCCGGATGGCCGTCCGGGGCTCCCTTCCTGCGGTGCTGGCCGTGCTGCCGATGGGGATCGCGTTCGGCGTCGTCGTGGCACAATCGACCCTCCCGTGGTGGTGGGCACCCGTGTTCGCGACAGTCATCTTCGCCGGCTCCCTCGAATTCCTTGTCCTAGGCATGGTGGTCTCACTGGCGCCGCTGGCCTCGGTCGCGGTGACAGCGTTCCTGGTGAATTTCCGGCATGTCTTCTATGCGCTTTCCTTCCCGCTGCATCGCGTCCACGGCCGCGGCGCCCGCACCTACAGCACGTTCACGCTCACCGACGAGGCATGGGCTCTGACCGCATCACCTGAAGCGCAGTCCTGGAGCCGGCGCCGGATCCTTGCCGTCCAAGCTACCTTTCAGGTCAGCTGGGTGGTTTCCGTCACCGCGGGTGCCCTTGGCGGAACCCTAATCCCCGATGGCGTTGTAGGCCTGGAGTTCGCGCTGACGGCGTTCTTTCTGGTCCTGGGCATGGAGGCCTATCGCGTCCGCAGGAGCATCCCGGTCCCCATCATGGCCCTTGGCTGTGCTCTGGCCGGCTACTTGGTCTTTGGCGAAGGCATGCTGGTCGCTGCCATGGCTATGTTCGTGGCACTTCTGCTGGTCCGCTACGCCATCGAGCGGAGGAAAACACGTCATGCCTGAGCCCGGCTATATTCTTGCCGCCGTCCTGATCAGCTCTGCCGTCACATGGGCACTGAGGGCCGCGCCGTTCGCACTCCTTGCACCGATCCGCCACAGCTCCGTGCTGCCGTACCTTAACGACCACATGCCCGTGGGCATCATGACCATCTTGGTCTTCTACACCGTCCGCCATACCCCCATGTCCCTCACTCCGGGGAGCGTCGCCGTCGCAGCGGGATTCGCTGTCACTGCCGGGCTTCACCTTTGGCGCGGCAACGCCGTCGTCAGTGTCCTTGGTGGTACGGCCGCCCACGTGGCGCTGGCCTCAACTCTCGCCGCCATCGCTTGACGGTTGGGCTAATGTGTCCGTTCGTCCCGGCTGGAACCTGTGGCGTGCGTCCTTTGCCAAAAAGGGCCGCTTGAAAGGCTTCGAAGCAGCCCTTTTTGGCAAAACCGCGGGTCACCCCGACGGCGGGTCAACCGTTGGCGGCCTTGGGCTCGGGTGCGGCCTGCCGCGACGAGCCAGCCGCGGGTTGCTCCTGGCTCGCGGCCCAGCTCGCCAGCAGTTTGAGGGCGTCTTCCTCGGCCGAGCCGGGCTGCGCGCTGTAGGCGGTCAGCGTCAGTCCGGGATCGGCCGGCAGATCCATGGCGTCGAAGGCGAGGGCGAGGGTGCCCACCACCGGGTGGTGGAAGTGCTTGAGGCCGGTCCGGTGCAGGCGCACGTTGTGGGCTGCCCACCGGACCCGGAACTCATCGCTCCGGGTGGACAGCTCCCCGATGAGGTCCTGCAGGGCCTTGTCATAGGGGTCCCTGCCGGCTTCGGTGCGCAGCAGGGCCACGGTGGTGTTGGCTGCGTCTTCCCACGCCGGATAGAACGTGCGGGCCCGCGGGTCGAGGAAGCAGAACCGGGCCAGGTTGACCTGCTGCTCCGCGCCGCCGAACGCCTCAGAATACAGGGCCCGGCCCAGGTCATTGATGGCCAGGATGTCCAGGCGTCCGTTGCGCACGAAGGCCGGAGACCCGGTCATCCCGTGAAGGATCGCCTGCAGGCTGGGGCGGACCGACTGCTTCCGGGCAGGTCGACGACGGGCCTTGCCTCCCGCGCTGGCCGCATGGGCAAGGTCGAACAAGTGCTCCCGTTCCGCTTCATCCAGCTGCAGTGCCCTCGCGACCGCTTCCAGCACGTCATCGGAGGCTCCTCCGAGGTTTCCCCGTTCGAGGCGGGTGTAGTACTCGATGCTGACCCCCGCCAGGGAGGCAACTTCCCCGCGGCGCAGACCGGGCACGCGCCGGTTGCCGCCGTAGTCCGGCAGACCGGCCCTGTCCGGGGTGATCCTCGCCCTGCGGGAGGCCAGGAAGTCGCGGATTTCGGTGCGGTTGTCCATGCCTATAACGCTAGGGGCATTCCCGTCCTGTGTGGGAGTCCCTGCCGGTACCCCTAAGAACAGTGACTCCCTTGCCTGGCCTGTCTGCGGTTGTCTGGTAACTGAACGACCAAAAGGAGTATCACGTGGAAATTGCGCCCAAGCCGCCCACCGTCAAGAACCCGCCCGAGCAGTTCACCGGCGACGTGTGGCTGGACATGATCGCCGGCCCGCAGAACGACAGCCAGCGCATGGTCGTTGCCAAGGTGCGCTTCGCACCAGGCGCACGCACTGCCTGGCACAGCCACTCCAACGGCCAGACCCTGCACATCACCGAGGGGATCGGGCTGGTGCAGTCCCGGGGCGGGGAGCTCCTCGAGGTTCACCCCGGCCAGACCATCTACACGCCGCCCGGAGAACTGCACTGGCACGGAGCCGCCCCGGACAGCTACATGGAGCACCTGGCCATGCTGGAAAGCGGTGGGGACCCCGCCGACGGCGGCTGGTTCGAGCACGTCACCGACGAGGAATACAACGGCCCCCGCACGGTAGCGAAGTAGGGAAGGACTGCATGACTGAGAACGAACCGTCCGGCGCCCAGAAGATGTTCGGCGGGTTTGCCCCGAAGCTTGCGCAGCTCACCGACGACGTGCTTTTCGGCGACGTGTGGGAGCGCCCCCAGCTGTCACCGCGCGACCGCAGCCTGGTGACCATCACTGCCCTGGTTGCAGGCGGCAACAGCGAGCAGCTCGGGTACCACATCTCCCTCGGCCGGAAGAACGGCCTGACCGAAGACGAGATCAAAGAGGCGATCATCCACCTCGCGTTCTACACCGGCTGGCCCAAAGCCATCACCGCGATCATGATCGCCAGGGACACCTTTATCGGCTGAGCCCCGTCTGCCGGGGCGCCGCGTCCTCGCGGTGCCGGCGTGGGGGAGCGCCGGAACTGGCGGAGCGCCGGAACTGGCGGAGCGCCAAACGCAACGAGGCCCTGTCCGCTCTTACCGGACAGGGCCTCGAGCATTACAGCGGGACCTTGGTCAGTGCCTCCTGAAGGCGTCCTTGACCTTTTCGCCGGCCTGCTTGAGGTCGGCCCTGATGTGGCGCTCCCTGCCCTCAGCCCTGAGCCGCCTGTCACCGGTGGCGCGTCCGGCTGCTTCCTTGCTTCTGCCGTGGAGTTTTTCGGCGGCATTGTGGATCTTGTCACCCAAACCCATCGTGACCTCCTGTACGGGAAAGCCGGGGCGGCCTGCTGCCGCGGCGGCCACTCCCAGTTTATCGGCGGCGGGGCCGGAAGGCTCCTGCCCTTAAAGCGGAACGGCCGCTGCGACCCGGTTGGAGTTGCAGCGGCCGTGCCGTTTGGTGCGCCTGACGTACGACGACGGTCAGCTCACCGAGGGTGTCAGCTCACCGCCGCCGTGGCGGCGGACGGTTTCGCCGCCGTCGTGAATCCGGCCTTGGATCCCGTGACGGTTACCGTCAGCGTCTTGCCGGCGTCGGTTGCCAGCGGCTTGTACGTGCTGGCCGTGGCAGAGGTGACTTCCACGCCGTTGGCGTACCACTGGTACTTCAGCGTGACCGGCGCCGGTCCCCACGTGCCCGGAACCGCTGTGAGCACCGAGCCCACTGTGGCAGTACCGGAGACGGTGGGGACGGGAGCGGTCAGCACGCCGGCCGCCACCTTCACAGACACCGCACTGGTCTTGGTAACCGTGGTGAAGGCGGACTTCGAACCGCTGACCGTGACCGTCAGGGTCTTGCCCAGCACCGCGGTAGACGGGGTGTAGGTGCCGGCAGTGGCGCCCGTAATGGCAACGCCGTTCGCCTTCCACTGGTACTTCAGCGTGACCGGCGCCGGCCCCCAGGCCCCTGTTGCCGTGAGGACGGACCCCACCCTGACAGCACCGCTGATCCCCGGGACCGGTGCCGTGAGGGTCCCGACTGCGACCTTTGCGGTTGCCGCGGACGTCTTGGCCGCCGTCGTATAGCCCGCCTTGCTTCCCGTGACCGTGACGCTCATGGCCTTGCCGACCACGGGCGCGGCCGGCTTGTACGTGCTGGCCGTGGCGCCGGCGATCGAGACCCCGTTGGCCTTCCACTGGTACTTCAGGGTGACCGGCGCCGGTCCCCACGCGCCGGGAACCGCCGTCAGGGTGTAGCCCACCTTGGCGGTTCCGGTGATCCTGGGAGCCGGTGCGGACAGCGTTCCGACGGCGACCTTTGCGGTGAGTGCCGACGTCTTGGCCGCCGTGTTGTAGCCGGCCTTGCTGCCGGTGACCGTGACGCTGATGGTCTTGCCCACAACAGCGGCGGCCGGCTTGTACGCGCTTGCCGTGGCTCCGGCGATGGCGGCGCCGTTGGCCTTCCACTGGTACTTCAGGGTGACCGTCGCCGGTCCCCAGGTTCCCGGAGCTGCTGTCAGGGTGTAGCCCACCTTGGCGGTTCCGGTGATCCTTGGCGTCGGGGCCGTGAGGACCGGGTTGAGGGCCATGACCGTGCCGGTGGCGGCGGAGGTCTTGGTTGCCGTGGTGTACCCGGCCTTGGTGCCCGTCACGCTGAAGGTCAGCGTCTTGCCCACCTGTGCCGCGGCCGGCTTGAACGTGGCGGCGGTGGCGCCGGTGATGGCGACGCCGTTGGCCTTCCACTGGTACTTCAGGGCAACCGGTGAAGGCCCCCATGTACCGGCGGTTGCCGTCAGCGTGGAACCCACCTTGGCCGTGCCCATGACTGCGGGGGTGGGCGCGGTCAGGGTTCCGGCTGCGACCCTGGCGGTGGCCGCCGAGGTCTTGCTTACCGTGGCGAAGTCAGCCTTCGAGCCAGTAACGGTGACGGTCAGCGCCTTGCCGACCGTCGCTGCGGTGGGCTTGTAGGTGCCAGCCGTGGCTCCTGCGACGCTGACGCCGTCCGCGCTCCACCGATACGTCAGCGTCACCGGTGCCGGTCCCCACGTGCCGGGTACCGCGGTCAGGGTGGAATCCACCTTGGCCGTGCCGCTGATGGTGGGGGTGGGGGCGGTCAGGGCGGCTGCCGCTACCTTGGCCGTGGCCGCGGACGTCCTGGTCTCAGTCGTGTAGCCGTCCTTGGTGCCAACGATGGTGACGGTCACGGTCTTGCCCGCCGTCGCCGTCGTGGGCTTGAAGGTGGCGGCGGTGGCCCCGGCGATGTCGGCGCCGTCGGCCTTCCACTGGTAACCCAGCGCCACCGGTGCCGGTCCCCACGTACCGGGTACCGCGGTTAGCGTGGAATCCACCGCCGCGGCGCCCGAAATCGTGGGCGTTGGTGCGGTCAGGGTGCCTGCCTCAACCTTGGCGGTTCCGGCCGAGGTCTTCGTTGCCGTGCCGTAGCCAGCCTTCGAGCCCGTGACACTTACGGTCAGGACCTTGCCTACCGTCGCTGCCGTGGCCTTGTAGGTGTTGGCAGTGGCCCCGGCGATGTCTGCGCCGTCGGCCTTCCACTGATAACTCAGTGTCACCGGTGAAGGTCCCCATGTGCCCGGTTCCGCGGTGAGTGTGGAATCCACCTTGGGGGTGCCGCTGATGGTGGGCACCGGCCCGGTGAGCTGGGGCACCGCGTACGACAGGTCGAACGTTGTGGCACTCCCGCTGGTCACGGCTACCGGGGTGGCGCTGGCTTCCTCGGCGGTGTTGCCCGAGTACAGGTTGCCGCGTATTGCGTCCCGGAAGACATGCAGGAAGTACTTTCCTGTCGTGAGGCCCCCAATGCTGAATTTTCCAGTGGCATCTGAGCTTCCATACCGGCTGACGAATGAACCGTCGCGGGTGTACGCCTCAACGTAGGCGTACTGCAGGGGCTTTCCGGCGTTGTCCAGCAACGTTCCGGTTACTGACCCACCCGTTTTCAGAGTTGCGTCGATATTCTGCAGCGACTGGTTCTGGGCGAGGGTGATGACTTCGGCCTGGTTCAGGCCCGCGGACTCCGGCTTGTTCGCGTAGAACTGCGCTTCGTCCTGGTATGTCCCGTTGGAGCGATTGAAGCCAATCTTGTAGGACCCTGCAGCGAGGCCCACCACGCTGTACCTGCCGGCCGCGTCCGTCTGCGTAGTCCTTGCTGTCTTACCTGCCAGATCATAAACAGTAACCGGGTAGCCATAAAGGCTTCCGGAACCCGTCACAGTGCCGCTGACGGAAGCGCCGGTGGTCACTGTCATGTTGACCGATGCCTTGGCTTCTTCCGCCGCAACGACCACCGGGGTTGCGGTGTCCGGAGTGGTGCCGCCGTACCAGAGGTCTGTGGCTCCACTCTGTTCGCCTGAGAACCGCACCTTATAGGTACCCGGTTCGAGGCCGTTGAGAGTGTAGGTTCCGTCAACTCCCACCGATGCGACAGCTGCGGTTTGGTCCGGTGATTCGGCCCGTGTCGCGTAGACCAACGCTTTGCTGAGGTTCACTGAGTCAGGGGCCGTGATCTTGCCACTGATGGAGGCGCTCTTCTTCATGGTCGCATCAATGGCCGTGCGGTCCTGGCCGTCTGTGACTGCCACTTCCGTAGCGGTGTCAATGGAGGAAGCATCGCTGTACCACTGCTGCTGAACGAGTCCCGCGTAACCGTAGCTCTGGAACTGCAGCTTGTAACTTCCCGCAGCGAGCCCGCGGAAAGAATAGGAGCCGTCATACTGATTGAGCGAGACGGTGCTCAGAGGCGTCAACTCGCCGCCCTGGTACAGGCTGACGTACACCGAGTAGGCGGGAACGCCTTCAGGGAGCGTGATTTTGCCGCTGATGCTGGCGCCCTTGGCCAAAGTCGCGTCGATGCCTGTGAGGTCCTGGCCTGCCGTTACTGTTACTGGTGTTGCGTCGGCGGAGGTCCGGGCATCCTGGTACCACTCTTCCAGGGCCCCCGAGCCGTTGCCGTAGAACTGCAGTTTGTAGGTTCCGGCCGGGAGGCCGCGCAGCTTGTAGGTCCCGTCGGCGCGGACGTTTGCACTCGGTCCGTTCGGCTCTGCCTCGGAGACGGCCCGCACATAGGTCGATGTCAGGCTGACACCGTCAGGTGCCTTGACCGTGCCACTGATGGAGGCGCCCTTGGCGATCGAGGCGTTGATCCCTGTCACGTCCTGTCCCGGGGCCAGTGCCACGACAGTCGCGGAATCCATGCTGGTGGCATTCTCGTGCCATTGCTCCAGGGCGCCAGCATTTGGCCCGTAGTAGCGGATCTTGTAGTTGCCGGCCTGGAGCCCGACCAGTGAGAAACTTCCGTCCGGGCGGACATCTGCATTGACCGGGTAGGCGCGGAAATTATCAACGTTGTGCAGTTCCACGTTGACTGCGGAAATGTCGACGCCGGGAGCTCCCGACATCTTGCCGCTGATGGATGCGCCCTTTGTCAGCGTGGCGTCGACATTCGACTTGGCTTGGCCGTCTGTGAGCGCAATGACGGTAGCGCCGGCTGACGTCGCCGCGCCGCCGTACCATACGTCTAGGGCGCCGGAGTTGCCCGCAGTGAACCGTATCTTGTAGGGGCCGGCAGGAAGTCCGCTGAACTTGTACGAGCCGTCGGCACCAAGGTCGACTGCTGCCAACCAGTTCCAGTCCGTACCGTCCGGGAACACGTAAGCCTGCACTCGGGCCAAGTCGACTCCAGCGGGTGCGCTAACGCGGCCGCTGATGGAGGCGCCTGTTACGAGGTCGGCGTCGATGCCAGTAACGTCCTGGCCGGCGGAAAGTGCAACGGGGGTTGCCGTTTCGTATGACGAAGCCCCGGCGTGCCACTGTGTCAGGGTTCCCGTGTTGTAGCCCGAGAACTCGACCTTGTAGCTTCCTGCGGCGAGCCCGAGGACTTTATAGCTTCCGTCGCCCATTACCCTGGCAGACCAGCTACGGTACTGGTTCGCTGCCGGGTAAACGTACGCGCGCAGAGAGGTCAGATCGACGCCCGCGGGTGCAGTGACCGATCCGCTGATGGATCCGCCCTTGACCAGGGCCGCGTCAATTCCGGTGAGGTCCTGGCCTGTTTCGAGTGCCAACACGGTGGCGGCCTCAAAGGTGCCAGCACTGGAATACCACTGCTCCAGAGCCCCCGAGTTGCCTGTATCGAACTGAAGTTTGTAACTACCCGCCGCCAGGCCTCCGATCCGATAGCTGCCGTCTGCGTTCACCGAGACGGATGCGGGGATCGTCATGCCGTCAGCCCTGTGGACCTTGACACTTACGTCACTGAGGTTGACCCCTGCTGGCGCCGTGATCTTGCCGCTGATCGTCGCGGCCCTGACCAGCGTCGCGTCGATTCCGGCAAGATCCTGGTTTGCGGTGACACTCACAGGTGTTGCGGTCTCGGCCGATTCCGCATTGGCGTACCACTGGTCGACTGCACCGGAGTCATTCCCCTGGAACTGAACCCTGTAGGTTCCTGCAGGAAGGCCGGTGACCTTGTAGCTGCAGTCCTGGCCCACGGACGCATACCTGTTGAAGTAGTACACGTTGTCCGCCTGGCTGACCAAGACACTTACGGAACTAATCTCAGTGCCCGCCGGTACGGTGACCTGGCCGCTAATTGTCGCGCCCTTCACCAGGGCGGCATCGATGCCGGTGAGGTCCTGGCCCGCGGCGAGTGTAATTGCCGTGGCAGTTTCAATTGAGTCGGCTTCTGCGTGCCATTGGTCCAGTGCCCCGGAGTTGCTTCCCTGGAACTGCAGCTTGTATGTTCCCGCGCGGAGACCCGTGACTTTGAAGGTGCCGTCCGGCTTGACCCAGTCGAACCCGGTGTAGGAGATGCGGTCGGCTTCGTGAACCGCGACTGTCACGGCGCCGAGGTCGACGCCTTCGGGTGCGCTGACGCGTCCGCTGATTGTGGCAGCTTTGATCAGGCTGGCGTCGATTCCCGTGGCATCCTGGCCTGCCGTAAGCGTAAGAGGGGTGGCGGCCTCAAGAGAATCGGCGCCCCCGTACCATTGGTCCAGCGCTCCCGAGCCGTATCCGCCGAACTGGACTTTGTACGACCCCGCCGGAAGGCCGTAGACCTTAAGCTGCCGTCCCCCGCCACAGCCGAATACCCCGGCGTTGACATGCCGTCCGCAGCATGGACCCTGACCTCAATTCCGCTGAGGTCAACTCCAGCGGAGGCTTTTACGTGACCGCTGATTGTTGCGCCCTTGGCGAGCGTTACGTCAATGCCGTTGAGCTGCTGGCCAGCGGCGACCACCACAACCGTGGCGCCTTCTTGATCCGCGGTGCCGCCGTACCACTGTCCGAGGTTCAGGCCGCCGTAGTCAAAAAACTGCAGCTTGTAGGAGCCCGCAGGAAGATTTGAGGCAGTGTAATTTCCTTCGGCATCAGCGTAGCTGCTGGTTACATATTCGGAAGTTGCGGCGTTGCTCACGTGAACGCCTGTGTATCCTTGGCTGCCTCCAGAGAAGTCAGCGGTTATTTTTCCGCTGATGGAGGCAGTGGCGCCTCCAACCTCTACTGCCGCCGCAGGCGTTAAGCCCGTAACTATGAGTGCCGAAAGCACCGATAACAATATCGCGATTCTCATGCGGAATCGCCTGCTCCTAGCGAGCATTTTCCATCCCCCCACGGGTACGGCAGCGGCGCGGCTGCATCATTCAATTGTCAAATAACGCCTTAGTGTAACCCGCCTGCAAAGGTATATAAACCGAGTGGAAGAACGGTAAGTAATCAACAATTTGTTAGTCCCGGCGGCATGTATTGCCTCAGTCGTAACAAAGGGCTGGAATTCAAATCCATGCTCAAGAATTCCACAGGATTGGATCAAGAAGGGCGCATTTTTCAGAGAAGGCAACAAGAGCGCCGGCCGGAGCTGTTACCTTGCCCGGCAGTCTCCGCCACGCCGGGCCTGACACGAGCTCATCATCATCTCGAAACTTTTTAGAAAACAACCTGGTGCAGGCTGGGCCCACGAAGCTGTTCGGGGGAAGGGGCCCAGAGATGGTTGAACAAGAAATGTTTGAAGTGCGGTCCGGTGCCGAGCTGGCTGTAGGCGATGAGATCGAGGCTTGGCACCGGGGCAGGCTGGCCCACCGGGGGACCGTGAGCAGCACGTTCCAGGACATCGACCTGTTCTGGATTATCGACGCCCGAACGGGCACGCGCCGGCTGCTGGACCTCGAGCAGCTCAGCGTGCGGCGGGTCGCGGCCGGTGAGGCGGCTAACGCCGTCGGGCATTCCGCTGGTGCCGGGAGACTGAAGTCCGCCGACGCCGGGACCCCGGCTAACGCCGTCGGCAAACGGGCCCGGAGGCGAGGGCCTGTCAGAAGCCTGAGCCAGGTGGTCTTCATTGAGGCGCCGGCCACACGGTAGGCGCCCACACGATAACCGGCTACGCGGTAAGCGTCAGGGCAGGTTGCTGAACCGTTCCGCCTGGGTCTTCCTGCCCTGCACGATGATCTGGTCGTCGTCGTACAGGACGGTCTGCGCGGTGGTGTGGCCCCAGATGCCGCCGGGGCGCTTGACCGCCACGATGGTGATGCCGTACTTGTCGCGCAGGCCCAGCACGCCGAGCGGGCGGTCGCGGGCCTCGGTGGGCGGGCTGGTGCGGATCATCACGAAGTCGTCCTCGAACTCGACGTAGTCCAGCAGCGAGCCGCGGACCAGGTGGGCCACCCGCTTGCCCATGTCGTGCTCGGGGCGGATCACGTGGTCCACGCCGAGCTGGTTGAGGATCTCGGCGTGCGGTTCGCTGATGGCCTTGGCCCAGATCTGCGGCTTCTTGAACGTAAGCAGGCGCGACGTCGTCAGGATGCTCGCCTCGATGTCGCTGCCTATGCCCACCACGGCGCGGTCGAACTCGTGGACGGAGAGCTGGCGCAGCACCTCTTCCTTGGTGGAGTCCGCCCGGACCACATGGGTGAGGCGGCCGTTGTAGGACTGGACGGTGTCCTCGCTGGAGTCGATGCCCAGGACTTCGGTCCCTTGCGCCTCGAGCTCGAGCGCCAGCGACCCGCCGAAGCGGCCGAGGCCAATGACCACAACGGTGTCAGCCTGCGCTCCCGATTCGGAGGAACGGGAGAAGAAGTTCTTAGCCAATGAGGGGCCTTTCCTTCGGGTATTCATAGAGGAGCGGGCGTTCGCGGAGCGCCAGTGCGGCGCCCAGCGTCACGGGGCCGAGGCGGCCAATAAACATGAGCAGGATCAGCACCACCTGGCCGGCCGGCGGCATGGCGGCCGTGATGCCGGTGGACAGCCCCACCGTGGCGAATGCGGAGATCACCTCGAACAGGATCCGCTCCTGGCCGAAGTCGGTGATGACCATCAGGAACATCGTGGAGCCCACCACCAGCCCGATGGCCAGAAGCACCACCGTGATCGCCTGCCGGTGCACGGCGCGGGACAGGCGCTTGCCGAAAATGTTCACGGCCGTGCCGCCCTGCAGCTCCGTCAGCAGGATGAAGAACAGCACGCTGAAGGTGGTGATCTTCAGGCCGCCCGCGGTGCCGGCCGGGCCGCCGCCGATAAACATGAGGATGTCCATGCCCAGCCAGGACACCTCGTGCATCTGCCCGATATCGACGCTGTTGAACCCGGCTGTGCGGGTAATGACGGACTGAAAGAACCCGGCCAAGATGCGCTCACCGGGGTTCAGCCGGCCGAGAGTGGCCGGGTTGGACCATTCGACGGCGGTTACAAACACGGTTCCCGCGGCCAGGAGCACGGCCGTGCCTACCAGGACCAGCTTGGTGTTCATGCTCCAGTGGATCGGCCGCTGGTACTGCCGGCGCAGTTCGAACAGCACGGGGAAGCCGAGGCCGCCGATGATCACCGCGGCCGCGATGGGCAGGCAGATCCACGGGTCCCCCGCGAAGCCGATGAGGTTGTCCGTATGCAGCGCGAACCCGGCGTTGTTGAAGGAGGACACCGAGTGGAAGACGCCGTGCCACATTGCCCGCCCGGGCTCGTAGCCGTAGCCGGCGACGAGCCTCGCGGCCAGGATGCCGGCGAGCACGATCTCCACGGTGAGGCTGATGGCCAGCACGCCGAGTAGCACGCGGCGGACGTCGCCGAACCCGGTGCTCCTGGTCTCCGCGGCCGCCGACAGCCGTGACCGCAGGCCCAGCCGGCGGGCCATGAGCACGCCCAGCAGGGTGCCGAAGGACATGACCCCGAACCCGCCGATCTGGATCAGGGCCATGATCACCACCTTGCCGAAGCCGCTCCAGTACACCGGCGTGTCAACGGTAATCAGCCCGGTGACGCACACCGAGGACGTGGACGTGAACAGGGCGTCGAGGAAGGGCGCACCCTCGGGGCCGTTCCGCGAGATGGGCAGCATGAGCAGCGCTGTGCCCACCGCGACGGCGACGGCGAACCCGAGCACGATCACCTGGGCCGGGTGCTGCGGCGCGAAGACGTTGAGGATGCGCGGGAAAACCTTGGAGCCTCCGGCGGCCCACAGCCCGCTGAACCTGCGGTCTGTTCCGGCCGCAGGCGGGGCCTTCGGGGCAGGAACGTCGCGCATACGCGTCACGCTACCACCGCGGTGTTCCCTGCAGCCGGTGTGAAGAGGGAGGCGTTAAGAAAGCGTTAAGATCGCCGGTTTGGGCGCTTTACGGATTCCGGCCGGTGCTAGGCTCCCGTGGTCATCAGCAAACTGCCCATGTGAATCGAAGGACCCCGTGGCCACCTCAAGCACGCAAGGCCGTGTCCTGCCATGCTGACCCAAAGCGCCCCGTTGCTGTGGCTGATCCTCGGGATTGGCGCAACCGGTTACATGATCTACCGGCTCATCAGAGCAACGAAGTAGCCCCCGCCGTCGGACACCGTCCCGCCGCCCGACGGCGGAACCCTCTAGCCGCTGACGCCGAACCTCCCGCTGCTCTCCAGCGGCCCGACGGCGGACCTTCCCTGAAATCCAGAAAGACACTCCATGACCGCACCAGCCCACTACTCCGTTCCGGCCAGCGTGCCCAACCCCGAGCGGGAGAACGGCCCCGGCGGCGCGTTCACACGCTGGCTGCTGGAGCACAAGGTGCACCAGCCGGTGGGGCCGGAATCCGCGGAGGGCACCGGCCACCAGCAGAGCTGGTGGAAGGTCATGTGCCTGACCGGCGTGGACTACTTCTCCACGCTGTCCTACCTCCCAGGCATCGCCGCGCTCGCCGCCGGGGCACTGTCGCCGCTGGCCACGCTGCTGATCGTGGCCCTGACGCTGCTGGGCATGCTGCCGATGTACCGCCGGGTGGCGCACGAGAGCCCGCACGGCCAGGGCTCCGTGGCCATGCTCGAAAACCTGCTGCCGTTCTGGCGCGGCAAGGTGTTCGTGCTGGTGCTGCTCGGGTTCGTGGCGACGTCGTGGATCATCACCATCACCCTGTCCGCCGCGGACGCCACCGTGCACATGCTGGAGAACCCGTACCTGCCGCCGTTCCTGGAGGGCCAGGCCGTCCCCATCACCGTGGTGATGCTGCTGATCCTGGGCGGGGTGTTCCTGCTGGGCTTCTCCGAGGCGGTGGCCGTGGCCATTCCTCTGGTAGGCGTCTTTCTGCTGTTGAACGCAGTCATCATTGGCACCGGAATTTACGACGCCGTCACCCAGCCGGGTGGCGTCGCCCCCTGGATGGCGCAACTCAGCTCCTTCGGCGGCGGTTTTGGCAACATCGCCGGGCCCGCGATCCTGGCGTTCCCGCTCCTGGTGCTGGGCCTCTCCGGCTTCGAAACCGGCGTCAGCATGATGCCCCTGGTGAAGGCATCCGGGGCATCTCCGGAGGAGACGCTGCGGAACCGGATCCGGAATACCCGCAAGCTCCTCACGACGGCGGCCGTCGTGATGAGCGTGTACCTGATCGGCAGCAGCTTCGTGACCACCGTGCTGATCCCGGCCGAGGCGTTCCAGGAGGGCGGGCCGGCGAACGGCCGCGCGCTCGCATACCTGGCGCACGAGCGGCTCGGCAACGGCTTCGGGTCCGTGTACGACGTCAGCAGCATCCTGATCCTGTGGTTTGCCGGCGCCTCCGCGATGGCAGGGCTGATCAACATCGTGCCCCGGTACCTGCCGTCCTACGGCATGGCGCCGGACTGGTCGCGAGCGGTGCGGCCCGTGGTCCTGGTGTACACGGCCATCAGCATCCTCATCACCCTCGGCTTCAAGGCCGACGTCAACGCCCAGGCCGGCGCGTACGCCACCGGGATCCTGTTCATGATGGTCTCCGGCGCGGTGGCCGTGAGCATCTCCGCCGCGCGCAAGAAGAAGCGCGGGGCCGCCGTCGGCTTCACCGTCCTGACCCTCGTGATGCTCTACGCCCTCGCGGAGAACGTAATCGAGAAGCCGGACGGCCTGGCGATCTCCGGGTTGTTCATCCTGGGCATCGTGGTGGTGTCGCTGGTGTCCAGGGTCTCGCGGACCACCGAGCTGCGGGTGGACCGGATCGAGTTCGATGAGGCCGCGCGCCGCTTCGTGACGGACACGATTGACTACGACGGGCGGATCAACATCATCGCTAACCGCCCGCAGGCCAGGGACGCCAAGGAGTACGCGGAGAAGGAGGCGGCGCAGCGGGAGAACAACCCCGTGCCCGGCACGGCCGACGTGATGTTCCTGGAGATCGACGTCACGGACCCGTCGGGCTTCAGTGACGTGCTCACGGTGCGCGGCGTCGAGGTGGCCGGGCACCGCGTCCTGCGTGCCACCAGCCCGGCCGCGCCCAACGCCATCGCCGCGATCCTGTTGGCCCTGCACGACGCCACCGGGGTCCGGCCGCACGCCTACTTCGAGTGGGCCGAGGGCAACCCGCTGGCCCACCTGATGCGCTACCTGCTCCTGGGCCGGGGCGACACCGCCCCTGTGGTCCGCGAGATCATCCGCGAAAACGAGCCCGACCCCGCCCGCCGCCCCGGCATCCACGTCGGCTAGCCCGGCGCGGCACCACCCAAACCCTTCCTCACCTTTCGTCGCCTTTCCCCGGACCCTTCCTCACGTCTCGTCGGTTGTTCCCTGACGCTTCCTCACCGCTGATCGGGTTACGCGGAGAAAGCTGAGGACGCGTTCGGCTAGACGCGGCGAAAGCTGAGGACGCGTCCGGAACCTACGGCGCTGGGGAGGTCGCGACCACCACGTTTTTGCCCCACGGGTCCTCGGTGTAGCAGCTGATCAGCACCACCCGATTGGGCACGACGTCCCAGATGTCGCTGTCCTTGAGCGTGTTTTTGTCGTGCATGGTCACGGAATCCACGACGTACTTCAGTGTGCCGGTCGCCGTGGTCACGGTGACCGCCTTGCCCACGAGGGACTCGTCGCTGAGGCGGTTGAACGGGGCGTCCCTGCCGTCCCAGCTGTGCCCCACGATGTACGTTGTGTTGGTCGACCCTGTGCCGGGCACGCCGTAGCTGGTCAGCCAGTAGGCATCGAGGGTCAGCGGCGGCACCAGCGACTCCGAAGCCATCTCGTCCGCGCTGGGCGTCAGCGGCAGGACGCGAACATCCAGATCGGCAGCCTCGATCGACACCGCTGTCGGCGTTGCGGCCAGCGGCCGCAGCGGCTTTCGGGCGGCGGGGGTGCTCGGGGAAGCAGCCACCGCCGACTGAGCGGCGGAAGGCACGACGCCGGCGCTGCCGCCATCGTTCGGGGCCACAGCGTTCGACGGGGACAGGAATAGGGCGGCTGCCAAGCCCGCGGCGGCGACCGGGGGCACAGCGAACCAGCGCCAGCGGATGGGCCGGCGCGGACGCCGGTGCCGGCCGGAGGTTTTGGGCGCTTCCAAGTGACGTGCCTACTTGCGGGTGCGCTCCATGCGGCGCAACCTCCTGGCGACCGCTGCCGGAACAGCAATTCCCGCCGCGAGGAGCCCGGCGAGGAGCGCAAGTCCGGGGTCATTGTTCGGCTCGGCTTCGACCGCGGTCTGTACGTTGAGGCCCTTGTTCGTTGCGACAGCGCCCGTGCCGCCCCCGGCGGGAGTCGCACTGACCGCACCGGCAACTGCCGGCGTCGTGCTTCCCGGTGCATTGCCCGGCGTGCCCCCCGGCGCATTGACCGGCGTGCTTCCCGGTGCGTTGACTGGGGGAGCGACAGGCGGAACCACTGGGGGAGTGACCGGCGGCACCACGGGATCAACGCCGGGCGAGTCCGGGTCGCAGGCCGTCAGGTACCCCTCGAAAAGGCCCATGAGGCTGGTGGCGGAAGCTTCGTCGAGCGAGACGGCTGCCAGCAGGGCTTCGAAGTTGGCGACCGCTGCATTCAGGGCGTCCCGGGCCTGGATGAGCTCCGGTGAAACCGTGGCCGCGTTCAACTCCGACTCCCGCAGCTCCACGGCGTCCCTGGAGTCTCCACGAGCCTCGTCCGCCGTTTCATAGGCGATCTGCGCGGCCTCGATTGCCTCGGGATCACCAGTTTCCTGGGCTTCCTCCAGTGCCTCTTCCGCGGCGTCCTTGGCGGCCTCGTCATCAGCGAGCTGCGCCTCGGCCGCGGCCAGGGCAGCCTCAGCGTCGTCAACAACCTGTTGAACGGGCACGTACGCAGCTTCGGCCGCATCGACTGCGGACTCGAGATCGGCAACGGTTGCCTGGGTGATGCCCGCGGCACCGAGTGCCGATTCGTATTGGTTGAAGGCCTGCTGGCAGGCGGCGTCGCCGGGTGCCGCGGCGGCTGTCGGGACTCCCAGAAAAAGGCCGCCGGCGAGAACTGCTGCCGACGAACCCGCAGCGACCCATTTAGATGCAGCGGTCATAGTGTGTGCGTCCCCCAATACACGAAGCGGCCGCCGGGACGGCCCCGGCGGTTTCAGCACGCGGCAGAGCGGCTCAGGGCGGAGGCTCCGAAGAGTCCGGCAGGGCCGTGCAGAAGAGACGCTCGTACTGCTGATCATCCGTAGTACGACGGCGAGACCCCAGTTGCCTGAATGCCGCCCGAAAGATCGCTGTGAGGCTAAAGTACCGAGCAATTTCAGCTGTGGCAAACATCACTGACTCCCTAGCGCACGGGTCCAGTCCCCTCAGCCGCCGCCAACACGGACCACTTGCACGGCCAGCGGGTCCAGAAGCTTCCGGGTGCCGGTCCTGGTTTCGAGGATCCAGAACATGCCAAGCACGGGAACTGTTTCCGTCACCTTTCCCTCGTAATAAAGGCGGCCGTTGTAACGCGCCTCCACCAGGTCGCCGGGGGAGAGGCTTCGGCAGTCGATGATGCGCCCGAATGATCCGTCGGTCGCGGCCGGTTCAGCCATGGCGGGCTCCGTCCTAGCGCAGTCAGCGCCTTGGTCCTGTTGCGCCACTTGCGCATCTTCAGGATGGGGCCGCCACATTGCCGGGCGGTTTCCACCGGGTGATTTCCGCGTGACCTGGTGCCGCGTCGGCCGGTGGCCGGCGGGAGGTGAGGAAGGGTTTGGGTGTGGGCGGCGGGAGGTGAGGAAGGGTTTGGGTGTGGGCGGCGGGAGGTGAGGAAGGGTTTTACGCGGGGCCGGGGGACTGCAGGCCGAGGGCAATGGAGAGGTTGGGTTGGGGCTGGGTCAGGTCGCGGGCGCGGAGGACCGCCATGGACTTGGCGGCCACCTTCAGCACCGAGCCGGCGTCGATCGGCCCGCGCTCCACGCCGGTCCCGGCCGTGTTGATCACCATGTCCCAGGCCTCGGCGAACTCACCGGCCGGGAGCGTGAACTTGATGTCGTCGTCGTGCGCGTTGAAGTACAGCAGGAAGTTCACGTCCGTGATCCGGCGGCCGCGGTCGTCCCGGCCCTGGATGCCGTCGCCGTTGAGGAACACGCCGATGGTCCTGCCGAAGCCGCGTCCCCAGTCCTCGGGGAGCATTTCCATGCCGTCCTCGTTCAGCCACACGATGTCGGGCAGCTTCTCGCCCTTGCCGCGCCGCACCGGCCGGCCGTCGAAGAACGTGCTGCGGCGGAACGTCGGGTGCTTGGCGCGCAGCCGGTTCACCGCGGCGGTGAAGTCCATGAGCGGCATGTCGATGGCGTCCCAGTTGACCCAGCTGAGCTTGGAATCCTGGCAGTAGACGTTGTTGTTCCCCTGCTGCGTCCGGCCCATCTCGTCGCCGTGCAGGATCATCGGCACGCCCTGTGAGAGGAGCATGGTGGCGATGAAGTTCCGCTGCTGCCGGGCCCGCAGGGCCAGGACCTTCGGATCCGCCGTCGGCCCCTCGACGCCGCAGTTCCACGAGCGGTTGTGCGATTCGCCGTCGCGGTTGCCCTCACCGTTGGCCTCGTTGTGCTTCTCGTTGTACGAGACCAGGTCCCGCAGCGTGAAGCCGTCGTGCGCCGTGACAAAGTTGATCGAGGCCACCGGCCGCCGCCCCGACCGCTCGTACAGGTCGGCGGAGCCGGTCAGCCGGGACGCGAACTCGCCCAGCGTGGCAGGCTCGCCGCGCCAGAAGTCGCGGACCGTGTCGCGGTACTTGCCGTTCCACTCCGTCCACTGCGGCGGGAAGTTGCCCACCTGGTAGCCGCCGGGCCCGACATCCCACGGCTCCGCGATCAGCTTCACCTGCGACACGATCGGGTCCTGCTGCACCAGTTCAAAGAACGTGGAGAGCCGGTCGACGTCGTAAAATTCCCGTGCCAAAGCGGCGGCGAGATCGAAACGGAACCCGTCCACGTGCATCTCGGTGACCCAGTACCGCAGCGAATCCATCAGCAGCTGCAGGGAGTGCGGCTGCCGCACGTTGAGGGTATTTCCGGTGCCGGTGTAGTCGACGTAGTACTGCTTGTCGTCCTCCACCAGGCGGTAGTACGCGGCGTTGTCGATCCCCTTGAAGCTCATGGTGGGCCCGAGGTGGTTGCCTTCCGCCGTGTGGTTATAGACGACGTCGAGGATGACCTCGATGCCGGCGCGGTGCAGCGAACGGACCATCGCCTTGAAGTCCTGCACCTGCTGGCCCATCTGGCCGATCGAGCTGTAGGTGTTCTGCGGCGCAAAGAAGCCGATGGTGTTATAGCCCCAGTAGTTGCTGAGGCCCTTCTCCTGCAGGGTCCCGTCATTGACGAACTGGTGCACCGGCATCAGCTCGATTGCCGTGATCCCCAGCCGCTGCAGGTGCGCGATGACGGCGGGATGGGCGACGCCGGCAAAGGTACCGCGCTGCTCCTTGGGCACCTCCGGGTGCAGCTCGGTGAGCCCCTTGACGTGCGCCTCGTAGATGACCGAACGGTGGTAAGGGATCCGGGGCGGCCGGTCCCCGGCCCAATCGAAGAACGGGTTGATCACCACGCCCAGCATGGTGTGCGGCGCCGAATCCTGGTTGTTGCGGGAGGAGGGATCGCCGAAGTTGTAGGAGAACATCGCCTGGTGCCAGTGCACCTGCCCGGCGATGGCCTTGGCGTACGGGTCCAGGAGGAGCTTGTTCGGGTTGCAGCGCTGGCCCTTGGCGGGGTCGTACGGCCCGTGGACTCGGTACCCGTACTTCTGCCCGGGCTGGATCTGGGGCAGGTAGCAATGCCAGACATACCCGTCGGCTTCGAGGAGCTCCACGCGCGTTTCGGTGCCGTCGTCGGCTATCAAACACAGCTCGACGGCGGTGGCCGCCTCGCTGAAGAGCGCGAAGTTCGTCCCCATCCCGTCAAAGGTCGCACCCAGTGGATACGCGCTGCCCGGCCAGACTTCCATGATCACTCCTGCGGCTGTTCAGTTGTCTCGGAACCATGCTTGATGTCCAGTTGGGGTCCGCGCGCCTCGCCCTGATCCAAGGCTAAGCACGCTTAGTACTTTCGCCAAGCCCGATTCAGGTCCCGGCGGGATGTAAATCAAATCGTTGTGATTCTGGCCTCGTGGAGCCCGCGTTTCCGGCGTGCCGCCCCGGCCCCCGCCTACGATAAAGGTGATGACTCCGAACAGCCCGCCGCCCTTCAGTCTTCGCGGCATTGCTGTTCCGGCGTTCGGCCCTGCCCTCCTGTTCAGCGTTGGCCAGGGCGCCATCCTGCCTGTTGTGGCGCTGTCCGCCCGTGAACTGGGCGCATCCGTTGCCGTGGCCGCCCTGATCGTCACGCTCATGGGACTGGGCTCGTGGTTCTTCAACCTGCCGGCGTCGATGATCACCCTGAAGTTCGGCGAACGCTGGTCCATCGTGGGCGCGGCCGCAGCGGGGGCGCTCGCGCTGTTGGCCGCCGGACTGTCGCTGGTGATCAGCGATGGGCTCTGGCTGCTCGCGGTGGCGATGGCCGTCGTCGGGTTGTCCGCAGCCGTCTTCAGCCTGGCCCGGCAGAAGTACCTCACCGAAGCGGTTCCTGTGGAATTCCGCGCCCGTGCGCTGTCCACACTGGGCGGCGTGAACCGCATCGGAACCTTCATCGGCCCGTTCATCGGCGCCGCCGCCATGGCATTCGTTGGCATCAGCGGCGCGTACTGGGTGGGCGTGGCCGGCATGGCGGCGGCCGCCGTCCTGGCCGTGGCAGTCCCCGACCTGGTGTCGGTGCAGGGAACTGACGGCAGGACCGGACCGGAGCCCACCCTGCGCGGCGTGGCCGTCTCGCATGCGGGCGTTTTCCTGACTGCCGGGATGGGCATCCTGCTGCTCAGCGCCCTGCGCGCCTCCCGGCAGGTGGTGATTCCGCTGTGGGCCGACCACCTGGGCCTCGACCCCACGCACGCTTCGCTGGTCTACGGGCTCTCAGGGGCGATCGACATGCTCGTCTTTTATCCCGCGGGCAAGGTGATGGACCGGCGCGGGCGGCAGTGGGTGGCCATCCCGTCCACGCTGATCATGGGCGTGGCGCTGGTGCTGATCCCGCTCACCGCCGGGTTCACCAGCCTGCTGCTGGCGGCCCTGCTGATCGGCTTCGGCAACGGAATCAGCTCGGGCCTGGTGATGACGCTCGGCGCCGACTTCTCGCCCGACCGCGGCCGCGGGCAGTTCCTGGGCCTCTGGCGGTTCATGGCCGACGCCGGCTCCACCGGCGGGCCGGTGCTCCTCTCCGCGGTGACGGCCGTGGCCTCCCTCGGCGCCGGCGTGACGGCCACCGGGGCGCTGGGGTTCGCGGCGGCAGGTGTGTTCGCCGTCGTGCTTCCCAAGCTCAGGCACCGGCGGAACTACTGACGCCGGGCCAATCCGGGGCGCTGATATATTACGACGGCGGGACGGCCCGCTTTGGCGGAGAAGTTAGGTTAGCCTACACTCAGCTTGGCCGTTCTTGCCGTTTCACTCCGTCTGCAGCGTCGCAGGCACTCATATCTAGGTGGTTTCGTTGCGCTCTTCTTTCCCGCTGTCCGTGTCCGTGGGGCTCGTGGCGCTTCTCTCACTGTCCGCCTGCGGCTTCAGCGGCGAGTCCGGCAAGTCCAGCCAGGCGGCCGACCCTGACCAGCGGATCGTCGTCGACAACTTCCGCGCACCGGTGGCGGACTGGGCCCTGGAGAGCGACGCCGCCTACATCCTGTCCCTGTCCGGGTGCCTCGAGACGCTGACGCGCTACGACGAGGCGCAGGGGAAGATCGTGCCGTCGCTCGCTACCGGGTGGAAGCAGGTCTCGGACCTCGAGTGGGACTTTAAGATCCGCGAGGGCGTCAAGTTCCAGGACGGTGCCCCGCTGGACGCCAAGGCGGTGGTGACCTCGCTGCAGAACGTCCTTGACGCCGAAGTCCCCGCCCGCGCGTTCAGCCCGAAGGTGGTCAAGGCGGTCAAGGCCCTCGACGAGAACACGGTCCGCGTGACCACTCCGACCGAGAGCCCGCTGGTTCCCTACCGGCTGGCGAGCGTCAACACCGGCGTGCTGTCCCCGGCCGCCTTCAAGGGCGAGGCCGTCGATCCCTTCGGCCACTGCACCGGCCCCTTCAAGCCGGTGTCCGAGAAGCCGAAGCAGTCCCTGACCCTGGACCGCAACGAAAACTACTGGGGCGGGCAGGTACAGCTTGCCGGCGCCGAGATCCGGTTCATCACCGACGGCGCCACCCGCACCGCGCAGGTCCAGACCGGCGAGGCGGACGTGTCCCTCTCCATCCCCGTCTCCGGCCTGGCCGCGCTGGAGTCGGACTCCAACGTCAAGGTGCTCAAGGCGGATTCGCCGCGCACCGCCACGCTGTACATGAACAACGGCAAGGCCCCGTTCGACGACGTGGACTTCCGCAAGGCGGTACGCTCGGCTCTCGATCTGGACGCCTTGGCCGCCAGCGTCTATGAAGGCGCTGCGGTTCCGGCCACCGGTCCGTTCGCGCCGTCGGAGCCCTGGGCCATCGAGGGTGCCCAGACGCCGAAGCAGGACCTCGACGCCGCCAAGAAGCTGCTCGCCTCCGCCGGCTATACCGCGGGCCGGCCGCTGGAGATCATCGCGATCGTGGAGCGTGCGGAGTTCGCTGACGTGGCCACCGTCATCCAGGAGAACCTGAAGGCCGTGGGCGTTCCGGTGAAAATCACCACCAAGGAGTACGCCGCCGTGGAACCGGACCTGCTGTCCGGCAACTACGACATGGTGCTGAGCCAGCGCAACCGGCTGATCGACATCGCCGACCCCATCGGCTTCCTCACCGCGGACTACACCTGCGACGGCACCTACAACCTCAGCCACTTCTGCAACGCGGAGTACGACAAGAAGATCGCCCAGGCAGCCACAACGGCCGACGCCAAGGAGCGGTACAAGCTGTACGCCGAGGCAGGACGGATCCTCCAGGACCAGGCCGTGAACGTGTGGCTGGTCAACGAGCAGGCCACTGACGCCGTCCGCACCGACCTGCAGGCGCACGTCCAGGACCCCCTGGCCCGCTACGTGCTCCGGGCCGAAACGGCCAAGTCCGGATCGTGATGTCCCCGTACCGCGAACCCGAAGCACAGGGTCCGGCATGATGCTGTTCCTCGCCAGGAGAACGGCGGCCCTGGTGGTCGCCGTTCTCCTGGCGTCCTTCGTGGTGTTCCTTATTCCGTATGTCACCCCTGGCGACCCGGTGCGCAAGATCATCCGCTCGCGGGTGGCGGGTGACGCCGTCGATGATTCCGCCGTCCAGGCCTTGACCGCCCAGCTGGGGCTCCAGGATCCCCTGTGGACCCAGTACCTCCGCTGGCTGGGGCGCTTCGCGAGCGGCGACATGGGCCTGTCCTACACCAGCCGCACGCCCGTGGTGGAGCAGGTGCTGCCCGCCCTCTGGGTCACGCTTAGCCTCGTGGTCATGACGCTGGCCGTGGCGGCTGTGATAGCGGTGATCCTCGGCATTGCCGCCGCGCTGAACGAGGGGCGGGCGGCGGACAAGGCCATCACCGCCGTCTCCCAGGCGTTCATCGCCATGCCGGAATACTGGCTGGCGCCCATGCTGGTACTGGTCTTCGCGCTCGAACTGTCCGTGCTGCCGTCCGCCGGGTGGGAAGGCCCGACGTCGGCCGTGCTGCCCGTGACGGTCCTTGCCCTGCGTCCGGCGAGCCACTTCACGTCCGCGGTGCGCGAGGGAATGCTCGACGCGCTGGGCGCCGACCACGTCACCGCCGCACGGGGCAGGGGACTGAGCTACTTCCACACCGTGCGGAAGCACGTGATCCCCAACGGCCTGCTGCCGCTCACCACGCTCGCGGCCGTGTGGTTCGCGGGCCTGCTGGGCGGATCGGTCATCGTCGAGGTCATCTTCGCGATCCCCGGGATGGGGCGGCTGCTGTTCGACGGCGTCCTGAACAGCGACATTCCGCTGGCGCAGGGGGCAGTGGTGGTGGTCGTCGGGCTGGCCGTCCTGCTGACCACCGCTGCGGACCTGGTCCACGGGCTCCTCAACCCCCAAGTGAGGATGCGGCATGCGTAAACTTCCCGTGCACGTCCGGCTTGCCGCCTGCGTGCTGGCCGTCGTGGTGCTGTCCGTGGCCCTGGCCGGCTGGATCGCGCCCTATCCGTCCGCCGAACAGGACCTCGCCTCCCGGCTGTCCGCGCCCACCCGGGCCCACTGGCTGGGCACCGACCACCTGGGCCGCGACACGCTCAGCAGGCTGCTCGACGGCGGCCGCTTCTCCCTGACCATCGCCGCCCTGGCCACGGTGCTCACCGCCGTCATCGGCACCGCGATCGGCGTGATTAGCGCCCGCCGCCGGGGGTGGCTGGACGAGTTCTTCACCCGCACCAACGACATCCTGCTGGCCATGCCCGAGATGGTGGTGGCACTGTTCCTGGTGGCCGCGCTGGGAGCAGGTTACCCGTCCCTGCTGCTGGCCCTGACCGTCACCGGCTGGACGCCCTTCGCCCGGCTGGCCCGGGCACTGGCCTATGACGTTTCCGCCCGCGGCTTCATCGAGGCGGCCCGCGTGCTGGGCTGCTCGCCCTGGTTCACGGTGCGGCGGCACATCCTGCCGCACCTGGCCGGGCCGCTGCTGGGACAGGCCACGCTCCGGTTCGGGCAGTTCCTGATCAGCGTCGGCGCCCTGTCCTACCTGGGCCTGGGCGTGCAGCCCCCGCAGTCCGACTGGGGATCAATGCTCGCCGCCGCCCAGCCGTACGCCGTGAGGTCGCCGATGACCATCCTCGCGCCCGGCCTGGTCATCTTCACAGTGGCGCTGTGCGTCACGCTCATCGGCCAGCACCTGGCGCGCATGTCCAGCAGCCGGCTGCTGCTGGCTTCCGCCCCCGCACCGGAGGCCACCCATGCGTGAGGGCCTGATCATCGAGGACCTGCACGTCAGCCTGCGGGCGTCCGCCGGGGGTTCTTCCGGCAGTTCCTCCGGCTCGTCCGCCCGTCCGGTGCTTTCCGGCGTCGGCCTCACCGTGGCGCCCGGCGAGTTCGTCGCGCTGGTGGGGGCGTCCGGAAGCGGAAAGACGATGACCGCGCTGTCCGTCCTGGGGCTGCTGCCGCCGCAGATCCGGGCCGCGTCGGGGTCCATCACCCTGGGCGGCACCGACCTGCTTGCAGCCAGCGGCGCGGAGCTCAACCGTCTGCGGGGCGGCCGGATCGGGATGCTGTACCAGCAGCCCAAGCGGATGTTCAACGCCCGCATGACCATTGGCAGCCACCTGGCCGAACCGCTGAAGCTGCACCGCGGTCTGCGCGGACGCCAGGCCAGGGCACAGGCCCTGGAACTGCTCACCAGCGCCGGGTTCGAGGACCCGGAGCGGGTCGCCCGGGCGTATCCGCACCAGCTGTCCGGCGGCATGGCGCAGCGGGCCATGCTGGCCGTGGCCATGGCCGGCCAGCCCGAGCTGCTGCTCGCCGACGAGCCCACGTCCGCGCTGGACAAGGTGCTGGAGCGGCAGATCCTGGAACTGATCGACACGCAGCGGCGACAGCACGGGCTCGGCGTCCTCTACATCACGCACGACCTCGCCACCGTCTCCGCGTTTGCTGACCGCGTGGTGGTCATGGATGCCGGCCGCGTCCAGGAGGAAGGCCCGGCCAGGTCCGTCCTCGGCGCACCCCAAACTGCTTGTGCCAGGGAGCTGCTGGAGGCGTGCGCCCTCACCCGCCGCCGCATCGTGGTTGCAGGGGAGGCCCTCGGCCGCGCGCCGTCCCGGGACATCCTGGCGCTGGAGCGCGTCACCAAGCGGTTCGCCAAGGGGCGCGGCGCCCGGCCAGCATTGGATGACGTCTCGCTGAGCCTCCGCGAAGGCGAGATTCTCGGCGTCCTGGGCCAGTCAGGCTCAGGGAAGAGCACCCTGGCCCGGCTTCTGGTGGAGGTTGAGGCCCCGGACCGCGGCAGCATCACCCGGGCACTGCCGGGAGGGGGCAGCAAGGCCGACGGCGGTAGTGCCGGTCGCGGTGTCCCCGGCACCGACGTGCAGCTCGTCTTCCAGGAACCGCACGACGCCTTCGACCCCCGGATGAGACTGTCCGCCAGCCTGGAAGCCCCGCTGCTCCGCCAGCGGACGGGCACGGCGGACTGGCGCATGGAGCGGGTCCACCAGGCCGTCCGGGACGTTGAGCTGGACCCTGACCTGCTGGACCGGTACCCCAGCCAGTGCTCGGGCGGCCAGCTGCAGCGGCTGACGATCGCCCGGGCACTGCTGCTGGACCCGGCCGTGCTGATCTGCGACGAGGCGACGTCGGCGCTGGATGCCGTCACGCAGCGCAAGGTCCTGGATCTGCTGCTGCGCCTGCACCGGGACCGCCGTCTTTCGCTGATCATGATTTCGCACGACATGAACGTCATCCGGTACATGAGCCACAGGGTGGCAGTGCTGTACCAGGGCGCCCTGGTGGAACTGGCTGGCACCTCCGAGTTCTTCGCCGACCCCCGGCACGGGCACAGCCAGGAGCTGGTGGCGGCGGCCCGCGCGCATCCGGCGGCCTGCGCTGCTCCGGTGGCCTGCAGTGACTTGGCGGCCTGCGCCCACCGGATGCTCGGCGCGAATGTGGCCGCCGGCCGGCCCGGTACCTCGCGTTCCCTGGAACTCGTCAGCGCGCCGGACGCCTGAGGACGCCTGGTTTTGAAGACATACCTGCCTGAAACGCGCATCCTGCTCGGCACCCAGATGGTGTTCAATCTGGGCTTCTACGCTGTGATTCCCTTCCTGGCCGGCGCCATGGGCGGGGATTACGGACTGGACGCTGCCGCCGTCGGGCTTGTCCTGGGCGCACGCACCTTCAGCCAGCAGGGGATGTTCCTGTTCGGCGGCCTGCTGGCCGACCGGTGGGGTGCCCGGCGGGCGATCCTGGCCGGCTGCCTGGTCCGCATCGCAGGATACGCGACCCTGGCGGCCGCTTCGGACTTCACGCTGTTCCTCCTCGGCGCCGTGCTCACCGGCGCGGGAGGTGCGCTGTTCTCGCCGGCCTTGGAGTCCCAGCTGTCCCATGCGGACCGTGCCCATGCCGACGAAACGGAGGGTCGGGCTCCGGGCAAGGGCCGGCGCTCGGTGTTCGTCTGGCTGGCCATCACGGGGGAGATGGGCGCCCTCGCCGGCCCGCTGCTCGGGGCCGCCCTGCTGGGGTGGGGCTTTGACGCGGCGCTGGCGGCCGGAATCGCCATCTTCGTTGCAGTGACGGTCCTGCTGTGGTTCCGCCTCCCCGCCGGGCCACCCGGGAAGCCGAAGGCTGCGGGAGCGGGGGAACCGGAAGCCGCGCCGGGCCAGTCCCGCGGCGCGCTCGGGTGCCTGAAGAACCGGCGCTTCGTGGCGTTCTGCCTGCTCGCCAGCACCAACATGGTGGCCTACAACCAGCTCTACTTCGCGTTCCCGCTGGAGCTGGACCGGCGGGGGCTGGACGGTTCGTGGCTGGCCATGCTGTTCCTGCTCGCCTCCGTGCTGACACTGGTGCTGCAGCTGCCGGTGGCGGCGGCCGGCCAGCGGCTGGGGCCGGGGCGGGCCATGTCGGCCGGCTTCCTGCTGGTGGCAGCTGCCTTGGCGGCCGCCGCTTTGACGTCCGTCCAGGCGGAAGCCGGCGGTTCTGTGGCGGGAGGTTCTGGAGTTGGAGGGCCCGTGCCGACCGGTCCTGCGGAGGCCGGCTCTGTGGCGCTGATGGCGGGCATCGTCGGCGCGCTGATCCTCGGCCACATGCTCCTCAGGCCGACCATCCTGTCGCTGATCCCGCGGTTCATCCCGCCGGCAGGGGCGGCCTCGGGGCGGGGAGCGTATTACGGGCTGTCGGCCACCTGTGGCGGCGTTGCCGTGCTGGCGGGGAATGCACTGCTGGGCTGGCTGCTGGATCTGACGGACCGGAACCACTGGTGGCCGGGAACGCCCTGGCTGCCGATGGTGGGCCTCGCGATCGTGGCTGCCCTCATACTGCCGCGGCTGCTGCACGGGATCCACCGCACCAGCGCCCTCGGGACGGCCACGGACGCGGCCCTCATACCCAACTGACTCGCAGTTGTTGTCGTTTTCGAGGCTGAAAACGACAACAACTGCGAGTCAGATGGGCGGGCTGCGCGGGGAGGGCGGCCGCCGGGGACCTGGTTACATCCCCGTCCAGCGGCGGAGTGTGCTGTTCACGAGGCCGATCAGCACGGCCGTCCACCAGCACGCCTGCGAGATGCTGAGTGCGATCAGCAGGCGGGTGCGCAGCCGGCGGCCCAGTTCGCTAAAGCGTGTTTCCCGCGGAAGTGCGAACATTTTGTGCATGGCAGGCGCGATGCCCAGGCCGTTCAGCATCAGGATGAGCACACAGCCGAGTTTCACGGCGGTCACCGGGTTGGTGATGTCGGGCTGGATGAGCGCTCCCGATGCCAGCAGCAGCGCCAGGCCGCCCCAAATCAGCGGCTTTGTTGCGCGTTCCAGCTTGGGAGATGCATGCATGTGCACCTTGCCCATGAGCCACAGCAGGCCCAGCCAGTCCACGACGAGGATGGTGCCGAAGGCCAGCACCAGGGAGAGGATGTGTCCGGCAAGCCCGATGCGGTGCAGTAGCGGACCGAACTCCACGAAGTGCCCCACCAGCAAGGAGGCGAGCCAGCCTGCGGTGCAGAGGACGCCCAGCAGCAACAGCCGGAGGGTCTGCTTGCGGGACGTGGGGGTCCTCAGCGCGGCGCGGTTGCGGCGGGCCGGGACTGGTCGGCGCTGGGGTTGATACCTGGGTGCGGAGTTTGCGGCGGTACGGGTTTCAGGGCGGGTCAAGGTGGTGCGGGTGTCGGCGAACATAATGCCGGCCTTTCATCACTGTTGTGCTCCCCTGAGAATGGTGCCGGGAGCTGGGCTGACCGGGGCGTTCCGGACAGCAGGGAATTGCTGGGGTTGATTGGGGATTTTTTGAGGGGCCGGGAGTGGCCGGCGCGCTGCGATGCAGGGCGAGGCCTCTGGAGGCGGTGGCTCCAGAGGAGTTTCGGTCTACCTAAATGAATACGATACAGGTTGATTTGTGGAATAAGCAAAGGAAGAGTTTCCTATTCCACGGCGTGGCGGTTCTGAATTGCGACCGATTTCGGGTACGGGCCGAGTCGTGTGGGCGGGCCTTCCGCGTGAGTGCAGAAGGCCCGCTCATGGGGTTTTCGCCCGGAAGATTTTCACCCTTCAGTCATCCGAACCGTGGCCGCCGCTGTCTTCCTTGGGTTCGGAAGCCTTGCGCTGCCCGCCCTTGTCATCGCCCGGTTCCCGGGCGGTCCGCAGGCCGCCCTTGTCGCCGCCCGGCTGGACGGGAACAACGGCGGGTTCCCCGGCAGCGCCGGTGCCGCCTGGCGTGGAACCGGAGGTGCCGCCGGGCTGGGACACGGCAGGGCCGGCGTCGGACGTGCCCGCAACAGTGCCGGCCCGAACGTTCCGATCGTCGCGAGGCCCGGACGACGGCGACGGCGACGGGGAGGGGGACGGCGTCGTCCGCCGTCCGCCCTTGCCGTGACCGGATTCCGGCGACGCGGTGGTCTTCGCGGGGGCGGGAACTGTGCTGCCGCCGTCGACCACTGACGCCACGTTCGACGTAACTTTCGCGCCGACGGCGGCGGTGGGTGCCGCGGTGCTGCTTGAGTTGCTGGGCAGGAGGACGCTGTTCGCGTTGCCGGTCCCGGACGGCGTAGTGCTCAGTACCTGCGTGTTGACGGCGAGAGCGGCGGATCCGGTCACGAGGATCCCGGCCACGGAAAGCGCGAGGGCTGCTCTGGTTTTCATGGATCCTCCAAGGGGTCGCCGGGAAAAATTGCTTCTTGGGAAGTCAGGAACCGGCAGCCATCATCCTCCGTCCTGGATCTCGTGCAGATGCGCCAGCATTGCCTGTTCGGGGTGTCCGGGATGCTCGGAGATGTGCCTGAGCAGCGACAACCGGAGGTCCGACCTCAGATCTTCGTCGCCGAGGATTTCGCCGATGAGCCGCATCAGTTGGCGCTGCAGTATGCCGCCTTGGGGAGTGCGCTGTGCTGGCCGGCGGCTGACCCAGGCCGGGTCAGGAGCTGCTGGGCCGCCGGCAGCCTGATGAGCAGGCAGCCTCTCGGGGGTGTGGGACTGCCAGTGGCTGTCACCGGCTGAGTGCGGGTCCGGGGTCATCATCTTATTCACCTTCCACCTTCGCCGCCCCGCGGGCCCTTCCGGCATGCGCTGAGACCGGCGGCGTTGCCGGCAACATCCCGGTGTGAAGGGGAAGTGCCGTCTGGGGCAATTGTTGCTGCAGGTCATGGTGGATTTACCGGTGAACCTTGGACCGCCGAAGAGGGTGAGGTCCCCCCAAACCGGAGAACGCGTTAGGAGTGCGCGGCGGCGAGCAGCCGCCGTTTGGGTGGGGGGGTCTGGATTCTCCAAGGTTGACCGGGAATTTCCTAGGAACCGCTGGCACTCTTTTTCCATCTGGTCCGAAGCCACAGCCGCGAGTGGTCGTTCAGCCAGCTGGCCGGCCCGGCATTGCACCCCCCTGACGTGCCGGGCCGGCGACCCCAATCCTTTGGGGGCCGCTGGCCCGCAACTCTGTCGGCGGTGATGCAGCTAGGCCCGGGGCGTTCCCAGCGGAGCCAAGAGGGCTTCCTGCAGCTCCGAGCTCAAGGTGGGAGGCCGGTCGAGCTCGACGCCGAGGGCCAGCACGGAACGGCTCAAGTAGTTCCGGGCCGCCGCCGCCAGCGTGATGTCCATGATTTCCTTGTCGCTGAAGCCGTGCTCGCGAAGCCTGAGGCCGTCTGCCTTGGTCATGTCCGCAGCATTGCTGCTGAGCTTCTCTGCGTACTCCATCATGGCTACTTCGGCTGGCGGCAACCCGGCATTCCGAAAATCGCGGGCGATCCGCAGCAGCTCCGCCTCCGGAATGGTCTTCAGGGCCTTGCGTCCGTGGGCCAGCCTGCAGTGCGTGGATCCGATGGCCGCTGCTGCCGCCAGGGTGACCAGCTCGTACCGGCGGGGGTCCATGCCTGCCGTGATGGTGCCCAGAAGGGCCTCGAACGCCTCGTACGCCTGCGGATTCACCGCCATGGTCTTGGTGTGCGTGGTGACGTAGCCCAGCGACTGGATATCGTCGTCGTAAATCTTGGCGGTGAGGCCGGACGCCTCACTTTCCGGAGTGGTCCGCAAGACGGTCATAGCAGTTTCCTTGGGTTGGCGGGGATGACGGGGATAAGTCCTGTGGGCAGCTTTATTTCGGCGTCTTCCGGGCGGTCCTGCCCCGCCCGTTCGATGGCCGCCCGGAAGTGGGGCAAGCTGCGCTCCACCATGTCCTCGCTGGCCGTGAGGGACATCCGGAAAAACCCCGGTGTCTCGAACAGGACGCCCGGAAGCACAAAGACGTCCTCCTGGCCGAGCGCCTCAGTGAAGGCCTCGTCGTCGTGAATGGGGGAATGGATGAACAGGTAGAAGGTGCCTTCGGGCGGCCGGAGACGGTATCCCATCCCGCCCAATTCCTGGACCAGCCGGTCCCGCTTCTGCTGCAGCTGGCCGACGTCGATGGTGAATGTCTCCAGCCGCGGAAGTGCGTACTGCAGCACGGCGTTGGGGTAGATCCAGCCCATGGCCAGCTGCATCGCCTCGACGGCGGCGCCGAGCTCCTTGCGGTCCGGCATGCTCGGCGGCAGCGCCAGATACCCGATCCGCTCGCCCGGCGCCAGGTGGGTCTTGCCGTAGGAGTAGGCCAGGAGGGTGTAGGGATAGAACTCCGCGGGGCTGTGGAAGCGGGCGCCGTCGAAGACGATCCTGTTGTAGGGCTCATCGGACACCAGGTAGATCCGCCGCCCTATCCGCGCCGATGCCTCGTCGAGGAGGGTCGCCAGCTGGCGGAGGACTTCGGGCGGGTAGATCCTGCCGGTGGGGTTGTTCGGCGAATTGATGATCACCACGCGGGTCCGCTCCGTGATGGCCGCTTCAATGGCGGGCAGATCGAGGTCGAAGGTCTCGAGGTCGATCCGGACCTTGACCGGGACCAGTCCGGCCTCCACAGCGACCGGTTCGTAGAGGAACCAGGGCGGCAGGCTGTAGATGACCTCGTCGCCGGGATCGGTCACCGCCTTCAGCGCGAGGGCGATGGCAGTGAAGCCGCCGGTGGTGAGGTACAGGTCCTCGGCTTCGAACGGAACGTCCAGCAGCCGGCTCAGCGAGTCAGCGGCCGCCTCCCGGGCATCCACCTCATTGGTTTTGTACGCGAACCACTGGTCGTCGTGCGGGTGGAGCGCGTCCCGGAGGGCATCCACGTAGGCGTCCTGCGGCATCTGGTGCGGGTTGCCCAGGGTGAAGTCGCAGATGCCGGGAAGATGTTTGCGGCGGGCGTAGGTGGAATGGTTGAGGTGCTCGGAGATCCTCTGGAAGGACGGAATGGAGGCCACCTCAAGGGCGCGGCGCGAGGCGGGGGAGTCCGTCACAGCCCGGTTTCCTGGGGCTTGGTGTTGGCCTTCGCCGTGAGCAGCAGATACTCCCATTCCATCTGCGCGGGCGTATCGCCGTGGGCTTCGATGTACGTGCTGGCAAGTTCCGTGAGGGCATCGTCCAGAGCCTTGGCTTTCCCGTCGTCGCCGGACAGCGACTTGTACACGGAGATGGTGGGGCCGTAGTGCGACTTGAAATAGTGCAGGAAGTCTTCGGGCTGGCGGAAGCTCGTGATAGCAACAGTTCGCTTCTGGGCCCGGATGTCGCCCAGCCGGCCGCCGAACAGCTCACGGACATGGTCCTCACTGCCCCACAGCGGCGGAGGCTGCGCGCCGGGCGGAGGGGGCGGCGCGAACGGTTTCATGACGGCGAACATCTGGCCGATGAAGCCCTCCGGGGTCCAGTGCAGCAGCCCGATGGTCCCGCCCGGCCTGCAGACACGCACCAGTTCGTCGGCGCTCGCCTGGTGGTGCGGGGCGAACATGGCGCCGAGGCAGGACATGACGACGTCGAACTCGCCGTCCGCAAAGGGGAGATTCTCGGCGTCGGCCTCCACCCACTCGAGCTCTACGCCGCGATCGGCAGCCTGCCGGCGGCCGGCGTCGAACATCTCCGGCGTGAGGTCGCTGGCCACCACCTTGGCACCCATCATTGCCGCCGGGATGGCCGCATTGCCGGCGCCCGCGCCGACATCCAGGACGCGCTGGCGCGGTTTGATGTTGCAGGCCTCCACCAGGATGGCGCCCAGATCCGCAACGAGCTCGGCGGCGAGGGCCGGGTAGTCGCCCTGCGCCCACATGGCCCGGTGCTTTTCCTTCAGGGCCTTGTCCGCCCCGGTCTGGTCGTTCATGTCCGCGCACCTCTGCTTTCGCAGGTACAGTTTCAGCGCACTGTTGAGTCAGTGGAGGCTGTGGTGCGACTTATTGTGGGCTCCCCGGCCGGGGTTGTAAAGGTTGCGGGCGGTGGGGACAGGGGGAGGGGAGGTCAGCGCCCCGGTTAGTTCCGGCGTCGGACCGCATACGCGAACAGCGACGTGGTGGCCACTGTGGCCAGGTACCCGGCGATCACGATCAGCGAGATGCCCGCCCAGAAGTAGTTGGTGGTACTGGCCTCGTGGCCGATGCCCGGGGCGATCATGACCAGCGAGTAGACGGACACCGCAGCCGAGGCCAGCCCCAGCACCATCGGCAGCCCGATCCACAGCCGGGCCGAACCCCAGTGACCGCCGAAGCCGTCCCAGACGTTCCATTCGTGGCCGTCATTGCGGAGAATCAGCCAGCCCGCGGGGATCATGAAGCAGCCCACCAGCAGGAATGCGGCCACCACATCCGCCGGCCTGTGCCACTGGTTCACGAGTGTGGACATGCCCGAGGCGATCGCAAAAGTGCCGCCGACAAAGCCGGCCAGCGGCCGCCACCGCGGGGACGACATCAGGAACACGGCCGCCGCCGCGGACGCCGCCAGCGTGGTGTGACCGGACGGCAGCGAGTTCAGCTCCAGCGTCTCCACGCCCCGGTCCGGCCGTACAGGCAGCAGGTCCTTGAGCACCTGAGTTGCGATGTTCGCCGCGACGCACGCCGCAACGGCAATGCCCGCGGCCCGCCATCGGCGGTGAATCACCGTTACCAGAAGAACGACGACGGCGGCCATCACCAGGGAGATGGTGGGCAGCCAGTCCAGGAACCGGGTGGTCACCTTGCCCGCGGGCCCGTGGATGTCCACGGCCTCCACCAGGGCCGACTCGTCAATGAACTGGCCCGTCGTGGTGCGGACGAAGTAGTAATAGGTGGCCGCGAGCCCCGTGGCGCAGGCCAGGGTGGCCACGGTGAAGAGGAAGCCGGTGCCCGCCGCGAGGCGCATCCGTCCGGCAGGCCGGCGGGGCTTCTGACGGCCCTGCTGCTGGCGGCCCTGTTTCTTACGGCGGGGGTCCCTGAGCTGGAAAGTCATCGTAACAAGGGTGTCACAGTTTGCTGCGAGCCGCCTGTCCAACGCGTGACTGCGTCCTGTTCGCAGGTTCATCCCGGATGCTCGACTCCATGGCGCAGGGGGATTACGTTGGGGGCATGACCGAAAACCCGGACGAGACCCGCACTGTTTCCGACGAGCCCGGCGGCGCAGAATCAAAGCCCGACACTGGCCGCGGCGAAACCGACCTCAGCACCAAGCTGGACCCGGATTTCATCCCGCAGCAGGGCGAGACCCCCGAGGCCAGGCGCGCCCGGGAGCATCCCGAGGAAACCGGCAGCTGACGCCCTAAACCGGGGCACGAACCGGGGCGCGTGCCGGGGCTAAACGCAGGCCAGCTGACCGCTAAAGTTGGTGCATGGGCGGTCTCGCGGATGTACTTGGCCCCATCCTGGAAATGATGACGTGGGTGGGCTTCCTCCCCGGCGTGCCGTTGCTCGTGTGGGGACTCATTATCGAACGGCGCCGTTGCGCCTGGACCAAGACCACGGGCGAGGTCTACACCGCCGGCGGCTTCACCGGCTTCCGCTGGACCGACCAGGAGAACGTCCCGCGCCAGACCCTGGTGGACTCCGACGTTGCGCGGGGCCTCGTGGCCGGCACGCAGGTGGAGCTCCATTACGACCTCTGCCACCCTTCACGCTGGGGCCTGAAACCGCCCAAGCACGACAACGTCATGCTGGTCCTCGGCTGGATCCTTACTGGAGTGGGCATCTTGAGCACCGTCGGGGGCTTCGTGCTGCTGCTCTTCTGAGGGACTGGTCCCCGTACGGGACCGGTCCTCGGACGGCCCTGGGACGGGACGGGGCCCGGACAAGCCCGGCCCGGATGAACCAACCCGGGCCGGACATGCGTCGGGTACCCGTGCCGCGGCGGGCACCCGGTCTGTGGGGGCAGCCAGAGCTGCGTTATTCACCTGCTAGACGTGCGGATCCACTGTTGCAGCCCGGCCGGCGCGTGCGGGACGTCCGCCGCGCCGGTTCCGGTCCCGCAGGTGGTCCAGCAGCGCCTGTTCAGGGTGCCCGGGGTTCTCGGCCAAATGGCGCAGGAGCCGGCGCCGGACCTCCGATCGCGGGTCAGCCGTGGCGAGCACGTTGTGGATAATATCCAGGACCTGTTGATGGAGCTCGGAGTCGTCCACCATCACAGTCGTCGGCTCGCCAAAGGCTGCGTCGACCGTCGTCCCCCACCGCTCCGGCGGGATGGGTTCATACAGATCGCGGAATTCCGTATGCATCACTGGCTCCTTCTTGCGGGGAGAAACTGCTTCTGCGGATTGCCTCCGGGTACGCCTAGCCATTGCTGCTGCCACTCCTGCCGTTGTTGCTGGAGAGACCGCCTTTGTCATCGAGCTGGCTCGAGGACACTGAATCGTCGGTGGGTGCCGGTGCCGGGGAAGTGACCTGGGCCGGTTCCACGAACTCGACGCCGGGTTCCTCTGCTTTTGGGGAGAGCGGAGAGGGGGTGGCTTCGCTCAGCGGAGCCGATTTAAGTGCCGGTGACTTAAGTGCCGGTGACGTGGTCCTGGGCGTGGCAGCGGGGTCGGTGGCTGGCGTCAGCCGCCGATTCCCGGTGGATCCCTCGAGCTCCTGGACCGAGTGGCGGGGGGCCCCTTCGGTAACAATCACGCCCGGTCCCAGGCCGGTTGGCGCCCCGACAACAGCCTGCGCCCAGACAGTTATTCCGGCGAAACCCACCAGCGGAATGCTCAGCAGCGACCACTTCTTCATTGGCCGGCCCTCCTTCGTGCTTTCACTGTGAGGCGTGAAGGTGAGGCAGTGATGAGACGCGGATGAGAGTCTTCTCATCGCCGGGCGGGGCCGGGTTTAGCGCGGTTAAGGGGTTGGAACGGGGCCGCTATGGCCGTTCGTGCCATCATCGCCAAGGCACACGAGACGGTACCCCACGCCCCGGACGGTCTGGATGCGGTCCGCGCCCAGCTTGTGCCGCAGGTACCGTACGTATACGTCCACCACGTTGGACGACCCCTCGAAGTGGTAGCCCCACACCCGGCTCAGAAGCTGCTCTCGGCTGAGCACCTTGCCGGCGTTCTCCATGAATGTCCGCGCCATCACGAACTCCCTTGCGGACAGGTCGATCACGCGGCCGCGGATCTCTGCCGTGCGGAGGTTCACGTCGAGGGACAGGTCGCCGCAGACGAACGTCGGGGCGGAAGCAACCACCTGCGCGCCGCGGAGCCGGAGCTTGATGCGGGAGAGCAGTTCCTCGAACCGGAAGGGCTTGGTCATGTGGTCATCCGCACCGCCGTCGAGCGCCGCCACAGTGCTCTCAAGGCTGTCCGCCGCCGTTAGCACGATCACCGGAATCGTTGAGTGCATGTTCCGGAGGTTCTTGAGGACGGTAAGGCCGTCCATCCTCGGCATGGTGATGTCCAGGATGAGGAGGTCGAACTCCCCGGACGTCGCGTAATCCAGCGCCTTCACCCCGTCGAAGACCTGGGTGGTGGTGTAGCCGGCCGCTGTGAGGCCTTTGGCGAGGAAGGCAGCAATGCGGGGCTCGTCGTCAGCGATCAGGATCCGCGTCAAGGCGTGCCTCCCGTCCGGATGGCCAGTTCAATGCCCGACGCCGGTCCGGCCAGCTTCGGTTTGCCGCCGCGGTGCCGCTTCTTGGGCCGCGGATCGTCCTGTGCGCCGAAACCTTCGGTGTCGCCGCCGGCGTCTGCAGCGACGGAGCCATCCGTTTCATCGCTCTCATCTGTGCCGCCGGATGGTATCCGGAGCGCGAAGCGGCTGCCTTTGCCCTCCTCCGACTCCAGAAGCACCGTGCCGCCGTGCGCCTCGGCGATGGCTTTGACGATGGACAGGCCCAGGCCCGAGCCTTCCATGGCTGCCGAGTTGCTGCCCTTGCCGAAGCGTTCGAATATGCGCTCATGCTCGTCTGCCGGAATCCCAGTGCCGGTGTCCGCGACCCAAATTTCCAGTACCCTCGACGCGGAGTGGCGCGCTGCCAGCTCCCGCACAACTACTGCCCGCCCGCCCTGGGGAGTACCGCCGTCGTCCTCCACCCAGGCGCCGCCAACGGATATCTGGTCCGACTCGGAGGTGTGGTTGACCGCGTTGGCGGCGAGCTGCTCCAGCGCCTGGGTGAGCCGGCGGCGGTCAGCGCGGATCAGGCCGCCGGGCCTGGCCTCCAGCCGCCACTGGCGCTCGCCAAGGACCCTGACGCGGTTCAGGACGTCCTCGAGGAGGTCATCCGCCTCCACCCAGCCGGGCGTCACGAAGTCGGGCCGGCCGCTGCGGGCAAGCAGCAGCAGGTCATCCACCAGCACCTGCATCCGGTCAAGCTCGTCCAGGAGCAGCTCGCGGGTCTGGTCCACGTCGTCGGGGTCCCCGGTGCGGAGCAGTTCCAGGTAGCCGCGGATGATCGTCATGGGGGTGCGCAGTTCGTGGCTGGCGTCGTGGACGAAGCGGCGCTGGTTCTCCGACCCGGACTCCAGCCGTTCGAGCATTCGGTTGAAGTTCATGGCCAGCTGAGCGATGTCGTCGGTGCTGTCCGGCACTTCCACCCGCTTGGTCAGGTCCTCAAATGTCGTGGCCTCTGTGGCCTCGCGGAGCCGCCGGACGGGGCGCAGCAGCCGCCCGGTGACCACGTAGCCCACCAGTCCGGTCATTGCGAGCGTCGCGGTGGACGCCAGGGCGAAGGTCCACATCGAAGCGAAAACCTCAGCGCGCTGGGCTCCGATCTCGCTCGAGACAATCAGAAGGCCCTGGTCTGGACGGCCGCCCGGCAGGGACACCGACGTAATGGCCAGGCGGACCTGCCGGCCGTCGAGGTCGATGTCCCGCATCACGGTCTGACGGGGCACACTCCAGTCCCACATGTTGTCGGTGATGGCGTCCGTGTTGAGTTTGGTCGGCTGCTCCCCAAGGGGCAGGATGACGTTCCTGCCGCGGACCACGGTCATCACCGACACGTAACCCCCGGGAGCACCGCTGCGCAGATAAGTTGTAAACAGGCTGTTCAGGGAGGCATAAGCTGCGCCGGAATTGGGCTGGCCGCGCTTGGCCAGTGCGTCCAGGTTCTTGCGCGGCACCTGGAGCTCGGCATTGACGCGGTCATTGAGGCTGTTCAGCTGGGCGGCGTGGGTGGCGGCGCCGGCGACAAACAGGCCCACGGCCATGAAGACGAGCAGCGTGGCCAGCAGCCGGAAGCGGACGGAGTGGACTTCCGTGCGCAGCGCGCCGGCCGTATTCATGGGACCACCCGGCCGAATCCGACGTGTGATGCACGTAACACGTCGCGGGGCAGGGCCGGCCACGCAAAATTTTTTTGAAATCCGGGGTCGCCGGCAAAGACGCTCATCGCCGAGTACTCGGAATACTTGGTTGTACCCGGCCCGGCCATGGTCTGTCTCATCGGATCACCCATTTCACGCTGATTCGGCGGTCCTCCGGGGACGAGGATCGCAATAGCACCGCTGTTACTGCGGTAATTCGAATCTAGCCCCGGGTTCTTGGGAAAAACTTGGTGTCTGCGGCGGCGCTGCGTTCCCGGCAACAGGTTCCAGGGGAGCCGTGGGTCACCCCAACCTGGTGGTGGCCCGCCTGAGGGGAAAGGAACCAAGTAGTGGCCGAGCCGAAATTCGAGTACTCGCTACTCGTGCCCATACTTGCCCGAGTGACAAGTATGAATCCAAGCCATTCATGGGGAATGCAGTTCATGGGGATAGTAGGTGCACAAAATGGTACAAACTGTTGCAGAAGATACTCGTTGGGCCAGGAGAGTTAACGACGAGGAGTACCTTCCGAACTCAATGGAAGACGCTGGTGGAACAACGACGAAGTTGTCCATCAACATCCTGGGCCCGCTCCGTGTCCGCCGCGGCGGCGTGGAGATCGGATCCCACGAGCTTGGTGGGCCCAAGCCCCGCCAGGTCCTTGAAATCCTGTTGCTCAAGCTGGGGACCCCGGTCTCCAAGAACCACCTGATCGAAGTTTTGTGGAATGGCCAGCCGCCGTCCGAGGCACTATCCACTTTGGAAAGCTACGTCAGCGTCCTCCGCCGCCACCTTCAGCCCGGAAGCGGCAAGGGCGGAGCCCTCCGCACCGTCACCGGCGGCTACATGATCGACCGCACCATGGTTGACCTGGACCTCGATCGGTTCGATGATCTTCTGAAGCAGGCGGGGCACGCCTCACCAGAGGAATCCTTCCGGCTGCTCGAGAAGGCCCTCGGCATCGCATCCGTGCCACTGCTCGGCGATGAGCTGCTGGCCGGCTGGGCAGAGGAAGAGCGTTCGCTCCACTCAGCCCGCGTTGCGAGCATCAAGGCACGGGCCGCGGAAGCTGCCGTCGCCGTCGGACACCCGGAGCGCGCAGTGGCCCTCGCCAGCGAACTGCTCGTGGACGATCCCATCAACGAGCGCGCCTGGACCGCCTTGATCCTGGGCCTGGAAGAGTCCGGGCAGTACATGGAAGCACTGCGGGCCTACGGGCGCTGCCGCCGGGTCATGGACCAGGAGATCGGCTGCCTCCCCGGACGCCCGCTCCGGGAAGCGCACGCCCGGCTGCTCCAGGCAACAGCCGCCAGCGAGGATGACATGGACCTCACAGATTCGGGTGCCCAGACACCGGCAACTTCCCAGATCACCCGGGAAATCAGCATCCTGACAATCGACGACCACAGCACGTTCACTGAACTGCTGACGGCAGCCCTCGACCGCGAGCCCGACCTGCGGAGCGTCGCTTCTGCCACCACTGCCAAGAGCGGCGTGGAGCAGAGCATCGCCCTCAAGCCCGACGTCGTGATCATGGACTTCCACCTGCCCGACGGCGACGGCCTCACCGCCGCCGCCCGCATCCTGGCTGACGCCCCGAACACCCGGATTGTCATGCTCACCGGCGACCCGACGCCTGAAGCGCTGCGGACCGCCGCCTCCATGGGCATCTGCGCCTTCCTGCCGAAGGGCGGATCGCTGTCCACCCTGCTGGACACCCTCCGCTATGCGCGGGCCGGCAACATGGTGGTGCACCCTTCGCTGGTGGCCCAGCTGGGCATGTCCACCCCCGCTCCGGCGCCCGTGGTCCGCGAAGTGGAGCCCGGCGGACCCGTCCTGACGCCCCGGGAACTGGATGTGCTGCGGCTGATGGCCGGTGGCCATGGATCGAAGGAAGTGGCCAGCAAGCTGGACATCTCCCTCAACACCTGCCGCGGCTACGTGAAGGCGATCTTCGCCAAGCTTGGAACCCACTCGCAGCTCGAATCGGTCATGGAAGCGTCCCGGCGCGGCATGCTCGAGCAGCCATCTAATGGCTAGGCCATCGCTCCGCAAACCTGCTCTGTTCCGCCCATTCGAATCGCCGGCCTACCACAATTCCGAGGTTTTCAAGGCTGTCCGGCGGTTCCTGCTGATGGGGCTGGTTGCCCTGGTGGTGGTCACCACCCCGGTGGCTTTCTGGATCTGGTCCGAGGCTGAACGCCACGCGCTGGAGAACTCCAAGGAAGCCACCGACCACCTGGCCAACAACGTGGTGGGGCCGCTGCTGGACAAGGAAGTCCTGGCCGGTGACCCCACCGCCGTTGAGCGGCTCGACGAGCGCCTCCGCCCCTGGATGGGGGAGACCTCGGTGTTCGAGATCAGGCTCTGGGATAAGGACGGGCGCATTGTCTATTCTGAAGATCCCAAACTGATCGGCAAGACCTTCGACCTGCCGCACGAGGCCAAGGAAATCCTGGACGGCGGGGACGTCCCCGCCAACCTGGAGACGCAGAAGGACGAGGTCAACACGCCCGACGTCGAAAACGGTGAGCTCGTGGAGGTCTACGTGCCCGTCGTGGCTCCCGACGGGCAGAAACTGATCTTTGAGTGCTATTACGACGACGATGGTGTCCGCCAGGAGCAGGCTGCCGTTCTGTTCGGCATGGCCCCGCCGTTCCTGCTGTCACTTGCCGTCCTGCAGCTAGCGCAGCTGTTCCCGGCAGTCCAGCTCGCACGCAGGATCCAGGCTTACGAAGCCGGCCGAAGCCGCCTGCTGCGCCGTGCTATCGAAGCCTCCGAACTCGAGCGCCAGCGCATTGCCCGGGACCTGCACGATGAAGTGATCCAGGAGCTCTCGGGCCTGTCCTACGTCATGGAGTCCGAGGAACTGCACAGCCCGGTGGGACAGCGTGCGCTGTTCTCCGACGCCCGGCGGATCCTGCAGGACAACGTCCGCAGCCTGCGCGCCATGACCAGCGAGCTGTACCCGCCGGACCTGAACCGCCTCGGCCTCCCCGGGGCGCTTGCCCGGCTCGGTGACCCGCTCGAGGAACGCGGGATCAGCCTTGAGCTGGACCTGCCGGAGCAGTGTGAGCTGGACCGGGACCGCGCGGCACTGTTCTACCGGGTGGCCCGTGAGGCCCTGGCCAACACCGCCAAGCATTCCAGGGCGACCAAGGCTGAGCTCCACCTCCATCAGGACGGCCACCGTTCGGAGATCCGCATCCAGGACGACGGCTGCGGCTTCGACCAAAGCCAGGGGTCGCCGGAAGGACACTTCGGCCTGCGCATCATGAAGGACACCATCGGCGAGGCCGGCGGCACGCTCCAGCTGATGTCCGCTCCCGGACGGGGCACCACGGTGATCGCGCGCTTCGGAGTCGGGGGCACCAAGCTTCCGGCCGCCGTCGAGCACGAACAGGCACCCGTTCCCTCAGCTTGACTCCCTGAAGGGTGGCGGGCGCGCCGGTACAGTGAATCCATGCCTCTCCCGTACCCGCCCCTCGAGGAACTGCTGCACAGCACCCGCGTGGTGGTTCTGCCCATGCGCGTGAAGTTCCGCGGGATCCTGGAACGCGAAACGCTGCTCCTCCGCGGTCCAATGGGATGGGGCGAGTTCGGCGCGTTCCCCGAGTACGGCGACGCCGAGGCCTCCCGCTGGCTGGCCTCCGCCATCGAGGCCGGCTGGCACGGGTTCCCGGAGCCGCTGCGGACCAGCATCCCCGTCAATGCGACCGTTCCCGCCATCGCGGCTGACAGGGTGCCGGAAATACTGGGACGGTTCGGCCGCGTGGACGCCGTCAAGGTCAAGGTGGCAGAACGCGGCCAGACGCTCGACGACGACGCAGCCCGCGTCGCTGCTGTCCGCGCCGCGCTTCCGGACGCTGCCATCCGCGTTGACGCCAACGGCGGCTGGGACGTTCCGGCTGCCGTTCAGGCGCTGACCCGGCTGTCCGACGTCGGGCTCGAGTACGCGGAGCAGCCCGTGCCTGAGATCGATGGCCTGGCGGAGGTGCGGCGGCGGCTCCGCGCGGCGGGCGTGCCGGTGCTGATCGCGGCCGACGAAAGCGTCCGCAAGGAAGACGATCCCCTCAAAGTGGCGCGGGCCGGTGCGGCGGATCTCCTCGTGGTGAAGGTGGCGCCGCTCGGGGGAGTCCGGCGCGCACTTGAGTTGGTGGCGCAGGCCGGGATGCCCGCCGTCGTGAGTTCCGCCCTGGATACGTCCGTGGGGATCCGGGCCGGGCTCGCGCTCGCTGGCGTGCTGCCGGAACTGCCCTATGCGTGCGGGCTGGGAACGGTGTCGCTGCTCGCCGCGGACGTGATTACCGAACCATTAGTGGCCGACGACGGCGCCATCGCCCTGCGCGATGCCGTCGCCGACGAGGGGCTGCTTGAGCAGTACGCTGCCCCCTCCGAGCGCCGGGAATGGTGGCTCGCCCGGCTCCGCCGCGCGTACGCACACCTCCCCGCCCCGGCCTAGCCACCTCCCAAACAAACGCGTCCTCACCTCCTGCGGGTTTTTCCCAAACGCGTCCTCACCTCCTGCGGGTTTTTCACCGACGCGTCCTCACCTCCTGCGGGTTTTTCACCGACGCGTCCTCACCTCCTGCGGGTTTTTCACCGACGCGTCCTCACCCGCATGCCGAGTTCACCGGATCTTCATCCGAGTGTCGGCTTCCGGTTGGCTTTCGCTGACAGGGTGGCGGTGCCGCATCTAAACCCTTGGAAGGTCTCTCTCCCATGTCTGAAATCTCCGGACGCAAGTTCGCACTGCTGCCCATGCTCGGCCACACCAAAGGCAAGCGCAGCCCTGTCACCTGTGCGCTCAAGTGCGACAACGCCTGTGCGGGCGACGTCTGCAACACGAGCTCCAACAGCTACTTCCGCGACATTGCCTCCACCACGTTGTCCCGCCGCGCCGCCCTGGGCTTCGGCGCCGCCGGTGCCCTCGCCGTCGTACTCGGCGGTGCCGTAACCTCCGGCGAGAAGGCCGTCGCCGACGGCGGGACCGGGCTGACGGCCGCCGCGAAGAACGGTTTTGGCCCGGGTGCGTCCAAGCTCCAGTTCACCGCCATCCCCGCCATTGCGTCCGACGTCGACGCCGTGACGGTGCCGGCGGGCTTCACGTGGCAGCCGGTGATCCGCTGGGGCGACCCGATCTTCAAGGACGCCCCGGCGTTTGAGCTGGGCAACCAGACCGCGGCAGCACAGGAGCGACAGTTCGGCTACAACAACGACTACTCGGACATCCTCGAGATCCCCGGCAGCAAGGGTCGCCGCGCTCTGCTGTTCGCGAACCACGAATACACGAACGAGAACATCATGTTCCCGGCCAGCATGCCGGCCGAGCAGATGCGTGCGGTGGGTGCGGCCGCCCACGGCCTGACCGTCGTCGAGCTGGAGCGCAAGAACAAGAACATGCCATGGAATTACGTCCAGGGCGCGCCGCTGAACCGCCGCTACCTGAACAGGACCCGCTACGAGCTGACCGGGCCTGTCGCCGGCTCGAACCTGGTCAAGACCGTGGCCGACCCCGAGGGCCGGTGGATCAACGGCACGCTGGGCAACTGCTCCGGCGGAACCACCCCGTGGGGCACCATCCTCTCGGGCGAGGAAAACTTCAACGGTTACTTCGTTGCTCCGGGCACGTCCGCCTCGGACAAGCGCTACGGGCTCACCAACAAGGCCACGGCGCGGCAGTGGGAGCTGGACGACCCGCGTTTCAACGCCACTAACGCTGGCTACGAAAACGAAACCAACCGGTTCGGATGGATTGTGGAGGTGGACCCGTTTGACCCGACGTCCACACCCAAGAAGCACTCTTCCTTGGGCCGCTTCAAGCACGAGGGCGCGAACGTGATCGTGGCCAAGTCCGGCCACGTGGTTGCCTACTCCGGCGATGACGAGCGCTTCGACTACCTCTACAAGTTCGTCTCCAGGGCCAAGTACCGCGAAGGCGACCGCAATCACAACATGACGCTCCTCTCCGAGGGCGACCTGTACGTTGCCAAGTTCACCGGCAGCGCCCCGGCCGCTGAGATCGACGGCAAGGGCTCCGTGCCTTCGGACGGCTCCTTCGACGGCACCGGCGAATGGCTGCCCCTGGTGGTCGGCGGCAAGTCCATGGTGGCCGGCATGTCCGTCGAGGAAGTCCTCGTGTACACGCGGCTGGCTGCGGACAAGGTGGGCCCCACCAAGATGGACCGCTGCGAGGACGTCCAGCCCAGCCTGCACACCGGCAAGGTCTACGTTGCGTGCACGAACAACTCGGACCGCGGCAAGGCGGGCAAGGAAGGCGCCACCGAGATCAACCCGCGCAACGAGAACCGCGACGGCCACATCGTTGAAATCACGGAGACCGGCGACCAGACCTCCCGGAAGTTCACGTGGAACCTGCTGATGGTCTGCGGGGATCCATCCACCGGCGACATCACCTATTTCTCCGGCTTCCCGGCCGACCAGGTCTCGCCGATTTCCTGCCCGGACAACCTGGCCTTCGACTCTGTGGGCAATCTCTGGATCTCCACCGACGGCGCCCCCTCCGGCATCGGCAAGGCCGACGGTCTGTTCAAGGTCACCCTGGAGGGCCCCGAGCGCGGCCGAGTGGAGCAGTTCCTGGCAGTGCCCCGCGACGCCGAAACCTGCGGCCCGATCGTCCACGACACCGAACGCAGCGTTTTCGTCTCCGTGCAGCACCCGGGCGAGGAAGGCACCTTCCAGGCACCGAACTCGTACTTCCCGGATTACGTTGCCGCCGGCGCGACTCCCCGCCCTGGCCAGGTCAGGGCTCCCCGCCCGGCCGTGATCCAGGTGTTCCGCTCCTAGGCTCCGCCTCGTTCTGCACCAGACGCTTCCTCACATCGGGTCGGGTTTTTCCCGACGCCCCGTCAGATCCTGCCGCTCTTAGGCCAACGCGTCCTCACTTTCCTTGGGAAAGTGAGGACGCGTTTGGCGTTGGGCGGCAGGATCTGATGACGCGTTTGGCGTTAAGCAGCAGGAGGTGAGGGAGCGTTGGGGTTAAGTCGCGGCAGGTGAAGGTGATTCTGTGACGCTTGACACGTGTTAGGTCGGTCGCCTACAGTTCCTAACACGTGTTAGGAAGGGAATTGACATGACCGGAGCCACAAATGGGCACCTGCGGGAAATCACCCGCCGAACAGCCCTCGGTGCCCTCGGCGCGGGAATAATCGGAGCGACAGTGGCATCGTGGCCGCGGCTCACGGGGACAGATATTCCGGGCCGCGGGGACAACAGCCTCAGCATCGCCATCATGGGCACCGCCGCGGACGCCGCCGCGCGGCAGCGCGCCATCGATGCCTTCACCCGGCTTCACCCCGAGATTAGGGTCAAGGTCCAGGCCATCCAGGCCGTGGACTGGAAGGACTTCTTCACTAAGATCCTCACCATGGTGGCGGCGGGCACGCCGCCGGACGTGGTCTACGTGGCCACCGAAGGAGCCCAGCTGTTCGCCGAGAAGCTCGCCCATCCGCTGGACGAGTTCGTGCGCCGCGACGCCGCGCACATGCGGGAGTTCTTCGACGATGTGCACCCCAGCCTGGTCGAGGCCTTCATGTACAAGGGCAGCCTGTACCAGCTCCCCATGGACTGGAACGCGGCCAACATGTACTACAACACCACCGCTTTCAGCCAGGCAGGGCTGGGGCGCCCGGCGGATGACTGGACGCACGTGGACTTCCGCAACAGCCTCGCCGCCATGCGGAAGGCGCGCACCTCGGACTTCACCCCCTACTACTGGACCAACCGGCTCTTCGGCGGCGTGGTTCCGTGGCTTTACGCCAATGACACCAGCTTCCTGAAGGAGACCCGCTCCACCGGCGGGGAATGGCTCTGGGACGGCTTCTACGCCCAGGACCCCTCCCGCAGCCTCCGCTCGGGCGGCTACCAGTGGCTGGAACCCAATGCCGACGACGACCGCGTCTTTGAGTCATTCGACTACCTTCGAGGGCTGGTCAAGGACGGGCTCGGGGTCAGGCCTGAGGAAGGCGGCGGCAGTTCCCTCGTGGGCCTGTTCGCCTCCAACCGGATCGGCACCACCCCGGCCGGCGGCTACTGGGTGCAGGGCCTGCACGAGGCCGGCATGGGCGCCAACGGCTTCGACGTCCAGTTCTTCCCGCGCTGGAAGACCCAGCGCCACCAGTTCGGCACCGCGGGTTACGCCATCATGAAGACCGCCAAGGACAAGGACGCGGCCTGGGAATGGATCAAGTTCAGTGCCAGCCGCGAGGCGATGGAGCTGATCTTCCCTAACCCCGTTACGACGCCGGCCCGGCGTTCCATGGTTAACGAGCGGCTTTACGCCGGCAAGGGACCCGCCCACTGGAAGGTCTTCTACGACACCCTGGACAAGTTCCCCACCACCGGACCCATCCCCGCACCGCCGCAGCAGGCCGCCGTCGAAACGGCCCTGATGAAGAACGTCTCGCTGGCTGTCAGCGGCGACGAACAGCGGCTGAAACAGGCCCTCGGCTCAATGCAGCGCGACCTTGAACTGGCCCTGAGGAGGCAGTCATGAGCACCACCACACCGCCGCGGCCAGACCAGGAAGCCCGTCGGGGCAGGCCGGGCACCGCAGCCGCTGCGCCGGCAACACACGCGTCCACCGGAAAGCAGGGGCAGCGCTGGCTGCCATGGATCTTCCTGGCGCCCACCGTCCTCGGCATGGGTCTGTTCACCCTGGTACCGATCGTGGCCTCCGTGGTCCTGGCGTTCTTCCGGTGGGACATCATTTCGGCGCCGTCGTTCGTGGGCTTCGACAACTTCTCGGAGGTGGTCCAGGACCCCACCGTCCGGGTGTCCTTTCTGAACACCATCGTTTTCGTTGTGGTGGCCGTGGCCCTCCAGCTGGGCCTCGCCCTTGCACTCGCCGTCATGGTGCAGGAGAAAATGCCGGCCTGGCTCCGCGTGTTCTTCCGCTCGGCGTTCTTCTTCCCGCTGATCCTGTCCGCGGCGTCCGTCTCCATCTTCATGCGGTACCTCTTCAACGAGCAGTTCGGCGTGGTCAACTGGTTCCTGTCACTCGTGGGCATTCCCGCGGTGCCGTGGCTGACCACACCGGGAGGGTCCGCCGCCGTCGTGGTCCTGGTGTACGTGTGGCAGAACTTCGGGTTCTCCTTCCTGCTGTTCATCGGCGGCCTGGCCTCCATTCCGGTGGAGACCTACGAGGCGGCGTCCATCGACGGCGCCACCGGCTGGCGCAAGCACCTGCACGTCACGCTGCCCCTGCTGAGCCCCACCACGCTCGTGGCTTCGGTGATGGCCATCATCAACGCACTGCAGGTGTTCGACCAGCCGTACGTCCTGACCCGCGGCGGCCCCGGCGATTCCACCCGCACCGCCGTCATGGTGATCTTCGAATCGGCATTCCAGCGCCTCGAATTCGGCCAGGCATCGGCCATCGGCGTGCTGCTCACCCTGATCATCATGGCCATCACGGCCGCGCAGTTCCGGCTAAGCAAACGATTCGTCTTCTACCAGTAAGGCCAGCCATGACAACCTCAACAGATCACGTTCTGGCCGCCGGGCATTCCCCGAAGCTGTCGCAGGGCCTCCCCGGAACATCGCCCAGCCGGCGCAGGTTCAGCTGGAACTTCGCGTTGCGCATCGTCCTGCTTTTGCTCGCCGCCGCTCTGACGCTGGGCCCGGTGCTGTGGACCCTGTCCACGTCGCTGCGGTCGCCGTCGGAATCCTTCAAGCTGCCACCGTCGTTCATTCCGTGGGATCCCGACTTCACGTCCTACGGTGAAGTGTTCCAGAAACTGAATATTCTCCTGCTGGTGCTCAACAGCGCCCTGGTGACCGGACTGATCGCGGTGGGCCAGATGATCTCCGCAGCGCTGGCGGGCTACGCGTTCGCGCACTTGAAGTTCCGCGGCCGCGGAGCGCTGTTCTCGATCGTGCTGGCCACCATGATGGTGCCCGTGCAGGTCACGATCGTCCCCGTCTTCATGCTGATCCGCGGAATGGGCCTCTCGGACACGCTGCTGGCGCTGATCCTGCCGGCCATTCCTACGGCGTTCGGCACGTTCCTGATGCGCCAGTACTTCATGGGGCTCCCGGCCGAGCTGGCGGAAGCCGCCTCGATCGACGGCGCCTCCCCGTGGCGGACATTCCGTTCCATCTATGCGCCGCTGGCCATGCCCGGCATGGCGATCGTCGGAATCCTCGCGTTCAACTACCACTGGAACGAATTCTTCCGTCCGCTCATCCTCACCATTTCCGAGCAGAACTTCACCCTCCCGCTGGGGCTTGTGTCACTTCAAGGCAACCTTGGCACCGGCAGCATCTCTGTGGTGCTGGCAGGCGTGGTGCTGTCCATGATCCCGGCGCTGGTGGTCTTCATGTTCGGCCAGCGCGCCCTCCAGGACGGCCTCACGGCCGGCACCGGAAAATAACCTACTCACCGAAAGGCCCACCATGCCCTCCCCGGACCTCGCCGCCGTCCGTTTCGAAGACGTCGCCGCCGCCCACACCGACCCCGCCTTCCCGCGGTTCCATCCCCGCCCGGCGCAGGGCTGGATCAACGACCCCAACGGCATCAGCCACATCAACGGCCGCTACCACGTGTTCTTCCAGTACAACCCGGACTCGGCCCGGCACCACAGGATCGCCTGGGGCCACGTGAGCTCAGCCGACCTGGTGCGCTGGGAGGAACACCCCGTGGCGCTGCGGCCCCAGCCCGGCGGCCCGGACGAATACGGCTGCTGGACCGGCGTGGTAACGGACGACGGCGGTGTTCCCACCGCGGCGTACTCCGGCGTCCGCGGGGACGGGGGCCACTCACAGGTGGTCATCGCCCGGGGATCGGAGGACCTGGTCAATTGGGATCAGACCGGCCACGTGGCGGCTTCTATGCCCGGGGGGCAGGTCACCGCGGTGCGCGACCCGTTCATTTTCCGGTTCAACGGCAAGCGGTACGCGATGCAGGGCGCAGGCCTCGCCAACGGTCACGCCGCATTGCTGCTGTACACGGTGGAGGACATGTCCGACTGGAAGTACCAGGGCGTCTGGCTGACTTCGGAAAATCCCGTGGCCGCCGAATCCACGCCTGCCGAGATCTGGGAGTGCCCGCAGCTGGTGCGGGTGCCGGATAGCGCCACTTCCTCTGACTCCGGGACTGACTCCGGGACGTGGCTGATGATGTTCTCGCTCTGGCTCTCCGGGGACGCACACGAGCACGCCAACGGAGTGGGCCACCTGATCGGCTCGCTGACCGCGGACCCGGCCACCGGCCTGCCGGTGTTCACTCCGCGCAGCGGCGGCAAGTCCGATCTTGGCCGCGACTTCTACGCTCCGCAGATTGTTGCCCTCGAGGACCGGGTATTGCTTTGGGGCTGGGCCAATGAAGGGCCGGGACGCGACGGACGCCGGGGGCGCAGCCAGGACGAGATCGACGCCGCTGGCTGGGCCGGCGTCCTGACCTTCCCGCGTGAACTCTCCGTAGTGGACGGTGCGCTGGCCGTCAGCCCCGCCCCCGAGATCGCGGGCTACCGCGGTGTGCCAGTCGCCAGCGCGGCCCGGTGCACCGTTGTGGTGCCTCCGTTCGCTGAAGCTGTGGTGACGGCTGGGGCGACCGGCGGGGACGCCGCCGTCGAACTCCTGCTCGTCGGGAAGGGCAGCAGCCAGATGGTCTTCCGCGGGGCCCTCGAGCCCGGGGAGGAGCTGCGGATCTTCGTGGATGCCTCGCTGGTAGAGGTTTACCGGTCAGGTTCCGTGGCCACCACCCTGCGCGCCTACCCTGCTGCCGGGGAGGAATGGGAGCTGCACCTTCCAGCCGGCGCGGTGGCGGATGTCCGGGCACTGGAGCAGCCGCCGGTCCAGGGCTGACGGCAGTCGGGACTTATGCCCGGCCGGGAATTAACGCCCGGCCGGGACGGGCCCGGTGGAATCACGGATCACCAGCCGGCAGGGAACGGTGGCCTCGGCGCTGGTACCGGCCGCCAGAGCGTCAGCGGCCTTGCCGCCGTCGTCCGTTTTGTCCGGGGCCGCTTCCACCTCGGCGAGCAGCGCTGTCATGGCGGCGGCGCCCATCTCGCGGAGCGGGAGGGCCATGGTGGTGAGGGCCGGGACCATGGCCTGGGCGACGCGGAATTCGTCGTCATAGCCCATGACGGACACATCCTGCGGGACGTTGAGGCCGAGCCGGTAGCAGGCGAGGACGACGCCGATGGCGAGGCGGTCGTTGGCGCACAGGATCGCGGTGGGCCGCACGGCCGGCTCGACACCGTCGAGGAATTTCATGGCGCCGTGGAATCCGGCGTCGATGTCCCAGCCCACTTGGAGGATCCGGTCCTCGTTCACCGGCACGCCTGCCGCGCCAAAGGCCTCGCGGTAGCCCTCAATGCGGCGGGGGGCCGCGGGCGTCAGGGAGTCGCCGGCGAGGAACGCGATATCCAGGTGGCCGAGGGCCATGACGTGCTCGGCGGCTTCCCGGCCGCCCCTGACCTCGTCCGGGATGACCGCGGGGAGGCGCGAGTCGGGGCGGTCATCGAAGCAGTTGGCCAGGATCGACGGGACTCGGGCCATGTTAGGCGGCACGTGCAGGGGGCGCAGACCCACGGTGACGTACATCAGCCCGTCCACCTGCCGGTCGAGCAGGGTTTCGACGGCGCTCTCGTCCCGGGATTCGTCCAGCTCCGTGTCCATCACGATGGTGACGAAGCCGTGTTCCCGGGCGACGGCGTCGGCCCCGGCGATGATGTTGCCGTCGAACGGGCTGGTGACCACCTGGTCCGATACGATCCCGATGACCCGCGACTGCTGGTTCCGCAGACTCAGGGCAATCTTGTTGGGGGAGTAGTTGAGCGCCACGGCGGCTTCCCGGATGCGCTGCTGGCTTTCGAAGGCGACGTTGCCGTCACCCCGCCCATTGAGCACCAGTGACACGGCGCTGCGGGAGACGCCCGCCAGCTTGGCGACGTCCAGTGCGGTGGCCTTGCGGTTCATGGGCTGATCCTCGCGGTGGAAAACTCTCTGTTGTGCTGTAGTTTACCTAACTCGTGTGAGACGGCAGGACGTGAGGACGCGTTGGTGGATAAGCGGCAGGACGTGATGGAGCGTCGGTTGGTGGCAGACTGGTTTGGTGACTTCACCGGATCCCACCGAGCCTTCTGCCTATACCATCGGCGCGCCTGCAGACCCTGCTGGCACTGCGGAGCAGGACCAGCAACCCGCAGCTTCCCCGGCCAACCCCGAGCCCGCCCTGACGTCGATGGCTTCCGCACGGATTGCCGTTGCCACGCTGCTCGGCGGCGGCATCCGCTACGTCGTTGTAGCCCCGGGCTCGCGGTCCGCCCCCATGGCCTACGCGCTGGCAGAGGCCTCGGCAGCAGGAAAAGTTGAACTGCTGGTGCGCATCGATGAGCGTTCGGCGGGGTTCACCGCGCTTGGCCTGGCCCTGGCCACCGGCGCGCCGGTAGCTGTGCTGACGACGTCGGGAACCGCCGTCGGGAATCTCCTCCCCGCAGTGATGGAGGCCAACCACGCCGCCGTCCCGCTGGTAGTGGTCTCCGCGGACCGGCCGGAAGAGCTGCGCGGCACGGGCGCGAACCAGACCACCATCCAGCTTGACCTGTTCGGCGAGCACGTCCGCTTCGCCGTCGATGTGCCCGCCGGCGAGAGCCCGCAGCGTGCGGTGGAAACATCGCTTGCCGCAGCCACCGGGGCCTTCGAGGACACACCGCCGGGACCGGTCCAGCTCAATCTCGCTTTCCGTGATCCGCTGGTGCCCGCGGCGGGGGAGCGGCTGCCGGAACAGCGCGGCCACGGGACCTTCCGGATCGGCACCGAACCGCTCACCATGACCCTCGACCCCGCCCCGGCTGAGCTTCCGGAACGGCGGACCGTGGTCCTTGCCGGGCACGACGCCGGTCCAGTCGCCGAGGCCTTCGCCCGCGCGCACGGACTGCCGCTGCTGGCCGAGCCGTCGTCCAACTCCCGTTTCGGCCCCAACGCCGTGGGACCGTACCGCCTGCTGCTGGAGCACTTCGGCCCGGACTCGGCGCTGCCGATCGAGCGTGCCGTGGTGTTCGGGCGCCCCACGCTGTCCCGGCCGGTGTCAGCGCTGCTGGCCCGGACGGACGTCCCGGCAGCACTGTATGAACCGGTGCCGGTTGCCTGGTACGAGCCGGGTCGGCGCCGGGAAACGCCGATCGCTAGCCTCGCTGAACTCGCGGAGTTCGCTGGCCGGGGCTCGGCTGCGTGGCTTGACGCCTGGCTGCTCGCGGGCGCCGCTGCCCAGCATGCCGTCGACGGCATACTTGCCACGGCGGAGGCGGCGACCGGTCCAGCCGTCGGCTCGCTCGTCTGGCAGAACGCCCGCGGCCAGCTGGTCCTCGGCTCATCCAACGGCATCCGCGACGTCGACCTCGCCGGCCAGCCCGCACCGGAACCGGCCACCACGGTCTTCGCCAGCCGGGGCCTGGCCGGGATCGACGGCACCATTTCCACCGCCAGCGGCATCGCCCTCGGCGGACACCAGGAGACCACCCTGCTGCTCGGCGACGTCACCTTCCTGCACGACGCCGGCGGGCTCTTCCTCGGTGCCGGCGAGGAACAGCCGCAGCTGCGCATCGTGGTCCTCAACGACTCCGGCGGGGCCATCTTCAGCCTCCTCGAGCACGGCGCGGTCGCCGAGGCCGGCGGCTACGGGGACGCCGTCGAACGCCTCTTCGGCACCCCGCACTCAGTGGACCTCGCGGCACTTGCCGCGGCGTACGGCGTCGGGCATTGTTCGGTGAGTACGACGGCGGGTCTCGCCGAGGCGCTGGCCGCACCGTTCACGGGACGCACCATCATCGAGGTGCGCACGGGCCGGCATGAACTCCGCGCCCTGCACGGCAGGATCAAGGCTGCGGTGGCGGAAGCGGCGGCGGGAGTCCTCGCGGGTTAGGGGGCATGTGACTCGGGTTCGAGTTTGGCCATCACCCGTTCGGAAAGGGCCACGAGCATCCGACGGTCCTCGGGAGTCATGAGCGAGAGAAAGTTCTCCCGGACCCATTCGACGTGGCCCGGTGATGCCGCTCTCAAGGCAGCCCGCCCGGCCTCGGTGAGTCGGACCAGCGTGCCGCGCCCATCGTCGGCAGCCGGCTCGCGGGTGACAAGTCCCCGCTTCTCCATGCGTCCCAACTGGTGCGCAAGCCGGCTGCGGTCCCAGCCTGCACTGTATCCCAGGTCCCGGGGGCGCATGCCTGCGGCTCCGGCTTCAGCGAGCGGAGCGAGCATCTGGTAATCAGCGCCGGAGACACCGCTCCCGGCCAGCTGCCGCTCCATCCCGGCGGCCAGTTGACGGCTGAAAAGGATGTAAGCGAGCCACGCCTCCTCCTCGTCCTTGCTCAACCAGCGAGGCTTTGGCACGGGCGGTCCTTTCGTACGAGGTGAGCAAAAGTTGTTGACGTATCAGCATGATATCAGCCAGACTTGATGATACATCAGCAATTCACCGGCATGGGGGATACCGGCAAAAGTCCAAAGGAATACGGCCATGACCAGCCAGCCAGAGACAAAAGTCCTTTCCATCCCTAGCGCCGGAACCTACCGCATCGACGGTGTCCGCTCGGGCATCACCTACACCAGCCGGCACATGTTCGGCTTGGGCAAGGTGCGCGCCAAATTCAGCATTGCGTCCGGGCGGCTGGAGATCGGCGAATTGCTTGCGGACTGCCGCGCCACCGCCACCATCGCCGCAGCAAGCTTTATGTCAAACAATGCGAAGCGGGATGGTGATGTCCGCGGTCCGAGACTGTTGGACGTGGCCAGTTTTCCGGACATCGAGTTCGCTTCCACCGGGGTGCGGGAGGACGAACGCGGGATTGTGCTCGTCGGGACGGTGGCCATGCATGGGGTTGTCACTCCCGTGCAATTGCCGGTCTCGTCCTGGGAAGTCCGAAATCCCGACCGCATCCAAGTGCTGGCCCGGGCGGACCACCTGGACCGCTATTCGTTCGGTGTCACGGGGGCAAAAGGATGGGTGGGCCGCTACTTTGACCTGGACTTTAACGTGGTGGTGGTGCGCGCCGCTGGCAACTGACGTGCCGGCGCCCTGAGTCCTGACGCGCAAATGCCCTGGAGCTGCGGGAATCCTGCAGCGCCAGGGCATTGCCCGTGGGAAAGAACCTACTCGGCGATCTCGATGTGGGTCGGGTCCAGCACGCGGCGGAGGAATTCCTTGGTGCGTCCTTGGGTGGGGGAGCCGATGACCTGCTCGGCCACGCCCTCCTCGACCACCACGCCGCCGTCCATGAACACCACGCGGTCCGCGACTTCCCGGGCGAAGCCCATCTCGTGCGTGACCACCAGCATGGTCATGCCTTCCTTGGCCAGGTTTCGCATGACCGAGAGGACGTCGCCGACAGTCTCAGGGTCGAGGGCGGAGGTGGGCTCGTCGAAGAGCATCAGCTCGGGGTCCATGCTCAGCGCGCGGGCGATCGCCACACGCTGCTGCTGGCCGCCGGAGAGCTGGTCCGGGAACCGGTCGGCAAGGTGGCCGAGTCCCACTCGCTCAAGGTTGGCATGGGCGATCTTGTCTGCTTCGGCCTGGGGGCGCTTCAGCACCTTGGTCTGGGCGATCGTGCAGTTGCGCAGCGCGTTCAGGTGCGGAAACAGGTTGAATTGCTGGAACACCATGCCCACCTTGCGGCGCATCTTGTCGATGTCCACGTCGGCGTCCGTGGCGTCGAAGCCGCCCACGTGGATGCTGCCTTCATTGGGCTGCTCCAACAGGTTGACGCACCGCAGCAGGGTGGACTTGCCGGAACCGGACGGGCCGATCAGGCACACCACTTCGCCCGGTGCGACGTCCAGGCTGATGCCTTTGAGGACCTCGTTGGAGCCGTACGATTTGCGCAGGTCCTTGATGGCCACACCGGCGGCGTGGACGCGCCCGCTTTGGGTGCGGGAGTGAATTTCGACGTCGTTCATGACTTCCCTGCCTAACGCTTGGTCCGCGCGGAGCGGCTTTCGAACTTCCGGGCCAGGAGGCTCAGGGGGATGGTGACCACGAGGTAGAACGCACCCGCCACGAGGAGCGGAGTGAGTCCCGCGCCGAGGCTGGAGATACCGTCGCGGCCAAACTTGGTGAGTTCGTACTGCGCCGCCGTGAGGCCCAGAACGTAGATCAGCGAGGAGTCCTTGGTCAGCAGGATGACCTCGTTGGTCAGCGGGGGGAGGACAATCCTGAAGGCCTGCGGGATGACGATCGTGACCATGGCCCGCCACTGCGGCATGCCCAGCGACCGCGCGGCTTCCGTCTGGCCCTTGGGCACGGCCTGCAGCCCGGCACGAAGCGTCTCGGCGATGTAGGCTGCCGCCACCATGCCCAGCGACACCATCACCACGACGGCCACGTTCCACTGGACACCGAACGCCAGCGGAACGCCGTAGCCGAAAGCGATGAAGACCAGCAGCGCCGGGATGCCGCGGAAGAATTCAATGTAGCCGGTGGCGATCCAGCGGTACAACGGGAAGCTGGAGAGCTTCATGAGGGCCAGCAGCAGGCCCCCGGACAGGCCCACGATGAACCCCAGGAACGTGTAGATCAGGGTGTTTTTCAGGCCTGAGAAGAAGATGTCCGGGAACATCGGGCCGATCTTGCCGAAGTTGAAGACGTTGGTGGTGAGGGTCTTCCAGTCGGTGGCCAGGATCAGTGCGGCCACAGCCACAACGAAAATCCCGGCCTGGACGTACAGGCTTACTCTGGCCCGCTGTCGTGCGGTCATTGCCATGGTGTACTCACATTCGTTTTGCGCAGTGGAGGCCCCGCACGGACTGTTGAACAGATCCCGGACGAGGCCCCTGCCGCGTAGGTGTCAGGCGCGCCGGTTACTTGGTGGCTTCGCCGAACCAGCTGGTCTCGAACTTCTTGAGGCTTCCGTCGTCGGTCAGGCGCTTCAGCGTCGTGTTGACCTGCTCGAGCATGGCGGTGTTGCCCTTCTTGACCGCGATACCGAGCTTTTCCCCCGTGGCGTAGTTCTCGACACGCTTGAACTTGGAGTCATCCTTGATGGCGTAGCCGAGGACCGACTGGTTGCCCAGGGCCGCTTCGATGGTGCCCGCCTTGAGTGCCTGGACCAGGAGGCCGGTGTCCTCAAACTGCTGCGCGTCGATGCCCTTGTCCTTCGCGTACTTGGCACCCGTGGTGGCCTGCTGGACGCCCACCTTCTTGCCCTTGGCGCCCTCGACGTTCGTGATGCCGGAGGCCTCGGATGCCACGAGCGTCAGGTCGTCGTTCAGGTAGGGGTCGGAGAAGTCCATAACGGCCTTACGGGTATCCGTGATGGAAATGGAGGAGATGGAGACGTCGCAGCCGGTGAGTGCGGTGCCGGTCTCGATGGCCTCGAAGGAGCTGTCCACCACGTTGACTTCAGCCTTCATGTCCTTGGCCAGCTCGCCGGCGATGTCCATGTCGAAGCCCACGATCTTGCCGTCCTTCTGGAATTCGAAGGGCTCGTAGGGGACGTCGGAGCAGATGGTGAGCTTTCCGGCATTGATCAGCTGCACGCCGCTGCTGCTGGTGGCAGCCGGGGTGGAGCCGCCGCCGCCGCAAGCGGTGAGGCTGATGGCCCCGACGGCGAGGATTGCGGCTGCCTTGGCGCTGAAAGTGGCCGTGGCACGGGACTTGAGCTGCATTTCTTTACCTTTTGTTGCAGGGGTATGCGGAACTAAATCGGTTCATAGTGTAACGCCGAAGAGGAGATGTGCATCACAGAAAACTAAGTTTCACTATTTGATAACTAAACCACAGCGTTTTTCAAGGGCTTTAATCTTAGGTCTGTCCGGGATCCCGGACGCACACTGCCTCGGTAGGACGGCGCGGATGGCTGGATCAGGTCAGTTGCTGATCCCTAGCGACTCCAGCATCGGCCGGAACTTAGCCCACGTCTCCGCGAGCTCTGCCTCCGGCTGCGAACCCTCGACAATTCCGCACCCGGCATATAGCCGAACGGTAGTGGGGGACTCGATGACGGCGCCGCGCAGCGCGATGCCCCACTCCCCGTTCCCTGCGGCGTCGAGCCAGCCCACGGGGCCCGCGTACGGGCCCCGGTCCATGTGTTCGAGTTCCCGGATCAGAGCCCCCGCAACCTGCGTCGGGGTCCCGCATACGGCGGCGGTGGGGTGCAGCGCGTTGATGAGAGCAAGACAGGTGGGGACGTGGCCCTCCACCTCGGTGAGCTCGGCCTTGACGTCGGACGCGAGGTGCCACACGTTGGGCAGCTCCAGGATGAACGGCTCGTCGTGGGCGTTCATGGCCTCGGAGAAAGGTGCGAGCTGGGTGGTCAGCGACTGGATGGCGATCTCGTGCTCGTGCCGCTGCTTCTCCGACCCCGCCAGGACCCGCTCAGCGTAGTCAAGCGGCAGCCCGGCCTCGCCGACGGCGTCGCGGCGGTCCAGTGTCCCGGCGAGCACCCTGGCCTGGGCGGTGCGGCCCTCCACTTGGATGAGCATTTCCGGTGTGGCGCCCACGAGCCCGTCGACGCCGTAGGTCCAGCATTCCCGGTACCGTTCGGCCAGCTGACGCAACACCTCGGCGGCGTTCACGCCCTCGGGAACCGTGGCCACGATGTCCCGGGCCAGGACCAGCTTCTCCAGTTTCCCGGTGCGGATCTCGGCGACGCCGGCGGTGACCGCGTCCATCCAGTCCTCTTCGCTGAGGGAACCGGTCTTCAGAGTGGCCTGGTTTGGGACCGCGGCCGGGTCCGGAAGTACGACGGCGGCACCCGGGTCCGGCGCCAGCCACCCCTTCAGTGCGGCGAACGCGCCCGCCTCGGTGAGTTCGCCGTCGTCGGCCGTTATCTGGGTGAGCCAGGCGCGGCCGTCCCGGACGCCCACCACGATCTCCGGCACGATCAGGCGGGATTCGTGGTCTGACGCCTTGGAGAACGCGAAGGATCCGAACGCCACCGGGCCGGTGCCGGGGCATTCCACATGGTCGGTGATGTCTGCCTCAATGACCAGGTGGCGCCACCAGATGTCCGCCTCAAGGAACCGCTCGGGGCCCGTGGCGGTGAACCGCGCAGCCTCACCGAAGCCAACCAGACCGGCTTCGCGGCGGGTCCAGCACAGGACGTCATCGCGGACCAGATACGACGGCAGCCCCTCGGGAGCCGATTCTCCATCCAAAGGGACTGTCAGGGTGCGGAGCGTGCTGGTCATGATGGGTCAACAGTACTCCGCGCAGCAAGTTGGGGGCGTTTCCCCGCGGATCGGCCGGGCCACCACGCCCGGCGGCGGCCGTGTCACGGAGCCTGCGGAACTTTTGAGACAATGACATGGTGAACCGAGCATCCTTGGATAAGCGTCCGGACGAAGTAGCAACGATGTTTGACGACGTCGCACCCAAATACGACGTCGTCAACGATGTCCTCTCGATGGGGCAGACTCGCCGCTGGCGCAAGGTTGTGGTCGAAGCCATGGATGTACGGGCCGGCCAGCGGGTGCTGGACCTGGCCGCCGGGACAGGAACCTCCAGCGAGCCATATGCCGATGCAGGCATAGACGTGGTGGCCTGCGATTTCTCCCTCGGCATGCTCAAGGTAGGCAAGCGCCGCCGCCCCGACATCGACTTCATCGCCGGTGACGCCACCAACCTGCCCTTCGCCGACAACACCTTTGACGCCAGCACCATCTCCTTCGGCCTACGCAACGTCAACGAGCCCAAGAAGGCCCTGGCCGAGATGCTCCGGGTGACCAAACCGGGCGGCAAGCTGGTCATCGCCGAGTTCTCCCAGCCCGTCGTTCCGCTGTGGCGCACCATGTACACCGAGTACCTCATGCGCGCCCTGCCGGCCATCGCCACCAAGGTGTCCTCCAACCCGGATGCGTACGTCTACCTGGCGGAGTCCATCCGCGCCTGGCCCGACCAGGACAACCTCGCCGCGTGGTTGCAGGACGCCGGCTGGGAGGATGTCACCTACCGCAACCTGAGCGGCGGCATCGTTGCCGTCCACCGCGCCCACAAGCCCCTCACGGGCAACGGCTCGGCGGAAGCCATCGCAGCCCACACAGGCCCGGTGGCCAAGCTGCGCCGCAACCTCCCGCGGACCGCCCGCTGACACTGTGAAAGTACTGATTGTTGGCGCGGGTCCCGCCGGATCCACCGCCGCGTATTACCTCGCCAAAGCCGGCATCGACGTCACGGTCCTGGAAAAGACCAGCTTCCCGCGCGAAAAAGTGTGCGGCGACGGGCTCACTCCGCGCGCTGTCCGCGAGATCCAGAAGCTCGGCCTGCCGCACCCCGAACAGGACGGCTGGCGCCAGAACAAGGGGCTGCGCCTGCTCGCCGGCGGCCGCAGCATTGAACTGCCGTGGCCCGAGGTGTCCGATTTTCCGCAGTACGGCCTGATCCGCACCCGCCTGGGCTTCGACGAGGAACTCGCCCGGCACGCGCAGGCCGCCGGCGCCACTGTCCTGGAACGCCACAGCGTGACGGAGGCGTTCCGCAACGGTGACGGCCGCGTGACCGGCGTGCGCGCAGCGATCCTGGACGAGACCGGACGGAAGACGGGGGAGACGCTCGACTTCAGTGCCGACGTCGTGCTTGCTGCCGACGGCAACTCCACCCGCACCGCCGTCTCCCTCGGCATCCAGAAGCGTGATGACCGGCCCCTGGGCGTCGCCGTCCGCACCTATTTCACATCGCCGCGGCACGACGACGACTGGATGGAAGGCTGGCTGGAACTTCCCGGCCGCGACGGTAAACTCCTGCCCGGATACGGCTGGGTGTTCGGCGTCGGCGACGGCACGTCCAACGTAGGCCTGGGCATCCTCAACTCGTCCAAGGAATTCGGCAAGCTGGACTACAAGCAGGTGCTCCGCGAATGGACCGCCGGCATGCCCTCCGAATGGGGCTTCACCCCGGAGAACCAGGTGGGGGAGATCCGTGGCGCCGCCCTGCCCATGGGCTTCAACCGCACCCCGCACTACTCGCCCGGCCTGCTGCTCCTCGGCGACGCCGGCGGTATGGTGTCCCCGTTCAACGGCGAGGGCATCTCCTACGCCATGGAGTCTGCCCGCTTCGCGGCCGAGTTCATCATTGACGCCAGCTCCCGTGCCGCTTCAGGGGGTTGGAATACGTCCGACGCCGACACGCGGCTCACGGGGTACGCGGACTATGTGCGGGAACAGTGGGGATCCCACTTCACGCTGGGGCGAGCCTTCGCAGCGCTGATCGGCAAGCCCGCTGTCATGAAGCTCGCGCTGCGGACGGGGATGCCCATTCCCGTGCTGATGCGCTTCGTGGTCCGGCTGCTGGCCAACCTGACCGACCCGTCGGCCAAGGGCTTCGAAGACCGCGTGATCCGCCTCCTCGAACTGCTGGTCCCGGCCACTTCCAACTCGTCCGCCCTTGCCCCCTCCGGCTCCAAATCAGCGGTTTCCGCAACAAAAAGTTAGGGTTAACCCGTGACCAACTCCGCGAACCACAGCTGGACGCACGCCGGGCATGGCCTGCCGGACTCCGAACCCAGCCTCAACACCACTGCCATCGCCACCGGACTGCAGCTGCCGGCAGGCTTCGCGGCCATCGCGGAAGACCCCGACCTGGGTCCTGCCCTCACCACCAACCTGGCCCGGGTGGAGAAGAAACTCCGCGAAGCGATCGCCAACTCCGACCCCCTGGCTGACGCAACGTCGCGTCACCTCGTGGAGGCCGGCGGCAAGCGCATCCGCCCCCTGCTGACCCTGCTCTGCGCCCACCTGGGTGACGCGTCGCTGCCCTCCGTGGTGCAGGCCGCCGTCGTGGTTGAGCTGACTCACCTGGCCACGCTGTACCACGACGACGTTATGGACTCCGCGCCCTTCCGCCGCGGTGCGCCCACGGCCCACGAGGTCTGGGGCAACTCAGTGGCCGTCCTCACTGGTGACCTGATCTTCGCCCGCGCGTCCATCCTCGTGTCCGAGCTGGGCGGCCGCGCGCTCGGCATCCAGGCCCGGACCTTCGAGCGGCTGTGCCTGGGCCAGCTGCACGAAACCGTCGGGCCGCGCCCGGACGAGGACCCGGTGGAGCACTACCTGTCCGTGATCGCGGACAAGACCGGCTCGCTGGTGGCGGCCTCCGGCCAGTTCGGTGCCATCTTCTCGGGCGCCGACGAGGCCTACGAGAACGTCCTGGTGGAGTACGGCGAGAAGGTGGGCGTAGCCTTCCAGCTCGCCGACGACGTCATCGACGTCACGGGTGTCAAGGTCAAGTCCGGCAAATCCCCGGGCACGGACCTGCGCGAAGGCGTTCCCACCCTACCTGTGCTGCTGCTCCGCAAAGCCGCGGCGGACGGTGACCAGTCCGCCGTCGAACTTCTCAAGCTGATCGACGGCGACCTCTCCTCGGATGAGGCCCTCGCCGAAGCCGTCGCCGGGCTGCGCGAGCACCCCGTCACGGCGGAATCCTGGGTGGTGGCCCGTGCGTGGTCGGCTGAGGCCATCGCCGCGCTGGCCCCGCTGCCCGAGGGCGTTGTGAAGGCCTCGCTGACCAGCTTCGCGCACGCTGTGGTGGACCGCGCCAGCTAGCCAGGCCATAGTTTTGGGCCCGGTATCCGTGAGGTGCCGGGCCCCTCTGGCTAATCGCTAAACGGAACGGCCCCGTTTCCCTGCAGCGTTACGAGTCAAACGCTGCGCGGAACCGGGGCCGTCTCTCCGTTCGCATCAGATCCACCGGAGGCATTCAGTGGATCCGAGAAATACTTTATGACAGGTTTGTCACATCTTCCAAATCCTTTGTTAAGCCGCGTGTCACACAGGCCACTCCTTTCGGGCCGCGCCGTCGTCACCCTGTTTGGCCGCCCGCAGTGAAGACAACACGGTTGGCATGGCGCGTTCTGGGGAGCTGGGCGTGAAACCGGGTCACGACGGATCGCGTCTGTTTTGTGCACATAGGCAAACCCGCTGCTCCCCAGCAGCCCCTAGTCGCGCGGACAGTGGAGCGATGGACCTTGAGAAATATCTGGTTCGCCGTGGGGGAGCGGCCAAAAGGGGTGACCTGTTTCGCGCTGGGTTTCGCCGTCCCGCTCTCGAAGCCGCCGTCGATTCCGGCCGGTTGTACCGGCCGATGCGGGGAGTTTACGCGCTGCACACAGCGGACGACGGCGTCCTGGCAGCCTTCAAGGCGAATGGCCGGCTAACGTGCGTGTCGGCGGCCCGCTTCTACAGCCTGTGGGCCCTGCATCCCCCGCGGGAAGTGCACCTGAGTTGCGGCAACGGGGTGCCCAAGGCCGGCGTGATAGACCACGCTCCATGTGTGCACGCATCCGAACCGGGCTATCCGGTGGCGGGCCTGGCCGACGTGCTCCTGCACGCACTCAAGTGCCTGCCGGAGCTTGAAGCGCTCGCGCTGGTGCAGTCAGCCACCGGCCGGGGCGAAACGTCCGCCGACTTCCTGAGGAGCAAACTCATCGGGAACAGGAATGGGCGCGCCCGCGCGGTGCTGGGTCTGCTGATACCGCGGGCAGATTCCGTGCTGGAGGTCCTCGCCCATACCCACTTTGTCCGGGCCGGACTCACGGTCCGCATGCATGTTCCCCTGCCTGGGGTGGGCGAGGTTGACTGCCTGGTTGAGGAATGCCTGGTGGTGGAGTTGGACGGGTCCACGCACTTTGAACCCCGGCAGGTCAAGAAGGACCACCGGAGAAACAACGCCGGCATGCGCGGGGGCTTCCTTACACTGCGCTATTACTACGACGACGTGGTCTATCACCCCGAGGCCATGGTGGAAGAGGTCCTGGCGGTGCTCCGTCTGCGAACACTTGGCAGGTTTGCTCCTCAGTGACGCCGTCCTGACCTACTTTGCCCCCGCGGGCACCACGACACGCCGAGGAAAGCGGCGAGTCGCGGCCGGCCGAGACGAAACAGGGTCAGGACGGCGCCGGAAAAACTAATCCTCGTCGTTGAAGGCCCAGTCGAACATGTCGAAGACGAACTCCGAGAAGGTGCCTTCCTCGCTCTTCCACTGGCCGCGGGCGTTGTTCCGGCGGTAGACGATGGGGTCCGGGACGCTCAGGTCGCCGGTGCGGAAGCCCCAGGTGAAGTTTTCTTCCTCGTCCTCAAGGAACATAAGGAAGCCTTCGTCGTCCACCTCGAGTTCCTCGGGGTCCCAGAAGTAGTGGTATGCCTCCATGAGGTCCTCACACCCGCCGAGTGCCAGGTAGAACTCGCGCAGCACCAGGGGGATGGTGAACTTGTGATCGGCGAGCTCTGCGTCCAGTTCCTCGGCGGACAGCCCGTCCTCTTCCTGCCATTCGTCTTCGAGATACTTCGGAACAAGCGCACGGAACTTCTCGAGGAACATGTCAGTCATGGCTCTTATCCTAGCTAATCCCGGCCCCTCGAATTGCCGGGTTCCAAGCCCAGCCGGTGCCACCCGCGCACAGCCAGCGGGATGCGCCATGACCGGCGCCAGGCGACCACCCGGAACGCGAAGACCAAGGCCGCCACGGTCACTGCGGAGAGGGCGTTGAACGCACCCAGCAGCCAGAGGACTGTGGTAAGTCCGGAGCCCAGGAAGGCAGGCAGCGCGTAAAGATCCCGGGCGTCGAACAGCTGGGGCACCACGTTGGCGGTGATGTCCCGCAGCAGGCCGCCGCCCACCGCCGTCGTGACCCCGAGCAGCACGGCGGCGACGGGGTTCATTCCAAAGGACAGCGCCTTGAGCGTCCCCGTGATGCAGAACAGGGCCAGCCCCGCGGCGTCGAACAGGGTGAGGAGTGAGGTGTAGCGCTGCACGCTGGAGAACAGGAAGTACACCAGCCCGGTGGCCAGCAACGGCGGCACCAGGTAGGCCGGGTTGCTGAACGCGGCGGGCGGGCCGGCGTTCAGGATGATGTCGCGGATTACGCCGCCGCCGAGCGAGACCAGGGAGGCGAGCAGGAGAGATCCGAGTAGGTCGAACTGCTTCCGCGCGGCCAGCAGCGATCCGGACACCGCGAAAAAGAAGATGCCGGCCAGGTCCAGCCATGCCAGGGCGATGTCAAAAGAGAATGTCATGGAGCGTCCCGGCATATTTCAAGGGGCGGACAGTGCAGCTCCAACGTTACGCTAGCCCCTATGAATAGCCCGATCCTGATCGCCTGTGCCCATGGGACCTCCAACGCGCAAGGAGCCGCCGAGGTCAACGCCCTCCGCGACGCCATCGCCGCGCTGCGTCCGGGGCTCGACGTCCGCGAAGCCTACGTGGACGTCCAGCAGCCCGATCTGGTGGACGTCGTGGCCGGGCTCCCCGCGGACCCCGGCTCCGTTGCAACGGCCGACGGCGGTGCTGCCGCCGGCGGGCCTGGCACCGCCGGCCCGTCCGCCGTCGTCGTTCCCTTGCTGCTCAGCGTGGGATACCACGTGAAGGTGGACATCGCGAAGGCCGTTAAGAGCCGGCCGGGCACGGCGGCCGCGGCGCCGCTGGGACCCGACCCCCGCCTCGCCGCCCTGCTGGACCAGCGGCTGCGGGAGGCCGGGGTTACGGACAACGACGCGATCGTGCTCGCCGCCGCGGGCTCGTCCAACCCGAACGCGGCGGTCAGCGTCGAGGAACTGGCTGACCAGCTGAGGGCTCTGCGCTCCAACCGGATCGTCCCCGCGTACGGTGCCTCGGCCAAGCCTTCGGTGCCCGAAGCCGTGGCCATGCTCCGTGAGGAAGCCGCGGGCGGCGCCGGGGCGGGGGAGTCGGCCGGGGGCGTGAGCGTTGGCGGGCGCGTGCTGGTGGCCTCGTACCTTTTGGCGCCGGGCTTCTTCCACGATCAGCTCGCCAAGGCCGGAGCGGACCTCGTGACCGAGCCGCTGCTGCCCTCGCCGGTGCTCGCGGAGATCGCGCTGGAACGGTACGACGCCGCGCTGGCGGCCCACGCCGTCAGGTCCTGAAAAGCATCGAGAAGCACAGCCCCGGAAAGCACAGCCGGCCGCGCCGTTCAAGGCCTCCCGGCGAGTCATGACGAAATGTTTCCTTAGGTGACTTAGCATTTCCGGGCCTTTGTGACGTGTTTCGGGGCGGCCCTACAGTCGATGCATGACTGATACAGCTGTAGCCGGAGCGGCCACGGACAAGCCCGCGCGCCCGGCCCGTGCCTCCCGACCCGCCGCCAAGCCTCACGGCCAGTGGAAGGTGGACGGAACCACCCCGCTGAACGCCAACGAAACCTGGAAGCAGGAAGACGACGGCCTCAACGTCCGCGAGCGTATCGAGTCCATCTACGCCAAGGAAGGCTTCGACGCCATCCCCGGCCAGGACCTGCACGGCCGCTTCCGCTGGTGGGGCCTGTACACGCAGCGCAAGCCCGGGATCGACGGCGGCAAGACCGCCACGCTGGAGCCGCACGAGCTCGAGGACAAGTACTTCATGCTCCGCGTCCGGATCGACGGCGGTGCGCTGACCACCGAGCAGCTGCGCGTCATCGGCCAGATTTCCGTGGACTTCGCCCGCGATTCCGCGGACCTCACGGACCGCCAGAACATCCAGCTGCACTGGATCCGCGTGGAGGACATCCCCGAGATCTGGCGCCGCCTCGAGAGCAACGGCCTCTCCACCACCGAGGCCTGCGGCGACGTTCCCCGCGTCATCCTGGGCTCACCCGTGGCCGGCATCGCCAAGGACGAGATCATCGACCCCACCCCGCTCATCGAAGAGCTGGGCGAGCGGTTCATCGGCAACCCGCTGCTGTCCAACCTCCCGCGCAAGTACAAGACCGCCATCACCGGCCACCCCAGCCAGGACGTGGTGCACGAGATCAACGACTTCGCCCTCGTTGGCGTCAAGCACCCCGAGCTCGGCATCGGCTACGACCTCTGGGCCGGCGGCGCCCTCTCCACCAACCCGATGCTCGGCAAGCGCCTCGGCGCCTTCGTGAAGCCGGAGCAGGCCGCGGACGTGTGGCTCGGCGTCACCAGCATCTTCCGTGACTACGGCTACCGCCGCATGCGCACCAAGGCCCGCCTGAAGTTCCTCATGGCCGACTGGGGTCCGGAGAAGTTCCGCCAGATCCTTGAGGACGAATACCTCGGCTACAAGCTGGCTGATGGCCCTGCCGCGCCCAAGCCCTCCACCCCGGGCGACCACGTGGGCGTGCACGAACAGAAGGACGGCAAGTTCTTCATCGGCGCCACCCCCATCGCCGGCCGCCTCTCCGGCGCGCAGCTGGTCAAGCTCGCGGACACCCTCGAAGCCCGCGGCTCCTACCGCCTGCGCACCACCCCGCACCAGAAGATCGTGGTGCTGGACGTTCCCAAGGATGAGGTGGAGCCGCTCGTGGCCGAGCTGGACGCCCTGGGCCTGTCCGCCCGCCCGTCCGTGTTCCGCCGCGGCACCATCGCCTGCACCGGCATCGAATACTGCAAGCTGGCCATTGTTGAAACCAAGGTCACCGCGGCCACTGCCGTCGCCGAGCTGGAACGCCGCCTCGCGGACCTCGCGGACAGCGGCCAGCTCCCGCAGGCACTGTCGCTGCACATCAACGGCTGCCCCAACTCCTGCGCCCGCATCCAGACCGCGGACATCGGGCTCAAGGGCATGATGCTCCCCACGCCCGACGGCGACCCCACCCCGGGTTTCCAGGTCCACCTGGGCGGCGGGCTGGCTTCCGTTGAACGCGACGAGGCCGGCCTGGGACGCACCGTCCGCGGCCTGAAGGTCTACGTCGCCGACCTGCCCGACTATGTCGAACGGGTTGTCCGCAAGTTCGTCGCCGACCGCGCCGAGGGCCAGACCTTCGCGGAGTGGGCCCACGCAGCTGACGAGGAGGCACTCCAGTGAGCAAGCACGCATTGGGAATCGACCCCGTGGTTGAGCCCGTCGAAACCCCGGCCACCGGACTCCGCTCCCATGAGGAGCTGAAGGCCCTCGCCGAAGCCGGCGCCGCCGAGCTCGGCTGGGACGCCCCGGCCCGCGACGTCATCGCCTGGGTGGAGCGCAACTTCGACATGCCCGCCGTTGCCGTCGCCTGCTCTATGGCCGACGCCGTCCTGCCGGCACTGGTCGCCGACCAGCTTCCCGGCGTCGACGTCCTGTTTCTGGAGACCGGCTACCACTTCCCGGAAACCTACGCCACGCGCGACGAGGTGGCCGCAAACCTCCGCGTCAACGTGGTTGAGGTACTCCCGGAGAACACCGTGGAGCAGCAGGACCGGCTCCTGGGCAAGGACCTGTTCGCCCGCGACGCCGCCCAGTGCTGCGCCCTCCGCAAGGTGGCCCCGCTGCGCCGCACCCTCGCCGGCTACGAACTCTGGTTCACCGGCGTCCGCCGCGACGAGGCCCCCACCCGCACCAACACGCCGCTGGTGACCTGGGACGAAGCCAATGGCCTGGTCAAGGTCAACCCGATGGCCGCATGGACGTTCGACCAGCTGGTCCAGTACTCCGACGACAACCTCCTGCCCGTCAACCCGCTCCTGTCCCAGGGCTACCCGTCCATCGGTTGCCAGCCCTGCACCCGCAAGGTGGCCGCCGGCGAGGACCCCCGCGCCGGCCGCTGGGCAGGAACCAACAAGACAGAATGCGGACTACACGTATGAGCACTTTCATTACTGAGGAGCCCACCCTGGTGACCGACGCCGCTGAATCCACGCGCCTCTCCAGCCTGGACACCCTCGAATCCGAAGCGATCCACATCATCCGCGAGGTTGTCGCCGAGTTCGAGAAGCCGGCCCTGCTGTTCTCCGGCGGTAAGGACTCCGTAGTCATGCTGCACCTGGCCACCAAGGCGTTCTGGCCGGGCAAGGTCCCCTTCCCCGTGCTGCACGTGGACACCGGCCACAACTTCCCCGAGGTCATCGACTTCCGCGACCGGACCGTTGAGCGGCTGGGGCTGAAGCTCGTCGTCGGCTCCGTGCAGGAGTTCATCGACCGCGGCGAGCTGGCCGAGCGTGCCGACGGCACCCGCAACCCGCTGCAGACCGTCCCGCTGCTGGACGCCATCCAGTCCAACAAGTTCGACGCCGTCTTCGGCGGCGGCCGCCGCGACGAGGACAAGGCCCGCGCCAAGGAGCGCATCCTGAGCCTGCGCGACGAGTTTGGGCAGTGGGACCCGCGCAACCAGCGCCCAGAGCTGTGGAACCTGTACAACGGCCGCCACACCGTGGGCCAGCACGTCCGTGCGTTCCCCATCAGCAACTGGACCGAGCTGGACGTGTGGCGCTACATCGAGCGCGAAAACATCGAACTTCCGGGCCTGTACTACGCCCACGACCGCGAGGTCTTCGCCCGCGACGGCATGTGGCGCGCAGTGGGCGAGGTGTCCCAGCCACTGCCGCATGAGGAAGTCATCACCAAGACCGTCCGCTACCGGACCGTCGGTGACATGTCCTGCACTGGCGCCGTCGAATCGGCTGCCGCCACCGTGCGCGACGTCGTGATCGAAGTTGCCGCCTCCACCATCACTGAACGTGGCGCCACCCGTGCGGATGACCGCATCTCCGAGGCTGCCATGGAAGACCGCAAGAAGGACGGCTACTTCTAATGACTACCGACATTGACACCGCCCGCGCCGCGGCGCTCCTGGACGAGGCCCCCCTCGCGTCCGCCTCGCTGTTCCGCTTCGCCACTGCAGGATCGGTCGACGACGGGAAGTCCACTCTGGTGGGCCGCCTCCTGCACGACTCCAAGGCGATCCTTGCCGACCAGCTCGACGCCGTTGCCCGCACGTCCGCGGACCGCGGCTTCGGCGGTTCAGCCGGCGGCATCGACCTTGCGCTGCTGACCGACGGCCTGCGTGCCGAGCGCGAGCAGGGCATCACCATCGACGTCGCCTACCGCTACTTCGCCACGGACCGCCGCAGCTTCATCCTCGCGGACTGCCCCGGGCACGTGCAGTACACCAAGAACACGGTGACCGGCGCGTCCACCGCGGATGCCGTCGTCGTACTCATTGACGCCCGCAAGGGTGTCCTGGAGCAGACCCGCCGGCACCTGTCCGTGCTGCAGTTGCTGCGCGTGGCGCACGTGATCGTGGCCGTGAACAAGATCGACCTCGTGGACTTCAGCGAGTCCGTGTTCCGCGAGATTGAGGCCGACGTTCAGAAGGTTGGCCGTGAGCTGGGCCTCGGGTCCGACGGCATCACGGATCTGCTGGTGGTCCCCGTTTCCGCGCTCGACGGCGACAACGTGGTGGAGCGCTCGGAGCGCACCCCCTGGTACACCGGGCCCGCGCTGCTCGAGGTGCTCGAAACGCTGCCCGCCGCCGATGAACTCGAAAGCCACCTGGAGAGCTTCCGCTTCCCCGTGCAGCTGGTCATCCGGCCGCAGGGCGCGCTGGCACCGGACGCCGTGGCCGGCGGGCTCGACGTCGAGAAATACCGCGACTACCGCGCCTACGCCGGGCAGATCACCGAGGGCTCCGTGAAGGTGGGGGACAAGGTCAGCGTGCTGACCCCCGGCCAGGCCCCGCGCACCACCACGGTGACGGGCATCGACTTCGCCGGCGCTTCACTGGAAGAAGCCGTGGCCCCGCAGTCCGTGGCGATCCGCCTGGCGGACGAGTTCGACGTCGCCCGCGGTGACACCATCGCCGCTGCCGGCACTGTCCGCGAAAGCACCGCCGACCTGTACGCCCAGCTGTGCTGGCTGTCCCCGAAGCCGCTCCGCGAGGGCGCCAAGGTTCTGGTCAAGCACGGCACCCGCACCGTGCAGGCCCTGGTCCGCAGCGTCAGCGGCAAGCTGGACCTGGCCACGTTCAACCTCGAAGGTGCCTCCAGCCTGGAGCTCAACGACATCGGCCACGCGCAGCTCCGGCTCGCCGCCCCGCTGCCGCTCGAGAACTACCTGCACCACCGCCGCACGGGCGCGTTCCTGGTGATCGACCCGCTCGACGGAAACACCCTCGCCGCCGGCCTGGTCAAGGACCACCCGGGCGACCACGAGGACGAGCGCTACTCGATCTGATCGCTTTCGCTGTGCAGGGGCCCTGATTCGGAGTTCATCCGGATCGGGGCCCTCGTCGTGTCCGCGTCTTGTTGCACGACCGGCCCTGAGCCTCATGACCGGCCCTGCCCGAGGCCGGTCAAGCGGATGAGGGCCGGTCAAGCCGGTTGCGAGTGCCCCAAACCATCTACGCTGGCTGCGATGGAGCACCCTAATCCGATGGTTACGGGATCAAAGCCCAACGTGTGCTGGACTGGATTACGTCGGCAAACCCAATGGTTTGAGTTGTTCCTCGTCCGCGGGACCATATTTCCGGTCTGCCCGTTAGACGTGCACCAAGGACAGGCAGCGACGAACCGTGCCGTACAGACACTGCCGTCTTCCAATTTTTCGTATACAGATCTCGGGTTTCCGAAGGGCTTCATGATGGAGTCTCCGGGCTTCAGTCCGAAACGCAAGTACAGCGATGACGCCAGAACCGAGAGACCAACTGCGCCGGACAGGCCGAGAAGCGCAAAGTATCCACTGCCTACAGTCTTGAGATTGGAGGTCAGCATCATGACGAAGGAAGCAACTGTGCAGAAGCCTGCCGCAGCGGCCACCCAATTATCGGGAAGAATGCTCCGCTTCTGGGAAGATCGTGAAATCTCCATCCGGTATGTGTAGGGGTCCGAGGACTCATTACCAATGATTATTTGATGAGCAGTGACATCACGACCGGCTTGAACTCCACCGCTATTGTTCCCCTGCCGTGTCGACTCCGATGCTTGGATCTGCGCGTTTGCCGTCGTTCCTGTCGCCCGTCCGCATCCGCAAAACTCGTAGTCCTCAGGCGGCGTCCGTCCCCAATCGCATATATACATCTGCACAATCTCCCAGGGTAGTTATTTGTCCGGACTTGCGGGCTTGACTCTGGCATGGGGGTCTGACACTCACTGAGCCGCACGACCGGCCCTGCGCCTCATGACCGGCCCTGCCCGAGGGCAGTCAAGCGGGCTAGGGCCGGTTTGGCGCGGGCTACTCCAGGAACCGGTTTCGAGGAACGACTCAAAGTCCTGCATGTCCTGGTGCGTCCTCCTGTAGGTCATCGACACCATGGACAGCCCCGCGATCGCGACGACCCGACGCTTGGGCCCGAAGCTCAGTCCGCGCACTGCCGTAGTTTGCGCGCGCCAACGCCCACGACCGGCCCTGAGCCTCCTGACCGGCTCTGCCCGAGGGCCGGTCAAGCCCTAGCCCTGTGCCAGCTTCCCTTGACGCTGGCTTGCCGGTGGGCAATAGTTGCTGCCTGTCGTTCAGCGGTCGGGTCAATGCGGCCTGGCCAGGGGAGGCGAAGCATGGAATCCATCACCAGCAGGCTCATCAACTGGGCATCGATCCTGGACGACAAGACCCGCGAGCAGGCACTGACCACCTCCCGCCTGCCCTTCATCTACCCGCATCTGGCACTGATGCCGGACGCGCACCTGGGCAAGGGCGCAACGGTGGGGTCCGTCATCCCGACGCTCGGGGCAATCATTCCGGCCGCCGTCGGGGTGGACATCGGCTGCGGAATGATCGCAGTGCGGACGCAGTACACCCTCAAAGAACTGCCGCGGGACCGGAAGCCGCTGCGCGAGAACATCGAGCGCGCCGTTCCGTTGTCCGCGGGCCACAACAACCGCAAGGTGACGGCCACCGCGGAGCCGCGAGTCGCGGAGCTGCACCGGCGGGCCGAAAAGGCCGGGTTCAACCCGGGGCAGTATGTGGCGAAATGGGACCTGCAGCTCGGCTCGCTCGGCTCCGGCAACCACTTCATTGAGGTGTGCACCGACGAGACGGACGCCGTCTGGCTGTTCCTGCACTCCGGCTCACGCGGCATCGGCAACAAGATTGCCCAGCACCACATCAGGGTGGCGCAGGGAGTCGCAAGGGACAAGCGCATCACCCTGGAGGACCCGGACCTCGCGTACCTGGAGGAGGGCACGAAGGAGTTCACGCGGTACATCAAGGAGCTGCGCTGGGCCCAGCACTTCGCCCTGCTGAACCGCGAGGAGATGATGGACCGCGTCATCCGGCAGTTCAGTGACTGGGTCGGCGGAACAGTTAAGGAGACGGAGCGGATCAACTGCCACCACAACTTCACCCAGCAGGAAACGCATTACGGAAAGTCGGTCTGGGTGTCGCGCAAAGGGGCCATCAAGGCCGAAGCAGGTGACCCCGGCCTGATCCCTGGCTCCATGGGGACGGCGTCCTACGTCGTGGAGGGGCTCGGCAATGCCGCCTCCCTGAACTCCTCACCGCACGGGGCAGGCCGGGAGTATTCGCGTAATGCGGCGCGCAAGGCGTTCTCGCTCGCCCAGCTCAAGGAGGCCATGCACGGCATCGAGTTCCGGGCCACCGAGGCGTTTATCGACGAGATCCCGGCCGCCTACAAGCCCATCGACCAGGTCATGCACGACGCCGCTGACCTCGTGAAGGTACGGCACCGGCTGCGCCAGCTCGTCAATGTCAAGGGGGATTAGCCCCTGAAATGTTAAGGCCCGCGCACAGGCGCATTTATGTGGCTGAATGTGACGTTGCATGAACGTGCGTGACCCCCGGTTTCCGCGCCGTTGAACCGTGTTTACGCCAATCCCTATGGTGAATCCATGAGTACTTCCAGGCCGGGCATGACCCGCATTGTGGCCGGCGAAAGCCAGACGCCCAAGCGCCGCCGCGCCTTGGAAGTGGCGCTGGCCGTAGGCCTGGTCCTGCTGATCAGTGTTGGAGCGGTTGTTGCGTCGGCAGTGGCCCGGGATTCCAATGCTTCGGCCGCCCCCAACGCTCCCACAAGCCCGGCGGCCGAGCTAAAGCTGGGCTACTTCGGAAACATCACTCACGCCCCGGCACTCGTCGGAGTCAAACAAGGCCTCATTGCCAAGAACCTGGGCGACACCAAGCTCAGCACTCAGGTGTTTAACGCCGGCCCGGCCGCGATCGAGGCGCTGAACGCAGGCGCTATCGATGCCACCTACATCGGCCCGAATCCGGCCATCAATTCTTTCGTCAAGAGCAAGGGCGAGTCCGTCAGCATCATCGCCGGGGCAGCCTCCGGGGGCGCCCAGCTGGTGGTCAAGCCGGAGATCAAGACCGCCGCTGACCTCAAGGGCAAGACCCTGGCCTCCCCGCAGCTGGGCGGCACCCAGGACGTGGCGCTGCGCGCCTGGCTGGGTAAGCAGGGCTACAAGACGACTCCCGACGGCGGCGGGGACGTTGCGATCAATCCCACCGAGAACGCGCAGACCCTGAAGCTGTTCCAGGACGGCAAGCTCGACGGCGCGTGGGTGCCTGAGCCGTGGGCCTCCCGTCTGGTGCTCCAGGCCGGGGCGAAGGTCCTGGTGGATGAGAAGGACCTGTGGGACGGGTCGCTGACCGGCAAGCCGGGCGAGTTCCCCACCACTATCCTCATCGTGAACAAGAAGTTCGCCGCAGAGCACCCGCAGACCGTGGAGGCGTTGCTTAAGGGCCACGTCCAGGCCGTGAAGTGGCTCAACGACACCCCCTCCGCCGAGAAGGCCGCCGTCGTCAATGCCGCCCTCAAACAGGACGCCGGCAAGGCGCTGGCGCAGAACGTCATTGACCGCTCGCTGAAGAACATCGTGTTTACGGTGGACCCGCTGGCGGGAACGTACAAGAAGCTGCTGCAGGACGGCGTCGATGCCGGCACCACCAAGCAGGCCGACCTCAACGGCCTCTTCGATCTCCGGGCGCTGAATTCAGTGGCCACGGAAAAAATCACAGCTGCAGGGCTGGGCCAGGATTAGCCCCGCCGCGCATCTGCGCCGCTGCATTTAACGCACCACGAACAAAGGACGGAACCATGCCAGTCGTACTGGAGAACCTGGGCAAGCGCTTCGGCGAAGGCGCCCCGGTGCTGGACGACGTCAACGCCACAATCGGCAGAGGCGAGTTCGTCGCACTCCTCGGTGCGTCCGGCTGTGGCAAGTCCACCTTGCTGAACATCATGGCGGGACTGGAGCTCCCGACGTCGGGCGCCCTTGAGGTGCCCAGCGACGGCGCCGCCTTCATGTTCCAGGACTCTGCCCTATTTCCGTGGCTCACCGCCCGCGAGAACATCGAGCTGGCGCTGAAGCTTCGCGGTGTGGGCAAGGCCGAACGGCGCGTCAAGGCGGCTGAGCTGTTGGAACTGGTTCACCTGGCCGAGGCCGCCGACCGGCGTCCGCACGAGCTGTCCGGCGGCATGCGCCAGCGCGTGGCTCTGGCCCGCTCGCTCGCGCAGGACCGCCAGCTGCTCCTCATGGATGAGCCGTTCGCGGCGCTCGACGCCATCACCCGCGACCTGTTGCACGACGAACTTGAGCGCATCTGGAAGGAAACCGGACGCACCATCGTCTTTGTGACCCACAACGTCCGTGAGGCGGTCCGCCTGGGCCAGCGCGTCCTGCTGCTGTCCTCCCGGCCCGGCCGCGTGGTGCAGGAATGGGAAGTCACCGAAGAACATCGTACCGACGCCGGTCTTGCCGGACAGCTGACCGGGGTCATCACCGCCCGGCTGCGAGAGGAGATCCGCCGCCATGCCAAGTAACTCATCTCCCGTGGCCGAGACGCCCGAGGCGACCGAAACCCCGCTAGTTGAGACTGAGTCCCCGCTGGCTGAGCCTGCCGAAACCAAGAGCTCAGCCGTCGCTGCGTCCTCCACCGTTGAGAAGGTGCACGCCGCGTTGACCCGGTCTTCCACTGGCTCGGCGGACCTGCGCGAACTCGAATCCGGGCTGGACTCGCTGCAGTCGGATGCGGTCCGCAAGGCCCGGATCGACTGGAGCCGGATCCTGCTGCCGATCGCCGCCGTCGTGGTGTTGATCATCATCTGGCAGTTCTACGTCTCGCTGGGCCTCAAGCGCCGCGACCAGGTGCCCGGCCCCATGGACGTGCTGGAGCAGTTCGCCACGCTGTGGGCTGAGGGGTCGCTGCAGGAGGCCGTCTGGACATCGCTGCAGCGTGGCCTCCTGGGGTTCCTGATCAGCGTTGCGATCGCCACACCCGTCGGGCTGCTCCTGGCCCAGGTGGCGCCGCTGCGCAGGGCGTTCGGGCCGCTGATTTCCGGCCTGCAGGTTCTGCCGTCAGTGGCCTGGGTACCGGCCGCCATCATCTGGTTCGGCCTCACCGACGCCACGGTGTACTTCGTGGTGTTCATGGGCGCCATCCCGTCCATCATCAACGGCCTGATCTCCGGCGTTGACCAGATCCCGCCTCAATACCGCAGCGTGGGCACTGTCCTGGGCGCGTCCCGGCTGCAGATGGCCGTGCAGATCATCCTCCCCGCGGCACTTCCCGGCTACCTCAGCGGCCTCAAGCAGGGCTGGGCCTTCTCCTGGCGCTCGCTCATGGCCGCGGAAATCATCGCGGTGGGCGGCACCATCGGCTTCGGCCTCGGCTCTATGCTGAACCAGGGCCGCGACCTCGCCGACATGACCATCGTGATGTCCGCGATCCTCCTGATCCTGGCCGTGGGCATCCTGATCGAGCTGCTGGTGTTCGCGCCGATCGAGAAGCGCCTGCTCCAGCGCCGCGGCCTCCTGGCAGGCAGCACCCGCTAAGCACCTCCGCAGTGTGAACCCGAAAGCCCGACGGCGACTCCCGCCGTCGGGCTTTCTGCTGTCCATTGGCCCGGTGACGCCTTCTCCGCGACCAAACTGGGGCACATTGACGCGGAACACCCCGTGTTTGGGTGGGTTCAGGCTGATCTGGCCGCCAAAGTGCCCCACGACGGCGTTCGTCCAGCAAACAGTCGCAATGTGACGCAGCGTTACCTTGCGTGAACTGGTGTTTCCGTGCCGTTGGTCGGGCCCGTAACACAGCCCTACCGTTGATTCATGGCAATTCAGGACATTTACCCCACGGCGCTGCGCCTCCTCGGCCGCCCCGTACTGGTGGTGGGCGGCGGACGCGTTGCTGCGCGCCGCGCGAAGGGCCTGCTCGACGCCGGTGCCCGCGTCACCGTGGTTGCCCCCGAGGCCATCGCCGCGCTCCGCGAACTCGCTGACGCCGGCCTTCTCACCTGGGAGCCCCGCGCCTACCGCTCCGAAGACGTCGACGGCGTCTGGTTCGTCCAGACCGCCACCGGCGATCCCGCCGTCGACACGCTTGTAGCTTCCGACGCCGAGGCGCAGCGCGTCTGGTGCGTCAACGCCTCCGACCACGAATCTTCAGCCGCCTGGACACCCGCCGTCGCCGAAGTGGACGACGTCAAGATCGCCGTCAACGCGGGGGGAGACCCGCGCCGTGCCATGGCCCTGCGTGACGCCGTCGCCACCGCGCTGGAATCCGGTGACCTGCCGCTGCGCCGCCGCCGGGCACACCGGGGATCGGTCGCCCTTGTCGGTGGCGGCCCCGGCGACAGCGGCCTTATCACCGTCCGCGGCCGCCGGCTGCTCGGGCAGGCTGACGTCGTCGTCGCCGACCGCCTCGGCCCCCGTGAACTGCTCAACGAGCTTGCCCCGGACGTCCGCGTCATTGAGGTGGGCAAGACCCCCGGTCACCACCCCGTGCCGCAGGCCGACATAAACCGGATCCTCGTCGAAGAGGCACTTCAGGGCCACCGCGTGGTGCGCCTCAAGGGCGGCGACCCCTATGTCCTGGGCCGCGGCGGCGAGGAAGCAGAATACTGCCGCAGGCACGGCGTCGAAGTTGAAGTGGTTTCCGGCGTGACCTCCGCGATCTCCGTTCCCGCCGCCGCCGGCATCCCGGTCACGCACCGGGGCCTGGCCAAGGGCTTCAGCGTTGTCACCGGCCACGAGGAACTGTCCGAGGTCCCGGTCCGCGCCGACCACACCGTGGTGCTCCTCATGGGCGTGGGCCAGCTGCGCGAATCCGCGTCCGCCCTCGGCAGAGCCGGTCTGCCCGAGGACACACCAGTTGGTATTGTGGAAAACGGCTACCTGCCGGACCAGCGCGTCACCATCGGCACCCTCGGCTCCATCGCCGACCAGGCCGAAGCCGCCGGCGTCGCCAATCCTGCAGTGATCGTCATCGGTGACGTTGTCCGCGTCAGCCCCTTCGCGCCGTCGCACTTCAAAACCGCTGACTACAGCACCACCAGCCCCAACAAGCCCCGCACAAGCACCACCCGCGTTCTCACCCCCTGAAACCCATCGATTGCTCCATAACTGCCCTTATGAAGGTTCAAAAGGGCGCCTACGGAGCAATCGATGCAGAAGAAAAGGAACACAGCCGTGTCAACCAACACCCCCGTAGGAACCGCCGCCCGCCCGTTGCGCGTGGCCGTCATCGGATCCGGCCCGGCCGGCGTCTACGCAGCGGACATCCTCACCAAGAGCGAGGCCGTCAAGAGCGGCGAGCTGACAGTGAGCATCGACCTCTTTGACCGCTACCCGGCGCCCTACGGCCTGATCCGCTACGGAGTGGCCCCGGACCACCCGCGCATCAAGGGAATCGTCAACGCCCTGCACAAGGTCCTGGACCGCGGCGACATCCGCTTCTTCGGCAACGTTGACTACGGCACGGACCTCTCCATCGAGGACCTGCAGACGCACTACGACGCCGTCATCTTCGCCACCGGCGCCATCAAGGACGCCGACCTGAACATTCCGGGCATCGAACTCGAGGGCTCCTTTGGCGGCGCCGACTTCGTGTCTTGGTACGACGGCCACCCGGACGTGTCCCGCGAATGGCCGCTGGACGCCAAGGAAATCGCCGTGATCGGCAACGGCAACGTGGCCCTCGACGTGGCCCGCGTCCTCTCCAAGCACGCCGACGACCTGCTGGTCTCAGAAATCCCGGACAACGTCTACGCCGGCCTGAAGGCGTCGCCGGTCACGGACGTCCACGTCTTCGGCCGCCGCGGCCCCGCCCAGGTCAAGTTCACCCCGCTGGAGCTGCGCGAGCTGTCCCACTCCAAGGACGTGGACATCATCCTGTACCCGGAGGACTTCGAGTTCGACGAGGAATCGGACCGCCAGATCCAGAGCAACAACCAGATCAAGACCATGGTTGGAACGCTGACCAACTGGATCGCCGAGCAGCCCGAGGATGTCTCCGAGCTCAAGGCCTCCCGCCGACTGCACCTGCACTTCCTGCACAGCCCGGTGGAAATTTACGACGACGCCGAGAACCCCGGGCGCGTCAGCGGCATGAAGTTTGAACGCACCGAACTGGACGGCACGGGCAATGCCCGTGGCACCGGCGAATTCGTCGATTACCCGGTCCAGGCCGTTTACCGCGCCATCGGCTACTTCGGTTCCGCCCTTCCGGAGATCGAGTTCGACCACAAGAAGGGCGTTGTCCCGAACGCCGGCGGCCGCGTCCTGGACGCCTCCGGCGAGCACGTCCCGGGCATCTACGCCACCGGCTGGATCAAGCGCGGTCCCGTCGGCCTGATCGGCCACACCAAGGGCGACGCCCTCGAGACCGTGACCTTCCTGCTGGAAGACCGCGAAAACCTGCCGGTTGCCGAGGCACCTGCCGCCAGCGCCGTCGTCGACCTGCTCGAAAGCCGCGGCGTGGAATACACCACCTGGGAAGGCTGGCTGGCACTGGACGCCCACGAGCTCGCTCTCGGCGCCGAGGCCACCGCTGCCGGCGGCTCGCACGGCGTTGAGGTTGTGCGTGAGCGCATCAAGGTGGTGCCGCGCGAGGACATGGTCTCCATCTCCCGCGACGGGATCGCCGCCAGCGTCTAACGTCCTCTTTTCCAGCGCGCGAACTGGCAGCTAATGACCCCAAACCCTTGGTTTGACGTCATTATCTGCCGGTTCGCGCGTTCGCTTGTTAAGCCCGCCGCGCTTGTTTGTTAAGCCCGCAGCGTCAGTTGCCCGCGCCGCCGGCGGCCATGAGCTCGAGGCGCTGAAGGGTTTCCCGGTTGCGCACTGTGATCATCGGATCCCGCAGCGCCTTGGGAACTGCCAGGCCGGGGCCGCGGACCGCGTCCTCGCTCATCGTGACGCGGCACTGCTCGCCGAGTTCCTCGAGCGTAATGACCACCTTGGCCTCGCCGATGGGCCAGCCGCGCGCGATCAGTTCCAGCTGCCGCCCCGGGTCGGCCGCCGTGACCTTGGTTGAATCGTTGATGAGCAGCGGCCACGCGCCCACGGAATGGTGGAGCAGGGCACCGACCTCCGGCCATTGCGCATCCACAGAACGGATTCTCGAGGCGCCCACCACCCAGCCGGAGTAGAGCCAGCCGTCCGCGATTACTCTCCAGACTGCCGATGCCGGTGAATTGAAGACCTGCGTGACGGTTGACATGGTGTTCCTTTCGTCGGCCGAACCCTCACGCCGGATGGCGGAGTTCCGGTCTGCAGCTGCGAACCCGGCGGGTTCCGGGGCGCCAATAATGCGGGAGGGGCGCCGGGCGGCCCGGTACGAGCGCTCCCGGAGCCGGCGGGCCCAGGGATAGGTCCCGGCGCCAGGCAGGGGATGCTCCAGCGGATCGAACCGGATCGCCGTGTCGGCGCTGCCTGTGTCCGCGCTGGCCCTGTCCCCGCCGTCCCTGTCCGTGCCGTCAGTGTGCCCGGCGTCGGGAGCAGCGGCTCTTAGGTGCAGCACACCGGCCTGCACCCACCGGCCTGCCGGGGTGGCGTAGTGCAGCGCCAAGGTCCAGTCTCCGGTACCCAGCGACTCCTTGAAATTGCCCCCGGTGTCCGCCCTGCCGGTGGCACGCCCGGGCAGCGACAGGGTGCGCAGCCCTAAAAGGACCGGGCCGTTGGCACCCTTATACGGCATCAGCGTGGTGAACCTGGCGGTGCCAACATCCAGCTTGGGCAGCAGCATGAAACGGCCTGGCACGCCCCAGCCGGTCGAAGCAAACAGGACATCCCCGACGTCGGCACTGTCACCGGGGCCGGGGACGTCGCCCGCGCCGGCAGCGCCGGAAGCGTCACCGGCGCCGGCAGCGCCGGATGCACCCGAAGTCCGCAGCGCCAAACCCAGAATGTCCGGCAGCGACTCGGGAAGGCCCACCGAACGGGAGAACCGGCCGCGCACCTGGCGGGTCCCGGCGTCGTCGAGCCAGGCGATCCCGCTGGCGGCCGGAAGTCCGGCAGCTGCTCGGCCCGCGGCGCCCGTGAGGTTCAGTTCCCCCACCAGGCTGATGCCCCGCGGATGGATGGGGCGAACAGGGCGCACTGCCTTGATCGCCCGGAACACGGCGGCGAAACCGCGCCCGGCGAGGTCGGCCGCCCGCTCGGGGGCAAGGCCGTACGTCCGATGCGGTGCCCCCGCCGGATCGCCGCTGAATCGTCTTTTCATGCGTCGCCTTCCCATGATTGGACCGTCCCCATGGCTACATCCTGCCGAACTTTGACCGGACCAGGGCGAAGATTCCGTAGCAAATGAAGCCCGCACCGATGGCAAACAGCAGGTACGGGCCGTACACATGGTCGCGCAGGGCCTTCAGGCTGCCGTCGAGGCCGGTGGATTCTTCGGGGGTGTGTTTGGCGGCCGCGATGGCGAAGAGCAGCCCGGCAAGGAACAGTGCGATGCCTTTGGCGACGTGTCCGGTCACACCCAAGGTGTCGATGAGTTTGCCCCGCCGGGTGCCGTCGAAGTGGAAGAGTTCCTCCTTGAAGCCGCGCCGGAAGCCCTTGGTCACGAAGTAGATGCCCACCCCGATGACGGTCAGGCCGAGGGCGCTGAGGATCACGCCGCCAAAGGGGTTGCTGAGGAGGGCCGCGCTCACGTCCCGTGTTGATTCGCCGGAGTCGCCGCGCAGCCCCACCGCGAAACCGCCGAAGCTGAGCCCGACGCTGGCATAAGCGATCGCGAGGAAGCCGGAGGAGATCAGCTTCCCGATCCGTTCCTTGCGCGGCAGATGGCGGGCCCGGAGCGTGGCCTCGCTCAGCTGCCAGAGGGCGAGCCCCCAGCATCCGATCAGGCACGCCCACATGACTGCCGGGCCCCAGGGATTGGCGGCCAGCTGTTCGATGGCGCCGGTGGGCTCGGCCTCCCCGGGATGGCCGAAGGCCAGGGCAATCGCGATGGCGCCGAGAATGATGTGCAGCAGGGCCATCACAGCGAAACCGGAACGCGCGACGACGTCGAGCGCCTTGGTGTTCGATGCAGCCTCCGCGGCGTCGGCCGCCTCGCTGATCGTCGAGTCGTTGTCCGTGGTGCCCTCCGGTAGCCGTTTCCCCTTAGCCGTCCTGCGTCCTGCCCGGCGTTCAGCCGTGCTGCGTGTTGCCTTACGGCGATTAGCCGTTCATCGGCCCTTCTGCGTGGATGCGTTCGGCGCCCTCACCCACGAGTTTCACCGTGCAGCGCACCACGAGGTCGTCGGGCGCCGTGTCGATGTCGACGAGGGCGTCGCCGGCGCTGAGGACGGTGAATACTTCCGAGCCCGCCTCAACATCGAAGCCCTTGCTTTTGGCGGCCTGCGTCGCGTTCGCCAGAGCCTCGCCCTTCAGCCCGTCCACGTACACCTGGTCGTCCTCGCGTTCGGAGTCGCCGAATGCCCAGCCGAACAGTGTTCCTGTTGATCCCATGGCCTGATTTTACGCACAGAACCATTGATATTACGGGCTATCGTAACCTTAGTAAGTGTGCTTACCATGTGGGGACCATGTCTTTGGTGCGGCTGCCGGGCACCTGGACCCAGGGCCCGCGGCAGCCACTGTTCCGGATTGAACCTCTCGTATTAGGAAGGACATCATGGCTGGAAATCTCTTTGCACGGTCTGTTCATGACCTCACGGCAGCGGCCTGGTTTGGCGGCTCCCTGATGGGGGCGGTGGGTCTCAACGGAGCCGCTGCTGAGGCGAAGGACCCCGCCGAGCGCACGCGCCTCTCGAGCCGCGGCTGGATGAAATGGGCACCGGTCCAGACGGCCGCCTTCGCAACCCACCTGCTCGCGGACCTGTTCATTGCGCTGGAAAACAAGGACAGGATCGCAAGCCAGGAGGGCGTGGCCCGGGACACCATCTACAAGACGGCTGTCACGGTGGCGGGGGCCGCGGTCACCCTGTACGCGGGTGTGCTGGGGAAGAAGGTGGACAAGCTGGCCGATGAGGGTGCCGAAGGTGCCACCGAACCGCGGCCCGGCTCGTCCGCGAAACTGCAGTCGGCGCAGAAGCAGCTGAAGGTGTTGCAGTGGACCATCCCCGCCTTCGCCGCCTCTGTCATTGTCCTTGGCGCCAAGCACGGTGAGATGCAGAGGCCCAAGAATGTCTTCAAGGGGCTGCGCTGACGGCGTCCGCCTCAGAGGCGGTAAAGGACTCTAAGGCAGTAACGCACGACGGCGGCTGGGCACCTCAGGTGCCCGGCCGCCGTCGTGCGCGGATCAGTTCCACTGAGGCGGAATGCTTTACGTCGGCTGGCTGTCCACCGGCGGCAGGTCCGGGTTCATGTCCTGGAGGTGGGGGTCCTCGGCCGTCCACACCTGGATGATCGCCCACGCCACGGCCGCGAGCGGCACGGACAGGACGGCGCCGATGATGCCCGCCAGGATGGTGCCCGCCGTTAGGGCCATGAGGATGACGAGGGCGTGGAGCTGCAGGGACTTGCCCATGACGACCGGCTGCAGCAGGTCGCCTTCGAGCTGGTTGACGGCGATGACCACTGCCACCACCACCAGTGCCACCACCGGGCCGTTGGCGACGAGGGCCACCAGGGCTGCCAGGATGCCGGCCACGGTGGCTCCCACGAGCGGAACAAAGGCGCCGATGAACACGATGATGGCCAGGGGAATGGCCAGCGGCACCTGCATGATGAGCAGCGCTGCGCCGATGGCCACGGTGTCCACCAGTGCCACAATGGCCGTGCCCCGGACGTAGCCGCCCAAAACCTCGAGGGTCTTCTTGCCCACACGCCGCAGCCTGGCTTCCCGGTTCCCGGAGAAGGGGCGCAGGAGGAAGTTCCAGATCTTCGCGCCGTCCTTGAGGAAGAAGAAGAGGATCACCACCATGAGGCTCGCACCGGCCAGGAACTCCGTCACCACCGACAGGCCGGTGATGGCTCCTGACCGCACCTGGCTGCTCGTGGCGAACTGGACGGCGCCTTCCCGGGCCTGGTTCAGCTGCTCGCGGTCAATGGGGACCGGGCCGGAGAGGAGGAAGCTTTCGAGTTCGTCGAGCCCCCCGGAGGCCTGCTGGACCAGGTCGCCCCACTGGCTGCGGACGGAGAAGTAGATCACGGTGCCGACGCCGGCCAGCAGGATCAGCAGGGCCACAAAGGCCACGGCCGTGGCGGCCCCGCCGGGCAGCCCCCGGCGCCGCAGCAGGTTGACGAACGGCCCGATGGCGGCGGCGAGGATCAGCGCGATCAGCACGGGAATGACGAGCAGCCGGACCTGCAGGAGCCCGTACACGGACACGGCAGCCACGGCAAGGACCAGCAGGATCTGGGCGCACCGGATGCCGACCCTGCCGAGGTTGTCGGACCACAGCTCCCGGGGCGGTTTGCGGTCCGGCTGCCCGGGTGCCCTACGACGCAGGAGCAGACCGGACGTGAGCTCTTGGGGTGGATCTTGCTCGGACAGTCGGGCTGTACGGGCCATTGGAACTCCTACTCATCAGGGCAATCAGCCAACCGGCTTGATTAGTAAGCCTACTGATGTTCCCCGTGGGGGTGAAAGCCCGTTACTCCCGCAGCCACTCTGCGCAGGAATTGAGGTTCCGGTGCACGCTGGCCACGGCCGCCTCGCCGTCGTGCGCTTCGATGGCATCCACGAGCTCACCGTGGCCCGCCTGCGGCAGTCCATTGAAGCCGGGGCGCCGGTGCTGCTTCAGCAGGTCGGCGTGGAACACGTCGCCGAAGCTGACATACAGCTCGTGCAGCAGGGGATTGCCGGAGGCCTGTGCCACCCGCTCGTGGAAGCCCCAGTCCGCGCGGGCCCAGCGTGCGAAGTCCTCAGCCCGCCAGGCCTCCTCGCCCTCTGTGAGCAGCACGCGCATGGCGGCGACGTCGCCGGCCGTTGCATGCCGGGCGGCAAGGCGCGCCGCTTGCGTGTCCAGCCCCACGCGGACCTCGAGGACGTGTTCGTCCGTGTGTTCCTTGTACAGCCGGCGCGCGGCCCCCGAGATTTCGCTGGTGGCACGGACGTAGGTCCCGTCTCCGCGGCGGACCTCGAGCATCCCGCTGTGGGCCAGCGCCTTGACTGCCTCCCGGAGCGTTCCGCGGGAGACGCCCAGTCCGGTCATGAGCTCGGTTTCGGACGGGATGCGCTGCTGCAGCGGCCACTCGCCCGTCTGGATCATGTCGCGGAGTTTGGCAGTGACTTCCTCCGCCAGCGGCGGGCGGTGCGACGTGCTCAGGGTCATGGCGTCCTATTCTTTCATTCCGGCAGCGTTGGCCCCCGCGGCAGGGCCCGTGGCGCTCACTCCGGCAGCCCGGCCGCTGCTGAGCAGGTGCGCCACGAAGATCTGCACCACGGCGATGACCAGGAGCAGGGCGATCGGCAGGGTCCAGCTGCCCGTCGCGCTGTGCAGCAGGCCCATGCCGAACGGCCCGACGGTGGCAAGGAGATAACCGCTGGACTGGGCCAGCGTGGACAGCGCCGTGGTCTCGGCGGTGCTCCGCCCGCTGCGGCTGATGATCACCATCACCAGGGGGAAGATGCCCAGCCCGAAGCCCAGCAGCACCGCCGGGATGATGGCCAGCGACACAGGGAGGAAGAGGAGCGCGGCGATACCGGCCGTCATGGTGAGGGTGGCAAGGTAGACGGCGGGGCGCAGCATTCGCGGCCGGGATCCGATAGCGATCAGCACCATTCCGGCAGGTACGGACACCAGCTGCATGGCGCCGAACATGATGGCGCTGTCCGCCGCGCTGAGGCCCATGGTCGTGAGCATGTACGGGAACCAGCTGAGCAGCGCGTAGGCCAGCAGCGCCTGCAGGGTGAAGATGCCGGTGAGCAGCCGCCCGGTCTTGGTCCGCAGCAGCGGCCACGGGGAGATGTGTCCTGCTGTTTTCCGGGCAGTGTTGCGGTGGGCGTGCAGCGTCACGGGCAAGAAGCCGAGGAATGCGGACAGGGCGAGGAGCCCGATGGTGCCCAGCCCGGCCGACGGCGACCCCAGCGCCTGCGACAGCGGAACAACGAGTACGGCCATGACCGTGGCGCCGCTGGTCATGGTCACCGTGTAGACGGCCGTCATGAGCGAGGTGCGCGCGGCGAAATGCTCCCGGATGAAGGACGGCATGGACACGTTGCAGACAGCAAGTCCGGACATCCCAACCACAGTGCCCGCCACCAGCATTCCGGTGGTGGGAATGCCCCGGAGCAGCAGCCCGCCTGCCAGCATGCCGAGCGAGAGGAGGATGGCTTTCTCGACGCCGAGCTTCCCGGTCAGCCACGACGTCGCGGCACCGGCCACGGCGAAGCACAGCGTGGGAATGGAGGGGATGAGCGAGGCGACCAGCGGCCCGTAGCCCAGGACCTGCTGCAAGTCGTGCAGCAGCGCCGAGGCGCCGGTGATGCCGGCCCTGAGGTTCAGGCCGATGAGGACCAGGGCAACAACGGCGGCGACGACGGCGGTGCGCGGCTTGGTCGAATACGTGGCCGTGGTCGCGGGTGCTGAGGAAGTGGTCGCCATCCCTTAACGTTAGACGTTTGACGTTTGATGTCTAGAGTTTTGTGGGGAAACTCTCGCGGGCCGTTCAGACGCGGGCATAGACTCGGGCCAGCAGGCGCGTATGCGCAGCGATTGGCAAGGGGAAAGGACGCCGTCCGGCCATGACCGCCGAAGGCCTTGAAACGGAGAAGAAGTACGACGTCGACGCCGGCACCGGGCTGCCCGACCTCGCCGCCATCCCGGGTGTGGGCCGAGTGGGTGAGCCGCACGATGCTGAACTGGAAGCCGTCTACTTCGACACTGAAGATCTGGTTCTCGCCTCCCGCCGCATCACGCTTCGGCGCAGGAGCGGCGGAGCCGACGCCGGCTGGCATGTAAAGCTGCCACCGGAGCCGACGGCTGGCTCCGGACCGGCACCGGAAGAGGGACCGGAAGCCCGCCGGGAGATCCACGCCCCGCTGGGCCAGGCCGACGTCGTTCCGGGGAAACTGCTGGCCCACCTGCACGCCTACCTCCGCGGATCGGATCCCGTGCCCGTGGCCCGCCTTAGCACGCGGCGCACCACGCTTGCCCTGTACGGGGACGACGGCGTGCACCTCGCCGACTTTGCCGATGACACCGTGGACGCCAAGCTTCTTCGGGGCGCGGACCAGAAACCGGCAGGTGCGTCCGCCGGTCGGGAGCAGCAGTGGCGCGAATGGGAACTCGAGCTGGTCCACGGCCAGCCGGAGGTGTTCAAGGCAGCCGCAGCGGTCTTGTCCGCGGCAGGTGCCCGGCCGTCAGTGCACGCGTCCAAGCTCCGGCGGGCACTGGGCGAGGGGGCGCCGGAAGCCCAAGTCAAGGAATTTGAAGGCGGCGTAAAGCAGCCCGGCGGAACGAAACCGGGCAAGAAGTGGCCGGCGTCCGCCGTCGTCACAGCGTACCTGGACGGGCAGATCAGCGAAATCCTGGGCAACGACCCCCGCGTGCGGCTGGAGGAACCGGACGCGGTCCACGCGATGCGCTCGGCCACGCGCCGCGTGCGGTCTGCCCTCGCTGTCTACCGGAAGCTCTACGGCGGGGGAGCGGTGGGCAGGCTGCGCGACGAGCTCAAGTGGCTGGGCCGCATCCTCGGCACTCCGCGTGACGCTGAGGTCATGCTGGACCGGCTGCGGACCCACGCCGGGAAGCTCCCGCCGGGTGAAGCGGCCGACGACGTGAAGCGGCGCATCGAGCGGGAGCTGGTCACCAGGCTGGAGGCCGGTTACCGCAAGACGCAGGAGGTGCTCCTGACCGACCGTTACTTCCGCCTCCTCGACGACCTCGAAGACTTCCGTGACCACCCGCCCGTCCGCCCGGTCGCTGCGGCACCGGCACGCAAGGCCGCCCGCAAGCTGGTGGGCAGGTCGGCAAAACGGCTGCGCCGCGCCCACAAGGCGGCTCTGCGGGTCAAAGACGACGCCGGCGAAAAGCCCGGCATGGAGCTCAAGGATGCCACCGCGCACGAAACCGCGCTGCACCAGGTGCGGAAGGACGCCAAGCGGCTGCGGCACGCGGCCGAGACCGTGGATCCCGTCTTCGGCAAGCCAGCCGGCAAGCTGGCCAAAGCGGCGCACAAGCAGCAGAAGATCCTTGGCGACCACCACGACAGTGTGATGGCCCGGATCTTCCTGGGAAAGCTCGCCGGCGGCCCGGACCTGCCGGAACCCGTGGCGGCGGCCTACGGCTCGCTTCTGAAGCGGGAGCGGAAGAGCGCCGCCAAAGCCGAAGCCAAGTACCGCAAGGCGCACCGGAAGTCCCGGAAGCTGATCCGGCACGGAGTGGGATAGCGGCGGCCGGTGGCTGAGCAGGCAGAGCCGCGCACACCACGGCCGCCGGGGACCGTCATCAGCCTGGCCCGCGTGGATGCGGACATGGTGCCTGAGGTGGGCGGCAAGGCTGCCAACCTCGGTGTCCTTCTGGCCGCCGGTATGCCGGTCCCGCCCGGCTTCTGCGTCACCACCGGGGCCTACCGGCGGGCGTCGGCCGCGGCAGGAGTGCACCCTTCCGAGCCCGCGGAGCAGACGCGCAGGAGGCTGGAATCCGCTCCCATACCCGGGGACATCACCGAGGCCATCCTTGCCGCCTACGCCGGCCTGGGCGAGGACCTCCCGGTGGCCGTGCGCTCTTCCGCCACCGCCGAGGATCTTCCCGAAGCAAGCTTCGCCGGCCAGCTGGACACGTACCTCAACGTCATCGGCACCGACCCGCTGCTGGACGCAGTCCGCCGCTGCTGGGCCTCCCTCTGGACCGACCGGGCAGTGGCCTACCGGGCAGACCACGGGATCGGTCAGCACTTGGTCAGCATCGCCGTCGTTGTCCAGGAAATGGTCGACGCCGACGTGGCCGGGGTGATGTTCACGGCAAACCCGCTGACCGGCCGGAGGAGGGAAACCGTCATCGACGCGGCGCCCGGACTCGGCGAGGCGCTGGTCAGCGGGGCTGTGAACCCGGACCAGTTCACGGTTGACGCCGCCACCGGGCAGATCCTCCGGCGCAGCCTGGGCGACAAACGCACCGAAAGCCGGCCCGTGCCCGCCGGCGGGACACGGCTGCTGCGCCGGCAGGACGGTGACCAGCAGGACGGTGACCGGCAGGACGGTGACCGGAAGGCGTGCCTGACGGATGAGCAGGTCCGTTCGCTGGCAAGGGTAGGGACCCGTGTGGAAGAACTCTACGGCGAGCCGCAGGATCTGGAGTGGGCCATCGCGCCGGACGGCGGGATCCAGGTGGTGCAATCCCGTCCGATCACCACGCTGTTTCCCCTGCCTGAGCCTGACAACCACGACGGCGGCGCCCGCGCCTACCTGTGCGCCAGCCTGCTGCAGGGGCTGACCCGGCCGCTGACCCCCATGGGACTGGCATCCTTCACCCTGATGAGCGACAGCGCCCGGTCGTCAGGCAACGGACCGGCGCCATACCGTTCCGCCCGGATCGGGATGCGCATGTACGTGGATGTCACGCCCCTGCTGCGGAGCAAGGGCGGGAGGCGCGGCCTGACGAGGGCCATGAAGGTGGCCGATGCAAGGTCGGTGGATGTGCTGGCCTATCTGGCGGCCGACCCCCGCTTCGCCCTCACCAGGGCGCCAAAGCTGGCGTCTCTGAAGGCGGGGCTCCGGGCATCGCCGCCCTTTGGCCTGGTTGGGCAGGTCCTGCGCGCGCTGGTCAATCCCCCCGCCGCGCTCAAGCGGGTCAGGGAAGCGGACGATGAGTTGGACCGGATGCTGGTGTTGCGGGAGCCGGCCTCTGGCGTCCGGCGGCTGGACTTCGTAGAAGGCCTCCTCACCAAGGAGATCACGCCCGCCGTGATGGGGGTACTGCCGCCTGCCGCTGCCGGGTATGTCTGGCTCGGGCTGGCCCGGCTGCTGCTGGGCCGGCTGGCGCAGGCCGGCGAGCTGCAGGCAGTGCTGCGCGGCTTGCCGCACAATGTGACCACAGAGATGGATCTGGAGCTCTGGCGGACCGCCACTTCAATCCGGGAGGACCCGGAGTCGGTCCGCGCCCTGACCGGGGAGGATCCGGAGATACTCGCCAGCCGCTACGCGGAAGGGACGTTGCCTGCCGCCTGCCAGGGCGCGCTGCGTGGCTTCCTCGCCAGGTACGGACACCGCGCCGTGGCAGAAATTGACCTCGGCGTTCCCCGCTGGGGTGAGGACCCCGCCCACATCATCAACGTCCTGGCCAACTACCTGAAGCCGGCGGACCCGGAACTCGCACCGGACCGCGTCTTCCAGCGGGCCGCAGAAAACGCGGAAGCCAAGGTGGCCGAGTTGGCCGCACGCGCCGCCCGGTCCAGGGGCAGGCTGGTCGGCAGGCTTGTTGCCCACAGCCTGCGGCGCGCACGGGCAACCGCGGGCATGCGCGAGTACCCCAAGTTCCGGCTCACTGTGGCGTTCGCCGTCCTCCGCCGCCAGCTCCAGCAGGTGGGTGAGGAACTCGCAGGCGCGGGCCGGATTCAGGTCCCGGACGACGTCTTTTTCCTTGACCTCACCGAAGCCCGCGTGGGTCTGCGCGGCGCCGACTTGCGCGGACCTGTCGCCGAACGCCGCCAGAACTACCACCGTGAAATGCGGCGCCGGCGCATCCCCCGCCTGCTGCTGTCCGATGGCACCGACGTCGAAGCGGCCATGGCCGCGGCCCAGGCGGTGTCGTCCGCCGACGGTCGGGTGCGGCCGGGAACCCTGGCCGGGGCGCCGGCCTCGGCCGGCACCGTCACTGGCAAAGCCAGGGTCATCCTCGACCCGGGCGGGGCGCACCTGGAGCCGGGCGAAATCCTCGTCGCCCCGTCGACGGACCCGGGGTGGACTCCGCTATTCATGACCGCCGGGGCATTGGTCATGGAAATGGGCGGACCCATCTCCCACGGAGCGGTGGTGGCCCGCGAATACGGGATTCCCGCCGTCGTCGGAGTCCCCGACGCAACCACGCGGATTCGCACCGGGGACACCGTCACCGTGGATGGGGCAGCCGGGACGGTCGTGGTGGACCTCTCCCGCGCTTCCGACGGCGGCCGGTAGGATCGCGTCCATGGAATTCGTCGTGCTGTACAGCCTGCGTGAGGGCGCCGACCGCTCGCGCCTTCTTGAGACCTTTCCCCGCCACAGGGCCTACTACGAGGAGTTCCGCGCCGGTGGCGGCGGGCTCGTCGCGCTCGGCCCGTTCCAGGCCCCGGACCCGGCCGGCTCATCGATGGGCATCTTCACGTCGCGCGAGGACGCCGAACGCTTCATCGCCGGCGACCCGTTCATCACCGAGGGGCTGGCGGACCCGCGGATCCTCGACTGGGATGCCGTGCGGTTCGACTAGGCGTGTCAGCGCCGGCGGGAAAGGCAGGAGGAACCAGTGAGCACTTTCGTCCTTGTCCCGGGCGCCGGGGGAATGGGCTGGTACTGGCACCGGCTGGTGCCGGAGCTGGAACGGCTGGGGCACAAGGCCATTGCTGTGGACATCCGCGAGGACGACCCCCGCCTGGGACTGCAGGACTACGCCGACACTGTCGTCGCGGCTGCCGGTGATCACCGCGATGTGGTCCTCGTGGGCCAGTCCCTGGGCGCCTTCACGGTGCCGGTTGTCGCGGCACGGGTGCCGCTGGAGCTCATTGTCCTGCTGAATCCGATGGTTCCTCTGCCGGGGGAGACGCCCGGTGAGTGGTGGGAGGCCACCGGCCAGCCACAGGCCCTGGAACTCAATGACCGGCGGAACGGGCGCAGCGGTGAATTCGACGAGCGCGTGCACTTTCTGCACGACGTTCCGCCGGAGGTAGTCGCCGCGGGCGCCGCCGAGCAGCGCGCCCCGTCCGGCACGCCCTTCGGGCAACCCTGCGGGATGGACCGCTGGCCAGACGTGCCCACCAAGGTGCTGGTCGGACGCGACGACCGCTTCTTCCCGCTGGACTTTCAACGCCGCGTGGTCCGCACCCGGCTGGGCCTGGGGATTGACGAAATCCCGGGCGGACACCTGGTCGCCCTGAGCAACCCGGTCGAGCTCGCCAGACGGCTGGACGGCTACGCGCGCGGAGCGAATTGACCTGTCTAGGTGCACCGGTGACGTGGCCCGGTGTTCCGGCTCAGCCGGCGTGCCGCGCCCCGAGCCGGGCGACCGCCAGCGCCAGCCAGAGCTGCACCCGGTCAGCCGTGATGGAGGGGTCGTAGCCGGTGAGTTCGGTGATCTGCGCCAGCCGGTAGCGGACCGTGTTGCGGTGGAGGGTGAGGGCTTCAGCGACGGCGGCAACGGAGCCGTTGCTGTTCAGGTAGCTCTCTAGCGTGGCCATCAGCTCCGAGCCGTGGGCGGCGTCGAAGCTGCGGAGCGGGTCGAGTGACTCGTTGGCCATGTCCGCGAGCGGAACGTCCTCGCTGGCCAGGAGCAGGGAGGTCAGGCTGAGCCGCTCGGGTTCATTTACCGGTAGCCCGTGGCTGGCGGCGTCGCGGGCCTCGAAGTAGCTCCAGCGCAGGCCGTTCGGCTTGGTGTACGCGCCGCCGATGCCGACGGTGGCGTGGATCCCGGCCTCGGCGAGGTGGTCGCTGAGGCTCATGGCCATGGCCGTGGCGCCGCGTCCGTCGTCGGGCACCACGGTGACCAGATCCTTTCCGACGACGGCGGTCACGGCCGTCTCCAGCGCCTGCGGCAGGGAGGAGCTGACCAGCTGCTTGTGGTGCGCTTCGGAGCCGGCCAGGATCACCACATTCTTGCGCGTGCTGTTGATGCCCGTCCCGGCAAGACGGCGCTGTGCCTCGCTGGGGTCCAGGGTCCCGTGGATCACGTCCTCGAGCACCTGCCCGCAGAGAGCCCGCTCGGCCTGGCGCTGCTTGACCATATTGTTGAGCTCCACGCTGATGAGGTTCTGCGCGTAGCCGATGATGCCGGAATCCTCGAACGGCTGCTTCACCCAGAGCGTGCACGCATCGCGGCGCCCCGTGGGGATCGGGTACGTGGTCCAGGAATCGGCGGATGGCGGCTCGCTGCCGCTGTTGTACAGCTGGGCGGTGAACTGGGTCAGCGCAATCTCGGTGCGGAGCATGCCGCCGAGATGGCGTAGGAGTTCGGCCAGGCCGCCGCCCGTCAGCAGGGCGCGGGCCAGGATCTGGTGCCCGGCGATCAGCCGCTCAAGCTTGGAGTAGTGGTCAGCGGACTGAGCGTCCGCCACAAGCTTGCTGATGGCAATAAACGGAGTGCCGTACGGCACTTCGACCACCGGCAGCCCCCAGCGGTTCGCTTCCGCGATCAGAGCCGGAGGAACGGCGTCGTGCGAGAGTCCCACGCCGAACCCGATCCCCACGGCGCCGGCGCGCTGGACCTGGCGGACGAAGCGGCGCTGTTCGGGCGCACTTTTCATCCGCAGACCGGTGGTCAGCACCAGCTCACCGCCGTTGAGGAAGCGCTGCGGGTCCTCCAGTTCGGTGACCGCAACCCAGCGGATGTCCTGGTGCGACGTGGTCTCGGCGAGGCTGGATTTCTTGAGTCCCAGAGACTGCACGGCCAGCAGCGCCGCGAGGGAAATTGCCATGGATCAAGGGTAGCGGGAGGCTGGCCGATCGCACTAAAGCGCCCGCCCGAGGGTGTGCAGGTGGCTATTCCCCGCGGTGTCGGGCTGGAATAGGCTCGAGTCAGCCGCATCACACTATTCAGGACGAAAGAGGTTGTACACCGTGGTTCAAACCTTGCAGAACTTCATCAACGGAGAGTTCGTCGCGCCTGCCGGCACGGGCCTGATCGACATCGTGAACCCCGTGACCGGTGACGTCGTGGCCAAGTCGCCCGTGTCCGTGGGGGCCGACGTCGACGCCGCCATGGCCGCCGCCAAAGACGCCTTCAAGACCTGGAAGCACGTAACCCCCGGGCAGCGGCAGCTCATGCTGCTCAAGCTCGCGGATGCCATCGAGGCCAACAGCGACGAACTCGTCGATGCCCAGCACCGCAACACCGGGCAGGTCCGCTCCCTGATCGCATCCGAAGAAGTGGCGGCCGGCGCCGACCAGCTGCGCTTCTTCGCCGGAGCCGCCCGCATCCTCGAAGGCAAGTCCGCCGGCGAGTACTTCGAGGGCCACACCTCCTTCGTCCGCCGCGAGCCGATCGGCGTGGTGGCCCAGGTGGCGCCGTGGAACTACCCGTTCCTGATGGCCATCTGGAAGATCGGCCCCGCGCTCGCAGCCGGCAATACGGTGGTCCTCAAGCCCTCCGACACGACGCCCGAGTCCACCCTGGTCCTGGCGCGCCTGGCCGCGGACATCCTGCCGGCCGGCGTCCTGAACGTCATCCTCGGCACCGGCGAAACCGGCGCGCTGATGGTGGAGCACAAGGTCCCGGGCCTCGTGTCCATCACCGGATCGGTCCGCGCCGGCATCGCCGTCGCCTCGGGCGCCGCGAAGGGCCTCAAGCGCGCCCACCTTGAACTGGGCGGCAAGGCCCCGGCCATCGTCTTCAAGGACGCCGACATCAAGAAGAGCGCGGCGGCCATCGCCGAGTTCGCGTTCTTCAACGCCGGCCAAGACTGCACGGCCATCACCCGTGTCCTGGTGGAGGACTCCGTGCACGACGACGTCGTGGCGGCCATGGTGGAACACACCAAGACCCTGCACACCGGCTCCCAGAACGACGAGGACAACTACTTCGGTCCGCTGAACAACGTCAACCACTTCAAGGCGGTCAGCTCCGTCGTCGATTCGCTGCCGGTGCACTGCCGGATCGAAACCGGCGGCCACCGCGCCGGCGAGAAGGGGTTCTTCTTCGAGCCCACCATCATCACCGGCGCCAAGCAGACGGACGACATCGTGCAGAAGGAAACCTTCGGCCCCGTCATCACCGTGCAGAAGTTCAGCACGGAGGCCGAAGCCGTGGAGCTGGCCAACGACGTCGAATACGCCCTGGCCTCCAGCGTCTGGACCAGCGACCACGGCACGGCCATGCGCCTCAGCCGCGATCTTGACTTCGGTGCTGTCTGGATCAACACGCACATTCTCCTCACCGCCGAAATGCCCCACGGCGGCTTCAAACAGTCCGGCTACGGCAAGGACCTCTCCATGTACGGCGTCGAGGACTACACGCGCATCAAGCACGTCATGTCCGCACTCGACGCATAGTCCCCACCGGCACCCTCACCTCGCTCCGCTCGGCCAGGGAACCCTGCCGGCGTGGGCCCACCACCGGCACCCTCACCTCGCTCCGCTCGGCCAAGGAACCCTGCCGGCGTGGGCCCACCACCGGCACCCCCTCCGCAGCAAAGAAAGAAACATCATGACTACCACCGCCAACGAAATCACCTACCGCCTTGAGCAGAAGCGCCGCGTCCAGGCCGACTTCCCGGGCCCCAAGTCCGTGGCCCTGACCGAACGCCGCAAGGCAGTGGTCGCCGCCGGCGTCGCCTCCAGCGTTCCCGTTTTCGTCGCAGACGCCGACGGCGGCATCATCCACGACGTCGACGGCAACTCCTTCATCGACCTCGGCTCCGGCATCGCCGTGACCAGCGTCGGCGCGTCCGATCCCGCCGTCGTCGGTGCCGTGAAGGAAGCCGTGGAGCACTTCACCCACACCTGCTTCATGGTCACCCCCTACGAGGGCTACGTCGCGGTGGCCGAGCAGCTGAACAAGCTCACCCCGGGCACGCACGAGAAGCGCACCGTGCTCTTCAACTCGGGCGCCGAGGCCGTGGAAAACGCCATCAAGGTGGCCCGCCTGGCCACCGGCCGGGACGCCGTCGTCGCGTTTGACCACGCCTACCACGGCCGCACCAACCTGACCATGGCGCTGACCGCCAAGGCCATGCCGTACAAGACCAACTTCGGCCCGTTCGCGCCCGAGGTCTACCGCATGCCCATGAGCTACCCGTTCCGCGAGGAAAACCCGGAGATCACCGGTGCCGAGGCCGCCAAGCGCGCCATCACCGCGATCGAGAAGCAGATCGGCGGAGACCAGGTGGCCGCCATCATCATCGAGCCCATCCAGGGCGAGGGTGGCTTCATCGTCCCGGCCGAAGGCTTCCTGCCGGCGCTGTCCGCATGGGCCAAGGAAAAGGGCATCGTCTTCATCGCCGACGAGGTCCAGTCCGGCTTCTGCCGCACCGGCGAATGGTTCGCCGTGGACCACGAAGGCATCGTTCCGGACATCATCACCATGGCCAAGGGCATTGCCGGCGGCATGCCGCTGTCCGCCATCACCGGCCGCGCCGACCTGCTCGACGCCGTCCACCCGGGCGGCCTCGGCGGCACCTACGGCGGCAACCCGGTGGCCTGCGCCGCCGCACTGGCCTCCATCGGCTCCATGCAGGAGTACGACCTCAACGCCCGCGCCAAGCACATCGAGGATCTGTCCTTCGGCAAGCTGCGCGAGCTCGCCGAAGAAGTTTCCGTGATCGGTGACATCCGGGGCCGCGGCGCCATGCTGGCTATCGAGCTGGTCCAGGCTGGTTCGAAGGAGCCGAACCCGGAGCTCACCAAGGCCGTTGCCGCCGCCTGCCTCAAGGAAGGCCTCATCATCCTGACCTGCGGAACCTACGGAAACGTCATCCGCCTGCTGCCGCCGCTGGTGATCAGCGACGAGCTGCTGCTGGACGGCCTGGAGGTACTCGCCGCGGCCATCAAGGCCAACGCATAGTTCCCTCCTTCTTTTAGCCTTTTAGCGCGAACTGGCAGCTGATGCCTTCAAACCTCTAGCAACAGGGCATTAGCTGCCAGTTCGCGCGGGGACGTACGACGACGGCGGGCCGGGTACCAAAAGGTGCCCGGCCCGCCGTCGTTCTCGCCGCCGTCGTACTCACCGTTGTGTTCCCGCCTCCCCGTTGCGTTCCCTCCGCACTGTTGCGTTCCCGCCCGCCGGCACGGTCGCCGAGGTAGAGTCATCCTCACCACTGCACTTCACGCCGCAGACCGGTGGGCGCCGCCGCGATCCGGGCGCCGGTCTGCACTACCCAAAGAGGGGTTTCGCATGCGATACGTAGTCGGCTACACACCCACCGAGCGCGGCGCGGACGCCGTCGCCCTGGCCACGTCACTGGCCCTGGCCCAGGGCGCGGAACTGGACCTGGTCTACGTGGTGAAGCCGGGCACGCCGTACGTGGCCCTGAACCCGGAGGGCAGCCGGGTCAGCGCCGCGGAGCAGCAGGTGCTGACGGCAGAACGGCAGGGCCTGGCCCTCGTTCCGGAGGGGGTTGCCCGCGAAATTCCATGTGCGGGAGGCCGATTCCTTCGCCGGCGGGCTCATCGACGCGGCGGCGGAGTTCGAAGCCGGACTCATCGCGGTGGGCGCCGCCAGCGCAGGCCTGTTCAAGCGCTACACCGTGGGGTCCGTGGCCAACGCGCTGCTGCACGCCTCAACGGTCCCCGTGGCACTCGCGCCGCGCGGCTACCAGCGGACGGCACCCGTTACCCGCCTGACGCTGGCCGTGGGGCAGCGTGCCGGGGCCGAGGCGGCAATCGAGACCGCCATCAGGGCGGCGAAGCGGCGCGGTGTGCCGCTGCGGTTGGTGTCACTGGTGGAGCTCGATGCCGCCGGTGACGCAGGGGAGGCCATCAATGCCGCGCACATCCACGCGAACACCGTCCTGACGGCCGCATCGGGGAAGGTGCCCGCCGGTCACGAGGTCGGCGTCGCGGTGGCACATGGCCGCACCATCGAGGAAGCCATCGACGGACTCGAATGGGACGACGGCGAGATACTCATCGTGGGCTCCTCACGCCTGGCCGAGAGGAACCGCATGTTCCTGGGCAGCACGGCCAACAAAGTGCTGCGGGCCCTGCCGGTACCGATGGTGGTTGTGCCGCGCGACTACGACCGCGAGGACTCGGCCCCCTGAGCGGCTAGGCCCCGCCGAGCGCGAACGGACAGTTGTGGCCGGGCCGCGGGGGCTTAGGTGTTAGTTCGCGCTTCCCTGCGGGCGAGGCGCTTGGCCGCGGAGCTCTTGCGCGCTGCTCCGGCTGTTTGCAGTATTGCCTGTGGGCGCATAACAAGTGCTGAAATTATTAGGATACAAACGGAAACTGAGTAGTCGTTGTTAGGAATGATTTTAGCGTGATCCGTGTGAGCAAAGTGAAAGCAAAAACAGGTAGTCAGAGGCCTTGACTTCTTGCTACTCGCACCTTATTCGAGTACAAACTACTCGTGTCACTGACTAGCACGAAGCCGTAGATTGGAACACCTATTCCGAATGGTCCCTCAATCGGAGGAGGCCCGAAATGGCTCTCCCACATAGCGTCAATTACCACAATCAATGTTTCTCCCACATCCGTGCAGGTTTTCAGGCGCTAACCTTACGGCGATCGGGAGTTGATGTGGAGTTGATTATTCCCGCGGGCGATGGAGCCCGGCGGTCACAGGCAGCGGTCGGTGACTCCAAGAACCACGCTAAAACAGCATTCTGGAGCGCACTCAAAGTCCATGATATCTGCAGGCGACAGGTCAATGCCTCTGAAATCGTTGGATATCCAGCTCAAACTGGGGCGGACCGATTGTCCTGATTTTGCTTTGGCGTTTTGCAGCAGGCGCCGCCGTCGGCAGAGGCTTTTGACCCAGGGCCTCGCCCAAATCCCAAACCCAATTTTTAGTTGCAACTCGGCTTGCACCCCCTCTGGTGTGGAATCGCCGATCCCCAAGCCAATGACGACGATCTCCTATGAGATAGGGAAATCAAATGACACAGCTGTCTGAGAATCGAAGGGCCCGCCACGCCGCAACAGTGCGGTTTGAAGACGATTCCCGCCGCTCCGGTCGGGGCCTATCGGGGAACGGGGGTGGGAGTGCCGCGACACCCGTTTCCGGTACTAATCAGAGCACCCCACTGACGAGCCAGGTAGAGGACATGTGGGACGAGGGGCGTCTGGCCGCCTGTTCAGGAGACCACGAAAAAGCCATCACCTGTCTACTCCGCGAAGCGGAGGCACGGACCGCCGAAGGTAGCCACGGCCGCGCGGCTATAGCGTTCCGGACGGCCGCGGAACAGGCCCAGCTACAGGGACGAACGGAGCAGGCCGAGCAGTTGCTTGACTGCGCTGCTGTCGCCTACACCCATGCAGCCGAGCGCAACCAGCTCAACCCGGGCACAGCCCAACAGGCATGGATCTCGGCGGCCAAGTGCTTCCTCCAGCTGCGGCAGCTGGACCGGGCGGCAGCGTGCATCGAGGAAGCTCGACGCGTCGAGCCAGGCACCGCCCCTCATCCCGACCCTCTCCGGGCGGCGTCATGAAGATTCTGCTTACGACGGAGAGCACGTACCCCTATTTTCACGGGGGCGTGTCCACGTGGGCGCACGCGTTGGTGACCGGCATGCCCGAGCACGAGTTCGTAGTGGGGGCAGTGGTTGGCAATCCGCATGTGGTTCCTTCCTTCGACGTTCCAGCCAACACGCAAGTATTGACCATCCCCCTCTGGGGGACCGAGACGGTCCACGAGTATGTCCGGCCTCAAGGGCATATCCGACGGGGTGCGCTAGGGAGACGCTCACGGGAGAAGGCCTTCGTCGACCTGCTGCTGCCGGCCTACGATGAGGTGATCGGTAACCTGTTGGAACACCGCCAACCGCGAATGCTCGGGGTTGCCCTTGCCCACATCGCAGAGTACTGCGAGAACAATGATCTGCGGGACGCGTTGCGTGATCCCAGATGTTGGCAGCTGGTGCGCGCCCGGTTCAGTGCACACCCGGTCCTTGGGGACATCTCGATGGCCGACGCCATTGACTTCGCGCGTTCCCTTTATCGCTACCTGACGCCTCTAGCCGTTCCCCTCCCTGCCGTTGATCTGGCCCATGCATCGGGTGCTGCGCTCTGCGCTCTACCGGCGATCGCCGCCAAATTTCGCAAGGGCACCCCAATGCTCCTGACAGAGCACGGAGTTTATGTGCGCGAACGTGTCCTTCAACTGGTTCGAGACGACACTCCGTTGCTACGCAAGACGCTGCTCGGCAATCTTTATGGAGCGGTAGCCCGTTGTGCTTACGCATACGCCGACACCGTCCTGCCGGTTTGTGAATACAACACCAGGTGGGAGTATCGGCTGGAGGCCGATCCCAGCCGCCTCCGGGTCGTGTACAACGGCGTTGATCCGAACGAGTTCCTCCCGCGGGTGGTCGAGCTGAACAGACCAACCATCGCCTATGTCGGCCGTATCGAGCCGCTTAAGACGTGCTGGGGCTCATCGCCGCCGTCGCTCGCGTCCGTCTTGCGCTCCCTGACATCCTCTGTCGGATTTATGGCCCGGTCGATGACCCCCACTACGGCGAACGCTGCCGCGCCACCGTCGGGGCGTTGGGACTGGAGCGGAATGTGGTATTCGAGGGGACCACGAGCGACCCGGCGCAAGCCTACCAAGACTCGGACGTTGTTGTGCTCTGCTCCGTGTCCGAGGGCTTTCCTTACACCGTAGTGGAGGCGATGTGTAGCGGTCGTCCCGTCGTAGCGACTGCGGTGGGCGGTGTTCCGGAGGCATTGAACCTTCCACAGCTGCTCGTCGAGCCACAGAACCCACAGGCGCTGGCCAATGCCGTCATCGCACTCTTCCGGCAGACCTCAGCCGAGCGCGCTGCCATCGGCGAGGATCTCCGGGAGCGCGCAGTCCGGCTGTTTTCCCAACAGCGCTTCCTCGAGGAGTACCGGTCCCTCTACATGGGAGTCGTCCATGAGCCAGCTGCCTGAGGACGCTGTCCTTGCCGATTTTGTCACCGAGCTCGACGAATGGGGACCAGATCTTCACGCCGAGGCACGATCAGTTGCCGGCCGCACCCGCCATGCACAGGACGCTTTCGAGGTGGCCGTGATCCTCGGAACCTTAGGGTATACCGACCAGCGAGCGCGCGACTTGGGTTGCCGGGATGTCTTCGATCTCTCGGAGAAGGTAGAACCACTCCTGCCGCTCTTCGACGGGCCAGCGGACGAGCCTCCCGTTGGCACCGGAGCCCACGTTTCACAACGACCGCCCGGACCGGATCGGATGTCCCTGGGTCTGCTCTTACAGTCGATGCTCTACTCGGCTCCATGGGTCGTCGCGGTTGTCGCCCTGGTCGTCGCTCGGGTGTCATTCTGGTCCACGTTTACTGCACTACCGTTTTCCAGCGCCACCAGCCTCGCATTGTTCGCTGCGTTGGTCGTGACCGGGGGGTTCATGCAAGCGTTCGCCCGGAGGGGGTTGTTCTATGCCCTGCAGCACAATGCACCCTTGCTTCGTTGGACGCTGCGGCGGACGCTGGGAGCAGGCCTTGCAGTCGTGCTCGTGGTGATAGGTGCGGGCTATGTGATCCTCGAGTTCGTGCTGCAGGCCTACACTCCAGCCTCGAACAGGTCGTTCCTGCTCTTCGGGATCTCTGTCGGCGTCCTGCTGCTGGCCTTCTCCCCGCTGTACCTCGCCAGAGCGCTAGGTGAAGTGGTGGTCGCAGCCTGCGCCGGCGGGCTGGTTGCCGTGGTGGGCGCATCGTGGATCACGGAGGGGAATTACATCAACCTCTACGCCGCCCAATCTATTCAAGTCGCGGCGATTTGGACCGTGATAATCGTGGCCGTGCTGTTCGATGTTCGTGTCCTGAAGAGGCTTGCCGCGCCACCGGTCGACGCGGTTGGCGACTTCACAGCGGACAATCGGTGTGTCCTCGCACCCCGGCTCGGCCCTGTGGTGCGCTCCGTGCGTGCCTACTGGGCCTACGGAACGGGTTTCTTTGCCCTGCTTGTGGTGGATCAGCTGGTCGCCGGAGGTTTGTGGCGCGGTTTCTACAATTACAACGGGGTATACCAGGTCGGCGTTGGCACGGGTCTGCTCGTCCTCATCCCGACGCTCACTTACGCGATCGCTGCCAGTCACCTGTTGCCCGCGACTGTGCGGCGTGCGATGACTCGGAACCGTGTCTCCGCACACGAGCTGATAAATAGGGTACTGCTCAACTTTTACTGTCGTCAGCTGGCGATCACTTTGGCCGTTGGACTGGTGAGTGGAGCTGTCCTCTTGGCTGCCACAGATTGGCTCGCAACCGCCAGCCTGCTCACCGCGGGCCTCGATACGGCCCGAGATGTCTATACTTGCGCCTTGACCGGTTACATACTGCTAGGGATCGGAGCCTTCAATGCTGGGCAATTGTTCAGCCTGGGGAGGGCGCGCATGCCCGCGGTCTTCGTGTGGATCGGGGCAGCAGCTTCCCTCGCATCAGGGCTCAGCCTCTCGCGGGCGTGGAACCCGACGCTGGGTCCAATAACTGGAATGGTGATCGGTTGCGCCGTGTTTGCCATCGCAACATCGGTAACCGCTTACCGCATGTTCCGCCGATTCGATTTGAATTACTACAGGGCCTTCTGATGAAAAAGATCCGCACGACCGTTGTCGTTGTCGTTGTCGCGCTGGCCGGAGCCGTCTTCGTCGCCGTGGGCGCTGGTGAGCGCCCTGCCCCTCTCGCATCGTCCGGTCAATGGCAGTTGCTGCGGACTACCGAGGGAACGCTGATTTACGACGCATTTGCAGAGGATATCCCCAGCAGGGAGGTCCAAGACGTTTACGAGTTGAACGGAGACACCGACGCTAGTCATGCGTTCGTCCGGGCCACCGCTGGTGGTCTGCAGGTGGGAGTGGACCCGCAACCGTCGCGCGCGACCTACAGCGGCTATTTCGCGGTCACCCACGACGCCTATCCGGAGACCAGCATCTTCCATGTGCGCATGTCAAAACAGCACGGACAGGTCGAGTCGCCGAATAAGGTCGGGCAAGCGGTCTTTGCCGTGCAGACGGCTTCCACCAAGATCACTGGCTTGATCAATTTCATCGTGCTTTCATCCGACAGCACAGCTGGAATGACCTCCTGGAGGGTGGGCTACATGTACGGGCACGTGGAAAACGCTAACTACATTGGCTATTGGGGAACTGAGCCCTCAGTGGACGCGCCGGACGCCCAGGAGGTCACCCTCCGTACAGACGGGCGGCGCACACTGGCCGTCTGGTTTGGGGACGAGCTGGTGTTCCACTCGAACGAGCTCCAACTGGACATACAGGCACCGTTCCAGCCATACCTCGAGGTACAGGCCGTGCAGACACCCTATATGTCCTCGTTCCAGGACTTCTGGGTTGTGAAGGACGATCGAGTGCGGTTAACCGGCGCCCCGGCCGGGTCGCGGGTCGCGCTCGTCGCTGACGGAATCATACTTTCAGAGCGCACCGCCGGGGCCGGCGGCGACGCTACCCTTATCTTGCCCCCGTATGCTGCGAAGGGCAGTGCCACGCTTGAGATCACCGAGGTGGGGCATGAGCCCGTGCGGCTGGGCTCCTTCGACTACGCGGGCGGCGACGAGTTCGAGTTGGTTGAGAAATGACTGCCAGGAAACTCGCTACAGCAATTTTGGGTTGCGCGAGGCGCGTAGTCTCCACGATCGGTCCGGTTGTTTCTGCCAACAGGGAACAAGCCTCGGAGGTCTGGCCCTTCGCAATCTACTATGGGTGGCCGAGCTACGTGAATGGAGCGGACGGTGACGTAGTCCGAGCTATCGCCGCATTCGAGGGCTATAGGGTCGTGGTGTTCGGAAACGACACGGCGACCCCGGCTGGAGACCCTCTGGCTGCCCCGATCATGTCGGGGGTTACTGCGCGTGGTGGAGAGCCGTACGGGTACGTCAGCATCGGCGTCTCCGACGGGGAGCCGAACCACTCGCCGGAGGAGCTGCAGGCGCGTCTTGACGTCTGGCGGGGGCTAGGTGCCCGTGGGGTGCTCCTCGACTGCGCGGGGGCTGACTATGGCGTGAGCCGGGTCCGCTTCGATGCCGTGGTGCAATATGCGCACTCCCTGGGAATGAAGGTCCTGGCGAACGCATGGAATCCCGACGACGTCCTTGCGGACTCGCGCACCATGAGGCCATGGGACGGATACTTGGGGGAGAATGACGTCCTGTCAGCCGGGCGGTTCTTGGCGCCGGCGACGTACCAGGCGAAGCTGGCGAAGATGGCGGGTTACAAGGCGCATCTGGGAATCAACCTCTACGAGACAGCCACCAGTTGGGACCTCGAGAACGCCGACGCCCTGACGGCACAGGTGCTGGCCGCTCTTAAGACGTATCCCATCGACGCGCTTCAACTCAGCGACCCGCAGTACTGCTGCATAGACAACACACTGATCCGCCCCCCGGTAGCGCTAAGGGCCGAGCGATGAGGCCGATTTTGTTGCGGCTGCGGCTCGACGCAGTTGCCTTCCTGGCAGCCGCCGTACTTTCCTTGGTCACCGGCTGTAGCGTAGGCGACTCTGCTCCATCCCCGCCCGTGCCAACGGACAGTGGGCTACGGATCGCCGTCCCCGCATACGTCAACCCGCCGGATTCGGTGTTTTGGCAATCTTTAATCGAGGCCGTGCCAGAGGTTCAGGACGTCATCGTCAACCCCGACAGCGGGCCGGGGTCCGCGGTGTCCGAATCTTACGTGCAGGTAATCGGTGCCTTGCGCGATGCAGGCATCCGTGTGCTGGGCTTTGTCCATACAGAGTATGGCGCTCGTGACCCGGCTACCGTCCGAGGGGAAATCGACCGGTGGAAGGAGTGGTACGGCGTTGACAATATTTTCTTGGATGAGGCGCCGGTTGTTTCCCGGTGGATTCCTACTTACGCTTCCTACGCCGCCGTCGTCCACGATGCTGGGGGTGTCGTTGTGCTCAACCCGGGATTGATCCCCGACCGGGGCTTCTTTGAATTCGCTGATGCCATCGTGACATTCGAGGGTCCGGTTGGCGCTTACTCGAAAATGAAGGAGCCGCCTAAGTGGGTTCGGTCGGAGACTCGCACTGAGCTGTGGCACATTGTCCATAGCGCGCCGGAGGACAGGCTCGGTGAAGTGGTGAACCGCGCCCGGCAGCACGGCGCAGACAAAATTTATGTGACTGATGACGTGGAACCGAATCCCTACGATCGTCTTCCGAGCTACTGGTCGGGCAAGCTGGCTGCTGTCGGACCACAATAGATGAGTTCATATACACGGCGGCCGACCGGAATGATGACAGGCTGGCTGCTCACAGGAAGAGTCTCCCGCGCGCCGCGAACCAGTTGCCTTCCTAAAGCCCAGTTAATCGACGTGAGCGTCAACGGAACCGTCACTAAGCCCCTTGGCGGGCGAGGCGCTTGGCCGCGGAGCTCTTGCGCGTCGAGGCCAGCATGTCCACTGTGAGCACCAGCAGGGCGAGCCACACGACGCCGAAGCCGATCCACCGGTCCAGCGTCATGGCCTCCCGGAACACCACCAGGGCAACGATGAACTGCAGCACCGGCGCGAAGTACTGCAGCAGCCCGATGGTGGTCATGGGCAGCCGGCGCGCCGATGCGCCGAAGAACACGAGCGGCACGGCCGTGATGACGCCGGACGCCAGGAGCAGCCAGAAGTGCCCCGGTCCGTGGGTGGTCAGCGAGGCAGTGCCGTTAGCCGCGAGGAAAATCATGGTGGCCGCGGCCAGGGGAGCGAGGACGATGGTTTCCACGGTGAGGCTGGTGACGGCGTCGGCACGCGGCCCCACCCGCTTCTTCACGAAGCCGTACAGGCCGAAGCTGATGGCCAGGGTCAGGGCGATCCACGGCAGTTTCCCGTAGGACACGGTAAGCACCCCGACGGCGATGAAACCGATTCCGACGGCGGCCCACTGCAGCGGCCGGAGCGTCTCCTTCAGGACGAAGACGCCAAGGAGGACGGACACGAGCGGGTTGATGAAGTAGCCAAGTGAGGCCTCGACCGCCTGCCCGGTGGTGACGCCGTAAGTGTAAGTCAGCCAGTTGACCGCGATGAGGCCGGCGGCGAGCGCCAGGGTTCCGAGGATGGCGCGGTTCCGCAGGGCAGCACCCAGGACGCGCCACGCCCTGGTCACCGTGATCAGGAGGGCGCAAAAGATCAGGGACCAGACCACCCGATTGGCCACAATTTCCACGGCACCGGCGGGCTGCAGAACAAAGAAGTACAGCGGAAGCAGCCCCCACAGGCCGTAAGCGCCGATGCCGAACAGGATTCCCGCCGTCGTCTCCTTGTCCACCGCCTTGGGTGCCCCGGGTTCCACGGGCGAACCGGGTGCCCCGGACGAACCGGGTGCGCCGGGTGACCCGGGTGCCCCGGGCGAACCGGGTGATCCGGCCCTGCCGGGGCCGGTCACGCCGGAGGGCGCGGCGCCAGGTGTTGGGGCAGTCGGAACAGCGGAGGAGACGGATCCGTCGGGGTTAGGCACAAGTCCCATAACACCATCCTAAGGAGCGGTATTCCGCCTGACTGAGCCAAAAGCTGCCTACGGAAACGAATTAGTCAGTAGGCTTGCCATTATGAGTACGACTCGCCGCAGGGCGCCGGCCCGATGAGGCTCCGCCACAGCAATGCCTCCGGCCACGGTTACCGGAGGGTGCGGGCCGGCACCGGGTTCAGTTACAGGGACCTGGACGGCTCCACACTGCCGCCCGGCCCCGTCCGCGACCGGCTGGAAAGCATCGGCATTCCGCCCGCGTGGACGGACGTGTGGATAGCGCCGTTCGAGAACGGGCATATCCAGGCCACGGGGCTGGATGCCGTGGGCCGCCGGCAGTACATCTACCATCCGGAGTGGCGCGAACGGAAGGACCGCTTGAAGTTCGACCGCGCGCTCCAGCTCGCCGAGTCGCTGCCCACCGCGCGCCGGCTGGTCACCATGGATCTGAGGTCCGACGGCTTCACCCGCGAGCGGGTTTTGGCCGCGGCCTTCAGGCTGCTGGACAGCGGCTCCCTGCGGGTGGGGTCAGAGCGGTACACGAACGAAAACGGCAGCCACGGGCTCGCCACCCTCCTCTGCGCCCACGTCCGCGTCCGCAAGGAATGCCTGCACCTCAGTTTCCCGGCTAAGAGCGGCAAAACCTGGGAGTCCCGCATCGACGACCCGGACCTGGCGCCTCTGGCGCAGGCCCTCAAGCGGCGCGGCGGCAACGCGCGGCTGCTGGCCTACAAGAACGGCAGGACGTGGCACCCGGTGACCAGCGCGGACATCAACGGCTACGTCAAGGAACGCACTGGCGATGACTTCACCGCAAAGGACTTCCGGACCCTGCGCGGCACCGTCGCGGCAGCCGTCAGCCTGGCCCGGAGCGGCCCGCAGAAGACCGAGGGGAAGCGGAAGCGTGCCATCAGCGTCGCCATGATGGAGGCGGCGGGAGTGCTCGGCAACACGCCGTCGATCGCCCGCAAGAGCTACGTGGACCCCCGGCTGCTGGACCACTTCGCAGCCGGGGAGACCATAGACCCCAAGCGACTGGACTCGGCGGAGTCGGAGTTGCGGGCACTGCTGTACCGCGAAGGCGACGTGGTGGACCTGCGCAAGAGCGGCTGAGGTGGGGGGCGGCCCTGACCCACCCTGACGCGGGCGGGGCGGGGCGTTGACGCGGGGCCAGGCCCGGGCCCTTGGCGTGCGCGTGCCGGGGCAGCCAGGCGTCACGCGCCGCCGTGCGCCGTCACGGGTGGGCCGCCCGGCCGGGCGGACAATTAGAATTGAAAACTGCGCGCCGGTGGGGCGCGGTCTCCCGTTCCGGAAGGGCTTACGGTGTCCAACACAGCTGAATCCACGGCCAAGCGCCCGCTCCGCGTCGCGATCGTCGGCGCAGGACCTGCAGGCGTCTATGCCGCGGACATCCTGACCAAGTCCAACGAGGTCAAGGACGGCGACTTCGAGGTCAGCATCGACCTCTTCGAGGCGTACCCGGCGCCGTACGGCCTGATCCGCTACGGCGTGGCCCCTGACCATCCGCGCATCAAGGGCATCGTCAACGCCCTGCATAAGGTCTTGGACCGCGGAGATATCCGGTTCCTGGGCAACGTCACCTACGGCCGGGATCTCACGCTGCACGACTTCCGCGCCTTCTACGACGCCGTCATCTTCTCCACCGGCGCCATCAAGGACGCCGATATGGACATCCCCGGCATCGATCTTGAGGGGTCCTTCGGAGCCGCGGACTTCGTGTCCTGGTACGACGGCCACCCCGACGTTCCGCGGGACTGGCCGCTGAATGCCAAGGAAATCGCCGTGATCGGCAACGGCAACGTGGCCTTGGACGTGGCCCGGATGCTGGTGAAGCACGCCGACGAATTGCTCGTCACCGAGATCCCGGACAACGTCTACCAGGGCCTGAAGAACTCGCCGGTCACCGACGTCCACGTCTTCGGCCGCCGCGGGCCCGCCCAGGTCAAGTTCACCCCGCTGGAGCTGCGCGAACTCAGCCACGCCCGCGACGTGGACATTGTGCTGTACCCGGAGGACTTCGAATTCGACGAGGCCTCCGACGACGCGATCCGCAGCAACAACCAGACCAAAACCATGGTGAACACCATGACCAACTGGCTCGTGGAGGAGCACGCAGAGGCCGAGCAGCCGTCGTCGCGCCGCCTGCACCTGCACTTCCTGCACAGCCCAGTCGAGATCTATGGGAGCGATAGCGACGACGGCGGGTCCGGCAAGGTTGCCGGCATCAAGTTCGAGCGCATGCAGTTGGACGGCACCGGCAACGTCAAAGGCACAGGGGAGTTCATCGACTACCCGGTGCAGGCCGTCTACCGCGCCATCGGCTACCACGGCTCCGCGCTGGACGAACTGGAATACGACGCCAAGCGCGGGGTCATCCCCAACGAGGGCGGCCGCGTCCTCGACGCCGACGGGAACCCCGTCCCCGGCATCTACACCACCGGTTGGATCAAGCGTGGTCCGGTTGGCCTGATCGGGCACACGAAGGGCGACGCCCTGGAGACCATCGGTTTCCTCCTCGAGGACCGTCTCACCCTGCCGCCGGCGCAGAACCCGGACCCGCAGGCGATCATCGACCTGCTCGAGGAGCGCGGCATCGAGTACACCACGTGGGAGGGCTGGAACAGGCTGAACGCCCACGAGGCAGCCCTTGGCGCATCTTGGACCGAATCTGCCAGGTCCGACGGCGTCGTGCGCGAACGCATCAAGGTGGTGCCGCGCGAGGAGATGATCCAGATCTCCCGCGCCTGACGGGACGCCGGGACGGGAGTTTTTGTCCAGACAATCGCCGTTTGACACGGTTCAAGCCCCATTATCTGGACAAAAACTCGAACCTGGCGGGGCCTACTGCCGGCCCTGCTGGGTGGACTAGACTGTCGCGGGCAAGCGTTTGGGCGAGTGGGAGTTCGATGAAGAACCTGATCCAGCCGGCGGCACCCGGAACCGAGGATTCGTTGCTGTTGCAGCACCGCGCCCTCGCCAGCCATGAGTTCCTGGACAGCTACGTGCAGAGCGAAGCGTTCCCCGATGCCGAAGAGCTTCCCGGCCTGCGCCGGCTCATCCGCGAATCCTGGCAGCGGTCCGCCAAGCTGCGGGCCAACCCCGATCACCCCGAAGCCCCGTTGGCCATCGCCGCGGACGAGCTTGACGAATACCGCCGCCAGCACCCCCTGGCCGCCATCATGCCTGTCATCCAGAAGCTCCTCATCCGGCCCAGCCATGACAGCGGCCTGCTGGTTGCCGTCGGCGACGAGGTGGGCCGCCTCCTCTGGGTGGAAGGCGATCCCGGCGCGCGCAGCCGGGCCGAGGGCATGATGTTCGTTCCCGGCGCCGATTGGTCGGAGGCCACTGTGGGGACCAGCGCCCCCGGGACGGCGCTCGCACTGGGCCGCGGCATCCAGATTTCCGGCGCCGAGCACTACAAACGTTCAGTCCACCCCTGGAGCTGCACAGCGGTCCCGTTCCAGGACCCCGATTCCGGCGCGCTGCTCGGGGTCGTGGACATCACAGGCACCGAGGCGGCCGTCGCGCCGCACACGCTCTCCCTCGTGGAGGCCACCGTGGCGGCAGCCCAGGCCCAGTTGCGCGTGGAACGCCTCCAGCTGGCGGCCGCCCAGGAACGCGTTAAGGCACGACGACGGCACCCAGGTTCCGGGGCAGCCGGCGGTTCTGCGCGGGAAGGCAGCCTGTACCGCAACAGCCTGCAGTTGCTGGGCCGGGACCAGGCACTGCTCAGCATCGAGGGCCGCAGCGTGGTGCTGTCCGCCCGGCACAGCGAGATCCTGGCCCTGCTCAGCACGCGCCCGGACGGGCTCAGCGCCGAGGAACTGAGCGTCCTGTTGTACCCGGGGGACGGGTCCACGATCACCCTGCGGGCCGAGATGGTGCGCCTCCGGAAGGTCCTGCAGCAGCTGAACCCCGCCGCGGTGCCGGAATCGCGGCCGTACCGGCTGGCCATAGACCTCCTGCCGGACAGCAGCCAGGTGCTCACCTGCCTGCAGCGCGGCGCCCACCGGATCGCCCTCGACATCTACCGCGGCGCCGTCCTGCCCCGCTCGGAGGCGCCCGGCGTCGTCGAGATCCGGAACCGCGTGTCCGCGCTACTGCGCGAAGCAGTCCTGACCGATGGCAGCGCGGAGTCGCTGCTCAAGTACGCGGAACTGCCGGAGGCGGCGGACGACGTCGACGTCCGCCGCGCCGCCCTGAAGCTCCTGCCGCCGCGCTCACCCAAGCGGGCCGCCGTCGTCGCCGATCTGGAGCGGCTGGAAGCCGAACTGGGCTCCTAACCCACCTGCTCCCTAACTCGCAGGCTCGGCTAGGGGACCCGGTAGCCGTGGCCCCGCCCAGCCCTCCATGTGACGGAGGTCAGGGGCATTTCTGCACCTCTTTGCCCGTCCGCCGGACACCTGCTCCTTGGAACGGCGCGCCGCCCGGACTTCTCATGCATGGAAAGCGGTGCAAAAATGCCGGCGTCACCAATCCGGGCAAGTGACCCGTCTCACTTTGTTGCAACCTGGCTGCAACCTGCCCGCTCCTAGGCTCGATGCATCGGCGATCACCATGACATATCGCCACCGTGTTGCAGAGCAAAGGAGCTAGCAATGACCGTTTACGCACAGCCAGGAACCGAAGGTTCGAAGGTCGAGTTCAAGGACCGTTACGAGAACTGGATCGGCGGCGAATGGGTTGCACCCGTGAAGGGCCAGTACTTCGAGAACATCACCCCGGTCACCGGTAAACCCTTCTGCGAGGTGGCCCGCGGCACCGCCGAGGACATCGAACTCGCCCTGGACGCGGCGCACAAGGTGGCTCCCTCCTGGGGCCGGACCTCGGTGGCCGAGCGCGCCGCGGTGCTGAACAAGATCGCCGACCGCATCGATGAGAACGTCGAGCTGCTCGCCGTCGCCGAGACCTGGGACAACGGCAAGCCGGTCCGCGAGACCCTCAACGCGGACATCCCGCTGGCAGCCGACCACTTCCGCTACTTCGCCTCCGCCGTCCGGGCCCAGGAGGGCCGGCTGTCGCAGCTCGACGACGACACCACCGCGTACCACTTCCACGAGCCGCTCGGCGTCGTCGGCCAGATCATCCCCTGGAACTTCCCCATCCTGATGGCCGTCTGGAAGCTGGCCCCGGCGCTCGCGGCGGGCAACGCCGTCGTCCTTAAGCCCGCGGAGCAGACGCCGACGTCCATCCTGGTCCTGATGGAACTGATCGGCGACCTGCTGCCGGCCGGCGTGGTCAACGTGGTCAACGGCTTCGGCGTCGAGGCGGGCAAGCCGCTGGCCTCCAGCCCGCGGATCCGCAAGATCGCCTTCACCGGCGAGACCACCACCGGACGGCTGATCAGCCAGTACGCCTCCAACAACCTGATCCCCGTGACGCTGGAACTCGGCGGCAAGAGCCCCAACATCTTCTTCAACGACGTCGCCGACTCCAACGATGCGTTCTACGACAAATCACTGGAAGGGTTCGCGCTGTTCGCGTTCAACCAGGGCGAGGTCTGCACCTGCCCGTCCCGCGCCCTGGTCCAGGACGGCATCTACGACTCCTTCATGGCCGACGCCCTGGCACGGATCGAGAAGATCATCCAGGGCAACCCGCTGGACACCGAAACCCAGATCGGTGCGCAGGCCTCCAACGACCAGCTGGAAAAGATCCTCTCCTACATCGACATCGGAAAGCAGGAAGGCGCCAAGGTCCTCACCGGCGGCGCCCGCGCCGAACTGCCCGGGGACCTGGCCGGCGGGTACTACGTCCAGCCCACGATCTTCGAAGGCCACAACCGGATGCGCATCTTCCAGGAGGAGATCTTCGGCCCGGTGGTGTCCGTGACCCGCTTCACCGACTACAACGACGCCATGGGCATCGCCAACGACACCCTCTACGGCCTCGGCGCCGGCGTCTGGTCCCGCAACGGCAACGTCGCATACAGGGCAGGCCGGGAGATCCAGGCCGGCCGCGTCTGGGTCAACAACTACCACGCCTACCCGGCCGGCGCCGCGTTCGGCGGCTACAAGTCCTCCGGCATCGGACGTGAAAACCACGCCATGATGCTGGACCACTACCAGCAGACCAAGAACCTGCTGGTCAGCTACAACGAAAACAAGCTCGGCTTCTTCTAGGAAGTGGGGGCTCACGCCCCACTCCGCCCCTCGCCCGGGCGGGGACGGATCAGCTCCATCCGTCCCCGCCCGCACCATGCTTCCCGCCCCACCGCGGCGGAAGACTGACCCCTGGCCACCCCTCAGGAAGGCACTACCCGTCCCGCACCACCTAAGAACAACGCTTCAACGACGCAAGGATTTCGCCAATGACGACGACAATGCAAGCAGCCGTAGTAACCGAATTCGCCAAGGACCTCCAGATCAAGGACATCCCCGTCCCCACCCCGGGCCGCGGACAGGCCCTGGTCAAGGTGATCACCAGCGGCGTCTGCCACACCGACCTCCACGCCGCGGAAGGGGACTGGCCGGTCAAGCCGTCGCCGCCCTTCGTGCCCGGACACGAAGGCGTCGGTGAGGTGGTGGCCCTCGGCGAGGGCGTCACGGACCTCGCCGTCGGTGACCTCGTGGGCAACGCGTGGCTCTGGTCCGCCTGCGGTGACTGCCAGTACTGCCGCACCGGCTGGGAAACGCTGTGCGAGGCCCAGCAGAACGCGGGCTACAGCGTGGACGGCTCCTTCGGCGAATACATGCTGGTGGACAGCCGGTTTGCCGCCAGGATTCCCGCCGGTTCCGACCCTGTGGAGGTGGCCCCGGTGCTCTGCGCCGGCGTCACCGTCTACAAAGGACTGAAAATGACTGAGGCCAAGCCGGGGGAGTGGGTCACCATCTCCGGGATCGGCGGGCTGGGGCACATCGCCGTCCAGTACGCCGTGGCCATGGGCCTGCGCGTCGCCGCCGTGGACATCGCGGACGACAAACTCGCCCTCGCCAAGAAGCACGGCGCCGAACTCACCGTCAACGCCCTCCACGAGGATCCCGCCGAAGTCATCCAGCAGAAAACCGGAGGCTGCCACGGAGTCCTGGTCACGGCGGTGCACCCGTCGGCCTTCGGGCAGGCCATCGGCATGGCGCGCCGCGGCGGCACCATCGTGTTCAATGGACTGCCGCCGGGTGACTTTCCGGCACCGATCTTCGAGATCGTGCTCAAGGGCCTGACCGTCCGCGGCTCCATCGTGGGAACGAGGCAGGACCTGGAGGAGGCACTGGATTTCTACGCGCAGGGCAAGATCCACCCGACCGTGTCCACGCGTGAGCTCTCGGATGTCAACGCGGTGCTCGATGAGATGAAGCACGCGAAGATCGACGGCCGCGTGGTGCTGAGGTTCTGATGCCCCACACCAGGCTGGACGCCGCCGTGACGCTGCCCGGGGAGGACTTCTCCCGGGTGGCGCTCACCGCCGAGGCGGTTGGGCTGCTCCGGAAGCTCTGGACGCAGCACGGCCCGCTCATGTTCCACCAGTCCGGCGGCTGCTGCGACGGCTCCGCGCCCATGTGCTACCCGGCGGGTGACTTCCTCACGGGGGATTCGGACGTGCTGCTGGGGCGGTTTGATCTCTCCGCGGACGACGGCGGCGCGTCCGGTTCCGCTTACGACGGCGGGCAGCCGCTTGAGTTCTGGATGTCCCGGGAACAGTTCGGCTACTGGAGCCACACCCACCTGACGGTGGATGTGGTGCAGGGCCGGGGGAGCGGGTTTTCCGTCGAGGCGCCGGAAGGCAAACGCTTCCTGATCCGCTCCACGCTCATGGACTGGCCCGCGTAGACAGGGTTTGCCCAACAAAACTCCAAAATGTTACGCCCGGACGGGGGCCCCGGATAAGGGGCTTCGTCCGGGCGTTGCATATTCAAACCGCGATTGGGAACCCCCAATTTGGGTGGCTCAGCGGGCCGACCAGCCACACCCCCAAGGTTTTCACGGGCACTCCACCGGACGATGGCACCGTTACATTCCTCCTAGCGGCAGGTGTGCCATGAACAATTCAGCCTTGAAGTCAGAGGGGGGCCCGGATCAGAGCCGATCCGGAGCCCCCGTGGATCCACCAACCAACCGGCGTCAACGACGCAAGAAGCGCAGCAAACAGTCCATGTCCTTCCGCCTGATAGCGGCAGCCACCACCTTGGCGATGCCGGCAGCGATGGGGCTGCCAGTGGTTGCGGCCAACGCGGTGCAGGGGCCGGTCGGTGCCGGATTCAACGTCACCGCTTCGGACCTGTCCTTCATTTTGAAGCAGATCAAAATCGCTGAGGCGCACGTAGCCAACACCACGTCGGAAACCGGCCCCTGCGGCGCCCTTTTGGGCACAGGCCCGAACCAGCTCGCCAGCCCGATGCTGTCCTTCGGACTGCGCACTGTTGACGGCAGCTGCAACCACCTTGAGACCGGACAGGCCAACTACGGCTCAGCGGATCAGGTCTTCCCGCGCCTTGGCACCGCTTCCTACAAGGCAGGTGAAAACGCGATCTTCGGGCCGCCGGTTTCCTCGAGCTACACCCAGAAGAAGGGCGACGTTTTCGACTCGCAGCCGCGCGTCATCAGCAACCTGATCGTGGACCAAACCTCCACCAACCCGGCGGCTGTAGCAGCGGCCCGTTTCCCTGTGCGGACCCAGGGCAATGAGGGCGTCGAACCCTGCACCACCGATCCCGTTCCGGCATCGGAGGGTGTGGAGGCGGTCGCCGGCGATCCGCTTGGCTGCGTTCCGTCTCACAGCACCCTCTTTATCCCGAACGTCACGACCGACGTCGGCCTGTCACCGCCTTACAACTCGCTCTTCACCCTGTTCGGGCAGTTCTTCGACCACGGCGTCGACCAGACGGTGAAGGGCGGAGGAACCGTTTACGTCCCGCTGAAGGCCGACGACCCGCTGGTGGCGGGGCCGGACCATATCGCGGGTAATGCGGATGATCTTCCTGCTCACATGCGTTTCATGGTGCTGACGCGGGGCCAGAACCAGCCCGGGCCGGATGGCATCCTGGGCGACGACCCCGATACTGCTAATGTCGACGAAAGTGCTGACGACGTACAGGATGCGGTCAACACGGATTCCCCCTGGGTTGACCAGAGCCAGACCTACACCTCGCACCCTTCGCACCAGGTGTTCCTGCGCGAGTACGTGGCGGACAGCGCCACTCGAGCGCCCGTCGCGACCGGAAAGCTCCTTGGTGGCCCTGACGGTCCGACCCAAGGCGGCATGGCCACGTGGGCAACCACGAAGAAGCAGGCCTCGGAACGGCTCGGGATCTGGCTGCAGGACAAGGATGTTCTCAACGTTCCCATGTTGGATGCCGACGCCTACGGAAACTTCATCCCTGGCGCCAACGGCTATCCTCAGTTTGTGACGGCCACGGGCAAGGTACCTGTGGACCCGGCGGCCAATGGCGGAAAAGGCACTGCGGTCCCGTCGAATGTGCTGTACTTCGACACTCCCTTCCTAACCGACATCGCCCACAATGCTGACCCGTCCCCTCAGGACACGGATCACAACCCCGGAACCCCGGCCGTGGCACCGATCCCGGACTCTGAGGATCCTCCGACTGCATCCGCTGATTTCGCCCACCAGCCGGCCGGAACCTACGACAATGAGATGCTTGATGCGCACTTCATCGCCGGTGACGGACGCGTTAACGAAAACATTGGCCTGACCGCCATCCACCAGGTGTTCCATTCCGAGCACGATCGGCTCATCGACGACATCCAGGCCACGCTGGACAAGCCGGAAAACGCAGCGCTCAAGACCCAGTTCCAGGATGTCAATGCCGCATCCTTCGACTTCGGGGAACGCCTTTTCCAGGCTGCGCGCTTCGTCACCGAGATGGAGTACCAGCACCTGGTCTTCGAAGAGTTTGCCCGGAAGGTCCAGCCCCTTATCAACCCGTTCCAGCCGTTTGCCTTCACTCAGACGGACATCAATCCGGCGATCAAGGCTGAATTCGCCCACGCCGTCTACCGGTTCGGCCACTCGATGCTTACTGAGACCATCTCGCGGCGGAACGAGGACAAGCCGGGAACGGACGGCACCTTTGGCACATCGGACGACGTGCGGGGTTCCGAGAATGACATTTCCCTGCTCGACGGGTTCCTCAATCCGCCGGCCTACACCGACGGCGGTGATGCCGGGGCCCTGACCTCGGAAGAGGCAGCCGGCAGCATCATCATGGGCATGTCCGACCAGGAAGGCAACGAACTCGACGAGTTCGTCACCGATACGCTTCGGAACAACCTGCTGGGGCTTCCACTGGACCTCGCCACCATCAATATGACGCGTGCCAGGTCGGAAGGCATCCCGACGCTGAACAACCTCCGCAAGGAGCTGCACGCGGCGACCAACGACGGCCAGCTCAAGCCCTACACGAACTGGATCGATTTCGGTGAGAACCTCAAGCACCCTGAGTCCCTGATCAACTTCGTGGCAGCCTACGGCAAGCACCCCACCATCCTCACCGATGCTGGCCCCGACAAGACACTGGGGACCGGGGACGATGGTCCTGCGACGCTCAAGTCCCGTCGTGATGCAGCCCGTGCAATCGTCAACCCCGACACTGCGCTGGGTGACGTTGCTCCTGCGGACGCGGCAGCGTTCATGAACAGCGATGGCGGCACCTGGGCAGATAAGAACGGACACTCCGAGACCGGCCTGGATGACGTGGAACTGTGGGTCGGCGGACTCGCCGAACGCACCAACATGTTCGGCGGACTGCTCGGCAGCACCTTCAACTTCGTCTTCGAGCAGCAGTTGACGGAGCTTCAGAACGGAGACCGGTTCTACTACCTGGCACGCACCCCCGGCATGAACCTGCGGGCGCAGCTCGAAGGAAACTCCTTCGCGGAGCTGATGATGCGCAACACCAACGCACAGGCGCTCAAGGCGGACGCCTTTGCAACCGCCGACTGCAAGTTCGAGCTGAAGAACCTTGCCGGCACCCGGGATGGCTTCACCCAATTTGGCAACACTGTTGCCGACGACACGGCCTCTGAGTGCAATGAGACGAAGGTGCTGATCCGGATGGCGGACGGCACCATCAAGTACCGGATGACCAACACTGTGGACCCCTCCGGCATCAACGGCCAGAGCGTCTACAACGGAACCGTCAACGATGACCGCGTCTACGGCGGCAACGACAACGACACCTTCTGGGGTGGCAAAGGCAATGACGTCTTTGAGGGCGGTGACGGCGCCGACATCGCGCTTGGCGGCGAAGGCAACGACATAATCACCGACATTGCAGGGGACGACATCCACAAGGGCGGACCAGGCAACGACGCCATCGATGCGGGTCCCGGCCTGGACATCATCATGGGCGGCGACGGCAGCGACTTCACCAACGGCGGAGCCAACATCAACGAGACCTTCTCCGGTGAAGGCAACGACTTCGCAATCGCCGGCCAGGGCGAGGACGCGGTCTTCGGTGACGGAGGAGATGACTGGCAGGAAGGCGGCGACGAACCCGATCTCCTGATCGGCGACTCCAGCAACCTGTTCTTCCTGGATGACTCGCAGAAGCCGGGCCACGATGTCCTGATCGGCCAGGGTGGCGACGATGACTATGACATGGAGGGCGGCGACGACATCGGTCTCGCAGGCCCGGGTGTCGAAAAGGTCGCGGGCGCGTCAGGTTACGACTGGGAGATCGGCCTGGCCGATCCGCAGCCCCAGGACGCCGACCTGGATCTGCCCATCCTGCCGCTTAACATCCTGCAGGTAGGCGTGCGGGACCGCTACAACGAAGTCGAAGCCCTCTCCGGTGGCCCCCTCGACGACAAACTCCGTGGCGACGACATTATCCCGGGCCAGCGGGGCGGCGGCGGCTTCATCGGCTGCGACGTCCTGGACGAGCAGGGGGTCAACCGCATCACCGGCCTCAGCGACCTGATTCCGGCAGCGGCACGGACCACTCCCATCGCCGACGTGATTGCCGCTTCGGCCTCCAAGGACTGCCCGCTCCTGGACAGCTCCGCGAACGCGATGGCATGGGGCGATGGCAACATCATCCTCGGCGGCGGCGGCAGCGACATCCTCGAGGGACGCGGCGGCAACGACATTATCGACGGTGACCGTTACCTCAACGTCCGGCTGAGCGTCCGCAACGGGGCCGGCGAAGAGATCGGCAGCGCCACGGGCATGACAACGCAGTACCTCAGGAATGAGGCTGGCGCCCTGACCGGCCCGACCCTTCAGGCGGACGTCTTCGCAGGCAAGGTCGACCCCGGCAACATTGTGGTGGTCCGTGAAATCCTCTCGGCCAGCGGTGGAACCGACAAGGCAGTGTTCTCCGACATCGAGGCAAACTACACCGTGACGGAAAACAACGGTGTGACCACTGTCAGCCATAACAACGCGGGCCCCGACGGAACGGACACCCTCCGGAATATCGAAACCCTGGTCTTCGCGGATTCTGTTCCACCAAGCGCGCCCACGGGCGTCACGGCGCAGGCGGGCAACGCTTCGGCCACGGTGAACTTCACCGCTGCCGCGGCCGGAGGCATCACTGACCAGTTCTCGATCCGCGTTCTCAATGCCGTCACTGGCGAGCAGATCGGCGACATCCGCACGGCACCCGGCGGCGACACCAGCGTCGTGATCGACGGGCTGCCCAACAACACTGCCGTGAAGTTCGAAGTCACGGCGACCAACGTCCACGGACCCAGCACGGTTGTCGTCTCCAACACGGTCACTCCGGTGGCACCTGTGCTAGTGACTGCAGTTCCGTCCATCACGGGAACAGCGGCAGTCGGCAGCACCCTGACGGCGGCCACAGGAGTCTGGGGGCCGGCGCCGGTCGCAATGTCCTTCCAGTGGTTCAGCAACGGAGTTGCCGTAGTCGGCGCTACCCTGCCCACCTACACGGTCAGGCCCGCCGATGCGGGTAAGCCGGTGACCGTGACGGTTACCGGAGCCAAGGACGGGTACGAGTCGGTATCGACCACCTCGGCGGCCGTGCAGGTAGCGGCTCTTCCGGTCACTTCCCCTAGCGCGCTCCGGGACTTCAACGGTGACGGCAACGTCGACATCGTGACCCGGGACAACGCCGGTGTGTTGTGGACTTACCTGGGCAACGGCTCCGGGACCTTCCCGAACCGCGTCCGGGTAGGCGGCGGCTGGAACATCATGAATATCATCAGCGCCTCCGGCGACGTGAACGGTGACGGCAGGTCCGACCTGCTGGCGCGGGAGTCCAACGGCGTCCTCTGGTCCTACCTGGGCAACGGCTCCGGAACGTTCCCGACCCGCATCCGGGTAGGCGGCGGCTGGAACGGCATGAACACCATCAGCGCCTCCGCTGACCTGAACGGGGATGGGCGGGCTGACCTCATTGCCCGCGACAACGGCGGCGTGTTGTGGTCCTATCGGGGCAACGGCGCCGGGACCTTCCCGACCCGCATCCGGGTAGGCGGCGGCTGGAACATCATGAACACCATCAGCGCCTCCGCTGACCTGAACGGCGACGGCAGGAATGACCTGGTGGCGCGGGACAACGGCGGCGTTCTGTGGTCCTACCAGGGCAACGGCGCCGGGACCTTCCCGACCCGCATCCGGGTTGGCGGCGGCTGGAACGGCATGACCGCCATCAGCACTCCCGGCGACCTGAACGGCGACGGCAGGAATGACCTGGTCGCCCGGGACAACAGCGGCGTTCTGTGGTCCTACCAGGGCAATGGCGCCGGCCTGTTCCCCACCAGGACCAGTGCAGGCAGCGGCTGGAACGTGATGCGAGTTATCAGCTAGTCGACTAACGGTCGCCGCCCGCATGCTTTAGCACGGCGGGCGGTGACCCATTGTTCCGCACCCTCGACTCAGGGTGCCCACCCAAGGACCCACGCCCGGCCCTCCACCACACCGCGCAGCCGCAGCGCGGAGGAGGGTCGGGCGTGGTTTTGTGTTCCGCCCGTCTCACTATTCGGGACAAATATGGCCGTCCACTGGATGGACACTATCCTTGATAGGTCTGTTTCCATCCCCTATCAGGACTGTGGACTTCCAATGAATCTTTTCCGGACCAAATCCATCGAGCAGTCAATCGCCGACGCCGATGAGCCCGGACGCAAGCTGAAGCGCTCCCTGAGCACGTGGGACCTCATGATCATGGGCGTCGCTGTTGCCGTGGGCGCCGGCATCTTCTCCGTGGGCGCCAAGGCGGCTGCGAACTTCGCCGGCCCCGCCGTCACCATCTCCTTCCTGGTCGCCGCCGTCACGTGTGCCCTGGCGATCATGTGCTACGCCGAATTTGCCACGGCCATCCCGGTGGCCGGCTCGGCCTACGTCTTCACCTACGCCACCATGGGCGAGATTTTGGCCTGGATCATCGGCTGGAACCTCATCCTGGAGCTCTTCACCGCTGCTGCGGTGATCGCCAAGTACTGGGGCATCTACCTCAGCAAGGTCTTCGCCCTCATGGGCGTCGAAATGCCGCCTGCCATCTCGATTGGCGGCGTTGACCTGTACTGGGGCGCCTTCCTCATCGTTGCCGTCTTCACCGTGCTGCTGGTGCTCGGAACCAAGCTGTCCGCCCGCGTGGGCAACATCTTCACGCTGATCAAGATCGCCGTGGTGGTGTTCGTGATCATCGTGGGCTTCAGCTACGTGAAGTTCTCGAACTACACCCCCTTCGTCCCGGCCTCTGAGCCAACGGCAAACGCCGGCGCGGCCGACGTTCTGAAGCAGTCGTTCTTCGGCTTCCTCACCGGTGCTGCCCCCGCGCAGTACGGCACCATGGGCATCTTCGCCGGCGCCGCGCTGGTGTTCTTCGCCTTCATTGGCTTCGACGTGGTGGCCACCTCCGCAGAAGAGGTCAAGAACCCTCAGAAGACGCTGCCCCGCGGCATCTTCGGCGGCCTGGCCCTGGTGACGCTGCTGTACATCCTCGTGTCCCTCGCCCTGACCGGCATGGTCTCCTACACGCAGCTCGCTGAGGCTGAAAGCCCCACACTCACCACGGCCTTCGAAGCGGTCGGCAACACCGACGCCGCGAAGGTGATCGCCTTCGGCTCGCTCGTGGGCCTGACCACTGTGATCATGGTGCTGCTCATGGGCCTGGCCCGCGTGGTGCTGGCCATGAGCCGCGACGGCCTGCTGCCGCGCTCGTTGTCCAAGACCAGCGAAAAGCGTTCGACGCCGGTCCGCCTGCAGATCATTTTGCGGCGCCGCCGTTGCCCTGGTTGCCGGACTCACCAACGTGGACCTGCTCGAGGAAATGATCAACATCGGCACGCTGTCCGCCTTCGTGATGGTCAGCCTGGGCATCCTGGTGCTCCGCAAGAAACGCCCCGACCTGAAGCCGGCTTTCCGGGTCCCGTTCGGCAAGGTGCTCCCCGTCGTGTCCGCGGTGCTGTGCCTGTACCTGATGACCAACCTCGCCGTGGAGACCTGGATCTTCTTCGCCATCTGGCTGCTGGTGGGCATTGCCATCTACTTCGCGTACGGGCAGCGCCACTCCCGCCTCAACGAGAAGTTCGCCGGCGCCAAAGCAGCCGTGGACGGCACTACAAGCGACCTGGGCGACCGGGACGGCGACGAGCTTAGCAAGGTCTAGCGCCACCACGGACCTGGTCCGTCCCGGGTTCCGCTGGACCGCCGCCCCCTGATGCCGTCAGGGGGCGGCGTGCCGTCCCACCCAGTCGACCAGCGGACGGAGCTGTTCCCACCGGGCGGCGATCTCCCGTTCCGCTTCCGATGACCTGAGCCAGTTCGGCTCGCCCAGCGCAACACCCGCGGACAGCGACTTGTGCTTGAGCAGCTCTGCGCGCGGGTGGTCCCTCGGGAATCCCCGCGGCACCGTCTTTAGCTTTTCGCCTTCAATGGCGAAGCCGGCTGCTGCGACGGCGTCCACGATGTGCTGCAGCTGTCCGCCGCTGCCTGCTGCGTCCACCGAGTTCCGGCAGCGGACCAGCTGCGCGGGAGAATGTGAGTGGTAGCCGCCGCCGATCAGCAGGCCATCCGCGCTGATCTGAAGGTAGAACCCCACGCCTTCCTGGAACGAGGCGAAAGCGCCCTGGGCCGTCTTGTACGGGGATTTGTCCGGCGAGAAGCGGATGTCCCGGTTGGGCCGGAACATTTTCCCCGGTCCGAAGCGGGGCTCAAGAGCGGCCAGCAGTGCGGCCAGGGGTTCTTTCACGGACTCGCGGTGCACCTCTGAGTGTGCCTGCCACCACTCCCGGGTGTTGTTTTCTTCCAGCTCAGCATAAAACTCCGCTGCTGCTGCGGGAATGCCCTCGAATGTGCTCATGCATGAAGCCTAGGTAAGCTGACCCGGCCAGGCTACGGGCACCTCGCCCATGTGGAAAACGCGCCGGCGGACCAGCCTGACCTGGCTTACTTCGCCAATTTGTCCAGCAGCAATGGCGCCAGGAGCTCGCTGTACTCCCGGTTGAGGTGGTTGGCGTCGAAGTAGACATTGACTCCGCCAACAACCGTGTAGCACTTGCTCGGGTCGCAGAAGTAATCGGTCAGGTCCACAAGCTGGACGTCGCGGCTGTACGTGGACTTGGCTGCCGTTGCCAGCGGGTCCTCCGGCTGGGCCACGGCACGATCCACGGCGCACGCCGCCGGGTCCTGGACATGCAAATTGGTACAGTCAGGCTGCCGCACGGCCTGGTTGAGCGGCGGGTCGGCCAGGACATAGACCTTGGACCCTGCGTCGGTCCACCGCTGCCAGGTCTTCTGCAGGCCCGCGGAGAACTGTTCGGAGGCCGGACGGCCGGAGCCGTCGTCAATGGACTGCTTCCGCGCGAACATGGACGTGAAGACTGCCGCCGGCCTGTCTGCGGCAACGGCGCTGGTCACTTTGCCCGCCCAATCCATGCAGATCCGGGCACCGTCGTCAGTGCTGCCTTCGTAACCGGTGAATTTGACGTCTGCCACAGGACATCCTCCCAACAGTGCCGTCTGGACGATCCAGCCTCGTTGCTTGGCCGCCGCGAAGACCGCCGCCTGCCACTGCTGCGCGTGGGAATCACCCACCAGCCACACAGTTTGGGCATCGCGCTTCCCACCGGAAAAGTCGCAACGCTGGTGCGTTTTGGTTTCCGCGGCCTTCAGTTCGTCGTCGGGGCGGGCGCATGAAGGAGGCGTTTTCCAGTACTCATTGGCGTCCGACATTACGGGGGAAGCGGAGGGTCCGAACGGGTCGGCGCAGTCGGCACCGGCGAGTAGTGCCAGCGGTCCGTGGCAAGGCTGCAGGGCGGCGGCTGCGGCGGCCTGTTCCGCTGCCTCGCGACGGACTTCCCTGACCTGCAGCTGAAGGCCGGATAGCCCTGCAACAAGGGCCATGCCGACGGCCATCGCGACGAACGTCCGCCGTGGTGACGCGTTGAGGTACACGGATGACTGGCCGCGGTCCTCGACATACGCCTTCGTGAGGCCTGCCAGGAGAACGGCGAGAAGGACTACTCCGATCCTGTCGAAGTTGCCCAGGGCGCGCCCCAAGGCGAACGGGGCAATGACGATGAGCGGCCAGTGCCAGAGGTACAGCGAGTATGAGATGTTGCCGAGGTACTGCAGCGGAAGCATGCTGATCAGCGGCTTGAAGGCCGGCCTACGGTTACCGTTTCCGGCAAAGATGACCATCACCGTGCCCAGGACGGGGACAAGGGCGAGGAACCCGGGGAAGGGCGTTCCGTCGTTGAAGGCAAGGGCAGAGCACACGATCAGTGCGAACCCGGCGGGCCCAACCCCCTTCATGGCCGGCGACGGCACCTTGTGCCGGCCGAGCGCCAGGGCGGTCAACGCACCGGCGCCGAACTCCCAGGCCCGGACCGGAGTCACGAAATACGCCTGGTTCGGCGAGAACTCCGTCGTGAGCACCGAGGTCGCTAGCCCGAGTGCCGTCACGGCGGCTATTCCGGCGAACACTACGGCGATTGCGGGCCTGTTGCGGCGGCCGGCCAGCCAGAACAGCGCAATGAGCAGAAGCGGCCAGATGAGGTAGAACTGCTCCTCGACGGAGAGCGACCAGAAGTGCTGGGCCACCGTTGCCGATGACGTTGACGCCGAGTAGTTCACGGACTTGGCCGCAAGCACCCAGTTTTCCGCATAAAGGGCGCTGGCGAGGATTTCGCGGGCTGTGTCTTCCCAACGCGAGAACGGCAGCCACACCATGGCGGCGATGAGCGACACGGTCAGGACCAGGAAGGCCGCCGGAAGCAGTCGCCGGATCCTGCGGGCATAGAACGAAGCCAGGCGGATCCGGCCGGTTCCCAGGAGTTCCTTCAGCAGATGCGAGGTGATCAGAAACCCGGAGATCACGAAGAAGACGTCCACCCCGACGTAGCCGCCGGTCAGCTCCTTGGGCCACACGTGGTTCAGGACCACCAGGGACACTGCAAGGGCGCGCAGCGCCTGGATGTCAGGCCGGAACGACGGTCTGCGCCTAAGCGCTGCACCCGTGATTGTTCCGGCCGCAGCCCCACCCGGCGCCTGCTGGACGATGCTCATGAGTTCCTTTTTGCCGAGGGTAGGGCGGGAAGTGCCTTGCTGATTTTGCCATGCCGTCCGGTTCTGCCGAAGTTGCGGCAGCGGAACGGCGTAACGGAGGGCCTGCCTGGGGGGATCTTCCCCGAACGCAGGGAACCCCGCCGCGGCTGTGAACGGGTCACTGTGCCGCGGCGGGGTTCCTGTTGCTATCTGGTGCTGCTAGCCGATCTTGTTGGCGGCTTCGGCGTCGGAGAGGGGGGCTGCGCCGAGGTTGGCGCGGAGCTTGGCTCCGAGTTCAGCGTCAACGTTGGTCCAGTACTGGATGGCGCGTTCCTTGATGCCGGGGCTCTTCACGCCGCCCACGGCACCGGTGATGGTGTCCAGGAAGCGGGCCTTTTCGGCGTCGTTGTAAACCTCGCGGTACAGCGCGCCGGCCTGGACGAAGTCGCTGTCCTCGGCGTGCAGGGAGTGAGCGGCGTGCGTCAGCTCGCCGTCGTTCTCCCAGCCGCCGGCCGGGCTCTGCGGCTCAACAGCGGCGGGGCCGCCGAACGTGTTCGGCGCGTAGACCGGCACGGAAGGGGCGTTGAACAGGAAGCGTCCCGCGCCGTCCTGGCTGTAGTTGTTGACCTGGCTCTTGGGCTGGTTCACCGGGATCTGGGCGTGGTTGGTACCCACGCGGTAGCGGTGTGCGTCGGCGTAGGAGAAGATGCGGGCCTGGAGCATCTTGTCCGGGGAAGCGGCGATGCCGGGGACGAAGTTCGACGGCGCGAAGGTGGCCTGCTCGATCTGCGCGAAGTAGTTCTCCGGGTTCCGGTTCAGCTCCATGGTGCCGACCTTGATCAGCGGGTAGTCCGCGTGCGGCCAGACCTTGGTCAGGTCGAACGGGTTGAAGCGGTAGGTCTTGGCGTCCTCGTAGGGCATGACCTGAACGTGCAGGTCCCAGGAGGGCAGGTTGCCGGCTTCGATGTTCTCGTGCAGGTCGCGGATGTAGAAGTCCGCGTCCGAGCCGGCCAGCGCCTCGGCTTCCTCGCCGGTGATGTTCTTCACGCCCTGGTTAGAGTGGAAGTGGTACTTGACCCAGAACCGCTCGCCCTCGGCGTTGATCCACTGGTAGGTGTGTGAGCCGTAGCCCTGCATCTCGCGCCAGGAGGCGGGCAGGCCGCGGTCACCCATCAGCCAGGTGACCTGGTGTGCGGACTCGGGGGAGAGGGTCCAGAAGTCCCACTGCATGTCGGCGTCGCGCAGGTGCGAGCCCGGCAGGCGCTTCTGGGAGTGGATGAAGTCCGGGAACTTGATGCCGTCGCGGATGAAGAACACCGGGGTGTTGTTGCCCACGAGGTCGTAGTTGCCCTCGGAGGTGTAGAACTTCACGGCGAAACCGCGCGGGTCGCGCCAGGTGTCCGGGGAACCGTTCTCGCCCGCGACGGAGGAGAAGCGGATCAGCATCTCGGTCTCGACACCGGGCTGCAGGAACGCGGCCTTGGTGTACTTGGAGATGTCCTCGGTGGCCTTGAACGTGCCGAATGCGCCGCCGCCCTTGGCGTGCACCACGCGCTCGGGAACCCGCTCGCGGTTGAACTGGGCGAGCTTTTCCACCAGGTAGTGGTCCGTGAGGATGATGGCGCCGTCAGCGCCGACAGCCTTGGAGTGGGCGTCGGACGTGACAGGTGCGCCGGACTGCGTGGTGGACACGGCAGGCGCAGAGATGTTCGAAGTCATCTTTCTCCTATTAGTTGGTTTTCGACAGTGTCAGTTTTCGACGGCTGTCGAGGATTTGTCAGTTACGTTTGCAGGAAGTTTTTGGGCCCGCTGGCACTCTCCGCAGATCCCCTGGTACATGACATCCGCGATCTGGATGGTCATGGGGTGGGAATCCTCGCCCCAATGCGGGGTCAGGCACGGAGCATGGCCGACAGCGCAGTCGACATCCTCCACCCGGCCACAGCTGATGCAGATCGCGTGGTGATGGTTGTCGCCCACCCGCGTCTCATACAGCGCCGGGGAATGCGGAGGTTCGAACCGGCGCAACATGTGCAGGTCCGTCAGATCACCCAGCACCACATACACGGACTGCGCCGTCAGTTCCGGCAGTTCCTCGCGGGCAGCCGCAAGGATGTTCTCCGCCGGGGAATGCGGGTGATGCTCGACGGCGGCCAGCACCGCCAGCCGCTGCTTGGTCACCCGTCGGCCGTGGGCACGCAGGGCCGCGGCCCATGCTTCGTGGCTTTCCGGGTGATCGGTCATGACTCCATTGAACCACTTATTTTGACTAGATCACAATAAGGCGGGGCTAAGTTCCTGCTGAGACTAGAGTTGCCGGGTGGGAAAACTTCTGGCCGACATCACTCCGCTGCGCGAAAGCCCTGATTTCCGGCGGCTCTGGCTTGGGTCGGCGGTTTCCAACGTGGGTAGCCAGCTCACCCTCGTGGCGGTCGGCCTGGAGGTGTACCGGCTCACCCAGGACAGCCTGTACGTCGGGCTGCTCAGCATCTTTGCCCTGGTGCCGCTGGTGCTGGGCGGACTGCTGGGCGGGTCCATCGCCGACTCCCACGACCGCCGCACGGTAGCGCTTCTGTCGTCCGCGGTGCTGTGGCTGACCACCGGCGGGCTCGCCCTCCAGGCCTGGCTGCAGGTGGGCAATGTGTGGCTGCTGTACGCCCTCGTCGCCGTGCAGAGCGGTGCGCAGGCGATCAACCAGCCTGCCCGCAGCGCCATCATTCCCGCGCTGCTGCGGAAAGAGCTCCTGCCCGCCGCCAACGCACTGAACATGGTGACATTCGGACTGTCCATGACTGCTGGGCCGCTGCTTGCCGGTGTCCTGGTGGCCAGCGTCGGCTTCGGGTGGACGTACACGCTGGACGTGGTCAGCTTTGTCTTTGCCTTCTGGGCCCTGCTGAAGCTTCCGCCCATGCCGCCCGGGGCAGAGGCGGGCCGGGCCGGGATGCGGTCCGTCGTGGAGGGTTTCCGGTTCCTGGGCACGCGGCCCAACCTGCGGATGACGTTCATCCTCGACCTCATCGCCATGATCCTGGCCCAGCCTCGCGCCCTGCTGCCGGCCATCGGCGCCCTCATGATCGGCGGCGGGGAAACCACGGTGGGCATCCTGCTGGCGTCCGTAGCGGTGGGTGCCTTCCTCGCCGGCCTCTTTTCCGGGCCGCTCGGCGCGGTCCGGCGGCAGGGGAGTGCTGTGGTGTGGTCCGTCATGGGCTGGGGCGCCTCTTTTGCGGCGTTCGGCCTCGTGGTGGTGCTGGCCGGGCGGTCCGGTTCCGGCGGCGTGACCTTTTGGCTGGTTCCGGCTGCGATCTGCTGTGCGCTGGCGGGAATTGCCGACTCGGTGAGTGCCGTGTTCCGCACCACCATCCTGCAGGCCGCGACCCCGGACCACCTGCGCGGACGCCTTCAGGGGGTATTCATTGTGGTGGTGGCCGGAGGGCCGCGGCTGGGCGACATGCTGGCAGGCGGCGGCACTAAAATTCTTACTGAGGGCTGGGTCCTGCTGCTCGGCGGCATCCTGTGCATCGTGGTGGCCTGGTTGGTGGCGCGGCGGCAGTCCGGTTTTCTGGAGTACGACGCGCGGAATCCCGTTCCGTAGCGGCGGTGCCGGTTCCGACTTCTGAGCTGTGGAGGCAAAGTGCACAATCACCACAACGGACTGAAAACGGCAGCGCTGTTCGGCGTGCTGTGGGCAATCCTGCTGGGTCTGGGCGCCCTCATTTCGGCCAACACCCGCAGTTCCGCGCCGATTCTGATCATGGCGCTAATCGGCGTGGGGACCACGGCCTACGGCTACTGGAACAGCGACAAGATCGCGCTCCGGTCCATGCAGGCCTATCCCGTCTCCGAAGACCAGGCGCCGCAGCTGTACCAGATGGTCCGGGAGCTCTCAGCCCGCGCCAACCAGCCGATGCCTAGGATTTACGTCTCGCCCACCATGGCGCCCAACGCCTTTGCCACCGGGCGAAACCCGCAGAACGCTGCGGTTTGCTGCACGGAGGGGATTCTGCAGCTCCTCACCCCGCGGGAACTGCGCGGGGTCCTCGGCCACGAGCTCATGCACGTCTACAACCGCGACATCCTGACCTCTTCCGTGGCGGCGGCGGTGGCCGGCGTCATCACCTCGGTGGGGCAGATGCTGCTGTTCTTTGGCGGCGGGGACAGACGCAATTCGAACCCGCTGGCCCTCATCGCCATGGCGCTGTTGGCGCCGCTGGCCGCGTCCCTGATCCAGGTCGCCATCTCGCGCACCCGGGAGTACGATGCCGACGAGGACGGTTCGCAGCTCACCGGCGATCCGCTGGCGCTCGCCTCCGCCCTGCGCAAGATCCACCAGGGCGTCCAGGCCGCACCGCTCCCTCAGGACCAGCGGCTGGTCAACGCCTCGCACCTGATGATCGCCAATCCGTTCCGCGGCGGCGGGCTCAGCAAGCTCTTCGCGACGCACCCGCCGATGCAGGACCGCATCAGCCGCCTGGAACGAATGGCGGGCCGGCCGCTCAGCTGAGGGCCGCCGTCGTACTTCCTGCCCCGCGACGCGTACCGCGCCCTGCGACGCGCATAATGCCGGGCGCGGCGGGAATACCCGTAGCGGGCGGAAATTTGCGCGTCGCCTAATTAGCTGCGCGTCGTCAGGCCAGCGAGCGGGCGTAGCAGATGGACAGCGGCGCGCCGGCGTACGGCCCGAAGTTGTCGATCAGGCGGTAGCCCTCGCGCTCATAGAAGCGGATGGCATCGGGCTGGGCTGTGCCGGTTTCCAGCTTGAGCTCGGTCAGGCCCAGGCGGGCGGCCTCGGCTTCCAGGCTCCTCAGAACTGCCGTGGCTGCGCCGCTTCCGCGATGGCCGGGCAGCACGTACATCCTCTTGATCTCAGCGGACCCGGCGTCGAGCCGGCGAAGTGCGCCGCAGGCAACGGCAGCACCCTCGGGGTTCCTGGCCACCAGAAACAGGGTGATGTCCCCGGCGCTGGGCGCGGAACCCGGCTCGTGGTCGTCGCTGCCGTAGCGGGCATCCAGTTCTGCCCGCTGCATGGCGCGGAGCTCGACGCCGTCTTCGGCGTCCCACGGCTCGGGATTGACCGCGAAACTCATGTCCCGTCCTTTCTCGCCATCCCGCCTCCACGGCGACGGGGTGCGCAACATGCGCAAACGGGCCGGGGGCACCCGACTTGGTGCGTCCCCGGCCCGTTGACATTTTCCCTAGCTGCGGAAGTTCACAAACTGAAGGTCAGCCTCGTCGAAGTCCTTCAGGAGGGCCATGGTGGCCTGGAGGTCGTCGCGTGACTTGGAGGTGACGCGGAGCTCGTCGCCCTGGATCTGGGACTTGACGGATTTCGGGGCCTCGTCGCGGATGAGCTTGTTGATCTTCTTGGCGAGGTCCTGCGCGATGCCTTCCTTGATGGAGGCCTCCAGCCGGTATTCCTTGCCGGACGCGTAGGGCTCGCCAGAGTCCAGTGACTTGAGCGAGATACCGCGGCGGATGAGCTTGGACTGCAGCACGTCCAGCACGGCCAGGACGCGCTCCTCGGAGTTCGCCTTCATCAGGATCTTCTCGCCGCTGAAGTCGACCTCGGCGCCGACGCCCTTGAAATCGTACCGCTGGGCGAGTTCCTTCTGCGCCTGGTTCAGCGCGTTCGCCACCTCCTGCTTGTCTACCTTGCTTACGACGTCGAATGTGGACTCGCCTGCCATGACTCTCCCTTGCTGGTGCCTGCGTCACCCGGGCGCTGAGGCTCCGGGCAGGGTGCGGATATCTGGCTTCCAGCGTAGTACGGATGGCGGGTAAGTGAAGGTGGGCGGCATTCACAGTTCACTCATAGCCAAGTCAGGGCGGGAACGAAGTTTCGGCGCCCAGAGTTGTAGCAGTTGGAAGCCGCTCGGAAGGAAAGCAATGTCCCATAAGGCCGTCCGCTACGTCACCAGGTCCACGGCCGCAGCCGCCGGAACCATCGCCACCGCCGCCTCGTCCGTGGCCGCCGCCGCCGTGGCCGCATCCATCATCCTCAGCCCCGTCGCCGACGCCTCGACGCGGATGGAGGGAGTGCAGGCAGATCTCCAGCGGGCCGTGCAGCTCAACCAGATCACCGAGGAGCAGGCCCTGCGGTTCGAGGCAAAACTGGCCGGCCGGATCCTCGGCGGAGCCTGATTTTTCGCGGATTTTCGGCCCGCTGATCCCCGATTTTATTCTTCGGCAGAAGTTCTGTAAGGTTGTCTTGCCCGCGGTTGATGGAAACACCGGCCGGGGTGATCTTCTTTTGAAGTTCGGCAGATTACCCGAGCGGCCAAAGGGGGCTGACTGTAAATCAGCTGGCAACGCCTACGGGGGTTCGAATCCCTCATCTGCCACATTGGAAAGACCTCCGGAACCTACTGGTTCCGGAGGTCTTTCGCTTTTCCGGGTCTGGGAGCGGGGCTGACGAGCGACTGGGTACTAGGCCACGAATGAGCAAGACCCGTCTCGGTCACCGGTCAGTTCAGCGCGATGACGATCATCTGGGTGGTGCCCGGAATGCACGTCTGCAGGACAGCCCTTGGGAACCCGCCGAACACCGCAGCGACGTCGTTGGTGGTGCCCGGGTTCGGCACCTGGCCGCGGGCCGAGACCGTGTAGGAGCCGTAGCCCGGGATGTCGACGCGTTCACCGACGCTGATTCCTGAGAACCGCGCCCAGCCGCCGCAGAAGTCGTGCTCTGTGATGAAGAGCGAGTATCCGTCAGTGGGCGTGAAGTGGATGGGGCCGATGCAGCTGTCCACCATCGCCTGGCCGCCGGCGCCAGCCACGTAGATCGTCCGCACCGCTGGAGCAGGTGCAGGTGCCGGGGCGGGTGCAGGTGCCGGGGCGGGTGCAGGTGCCGGCGCCGCTTGGGCCGGAGCGGGAGCCGGCGCTGGTACAGCCACTGCGGGTCCGCTGAGCTTCAGCGTCTGGCCCGGGAAAATGACGGAGCTGGGCGCCAGGCCGTTGGCTGCCAGCACGCCGCCGGTGCTGACATTGAAGCGAGCCGCGATGGAACTGACTGAGTCGCCGGCAACCACCCGGTACGTGGTGGGCTTGGGTGCAGGGGCCGGCGCAATGTTGCGGACCGTTGTGGTTTTCGGTGCCGTTGCCGGTTTCGGTGCCGGCGCCTTGGCAGTGGCTGGTGCCTTGACCGTCGCCTTGACGGGTGCTTGCGCGGGTGCCTTGGCAACTGGCGCCGCGGCAGGGGCTTTGGCAACCGGCACCACGGCAGGCGCGGCGGCGGGAGCCGCGGCCGGAGTGTCAGTGGCAGGTGCCGCAGCTTCTGCTGCCGATGGAGTGGGGGCCGGCGACTGTTCGACGGCGGCGGGTTGGCCGACGGCGGCCCCGCTTCCGGCGTCGGACGCCACCAGCGCGCTGACGCCTGCCGACGCCGCCAGCAGGGCAGCGGCCACCGCGGCCGAGATGAGCAGCACCCGGGCGCCGGGCCTGCCGTCCAGCGGTCCATGCCGCCCCGGGGCTGGCCTGACGAAGCTCGGGGGCCCCGACGGCGGGCGCTGCGGATCGTTCTCGTGGCCAGGGGTGTTCTGGGGATCTGGCGTCTCCTGCTGGTTCATGGCGGACCTTTTGCTTCGGCGCAGGCGGCTGGCCGGGTGCGCGGCGGACGGTGACGCGCAGACACAGGAGGCGCTGGGGCCCACGGGGGCGGAAGCACGGCATATGGGGCGCATGACCGCTATTCATGAGTGATGCACGCTGCTCGCTAACGTGCCGGCCCCAGCCTGATTCGAGTATGGAACCACCGCACAGGCACTGCACGAGTAGGGAATACCTGTTTTTCCGGGAGCGGGCACTTGTTTCCCGCAGTACCCGCCGTTGCCCGTGTGCCAGGCCGCCGACGCCAGCCCCGGGGGCCGGACGGCTAACAGCGGGCGCAGAATATTCCCGGTGACGCGGGGAGCGAACAAGCCGCCTGGCCGCGGGACTTACGGACACGGCTCGCGTACGGTTGAACCATGGCTACCGTTGACATCACAGGTGAACAGTTCGCATCGACCATCGAGGGCAACGACATTGTCCTGGTGGACTTCTGGGCTGAATGGTGTGGCCCGTGCCGCCAGTTCGCCCCCACGTACTCCGCGGTCTCGGAAAAGCACCCGGACGTCGTTTTCGCGAAAGTGGACACCGAAGCCGAGCAGCAGCTGGCAGCGGAGGCGGGCATTTCCTCGATCCCCACGCTGATGGCATTCCGCGAGAAGGTGCTGGTCTTCTCACAGCCGGGTGCACTGGGTGCCCCGCAGCTCGAACAGGTCATTGACGCAGTCAAGGCGCTCGACATGGAGGAAGTCCACGCCCATGTGGCCCGCTCCCAGGCAGAGGCAGCTGCGGCCGCAGGCAACAGCGCCGGCAAGAGCGCCGGCCCCCAGGACGGCTCGCAGATCCCCGACTTCTAAGGCATCCGCACTTCTAAGATCACCTTAAACAGCAACGGGGGCCCACGCCCGCAGGGTTCCCTGGCCGAGCTTGCGAGGGTAGGGAGCGGGTGGGGAGGGTCACTTTCCGCCCAACAACCACCTGGTATTGGGCGAGGAGTGACCCCGCGTTGTTTTTGTTAGCGGAGGACTAGAGGCGTTCCACCTGGGCAGGTTCGGCCAGGAGGGCGCTGAGGGATTCATTCAGGTCCTGCAGGGCAACGCCCTTGGAGTGCGCGTCGAGGGCCTCTTCCGATTCCCAGCGTTCGGTCAGAACCAGCTTCTCCTCCGTCGCCTCGGTGAGCTCGTACCGTATGCAGCCGGGTTCGTTGACCACCTCGTCAATGGCGATTTCCAGGGCGAGCTTCACGCGGAAGAATTCGCCGTCGTTGGGGATGAACGTGGCCTGCAGGTCGATGGGTGCACTCATGGATTTCACAATACCGGCTTGATAGCGTGCCTTATGCGCGCTTACACCGCCGGGGACGCGGACGTCCCCCTGCTCGAGGAAACCATCGGCCAGAACTTTGAGCGCGTGGTGGCGCAGTTCCCGCTGCACGACGCGCTGATCGAGGCCGCCCCCGTGCCGGGCGCTGATGCCCGCCGCTGGAGCTACACCAAACTGAACGACGACGTCGACCGGCTGGCCCGCGCGCTCCTCGCGCTCGGCGTCGCCAAGGGGGAGCGGGTCGGCATCTGGAGCCCGAACTGCGCGGAATGGACCATCCTGCAGTACGCCACGGCGAAGATCGGGGCGGTCCTGGTCAACGTGAATCCTTCCTACCGCAGCCACGAGCTGGAGTTCGTGGTGAAACAGAACGGCATGCGGATGCTGGTCACCGCGCCGTCGGACCGGAACAGCGACTACGTGGGGATGGCGCGCCAGGCGCTCGCCGGATGCCCGGACCTCCGTGAGCTCGTGTTCCTGCCGGACTTCGAACTGGAAGGGCTCGACGCCGGTGTCCCCCTGGGTGAGCAGGAGCTCACGTACGCCGAGCTGCTCAAGCGGGCTGACGCCGTCGGACATCCCGAACTGAAGGACCGCATGGCGGGCCTGGGCCCGCACGATCCGATCAACCTGCAGTACACGTCCGGAACCACGGGTTTCCCCAAGGGCGCCACGCTGACGCACCACAACATCCTCAACAACGGGTACTCGATCGGCGAGCTGCTGGGCTACACCGAACATGACCGCGTGGTGATTCCGGTGCCGTTCTACCACTGCTTCGGGATGGTGATCGGCAACCTGAACGCGCTGAGCCACGGTGCCGCCACGATCATCCCGGGACGCGGGTTCACGCCGGCCGCCACGCTGGAGGCCGTGCAGGATTTCGGCGGTACCTCCCTGTATGGGGTTCCCACCATGTTCATCGCCGAACTCGCGCTTCCCGACTTCGCCTCGTACGACCTCTCCACCCTCCGCACCGGGGTCATGGCGGGCTCACTGTGCCCCATCGAGGTGATGAACCGCGTGATTTCCGAGATGAACATGAAGGACGTGGCCATCTGCTACGGCATGACCGAGACGTCGCCGGTGTCCACCATGACCCGCGATGGTGACACGCTCCAGCAGCGGACGGAAACTGTGGGGCGGACCATGCCGCGGCTGGAAAGCAAGATCGTGGACCCGGCTGGGAAAGTGGTGGAGCGCGGCGAAATCGGTGAACTATGCACCCGGGGCTACGCCGTCATGCAGGGGTACTGGAACCAGCCCGAGAAGACAGCGGAGGCCATCGACGCGGACGGCTGGATGCACACCGGCGACCTGGCGCGCATGGACGACGACGGGTACGTAGTGATCGAAGGCCGGATGAAGGACATGGTGATCCGCGGCGGCGAGAACATCTACCCGCGCGAGATCGAGGAGTTCCTTTACACCCATCCGTCCGTCCAGGACGTGCAGGTGATCGGCGTGCCCGATGCCAGGTACGGCGAGGAGCTCATGGCGTGCATCATCCTCAAGCCAGGAGCCGAACCGCTGGACGCGGCGGCGGTGGCCGAGTTCTGCCGCGGCAAGCTGGCGCACTACAAGGTGCCCCGGTACGTCGATGTCCGCGACAGCTTCCCAATGACGGTGTCCGGGAAGGTCCGCAAGGTGGAGATGCGCGAGGAAGCCGTCGCCCGGCTGGGCCTCTAAGCGCGAACGTACAGTTGTGGCCCCGGAACGAGGGCCCGCTCGCTCTGACGCCTGCGACGCGAAACTTATCAGGCGACTCGCATATTGCCGCTCGCTGCGGGTATTCCGGCCGCGCTGGCGATTATGCGCGTCGCAGGGTGCGGTGTGGGTCTGGCGGCTCAGTGGCTGCGGTGATCCTGGATGGTCATGCGCGGACCGAACGTGGGTTTGCGGAAGCCGCTGAGCCCGAGCATGCGGACCACCCGCTGCCGGTGGCCGGTCCACGGTTCCAGCAGGGCCAGCATGCCGGCGTCGTCGGTCCGCCGTCCGGTCAGCGCCGCGCCGACATACGCGGCCAGGTGGTAGTCACCCACGGCGATGGAGTCCGGGCAGCCGTGCGTCCGCTGCACCACTTCGGCCACTGTCCAGACGCCGATTCCCGGGATGGTCTGCATCTTGGCGGCTGCTTCCGCCGCCGGGAGGGACGCCAGACGTTCAAGCGCGACGGCGGAGCGCAGGGCGCGCATGACAGTCGCCGAGCGCTGCGGGCCGACTCCCGCCTTGTGCCATTCCCAGGACGGAATGCGGAGCCATCCCTCGGCGGTGGGCCGGACCAGCAGTCCGGGAGGCGCAACCGTGCCGGTCCCGGGCGCGGAAGTTCCGTGCCGGTACATGAGGTAGCGGAAACCCCGCCGCGCCTCAATGACGGTGACCTTCTGCTCAAGAATGGTGGGCACGAGGGAGTCAACCATCCGCCCGGTGGACGGGAGGCGGACATCGGGGTTCCGGCGTCGGGCCTCACGGACCATGTGGGGGAGCGTCGCTGTGAATGAAGGCTCGTCAAACGCCGACCAGTCGTCCCCGGCGCCGAGGAGCCGGGGAACGCCGGCGAGGGCAGCCCCGGAACCGGGACCCCAGGCCTGGGCGTCGACGTATGGCTCCAGGCCCGTGCCTGCAGCGGCGAGCCGCAGCGTGACCGGGCCATCCGGCGTCGTGAACGCCATCCACAGCCCGTCCGGCCGCGAGGAGAAGGAGGGGTCGCCGTTGCCGCGCATCAGGATCCCCAGGGTGCGGCGCAGGTCATACGGGCCGCCCGGATACCACCTCAGGGACGCGTCCGCCGCGGCTGCCAGCCGGGACGGGGCGTCAGCAATGGTCATACATTCATCGTCGCACGCCGGACCGACAAAGCCGCCGCCGGGCCCGCCGGGAGGGTTTCACCAGGCCCTTAACCCGGGACGGCGCCAGGACTACAATCCCGAGTGTGGCGCGGGTCCGCCGCGTCCCTTCCTTCAAGTTGCAGGAGATGGCAATGGGTGGCGTGGTGCATTTCGAAATCCCCGCGGACGACCGGGACCGTGCGAGGAACTTCTACAATCAGGCGCTCGGCTGGCGGATCGACCCCATGGCTGAGATGGACTATGACGTGGTGGTCACCACCCCGATGGACGAAAAGACCGGCAGGCCCACCGAGCCTGGCGCCATCAACGGCGGCATGATGGGCAGGGACGGGGAGCTGACCAGCCCTGTCATCACCGTGGACGTCGAGGACATCGACGCGACGCTGAAGACTGTCGAGCAGCTGGGCGGTTCCGTGGTGAAGGCGAAAGAAACTATTCCGGGCATGGGCCATTACGCCTACTTCAAGGACACCGAGGGCAATATCCTGGGGCTCTGGGAGAACCTGCCCGCCGATGCCGACGGCGCTACGGGCTGACCTGCTCCTCGCCGAAGCGGCCGCGGGCCTCGACCGGGATGAGCGGTTCCTGAGCGCGGATCCTGAGTTCCTGCACCGCCCAGGCGTTCCCGTCCGGGTCGCTGAACCCGAAGAACGTTCCGCCGTCGCGCTCATCGAAAACTGTGATCTCGCTTGCCTCCACGCCCCGGCTGAGCAGCTCGTCCCGCGCGGCCTGGGCGTCCGCCACCACCAGCTGCAGGCCCCGCATGGAGCCGGGCGCCATCTCGTTCTGCGAGGGCAGATCCCCGATGACGATCGAACACCCCGAGCCGGGCGGCGTCAGCTGGACCACGTGCATGTGCTCGTTCTGCGTGTCGTGGTCCAGGTTGAAGCCAACCTTGTCCCGGTAGAACTCCACAGCCCGGCCGATGTCGCTCACGGGCAGCACAACCACTTCGAGGGTCCAGTCCAAGGCACGTTCCTTTCAACGGCGCTGATTCAACGGCGCTGATGATCGGCACCCGGTCCCGGGCGCCGTAGCAAGCTTGCCCCGCCCGGCCACAGCTTGGCTAGTACTCGGGCTCGAACCGGGCACCGGCACCTGGGCGGCACCCCGGCCGTCACGGCATCCCGTTTCCCAGCCAGAGCGCCAGGACCGCCAACGGAAGCGCGAGGACAACCACGGCGGCGCCGGCAACTGCGAAGCCGCCCCAGCGTACCCGCAAGTTGAGGCTCTGCAGCCGCTCGTGCCACAGGAGCGTGGCGAGCGACGCCCACGGCGAAATGAGCGGACCCAGGTTCACGCCGATCAGGAGCGCGCCCAGCCTCAGCGGCGATCCAGCATTGGGCTCCAGGGCCAGGTAGGCGGGGAGGTTGTTTGCGATGTTGGCCGAACCTGCGCCCAGTGCCGCCAGGCGCAGCAGATCCGGAAACGTCTCGCCGGCCCCGGCGGCGGGCGCCAGGGCCTCGGTGAGGCCGTGAGCGTGCAGTGTCTCGACCACCATGAACAGCCCGGCGGTCAGCATCAGCGGGCGCCACGGCAGCATCGACCAGCGCAGGGCTGACGGCCGCCGCCCCACGAACATGGCCAGCAGGAACCCAGCCGCAAGGGCGGCAGGAACCGCCACGGGGACACCGGAAACCAGAGCCGGAAGCAGCACGAACAGCGTGCCGGCCGATGCCCGGAGCAGCGTCCGGTCGCTTGCCGCGTGGACAGGCTGCGGCCCGTAACGGCCACCGAGGTCCCGGCGGAAGGCCAGCCACAGCAGCAGCGCCGGCACCACAACACCGACGGCGGCAGGCGCCCACATGAGCCTGGCAAAGCCCAGCGGGCTGAGGGACATGCTCGACTGCGCCAACAGGTTGGTGAGGTTGGACACCGGCAGGAACAGGGACGCGGTGTTGGCCAGCCACACGGTGCTGAGGGCGAACGGCAGTGGCGGGATCTTCGCGTGGACAGCCAGCAGCACCACCACGGGAGTCACCAGCACCGCGGTGGTATCGAGCGACAGAAAGGCCGTGGCGATGGCGGACAGGGCAAGCACAAAGAGCCACAGCAGGAAGACGCTGCCCCGGCCCAGCGCCGAAATGCGGTCCGTCAGCACGCGGAACAGCCCCGCTTCATCAACCAGTTCCGTGACGACCGTCATCGCCACCACGAAGGCCAGGATGGGTGCCGTGCGTCCCGCTAACGTGGCGAACGCGGGCCACGGCAGCAGGCCGGCGGCAAGGCAGCCTGCCCCGGCAAGAAGCATGCTGCCCGGCAGCAGGTAGCTCCGCACATTCTTTCGGTATTCGTCGGGGTGCCACCGCCCAATCTTCGCACCGAACCCTGACGGGGCAATCACGCGGCCCAAGACGGTAAGTTGGTACCCATGAAGTACGCCCAGTCAGTCCTGGACCTCATCGGCAACACCCCGCTCATCAAGCTCAACCACGTCACGGAGGGCGTCAAAGCCACCGTCCTGGTGAAGCTGGAATACGTGAACCCCGGCGGCTCCATCAAGGACCGCATCGCGGCGAAGATGGTCGAGGAAGCCGAGCGCGACGGCAAGCTCAAGCCCGGCGGAACCATCATCGAGCCCACCTCCGGGAACACCGGCGTCGGACTGGCCCTGGTGGCGCAGCAAAAGGGCTACAAGTGCATCTTCGTGGTCCCGGACAAGGTGGGTGAGGACAAACGCGCGGTCCTGGCGGCCTACGGCGCCGAAGTGGTGGTGACGCCCACCGCCGTCGAGCCTGACAGCCCGCAGAGCTACTACGGCGTGTCCGACCGCCTGGTCACGGAGATCCCCGGCGCGTACAAGCCGGACCAGTTCTCCAACCCCGCGGCGCCGCTGAGCCACTACGAGACCACCGGCCCCGAGATCTGGCGGGACACCGACGGCAAGGTGACCCACTGCGTCATCGGCGCCGGCACCGGCGGCACCATCACCGGCACCGGCCGCTACCTCAAGGAAGTGTCGGCGGACCGTCCGGAGTCCGACGGCGGCCGGGTCAGGATCATCGGGGCCGATCCCGAGGGCTCTGTCTACTCAGGCGGCACCGGCCGCCCCTACTTCGTCGAGGGCGTGGGCGAGGACATGTGGCCCGGCAATTACGACAAGTCGGTCCCGGACGAGGTCCTCGCGGTCAGCGACGCCGACTCCTTCGAGATGACCCGGCGGCTGGCCCGCGAGGAGGGCCTGCTGGTGGGCGGGTCCTCCGGCATGGCCGTGGTGGCCGCTCTGCGCACCGCCCGGGACCTCCCCGAGGACGCAGTGGTGGTGGTGATCCTGCCCGACTCCGGCCGCGGCTACCTCGCCAAGATCTTCAACGACCAGTGGATGCGCTCCTACGGCTTCCTCTCCGGCGGCGAGGAGGCCTCCGTGGGCGAGGTCATCAAGTTCAAGACGGGGGAACTGCCGGACCTGGTGCACATCCACCCCAACGAAACGGTCCGCGACGTCATCAACATCATGAACGAGTTCGGCGTCAGCCACATCCCGGTCCTCTCCGCGGAGCCGCCCGTGGTGATGGGCGAGGTCCTCGGGGCCGTGGATGAACGGACCCTGACCGCCAAGCTGTTCCGCGGCGAGGCGAAGCTGACGGACAAGATCGCCGAGCACATGGGGGAGAAGCTGCCGGTGATCGGCTCGCTCGAGACCATCTCCGCCGCCCGCGAACTGCTCTCCGACGTCGACACCGTGATGGTGACCTTCGTCGGCGCGCCCATCGGCATCCTGACCCGCCACGACCTCCTCGCCTACCTCAGCAACTGATCGAAGGAGCCCCATGTCTGTCACTGAGAACCAAGGATTCAACACCCGCGCGGTGCACGCCGGCCAGGCTTTCGAGCCGCGCACCGGCGCCGTCGTTCCGCCGCTGCACTTCAGCTCGACCTATGCCCAGGACGGCATCGGCGGGCTGCGCGACGGCTACGAATACGGCCGCGGCACCAACCCCACCCGCGACGCCCTGCAGGAGCAGCTCGCGGCGCTGGAGCGAGGCACGCACGCCTACTCCTTCAGCTCGGGGCTCGCCGCCGAGGATTCCCTCATTCGTGCCCTGATGCGGCCCGGCGACCACATCGTGCTCGGCAACGACGCCTACGGTGGCACCTACCGGCTGATCAGCCGCGTGTTGGGCGAATGGGGGATCGGCAACACCCCGGTGGACATGGCCGATCTCGACGCGGTTCAGGCCGCGGTTGCCGGCAACAAGACCCGCTTCGTGTGGGTGGAGACCCCGTCCAACCCGATGATGAAGATCACCGACATTGAGGCGCTTGCCAAGGTGGCGCACGACGCCGGGGCCCTCCTGATCGTCGACAACACCTTTGCGTCGCCCTACCTGCAGACCCCGCTCGACCTGGGTGCCGACGTCGTGGTGCACTCCACCACGAAGTACATCGGCGGCCACTCCGACGTGGTGGGCGGCGCCATCGTGGTCAAGGACGCCGAGCTGGCCGAGAAGATCGGCTTCGTGCAGTTCGCCGTGGGCGCCGTCTCCGGCCCGATGGACGCGTTCCTCACCACGCGCGGGCTCAAGACCCTGGGCGTGCGCATGGACCGGCACAGCGACAACGCCCAGGCCGTTGCCGAATGGCTCCTTGAACGCCCCGAGGTGGAAGCGGTCCTGTACCCCGGACTGCCCTCGCACCCCGGCCACGAGCTGGCCAAGAAGCAGATGAAGAAGTTCGGCGGCATGATCTCCGTGCAGTTCAAGGGCGGTGAGGCAGCTGCCCGGAAGGTGGCCGAATCGACGTCGGTCTTCACCCTGGCCGAATCACTCGGGGGCATCGAGTCGCTGATGAACTACCCGTCCGAGATGACCCACGCCTCGGTCAAGGGCACCGAGCTGGCCGTCCCCGTGAACCTCATCAGGCTCTCCTGCGGCATCGAGGACGTCGAGGACCTCATCGCCGACCTTGAGCAAGCCTTCACTCACATCCAGTGACGGCCTCCCCGCAGACGCAGGAAGGTGCCGGCACCCGGCAGGATGCCGGCCGGCCCGGGACCGGCAGCCACGGCAAGGCGCGTCGGGTTTTCCTCGGCTGGCTGGCGACGGCGGGCGGTGCAGCCGCCGTCGTCCTCGCTTTGGTGTGGCTGTACGCCGGGTACGCCCCGGCCATGAACGACTTCGAGGTCTATTACTACGGCGGCACCAAGGTGCTGCAGGCCGGCGAGGCCGGCATCAGCGAGCTGTACGCGCCCCGGGACGGCCTGCCGTTCACCTATCCGCCGTTTGCCGCTCTGCTGTTCGCCGGCCTGGCCACCATGAGCCTGGGCCAAAGCGGGCAGCTCTTCATCTGGGCCGCGCTGGGCGGGGCCGCGGTGGTTTCCGCCTGGCTCGCCCGGCACTACTTCGGCTTGACCCGCTGGCGGGACGCCTTTGCGGACTGGCGGTTCCGGACGGTGGCCCTGGCCGGAACCGGGGCGATCGTGCTGCTGGGGCCGTGGCGTGACACCTTCGTGTTCGGGCAGATCAACATCATCCTGATGGGCCTGATCCTGGCCGACTTCGCGCTGCACGGGAAATCGCGCGCGGGTCAGATCCGCTGGCCTGCCGGCCTCCTGATCGGCGTCGCTGCCGGCATCAAGCTGACACCGCTGGCGTTTGGCCTGTATTTCCTGGTGCGCCGAGATTTCAAGGCCCTGGGCTGGATGGCGGCCGGCTTCCTCGGCACCATCGCCGTGGCCTGGGCCGCACTGCCCCACGCCTCGGTGACCTTCTGGACGGAGATCCTGCCCAACACCGGGCGCATTGGCGATCCGGGATACGTGGACAACCTGTCGCTGAAGGGGCTGCTGCTCCACACCGGGCTTCCGGACTCGGGGTTTACCAGCCTGCTGTGGCTGGTGCTGGCACTGGCCCTGGCCGGGCTTACCGCTTTGGTGATCAGGTGGGCGGTGGCCGTGGAGGAAAACTTCGTGGCGGTGTCCGCGACCGCAGTGCTCATGCTCCTGGTCAGCCCCGTCTCGTGGTCCCACCACTGGGTGTGGATCGCGGTGGCACTGCCGTCCATGGCCTTCGCCATGCACCGCGTCCCCTCCAGGACCGGGCTGATGCGGCTGGCCGGCTGGCTGGTGGTGGCGGCTTCGGCCGTGGCCTTCTACCTTGCGCCCAAGGACCTCGCGATGGCGGCCGGCGCAGAGGTTTGGGGCGTGAATCCGCAGACGCAATGGCCGCTCATGGTCTCCAGCCTGGGCGTGCTGTGCGGCGTGGCGCTCCTGGTCTACTGGGCCGCCGCATACCGGCCCTCGCGGACAGGGACGGGTCGGCAGGGCCGGCAGCCCTAGGCCGCCGGGCGCTAGCTTTCTTCAAGAAAGTCAGCTAGGGTCGCAGCATGGCTCTCCGCTCCGACTGGTCCCAGCGCAACTGCAGCATGGCCCGCGGCCTCGACATTTTCGGCGACCCCTGGGGCATGCTGGTCCTTCGCGAGGTCTTCTTCGGCAACGGCCGCTTCGACGCGATGAAAACGCGCCTCCAGGTGGCCGACTCGGTCCTCACCCGGCGGCTCGCCTCCCTCATGGAGGCCGGCCTGCTGGCAAAACAGCCCTACGACGACGGCGGACGCACCCGACAGGAATACGTCCTCACGGCCAAAGGCGAGGACGCCCTGCCGGTGCTCAACGCCGTCGTGATCTGGTCCGAAAAGCACCTGCAGGCGCCGTCGGAGCAAGCGCACATGTACGTGGTCCACGCAACGTGCGGGCAACGCACGGGATCCGCGGACACCTGCACCGAATGCGGTGAACGGCTTACCGCGGACAACACCAGCTGGCACAGCCTGACCCGCAGCGAAGAGCCGGTCCCGCTGGCGACGGCGCCCCGGCAACCCGAGACAACCGCCAACACACCCACCAACCGCGTTCAAAGCGGCGAAGACGAAGGAACGGCCGCATGACCACCCCCGAGGACCCCGGAGTTTTTGTCCAGATATCGCGCCCTGGAGGGCCAGTAGAGGACGATATCTGGACAAAAACTCCTGCCGAGGAGGGGTTTAAGAAGCCAGAGGACGGACAGAAGACTCCAGCGAAGGGGCCGAAGAAACGTAGGCGCCTGCATCCGGCCTGGGCCGTGGCCGCGGTGGCGTTCCTGGCGCTCGTTGGGGCCGCCGGGTTCCGTGCCGCGCCCGGCGTGCTCATGGTGCCGCTGCAGCAGGAGTTCGGCTGGTCCACCACCGTGCTGTCGGCCGCAGTCAGCATCAACCTGGTGCTGTTCGGGCTCACGGCCCCGTTCGCCGCGGCCCTCATGGAACGGTTCGGCATCCGGGCTGTCACCGCCGTCGCCCTCGGGCTGATCGGCGCCGGCAGCGCCCTCACAGTACTCGTCAACCAGTCCTGGCAGATCCTCCTCACCTGGGGCCTGCTCATCGGCCTGGGCACCGGTTCGATGGCGCTGGTGTTCGCGGCGACCATCGCCAACACCTGGTTCACCAAGAGCCGCGGCCTGGTGATCGGCATCCTGACCGCAGGCAGCGCCGCCGGCCAGCTGGTCTTCCTGCCGTTCATCGCGATGCTCGCCCAGGACCCGGGCTGGCGCCAGGCCTCGCTGCTCATCGCCGCGGGGGCGCTGGCCGTGGTTCCGCTGGTGCTGAAGTTCCTGAAAAACTCACCGGCCGACGTCGGGGCGTTGCCTTACGGGGCAGAGGAACCGTCCGGCGCCCCTTCAGCCGCTGTCCCGGAGGCTGCGGAACCCCGCCGCAATGCAGCCGTCCGCGCACTGCTGGTGCTGCGGAGCGCCAGTAAAAACCGCACCTTCTGGGCGCTCGCTGCCGGGTTCGCGATCTGCGGCGCCACGACGAACGGGCTGATCGGCACGCACTTCATCCCCTCCGCCCATGACCACGGCATGCCGGAAACGACGGCTGCCGGCCTGCTCGCCGTCGTCGGGATCTTCGACATCCTGGGCACCATCGCTTCCGGCTGGCTGACCGACCGGTTCAACCCCCGGATCCTGCTCGCCGTGTACTACCAGTTCCGCGGGATCGGGCTCCTGGTGCTGCCGCTGCTGCTGGGCTCCTCGGTCCAGCCCAGCATGATCGTGTTCGTGGTGATCTACGGCCTGGACTGGGTGGCCACCGTGCCGCCGACCGCCGCGATCTGCCGCCAGGTGTTCGGCGCCGACGGCAGCGTGGTGTTCGGCTGGGTGTTTGCCGCCCATCAGCTCGGCGCCGCCGCGGCTGCCCTGGCCGCCGGAGCCATCCGGGACGCCACCGGCCACTACACCTACGCGTGGTTCGGTGCCGCCGCGATGTGCACGATCGCCGCGGTGATCAGCGCCACCATCCGCAAAGACGCCGGGCGACGGAAGCCCGCAGCGGTGGCCGCGGCTTCAGTAGACTAAGCGGGGCGCCCGCGGCGGCGCCGGCTCTTGCGGCAGAACGCGCTACGCGTCCCGGAGGCGCATATTGCCGGACTACAGCTGGGGGACACTGAATGGCACTGCTCACTGCCCGAACAAAGAACGACAGGCCTGAGGGCGCCCACGGACTCCCCGGCCAGGGGTGGGATCAGGCCTCCGAACCGCGGCTGCGCCGGACCGCACTGGCCGCCGCCGAACTGGCGGTCCTCTTGGCGGTGCTCGCCGCCGCCGTCTTCGTCGCCTCCCGGCTGGACGCCTGGGACGAGAAGGGCCTGGACTTCAGCGTCTACTGGTACGGCGGCAAGATCCTCAACGACGCCGGCACGGCGCCGTCGGGCCTCTACCAACCCACAGTCAACTGGGCCGGCGGCCCGGAACTGCCCTTCACCTATCCGCCGTTCGCGGCGCTGCTCTTCAGCCTGCTCGCGAAACTCCCGCAGGCCACCGCGCTGATGCTGTTCAACACCGCCGGCGTTGCTGTGGCCGCCTGGGTGGCAGCGCTCGGCGTCCGCTACTGGAACAGCAAGCCAAGCTGGCGCAGCACTTTCGCTTCGCTGACCTTCCGGTCCGCGCTCAACCGGCTCGGCGCCGTCGTGCTTTTTCTGGCCGTCCTCAATCTTGGGCCTTGGCGCGAAACCCTGGCCTTCGGCCAGATCAACATCCTCCTGCTGGGGCTGATGACGGCGGACCTGCTGGCCCGCAGCCCCCGCTGGCGGAATGGCCTGCCCGGCAGCGGTTTCCTGGTGGGTGTCGCCGCGGGAATCAAGCTGACACCCCTGGTCTTCGGCCTGTATTTCCTGATGCGGAAGGACTGGCGCGGCCTGCTGAACATGTGCGCCGGCTTCGCGTTCACCGTGCTGCTCGGCTGGCTGCTCCGCCCCGCCGAGTCCCTCAGCTTCTGGCTGGAAATTCTTCCCGACACGTCCCGGATCGGCGGCGCCGGCTATGTGGACAACCTTTCCATCAAGGGAGCGCTGCTCCACTTCGGAGTTCCGGCGGACGCAGTGAACGTGCCCTGGCTGGTCCTGAGCCTGCTCGTTGTGGGTCTGGGCGCCGCTCTCATCAGGGTGGCCAGCAGCCAGGGCGCAAGGGTGGTGGCCATGTCCGCCACGGCGCTCACCATGCTCCTGATCAGCCCCGTCTCGTGGTCGCACCACTGGGTCTGGATGGCCGCGGTGCTTCCGGCATTCGCCTGGACGCTGCGCGAAACGCCTCAGCGGTACATGCTGCAGCGCCGGGTGATGGGGGCCGTGCTGGGCGTGTCCACGGCGGTGTTCCTGTTCTCGCCGAAGACCATCGGCACGGCCCTGGGGGCCGAAAACCTTGACCTGCAGACGCCAGTGCCGTGGATCATGGCGTCCAGCGCCGGTGTGTTCTGTGCGCTCGCCATCATGGTGTGCTGGCTCGTGGTTCTCCGCCGCGATGCTGTGGCGGAGCTGGCGGAGTGAGCACCGCACTGGTCACCGGCGTCGGGCGCCTCGCCGGAATCGGCGCAGGGATCGCTCGGCAGTTGGCCGCCGACGGCTGGGACCTGGTGCTGACCTACTGGCAGGACTACGACGCCCGGATGCCCTGGGGAATCCAGCCGGACGACGTCGGCCGGCTCACCGGGGAACTGGAGGCCGCCGGCTCCAAGGTGGTGGCGCTGCCCGCCGATTTTCAGGATCCGGACGCCGTGGGCCGGCTGATGGCGGAAGTGGCCGCGCAGGCTGGAACTCTGCACGGGATGGTGCTCAGCCACGCCGAATCCGTCGACTCCGGGATTCTGGACACCACCCTCGAAAGCTTCGAGCGGCACTTCGCCGTGAACACGCGGGCCAGCTGGCAGCTGATTCGCGCCTTTGCACAGCAGGTAGCGGACGACAGCGGCGCGGTCGTCGCGCTCACCAGTGACCACACAGCGTTCAACCTGCCGTACGGCGCGTCCAAGGGTGCACTGGACCGGATTGTCATCGCCGCGGCGCGCGAGCTCGGACCACTGGGCATCAGCGCCAATGTGCTGAACCCCGGTCCCGTAGACACGGGCTGGATGGATGGCCCGCTCCGTGACGAGCTGGCCCGGCGCCAGCCTGGCGGGCGGCTGGGCACTCCGGCCGACGTCGCGGGAACCGTGGCTTTCCTGCTGTCCCCGGCGGGCCGCTGGGTGTCCGGTCAGCTCATTAAGGCTGACGCCGGGTTCTCCGCCTGACGCTTTCGGCGCCCCCTTGGGGATGGCCAGGTCCTGGCCACGGGACTGCGTCTTGCCCGCTAGAACGGGGTAGTGCCGCGCATCCGGCGGGGGCGGCCGTCAGGGTCCACTATGAGACGGTTTGCGGCGCCTGCCCAGAGACGCTGAAGGGGCGGCACGGGCTCAGGAATATGGTGGCGTACATGTCCCTTGGGGCGGGGCGCCCGGCGGCCGGTTGCGTGCCAATGGTCCAGAGCGTCGGCCGCGGCGTTCCAGAGTTTCAGCCCGGCCGCCGGGGCGTGGAGCTGGGGGTCATCCTCGTCCAGGCCCAGGTGTTCCGCCCAGAGCTGGAGCCGCAGCCCGCAGGCCAACGGCCGGGAATCTCCGGGGACCGTGTTTGCCCCTTGCCCGGTGTCTGTACTGGTCTCTGTCCTGGTCTCTGTACTGGGCGGTTCCGGATGACTGGCAGTGGTGTCGATGACGGCGCAGGTGAGCTCGCTGTCGGTGGTCCAGGATCGACGGTTGAAGTTGTCCGATCCGCAGGTGAACCAGGCGTCGTCGATGATGCAGATCTTGGCATGGACATAGATCGGGGTCCCGGCGCGGTTTTCCAGATCAAACACGCCAACCCTGTCGGGCGCAACACTCCGCATCCTGCTGATGGCACGGATCTGCCCGACCCGCTTGGGCGGCCCTCCGAGAATGCCGTCAGAGTCCGGGTAGCGCGGCACGACGGCGATCACGTTCAACTCGGGGTTGTTTTCGAGGGCCGTCGCGATTCCGGCTGCGACCTCTTCAGACCACAGGTACTGGTCCTCGATGTAGATCAGCGAGCGGGCCCGGGCGAAGGCTTTCGTGTAGGCCCGGGCGATGCTCCGCTCACCGCCAGGTGCGAACGGGAACGGTGGATGCTTCATGCCGTAAGTACGCAGCAGCTGCACGGCATGAGGTCCCGCAGGGGGCGGGGGCGGCGCAGTGGCCGGAAGCGGTTCGGGGTGCCGGGGCATATCGGCCAGGCGTTGCAGCAGCATCCGGTATGGTGTCCGGCGGTCCAGGGGATGGGGGTCGTTCCACCGTTCGGCGAACAATTCCAGCACATCTGCCACAACCGGGCCACGGAGTTCGAGCGCGGCATCGTGCCACGGTGGCGTTTTTCCGTACCGGGAATCCATGGCCACCGCCTGCGGGTCCCCTTCGTGATCGGCGTCGTCCCGGCGGCTGTGGGAAAGGTCGATCCCGCCCACGAATGCGACGTCCCGCGACGGGTCGTGCCGCCGGCGGATGACGACCAGCTTCTGGTGGTGGCAGCCGAAGAGGCGCACCCGCTGGTCCAGCAGCACCTCCCCGCCGGCGTCGTTGATCTGGCGGCTGAGGAGCTCGTTGGACCGCCAGCTCATCGGGGCCGACACGCGCTCGCCGTGGGATCGCCAAATCAGGCCACGCACTTCCACTCCGGCCCGGGCCAACCGCGCCAGCAACTCACCGATGGTCGGTCCATCGGCCGTCAGCCGCTCGTCGGCATCGCCACGCCAGTCGGTGAACCACACGCGGTCTCCCGGATCCAGGGCCGACAGTTCCTCAAATAACCGGGCGAAGTAAGTGGCCCCGTGAATGAGGGGCCGCACGAGGTTGCCCTCCGACCACGATGGCGATTCGCCACCACCCGCGTGCACGTCGGTGGCGGCATTCCCCCGCTCAGCGCCATTCAAGAACCAGGCGCTGGCGCTGCTGTCCACCCGTTGGTCCCCGGTCCTTACTGGGGCCGGGGGATCGTCAGCGTCAGCCATGTGCCCAGTATGCTCCCGGCCATGCGGCCGGGGCGAGAGCTAGACAGCGCCTCAGCGGAACGCCGGGAGCCCCGTGATGTGCTGGCCCAGAATCAGGGTGTGCACCTCGTCCGTCCCTTCGTAGGTGCGCACCGACTCGAGGTTGGCGGCGTGCCGCAGTGGCGAATGGTCCAGCGTGATGCCGTTGCCGCCCAGGATGGTCCGGGCTTCCCGCGCCACCTTGATGGCTTCGCGGACGTTGTTCAGCTTGGCCAGCGAGATCTGCTCAGGCCGGAGATGGCCAGAGTCCTTGAGCCGGCCCAGGTGCAGTGCGAGCATGGTGCCCTTCTGGACCTCGAGCAGCATGTTGACGAGCTTCTCCTGGGCCAGTTGGTAACCGGCCAGCGGCTTGCCGAACTGCAGCCGCTCCATCGAGTACCTCAGCGCCGCCTCATAGGAGTCCCGGGCGGCGCCCATGGCACCCCAGGCGATGCCGTACCGGGCCTCATTCAGGCAGCTGAAGGGGCCGCTCAGTCCACGGGCACCCGGCAGCAGTGCCTCCGGACCCAGCCGGACGCCGTCGAACGTCACATCGCACTGGATGGAGGCGCGCATGGACAGTTTCCGCCCGATCGGGGTGGCGGTCACGCCCGCCGTGCCGGCGGGCACGAGGAAGCCGCGGACGCCGTCGTCGGTTTTCGCCCACACCACCATCACGTCGGCCACGGAGGCGAGCCCGATCCAGCGCTTGGCGCCGTCCAGGACCCAGCCGGCGTCATCGCCGGATCCGTCCCGCCGCGCTGTTGTGGTCATCGACGACGGGTCCGAGCCCGCCGTCGGCTCGGTCAGAGCGAAGCAGCCGATCACCTCACCGGCGGCCATCCGGGGGAGCCACTCCTGTTTCTGGTCCTCGGAGCCCCATTTGTGGATGGCGCTCATCGCCAGCGACCCCTGGACCGAAACGAACGTGCGGATTCCGGAATCGCCGGCCTCCAGCTCCATGGCGGCCAGGCCGTACTCGACGGCGGACCGGCCGGGGCAGCCGTAGCCCTCCAGGTGCATGCCCAGGACGCCCAGCTCGCCCAGCTGCGCGGGCAGGTGCAGGGGGAAGACACCCTGGTCGTACCAGTCCGCGATCTCGGGGCGGATCTGCTGGTCCGTGAAGTCCCGGATCCGCTGGCGCAGGGCCAGCTCATCGAGGGACAGCAGGGAATCCAGTGCCAGGACATCCGAAGGGTCCGGGAGCCCGTACTCGGCCGTGGCTTCCGCAGGATCAAGGGCGTCATTGCCGGCGTCGTTGCTCATTGCAGCATCCTACGTGCCCGGCCTATTTTCCTGCGGGAACCTGCTTCCGGCCCACGAAGTACTCACGGGTTGACGGCAGGAACCGGCAGACCGCGGCCAGCACCACGCCCAGGGCCAGCAGTACGACGCCGCTGACAAAGGCCCCGCCCACGCCGAAGATCTGCGTATTCCCGTAGGCCGGATCCCACATCTGCGCCGCCGACACGAAGAATGCCGCGGTCAGCAGCAGGGCCCCGAACAGCGGAAGGATGCCGCGGAACCACAGGTTACGGGCGGACTCACGCAGGGTGTTCCGGAAGTACCAGGTGCAGGCAAAGCCGGTGAGGGAATAGTAGAAGGCGATGAACAGGCTGATGGAGCTGATCGAATCGGACAGCAGGTTCTCGCTGAGGAAACTCATGGCCACGTAGTACACGACAGCGGCGGCGCCCATCACCTGGGTGGAGAAGCCCGGCGTCTGGTTGCGCTCGTGGACCTCGCCGAACTTCGGCGGCAGGGCCCGGTGCACGCCCATGGAAAGCGTGCCGCGGGCGGTGGGCAAGATGGTGGTCTGGGTGGAGGAGAGCACGGATGCCAGCACCGCCACCACAATCAGCCAGCCCCACGGACCCAGCACCACGTCCTTCATCGCCAGGAACACGTCGTCCTGGTTCTCGGCGTTGGCCAGCCCGATTCCCTCTGTTCCCACGGACGCGTACATCATTACCAGCAAGGCCACCGAGACGTAGATGGCCACCAGCACGAACGCCGAGATCACTGCCCCGCGGCCCGGGGTGGTGGCCGGGTTCTCGGTCTCCTCGTTCACCGCCAGACAGGTGTCCCAGCCCCAGTAGATGAACAGGGCCAGCAGGATGCCGTGGACCACTGCGCCGGGATCGGCGAACGCCCCGGCCGGGTTGAACCATTCGACGTCGAACGGCTGGCCCGCCGGCGCCCCGCCGGTCAGGCCCGCTATTCGCAGGATGATCGCCACGGCGAAGATGCCCAGCGAAATGTACTGCACGTACGTCAGGGTGCGCTGGACGTGCTCACCCAGCCGGATCCCGCGGTAGTTGACTAGGGTCATGAAGGCGATGAAAACGACGCCGGTGGCCGTCACCACCGCCTTGTTCCCCGCCAGGGACCCGTCACCGATGAGGAGCCAAAGGTACTGCCCCGCCACCTGCGCCAGGTTGGCCAGGACGACGACGCCGGCCAGGGCCACGCCCCAGCCGCCCAGCCATCCCGCCCAGGGGCCGAAGGCGCGGCGGGCCCAGATGAATGTGGTGCCGCAGTCCGGCATGGCGCTGTTGAGCTCGCGGAAGGCGTAGGCGATGAACAGCACGGGAATGAAGCCCAGGACCAGGATCAGCGGGGTGTAGTTACCGTTGACGGCCACGATCAGCCCCAGGGTCGCGGCCAGCGAGTACACCGGCGCGGTGGAGGCGAGGCCCAGCATTACCGAGTCGCCGAGGTCCAGGATCCCGGCGCGGAGCCCCTTGCTGGGGACGGCACCGGCGGGCTGGCCCCCGGCGCCGCCGGCGGCCGTCGTCGTTCGGGTTCTCATAAAGCTATACCTGCCTTGTTCGCGTTGGCCTGTGCCGCCTGGGCGCTCAGGGGCGCCGGCGCGTCAATGGTGTTCGGGACGAAGCGGCAGAAGTAGTCGGTGACCGGCCCGTCGGACTCGCGGATGCCGCAGCCCACCGATTCACCGTCCACCACCCACAGGCCCAGGACGGGGTGGTTGCCGTCGAAGTCGGGGAGGGAGTGGTACTGCTGGTAGCACCAGCCTTCGCGGCCGTATCCGCCGGGCTTCTCCAGGCTGATGCCCTCCGCGTGGATCCGGATGTTGTCGCCCTCGCGGCCGTGCAGCGGCTTGGCCACCCACTCCCGCAGCGGGCCCGGATCATTGAGGTAGGCGGGCAGCAGGTTCGGATGGTCCGGGTAGAGATGCCAGAGGGCGGCCAGGAGCGCCTTGTTGGACAGGAGCATTTTCCAGGCCGGCTCCACCCAGCGGGGATTATGGGAGCGCTGCAGCAGGCGGTGGCCGAAGGGCTCCTTCATCATCAGCTCCCACGGATACAGCTTGAAGATGGTGCTGATCATGAAGTTGTCCATGTCCACGAAGCGCTTGAGGTTGGGGTCCCAGCCGATGTCCGACATGTTGATGCCGATGGTGGTCCACCCGGCCTGGCCGGCCACGTCCCGCATGTAGGCGGCCGTCATCCAGTCCTCACCCGATTCCTCGGCTTCGGAGTGGGCCACGTGCAGCGTGCTCATCCCCGTGCGGTACTGCAGCTTCTTCCACTGCCGGATCAGGGCCTCGTGGATCCCGTTCCACTGGTCCTTCTCCGGGAAGACGTCCTGCAGCCAGAACCACTGGGCCACGGCCGCCTCGATGAGACCGGTGGGCGTGTCCGCGTTGTACTCGAGCATCTTGGCGGGGCCGCCCTGGCCGTCATAGATGAAGTCGAAGCGGCCGTAGATGTCCACGTCGCCGGCCTGCAGCGACTCTGCGGCCAGTTCAAGAGCCTGCGGACCGATACCGATCGGGCCCATGGCACCCGTGGCCAGGAACTTCGCAGCCTCCAGGCACATTCTGTGCATGTCCTCGGCTGTGACCTCGAGTGCCTCCACCTCGTCCATGGTGAATTCGTAGTACGCGGCCTCGTTCCAGTACTCGATCTTCTTGCCGCCGGGCAGGGTGGTGGTGGAAAACACCAGGCCCTGCTCCTCGATTTTCTGCTTCCAGTCCGGCCGGGGCTCCGAAAGTAACCGCTTCACCACTAGCCTCCCGTGCTTCCGCCCTTGGAGCTGCTGCCGAAGCCGCCCCTGCTGACTGTGCCGCCCTTGCTGCTGTAACCCGTGGACGTCTTGGCCCCCTGCGGCACCGTCCTGGTGAAGTTCGGGTAGGCCGTCCGGTTCTGGCCGATGCCCGGGACGCTGGCACCGCGCGCATAGAAGTACCAGGCATAGAGGGCCCCGCCTCGCCCGGCCGAGCTGTTGCACTGGGTGTCCTCGACCCGCTCACCCGTTTCCTCGTTGAAGCAGACCTGGGCGTAGTCGGGGTCCTGCTCGTTGCTGGCCACGATCGCCGTGATGGTGCCGGCCAGGAGCGCCGTGACGCCGAGGCCCACCACCACCGTGCGGCGCTGCGACCGCTTCTTCCGTGCTGCGGCGTCGCGCTCGCGGTCACGGGCGAACGGGTCGAAGATGGGGCTGGGCTGGGGAAAGCCGGGTGGGTTCTGGTTTCCGGAGCCGTGGTCGCCTGCGCCCTGTTTTTGTGCGCCTGCGGTTCCCTTGCGGGCCTTCCCCGTCCCTTGCTTTCCGGGGCTTTCCTGTCCCGGCGTGCCGGGGGTCAGCAGCTCGGGGTGGAGGTCAGGCTTGGGCAGCTGCCATGGCGGCGGCTTGGCCGGGCCGCCCGACTGGCCGCCGGACGGGCCGTCCCCGCCGGGCACGTCGTCGCTCCGGCTCCCGTGAGCGTCCTTGCTCGGGTCCTTCTCCGGGTCCATGGTTCCCCTCTGCTGCTCCATGCTGATTAATACGGGTGCTGCTGGACACTGGTGCTGTTGAACACGGGTGCTGTTGGCGGCCCGAACGCGTGGCCACGGCGGGCGGAACCGGCTGTCCGTCCGGCCGGTAAACACTGCAGCAAGCCTAGTGGCTGGAAGGTGCTGCGGTGAATAAATTTCCTCGCAAAGCGGTCCCTCGAAACCACCAAAAGCGCTGGTCAGGCCGGGAACCTAGACTAATGCCATGCACACAGCCACTCTTCTTGCCGTTTGCCGAGTCCACCAGCTCCTTCCGGACGAGGGAAGCGTGGGCGTCACCGCCATCGACAAGCGGCCCGTGGACGGGCCGGTGAAGGTGCACAAGCTCGGTTTGCACGCCGACATCCAGGCCAGCCGCCTCCACCACGGGGGAGAGGACCAGGCACTCTACGCTTACTCCCAGGCCGACGCCGACTACTGGACCGGCGAGCTGCAGCGCGAACTGCCGCCGGGGATCTTCGGGGAGAACCTGCGCGTCGCAGGGATCGAAACCACGGGCGCCGTCATCGGTGAACGTTGGCGGATCGGGCTGGATGTTGAAGTTGAGGTCACCTCGCCGCGCGTTCCGTGTGCGACCTTCCAGCGGCGCATGGACGAAGCCCAGTGGGTCAAGCGCTTCACGCAGGCAGGCCGCGTGGGCGCCTACCTGCGCGTCACCAAGACCGGCTCCGTACAGGCCGGCGACCACATCCACCGCCTCTTCGTGCCCAAGCATGGAGTGACCGTCGGCCGCTGGTTCAGCGAGCCCGACGTCGACGCCATCGAGGCCCTGCGCGACGCCGAGGCCGACGGCGAGATCCGGCTGCAGCCCGAGTACCACGACCGGTTCGAGAAGATGCTCCGCCGCGTCGGCCGCTAGTACACAAAAGCTGGCCCGCCTGGCCGGCCGCAGTTCTGCACCACTTTGGCCGGGTCTGACTGGAATGCCCCCTGAGCCGGCGCGGGCGCGGGACACGGTTGCCGCGGAAACCGGGGCAGAAATGCCGCCTGTGCGCAAGCTCACCGACCCTGCGGGCCCCTCGGTTCGTCCGCATGCGGGGTCATGCCCTACACTAGAAATATCCCCCACTCCGGAAATCCCTTATTCCTGCCCAATTTTTGAGGCAGGACTGGCAAGTGTTGGGGCCCGCAAATGTGATGCGGGCAGTTTCATAGGGAGAGCCGGCTGAAGAAAACGCTGTACAGACTGCTGGGATAGCAGCCAAGAGATGCAGTGTGAAGTCCTGCCACGGGATTGCGAAAGCGCCGGACTTCTACGTGACCGGCCGGTCAATGTATGCCCGGCCCCCACGGCACATGTACTGCGGCTCCGCTCACCTCGGGTTGTGCCGCCTGGCCCCCTATGGATGAGGAACATTTCCCTATGCCCGAAAATCACGACGACGCCCAGAACATCGACGCCGCCGACACGGCAACCGCCGAAACCGCGAATGTTGAATTCACCGAGGCTGCTGTCCCCGCCGCCGAGGCCGCAGCCCCAGCCCCAGCCGCTGAGACCCCCGCTGCCAAGGCCGATGAAGACGACGAAGAAGGCGTGAAGTTCGCCGACCTCGGCATCGACGGCCGCGTGCTGGCCGCCCTGCAGGACGTCGGCTACGAAAAGCCTTCCCCGATCCAGGCAGCAACCATCCCCCTGCTGCTCGAAGGCCGCGACGTCGTGGGCCTCGCCCAGACCGGCACCGGTAAGACTGCAGCATTCGCAGTACCGGCACTGTCCCGCCTGGCCGAGCTCCACGACCTCAACGGCCCGTCCCGCAAGACGCAGGCCCTGGTTCTCGCCCCGACCCGCGAGCTCGCGCTCCAGGTTGCCGAGGCCTTCACCTCGTACGCCAAGCACATCGATGACTTTACTGTCCTCCCCGTTTACGGCGGCTCCGCCTACGGCCCCCAGCTCGCCGGCCTGCGCCGCGGTGCACAGGTTGTCGTCGGTACTCCCGGCAGAGTGATCGACCACATTGCCAAGGGCTCCCTGGACCTGTCCGAGCTCCAGTACCTGGTGCTGGACGAGGCCGACGAAATGCTCCGCATGGGCTTCGCCGAAGACGTGGAACAGATCTTCCAGCAGACCCCGTCGGACCGACAGGTGGCACTGTTCTCCGCCACCATGCCGAGCCAGATCCGCCGGATGTCCAAGCAGTACCTGAACAACCCGGCCGAGATCTCGGTGAAGTCCAAGACCACCACCGGCGCCAACACCCGCCAGCGCTACCTGCAGGTCATGGGCCCGCACAAGCTCGACGCCATGACCCGCATCCTTGAGGTCGAAGAGTTCGACGGCGTCATCGCGTTCGTTCGCACCAAGATGGCCACCGAGGACCTCGCCGACAAGCTGCGCGCCCGCGGCTTCCAGGCTGCCGCCATCAACGGCGACATCCCGCAGCAGCAGCGCGAACGCACCGTTGATGCGCTCAAGGAAGGCCGCATCGACATCCTGGTTGCCACCGACGTCGCCGCCCGCGGCCTGGACGTCGAGCGAATCAGCCACGTGGTCAACTACGACATCCCGCACGACACCGAGTCCTACGTGCACCGTATCGGCCGCACCGGCCGTGCCGGCCGTTCCGGCGACGCGATCCTGTTCATGACTCCGCGCGAGAAGTACCTGCTGCGTTCAATCGAGAAGGCCACGCGCCAGCCGGTGGAGCAGATGCACCTTCCCACCGCTGAGACCGTCAACACCCTGCGTCTGGGGAAGTTCGCCGAGCGCATCACCGAGACGCTCGAGTCCGAAGACGTGGCGGCATTCCGCGACCTCATCGCCTCTTACGAGGAAGAGCACAACGTGCCGGCAGCAGAAATCGCTGCGGCACTGGCCGTGATGGCTCAGGGAGGCCAGCCGCTGCTGGTCAAGGAGCTGCCTGCTGCTCCGGAGTACCAGAAGCGCGAACGGTCCAAGGACGGTTTCGGCTCACGGGGCCCGACCCGTGCGCTCACTGAGGGCAATGCCACCTACCGGATCGCCGTCGGACGCCGCCAGCGCGTCATGCCGGGTTCCATCGTGGGCGCCATCGCCAACGAGGGCGGCATTTCGTCGTCGCAGATCGGCGGCATCGACATCCGCTCGGACCACTCGCTCGTCGAGCTGCCGGCCGACCTGAGCCCCGATCAGCTGAAGGCCCTGTCCCGCACACGGATCGGCGGCGAGCTGATCCACCTCGAACTGGACTCCGGCCGCAAGCCTTCCGGTGACCGCGGCGGCTACCAGGGCAACCGTGGCGGCGACCGCGGCGGCAACTTCAAGGGCGGCGGCGGTTTCAAGAAGGAGTTCCGCAAGAACGACGGCGAGCGTTCCTCGGCTGACCGCGGCGGCCGTTCGTACAGCGAGCGTTCCGAACGTTCCTTCGGTGACCGCAGCCAGTCGAGCGACTCCCGGTTCGGCGGCCACGGCGACGGCTCGCGCAAGCCGCGCCACGGCAACGAGGGCGGCCACCGCGACTTCAACCGCAAGGGCAAGTGGTAGTCACCTCATCGCGATAATTCCCGCGATGATGACGCTGCGGTGAATTCCGCATCCGAATAGAAACAGGCCGGCTGATCAGCCGGCCTGTTTTTATTTAAAGGCCGCTCCACCTGGCCCCGTGTTTCCTTCGTCACATCCGGGTCCGGAAAGGTCCTGACGAAGCATCCGGAGGGGGCCCGCGGAGCGCTCCGAGCCTGTGTTTCCTGGCTTTTTCGGCCCTGCGGACCCGGTTCAGCCGCCGATTTGTTGAGTGCGAAATCTTCGGGTAGAGTATTTACTCGTTGCCCCCCTAGCTCAGTGGTAGAGCGCGTTCTTGGTAAGAACGAGGTCACCGGATCGATTCCGGTGGGGGGCTCTGAATGAGGGCCTGTGTCAAGGCGGTCTTGACCGGCTTGGCACGGGTTTTTCTCATTCATGGCGGTGTAGCTCAGTTGGTTAGAGCGCACGACTCATAATCGTGAGGTCGGGAGATCGAGCCTCCCCACCGCTACAGAATCTGCAGGCCAGAGGCATTCAGCCCCTGGCCTGCTTTTGTTTCAACAGCACCGGCCCACAAAAAAGCCCCGCGCTGCCTTTCGGCAACGCGGGGCTTCCTGCTGCGGGGCTATTCTGCTGCGGGGCTCCCGCGCAGGCCTAAACCTTGGTGACGCTGATGCGCACGTTCGGGCAGGAGTCGGCGTAGCGGATCAGGGCTGCCTTCTCGGCGCTGTCCACCCGCAGGCCCCAGCGGATCTTCACCGCGATCCAGTTGCCGACGTACTCGCAGCGGTTGGCCGGCGGCATCCAGGCCTCCGGGCCCTTTGCCTGCTTGGCCGAGTTCAGGGCCGCTGTCTGGGCGTTCAGGGACCTGTAGTCGCCGAGGTCGTTGTAGAACGCCACCCGGCGAGCCTGAGACCAGTAGCGGGCACCTGAGCCCCACGCCTCGTGGACGGGCACGGTGTGGTCGATCTCCACGGCCGACGCCAGGGTGTGCGTACGGTTGTCCCACCTGGTGATCCATTGGGCCGTGCGCACGGTGCAGTGGCGCGTGGTGGTGTATGTCGCGCCGACTTTTGCCTCCTGCAGCAGGACCTCCGCCCGGGTGTTCTGGCAGTCACGGTTGGTGTCCAGCCAGTTGCCGAAATAGCGGGTCCGGTCGTAGCCGGCGTTGTTCTCTGCAGACACCGCGAGGGCGCGGGCAGCGGTGCGCAGCGGTGCGGAATAGTACGTGGCAGCTTCGGCGGGGACGGCCAGGCCGGTGAGCAGCAGGCCGGCGGCCACGGCGGTCGCGGAAAGCGACCGGACCCAAAGGCCGGACGTGATGGACGCAGTGACGGCAACCGCCCGGCGTCGGGCCTGTTTGAACGGGCCTGTGTGATTGAACGTGCCTAGCGGCATGATTCCCCCCATGAACATTCCTGGAACGGTACGGATTGCTTGATGCATCAACCAGCATGGCAGCCGGAATACGGGAGCATCGGATCCTTGATCAGGTCTTGACGCAATCCTGTGGGAATGCTGCGACTGCCGCCAAAATCAGCGCAACCGTTGTCTTTCGGGCGGCACGAACCTAAGGTCGGACTGCTGCGGGAGGCACACAAACAGGCAGGCGGACAAGAGGAGCCGGCATGGCCAAACTGATCTACTCCGGACTTCTGTCCCTCGACGGGTACATCGCGGACCGGGACGGCAACTTCGACTTTGCCGAGCCGGACGCCGAGGTCCATTCCTTCGTCAACGAGCAGATGCGGCCGGCGGGAACCCACCTGCTCGGCCGCCGGATGTATGAGGTGATGGCCGCCTGGGAGCACCCGGAGGACTTCGGCGAGATCGCCGAACTGCCCGCTTACATCCGCGACTTCGCCGACCTCTGGAAGGCAGCAGACAAGGTGGTCTTCTCCCGCACCCTGCAGGACGTGACCACCGCCAGGACCAGGATCGAGCGGGACTTCAGCGCCGATGCCGTCGGACGGCTCAAGGCAGAGGCCAGCCAGGACCTGGCGGTGGGCGGCGCGGAGCTCGCCGCGGCGGCCATCCGGGCCGGGTTGGTGGACGAGTTCCAGATGTTCCTCTCGCCTGTGGCGGTGGGCGGCGGCAAGCGCTTCCTCCCGGACGACGTCCGCCTCCGGCTTGAGCTGCTCGAGGAGCGGCGGTTCGGCAACGGCACGGTGTTCCTCCGCTACGCCAACCGGACGGACTGACCCGTTGGATGCAGAGGGGCGGGCCGATGGCCTGCGGCGGGCACCCGTGGCCCCTGGGTGGGACACAATGGGGACATGACCCGCATCGCAATCATCGGCGGCCACGGCAAGGTGGCCCTGAAACTGTCCGCCCTCCTCACGGAACAGGGGCACAGCGTCACGTCCTTCATCCGCAACCCGGACCATGCGGCCGACGTCGCCGCCACGGGGGCATCGCCGTCGGTCCTTGACGTTGAAAACTCGACGACGGCGGACATCGCCGCCGCGCTCCGGGACCACGACGCTGTGGTCTGGTCAGCCGGCGCCGGGGGAGGGAACCCGGCGCGCACGTACGCGGTGGATCGGGACGCCGCCATCCGTTCCATGGACGCGGCCGCGGAGGCCGGCGTCGGGCGCTATGTGATGGTGTCCTACTTTGGCGCAGGCCCGGACCACGGGGTTCCCGAGGGCCACAGCTTCCACGCGTACGCCGAGGCCAAGGCAGCCGCCGACGAGTACCTCCGCGGCACCAACCTCGAATGGACCATCCTGGGGCCGGGCTCCCTGACCGAGGGGCCGGGGAACGGGCTGATCGACGTGAACCCCGAGGACGCCGGCAACGGCACGCACACCTCGCGCGCCAATGTGGCCGTCGTCGCCGCCGCGGTGCTCGATCGGCCGGAAACTGCCGGCAGGACCATCGAATTTCGCGACGGCACCGAGCCGGTCGCGGCCGCGCTGGACGCCCTGCAGTAGCCCTGGGGTAGCCCGGCGGCGAGCAGCACAGCTGACGAGGCACAGCGCTAGGGCACAGCGCGAACGTACAGTTGTGGCCCCCGGAGAGGGGCCGTTGAGGGCCACAAGTGTACGTTCGCGCCCCCAGTGTTCCCGTAGGGTTGAAAGGCACGGCCGCCCTCCGTCCAGAGGCGCGGCGCACTCCGGGGAAAGTGGGCACATGGACCAGCTGGCACTCATCATCGGGCTCCTGCTCGCCACGGTGGTGGCCGTAGGCCTCGGGGACCGGCTGCGGCTGCCCTATCCGGTCCTGATGCTGCTGCTGGCCGTGGCGCTGACCTTCATCCCGGGCTTCCCGGACGTCGAGATCCCGCCGGAGCTGATCCTGCCGATCTTCCTGCCGCCGCTGCTGTTCGCCACGGCACAGCGGAGCTCGTGGGCCGTCTTCCGGGTCCGGTGGCGCACGCTCATCATGCTCGCGGTGGCCCTGGTGGTCATCTCCACCGCGGTGGTCGCCGGCGCCGCCTGGCTCATGATTCCGGGGATCGGGATCCCCGCCGCCATCGCGCTCGGAGCCATGGTGGCCCCGCCTGACCCTGTGGCGGTGGAGTCCGTTGCCGGCCGTGTGCACATGCCCCGGCGGCTGATCACGGTGCTGCAGAGCGAAGGGCTCTTCAATGACGCCGCCGCCATCGTCATCTTCCAGGCAGCTGTTGCGGCCGCCGTCGGCGGTACACGGGTAGGGCCCGACGTCGTCCTCAAGTTCGTCGTGGGGGCGGCGCTTGCCGTCGTGGTCGGCATCGCCATGGGCTGGCTGACATCGCTGATCACGCGGCTCGTGGCCGCTATGGTGGCCCGCAGCGCCGTGACCCTGGTGGTGCCTTTTGCCGCCTATATCCTGGCTGAGGAATTCCACGCCTCCGGCGTCATCGCCGTTGTGGTCACCGCCCTGGAGATGCAGCGACACACCCGCCCGCAGGACGCCGCGGAGCGGGTCACCCGGACAGCCTTCTGGGACGTGGTGGAACTCCTGGTGACAGGGCTTGCTTTCGGTCTCGTGGGGCTCGAGATCCAGGACGTGATCCATGCGGAGGGCGGAGCAATCTTCGGCATGGTGGGAACCGCCGTCGTGGTCTGCGTCCTGGTGTTCGCCGTCCGGTTCGGCTGGCTGGGACTGCTGGCCGTGTCCGCCCGCAAACGGAAGAACCTGCTGCAGCCGACCTCCGCGAAGGAGGTCCTGATCCTGACCTGGTGCGGCATGCGCGGCCTCGCCACCCTGGCCCTTGCGCTGGCACTGCCCCTGACCCTCGCGGACGGCACGCCGTTCCCGGCCCGGGATGAACTGCTGGTCATCGCCTGCGCGGTGCTGCTGGCCACGCTGGTGCTGCCGGGGCTGACCCTGCCGTGGCTCATGAAGGTCCTGAATGCGTCCCAGGACGGAACCGAGGAGCGCGACGCCGCCCGGCTCCTGGCCCGCCGTGCGCAGGCGGCCGCCGTCGCTGCGCTGAAGGACAACGAGCTCATGAAGGAGCTCCCGCCGGAGAAGGTGGCGCTGGTGAAGGAGAAGATGACCCGGCTCCATGCCGAACTGCTGGACGGCAGCCTCCGTAACGAGAGCCTGGCCGAGAAGCGTGAGCGGGGCAGGGAGCTGGCCATCGCGGTCCAGACCATCGCGCTGGATGCCGCGCGGCAGGAAGTCGTCGCGGCCCGCAGTGAACCGGACATGGACCCCGAGGTGGCGGACAGGGTGCTGCGCCAGCTCGACCTGCGGACCATGATCATGCCGGAGTAGAACAGCGCGAACGTACAGTTGGGGCCCTAAAAATGTGTAGCTTTGGGGCCCCAAGTGTACGTTCGCGCTTGTCTTGTCTTACGCCGGGAGGTTGAGCTCCAGATCCAGCGTGTTCGTCTCCACGTAGTCCAGGGCCCGCCGGACCGCCCCCACTGTCACTATTGAATCGCCCAGCGGCGAGACCGCCACCCGCGGCGGGGTGGCGGTGAACTCCGGCAGCCGGGCGGCGATGGGCTCGAGCAGGACCCCCGCGGAGTTGGCCACGGCCCCGCCGATCACCACGAGTTCGGGGTTGATCATGGTGGCCACCGAGCCGATTACCCGCGCCATCCTGTCGGCCAGCCGGTCCAGGATTTTCAGCGCCTCCGAGTCTCCGGCGGCCGCCGCGGCAAAGACGTGCTCGGCCTCGGCCCCCGTGGCCGCATGGTCGCGGAGGGACGTCTTTGCGGTGCCCTCCAGCGCCTCCGCGGCCCAGATCCGCGCCAGCATCGCTATGCCGAATGTGTCGCCCACGCCCTCCACCAGGTCAAGGTATGCGAGTTCACCTGCGCCGCCGCCGCTGCCGTGGAGCAGGCGGCCGCCTTCAATGACGCCGGAACCGAATCGCTCACTCGCCAGGATCACGACGACGTCGTCCACCCCCGCCGCCGCGCCCCGCCACCGGTCGCCCAGGGCAGCGAGGTTGGCGTCGTTCTCCAGCAACACCGTCCATCCCCGGAGCTTGTGCAGCGCGGACCCAAGGCCGACGTCGAACAGCCCCCAGAAGTGCTGGGACGCGAGGACGTTGCCCTTCCGGTCCACCGGGGCGGCGATGCCGGCGCTTACGGCCAGCACGGCGTCGGGGGAGGCCCCGATGCCGTCCAGCGCCATCATGGCGGCCCGGTCAATGACCGCGACACGTTCCTCGGCGGATATATCCTCAATCTCGAACGGCTGGCTGGCCCGTCCCAGCGCCTTGCCGCGAAGATCGGACACCACCACCGTCGCCTTCGAGAAGCCCACGTCCATTCCCAGGACGTAGCCGGCCCGCTCGTTCAGTTCGAACCGCCGGGCAGGCCGGCCCTTCTGGTAGCCGCCAAAGGCGCGCTGGTTCTCCAGTTCGGTGATCCACCCGCGCTGCATGAGGTCCTCGCACACGGAGATGGCGGTGGCCCGGGTCAGGCCGGTGGCCTGGATGACTTCGGTAACCGTCACCGCCCCCGAGGCGCGCATGAAGTCCAGGACCGCCCCGGCGCTGACGCGCCGCAGCAGCTGGGGCGTGGCCGCCGTCATTTCGGACATGGTGTTGACCTCCTTGTGCTCTGCCCCACATAATACTTGAGGAATTAAATTTAGATTCCATATAAATTAACCACGTGGGCCCGGACGGCCCCCGGCCACGCGGATCTCCTTCCAGCCTTTCCTCCGCCTTTTGCAAAGGAGCAACTGTGAACAGCCCTTTGAAGTACTCCCCATTCCGCGGCCCGCAACGGTGCGCCACCTGCCAGCACTCCGCCCCGGCCTCCGCACTGTGAGCGCAACTTCTCTTACCCGCGACACTCAGCTCAGCCGCCGCGCTCTCTTCAAGGCGGCCGGGCTCGCCGGCGCTGCAGCCGTCCTTCCGCTGGCGGGCTGCGGCTCCGTTCCCGGTGGTTCTGGGCCCAGCAGCCAGAACGGCGTCACCACGCTGCGATTCATGCAGAACAAGCCCGAGGTGGTGGCCTACTTCAACCAGGTCATCAGGGACTTCGAGGCGCTCAACCCGGACATCCGCGTCATCCAGGACTTCAACGAGGGCAACTTCGTTCCGGGCCTGGTGCGCAACGACCCGCCCGACGTCGTGACCCGCGGCTTCGCCCAGGCCACCGCCGACTTCGTCCGCAAGGGCGTGTTCGCGGACCTTTCCGACCTGCCTGCGGCGGCCACCATCGACCCCAAGATCCAGGACCTGGTCAGCTCGTGGGGACAGTACAACGGCCACGAGACCAGCGCCCTCCCGTTCTCCCTGGCCGCTGCCGGGGTCATCTACCGCCGGGACATCTTCGAAGCCCAGGGCGTGTCCGTCCCCACGACGTGGGACGAGTTCGTCGCGGCCTGCGAAAAGTTCAAGGCCGCCGGCATCACCCCCATCTACGGCACCTTCAAGGACAACTGGACCCTCGGACAGGGCATATTCGACTACGTGGCAGGCGGGGCCCTGGACATCGCGGACTTCTTCGCCAGGCTTACGGCCAAGGGCGCAGCCATCAGCGCGGACGCCGCGGAGTCGTTCACCAGCAACTTCGGGCCGGCCCTGCCAAAGATGCTGGAGCTGGCTTCGTACTCGCAGAAGGGCGCCGCCAGCAAGAACTACGCGGACGGCAATGCTGCGTTCGCTAAAGGCCAGGCGGCAATGTACCTGCAGGGCCCATGGGCGCTTTCCCAGCTTGTGGCCGCCAACAAGAACGTCAGGCTCGGCAGCTTCCCGCTGCCCGTCACGAACAATCCCGCGGATACCAAGGTCCGGGTGAACGTGGACATGGCCCTTTCCATCACGCGCAACACCCCGAACATGGCGGCGGCGCGGCGGTTCGTCAGCTACCTGCTGGACCCCTCGGTGGTGAACGCCTACAACGAAAAGAACGCGGCGTTCTCGCCGCTCAAGGAAGCTCCCGCCGTCGAGAATCCCCAGATCACCGGACTTGCCGCCTCGGTACGGGAAGGGCGGTACTACCAGGGGGCCACCACCTACTTCCCGCCGTCGGTCCCGCTGTACAACTACGTCCAGGCCTTCGTGTACGGCAAGAACAGCGAACAGTTCCTTTCCGCCCTCGACGACGAATGGCGCCGGGTCGCCGAGCGCACCGCGGTCTGACCCGCCCGAATCCAGGAGCCCCCATGACTACAACTTCAGAGCTGTCCCACGCAGCCCCGCCCGCCGCCGCGGGCATTCCCCCGAAGACCCGGCAGCGGGCCATCAGGTCCAAGAACCGGATCGACCCCACCTACTACTGGATGGTGGTGCCGGTCCTGGCGCTGTTCGCCTTCTTCATCACCCTCCCGGCACTCGTGGGCGTGTTCTTCAGCCTCACTAACTACGCCGGCTACGGCGACTGGAAGTTCATTGGACTGTCCAACTACGTCAACATTTTCAAAGACCCGGCGATCCTGCAGTCCTACACCTTCACGTTCGTCTTCGCACTGACCACCACGGTGGTGGTCAACGTCGTGGCGCTCGCGATCGCCCTCGGCCTGAATGCCAAGATCAAGTGGCGCACCGGCATCCGCACCGTGTTCTTTATCCCGATGGTGCTCTCGGCGCTGGTGGTGTCCTTCGTGTTCAACTACCTGTTCTCCAACACCCTGCCCGTGCTGGCGGAGCGCTTCGGAGTGACGCCGCTGGCCACGAGCATCCTGGCCAATGAGAACCTGGCCTGGCTGGCGATCGTGCTGGTCACGGTCTGGCAGGCGGCTCCCGGCGCCACCATCATCTACCTGGCCGGGCTGCAGAGCGTCCCGGCCGAGGTGTATGAAGCCGCCGATCTCGACGGCGCCGGCAGCTTCCGGCAGTTCCTGAGCCTGACCCTGCCGCTGATCCTCGGGTACCTCGTCATCAACGTGATCCTCGGCTTCAAGGGCTTCCTGGGGACCTACGAAATCATCGTGGGCCTCACCGGAGGCGGGCCGGGCATGGCCACCCAGTCCGTGGCCATGCGGATCTTCTCCGGCTTCACGGGCGGGGATTACTCCTACCAGATGGCGAACGCGGTCATCTACTTCCTGATCACCCTGATCATCTCCGTCATCCAGCTGCGCCTCATCCAGCGCCGGGGGGTTTCTCTGTAATGACCGCATCCACATTTTCCAAGCCGGTGAACCGCACGAACCCGCTCCTGAAGAACCCGCTCAGCCTGAAGAACGGGTCCGGCAGGACCCGCAAGTCCGGCCGGGAGGGCTTCAAGGTCAACTGGTGGCTCACCGCGCTGATGCTGGTGGCGTCCCTGACCGTCCTGCTGCCGCTGTACTTCACCGTGGCCATGGCGCTGAAGTCCCCGGACCAGATCGGAACGGGCACAGGCCTGGCCTGGCCGAACCCGATGAACTGGGAGAACTTCGCCGCCGCGTATGTGGCCACCAACTTCCCGCGGGCATTCATGTCCACTGCCTTTGTCACGGTCTTCAGCGTCCTCGGTTCGCTGGCCTGCAGCTCGCTGGTGGCCTACGCCATCGCCAGGAACTGGAACCGGAAATTCTTCCGCGGCTCATTCGTGTACCTGCTCTCGGCCATGTTCATCCCGTTCCCGGTGATCATCCTGCCCCTGATCAAGCAGACGGCCCTCCTCGGCCTGGACAACCCGGGCGGCGTGGTGTTCCTGCACGTGCTGGGAGGCATCTCGTTCAACACGCTGCTGTATATCGCCTTCGTCCGCTCCATCCCGGTGGAGCTGGAGGAATCGGCCCGGCTCGACGGCGCCACCACCTGGCAGGTGTTCCGCAAGATCATCTTCCCGCTGCTGGCCCCCATGAACGCCACCGTGGGAATCTTCGCCTTCCTCGGCTCCTGGAACGACTTCCTGCTGCCGCAGATGATGATCGCCGATCCCGCCCTGCAGACCCTTCCCGTGGTGCAGATGCTCTTCCAGGGAGAGTTCAACACCAACTACAGCCTCGCGTTCGCGTCCTACCTGATGGCCATGGCCCCCACATTGGTGGTTTACATCCTCGCCCAGCGTTGGGTACTGTCCGGAGTCATGCGCGGGGCCGTCAAGTAGACCCATCAAACCAGTCCAGCAACAACCCCAACCACAAGAAAAGGATCAACCCTTGTCCACCACCGCCACGCTGGCAACCCTTTCCGATTCCGACCGTTTGGCCGATCCGAACTGGTGGCGCCAGGCGTCCGTCTACCAGATTTATCCCCGCAGCTTCTCCGACTCGAACGGTGACGGCCTGGGCGACATCAAGGGCATTACGGCCAAGGTCCCGTACCTGAAGTCCCTCGGGATCGACGCCGTCTGGCTCAGCCCGTTCTACCCCTCGGCGCTCGCCGACGGCGGCTACGACGTGGACGACTACCGCAACGTGGACCCGAAGCTCGGCACACTGGACGACTTCGACGAGATGGCCAACGCCCTCCACGCCGCCGGCATCAAACTGATCGCGGACATTGTGCCGAACCACTCCTCAGACCGGCACGAATGGTTCAAGGAAGCCCTGGTCTCCCCGAAGGGCTCCGCCGCGCGGGACCGGTACATTTTCCGTGACGGCAAGGGCCCCAATGGCGAGTTCCCGCCGTCGGACTGGGACTCCGTCTTCGGCGGCCCCGCCTGGGAGCGCATCACCGAACCGGACGGCACCCCTGGCCAGTGGTACATGCACATCTTCGCCAAGGAGCAGCCCGACCTGAACTGGGCCAACCGGGAAATCCGCGACGACTTCCTCGAGACCCTGCGCTTCTGGTCCGACCGCGGCGTGGACGGCTTCCGCGTTGACGTGGCGCACGCGCTCACCAAGGACCTCACCGAACCGCTGCTCTCCAAGCTGGAGCTGAGCGCCGCCAACACCGGTACGGACGGGTTCGACGACGGGTCGCACCCGTTCTGGGACCGCGACGAAGTGCACGAGGTCTACGCCGAATGGCGCGAGGTCTTCAACGAGTACAACCCGCCGCGCACCGCCGTGGCCGAGGCCTGGGTGCACGCCACCCGTCGCGCCCGCTACGCCAGCCCCGAAGGCCTGGGCCAGGCGTTCAACTTCGACCTCCTTCAGGCGGACTTCGATGCCGAGGAGTTCCACGAGATCATCACCCGCAACCTGGCCGAGGCGGCTGCCACCGGCGCCTCCTCCACCTGGGTGTTCTCCAACCACGACGTCGTCCGGCACGCCACGCGCTACGGCCTGCCCAAGGGCTCCAAGGGCAAGCACGCCAAGGGCCAGGACGGCAAGGCCTGGCTGCTGGCCGGGGGACCGGAGAAGGAACTCGACGTCGAGCTCGGCCAGCGCCGTGCCCGCGCCGCCACGCTCCTCATGCTCGCGCTGCCCGGCTCCGCCTACCTGTACCAGGGCGAGGAACTGGGCCTGCAGGAAGTGGCGGACATCCCTGAGGCCGAACGCCAGGACCCGTCGTTCTTCCGCAACAGGGGAGTGGAAGTGGGCCGCGACGGCTGCCGCGTGCCGCTGCCGTGGGCGGTGGAGGGCACGTCCTTCGGGTTCGGAGACGGCGGCGCACACCTGCCGCAGCCCGACTGGTTCAGCAGCTACGCCGTCGAGGCGCAGGACGGCACCCAGGGCTCCACGCTGGAGCTCTACCGCACGGCACTTAAGCTCCGTCGCGAGCTGCAGGCGGACGAAGAACTTGAATGGATCGAAACCGGAAACCCCGACGTCCTGCACTTTAGCCGCCCCGGTGGCTGGCAGGCGGTCACCAACTTTGGGGACACCGCCGTCGACCTCCCCGCCGGCACGGTGCTGGTGAGCAGCGCATCGCTGGAGGGCGGCAAGCTGCCGGCCAACACCACGGCCTGGCTCCGCTGAAGCTAACTGGATAGCTGCCGCTGGCGGCCCTTGGTCTGATTGGACCGGGGGCCGCCAGCGGCTGGTTAAACACCCCGGCTGCCCAGCCTCTGTGCCGGGCCGGGAACAAGTGAAAGAGTGATGCCATGACTGAACAGACTGCAATCCCGAACGGCCGGCTGCTATATGGCTGCATGGGCCTGGGCGGGGACTGGTCGACCGAGCCCCACGAAATCTCCGACGTCGAGGCCGCGGCTGAAGCCATCGACGCGGCAATGGACATCGGCGTCACGCTCTTCGACCACGCCGACATCTACCGGCACGGAAAGGCAGAGGCCGTCTTCGGCGAGGTGCTGGCCGGCACTAGCGGCCTGCGCGACCGCATCCAGCTGCAGACCAAGTGCGGGATCCGGCTGAACGAGCGGGGGCTGGAAACCCACTACGACCTGAGCGCCGACGCCATCATCGAGCGCGTGAACGGCAGCCTCAGGCGCCTGCGCACCGACTACGTGGACATCCTCCTGCTGCACCGCCCGGATCCCCTGATGGACCCCGCGGAGGTGGCGGCCGCCGTCGGAAAACTGATGGCCGACGGGAAGGTGCGGGCGCTGGGCGTGTCCAACATGTCCGCCGCCCAGATCGAGTTCCTGCAGGACAGCCTGGAAACCCCCGTGGTGGCCAACCAGCTGGAACTCAGCCTGCTCAAGCGCGACTGGCTGGAGAGCACCGTGCTGGTGAACCATCCCGATGCCCACAGCTATAGCTTTCCGCACGGGACGCTGGAGTACTGCGCCCGGCAGGGGATCACCCTGCAGGCCTACGGTGCACTGGCCCGCGGCCACTACACCGGCAACCCGCCCGAACGGCCCACCCCGGCCGAGAGCGCCACGGCCTCGCTGCTGGCCGAGATGGCCCGCGAGAAGGACACCACCGTTGAGGCCGTACTACTTGGGTGGCTGATGAAGCATCCGGCCGGGATCGCGCCGGTCATCGGCACCGCCAACCCGGACCGGATCCGTGCCTGCGCCGGGGCCTCGCGCGCGGCCCAGAGCATGACCCGGGCCGAGTGGTACCGGCTGTGGGTCACGGCCCGCGGGAGCAACATCCCTTAAACCCATGTAGGCCGCAGCTGACGGTGTTCTGAGGGCTCAGAACACCATCTGCTGCGACCTACATGGGTCCGGACCCTGGAACGGAAAGGGACCTTAGAGCGGGGCGATCTCCGAGTACGTGGAGGCATCGCCCTTCAGGGCCTGGCTCTGCTTGCCGTCCACGCCCACCGGGATGTCCCCGGCAATGGTGACGCGGTTGAGCTTGCGTGGCTGGCCGTCGTAGTTGTCCGGGGCGTAGTGCTGGGTGATCCGGTTGTCGAAGAGGACTAGCTGGTTCGGCTCCCAGTTCACGCGGACCACATTCTCGGGACGGGTCACGTAAGCCTGGAGCAGCCGGATGATGTCCCTGGATTCGGTGTTGGACAGACCCACGATCCGCAGGCGCTGCGCGAAGCCCCCGATGAACAGTCCGCGCTCGCCGGTCAGCGGGTGCACGCGGACCACGGGGTGGGCCGTCTCAAACTTGAGCCGGGTGAACTCCTTGCGGCGCTCCTCGGCGTTCACGTGCTGCAGGTTCTTGGGCACCGAGTAGTCGTAATCGTTGGTGTGGATGGCCCACAGGGTGTCAGCGAAGTTCCGCAGCTCGTCCGGCAGGTCGCTGTAGGCGCCGGCGGAGGAGGCGATCAGAGTCTCGCCGCCGTAGGCCGGCAGGTCGATGCTGCGCAGGGTGGACGCCTGCGGCGGGTTGACCACGAACGTGACATCGGTGTGCCAGTTGTTGGCCGAACCGTTCTCGCTGTCCACGGGCAGGACGTTCTCCTCTCCCTCAACGGATGCAACGGTGGGGTGCGCCTTGGTGAGCGGGCCGAAGTGGCTGGCGAACTTCACCTGCGCCTCGTCCGTAAGGATGTTGGCTTCGCGGAACACGAGGGCCTTGTGCTCGTTGAGGGCCGCGCGGATCTCGGCGACGGTCCTGGCGGCCAGGTCGCCGCTGAGGTCCAGGCCGCGGATCTCGGCGCCGATGCGGGAGCCCAGCTTGGAGAATTCGAGCTTCGTTTCGGTAATGACAGTCATCGTTCTTTCCTCACTTTGTGCTGCGGATACTTCTGGATCGGGCGGTTACTTGAATCGGGCGGTTACTTTGAAGCGGTCAGGAGACCGTTGAACTCGTTGGTGTACAGCTTCTTGGTGTCCAGGCCGGACCTGATGATGCCCACGGACTTCAGGTATTCCTCCCAGCGGGTGAAGTCCTCGTCCTTGATCTCGCCCTTGGCGGGGACGCCGACGCTCTTCCAGTACTGCAGGGCGGCGGGGTTCTCGTTGCGGCCGCGTTCCTTCAGGATCTTGGTGAGCCGGGCAATGACGTCCTTGCGGGGCGTGGCCCGCTCCCACTCGATGGCCTTGGCCACGCCCGTGGTGAAGGTCCGGACCGTGTTGGGGTTCTGGGCGAGGAAGTCTTCCCGGAAGACGTAGGGGCCGCCGGCAAACGTGCCGAAAAGGTCGAAGTCGCTGAAGACGGACCGCAGCCCGCCGTTGGCGACCGCCTTGTCCTGGAGGATGCTGCCGAGGGAGCCGGCGTCCACCTGGCCGCGGCGGATGGCTTCCTCCGTGTCGTTGGGCGGAACCACCACCAGCTGGACCTGCTTGATCTCGTCCGCGCTCAGGCCGTTCTTGCGGAGGTAGGTGTTGATGACCGCCTCGGAGTGGGCGCCCAGGGTGTTCACGGCGATCTTTTTGCCGATGAAGTCCCGGGCCGTCTTGATCGGGCTGTCTTCCTTCACGTAGAAGCCGTTGAAGGTCTTGCTGTCCTCGCCGTAGTAGTTGATGACGGCCTTCACCGGGGCCCCGGCCTCCACGAGCTTCACCACGGCGCCGGCAAAGGCGCCGCCGAAGTCGGTCTGCCCCGTCGCCGCGGACTGGATGTCCTGGGGGCCGCTGATGGTGTTGCCCACCCAGTTCAGCTTGACGTCACCCAGGTAGCCGAGGTCCTCCGCCAGCTCCGGAAGGGTCACGCTGTTGGCCCAGCCCTGGTACCGGAGCTCCTTGATTTCGTTGGCGCCGGGAGCGCCCGTGCCGCCTTTGTCGTCGCCGGCGGCGCTCCCGCCGCAGCCGGACACCGTCAGGGCGATGACGACGGCGGCCGCAGCACTCAGGATGGTCAGGTGTCGTTTCATTGGTGGTTCCTTCAGGGGTTTGGTTGGCTGGTTCGCCACGTTCGCTCCGGCCGCTGCAACGGCCGATGGATCGATGTAAGCGCACTCGGACGGCACAAAAAAGTGCCCCGGTCACGGCGGGAAACCGTTGGAAATCCGCGGAAACACGGCGCAACAGCGGGACATGAGGCGCCCCGTTGCGGCCGGTGAATCCCAGTGACAGGCGGCAGCAAAGATCCCCGCGGTGGGCGGTACACTGTGGGATTTGGGCGCCGCGCGGGCGGCTTTCGTTCGTATTGGTCTGCCCTGCGGGGCCGATCTGCGTCGCGCATACAGGCGCCCGCCCGATACGGTAGAACCATGACGTCTTCCTCCACAGCCGAGATCACCCGGCAAGAACGCAATATCCCCGCCGAGATCGCCCGCTCGTGGCTGCTTGTCAACGCGATGAAAACCGAGCTTTTCGATCAGTCCGCCGTGTCCCGCGCGGACTCGATCATCCTGGACATCGAAGACGCCGTTGACCCCTCGCAGAAGGATGCCGCCCGCGAGAACGTGGTGAACTGGCTCTCCGGCGGCGGCCAGGCCTGGGTGCGGATCAACGACGCCACGAGCAAGTTCTGGGCCGACGACCTCGCGGGGCTGCGTGGCACGCCGGGGCTGCTCGGCGTCATGCTGGCCAAGACCGAATCGGCTGACCAGGTCACCGAGTCCTTCCACCGCATGGACGGCAAGACCCCGGTCATCCCGCTCGTGGAGTCCGCACTCGGCATCGAAGAGGCCAACCACATCGCCAAGGCCCAGGGTGCATTCCGCCTCGCGTTCGGCTCCGGCGACTTCCGCCGCGACACCGGCATGGCGAACACCCAGGAGGCCATGGCCTACCCGCGCGCCAAGCTCGTCGTGGCCAGCCGGGTGGGCAATCTGCCGGGCCCCATCGACGGACCCACCGTGGGCACCAACCACCCGATCCTGCGCGAGCAGACCGGCGTCACGGTGATGATGGGCATGACCGGAAAGCTCTGCCTGGCCATCGACCAGACCAGTGTCATCAACGAGGTCATCAGCCCCACGCCGTCGGACGTCGCCTGGGCCACCGACTTCATGGCCGACTTCGAGGCCAACGGCCGCGTCATCCGCGACGGCTCCGACCTGCCCCGCCTCGGCCGCGCAGAGAAGATCATGAAGCTCGCGGTTGCGTTTGGTGTGCAGCCCGCGCTGTAAGCGCCATCAGCATTACCAGGAGGCCCCGTGACCGATACGCGTTATCTGGTGCACGGGGTCTTTTTGGTGCACGGGGTCTTTTGGGATGGGCCGCCGGCAGTTTCCGCAGCGTCCGACGGCGGCAGGCCCGTTTTGCGCCTCCAGCACCGTTCCGGCGGGTTCAGTGAGATGGCGCTCGACGCCGGGACCCGCCTGGGGTTCCGCGTTGCGGACGGCGGCAAGCACTGCCTCGGCCACACCAGGGTCTTCTCTGCAGCCGAGCGCCAGCACATCAGCTGCCCGCACAGCGCTCATGCGGTCCGGGGCAGCCAGTGTGAGCCCTGCCAGCTGGCAGACGACACCCGGCTGATCCACGAATGCCACCGTGGCGGCCGGGTCCCGGCGGGCCTCCGGGACTATCTGATGCAGCCGCACTGGCTCTACGTCGCCACGTTCGCCAACGGTGCCAGCAAGATCGGCACGGCCTCGCAGCCGCGCAAATGGAACCGGCTGGCCGAGCAGGGTGCGGTGGTGGCCCGCTACGTCGCCCTGGCGGAGGACGGGCGGCTGGTGCGTGTCCTGGAGGACCTGGCCACGAGCGAAGCGGGCCTTGCCCAGCAGGTGCGCGGCGCGGCGAAGGCCGCCGCCCTGACGGACCCGCTCCCCGCCGTCGAGCTTGACCTCCTCAACCGGCGCCGGGCGGAGGACGTGCGGACCCTGTTGGCGGGCACGGCCGTCGGGGGTTTCGCCATTGTGGATGAGGAGTGGGTCCGTCCGGCGCAGGCCGCGGCGCTGTGCGCGGCTGCTTCCCGGCACGCCTACCCGCACGGGATGCACGGCGGAAGCCACGGCTTCACCCTCAAGGCCCTGTGCGGCAGCCATTGCCTGGCCGGCCTGGACGGCTCGGAGCTGGACTTCGTGGTGAACCTCGGGCTGCTGAAGGGGCGGCTGGTGGAACCGGGGGAGTACAGCTCGGAGGTGCCGGCGGTGCAGGAAGCCCTGTTCTGAGGCGCACGGTTTCGAACGCGCAGGCCTGACTGGGTAAACTGGCACGGTGCTGCACGAATTCTGGGTCACCGCGCCCAAGTCCTACAAAATCCTGGTCTTCATTGCAATGGGCCTCATCGCCGTCGGCCTGATCCTCAACATCGTGGGCAACGTCACCGCCAACCAGGCGCTCATGATCGCGTCCCTGCCGGTGATCGGCCTGGGCCTCGTGCTGCATATGGTCGGCATGGTGGTCCGCGGCCAAAGTGTCCGGAAGAACATCAGGAAATAACGACACGAATCCGGCCCGCACGCCGGCCCCGATAGGCTTGAACCCATGACTATCAATCCGGACCTGCAGGGCCGAAGCTACCCTGCCGCAGAGGTGTATGACGTTGGCCGCGAGAAAATCCGCGAGTTCGCCCGCGCCGTCAAGGCCACCCACCCCGCCCACTTCGATGTTGATGCCGCGCAGGGCCTGGGCCACCCCGACCTCGTGGCACCGCCCACGTTTGCGATCATCATCGCCCAGCGCGCCGACGCCCAGCTGATCGAGGATCCGGAGGCCGGCATCGACTTTTCCCGCGTCGTCCATGCAGACCAACGCTTCACGCACCACCGCCCCATCTTCGCCGGCGACCGGCTCGTGGCGGAACTGCACGTCGACGGTGTGCGCGCCATGGGCGGAGGTGCCATGATCACCACCCGCAGCGAGATTTTTGCATTGACGGACGGGGACGGGCGCGAGCCGGTAGCCACCACCAAGTCATCCATCCTGGTCCGCGGAGAGGGACAGTAGCCATGAGCCCCACTTTTGAAGAACTCAGCGTCGGCCAGGACATCGGCGGCCGCAGCATCGAGGTGACCCGGCAGGACCTGGTCAAGTACGCCGGCGCTTCGGGCGACTTCAACCCCATCCACTGGAACGAGGCCTTCGCCACGGGGGTCGAGCTTCCCGGCGTCATCGCCCACGGCATGTTCACCATGGGCGCCGCCGTGCAGCTGGTCAGCGACTGGGCCGGTGACCCGGCCGCCGTCGTCGACTACCAGACCCGCTTCACGAAGCCGGTGCTGGTCTCCGACACCACGGGAACCGGCGATGCCGGTGCCGTCATCGACGTCAGCGGCGCGGTGGGCGCGCTGGATGCCGATGCCCGCACCGCACGCGTGGACCTCACTGTGGTGTTCGAGGGCCAGAAGGTCCTCATGAAAGCCCAGGCCCTCGTCCGGTTGGCGTGAGGTGATGGTGACCCCTCCCATGCTTTCCGATCTGACCACGGCCGCCGTCGGCGGTCCCGCCGGCAAATACGTCGAGGCCCGCACCGAAGCCGAGATCATCGAGGCGGTGCGGGCCGCGGACGCCGCCGGTGAGCAGCTGCTGATCATCGGCGGCGGTTCCAACCTGCTGATTTCCGACGACGGGTTCCCCGGAACCGTCCTGAAGATCGCCTCGGAGGGGTTCACCGTCAACGCCGAGGACTCCTGCGGCGGCGTATCGGTGGTGGTCCAGGCCGGCCACAACTGGGACGCGCTGGTTCAGCACGCCGTGCTCCACGCCTGGTCCGGCATTGAAGCGCTGTCCGGGATCCCCGGCGCCACCGGGGCCACGCCGGTGCAGAACGTCGGTGCTTACGGCGCGGACGTCGCGCAGACCATCGCCGCGGTCCGCACCTGGGACCGGGAGCGCAACGCCGTGAAGACCTTCACCAACTCGGAGCTGAAATTCGGGTACCGGGATTCGATCCTCAAGCAGACCACCGTCAACGGCTCTCCGCGCTACGTTGTGCTGACCGTCGAATTCCAGCTGCCGCTGGGCCGCATGAGCGCACCCATCCGCTATGCAGAGCTGGCGCGGGTTCTGGGCGTAGAACAGGGCAAGCGGGCCTACTCGAACGACGTCCGCCGCGAGGTCCTGCGGCTGCGCGCGTCCAAGGGGATGGTGCTGGACCCGGCGGACCGCGACACCTACTCCACGGGCTCCTTCTTCACCAACCCTATTGTGCCGTCTTCCGTGGCGGACGGACTGCCCGAAAACGCTCCCCGGTACCCGGGCGGCTCCGACGGCGCGGTCAAACTGTCCGCTGCGTGGCTGATCGACAACGCCGGATTCGGCAAGGGCTTCGGGCTGGAGGACGGGAGCGTCTCCGGCGGCCGGGCCTCGCTGTCAACGAAGCACACCCTGGCCATCACCAACCGCGGCTCGGCCAGCGCCACCGACATGGTGGCGATCGCACGCGAGGTGCGTGCCGGCGTCGTCGGACGTTTCGGCATCGAACTGCACCCCGAACCGCTCCTGATCGGCCTCTCGCTCTAGGTCTGGCGGCGCCTGCTCCGGCAACCGGGCCGCTCGGTTACGGGGAGCCCTAGGATGGGTCCATGGCAGCAGCGGTGAGGATCCGGGTTACGCCCAAGGTGATGGGCCGGCTGCGGCTGGCGTCGCAGGGTCTCCTGGGGACCGGGTTCGGCGGGGCGCCGGAGGCCGTCCGCTCGATGACCGCAATGCAGGCCCAGGATCTCCAAGCGGCCCTGTGGGCGGTGGGTGCCCGGGTTCCCGGCGCAGGCTTGAGTGACGTCCGCCGCGCCCTGGATGATGGGTCCGTGGTCCGGTCTTGGCCCATGCGGGGGACGCTGCACCTGCTGGCGCCCGAGGATCTGCGCTGGATCCTGAACATCACCACGGCCCGGATGATCCAGGGCACGGCCGGCCGGCACCGGGAACTGGAAATCACGGGCAGTGACGTCGGGGTTTGCCGGGATGTTGCGCTCAAGCTGGTTGACGACGGACGGGCCGCCAGCCGGGAGGAATTGTTCACGGCCTTCGAAGCGGCTGGGCAGCCCACCAAAGCGCAGCGCGGGATCCACCTGCTGTGGATGCTGTGCCAGAGCGCCACACTGGTGCCCGGGCCGCTCCATGGCAACCAGCAGAAGTTCGCTGCGTTCGGCCACTGGATCACAACGTCCCGTGACCTGGGCCGTGAGGAGGGGATCGCCGAGCTGCTGCTGAGGTACCTGCGCGGCCACGGCCCTGCCACGCTGCGCGACTTCGCGTGGTGGTCCAGCATTCCTCTGACCGAGGTGCGGCGGGCCCTGCCAGCGGTGAACAGCGGGTTGGTGGAGCTTGAGTACGACGGGACCCAGTACTGGATGTCACCGGAGGTCGCTGCACTGCTGGACGAGGGCGTGCCGGGACCACGCTCGGTTCTTGCTCTTCCGGGGTTCGATGAGTTTGTCCTCGGCTACACGGACCGGAGCATCGTGCTGCCGCCGGAGCATGCTCAGAAGATCGTTCCTGGCGGCAACGGCGTGTTCAAGAAGGCCGTCGTGGCCGGCGGAGAGGTGACGGGCACCTGGGCGCGGCAGGGGAGCGGGCGGAACGCCGCCGTCGTGCACGTTCCCTTCGATGACTCGAAGCCCCTGGGCCCGGCCGCCCTGGCGGGTTTCCGCCGTGCCGCCGAAAGGTACGAGCGGTTCCTCGCGTCCTGACGCCCCCCGCGGCCGCACTTGGCCGCGACTGCACGGGCACAGACGCGGAACCGCCCCCGCGGCCTTGGCTCACACAAAACCGGCCCTGCGCCGCATGACCGGCCCTGGGCAGGGCCGGTCGTGCGGCTTACGGACGGTCTGGGGGTGTGGGGCCGGTCCTGCCCTCGGCCGCTTGTCCACATGGGGCATTGCCAGCCTGTTCACAGATGTATCAACGGATAGAACATTGGAGCATGCGGCGGGGGGAACTCCATGTGGCCATCGAAGCGCGGTGGCCGAACCGAGCTGTGGCTTCAACCTTGCAGCTGCTGGAGGCGGGCATAGATGACAGGCTACTAACCGCAGCGGTCAGAAACGGCGTCCTGCTCAGACTCCGCCGCGGGGCCTATGTGCGCAGCTCATACTGGAGCCAGATCAAGCCGTGGGAGCGTGACGACCTCAGAATCCGTGCCCACTACGAGGCAACGGGTGGAACAGCGCGATACAGCCACGTCAGCGCGGCCCGGCTCCATGCCTGCAGAGTCTGGAATTGCGGACCGCTGGTACACGTGACAACCGGCTATTCGAACTCCGGGACGAGCACGGGCCCGGACGTGAAGACCCACCTTTTCGCGCTTGACGACACCGAGGTTGTCACCCTGCAGCTCGCGGACGGAAGGGAAATCCAGGTGACCAGCCTGGAACGGACCGTTCTAGACTGCGCACGCCTGCTGCCGCTCAATGAAGCAGCCGTGATCGGCGACCATGCGCTGCGGAAGGGCGCGGATCTGCCCAGGATGCGGCAGATGCTGGAGCAAAGCGAGATCAAGCGTGGAAGCCGCCGTGCCATAACGCTGCTGCACTCCCTCGATGCCCGATCGGAATCGGCCGGAGAAACGCGAACCCGGCTCCTTCTGCATGCGATTGGCGTCGAGGGCTTCGAACCGCAGTACGAGTTGCCTACGCGAGCCGGACTATTCCGTGCGGACTTCGCCGATCCGGAGCGACGGGTCATTATCGAGTTCGACGGCAAGGGCAAATACAGCGACTTCAAGCCCACCGGAGAGGTGCTGCTAGCTGAGCGCGCCCGGGAGAACGCTCTGATCGAGGAAGAATGGGTCGTACTACGGCTTGATTGGCAGCATCTGGCTTCTCCCGCTGACGTCAAACGGCGTGTCCTGGCCGCGGCCGTCCGGGCACAGACGCAAAACCGGCCCCGCCCCGCATGAGCGGCCGGCCCTGATACAGCAAGGGCAGGGCCGGTCATGCGGGGCAGGGCCGGTTGAGTGGCGCGAAGCTGGGTTACAGCGAGCCGGTGGCGATGTTGAGCATGCGGCGCAGCGGCTCGGCGGCACCCCAGAGGAGCTGGTCGCCGACGGTGAAGGCGCTGATGTACTGCGGGCCCATCTCGAGCTTGCGGATACGTCCCACCGGAATGGTCAGCGTGCCTGAGGCCGCCACGGGGGTCAGGTCGGCCATCGAGGCTTCCTTGGAGTTGGGCACAACCTTGGCCCATTCGTTGTCCTCGTCGAGCAGCTTCTCGATCTCTGCAACGGAGAGGTCTTCGCGGAGCTTCAGGGTCAGTGCCTGCGAGTGCGAGCGCATGGCGCCGATCCGCACGCAGAGTCCATCCATGATCACGTGGTTGTCATCCGAGGTGCCGAGGATCTTGTTGGTCTCCACCCCGGCCTTCCACTCCTCTTTGGACTGGCCGTTGCCGAGGTCCGCGTCGATCCAGGGGATCAGCGAGCCGGCCAGCGGGACGCCGAACTGGGTGGCGTCGATGTCGCTCCGCTGGTGGGCCAGCACCTTGCGGTCGATGTCCAGGATGGCCGACGCCGGGTCATCCAGTTCCGTGCTGACCTCGGCGTTGAGCGTGCCGAACTGGCTGAGCAGCTCGCGCATGTGCCGTGCACCGCCGCCGGAGGCTGCCTGGTACGTCATGGACGTGCCCCACTCGACGAGGCCGTTCTTGAAGAGGCCGCCTAGGCCCATCAGCATGCAGGACACAGTGCAGTTGCCGCCGACGAAGTCCTTGGTGCCGTTGGCTAGGCCCTTGTCGATGACGTCGCGGTTGATCGGGTCCAGGACGATGATGGAGTCATCGTTCATGCGCAGGGTGGAGGCGGCGTCGATCCAGAGGCCGTCCCAGCCGCGGCTGCGCAGTTCGCCGTGGACCTGCTTGGTGTAATCCCCGCCCTGAGCGGTGACAATAATGGGCAGCTTCGCCAGCGTGTCGACGTCGAACGCGTCCTCGAGCTTGCCTGCGCCTTCAGCAAACGAAGGCGCGGCACCTCCTGCGTTTGAGGTGGAGAAAAATACGGGGTTGATGTTGGCGAAGTCGCCCTCTTCCTGCATGCGCTGCATCAGGACGGAGCCGACCATGCCACGCCAACCGACCAGTCCAACGGACGGAGTAGCTGCTGTAGTCATTGGGCAAGTTTATCTTTGGATTCGGCAGGCCGCAGTCGGTTACGTCACTGCCGGGCAGCGGCAGCGAGTGCAGGACTCAGTCCACGGGCCGCGGAAGGTTCCGCGCCTGGCGCAGCTTCTCGGCCTTGCGCTCCTTGAAGTAACCGGACCAGCCGGCAACCAAGGGGTACAGAACTAACAGGAACATCCACCAGGTCCTGCTGAGAATGTCCCACTGACCCGTTACGGCGATCTGGACGAGGCCATAAATCATCAGGCCTAAAAACAAGCTCATAAGGATTGAAAGAAACAACAGCCCGCCGGAGCTGTTGACAGGCTTCACCACCCCGAGGCCATCGTCCTTGCGAACCCCGTACTCGGCCCGCGTGTAGCCCACCAGTTCGCCATTCTCTGCACGGTGGTAAACCAACCGTTCCTGAGATGGTCCCGACGGCACATAGTTCGGATCCTGCGGGATGCCCTCGCGGCGCCTACCCACGTGCATCCTCGATTGCGGCGAGCAAGCCGCCATCGTCAAGGCCGGGAGTCTCAGCGACCTCGTCTTTGTCGAAGTCCGGGACGCCCGTGGTCCAGGAGTTGTCCTCACTCCGAACCAGAAGATGCTGCTCGGAGTCCAGAGTTTTGAACACGAAATACGCGGAGCCTCCAGGATTATCCGCAACGTGCTGCTGGACGATGCGGAGGGTGGCTTCAGCAGGAGACAGTGAGGGGTCCTTGGCGAATACAAACCAAGTCCCCAGCAGCCGTGGCTGGAGCATGATGGAAACATCGGGCCCCTCGACGAATGCCACGTTGTCCATCGCCTGACCCGTCAGGAGCGAGATCTCCGTCCACCGGGTTGCCTTGCCCAAAGCAGTAGCGACGGCGGACGCCACTCCTTTGACTCCAAGATCACCGTCGTCGTCAACGGCAGCCAGGTCCCGGGCCAGCAGCGATGATGCGCCGGCCGTGGACAGGGTGACGTCGTCGATCATCTCCTCGGCGCGGAAGACACTGACGGAACGGTCGCGGGCGGGGCCGTCGAAAACGTTGAGCAGGTAGGCGAACTCGCCGACCCCGAAACCGATGACGTCGACACCGAGGCGCGGCTCCTGCTGGGTTGGGTCCTGAACAGTCACGAATGTCTCCTAATCGCCGATTCCAAAGAACTTGCCCACGGACTTGCCCGCGTCCACCAGCGTATCCTTCGCGTCACTGACAAACTTTCCAGGGTCCTTCACGGCGTTGACTACTCCTTCGCCAATGTTCTTCCCGACGCTGCTGATAGTCTCCCAGTTCTCGTATACGGCTATGCCGACGCTGGCAACCTGGCAAACGGTTCCTGCGGGAGGAGGCATGAAGCACCCGACACCCAACAGGCCCTTAGCCGCGCTGCCCAGGCCGGCCTCGATTTTTCCCTCGGAAAAATACTTCACGGAGTCGTAGGCGTTGAAGGCCACGCCCGTCCAGCCCAACGTCCTCGCGAGGCCCGTCTTGCCTAACCACTCGAGTTGCGGTTTGCCGGCCCAGAGCCCCGGCTTCTCTTCCAGGAACGATGCGAACCTGGAAAGGCCGGGTAGGTGCTGATTGAGGTTCTTCAGTGAGGCAATTTCGGAAGCTTTATCGATGAGTCCGATTGCACGTTGGTCTCTAGAGGACTTCAGCAGGCCCTCGAGGGCAGAGTTCCCCAGAAGCCGGTGGGCAGCAAAGCCCTGGCCGCCAATCCGGTGGCGCCCCTGCACGAACGACTTGATGAAATCTGCCCGGTGGTTCTTCAGCACCCAGCCATACTCTCCGGCGTGCTTGGCCAGGGTGAGTGGAGCTTTGATGTACTTCTGGATGTTCATGCCCGCCTTGAGCGCGGCAATTCCCCCGCCCAGAACCCCGCCCAGCACGCCTGCCAGCGACCCGCCGGGATCACCAAGGGTGATTGGCCCGCCGCCGGAGCCCGGGGCGGCGTCGCTGGCCTTCTCCTGCTCGTTGGCGTTATCCAGCAGCTTGCGGGATTCGTCGTTGAGGGCGCGCACCGTCCGCTGGATAAGAGCCCTGTGGTTGGAGTTCCAGTCCGAACGGAACTGGGTGGCGTCGTTGCCCTTCCAGGAAGGGTTGCTGTTGATCTGGTTGGTCAGCTGCAGCGACGTCTGCATCAGGTGGTCGGAGACATTCCCGAACTGCTGCGCGAGTGTGCGAAGTTGCGCGACGTCGGCGCCCCACAAATTACCTGTCACATCGTCCCCCAAAATCTGACCGTTCCAAACGGGCACGGTTGCTGCTAAGTCCAGCCATCACTCTAGTTCGCGCCCCCGGGCCGCCGCGATGGGCAGCACTACCCATCCGGGCGCTACTGGCGGTCGGGCTCCTCCAGCAGAGCGGTCTTGCGGGCGCGCAGGGCAAAGAAGGCGCCGAAGGCGAATACCTGCGTCACCACCACCAGGACGATGATACCGGCGATTTTGTTGCCGCCCAGGATCATTGTGAGCCCGACAATCGCGGACAGCAGGGCAAGCAGCGGCAGCAGCATGTAGCCGAGTACGAAGAGGGTTTCGGGTTTACGCAGCATGTTCTAACCTTCCGAGCGGTTCCACTTGGTGAACCGGTAGCGGGTGCCGTTGGCACCCGTCAGCCAGCCGTCGGAGGGCACGGATGCGTCGGCCACCCAGCCGTCGCCGAGCTCCGGGGCATACGTGTCGCCGTCGGCGTCCACGTCGATGGTAGTGACCACCGCGACGTTGGCCAGGCCCGTGGACTCCTTGAAAATTTCACCGCCGCCGAGGATCCAGACCGCTTCGCAGCCCGGGGCGAACTGTGATTCCAGCAGGGCATCATCGAGGGATTTGACGACGACGGCGCCCTCCGCCTCGGGCGAGCTGCCCCAGTCTTCCTGCCGGGTGATGACGATGTTTGTCCGGTTGGGCAGCGGACGGTACTTCGCCGGAAAGGAGAGCCAGGTCTTGCGGCCCATGATGACCGGGTGGCCGGTAGTGACCTTGGTGAAGTGCTTCAGGTCCTCGGGCAGGTTCCACGGCATGTCGCCGTCCTTGCCGATGACGCCGGCCGGCGTCTGGGCCCACACCGAGCCCGATGCCGGACATCCCCGCGGCGATATCCTCGCTGAAAGCCTGCGCATCCATAGTTCCCTCCGTGCTCATACGGCGATCGGCGCCTTGATCGTGGGGTGGTGCCGGTAGCCCACCACTTCGAAGTCGTCCAGGGTGTAGTCGAAGATCGATTCCGGCTTGCGGGTGATCTTCAGCTGCGGGTACTCGTACGGTTCTCGGTCCAGCTGCTTCAGGACCTGGTCCATGTGGTTGTCGTAGATGTGCACATCGCCGCCGGTCCAGACGAATTCGCCGGGCTCGAGCCCGACCTGCTGGGCCAGCATGCAGGTCAGCAGCGAATAGGAAGCGATGTTGAACGGCACGCCCAGGAACATGTCCGCGGACCGCTGGTACAGCTGGCAGGAGAGTTTGCCGTCCGCGACGTAGAACTGGAAGAACGCGTGGCAGGGCGGCAGCGCCATGTCCTTGAGCTCGCTCACGTTCCAGGCCGAGACGATGTGCCGACGCGAGTCCGGGTTCGACTTCAGGCTCTCCACGAGCTCAGCGATCTGGTCAATGTGGCCACCATCCGGCGTGGGCCAGCTGCGCCACTGAACGCCGTAGACCGGCCCCAGTTCGCCGTCGGCGTCGGCCCATTCGTTCCAGATGGTCACGCCCTGGTCCTGCATCCACTTCACGTTGGAGTCGCCGCGGAGGAACCAAAGCAGCTCAGCGGCGACGGACTTGAAGTGCACCCGCTTGGTGGTGATCAGCGGGAAGCTTTCGCCCAGATCAAAGCGAATCTGGCGGCCGAAAACGCTGCTGGTTCCGGTGCCGGTGCGGTCTGATTTGTGCGTGCCGTTGGCCATGACGTCGCGCAGAAGGTCTTCATAGGGCGTTGGGGTGCTCACCCGTCCAGTCTATTCGACTGGCCGTCGAAGGGTTCGAAGGCAGGCCGCGGCGGCGCTGGAGACTGACGCGGACCAGCGAAATGAGCTCGTCATCAGGTATACCTGCCTTGGCCGCCGCGTCGACGAGACGCCCGACGGCGACGCCCAGTTCCGTCGCGGACGCACCGGAGCTGGACGAACGGGAGCTGGACGCACCGGAGCCGTGCGCCCCGGTGTCTGACGCACTGTATGCCGGTGGCCCGACGACGACGGTTCCGTTCCGGCGCCGGGTCTCGATCAGCCCGGACTGCTCCAGTTCCTTGTACGCCCGGGCGACGGTCCCGGCGGCGAGCCCAAGGTCTGCCGCGAGGCTGCGGACTGCCGGCAACCGCGTCCCGGGTGTCAGCCCACCAGCCGCGATCAGCGCACTGATCTGCAGCCGGATTTGCTCGTACGGGGGAGTGGGGGAAGCGAGGTCCACCGAAATGCCCACTGTCATCGCGCAGGTGCCACCGGTGCGGGCCCGGCAGCCGGGGCGCTCCTCGGGCCGAAAGCGGTGACGGGAATCAGGGAAAGCACCACGGCGGCTGCCACCAGCACATACCCGGCGGCGGCTGCCGTCCCTTCCCACAGTTCCGCCGGGACCGTCTGCGTTCCCAGCAGCGCGGCCCATGCCGGACCTGCCGAAATCAGCAGGCCACCCGCCTGTGCGAGCAGGAAGGCGGCCAGAATCCGCACGATCCTGTTGAGCGTGATGGCGCGGAGCGCCGCGTCCAGTCCGTCGTCCGCCGTGACGATGCCGCGGCGCCGGCGAACGGCTTGGGTGGCGGGCGCAGCCGTGACGGCGACGGCGGCAGTCGCCACCGCCGTCGGAATCCAGCCCGGGGCCACTGGTGTTCCGGACGGAAGCGCCGCTTCTCCGACGGCGGTCATCACAGTCACGATGGCCAGCAGCAGCAGGCCAATGATCGCAGCGGTGAGGAGGGCGGGCGTCACCGGCTGGACAGGCCAGCCGCGGACCGCCGAGGCAGCGCCGTAATTCCGTTCGAGGAGCAGCTCGCCGGCCAGGATGGCCAGCAGGACACATCCGGCCATCACAGCCGAGATGACGGTAGCACGGACCGGATTCGTGGAACCCAGAAAGAACAGGACGGTCATCCCCGGCGCCACCGCGGCCAGTCCGAGGAGGGCGCCGAGGGACACGGTGAGCGCTGCGGCGGGATGTTTCTCACGGCGGAGGTTCCGGACGTTTTTCCGGCCGGAAGACGAAACCCGGCGGGTTTGGGCTTTGCGGGGCCGGACGCTGGCCAGCTGCGGCGGCTGCCACAGCCACATCACGAACAGCACCACCACGGCCACCAGCGCGGACGGGTTGGTCCATGAGGTGGCAGTTGCCGGCTCCGGTCGGGAGGCAAAGTTGCCCGCGATGGCCGCCAGCCCCGCGGCAACCGTGGAGACCGTCCGCAGCAGCCGGTTCATCGCAATCGTGCGGAGAAGCGCATTGTCTCCGGCATCGAGTGCTTCCAGCTGCCGGCGGCGGGAAATCAGCCACAACACCAGGACGGTCCCGGCCGCGAGCACAAGCAGCGCGGCAGCCAGGCACGCCGCCAGTTCCGTGCCGGGAATCCGTCCGTCATCGAAGAAGCTGGGGCCGGTAGCACCTTCCGGCGGAGTAGCAGGCGGTACCGGACGGTACGCCGGCTGCATGGCGGCCCACGTGATGGTTGCCGCGGACGCGGCGAAAATGCCGAGCGTGGTCCAAGCGAGCTTCCGCGGCAGAAAGTCCCTGACGTGCCGGACGGACAGGGTTGCCAGCCGGCGCGAACCCCGCGGACCCGGATAGCTGAGCTGGCCCAGCGCATGGACACCGAGGCAACCGACGACCGGCCAGGCCAGCGCCTCCAGGATGTCCGCAGGCTGCTGAAGCGACGGTGTCTGCGGGCTGGAGGGAACGATGCCCGCGTTCGCTGCCCCTTGCAGGGTGCTGGCCAGCCAGCCGATGACGCCGACCCAGAGCGCATGGTCTGAAATGGACTTGGGCGAGGTGCCGCCGCCCGGCGCCCAGACCACCCAGCGCAATAGCCCGTAAATGCCCAATGCGGCCAGCAGCGGTCCCAGCACCGCCATGGGCGGCAACTCAAACTGTAGTGGCATCAGATCCCCCAACGATCCCCAAAGCGCCTGATCCCAAAGCGCCATCTTTGTACCAAGTATTTGATACAAAGATGGCGGGGTCAAGGTGGAGGCTGGAGGGCTGCGGAGAATCAGTCGTCGAAGGGCTTGAACTGCTCCACGGACACGATCCTGCTCTTGCTGCCGTGCGCCACGTGGCAGATGATCATTTCCCCGGGGGCGAGGTAGGGGTCCGCCACCGGCAGCAGGCCCTTGAGCCGCGGGGTCATGTAGCTGGCGAGCCGGCCCAGCACAGTGGGGAGGGCCGGCCGGTGCGTGCACAGCACCACTGCACGCTGCTTGTCGAAGAGTGCGTCCACGACGGCAGCGGTCTTTTTGGGGTTACGGGCATGCCGGTGCTCGGTCAGCGCATCCACGAGTTTCACCTTGGCGTCCGCCGACTTGACGTAGGGCGCGATGGTGGCCACGCAGCGCAGCCACGGGCTGCTGACCACGCGCAGCGGCTTCCACGCCTTCAGGAGCCGGTGCACGGCCTGGGCCTGACGTATGCCGGTGGCCGCCAGGGGCCGTTCGCCTTCCGCCTTCGTCCATGACGAACGCGGTTTGGCCTTGGCATGGCGCACGACGACGAGCGGCCAGGTCTGCAGTTCTTCGCGGGCGTGCGCCGCCGCCAGGTATTCCAGCGGCGCCCGGTCTGAGGGGTTGGACAGCAGCGCGGCCGCACGCTCCGGTGCGCACCACATGACGCTGTCCACCTCCTTGCCGTCGGGCCGCAGTGAATTGCCGGTGACCTCGACGGCCCAGTAGTGCACAACCTTCAGTCCGGCGGAGACGTGGTAGTGGATGGGCGGGAGCGGGATGCCCAGCGGCGCCACGAGGCCGATCTCCTCCTCCACCTCGCGGACTGCGCACTCGGGCACAGTTTCGCCGGGGTCAAGCTTGCCCTTGGGCCAGGACCAGTCGTCGTACCTGGGCCGGTGGATCAGGAGGACCTCCAGCTGGTCCTTCTTGACGCGCCAAGGAATGGCGCCGGCGGCCGTGACGGCTACCGGCTCGCCCGGGTGATCGGTCTGATCCGCTATGGGTGAGTCGCTGCTCTTCAAAGGCCGGGTTCCTACCGCCGGACGACGGCGCGCTGCCGGGAGCGTGATGCCAGGAGCCAGGACTGGACATCGTCCAGTTTGCGGCCGTCCTCGCCGATGTGGTGGCGGGTCCACTCGCCGTCGCTGTCAAGGTGCCAGCTGGACGTTTCGGGGTCCATGTACCGGCGCATCAGGTCCAGGACATAGGCGGTGTCCTCGCCGCCGGAAAGCTGTACCAGCGCCTCAACGCGGCGGTCCAGGTTGCGGTGCATCATGTCCGCGGAGCCGATGTACACCACGGGGTTGCCACCGTTGCTGAAGGCGAACACGCGGGAGTGTTCAAGGAAGCGGCCAAGGATGGAGCGGACCGTGATGTTCTCGCTCAGCCCGGGGATGCCGGGGCGCAGGGAGCAAATGCCCCGGACAATGACGTCCACCTTCACGCCTGCCTGCGAAGCGCGGTACAGGGAATCGATAATGGACTCATCCACCATCGAGTTGACTTTGATCTGCACCCGCGCGGGGATGCCTGCGCGGGCATTGCGGATTTCGGCTTCGATCCTGTCGATGAGTCCCGAACGCACGGACCGGGGGGCCACCAGGAGCCGCTTGAAGGTCGACTTGGGGGCATACCCGGAGAGCTGGTTGAACAGCTTGGACAGGTCCTCGCCCACCTGCTCGTTCGCGGTCAGAAGCCCGAGGTCCTCGTAATAGCGTGCGGTCCGCGGGTGGTAGTTGCCTGTCCCGATATGGCAGTAGCGGCGCAGCCCGTCTACCTCCTGGCGGACCACGAGGGAGAGCTTGCAGTGGGTCTTCAGGCCCACGATGCCGTAGACCACGTGGACACCGGCCTGCTCCAGCTTGCGGGCCCAGGAGATGTTCGCCTGCTCGTCAAAGCGGGCCTTGATTTCCACGAGGGCCAGCACCTGCTTGCCCGCCTCGGCAGCGTCGATCAGGGCGTCGACAATGGGGGAGTCGCCCGAGGTGCGGTACAGGGTCTGCTTGATGGCCTGCACCTTGGGATCCGCCGCCGCCTGTTCGAGGAACGCCTGGACGGACGTGGAGAACGAATCGTAAGGGTGGTGCAGCAGGATGTCGCGGCGGCGCATGGCGGCGAAGACGTTCGCGGCCTTGGACGTTTCGGACTCATTCAGGTACCGGGAGGTGTGGGGTACGTGCTTGGGATAGTGCAGGTCCGCGCGGTCAATGTTGGCGATCACGGACAATCCGCGCAGGTCCAGGGGCGCAGGAACGGAGTAGACCTCCGACTCGTCCACGCCAAGCTCGCGGATCAGCAGGGCGCGGATGTTCGGGTTGATGTCGTTGGTGACCTCGAGCCGGACGGGCGGGCCGAACCGGCGCCGCAGCAGTTCCTTCTCGAGCGCCTGAAGGAGGTTCTCGGCGTCGTCCTCTTCCACCTCGACGTCCTCGTTGCGGGTCACACGGAAGGTGTGGTGCTCCAGGACCTCCATGCCGGCGAAGAGCTGGTCCAGGTGGACGGCGATGACTTCCTCGAGGGCGATGAAACGGGCCACGCGGCCGGGCACCGAACCTGCCCGGGGGCCGTCGATGGAGATCAGGCGGGGCAGCTGGTCCGGGACCTTGACACGGGCGAAGAGCTCCTTATCGCTGACCGGGTTCCGCACCACCACGGCAAGGTTCAGCGAAAGGCCGGAGATGTACGGGAAGGGGTGGGCGGGGTCCACGGCCAGCGGGGTGAGGATGGGGAAGACCTTCTCCGCGAACATGGCGCTGAGCCGGTGCCGGGCGTCGTCGTCGAGCTCGTCCCAGTGCATGAGGTGGATGTGCTCGTAGGCCAGGGCCGGCCGGATCTGCTCGGCGTAGACCTGGGCGTGCCGCTGCTGCAGGCGGTGGGCCGCCTCGCCGATCTGTTCCAAAACCTGGACGGGGCTCAGCCCGGCGGGGGAGGGAACGGCGAGCCCGGTGGCGATGCGGCGCTTCAGGCCGGCCACCCGGACCATGAAGAATTCGTCGAGGTTGGAGGCGAAGATCGACAGGAAGTTGACGCGTTCCAGCAGGTAAAGGTCGGGGTCTTCGGCCAGTTCGAGGACGCGGGCGTTGAACGCGAGCCAGCTCAGTTCGCGGTCCAGGAACCGGTCCGGGCTGATCTCACCCTCAGGTTCCAGGATGGCGGCGAACTCGGGGATGTCGATCCGGTCCTGCGTGGCGCGGGAGGCCGGCACTTCGGAGGAGCCGAACCGGGCGCGCACAGGGGCAGCCTTGATTTCGGTGGTGGCTGTTCCGGCGGATTCCGGTTGCATGCGCTCTCCTTGAGTACTGGCGGGTTTATTTTCAACCTTACAAGCATTCACGGGTCCGGGACCCGAAGATTTCGGGGCAGCCGGATTGCGCGTCAAAGAGCCGGTTAGCGCCCCTCGACCGGCCCGTACATCACATCCATATCCCAGCGTGTGAACCCCAGCCGCCGGTACAGCGAGACAGCCGGAGCGTTGTCCGCATCCGTGTACAGCATGACGGCGTGCAGGCCCTGCTGCTGGAGGTGCCGGATCCCGGCGATGGTCAGTGCCTTGCCCAGGCCCATGCCCTGGGCGGCGGGCGTCACGCCCACCACGTACACCTCGCCGATGGCAGGGTGTGTCCCGTGCCGCGGATGCACTTTGGTCCAGTGGTAGCCCAGGAGCCGCCCGTCCCGGTCCTCCGCCAGCAGGAAGCCGGCCGGGTCGAACCAGGGTTCGTCCATCCGGGCCTGCAGGTCGGCCTTGGTCAGGGATCCTTGCTCCGGGTGGTGCGCGAAAGCCTCACGGTTGGCCACGAGCCAGGCCTCTTCGTCTTTGCCCGGCACGAAGGCGCGAATCGAGACGCCGTCCGGAAGGCCGACGTCGGGCAGGTCAGCGGCTGCGGTGGTGAGCCGCATTTTCCACAGCTCACGAACCGGGCCATAGCCGTACCGGGCCGCCAGGTCCGCGGCGGCCTCATGGTTGCCGTGCGACCATGCCTTGAGCCCGTCCAGGCCACGCGAGGACTTGAGCGTGCTCACGAGCCGGTCGGCCACGCCCTGGTTCCGGTAGCTGGGGTGCACGGCAATTTCCGCCACGCCTGTCCCGTCCGGCTCTTCGACCACCACGGCGAAACCGGCCAGGTCCTGCGCTGTGGCGGGGTCAGACTGCTCGTCCGGGGCGTAGAGGGCAAGGGTCAGCAGCATGTGCGGGCCCGTGTCCGCCGCGCGCATGGTCACGAGGGTCTGTTCGGAAATGGGCGGGTTGCCGTCCGATTCCTCGGCGGCGGCCAGCAGGGCGCGGACATCCCGCAGCAGCTCTTCATCCACGCCGCCCTTGATGACTAGGACGGGCCATTTCTCCGGGTGCGCAGGACTCATGCTGTAAGGCTATACGGACGCCACCCGGGCACGCCCGATTTGTAACAGTCCGTGGCGCCCCGTATAGTCGTTACCTCAGCCGGCATTCATGCAGGTTGTGAGGGGGATCCACCACTGGGGTGGCCTCGATACGTTCGACCCGTATGTCCTCCACTCATAAGTAAAAAACAGAACGGCCCGGCTCTGGTGAGCCGGGCCGTTCTGTATATCTGCTGCAGGTGCACGCACTCCGCGGCGGGCCCAGGGGGCGGCCGGATGCCTACGCCTCGGTGAGTTCGTCCTCCTGCTGGCGGATCAGCGTGAGCCGGTAGCCCACGTTGCGGACCGTGCTGATCAGGTTCTCATGGTCGGCGCCCAGCTTGGCGCGCAGCCGCCGGACGTGGACGTCAACGGTCCGGGTGCCGCCGTAGTAGTCATAGCCCCAGACTTCGGTGAGGAGCTGCTGCCGGGTGAATACCCGGCCGGGGTGCTGCGCCAGGTACTTCAGAAGTTCGAATTCCTTGAAGGTCAGGTTCAGTGCCGCGCCATTGACACGCGCCGTGTAGCTCGCCTCGTCGATAACGACGCCGGCGGCCCGGATTTCGGATGGAGCCTCCTCCTGGTCCGGCACGGCCCGGGCGACAGAGAGGCGGATCCGCGCCTCCACCTCGGCGGGGCCCGCCGAATCGAGCACGATGTCGTCAACGGCCCAGGCTGAGGAAACGGCCGCCATGCCGCCCTCGGTGAGGATCAGCACCAGAGGCGCGCTGAGGCCGGTGGCTTTCAGGAGCTGGGTCAGGGAGCGGGCGCCCACGAGGTCCTTGCGCGCGTCCAAAAGGACGATGTCGCAGGGATCCGTTTCGAGCAGGGCGGTGGGCTCGGCGGGAAGGATGTGAACCCGGTGGTTCAGGAGCTCCAGGGCAGGCAGAATGTCCACCGATGACCCGGTGCTGTTGGTCAGTAACAGGATGTGCGACATTATTCCTCCAAGGGGCTGTCCGCGCATCGTCGGGCGACTGAGCTGATGTCTGAGTATACCCAACGGCTCCCTGACGGACACGGATGGGTCGTGCCCGCGCGCCTTGTTTACGACATATGGCGGTCACATAGGGCAGGATTGAAACCGTCAGGGGGCCGAGTCCCTGCCCGTCAACGGCACAGCCAGGATGAGGTCGCAGCAGATTTGAGTGCAGAGTCCGAGATGAGTACGCCGCGGCCTGCCCCCGAGGTGAGCGCTCCTGTCGCTGCCGGCCGGACGCTCCAGTCATGGAGCATTGGAGTCGTTGGCCTGGCGGGCCTGGCCACGCTGGTGGCCAGTGTCTTCCGGACTCCGGACGTCCTCCTCGCGGTTGCCGTGCTTTTTGCCCTGGGGATCGGCGTCGGCTGGCCCCACTACCTGGGGATCCCCGCCAAGAAAACCCTCGCTGCCGTGATCGGACTGTCCGGGGCCGGCTCCGCCGTCGCGGCCACTTTCGCCGCCGCCCCCGGATTCCTCAACTGGACGCCCGGTTTCATTGCCCTCGGTGTCACCGCCGTCTTCATTGTCCAGCTGGTGCGCGGTACCGGCCAGGCGCAGCGCCTCGAGTCGACACTCGGCTGCAGCGTGGGCGTCCTCCTCTCCTGCCTGGGGTCCGGATGGATTGCCAGCACCAGGTTCAACGGTGTCAAGGAGATGGTGCTGGTAGCCGGCATCAGCGCCGCCGTCGCACTGCTCGCCGGCCTCATCCGGTGGCCGGACCGGATCATTGCGCCCCTGGGCATCACCCTGGCCGGACTGGCCGGGCCGCTCGCCGGCCTGGTGTTCTCCGACATCGCCGTTTTGCCCGCCGCAGTGTTCGGTGTGGTGGTCGGGGCGGTCCTGGTCAGTTTCCGCCGGCTCGTGACTCTCCGGGGCGCTCCGCTGAACTTTCCGGCTGCCTTGGGCATGGGCCTGGCGCCGATTTCGGCGGTCGGTTCGCTCGCCTACTTCATAGACAAACTACTGATCTCCTGACGGGTTAGGATGGCATCATGTCCGTACTTGCATTTGAAATCTTCTTCCTTGTCCTGCTCGGCGTTGCCAGCCTTTCCATGGCCTGGTTTGCCGGTTTTGTTGTCTACCGCCTGTTCAAAGGACAGCGGTAACCCCTGCTTAGCAGTTTCGAGAGGTAGCGGCTGTGCCTATTGAAATTCCTACAGACCTGACCCCCGAACTGGTTCCCCTCTCCTGGCTCATCGGTGAGTGGGAGGGCCGTGGCCGGCTCGGGGCCGGTGATGAAAGCTCAGAGCACTTTCTGCAGCATGTTTCCTTCACCCATAACGGTCTGCCGTACCTGCAGTACCGTGCGGAAAGCTGGCTGACCGACGAGGACGGCACCAAGCTCCGGCCGCTCACAGTTGAGACCGGATTTTGGGCCCTGGAGCGCAAACAGTTGGAGGCCGACAGCGGCCCCGGCCTGGTTCCCGGGGACATCGTGCCAGTGCTGAAAAGCGCCGACGAAGTTGAGGCGCTCCGCAACAAGGATGGCGGCTTCGACATCTCGGTGTCGATCAGCCACCCGGGCGGCATCTCGGAGCTGTACTACGGGCAGATCAAGGGCCCGCAGATCCAGCTCAGCACCGATATGGTGATGCGTGGCAGCCACTCCAAGGACTACAGCGCGGCCACCCGGATCTTCGGGCTGGTGGAGGGCAACCTGCTCTGGCGGTGGGACGTGGCCACCGGCAGCCCGTCGGCAGGCGCCGCAGCTGCTGAACCGGGCAATGGCCTGGAGGCCCACGCCTCGGCGTTCCTTAATAAGGTCACCTGACCGCAGCCACCCCGCTCTGCGCACCCCTCTGCTCCGAAGCCCTGTTCGGCGGCACCCCTTTGGGCTACCTTGGCCTCAGGTCTCCATGCCTGAGTCCAAAGCAACCCGATGGAGTGTCCGATGGATGAGTCCCACCCCCCGGCTGACTACAGCGACCTCAAAGCCGTGTACTTCAACGGCACGCTCAAGCGTTCGCCGGAGAAGAGCAACACCGAGGGCCTGATCACGGTAAGCCGGCTGATCATGGAGAAGCAGGGCGTGGCCACCCGTGTCATCCGGACTGTGGACCACGACGTCGCCAGCGGCGTATACCCGGACATGCGCGAGCACGGCTGGGCGACCGATGAATGGCCGGAGCTGTATCCGGCCGTCAAAGAAGCGGACATCGTGGTGGTGGCCGGACCCATCTGGCTGGGGGACAACTCCTCGCAGACCAAGAAGCTCATCGAGCGGCTCTACGCGCATTCGGGCCAGCTCAACGAGAAGGGCCAGTGGGCTTTTTACCCGAAGGTGGGCGGCTGCCTGATCACCGGCAACGAGGACGGCATCAAGCACTGTTCCATGAACGTCCTCTACAGCCTCCAGCACATCGGCTTCTCCATCCCGCCGCAGGCCGACGCCGGCTGGATCGGCCCTGTCGGGCCGGGGCCCAGCTACCTGGACGAAGGTTCGGGCGGTCCGGAGAGCGACTTTACAAACCGGAACACCACGTTCATGACGTGGAACCTCCTGCACCTGGCCCGGACGCTCAAGGACGCCGGCGGAATTCCCGCCTATGGCAACCTTCCGGAAGAATGGAAGGCCGGAACCAAGTTTGGTTTCGAAAACCCGGAGTACCGCTAGGTGGCCGGAATACCCTCCCAGCCAAGGACGTTCCCCTTCATATGACTACCAAAAGCCCTCTGTTGTCGCGCCCTGGCGCCGTTGAAGCGGCAGGCGCCGACGCCGGCGTCGCATCCCACTACGGCGAGCCCCTGCGGGAGCAGCGCGCCCTCGCGGCCGGAACCGCCGTCGTTGATCTTTCCCACCGCGGCGTGGTGACGGTCACCGGACCGGACCGCCTGAGCTGGCTCAACACGCTGTCCTCCCAGCAGGTCACCAATCTCCAGCCCGGTGAGTCCAGTGAACTTCTGCTCCTGAGTGTGCAGGGACGCATCGAATTCGATGCGCGCGTGGTGGACGACGGCGGGACCACCTGGCTGATCGTCGAGGCAGCCGAAGCGGGTCCCCTGGCCGAGTGGCTGACCAGGATGAAGTTCATGCTCCGCGTCGAGGTAGCGGACGTGTCGGCCGACTGGGCAGTGGTCGGGTCCACCAAGGCCGTGCCGGAATGGGCTGGCCTGCACGTGTGGCAGGACCCCTGGCCGCACGTCGGGGCGGGCGGATACGCCTACTCCGTGGTCCCTGAGGACACCCACCCGGGAGCCGAACGCCCGTGGTTCGAATATCTCGTGCCCGCGGCGGAGCTCGAGCAGACGGTCGGTGACCGCAAGCTCGCCGGCGTCCTCTCCGCCGAAGCCCTGCGCGTGGCTGCCTGGCGTCCGCGGCTCGGCGCCGAAACGGACGACAAGACCATTCCGCACGAACTGGACCTGCTGCGCACCGCCGTGCACCTGGCCAAGGGCTGCTACAAAGGCCAGGAGACCATCGCGCGCGTCCACAACCTTGGCCACCCGCCGCGGCGCCTGGTGTTCCTGCAGCTCGACGGTTCCCAGCACACCTTGCCGGCCGCCGGCAGCGAGGTCCGGGTGGGGGAGCGCAAGGTGGGCGCCGTGACGTCCGTGGCGCAGCACTACGAGATGGGCCCCATCGCGCTGGCAGTCATCAAGCGTTCGGTCGCCCCGGATGAAATACTGACGGTAATGGACGGGGATGAACCGTACACAGCCGCGCAGGAAGTGATCGTGGCGCCCGACGCCGGCCAGGTGGTCGGAAGGCAGACAGGATTCCTGAGGGGGACCCACAGATGACAGACTCCACCGCGCCCGGGGACCAGGCGCAGCAGCCGGATGAGGAAACCCTCGCCCTGGCGCATACCCTCTTCGACGCCGCCCGCAACGGCGAGACCGAGCTGCTGCGCAGCTACCTCAACGCCGGCGCCCCGGCCACGCTGACCAACTCCGCGGGCGACTCGCTGCTCATGCTTGCCGCGTACCACGGCTTTCCCGAGACTGTGCAACTGATCCTGCACCACGGCGGTGACGCCAACGCTGCCAATGACCGCGGGCAGACCCCGCTGGCCGGCGCCGTTTTCAAGGGCTACTCGGACGTCGCCCGGGTGCTCCTTGACGCGGGAGCAGATCCCGACGCCGGCACCCCCTCCGCACGTGCCGCCGCTCAGATGTTCGCCAGGGCCGACATCCTGGAATTGCTGGGCTGAGCACTTGGAGAACGTCAGCAGGCCCTGGCCTGCACTCTGGTCCCTCGTCATCGGGTTCTTCATGATCCTGATCGACACCACGATCGTTTCGGTGGCCAACCCGCGCATCATGGAGGGGCTGGACACGGACATCAACGCCGTCATCTGGGTCACCAGCGCCTATCTGCTGGCCTACGCGGTGCCGTTGCTGATCACCGGCAGGCTCGGTGACCGGTTCGGGCCCAAGCGGCTGTACCTGGCCGGCCTCGTGGTCTTCACCCTTGCCTCGCTGTGGTGCGGCCTGTCCGGCAATGTTGAGATGCTGATCGCGGCCCGCGTTCTCCAGGGGCTGGGCGCGGCGCTAATGACGCCTCAGACCATGGCCGTGATCACGCGCATCTTCCCGCCGGACCGGCGGGGCGCCGCCATGGGGCTGTGGGGTGCCACTGCCGGCGTGGCCACGCTGGTAGGCCCGATCCTCGGCGGTGTGCTGGTGGACGGGCTTGGCTGGGAGTGGATCTTCTTCATCAATGTACCCATCGGGATCGTCGGGTTCATCCTCGCCTGGCGCCTGGTCCCATCCCTGACGACCCACCCGCACAAGTTCGACATCCCCGGCGTGGTGCTTAGCGCCCTCGGCCTTTTCCTCCTCGTGTTCGGCCTCCAGGAAGGCGAGACATACGACTGGGGCACCATCACGGGGCCGGTGACGGTGTGGGGGCTGATCATCAGCGGGGTGGTTGTGCTTGTGCTTTTTGTCGGCTGGCAGGCGGTCAACAAGGGGGAGCCGCTGCTCCCGCTGGGTCTGTTCAAGGACCGCAATTTCTCGCTCGCCAACATCGGGATTACCACGGTGGGCTTCACCGTCACGGCCTTTGGCCTGCCGCTGATTTTCTATTACCAGATGGTGCGGGATATGACCCCGACGCAGTCCGCCCTCATGATGGTGCCGATGGCGCTGATTTCCGGCGGACTCGCGCCCGTGGTGGGCCGGATCATCGACCGTGTTAACCCCAAATACATCACGTCCACCGGGCTGTTGCTCATGGCGGTGGCGCTGTTCTGGAATTCAGCCCTCATGCATCCGGACACGCCGGTGTGGCTGTTCCTGCTGCCCAGCGCAGTACTCGGCTTCGCGAACGCCGGCATCTGGGCGCCGCTTAGCTCCACCGCCACCCGGAACCTGCCGCCGCGGCAGGCAGGTGCCGGCGCTGGCGTGTACAACACCACGCGGCAGATCGGTGCGGTCCTGGGCAGCGCCGCCATCGCCGTCCTCATGCAGGCCCGGCTCGCTGCGGAACTTCCGGCGGCACCGGGAGGGGCTACCGGCGGGGCGGGTGAAGCCGGCGGTTTTGGCGGCCAGTTGCCACCCGCTCTCCATGAGGGCTTCTCGACTGCGATGGGCCAGTCGATCATGCTGCCGGCAGCTGTTATTGTGCTCGGCGCGGCGGTGGCCCTGTTCTTCGCCAGGCCTAAGGCGGTCCAGGGATGGGGCGGCCAGCGGCCGGCTGCAGACCAGGACGCGGAGGCTACTTCGCGCTAGGTGGCTGGGCGCTGCTCGGCCGGCCGCGTTAGGTGGCTAGCCGAGCAGCGCGCTGGTTTGGATGCCGCCGGTGGAAAAGCCCAGGCTGCGTGCCGTGGCGAGTGAGCCCTTGTTGCTGACGTCGGTGCGCCACTGCAGCGTCAGGCCGGAGGCAAGCGCTTCGTGGGCAGCCACGGAGGCCGCGAGCGATCCCAGTCCCCGGCGCCGCCACTCGGGCGCCACGAGAACCCCCATGTTGGCCAGGATGCCTTCCCATTCGGAGTAGGCGCCGCAGGCCACCGGCGCGCGCTGCCCCTCGTCGTCGTGCATGATGGTGTACCGGTTCTCGAGGTCGGACAGGCCCACCTCATTCACGTCATCCGGGGGGCACAGGCCTTCAAGCTCAATGGCTTCGGGGTTGCCGTGCGATACCGTCAGCTCCTCGGCCGGCTGCAGCAGCGGCAGGTCGTCGGCGAAGAAGAGCGCGGCGGAGCCCTGGCCGTGTCCGCCGTGCCGGCGGGTGATGGTCAGCAGGGTAACGTGCTGGGCCATCTCCTCGTCCGAAATGCCGGCCGCGGCGTCCAGTGCCCACTGCGGACCCACCAGGGCCGAGCTGCCGAACAGCCGCACGAACTCGACCGAGTGCGCGGAGTCGTCAACCCTGGTGATCCGCTCGCCGGTTTCCAGCGCACGGGCGAAAGCGCCGTCGTCGAGCCCCAGGCGGCGCGCCCAGGCAAGCTGGATGATGGCGGCGGATCCGGGGTCAAGACTCATGATCCCAGCCTACCGAGAAGCGCGAACTGGCAGATAATGCCCTCAAAAACCGAAAAACGGGGCATTATCTGCCAGTTCGCGCTGCTGGGAGCCGGACGGGGCTGAACGCGGGGGCTTAGCCGAAGAGGACAGCGGCCTCGTCGTAGCGGTGCTGCGGGACGGTCTTGAGCTTGCCCAGCGCGGCTTCGAAGCCCACGTGGTCAATGTCGGTGCCGCTCAGCGACACCATGGTGCCCCAGCGGCCTTCGACCACGGAGTCGACGGCGGCCATGCCCAGCCGGGTGGCCAGGACGCGGTCGAAAGCGGACGGGACGCCGCCGCGCTGGATGTGGCCCAGGATGGTGGCGCGGGTCTCGATGCCGGTCCTGGCTTCGATTTCCGGCGCCAGCTGGTCGGCGATCCCGCCCAGCCGCGGCCGGCCGAAGGTGTCCAGCCCGCGTTCGGAGTGCGGCGATTCCATGTGCTCCGGCACGAATCCCTCAGCCACCACTACCAGCGGCGCGCGGCCACGGTCATGGGCCTCGGTCACCCATTTGGTGATCTGCTCGATGCTGGTTTTCTGCTCCGGAATCAGGATGGCGTGTGCGCCGGAGGCCATGCCGGCGTGCAGGGCGATCCAGCCGACGTGGCGGCCCATGACCTCGGCGATCATGCAGCGGTGGTGGGATTCCCCCGGTGGTCCGCAGCCGGTCGATGGCCTCAGTGGCAATCTGCACGGCGGTGTCGAAGCCGAAGGTGTAGTCCGTGGCGTCGAGGTCGTTGTCAACGGTCTTGGGAACGCCGACGATTTTCAGGCCGGCGTCAGTGAGGCGCTTGGCGGCCGCGAGGGTTCCTTCGCCGCCGATGGCGATGATGGCGTCGATCCCCAGCCGGTCCATGTGGGCCTTGATGACGTCCGGGCCGCCGCCGTTCTCGAACGGGTTGGTGCGGGACGTGCCCAGAATGGTGCCGCCCTGCTTGGCAATACCGCGGACAAGGGTACGGGGAATGGGGATGATGTCACCCTCAACCACTCCGCGCCAACCGTCGAGGAACCCCACGAATTCGTGGCCGTGGATGGCGATGCCTTTGAGGACGGCGCCGCGGATAACCGCGTTAAGTCCGGGGCAGTCGCCGCCGCTGGTGAGGATTCCGATTTTCATTTTCTTGGCTCAAATCCTGGTTCGAAGGTTTTACGGGCAGAGCGCCACGCTGAGCTCAATTAGAGATTCTAGTGCGGAGTGTGGGGTAGGACACAAACGGTTACAGCCCGGGGGACAGCGCCGTGCCCCCGTTCCGGCGGGAACGGGGGCACCGTATATCGGACGACGGCGATTGCCCGCCAGGGGCTCTACCGGCCCGTACCGCGCTTTTCGAGGAAGGACTCAAGTGGGATCGAGTTTTTCTGGTCTGGCAGGATCAGCCATGCCGCGAGGTAGAACACAACGGCCGGACCCGGCAGCAGGCAGAAGAGGAGAAATGCGATCCGGACGAATGCCACGTCCACGTTCAGCTTCTCGGCGATTCCGCCGCACACGCCGCCCAGCCAACGCTGCGGTCCGCGCTTCAGGCCAAGGCCCCTGACAATGCTGTAGAACTTTTCCATGGTTTAAGACTTCCCGTTTGTTGTGCTGTTGTCACGTTTCCGTGCCGAGAGCAGCCCGCCGATCACCAGGGCGGCCCCGGCCCCGATCATCAGGCCGATCAGCACGTATGTCCCGTTCAGGACCACGATCCCCAGCTGGGAGATGGTGATCAGGACGGCCAGGGCGAGGACCACGAGTCCCCAGACGATGGTGCCTACCCGGGCGGGCGCTTCGGCGGGTTCGTTGGTGCCCGCGGTGGGCGGTTTGGGCGTGGGGTTTGTTTCCGGTGACGGATCAAAACTGCTCATGTCAGTTTCCTTCCTGGATGGTGATGTTGCTCACGGTGCCGTCGATCTGGAGGATCAGCCGGGCACCGGGCTTGTCCGAGTTGTAGCTGCTTTGCCGGGAGGTGATGCCGCTTCGGCTGTCCGCGCCCTCGTTCAGGTTCCCCAGGGTCATGTCGGCCCGGACATCCACCGGCACCGTGCGCGGAATGACCACCGTCACGTTGCTGGCTGTGGCGTCGAGGGGAATTACGACGTCGGTGCCCAGGGGCGGGTTCAGGTTCAGGCCCGTCAGGTCCACAGTCCCGCGGCCTCCAGTGATCTGGAAGCCCTGGCGGGCCTGTTCGATGCTGACCGGGTTCCAGTCCGCATTCTGGAAGCGGAACCGGTCACCGTTGGGCACGGCGCTGAAGATGCCGCCGATAATGAGCGCCACCACGGCGAAGAACCCGAGAACACCCGAGGTCCTGCCGCGCATCCCGGCCAGCAGGATGCCAAGGCCAAGGACCGCTGCACCGGCTGCCCAGACCACGGCGTTGGCCGAGTCGCCGAGGTCAAGCAGGTTGCCGGCGTCGAGCGCCTTGAGCGTGCCGCCCGCCAGCAGCGCCAGTCCGGCGGTGATGGCCACGGCGGGGGCTCCGGGGCCGCTCGGCCGCGGCTTGGGTGCCGGCGTCGGGACCGGGGCGGGCCGGCGTGGCGGAAGGCCGCCGCCGTAGGGGGCTCTAGGAGTTGCGGAGCCGTACGGGGTTGCGGAGCTGTACGGGCTTGCGGAGCTGTACGACGGGATAGCGTCCGGAGTCGGCGGCACCGTGTAGGGCTGGGTCGGCGCATGGCTTTCGGCAGCGAAGGTGGACGTTTGGAATTGTGCTGCAGAGGACGGAGATGCGGAGGATCCGGCCCTGGCAGCCGCAGGTGCGTTGCCGGTTCCGCCATAACCGTAGGCCGGCCGGCCGCCGGTGGTGGCGTCCATTAGTGCTCCGCTTCGGTTCTTGTTGCGCTGGGTCAGGAAGTAGATGAGGTAGATGACGCCGCCGATCCAGAACAGGGCCCAGAAGAAGCCGAAGCCGTCGTGGCCCCATCCCCAGAAGCCGCCGCCCAAGCCGGTGAGGCCGATGATCGAGGTGATGAGCGCCCCCGTCATGCCCGTGCTCCAGCGGCCGGCGCCGGCCTCCTGGGTGTGGATCCGGCCGTCGGGCTCCGGCAGTAGTGCCCAGGCGAGGCCGTACAGGAGGACGCCGATGCCTGCGAACAGCGTCAGCACGATGAAGATGCCGCGCACGATCAGGGGATCGATGCCCATCCTTTCCGCGATGCCGCTGGAGACGCCGCCGATCCAGCGGTCACGTCCCCGGTGTATCCCGTGGCTTCGGATCCAGTCGAAGAAGTTCAGCGGCTGGCCGGCACGGCCGTAACCGGCCCCGTATGCGGGAGCGCCGTAGGCGGGTCCGGCATGGGCGCCGGTGTGCGTTCCGGACGAGGTGAACAGAGGCTCCGTGGGATTCTCCGCTGCGGTGTGGCTGCCCGTCTCTGTGTGGTCCTGCTCAGCGCTTTCCGGACGGCCGTTCTCCGATCCGGTGGGTTCGGTGTTTTCCGGCGCAGTGTTGTCCGGCGTTGCCGGGAGCTCCGGTTCCTGGCCGGTGCTGCCCTCGGACGGGGTGCCCGGCTCCTGGCCTTCATTGGGTTTGGGGTTCTGCGAGTTCATACTTCGATATTGCCGTTTGCGCTGGTCAGTCCTCTATTGGGGAACACCCTGAACCGTCCCTGACTTACCCCGGGTTCACCCCCAGAACGGGCCTCGTGAACCCTGATCCGTGTTTGGATTGATGCATGACCACAGCCCCTGTCCGCCCGCCTCTGGTCCGCAGCAGCGACCGCGTGATCGCTGGCGTCTGCTCCGGCCTGGCGGTCCATCTTGGCTGGCCGGTGCGCATGGTCCGGATCGGCATGGTGGTGGCCGCCTTCGCAGGCGGTGCGGGGCTCGCATTCTACGGATGGCTGTGGATCATGGTTCCCACCGCGGACGAGAACGCCAAGCGCAATGCCCGCCGCCCGGCGTCGCCCATTGCCCCCGCCGTGAGCCTGCCGCCCTTGAGCTTCCAGCCCGGCCCGGCCCCCGCCGTCGTTCCTGTTCCTCCCGATGTCCCGCCCTCCGCGGGGGAGTACGACGCCGGCACCGCCTTCCAGCCCCAGGCGCCTGCCGCCGCTCCCGGGCCCGGCACATGGTTCCGGATCCGGAGCATGCGCTACGGCAAGGAGATCCTGCTGGGCGCCGGGCTGCTGCTCGTGGCCGCGATCCTGATTGCCAGGCTGCTGGGCGTGGAGGTGCCCCTCGGTACGCTGATCCCGGCGGCTGCGATACTCGGCGGCGCCGCAATTGCGTGGATGCAGCTGGATGAAACCCGCCGGGCCGGACTGGTGGACAAGACCAAGGCGGACCAGGCCGGCGGTTGGGCGCGGCTGGCGGCGGGCCTCGCGCTCGTGGTGGCGGGGGTGCTGGTCATGGTTTCAGGGTCGGGCTCCTGGCAGCAGACCTGGCTCGCGCTGCTCGCGTCCGTGGCTGTGCTGGGGGGCGTGGCGCTGGTGCTGCTGCCGTGGGGCCTGAAGTTCTGGCGTGACCTGGAGACCGAACGGGCCGGCCGCGTGCGGGAGACCGAGCGGGCCGAGATCGCCGCGCACCTGCACGACTCCGTGCTGCAGACCCTTGCCCTCATCCAGCGCCGCGCCAGCAACGAGCACGACGTCGTCCGCTTGGCCAGGGCGCAGGAGCGCGAGTTGCGGGGCTGGCTCTTCAAGGATCCGGCCCGCGACGCCGGCCAGCTCTCTGACCGGATCAAGGCGGCCGCCGCGGAGGTAGAGGACGGCCTCGGTAACGCCGTCGACGTCGTGACCGTGGGTGACACGGAGATGACCGAGCGCCACGAGGCGCTGGTCCAGGCCAGCCGCGAGGCCATGCTGAACGCCGCCCGGCACGGCGGCGGTCCCGTCTCTGTGTACCTGGAGGTGTCCGACGGCGGCGCAGAAGTCTTCGTCAAGGACCGCGGCCCGGGCTTCGAACTGAATTCAGTCCCGCACGACAGGCTGGGCATCCGCGAATCGATCATTGGCCGGATGAAACGGCACGGCGGCAACGCCGAAATCAACAGCAGTCCCGACGGCACGGAGGTGCGCCTCAGGCTGCCTGCGGACGTCGCGGACAACGGGGAAGGGAAATCATGAGTACACCAGCAGGGGCAGGCGCAGCCGGACGAACCGTGCGCGTGGTGATCGTTGATGACCACGCAATTTTCCGGTCCGGCCTCAAGGCTGACCTGGACCCGAGCGTGGTGGTGGTCGGCGAGGCCGGCACCGTGGAACAGGCCATCGAAGTTATTGCCGCAGCACGGCCCGACGTCGTGCTGCTGGATGTGCACCTGCCCGGCGGCCGCGGCGGGGGAGGGCGGGAAGTCATCACCGGTTCCGCGGCGCTCCTGGCAACCACGCGTTTCCTTGCCCTGAGCGTCTCCGATGCGGCCGAGGACGTTGTGGCCGTCATCCGCGCCGGTGCCCGCGGCTATGTTACGAAGACCATTTCCGGCGCGGAGATCACCGACGCCGTGTTCCGGGTTGCCGGCGGCGACGCCGTGTTCTCCCCGCGGCTGGCAGGCTTCGTCCTGGATGCGTTCGGCACCGCTCCGGCCGACATTGCCGACGACGAACTGGACAAGCTCTCCGCCCGGGAACTCGAGGTGATGCGGCTGATTGCCCGCGGCTACAGCTACAAGGAGGTGGCCAAGGAGCTCTTCATCTCCATCAAAACCGTGGAAACCCACGTCTCGGCCGTGCTGCGGAAGCTGCAGCTGTCCAGCCGCCACGAACTCACCAAGTGGGCCGCCGAGCGCCGCCTCCTCTAACCCGGACGCTCGATCACTTCCTGCGGGTTTTGACCCGACGCCCTATCGCTTGCCGCCGCCTTCTGCCCGACGCGTCCTCACGTCCTGCAGCTTTTTCCAGAACCCGTCCTCACGTCCTGCCGCCCAAACGCAAACGCTCCCGCACCATAATTTTTCGGTGCGAGAGCGTTTGAAGATTTCTTGCAGGGAGTGATCGAGCGTTTCGGGCTACTGCGCCTTGCCGAGGAAGTCCTGCAGGCGGCCGACGCCGGTGGCCAGGTCCTCGTCGCCCAGGGCGTAGGAGAGGCGCAGGAAGCCGGACGGACCGAAGGCCTCGCCGGGAACCACGGCGACCTCCACCTCGTCCAGGATCAGCGCGGCAAGCGCGGCCGAGGTCTCCGGGCGGACGGTGCCGCTCGCCGTCGGGAATTCCTTACCCAGCAGCGCGCGGACATCCGCGTACACGTAGAAGGCGCCCTTCGGCGTCGGGCATTCAACGCCCTCAATCGCGTTGAGGCCTTCCACGATGGCCTTTCGGCGGCGGTCGAAGGCGACCTTCATCTCGTCCACCGCGGTGAGCGGGCCGGAGACGGCTGCCAGGGCGGCGATCTGCGGGATGTTGGACACGTTCGAGGTGGCGTGCGACTGCAGGTTGGTGGCGGCCTTGATGACGTCGGCGGGTCCGATCATCCAGCCCACACGCCAGCCGGTCATCGCATAGGTCTTGGCCACTCCGTTGAGGATCACAACCTTGTCGCCCAGTTCGGGGGCGGCGGTGGCGATGGAGGTGAAGGGCACGCCGTCGTACGTCAGGTGCTCGTAGATCTCGTCGGTGACCACCCACAGACCCTTGGCGGCGGCCCACTTGCCGATTTCAGCGACCTGCTCCGGCGAGTAGACAGAGCCGGTGGGGTTCGAGGGCGACACGAACAGCAGGATCTTAGTGCGGTCCGTGACGGCTGCCTCGAGCTGCTCCACGGTCACCAGGTAGTCCTGCTCCGGGCCCGCAAAGACCTCCACCGGGACGCCGCCGGCGAGGCGGATGGCCTCGGGGTAGGTGGTCCAGAACGGCGTGGGCACGATCACTTCGTCGCCCGGATCCACGAGGGTGGCGAACGTGTTGTAGACGGCCTGCTTGCCGCCGTTGGTGACCAGCACCTGGGACGGGTCCGCCTTGTAGCCGGAGTCCCGGAACGTCTTCTCGGCGATTGCCTTCTTCAGCTCGGGAAGGCCGCCGGCGGGGGAGTAGCGGTGGTACTTCGGCTGGCTGGCGGCGTCGATGGCGGCCTGGACGATGTAGCCCGGAGTCGGGAAATCAGGCTCGCCCGCACCGAAGCCAATCACCGGCCGGCCCGCCGCCTTCAGCGCCTTGGCCTTGGCATCGACGGCCAGGGTGGCGGATTCGGCAATGGCGGAAATGCGTTGGGAAACGCGGGCGGCAGACATGGCGGGTCCGTTCTTCGCTTGCAGCTGGAGAGCTGAATGGTGGAATTCGACGGAATCTACTCTATGCTGTTCACCGGATCGTTCGAGGTGGAACGCGGATTTGTGACTGCGGTGCGGATTCTGAAGCTGAAAAACGGTCCGAAATGAGGCTGGTTCGACGTAAGCGCAGTTGTTGCGTAGACTGGTTCTCCGGTGTTGAAAACACAGATGATGACTTGCGCCCCAAGATGTCCTTGGGAAAGTGCGGCCTTCATCGGTTTTTGATCCATAGGGTAGTGGCGCAATTGGTAGCGCAGCGGTCTCCAAAACCGCAGGTTGCAGGTTCGAGTCCTGTCTGCCCTGCGCAGGCTGTTCCGGCGAAAAGCCGGAGCAAGCGCAGCAACCAAAGGTTCAGTTCAGAGCCGGGTAATCCGACTTGCGAGGATGAGTGAGGAACAGGTGACCGAAACAGCTGCAAGCAGCTCCAAGGGCCGCCCCGCAAAGAAGGCCGCCAAGGCTGGCTTCTTCGCTCGCATCGCACTCTTCGTCCGCCAGGTAATTGGCGAACTGAAGAAGGTTGTCGCCCCCACCCGCAAGGAACTGATTAATTACACGCTCGTGGTGCTCGTATTTGTGGTCATCATGATGGTGATCGTCACGCTGCTGGACCTGGGGTTCGGCACCGCGGTGGGCTGGGTCTTCGGCGGTACAGGCGCCGGGGACCGCTAAGGCGATCGGTCCGCAGACCGCGTGGACTCCCAGCCGGAATCGGCAGGAGCTGCGGGGTGTGCGGAATTGAGCCATTTAAATAGGCAATTAGGCAATGAGGAAGCAGGAGACCAAGTGTCTGAGCAGGAGCTCGAGGTAACTGAGACTGAGCTGGATGAAACCCAGAACCCCGCGGCTGAGGCCGCCGAGGGCTCTGAGGTTGAGTCTGCTGCGCCCGATTCCGAAGGCGATGCCGAGTACGACGGCGACGCTGAGGCCGATACTGACGCCGACGACGAGACCGACTCCGCTGATACTGACGCGGACGACGAGACCGCTGACGCGGACGACGAGACCGCTGACGCCGACGACGTGACCGGAGAGGACGCTGAGGAAGGCGCCGAAGGGACCGACGTCCTGGCCGCTGCTGCCGCCCAGGCCACCGATCCCGCCGCGGAATTCAAGTCCAAGCTGCGCCGCCAGGAGGGTGACTGGTACGTCATCCACTCCTACGCCGGCTACGAAAACCGCGTCAAGGCCAACCTTGAGACCCGCATCCAGACCCTGGACATGGAAGATTACATCTTCGAAATCCAGGTTCCGATGGAAGAAGTCGTTGAGATCAAGAACGCTCAGCGCAAGGTCATCAACCGCGTCCGCATCCCCGGCTACGTGCTGGTCCGCATGGACCTGACCGACGCCTCCTGGGGCGCCGTCCGCCACACCCCGGGCGTCACCGGCTTCGTGGGCAACGCCCACAACCCTGTGCCGCTGCGCCTCGATGAGGTCTTCTCCATGCTGGCCCCGGTCTTCGAAGAGGAGCAGGCAGAGAAGGGCAAGCCCGCCAAGCAGGCTGCCACGCAGGTCGACGTCGACTTCGAGGTCGGCGAGTCGGTCATCGTCAAGGAAGGCCCGTTCGAGACCCTTCCCGCCACGATCTCCGAGATCAAGGTGGATTCCCAGACCCTCGTGGTGCTGGTGTCCATCTTCGAACGCGAGACCCCGGTCACGCTGGCCTTCAACCAGGTCACCAAGATCTAACTGATCACCACAGATTTCGCTCCGGAACGGCCCGCTTAGCAGTTCCGGAACGGCCGGCCGCCTCGCCATGGCGGCCAACCACCTGAGGCACGCTCCTGTGTCCCAGGACGCATTTGAGAGAAGGACCCTACATTGGCTCCCAAGAAGAAGGTCACCGGCCTCATCAAGCTGCAGATCCAGGCAGGTGCCGCTAACCCGGCCCCGCCGATCGGTCCTGCGCTTGGCCAGCACGGTGTCAACATCATGGAATTCTGCAAGGCGTACAACGCTGCGACGGAAGCCCAGCGCGGCAACGTTATTCCTGTTGAAATCACCGTCTACGAAGACCGTTCGTTCACGTTCATCACCAAGACCCCGCCGGCTGCAGAGCTCATCAAGAAGGCTGCAGGCGTCGCCAAGGGTTCGGCTACCCCGCACACCGTCAAGGTTGCCAAGCTGACCCAGGCACAGGTCAACGAGATCGCCACCACCAAGATGGAAGACCTCAACGCCACCAGCCTCGAAGGCGCAGCGAAGATCATCGCCGGCACCGCCCGCTCCATGGGTATCACCGTCGAGGGTTAATTACCCCGCTGCCTGACGTTGGGTTTGGTAAACCGATAACGACGACGGGCAGCACCGCCGGGAAACCGGCACCACTGAAACATTGAAATGTCAGCAGTCCATCCCGGACAGCTGACTGTGGCAGGGCCCAGCGCGGTCCGCAGACCACAACTGCACAAGGAGAAATAAGCAGCATGGCAAAGCGCAGCAAAGCATACGAGGCAGCCGCAGCCAAGATCGACGCGGAGAAGTTCTACGCGCCGTTCGAGGCAGTGACGCTCGCCAAGGACACCAACCCGTCCAAGTTCGACGCCACCGTTGAGGTTGCCTTCCGTCTGGGTGTTGACCCCCGCAAGGCTGACCAGATGGTCCGCGGTACTGTCAACCTGCCGCACGGCACCGGTAAGACCGCCCGCGTCCTGGTGTTCGCCACCGGCGAGAAGGCCGAAGCAGCAATCGCTGCCGGCGCCGACTTCGTTGGTTCCGACGACCTGATCGAAAAGATCGCCGGCGGCTGGACCGACTTCGACGCAGCCGTTGCCACCCCTGACCTCATGGGCAAGGTTGGCCGCCTCGGTAAGGTCCTGGGTCCGCGTAACCTGATGCCGAACCCGAAGACCGGCACCGTCACCCCCGATGTCACCAAGGCTGTCAACGACATCAAGGGCGGCAAGATCGACTTCCGCGTCGACAAGCACTCCAACCTGCACTTCATCATCGGCAAGGTTTCGTTCGACTCCATCAAGCTGGCCGAGAACTACGCCGCTGCCCTCGAAGAGGTGCTCCGCCTGAAGCCGTCCGCTTCCAAGGGCCGCTACATCCAGAAGGCAACGGTTGCCACCACGTTCGGTCCCGGCATCTCCGTTGACCCCAACGTCACCAAGGTTCTCATCGAGGCATAAGTCTCGCGAACCTCGGCCGGATTTCCGGCCAAAGCAGAAGGACCGTCCGGCGTTTGCCGGGCGGTCCTTTTGCATTCCGGTGGCGTTTTCGTTCCGTGAAGTACGACGGCGGGACTCCGGTAAGCGCCTCGGCTCGCTCTGGAAGGGGCTCTGTCGGACTCAGGGCGTTGCGGCTAGGCTGATCCGGTGACGACGCCCTCCTACCGGATCGAGCCGCTTTTCCTGCCTGCGTCACTTGACGCGTCCGACGCCACGGACTTCCTCGAGTTCAGCGACCTCAGCGATGCCGTGGCGCTGGAGCTTTGGGGCAACCTGGACCGGGCAGCGCCGCCGAAGGCCAGGCTGGAATCGTGGCGTGATGACGACTACGCGAAGCTGCGGCTCTACTTCGTACGGCTGGACGGCCGCATGGTGGCAAGGTCCTGGGTCAGGCTTACGCAAAAGGAAAACCTTCAGGATGCGTTCCTCAGGGTGGACGTCCTCAACGGGTTCAGCGGCCGCGGCATCGGACTGGCCCTCCTCCGGCACGCAGAGGCACTGGCGACGGAGGACGGACGCAGCACCCTGCAGAGCTTCACTGAACACGCCCCCGGGTTCGACCTGGACGGCCCGGGGATCCTGAGGCCGGGAACCGGGACGGGCGGGGTCCCGGCCGCGGCACGCGGCGTCCGTTTTGCCGTGGCGGCCGGTTACACCCTCGAGCAGGTGACGCGTTTCAGCGCACTGGACATGCCGCCGTCGGACGGTCTCCTGGACGAATTGGAACGCGAGGCCGCCGGCATTGCCGGGGACCAGTATGAAATCCTCGGCTGGACGGACCGCTGCCCGGATGAGTACGTGGAACAGATGGCCGCGCTCATGTCCAGGATGAGCACGGACTCCCCGGCAGGTGCGCTGCATTACGACGCCGAGGTGTGGGACGCCCAGCGCGTCCGGCACGTCGAGGACGAGTGGAAGCGGGCGGGCCTGGAATCGCTGGTGGCGGTGGCCCGGCATAAGGCGAGCGGCGAACTTGCTGCCTACTCGGTGCTGCAGCACTCGGACGAAAAACCGTGGCTGGCCGAGCAGGACGACACCCTCGTGGCCAAGGCACACCGCGGACACCGGCTGGGGATGCTGGTCAAGGTGCGCAACCTCCGGCGCCTGCAGCAGGACCACCCCGAGGTGGAACGGGTCCTGACATTCAATGCTGCAGAAAATGACCACATGCTGGCCATAAATGTGGCGCTGGGCTTCCGTCCGGCAGGGTACGACGGTGAGTGGCAGCGCCGGCGCTAACCGGCATATGCTGGCGACGGATACACCGCGTGGACTCAAGCCCGCAGCCTTCACGGCCAGCGGCGGAACGGCTGGGGATAATGGCAATAGAGGTGCGGATCGAGCGGCTGTGGATTCCGGACTCAGTGGATGCTGCTGACGCGGCGGATTTCCTCGCCGCGGTGGAGGTGGGGCGCAAGGTCCGGATGGATACCTGGGGGAGTGACGACCTCGCCTACACGCCGCTGGAAAAGCTCCTCGAACTGGAAGACCCGTACGAGCGCCAGGTCATCCTCGTGGCAAAGATCGGCGACGACATCGTGGGCACCGTGGATATCGCCCTGCCCCTCGCCGACAACCTGGACCTCGCCGAATTCACCCTGGACATCCTCCCCGAGTACCAGCGCCAGGGCGTGGGCAGGCAGTTGCTGGAAGCCGCCGAGCACTTCGCCCGGAACGAGGGCCGCACCATGATCCTCGTGGACACCAACCATCCCGGTGCGTCCCTGCACGAATTCGCGCCCGAGCAGCTGGTGCCCGGATCGGGCCAGGGCTATGTGCCCTTGGGGAGCCGCGAGGTGGAATTCGCCCAGCGCACCGGTTACACGCTGCAGCACATCGAACAGTTCAGCTCGTGCGTGCTGCCGCTGGACAGCAAGCTTGTGGCCGAGCTCGAGGCGGAGGCGCAGGAAGCCAACAACGGCCGCTACCGCCTGCACCACTGGACCGACCGCTGCCCGGAGCGCTGGCTGGAATCGGTGGCAGCCCTCGAAAACCAGGCCGGCGGCGACGCCGGACCGGTGGAGGGGACCGACGACATAGTCTTCGATGCCCGGATCCTGCGGGAAGCCGAGGAAGTCACCATCTCCCAGGGGCGGCGCACGGTGGTGACCGCCGTCGAACACATTGCTACCGGGACCCTGGTGGGGCTGACTACCATCAGCGTCCTGGCGCAGCGGCAGGACGTCGTCTTCCAGGATGACACGGTGGTGCTGCAGGCGCACCGCGGCAACAAGCTCGGCCTGCTCATCAAGGTGGCCAATATGGAGCGACTTACCGAGCAGTTCCCCGCTGCGCGGGTGATCTACACCTGGAACGCGCCGGAGAACCGGTACCTCCTCACGGTTAACCGCCAGCTTGGGTTCACGACGGCGGGAGTCACCGGGATCTGGCAGAAGGAACTGCCGGACCTTGGACCGAGAAGGAGCTAGGTCCTGGTGGCGGAGCGACTGCCGATTTGGTAATGCACAGGGCCGTCCCCTAAGCTTGAACTACCAAAGACCGTCGGTTGTTGGATTCCCACTCTTTCGAGCTCAGCTCAACTCTGCAGTTGTGCGCGAAAGAGCCAGTGGGTTTCCGGACGAAGGACCCTGAACATAGGGCGGCCGGCGCAGGTGAACGAAGCAAAGTTCCGCTGTTTGAACAGCGTTGAGCCAAGCCCCGTGCATCTGCGCGGGGCGTTTTTAGTTTTAGCTCACCTGAGCGGGGACCCGGAATACCGGCACTATCCCCGGAAGGAGGGTTATGGCAACGCCTACCAAGGTTTCAGCAGTAGCTGAAATCACTAACGATTTCAAGGAATCGAACGCCGCTGTCCTGACCGAATACCGTGGGCTCACCGTTGCACAGCTCAAGCAGCTGCGTGTTTCTCTCGGCCAGGACACCAAGTTCGCGGTCGTCAAGAACACCCTGACCGCCATTGCAGCCAAGGAAGCTGGTGTCGAAGCATTCGACGGCCAGCTCGCCGGCCCCACTGCAATCGCGTTCATCAAGGGTGACGCAGTTGCAGCTGCCAAGAGCCTGACGGATTTTGCCAAGGCTAACAAGCAGCTGGTCATCAAGACCGGTTACTTCGAAGGCAAGGCACTGAACGCCAGCGAAGTTGCTGCCCTGGCAGCACTCGAGTCCCGCGAGCTGCAGCTCGCCAAGGTTGCAGGCATCCTCAAGGCCCCTGCTGCCGCTGCTGCACGCATCATCGACGCACTGCGCCTCAAGCTTGAAGAAGAGAACGGTGCTCCGGCTGAAGCCGAAGCTCCCGCCGCTGAAGAAGCTCCTGCCGCAGAGGCTGACGCAGAAGCCGCAGCTGAGGCTCCGGCCGAAGCCGCTGCCGAAGAGAACTAATTCTCTCTCCCAAAAAGACTCCGGTGGATCGGAACGGCATTCAGCCCCCGGCCGCCTTTATAGGAAGGACGCCACACCATGGCGAAGCTCAGCAACGAAGAGCTCATTGAAGCTTTCAAGGAACTGACCATCATCGAGCTCTCCGAGTTCGTCAAGCTCTTCGAAGAGACCTTCGAAGTTACCGCTGCTGCTGTAGCTGTTGCCGGCCCCGCCGGTGGCGGTGCCGCTGAGGAAGCCGAAGAGAAGACTGACTTCGACGTCATCCTCGAAGCTGCTGGCGACAAGAAGATCGCAGTGATCAAGGAAGTTCGCGCCATCACCTCCCTGGGCCTCAAGGAAGCCAAGGACCTGGTTGACAGCGCTCCCAAGGCTGTTCTCGAAGGCGCTACCAAGGAAGCTGCCGAGAAGGCAAAGGCTCAGCTCGAAGAAGCTGGCGCCACCGTTACCCTCAAGTAACACTGCTTTCTCAGGAATCCCCGTCAACTCCGGTGGGCGGGGATTCCTGCGTTTAAACCCCACCCGCACCCTAACCTCGCAAGCTCGGCCTGGGACCCTGCGGGCGTGGGCCCACTAGGTAGCAGTTGCGGGCGTTCCCAGCGCTCAGAACGCCCTCATGTGCTACCTAGTTGGGTTCGCTGATGTCCGCGAGCACGGCGCCGAGGGCGGAGACCAGGGCGTCGGCGTCCACGAAGGCGCTGCAGCCGTGCTGGCCCGCGCCCATGGAAATCCGCTTGCCTGCGATGGTCCGGTCCGCATAGACAGGCCATGCCGTGGTGCTGCCCAGGGGAGTGATGGTGCCGCGCTCATAGCCGGTCGCCTCCAGTGCCACATCCGCCGCCGGTAGCGAGAGCTTGTTGACGCCCACCAGGCTTCGCAGCTTGGGCCAGGAGATCTGGCGGTCGCCCGGGATCAGGGCGAAGAGGAAGCTGCCGTCTTTGTGTTTCACCACGAGGGACTTCACAATGTCCGCCGGGCTGATGCCAAGGATCGCGGCCGCCTCCTCGAGGCTGTGGGCGGCCAGCCGTTCGACGAGCTGGACGTCCAGGCCGCGTGCGGCTGCGTCGGCAAGGAAGCGCTCCCTGCCGTCGGCCAGTCGTGTCATCAGTCCCGGAACAGCAGGAGGGCCTCGCCCTGGCCGCCGCCTCCGCAGAGTGACACAGCCGCCTTGCCCTGGCCGCGCCGCTTCAGTTCGTGCGCCGCGTGGAGTGCCAGCCGCGCACCGGAGGCGCCGATCGGGTGGCCCAGCGCGATGGCGCCGCCGTGGATATTGCACTGCTCCAGCGGGTAGTCCAGATCCTTGAGGGACTGCACGGCCACCGAACCGAATGCTTCGTTGATTTCGATGAAGTCCAGGTCGGAAGTGCTCCAGCCGGCGCGGTCCAAAGCTTGCCCGATGGCGTTGGAAGGCTGCGAGTGCAAGGAGTTGTCCGGGCCCGCCACCTGCCCGGGCTTGCCCACGACGGCCAGGTACTCGAGGCCGTTCTCCTCCGCGAACTTGAGCGAGGTCAGGACCAGGGCGGAGGCGCCGTCGGACAGGGGAGAGGAGTTGCCGGCCGTAATGGTGCCGTCGGTGACGAAGGCGGCCCGCAGCCCGGCCAGGGACTCAACGGTGGTGTCCGGCCGGAGGCCCTCATCGGTGGAGACCACCACGGGATCACCCTTGCGTTGCTTGACGCTGATCGGTGAGATCTCGTCGTCGAACACGCCGTTCTTCGAAGCGATCGCTGCGCGCTGGTGTGAATTGGCGGCCACGTTGTCCTGGGCGGTCCGGTCGATGCCGAGGATGAGGTTCTTGGATTCGGTGGAAAGGCCCATCGAATGGCCGTCGAACGCATCGGTCAGGCCGTCGTGGGCCGCAACGTCCAGCGCCTGCACGGTGCCGTAATTCCAGCCCTGGCGGGAACCCGGAAGGACGTGCGGAGCCCGCGTCATGGATTCCTGGCCGCCGGCGACCACGACGGTGGCCTCGCCGGCACGGATCAGCCGCGCCGCGTCGATCACGGCCGTCAGCCCGGAGAGGCAGACCTTGTTGATGGTCACCGTGGGGACGTTCCAGCCAATGCCCGCACCGATGGCGCTCTGGCGTGCCGGGTTCTGGCCGGCACCGGCCTGCAGCACCTGGCCCATGATGACGGCGTCCACCCGATCGGCTTCCAGTCCGCTTGCCGCGATGGCCGCCTTGATTGCGTGCGCCCCGAGCTCGACGGCGGTGAAGCTCGCCAGTTGCCCGTTCAGCCGGCCCTGCGGGGTGCGCGCGCCGGACAGGATGACAACATCGCTGTTGTCCACGGAATTGCTCATGGTTGTTCTCTTCCGATCTATGGTCGATGGTTGGCCTAAGGGTATCGTGAGCCCGGTCACCTATCCATTCAAACGCTGGGGAGGCGGGGCGCATTCCGGTTAGGTGCCCGTAGCAACGGTGCTTGCATTCTGCTGATAAGTGGGGTAGACACGCGTGGGGTTTTGCCGTATCGTAGATATTTGCGTCTTCCCTGTTTACCTTCAGCCTTCATATAGCGGTGGGCTTAGCCTGTTAGCTGCTCCATCAATGTGCCGTGAACAACGTCACCAGCATGGGCAGAACCAGGTCCCGGGTCATATAGCGGAACCGGATGGTAGCACTGCGGAGTCACTTCGCAGGGTGAAAAGCGGGGGAGATCTGAAAACGCCTGAAGGTCTGTGGAAGGATCCCTCTTGGTCGCCTCGAGCACCTCTAATAACGAAACCGCTAACACGGCAAGCACCGATGGTGCGACTCGCCGGCTCTCATTCGCAAAGATTCACGAACCTCTTGACGTTCCGAATCTGCTTGCCCTGCAGACGGACAGCTTCGACTGGCTGGTCGGAAATGAACGCTGGCAGGCCCGCGTTGCGAAGGCCGTCGAAGAAGGCGACCTGAGCGTCGCCACCACCTCCGGTCTTTCCGACATCTTCGAAGAGATCTCCCCGATTGAGGACTTCCAGGGCACCATGTCCCTGAGCTTCTCCGATCCGGAGTTCGCTGATCCGAAGTACACCATGGCTGAATGCAAGGACCGGGACGCTACGTACTCGGCACCGCTGTACGTCAAGGCCGAATTCATGAACAACAACACGGGCGAAATCAAGCAGCAGACCGTGTTCATGGGTGACTTCCCGCTGATGACCGAGAAGGGCACCTTCGTCGTCAACGGCACCGAGCGTGTCGTCGTTTCCCAGCTGGTCCGTTCCCCGGGCGCCTACTTCGAGCGCGCCGCTGACAAGACCAGCGACAAGGACATCTTTACCGCAAAGATCATCCCGTCCCGCGGCGCCTGGTTCGAGCTCGAGATCGACAAGCGCGACCAGGTCGGCGTGCGCCTCGACCGCAAGCGCAAGCAGTCGGTCACGGTGCTGCTGAAGGCCCTCGGCTGGACCGAAGGCCAGATCCTCGAGGAGTTCGGCCAGTACGACTCCATGCGTGCAACGCTGGAGAAGGACGCCACCGAAACCCGCGAAGACGCCCTGCTGGACATCTACCGCAAGCTGCGTCCGGGCGAGCCGCCCACAGTCGAGGCTGCCCAGTCCCTGCTGGACAACCTGTACTTCAACTCCAAGCGCTACGATCTGGCCAAGGTTGGCCGCTACAAGATCAACCGCAAGCTTGGCATCGACCGCTCCCTTGGTGACAAGGAAGCTTCGGTCCTGCACGTTGAAGACATCGTCGCCATGATCAAGTTCCTCGTCGCGCTCCACGCCGGCGAGAAGACCCTCATGGGCAAGCGCGACGGCGAAGACCACGAGCTCCGCGTCGAGATCGATGATATCGACCACTTCGGCAACCGCCGCATCCGCGCCGTCGGCGAGCTCATCGAGAACCAGGTCCGCACCGGCCTGTCCCGCATGGAGCGCGTCGTCCGCGAACGCATGACCACGCAGGACGTCGAGGCCATCACGCCGCAGACCCTGATCAACATCCGTCCCGTGGTGGCAGCGATTAAGGAGTTCTTCGGAACCTCCCAGCTGTCCCAGTTCATGGACCAGAACAACCCGCTCTCGGGCCTGACCCACAAGCGCCGCCTGTCGGCGCTGGGCCCCGGCGGTCTGTCCCGTGACCGTGCAGGCATGGAAGTCCGAGACGTTCACCCGTCCCACTACGGACGTATGTGCCCCATCGAAACCCCTGAAGGCCCGAACATTGGTCTGATCGGTTCGCTGGCGTCCTACGGCCGCATCAACCCGTTCGGTTTCATCGAGACGCCGTACCGCCTGGTCAAGGACGGCGTCGTTTCCGACGACGTCCAGTACCTGACGGCCGACGACGAGGCAGAGGTCCTGATCGCACAGGCCAACGCTCCGCTCGAGGAGAACAAGAGCTTCGCTGAAGAGACCGTCCTGGTCCGTGCCCGCGGTGGTGGAGGCGAGCCCGTGCTCGTTCCTGCTGCTGACGTGCAGTTCATGGACGTCTCCCCGCGCCAGATGGTGTCCGTGGCTACCGCCCTGATCCCGTTCCTCGAGCACGACGACGCCAACCGTGCACTCATGGGTGCCAACATGCAGCGCCAGGCTGTGCCGCTGGTCCGTTCCGAGGCCCCGTTCGTGGGTACCGGCATGGAACGTGCAGCAGCCGTTGACGCCGGTGACGTCACCATCGCCAAGAAGGCCGGTGTGGTTACCGAGGTTTCCGCCGAGCTCGTCGTCATGCTCAACGATGACGGCACGGAAACCAACTACCGCATCAACAAGTTCGCCCGCTCCAACCAGGGCAACTGCTACAACAACCGTGTCCTGGTGAACGAAGGCCAGCGCCTGGAAGTTGGCGGCATCATCGCCGACGGCCCGGCAACGGACCAGGGCGAGCTCGCCCTCGGTAAGAACCTGCTCGTGGCATTCATGTCATGGGAAGGCCACAACTTCGAGGACGCCATCATCCTCTCGCAGCGCATCGTTGCCGAGGACGTCCTTTCCTCCATCCACATCGAGGAGCACGAGATCGATGCCCGCGACACCAAGCTTGGTGCCGAGGAAATCACCCGTGACATCCCCAACGTGTCCGAGGAAGTCCTGGCAGGCCTGGACGAGCGCGGCATCATCCACATCGGTGCCGAGGTTGAAGCCGGCGACATCCTGGTCGGAAAGGTCACCCCGAAGGGTGAAACCGAACTGACCCCGGAAGAGCGCCTGCTCCGCGCCATCTTCGGCGAGAAGTCCCGCGAAGTGCGCGACACGTCCCTGAAGGTTCCGCACGGCGAGTCCGGCACCGTCATCGGCGTCCGCGTCTTCGACCGCGACAACGACGACGAACTGCCCCCGGGCGTCAACCAGCTGGTCCGCGTCTACGTGGCCGCCAAGCGCAAGATCACCGACGGCGACAAGCTCGCCGGCCGTCACGGCAACAAGGGTGTTATCTCCAAGATCCTCCCGATCGAGGACATGCCCTTCCTTGCCGACGGCACCCCCGTTGATATCGTCCTGAACCCGCTGGGTGTTCCGGGCCGTATGAACGTCGGCCAGGTGCTGGAAACGCACCTCGGCTGGGTCGCCAAGACGGGCTGGAAGATCGAAGGCGAGCCGGAGTGGGTGAAGCAGCTGCCGAACCTGCCGCGCGAGAGTGGCCAGACCACTGTTGCAACGCCGGTCTTCGACGGCGCCCGCGAAGAGGAAATCACGGGCCTGCTCGACTCCACCAACGTGACCCGCGACGGTGACCGCCTGATCGACTCCTCGGGCAAGACGCGCCTGTTCGACGGCCGCTCCGGCGAGCCGTTCCCGGATCCGATCTCGGTCGGCTACATGTACATCCTGAAGCTCCACCACCTGGTGGACGACAAGATCCACGCCCGCTCCACCGGCCCGTACTCCATGATCACGCAGCAGCCGCTGGGTGGTAAGGCACAGTTCGGTGGCCAGCGCTTCGGTGAAATGGAAGTGTGGGCGCTCGAAGCTTACGGCGCCGCCTACACGCTCCAGGAACTGCTCACGATCAAGTCCGATGACATTCACGGCCGCGTGAAGGTCTACGAAGCGATCGTCAAGGGCGAGAACATCCCTGAGCCGGGTGTTCCCGAATCCTTCAAGGTGTTGATCAAGGAAATGCAGTCGCTGTGCCTGAACGTGGAAGTGCTTTCCACAGACGGAACCACAATTGAAATGCGTGACTCTGATGACGCAGTCTTCACGGCTGCGGAAGAACTGGGCATCGATCTGTCTCGTGCAGAGCCCAGCTCCGTAGAAGAGGTCTAAGGAGTCCGACGACGGCGGGCGGGCCGTCCGCCGTCGTCCTCCTCCCTCTCCCCGCAAGCAAGACTTCAGAATTTAGAGAACAAGAGAGAACAGGGACCATATGTCCAGCGAATCCTCCTTCGGCCTCATGCAGATCGGCCTCGCCACCGCGGAAGACATCCGCGGCTGGTCGTACGGCGAGGTTAAGAAGCCGGAAACCATCAACTACCGCACGCTCAAGCCCGAGAAGGACGGCCTCTTCTGCGAGAAGATCTTCGGCCCGTCCCGTGACTGGGAATGCTACTGCGGCAAGTACAAGCGCGTGCGCTTCAAGGGCATCATCTGTGAGCGGTGTGGCGTTGAGGTCACCCGCGCCAAGGTGCGCCGTGAGCGCATGGGCCACATCGAGCTGGCCGCTCCTGTAACCCACATCTGGTACTTCAAGGGTGTTCCGTCCCGCCTGGGCTACCTCCTTGACCTGGCTCCGAAGGACCTCGAAAAGGTCATCTACTTCGCTGCCTACATGATCACCAGCGTCGACGAAGAAAACCGCCACGCGGAACTGCCCAACCTGCAGGTTGAGCATGACGTCGAGAAGAAGCAGCTGATCGACAACCGCGACTCCGACATCGCCGCGATCGCCCGCGACCTTGAGAACGAGCTTGCCCGTCTCGAGGGTGAGGGTGCGAAGGCTGCCGACAAGAAGAAGGCACGCGACTCGGCTGACCGCCAGATGGCGAACGTCCGCAAGCGCGCCGACGCCGAGATCGAGCGCCTCGAGCAGGTCTGGGACCGCTTCAAGAACCTGAAAGTCGCTGACCTCGAAGGTGACGAGGGCCTGTACCGCGAACTGCGTGACCGCTACGGCATGTACTTCGAGGGCTCCATGGGTGCCGAGGCCATCAAGAAGCGTCTCGAGAACTTCGACATGCAGGCCGAGTCCGACAACCTGCGCGACATCATCGCCAACGGCAAGGGCCAGCGCAAGACCCGCGCCCTGAAGCGCCTGAAGGTGGTCAATGCGTTCCTGACCACCAACAACAGCCCGCTCGGCATGGTGCTGGACGCCGTCCCGGTGATCCCGCCGGAACTGCGCCCGATGGTCCAGCTGGACGGTGGCCGCTTCGCGACCTCCGACCTCAACGACCTCTACCGCCGCGTGATCAACCGCAACAACCGACTCAAGCGACTGCTTGACCTGGGGTGCTCCGGAGATCATCGTCAACAACGAGAAGCGCATGCTTCAGGAAGCTGTTGACAGCCTCTTCGACAACGGCCGCCGCGGCCGTCCGGTCACCGGACCGGGCAACCGTCCGCTGAAGTCCCTGAGCGACATGCTCAAGGGCAAGCAGGGCCGTTTCCGCCAGAACCTCCTCGGCAAGCGCGTCGACTACTCCGGCCGTTCGGTCATCGTCGTCGGCCCGCAGCTGAAGCTGCACCAGTGTGGCCTGCCCAAGCAGATGGCACTGGAGCTCTTCAAGCCGTTCGTGATGAAGCGCCTGGTTGACCTCAACCACGCGCAGAACATCAAGTCGGCAAAGCGCATGGTCGAGCGTTACCGTCCGCAGGTCTGGGACGTGCTGGAAGAGATCATCACCGAACACCCGGTGCTGCTCAACCGTGCACCTACCCTGCACCGCCTCGGTATCCAGGCATTCGAGCCGCAGCTTGTTGAAGGCAAGGCCATCCAGCTCCACCCGCTGGTTTGTGGCGCGTTCAACGCCGACTTCGACGGCGACCAGATGGCAGTCCACCTGCCGCTGAGCCCCGAAGCCCAGGCTGAGGCACGCATCCTGATGCTGTCGTCCAACAACATCCTGAAGCCGTCTGACGGCCGTCCGGTGACCCTGCCTTCACAGGATATGATCATCGGCCTCTACCACCTGACCACCAAGCGTGTGGGTTCAGCTGGTGAAGGCCGGGTCTTCGGCTCGGTGTCCGAAGCCATCATGGCTTTCGACGCCCACCAGCTGCACCTGAACTCCCAGGTCAAGATCCGTCTCGAGGGCTTTGTTCCTTACGCCGGCTGGGAAGCTCCGGAGGGCTGGGAGCAGGGTCAGCCCGCACTGGTGGACACCTCCCTGGGCCAGGTTCTCTTCAACGAGACCCTGCCCGAGGACTACCCGTGGGTTGAGGCTGTAGCCGACAAGGGCGAGCTTTCCCGGATCGTCAACGACCTCGCGGAGCGCTACCCGAAGGTTGTCACGGCCGCAACGCTGGACAACCTCAAGGACGCCGGTTTCTACTGGGCCACCCGCTCGGGCGTCACCGTCGCCATCTCCGACATTGAGGTTCCGGTCGAGAAGCCGGCCATCCTTGCCGGTTACGAGGAGCGCGCCGCCAAGATCCAGGGACAGTACGACAAGGGCCTGATCGACGACGACGAGCGCCGCCAGGAACTGATCGAGATCTGGAACAAGGCGACCAACGAGATCGCCCAGGTCATGCGCGACAGCCTGTCGCCGATGAATACCATCAACCGCATGGTGTCCTCCGGTGCACGTGGTAACTGGATGCAGGTCCGCCAGATCGCCGGTATCCGTGGCCTGGTGGCCAACCCGAAGGGTGAAATCATCCCGCGTCCGATCAAGTCCTCCTACCGTGAGGGCCTGTCGGTGCTGGAATACTTCATCGCGACGCACGGTGCACGTAAGGGTCTTGCCGACACCGCGCTGCGTACCGCCAACTCGGGTTACCTGACCCGTCGTCTGGTGGACGTCTCGCAGGACGTCATTGTCCGTGAAGAGGACTGCGGCACTGAGCGCGGCCTTGTCACCCCGATCGCCGTGGCTGACGCCAACGGCGAGCTGGCACTGGACGAGAACGTCGAGAACAGCGCCTACGCCCGCACGCTGGCTGTGGACGTCGTTGACTCCAAGGGCAACGTCCTGGCTGCCGGCGGTACCGACTGCGGCGACGTCGTGATCGCTGAGCTGTTCGCAGCCGGCATCACCGAGGTCAAGGTCCGCTCTGTGCTCACCTGTGAGTCCAGCGTCGGCACCTGCGCCCTGTGCTACGGCCGTTCGCTGGCCACCGGTAAGACCGTGGACATCGGCGAGGCTGTTGGCATCATCGCCGCTCAGTCGATCGGTGAGCCCGGTACTCAGCTGACCATGCGTACGTTCCACACCGGTGGTGCTGTTTCCGCCAGCGGTGGCGACGACATCACCCAGGGTCTGCCCCGTATCCAGGAGCTCTTCGAAGCCCGTACCCCGAAGGGTGTCGCGCCGATTGCGGAAGCAGCCGGCCGCATCACCATCGAGGAATCCGAGCGCCAGATGCGTCTGGTGATCACCCCGGACGACGGTTCCGAAGAGATCGCCTACCCGGTCCTGCGCCGGTCGCGCCTCCTGATCGAAGACGGCCAGCACGTCACGGTGGGCCAGAAGCTCATCAACGGTCCGGTCGACCCGAAGCAGGTCCTGCGCATCATGGGCCCGCGTGCCGCACAGAAGTTCCTCGTGGACGAAGTGCAGGGCGTGTACCGCAGCCAGGGCATTGGCATCCACGACAAGCACGTGGAAGTCATCGTCCGCCAGATGCTGCGCCGCGTCACGGTCATCGAATCCGGCGACTCCGACCTGCTCCCGGGTGAGCTGGCCGAGCGCAGCCGCTTCGAGGACGCCAACCGCCGCGTTGTATCCGAGGGCAAGACTCCGGCTTCCGGACGTCCCGAGCTCATGGGTATCACCAAGGCGTCGCTGGCCACCGAGTCTTGGCTGTCCGCAGCTTCCTTCCAGGAGACCACCCGCGTTCTGACGCAGGCGGCCATGGAAGGCAAGAGCGATCCGCTGCTCGGCCTCAAGGAAAACGTCATCATCGGTAAGCTGATCCCGGCCGGCACGGGCCTCCCGCGCTACACCGAGATCACGGTGGAACCGACTGAAGAAGCAAAGGCCAATCTGTTCACTGGCCCGAGCGCATTCAGCGATTTCTCCTACGACACGCTGGGCGGCGACGGAGCTCCTGAGTTCCACGCCATCCCGCTGGATGACTACGACCTCGGAAACGACTTCCGCTAGTCGTTACGCAAGGAAGGACCCCGCACTCAGTGAGTGCGGGGTCTTTCCCGTTTGGTGCCCGACGGCGGCGGCCGGCTTCCGCCGTCGTCCTCCCTACACCCGATTAAGGCTCCAGATCAAGCCATGCTAGACTTTGTGTAATTGTTCTGTGTGGCAGTGGATGAAGGCCGCCGCAGCATCATTTCGGTTTTGTTCTCATGATGTTGGGTGGAGCCTGTTTCCGGGTTGCGGGCTACGTGCGCAACGAATGCCGCACTTTTGCACGCCCACGGACCGTCTAGGATCCGAAGCCGCAGGGACAACGCCAAAGCTCTCACGCAACACAGGCACTCGCCTGGCGCGGGGCAGAGATCAACCAACGGAGAACACGAAAGTGCCTACGATTAACCAGCTGGTCCGCAAGGGCCGCACGCCGAAGGTCAAAAAGACCAAGGCACCCGCGCTGAACGGCAGCCCGATGCGCCGCGGTGTTTGCACCCGCGTTTACACCACCACCCCGAAGAAGCCGAACTCGGCTCTGCGTAAGGTTGCACGTGTGCGCCTCAACGGTGGTATCGAAGTAACCGCCTACATCCCCGGTGTTGGCCACAACCTCCAGGAGCACTCCATTGTGCTCGTTCGTGGTGGTCGTGTTAAGGACCTTCCCGGTGTCCGCTACAAGATCGTCCGTGGTGCCCTCGATACCCAGGGTGTGAAGAACCGTAAGCAGGCGCGCAGCCGCTACGGCGCAAAGATGGAGAAGAAGTAATATGCCTCGCAAGGGTCCGGCCCCGAAGCGGCCGCTCGTATCAGATCCCGTCTACGGCTCCCCGCTGGTTACCCAGCTGATCAACAAGGTGCTGGTTGACGGCAAGAAGTCCACCGCTGAGCGCATCGTTTACGGTGCCCTCGAAGGTGCCCGTGCGAAGTCCGGCGGCGACCCCGTTGCAGCCCTCAAGAAGGCCATGGACAACGTCAAGCCTTCCCTCGAGGTCCGCTCCCGCCGTGTTGGTGGCGCCACCTACCAGGTTCCGGTTGAGGTCAAGCCGGGCCGCTCCACCGCACTCGCCCTGCGTTGGCTGGTCGGCTACTCCAAGGCCCGCCGCGAAAAGACGATGACCGAGCGCCTCCAGAACGAAATCCTGGATGCCTCCAACGGTCTCGGTGCCGCTGTGAAGCGTCGCGAAGACACCCACAAGATGGCCGAGTCCAACAAGGCCTTCGCCCACTACCGCTGGTAAAACTTCCCGTACGCCGCCGGCTCACACGAGCCGGCGGCGAACGCGTAGTCCATCCGAAAGGGAGACACCGTGGCACAGGACGTGCTTACAGACCTTAGTAAGGTCCGCAACATCGGCATCATGGCCCACATCGATGCCGGCAAGACCACCACCACCGAGCGCATCCTGTTCTACACAGGTGTGAACCACAAGATTGGCGAAACGCACGACGGCGCTTCGACCACTGACTGGATGGAACAGGAGAAGGAGCGCGGCATCACCATCACGTCTGCCGCCGTGACCTGCTTCTGGGAAAACAACCAGATCAACATCATCGACACCCCCGGCCACGTGGACTTCACGGTTGAGGTTGAGCGCTCCCTGCGCGTCCTCGACGGTGCAGTTGCCGTCTTCGATGGCAAGGAAGGCGTTGAGCCGCAGTCTGAGACCGTTTGGCGCCAGGCTGACAAGTACAACGTTCCGCGTATCTGCTTCGTCAACAAGATGGACAAGCTGGGCGCTGACTTCTACTTCACCGTAGACACCATCATCAGCCGCCTTGGTGCCAAGCCGCTGGTCATGCAGCTGCCGATCGGTGCCGAGAACGACTTCATCGGCGTCGTCGACCTGCTCTACATGCGTTCGCTCGTATGGCCTGGCGATGCCAAGGGTGACGTCACCATGGGCGCCAAGTACGAAATCCGCGAGATCCCGGAAGACCTCAAGGCCAAGGCCGAGGAATACCGCGCAAACCTCGTGGAAGCCGTTGCAGAGTCCTCCGAAGAACTCATGGAGAAGTACCTCGAAGGTGAAGAAATCACCATCGACGAACTCAAGGCCGGCATCCGCAAGATGACGATCAACTCCGAGATCTACCCGGTGTTCTGTGGTTCCGCATTCAAGAACCGTGGCGTTCAGCCGATGCTCGATGCAGTCGTCGACTACCTGCCGAACCCGCTCGACGTCCCGCCGATGATCGGTCACGATCCCCGCGACGAAGAGAAGGAACTGACCCGCAAGCCGTCTGCCGAAGAGCCGTTCTCCGCTCTGGCGTTCAAGATTGCTGCGCACCCGTTCTTCGGCCAGCTCACCTTCGTCCGCGTGTACTCCGGTCACGTGGAAGCAGGCGCACAGGTGGTCAACTCCACCAAGGGCAAGAAGGAGCGCATCGGCAAGCTGTTCCAGATGCACGCCAACAAGGAAATGCCTGTTGAGGGCGCTACCGCCGGCCACATCTACGCAGCGATCGGTCTGAAGGACACCACCACGGGCGACACCCTGTGCGACTCCAGCAACCAGATCGTCCTCGAATCCATGAGCTTCCCGGAGCCCGTGATCTCGGTTGCCATCGAGCCCAACACCAAGGGTGACCAGGAGAAGCTCTCCACGGCCATCCAGAAGCTCTCCGCTGAGGACCCGACCTTCCAGGTCTCCCTCAACGAAGACACTGGCCAGACCATCATCGCCGGCATGGGCGAACTTCACCTGGACATCCTGGTGGACCGCATGCGCCGCGAATTCAAGGTCGAGGCCAACGTTGGCAAGCCGCAGGTTGCTTACCGCGAAACCATCAAGCGTGCTGTTGAGCGTCACGACTACACGCACAAGAAGCAGACCGGTGGTTCCGGCCAGTTCGCAAAGATCCAGATCGCGATCGAGCCGCTGGACACTGCCGAAGGCGAGCTGTACGAGTTCGAGAACAAGGTCACCGGTGGCCGCGTTCCCCGCGAGTACATCCCGTCGGTCGACGCCGGTATCCAGGACGCACTGAATGACGGTGTCCTGGCCGGTTACCCGGTTGTCGGCATCAAGGCCACGCTGATTGACGGCGCGTACCACGATGTTGACTCCTCGGAAATGGCGTTCAAGATCGCCGGCCGTATGGCTTTCAAGGAAGCTGCACGTAAGGCGAACCCTGTTCTGCTCGAACCGCTGATGGATGTCGAGGTCCGCACCCCTGAGGAATACATGGGTGAAGTTATCGGTGACCTCAACTCCCGCCGTGGCCAGATGCAGTCCATGGAAGATGCCCAGGGCGTCAAGGTTGTTCGCGCGCACGTCCCGCTGTCCGGCATGTTCGGCTACATCGGTGACCTGCGGTCGAAGACCCAGGGCCGCGCTGTGTACTCCATGACGTTCAACAGCTACGCCGAGGTCCCGAAGGCAGTTGCCGACGAGATCATCCAGAAGTCCCGCGGCGAGTAGTCCTTAGGACTGTCCACGCGACAAGCTGCGAAAATCCGGGTGGGTTTCCCCTGCGGAACACACCTAGTGCGGATGGCCGGAACACTGGTTCCGGCCCGGTTCCGGCCATCAGCACGAACAGGCTTTAGGCACTAGTATTAGTTCCTGAATCTGAAATTTCACCAATCCAAAGCCCCCAAGTAGACTTACTGGAGTTTCTGCCGCGATAAGCGCGGTTGAAGGTAAGCCATTTGAAAAACGTTCTAGGAGGAACCTGTGGCAAAGGCAAAGTTCGAGCGGACTAAGCCGCACGTTAACATCGGTACCATCGGTCACGTTGACCACGGTAAGACGACGTTGACGGCCGCCATTTCCAAGGTGCTGTACGACAAGTACCCGACTCTCAACGAGAAGCGTGACTTCGCGTCGATCGACTCTGCTCCGGAAGAGCGTCAGCGCGGCATTACCATCAACATCTCCCACGTTGAGTACCAGACCGAGAAGCGCCACTACGCACACGTAGACGCTCCGGGTCACGCTGACTACATCAAGAACATGATCACCGGTGCTGCTCAGATGGACGGCGCAATCCTCGTGGTTGCCGCTACTGACGGCCCGATGGCTCAGACCCGCGAGCACGTTCTGCTCGCCCGCCAGGTTGGTGTTCCCTACCTGCTGGTCGCGCTGAACAAGGCAGACATGGTTGACGACGAGGAACTCCTCGACCTCGTCGAAATGGAAGTTCGTGAGCTCCTGAGCTCGCAGGGCTTCGATGGCGACGAAGCGCCGGTTGTCCGCGTTTCCGGCCTGAAGGCTCTGGAAGGCGACCCCGAGTGGGTCAAGTCCGTCGAGGACCTGATGGCTGCTGTCGACGAGTCCGTTCCGGACCCCGTACGTGACCGTGACAAGCCGTTCCTGATGCCGATCGAAGACGTCTTCACCATCACCGGTCGTGGCACCGTTGTGACGGGCCGCGCCGAGCGCGGTACCCTCGCCATCAACTCCGAGGTCGAGATCGTCGGCATCCGCCCGGTCCAGAAGACCACGGTTACCGGTATCGAGATGTTCCACAAGCAGCTCGACGAAGCATGGGCCGGCGAGAACTGTGGCCTCCTGCTCCGCGGTCTGAAGCGCGACGACGTCGAGCGTGGCCAGGTTGTCGTCAAGCCGGGTTCCATCACCCCGCACACCGACTTCGAGGCCAACGTCTACATCCTCTCCAAGGACGAAGGCGGACGTCACAACCCGTTCTACTCGAACTACCGCCCGCAGTTCTACTTCCGTACCACGGACGTAACCGGCGTTATCACCCTGCCGGAAGGCACGGAAATGGTTATGCCCGGCGACAACACTGAGATGACCGTTGCGCTCATCCAGCCGATCGCTATGGAAGAGGGCCTCGGCTTCGCTATCCGTGAAGGCGGCCGCACCGTTGGTTCGGGACGTGTCACCAAGATCAACAAGTAACTCTTGCTGATTGCGGATCGAAGGGCCGGCTAACGGCCTGACGTGATGTTCGAAAACAGCCCCGCTGCTACTCGCAGCGGGGCTGTTTTTGTATCTGCAGTTCCCGCCAGTGGGCAGCGGGCCGGCCTGATAGGGTTAGGGCTCGCGAGAGAAAAGGAACATCATGGGTTGGCTTATTTTCCTGCTGGTGGTTGCCGCCGTGGTGATGGGCGTTGTTTGGGCGAAGAAGCACTTCCGCCACGAGATTGAACGCGCCAAGCGGATCAACCGGGCGAATAAGAACCAGTAGGCGCGCCGCGCGCACGGCATCAGGCGGTTCGCGCCCGCGCCCGGCTGAGTGCCTGCAGCCAGTAGAACGACTTCTTGGGTGTCCTTTTTAGGGTTTCGAAGTCCACGTGCACCAGGCCGAACCGCTGTGAATACCCGGCGGCCCACTCGAAGTTGTCCATAAACGTCCAGACGAAGTAGCCGAGCAGCCGCACATCGTGCGCGATGCCACCGGGCGCCGTCGAGTTCACTGCCTGGTCCAGGTGGCGGGCCAGGTATTCGATGCGTTTCGAGTCCGCTATGGGACCGGTGACATGCTCGGGCTCCGGAAAGCTTGCGCCGCTCTCGGTGATGTAGACGGGTGGCAAGGCCGCCCCATACCTGTCCTTAAGCTCCCGCAGCAGGATGCCCAGATGGTCCGGCGCCACCGGCCACCCGAAACCTGTGGTGGCATATTCGGGAAAAGCTGCAAAGTGGAAGGGTACCCGGGCCATCGCCCGGGCGTTGCCTTCCGGCGTAGACGGCGGACCCTGCCCCGCGGCCACACGGACAGGGTAGTAATAGTTCACCCCGTAGAAGTCGAGCGGCTGGCTGATCAGGCGGAGGTCGTCGTCGGACGTCCGGGACAAAAACCTGAACCAGGGGCGGGCGGCAAGCGGCGGGGCGGGGTAGCGCCCCAGGAGAATGGGATCGGCGTACACGCGGTTGAGGACAAGGTCGCAGACCTTGGCCACCAGCCTGTCCGCCGGCCGACGGGTGGCAGGGCGTACGGGGGAGTGCAGGTTGGTCACGCCGATGGTCCCGGCCACGCCGGCCGAGCGTAGCGCCTGGACCGCGAGTCCGTGGCCGAGCAGCTGGTGGTGGACCGAGGGCAGCGCCTTGAACAGCAGGTCGCGGCCGGGCGCATGGACGCCCAGTGCGTAGCCATTGAGCGTGACGGAGACGGGTTCGTTGAGTGTGACCCACTGCGCCACCCGGTCACCGAGCCGCTTTCCGGCGGCTGCCGCGTACTCCGCGAAGCGCTCAGCCGTGGCACGGTTCATCCAGCCGCCGCTGCGCTCAAGGGGGAGGGGAGTGTCCCAATGGTAGAGCGTGGCCATGGGGGCTATTCCGGCCGCCAGCAGCAGGTCAACCAGCCGGTCGTAGAAGTCGAGGCCCCGCGGGTTGGCTGCGCCGTGGCCCTCCGGCAGGATCCTGGGCCACGAGATCGAGAAGCGGTACGAGTCGATGCCGAGTTCCCGCATGAGGGCAACGTCCTCCGGCACGCGGTTATAGTGGTCACAGGCCACCACCGGCGAGTGCCCGTTGAGGATGTTGCCCGGTTTCGCCGCGAAGGCATCCCAGCCCGACGGGCCGCGGCCGTCCGCTGCCAGGGCGCCTTCGATCTGGAAGGCGGCGGCAGCAACACCGAGGGTGAAATCCGGGCGCAGGCGTCCGGCGAGGTTCTGCACTGTATCTGCGCTGACTACGGCACTGCCGGCGTCGGCGTTCTGCGCGGCCATCAACCCATCATCCAACCGCAGATGGCCCGCGGCAACGGCGTACGGGGCCCGGTTAGGCGCCTTACGGGGCCCGATTGGCTTCCTCGGATAAATTCCGGCATACTAGATGAGTTGTTCAAGCGCTTTTTCGCGTCCCGATCCGGATAATGCCGGGTGTCAGGGTCCAGGTTGAAGCCCAAACATAACCCACCTCCCAAGGAAATGCGGGCTCGTGCGTTCTGCACAGCGCGACACGCCCGACCGCGGGGGTCGGTTACGTCGGCAGGTTGAGGAACCCGGATTCATCCGGATTCAGCTTGTGCGGCGGGTGGTAGTTACGACTTCAAATGCTTCGGCAGCCACATGCAACACGCAAGTAAACAGAGCAGCACTTACTGAAAGAGAGTCAGGCGACATGGCGGGACAAAAAATCCGCATCCGGCTGAAGTCATACGACCACGAGGTCATTGACGTTTCAGCACGGAAGATCGTTGAGACGGTCACGCGCGCAGGCGCAACGGTAGTCGGCCCCGTGCCGCTGCCCACGGAGAAGAACGTGTACTGCGTTATCCGCTCTCCCCACAAGTACAAGGACAGCCGCGAGCACTTTGAAATGCGCACGCACAAGCGTCTGATCGACATTATCGACCCCACGCCCAAGGCTGTTGACTCGCTCATGCGTCTCGACCTGCCGGCCGACGTGAACATCGAAATCAAGCTGTAGGGAGGTGCTGAGAGACTATGACCGCAACCCGTAACGTAAAGGGCCTGCTGGGCACGAAGCTCGGCATGACCCAGGTCTGGGACGAGAACAACAAGCTCATCCCCGTCACTGTTGTCCAGGCTGACTCGAACGTCATCACCCAGCTGCGTAATGCAGAAGTTGATGGCTACGTCGCCGTTCAGATCGGCTACGGCCAGATCGATCCCCGCAAGGTCACCAAGCCGCTGGCTGGTCACTTTGAAAAGGCAGGCGTCACGCCTCGCCGTCACGTCGTCGAACTCCGTACCGCAGATGCTGCTGAGTACGAGCTGGGCCAGGAGCTCTCCGTAGAGGTCTTCGAAGCCGGCCAGAAGATCGACGTCGTAGGCACCACCAAGGGTAAGGGCTTCGCCGGTGTTATGAAGCGTCACGGCTTCCACGGCGTTGGAGCTTCCCACGGTGCCCACAAGAACCACCGTAAGCCCGGTTCAATCGGTGGCGCATCCACCCCGAGCCGCGTCTTCAAGGGCATGAAAATGGCCGGCCGCATGGGCGCCGTTCGTCACACCACGCTGAACCTCACTGTTCACGCGGTTGACGTCGAGAAGTCGCTGCTCCTGATCAAGGGTGCCGTTCCCGGCGCCCGCGGCCAGGTCGTACTCGTACGCACCGCCGTGAAGGGAGCCTAGTTAAATGACTAGCACTGTCAAGGTTGACCTGCCTGCAGAGATCTTCGACGTTCAGACCAACGTGCCGCTGCTGCACCAGGTCGTCGTTGCACAGCTCGCTGCTGCTCGCCAGGGTACCCACAAGACCAAGACCCGCGCCGAAGTTTCCGGTGCAGGCCGCAAGCCGTTCAAGCAGAAGGGTACCGGCCGCGCCCGTCAGGGCTCGATCCGTGCTCCTCACATGACCGGTGGTGGCGTTGTCCACGGTCCCACCCCGCGTGACTACAGCCAGCGCACCCCCAAGAAGATGATTGCTGCTGCACTGCGCGGCGCACTGTCTGACCGCGCCCGTAACGGACGCATCCACGTTATTGCTGATGTGGTTGCCGGCGACAAGCCGTCCTCCAAGGAAGCACTGGCAACGCTGCGCGGCGTCTCCGAGCGCAAGAACCTGCTCGTTGTCATTGAGCGCGCCAACGATGTTGCTGCACTGTCCGTGCGCAACCTCGAGGAAGTTCACGTTCTGTACGCAGACCAGCTGAACACCTACGACGTTCTCGTTTCTGACGACGTAGTCTTCACCAAGGCTGCCTATGAAGCATTCGTTGCTGACAAGGCTGCAAAGAACGAGGAGGATGCCAAGTGAGCGCAGCCACCATCAAAGACCCGCGCGACGTCGTGCTTGCACCCGTCGTCTCGGAAAAGAGCTACGGCCTGATCGACGAGGGCAAGTACACCTTCCTGGTGGACCCCCGCTCGAACAAGACCGAGATCAAGCTGGCCGTGGAGAAGATTTTCTCCGTCAAGGTCGAATCGATCAACACCATCAACCGTGCCGGTAAGCGCAAGCGCACCAAATTCGGCTGGGGAACCCGCAAGAACACCAAGCGTGCCATTGTGACCCTCAAAGAAGGCACGATCGACATCTTCGGCGGTCCGCTCGCGTAGCGGAGACCACTTTAACGAGGAAATGAATTATGGGAATCCGTAAATATAAGCCGACTACCCCGGGCCGTCGCGGCTCGAGCGTAGCGGACTTCACCGAAATCACGCGGTCGACGCCGGAAAAGTCGTTGGTACGTCCGCTGCCCAAAAAGGGTGGCCGTAACAACACCGGTAAGATCACCACCCGTCACAAGGGTGGTGGACACAAGCGCCAGTACCGTCTGATCGACTTCCGTCGCCACGACAAGGACGGCGTCAACGCCCGCGTTGCCGAAATCGAGTACGATCCGAACCGCACGGCTCGCATCGCCCTCCTGCACTACGTTGATGGCACCAAGCGCTACATCATCGCCCCGAACAAGCTCTCGCAGGGCGACTTCGTGGAAGCCGGCGCCAACGCTGACATCAAGCCTGGCAACAACCTGCCCCTGCGCAACATCCCCGTGGGTACTGTTATCCACGCGGTTGAACTGCGCCCGGGCGGCGGTGCCAAGATGGCCCGTTCCGCCGGTGCTTCTGTTCAGCTCGTCGCCAAAGAAGGCCGTTTCGCCCAGCTGCGTCTGCCCTCCGGCGAAATCCGCAACGTTGACGTGCGCTGCCGCGCCACGATCGGCGAGGTCGGCAACGCCGAGCAGTCGAACATCAACTGGGGCAAGGCCGGCCGTATGCGGTGGAAGGGCGTTCGCCCGACCGTCCGTGGTGTCGCCATGAACCCGGTTGACCACCCGCACGGTGGTGGTGAAGGTAAGACCTCCGGTGGTCGTCACCCGGTCAACCCGAACGGTAAGCCTGAAGGCCGTACCCGCCGCCCCAACAAAGAGAGCGACAAGCTTATTGTTCGTCGCCGTCGTACTGGCAAGAACAAGCGATAGGAGCCTGGACACATGCCACGCAGCCTGAAAAAAGGTCCTTTCGTTGACCAGCACCTCTTTGTGAAGGTGGACAGGGAAAACGAAAAGGGCACCAAGAACGTCATTAAGACCTGGTCCCGCCGCTCGATGATCATCCCCGACATGCTCGGGCACACGATCGCCGTGCACGACGGACGCAAGCACATCCCGGTGTTTGTCACCGAGTCGATGGTCGGGCACAAGCTCGGCGAATTCGCTCCTACGCGGACATTCCGCGGCCATGTCAAGGACGACCGTAAGGGCAAGCGCCGCTAGGCGCCTGCACTTACGTCAAAGACGAGAGAAGGAAAGCAATGGAAGCCAAGGCAATTGCGCGCCACATCCGCGTAACGCCTATGAAGGCCCGGCGCGTCGTCAACCTTGTTCGTGGTAAGCAAGCGAACGAGGCTCTGGCAATTCTGAAGTTTGCCCCCCAGGCAGCTTCGGAGCCGGTATTCAAGGTAGTTCAGTCGGCAATCTCCAACGCCCGCGTCCTCGCGGACCGCGACGGTGTTGCGTTCGACGAAGGTGACCTCATCATCAGCGAAGCGTTTGTTGATGAAGGCCCGACCATGAAGCGGTTCCAGCCGCGTGCTCAGGGTCGTGCATTTCAGATCAAGAAGCGCACCAGCCACATCACCGTGGTAGTCGCTACCCCGGAGAAAGAGGAGGCTCGCTAAGTGGGACAGAAAGTAAACCCGCACGGGTTCCGACTCGGCATCACCACCGATCACGTATCGCACTGGTTCGCTGACAGCACCAAGTCCGGTCAGCGGTACAAGGACTTCGTTCGCGAAGACATCCGTATCCGCCAGCTCATGTCCACGGGCATGGAGCGCGCCGGTATCGCCAAGGTCGAGATCGAGCGCACCCGCGACCGTGTCCGCGTGGACATCCACACGGCACGTCCGGGCATCGTCATCGGCCGCCGCGGCGCCGAGGCAGACCGCATCCGCGGCGAGCTCGAAAAGCTCACCGGCAAGCAGGTTCAGCTGAACATCCTCGAGGTCAAGAACCCCGAGATGGAAGCCCAGCTTGTTGCCCAGGGTGTTGCAGAGCAGCTGACTTCCCGCGTGGCATTCCGCCGCGCGATGAAGAAGGCCATGCAGTCCGCACAGCGTGCCGGTGCCAAGGGTATCCGTATCGCTTGCTCGGGCCGTCTGGGTGGCGCAGAAATGTCCCGCTCGGAGTTCTACCGCGAAGGCCGTGTGCCCCTGCACACCCTCCGCGCGAACATCGACTACGGCTTTTACGAAGCCAAGACCACCTTCGGCCGCATCGGCGTGAAGGTCTGGATCTACAAGGGCGACGTCACCTCCAAGGAACTGGCTCAGCAGGCAGCTGCTGCTCCGTCCCGTGGCCGCTCCGGCGACCGTCCGGGCCGCCCGGGTGGCGCTGACCGTGGTGACCGCCGTCGTCGTACCGACCGTCCGGCAGCCGACGCAGCACCTGCTGCTGCAGCTCCGGCAGCCGAGGCAGCAGCTCCGGCACAGGCAGCAGAAGGAGGACAGGCTTAAATGCTTATCCCACGTCGAGTCAAGCACCGTAAGCAGCACCACCCGGGTCGTTCCGGCGCTGCCACGGGCGGTACCAAGGTCTCCTTCGGTGAGTACGGCATCCAGGCCCTGAGCCCGGCATACGTCACGAACCGTCAGATCGAATCTGCCCGTATCGCGATGACCCGCCACATCAAGCGTGGCGGTAAGGTCTGGATCAACATTTACCCGGACCGTCCCCTGACCAAGAAGCCTGCCGAAACCCGCATGGGTTCCGGTAAGGGTTCGCCGGAATGGTGGGTCGCCAACGTCAAGCCGGGACGGGTTCTCTTCGAACTCTCCGGTGTCAGTGATGAGGTAGCTCGCGAGGCCCTGCGCCTGGCAATCCACAAGCTCCCGTTGAAGGCACGCATTGTGCGTCGCGAAGGTGGTGAATAGAAATGGCAGTTGGGTCAAAGGATCTTGCACCCGCACAGCTGGACGGTTTCGACAACGAGCGTCTCGTTGAAGAACTCCGCAAGTCCAAGGAAGAGCTGTTCAACCTGCGTTTCCAGTCCGCCACCGGACAGCTGGAGAACCACGGTCGTCTGCGCGCGGTAAAGAAGGACATCGCCCGCATCTACACCGTTCTCCGTGAGCGCGAGCTGGGCATTCGTGCCGAGGTTGCCGCACCGGTTGTGGAAGCCAAGGAAGAAAAGAAGTCCAAGAAGTCTGCAGCTAAGAAGGCCGAAAAGCCTGCCGAGGCTGAGACCGAGGAGGACGCCAAGTGAGTGAAAAGGACGAGAACGTGACGGAAACTGCTACGGCAGCTACGGCTGAGCAGCGCGGTTACCGTAAGACGCGTCGCGGCTACGTGGTCTCTGACAAGATGGACAAGACCATCGTTGTTCAGGTTGAAGACCGCGTGAAGCACGCCCTGTACGGCAAGGTCATCCGCCGCACCTCCAAGGTCAAGGCACACGACGAGCAGAACACCGCCGGCATCGGCGACCTGGTTGTCATCGCCGAGACCCGCCCGCTGTCCGCCACCAAGAACTGGCGGCTCGTGGAGATCCTCGAGAAGGCTAAGTAACACCTGCAGCATCGCCCCTGGCGGCTGTAACGGAAACCTCCGTTCCCTTTGGGAGCGGGGGTTTCCGCGTTAAGCGGGGGGAGTGGCACCCCCGGTGAGCCAAAAGTCTGCCTTGAGTGACGCCGTCGTACGTTGCGGGGGAGTGCTGCCGGGTGATATGGGATCCGCCGAAAACATGCTAGGATATTGAGTTTGTATGGCGCCTGTTGTGCGCCGACAGCAAACCTCGTAAACAATCGTGCCACGGCATAGTGTTCCCCTGCGCCTCGAAGGGCTGGGAAGCAACTGTTTGTGGCACGGGCGTTTAGGCCTGGTCTGGCAAAATCCAGTCAGGTCAAGAGACACCCCGATCAACCGTTCCGCAAGGCTCATTCCGTAGGAAGATTTTCGGTCTGAGAACCGGCGCGACGCAAGGAGTAAATAGTGATTCAGCAGGAGTCGCGACTCAAGGTCGCCGACAACACGGGTGCTAAGGAAATCCTTACCATTCGCGTTCTCGGTGGATCTGGCCGTCGCTACGCAGGCATTGGCGACGTAATCGTCGCAACCGTCAAGGATGCAATTCCGGGCGGAAACGTAAAGAAGGGCGACGTCGTCAAGGCTGTCATCGTCCGTACCAAGAAGGAACGCCGCCGTGCGGATGGTTCCTACATCAAGTTTGACGAGAACGCAGCCGTCATCCTGAAGAACGACGGTGACCCCCGCGGTACCCGTATCTTCGGACCGGTTGGTCGTGAACTCCGTGACAAGAAGTTCATGAAGATCGTTTCTCTGGCTCCGGAGGTGCTCTAGTCCATGGCTAAGATCAAGAAGGGTGACCTGGTTCAGGTCATCACTGGCGCCAAGGCTGAGCGCGGCGGCGACCGTGGCAAGCAGGGCAAGGTTCTGCGCGTGTTCCCGGAAACCAACCGCGTGCTGGTTGAGGGTATCAACCGCGTAACCAAGCACACCAAGGTCGGACAGTCGCAGCGCGGCACCAAGACCGGCGGCATCGAGGTTGTCGAGGCTTCCATCCACGTTTCCAACGTGGCTCTGGTTGACCCGTCCACCAAGAAGCCGACCCGCGTTGGTTTCCGCCTCGACACCGTAGAGAAGGACGGCGTCAAGAAGACCGTCCGCATCCGCGTGGCCAAGAGCTCCGGGAAGGACATCTAATGACTGAGACTCTCGAGACTCCGGCAACGAAGATCGTTCCTCGTCTGAAGACCAAGTACGCCGATTCCATCAAGAGCGCGCTTCTTGAGGAATTCAAGTATGAGAACGTGAACCAGGTTCCCCGTCTGGTCAAGGTTGTTGTGAACATGGGTGTTGGAGATGCCGCCAAGGACTCCAAGCTGATCGACGGCGCTGTCCGCGACCTCACCCTGATCACCGGCCAGAAGCCGCAGGTCACCAAGGCCCGCAAGTCGATCGCACAGTTCAAGCTGCGCGAAGGCATGCCCATTGGTGCACACGCAACCCTGCGTGGCGACCGCATGTGGGAATTCGTGGACCGTCTGGTCACGCTGGCCCTGCCCCGTATCCGCGACTTCCGCGGCCTCAGCGGCAAGCAGTTTGATGGCAATGGCAACTACACCTTCGGTCTGACCGAGCAGGTTATGTTCCACGAGATCGACCAGGACTCCATCGACCGCACCCGCGGTATGGACATCACGGTTGTGACCACCGCCAAGACCGATGACGAAGGCCGCGCGCTGCTCAAGGCGCTTGGTTTCCCGTTCAAAACCGAAGCTTAATTAACTACGTAAAAGGTCCGGCCGCTCTGATCCCGCAAGGACAGAACGGCGGAAACCGTTACGAGGAAGGGCAAGTGCCCAAATGACTATGACAGATCCTGTCGCAGATATGCTTACGCGCCTGCGTAACGCAAACTCGGCATACCACGACTCCGTGTCTATGCCTTACAGCAAGCTCAAGGCTCGCGTTGCTGACATCCTGAAGGCCGAAGGTTTCATCGCCGGCTGGAAGGAAGAGGACGCAGAAGTCGGCAAGAAGCTGACCCTTGATCTCAAGTTCGGCCCCAACCGCGAGCGTTCAATCGCGGGTGTCCGTCGCATCTCCAAGCCGGGTCTCCGCGTTTACGCGAAGTCCACCAACCTGCCGCACGTGCTGGGTGGCCTGGGTATCGCAATTCTGTCCACCTCTTCCGGCCTCCTGACTGATAAGCAGGCCGGCAAGAAGGGCGTGGGCGGCGAAGTCCTCGCTTACGTCTGGTAACGGGAAAGGAAGAGAATAATGTCACGTATTGGACGTCTCCCCATCACCGTTCCTGCCGGCGTTGAGGTCAAGGTTGACGGCTCTGTCGTCAGCGTCAAGGGTTCCAAGGGCGAGCTGACCCACACTGTGGCCAGCCCGATCGAGGTTGCGCTGGAAGACAGCACCCTGACCGTAACCCGCCCGAACGACGAGCGCGCCTCCCGTTCGCTCCACGGCCTGACCCGCACCCTGATCTCCAACATGATCCAGGGCGTCACCGCAGGCTACGAGAAGAAGCTTGAAATCGTCGGTACCGGTTACCGCGTTCAGGCCAAGGGATCTGACCTTGAGTTCGCTCTCGGCTACAGCCACCCGGTCAGCGTTACCGCTCCGGCCGGCATCACCTTTGCAGTAGAGGGGCCGACCAAGCTCTCTGTCTCAGGCATCAACAAGCAGCAGGTCGGCGAGGTTGCTGCCAACATTCGCAAGCTGCGCAAGCCTGACCCGTACAAGGGTAAGGGCATCCGCTACGCGGGCGAAGTCATCCGCCGCAAGGTCGGAAAGGCTGGTAAGTAACCATGGCCATCGCCATTAACAAGAAGCGTACGAACAAGAGCAAGTCTGCTTCGCGCAGCCGCCGCCAGCTTCGTATCCGCAAGCGCATTTCCGGAACGGCTGTACGTCCTCGCCTGGTCGTCAACCGCTCCGCACGCCACGTATTTGTCCAGGTTGTCGACGACACCATTGGTCAGACCGTAGCAAGCGCGTCCACTCTGGAAGCTGACCTTCGTGCATTCGACGGTGACAAGACCGCCAAGGCCAAGCGCGTTGGCGAGCTCGTAGCCGAGCGTGCCAAGGCTGCCGGCGTCGAAGCTGTTGTTTTCGACCGTGGTGGTAACAAGTACCACGGCCGGATCGCCGCCGTCGCTGACGGTGCACGCGAAGGTGGGCTGTCACTGTGACCGAAGCAAACAAGGAAAAGGACACTGTGTCTGCAGAAGAAAAGGCCCCCGAAGCCGCAGCTGCTGAGACCACTGCCCCCGCTGCCGAGGACCGCCGTGGTGGCGCCCGTCGCGGCGAGCGTGGCGACCGTGGCCAGGGCCGCGGCGACCGCGGTGGCCGTGGCGGCCGCGATGGCGGACGTGAAGCCGAGAAGAACCAGTTCGTAGAGCGCGTTGTCACCATCAACCGCGTTTCCAAGGTCGTCAAGGGTGGTCGTCGCTTCAGCTTCACCGCGCTCGTCGTCGTTGGTGACGGCAACGGTATGGTCGGCGTCGGCTACGGCAAGGCCAAGGAAGTTCCCGCTGCTATCGCCAAGGGCGTTGAAGAGGCCAAGAAGTCCTTCTTCCGCGTTCCCCGCGTTGGCAACACCATCCCTCACCGCGTTCAGGGTGAAGCCGCCGCTGGTGTAGTAATGCTGCGCCCGGCTTCCGCCGGTACCGGTGTTATCGCCGGTGGTCCGGTCCGTGCAGTACTGGAGTGCGTGGGCATCCACGACATCCTCTCCAAGTCGCTCGGTTCCTCCAACGCCATCAACATCGTTCACGCGACCGTTGATGCCCTGAAGCGCCTCGAAGAGCCGGCAGCCGTGGCAGCACGCCGCGGCCTGCCCCTCGACGAGATCGCTCCGCCGGCACTGGTGAAGGCTCTGATGAACCAGAAGGCAGGTGTCTAGGTTATGGCTAAGAACCTGACTCCCTCCGACGCCAAGTTGGAGATCACCCAGATCAAGGGCGTCATTGGCGCCAAGCAGAACCAGCGCGACACCCTTCGGTCGCTCGGCCTTAAGCGCATCGGACACACCGTTGTCCGCACCGCTGATGCCGTGACCGTTGGAATGCTCAACACGGTTCCGCACCTCGTGAATGTTGAGGAGGCGAAGTAATGGCCGAGAAGAACACTGCTGAGACCGCCGCTGCTGAGAAGCAGAGCGCTCTGAAGGTTCACCACCTGCGTCCCGCCCCGGGTTCCAAGACCGCCAAGACCCGTGTTGGTCGTGGTGAAGGTTCCAAGGGTAAGACCGCCGGTCGCGGTACCAAGGGTACGAAGGCCCGCTACCAGGTAAAGGCTGGCTTTGCCGGCGGCCAGCTGCCGCTGCACATGCGCCTGCCGAAGCTGCGCGGCTTCAAGAACCCGTTCCGGGTTGAGTTCCAGGTTGTAAACCTGGACAAGCTCAACGAGCTGTTCCCGGAAGGTGGCGCAGTCACCGTGGAGAACCTGGTCGAAAAGGGTGCCGTTCGCAAGAACCAGCCCGTCAAGGTGCTGGGCACCGGCGACATCACCGTCAAGGTTGACGTTACCGTCCACGCATTCTCGGCCAGCGCCGCTGAAAAGATCGCTGCAGCCGGCGGAAGCACCACCGCGCTCTAAGGGACTCTGTCCCGGAGCCGGTGGGCGATAGCCTGCTGCGCAAACTCCCGGCACGGGGGCCGAGGCCCCTGTGCCGGGAGTTTTTTCATACCTATTGGGTCTTCCGGATTGTTCGCATGCCGCAAACACCGGTTAGACTCGGTTGTTGGGTTTATAGACCTGCATCACGAGACTTATTAACAACTGAGGAGGACGCTTGCTAAGCGCATTCGGCCGGGCGTTTCGGACGCCTGATCTGCGACGCAAGTTGTTGTTCACGCTGGGAATCATCACAATCTTCCGCTTGGGAGCCTTTATCCCCTCGCCCGGTGTGAGCTACCAGAATGTCCAGCAATGCTTGTCGAACGGGCAGACCCAGGGCGGGATCTACCAGCTCGTCAATCTTTTCAGCGGCGGTGCGTTGCTGCAGGTCTCCATCTTCGCACTGGGAATCATGCCGTACATCACGGCGAGCATCATTGTGCAGTTGCTGCGCGTGGTCATCCCGCGGTTCCAGCAGTTGTACGAAGAGGGTGCCTCCGGGCAGTCCAAGCTGACGCAGTACACGCGGTACCTGACGATCGCCCTTGGCCTGCTGAACGCCACGACGCTGGTGTCGCTGGCACGGTCCGGCCAGCTCCTGCCCGGCTGTAACCTGCCGATCATCCCGGACCAGAGCGTCATTACCACGATCCTCATCGTCATCACGCTGACGGCCGGCACCGGCCTCATCATGTGGATGGGTGAGCTCGTGACCGAGAAGGGCGTCGGCAACGGCATGTCCCTGCTGATCTTCACGGCCATCGCTGCCGGCTTCCCCACCTCGCTGGGCGCCATCTGGTCCGCGCAGGGTCCGGGCACGTTCTTCATCGTGCTGGCCATCGGCCTGCTGACCGTTGCCCTGGTGGTCTTCGTGGAGCAGTCCCAACGCCGCATCCCGGTGCAATATGCCAAGCGCATGATCGGCCGCCGCACAGTGGGCGGCACCAGCACCTACATTCCCATCAAGGTGAACATGGCCGGCGTCATTCCCGTCATCTTCGCTTCCTCGATGCTCTACCTGCCGGCGTTGATCTCACAGTTCAACCAGCCGAAAGCAGGGGAGTCCATCCAGCCGTGGGTTGAGTGGATCAACAACAACCTGACGCGCGGGGACCACCCCATCTACATGGCGCTGTACTTCGCCATGATCGTTTTCTTTACCTACTTCTACGTCGCGATCACCTTCAACCCTGAAGAGGTCAGCGACAACATGAAGAAATACGGCGGCTTCATCCCGGGTATCCGTGCCGGCAAGCCGACCGCGGATTACCTGCAGTACGTCCTGTCGCGCATCACGCTGCCCGGCGCCATCTACCTTGGCTTCGTGGCACTGATCCCGCTGGTGGCGCTCGTGCTGATCAACGCAAACCAGAACTTCCCGTTCGGTGGCACCTCGATCCTGATCATGGTGGGCGTTGGCCTGGAAACCGTCAAGCAAATTGACGCGCAGCTACAGCAGCGTCACTACGAAGGGCTATTGCGATGACCAGAATGTTGATTATCGGACCACCGGGTTCGGGCAAGGGCACGCAGGCGGAACGCATCTCAGACCGCCTCGGCGTCGTTGCGATCTCCACCGGCGACATCTTCCGCGCCAACGTCAAGGGTGAGACGCCGCTCGGCGTCGAGGCCAAGAAGTACATGGACGCGGGCGACTTCGTGCCGGACAGCGTGACCAACAAGATGGTCCGCGACCGTCTGAGCGAAGCTGACGTCGAGGACGGGTTCCTGCTGGACGGCTACCCGCGCACCACCGCCCAGGTTGACTACCTGGACCAGATCCTGGCCGACGGCGACCAGAAGCTGGACGTCGTCCTGCAGCTCACCGCCGATGACGAAGAACTCGTTGCCCGCCTGCTTGGCCGCGCTAAGGAAACCGGACGCAGTGACGACAACGAGGCCGTCATCCGCCACCGTCTGGACCTTTACCACGAGCAGACCGAAGCCGTTGTGGCCAAGTACGCCGAGCGCGGCATCCTGACCCAGGTTGACGGGATCGGCCAGATCGACGAGGTCACCGACCGCGTCATGCAGGCCATCAAGGAAGCTCAGGCCGCCTGAAATTAGTTCCAACGCTGTGAGGCTCCTCCCGGACCATGGGGAGGGGCCTCCGGCTTTTAGCCCCGCGCTTGTGGTCCCGCATCCTGGGCCGGAAGGGCGAGGCACATCGAGAGGAAACACCGCTGATGGCATTCGGCCAGCCACGGATTGAATACAAGACCAACGCCCAGATGCGCACCATGCACGAGGCCGGGCTCGTGCTGAGCCGCGCCCTCGATGCCGCCGTGGCCGCGGCTGCCCCTGGGGTCACCACAAAGCAGCTCGACGAGGTCTTCGCTGCAGTGCTGCTCGAGGCGGGCGCCAAGTCCAACTTCCTGGGCTACCACGGGTTCCCCGCCACCATCTGCACTTCCGTCAACGAGGAAGTGGTCCACGGCATCCCCGGCGACAAGGTCCTGCAGGACGGGGACATCATCTCCATTGACGGCGGCGCGATCGTCAACGGCTGGCACTCCGACTCGGCGCGGACTGTGATCGTTGGAACGCCGGACCCGGAGGACCAGCGCCTCTCCGACGTCACGGAGACGGCCATGTGGCACGGCATCGCGGCCCTGGCCAAGGGCAAGTTCGTGGGCGACATCGGAGCAGCAGTGGACGACTACGTCTCCTCGGTTCCCGGCAAGCCCCTGGGCATCCTCGAGGACTATGTGGGCCACGGCATCGGCTCCGAGATGCACATGGCCCCAGACGTCCTGAACTACCGCACCAGCCACCGCGGTCCGAAGATCCGCACCGGCCTGTGCCTGGCCATCGAACCGATGCTGGTTCGCGGCGGCATTGAGACCGCAGTGCTGGAGGACGACTGGACCGTGGTCACCACCGACGGCAAGCGTTCGTGCCAGTGGGAGCATTCCGTGGCCGTGCACGAGAAGGGCATCTGGGTGCTGTCCTCGCCCGACGGCGGCGCGGCCAGGCTCGCGCCCCTCGGCGTGGTGCCTGTCCCGATTCCCTGAAGACACGAATTTAGCTGGGCGACGCGCAGAATCCCTGGCGCTACTGGAATTCCAGTAGGGCCAGGGATTTTGTGCGTCACGGGCAATTATCTGCGTCGCCGTGTCAGCTCCCGGGGCAGAATGGGACCCATGGGACCGAGTGACGGAGCCGGCAAAGCAGCCGCTGCGCAGGTAAAGATAACCGACGTGCCGGGCGTACGTGTGGGGCACCAGCAGAAGTCCGACGGCGGGTGGCTGACCGGGGTGACCGTGGTGCTGCCGCCTGCGGGGACAGTGGGTTCGGTGGACGTCCGCGGGGGAGGACCCGGCACCCATGAGACCGATGCGCTGGACCCCACCACCCTGGTGGGCACCGTGGACGCCGTGGTGCTCACCGGCGGGAGCGCCTACGGACTGGTGACCGCGCACGGGGTCCAGCGATGGTGCGAGGAGCAGGGCCGGGGCTTCGCCGTGACGGGAGGCGTGGTGCCCATCGTTCCGGCTGCCGCCATCTTCGACCTCGGCCGCGGCGGCGACTTCAGCGCCCGCCCGGATGAGGCCATGGGTTACGCGGCGGCTGTGGCAGCCGGCGCACAAATGGAAAGGCACGACGTCGAACGCGGCAACGCGGGTGCCGGCACCGGAGCCGTCATAGGACGGGGCAAATACAAAGGGGGAGTCGGCACGGCGTCGGTCACCCTTGAGAACGGCGTGGTGGTCGGGGCGCTGGCAGTAGTGAACGCCCTGGGCCTTCCGCTGGTTCCAGAAGCTTCCGGTGAGCCTGGCACGCCGGAGCAGCGGGTTTCGGCCGCTGGGACGGGGACCGGCCCAGCGCTCAACACCACGCTGGTCGTCGTCGCCACGAATGCGGTGCTGGATGTGGCCGAGTGCAAGCGGACCGCCTCGGCTGCCCACGCGGGGCTGGCTCGGGCGCTGAATCCGAGCCACACACTGGCTGACGGGGACACCGTGTTCTGCCTCGCCACCGGGGGCCAGGAGCTGGACAGGAGTACGGAAGTTGCCCGGCAGATAAGCCTCATCACCCTGCAGAGTGCGGCAGCCGACGTCGTACGTTTGGCCATCCTGGACGGGATCAGCAGCGCCCGGGCGGTAACAACTCCTGCAGGTGAATTTGGTGCATACCCGGGCAATCTGCGCTAACATGGCTGGATTTAACTTTCCGGGCCTAATGCCGTAGAGTTGCATGTTGGTTGTCTGCCCTGCCACGCCCATTTGCGGCCGGAGGGCGACGGTCAATCAAATCAAAAACGTCCGCAGTCATGCCCGGCGCCAGCCGGAGGTCTGTGGCAAACAACAGTTAGCGGAGGATATGGCCAAGAAGGACGGGGTCATTGAGATCGAGGGCGTAGTGACTGAGGCGCTGCCCAACGCGATGTTTCGTGTTGAGCTCACCAACAAGCACGTCGTTCTCGCACACATCTCTGGAAAGATGCGCCAGCACTACATCAGGATTCTTCCTGAGGACCGCGTAGTGGTGGAGCTGAGCCCTTATGACCTGACACGTGGTCGTATCGTCTACCGCTACAAGTAAACGTTGGGCGGCCAAGGCAATTGCCTAAGGCCGCTCCATCGGCCCAACTGCTATCACGCAAAGGAACGCCATGAAGGTCAAGCCGAGCGTCAAGCAGATCTGCGAAAAGTGCAAAGTGATCCGCCGTAACGGCCGGGTCATGGTGATCTGCGAGAACCCGCGCCACAAGCAGCGCCAGGGCTAATTCCCGTCAGGGAATCCCTGGGTTGCTAACCCACGCAAGTAAATAAAGGCAGCACAAGCTGAACTGGGACATATGGGCCCGGACAGCTAACCCCCGGTCGGAGGCTGGGGCCGCACTGAAAGTGCGGGTGTACTGCCTACGACCTCCGGTTTATTCAAGGAGTACGCCACTATGGCTCGTCTCGCTGGCGTAGACATTCCCCGCGAAAAGCGGCTGGAAATTGCGCTTACTTACATCTACGGCGTGGGCAAGACCCGTGCACACGAAACCCTGGCTGCCACCGGCATCAGCGCTGACGTTCGGGTCAAGGACCTGACGGATGCGCAGCTGGTAGAGCTGCGTGACTACATTGAAGGCAACTACAAGGTTGAGGGTGACCTTCGCCGCGAAGTAGCAGCAGATATCCGCCGCAAGGTTGAAATCGGCAGCTACGAAGGCCTGCGTCACCGCAAGGGCCTGCCCGTACGCGGTCAGCGTACGAAGACCAACGCTCGTACCCGCAAGGGCCCGAAGCGTACCGTCGCCGGCAAGAAGAAGGCCCGCTAAACCGCACTTGCCTGACGGCAAATGTGGGATCAGCAAGGCCTTCCCCCAAATAACTTTCTGTAGGAGAAGAAATGCCCCCGAAGACTCGTGGCGCGGTTCGCAAGCCGCGTAAGAAGGACAAGAAGAATATCGCGCTTGGCCAGGCGCACATCAAGAGCACGTTCAACAACACCATCGTGTCCATCACGGACCCGTCCGGTGCTGTGATTTCCTGGGCTTCCGCCGGTGAAGTTGGATTCAAGGGCTCGCGTAAGTCCACCCCGTTCGCTGCGCAGATGGCTGCCGAAGCCGCCGCCAAGCGTGCACAGGAGCACGGCCTGAAGAAGGTTGACGTGTTCGTCAAGGGACCGGGTTCCGGACGCGAAACCGCCATCCGTTCGCTGCAGGCTGCCGGCCTCGAGGTTGGCTCCATCCAGGACGTCACCCCCGCCGCGCACAACGGCTGCCGTCCGCCGAAGCGCCGCCGCGTCTAAGTATTTTCCGTAGCCGGAGCTTGCCCGGACCCGTTTCGGGTCCGGGCAAGCCCGCCGCGTTAAGTCCTCAGACCGATTTTCCACCACCTGTGTTGCGTCATATAGCGGATGCTCGCCGAAAGGAAACCTAAGTGCTCATTGCACAGCGCCCCACCCTCTCCGAAGAGGTCGTCTCCGAAAACCGCTCCCGGTTCATCATTGAACCGCTGGAGCCGGGCTTCGGTTACACCCTCGGAAACTCCCTCCGCCGTACCCTGCTCTCCTCCATTCCCGGTGCCGCTGTAACCAGCCTCCGGATCGATGGCGTGCTGCACGAGTTCACGACGGTTCCGGGTGTCAAGGAAGATGTCACCGAGATCATCCTCAACATCAAGAACCTGTCCGTGTCCTCCGAGCACGACGAGCCGGTTGTTGCTTACCTGCGCAAGCAGGGCCCCGGAGTCGTCACCGCCGCGGACATCGCTCCGCCGGCCGGCGTCGAGTTCCACAACCCGGATCTGCACATTGCCACGCTGAACTCGAAGGGCAAGTTCGAACTCGAACTGACCATCGAGCGCGGCCGCGGCTACGTTTCGGCAGCTCAGAACAAGTCCGGCGACGCAGAGATCGGCCGTATCCCGGTTGACTCCATCTACTCGCCGGTGCTGAAGGTTACTTTCCGCGTGGAAGCCACCCGTGTTGAGCAGCGCACCGACTTCGACAAGCTCATTGTCGACGTCGAGACCAAGCAGGCCATCGCCCCGCGCGATGCCGTTGCTTCCGCTGGCACCACCCTGGTGGAATTGTTCGGTCTGGCCCGCGAGCTGAACACCGCAGCTGAGGGTATCGAGATTGGCCCGTCGCCGACGGATGCTGCCCTGGCAGCAGACATGGCTCTGCCGATCGAGGATCTGGACCTCACCGTCCGTTCCTACAACTGCCTCAAGCGTGAGGGCATCCACACCGTGGGTGAACTCGTTGCCCGCTCCGAGGCTGACCTGATGGACATCCGTAACTTTGGTGCGAAGTCCATCGATGAGGTCAAGGCAAAGCTGGTTGAACTGGGTCTGTCCCTGAAGGACTCCCCTCCCGGTTTCGACCTGGCAGCCCGCGCCGCAGCCATCGAAGAGGACGACGCCGCGTTCAGCGACGACGAGCTCTAACAAGCAGATCTTGGCCGAGGGGCTGGCCGCACCGCGTAGTGCGCAGCCTCCCGGCTTCCATATGAGGAGAAACAATTATGCCTACCCCCACTAAGGGTCCGCGCCTCGGAGGCGGCCCGGCTCACGAGCGTCTCATGCTCGCGAACCTGGCAGCAGCACTGTTCGAGCACAAGCGGATCACCACCACGGTTACCAAGGCCAAGCGCCTTAAGCCGTACGCAGAGCGCCTGGTCACCTTCGCCAAGCGCGGCGACCTCGCTTCCCGCCGCCGCGTTCTCGGCCTGATCAGCAACAAGGGCGTCGTCCACGAGCTGTTCACCGACATCGCGCAGGCTGTGGAGAACCGCGACGGCGGCTACACCCGCATCACCAAGATCGGCAACCGCAAGGGCGACAACGCTCCCATGGCTGTCATCGAACTGGTTCTCGAGCCGGTTTCCGCCAAGCAGGCTGTTGTAGCCGAGGCCACCCAGGCTGCTGCCGCTGCTGCTCCGGCCGCTGAGGAAGCTCCCGAGGCAGAGGTCGTTGAGACCGAAGCTGCAACCGAAGAGGCTCCGGCCGCTGAGGAAGCTCCGGCTGAAGAGGCTGCTGCTGAAGAGGCTCCGGCCGAGGAAGCTGCTGCTGACGAGGCTGCTGCCGACGAGGCCAAGGACGCGAAGTAATTCGCTAAATCCTTCGCATAGACTTGAGTCTATGACCCACCAGGAACCCGCTGCCCCCGTTTTGGGGGGCGGCGGGTTTTTGCGTATCCGGCTAGATCTGGCGTACGACGGCGGCCCGTTCAGCGGGTGGGCAGTGCAGCCGGGACTGCGTACCGTTCAGGGAGTTCTGGAAGAGGCGCTGGAGCTGCTGCTCCGCCGCCCCATACGCGTCACAGTGGCCGGGCGAACCGATGCCGGCGTGCACGCCCGCGGCCAGGTGGTGCACCTCGACCTCAGCGAAGCCGAGTGGCTGGGACTGAACCGCGGTGCGGCCGTCGATCCCGCCGTCGCCCTCCTGCGCCGCCTGCGGGGCACGCTCAGCCGTGGGCTGGGGGACCAGACCGGCGCCATCATGGTGCACCAGGCTGCCGTCGCCCCTGAAGGGTTCGACGCCCGGTTCTCCGCCCTGTGGCGCCGCTACAGCTACCGCATCGCGGACGGCCCGGAGAAGTGGGATCCGCTCAGCCGGTTCGACACGCTCTGGCACAAGACGCCGCTGGACGTGGACCTGCTGAACGAAGGCTCCGCGCAGCTGCTGGGCCTTCACAACTTCCTGTCCTTCTGCAAGCCGCGGGAAGGTTCCACCACCGTCCGGGAACTGCAGCGCTTCGAGTTTGCACGGGGGCAGGACGGCGTCATCGTGGTCACCGTCCAGGCTGACGCCTTCTGCCACAACATGGTCCGTGCCCTGGTGGGGTCCGCCCTGTACGTGGGGGAGGGGCAGGAACGTCCGGAGTGGCTGCACGAGCGGCTGCTGGCAAGGAAGCGCGACGCCCGTTCCGTCCTGGCCGCACCGCACCCCCTGGTGTTCGAGGAAGTGGCCTACCCCTCCGACGGCGAACTGCTTGCCCGGGCAGAGCTCACACGGGCGGTGCGCCAGTAGTACCCTGCCCCGGTTTTCGGCCCGCGGCTAGTAGGCTGAGACGCAGTCTTAAATCATGCGGTCCTTACAGGGGGTAAGGGATGAATGATCGTCGCGTCGTCGTCGTTATCAATCGGGACGAGGAAGTCCGGTCCCTTTTGCGGACCACGCTCGGGGAGGCCGGTTTCGTGGTGCACTGCGCTGCCACCGGCGAAGCCGGGCTTGCGCTGGTGCGCGCCAAGCAGCCGGACACCGTCACGCTGGATCTGGTGCTCCCGGACATCAACGGCTATGAGGTGCTGCGGCGCATCCGCGAATTCAGCCACACCTACATCCTGATCATCACCGCGCGAAGCGGCCTTGGGGCGACCTTGAAGGCCTTCGATGCCGGGGCTGACGATTACATGGTCAAACCCATCCGGCCGCGGGAGCTGCGGGCCCGTGTGGACGGCATGCTGCGCCGGCCGCGGCAGCTGACGGTCCCACCGATCGTCACGCCGCGGCAAGCGCCGCTGACTTCACCACGGCTGCGGGCCGCGGCCAAGGCGAAGGCCATGCCTGCACCGGCTCCGGCCCGCGGCCTTGAAGTAGCCCAGGGTGCAGTAGCGCCGGGCGTTCCAGCAGCGAAGGGCCTTGCAGCAGCGCAGGGCCTTCCAACCGCCCAGGGCCACCCAACCGCCCAGGCCTTCGAGCACAACGGGCTGGAGATCAACTGGGCAACGCGGGCGGCAACGCTTGGCGGCCGTGCTTTGCAGCTGACCCGTACCGAGTTCGACCTCCTGTACATCCTGCTGCAGCGGGGGAGCGGCGTGGTCAGCAAGGCGGAACTCGTCGGGCTTTTAGGTCTTGCGAAGCGGGAAGCAGGCACGATGGGCGGGGGCAATGCCGCTGCGCGGGATCCTGGCCGTATTGTCGAAACCCACGTCGGCAACCTGCGCCGCAAGCTGGGGGACGACGCGAGGCAGCCCCGCTGGCTGAAGACTGTTCGGGGGGCCGGCTACACTCTGGCATAGCCGCCGGCGTCGTCGGTGTAGCCGCAGGTCAGGACGCTGCCGCTCCGTGGCCTTCCGAGACGCTCAGAATGCGCCCCTGCAAACGGGGGACACGCCGTCAAGGTTACAAGAAAATAACAAGGCACCGGGCGCACCCTTAAGACATGAAATCACTAACAAGCGACGACGTCGTCGCAGTCCGTGGCGTTCTTACCGATACGCATCCGGTCGATTTCTATGCGCTTGGTGTCGCGGGGGCGATTGACCGTTTGGCCCTCCCGTTGCGCGAACGCGGGATCACCGTGCACCTCGAGGCGCCCCACCATGGAATGGAAGTGGACAGGAAGTCTGCCACGCTGCTGTACCGGGCGGCGCAGGAGCTCCTGAGCAACATCCATAAATATGCTGACGCGTCCTCCGTGACCGTGCGGCTCTGCTGTGTCTGCCGTTCCGGGGACAACCATGCGGTCCAGCTCCGCGTTACCGACGACGGCGGCGGCTTCGACGTTGAGGCCGCCACCCACGGAAGGCACTCGGGCATGGGGCTGAGGCTGATGAGCCTCGCCGTGGGTTCTGCGAGAGGCAGGATGGCGATCGAGTCGAGTCCCGCCACGGGAACCCGCGTGACCGTGACCCTGCCGTTGGATTAAGCGCGTGGGACGAGGACACGTCTTCCTACAGACGCGCGCTTCCTACGCGGCTGTGACTGATGCCCAGCAGGGCCAGGGATCAATTGGCAGCGGTGATTCCGTGCCGTCGACGGCGTCAAGGGCGTCAAGGGCGTCGGGGCCGTCGACGCCGTCCGGGACGTCAACAGCTTCCGGGCATTCGCGACCTTCGAAACCGGCCAGACCGTAGTCATCGTTGAACCCTTCGAACTCCTCTGGCCCGTCCGGCTGGTCCATCGGTTCGAGCCAGCCGGCCGGTTCGGGCCAGCCGGCCGGTTCGGGCCAGCCCGGGGGCTCGAGCCAGTCCGCGGGCGTGGGCCAGTCTTGATCGGATGGATGGTCGGGCAGGCCCGGCTTGCCGGGCTGTTCGCGTCCGGCTCCGTCAAGACTACTGAGCATGGCCTGGATTTGTTCTGGCCATTCGGGTGGTTCCCAGTCCTGGTGTTCGGCCGGGTAGGACCGTCCCTTGGGTGAGATCCAGCCTGGTGGGGTGTCGCGGGTGGCTCCGACGGGTTTCCACGCTGTGGCGTGTTTCAGTCTGTGGTGCTTGGGGCAGGGTTGGCCGAGGTTGGCGACGCCGGTGCCGCCGCCGTCGGCCCAGGCGAGGATGTGGTCGGCGTCGTTGTCCAGGGAGTGGTTGTTGCAGTTGGGGAACGTGCACTTGGCGTCGCGGAGCCGCAGCCATTGGCGCATTGGTTTTGTTAGCCGGTAGCTGGTGCGTCCGATCTCCAGGGGCGCACCGTCGCGGGGGTCGGTGAGGACGCGGTGGAATGATGTTGCGCCGTCGGCGACGAGCCGGCGGGCCATGGACGGCGGGATCGGCCCGTACCCGTCGAGTGTGGCCGGCTCATCGGACAGGCCGAGCAGCGAGAACACCGGAACGGTGACCAGGACCTGCGCCGTGGGGGACGGCACACCACCGGCCAGCGCATCACCGGCCAGTGCATCACCGGCTGGCGTCTCACTGGCCGGCATCTCACGGGCCGGCGTAGAGTCTGCGGGCAGGACATCTGGGGGCGGGCCGTCAACCGCGCCGTCAACCGGGTGGCCTGCGGTGAGCAGCCACGTGGCGAAGGCATCGACGCGGAGCTGGGTCAGGGTCCGGGATTCGGTCGGGCCCTGCATGGCGCGGGCGGCGGTGGTGGTGCGGTTCCAGATCCCGGCGGCCTGGTCCGCCGGCAGGTACGCCGAGAACCAGGCCATGCCGTCGCGGTCCGGGGCGTACTCCAGCCGCCGGTCCTTCGCACTCTTGGTGTGCCGGGTTTCGATGCTGACCGGATGGTGCCGTTCCCGCCAATACCGTGCCTTGGCCCGGAACCTCGCCGGGGTCAGCTCCCCGGCCGGGCAACCCCGCGCCGGGTTCGGAGCGTCCGGGTCGAGAAAGTGCGCCTCAAACGCCGCGGCCGCTTCCGGCGACAGCCCGTCCGTTTCCTCGCACATGATGCGCACGTGCTGCCAGGACAGTTTTCCTGAACCCAGCGCGCCCAGCGCTAACGGCAGATCCTTGGTGAGTTTGGCGGATTCGACCAGCAACCGCTCCGCCGCACCCTCACTCACGGTCAGTGCGCCAGCGACCTCCGCAGTCATGGACATCCGCCGGACGGTCCGGTCCTGCACGGACGCGCCAGGCGGAGTCATGGCCTCCTCCGCCTCCGCGTAACCGGCGGCCAAGTTCACCTTCACGGCCCCCAGCCGCGCCTCCATCCTGGCCACCCCAGCCAGACCGTCCAGGCACGCCTCCGCCTGATCCCCCAGCGGATCCGCCTCAACCGGCAGCGAACCCGGCTGATCTCCCAGCGGATCCGCCTCATCCTCCAGCGAATCCGCGCCGGCCGGACCCGGATCAGCCACCCGACGGAGCTCAGCAGCCAGCGCAAGCGCAGAAGCACCGATGGCCTCCAACGTCTCCGCAACTGCCTCGTTATCCATACCCACAGCATGCCATCGGCCTATGACAAAAACGACGCTGCCCCGGGGCTATGTGGATAACCGGATCTGACCTAAAACCGCGTCAGGACTCCGAGACTCCCTCGGTCGGCAAGGTAAGGGTGAAGGTGGTGCCAGCACCGGGTTTGCTCTGGCAGGAGATGTTCCCGCCGTGCCGCTCCACAATGGTCTTGGTGATGGACAGGCCCAGCCCCACCCCGGGAATGGCAGCCTGGCGCGCCGCCTGGGTGCGGAAGAACCGCGTGAAGATGCGCGCGGTTTCTTCTTCGCTGATGCCCATGCCCGTGTCCTGGACCTTCAGCTGCACCCATGATTCGCTACGCCGGGCACTCACGGTGACTTTGCCGCCGTCGGGAGAGTATTTGACGGCGTTGGACACCAAGTTGTCCAGCGCCTGGCTGATGCGGAGCGGGTCGGCATGCGCCCACAGCGGCGCCGGCACGTCGGTGGTGAGGGAAACGTTGCTGGCGTCTGCCTGCGCCTGGACCGAGCCGATGCTGTTCTCGATGAGGCCCGCCAGATCGGTCCGTCGGGGGTGCACGGCCAGAACGGCCGACGCTGATACCAGAAGCTCGGAGACGAGGGAGAGAAGGCGCTCAGCATTGCGCTGGACCACTTCCAGCCGCCGTACGGAATCGGGGCTCAGGGCGTCGGCCTCATCCAGCACCAGGTCCACGTTCCCGAGCACTGACATCAGGGGACTGCGGAACTCGTGGGAGACGTTGGAGATCAGCTCTTCCTTGGCGGAGAGCGCTTCCACCAGGCCCGTGACGTCTGTGTAGACGACGACGGCCCCGCTGAACCCGCCGTCGTCGTTCTTGATAATCCGGGCAGCAGTGGAGACGGCCTTTTGCGATGGTCCCTCGCCCAGCCACACCAGGTAATCGGCGAAGGTCTCCCCGGCAACGGCACGGCGGATCGGGCGCTTGTCCAATGGAAGCGGAGTTATCCGGTCCTGCCCGAACATGAGCTGCTGGGCCTCCAGCGGCTGCTCCGTGCCGGCGGGGGCCGCCGCCTGCCGGAAGCTTTGCTGCTGGTTGTTGACCAGAACCTTCTGGCCGTCCGCATCCACGGCCACAATCCCGACGTCGGTGGTATCCAGGATGGTTTTGAGCAGCCGTTCGCGGTTCCTGCTTTCCACGAGAAGTTCGCGGAGTTCGGCGTCCTTCTTCTCCAGCCTCTGGCGCTGCAGGCGGACGTTGGCGCTGGCAAACCTGATGGCTAGCGACACGGCCAGCATCATGAGAGGCAGCAGAATTGCAGTGGCAATGTCCGAAGGTGAAATCTTGGGAAACTTTTGCACCAGCGTGGGAATGCCGATGAGGAGGGTGCCGAAAAAGCTCAGGAATATAGTGGTGCGCGGGAAGTTGTCGGAGCTGGAAAGCCAGATCACCGGGAATATCGCCAGTACTCCCAGTCCGGCCACGGCGGGAACCGCGCCGTTGCGGGCGAGCCCGATGATCACCATGTCGAGAATCGGAATAACCAAGTAGGCGTTGGGCGGTAGCCGTTCCCAGGGAACCAGAAAGCAGGCGAGAAAAGTCGTCACCATCATGACGATGGCGGCAATAAATACTGGGCTCTCGATCAACGTAGGCCACACTGCCGACGCGGCAATTGCCAGCACGGCGAGGATGACTGTTACCGGGAGCTGGCAGAGCGCCACCTGGACGCGGGGCTGCAGACGGCGGAAAACGCGGTCCGTGTCGCGGACCAGCACGTGCTCACCCAATGCGGCTGCGCCCGGTACTGGCCTGCTCTTCCATATTCGGAGACCGCTCGTGTTTATACGAAGACATGATGCCCATTATGCACACCTATTCTTCGGTATTTGGAGGGGGCGGCGCCGGTGTCCGGCGTACGTTCAAAAGATATGGGTAATTTTCGCTCTTTGGGCCCTTCTACGTTGTAGCGTAGGTAATCTGGTAACGCTTACCGCATTGCGCTGGGCTGTGCGGTGGTTTTGCCTGGATAGAGGTAGTAGTGGGTGATCTTGGTGTTGCCGTGGTCATCGAGGATGATGTCGACGTGCGGAATCTCCTTGACGCGGTTTTGCAGCAGGCTGGTTTTGAGGTGCACTCGGCAGGGACCGGCCGTGACGGGGTTGATGTTGCCAGGCAGCGCCAGGCAAATGTGATAACTCTCGACGTCGGTCTCCCGGACATTGACGGCTTTGAAGTCCTTCGGCGCATCCGGCAGTTCAGTGACGCCTATATTGTGATGCTGACCGGCCGGGATGAGGAGCTTGACACCATCACGGCACTTCAGGGCGGCGCGGACGACTACATCGTCAAGCCCTTCCGGCCGCGGGAACTGCGGGCCCGGATAACAGCGATGCTGCGCAGGCCCCGGGTTTCTTCCGGCGATGATGCTCCCTCTTCTGCGGAGTCCGGGCCGGTTGGTTCCGCCGCTCCCGCCGGTTCGCGCCGAGGTGCCGTGCTGCAGCATAACGGGCTGGCACTCGACACCGAAACCCGGACCGTCGCGCTGCGCGGCACGCCCTTGGGGCTAACCCGCAGCGAATTCGACCTGCTGCACGAGCTGCTGAAGGGAACGGGCGCGGTGCGCACCCGGGCCGATCTGGTGCGCGTGGTGCGGGGCGAGTACTACGGCGAGGACACTTACATCAGCGAGGCCGACGAGCGGGCCGTCGAGGTCCACATCGGCAACCTGCGCCGCAAACTCCGGGAGGACCCGCAGGATCCGCGATGGCTGGTCACAGTGCGCGGCGTGGGCTACCGGCTGGCGCCGAAGCGGGCGGAGTAGGGGGGCGGCTTACCTAGGCTCCTAGGCCTCCGGCGGGAGGTACCCCTGCTTGAGGCCGCACACGGTCTGGTCGCCGGTAAGCGCCACAAATGGGAGCAACCGGCGGACAGCGGGCAGGTCTCCGCTTTTGACGAGGCGTTCCAGATTTACCGCCAGCTGGGCCAGCCGTGAGGCGCCCACCATCATGGCCGAGTTCTTCAGGCTGAGGACGGCGTCCATGGTGGCGTCTGCGTCGTCGTGTGCGACAGACGCTTCCAGGTAGGTCCGGCGCTTGTCCCAAATTTTTATGTAGTCCCTGGCGAAGTTGTGCGCCACGCCGGTGTTGCCCATGTCTTCTTCAAGCTCATGAAGTACGTCTAGGTCCAGGACGGGCAAAGCGGCACTCTCCGATTCGTTGTGAGCCATGCCACCAGGGATGCCAGACGCCGGCAAGCAGACGCCGTTGGCGCTGCTCTCGGCTGCTCCGGAACCTGGAATGGACATGACTTAAGGCTACTTTCTGAGGTTGGGAAAACCCTGATTGAGCTTGGATCCTGTGGAAACCCTGCGGGTACCTTGTGGTGGGGGTAAACCTGCGGAACCAACAACCTTACTGGTTGGCGAAGGTCTCGATGGTGTTGATGACGGCCGGGCCGAGGATGGCAATGAAGAGGACCGGGAAGATGAAGAACAACAGCGGGAACAGGATCATCACCGGCAGCTTCATCGCCTTCTCCTCGGCACGCTGGCGGCGCTTCACCCGCATGACCTTGGCCTGCACCCGGAGCACGCGGCTGATAGCAATGCCGTACGTGTCCGCCTGCACCACTGCCTGCACGAAGCTCCGTAGTTCAGGGATATTAGTGCGTTCGGCCAGCGAGAGGTAAGACTCGCGGCGGCTCCGGCCCACCTGCATGTCCTGGAGGGTACGGACCAGTTCCTCTGCCAGAGGCCCCTTCCCGTTCTCGCCGGCACGGGCCATTGCCCCCTCGAAGCCGAGACCCGCCTCCACCGCAATCAGCATCTGGTCCAAGGTATTGGCCAGCTCCAGTTGCATGGCCTTCTGCCGTTCCTGGCCTTTGCTGTATAGCATCAGGTCGGGGATGAAGTACCCCAGGAACAGGATGAAGACGCCAACCAACTTGATAATCGGTGTCGTTCCGATGGAGCTCAGCCACAGCCCGACCATGCCTCCGACCAGGCCCAACGCGGGCTTGGCGGCCAGCACACGTTCGAGCGGCATGGACGCCGGCCGGCCAGCGAGGGAAAGTAGCCGGTCGAGTTTGTGCACGTAGGCGGTCGGGGTAAGACCGTAGCCGATCTTCCCGATTAGGCCGTTCTCGGGCTTCTTCTCCACCTCAGCCCGGAGGAGGCCGCGGGACAGGAGGGCGCGGGCCTTCGCCAGCCCTCTCCGGTCAACTGAGAGCAAGGACCACGCCAGGTACGCGAGCGGCAGGCAGATCAGGAGCAACGCAAGGATGACGAGGGGGTCCATATCCGCCTCAGAACTTCAGGTCGATGATCTTGCGCATCCAGAGACCGCCGACCGTCATCATGATGATGGATGCAACGATCATGATCCAACCCAGCAGATTGGTGACCATCTTGTCCATGTAACCCGGGCTGACCAGCATGAGCATTGCAACGATGCCAACCGGAAGGGCCATGAGAATGTAGGCGGAGAATTTGCCCTCGGCTGCCAGGGACCTGATGTGGCCCTTGATTTCGCTGCGCTCGCGAATGGTTTCACCCACCTGGTCCAGTACCTCGGCCAGGTTTCCGCCTACTTCGCGGTTGATCTGGATGGCTTGGGAGATCCAGACGAAGTCCTCGTTTTTCATGCGGTCTGCGGTGTCGTTAAGGGACACCAGCAGATCACGCCCAAGGCTGGTTTCCGAGACGACGCGGCGCATTTCTTCCGACGTCGGAGCTTGGGATTCGTTGGCGGCAGCGTCGATGGCGCGCAGGATGCTGTGACCGGCACGCAGGCTGCCTGACAGCAGCTGGAGTGTGTCACCGAGTTGCTCGTCGAACTTGGAGCGCCGTTTGCCGGCGAGGAAGCCCAGCACAAGGCGTCCGATGAATGGTGCTGCGATGACCAGCAGGATTGTCAGCAGCGGTCCGGCAACGACAAGCCCGATCAGGGCGCCCACGAATGCCCCCACTATAATCAGGAGGATGAATTCGGCCTGGCTAAGCCGGAGACCGGCGTTCTCCAGACTTTCGCGGTTGAAGTAGCGGACATTCCTTTTAGCAAGGACGCGGTCGATGGACTCGACTGCACTGCCGGCGAAGCGGGTGAGCTGCGAGTCGGCCTCCGTCCGGAAAGGACGACGCCGGTCGAGCGGCACCGTGGGCCTGCGCGGAATCAGCACGGCCATACCACCCAACATCGCCGCGACCACCACCAGAATGACTCCTAGTGTCACGATCATGAGAGTCAGTGCCTTTCAGGGGAGACTACGGGCGGTGCTCCGAAGACACCAGCCGATACGTGAATTCCGAGGTCCTCGAACCGGTCGATGAACCGCGGTCTGATGCCCGTGGGTACGGGACTGCCCAGGAATCGTCCGTGCTGGTCGACTCCGGCCGAGTAGTCGAAGACGAAGGCATCCTGAAGGGTGACAATGTCACCCTCCATGCCCTGCACCTCCGTCACATGCGTGATGCGACGGGTGCCGTCGCGGAGGCGGGAGATCTGAACGATCAGGTTGACGGCGGAGGCGATCTGCTCGCGGATGGCACGCAGCGGCAAGTCCATTCCCGCCATCAGCACCAGGGTTTCCAGGCGGGCGATGGCGTCACGTGGAGAGTTGGAGTGGACGGTGGAGAGCGAGCCGTCGTGGCCGGTGTTCATGGCCTGGAGCATGTCCAGGGACTCCCCTCCACGGACCTCGCCCACCACAATCCGGTCCGGGCGCATACGCAGCGAGTTCCGGAGCAGTTCGCGGATGGTCACTTCACCCTTGCCTTCAGTATTCGGAGGACGGCTTTCCAGCCGGACCACATGGTCCTGCTGGATCTGGAGCTCCACCGCGTCCTCGATGGTCACGATGCGCTCGTCGGCCGGAAGAAAGGAAGACAAGACGTTGAGCAGCGTCGTCTTGCCGGTACCGGTACCGCCGGAAACGATGATGTTGAGCTTGGCCTTGACGCAGGCATTGAGCAGCTCTGCCATCTCCGGTGTGAGAGTTCCGAAGTCGATCAGGTTCTGGACCGTGAGCGGCACCTTGCTGAATTTACGGATGGTCAGCGAGGAGCCGCCGACGGCGAGCGGAGGGATCACAGCGTTGACACGTGAGCCGTCCTCCAGACGCGCGTCGACCAGTGGCGACGACTCATCGATGCGGCGGCCCACCTTGGACACGATGCGTTCAATGACCTTCCGCAGGTGTTCCTCCGAGCTGAACCGCGAGTCAGTCAGCGTCAGCGTTCCCTTGCGCTCCACGTAGATCTGGTCCATCCGGTTAACCATGATTTCGGTGACCGCAGGATCATCAAGGAGCCGCTGGAGCGGGCCGTAGCCGAGCACGTCGTCAGCAACGTCCGCCACCAAACGCGTCCGCTCGTCCGGCGTCAGCGGCACCTGCTCGGCGTCGATGATGCGGATGAGCTCCTCGCGGGCGGTCCCACGGAGTTCCTGCTCGGTGAGCGTTGAGTCGTTGAACCGCGCCCCCATGCGTTCAAACAGCGCGGTGGCGGCACGCTGCTTAAGGGCAGCAAAGACATCGACTGGCTGCTGCGTCTTGTGTGCTGCGACCGACGGCTGAACCGGAAAGGACTGTGCCGCCCGCCTGCGGACCTGGGGCGCGGCGACGGGAGTGGTCTGAGCGGACTCGACGGACTCCGCCGTCGCGGCGGGAACCGGTGCAGCCGAGGCAGGCGGCACGATGGCCGCGGGGGAGGCAACTGGCGTCTGATAGGCCGCCTGGGCTGCCGCTGCCTCGGCTGCCCGCCGCGCTGCGCGCGTTTGGTAGGCGGACACGCCGGAGATTTGCCTAGGCGCGGTGCTCCCTATCGCGGTTGCTGGCTGGATCTGCAGTTGGGCAGCCGGTGCAGGCGCAGCGTGTGCTGCAGCCTGAGCAGCCGAGATGTGCATCACTGCAGCCGGAGCATGCGTCGGCGCAGGTTGAATGTGCAGCGGGGCACCGGGAACTTCAGACCTGAGCTGCGCAGCCTGGATGCGCTCCGAAAGCTTCATTTAGACCACCACCCGGCGGTGGCTGCTCCGTGCCTGTTTGTTTCCACTCGCGGGACCAAGACGGTGCACCAGCTGACTGAGACCCTTGGCTGCGGGATCCTTTTTGGCATCCAGTAGCACGGGAATGCCGCGGTTGGTCGAAAGAGCCACGGCGCGGGAACGGGGAACGCTAACGTCCACCGGAGCTCCAATGGTGGACTCGATGTCTTGCACGGTGAGGCCACACTTTGAGTCAGCCATGTTCAGCACCACGTGCCGGCCTTCGGGCAGAATCTCCAGTTGGCGCAGGATGTCCATACCTGATCGGAGGCCACGAACGCTGGGGATATCCATCGCGCTTACCCAGACCACGTCGGTGCAGGCCTCCATGGCGGCAAGCCCGATTTCGGGCAGACCGGGAGCGGTGTCGACGACGACGTACTGGAACTCCTCCGCCAACTGTTCGAGCAGGCGCGTGATCTGGTCCGGGGTGATGTAGTCCGCCTCAACAGGGCTGACGGGCGCACACAGAGCGTAGATGCTAGCAGGGTGAACTGTGAGAAAGGCCTTCAGCACCAGGGTGTCCTGGCTGGCGGCCGGCGAGACGGCATCGGTGATCGTGTGTTCCGGGTTCAGGTACAGGCCCGATGCCACATCACCGAACTGCAGGTCCAGGTCTACAAGCACCACGCTCATAGGGGCCAGTTGGCCCAGGCCAACAGCGAGGTTGGTGGCAATGGTCGTCTTGCCCACCCCACCCTTGGGGGAGAAAACGCCGATGACCGTGCCCTTGCCGCTTTCCACGGGGTCCTGCTGTTCTCCCCGGTGCCGGTTGGCGAAGGACTGGCAGGCGCGTTCCAGCAGCACCCTCAGGTTGGCGGGATCAGCGGAGGGGCTGAGGACATCTCGGACGCCGGCCCGCATGGCTTGCAGGATCAGCGTAGGGTCGGGTTCGGCGACCAGAAGCACCATCAGGTTGGGAACCTGTACATCCAGCACGGTCGCCAGGCGGAGGGCCTCTTCGATGGCAAGGTCCGGGCCGAGAATAAGGACCTCGGGCTGTTCCTGGTTCAGCTGGGCGAACAGGTCGTAGGGTCCTGCAGGCAGGATATTGGTGAGGAAGGTCTGAACGCCGCCCTGGAGTCCGCCGGCCACAGCCTGCCGCAAGCGGCTGTCAAAGTCCGCGTTGGGGGTGATCAGGACGAACCGGCTCACTTGTATACCTCACTCCGCTGGATGATCCGGGGACCGCTGTCCTTGGCATTGGTAGGCTCCTTGCTGAGCCACATCTTGGCGTATTCGGCAGCGAAGACAATCTTTGCGGCGTCCACATCAGTGACGGCGACAGTCAGCATGAGGTTTCCCGTAGGGAGAGTGGTGTCCTGCGGATCAGCAGCGTTTGGATCCGCGCTCGCGGTGGGCGAGGGCTGAGCGGTGGTCGCCGGCTCGGGTGCGCGCTGGACGGCCGTTACCAACGCCTTGCGCACTGTCAGCTTGGTGGTTTCTTCATCAATCTTGTCTTCCACGCCGCCCTTGTCGAGGTTGACGAAGACGCCCACGTGATCGCCAGGAGCGAGCCGTCCACCAACGACCCGGACGGGATCAAGCTGGAAGGAAACCTCCTGGAGACCAGCCGGGATCTGTACAGAGCCTGCGGCTTTCACGTCCTCAGGTGCAACGAGTCGTTCGGAAACCAGTTGCTCTCCGGGTACTAGGTCCACAGCTGCAACCTTGCCCTTGGACGACTCCAACGATTGGAGCGAGGACCCCGTGACGGCAGATGCAGGCACCTGCTCAGTTGCGAGGGAAGCGGTCATGGACTCGACGGGGGTCCCTGCAGGAATTGCCTGCTTGACGACAAGAACGTCCGTGGGTTGAAGGTCCTTAACGGCCCGCTGGTCTGCGCCCTGCGCGTAAGTCATGACGAGAAAAGCGCCAACGAGGGCGAGGACGACCGCTGCTGCGCCTGCCAACAACCGAGACTTCACGAACTGCTCCTGGAATTTATGGTGCACTGAACTGCATTACTGAAGCGGACTAGCTGGTTAATTCCACGACGGTGGCACCGAAGGAACTGACGGGACCAAGCGTGTAACCGTCTCCCAAGGAGACGTATCGAATGAAGCTTCCAATGATGCCTCGGCAGCTCCCCGTGCAATTCGACCCCGCACTAGAGGAGGTATTTTGGAAAACGAAAGGAAGACCCGTCCCGCCGCTGAACTTCCAGCCCTGAACTTTGAAGGCCGCGAAAGCTGCTAGGTGGTAGGTAGCAGAAGATCCTGTGCCGCTTGCACTATCAAAAACGGGCAAAAGCACGACGACGTCCTTCTTATCGTTGATGGATTGAGCCCAGCTCTTGAGAGTGGTTGCACAATTATCAGGGGCATCGTTCCCGGTTTCGCTGTAGCTACGGCTGACGCTGAGATCGATACTGCTGCCGCAGACTCCTGCTGCTTCGCGCGTCCAGTTGAATCCTCCTGGCACGGGATTGTTTGCATAAATGCAATCCGGACTTCCCTTGTCGTTGTTGTCGTTCGGGTTATGGGCTTCTAATAGCTGGGCGCCCTTTTCCAGAGTCGTGGAAACCTGGCAAACGGAAAAAGCGAGAGGAAACGGCGTCGTCCCTGCGGAGGGGCTGCCCCAAGTAACCGTTGATGTGGCGGAAACTTGCGCGCTATCAAAGCCAAGGGCTCGGGCGAAAAAGAGGGAGACCGTGTTCGGAGCGCTGCGGTTTTCCTTCGCCATCGTTGTGGCACTTACGCGGCGCTTGCTGATATCCAGGCCAACCGGGTCTACTACCGTGCTCTGACCGTCCACTGCATTTTCATTGGCCAGTCGCCGGACATTGCCCGTGATGTCTGCGCACGCATTCGTGGGCGAGGGAACAGCGCAATTGCGGGCCACGGCCAATGCCACGGCGTCCGCGCTATTCTGAAGTTGCGCCCGTTCAGAGTAGAGCTTGGCCACATCTATGGCGATGGCGGCAAAGCCAAGTAACACCACCATTAGCAAGGCGACGATCACAGCAATTGCGCCGCGCTCCTTGTCGCCCGCCGCCGCTATCCGCCGCACAGCATTGTCCCTTTTCCCTGCATGGCAAACGGTCCGGAAATGCCGGTAATGGTATTCAGTGAATAAGTGACGACGAGCGTGACCTGACTGCCTGACGAACAGTTCGCTGGCGTAGATGCGGTCGGGTAGGTGCTGAACTTCATAGTCAAGGGGCCAAGTCCCGCTGATGCCCTCGTGGCCGCCGCTTCGGCATCAGCTTGCTTGTTGTCAATTGCCATCACGCGAGCACCTTCACGTGCGGCGTTGGACAGTGTGATTTGTGTGTTGTAAGCGCGACCGAATTCCATGATGCCGAGGAGGAGCATGATCAAGACTGGAGCTAAAAGCGCAAACTCGACCGCTACGGCGCCGCGGTCGGATCCTCTGGACATGCGATGCCTTTCATGAGGATGAGGACGGCGTCCTGGCTTTTCATCGAGTGCGGATATACGACGCCGGGTGGCAGATTATCTTGGTCGTCTACCACCCGGCGCTGGGAATAAACCCGCCGCGAACTTGGCTGGGCCGCTATATTATTCGCACTTGGCCGCGGCAGCCGCTACGGAGCCAGCCGCTCCCGGGGCGCCGGTTGCGGCAACAGCGGGGGTGAAGGTCTTGCCGGTCGTAACGGAGCACTGGGCCTGCGTGAAGGTGTCCTTCATGCCTCCACCGAGCAGGGTGACAGCAGCGATGATGACAACTGCGATAAGGGCGACCATGATGCCGTATTCAACGGCGGTTGCGCCCTTTTCGTCGCGACGGACGCGGGCGGCAGCGTTAGTGAAGAAAGCAAGCATTTTTTACTCCTGAGCGAGTGTTGGAAAGCTGGTCCATCACCAGCTCTGGTAAAAAGCTAGCAACCGAATTCCGCCTCAAGTCGGTTTCTTGCCACATCCTGAGCCAACCTTTGGCACACTGCGCGTTTCCTGCGGTTGCCTTGCGCAAACCTTGAACCTTTAAGCGTTTTAGTCCTCTATGAGGACAGCAGAAGGGACCCTTCGGTTCCACGAACCGAAGGGTCCTGCCAAAAGCGAAAAACTTACCCAGCGAACATCGAAATAATGCTCATCACCGTGGGACCCAGGACCACGATGAACAGGGTGGGCAGGATGAAGAAGATGAGCGGGAACAGCATCTTCACCGGCATCTTCATGGCGTGCTCCTCGGCGCGCTGCTTCCGCTTGATTCGCATGTCCTCGGCCTGGGTCTTGAGGACGCCGGCGATGGCAACGCCGTACGCGTCAGCCTGGACCACGGCCCGGATGAAGCTGCGGACGTCCGGCACATCCACGCGCTCTGCCATCGCCAGGTAGGCGTCCTTCCGCGACCGCCCCACCTGGATGTCCTGGAGCGTGCGGATCAGCTCCTCGGCCATTGGGCCGCTGCCGCTGGTGCCGGCGCGTCCCATCGCCGCCTCAAACCCGAGGCCGGCCTGGACTGAGATCAGCATGTGGTCCAGAGCGACCGGCAGCTCCAGCCGGATAGCCTCCCGCCGCTTCTGCGCTCGGTTGCGTACTAGAAGGTCCGGGGTGAAGTAGCAAAGGGCCGTGATGCCAAGCAGAATCAGGAACCGCTGGGCTGACGGGCCGCCGGCAACGAATAGGTACCCGGGGACGGCGCCCGCGAAGGCAAGCAATGGCTTGGCCATGATGAGGCGGGCCAGCGGCCAGTCCTTGGGCCGGCCAGCACCCGCGAGTTGCTGGTCCAGCCACGCGGCATAGCCCTTCGGCATGATGCCATGGCTGGCCAACATCAGTTTCTCGTTGACGCTGAGCGCAGGACCCTTGGCTTTGGACATACGGCCGAGGTTTGCCTGGATGTTGCGGAGCCCCGCCCGGTCGCCCGTGAAGACAAACCACGTCACGACAGTCACGGGTGCGATCACTGCCAGAATCGCTGCATAAGCCACAGGCTGCATGATGACCACCTTCTTTCTAAAACTTGGGTTTGATGATCCGGCTGAGCCAGAATCCGCCGGCGGTGAGCAGCACTACTGCAGCGGTGATCATCGCGTAGCCCGGCAGGGTGCCGATGAAGACACGGGAATACATCTCGTTGAACAACGTGAGTCCAATGAACATCACCACCGGCAAGGCCATCAGAACGACGGCGGACATCCGGCCTTCAGCGCTCAGGGCCCGGATCTGCCCGCGCACCTGGTTGCGGTCCCGAACCGTGTCGCCCAGATGGTCGAGCACCTCGGCCAGGTCGCCGCCCACCTCTCGGTGAATTTCGATGGCTTGCGAGATGGAAAGGAAGTCTTCGCTTTGGGTCCGCTTGGCGACGTCGGCCAGGGAATCGCCGAGGTCTCGGCCGATCCGAGTCTCGTTAACGATCCTGCTGAGCTCCTCGGACATCGGCGGCTGGCTTTCCTGCCCGGCCGCATCCACGGCCCGAAGCAGGCTGTGCCCGGCCCTCAGGCCGCCGGAGAACATCTGCAGCGTATCCGGCACCTGCTGGTCAAACTGCCGACGGCGGCGCCCCGCTACGGCGTTTAGCAGCAGGTGCAGTCCCAGCGGGGATAGCAGAGCGAAGAGGACAGCGGCGAAAAGGCCGCCAAGGAAGAAACCGACTACGGCGGCGGTCAGGGTAATGATCCCCGCCATGATCAAGTAATCGCCGGGTTCCCTCTTGAGGCCGCACTCATCAAGCCGCTCCTGGGTAAGTAGGCCAGGCCCGCGCTTCGTGAGGCCCTTGTTCAGCACCCCCACGGCCTGGTCGGTCAGCCTGGTCAGCAATGAGGTCTGGGCGGGGACGTCGGGCCGGCGGCGGGACAGCGGAATGCCCGAATTTGGCCTGAGGGCCACGCCGAAGACCAGGAAGATCGCGAGGTACAGCAGTACCAGCGCCACCACGAAAACGCCGGAGTCGCCTGGCACCGTCACCGCCCCCTTGCCGGTGCAACGCCGGGGAGGGATGCCCCGAATACGGCAGGCGAGATCTCGATGCCGAGCTCGGCGAAACGCTCCGCAAACCGTGGCCGGACTCCCGTCGGCACCGGCTTCCCCAAGAAGCGGCCGTTGGCGTCCATGCCAGCCGAGTAGTCGAACACGAAGGCGTCCTGGAGGGTGACAATGTCGCCCTCCATGCCCTGCACCTCCGTGACATGGGTGACGCGGCGGGAGCCGTCACGCATCCTGGTGATGTGAACGATCAGGTTGACCGCAGAGGCCAGCTGTTCGCGCACTGCCCGGAGCGGAAGGTCCATTCCGGCCATCAGCACCAGCGTTTCAAGGCGGGCGATGGCGTCTCGCGGCGAGTTGGCGTGCACGGTGGAGATGGAACCGTCGTGGCCGGTGTTCATGGCCTGCAGCATGTCGAGGCATTCGCCGCCACGGACCTCACCCACCACAATCCTGTCCGGTCGCATACGCAGCGAGTTCCGGACCAGGTCCCTAATGGACACCTCACCTTTGCCCTCGATGTTCTGCGGACGGCTTTCCAGCCGGATGACGTGATCCTGCTGGAGCTGAAGTTCAACGGCGTCTTCGATGGTCACGATCCTGTCCTCCGGCGGGATGAAGCCCGAAAGCACATTCAGGAGGGTGGTCTTGCCGGTGCCGGTGCCGCCGGAAACGATGATGTTCATCCGGGCCACGACGCAGGCGTTCAGGAGCTCTGCCATCTCGGGGGAGAGGCTTCCCAAGGACACTAGGTCATGGACCGTCAGCGCGTCCCGGCCGAACTTCCGGATGGTCAGAGCCGGCCCACTGACGGCCAACGGCGGAATTATGGCATTGACGCGAGAGCCGTCCGCGAGCCGCGCATCCACAAGCGGGGAGGACTCATCAATACGGCGGCCCACCTTGGACACGATCCGGTCGATCACCCGGCGAAGCGCGTCATCCGAGCTGAACTTGGTGTCCGTGGGAAGGATGCGGCCCTGCCGTTCCACGTAGACCTGGTCATAGCGGTTCACCATAACCTCGGTGATTGACGGGTCATCGAGAAACCGCTGGATGGGGCCGTGGCCCAGGACGTCGTCGATGATGTCCCGGATGAGCCGCTGCCGTTCGGGACCCGACAGCGGAACCTGCTCCTCATCGACGACGATCTTCAGTTCATCGCGGACAAACTGGTGCAGCTCCTCGTCCTCGAGGGCGGAGTCGGTGAGCCGAGAACCCAGCCGTTCAAAGAGCGTCTGGGTGGCCCGTTCCTTCAGCGCGTTCAGGGCTTCGCTGGCAACGGAAGCAGCGGCTGGCATCTCCAAAGCTGCGGTGGCGCTCGCCGCCGAGCCCGCCGCCTGCTCCTCGTGCTTCCTGCCGAGCGTTGTGGCTGCCGGCTTGGGCTTGAAGACGTCGGTGGTCTCTGGCTTCCCGGGGTCGGGTCTGGCCTCGCCCCGGAGGTTGTGGAACCGGTCTGTGAGGTTCACTGGACTACCGCCCTTCTGTGTAGCTTCTTGTGAGGTCTTTCTTCCCAGTCCGGTTTGAAGCGCTCCACCAGCTGGCGGAGCCCCTTGCCGGCCGAATCCCGGCTGCCGTCCTGCAGAATGGGCACTCCCTTGTTGGTGGAGAAGGGCAGGGTCCTGGAACGGGGGAGCGCCACATCGACAGGGGCGCCGATAGTGGCCTCGATGTCCTGCAGGGTGAGTCCAGCACGACGGTCCGTCATGTTCAGAACGACGTGCCGCTTCTCCGGGAGGAGTCCGAGCTCGGCCAGGATCTGGAACCCCGTCCTGAGGCCCCGAATGCTGGGAATATCCATGCCGCAGATCCAGACGGCGTCCGTGGCCTGTTCCAGCGTCGCCAGAACGTGCTCACCCAGCCCCGGGGCGGTGTCCACCACGATGTAGTGGAATTCCTCGCGCAGCTGGTTAAGCAGATGAGTGACCTGTTCACCGGAAATCCTGTCCATCTCGATCGGATTCCTGGGGGCACACAGGGCATAGATGCCGGCGGGGTGGACGGTCAAGTAGGTCTTGAGGACCATTGAGTCTTGGCTGGCCGCGCCCACCACGGCGTCGGTAATGGTGTGTTCCGGGTCCAGCATCAGCCCGCTGGCAACATCGCCGAACTGCAGGTCCAGATCCACGATCACCACGCTCATCGGCGCGGACTTGCCAAGGCCGACGGCGAGGTTGGTTGCCACAGTGGTCTTGCCCACCCCGCCTTTAGGGGACATGACAGCGATGACCCGCCCGCCCTCGCCGTGGTCGGCGTGCTCTGACGCCCCAGGGGCCAAACCACGACGACGGCCTGCCGCCGCGAGGCTTGCCCGCTCCAGCAGGACACGGATAGCGTCAGGGTCCGCGGCCGGATCGAGCAGGTCGCGGACCCCAGAACGCATTGCCTGGAGGACTACTTCCTTAGTTTCAGGCACCACCAGGACAACGCTGATTTCGGGATACTGCAGATCCATGACGGATGCCAGTTTCAGGGAGTCATCAACCGGCAGGCCGGGTCCGAGGATCAGTACCTCGGGAGGTTCGCCCACAAGCTGCCGCAGGAAGTCCTGCGGGCTTTCCGGGAGGTAGTCCGCCTGAAACACCCGCAGCGAGCCGTGCATCCCGGACACCGCCAGCTGGATGCGGCGCTCGAAGTCGGCGTTCGGGGTGATGAGGACAAAGCGGCTCATCGGAACAGCCGTCCGGTGTTCACTACGCCCGAGCTGTTCTCCACCGCGGTCGCCGGCTCCTTGGAAAGGTAGACGCTTCCGAATTCTGTGGCGAAAACGATCTTCTCGGCGTCGGCGGAGTTGCGGGCCAGGGTGATGAGATAGGTGCCATTCGACGATGTGGACTTCTTTGAGTTGAGGGCGCCCTTCGTTGAATCCTCCTCGGCCGTGGTCTCTTGGGACGTAGCTGTGCTGCCGTTGCTGAACTGCGCCGCCGTGACCAGCACCTTATGGAAGGTCAGCTGCGTTCCGCTGGCCTTCGCCGCGGAGTCTTCCACAGAGAGGAAGACACCCACGGTGTCTCCTGCAGTAAGCGTGCCGCCCACAACGCGTTCGATTGGCAGCTTGAGCGTGATCTCCTGCATGCCGGTGGGAACCTGCACGCGGGTGGGTCCCAGGAGGGCATCGGCCTCCACCATGCGAGTGGTGAGGAGCTGCTCGCCGGGCATCAGGTCCACGGCGGCAACCTTTTGGCCAACCTGGTTCAGGTCCGTCACGGCTCCCACAGCCACGGCCAGTTTGGGTACTTCTTTCCGGACGACGGCGCCTGCCGCCTTATTGATCCCGGTGCCGGCCGCGATGGTTTTCTCCACGACGTAGACAGATTCGGTTTCCGTGTCCGCGAGGGCGCGTTTATCCGCATTCTGCACATAATTAACCAGCAGGATGGTTCCAATAATTGCCACTAATAAAGCGGCAATTCCTCCCACAAGACGAGTTTTCATTTTATCCCCCTAGCAGAGTGATTAGTTAGTGAGGCGAATGAAGACGGTTCCCAGGTCGTCTCCGGAGCCCGAGCTTCCTTCGAATGCATCAATGGACTCGAATTTCTTGAATTTGCCGATAATGGCCCGGCAAGGATCCACACAGGCAGTAGCCGGAGAGGGAGAATTGTTGTATGTCCGCGGGCCGCTTGAGCCGCCGCCAAACTTCCAGCCGACCATTTGAAACGTGGCGTAGCCCCTGATGTGGAACCAGCCTTTTCCCTTGTCCTTGCCGGCATTGTCGAACACCGGGAAAATGCCGAGTACTTCGTCGCCGGCCTGGATGGTGTTGATCCAGCCCTGGAGGACCGAATCGCAGTTTTCAGCCGGCTTGCTGGGGTAATCCGCGCCCGGATCATAGGCGGCGTTATCTTCAACATCGGTGGTGGCCCGGCACGGACCGCCGTTCTGATCCAACCAGCCGAACCCGCCGGGAATTGTGTGCCCGGACGTCGAAGTGCAGTCAGACATTCCGGGCTTGTACCGGATCTGTTGAAGGACGCCCGTTTCCACCGCCTCGGTGAGGTCGTACTGGCATTCGGACAGGGCCAGCGGGAAGCCCCCTCCCGATCCAGGTACCTCGATTGACGCAGTGGCATGCGCGCCCACGCTGACCGCCGGTGCGTTTAGGGCGCTGGCGAAAAGCTTGGCGAGCACGCTGCTGCTGCCGTTCTTCGTAGTGGTGCGGACCGTCACCTCGTCCGGCACCGACAGGTCAACTTCGGAGACGTTCGCGTCGCCGTCGTTGGCGTTTCCGGAGGCCAGTGCGTCGGCGAATGCTTGGGCCTCCGCCTGAGTGCAGCCTGTCTTGTGGCAGGCTTGGGCAACCCCCAGGGCGCTGGCGTCCGCTCCGTTCTGGAGCTGCGCCCGCTCGGAATAGATCTGGCCAACGTCCACGGCCAGGGCGCCGGCCCCGATGAGGGCGAGCATCATGACGGCTACCAGAACGCCGGCTGCGCCCCGTTCGCCATCCTGTTGTCTAGGCTCTAGCCTTCGCATCGCATAGCTCCTGTTCCGGTGACCGTCACGGTGCTGCCGAAGATGCCCGTCAGTGTTGGAGCGGGGTAGGTGATGGTGACGGTCATGTTCTCGCCGGCCGTGCAAGACCCGGGGGAGAAGGCGTACTCAAAATCCGCGCCGGTCAGACCGGGTGCGCCGGCGGTTGCGGCAACGGCTGCTGCGCCCTGATCGTCCTCGATGGCCATCTCCCTGGCAGCCTCCCGGGCAGCTTGAGTGACGGAAATCTGCAGGTTGTAGGCATGGGAAAATTCGACGATGCCCGCCACCAGTGCCAAGAGAATGGGTGCGACCAAGGCGAACTCGACGGCAACCGCGCCCCGTTCCTTCCAGGCGCGCGCTCCGTTAGTGGAGCCTGACGTGCTGCGTACCACTGGACCCTCCGCGAGTCGGTACAGCTGAATTGGGGACGGTGCGCCGCGGGTCCCGCTATGACACGCGGCGCACCGATTTTTCGGGGAGGTGCTGTCTCGTCAGCTCATTAGGCGGGGACAGTCCAGCCGCCAACCTCAGTGGCGAGATTACGGAACCAGGTGTCGAGTGCGCCGCCGAAGACACCGACGCCGCCAATGATGAGGAACGCGATAAATGCCACAAGCAGCGAGTATTCGGTTGCCGTTGCACCTTTTTCTGATGCCAACCGGTCCTTGATTCCGGAAACGAAGGCAAGAACCGAGACCATGAGAGTAGACATTGTTTTTTCCTTAAGTTCGATGGAATAAATGCTTTCGAATTCCAGCCTCCCCCGTACCGCGAAAGGGCTGGCGCTTCGATAGCTAAAGAATCCACCGGAAAGCAGTGCGGCAACAATGCGTAGTTCTACCCGACTTTCCCCCCGCGGAAATAAGTGTTCCCCCCATGCGGGTACTCATACTAGGAAAATTGCAAGCACGCGGCTACTTGGAAACTCAAGAAATCATCAAGTTTGTTGTAGGGAATTCAACGTTTCACCGCGAATACACGTCTTTAGGATGTCAGTAAAACGGTGCCAAGGGCCGCGGCCAGCATTGAGGGGCCAAAGGCAATTTCTGAACCCATATTGGCGCGTTTCAGCCTAATCAAAACGACGGATAAAATACCGCCCAGAACGAAGCCGAGTGCTCCGCCGTAGAACAGTTGGCTCCAGCCCAAGTGCCCCAAGTAGAGGCCCACAGGGGCGGCGAGCTTGACATCCCCCATGCCTATGCCGTTTGGCGAAATCAGGGCCAGAATCAGGAAAATGACGAACAGGATGGCGGCCCCAGCGGCCGCGCGAAGCAGTTCCGCCCACTCTGCCGTGGCGAAGCTGCCCAGAAAGAGGAGTACCAGGCCGGCCGCCAGCAGTGTGAGAACGAGGGGATTTGGCAGCAGGTGATGGGCCACATCTATGCGTGCCAGCTGCACGCCCAGGACAGCCAGCAACAGGTAAGCCGGCAGCGTCCACTCCATTCCAAGCCGCAGCGCAAGGGCGCCGAAGAGCATTCCGGTGAGTGCCGCCGTCGTAATTCTTGTCCGCCCGCCCGGAATCCCACCAAGGCGGGGGAGGGCTCGGGTGATGAGGTGTTCAGCAAGCAGGCTCAGTAAAATGCCAAGGAGACCTATGACCACGGCGAAGAGCGGCCCGGCGGCGATACCTGCTGAAGACACGTGCACTCCTGGGTGGAAGGGCCGGGCGCTGGCGCAGAACTCCACGACCCCGCCACCGGATACCCCATTTTGACCCGGGCCTCCGGTTGGCGCTATTCTTGGTAGTCGTTGTGCGTGTCCTATCTCGATGATGCGTGCCCGCTGAGAATCCGGTTGCAGGATAACTACTCCTCGGGCACATTCGAGACTCCAGGACCACTGGATTCATAGAGCCCTCACCTCTGTTCCGGTAGCGCATAGATAGTAGGTGCACACCCTTACGTGACACCTAAAAAAGAACGCCAGAACAAGAACGAGGCAAACACCGTGCGTACGTACACCCCGAAGCCCGGCGATATCAACCGCCAGTGGCACGTCATTGACGCCACCGACGTTGTCCTTGGTCGTCTTGCCAGCCAGACCGCAATCCTGCTGCGCGGCAAGCACAAGGCCACTTTCGCGCCCCACATGGACATGGGCGACTTCGTCATCATCATCAACGCTGAAAAGGTTGCCCTCACCGGCGCCAAGCTGGAGCAGAAGCGCGCATACCGCCACTCCGGTTACCCGGGCGGCCTGACCTCCGTCAACTACGCGGAGCTGCTGGAATCCAACCCGGTCCGCGCCGTTGAGAAGGCCATCAAGGGCATGCTCCCGAAGAATTCCCTCGCTGCCCAGCAGCTGGGCAAGCTGAAGGTCTACCGCGGTGCAGAGCACCCGCACGCCGCCCAGCAGCCCAAGACTTTCGAAATTTCCCAGGTCGCCCAGTAGTCCTGGCCACCAACTAACTTATCTATACAAGGAGAACCGTGGCTCAGAACGAAGAGACCACCGAAGCCGTTGAGGCTGAGGAAAACCTGACCAGCTACACATCGGAAAGCGGCGCTACCGAAGCCGCCCCGAAGAAGGAGCGCCCGGCACTGACCGTTGCCGGCGCAGCTGTTGGCCGCCGCAAGGAAGCCGTTGCACGCGTCCGCGTTGTGCCGGGCTCCGGCAAGTGGACCATCAACGGCCGCGAGCTGGATAACTACTTCCCGAACAAGCTGCACCAGCAGGACGTCAACGAGCCCTTCAAGATCCTCGATCTCGAAGGCGCCTACGACGTCATTGCCCGCATCCACGGCGGTGGCCCCTCCGGCCAGGCCGGGGCACTGCGCCTCGGCATCGCCCGTTCGCTGAACGAGATCGACGTCGAGAACAACCGCGCCACCCTGAAGAAGGCCGGCTACCTGACCCGTGACGCCCGCGTCATCGAGCGTAAGAAGGCCGGTCTCAAGAAGGCACGCAAGGCTCAGCAGTACTCCAAGCGCTAAATCCGCTTGCCGGGGCGTTCCGCCTCGATCAGAAGCCCGTTCCGCCATCTGGCGGGGCGGGCTTCTGCCGTTACCTGAGTTACGGGGCATGGTCCCCGATGAACAGGGAAAACGTCCCCGACGCCGCCAGATGACGCCGTTCAGACCGGGTCCAAGGCAGGGGCGGGCCCCTGAATCGTCTAAACTTGGACGCGATGTCTACATTATTTGGAACAGACGGTGTCCGGGGCTTGGCGAATGGCCTGCTGACAGCCGAGCTCGCATTGCAGCTGGCCCAGGCCGCCGCCGTCGTGCTTGGCCATGAACGCACCAGCGAAGGTGCACGCCCCCGCGCCGTGGTGGCGAGGGACCCCCGCGCAAGCGGCGAGTTCATCGCCGCGGCCGTTGAGGCCGGGCTTTCCAGCTCCGGCATCGACGTCTACGACGCCGGCGTCCTGCCCACTCCCGCCGCCGCCTACCTCGTGGCAGACCTGAAGGCCGACTTCGGCGTCATGATCTCCGCCTCGCACAATCCGGCTCCCGACAACGGGATCAAGTTCTTCGCCCGCGGCGGCCAGAAGCTCCCCGATGAGGTGGAGGACGCCATCGAGGCCCAGATGGGCAAGGAGCCTTTCCGCCCCGTGGGCGGGGACGTGGGCCGCATCCAGCGCTTCTCCGACGCCGAGGACCGGTACATCGTCCACCTCTTGGGAACCCTCCCGCACAACCTCAATGGCATCAAAGTGGTCTTGGACTGCGCACACGGTGCCGCCAGCGGCTGTTCCCCCCAGGTCTTCAAGGATGCCGGCGCTGACGTGATTGTGATTGGCGCCGAACCGGACGGCCTAAACATCAACGAAGGGGTGGGCTCCACGCACCTCGGCCCGCTCAAGGCGGCCGTCGTAGAGCACGGCGCCAACCTCGGCATCGCCCACGACGGCGACGCCGACCGCTGCCTGGCCGTGGACCATGAGGGCAACGAGGTGGACGGCGACCAGATCATGGCCATCCTTGCCGTCGCGCTGAAGAAGGCCGGCAAGCTCAAGGACGACGTCCTCGTGGCCACTGTGATGAGTAACCTCGGCCTCAAGATCGCCCTCCGCGACGCCGGCATCGCCATCAAGGAAACGGGTGTGGGGGACCGCTACGTGTTGGAGCAGATGCGCGACGGCGGCTACAACCTGGGCGGCGAACAGTCCGGCCACGTGATCCTCGCCGACTACGCCACCACGGGCGATGGCGTGCTGACCGGCCTGCAGTTGGCCGCGCAGGTGGCCCTGACCGGCCGCCCGCTCAAGGAACTCGCGACGGTCATGACCAAACTGCCCCAGGTCCTCGTCAACGTGAAGGACGTGGACCGGAGCCGGGTCAGCGGCGACGCAACCCTGGCTGCAGCCGTGGCTGCAGCCGAAGCCGAGCTGGGCGACACCGGCCGGGTGCTCCTGCGCCCCTCCGGCACGGAGCCCGTGGTGCGCGTCATGGTGGAAGCCGGCGATCAGCAGACCGCCCATGTCATCGCCGAGCGTCTCGCCCAGGTTGTGAAGACCCAGCTGGCCCTCGAACTCGTCGGCGACTAAGTTCCGCGCCGCCCCGAAAAGCGCCGCTGAAAAGCAAAAAGCAGCCCGCCTCCATGACTGAATTGGTCAGTCGGAGGCGGGCTGCTCTTTCGCTGCGCTTGGCGCGGGGCGGCCGGCGCTACTTCGCGGCCTGGTTTTGGGCCTGCAGGGCGTCGCGGATCTCCTTGAGCAGGGCGATCTGTGGATCCTCGGCAGCTTCCTTCTTCGCGTCCTGCCCGATGCCCAGCTTGCGGTTGCGGTGCTCGATCAGCCGGTTCATTGGGGCGACGATGACGAAGTAGAGTGCCGAGGCAACCAGCAGGAAGTTGACCACGGCGGTGAGCAGCACACCGAACCGCACGTCGCCGAACGCGAGGAAATCGTCAAAGTTCGGCTCTCCGACCAGCATCGAGATCATCGGCATCAGCACGCTCTTGACCAGCGCATCCACCACGGCGCTGAACGCCGATCCGATGACCACTGCCACCGCCAGATCGATGACGTTTCCCTTGAGAATGAACTTTTTGAATCCACTAAGCATGCCAACCAAACTACCGCACCACTACCGCACCGGCTTTACGGACGCTTACCGGCCCATAGGGCGAAGGCGGCGTCAGCGGTAGCCGGGAGCGGCGTCCAGGCCGAAATACTGCTCCAGGGTGGCGATGCCGCGTTTGCGCATGTCCATGGCCGCCTCCACACCGATGTACCGCAGGTGCCACGATTCGTAGAAGTACCCGGTGATGGTGTGCTGCATAAACGGGTAGCGCACCACGAAGCCGAAGCGGTGCGCGTTGGCCTTGGCCCAAACGGCGGCCGGCTGCTCGTCAAAGCAGGGCTGGAAGCTGCAGGCGCCGCCGCCGTCGCCGATGTCGAACGCCCAGCCCGTCTGGTGTTCGGAATAACCCGGGCGCGCGGAGGCCGTGTCCGCCGCGGCCCGTCCCTGCGAGCTCACCCACCCGTTGTACGTGACGGTCTGCGTCGCGTAGGAACGGTAGCCGCTCGCCAGCGTCATGGTGACTCCGGCCGCCGCCGCGGCGGCGAACATCCGTTCTGCGGCAGCCGCCGTCGTACGGTTCAGCTGCGACGCCTCGCCGGTGACGGCGAGGGCGACGCGCGGTTGGACCAGATCGGCCGGGACGTAGTTGGCCGGCTTGAGCGGGCGGTGCTTGTTGACGATCACCCAGGGGCTGCTGGGGGCGGTGAGCGAGTACTGCTTGGGCAGGCGGGAGGCGGCCGACGGCGGGGCTGCCGCCGCCGTCGTGGACGGCGTCGCCGAAGCTGACGGTGACTTTGCGGCACCGGTCGATGCCGAAGAAGTCGCCGATGGCGACGCGGAGCCGGATGCCGCCGCCGAGTTGCTGGCGGACGCAGAACCGGACGCTGCCGACGTGCCAGTGGCGGAAGCGGCCGGGGACGCCGTGCCCGAAGCGGCCGAAGTGGTTCCGGAAGCTTCCGGCGCCGGAGCAGGCGTGCAGGCGGCCAAGGCAGACAGGCCGGCACCCGCCATCAGCAGTCGCGCCACCTCGCGGCGGCTGGGCCGACTCCCGGACCGGGCCTCGGCGGAGGGATCGGACGAGCAGTTGTAGCACATGCGTGCTAGACCTTTCTCAGCAGCATCCGGCGGACGGAATGGTCCGCTTCCTTGGTGAGCACCAGCTGGGCCCGCCCCCGGGTGGGCAGCACGTTCTCTTCGAGGTTCGGTTCGTTGATGCGCTTCCAGATGTCGCGGGCCGTCGCTTCGGCCTCGGAGTCGGACAGCGTGGCGTAGCGGTGGAAGTAGGACTCCGGCTGCGCGAAGGCGGTGGAACGGAGTTTCCGGAACCGGTCCACATACCATTCCTCGATGTACGAGGTCTTGGCGTCCACGTAGATGGAGAAATCGAAGAAGTCGCTCAGCGCCAGCCCCTGGCGGCCGTCGTGCCGGGGACGGGCCGGCGCCAGCACGTTCAGGCCCTCGACAATGAGTACGTCCGGACGCCGGACCACCACTTCCTTGCCGGGGACGATGTCGTAGGTGACGTGCGAATACCAGGGCGCCCGCACTTCTTCTGCGCCGCCCTTGATTTCGCTCACGAAGCGCAGCAGCGCGCGGCGGTCGTAGGACTCTGGGAAACCCTTGCGGTCAAGGAGCTGCCGGCGCTTGAGTTCGGCCAGCGGGTAAAGGAATCCGTCGGTGGTGATGAGCTCCACGTTCGGCGTGCCCGGCCAGCGCCGCAGCATCTCACGGAGAACACGCGCGATGGTGGACTTGCCCACAGCAACGGAACCGGCGACGCCGATAACGAACGGGGTGCGCTCGGTCTTCTCACCGAGGAACGTGGTGGTGGCGGCGTGCAGCTGCCCGGCGGCTTCCACGTACAGATGCAACAGCCGGGACAGCGGGAGGTAGACCTCGCGCACCTCGCTGATGTCCAGGGGGTCACCGAGGCCGCGAAGGCGCAGCACGTCCTCTTCATTAAGGGGCTGCTCCATCTGGGCCGAAAGGCGGGACCAGGTCTGCCGGTCCAGCTCCACGAACGGGGAAACACCCTCTCCGTTCGCTTCGTTGCGTTGCAAAGTCACCCTAGAGATTCTGCCCCGCCCGGCGCCGAGAGCGAAATGCGGCCTTTCTTGAGTGAATCTTGACCCTATGCGTTACCGATTCCTGAGCCGGGCGCGGGACCGTTCAGTGAAAAGGGAGAACCGACGCATACTTGAAGGGTCCCACCATGGGGAAGGCAGTTCCACCGCAGGTGCCACAGCTGACGGGCCGCGACTTCGGTGGCAGGCGCGGCGGGGGAGCGGCCACGCGCATCCTGCAGATACGCCGCAAGAGGCGGTTCGCCGCGGCCAGGCGCTGGGCAAACTTCTGCGTGCTCCTGGTTATCGCCCTGGCAGCGCTTGTCCTCGTTGCAGTTCCGCAGGCCACCGGGTCCCGGACCTACACCCTGCACACCGAATCCATGGCTCCGACGTATCCGCCCGGCACCTTCCTCGTCGTGAAGCCCGTGGCCTTCAGCCAGCTGCACTACGGCGACGTCGTCACCTACCAGCCCGCGCCGGACCGTTCCGAAGTGAGGACTCACAGGATTGTGGGCTTCGGCCCGCTTCTGGCGGGGGAACGGACGCTGATCACGAAGGGCGACAATAACCACGCCAACGACGCCGCCCCCGTCCGTGCCCGGCAGATTAAGGGAAAGCTCTGGTATGCGGTTCCGATGGCCGGGTACGTGGCCGAGACCCTCGACAGCGCCGACCGCGGCTTCTGGATGACGGTGGCGGCCGGTGGCTTGAGCCTCATGAGTGCACTGCTGATCGTGCTGACCGCCCGCCGTCGACGACGGGAAGCGTGACGCAGCCGGGGCAGGAGTTCGCCGCAAAGCCGGTTAGGCTTATACCCATGTGTGGAATCGTGGGTTATGTAGGCCGTACGTCGGGCCGGGCTGATGCCGGGCACGGCGCGTTGGATGTTGTTCTTGAGGGGCTGCGCCGCCTGGAGTACCGGGGCTATGACTCGGCCGGTGTCGCAGTGGTGGCTGACGGGGAGATTTCCTCGCGGAAGAAGTCCGGAAAGCTGAGCAACCTGCTGGCCGAGCTGGAGGAGCGGCCGCTGCCGGACTCGCTGACCGGCATCGGGCACACGCGGTGGGCCACGCATGGTGGCCCGACGGATCAGAACGCGCACCCGCATCTGTCTGATGGCGGGAAGCTTGCGGTGATCCACAACGGCATCATTGAAAACTTTGCTGAGCTGAAGCAGGAGCTGCTGGCCAAGGGTGTTGTCTTCGCCTCGGAGACGGACACCGAGGTGGCCGCGGCGCTGCTGGGCGACATTTTCCGGAACAAGCTGGGCGGGGACGTCTCCGACGGCGGCCTGACCCGGGCCATGGAGCTGGCCTGCCAGCGGCTTGAGGGCGCGTTCACGCTCCTGGCGGTGCACGCTGACCAGCCCGACGTCGTGGTGGCCGCGCGCCGGAACTCCCCGCTGGTGGTGGGCCTGGGCGAGGGCGAGAACTTCCTGGGTTCGGACGTGTCCGGGTTCATTGACTACACCCGCCGTGCGGTGGAACTGGGCCAGGACCAGATCGTGACGATCACCGCTGACACGGTGGAGATCACCGACTTCTTCGGCGCCCCGGCGGAGGGCAAGGAGTACCACGTTGACTGGGACCCGGCCTCTGCTGAGAAGGGCGGCTTCGCCTCGTTCATGGAGAAGGAGATCCATGACCAGCCCGACGCCGTGGCGCAGACGCTGCTGGGACGCTCGGACCTGAACGGGAAGCTGACCCTGGATGAGCTGCGGATTGATCCGCAGCTGCTGAAGAAGGTCGACAAAATCATTGTGCTGGCCTGCGGCACCGCCGCGTACGCGGGCCTGGTGGCCAAGTACGCGATCGAGAACTGGTGCCGGATCCCCACCGAGGTGGAGCTCGCGCACGAGTTCCGTTACCGCGACCCGATCGTCACCGAGAACACCCTGGTGGTCTCCATCAGCCAGTCCGGCGAGACCATGGACACGCTGATGGCCGTCCGGTACGCCCGCGAGCAGGGCGCCAAGACGGTGTCCATCTGCAACACCAACGGCTCGACGATTCCGCGTGAGTCCGACGCCGTGCTGTACACGCACGCCGGTCCGGAGATCGCGGTGGCTTCCACCAAGGCGTTCCTGGCCCAGATCACCGCGGCGTACCTGCTGGGGCTGTACCTGGCGCAGCTGCGCGGGAACATCTTCTCCGGGCAGGTCAAGGACGTGCTGGCTGACCTGGGCAAGATCCCGGCGAAGATCCAGAAGATCCTGGACTCCGCCGAGGAACTGCGCGAGCTGGCCCGGAGCATGAAGGACGAGAAGTCCGTGCTGTTCCTGGGCCGCCACGTGGGCTACCCGGTGGCGCTCGAGGGCGCGCTGAAGCTGAAGGAAATCGCGTACATCCACGCCGAGGGCTTCGCCGCCGGTGAACTCAAGCACGGCCCGATCGCCCTGATCGACGAGGGCCAGCCGGTGTTCGTGGTGGTCCCGTCACCGCGCGGCCGCGATTCGCTGCACTCCAAGGTGGTCTCCAACATCCAGGAGATCCGTGCCCGCGGTGCCCGCACCCTGGTGATCGCCGAGGAAGGCGACGAAGCGGTTCGCGACTACGCCGAGCACGTCTTCTACGTCCCGGAAACCCCGACCCTGCTGATGCCGCTGCTGACCACCGTTCCGCTGCAGATCTTCGCGTGCGAACTTGCCGCCGCCAAGGGCTACGACGTGGACCAGCCGCGCAACCTGGCCAAGAGCGTCACAGTAGAGTAAGCCCATGATTGTTGGCATCGGCGTAGACGTAGTGGACATCGAGCGCTTCGGACGGCAGCTGGAGCGCACCCCCGGGCTCCGGGACCGGCTGTTCGTGCCGGCCGAACGGGAACTGAACACCCGTTCCTTGGCGGCGCGGTTTGCCGCCAAGGAGGCCGTAGCCAAGGTCCTGGGTGCGCCTGCCGGCATGAACTGGCAGGACTGCTGGATCGGGCTGGACCAGAACGGGCCCACCGTCCAGGTCAAGGGAACGGTGCTCGCCGTCGCCGATGCCAAGGGCGTCAAACGGTGGCACCTGTCCATGAGCCACGACGGCGGCATCGCCACGGCCACCGTCCTGGCCGAGGGCTGACCCCGGACGGACTGACCACATGATCAGCGCCTATACCGGAACCCAGATCAGGGAGGCTGAAAAGCCCCTGCTGGATTCAGGTATGGGCGCTGTTCTCATGCAGCGGGCGGCCCGCGGCATGGCCAATGCCGCCATCGCGGAGCTGCGCCGCCGCGGACGCCGCGTGTACGGCTCCAGCGTTGTTGTCCTGGCCGGCAAGGGCAACAACGGCGGCGACGGCCTCTTCGCCGCCGCGCACCTCGCAGGTCGGGGAATGCGGACGACGGCGGTGCTCGCCTCCGCGATCGCCCACACGGACGGACTGGCCGCCTTCCGGCGCGCCGGCGGGCGGGTTCTTACGCTTACTGAAGCGAACGCCGGTGAGCTGGCAGCGCTAGCCGGCAGGGCCGACGTCGTAATTGACGCGCTGCTCGGAACCGGCGCCCAGGGCGGACTCCGGGGAGCGACGGCAACGCTCGTGTCACAGCTTGCCGGCGGCACCCGAGGCCTCGTCGTGGCGTGCGACGTGCCCAGCGGAGTGGATGCGGACACGGGCGAGGCCGCCGGGCCCGTGCTGCCCGCCGACATCACCGTCACGTTCGGCGGGGCCAAGGCAGGCCTTCTGGCGGATCCCGGAGCGGATTTTGCCGGCCGGGTGGAGGTGGTCCCGATCGGAATCGAGGACTCGCTCCCGTGGCCCGCCCTGCGCCGCCTGGAAGCCGCCGACCTGGCCGTCCTGCTCCCTCGCCCGGCGAGGCGCGCCCACAAGTATTCGCGCGGAGTCCTCGGGGTGGTGGCCGGATCCCCGGCCTACCCCGGTGCCGCCGTGCTCGCCTGCCGCGGGGCGCTTGCCGCCGGCGTCGGGATGGTCCGCTACGTCGGACCGCCGGAGGTGGCGGACCTCATCCGCCACAGTTGCCCCGAGGTAGTCTGCAGCACCGGCACCGTGGCAGAAACCCACGTCCAGGCGTGGCTTGTCGGCTCCGGGATGGACGGCAAGGACGAGGAAGAGATGCAGCGCGTCCGCGACGCCGTCGACTCCGGCCTGCCCACCGTGGCCGACGCCGGCGCCCTGCCCGTGCTGCCCGACGTGCTGGCCCCGCAGGTGGTGCTGACGCCGCACGCCGGGGAGCTGGCCACCCTGCTGCAGCGCCTCGGCGCCGACCTGGACCGCGAGGCCGTCGAGGCCTCCACCCTCGCTGCCGTGCGCCGCGCCGCCGGCCTGACCGAGGCCACCGTGCTCCTGAAGGGCGCCAGCACGCTGGTGGCGTCGCCGTACCAGGATTTCTACAGCCAGTCCGAAGGGACGCCCTGGCTGGCCACCGCCGGAAGCGGTGATGTGCTGGCCGGAATCATCGGTGCGTTGCTCGCCCAGGTGGGAGCCGACGTCGGACGCTTTCGGGGGATGGGCATCGATCCGGACGAACGCTGGGCGGCCATTGCGGCCATGGGGGCGAGCTTGCACGGCATGGCCGGAGCGTCGGCTGCAGCGTGCGGCCCGCTGACGGCGGGGCGGATTGGTTACGCCTTACCCGAAATATGGGATAAAGTCAGCACGCTTAGTAATTAACGGTGGTCAAGTAATAGTCATACCCACCCGCTACGGTAAGACCAAGTTCCGTGCAGGTCGTGCGTGAAGACCTGCCGGACGCGGTGTTGGACGAGGTATAGGAGCACGAATGGAAATCTGGCCCGGATCGGCTTACCCGCTGGGAGCCACGTTTGACGGCACCGGAACCAACTTCGCATTGTTCAGCGAGCACGCGGAAAAGGTGGAACTCTGCCTCTTCGACGACGAGGGGACCGAAACCCGGGTCACGCTCCGCGAAGTGGACGGCTACGTTTGGCACTGCTACCTGCCCCAGATCCAGCCTGGGCAGAAGTACGGCTACCGCGTCCACGGTCCTTACGACCCGGACAACGGCCAGCGCTTTAACGCCAACAAGCTGCTTCTTGACCCGTACGCCAAGGCTGTCGCTGGCCAGATCGACTGGGATCCCGCCCTGTTCTCGTACAACATGGGCGACCCCTCATCCAAGAACGACGCCGATTCAGCGCCGCACATGATGATGGGCGTGGTCATCAACCCGTTCTTCGACTGGGACAACGACCAGAACCTGCGCATCCCGTACCACAAGTCGGTCATCTACGAGGCACACGTTAAGGGTCTCACCGAGCTGCACCCGGAGATTCCCGAGGAGCAGCGCGGCACGTACGCCGGAGTGGCACACCCGGCCGTGATTTCCCACCTGCAGAAGCTGGGCGTCACCGCGATCGAGCTCATGCCCGTGCACCAGTTCGTCAATGACGGCACGCTGCAGGAGAAGGGCCTGAGTAACTACTGGGGCTACAACACCATCGGCTTCTTCGCGCCGCAAAACACTTACAGCTCCACCGGCGACACCGGCCAGCAGGTCCAGGACTTCAAGGCGATGGTCCGTTCGCTGCACCGGGCAGGCATCGAGGTCATCCTCGACGTCGTCTACAACCACACCGCCGAAGGCAACCACCTCGGCCCCACCCTGAGCTTCAAGGGCATCGACAACGAGGCGTACTACCGCCTGGTGGAGGACGACAAGCAGTACTACATGGACTACACGGGCACCGGCAACACCCTGAACGTCCGCCAGCCGCACTCCCTGCAGCTGCTCATGGACTCGCTGCGGTACTGGGTCACCGAGATGCACGTGGACGGGTTCCGCTTTGACCTCGCCGCCGCTTTGGCCCGTGAATTTTACGACGTCGACCGGCTCTCCACGTTCTTCGAACTTATCCAGCAGGATCCCGTGGTGTCCCAGGTCAAGCTCATCGCAGAGCCGTGGGACGTCGGGCCCGGCGGCTACCAGGTGGGCAACTTCCCGCCGCAATGGACAGAGTGGAACGGCAAGTACCGCGATACCGTGCGCGACTTCTGGCGCGGCGAACCTGCCACGCTCGGCGAGTTCGCATCACGCATCACCGGCTCGGCGGACCTTTACGAACACTCCGGCCGCCGCCCGGTGGCGTCCATCAACTTCGTCACCGCGCACGACGGCTTCACGCTGCGTGACCTGGTGTCCTACAACGAGAAGCACAACGACGCCAACGGTGAGGACAACAAGGACGGCGAGTCGCACAACCGCTCCTGGAACTGCGGAGCGGAGGGCCCCTCGGATGATCCCAAGGTCCTGGCCCTAAGGGCGCGCCAGCAGCGCAACTTCATCGCCACCATGCTCCTGTCACAGGGCGTGCCCATGATCCTGCACGGCGACGAAATGGGCCGGACGCAGCAGGGCAACAACAACGGGTACTGCCAGGACTCGGAGCTGACCTGGGTCAACTGGGACAGCGTGGACCAGCCGCTCATCGAATTCACCGCGGCCGTCAACTCGCTCCGCGCCAAGCACCCCACGTTCCGGCGCAGCCGGTTCTTCGACGGCCGGCCCGTCCGGCGAGGCGAAGGCGAGCGGCTGCCGGACATCGTATGGCTCGATCCTGACGGCAACCTCATGTCCCCGGAGGACTGGGACAGCGGCTTCGGCCGCTCGGTGGGCATGTTCCTGAACGGTGATGGCATACAGGGGCATGACGACCGCGGCCGCCGGATCACCGACGTGAACTTCCTGCTGTACTTCAACGCCCACGACGGCGACGTCGAATTCACCCTGCCGCCGGACGAATACGCACCGGCCTGGGACATCATCATCGACACAGCGGGTGAAGGCGCCGACTCCAAGCCGGCCGACGCGGGCAGCCTGCTGTCCGTCGCCGCCAAGTCCCTGGTGGTGCTCCGCGCCCACAGCGCTCCGGAGGAGGAGCCCGACCACTCCGTTGCTGCCTCGCTGGCGGCTCTGACCCAGACAGCCACCGCTGAGACCGCGGCGCTCACGGCCCCCGCGGTCCCGGATCCGGCCAAGACGAAGCAGCCGGCTGCTCCGGTTGCTGATTCCGCGGCCGAGCCTGCTGCGGAGCCTGCTGCTGAACCGGCCGCGGAGCCTGCTCCTGAACCGGCCGCGGAGCCCGCTGCGGAGCCTGCGGTTGAACCGGCTGCGGAGTCTGCTGCTGAACCTACGGTTGAACCGGCGGCGGAGCCTGCTGCTGAACCGGCGGCTGAACCGGCCGCGGAGGAGCAGTCTGCAGAGAAACCGGCACAAAAGCCTGCCGGTCGGCGGAACAGCCACTTGAAGGCGGTCAAGCCGGCAGGGGAGGACGCATGAGAACGCCAGTTTCCACATACCGGCTGCAGATCCGGCAGGGCTTCACGCTGTTCGACGCCGCCGAAACCGTGCCGTACCTGCACTCGCTTGGCGTCGACTGGGTCTATCTCTCTCCGGTCCTGACCGCCGAGCAGGGCTCTGACCACGGGTACGACGTCACCGACCCCTCCGCCGTCGACCCCGAACGGGGCGGCCCGGAGGGCCTGGCGGCCGTTTCCAAGGCGGCCCGCGCCGCCGGCATGGGCGTGCTGATCGACATCGTGCCCAACCACGTCGGCGTCGCCACGCCGGTGCAAAACCCCTGGTGGTGGTCGCTGCTCAAGGAGGGGCGCCAGTCCCGTTATGCGGAAGCGTTCGACGTCGACTGGGACCTCGGCGGGGGGCGCATCCGGCTCCCGATCCTCGGCAGCGACGATGACCTGGACCGGCTCGAAATCAAGGACGGGGAGCTCCGGTACTACGACCACCGCTTCCCACTGGCCGACGGCAGCTACACGGAAGGCGACTCCCCGCGCGACGTCCACGCCCGGCAGCACTACGAACTGATGGGCTGGCGGCGCGCGGACAACGAGCTGAACTACCGCCGCTTCTTCGCGGTGAACACGCTCGCCGGCGTCCGCGTGGAGATCCCTGCCGTCTTCGACGAGGCACACCAGGAAGTGGTGCGTTGGTTCCGCGAGGGGCTCGCGGACGGCCTGCGGATCGACCATCCGGACGGCCTCGCCGACCCCGAGGGCTACCTGAAGCGACTCCGGGAAGCCACTGGCGGGGCATACCTGCTGGTGGAAAAGATCCTCGAGCCGGGGGAGCAGCTGCCCGCCAGCTTCGAATGCGAGGGCACCACGGGCTACGACGCCCTCGCCGACGTGGACCGGGTTCTCGTGGACCGCAGCGGCCAGGAAGCTCTGGACCGGCTCGATGCCTCCCTGCGCGGTGGCGAGCCTGCTGACTACGAGGACATGATCCGCGGAACCAAGCGCCGGATCACCGACGGCATCCTCCACTCCGAGATCCTGCGGCTAGCCCGGCTGGTTCCTAGTGACGCAGGCCTCCCTGCCGATGCCGCAGCCGACGCGATCGCCGAGATCATCGCCGCCTTCCCGGTCTACCGGACATACCTGCCGGAGGGTGCGGAAGTCCTGAAGGAGGCGTGCGAGCTCGCGGCGCGCAGACGGCCGGAACTCGACCAGGCCATCCAGGCTTTGCAGCCTCTTTTGCTGGACACCGACCTGGAACTTGCCCGGCGCTTCCAGCAGACCTCGGGAATGGTCATGGCCAAGGGCGTGGAGGACACCGCGTTCTTCCGCTACAACCGCCTGGGAACCCTCACGGAGGTGGGCGCCGACCCCACCGAGTTCGCCGTGGAGCCCGAGGAGTTCCACGCACGGCTGGCGCGCCGGCAGGCCGAGCTGCCGCTGTCCATGACCACGCTCAGCACGCACGACACCAAACGCAGCGAGGACACCCGGGCGCGGATTTCGGTCATCTCCGAGGTTGCCGGCGAATGGGAGAAATCGCTGAAGCGGTTGCGCGAACTGGCTCCGCTGCCGGACGGCCCGCTGTCCGCGCTGCTGTGGCAGGCTATCGCCGGTGCCTGGCCCGCCAGCCGGGAGCGCCTGCAGTCCTATGCGCTGAAGGCCGCGCGCGAAGCCGGAAACTCGACCAACTGGACCGATCCGGACCCTGCGTTCGAGGAGAAGCTGGCCGCCGCCGTCGATGCCGCCTTCGACAACCCTGCGGTCCGGGCTGAAGTCGAGTCGCTGGTGGAACTCCTGGAGCCGTACGGCGCCTCGAATTCCCTCACAGCGAAGCTTGTGCAGCTCACCATGCCCGGTGTCCCGGACGTGTACCAGGGCACGGAGTTCTGGGACCGGTCGCTGACGGACCCGGACAACCGGCGCCCGTTCAGCTTCGATGACCGGCGTGCCGCGCTGGAGCAGCTTGATGCCGGCGACCTGCCCCCGTCATTCACGGATGAGCGGACCAAGTTGCTGGTGACCTCGCGGGCGTTGCGGCTGCGCCGTGACCGGCCCGAGCTGTTCACCGGTTACCGCCAGGTCCAGGCCAGCGGCCCGGCTGCCGAGCACCTGCTCGGGTTCCACCGAGGCACCCCGGCAACGCCGGGTGCGCTGACCCTCGCGACCCGGCTGCCCTACGGACTGGAACGCGACGGCGGCTGGCGGGACACCGCCGTCGAACTTGAGACCGCGATGAAGGACGAACTGACCGGCGCCGGCTTCGGACAGGGGACCGTGAAGATCACAGACATCTTCCGGACCTACCCCGTGGCCCTGCTGGTGCCCGTCACAGAAGTGACGCAGACAGGAGGAAAGTCATGACGCACACAGGCCAGGCGACATACCCCCGAGAAGCCGCGAAGCCCGTGCAGGGCCCCGAGCGCTTCGACGTCTGGGCCCCTGAAGCCGGATCCGTGACGCTGCTGGCCGGCGGGGAGCGCTACGCCATGCAGCGCCGGCCCGGCACCGGGCCCGAGGACGAGGGCTGGTGGACCGCCGCCGACGCACCCGCTGACGGCGACGTCGACTACGGGTACCTCCTGGACGGCGACGAAACACCGCTGCCGGACCCCAGGACCCGACGCCAGCCCGACGGCGTCCACGCACTGTCCCGCACCTTCGACCCCGCCGCGCACACCTGGCAGGAGGACGGCTGGCAGGGCCGGGAACTGCAGGGGGCGGTGATCTACGAGCTCCACCTCGGTACGTTCACGCCGGAAGGGACGCTGGATGCGGCCGCCGGCAAGCTGGACTACCTGGCCGGGCTCGGCGTGGATTTCATCGAGCTGCTGCCCGTGAACGCGTTCAACGGCACGCACAACTGGGGCTACGACGGCGTGCAGTGGTTCGCCGTCCATGAGGCCTACGGCGGACCGGAAGCGTACCAGCGGTTCGTCGACGCCGCCCACACGGCAGGTCTCGGCGTGATCCAGGACGTGGTCTACAACCACCTCGGCCCCAGCGGGAACTACCTGCCGCGGTTCGGGCCCTACCTCAAGCAAGGCGAGGGCAACACGTGGGGCGACTCCGTGAACCTGGACGGGCCCGGCTCCGACCATGTGCGCCGGTTCATCCTGGACAACCTGGCCATGTGGCTTCGCGACTACCGCGTTGACGGGCTGCGGCTGGACGCCGTCCATGCCCTGAAGGACGAGCGCGCGGTCCACATCCTCGAGGATTTCGGGGCGCTGGCCAGCCAGATCTCCGCCGAGGTGGGACGGCCGCTGACGCTCATTGCCGAATCCGACCTCAACAACCCGCGGCTGCTGTATCCGCGGGACGTCAACGGGTACGGGCTGGAAGGGCAGTGGAGCGACGACTTCCACCACGCCGTCCACGTCAACATCACCGGCGAGACCACGGGCTACTACAGCGATTTCGACTCCCTCGGCGCCCTCGCCAAGGTGCTCAGGGACGGTTTCTTCCACGACGGCAGCTACTCCAGCTTCCGGGAACGCCACCACGGCAGGCCGATCAATTTCAGCGCGGTTCACCCGGCAGCCCTGGTGGTCTGCTCGCAGAACCACGACCAGATCGGCAACCGGGCCACCGGGGACCGGCTTTCGCAGACCCTGCCGTACGGGAGCCTGGCGCTAGCCGCGGTGCTGACGCTCACCGGGCCTTTCACCCCCATGCTGTTCATGGGCGAAGAGTACGGCGCCAGCACGCCATGGCAGTTCTTCACCTCCCACCCTGAGCCGGACCTCGGCAAGGCCACCGCGGAAGGCAGGATCAAGGAGTTCGAGCGCATGGGGTGGGATCCCGCCGTCGTGCCCGATCCCCAGGATCCCGAGACGTTCCGCCGGTCCAAGCTGGACTGGGCAGAGGCCGCCGAAGGCGATCACGCCCGGCTGCTGGAGCTGTACCGTTCGCTTACCGCGCTGCGCCGCTCCACGCCGGACCTCACCAAGCTGGGCTTCGAGGACACGCAGGTGGAGTTCGACGACGACGCCCGCTGGCTGAGGTTCCGGCGCGGCGGCGTGCAGGTGCTGCTCAACTTCTCGGATCAGCCGGTAAGCCTGCAGGGTGCGGGGACGGCACTGCTGCTGGCCACCGACGACGCCGTCCGGCTGGAAGGTGGGCGCGCGGAGCTCGGCCCGCTCAGCGCCGCCGTCGTCAGTGACTGAGTGAACTGCTGGGGCGGCGTCCACCGCCGGTGACCAGATGGTGGACGCCAGCCCTGCAGCCATGCTGCGGCTGGCAGGATGGAACATATGACTTATGTGACCTCGGACACCCGCTATGACACCATGCCGTACCGCCGCGTCGGACGCAGCGGCCTGAAACTGCCGGCCATTTCGCTGGGCCTGTGGCACAACTTCGGCGACGACAAGCGCTTCGACGAACAGCGCGCCATCCTGCGCCGCGCCTTCGATCTCGGCGTCAACCACTTCGACCTCGCCAACAATTACGGCCCGCCGGACGGCTCCGCGGAGACCAACTTCGGCCGGCACCTGCAGGACGACTTCAAGCCCTACCGCGACGAGCTGGTCATCTCCACCAAGGCCGGTTACTACATGTGGCCCGGCCCGTACGGCGAATGGGGCTCCCGGAAGTACCTGATCTCCAGCCTGGACCAGTCGCTGCAGCGGATGGGCCTGGACTACGTGGACATCTTCTACAGCCACCGCCCGGACCCGGAGACGCCGCTGGAAGAGACCATGGGCGCGCTGGACTACGCCGTGCGCTCCGGCAAGGCGCTGTACGCGGGCATCTCGTCCTACACCCCGGAGCAGACTCTCGAGGCCGCCCGCATCCTGAAGGAGTTCGGCACCCCGCTGCTCATCCACCAGCCCAGCTACTCCATGCTGAACCGCTGGACCGAGAACGGCTCGCCCAATCTGTACGAGGCGCTGGACCAGGTGGGGGCCGGCTCCATCGCGTTCTCCCCGCTGGCCCAGGGCATGCTGACGGACCGTTACCTCAACGGCGTCCCGGCCGACTCCCGTGCCGCCAAAGCCAGGTTCCTATCGGAATCTTCGTTGACGGAGGACAAACTGGACCGGGTGCGCGGGCTCAACGCCATCGCCGCCGGCCGCGGACAGTCGCTGGCGCAGATGGCCATCGCCTGGATCCTGCGCGACCAGCCCAAGGGCTCCGCGGTGACCTCCGCTCTCGTCGGGGCGTCCAGCGTCCGGCAGCTTGAGGACACCCTGGCCGCCATCAACAACCTTGGGTTCAGCAGCGACGAGCTGACCGCGATCGACGAGTTCGCCGTCGAATCCGACATCAACCTCTGGGCGCAGCGGGTCTGAACCCGGCACGACAAAAAGCCGGCGTAACCAAGCGGCCGGGGCGGGCGGGAACAAAGCCGGCCCCGGCGGCGTTTGGTTAGACTGATAAGCGCGCCGCGTGGCGCGGTGCCCGTCAGACGCCGTCGTACAACAACGTACGGGCGCGCGCAGGGCACATGAAGTTTGTTCTCAAAGGAGTTCCGTGTCTTCAAATCCGATTCGTGTTGCTATCGTCGGCGTGGGTAACTGTGCCGCTTCGCTGGTCCAGGGTGTCCATTACTACCGGGATGCCGACCCCCAGGCCACGATTCCGGGTCTGATGCACGTGGAGTTCGGCAAGTACCACGTCAACGATGTGCAGTTCGTGGCCGCGTTCGATGTTGACGGCAAGAAGGTCGGTCATGACCTGGCCGACGCGATCCTGGCCTCCGAGAACAACACCATCAAGCTCGCCGAGGTCCCGCCGAGCGGTGTGACGGTCCAGCGCGGGCCCACCCTGGACGGTTTGGGCCGGTACTACCTGGAGACCATCGAGCAGTCCACCGAGGAGCCGGTCGACGTCGTCCAGGCCCTGAAGGACGCCAAAGCCGATGTCATGGTCTGCTACCTGCCGGTCGGCTCCCAGGAAGCTGCGGAGTTCTACGCGCAGGCCGCGATCGACGCCGGTGTGGCGTTCGTGAACGCGCTGCCGGTGTTCATCGCCGGCACCAAGGAATGGGCTGACAAGTTCACCGCCGCGGGTGTGCCGATCGTGGGCGATGACATCAAGAGCCAGATCGGTGCCACCATCACGCACCGTGTCATGGCGAAGCTGTTCGAGGACCGCGGTGTGACGCTGGACCGCACGTACCAGCTGAACGTGGGCGGCAACATGGATTTCAAGAACATGCTCGAGCGCGACCGGCTGGAGTCCAAGAAGATCTCCAAGACCCAGGCCGTGACCTCCAACGTCGAGGCCGAGCTGGCCGCGAAGGATGTCCACATCGGCCCGTCCGACTACGTGCAGTGGCTCGATGACCGCAAGTGGGCGTTCGTGCGGCTGGAGGGCCGGAACTTCGGTGACGCGCCGGTGTCTTTGGAATACAAGCTGGAGGTCTGGGACTCACCGAACTCGGCCGGTGTGATCATCGACGCGATCCGTGCGGCGAAGATCGGCCTCGACCGCGGCATCGGCGGCCCGCTGATCTCCGCGTCGAGCTACTTCATGAAGTCCCCGCCGGAGCAGTTCAACGACGACCTCGGCCGCGAAAAGGTCGAGGCGTTCATCCGCGGTGACCTCGACCGCTAACCACCCCCGGACGCGTCCTCACGTCCTGCAGGTTTTGACCGGACGCGTCCTCACTTCCTGCAGGTTTTGACCGTACGCGTCCTCACTTCCTGCAGGTTTTCACGCGATGCTCCCTCACTTTCGGGTGGGGGAGCATCGCCGTTTAAGCGTGCTCTTCATAACGCCGGATCGCGTGGCTCTCCTGTGCGAGTGCCAGCAGTTTAAGAACCAGCTGGCCGTGGAGGTGCATGCCGACGGCCGCCGTCATGATCAGCTGGTTGACGTCCTCCGGTTCCGTGGTGGCCGAAATGTCCATTGCCGCGATGGCATCCACTGCCTGGCTGTAGGCGTCGAGCAGGTCGCCGGGCACCCGCACACCGAGGCTTTCCATTAGGGCCAGATGGGCGTTGAAAGCATTCCTGGCGTCGCTCGGCACGTCCGGCCAGTTCCGCAAACGCACGACGGCGTCGGCCGACGGTGTGCGGAGGTCGCCGTGATCCGTGCTCACGTCGTCGAGCCCCAGCACTGTCCGCTGGACCGCGGCCAGGAGCTCAAGGCGGGGGACGCCGTCGTCGGCCATTTTGAGCAGGGAAACGATCTGGGCGATATTCAGTCCGACCACGCGCCGCAGCGCCTGGATGAGTTCCAGCCGGCTCACATGATGTTCTGAATACTCCGCCCGGGTGGCGTGCACCGAACGGCCCGGGGGCAGCAGCCCCTCACGGAGGTAGAACTTAATGCTGGCGGGGGAGACTCCTGTCCGCTCGCTGAGTTCCTTCAGCTGCATGCCTGCTCCTTCCTCGGCGACCGCAGCCTACTAGATAGCTGCCGGGCCGCTGGCTATCTTGATTTACACTCACTGGATAGTGCTCCTATCCTAAAGGCATGGAGTCTTGGAACGTACTGCTGGCCAGCCACGTCATTGCGGCCCTTTTTGTCCTTGCTATAGGCCCGGTGCAGATCCTTCGGCGCCGCCGGGACCGCATCCACCGGACCATGGGACACCTGTGGGTCGCGGCCATGTACTACGTCTGTTTCAGCAGCTTCTGGATCGTCAGTGACGGGCATTTCAGCTGGCTTCACGGGCTGTCCGCGTTCACAATCGTGACGGTCACCCTTGGGTTGATCAGCGCGATTCGCCGGAACATCCCGGCGCATAGGGGAAACATGATCGGCAGCTACATCGGCATAGCTGCGGCGTTCAGCTTCGCCGTTTCTGCTCCGGGCCGGGCGATTCCGCGCCTGCTGGCCGAGGATCTGCCGACCGCCCTGTATGTTGCCGCGCTGGTGGCGCTCAGCGTCGCAGTCATCTTCATTTCGCTCCGGCGCGGCGAGGGCCGTCGCACCCGGGACGCTGGGCGCAAGGCTGACCAGCACACGGCTGCGGCGTCTCCAGCAGGGACCGCAGCGGGCTCAAAGTAGTAGCCGGACCCCAAACCCTTCCTCACCTCTCGTCGCTTCCATCCGAACCCATCCTCACATTTCGTCGCCTCAAGCCGATCCCGTCCTCAGCTGTTTATCGGCGCATTACCCTGCCTGTGGATAACTTCTGCGAGTCCGGTCGGTTTCGAGCAACAATGCCGTATGCAAATACGAAGCGATCTTCCTGTCAGCCTGGTGCCTGCCCCGTTCACGCTGGGATCCGCGAAAGCCTCAGGTGTTCCACCCAACAGACTGCGCCGGGCCGACGTCGCGCATGTAAGTCGTGAACTGTACCGCCCGACGACCTGGAGCTTCGAGCTGGAGGCCGCGGCACGGGCACTATCTACGGCATCTCCCGGCGCCTGGATCTCGCACGTCACAGCGGCTCGGATTCGAAGCCAGATCCTGCCGGCTTGGCTGGCGGACTCGACCGAGCTCCATCTGAGCAAACCCCACTCCCTGCCGGAAGTGCGTCGGAGAGGGGTGATCGGGCACAGCGTGCTGGTATCGGACGGTGAGGTCGAAGTCGTCGACGGCATCCGAATCAGCAGCAGGTCTCGAACCTGGCTCGATATGGCGAGACGCCTGTCGGAGAGTGAACTGGTCTGCATGGGCGATGAACTGATTCGCGTTCCCAGAGCGGAATTCGAAGGCCGCACCGAGCCGTTCGACACGCTTGAGGGACTGCGGTCCCTCGTCGCTCGCCATCCGAATCTTCAGGGAGTGGTCCGGGCGCGTGCCGCGATCGAGCGGATGCGCGTCGGAGCGGACTCTGCGCCCGAGTCCCTACTCCGCCTCGCCATGGAGGACGCGGGCCTTCCGGAGCCCCTGCTGCAGGTGCCACTGCGAGAGGACAAGACCACTGGGCCGACTGCCGATCTCGGATACAGGCGTCGGCGGCTGGCCATACAGTACGACGGCGACCACCACCTTCTCGAGCCCCAAATCTTCAGCGACAGGCGGCGTGACAAAGCATTCGAGGCTGCAGGGTGGACCGTCGTTGTGTTTGGCAAGAAGGATTTGGCTGACGGCTTCGAGCGAGCCATCCGCCTGATCAAGCGTGGAATGCGAAGGAGTGGGCAGGACCATCCGCAGAGGTCCGGATTTGCCGATGACGTGTGAGGAGGGGTTGGGGTTGAAGCGGCGGGATGTGAGGAGGGGTGGGGTTGAAGCGGCGGGATGTGAGGAGGGGTTAGAAGAGGCCGATTGGGTTGCCGTCGTTGTCCACGTCCATGCGCATGGCCGCCGGAACGGCCGGAAGGCCCGGCATGGTCATCACCGCTCCGGTCAGGGCCACGATGAAGCCGGCGCCGGTCTTGGGGATGAGGTCGCGGACGTGGATGGTGAAGCCTTTGGGAGCCCCCAGCCGCGAGGCGTCGTCAGTGAATGAATATTGCGTTTTCGCCATGCAGACCGGCAGCCCGGACCAGCCGTTCTTCTCGATGTCCGCCAGCCGGCGCAGGGCAGGCACCGAAAAGTCCACTCCGTCGGCGCCGTAGATTTCCTGGACGATGGTGCGGATCTTGTCCTCCACGGACATGTCCAGCGGGTAGAGATGCCGGAACGACGACGGCCCGTTTACCGCGGCAGTGACCTTGGCAGCCAGCTCGTCGCCGCCGTCGCCGCCCCCGCCCTTTCCCCAGATGTCAGCCACAGCGGCCTGGATGCCCTCGCCGGCGCACCAGCCGAGCAGCCAGTTGAGCTCCTCCAGGCTGTCCGCGGGGAACTTGTTGATCGCCACTACAGGCGTCACGCCGAACCGCTCCACATTCCGGACATGCCGGCGCAGGTTCACCACGCCCGCGGCCAAGGCCTCGACATTCGGCTCCTTCAGCCGGTCCTTGCGCACTCCGCCTTGCATCTTGAGTGCGCGGATGGTCGCCACCACCACGACGGCGGCCGGCGCAACGTCAGCGATCCGCGCCTTGATATCCATGAACTTTTCCGCGCCGAGGTCGGCCCCGAACCCCGCCTCCGTCACCACGATGTCGGCAAGCCGGCGGGCGGTCTGCGTGGCGATCAGCGAGTTGCAGCCGTGGGCAATGTTCGCGAACGGCCCGCCATGGACCAGTGCGGGAGTGCCGGCGATGGTCTGGACGAGGTTAGGCTTGATCGCATCCTTCAGCAGCAGCGTCAGCGCGCCCTGCACGCCCAGGTCCGCCACGGTGACCGGCGTCCGGTCATAGGTGTAACCGAAGGTGATGCGGCCCAGCCGGTCCCGGAGATCGGCCACGTCGGTGGCGAGGCAGAAGACCGCCATGATTTCGGATGCGACGGTGATGTCGAAGCCGTCCTGGCGGGGGACACCCTGTGAAGGCCCGCCGAGACCTATGACCACCTCGCGGAGGGAACGGTCGTTCATGTCCAGGACCCGCTTGAACGTCATCCGGCGCGGGTCGATGTTCAGTTCGTTGCCCTGGTAGATGTGGTTGTCCACGAGGGCCATGAGGGCATTGTTGGCGGACGTGACGGCATGGAAGTCACCGGTGAAGTGCAGGTTGATCTCCTCCATGGGCAGCACCTGGGACAGCCCGCCGCCGGTGGCCCCGCCCTTCATGCCGAGGATCGGCCCGAGCGAGGGCTCCCGCAGCGCGACCATCACCTTGTGGCCCGCTCGCGCCAGCGAATCCGCGAGTCCCACCGTCGTGGTCGATTTTCCTTCTCCGGCGGGCGTTGGCGACATCGCGGAAACCAGGACCACTTTTCCAGCGGGTGCCGGGGCTGACAGCTTCGCGGGGTCGATCTTGGCTTTGAAACGGCCATAGAGCTCCACGGCCCCGGCATCGATGCCGGCGGCCGCGGCGATCTCCTCGATCGGCCGGAGCACTGCCCTGCGGGCAATATCCAGGTCGCTTAGGGGAGTCTTGCTCTGGCCGGTATGGCTCAGGGAAGTGCTGTCAGACATCGTCGTCCTTTCCGAAGGTGTTTAGCCGGTGAGCCGTGACCCGTAGATGGCGGCCAGGGGGTGGCTGGAAGCATATTCGTCGACGGCGGCGTGGTAGCTGTCGAGGGTGATGGCGGCGGTGCGTTGCCAGCCGGAGTTTGCAGCGTGGATGGCGGCGGCGGTGCCCATATGGTGACGGGTGTCGGCGTCGTCGTGGAGGGCTTCGAGGGCGTCGGCCCAGTCTGATGCCCGGTGGCCGTCCACCAGAAGCCCGGTGCGGCCGTGGCTGACCGCGCGGGCGAGTCCGCCGACGCGGGTGGCAACCACGGGGGTGCCGCAGGCCTGGGCTTCCAGCGCCACGAGGCCGAAGGATTCGCTGTAGGAAGGCATGACGACGACGTCGGCCGAGCGGTACCAGGAGGCCAGTTCCGGTGCGCCGACCGGCGGGTGGTGGGTGACGGCGTCGTCCAGTCCGGCGGCGCTGATGAGGGTTTTGAGGTTGAAATCCTTGGCGCCGCTGAGTGCACCAAGGATGGTGAGTTTAAGGTCGATGTCGGGGCGTCGCTGGCGGAGCAGGGCGGCGGCCTTGAGCAGGATCTGCGGGCCTTTGAGACGCTGGATCCGGCCGGCGAAGAGCAGGTGGAAGGTGCCGGGGCTGATGCCGTGGTCGGTGCGGGCTCGGGTGCGGAACGCGGGGGTGAAGACGGAGAGATCGACGCCGGGGGGTGCGACGTCGATGTGGTCGAAGTCAGCGCCGTAGTGGGAGACGAGTTCGGCGGCTTCGGTGGTGGTGTTGGCGATGAGGCGGGTGGCGCCGTCAACGATGCGGTGTTCGCCGTCTTCGCGGCGGCGCGGTTCGGGTTGTTCGCCGGAGTTCAGGAGGAGGTTCTTGACTTTGGCCATGGTGTGCATGGTGTGCACGAGCGGAACGTTCCACAGGCCGGAGAGCTCGAGGCCGGCGACGCCGGAAACCCAGTAGTGGGAGTGGATGAGGTCGTAGCGGCCGTGCGGCTGCTGGGCGCGGACGCGTTCGATTTCGGCGACCATGCTGTGCAGCAGTTCGGGGAGTTCTTCTTTGGGGAGCTTGCGCGGCGGTCCAGCCAGGACGTTGTGGACGCAGACGCCGGGGTCAGGATGTTCGACGGCGGGCTGGCCGGCGGCGGTGGATCGGGTGAAAATTTCCACTTCGATGCCGGTTTCGGCCAGGGCGGAGGCGAGGCCACGGATATAGACGTTCATGCCGCCCGCGTCCCCGGAACCGGGCTGTTCCATCGGGGAGGTATGCAGCGACAGAAGAGCCACACGCTTGATCACAGACATGAGCCTCCCTCCTCTCCGTGCTGCTGGAACCGCATCGGATAAAACACTACTCCTGAACCGTCCCGGCAACGGCGGCGGTTCAAGCGCCCCCGACGTGGCGTTTCACACGCCATCCAGGACGGCCAGCGGATGTAGCACGGCCCTGCTAAAACTGCTCGGGTGCCTGCCGCCGCCCAGTGGGCGCCGCCTCGTGCGCGCCTTTAGCGCCGCCACAACCGGGGCAACTCCGGAAACGCGCCTTCGTAGCCGGTGAGGAGCGCGTTGGCCAGCGCCGCCGAGCCGACCAGCGGATGTTCGGCGAAGGCTTCCAGCGCTGCTTCCCGGTCGCCAGCAGTAGCCGCACGGACTGTGAGCAGCTCCACCTTCTTGATCTGCTGCAGAAGGCCGAGTTGTGGTTCGGCGGGCCGGGCCTGCGGAATGGGCACTGCCCCCTCCGGCGTGACCGTGCAGGGAACTTCGACGACGGCGTCCGCCGGCAGTCCGGGAATCGCGGCCTGGGAGCCGCCCGCCGGGTCGAGGGACTGCCCAGCAGAGTTGGGTGTATTGAGGATCAGCTCGGCGGCGCCGGCTCCGACGTTGTTAACCCCCGCCCCAGCCCCCGCCGCGGCCCCATCGACGCTGGCACCCCCGTCGACGCCGGCACCCCCGGCCAGCGCCCGCATCACCGCCAGCGCCACCTGCTCGTAACCGCCGCCGGCAAGGTCCTCGGGGTTCCGCGTCTCGCCGCCGGCCCTGGCCTCGGCCAGATACCCCTCCTCGCGCGACAGCCTCGCGGCATCCCACAAGCCGTACGCTTCGTCGCCGGCGGTGGCCAGCCGCGGATACAGCTCCGCCTGCTGGCCGTGGATCGACTCGCCGCGGGTCCTGGCCATGGCCCGCATGCCCGCCGCCGCGCGCGCCGCCTCGTAGTAGTAGAACAGGTACTCGTTCGGCAGCACCCCCAGATCTCGCAGGAACGGCTGCGGAAACAGCCTGCCCTCCTCGAAACCGGCGAGGGCATCCGCGTCGGCCAGCAGGCTGGGAAGGACATCTCGGCCGCCGCTTTCCAGCCGGTACAGCCAGCCAAGATGGTTCAGCCCGTAGTAGCCCACGCCGTCGAGCCTTTCCGGCGGCAGCGGCACCCCGGCCGCCCGGGCGGCACGGTGCACCAGTGCACTGGCGGAATCGCAGATGCCGATCACCTTCCGGCCCAGCACGGGAACCAGCGCCTCGGTGACCATCCCGGCCGGGTTGGTGAAGTTGATCAGCCAGGCGTCCGGGCAGTGCGTGCGCATGCTGGCGGCCAGCTCCACCATGGCCGGGATGGACCGCAACGCGTAGGAGATGCCGCCAGCGCCGGTGGTTTCCTGTCCCAGCAGCCCGAGCTCCTGGGCCACCCGTTCGTCGGCGACACGGCCGGCCGTTCCGCCCGGGCGGATGGCTGCGAACACCATTTCCGTCCCTTTGAGGGCTTGGGGGAGGGACGTCGTGGATGTCACCGCGGGCGGAAGCCAGGAACGCCCGACGGCGGAACTTCCGTCTGGAGTGCAACTCACCTGCGCAGACATGGACCGAAGCACAGCCTCGATGGCGGCCAGCCGGCCGCCGTCGACGTCGAACAGCACCACTTCGCTGACCAAGCCGGCATAGGGCCCGGAACACAGGGCACGGTAAACGAGGGGAACCCGGAATCCGCCGCCGCCGGCGATCATGAGCCGCATGGCAGGAGTCTATGCGCAGCAGCCGGCAACGTGGCCTGAACGGCGGCGCCGCAGTCCCGCCGTCGCACTCCAACCCCCACATCGCGGGGTTTCAACGCCAAGGTACACAGCGTAATGTGCCGAACATGGAGGCGAATCCAGCACGGCGTTTCGACCCGCTCTCCGCCATCCGTTCCCAGGCGGCCGGCGAGTTCGACCTGCTGCTGGCCGGGACCGTTTTCCAGGACATCATTTTCACCGGACTGCCGCACGCGCCCGAGCCCGGAACGGAAATCTGGAGCGAGGGAATGGGCAGCTGCCCCGGCGGCGTGGCCAACCAGGCCATCGCGGCCGCGCGCCTTGGCCTGCGGACCGGGCTGGCGGCGGCCTTCGGCGACGACGGCTACGGCGACTACAACTGGAAGATCCTGGACCGGCAGGAGCACGTGGACCTGTCCCTGTCCCGCCGGATTCCGGGCTGGCACTCGCCGGTGACCGTATCCCTCAGCGTGGACCACGACCGCTCAATGGTCACGCACGGGCACCCGGCCCCGGTGACCTCCTCCGAGCTGATCGGGAATCCGCCCCGCGCGCTGGCGGCCGTGGCGGACCTCGGCCATGAACTCGAGCCGTGGGCGCTCGCGGCGCAAAAAGAGGGAGTGAAGCTGTTTGGCGACGTCGGCTGGGACCCCACCGGCGAGTGGGCCCACGCGCGGCTTGCGAACCTGCAGTATTTCCACGCCTTCATGCCCAACCAGCGCGAGGCCATGGCTTTCACCGGCAAGGACGATCCCTGGGCGGCGCTGTACTCCCTGGCGGACCGGGTTCCGGTGGCGGTGGTGACCCTCGGGGCGCAGGGTGCCGTGGCCGTGGATTCGGAAACCGGCGAGGAGGAGTGGGTTCCCTCCCTGCCGGTGGCCGCCTATGATCCCACCGGTGCCGGGGACTGCTTCGGGGCCGCGTTCATCGTCGGCAGTCTGGCAGGGTGGCCCCTCAGTGACCGGCTGCGGTTCGCCAACCTCTGCGCCGCGCTGGCAGTCCAGGAGGTGGGCGGGTCCCTCGCGGCGCCGGGCTGGGGCGACATTGCCGACTGGTGGAAGCGCGCCAACGCCCGGCCGGAACGCCGCGGCAGCCAGTGGCTGCGGCGCTACTCCTTCCTCGCCGACATCGTCCGCGACGTTCCTCTTCAGGCGCAGCGGCGCGCGGCAGCCACCATCGCCCACCTCTCGGACGCCTGAGTGCCCGCCGTGCCGCCGGCCCGGCAATTATTCGGCCCGAAGCGCCAGCACTAGAATCAATAGCGTGATTTATCCAGCAGCAACAGGAGACCGCCCGGCAGTAACGGGCCCGGCCGGGACCTCCCATGGTTTCAACCGGACGGCCCATGAACGCTCCGCCGTAATCGACCTCGAGGCCATCCGGCACAACGTCCGCCGGCTCGCCGCGGCCGCCGAACCGGCCAAGGTCATGGCAGTGGTCAAGGCCGACGCCTACGGCCACGGCGCGGTGCCGGTGGCGCGGGCCGCCCTTGAGGCCGGGGCCAGTTGGCTTGGCGTCGCGCACATTTCCGAAGCGCTGGCGCTGCGCGCGGCAGGCATCGAAGCCCCGCTGCTCGCCTGGCTCCACACCCCGGAAAGCAACTTCGGCGCGGCGGTGGCCGCCGGCGTCGACATCGGGTGCTCCGGCTGGGAGCTGGAACAGATCGTAGCCGCGGCCCGGGAACAGGAACGGCCGGCGCGTGTCCACCTGAAGGTGGACACCGGACTGGGCCGCAACGGCGCCACCGTCGAGGTATGGGACCGGCTGGTGGGCGAAGCCGTGGAGTACCAGGACCAGGGGCTGCTGCGCGTGGTGGGCATCTTCTCCCATCTTGCCGTGGCCGACGAGCCCGAGCGCCCGGAAACCGATGACCAGCTCGCCGCGTTCCGCGAGGTGCTGGCCATCGCCGAAGACGCCGGCGTGGACCCCGAAGTACGCCACCTGGCCAACACCCCGGCCACGCTGTCCCGGCCGGACACGCACTTCGACCTCGTCCGTGCGGGGCTGGGAATCTACGGACTCTCGCCATTCGAGGGGCAAACCTCCGAAGAACTGGGCCTCCGCCCCGCGATGACCCTGCGCACCGTCGTGTCCCACTGCAAGGACGTGCACTCGGGCCAGGGCGTCTCCTACGGCTTCAACTACCGCACCTCCGGCGAGAGCACGCTGGGGCTCATTCCGCTCGGCTATGCCGACGGCGTTCCCCGCGTCGCCACCGGCGGCCCCGTCCGCGTGGAGGGCGTCACCTACCCCGTGGTGGGACGGATCGCGATGGACCAGATGGTGATCGATCTCGGCCCGCTGGACGTGACCCGGGGCGGCCACAGCGTCCTCGGAGCAGAGGCCGTCCTCTTCGGCGACGGCTCCGACGGCGGCCCCACGGCCGATGACTGGGCCCGCGCCGCCGGCACCAACAACTACGAGATCGTCACCCGCATCAGCCCCCGCGTGCCCCGCACCTACATCAACGAATCGCCCAGCAACGAATCGCCCAGCAGCGAAGCGCCGGGCGGCGAAGCGCCCGCAAGTGAACCGACCGCAACCGGGACGCCGGCGCCGTGAGCATCCCGGAAACCGGCGGCATCCCGGAAACCGGCGGCACCCCGGAAACCGGCAACGCTCCGCTGTGGGTCCAGACCCTGACGGTTGCGACGGCGGACCAGACCCACGCGCTCGGCGCGGCGCTGGCAGAGGTGCTCCGGGCGGGGGACCTCCTGGTGCTCACGGGCGAACTGGGCGCCGGTAAGACAACCTTCACGCAGGGCCTCGGCGAGGGCCTGGGCGTCCGCGAGGGCATCATTTCCCCGACCTTCGTGCTGGTGCGCATTCACCCCAACCTCCCCGACGGGCCGCGCCCGGGCGGGCCGGACCTGGTGCACGTGGACGCCTACCGGCTGGGATCGGCGTCGGAAATCGACGACATCGACCTGGAGAACACGCTGGACTCCGCCGTGACCGTGGTGGAGTGGGGCCGGGACCGCGTGGAGCACCTGACCGAGAGCCGGCTCGAGGTGGAGCTGCACCGCCAGCTGGGCGGCGCCACCGCGGCCCACCATACCGGGAACGGCGCCCTGGACTTCGAGGCCGAGGACGACGACGAGCCCCGCACCATCATCATCCGCGGCTTCGGGCCGCGCTGGGCTGAACAGCCCGTTCTCGCTGTGGAAGGAATCTCCTGATGCTCATTCTTGCCATTGACACCTCAGCCGTGGCCAGCGCCGCGCTGGTGTCGGACGACGCCCTGGAAGGCGTGGTGGGCAGCTTTTCCACCGAAGACACGAGGAGCCACGCCGAGGTGCTGGCGCCCGGAATCGAGCGGCTGCTGGCCGACGCCGAGGTGACCGGCGCCGACATCGACGCGATCGTGGTGGGCGTTGGCCCCGGTCCCTTCACCGGGCTCCGGTCCGGCATTGCGACTGCGCGTACGCTGGCCTTTGTCTGGAACACGCCGTTGCACGGCATGATGAGCCTCGACGCCGTCGCCCTCGAGGTGGCCGAGTCCACCGATGCGCCGGCCGAGTTCCTCGTTGCCACGGACGCCCGGCGCAAAGAGGTCTACTGGGCGCGCTACACCCTTGCTGCTGGACAGCTGCCGAAGCTCATGGACGGGCCGCACGTGGGCTTCGCCGCGGACCTTCCCGACCTCCCGGCCTACGGAGCGGGCGCAGGGCTCTACCCCGAGGCACTCCGCGCAGATCCGGACTTCAGCACTGAACAGCCTGACGCGCTGTACCTGGGCCAGTTTGCGCTGGCGAGGCTGGAAGCGGGCGAGGAGCTCCTGGACTCCACGCCGCTCTACCTCCGTGAATCAGACGCGCAGGTCCCCGGCCCCCGAAAGCGTGCCCTGTGAACCTGCTGCCTGAAACACCCGGCAACCCGGCACCCGGCAACGCGCCTGCACTGCCCCGCCGGCTGGACTCGGGCGTGACCATCCGCGACATGCTTCCCGGGGACATCCCTGCCGTCCACGAACTTGAGGTCCGGCTGTTCCCGGTGGACGCCTGGCCGCTGCAGATGTTCTGGGACGAACTGGTCCAGCCGGAAACCCGCCGCTACCTCGTGGCCGAGGCGCCGGACGGCATCGTCGGCTATGCGGGACTGATGTGCGTGGAGCCGATCGCCGACGTCCAGACCATCGCCGTGGTTCCCGAATATGAGGGCAGGGGCATCGGCACGGCGCTCCTCACCGACCTGATCGCCGAGGGGCGGCGCCGCGGCGCAGCCGACATCCTGCTCGAGGTCCGCGCCGACAACCCGCGCGCCCAGCAGCTGTACCTCCGCTTCGGGTTCGAACAGATCCACGTGCGGAAAAAGTACTACCGCGACGGCGTGGACGCCCTGATCATGCGGCTTCAGCTGGAGGACGTGCTCGCTGTGCACCAGGACATCGTGCACCGTGACATCGTGCACGAGGACATAGTGCACGAGGACAAAGTGCACGACGCCGGACCCCAGCCTGTGCCGACTGAAGAAGCCGACCACGCCGGCGCGACCGCTCCCACGGAGGCAGACCAGAAATGAACCGCTCGCAGCCGCTAGTACTCGGCATTGAGTCATCGTGCGACGAAACGGGCGTAGGCATCGTCCGCGGCACCGATCTCCTGACCAACACCGTGTCCTCGTCCATGGAGGAGCACGTCCGGTTTGGCGGCGTCATCCCTGAAATTGCCTCGCGCGCTCACCTGGACGCCTTCGTTCCAGCCCTGCAGGCGGCCCTGGCCGAGGCAGACGTGACGCTGGACGAAATCGACGCCATCGCGGTGACGTCCGGTCCCGGGCTGGCCGGTGCCCTGATGGTTGGGGTGTGCGCGGCCAAGGCGCTCGCCGTCGCCACCGGCAAGCCGCTCTACGCAACCAACCACCTCGTGGCCCACGTGGGCGTCGGCCTGCTCAACCCGCGGCCCGGCGCCGGCAACACGAGCAACACGGGAAAGCCAGTACTTCCCGAGAACCTCGGCGCCCTCCTGGTTTCCGGCGGGCACACCGAGATCTTGCGGATCCGCAGCATCACGGACGACGTCGAGCTGCTCGGTTCCACCATCGACGACGCCGCCGGCGAGGCGTACGACAAGGTCGCCAGGATCCTTGGCCTCGGTTACCCCGGCGGCCCGGCCATCGACCGGCTGGCGCGCGAGGGCAACGCCAAGGCCATCCGGCTCCCGCGCGGCCTGACCCAGCCCAAGTACATGGGCACCGCGGAGGAGCCCGGCCCGCATCGCTACGACTGGTCGTTCAGCGGCCTGAAGACCGCGGTGGCCCGGTGCGTGGAGCAGTTCGAAGCAGCGGGTGATCCCGTACCGGTGGCGGACATCGCCGCAGCATTCCAGGAAGCCGTGGTGGACGTTATCACTTCCAAGGCGGTCCTGGCCTGCCGGGAGCGGGGCATCACCGACGTGCTCCTGGGCGGGGGAGTGGCCGCCAATTCGCGGCTGCGGCAGCTGACCGAACAGCGCTGCTCCGCCGCCGGCATCACCCTGCACGTACCGCCGCTGGACCTGTGCACGGACAACGGCGCGATGGTGGCGGCGCTCGGAGCGCAGCTGGTCATGGCGGGCATCGAACCCAGCGGCATTAATTTCGCGCCGGACTCCTCCATGCCGGTCACCACGGTTTCGGCGAAAAGTGAGTCGCAGAACAGGGCGTTCTCGGCGCTGGGAACGCCCTCAACTGCTACCTAGTTGGGTTACGCGGTGGGGCCGTTCCGCATCTGCTTCACGAGGTCGAGGACCACGGCCTGGAGGTTTCCGCCGCTTTCGGCGGCCACACGCCGCTGGCGCTGGTATCCGGCACCGCGGCTGATGATCTTTTCGACGTCGGCCAGCTCATCCTGGCAGCCCAGCTTCGCGGCGATCGGTTCGAGCCGGTTGAGCGTCTCCAGCAGGTGGTCGGTGACGAGCTGCTCGTTGCCCTCGGCGTCGAGGATGATGATCGCGTCCATGCCGTAGCGGGCTGCCCGCCACTTGTTCTCCTGGACGTGCCATGGCTGCATGGTGGGGATGCTGCCGCCGGCGTCGAGGATGGTGGAGAACTCGTGGACCAGGCACTGCGTCAGGGCTGCCACGGCACCCACTTCTTCGAGCGTGGCCAGGCCGTCGCAGATGCGCATCTCGATGGTTCCGAGGGCCGGCACCGGGCGGATGTCCCACCGGATCTCCGAGATGGTGTCGATCACGCCGGTGGTAAACATGTCCTGGACGTAGGACTCGTACTCTTCCCAGCTGGCGAACTGGAAGGGCAGTCCCGCCGTCGGCAGTTGCTGGAACATGAGAGCCCGCTGCGAAGCGTAGCCGGTGTCCTCGCCGCCCCAGAACGGGCTGGACGCGGACAGGGCCTGGAAATGCGGGAAGTAGTTGACCAGGCCGTCAAGCACTGGGAGCACCTTGTCCCGCCGGTCCAGGCCTACGTGGACGTGCACCCCGTAGATCACCATCTGCCGGCCCCACCACTGCGTGCGGTCGATCAGCTTGGCGTAGCGTTCCTTGTCCGTGACCGGCTGCAGCTGCGGCGGGCTGAACGGGTGGCTCCCGGCACAGAACACTTCCACGCCCATGGGGTCAGTAATCTCACGGACGGCAGCCAGGGAACGGGCGAGGTCTTCCTTCGCTTCCGCGGCGGTCTCGCAGATGCCGGTAACCAGCTCAACGGTATTAAGGAGCAGCTCCTGCTTGATGTGCGGGTGCTCGTCATCCTCGTTCAGCTCAGGGTGCCGTGCCACGACCCCGCGCAGGACCTCATTGGCCACCGACGACAGTTCACCGGTCTGCGCATCCACCAGTGCGAGTTCCCATTCCACACCAAGAGTTGATTGCCTGGATGAAGCGAAATCAATCTTCATGTGTTCCTCGCTGTGTGCTGGCCTAATGACGTCGGGTCCGGTCGCCGTCCGTTCCTGGCGAACCGCTGGCAGGGGAACGGTCATCCAAGTCTAGTGCAGGGGTAGCATCGAAGTGATGGCTTGGCTACACAGGGCGCGTGAGAGTGTTCACACCACCAGCCGCCCCAATTTCCCCAGAAAACGTCCTGGCACTGCACCTGCGCGTGACGCACGGGCGGCGTCTGCGGCAGCGCTCGCGGCGCTGTTCGCAGTTGCGTCGTGCACGCCGGCAGCACCCGAACCAGGACAGGGTACGACGACGGCGCCCGCGGCTTCCGCTTCCGGCTCACCGCAGGCGGCACAGGGTTCTTCACCGCGCTCCGGTTCGCCCCAGATGACTACACAGAGTCCGGCCCCGTCCGCAGCGGCGCCCGCACCGAAGGACAGGGCGGCGCTGGGCTGGGGCCCGCAGCAGCGGGACGCCGACGCCGCCGCCGCCGCGGTGGCCAAAATGACCCTGGAGGAGAAGGCCGGGCAGGTGCTACTGCCCTTCTACACCGGCCTTGACCATGAAGCCCAGGCTGCCGCGGTGGAACGGCTCCACCTTGCCGGTTCCATGATCATGGCCGACAACGTGCCCGGAACAGCCACGGGGCTGGTGGACGTCCCGGCGCTGGCCGGGGTCACGCGCCGGCTGGACAATGCGTCCCGCTCCGGCGGCCGCACCTGGCCCGGCCTGATCGGCGTTGACCAGGAAGGCGGAGCAGTGAGCCGCGTCGGCGCCCCGCTGACCCGCTGGCCCACCCCCATGAGCTACGGCGCCGCCGGCAGCGTGCCCCTCGCCGCGGAGGCCGGCACCGGGCTGGCGGCGGAACTCGCGCCCCTGGGCTTCACTGTGGACTTCGCGCCTGCGGCCGACGTCACGATGGGCCCCGCCGATCCCACCATCGGCGCGCGCTCCATGTCCGCCGACGCCGGTGCCGCAGCATCGCTGAGTGCAGGCTTCGCCACAGGCATGCTGGCCGGCGGCGTGCTGCCCACCGTCAAGCATTTTCCCGGGCACGGTTCGGTGACCACCGATTCCCACAAGGGGCTCCCGGTCCAGAACGCCACCCTCGCGCAGCTCAAGGCGCGGGACTGGAAGCCGTTCCAGTCCGCGGTCAAGGCAGGAGCGCCGATGGTCATGACCGGCCATATTGCAGTGCAAGCCCTTGACCCGGGCGTGCCCGCGTCCCTCTCGAAGGCGACCTATACGGCGCTCCGCGGCCTGGGCTTCAAGGGCGTGGCGGTCACGGACGGGCTGAACATGGGCGCGGTGGCAGACCGCTATCCCCACGGTTCTGCAGCGCCGGCAGCGCTGGCAGCCGGTGCGGACCTGCTGCTGATGCCGGCGGACGCCGCCGCCGCGCATGCCGCCGTCGTCCGGGCCGTTACCGGGGGGACGCTCCCGGTGTCACGCCTCGAGGAGGCGGCCCGCCGGGTGGTCACCATGATGATCTGGCGCGGACGGAGCGCGCAGCCGAAGCCGCCGGCGGGACCGGGCGCCGGCGAGGCGCTTTCCGCGAAGATCTCTGCCCGGGCCATCACGGTGGTCTCGGGCAAGTGCAAAGGCGCCTCCGTGGCCGGCCACGTGCGGGTGGCAGGCGGCACGGCGGCGGACCGGGCCCGCTTCGCCGCCGCGGCCAGGGACGCGGGGATCGCGCTCGGCGCGGGGCCGCTGGTCACGCTCATCGGCTATGGCGGTGCACCCGCGAAGGGCGACATTGCAGTGGCCCTGGACGCTCCCTGGCCGTTGGCGCAGTCCGTCGCGCCCACGAAGATCGCCCTCTACGGCCGCACGCCCGGAGCGTACAAGGCGCTGCTCGCTGTCCTGGCGGGGAAGGCCACCGCCCCCGGAAAGCTGCCGGCCGCCGTCGGACCATACCGGCCCGGCACCGGCTGCAGGTGACAGCTGCCGGTAATAAAGCCAGCCCCGCCGTTTAATGGAGGGGTGCCGATTCTCAATAAAGACATGACCCTGTGCATCTCCCTCTCGGCCCGGCCGAGCAACAATGGGACCCGCTTCCACAACCACCTGTACGACCAGCTGGGCCTGAACTGGATCTACAAGGCCTTCGCGCCCACCGACCTGGCCCAGGCGATCGCGGGCGTCCGCGGCCTGGGGATCCGGGGCTGCGCCGTCTCCATGCCCTACAAGGAGGACGTGATCGCCCTGGTGGACGCCATGGACCCTTCGGCCAAGGCCATCGATTCCGTCAACACCATCGTCAATGACGGCGGGCACCTGACCGCGTACAACACGGACTACACGGCGATCGAGCAGCTGCTGCAGCGCAACGCCGTGCCTTCGGAGTCTTCGGTGCTGCTCAAGGGCGCCGGCGGCATGGCCAAGGCCACGGCCGCGGCCCTGCGCGACGCGGGGTTCAAGGACGTGACCATCATCGCCCGCAACGAAGCAAACGGCCGGGCGCTCGCCGATCTCTACGGCTTTGGCTGGCGCGGGGAGCTGGGCACGGGTGCGGAGGCAACTGCGGACATGGTCATCAACGTCACGCCCGTGGGGATGGCCGGGGGGCCGGAGGCGGACGCGCTGTCCTTCCCCGCCGAAACCATCGAAGCCGCCAGGATCGTCTTCGACGTCGTGGCACTGCCCGCGGAAACGCCGCTCATCAAGGCGGCGCGGGCGGCCGGCAAGCAGGTCATCACCGGCGCCGAGGTTGCCACGATCCAAGCGCTGGAGCAGTTTGTGCTGTACACGGGCATCCGGCCCACGGACGAGCAGATCCGGGATGCCGAGGCATTCGTCCGCGCCCAGTAAGTCCTGTAGCAGCCAGCGGCTACACGGGCTCCACGGAGACAGCCACTCTTTCCTCCCCGATCCGGGTGAGGACCAGGGTGGCTGTCTTTTTGCCTTCGCCCTTGCCGCCGGCCTTACCCGCGCCCTTGCCTGGCGGCAGCAGCTGCTTGCGGAGCTCCTCCGGGGTGACGGACGTGCCCCGCTTCTTGATGTCCAGCACGCCGACGCCGTTCTCCCGGACCCAGGCCTTGAGCGCCTTGACGTTGAACGGCATGACCTCCAGGACCCGGTAGGCCCGGGCGTACGGAGTGTCCACCAGCTCCGGGGCGCAGATGTAGGCGATGTGCTCGTCCACGAGGTGGCCGCCCAGGTCCAGGGCCAGGTCGGCCACGAGCCCGGCGCGGATGACGGCGCCGTCCGGCTCGTACAGGAAACCCTCCACCGGGCCCACGGGGGCGACGGGTCCGGCGTCGAACTCCTCCCCGCTGGTGAGTTCGGCGGCGCCGCCGGCACCGATGACCAGGGCGGCCCGGCGGATTCCCGGGCGGGCCACGGCGTTGAACCAGAGCGTGACTTCCGTGACGTCGCCGCCTACCGAGACCCACTGTGCCTCGCAGCCGGCAGGCACCGACTCGTGCGGCATGCCGGGCCCCATTTTGACGCCGACGGCGCGCCCGGCGGCGGCCAGCGACTCCACGAAGGACAGCGGGGGAGAGAACGCTTCGGGGTCCCAGATCCGTTTGGTGCCGGATGTGGTGGTGGTGCGCCGGGCGGGGTCCAGCCAGACGCCGGACCCTTCCTCCAGTTCCACCGACGTTGCGTCCGAATGGACCACCGTGGCGTGCGGAAACGGAATGAGGTTGATGGTGGCGCAGGCGGCCGTGGTCTCGTCGACCTCCACGGCGGTCACGGCGATGTCCAGCGACGCCAGGGCCATGGCATCCGCGCCGAGGCCGCAGCCAAGATCGGCGACGTGGCGGACGCCGGCCTGGGCAAAGCGCTGCGCGTGCCGCGCCGCCACGTTGAACCGGGTGGCCTGTTCCAGGCCGGCCTGGGTGAAGAGCATCTGCCGGGCGAACTCGCCGAACTTGGCCTCGGCCCTGGTCCGGAGCCGTGACTGCGTCAGGACGGCGGACACGAGTTCGGGGGAATGGCCGGCCTTGCGGAGGCTTGAGTTGAGGCTGAAGGAGTCGTCTTCCCGGTAGGGTCCGAGCGAGGCCAGCAGCTCCCATCCTTCTTCGGTGAGGAGCGGGGCGATCTGGTCCTGCGGTGCTTCAGACATGGGATCAAGCCTAGTGGAGCCGCTGCCCGTGCTCTTCCCGATCGGCGTGCTCTTCCCGATAGGGTGGTCCGAATGGAATCCAGCGAAACGCCAACCCCTGGTCAGTCCGACTCAGGTCAGCCCGAAAGCACCAGCCCCGCCCCGGCGCAGCACAGCCGCCTGGTCCGATACGCACGCCCGGTGCTGATCGCCGGAGCCGTCGTCGCCGTCGTCTGTCTTGTCCTGCTGGTGATCATCTTCCTGCTGGACTCCTTCAATGCCACTGTCTACTCGGTGGGCGGCAAGAACATCAGCGACGCCACCGAGGAGGCCCGGCAGATCCGGGACCTGTACATGGGGGCGCGCGTTGGCGGCATCGTGGTGCTCATCGTGTCGGTGCTGGCCGCGGCAGCGGCCGCCGCCATGCTTGTCCGCGAACAGCGGAAAGCGGGGGACGAAGACGCCGACGGCGGCGAGGACCTGGGGTTCGACGACCTCGCCGGGCGCTGAACTAAGGGTCCGGGCGGGTTACGGGAGATGAAATTCTGGCACTCACCTTGACCGAGTGCTAACCCCTTACATAGAGTCATCATTAGCACTCTCCCTAGGAGGGTGCTAACACACGAAGAGCTGCCAGCCTGGCTGCTGCCGGCACCGCGACGACGGTCTGCCGCCACGGCGCAACAGTTTTTACTGTCCATGAATTTTGACGAAAAGGAGAGGTCCGAGTGTCGGTCTCTATTAAGCCTCTTGAGGATCGTATTGTTGTCCGCCCGCTCGAAGCCGAGCAGACCACGGCTTCCGGCCTGGTCATCCCGGACTCCGCCCAGGAGAAGCCGCAGGAAGGCGAAGTTGTCGCAGTGGGCCCCGGCCGCTTCGAAGACGGCAACCGCGTACCGGTCGACGTAGCCGTTGGCGACGTCGTCATCTACTCCAAGTACGGCGGAACCGAAGTCAAGACCGGCGGCACTGAGTACCTCGTGCTCTCCGCCCGCGACGTTCTGGCGATCGTCGTAAAGTAACTCTTTGGATCCCCGTGCCGCTGCCCGCGTCTGATTTCATTCTGACCGGGCGGCTGCGCGGGGTTCTGTCTTGAAAGGACAAACCCATGGCAAAGCAGCTTGCGTTTAACGACGCTGCCCGCCGGTCGCTCGAAGCCGGCATCGACAAGCTCGCCAACACGGTTAAGGTGACGCTTGGTCCCCGCGGCCGCAACGTCGTGCTGGACAAGAAGTGGGGCGCCCCCACCATCACTAACGACGGCGTGACCATCGCCCGGGAAGTCGAACTGGACGACCCGTACGAGAACCTTGGCGCCCAGCTGGCCAAGGAAGTCGCCACCAAGACGAACGACGTCGCCGGTGACGGCACCACCACCGCAACCGTGCTCGCCCAGGCACTGGTCAAGGAAGGCCTGCGCAACGTTGCCGCCGGTGCCGCTCCTGGCCAGATCAAGCGCGGCATCGAGGTCTCGGTCGAGGCCATCGCAGCACGCCTGCTGGAGAACGCCCGTCCCGTCGAGGGCACCCAGGTGGCCAACGTTGCCGCCATCTCCGCCCAGAGCGACGAGGTGGGCGAGCTGCTCGCCGAGGCATTCGGCAAGGTTGGCAAGGATGGTGTGATCACCATCGAGGAATCCTCCACCACGCAGACCGAGCTGGTTCTGACCGAAGGCATGCAGTTCGACAAGGGCTACCTGTCCCCGTACTTCATCACCGACACGGAGCGCCAGGAAGCCGTCCTCGAGGACGCCCTTATCCTGATCAACCAGGGCAAGATCTCCTCGGTGCAGGAATTCCTGCCGCTGCTTGAGAAGGCGCTGCAGAGCTCCAAGCCGCTGTTCATCATCGCCGAGGACGTGGACGGCGAGGCCCTGTCCACGCTGATCGTCAACCGCATCCGCGGCACCCTGAACGTGGTTGCCGTCAAGGCTCCGGGCTTCGGCGACCGCCGCAAGGCCATGCTGCAGGACATCGCCACGCTGACCGGCGCCCAGGTTGTGTCCCCGGAACTGGGCCTGAGCCTGGACTCCGTTGGCCTCGAGGTGCTGGGTACTGCCCGCCGCATCACGGTGACCAAGGACAACACCACCATCGTCGACGGCGCAGGTTCGGCCGAGGACGTTGCAGCACGCGTTGCTCAGCTGCGCGCCGAGCTGACCCGCACCGATTCCGACTGGGACCGGGAAAAGCTGCAGGAGCGCCTGGCCAAGCTGGCCGGCGGCATCGGCGTTATCAAGGTCGGCGCAGCCACCGAGGTTGAGCTGAAGGAAAAGAAGCACCGCATCGAAGATGCAGTGTCCTCCACCCGCGCCGCCCTCGAAGAAGGCATCGTGGCCGGTGGCGGTTCCGCCCTCATCCACGCGCTGAAGGCACTCGACGAGGACCCGGCCGTCACGGCACTCGAAGGTGACGCGGCTGCCGCCGTCGGCATCGTCCGCCGTGCACTGGTCCAGCCGCTGCGCTGGATCGCCCAGAATGCCGGCCACGACGGCTACGTTGTGACCGCCCGGGTTGCGGAGCAGGACAACAACCACGGCTTCAACGCCAAGTCCGGCGAGTACGAGGACCTGATCGCGGCGGGCGTCATTGACCCCGTCAAGGTCACCCGTGCCGCTCTTCGCAACGCAGCCTCCATCGCTGCGCTGGTGCTCACCACCGAAACCCTCGTGGCTGAGAAGCCGGCCGAGGAAGACGAGCACGCAGGCCACAGCCACTAGGCTGCAGCCTGCTCTCGCCGCTTCACAGGAAGGCCCGTCCAGCAGCTGCTGGACGGGCCTTCTTTGCGTTCTCCTCGCGCCTGGTACCTGGCGTTATGGCCCCGTGCTAGCGCCGGGCGCGAATGGCCCGCCGCCGCAGTCGGAGTGCGTCGCCGTCGGGAAGCCGTTTGGTGACCAGCCGGTAAAAGTACAGGACCGCGACGGCAGCAGCCACGATGCCGCCGAGGTTCAGCATCAGCTGCAGGGCCGACCCGGCCGCCTTGCTGAATTCGCCGAGGACCAGCGCCACGGCTACGAAGCCGGCCGCGGGCACGGTGGTCACTGAAATGAAGACGCCGATCAGGGCGGCCGAGCGCCCGCTGATGACCGAAAGCATCCCGGCGGCACCGGCGAGGACGGCCACGATCAGGGAAAACGGTCCCGGGTGGTAGATGAATTCGGCCGCCGAGGCCCGGTCCAGCGCGTCCCGCGGAAAGAGGCCCAGGGGCAGTGCCAGCCAGGTGATCAGCGCTGTGATCAGCATTGCTGCGGGGAAGCCCACACTCAGGGCAACCGCCGCGCGGCCGCCGAGCCTCCAGCTCCGGCGCACCACGGCAACCGCCAGTGCAGCGAGCGGTCCGAACTCGGGCCCCACGGCCATGGCACCGACGATGGCGATGGTGGAGTCCGTGACGATGCCGATTGCAGCGAGCAGGGTGGCCAGCACAAGGAACGACAGGAGGGTCCAGCTGAGCCGGGACTCCTCACCGGTCTGCCGCGACACCTCGTCCCAGATGACCGTGTCGGCGCCTTCTCCGGGAGCGCTCTCCTCGGCCTTGTCGGCCCTGTCGGAAAGAACCAGGTCAGGAGCTGTGAGGGCAATTGAACCGAGGCTCTCAACGTTTAGGGCGCGCAGCTTCTCCATCAGCTCCTCCACCGATTCCCGGGCAACGTGCACCAGGACCACGTCGCCTTTGGGAAGGATCGAGGCACCTGTGTGCAGTGCGACCTCGGCCGTACCAGCCTGCTGCTGGCACAGGTCTGCCACGAGGGTGGTCAGATCGGCTGGTATGCAAATCCGCATCTGGACGATCACCTGACACTCCAATCAACGCACCAAATTCCCTCAGGCACCGACTCTATAGTGCCCAGGAAACCCGAATCCGCCGTGCTGAGACGCGGGTCACATCCGGGGCGTTTGATTTGGTCTGAAAAATCACGAAACGGTAACGTGGTTACTTTGTGCTGCCGTTTGAGGGGTTATCTGTGCCAGAAACCAAGGAACACACCCAAGGGCCGCGGGCTGCCCGGCTGAAGGCCAAACCAGGCTACCGTCCCGAGGTCCAGGGCCTTCGTGCCCTCGCAGTGCTCATGGTGGTCACGTACCACGTGTGGCTTGGCCGGGTGTCCGGCGGCGTGGATATCTTCCTCCTCATCTCGGCGTTCCTGCTGACCATGTCCTTCGTCCGCAAGGTGGAAAAGGGCACGCCGCTGCGCCTTGTAAGCCACTGGCTGCACCTCTTCAAGCGGCTGATCCCGGCCGCCGTCGTGGTGATCCTGGGCGTGCTGGCCGGAACCTGGCTGGTTTTGCCGCAGAGCCGCTGGCCCGACGTCCTCAACGAGGCCTGGGCGTCCCTCCTCTACGGGCAGAACTGGCTGCTGGCCAACACAGCAGTGGATTACTACGCGCAGGACCACTCCGGAGCCAGCCCCCTCCAGCACTTCTGGTCACTGTCCATCCAGGGCCAGGTCTTCATTCTCTGGCCCCTCATCTTCGCCGGCTCCGCCCTGGTGTGGCGGCTGCTGCGGGCCCGCCGGGGCGTCAGCTACCGGACCGTCCTGATGGTTGCCTTCGGCGGCATCTTCATCGCTTCTCTGGCGTACTCCATCGACCAGACGGCCAGCAACCAGGCCTACGCCTACTTCGATACGCGGACCCGGCTGTGGGAGTTCGCACTGGGATCACTGCTGGCACTGGCGCTGCCCTACCTGAAACCGGGGAAGGCGCTGCGCGTTGTGCTGGGGTGGGCCGGGCTCGCCGCCATGATCTCCTGCGGGCTGCTGCTCACCGTTGACCGCTCCTTCCCGGGCTTCATTGCGCTGTGGCCCACCCTGGCCGCGGCCGCCATCATTGTCGCCGGCCGAAGCGGCAGCCGGTTCGGGGTGGACAGGCTCCTGACGGCAAAGCCGCTGGTCGGGCTGGGCGACAACTCCTATGCCCTTTACCTCTGGCACTGGCCGGTCCTGGTCCTGTCACTTGCGGCCACCGGCATCGAAAAGCCCAACCTGGTCCAGGGCCTCGCCATAGTGGCCGGTTCCGTGGTGCTGGCCGTGCTCACCACCCGCTTCGTGGAAAAGCCCCTGCGCGAATGGCACTGGCCGCAACTGCGGGCCTGGCGCACCGCCGTCGTGATTGTTGCCTGCGGCGCCCTGCTGGCCGGGCCTGTCGCGGTGTGGCAGACCAAGCTGACCGCAGAGGAAGCGGCAGCAGCCGCGCAGCCGCGCGAGCTGACCCCGGGTGCGGCCGCGCTGGCACCGGAGAACGCCGGCAAGGCGACGCCGGAAGCCACCGTGATCCCGGCGCCTGCCGCCATGAAAAACGAGTGGGCGGACATCGACGGGCTGTGCACCGACGAAAATGTTCCGAGCGACCCGCTGCTCAACGGCTGCCTGCAGAACAGCAAGCCGGGCAAGGTCACCAAGCGGATTGTGGTGCTTGGCGATTCCCATGCGCAGCAGTACATGGCCGCGCTCGGCCCCATCGCCAGGGACCATGGCTGGGAGGTGGTCACCCTCCTGAAGGGGAACTGCCGGTTCGGCGCCGAATCCCCGGAACGCGACGCCGACTGCAACGCCTTCAACAAGGCCAGTGCCGCGTACGTCATGGAACACAAGCCGGACGCGGTGTTCACCGTGGCATCCCTCACGCACAAGGAAGCCCCGTTCGAAACCGAGGTGCCCGGCTACCTGGACGGCATCAAGCAGTTCACCGACGCCGGAATTGACGTGGTGGGCGTCCGGGACAACCCGCGCTTCGCCGTCAACATGCCCGAATGCGTCCAGAAGTACGGCACCGACGCCCCCGAATGCAACCCGCCGCTCGGCGAGTCACTTGCCGCCAAATCGCCGCTGGACGCGTACCGGGGCAAGGTGGACGGGCTGCACTTGATGGACATGAGCGACTTCATCTGCGCGGGCGGCATCTGCCCGGCCGTTGTGGGCAACATCTACGTCTACAAGGACGACAACCACCTCACCAAGACCTACGTCCAGTCCATGATTCCGATGTTCGAGAAGCGGCTGCTGAGGGCAACCGGCTGGAAATAGTGCCTCGGCCGTGCCTTTGCTCACAATGCCGTTCCGGAATATGGGGATCGCCGCAGAGGTTCTAGAATTTATTCAATACTTCTGCACAGGCCAGTCCCGTAATGACGGGCTGGTCATCGGCTGCAACCCCTACCCGTGAACCTGTAAACCAAGGTAAGAGGCGCACTCATGACCCAGCCCGAGCACGACCCCTTCGGCTTCATCGGCCTGACGTACGACGACGTCCTGCTGCTTCCCGGCCACACCGACGTGATCCCCTCCGAGGCGGACACGTCCTCCCGGATCTCCAAGCGCATCACCGTCCAGACGCCGCTGCTGTCCGCGGCCATGGACACCGTCACCGAATCCCGGATGGCCATCGCCATGGCCCGCCAGGGCGGCCTCGGCGTGGTCCACCGCAACCTCTCGATCGATGACCAGGCCGACCAGGTGGACCGCGTCAAGCGCAGCGAGTCGGGCATGATCACCAACCCGCTCACCATCGGTCCCGAGGCCACGCTGCTGGAACTCGACGAGCTGTGTGCCCGTTACCGCGTCTCCGGCCTGCCCGTGGTCGACGACGGCAACCGCCTCCTCGGCATTGTCACCAACCGCGACACCCGCTTCGTGCCGGAATCCGACTTCCCGATCCGCCTGGTCAGCGACGTCATGACCAAGATGCCGCTTGTCACCGGCCACGTCGGAATTAGCCGCGACGAGGCCTCGCACAAGCTGGCCACCAACAAGATCGAGAAGTTGCCGCTCGTGGACGAGCAGGGCCGCCTGAAGGGCCTCATCACCACCAAGGACTTCACCAAGGCCGAGCAGTACCCGCTCGCCACGAAGGACGACGAAGGCCGGCTGCGCGTCGGTGCCGCCATCGGCTTCTTCGGTGACGGCTGGGAGCGTGCCATGAAGCTGGTGGACGCCGGCGTTGACGCGCTCTTCGTGGACACCGCGAACGGCCACTCGCAGGGTGTGCTGGACATGATCCGCCGCCTGAAGTCCGATCCGGTCGCCGCGCACGTGGACATCATCGGCGGCCAGGCCGCCACCCGCGAAGGCGCACAGGCGCTGATCGACGCCGGTGCCGACGGCATCAAGGTGGGCGTCGGCCCGGGCTCCATCTGCACCACCCGCGTGGTGGCCGGTGTGGGCGTTCCGCAGATCACCGCCATCTACGAATCGGCCAAGGCCGCCATTCCGGCCGGCGTTCCGCTGATCGCCGACGGCGGGCTCCAGTACTCGGGCGACATCGGCAAGGCGCTGGTGGCCGGTGCCGACACCGTGATGCTCGGCTCCCTGCTGGCCGGCTGTGACGAGTCCCCGGGTGAGCTCATCTTCGTCAACGGCAAGCAGTTCAAGAGCTACCGCGGCATGGGCTCCCTCGGCGCCATGCAGTCGCGCGGCAAGAACACGTCCTACTCGAAGGACCGCTACTTCCAGGCCGACGTCTCCGGCGATGACAAGCTCATCCCCGAGGGCATTGAGGGCCGCGTGGCCTACCGTGGACCGCTGGCTTCCGTGGCGTACCAGCTGGTGGGCGGCCTCCGCCAGACCATGTTCTACACCGGCGCTCCCACCGTGCCCGAGCTGAAGGCCCGCGGCAAATTCGTCCGGATCACCCCGGCCGGCTTGAAGGAATCGCACCCGCACGACATTCAGATGACCGTCGAGGCGCCGAACTACGGTTCGCGCTAACCACCACCCGCTGACTGGCCGCCGGGATACTTCCCGGCGGCCAGTCGTCGTTTGCACCGACTCATGCGTGTCAGTGCCGGGACTAGGCTGGAGCCATGTCCCAACCACGCCATCCCGCCGAACTGAACCCGAAAAGGGAACCCCAGCGGCGGCTGGCACTGAGGCCCTACGCCCGTGCCGTGGCACAGGTGCTCCGCGTCAGCTTCCGCGCGTCGCCGGGTGCCGTGCTCATGAAGGTGGCCGGATCGCTGATCTCGGCGGTGCTGCCACTGGTCACCACGTACTTCGCCGGCCTGACCACCACCGCGCTGGCCGCAGCCTACACCGGGGACGCCGCAGCCGGGCAGCAGGCCATCGTGTACGTGATCATCACTGCCGCCCTCGGCCTGTTCTGGGGTGCCTTCGGCAGCGTGGACCGCTACATCCAGCAGCTGATGAGCTTCCGGGTGGGTGCCATCGTGGGGGACCTGATGTACGAGCGGTTCCTTGCCCTGGACTTTTGGCGTTACGACGACAAGGAAACGGTGGACCTCTACGACCGCGCTAAGCGGTTCTCCGATTCCTATGCCAGGGTCCTGGACCGGATCGCGGCCATCTTCACCCAGCTGGTGTCCGTGATCCTGGCCATCGGTGCGCTGCTGCTGGTGAGCTGGTGGATCGCCGTGATCGTGCTGGTCGCCATCGTTCCCAGCGTCTACCTGCAGTTCAAGCTGTCCCGCGAGCAGATCGCGCACTGGAACACCCAGGTGGATTCGCGCCGTCAGCGGCGGATGATCGAGACCAACCTGCTCCGGCCCCAGCACATTGCCGAGATGCGCCTGTACGGGATCGTCGGGTACCTCATGGGGCTGCGCTCCCGGCTCCGGGACGCGGACGAGAAGCGCCGGCTGGACTTCCAGAAGCGGTACATCCCCAAGCAGCTGGCGGCCGATGCCCTGCAATATGCCGCGGAGGTTGTCTCGCTCATCTGGGTGGTGGGCCAGATCATCGCCCGCGCCCAGCCAGTGGGGCAGTTCCTCTACGTCCAGCAGATCGTCAGCCGGGCTCTGTCCACGGCGAACAGCCTGGTGTCCTCGCTCAGCTCGATCGATGAGGACCTCGCCAACCTCAAGGACTATGAGCTGTTCATGGCACTGCCCGTGCACTCCAGCCACGCACCCCCGCTGCTGGAGGCGCCAAAGACGGTGGAGCTGCGGGACATCCGCTTCACGTACACCGGCAGCGACATCGAAGTGATCCGCGGGATCAGCATGACCATCCGCGAGGGCCAGCACATCGCCATCGTGGGGGAGAACGGCGCCGGAAAGTCGACGCTGATCCGCATCCTGGCCGGGCTTTACCGCCCGGATTCCGGCCAGGTGATGCTCGACGGCGTGGACCTCGCCGCCGTCGACGTCACCTCTTGGCACCGCCACCTGGCGGTGCTGAGCCAGGAATTCCTCAAGTACGAGTTCGCAACCGCAGCCGAAAACATCCTCTTCGGCGACGTCGACTCGCCGCGGGATGACGAGCGGATCAGCCGAGCGGCCGCTGATGCAGAGGCGCTGGACTTCATCAACAAACTGCCCAGCGGCCTGGACAACCACGTCAGCAACTGGATGGAGGATCCGCGCGGCCGGAAGGGGAGCGGACTGAGCGGCGGGCAGTGGCAGCGGCTGGCCATGGCACGGAACTTCTACCGGAACGCATCCTTCATGGTCATGGACGAGCCCACGTCAGCCATCGACGCGCTGGCGGAGCACCGCATCTTCACCCGGCTGTTCGCCGAGCGCAGCAGCACCATCATCGCCATCAGCCACCGGCTCGCCACGATCGAGAAGGCGGACATCGTGTACATGCTGGAGGACGGCCGGATCGTGGAGCAGGGCACGCACCGCGAACTGGTGGCGCTCCGCGGCCGCTACTTCCGGATGTTTGAGTCCCAGCTCAGCGTCCCCACCAGCCCCCTAGCCTCACAAGTTCGGCCAGGGAACCCTACTGGCGTGGGCCCAGAGGCCGGCGGGATCTGAGGCTTTCCACTACCGTGGTGCGGACCCGGGCGAGGCTGGGCCGCGGCGGTACGCTGCTGAACCCGAATGTCACCGGCGGGGTGATGGGGGACAGCGGTCCGGTGTCCTCGCCTTCCCAGCTGACCACGGCGGAGCTGACGTGGTGCAGGTCGCTCACCCCGTAATGCTCCAGCCTGCCGTTCCCCGCCGTGCCGAAGGTCCGGGTTCCGGGGCTGGCTGCAGCCACGAGCGGGCTGACTGCGGTCAGCCAGCGGGTGTGGACGGCAAGCGGCCGGGGCACTGTCCGCAGCAGCCAACCAAGGAGGGCCCTGCCGCCGATGCTTGCCTGGAGAGCCAGTGGGCCGGCGTCGACCGTCAACGTCTGCCCTGCCAGCACGGCAGAGACTTCCCCGACGCGGACCTCCTCGAAGCTGTAGGTGGCGGCGATGAACTCGGCTACCTTCTCAGCAGGGGCCAGCAGTATCCGCCGCCCCGACGGCAGCTGGACCATGACGTCCGCGAACGGACCGAAGGGCGATTCCTGCCAGATCCCCACCACTGCGCGCAGGCCGGAGCCGGTCCCGATGCCTGCGATGTGGCCGTCGAAGACCCAGCGTCCGCCCATTCGGCCACTGTAGCTGGGATAACCTAGAGCAGTGACTTACGAGATTGAGATTGGCCGTGGCAAGCGTGGGCGTCGTGCCTACTCCCTGGACGACATTGCGATCGTCCCCAACCGTCGCACCCGTGACCCCAAGGACGTCTCCGTCTCGTGGCAGATCGATGCCTACAAGTTCGACATGCCGGTTATCGCGGCCCCGATGGATTCCGCCATGTCCCCGGCGACGGCCATCGCGCTCGGCAAGCTCGGCGGACTGGGCGTCCTGGACCTCGAGGGCCTCTGGACCCGGTACGAGGACCCGCAGGCCGTGCTGGACGAGATCGGCTCTCTGGCGGACGAAACCAACAGCCCTGCCGTCACCCGCAGGATGCAGGAGCTGTACAAGGCACCCATCCAGCCTGAGCTGATCACCTCGCGCCTGGCCGAAATCCGCGCTGCAGGCATCACGGTGGCCGGGTCCCTGACGCCGCAGCGCACGCAGGAACACTACAAGACCGTGGTGGCCGCCGGCGTCGACATCTTCGTGATCCGCGGAACCACTGTGTCCGCCGAGCACGTCTCCAAGGACCACGAACCGCTGAACCTCAAGCAGTTCATCTACGAACTCGACGTCCCCGTCATCGTGGGCGGCGCCGCGGGCTACACGCCCGCACTGCACCTCATGCGTACCGGCGCGGCCGGCGTCCTGGTCGGATTCGGCGGCGGTGCCACCACCACCACCCGCCGCGCCCTCGGCATCCACTCGCCCATGGCCTCCGCCATCTCGGACGTGACCGCCGCCCGCCGCGATTACATGGATGAGTCCGGCGGACGCTACGTCCACGTGATTGCCGACGGCGGCATGGGCACCTCGGGCGACATCGTCAAGGCCATCGCCATGGGCGCCGACGCCGTCATGCTGGGCACCGCCCTCGCCCGGGCGGAAGAGGCCCCCGGCAAGGGCTGGCACTGGGGCCAGGAAGCGCACCACCTGGAACTGCCCCGCGGCGACAGGGTCAACATCGGAACTGTCGGTCCGCTGGAAGAGGTGCTCTTCGGGCCGGGCCACCACACCGATGGAACCTCCAACCTGATCGGCGCGCTCCGCCGCTCCATGGCCACCACCGGCTATTCGGACCTCAAGGAGTTCCAGCGGGTCGACGTCGTGGTTTCGCCCTACGCCGGAAACTGACCTGCGGCCGCCGGCAACACAGTCCGCGCCCTGCCCATCGGCAGGCGTACGAAGTACTCTGGTGAACTACAACGTTCGATGAGGATGGAGGCCTGTCATGACCGGTTTCGGTGAACGTCGGCCGGAGGCCAGCGGCGCCTTGGGCCCCGAGGCGCGGGAGTCCGCGCTGGCTGCGCTCAAGGCTTCAACGGAGCCGGGCAAGGAACTGGATATCCTCATCGTCGGCGGCGGCATCGTCGGCACCGGGGTGGCCCTGGACGCCGTTACCCGCGGCCTGAGCGTCGGCATCGTGGAAGCCAGCGACTGGGCCGCCGGGACCTCGTCCCGGTCCTCCAAGCTCATCCACGGCGGCCTCCGTTACCTCGAAATGCTCGACTTCGCCCTGGTGAAGGAGGCGCTGCAGGAACGGGGGCTGCTGCTTTCCGAACTGGCGCCGCACCTGGCCCGGCCTGTGCCTTTCCTGTACCCGCTGACCAAACACTTCGTCGAGCGGCCCTACATCGGCGCGGGCATTGCGCTGTACGACGCCATGTCCATTTCTGGCGGGCACAAGCGGGGAGTGCCGTTCCACAAGCACCTGTCGCGCCGCGGCACCCTGCGGGCCGCCCCGAGCCTGAAGGACGACGCCTTCGTCGGTTCCATCCGTTATTACGACGGCCAGGTGGACGACGCCAAGTACGTGGCCAACCTGGTGCGGACCGCCGCCTACTACGGCGCACACGCGGTCAACCAGACCGCCGTCGTCGACTTCCTTCGTGAAGGCGAACGTGTGGTGGGCGCCAAGGTGGTGAACCGCGAGGACGGCTCCAACTTCAACATCCGCGCCAAGCAGGTCATCAACGCCACCGGGGTCTGGACCGACGAAACCCAGGCCATGGTCACCGACCGCGGCCAGCTGAAGGTGCGCGCATCAAAGGGCATCCATCTGGTGGTGCCGCGGGACCGCTTCCAGTCAACGGTCGGGCTGATCCTGCGGACCGAGAAGTCCGTGCTGTTCGTCATCCCGTGGGGACGGCACTGGATCATCGGCACCACGGACACCGACTGGCACCTGGACAAGGCCCACCCCGCGGCGTCCAGCAAAGACATCGACTACATCCTTGAGCACGTCAACAAGGTCCTCAAACGGCCCCTCACCCGGGAGGACGTGGAAGGTGTCTACGCGGGGCTGCGGCCGCTGCTGGCCGGCGAAAGCGACTCCACGGCCAAGCTCTCCCGCGAGCACATCGTGGCCCACCCCGTGCCCGGCCTGGTGGTGGTGGCCGGCGGCAAATGGACCACGTACCGCGTCATGGCCAAGGACGCCGTGGACGAAGCCGTCCGCAGCATGGATGAGCGCGTGCCGCCGAGCTGCACTGAGACCATTCCGCTGCTCGGAGCCAGCGGGTTCAGGGCCGCCTGGAACCGCCGGAACCGGACCGCCGAGGAATCAGGGGTGCACGTCGCACGCGTGGAGCACCTGCTGAACCGCTACGGATCCATGACGTCTGAGGTGCTGGCCATCATCCAGGACCGGCCGGAACTGGCTGAACCGCTGCCCGGCGCCGACGACTACCTGCAGGCCGAGGCAGTCTACGCGGCAACCCATGAGGGCGCCCGGCATGTGCATGACGTGCTGACCCGGCGCACCCGGATTTCCATCGAGGCGTGGGACCGCGGTGTGTCTGCCGTCCCGGTAGTCGCTAAGCTTATGGGAGAAATTCTTGGCTGGAGCGATGCGCAGCGGGAAAGCGAAATCAAGCACTACCTTGCGCGGGTGGAGGCCGAACGGCTCAGTCAGCAGCAGCCCGATGATGAATCGGCAGATGCTGCCCGGCTGGGCGCGGAGGACATCGTCCCGCTGCGCTGAGATCGCAGACCGCCGCCGGACGGGCCCCGGCCTCACTGAAGGGACACCACTTGGCGGAACCACTGGACCGTTACGATGCCGAGCTCACCACACCGGACATGGTGATCCTCGAAATGGACGCCGAGGACAAGGTGGACGCAGCCGGCCAGCTGGCCCGGAAACTGTTCGACGCCGGCCGCGTCTCAGACCTCGAGGGCTTCCTGGCACACGTCAACGCCCGTGAGCACCAGCTGGCCACCGGCCTGCCCGGGGGAGTGGGCCTGCCGCACGCCCGCAGCGAGTTTGTTTCCGAGACCTCAATCGCCGTCGGAATCACCAAGTACGGCAAGGCCCTGGACTTTGGCGCCGCGGATGGGCCCGCCACGGTGGTCCTGCTCATCGCCACGCCGGCGAGCTCGTTCTCCGATCACCTCGAGGTCCTCGCCACCCTGGCGCGGTCCCTGTCCAAGGAATCCTTCCGCGAGTCGCTGCGCCGGGCCTACGATGCCGACATCATCGCAGAGCTCATCAACTCAAGCCTGGTCTTCTTCGACCACTGAGATTGGGGCAGGGCCCTTTCGTGTCGACTCCGTCGCCACGTAGGGACCCGGCTGCCCCACTCTAGGGGCAGGGCCCTTTCGTGTCGACTCCGTCGCCACGTAGGGACCAGGCCTGGCCTGCTCTTGGGGCAGGACCCTGGGCAGGCGTTTCGTTGTTCTACACACGGACGAAGTAACGTTAAGGGGTGTGGAAAACAGCCCTCCAGCCCCGGTGGATCGCAGGCCTGGTCTTTGCGATCGCCGTTTCGGGTGTCTTTGTGCTCCTGAGCCAATGGCAGTTCGGCCGTTCCACGCAGCCCGAAGTGCCGGTCAGCCCCACCACGGAGCAGGTCCAGGCCCTGACGAAAACCCTGCAGCCCGGTGACTTCTTCCGCGGCTCGGTGGCGGACCAGATGGTCACGGCATCCGGCACCTACGATCCGGCAAAGCAGGTCCTGGTTCCGGGCCGGCTCAAGGACGGCAAGACCGGGTACTGGGTGGTCACGGCCTTCGCGGTGGCCGACGCCCCGGTCCTCAAGGGCGCCGCTGCCTCGCCGAAAACCTACATACCCGTGGCCCGCGGCTGGATCGCCGATCCCGCCGACGCCAGCGCCCCGCCGTCGGGCGTTATCCGGCTGACCGGACGGCTGCTGCCGTCCGAGGCCCCGGTGCCCAACACGGCCCCTGAACCCGGCCGGGCTACGGCCGTGTCCGTGGCCGAGCTCATCAATGCCTGGAACGTCAGCAGCTACCCGGCCTTCGTTTCCGCCACGGCGGAAAAGTCGGGAACGGCCGACGTCGGTGCTGCCGCCGGCAGCGGCCTGGAGCCGCTCAGCATCGCGGCGCAGCCCCCGGCCGCGAAGGTCAACTGGCTGAACCTGTTCTACTCCGTGGAGTGGATCGTTTTCGCCGGCTTCGCCCTGTTCATCTGGTGGCGGCTGGTCAAGGACGACTACCGCAGAAGCCTCGAGGACGCCGAGGATGACGCCAGCAGCGACCACGCCGCCGGTGGCAGCGGACCAGAACCTACCCAACCCAACGAGATCCAACAAAAGGTACAGCCATGATCGAACCCAAGCCGGCCATCCAGCCCTCGAACCCTGCCGGGGCGGCGAAGAAGCGACGCTTTGGCGGCACGGAGGCGCAGATCCGCTCCGCCCTGAAGTTCTACAAGGTCATGGCCTACCTCACGGGTGCCATGCTGCTGCTGCTGTGCGCGGAGCTGGTGGCCCGGTACGGCTTCGGCCAGTACCTCTTCGCCGGCGGAACGGACGCCCTGACCGGCCAGCCGTTCGGCTTCGGCTTCACCCAGGCGGAACCGAAGGGCGTCCTCGGCGGATTCAACGTGTCCGTGACCGTGCTCATCGTCCACGGCTGGATGTACGTCGTGTACCTGATGTCCAACTTCCGCCTGTGGACTCTGATGCGCTGGCCGTTCGGCAAGATGATCCTGCTGGCACTCGGCGGCGTGGTCCCGCTGCTGTCCTTCATCGTGGAGAAGAAATTCCACGCCGAGGTTGAGGCCGAACTCGCGGCCAACCCGCAGGCCGCCAGCCGCTACTGATCCGCGTTCCGTACTTCAGGGCGTTCCGTGCGTCACAGGGGGCCCGCTCAAGATGCGTCGGGGCAAGCGCGCAAAGTAGGCTAGTACGGTGACTACTCCCACTGCATCCCAGACTTCCCAGAAGCCGGTGCTGGTTGTTGACTACGGTGCCCAGTACGCGCAGCTGATTGCCCGCCGCGTCCGGGAAGCGAATGTGTATTCGGAAGTGGTTCCGCATACCCACAGCACTGAGCAGCTCCTGGCCAAAAACCCTGCCGCCATCATCCTCTCCGGCGGCCCCGCCAGCGTGTACGCGGACGGCGCCCCGAGCGTCGGTGCCGATCTTTTCGAGGCCGGCGTTCCCGTCTTCGGCATCTGCTACGGCTTCCAGGCCATGGCCAACGCCCTCGGCGGCAAGGTGGACAAGACCGGCCTTCGGGAGTACGGCTCCACCCAGACCACCATCCTCGGCGAAGGCCGTTCCGTCCTCGAGGGAATGCCCCAGCACCAGAACACCTGGATGAGCCACGGTGACTCCGTCCACGAGGCTCCCGAGGGCTTCGAGGTGCTGGCCACCACGGCGGGCGCGGAAGTTGCCGCCTTCGCCAACGAGGAGAAGTGCCTGTACGGCGTGCAGTGGCACCCCGAGGTGAAGCACTCCGCCTACGGCCAGCAGGTGCTGGAAAACTTCCTCTTCAAGGGCGCCAAACTGGAACCGAACTGGACCACGGGCAACATCCTTGAGGAGCAGGTGGAGCGCATCCGCAAGCAGATCGGCGATGCCCGGGTCATCTGCGGCCTCTCCGGCGGCGTGGACTCGGCCGTTGCCGCGGCCCTCGTCCAGCGTGCCGTCGGCGACCAGCTGACCTGTGTCTTCGTCGACCACGGTCTGCTGCGAGAAGGCGAGGCCGAGCAGGTGGAGCGCGACTTCGTTGCCGCCACCGGCGTCAACCTCTACGTGGCCAACGAGCAGGAGCGTTTCCAGTCCGCGCTGGCCGGCGTCAGCGACCCTGAAACCAAGCGTAAGATCATCGGCCGCGAGTTCATCCGGGCCTTCGAAGAGGCCGAGCGTGCCATCATCGCCGACGCCGCAGCGCACGGCGAAAAGATCAAGTTCCTCGTGCAGGGCACCCTGTACCCGGACGTCGTCGAATCCGGCGGCGGTGAGGGCGCAGCGAACATCAAGAGCCACCACAACGTGGGCGGACTGCCGGAGGACCTGCAGTTCGAGCTCGTCGAGCCGCTGCGTGCCCTGTTCAAGGACGAGGTGCGTGCCGTGGGCGCCCAGCTCGGCCTGCCGCAGGAAATCGTGGGCCGCCAGCCCTTCCCCGGCCCCGGCCTGGGAATCCGCATCGTCGGCGAAGTCACCAAGGAACGCCTGGACCTGCTGCGCAAGGCCGACGCCATCGCCCGGGCCGAACTGACCGCTGCCGGACTCGACAACGACGTCTGGCAGATGCCTGTGGTGCTGCTGGCGGACGTCCGCAGCGTCGGCGTCCAGGGCGACGGCCGCACGTACGGCCACCCGATCGTGCTGCGCCCCGTCTCCTCCGAGGACGCCATGACGGCTGACTGGTCGCGGCTTCCGTACGACTTGCTGGCCCGGATCTCCAACCGGATCACCAACGAGGTGGACGGCGTCAACCGGGTGGTGCTTGACGTCACCAGCAAGCCGCCGGGAACCATCGAGTGGGAATAGCGTTGTAAAAATGGCCGGCCTCCGCAGGGAGGCCGGCCCTTTTGCTTACCCGGGTACCGCGTCCGGCATGCCCGCAACGGTGCGAAATGCGCCGCAACTTGGGCCGTCCCAGTGTTGCGGTCTCTCAACCGCGGCGGTTTCCGGCTACGCTCGAAACTATGCCCGTATGGTCCAAGGCGTCACGCGCAAGCACAGAAAAGAAGGCAGCAGTGTCAGTTGGTCAGGTCGACTCCGAGGGTTCGGAGGAGCTCAGAAAGTGGCTGTCCGGGCTCAAGCCCGTTACGGGGGCAGACACCATGCTGCGCTTCACCAAGACGCCCGAGGGTTCCATCGACCTCACGCACGCGCACCCTTCGGGCCTGGCGCAGCTCATGGCCGGACGCCGCACGAGGCTTTCCACCCTGATCCGCGACCAGCAGCAGTACGTCGTGGCTGCGCGGGCCTGCCGGAACCTGCGCTCCAAGATCTTCGAACTGGCCAATGACCGCGGCATCGAAGCCGGATACTTCTCGGCCGGCACCGTGGTGTGGACCTCCGCCGTCGGCGGCAAACCCCAGCGCGTCTCGGCACCGGTGATGCTGACCGCCATGTCCCTCACCATCCGCCCCGGGGAAGACGACTACGAACTGCAGCTCACAGAACAGGCGCGCATCAACCCCGCCCTGATCCGTCACCTGAAAACCATCCACGGGATCGTGTTCGACGTCAACGCGGTCACACGGATGGCGTACAGCACGGCGCGGTTCGACCCCCTGCCCGTGCTGGACCGGATCAGCACCCTGGTCAAGCCGATCCACGGCGCCGACGTGGAGCACAACCTGCTTGTCTCGACCTTCGCGGACCTTTCCGGGAACCTCGACGATCCGTGGATCAACGGCCAGAACGAACTGGTGTCCTCGCTGGCCAAGACGGCGTCGGGTGAGGTCGTTGACGTGCCAGCGCTCCAGCCCGGCCGCTTCCCCAGCGTGGACGAGCGGGACCCGGCGGAAGAGCTGCTGCTCCTCGACGCCGACGCCGACCAGCAGTATGTGATTGACGCCGTTCGTGCCGGGGACTCGTTGGTGGTAAGCAGCCCGCCCGGCACCGGCCAGACCCAGACGGCCATCAACACGATCGGTGCCCTCGTGGACGAAGGCAAGACCGTCCTGGTGGTGGGGGACCGGCGTGCCAGCCTCAACGAGGTGGCCGGGCGCCTCGAGGGCCTGGGCCTGGACTCCATCCTTTTTCAGTTGTCCGGAAACGCAACACCGCAACAGCTCAAGGGCCAGTTGGTGCGCGCCATCGTGCGCAACGAGAAGGCCCAGGAACCGCAGCTGGGCGGCCTGCACAAGACCCTCACCGAGCACCGCCATGCGCTTCTGGACCACGTTGCGTCGCTGCACAACGTCCGGCAGCGGTGGGGCTGCTCGCCCTATCAGGCGATGCAGTCGCTCGCGGAACTCACCTCCATCCAGCCAGCCCCGGCCACCACCGTCCGCCTGAAGCGCAGCGTCCTGGACAGCATCCGGGATCGCGAGGAGCTCGCCGGACGTCTGAAGCGCGCCGCCGAACTCGGTGCGTTCAGCAGGGCGTCGACCACCAGTCCCTGGCACGGTGCGCGGCTGGTGACGCGCAAGGAAACCGAGGAAGCGCAGGAGCTGGCGCGTGCGGTGGCGAAAAAGCTGCCGCTGCTCCAGGAACGGATGCAGGACGTGGCCAGCCACGCAGAAATCCGCCTGGGCACCACCTTCGCCGAATGGGGCTCCCAGCTCAAGCTCCTGGTGGCCGTCCGCGAAAGCCTGGACAAGTTCACCCCCGATATTTTTGACCGGCCCGTGACCGACCTGATTTCCGCCACGGCGTCCTCGTCCTGGCGCAGGGAGCGAGGCATCGACATGGCCTCGATGCAGCGGTCCCGCCTGCGACGGGTGGCCAAGGAGTACGTCCGGCCGGGAGTGCATATCGCCGATTTGCACAGTTCTCTGGTGCTGGTCCAGGAACAGCGTGCCCAGTGGGCCGGCTACGCCACCACGCAGCGGCATCCGGCCGTGCCGTCCGGCTTGGCGGAAATCAGCATCATGCACCGCGGACTGACCCGCGAGATGAAGATGCTGGGCGACGCCCTGCGGCATACGGCCGCCGGCGGTTCGCTTGAAAACATTCCGTATCCGGAGCTCATGGAGCGACTGGAACGGCTGGTCGCGGACACTCAGACGCTGCAGACCCTGCCCGAGCGCACGCTGCTCATCGAGAACATGCGCGAGCACGGGCTGGGGGAGCTGCTGGCGGACCTCTCCGAGCGCGAGGTCGGGGCCGGTTCCGTCGCTGCCGAACTTGACCTTGCCTGGTGGCAGTCGGCCCTCGAAGCCATGATCAGCGGTGACGACTACCTTGCCATGTCCGACGGCGACGCGCTCCGCCAGCTTGAGGCGGAGTACCGGCTCGCGGACAACGCGCACATCGCCAGCGGCGCCGGGCGGCTGCGATGGAAGCTGGCCGGGCGCTGGCGCGAGGGCATCGAGGAGCATGCCCGCCAGGCGGACCTGCTCCGGAGCCTGCTCAAGGACGGCCGTGTCACGCTGGCTGCGCTGACGGCGCAGGCGCCCGGGCTGGTTCCCATGCTGGTGCCCGTCTGGTCGGTCAGCCCTTATCTCATGACCGGACTCCTCCCGGCTGAGCAAAAGTTTGACGCCGTGGTGATCCTGGATGCCGAGGCGACGTCGCTGCAGGCCGTGCTTCCGGCCGTCGCCCGCGCCCGGCAGGTGATCGCCTTCGGCGACGACAGGATCGCCAGCCCCCGCACCTTTACGGTCGCGGTGGAGCGCCTCGCCGCCGGCGAACAGTCGCATCAGAGTGTCGAAAGCGCGTTCACCGCCCTTTCGGCGGTGCTGCCGACGGCCCCGCTGCGCTCCGTCTACCGCGCGGTGGACGAAGACCTGGTGCTGCAGCTGAGCAAGAACTTCTACGACGGCGGCCTCCGCCGGCTGCCCGAGGGCCAGTCGGCCACCGGGCTGGACCGTGCCCTGACAGTGGAGTACCTGCCCGACGGCACCGGCCTGCCCAGCGCGGACCATGAGGGCGTCGAATCGGTGGTGGCCGAAGTCAACCGGGTGGTTGAACTCGTGTTCGAACACGCCCGGCTCCGGCCCCGGACCTCGCTGGCTGTGGTGACCGCAAGCCTCCGGCACGCGGCACGCATCGGCGAGTCCATCCGGCAACAGTTGCCGAACCATCCCTCGCTGTCCGGATTCTTCACGGCGGGTGACGAATCCTTCAGGGTCGTGGACCTGGAACGCGCCCAGGGGCTGGTCCGCGACCGTGTGATCTTCTCGCCGGGCTACGGGCGGACGCCGCACGGGCGGGCACTGCACAGCTTCGGTCCGCTGTCCGCCGAGGGCGGCCGGGCCAAGTTCGCCCTGGCCATGACCCGCGCACGGCAGTCGCTGCACGTCCTGACGTGCTTCAAGCCGGAGGACCTTGACCGGACGCGGCTGGCCCACGGCGCCGTCGACCTCTTCGAACTTCTGGACCGTGAGATCTCCGGCAACACCGATCTGGGGACTCCCGCCTCCCGGGCAGCGGCAAGTGAACAGGCGCTGGGGGCCGATCCGCTGGTTGCTGATCTCGGCGACCGGCTCCGCGCCCGCGGTGCCCGGGTATGGCACCAGTACGACGGCGCCATCGATGTGGTGGCCGCGGCGGATCCGCTCAGCACCATGGGCCAGGACGACGCCGACATTCCGCGGCCGGTAGCCATCGAATCGGACGGCACCGAGCAGTACCGGCAGATGACAGTCCGGGAACGCAGCCGGCTGCGCCCCCAGTTGCTGGAGCGGCTCGGCTGGCGGTACATGCCGCTGTGGACCATCGAGGTCTTCACCGATCCCTCGGCGTGCGCCGACAGGATCGGCGGATACCTCGGGCTTGAGAAGCCGTCGCCGTCGGTGCGCTCGGTTGGCGCACCGGGATTCTTCCTGGACGACGACGTCAGTACCCTCGCGGTGGACGACCTCGAGCCTGAGCCGGGACAGGAGACGGCGTACGAGAACCTGGATGACCGTTTCGGCCAAGAGCTGGGTCGTGACGATGCGGACCAATGGGACGCTGATCAGCCGGACGCCGACCAGCCGGAGGCGGATCTGACAGATGCTGATCAAAGGGACGTTGATCAGACCGGCACCGGTCGGGCGGATGTAGACCAAGCGAACGTAGACCAGACCGATCACGACATTTCCGATATCGACGCCGAAGGCGCCGGAGTAGGCTTCGGTTCTGAGGCTGGCCCGGACGGGCGGGCCACGGAACGGAAGGAGGGCCCGCTGTGACATCCGACGGCGGGGCCGAACGCGAAGACGGAACCGGGCGCAAAAATGAGGCCGCGCCCGGAGAAAAACCCGCAAAGGAGCGCCGCGCCAAAACCGGTGCACAGCAGCGGACAGGTGTCGTGCCCAAGAGGGCTGCCGAGGACGATCCGCGCACCTGGGGCGACGCTGAATCCGGCAACGACCACGACGCTTGGCTGAAGGAGCAGAAGCCCCCGCACTGGGGCTGAGGATGTGCACGGGCGGGCTCACCGGGCGCCGGATCCTACCAGCACGAAAAACAGCTTTCCCTGGGTCGACGCCCCTGCCAAGGCGCCGGCCTGGGCAGGGGTGGCGGCCACGACCAGCAGCCCGTCCGAATCCCCGGCAGCAAGCCACTGGCCGCTTTGGCCTTCCTGAGCGGAGGTCCACAGGACGGGCACTGACTTGGCGAGTACCTTCGAGGCTGATGCCTCCTCATAGCCGTTGCCGCTTGTCAGCACCACGTTCACGAGTTGTCCGGGGGATACCAGCTGGATGGATGACGGGTCTGCCATCCGCAGCGGCACCGCGGCGGACCCGGGCGGCGCTCCCGTCAGCAGGCCAGGACCCACCAGCTGCGCATCGGTGAGGAGCTGGCCCTCGCGGAACGGCGCTGCCAGCTGTTTGCCGTCCACACTGGAGCTGTCAGCGAAAGTCCCCTCCGGTACCATGGCCGGCGGTACGCTGACGGTTTTGACATCACTGACGTTCAGGTCCGCCCCGGCCGGAAGGTCTCGGGCAGCGGCCAGGACGTTCACGGTCCGGGCAGGGGCGGGAGTCAGCTGGTGAACTGCGACCCCCGCGGCCGCGCAGAGGAGCAGTGCCACGGCAAGGCGCCGGTTGCGGTTTAGCCATCCTGCAAAGCGCCGTCCGCGCGGGCGCGGACGGGCAGCGGAACCGGGCAGTGCGTTGCGGCGCCCGGGGCGGACGGCCGGGCGGGATGCCCTTGCGGGGAAAATTCCGGTAGCTGGCATGCCGCCACGCTACGGGCACGCCGCTGGCTGCCGACAGGCACCGGCAGCCGTATGTGGAAAAGCAAACCCCGAAAGTAATTAAGGACTGCCCGGCAAGCGCGAACGGACGCTTGAAGCCCTGGAGTACCCGCGCAACGCAAAGAGTCCGGCCGGGTAGACCCGGCCGGACTCTCGTAGCTTAAAGGCGGCACCTGCCGCGAGAACTCGCCTAGCTCGCGGCTGCAGCTGCCGGGGCAGCTGATGATGCAGACGAGGAGGTGGCGGCGGGGGCAGCCGGTGCTGACGCAGCGGGGGAGGGTGAGACCGTGCTTCCCTTGGAATCGCGCGAATCAGTCCGGTAGAAGCCGGAGCCCTTGAAGACCACGCCGACGCTGTTGAACTTCTTGCGAAGCGTGCCCTGGCATTCGGGGCAGGACGTCAGAGTGCTGTCGGTGAAAGACTGCACGATGTCGAAGGCATGGCTGCAATCTTTGCAGGCATAGGCATACGTGGGCACTGTAGATCCTCCTCTTGGACAAACGACAGGTCCCGTGCTGCCTGGTGTCATTTGCCGGATTCTCCTTGACGGATCACCGCGGCGGAAAGGACTCCATTAGCAGTCGCAGGGCCTGAGTGCCAATTCTATCACCCCGCTCCGGCGAGGTCACGCGAAGGCTACCAGCCCGGAGGGCATGAGTACTGCCTCGACGGGGCGGTCGAAGTCTTCAGCCGGAATGCTCTGTGCGGGCAGGAGCTCGGAGTCGTAGATGATGGCGGCCTTCGGAAGGTGCAGGCCGCCGGCGTTGGCTGCAGCCAGGAACTTGTCGTAGTAGCCCCCGCCCTGTCCGATCCTGTTGCCGCTGCGGTCCACGGCCGTGGCCGGCATGAACATCCCGGCCGCACTCCGCACCGTGTCCAGGCCGTGGCGCTCACCGGCCGGTTCCTGGATGGGCGCATACCGGCTGCGGACGAACTCGCTGTCCGGCGTCCAGAAGACCCAGCTGAGCTCGCGGTCAGGCTCGCAGACCGGGAGGAGGATACTGTGGCCGGCCTCGTGCAGGGCGTGCAGCAGCGGAAGGGTTGGCGGTTCGAAATCGACGCCGAGGTAGGCGGTGAACGTGGCCGGGTTGCCCGCGGCGACAGCCTCGGCCCAGGGCAGGCCATGGGAGGCGATGCCGTCGCCGGCGTTTGCGAGGTCCGCCGCCGTCATCGTGGCCCGGACCTGCCGGTGCCGGGAGCGGATAACGTCCTTCGAAGGCATGGTCCCTGTTGGCATGGGTGTCTTCCTTTGTCGCAGCGGCAGGCGGCGGGGCCGCTGCCGGAAGCATTTACCGTATGAATGTTCCCTCGGATAGATTAGACCAGTGACTTCCACTAATTGTTCAGTCCGCAAGGCCGTAATCCCCGCTGCTGGGCTCGGCACCAGGTTCCTGCCAGCCACCAAGGCCATGCCCAAGGAGATGCTGCCGGTGGTTGACAAGCCGGCCATCCAGTACGTCGTCGAGGAGGCCGTCAAGGTCGGCCTGAGCGACGTGCTGATGATCACCGGCCGCAACAAGCGCGCGCTCGAGGACCACTTCGACCGCGTTCCGACCCTGGAAGCGACGCTGGAGGCCAAGGGCGACACCGCCAAGCTGGAGTCGATCCAGGCCGCGAGCAACCTGGGCGACATCCACTACGTCCGCCAGGGTGACCCCAAGGGCCTTGGCCACGCGGTGCTGCGTGCACGCCAGCACGTGGGCCACGAGCCCTTTGCCGTTCTCCTCGGCGACGACCTCATCGATGCCCGCGACGATCTCCTCAGCATCATGATCGACGTGCAGGCGAAGACCGGCGGTTCGGTCGTGGCCCTCATCGAGGTGGAACCATCCCAGATCAGTGCCTACGGGTGTGCGGACATCTCCGAGATCGACGGCGAAGGCTTTGTAAGGATCAACAAGCTGGTGGAGAAGCCGGACGTCGACGACGCGCCCTCCAACCTGGCCGTCATCGGCCGCTACGTGCTCCACCCCGATGTCTTCGATGTGCTGGAAAAGACCGAACCCGGCCGCGGCGGGGAAATCCAGCTGACGGATGCCCTGCAGGAACTGGCCAGCAGGGACGGAGAAGGCGGCGGCGTGTACGGCGTGGTCTTCCGCGGCCGCCGTTACGACACCGGGGACAAGCTCAGCTACCTCAAGGCCTGCGTGGAGCTCGCCATCGACAGCGACGACCTCGGGCCTGGTCTGCGTGCCTGGCTTCCGCAGGTTGCCGCCCGTTTGTCCGAGTAACCCTTCATGAGGGTCAGCCACATCTGGCCGGTCACGCTGGAGTGCGGGGACATTGTCCTGCGGCCCATCAGGTACCGTGACCGGAAGGAATGGACCGAGGTCCGCTCGCGCAACAGCGACTGGCTGGCACCCTGGGAGGCCTCCAATCCCATCCCGGGCGGGGCTCTGCCCGATTACCGGCAGATGGTCAGGTCCCTGAATACCCAGGCGGCCCAGGCCACGGCGCTGCCGTTTGTGATCACCGAGTGGACACCCGGATTCCGTGATCCGGTTATCGTGGGGCAGCTGACTGTCTCCTCCATTGTGTGGGGATCCGCCCTGATGGCGACCCTCGGTTACTGGGTGGACCAGGCCCGGGCCGGACATGGGATCGCCCCGACGGCGGTGGCGATGGCAACCGATCATTGTTTCCGGACCCTTGGCCTGCACCGGATGGAAATCAACATCCGTCCGGAAAACGGCCCCAGCCTGCGCGTCGTGGAAAAGCTCGGCTTCAGGGACGAGGGCTACCGCCCGCGCTACCTGCACATCAACGGGGAATGGGCCGACCACCGCGCGTTCGCACTGACGTCCGAGGAAATTCCAGAAGGACTCCTCAGTCGCTGGCTGCGGGTCAGGCCCGCCTGACCCGCAGACCGGCAGAGCCGCTGGTCAGAGCCGGGTTCCACGCATAAGTCCATTGATTTGAAGCTCGGCCGCGACACACCGAGACGAATGCCACAAGAGCTCCAACATTCCTCATACGGTTTTGTGTGTGGACTTCCCCCTTAGCAGCTCAGTCATCCTTGTGGCTGCTGTTGCGCTCTGGATCGTTTGGGTCGCCCCTTACGTGCTCCGCAACGGCCGGCACCAGTTCCAGACTGCCGGTGACCTGACGCTGGAGAGCGTCGACGCCGAAACTGCAAACCCGCAAGCCGGGACGGTTGTGTATATGGCCGCCCAGCAGGAGAAACGCATGGACACCAGGAAGAGCAGCGAACCAGCAACAGGCCTTACCCCGGCTCCGTCCGGCAGCAGGCCTGCCGCCCTGGGGGCCGGCGCTTTTCGGATCCGGTACGGGCGGACGGCCATCGCGTTCGTTGGGCTGCTGTCCTTCCTGACGGCGATCATTGCCGGTTTCTTGCGTCTCTTCGCGATCGGCAATCCCTGGCTTCCGGCTGTAGCGCTCCTGACCGGTGTTGGCGCCGTCGTTGTTTTGCGGCGGCTTGCCGTCCGTGACCGGCGCAGGAAAGTCAGCGCTGCCTTTAGGGCAGCCATGGGCTCGCCCTCCGACCGGACGCACCGCCGGGCGCCAGCCGCGGAGCACCTCCCGGAGGCGGTACCCGCTTCGGAGCCCGAGAAGCCCCGTGAAAGCGCACTCTTCGATGCCGAGGCGGAAGCGCCGAAGCCCAAGCCCCTCACCGCAATCGAACTTCGCGAGGCTGCACTGGCAGTTGCCCTTGCGGCCGGCGACGAAAGCGCCGCCGGCCCGGTGCAGGGCCCTGCGACCCCGCCTGACTCCAGCTGGGAGCCGGTGGAAGTTCCCAAGCCGATATACGTCGAGGCGCCCAAAGCCGAGCGTCCGGCGCCCGAGCCGCTGGCGCTGCCCGAGGCTCCAAAGTCCATGGGCAAGCCTTCACTCAAGCAGGGTCCGGCCGCCGCACCCCCTGTAGCCTCCCCGAGTGCCACGCCCGCCAAGCCGCTGACCAAGGCCCAGAGCGCGCTGAGCAACCTTGATGACGTCCTGCAGCGCCGGCGCGCGTAGCGGGGCGTCCGTGCAGCATCAGGCGTCACGGTAGTGGTCCGCATCTGCGTTGCCGGCGGCACGGGCGAGGCCGGCCGTGAAGTGGTACGCCAGGCACTTGGCCTGGGGCACGCCGTCGCCGGTTTGACCCGGAACCCGCCGCTACCGGGTGCCAGGGAGTATTACGACGGCGTCTCCTACTTCCGTGCGGACGTCACCACCGGAGAAGGGTTGCCGGAAGCGCTGGCGGATGCCGACGTCGTCGTCGATTGCCTCGAAGCCCGGACCGGCAAGGCACTCAGGCACTACGCGGCCGGCGGCGCCCTGCTGCTGGGCGAAGCAGCGGCGGCGGGCGTGTCCCGCGCAGTGCAGCTTTCCATCGTCAACTGCGATCAGAGCACCCTCGCGTATTACCGGTCCAAGGCGGACAAGGAGCGCGTGTACGCGAGATCGCCGCTCGATACCCGCACGGTGCGGGCAACGCAGTTCCACAGCCTAGTGGCGGGGATTTTCGGTGCGGGTTCCCGGCTTGGCCTGATACCGGTGATCAAAGGTGCCCGGTTCCAGACGATCTCGCCGGCTGACGTGGCGTCTGCGCTGCTGGAAGCCGCACTGGGACCGCCGTCGGGCGATTCCCACACGGTGCAGACGGTCGGCGGCCCGGAGGTGCTGGGCATGGGGCCGCTGGCCGGCGCCTGGAAGCGGATAACCGGAGCCAGGGGCCTCGTGATCGAACTGCCGCTGCCTGGATCGACAGGCAGATTTCTGCGCGAGGGGAAGAACCTGGCACCCGGACAGCGTTACGGACACGCGACATTTGAGGCCTGGTTGGCAAACCGGCAGGAAAATTTGTAGCCTAGGGAAACCGGCGTTGGAGTTCCTTGGGGAAACGGCGCCACGGGGTTATAGCTCAGTTGGTAGAGCGCTTCGTTCGCATCGAAGAGGTCAGGGGTTCGAATCCCCTTAGCTCCACAGTTACACCCCGGTCTTCGGACCGGGGTGTTTTTGGTTGTGACCGTAGTGCCTGGCAAAAGTCAGGACTCTGCGGAACCGTGGGATTTGGGCGGGAGGTGGCCGCGCCGGGACGCTTCACGGACTACCTGCCGGATGTTGGCGAACAGCACGGCCTTCACTGCTGTCATGTCAGGGGTATGGCCGTGCTTCAGCGCGCTCTCGAGACTGCCGCAATAGGATTCAAGACGCCGCGCACCCGCCATCCCGGAGCTGACCCTCAGGCTGATGATCGCCTCCACAGTCGTTTCGGTATCGCCCCGGGTGAGGCCCTTGAAGATCTTGGCCGCCCGCACGGGAAGCATCACCAGATACTCCTCCATGAACTTCTGCGCCGCATCCTCGCCGGCTTCGTCTATGAGGTCCTGCAGTGCCGCGTCATCCAGGACCGGAAGGTCCTGGCCCTCGTCCGGGTCCTCCGCCATGCAGCCACCTCATCCAGTTGTCCACGCCGTCCTGTGATTCTCAATGAAATGGTCCCGGACGCAGCTCAAGAACCTGCCACCGTCATCGCAGGTTCGGATCAAGAGTTAGCCAGAGTCAATCCAGGGAGCGGCGTCCGGCCTCGCAGGCAGCAAGCTCCGGCGGCTTCTGGCCGCCTCTATGGTTGTCCGCCGGGTCCGGGGTACATCGGGGGGAATGCGTTCCGGACCCGGCGTTCTGAAGCAACGGGTTCGCGGCTACCTTCTGCTTCAGGGACAGGAACAGTCTGCGCCCTGCACATTGTGAAATGCGGGTGCTACCTGATAGCCGGGCTTCGTTTTTACCCCTTGTGTGAGGGGTTGGACGCCGCATGCCCGAGGTTTTCCCAAGCTTCGCCTAGTATCGCTCTCATGAAGCGATGGGAAGCATTATCCGTTCCGCGGCGGCTCAGCCGGCAGGACAAAAAATATGCGAGTCAGCGCCTGTTCCCGGTCATGACGTTTGCGTCGGACGGCGGCCGCATTGAAATCGCTGCCAGCCCCGGCTCGTTTCAGACCATTCGGGAGACTGTCTTGACGAGTCCCAGCGAATGAGGCGCTAGGAGACTTGCGTCTGCCTCCCGGCGCGAGCGCAGGGGCGGCCTTGTTTTTTTCCGCCGCGAAAAGCGGCCACGGGCAGGAGGAGTGCCCCGCCCGTGGCCGCCAGCGTGGAAGAGATGCGGGCTACTGGCCGCCGCAGAACCTGCTGTAGGTGCTGCCGGCCTGCTCGTAGCCGGTCTTCAGCTCGGTAAGTTTCGCCTCGTCCGGGGCTTCCTTCGCGGACTCATCCGTGTATTCCAGGATGGCCTGCAGCGCGGGCCGCAGATCGTCCGAGGACACTGCCTCGATGGGACGGATCTGGTTGGCCAGGCGGGTCATGCCGGTCTTGCCGACGGAGTTCGCGGGGTTCGAGACAACCGTCCGGATCCGGTCGCACGTCTGTGCGGTGGTGAGTTGCGGTGCGGCGCAGGCGGAAGCGGAGAGGACGAACCCGGCGGCAAGCAGGGCAGTGGTGAGTTTCTTCATGTTTCCCTCAGTAGTTGATGTCAATCGATTGTAAGCAGACGCAACCGGCCAAGGTTGGACGGGTTACGGCTGTTGCTAGCAGCCGCGGGACTGCTCATCCGCCAACTGTTCGTCCGACTCGATCCGGCGAAGCGCGGAGAGCCGCTCGTCTATCCGTGACAGAACGGCGGCCAGTTCCACGGGGACGCTGCCCTCCGGCGCACCAAAGGGATCGCCAAGCGGGGCCGGGGCGATGAGGAACGGAGTGACGTCCCGCTCGTGGAGGACGTCCAGCAATGCCATGAACCGCTCCCAGTCGGCCGGGCCGGCTGCGGACTCCGCCGAAGGTGAAGGGATGCCGTCCACCACCCACCCGGGAAACCTTCCCGCCAGCAGAACATAGTCCGCCGCCGCCCGGCCCTCGCCGCACAGCTCGGCGAAGCTGGCCCACAGGATGTCCGGGTCGGCACCCTTGACGGGCAGCGGCCCGGTGGGCAGCGCCAGGACGTCCCGCTGGGAAGCTGAGGGCGGGAACAGCCCGTAGGCGCCCAGCTGCCGTTCCGTGCCGGGCGTGATGACCAGGCCCTGGTCAAAACCGGCCACTAGAGCCAGCCCTTCCGCTTGAAGATGAGATACATCAGCGTGGCGGTGGCGGCCATCAGCAGCATCGCCATGGGATAGCCGTAGGCCCAGTGCAGCTCCGGCATGTGGTCAAAGTTCATGCCGTACACGCCGGCCACAAAGGACGGGGCGAAGAAGATGGCCGCCCAGGACGAGATCTTCTTGACCTGCTCGTTCTGCTGCGCGCTGGCCTCGTTCTGCCGGTTGGCCGTCAGCGTGCCGTCCAGGGTCAGCGCGTTCTGCAGGAGGTCGCGGAAGGAATCGGCCCGCGAAATCACCCGTTCCACGTGGTCCTCGACGTCCCGAAGATTGTGCTGGAGCTCCGCGTCGGCAGCGAAGTGATCGAATCCCTCGTTGAGCTGCTGCATGATGGCCGGCAGCGGATGGATGGCCCGCTGGAACTGGATGACCTCGCGTGCCAGTTCATAGATGCGGCGGGACACCGCGGAGTCGCCGGAGAAAAGCTGGTCCTCGATTTCGTCGATGTCGTTCTCCAGCCCGGCCACCACGGGAGCGTAGTCGTCCACCACCTGGTCCAGCAGCCCGTACAGTACCGCCGGCGGTCCGTGGCGGAGGAGATCCGGCCTGGACTCCAGCCGGCGGCGTACCCGTCCGACGCCCGACATCTCCGCATGCCGGACGGTCACCACGAAGTTCCTGCCAACGAAAATATGGAGCTCGCCGAATTCCACGGTTTCGGTGTCGTCGCGGTACCGGGCCGGCCGCAGAACAGTGAAGACGTTGTCACCGTAGCGCTCCAGCTTTGGCCGCTGGTGGGCCGAGATGGCGTCCTCGACGGCCAGGTCGTGCAGCCCAAACTCCTCGGCGACGGCGGCCATTTCAGCTTTCGAGGGACGGTACAGGCCTATCCAGGCCATCCCGCCATGGCTGTCAAGCGTCTCAAACGTTTGCTCGAGGTTTTCGGGCTCCGCGGTGCGGACCCCGTCGACGTAGACGGCGTTGTCAATGATGGTCACAGTCTGCAGGTCTCCGTCTGTTGGGTCAGGACATCGCGCCGATGATCACTCCCGCTGCGGTCACAGCGAGGACATCATGGCCGGAGTCGATGAGCGTCACGGCAACAGGACGTCCGGCGAAACCGTTGTGGATTACGTGGCCTCCCACCCGGAACACCACTGCCAGCGCAAAAGCGAACCATCCGCCGGCCAGCGCGTTGTCGAGTCCAAGCTTGCTGATCAGCACTGCGAGGAGGATGGCTGTCAGGGCTGCGGCCGCCATCATGGGAACCCAGACAGCGGCGCCGCCCTCCGAGTTCCTGAGGTCCTCTTCCGTCTTGCGCACGGACTCCATCCAGCGATTGCCGAGCACGGCGGGCAAATACCAGACGAAGCCGATGGCCATGCTCGCGATGAAGGCAAGAAGTACCGCCAGCCAGTTGACCTGAAAGAAGTAAGAGAGCCAATCCATCCTCGAATCCTATTCCGGCTGGGCGCCGGCCGACTGCACGAGGCGGCTGATCAGCGGTTCGGTCCGGTACGGGATGTGCGTGTGGAGGGCCAGCACGGTTTCGGTGCGGATCACGCCCTTGATGCGCAGGATCGAGCGCAGCGCGGCCTGGAGGTTCTGCGTGTCCGTGGCCACCACCCGGCACCAGACGTCGCCCCGGCCGGAGATCTCGTGCACTTCGAGGACCTGGGGTATCAGCCGCAACGCGGCGATCACGCCGTCGAGCTCCCGGTGGGTCACCTCAATCGTCACGAAGGCGACGACGTCGTATCCCACCGCCTCGAGGTCGATCTCACGGCCGCCGTCGTGCAGGATGCCGGAGCGCAGCATCCGGCGCACGCGGGACTGGGCAGTGTTCCTCGCAATGCCGAGTTTCTCGCTCAGCTCGCCGATCTGGACGCGGGGGTCGCGGATCAGCTCGAGCAGGATCTTCAGATCCGTGGGGTCCAACGTGTTCAAATCGTCACTCCGGTTCATGAATCCGGCCAAAGATTGATGGTTTTGCTCAATATTCCCACAGAATGACGCACTGGGTACGCACTCCTGCCGCATTCTTTAGGTACCAAGATTCCATCCGAGCGAGCAGCCCCCACAAGGGGCAGGTTCGCCGGACACACAGGCAAGGGCACGGGCATGACCGTCTTTAGCGAACTTCGCATGCGTCCGGCTTCAGCTACCCGCTGGGGCTGGGATGCGTCCACCACCTCACGGCTGGCCATGGCAGGCGTCGTCATTTTCACGCTCCTGGTGGGAGCAAACCTGGCGACCCCGTTGTACCCCCTGCTGCAGGTGCGGCTCGGCATCAGTTCCCTGGGCATCACCGTCGCGTTCGCCGCGTATGTCCTGGCGCTCGTGGCAACGCTCATGCTCGCGGGGCACTGGTCCGACCACATCGGGCGCCGTGCGGCCCTCCTCCTTGCCGTGCTGACGGGGCTCGCCGGTGGCCTGCTCTTTGCGAACGCGGACAGCCTTGCCGGTCTGTGCGGCGGGCGGGCGCTGCAGGGCGTTGCCGTCGCACTGGCCACGGGGGCCAGTTCGGCAGCGCTGCGCGAGCTGCTGCCGGAGCGCCCGGAGTGGGCCTCCCGTTTCACGCTGCTGGCCTCGGCGGGGGGAGTGGCGGCGGGACCGGCGATCGGCGGAATCCTCTCCCTCCTGCCCGGCGCCACCACCACGCCGTACCTCATCCATTCGTTCGTCCTGGCCGCCCTGCTGGTCCCGCTGTACCTGCTGCGCGCCCGTCCCGCCATCAAACCTGCCGCCGGTCCCCGCCCGCTGAAGGCCCTGGCGCCGCGCCGGCCGACGGTGTCCCGGGAGGCCCGCGGCGCATTCTGGCTGGCGGCGGCCGTCGGCTTCCTCAGCTTTGCCGTTTTCGGCTTCTGCCTGTCCCTCGCGCCTAGTTACTTCGCGAAGATTCTCGGCACCGATTCGCGGCCACTGATCGGCCTGCTGGCCGGGCTCACCCTGGGCGCTTCCGCCCTGAGCCAGCTGATCGCCGTCCGCGGCAGGTTTGCGGTGCCCGGAGGGCTGGCGGTGCTGGGCGGCGCGGTGGCGCTCCTCGCGGCGGCTGCTGCCGCGGGCAACCCGTGGCTGCTGGTTGCGGCGAGCCTGGCCGCAGGCGCCGGCCAGGGCGTCGCCTTCCGGACCGTCTTCAACGACGTGGCGGGCAAGGTGGAGGCCTCCCGGCATGCACAGATCGTCAGCACTGTTTATGTGATCACCTACCTCGGAAGTGCCGTGCCGGTGGTGGGGCTGGGGCTCGCGGCGGCGGCCTACGGCCTCGACGCGGCCGTCGCCGGCTTCGTGACTGCGTGCGCCTGCGCGGCAGGGCTGCTGGCAGCGATCACCTGGCGCCGGAGCCTCCGCCGGTAGCAGCGAAGGGCGGCCGCAGACGGCACAGAGAGCAGCGACCAGAGTCGCCGATAGCAGCGGCGGGCGGCACTGCCGTCGTCGTCAAGAATAGTGACTGCAAGAAACAGTTGCAAAGAAACGGTTGCAAAATAACCATTGCAAAGAAATCTTTGCAAGAGTAGCCTTGCGGTATGGCCACTAAGCCGAACACCGAAACCCCCGGCGTGCAGGATCTGCCGTACCCCGTCCGGAAGATGGACCCGGCCTCCCTCAAGGCCCTTGCACATCCGCTGCGCGTCCAGATCCTGGAAATGCTGTCCCGGTACGGGGCGCAGACGGCGTGCAGCCTCGGTGAGCTGCTGGGGGAGTCCAGCGGTTCCACGAGCTATCACCTGCGCCAGCTGGCCAAGCACGACTTCGTTCGGGAAGTGGAGGGAAAAGGCACAGCACGTGAGCGGTGGTGGGAGCGGCCGCGCGGCGCCATTGAGGTCTCGTCACCTGAGCTTGCAAGTTCCCCCGCCACCCAGGAAGCGTCACGGCTGGTCAACCGGGAGTTCGAACACCGCCGCCAGGCAGTGCTGGCCGATTTCATGGCACACGGGGCGGACACCCTCGACCGCGAGTGGCTGGAAGCGGCCATCGTCAGCACCGCCAACGTGCGAATGAACGAAGAGCAGCTGGCCGCCTATACACGGGCGATGGACGCCTATTCCTACCGCCTCCTGGAGGAGATCCGGAGTGAGGACGAGCAGGCAGGCGCCCGTCCGGTCCAGATCCACTTCAACGCCTTCCCCATCCTCGGTGTCCCCGCGTCCGCCGGCAGCCGCGGCCAGCGCAAAGCGCAGCCCGCTGACAACACCGCCGAAGCGGAATCCAACAGCAGCAAATAGTCAAAGAGCCCCGAAAGGAAAGAGCCATGAGTGCTCTATCGGTCAACCAGTCCGTCTCCGGCTACCGCAGTGCCTCCGCACTGGAAGCCATGGCAATGCGTATCGGCGCCGGCCTGGTGGCATGGGCCGAGCGGCGCCGCGCTGTTCCGGAGGAAACCGCCCGGTTGCAGCGGGACGCCGCGCGGCGCCGGGATGAATTGACCCTTCTCCGCGGCGATATTCTCGGCACAGCCCACTCGGGCCTGCTGCTTTCGCGCCGCTAGGGAGCATCGGGAGGGTTGTACCGGTTTCGGCTCGGTCCAGGTGCCGGCTCAGTCTTGATCCGGCAGGGGCCCGTGGTTGCCTGGCATGTGCTCGAACACCAGCGTGGTTTCGGTGTGGCCTACTACTGGGTCGGTGGCGAGGTTGTCCAGAACCCAGTCCCGCAGGTCCTCGGTGGTGGCGACGGCGATGTGCAGCAGATAGTCAACCGAGCCTGACGTGTGGAACGTCGACAGCACGGCAGGCAGCTTGGGGACCCGGGAGGTGAACCGGTCAATTTGCTCCCGGTCGTGGGCGCGGAGCCGGACGGCGATCAGGGCCTGCACTGACCGGCCAATCGCGGAAAGGCTCAGTTTCGCCTCAAACCCCTGGATGATGCCCCGGTCCGAGAGTGCGCGGGTGCGCATGAGGGCGGTCGAGGGGGCAATGCCCACCAGTTCAGCCAGTTGCTTGTTGGATATCCGGGCGTCATCCACGAGGGCCGCCAACAGCCGCTCGTCGATGGCGTCGAGGGGTTCGTGCCCCGCCGCCGGGCGAATATTCTTCGCGTTGCTGCTCACGGATCCTCCTGAAGTGTTCTCCGTTCATCTTAGCGGCGCGAAAGTTGCCAAGACATTCACCCGCGGGCGGCCCTCCCGAACATCTGCAGGTTTCCTGCCCCGTGGGGCGGCGGATTATTCAGGGATGCTGCAGGCTCGCCTTGTCCTGCCGCCGCTGCCGCCGCTGGCGCCCGGGGGCGGGGTGCACGACGGCGGTGATCACCGCCGTCGTGCACCCCAGGATGATGACGGCAGTAGCCAGCGCCTGCCAGCCGAGGGACTGGAACACCAGTCCTCCCGCCCAGCCCAGGATGCTGGAGCCGAGGTAGTACGCCAGGTTGTACAGCGATGCCGCCTGTGCCCGGCCTCTCTGGGCAATGGCTCCGGTCCAGCCCGCGCCGATGCTGTGCGCCGCGAAGAAGCCGCCGGTGAAGATGACGAGCCCTGCCAGAATTAGCGCCAGTACCTGGGTGAGGGTGAGGGCCAGGCCCGCCGCCATGACCGCAATGCCGGCCAGCAGCACCGTGCGCCGGCCGAAGCGCTGCGTCAGCGCCCCGGCCCAGCGCGAGGTCGCGGTGCCGGACAGGTAGGCCAGGAAGATGAGGCTGATGAGCGTGGCGGGAAGGCTGAACGGTTCGCCGGAGAGCCGGAACCCCAGGTAGTTGTAGACGGCCACGAAGCCGCCCATCAGCAGGAAGGCCTGCACGTAAAGTGCCAGCAGCCTCGGGTTGGCCAGATGGCCGGACAGGGTCCTGGCCGCACCGCGGAGGCCTATGCCCCGGGCCGGGCTGAAGCCGCGGGCCTTGGGGATCAGGACCAGGAAGAGCACGGCGGCCACGGTGGCCAGCACGGAGACTGCGAGCGCGGCGGCGCGCCATCCCCATAATTCCCCGGCCGGTCCGGCGACGAGCCTTCCCGCCAGGCCGCCCAGTGTGGTGCCCGCGACGTAGCTGCCCGCGGCCACGGCGGCGTGTGCTCGGTCGATTTCCTCGTTGAGGTAGGCGATGGCGATGGCGGGAATGCCGCCCAGGGCCATGCCCTCCAGCATTCGGAGGCCCAGCAGGACGGGGAAGGACGTGGCCAGCGGCACCATAAGGCCCAGCGCCGTGGCCAGGCAGATTCCCCAAGTCATGGCCTTCACCCTCCCGATCCGGTCTGCGAGGAACGACCAGGGAATGACGGTGACGGCGAGGCCGACGGTGGCCAGCGAAATGGTCAGCGCGGCTTCAGCTGCAGTCACCCGAAGCTCGGCGGCCATCACGGGGAGCACGGCCTGGGTTGAATAGAGCTGCGCGAAGGTGGCCACGCCGGCGAACGCGAGGCCGGCAAGGATCCTGCCGTAGGCCTGTGAACCCTTCGGGTGCCCGTTCCACTCCAGGCTTCCGGGGGCGTGCTCGTGGGGCGTTGGCATGCCTTCAGGGTAGATCTATGCTGACCTAGTATCCAATGCATGATTCATTGGAAATTCATGCTGGAGCGGATTGAATGACGGAGGGAACCCGTGGATATCGGGCACAGGCAGCTGGTGCAGCTGCTTCCAATTCTGCCGCTGCTGGCGGAGCTTGGGCGGACGCAGCACATCACCGAAACCGCCGAGCTGCTCGGCGTTCCGCAGTCGACGGTCAGCCGTGCGCTCGCGCGTGCCAGCGCCGTGGTGGGAACCGAGCTGCTTGTCAGGGACGGCAGGGGAGTCCGGCTGACACCTGCCGCCACGACGTTGCTGCCCTATGTGGAATCGGCGCTCGCCGAGTTCCGTGCCGGCCTGGACCTTGTCCGGCATGAATCGGAGGTGGTGCGCGGCCGGGTGGCCGTGACTTTCCAGCACACGTTCGGCGAGGCAACGCTGCCCCTGCTCATCAGCGCATTCCGGAGCCGCTATCCGCAGACGGAGTTCGATCTCCGCCAGGGCTCCCGCGACAGCTGCCTGGCGGAACTTTCCTCCGGCGCCGCCGATCTCGCGCTGACCGCACCCGTGGCGCCGGCCAGCAGGGCCATCGGCTCCGCGGCGCTCTACCGGGAGCCGCTGCGGCTCGTGGTGCACCACCGGCACCCGCTGGCCGACCGGAAGTCGGTGGCCATGGCCGAGATCCGGAAAGATCCGTTCGTTGCGCTCGGATCCGGCTACGGGCTGCGCTCCCTGGCGGAGGCCCTGTTCCGGGAGGCCGGCTTCAGGCCGCGGATCGCCTTTGAAAGCCAGGACTCACACACCGCGCGTGGTCTGGTGTCCGCCGGGTTGGGCGTCAGCATCCTCCCTCCGGAGGGCGGCAGTGGCCCTCGCCTCGGCGTCACCGCGGACACCGGCGACCTGGGCTGGGTTGAAATTGCGCTGGAATCGGAACTGGCGTACCGCGAGATCGGCCTGGCGTGGCGGGAGCGCCGCAGCGTGCGGGAGAGCGAGCCCGACGCCGTGAGGCTCTTCCGGGAGCTGGTGCTCGAGGAGGGGCCCGGGCTGCTGGCGGGGCTGGTCCGGGCCCGCTCAGGCGCCTGACCGGACTCCCTGCCGCCCGGCTCGAACCGGCGTTGCGTGCTAAACGTCCAGGAGCGCGCCCACGGCCTCGGCCACGGGTCCCGTTCTGGCCGAGCGCCAGCCCTTCCCCGCCCAAAGGTTCAGCCGTTCCCGGTCACCGGCAGCGGCTGCTGCGGCGCGGATGGGAGCCGTCAGATGGTGGATGGCGGGGTAGCCCTCGGGGGCGTCCCCGTGGTCGCGGACGAAGTCATTGACCAGCGCCCGTGCGTAACGGCCAGTGAACGCCCGGGTGGGAGTCGTTTCGGTGAAGCGGTCATCTCCCAGGGCGTCCTTGTGCAGCTGCCGCGCGCCGCTCTCGTCCGTCCGCAGCAGCGCCGTTCCCACCTGCGCGGCCATCGCCCCGGCGGCGAGGACCGACCGAACAGCGGCGGCGTCGGACACCGCGCCGGCGGCGATCAGCGGCAGGTCGACGGCGGCCGCCACCTCCCGGATCAAGTCCGCCGTCGACGGCGGCATCCCGCCAGTTTTCGTCTCAGCCAGGAAAGCGCCGGAGTGGGCGCCGGCACTGCTGTGCTGGACGACGAGGGCATCCACTCCGCGGTCCGCCGCCAGCCCGGCCTCGGCGCGACTGGTGACCGTGGCGATTACCGTCGACCCTGCCCTCCGAAGCGCCTCCACCACTGCGGAATCGGGCAACCCGAACGCGAAGCTGACCAGTTCAACCTGGTGCTGCAGCAGGAGGTCGATCTTCGCCTGCCAGGCGTCGTCGTCGTCAAGCACCAGGGGCGGCACGGCCACGCCGTAGCGCCCGGCGTCCTGGCCAAGGCTGCCCCGGTACTCCTCCAGTCTTGCCACGGCGTCGGGGGAGGGGTTCAGCTGTGCATGGTCAGGTACAAAAACGTTGACGCCGAACCGGACGCCGGCGTCCTGGCAGGCGCGGATCTCGGCACTGACGGCATCCGCACTCTTGTACCCCGCGGCGAGAAAGCCCAGTCCTCCGGCGCGGTGGACGGCCTGGACGAAGCCCGGCGTGGACGTCCCGCCTGCCATGGGCGCTGCAATGATGCGGGAATCAATTTCGGCGTGGGGCATGGCCGGCTCCTTGGGGCTAATCAGTAATCTGTTCAGGTGACTAACTCTGACAACCTATCCGGTGCGGCCCCTGCTTCGTCCAGCGCTGCTTCGTCCAGCGCAGCTTCGTCCAGTGCAGCTTCGTCCAACGCGGTCGCGTCCAATGCTGTTTCGCCCAGCACGCTCCCGTCCAGTGAAATCCCGGCAGGCGAAGGCTCGGCCGCCGCAGGTTCCAGCACCGGCGGCGCCAACGACGTCGTGATTGGCCTCGACATCGGCGGCACCAAGACGCGGGGAGTCCGCTTCGAGCACGGGGAACCGGTGGCCGACCACAGCGTGGGAAGCGCCAACGTCCAGAACGTCAGCCGCGCGGAAGCCGCGGCGCACCTTGCCGAGCTTTTCGCCAAAATCGGCCGGGGGCCGGTGGCACAGGTCTACGCCGGCGCCGGCGGAATCGACACCGATGAGGACGCCGCCGCCCTGGCCGCCCTCATCGAACCGCACGCCCCGGGGGCCCGGATTACCGTGGTCCACGACTCCCGGCTCCTGCTGGCGGCCGGTGGCGCCAGCACCGGCGTCGCAGTCATCGCGGGCACCGGCTCGGCGGCCTGGGGCGCGAACGGGGACGGCGCCGAGGCGCGGGCCGGCGGCTGGGGCTACCTCCTCGGCGACGAAGGCAGCGGCTACTGGCTGGGCCGCGAGGCAGTCCGCCACAGCCTGCGGCGCATGAACCAGGGGCAGGAACCGGACGAGCTGACCCGTGCGCTCCTGGACTCCTGCCACACCGATGACCCGAACAGGCTGATCGCGCTGTTCCACTCCCCGGAGACCGGACGGCGCTTCTGGGCGCAGCGGGCCCGGCTGGTGGTGGAGGCCGCCGACGCCGGCCACAGCATCAGCCGCGACCTGATCGAGCAGGCGGGCAAGGACCTGGCGGAGATGGCCGCCCAGGTCTTGCAGCAGCTGAGGCTGGACGGTCCGGTCATCCTGGGCAGCGGCCTGGGCATGAACGTTGTCCGGCTGCAGGAGTCATTCCGGAAGCACCTGGCCGCAGCAGGAGTCAGCGACGTGCGGATCCTGGCGCAGGACCCTGTTTTCGGTGTCCCGCTGCTGGTCCGCGGCCAGCCCTGACACCGGGCCCTGACGCCGGGCCCTAGGACCGGGTCCGCGGCCTGAGCTTCACTCCGGGCAAGGGCGGCGCGGGGATCCTGCCTGCCTCGCGGCCCGCGTCCGGCCCGTGGCCGCGGACCAGCCCGAAGCGGGCACCTTCCGCGGCCGGGTCGGGCAGTTCGGCCTGGGCCTCCCAGTCCGCCCGCGCCTGGGCCACCTCCTCATGGGTCCTGCCCACGAAGTTCCACCACATCAGCAGCTCCTCCTGGAGCGGCTCCCCGCCGATCAGTACGAAGCGGGTTTCCGGCAGGGCGTCCACGGCCAGGACTTCGCGCCCGGCACCCAGGTAGCCCAGCGGTCCCGGGCCGATCTCCTGCCCGTCCACCGTCAGGCCGCCGTCGAGCACCAGGACGGCGTGCTCGAACGCCGGGTTCAGCGGGAAGGAGGAAGCGCCGCCGCAGCCGATGTCCGCGCCGACGATCGGCGTGTACATCGTGGCCGGCGAGGAAGCGCCGGCGAAGGTTCCCACCATCACGGTGGCCGTGAATCCCGGGCCATGAACCGTGGGCAGGGCACGGTGCTGCTCGAAGGCTGGCGGCCTGTCCCGTTCTCCGTCCGGCAACGCGACCCACAGCTGCAGCCCGCGCTGCAGCGGAAGCCCTGCACCGCCGTCGTCCGTTGCACCGTCCTCCAATGCCGGCAGCACGGCAAACTCGGAGTGCGAGACGCCGTGGCCCGCGGTCATGATGTTCAGCTCGCCCGGGCGGACAATGACGTCGCTGCCAACGCTGTCCCGGTGCCTGATCTGCCCGGCCAACGGCCACGTCACGGTCTGCAGCCCGGTGTGCGGGTGCGGCAGCACGGACATCGCCGTCCGGTCGGGGCCGAAGCTGTCCAGGAAGCACCAGGCACCCACCGTCGGCAGGCCGCGCTGGGGCAGGGTGCGGAGTACCGACATCGCGCGGACCCCGCCGAGCGGCACTTCGCGTGCCGGCCACAGCTGCAGGCAGGGCCCGGCTCCCGTCCCTGTGTCCGGGCCGGCGGGCGGGCAGGTTTCCTCCTGCGGGAGAAGCTCCAGATTCGTCACAGTCCCACTCTAGGACGGCCGCCTGTACGCGGGTAGCGCGGGGCTACGCTGGAACCATGAGCGTTCTCTTCGACACCCGCCCCGCCGCCTACGCGGTCATCATCCGCGACGGAGCCATCCTTCTGGCGTACTGGAAGCAGGACGGCAAGGAGGGCTGGACATTGCCCGGCGGCGGGTTGGACCTGGCCGAGCACCCCGTGGACGGCTGCATCCGTGAGGTCTTCGAGGAGACGGGGTATCACGCCGAAATCGGCGAGATGCTCGGGATCGACGTCGGTCACTGGCCGGCGGATGCGCGGCTGGACGGGGCAGACCGCGACTTCCAGGCCCTGCGCCTGGTCTATGAGGCGAGGGTGACGGGCGGGGAGCTCACCCACGAAACGAACGGCACCACCACACATGCCGCGTGGATTCCGCTGCAGGACGTCGGTTCGCTGAACAGGGTGTCCCTGGTTGACGCCGCGCTTCGGCTGTTCTCGGAGCGGCCGGTCAACGGCAAGCTGGATTCACGGGACTGAGGTTGCTGGACTGATTTCCCTGCCGCCGCCTGGTTGCCCTAGCCAGCCGGCTCCGCACTGGCTATTCTGGGGGAGTCCCCGGGCCTTCTGTCCGGCGGCGGCCACACTGGCATGAACGTCCGGCATGAACTTCGTACGGGGGAGGTGGACCTGATGATTGCAGAATTCGTGCGCGCTCCGCGCCTTCTCGAAGACACCTTCATCACTCCTGCCCCCGCTGCTGCCCACTCGTAGCCAGCCCAGCGCGCACAGCGTACTGCTTTGCCGGCCGGCGGCGCTTCGGGGCCAACCCGAGGTTCACAGTGAAAAATTCTTCCGGCACTCGTGCCAACCAGCTTCAAACCCAAACCCAAAACCCAACTCCTTTTCTGAACACTGATTTTCTATTCACCGAGCCCCTGCCCGGCCCAAGCCACTACGGCTTCACGGACGCCAAGGCGCAGCACTTCGCGGCCCATCCGGCCCGCGGCGCCGAGGCTGCAGCCCGCGTCGTCCGTGTGGACCGGAACCGGATCGTCGCGGCCACAGCCGACGGGCTGGTGCACCTGCCGTATCCGCCCGATGCCGTGCCGGCCACCGGCGACTGGGTCTGGCTCGGCCGCAACAGGGCTGCGGAACCGGCCGTCGTCGGGGTGCTTCCGCGCACGTCCGAGCTGAGCCGTAAACGTGCCTTCGACCCGTCCACGGAGGCGCAGGTCCTCGCCGCGAACATCGACATGGTGGGCGTGGTTGTTCCCGTCGACCGTCCGCTGAGCCACAACAGGCTCGAACGGACCCTGGTGGCCGTCTGGGATTCCGGCGCCGCCCCGCTGGTGATCATCACGAAGGCGGACCTGGCGGACATCGCCGACGACGTCGTCGGGAAGGTGATCCTACAGGCCGCCGGCGTGGACGTGGTGACCACGTCCGCGGAGCAGGGGGACGGCATCGATGAACTGCTCGCCAGGGTGCAGCCGGGGTGGACGCTCGCCCTGCTGGGCCCTTCCGGCACCGGGAAGTCCACCCTCATCAACGCGCTGGTGGGGCACCACGTCCAGTCCACCGGGGACGTGCGGGCCACCGACGGCAGGGGGCGGCACACCACGACGTCGCGGGAGCTGGTGCCGCTGCCCAACGGCGCCGTGCTGATGGACACTCCCGGTGTCCGCGGCTTCGGCCTGTTCGACGCCGAGGACGGCATGGAGGAGATGTTCGGCGACCTGCAGGTGCTCTTCGAGCAGTGCCGCTTCTCCGACTGCGCCCATGACCGGGAACCCGGGTGCGCCGTCCGCGCAGCGCTCGACGACGGGTCCCTCGAGGAGCGCCGGTGGGCCAGCTACGTCAAGCTCCAGCGCGAGCTCGCGGCCCTGGAACGGCGCCACGACGCTGCGGCAAGGAGGGCGTACCAGCGGGAATGGCACCAGAAGGTGGTGGTGGCCGGGCGGAGCCAGCGGGCCGCCGAACGCTACCGCCATTCCTAGGCTGGAGTTTTTGTCCGGATAATGGCTCCAAAAGCCCCCGGAGCGCCCATTATCTGGACAAAAACTCCTCCACCCATCCGGGCAGGGGAGGACGACGAATCAATCGTGTTTGTCTCCGAATGATCACGGTATCCGTGCCTGCGGCGGTTTTGCTTCGGGCACTGGTTACGCTGGGTCAAGACGCGCTTTACAGCCAAAAAACAGCATGCATATGATCAATTCGCTTTACCGTCCGATGTTGCCGCCCAACAGTAAGGTAAGCCGGGTATGGCCGAAGCCATGATTGAGTTCCAGAGCGTCACCAAGCAGTACCAGAGCGGCCAACCGGCGGTGGACCAGCTGAGCATGTCCATTGACCGGGGCTCCATCACGGTGTTCGTAGGACCATCAGGCTGCGGCAAGACCACCTCCCTGCGCATGATCAACCGGATGGTGGAGCCTACCTCCGGGACCATCACGGTGGGCGGGCGGGACGTCACTTCCGTGCCGGCGGCCGAGCTCCGGCGTTCCATGGGCTACGTGATGCAGTCCTCCGGGCTGATGCCGCACCGCTCCGTGGTGGACAACATCGCCACCGTGCCGAGACTCAACGGCGTGCCAAAAGCCGACGCCCGCAAGCGCGCGGAGGAACTGCTCGACGTCGTGGGGCTGGCCCCGTCGCTGGGCAAGCGGTACCCGTCGCAGCTCTCGGGCGGCCAGCAGCAGCGCGTCGGCGTGGCCCGGGCGCTCGCCGCCGACCCGCCGGTCCTCCTGATGGACGAACCCTTCAGCGCCGTGGATCCCGTGGTCCGCGACGAACTCCAGCAGGAACTCCTGCGCCTGCAGCGGGACCTGGCCAAGACCATCGTCTTTGTCACCCACGACATCGACGAGGCCACCGTGCTGGGCGACAAGGTGGCGGTCTTCGCCGTCGGCGGCAAGCTGGCGCAGTACGCCACCCCGGAGGAGATCCTCCGGGCACCGGCCAACGAGTTCGTGGCTTCCTTTGTGGGCCGGGACCGCGGGTTCCGGCACCTCGCGTTCACCACGGCCGACGGCGTCGCGGTCCATCCCGTGGACACGGTCACCCGGGGCGGGGATGCCGGTGCACATAGGGACACTTGGCGCCTCGTGGTGGATGACCAGCAGCGCCCGCTTGGCTGGGAAGGCCCCGGCCTCGACTCTCAGCTCATCCCCGGCGGCTCCCTGTTCCGGGCGGGCGACACCCTGCGCCGCGCCCTGGACGCCGCGCTGTCCTCGCCATCGGGGCTCGGCGTTGCCGTGGACGGCGACGGGAAGGTTGCCGGCGTCGTCAAGGGGCCGGAGGTTCTCGCCGTCATCGAATCCGCACGCCAGGTCCGGCAGGGCGCCCTCTGATGGAGTGGTTCCTGGCGAACAGCCCCATGGTCTTTGAACGGGCCGGCCAGCACCTGGTCCTGGCCCTGGTTCCGATGGTCCTGGGCCTGTTGATCTCCATCCCGCTGGCACAGTTTTCGCGGCGGCACAGCGCACTCCGCCAGCTCGTGGCCACTGTGAGCTCCCTGCTCTACACCATCCCGTCACTCGCGCTGTTCATCATCCTGCCGCCGCTGCTGGGGACCCGGATCCTCGACCCGCTGAACGTCATCGTCGCCCTGACCATCTACGCCGTGGCGCTGCTGGTGCGGGCTGCGATGGACGCCTTCGACTCCGTCGATGACGACCTCCGCCAGGCGGCCGTGGCCATGGGCTACAAGCCGGCCGCCCGGTTCCTGCACATCGACCTGCCGCTGTCCCTGCCCGTGATGTTCGCAGGCCTCCGCGTGGTGTCGGTGAGCAACATTTCGCTGGTGAGCGTCGCCGCCCTGCTGGGCGTGGGCAACCTCGGGATGCTGTTCACGGATGGGCTGCAGCGGAACTTCGTCACCGAAGTGGTGGTGGGGATTGTCGCCATCCTGCTGCTGGCAGTGGTGATGGACGCGCTGCTGGTCATCCTGGAACGGGTCCTCACGCCCTGGACCAGGGCCGGCTCCGTAAAAACAGACGCGCACGCACAGTCCGGTGCTGAATTCATCGCCGATGCCAAAGTCCACGCGGGGGCCGGCTCATGAACATCTTCACCGAAACGTTCGCCTGGCTCGCCGATCCCTTGCACTGGTCCGGTCCGGGCGGGATCCCCGTCCGCCTGCTCGAACACCTGCAGTACAGCTTCCTGGTCCTGATCATCGCCGCCGCCATCGCTGTCCCGGTCGGGCTCTACATCGGGCACACAGGCAGGGGCCGCGTGGTGGCCGTGGCCGTGGCCGGGGCCCTCCGGGCGCTGCCCACGCTCGGGCTCCTGGTGCTGTTCGCCCTCGTCGCCGGAAGCGGCCTCATGCCGCCGGTGTGGGCCCTGGTCATCCTTACGGTGCCGCCGCTGCTGGCCGGTACCTACGCCGGTATTTCCAGCGTGGATTCAAGCGTGGTGGACGCCGCCCGCGCCATGGGAATGAAAGAGCTTCAGGTTCTGTTCGGCGTGGAAGTTCCCAACGGGCTCCTGGTGATGTTCGGCGGCATCCGCACCGCCGTGCTGCAGGTGATAGCCACCGTGTCGGTTGTGGCCTACCTTCCGCTCGGCGGCCTGGGACGCTACCTGTTCGACGGCCTGGTGCTCCAGGACTTCCCGCGGATGCTGGCAGGTTCGCTCCTTATCGCGGCGCTGGCGATCGTCGTCGACCTTGTCCTGGCGGCCGTGCAGCGGCTGGTCGTTTCACCGGGGCTTTCCGTACGTTCCAAAGGCGGCCGCAAGGCCGTCACCGATCTCTCGGCTGCCGCGCCCGCGGCTGCCGCTGTTCAAGGAGGCACCGCATGAAGCACCCCGTCCGCACGACTCTTACCCGCCGTGGCCTGGGCGGCCTCGCCGCCGGTGTCGGCGTCGCCCTCGCCCTGTCCGCCTGCAGCAGCGGCAATCCGCTGAGTTCCCCCAGCACGAGCGCAACCGGGGGGCGCCACCTCCGGCGGTTCCCTCGTCGTCGGCTCAGCGGACTTCCCGGAGAGCCAGATCATCGCCGAGATCTACGCCGGTGCCCTGAGCGCGGCCGGAGTCACCGCCACCACCAAGCCGAACATCGGCTCGCGGGAGATCTACTTCAAGGCGGTGCAGGACGGGTCGGTGGACGTTGTTCCGGACTACTCCGGCAACCTGCTGTCCCACGTCGACGCGCAGGCTGCCGAGGTCACGCCGGAGGACATTTATAAGGCTCTTCCGGGCAAACTGCCGCAGGGACTGGCCGTGCTTGAGCCGTCCAAGGCAGAGGACAAGGACGCCATGGTGGTCACCAAGGCCACCGCCGAAAAGTACCAGCTGAAGTCGATCGAGGACCTGGCCAAGGTCTGCAAGGACCTGACCATGGCTGCGCCGGCTACGTTTGAAACCCGGTCCTACGGGTTCCCGGGGCTCAAGAAGAATTACAACTGCGAGCTCAAGGCGCTAAAGCCCTTCAGCGACGGCGGCGGCAACCTGACCCTGCAGGCGCTCCTGAGCGACGAGGTCCAGGTGGCCGACATCTTCACCACCACGCCGTCCATCGCCGACAACGACCTCGTTGTGCTGGAGGACCCGAAGAACAACTTCAAGGCCCAGCAGGTGCTGCCGCTCTACAACGACGCCAAGGTGACGGATAAGGCCAAGGAGGCACTCAACAACGTCTCCAAGACCCTCACCACGGAGGACCTGATCAACCTCAACCGTGCTGTGAGCGGAAGCCAGAAGCAGAACGCCAAGGACGCGGCCGCTGCGTGGCTCAAGGACAAGGGCATCGTCAAGTAGGCCCTGTGGCTCACTAGGAAAGTACGACGGCGGCTGCCGGTTCCGCGGGGACCGGCAGCCGCCGTCGGCGTTAAGTCGGGGACGAGGTGGCGGCGGTTATCCGGTCAACAGTGTGTGAGGCACGTCTCCCCGGAAGTACATCCCGCTTGTGGCATATTTGATGAATGGCAGAATTCAAGCAGTCCACCAAGCTTCATAATGTCCTCTACGACATCCGTGGACCGATTCTTCAGGCCGCCCAGCAGATGGAGGCAGAGGGTCACCGCATCCTCAAACTGAACATCGGCAACCCCGCACCCTTCGGGTTTGAAGCGCCGGACGCGATCCTGGTGGACATGATCCGCCACCTGCCCCACGCCCAGGGATACAGCGATTCCCGCGGCATTTTCTCCGCCCGCACCGCCGTCTCGCAGTACTACCAGACGCGCGGCATCCAGAGCATCCACGTGGACGACATCTACCTGGGCAACGGCGTCAGCGAACTCATCACGATGTCGCTGATGGCGCTGCTTGAAGAGGGCGACGAGATCCTGATCCCCACCCCGGACTATCCGCTGTGGACCGCCTCGGTGGCGCTGGCCGGCGGCCGTCCGGTGCACTACCTCTGCGACGAGGAGTCCGGCTGGCAGCCCGACCTGGAGGACCTCGAGGCCAAGATTACGCCCCGGACCAAGGGCATCGTGGTCATCAACCCGAACAACCCCACCGGCGCCGTGTACCCGGAAAGCACGCTGCGCAAGATCGTCGCGCTGGCGGAGAAGCACGGGCTGGCGATTTTCGCCGACGAGATCTACGAGAAGATCCTCTATGAGGACGCCGTGCATGTGAACATGGCCGCGCTCACCGGCGACGACGTGCTGTGCCTGACGTTCAGCGGGTTGTCCAAGGCCTACCGCGTCTGCGGCTACCGGGCGGGCTGGATGGCCATCTCCGGGCCCAAGAAGGAGGCCGCGGACTACCTCGAAGGCATCAATCTGCTGGCCAACATGAGGCTCTGCGCCAATGTCCCGGCCCAGCACGCCATTCAGACCGCCCTGGGCGGATACCAGAGCATCAACGACCTCATCCTTCCTGGCGGGCGGCTGCTGGAACAGCGCAACAAGGCCTACGACATGCTCAACGCCATCCCCGGCGTCAGCACCCAGCAGGCGCGGGGAGCCCTCTACCTGTTCCCCAAGCTGGACCCGGAGGTCTACGACATCCGGGACGACGAAAAGTTTGTCCTGGACCTGCTCAAGGAACAGAAGATCCTGGTTTCCCACGGCCGGGCATTCAACTGGGTCCGGCCTGACCACTTCCGGATGGTGACCCTGCCCAACGTCAAGGACATTGAGGAGGCAATTGGCCGGATGGGAGACTTCCTCAGCAGGTATCAGGGGAACTAGCCTTTACCCACAGACAACCGTGGAAAGAGGACCCGATGGCCGGCGTTGTGGAATTCACCAAGCTCCCCTCAGAAACTTTGAAAGTGGGCAAGGGCTTCAAGCTGGCCGACGTTGACCCGGATGCCACCCAAGGTTACCCGGGGAACAAGGCCGACGGCGAGGCGCTTCTCGAGGAGCTGGACGCAAAGCTCGCGGAGCTTCAGGAGAAGCTGTTTGCCGAGTCCAAGTTTGGCGGCACCAAGCGCGTCCTCCTGATCCTGCAGGGAATGGATACCGCCGGCAAGGGCGGAATCGTGAAGCACGTGCTGGGCGCCATGGATCCGCAGGGTGTCCAGTTCAAGTCCTTCAAGGCCCCCACGCCCGAGGAACGCGCCTACGACTTTCTGTGGCGCATCGAAAGGGAAGTCCCCGGCGCTGGCATGCTGGGTGTCTTTGACCGGTCCCACTACGAGGACGTCCTGATCCACCGGGTTCACCGCTGGGCTGACCCGAAGGAGCTTGAACGCCGCTACCGGGCGATCAACGAGTTCGAGGCCAGGCAGGTGGCGGTGGGCACGAAGGTGGTCAAGGTCATGCTGCACATCAGCAATGACGAGCAAAAAGAACGGCTGCTGGCCCGGCTGGACAATCCCGCCAAGCACTGGAAATACAACACCGAGGATTTGAAACAGCGCGCCTTCTGGGACGACTACATGGCCGCCTACCAGGCTGCCTTCGACGAAACCAACTCCGAGCATGCTCCCTGGTACGTCGTTCCTGCAAGCAAGAAGTGGTACGCGCGCATCGCCGTGCAGCAACTGTTGCTGGAGGGACTCGGCGAGCTCGAACTGGAGTGGCCCAAGGCCGAGTTCGACGTTGAAGCCGAGCGCCGCCTCGTCGAGCGGTCCTGACCAGGCCGGGCTGTCCTCAGGGCGCTAACCTCCGGCTGGATCCCGCCTGCGCTAGCTGTCCTTGCGGGCAGCTGCGAGCCTCTTCCGGGCGCCTTCGAGCCATTCCTCGCAGCGCCGGGCCAAGGCCTCGCCCCGTTCCCAGAGAGCCAGGGAGTCCTCGAGGCTGGTCCCGCCGGCCTCGAGCTTGGAGACCACTGCCACCAGCTGTTCCCGTGCTTCCTCATAGCTGAGGGCATCGATATCCGGGGGAAGTGCGGGGCCCGACTGGGCTGCGCCATTCTGTTCCGTGCTGTGAGGCTGGTCTGTATTGATGGTCGGATCTGTCATGGTTACTGGCCTGTCATATAGGTGGTGCTGTCATTCGATGCTGGCGTCATTTGACGTGCTGGTTCAGATGCGTCCCGGCTCATGAGGCGCCCGTGGATTCCGCGCCGAACCGCCCGCCGGCCACCCTGACCGCGAGTGGTGTTCCCGCAGGGGCCTGGGACGGCTGGCGGACAACGGCCCCGCCGGCGCCGGAAAGCTGCACCACGGCGTAACCGCGGTCCAGGGTCTGCTGCGGTGACAATGCCCGGACCTGCGCCTGGAGGTGGATCAGCTGGTCGGAAGCCCTCGTCACGGCGGCACTGATGGCCGCCGTGGACCGGCGGGCCAGCCGTTCCACATCGTCCGCGCGCGCCGTGATCATGCTCTCCGGGGCCGCGAGGACCGGACGGGACCGGATCGCCGCCAGGCGGTCCGCTTCCCTGGCCACCAGCAGCGTCACCGAGCGGCGCAGTTGGGCTTCAGCCTGCCGGACCCGGGCAAGTTCCTCCGAAACTTCAGGCACGATCCGCTTGGCCGCGTCCGTGGGCGTCGAGGCCCGGAGGTCGGCGACGTCGTCCAGGATGGGCCGGTCCGCCTCATGCCCGATGGCGCTGACCACCGGAGTCACCGCGGCCGCCACGGCGCGGATGAGTTCCTCACTGCTGAACGGCAGCAGGTCCTCCAGAGCGCCGCCGCCGCGGGCGATGACGATCACGTCCACCTCGGGCCGGGCATCGAGTTCGCGCAGCGCCTTGACCATCTGGGATACGGCGGTGTTGCCCTGCACGGCGACCTCGCGGATCTCGAATTCGACCGCCGGCCAGCGCAGGGCAGCGTTGCGCAGGACGTCCTTCTTGGCATCGGAATCGCGGCCCGTGATGAGCCCGATCCGATGGGGGAGCAGGGGCAGGCGCTTTTTCCGCGACTCGGCGAACAGTCCTTCAGCGGCCAGGGCATGGCGGAGCCGTTCGATCCGCGCGAGGAGATCGCCCAGTCCCACAGGGCGGATGTCCTTCACGGACATGTTCAGGCGACCGGTCTTCAGCCAGAACTCGGCCTTGAGCAGGGCCACCACCCGGCTTCCGCGCTCAAGCGGCGTCTCCTGCCGGTCGAGCAGTTTGGACCAGATGGAAGCGGGCAGTGAGATCTCGGCGTCCACATCCCGGAGGGTGAGGAACGCACTGCCGCCGCGCCGGTTGAGTTCGATGACCTGCCCTTCAACCCAGGCTGCCGGAGCCCGCTCGATGTGGGTCTTGAGCTTCTGGGAGAGCAACTGCAGCGGCCACGGGTTGTCCGGGCTCGTCTCGGCGGCGGTGGCAGGCACCGTGCTGGGGCCAGAGGCAGCGCCGGGGCCGGCTGCAGGGGCCGTGCCGGGTACGGGGACGGTGGCATTTTCAGCCATGTGCAGCCCCGTTAGCGGCGAATGCCAGTTGCATGGTCGCGGTCCTTTGCCTGTGGATGGTGCGTGCGCGGTGGGTCAATCAACTCTATCCATAGCTGTATCACCGGGCTGCGACATTGTTGATAACGCGGCATTTGCCGGGACTGCTTATGACCCGGCAGACTAGGTGGTCCGGCATTTTGGTCTCTGGCATCTTCGCCTGCACTATTTTTTCGATAGCGGGACGGCGCGCCTAGGATTGCAGTGACCTGCCACCAGCCAGGCACCCGACCAGCCGAGAAACCCGACCAGCTAGGAACCCCTTGCGCTCATTTCTTACGGCCTTGGCCGTCATCCTTGGTCTTCTCCTCTCCGCCGCCGCCGTTCCGGCCATCTGGGTGGACCGCAACATCGTGCAGGAAGATGGCTTCGTAGCCTTGGCGGCACCGCTGGGCAAGGATCCGGACTTCCAGAAGCGCCTGGCGACCGCCGCCGTCAACAGCATTGATACCGGCGGCACCATCCCGGCGCAGGTGGCCGAACTGGTCCGGCCGGTGCTGGAAAAGGCGGCAACCTCACTCACCGGGCTGCCCGAGTACCCGGCCGCCTGGGAACAGACGCTGCGAAAGAGCCACCGGCTCAACTTCGCCGATCCGGCATCGCTTCCTCCCGAAGCTGACTCCAGCACCTCGCTGACCCTGGATGTGGCCCCGCTCGTCGCCCTCGCGGCCAAGCAGATTTCCAGCCAGGTCGGTGTTCCGCTGGAAGCCCCGGGCCAGACCTTGGTGAGCATCGGCCAGACGAACCAGCGCCAGCTCGTTGAACGGGTTTCGGCTTACTCACCCCTGGGATACAGCCTGGCCGCCGGTGCCGGGGTAGCGTTCCTCCTGGCCCTCGTGACCGCCCGCCGGCGGTGGAAAGTCCCGGCCGGGATCGGAGCGGGCGCACTGGTGCTTTCCGGACTGTGGACGCTGGCGTCCCGGTGGGCCGCCGACGCCGTGATGGGCACCGCGAGCGGAAACGAAATGGCAGACCTGTTCAAGCGGGAGTTCGTTGCGGCTTCCGCTGCCGGGTTTGCGTCCTGGACGCTGGCGGCGGCGATCGTCGGTGTGCTTCTGGTGGCGGCAGGCCTGCTGCTCCGGCTGGTCGGCGGTCCTGCCCGCGGACGATGAGCATGCCCGGATGCCAGCGGCCCAGCCGGTAGCATGGAGCAATGACTTCCTCTGCAGTTTCCCTTTCGATGCCAACCGTCCCGCGCCGGCGGCGCTCGCCGGAGGAAGTGCTCGCGGCGGCACCGGTCCCGGGCCCGAAGCGGGTTCTGCTGGCGGCTCCCCGCGGATACTGCGCGGGTGTTGACCGCGCGGTCATCGCCGTCGAAAAGGCCCTGCAGCACTACGGACCGCCGGTCTACGTCCGGAAACAGATCGTCCATAACGTGCATGTGGTCAGCTCCCTTGAGGAGCAGGGCGCCATCTTCGTCGACGAAACTGACGAAGTGCCCGAGGGTGCGCTGGTCATCTTCTCGGCCCACGGAGTGTCCCCGGCTGTGGTCCAGTCCGCAGAGGACCGCGGACTGCGCACCATCGATGCCACATGCCCCCTCGTGACCAAGGTCCACAAGGAAGCCGTCCGCTTCGCCAAGGACGACTTCGACATCCTCCTGATCGGCCACGACGGCCACGAAGAGGTTGAAGGAACGGCCGGCGAAGCTCCCGAACACATCCAGATCATCAACGGCCCCCATGAGGTGGACAAGGTGACGGTACGGGATCCCGAAAAGGTCATCTGGCTTTCGCAGACCACGCTCAGCGTGGACGAGACCATGGAGACCGTCCGGCTGCTCAAGGACCGGTTCCCCACGCTCCAGGATCCGCCCAGCGACGACATCTGCTACGCCACGACCAACCGCCAGGTGGCCATCAAGAAGATCGCGCCCCAGGCCGATCTGGTGATTGTGGTCGGTTCGGCCAACTCCTCCAACTCCGTCCGGCTCGTCGAGGTGGCGCTCGAGTACGGCGCCAAGGCTTCGTACCGGGTTGACTTCGCCAACGAGGTGGATGAGTCCTGGTTCGAGGGTGTGGCCACGGTAGGCGTGACCTCTGGCGCGTCCGTTCCGGAGGTCCTGGTCAAGGACGTGCTCCGGCTCCTGGCCGACTACGGCTACGACGCCGTCGAGGAAATTGTGACTGCGGAGGAAGACCTGCTCTTCTCCCTGCCGAAGGAGCTCCGCGCCACGCTCAAGGAAGCGGGGGACGTATCCCGCGCCCTCGGCGGACGCCGCTCGCGCTAGCAGCGCTAACGCACGACGCCGGAACTCACCTTGAGTTCCGGCGTCGTGCGTTTGGCGCTTTAAGCGGCGTCCTCTTCCTCCACGGCCGCCCGCAGCTCGGCGGCTCCCGGCTCCGTGGCCTGCAGTTCCGGGGCTGCGAGGGACCGCGGCGTGACCTGCACGGCCGGAGGCGTGACCAGCCCGCTGGCGTCCAGCGCGTTCAGTTTCCGCGCCGTGGGAAGCACCCGCGCCTCCAGCGTGCCCACCATCGCGTTGTAGCGGTCCACCGAGCTTTTCAGCGAGGCTCCCAGCTTGCCGACATTGTCCCCGAGCGTGCCCATCCGCTCGTACAGCTGCCGGGCAAGTTCGAAGAGCTCCCGTGCACTGTCCGTGAGAACGTCCTGGCGCCACGTGAACGCCACGGATTTGAGTACCGCGAGCAGTGTGCCGGGGGAGGCAAGCACCACATTCCTGGACAGGGCGTGATCCAGGAGCGCGGGATCCGCGGAGAGGGCGGCGGCGAGGATGGACTCGGCCGGGACGAAACAGATCACCAGCTCCGGCGAGTTCCCCGAAATGTCCCAGTACTTCTTGGTGCTGAGGGCGTCCACGTGGGACTTCAGCGCCTTGGCGTGTGCCGCCATGAGGTTTTGCAATGCCGCCTGGCTGAGCCCGGGCTTGTCGCCGGCTGACTGCCCCAGCTCCTGCGCCTCAAGGTAGGCGGACAGGGGGGACCTTGGCGTCGACAACGAGCTGCTTGTCGCCCGGCAGCTGGACCACAAGGTCCGGGCGGACGGCGGCCTCGGCGCCTGACGTGCCCTGCTGCTGCTCATGGAAATCGACATGACGCATCATGCCGGCCGCCTCCACAACACGGCGCAGCTGCACTTCGCCCCACTGGCCGCGCGCGCTGTTCGACCGGAGCGCCGACTCGAGGGCATGCGTGGACCGCATCAGCTGCTCGTCCGTCAGGCGGGCTTCCTGCAGCTGCTGGGCCAGCTGCCCGTACTGTTCGAGCCGGTCGCGTTCCAACAGGGCTACCTGCTGCTGCACCGCCGTCAGCTTCTCGGCCACCGGCGCCAGGGCCCGCAGTACGCTTCCATCCTGCTCACGCGACATGCCCAGCTCCCGGTTCTGGGCCGACAGGAGCCTCCGTTCTGCATCGGCGGCGGCAAACTGGGCGCTGACTTCGGAAAGCCGCGCAGAAACGCCGTCGAAATCCGCTTCTACGGCGGCGCTCCGCCGGCGCAACACCACGTATACCGCGCCGGCGCCGGATACGGCGCCCAGCAACAGCATCAAAAGGGCCAGAATGACTGCAAAAGGTTCCATGCCTTCACTGTGGCATGGGGCTGTGACATTTCTCGGAAGGCAGCAGCCCGGCACGGTAGGCGGGGGCCGAACAGGTAGAATCAATGTCCGTGGCTCTTACTATTGGCATCGTCGGACTGCCCAACGTCGGCAAATCAACTCTTTTCAACGCACTGACCCGCAACCAGGTCCTGGCCGCGAACTACCCGTTCGCCACCATCGAACCCAATGTCGGCGTCGTGAACCTGCCCGACCCCAGGCTCCAGCAGCTCGCCGGGATCTTCGGCTCGCAGCGCGTACTGCCCGCGGCTGTCTCCTTTGTAGACATCGCCGGCATCGTCAAGGGTGCCTCGGAAGGGGAAGGCCTGGGCAACCAGTTCCTCGCCAACATCCGTGAGGCGGAAGCCATCGCCGAGGTGGTGCGCGTCTTCGACGACCCGACGTCATCCACGTCGACGGCAAGGTCGACCCCCGCTCCGACATGGAAACCATCAACACCGAGCTGATCCTCGCCGATCTGCAGACCATCGAGAAGGCCATTCCCCGGATCGAAAAAGAGGTCAAGATCAAGAAGCGGGAGGCCGCGGAACTCGCTGCCATCAAGGCCGCGCAGGTCGTGCTTGAGCGCGGCGACACGATCTACTCCTCCGTCACGAGCGACAAGCTGGAGATGGAGCACCTCAAGGAGCTCAGCCTTCTGACGGCCAAGCCCTTCATCTACGTGTTCAACGCGGACGAAGGAATCCTCGGCAGCGAGGAGAAGCAGGCCGAGCTGCGCGCCATGGTGGCGCCAGCCGACTGCATCTTCCTTGACGCCAAGCTCGAGTCCGACCTCGTGGAACTGGACGAGGCCGAGGCGCGCGAAATGCTCGAGATGAACGGGCAGGACGAATCCGGGCTGGACCAGCTGGCCCGCGTCGGGTTTCACACGCTGGGGCTGCAGACCTACCTCACGGCCGGGCCCAAGGAGGCGCGCGCCTGGACCATCCACCAGGGCGACACCGCCCCGCAGGCAGCCGGCGTCATCCACTCCGATTTCCAGCGCGGCTTCATCAAGGCGGAGGTTGTCTCCTTCGAGGACCTCATCGACGCCGGTTCCATGGCGGAGGCCAAATCGCGCGGCAAGGTCCGCATTGAAGGCAAGGAATACGTCATGTCCGACGGCGACGTGGTGGAATTCCGCTTCAACGTATGAGTATGCGCTGAGGTACTCAGTGATTGAGTATTAACGGCAAAAAGCCCCGGTCTTCTGGACCGGGGCTTTTTCTGTGATTGACTCCTCTACCCTCCGCGCAACACGGCGTCAAGGAAAAAGGGCGCGAACTTTTCGCCTGGCAACAGCTTGGTTGCATCTCGATAACAACCTTTACTGAGGGACAACTTTCGGACCGTACGGGGCGGGTTCGGGTCTAGGCTACTTGTCATGTGAGACTCGCCACATCTCACTGGGGGGATGTAGCGGGTCTGGCCAGCGCCCACGGCGAAGGTCTTTTCCACACTCACAGAAACATAGGAGGCGGAATGCGAGTCAGTCGTATTTCCAAAGCAGTAGGCGTTGCAGCCGCGGCTGCATTGGCGCTCAGCGCCTGCGCGAGCACCAATGGCGGGACAACCCCGTCCAGTAATGCGGCCGGCAAGCAGGGGGGAACAGCCACTGTAGTTGAGGTCAACGCGTTCAACACCTTCAACCCCAACACGGCCGACGGCAACACCGACATCAACTCGAAGGTCAGCTACGCCACACACTCCGGGTTCTACTACATCGACAATCAGCTGAACATTGTCCACAACGACAAATTCGGCAAGATGGAAAAGACGTCCGACGATCCGCTGACCGTCAAGTACACCATCAACGAAGGCGTGAAGTGGTCGGACGGGACGCCCGTCACCGCGGCTGACCTGCTCCTGCAGTGGGCAGCCTTCTCCGGGTACTACAACGACGCCGACGCCGACGGCAAGGCGGGAACGTCCTACTTCTCCTACGCCGGCGATCCCACGGGCCTGGCCCTCACCGATTTCCCCGAAATCGGCGACAACAACCGCTCCATGACCATCAAGTACTCCAAGCCGTTCGCTGACTGGGAGATCGCACTGGGCGGACCGGGCATCGACATCCCGGCCCACGTCCTGGCCAAGAAGGCCGGGCTGGCAGACACGCAGGCCTTCATCGACCACCTCAAGGGCATGCCCCGCGGCGACGCCAAGGCACCCAAGGCCGCTGACGCCAAGCTCAAGGCCATGTCCGACATGTGGAACACCGGCTTCGACTCCAAGACCCTGCCAAGCGATCCGAGCCTGTTCCTCTCCAACGGCCCCTTCGTTGTCCAGAGCATCAACCAGGACCAGTCCCTGACCATGGTCCGCAACAAGGACTACAACTGGGGCCCCGAGGCCAAGCTGGACGAGATCACCGTCCGCTACATCGGGTCCTCCCCGGCCCAGGTCCAGGCACTGAAGAACGGCGAAGCCGACATCATCGCCCCGCAGGCTTCTGCTGACACCCTCGATCAGCTCAAGGCACTCGAGAGCCAGGGCGTCACGGTCGAACAGGGCAACCAGCTCTCCTACGACCACATCGACCTGAACTACTCGGGACCCTTCGCCGAAAAGAGTGTCCGTGAGGCATTCATGAAGACGGTTCCGCGCAAGGACATCGTCGACAAGATCATCAAAAAGCTCGACCCCGAGGCAAAGCCCCTGGATTCCCAGCTGTTCGTTCCCGCGCAGCCCGCTTACGACGCCTCCGCACAGGGCAACGGATCCTCGGCCTATGCGGACGCTGATGTTGACGGCGCCAAGAAGCTCCTGAACGGTGCGACCCCCGAGGTCCGCATTATGTACAACAAGGACAACCCGAACCGTGTGGACGCGTTCTCGCTCATCCGCGAGTCCGCAACCAAGGCCGGCTTCAAGATCGTCGACGGCGGACTTGGGGCCTCTGACTGGGGCAAGGCCCTCGGCAAGGGCGGCTACGACGCCACGATTTTCGGCTGGATCAACCCGGGCGTCGGAGTCTCCGGAGTGCCGCAGATCTTCCGCACCGGCAACGGTTCCAACTTCAACAAGTTCAGCGATCCTGAAGCCGACAAGCTCATGGACGAACTCATTGTGACGACTGACCGCAGCAAGCAGGATGACCTGTCCAAGCAGATCGACAAGAAGATCTGGGACTCGGCCTACGGCCTCCCGCTGTTCCAGTCCGTTGGCGTTGACGCCTACAGCGACCGCATCACCGGCGTGAAGTTCATGCCCAACCAGACCGGCGTCTGGTGGAACTTCTGGGAGTGGGCCGAGAAGTAAGCCCGTGCCACGAAGTGCTACTAGCTAGGTGAGGCGCCGGGACCATGCACCACGGTCCCGGCGCCTTGCAGCGCCATCTCCCGGCAGTGCCTGTGTTGGCAGCACAAGCAGTAAGGCGCCGCCAAACCTGCGACCGGTCCGGGCAATCCCTGGGCCCGAATCCTGAGGTTCTATCACAATGGTGACCTACATAGTCCGGCGGCTTGTCACCGCCGCACTCATCCTTTTGGGCGCGTCCTTCCTGGTGTATCTGCTGACCGCCGCATCAGGCGACCCGCTCGCAGAGTTCCGTGCCAGCAGCGCGCCGAACAAGCAGCAGCTGATGGACTCGAGATCCGCGCTGCTGGACCTCGATACGCCGGCGCCCGTGCGGTATTTCAAATGGCTCGGCGGCGCGGCCCAGTGCCTGGTGCCCTTCACCGGATCCTGCAATCTTGGCAAGAACATCGCCGGCCAGCCCATTACGGACGCCCTCGGCCATGCACTCATTCAGACCCTGACGCTTGTCACCGGGGCCGCCGTCCTGGCCATCCTGGTGGGCATCACGCTGGGCATCATCACCGCCCTGCGGCAGTACAGCACGCTGGATTACGGCGTGACCTTCATGGCCTTCCTGTTCTTCTCCCTGCCGATCTTCTGGGTGGCCGTCCTGCTCAAGGAATTCGGCGCCATCGGCTTCAACAACTTCCTCCGCAACCCGGAGATTCCGCTGCCGGTCTCTTTCGGCGTCGGCGCCGTCCTGGGTGCCGTGGCCGTGATCGTGGCCGGTGGCGATGCCAAACGCAAGGCATTGACCGGCGCCATCGTCTTCGCCGCTGTCGCCGCGGTCCTCATCTACTTCTCGGTCACTCTTTGGTTCAAGACACCCGGCCTGGGCCCGGTGGTGATCACCATCGCCGGTGTGGGCATCGCCTTCGCCGTGACTCTGCTGACCGCCGGCCTGCGGAACCGCAAGGCACTGCAGTCCGCCCTGATTGCCGTGGGCGTGGGGCTGGTCCTCTACTTCGTAGTCCAGCCTCTGCTGAACCAGGCCACGTTCCTGATGGTTGTGCTGCTGGCGGTTGCCGCGGTCCTCATCGGCATGGCCATCGGCTACTTCATGGGCGGCTACGACCGCGGACAGTCCATGCGCGCGGCCGCCATCACGTCCTTCCTGGTGGGTTTCCTCATCGTGCTGGACCGTTTCATGCAGGCCTGGCCCGCGTACTTCAACAACAGCAGGGTCCGTGGGCGCCCGATCGCCACCATCGGCGCCGGCACACCGAACATCGAAGGCGACTTCTGGATCCTCGGCCTGGATTCCTTCACGCACCTGATCCTCCCCACCACGGCGCTCATCCTCATCTCACTCGCCGGCTACACCCGGTTCACCCGTGCCTCCATGCTGGAGATCATGAACATGGACTACATCCGGACTGCGCGGGCCAAAGGCCTGTCGGAACGGATCGTAGTCATGCGCCACGCGTTCCGGAACGCTCTCATCCCGGTGGCCACCATCGTCGCGTTCGACATCGGCGGGCTGATCGGCGGCGCGGTCATCACCGAGACGGTCTTCTCCGTCCGGGGCATGGGGTTCCTGTTCCTGGACGGCATCCTGCACGTTGACCCAAATCCCGTCATGGGCGTCTTCATTTGCGTCGCCATCACGGCCATGGCGTTCAACCTCATCGCGGACCTCGCCTACTCCGCACTGGATCCACGAGTAAGGGTTAAAGCATGAGCCAGCCCAGCCAGCAGGACGAAATCATGGCGGAGGAGGCCGGCCTGCGGCAGGAAGCTGCCGGGATCGAGCCTGTCACTGAAGCCCGGGGCCTGAGCCAGGGCCAGATTGTCCGCAAGAGGTTTCTTGGCCATTCCGGCGCCATCGTCGGCCTTGTGGTCTTCGCCGTCATCTTCGTCATGGCCTTCACGTCCGTGGGCTACGCCGGGATCCCGGGTTGGTGGAAGTACACCCATGAGGCCGTCTCGCCGCTGGTCAACGACGGCGCTCCCACGGCGTCGCTGTGGCCCCCGGCGTGGGGAGAGCACCCCTTCGGCCAGGATCGGATCGGGCGCGACCTCTTCGCCATGACCATGCGCGGTGCCCAGCAGTCCATCACCATCATGGTGGTCATCGGCCTGATCGCCGGCCTGGTCGGCGTGGTTGTCGGGGCGCTGTCCGGCTACTTCCGAGGCTGGATGGAAGCCGTCCTGATGAGGCTCACCGACGTCATCATCATTGTCCCCGCACTGCTCCTGGCGGCCGTCATGGCGCAGCTGGCAGGACGTCGGGATGAAGGCAGCTGGTTTGCGTCCTTCGCCAGCAGCAACGGTGTCCTCGCGCTCGGCATCTTCCTGGGGCTGATCAGCTGGGTAGGCCTGGCGAGGCTCATGCGCGGCGAGTTCCTCACGCTGCGGGAGCGCGAGTTCGTCGACGCGGCGCGGATTTCCGGGGCCAGCAACGCCCGGATCATCTTCAAGCACATCCTGCCCAACGCAGTGGGCGTGCTGATCGTCAACGTCACCCTCACCATGTCGGCGGCGATCCTTACGGAAACGGCCCTCAGCTACCTCGGCGTCGGCGTCAAGTCCCCGGACACCTCGCTGGGCCTGCTCATCTCGCAGAACCAGGAAGCCTTCGCCACCCGACCCTGGCTGTTCTGGTTCCCCGGACTGTTTATCGTCCTGATCTGCCTCAGCATCAACTTCATTGGCGACGGCCTGCGGGACGCCTTCGACCCGAGGCAAAAGAAGTTCAACGCCAAGAAGGCCAGGGACGCCGAAGCCGCCGTTCCCGAGAAGACGCCCGTGGCGGCCCTGGACAGCAGTGCTGATGAGGGCGGCCCGACCGCCGGCGGGGACAGGGGAGCCTGACGTGCTGCTGCGACGCCGCGGGCGGGTGCAGCGCTCTGCCTGCCTACAGAACGGCCACGCTCCAGTAGCTCAGCCCGAGAAGGATCAGGGTCGCGGCCGCTTCGCGCCAGCGGAACTTCACGCTGACCGGAGTGGCCTCGGCTGCTCCGGCATCAAGGAGTCCCGATTCGACCAGCTGCTGCCAGCGTCCGCGGACCAGCTGCGCGGCCTGCCCCGAGTCGGTGCTCTTGAGGTCGCCGGGGCGGACGGAGTTCCCCGGCCCGTACGTGCTGTCCGGCAGTCCTCGGAGGTCCTCCGGGCGGGCGTTTCGTCCGCCCCAGATGCCGGGGGCGGGAGCCGCCCAGGCCCCGTAGCTTCGCCCGGGCGTGACAAGGGTCAGCGCGTACCGGGTGTCCACCTGGACCAGCGCCGCCCACGGCACCGTGATGGCTCGGAACGGATTTTCTATGGTGACGCCGGTGTCGTGGACAACCACCGCCGGACGCCAGAACAGCAGCCAGCCCAGGTAGGCGATGAGCAGCAGCGGCGCCGCGCCGGTCAGGGCGGGGACTCCGCCAGCCACCACCAGGCCGGCCAGCCCGGCGGCCGCCACAAACCACGAGAAACCGGCAAACCATTTGTTGGTGCGCGCCTTGAAGATCGCGGCGTTTCCGGCATGCGGCACTGTGCTCATGCCCCCGATAATTCAGTATTCCCGGCCGGAGCACGAATCTCAGCTGCTCCGCTGACCCGGGTGGAAGGAAAACCCCCACATGTCTGACTACATCAGCCCTGACCGCCCGTCGCAGGATCCGCTGGAGCCGGAATCCATTGAGCCCGGCGCCGGACGGCCTAGGGCAGACGGGAAGGGTTCCGTCGTCCTCGAAGTGCGGGACCTCAGCGTCGACTTCGGCGTGGAAAAGAAGTGGGTGCCGGCCGCAATCGGACTTAACTATGAGGTCCGCGCCGGCGAGGTCCTGGCCATCGTGGGGGAGTCCGGCTCGGGCAAGAGCGCCAGCTCCATGGCGCTGCTGGGCCTGCTGCCCAGCAACAGCAGGGTGTCCGGGAGCGTCAGGCTCTCCGGCAGGGAGCTGCTGGGGGCGGATGCGGCCAACCTCCGCAGTGTCCGTGGCAAGGACGTGGCCGTCATCTTCCAAGAGCCCATGACCGCGCTGAACCCGGTCTACACGGTCGGTGCGCAGATCGTTGAGACGGTGCGGCTTCACAACGAAGTCTCTCCGGACCAGGCCAAGGAGCGCGCGCTGCGGATGCTGGAGCTGGTGGAGCTGCCGGACCCGGTGAAGGCGTTCAGGTCCTATCCGCACCAGTTGTCCGGCGGCCAGCGTCAGCGTGCCATGATCGCCCAATCGCTGTCCTGCGATCCCAAGCTGCTGATCGCCGATGAGCCCACCACGGCCCTGGACGTCACGGTGCAGGCGGAGATCCTGGACCTGATGCGGAACCTGCGCAACAAGCTGGACAGCGCCATCGTCCTGATCACCCACGACATGGGCGTCGTGGCGGACCTGGCGGACCGGATCGCCGTCATGCGCAGGGGCCTGATCGTGGAGACTGGCACCGCCGAGCAGATCTTCCACAACCCCCAGCACCCCTACACACAGGCGCTGCTTGCGGCCGTGCCGCACCTCGGTCAGGGCGGAGCGGACGCCGCGCCGGACGTCGACGTGACGGCGGCGCTGGCAGCGGCCACCCATGCCGAGCTTGACTCCGTTGACCACGACGAACTGGTCCGGCGCGAGCGGGAGAACGCGGCGGCGCTGGCGGCCGCCGAGTCCAGGGGACCGGTGGGGGAACCGGTCCTGGAGCTGACCGACGTCGCCATCGAGTACCCGAAGCAGGGCCGTGTGCCGGCCTTCCGCGCCGTCGAGGGGGCCAACCTGACCATCCACCCCGGGCAGGTGGTGGGCCTCGTGGGGGAGTCGGGGTCGGGCAAGACCACCATCGGGCGCGCCGCCGTTGGACTGCTGCCGGTGGCTGCCGGAACGATGCGTGTTGTGGGGGAGGACATCTCCGCTGCCAAGAAGAACGGCAAGCAGCTGCACCAGGTGCGCCGCCACATCGGCATGGTGTTCCAGGACCCGTCCTCGTCCCTGAATCCGCGCCTGCCCATCGGCGAAAGCATCGGCGAGCCGATGTACCTTGCCGGCGTGGCGAAAGGCGCCGACCTGCAGAAGCGCATCGAGGCGCTGCTGGACCAGGTGGAGCTGCCGCGGAACTATCGGAACAGGTACCCGCACGAGCTGTCCGGCGGGCAGAAACAGCGCGTCGGCATCGCCCGGGCACTCTCGCTCAAGCCCAAGCTCATGGTGGCGGACGAGCCGACGTCTGCGCTCGACGTGTCCGTGCAGGCCAAGGTCCTGGAGCTGTTCCAGAACCTTCAGCGCGAGCTCGGGTTCGCCTGCCTGTTCGTCACCCACGACCTCGCCGTCGTGGACGTGCTGGCAGACCGCATCTGCGTCATGCAGCGCGGCCGCATCGTGGAGCAGGGCTCCCGCGACCAGATCCTGCGGAACCCGCAGGAGGCCTACACACAGCGGCTGCTGGCCGCCGTGCCGCTGCCGGACCCGGAAAGGCAGCGCGAGCGCCGGGAACTGCGGGCACAGCTGCTGGCCACCGGAACGGAGTAGCGCGGCGGAGTTGCGGGGGAACCGGGCCACGTCGCCCGGAGTGGGCCAGATCACAAATCAGGGCATGATACCAGCGAGTAACTTACGCCTTAAATCGTCCGGCGTGTCCAACCCTGCCCGGTCACGGTTTGGCAACGGCGTACCACTATCTGGACGTTATGCGGTTAGGCTTCATGCTTGTGTTGCCCACGTCACAGACCAACTTTTGTGTCCTGGGCCTCGGGGATACACCTGACTCCCCACCACTCTCTCCCACAACTCCTAGGAGGCGGAATGCGTTTTGCGCGCACTTCCAAAGCATTGGGCATGGTGGCAATCGCCGCCCTTGCCCTGTCCGCTTGCGGTGCCGGAGGCGGCACCAGCAACGGTTCCGGCAGCGCTGCCGGTGATCCCAACAAAATCATCACGGCCTACAGCAACGAGCCGCAGAACGCGCTGCTGCCGGCCAACACCAACGAGGTCTACGGCGGCCGCGTCGTGGAGCTGCTGTTCGAAGGCCTTCGCGCCTACGACGCCAACGGCAAGCCGGTCGACGCGCTGGCTGAATCCATCGAGTCCCCGGACGGCCAGAACTACACCATCAAGGTCAAGACCGGCACCAAGTTCAGCAACGGCGAGGAAGTCACGGCCAAGAGCTTCGTTGACGCGTGGAACTTCGCGGCGTTGAGCACCAACCTGCAGAACAACGGCACATTCTTCGAGTCGGTCGAAGGCTACGCCGACGTCAGTGCCGTCAAGACCGAAAAGGGCGCCGACGGCAAGGAAAAGGACATTCCGGCCCCCACCGCCAAGACCATGTCCGGCCTTGTCCTGAAGGACGACTCCACCATCCAGGTCAAGCTCAGCCAGCCTGAGGCGGACTGGCCGCTGCGCCTCGGCTACTCGGCGTTCTACCCGCTGCCCTCAGAGGCGATGAAGGACCCGAAAAAGTTCGGTGAAAACCCCGTCGGCAACGGCCCGTACAAGCTCGCCAAAGAAGGCGCCTGGGTCCACGACCAGTCCATCTCCCTGGTCAAAAACGCGGACTACAGCGGTCCCCGCGCGGCCAAGAACGGCGGTGTGACCTTCAAGTTCTACACCGACCCGGGGCCCGCCTACACCGACATCCAGGCCAACAACCTTGATGTGACGGACGTGCTTCCCACCAACGCGCTGCGGACATACGAGACCGACTTCCCGGAGAACCACCTGAACAAGGCCTACGCCGGGAACGCCACGCTGAACATTCCGGTCTACAACCCCAACTTCCAGGGTGAGGCCGGCAAGCTGCGCCGCCAGGCGCTGTCCATGGCCATCAACCGCGAAGAAATCACGAAGGTGATCTTCAACGGGACGCGCATCCCGGCGAAGGATTTCACCGCCCCGGTCATCGACGGCTACAACGAGAACGTTGCCGGCTCCGAGTTCCTCAAGTTCGACGCCGCCAAGGCCAAGGACCTGTGGGCCAAGGCTGAGGCCATCAAGCCGTACGACGCCTCCAAGCGGCTTCAGCTGGCGTACAACACCGACGGCGGCAACAAGGAATGGATCGACGCGGTCGCCAACAACATCAAGAACAACCTGGGCATCCAGGCCGAGGGCCAGCCGTTCGCGAAGTTCGCCGAGATCCTGAACCTGCGCAAGTCCAAGACCCTTCCCGGCCTGACCCGTGCCGGGTGGCAGGCAGACTACCCGTCGCTGTATAACTTCCTCGGCCCGCTCCTGAAGACCGGCTCCAGCTCTAACTACGAGGGCTACTCGAACCCTGCGTTCGACAAGCTCCTCACGGAGGGCCTGGGCGCGAAGTCCACCGACGACGCCAACAAGAAGTTTAGCCAGGCGCAGGAAGTGCTTTTCAAGGACCTGCCCAACCTGCCCCTCTGGTACCAGGCCCGCCAGGCCGTTTGGAGCCAGAACGTCACCAACGTGGACAGCGGCTGGAACGGCGTGCTCCAGTACTACAACATCACCGCCAAGTAGTCCCTGGAACCACCCAAATCAGTCAGCGCGTGGGGGTCCGGCCCAAGATGCCGGGCCCCCATGTGCCATGAACCAGCATGAAAGCTGCCCCATGAATCCCCAATTTCAATTCCCCGGGGAGGAGCTGCTGTGATCCAGTACGTCCTCCGCCGGCTGCTGCAGGTGATTCCCGTCTTCGTCGGGACCACCCTGCTCGTTTACTACATGGTGTTCGCCCTTCCCGGCGACCCCGTCGCCGCCCTGTTCGGCGACCGGCAGCCCAACCCTGCCGTCATCGCTGCCTTGCGGCAGCAGTACCACCTTGATGAACCGTTCTGGGTCCAGTACGGACTGTTCCTGAAGAACCTGTTCACCTTCAACCTCGGCAACGACTTCACCGGGCAGCCGATCGCTGCCACCCTGGGCCGCGTCTTCCCGGTGACGGCGATGCTGGCCATCGAGGCCCTCATCATCCAGGGCGTCTTTGGCGTGGCCGCCGGCCTGTTCGCCGGCCTGCGCAAAGGCAAGCTCTTCGATTCCACCGTGCTCATCGCCTCGCTGGTGGTGATCGCGATCCCGACGTTCGTGCTCGGCTTCGTGCTGCAGCTGGTAGTCGGCGTGCAGCTGGGATGGGCCAAACCCACCGTGGGATCCGAGGTCTCCTGGGGAACTCTGCTGCTCCCGGCGTTCGTCCTGGGCCTGGTGTCCTTCGCCTACGTCCTCCGGCTCACCCGGGCGTCGGTGATCGAGAACATGAACGCCGACTACGTCCGCACCGCCACGGCCAAGGGCCTCTCAAGGCCGCGGGTGGTTCTGGCACACATCCTGCGCAACTCGATGATTCCCGTGGCCACGTACCTCGGCGCCAACCTGGGCGCGCTGATGGGCGGCGCCATCGTCACCGAGGGCATCTTCAATGTTCCGGGCGTCGGGCAGAAGCTGTACCAGGCCATCCTGCGCAGCGAGGGTCCCACGATCGTCGCGATCGTCAGTGTGTTTGTGCTCATCTTCGTGCTGGCCAACCTGCTGGTGGACCTGCTCTACGCCTGGCTCGATCCAAGGATTCGCTATGACAAGTAACCACAGGGCAGAGCACTACGTTGCACCCATCGACGAAACCCCGCTGCTCGCCACCGACTCCGTGAAGACGGACCAGGCCCCCTTGAGCCTGTGGGCCGAGGCGTGGCGAAAGCTGCGCCGCCGCCCGCTGTTCATCGTTTCGTCACTGCTGATCGTGCTGCTGCTGGTCATTGCGCTTTTCCCGGGTCTTTTCACCCAGGTCGCGCCTAATGACAACTGCAACCTGCAGTTCTCCGACGGGGCGCCGCAGGCCGGCCATCCGTTCGGCTACACGTTCCAGGGCTGCGACGTCTTCTCGCGCGTCATCCACGGGACGCAGGCGTCCCTTTCGGTGGGTGTGCTGTCAGTCATTTTCGTGCTGATTATCGGTGTGACGCTCGGCGCGCTGGCCGGATTCTTTGGTGGCTGGCTCGATGCGGTCATCGCCCGCCTCGGCGACATCTTCTTCGCCCTCCCGCTCGTCCTCGGGGCGCTCGTCATCACGCAGCTTCCCTTCTTCAAGGACAACAAGAGCGTCTGGACCGTGGTGATGGTGATCGTGCTGCTGGCCTGGCCGCAGATGGCCCGCATCACCCGCGGCGCCGTCATTGAGGTGCGGAATGCGGACTTCGTGACCGCCGCACGGTCCCTCGGTGTCTCAAAGATGGGTTCCCTGCTCCGGCACGTCCTGCCGAACGCGCTGGCCCCCATTATTGTGCTCGCCACCATGGAACTGGGTGTGTTCATCGTCGCCGAGGCCACCCTGTCCTTCCTGGGTATCGGCCTGCCGGGCAGCGTCATGTCCTGGGGTAATGACATTGCCGCGGCCCAGCCGTCGCTGCGGACCAATCCCGCCGTCCTGCTGTATCCCGCAACGGCGCTGTCCATCACCGTGTTGAGCTTCATCATGCTGGGCGATGCCCTCCGCGATGCGCTCGATCCGAAGAGCCGTCAACGATGAAGGTGCCCCACATGACAACGTCCAAGATCAGCGTCAGCGAAGCGGGTGCATCAGAAGTGAAGCCCCTGCTGGAAATCAGGGACCTCGCCATCTCCTTCGCCACCAGCGGCGGCGAGGTCCAGGCGGTGCGCAACGCGCACCTGACCATCATGCCGGGGGAGACGGTCGCCATCGTGGGCGAGTCCGGTTCCGGGAAGTCGACGACGGCGCTCGCCGCCATCGGCTTGCTGCCCACCAACGGCCGGGTGACCGGTGGCCAGATCCTGCTCGACGGCGAGGACATCGCCCAGGCGCCGGAAAAGCGCATGATTGAGCTCCGGGGCAACACCATCGGCATGGTTCCGCAGGACCCGATGTCCAACCTGAACCCGGTGTGGAAGATCGGCTACCAGGTCCGCGAAACGCTGCGGGCGAACGGCCGCCCCGACGGGCCCGACGACGTCGCCAGGGTCCTTGCCGAGGCGGGCCTTCCGGACGCGCACCGGCGGGCAAAGCAGTACCCGCACGAGTTCTCCGGCGGCATGCGCCAGCGGGCGCTGATCGCCATCGGCCTGTCCTGCCAGCCGCGGCTGCTCATCGCCGATGAGCCGACATCTGCCCTGGACGTCACCGTCCAGCGGCAGATTCTGGACCATCTGGAAAAGATGACCTCCGAGCTTGGCACAGCCGTGCTGCTCATCACCCACGATCTTGGCCTGGCCGCGGAACGTGCCGACAAGGTGGTGGTGATGTACCGGGGCAACGTGGTGGAGGCAGGCCCCTCCCTGGAACTGCTGCGGAATCCGCGGCACCCGTACACGCAGCGGCTAGTGGCCTCGGCACCCTCGCTGGCCTCGCGGCGTATCCAGGCGGCCAAGGAACTCGGCGTGGAGTCCGAGGATCTCCTTGCCGCGTCCGAGGCCTCGGAGGCGTCCTCAGGGGCCGCCTTCACCGGCACCATGGCACAGCCCGGAGACAAACAGGGAGCGGACAGGCCGGAGGAGGTCCTGCGGATCGAGAACCTCACCAAGGTCTTCAAACTGCGGTCCGGCCTCGGGCGGTCCACGGACTTCACTGCAGTGGACTCCGTGTCCTTCGGCGTGAAGCGCGGCACCACGACGGCGATCGTGGGCGAGTCCGGCTCCGGGAAGTCCACGGTGGCCCAGATGGTGCTGAACCTGCTGCCGCCGACGTCCGGGAGGATCGTGTTCGACGGCGTGGATACCGCCACGCTGAAGCGCAGGGAGATCTTTGCCTTCCGCCGGCGCGTGCAGCCGATCTTCCAGGACCCCTACGGTTCCCTCGACCCGATGTACAACATCTTCAGGACCATCGAAGAGCCGCTGCGGACCCACAAGGTGGGCACCAGGGCAAGCCGCGAAAAGAAGGTCCGCGAGCTGCTGGACCAGGTGGCCCTGCCGCAGTCCACCATGCAGCGGTACCCGAACGAACTCTCCGGCGGACAGCGCCAGCGCGTGGCGATTGCCCGCGCCCTGGCACTGGATCCGGAGGTCATCATCTGCGATGAAGCGGTGTCGGCCCTGGATGTGCTCGTGCAAGCACAAGTACTGAACCTGCTTGCGGACCTGCAGGCCAACTTGGGTCTGACGTACCTGTTTATCACCCATGACCTTGCCGTGGTCCGGCAGATCGCCGACCACGTCTGCGTGATGGAGAAGGGCAGGCTCGTGGAGACGGGAGCGACGGACGACGTTTTCGACGCGCCGCAGCAGGAATACACGAAGGCCCTGCTCAACGCCATCCCCGGTGCCCGCCTCATGCTTCCCCCGGAGGTCGCCACGGCGTAGCTCACGTCTGGACCTTCAGGCAACAAACAACAGGAGCCGGCATCCGCCCACATGGATGCCGGCTCCTCTCTTCCGCCTTAACGCGGGTTTGGCCAATGCAGCTAGGACAGGGCCAGCCCCAGCCTCGCGAGCCTGTCGCCCAGCAGCGCACCCAGGGCGCGGTGCCCGTCGCCGTTCATGTGGACACTGTCCTTGAGCTGCGCCTCCAGCCCGTAGCGGGAGAGCCAGTCCCCGACGCTGACGAACGGAATGCCGTGGTCCGCGGCGACGGTCCCCAGCAGCGCGTCCACCTCGGCGCGCCGGGCGCCGCCGTGGTCCGCTCCCTTGCCCAGGGTTCCCACCATGGCCAGCTTCGCGCCCGGGTACCGCTGCTTGATCGTCGTAATGAGCCGGGTTGCGTTGGCCGAGATCTGTTCGTCGCTCGCCCCTTGCTTCGCGTCGTTTCCGCCGCCCTCGATCACCACCAGCGGCGGGAAACCGTAGGGGAGGTGCCAGTCGCCCCGCTGCAGGGCATCGACGTAGTTGCCCATGGTGCCGTTGGAGGCGACATAGCCAGTGCCGCCCTTGCCGCAGAAGAAGACGTCGTAGCCCAGCCCAGCCAGGGCTCGGCGCGGCCAGCTGGCCTGTGGCTCGGACTGCGAGTCGCCGATCAGCAGTGCGGTGTGGGCGATGTTGCCCACGATGACCTCATCCCGTCCGTTGGCCGGGTTGCGGTACAGCGCTCCGGCCGGAAGGCTGGCGGGGTCGACGGCGGCCCGCAGATCGCTCACGACCGCCGAACCGGCGGCCACGGCCTCGCCTGGGGCGGCCACAGGCGCGGCGGCACGCGGCGCCTGTGGGCCGGCACCGGGTGACGGTTCCATTGCTGCGCCGCAGCCCGTCAAAAACACGCTGGCGGCGATGACCGGACCAATCAGGAGGGCCCGCGTCGAGGCTTGTAACATCCGTGGACTCCTGGCCTGTTCGTAAGTGGTCTAGCAATAGTGGTGGATCACTTTTGGAAAAGCCAGTGATTTTGCTCACATGACGTGCCGCTGGATTCACGATTTGGTAACGGGTCGGGCGCGTGTGCGGGCGCCCGTTTTAGGCCAATAAATGGCACAGCGTTTAGACTGGAGGCAGGTGCCCTGTGCTAAGGGTCTGATCCGTCGTGCGTTCCGGTTGGAAATGTCGCGATACAACAGCTGACTTCACCACTGAATCGAGCAATAACGCATGTCTGAAACCACCACCAACACCGCGGTAGCAACTGCAGTTCGCAGTGACCTGCGCAACGTCGCGATTGTGGCCCACGTTGACCACGGCAAGACCACCCTTGTGGACGCCATGCTCAAGCAGACCAACTCCTTTGCCGAGCACAACCACCTCGAAGACCGGGTCATGGACTCCGGTGACCTGGAGCGCGAAAAGGGCATCACCATCCTGGCCAAGAACACCACGGTGGCCTACAACGGACCGTCCTCCAACGGCGAAACCATCACCATCAACGTCATCGACACCCCCGGCCACGCCGACTTCGGCGGCGAAGTGGAGCGCGGGCTGTCCATGGTGGACGGCGTTGTTCTCCTGGTGGATGCCTCTGAGGGCCCGCTGCCCCAGACCCGCTTCGTCCTCCGCAAGGCCCTCGCCGCGCACCTGCCGGTGATCCTCCTGGTCAACAAGACCGACCGCCCCGACGCCCGCATCGAAGAGGTTGTCCACGAGTCGATGGACCTGCTCCTGGGCCTGGCCTCCGACCTCGCCGATGAGGTTCCGGACCTTGACCTGGACAAGATCCTCAACGTCCCGGTGGTTTACGCCGCCGCAAAGGTAGGCCGCGCCTCCCTCGAGCAGCCGGCCGACGGCACTGCCCCGGAGAACGAGGACCTCGAGCCGCTCTTCAGTGCAATCATCGAGCACATCCCCGCCCCGACCTACAACCCGGAAGGTGTCCTGCAGGCGCACGTCACCAACCTGGACGCCTCCCCGTTCCTGGGCCGTCTCGCCCTGCTGCGCATCTACAACGGCACCCTCCGCAAGGGCCAGCAGGTTGCCTGGGCCCGCGCCAACGGTGAGCTGAAGACCGTCAAGATCACCGAACTCCTCGCCACCAAGGCGCTCGAGCGCGTTCCGGCCGAGTCCGCCGGCCCGGGCGAGATCGTCGCCGTCGCCGGCATCGAGGAGATCACCATCGGTGAGACCCTGACCGACGTCGAGAACCCGCAGCCGCTGCCCCTGATCACCGTTGACGATCCCGCGATCTCGATGACCATCGGTATCAACACCTCCCCGCTGGCCGGCAAGGTCAAGGGCGCCAAGGTCACGGCCCGCCAGGTGAAGGACCGCCTGGACAAGGAACTGATCGGTAACGTCTCCATCAAGGTTCTCCCCACCGAGCGCCCGGATGCCTGGGAAGTCCAGGGCCGCGGCGAGCTCGCGCTGGCCATCCTCGTGGAGCAGATGCGCCGCGAAGGCTTCGAGCTGACCGTTGGCAAGCCGCAGGTTGTCACCCGGACGGTCGACGGCAAGATCCACGAGCCGATGGAACACATGACCATCGACGTGCCGGAAGAGTACCTCGGCGCCGTCACGCAGCTCATGGCCGCCCGCAAGGGCCGCATGACCAACATGGCGAACCACGGCACCGGCTGGTGCCGCATGGAGTTCATTGTTCCCGCCCGTGGCCTGATCGGCTTCCGCACCAAGTTCCTCACGGACACCCGCGGCGCCGGCATCGCAGCCTCCATCTCCGAGGGCTACGAGCCCTGGGCCGGCCCGATCGAATACCGCACCAACGGTTCCATGGTGGCTGACCGTGCAGGCGTCGTGACCCCGTTCGCCATGATCAACCTGCAGGAACGCGGCTCCTTCTTCGTCAAGCCCACCTCCGAGGTGTACGAAGGCATGATCGTGGGCGAGAACTCCCGCGCCGACGACATGGACGTGAACATCACGAAGGAAAAGAAGCTCACCAACATGCGTGCGGCTTCCTCGGACACCTTCGAGAACCTGACGCCGCCGCGCGATCTGACCCTCGAAGAGTCCCTCGAGTTCGCCCGCGAGGACGAGTGCGTTGAGGTTACCCCGGACGCCATCCGCATCCGCAAGGTCATCCTTGACACCAACGAGCGTGCCAAGGCCAACCGCGCCCGCGCGAAGGCATAACGGCACCCTCCCGCAGGGATCTGAAATCGTGAACAGAAGAGCTGCCGGCATGGCAGGCGGCCTGGCCGCCGCCGTGCCGGCAGCTCTTTTGCAGCCCTCGCCGGAACCGCGCTGCACGGCCAGGAGTTTGCCGCTGCCGGTTCCGCTGTGCCGGTGGGTGCGGTGGCGGCGCTGCTGCTCCTGGCATCGCTTCAGCTGTTCCTCGGGGCGGCGTTCCGGACGCTGATTCCGACGGCGGTGTGCGGCGCGGTCTGTTATGCCCTGGCTGGCTGGTGGTCCGGGATGGAGCCGGGCAAGCGGCTCATTGCCGGTGACCTGGCCGGAGGCATCTGGGTCTACGGGATCGTGGTGGTTACCGTCGCGATGCTGGCCTGGTGCCGGCGGTACGGCCGCTCGTCCGGTTCCGCCCGCTAGTCCGCCGCCGGGTCCCGGTGGTGGGCAATCATGAGTGAGGTGGCCTCGCCGTCGTCGTCTGCGGGAAGTGCCATGTACTCCTCCATGACGGCGCGGAGCTTGGCCAGCATTTCCTCCCGCCTGGCGGCATTGAACTTCACCCCGAGGCGCCACACCTCGATGTCCTCGGGCGGAAGGTCCCGGGTTTCCAGCAGGAACGTCTCGATGAGGATGGGCGCAACGTTGTCCACGGGAGTGCTCCACGACTTGCGGCTGGCGATGTAGGGCACCTCGGTGGCGCCCCGCCGCCCCTTCCGGCGCTCCTCGGCCACCAGGAACCCGGTCCGCACCAGGGTGCGGACGTGGTGAAGGCTGGACGCGGGATTGAGGCCGAGCAGCTCGGCGATCTCCTTGTTGGTGCGCGACTGGTGCAGGCATAGACGAAGAATCCTCAGCCGTAGCGGAGAACTTAGGGCGCGGCCCTTTGCCACCAGGTCTGCATCATCGCTTTCCGGCGGGGGTGTCATAGACGCCAGTGTAACGAGCAATGATCGATTGACATATGCCAATCACAGCCCCAAACTGAAGCCGTGACTGCCGAATCGACCGCGGTGGTTCCGACAGCACGAGCGCTGTGGCGGGACCGCAACTTCACCACCTTTTGGGCCGGCCAGGCGCTGGGACAGTTCGGCGCGCAGTTGGGCCAGTTGGCGTTCCCCGTGCTGGCCGTCAGCATGCTCCACGCGTCCGAATTCGAAGTTGGCGTGCTGACCGCCGCCGGCTTGGCTGCCTTCCTGGCTGTTGGGCTACCCGCCGGGGCCTGGGTGGACCGCTGGCTGAAGCGGAAAACCATGATCACCGCCGATCTGGTGCGGATGGCCGCCATGGCTGCTGTGCCTCTCCTGTGGTGGGGCGGCAGCCTGGAGATGTGGCACCTGTACGTCATCGCGGCGACCGTGGGAACGGCCACGGTGTTCTTCGACGTCGCGTACCAGAGCTACGTTCCCGTGCTGGTGGAGTCACCCCGGGTGCGGGAGGCCAACTCAAAGCTGGAGGCGACCACGCAGGTTGCACGCATCGGCGGACCCGCCGTGGGTGGTTCCCTGCTGGCGCTGGTCTCGGCTCCCGTCCTGTTCGTGGGGGAGGCTGCGGGCTACCTGCTCTCCGCGGTTTTCCTGGCGCGCACCCGCGACGCAGAAGTACGTCTGGCCCCGGCCGACCGGCGGCCGCTCGCGGCGGAAATCCGGGAAGGGCTCTCCTTTGTGCTCCGGCATCCGCTCATCAGCCGCATTGCGGCCTGTACCGCCGGAATGAACTTTTTCGGGACGCTGATCTTCACGCTGACGCCGCTGCTGGTGCTGCGCAATCTCGGGCTGGGGCCGCAGGGCATGGGCCTGGTCATGACCGTTGGCGCGGCCGGCGGAGTGCTGGGCGCCGTGGCGGCGCCGAGAGTGGCCGCCCGCGTCGGCGAAGGCACGGTGATCCCGGTGTGCGCCGTGGTCAGCTCGGTTTTTCTGCTGCTCGTGCCGCTCGCCGGCGTCGTTGCCGAACCCGCAGTCTCACTGGTGCTGCTGGTCGTCTCCGAATTCGGGTTTGGCTTCACCGTTCTGGTCTACAACGTCGTGCAACTCACCATGCGTCAACGGGTCTGCCCGCCCCGGCTTCTCGGGCGCATGAATGCGTCCGTCCGGTTTGCCGTGTGGGGCGTGATTCCGTTGTCGGCCCTGGCCTCCGGGTACCTGGGCGGGCACATCGGCCTTGTGGCCACCATGATGATCGGAGCGGCCGGCAATCTCCTGGCCGCCGCACCGGTCCTGTTCTCTCCCTTGCGCACGATGAGCACGCTACCGGACGCGGTAGAGATAGACGAGGTGCCGGCAAATGGTTCCTCGGCAGCCGAGGTGCTGGAAGAAACGGGCAGGGCCTAGGCTCGGGGCTGCCGTCATGATCGTGCGGCCGTCAGTCCGCCGCCGGCGGGTTCAGCCGCGAACGGCGCCGCGGAGGTGCCGGGGGCACCTGTTTCGCGGCCACCACGCTCTCAAGGGGGATGCCGACGTCGGAATTGCGGGTCCGCACGGTGCATTCACTTTCGCCGCACTCCAGAAGGTCTCCCAGCGCATCCGTAAAGCCGCCGTCGATCCTGTACCGCACCACCACGCGCGTTCCGGCAGGGGCCGTGGCCAGGAACTGCCGGGGCGTTGGTGTTGTCTGACTCACCGGTCCATCGTATGACGCGTCCGGAGTGTGACGCGCCCGCTTCGTTCGCGGGACGGGCCTGGGAGATAATAGGCTCTGAAGTGGACAGCCCGGCATGCAGGCCGGATGCAGCAACCGGCCAGTCGCCGGGAATCAACGTGGAGAGGCAAGGGACGTGACGTACGTAATCGCGCAGCCGTGTGTAGATGTTAAGGACAAGGCATGCATTGAGGAGTGCCCCGTCGATTGCATCTACGAAGGCGATCGCTCCCTCTATATCCATCCCGATGAGTGCGTCGACTGCGGTGCATGCGAGCCCGTCTGCCCGGTGGAAGCCATCTACTACGAGGATGACACCCCCGAGGAATGGGCAGACTACTACAAGGCGAACGTCGAGTTCTTTGACGACCTCGGCTCCCCGGGCGGCGCCGCCAAGGTGGGCAATACCGGCAAGGACCACCCGATGATTGCAGCGCTCCCGCCGCAGAACCAGGACCACTGAGGCGGACCCCTTCGTGACTACAGCTGTCCGCAGTTTCGGCCTTAGCCTGCCCGACTACCCGTGGGAAGCGATGGCGCCGTACCTCGCCAAAGCGGCTGAACACCCGGGCGGAGCGGTCAACCTGTCCATCGGTACGCCCGTGGACCCGACGCCGCCGGTCATCCAGGACGCCTTGAAGGCGGCCGCGGATGCGCCCGGTTACCCCACCGTGCACGGCACGCCCGCGCTCCGGGAGGCCATCGCCGCGTGGTTCGCCCGCCGCCGCGGCGTCGAGGGGCTGGATCCCCGCGCCGTCATGCCGACCGTGGGCTCCAAGGAACTGGTGGCGTGGCTGCCGTTCCTGCTGGGCCTCAAGCCCGGAGACGTGGTCGTCCGGCCCACGGTCGCCTACCCCACCTACGACATCGGGGCCACGTTCGCCGGGGCCGCGGCGGTTGCGGCTGATGACCTCGACGAACTGGACGCGGCCACCCGGGCGAAGGTCCGGCTGGTCTGGGTCAACTCACCGGGCAACCCCACCGGCAGTGTCCGGGACGCTGCGTCGCTGAAGAAGATCGTGGACCAGGCCCGCGAAATCGGCGCCTTGGTGGCATCCGATGAGTGCTACGCCGAGCTTGGCTGGGGCGAGTGGGACCTGCAGCGCGGGGGACAGGCTGTTCCGAGCATTCTGGATCCGCGCGTCGCCGGTCCGTCCCACGACGGGCTCCTGGCTGTGTACTCGCTGAGCAAGCAGTCCAACGTGGCCGGCTACCGGGCCGCCTTCGTCGCCGGCGACGCTGCGCTCATGGCCAACCTTGTCAACAGCCGCAAGCACGCCGGCATGATCGTGCCGTACCCGGTGCAGGAAGCCATGCGCGTGGCGCTCGGCGACGACGCGCACGTCCAGGCGCAGAAGGACCTGTACCGTGGGCGGCGGGAGCGGCTCCTGCCGGCGCTCGAGGCCTTCGGGCTGACGCTGCACGAGTCCGCCGCCGGCCTGTACCTGTGGTGCACCGCGGGCGAAGCAACCTGGGACACCGTGGGACGCCTCGCCGAACGGGGGATCGTGGTGGGTCCGGGGGTGTTCTACGGCGACGCGGGGCACGGCTATGTTCGCGTGGCCCTCACCGGAACCGACGAACGGATCGACGCCGCGGTGTCCCGCCTGGCATAGCGGTTGCGCCGTAACAATGATGTGACTCGCGCCACAACTTGCCCGTTTTCGGGATAATTCGGCGCTTCCGGATTAGTGGCAGCCCTCAAGTGGCGGTAGTTTTTAACTGACTATCAATGGTGGCTTTCTACAAGAAGGCAGCACGGCCGTTGGATGTCCCGCCGTGCGGGATCCCGTGCGGCTCACCTGATGTTGGATCAAGCTTTCTAGCGAGGCCAAGAGGCCTCATGAAGGGGACTCCATGACTGAGACCACCAGCGCAACTGAGACCACCAGTGCGATCTTGCGCCACGCAGGCGGCGAACTCGAACTTCCGCGCATCAAGGTTGTTGAGGGAAACGAAGGCTACGACGTTTCCAAGCTACTGAAGCAGACCGGCGCCGTTGCCTTTGACCCTGGCTTCATGAACACGGCCGCCACGACGTCGGCCATCACCTACATCGACGGCGACGCAGGCATCCTGCGGTACCGCGGTTACCCGATCGAGCAGCTTGCCCAGCACTCCAGCTTCCTGGAAGTCTCGTACCTGCTGATCTACGGCAACCTCCCGACGCCGGCCGAACTGGAGGACTTCGACCAGAAGATCCGCCGCCACACCCTGCTGCACGAGGAGCTCAAGGGCTTCTTTGGTGGCTTCCCCCGGGACGCGCACCCGATGCCCGTGCTGTCCTCGGCTGTGTCCGCGCTGTCCACCTTCTACCAGGACTCGCTGGACCCGTTCAATGACGAGCAGGTGGAGGTTTCCACCATCCGCCTGATGGCGAAGCTGCCGGTCATTGCGGCCTACGCCCACAAGAAGTCGATCGGGCAGCCGATGCTGTACCCGGACAACTCCCACAACCTGGTGGAAAATTTCCTGCGCCTGAGCTTCGGCCTGCCGGCCGAGCAGTACGAGGTGGACCCCGTGGTCGCCAAGGCACTGGACCTGCTCCTCATCCTGCACGCTGACCACGAGCAGAACTGCTCGACCTCCACGGTCCGGCTGGTGGGCTCCTCCAACGCCAACCTCTTCGCCTCCGTGTCCGCAGGCATCAACGCCCTCTTCGGCCCTGCCCACGGCGGCGCCAACGAGGCCGTCCTGAAGATGCTCCGCCAGATCCAGGCCGACGGCACCAAGCCCGAGGACTACATGGAGAAGGTCAAGAACAAGGAAGACGGCGTCCGCCTCATGGGCTTCGGCCACCGGGTCTACAAGAACTACGACCCGCGCGCCAAGATCGTCAAGGCAACCGCGCACGAGATCCTCAGCAAGCTCGGCGGCCACGACGAACTCCTGGAGATCGCCTTGCGCCTCGAAGAGAAGGCGCTGAACGATGACTACTTCATCCAGCGCAAGCTGTACCCGAACGTGGACTTCTACACCGGCCTGATCTACAAGGCCATGGGCTTCCCGGAGAAGATGTTCACCGTGCTGTTCGCCATCGGCCGCCTGCCGGGCTGGATTGCCCAGTGGCGCGAAATGATCAACGATCCGAACACCAAGATCGGCCGTCCGCGGCAGCTCTACACAGGAGAGCCCGAGCGGCAGTACCCCGCCCGCTAATCCCCACCGGCTCCCAAACCTCGCACGCTCGGTTCGGGCCCCTCGCCGGTGTGGGCCCACCACCGGCTCCCAAACCTCGCACGCTCGGTTCGGGCCCCTCGCCGGTGTGGGCCCACCACCGACTCCCAAACCTCGCACGCTCGGTTCGGGCCCCTCGCCGGTGTGGGCCCACCACCGACTCCCAAACCTCGCACGCTCGGTTCGGGCCCTTAGCCGGTGTGGGCCCACCACCGGCTTAAATCATGACGGCGGCCGTCCACCTTAGGTGGGCGGCCGCCGTCGCGCTTCAACCACCACCTAAACCGCCGACCGTGTGTGGGGGAGTCGCCGCTGTTTCGGCGCACACCCGTGCTAAAAACAAGTGTGCCGAAAATTGTGGACGCCGCGCAGCGCCGGCAGGAGATCGTTGGCGCCGTGTGCAGGATCATCGCCACTGACGGACTGGAAGGCGCGTCCCTGCGGGAAGTCGCGGATGAGGCGGGCCTCGCGGTGGGCTCCGTGCGGCACTACTTCGACAGCAGCGACGACCTGCTGGCCTACTCCTTCGCAGCTGTTTCCGACCGCATCCTGGTGCGCCTTCATGCCGCCCTTGCCGGGCTCCGGCCCGCCGCCGGTGACCCGGACGCGAGCCGTGCTGTATTAACACTGCTGGGCGAATTCCTGCCCCTGGACGAAGAGCGCGCCCTGGATGCGTGCGCCTGGCTGGCGTTCCGGAACGCCGCGAGGATCCGGCCCTACCTCGCCGCCGAGGCGGACAGAAGCCACCGGGCCGTGGCCGCCATCGTCGGCCAGGTGATCACGCGGCTCCTGCGCGAGGACGCCGGCGCCGGGGATGATGCCACCGGAACCGGTGCCGGGCCGCAGCTTGTGACTGCGGCCGAACATCTGCTGGCCACCCTCGACGGGCTGGCCATGCATGCCCTGCTGCAGCCGGGCTGGATGTCCCCGGAAATGTGCCGTGACGTGCTCGAATCCCACCTCGAGGGCCTTCGCAGGAGGGTCGGTGCCAGCCATTAACCTCCCCGGGCTGGGGGAATAGACTGAAAGCCGGAGAGCGGGTTGCCGGCACAACGGGGCGGAAAATCGAGATGCCAAGGAGGCATACGCATGCAGCACACAGGCGGTCCAGGCTGGCGAATCACTATGGACACGTCGGGTCCCATGCTTATTGCCCTTTATATACGTGATGTTGCCGGGCTCGACGGTGCGGGCTTTCCGCCGCTTTCGCATGCCGCACCCAAGGTCCGCCACGTGGACCATTCCCACCTCACCGCCGAAGTGGGCGGCATCAGCGCCCTGAAAACCGAGTGGGAAGCCTGGTGGGAGCAGCTCCTCAAGGCACACCCGCAGATGTCCCCGGAACTGTCGCCGCCGGGATTCCGCTCCTTTGCCAACTCGCCGGCGTTGCGCAAGGTCCTGCAGGCGCATTTCGGCGCAGCCCTGACGTGGGCCAGGGAGCGGCGCGCGGAGTATGCCGAACTGGAGGCCGAACGCGTGGCCGGAGGCTCCGCGCACCTCATCGAGGACATCGTGGAGGACCGGCTGCTGGAGGTGGGCAGGGATTCGCGGGACTTCGCGCTGACGATCATCGAGCTGCCGCTCGATGAGCAGCGGGCGTGGTACCTGGAGCCGGACAAGATCATCATGAGCCACGAGCTGCTCTCGCAGCCCGAGGTGTTCCGCAGCTACGTGCAGCCGGTCGTGGAGATCCTCGTCTAAGTCCGCGGATTCAGGACCCTGCACTCAGGAAGTCCCCGCAGATTCAGGACCCGGCTGCAGCAAGCGTGATGGCCACCCGGCCGCCGGTGTCCGGTGCATCCTGCCACCCGTCTCGGGCTTTCCTGTCCCACCGCTTTCCGTCCACGTCCACGCGTTCCACCGCATACTCCTTGGCGTTTGCCACCGCCCAGTGGGCCACGGACCAGGCATAGCTGTCGGCGACGTCCACCTCCAGCGTTTGGCCGGAGGCCGCCGTGGGGACGGTTCCGTAGGCGGCTTCCAGCTCAATGAGCAGGGTGGCGGCGTTGCCGGCGGTGTCCGGTGCGCGGAGCGTGCAGTTCAGGGCAGCCGGCGTCTCACCCGTCAATGCCGAGGCGAACGACCGTCCCATCGCCTCGTGCTCGGCGTAGGCCGTCGGGTAGGCGGAGCGCTGGACGCGCTGGGCGGCGTCGGTGATGTCCAGGGTGGCGTAGCCGGGCACCTTCACGAGGGCGTCGTAGAACGCGTTCGTGGCGTAGACCGGGTCCATGACCTGGTCCTGGGTGCCCCAGCCCTGGGACGGGCGCTGCTGGAAGAGGCCCCTGGAGTCCGGACCGGCGAGGTCGCCGTGGCCGATGTTCCGAAGCTTGGATTCCTGCATGGCGGTGGCCAGGGCAATGCTGGCTGCACGCGGAGGGAGCCCGCGGCGCACCGAGACAGCCGTGATCAGCGCCGCATTCGCGGCCTGGTCGGTGGCCAGCTCGGCGCGCTGTGAACCGACAGTGGCGGTGCATTCCTCGGTGATCAGCTGCTCGGAGCGCTGCAGCAAAGTGGCCGCGGTGTAGATGCCGCCGGCGACCAGGACAAGGGAGAGGCCGCCGATGACAGCCCCGCGCAGCCTGCGTCTGCGTATCACGTTGTTACTCCAGCAATCCGCCGGCACGCCCGTCTGGGTGGCGTGCCGGCTATGTCCTCGTGGTCGGTCGGCGCGGCGTCAGTTGGCGTGCAGGGCGTCGTTCAGTTCCACGGTCTGGCCCTGGCGGGGCAGGACTTCGACTTCACCCGTGGTGGAGTTGCGGCGGAAAAGCAGGTTCGGCACGCCGGAGAGCTCCACGGCCTTGACGATCTTGCTGGTGTCCTCGCCGTCGGCGTCCTTGGGCCCGGCAACGCGGACGCGGGTGCCGGCCGTGACGTACAGCCCGGCCTCAACCACGGAGTCGTCCCCGATGCTGATGCCCACGCCGGAGTTGGCACCCAGCAGGACGCGCTGCCCCAGGGACACCTTCTCCTTGCCGCCGCCTGAGAGGGTGCCCATGATCGAGGCGCCGCCGCCGACGTCGGTGCCGTCGCCAGCCACCACACCGGCGGAAATGCGGCCCTCAACCATGGAGGTCCCCAGCGTGCCGGCGTTGAAGTTCACGAAGCCCTCGTGCATGACGGTGGTGCCGTCGGCCAGGTGGGCACCCAGCCGCACGCGGTCGGCGTCGGCAATGCGGACGCCCGCCGGAACGACGTAGTCCACCATGCGCGGGAACTTATCCACACCATAGACGGTGACCGCGCCGCGCTTGCGCAGCTTGGCGCGGGTCAGCTCGAACCCGTCCACGGCGCACGGGCCGAAGTTGGTCCAGACGACGTTCGGGAGCTTGCCGAAGATGCCGTCCAGGTTGATGCTGTTGGGCCGAACCAGGCGGTGCGAGAGAAGGTGCAGGCGCAGGTAGGCATCGGCGGTGTCCGCCGGGGCTTCGTCCAGGTTGATCTGCACGAACACCACCTTCTGCTCGGTGCCGCGGTCGGCATCAGTGCCGGCGGCAGCGATGTCCGTCAGGGATTCGTCGGCGTTTTCCACGGCGCGGAGGCTTGCGGCGGCCACACCGAGGGCGGGGGCGGGGAACCAGGCATCCAGCACGGTGGCTTCGCCGTTCCGCGTGGCGATGGTGGCTACGCCGAATCCATAGGCCGAACGGGACTTGTCGGACAGTGTCTGGGCAGCGGGCACGGCGGAAGAAGCGGTTTCAGTCATGCGCCAAGTCTATCGAGACGACATGCACGCACCGAAACCGGTCCGCACATATCCGAGTCGCATTTGAGGGCGTTTCCGGCGCCGGGAACGCCCTGGGCTGCTACCCGGTTGGGACGGGCGGGCGCGGGATACAGTGGGATGGTGATTGCCGAAACAGCCCCCGTAACCCTTGACCTGCGCCAGGACGTGGCACTGCTGACAGCCGCGCTGATCGACATCGACAGCGTCTCCGGCAACGAGCGCCAGCTTGCAGACGCCGTCGAGTCGGCACTCCGCCAGCTCCCCGGCCTGGAGCTGGTACGTGACGGCGACTCCATCATCGCCCGGACCAACCTCGGCCGCAGCGAACGGGTCATCCTGGCGGGCCACCTGGACACCGTGCCGCTGCCGGTCACGGAAGGTTCGCTGGGAACGGTGCCGTCCACCTGGCCGTCCGGGGTCCCCGGCGATGGCGTCCTGTACGGCCGCGGCGCCACTGACATGAAGGGCGGCGTTGCGGTCCAGCTTGCATTGGCGGCGTCCATGTTCGACGGCGGGGCGGAACCGGGCAAGGACGTCACCTTCGTGTTCTACGACCATGAGGAGGTGGAGGCCGTCAAGAGCGGTCTGGGCCGGCTGGTGCGGAACCACGGCGGGCTCCTCGGCGGCGACTTTGCCATCCTCCTCGAACCGACCGACGGCACCGTGGAGGGCGGCTGCAACGGCACCATGCGGTTCCACGCCACCACCTCCGGCGAGGCTGCCCACTCCGCCCGGGCCTGGATGGGCCGCAACGCTATCCACGCGGCCGCGCCCATCCTGGAACGCCTCGCGGCATACAGCCCGCAGACCGTATCGGTGGACGGCCTGGACTACCGCGAAAGCCTTAACGCGGTGAAGATCCACGGCGGCACCGCGGGCAACGTTATCCCGGACCGCTGCGTCGTGGAGATCAACTACCGCTTCGCCCCGGACAAGACCCCGGACCAGGCCGAAGAGCACGTGCGCGCCCTCCTGGACGGGTTCGACGTCGTCCGCACTGACAGCGCCGCCGGTGCGCGCCCGGGACTGAACCACCCTGCCGCCGCGTCCTTCGTTGCCGCCGTGGGCGGCGAGCCGAAACCCAAATACGGCTGGACCGACGTCGCCCGCTTCAGCGAACTGGGCATCCCGGCCGTGAACTTCGGGCCCGGCGACGCGCTGCTGGCCCACAAGGACAACGAACACGTGGAGGCCGAAGCTGTCCGCACCTGCCTGCGCGCACTGCAGACGTGGCTGTCCTGAGTATCGGCAGACAAACACGAAGGGTCCGCAGCCGGTTGGCTGCGGACCCTTCGCTGTTAATGCCTGCCGTTTTATTTCACCACGGTGGACACGCCGGCGGTGGGGGCCTTCGCCACGCCGCCGGCGGCCTTCTTGGAACCGCGCCGCTCGATCCAGATGGCCAGCCGTGACACGGCCAGGTTGATGGCGATGTAGATGGCCGCGGCCACGAAGAAGACCGGGAACAGGAACTGCGGGCCCAGGAAGTCCGCCATCACCTGCACCGCGCGCAGCAGTTCGGCGTAGGCAACGATGTACCCCAACGAGGTGTCCTTCAACAGGACCACCAGCTGCGCCACGAGGGACGGCAGCATGCGGCGGACCGCCTGCGGCAGTTCGATGGTCAGCCGGGACTGGAAGCTGGTCAGGCCGATCGCCAGTCCTGCTTCACGCTGGCCACGGGGGAGGGACTGGATGCCTGCGCGGATGATCTCCGCGAAGATCGCGGCGTTGTAGAGGACCAGGCCGGCCACCACGGCGATGAACGAGCTGGTGGCGAAGACCAGCAGCACAAACAGCATCATGAGGACCACGGGCATGCCGCGCAGGAACTCGAGCACGATCCTGGTGGGAATCCTGATCCAGGCGACGTCGGAGATGCGCATCAGGCACAGCAGAAGCCCCAGCGGAAAGGCGATGACCGCTGCGATGGCCGCCGCGGCCAGCGTGGCACCGATGCCGTTGGCGATCAGCGACCAGACATCGGCCTGGCCGAAGATCGCCCAGCGCTGTGCCTGGAAGATCCCCTGCTGGGCCAGGGTCATGATGGCCCAGGCCAGCAGGGCGGCGATCAGCACGACGCCGATCACGGACCCGATCAGCGAGACGCGGCGGGCCTTGGGGCCGGGGACGTCGTAGAGAACCGAACTCATCGTGCGATCGCCACCTTTCGTTCGACCTGGTGGGCGAGGTAGCCCAGCGGCACGGTGATCAGGAGATAGAAGAAGGCAACGCCCACCAGCACCCACATGACGGAGTCACCGTGGTCGTTGGCCAGCTGCTTGCCGTAGCCGAACAGCTCCAGCACGTAGAAGGCGCCGGCAACCGAGGAGTTCTTGACGAGCGCGATGAGGATGTTGATCATCGGCGGTATCACGGTGCGGAGCGCCTGCGGAAGGATTATGAGGGAGAGTACCTGGCTGAACTTCATGCCGATGCTGCGGGCTGCCTCGGCCTGGCCGACCGGAACGCTGTTGACGCCCGAGCGAACAGCCTCGGCGATGAAGGCGGAGGTGTAGGCGCTGAGGGCGATGATGGCCGCGATTTCGAACTGCTGGAAGGTCACGCCCAGGCGGGGAAGGACCACCGCTGCGAAAAAGAAGGCAATGGTCAGCGGGGTGTTACGCACCACCTCCACGTAGGCCATGCTGAAGCCGCGGAGTGCTGCAACAGGGGAGACGCGGGCGGCGGCCAGCAGCGTGCCTGCCACCAAGGCGATGATGCCGGAAACGGCGGCCAGGAACAGGGTTCTCGAGAAAGCCGTCCCAGTATTGGGGGAGGCTTTCAATGATGACGTCCATAGGGTCCTTTAGCTGCGTTCAGGGGAATGTGCGGAAAACGGAAGCGGCGGTTACCGGCAGGCTGTGGCATGCACAGCCGCCGGTAACCGCCACGATCGTTCTAGTAGCGGTCGATGGCCGGAAGTTCCGGTGCCGTCTTAATGACCGCGCCTGCCGTGTCTTCCCAAGCCTTCTTGTAGGAGCCGTCCTTGGAGAAGCTTTCCAGCTGGTCGTTGACCCAGTTGCGGAACTCCGTGTCGCCCTTCTTCAGGCCGATGCCGTAAGGCTCCTTGGTGAAGGTCTCGTCGGAGGCCAGCTTGAACGCGTCCGGCTCCTTGTTGACGAAGCCAGCCAGGATGACGTTGTCCGTGGTGACGGCTTCAACCTGCTTGTTGCGGAGCGGCTCGAGGCAGCCCGAGTAGGTGGCGGCCGGAACCAGGACTGCGCCGTACTTCTCCACGATGGTGGAGGCCGGGGTGGAGCCCGTCACGGAGCAGACGTTCTTGCCCTTGACGTCCTCGGGCTTGGTTATGGACGTGTTGTCCTTGTTCACCATCAGCGCCTGGCCGGCTTCATAGTACGGGCCGGCGAAGTCGACTTCGGTCTTGCGCTTGTCGTTGATGGTGTAAGTGGCCACGATCAGGTCCACCTTGCCCTGCTTGATGAACTGCTCGCGGTTGGCGGAGACGGTCTCGACCCATTCAATCTTGTCCGCGGGAACGCCCAGCTTGGCAGCGAGCAGCTTGCCGATTTCGACGTCGAAACCGACAGGCTTGCCGTCCAGGCCCTTCTGGCCGAACAGCGGCTGGTCGAACTTGGTGCCGATGGTCACCTTGCCGGCCGAGGCGATCTTTTCCATGGTGGTGCCTGCAGCAAAGCTGGGCTTCTCGACCGGCGAGGGGTTGGAGCCGGTCCCGGTGCCGCCGCCGCCGCAAGCGCTCAGTGTAAGAGCGATTGCCGCGGATGCTGCTGCCAGAAGGGATTTCCTTCGGGTCAAAAATGCCTTCATGACATTCCTTTCATTGGGCGGCCGCCGGTGACGGCCAGGGTGCGAAATCGGGTGGTCTTGAAGCTGGTGGGGACTGTTGGTTCGGTAGTCAGTGCGTGAGCAGCTTGGACAGGAAGTCCTTGGCGCGGCTGCTCTGGGGATTGGTGAAGAACTCCTCGGGAGTGGCGTCCTCCACGATTTGTCCGTCAGCCATGAACACCACACGGTCGGCGGCCTTGCGGGCGAAGCCCATCTCGTGGGTCACCACGATCATGGTCATGCCCTCCTTGGCCAGCTGGATCATGACGTCCAGGACCTCGTTGATCATTTCGGGGTCGAGCGCAGAAGTGGGTTCGTCAAAAAGCATGACCTTGGGCTTCATGGCGAGGGCACGTGCGATGGCCACACGCTGCTGCTGGCCGCCGGAGAGCTGAGCCGGGAGCTTGGGCGCCTGGTGGCCCACGCCCACGCGCTCGAGCAGGGCCATGGCCTCCTTGTCCGCCTCCGCCTTGGAGACGCCCTTGACCTTGATGGGGCCAAGCGTGACGTTCTCCAGGATGGTCTTGTGCGCGAACAGGTTGAATGACTGGAACACCATGCCGACGTCGGCGCGCAGCCGGGCGAGCTCCTTGCCCTCCTCGGGCAGCTGCTTGCCGTCAATGGCGATGTCGCCGTCGTCGATGGTTTCCAGCCGGTTGATCGCCCGGCACAGTGTGGACTTCCCCGAACCTGACGGTCCGATGACCACCACCACCTCGCCCTTGCGGACCTGGAGGTTGATGTCCTTCAGAACGTGCAGCTGACCGTAATGCTTGTTGACGGCATTCAGAGAGACGAGTGCATCGCCGGGCAGTTGAGTAGTCATAAGTAAGAATCTAGCGAACATTGCCCGGTTATGACCGGAATCACGCCAACTTCCCGCTGATCGTAATTCAAGAGATACCTGCAGGTCAGCAGGTTAGCCTTGGGGGATGAGCATCAACGCAGATCCGTCGAAATCAGTACAGCCCCGCAGGAAAGGGCCCCTAGAACTGCGCCGCAAGCAGGCTGCCGTGGAGATGTCGGATCAGCGGCTCCTGGACACCAAGGGCCCGGGCCACTTCATCCATACCGACCCCTGGCGGGTCATGCGGATCCAAAGCGAGTTTGTGGAAGGCTTCGGTGCCCTCTCCGACCTGGGCCAGGCGGTCAGCGTTTTCGGTTCCGCGCGGACCAAGCCCGGCAGCGCGTTCTACGACATGGGCGTCGAGGTGGGGCGCAAGCTGGCCGAAGCCGGCGTGGCCGTCATCACCGGCGGCGGACCGGGCTCGATGGAAGCCGCCAACAGGGGAGCGGTGGAAGGCAACGGCGTCTCCGTTGGCCTCGGCATTGAGCTGCCGTTCGAGCAGGGCCTGAACCAGTGGGTGGACCTCGGCATCAACTTCCGCTATTTCTTCGCGCGGAAGACCATGTTCGTGAAGTACGCCCAGGGTTTCATCGTCCTTCCCGGCGGCCTCGGCACCCTTGACGAGCTCTTCGAAGCAATGGTCCTGGTCCAGACTCAGAAGGTGACCTCGTTCCCGATCGTCCTGCTGGGCGCCGCCTTCTGGGGTCCGATGATCGAATGGATCAGGGGGACCCTGGTGGCTGAGGGAATGGTCTCGGAAAAGGACCTGGACCTCATCCAGGTGGTGGACACACCCGAGGAAGCCGTGAATTTCGTCCTCCATGGCCATGTCCGGGCGCCGTCCTCCGACGAGGACCAGCGCCCCGAGTAGCAGCTGCCCGGGCACGGCCCGGGCAGCTGCTGCGTGGGTAGGGCGGCCGGTGGGGCTGCATCTGGCACGATTGGTGGTGTGAGCTTCTTCCTCGTTTTCCTCGCCATCGTCCTGATCGGAGCCACCGCCCTCATCGGGACCGACCTCGGGGCGGGCATGCTGCGGAGGAAACGCGCCAGCGCGCCTCTCGAGAGCGACGGCTTCAAGGACGGATTCGATGAACCCGTGGCGTCCCTGCCACCCGTGCTGCTCCCCGACAACGCAAAACCGGCCGACGTCGACCATGTCCGGTTTGCGCTGGGGCTGCGGGGTTACCGGATGGACCAGGTGGACCAGGTGCTGGACGAGCTGCGGGACCAGCTGGCTGCCAGGAACGCCGAAATAGAAAGCCTCCGCGAGCAGCTGCGTGCCTGTGCCGAGCACTCGGCAGCCGCTGAACAGCCTGTGGCTGCCGCCGAATTGGCCCCCGCAGAACAACTGGCCACCGCCGAACAACTGGCCGCCGCCGAACGGCCGGCCGCCGAGGATCGGACGTGAGCTCCCCAATGCCGCCTCCGGGCCCCGTGCCGCCAGCAACCGCCGAACCCCCGTCGCCGCATCGCGGAACGCGCTTGAACGGGACGCGGCTGAACGGGACGCGGCTGGACAGGGCGTTCCGGGCCGCCGCGGCGCGGCTCGGCGGCCGCCTGGTCCGCTGGCCGTGGTGGGCCCAGGTGGCCGCGGTGTACCTGGCCGCGCGGCTGGTAAGTGGCTGCATCTTCATGTCGGCCGCCCTGCACCAGGGATTCAACCCCTGGTTCCCGGCCAAGCCCGACTACTGGAACTTCATCAACATCTGGGACGCGCGGTGGTACGAGTCCGTCATGACCGGCGGGTACCCGAACGAACTGCCGGTGGATGCTGCCGGCAACGTGCAGGAGAACACCTGGGCGTTCTATCCGCTGTTTCCAACGCTGGGGCGGATGCTCTCCGCTGCCACGGGCATGGGCCCCGCCGCCGCCCTCATCCTGATCGCGATGCTCGCCGGACTGGCGGCCTCGCTGGTGGTTTATCTGCTGTTCCGCGCCAAGGCAGCCCACGGGCCGGCCCTGTGGGGTGCCGCGTTCTTCTCCGTTTTCCCGTCTCGCCGGTGCTCCAAGTGCCTTACGCGGAATCCCTGAACCTCCTGCTGCTGGCCGCGGCACTGTTGCTGGTGGTCCGGCGTCACTACCTGTGGGCCATTCCCGTGGTCCTGGCCATGTGCCTTTCCCGGCCCACGGGAGTTCCGTTCGCTGCGACCATGGGGATCTTGTTCCTGTTCCGTGCCAGTGAGGCATGGCTTGAGGCGCGGAACCACGGAGGGGCCGCCAAGGGGTGCCGGATCCACAGCCGGAACGAACTGTGGTCCCTCGCCGGGCTGACCGCCGTGAGCGGTGCAGGGGCCCTCGCGTGGCCCGCCATCGCGTGGGCTGCCACCGGCGACATCGCGGCGTACACGAAGACCGAGACCGTCTGGCGCGGACACGACCTGGTGCCCTTCAAACCCTGGTTCGACACCGGTGTCCTGCTGTTCGGGCCGGTGCTGGGGCTTGTGGCACCGTTCGTCTTCGTGGCGGTGTTCGGGCTCCTGATGGCCTCGCCGCCGGTGCGCCGGCTGGGCACGGAACTCCGGCTGTGGTGTGTGTGCTACATGGGGTACCTCGTGGTGTTCTTGCACCCGCAGACCAGCACCTTCCGCATGCTGCTGCCACTGTTTCCGCTTGCCCTGGCTGCCGCACTCGTTTCCCGGTCGCGGGCCTACCGTGGCGCGGTGATCACGATGTTTGTTCTTCTGCAGATCGTGTGGGTGGTATGGCTCTGGGCGTGGGCGCAACTGCCGGGCGGAGGGGACTATCCGCCGTGACGGGCCGTAGGTTGCCGTACAGGTTTCCCCAGATCAGCCGCAAGAGGGCGCAGGAATCCGCAGGCGAACGGATTCTCCATCGATTAGCTACAGGCGGGTAATTACAGGATAATAGGTAATAAGCAAGGACAAAAAGCATTGGCATTGTTCAGCCATGGCGGCTGCCGAAAGGACCGCCAGAGCGGCTTTGTTTTGACTACGCGGACTCAGCCCGGCCGGGCTGCTCGGTCCTGGGACTACTGGAGGGGATATTCCTCATGGCGGCTATGAAACCACGTACCGGCGACGGCCCTATGGAAGTAACCAAGGAGGGCCGCAGCCTGATCATGCGTGTGCCGCTCGAAGGCGGGGGCCGGCTCGTGGTTGAACTTAATGCCGCAGAGGCGGCCAACCTCAAGGACTGCCTCGTCGGCGTCACCGAATAAGAGTAAAGGCAGGGCCCGCAGCCGAAAGCTGCGGGCCCTGCCTTTTTGTCTTTCGGGCCTGCCTGGACCAGGCCGCCGGCCCGCTTGAGCCAGCCGTCGGCCTATTTCTTGACCGCTACCAGCAGCCCGTCACCGGTGGGGAGCATGGCCGAAGCCAGCCGGTCGTCGTCGCGCACGGCCCTGCCCACCTGGCGCAGTACAACGGTGGTTGCGTCGCGGGCTGCGGGGTTGGATACCCGGTCCTTGTCCAGGGCGTCATTGACGATCAGGAGACCGCCGGTCTTGAGCAGGCGTACGGCCTGCTCCACGTAGCGGGGAAAGTTGGGCTTGTCGCCGTCGATGAAGACGAGGTCATAGGCGGCGTCGGTAAGCCTCGGCAGGACATCACCGGCGCGGCCGGAAATGGTGCGCGTGCGGTTGGCCGGGCTGCCTGACTCCTGGAACGCCTCCCGGGCGGCCTTCAGGTGCTCGACGTCCACGTCAATGGTGGTGAGCACGGCCTGCGGACCGAGGCCGCGGAGCAGGCAGACGCCCGAGACGCCGGCGCCGGTACCGATCTCGACGGCGGTCTGTGCCTTGGATGCCGCCGCCAGCACAGTCAGCACGGCGCCAACGCCACGGCCGATGGGTGTCACGCCAAGCTCGAACGAACGCTCCCGGGCGCGCAGCAGGACCTCATCCTCGGCAGGCAGATCTTCTGCATAGGACCAGCTCGTGGACTTATCGGCGCTCATGGATTTCGCTTTCTGGGCGGCAGGGGGCATGTTATTACAGCGTACTTGGTTGGACGGCGCCCGAGGGGCAAGTGACAGCGGGCACGCCTGTGATGGCGGCTACTGTTCTGTTGACCGGCGGAGGGTGACGAAAATTTACGGAATGCCGGCATGAACTGCGGGCCAGAAGTTGCGCCTTTAGCAAAGAGGGGCCCCGCAGTCAGGAAATTCCCAGCCAACTTTGACATGATAATAATCCGCTCATCCAAGTGGTGATCGGCGCCGAACCAATGATGTAAAGCACGTCAGGCGTTATTACATCCACGAGGGGAGTGGACGATGTCAGCATCCGTTGCGGCACCTGTCCCTGCAACTGAAGAGCAAGCTGCCGAGTGGGCCATGCCCACGTGGGAAGAAGTGGTCACCAACCACTCCGCCAAGGTTTACAGGCTCGCCTACCGGCTCACCGGTAACAAGTACGACGCCGAGGACCTCACCCAGGAGGTGTTCGTCCGCGTCTTCCGCTCTCTGGAAAATTTCAAACCGGGAACCCTGGACGGCTGGCTGCACCGGATCACCACCAACCTCTTCCTGGACCAGGCACGGCGCAAGAGCCGGATCCGCTTTGACGCGCTGGCCGAGGACGCCGAGTCACGGCTGCCCGGCCGTGAACCCGGCCCCGAGCAAAGCTTCGAACTCAACAACCTGGATCTCGACGTCCAGGCCGCCCTCGAGGAACTTCCGCCGGACTTCCGTGCCGCCGTCGTCCTGTGCGACCTTGAGGGACTGTCGTACGACGAAGTTGCCGAGGCCCTGGGCGTGAAGCTGGGCACCGTGCGTTCACGCATCCACCGTGGCCGGACCATGCTCCGCGAAAAGCTTGCCCACCGGGATCCGCGCCCACAGCAGGCGCGCAAGCCGCGGCTGAAGTTGCCCCGCATCGCCGGCGTTCTCTGATCGGCGACATGCGTCGGCTACATCGCTTGCTGGAGGGGCTCAGACAAAACACAGGGTTGCCGCCGCTTGCCGGCGGACGGCATCCGCAGACAGCGGAACACCTCCGTGCGTGCGCCGAATGTGCCAGCGCCCTACACCGGCAGCGCCAGTACATTGAGCGGCTCCGTACTGCCGCAGTCCCGGCCGCCAGTGACGAACTGACAGCGCGGCTCCTGCTCCGCACCCAGCAATTAGCCATGGCGCCGGCCCCCGTTGCCCGGCCCCGCCGGATGATGCTGGCGGGGCTGGCCGGCGGGGTAGCCGTGGTGGCAGCAGGGGCGGTCGCCGCCGGAGCGTACACGGTTGCCGGTGAACCCGGGCAGTACGCCACGGGCACGGCCTCGCTCTATGGCCAGTCCGGGCATTCCCCGGGAACTGACAGCCGCCTCGCCGCGCTGCGGTCCTCCGGCTGGACCTGCCCTGAACTGCGTGCCATGGGTTTCCGCCTGGTGTCTGCCAGCACGACGGTCCTGGCAGGCCGGCCCACCGTGGAGCTGCGCCTCACTGACGGGCAGCATACGGCGAGGATTCTGGAACAGCACCAGGGGTTGCCGGCTGCGCCGTCCCCGGTCAACCCTCTGACCGGCCATCCGGCGGGAAACGACGGTTACCTGGCCGCTGACGTGCCGGGAGCGACGGCGGACGGCCGGGTCTGGGTCAAGGCGGGGCCACCGTGGAGCGCGATCTACCAGACACCACGGAGCACCTTCACTTACGTGTCGGACCTGCCCGCCAGTTCGGCCGACGATGCTTTGCCGATGCTCGCAGCGCCCGGAAGCGTGGCCGGGCCGGGTCTGGCCGCAGGGACCGACACGGCCGGAGACAGTAGCGCGGCGCAGGAAGGTGTCGTCGACCGGGTCGAACGCGGCCTCCGTAAAATAGCCCGCCAGTTTGGGCTTTGAGACGCTTCCGTATTCCAGCGGCATGCCCCCAGAGGGAGCGGGCCGGGTCGAAATCGTCACTGCCTGCCCGGAAAGGGTAATCTTCCTAAAGTGTTTGGAATCAACGGCCCGGAGTTTATCCTTCTGCTGCTCATCGGCATTCTGGTGATCGGCCCCCAGCGGCTGCCCGAATACACCCAGAAACTTGCAAACCTTGTCCGGGAAGTGCGTCGGATGGCCTCCGGCGCGCGGGAGCAGATCAAGGAAGAAGTCGGCATCGACATCGATGACGTCGACTGGAAGAAGTACGACCCCCGCCAGTACGATCCGCGGCGCATCATCAAGGAAGCTCTCCTTGAGGACGACACCAAGCCGGTCAGTGCCGGCGGTCCGGCGGCAGTTGCCGCTGCGGCATCAGCTGCCGCTTCCTCCACCGAGGAGCGGCCCGCGCGCATCATCGAGCAGTTGCCCTACGGCGAAGCGGCACCCTTCGATTCCGAGGCCACCTAGCCCGGATTTCGGCAGCCTCCGTCAGCGGCGTCGGCAGCCGCAATCAGCGGGCCCGTCAATCAGCGGGGCTGGACGTCCAGCTTCATCCCGGCCAGCCCCCGCGGCCTGGCCGCGAGCTTCCCGGCGATGCCGGACAGCGCCACTGCTGCCGGAGTGTCCGGGCCGCCTAGGACGATAGGCTTGCCCGAGTCGCCGCCTTCGCGCAGGAGAATGTCCAGCGGAATCTGGCCCAGCAGCGGCACGTCAGTGCCGGTCGACGCGCTGAGCCTCTCGGCGAGCACCTCCCCGCCGCCGGCGCCGAACAATTCCATCCGGCCGCCGTCGGGCATTTCCAGGAACGACATGTTCTCGATGACCCCGGCAACCGTCTGCCCAGTTTGGGTGGCGATGGCGCCGGCACGCTCTGCGACGTCGGCCGCTGCGGCCTGGGGAGTGGTGACCACCAGGATCTCGGCCTTGGGCAGCAGCTGCGCCACCGAGATGGCGATGTCGCCGGTGCCCGGCGGGAGGTCCAGGAACAGCGCATCAAGGTCGCCGAAGTAGACATCGGTGAGGAACTGCTCGAGGGCCCGGTGCAGCATGGGTCCGCGCCAGGCCACAGGCTGGTTGCCGGTGACAAACATGCCGATGGAAATGACTTTCACGCCGTACGCCACAGGCGGGAGGATCATGTCGTCCACGCGGGTGGGGGCCTGGGTGATCCCCATCAGGGCCGGCACTGAGAAACCGTACACGTCGGCGTCCACGATGCCCACGCGCAGCCCCTGTGCCGCGAGGGAACAGGCAAGGTTCACCGTCACCGACGACTTTCCCACACCGCCCTTGCCGCTGGCCACCGCGAAGACCTTGGTGAGGGATCCCGGCTGGTTGAACGGGATGCCGCGCTCACCGCCGGGGCCGCGGAGCTGCTCCTTCAGCGCGTCGCGCTGCGCCTGTGTCATGACCTTGAGGTCCACCTCCACCGCGGTGACGCCTGGCACGTCCAGCAGCGCGGCCTCGGAGTCCCTGGTGATGGTGTCGCGCAGGGGGCAGCCGGCAATGGTGAGCAGCACCGCCAGGCGGACGGTCCCGTCGTCGGAGATCTCCACCGAATCAACCATGCCCAGCTCCGTGATGGGGCGCCGGAGTTCCGGATCGATGACGGTTGCCAGGGCAGCGTTGACTGCCGGGAGGAGGGTGGTGCTCATGCCGTGGTGCTCAGCTTTCCGGAGGGGTGGGTCGGTGGGCTGCCCGGCCCTGCCGCGTTTTTTCGGACTTGACCTTGGGGATCTGCTGCGTGCGGGGATTGCGTTGCTTTTCCCGCTTCTCCTTCAGCTTTTCCCGGACCAGTTCGCGCGGCGATTCGTGGCTTCCGGGCCCGGAGGGTTCGTGCGTGCGGAGCTCCTCCTGGGCCTCCAGCAGGTCCTCCAAAAGGCTGCGCAGTTCCGCCCGGACGTAGTCACGGGTGGCCACTTCACGCAGCGCGATCCGCAGTGAGGCCAGTTCCCGCGTGAGGTATTCGGTATCCGACAGGTTGCGCTCCGCCCGCTGGCGGTCCTGCTGCAGGGACACGCGGTCGCGGTCGTCCTGGCGGTTCTGCGCGAGGAGCAGCAGCGGCGCTGCGTAGGAGGCCTGCAGGGACAGCATCAGCGTCAGCAGCGTGAACCCGAGTTCCACCTTGTCGAACTGCCAGGCCGTGGGCGCGAAGGTATTCCATGCCAGCCAGAAGACACAGAACACGGTCATGTAGAGCAGGAACTGCGGCGTGCCCATGAAGCGGGCGAAGCCCTCCGTCGCATGGCCAAACGCATCAGGGTTGGGCGAGAACTTGGGGAGGATGCGCTGGCGGCCGCTCAGCGGCGTGTCCAGGCTTCCCTGGCCTGCCGGCTTTCCGCCGGGTCGCGCTGCCTTTGCCGTATTTTCAGCCAATGCGGCCACCAAGCTTCCTGACCGGGGCCTCGCCGTCGTTGGCCCGCCAGTCGTCGGGCAGCAGATGGTCCAGGACGTCGTCAACGGTCACTGCCCCCACCAGCCGGCCGGCTTGGTTGACCACCGGAAGGGAGTTCAGGTTGTACGTGGCGAGGGTGCGCGCGACTTCGCTGATGTGGGCCAGGTCCGAGAGTGGCTCCAGGTTCTTGTCCACGAGGTTGCCCAGCGACTCGAACGGCGGGAAGCGCAGCAGCTGCTGGATGTGCACCACACCGAGGAACCGGCCGGTCGGGGTTTCCAGCGGAGGACGGGCGATGAAGATGGACGAGGCGAGGGCGGGGGAGAGTTCCTCGCGCCGGACGTGGGCGAGGGCCTCCGCTACCGTGGCTTCGGGCGGCAGGATGACCGGGACGGGGGTCATGAGGCCGCCGGCGGTGTCCTCGTCGTATTCGAGGAGGCGCCGGACGTCCTCGGCGCCTTCGGGCTCCATCAGCTGAAGGAGTTCCTCCGCCTGGGCGGACGGCAGCTCGCCGAGGAGGTCGGCGGCATCGTCGGGGTCCATCTCCTCGAGGACGTCTGCGGCGCGCTGGACGTCGAGGGCGGAGAGGATTTCCACCTGGTCGTCCTCGGGCAGCTCCTGCAGGACGTCCGCGAGCCGCTCATCCTGCAGTTCGCTGGCCACCTCGAAGCGCCGCTTGTCGCTCATTTCCTGCAGTGCCTCGGCGAAGTCAGCTGGCTTGAGGTCCTCGTGGTTGGCCACGAACTGGGTGGCTGCCTGCGGTTCTGTCTTGGCCCCCTGGTGCGCGTCGGCCCAGTCGATGATCATGGTTTCGTTGCGGCGCAGCCTGCTCAGCGGCGCCAGGGAGTGGCCGCGCCGGACGAACAGCTTGCTCACGAACCAGTCGCCCGAGCGGTGCTGGTCCATGGCGATGTCCTCGATGGTGGCGTCGCCGCTGCCGTCCGTCAGGGTCACGCGGCGGTCGAACATTTCGGCCACCACCAGGGTCTCTGCGCCGCGCTGTTCGAAGCGCCGGAGGTTGACCAGGCCCGTGCAGATGACCTGCGTCTGGTCAATGGAGGTGATGCGGGTCATGGGGACGAAGACGCGCTTCTTGCCGGGAACTTCGACGACGATGCCCACCACGTGCGGGGCGCCCCGGGTTCCGCGGGAGAGCACGACGACGTCACGCAGCCGCCCCAGACGGTCGCCCAACGGGTCGAAGACGTCCAGTCCCAGGAGGCGCGCGACAAAGACGCGGGTAGGATTCGTGCTCACCTCTACAGGCTACCGAGTCTGCTCTCTTTTAGCTGAATTTTCAGCTTTCACCCATCCTTATGGGCAAGAATGGGGTTATGGCTAACATTTTTGGTGCTCCGAAGGCTGCGCCCAACGGCTCGGACGAGTCGAAGACTGTCCCCACGGGGGACACGGTCGGCTCGTATACCTCTTACCTGGACGCCCAAAAGGCCGTGGACTACCTCGCCGACCAGCAGTTCCCGGTGCATCTGGTCTCCATCGTGGGGAACGACCTCAAGATGGTGGAGCGGGTGACGGGCCGGCTTAGCTACCCGCGTGTGGCGCTCTCCGGTGCCCTGAGCGGCATGTGGTTCGGCCTCTTCGTCGGCGTCATGCTGTCCTTCTTTACGCCAGCGGGCGGGACGTTCTCCATCATCAGCTCGGTGCTGATGGGTGCGGCGTTCTTCATGCTGTTCGGGATCGTCACCTATGCCATGCAGCGCGGCAAGCGCGACTTCACGTCCACCAGCCAGGTGGTGGCCACCAATTACGACGTCGTCGTGGCCTTCGAAGCGGCCCACGAGGCGCGCCGGCTGCTCCAGCAGCTCCCGATGACGCCGTCCGACGCCACCCCTGGCGCGCGCCCGGCGTCCCACACCCAGCAGGACTACCAGAACCAGCACGACTACCAGAACCAGCCCTACCAGCAGACGGGCCGGCACCAGGGACCCCCGCAGGGCCCGTCCCAGGGGCAGGCGCCGCAGCGGCCGGCGGGCTGGAACGATCCCTACGGCCAGCGCGGCCAGGACGCCGGCGTGCAGCACGGCACAGGCCAGCACGCGCAGGGCGGTCAGCCGCAGGACCCCAGCCAGCAATCCGGCACAGGCCAGCAATCCGGCGCAGGCCAGCAATACGGCGCAGGCCAGCAGGGCCAGCCGTACGACGGCGAGCCGCAGTACGGGGCTAATCAGCAGGCCGGCACCAAGCAGCAGAGCCACAACGCAGAGGGCGGGCCGGCAACAGGCCAGCGCCCGGCGTCGGCAGTCCGCTACCCGGACCTGCCGGATGGCCGCCCGCAGTACGGTGTGCGCGTGGATCCGAACCAGGCCGAGCAGGGCCGGGACGGACAGCAGCAGTAACCCTGGACCGCAGAACCAGGGACAGCAGAAAAGGGACGGCCACCGGTTCATCCGGTGGCCGTCCCTTTTTTGTTTGTTCACTTAACCCTTGGCGTCGATCTCCTGGTAGATGCCTGCCATCCAGGCCTCGACGTCGTCCGCTGTGCGGGGGAGCGCCGCGCTGAGGTTCACGGGGCCCTCGGCCGTCATCAGGATGTCGTCCTCGATGCGCACGCCAATGCCGCGGTACTCCTCGGGAATGGCGAGGTCTTCCTGCTTGAAGTACAGGCCCGGTTCGATGGTGAAAACCATTCCCTCCCGCAGCACTCCGTCCAGGTAGAGTTCCCGCTTGGCCTGGGCGCAGTCGTGGACGTCGAGGCCGAGGTGGTGGCTGGTGCCGTGCGGCATCCAGCGCCGGTGCTGCTGGCCGTCCTCGCCGAGGGCCTCCTCGACGGAGACCGGGAGCAGGCCCCATTCCGCAAGCCGCTCCGCGAGGATTGTGGTGGCGGCGGTGTGGATGTCGCGGAACTTCACGCCGATCCGCGCGGCCGCAAAGCCGGCGTCGGCAGCGTCCAGGACCGCGTCGTAGATTTTGCGCTGCATGTCCGAGAACGTGCCGTTGGCCGGGAGCGTGCGGGTGATGTCCGCGGTGTAGAGCGAATCGGCCTCGACGCCGGCGTCCAGCAGGAGGAGCTCCCCGGCATTGACCTTGCCCGTGTTGCGGGTCCAGTGGAGCACCGTGGCGTTGTTGCCGGAGGCGGCGATGGTGTCGTAGCCGAGTTCGTTGCCTTCCTCCCGGGCGCGGGCGAAGAAGGCGCCCTCCACCACGCGTTCACCGCGGAAGTGCGTCAGGGCGCGGGGCAGGGCCTTGACCACTTCGGTGAAGCCTTCAACAGTGGCGGCCACCGCGGTCTTCATCTGCTCGACTTCCCACTCGTCCTTGGTCAGCCGCAGCTCGGAGAGTGCCTCGGACAGCTTCTCGTCGAGGGCGTCCAGCACACCAAGGTCCAGGTTGTCCGGATCCTTGGCGGTGTTGTAGCGGGCGGTATCCACGAGGGCGTCGATGTTTTCATCCACCTTGCGCACCAGTCGGACGGAGATGCCGCCGATTTCGGGGGCACCGACGTTCTTGGTGACGGCCATCTCAAGTTCGTCGATGTGGGCGGTGGGGATTCCCAGCCGGGCCTCAAACTCGGCCAGCGTGGGCCGCGCCCCGATCCAGAACTCGCCCGACCGCGCGTCGGCGTAGAACTGTTCGGTGTCACGCCCGGCCAGCGGCCGGAAGTAGAGCGTGGCGCGGTGGTTGCCGCCGTCGTCGCCCTTTCCCTCCCCGACAGGTTCGAAGATGAGCACGGCGTCGGGCTCATGGTCCAGACCGAGGCCGGTGAGGTGGGCGAAGCCGGAGTGCGGCCGGAAACGGTAGTCGCAGTCGTTGGAGCGCACCTTCAGGGGCCCGGCCGGAAGCACCAGGCGTTCACCCTTGAACTGGTCGGAGATGGCACGGCGCCTCCTCGCGGCGTGGCTGGCGACGGCGTCCCGTTCAGGGGTCACCTGCGGCGCAGGCGCCCAGTTGCTGGCCATGAAGGCCTTGAAAGCGGCGGAACTGGGCCGCTGGGAGCGGTTGTTGACGCGCTCTTCCAGGGGCTGGGAAGCTGTGTTTTCACCGTTGTGGGTGTTGTCTGCATCGTTCACCGTCCAATAGTCTCACCAGCCGAGCGGCTTAGGCCAACACCGGCGCGGGAGGGAGAATCACGCCCATCCCGGCCACAGGGGCGCCCCATCTACTAGGCTGGGCTGGTGAGGATAGATCTGCACGCGCACTCGAATATTTCCGACGGCACGGAGACACCGGCGGAGGTCATGGCGGCCGCGGCGGCGGCGGGGCTGAACGTCATTGCGCTGACGGACCACGACTCCACGGACGGCTGGGCGGAAGCGTCCCGGGCGGCGATTGACAACGGCGTGGCGCTGGTGCCCGGCATGGAGATTTCCTGCCGGACGGAGCACGGGATCAGCGTCCACCTCCTGAGCTACCTGCACGACCCCGCGCACCCGGGCCTGCTCGAGGAAATTACGAAGGCCAGGGACGCCCGCCTGACCCGCGCCGAACGCATGGTCACCCTGCTCGCCGAGGACTACCCGCTGACCTGGGACGACGTGATCCACCATGTGGCGCCGGGGGCCACCTTGGGACGCCCGCACATCGCCGACGCCCTGGTGGCGGCGGGAGTGGTAGCGGACCGTTCCGAGGCCTTCACCTCGATCCTTACCTCCCATTCGCGCTATTTCGTGCAGCACTACGCGCCGGAGCCGGCCCTCGCCGTCGAACTGGTCCGCGAGGCCGGCGGCGTTCCCGTCTTTGCCCACCCTGTCGCCTCTTCACGCGGGCGGGTGGTGGGCGAAAGCACGTACCACGACATGATCGACGCCGGGCTGGCCGGTTTGGAGGTCAATCACCGGGACAACCCCGAGGATGGCCGGGAGTTCCTGCGGAAGCTGGCCGCCCAGCACGGGCTGGTGGTAACCGGGTCCTCGGACTATCACGGCCTGGGCAAGCCGAACCGGCTGGGCGAGAACCTGACCGCCCCGGACGTCCTCGACCGGATCGAGGAGCTGGGCACGGGCACCGTCGTCGTCCGCTGACCCAAGTAAGTAGCATTTCAGGGCGTTCCCAGCGCTGGGAACGCCCTGTGCTGCTACCTACTTGGGCTGCTACCTACACGGGCGGGTAAGTCGCAATCTCGGCGTGCGCCCCGAGCCGCTTGGCCATGACGTCGATGGCCGGCTGGTTCTGGTCCACGCAGACGAACCTGCGCCCCAGCTTGGCCGCAACCGCGCCGAGTGTGCCGGAACCGGCGAAGAAATCGAGGCACCAGTCACCCGGACGGCTGGACGCGGCTACCACGCGGCGCACCAGGCCCTCGGGTTTCTGCGTGGGGTATCCGGTCTTTTCCTTGCCTGTGGGGGAGACGATGGTGTGCCACCAGACGTCCGTGGGCAGCTTGCCCAGCTCACGCTTGGCAGGCGTCACGAGCCCCGGGGCCATGTAGGGCTCCCGGTCCACCTCGGCGCTGTTGAAGTGGTACTTGGCCGGGTTTTTGACGTAGACGAGGATGTTGTCGTGCTTGGTGGGCCAGCGGTTTTTGGCGCGTGCACCGTAGTCGTAGGCCCAGATAATCTCGTTCAGGAAGCATTCACGGCCAAAAATGGCGTCCAGCATGACCTTGGCGTAGTGCACCTCGCGGTAGTCCAGATGCAGGTATAAGGTGCCGTCGTCGGCCAGTAGCCGCCATGCCTCCACCAGGCGCGGCTCGAGGAAGGACCAGTAGTCGCTGAAGGCGTCGTCGTAGCGGTGCAGGGCGCCCTTGATCGTGTCGTAGGAACGGCCCTTGAAGCCCACCCGGTCGCCGTCGCCGTCGGCGTTGAGCACCATCCTTGTTTCCTGGCGCTGCTGGGCCCGGCCGGTGTTGAAGGGCGGATCCACGTAAATGAGTGTGAAGGCGCCGTCCGGCAGCGTGGGGAGGAAGTCCGCGTTATCCGCGTGCACCACCAGGTTGCTGCCGTCCGGCGCCCAGACAGTTTCAGTCATTGAGGCTATGGGGCCTCGGTGCCGGGCTGCGAGCCGGTATTGGCGGATTCGCCGCCTGAAACCACTTCGCCGTTGCGGCGGCGCGTGCGGGTGCGGTTGCGGCGCGGGCGCGCCGGCTGCTCGCCTTCAACAGTCGCAGTGGCAGCGGGACCGGTTCCGGCCTCCGCGCCGGACTCTGATGAACGACGGCGGCGCTCGCCCGAACGCTCACCGGAACGCTTGGCCGCGTCACCGCCGCGGCGGCTGCCTTCCCTGCTGCCGCCATCCCTGCTGCCGGAACGGCCGGAATCGCGGCCGCCGGAGCGGCTGTTCTTCTTGCCGGTCTCGCCCAGGTCCTCCAGGACCTCGGCGTCAACGCCGGCGAGGGTGCGCTTGCTGCGCGGGAGCCGGCCCTTGGTGCCCTCGGGGATGTCCAGGTCCTCGTACAGGTGGGCCGAGGAGGAGTAGGTTTCGACGGGCTCGGGAACGCTCAGCCCCAGCGCCTTGTTGATGAGGCCCCAGCGCGGCATGTCGTCCCAGTCCACGAACGTGACGGCGGTGCCCTTGTTGCCGGCTCGGCCGGTGCGGCCCACGCGGTGCAGGTAGATCTTCTCGTCCTCGACGCACTGGTAGTTGATGACGTGCGTGACGTCGTCGACGTCGATGCCGCGGGCTGCGACGTCGGTGGCCACCAGGACGTCCACCTTGTTGTTGCGGAAGGCGCGGAGCGCCTGCTCGCGGGCTCCCTGGCCCAGGTCGCCGTGGATGGCGGCGGCGGCGAACCCGCGGTCCACGAGCTCCTCGGCAACCTTTGCGGCGGTGCGCTTGGTCTTGGTGAAGATGATGGTGCGGCCGCGGCCGCGGGCCTGCAGGATACGGGCGACCACCTCGGTCTTATCCATGCTGTGTGCACGGTAGATGAGCTGACGGATGTCGCGCTTGGTCAGGCCCTCGTCGTCCGGATCCGCGGCGCGGATGTGGGTGGGCTGCGTCATGTACCGGCGGGCCATGGCTATGACCGGGCCGGGCATCGTGGCCGAGAACAGGAGGGTCTGGCGAACCGGCGGAGTGCCGGCGATCAGCGTCTCGACGTCGGGCAGGAAGCCGAGGTCCAGCATCTCGTCAGCTTCGTCCAGCACTACGATCTTGACGTTCTTCAGCACCAGGTGCTTCTGCTTGTAGAGGTCGATGAGGCGGCCCGGGGTGCCGACGACCACCTCGACGCCCTTCTGCAGGGCGTCGATCTGCGGCTCATAGGCGCGTCCGCCGTAGATCGTTGCGATCCGGGCGTTGCGCTTGCGGGATGCGGCCTGCAGGTCGTTGGCAACCTGCACGGCGAGCTCGCGCGTGGGTACGATCACCATGGCCTGCGGGGCACCGGGGGCGGGCAGTTTGTCGAAGCCGGCGTCGTCGCGGCCCACCACGCGCTGCAACGCGGGAATGCCGAAGCCGAGGGTCTTGCCCGTGCCGGTCTTGGCCTGGCCGATGATGTCGTGGCCGGACAGCGCGACGGGCAGCGTCATGGCCTGGATCGGGAAGGGGTGCGTGATGCCGGCGTCAGCCAGGGACTCGACGATGTCAGCGCGGACGTCGAAGTCGGCGAACGACTTTTCGGCTATTTCGTGCGGCTTCTCGTCCGAGATGATGGTCTCTTCCGGCTCAATGGTCTCGGTGCCGGTGTCGTCGGAAAGAAGCTGGTGGGTATGCAATTCACTCACAGGGGAGTTTCCTTATTCATTTGGGCATTGGCGCCGCCTGCTCAACGGGCCGGCCTTGAGGGCCGTTCCGGAGCACGCTCAGGCGCGCAAGCAATTCCAGTGGAAGCCGATCGCGGGCTATCTAAATGCCGGCACTGGGGACCGGCGGGTGTGACTCAAGATCGCGTAGGGGCGGGCTTGTTGAATTCAATTTACGGAAATCAACGACCGGGCATCCATTACTACCTAGCCAGTCTACTGGCAAACCCGTGTTTTCCTTGACTCGGGCCGCCGCGGGGACAGTTGCGGCCCGCGGGAGCGGTTCAGTCGACGAGCTCGAGGCGGACCTCACGGGTTGCGATGTCCGAGGAGACGAGCCGGACCCGGACCCTGGTGCCGGGTTCCATCTCTCCTTCACATTTGGCCGTCACAGCCGGTTCGGCGATCTGGACCACGCCGGAGGGGCCGGATCCGTTGGTGCCCTTGCCGTTCAGGCCCTTGCCGTTGGCGCCGTTCCCGTTTCCGCTGCTGTTCCCTGCGGCATTGCCGCTGCCGTTCCCGTTGCCGTTTTTGGCCGGCTTTGACCCGGAGATCACCACTGCATCGAACTCCTGCCCGATGTGGTTGATCAGCAGCGCGGCTTCCACAGTGTCCAGGGCAAGCCGTTCCATCCTTGCCGCCAACTGGTCAGAGTACGCCATGATCTCGGGCAGCGAGGGGAGCGCCTCCCGCGCCCAGGCCGGCACCGGCAGGCCATTGCTCAGGGCCTCGCAGATGACCAAAACAAACCGGTCCACGAGCCGGCGGAGCGGAGCGGTGGTGTGGGCGTACGCCGTGCCGATGGCTGACTGGACGGCGTCCTCCGGAACGGTTCCGTCGAAATGCGTGTACGTGGCGCCGCGGAACAGCATGCCGGCCGCGTGGAGGATGGCCAATTGCCGGTGGTCGGTGGGGTCCAGGGTGCGCAGGTACTCGCCGTAGGTCTCCTGCCCGTCCCACGGCTTGCCCAGCGCGGCTGTCTGCCGCCTGAAGTGGCTGAGGGAGCGCTCATCCGGGGCAGGCATGGTCCGCAGGATCCCCACTTTGCCGTTGAGCATCAGGGAAGCTGCGGCCATGCCGGTCATGAGCGAAATCTGGGCGTTCCAGTCCTCAACCGGAAGCTGGGGGACCGCCACGATCCGGTAGCCGCCGTCGGGAAGCTGGACGATCTCCTGTTCCGGCATGTTCAGGCTGGCTCCACCGCGGGCCCGTTCCAGGTCCACGCGCTTGCGCCCCACCTCACGCAGGAGCTGCAGGACGGGCGGGGCCGTGCCGGCGTCCAGTTCTGCCTGGACGCCCTTGTAGTTGAGTTTGGCCCGGCTGCGCACGGCGGCCCGGCGCACCAGCACGGACACCACCTCGGCGGCGGCGTCGAGCTCGAACTCCCAGACGAAGGCGGAGCACAGCTGCCCGGCCAGCAGGCTGCCGGCGTTCTCGCTGATGACCTCCGGGTGCAGTGGTATCCGGCCGTCCGGGGCGTAGAAGGTCTGTCCGCGGCGGCGGGTTTCGGCGTCGAGGGCGCCGCCCGGCTGTACGAACGAGGGAACATCGGCGATGGCATACAGGATCCGGTAGCCCTCGCCGAGGCGTTCGATGAACAGTGCCTGGTCAAGGTCGGTGGACGACGGCGGATCGATGGTGAGGAAGTCCACTCCGGTCAGGTCCAGCGCCGGGAATCCCCGTCCGGCTACGGCGGCTTCGGCTTCCTTGAGCACGTCCTCGGGGAATTCCCCCGGAAGCTCCAGTTCCGTCCGCAGCGCGCTTAGAGCCTCCGCGAGCGCGTTGGTCTGCTCGTGGACACTGGGCGACAGACGATGATGTGACACGAAAATCAGGTTAGCCCGAATTGCGCCGTTAGTCTTGGATTATGGGCACATCCTCGGCTGACACCGCTCGCTACGACCGCTTCGTCGCAGACCTGTTCGGCGTGATGGCCTACGGCGAATTGTCCGCGTTCGAACGGCTCTCGTCCGACGCCCGTTACTCACCCACGCTGCACGACCGTGCCGTGCTCGGCAGGATCGCTGTCATCGAATTCCAGCACTACGAACTCGTAAGCGCCAAGCTGGCCGGCATGGGCGTCGACGTCGAAGATGCGATGCTCCCGTTCCAGCTGGCCGTGGACCACTTCCATGAACGGACCCGCCCGGCGGACTGGTACGAATCCCTGATGAAGGCCTACGTGGTGGACACGGTCTCTGCCGATTTCTACCGGGCAGTGGCCCGGTTTGTGGATGCCGGAACCCGTGATGTCATCCAGCAGATCCAGTCGTCGGAAGAGGCCACGGCCGTGCTTCGGGAACGGCTCAGTGGGGCCTTGGCGGACGATCCACGGCTGGCGTCCAGGCTGGCCCTTTGGGGCCGCCGCCTCCTCGGCGAAGCGATCACGCAGGCCCAGCGCGTGGGCCACGAACACGCCTTTCTTGGCGAGCTGTTCGTCGAGGCGGAGCCCGGTGCCACGGACGCCACCGCCCGCGAGCTGGTGCGGGGCATCACGGCCGAAGTCGCGGAAAACCACTCCCGGCGGATGGTCCAGCTCGGCCTGAGCGGGTAACCCCGGCCCCCGACCCGGCCGCTCCGCTTACGAGACGGCGGCCGAGGACGTTGCGTCGAGGGCGTCGAGCAGTTCCGCCGCGGCTGCTGCCGGGTCTGGCGCCTCGGTGATGGCCCGTACGACGACGATGCGGTTGGCTCCGGCCGCCAGGACCTGCTCCACGTTCGTGCGGTCGATCCCGCCGATCGCGAACCAGGGCAGCAGCAGGCCGCCGACCCGTTCCTCGTTTGTGGTGCGGACAGCCTCCGCCGCGTAGCGCACCAGGTCGAGCCCGACGGCGGCGCGCCCGGGCTTGGTAGGGGTGGCCCACAGCGGGCCTACGCAGAAATAATCCAGGCCACTGCGCCCGTGGGCGGCGCCGACGGCGGCATCCACCTGTTCCGTGCTGTGGGTGGACAGCCCGATCACGGTGGCATCGTGCAGCAGCTTCCGGGCGGCCCGCAGCGGCAGGTCCTTTTGGCCGATGTGGAACACCGGTGCACCGGCGATGGACGCGATGTCGGCGCGGTCGTTCACAGCCCACAGCCGGCCGTGCCTGCGGGCGGCGGCATGGACTACTTCCAGCAACTCGAGTTCCTCGGCCGCCTCGATGCCCTTGTCCCGCAGTTGGATGATATCCACGCCGCCCGCAAACGCCGCGTCCACAAAGTCCGCGAAGTCCCCGCGGTCCTTGCGGGCGTCGGTGCAGAGGTACAGGCGGGCGGCGGTGTGGGCAGAGTGCACGGTCATGGCAACACCTTAGTTCCTCTAAACTGGGCAGGTACCGCGGGAGCCCGTTACTGCTGTCATAAAGACGCAGGGCTGAGAGGGCGTCAGAGCCGACCGCTTGACCTGATCCGGTTAGTACCGGCGTAGGGAAGGATTTGCATGACCCCTGAAACCGGAGGCGACGAGCGCTCCGCGGGAGCCCTGGAGTCCGGCGGACTTGAGGCCGATGTAGCGGTTATTGGCGGCGGAGTGGTTGGCCACGGCATCGCCTGGGAGGCACGCCGCTCCGGCCGTTCGGTGGTACTCGTCGATGAGGCCCCGGGCAGCGGTGCAAGCTGGGCTGCGGCCGGCATGCTCGCCCCGGTCAGCGAACTGCATTACCAGGAGGAAGGGCTCCTGGAGCTGATGCTGGAGTCCTCCGCCAGATGGCCTGAGTTTGCGGCCACGCTCACCGCCGGCGGTGACGCCGGCTACCTGACGACGCCGACCCTGGCGGTGGGTGCCGATCCGGCCGACCGCCGGGCCCTGATGGACCTGCGGGAAGTGCAGCGGGCCCACGGCCTCAACGTTGAACCGCTGACCATCCGTGAGGCACGTTCCCGGGAGCCGCTGCTCAGCCCCGCGATCTCCTGCGCCCTCGACATTCCGGCGGACCACCAGGTGGATCCGCGCAGACTTGTCCGGGCCCTTGCTGCCGAGCTGGCCGCGCAACGTCAGGAAAATGCGGCAGCAGAGGGATACGCGGTGCGGGAGCACGCCGCCGGCCTGCTCTGGGACGGCGCAGGGGTCTGCGGGGTCCGGCTGGCCGGCGGCGGAACCGTGAGGGCGGCCGAAACGCTGGTGGCCAATGGCTTGGCGGCGGCGCGCCTGCAGAATCTCCCGGAAGGCCTGCAGCTGCCGCTGCGTCCGGTCTACGGAGACATCCTCAGGCTCAGGGTGCCCGAACACCTGCAGCCCCTGCTCACCGCGACAGTCCGCGGAATGGTGCGGGGCGTGCCGGTGTACGTGGTGCCCCGCAAGGACGGCACGGTGGTGATCGGCGCCACCCAGCGTGAGGACGGTGTGCCGGGCACCAGCGCCGGAGGCGTCTACCAGCTGCTGCGGGACGCCCAGGCGCTGCTGCCGGCAGTCGCCGAACTGGAGCTGCTCGAAGCCACCGCCCGGGCACGGCCCGGCACGCCGGACAATGCCCCCCTGCTGGGCCGGGTGCCGGCGTGCGGGCAGGATGCCGGCACGGACGTGCCGGGCCTCATCATCGCCACCGGCTTCTTCCGCCACGGCGTCCTGCTGACCCCGGCCGCCGCGGCCATCTGCCGCCAGCTCATGGACGGCATCACCGATCCGCGCTGGGCCGCCTTCCGGCCGGGCCGGTTTTCACCCGGGCTCCCGGACCCCCTGGGATCAGCCGCTGCACTCAGCATTTGACCCGCGTCACATTTGACCAGAACAAGGAACCAGCATGAACATCACATTGAACGGCGTCGAACAGGAAGTCAGTGACGGCGCGTCCGTCACCTCACTCGTCACCCAGGTCACGGGGCGCAAGCTGGCCGCCAGCGGGCAGGCCGCCGACGGCCAGCGGCTGGGCGTGGCGGTGGCCCGCAACTCGGCCGTCGTGCCGCGCAGCCAGTGGCATGCCACGGCACTCGCCGACGGCGACGAGATCGAACTTGTCACGGCAGTCCAGGGAGGATGAGGACGATGGCAGAAACAATGATTGAAACAGCAGACAGCCTGGTCATTGACGGGGTGGAGCTGACCTCGCGGCTCATCATGGGCACCGGAGGCGCTCCAAGCCTGGACGGTCTGGGTGCGGCGCTGCTCGCGTCCGGCACCCAGCTGACCACCGTCGCGATGCGGCGCTACTCGCCTGCCGAAACCGGCTCGCTGTTCCAGCTGCTGGTGGACCACAACATCCGCGTGCTCCCCAACACCGCCGGCTGCTTCACGGCCCGGGACGCTGTCATGACGGCGGAGCTGGCCCGTGAAGCGCTGGAGACCGACTGGGTCAAGCTCGAAGTCATCGCCGATGAGCACACGCTCCTGCCTGATGCCGTGGAGCTGGTGGACGCCACCGAGCAGCTGGTCAACCGGGGCTTCAAGGTCTTCGCCTACACCAATGACGATCCCGTTTTGGCGCTGCGGCTGGAGAACCTGGGTGCATCGGCCGTCATGCCGCTGGGAGCGCCGATCGGCACGGGCCTGGGCATCCTCAATCCGCACAACATCGAGCTGATCGTGTCGCGGGCCTCCGTTCCCGTGGTCCTGGACGCAGGGATCGGGACGGCCTCGGACGCGGCCCTGGCCATGGAACTCGGGTGCGACGCCGTGCTGCTGGCCACCGCCGTGTCGCGGGCCCAGAATCCCGCACTCATGGCTGAGGCCTTCAAACACTCCGTGATCGCCGGTAGGCTGGCGCGTGCGGCCGGGCGGATCCCGCGCCGCGAGCATGCCTTGGCGTCGTCGGCCATGGAGGGCCGGGCGGAGTTCCTCTAAGCCCGGCCAACCCCTGTCCGCGGTGCGCGGCCGGCTCAACAGGTACTGCCAAGGAGCCAGTTGTGGCCGCCAACGACGATATCCTCACCCGAGCCCAGATCGACGAAGCGCTCGCCGGGCTGCCCGACTGGCGCTACCACCTCGGCGGGCTTGTCACTATCTATAAGACGCCGACGGCGGCCGTCGCGCTTGAGCTGATAGCCGCCGTCGGGCGCGTGGCAGAGGACATGGACCACCATCCGGACCTGGACTGGCGCTACAACCGGGTGTTCATCCGGTTCAGTTCCCACGACGTCGGCGGCGAGGTGTCCGCGCGGGATAGCCGCGCTGCCGCGTCCGTCAGCGATGCCGCCTCAGCGGCAGGCGCCGAAGCCCAGCCCGGCCTGTACCGGTCGGTGGACATCGGCATCGACACGGCTGACGCGGCGGAAATTTCCGAGGTCTGGCGGGTAGCCCTCGGCTACCGGAAGGGGCGGTCCGGGGACCTGGTTGACCCCTACGGGCGCGGCCCCCGCCTCTGGTTCCAGGAGACGCCGGCGCCGAACGACAACCGCCTCCATCTGGACGTCCACCGCTCCAAGGCCGAGTCGGCACCCGTACTGGAGAAGACCGCGGCAACGGGGGCGCAGATGAACAGTGACCACGCACCCAACTGGGTGGTGGTCACTGATGCCCAAGGGAACAGGCTCTGCCTGCACACCGAGGAAGGCCGCGGTCCGAGTTCTGGATCCGCTCCTTAGTGGTCCCGGCGGGTCAGCGGCAGGCCCAGTACCTGCGGCGCAGGCGCTGGTTCTGATGCTGTGCAGCCGTCGCAGCAGCCGTCCGCGGCAGGCCCAGACGATGCTTCCTGGTGTTCACCGGGCACTGGATGGGGGACCGTGCAGCAGACGTCTCCGCGCCACGCGTTGACACCTTCAGGGACGGCGATCGCCGCGATCACAAGGGCGGCGCCGGCGTCGGCCCACCACCAGCCCAGTGTGCTGTTCAGGACGGGGCCGATCAACAGGACAGCGGAGAGGTAGGTGCACAGCAGCGTCTGTTTGGAGTCGGCCACGGCTGTCCTTGAGCCCAGCTCACGGCCGGCCCGGCCCGGCGCTGCAGCCAGGACAGAACGGGCATGATGGCCAGGCTCAGCGCGGCGATCACGATCCCGGGGGGTCGAGTGCTGGGCCTCCCCGCCCCCGGTGAGGGAGCGGATGGCGTCAACGGAGACGAAGGCCGCCAGCGCGAAGAAGGACAGGGCGATGATCCGCAGCGTGACGTGTTCCCGGTGCTCAGGGTCCTTGGAGGAGAACTGCCATGACAGGGCAACGGCGGAGGTGACCTCGATTACCGAGTCCAGCCCGAACCCGATAAGTGCCGATGAGTCCGCGACGCCGCCGGCCCGCAGGGCCACCGCGGCTTCAACGACGTTGTAGGTGATCGTCGCCGCCGCGAAGAGGTGCTTCAACGGTACATCGGCGGATGTATAGAGTAGCTCAATCGATCGCGTCTAGCGTGGGAGCCGACCGGCCTTAAAGGACAGCGACCACGCACCCGCTTGGGTGGTGGTCTCTGATCCCAGCGGACGTGGCGCCGGCCTAGTCCTGCCGTGGTTAGATTTTCAGCGCTGCCGTCAGCCGCTGGGTGTCCTGCTTGGCGCGTGCCCGGCCCAGGTAGACCGCCACCGCCAGGGCAGCAGCCGTCCCGGCCGCCATGGGGATGACCCACGGCAGCCACGTCAGGCCCGGCTGGTAGCCCAGCCCCGCCCAGATACAGATGATCCAGGCGAGCATGCCCACCGAAGCAGCGGTGCCTGCCGGCACGAGGATGCCGTACTTGGTGTGGCGCCGGTCGTTGGCCCAGACGATGAACCCGGCAGCAGCGGTCACCAGGACCACGATCACGAGGGACAGCACGGCTCGGCCTACAGTGCGCCGAAGCCGACCCGGCGCACTTCCTCTGCGCCGATTTCGACGTAGCCGAGGACGTTTGCCGGGATGATGATCTGGCGGCCCTTCTCGTCGTTCAGGCGCAGCTCGCTGCCCTTGGCGATGGCTTCGGCCACTACTTTGGCCACAGCGTCAGCATCCTGAGCCGATTCCAGCACAATTTCACGGCCGACGTTCTGAATGCCGATCTTTACTTCCACAGCAAGGCCTCCCAGCCAGTCAAGGTTGAAATTTCAAAGGTAGTTTCAGTTGTAGTCTAGGTCTCTTTGGGGAAGCGAGAGATTCCGCGCCAAGCTAAACGGTAAATCAGGTCGCTGGCTACATCGAGGTCGAGGTTTCCGTCCGTTTCGAGCCAGTAGCGCGCGCTGACCTGGGCCATGCCCGCAAGCCCTCGTCCCAGCAGCTGGGCCTCCAGCAGCGGGAGCTTGGTGTCCTCGGCGATGATCCGCGCTATGGCCTCGGCGAAGGTCTTGTTGAACGTCTCCAGGCGCGAGCTGACGTCGGCGTCGTTGATCAGGTCGGACTCGAACACCAGCCGGTGCGCCTGGTCGTCGCTGTCGATGAAACGGAAGTAGGCACGCATGACGGCCTGCACGCGTTCCTTGTTGTCCGTGGTGGAGCTCATTGCCCCGAGCATGAGCTCGGTCAGTGCTTCGAGATGGCTGTCCAGCAGGGCAAGGTACAGCTCACGCTTCGACGGGAAGTGCTGGTAGAGCACGGGCTTGCTGACGTGCGCCGTTTCCGCGATCTCGTCCATCGCGGCGCCGTGGTACCCGTTCGCGACAAAAACCTCCTGGGCGGCGGCCAGCAGCTGGGCCCGGCGCTCGTCCCGCGGCAGCCTGGCGGAACGCTGGCCGGCGGCGCGGCCCGGGCCGGCATTGGATTGCGCGGCCTGAGTTCGATCAACCGGTGCATGATGAACCACTGTTGGCCTTCTTTCCTTTGCAGTTAACTTCACTTTACCCGGGGGTAATATGACCGCGCGGTATCTTCAGGCATACATTGAAGTATGGCTTCTCCGTCCACGGCAAATACAGTCCGCACGCTCCCGGGCCCCCTCGTCGATCCCGCAGCCGGGCTGTCCACCGAAGAGGTGGAGCGGTATTCCCGGCACCTCATCATTCCCGAAATCGGCGCACTCGGCCAACGCCGGCTGAAGAACGCGCGGGTCCTGGTCATCGGCGCCGGTGGCCTGGGGTCGCCAGCGCTGCTCTACCTCGCGGCAGCCGGAGTGGGAACCATCGGGATCATCGACGACGATGCCGTGGACCTGAGCAACCTGCAGCGGCAGATCATCCACGGTGTGCGGGACGTGGGCCGGCCCAAGATCGAATCCGCCCGGGACGCCATCGCGGAACTGAACCCGCTGGTGGACGTCCGGCTGCACGACGTCAGGCTTGATGCCTCCAACGCCCTGGAGCTTTTCGCCGGCTACGACCTCATCCTGGACGGGGCGGACAACTTCGCCACGCGCTACCTGGTGAATGACGCCGCCGCCATCCTCGGCAAGCCTTACGTGTGGGGGTCCATCTTCCGCTTCGACGGGCAGGTCAGCGTGTTCTGGGAGCAGCACGGCCCCACGTACCGGGACCTGTACCCGGAGGCGCCGCCGGCCGGCTCCGTGCCGTCGTGCGGCGAGGGCGGCGTGTTCGGGATGCTGTGCGCTGCGGTCGGATCGCTCATGGTGACGGAGGCCGTCAAGCTGATTACCGGCGTCGGGCGTTCCCTGCTGGGCCGCGTGGCGCTGTACGACGCCCTGGGCGGCAGCTGGCGCGAGATCAGGGTGTCCAAGGACCCGGACGCCCCGCGGATCACGGAACTCACCGACTACGAGGCCTTCTGCGGCGTCACCCCGGCGGAGACAGCCGACACCGGGCACACCGTGACGGCAACGCAGCTGGCCACGATGCTGGCCTCGCGGCAGGCCGGGCTGAAGGACTTCGACCTGGTGGACGTGCGCGAATCGGGGGAGTACGACATTGTCCGGATCGACGGGTCCGTCCTGATCCCGCAGGGGCGGATCCTCTCCGGCGAGGCATGGGGCGAGCTGCCGCAGGACAGGGACATCGTGTTCCACTGCAAGGCCGGGACGCGCTCGGCCGCCGTGCTGGCGGCCGCACGGAAGGCGGGCTACCAGCGCGTCAGCCATCTCGACGGCGGCATCCTCGCCTGGGTGCGCGACGTGGAGCCGCAGAAGCCGGTCTACTGACCCGGCGTTCCTCACCGCGGTTTATTGAGACCGGCACGCATGACAGGCGAACCGACGCCGGGCTCATGAGAGTACCTTGGCCACCGTCATCAGCGGGAGCGCAAGGGCCTGCGGGGCGTCGTCCTCCAGCCCCGTGTATTCGATTTCCATCGCGACGGAATCGTGCGGGGCCAGGTAACTGATCCAGACCTTCTCGCTGGCACCGGCGGCAATCGTGCCGGGGCCGCGGTCGGCGTCCTGCGGGGCTACCGTGACGCCGGAGGGCAGCAGCTTGAGGCGCAGCTGTCCCGGGCTGAACAGGACCGGCTCGGGCCGGACATTAGTGAGCGCCACTTCGAGCACGACGACGTCGCCCCACGTGAAGTTTCCGGGTTGCGGCCAGTCTGAGTCCAGGAGGGGGTCGCCGTGGTGGTCGTCCACCGGGGCACCCTGGCGGCTGGAAACGCGCTCGATTCCGGGCTGGCCTGCTGCGACGGCCCTTCGCGTTCCGTCCGTGACCTGGGATACGGCTGAGGCGAGCGGCGTGGCGGCAGGCCGCCCCTGCGCATCAAGCCTGGCCAGGCGTCCGGCGTCGACGAGTGACAGTGTGCCGAAGGTTGTGGAGAGCCCGGCTCCGTTGCCAGGTCTGCTGCGAGACACGATGCCGCAGGTTCCACCGCCTACCAGCAGGAGCGCCCCACCGCCCACGATGAGTCCGAATTGCCGGCGGCTCAGTGACGGCACGGCAGAGGCCGGTGAAGCAGAATTCATGATGGCTCCCCAATATGGTTTTCACGGGCAACTTCAATGCTGCGCGGGGAACCTATGGAAAGCTTGTAGGGTCTGGTTTGTCAGAACATATGCAGGCTAAGCGGAGTTCCTGCGGGCCTCATTTTCCTGCGGGATTGCGGAGTCCTGCAGGGTCCCGGTATTCGACCCGCTGCCAGCAGCAAGGGCTTTGTGGTCCACAGGGCACTCGGCCTTGGACGCGGCGGCCGGCTGCTCCACGGTGATGCCATACAGGGTTTCCAGCGCAGCGACGTAGTCGTCCTGCTGGCCGTTGGACGCCAGCTCGCGGGCGCGCACGGTGGGGACGTGGAGCAGTTGCTTCACCATGCGGCGGAGCGCAAACTCCACTTCTTCGGCGGCAGCGGTGCAGCCGTGGCGGGCGCGCACCTTTTCCATTTCCGCGTCGAGCACGCTCATGGTGTGGCGGCGGAGGGCCACAATGGCTGAATCCACGGAGCGTGCCTCACGCTCCTGTTCAAACGCCTGGGCGGCGCCGGAAACCATGCTGCTGGCCTGCGCGAGTGACTCCGCCTGCTCCTGGGGCGCAGCGAGCCGCACGGACTCGAGAGTCAGCAGCTCCACGCCGTCGAGCTCTCCGACCGCGGGGTCAAAATCGTGGGTGAGCGCCAGATCGATGGCGATCAGCGGCTGGGTGGATCCGGCACGGACCTGGGCCAGCTCGGCGGCTTCCACCCTCGTGTCCGAGCCGCTGCAGCCGATCATGACGTCGGCGGCTGCGACGGCGGCGTGCAGGGTGTCGCCGTCGAGGGCCGTGCCGCCGCGCGTTGCCACGAAGGTGGCTGCGCGTCCTGACGAGGAGAACACCGCGATGTCGCGGCAGCCGCGTTCACGGAGCAGGGCCATGGTGGCTCCGGCGTAGGCGCCGGTGCCGAACACCACCACCTTCTTCTTCGACCAGTCGGTCTCTTCGGAAAGGTCGGTGGCGAGGTCGAGTGCGACCGAGACGATGGACAGGCCGCGGGAGCCGAGGGCTGTCTGCGCGCCGACATCCTTGGCGGTCTTGGAGGCGGCCTGGAACAGGCGGACCAGCCCGGCGCTGGCGGTGCCCTCATGCTGGGCCGTGATCAGGGCGCGGCGCACCTGCCCGGCAATCTCACGTTCGCCGACGACGGCGGAGTCGAGTCCGGAGCTCACGGCAAAGAGGTGCTCGGTGACCTCGGGGCCGGTGCGGGTGCTGAATGACCGGGACACCAGCTGCTCGCTGAGGCCGCTCGAATCGCTGATCTGCCCGACGAGGGCGGCGCGTGCGGCCTCGACGTCGTCGGCGTGCGGCGCCTCTCCGTAGATTTCGTAGCGGTTGCAGGTGGCAAGGACAACCGCACCCTTGACCGCCGGCGAACCGGCGAGGGCGGACGTGGCGATGCCAGAAGAACCGTTGCTTAGCTGAGCAACGGTTTCGAGGTCGATGTCGGCGTGTGTAGCCACCAATGAGAAAAGAACCACAGCAGGACAATCATAGCTTTTTCGCACCCGCGTAGAACAACCCTTTGTCCGGATCCCCGGTTTCCGGGCCTGTGATTCCTGCCACCCCTTCATGGGGCTGCCGCGGGTGACAGGCTGTCGTTATCTTTTGGGGGCGAATTTGGGCACAATCAAAGGCATGACTTCTAGCGCTTTGACCCCCGCCGGTACCGGACTCGACGCAGGCCATCCGCTTCGCGACGGACGCACTGCTGACTCTCCGCTTATTACGGCGTACCGCGGCGGCAAGCCAAGCCGCCGCCCGGTGTGGTTCATGCGCCAGGCGGGGCGTTCCCTGCCGGAATACCTGAAGCTCCGTGAGGGCGTCGCCATGCTGGACTCATGCCTGCGTCCCGAACTTGCCTCGGAAATCACCCTGCAGCCGGTGCGCCGGCACGACGTTGATGCGGGCATCTTCTTCTCCGACATTGTCATTCCGCTGAAGCTGGCCGGCGTCGGAGTCGACATCGTGCCCGGCGTGGGGCCGGTCCTGGATAAGCCCGTACGGACCGCCGCCGACGTCGCCGCCCTGCCTCGTCTCACTGAGGAGTCGCTGGAACCCATCCGGGAAGCCGTTCGGCTGACCGTGGATCAGCTCGGCAAGACCCCGCTTATCGGCTTCGCCGGGGCGCCTTTTACACTGGCCGCCTACATGGTGGAGGGCCGGCCCTCCCGGGACCACCTTGGCCCGCGCACCATGATGCACGCCGATCCCGAGACGTGGACGGCGCTGGCCAACTGGGCCGCGGATGCCTCCGGCCTGTTCCTGCGCGCCCAGCTGGAGGCGGGCGCTTCCGCGGGCCAGCTGTTTGACTCGTGGGCAGGTTCCCTTGGCCTGGCCGACTACACCCGGTTCGTTGCCGCTGCCTCATCCCGCGCACTGGACCACGTCCGTGGCCTTGGCGCGCCGCTGATCCACTTCGGCACCGGCACCTCCGAGCTTTTGGTGGCCATGCGCGACGTCGGCGTTGACGTGGTCGGTGTGGACTACCGGCTGCCGCTGGAGGAGGCCAACCGCAGGCTGGGCGGCACCGTCCCGCTGCAGGGCAACATCGATCCTGCGCTGCTGTCCGCCCCGTGGGAGGTCCTTGAGGCGCACGTGCGCGAGGTCATCGCATCGGGCGCGGCGGCCCCGGGCCACGTGCTGAACCTCGGCCACGGCGTGCCGCCGGAAACGGACCCCGACGTCCTGACGCGCGTCGTCGAACTCATCCACTCCGTCTCCCCGGAGTAAAGGGCTGTGGCTGCGGGCAGTCCTCCGGCCGCCGGACCCACTGCACCGGCCGCCGGACGCGCGGCACTGGTGGTCGGCGGCGGCATCTCCGGGCTCGTGGCCGCGCGGGAGCTGGCGCGGGCGGGCCTCCGCACCACGGTGCTGGAAGCTGCCGAAGCCTGGGGAGGCTGCGTCGGCAGTCATGACGTCGCCGGGCTGACCTTCGACAGCGGGGCTGAGTCCTTCGCCACCCGCTCAACTGCGGTGGCCGACCTCGCCGCTGAGCTCGGGCTGGGCGGACACATCGTTGCCCCGCGGCCGGGCGGCGCATGGGTGCAGCTGCCGGGCGGACCTCGCGAACTTCCCAAGACCGGCGTGCTGGGCATCCCGGCCAATCCGTGGGACCCGGAGGTCCGCCGCTCGCTGGGCCTGGGGGGCTCCCTGCGCGCTTCGCTGGACAAACTGCTCCCTGCCTCCGTGGGGACCACCGCCGAGGTTTCCAGCGTCTCCGCGCTGGTTCGGGCCCGGATGGGACGCCGCGTCCTGGAACGGCTGGTGGAACCCGTGGTGGGCGGCGTGCATTCGGCTGACCCCGCTCTGCTCGACGTCGATATGGTGGCGCCGGGGTTGCGCGCGGGCATCACCCGGCACGGTTCTCTGGCCGCCGCCGTGGCTGCCCAGCGCAAGGGGGCAGGAACGCAAAGGACGCCAACGCAAAGCACGCCAACGCAGGGCGCGCCAACGGAAGCCAAGCCTGCCAAGGCAGGCTCCGCCGTCGCCGGCCTGAAGGGCGGCATGCACACCCTCGTCACTGAGCTGGTGGCGGACCTCAGGGCTCGCGGCGTGCAGCTGATGCCGGGCACAGCGGCAACCGATGTTGCACGGACCCCGCAGGGCTGGGAGGTGGCGGCGGGGGAGGGGAGCTACAAGGCCGACGTCCTGGTGGTTGCCCTGGACGGACCATCGGCAGTGCGGCTCCTCGGGAAGGCGGTCCCGGCGCTCGCCGTGCACCAGCCCGGGCCCGGGCCTGTGGTCAAGCTTGTGACACTCGTTGTTGACCTCCCCTCGCTGGACCGTCGTCCGCGCGGAACGGGGATCCTGGTGGCGCCGCAAACGGAGGGAATTCGGGCGAAAGCCCTCACCCATGCCACCGGCAAATGGGCCTGGGTGGCGGAGGCGGCCGGTCGTGGCAGGCACGTGCTGCGGCTCTCCTACGGACGCAGCGAGGGTGCTTCAGCCGCTGCGGCTGCCGCCGCACCGGGGCCGGAATCGGCGTCGGATGAGGCATTGCTTGACATGGCTTTGCAGGATGCGTCAGCGCTGCTGACGGTGCCGGTCACACGGGAGGCGCTGGTGGACTGGGACGTCGTCAGCTGGGCCGGAGCGCTGCCTTTTGCCGCTGTGGGGCACCGGCAGCGGGTCGCCGAAGTCCGGCAGATCTGCGCCGGCACGGACGGGCTGCTGATGGTCGGCGGGTGGCTGGCCGGCAACGGGCTGGCGGCCGTGGTGGCCGACACGAAAACACAAGTCACGGCCTTCCTGGCGTAGGCGTCCCCGCTCTCGCGGTCGGCTGCGGGGAGGCAGCTTACCTGCCGCCCGCGATACCTTCCGGGAGGACCTTCCGCAAGTTTTCCCCGGCGCGAAATTGTGTCTAGGGTCGATGACTATGGTCAATCAGAAGTCCGATGGTTTTCGTTCGCTGACTGGTTTCCATGGGGGACTTCGGCGCGGCACAGCAGCGGCAGCGTTCGGAGCGGTACTGGTCTTGTCAGCAGGAGTTCCTGCATCCAATGCTGCTGCATCCAACGCTGCTGCGTCCGACCTGCCTGTGTCCGACCTGCTGGCGGAGCCCGACCAGGGCGGTGCTGCTGCCGGAACGGAGCTCGGCGCCGCTGTCGACGCCGCGGGCCTCGAGGCCTGGGCGGCGGCTGCCCTGTCGAATCACGGCAAAAGGGAAGGCAAGCGGAACGGCGGGAAGTCGGACGGCGGAGCAGCCGGCCCCACCGAGCCCTCGCCAACGGACGAGCCATCACCCTCCGACGCGCCGTTGCCGTCCAAATCGCTGCGGCCGTCACTGGCGCCGCTGGTCCCGACGCCGGTTCCATCTGTGACCCTCACAGCGAGCCCGACGCCTGACCCGTCGATCAGCGCCTCGGCCACGCCCACGCAGCCCGCTCCGGCGCCGTCCGATCCGGGTAACACCGAGCCGGCGCCGTCGCCCGCTCCGACCGACTCGGAAGCCCCGCCCTCTTCCGGAACGGCGACGCCCTCCAGGCCAGCCCGGCCATCAGGAACTCCGGAAGCCCCTGAACCGTCCGAAACACAGCCCTCGGGCACGCCGTCCTCATCGGGAACCTGGGCGCCGTCGCAGTCGGGAACCCCGACGCCGTCGGGCAGTTGGTCAGGATCGCCGGCCGGAACCGGCGGTTCTTCTCCCGCCGGATCGGCACCCGCCGGATCCGCCCCCGGCTCCCCGGCGGCCGGAACCGGGGCATCCCCGACGCCGGCCGCCGGCAGTTCGCAAAGCGCAGCGATCACCGGAATCCCCTCCGCGGAGGCCGGCCCGTTCGAGGAGATCGCGGGCCTGTCAGGCGGCTCCGGCCTGCGGGGACGCTCGGCCGCGGGCGTTGCCGGCGGCGTCTGGGGCTCGGCGCAGCTCGCGGGCCCCAACAACATGGCCACGATCAGCTCGCCCTACACCCGCGGGCCGGGAGAGAGTGCCGTCATGGGCGTGTCACGGAGCGGAACCATTGAGCCGCAGGTGTGGTGGGGTGCAGGGCTCCTGGCGCTCGCCGGGGCAGCGGGTGTGGCGGCGGTACGCATCCGTCGGTCGCTGTGAAATTAGCCACTTCTACGCGACGTAGAAGTTGAGTTTTTCGACTTAGGCCGCATGGAAGGGGCAGGATAGTAACCATGAGCCACACTCCTGCCGAATCTGTCACCAAAACCGAAGAATCAGCCGAGCAGTTCTTCACCCTCTGGACCGTTTTCAAGCGCTCCGCCGAGGCCCTCCGCAGCGCCGATGCCGCCGAGGATTTCGACGCCCTGGTGGCGCGCCTGGCCGAGGGCGGGGTCACCCATCGCGGAAGCTACGACGTTTCCGCCATGCGCGCCGACGCCGACGTCATGGTCTGGCTCCACGGCCCCAAGCCTGAAGCGCTGCAGCAGGCCATCCGTGACATCCGCCGCAGCAAGCTGTTCGCGGGAACCGAAATCGTCTGGTCCGCCATGGGCGTGCACCGTGAAGCGGAGTTCGCCAAGAACCACACGCCGGCGTACTCACGCGGAGTGGCCCCGGCCGAGTGGCTGTGCGTGTACCCGTTTGTCCGCTCCTACGAGTGGTACCTGCTGCCGGAGAACGAGCGCGGCAAAATGCTGCGCGACCACGGCCTGCTGGGCCGCGACTTCCCGCAGGTCATTTCGAACACCGTGTCATCCTTCGCGCTCGGCGACTGGGAATGGATCCTCGGCCTGGAAGCACCCGAGCTCGTGGACCTCGTGGACCTGATGCGCCACCTGCGTTCCACCGAAGCACGCAACCACGTACGCGAAGAGATCCCCTTCTACACCGGGCGGCGGATCACCGCGGGCGAGATCGCCGAGGTCCTCGCATGAGTCCGTTGGACCCGCAGGAAGACACCGCGAACCCTGTCACCGAGAGCGGCAGGCTGGCGCCTAAGGAATACGACGGCGTCCTCCTCGCCTCCTTCGGCGGCCCCGAAGGCCAGGACGACGTCATCCCGTTCCTCCGCAACGTCACCCGCGGCCGCGGTATCCCCGATGAGCGCCTCGAAGAGGTGTCCCACCACTACCGCGCCAACGGCGGCATCAGCCCCATCAACCAGCAGAACCGCGAGCTGAAAGCCGCCCTCGAGGCTGAGCTGGCCGCGCGGGGTATCGACCTGCCCGTCCTGTGGGGCAACCGCAACTGGGACCCCTACATCCCGCAGACCCTCCAGGACGCGTACGACGCCGGCCACCGCCGGCTGCTCATGCTCACCACGAGCGCATACTCCTGCTACTCCAGCTGCCGCCAGTACCGCGAGGACATCGGCATGGCCCTGACCGAAACCGGGCTCGACGGAAGGCTGGAAGTGGACAAGGTCCGCCAGTACTTCGACCACCCCGGCTTCGTGGAACCCTTCATTGCGGGTACCGCCGAGGGAGTCGCCGAGGTCCGCGCGCAGCTTGCCGCCGCCGGCAAGCCTGACGCCCCCATCCACGTCCTCTTCGCCACCCACTCCATCCCCACCCGGGATGCCGTGGCCGCCGGCCGTTCCGAGGACGAGCCCCGTGAGTTCGCGGAGGACTCCGCCTACGTGGCCCAGCACCTCGCCAACGGCGCGGAGATCATGCGCCGCGTGGAAGCCGATTCCGGCCTGTCCGCCCCGTGGTCCCTCGTCTACCAGTCGCGGTCCGGCGCCCCGCATATCCCGTGGCTCGAGCCGGACATCAACGATGCGATCGAGGACCTCGCCAAGCAGGGCGTCGCGGGCATCGTAATCGTGCCCCTGGGCTTTGTCAGCGACCACATGGAGGTGGTCTGGGACCTCGACACCGAAGCCCTGCAGACCTGCCGCGACCTTGGCCTCGCCGCCACGCGCGTGCCCACGCCGGGAACGCACCGCCGCTTCGTCGAGGGTCTGGTGGAACTGATCTGCGAACGCACGGTGGCCAACAACATCGCGGACCGCCAGGCCGTCACCGGCCTCGGGCCCTGGTACGACGTATGCCGCCCCGGCTGCTGCGAAAACTTCCGCGGCGAAAAGCCCACCATTGCCGGTGCCGACACCACCGTCGGTCAGGGACACGATCCCTATCCGGCAGCCGGACAGGACGCGAAGTGACGGTTCGGATCGGCACCAGGGCGAGCAAGCTTGCCCTAACCCAGACCCAGCAGACTGCCGACCGGCTGGCCGCCGTCGGAGGTTTCGACGTCGAACTCGTCCATGTCCGGACCGACGGCGACGTCCTCACCGGCTCGCTGTCGCAGATGGGCGGCACCGGCGTCTTCGTGGCCGCACTGCGTGACGCGCTGCTGCGGAACGAGTGCGACGTGGCTGTCCACTCCCTGAAGGACCTGCCCACGGGTTCGGCCCCGGGCCTGACGCTGGCCGCCACCCCGCCCCGCGTGGACGTCCGCGACGTCCTCTGCGCCCGCGACGGCCTCAAGCTGGCCGACCTGCCCAAGGGCGCCCGCGTCGGCACAGGCTCACCCCGCCGGGCAGCGCAGCTCCGCGCAGTGCGTCCCGACCTGGACATTGTGGACATCCGCGGCAACGTGGACACGCGGCTGGGCCGGGTGCCCGGGCTGCCGGGCAACGCCACCGACTCGGTGGTCGACGGGAAGTCGTGCGACCTCGACGCCGTCGTCCTGGCCGCCGCCGGACTGGAACGGATCGGCCGCCTGGACACCGTCACCGAATACCTGGAGACGGACATTATGCTCCCGGCAGCCGGCCAGGGATCGCTGGCCATCGAATGCCGCACCGCCGAGGCACCCGCCCGGCCGGGCTCCAGCGAGGGGTCGCAGGGCGTGCTCGCCCAGGCGCTGGCCGCTCTTGACGACGCCGACACCAGGCTTGCGGTCACCGCCGAACGCGCGCTGCTTGCCCGGCTCGAGGCAGGCTGCGCAGCCCCCGTGGGCGCCTACGCGTATCGGAAGGGCAGCATGCTCCACCTGGAAGCGGTGGTCTGCGCCGTGGACGGCACCGCCTCGGTGCGGGACAAGCGGGCGACCGACGGACTCACCGAGGTGGGCGCCACCCTGCTCGGAATCGAACTGGCCGAGGTCCTGCTGGCGGCCGGGGCTGCGGACATCGCGGACCTCACGGCCTCCTGACCGCAGCCGGCCACCGTATGCGAATGACGAGCGGGGAGCACGAGGCGGGCGGACGCCCGCTGGAAGAACGTCCGCTGGAAGAACGTCCGCTGGACGGGCTCCGCGTCCTGGTGACGCGGAGCCCCGAGCGGTCCGGGCCCCTCACCGAGGCACTGCGGCTGGCCGGCGCCGTTCCCCTCCTCCTGCCGCTGACGGCCGCCGAGCGCGCCCCGGACCAGGTAGCGCTTGACGACGCCTTTGAGGCTTTGGGCGCGGGCAGCTTTGAGTGGCTCGTGGTCAGCAGTGCCACCACCGTCCTGGCACTGCAGGAAAAGGCGGCAGAGCGCGCCGTGGAACTCGGAGACTGGCTTCCGGCCGGAACCCGGGTTGCCGCGGTGGGCCCCGCCAGCCGGAAGGCGCTTGAGGCAGCCGGAATTGCCGTGCACTTCGAGCCGGAGCAGCAACATTCAGCCGCAGGGATCGTCAGCGGGTGGCCCGGCGGTCCTGCCGCCGTGCTGCTGCCCCAGGCCGATATCGCGGCCCCTGCGCTGGCCCGGGGGCTTGAGGCCAAAGGCGCCATGGTGCGCACCGTGGTGGCCTATTCCACCGTGGACTTCCCGGCCGAGCCGGCGCGGCGCCTTGGCTCAGGACTGGACGGAACCGGCAGTGAGGGCGCCGCACCGCAGCCGCTGCTGACACTCGCCGAGGCGAAAGCCGAGGTCGACGACGGCGCCCTGGCCGCCGTCGTCGCCGCTTCACCCAGCGCGGTGCGGCGCATCGGCGCCATCCTGGCGCCGCTCGGCTCCTGCCGCCTCGTGGCCATCGGCCCGGCCACAGCGGCAGAGGCGGAAGTCCTGGGACTCGTCGTGGCTGCCACGGCCCGGGAAGCCACGCCTGACGGGCTCGTGGCGGCCGTCATCCGGGCCGTTGCAGCCACCTAAGCATCCATTCATCAACAGCAGGCCCACAGTGAAGGACAGGACATGAGCTTTCCGCACCACCGCCCCCGGCGGCTCCGCACCACCCCCGCCATGCGCAGGCTCACGGCGGAGCACCGGCTTGCCCCGGCAGACCTGATCCTTCCCGCGTTCATCCGCGAGGGGCTCTCGGAGCCGAACCCGATTGCCTCCATGCCGGGCGTCGTGCAGCACACCACGGACACCCTCAAGCGCGCGGCAGCCGAGGCCGTGGAGCTGGGCGTCGGCGGCATCATGCTGTTCGGCATCCCCGAGACCCGGGACGCGGAGGGCACGGCATCCCTGGACCCGGACGGGGTCCTCAACAAGGCCATCCGCGACGTCCGGTCCGAGGTGGGGGACAGCCTCGTGGTGATGAGCGACGTCTGCCTGGACGAATTCACGGACCACGGCCACTGCGGCGTCCTCGACAGCGACGGCTACGTGGACAACGACGCCACGCTGGAGATCTACGCGAAGATGGCGGTGGCCCAGGCTGACGCCGGCGCCCACGTGCTGGGCCCGTCCGGAATGATGGACGGACAGATCGGCGTGATCCGGCAGGCCCTTGAGGAGGCCGGCCACGTGAACACCGCCGTGGTGGCCTACGCCGCGAAGTACGCGTCGGCGTTCTACGGCCCGTTCCGGGAAGCGGTGGACTCCCAGCTCAAGGGCGACCGCAGGACCTACCAGATGGACGCCGCCAACCGCCGCGAAGCCGTCCAGGAGGTCGAGCTGGATCTCGCCGAGGGTGCGGATATGGTGATGGTCAAGCCGGCCATGAGCTACCTGGACATCCTGCGCGACGTTGCCGAGATGAGCCCGGTGCCGGTGGCCGCCTACCAGATCTCGGGGGAGTACGCCATGATCGAGGCCGCCGCCGCCAATGGTTGGATTGACCGGCGGGCAGCCATCACCGAGTCGGTGCTGGGCATCCGGCGCGCCGGGGCCAACATGGTCCTCACGTACTGGGCCAGCGAACTCGCCGGCTGGCTCAAGGAGTCCTGATGCCGGAACACGCCGGTGGTTCACCCTCCGCCCAGACCACAACACCGGCCGGGGGACCCACCGCTCCGGTAGGACCACGGCAGATCCTGCTGGGCCTGAACACCTTCGGCGACGTCGGAGTGGACGGTGCCGGCGAGCCGAAGCCGCATGCCCAGGTGCTTCGGGAGCTGCTGGACCAGGCGGTGCTGGCTGACGCCGTCGGACTTCACGCCTTTGGCGTGGGAGAGCATCACCGCCGCGACTTTGCAGTGTCCGCCCCTGAGGTGTTCCTTGCGGCTGCCGCGGCCAGGACCACCAACATCAGGCTCGGTTCGGCCGTGACCGTCCTGAGTTCGGACGACCCCATCCGCGTTTTCCAGCGCTTCTCCACCGTGGACGCCCTGTCCGGCGGCCGCGCCGAGGTGATGCTGGGCCGCGGCTCTTTTGTCGAGTCCTTTCCGCTGTTCGGCCTGGACTTGGCGGACTATGAGGTGCTGTTCGAGGAGAAGCTGGAGCTCTTCGACAGGGTGCGGGCGCAGAAGCCGGTCCACTGGGAAGGGCGCACCCGGCCTTCCCTTGCCGGGCTGAGCGTGTATCCGCCGCTGGAGCACCACCTGCTGCCGGCCTGGATCGGCGTGGGCGGCACCCCGGAGTCCGTTCTGCGCTGCGCGGAGTACGGCTACCCGATCATCTTTGCCATCATCGGCGGCCAGCCCCGTGCCTTTGCCCCGCTGGTGGATCTTTACCGCGAGGCGATGGCCAAGTACGGCCGGCCCATGCAGCAGATCGCCACCCACTCGCCCGGCCACATCGCCGAGACCGACGAGGCAGCCCTTGAGGAGCTCTTTCCGCACTGGCTTGCCCAGCGCAACAGGATCGGGGCCGAGCGGGGGTGGGGCCCGGGAAACCGGCGGGAATTCGACGCCATGTGCGGGCCCGAGGGCGCCCTGTATGTCGGATCGCCTGAGACGGTGGCGCAGAAGATCGCGCTGCTCAAGCGGAACCTCGGCGTGGACCGTTTCGACCTGAAATACGGCAACGGCACGCTGCCGCACGAATCCATGATGCGCTGCATCGAACTCTTCGGCACCGTGGTGGCACCGCGGGTGGCCGAGCTTCTGTCGGGCGACATTAATGACTCCAAGGACACGGTCCGGTGACACCCCCGGAGACTGAAAGAATGGGAACCATGACTTCCAGTACGCCTCGCAACGAGGAACTTTTCGACCGCGCCCGCCAGCTGATGCCCGGCGGCGTGAACTCCCCGGTCCGTGCCTTCGGTTCCGTCGGCGGCACGCCCCGCTTCATGGTGGCGGCCAAGGGCCCTTACCTGACGGACGCCGATGGCAAGGAGTACGTGGACCTGGTCTGCTCCTGGGGCCCGGCCCTGCTGGGGCACGCCCACCCGGCCGTCCTCGATGCCGTGCACGCCGCGGTGGACCGCGGCCTCTCCTTCGGTGCCTCGACCCCCGATGAGGCCAACCTCGCGGCCATCGTCAAGGAACGTGTTTCCGCCGTTGAACGGCTGCGCATGGTCTCCACCGGCACGGAAGCCACCATGACGGCCATCCGGCTCGCCAGGGGCTTCACCGGCCGCAACCTGGTGATCAAGTTTGCCGGTTGCTACCACGGGCACCTCGACGGGCTGCTCGCGTCCGCAGGCTCGGGTGTGGCCACCCTCGCGCTGCCCGGGTCTGCCGGCGTCACGGCCGCCACCGCCGCCGAGACCCTGGTGCTGCCCTACAACGACCTCGCTGCCGTCGAGGCCGCCTTCGCTGAGCACGGCCCCAACATTGCTGCCGTCATCACCGAGGCGGCGCCCGCCAACATGGGCGTGGTCACACCGGGCGAGGGCTTCAATGCGGGCCTCTCCCGGATCACCGCCGCCCACGGCGCCCTGCTGATCGTCGACGAGGTCCTGACCGGCTTCCGCACCGGCTACTCGGGCTACTGGGGCCTCACAGGCGGCGCCGCCGACGCCACCGAGAAGTGGACCCCGGACCTTCTGACGTTCGGCAAGGTGATCGGCGGGGGCATGCCGACGGCGGCCCTCGGCGGACGTGCCGACGTCATGGACCACCTCGCGCCGCTCGGACCCGTGTACCAGGCCGGCACGCTGTCCGGCAACCCGGTGGCCATGGCTGCCGGGGTCGCCACCCTGACGCACGCCACGCGGGAGGTGTACTCGTTTGTGGACGCGCGGTCGCTGGAACTGTCCGGCGCCCTGTCCTCCGCCCTGGCTGCGGCCGGCGTGGACCATTCCATCCAGCGCGCGGGCAATCTGTTCTCGGTGGCATTCGGCACGTCCGAGCAGGGGGTCCACAACTACAGCGACGCACTGAAGCAGGAATCGTTCCGCTATGCGCCCTTCTTCCACTCCATGCTGGAATCGGGTGTTTACCTGCCGCCGTCGGTCTTCGAGGCCTGGTTCCTGTCTGCGGCGCACGACGACGCCGCCATGAATCGGATCTTCGAGGCATTGCCCGCCGCCGCGGAGGCGGCCGCCGCAGCGAAGGCCTAAGCCGCCGTCGGACCTTCTGTTGATTAAAGAACTCTGGCACCCGCCGCGGCGGGTGCCAGAGTTTTTTGGTTCTCGGTGTCCTGCTGGCCTAGAAGGCTACGGTCACGTCACCGTTGGGCCATTCCTTCTGGATGAAGGCCTTGACCTCGGCGGAGTGCAGGAGCTCGTCCAGCTTCTTGATGCGGGGGTCGTCCTTGGACTCCGTGCGCCAGGCCAGGAAGTTGGCATAGGGGTTGTTCTCGGTGGATTCCACGGCCAGGGCGTCAGTGGTGCTGAGCCCGGCCTTGAGGATGAAGTTGCCGTTGATCAGGGCCAGGTCCACGGAGGGATCCTTCAGGTCGTTGATCAGCAGTTCAGGCTGGTTCTCGGAGAACTTCAGCTTTTTCGGGTTCTGGGCATCTGTCAGGCTGATGACGGACGTGTCATCCTTGATGTCCTTGACCAGGCCGGCCTTTTCCAGCACCCGGAGCGCCCGGACCTGGTTGGAGGGGTCGTTGGTGATGGCGATCTTGGCGCCGTCCTTGATCTCGCTGATGTTCTTGACCTTCTCGGAGAAGGCGGCGTACGGCTCGATGTGGACGCCGGCGCCGTGGCCAAAGTCGTAGCCCTTGGTCTTGACCTGGTCCTCGAACCACGGCAGGTGCTGGTAGTAGTTGGCGTCCAGCGAGCCGTCGCTCAGCGCCGTGTTGGGCGTCTGGTAGTCCTCGATCTCCTTGATGTCCAGCTTGAGGCCGGCCTTCGGGGCGAGGTCCTGGTTCAGGAACTCAAGGATCTTGGCCTGCGGAACCGGGCTGGCGCCGACGGTGAGGGTGACGGGCTTGGCCGGGTCAAGAGCCTGGCTCGACTCGGCGCTCGGGGCGGAGGAACCGCCGCACCCGGTCAGTGCCAGGGCCGCGGCGATGCCGGTGGCGAGGAGGGTGAGTGATTTACGCATGGGATGCGTTCCTTTCGAAATAACCTGGATCCCGACGGCGGCGCCGGGAGATCCGATTCAGGTGCAGCGAGCGGCTACTCGCTGCCGTGAAGACTTTTAGCGGTGGTCCAGGCTGCGGGAGATCCATTCGCCCGTGAGCTGGATGAGCTGGACGAGGACGATGATCAGCACGATGGTGACGATCATGACCGTGACGTCGAAGCGCTGGAAGCCGTAGTTGTAGGCGAGCTTGCCCAGTCCGCCGCCGCCGACGAGGCCGGCCATGGCGCTGTAGCCCACCAGGGTCACAACGGTGGTGGTCGCGGCTGCAACGAGCGCGGGCAGGGATTCGGGCAGCATCACCTTGCTGATGACCTGCATCCGGGTGGAGCCCATCACCTGGGCAGCGTCAATCTTGCCGTGGTGGACGTCGCGGAGGCAGGCCTCCACCAGGCGGGCGAAAAACGGAATGGTTCCGATGGAGAGCGAAACGGAGGCAGCCACCGGTCCGAGGCTGGTCCCCACGAGGAGCCGGGCGAGCGGGATCAGGGCCACCATCAGGATCGCAAAGGGGATGGATCGGGTGATGTTCACGACGATGTCGCTGACGATCCGGTTGACCACCGGCATGGGCCGCAGCCCGCCGGGGACGGTGACGTGCAGGAAGACGCCGAGCGGGAGTCCGACCAGCACGGTGAAGAAGGCAGATATTCCCACCATCTGGAGGGTCTCGACGATAGCCTCCGGCAGTGCCTTGGCCAGGACAGGGTTGCTGAAGATCTCGTTCACTTGGAGTCTCCCGTCTCGGCGGCGAAGTCAGTGTCCGCCGGGGCGAATTCAGCCAGTTCCGCCTCGTCGGCGGTGGAGCCGGCCAGCTTGGCGCTGATGCCGCGGCTGCGGAGGTAGGCCAGGACGGCGTCGCGGTCGGCGTCCTCGCCCAGCTGGACCCGCAGGTGGCCGAACTGCTGGCCGCCGAGGGTTTCGACGCTGCCGGCAAGAACGTTCAGGTCAATGTCGAAATGCCGTGCCACTCCTGTGAGCACGGGCTCCTTGGCGCCGTCGCCGGAGAAGAGGATTTCCAGTACCGGCCCGGCCTGGAGCGCACCCTTGATGGGTTCCGACGCCGGCAGGGGCAGAAGTGCACGCGCCAGCTTGCTGTCCAGGTCCGAGGCTACCTCGGCGAGCGGACCTGACTCGATGACCCGCCCCTTGGACAGCAGGGACACGGACCCGCAGACGCGCTTCACCACGTGCATCTCGTGGGTGATGATGAGCACCGTGAGCTGCAGGCGGCGGGTCAGGTCCTGGATCAGGTCGAGGATTTCATCCGTGGTGGCGGGATCCAGCGCGGACGTGGGCTCGTCGCACAGCAGGACATCCGGGTCCGATGCCAGGGCGCGGGCGATACCAACGCGCTGGCGCTGTCCGCCGGAAAGCTGGGAGGGGTAGGCATTCTCGAAGCCTTCGAGGCCCACAAGCTTCAGGAGCTCGGCCACCTTGGCCCGGATCTTGTCCTTCGGCGCTTTCACCAGTTCCATGGGATGGGCCACGTTTCCGACGGCCGTGCGCGAATCCATGAGGTTCGCGTGCTGGAAGACCATGCCGATGCGGCGGCGGGCGGCGCGGATTTCCGAGTCCCTGACAGAGCTCAGTTCGGTACCGTCAATGTTGACCGACCCCGACGTCGGGCGGTCCAGCAGTGTCAGGCAGCGCACCAGGGTGGACTTGCCCGCTCCGGAATGGCCGATGATGCCGTGGATGGAGCCTTTGGGGACAGAAAGCGATACCCCGTCAAGGGCCACCACTTCCTTTTTCCCCTGACGGTAGACCTTGCGCAGGTCGGTGACTGTGATCATTTATCCTCAGGAGGTAGGACTTGGGCAGGGCATAGCACAAGCACGGTTCTGAACTAAATTATGTCAGCGCAGGGAAATGCCAGCCACTTCCGAACAATGTTCGGGCCTTTGTCCTAATGCCGCACTATTGGCTGCTGATCCAGCCTGCGGACCGCGTGAATGGCGGCCCCCACGGTGCTTCCTGAATCAGGATGACGGCGGGATAGCTGCCCGGGGCTTTTGCCGGGTGCTGTGATTTTCGTCCCAAGGACTTCCGTTCTTTTCCTGCGATGTCCTCCGGCTTACCGCCGTCTGGAGCTAGAAGCCGCCGCGGCTGGCGTCCTCCGGCGGCAGTACCGGCCAGTCGCCCTCGATGACGGCGGTGGGTTTGGTCTTGCGGAGGTACTGCTGGAAGTCGGCAGCCTGGCTCACGGCCCAGTCCACCTGAAGCTGGTGCAGCTGGCTGGCCGGCATGTTCAGCTTAGGGAACTTGCCTGCCATGGCATCGAGCATGCGCAGCGTTGCCAACGCGTCCGCGGCCGATGTGTGGGCGTTTTCCAGGTCCACGCCGTACTCCTCGCACAGGGCGGTCAGCGTCCGCTTGCCTTTCCGGTACCGATCCACCTGCTTGTTCATGATGTACGGGTCCAGGACGGGGAACCGGCTCAGCTGCGGCACCCCGTAGCGGGCCGACTCGGCGGCCAGGACGGTGAAGTCGTAGCTGGCGTTGAACGCGATCACCGGGACGCCGTCGTCGAAAAGCCCCTGGAGCACGGCAGCGACTTCCTTGGTGACTTCGGCCGCAGGCCGGCCATGGCTGCGCGCGTGTTCGGTGGTGATCCCGTGGACGTCGCTGGCCTCAACAGGAATCTCCACCCCAGGATCAGCCAGCCACTCGTGCTCGTGAATCACGTTCCCGGAACTGTCCACCACGGTGACAGAAGCCGTCACGATCCTGGCGGCACGGGAGTTGCGTCCCGTGGTTTCGAGGTCGAACGCGGCCCGGGGGAGAGTGTTCCAAGTGCTCATGGCTCCAAATTACCCGGAGGCACCGACAGTCAAGGTCCTTGCCCCGCGCGTGTCCGGCAGGGTGTGCGAAGACACGCTGTGGGAAGAGGCACACGGCGCCCGTCCTGGCCGCTGACGCTGCGTGCCGGCCGATAGTCTGAGGGCATGCGGGCGGAGTACGTGGAGGCGGTTTTGGCGGTGGTTGACCTCATTCCGGCCGGTTCGGCGGTGGCCTATGGCGACGTCGCTGAGCTTCTTGGTTCCGGGGGCCCGCGGCAGGTGGGGTCCGTGCTGAGCCATTACGGCAGTGGCGTGCCGTGGTGGCGCGTGCTGCGCGCAAGCGGACTGGCCCCGGACGGCCATGAGTCCGAGGCCCTCAGCCACTACGTGCAGGAGGGCACACCCCTGCGCGGGGACTATCGGGAGTTTGCGAGGACCGGTGAAGGACGGTGGCGCGTGGATCTGGCCGCCGCGCGGTGGTCGCCGTCGGACGCCGATTTTGACGCCCTGGACGTTATTGCCGGGCGGCTGGAAGCGTCGCTGCGAAAATTGTCAGTCCCGGGTGATGGAATGTCCGTGTGACCGCAACACTCGATCAGACTTCCGCCGACCAGGCTTCCACACTCACTTCGGAGCAAGACCACGCGGACTCTTTCTCCGCCGCCCCGTTTCGCCCTGCGGGTCTTCGCTTGCTGCCCCCTCGCCAGGTGCACTCCCGCGTTCCGGTCCTCACAGCGGACCAGCGGGCAGCCGTGGAAGTGCCCCGGGGAGCTGGCCCCGTACTGGTCCCCGGAGCGCCCGGCACCGGCAAATCCACGGTGCTCATCGAAGCGGCAATACGCAGGGTGGAGGCGGAAGGGGTGGACCCCGAGCGGATCCTCATTCTCGCCCCCGGACGCCTTGCGGCCGACACCCTGCGGGACCGGTTTACTGCCAGGCTGAACCGGAGCCTGAGCACCACCCCGGCCCGCACCTGGGCGGCGTACGCCTTCGACCTCATCCGCCGTGCCAAGGCGGAAGGGCTCCTGCCGCTGTCGAAGGCGCCGCGGCTCCTGTCAGGCCCCGAGCAGGACCTCATCATCAAGGAACTGCTGGAGGGCCACGCCCTGCCGGGCCTCGGGCTGCCCTGGCCCGATGACCTCACGGCCGCCCTGCCTACGCGCGGGTTCCGGCACGAGGTCCGCCAGCTTTTCGACCGGATCACAGAGACGGGCCGCACCGCCGAGGACCTCGCCGGCCTTGGCCGTGCCTGCGGACGGCCGGACTGGATCGCCGCTGCGGCACTGTATGCCGAGTACCGCGATGTCCTCGACCTCCGTATGCCGGAGGCGTTCGATCCCGCCGGCATCATCACAGCAGCCCGCCAGCTCTTTCAGGATTTCCCGGACTTCCTCGCGGCCGAACGCGACCGTCTCCAGCTGATTCTTGTGGACGACATCCAGGAGGCCAATCCCGCCGTCTTCGAACTCCTGGCCGATGTGGCCGCCGGCAAGGATGTCTACGTGACGTCCGCCCCGGACACTGTGGTGCAGGGGTTCCGCGGAGCGCGGCCGGACCTCGTGGCCGAGTTGCCTGGCCTGCTCGGCGGCGACGACTTGGCAGTCGTTGAGAAGCCGCTGTCCCGCGCCCACCGCCATCGGCCGGCGGTGGCCCGGGCCTGGCTTGGGGTGGCGGACCGGATTTCCCTCCGGGCCGGCGGCCAGCTCGCCCGCCGTCTGGACCCGGTTGGCTCCGACCCTGCTGATACTGCCGGGGAACCCGCTGGTGCCACCCCGCCGGCGGGCGGCACCGTGGAAGCGCATCTTCTGCCCTCGGCTGTGCATGAGCAGCGATACGTGGCCCAAAGAATTCTCGAGGCGCACCTCAGGGACGGGCGGTCGTTCGAGGACATTGCCGTCGTTGTCCGGAACGGCGGCCAGCTGGGCCAGCTGCAGCGCTACCTCTCCGGCCAGGGGATTCCGGTGCGGATTCCGGTGGCTGAATCCGCCGTGCGCGATGAAGTGGCCGTCCGTCCGCTGCTCGACGCCTATGCGGTGGCCCTGGATCCGGAAGTCCTCACGCCGGAATCCGCTGTGTCGTTGCTGACTTCCCGGATTGGAGGGGCCACGTCCCTTGAACTGCGCCGGCTCCGCCAGTCGCTGCGGCGGGAGGAGCTGCTCGGCGGCGGCGGCCGCTCCAGCGATTCCCTGCTCGTGGAGGCGCTCCTTGAACCCGGAGCTCTCGGCTCACTCGGCATCGAGGGCCGCTCGGCCCGCAGGGTCGCGCGGATGATCCAGGCCGGGCGGAAGGCCGTTGCCGAACCCGGGTCCAACGCAGAGACAGTGCTGTGGGCCCTCTGGCACTCCACCGGCCTCGCGGCAGCATGGACGGCCGCCGCCCTTGCAGGCGGGCTGGTCGGAGCCCGGGCTGACCGGGACCTGGACGCCATGATGGCGCTGTTCCACACGGCCGAGCGCTACGTGGACCAGATGCCCGGATCCGGCCCCGAACAGTTCCTCGAATACCTGCTCAACCAGGAACTGCCCATGGACACCCTGGCGGCGCGGGCCCAGGTTGACGACGCCGTCGAGCTGATGACACCTGCCAGCGCCGCCGGCCGGGAATGGCCGTTCGTCATCGTCGCCGGCCTGCAGGAGGGCGTCTGGCCCAATACCCGCCTCCGCGGCGAGCTCCTGGGCAGCACACTGTTCGCGGACGCCGTCGAACACGGCGTGGAGTATGCGCTCCAGCTCGGCCCGCTGAGCCGGCTGCGGGAGATCCGCTACGACGAACTCCGCAGCTTTTCCACGGCGGTATCACGGGCCAAGGACGTGCTGCTGTGCACGGCAGTGTCGTCGGAAGATGAGCAGCCGTCCTCCTTCCTGGACTACGTCGCGCCGCTGCTGCCGGACCAGGAAGGGCGCGGCTACACCCCCGTGGAACGGCCCCTGACGCTGCGTGCGCTCGTGGCCGAACTCCGCCAGTACGCCCAGCTGGACGGCTGGCTGGCCGCAGAGGCGGATGAGGCCGTGCGTGTCCTGGCCCGGCTTGCCACGGCGGAGCCGCCCGTTCCAGGAGCCCATCCGGACACCTGGTGGGGGCTGGCCCCGCTGACATCCGTGGACCGTGTGGTGCCTCCGGGCGGCACCGTCTACGTTTCGCCGTCCAAGGTGGAGTCGGTGCAGAAATCGCCGCTGGACTGGTTCGTCCAGGCCGCCGGAGGCGAGGCGGCCACGGACTTCGCCCGCAGCCTCGGCACCCTGGTGCACGCCATCGCCCAGGACCTTCCCGATGCCAGCGGAGCTGAATACCTTGCCGAACTCGTCCAGCGCTGGCCGGCCCTGGGCATGAAGGACAACTGGGAAGGCAAACTGGACTTCCGCCGGGCGGAGGCCATGGTCCGGAAACTGGCGCAGTACATCCTGGTCATGCGCAGCGAGGGCCGGCGGCTGGCCGGCGTCGAACAGGACTTCGAGGTGAATCTGCCCGAGCCCGCCGCTGTGACACGCGGGGATGTTCCCACCGATGAAGGGCCCCGGTCAGCCGTCCTGCGCGGACAGGTGGACCGGCTGGAGATCGACGGCGAGGGGCGGCTGGTGATCGTCGACCTAAAGACGGGCAAACGGCAGCCGGGCAAGGCCGAACTGGGCAGGCACCCGCAGCTGGGCGCCTACCAGGCGGCCGTTCTGGCCGGCGGCTTTGGTGCCACCGCCGCATCTGAGGCTGATCCGCAGCCCGGCGGCGCCGTGCTGGCCCAGCTGGGCACAACCACCAAGACTCCGGGCATCCAGCACCAGGATCCGCTGGACCCGGCGGACAACTGGGCCATGGAAATGGTGAACGACGCAGCCGCGGTGATGTCCGGCCACGAATTTGAGGCAAGGCACGATCCCGCCAAGGCCGGTTTCGGCGGCCACGGCTGCCGGTTGCCGGAGGTATGTCCGCTGTGTGCGCGGGGAAAGCAGGTCACCGAATGAGCCGGACCGCGGAGCTGCCCGAGCCCAGATTCAGTCCCGAAGAGTTGACCGTCCTGCTGGGTGAGAAAAACCTGCCCACCGCGGAACAGTCGGCCATCATCTCCTCGCCGCTTGCACCCAGGCTCGTCATCGCCGGCGCGGGCTCGGGCAAGACCGCCACCATGGCCGACCGCGTCGTCTGGCTGGTCGCGAACGGCTGGGTCAGGCCGGAGGAAGTCCTCGGTGTCACCTTCACCCGGAAAGCTGCCGGCGAGTTGGCCAGCCGCATCCGCGCCAAGCTCAGTGCGCTGCAGCGGACCGCCGCCGGTGACGCCGCCGGCACTGGCAACTCTGGTAGTGCCGTGGCAGGGGCACTGCTTAGCGCCGATGCCCTGGAACCGAAGGTTTCCACCTACCACTCGTTTGCCAGCGGCATCGTTTCCGACTACGGCCTGCGGCTCGGCATCGAGCGGGATGTGGTGCTGCTGGGCGGCGCGCAGGCCTGGCAGCTGGCCAGCGAGGTGGTTGAGGCGTTCGACGGCGAGTACTCGCACTTCAGGGTGGCCAAGTCCACCCTCGTCAAAGCCGTCATCCAGCTCGCGGGGGGAGTGTGCCGAACACCTCCAGGAACCGGACGGCGTCCAGGACTGGCTGATGCAGCGGCTCGCCGAGTTCGAGGCCCTGCCGTACGCGGCAGGGGCAAAGAAGAACCCCAGCCAGGCTGCCGGCGAACTCGGAGCCATGCTCCGGACACGCGCAAGTGTGGCAGAGCTCGTGGGGCGATACGCGGAAGCCAAGAGAGCACGCGGCGCCTTGGACTTCGGTGACCTCGTGGCGCTCGCGGCACGCGTGGCCCGCGAGGTGCCCCTGGCCGCCGAGATGGAGCGCCAGCGCTACAAAGTGGTGCTGCTGGACGAGTTCCAGGACACCTCGCACGCCCAGCTGGTGCTGTTCTCCAGGCTCTTCGGGGACGGCCACGCTGTCACGGCCGTGGGTGATCCGAACCAGTCCATCTACGGCTTCCGGGGGGCGTCCGCCGGACAGCTGTTCCACTTCGTCAACGAGTTTCCGGTCTGCGAGGACATCCAGCCAGGGAAGGCGTCCCGGCGTCCCGCACCCGTTTCGTACCTCACCACTGCCTGGCGGAACGGGCGCAATATCCTGGCCGCGGCCAACCTCATCTCGGCGCCACTCAGCGCCGCCGCGGCCCAGGCCGGGCCTGCAGGGCAAAGGTCCTCCAGCGCGGCCGTGGAGGTGCCTGCGCTGCGGCCCAGCCCCGCCGCGGTGCAAGGCCGGGTGGTGATCGGCCGTTTTGCCACCGATGAAGATGAAGCAGCGGCGATCGCCAAGGATCTCCGGAGGTTCCGGGCCACGGATTTCGACGGTTCCTCCTCGGAACCGCGCATCCAGCCTGCCATGGCCGTCCTGTGCCGCAGGCGTGCACAGATGGAATGCCTCCGCAAGGAGTTCGAAGCCGCTGGGATCCCATACGAAATCGTGGGCCTCGGCGGGCTGCTGGACACTCCCGAGATTGTGGACCTGGTGTCCACGCTGCGGGTCCTGGCCGACCCCGGCCGGTCGGATTCCTTGATGCGGCTACTGGCTGGAGCCCGGTGGCGGATCGGTCCGGCTGACCTCATGGCGTTCCGGGACTGGTCCGCGTTTCTGGCCCGGCGCCGCGGCACGGTCGGTAGCGGCCGCGGCCTGGGCGGAAACGATCCGTCTGGCGACGAGGAAGCGGAGGCCGCCGACGTCGTTATCGAGGGTGACATCACCGACGCCGCAAGCCTCGTCGAAGCCCTGGACTGGCTTCCCAAGGAAGGGTGGACGTCGGCGCACGGCCGCAGCCTGACCCCTCCTGCACTGGAGCGGCTGCAGCGCCTCGGCTCGGAGCTGCGGCAGCTTCGGGCGCTGATGGGGGAAGACCTGACCACCCTGCTGGGCGAGGTCGAACGGGCCATGCTGCTGGACATCGAGGTCGCCGCGAGGCCCGGGTTCAGCATTCACCAGGCGCGGCGGAACCTGGACGCGTTCCAGGACGCGGCCGCCGGGTTCCTGCAGACATCCCACCGGGTCGACGTCCTGGCCTTCCTTTCGTGGCTCGAAGCGGCGGCGTCGGAGGAGGGCGGCCTGGACGTGCCGCCCGCGGACGTCAACCACGAGGCCGTGCAGCTGCTGACGGTGCACGCCTCGAAGGGGCTCGAATGGGACGTCGTGTTCGTGCCCGGCCTGAACTCCGGCGCGTTCCCCAGCAGCCGTGACTCGCGGTGGAGCAGCGGCTCCGCGGCCCTGCCCTGGCCCCTGCGCGGCGACCGTGCCGATCTTCCGCAGTGGGATCTGGACCAGCCGGACCAGAAGGGCTGGCTGGACGCCGAGAAGGTGTTCAAAGCCGACGTCCAGGCCCACGGCGAGGCGGAGGAACGCAGGCTGGCCTACGTTGCCTACACCCGGGCCAAGCACGTGCTCTGGGTTTCCAGTGGGGCCTGGGTGGGCGCCCGCGGCGGGATGGCGGAGATGTCGCCGTTCCTCGCCGAGCTGGCGCCCCTGGCAGAACAGGAAACTGCGGAAATCCACCCGGGCTCAGTCGATGAGGAATCCCTGCCCCAGGAAAGTCCCCTGACCCGGGAGCTGGAGGTGGCGGCCTGGCCGTACGATCCGCTGGAGGGACCTGTGGACCCCCGCAGCGGGAACCGGTTGCGGCTTGTGCCGGGACGGCGGGAAGCGATGGACCGTGCCGCCGGGCGGCTGCTCGCCGAGATCGCCGCGGTCCAAGCCGGTACGCCAGGGCTCCCCGCGGGCCAGGGGCTCCGTCCCCAGGCGGCAGGCTGGGAACGCGAAGCCGCACTCCTTCTGGAACGGCGCTTGAGGCGGGCACGGAGCCGGGACGTTCATCTGCCCGGGCACATCTCGGCGTCCACCCTCGTGGACCTGGGGGAGGACGCCGAAGCCGTCGTACAGCGGCTCAGGAGGCCTGTCCCGCGCGAACCGGGGATGTCCGCGCGCAAGGGAACGGCCTTCCATGCCTGGGTGGAAGAGTATTTCGGCACGGCGGGAATGCTGGACCTCGGCGAAGCGCCCGGCTCTGACAACCACATCGATGAGGCCTACGGCCTCGACGACATGGTGGCCACCTTCAAGGATTCCCGCTGGGCACACAGATCGCCCGCCTACGTGGAGGTCCCCGTGGAGACCCGGATCGGCGACGTCGTTGTCCGGGGCCGCATTGACGCCGTGTTCCGGGACGCCGACGGCGGCTGGGACCTCGTGGACTGGAAGACCGGACGGCGGCCGTCCGCAGGGCAGCTGAAGACCAAGAGCGTGCAGCTGGCTGTCTACCGGCTGGCCTGGGCCAGGCTTAAGGGCGTCCCGGTGGAGGAGGTGCGGGCTGCCTTCTTCTACGTGGCTGACAACCATGTGGTGCGCCCCCACGACCTGGCCTCCGACGCCGAACTCGAAGGGATCGTGGCCGCCGCCCTCGCCGGTTAGGAAGCGCCCGCCGGCTGGGCAGGCTGGCCGGTTGGGATGCGCTTCCCGGCCAGGCCGCCCGGGAAGGCTAGGTCGTCTTCGCGTCGACCACCGTGAGGGCAACAGTGGAGGTGTCGGCGCCGGAGGGCTTCGGGGCCGGGACGTCGTCCTGGGTCCCGTCTTCCAAAACGGTGGATTCGGCACTGTCAGATGCGTCGGCATCCTCCACCGCATCATTCTGCGCCGCGTCATCCTCCGCTGCGTCACGCGAGGCGTCATGCCCTGACGGCTCGTCGGTGCTGCCCTGGGCGTTCTCCCCGTCGGCCGGGATCGGCGTCACCTCGACTGGGATGGGCGTCACCTCGACCGGAATCGGCGTCACGTCAACAGGAATGGGCGTGACGTGGACCGCGGGCATGGCCTCCGAGATGTCGGTGGCTGCCGGGGCATCCACGAGACCGGGAGCGGCCGCCGCCTGGCCGGTTGGCGGCGCGTCGGGCTTGGCCGGGGGCAGCGGTTCCACACTGATGGGCTGGCCGCCGTATTCGGCGATGTCGTCGGCCAGCGTGGAAAGCATGCCTTCGGCTTCGGCGATCATGTCGGCGTCGGCCGCCGCGATGCCCTTGACCAGGTACTGGGCCAGCGCAAACTCGGCCGAGAGCGCGGCGCGGCGCAGCAAGTGCGTGTCCGGCGCGTCGCGGCGCTTCGCGGTGTAGTGCTTGACCACGGCTTCGACGAATTCGTGCTCATTGGATGCCACGAGCCAGGCGAGGTCGTCGGCGGGGTCGCCGATGCGCAGGTCCGTCCAGCCGGTCACGGCCGTGACGCGGTGGCCGTCGACTAGCAGGTTGTCCTCGTGCAGGTCGCCGTGCACCACACAGGGGTTGAAGCGCCACAGTGAGACGTCTTCCATGGCGTGCTCCCAGCGGCGGAGCAGGAGGGCCGGAATCTTGCCCGTGGTCGCGGCCATGTCGAGTTCATTGAGCCTGCGCTGCCGGAATTCGTTCGGCGTGTAACTGGGCAGGTCGGCGTTGCTCACCAGCGCGCGGGGCAGGTCGTGAATGGCTGCCAGGGCGGTGCCGATCTCCTTCGCCAGCTCCTGCGGGCCCGCCGTCAGCTCCTCAACGGTGCGCGTGGTGCCTTGGAGGTGGGAGTACACGAAGGTGGTGAGGTTCTGCTGCCGGACAGTGCCGGCCACGGTCGGCATGAGAAACGGCAGTTCGGCCCGGATGGCGGGCGCGAAGGCGCGCAGCACCAGGAACTCGGTCTCCAGCCTGGTGCTTGCTTCGGCGTGCCGGGGTGAGCGGACGCGCCAGCGCTTGCCTTCGGCATCAAGAAGGAGGGCCGAATCAAAGTCTGCCGGGTCATCCGGGGCAGAGCTCACTGCCGTCGGGCTCAGTCCGGGGACTGCCGCGGTGGCCACAGCTGCCAGTTCGATTGGTTCTCTTCTCACGGTTCCACGGTAAGTTGAGCGGCGTCCAAGACCATGATGTGTCGCGGCGAGTCTTGAGATCCGCCCAAATATGGGTGCCGCACGGCGAGTGGAAAAGCACTGTCCGGGCCCTGCCGCTGCCCTCCCGAAATGTAAATTGTCACTGCGAGTCAGTACGGTGGATACATGAGTCATGCGGAGGCCGCTGCGCCGGTCGGTCAAGCGGCGGGCGCCATCACGGAAAACCAGCTGCCGGCAGGCCAACTGCCGGCCAACCATCTCTTCGACACCGTGCTGCCGGTTCGGCCCGCAATGGTCAACCGGGGGTCGGTTGAACGGATGCGGCCAGGCCTTATTCCGGACCTGCTGGCGGCGGGAACCGCCAAGGCCATGCTCCTGTCCGGCCGGCATGCGCTGGTCCACGGGGACGCGCTCGTCCTGGCAGAGGCCGGACCGCTGCTGGCCCGGCTCGAGGGGGTGGCGTCCGGCCCGGCGCACGCCATCTACCTCGGCGCGGCCCTTGGTTCCGAGGACCTGCCCGCCGGAACGGGTGTCCTGCTCTTCATTCTGCCCGAACCGGTGGACCCCGGTACGGTGGGCCTGCCCGCTGATGCCACCTGGGAAGGCTTCCGGGACGTCGCCGCGCAACTGGACGCGACGCACACCGCCCTGTTCGTTGAGGCCAGTGCCATTGCCAACTGGCACGCCACCCACACCCACTGCCCCCGGTGCGGGGCCGTCACAGACGTGGAGGCCGGCGGATGGGTCCGGCGGTGCCCGGCCGACAACTCCGAACACTACCCGCGCACGGACCCTGCCATCATTGTCACGGTGGTTGGCCCGGACGGCCGCGTCCTGCTGGGCGGTGGCGGTCCGCTGGACGCGAAGAATTACTCCACGCTGGCCGGATTCGTCGAGCCCGGGGAATCCCTCGAACAGGCCGTCGTCCGTGAAATCCAGGAAGAGGTGGGTGTGCGGGTCAGGGCATGCCAGTACCTCGGCTCCCAGTCGTGGCCGTTCCCGGCGTCCCTTATGCTCGGCTTTACAGCCGTCACCGATGACACAGAAGCAAAGCCCGACGGCGTCGAGGTCACCAGGGCGCGCTGGTTCAGCCGGGAGGAACTCCAGGAGGCAGTGCTCAGCGGCGAAATTACCATCTCCACCAGGCTGTCCATCGCCAGGTCCCTCATCGAGCACTGGTACGGCGGCGTGATCCAGGACCGTCCGGCTGACGACTGACTAGCACAACCGGCCGGCAACATCCACACCGTCGACGCCACCATGGCGGAGCAGCCCATCCATCCACATGAAGCAAGCAGCAAGAAGTGACGACAGAAAATCCTGATGGCAACGCCTCCCTGGAGGACCGGATCCTTGGCGGCCTCGACGCGGAGCAGCGGGAAGTGGCCACCACCCTGACCGGCCCGCTCTGCGTACTCGCCGGAGCCGGCACCGGCAAGACGCGAGCCATCACCCACCGGATCGCCTACGGCGTGCACTCGGGGGTCTACAGTCCGCAGCGGCTGCTGGCGGTCACATTTACGGCACGGGCGGCAGCGGAGATGCGCAGCCGGCTCCGCGATCTTGGGGTTGGCAACGTCCAGGCCAGGACGTTCCACGCGGCCGCGCTGCGCCAGCTCCAGTTTTTCTGGCCGCAGGCGGTAGGCGGAGCGCTGCCGAACCTGCTGGACCACAAGGCACAGATGATCGCCGAGGCCGCCCGCCGGCTTCGGCTGAGCACCGACCGTGCCTCCATCCGCGACCTGGCGTCGGAAATCGAGTGGGCCAAGGTATCCATGCTGACGCCCGCCAACTACCTGGAAAACGCGCAGGACAGAGGCGCGCCGGGAGGCTTTGACCTTACGGCCGTGGCCCGCGTGTTCCAGGCCTATGAGGACGTTAAGACCGACCGCAACGTCATCGACTTCGAGGACGTCCTCCTGATTACTGTGGGCATCCTGCAGGAAGATCCCAAGGTAGCTGCGACGGTCCGGGAACAGTACCGGCACTTCGTGGTGGACGAATACCAGGACGTTTCCCCGTTGCAGCAGCGGCTCCTGGAGCTCTGGCTCGGCGGCCGCAACGAGCTGTGCGTCGTAGGTGACGCCAGCCAGACCATTTACTCGTTCACCGGCGCATCCCCGAAGCACCTCCTAGGGTTCAAGGCCCAGTACCCGGACGCGAACGTGGTCAAGCTGGTCCGGGACTACCGCTCCACTCCGCAAGTGGTCAAGCTGGCCAACGATCTCCTCGCCTCGCGCCGGAGCGGCGGACCGGCGGCCGATGCTGCCTGGGCTGCCCCGCTGAAGCTCGTGGCCCAGCGGACCCCGGGACCGCTGCCGCAATTCACGGAATGCACGGATGACGAGGCCGAGGCTGCGACGGTCGCCGGCAAGATCCGCACACTCCTCGACGACGGCGTGCCTGCGAGTGAGATCGCTGTCCTGTTCCGAACCAACGGCCAGTCGGAGGCCTACGAGCAGGCTTTGGCGTCGGCCGGGATCGGTTACCAGCTGCGCGGCGGCGAGCGGTTCTTCGCCCGGAAGGAGGTCCGCGACGCGATCCTCCAGCTCCGTGCGGCCACCCGTGCCGTATCCGAGTCCGAGCCCCAGCCGCTGGGCCAGCTGGTTCGCGACATCGTCGCGTCGTTGGGTTACACGGACACCGCCCCGCACAGCGGCGGTGCCCTGCGGGAACGCTGGGAATCCCTAGCCGCGCTGGTGGCTCTGGCGGACGAGCTGGCGGAAAACCGCGGGCCGCAGTTCGGCCTGGCCGACTTCGTCAACGAACTTCAAGAACGCTCCGTTGCCCAGCACGCCCCCACCGTCCAGGGGGTCACGCTGGCGTCCCTGCACGCGGCCAAAGGCCTTGAATGGGATGCGGTTTTCCTTGTGGGGCTGAGCGAAGGGCTCATGCCCATCTCCTTCGCGGATGATCCCGCCGCGGTGGACGAGGAACGCCGGCTGCTCTATGTCGGCATCACACGGGCCCGCGAGCACCTGTCTCTCTCGTGGTCCACCGCCCGGACCCCAGGTGGGCGTGCCAACCGGAAACCGTCCCGCTTCCTCGACGGGCTGCGCCCGGACTCCGTGGCCAGCTCGGCCGCGCGGGGGAGGGGACCCGCGCCGCGCCGCAAGGCGGCCGCCCCCGCATCCTGCCGGGTCTGCGGCAGCATGCTGTCCAGCGGGGCCGAGCGGAAGGTTGGCCGCTGCAGCCAGTGCCCGCCCAGCTATGAAGAGCAGACTTTCAACGCGCTCCGTGAATGGCGTAAAGAGGTCGCACACTCCGCCGATGTCCCGGCCTTCGTGGTTTTCACCGACGCAACCCTGACTGCCATCGCCGAAGCCCGGCCGTCCTCTCTCGAGGAACTGGCCCGGCTCGCAGGCGTCGGCCCGTCCAAACTGGAGCGGTACGGCGAGGCAGTCCTCGCGGTGCTGACGGAAAGCGGCACACTCTGATGCCCGGAAAACAGATGCCCGGAAAACAAGTGACCAGCACTCCATTAGTCACCCATGACGGGGCTCCGGTTGAGATCCGGCGCTCTGCCCGCCGGCGCCGCACGGTGGCGGCCTTCTGGGAGAACGGCACCGCCGTCGTCGCCATCCCCGCCCACTTCAGCCGGGCGCAGGAGGCGGACTGGGTTCACCGGATGCTGGAGAAGCTCCGGACCCAGGGGGAGAAGCGTTCCAGCGGTGCGGGGCGGCGGCCTGCCTCGGACGCGGCGCTGGCCGCGCACGCGGCTCAACTCTCGGCCAAGTACTTGGGCGGCAGGTCGGCCCCGACGTCGGTCCGGTGGGTCAGCAACCAAAACTCCCGCTGGGGTTCAGCCACCCCCTCGGACGGGTCCATCCGGCTTTCGGACAAGCTCCGGCCCATGCCGCAGTGGGTCATCGACTACGTGCTGCTGCATGAACTGGCGCACCTGCTGGTGGCAGGCCACAACGCGGCGTTCTGGAAGCTGCTGGAGGCATACCCCGAAACGGAGCGTGCCAAGGCTTTCCTGGAGGGCGTGTCGTTTGCCACGTCGCGCGGCCTGCCGGCAGGCGAAGCAGAACCGGCTCTTTAAAGACCGCTGGTTGAGCAGACCCCCGCTGGTTGAGCTTGTCGAAACCAGGTTTCGGCAAGCTCAACCAGTGGTCAGCTTCGACTAGCTCAACCAGCGGATACGCCTAGCTCTTCGGAGCGGAGCCTTCGTCGCCGTCGGTCTTTTTAGGGTCGCCGTCCACGCCTTCGGTGGTTTCGTCGTCGCCGCTCTTCTCGGCGTCGCCCTCGGCGGGGCTGTCAAAGCCGCCGTTCAGCAGCTTCTGAAGGGCATCGTCCACTTCGCTGTCACTGGCCTCGGCGAGCTTGCGGCGTTCGCTGAATCCCTTGGGATCGTCAAGATCCTCGGCGGTGGGGAGCAGGTCCGGATGCTTCCAGATGGCGTCGCGGCCGTCGATGCCGCGCTCGGCCTTGAGTGACGCCCACAGCGTGGCGGCTTCGCGGAGCCGGCGGGGCCGCAGCTCCAGCCCGACGAGGGAAGCGAACGCATGTTCCGCGGGACCGCCGGTGGCCCGGCGGCGGCGCACCGTTTCGCGGAGCGCTGCAGCAGACGGGAGGACCTTCTCCGTGGCGGCGGCGGTGAGCTCGTCCACCCAGCCCTCGACGAGGGCAAGGGCCGTCTCCAGCTTCTGCAGGGCCTGGTCCTGTTCCGGCGTGCGCTGCGGCATGAAGACGCCCTGCGAGAGGGCCTCCTGGATCCCTTCCGGGTTGCTGGGGTCGAGGTCCCGCGCCAGCTCCTCGATCCGGGACGTGTCGATGTGGATGCCGCGGGCGTAGGCCTCAATGGCACCCAGCAGGTGCCCGCGCAGCCACGGAACCTGGACGAACAGCCGGGCATGGGCGGCTTCGCGGACGGCGAGGAAGAGCCGGATGTCGTTTTCGGGAAGGCTGAGGCCTTCGCCGAACTTGGCCACGTTGCCGGGAAGCAGCGCCATCTCCAGATCGGCCAACGGAACTCCGATGTCCGTGGAGCTGACCACATCGGTGGACAGGGCCCCGATGGCCTGGCCCAGCTGCATCCCGAAGATGGCACCGCCCACGTTCTGCAGCATGGACGAGGCGCCGCCCATCATGGACTTCATCTCCTCCGGCATCTGCTCCGTCATGGCGGTGGAGAGGGCGTTGGCCACACTGTTGGCCACGGGCTCCGTCAGACGCTTCCAGGTGCCGAGTGTCTCCTCCACCCATTCGGCGCGGGACCACGCCTTTCCGATGAGGCCTGTAGCTGGCAGGTCGGTGACCTGGTCAAGCCACAGTTCGGCGAGCCGCAGCGCCTCGTCCACTTCGCGTGACTGCGCGGATGTGACCGAGGGGTCCGACTCGCCCGCGGCGACGCGCCGGGCGTTGTCATGGGCGAGCTTCCAGTTGACCGGGCCCTCCGAGGGCGCGCTCATCATGGCCTGCACCTGCGAGAACATCTGGGCCAGCAGGTTGGGATCGTTCGGCAGTCCGGCTGCTTTGGCCAGTTCTGCGGGGTCAATGTCACCCAGGCCCTTGCCGCCCATGAGGTTCTGCAGCATCTCCGCTAGCGGATCCTTTGGATTTTCGTCGCCATTGGACGGATTGAGTGGATTGGAGGTCATGATCCCGCCGATCGTCGGTGTGACTATTAATCAACTTCACGCTACCCCTGTGCGGGAGCGGCTGTCTGCCGAATGCGGTGACGTTCGCTGTAGGCAAAGAGCTAACGGCAGGCCCGGACGCGTACTGTTAGAAGCCGGAACGTATGTAGGCTGCGCCCCGGCCGTCCGCCGGGCTGCGGCCGCGGTGCAGCGCTGAATGACGCGGTGCGGAGAGGTCCTTCAGTGACGATTACCAAGGGCGGCCAGCCCGCAGAGGAGTCCCCGGCGCCCGCCGCCGGTGGCGGGAATCCCGACGGAACCGGGGACGCCCGCAGGTCCCGGCGTGCCCGGGGCAGGGATCCCCGCATCTCCGCCATGACGTTGTCCGGGCTCCTGGCGCTCGGGCTGGGCGTGACGGCCGCCGTCCTGCCGGTGCCGTATGTGGTGGAATCGCCCGGGCCGACGTTCAACACCCTCGGCACGGAGAATGCGACGCCGGTGATCAGCGTTTCCGGCCGCGAGACGTTCCCGGCCAAGGGAAACCTCGATCTCACCACTGTCTACGTCGACGGCGGCCCCAACGGTCCCGTCAGCGTCTTCGAGGCGTTCTCGGCCTGGCTGGACGGCTCCAAGGCGGTGTATCCCGAGGAACTGATTTTCCCGGCGGGTGTGACCAAGGAAAGCTCGCAGCAGGAGAGTGCCGTGGCCATGGCCACATCGCAGGAGAATGCGGTGGCGGCGGCCCTGAAGGGGCTCGATATCGCCTACACGCAGAAGCTCGAAGTGGCCGATCTGTCCGAGGGGTCGGCCGCGCAGGGCAAACTGCGCAAGGGTGACGTCTTCACCTCCATCAACGGCAAACCCGTCTCGTCACTTGAGGTGATCCAGGACGAACTGGCTGCCGGAAAGGGAAAGCCGGCCGTCGTCGTCGTTAGCCGGGACGGCAAGCAGGTCACGGAAACCGTGACGCCGGCGAAGAACCCGTCCGGACGGTACATCTTGGGCGTGCTGCTGCAGTACCGCTTTACTTTTCCGTTCGACGTGAAGATATCCCTGGACAAAGTGGGCGGCCCGAGCGCCGGGATGATGTTCGCGCTGGGAATCATGGACACCCTGACGCCCGGGGATCTCACCGGCGGAAAACACATCGCGGGGACCGGCACCATCAGCCCCGACGGCGTGGTGGGCCCGATCGGCGGCATCGCCGTGAAGATGCACGGTGCCCGGGCCGACGGCGCCACCATGTTCCTGGCCCCGGCGGCGAACTGTGCAGAGGTTGTGGGGCATATTCCGGACGGGCTGCAGGTGGTCAAGGTGGAAAACCTGGACGAGGCAAAATCGGCCGTCGAACTGGCCGCCAAGGGCGCGGACACATCGGGCCTTCCGGGCTGCACCAACAACTAGACTAAATCGAGGAACTAAGGCCCCGGTCCGCTCGTGGCACTTATTGACAGCCGGTGCCGGCGCTATGCAGGCGTTCCACTGAAAACTTAAAATTTAATACAAGCAACTGACAAAAGCTATGAGGTACGAGTTTGTCCCGTCCTGCCAGCCCCACCCCGCCCGGAAAACTCCAGACAAGGCGAGGTGCCTTGACGCCCACGCTCATCGTCGTTGCGCTCGTTGTTGTCGGGTTCATCTTCTTCGCCAACGTGTGGACGGACGTCCTGTGGTACCAGCAGCTTGGCTACTTCGAAGTCTTTCTGACGGAGAACCTGGCCCGGATCGGCATATTTGCCGTCGGCTTCCTCCTCATGTTCGCGGCCGTGTTTTACGCGATCCGCATCGCCTACCACGCCCGGCCCGTCTATGCGCCGGACTCCGAGATCCGGGATAACCTCAACCGCTACCAGGCGCAGCTGGAGCCCGTGCGGCGTGTGGTCATGATCGGGCTGCCTGTGCTGTTTGGGCTCTTCGCCGGCAGCGCCGCCTCCAGCCAGTGGCAAAAGGTCATGCTGTTCTTCAACCAGGAGTCCTTCGGCCAGAGCGATCCGGAATTCGGACTGGACATCGGCTTTTACCTGATGACGCTGCCGTTCCTGGGTTTCGTCACCGGGTTCCTGATCAGCGTGGCCATCGTAGCCGGCATCGCGGGCATCCTCACGCACTATCTCTACGGCAGCATCAGGATCATGGAACGCGGCATCTTCACCAGCCGCGCCGCGCAGATCCACCTCGCTGTCACCGGCGCTTCGTTCCTGATTCTGCTGGGCATCAACTTCTGGCTGGACCGCTACTCCGCACTGCAGAACAGCGGGGGCCGCTGGGCCGGCGCACTGTACACCGACGTCAACGCCGTCATTCCCACGAAGGCGATCCTGGCCGTGGCAGCGGCACTGGTGGCCATCCTCTTCATCGTCGCAGCCGTCATCGGCAAGTGGCGGCTTCCGGTCATCGGTACGGCGATGCTGGTCATCACCTCCATCCTTGCCGGCGGCGTCTACCCGTGGGTCATCCAGCAGTTCCAGGTCCGCCCCTCCGAGCAGACCCTTGAACGGAAGTACATCGAGCGCAACATCGGCATGACCCGGGCAGCCTATGGCCTGGACCAGGTGAAGGTGGAGCGGTACAACGCCACCACCACCACCACCGCCGGCGCCCTGGCCCCGGACGCCCAGACCACGGCCAACATCCGGCTCCTGGACCCCAACCTGATCTCGGACGCCTTCTCGCAGCTCGAGCAGTTCCGTCCGTACTACCAGTTCCCCAAGGCGCTCAACGTCGACCGGTACATGGTGGACGGCAAGATGCAGGACACCGTCATCGCGGTGCGCGAGCTGAACCCGGACGGCCTCGCCGCCGACCAGCAGTCCTGGCTGAACCGCCACATCGTCTACACCCACGGCTACGGCGTGGTCGCCGCGAAGGGCAACAAGTTCACGGCCGACGGAAAGCCGGAATTCCTGCAGTCCGGCATTCCGTCCACCGGCGTCCTCGGCAATGACCAGACCTACGAACCCCGCATCTACTTCGGCGAGGACTCACCGGAGTACTCGATCGTGGGTGCCCCGGAAGGCGCGCCGCACCGTGAGCAGGACCGCCCGGCCTCCAAGGAAGGCGGCGAGACCCAGTACACCTTCACCGGCAACGGCGGGCCGAACGTCGGCAGCTTCTTCAACAAGGTCCTGTACTCAATCAAGTTCCAGTCCTCGGACCTGCTGCTGTCCGACGGCGTGAACGAGGCCTCCCAGATCCTGTACGAACGCAACCCGCGTGAACGCGTGCAGAAGGTGGCGCCCTACCTGACGGTGGACGGCAATGCCTATCCCGCCGTCGTTGACGGCCGGGTCAAGTGGATCGTGGACGGCTACACCACCAGCCAGTACTACCCGTACTCGCAGCAGGAACAGCTCTCCGACGCCACCACGGATTCGCAGACCACCGCAGGCCGCAACGTGGCACTGCCCAACAGCTCCGTCAACTACATCCGCAACTCGGTCAAGGCCACGGTTGACGCCTATGACGGCTCTGTAACTCTGTACGCCTGGGACGACCAAGACCCGCTCCTGAAGGCCTGGCAGAAGGTGTTCCCTTCCACCCTGAAGCCCTATTCGGAGATGTCCGCCGCTGTCATGAGCCACGTCCGCTACCCGGAGGACTTGTTCAAGGTGCAGCGTGAGCTGCTGGGCCGCTACCACGTGACGGACCCGGTGAGCTTCTACAAGAACGACGACGCGTGGAGCGTTCCGAACGACCCCACAGTGTCCGAAGAGGTCAAGCAGCCGCCGTTCTACATGTCACTGCAGATGCCGGACCAGAAGGCACCGGCCTTCCAGCTGACGTCGTCCTACATTCCGCAGGTGGTCAACAACAACGCCCGCAACGTCCTCTACGGCTTCCTCGCGGCGGATTCCGACGCGGGCTCGAAGAAGGGCGTCAAGGCGGACAGCTACGGGCAGCTCCGGCTGCTGCAGGTTCCGCCCGAAGCCCAGGTGCCCGGCCCCGGCCAGGCCCAGAACAAATTCAACTCGGATCCCACCGTCTCGCAGGCGCTGAACCTGCTGCGGCAGGGCGCATCGGATGTGCTCAACGGCAACCTGCTGACGCTTCCTGCGGGCCGGGGCATGCTCTACATCCAGCCGGTGTACCTCAAGTCCACGGGTGAAACGTCCTATCCGACGCTGCAGCGGGTGCTCGTGGCCTTTGGCGACAAGATCGGTTTCGCGCCCACCCTGGACGAGGCGCTCAACCAGCTGTTCGGCGGCCGGTCCGGAGCGACTGCCGGTGACTCCGACAACAACGGGCAGACGCCCGCACCGCCCGGCGGCGGAGGCGCCACTCCGGCCCCCGCGGCGGACGCCAAGGCGGCCCTGAAGGCGGCGCTGGATGAAGCAAACGCCGCCATCAAGGCCGGCCAGGAGGCGCTGGCGAAGGGCGACTTTGCGGCGTACGGCGAGCAGCAGAAGAAGCTGTCAGCGGCACTGAAGAAAGCGCTCGACGCGGAGGCGAGGATTGGCAGCACCGGCACGGCCAGCAGCCAGACCTCGCCGTCCGCGACGCCGACGCCCACACCCAGCAGCTGACGGACAGCCGCTGACTGAAGGCAGCTGAGCAAGTGAAAGGCCGGCCCTCCCCGCGAATCGGATGGGCCGGCCTTTCGCGTTAGATGCGTAGGAGAGGGGCCAGGGTTCCCGAGACGCAGATCACGCCGTCTGGATTTGGCCTCCTGTTCACCGGCCGGTAGAGTAGTTCTTGCGACGCGGGGTGGAGCAGTTCGGTAGCTCGCTGGGCTCATAACCCAGAGGTCACAGGTTCAAATCCTGTCCCCGCAACTGAAGAAAAGGCCCGGATCACCGTATGGTGGTCCGGGTCTTTTCTTGTCTGCGGAGGGCCCTCGGTCCGGCGTGGGCGTCCGAAAACAGCGGTGGTCAAAGCCTCCGCAAAAGTAGGGTATTGTTGGTCAAGCGACGCGGGGTGGAGCAGTTCGGTAGCTCGCTGGGCTCATAACCCAGAGGTCACAGGTTCAAATCCTGTCCCCGCAACCAGAAGGAAGCCCCGGCCACAATGTGGCCGGGGCTTCCTGCATTACCGGAGCATTTGTTCATGTGATCGGGGTTCCTAGTATTCTCTTTCGCAGGGCCCGGAATTCCTGGCCGGCGCGGGGCGCCTACACTGGTCGGTCATTCTCGAGAGGAATGGATAGCTCGATGTCCACAACGAAGAACAAGTCCGGCACTGCCAGGGGCAAGCGCGCCAGGCTGTACTGGGCGGTACCTGCAGCGCTCGTGGCACTGGTGCTGGTGGTGCTCCTCGCAAAGTGGATCACGGGACTGCCCGCCGTTGCCTCCTTCATGGAGGACTACCCCGGACACTCCGAACTTCCCGCCGGCGCCCCCGTCGGCTTCCCGGCCTGGCTGGCCTGGCAGCACTTCCTGAACGCCTTCTTCCTGCTGCTCATCATCCGTTCCGGCTGGCAGGTCCGCACCACCACCCGCCCGAGCGGCTACTGGACCCGGAACAACAAGGGCCTCGTCAAGACCCGGACGGCGCCCACCAAGATCAGCCTGGAGCTCTGGTTCCACCTCACACTCGATGCGCTGTGGATCCTCAACGGGCTCGTCTTTGTGATCCTGCTGTTCGCGACCGGCCAGTGGACACGGATCGTTCCCACATCCTGGGATGTTTTCCCGAACGCCGTCTCGGCCGCCCTGCAGTACGCTTCGCTGAACTGGCCCACGGAGAACGGCTGGGTCAACTACAACGCCCTGCAGCTGCTGACCTACTTCGCCACGGTGTTCATCGCCGCTCCGCTGGCATTCATCACGGGCCTGCGGATGTCCGCCGCGTGGCCCAAAAAGGCCTCCGGGCTGAACAAGGCCTTCCCCATCGAGGCCGCCCGTGCCGTCCACTTCCCGGTGATGATCTACTTCGTGGCCTTCATTGTGGTGCACGTGTTCCTGGTCCTGGCCACGGGCGCGCTCCGCAACCTCAACCATATGTACGGCGGCAGCGACGACGTGAGCTGGGTCGGTTTCTGGTTCTTCGCGGCATCAGTCGCAGCGATGGTTGCGGCATGGTTCCTGGCCCGGCCCCTGTTCCTGCGCCCGATCGCGTCCCTCATGGGCAAGGTCACCAGCCGCTAGCCCGCCGGCGTTGCTGCCCGCCCGGCCGCTCACCTGTCCTTGAGCCGCTGGTACGTGTCCAGCGCCCGTGCCCGGGATTCCTGCAGGCCTACCAGCGGTGTGGGGTAGCCCCGAGCCGCCGTCGGGTTCTTCCACGGCTCGTGCACGCTCCGGTCATCCAAGTCCGCGAGTTCAGGGATGTAGCCGCGCAGGTAACTGCCACCGGCGTCGAACTTCTTGCTTTGCGTGACCGGGTTGAAAATGCGGAAGTAAGGCGACGCGTCCGCGCCTGAGCCCGCCACCCATTGCCAGTTGGCCGGGTTGTTCGCCGCGTCGGCGTCGACCAGGGTGTCCCAGAACCAGGCCTCGCCCACGCGCCAGTCCGCAAGCATGTTCTTCACCAGGAACGACGCCGCAGCCATCCGCACCCTGTTGTGCATCCAGCCGGTCTGCCACAGCTGCCGCATGCCGGCGTCCACCAGGGGATAACCGGTGTGCCCCTGCTGCCAGGCCTCCAGCTCGGCGTCCGACGGCGTTTGCCAGGCAAAGTGGTCGAACTCCTGGCGGTAATTTTGCGTGGCCAGGTCCGGATTTTCGTACAGCAGCTGCCAGCAGAACTCACGCCAGCCGAGCTCGCTGCGGAAGATCCCGACGCCGGCCGGTGCATGGCGTGGGAAGCGTTCCCGGAGGGAATGCCATACACGGAAGGGACTGATCTCTCCGAAGCGCAGGTGCGGTGAGAGGCGGCTGGTGCCCTCGACGCCCGGCAAGTCGCGGCCCCTGCCATAGTCCTCCACGGGACCATCAAGAAAATATTCCAGCCGGTCGTGGGCGCCTTCCTCGCCCGGGGTCCACGTCCCGGCGAGGCCGCCACTCCAGTCCGGCTTGCGGGGGAGGAGCCGCCAACTGTCCAGCCGGTCACCGGCCGGCGGGCGGCCCGACGCTCCGGCTGCCGGCTGCGGCAAGGGGTCCGGGACATCAGCGGGAAGGCGCGGTTCCGCACCGGCCAGGCACGAACGCCAGAACGGTGTGAAGACCTTGTACGGCCCGCCTGAACCCGTGCGAACCGTCCACGGTTCGAACAGCAGGTTTGCCTGGAAGCTGGTGGTCGCAATGCCCTGCCCGGCGGCCCACTCCTCGATGCCTGCGTCGATGTTCTGCTCCGGGTGGTTGTAACGCCGGTTCCAGAACAACTTGCCGGCGCCGGTGTCAGCCGCCAATTCCTCGATGACCGAAGCGGCGCTGCCCCGGCGCAGCAACAGCCGTGACCCGCGCGCGTCGAGGCTGGCGGCGAGGGCGGACAGCGAGTGGTGGAGCCACCACCTCGCTGCGGCGCCCAGCGGGCGGATGCCGGGGGAGTCCTCGTCGAGGATGTACACCACCGTCACCGGATCCGGCAGTGCAGCCGCGGCCGCGAGGGCGGGATTGTCGTCCAGGCGCAGGTCGTCACGTAGCCAGACAATGGTGGGAGCCATGGATTCACGCTACACGTCCCGCAGACGGCAGGGGCCGGGATCCATATGGATCCCGGCCCCGTAGCGGCACACTCAGGCTGGAGTGCCCCGATTACAGCTTGTCGAAGTCCGCCTCGTCAACAGTGGACGACGACGAGGACGTCGCATTGTTCCCGGCCCCAATGGCCGGCTTGGCGTTCCCCGACTTCAGCGCGGCAAGCCGGGCCTCGATCTCGGTCTGCTCGCCGAGGTCCTCAAGCTGGTTGAACTGGGCATCGAGGCTCGAAGCGGCAAGCTCCTGCTGGCCGCGGACTTTGGCTTCCTCGCGCCGGATCTTTTCCTCGAAGCGGCCCACCTCGCTGGTGGGGTCCAGAATGTCGATGCTCTTCAGAGCGTCGTGGACCTGGGACTGCGCGGCCGCGGTCTTGGAGCGGGCCACCAGCTCGTTGCGCTTGCTGGTGAGCTGGTTCAGCTTGCCCTTCATCTGGTCCAGGCCGGTCTTGAGGCGGTCCACCACGTCGGACTGGGAGGCGATATTTGGCTCGGCGGCGCGGGCCTCATTTTCCGATGACATCTGGCGCTGCAGTGCCACCTTGGCCAGGTTGTCGAACTTCTGTGCATCGGCCGCGTTGCCGGCACTGCGGAACTCATCAGCCTTACGGGAGGCCGCCAGGGCCTTGTTGCCCCAGTCCTGCGCGTTCTTGATGTCCTCGTTGTAGTCGTCCTGGAGCATACGCAGGTTTCCGATGGTCTGGGCTACCGCGGACTCGGCTTCGGCAATGTTGTTGGAGTAGTCCCGGACCATCTGGTCCAGCATCTTCTGCGGGTCCTCGGCCTGGTCCAGCAAGGCGTTGATGTTTGCCTTCGCCAGCTGCGCCATGCGGCCGAAAATGGACTGCTTAACCATGGTGTTACCTTTCGTCCTGCTCCGTCTGTGCCACTGAATACAGTGAACTGTTGTTATACCGCTTCTATCCGCCGGCCCGGTGGCCGGGCCGGCGCTGAGTTTTGCCGGTTAGAAACTCCCCGAGTCCCCGCCGCCGAAGTCGCCCCCGCCGAAGTCTCCTCCGCCAAAGTCCCCGCCGAACCCGCCGGAGTCGCCGCCCCAGCCACCGCCGTCGTTGTGTCCGCCGCCCCAGCCGCCGCCGCTGCCGCCGTTGAGGATGGAATTTATGAGGATGCCCCCAAGGATGGCGCCGCCCAGGCCGCCGCCTCCGCCGCCGCCGAACATGCCGCCGCGCCCGTATCCCTGGCCGTATCCTTGGTTGGCGTAGCCGAAACTGTCGACGTCAGACTGTGCCAGCTGGGCCGCCTGGGCAGCCAGCGCATGTGCCTGCTGGGCGTAGGTCAGCGCAGTCACGGGGTCGTTCCGGGAGATGGAGAGCGCGTAGTCGAGGTTGCGCTGGGCCTCCGCCAGTCGGGTCCGGGCCTCGGTGCCAACCCCGCCGCGCCGGGCGGTGATGTAATCGGATGTCGCACTTATCTGTGCCTGGGCCGACATGATGGTCTGCTGCAGCGACGCCTGGGCCCTGCGGGCCTGTTCCTGCTGGTCCCGGATTCCGCCCAGAGCCTGGTCGAGGGCCTGGTGCGCCGACTCCACGCGCTCCAGGGTGGCGACCGGATCAATCTTGCCGCTTTGGATTTCACTCTTCACGCGCGCGAGGGCCGCCTCGACGCCGGCAACAGGCCCCTCAAGCTCCGGATGGGCGCCGGACTGGATCATGGCCCTCGCCTGGGCAAGGTCCTGGGAGGTGTCCACAACAGCTGATTCCAGTCCCTGACGGGCCGAGTCCAGGTTGCCTGCAACCTTGGCGATTGCATCCAGCAGCACGTGCGTCTGGTGCAGGCTCTCCTCCGATGCCCGGACGGCCACGGCTGCGAGGCTTCCCTCTCCGCCCGCGAGCTTTTCACGGGCAGCGGCGCTGGCATTCTGCACGAAGGCCAGCCGTTCCTTGGCCTGGCTGATGTTGTCCGACACCTGGGCCAGCGCGCTGTCCGCGTACTTGCCGCGCAGTTCGGCCAGGGTCTGTTCAGCCCGGGCGATCTTGGCGTCCGCGTCTGCGGCGCCGGTGTCAACTGCTGCGAGGGCCTGCGGCGCGTTCTTCTCGAGTTCGCGCAGCGAGTCGAAGTCGGCCTTCTGCTCCTGCAGCGACGCCAGGGCCGCTTCCGACCTCCTGATGATTTCGCCGAGCCAGCTGCGCTGCTGTTCTTCGGTGTCGGGGATGTGGTCGTCCAGCTGCTGCTGCAGCTTGAACGACTCGGACATGTGCGCTTTTGCCTCCTGGAGCGCCTTGGTGAAGTTGCCTACGGCCGCTTCCCCGTACTGCGCTTCGGCGAAGCCCAGTTCCTGCTCGCTCGACTTGATCGCGTCGTCGGCTTCAATCAGCAGGGAGCCGCTCTTCCGGCGCAGATCGTCGATGCTCATGCCGGCCAGAGGATCGAGCTCCGCGCCCTGCGGGCCGTAGCTTGCGCTGGAGGCCTGTCCGGCCTTCTTGCGCCTGTTGCGCAGATAAAGGTACGTGCCCGCGCCGCCGGCGGCCACGACGCCGGCGCCCACGAGGACGGCCGTGCCTGCACCGGCGCCCGAGGGCACTGTTCCGCTTCCGCCGCCTGCCGCGTCGCCTATGGCGCCTGCAGTATCAATGGCAGCCTGGGCAAAGTCCCTCTTGCCGCCGCCGAGGTTGGCCGCGATGGCGTTCTGCGTGATGGTGGTCCGTTTGGGGTAGATGGCGCTGGAGGTATTGGGCGCGAAGTAGTACCGGCCCTGGTCAGCAGCGATGGCGAGGATCACATCAGCGGGGCCCATACCCTTCTGCTCCGCGACTGCCCTACCCCACGCGGCCGGATCAGAGGGATTTTCGAATGACTTCACGGTGACCACGTACAGGTTGTACTTGTGGTCCTTGAGGAGCTTCTGGATGGAGTCCTCGACTTCGCCCTTGCGGCTGCCGAGCACATTCGCGTCGTCGACAATGTTTTGGCCGGAGGGGATGGTTACCGGCTCGTCCGCCCAGGCTGCCGCGGCCGGAACCGCCAGCATTCCTGTCAGGCCGATCACGGCGAGAACACGTTTCAACATTGACCGCATGGCAACCCTTCAGCACGCCGCGGCTGGTTCGGGACGAACAGCCGTCATAGAATGCAGCAGCGCCCCCACGCCGGGTGTAAAGCCGCAGGTCGCTGTGGCAATTCTTCTTGATTCTATGGTGCACCAGCGGGAGCGTCCACGGAGGGGAATATGCCACCAGCGAAAAGCGCTGGAGACCTTGGTGGCTGACCCGAACACTGGTCAGGAACGCCGTTCCGGAGGCCATTCAGGAACCTCCCAGCAAACGTCCGTTTTAGTTTCAGTCGGATCGTCCATAGTTAATAGAGACGAGGATGAAAGGAAGTCCAATGACTGAGCACCCAGTACCGGGCGCAGCACCTGAGAATCGAGATCCTTCAGGGCGGCCTGTTGATCCGACCCTTCGGCCTGAGCCCGCCGAGGGTCTCCAGCCTCCCGCGCACCAGGACGGCGAGCATCGCACCGCCAACGATTCCGAAAACCCCACGGTGCGCCTGGATTCCGAAAGGAACCCCACCATGCCGCTGTACAGGCCCGCGCAGGACCCAAACCAGCAGCAGCGTTCCAGCGGTCCGCACCCCGTCTACCCGCAGCATGCCCCCTTCTACGGGCAGCAGCCGGCACCGGCTACCCAGCCGATCGGTACCCAGTACTCCCAGCACAACCCGCATTCCGCGTTCCAGGACACCCGTGCCAGCCAGCCCAAGCGCAAGGCAACCTTCGGTGTGGGGACCCTCGTAGCCAGTATCCTCGCCGCAGGCCTCGTGGGCGGCGGTGTTGCAACCGTTGGCTCCGGCAACCTGTTCGACGCCGGAGGCGCCGCACCGGCCGTCAGCTCCGGCAGCCAGCCCGGCACCGTCATCGTGAACAACCAGGACTCGGTCAACGAGATCACGGCCGCGGCCGTCAAGGCGTCACCGAGCGTTGTGACCATCAAGGCCACCAGCGGCAGCGACGGCGGCACGGGCTCGGGGATCATCCTCGACGACCAGGGCCACATCCTCACCAACACCCACGTGGTGACGCTCGACGGCGCCACCGCCAACGCGGAAATTCAGGTCCGCACGAACGACGGCCGCGTCCTCACCGCCAAGGTGGTTGGCACCGACCCGCTCTCCGACCTCGCGGTGATCAAGGTGGACAACCCGTCCGGGCTCACGCCGGCAGCCCTGGGTGATTCCAGCAAGCTGAACGTCGGGGACACGGCCGTTGCCATCGGTTCGCCGCTGGGCCTCACCGGCACGGTGACGGACGGCATCGTTTCCACGCTGAACAGGACCATCAGCGTTGCGTCCTCGGCAGCTCCGAAGCAGGGTACGGATAACTCCCAGGGCGGCGACCAGGGCTTCGAATTCGCTCCTCCGGGCCAGGGGCAGGGGCAGAGCTCGGCCAGCAAGGGATCGATCGCCATCAACGTCATCCAGACGGATGCGGCCATCAACCCCGGCAACTCCGGTGGTGCCCTGGTGAACAGCAAGGGTGAAGTGATCGGCGTCAACGTCGCGATCGCCTCCGCCGGCGGCGGCTCCGCTGCAAGCGGAACAGGCAACATCGGCGTGGGCTTCAGCATCCCGATCAACAGTGCAAGGCGCGTGGCGCAGGAAATCATCGACAACGGAAAGGCCACGCACGGCCAGCTCGGCGTGAGTGTCCAGGCGAAGTCGTCCTCGGACGCCGGCTTCTCGACGGGTGCCGATGTGGCCTCGGTGGAGCAGGGCTCCGCGGCGGCCAAGGCAGGGATCAAAGCGGGCGACGTGGTGACGCGCTTCAACGACCTTGCGATCAGTGACCCGAACCAGCTGACCGCAGCCGTCCGCGAGCAGCCATCCGGCTCGTCGGTGAAGATCACGGTCCTGCGCAACAACCGTGAGCAGCAGCTGGACGTCACGCTCGGCGCAGCAGCAGAGCAATAGGCAGCAGAGCAGTAACTGCGCCAAGCACGACGGCGGGCCGCACCTCGGGGTGCGGCCCGCCGTCGTTGTGCCTGCTTCTGACGCAGGCCTTTGACACAGGCGTTAACGGGACGTCATACGACGGGCCCAATATGGTTAGCTAGGAGCTACCCGTATCCCGGGCGTTCCACGGCCACGACCTCACCCGGCTGGCTATCCACAAGCACGGAAGGCTGCTGTAAACACAGTGGAAGAGACATTGAAGATCGTCGTCCTGGTCAAGCATGTGCCGGACGCCCAGTTCGACCGGCACCTCAGCGGCGAGGGCCACACCACGGACCGCGACGAAAGCATCCTGTCTGAACTGGATGAGTACGCCCTGGAGGCCGCGCTGCAGCTGGCCGAAGCCCGCGGCGGTGCCAAGGCCGGCAACAAGGTCATCGCGTTGAGCATGGGACCGGCCGGCGCCGTCAACGCCATCAAAAAGTCCCTGCAGATCGGTGCCACCGAGGGTGTGCACCTCACCGACGCGGCCCTCGCCGGCTCGGACGCTGCGGCAACCTCCCTGGCGCTCGCAGCCGCCGTCCGCCACCTCGGCGCGGACGCCCCCGTGGACCTCGTGCTGACCGGCATGGCCTCCACCGACGGCGAGACCTCCCTGGTGCCCGCGCAGCTGGCCGAGCGCCTGGGTCTTCCGCAGGTTACGTTCGCCTCCTCCCTCGACGTCGACGGCGGACGTGTCTCGGCACGCCGTGATGCGGACACCCACTCGGAGACGGTTGAGGCCTCGCTGCCTGCAGTGGTTTCCGTGACGGACCAGATCAACGAGCCGCGCTACCCGAACTTCAAGGGCATCATCGCGGCCAAGCGTAAGAGCATCACCACCCTGTCCCTGGCTGACATCGGAGTGGAATCCTCCCAGGTAGGCCACGCTGGATCCTGGACCCGCGTGACGGCGGCGGAGGAACGCCCGCCCCGCACTGCCGGCACCATCATCACGGACGAAGGCGACGCCGGCATCAAGCTGGTTGACTTCCTCGCCGCCCAGAAGCTGCTCTAAGGGGACTCCACAACATGGCAAACGTACTGGTATTCATTGACAACCCCGGGCAGGCTCTCAAGAAGAGCAGCCTGGAACTCCTCACCATCGCCCGCTCCCTCGGAGAGACTGCCGTGGCGGTCAACGGCGAACTGTCCGACGACGCCGCCGGCACCCTGGGCGCCTACGGTGCTGCCGCCGTCTTCCGTCCGTCCGCAGCGGACCTTGACGATTACCTTGTCGCGCCGAAGGCCGCCTTTCTGGCTGCCGTAGCGGACAAGTCCGGTGCCACCACCGTCCTGCTTGAGAACTCGCCTGAGGGCAAGGAAATCGCGGCCAGGCTCGGCATCCGGCTGAGCGCCGGCGTCATCACCGACGTCGTCGCGGTCGACGCCGACGGCACCGCCCACAAGTCGGTGCTGGCCGGCTCGTACACCACAACGGCGAAGGCGACGACTGCGGTCACCGTGCTGTCCGTGAAGGCCAACACCGTGGACCCCGAACCCGCGACGGCTCCCGGCGCACCCGAAACGCTCACTGTTGATGTCCCCGCCGACGCAACCGCCGCGGCGGCCCGCATCACCTCCCGGGAACAGAAGGTCGCCAGCGGCCGCCCTGACCTCACGGACGCACGCATCGTGGTGGCCGGCGGACGCGGCCTTGACGGCGACTTCGGCCCCGTGGAGGAACTGGCTGACGCCCTGGGTGCGGCCGTGGGCGCCTCCCGCGCGGCAACCGACGCCGGCTGGATCAACCACGACGCCCAGGTCGGCCAGACCGGCAAGACCGTCTCGCCGCAGCTGTACATCTCGGCCGGCATCTCCGGCGCCATCCAGCAGAAGGCGGGCATGCAGACCGCCAAGGTGATCGTTGCCGTGAACAAGGACGCGGAATCGCCCGTGTTCGAAATCGCGGACTTCGGCATCATCGGCGATCTTTTCCAGGTGCTGCCGCAGGCGACTGAAGAGATCAAGAAGCGCAAGGGCTGAAGCCTTGACCCCCAACGCTGCACCAGCGCAGAGCCCGTTCAATCCGGAACAGCACCGGATTGAGCGGGTGCTCTGTTTCTCGGCACATCCCGACGACATCGATTTCGGCGCCGCCGGCACCATCGCCGCGTGGACGGCGGCCGGCGTCCAGGTCAGCTACTGCATCATGACCGACGGCGACGCGGGCGGCTTCGACCCTGCGCAGCGCGCCGAGATCATCGCCCTCCGGGCGGCCGAGCAGGAGCGCGCCGCGGCCCTCGTCGGCGTCACGGACATCCACTACCTGCACCAGCGGGACGGATACCTTGAACCGAACCATGAGGTGATGCGCGGAGTGGTGAAGCTGATCCGTGAACTCCGGCCCGACGTCGTGCTTTCCATGCATCCGGAGCGCAACTGGAAGCGCATCCAGAAGAGCCATCCGGACCACCTGGCCGTGGGGGAGGCGGTGACCCGTGCCATCTACCCTGCAGTGGAAAACCCGTTCGCGTACCCTGACCTTGCCGAGGCCGGCCTCGAGGCCTTCAAACTTCCGTGGCTGTGGCTCTACGCCGGTCCGGAGGAGCGCGAGAACCACTTTGTGGACGTCACGGACCATGTGGAAAGCAAGCTCGAGGCGATCCACGTCCACGTCAGCCAGCATCCCGACGCCGAGGCCATGGAGGCCACCGTCAGGCGCGGCCTGCAGGCGAACGCCGAACGCTCCGGCCTCCCCACCGGCCGGAGCGCCGAGGCGTTCCACGTGGTCATGGTCAATGGGCCCGGGACGATCGCCGGCTTCTAGCCTGCCCTCTTACCTGGGTGTCAGCCGGCGGCCGGGCGGAGCTGCGACGCCGCGTAGACCTTGATCCCCTCCAGCAGATAGGAGGCGAGGCCTGCGCGGCTCTTGTCGTAGAAGGCGGTGAACCGCGGGTCCTCCACGTACATCCGGCCCAGTCCCACGTAGCTGTCGGCATCCGGCGTCCAGCTGACGCAGATCCACCGGTAATGGCGTTCGACGGCGGCCTGCACGCGGGCGTCGTCCGCCGGCAGACCGGCGTCCAGGCACCGGGCCAGCTCCTCGTTGATCGCCCCGGACTCGGCCAAAAAGGCTTCCTTGTCCGCCGCGCTGAGGGCGGCGTGCCGCGCCTTGCTGTCCTCGACTGCCTTATCGCCCCACCGCTGGCGGGCCTCCTCCTCGTAGGGGTTGGTGTGAAAGTCCTTGAAAATTTCCTCGCCTGACATGGCGTCTCCTCGCTGCAGTGCCGATATGGTGGCGCCGACGGTCCTGGCCATGCGGTCCAGGCGGTCGCGCTCGGCCAGCAGCCATTTCCGGTGCACGCTCAGTGCATCCAGTTGGTCTGCCTGGCCGTCCAGAACCTGGCCTATGGTTTCCAGACCAAGGCCAAGTTCGCGGAGAAGCAGGATCCGCTGAAGACGCAGCAGTTCAGGCTGCGTGTAGTAGCGGTAGCGGTTGTGCCCGGTGTAGGCAGGCGGCAGCAACCCCACCTGGTCGTAATGCCGGAGGGTCCTGGACGAGACCCTGCTCAGCTTCGCCAGTTCGGCGATGGACCAGCTCCGGAGTTCTTCCTGTTTCATGCCTCCAGCGTAGAAGTTGACGCAACGTCAACGTCAAGCGTCCGATGCCGAGCGTCAGGTGTTCAGCGGTGCGGCAGCCACGGTGGGAAGCGTCGGGGTCGCCGATCCGCCGACGGGCTCGACCGTGATGCCGAGCGAGGCCGCGGAGCCGATGCCCTTGACCAGGGCCGGCTTCGACAATGCCTCCGCATCCATCAGGCCCTGCGAGACGGGGGTGGAGCCGTCCTTGGGAATCAGCCACATCTGGTAGACCTTGCCCGCGGGCGGCGGCGGCACATCCTTCATCCGCACCACCAGCGCATCATGCGACGGTGAGATCGAAACCGTCGCCGTCCCTCCGCCATTGACGTCGACAGTCGCCTGCCGCGCGTCCTGTGCTTCGATGACCTGGTTGAAGGGATCGTTCTGGTTGGCCACGTAGGCCCCGACCCCGACACCGCCCAGCGCGATCACGGCAGCAGCCGCAACACCGATCAGCCAGTTACGGAGCCCGGACGTCCGGCGTCGTACTTCACGGCGCTGGCGTGCCGCGGAAAGTTCGTCTGCAGCGGCGGCCGGCTCAGCCGCAGGCGGGGCAGCCGACGCACCGGCGACGATGGTTTCCGCCGTAGCGGCATGTGCCCTGGCCGGCCCCGCCGCCGGGGCAGCAGCGGGGAGCTGCGCGGCGATCCGGGCGAACAGGTCCGCAGGAGGCTCCTCCTCGGCCGTAAAGGACATGGCCAGAGTCTCCCTGGCCTGGCGGACACGGTCGTTGAAGGACTGGCGTTCAGCCTCGGGAGCGCCGCTGACGTAGGCGTCGATGGCCTCCCGCTCAGCGTCGCTGATGGCGTCCAGGGCGTAAATTTCGGCGAGTTCCACTGCCCGGCCCGCCGCAAGGTCGGTGGAAATATCGGCAGCAAATGCCCTGGGCAGCTGGCGCCCGCGGGAATCATTCGTATCGGTCATTGTCAGCTCACCCCCAGGCAGGTCTTGAGTCGGATCAGTCCGTCGCGGATGCGGGACTTAATGGTCGGAATGGCCGCGTTCAGCTTTTCAGCCACTTCGCGGTAGGTGAGGCCGCCGTAATAGGCGAGCCGGACGGATTCCTGCTGAGTCTCGGTCAGGGTCTCCAGGCAGCGCACCACGGCTTCGGCCTCCAGCCGGCTGTCCACCTCGTCTGACACCGAGTCATGGTCGATGTCCTGGCTGTTGGCGCCGTACCTGGCCTCACGGTCGCTCGCGGACTGCGAGGACCGGACCTTGTCCACGGCCCTGCGGTGCGAGATGGTCATGAGCCAGGCCAGCGGACTTCCGCTCGCCGGATGGAACCTGGCGGCGTTTTGCCAGACCTGCAGGAAGACCTCCTGTGTGGTGTCCTCGCTGAGCTCCGGGTCGATCAGCACCCGGCGCGCCATGCCGAACACCCGCCGCGACGTCAGCCGGTAGAACTCGGCGAAGGACGCCTGGTCGCCGTCGGCAATCCGCTCCAGCAGCTGTGCCAGCTGCTGGTTAAGGTCGACGGCGGTGCCGGGCGGCGCGGGGGCGTCAAAGTTCGGCGCGTTGGGAGTTTCCATCACCCTCAAGCATAGGTTGCCTGCCGGCGGGTGCTGCACACGGGTTTGGGTTATGGCAGCATCATGCCGGGCAAAAAGGAACGCCGCGTTGCCCGGTTGGAGTGTTTTCACCTGCCGCTCCTTACGCCCTGTGGATGTGCGCGCCCTTTGGACGTGCTCAGGAGGGATTCGGTGCGGCACCGGCTTTGGATGGGTGCCCGTGCGCGTGGGCTGCGCTCAGAGCTGTGCGCCGGTGAAACCCTGCTGGCGCCAGGCCTCGTAGACGGCGATGGATGCCGCGTTTGCCAGGTTCAGAGATCGCAGCGACGGCAGCATGGGCAGGCGGACCCGGGACGTGACGTGGGGATCACGCTTCACGTCGTCCGGCAGGCCCACCGACTCCGGGCCGAACAGCAGGACATCGCCGGGCCTGTAGGCGATGTCCGTGTAGGACACCTCGCCGTCGGAGGTGAAGGCGAAGACGCGCTCCGGCTGCAGGGCCTCCCAGGCGGCCTCGATGCTGGCATGGACCGTGACCACTGCAAGGTCGTGGTAGTCCAGGCCGGCACGGCGGAGCTTGGCATCGGAGAAGTCGAAGCCCAAAGGCTCCACGAGGTGGAGTTCGGCGCCGGTGATGGCGGCGAGACGGATGGCGTTGCCCGTATTGCCGGGAATTTCGGGCGTGTGGAAGAGGATGCGGAACACGGTTCAATCCTAGCGTCGGAAAATCGGGCACTCCTCGGGTTGGACCTCAGTGCGTGGCTTTAGTGCATGCCCCTGAGCAGCCTGGCGAGCACCTGGACATTGACCGTGTTCGGCGCAGGACCGGAGGACAGGAAATCCTCGAGCCCGCGGGCCAGCCCGGCGGCGTTGACCACCTGCACCACCTCGGAGCCGCCGCGGGAGCGGCGGTGGCGGTCGATGACGGGTTCGTGGAGGTTGCCGTCCGGGCTGTGGACCACGGTCCACCCGGTCACGTTGAGCTCGGGAAAAATGTCCTGCATCTGCCAGACCACGTGGGCCAGCTGCGGCGGGGCGACCGACCTGCCGCCGTGATTGAGCGTGTTCCCGTCCCAGGCGTAGGCCCCCTTGGGCAGCAGCATGGACCCGATCAGCGCAAGCCGGTAGCCCGAGAGCAGCGCGTGGTCAATGTGGCTGTTGTCCGCCGGGGACTGCAGCCCGTTGATCAGGCGCGCCGCAGGGATCGCCGGCAGGACCTGCCTGCTGATCAGCTGTACCGTGCGCAGCTCGCGCTGGATCCTGGCTTCAGCGCCGAAGATGCCGCGCTTCCTGGGCATGCCGTGGACCTGCTGGCTGGCCAGCTCCTGCGGGAGCAGCGGAACGGCGCCCGGCGTGTCAAAGGGCGGCACATAGACAGGGGCATCGCCGGAGGTGTTCCTGGGCGTTCCCGGCTTGTGGATGGTCGCTGAAGCGTGGCTGCCGGCGGCCGGGGCGTCGAAGTGCGCTTCGTCGCCATCTGCTCGGCTCCGGCGCGGGCCGGCCGCGTAGGAGCGGTCATAAGCGGCCCGCCGCTGGGGATCGATGAGCGTCTCATATGCAAGGGTCACCTGCCGGAACGCCGCGGCGTCGCCGCCGTGATCGGGATGCGAAACGCGGGCAGCCTTGCGGTAGGCCACCTTGATCTCGCGTTCCGTCGCGGTCACCGCCACGCGGAGCACTTCGTAGTGGGAACTGCTGCCCTTGGTCAAGCATGGTCCTTAAGTCGTTGTTGCCGGCGTGCATGCGCGGTCCGGTGTGCCAAGCATATAAGCCGGTCTTGGCGGTCTTCTGGAACAACGACCGCAGCAGGGTTACGGGTTCCCGCCGGTGGAAACGCTGGGGGAACGCAGGGCGTCTAGACTTTTTGGAATGGGAGTTCGGACAGGTCGCGGTGATGCCCGGCGCATGCACGTGGTGCTGGCAGCCGCCGCGGCCGCTGCCCTTCTCGGCGGTTGCAGTGTGGGTGTGCCGGATCCGGCTGCTCCGAGTAGCCGGCCTGTCAGCAGCGGACCGGGCACGCCGACTATTACCCCCGGACACGATGCCGGTGCCGTGGCCGCCCGCGACATGCCGTTCGCGGCAGGGGCCACGCTGGCACACGGGGTTCCCGTCGGGCTGACGGAGGACCTGGCCAAAGCGCCCCAATGGAAACAGGTGGTCAGTAACGCCGGTGGCGCCAGCCGCTATCAAAAATCCGACGGCTGCCAGGCGGCGGCCGAGGTGCGCCAGAACCAGTGGCCCCTGGTGGCGGCTGATGACAGGGCATCGACGGCGGCGCTGTTTGCCTATCTGGACCCCACTGTCCTGCCCACTTATTTGAAGCCGGCGTCGCTGCGGTGGGGCGGTGAGCGGGGCAAGCCGGGGCCGGCCGTGGACGTACTGGTTCTGGAACGCGCCGCCAAGCCAGCAGGTCAGAAAGCCGGCCGGGCCACCGCGGTGCTGGCCCGGGTTTTCGGTACGGCCGGCTCGTCCGTGTATGTGTCGGCATCGTGCCCGACGGCGGCGGCGCTCGCCGCCGCCCGGGCAGACATTACTCAGTGGCTGACGGTGGTTCCGCCGGGCTGATGAGCCGCTGCGGCGGTGGCCAGCCGATTGAGGGCCAGCGCACCCACGAACAGGCCGAAGTCGCGCAGGGCGACGTCGTAATAGGCCCCGAGGATGAGCAGGTTCACGATGATCCCCAGGAGCCAGCCAGCCACGACGAGCGACCCGATCCGCGGCCGCACGGCTACCAGGATTCCCGCGATGATCTCGACGACGCCGACGGCGTACATCACCGTCTGCCCCGGCAGGTGCAAGGTATCCGGAACTATCGGTGCGAGGTAGCCGGTCCAGTCGGTCAGGAGGTTGGTGAACTTGTCCAGGCCGAACAGGACGGGGGCGACGGTGAATACGGTGCGCAGTAGCAGGAACGACTGGCGGGCGGGATCCGCTCCGAGCGTTCGCGGACTTGCGGACTCCTTGAGTGCCGTAGTTTTCATGGCAAACTCCTTTCTAAAAGTAGATAACTTGATTTTAGAACCGCCGATCCCTCTTTAGCAACGGATCTTGATTTTAGAGTTACGCTGGACCCATGAGCAGTCCAGCTGAGAACCGCGAATCCAAGCCAGCTCTTTCGTGGACGGGCCGCCTGGCGGCCCTGGCCTCGCTGGGCGACGCCAGCCGGCGGCGCCTTTTTGAGTACGTCACCGGGCAGCCGTCCGCGGTGGGGCGGGACGACGCTGCTGCTGCGCTGGCCATGCCCAGGTCTACGGCCTCCTTCCACCTGGACAGGCTGGTCCGCGACGGATTGCTCGCCGTCGAGTTCCGCAAGCTCGGCGGAAAGGCCGGCCCGGGGTCGGGCCGCCCCGCGAAGCTGTACCGCCCGGCGCTGGAAGAAGTGGGTGCGTCGGTACCGGACCGGAGCTACGACCTGGCCGGTGAGCTGATGGCCACCGCGATTGAATCCTCCATGGCCGGCGGGGGAGGGGTGCATGAGGCACTGGCTGACGCGTCCTACTCCCGTGGCCATGCCCTGGGTGGAAGCGGATCATCCCTGGATGAGGTGCTGGGGCGCATTGGCTATATGCCCGAACAGGACGCGGATGGCGGCACCGTCCTGATGAACTGCCCCTTCCACCGACTCGCTGACGGGCACGCGGACGTGGTGTGTGCCATGAACGGGGCGTTTTTGAGTGGCGCGGCGGCTGCCTGCGGGGTGCCGGAGGAGAAAGTGGTGGAGGACCGGACGGCCGGGCGCTGCTGCGCCAGGATAAGGCCCTGAGACGGCTGAAACGCGGCGGCGTCTAGAATTTTAAGCGTGCCTGTTTACCTGGACCATGCCGCCACCACGCCCATCGCCGCCGAAGCCCTGGCTGCACTGACGCGCGAGCTGTCCCGGACCGGGAACCCCTCGTCCCTCCATGGCTCTGGCCGCCGGGCGAGACGCTCCGTGGAGGACGCGCGGGAAACCCTTGCCGCCGCGGCAGGCGCCCATCCCTCGGAGGTCATCTTCACCTCGGGCGGCACCGAAGCGGACAACCTCGCCGTCAAGGGCCTGTACTGGTCCCGGCTGGCGGAAAACCCGCGCCGGCGGCGGATTCTGTGCTCCGCCGTCGAGCACCATGCCGTGCTGGACACCGTGGAGTGGCTGGAGCGCCACGAAGGGGCGGAAATGTCCTGGCTGCCCGTCAGCCAGGACGGCGTGCTGGACCTCGAAGCGCTGCAGGCAGAACTCGCGCGTGACCCCGAGTCCATTGCCCTGGTGACGGTCATGTGGGCCAACAACGAGGTGGGCAGCATCCAACCCATCCACCGGGTGGTGGAGCTCGCGCACGCCGCCGGCGTCCCGGTGCATTCGGACGCGGTGCAGGCGTTTGGCTCTGTCCCCGTGGATTACCGTGCCTCCGGGCTGGATGCCATGTCCATCTCAGGGCACAAGATTGGCGGGCCGGTCGGCGTCGGGGCGCTAATCCTGGGGAGGTCGGTGAAGCTCACGCCGGTACAGCACGGCGGCGGACAGGAGCGCGACGTCCGCTCGGGAACGCTGGACACGGCATCCATCGCGGCCTTCGCCGCCGCTGCCGACTCGGCCGCGAAGAACCTCGAAGCCGAGGCGGCGAGGCTTTCCGGGCTGCGCGACCGGCTCATCACAGGGGTCCGTGACGCAGTTCCGGCAGCGGTGTTGCGGGGCGCGGAGGGCGACGGGCGGCTGCCCGGCAATGCCCACTTCACCTTTCCCGGCTGCGAGGGCGACTCCCTGCTGTTCCTCCTGGACCTCGCCGGCGTCGAATCGTCCACTGGCTCGGCGTGCACGGCAGGTGTTCCGCGTCCGTCGCATGTCCTCCTTGCCATGGGCCTGAACGAGGAAACGGCGCGCGGTGCACAGCGCTTCACCCTGGGGCATCCTTCGACTGAAGCGGACGTCGACGCACTCCTCGCGGCCCTGCCCGGTGCTTACGCCCGGGCGCGGCAGGCCGGGATGGCCGGTCATGAATCGTCCATTCAGACGGCTGCCACCGTTGCCCGGCAGGGTTCGGGCATCCTCTGATCCGGCATCAGCTGGCTTCCGGCACCAGCTGGTCGAGCGGAACCGTCTCGTCCGCCAGCCGTTCGGCAGGCACAGCGGTCCGGCCGGTGATGAGCGTCTTGATGGTCTTTTGGGCACTTGGCTTGACGGACCTCGGCCAGTTGACGCTCATGCCGGCCACGACCCGCCCGTCCTGCTGCCAGAACGCCACAAACTCCTTGCTGTCCAGCGAGCCGCGGATGACCGGAGCTGCCTTTGCTGCGAGGGACGGGAAGCCCGAGTACTCCATGCTGACGTCGAACTGGTCGGTGTAGAAGTAGGGGACTGTGTCCAGGGCAACGTCCTGGCCGAGCATGGCTTTGGCCGCCACCTTGCCGCCGTTGAGCGCGTTGGACCAGTGTTCGCTGCGGTGGTGCTCGCCGGTGAACGGATGCAGTGCATTGGCGGCATCCCCTGCGGCAAAAATATCCGGGGCGCTCGTGCGAAGCGAAGCGTCCGTGAGGATACCGTTGCGGACCTCCAGCCCGGCCGCGGTGGCGAGTGCAGTTTCCGGTACCACTCCGACGGCGATCACCACGATGTCGGCGGGCAGGAGTTCGCCGGTGTCGGTCAGCACGCCCTTCACCCGTCCGTTCTGTCCGGTGATTTCGCTGGCGGAGGCGGGTAGCCGGAAGCGGACTCCGTTGTCCTCGTGCAGGGTACGGAAAAAGCTGCCCAGCTCCGGGCCGATCGCCGCGGCAAGCGGGATGTCCTCAAGCCCGAGCAGCGTGACCCGGTTGCCGTAGGTGCTCGCCGCCGCGGCCAGTTCCATTCCGATCCAGCCGGAACCGATGAGCACAACGGTCCGTCCACCTGGCGACAGCTGTTCCCGCAGGCGGCGGCTGTCATCGAGCGTGCGGAAGGTGCTGACGCCGTCGAGTTCCGCGCCCTTCAGCGGGAGCGTCCGGGGCGTTGCGCCGGGCGCCAGCAGCAGTGCCCCGTATCCCTGAACCGTCCCGTCGGCGAAGCGGACAGTGTGCGCGGCCGGATCGACCGACGCCACCGGGGTGTTCAGCCGAAGGCTGACGTTGTTGTCCGCGTACCAGACCTCCGGTGCGATCTCGACGGCGTCCTCGCCGGCTTTACCGAGCAGGTATTCCTTGGACAGCGGCGGCCGGAGATAGGGCGGGTGCGGCTCGGTCCCTGCGATGGTGATGTTCCCGGCGTACCCTTCGGCGCGCAGGGTGCGGGCCGCCGTCGCTCCGGCCAGCCCGGCGCCGGCGATGATGATGCTTTCAGGGTGCATGGCTACTCGATTCGCCCGGCAGGCCAGCGGCCCGCGTTCTAAAAATGATACTCGTGACTTTAGAAGGGCGGGCCCGAACCGTCAAGGAAATTTAGGCCTTGATTCCGGCAGCAAGTAGAATAGTCCGGCAACCCGTGCGTCATTGGTCCCAAACCAACAGAAAGCCATAATGCGAGTTCTAGCAGCTATGAGCGGCGGAGTCGACTCCGCCGTTGCCGCCGCCCGCGCCGTCGAGGCAGGGCACGACGTCGTTGGCGTTCACCTCGCGCTGTCGAGGATGCCGGGCACCCTGCGCACCGGCAGCAGGGGCTGCTGCACCATTGAGGATTCCCGCGATGCCTGGCGGGCCTGCGACGTCCTGGGGATTCCCTACTACGTGTGGGACTTCTCCGAGCGGTTCAAGAAAGATGTGGTCCAGGACTTCATCGACGAGTACGCCGCCGGCCGCACCCCCAACCCCTGCATGCGCTGCAACGAGCGCATCAAATTTGCCGCCCTGCTGGAAAAAGCGATCGCCCTCGGGTTCGATGCCGTGTGCACGGGCCACTACGCGAAGGTGATCGAGGACGCCGACGGAAACCGCGAGCTGCACCGTGCCGCCGACTGGGCGAAGGACCAGAGCTACGTCCTGGGCGTGCTCACCCATGAGCAGCTGAAGCACTCCATGTTCCCGCTCGCGGACACCCCGTCGAAGGCTGAGGTCCGCGCAGAGGCTGACCGGCGCGGACTGTCAGTGGCCAACAAGCCGGACAGCCACGACATCTGCTTCATCCCGGACGGTGACACCGCCGGGTGGCTCGCGGAAAAGATCGACATGACCACGGGCGACATCGTCGACGAGACCGGCGCCAAGGTGGGCGAACACCCTGGAGCGAACGCGTTCACCGTCGGGCAGCGGCGGGGGCTGAAGCTTGGCCGGCCCGCCGCGGACGGCAAGCCGCGGTTCGTGCTGGAGATCCGGCCGAAGGAAAACAAGGTGGTGGTTGGTCCCGAGGCCCTGCTGGCCATCGACGAGATCCGCGGCATCAAGGTTTCCTGGGCCGGCCTGCCCATCGGTGAGGTTGACTCGGGCGCCGACTTTGACTGCCATGCGCAGGTGCGCGCACACGGCGACCCCGTTCCTGCCATTGCGCGCGTTGAGCGGGTTGCCGACGACGCCGGAATTGCGCGGGACACTCTTGTGGTGACCCTGACGGACCCGCTACGCGGTGTTTCTCCGGGCCAGACCGTGGTGCTCTACCAGGGCAGCAGGGTCCTCGGCCAGGCGACCATCGACGCTGCGCGGTCCCTGCAGCGGGCGCAACTTTGACCGTGCTCCGGTTTCCGGAGTGAGAGCGGCCGGCGGATTTCCGCCGGCCGTTTTTTGTTGCCATCTACCGGTTTCCGACCGTTCGGTCAGCGGACCGCAGTCCATTCTGGTAAATTTTGTGTCTCAACTCACACGATGCAATGTTTCACCAGGCAACCTTCTGGTTGAATCAGAGGCATCAGCGGGCTGCCCGCACACGAGTCGGATCGGGCACCCCGCGCGTACTCATCGAACAGAAAGTTCACAGATGGCAATGAATCAGAGGGCCTTGAAGAGCGCTATCGCGCTGGCAGGCGTTTCCGCTTTCGCACTCACAGCCTGCACCGGCCCGTCCGGCGGCGGGGAACGTCCACCGGCGGCGCCGGCGGAGGGACCATCACCTACGGGACCACGGACAAAGTTGTCACCCTGGACCCCGCCGGCTCCTACGACGCCGGCTCGTTCATGGTGATGAACCAGGTCTATCCGTTCCTCATGAACTCCAAGCCCGGATCAGCCGAGGCCAGCCCGGACATCGCGGAATCCGCCTCCTTCACGAGCCCCACGGAATACACCGTGAAGCTTAAGCCGGGCCTCAAGTTCGCCAACGGCCACGCGCTGACCTCCTCCGACGTCAAATTCTCCATCGACCGCGTCGTCAAAATCGCGGACCCCAACGGACCCGCGTCACTGCTCGCAAATCTGAAATCGGTGGCAGTCCAGAACGATTCCACAGTCGTCTTTACGCTCAAGGCGGCGAACGACCAGGTGTTCCCGAGCGTCCTCGGTACCAACACCGGTCCCATCATCGACGAAGAAGTCTTCCCGGCGAACAAGATCATGAGCGATGACGAGATCGTCAAGGGCAAGCCCTTCGCGGGCCAGTACACGATCGAGAGCTACAAGAAGAACGAGCTCGTCAGCCTCAAGGCCAACCCGGACTACAACGGCGTGCTCGGCAAGCCCGCCAACGACGGCGCCAACATCAAGTACTACGCCGACTCCAACAACCTGAAGCTGGACGTGCAGCAGGGCAACATCGACGTTGCCGGCCGGAGCCTGACAGCCACCGACGCCGCGGACCTTGAAAAGGACTCGAAGGTCAAGGTGCACAAGGGCCCCGGCGGCGAACTGCGCTACATCGTCTTCAATTTCGACACCATGCCCTTCGGTGCGAAGACGGCCGACGCCGACGCCAAGAAGGCGCTCGCCGTCCGCCAGGCCATGGCCGACATTGTGGACCGGGACGCCATCGCAACCCAGGTCTACAAAGGCACTTACCTTCCTGCGTTCTCGGTTGTTCCGGATGGAGTGCCAGGTGCAGCGCAACCCCTCAAGGAGATGTACGGCGACGGCAACGGCAGGCCTGACCTGGACAAGGCCAAGAAGGCGTTCGCCGACGCCGGCATCACGGGCACGGTCAACATCAAACTGCAGTACAACCCGGACCACTACGGCAAGTCCTCCGGCGATGAATACGCCATGATCAAAGAACAGCTGGAAAAGTCGGGTCTCTTCAAGGTGGACCTGCAGTCCACGGAGTGGGTGACGTACTCCAAGGCACGCACCGCGGACGCCTACCCCGTCTATCAGCTTGGCTGGTTCCCGGACTACTCCGACGCGGACAACTACCTCACGCCGTTCTTTATCCCGGGCAACTTCCTCAAGAACCACTACGAGAACCCGGCGGTCACTGACATCATCAAGAAGCAACTTGTCACGGCTGACAAGGCCGAGCGCGAAAAGTTCCTCGGCGACGCGCAGACGGCCGTGGCCAAGGACCTTTCCACGCTGCCGCTGCTGCAGGGCGCGCAGCTGATGGTGGCCGGCGCGGATATCAAGGGCGTGGAACAGACGCTGGACCCGTCATTCAAGACCCGCCTCGGAGTGATCTCCAAGTAGGACTCCACCCCATCAGGTCCTGACCAGCCAAGGAGGCGGGACGCCTTCAGGCGTTCCGCCTCCTTGGCTGGCCGGTGAACAGCCGATTCCGGATCCGTGACGGACCCGGAAACACAGAATCAGGCAGTAATGACAACTCTCATTGAGGCGCCGCCAAGCGACGCAGACGGCCTTTTGCCGACAAAGAAAAAGAAGTCCGGCGGGGGACTGGGCCAATACATCCTGATCAGGTTCCTCCTGATCTTTCCAACCATCTTCATCCTGGTCACCATGGTGTTCTTCCTCATGAGGATCACCGGCGACCCCATCACGGCGGCCATGGGCGGCCGCCTGCCTCCGGACCAGCTGCAACAGCGGATTCACGACGCCGGATACGACCGCCCGCTTCCCGTCCAGTATTTCGAATACCTGGGCCAGCTGGTGACCGGCAATTTCGGCACCACCCTCTCTGACAACCGCCAGGTCACTGAGATGCTGGCAACCTACGGTGCTGCCACGCTCGAACTTACGGTCAACGCGCTCATCGTCGCACTTTTGGTCGGCATTCCCTTCGGGATGATCGCCGCCCACCGCAGGGACCACGCACCGGACGCGGTACTGCGCGTCTTTGCCATTCTCTGCTACGCCACACCCGTATTTTTTGCCGGGCTGCTGCTGAAGCTGACTTTCGCCGTGTGGCTGGGCTGGCTGCCCGTGGCGGGTCGGGCTAAAACTTCCAGCGAACTTGCCCTTACAGGGCTCCAGGCGCCGTCCGGAATTTACTGGCTGGACGCGCTCAGAAGCGGCAACATGGCCGCCCTCGGCGACGTGATGGCACATGCCGTGCTGCCCGCGGTTGCCCTTGGCCTGCTGACTGCAGGCATCTTCCTCAGGCTGGTTCGCACCAATCTCATCGGCACCCTGGGCCGCGACTATATCGAGGCGGGCCGCTCGCGCGGCGTCAGTGAATTCCGGCTGGTCACCAAGCACGCCTACAAGCCTGCCCTGATCCCCATCATCACCGTCATGGGCCTGCAGATCGCGGTGATGCTCGGCGGCGCCGTGCTTACGGAGAAAACGTTTGAGTGGAAAGGGCTTGGCTTCCAGCTGGCCAACTACCTGACGGCCCGCGACTTCGTGGCCGTCCAGGGCATCGTGGTCCTCCTGGCCGTCATCGTCGCCATCACCAACTTCATCGTGGACATCGTGGCCGCGCTGATCGATCCCCGTGTGAGGTACTGACAATGAGCACCAACCCTCCAATGGAAGCCACCATGCACCACAAGGCACCGCTTCTCAAACGGCTGCCCGTCATTTCCCACTACAACAAAAGCGTCGGACTCCAGCGGGGCATGCTCGTCGTCGGACTCGTCCTGACCGGCACGTTCCTCCTGACCGCAATTTTTGCCCCGCTCCTCGCCCCCTACGGATTTGCACAGCTTTTCGGACGCCGACGGCAGCTTTCCCACGCAGCAGCCACCGGGCGGAAAGCATCTGCTGGGCACCACCGTGGGCGGCTATGATGTCCTGTCCCGGGTCATCTGGGGCTCCCAGACCGCCATCCTCGTGATCGTCGTGGCCGTGGTGCTGTCCATCTTCGCCGGCGTCATCCTCGGCCTGGTGAGCGGATACCTCGGTGGCTGGCTCGACCGTGTCCTGGTGGTGGTGGCAGACGCAATCTACGCATTCCCGTCACTGCTGGTGGCCATCGTCATGGCCATCGTCATCAGCGGCGGTGAGTCCAGCCTCTTCGGCGGCGTGCTCGCCGCGGCGATCTCCATCACGGTGGTGTTCATTCCGCAGTACTTCCGGGTCATCAGGGCGGAGACCATCAGGCTCAAGGCGGAACCGTTCGTCGAATCGGCGAAAGTGGTGGGCGCCTCCAGCATCCGCATCATGGGCCGGCACATCTACCGGAATGCCACCCGCACCCTTCCGCTGATTTTCACCCTGAATGCTTCCGAGGCGATCCTGACGCTCGCAGGCCTGGGCTTCCTGGGATTCGGCATCGAGCCCTCGTCCGCCGCCGAATGGGGCTTCGACCTCAACAAGGCGCTGGCGGACACCACCTCGGGCATCTGGTGGACCGGCGTGTTCCCGGGTCTTGCCATCGTCTGGACGGTGCTTGGCCTGACGCTGGTGGGGGAGAGCATCAACGACCTCAACGATCCCCGCCTCCGCGGGCGCAAGCGCGCCGGGAACAAGGGCGGACCGGCCTCGACCGTGGCGGCCCAGGCAGCCATTTCAGCAGATGTGAGAAGCTCATGACCATCAATATCGGATCTGTTTCTGACCGGCATGCCGCCGGCGCCGCACCGGTGCTGGGCATCGACCATCTGAAAGTCACGTTCGCCACCGACGCCGGGGACGTCCACGCCGTCAAGGACGTGAGCCTCGAAGTGAAGGCGGGGGAAGTGCTCGCCATCGTCGGCGAATCCGGCTCCGGCAAAACCGTGACGGCCAAGACCATCCTGGGCCTGCTGCCGGAAACCGCCATCAGCTCCGGCGCCGTGGTCATCAACGGCAGCAACGTCATCAGCGTCAGCCCGGGGAGGCTCCGCCAGATCCGGGGGCGGGATGTGGCCATGGTCTTCCAGGAGCCGTCCACAGCACTGAATCCCGTGTTCACCGTCGGCTGGCAGATTGCCGAAGGGATCCTCGCCCACGCGGGTCGGGACGGCGGGAAGCGCGTCACGGCCAAGGAGGCGAAGGCACGGGCCGTCGAGGCCCTCCGCAAGGTGGGCATCCCGGACCCTGAAACGCGCGTCAACTACTACCCGCATCAGTTCTCCGGCGGCCAGAAGCAGCGCGTGGTCATCGCCGCCGCGCTTGCCCTGAATCCGGGGCTGATCGTGGCGGACGAACCCACCACCGCCCTGGACGTCACGGTGCAGGCGGAGATCCTGGAGCTCCTGCGGGACCTGAGGGACAAGTACGGGACGTCCATTGTGCTGATCACGCACAACATGGGCGTCGTGGCCGACCTCGCCGACCGCGTCGTGGTGATGTACCAGGGCGATGTCGTGGAGGAAGCCAGCGTGAAATCCCTCTTCGCCGAGCCGCGGCAGGACTACACCCGGAAGCTGCTGGCCGCCGTCCCGCACCTTGGCCGGCACTCGGCCTCCGAAGGAATGACGGAGCGGGCGCACCAGGGCGGGCAGGTGCTGGTGGAGGCCAAGGGCCTAACCATCGAGTACCCCGGCCGGCTGGGCAGTCCCGCCTTCAAGGCCGTCGACGGCGTCAGCTTCACGGTATCCGAGGGCGAAGTATTCGGACTCGTTGGCGAATCCGGCTCCGGGAAGACCACCATCGGCCGGGCCATTGCCGGCCTTAACCGGACCACCGGCGGAAGCCTGAACGTCCTGGGCTACGAGATGCTGAACTTTAAGGAACGGACCTTCAAGCCGCTCCGCAAGGAAATCGGGTTCGTCTTCCAGGACCCGGCAGCGTCCTTCAACCCGCAACTGACCATCGGCGACTGCGTCGCCGAACCGCTGGTCATCCACACCAACCCTTCACCGGCGCAGGCGCGCAAGCGCGTGGGTGAGCTGCTGGAGTCAGTCCAGTTGCCGGCGTCGTACGCTGACCGTTTTCCGCATGAGCTGTCCGGAGGGCAGCGCCAGCGCGCCTCCCTGGCGCGTGCGCTGATCCTGAACCCGAAACTGCTCATCGCCGATGAGCCGACGTCGGCACTGGACGTTTCGGTGCAGGCGAAAGTACTGGAACTGTTCCGGGAAATCCAGCAGGAGTTCGGGTTCGCGGCGCTGTTCATCAGCCACGACCTGGCGGTGGTGGACATGTTGTCGCACTGGGTCGGGGTGCTGTTCAAGGGGAAGCTCGTTGAGCAGGGAATCGGCCACCACGTCATGGGCTCTCCGCAGCATGACTACACGAAGCGCCTGATCGCGTCGCTGCCTGTCCCGGACCCGGCCGAGCAGGCCAAGCGCCGGGAGGACCACCGCGCCCTGCTGGGCATCTAGAACTTTCGGCATCCAGACGAACGGCGGGAACCGCCCGGCAAACTGGCGTCCCCGCCCTCCACAGAGGGCGGGGACGCCAGTTTCCGCTGGTCTAGTCCGAGACCACCTTGATGTTGAACACGCTGTTCCCCTGCTTCAGGAAAATCCGCAGCCACAGCGGCAGCCACATCTCCAGGCCCCGCGCCGCCTCGAGCGGGCCAAGGTCCCTGATGTGTTCAGTCCGCCAGCCGAATTCCCGCAGGATCCCGGCCACCACTTCCTTGGCCTCCGCGTCGTCCCCGGCCATGAACACGTCGTGATCCCCGCCTGCCAGCCGGTCCGGCGCCACCATGACATCGGCGCGCATGGTGTTCAGTGCCTTCACCACGCGGGCCGCGGGAAACGCACGCTGGATGGTTTCCGCGAGGCTGTCGGTGTTCGAGATGGAGAGCGACGGCGGGAAACCGGCCGAATGGTCCAGCGGGTTGGCCACATCGATCAGCACCTTGCCGGCGAGGTTCTTCGTGCTGGCCGCAGCCAGTACCTCCAGCGATACCGCGCCGGGCGTGGCGTTGATGACCACCTCGGCCTCCGCCGCGGCGTCGAAGAACGTCGCGGCTTTGGCCCGCGGGCCCGCTTCCGCAGCCCACGCCACGGCGGCCTCGTTCGTGGCGGTGCGTGACCCGAGCACGACGTCGTGACCGGACTCCACGAGTTTTCCCGCCAGGGTTCTGCCCGCCACCCCGGTACCAAGAACTGCAATCCTCATGTGCATCCTCCTTGTCGGCATGTGCGAACACTTACATTCTCCGCCAGCATCCTTAACACGGGCAGGGAGTCCTGCGGTGCCCATAGACTGGAACCATGACCGAGCTGAACCATGATCTGCCTGACTCCGACTCCTACAATCCTGCCGCCAGCTCCCTGGCCGGGCATGTGGATCCTGCGGTGATGGCGGAGCTGCTATCGATCCGGTCAAGCATCGACAACATTGATGCAACCCTCGTCTACCTTCTCGCGGAGCGGTTCAAGGCGACCCAGAAGGTCGGTTTCCTCAAGGCCGCGCACCGTCTTCCGGCGGGGGACCCCGGCCGTGAAACCGCCCAGATTGCCCGGCTCCGACGCCTCGCTGAGGACGCGCAACTGGACCCCGCGTTCGCGGAAAAGTTCCTGAACTTCATCATCGGTGAGGTGATCCGGCACCACGAGGCGATCGCCGAGGACCACAACTCTGCCGGCGGAACGGCCAACGGGTCGGCCAGCCCCTCCACAACGCTTACCGCCTAAGCCGTGCCGGACCCAGACTTCCAGCTGCCCGCCCAGGTAACCGCCACCGCCCTGGGACCCTGGCCGGGCCAGGACCCGGTGGAGGCCACCCGCATCATCCGCGGTGAGCTCGGCAGCCCGCACCTTCCTTTTCTTGCCGAACTGCCTGACCGTGGCGTCGGCGCCGACGCGATAGGCCGCACCGCCTCACTCCTGGTGGACCTGGCAGTGGACGTCCAGCCGCACGGCTGGCGGATCGTTGACCGGCCCGGGCGTGACCTGGTCCGGGCAAGGTCCGCCCTCTCCACGGACATCAATGTGCTGGCCGACATCGCCGGCGAAGAGGACAACGCGAGCGACGAATTCAAGGTCCAGCTGCGCGGCCCCCTGAGCCTGGCCGCCGGCCTGCACCTCCATAACGGCGAGCGTGCCCTGATCGACTATGGCGCACGCCGCGACATTGCTGCTTCCCTCGCCGCCGGGGTTGGCGCGCACCTGGCCAAGGTGTCCGCCGCCGTTCCCGGGGCCAGGCTCGTGGTGCAGCTCGACGAACCGGAGATTGCCTCGGTCCTCGCCGGCACCATCCCCACCTCCAGCGGCTACCGGACCCTGCGCTCCGTCGCCGGACACGAGGTCACGGAGCTCTGGCGGGTGGTGGCTGACGCCCTCCGCGAGGCCGGCGCCGCCGAGATCGCCATCGCGGTGCCGGAGATCGAGGCCCCGTTCGAAAGGATCGTGGCTGCCGGCGCGGACGCCATCGCGGTTCCACTGCGGGCCCTGACCACCCGGCAGTGGGAACAGCTCGCGGAGGCAGTCGAAGCCGGCAAGCGGCTCTGGGCCGGAGCCCTGCAGGCTGACGGGCCGGGCGGCGTGCCGAAGGCATCCGACGTTGTCGAATCTGTCCGGCGTCCCTGGCAGCAGCTTGGATTGCCGCTGGCGTCGCTTGGCACGTTACGGGTCACGCCGTCGGGCGGCCTTGAAAGGCAGTCACCAGCCGCCGCGACGGAGGTCCTCACCCGCCTGACCCAGGTTGCCGACGGCCTGAACCAGCTGGCGCTCGGCTGATCAGCGCCAGGGTGGGCGGCCTGGTGCTTCCTTAGCTTCGGCGCTCCCAGCGGTCGGGCCTGGCATACGCCGGCAGGAAACCCGCTGAAGAACTTCCGGACGGATAGGGTTCCAGGCGGTAGTCGAAGTGGCCGGCATAAACCAGGACGAGGCCGAGCTGCGGCTGGATCACCTTCACCTGGATCCTGTGCCGTCCGGTTTCCCCGGCGTCCGGGTCCCACCACTGCTCCGCATACGCTTTCGCGTCAAGGGCGGCCGGCAGCGGCAACCGCAGCGGGCCAAGGAACAGGCGGGATACTTCAGAGACTCCGCGCAACCGACCCTCCGCTGTCACGTCAAGATTCAGGTCCGTCACCAGCCGGCGGTACCGGCCCACGTAGTCCACCAGGCGGGCCTGGTTGCCAGGGACGTGGGAACCGGGACCGCCCGCTTCCACACTGGTGGTGTCCTGAAAGATCCTGGTCCTGCCGGGGAAGAATATTTGGCGCCGGGCAGTCAGGCTGGAGCGGCCGAAAGGATCGAGATGCGCATGGTTTTCGATCCGGAACGGCACGCCCTCGCCGTACTCCGGGAAGAAGGCCTGCTCACCGGCGGTCAGCCGAAGCATCGGCCGCAGCCACTGCTGCCGGCAGCCCACCACCTCGAAAACGCCTTCGCCGACGCCAAAGCTGCCGGAACCCGGGGCGAGCGAAAAGTACTCCTGCAGTTCCGGCTGCAGCCGGAAGAAGGCGGCGCCCAGCGCCTGACGGTAGATCGGGGCGTTCACGAGAGCTCCTGACATTTGGTCTGATGGTTCTGTATTCGGGCTGGCACTCACAGCCGCCCTGCAGCCTTGAGCCGGATATAGGCATCGGCCAGCGCCGGCGGCAGCTGGCGCGGTTCGGCGTCCACCACTTCGACGCCGAACTGACGGAGCTGGGCACTCACGGCTTCCCGCTCGAGCAAGGCCCGTTCCGCGGCCGCCGCGCGGAACACCTGGGCCGCCGTCGTCCTGTCCTGGAGCATCACACCAAGCAGCGGGTCCCGGACCGACGCCACCACCACTACGTGCTGCTGGGCGAGGCGCGCCGCCATCGGAATGAGGCCCTCCTCCGGCGCGCCGCCATCCAGGGAGGTCAGCAGCACCACGAGCGAACGGTGCGCCGACACCGCACGGACCTGGGCAGGCACCTGTGCCCAGTCCAGCTCGATGAGTTCTGCCTGCAGCGGCGCCGCCGCCTGCACCAGCTGCCCCAGCAGGTTGCCGCCCGCCGTGGTGCCTGCCCGGGCGCGCATCCTCCGGTCGAAGGCGAAGAAGTCGACGCGGTCCCCGCCGCGTTCTGCAAGGACGCCCAGCAGCAGTGCGGCCTCGATACCGGTATCCAGCCGGGGCTCGTCGTTCACGCGCGCAGCGGCGGTCCGCGACGTGTCCAGCATGATCACCACACGCCGGTCGCGCTCCGGCCGCCAGGTGCGGACGACGACGGCGGACCGTCTCGCTGTCGCGCGCCAGTCAATGGAGCGGACGTCATCGCCCCGGACATAGTCGCGCAGGGAGTCGAATTCGGTTCCGGCGCCGCGGATCTGCACTGCCGCCTTGCCGTCGAGCTCCCGCAGCCGGCGCAGCTTTGACGGCAGGTGCCGCCGGGAATTGAAAGGCGGCAGCACCCGAAGCGATCCGGGAGCCTGCACCGTTTTCTGGCGGGCAGCCAGCCCCAGTGGGCCGAAGGAGCGGACGGTGATGTGGGGCGCCTTGAGCTCGCCGCGCCGGACAGGCCTCAGCCTGACACTTAAACGGCGCCGTTCACCGGCCGGAACGTCTGCCGCCTGGACCGGGTTTTGCGCCCCGGCCGAGGGCTGCCAGGCGTCGCGCACTACGGCCCTGAGCCTGCGGGTGCCACGGTTATGCACCGTCAGCAGGGAGTCCGCCGTGCCCCCGAGGGTGACGTTGGCGGGCGCTGACCTTTCCACCGAGACCTGCTGCAGTGCCGCGGCCAGCAGCACGTTCAGCAAGACCAGGGCGCCAAGAACCAGGAGCACGGCCAGCACGGTCAGCCAGCCGGGAAAAAGCAGCACCGGTGCCAGCCCGGCTGCCGCCAGGAGTACCAGCCGTCCGGAAATGGCCACGGGATCAGCGGGGGGACCGGCACGGAGGCCAGGATGCTGCCCAGCACGTCGTCCACCTGGACACCGTCCATCAGGGCTTCGGGCCGGAGCGCCACGCGGTGCCGCAGGCACGGATGGGCCAGCGCCTTGACGTCATCCGGAGTGACAAAGTTCCGGCCGGACAGCCAGGCCCAGGCCCGCGAGGTGTTCAGCAGCGCTGTGGCACCGCGCGGCGAGACGCCCAGCTGGAAGGACGGGGCGGCGCGGGTGGCCCGGACCACGTCAACGATGTAGCCCAGCACCTCCGGCGCCACTTCGACAGTGGCCACGGCCCGCCGTGCCCGTTCCAGTTCCTTGGCGCCCGCCACGGGGCGGACGCCGGCTGCGGCGAGGTCACGGGGATCGAAGCCGGCGGCGTGCCTGCGGACAACCTCGATTTCGGCGGCACGGTCAGGCAGGGGCATGGTGATCTTGAGGAGGAACCGGTCCAGCTGGGCCTCGGGCAGCGGGTAGGTGCCCTCGTACTCGATGGGGTTTTGCGTGGCCGCCACGATGAAGGGCTCCGGCAGCCGGCGCGATACGCCATCGACGGACACCTGGCGTTCCTCCATGGCTTCCAGCAGTGAGGCCTGGGTCTTGGGCGGCGTCCTGTTGATTTCATCGGCCAGGAGCATGTTGGTGAAGACGGGACCCTCACGGAAACTGAAGTCCGAATTGGCGGCGTCGTACACCAGGGACCCCGTGACATCGCCGGGCATGAGGTCCGGTGTGAACTGCACGCGCTTGGTGTCCAGGCTCAGGGCCGCGGACAGGGCCCGGACCAGGAGTGTCTTTGCCACGCCCGGCACGCCTTCGAGCAGCACATGTCCGCGCGACAGCAGGGCGATCAGCATGCCGGTGACCGTGGAATCCTGGCCCACCACTGCCTTGGCCACCTCGTGCCGGACGTCAAGCAGCGCCTGCCGGACGGGATCCGGGGCATGATCCGGGGTGTGTTCTGGGGTGTGCGGAGCGGCCATGGTGCCCACCGGCGCTTCGCCGTAGCTTCCGTTGCCGTTGGTTCCGTTGCCGTAGGTCCCGTGCGGGTGGCCGTTTGGCTGCTGGCTCATCTGGCCTGTACCTCTTTCTCTAGTCGGACAAGGTCCTGTGCCCAGCGGACAAGCTGGGCCTCGGTCGCGGGACGGTGTTGCAGGAGCTGCTGTATCTCGGCGGCGTTCCGGTCCAGATGCCGGGCTGCGGCGGCCGCCACGTCAGAGCCGGCGACGTCGGAAAGCCCGGCTGCGGTGCCCACCCGGAGCGCGGAGGCAAGCCGGACGATGGTACCGGCACGGAGGGTGTCCGCCGCCCGGGCGACGTCGTGGGCCTCGTGGTACAGCCGGGCTCTGCCCTCGGCTGTTTCCGCTGACTTCACCACCACGGGCAGGGGTTCGAAGACCAGCGGGCCGAGACGGCGCCCACGCCACAGCATGGCAAACAGGGCCACCACAATGAGCCACGGGGCCACAAACGCCGACCACGCCGGTGCAAGCTCGGCCAGGGTCTTCGGTGCCGGGCTGCCCCCGAGGTCCCTGGGACCCGGCAGGTACCAGATGAGGTCTCCCTGGCTGCCCAGTGTCCGCAGGGTGAGGGCGGCGTTGCCGTTGGCGGCCAGGAACTGGTTGCTGATCAGGGCTGTGCTGCCGATGACCACGAGCTTGCCGTCCTCTGCCGTGGCGTAAAGGCCGCGCCCGCTCCCGCCGGCGCCGTAGCAGACGGTGCCGCCGGCGTAGAGGAAGCCTCCGTCCGCGCTGATGTCACCAGCGGCCTGGGCATCGGCAACGGAGCATCCCGGCTGGAGGGTCTGCTCCGAGCCGGGAACCACCCCGGCCTGCCGGATGGTGCTGCCCAGGCCGGTCAGTGCGGCCAGGCGCGGCGACACCACCACCAGCCGGTCCGTCTCTGCAAGCAGCCGGCGGAGCCGTTCGGGAGCAAGGAACCCGCGCTGGTCGTAGACCAGGACCGTAGAGCCGGACCCACTCCTGCGGCCTGCACGCACTGCTGCCAGAGTCTCCTCAAAAGACGCCGTCTGTTCAACGGTGACGCCTTGCGCACCGAGGATTTGGGCTGCTGCCCTGGCGCCCTGCGGGCCGGAATTGCGGATGGACAGCTCCTGGTTGTCACCCTGTGGTGTCGACTGGAACGCGAGGACCACGGCAAGGGCAACGGCCATGGCCAGGCCGAAGAGCACCCCCGCGCGGTGCCTGCGGATCCAGCCGGTCTTCCTGCGTCGGGCTGCAACCATGACGCCGCCTTTGCTCGTACTGCCGCCCGGCGGGGCATCCGTGCTGCCTGCCTCCGTGCTCGCCGCTACGGTGCCCGCCGGTTCGGTGCGGGGGAGATGCGTCACCTGGGTACCGCCAGTCCGCCGGGTGCTGCCTCTGCGTAGGAAGACGTGAGCCTTTCCAGGGTCGAGTCCAGCTCAGCCACCGCGGCATGGTCGGCTGCCACGGCACTCCCGCTGCCGTAGCGGACGGCATCGAACATGCGGGCAGCGGCCTCGAGTTTGTCACTGGCCGCAGGGAATGCCCGGCTGAGCTGTCCGGCAGCCTCGTCGGCTGTCCGGCCAGGCTGGGGATCCAGGACGGCCCGGTCCTCGGCTGAATTCACCAGCGCGCGGAACTGTTCGACGACGGCGGCCGCCCAGTCGCCACGTGCCGCCGCTGCTTTTGCGCGCTCCCGGTAGTCGGCTGCCGTGGCGACTGTTTCGGCGTCGAAGATCTCCTTCGGTGCGCGGCGGCGGGCGTTCAGCCGTGGCCGCGCCAGGATGATGGCCACAGCTATCAGGATGGCGATGCCAAGGCCGATGAAGGGCGCCACGGGAGGTCCTTCGGCAGGGGACTGGCCATCGGTCACGGACTGCAGCCAGTCGAGGAACTGCTGCCAGAGGGTTTCCAGCCAGCCGGGTGCCGCCTCCCTGTACTCGCGTTTGGAGAGCTCCTCCGCCGCCCAGCGGCGTGCTTCTTCCCGGTCAGGCTGCACCGGTGGTTCCATGGTCCGGTTCAGCAGTGCCGTAGCGTGCTGCAGGGCCGGGACGAAGCCGACGGTGCTCATCCCGGCATCGTCGGCGGCCCCGGGGGCGGCGGCCAGCCTGCTGAATTCCCGTAAGGACCAGCCTGATGGGGCCCGGGTTGATATGGGCCCTGCTGGTAGGGACCCTGCTGGTAAGGCCGAGACTGGTAGGGGCCCTGCTGGTAAGGCCAGGACTGGTAGGGGCCTCCGCCGTTCCGGCCCGGACTGTAGACGGGCACGCCCCGGCCCGGGATGCCGCCGTCGTCATGGCCCGTTTCCAGCAGCCGGAGCAGCGCGATGTCCAGTCCGTCGTTGCGCATCCGCAGATCCATGTAGAGCAAAGCCATGACCGACGTCTGGAAAGCGAACGCCACGGCGCCGACGGCGGCGGACACGATGGCCGTGGCGACACCGACCACCACCTGCAGGGCGGCCGCCTGGCTGGCCGGGTCCTGCGGGCCCGCCACGGTGGTGAGCAGTCCGGTGAGCAGGGTGAGCGGGATGAGGACGATCTGGCCGATGATGCCGACGAGGAGTGACACCACGAGGACGATGCCGAAGACCCGCCACCAGCTTCTCCGGGTGACGGCCCAGGAGCGCCGGATGCCATCCAGCGCTCCCACGTCCTCGACGACGATGACCGCCGGTGCGACGGTCAGCTTGACCGACACCCAGATTATGGCTGCGATAAAGGCCAAAAACAGTGGCAGCACGATGACGAGCGCCCCGGTACCCATCGAATTGGCCAGCAGTACGGTGGCCAGGGCAATGAAGGCCCCGCCCAGCAGCACGGCTGCCACCCCGATCCCGGCCAGGCGGACCAGCGCCCACGCCCGGCCCCGCGCAAGCAGCCACATCTGCCGGAAGCCGGTCTGCCGGTTGAGGATGGACCTGGCCACGGGGACCACCATGGCCCCCTGCATCACCACGGAGATGAACACCGTTACCAGGCCGATAAGCATAAAGCCGCCCGCCACACCTGCGAAGAGGGAGGTCATCTCAGAAGTGCTGAGGTTCCCCAGCCAGGCCTCTGCGGAAGCATCGGATGCCGGGGTGACCAGCGGGATGACGCCGGCAAGCACTGCCCCCAGCGCCTGGGCAACGAGGCCTGCTCCGAGCATCGCCTTGGGATTCCGCCGGATCGTCTTGAAGGCCCCGTCCATGATTTCGCCGAACATCAGCGGCCGCAGCGGCACCACGCCGGGCTTCGGCGGGGCCGCGTACACGGGAAAGGGGATGGCGGGGTTCAGCCCTGTGGGGTTCAGTCCTGCGGGGTTCAGTCCTGCGGGGTTCAGTCCTGTGGGGTTCGGGGGCGCTGCGGCATACGGGTTTGCGCTCCACTGGTTCGGCGGCCCGTAGGGCTGGTGGGCGCTGGGCTGGTACGGTCCGGGCTGGTAGGGATTGGGCTGCTCGCTGCCCCACTGCGGGCGGGCGCCCCATGGCTGTTCAGGCGGCCTTTCTCCGGACGGCGGGTGCTGCGGATCCTGCTCTGACAACCTGTTCCTCCCCAAGGTGCGCACAGACCAACGGCCGGGCACCTCCAGACTATAGTTCCGCCGTCGGGCATCCTAGCTTCCGGCCGGTTCGGGCTGCGGCGGACCGCTGGCAGCCGTGTCCGGCACCCCGGCACGCGCCCCGCCGAAAACTCCATCAATAGGACAAAGCAACAGCAATAAGGGAATATATAACTATGAAGGCACGCATTCTGGTGGTTGATGATGACGAGGCGCTCGCAGAAATGATCGGCATTGTCCTGCGCAACGACGGCTTTGAGCCCGTCTTTTGCGCGGACGGCGGACAGGCTCTGGACGTCTTTCGCTCGTCAAAGCCGGATCTCGTGCTCCTCGACCTGATGCTGCCGGGAACGGACGGCATCGAGGTATGCCGGCAGATCCGCTCCGAGTCGGACGTGCCGATCGTCATGCTGACGGCCAAATCGGACACCTCCGATGTGGTCAGGGGACTGGAGTCGGGTGCCGACGATTACGTGCCCAAGCCCTTCAAGCCGGCGGAACTTGTTGCGCGGGTGAGGGCGCGCCTGCGGCCCGGTGACCAGAAGGCGCCCGAAACGCTGCGCATCGCGGACATCACCATCGACGTCGCCGGCCACCTGGTGAGCCGCGGCGACGAGCGGATTTCACTAACCCCGCTCGAATTCGATCTCCTGGTTGCCCTGGCACGCAAGCCCTGGCAGGTATTCACCCGTGAGCTGCTTCTTGAGCAGGTCTGGGGCTACCGGCACGCGGCTGACACCCGGCTGGTCAATGTCCATGTCCAGCGACTGCGGTCCAAGATTGAACGTGATCCGGAAGCTCCGGAAGTTGTAATGACGGTTCGTGGTGTCGGCTACAAAGCAGGGTCCTGAACCCCAGGGCCAGAATCCCCCTGAGTCGCCCGTGGGATCCGGATCCGGCCCCAGCGGGAACTCTCCCGCGGCAGAAAACGCCCGGGACGGCTCTCGAAAACCGGCTTCGCGTCCAGGCCCGGAGCACACCGACGCCTTCGGCGCCGGGCTCGCGGGATTGCCTTTGCGGGCCCGGATCTGGCGGCGCCGCGCCCTCATCGTCGTGCTGCGCGTCGGCCGCCTGGTGCGCACCGGCGTCGACCGTATCTTTCCCGGCATCCGGTATCTGCTGCATTCGCTGCAGCGGCGGTGGCGCCGGTCGCTGCAGTTCCGCACCGTCCTGACCACGCTGCTGCTGTCCATCAGTTCGTTCGCGATCGTCGGCGCTTACCTGTCCAACCAGATTGCCAACAACCTGTTCCACGAACGGCTGACGCAGGCGGAGTCCGAGACCCGCTACAACGTCAAGCAGGTGCAGGACACGTTCGACGGCGCTCAGGTCACCGACCAGTCCAGCGTGATCACGCTCGTCTATGACACCCTCAACGCCGTTGAGGGCAAGGGCTCGGTGATCCAGCGCCGCTACGTATTTGAGGCGATGCCGGAGCAGACCAAGCCCCGCAACCGGTGGGTGGAGTCGCGCGCATCCGACCAGCTGACCATCAGCGTCATCCCCCCGGACCTCCGGGCGGCAGTCCAGGACTCCGGCAAGGAGCAGTTCTGGGCGTCCACGGAGTTCCCGGTGGGAACCGAAGACCGGCCGGGCATCGCCGTCGGCAACAAGGTGACGTTCAACGGCACGGTGTACGAGCTTTATCTGATCTACGACCTCAACACGGCACAGCAGACCCTGAACGAAATCCAGAATGTCCTCTGGGCCGGTGGCGCTGCGCTGATCCTCATGATCGGCGGCATCGCCTGGTACGTTACGCGCAACGTGGTGAGTCCTGTCAGCCACGCGGCGGTGGTCTCGGAAAAGCTGGCAGCAGGCCAGCTGCAGGAGCGCATGGTGGTCAAGGGGGAAGACGAGGTGGCACGCCTCGGTGCCTCGTTCAACCACATGGCCGCGAGCCTGCAGGAGCAGATCACCCAGCTGGCCACGCTGTCCCAGATGCAGCAGCGGTTCGTTTCCGACGTGTCCCATGAGCTCCGGACCCCGCTGACCACCGTCCGGATGGCCGCTGAGGTGCTGTACGACGCCCGCAACGACTTCGACCCCATCAACAAGAGGTCCGCCGAACTGCTCTACAACCAGGTGGAGAGGTTCCAGTCGCTGCTGGCGGACCTGCTGGAAATTTCAAGGTTCGACGCCGGCGTGGCCATGCTCGATGCCGAGGCGACGGACATCGTCCAGCTCATCTCGCACGTGATGGAGGGCGCGGCCCCCGTCGCCGAAGAGTACGGCTCGAAGATGCAGCTGAATGCGCCGGAAGGCAGCGTCGTGGTGGAAATGGACTCCCGGCGCATTGACCGCATCCTGCGGAACCTGATCCTGAACGCCCTCGAACACGGCGAAGGCCGGCCCGTCAACATCTCTGTCGCCTCCAATGCGGACGCTGTCGCCGTCACCGTCAGGGACCACGGAATCGGCATGAGTCCTGCCGAGGCGGCACGCGTCTTCGACCGCTTCTGGCGCGCCGATCCCGCCCGGGCCCGCACCACCGGCGGCAGCGGGCTGGGCCTGTCCATTGCCACCGAGGACACCAAACTGCACAACGGCTGGCTCCAGGCCTGGGGGAACACCGGAGTCGGCTCCAACTTCAGGCTCACACTCCCGCTTAAACAGGGCGGCACCATCACAAAGTCGCCGCTGCCCCTTGAACCTGCAGACGTGGGGCTCGGCAGGCCCGGCGACCACAGTGTCCTTGTGCTGGGCCCCGGCGCCACCCCCGCGCCGGAGGGATCCGCGCCCAAAAACCCTGGCCCGAAAGACTCCGCTGCCGCAGGCAACGCCACCGCCGTGGAAGGCAATTCCGACACTGCCGCTTCGCCGGCCGAGGCCGCCGAGCCCGCTGCGGCCTCGGCGGCCCGCCAACCGGAGGCAGCACGCACGGGGGAGCGTTCGTGAGCCGGGTGCGCCCGGCCGCCCGCGGGCTTGCCGCAGGACTGCTGGCCGTCATTCTGCTGTTCCTGGCATCCTGCGCCCAGATTCCGCGGTCCGGGCCTGTTGGGAAGAGCACGGACGAAAGCGCAGGAAATCCCAACGCCCCGGTATTCTTTCCGGTCGCGCCGCGCACCGGATCCAGTCCCGAAGCGGTCATTGAGGACTTCTACCTGGCAGGCAGCGGGTATGAGGATGACTACGCCGTGGCGCGGCAGTACCTGACCCAGGCTTCCTCCGTTGCTTGGAAGCCGGACCAGCGGACACTCGTATTCCGCTCCGAGCGCGTGGTGAAAACCGGCGTCGAGGGCGTCTATAACTACGAACTGGACGTCGCGTACTCAGTGGATTCCGACGGCGTGGCCACCCCGATGCCGGAGGGAACCAAGGAGAACATCCCCGTGACGCTGGTGCAGGTTGACGGCGAATGGCGCATCTCCAAGATCCCGGACGGCACCGCCATTCCGGAGGAGACCTTCAAGGTCATCTACGGTGCCTATCCCATCTACTTCTACGACCCCAGCTTCACGTATGCCGTTCCGGATGTGCGCTGGTTCATCAAGAAGAAAACGGTGAAGGCCATGACGAGCGCCCTGCTCGGCGGACCCGCCCCGTATCTGAAGGGCGCCGTGGTCAGCGCGTTCCCCTCCGGGATGAAACTCGCCAGGGAATCGGTGCCCGTAGTTTCGGGCGCAGCACAGGTTGACCTGTCGGCCAAGGAGCTGACCGAGGCCTCCACCGAGGACAGACTGAGGATGCAGACGCAGCTGGCCCTGACGTTCCGCAGCCAGCCGGACGTCATCAACGTGGAGCTGCGGGCGAACCAGGACCTTGTCCGCGTGGAGGACAACGGTTCAGTCCTGCCCCCGGTCCAGAACAGAAATGCCCCCGCGCGCCAGATCGCCATCAGCAACAACGAGCTGGTGCGGTATGAGAACAACAGGGTGTCGCCGCTGCCCGACATGCAGCCGGTGGCGGGGCTGAAACCGCGTTCGCCTGCTGAATCGCCGATCTCGCAGACGGTGGCGTTCTTGAACGGCAGCCGCAGCACCCTCTATTCGATAGTGCCAGGCCAGCCCGCGCGCGCCCTGACCACACGCAGCACGCTGACGCACCCGTCGTTCAGCCTGCACGACTGGCTTTGGACCGCCGGCCCCGGAGCCCAGGGCGTAACCGAAATCACGGCCTTCCGTCCCACCGGCGTGGCCCAGGGCGCACCGGTGCCGACCGTCACGCTGACCCCCTCCTGGCTGGCCGGCCGCAACGTGAAGGATTTCCGGGTATCCCGGGAAGGGGTCCGGGCACTGGTCATCTCCGAGCAGAACGGGGAGACACGCGTGCAGGTGACGGGAATCATCCGCAGTGCCGACGGCACGCCTAAGGAACTGACGGCGCCTGTCACGCTGCAGTCCAGTGGAAATCCCGACCAGGGCGTATGGGTGAATGACACCACCGTTGTGGTGATGAAGGGCGCTTCAACGTCCAACGTGACCCCTGAACTTCTCTCGCTCACCGCCTCCCAGCCGCAGAAGCTGGCTCCGTGGCCGGGGCTGGTTGCCCTCAGCGCAGGCAACGGCCCCGAGGAAATCTACGCCCAGTCCAGGGACGGCATCTTCCAGAGGCTCGGCAACGGGTGGTCGGCGCAGCTGAGGGGACCCACGGACCCGTCCTTCCCCGGCTGACCGTTCCCCGCCCTTCCTGGGTAGGGCGTTTTTCCACATGGAGGCATCTTGCTCTTTTGCTGGCTGGCGCCGTTGCACCACCCTTGAACCGTGGAGAGCCGTAGGACGCGAGACGGCCAGAGGACTTCGGCGGATCCGGACCTCCTGGCCCAGCCGCTGTGGCACGCCCGCCACCGGGGGGAGCACCGTCAGCGCCTCCTGCAGGCCTGGGACCTGCTGGCCGGGGCTGCGGCCGACATCGTGGCCCTGGCGCTGCCGGTGGAGTGCGTCTGCTGCGGCAAGGAGGATCTGGCCCTGTGTGCCGGCTGCGAGCGCAGGCTCCGGATGCTCACCCGCCGTCCCTTCCGGGCAGAGACTGGGGCGCCCGCACTCATGGACACCGACGGCTCGGTCATCCTTCCTGTGGTGGCGGCGGGCATCTACCGCGAGGAGCTCTCCCAGTCGATCCTGGCCTTCAAGCGCCACGGCCAGGGCCAGCTGCGGACCGTGCTGTCGAAGGTATTGGCCGGCGCACTCGCAGCAGCCCACGCGGGAACGGACGCTATGGTGTTTGTTCCGGTCCCGAGCAGCGGCAGTGCCTACCGGAAACGCGGGTTCAGTCCCGTCCATCTGTTGTTGGCCGGCGTCAGGCGAAGCGTCGACGGACGCCACCCGGAATGCACTGATGCACTGCGCAAGGTCAGGAATCCGGGACCCGGAAGTGGTCTGACCGCAAGCGGCCTGTCCGGTGGGCAGAAGGGACTCGGCAGGGGAGACAGGTCCCGAAAGGTCCGCGGCTCCATGCGCGCCGTGCGGGGAGCCCGCGGACGCTCTTTGCGGGGGAGACCGTGCATCATTGTCGACGACGTCCTGACCACCGGCGCCACCTTGGCGGAGGCTGCCCGGGCCATCCACGAAGCTGGCGGAGTTGTGCGCGGCGCCGTTGTCCTGGCCGCCACCCGCGCACCCGATGCGGCGGCTGGACCGGCGCAGTCCCGCATCCTGGGGACTACCTGGACCGTAGCTGAGACATAGAAAAAAATAAACTGCGAAAGGATGAATAACTTGTTGCTATGAACTAACGTCGGATATGGGTACCAAGATCAGTTGTACCTTTCGATAGCGGCTCGGAAAGGGGCTCGACTGTCAATCAGATCGTCCCCCGGAAGTGCCGCCGTCGTGTCACCGAAGTCATTTGGAGGGCACCATGGAGTTCATGATTAGCGGACGAAATCTGACGGTCTCGGACCGATTCCGCGAATACGCCGGCGAGAAGATCTCGAAGATCGAATCGCTTGGGGACAAGGTCCAGAGGGTCGACGCGAAGGTTTCAAAGGAAACAAATGCGCGGCAGACCGGTGACCAGCTCACGGTTGAAGTGACAGTCCTGGGCCGAGGCCCCGTGATCCGTGCCGAAGCAAGCGCCGCAGATAAGTTCGCCGCGTTCGACCTCGCCTACAACAAGCTGCTTGAGCGGCTGCGCAGGGCCAAGGACCGCAAGAAGGTCCACCACGGGCGGCACACGCCCAAGGCCGTACGCGAGGCAACTGCAACATTGGAGCCCGCGAGCTCCAACCAGCCGATCTACGTCGAAGCGAGCAACAACACCCAGGCTGCCCCGCAACCGGCTGAGAAATCGCCGTACGACGTCGACAATGACATCCCCGCCGGCGACTCGCCGGTACTGATCCGGCGCAAAGTGTTCCCGGCCGCGTCCCTCACCCTTGACGACGCCGTGGACAACATGGAACTTATCGGTCACGACTTTTACCTTTTCGTGGACAAGGCCACGAACGCGCCATCGGTTGTATACCGGCGCCGCGGCTGGACATACGGGGTCATCACCCTGGACCACTACTGCGAACCCGGCGAGAACACGCATGAGGAGAAAATCCTTGCGTACCGCTCGGATGATGCGGCCGCAACTGCCTAAGATGGTGCCCAGGCAACGAAAGGGCTGACATGGGTGCATCGCTGAGCCTCTCGCAGGCGCGGCGGATCGCACTGGCAGCCCAGGGACTGGACAAAGGACGGCCCGCCGGCCCCGTGACCTCACGGGCGGTGGGCCGGACCTTTGCCCGGATTCAACTCGTTCAGATCGATTCGGTCAACGTTCTGGCCCGGAGCCATTTCCTCCCGTTCTTTTCCAGGCTCGGCGACTACGACCGCTCCATCCTCCAGCAAATGGCAGGCAGGCACCCCCGGCGGATGGTGGAGTACTGGGCGCACGAAGCCAGCTACATTCGGCCGGAACACTTCCAGGACCTGGTGGTGTGGCAGAACCGCAGGTGGGTCGGGGCTTCGGGGATGGACCCGGGGCTGCGTTCCGGTGTGACCGGCAGGGTACTGGCTGCGCTCGCCGACGGCAGGCCAATGACGGCCGCCGAACTCACCGCCAGGCTCGGGCACGTTGAGGACCGCAAGCACGTCGACTGGGGCTGGAACTGGAACGCCGTCAAGCGCGTGCTGGAGCACCTGTTTGAAGAGGGGGTCGTCTCGTCCGCGTCAAGGACGGACCAGTTCGAACGGCAGTACGCCCTGACCCGGCAGGTTTTGCCCGGCCACGACCCCGAAGCGGTACCCGAGCCTTCGGCCGCCATGGACAGGCTCATCGATGCGGCGGCGCAGGCGCACGGTATCGGGACCGTGCGGTGCTTTGCGGACTACTTCAGGACTCCGATAAAGGCAGCCGCGGTCTCTGTTCAACGCTTGGTTGATGCCGGACGCCTGGAACCGGTGACGGTGGCGGGCTGGGACCGGAACGTGTACCGCCACGCCCAGGCCCGACTGCCACGCCGGGCAGCCGGCAGGGCGCTGCTCAGCCCATTCGATTCGCTGGTGTTTGAACGGCGCAGGCTTGAAGAGCTCTTCGGGTTTCACTACCGGATCGAAATTTACACCCCGGCGGCCAAACGCCGGTTTGGCTATTACGTGCTCCCATTCCTGCTACGCGACCGCATTGTGGCCAGGGTGGACCTTAAAGCAGACCGGGCAGCGGGGCTGCTGCTTGCCAAGGCGTGCTTCGGTGAGCCGGACGCTCCGGCGGACACCGCCGTCGAACTCGCCGCCGAACTGCACCTGATGGCAGGTTGGCTGGGCCTGGACGGCGTAGCCGTCTCGCCGCTGGGGGACCTTGCCCCCGCGGTGGCGGCCGCCATTGACGGCTATCCGCTGTGAGGGAACAGGGGCAACGTGCCGTGTGTCTCTCCCGTAGACTAAATCACGCCAGAATTCGGCAGCATGAGACTGGGAGCAACTTCACGTGGCATCACTAATCGAAAAAATTCTCCGCACAGGTGACAAGAAGCTCCTGCGGCAACTGCGGAACTATGCTGATTCCATTAACGCCCTTGAAGACTCATTCCAAACCTTCACGGATGCGGAACTGCGTGAAGAAACAGACCGGCTCCGGGCGCGCCACCAGGACGGCGAGAAGCTCGACGACCTCCTGCCGGAAGCCTTTGCCGCGGTGCGTGAGGCGTCATCCCGGACACTCGGGATGCGGCACTTCGACGTCCAGCTCATGGGTGGCGCTGCCCTGCACCTGGGCAACATCGCCGAAATGAAGACCGGTGAAGGCAAGACGCTGGTGGCCACTGCTCCGGCCTACCTCAACGCCCTTACCGGAAAAGGCGTCCACGTCGTCACCGTGAACGACTACCTGGCCGAATACCAGTCCGAACTCATGGGCCGTGTCTACCGCTTCCTGGGGCTCACCAGCGGCTGCATCCTCGCCAACCAGGACCCCTCCGTCCGCCGCGAGCAGTACGCTGCCGACATCACCTACGGCACCAACAACGAATTCGGCTTCGACTACCTCCGCGACAACATGGCCTGGGACAAGACCGAACTCGTGCAGCGCGGCCACAACTTTGCGGTGGTCGATGAAGTCGACTCGATCCTCATCGACGAAGCCCGTACGCCGCTAATCATTTCCGGCCCGGCCCAGGGCGACACCAACCGCTGGTACAGCGAGTTCGCCAAGGTGGTTCTCCGGCTGCAGCCGGAGAAGGACTACGAAGTCGACGAGAAGAAGCGCACCGTCGGGGTTCTCGAAAGCGGAATCGAAAAGGTTGAGGACTACCTCGGCATCCAGAACCTCTACGAGTCCGCCAACACGCCGCTGATCGGCTTCCTGAACAACGCCATCAAGGCCAAGGAGCTGTTCAAGCGGGACAAGGACTACGTCATCCTCGACGGCGAGGTCCTCATCGTTGACGAGCACACCGGCCGTATTCTGGCCGGCCGCCGCTACAACGAGGGCATGCACCAGGCGATCGAAGCCAAAGAGGGCGTCGAGATCAAGGCTGAAAACCAGACGCTCGCCACGGTGACGCTGCAGAACTACTTCCGCATGTACGACAAGCTCTCCGGCATGACCGGCACCGCCGAGACCGAAGCCGCCGAATTCATGAGCACGTACAAGCTCGGCGTGGTGGCCATCCCCACGAACCGCGACATGCAGCGGATCGACCAGTCCGACCTCGTGTACAAGAACGAGGTCGTGAAGTTCGAGGCCGTGGTCCGGGACATCGCCGAACGCCACGAGAAGGGCCAGCCGGTCCTGGTGGGCACCACGAGCGTCGAAAAGAGCGAGTACCTCTCCCGCCTGCTGGCGAAGGAGGGCATCCGGCACGAGGTCCTCAACGCCAAGAACCACGCGCGTGAAGCCGCGATCGTGGCCCAGGCAGGACGCAAGGGCGCTGTCACCGTCGCCACCAACATGGCCGGCCGCGGTACCGACATCATGCTGGGCGGCAACGCCGAGTTCACCGCCATCGCCGAGCTGGCGCAGCGCGGACTTGACCCGGAGGAGAACTCGGACGAGTACGAGGCTGCCTGGCCGGGAGCGCTGGAGGCGTCGAAGAAGGCCGTCAAGGACGAGCACGAGGAAGTCCTGGGCCTGGGCGGCCTGTACGTGCTGGGAACCGAGCGCCACGAATCCCGCCGGATCGACAACCAGCTCCGCGGCCGCTCCGGCCGCCAGGGCGACCCCGGCGAGTCCCGCTTCTACCTCTCGCTGACCGACGACCTCATGCGCCTGTTCAACTCGGGTGCAGCGGAGCGGCTGATGAACAGCTCCGTGCCCGACGACGTGGCGCTGGAATCCAAGCTGGTCTCGCGTGCCATTGCCTCCGCCCAGGGGCAGGTCGAAGGCCGCAACGCCGAGCAGCGCAAGAACGTCCTCAAGTACGACGACGTCCTCAACCGCCAGCGCGAAGCCATCTACGGCGACCGCCGCCGGATCCTGGAAGGCGACGACCTTCACGAAAAGGTGCAGTTCTTCCTGGAGGACACCATCAACGCACTGATTGACGAAGCAACCGCCGAAGGCAACGGTGACGACTGGGATTTCGACCAGCTGTGGACCAACCTCAAGACGCTGTACCCCGTCACCGTGACGCCGCACGACGTCATCGACGAGGCTGGCGGCAAGTCGCGCATCACCGTGGAGTTCCTGAAGGAAGAGATCATGTCTGACGCCAAGCTGGTGTATCAGGCACGCGAGGACGCCATCGGCTCCGAGAGCATGCGCGAACTCGAGCGGCGTGTTGTGCTCTCCGTCATCGGGCGGAAGTGGCAGGAACACCTGTACGAGATGGACTACCTCAAGGAGGGCATCGGCCTGCGCGCCATGGCCCAGCGTGATCCCCTGGTGGAATACCAGCGTGAAGGTTTCACGATGTTCCAGTCCATGATGGAAGCCATCCGGGAGGAAAGCGTCGGCTTCCTCTTCAACCTCGAAGTGGAAGTCACCCCGGCAGAAGACGTGGTGGTTGCCGACGCCGCGGGCGGCCACACCGAACACCACGAGCCGCAAATCCGCGCCGCCGGTCTTGAAGCGCCGGAGAAGCCCGCCCAGCTGCAGTACACCGCGCCCCGGGAGGACGGCGGAGCCGAGACCCGGATCGAGGGCCGGGCTGCGGGTCGCTCGGGCAACCCCGCCAAGGCTGCTTCCCAGGACCGGCGCGACGGGAAGAAGAAAAAGCGCTAGCCAGGGGATAAGACGGGAAGGGACCGGAGCAGATGCTCCGGTCCCTTCCTTTTCGCTTCAGCCGATCTCCAGTGCGGTGACGCGCCAGACGTTCTTGCTGCGTTCCAGCCGGACGGCGACTGCCCGGACCCGCAGTTCATCGATCACCACGGCGCTGGCCTCATACACGTCCGGCGTCACCTTGCAGGCACGGACCGAGCGGACTGATGCGTTGCGGTGGAGCAGCCCCATTTTCCGGGTAGCCCGGGCAGCCACCCGCCGGGTGAGGGCCGCCCGGTGCTGGAGCACGGTGAGGCAGCGCTGGTCCAGCCGCCGTGCCAGCTGGTGAATTGGCCTTGTGCCCGCCAGGACTTCAACGGCGGCCTGGACTGTTGCCCTGGTGATGGCGCAAATTTCGCGCGCCTCGTCTGCGGGCCCGGGAGCAGCGGCCGGTACGGGCCCAAGAACAGCGTTTCCTGCACGCCGTATCGGGGTTACTGCAGTCATGATCGGTCCTTCGGTAGGGGCTGACTTGGGAGAAGGCCGCGGGAGTGGCGGCCGCCGCGGGGTGGGTGGCGCGAAGGAAAACATGCCAACGCCGCTTACGGCGGCGGAGGGCCGAGGATCTGGCCCGGGAGAAGGATGTTGGGATCGGCTCCGATGACGTTCCGGTTGGCCTGGTACCAGAGCGGCCAGCGGGCTGCTATATCCACGTCGGAAGCGCCGGGTCCCAGCTCGCGCGCGGCGATGATCCACAGTGATTCCCCGGCTCGGACGGGCACCTCGCGGCGGGCACTGGCCGGCTCAGCCGCTGCCCTGGCGGGCAGTGGGACGATAAGGCCAGGTTCCACAGCCGGGACGCGCGGCTTCCACTGAGGCTGGAGTTCACTGCCGTCCACGATGGATCTTTCCGTGAGCCCGGAGCCCGCGGAGCCGCCGGCGGGCAGGCCCGGCTGCCCGCCAGCCAAGGGAGCCCACGCTGCGGAGGGAGCCCACGCTGCGGACAGGGACGATCCGTTGTCCGAGGAAAGGGCTCCGGCGGGCAGGGCATCCGCGTGTGCGAGCGGTGTGGCGAGAAGCTGCGCGCCCACCGCGGCCATCGCCAGCCTGCGCATGAAAACAGGGGTGCATCGTCCCGTGGCGCGGGCGGCGGAATGGTGCCCGGTCCGTTCCAGGAGTGCCGATGCGAAGGCCGTCGCCAAGGACAGCAGCCACCAGGCTATGACTGTCAGCCCGGCGGCGAGGGCCAGCAGGCCAATCAGCGCGTCGAAATGCAAAACTTCCTGGCGTGCAGCGGACCGCCTCCACTGGTCGACGATCCCGGCCCCGGTGAAAGCCAGAAAGACTCCGAGCCCCAGGATAGCGACCGCCAGGGCAGCTTCCGCCCCCACCGGGCGTTGTACCTCTACAGCCATGACTTCCCCCAACCACTATTTTTAATGTAGTTTGATGCAGTTTGATGCGTTTAGTGCCGTTGGAGCAAGTTTGCGGCAGGACGGTCGCCCTTGTCTATGGAGATAGAAAAGTTTGTGGATAAATTGACCGTCCTCGCCGGCGCGCCTACGCTGTCGCCATGCGATGGAATGCGCTCTTTCAGGATCTTGAGATGCAGCTTGCCGAGGCCGGGGTCCTGAGCCTGGAGTCCAATATTGCCGAGCGCTCCCGGGCGGACGCGGCTGCCATCGCGCTCGATGACAGGCTTCGAGGATCTCTCGGCTGCCGCATTGGCATCCATCTGAGCATGGGACCGGTGCTTGCCGGCACCCTCAGCCACGCGGGGTCCGAGAGCCTGGTCATCGACGAAGCGGCGCACCAGGTGCTGGTTCCGTATGCCGCCGTGGCCCACTACACCGGACTCGGGCGGTTCGCGGTGGGCGAGGCGTCCCCCGTGCGCCGGAGGCTCGGCCTTGCCAGCGCGTTGCGGGGGTTGGCGCGGGACAGGGCAGAACTCACCGTCCTGATAGCGGGACGGTCACCGGATATGCAGCTGTCGGGGGTGATTGACAGGGTGGGGCGGGACTTCTTTGACCTCGCCGTGACGCTGCCCGGAGAAGCGCGGAGGGCTGGCCGGGTTGCCGATGTGGCTACGGTTCCGTTTCGGGCCCTGGGCGCGCTCCGCTCACGGCGCGGAGGGGAACTCTGACCGCCCGGGAAAAGTAATGCAGCGTCGGCCCCGGAAACCGCCCGCGCTCAAACCGACTTGGACTTGGCCTCTTGGATCATGCGGCTTGCCTCGGCATAACGCTCTTCGATGTACTGCTCGAGCATCTTTTCTTCAACCCGCCACTGGCCGCGGCCCCCCACCTGGATGGCCTTCAGTTCGCCGCTGCGGACGAGGGCATACGCTGCCGGCGCATTGATCTGAAGCTGCTCGGCTACATCTGCAAGCGTAAGGAATCGGGGCATAGTCCAATTGTGCCACCGTCGGCCGCGGGTGGTGCTGTTATCCACAGTTTGATGTTGTTTGCGCGAATACCTTTCCGATTGAGCAGGCATGCCGTAACAATAATCATGACCGGCGCGATTGAAGCGCCCAGGCGTCAAGGGGGAGCAGTACGCATGAGTGCAAGCACGGCGGCGACCGGAGCCCGGCTGAAGAAGCCTTCTTGGAAGGACCCGAGGCTTCTGGTGGGCGTGCTCCTTGTCCTGGCCTCAGTTGTCGGAGTCGTTGCACTTGTCAGCAGCGCGGACCGGACCACGGAGGTGTTTGCCGCCCGTGAGGCAATCGCCGTCGGCCAGAAACTGACTCCTGAGAACATCGGCCGTGTGAAGGTGCGCCTGGGCGACGTTGAAGCGCACTACGTCACGGCTGCGTCCGGCATTCCCGACGGCCAGGTGGCGGTCCAGCGAATTGCCAAGGACCAGTTGGTTCCCCGTGAAAGCCTGGGCAGTGTCGACGCCCTGGACCGGAAACCCGTGGCCGTCGCGGTTCAGGAGGCCTTGCCGGAGCAGGCCGTTGCCGGCACCCGGGTTGACGTCTGGGTCTCCATGCCTGACCCCCGGAACGGTTTTGCCGAACCGAAGCTGCTGCTCCCGGGCGCCGAAATCGCGGAGGTCTCACAAGGATCCACCGCCCTTGGCGCTTCCAAATCCACGGTCCTGATGGTCCTGGTGGGAAATGAGCAGATGGCCTCCCTCCTCGGCGCACAGGCGAACGAAGCCAAAATCTCCGTGGTGTGGAATCCCGGCGGGGCCGCCAAGTGAATATTCCAGTTGTCACCGTCGGTGAATCGCAGGAAGACCTGGTGGGCGGACTGGAGCGGCTCCATGGTCCCGTGACAGTAGTCCGGCGCTGCGCGGAGCTCGCAGAACTGCTGGCTGCCTGCCAGAGCGGGCTGGCCCGGGCGGCTGTTGTTGCCGAGGGAAGCCAGGACCTGACTGCCTCGCTCGTGGACAGGCTCGCCGCCGTAGGCGTAGTGATCATTGCCCTGACCGACAGCCCTGAGGAGCGCTTGAGGCTCCGCGGGATCGGAGTCACCGCGGCGCCCTTGACCGTTGAATCCACAGCACTGGCGGAGAGTATTGCCGACGCCGTCGGCAGGCACGCGTGCTCAAGCCCGGCAAGGTTGGCTCCCGGCGCCGGTCCCGGTTACAGCTCGGGTTTCGCGGATGCCGGCGCGGCCCTGCGCCCGGAGGCTGCCGACGCGGGATCGGAGCCGGCTCCTGTCGGAACCGGCAAGGTTCTGGCGGTGTGGGGGCCGGCCGGTGCACCCGGCAGAACACTGGTTGCCGTCAATGTCGCGGGGGAGCTGGCTGCGGAAGGAAAGTCCGTCCTGCTGGTCGACGCCGACAGCTACGGGGCCAGCGTCGCGGGCGTCCTCGGGCTGCTGGACGACGCGGCGGGTTTGGCGCAGGCCTGCCGGCTGGCCGACCAGGGCCTCCTGGACCGGGAAGCACTGCTCCGTGTCGCCGTACCGGTTACTGCCACGTCCGGCACTTTCCGGGTTCTGACCGGAATTACCCGGGCCGACCGCTGGACCGAGCTGCGGGCGGCCGCGCTGGCGATCGTCCTGGACCGGGCGCGGGAAGTGGCCGACTTCATCGTGGTCGACGCCGGCTTCTGCCTGGAAGCTGACGAGGAGCTGAGTTTCGACACCATGGCACCGCGCCGCAATGCCGCCACGCTCAGGAGCCTTGAGCTGGCCGATACCGTGATCGCGGTTGGCGCTGCGGATCCCGTCGGTGTTCCCCGCTTGGTAAGGGGGCTGGCGGAGCTGGAAGGTGCAGTGCCGGGGGCCAGCCCCGAGGTGGTGCTCAACAAAGTGCGTGCCTCGGCTGTGGGCCGCTCACCGGAACGTCAGCTCCGCGAGGCGTGGGACCGGTTTGGCCCGTCGGCGAGCATTAAAGCCTTCCTTCCGTGGGATCCCGGGGCAACGGACGCAGCGCTGCAATCCGGGTCGTTGTTGCTTGAATCGGCTCCGGACACCCGGCTTCGCGCGGCGATCGCCGAATTGGTTTGTGCACCTGTCCAGCAAAAACGCCGATCCTCTGTGTTCTCCTCTACAGCAAGGGGTGGGCTGACGGGCTAGGCTCACGGTGAGGGCTGCAAGGAAGCAGCCGCAAACTGTGTGATGGAGGCGTGTGTCGATGTCGTCTGGGTCCAGCGTGGAGGATCAGTCCCGTTCAATCGGAGCCGATGAAGGCTTCTTTGCGGACTACTACGAGCATCTGGCGGAGGAGGACGCGCGCACTTATCCGCACGAGCTGCTGACAGCCCGGGCTGAGACGCACCGCGCGGTCGGATTTGAACGCCGGCCGGGGAGTGCCAACATCTCGATCGTTCCGGAGGGCGACCGCAGCGTTGTGTACATCGTCACCGACGACATGCCTTTCCTGGTGGATTCAGTCAACGCCGAGCTGGTCCGGCAGAATTCGGCCATCCACCTCGTCCTGCACCCCATGTTCGTGGTCACGCGCAACCGCGAAACCCACGAACTCGTCAAGGTGGACAGGGTCCCGTCCAGCATCGGACTCTCCAGCGGCGACACAGCAGCGCTGCCCGTCCTGTCCCACCTGATCGCCCAGGGCGACAATGCGTCCCACATGGAATCCTGGATTGCCGTCGAGATCGGCCGCGCCGGTGACGAAGCCGCTGACCGGCTGCAGGAAGGGCTGGAACGAGTCCTCGGAGACGTCCGGGCAGCTGTCGAAGACTGGCCGAAAATGCGCAACAAGGCACTGCAGATCGCCCAGGACCTGGACAAGGTGGCGCACGCGGCTCAGATCGCAGAGTTGCGCCAGGCCCAGGACTTGCTTCGCTGGCTCGACGAGGGCAACTTCACCTTCCTCGGCTACCGGGAATACGACCTGGTCAACGAAGAAGGCGAGGATGTCCTGGAACTGCGCGAGGACAGCGGCCTGGGTCTGCTGCGGGCGCACCACGATACCCATCAGGTGCAGCATCTCACCGACGCGGGCAGGCGCAAGGCCCGCGAGAAGCGCGCCCTGGTTATCACCAAGGCCAATTCCCGCTCAACAGTGCACCGGCCTGCGTACCTGGACTACGTCGGCGTGAAAAGCTTCGACGCCGCCGGCAACGTTAACGGCGAACAACGGTTCATCGGCCTGTTTGCCACCAGCGCCTACACCGACTCGGTGCGCAACATCCCCATTGTCCGGGAAAAGGTCGAGGCCGTGCTGCGCGGCGCCGGTTTTCCGCCGGACTCGCACTCCGGGAAGGACCTGCTGGGCATCCTGGAAACGTACCCGCGCGACGAGCTCTTCCAAATAGAAATTCCCGATCTCGCCGCCACTGCGGCGGGAATCCAGCGGCTGCAGGAACGGCGCCGGACCCGTCTGTTCCTCCGGCCGGATATCTACGGACGGTTCATGTCCGCCGTCGTCTACCTCCCTCGTGACCGGTACACCACCAACGTCCGGCTGAGGATCGAACAGGAACTCCGCGAGACGTTCCACGCTGAGTCCATTGACTTCGAGGCGAGGATGACCGAATCCGCCCTCGCCCGACTGTTCTTCCGCATTCGCCTGCCCAAGGGCGAGGACGTCAGCCACGTCAACACCGACGCGCTGGAAAAGCGGCTCGTCCGTGCTGCCCGGTCCTGGAGCGAAGGGATCGCCGAGGTACTTCGCGAGCGGAGCGCCGACGACGGCGCCAATGAACTGGCGGCCATCTGGGCCGAGGCCTTCCCGGCCGGCTACCGCGTCGACTACGAAATCGAAGATGCCCTCGAGGACATCGCACGGTTTGAACAGTACGGGGCCGAGGCCGAGCGAACTGTTGGCGCGCGGCAGGAACGGCCGGGAGTCCATGTCTATCTTCCCGAAGGCGCCGGTGCCACCCTCGAAGAGGACGCCAGGGTCAAGCTGTACATGCTGGAGCCGAAGAGCCTGAGTCAGATCCTGCCCTTTTTCCACAACCTGGGGCTGGAGGTGCTGGACGAGCGGCCGTTCGAGATCGAGACCGCCGACCGGCGGGACTTCTTCCTTTACGACCTCGGACTGAAGTACCCGGCCGGGGTGGACCCGGTGTCCACCGGCCGGCTGCTGGCGGATTCCTTCGGGGCGGCGGTCTCCGGCGGTGTCGAATCCGACAGTTTTGACCGGCTGGTGCTTCGCGAGGGCATGACGTGGCGGCAGGTCATCGTGCTGCGGGCCTACGCCAAATACATGCGGCAAATGGGAAACACCAACTCGTTTGAGTTCATGGCCGATACCCTGCTGGCCAATCCGGAGGTCACCCGCGGACTCATTGCCCTGTTCGAGGCTCGCTTCGATCCCAGCCTGCCCGAGGCCGAGCGGGCGCAGAAGCAGGCAACCGTCCGCGCCCAGCTGGCGACGTCGATCGACGACGTCGCTACCCTGGACGCCGACCGCGTGGTGCGCACGTTCACGAACCTGATCGAATCAACGCTGCGCACCAACTTCTACCAGGACAAGCCGCACCTGAGCTTCAAGCTCAACCCCTCGACCATTGAAGGACTGCCCTTCCCAAGGCCCATGTTCGAAATCTGGGTCTACTCTCCGCGGGTCGAGGGCGTTCACCTGCGCTTCGGCAAGGTGGCCCGCGGCGGGCTCCGCTGGTCGGACCGTCGGGAAGACTTCCGGACGGAGATCCTGGGTCTGGTCAAGGCACAGACTGTCAAGAACGCCGTCATCGTTCCAACGGGCGCCAAGGGCGGGTTCTTCGCCAAGCGGCTGCCGGATCCGGCCAAAGACAGGTCGGCCTGGATGGCAGAGGGCGTCGAAAGCTACAAGACGTTCATCCGCGGACTGCTGGACATCACGGACAACCTCGTTACGGAAGCCGACGGCGAACGGCTCGTCCCGCCGTCGAGCGTTGTGCGGCACGACGGCGACGACTCCTACCTGGTGGTCGCGGCGGACAAGGGCACGGCATCCTTCTCTGACATTGCAAACGGACTGGCCGCTGAGTACGGATTCTGGCTGGGCGACGCCTTCGCCTCCGGCGGTTCGGTGGGGTATGACCACAAGGCCATGGGAATCACCGCCCGGGGCGCCTGGGAGTCGGTCAAGCGGCACTTCAGCGAGCTGGACCTGGACACCCAGTCCGAGCCCTTCACCGTAGTCGGCGTCGGCGACATGTCCGGGGACGTCTTCGGCAACGGCATGCTGCTGTCCAAGCACATCCGGCTGCTCGCGGCCTTCGACCACCGGCACATTTTCCTCGATCCGAACCCGGACGAGGCAACCTCCTACACGGAACGCCAGCGGCTGTTTGAGCTGCCCCGGTCGTCCTGGGACGACTACGACAAGAGCCTGATCAGCGAAGGCGGCGGTGTCTACCCGAGGCAGGCCAAGTCGATTCCGGTCTCGGCTCAGGTCCGCTCCGCGCTGGGGCTGCCCGAGGACACGACACAGCTCAGCCCGCCCGAACTCCTGCGCGCCATCCTGCTCGCACCCGCCGACCTGCTCTACAACGGCGGCATCGGCACCTACGTGAAAGCCAGTTCTGAGACGCACGCCATGGTGGGCGACAAGTCCAACGATGCCATCCGGGTGGATGGCCGCGACCTTCGGGTCAAGGTCGTGGGGGAGGGCGGAAACCTCGGCATGACGCAGCGGGGCCGTATCGAAGCGGCGCTGCAGGGCGTCATCCTGAACACGGATGCCATCGACAACTCCGCCGGCGTCGACTGCTCCGACCATGAGGTTAACATCAAGATCTTCGTGGACCGGATGGTGGCTGCCGGCAAGCTCGACGCCGCCGAGCGCTCGGACTTCCTCGCGGCGATGACCGACGAGGTGGGCCGGCTGGTCCTGGAAGACAACATCGACCAGAACATCCTGCTGCTGAATGACCGCCAGAAGGTCGCGGAGTGGAGCCCGAGCTACGAGCGGCTGATGGACTGGCTGGAGAAGACGGCGGACCTGAACCGGGATCTGGAGGCGCTGCCGTCCACCGCTGTCCTGCGCGAACGGCTGGAGCAGGGGCAGGGCCTCACCTCACCGGAACTGTCCGTGCTGGCCGCCTACGCCAAGATCGAACTGGCGACGGCACTGCGCGACAGCGACCTGGCCGACGACCCGTGGTTCCGCACGACGCTTCGTGAGTACTTCCCGGTGCAGCTCCGGGAAAGGTTCGACGCCGAACTGGACACCCATCCGCTGCGACGGGAAATCATCGCGACGGTCGTGGCCAACGACATGATCAACCTGGGCGGCATCACCTTTGCCTTCCGGACCATGGAGGAGACCTCGGCGAGCGAGGTGGCTGTGGCCAAGGCGTTCGTGGCACTGCGGGAAATCTACGAGCTCGACGTCATGGTGGCCGAACTCAACGACCTGCCTGCGTCGTTCCCGACTGAGCACTGGAGCACCGTCCACCTTGATGTCCGCCGGCTTCTGGACCGTTCGGTGCGGTGGGTCCTCGCCCAGGGCAGCGCGTCGCGGCCCATTGCCGACATCGTCGCCGAGTTCCAGCCGCCGATGGAACCCATGCGGGCACGGCTGCTGGATTACCTGCGCGGTGACGACCGCGAGCGCGTTGCCTCCTGGCTTGAGAAGGCACGCTCCTGGGGCTTGCCCGAGGACCTGGGCCACCGCTGGGCAGAGCTGTTCGAGAGCTTCGTCCTTCTTGACATCGCAAAAATCGCGCACAGCCGCAAGGAGCCGGTGGAGGACATCGCCAACGTCTACTACACGGTGTTCAACCGGTTCCACGTGGACTCCCTGCTGGAGCGGATCAGTTCCCTGCCCCGCGCGGACCGCTGGCAGGCCCTGGCCCGTGCAGCATTGCGTGATGACCTCTACTCGACCGTCTCAGACATGACGACGGCGGTTCTGGATTCGACGGACGAAGGGTCGCCGGCCGAGGACAGGCTCATGGCCTGGGAGCAGCTGAATGCGGAACAGTTGGGCCGGGCGAAGAGCATGTTCGATGAGGTCAACGCCCTCGAAGCGGACGACATGGCCTCGCTCTCGGTAGCATTGAGGCTCTTGAGGTCAATCGTCCGACGCTAGGACAAGGTCCCGCCGTCGAAAAACTGGAGGTGCAGTGGCAATCTTTACGGACCCCATCAGGGAGCACGCTGATTTTGGGCCGGGGGATGCCGAATGGCTGCACCTCCTGGTGGGCGACTGGCAGATGGTGGCCGACCTTGCGTTTGCCGACCTGGCCCTGTGGTTTCCCCACCCGGAGCACGGCTACGTTGCCTTGGCACACGTCCGGCCCTCCACGACGCATACGGTGTTCCACGCCGACTTCGTCGGGGAGGGCATCCGCTCGGACCTGCAGCCGCTGGTGGACAAGGCGTGGGAGAGCCGCACCATTGAACGTTCCAGTGAGACGAACTGGAGCAGCGACATGGCACTGCGGGTCGAAGCCGTGCCAATGGTCAGGAACGGCCGGACGCTGGCGGTAGTCACCTCACACATGGACCTTTCGAGCTCGCGGATGCCGTCCAGGCTGGAGCTGACGTACCGCCAGTGTGCCTATGACCTGCTGCGCATGGGCACGCTGGGTCTCTGGCCGGACTTCGCCTCGCCGACAGGCTCCCGCCGCGGGGCCCCGCGCGTTGGTGACGGCCTGATCCGCCTAGACGCCGAGGGCATCGTGCAGTACGCCAGCCCGAACGGGGTCTCCGCGTTCCGGCGCCTCGGCGACGGCGAATCCCTCGAAGGCCGCTCGCTGGCTGAAGTCACGGCGGGTTTGCTGAAGGACCGGCGCATGGTGGACGAGACGCTGCCTCTTGTTGTCACAGGGCGGATGCCGTGGCGAAGCGAGATAGAATCCCGCGGCGTCAGCCTGTCGCTGCGCGCCATCCCGCTTCGCGACGAGCAGCAGCGTTTCGGTGCGCTGGTCCTCTGCCGTGACGTGTCCGAGCTCCGGCGCCGCGAGATGGAGCTGGTCACGAAGGATGCCACGATCCGTGAAATCCACCACCGGGTCAAGAACAACCTGCAGACCGTTGCCGCGCTGCTGCGCATGCAGTCCCGTCGAATGGTCAGTGACGAGGCAAAGCAGGGGCTGGAACAGGCCATGCGGCGCGTGGCAACAATTGCCCTGGTGCACGAAACGCTTTCCCAGGGGCTGACCCAAAGCGTCGACTTTGATGAACTGATCGGACGCCAGTTCCGCCTCTCCGCGGAAGTGGCTTCACCATCCCAGCAAGTCCGGACGCAGCGGTCGGGTTTGTTCGGTGAGCTTCCCAGCGACTTCGCCACGCCGCTGGCGCTGGTGATCAACGAACTCGTTACCAACGCCGTCGAGCACGGACTGGAGGGACGCACCGGCACGGTGTGGCTGCTCGCCGACCGTTCAGCCGGCGATGACGATGAGGAACTGCTCACCGTCACCGTGGCGGACGACGGCGTTGGCCTGCCGGAGACGCCCCATGTGGAGGGCCTCGGGCTGCAAATTGTCCGGACGCTGGTTACGAGCGAGCTGGGCGGCACCATCCAGTGGCAGCCCCGCGAGGGCGGCGGCACAGCGGTGCAGATTGTCCTGAGTCTGGCAAACCGCTAACACGACAAAGGCGACGGCCGCGGACCGTAGGGTCCGCGGCCGTCGCCTTATCTTGTGGAGCTTTTGCTCGGGTGCCTTCGTTGCTGTGGTGCGCGTTAGGACGCGCGACGGGCCCTGGCGGCGCGGCGCTTCAGTGCGCGCCGCTCGTCCTCGCTCATGCCGCCCCACACGCCGGCGTCCTGTCCGGACTCCAGTGCCCACTGCAGGCAGGTGTCAACGACCGGGCAGCGGCGGCAGACGCTCTTGGCTTCTTCGATCTGCAAAAGAGCGGGGCCAGTATTGCCTACGGGGAAGAACAGCTCCGGGTCCTTGTCGAGGCAGGCCGCGCGGTTACGCCAATCCATGCTGATCAGTCACTCCATTCCTGGGAAGTCAATACCCTTTGTGAAAATATTCACTAGGGCTTACATAGGAAAGGGGCCCTGGAGGGCCCCCTTGGTCATCTGGATCAAGCGTTTCATGTTAACGCTGTGTAAACAAGGGGTAGTGGACCACGAAATCCCCAAGAAACGTGAGCGATGCATCACATCATGAGCGGGCTGTCCCGCCGTGAGTCGACTATCTCGGGTAGTGTGCCAGTGTGTCAAGACCCCCAGAAGACCCGTCCGGCCCGTTCGATGCCGGAGACGGCGGACTGCCGGAGGACCAGACCTCCGCGGGAATGGATCCCTCGAGTCCCGTCCGTCCCCGCGCCGTCGCGTTGATCTCCGGGATTGTGGGAGCCGAGGCCACGGCCCTGCTGGGCGCAGCAGCCTGGTACGGTTTCCAGCTGGTCAGCGGTGCGCCTGTCATGTCGTTTTGGGGTGCCATTTTCACGCTCGGGCTGCTCCTGGCTTTTTCGTCGTGGCTGTATGCCGTCGCCGTCTTCCTGTTCCGGGGCTTCCGCTGGCCGAGGGCGGGTGCCCTGGTGGCCCAGCTGTTCGTGCTGACCATCGGCTTCCCCACGCTCACCGGCGGATTCCCGGTGGCCGGCGCCGCGATGCTGATCCCGGCCGCCACGGCCATCGTTCTGCTGTTCGACAAGCGCGTGATCCGCTTCGCCTCCCGCGCCGCTTCCGCCCCGCCGGCACTCTAACGCCTCCTGACTTCGTCGGCCACCGCCAGTTGAACGGGCACCGCCGTGCCCTCGGCCACGAGTAGGGCGCGTCCCGGCGGCGGGTGCGGATCCGGGTCAATCCGCAAGCCGAAGATGTCGCCATCCAGCGGACTGCGGGGCGCAATGAGGATGCCCCTGCCGCCGCTGCGGGCTGCCATCGCGAGCGGGACCCGCTGCATCAGTGACTGGCTGAACGCGGCTGAGAAAGCTATCGCCCAGCCGCGACTGTTCAGGTCCGCGAGTTGCTGCTGGGAGATGGCAGGCAGCATGTCGGCATCATCGACGAGGAGTATGGCGTCCCTCGGCAGGCTTCCTTCGACGGCGTCGCGGTGGACCGCAGCCCAAAAATCGCCCGGATTGGACTCCGGGCCCGGGTGCAGCCAGCCGGCCACCAGGGGATTGAGCGCCGGCAGGGACGCCAGGAACGAGGACTTGCCCGAACCGGCACTGCCCAGTACGGCGAGGACAGCACCTCCCGGCAAGCGCACCCCGGCAGGGGCGGGTTCGTCCCCGCCCACGCCAACCACCAGGCATCGCGCGGCTATGCGCAAAGGGTGGGCCGCTGCGGGAGCTGATCCGTGCAAAGGGACGTCTGAAGCACGCCCACCGGAAGCAGCGCCGACTGAAGTTCGATCGGCTCTGTGCATCCGGGAGAGCAAGTCCGCCACAGAGAGTTGCACGGGAAGGGGATCGACGCGGAAGGGCTTGACGCGCACCGGTCCCTGCACCGCTTCGCCGAGGGCAATGACAGTTCCGGAACCGGCGCGTCGACCTCCTGGGGTATAGAGCTGGCAGACCGCCTGGCGCCCGGCCGACAAAGCACCGGATGCCACGGCCCGACCCGGAACTGGCGGAAGGGCCGGCATCTTGGGCCACGCGAGCCTGCTCTCGGCGCTGGCGCCCCGCGGGCAGTAGATGCGGTTGGGGATGGCGGGAAAGAACCGCGAGGTTACGAGTTCCCGGTCGCCGGAGATCACCACGGTGATTCCGGTGCGGTGGCCGTCCCGGACAATGTCCTGGACCTGGTCTTCGGCGCGGGTCAGAGGGCCGGAGCGAAGGGCCGACAGCCAGGAGCCCCAGCCTGAAATGACCAGCACCAGCGGCGGCCCGAAAGCTCCCGGGAGCCGGCTGAGCCGCCCAGACGCCTCGGCCCCCAGGCGCTCCAGGAGGCGCACACCGCGGCGGAGGTCGTCGAGGTTCACAAAGGACCCGGCGCGGTGCGCGCCCGCCATTCCCGCCAAGGACCCGTCCGCATCGAGGGCATAGAGGTGGCATTCCGTGGGGTGGGCCAGCAGCTGTTGCATCGCCGTTGACATGGCGTGGGCGGCATCCGGGGATCCTGCGCCGATCAGCGCCAGATGCCCATCGGTCCCGGGCCGCCAGGTGAGACCGGCTAGCCGCTGCTCCTCGGGCAGGTCCAGCAGGCCCAGGCCTATGGCCAGATCTCCGGCCGCCCGAGGGACGGCGCCTGCATGTACAACGTCTGCAGGGACGGCGCCCGCCGCAACGGCGAGGCCATCTACGGTGAGTGCGGCCAGGTCGGCGGGATCGGTCAGTACGTCCGGAAGCGGCGGAGCGAGCGGACGGCGGACCGGAGAACCCCCCATTCCGGCCCATAGGGAGGCAGCCAGCTCCACTACAGGCCTGGCGGCGTCCGACGGGGTTGCCGGCGGGAGGCTGCTGCCGGTGTCAGATGGCAGCATCGCCAGAGCCGCCGTGGCCTCAAGTACCCTGACCCGGCAAGCCGCAGGGTCCTCGCCGGTGCCGGCAATGGATGCTGACTGGAACTCCTCAGCAGTTTCGGTGCCCCTGGCCAGGTAGGCACGGCCCGGCCGGTTGACGGGTATTGCCGATGCCGCGTTGGTGCCGATCACGTCGGCTGACTCGTGCGCGGACTGCACCCGAAGGGCGATGCTCGTGGTGACGTTCGCCCGGATGTCCGCTGTGAGAGCCCCCTGCGGGCGCTGGGTCGCCATGATCAGGTGGATGCCCAGGGAACGGCCAATGGCAGCGATCCTCATCAGCTCGGTCAGCGTCTCCGGAGCGTCCTCGACGAGCATCCGGAACTCGTCGATGATGAGGATCAGCTGGGGGAGGGGCGGCCCGCCCGCAGGCGCCATGCGATAGGCGGCCAGGTCCGGGGCGCCGGCTGCGGCCAGCAGCTGCTCGCGCGTGCGGACTTCCGCCCGCAGTGACACAATCGTGCGCTCCAGCTGGTTGCTGGCCAGATCCGTCAGCATGCCGACGCAGTGCGGGATGCCAGTCAGCGGACTGAGCCCGGACCCGCCCTTGAAGTCGAAGAAGAGGATATTGACGCGGTCCGGCGGGTAGCACAGGGCGAGCCCGGCGGTAATCGTGCGAAGCAGCTCCGATTTCCCGGCACCAGTGGTGCCCGCAACGAGGACGTGCGGGCCATCCGCCTCGAGATCCAGGACACGCACACCCCAATCGGTGATGCCCAGTGGGATGGTGAGTCCAGGCTCCAGCCTGCCTGCCGCCCATCGCTGGGCGGTCGCAGGAGCGGACAGGTCGAGGACATCTCCCAGCCCGCAGCTCGCAGGGAGGGGATGTCCGTCGGCCGGCATCCCAGGGACGGACTGGCGGTACGTCCGGCAGTAGCGGTCGAAAACGCCGGACGGCACCAGGTCTGGCACGAAGCGGTGATGCCTGGCCCGCGCCCGAAGCATGGCTGGGCGCTCGCCGAGTTCAATGTCGGTTTCCGCCGGCTGATGTCCCAGGCCCGGCAGATGGACCACCCGCCATCCGAGCCCGCGGGCAGCTGTGATGATGCCGGCCTCCGGGGTGCCGTCTGCTGCTTCGCCGAAGAGGAGGAGAATGCGGGACGCATCCTGTCCGCCGGACGTGTCCGTCACGGCCGCCAGGGTGTCCGGGACCCTTGAATGGAGCGAGACGCCGGGAAGGAACCGCGCCGCCAGCGGCAGGGCAGAAGCCGGCCCATGAATCGCGATCCGGGTACCCCTGGCCAGCGGATATCCCGTGAGCTGCATCAGGAACGAGCGGACCAGACCGTGTACCTCCGGCTCCGGACCCCGGACGGAAAGAACCGCAAGGCCAGGATCAAGGAGCAGCGGCACCGCGCCGAGCCCAGGGGGTTTGAAGCCCGGCTGGTTCGGCTCCAGGCGTATGTTGGCCAGTTGTTCCGCCAGACCGAGCCTAAGCCAGACCCCTGGCGCCGGCCCTGGCGCTTCCTTGTACTTTGGCGTCTCCCGTTCGGCACTCTGGCCGGTGCCGGCAGGGCTCCGCACGGGAACCGCAGCGCTCAGAGCAAGATCAGCAGTGGACGGTGCGGACCGCCGTCGTCGATCCTGATCCTGCGCAACCGCCGCCGCGACTGCCGATCTGAGCTCGCGGCGCTGCCGGGCGCCCGAGAACACCGGGACAAGTAGAGACACTGCCGACACCGCGGTGAAGGCCAGAAACATCCACGACCCCGTCACCAGCACCAGCCCCACGCCTATGATCACGGGGAGGACCGCCCCGAGGAGCAGCATGGACCGGCCCGCCGGCACAGCCGGGTGTGACACGGTCAGCGGCTCGGCCACAGAGCTCCCAGCACACCCAAGCTCGGTGTCCCGTGCCCCTGACGCCGCAGCCAACACGACCGACATGGACGAATTGCCGCAGCGGATACGGGAACCGATGGCGACGGCTGTTTTTGAGACCCGTTTGCCGTCGACCTCGGTTCCGTTAATGCTGCCGAGGTCCTCAAGGGTCAGAGACTTGTCCGTGACCTCGAGTCTGGCGTGCTCGCGGGAGAGGTCTGCATCCGGAATCGTCAGTTCGACGTTGGTCCGGCCGATCCGGTAGCTTCCCCGTCGCAGCGGAAGTACAGATCCTGCGGCGGGGCCGCTGTCCACCACGAGGAGCACGGCAGCGGGAGGTTCGCCGGCCGGTCCCGCCCCGGGCACGGCGGCGTCGGACCCGCCACCGGTGGAAGGGCCATCCACCAGAACAGCCCCGTTGATGAGGGGGGCTCTACCGACGGTCATCACGCCCAGACGCCTGCCCTCCACCGTCACCCTGCCGGTCTGGAAGCAGCGGGAGAGTTCGGTTTCCAGATCAGACCCTGGGCACCCGTCCGGAGCCGAGACCGTCAACTCGACCGGCCCGCCTTCGGATAGGGACCCTGGAGCACGCACCAGCGTGCACTGCAGTTCCATTCGTGTCCGCCTTTCCGGGTCTTTGGTGGAAACGCTAGCCCTCATCGCTTGCCAGCCGATCCTGCATGTTCGTGTATGTGGATAAACCCCCGCCAAGACTGCGATCACTGCCGTCGGGGGAGACTCGGGTAGGCTAGGTCAGCAGACAATGCACAACATTGGGCTGCCCGAATTCGAAACAGGAGATTTAGTGACTGCTGACCTCGTCATCGTAGGATCAGGCTTCTTTGGCCTGACGATCGCAGAACAGGCCGCCAGTGAGCTGGGCTTGAAGGTAGTCGTCCTCGACCGCCGCCACCACATCGGAGGCAATGCCTACAGCGAGAAGGAAGAGCAGACCGGGATTGAGGTTCACCGCTACGGTGCGCACCTGTTCCACACGTCGAACGAGCGCGTCTGGGAGTACGTCAACCGCTTCACTGCCTTCACAAACTACGTGCACAAGGTCTATGGCGTGCACGGCGGGGAGGTCTTCTCCCTGCCAATTAACCTGGCCACGATCAACCAGTTCTTCCGCGCCAACATGACGCCGGGAGAGGCGAAGGAACTCATCCAGGAGCAGGCTGGGGAACTTGCCGGGACAGACCCCCAGAACCTGAACGACAAGGGCATTCAGCTCATTGGGCGTCCGCTTTACGAAGCCTTCATCAAGCACTACACCGGCAAGCAGTGGCAGACGGATCCCAAGGACCTGCCCGCGGGCATCATTTCCCGCCTTCCCGTCCGGTACAACTACGACAACCGGTACTTCAACGACAAGTACGAGGGTTTGCCGACCAACGGCTACACCGCCTGGATCGAAAAGATGGCCGAGCACCCGAACATCGAGGTCCGGCTCAACACGGACTTCTTCGACGAGTCGCACGAGTACAGCAAGAGCAAAGTGGTCGGCAGCATCCCGGTGGTCTACACCGGACCGGTGGACCGCTACTTCGACTACGCTGAGGGCGATCTGTCCTGGCGCACCATCGACTTCGAGGAAGAAGTGCTCGACGTGGGTGATTTCCAGGGCACTTCAGTGGTCAACTACAACGACGCCGATGTGCCCTACACCCGCATCATCGAGCCCCGCCACTTCCACCCGGAACGCGGCTACCAGGCCGAGAAGACCGTCATCATGCGCGAGTTCTCACGTTTCGCGGAAAAGGGCGATGAACCGTACTACCCGATCAACACGAGCGCAGACCGCGAGCGCCTGCTCAAATACCGCGATCTCGCTGCAGACGAAAAGAACGTTCTCTTCGGCGGCCGGCTCGGTACGTACAAATACCTTGACATGCACATGGCCATCGGGTCGGCGCTGACAATGTTCGACAACCAGATCCGGCCCCATTTCGAAAGCGGAGCCAACCTTGAAAGCGGAGGAGTGGACGCATGAGCACAGCAACCAAAAGTGAGGACCTGGGCGTCAGCGAGGAAGGCCAAGCATGGCGGGTCCTGCAGCGGGTCATTTTGCCGAGCCAAAGCCAGATGGACACCGTGCCCCTGTACCTTGACACCGGGACGGCCACGGGTGTGCAGTTGCCCACGTCGAACCTTGAGGCCAACAGCAGGACCCAGGCCCAGACCGTCAGCGCTCCGAGCAAGGAAGCGCACGTGGAAGACTTCCTGACCCGTCATTCGACGTCGGTCCGGCCAGGAGAGCGTGTCTCGTTCGGCAGCTACTTCAACGCATTTGCGGCAAGCTACTGGCGTCGCTGGACCACGGTCAACAGTGTCCGGCTGTCTGTGTCCACTGCCGGTTCGGGGTCCGTGATTGTCTACAAGTCGAACGCCCGCGGTGCGCTCCAACGCGTTGATTCCCGGAATGTCGACGGCGGCTCGGTCAGCACATTTGACCTGACCCTCGCCCCGTTCGGCGACGGCGGCTGGTACTGGTTCGATCTCGTGGCAGGGTCTGAGCCTCTCGTGCTCCGGAACGCTGAGTGGCTGACAGAGGGCGACAACAGCCGGCAGGGTAGCGCCACGCTGCAGATCACAACCCTCAACAAGACAGAATTCTGCATCAACAACCTCAAGCTGCTGTCCGAGAACCCGGATGCGCTGGAGCACATCAAGGAGCTCGTGGTTGTTGACCAAGGGACTCAGAAAGTCTCCGACGCCGACGGTTTCGCCGAAGTGGCTGCGGCGTTGGACGGCAAGCTGAGGATCATCAACCAGGACAATCTGGGCGGCTCCGGCGGATTCGCACGTGGCATGTACGAGGCAGTCGAGAACGGCAGCGACTACGTGCTGCTGATGGACGACGACGTCGTAGTAGAGCCCGAGAGCATCTCAAGGATGCTCACTTTCGCAGACCTGTGCAAGACCCCGACTATCGTCGGCGGCCACATGTTCGACCTGTACAACCGCACGGTGCTGCACACCTTCGGTGAGGTCGTAAACCCCTGGCGCTTCCTCTGGGAACAGTCCCGTGAGGACATGCTGCTTGGCCACGACTTCCAGTCGACGAACCTGCGTCAGACCAGCTGGCTCCACCGCCGTGCCGATGTGGATTTCAACGGCTGGTGGATGTCGCTGATCCCAACGAGGATCATCCGTGAAATCGGGCTTGCACTTCCGGTATTCATCAAGTGGGATGACGCCGAATACTCCCTCCGGGCCAAGGAACAGGGCTATCCGACCGTTTCCATGCCCGGCGCGGCGGTCTGGCATGTTTCCTGGATCGACAAGGACGACCTTGTGGGGTGGCAGGCATACTTCCACGCCCGCAACAGGTTCATTGCCGCGCTGGTCCACAGTCCCTACGAGTTTGGCGGCCGAATCGTCCGCGAGTCGCACTACGCCGATATCAAGCACCTTGTGTCCATGCAGTACGCCACGGCACGGGGGCGCAACATGGCGCTGCGCGATCTCCTGCGCGGGCCGGGGCAGCTGCATGAGCAGTTGGCCAAAAAGCTGCCTGAAATCCGGGACATGATGAAGAACTACCCGGACTCGGTGATCGCCACTGATCCGGACGCCTTCCCAGCCGCGAAGCTGGACAAGCCCCCGAAGCACGGGCACGGTGTCCGCGAACCAAACAAACTTGGGTTGATCCCGATCGCGGCCAAGACCGTGCTGCGCCAGCTGGTGCAGCCCGTTGCGCCGTCAAGCCAAGTCCGGCCTCAAGCGAATGTGGCTCACCAGGACAACCGCTGGTGGCGCATGTCCCAGTATGATTCCGCCGTCGTCACGAACGCGGAAGGCACCGGGTCAGCATGGTACAAACGCGACCCGAAGGAGCTCCGTTCAATGCTTGCAGAGAGTGTACGCCTGCACTCACTGTTGCTGAAGGATTGGAAGAGGCTCAGTGCTGAGTACAAGGCTGCGCTGCCTGAGATCACATCCATACAAACGTGGAAGAAGACCTTTGACGCACATAGTGAACGTGTAGATGAGCGTTAGCACGGAGGAGTTGGCCCGCCCCGGCGTCGGCGGCGGGCTCGCCGAGGTCTTCCGCACGCGGTTCTTACTCAAACTGCTGGTCCGCAAGGAACTGAAGGTCAGGTACCGGGGTTCTGTTTTGGGCCTGCTTTGGTCGTATGTGAAGCCGGGTGTGCAGTTCATCGTTTTCTACATTGCGCTGGGCGTTTTCCTCGGGCTGGAAAACAGCCCACGCAACCCCAACGGACTGCCTAACTACGCGATCTACCTGTTTTCTGGAATAGTACTTATCAATTTCTTCACCGAGGCGTTGGGTAACGCTTCCCGATCCATTGTGCACAACGGCGGATTGATCAAGAAGATATACCTGCCGCGGGAGCTGTTTCCGGTGGCGTCCGTATGGGTTTCGGCTGTGCACTTCTTTCCGCAGCTCGTGATCCTCGTTGCGGCCTGTGTGTTCGCGGGTTGGCACCCCTCCGTATTCCAGTTGGCAGCTGCAGTCGGGGGGTTTGCCATTGTGGGGCTCTTGGCGACGGGACTGGGACTGTTGTTCGGTGCCGTGAACGTTTACTTCCGCGATTCGGAGAACTTTGTCGACATGCTCTTGATGGTGGCGACATGGGCGTCCCCAGTGATGTACGCGTGGACTATGGTGGCGGACAAGCTGGGACAATTCTGGTTTACCGTTTATCAATTCAACCCGATAACGGTGGGTGTCGAATCATTTCACTTCGCGTTTTGGCTCCCGACGACGGACGGCAGCACCCCTCTCCCGCCTAACCTGCTCCAGTTTTGGATGCCAGTGGCATTGTTAGTCTCTGCCGGCGTTCTGCTCGTCGGGCAGGCGACCTTCCGTCGGCTTGAAGGCCGTTTTGCACAGGAGCTTTAAAGTTGCCCACCGCTATTGAAGTTAAGAACATCAACAAGCAGTTCGTTCTCCGCCATACCCGGTCGATCAAGGAAGCCATAGTCTGGCTCGTCAAGGGCCGCAAGGGTGATCTCTCAGAGAAATTCCATGCACTTCACGACGTCTCGCTGGAAATCGATCAAGGCGAAGCCGTTGCCCTCCTGGGATTCAACGGATCCGGCAAATCGACGTTGCTCAAGCACATTTCAGGTGTGATGGTGCCCGATAGCGGGACTGTGCGGACACGCGGACGGGTAGCCGGGCTGATCGAGGTAGGCGCCGGATTCCATCATGATCTGTCGGGCCGGGACAATGTCTACCTTAATGGGGCAATCCTCGGCATGACGGAGGAGCAGATCAACGAGCGCTTCGACTCCATCGTGGAATTTGCCGAAATAGGTAAATTCATCGACACCGAGGTGAAATTCTACTCGTCAGGCATGTATCTGCGGCTGGCCTTTTCTGTAGCAGTCCACACCGACCCTGAAGTGTTCCTGGTGGATGAGATTCTCGCGGTCGGTGACGAGCCGTTTCAGAAGAAGTGCATTGAGAAGATCCAAGAGCTGGCGGCGGAGGGTAAGACCCTCGTAGTGGTGAGCCATGATTTGGACCTTGTGTCCCGCATCTGCGACCGCGGAATCCTCCTCGAGCGCGGAAACATCACATTTGACGGCCCGATCGAGCAAGCGGTAGCCACCCTGCGCGCCTAGAGCGGGCAACCCCATACCCTTCACCTGAGCACTGGCATCCCAACAACCTGAACCGTTGGGATGCCGGCGGCGCCTGAAGTCAAGACGATCTACTGGTGGCCCAGCGGGCCGCAACCGGTCACTTGGTAGAGCTTGGCTGGTCCTTCCCGATCAACGAGTTTAAGCCCGGGGGCGCTGTCAGCCTTGTCCATGGCGGTATTGGGGTGGGCTCCACCGTGGACCTCATGGTCATCGAAGATGAGGGCATACTGGACGTTCAATTTCTTCACGGCGGGGCAAACCACCGGATTGACTCCCGCCTCGTCGATCCGGCTCAAGATGACAAGTTCTTCTGGCGTGCGGCGACCGACGATGTGCGGGGACACAGAGCGGCGCAGTGACAGTCCCTCAGTAAGGGACGCACCGGTCCAGGGATCGCCATAAACGGTGGCTTCGGCCGGAACATGGCTGGGCAGGCGGTCCAGAAGCACCCGCTCGTCAGTAGAAACGAGCGGGGCATGCGGTCCGGTCCTGTAGTTGGCTGACGCAAGGACCTGCTCTTTCCCAACGGCACCGAACTGCGCACCCACGGCGATGGCGAAGACTCCGACGATCAGAACGGCGGCGGGCGCAATCTTGTCCAAGGCAGTCGCGCGGGGAAGGCGCAGGATCCTGCTGGCGGTCTCGCCCGCCCGGTTCCTTGTTGCCGCAGAGGCAGCTCCGCGCAGAATGCCTTCGCCACCCAGCACGGCCAGGGGAAGCAGGACGACGGGAAGCATCGCGGCGAGCCGGAATGAGTCGTTGTACCAAACGCCGGTCAGGAAGTGCCGGGTCTCGCTCGCAGGAAGCGCGGACGCCACGACGAAGAGTCCGGCAGCGATGAAGGCCATGCCCAGCACCCATACGAGCTTTCGCCGTGCGATGGAGGCGACAAGTCCCGCGACGAGCATCACGAACATCACCAGGGAAACATGCCTTCCCTGAGGTCCGGCGCCAAGAACCTCGCCGATGGCTTGGGAAACAGTCTGATAGGGCTGCCACCGTGACGCCGTGAGGCTTTGACCGGCCATGTCCCACACGAGGAAGACCAACGGAATGAACACGGCCGTCAGGACTGTAAAGCCGGCCAGCTGCCGTCCCGTGGCCTCCCGGCGCCTGTAGCTGGCGGCGAGGCGGACGAGCTTCGTCAGCAGCAGTGGGAGGGCCAGTCCAAACAGGGCCACGACAAAGCTGGGATGCGCCAGGGCCAGACCGGGCAGGATAAGGATGCCCTGGCAGAGTACCGGCACGATCCTCCGCTTCGTTGGGTTGAGGCCAAGGAGGTCGATCGTCAGCGCCAATGCGACCGGCATGATGGCGATCGCCAACAGGTTGGGGTACAGGACCCCAAAGTCGATCATGAGGTAAGGAAAAGAGCTGAAGCCGGCAGCGAGCGCCCCCGTCAGCAGCATGGGCAAGACCTGACCTGTTGAGATCCGGCTGATCAGGTACATCATTCCGAGCGGCCACATGACCGCGGCAATGACGATGTTGCCGGCGCTGATGGCTTCCGGGACTGAAACTGACGCTGTTGAGGCGACCAATGCGATCAGATCATGCCACGCCGCGGGGTAGAACGCCGCAGAAGCGGCGGTCAGGTTCCCCAATGTAAGGGACGAACCGGATCCGGTGATCAAGATATGACCGATGGCATTCAAGTGGAAAATGTTGTCGTACGTTTGGGATATGTTGCCGGGCGTGCCGATGATTCGCGCAAACCGCACCGTGATGATTACTGCCGGCAGGGCGAAGGCGGCAATAATCGCACCGCGCCTGACCCACTCCTGTGCTGATGTCAGGGCCGGATTCGTTCCGTCATGGTTCTCCGCGCTCCTGTCGAACGACCGCCGGGGCTGCGCCCCAAATACAATCCCACGCATGGCCAAAACGTAGCGCAGCACGAGAGCCGTGGCAGTGAGAATCAGGGCGCAGCCGGCCACAGGGATAATCCCGTAGTCAATGTTGGCGTACGGAGCTGCCACAGCAACGACGCCGGCGATGGTGACCGTCGTCGGACCCGATACCGCGAAGAGAGGAAGGCCCCTGACTCCTGCTCCGCGCATGACCACGAGCCCGGGCCCCAGGAAGATCACTGCAGCCAGCAGTAAAACGGGCACGAATGTCACCCAGGGCATGGGGGCTCCTCGACAGTTCAGGGAAATATGACCAGTGGCCAACACTACTGTAAGCAGGGCGAGCGCTCACTGCCGTCCCCGGGCCCCGCATTCGGTATGGGAGACTAGTCCAGTGAATCGAACGTGGATTGTCATTCCTATGTACAACGAAGGCACCGTTGTCGGCGATGTAATCCGAGGTCTCCTGCCTACTTTCCCCTACGTCGTGTGCGTGGATGACGGCAGCTCGGACGAGTCGGCAAAAATCGCCCGCGAAGCGGGAGCAGTGGTGGTGCAGCACCCGATTAATCTTGGTCAGGGAGCCGCCCTTCAGACTGGCATCGAGTATGCGCTGCAGGATCCCGCGCTTGGGTGCATTGTGACGTTCGACGCCGATGGCCAGCACAAAGTCTCTGACGCCTTCGAGATGGCGAACCGCGTTCTGAGCAACGAGGCAGACATCGTCCTCGGCTCGCGCTTCCTTGACGACCGCACCAAGCTCAGCCCGATGAAGCGGATCGTACTGAAAACTGCCGCGCTCCAGTCCAAGCTGTCCACTGGCCTGGACCTGACGGACGCCCACAATGGGCTGCGTGCTTTCAACCCGCATGTTGCCCGCAACATCAATCTGACGCAGAACCGCATGGCCCATGCCTCGGAACTCGTGAACCGGCTGGCGACGATGAAGCCCCGCTACGTGGAACACCCCGTGGAGATCATCTACACGGACTATTCAAAGGCCAAGGGGCAGTCCCTTTTGAACTCGGTCAACATTCTCGCGGAACTGTTTTTGAGGTAATTCATGCTTATTGTCATCCAGATTATTCTGGTACTCGCCGTCGTTCTGGTTGCCATGATCCTGATGAGGGGCGGTTCAAATGCCAGGCATCTGGCCATCCGCCGCCTCATGCTGATGGTGTTCACTTTCGTCGCAGCTCTGTCGATCTTCTTTCCTCAGATGCTGACCACGGTCGCAGGATGGTTCGGAATCGGCCGAGGAACGGACCTTGTCCTGTACGGCGTCGTTGTTTGGCTCCTGATCTTCATGGCCACCACGTACCAGCGGTTTCGCCAGACTGAAATTTCGCTGACGAAGTTGTCCCGGCGAATCGCCATTGACGAGACTCCGAGAGTCTGGGAAACGGACGGCAAGTAGCATGCCGGCACGACCGTCAGAACCTACACTTGATGTCTCGCTGATCATTCCGACCAACAGCATGCACCGGTGGCTGGACCGGGCTGTTGCCTCTGTTTTGGACCAGGAGGGTGCCAGCTTCGAGCTGATCCTCTACCTTGACGGTGTGGAACTGACCCCGGGCACTGAATGGGTCTCTGATCCCCGTGTGCGGCTGGTCCACGGTACGAATTCCCAGGGGGTGGGACATGCCCTGCGCGAGGCGTGCAAGCACGCCCGGGGGGAATTCATTGCTCGGCTGGACTCCGACGACGTCGCGCTGCCCGGTCGTTTCGCCCGGCAGGTGGCGTACCTGCGCGACCACCCGGACACAGTTGCCGTCACCGGCCAGGCGCCGTGGATTGACGAGGAAGGCACGAGAATCGGAGCCTTCGGACACGCATCAGGCGCTGACGTTCGTGGAAAGCTGCTGGAGCAGAACGTTCTCGTCCAGTCAGCGATCATGTTCCGTGCCGCCGACTACCGGGCGGTGGGCGGGTATAACCCGCTGAGGCAGATGGAGGATTACGACCTCTGGCTGCGCCTGGCCCTGCGCGGACGTATGGCGGTACTCGACGCCGACGTCGTCGAGTACCGCATCCACCCCAACCAAACCAGCCGGGGCGTCCATCCCCGCGCGTCCTACGTCAAGACTGTTTATGCCGGGCGCAAGAACCTCGCCCGGTTACTTGGAAGGTCAGCGGGCGGCCAGCTGATCCGCGACACGGCATTCCGTGCTGCCCTATACATGATGTGCTACCTGCCGCCGTCCCTGATACGGCGCATCCGAACGGCAGCCTCCCGCTAGCTCCAGTCCGCGGGCCTTGCGACAGCGCCGCAACGGGGGGCTACCAGGCGCTCCAGCCGCCGTCGACCGCAATCGTTTGGCCGGTGACGTACCGGGAAGCGTCCGAGGACAGCCAAGCGACAACGCCGCGGAAGTCGTCCTCTGTTGCCATCCGCTGCAACGGGGTCAGCTTCTCGTACCGATCGGTGAACTCGCCTGCCTGGCCCCGCGCGATTCCTCCGGGCGCGAAGGCATTGACGCGAACTGCGGGGGCCATCACCGTGGAAAGGTACCTCGTGAGCTGGACGATGCCGCCCTTCGTGGCGCCGTAGGCGGCGGGGTTGCCCATGACGGTGCCTTCGTAAAGGCCCATGTTCGGTCCCACGATCCCGTAAATTGACGACACGTTGATAATCGAGCCGCGTCCATCCGCTGAGAGCTTCGGCGCGAGTTCGCGGGCGAGGGAAAACGGGACGCGGAGGTTCAGCTTTGACGCGAGCTCAAAGGCCTCGTCGGTCTGTTCCGCGAAGGGGACGGCGTAGCCCGGGATACCCGAGGTACCGGTGAAGGCCGCATTGTTTACAAGGATGTCCAGTGGCCCGTCGATGGCTCTGGCCAGTTGAGTTGTTCCCCCGTCTTCGAGGAGGTTGACGGCTACGGCCATGGCCTGCACGCCGTACTCGCGGGCCAGCTGACCTGCGACGTCTTCGCAGGCGTCCGCGGCGACGTCCGAGACGACGACGTCGGCACCCTGGGCAGCAAGGGTCCCGGCCAGCACGCGTCCCAGGGGACCGGCGCCTCCGGTGACCAGGGCCCGGCGTCCCTTGAGGCTGAAGAGGCTGTCCAGCCCGGTCACTTGGCGGGCTCCGTGCTGGGCTCGCCCGGCGCCCTGCCGGGCGCATAGCCCGGCAACGGAGCCAGGCCCGCGCCGACGACGGCCTCGACCAGCCGGAACTCGTGTTCGTCGTCGATGCTGAAAGCATGCGTTTCCGGTATTTCCACGAACCCGTGGCGGCCCTCGTCGAACCAGCTGGTTTCCAGCCGACGGATGAAATCCGCCCGCCAGACGTAGAAGCTTCCATTGATGCGCATGTAACGCGGCACGTCCTGCCGGCGGACGACGCCTGTTCCTTCCTCGAAATACCTCACTAGGCCGGGGCCATCGGTTTCAGGCCGTACGCCCACCCAGGTCGGGTTGAAGAAGGGTTCGGAGACCGCAACCACGCCGTCCAGCTCCGGAGTGGCCACGAGGGCGTCGATGGCCTCGCGCACCCGCTCGGGGGTGCGGGTCGGGCTTGTCGGGTCCAGCAGCAGCACCATGTCGTAGGCCACGGAATCGACTTCCTCCATGGTCGCCAGGGCGTGCCGGAGCACCACGCTCATGGGTGCCGTGTCGGAGGCCAGCTCGGCGGGGCGCAGGAAGGGGACCTCAGCGCCGGCCGCACGGGCCGTTTCGGCGATGGCCTCGTCATCCGTTGACACGATGCACCTGACAGAATCTCCCAGGAGAGCTGCCAGCGCAACGGAGTGGGCCAGGAGCGGCTTGCCCATCAGGGGGCGGATGTTCTTGCCGGGTAGGCCTTTGGATCCGCCCCGTGCCGGGATGACCGCCAGAACGCGGGGGCGGATGGAAGTGTCAGTCATGGTGTTGTTGCCCTCGGAAGTCGTGCCCAACGTGCCGGAACGGACGCTGAAGTTTTCTGCAGCTGAAGCTGACTACCACAGTATCGGTTCTTTCCCGCCGGAGGAGTTGGCGGCCCTGGCGGCGTCGCAGATGGCTACGGCGCGAATGCCGTCCGAAAGCCCTGCCGGGACAAAGCCGGCCATCAGCTTGCCGGCGGACACGCCCGCCCGCTCCAGAACGGCAAGGGTCTGGCGGGCGAGAACCACATCGACGGAAGCATCATCCGGAAAGCGAATGGAACTCCGCTGGATGCCTGCCGCCGCCGCGATTTCGACGGCGATCTCGTTCTGCACAACGTCCCAGCCCAGCGCGCCGTCGGTGGTGCTGATGCGGATGCTGCGGGTTTTGACCGGGCTTACGTAGTCGAGCCGGATGTGGACCCCTCCATGGTCGCCCCACAACAGGTCTGCCGATTCTTCGGCCTGGATGCCGAGCACGCCGTACCCCAGCGTGGCCTGCAGGGAGGAAGGCGCACCGAGGAGCATGACGGGGTAGTCGATGTCATGGACGAGGTCGCGCAGGGCCCCGCCCTCCGCAGCGCGGGCCGAATAGCTGTCGCGATAATCGCGGTTGGGGCGCCACGCCGGCAGCCAGGACTGGGAACGAACCTGGGCGCTGGTGACCTGTCCCATGCGCGGGAGCAGGTCGGCCAGGGCCGCAAGTCCCTGGTGGAAGCGCAGCGGCGCGCTCACGGAAATTGTGTCTGCCCTCGGGTGGGCGGAGAGGGTACGGGCACTGGCCGCATTCTGGCTGACCGGCTTCTCCAGCAGGACGGCTTTGGGGCTCTGGTCCAGGGCCTCCAAGGCATCTTCGACGTGCCGCGAGGTGTCAGTGGCGATGATCACCACATCCAGGTCGGTCTCCGGGTACGAGGTGACCAATTTGACCGAGGCGGGAATGTCGCTCCGGCCGGCAAGGCTTGCGGTCGGACGGACGGGGAGTGCGAAGATGTCATCAACACCCATCCCCTCAAGCACTCGTAGATGGCGGGCGCCAATGGAGCCTGTGCCCCTCACAAGTGCCGAGGTTCTGTGGCCACTCTCGGGCCGTCCGGCTAGCCGCGCCGCAGGCACCGGAGCCAGGGCTGGCGAGACATCCAAGTATGATGTGAGCGTCATCTGCTCAACTCTATTGCTCAAGGCGCCGCTACTCTAAATGGATATCCAGAATCACTATTACGGTCACTCTGCGGCATTCGCGCACCATTGCGGGATGAACAGGATTCACCATATTCCGGGCTTGGTTCAACACGGATGGACGGTCAAATCACCTGTCCTGGCTCAGTTTGCAGACTTCAATGACCGCGGTGCCAACCGGAAACGGCTGGTCTGGACCTCGGCGTCGCGCGGATACTCGCCCGAAGGACCAGAGAATCTTTTCCCGGACGGATCTAGCATGATCACCGCCGTCGGGGCGCCGTTCCTGTATCTCCAGAAAGCGGTGCAGGACAGGGGCGGGCTGCCGGACCGGACGCTAGGGCCCCTGGTGCTGCCCCTTCACGGAACAGCACTGGTGAAAGTCAGCGGAGACCACGACGGGTTCGCGCAGGAGGTCCTCCGTCATGACGGACCCGCAACGGTGTGCCTCCATATTGAAGACCTCGAGCACCCTGAAATCTACAGTGCCTGGACGGACGCAGGGCACCACGTCATCAGCGCTGGAGACCGCCGGGACCCGCAATTTTTGGGACGGATCCTCTGGATGATGGCTTCTGCGCAGAAGGTGGTCTCCAACCGCATGTCCACGGCACTCCTCTACGCCTCAGCTGCTGGCGCCGACGTGGAGATCTACGGACCGGACTTCCAGCTCGGTCAGAACGCAGAAACGGACCCCGGGCTTCGGATGCAAGAGCTGTGGCCGGAATTCTATGAGCATTCACCGGACAACGTGGAGCTCAAGCGCATAGCAGACATGGAACTCGGTGTGCAGGACATGAAGTCGCCGGATGAACTGAAAAGCCTGCTCGGCTGGAACAGCCCCTCCATCGGTGCGTTCTGGGATTACTGGGCGAGTGGTCCGCTGGAAAAAGCCCAGGCGGTCCTCGGACTGCGGAAGCGCCCCGAAGGTGCCCATAGCGGGGAAGCGAGCCTGTCCCCGATCCATTTCCTCCGCCATCCGCTCAAGCACCTGCCGTCACCGCTGCCGACGCTCACGCCGGCGGTAGCTGTCGAGGCGGTCCGGCTCAAAGAGTCGGGCCGGCTCTAGGGTGGGCGCCTGGCTGATCCTCGGGGCATCCGGGCACGCGCGCAGCCTTGCGTCGATCGTCAACGGCCGCGGAGACCACGTTGCCGCCGTTTCTGACGCGGGACTGACCGGAGCAGCCCGGGACTCCGCAGCGTCGCAACGGGGCCTCAGTCCCTTTGCTGCCGCAGACGGACGAACTCCCACGGTGTTTGTCGACGACGATGAAGCGCTGAGGTTTGCCGCGGAAATGTCCCTGTCGATCGCCGTCGGCATAGGGGACAACGGCGCACGGAACCGCATCGCGGAGTCAATCATCGCTTCACCGGAGCTGGCCCGACTCACCGGTCCATTGGTCGCGGCAAGTGCCACCGTTGATCCCACAGCCCGCCTCGGGGCCCTTGCACAGGTCTGCGAGCACGCCCACGTGGGCCCGCTGGCCGATATTGGCTCAGCGGTCATCGTCAACACAGGCGCCATCGTCGAACACGAGGTCGGGGTCGGACCCGGGACGCACCTCGCCCCGGGGTCAGTGCTTTTGGGGGCCTCGTTCGTGGGCAATAGAGTATTTGTTGGGTCAGGCGCCCGCGTCCTTCCCGGCTGCACCGTGGGAGGACTGTCTGTGATCGGTGCGGGCGCTGTCGTGACGCGTGATCTCGCCGGGGGAGCAACCTACATTGGCGTTCCGGCCCGGGAATTGACATCCAAGAAAGGCGCAACCCTGTGACCATCGAATCCAAAGCCCAGCACGTTACGTTCGGACCGCACCGCATCGGCCCTGCCGAGGAAATCTTCGTCATCGCCGAGGCCGGAGTGAACCATGACGGTGACGTCGCAGTTGCCCATGAACTTATCGACATGGCGGCCGACACGGGTGCCAACGCGGTGAAGTTCCAGACGTTCAAGCCCGAAACCCTGGTCACGGAAGCTGCAGACACCACGCCGTACCAGAAAAAGGCCGGGTTCGCCGAGTCCCAGTCCGAGATGCTGAGGCGTCTGACGCTGCCCGAGACCGCCTGGGTTGAGCTGCGGGATCACTGTTCCGAGCGGGGGATCACCTTCCTCTCCACACCCTTTGACTACGACAGCGCACGGATGCTGGCGGACATCGGTGTTCCGGGACTCAAGATCGGCTCCGGAGAGTTGACGAACACCCCTTACCTGGCCGCCATCGCCGAGTTCGGCATTCCGATGATCGTGTCCACGGGAATGGGGACCCTGGACGAGATCGCCGCGGCGCTCGAGGCTACGGCCAAGGCGCCTGCGACCGTCCTGCTGCATTGCGTCTCTGCGTACCCCGCACCTTTGGACGAGGCCAACCTGCTCGCCATCCCAGCGATGCGGAAGGAATTCGGCGTCGAGGTCGGCTGGTCCGACCACACGCCGGGCTCCCTGACGGCCATCGCTGCCACTGCTCTGGGGGCGACGCTGTTGGAAAAGCACATCACCACCGACAAGACGCGCAACGGTCCGGACCACTCCGCGTCACTTGAGCGCGCCGAGTTCGAGGACTACGTGCGCTCCGTCCGTGACGTCTACCGTGCGCTGGGGGACGGCAACAAGCGCAGGATGCCCAGCGAGGAAGCGAACGCCGGACTGGTGCGGCGCTCTTTCCATGCCGTCCGGGACATCGCAGTCGGCGCTGTGATCACGGAGGCCGACGTCGCCATCCTCCGCCCGGAGGGCGGACTCCTGCCGTCGGCACATGTTGTGGGCCGCTCGGCGGGCCGCGCCGTGAAGGCCGGAACGCCGATGACCGCCGAGGACCTGGCCTGACGTGCGGGTACTGGGATTTGTAGGGACGCGGGCGGATCTCTTCCCACTCGCCCCGGTCCTTGTCCAGCTGGCCGAAAATCCCGACGTGGAGTTGCACGTAGCAACTGCTGTCGGGTTCCCGGCCGGGACAGCAGCCAGCCGGCTTGCTGAGGCAGGACTGCAGGACGGTGCATTCGTGCACCATGACCTGGGGCTCCACCTCGATGATGCATCGGTCCTGGGCCAGCTGGCGCTGGGCCCGAAGCTGTCCGGGAACATGGCCGACCTGATTCAGCGGAGCCAGCCAGACGCCGTCGTCGTTCTCGGCGACCGGTGGGAGCTGCTCTATGTCGTCCCGTCCGTTGTTGTTTCAGGTGTGAGGCTGGTGCATCTCCATGGCGGGGAAGTCACCGAAGGGGCACTCGATGAGCGCGTCCGGCACGCTGTGACCAAGCTGGCGGACCAGCATTGCGTGAGTACGGCCGGGGCCGCACGCCGGGTGGCCCAGCTTGGCGAATCGCCGGAACGGATCCACCAAACAGGCGCCCCCGGGCTCGACCGGTTCAGGAAGCCGAATCCACTTACAGATGACGAGTTCCACGCAGAGTTTGGCCGGCCCCTGATCCGTCCGCTGCTGATGGTCACGTACCACCCGCCCACAGCCGAGATGTCCGGGAACGCCGGTGCCTTGGCACGTCAGGTGTTCGACGAGTCGATAGGAGCGGCAGGCACAGCGATTCTGACCTATCCGGGTTTCGACGCCGGGCGCAACGAAATCGTGGCCGAACTTGAGGAGATTGCCTCCGGCGGCACCGCGATCGTGCGGGAGAGCCTGGGACCGCTTTATCCCCGTGTCATGGCGACCATCGATGCCCTGGTGGGGAATTCTTCCTCGGGAATTCTCGAGGCCGCAACCTTTTCCGTGCCGGTCGTCAACGTAGGAGACCGGCAAAAAGGCCGCGAAAGCGGCGCCAACGTCATCCACTGCCGCGACGAGCGTCCGGGGATCCACGCTAGTATTGAAAAGGCTTTGAGCGCGGAGTTCCAGGAATTGGCCCGTCAGGTGGTCAATCCGTATGGGGACTCGCATTCGTCCAAACGGATCGAACGCGTAGTGGTTGGCAGCGGACGGACCCCGCTAACCAAAGCCTTCATAGACATCGGCGCTGGAGAATGACACGTATGAGTATTGACGGGCCCCTCGGCAACGTCTGCATCGGGCAGGACGCCACTGTAAGGCAGGCGCTGGAGACTATCGACCGCGGCGCGTCCGCGATAGCCCTCGTCACCGACGAGTCAGGCAAGCTCCAGGGAGTGCTTACGGACGGTGACATCCGCCGCGGACTGCTCAAGGGGGCCGAACTCGACGGACTCGTCCACGAGTACGCCAACCGGGCACCGCACGTCGTCGGGCCCGATGCCACGCGCGCCTCCGTGCTGGACCTGATGCGCAGCCTGCGTATCAGTGAAGTTCCGGTGGTGGATGATTCCGGCAAGCTCATCGGGTTGCACACGCTCAACGACATTGTGGGCCGGTCGTCCTTGAGCAATATTGCCGTCATCATGGCCGGAGGCAAGGGCACGCGCCTGGGCGCGCTGACCAAGGACACCCCGAAGCCGCTGATGACCGTGGCCGACCGCACCATCATCGAATGGATCATCCTCGGGCTGGTCGAATCGGGCGTCACGAACATCTACGTCTCGGTGGCGTATCTGGCCGAAAAAATCATGGCCCACCTGGGCGACGGTTCCCGCCTCGGCTGCACCATTAAGTATCTGCACGAGGACCCGACCAAGCCCCTCAACACTGCCGGTGCGCTGGGTCTGCTTCACCACGAGCGGCCCGACATTTCCGAGCCGGTGCTTGTCACCAACGCCGATCTCATGGTGCGATATTCGGCAGCTGAGCTTCTCGCCTTCCACGCGTCCAAGAACGCGAGCGTGACCGTTGCTGCCCGGCCGTACGTCCACCAGGTGCCTTTCGGCGTCCTGGACATCGGTGAGGGGCGGTCAATCTCCGCTGTGGTGGAGAAGCCGAGCATCGAATTCGAAATCAGCACGGGCATTTACGCTGTGTCGCCTGAGGCGCTCGCGCTGGTGCCGTACCTTGAACCTTTTTCCATGCCGGAACTCGTTCAGGCCTGCATCGAGCAGTCCAAGACAGTGGCCGCATGGCCGATCGAATCCGATTGGATCGACGTCGGAACTCCCAAAGACCTAGCAACAGCGAAAGGCCAGTGATCACCTTGAATCAGCAGAACCTAACGGGCAAGACCGTGGTTGTTACGGGCGCTGACGGCTTCATCGGAAGCCACGTCACCCAGCGGCTGATCGCCCAGGGCGCCAACGTGCGGGCCCTTTGCGTTTACAACTCCAACGGTTCCTATGGGTGGCTTGATGACCTGAGCCCGGAAGAGCGCGACTCCGTCGATCTTCGCCTCGGCGACATCCGCGACGCGGAGTATGTCTCCGACCTGGTTGCTGGTTCGGACGTTGTCCTCCACCTCGCTGCACTCATCGCGATTCCCTACTCCTACGAGGCACCTCGCTCGTACGTGGAGACGAACGTCGTGGGCACGCTGAACGTACTCGAGGGCGTGCGCCGCCACAATGTGCCGCGCTTGGTCAACACCTCTACGTCAGAGGTCTACGGCACCCCCAAGACCGTGCCGATCACCATCGAAAACGAGCTCCGCGGCCAGTCCCCGTACAGCGCGACGAAGATCGCCGCCGACAAGCTCTGCGAGGCGTGGGCGAGCTCCTTCGAGACTCCCGTTGTGGTGCTGCGCCCGTTTAACACCTACGGTCCCCGGCAATCTGCGCGTGCGGTCATCCCGACGGTGCTGCAGCAGATGGTGGCCGGAGCGGACAAGATCCACCTCGGCTCGCTGACCCCCCGCCGTGACTTCACGTACGTCACCGACACTGCCGAGGGATTCGTGAAGGCAGCCAGCGCGGACATCCCGCTGGAGGGTCAGGTCATTCAGCTCGGCACCGGATACGACGTCTCCATCGGGGAACTCGTTGAAATGGCCCGCAAGGTCACTGGATCGACGGCGGAGATCATTACTCAGGACGAGCGCGTCCGCCCGGAAGCCAGCGAAGTCATGCATCTTCTTTCGGACCCGTCGCAGGCGCTGGCCGAACTGGGGTGGGCACCGCAGGTAAGCCTTGAAGAGGGCCTGCGCGAGTCTGCCGAATGGATCAAGGCCCGCGGCGTGGACCTTTCCGCAGCCGCACGATACTCCCGATAAGTTTTGCCAGAAAGGTCAATTGTGGCGAGCCGCATCCCCCTAGCAGTCCCCAACATCGGTGAACGTGAAGCCGAGCTCGTGAACGAAGCCGTCGCCAGCGGATTTGTCTCTTCCGTGGGGCAGTTCGTCTCCGAATTCGAACAGAAGTTCGCTGACTATGTTGGCGCCAAGCACGCCGTGGCATGCGCTTCGGGAACGGCGGCACTTCACATCGCCATGCGCCTGGCCGACGTTCAGCCGGGGGACCTGGTTGCGGTGTCGGACTTTACCTTCATGGCGAGCTCCAACGCAGCGTCCTACCAGTTCGCCGACCTGCTCTTGGTGGACTCGCTGGCCGAGTCCTGGTGCATGGACGTTGAAAGCCTGCGCCGGGAGATTGAGCGCAGGATGGCGGCGGGGGAGAAGCTGCCCAAGGCAATCGAGATCGTGCACATCCTAGGCCAGCCAGCCGACGCCCAGGCCGCGCGAGAACTTGCCGACGAATACGGCATCATCCTGATCGAAGATGCCGCCGAGGCTCTCGGCGCGATGTGGACCGAGGGGCCGCTCGAAGGCCGGCACGTCGGGACGGTCGGCCACATGGGTGCGTTCTCGTTCAATGGAAACAAGATCATGACCACCGGGGGCGGCGGGATGTTCACCACCGACGATCCGGAGCTCGCGGCCAAGGCGAAGCACCTTTCGACTCAGGCCCGGCTCCCGGACCGTGGCTACCTGCACGACGAAATCGGCTTCAACTACAGGCTGACGAACATCGCCGCGGCTCTCGGAGTAGCACAGCTCGAGCGGCTCGACGGGTTTGTTGCCACAAAGCGCAAAATCGCGGCGCGATACGCTGACGCCTTCGCCGGAACCGGGATCCAGATACCGCCCAACCTTCCAGGGCAGGAGTCCACATACTGGCTGTACTCGGTGCTTGTCCCTGTATCGCGTGGAGCCGGGGCCCGGGACGAACTTCAGGACTTCCTGGCAGAGGTCAATATCGAATCGCGTTCCCTGTGGCGGCCGCTGCACATGCAGCCGCCCTTGAAGGATGAAGTGACCCTCGACGGCGCCACCGGTGAAGATCTGTTCGCCCGCGGCCTTTCGCTCCCATGCTCGACTGACCTTACGGATGAGGACCAGGACCGGGTCATCGGGCGGGTGCACGAATGGTTACGACTCAGCGGTGAGTAGCGCCGGGCGGGCAGATCTTGCCGAGTCCGGGAACAGTAGCGCTATGGAAAGAACTGGCAGAAACTCCGTCCTGTATCTGGCCGGCGCGCTCATGCAAGGTCTTGGCATCTTCCTGGTGCAGCCCTTCGCCCTCCGTGTGCTCAACAACGATGCCGAGTGGCAGGAACTGTTCCTGGCCGTCTCTGTGATCCAGATCGGTGTGGTTCTTGGCGCCGCCGGACTTCCGCTTGCGATCACCAAAACGTGGTTCGATAATAATGGCGCGGCCAAAGCCCGCTCCATCAGCGGCTTTCTGAGCCTGTTCGGCGCGGTCGTGGGCATTCTCGCGGCGGCTGTCTACTGGTGGGTGGCTCGCGGTAGAGAGGGGACATTCAGCTTTACCATTGCGCTCCTGACCATGGGCCTGCTCGCCACGGTGTTGGCCGCCCAGGCACTGCTTCGCGCTCAGGGACGGCCCGTTGCCTTCGTGCTGCTCAGCCTCGGGTCATCGGTGGCCGCCTATGGCGCGGGACTGCTCGCAATGCTGCTGGTAAGCGCCACCGCCAGCGTGTTTATGGTTGGCTTCGGAGCCGCCGTCTGCCTGACAGCCCTTGGGGCTCTGTTCGTCGCCCCGCCGTCGCAGCCATTCGCCGTGCACGGCGCCGCGAAAGAGGCGCTGCTTATTGGCCTTCCTGTGCTTCCCCACACGGGATCGATGATGTTGCTGACCCAGGGGGCAGCCTTTCTACTGGCGGCTGTGGCAGCGGAAGGCGTTTCCGGCGACTACGGCAAAGTGCAGATCTTCGTCTTGGGCACGGTGACATTGCTGGGGGCGCTGAACAACGCCTGGGTCCCGGCGATCATGTCGGCAAAGCCGGATGAGCGGCCGGAACGCATGCGTTCAGTGATGAAGACCGCAAGTCTCGCCGGCCTGGCGATCGTCGTAGTGGCGAGCGGCGGAGCCAATGTGGTTACCCACGTCATGGCCGTCGGACGGGAAGACCTGATTCCGGTGGCACAGATCATGCCCCTTATCGCCCTGGGGTACCTGCTGTACCTTAACGCCTCCTCGCTGCTCTTCGCCGACAAAGTGACATGGATTTTGGCGGTCGTGACGCCGTCGGTGCTGATCATTTCAACCCTCGCGGCCCTCTGGCCCGCGTCCAGCGGGAACCTGGTGCTCATGGCGGCAACATCCGCGGGCTCGTTTTTCCTGCTGGGCGGGGTCTACTTTTTGGTAGCACGACGGCGGGCCCCCGGCGGGTGGCCGATGCGCACCTATGCGCTGTGCTGTCTTGCCGCGATCGCGTATGTCGTGGTGCTCTTGATGGTGCCGCGGGACATCGTGTCCGGCCTCATCACAGCAGGCGTGCTGGCTGTGGCATCAGGGTGCGGACTGGCACTATGGCAGCAGCGCAGGGCAAAGCGGACGGGAAAGGCTTCACAATGACTGGCACCAGCGGCGTCGAAACGGCCGCGCCCCCGACGTCGGCCACGGAACGCGTGGCGGCAAAGCCGGCACCGCGGACAATTGTCTTCTTCGATTTCGCCCGTGGCATTTCCGCCCAGGCAGTTGTGCTGGGCCACGCACTCAACATCTTCGTGCCGGGCATCTTCATGGTCCCCGGACACCGGGTCTTCTACATCCAGTCCTTCGCCGTGGTCATTTTCTTCGTCCTCTCGGGGTATCTGATCACCAGTGCCGTGCTCAAGAAACGGAGCCACGCAGGGTTTACCTTCGGCAACTACCTGATGGACCGGCTCGCGCGGGTTGTCTACCCCCTCCTGCCGGCCGTTGCCCTGATCGTTGCCTTTGATTTCCTCGTGTTCCATGGTTCCAGGCGCCTGCCGTTCATCACCATCGATCTCAGCCCGCAAGCAATTGCCGGCAGCTTCACGGTGCTGTTCAACCACCCGGTGCTCCAAGAGGTTGCCGTCCGAACCTCGACCACCTGGATCGACGTCGGTCCCGTGGGGACGGGCGCGCCGCTCTGGTCCGTAACGGCGGAATGGTGGATCTATGTGGCGTTCGGGATTCTGGCACTTACTGTGCTCAGCGGCAAGCGGATGGGGATCCTGCGGGTGGCCCTTCTGCTGTTCGCCATCGCCGTCCCTGTCGGTTACATGGCCCACGGATCCTACGAATCCCTGGCCTGGATCATCGGCATGCTGTACGCCATCGCGGGCCCGACCATGCGGAGGATGCGCGTCTCAGCTCACGTGTGGCTCTGTGGCCTGGCTTCTATTATGTTCGTGGCAGGTCTTCACTACACGGGGCAGAATCTCCACGCAGCCGTGACGGTGGCGGCGTCGGCTGTGGCGTTCTGCCACCTGTTCTTTGCATTGGAAGGAAGGGCTGCACGTACTGCTGACAGTGGGAATAGCAGCACCCGCGGCAGCCTTCGGGTATCTGCCGGCAAGTGGTTCGTTTCCGGCAGCATCTTCCTTTCCAGCTTCAGTTATTCCCTGTATCTTGTGCACTTCTCGGTGATTACGTACATCTGGTTCTACCTACATGCCGTGCTGTCGGCGTGGCAGCTGATTCTTCTGTCACTGATCATTTGTAACCTGCTTGCCTACGCGTACTACCTCCTGGTCGAGCGCCACTTCCACAAGGTCGGCAAACGGCTTAAGAGACATCTGCTGCCTCGGAAAAAAGAGCCCGCCCCCGTGCATTAAGCACCGCCTGCAATAGCGCACCGTCCACCCATCCCCGGAGACCGGGCCTCCGCTGAATGTCGGGTGTGCGCCACCGCGTCACCTGGGCCCCCGTCGTCATATTGTCACTGTACGGCCCAGCGGCGCTGTGGCCAGGCTCCCGGGTCAGACAGCCGCGCCCCTTTGCTTATCCGGCCGAGGGGCGTGGCGATATCTGATTCAGTTGGTGCGTACGGTGACCCCATTGGCACTGTAGGTGACGGATCCGCCCTGGAAAGGCACCTCCCTGTATCCGTTCCACTTGACTGCCACTCCCAGGGGGTAACCCAAGCGGGGTTGCCAGCCGGCCGCACCCCATGCTGACCAATAGGGCTCGCCGACCATGTTCGCGCCGGTGGCAACCGTGTAGTAGCTGGTCGCCCTTTCGAACGGTTGATAGCAGCCGCCGCCGTAGAGCCCACATTTCACGGGTCCCGTCGGGTACCCGACGCCTGCCTGCCAGCCGGCCCACTTCCATGATGTGAAGTAGGCCCCGAACACGGCGTGGGCGCCGGTAGTGGGGGAGAAATAGACGTTGGCCTTTTGGAAGGGCTGGTAGCAACCCCCGCCGTAAAGCCCGCAAGCGACGGGACCAGTAGGATACCCGAGCCCCTGCTGCCAGCCTGCTTCCTTCCACGCATTCCAGTACGAGCCCGTCACGGCGTGCGCACCCGTAGAGGCAGTGAAGTAGATGTTTCCCTTCTGAAACGGCTGGTAGCACCCGCCGCCATACAGGCCACAGGAGGCTGCAGCGGTGGGATAGCCGATTCCCTGCTGCCAGCCAGCAGCTTTCCACCCGGACATGTACTTGTTGGCCACGGCAAACGTACCCACGCCGGGAGTGGCATAGATGATGCCGCCCTGGAATATCTGGTGGCAAGTTGAGCTGGCCGGCGACCCGTACGGGCAGGTGACATCGCCTGTCGGATAGCCGATTGCGCTTTGCCAACCGGCCGCAGCCCAGGCGTTCCAATAGTTGCCCGTGACAGCATGCGCGCCAGTTGCGCTGGTCCAATAGATATTGCCAGCCGCATAGGACCTATAGCACCCGCCGCCGACCAGGTTGCAGATGTCGGACTGGGAAATTGCCGCTCCCATGCTCCCGGAAGCTCCGCCCAGGGCCACCCACTTGCGCTCGATGGCACCGGCGGAATTCAAACCGTTTCTTGCAAAAGTCTGCAGCTGTGCGTAACTGCCGTTCCACACGTTCGAGTCGCCCGCGAACGGCCCGCCCGGGCTAAATTGCCAGATGCTGTACTGATTCCAGCTGGACGGGATGGGACCCGCGTCGTTGGACGGAGCGTCGGGGTAATTGGCAACCCACAAGGGGTAGTCACCGAAACCAAGGGCATCGTTGGTGCACTGTTTCCACCAGCCTGTGTTCGTGTATATGACGGGCAGCCGCCCGGTCAGTGACCGCATGGTGTTGCCAAAGTCCCGGACCCACGAGACCAGCTGCTGCGGCGATTTGTCGTAGCAGGCATTTCCATGGTAGAAGCCGTTGATTGTCATGCCGGCGTAGGGATTGAATTCGAAGTCCAGCACTGGGGGCATGGTAAAGCCATCACCCGTCCAGCCACCGCCGTTCGCTACGAAGAAACGGGCCTGATCTGCGCCAGAAGAGGCGTTGGGGATTGCAAAGTGATAGGCGCCCCGGAGCATGCCCACGTTGCGGGCGCCCAGATATTGCGAAGAGAAGCTGCCGCTGACGTAGTAGTTTCCCTCGGTGGCCTTGACGTATGCAAAGCGCGAGCCCATGTTCCATTGCTGTTGCCAGTTCACGGCGCCTTGGTGGCTGCTGACATCCTGGCCCTTGACGCCAAAGGACGGGACCCACGTAGCCTCTGTTACAGCATCGCGCCGCGACTGCGCGGCAAGTGGATTGCCCTGGCCCATCTGCGCGCCGTCTGCGCCTGCCGCTGCCCGCATCGCGGCCTTCGCTGCTTCTGAATCGAGTTCTGTGCCCGGGGCAGGCTGCACGGGGGCGGTTGTTTCACCAGCGGTGGCGGTCGGCGGTGATTCCACGGCTGAAGCCGGAACCGGTGCCCCAAAACCTGCAAGAACCACGAGGGCGAAAAGGCCAGCGCTGAACGGGCCAGCAGTCCTACTCCGTGCAGTTTTGGTCTGTGTCATATATCCGCTCCGCAGTCCAGGCCTGTAGCTCTAACAGGCCAGTAGGCGCCGCCGAGCGGACGCGGTTGGGTCGCCCCCGTTCAGCCCAGCCCCAAGGGGTAGTCCTTGGCGCGGCCCACCTTACCACTCTTGTTACTGCTGGTGCCAATGGTGTACTTGGTTCCAATGTGATTTGCGGGATCCGATGATTGGCTTTTGCTACGGGGATCCCGTAGGGGATTTCAGCGCTAATCCCGGCAGCTCTAGACTGGAGGCCATGAAGGTTTTGGTCACCGGCGGCGCCGGCTACATCGGATCACATACGACTCTTTGCCTGCTCGAGGACGGACATGAGGTTGTCGTGCTCGACAACCTCATGAACTCGAACATTGAGGCAGTTCGCCGCGTTGAGGAGCTCACGGGCAAGAAGGTGGAGTTCCGCGAGGCCGACCTCCTTGACGCTGAGGCTGTTGACCAGGTCTTCGCGGAGGGCGGGTTCGACGCCGTCATCCACTTCGCCGGCCTGAAGGCCGTCGGCGAGTCCGTGGCGAAACCGCTCTGGTACTACAAGAACAACGTCGTGGGTACGCTCAACCTGCTCGAGAGCATGGACAAGGCGGGCGTCCGGCGGCTGGTCTTCAGTTCGTCGGCTACCGTTTACGGCGCTTCTGAGCACGTTCCCCTGATTGAAAAGTCTCCGCTGGACGCGACGAATCCCTACGGCAGGACGAAAGAGCAGATCGAGGACATCCTGTCCGACCTGAGCGACGCCGACCCGCGGTGGAGTATCGCACTCCTGCGCTACTTCAACCCCGTGGGCGCGCACGAATCGGGGCGCATCGGCGAAGACCCCCGCGGCATCCCCAACAACCTTTTGCCCTTCGTTGCACAGGTTGCGGTGGGGCGGCGCGAGAAAGTCATGGTGTTCGGAAACGATTACCCCACGCCAGACGGGACCGGTGTACGTGACTACATCCATGTCATGGACCTCGCAGCCGGCCACTTGGCAGCGCTGAACTACCTGCAGGCCAAGACGGGCTCGTTCCGCTGGAACCTTGGAACCGGCCGGGGTTCGTCCGTTCTGGAGGTCATCGACGCGTTCGGTGCTGCTGCAGGACATCCAGTCCCTTATGAATTCGCACCCCGGCGGCCGGGGGATGCGGCAGTCAGCTACGCAGACGCCTCCGCCGCATTGGCAGATCTGGGCTGGTCGGCCCACCGTGACCTGGCGCAGATGTGCTCCGACCACTGGCGCTGGCAGAGCGCCAACCCGTACGGCTACGCCGGCTCGGATGCGACTGAGCCGGCAACAGCCGCTAAGTCCTAAGCTTCCAGGCCCTCGCTGGCAGTTATCCACATGCTTGACTTTGTGACTTGGCTCACGAGATAGCATCCTCTAGGTTTAACCCAGATGTACTGCCCCCGCTGGGGGCGGCAGTCGTTCGGGGGAATTCATGGATGCAGTTCGCATTGTCGAGGACGAAGTCCGGGAGCTGATTCGTCGGCGGGGTCTCGATCCGTTGCACCAGACGGCCGAGGTCAGGCGGCTCGTGGAAGCGGCCGTGACCGACTATGACGAGCGCGCGCTCATGGGGCCGCTCCCGCCGTTGGGGCCGCTGGAGCCAGCACGCCGGTTTGTCTTTGACGCGGTGGCTGGGTTCGGTGCCCTCCAACCTTTTCTGGATGATCCGGGCATCGAGGAAATCTGGATCAACGCGCCCACTGAAATCTACGTCGCCCGGAACGGCGAATCCGAACTTACATCCCTTACCCTGACGGACCAGCAGGTCCGGGACCTCGTTGAGCGGATGCTGAAGAGCTCGGGCCGGCGGCTGGACATCTCATCACCCTTCGTGGACGCAGCACTGCCTGACGGATCCCGCCTGCACGTGGTCATCCCGGACGTCACCAGACGCCACTGGGCGGTCAACATCCGTAAGTTCGTTGTGAAGGCGACCCGGCTGGATCATCTCGTGGAACTGGGCACACTGACGCCTCAGTCCGGGCGCTTCCTTGGCGCCGCTGTCGCGAGCGGACTCAACATACTCGTGTCAGGCGCGACGCAGGCCGGGAAGACCACACTGCTGAACTGCCTGGCAGCCAGCATAGGCAGCCGCGAGCGGGTCATTACGGTCGAGGAGATCTTCGAACTGCAATTTCCACTGCGCGATGTGGTCGGACTGCAATGCAGGCAGCCAAACCTCGAAGGCGAAGGCGAGATACCGCTCCGCAGGCTGGTCAAGGAAGCCCTCCGCATGCGGCCTGACCGTCTAGTGGTGGGCGAAGTCCGCGAAGCGGAGAGCCTCGACATGTTGATCGCCCTCAACAGCGGCCTCCCGGGGATGTGCACGGTCCATGCCAATTCAGCACACGACGCCGTGACCAAGATGTGCACCCTGCCGCTGCTCGCCGGGGACAACATTTCCAGCGCGTTTGTGGTTCCCACGGTGGCCTCGTGCATCGATCTGGTGGTTCACTGCAGCCGCCTTGCAAACGGGCGGAGGCAGGTGACGGAAATTCTCTCCCTGGGCAGGCGGGTCGAGAACGGAATTATCGAGTCCTCGATGATTTTCTCAACGATCGGCGGCATGCTGGAACCGACGGCCAACACAATGCCGGCGGAGGAGAAATTCGCCAGAGCCGGTTACGAGGTCGCGGCACTCTTGGACCCGCGCTGATGGCTGCGCTGCTGGGGGTCCTGGTAGGAGCCGGGCTGTTCCTCATCTGGTGGTCGGCCTGGGACGAGCCCGCGCGTCCCGAGCGAGAACCGCGGACAAGCCGTCTCCATGACCTGCTGTTGTCTGCCGGCATTGAGAAGGTCACCGGCGCCGGTCTCATCGGCAGCGGCCTGGGACTCGGCGTCTTCGCGACGCTGGCTTTCTTCGCCGTGAGCAGATCCTTGCCGGTCTCCGTTTGCTTCGGCCTGTTCGGCGCCTGGCTTCCGGTGGCGGTGGTGAAATGGCGGGTCAAGCGGCGAAGCTCCGTCTTGCGGCGGGTGTGGCCCGACGTCGTGGACCATCTGCGGTCGGCCATCCGGGCCGGGTTATCCCTGCCCGAAGCGCTGATACAGCTGGGCGACAAGGGGCCGGAGGAGCTCCGGCACGTGTTTCGCGACTTCGGCTCGGATTACCGCTCGGGCGGCCAGTTCGACGCCTCGCTAAACAGGCTTAAGGAGCGGCTGGCGGACCCCGTAGCTGACCGCATCATCGAGGCTCTTCGGCTAACCCGGGAGGTGGGCGGCTCCGATCTCGGCAAGCTGCTCGGGACCCTCGCCGAGTTCCTGCGCGAAAGTGCACGGACCCGGAGCGAGCTTGAAGCACGGCAGTCGTGGACAGTCAACGCTGCCCGGCTGGCCGTCGCGGCGCCGTGGATCGTCATGTTGCTGCTGGTCAGCCGTCCGGAGGCCGTGGCTGCGTACAACACCCCCATTGGGGCGGCCGTGCTGTTGGGAGGCCTGATTGTCTCGCTGGTGTGCTATTCGGTCATGCTGAAGATAGGAGCCTTCCGGGAGGAAGAGAGGGTGCTGCGATGACCACCGTTCCAGCGGCTGCGATCATCTGCGGCGCATTCCTGGGTGCCGGTCTGTGGCTCCTCCTTGTCAGGCTCCCATTCATGCGCTCCATCAGTTTCGTGGAGCGGATCGAACCGCAGCTCAGATCCCAAAACCTCGAATCCAGGCTCCTGCGGGCGGAGGAACGCGTCCTCACTCCTTTTGGTCCCCTCGAACGCATACTCCGTCCGCTGATCAGGGAAGCCACAGCCAAACTGGCCAGATTCAACGTTGGCTCCGCCGCCCTAGGTCGCAGGCTTGCGCAAGCACGCATCGACAAGTCGCCCCTGGACTTCCGGGCCCAGCAGCTCTTCTGGGGGCTCTGCACATTCATTGCAGCTGTGAGCGTGATAGTGCTCGCAGCGCTCTCCGGGAGATTCAGCCCTGTCCTGGCCGTGGCGGTTTCCGTCGGTAGCGCGATCGGCGGATTCCTCTTCAGGGACTACTGGCTCGGAGTCCAGATCAAACGGCGGGAGGAGCGGATGCTGGCGGAATTCCCCAGCCTGGCAGAAATGATCGCACTCGCGGTGGGCGCCGGGGAGAGCGCCACCGGTGCTCTCGACCGCGTCTGCAGGACCGCCCGGGGCGAGCTCTCCAAGGAATTCAGCAGGGTCTTGGCCGAAACCCGTGCAGGCAAGCCCCTCGTGGAAGCTCTTCAGGAGTTTTCTGCGCGCACCGATCTGGGACCGCTCATCCGCTTTGTTGACGGCATCATCGTGGCCGTGGAACGCGGGACGCCACTGGCCGAAGTCCTTAGGGCCCAGGCCCAGGACGTCCGCGACACGGCCAAGCGTGAGCTGATGGAGTCCGCCGGCAAGAAGGAGATCGCGATGATGGTGCCGCTTGTCTTCGGTGTGCTGCCCCTGACAGTGGTGTTTGCCGTGTTCCCCGGAATAGCGGCACTCAGCCTGAATTTTTGACGCCGCTGCTCCGGCATCCGCCGGCAGCGCCCACATCCAACAATCAAACAACTCCGAGAAAAGGGAAGCACATGACATTCATGGCCAGGCACGGACTTGCACTTGTCGCCGCAGTGGCGGCGCTGATCGGCCGCTCCTTGACCGTGGCCCCGCGACCCCGGAAGACCTACGCGGACCATCCTGAACGCGGGGATGTGCCCGGATGGGTCATGATCACCCTGATGTCCGCGGTCCTGGTTGCCGCGCTGCTGGCCGTGGCCGGCCCGGCCCTGGAAGCCATGTTCAACCAGGCGATGGACACGGTCGGAAAGTAGCCCGTGAACGAAACCGGTGCGGCCACTTCCGGACGCGAGCGCGGCGCTGCCGTTGTCGACTTCGTGCTCGTGGGAGCCCTGCTGACAATGTTTTTTGTCTCCATCGTTCAGCTCGCAATTATCCTGCACGTCCGGAACACACTCATCGACGCTGCGGCGTCCGGCGCCCGGCACGGAACCTTGGCCGACCGCAGCGCGGACGACGCCCGGCACCGTACCAGTGAGCTCATCGGCACGGCGCTCAATGCCGACTTTGCCCGCGACATTGAAACACGTGAAGTTGTTTTCCAAGGGATGCGCACACTGGAGGTGACCGTTCGGGCCCCACTGCCGGTCATCGGTCTGATCGGTCCGCGCGGAGGGCTGGAGGTCACCGGCCATGCCGCGGTCACCGGCTGACCGCAGGCGGCGCCACTCCACCAAGCATTTTACGGACAGGATCCGGGAGGCTCTGTGCCGCGGCGCCGGCGGTGCTCCTGGTCCCTGCGGCAGCCTTGGCGCCCAAGGCACTCATGACCCCGGGAACGCAGGGGACGACGTCGGGCAGCGGGGGAGTGCGGTCGTGGAGTTCACGTTCCTCGGACTGCTCCTCATGGTTCCCGTGGTGTACTTCATCATCACTGTTGGGCAGCTTCAAGGCGGCTCGTTCGCCGTGGTGGGCGCAGCGGACCAGGCCGCCAAAGTCTTCGTGGCCCAGCCCGATGCCCCGTCGGGCCGGGCAGCCGCTGAGCAGGCCACCATGGTGGCCCTTGCTGACTACGGCCACCCGGTCGGGAACGCCAGCGTCGAGATCCACTGTGACTCTGGCGGCGACTGCACCGCGGCCGGCTCGGCGGTCACCGTCACCGTCCGGCTCACTGTGCCGCTGCCCTTCGTCCCCTTCGGGGAGGCAATGCGCCTCAACGCCGGCCAGCTCAGCGCTTCGGCCACCCAGGTTGTGGGCAGGTTCCGTTGACGCCTCCCGCAGCCACCCGCACCCCCGCCGGACCAGCGCGAACCCGCCGCGATGAGGACGGTCAAATGACAGTCCTCATCATCGGGTTCGTCATGCTGGCCCTGCTTGTCAGCACCGTGGTCATGGCGGCGTCCAGCCTTTACATCGAGCACAAGAAACTCCTGTCGCTCGCGGACGGCGCCTCCGTGGCCGCCGCCGACTCCTACACACTTGGCCAGGTGGAAACGGCCAGCGGCACTCCGTCGGCACTGCTGAATGGTGACAGAGTCCGGAACGTCGCCGCCGATTATCTCAGCCGCAGTGGCGCCTTCGGCCGCGTCGACGGACTGGCCGTCGCAGCCGGAACAGGGACGCCGGACGGTTCCACCTCTGTCGTGGTACTCAGCGCCACCGTGCACCCGCCGGTGGTCAATTTCCTCATCCCGGACGGCATAACCATTGCCGCCACGTCCACCGCACGCTCGCGGCTGACCCGTTAGCTCAAGCCGCCGGTCCCACCGTCAGGCCGGTCAGGACGAATAGCGTACGCTTAAACAACCATGGCTCAAATTGATTTTGCTGCAGAAATCCGCGCGCTGCGCGGCACCTATACCTCCATCGAGAAGGTCACCGATGTCGAGGCGCTCAAGGAAGAGATCGCAGAACTGAGCGAGCGGGCCGGGGAGCCGAACCTGTGGGATGACCCCGCGGCAGCCCAGATTATTACCTCACGGCTGTCGCACCGCCAATCCGAGCTGGAGCGGCTGAACACGCTGGTTTCCCGCATCGACGACCTTGAGGTGCTGGTGGAGCTCGGCCAGGACGAGGACGACGCCGACTCCATGGGGGAGGCTGAGTCGGAGCTTGAGTCCATCCGCAAGTCGCTGAAGGACCTCGAGGTCGTCACCCTGCTCTCCGGCGAGTACGACGAGCGCGAGGCCGTGGTCACTATCCGCTCCGGCGCCGGCGGCGTGGATGCCGCGGACTTCGCCGAGATGCTGCTGCGCATGTATCTCCGGTGGGCAGAGCGCCATGGCTACCCCACCACCGTCATGGACACCTCCTACGCGGAGGAGGCGGGCCTCAAGTCCGCCACCTTCGAGGTCAACGCGCCATACGCATTCGGCACGCTGAGCGTTGAGGCCGGAACGCACCGGCTGGTCCGGATCAGCCCGTTCGACAACCAGGGGCGCCGGCAGACCTCCTTCGCTGCCGTGGAAGTCATTCCCCTCATCGAACAGACAGACTCCATAGACATCCCGGACAATGAAATCCGCGTGGACGTCTTCCGCTCGTCCGGCCCCGGCGGCCAGTCGGTTAACACCACCGACTCCGCCGTGCGACTGACCCACATCCCAACCGGGACCGTGGTATCCATGCAGAACGAGAAGTCGCAGCTGCAGAACCGCGCTGCCGCGATGAGGGTGCTCCAGTCGAGGCTCCTGCTGCTCAAGAAGGAGCAGGAGGACGCCGAGAAGAAGGCGTTCGCCGGCGACGTAAAGGCCTCCTGGGGCGACCAGATGCGCTCCTACGTCCTGAACCCGTACCAGATGGTCAAGGACCTCCGGACCGAGCACGAAGTGGGAAACACCACCGCCGTGCTGGACGGCGCCATTGACGACTTCATCGAAGCCGGGATCCGCTGGCGCACTGACAACCGCAACGCCGAACGCTAGACGCACCCGCCCGGGCGAGGAACCCAATCCCGCGACACGCCCCTCTTACTCCCGCCTGAGCATGGTAGCCCGTGCGTATAGTCGAGAGGCCGGAGCTCTTCTTCCCCCTAGAGAAAGCCCCCGCACCGGTTGCAGACCATGCCCATAAAGCCGTGTCCTGCAGGGTTTTAGGGTCATGATCCGTTTCGAAAATGTCACCAAGGTCTACGACCAGAAAGCCAGGCCCGCCCTGGATTCTGTCAGCCTTGAAATTGACCGTGGTGAATTCGCCTTCCTCGTCGGCGCGTCGGGATCCGGCAAGTCCACGTTCCTGCGCCTTGTCCTCAAGGAAGACCGCGCCACCTCCGGCACGGTCCACGTCGCCGGCCAGAACGTCGCCAACATCTCCAGCTGGCGCGTTCCCCGCCTGCGCCGCGGAATCGGCGTGGTGTTCCAGGACTTCCGCCTGCTGCCGCAGAAGAACGTGTTCGCCAACGTCGCCTTCGCCATGCAGGTCATCGGCAAGAGCCGCAGCGTCATCCGCGACACTGTCCCCGAAGTGCTCAAGACCGTAGGCCTGGAGGGCAAAGAAAAACGCATGCCGCACGAGCTCTCCGGCGGTGAGCAGCAACGCGTGGCCATTGCCCGCGCCGTGGTCAACCGCCCGGGCATCCTCCTGGCCGACGAGCCCACCGGCAACCTGGACCCCACCACGTCCATGGGCATCATGGGCGTCCTGGACAAGATCAACCAGAACGGCACCACGGTGGTCATGGCCACCCACGACGACGACATCGTCAATGAGATGCGCAAGCGCGTCGTGGAACTCAAGAACGGCAAAGTCATCCGCGACGAAGCCCGGGCCCTCTACACGTCGATGATTCCGGTGGTAGGCCAGTCCCGAAGGCTCAAGGATGCCAGCGGACGCGATGAGTCCAGGGACTCCGACCGCCAGGCTGCCGGCGGCCGGGCTGCCGGCGAACAGGCAGCGCGCGAGCAGGCAGGGGAGGGCCGGCTGTGAGGCTCCAGTTCATCCTCGGCGAGATCGGCGGCGGACTGCGCCGCAACCTGTCGATGGTCGTCTCCGTCATCCTGGTGACCTTTGTGTCGCTGACCTTCGTCGGCGCCGCCGGCATGCTCCAGCTCCAGATCAACCAGATGAAGGGCTACTGGTACGACAAGGTCCAGGTGGCCATCTTCCTGTGCGGGGAAGGGGCGACGGCGGCCGGTTGCGCCTCGGGGCCGGTGACGGCGGAACAGCAGGACAACGTGCGGACCCTGCTGGAATCGCCAGCGGTGGCCCAGTACGTCAACGATTTCCAGTTCGAATCCAAGGACGACGCCTACAAGCACTTCAAGGAGCAGTTCTCGAACTCTCCAATCGTGGATTCGGTCACGCCGGACCAGCTTCCCGCCTCGTTCCGGATCAACATGAAGGACCCGGAGAAGTACCAGATCATCAGCGAGACGTTCTCCTCGCAGCCGGGCGTCGAAACTGTCATCGACCAGCGGCAGGTTCTCGAGCGGCTCTTCTCCGTGATGAACGCGGCGTCCCTCGTGGCAGTGATAATCGCCGGTGTAATGACCGTGTGCGCCATCCTGCTCATCGCCACTACAATCCGGCTTTCGGCCTTCAGCCGGCGGCGGGAGACCGGCATCATGCGGCTCGTGGGAGCGTCAAAGACAGTGATCCAGCTGCCCTTCATCCTGGAGGGCGTGATTGCCGCGGTGATCGGGGCCGCCCTCGCGTCCGGGACACTGTGGGCCGTGGCCCACTTCTTCCTGGGCGAGTACTTGTCCAAGCAGTATCCGGATACGGCGTTCATCTCGCCGGCGCAGACGCTGCTCATCGCCCCGGCGCTCGTCGGGCTGGGTGTCGTTCTGGCGGGTACTTCATCTCTGCTCACTCTGCGCCGATACTTGAGGGTGTAGGCCATGCTCATCGAAGGAATGCCCATGACCAGTTCCGGCAGGCCCGTGCGACGAAGCCCGGGCGGGCGCCAGCGCAGGGGTCTTAGTGCCGCCGTGGCGCTGGTGCTGGCCGCGAGCCTGGGGGCGTCGGCTCCTGCCGCCTTCGCAGACGACCTTGAAGACCAACAGGCCGCCCTGAAAGCCGAAGCTGCCCGGGTCCAGCAGTCGCTCGAATTCGTCGACGCAAAAATTACCAAAGCTGTCGGCGACCTGGTGATCTACCGGGGCCAGCTTCCGGCCGCGCAGCAAGCGCTTCTCGAGGCCCAGGGCCGGGTGGCGAGTGCCGTCAAGGAAGTGGAGGCCCTCGCTGCCAGGGTGGATCTGGCCCAGCAGAACAAGGCCAAAATCACCCAGCAGCTGGATGCCGACAAGCAGAAGATCGCCAGCACGAAGAAGCTGATCGGCCAGATCGCGACGCAGGCGTACAAGTCCGGCGGTGTGCCGTCGGATCTCACCCTGTTCTTCGGTTCCAACAACACGGGCAGCCTCACTGACACGATGGACATGGCCGACCAGGCATTGCGTAGCCAGAACTCCGCAATGGACAAGCTCACGCAGCAGAACGCCACCAACGTCAACTCGCAGGCACGCCTGCAGGCAGTGGAAGCTGAGATCAGGGACCTCAAGGCCAAGGCCGATGCGGCGCTGGCCAAAGAGAAGGCCGCCCGCAACGAGGCCGCCGCCAAGAAGGCCAAGGTGGACAAGCTCATCGCCGACACCACCCGCCTCAACAATGAACTCGAGGCGGCAAAGCCCGGCATCCAGAAGAAGCTGGCCACCGTCAAGACACGTCAGCAAGCCGTCGCGGCCGAAATTGTTGAACGCGACCGTAAGCTACGCGAGGCTTGGCTGGCCGAACAGCGCCGCATAGCTGAGGCCGCTGCCGCAGAAGCCCGGGCGCGGGCCGAAGCGGATGCCCGGGCCCGGGGTGATGCCGAAGCTGCGGCCCGCGCGCGGATCGTGCAGCCGTACGTGCCGCCGGTGACCGGGCCGCCGTCGGCCTTTGGCCTCCGCCACCCGTTCCCCGGCAGCGTACCCATCACGTCAGGTTTTGGATGGCGGGCGACGCCGCCCGGCACCATCGATTTCTACGGTGCCGGCGGCTACATGCACACGGGCATTGACTTCGGTGCCGCTTGCGGCACGCCGGTGTACGCGGCGGCAGCCGGCGAAGTTTTCTCGGCTGGCTGGGCGGACGACGGCGGCGGGAACAACGTCAAAATCTCGCACGGTGTGGTCCAGGGCAACTCGCTGACCACGATCTACTACCACAACACCAGTGTGGTGGTCTCGCCCGGACAGCAGGTCAGCCAGGGCCAGCTCATCGCATACTCGGGCACCACGGGAAACTCCACCGGCTGCCACTCGCACTTCGAGACCTGGCTGAACGGTGAAGCCGTTGACCCGATGCGCCTGCTCTGACCGGGGCAGGACAAGCGGGCAGCGGCACCCTGGCGGCGGCGGCCGGCGGGTGCACCTGCCGTAGAATAGTAAGACTTTGTTCCGGTGCCGCCGGGACAGCCTGTACCGAGAACTGAGGAGTTGAACCGTGCCTAAAGAAAGTGGCCGAAAAGTCGTGGCCACCAACCGGAAGGCCCGGCACGACTACCACGTCATGGACACCTACGAGGCCGGCATCGCTCTCATGGGGACGGAGGTCAAGTCCCTCCGCGAAGGCCACGCTTCCATGGTTGACGGGTTCTGCACGTTCTATAACGACGAGCTGTGGATGGAGGGCATCCACATCCCTGAATACAACCAGGGAAGCTGGACCAACCACGCGGCGCGCCGGCGGCGGAAACTCCTGCTGCACCGCGAGGAACTCATCAAGATCTCGCACAAGATCCGCGAATCCGGCTTCACCATTGTGCCCCTGCAACTGTACTTCGTGGACGGACGCGCCAAGGTGGAAATCGGAATTGCGCGCGGTAAAAAGGATTACGACAAGCGCCAGTCTTTGCGCGAGCAGCAGGACAAGCGCGAGGCCCTCCGCGTCATGCGGGAACGTAATCGGCGCTAGGACGGAAAGGCCGACGCGCGGTACAGGTGCTGGAATCAATACCGGCCCCGATGCGTTATGCTAGGTAGTCCGGCAGGGATCTGGTCCAGAACCTGGCCAAGCCGGTTTGGTAACAAAATACGGGGATGATCGGTTTCGACGATGTTAGTCGCGACAGGTGAAGCGGGCCGAGGATGCAGAATTATCTCGTAAACGCTGTCTGCAAACCAATAAGTGCCGAATCTAAGCGCACTGACTTCGCTCTTGCTGCCTAAGCAGTAAGACAGTCCGTCAGCCCGAGGTTGCTATCGCCCCGGATCCTGGCGTCATTTAGATAGCCACTGCTGTTTACTCCCGTCATCGGAGTAAACGGGACTTTTAGATGACTGGGCCCGGATCAGCCGCCTGTTTGCAGGACGGCTGGGGCCGAGAATATCCGACGCAAACTGCGCCCGGAGAAGCCCTGACAACACGACATCGGACGGGGGTTCAATTCCCCCCATCTCCACTGAATCCCGTTACCCAACGGGGAATGCCCGGACCTCGGTCCGGGCATTCCTTGTTTAAGCCAGTCGCTGCCGTTCACCCACGGCGTAGCCCGCACGGGACTACCTGCCCTCCCTGCGTGGTTGTGACAGGTATCACGAATCCAGCGATTCGAAACCAGCGGTAGGGAGGCATGCCATGTCCACGGCGGCTGCAAACGAACCGGGTCCCGTCGACGACGGCGCGGCCCTCGACTCCTATTCGGAGACGGTCATCAGGGTGGCCAGGACCGTCACACCCTATGTGGCCGCCGTCGAGATGACCGGGAACCGCCGCAACGGACGGTTCCGGGTCGGCGCCGGATCCGCGGTCCTGTTCACCGAGGACGGCTACCTGCTGACCAACGCCCACGTGGTGGCTGGCACCCAGAAGGGCCGCGCCGTCTTCGCTGACGGCTCCGGCACGGACCTTGAGGTGGTGGGGGCGGATCCGTTGTCTGATCTGGCGGTGGTCCGCGGCCGCGCCCCCCACGTGGCGCCTGCGGAGTTCGGGGACGCCGAGTCACTGCAGGTGGGGCAGTTGGTGATTGCCGTCGGAAACCCGTTGGGACTCTCGGGCTCGGTGACGGCAGGTGTGGTCAGCGGGCTGGGACGCGCCATCCCTGTGTGGGCCGGACGCAACCGCAGGGTCATTGAGGACGTCATCCAGACCGATGCGGCCTTGAATGCCGGCAGTTCCGGCGGGGCACTGGCCGACTCCCGAAGCCGGATCGTTGGAATCAACACTGCGGTGGCCGGTGCCGGGCTGGGGCTGGCTGTTCCCATCAACAGGACATCGCGCCGGATCATTTCCGCACTTCTGTCGGACGGCCGGGTCCGGCGCGCCTATCTCGGCGTGGTCAGCACCCCGATCCGGCTGGGCGCCAGCGAAGTGGTCCGCACCGGGCAGCGGGAGGGGCTGCGCGTCGTGGAGGTGCTCTCGGGTTCCCCGGCCGAGCAGGCGGGGCTAAAGACGGGCGATGTGCTGCTGCGGGTAGGCTCCCGCGCCGTCAGCAATGCCGAGAGCCTGCAGAAGCTCCTCTTCGCCGAGGCCATCGGCGTCCCGATGAACATAGCCGTCCTGCGCGACGGCCACTTAACCGACGTCGCAGCCGTCCCCGGCGAGATGGCGGACTGGGGATAGACACAAAGAACGGGGTGGCCAGGGAATCCTGGCCACCCCGTCCGGTGGTACTGGGCAATCAGCGTTTCTTCAGATGCGCTACGGGGTCCACTGCTCCCTCATGCGGGGCCTTGGCCTTCTTATCCGCGCGTTTCTGCTTGATGGTTTTGCCCGCTTTTTTCTGCTGTTGCTGGTGCGGCGATTTGTCCGGCATGGCGTGCTCCCTCGTCCGAGGGGCAGGAGGGTGCCCCTCCCTACGTAAATTACGCCTGTTTCAGCCCAGATGTAACTGCCCGGATTACCCGTCAGCCCGTGACGTCGGCGATTCCCACAAACCTGGTGCCCACGCCGTCGAACTCGCTCCGCACGAAGCCGGGCGCGGGCGGGGGAACCTCGGATGGGCGGTGATGATCGCACACGACGTACGTGAAGTCCGGCCACCACTTCTTTGGCCGGGCCGCCTCTTCGTAACCGCAGACCGCGCAGACGAGGTGCACCCACACCGGCCTTTTCCCTGTCCGGTTGGCGCGGGACTGGACGAGCCACGCAGGCGGATTGTCCAGCAGTTCGCCGAGCTGGGCTTCGGTCAGAAGCTTGGGAATGCCGTGGCGCTGCGCCATTTCCAGTGGTACATCCAAGGCAATTGCTGCGTCACGTCTGCTGATCATCCAGTCCACGATACGGTAAGTCATGAGCGATGCCAGCCAGACCACTGCTCCCACGCGTCTCCAGCGACAGGTGCTGGCTGTCGCGATCGTCGCGTCCTTCATGGCGATCCTCGACAGCTTCGTTGTCAGCCTGGCGCTGCCCGCCATCGGACGGGAACTCGGCGGCGGCCTCCGCATCCAGCAGTGGGTGGTGGATGCCTACCTCCTGACGCTCGGGGCGCTCATTCTGGCGGCCGGCTCACTCTCGGACCATTTCGGACGGGTGCGTGTGCTGCAGTGGGGGCTGGGCGGGTTTGCCCTCACTTCGGTCCTCTGCGGGGCAGCATGGACCGGTGAAGTGCTGGTGGTCAGCCGGGGTCTGCAGGGAGTGGCCGGAGCACTCTTGGTGCCCAGTTCGCTGGCGCTGATCGTCAGCCACTTCGACAGCGGCGCCCAGGGGGCGGCCATCGGCAAATGGTCGGCGTGGACCAGTGCCGCCGCTATCGTGGCCCCCTTGATCGGCGGCGTATCAGTGGACCTGCTCTCGTGGCGGGTTATCTTCTTCGTCAACGTCCTTCCCGCGGCGGCCATCTGGCCCGTGCTGGCCAGGCTGCGGAAGGCCGACGCCGTCCCCGGCCCGGCCGGCAGCATCGACATAGTCGGGGCGCTCCTGGCCGTCATCGCCCTGGGCGGACCGGTGTACGCGCTGATCGAGCAGGGGACTGCGGGCTGGGGCAGTCCGCAGGTCTGGCTGCCGCTGGCGGCAGGCCTCGTGGCCACGGCTTTTTTCCTCATCCACGAATCGCGCACTGCCGCGCCGCTCCTGCCCCTGGGCATGTTCACGGTCCGGAACTTCGGCTGGGGCAACATCGCCACCGCCGCGATCTACGGCGGATTTTCCCTCGGGTTCTTTGCGCTGGGTATCTATATCCAGCAGGTCGGCGGCATGAAGGCGACCACCGCCGGCCTGGCGCTGCTGCCCTCAACGGTGATCCTGATGCTGCTGGCATCGTTCTTCGGTGGCTTGGCCGGCAAGTACGGTCCACGGTGGTTCATGACAGCCGGTCCGGTGCTGTGTGCGGCGGGATTCCTGCTGACGCTGTCCGTTGGCGGCTCCCTGAATTACTGGACCCAGATCCTGCCCGGGCAGGTGGTCTTCGGCCTCGGCCTATCCATGACAGTGGCACCCTTGACGGCGGCCATCCTGGGATCAGTCCCTGAGAAGCAGGCAGGGGTTGGCTCGGCGGTGAACAATGCTGTTTCGAGGATTGCCGGCCTGGTCTGCATCGCCTTTGCGGGCTTCATCGTCGGTCCGGAACTGACGACGCCGGGCCTGCACCGCGCGCTGCTGGCCACCGCCGCGCTGCTGCTGCTGGGCGCGGCCTGCTCCGCCGTCGGAATCCGCAACCCGGTGCCGGCTAGCCGCCGCTGACCGCGATTCCCGCCGCCGCAGCAGCCAGCCCCAGCACCAAATTGGCGAGGATGTTGGCGGCGGCGGCGAGGTAGCGCCGTTCGCTGGCCAGCCGCACCGTCGCAGTGGTCCAGGAACTGAAAGTGGTCAGGCCGCCGGCGAATCCGGTGGCCAGTGCAGAGTGCCATTCGGGGCCGAACACCGCGGTGACGCCCACGGACAGCCCGATCACGAACGAGCCGGCCACATTGACCAGCAGGGTAGCCCAGGGCCAGTGCCGCCGCGGCGACGGGAAGCCGGCCAGCCAGCCATCCACAGCGAACCGGAGAAGGGCGCCGGCGATGCCGAAAACACCCACGAGGAGCGCCGTCACTGTCCAACACCACGGGCAGCACCACGGGCAGCGCGGCGGTAAGCACGGGGAGCGCCGAGTACCCTGCCGGTCCGCCAGCCAGCGGCAGCGGCCGCCAGCCCCAGCAGGACGGACAGCCCCACATAGAGAAGACCCAACACGGGCAGGCCTCCCCGGGTCAGCTGGTCCGAGGAAAATACGACGGCGGAGAAGGTGGTGAAAGAGCCCAGCACCCCCGGACCGATTGCCGCGCGGAGCCAGAACGCGGTCCGCGGCCGCGCGATCCAGACGGTGGTGAGGGCCGCCAGCACGAAGCTGCCAGCGATGTTGATGCCCAGCGTGGCCCACGGCAGCTCTCCCGCCTGGTCCGGGAACAGCAGGCCCAGCCCGTACCGGAGTTCAGTGCCCAGCAGACCGCCGGCGGCCACGGCCGTCCAGACCCGCCAGCCGTAGCCGGAGCCAGTCGTGGGGGCGGCGCCGGTGCTGCCGGCCAGGGGAGCCCGCACCAGTGCCTACAGGCCGGCCATGCGGCAGCCGGGATGCGCGGAGTCGCTGTGGATCCAAAGAGCGGAGGCCACTTCGTCGGCGAGGTCGACGTCACGGCTGGTCCCGAGGGAGCCGATGCGGACAACCAGAGCGCCGCCGAAGGGCTTGCGGCCGCGCACCTCGACGTCGGCGTCGAGGCTGATCTTTTCTGCTGCGAGGTAGCGCAGCAGCTCCGGGTTCTCGTCGCTGATCCGGGTGATCCTGCCGGTGTGGCCGTCGTCGAGTTCGATCATCCGGTGGGCGGACGGCATCCGGACGGAACCGTCGGCCGAGGGGATGGGATCGCCGTGCGGGTCCCTGGACGGGTTGCCCAGCCGGGCTGCCAGCCTCTCAATGAACGTGTCCGAGACCGCATGTTCCAGCTGTTCGGCCTCGTCGTGGACTTCGTCCCAGCTGTATCCCAGGTCCTTGACCAGATAGGTCTCAATAAGCCGGTGCCGCCGGACCATGGAGAGGGCAAGCCGGACTCCCTGGGGCGTGAGCGTGATGGCGCTGTACGGCTTGTGCAGGACCAGGCCCTGGTCCTTGAGCTTGCGCACCATCTCGGAGACCGAGGAATTGGCCACGCCGAGGCGCTGTGCAAGCTGGGTGGAGGTAATGGGCTTGTCCTGCCATTCCGTGAAGGAATAGATGACCTTAACGTAGTCCTCGATTGAGGAGGAGGGCGTACTGGTCTTCACAGCTTCAAGCCTACCTGCTGCCGCCACGGCGTTACGCCCGGACAGCCCGCCAGGTCTGGGTGAGGTAGGGGAGCTGCAGCAGTTCGCCCTCGGCATGCCCCAGATGTTCGTGCAGGTACCAGGTCAGGTTGCCGGTCACCTTGGCGCGGATGGCGTCGTTGGCCGCGAGGTAATAGCTGCGGGACTTGGCCAGCTCGAGGATGTCGTCCGGGGTGACGGGGTCCTCCCACCGGGTCAGGTGGCTTTCGAGGGACGCGAATTCCGGGCCTATTTTGGGGCGGAAGTGGGGCTTATGGACGTCCCCGGCGTGCATGATGCGGGACAACCGGTGCACCCAGGGCACTGATGTGTCCAGCTGGTTCCAGATCAGGCCCAGCACTCCGTGCGGTTTGAGGATCCGGGAAATCTCGGTGCTGGCCTGCAGCGGGTCGCACCAGTGCCAAGCCTGGGCAACGCTGACGACGTCGAACGCCGCCGCGGGCAGTCCGGTTGCCTCCGCGGTCCCTTCCAGAGCTTGGACCCCCGGGTAGGCGCGGCTGAGCTGCTCCAGCATGTCCACGGATGGGTCCACCGCGCTGACGCTCAGCCCGCGTTCCACCAGCAATGCCGTGAATTTTCCGGTTCCGGCGCCAATGTCGGCAGCAGTGCGGGCCCCGGCTGGAATGAGCCAGTCCGCGGAATCAGCAGGGTAGCCGGGACGGACGCGGTGGTAGTGCTCGCCGCCGTCCTGGAAGCTTTGCCCAAGCTCCTGCCGCCGTCCGTGATGAAGTTTGGGACCGCCCCGTGCCACGCACAGTCTCCTTAGCCCGACGTCGAAAATTACCTTTCGAATTTACCCCACGGGGACCGTTGGCAGGGGACCGTTGCCGTGGCAGGCCAAGGGTGGCGGCTTAGTCCCGGGTAGCGGCTAGTCCTGCGCGCAGGGTGCTGCGCCCGCGGTGCCGGGGGTGTTGGGTGCCCACTCCGGGTAGGTGCGGGTGTCGTTCGCCGGGACCCAGCGTCCGGCGTCCACCACGTAGTCCCAGCCGAGGCCGGAGCGGCGGAGTTCTTCGATGCCGGCGAGCAGCCGCTGGGCGTCCTCGAGCCGTGATCCCACACCGAAGCTGGCGCGCAGGGATCCGGACGGCAGGCCGAGACGCTTCAGCAGCGGGTGCGCGCAGAAGCGGCCATCGCGCAGGCCCACACCGTGTTCGGCCGACAGGTAGGCAGCCACCAGGCCGGCGTCGTATCCCTCCACGGAGAAGTTGACCACGCCGATGGCGTCGTCCGGGTCGCTGTCGGCGAAGATCTGGTGGACGGTGACACCGTCGATTTTGCGCAGCCCCTCGACGAGGAAGGACCGGATGGCGGCCTCATGGGCGTGCCAGCCCTGTGGATCAAGGGCAGCGATCACCTGGGTTGCCCGGGCCAGCGTGGCCGCGCCGAGCACGTTGGGTGAGCCGCCCTCGTGGCGGGCAGGGCCGGTGGCCCAGCTGACGCCGTCGAGCCGGGCCTCGCTGACGGCGCCGCCGCCGGCGAGGTGGGGGGTGCCGGCGTCGAGCCAGTCGGGGCGGCCGATCAGGACGCCGGCCCCGAAGGGGGCGTAGAGCTTGTGGCCGGAGAAAGCGAGGTAGTCGACGTCGTCCGCGGCGATGTTGACGCGGCGGTGCGGTGCGAGCTGCGCGGCGTCCACCACGATCCGGGCGCCGAATTCGTGGGCAAGCGCAGCGAGGCGCCGGATGGGCAGGATTTCGCCGGTGACGTTGGACGCGCCGGTCACGGCGAGGAGGCTGACATCGCCGTGTTCCAGTTCGGCGCGCAGGCTGGCGATGGTGTCTTCCAGCGTCTCCGATGCCACCACGCTGCGGTGCGGCACGCCCTGCCAGGGCAGCAGGTTGGCGTGGTGCTCGATGTCCAGGTACAGCACTTCGCCGGTGTGGTGGTGGTCCTCCACGGGCAGGCAGCCGGCCAAGAGGTTGAGGGAGTCGGTGGTGTTCCGGGTGAAGATGACGGCGTCGTCGGCGCGGCCGCCCACGAACTCCCGCACGATGCTCCGCGAGTTCTCGTACACGGAGGTGCTGATCTGCGAGGCATAGCCGGCGCCGCGGTGCACGCTCGCGTAGTACGGCAGGATCTCGTTGAGGTACGCGGAAACCACTGACAGCGCAGGCGCGGAGGCGCCGTAATCGAGGTTGGCGTAGCGGACGTGGCCGCCCTGGATCAGCGGAGCCTGGATTTCTGCGCCGGTGACGGCTGCCAGGGGACGGCCGGCGGCGGCAAATCGGCCGTCCAGCACGTCTGAGCCGGTGGTGGAAGAAATGATTGCAGTCGTCATGGGACCTCACTGAGAAAGGACCCCGTGTGACGGGGATCCGCGCTTGCCGGGTCCGTTCCGGATCGGCCTGGTCGTCACCCGGGGCACCCCACCGCGAATGGAGGGTTGCCGGCCAGCTAACCGGGGTTTAGCGCTGGCACTCGTGACCTGTTACGAGACTAGGACATCCGGACGGGCGATGAAAAAGCCTGTCCGGAATGTTAAGCGGATTATTACGTAGCCCGGATATCGGGCCCGAGGCCGAATAATCGACGGCGAACGCCCCCGGAAGGGGACATCCGCCGTCGTAATATTCAGCGATAGAGGCGGCAGGCGCGGTGGGACGGAACTAGAGCAAATCGTCCAGCTGCGGGTTCAGGCGCTTCAGGACTTCCGAGTGCAGGATCGAGTTGGTAGCCAGCGCATTGCCGCCGAATGGGCCGTCGGTGCCTTCGAGGGAGGTGAAACGGCCGCCTGCCTCGGTCACGATCGGCACCAGCGCCGCCATGTCGTACAGGTTCAGCTCAGGTTCGCAGGCGATGTCCACGGCCCCTTCGGCCACCATGCAGTAGGACCAGAAATCGCCAAAGGCCCGGGTGCGCCAAACCTCCTCGGTGAGCTGGAGGAACTCATCGAGGTTTCCGCGGTCCTTCCAGCCGCCGAGGCTGGAGTAGGACAGTGAGGCGTCAGCGAGGCTGGACACATTGGATACCTTGAGCCTCGTGGCGGCCGCGAGGGAACGGCCCGAGTAGGCGCCCGCGCCTTTGGCCGCCCACCAGCGCTTGCCCAGCGCAGGGGCGCTGACCACGCCGACCACGGGTTCGCCCTCGTCGACGAGGGCGATCAGCGTGGCCCACACCGGCACGCCGCGGACAAAGTTTTTGGTGCCGTCGATGGGGTCGATGATCCAGCGGCGGGAACCGTGGCCGGAACTTCCGAACTCCTCACCGAGCACGGCATCACGGGGACGGGAACGGGACAGCTGGCCGCGGATGGACTCCTCGGCGGCCTTGTCCGCATCGGTGACCGGCGTCAGATCTGGCTTCGTCTCGATCTTGAGGTCCAGCGCTTTGAACCGGCTCATGGTCTGGTCGTCCACGGAATCGGCCAACACATGGGCCAGACGCAGGTCATCATTGTAGGTTGAAGCGGGTTGGGTCATGGTTCCAAACTACCCTCAAAGGCCCTGCGGGGCGGGGAGGCAGCCGCCTGCCTGCGCCGCGGGAGGCTAGCCCACGCTGCCGAGTTCCTTGGTTTCCTGGGCCTCCATGCGCGGGTCGGTGCCCAGCAGGCGGCGCAGGGACGCGAGCCTGGCTGCTCCGGTGGGGCCGGCATGCCCGGCCGCAACCCAGGCATCCACGCCGCAGTTGACGGCCGTGGCGTCGTGCTTGCAGCCTCGTTCGCAGGCCTCGGTGCCCGGCTCAAGGTCGGGGAAGGAGTGCAGGATGCGGTCCGGGTCGACGTGGGCCAGCCCGAAGGAGCGGATGCCTGGCGTGTCGATGATCCAGCTCCCGGCCGGGGCGTCAGCGAGCTTGAGGGCAAGGGCCGACGACGACGTGTGCCGTCCGCGGCCCGTCACGGCGTTAACGCCGCCGGTGGCACGTTCGGCGCCCGTCAGGGCGTTGACCATGGTGGATTTTCCGACGCCGGAATGGCCCAGCATCACGGTCACCTTGCCGTCCAGGTGGGCGCGGAGCTCGGACACGGCGGCCACGTCGAGCCGGGCGGAGAGGCCGTCGTCGGACCGGGCGTCGATGCCGCCGGCCTCGGAATCGGCCGTGCGGCTGATGATGACGGGAAAGTCGAGGTGGCGGTAGTTGTCCAGCAGCCCGGTGGGGTCCTTGACGTCCGCCTTGGTGACCAGCAGCAGTGGTTCGATCCCGGCGTCGTAGGCTGCCACAAGCGCCCGGTCGATAAACCCGGTGCGGGGCTCCGGGTTGGCAGCAGCGACAACCACCACCAGCTGGTCCGCATTGGCGACAACCGCCCGTTCCACGGGATCGGTGTCATCGGCGCTGCGGCGCAGCAGGGTTTTGCGGTCCTGGATTTTCACGAGCCGGGCAAGCGTGTCCGGCTCGCCGGACACATCACCTACGAGGGACACGAAGTCTCCGGCCACCACGGGGGAACGGCGCAGTTCCCGCGCACGGGCGGCGATGACTGTCCGCTCGTTGCCCGAATCCTCGCCGACGACAGCCGTGTAACGCCCCCGGTCAACCGTGATGATCCGTCCGGTCACGGCGTCCTCGTGGCTGGGGCGGTCCTTCGTCCGAGGCCGGGAACCTTTCTTGTTCGGCCGGATCCGGACGTCGGATTCGTCCCAGGAATCAGTGCTGCGTGCCACCGGGGGTCCCTGCGGTGGTGGCGGCTGCCGTGCCTGCGCCTGCGCTGTTTGCGCCTGCGGTGGTGGCGCCGGCGCCAGCACGCTGTCCGAGCATGTCCGCCCACAGCTTGGGGAAGTCCGGCATGGTCTTGGACGTCGTGGCGATGTCCTGCACTTCTACACCCCTGACCGCCAGCCCGAGGATGGCCCCGGCGGTGGCCATCCGGTGGTCGGCGTAGCTGTGCACGACACCGGCATGCAGTTCCGCGGGCCGGATGATGAGTCCGTCCTCTGTTTCCTCGGCATCGCCGCCGAGGCGGTTGATCTCGGTGACGAGCGCGGCGAGCCGGTCCGTCTCGTGTCCGCGGAGATGGGCGATGCCGCTCAGCCGGGAGGGGCCGGATGCCAATGCACACAGTGCGGCGACGGTGGGCGCGAGCTCACTGGTTTCGGCGAAGTCGGCGCCCTTGATGTCACTGCCGCCGGTCACCGTCAGGGTGCCGTCCTGCAGGGTCACCGTTGCCCCCATGTCCGTGAGGATGCTGCGCCACATGTCGCCCACCTGTGTGGTGTGCTCCGGCCAGTCCGGAATCCGTACGGTGCCGCCCGTCGCCAGGGCAGCGGCCAGGAACGGGCCGGCGTTGGACAGGTCCTGCTCGATGGGCTGGTCGAACGCGCGGATCGGGCCGGGGCTGACAATCCAGTGGTTCGGGGTGGAGTCATCCACCACCACGCCCGCGCCGCGGAGCACGGCAATGGTCATGTTGATGTGGTCCAGGCTCGGGACCGTGCTGCCGGAGTGTTCTGGGCTTGAGTGTTCAAGGTGCAGGCCGTCCGCGAACCGCGCCCCCACCAGCAGCAGCGCGGAGACGAACTGCGAGGACGCGCTGGCGTCAATGACGAGGTGACCGCCACGGACCTGCCCCGTGCCGTCGACGCGGAACGGCAGCGAGGCGGGCATACCGCCGTCGTCGCCGCTGACGGTGACGCCCAGGCCTGCAAGCGCCTCGATGATGGTTCCCATCGGACGCGCCCGGGCGTGGGGGTCGCCGTCGAAAACGGTGGCACCGCTGCGGAGTGCCGCCAGCGGCGGAACAAACCTCATGACGGTTCCTGCCAGGCCGCAGTCGATGGCGACGTCGGCACGGCCGGAGTTGGCCGGAATCGGCGTCACCTCCAAGTCCGGGCCGAAGGCGCCGTCGCCAGGCACTTCCCGGATGTCCGCGCCCAGCTGGCGCAGGGCTTCGATCATCAGCGCTGAGTCGCGGGAGTGCAGCGGTGCACGGAGCCGGGACGGCCCGTCGGCCAGCGCGGCGAGCACCAGGTACCTGTTTGTCAGCGACTTTGAGCCCGGCACGCGGACCGTGGCGTCAACCGGCTGCTCCGCAAACGGCGCGGGCCAGTGCGGAGCTGCGCCGGAGGTCTCAGCGGACGCGCCCATGGGTGAAGCCGTCATTCCTGCTTATGCCCCCACCGCGTGGTCAACAGCCCGGCGGACTGCCTTGTCGGCGTTGCGGACAGCCTTGTCGGCACTGTGCAGCTTCTTGCCGGTGGTCTTGCGGGCGTCCGCGGCGAGGTGGCTCGCAGTCTTGCGTGCATCGGCGGCGAGGTGCTCTGCGCGCCAGGCAAGGCCGGGCTTGCCGGCTGTGTCCACGGAGGCCAGCAGCACACCGCCGGTGAGGGTGATGTTCTTGAGCAGCTGGTTGCGTCGGGCTTCCCGGCCCTCCTTGCTGCTGATGTCCGCGCTGCGCCATTCAACGAAGGCGTTCAGTGCAGAGATGACGGCCAGCACCGAGGCTGCCAGGCGCGCAGATTTGCCGAGCGCGAAGAGGACACCTGCTCCTACCTGCGCTCCGCCGATGACCCGTGCCAGGACCTTCTCGTCCGTCTGGAACGGCAGGGCTTCGGAGGCGCGGCGCAGGAGGGGCGACAGTTGCTGTGCGGTGTCGTCCGCATTCCTGAGCTTGTCCGTTCCGGCGAGGATGAAACTAGAGGCCAGCATCGGCCGGGCAAAAAAGCGGGCAACGGACATGAATTTCCTCCTGGATGGCCGAGCCGCGGTGGCCGCGGCGGAGTCGGTTCTAGTCTTGCACTTTTGCGGAATATTTGCCCACCGCGCGTCGTTGTGTACTTCAGGCCGGATGCATTCAGCAGGCGGTGTCCTGTGCGGTTTCCGGTGTTCAGCGGCGGCTGGGGAATGGCCTGAACCGGCAAGAGCGCGGACCGCCGCCCGAACATGGGCCTGATCAAGCGGGTCTCAATAAGCGGAGTGGAGATGGAGCATTGACTTTGGTGAAGGAAGCTGTGGTGCGAAGTCCCGCCAAGATGCGGCCGTTTGCGGTCCCGGAAACCGACGCGCTCGAGGGGGGAAATGCCTTTTCGGGCCCGGACGTCTTCGCCGGCCCGGACTACGGCACGGCACGCTCCGGCACGGCACTCTCCGGCACGGCACGCCGTCAGAAGCGGTCAGCGCCGATCAAAGTAGACTTGAACGCAATGAGCACCGTGGATCCGGCCCTGCAGGGCATACAGGAGGACGCCGCCAACGGCATCCCGAAGACTGGCACGTCACCCGCCGCTGAAGCGGCAGAAGATATCGACGTCGGTTCGGAGAGCGCCGAAGCGCGCCGTGCCCGGTTTGAGCGAGACGCCATGCAGTACGTGGACCAACTTTATTCCGCGGCAATGCGCATGGCGCGGAACCCGGCCGATGCAGAGGACCTCGTGCAGGAGGCGTATACCAAGGCGTTCTCCGCGTTCCATCAGTACAAGCCGGGCACCAACCTGAAGGCCTGGCTGTACCGCATCCTGACGAACACCTACATCAACCTGTACCGGAAGCGGCAGCGGGAACCCCTGCAGTCGAATTCGGACACCATCGAGGACTGGCAGCTTGCACGTGCCGAGTCCCACACCTCCAGCGGGCTGCGGTCCGCGGAGGCCGAGGCCCTGGACCACCTGCCTGATTCGGACGTCAAGCGGGCCCTGCAGGCCATCCCGGAGGAGTTCCGGCTGGCCGTGTACTTCGCCGACGTGGAGGGCTTCGCGTACAAGGAAATTTCGGACATCATGAACACCCCCATCGGTACAGTGATGTCCCGGCTCCACCGGGGCCGGAAGATGCTGCGGGACGAGCTGGCGGACTACGCCGCCGACCGGGGATTCAAAGCTGCTGCAGACGCCACGGCGACAACCGAAAGCAACAAACAGGAGAACGGGAAATGAGCGACTGCCAGGGATTGGGCGATTGCGATGACACCAGGATGCAGCGCATCTACGAGTATCTGGACGGGGCCTTGACCCGCAGCGACCTTGCGGAGATCAAGCAGCACCTGGACGAGTGCCCTGAATGCACCCAGCAGTACGATCTGGAGTGCGTCATTCGAAAAGTGGTGAAGCGCTCCTGTACCGAGGCTGCTCCGGAGAACCTGAAGAACGCCATCCTGCAGCGGATCCACACGATCCGGCCGGTGGACGCCTGACGGGTTGCCTGACTTAAACGCGATGCCCCCGCTACCTTGCTGGTAGCGGGGGCATCGTGTTTAAGCTTCGGTTCAAGCCGTGGCTTAGGTGTTGGGGCGCTTCCCGTGGTTCGCGCCGCCACGCTTACGGTCACGACGCTTACGTGCACGCTTGCTCATAGCTGGCCTCCTTAATTTCGTTACCCAAAAGAGTTGCCCTCTAGTCTCCCATATCAGCGGACCGGCTGCGAACTGGCGGCGGAGCGGGGCAGGGAACCGGGACCCGGAGCCCGAACGGCGCCTACAGTGAGTTCCGGATCGAGACCCGGGCCTGGTCCAGCACGGTCCGCACGGTTTCCAGGGCCACCGGTGTCATGGGCCGGGCGCTGGTGTGCAGGCGCAGCTCGGCGCGCATGTCGTCGCGGAAGGCCTGCAGCAGCATCTCCGCCTCCTTGAGCATGCGCTGTCCCTCCGCGGTGTAGCGGCCCGGTACTGCCGGATCCGCGGACCTGGCCGCGGTGCGGGCCGCTTCCGCTGTGGCCGCAAGGTCCGCACGCAGCCCGCGCATGTTGCTGCGGATGTCGGCGCGAAGGTCGTCGGCGAGCCGGCGGACCGATGCCGCAATGTCGTTCTCCACGGTCTCCAGCTCCTCGCGCCGGCTGTTCAGCTCAGCCAGGCCCGCAGCGGTGATGCGGTAGTTGGTACGGCGCCCCTGGGATTCCGTGGCCACCAGGCCTTCCTCCTCCAGCTTGCCCAGGCGCGGATAGATGGTGCCGGCGCTGGGGGAGTAGGTGCCGCCGAACCGGTCGCTGAGCGCCTTGATGAGTTCATATCCGTGCTTTGGGCCCGCCTCGAGGAGCGCCAGCAGATAGAGCCGGAGCGCGCCGTGGGCAAAGACGGGAGGCATCAGAGCGCCGGTTCCGGTGCGGCCGGTGCCTGGCCATGGAAAATGGACGTCTTTCCGGACACGGAATTGGTCCGGACCAGCATGAGTTTGGCGTCCGGGCCCGAGATGGTCTGCACCTTGCCGCCGGGGTGGCCATACTTCCGGTCATCGATGACCACCGGACCCGTGGCCGACTGGGCCACGATGTCCACGCCGACGTCATGCGGGACGCGGACAGTCAGGTCCCCGGACACCGAGTTCGCGCCGAAGTCGTGGGTGTAGCCGTGCAAGTCGAAGCTCATGTCGCCGCTGACGGTGTTGGCCCGGATATTGCTGAACTTGCCGGACGCCGTGACCTCGCCTGAGACGCTCTTGGCCGTGAGGACGCCGCTGTGGTTGCGGGCGATCACTTCGCCGCTGACGGTGTTGACGTGCAGTTCACCAGTCGTCCCGTCGGCCAGCAGGGAACCGGTCACGGTGCTCAGCCGGGTCCGGCCGTGGACGCCCGAGACCAGTCCGTCCCCGCTGACGGTGCCTGCCTCGACCTCGACGCCGGCTGGTACAGCGATGCTGATAACCACGGAGTTGTCGCTGCTGTTGTTGACCGAATCCATCAGGTTCTTGAACCAGCCCTGCGGCCCATGCAGCTGGTGGCGGATTTCAAGGCGGCCGCCGGTCACGGACACGGCCAGCGGATCGCCGTGCACGTCCGACACCTCGATCCGGACGGCTGCCTCATCGTGCGTGACGATGTCCAGCCTGCCGCGGACGATGCCCACTTTAAGGTGCGAGACGCCCTCAACGTCCATGGTCTGCGGCCCGGTGACGGACCAGGAGTTCTCTTCCATGATTCCCTCCACTTGCGATATATCGTGACTGTGGAAACCACGCTAGTCCCCAAGCGCGTGAAGATCAAGATATATCGCGAGTGGGCTTTCCTACTCCGGGCTGTCTATCCCCAGCCACTGGAACCAGCCCCGGTGGAGCACCAGCCATGCCATGAGCCCGTAGCCCGCCTGCCCGGGTGTGCCGCCGTTGGCCGCCAGATCCTGGCGCCACTGCTCATGGTTGACCAGCGGTGAAAATGTGTCGACGTAGAGGTGCTTGCGCCGGGTGGTTACGTCCGCAAAGGCGGTGTTCAGTTCACCGAGGCGGCGGTTCTGCAACGGATCCAGCGTGGGGGGCGGCCCCACGACGAAGACCTCCAGCCGCTTCTGCGTGGCTGAATCCAGGATGTTGGCGAGATTGAGCCGGCTCCGGGCGGTGGACAGCCCGAACTCGATGTCCCGGCCGGAAAGACCGATGACAAGCCGGTTCTCATGGTTGTCGGCGAACCGGCGGCCGGCCTCCTCAAGCCAGCGCGCAGCCAGCCCCTCCGTACCTTCCTGGGGGCATGGAAGCGAAAAACTCTCCACCGTCATGCCGTCCTGCGGAGTGCGGGCGAGCACCCGGCCCAGCCATCCCAGCGCCCGGGGATCGCCGAGCCCGGCCAGCAGTTCATCTCCAACAGCCGCAATCCGCAGCTTCCTGTCTTCCACTACTACCTCTTCACTTGTTGGGAGGGCGTGTCCCGGATACGGACCGTTTGCATGCCAGCCTAAAGGTCCATTAACTCACGCCGATTAACAGAACTGCCCGGCTGGAACGGTATGTCACCGTCCGGCCGGGCAGCTGTTCTGCTACTTACGGGCGAATGCCTGCTTCAGGAGCGTGTCCTGCTCCGCAGCGTGGCGTTTCATGGAGCCGGCTGCCGTGGAAGCGGAAGCCGGGCGTGAAACCAGACGCACCTTCCGGTCCAGGGCGGTCGGCAGGTGCAGGCCCATGAACGGCCACGGACCCTGGTTGGCGGGCTCGTCCTGCGCCCACACAACTTCCGCGTTCGGGTACTTCGCCAGTTCGGCTTCGATCTCCGCCTGCGGCAGCGGGTACAGCTGCTCGACGCGGATGATCGCGGTCGACTTATCGCCTGTCTTCTGCCGCGTGGACAGCAGGTCGTAGTACAGGCGTCCGGAGACCAGGAGAACACGCTCGACGGCGTCTCCCTGCAGCTGCTCGTGCTCGCCGATCACCGGGCGGAAGCCGCCGGTGGTGAAGTCCTCCACGGACGAGGCAGCGGCCTTGAGGCGCAGCAGCTGCTTCGGTGTGAAGATGATGAGCGGCTTGCGGGGCCGGCTGTAGGCCTGGCGGCGCAGCAGATGGAAGTGCGAGGCGGCCGTCGTCGGGTTGGCGACGATGATGTTTTCCTCCGCACACAGCTGCAGGAACCGTTCGATACGGGCCGAGGAGTGGTCCGGACCCTGTCCCTCGTAGCCGTGCGGAAGCATCAGCACGAGCGACGAGCGCTGGCCCCACTTCTGTTCGGCGGACGAGATGAACTCATCGATGATGGTCTGCGCGCCGTTGACGAAGTCGCCGAACTGCGCTTCCCACAGGACCAGGGCATCGGGACGCTCCACTGAGTAGCCGTATTCGAAGCCCATGGCTGCGTATTCGGACAGCAGGGAGTCGTAGATCCAGAGCTTGGCCTGGTTGTCCGACAGGTTGCCCAGGGGCAGCCACTCGTTGCCGTTGGCGCGGTCGTGGAACACTGCGTGGCGCTGGACGAACGTGCCGCGGCGTGAATCCTGGCCGGCAAGGCGTACGGGGACGCCTTCCATGATCAGGGAGCCGAAGGCCGCGATTTCGCCGAAGCCCCAGTCGATGCCGCCTTCACGGGACATCTGTTCACGCTTCTCCAGCAGCTGCTTGAGCTTGGCGTGGACGGTGAAGCCTTCGGGGATCTCGACGTGCGCCTTGCCAATGCGGGCCAGGGTGTCTGCCGAGATCGCCGTCGACGCCGGGGCGTTCGTTCCGATGTCGGACTGCTGTGCCTGGGGACGCTCGATGTCTGATACCGCTGCCGAGTCGGCAGTGATGATCGGAATGGGCGAGGTCTGCGCCGCGTGGGTCTCGGCGAAGACGCGCTCGAGGCGTTCCTGGTAGTCGCGGAGCAGCTGCTCGGCTTCTTCCTCGGTGATGTCACCGCGGCCGATCAGCGACTCGGTGTAGAGCTTGCGGACAGAGCGCTTGGCCTCGATGAGGTTGTACATCAGCGGCTGCGTCATCGAGGGGTCATCGCCCTCGTTGTGTCCACGGCGGCGGTAGCAGACCATGTCGATGACGACGTCCTTGTGGAACCGCTGGCGGAACTCGTAAGCGAGCTGGCCGATGCGGACAACTGCCTCGGGGTCATCGCCGTTCACGTGGAAGACCGGAGCCTGGATCATCTTGGCGACGTCCGTGGAGTACGTGGACGAGCGCGAGGAGGACGGTGCGGTGGTGAAGCCGACCTGGTTGTTGACCACGATGTGGATAGTTCCACCGGTGCGGTAGCCCCGCAGCTGGGACAGGTTGAGCGTTTCCGCCACAACACCCTGGCCGGCGAAGGCCGCATCGCCGTGGACCATGATGGGCAGCACAGGGAACGACTGCCCCTGGTCCAGCCGGTCCTGCTTGGCGCGGACAATGCCCTCCAGGACCGAGTCCACGGCCTCAAGGTGCGAGGGGTTGGCGGCGAGGTAGACCTTGGTCTCCTTGCCGTTGTCCGACGTGAACGTGCCCTCGGTGCCGAGGTGGTACTTGACGTCACCGGAACCCTGCACGGAGCGCGGGTCCTGGGTGCCTTCGAACTCGCGGAACACCTGGGCATAGGTCTTGCCGGCGATGTTGGTCAGCACGTTGAGGCGGCCGCGGTGGGCCATGCCGATGGCAACCTCGTCCAGTCCGTCGTCGGCTGCATCGGAGATGACTGCATCCAGCAGCGGAATCAGTGATTCGCCGCCTTCCAAGGAGAACCTCTTCTGGCCCACAAACTTGGTCTGCAGGAAGGTCTCGAAAGCCTCTGCGGCGTTCAGCTTGGAGACGATGCGCAGCTGCTCGTCGCGGCTCGGCTTGGAGTACGGGTGCTCGAGCTGGTCCTGGAACCACTTGCGCTCGGCAGGGTCCTGGATGTGCATGTACTCGATGCCGGTGGTGCGGCAGTAGGCGTCCCGGAGCACGCCGAGGATGTCGCGGAACTTGAGCATCGGCTTGCCGCCGAAGCCGCCGGTGGGCCACTCGCGGTCGAGGTCCCACAGGGTCAGGCCGTAGGTGAGCACGTCGAGGTCGGGGTGCTTGCGCTGGACGTACTCGAGGGGATCGGTGTCCGCCATGAGGTGGCCGCGCACGCGGTAGGAGTGGATCAGCTGCTGGATCCGGGCGACCTTGTTGATCTGGTCGGCCGGGTCCACCTGCAGGTCCGGGCTCCAGCGCACAGGCTCGTACGGGATGCGCAGCGCTTCGAAGATCTCGTCGTAGAAGTCCTGCGCGCCGAGGAGCAGGGAGTGGACGAGCTTGAGGAATTCGCCGCTGCCGGCACCCTGGATGACGCGGTGGTCGTACGTGGAGGTCAGCGTGAGGATCTTGCTGATGGCGTTCTGGGCGATGATCTTCTCGCTGGCGCCCTGCCATTCGGCCGGGTAGTCGAGGGCGCCGACGCCGATGATGGCGGCCTGGCCCTTCGACAGGCGGGGCACGGAGTGCACGGTGCCGATGCCGCCGGGGTTGGTCAGCGACACGGTGGTGCCTGCGTGGTCGTCAGCCGTCAGCTTGCCGTTGCGGGCGCGCTTGATCAGGTCTTCATAGGTGTGCCAGAACTCCGCGAAGTTCATGGTTTCGGCCTTCTTGATGTTGGGAACCATCAGAAGGCGGGTGCCGTCGGGCTTTGGCATGTCAATGGCGATGCCGAAGTTCACGTGTGCTGGCTGGACCGCGACGGGCTTGCCGTCGACCTCGTCGTAGTACACGTTCATGGACGGGAACTGGGAGAGGGCCCGGACAACGGCATAGCCGATGAGGTGGGTGAAGGAGACCTTGCCGCCGCGGGCACGGGCTAGGTTGGAGTTGATGACAACCCGGTTGTCGATCAGGAGCTTGGCCGGAACCGCCCTGACGCTGGTGGCCGTGGGCACCTCGAGGCTGGTGACCATGTTCGTCGCAATGGCCTTGGCCGGTCCGCGGAGGACGGATACGACGTCTTCCTCGGGGGCGGTGGGAGCCTTGACGTTCTTCGGCAGCTGGGCGGGGATAGGCTGGGCGCCGGTGCCCGCCTCAGACTTCTTCGCACCGTCGCGGGCCACCGTTGCCGGAGCCTTCTTGGCAGGTGCAGGCTGGGCAGGGGCTGCCGCCGGCGCCGGTGCCGGAGCTGCCGCAGGCGCCTGGGCCGCGGGAGTAGCGGATGCCGGTGCCTTCGTGGGCGCCGGGGGAGTGACAACAGGAAGTTCGCGGGTGGCCGGGTTGGCCGCCGGTGACGTCACTGCCGGCACGCCGTTGGAAGATGGACCGCTGCCGCTGTCGAATGATTCGAACAAGGGCCACCACTTGGCATCAACCGTGTTCTTGTCCTGCTGGTAACGCTCGTACAGTTCGTCAACGAGCCACTCGTTTCCACCAAATTCCTCTGGCAGACGGTGGCTAGGCTGCTCTGGCACTTGAAATACGCCTCTTCCATGAGTTTGATTTCCCTCTGGTCGCCTAAGGTGCCACGGCACAACGATCGAACCAGTTTCTGTGTCCTATGAACCCAGACCTTTGCCAGTCTAATGACCGTTCCGGGTTAACTGCCAATAAGGGTGACCCAAATCATGTACCGCCCGAATTATGGCGAAATGGCGTCCACACGAGCCCGGAACAGTGTCCTTTCCGCCGTCCCCGGACGGCGGTTCCGGACAGGCCGGATGGGCCCCTTCAGCCCTCTGTGGCCGCGCGTTGCTCCTGTAGACTGCAATCCTTATGGACAGTAGATATAGGTGCCATGGACGGTAAATCCAGGTGCCGGCCTGGGGGCTTTCAGCGGAGCGCGGTCAGCGCCGCACAGCCCGACCACAGCGCCGGCAAACCCACTGGCCCGGGCCGCTGCCGCCGACGACTTCCGGCTGGCCCATGATGGAGTGGCTCCTTGTCACCGCCGGACTGCTCCTCATCCTCGGAACAGGCTTCTTCGTCGCCGTCGAATTTTCCCTTATTGCGCTGGACCAGCCCACAGTGCAGCGTGCCGTTGACGACGGCGACGCCGCCGCAGTGCCGCTGCTCAAGTGCCTGAAGTCCCTGTCCACGCAGCTGTCCAGCTGCCAGCTCGGCATCACCATGACCACCCTATTGACGGGTTACGTCATGGAACCGTCTGTTGGGGCGCTGCTCGAGGTGCCCATCGCCGCCGTCGGGATCCCCGAGCCGGTGGCCGGTTCCGTCTCCCTGGTTATCGCCATGGTGGTCGCGACGGGGCTGTCCATGCTTCTGGGCGAGCTCGTTCCCAAAAACATGGCCATAGCCCTCGCATTCCGCATCGGCCGCGCCCTGGCAAGGCCGCAGCTGGTCTTCACCGCCATTTTCAAGCCCGCCATCGTGGTCCTGAACGGTTTTTCAAACAAGGTCCTGAACGTCTTCGGGCTGGAGGCCAAGGAGGAGATCTCCGGGGCCCGTACGCCGGCGGAGCTTGCCTCCCTGGTGCGCAGGTCCGCGGCCATGGGCACGCTCGATCCGGGGACCGCGAACTTCATTGCCCGCACGCTGAACTTCTCGGGCCGCAGCGCCGCTGACGTGATGACGCCGCGCATCCGCGTCGAAACCATTGACGCCAGCCAGCCGGTCTCGGACATCATCGACGCGGCCCGCCGCAGCGGATATTCGCGCTTCCCCGTCATCGGCGAGTCTGCGGACGATATCCGCGGGCTGGTGCACGTCAAGAAGGCCATCGCAGTTCCTCCGGGCCGGCGGCGGAAGCTCGAGGCCGGCGCCATCATGACGGACGTCCTCCGGGTCCCGGAAACCATCCACCTGGACGCCCTCCTGGCGGAGCTGCGGGAAGGAAACCTGCAGCTGGCCGTAGTGCTGGATGAGTACGGCGGAACTGCCGGGATCGCCACGCTGGAGGACCTGGTCGAGGAAATCGTGGGCGAAGTGGCCGACGAGCACGACAAGGTCCGGCCGGGGCTTCTGCAAAGCGCCTCCGGTGACTGGTACTTTCCGGGCCTGATGCGGCCGGACGAGCTTTCGGAACAAATTCCGGGCCTCGCCGTTCCCGACGAGGCCGCTTACGAGACCGTGGGCGGGTACGTCATGAGCGAACTTGGACGGATTCCCGAGGTTGGGGACACCGTGGAAGCGGGCGGCGGAACGCTCAGCGTTACGAGGATGGACGGCCGGCGCATCGACCGGATCTGCTTCAGGCCGCACCGTGAACCCAGGGACAGCGCCGCCAACAGCGGCAAGTCCACCAACCACGGCAAGTCCGCCAACCACGGCAAGCCCGGGAACGGCGGCCGGTCATGAGCGACTGGGCCGGACTGATCTGGCTGGTGGTGCTGCTCCTGGGCAACGCCTTCTTCGTGGCGGCCGAGTTCGCCGTCATGTCCGCACGCCGGAGCCAGATTGAGCCGCTGGCAGACGAGGGTGTCCTGCGCGCGCAGACCACCCTGCGGGCCATGGAGAACGTCTCCCTGATGCTGGCATGCGCCCAGCTCGGCATTACGGTGTGCTCGCTGCTGATCCTGCTGGTGGCGGAGCCGGCGATCCACCACCTGCTTGCCGAGCCCCTTGCCGGGCTGGGGGTGCCGTCGGAGATTGCCGACGTCTCGGCGTTCGCGGTGGCCCTGATGCTGGTGACGTTCCTGCATGTGACGTTCGGGGAGATGGTGCCCAAGAACATTTCCGTCTCTGTTGCCGACAAGGCAGCGCTGCTCCTGGCGCCGCCGCTGATGTTCATTGCACAAATCGTGAACCCGGTCATCGCGGCGCTCAACTGGTCCGCTAACCACATCCTGAAGCTGATGCGCATCGAGCCCAAGGACGAGGTCAATTCCACGTTCACGCTGGAGGAGGTTCAGTCCATCGTGCAGGAGTCCACGCGGCACGGCCTGGTGGATGACGACGCCGGCCTGATCGCCGGAGCCCTGGAATTTTCGGAGTACACCGCCGGAAGCGTCATGGTTCCGCTGGAACGGCTGGTCATGATGAGGTCCTCGACCTCCCCGCTGGAGTTTGAAAAGGCTGTCAGCCGCACCGGTTTTTCCCGCTTCCCGATGCTGGACGACGACGGCCTGCTGGCCGGTTACCTCCACATCAAGGACGTGCTTGCCATTCCGGAATCTGGCTATGAGGCGCCCATCGCGGAGAGCCGAATCCGGTCACTGGCCAACCTCTCGCGCGACGACGAGATAGAAATGGCGATGTCCGTGATGCAGCGTTCCGGCTCACATCTGGCGCGCGTCATGGGGCCGGGCGGGCAAACCGAAGGGGTGCTGTTCCTGGAGGATGTCATTGAGCAGCTTGTGGGGGAAATCCGGGATGCCAACCAGGCAAAGGGGATCCGGCGGCTGGGCAGGCCCGACGGCGAATAGCGGCCCGGGTGCCCCGGTTGACACCCGCTCTGCCGAGTTCTAAATAGGAATCATTCCTATTTAGCGCTACACTCGAGTGGGGGTTGCCCCCTCCCCGCAGCCCGACCTGTTCCAGAACCGAGGTATTTCCGTGCCCAGCAATGCCCGCACTTTCCTGACCGCCGCCGTGGCCGGCTTCGGCCTGCTCCTCACCGGCTGCGGTTCGCCGGCGGCCCCGACGCCAAGCGCAGACGCCAGCGGCCGCATCGCCGTCGTCACGTCCACGAACGTTTACGGGGACATTGTTGAGGCTATCGGCAGGGACAAGGTCAACGTCGCGGCCATCATCTCCCGTCCGAGTCAGGACCCGCACTCCTACGAGGCCAACGCCCAGGACCGCCTGACCGTGTCCAAAGCCAAGCTGGTGGTGGAAAACGGCGGCGGCTACGACGATTTCATCCACACCCTGGCGGACGACAGCAATCTGCCGCACGAGAACATCATCAGTGCCGTGGACGTGTCCGGGCTGGCCCCGGAAGCGGCGGGCACGGCTTCCGCCCTCGCAGAGTCCGCCCACACAGAGTCCGCCCACGCAGGGGACGGGCACTCCCATGCCCACGGCGACTTCAACGAGCACGTCTGGTACAGCTTTGACGCCATGTCGCACCTCGCCGATGCAGTGGCAGCCCGGCTCAGCGCACTCGATTCCGGCTCGGCTCCCCAGTTCACCGCCAATGCAGCCGCGTTCAAGTCCGGTCTCACCAAGCTTGAGAGTAAGATTTCCGCAATGAAGACCTCGCACGGCGGCGCCGGCGTCGCTGTGACCGAACCGGTTCCCCTCTACCTGCTGGACGCGGCCGGACTGGAGAACCGCACGCCTGCCGAGTACACGGCCGCCGTGGAGGAAGGCGCGGACGTACCGCCCGCGGTCCTGAAGGCGGCCACCTCGACGGTCGCGGCCAAGGACACGAGTTTCCTCGCCTACAACGAGCAGACGGAAGGCCCGCAGACCCAGGCCGTCAAGAATGCGGCCAGCGCCGCCGGCACGCCGGTGGTGAACTTCACTGAAACACTTCCGGACGGCAAGACCTACCTGGAATGGATGGCGGACAACGTGGAAAACGTCAGCAAAGCACTGAAGGGCCAGCGTTGAACCCAGTCATCAGCCTGAAGCAGGCGTCCCTGAAGTTCGGCCGGCGCGCGCTCTGGGAAGACCTGAACCTGGACATCAATCCGGGGGAGTTCTTCGCGGTACTGGGGCCAAACGGGAGCGGCAAGACCAGCTTCCTTAAGGTCCTGCTGGGGCTGCAGGAGCTGCACTCGGGCGACGCGAGCCTCGGCGGCCACCCTGTGGAGCGGGGCAGCCGGCTGATCGGCTACATCCCGCAGCAGAAGCCCTTCCTGCCGGACACCCCCATGCGGGCCCGCGACCTTGTGGGCCTCGGCGTCGACGGGCACCGCTGGGGAATCCGGCTGGGTACCGCCAAAGCCAATCGCAGGATTGACGAGCTGCTGGACCTCGTCGGGGCAAGCGACTACGCCAAGGTGCCCGTCGGGCAGCTGTCCGGCGGCGAGCAGCAGCGTCTCCGCGTGGCCCAGGCCCTGGCCACCGACCCGAAGGTGCTGCTCTGCGACGAGCCGCTCCTGTCGCTGGACCTGCACCACCAGCAGGCCGTCAGCGCACTCATCAACAAGCAGTGCCATGACCGGAAGAGCGCCGTGGTGTTCGTGACCCACGAGATCAATCCGATCATCGACTACGTGGACCGCATCCTGTACCTGGCTGGCGGCCGTTTCAGCGTGGGAACGCCCCACGAGGTCATGACCACCGAGGTTCTCTCCGACCTCTACGACAGCAACGTGGAAGTGATCCATGCCAACGGCCGGATCGTCGTAGTCGGTCTGCCCGACGCCACCACCCACCATCATGACGAGGCGCATGCCGCTGCAGGGGAGGGTTCCTGATGGATCTGGATTCGCTCCTGCAGTCGGTGTTTAACTTCGAGAACTACGGCGAATTGCTGGTGCTGGTGCAGAACTCGCTGTGGGCCGGCGCGGTGCTGGGGCTCCTCGGCGGCCTCGTGGGGACCTTCGTGATGAAGCGCGACCTGGCGTTCGCCGTCCACGGAATCTCCGAGCTGTCGTTCGCCGGCGCCGCCTTCGCACTCCTGATCGGCACCGACGTGGTGTTCGGCTCCCTGGTGGGTTCCGTGGCGGCCGCGCTGTTGCTCGGGCTCATGGGCGTCCGGGCGCGGGACAAGAACTCCATTATCGGCGTGATCATGCCCTTTGGCCTCGGGCTCGGCATTCTCTTCCTGTCGCTCTACGAGGGCAGGGCCGCCAATAAGTTCGGACTCCTCACCGGGCAGATTGTCTCGGTGGACACCGTCCAGCTCCAGGTCCTGGCGGGGACCGCGGTGGCCGTGATGGCAGCGCTGTGCGTCATCTGGCGCCCGCTGAGCTTCGCCAGCGTTGATCCCGAGCTGGCCGAGGCCCGCGGTGTTCCCGTGCGGTCGCTTGCCCTGGTTTTCATGGTGCTCCTGGGGGTCAGCGTGGCGCTGTCCATCCAGATCGTGGGTGCCCTGCTGGTTCTGGCCCTGCTGATCACTCCGGCGGCTGCGGCCCTCCGGGTGACGTCCTCGCCGCGCCTCGTGGTGCTGCTGAGTGTGGTGTTTGCCGTTTCGGCGACAGTGGGGGGAATCCTGCTCGCCCTTGGCGGCCGCATCCCTATCAGCCCCTACGTCACCACGCTGTCGTTCCTGATTTACCTGGTGTGCCGGGTCATCGGCAGCGTCCGCGCCAGGCGCGGCCTCAACGGCCGGGTCATGCGGACCGCCTGAATTCATTGGGCGCGCGGCCTACTGCGGCCGGTTCCTACTGCGCTCGGTTCCTACTGCGCGGAGGCCTTGCGTGCCGAGCAGTCGGGGCAGAGGCCGTAAATCTCAACCGTGTGGGCAACTTCCGTGAAGCCGTGCTCCTGCGCGGTCCGCGCCGCCCAAGTCTCGACGGCGGGGGCTTCCACTTCCACGGCCTTGCCGCAGTTGCGGCAGAGGAGATGGTGATGGTGCACCGTCACGGCGCAGCGGCGGTAGACGGCCTCGCCGTCGCCGTTGCGCAGCACGTCCACGAGTTCCTCGTCGGCCAGTGACTGCAGGATCCGGTAGGCAGTGGCGAGGGAGACCGAAACACCCTTGTTCTGGAGGATCCTGTACAGCTCCTGGGTGCTCACGAAGTCATTGAGTTCGTCCAGGGCGGCGCTGACAGCGATCCGCTGCTTGGTGACGCGCTGCTCTTTCCCGCCGGCCGCGGTCGTCGGTGCCTGTGGTCTGCCGTCAGCGCTGGTGCGTTGTGGCATGGATGAACTCGCTTTTCTTTCGGGTAATGGCAGGCTTTAACGTTACCAGCCGGAGGCGCGTGGACACTGATCGGACCCGTCCCTAGGCTGGCTCCATGAAGCTGACCAAATTCACGCACGCCTGTGTCCGGCTCGAAAAGGATGGCCATGTGCTGGTCCTGGACCCCGGAACCTTCTCCGAAACTGCCGAGGCGCTCGATGGCGCACACGCCGTCCTCATCACGCACGAGCACGCCGACCATATCGATGTTCCCGCCGTGGCCTCCGCGCTTGCGGACAATGGCGGGCTGGAACTCTTCGCACCGAAAGGCGTGGCGCAGAACGTGAGCAAGGAAGCGCCGGACGCCGCGGACCGCGTGCACGCCGTGGAGCCCGGGACGGCCTTCGACGCCGCAGGATTCGCGGTCCGCAGCTTCGGAGGGCAGCATGCGCTGATTCATCCCCAAATTCCGGTGGTCGCCAACATTGGCTACCTCGTGGACGAGGACGTCTACCACCCGGGCGACTCGTTCATAATCCCGGACGGCATCAGCGTGGGCACGCTCCTGGTCCCGATCCATGCCCCGTGGAACAAGGTCAGCGAGGTGGTGGACTTCGTGATCGGCGTCCGCGCCGAGCGGGCGTTCAACATCCATGACGGGCTCCTGAACGACACCGGCCTTGGCCTGGTGGAGGGCCATGTGAAGCGGATCGGAGCCAAGTACGGCACCGAATACACCCACCTCTCCAGCCGGGAATCCGTGGAGCTTTAGGGCTGCCAGACACCCGTCTCGAAGAACTCCTTCAGCGTGTCCTCGTGCGGCTGCGGATCCAGTCCCTGGGCCGCCAGCCACGCTCGGCTGTAGTGGCTGCCGGCGTACCGGTCACCGCCGTCGCACATCAGCGACACGATGCTGCCCCGTTCGCCGCCCGCCACCATCTGGGCGACGAGCTGCCAGACACCCCAGAGGTTGGTGCCCGTGGAGGGCCCGGCGTGCAGCCCTGCCAGTGTGTGCAGGTGACGCATGGCTGCGACCGAGGCGGCGTCGGGCACCTGGATCATGTGGTCAATGACAGACGGGACGAAGCTCGGCTCCATGCGGGGCCGGCCGATCCCCTCGATCCGCGAGGGCATGCCGGTGCTGAAGTCTGCAGCGCCGCTCCGCCAGCCGGGGTAGAAGGCGGAGTTTTCCGGATCGACCACCGCCAGGGACGTGGCGTGGCGGTGATAGCGGAGGTAGCGGCCGATTGTGGCGCTGGTCCCGCCCGTTCCGGCTCCCACCACAATCCAGCGGGGGACCGGATGCTCCTCCAGCGCCAGCTGCTCAAAGATGGATTCGGCGATGTTGTTGTTGCCGCGCCAGTCGGTGGCGCGCTCGGCGTAGGTGAACTGGTCCATGTAGTGGCCCCCGCTGGTGGCGGCAACCTCGGCGGCTGCGGCATACACCTCTGAGGCATGGTCCACCAGGAGGCAGGCGCCGCCAAACTGTTCGATCAGGGCGATCTTTTCCGGGCTGGTGGTGCGGGTCATCACGGCGATGAACGGCAGGCCCAGGAGTTGTGCGAAGTACGCTTCGGAGACCGCGGTGCTGCCGCTGGATGCCTCCACGATGGTGGTGCCCTCGTGGATCCACCCGTTCACCAGCCCGAACAGGAAGAGGGAGCGGGCCAGCCGGTGCTTCAAGCTTCCGGAGCGGTGCGTGGATTCATCCTTGAGGTACAGCTGGACGCCCCAGTGTTCCGGCAGCGGCACGGAATACAGGTGGGTGTCGGCCGACCGGTTGTTTTCCGCGTTGATCTTGCGGATAGCCTCATCCGCCCATGCCCGTTCACTGAATCGCCTGCTCACGGATTCAGCCTACCGGCGCAGACATCCGGGGCTAGAGTTGGGTCTGTTCGACCGGCCTATCCAAGGAGACAGATGAACACCCTCATTGACGTGGCCGGGCTGAACGCCCGGATGGCCTCCGGCCAGCGCACCGTGGTGCTCGATGTCCGCTGGGCGCTCGGGGATCCGGAGGGCCGCAGCCATTACCTGAAGGAGCACATCCCGGGCGCTGTGTACGTGGACCTGCCCACCCAGCTGGCGGACCCGGCAGATCCCGGCCGCGGGCGCCACCCGCTGCCTTCGCCGGCCCGCTTCCAGGAAGCGGCACGGTCCTGGGGGATACGCGACGGCGACGTCGTGGTCGCCTACGACGATGCCGGCAACACCTCCGCTGCCCGGGTGTGGTGGATGCTCCGGAATGCCGGCGTGCGCACCGTTTACCTGCTCGACGGCGGCCTGGCCGCCTGGCGCACGGCAGGTTTGCCGGTGGAGGGCGGGGCAGTGCAGCCGGAAACCGGAGATGTGGTGCTCGCCGGCGGCGGCATGCCGGTGACCGACGCCGACGGAGCCGCGGCCTGGGCCGCCGGAGGCGTGCTGCTGGATGCGCGCGCCGGGGAACGGTACCGCGGCGAAGTCGAGCCGGTGGACCCCCGGGCCGGCCACATTCCCGGCGCCGTCAGCGCTCCCACCACCGGGAACCTCGACGACGACGGCCGCTTCCTGCCGGCGGAGAAGCTGCGGCAGCGCTTCGCCGGCCTTGGGGTCGACGCAACGACGGCCACCGCCGTCTATTGCGGCAGCGGCGTGACGGCCTCGCATGAGATAGCGGCCCTGGAAATCGCCGGTTTCAGCGCCGCGCTGTTCCCCGGCTCCTTCTCCGAATGGTCCAACGACGCCTCCCGCCAGGTGGCCACGGGCGCCGATCCGGGAAAGTGAGTAGCGGTGGGCCAGGTACGGAGTGCACGGGCAATTGGAACTCACCGGGGTGCCGCGGTAGCGTCGCCCTATGACTCCTGGACGCCCCGTGCCCCCGCCGCTGATCCTGCGAATCGAACTGGACGGGACCGCCGTCGGACCCCTCGACGGTCGCCTTGCCGCCGCCCGCGGCGCTTCATCCGCCACAAGCGGGCTGGTCGAGCTGACAATTGCCCGCCGGGCACCCAAAGCCGACGACGTCGAGATTGCCATCGAGTTCTGCGGCCTCTGCCACTCGGACGTTCACGCCACCCGGGGGGAGTGGGGCTCCCAGAACTACCCGCTCGTGCCGGGCCACGAGATTGTGGGCAGGGTCAGCCGCGTCGGTTCTAACGTAAAGGACTTCCAACCAGGAGACCGCGTTGGCGTGGGCTGCATGGTGGATTCCTGCAGGGAATGCGAGAGCTGCCTCGAAGGGCTGGAGCAGTACTGCGAACGCGGCATGACCGGGACCTACGGGGCTAAGGATGCCAGGAACGGTGACGCCGTGACGCAGGGCGGCTACGCCACGTCCGTGGTAGTGGACCGCCGGTACGTCCTGCGGGTGCCGGAAAACCTGGATCCCGCGGCCGCCGCCCCGCTGCTCTGTGCGGGCATCACCACGTTCTCGCCGCTGCGCCGCTTCGGTGTCCGGGAAGGCCATGTGGTCGGCGTCGTTGGCCTGGGCGGCCTTGGGCATATGGCCGTCAAGCTGGCAAAAGCGATGGGGGCCGAGGTCAAGGTCTTCACTACCTCTAACTCCAAGGTGTTGGCGGCGCTGGAACTCGGCGCTGACGCAGTAGTGCTTTCCCGGGATGAGGAAGCGATGGCCGCTGAGAACCGGAGCATCGACGTCATCATTGATACGGTGGCAGCGCCGCACGACCTCAACCCGTTCTTCCGGACCCTGCGCCGGGACGGGGCCCTGTTCCAGCTCGGCCTGCCCTCCGAAGCCATGCCGCCTGTCAATCCCGGGGCACTGATCAGGCGGCGGATCTCCTACGGCGGTTCCCTGATCGGGGGCATCGCGGAGACACAGGAGATGCTCGACTTCTGCGCCGAGCACGGAGTCGTCTCGGACATCGAACTGGTCGGTGCCGAGCAACTCAACGACGCCTATGACCGGATGGTCGCAGGTGATGTGAAGTACCGTTTTGTCCTGGATGCATCCACACTGCAGGAACCGTCGGAAAGGGCTGACGCATGAGCACGTTGTTCACCAAGATTCTCAACGGGGAGATCCCTGGCCGGTTTGTCTGGCGGGAACCGGACGTCTCCGCGTTCCTCACCATGGGTCCGCTTGCGGACGGGCATACCCTGGTTGTGCCGACCGAGGAAGTGGACCGCTGGACGGACGCCTCGCCGGAGACCCTCGCCAAGGTCATGGAAGTGGCCCGGCGCATCGGTGCGGTGCAGGTGGACACGTTCGGGGCAGCCCGGGCAGGACTCATCGTGGCCGGTTACGAGATCAACCACATGCACGTGCACGTGTGGCCTTCCAACAGCATGGCGGAATACAACTTCGCCACCGCCGAGCATAACCCCGATCCGGTGCGGCTGGACGCGAACGCGGAGAAGCTGCGTGCAGGCCTGCGCGACGCCGGCTACGGGGAGTTCGTGCCGGAGGCTTAAGCCAGACGCCACACCGGCCCGGGTGCGGATCCCCGCCGGCTCGGAGGGAGTCGGCCTGCCGGGTCAGCGCCGCGAGGACCGAGACACCCTGCTGGACGGGCAGCAGCGCCGTGAAATACGTCATGCAGTCGGTGCCGGGCGGAGGGACACCGTCCACTCACGGAAAGCCTCGCCTGTTGCCCGGCCAGCATGCCCTTTACGTCCTCGGAGGCGCGGAACTGGTCGATCAGCCCGGCATGGTCGGCAGTGAGGTCGGCCTTCAGCAGGGCAGTTGCCGCCGCGATCCGGTCCTTCAAACGGGCCGCATCGTAACGGTGTTGGAGGCAGCGCCGTCGGTGGACAACACGTCGGCAAACAGAGCTTCTGGAAACGGGTCCTCCGGAAACGATGCCGGATACGGGCGTCGAGGTCGTCGTCGTGCGGAAGGCCGTCGTCCGCGAACTCATGGAACGGGAAATCGGCATCAGCATCAGGGAACGCAGCAGCCTGCAGAACGACGCGCGGCGCCGCTGCTGTCACTGCTGAATTCCCGACGCCTTCCATGAACGCAGTCTGCCAAAGGGGACCGACAATAAAGGGCCGACCGGGTGACAAATGAGGCCGCAATCAAAAAAGTTTTCCGGACGCGCCGGAGAACCAAAACCAGGTAGCAGCTCAGGGCGTTCCCAGCCCTGAAAACGCCCTGAAATGCTACCTAGTTGGGTGCCGTGGCGAGCCGAAAGCCGATGCCGCGGCAGCAGCGCCGTCGAACGTTAAATTAGCCCGCTGACGCTACGCCGCGAGCACCTTGTTCAGTGCCGTCCGGATCCGCTTCTCGGACACGGAATAGGCTGTGCCGAGTTCGACGGCGAACAGGCTCACCCGCAGCTCCTCGATCATCCAGCGCACCTGCGTCAGCTCTGCACCTGCCCGGCGGCCGGGCAATAAAGCCGACACGACGTCGTCGTAATCATCCTCCAGCTGCTGGACCGCCGCCATGTTGAGGGCATCGCGCTGCACGTTTCCGGGCAGCTTCTCCAGGCGTTTTTCGATGGCGGCGAGGTAGCGGGGGAGCTGGCTCAGCTGGGCGTAGCCCGTGCGGGCTACGAAGCCGGGAAAGACCAGCTGTTCAAGCTGGCTGCGGACGTCGTTGAGCGCGCTGATGAGCGCCAGGCTCGTGGTGCCCTTGAGCTGCTTTTGGATCCGGCGCGTGCTCGCGAGGATGCGCTCCACCACCGCCGTAACACTGAAGACGGTGTCGATCAGTTCCGCCCGGACATGCTCAAACAGGGCATCGAACGCTGCTTGGTCCCATGGGAGTTCTGCCGGGGTCAGCTTGTCCACCGCCGCCAGTACGCAGTCTGCGATCAGGGCCGAGACGGACCCGTGCGGGTTCTGGCTGAACGTCAACTTCTCGGTGTTGTTCAGGTGCTCCAGGACATAGCGGTCAGGCGCGGGCACGCGCAGGGCGAGGAGCCGGATGACACCGCCGCGCATGGCTTCCTGCTGCTCCGAGGCTGTTTGGAAGACGCGCAGGCCAACGGACTTTCCTTCGTCCACCAGCGCGGGAAATCCAGTGACGGTATGGCCCTTGACGGTAACGCTGGCTTCCCGCTGAATGGCGCCGAACCGCCACTCGGTCAGGCCGGACTGTTCCGTGAACCCGGTGTGCGCCTGCGGACGGCCGTCCTGTGCCCGCGCGTCCTGCGGCGCCCCCTGCTGCTGGCCCTTCTTCGCCGACTGCGGGTTCGACGACCGCGGGCCGGCGGTGGCCGGAGTGGCGCCCAGGGACTCCGCGATGGCCCGGCGGGTGGCCGGCGCCAGCCGCTCCTGGAGCGCTTCCAGGTCCTTGCCCTCGTCCAGCACCTTGCCGCGGCTGTCCACCACCTTAAAGCTCACCCGCAGGTGCGGCGGAACCGCGTCCCAGTTCCAGGACCCGGGCGGGATGATCTGGCCCTTCAAGCGGCGCAGGACGAGCTCCAGTGAACTCTCCAGCTCGTCCTCGGCCGGATCGAAGTCGGCTTCCAGCGCCGCCACCGCCTGCCGGGCGACATCCGGAGCCGGTACGAAGCTCTTGCGGACCTGCTTCGGCAGCGATTTGATCAGCGCGGTGACAAGTTCCACGCGCTGGCCGGGGGATCAGCCAGCGGAAGGGTGCGTCGTCGAGCTGGTTCAGGAAGAGAACCGGCACTTCTGCCGTAACGCCGTCGGACGGGTTGGGCGTCGAGCCGGGCGCCACGGGATGGAATTCATAGCTCAGGGGCAGTTCGAACCCCTTGTGCAGCCACGTCTTCGGGTACGCGGATTCGTCCAGCGCTTCGGCGTCCTCGCTCAGAAGCAGTGCCTCGTCGAAGTCCAGAAGCGCCGGATTCTGCTGCCGGGCGTCCTTCCACCACTTGTCGAAGTGCCGTTCCGAGACGACGTCCTTGCCCACGCCCGCGTCGTAGAACTCGAAGAGCGTTTCGTCGTCCACCAGGAGGTCCCGGCGGCGCATCCGCGCTTCGAGTTCCTCCACTTCGTGCAGCAGGGCCCGGTTGCGGTGGAAGAACTTGTGGTGCGTCTTCCATTCGCCCTGGACCAGCGCATGCCTGATGAACAGCTCGCGGGCCAGGACGGGATCGACCTTGCCGAAGTTGATCCGGCGCTGGGCGATGATGGGCACGCCGTAGAGGGTGACCTTTTCATACGCCATCACGGCGCCCATCTTGGTGGACCAGTGGGGTTCGCTGTAGCTGCGCTTGATCAGGTGCGGTGCCACCTGCTCGGCCCACACCGGCTCGAACTTGGAGGCCACCCGTGCCCACAGCCTGCTGGTTTCCACGAGTTCGGCAGCCATGACAAATGTGGGCGACTTCTTGAACAGCGCCGAGCCGGGGAAGATGGCAAAGCGTGTTCCGCGGGCGCCGGCATATTCCCGCTTGCGTTCGTCGAGGATCCCGATGTGGCTAAGCAGGCCGGAGAGAAGGCTGATGTGGATGCCCTCGTGGTTGCCCACGGCATCGGCCTGGCGCTTGTTGTCCAGGCTGATGCCCAGCGGCCGGGCCAGCTGCCGGAGCTGCGTGAACAGGTCCTGCCATTCGCGCACGCGCAGGTAGTTGATGAATTCGTTCCGGCAGAGGCGGCGGAACTGGGTGGAGGACAGCTCCTGCTGTTTCTCGTGGATGTAGTTCCAGAGGTTCAGGTAGCCGGTGAAGTCGGAATTATCGTCGCGGAAACGGGCGTGCTTCTCCGCAGCCAGCTGCTGCTTGTCCGTTGGCCTCTCGCGGGGGTCCTGGATGGTGAGCGCCGCTGCCAGGATCATGACTTCGCGGACGCAGCCGCGCTGGCCGGCCTCCACAATCATGCGTCCGAGCCTGGGATCCACCGGGAGCTGGGCAAGCTTATGTCCGACGGCGGTCAGCCCGCCGCCGCCGTTGCGGCCGGCATTCCTGCCCTCCGCAATTGCCGTTTGCGGAGAGCCCGCGGCTGCCTGCGGCGCACTCAAGGCGCCGAGCTCCCGAAGGAGGGTCACGCCGTCGTTAATGGCGCGCGAGTCCGGCGGTTCGACGAACGGGAAGTTTTCGATGTCCTTGGGCCCGCGGGCGACACCCATGGCAGTCATCTGCAGGATGACCGCGGCCAGGTTGGTGCGCAGGATTTCCGGATCGGTGTAGAGCGGCCGGGACTCGAAGTCCTCCTCGGAGTAGAGCCGGATGGCGATGCCGTCGGACACGCGGCCACAGCGCCCCGAACGCTGGTTGGCCGACGCCTGGGAAACCCGTTCGATGGGCAGCCGCTGCACCTTGGTGCGGTGCGAATAGCGCGAGATGCGCGCGGTGCCCGTGTCGATGACGTACTTGATGCCGGGTACGGTGAGGGAGGTCTCGGCCACGTTGGTGGCCAGCACGATCCTCCGCTTGCTGCCCGGGTTGAACACCCGGTGCTGTTCCTGGAGGCTCAGCCGCGCGAACAGCGGCAGGACCTCGGTTCCGGCCAGCCGCCGGTTGGTCTGGATCCTGGCCTGCAGGGCGTCCGCGGCGTCCCGGATCTCCCGCTCGCCGGAGAAGAAGATGAGGATGTCGCCCGGCGCTTCCAGGGCGAGCTCGTCGACGGCGTCGCACACCGCGTCCAGCGGGTCCCGGTCTTCCTCGAGCTCGTCGTCGGAGGAGTTGTCCTCGTCGTCGCCGGTGGACGGGCCGCCCGCCGGCTGGGAGAGCGGCCGGTAGCGGATCTCGACGGGGAACGTCCGTCCGGACACCTCAACGATAGGTGCCGGTTCCTCATCCGAGCCGAAGTGCTTCGCGAAGCGTTCGGGATCGATGGTGGCGGAGGTGATGATCACCTTCAGGTCCGGCCGCTGCGGCAGGATCCGCTTGAGGTAGCCGAGGATGAAGTCGATGTTCAGGCTGCGTTCGTGCGCCTCATCGATGATGATCGCGTTGTACTTGCGGAGCAGCTTGTCGCGCTGGATTTCGGCCAGCAGGATGCCATCGGTCATCAGTTTGACCTTGGTGGATTTGCTCACCTCGCCCGTGAAGCGGACCTGGAAGCCCACCTCCTGGCCGATGTCGACGCCGAGCTCCGAGGCGATGCGCTCGGCCACCGTGCGGGCTGCGAGGCGCCGCGGCTGGGTGTGGCCGATCAGGCCGTTGTCACCCAGACCCAGCTCCAAGCACATCTTGGGAATCTGGGTGGTCTTTCCGGAGCCGGTCTCGCCGGCAATGATTGTCACCTGGTTGGCGGCAATCGCGGCCATCAGGTCCTCGCGGCGCTCGGAAACCGGCAGCTCGGCGGGGTAGGAGATGTGAAAAGTCATGGCTCCCACAAGTCTACTGCCGCGTAAAAGGACCCGGCGTGCGCCGGGTCCTTGGTGTTGGTGGGGATTGGGGTTCTGGGTGGGCGGTTTTTCGGGTGGAGGGCGGATGTGGACGGATAGTAACCGGGGTCATCCGCCGCTAGAAGATGCGCATCGTGTAGTTGCTGCTGGGCAGGTCCAGTGCGGACCAGTCCCGGACCGAGTGTTCGGGAGGGGTGTGACCGCGCCCGTCCCGCAGAATGGCGCCGACCGTGGCGGCTGCTGCAATGAGGACCAGGACAAGAAGGGCGATTCCGAAGATTTCCATGTGTCCATGGTTCTCCCACGGAAGCCCCGAAAGAAGTGGCAGAAATGCCTAAAAAGTACAAATTTCTGCCATACTGGAAACATGCTGAAAACAGTGGCAATCATTGCGGTTCCCAACTTCTCGATCTTCGAGTTCGGTACCGCCTTTGAGGTGTTTGGCATCGATCGTTCGGACCGGGGAACAGGCGTGCCGCAGTTCGACTTCCGCGTGTGCACTCCGGTGCCCGGCGAAGTTCCGCTGAAGTCCGGCCTCACCATGAACGTCGGCCTCGGACTGGAGGCCGCCGCCGATGCCGGCCTGGTGATCATGGCGCCCTACGGCCGGGAAGAAGATGTGCCGGAATCCGTCCTCGATGCCCTCCGGGCGGCGCACAGCCGGGGTGCCTGGGTGATGTCGATCTGTTCCGGCGCGTTTGCGCTGGCGCGGGCCGGGATCCTGGACGGACGCCGGTGCACCACGCACTGGCATTACTCGGAAGAGCTGGCCGCCCAGTATCCCAAAGTCCTGGTCGACGAGAACGTCCTCTATGTCCAGGACGGACGGATTATCTCCAGCGCCGGTACGGCGGCGGGCATCGACGCCTGCCTGCACCTGGTGAGGATCGAATTCGGTGCTGCCGTGGCGGCAGCCATCGCCAGGGACATGGTGGTTCCGCCGCACCGCGACGGTGGCCAGGCCCAGTTCATCGACCGGCCCATGCCCGAGTGCGGCTCGCAGCCCATGGAGGAACTCCTCAGGTGGATGGTTGCGAACCTGGACGAGGAGCATCCTGTCCAAGAGCTGGCCGACCGCGTGCACATGTCGCCGCGCACCTTTGCCCGGCGGTTCCGGGCTGAAACAGGAGCCACCCCGGCTGCGTGGCTCAATTCCCAGCGTGTCCTGCGCGCCCAGGAGCTGCTGGAGTCCACGGAACTGAACATCGACGAGGTGGCGCGGCAGTCAGGGTTCGGCCACCCGGTCCTGCTCCGGCACCATTTCGCCAAGGTGCTGGACACGAGTCCGCAGTCCTACCGCCGGGCCTTCCGCGGCCAGATGGCTCCGGCCGGTTAGGCTGATTCTTCGGCTGCTGCCCGGGCGGACTCCACCAGCACCCGCCAGGGACCGGTGACTGCCGTCTCCGGCAGGGTGGCCCGGCGCTGGCCGGCGCGGATGGAGTACATGAAACGGTCCGGCTGCCCGTCCGACGCCTGGCGGGGGTCGTCGACGGCGTCCCATGGGCACGCTTCGACGAGCGGCTGCCAGCGGCTCTTGTCACTGGTCGTGACGGCCAGCACCGTCCAGACGCGGGTGAGTGCGGCTATCCCGCCGCTGCGCTCGACTGTGATTTTCATGGCGAGGTTCCCGGGTTTCCGCGGCGGCCGGGAAGCGGAAAGTCACAGTCCCGGCGCCGGTTAGAGCTTTACCTTCACAGTCTCCCACGCCCCGCGCACGGCGTCATGCTCTGCCGACTCCTCGCCGAACAGTTCCTTCGCCGTTGCCGCGGTGGCTTTGGCGAAGGCTGTGAAGGTGCTGGTCGGGCTCAGCGAGCCGCCTGTCAGGGTCTCGTACCAGATCTGGCCCGGCGCTTCCCAGGCGTTCCCGCCCAGGGTCTGGGCGACGACGCAGAACGCCCGGTTCGGGATGCCGGAGTTGATGTGGACGCCGCCGTTGTCCGCCCTCGTCCGGACGTAGGAGTCCATGGAGTCCGGCTGCGGGTCCTTGCCGAGGACGTCGTCGTCGTACGCGGTTCCCGGTGCCTTCATAGAGCGCAGGGCGGACCCTTCAACCTGCTGCGTGAACAGCCCTTCGCCAATCAGCCAGGAGGCTTCGGCTGTGGTCTGCTTCCGGAAATACTGCTCCACGAGTGCGCCGAAGACGTCTGACACGGACTCGTTGATGGCCCCGGCCTGGTTGCGGTAGGCGAGCCCGGCCGAAAACTGCGTCACACCGTGGGCCAGCTCGTGGCCAATCACGCTGAGCGACCTCGTGAACCGCTCGAAGATCTCGCCGTCGCCGTCTCCGAACACCATTTGCTGGCCGTCCCAAAACGCGTTGTCGTACATCCGGCCGAAGTGGACAGTGGCGTTGAGCGGCATTCCCAGGCCGTCGATGGAGTTCCGCCCGAAGGCGTCCGCATAGAGGACGTGCGTGTGGCCCAGGCCGTCGTAGGCCTCGTCGACGGCGGGGTCACCCGTAGCGGCGTCCCCCTCTTTCCTGACAACCTGCCCGGGCAGCGACTCGCCGGACTTCGCGTCAAAGACGGACCTGTTGACCGGGGCGGGCTCCAGTTGCCTGATGCCGGCGGGGGCGGACGGCGCCGCCGTGCGGCCCGCGTGCACGGCCCCGACGTGGAGGAGGGCTTCCTTGGCGGCGCGGGCAACGGCCGAGAACCGGGGTGACCTTTGGGCAGCCAGGCGGCGCAGGATGTACGGCGGAACGATTGAACAGACCATGCCACTCACACTACGAAGGGCCTCTGACATTCTGCGTCAGGCACACTGGAGACACAGAAAACCCCCCGTCCGCTTTCAGTAAGCGGCGGGGGTTTCTTCTGTGCCCTCGATAGGATTCGAACCTACGGCCTTCTGCTCCGGAGGCAGACGCTCTATCCCCTGAGCTACGAGGGCATCCAGGGATCCTGCCGTTCCCGGCCGGACGTCCTAGAGCTTAGCAGGAAGGTGGGCCGGAACGGAAAACGAATCCGTTTCCGTGCCCTCCATCAGTATCCCGCGAATGAATCCACGTGGATACGGCGTGCGCCGGCGTGCCGCGCTGCCCGCCGCAGCGAGCCCACGCTGGCCGGTGACCCTGAGATGAAAACCCTTCGCTGGCCGATGTCCGGCACCAGCCGTTGCAGTGCGTGACCGTCAAGCCGCGATCCCGGGGCAAGCAGCGCACCGGCGTCCTCGATGAAGTCCGGCGGCGTCGATCCGTCGGCCAGTCGGGCCACGACGCGGGCGCCGCAATCCTCCAGTTCGGCCGCGTAGGCAAGTTCCAATGCGCTTCGGGCGAGGTAGAGAAGCACGGTGTCGCGCTCGCGGGCCACCCCGCCGGACAAGTGTGCCAGATACGGCGTGATGCCGATGCCGGCGGCAATGAGCAGCACGGGGTCCGAACCCTTCGGCAGGACGAAGTCACCCGCCACGGTGGTGGCCGTCAGCTCCTCGCCGGGTTTGAGGGACAACAGCTTGCGCTTGGCAGCGGAGACGGGGTCAGCAGTGCCGACGCCGATCTTCACATGCTTCGCGTCGGGCGGGCTGGTCAGGCTGAAGACGCGGCGCCTTCCCCGTCCGTCCGGCTTGGCGTGCGGAAGATCCAGTTCGAGGTACTGGCCGGATGAGTGGCGGAGCGGGCGCTGGGGGCGGAAGACGAATTCCGTCGTCGTCGGCGTAAGCGTGCGGGAGTGGCTGAACAGCAGCCGGACGCTTCCGCGCTGGCCGGCCAGGAACGCCAGCAGGTTGCCCACCAGCAGTGCCAGCTCGGGGGAGTTGGCCAGGAAGCCGAGGTTGAAGGGCATGGCCAGCAGGATTCCGACGACGGCGGCCATCGCCAGCTGCTGCCAGCGCCGGGGCGGCAGGGTGAGCGGCTCGGTGAGCATGAAGCCGGCAAAAAACAGCACGGGGCCCTGCGCCAGGGTCTGCCACACGGCACTTCCCAGGCCGACGCCGGAAGGCATTTGCACCGCGGCCACGACGCCCGTTGCCACCAGGACAAAGACTGCGGCCATGAGCGTTTTACGGGTCCGGTAGAGCACCAGCAGGACGCCCGGGACCAGAAGCCAGAGCATGGCAGGTGTGCCGGCCCACCACGTGGCGATGTTGAGCCCGGTAAGCCCGGTGATGAAGGCCCCGGCGGCCGCGGGGTTGAACACATGGCGGCCGCGCCAGGCGAGGGCGTACTTGGAGGCAGACGCCAGGACGCAGGCCAGTGCCACCCCGGCCAGGTCGATCGGCGCAAAGGCCGGGCCGAGCTGAGTGGGCCAGAACAGGAAGTAGAGCAGCAGGCCCGTAATCAGCGAGGATTCCGAATGCGGCTGAACTTTGAACAGCACGGCCAGGGCGCGGTTGGAAACGTACGTCAGTCCCAGGCAGAGGGCCAGGTGGGCGAGCATGTTCGGAATACCGAAGGTCAGCCAGCCGAGGGCGTCCAGCAGGAGGCTGTAGGCAGCCAGCACGGCAAGCACCAGCAGCACCAGCCTGTACATCGTGAACCGGCCCAGGTACGCGTCCAGGGCGGTGCCGGGTGAGGCCTGCTGCCGGGAGGTGGTTGAACTCATGTGAACAGCCTTCCTTCGAATTCCGCGGAGTACTCCGCGCTGCCGTTGGAAAATACCTTGAGCCAGGAAAAACGGAAATGCCGTTCCAGGTCCTCGGCCGGAACCAGGAACAGGGCGGTGGCGAGGGCGTCAGCCTCCATGGCAGTGTCCGCCCGGGCCCACGTGGCCACTACCGTCCTGACCGGCGCCCCTGTTGTGCCGTCCAGGACATGATGGAGCCCGTCTCCCCAAGCCCGCCGGTTCGACGCCGAAGCGCAGAGCGCGCCGGCTCCCAGCGGCACAGTTCCTATCGCCTTGGTGGCGTCATACGGATGCTCCAGCGCCACCTGCACCGGCTCCTGCCCGCCGTCTTCCGTGCTGCCGTTCAGCAGGTCCCCGCCGGCGTCAATGAAGAAGTCGGTAACACCGTGGATCCTGAGCTGGTCGGCCAGAAGATCCACGAGCTGGCCTTTGCCCGCCGCGCCAATATCCAGCACCACCGGGGCAGTGGTGCGCAGCGACGTTCCATGCCATGTCAGGACGGCGTCCCAGGCTGGGGGAGCCGCAGCTTCCCCGCGGGGCTGCAGCGAATAGTGCGGATCGTAGCCCAGCCGCTCAAGGCTTTCACCGATGAGGGGTGTCATGGCGCCGCCGCTGAGCGTGTAGAGCTGCCGGTAGAGCGCAGCCAGGCCCGCGGCTTCTGGCGGCAGCTGGTACTGCCCCGGCGTTACTGACATCCCGGCCACCAGCGAGTCCTCCCGGAACCTGGACCACGTGGAGTCGTAGCGCTCCACTTCCGCCAGCACTGAGCTGCGCAGCCCAGGGGACAACGGGCCAGGAGTGGAGACTTCCCAGCTGGTGCCGATGCCGTCAAAACGGAAGCTCTGCCAGCCCGGATGCGGCATGGCAACCGCCTACAGGGCCTGTGCCTTGATCGCCTCGACCGCCTGGTTGAAGCCGCCGCTGGTCAGGGAGGAGCCGGCCACCTTGGAGACCTTGATCTCATCCAGGCGCTTTCCCACCACCTGGTCGGCGATGCCGCCGGCGAACTCGCCCTGGAACTTCCGGGTGTTGGGGTTGGACGGGTGCTCGGTGATCTCCACCGCGGACACGGTGCCGCCGGCCAGCGTGAGCTGAACGCCCACGGTCTCAGTGCCGTTGGGGGACTTGTAGTTGCCGTCCGCACTGTAGGTGCCGTCCTTGTAACCGGCTGCGGCGCCTGCCGAAGCGGTTGCCGACGCAGAACCGGACGTCGCCGGGGGTTCGGTGTTCTGCGCGGCAGGCTGCTGGGCCGAAGGCGCGCAGCCGGCCACCGTTCCGGCGAGGGACAGGCCGGCCATGCCGGCGACAACAGTCTTGCGGATTGAAGGCTTCACGGGGTCTCTTTTCGTGGTGCGGGCACTTTAGGGACAGCGTTGTGGTTCGCTGTTGATGTTTCAACAATTTCGCCGGTCAGTAAAGGCTAAGCGGTTTTCCTGTGAATTTCCCTACTATTTGCTGTGACGCCGAGGGGCCATCCAGGGCCCCTGCCGGATTCCGCGCCACGACGGGCTCCCCGGTAGTCTAGGAGTGTGACTCCCGAAGAACTCTCCCTCGCTATATCCGCCTGCCTGAAAGACGCCGTTGCCGCCGGCGACATCGCCCTTGCTGAGGCGGCGATACCGGACTCCGTCCTGGTGGAGCGTCCGAAGAACCGGGAGCACGGTGACTGGGCCACCAACATCGCCCTGCAGCTGGCAAAGAAGGCCGGAACGAACCCGCGCGAATTCGCCACGCTGCTCAGCGCGCGGCTTAAGGGCATCAACGGCGTAGACGGTGTGGAAATCGCCGGTCCGGGGTCCTTAACATCACGGTTGATGCTGCCGCCGCCGGAGCGCTGGCCAAGGCCATCGTGGAAGCGGGCAGCGAGTACGGCACCAACGCCGCGCTTGCCGGCCACACCGTCAACATGGAGTTTGTCTCCGCCAACCCCACCGGGCCGCTGCACATCGGCCACACACGCTGGGCTGCCCTGGGCGACTCGATCGCCAGGGTGCTTCGCGCCTCGGGTGCCGACGTCACCGCCGAGTACTACATCAACGACGCCGGCTCCCAGATGAATGTCTTCGCCAACTCGGTGCTGTCACGCCTGCATGGCCGCGACGTGCCTGAGGGCGGCTACCCGGGCGAATACATCCGCGACCTGGGCCACGATGTCCTGACCCGGCACCCGGACATCCGCGAACTGACGGATGCTGCGGCGCTGCCCGTGATCCGGGCCGCGGCCTACGAGGCGCAGCTCAAGGACATCAAGGACACCCTGGCCGACTTTGGCGTCGCCTTCGACGTGTTCTTCTCCGAGCAGGAACTTCACGACGCCGGCGCGATCGAAAGTGCCGTTGCCCGCCTTCGCGAGCAGGGCCACGTGTTCGACGACGGCGGTGCCGTCTGGCTCCGCACCACCGATTTCGGCGATGACAAGGACCGCGTCATGATCCGTGCGAACGGCGAACCGACCTACTTCGCCGCCGATGCCGCGTACTACCTGTCCAAAAAGGACCGCGGCTACACGGAAAAGATCTATCTCCTGGGAGCCGACCACCACGGCTACATCAACCGGCTCAAGGCCATCGCGGCCGCGGCCGGCGACGATCCCGAGGTCAACATCGAGGTCCTGATCGGCCAGCTGGTGTCCGTCAACGGCGCCAAGCTCTCCAAGCGCGCCGGCAACATCATTGAGCTCAAGGACCTGATCTCCTGGCTGGGAACGGACGCGGTCCGCTACTCGCTGGCGCGCTTCCCGGCCGACTCCCCGCTCACGCTGGACCCCGAGCTGCTCAAGAAGCACTCCAACGAGAACCCCGTCTTCTACGTGCAGTACGCGCACGCCCGCTCCCGCGGCACCGCGCGCAACGCCGTGGCTGCCGGCGTGGACCGGAGCGCCTTCGACGCCTCCCTGCTGGACCACGCCACGGAGAACGAACTGCTGTCCTACCTGGGCAGCTACCCCTCCATCGTGGCCAAGGCAGCCGAGCTGCGCGAGCCGCACCGCGTGGCCCGCCATCTCGAGGTCATCGCCGGCGCCTACCACCGTTGGTATGACGCCTGCCGGGTGGCGCCGATGGGCGACGAACCCGTCACGGACACCAACCGCACCAGGCTGTGGCTCAATGACGCCACCAGCCAGGTGCTGGCCAACGGACTCGAACTGCTGGGCGTTTCGGCGCCGGAACGGATGTGATCGACGTGCAGGAGACCACCAGCGCAGCGTCCAACAAAACAGCCTCGCCGCTGGCTCCGGAGTGGCTGGCCGTCCCCGCGGACCTCAACGCCCTCCACACCCCCGTGTGGGCCGGCGGCGTGGAACGGAACGCCGGCGGGGAACTTGCCATTGACGGCATCCCGGTCAGCGCCCTCAAGGAGCAGTACGGCACACCGCTGTTCGTCATGAGCGAATCGGATTTCCGCGCCCGCGCCCGTGCCTTCAAGGATGCGTTCGACGAAGCCTTTGCCGACATTTGCGGGGGAGTGGACGTCTACTACGCCGGCAAGTCGTTCCTTAGCATCGCTGTGGCAACCTGGGTGGCAGAGGAAGGGCTGCGGCTGGACACGTGTTCCGGCGGCGAGCTTGCGGTTGCCGCCCGGGCCGGCATCGACGGTGCAAACCTGTCGCTGCACGGCAATAACAAGTCCGACGCCGAGATCAACCGGGCGCTGGACATGAACCTCGGCCGCATCGTGGTGGACAGCCTGGACGAGCTGGAGCGCGTGGCCAAGATCGCCTCCGGCCGGGGGGCGACCGCCAAGGTCATGCTGCGGCTGACGCCCGGCGTGCACGCCCACACCCACGAGTTCATCGCCACCGCCCACGAGGACCAGAAATTCGGCCTCTCCATGGCGGAGGATACGACCGACGAAGCAGGCCTGTCCGCCGCCGAGGAGGCCGTCGCCGCCGCAACGTCCTACGCCAGCGTGGAGCTGCTGGGCCTGCACTGCCACATCGGGTCGCAGATCTTCGAGCCGGACGGCTTTGCGCTGGCCGCGCAGAAGCTGCTGACCTTCCTGGCCGCCGTGCAGGACAAATATTCCATCACCCTTCCCGAGCTTGACCTCGGCGGCGGCTACGGCATCGCCTACACGCCCGTGGACACCCCCCGCCCGGCAGCCGACATCGCGCAGGCGATGGCCGCCGTCGTACGTTCCAAGTGCTCCGAACTGGGCATCACAGCACCGCGGATTTCCATCGAGCCCGGCCGCGCGATCGTGGGCAGCAGCACCTTCACGCTGTACGAGGTGGGCACGCTGAAAACCGTCCGCGTGGACGCCCCGGCCGATGCCGACGGCGCAGCAGGTGAAAATACTGCTAAAAACGTTACGCACCCGCGCCGCTATGTGTCAGTGGACGGCGGCATGAGCGACAACGCCCGTCCGGTGCTGTACGACGCGGATTATTCGGCCATTCTCGCGTCGCGGACCTCCGCAGCGGCCCCACAGCTGTCCCGCGTAGTGGGCAAACATTGCGAGAGCGGCGACATAGTTGTTAGAGATGTATATCTGCCCGAGGACGTGGCAGCCGGTGATCTGCTCGCTGTACCGGGGACCGGCGCCTACTGCTGGGCCCTGTCAAGCAACTACAACTATCTGGCCCGGCCGGGCGTTGTCGCTGTGCGCGACGGATCTCCCCGGCTGATTGTCCGCGGGGAAACCGAAGAAGATCTGCTGAACCGCGACATGGGAGCCTGAATGACCGAATTGCGAACCCTGAAAGTGGCCCTGCTGGGCTGTGGCAACGTCGGGGCTCAGGTGGCGCGGATTCTGATTGACGACGCCGGCACCCTGGCGCCGCGCACCGGCGCCCGCCTGGAACTGGCCGGCATCGCGGTACGGAACCTCGACGCCGAGCGTGACGTGGACCTCCCGCGGGACCTCTTCACCACCGACGGTGAAACGCTGGTCAAGGAGGCCGACCTCGTCATCGAGCTGATGGGCGGCATCGAACCCGCCCGCTCGTTGATCCTCTCCGCCATCCAGAACGGCGCCAGCGTGGTCACGGGCAACAAGGCCCTGCTGGCCGCCGACGGTCCGGCACTGTACGAAGAGGCGGACAAGGCCGGCGTCGAGCTGTCCTACGAAGCCGCCGTGGCAGGTGCCATCCCCATCCTGCGCCCCATCCGCGACAGCCTCTCCGGTGACCGCATCACCCGCGTGCTCGGCATCGTCAACGGCACCACCAACTTCATCCTTGACCAGATGGACTCCACCGGCGCGCAGTTCGCGGACGCACTCGCCGAGGCCCAGCGGCTCGGCTACGCCGAAGCTGACCCGACGGCCGACGTCGAGGGGCACGACGCCGCGGCCAAGGCCGCCATCCTGGCGTCCCTGTCCTTCCACACCCGCTTCGACCTGGAGCACGTCTACTGCGAGGGCATCACCCGCGTCAGCGCCGCCGACATCGCCGCCGCCAAGGAAGCGGGCTTTGTCATCAAGCTGCTGGCCATCGCCGAGAAAATCACCGCCACTGGCACGGAAACAGCCGGCAGCGAGGGCGTCTCCGTGCGCGTCCACCCGACGCTCCTGCCGCGCGAACACCCGCTGGCAGCCGTCCGCGGTGCATTCAACGCTGTGTTCGTCGAGGCGGAGAACGCCGGCGAACTGATGTTCTACGGCCAGGGTGCCGGCGGAACCCCGACGGCGTCTGCCGTGCTGGGCGACCTCGTCTCGGCGGCCCGCCGGATCGTCCTGGGCGGCCCCGGACGCATCGAGTCCACCACCGGCCACGTCCCGGCGCTGCCGATCGATGCCGCCACCACCAGCTACTACATCGGCCTGGACGTTGCGGACCAGCCCGGCGTGCTGGCAAAGATCGCCCAGCTGTTCGCCGAGCACGGCGTCTCCATCGAAATCATGCGCCAGACCATTCACCGCGATGCCGACTCCAACGTGGAATCGGCCGAGCTGCGGATCGTCACCCACCGCGCAAGCGAAGCTGCACTGGCAGCAACCGTCGAAGCCGTGAAGGCCCTCGATGTGATCAATTCCGTTACATCCGTACTGCGGGTAGAAGGAGCTTAATCGGCTCACCAATGGCGCGGTGTCATCCGCGAATACGCTGACCGTCTGCCCGTCACGGCGGCCACCAGGGTCATCACCCTCGGCGAGGGCGGCACGCCCTTGGTTTATGCCCAGAAGCTGTCCGAGCTGACGGGCTCTGAGGTCTACCTCAAGGTCGAGGGCATGAACCCCACCGGTTCCTTCAAGGACCGCGGCATGACCATGGCCATGACTGCGGCCGTTGAGGCCGGGGCCAAGGCCGTGGTGTGCGCCTCCACCGGCAACACGTCCGCTTCCGCTGCCGCTTACGCCACCGCAGCCGGCCTGACGTGTGCCGTGCTGGTGCCCGAGGGCAAGATCTCCATGGGCAAGCTGAGCCAGGCCATCGCGCACGGCGCCACGCTCCTGCAGGTTGACGGCAACTTCGACAACTGCCTCGACATCGCCCGCAAGCTGGGCGAGTCCTACCCGGTATTCCTGGTTAACTCCGTGAACCCGGCCCGCATCCAGGGCCAGAAGACCGGCGCCTTCGAGATCGTCGATGCCCTGGGCGACGCCCCGGACATCCATGTGCTCCCGGTCGGCAACGCCGGAAACATCACGGCCTACTGGAAGGGCTACAAGGAGTACTCCGCGCCGTTCGAGTCCGAAACTGCGGGAACGCTCGCTCCCGTTGCCACCAAGACGCCCGCCATGTGGGGCTTCCAGGCCGCAGGCGCCGCGCCGTTCGTGGCCGGCCACCCCATCACAGAACCGGACACCATCGCCACCGCCATCCGGATCGGCAACCCCGCCTCCTGGGACGGGGCCATTGCGGCCCGTGACGAGTCCGGCGGATTCATCGATTCCGTCACTGACGAGGAAATCCTGGCCGCCCACCGCTGGCTGTCTTCCCGTGAAGGCGTCTTCGTGGAGCCCGGCTCGGCTGCCGGCGTCGCGGGCCTGCTCAAGAAGCACGCAGCCGGTGAGGTGCCCGCCGGCAAGACCATCGCCATCACTGTCACCGGACACGGCCTCAAGGACCCGCAGTGGGCCCTCAGGACCGAGGACGGCAGCGATGTCCAGCCTGTCAAGGTGTCCAACGACGTCGTGACCGTCGCCGCAGAACTGGGACTGGAAGTCAAATAACAGTGGAAACCATGCTGCCGCAGACCGCCCAGCTGCCCGCCATCCAGGCCGGGCAGCAGGTGACGGTCCGGGTTCCGGCCACCAGCGCCAACCTCGGTCCCGGCTATGACAGCCTCGGGCTGGCACTCACGCTGCACGACACCCTCACCGTGGAGAGCCTGGACAGCGACGAGCTGGTCTTTGAGCTCAGCGGTGAAGGTGCGGATTCCCTTCCGCGGGACGCCAGCCACCTGGTGGTCCGGGCGATGAATGCCGCCTTCGGGCGGCTGGGCTACCGCCACACGGGCCTGAAGATCACCGCGGAAAACGTCGCTCCGCACGGCCGTGGCCTGGGCTCGTCAGCGTCCGCAGTCGTGGCAGCCGTGACCGCGGCCAACGCGCTGCTGCCCGCGGGGGAGCAGCAGGACCGGAACTGGATCCTGCAGCTGACCAGCGAGTTGGAAGGCCACCCGGACAACGTCGCTCCGGCGATCTACGGTGGACTGGCGCTGTCGTGGCAGGACAGTGACCAGTACAGCAGCACGTGCGCCACCGTGGACGCTGCCGTCATCCCCGTCGTGGCAGTGCCGGACTTCGAGCTCTCCACTGAGGCCGCGCGCGCTTTGCTGCCTGCGTCGATCGGCCATCACGCGGCCGCGATGAACTCCGGCCGCGCAGCACTCCTGATCCATGCCCTGACGCAGAAGCCTGAATTCCTGCTTGCCGGCACCGAGGACTTCCTGCACCAGAGCTACCGCGCGGAGGCCATGCGGCCCAGTGCGGCCCTTATCCGGGCCCTGCGCGCTGCCGGCCACGCTGCCGTTGTCTCCGGAGCCGGACCCACGGTTCTGGTCCTCGCGAACGGCGAGGCGGAGGCAGCCGCCGTTCTGGAATTCATTGCCTCGTTTTCCGCGGCAAACACGCCGGACATCAACTGGCGCGTGATGAAGCTGGCGGTCGACGTCGAAGGTGCTAAAGTGGGAGTGCACCGGCGGTAACACCGCATGCAGTCTCCGCAGTCAGCACCGCATTCACTGAGCCATCACAGCATTCATTGATGCAGCCAGACGGCGACTCTGCAGTCGAGAGGGCCCTGCAGCCAAGAGACCGTGCAGTCACCGACTCCGAAAATGGCCTTAACCAACCATCGGGTCAGAATCTGCTTCGATCTGCTGCTGCTGCTTCGATCTCTTATTTGCGCGATATTTTTCGGTGCCACCTGCTTGGCCTGGCCAGGAACCTACAGATGTGTTTCTGTTCCCTGAACCGCCAGTCCGCCGCCCCGCCAGCTATGTGGAGCGTTTGAAGGTGATCAGTATCCGGCCCTGCTGGCCGAACTCCAACCGGCAAGGCCGAACATCGCGGCTGCAGATCTGAACTGCAGCCCAGATCCAATCATCGCGTCCAGCTCACAGTCTGGACGCCGTCGAGGGGGAAGGATCCTTCGTGACCGAAACCACTGAGCTGTCGCCAGCTGTGGACATATCATCTTCTGCTTCCGGATCGTTGACGGAAGCGCCCGCCAAGAGCAGCGGCCTTGCCGGCCTGAAGCTCGCCCAGCTGCAGGCCCTCGCCAGCCAGCTCGGTATCTCCGGCGGATCCCGCATGCGCAAGGGCGACCTGGTGGCGGCTATTTCCGCGCACCGTGCGGGCACGTCCGCCACCGCCACCAAGGCGCCGGCACGGACCGCCGCAAAGGCCGCTGCAGCAGCCCCGGCTGCCGAAACCGCCGCAGCAGCCCCGGCCGCTGAGGCAGCCGAGGCTCCGGCCCAGGAAACCCGTGCACGTGGCCGCGGCCGCAGCCGCCGGGCAGTGAGCGACGGAATTGTTGCCACGCCCGCAACGGAACCCCCCGCCGAGGCTCCGGCCGCTGAAGCACCGGCCGCCGCCGAGGCACCCGTTGCACCTTCGGCCGAAGGTGCAGCCTCCGCTGAGGCAGAAGGCGCAGAGCGCCGCCAGCCGCGCACCCGCAACCGCCGCCGTGGCGAAGCAGCCGCTGCAGCTCCCGCCGAAGCACCCGCTGCCCCCGCCGAAGCTGCCGCCGAGGCACGCGGTGCTGAAGCACGTGGCGCTGAGGCCCCCCGCACTGAGGCCCGCGGCGCTGAAGCACGCGGTGCCGAAGCCCGCGAGCAGGCACCGGAGGGCGAAGCCGGACAGCGCGAACGCCGGGATGCCCGAGGCCGCGGTGGCCGCGACGCCGGCGAAGCCGGCGGACGCGACACCCGCCGTGATGACACCCGCCGAGACGATAACCGCCGTGACGACAACCGCGACGCGGACGACGACGGCGGCAGCCGCCGCAACCGGCGGAACCGCCGCGACCGGAACGACCGCAACGAGCGTTCGGACAGCCGTGACGGCAGCCGCAACGAACGGTTCCGTGACCGCAACGACCGCCGCCGGGGACGCAGCCAGGGACCCGACGTCGACGACGTCGAGGTCACCGATGACGACGTGCTGCTGCCGGTGGCCGGCATCCTGGATGTCCTCGAAAACTACGCGTTCATCCGTACGTCCGGCTACCTGCCGGGCCCGAACGACGTGTATGTCTCCTTGGCCCAGGTCAAGAAGTACAACCTGCGCAAGGGCGACGCCGTTGTTGGCGCCATCCGCGCGCCGCGCGACGGCGAGGACCGCGGCCAGCAGTCCGCCCGCCAGAAGTTCAACGCGCTGGTCCGCGTCACCTCGGTGAACGGCAAGACCGCCGAGGACCTCAAGGACCGCGTGGAGTTCGCCAAGCTCGTCCCGCTGTACCCGTCCGAGCGCCTGCGCCTCGAGACCGACCCCAAGAAGATCGGCCCCCGCGTCATCGACCTGGTCGCCCCGATCGGCAAGGGCCAGCGTGGCCTGATCGTCTCCCCGCCCAAGGCAGGCAAGACGCTCATCCTGCAGTCCATCGCCAACGCGATCACCACCAACAACCCTGAGGTCCACCTCATGATGGTGCTGGTTGACGAGCGTCCCGAAGAAGTCACGGACATGCAGCGCACCGTCAAGGGTGAGGTCATTGCCTCCACCTTCGACCGTCCCGCCGACGACCACACCACCGTGGCCGAACTCTCCATCGAACGCGCCAAGCGCCTCGTGGAAATGGGCATGGACGTCGTGGTGCTCCTGGACTCCATGACCCGTCTGGGCCGTGCCTACAACCTGGCAGCTCCGGCCTCCGGCCGCATCCTGTCCGGTGGTGTGGACTCCGCTGCGCTGTACCCGCCCAAGCGGTTCTTCGGTGCTGCCCGCAACATTGAAAACGGCGGCTCGCTGACCATCCTGGCCACGGCCCTCGTGGAGACCGGATCCAAGATGGACGAGGTCATCTTCGAAGAGTTCAAGGGCACCGGCAACATGGAGCTCCGCCTGTCCCGCCAGCTGGCGGACAAGCGCATCTTCCCCGCCGTGGACGTCAACGCCTCCGGCACGCGCCGCGAAGAAAACCTGCTCTCGGCCGAAGAGGTCAAGATCATGTGGAAGCTGCGCCGCGTCCTCTCCGGCCTTGAGACCCAGCAGAGCCTGGAACTCCTGACCAACAAGATCCGCGAAACCCAGAGCAACGTCGAGTTCCTCATGCAGGTTCAGAAGACGACGCTTGGTGCGAAGTCGGATAACGACAAGTAGCTGAGCTAGGGGCGGGCGCAGGTGCGTTCGTGCGGTGAGTGCCGCGCGGATGTTCCGCCCCCGCCCCTTCGCGTTGCAGCTGACGTACTGCGTACGTCAGCTGCAACGCTTCGACAGGCCCGATGCCACTCCCGGGGCGGAACATCCGCGCGGCAGTTACGGGGCTCGCTCACCGTAGCGCGCCGATTTTGCGCCTGATTAAAATAGGTGCAGAACGAAAGGTTTTAGAAATGTTTGAGTCCGTACAGGGCCTGTTGGATGAGCATGATTCCATCCAGGCGCAGTTGGGGGATCCGGCGGTTTATGCTGACCAGAAGCTGGCGCGGAAGCTGGGGCGGCGGTCTGCACAGCTGAACGGCATTGTGGAGGCGTACCACAAGTGGCATGCGCTGAACGATGACCTCGCGGCTGCCAAGGAGATGGCTGCCGAGGACCCTGACTTTGCTGCCGAGGTACCTGAACTTGAGGAAGCCCTGGAGGCTGCGGCGGCGCGGCTGACCCGGCTGCTGATTCCCCGGGACCCGGACGATGCACGCAACGTGATCCTCGAGGTCAAGGGCGGCGAAGGCGGCGACGAGGCGGCGCTGTTCGCCGGCGACCTGCTGCGCATGTACACCCGCTACGCAGAGTCCCGTGGCTGGAAAACCGAGATCATCTCCTCCACCGAGTCGGACCTCGGCGGCTACAAGGACGTCCAGGTTGCCGTCAAGGGCAGCTCCAACGATCCTGCCGAAGGCGTCTATGCGCGGCTCAAGTTCGAGGGCGGCGTGCACCGCGTGCAGCGGGTGCCCGTGACCGAATCGCAGGGCCGCATCCACACATCGGCTGCCGGCGTCCTGGTCCTGCCCGAGGTGGATGAGCCCGAAGAGCTCGAGATCAACCAGAACGACCTCAAAATCGACGTGTACCGGTCCTCGGGTCCTGGCGGCCAGTCCGTCAACACCACAGACTCCGCCGTACGCATCACGCACCTTCCCACGGGGATCGTCGTGGCCATGCAGAACGAGAAGTCCCAGCTGCAGAACCGCGAAGCCGGCATGCGCGTCCTCCGTGCCCGTATCCTGGCGCACCAGCAGGAGCAGATCGACGCCGAGAACTCCGCTCAGCGGAAATCGCAGATCCGCACCATGGACCGGTCTGAGCGGATCCGCACGTACAACTACCCGGAAAACCGGATCGCCGACCACCGCACTGGCTACAAGGCTTACAACCTTGACCAGGTCATGAACGGTGACCTCGAGCCGGTCATCCAGTCCGCCATCGAAATGGACGAGCAGGCGCGGCTGGACGCCATCGGCGACTAGGAGCCCCGGGATTCCATGACGTCCGAGCACACTTCGCCTGCCCAATCCGTGCCCGCCCAGTCCCTGGCTGAGGCCGTCCGGGAGGCGACGGAGCTCCTTACCGAGGCCGGCGTGCCCAGCCCCCGGGTGGACGCCGAACTCCTGGCCGACCATTTGCTGGGCGTGGGCCTGGGCCGGCTGCGCGCCATGATGCTCGGCGATGCCCCGACCCCGACCGGCTACGCCGAACTCGTTGCCGAGCGCGCCACCAGGATTCCGCTCCAGCACATCACCGGCGTGGCGCACTTCCGCTACCTCCAGCTCGCAGTGGGACCGGGCGTGTTCATTCCGCGCCCGGAGACCGAATCCGTGGTGCAGTTGGTCATTGACCGGCTGCGTGCACTGGAACGTGCCGGCGTGGTCCGCCCCAAGGTGGTGGACCTGGGCACCGGGTCCGGGGCCATCGCCGGATCCATCGCGCACGAGGTGCCCGAGGCGGAAGTCTTCGCGGTGGAGTTCAGCGAGTTCGCGCACGCCTGGGCGGCGAAGAATCTCCAGCCGCTGGGGGTCACCCTGCTGCTGGGGGACCTGCGCAACGCTCTGCCGGAACTCAACGGAACGTTCGACGTCGTGGTTTCCAACCCGCCGTACATTCCCGCCGAAGCCATCCCCAACGAACCGGAAGTGGCGCTTCATGACCCGCCGGAAGCACTCTACGGCGGGGGAGCGGACGGTATGGAACTGCCGACGGCGGCCGCCGCCTCCGCGGCGCGGCTCCTGGTTCCCGGCGGCTACTTCGTGATGGAACACGCCGAAGTCCAAGCCGGCTGGATATCGACGATGCTGAAGCGGACGGGGCTCTGGACCGACGTCACCACGCATTTTGACCTCAACGGGAAGGAACGCGCCACCAGCGCCGTCCTTGCTTTCCCGACCGCGGAGTAATGAAAGAATGAGGCAGTGACCACTACGTACAACTGCACCGCCGACGACGAGCGGACCGAAGGGATCGCCCACGCACGGCGGGCGATCCTGGAGAAGAAGTGCGTCGTCCTTCCGACGGACACCGTCTACGGAATCGCGGCCGATGCCTTTTCCCCGCAGGCCGTCACCATGCTGCTGGTGTCCAAGGGCCGCGGCCGGAACATGCCGCCGCCTGTCCTGATTCCGCGCCTGACCGCGCTCGACGGGCTGGCCACCGATGTGTACCCTGATGCCCGCGACCTGGCCGAGGCCTTCTGGCCCGGCGGGCTGACCCTGATTTTCCACGCGCAGCCGTCCCTCGACTGGGACCTGGGCGAGACCAAGGGGACCGTTGCCCTTCGCATTCCGGACGACGAGGTGGCGATTGACCTGCTGACCGTTACCGGACCCCTGGCGGTTTCCTCGGCAAACCGGACCGGCCAGGCTCCCGCGCAGACAGCCTTTGAAGCCCGTTCCCAGCTCGCGGAATCCGTTGAGGTCTACCTTGAAGGCGGTTTCCGTCCGGTAGAGGGGACCGACGCCCGGCCCTCCACCATTGTGGATGCCACGTCGCTGCCACTGCGCGTCGTCCGCGAGGGGGCCATCAGCCTGGAGCGGCTGCGCGAGGTGGTTCCCGGCGTTCTCGACATCAACGGCAATGCCGCGGACGAAGCTGAACTCACCGCCGCCCCGGAAAGTGCTGCCGTCGAGGTCGCTGCGCCCGAGGGTGCCGCTGACAAGGACGCTGCGCCCGAGGGTACCGCTGACGAGGACGCTGCGCCCGAGGGTGCTGCGGAGGCTCCCGTGCAGTCCGACGCCGGCGAAAAGCCCGCAAGCGCCGAATGACGCTGCAGAGGCAACCCATTCCCGTTCTTGGGGTGGACGCCACGCCCTTGGACGTCGACGGACTCACCGCCGTCCTCAACGGATTCGTGGCTGACGGCACCACCAGGACCGTCGTCGGACACAATCTCCACAGCGTGACGCTTTTCCACTCCGAACCGGAGTTCAGGAAGTTCTACGAGAACAGCGACGTTGTCCTTCTCGACGGCGCGCCTGTCCTCTGGCTGTGGGGGAGAAGCCGGCAGAAGACCGGCCGGAAACAGTCTGGCGCCGACACGAGGCCCGTCATGGACTACCGGCTTGGTTCAACGGACTGGATTCCCGCGCTGGGCCGGCTGGACGGCCTCCACCGCATCGCCGTCCTTGGAGCCGGGGCGACTGCCAACGCCAAGGCGGTGGCGAAACTGCGGGTCGTGGTGCCGGGCGCCACCGTCGGCGGCATGCCGGGGGAGGACTGGGACCCGGAACTGGAAGAGAAAGCTGCCGCGTGGCTGGCGGAATTCCAGCCGCAGCTGGTGCTGATCGGCCTTGGCATGCCGTTGCAGGAAGAGGTGCTGTGGCGCCGCCTGCCGTCGCTGCCGCCCGCCGTCTACTGCGCCGTCGGCGGAGCCATCGAACAGATCGCCGGTATCCAGAAGCTGGCGCCCCGCTGGCTTGGCCGGCTCGGGCTGGAATGGGCGTGGCGGCTGCTGCTGCATCCGCGCCGCGTGGCGTACCGGGTGTTTGGCGAGCCGTGGGTCCTGCTGGCATTGCTGCTGCGGCGCCGGCTGCGCGGGCAGGGCTGAGCGGCCCGCCCGCCTACGCTAGAACTTCTGGTCCTTCAGCGGGCCAAATCCCTTGCCGCGGAGCCCGGTGGAGAACGCCCGGAACCAGTCCGCAAGCCCGCGAAGATCGCCGCGGCGGAGGAAATAGCCGAGGTAGCCGCCCACATCGGCCACCAGGGACTTCGCACGGAAGTGGCGGCGAATAAGGTAGCCGCGGTTGCGGTAGTAGTAGTAGCGCTTGAACGCGCCCTCCGGGACGATGACGTGCCAGCGGGCACCAAACACGTGCTTCGTTTCGGAAAACGCGTGCGGGTGCATGATCGCAGCCGTGGTGACGGTGCCGAAACGGATGCCTGCCTTGCGCAGCCGGATGGTGAAGTCCACCTCGTCGCCGCGGATGAAAAGGCGCATGTCCGGCAGGCCCACCTTGAAAAAGACATCGGAGCGGATGAGCGCACCGTTGAAGAAGTGGCCGTCGTTCGGCAGGAACCCCACCTTCTCCAGCGCGGCCCGGTCGTGGGAGACCTTGCCGTCCAGCCGGAAGAAGAAGGAGAGCTGGTCGGGATGCCCCGGGGCAACCACCAGGGGCACAACAGCCTCCAGGTCCCGCGCCTCCGCTTCCCGGATGAGCGTGGCCAGGCACTCGGCGTCCGCCGGCTCGGCGTCGTCGTCCATCATCCAGACCCAGTCGGCGCCGCTGGCGACGGCCTTGAGCGCGGCAAGGGAGAAGCCGCCGGCCCCGCCAAGGTTGGCTTCCGAACGGATGTAGTCCACATTGGCATGCTGGGCGGCGACGTCCTTGGCGGGGACCGTGCCACTGTCAACGAGGCAGATGGTCGACACGCTGGCCGTCTGTCCGTTGATGGCCTTCAACAGGACGGCAAGCTCATGGGGACGGTCAAACGTCACGGCGGCAACTGCGACCGACACTGGCATTGCGGGGATCCTTTCAGCACAGCCGTCGGCAAGTTTCCCGCCGGCGTAAGGCCGTGTGACGCGAAGCGATGTACCCGTTGGCGTTAGTATCTTGACTAGAGTCCACTGTAATACAGCCCCGTCAGGCACTATGCACTGCCTGTCTGTGCGCGCATGGCGACGGAGAAGTTTCATTTATTGCACGTCAGATTCACACCTATCGAGCCCGCATGGTCCGCCCGGGCTGACCCCGAATCCGCATCCGCATAGCCTGCTGCATGGCGGGAAGCACTGCGCCTGCAACGTATGCGGCACCACCGGAATGGTGGCCGCGCCATGATCATGTACCTGTCCATGATGCTGACCGCGGCGCTCGTATCCTACGGGGCAACGTGGGGTGCACGGCTGATCGGTAACCGGCTCGAGCTGTTCGCTCCCATCCGCAGCCGGGACATGCATTCAAGCCCGGTCTCGAGGCTCGGCGGGCTGGGGATCTTCGCCGGCGTACTGGTGGCGCTGGCCGTGGCAAGCCAGTCCTTCTTCGTCAAGGACATCTTCCGGAACAACGGCGCTCCGTGGGGTGTGCTGGCGGGCGCTGCCGTCATCGTGCTGGTGGGGGTGGCGGACGACCTCCTGGACCTTCGCTGGTGGGTCAAGCTGATCGGGCAGTCTCTCGCCGCGCTCGTGGTGGCCGTCTGGGGTGTGCGGATGACCATCATCCCGTTCATTCCGGAACCGATCCACTTCGACTCGGACCCGATCAACATCGTCCTCACCACCGGCCTCATCGTCGTCACGATGAACGCTTTCAACTTCATCGACGGGCTGGACGGGCTGGCCGCCGGGGTGGCCATCATCGGCGGGTCCGCGTTCTTCCTCACCGCCTACTGGGTCCACCGGAACGCGCCGATCCTGGACCGCTCCGACCTCGCCACGCTGCTGACGGCGGTCCTTGTGGGCAGTTGCCTGGGCTTCCTGCCGCACAACTGGTTTCCCTCAAAGATCTTCATGGGCGATTCCGGCGCGATGCTGATAGGCCTGCTCATGGCGTCGGCCGGTGTGGTCTCGACCGGGCAGATCACCTCGGGCCTTTATGACCGCGTCAACGGTATCCCCACGATCATCCCCATCCTGCTGCCGTTTGCCGTGCTGTTCCTGCCGCTCTTGGACCTGTGCCTTGCGGTGGTGCGGCGCACCGCCGTCGGGCGTTCACCGTGGTCTGCCGACCGCGGGCACCTGCACCACAAGCTCATGGACATCGGGTACTCCCACCGCACCGCGGTCATGCTGCTGTATTTGTGGGCGGCGGTGCTGTCTTTCGGTGGTCTGGCCTTTGCCGTCTACCCTTGGCAGGTTGTGCTTGCCGCCATGGTCGCCGCCACCCTGATCATGGGTCTGGTCACCGCGTGGCCGTATTTGAGCCGGCGTGGCGATGACGCCGGAGTAGGGCCAACACCGGAGTAATCCGCGCTTTTCGGAAAATTTCTATCTCGTGTAGAATTCAGGTGCAGGTCTTTCCTGCACCACTCCACCCTGCCCCGAAGATTGGTTCGCATGACCTCCAACGCCGAGCCCGGACCTGTGTCCGGCAAGGAATCCGTTGGTGTCTCCGGGCCCACGCGGTCGCTCTGGCTCGGTCTGCTTGGACTCAGTTCGGCAGTCTCCTGCGGCGCGCTGGTCCTTACAGGTGTGGTGGCTGTGCTGCTGAACGGCTGGACCGGTGTTGTGTCCAGCAGCCTCGGCGGCCTGCTGGTGGTCGTGTTCTTCGCGATCAGCCTGCTGATCGGACACTTCGTGGGGCGCAACAACCCGTCGGGCGCCGTCGGCCTGTTCGTGGCGACGTACTTCGTCAAGGTCATCGGTTTCGCCGTGGTGTTGTTCGCCGTGGGTGCTCCCGACTGGCTGCACGGCCGCTGGTTCGTCATAGGCGCCGTCGTGGCCGTGGTCACGTGGCAGGCTGCCGAGATCTACGGTTTCAGCAAAGCCCGGCTGCAGATCTTCAACGACCCCGAACCGGACAACGGCCCCAAGTCGAACGGCGAGCAACACTGATGACCAAGCACAACCACCCCGGGAAAAACGAGCCTGGAACGCCCAAACCGACGCCCGGTCCTGCCGCTGAACCCGGCGAAAATTCCGACGGCGGTTACAACGCTGGAATGGCCGTCTTTAGCTACATAATTGGCGGAATCATCGTCTGGAGTTTGATAGGGTGGGGACTGGATTATCTGTGGGGAACCCGCTGGATTGTGCTCGTAGGCGCTCTGCTTGGAGCTGCGGGAGGGTTCTATCTGTCCCATATGCACGGCCTCACCAGTTCAAGGAAACCAACTGGCGGGAACGGTGCAGCCAGCGGCCCGTCCGAGGACGGGAACAGTAATGCCAAATAATTTCACGAGGGGGAGGGCAAGCATGACGCGCGCCGGAACCTTACCAACGCCCAACGATGGACACTGCAGAGAGGAAACGCGTTGATCGCGCTTGCGCTCCCGGCCCAAAATTCAGGAGAGTTCACACCTCCCGGAATTGAAGAAATGCACCTGCCGGCAATCCTGCCGTGGGGTGCGGCAGACGGATTCTCCAAGCAGATGCTGCTGGTTATCCTGTCCGTCGTCATTATCGCCACATTCTTTGTGCTCGCTGCGCGGAAGCAGCAGCTCGTTCCCGGCAAGCTGCAGTTCGCAGGTGAGGCCGCCTACGGCTTCGTCCGCAACAGCATCGCCAAGGACATCATCGGCGGCAGGGACTTCATCAAGTACGTCCCGCTGCTGTTCAGCCTGTTCTTCTTCATCCTGGTGAACAACATCTACGGCGCGATCCCGGTGATCCAGCTCCCGAGCTTCTCGCACGTCGGCGGCGCCTACGTGCTGGCAGCCATCGTGTACGTCACCTGGATCGGCATCGGCATCAAGAAGAACGGCCTGCGCTACTTCAAGCTCGCCACCGTTCCCTCCGGTGTCCCGGTCTACATCCTCCCGATCGTCATTCCGATCGAGATCATCTCCAACTTCCTGGTCCGTCCGGTCACGCACAGCCTGCGTCTCTTCGCCACCATGCTGGCCGGCCACCTGATCGTCATGATTGCCGGTTCAGGCATCGAATACCTCGTCATGCAGGAGAACGTCCTTCTCAAGGGCACCTCCGTGCTGGTTCTCGCCGGCGCGATTGCCATGTACATGCTGGAAGCGCTGATCATGGCGCTGCAGGCGTACGTGTTCACACTGCTGACTGCGATCTACATCGAAGGCGCACTCCACGCCGACAGCCACTAGGCACCCCAAACTTCCCCTCACGGGGATGAAGCAACCCAAACAACCTGCCATATACATGGCATCTTGAAAGGAAGAAAAATGGAAGGCTCCATCAACGGCTCCCTCAACCTCATCGGCTACGGCCTCTCGGCCATCGGCGGTGGTATCGGTGTGGGACTCGTGTTCGCTGCCTACATCAACGGTGTGGCTCGTCAGCCGGAAGCCCAGCGCGTCCTGCAGCCGATCGCATTCCTCGGCCTTGCGCTGACTGAAGCCCTCGCCATCCTGGGCCTGGTCTTCGCTTTCGTTCTTAAAGTAAACCTTCAGAACCAAGCGAACATTCAGAACCGAGTAGATAAGGACGGGTGAAATATGAATCAGCTGATCATCTCAGCCGCCACTGAAGGCGCCGAGGCGGCTAACCCGCTCGTTCCCAATCTTTGGGAAATGGGCGTCGTCCTCGCCGGCTTTGCTGTCCTCTTTTTCATCGTGGTCAAGTTCGTTGTCCCGATGTTCGAGAAGACGTTCGCAGAGCGCGCCGAGGCCATCGAGGGCGGCATCGCCAAGGCTGAGAAGGCTCAGGCTGAAGCTTCTGCTGCACTCGAAGAGTACAAGCAGCAGCTCACCGATGCCCGTGCTGAGGCAAACCGTATCCGTGAGGAAGCACGTGCCGAAGGCGCCCAGATCCTGGCGGAACTGAAGGAGAAGGCTGCAGCAGAGTCTGCACGCATCACCGCTCAGGCACACGCGCAGATCGAATCCGAGCGCCAGGCGGCCGTTGTGTCGCTGCGTTCGGAGGTGGGCACCCTTGCCACCACGCTTGCGGGCCGCATCGTTGGGGAAACCCTCGAGGACGACGCACGTGCAGCACGCGTCGTTGACCGCTTCCTGGCTGATCTGGAGACCCAGAACGCAGGTGTAGCTAAGTAATGGCAGGTGTATCGAGCGAATCGCTGACCAAGGCGCTGACCGAGCTGGAGCCAAAGCTTCCGTTTGCATCGCTGCAGTTGGCAAAGGAACTTTTCGGAATCCTGGGCGCGGTAGACAGCTCGGCTGGCTTGCGCCGCGCGCTGACTGACCCCTCCCGCAGCGGTGAGGAAAAGTCGGCGTTGATCAAGCAGCTCTTCAGCGGAAAAGCTTCCGCCGAAGCCGTGGACATCGCAGCCGGTCTGGCCAGCTCACGCTGGGCATCGGCGCGAGACATCGGCGATGCACTCGAGACGCTTGCCGCAACGGTGGTCATCGCCGTTGCTGAAAACAAGTCGGCCGTTTCTGCCTCCGGTATCACCGGCCTGGAAGAGCTGGAGAACGATCTTTTCTCCTTCAACCAGGCCGTGGCTGCCAACCACGATGTGCAGCGCGCCCTGTCTGAACCGCAGGCCAGCGCTGCTGCAAAGATCGCCCTGGCCGAGAGGCTGGTTCCTTCCGCAAGTGAGGAAGCCAAGGTCCTCATCGGACAGGCGGTCGCGCAGCCCCGTGGCATCAAGGCAACCAAACTCGTGAGCCGTTTCGCCGAGCTCGCCGCCAAGCGCCAGCAGCGCTGGATTGCGACGGTCAGCGTCACGCGTCCCCTCACGGGGACGCAGGAGAACCGTCTGCAGCAGGGACTGAACTCCCTTTACGGACGCGAGCTGAAGGTCAACTTCAACGTTGATCCCACGCTGATCGGCGGCATCCGCGTTCAGGTGGGGGACGAAGTGCTCGACGCTTCGCTCCTCACCCGCCTGAACGACCTTCAGCGCCAGCTGGCCGGCTAGCCGGACAAGCACCACACAACTGATAGAAACCCCGGTCATCGTGAGCAACGATGATCACGAATACAGGAGAGCAGGGACTGCAGATGGCCGAATTGACCATCAACGCCGACGACGTCCGTAATGCGTTGAACGAATTCGCGGCGTCCTACGAACCCGGAAACGCAGAGCGCGTAGAGGTCGGCCGTGTGACCGCCGCAAGTGACGGCATCGCCCGTGTTGAGGGCCTTCCCTCGGTCATGGCGAACGAGCTGCTTCGCTTCGAAGACGGCACCCTGGGCCTCGCCCAGAACCTCGACGTTCGCGAGATCGGTGTCATCATCCTCGGTGACTTCTACGGCATCGAAGAGGGCCAGGAAGTTCACCGCACCGGACAGGTTCTGTCCGTTCCGGTCGGCGACGCCTTCCTCGGCCGCGTGGTAGACCCCCTGGGTGTGCCCATCGACGACCTCGGCGAGATCAAGGCTGAGACCACCCGTGCCCTGGAACTGCAGGCACCGGGCGTTACCCAGCGCAAGTCTGTGCACGAGCCGATGCAGACCGGCCTGAAGGCCATCGACGCGATGATCCCGATCGGCCGCGGCCAGCGTCAGCTGATCATCGGCGACCGCCAGACCGGCAAGTCCGCGATCGCGATCGACACGATCATCAACCAGAAGGCCAACTGGGCTTCCGGGGATGTCACCAAGCAGGTCCGCTGCGTCTACGTCGCCATCGGCCAAAAGGCGTCCACGATCGCAGCAATCCGCCAGACCCTTGAGGACAACGGAGCGCTCGAGTACACCACGATCGTTGCCTCGCCGGCTTCCGACCCGGCTGGCTTCAAGTACCTTGCACCGTACGCCGGTTCGGCCATCGGCCAGCACTGGATGTACGGCGGCAAGCACGTCCTCATCGTGTTCGATGACCTGTCCAAGCAGGCCGAAGCCTACCGCGCCGTGTCGCTGCTGCTCCGCCGCCCGCCGGGACGCGAAGCCTACCCGGGTGACGTCTTCTACCTGCACTCCCGCCTGCTGGAGCGTTGTGCCAAGCTCTCCGACGAGCTCGGCGCAGGCTCGATGACCGGTCTGCCGCTCATCGAAACCAAGGCAAACGACGTTTCCGCCTATATCCCGACCAACGTGATCTCCATCACCGACGGCCAGATCTTCCTGCAGTCGGACCTCTTCAACGCCAACCAGCGCCCCGCTGTTGACGTTGGTGTCTCGGTGTCCCGCGTTGGCGGTGCCGCCCAGGTCAAGTCCATGAAGAAGGTCTCCGGTACCTTGAAGCTGGATCTTGCCCAGTACCGCGACATGCAGGCGTTCGCGATGTTCGCATCGGACCTCGATGCCGCATCCCGCCAGCAGCTGACCCGCGGTGCACGCCTGATGGAACTGCTCAAGCAGGGCCAGTACTCGCCGTTCCCGGTCGAGAACCAGGTTGTGTCCATCTGGGCCGGTACCCAGGGCTACCTGGACGACGTTCCGGTTGAGGACATCAGCCGCTTCGAGTCCGAATTCCTGGACCACCTCAAGCACAAGTCCTCCATCCTCACGACGCTGGCCCAGACCAACGTTCTGGGCGATGACACCGTCGAAGCACTGAAGACCGCCATCGTGGACTTCAAGAAGGGCTTCTTCGGCGAGGGGGACAACCAGCTGGTGGGCGCCGGCCACGAGGAGCATGAAGCTATCTCGGAGGGTCAGGTCGACCAGGAAAAAATCGTCAGGCAGAAGCGCTAGTTTCGCTGGCAGGGACTGCCGGAACCCCTCGGGGGTCCGGCAGTCCCGGCCATCGGGATCTTAGGAAAGGATAAGTATGGGAGCCCAGATCCGGGTCTACCGTCAGAAGATCAGCTCGACGACGTCGATGCGCAAGATCTTCAAGGCGATGGAACTGATCGCTACCTCGCGCATTGGCAAGGCCCGTGCCCGGGTGGCAGCTTCACTGCCTTACGCGAACGCGATCACGCGCGCTGTTTCTGCTGTCGCAAGCCAGAGCGAAATCGACCACCCCCTGACTACCGAGCCGGAGAGCATCCGCCGGGCCGCCGTCCTGGTCATCACCTCCGACCGCGGCCTTGCAGGTTCGTATTCCGCCAGCGTGCTCAAGCAGGCCGAAGGCCTGAATGAATTGCTCCGTGCCGAAGGCAAGGAAGTCAAGACGTTCCTGCTGGGCCGCAAGGCGCAGGCGTACTTCGAGTTCCGGAACCGTCCCTATGGGCGCGTCTGGACCGGCAACACCGATGCCCCTGAGTTCGCCACGGCGCAGGAAATCGGCGCTGCCCTGCTCGAAGACTTCGCCACCGACTTCGAAGAGGGCGGCGTGGACGAGATCCACGTTGTGTACACCCGCTTCAAGTCAATGGTGACGCAGGAGCCGACCGTCATCCGACTTCTTCCCCTCGAAGTTGTGGAAGAGCAGGCGGCCTCCGAATCGGAACTGCTGCCGCTTTACGAGTTCGAACCGGAGCCGGAACAGGTGCTCAACGCACTGCTGCCGCGCTACATCGAATCCCGCATTTTCGCGGCCATGCTGCAGGCAGCGGCTTCCGAGCTTGCTGCACGCCAGCGGGCGATGAAATCCGCCGGCGACAACGCCACGGACCTCATCAAGAAGTACACGCGTCTGCGCAACACCGCCCGCCAGGCAGAGATTACGCAGGAGCTTTCCGAAATCGTGGCCGGCGCCGACGCTCTCGCGTCGTAGCCGGAGCGGTCCCGGACCCCTGCAACAAAAGATAAACTTAACCCCACGCCATCTACGAGTGAAGTGAGAGAGATGACTGCCACCGCTACCGAACACGTAGCAGCAACGGCCGGTGCCACCGGCCGTATCGCACGTGTTATTGGCCCGGTTGTCGACGTCGAATTCCCGGCTGACGCAATCCCCTCGATTTACAACGCACTCACCACCGAGATCACTCTCAACGGTGAGACTAAGACCATCACGTTCGAGACCTCCCAGCACCTGGGTGACAACCTCGTCCGCGCTATCTCCCTGCAGGCAACCGACGGCCTGGTCCGCGGCACGTCCGTAGTCGACAGCGGTTCCCCGATCACCGTCCCTGTTGGCGACGGCGTCAAGGGCCACATCTTCAACGTCCTCGGCAAGCCGCTGGACGTCGACGAGTCCGAGATCCACGCTTCGGACTACTGGCCGATCCACCGCAAGGCCCCGTCCTTCGCGTCCCTCGAGGGTTCCACCGAAATGCTCGAAACGGGCATCAAGGTCATCGACCTCCTCACCCCGTACATCAAGGGCGGAAAGATCGGCCTGTTCGGCGGCGCCGGCGTGGGCAAGACCGTTCTGATCCAGGAAATGATCACCCGTGTTGCCCGCAACTTCGGTGGTACTTCCGTGTTCGCCGGTGTGGGCGAGCGTACCCGTGAAGGTAACGACCTCTGGGTTGAAATGGAAGAGGCAGGCGTCCTCAAGGACACCGCCCTTGTGTTCGGCCAGATGGACGAGCCGCCGGGAACGCGTCTGCGCGTGGCCCTGTCCGCCCTGACCATGGCGGAGTACTTCCGCGATGTCCAGAACCAGGACGTGCTGCTCTTCATCGACAACATCTTCCGCTTCACGCAGGCAGGTTCCGAGGTTTCCACGCTGCTGGGCCGCATGCCCTCGGCCGTGGGTTACCAGCCGAACCTCGCCGACGAGATGGGCCTCCTCCAGGAGCGCATCACGTCCACCAAGGGCCACTCCATCACCTCGATGCAGGCCATCTACGTTCCCGCAGATGACTACACCGACCCGGCACCGGCCACGACGTTCGCACACCTGGACGCCACCACGGAACTTTCCCGTGAAATCGCCTCCCGTGGTCTGTACCCTGCAGTGGACCCGCTGACTTCGACGTCCCGAATCCTGGACCCGCAGTACATCGGCAAGGACCACTACAACACGGCTGTCCGTGTGAAGCAGATCCTGCAGAAGAACAAGGAACTCCAGGACATCATCGCGATCCTCGGTGTTGACGAACTGTCCGAAGAGGACAAGATCGTCGTCTCGCGTGCGCGCCGTATCCAGCAGTTCCTGTCGCAGAACACCTACACCGCCAAGCAGTTCACCGGCGTTGAGGGCTCCACAGTTTCCATCAAGGACACCGTTGAAGGCTTCTCCGCGATCTGCGACGGCGAGCTCGACCACATTGCAGAGCAGGCGTTCTTCAACGTCGGCGGCCTGGATGACGTTGAGCGCCAGTGGGCCAAGATTCAGGAACAGACCAAGTAATATGGCTGAGCTTGAGGTTGAGATTGTCGCAGCGGACCACTTCGTGTGGTCCGGGGCGGCCAAGATGGTCAAGGCCCGCACCAGCGATGGTGAAATCGGAATCCTGCCCGGCCACTCGCCCGTGCTGGCGATTTTGGCTGAGGGCCAGTTGGCTATCGAGCCGGTTTCCGGCGACCGCATTGCCGTGGATGTAGACGGCGGCTTCTTCTCCGTCGACAACGACCGGGTGGTAATTGTTGCTGACAACGCCCAACTGGGTGACGCGGCCACTGCGGGGATCCGATAGCACAACCCTGATGGACGTTACTTCCTTTCCGTTCATCGCCATAGCAACCGTGTTTGCGGTGCTGATTTTTACGCTGTGCCTGTTTGGGGTGCGCCGCTTCAACCTGCGGCGCGCCCTGGGCACGGTGGACGCCTCCATTCGTACGGCTGGAAAGAGCTGGCGGATGGGGGTTTGTCGTTATCAGGACAATGAGCTTGAGTGGTTCAAATTGCTCTCCCTGAGCGTCCGGCCCCGCCACCGTTTCAAGCGGAGTTCGCTTGAGCTGCTGGGCCGGCGCCAGCCCACGGAGGCGGAACTGGTCAAGGTGCAGCCCGACGTGGTGATCGTGGAGCTTCGGTACGAAGGGGAGGATGTCTTCCTGGCCATGAAGTTCGACGCCTACACGGGGTTGTCCTCGTGGCTTGAAGCAGGGCCGGTCATCGGCGTGGGGACCTGGCGCTGAGGCTCCCGGCACGGGACTGGACCGCACTGGGCGCTAATGCGGCGCCGAGAATGTTTCACGGCCTGAAAATATTAGTGACACAAAAAATGATCCCCGGCACGAATGCCGAGGATCATTTATTCTTGCGACAAATCAGACGACGGTTACGCCCGTGGCCTGGGGGCCCTTGGCGCCCTGGCCGATTTCGAACTGAACGCGCTGGTTCTCGTCGAGGGTCTTGAAGCCACCGGTCTGGATCTCGGAGTAGTGAACGAAGACATCGCCATCGGAGTCGTCCGGGGTGATGAAGCCGAAGCCCTTTTCAGCGTTGAACCACTTGACGGTTCCCTGTGCCATTTATTTCTCCTCAGTATGGAACTTTTAAGGCCAGCACACCTCGTACTGGTCTTGGTTACTCCGCGAGAAGAATCCTGGCCTGCACCCCCGATGACCGGAATTGCGTTGCAGGAGCTTCGCGCTCGCAACATGTCTTGCGAGCATGAAAAACACCTACACAAAGACTGGTATAAGAATTTCATGGGTAAACCGTCTGGTCAACGGTCAAAACGCGAATTACGCCAAATTTTGGGCAAATACGGAGTAAACACCTGATCACCATTGGCTGCAGCCCCGCCAACCAGAAAATACGGGTCAGAAAAGCCGGGACTCGACGTCATCAACGCCCCGCATCGCGTCGTAATCCAAGGTCACGCAGTCAATGCCGCGGTCCGTGGCGAGCACCCTGGCCTGCGGCTTGATCTGCTGGGCAGCGAAGATGCCGCGCACCGGTGCCAGCAGGGGATCCCGGTTGAGCAGTTCGAGGTACCGCGTCAGCTGCTCCACGCCGTCGATGTCCCCGCGGCGCTTCAGTTCAATGGCCACCGTGGCGCCGCCGGCATCCCGGGCAAGGATGTCCACTGGCCCGATGGCGGTGAAGTACTCCCGCCGGATCAGGGAGAACCCCTCCCCGAGGGTTTCGATCTGGTCGGCGAGGAGCCGCTGCAGGTCGGCCTCGACGCCGTCCTTGATCAGGCCGGGGTCCTGTCCCAGTTCGTGGGAGCTGTCGTGGAGCTGTTCATGGATGTTGATGATGAGCCGGTCGTCCGTCTTGGCCGACTGCACGGTCCACTGCTCGACAACGCCAACTTCCACGTCGGCGTCCTCTGGGGAGGTGACACGGAGAACGGCGGGCGGGCTCATCCAGTTGAGCGGCTTATAGGAGCCGCCGTCGGAGTGCACCAGGACCGAACCGTCCGCCTTCACCAGCAGGAGCCGGGTGGCGAGGGGGAGATGGGCTTTGAGCCGGCCAACATAATCAACGGAGCAACGGGCTATGACGAGACGCACGCCCTACACCATACCTTCTCTGCAGAGCCTTCCCTGCAGCGCCTTCTCTGCCGCGTCTTCTCCCGGTGGCCGCCAGGCAGGGACAGAAACCTGCCTTGCCGTAGCGCGGTGTCATGGACGGCAGGGCGAGGGGATCCGCTAAGGCAGAATGGAGGCATGCCCCGCTCCAACCGTCCCCGCCGCCCCAAAGCCGGGCGCGGTGCGGCCGGAAGCGCCCCGGGCGGAGGAAAGCACGGCGCAGGTCCCGCCCCGGAACTTGACCTGGAGCGGGCCCGGGCGGGCATCGCCCGCCGGGAAAGCGCCCCGGACGGCGACTGGATGGTGCGGACCATGACGGCGCGCAATGCTGAAAAGACTTACATCTGCCCGGGTTGCTCCACCGCTGTGGTGCCCGGGATCGCGCACCTTGTGGTCTGGGCGGACGACCACCTGTTCGGAGCTGCCGCTGGGCTGGCCGAACGGCGCCACTGGCACACCAATTGCTGGACGTCCCGCAACTTCCGGTACCGGTAACGCCCGGTGTCCTGTGTCGGGAGCAACCCGGCCGGAAGATAAGCTGGTGGGCATGACTTTTGACCCGGCGTCGTACGTTTTCAGCCAGCCATCAGCAGCCACCGCGATCCGCGCCTCCACGGTGCTTCCCGCCCGGCGCGAAAACATCGAAATCCGTACCGAGGACGGCCATACGCTGGTGGGCGAACTGGCCCTGCCGGAATCGGGTCCGGTTACTGCCACGCTGATCACCCTCCACCCGCTGCCCACGCACGGCGGTTTCATGGATTCGCACGTGTACCGCAAGGCCTCCTACCGGCTGCCGGCGCTGGCCGGGGTGGCTGTACTGCGCTTCAATACCCGCGGCACCTCTTCGCCGCGCGGAACCAGCGACGGAACGTTCGAAGAGGGCATCGGCGAGCGGTACGACGTGGAGGCGGCGGTGCGCTTCGCCGTCGAGCGGGGGCTGCCGAACCGCTGGCTCGTGGGCTGGTCCTTCGGCACCGAGCTCGCCCTCATGTATGGCGCCGTGGAACCGGTGGTCTCCCAGGTGGAGGGCGCAGTGCTGCTGTCCCCGCCGCTGCACCGCGCCACCGACGAGCACCTGTTACTCTGGGCGGCCGCCGGCAAGCCGCTGACCGTCCTGGTGCCCGAGCACGACGACTACCTCCGCCCTGCCGCCGCAGAGGCCAGGTTTGGCCTTGTGCCGCAGGCCAGGGTGGTGGGGGTCGACGGCGCCAAGCACCTCTGGGTGGGGGAGAAGCAGGCCGCGCGGGTGCTGAACGAGATCGTGGATGATGTCACGCGCGACGGCGCGGGAGTGGAGGGCCTGCCGCAGGAATGGGAAGGGCCGGTGGCCGCCGCCGTCTGAGGCTACTGCTTGCCTGCGCCTAGTTCTTGCTTGCGCCTAATGCTTATCCTGGCGCACGATGTAGATCTCCTTGATGAGCAGCAGGGTGGCGGCCGCCGTCGGGATGGCAATGAGTGCCCCCAGGACGCCGAGCAGGCTGCCTCCGGCGATCACCGAGATGACGGCAACGGCACCGGGCACCGCCACGGCTTTCTGCATGATGCGCGGCGAGATGAAGTACGCCTCGAACTGCAGGTAGGCGAAGTAGCAGATGGCGTAGGCCAGGGCCGACTGCCAGCCCAGCGTGAGCGTGATCAGGATGACCACCACGCCGGCGATCAGCCCGCCTACCAGGGGGATGAAGGCCAGCAGCGCCACGACGAACGTCAGCAGCACCGCGAACGGCACGCCGATGATGGACATGACGATGAAGGCGAAGGTGGCATTCAGGAGGGCGACCACAGCCTGGCCGATAACGTAGTTGCCCACGGAGCGGCTGATCTCCTCCGACAGCGCCTCTACCCGCCCCCGCCTGGACCGCGGTGCCAGCCGGTAGCCCCATTTCTTCATCGCGGGCAGGGCGGCCAGGAAGTAGAGGCTGAGCACCAGCACGATCAGGGTGCCGAAGAGTCCGTTGGCCACCGTTGAGCCGAAGCCGACGACGCCGCCGAAGATGCCGCTCATGGCCTCCGGGTTCTTGACGAACTTGTCCAGTTCCTCGGTGATGCGGTCGCGCACGCCGAACTGGTTGTCCACGGTCCGGAAGAAATCCGAGTTGATGAAGTCGCGCACCCATATGGGAGCCTGCTTCACGAGCTCGGTGACCTGCTCCACGATCGTGGGGATGAGGGTGGCAAAGAAGCCGACGACGGCGAGCATCAGCACGGACACCGACACGAGGATGCCGGCGGGCCGGGGAATCTTCCGGCCCTCCAGCCAGCGCACCACCGGGTCCAGTCCGAGGGCGATAAACAGGGCGGCCACGATCCAGAGCAGGAGCTGGGTGGTGTGGGAGCCGATCCAGTAGACCAGGAGGGCCAGGCCGACGCCCACGGTGCCCATGAACCCCAGGTACAGCGGGTGCTGGGCCGAGATGCGGGGCCCGGGGGACCCGAAACGCTCGGTGTCCCCGGGTTCGCCGGTGTCCTCTGTCTCCAGGTTGTCGGGATGCTCTGGCGGGAATTCAAACCGGAGCCTCGGCTGGGCGCCGGGTATCGGCTGGCGCAGGCGCCTCAGCACTGCACCAAGGGCTGCGGGACGGCCCTTCGTCTTTGCGGGCTTGTGGTGCGGGGCGGGCTGCGGCGCAGTGCTGTGGTTTGCCGCATGGTGTGCAGCGGTGTCCTGTGGTGCCGTTTCGCGGGGTGCCGGCAGGCTCTGGGAGGAGTCGGCGTCGGGCAGATCTTCGGGGCCGCGCATGGACGGATCCGTGTGTTCAGTCACTGCGTTTTGATGCCTTTACCGTGCGTGGCGCCGCGGCTGCGGGCCGGATGTGATGATCATCGCAAACACTATCAGCAGCCTTGCGAATAGCCGGGCGGGCGGCGTTTCGCTGGGCCGGCAGCCGGGGCCCGGCAACCCCCGATCCGGCCTATTGGTAACAAAACGGATACTATTGGAGGTAAACCCCCGCTGATGATAGGTATTCCTTTGCGTTTCAAGACTGCAGTTGCACTTGTGCTGCTCGGCCTCCTGACACTGCTGGCCGGCATCGGGCAGAAGACCTTTTGGGCCCCCGCCGAGACGGTCACGGCAACGGCCTCCGCCGGCGAAGCCGCGCCCCTGACCGTTATCGACCAGAAGCTCCGCACCCTCGAGGGCGGAACGGTCACCATCAAGGTCAAGGGCGAGGGCAGCTTCCTGCTCGCGGCCGGACGCCCGGATGACGTCGATGCCTGGGTGGGCAAAACCGCCCACAACACCGTCACCGGACTCTCCGACGACAAGAAGTCGCTGCAGGTAAAGCACACCGACGGCGAAGCCAGCGCGCCGACGCCGGCCGGCTCCGACCTCTGGGTCAGCACCGAGAACGCCAGCGGCGAGATGGACTACACGTGGTCCGCACCGGCCGACGGCGACTGGTCCCTGCTGCTCGCAGCAGACGGAAAGAAGCCCGCGCCGTCATCCATTTCCATGACGTTCCCCAATGACACCTCCATGCCGTGGGCCGTGCCGCTCATGGTCCTCGGCGGGCTCCTGATTCTCGCGGGCGGTGCACTGCTGGTCCTCAAGCCCAAGGGCGGGGGGGCCCGCGACGGCGGGTCCGCTGACGGCGGGTCCGCCGGCAAGGCCGGCGACAAGCAGGGCAGCATGTTTGCCCGCCGCGCCCGCGCCAAGGCGGCGGCGAAGGCCGGTGAACGCTCGTCCTCCGCACGGCTCAGCGTGGTGGTCGCGGCCACCACCGCCGCTGTCCTCGCCGGCGGCGCGGCTGCCGCGCAGGCCAGCACCTCGGCGGCCCCCGCCTCTACTGCAAGCGAATCTGCAGCACCCGCGGCGAGCGGCACGCCGGTGGTCCTGGACGCCCAGTTCCGCCGGATCCTGGAGCAGGTGGCCAGTGCCACCGACGCCGGAGACGCCGCCAAGGACGCCAGAAAGCTTGCCGCCCGCGTTGCCGGAACGGAACTCGAGGTCCGCACCCAGAACTACAAGATCAGGTCGCGTGTGGCTTCCTATGACGCGCGCATGCCGGTGCGTTCCACGAAGCTCCTGACGACCGTGGTCACGGACAAGCGCGAATGGCCGCGCTCCGTTATGGCCGTCACGCAGGGTGAAGGCAACGTTGTGCCGCAGCTGCTTACGCTCGTGCAGAACTCGCCGCGGGAAAACTACAAGCTCGTGGGCACGTCCCCACTGCAGCCAGGCACCACGTTCCCCGCGATCGTGCGCGGGGGCACCGAGTCGCTTGCCTCGGACGACAAGTCCGGCCTGCTCTACAGCGGGCAGGAAGCGCTCGCCGGCCTGGCCGACCGGCTGACCAAGTCCAACTCCACGTTCAAGACCAAGCTGGTTGAAGGGGAATCTTCCCCGTACATCGCGGACACGCTGTCCTATCAGGCTGACATCGTGAAGGACGGCGTCGACGGCAAGTTCGCGTTCACGCACAAGGTCGTTCCGGAGAGCACTGTCGTGTTCCGGACCGAGGACGGCGGGGCCCTGGTCCTTGGCCGCCTGACCTTCAACTTCGATGGCACCCCCAAGGCAGAGGGGGACAAGCTGTCCATCGGCAACGATGCGGCCGTTCTCGCCGGCGGCAAGGAGACCACCACCGGGATGGTGCTGAAGTTCGCCGAATCCGTGGCCGTCTATGTGCCGCCGGCCGCCTCGAAGGATCCGATGAAGCTGGTCGCTGCCACGCGCGGACTGGTTGGCGCCAGCTTCAAGTAGGGAACGGCTTTCCGTAAACCTGCCGTCACTGGAGCGGCCGCGGTGCTTACCGCGGCCGCTCTTGTGGCTAGAGTGGGAGCTATGAGTTCGCCAGCTTCCCGCCCTGTCCCTTCGGCCGCGAGCCAGCTTAACCTTCGCGGCGCCGTCGATCTCTCCTCCCTCAAGCAGCGCCCGGCTCCGCCGGCGCCTCCGGGCAACACCGCCGCCGCTGATTCCCAGCAGGCCGACGGCGGACCCGCGCTTCGGGTGGACGTCACCGAGGCGAACTTCCAGAGCCTCGTGGAGTTGTCCGCACAGGTCCCCGTGGTATTTGCCCTCTGGGCCGCCTATTCGCCCGAATCCACCGGCGTGCTGGATGCGCTTGACCGGATTATTAAGAGCTACGGCGGCCGGCTGGTCCTCGCCGCCGCGGACATCGAAGCGTTCCCGCAACTGGCCCAGGCGTTCCAGGTGCAGGCCGTTCCCACCGCCGTCGCCGTGCTCAAGGGCCAGCCGGTTCCGCTCTTCCAGGGTGGCGCCGACGAGGAGCAGATCCGCCCGCTGCTGGACGAACTGCTCACGGTGGCCGCCGCCAACGGGGTGACCGGCAATGTCGGAGGCGGCGCGGGCTCATCCGAAGAATCCGCCCCGGCCCCTCTGCCGCCGCTTCACCAGAAGGCCTTCGACGCCATCGAAGAGGGTGACTACGCTGCTGCGGCCGCTGCCTACCGGCAGGCGCTCGTCGAGATGCCTGCGGACGCCGAGGCCAAGGCCGGCCTGGCGCAGGTGGAACTCATGGAACGCCTGCAGAGCCTTTCCGGGCCCGAGGGCGAGGCACTGCGCCAGCTTGCCGCGGATGAACCGGACAACCTCACAGCCCAGCTGGGCATTGCTGACCTTGATCTCGCCGGCGGCCACGTGGAGGATGCCCTGAACCGCGTGGTCGCGTTCATCGGCAGGAACTTCGGCCCGGAACGCGAGTCCGCCCGCGTGCGCCTGCTCGAGCTGTTCGAAGTTGTCGGAACCACGGACGAACGCGTGGGCAAGGCCCGGCAGGCCCTGGCACGGGTGCTGTTTTAGTGGCGGTGCCCGCGCTGTTCCAGCCGCTGAGGCTGCGTTCCCTGGAACTGCAGCACCGCGGTTGGGTTTCGCCGATGTGCCAGTACAGCTGCGAACCTGACGAGGCCCCCGGAGTGCCCAACGACTGGCACCTCATGCACCTCGGATCGTTCGCCGCCGGTGGAGCGGCCCTGATCCTGACCGAGGCTGCGGCAGTCAACGCCGAAGGGCGCATCAGCCCGCGCGATGCAGGGCTGTACAACGACGAGCAGGCGGAGGGCTGGGAGCGGATCGTCCACTTCGTGCACCGCCACGGCGTGGCCGACGCCAAGATCGGTGCCCAGCTCGCCCATGCCGGACGGAAGGCGTCCACGTACTGGCCGTTTTCCGGCCGGAGCGGATCGGTTCCGGCGTCCGACGGCGGCTGGGAGACCGTGGGTCCGGGCGCCGAGGCGTTCGACGGCTACGCGCCGCCCGCGGCCATGACAGAGGATGACATCAAGCGCGTCATCGCGGATTTTGCCGCCGCAGCGACCCGCGCCGTGGACATCGGCTTTGACACCATCGAGCTGCACGGCGCCCACGGCTACCTTCTGCACCAGTTCCAAAGCCCGCTGATCAACGGCCGCACGGACGCCTGGGGAGGCGATGCGGAGGGACGTAACCGGCTGACCCTGGCTGTCATCGACGCGGTCCGCAATGTCATCCCGGAGTCCATGCCGCTGCTGCTTCGCATCTCGGCAACCGACTGGGCGGAGGGCGGGATCGGCGTCGAGGACTCGGTCAGCCTGGCCGCGCAGGCCGCGCAGCGGGGAGTGGACCTGGTGGACGTGTCCAGCGGCGGGGCCGTGGCGCACCAGCAGATACAGCCCGGACCGGGCTACCAGACGGAGTTCGCAGCCCGGATCCGCCGCGAAACAGGAGTCGCCACCGGCACTGTCGGGCTGCTGACCTCCCCCGGGCAGGCCGAACACGTAGTGGCCACCGGTCAGGCCGACGGCGTCTTCATCGCCCGGGCGGCACTGCGGGATCCGCACTGGTGGCTGCGGGCCGCCTTTGAACTTGGCCACGACCTGCGCTGGGCGCCGCAGTACGAACGGGCCGTGCCGCGCCACACGTTCTGACAGCTTTTTGGGCGTGCCGGGTCAGCAGGTTTCTACTCCTTCCGGAGGATCCCCCCGGCGGCAGGCCAAGACTAGGGTAAGTGCATGAGCACTCCCTTAACAGCCCTCTCGATCAGGGGGCTTGCCAAGCGCTTCGGCACCAAGATCGCGGTGGACGGCATCAGCCTCGACGTTCCCGCCGGTTCGTTCTTCGGCATTGTCGGACCCAACGGTGCCGGCAAGACCACCACCCTGTCCATGGCGACGGGCCTGCTCCGCCCGGACTTCGGAACGGCGGTGGTCCACGGGGTGGACGTCTGGGCGCAGCCGCTGGAAGCCAAGAAGCTGATGGGCATCCTGCCCGACGGGGTGCGGCTCTTTGACCGGCTCAGCGGTGAGCAGCTGGTCACTTACGCCGGGCTGCTCCGGGGCATGGACCGTGCCGTGGTGGCTGCCCGGGTGGGGGAGTTGCTCGCAGCCTTGGACCTCAGCCAGGACGCGGGGACCCTCGTGGTGGATTACTCCGCCGGCATGACCAAGAAGATCGCGCTGGCCTCCGCGCTGATCCATGCTCCGAAGGTCCTCGTGCTGGATGAGCCCTTCGAATCCGTGGATCCCGTCTCCGCCGCCAACATCAGGGACATCCTGGAGAGGTACGTGGCCACGGGCGGTACCGTGATCGTGTCCAGCCACGTGATGGACCTCGTGCAGCGGATGTGCGACCACGTCGCCGTGATTGCCGGGGGCAGGATCCTGGCCGCCGGAACGGTGGACCAGGTGCGGGCCGGCGCGAGCCTGGAAGAGAGGTTCGTGCAGCTTGTGGGCGGCAGGAGCCAGACGGAGGGGCTCGAATGGTTGCGCACCTTCTGAGGCTGAAGCTCACGCTGCTGCGGAACGGCCTGCGGCGCAGCCCATGGCAGCTGGTGGGGCTGGCCTTCGGCGGACTGTATGCGCTGGGCATCGTGGGCATGTGCATGGTGCTGCTGGTCCTCCTCCGGCAGGAGGATCCGGGCCTGGCCCAGACCGTGGTGGTACTCGGCGGCTCAGCCGCGCTTCTGGGCTGGGGGATTGTGCCTGTCATTGCCTCGGCCGTGGACATGACGCTTGACCCGGCCCGGTTCACGACGTCGGCCGTGCCCATGCCGCAGCTGCTAGCCGGGCTCGCACTCGGCGGCCTCATCGGGCTCCCGGGGCTGGCCACTTTGCTGGTCGCCCTGGGCACCGTGGTCACCTGGTCGCGCGGGATGCTGCCAGCCGTGGGCGCACTGGTCGGAGCCCTTTTGGGCGTGCTCACCTGTGTGGTGTTCTCCCGCGTCGTCACGACAGCCACGGCAAGCCTGGCTGCCTCCCGGCGCTTCAAGGACGTCAGCGGGATTGCCTTCATGGTTCCCCTGGTCCTGCTCGGCCCCATCACCGCCGGCATCTTCCAGGGGATGGCGGGTTCAGGGGCCTTCCTGTCCGGGCTGGCCGGCAGGATCTCCTGGACGCCGCTGGGGGCCGCCTGGTCACTGGGCGGCGACCTCGAAAGGGGTCAGGCGGGCACGGCAGGACTCAAGCTGCTCATCGCCGTGGCGACGCTTGCCGGGCTTTCCTGGTGCTGGAAGCTGCTGCTCGAACGTGCGCTGGTCACGCCGCCCTATGCTGGGAGCAGCCGGCGGAAGGGCGGGCGCCTGGGGCTCTTCGCGCTCCTGCCCGGCACTCCCGCCGGTGCCGTCACGGCACGGGCACTGACCTACTGGTTCCGTGATCCCCGGTACTCAGGCTCGCTGGTGGTCATTCCGTTGCTGCCGGTCGTCCTGGCTTTCCAAGCCAGCCAGACCAATGACTACGGCGTCCTGATGATCACCGGGCCGCTTACCGCGTTCCTCCTGGCGTGGTCCATCTCGGGGGATGTGTCGTACGACAACACCGCCTTTGCCCTGCACCTGGCCGCCGGCGTCCGGGGTGTCCATGACCGGCTGGGGCGCGCGCTGGCATGCCTGGCGTTTGCGCTGCCGGCCGTGCTGGTCCTCGCCAGCGTGCCGTTCTTCATCACGGGGGACTGGGCATGGTGGCCCTCAATCCTGGGAATATCCGTGGGAGTGCTGCTGACCGGGCTGGGCCTGTCCTCCGTGGTGTCCGCCCGGTACACGATTGCCGTGCCCCTTCCCGGCGACAGCCCGTTCAAGAAGCCGCCGGGCAACGTGGGGCAGACCCTTGCCGTCCAGTTTGGCGGAATGGGTGTCCTCGTGGTCCTGGTCCTCCCGGAGGCCGGCCTGGTCCTGGCGCACATGCTCACCGGTGACCCGCTGTTCGGGTGGATCAACCTGGCGTTTGGCCCCGTCCTCGGCGCGGCCCTGTTCATTGTGGGGGTCCGGGTGGGCGGGCGCTGGCTTGATGCCCGAGGCCCGGAGCTCCTGGCCCAGGTCACGGTCAACCGCTGAGACCATCCAACCGCTGATCGCACTGAACGGCCAGATGCATCTGCCGGGCGGGGACCCGCCGTGGTTCACTAGCAGGACAGCCGAGAGAAAGGCCGGAAATGGAAGTCGTCATACTTCCGGGAGGCAAGCAGATCGCCTCCCTCGTGGCGGATGCGGTGGAAAGCCTGCTGCGGAGCAAGCCCGACGCAGTGCTGGGGCTTGCCACGGGATCGTCGCCGCTGCCGGTCTACGACGAACTTGCCCGGCGCCACGAGCAGGCCGGCCTGGACTTCAGCCGCGCCTCCGGGTTCACCCTGGATGAGTACGTCGGGCTCGAACCCGGACACCCCGAGTCCTACCGGGAGGTGATCCGCCGCGATTTCGCGAACCGGGTCAACATCGACCCCGGGAACGTCCTCGGACCCGACGGAAGCGCTGCCGACATCCCGGCAGCCTGCCGGGCCTACGAGGACCGGATCAGGGAGCGCGGCGGCATCGACCTGCAGCTTCTGGGCCTGGGCACCGACGGGCACATCGGCTTCAATGAGCCGGGTTCATCGCTGGCATCCCGCACCCGGATCAAGTCGCTCATCGAGCAGACCCGGCGCGACAACGCCCGCTTCTTCAGCAGCCTTGAAGAAGTTCCGCACCACGTGGTGACCCAGGGCCTGGGCACCATCCTCGAGTCACGGCACGCGATCCTGCTGGCCACGGGAGCGCAGAAGGCGCAGGCCGTCCACGACCTTGTGGAGGGGCCCCTTGCCGCGATCTGTCCTGCCTCTGTCCTGCAGTTGCACCCCCATGCCTCCATCGTGGTGGACGAGGCGGCCGCGTCGTCACTGAAGCTCGCCGACTACTACCGGCACACCTTTGACCACAAACCTGCGTGGCAGGGGCTCTGACAGGAACCTGCGCCCGGGTCGTCCCGCGGGCGCCCGTCCGGAACGGCTAAGATGGATGCCATGAGTAGCATGACGGATCCTCTCGACAACGACCCCATGCGTGAGCTTTCCGGAGCCGGATCGTCCACCGCAACCATTGAGCGCGAGGAACTGCGCCAGGAAGTGGAGCCCGGCGACCGTGAGCGCTTCTCGCACTACGTGCGCAAGGAAAAGATCATGGAGTCCGCGTTGACGGGTGAACCGGTCATCGCGCTGTGCGGCAAGGTCTGGACGCCTGGACGGGATCCGCAGAAGTTCCCGGTTTGCCCCGAGTGCAAAGAGGTCTATGACGGCCTCCGCCCGGGCAACGACGGCGGCAAGGGGTCCGGCGGAGACTCAGGCAACAACAAGTAGTGACGGAGACACTCTTCGGCGGACCCACCCTGCCTCCGGCTTATCCGGAACGTGCAGCCTGGGGAACCGCCCAGAAGCTCCGTGCCTGGCAGCAGGAAGCCCTGGACCTTTACTTCAGCAGGGCTCCCCGCGACTTCATGGCAGTGGCCACCCCCGGCGCCGGCAAAACCACCTTTGCGCTCAGGGTGGCCTCCATGCTCATCGAGGCCGGCACGGTCAACCGCGTGACCATCGTGGCGCCCACGGACCACCTGAAGCGGCAGTGGGCTGACGCTGCCGCGCGCGTCGGCATCGCGATTGACCCCAACTTCAAGAATTCCGACGGCCAGCACGGCCGCGGGTTCATTGGCGTGGCCGTGACCTATGCGCAGGTGGCCAGCAAGCCCATGCTGCACCGGGCCAAGACCGAAGCCGCCCGCACCCTGGTGATCCTTGATGAAATCCACCACGGCGGCGAGGCGCTGTCCTGGGGCGACGGTCTCCGCGAGGCCTTCGACCCCGCTGCCCGGCGGCTGTCCCTGACCGGTACGCCGTTCCGGTCGGACACCTCGCCCATTCCATTCGTGGAGTACACCGAGGACCGCGAGGGCATCCGGCGCTCCAAGTCTGACTACACCTACGGCTACGGCAATGCGCTGCGTGACCACGTGGTGCGCCCGGTCATCTTCATGGCATATTCCGGGCAGATGCGCTGGCGCACCAGCGCCGGTGACGAGATGGCCGCCTCCCTCGGCGAGGCCGCGGTCACGAAGGACATCACGTCGCAGGCGTGGCGGACGGCCCTGAACCCCGCGGGGGAGTGGATTCCCGCCGTCCTGGCCGGAGCGGACAAGCGGCTCAGCGAGGTCCGGCGGTCCGTTCCCGACGCCGGCGGCCTGGTGATCGCCACCGACCACGAGGACGCCCGGGCGTACGCCGGCCAGCTCAAGAAGATCACGGGCGAGTCGCCGACGGTGATCCTGTCCGATGACGCGAAGGCCTCCAACAAGATTGAGGAGTTCAGCGCGGGCAACCAGCGCTGGATGGTTGCCGTGCGCATGGTGTCCGAAGGCGTGGACGTGCCGCGCCTTTCGGTGGGCGTCTACGCCACGTCAACCTCCACGCCCTTGTTCTTCGCCCAGGCAGTGGGCCGCTTTGTGCGTTCCCGGAAACGGGGCGAGACGGCCTCGGTCTTCCTGCCGTCCGTTCCCCCGCTGATGGCGCTGGCCAACAGCATGGAAGCCGAACGTGACCATGCCCTGGACCGGCCGCAGAACGATGACGGGGACGGCCTGATGGACCTCGAAGAGTCGCTGATGGACGAGGCGAACCGCGAGGAGAAGGCGTCGGACAGCCTGACCAAGGGCAAGTTTGAGGCGCTGGACTCGCAGGCGTCGTTCGACCGCGTGCTGTTCGACGGCGGCGAGTTCGGCACCGGAGGCGACATCGGCTCCGAAGATGAACTCGACTTCCTCGGCATCCCGGGCCTGCTGGACGCCGAGCAGGTGGGCATGCTGTTGCGCCAGCGCCAGCACGAGCAGCAGGGCCGCAAGAAACGCCAGGGCCCTGCTGCAGCGCCCGCCGCCCCCGCGGTACCCGACCACCGGATGCTGATGGACCTGCGGAACGAGCTGGCGAAGAACGTGGCGGCCTGGTCCGCACGGACGGGCACACCGCATGGCGTGGTGCACACGAAGCTGCGGACCGTCTGCGGCGGCCCTCCGGTGGCACAGGCGAACGAGGAGCAGCTTCAGTCCAGGCTCAAAAAGCTCCAGGACTGGTTCATCGGCAGAACTTAGCCCGCCTGAAGTAGGCAGGCCGGCGCGAACCTACTCGAGGTCTACGCCGCCCAGCTCCATTTCGGCGTAGGTGTCGTCGAGGTCATCGGCGATGCCCGCCGTCAGCCGCTTAATCACGGTGACGGCGTAGCCGGCCTGGACGGCATCCAGTGACGTCGCCATGACGCAGTGGTCGGTGGCGAGGCCCACCACCACGACGTCCTCCACGTCGTGGCTCTGGAGCCAGTCGTCGAGGCCGATTGCGTCTTCCTCAGGGGCGTAGCCGGGGTCGGCGGCTCCGGGCAGGGAACCGGGCTGCCGCTCGCCGGTGGGGACGGCGTCCTCCGGTGCCAGCAGGCCTTCGAACCCGGAATAGGCAGCGGTATACAGGCCCTTGTGGAAGTAGGCCTGGATGTGTTCGGTGTCGAGTTCCGGGTGCAGCTCGGCGCCCTGGCTCCCGGCCACGCAGTGCGGCGGCCAGGTGTCCTTGAAGTCCGGCGCTTCCGAGAAATGGGCGCCCGGGTCGATGTGCCAGTCCTGTGTGGCCACGATGTGGTCGAACTGGCCGTGGTGGTTCTCGACGTACTCGCTGATGGCCCCGGCCACGGAGGCCCCGCCCTCCACCGGCAGCGCGCCGCCCTCGCAGAAATCGTTCTGGACGTCGACGATGATGAGTGCCCGTGCCATCAGTTCTCCTCAGTTCCCATCAGTTGTCCTCATAGAGCGTCGGAATAGCCGGCTCGCCGCGGTGCAAGCGGTGGACTACCGAGGGCAGTTCGGCCATGGAGTCGGCGTGGCGCTGCCGGGCGCGCAGGACGCCTTCGTGGCCGGTCCAGCCGGGCAGGAGCTCGCCGTTCTTGATGAACTGCTGCAGCAGCGTACGGTCATTGCCGTCGTCCGCCGGCCGGTGGCCCACGCCGATGAGCTCCTGCGTGGCTGTACCGTTGTCGTTGAGCCGGCGGAGGGCGTACTTGCGCCCGCCCTTGCTCGTCTTGTTCTTGGCGGCCTTGGCCACCGAAACAAACTCTCCGGCGTCGTTGGTCCGGCTGACCAGCTTGTAGACCATGCTGGCGGTGGGTGCACCGGAACCGGTCACGAGGGAAGTGCCCACCCCGTAGGAGTCGACGGGGGCGGACTGCAGGGCCGCAATGGCGTATTCATCCAGGTCCGAGGTCACCGTGATGCGGGTGCGCTCGTTGCCCAGGTCATCCAGCAGCTGCCGGACCCACTGCGCCTGCTCCACCAGGTCTCCGGAGTCCAGCCGCACGGCGCCCAACTTGTCCCCGGCGATGTCAACGGCCGTACGGACGGCGGTCTCGACGTCGTACGTGTCCACCAGCAGCGAGGTGCCGGCCCCCAGGGAGGCAACCTGCGCCTCAAAGGCGTCCCGCTCGGTGTCGTGGAGCAGCGTGAAGGAGTGGGCGGCGGTGCCCACCGTCTTGAGCCCGTACCGGAGCCCGGCCTCGAGGTTTGAGGTGCTGTCGAACCCGGCGATGACGGCGGCACGCGCGGCGGCCGTGGCTGACTCCTCCTGGGTCCGCCGGGACCCCATCTCGATGCAGGGCCGCTGGCCGGCCGCCATCACCATGCGCGATGCCGCCGAGGCAATGGCGCTGTCGTGGTTGAGGACGGACAGGACGTAGGTTTCCAGGATGCACGCCTCGGCGAACGTTGATTCCACGATCAGGATGGGGGAGTTGGGGAAGTACGCCTCGCCCTCGGCGTAACCCCAGATGTCGCCGGTGAAGCGGAAGTCGGCCAGGTAGTCGAGCGTCTCCTTGTTAACCACGCCGGTGCGTGCCAGGAAGTCGAGCTCCGCGTCGCCGAACCGGAACGCCATGATGCCTTCGAGCAGCCTGCCCGTACCGCCGACAATTCCGTAGCGGCGCCCGTCCGGGAGCCGGCGTGCGAACGCCTCGAACACGGCCTTGCGGTGCGCGGCGCCGGAATGGAGGGCCCCCTGCAGCATGGTCAGCTCGTAATGGTCGGTGAACAGGGACGTGCGGGGCTGCTCCCAGCCGGCGGAGTTACTCACAAAAATCACTCTAGTCCCCACCGGCTCCCACGTCTCGCTTCGCTTCGCCGCGGGGCCCTCGCCGGCGTGGGCCCACCACCGGCTCCCACGTCTCGCTTCGCTTCGCCGCGGGGCCCTCGCCGGCGCGGGCCCGGCATCGCCATAGAATGGACAGATGACCTTAAGCGTTGCGCTCGGCCCTGACACCCAGGAGAGCACCCAGACCGGAACGGCGGTGTCCACCGACGCCCTGACGGCCCCGGATGTCCCTTGGAACCTTGTCGTCTGGAATGACCCCGTCAATCTCATGAGCTACGTCAGCTACGTGTTCCAGAGCTACTTCGGGTACCCGGAAACCAAAGCCAACAAGCTGATGCTTGAGGTCCACAGGAAGGGCCGGTCCATCGTTGCCCACGGCAGCAAGGAACAGGTGGAGCAGCACGCGGTCGCGATGCACGGGTTCGGCCTGTGGGCCACCGTCGAGAAGGCCACCGGCGGAGACAGCGGGGGCGGCAAACGCGGCCCGGGCAAGGGCAAGGGAAAACGTGGCTAAGGCTTTCAAATACGGACTCAAAGGCATCTCCGGTTTCCTGGAACCGGCCGAGAGGGAACTGCTGCGCAGCCTGTTCGCCGATGTCATCTCCATGCTGGAGCCTGCGGACCGCGGCTCCGAGGATCCGCTCGCCGCGATGATCGGACTGGACATGGAGGTCCGGGAACCGTCGGACCGCGCCCTCCGCCGGCTGCTGCCCAACGCTGTGAAGGACGACGCCGCGGCCTCGCTTGAGTTCCGCCAGCTCACCGAACGCTCTCTGCGGGAAAGCAAAATCGGCGCGCTGCGCGCCGCCGCGCTGGGACTGGACAAGGACGAACTCGTCCTGACGCCGGCTGATGCCCGGCACTGGTCCACCGCGCTCAACGACGTGCGGCTGGTGCTCGCCGAGCGGCTCGACATCCGGGACGAGGCGGACGCGGACCACGTCCACCAGATGCAGGACTGGTCCCAGGCCGAGGACGTGGAAAGCTACCTCGCGCTCGTCTACAACTTCACCACGTGGCTGCAGGAGTCCCTCGTGCAGGCGATGCTGCAGTCACTGGACACGCGGGCCTGAGCTGTTCCGGCGGTGAACCTTTCCGCCACTGGGCGGGTCCCACGGTCAGCCGTTCCCGCCGCCGGATGTGACAAATTCGACATGAGTCGCCCGCCACAAGTGATGGCCGCACCTCACGGGAAGACCTATCCTCAAATAATCATGACTTCAGCATCGAGCATGGACCCGGCAGCGGGAGCTGCAGCGGAGTCCGCAACGGCCGACGGCGTAAATGTAGGATCGCTGCCGATCGGCGTCTTCGACTCCGGGGTCGGCGGCCTCACGGTGGCGCGGTCGATCATCGACCAGCTGCCGAACGAATCCATCCTCTACGTCGGCGACACCGCCCACGGCCCGTACGGGCCGCTGCCCATCGCGGAGGTGCGTGCCAACGCCCTCGGCGTCATGGACGAACTCGTGGACTCCGGCGTCAAGCTGCTCACCATAGCCTGCAACTCGGCGTCGGCCGCGGTGCTCCGCGACGCACGCGAGCGCTACACGGCGCGTTACGGCATTCCCGTCATCGAGGTGATCCAGCCGGCCGTGCGCCGCGCCGTCGCTGCCACCCGCAGCGGGCGGGTGGGCGTAATCGGCACCTCCGCCACCGTGGGCTCACGGGCCTACGAGGACACCTTCGCCGCGGCGCCTGACCTGGCGATCACCTCCGTGGCCTGCCCTGCATTCGTGCCGTACGTGGAGGCCGGCATCACCACGGGGCCGGAACTGCTCGACGTCGCCCGCGAGTACCTTGAGCCGCTGAAAGCCGCGGGCGTGGACACCGTGGTGCTGGGCTGCACGCACTATCCGCTCCTGACCGGCGTGATCTCCTACGTCATGGGCGAGGACGTCACGCTGGTCTCCAGCGCCGAGGAAACCGCCAAGGACGTTTACCGGGCGCTGGCCAGCAACGGCCTCGAACGGACGGACCCGGCGCCGCCGGAGCACAGCTTCATCGCCACCGGCGATCCGGGCCAGTTCGAAGCGCTGGCCCGCAGGTTCCTCGGACCGGAGGTGCTCAGCGTCAAGCACGTTGACCACGTCGCGGCGCAGTACCCCACGGGCAGCCTGGCGCGGATCACCCCCGAAATGATCGCCGCCGCACGGAACGCGGCCGCCCGCCCGCGCATCTCCAACTTCGTGGGGCAGGCCGCCGGCAGCGGAGCAGCCACCCGGGGGTCGTTCCTGTGAAGCTCACCATCGTCGGTTGCACCGGCTCATTTCCCGGCCCCGGATCGCCCGCCTCCTGCTACCTGCTGACCGCCAACGACGGCGAACGCGTGTGGAAGGTGGTCATGGATCTCGGCAGCGGGGCCCTGGGGGCCATCCAGCGGTACACCGACCTCGAGGACATCGACGCGATTTTCCTCACCCACCTGCACCCCGATCACTGCATGGACCTCTGCGGCCTGCACGTGGCAGTGCGCTGGAAGCCCGGCGGCTGGGACCGGGGAAGGATCCCCGTCTGGGGCCCGGCCGCCACCGCCGACAGGATGGCAACTGCCTACGGGCTGGACCTGGATCCGGGGATGCACGAGGAGTTCGACTTCACGAACTGGACCGAGCGCCATTCCGTCACCGTCGGCCCCTTCACCGTCACGCCCTTCGCCGTGAACCACCCGGTGGAGGAGGCCTATGCGCTCCGCGTGGAGGTGACCGAGCCGGACGCCGCCGGGAACGCCGCGACCCGCGTACTGACCTATTCAGGCGACACGGATTCGTGCCGCGGCCTGGAGGAGGCGGCCAAGGACGCCGACCTTTTCCTCTGCGAGGCGGCCTTCGAGGAGGGCCGTGACGACGGCATCAAGGACGTCCATCTGACCGGCAAACGGGCCGCTGAGGCAGCCACGGCCGCCGGCGCCCGCCGCCTTCTCCTGACCCACATTCCGGTGTGGACCTCGCAGACCAAGGTCATGGCCGAGGCGCGTCCGGCCTTCGCCGGTGACGTGGCCGTGGCCGTGGCGGGCGTGCACTACACCGTCTGAGCAGCTTCCTGGGGCGGCCGGGTGCAGCCCGATAAATCGATAAGCTAAAGGCATGACTTCCGAAGCAACCACTGCCCCCGTCATCCGTGCCGACGGCCGCACCCCGGACCAGCTCCGGCCCATCAGCATCACCCGCGGCTGGTCCAAGCAGGCCGAGGGATCGGCCCTCATCGAGTTCGGCAACACCCGGGTCCTGTGCACCGCTTCCCTCACAGAAGGTGTTCCGCGCTGGCTCAAGGGCGAAGGCCGCGGCTGGGTAACCGCCGAATACGCCATGCTTCCGCGTGCCACGAACACCCGCTCGGACCGCGAGTCCGTCAAAGGCAAGATCGGCGGCCGCACCCATGAGATCTCCCGCCTGATCGGGCGCTCGCTGCGGTCGATCATCGATACCAAGGCCCTGGGGGAGAACACCATCGTGCTGGACTGCGATGTCCTGCAGGCCGACGGCGGAACCCGGACAGCGGCCATCACCGGCGCCTACGTGGCGCTCGCCGAGGCCATCCGCTTTGCCCGCGAGAACAAGATGATCGCCCGCAACGCCCAGCCGCTGGTGGACACCATCGCCGCCGTGTCCGTGGGGATCATCGACGGCATCCCCATGCTGGACCTGCCGTACATCGAGGATGTGCGGGCCGAAACCGACATGAACGTCGTGGTGACCGGCTCCGGCAAGTTCGTGGAGGTCCAGGGCACGGCCGAGGGCGCCCCCTTCGACCGCGACGAGCTCAACAAGCTGCTGGACCTGGCACTGCTGGGCACGGAACAGCTGGCCGCGATCCAGCGCGAAACCCTGGCCGAGGCTCCGTGAGTGGGAACAGCTCCGTGAGCGGCGTGTCCGCAACTGAGGCGGCACCCCGGCTGGTGCTGGCCACGCGCAATGCCGGGAAACTGCGGGAGCTGCGTGAGCTGCTGCGCGGGCAGATCCCGGGGCTCGACGTCGACACCCAGGTGGTGGACGCGGCCGCCGTCGGAGCCCCCGACGTCGCGGAAACCGGTGTGACCTTTGCGGAAAACTCGCTGCTGAAGGCACGGGCGGTGGCCGAGGCGACGGGCCTGGTGGCCATCGCCGACGACTCCGGGCTGTCAGTGGATGTCCTGGGCGGCGCGCCGGGGATCTTCTCCGCGCGCTGGGCCGGCCGGCACGGCGACGACGACGCCAACCTGCACCTGCTGCTGGCCCAGCTGGCGGACGTGCCGGACGGCCACCGCGGTGCCGCCTTCGTGTGCGCGGCGGCCCTTGCCGTACCGGCGTCGGCATTCGCGGACGGGGCCCGCGAAGTGGTGGAGTACGGCCAGCTGGCCGGCACGCTGCTGCGTGAGCCGCGCGGTGAAGGCGGGTTCGGCTATGACCCCGTCCTGGAACCCCTTGGCCTGGACCGCAGCTGCGCCGAGCTCAGCCCGGAGGAGAAAAACGCCATCAGCCACCGGGGCCTGGCGTTCCGTGCGCTGCTTCCCTCGATCGTCGAGGCCCTGCGGTGATTCCCCGAACAGAAAAGGCACCTCAGTTCTGAGGTGCCTTTTCCGCGCTTAGAGGTTCCGGCTCGTTAGGAAGGTGTGCCGGAGGGCCGGTCAGTCGAGGTTGGTTTTGCGCTCGGCCTCGGGCTCGTGCTCCTCGATGAACTCCTCCACCGGGTCCGTCCCGAAGGCCGCGGCCTCACGCTTGGCGGTCATGCCGCGCAGAACTTCAATGCCGACAGGGATTACCGAGAGCAGGACAATGGCGATGAAAATGATGTCCAGGTTTTCCCGCACCCACGGAATCTTGTCGCCCAGCACGTAGCCGAGAAGCGTCACGCCACCGCCCCAGAGGAGGGCGCCGATGACGTTGAAGAGGAAGAACTTCCGCTTGTCCATCTGGGCAACGCCCACGATGACGGGGACGAAGGTACGGATGATGGGCACAAAGCGAGCCAGGATCAGGGCCTTGCCGCCGTGCTTTTCGAAGAACTTGTGAGCACTGTCAACGTTCTCATGCTTGAAAAGCCTGGAGTCCGGCTTGTTGAAGATGGCCGGGCCCGCCTTGGACCCGATGAGATAGCCCGTCTGGTTGCCGATGATGGCGGACACGATAATCAGCGCGGCGAAGAGCCAGATATTGAATTTGATCGTGTCCGTGGCCACGAGCAGGCCCGCCGTAAACAGCATGGAATCGCCGGGCAGGAAGAACCCGATCAGCAGTCCGGTTTCGGCAAAGATAATTCCGCACACCAGCAGAACAACCCACGGGGCAAGGGCCGGGTCGGCGAGGAAGACCTGGGGGTTGAGCCAATCGGGCAGGAATGATGCCAGATGCGGCTGGACGGGGCCGGCGCCACCCAGCGCGGGCACGGCAAAGTCGCTCAATGCATTAAAGTTCACGTTTCAAGGGTACTTGACGGGCTCCGGGCCGCCGCCGGGCTACAGTTGTCCCCGTGGGTTTGGACTTTACGGCGATCGACTTCGAGACCGCCAACGGCTTCCGCGGTTCGCCGTGCGCCGTTGGCCTCACCAAGGTCCGTGGCGGCGTCATCGTCGAGGAGGCCTCGTGGCTGATGCGGCCGCCGGAAAACCACGACTCGTTCGACTATCACAACGTCCGCGTCCACGGCATCCGGCCCGAACAGGTGGCCGGCCGGCCCCGCTTTGGGGAGCTGTTCCCGGAGATCGGCGCGTTCATCGGCGGCGACATCCTCGCGGCCCACAACGCCGCCTTCGACCTCGGCGTCATCCGCTCCGGGCTGGAAGTCTCGGGGCTTCCCGGTCCGGCCTACGACTACGTGTGCACTGTGATGCTCTCCCGGCGGTGCTACTCCCTGGTTTCAAATTCCCTGCCCTTTGCCGCCGAGGAGGCTGGCGTGCCGCTCGTGAACCACCACGATGCCGCCGAGGACGCCCGGGCGTGTGCCGGCATCCTCATCGACATCGCGGGGCGCAACCGGGCCAACAGTATCGCCGAGCTCTACCTTTCGCTGGGGCTGTCCATACCGCAACAGGCAGCGTTCGATCCGTCCAGCGCTGAGCTTTCCAAGGCGACCGTCTCAGCCCTCGCCGCCGCGGGCGGCGCCAGTGCTGAAAGGGTGGTCCGGCCGTTCCGCAGCGGGTGGCCCGAGGAAGGGTCGAATCCAGAGCCGAATCCCGACGCCGAACCCGGGAACCCGCTGTTCGGCCAGACCGTCGTGTTCACTGGTCAACTCGGGATGCCGCGGCCCGAGGCGAAGACACGGTCCGCGGAACTGGGGGGCGCGGCCGGAAAGCCGCGTCACGGCACGGACCAGCGTCCTCGTGGTGGGCGACGGCTTCGTGGCCGGCGACCTGCGCTCCGGCCGGCTCACCGGCAAGGCCAAACGAGTGCTGGAACTGCACGACCGCGGCCAGGCCATCGAGGTGATCTCCGAAGGGGAGTTCCTGCAGATGGTGGGCGGCGCGCCCGTACACGGCGCCCCTGAATACATGGCGCAATAAAGCTCCCGGCCACCGCCGCCAACTGCCCCTTCCTCACGTCCGGCAGGTTTTGCTCAAACGCTTCCTCACGTCTCGCTGGTTTCCCTCAAACGCTCTTTCACGTCCTGCAGCGTTTCTTCGAACGCTTCCTCGTCTTGGGGGACCACCAGCAACCCGATATGGACCGGCTTCAAGGGAGGAAGGGTCGTCTGAAAGGCGACAGGGCCTGAGGAAGCGTCGTCGGAAAACCGACAGGATCTGATGGCGCGTCGTGAAAAAGGACGCAGGATCTGATAGCGCGTCTGAGGGCGGCGCGCCCGTACACATGGCGCAATAAACTTCCCGGCGCCGCCGCCGCTCCCTAGCCTTGCCCCATGGGCAAACGAGGCGAACCAGGCAAATTGAGCACATCGGGCGAACTGGGCATGTTCGGCAGTCACGGTAGTCAGGGCGAAACGCGCAGTAAGGGCCGGCCGGGTTCCTTGTTCGACTTTCCCAACCCGGTCAACGAATACGCCGCCCGCATCACCGCCGGGCTGGTGGTCCTGCTGGCTGCCGCGACGCTGCTCACCGGCTTCGGCTGGGGCCTGGCGGTCATTGCCGCCGGTTTTTGGCTGCGCGTGCTGTTCGGCCCGAGGATCTCCCCGCTCGCCCTGCTTTCTGTCAGGGTCCTCGCTCCGCGGCTGGGACGGGTCAAGCTGGTGCCCGGGCCGCCCAAGCGTTTCGCCCAGGGGATCGGCGCCGCGATGTCCACGACGGCCGCCGTCCTGCTGGCCGCCGGCCTGGCGCCCGCCGCGTGGATTTTGCTGGCTGTGCTGGTTGTTGCCGCCTCGCTGGAGGCCTTCGCCGGGTTCTGCCTTGGCTGTGCCATCTTCGGCCTGCTGCAGCGCCGAGGACTCATCCCCGAGGATGTCTGCGAAGCGTGCAACAACGTTTCGCTCAGCCGGACGTGACGGCAACCAGCTGTCTGGCCATCCCACGGATCACTTCGGGGGCCTCGAGTGCCTCAAGCCAGTCCGCCGGCAGGCAGTCCGTGCCGTAGTACGCACCCAGGATGTTGCCCGCGATGGAGCCGGTGGAATCGCTGTCGCCGCTGTGATTGATGGCCACGGCGATCGCCGCCTTGAAATGCTCCACCGGACCGGGCGCGCCATCTCCCTCTGCGCTGTCTCCGTGTGCCAGGCGGGCAGTGGCCAGGACCGAGTACAGGCCGACGGCGAGAGCCTCCTCAGCCACCCAGCCCTCACCCAGTTCACGGACCAGATCCTCCGGGCTGAGTATGGAGGCGGCGCCGGCAAGACCTGCTTCTCCGGCGAGGCGGACCGCGGCTCCCAGCCGCTCGCGGAGTTCGGGCGCCACCTCGTTATCACCCAGCACACGGTCAAGGGCGGCCTGTGCTGCCTCGGCCAGGCCGCTGCCCTGCACAAGGGAATGGATGACCAGGCTGAAAGCGCCGGCGCTCTGCCGGGCGGAGGGATGCCCATGGGTGAGCGATGCCGCGTCGGCGCTCAATTTGTACACGGACTCCGCCGGAATGTGCGGCACCAGGCCGAACGGCGCGGATCGCATGACGGTTCCGCAGCCCTTCGAATCCGGATTGACCGGCCGAAAGACCGTTCCCATTTCGCCGGTGGCCAGCCCGCTCAGGCAGGCGTTGCCGGGTGCCCGCCGGTGCCGCAGCACCTCCTGGCCGTCAATCCAGCGCGACTGCGGCCGCGGCGCGGATTCGGGCACCGGGACTCCCTGGGTGTCCAGCCAGCGCAGGTAGGCAAGCCACACGCAGGCGTTGGCGTCGGCGCCCACCCCGGAGTTGGCCCACTCCAGGGCCTCCACGATGCCGTCGACTGTGTACAGCGTCATCTGGGTGTCGTCCGAGAAGTGGGTCCCGCCGTCGAGCGCTGAAAAATCGCGGAGTCCGGCGGCGCCGAAACGGCGCCGGATCTCGTCTATGGGATCGAACTCGACGGCGTAGCCGAGCGAGTCGCCCAGGGCGCCGCCGAGCAGGCAGCCATGGATGCGGGACTCGGGGGACGGAACGGTGCCGGGAACATTGCTCATGCAGGCAAATTTACCTTCCCGCCGGAGCTGTCCCGCCTTCGTGATTCCGGACGCTGTGGTGTTGACCGCCGTTGCGCCGGAGTGTGCACTGATATCAAACTCGCAATGCCGGGGGACCGGACGCCGGACGATAAGCTCGGATTCAGCAACCGTCCAGACTTTGCTGCCAGACTGCTGGGGCCAGCTCCCGAAGCGAGCGGCATTCCCGCTACAGAAACCGAAGGAATCCCCCATGAGCACCCCTGTGTCCGTCCCCCCGACCGATGACCGGCATTCCGCCGGAGACAACGGATTCCGGCCTGGACTCCTGTCCAGGCTCGGAGCGGAGGCGTTCGGAACACTCTTTCTGGTGGTCGCTGGGCTGGGCGTCCCGCTCTTCACCCTGCCGCAGTCAAACCCGCTGCCCGGCGCCCTCGCCGGAGGCCTTGCCGTGACAGCGGCGATGCTGGCCTTCGCTTACATCTCTGGCGGGCACTTCAACCCGGCCATCACCCTGGGCAACCTCGTCGCTGGCAGGATCGGCATCGCCGCTGCCGCTGCCTACATCGGCGCGCAGCTGGTCGGCGCGGCGGCGGGCGCGCTCGCCTTGTTCGGCGTCCTCCGCACGGTGCCCAACATCCAGGACGCGCGCACGGCCTTCGACACGGTCACCGCCGGCTTCGGCGAGCACTCCGTGATCCAGACGTCGATGGCCGGCGTGCTGCTCGTGGAAGTGCTTGGAGCAGCCCTCCTGGTGGCCGTGTTCCTAGGCATGACGGCCCGCCGAAACAACCATGCGGCCGCCGCACCCTTCGCAGTCGGGCTGGCATTTGCCGTGCTGCTGCAGCTGGGCCAGGCCCTTGGCAATGCGCCCTTCAACCCGGCCCGGGCCACCGCCTCTGCGCTCTTCAGCAGCAGCTGGGCGCTGGGGCAGCTGTGGCTGTTCTGGGTGGCCCCGATCGTCGGTGCCGGCATCGCAGGGCTTGTTTTCCGCGGGTTCGCCGACGCCCAGGGCCGCAGTGCCGCCGCCGCGGACCACACCGACGACGCCGCCGATCCCGAGTCTGAGCTCGGGGACGACTTCGAAGGCGCCTCGGGGCAGGAAGAAGTCGAAAAGCCGGCGGCCGCAGCGCCTGGTGCAGGCGGCGACGACGCGCGCGACTTCTTCGACGGGCCACGCAGCAAGGACTCCTGACGCGCCGAGGCGCGGGGTCGGCTATTTTGTCGGTGCCCGCGTCTAGCTTATGAATATGCGGTTATTGCACACTTCCGACTGGCATCTGGGCCGGTCTTTCCACGGCGTCGGCATGCTGGACGCCCAGCGCACCTTTGTCGACCAGTTGGTTGCCCGCGTCAGGGAACTCTCCGTCGACGTCGTGCTGATCGCCGGCGACGTCTACGACAGGGCACTGCCCGGCGTCGATGTGGTCAACCTCCTGGACGATGCCCTGGTCCGGCTCACCGGGGCAGGGGCACAGGTGGTGCTGACCAGCGGAAACCACGACTCGGCCATCCGGCTCGGCTTCGCCTCCCGGCTTCTGGAGAAGGGCGGTGTTCACCTGCGCACCCGCCTGCAGGAGCTGGACGTCCCTGTCCTGCTGCCACTTGATGTCACTGGGACCGATTCGGTACTCGCCATTTATGGCATCCCATGGCTCGAACCCCGGCTGGTCGCCGAGCAGCTTGGAGTGGACACCGCCAGCCACTTCGAAGTCACCCGTGCCGCCGCGGAACGGATCAGGGCCGATGTCGCCACGCGCAGCGAATCCCGGACTGTCCATTCCGTTGTGCTGGCCCATACCTTTGCCAGCGGGGGCATCAGCTCGGACAGCGAACGCGATCTCAGCATCGGGGGAGTGGGTGCGGTGCCGCTGGACCTGTTCGACGGCTTCAGCTACACAGCACTTGGCCATCTGCACGGCCGGCAGTCCCTGTCCGCGGAGGTGCGGTATTCGGGCTCGCCGCTGGCCTACTCGTTCTCCGAAGCGAAGCACCAGAAGGGCGGCTGGCTCATTGACGTTGACGAGTCGGGGGTCACCGCCGTGGAGGAGATCCTCTGGGACGCGCCTCGGAAACTTGCCGTCCTCCGGGGGACACTCGACGGGCTGCTGGAGTCCCCGGAGCACGCCTGGGCCGAGCAAGCCTACTGCCAAGTGACCCTGACGGACGCCCAGCGGCCGGCCCAGGCCATGGAGCGGCTGCGCGCCAGGTTCCCGGATACGCTCGTCCTCGGTTTTGAGCCGGAGGGGGCACCCGCCGCCTCGCAGGCGAGCTATAGCAGCCGGCTGGCGGAGGCGGAAGATGACCTCGCCGTCTGCTGCGGATTCCTGGAACACGTCCGGGGCCGGGAGCCGGACACGGCGGAACAGGCCGCCCTCACCGAAGCTTTGGAGAACGTGCGTCTGCAGGAGGCATCACTGTGAGGATCCACCGTCTGGAAATCTCTGCGTTCGGGCCGTTTGCCGGAACCGAGGAAATCGATTTTGACCGGCTGAGCGCGCACGGGCTGTTCCTGCTTAATGGCCCCACCGGCGCCGGTAAGACCAGCGTGCTGGATGCCATTTGCTATGCCCTCTACGGTTCCGTGCCGGGCGCGCGGCAGGACGGAAAGAGACTGCGCAGCGACCATGCGGACTTGGCTGTCGAACCCCGGGTGACCTGCGAGTTCACGGCCAGGGGCAGGCGTTTTGAGGTTTCCCGCTCGCCGGCGTGGGACAAGCCCAGCGCCCGCGGACGGAACGGGTTCACCACGCAGCAGGCCAAGACGCTGCTGCGCGAACGGGTGGCAGGGGCGTGGGTGGAAAAGTCCGGCCGGAATGACGAAGCCGGGGCGGAGATCACAGCGCTCCTCGGCATGGACCGCGAGCAGTTCACCCGCGTGGTTCTGCTCCCCCAGGGGGACTTCGCCGCGTTCCTCCGGTCCAAGGCTTCGGACCGGCTGGACCTGCTGCAGAAGCTCTTCGGAACCGAACGGTTCGAGGCAGTGGAGCGGGAGCTTGCGTTACAGGCCGCCGGGGCCGTGAGCCAGGTGGCCGATCTTGAGGGCAGGCTGACCCTGCTGGTGGCGAGGGCCAGGGCGGAGGCCACGGCTCTCGATGTCGACCCCGACGCGGCGCCGGAACCTGCCGGCGGTCCCGAACTGCTGTCATGGCTGGAGTCGGCCGCCTCGGAGCGTGCCTTGGCCCTGGCCGGGGATGCAGAATTTGCCGAGGAGCGGCGCCGCGGGTGCGTGGAGCGGCTCGAAGCGGAGCTGGCCAGGGAAGGAAGGCGCCTGAAGCTTGCTGCTGCCCTGCGCCGGAGGGCAGATGCAGAGGCCGCCGCCCCTGGGCTGGCCAGCGCAGGAGCCGCGCTTGACCTGCACCGGAAGGCCGAGCTCCTGGGCGGCCAGCTTAAGGCCGTGTCTGCCGCCGAATCCTTGCTTGCACGGGCGGAAAGAGCCGCGGACCTCGCCTCTGCCGGCGTGCGCGAGGCAGCGAGCTCGAGCTCCGAACTGGCAGTCAGGGAACACGGCACTGCGGAACACGGCGCTGCAGGGCACGGCGCTGCAGGGCACAGCGCCGTCGCACAACACACCGCCGTTGATGTGGCCACAGAGCTTTCGCGGCTGCGGGCGCTGGCCGCTGTGATCGGTGAACGCCTTGCCGATGAGGACCGGCTGGGTGGCCTGTACGCACGGGCCGCCGGGCTTGCGCAGCGGCAGCAGGAACTCACCCGTTCCGGAGATGACTACGCCGTCCGGCTGCTTTCCCTCCGCACCGAGATGGAGGCCCTGCGTGCAGCCCTGCAGCCACTTGAACAGCTGGCAGGGGAATCCGTGCTGCGGACCAAGGAAGCGGCAACCGCCGACGAGCTGGTGGATGTTGTCAGGCGCTACGGAATTGCTGCGGCCGGGTGCGCTGCAGTCACCGAACGGCACCTCAAAGGCCGGGAACACCACCAGGAACTGCGCCGGCAATGGCTGGACGTCCGTGAGGAACGCCTGTCCAATGCGGCGGCCGAATTGGCTTCGCGCCTGGAACACGGGGCGCCCTGTCCCGTCTGCGGCAGCCCGGAGCACCCCGAGCCGGTTCCCGCCGGGGACTCCGTCCTGGGGCTTGCCGAGAAAGAGGAACGGGCCAAGGAGCGCAGCGAGGCGGCCGAAAGGGCGCTGGCTGCACTGGAAGCGGAGCTTTCCGAGGCCAGGCAGCTGGTCGCCGTTCTCGCCAGCCAGGACGGCGACACCGATCCCGCCGAAGCCGCGGAGGCCGCCCAGTCCGCCCGGGAAGCTGCTGCCGAGGCGGCCGCGGCCGTTGCGGAACTGGCAGCGAGCAAGAGCAGGCAGGAGGAACTGGCTGAGCGCATCGAGGCCACGGAGCAGATGCGCGTGGACCTGCTGTCGCAGTTGGCGCAAACAGAATCCGCCCTGACCGAGATCGAGGGGCAGTCCGCCGCCCTGGAATCATCGCTCGAAACGCTTCGTGCCGGACATGCCAGCCTCGCTCTCCGCAGCGACGCCATCTCCCACCTTGTCGACATTCTCGAACAGGCTGACGCCGCCCGGTCGCAGCTGGACCAGGCTGCTGCCCGCCTGGCTGAGGCAAGGGCCGGGCTGGACCGCGCCCTTCCCGAGGCCGGATTCGCATCGGCCGCCGAGGCCCGCCAGGCCCTGCTGCCGGGGGCGGAAGCGGCGCGGCTGGAGTCTGCCGTCCAGTCCGGGCGCGACGAGGAGATACGGCTGGAGGAACTGTTCGCCAGCGAAGAGCTCGTTGTCGCGGCAAAGGAGCAGACCGCCAGGGAAGACGAAAGCGGCTCCGCCGCCACGCCAGCGGACCTGGAACTGCTGCGCACTGAGGCCGAACAGGCCGCCCGGGCAGCAAAGGACATCGAATTGGTGGCGGGCATGGCGCGTCAGGCGGCCCGGACCCTGGGTCGCCTCCGTGCGGAGTATGGGGAACTCGCTGAATCCGGCCGGGAGCCCCGGGAACGCGCTGAAATCCTGAAAGGCCTCGCCGAAGCGGCCCGGGGCTCCGGCGACAACAGCTACCGGATGAGCCTTAACGCGTACGTCCTTGCGGCACGGCTCGAACAGGTCGCCATTGCCGCGTCGGAAAGGCTCGTCGCCATGAGCGACGGCCGCTACACCCTGGAGCACTCGGACGCGCGGGCAGCCCGGAACGCCAAGTCAGGGCTGGGACTGGAAGTCGTGGACGAATGGACCGGCCGCCGCCGGGACACCTCGACCCTCTCCGGCGGGGAATCCTTCATGGCCTCTCTGTCGCTGGCCCTTGGCCTTGCTGACGTGGTGCAGCAGGAAGCCGGCGGTGTCGACATTGAAACGCTGTTCGTCGACGAGGGCTTCGGCAGCCTCGACGAGCAGGCACTGGAGCAGGTCATGGATGCACTGGAGAGCCTCCGCGACGGGGGCCGCGTGGTGGGCCTCGTGAGCCACGTGGGGGAGATGAAGCAGCGCATCGGCAGCCAGCTCCAGGTGGTGAAGCAGCGCAACGGCTCCACGGTGCATATCGTCGATGCGCTCGTAACGGTCTGACCCCGGTGATGCCCTCCGCCGGGCGGGCATCACCGGCGGGGCCATCACTTCGGCCGGGTTTCCGCCCACCGGGCGTACCGCCGTCGTGACTTCCGCGTCCCGTAATGCGTGTCCAGTACCATGGGACTGTTACCGGGTTCAGCGCATCGGGAGGAGGGACGATGCGCACGACTGAACGAGCCCGCATACATGAGCACTTCAACGGCGCCCCAACCACCCGCCGACCCCCGTCCCATCGCCCCGTCCGCCAACACCAAGCCGCCCACCCCGCAGTTCGGCGGCCGTTTCGCGCGCCTGCCGGCTCTGGCGGGAAGCGGATTCCTGCCCGTGGGCCTGTTTGCCCGCCTGCCCCTCGCGATGCTGACCCTGGGAACCCTCACCCTTGCCACATCGGTCACCGGCTCCTATGCCGTGGGCGGAGCCGCTGCCGGCGCCGTCGGTATCGGCTCGGCCGTTGGTGCGCCGATCCTCGGCTGGCTGGCGGATCGGCTCGGCCAGCGGCCGGTACTGCTGATCGCGGCCGTGCTGAACGTCGTGGCCGTCCTTGCCGTCATTGCCACCGCGTATCTGATTCCCGGGGTGCACGACGTCGGCGCCGCGTGGGGCGTCATCGCAGCCGCTTTGGCGGCGGGCCTCAGCTGCCCCCAGGTCGGCCCGCTGGCGCGAGTCCGGTGGATGGCACTCACAGCCGAAAGCCGGCGCGCCGGGGACAGTACTGATCTAGACGTCGCGCTGTCCTATGAGAGCACGGCCGACGAACTGACGTTCGTGCTGGGTCCGGCCCTCGTGGGCGTCCTGGCAAGCCTGGTCACCCCCTGGCTGCCGCTGGCCCTGGCCGCCGCGCTCACCCTCACACTCGTTCCGGCCTTCGCCGTCCACCGTACCCACGCCGCTGTTCCGCGGCGGGCCGCCGCCGGCACCCGCGCCGTAAGGGGAAGTGCCCCGGGAGAAAATGCCGAAACCCGGGTACGCAGCCGCTTTGCCGGGCTGGCCCGCGTGGCACTTCCGGTCCTGGCCATGGTCTGCATGGGCACGTTTTTTGGCTCCACGCAGGCAGCCTTGAGCGCATTTGCCTCCGGTTTCGCTACATCAGAGGCAGCCGGACTCCTGTACGCCGTCATGGGAATAAGCTCGGCCGCGGCCGCGATCTCGGTGGCCTACTGGCCGGCCGGCTTCCCCGTGACTGCCCGCTGGGTGGCCGGGGCGGCAGCCATGGCCGGGCTGTCGGCCCTGCTGTTCCTACCAACCGACGGCTGGGGCATGGTGCTGGTACTGCTTGCGCTGGGCTTGCCGGTGGGTCCGGTCATGGTCACGGTGTTTGCCATTGGCGGGCTCGTGGCGCCGGCGGGCCGGCTGGCCACTGTGATGACGGCGCTCGCCAGCGGCATCGTGGCGGGCACCGCCCTGGGTTCGTCTATCGGCGGCCAGTTGGCACAGGAAGGGGGCCACAACGCCGCCTTCCTCGTCTCGGCAGCCGCCGCGGCGGCGCTGTTCGTTCTCGGGGCGGCGGCCGCCGCCGTCGTCCGTTCCCGGAACCGGTCCGCTCAGGCCAGCTGACCTTCGATCCGGGCCGCGCTGGCGGTCAGGGCAGCGGCGACCTCGGCCGGATCCTCCGATGAGCGGATGTAGACGACGGCGACAGCCGCCGGGCGTCCGCCGGGCACACGGACCGGCGCAGCAAGCGAGGAAACCCCGGCGATGACCTCGTCGTGGCTTGCCGCGTAACCGAGCTTCCGCGCCTCGCCAGCTTCCGGGCGGTACGGCACGGCGGGAGCCAGCTGGCTCCACTCTTGCTCCGTCAGGGCGGACTGGATGGCTATGCCGGGCGCACCGGAACTGATCGGATGGCGGGACCCCGGATGCTGCACCACTGTGGCGGCCGAATGCCGTGGTTCCACCGTCACGAGTGTCACGCATTCCTGGTGGTCCCACACCGCCAGGAAGGCCGTCATATTGAGTGTGTTGGCCAGCTGGGTCAGTTCCGGCAGGGCAGCGGTCTGGAGGTTCCGTGAAACGCCGCGTGCCAGAACCGCCAGGCCGGGGCCGGGCTGGACCCGCCCGGCGTCGTCGCGCACCAACAGGGAGTGGTCCTCAAGGGTCCGCAAAATCCGGTAGGCCACGGAACGGTGGACGCCCATGGCCTCCGCCAGCTCGGCGATGGTCAGGGGGCGGTCTGCTTCGGCAAGGATTTCCAATGCGCGGATGCCCCGTGAGAGCGTCTGCGATGGCGAGGTCTGGGCGGGCGCAACCTGCGCTGCGGCACCGGCGTTGGGAGTCATGCTGTCCATCCTAGGCAGGTATGCGGGGCGGCCAGCCAAAGGGCAACCTTGAGCCCGTCGCCGCTATCCGTTCGCTATGAGATTTCCGTGTTCAAATATGGAACAGTCTAGCTGTTGTGCGCCGGGCCGGCTGAGGGGTGCGCCAAATCACACTTCGTAGTATCCTCACACTAACTGACCGTTCGATCAGTAAATCGAACAGCTTCACATCAACTTCGGCAGTAGCCCTGCCCCGGCCACGGAGTTTCAATGACCGCAACGTCACCCGTAGATTCAGAGGTTGGCCCCAGCAGCAAGCGGGAGGAACGCAAAGTCCTCGCCGGCACGCTGGTGGGCACCACCATCGAATGGTACGACTTCTTCATCTTCGCCCAGCTGACGGCAACCCTGCTGTCCCCGCTGTTCCTTGCCCCGCTCAACCAGTCCAACCCGGGCCTGGCGCAGATCCTTTCCTTCGCCCTGATTGGCATCAGCTTCCTGTTCCGCCCGCTCGGCGCCATCGTTGCCGGACACCTGGGCGACCGCCTGGGCCGCAAGGCAATGCTGGTGTTCACCCTCATCATGATGGGTGCCGCAACGGCCCTGATCGGCATGCTGCCGACGTACGCCCAAATCGGCGCCTGGGCGCCAATCCTGCTGATCCTCCTCCGCGTGCTCCAGGGCTTCTCCGCCGGCGGCGAATGGGGCGGGGCCGCCCTCATGGCCGTGGAGCACGCGCCGCTGCACAAGAGGGGGCTTTTCGGCGCCTACCCGCAGATCGGTGTTCCCGTCGGCATGATTCTGGCCACGGGGCTTCTGTTCTTCCTGAACTCCGGGATGTCGAAGGAAGACTTCGCCTCCTGGGGCTGGCGCGTTCCCTTCCTGCTCTCCATCGTCCTGATCGTGGTGGGCTACATCATCCGCCGCGCAGTCGGCGAAAGCCCGGTCTTCAAGGAAATGACCGCGCGCAAGGCCGAAAGCAAGGCGCCCCTCGGCGAGCTCATCCGCCACCACAAGAAGGCGGTACTGCACTCCACCCTCATCTTCATCGGCAACAACGCGGCAGGCTACCTCCTGATTGCCTTCTTCATCGCCTACGCCACCAGGACACTGAAGATGCCGACGCCACAGATTCTGCTGGCCACCACGCTGGCATCCTTCGGGTGGCTGATCTTCACCCTGGTGGGCGGCTGGCTCTCGGACCGGATCGGCCGGGTCAAGACCTTTCTGACCGGCTACGCGATTGTCTTCGTCTGGATGATCCCGATGTTCGCCCTCATCGACACGAAGGACATCGTGCTCTACGGCGTGGCGCTGTTTGTCCTCACGGTGGGCCTTGGCCTGTCCTATGGCCCCATGTCGGCCATGTACGCGGAGATGTTCCCCGCCCATGTGCGGTACTCGGGGATCTCGATCGGCTACGCGTTCGGCGCGATCCTGGGCGGCGCGTTTGCCGCCACCATCGCCGAAACACTCCTGCAGAGCACCAAGTGGACCGGCTCCATCGGCATCTACATCATGGTTCTGTGCGTTATCTCAGCCATCGGCGTGGTTCTGGCGAAGGAAACGAGGGGCAGGCCCCTCGGCGTCAGCCGGCACTAGATGCGGGCGCCGGCGCTAGATGCGGGCGCCGTGCAGCATGGCAATGGCGTCCTCGTCCCTCAGTTGCTCAAAGTGCCGGTAAAAGGCTCCCACTGCCCGGAACCGTCCGGGCAAGTGCAGACACAGGACATTGCAGACCCGGGACAATGACTTCTCCGCCTCGATCGAACCGACGGGCGCGGCGGCCACTACCGCTGCCGCGCCTGCCATCCGCACGGCCTCGACGGCCGCCCGCATGGTGGCCCCTGTCGCCAGGCCGTCGTCCACGAGGAGGGCCGTCTTGCCGTTGACGTCGGGATGCACGGCCGGATAGCTGTCGGCACGGCGCATCAGTTCGGTCCGCTCCCGGCGCTCCACCTGGTCGAGCCACTCCTGCCGCACGCCGTCGACCAGAATCCGCTCCACGAGGGGCCTGTTGAGAAGGCGGACGATCCTTCCGCCTGAGTATGCGAGCGCGCCGTATGCGGTCTCGTCATGGCCCGGGATGCCAAGCTTGCGGACCAGCAGGGCACCGAACGGCAGGTGCAGGACCTCGGCCGCGGCGACGGCCACCGGGATGCCGCCCCGGGCCAGGCCCAGCACCAGGGTGTCCGGGCGCTCCCGGAACTGCGGAAGGGCGGCCGCAAGCTGCCGTCCTGCGTCTTCCCGGTCCTCAAAAACCATGCCCATGGGTTCCTCTTCCGGTGTCTCCGCCCCCAAAGTCCAGCCTACGCCCGTCGGCTCCGGTGGGAGCCGGGGTATTCGACGGCGTTCGGGCGGGGGCGGGAGGCAGGGAAGCCCGGGCCGATCCGCCGGCTAGTTGCCGAGGAACGTGATGGCCGCCTGCTTGAAGGCGCGGCTGGTGATGGCGTTGGTGTGCGTGCGGCCGGGCAGTACCAGCTGCTCGGCAGCGGAACCGGCCTTCGCTGCCAGTTCGGCAAGCTGCGGCATGGACGTGGCGCGTTCATCGTTTTCGCCTGCCACCAGCAGAACGGGCATGTGCGGCACGGCCTCGGCCGGGTCGTACGGTTCACCCTTGATGGCCTCCACCAGGGACAGCAGCGCGAAGATGTTGTTGCTCGGCAGCGCCTGCGCCATGCTGAGGAGCCCGGCTGTGGACGCATCCGCAATGGGCGTGCCGTCCGCCAGGTAGCGCTGGGCGGCGACGAGGTCGAAGGCCGCCAGCGGGTCCGCCATGTTCGGGCCGCCCAGGACCAGCCGGTGAACCAGCTCCGGCTGGGTGGCGCCGAACTCCCAGCCAAGCCGGGAACCGAGGGAATAGCCGATGACGTCCAGCCCGCTGGCGGGGTCACCCTCGCGCAAAGGCCGGGCGCCGGCGTCGAACGCGATCTGCAGCAGGTCCGCCCTGATCCGGCTGGGCGAGTAGGAGTCCATGTCCTCCGGCGCGCCGCTCCGGCCGTGGCCAGGGAGATCGACGGCGATGACGCGGCGGCCGGCCTCCAGCAGCGCCGGGATCCAGCCGGTGTCTTCCCAGTTCAACTTGCTGGACGCGGAGAAGCCGTGGATGAGGAGGATGGGGCGGAGTCCGGCGTCGTTCTTGGGGTCGTGCACCGCGACGTATAGCTGCGGGTCGGTGCCCTCGACCGTGTGGGAGTGCTGTTCACCGGTGTGTCTGCCGCTCATGGCCTCAGTCCTCGTCAAGTCTCAGTCCTCATCATGTACAGGGCTCGCCTGGACTGCTTCGTCGCCGGTCCGCCGTGGATGGGCACCACTCTACCCGGCGGCGGAGCGGGGAAATCCACGGCTAGGAGCGCCGGGCGCGCCGGGATGCCGCGATCCGCGCGCCTGCCCAGCAGGCGGCGGCGATGCCGGCAATCAGCAGCAGCGTGCTGATCAGCTGGAGGCGGCTGCTCTCGGCGCTGAAGCCCACGGCAAAGACCAGCCCCAGCAGAACCAGGCCGAACACGGTGAGCCCGGGGAAGCCCCTCATCCGCAATGGCAGGGGAGTGCCGTCGCGGTCTGCCCGCCGGCGCAGGATGAGCTGGGAAACCAGTGCCGAACCCCAGACCACGAGGCACGTGGACCCGACGAGCTGGAACAGGGCCGGCAGGATGCGCTCGGGGAACAGCAGTTCCAGGACCGTGGCGATGAAGCCGAACGCGACCGAGACGCCGACGGCGACCATCGGCACGCCCGCGCCGCTGAGCCGGGACAGGAAGCCGGGAGCCTCGCCGCGCTCTGCCAGCGAGAACACCATCCGGGACGCCCCGTACAGGTTGGCGTTCAGGGCGGACAGCAGGGCGACGACGGCCACCAGGGTGATGGCGGTGGCGGCACCCGGGATGCGGGCCGCATCCAGGACGCCCGCGAACGGCGACGACAGCGCCTCCGAGGTGGCGGGAAGGACGGCTGCGATCACGAAGACGGAGCCGATGTAGAAGACGAGGATCCGCCAGACGACCGTCCGGATAGCCTTGGTGACGCTGTGTTCGGGGTTTTCGGTCTCCGCCGCTGCGACGCTGACGATCTCCGTGCCGCCGAACGCAAAAATCACCACGAACAGGGCGGTTGCAATGCCGGCCAGGCCCGAGGGCGCGAAGTCTCCGGTGATGTTGGCCAGACCCGGGGACTGTGCGTCCGGCAGCAGGCCCAGCAGCAACGCGGCGCCGATGGCGAGGAACAGGACGATGGCGGCCACCTTGAGGATGGCAAACCAGAACTCGAACTCGCCGAAGTTCTTCACGCCGGCCAGATTGATGCCGGTGAACACCACCATGAACACCAGGGAGAGCGCCCATACCGGAACCACCGGCCAGACGGAAAACAGCAGCCCCGCGGCGCCGAGCGCCTCTGCGGCGATGACCACCACCAGCTGCAGCCACCAGAGCCAGCCCACCGTTGCCCCGGCGGTCTTGCCCATGGCGCGTTCGGCGTAAACGGAGAAGGCGCCGCTGTTGGGGTTGGCTGCCGCCATTTCGCCCAGCGCCCACATGACCAGGATGATAAGGGTGCCGGCGACGAGGTAGGACACCAGGACTGCCGGGCCGGCCGCCTGGACGCCGGCGCCGGAGCCCAGGAAGAGCCCGGCTCCTATGGCGCTGCCCAGGCCCATCATGGTGAGCTGGCGGGGCTTCATGCTGTGGCGGAGCTGTACTGCGGGTCGCTCTGCCGTGGACTTCGTCGTCATGGTGCGTACCTTCTTGGGGTTGGGGAACTGGTCCTTTTGGGACCTTTCGAATTTACACCCAACTTCCGGCGCAACATTTTGCATCCCGGGCGGCCGGTCGTAGAATCAGTTTGAGTCAACTTGACTATAACTAACCGAGGCGGGCAGCAAGCGGGGCCCGCCGATCGCAGCGAAGCGGGTGATTACCGTGTACACCACCTCAGCCAATGTGGCCGAGCGGCAGTCCGCGCCGCCGTCGCTCGCCATTTCCACGGTGATCTTCGCGCTCCGCCCCAGCGAGTCCTCCGGCCGGCCCACCCTGTGGATCCCGTTGGTCCGGCGGATCCGGGAGCCCTTCAAGGGCCTCTGGGCCCTGCCCGGCGGTCCGCTGACCCACGCCGAATCCCTGCAGGACGCTGCCTCGCGGAACCTGAGGGAAACAACGGGGCTGGCTCCCAGCTACCTGGAGCAGCTCTACGCCTTCGGCGGCCTGCACCGCTCGCCCACGCAGCGCGTGGTGTCCATCGTCTACTGGGCGCTGGTCCAGCCCACCGAGGCTGCCCTCGCGGACGAATCCGAGAACGTCCGCTGGTTCCGGGCCGACAAGCTTGGCAGCCTGGCCTTCGATCACAACGGGATTGTGGACTACGCCCTCTGGCGCCTGCGGAACAAGCTGGCCTACGGCTCCATCGCCTACCACTTCCTGGGCGAATACTTCACCCTCGCCCAGGTCCGCGAGGTCTACGAAGCCGTTTTGGACACGCAGCTGGACCCTGCCAACTTCCGCCGGCAGATCAAGTCGACGCCGGAAATCGAAGAAACCGGTGAATACCTTCAGGGCGGCAAGCACCGCCCGCCGCGTCTTTACCGATTTACCGGCCGCCCCGGCCTCGACCCAGATAACAGGAGCACCCCATGAGCAGCGTCAACACTGCCATCCAGCTGATCACGCGCGAACAGGCCGAGAAGGCCACGGCTGCCGGCGCCGGCGGCACCTGCAGCCCGGCGCTGGCCAAGGGCCCCTGGGAATACGACCTCGCGGAAACGCTCGCCGGCGTCCCCGCCTATGGTCCCGGGGCCTCCAGCGCGGACGTCGCGCCTGCCTCCACGCCGCGCCAGGGCCAGCTTCCCGAAGAGTACAAGCTTGCCGGCGAAGCTGAACTCGATGCCCGGATCCGGGCTGCCAAGGCAACGCTGGGCGACCGCGCCGTCATCCTCGGCCACTTCTACCAGCGCGACGAGGTTGTCCAGTACGCCGACTTTGTCGGGGATTCATTCCAGCTTGCCAACGCCGCGCTGACCCGGCCGGACGCCGAGGCGATCGTGTTCTGCGGCGTGCACTTCATGGCCGAAACTGCTGACACGCTCTCCACGCCGGAGCAGGCGGTCATCCTGCCCAACCTCGCGGCCGGCTGCTCCATGGCTGACATGGCCGACGCCGATTCCGTGGAAGAGTGCTGGGAGCAGCTTGAGGAAATCTTCGGCACCGAGCCCGACGCCGAAGGCCGCGTTCCCGTCATCCCGGTCACCTACATGAATTCATCCGCGGCGCTGAAGGCCTTCTGCGGCCGGAACGGCGGCATCGTCTGCACGTCCTCCAATGCCAAGACGGTCCTCGAGTGGGCCTTCGAGCGCGGCCAGCGCGTCCTGTTCTTCCCGGACCAGCACCTCGGCCGCAACACGGCCAAGGCGCTGGGTGTCCCGCTCGAGCAGATGCCCATGTGGAACCCGCGCAAGGAACTTGGCGGCAACGACGAGCAGTCCCTGCTGGATTCCCGCGTGATCCTCTGGCACGGATTCTGCTCGGTGCACAAGCGTTTCAGCGTGGCCCAGATCGAGAAGGCACGCGCCGACTTCCCGGGCGTCAACGTCATTGTGCACCCGGAGTGCCCCATGGAAGTGGTGGACGCGGCAGACTCCGCCGGCTCCACCGACTTCATCCAGAAAGCCATCGCGGCGGCCACTGAGCCCACGGTCTTCGCCATCGGCACCGAGATCAACATGGTGAACCGGCTGGCGGCCCAATACCCGCAGCACACCATCTTCTGCCTGGACCCGGTCATCTGCCCGTGCAGCACCATGTACCGGATCCACCCCGGTTACCTGGCCTGGGTCCTCGAAGAGCTCGTCGCCGGCCGGGTGGTTAACCGCATCACCGTGGACGATGACGTGCAGCAGGACGCCAGGACGGCACTCGAGCGCATGCTCGCTGCCAAGCCCCAATAGGGAGCCCGCAATGACCAGCGAAAACGGAAGGGCCGGCCGCCCGCGGCTCGCCGTCGTCGGCAGCGGCATCGCCGGCCTGTACGCCGCGCTGCTCGCGGCTGAGGCAGGCGCCGACGTTGTGCTGCTGACCAAGGGCGCGCTCGCGGACAGCAACACGTACTTCGCCCAGGGCGGCATTTCCGCCGTCCTGGACGAGCCGGCTCCCGGCGATACCGTGGCCGCCCACATCGCCGACACCTTGAAGGCCGGCGCCGGGCACTGCAACCCGCGTGCCGTCCGGGTGCTCTGCACCGAGGCGCGCCGGGACATCGCCGGGCTCGGCCGCTTCGGCGTCCGCTTTGACCTGGACGACTACGGCGATCCCTCCTTGGGTCTCGAGGCCGCCCACTCCGCGCCGCGCATCCTGCACGCCGGCGGCGACGCCACCGGCGCCGGCATCGCCAACGCCTTGATCTGTGCCGTGCTGGCCGCGCAGGCCACGGGCAGGATCCGGCTGCTCGGCCACGCCACCGTCACCGCCCTCCTGCAGCAGGGCCGCCGGGTCACGGGCGTTGAGTACCTGCAGGACGGCCGGCCGGGCAGCATCCAGGCCGACGCCGTGCTGCTGGCCACCGGCGGGGCGGGGCAGCTGTTCGCACAGACCACCAACCCGTCCGTTGCCACCGCGGATGGCCTGGCCCTCGCCTGGCGCGCCGGTGCGGCCGTCGCTGACCTGGAGTTCTTCCAGTTCCACCCCACCTGCCTGGTCAGGCCGGACGGGGCACCGGCAGCCGGGGGAACAAAGTCCGACGGCGGCCAGGACCCGCTGCTGATCTCCGAGGCAGTGCGCGGCGAGGGGGCCATCCTCGTTGACGCGCAGGGCCGCCGCTTCCTGCACGGCTACCACCCCGACGCCGAACTCGCGCCGCGCGACGTCGTTTCCCGCAGCATTGCCCTCCACCTTGCCGCGCTCGGCGACCCCAACGGCCACGTCTACCTGGACGCCCGCGGCCTCGAGGAGTCCAGGGGACCAGGGTTCCTCAAGCGCCGCTTCCCGACAATCACCCGGCGCACCCGCGAAGCCGGCATCGACTGGACCCGGGAGCTCGTCCCGGTCGCGCCGGCCGCGCACTACTGGATGGGCGGCGTCTCCACCGACCTGCACGGCCGCACCACCGTCCCCGGGCTCTTCGCGGCGGGCGAAGTTGCCTGCACCGGCGTCCAGGGCGCCAACCGGCTGGCGAGCAATTCGCTGCTCGAGGGACTGGTGTTCGGGCGGCGTGCTGTTGAGGCGTTTCTTGGTGACAACCATGAGTCGTCGCAAGACGGCACTAATGAGTCGGGGGCGTCGACTAACGGCACCCCTCCGCGTGCTAGCTCGGCCGCTAGCGGCCTCCCTTTGACGCACGCTTCCGGGGCACCGTCAGCCGACGCTTCCGTAGCACTGTCCCGCGACTTCTGGACGGACGACCAAACCCCTGACCCCTACCCGGAGATGATGGGAAGTGGTCCTGAACTCCGGTCGTCGCAGGGGCTGGGCCGGCTGCCCCGAACAGAACCTATTGATGAGGCGTCCACTGTATCTGGCGTCTTTTCTCGGGAAGCCCTGCGGCGGGTGATGACTGCCAAGGCAGGGGTGTTGCGCAGTGGGGAGCTGCTGCGCGAGGCGGGGGCCGCGATTGGGGCGTGGGCCGCCGTCGTGCGTCCTGAAACGGTGCCGCAGTCAGCGGACCCGGCCGCGCACGAGGACGCCAACCTGCTGCTAGCCGCGCAGCTGCTGGTCCACGCCGCCCGCGAGCGGCGGGTGTCGCTCGGCGCGCATTACCGGGATGACAGCCAGCCGGCAGATCTTCCAGTCGACGACCTAGACGAAGAATTCAGAATGAGCCCGAAAGCGAGCCTTGTCCATGACTAGCCTGACCCTCCCTGCAGCACCCGTCCGCGAGATCCTGGAGCGGGCCTTCGTGGAGGATGCGCCCAGCGGCGACATCACCTCGCAGCTGCTGATCCCGGCCGAGGCCAGCGCCACCGCCGTGCTCAACGCCCGCGTCCCGGGAGTCTTCAGCGGCGGCAGCGTGTTCCGCGACGCCATGCTGATGGTGGACCCGGACACGCAGGTGGAACTGCTCGTGGCCGACGGCGAGGTCTTCGCCGCCGGAACAAAGCTGGCACGGGTTACCGGCCGGGCGCGCAGCGTGCTGCTGGCCGAGCGGGTCGGCCTCAACCTGGCACAGCGGATGAGTGCCATCGCCACCAAGACGGCCGAATTTGTGGCTCTGGCCTCCGGCACCAAGGCCCGCATCACCGACACCCGCAAGACCACTCCCGGCCTGCGCGTCCTGGAACGGTACGCCGTCCGGTGCGGCGGCGGCGCCAACCACCGCTACAGCCTTTCCGATGCCGTGCTGGCCAAGGACAACCACCTGGCCGTCATGACCGGGGGAGACCCGGCACGGCTGACCGCCCTCCTCGCCGACGCGAAGGCCAAGCTGGGACACACCACGCACTTCGAAGTGGAGGTGGACAGCGCCGAGCAGATCGAGCCCGTCCTGGCCGCCGGAGTGGACACCATCATGCTGGACAACTTCAGCCTGGAGGAACTCCGTGCCGGTGTCCGGCAGGTCGCCGGGAGGGCCATCGTGGAGGCCAGCGGCAACGTCAACCTCCGCACCGTTGCGGACATCGCCGCCGCAGGCGTGGACGTCATCTCCGTCGGTGCCCTGACGCACAGCGTCACGGCCCTGGACCTCGGCCTGGACGTCGAACTGACAGTGGGGTGAGCACACCATGATCTTCCTGGACGCAGCAGCCACAACACCCGTCCGCCGCGAGGTGCTGGAGGCCATGTGGCCCTACCTCACCGGCGAGTTTGGCAACCCGTCAAGCCACCACTCGCTCGGTGACTCCGCCGCACGGGCACTTGCGGACGCCCGTAAGACCGTGGCCGCGGTGCTGGGCTGCAGGCCCGGGGAGATCACCTTCACCTCGGGTGGCACGGAGGCGGACAACCTCGCCGTCAAGGGTATTGCCCTCGCGCGGCAGACCGCGGACCCGGCGCTGAACCGGGTGGTGATCAGCGCCGTCGAGCACCCTGCCGTGGAGGAGTCCGCACGGTATCTGGAACGCTTCCACGGCTTCACCGTGGACGTGGTGCCCGTCGACGGGAACGGAACCGTGACCCCGGAGGCACTCGCCGCGGTGCTGCGGGACGAAACCGCAATGGTCAGCATCATGTACGCCAACAACGAGGTGGGGACCGTCCAGCCGGTGGCTAAGCTCGCGGAGCTGGCACGGGGGCGGGGGATCCCCTTCCACACCGACGCCGTGCAGGCCGCCGGCTGGCTGCCGCTGGATGTGCGGGCGCTCGGCGTGGACGCGCTGAGCATCTCCGGGCACAAGCTGGGGGCGCCCAAGGGTAACGGGGTCCTGTTCGTTCGCGGCCGGACGCGCATCGAGCCGCTGGTGCACGGCGGTGGCCAGGAACGGGGCAGGCGTTCCGGCACCGAAAACGTGGCGGGAGCCGTGGCCCTGGCCACCGCCCTCACCCTGGCGTACGCCGACCAGCCCGCGCTCGCAGCCCGCGTCACCGGCCTGCGCGACCGTTTTTATTGCCGCCGTGCTGGACGGCGTACCGGGTGCTCTGCTGACCGGCCATCCATCCGAGCGGCTGCCCTCGGTGGCGTCGTTCTGCTTTCCGGGCACCAGCGGGGAGTCGGTGCTCCTGGAACTCGAGCGCCAGGGCGTAGTCTGTTCCAGCGGCTCGGCGTGCGCGGCCGGCTCGGACGCGCCGTCGCCGGTGCTGGTGGCACTGGGCATCGAAGCGGAGGTGGCGCAGACCGCCGTGCGGTTCAGCTTTGATTCGTCGGTGACCGCCACCGACCTGGAGGCAGCAGCCGCGGCGGTGACAGCCGCCGTCGGAAGCGTGCGGAACCTGGGCGGCGTGCCGGTCAGCTAGCGGCCGTGACGGGGTTGGAAAGCTCCCCGATTCCGCCCACCCGGCACGTGACGGTGTCGCCCGGCTGGATGCCGGCGCTCGCCGCCGGGAACCCGGTGAGCACCAGGTCGCCGGGGTGCAGGGTCATGAACGACGTCAGGTAGACCAGGATCTCATCCACCTTCCAGCCCAGGTCCGCGGTGCTGGCCGCGGGCAGTTCGGTGCCGTTATGGACGACGCCGACAGGCAGGTCCGCATGGTCCAGCTCCGTGACGATCCAGGGGCCGGCCGGCGTGAAGGTGTCCTGGCTCTTGGCGCTCAGCCAGAGCTCATCGGACTTTTGCAGCTTCCGTGCGGTGACATCGTTGCCGATGGTGTAGCCCAGGACCGCCGTCCGTGCATTGCCGAGGGTCAGGTTTTTCGCTGTCCGGCCGACGACGACGGTTAGTTCCGCCTCCGGCTCCACCAGTCCGATTCCGGCCGGCAGCTCAATCGCTTCGCCCGGCCCGATCACGCTGGTGGCCGCCTTGTGGAAGGCCTGTGCGGGAAGGTCCCGGCCGGCCTGCCCGGTGTTGTGGGCCATCCCGAGGACGTTGGCCGCAACGCTCGGCGCCAGGAACGTGAAGCTGTCCTCGGAGACCTCAGCTCCCGGTTCCCATCCCTGGCGTTGGGGGCTGCCGGCATTGGCGCGCGAGCCGGGGAAGGGGGACTCCACCACCGTCCATGTCCGCCCTGCGATGCCCGCGAAGTCCGAGGCGTCGTTGGCCACGAAGAACTGCTCGGGCAGCTGTGCCTGGTCCGGGTCTGTGTCTGGGGACGGTCCTGAGGAAGCGGACGGCGACGGGGCAGTGGCGAGAGGGCGGACGCGGGCGATCCGCCGCGGGGGAGCTGGGGTCATGCAGCCATCGTATGTGCGCGGCTGGGCGGCCCCGAACTGCGTGACGTCAGTACAGCTCGCCGACGGGGATCTCCACGGCCAGCCGGTTGGCGGGGCCGGCGAGCGGGCAGGCCCAGGCCTCGTTGTAGGCGCACGAGGGGTTGTAAGCGAAGTTGAAGTCCAGCACGTACTGGGCGTCGGGCCCGGAGCCCCGGACGCCGTGGAACGCGCCCTTGATGGTGTCCAGGAGGTAGCGGCCGGCACCGTAGCTTCCGCCGGGCTTTCCGGCGGTGGCGTCGCGGAACGGGACGAAGATCCCGCCGCCGTAGCCCATCAGCTTCCACACGGCCAGCTGTCCCATTTCTGGAAGGTCGAACGTTCCCAGCCGGACAAACCTGACCAGCCCGTCCGTTCCCGTTTCGACGGTCATTTCCCGCCCTGCGCCCTCCTTGGTCAGGGGCACGTAGAAGCGGTAGATGGGATCGTAGTCGGCCGTCCTGAGCCCGTAAAAGGATGCCTTGGCCTCGGCCGTCAGGGCCGACGCTGCATGAGTCCCGAACATGCGGTCGCGCTCCTGGCGCCAGTAGGCGTGGGCTTCCTCGGGGCTGTCCGCGGCGATCTTGCGCACAGTGTCGTAAAGGGCAAAGGTCCGCAGCCGCCAGTCGGCAATGTCGAGGGCGGACATGTTCGCCAGCGTCTGCTCTGCTTCGTCCAGCTCATGTTCGTCCATGACCTCAGCCTAGTTGCTAATTCATCGCCGAAACGCTGCCCGGCAACCCCCGGACGGGTCTGGCGTCCCGGCTAGGCTGGAGCCATGACAGGGATCACCGCCTCTGGACGCATCGGGATCGCCGCCGCCATGCTGTTGACGGCGGGACTGATGGCCGGCTGCAGCAGCGACGGAAAGGGCGCGCCCGTCTGGACGGCGGAGCCGGGCACCACCCCGGCGACCGGGGCGGCCTCGGGTTCCGCGAGTCCCACTGCAAGCGCGTCGGCTGGTGCCTCTGCGACGGCCGGAGCCACGGCGGCGGCATGGAAGGTCTTCACCGACCCCGCCAAGACCGTGAGCTTCGAGCTTCCGCAGGACTGGATTGCCCAGTCGGTGGAACCGGACAAGGGAACCCTTCCCGGCGCGGTGAAGATCGAGGTTAAGGACGCGGACGGCACCTATCTGGCCACCCTGCAGACCGGGCTGCCGGAGGCAGCGGCAGCCACGTGTGCCGGCACCGCCCGCAAATCCTACGTCGTCGTCAGCAGTGTCCCCGTCGAGCTGCCGCACAGCGGCGGGCAGGGAACCATCGACCCGCACGTGGTGTTCAGGGTGATCCAGGGCTACCGCTACTTCGGCTCCTACGGCATCACCAATCTGGTGGGCGGCGCCGATTCCAAGGCCTGCCAGCTGCAGAACGTGGTGCAGGGCCTGGCCGGCAAGGGGAACTACTCGTTCAGCGACGTGCGCTCGCTGAAGGCGTTTGCCCCGGATGAAAAGGTGGCCCCGGCCAAGGTTTTCGACACGCTTGACCAGGCCGCCAGCTACGTCAACGAGGGCTCCGAATTCGCCAATGTCCAGCGGATGCTAATGTCTCTGAAGATCAAGAACTAGTCCCGCTGCGCCTCCGGCACATCCCCCGTCCGCAGCCGCGACTGGCTGACGCCGCCTCACACCCCGGAGACCCATGGAACGAACTGTTGCTGCCCGCCTGGTATTTAAGACAGTGGCCGACACCAAGGTGGCAATGGCCATCTCCGTGGCGAGGAACGCCGGCTACACGTCCTTCGAGGAGAACCTCAGCGTGACGGCGGACGGGGAACAGGTTCCGCTGACTGAGCTTTCGGACCACCACGGCGGCAGGTTCCACTATATGGAGTTCGCCGAGCCCACGGAGGTCACGGTGGATTACTCGGCGAACGTTGCGGGCCGCGCCGAACCCGAGGATGCCGCGCTGATGGAGCTGATCCGGTACGTCCGGCCCAGCCGCTACGCGGAGTCTGACCGGCTGCTTCCCACGTCGTATGCCGAGTTCGGCGGACTCCAGGGCGAGGAGCTCCTGCACGCCGTCCGCAACTGGGTGTTCAACGAACTGCGCTACGTCAGCGGCTCCTCCCGGGGAACCGACGGCGCCGTGGAGACCCTCCTGAACCGGCGGGGCGTCTGCCGGGACTATGCGCACCTGGCCATCTCGCTGCTGCGCGCCAAAAACGTGCCTGCCCGGCTGGCGGCTGTCTATGCGCCGGGCCTTTCCCCGATGGACTTCCATGCCGTGGCCGAGGCCCATATCAACGGGGCGTGGCACGTGATCGACCCCACCGGCCTGGCGCCCAGGGAGGCCATGCTGCGCATCACGGCCGGGCGTGACTCCTCGGACACGGCCTTCCTGTCCACCGTGGGCGGAAGCTTGTCCCTCCGGGAGATCCGCGTCTTGGCCACGGTGGACGGCGAGCTGCCGGCGGAAGATCCGGACAAGCTGGCCGTCATCGGCTGACCGGAACTGCAGGCTTAACTGGCGTCCCGCCGTCGGCCGTCCGACGGAGGAGCGCCGTCACTGCCGTCCCGGCTGACGGGACGGCGGTGACTAGGCGGCAGTGACTAACGGGACGGCAGGGAAGCGCGCAGCTTCTCCGTGAGGCGGAGCAGCTCCCGTTGCTCCGCGGCCGTCAACGCCGGGGCAACGAGCTCGGCGATGTCCCGCACGTGCTCCCGGCCGATCTCCTTCTGCAGCGCCGCGCCGTCCTCCGTCAGCTTCAGCAGCACGCCCCGGCCGTCGTTCGGGGCCGGCTGGCGCTCCACCAAGCCGCGTTTCTCCAGCCGGTCCACCAGCCTGCTCAGGCTGGACTGGCTCAGGAGCACGTTGTCGTTCAGTTCGTTCAGGCGCAGCCAGCCGGACGGGCACCGCGACAGGGTGAACAGTACGTCGTACTCGTTCACCGTCAGGGTCCGGAATGCAGGGCCGGACTGCAGCCGGCGCATCACGGCCACCTGCGCGCGGAACAGCGACTCCCAGGTTTCTGCCGCCAGCCGGACGGCGGACGTCCCCGAAGCTGTTCGGGGTGTCATCGCGACTCCGTCGGGGAGGCGGCGGTTTCTTCGGCTGCGATCCGTGCGGCAACGCGTCCGGCGTGCGTGGGCGGAGCCGGGATGTGCGCCGGTGTGCGGTCTGCGTACTCCTTGCGCAGGACCGGCAGGACTTCCTCGCCGAACAGGTCCAGCTGCTCCAGGACGGTCTTCAGCGGCAGCCCGGCGTGGTCGATCAGGAACAGCTGGCGCTGGTAGTCGCCGAAGAACTCGCGGAACGTGAGGGTCTTCTCGATGACCTCCTGCGGGCTGCCGACGGTCAGCGGGGTCTGGGACGTGAAGTCCTCCAGTGACGGGCCGTGGCCGTAGACGGGGGCGTTGTCGAAGTACGGCCGGAACTCCTTCACGGCGTCCTGGGAGTTCTTCCTCATGAAGAACTGCCCGCCCAGCCCCACGATGGCCTGGTCAGCCTTGCCGTGGCCGTAGTGCTCGTAGCGCTCGCGGTAGAGGTTGATCAGCTGCTGGTAGTGCTCCTTGGGCCAGAAGATGTTGTTCGCGAAGAAACCGTCGCCGTAGTAGGCAGCCACTTCCGCGATCTGCGGGCTGCGGATGGAGCCGTGCCACACAAAGGGGGACACGCCGTCGAGCGGGCGCGGGGTGGAGGTGAAGTTCTGCAGCGGCGTGCGGAACTTGCCGGACCAGTTGACGGTGTCCTCGTCCCACAGCTTGCGCAGCAGGCTGTAGTTCTCGATGGCGAGCTCGATCCCGTCCTGGATGTTCTTGCCGAACCAGGGGTAGACCGGTGCCGTGTTGCCGCGGCCCAGCACCAGGTCCACGCGACCGTCGGCAAGGTGCTGCAGCATGGCGAAGTCCTCGGCGATCTTGACCGGATCGTTCGTGGTGATCAGCGTGGTGGCCGTGGACAGCGTGATGCGCTCGGTCTGGGCGGCGATGTACGCGAGCGTGGTGGTGGGGGAGGACGAGAAGAACGGCCGGTTGTGGTGCTCACCGATGGCGTAGACGTCCATGCCGATTTCTTCGACCTTTTTGGCGATCGCCACGGAGGCCTTGATGCGCTCGTGCTCGGTGGGGGTCCGGCCCGTGGTGGGGTCCTGGGTGATGTCGCTGACGCTGAATACGCCGATCTGCATGATGAGCCTTCCGTTCGCCGAAGTTGTTCGGGCCTGTGCTACCAGTGTACCCGATTTACATGCATTTGCATGTACTGCCCTCAACGTCGCCGGCGCCAGGTTATTCCCGCCCCTCCCAACTAAGTAGCACTTCAGGGGGTTCCCAGCGCTGGAAACGCCCTGAACTGCTACTCAGACGGGGACCAGCCACGCGCCAGGAGCGCCAGGCGGACCTTGCGCACGGCCGCCCGTGCCTCGTTCTCCATGTGGTTCTTGCCGATCCGCACCAGGATCCAGTCCGCGGCGGCGAAATCCTCGTCGCGGCTTATATCCCTCAGCACCTGTGCCGGATCCGAATGCCCCTCGCCGTCATACTCCACGGCCACACGGAACTCCGGGTAGGCAAGATCGGGTTGGCGCACGACGCCGCCGGCCAGCGTTACCGGGACGTTGACGTCAGCATCCGGAAGGCCGCGGCGGTCCAGGGCAAGCCGGAGCCGTGTTTCGGGGGCAGAATCCGCGCCGAGGCGCGCCTGTTCCAGTGCCAGGCGGGCCTTCCGAATCCCGGGCGTTCCTTTGTGCCTGTCCAGCATGTCGGCGAGTTCGTCGCGGGTGGCATGTGCTGCGGACCTACCCTCGAACTCGGGGCGGGGACGGCGCAGGAGGTGGTCAGCCACCACCGTCAGCTCGTCGATACTCATCCGCCGTGCGATGTCCAGCCACGTCCGGGCCCTGCTGGTCACGAACACCCCGTAAAGTTCCACGATCTCGTCCGGAAAAAACTGCCCGCGGTGGCCCACCACGCCCCGGCGCCGGGCGATGGTCACCGCATCCGGACGGGAAATGTGGATGCCCGGCTGGTCAGCACCCGGAAGAAAGCCGGGGAACTCCCACAGCAAGAATGCCGTGGCGTGTGACGCCGCCGAAAGGCGGGTAACCAGCGTGTGAGGCCTGGCCAACTGTGCAAGCTGCACCAGGCACTCCAGGCTCGTGCCCTCGCCGGAAGGCACCCGTATCCCGCGGCTAGGAGTCACGAGACCGCCGGTCTTGAGTCGGTGCCGGGCAACCCCGGCGTCGAGTGCTTCATGCATGGTGAAGGGCACGGCCGAGAGATGTTCAGGCAAAGGGCTCGGATATTTCATGGCCCCATCGTTCCGCAATCTGAAGGCCGGAACTGGGTTATCCACAGGCTCAGCGGCTGTCACCCCATGTAGGTAGCCGTTCAGGGCGTTCCCAGCGCTGGGAACGCCCTGAACGGCTACTTAGTTGGGTGGGGAGGAGAAGTGGTGATGGCGCGGGGTTACTCCGGGGAGCCGGGGGCGGCGCGTCGTCCGCTGAGCTTGGGCACCATGCCGGTGGTCCAGTCAGCGAACTCTGCGTCGACGTCGTCATCTGCCGGGGAGAAACCGGGCCGCTGCTTGAGCTGGCGCAGGAGCTCCTTCTTTTCCTTGCGACCCTCCACCAGCCGGTACAGCACGGGGACGAGCACCAGCGTGAGCGCGGTGGAGGACACCAGGCCGCCGATCACCACGATGGCCAGCGGCTGCGAAATGAACCCGCCGCCGCCCGTCATGCCCAGGGCCATGGGGGTCAGCGCGAAAACCGTGGCCAGCGCGGTCATGAGGATGGGCCGGAGCCGCTGGCGGGCGCCGTGGGTGATGGCATCGGCAACACTCATCCCCGGATTGCCGCCACGCGGCTTCCGGTACTGGTTGATCAGGTCGATCAGCACAATGGCGTTGGTTACCACGATGCCCACGAGCATCAGCATGCCGATCAGCGACGGCAGGCCCAGCGGCACCTGCGTGACGAGGAGCAGGGCAACTGCTCCGGTGGCGGCGAATGGCACCGACACGAGGAGGATCAGCGGCTGCACCAGCGACTTGAATGTCGCCACCATAATCACGTAGACGATGGCGATGGCTGCCAGCAGTGCGAGGCCGAGCTGCCGGAAGGATTCTGCCTGCTGGGCGGTGGCGCCGCCGATCGCCGCGGTCACCCCGGCCGGCAGCTCCACGGCCTTGAGGCGCTGCTGCACCTCCGCGCTGACGGCACCCAGGTTGGATCCCGACGGCGTGACGGACACCTGCGCGGTCCGCTGGCCGTTGCTGGAGGTGATGGAGACGGGGACGTCAACCTGTTCGACGGCGGCAATCCGGCTGAGCGGGACCGCGCCGGAGGCGGTGGGGGAGCGGGATGTCGCGGACGGCGGCGATGCTGGTGAAGCGTTTTCCTTCGCCGATCTGGACAGGGAAGTCGTCCGTGTCGATGCGCACGGTGCCTGCGGGGACAGGGCTGATGGTGGAGGCGAGGACGCCCGCCACCTGCTCTTCGGTCAGGCCGGCGGCAACGGCCTTGGCCCGGTCAACCTTCACCTGCACCACGGGCTGGCTGGCGGCCAGGTTGGTGGTCACTTCGCTGCTTCCGGGAACTCCGGCCATGGCTTTGACCATGGCGTCGCTGGCCTTCCTCAGGTCTTCGGAGGTGGCCGCCTTCAGGGTGATGTCCACGGTGGAGGACGTTCCGAAGCCTCCCTGCTGGGAACCGACGGAGATCTTGCCGGCAGCACCTGCGGCCGCCAGTTCGCTGCGGACGGTGTCCTGCAGCTGGCCCTGGTTTGCTTTTTCTTCGGTGACCACGGTGAAAGAGGAGTTGGAGGCGCCCGAGGACGTCAGTGCGGTGAAGCCCGCCTGCGCGTTGCCGGAGGTCACCTGGGCGTCCCTGATGCCGTCGATGCCGAGGAGTACGTCCTCAACCTTCCGGGCCGCGGCGCTGGTGTCGTCAAGGCTCGTGCCGGCGGGCAGTTCCTGTTTGACCGTCATGCTGTTCTCGCCTGAGCGTCCCAGCAGGTCGGTGGCGAGCAGCGGCGTCATTGCAGCGGTCCCGCCGAGGACCAGGACCGCGGCGATGAGGGTGAGCACGGGGTGCTTCTGGGTTTTGTTCAGGACGGGAAGGTAGCCGCGCTGCAGGAGGCTGCGCTGCTCGGCCTCGTGTGCCTGCGACTGGACTTCCCGGGCGGAGCGAGGGGCCTCGCCGGCTCCGTTGGCGGGGCTCTTCAGGAACCAGTACGCGAGCACGGGAACGATGGTCAGGGACACCAGGAGCGAAGAGAGCAGCGCAATGGTGACCGTGAGTGCGAACGGCCGGAACAGTTCCCCCGTGAGTTCGCCGACGAAGGCGATCGGGAGGAAGACGGCCACTGTCGTCAGCGTGGAGGCGGTGATGGCGCCGGCCACCTCACGGATGGAGGTGAGGATCGCGGTGAGCTTGGCTTCGCCGTAGCTCAGGTGCCGCTTGATGTTCTCGATCACCACGATCGAGTCATCCACCACCCGGCCGATGGCGACGGTCAGCGCCCCAAGCGTGAGGATGTTCAGCGAATACCCCGTGCCGGACAGGCCGATGAAGGTGATCAGCAAAGACAGCGGAATGGAGACGGCGGTGACCAGGGTGGAGCGGACGGACATGAGGAAGAGGAGGATGACGGCCACCGCGAAACCGAGGCCCAGGAGGCCCTCGGTGGTGAGGTCCTTGATGGACTTCTCGATAAAGGGTGCCTGGTCGAAGACGGGGGTGAACTTGGCGTTCGAGCCAAGCTCAGCCTCGAGCTGTGGCAGCAGATCCTTCACCGCGTGCGAGATCGCCACGGTGTCGCCCTCGGGTTTCTTCGTCACGGAAATGGCCAGCGTTTCGAGGCCGTTCGTCCGGGTGATGGATGTGCGCGCGTCATCCTTGATGCTGACGTCAGCCACAGAACCGATGGTGGTGCCGGCCTGGGCCCCGCTGAGCGGCAGGGACTTCACCGCAGCAACCGAGTCGACCGGGCTGCCGATCTGCAGGGAGAGGCTTTGTCCCTTCTCCTCAACGGTGCCCGCCGGAACAAGATCGCCGTTGTTGGTCAGGGCATTCCGGATCGACTGGATGCTGGCACCGCCGGCGGCCATGCTGGCCGCGTTCGGCTGGATCAGGATGTGCCGGTCGGCCCCTCCCGTCACGTCGGCGCCACGGACGCCGTCGAGCTTCTGCAGCCTCGGTACCGACAGCCGCTGAAGGTCCGTGTTCAGCTCGCTCAGCGGCTTGTCCGAGGAGACAGCGAGGAAGACGATCGGGAAGTCGCTGATGCTGCCGGCAATGGCCTGGGGCTGGACGTCGTCCGGGAGCGTGCGCTTCGCGTTGGAAATCGCCCTGTCGATCTGGTTCCGGGCCCGGTCCAGGTTGGAACCGTAAGTGAACACCAGGCTGATCTGCGAGACGCCGTTGCGGGAGGTGGACGACGTCGACTCCAGGCCTTCGACGCCGTTCAGCGCCGTCTCCAGCGGACGGCTGACCTGCTTGTCCACCACCTCGGGCGACGCCCCGGGCATGGACGTGATCACCGTGATCCTCGGGAACTCAACCGAGGGAATGAGTTCCTGCTTCAGCGAGGACATGGTGATCACGCCGAACACCGAGGCGAAGATGGTGATCAGCGCGATGAGCGAGCGGTTCCCGAGGGATAGTTGGGCCAGCCGGAACATCGCATGATCTCCTGGGTCGACGGACTGTTTGCCTTCGGTGGTGCCTGCCGCAACCCGCGCCGGTCAGCGCCGGACGGTCACCGTTAGAGGGTTACCGCTGAACGGCGGGCGATGCTTCCAGCTGGAGGCTCTTGGCGGTGGCCTTCTCAAGCTCCGCCGCCAGCTCCGGGTTTTCGTTGAGCTTGACGCCGTAGCCCGGCATCATCTCCTTGAGTTTGGACTGCCAGCCCTTGAAGTTCTTGGGGAAGGACTTTTGCAGGAGCTCGATCATGATGGGCACGGCCGTGGAGGCTCCCGGTGAAGCGCCGAGCAGGGCTCCGACTGAACCGTCGCGGGCGGCGATCACCTCGGTGCCGAACTGCAGCACACCGCCCTTTTTCGGATCCTTCTTGATGATCTGCACGCGCTGGCCGGCGGTGATGAGTTCCCAGTCGCCGTCCTTGGCCTCGGGGTAGTACTCGCGCAGGGCCTCCACCTTGTCACCGTGGCGCTTGGCCACCTCCTTGACGAGGTAGGCGGTCAGGTCCATGTTGTCCTTTGCCACGGCGAGCATCGGGATGATGTTGCTCGGCCGGATGGACAGCGGGAGATCGAGGTAGCTGCCGTTCTTCAGAAAGTTCGTCGAGAAGCCGGCGTACGGGCCGAACAGGAGGGAGCGCTTGCCGTTGACGTAGCGCGTGTCCAGGTGCGGCACGGACATCGGCGGAGCGCCCACTGAAGCCTGGCCGTAGACCTTGGCGTTGTGCTGGGACGCGAGGGACGGGTCCGTGCAGCGGAAGAACTGGCCGGAGACCGGGAACCCGCCGAAACCCTTGCTTTCGGGGATGCCGGAAGCCTGCAGCAGGTGCAGCGCTCCGCCGCCCGCGCCGACGAAGACGAACTTGGCCCGGATGCTGCCGCGCTCACCGGAAGCCGGGTGCTTGAGCGAAAGGTCCCAGCCGCCGTCGGACGCCCTGCGGAGATCAGTGACGTCGTGGCCGTAATTGATCTCGACGCCGTTGTTGGCAAGGTATCCGGTCAGCTCGCGGGTCAGGGCACCGAAGTCCACGTCGGTGCCTTCGGCGGCGCGGGTGGCGGCAACGCGCTGCTTCGTGTCGCGGCCCTTGACGATCAGCGGCGCCCACTTGGCGATCTGCGCGAAGTCCTCGGAGTACTCCATGCTCCGGAACAGGGTGTGCTCCTTGAGCGCGTTGTACCGGGTCTTGAGGAAGGTGGAGTTGTCGTCGCCGATGACGAAACTCATGTGCGGAACCGTGTTGATGAAGCCCTTGGGCGAGCCGATCAGGGAGTTATCCACCAGGTGGGACCAGAACTGGCGGGAGAGCTGGTACTGCTCGTTGATGTGCAGTGCCTTGGCAGGATTGACCGAGCCGTCTTTGGCTGCGGGGGAGTAATTAAGCTCACACAGCGCGGCGTGCCCCGTGCCGGCGTTGTTCCACGGTCCTGAGCTCTCCAGGCCGGCCTCGTCGAGCCGCTCGAACAGCGAGACGGTCCAGTTGGGTTCGAGCTGCTTGATGAACGCACCCAGCGTGGCGCTCATGATGCCGCCGCCAATAAGGACGACGTCGGCGTGTTGGGTCTTGGAAATGAAGGTCACAATCAGTCTCCCGTAGGCGGCTCTGGCTGTCACAGAATATCCCTGTACCGCCTCTAACTGAAATTGCGCCCCGGCGTCAAGGCCTCAGCTGGACCTTCGTGAAAACTTCATTTAATACCGGCGAGGCGGGATAGCTGATCACCCGGTCGGACAGGGCCAGAGCGGAGATCGGGAAAGCGATGGGGACGGCGGGCAGGGACTCCGCGATCTGGGCGTTGATGGTCTGGTACTGCTGCGTGCGTTCCTGGCCGTCCGGGAGTCCTCGGGCGCGGTCGATCTTGGAGAATACCTGCGGGTCCTGGTAGCCGAACTCGCCGTTCTTCTCGCCGAAGAGCGGGGCCAGGAAGTTGTCAGCGTCGGAATAGGAGCCGTTCCAGCCGAGCAGATGCAGGGCATGGTCGCCGGGGTTCTGCACCTTCTGCAGGTAGCCGTCCGTCCAGTCCACGGGGACGGGCTGGATGTTCAGGCCCACCGCCGTGAGCTGCCGGCTGATCTCTGCATAGACCTTCTCCGGGGTGGGCAGGTACGGCCGTGTGGCGTTCATGGGGTAGTAGAACTTCAGGGCCTGGCCCTTGTAGCCGGCCTCTGCCAGGAGTTCCTTCGCCTTGCGGGGGTCATAGCCGAGGGCGGGGGCGTTGTTGTTGAACCCGCTCAGCTTGGGCGGAACGAACTGCGAGGCCTGGGCGGTGTTGTCGATGAAGAAGCGCCTGATCAGCGTGTCCTTGTCGATGGCCAGCTCGATGGCCTGGCGGACCTTGAGGTCCTTGAGTACCGGAATTGCCTGGTTCATGCCGAGGTACATCACCGAGAACGGGTCCCGCTGGATGATCTGCTTGCCGCGCTTGACCAGCTGGTCGAAATTTCCCACCGTCACCGAGTCATAGCCGTCGATCCTGCCGTCCAGCAGGGCCTGCAGCCGCGTCTGCGGGTGGTCGTAGGTGACGAATTTGAGGGTGGCGATCTGTCCCCGGGTGCCCCAGTACTCCTTGTTGTCCACGAGAGTGACTCCCGCGCTGTCCCAGGCGGAGAAGCGGAAGGGGCCGGTGCCCACGGGATGGGTGGCGTAAGCGGAAAGTGCCTGGCTGCCGCGCCGCAGGCTGGGCTGATCGGCCTTCCCGGCGGCGAGTGCCTTGGGGGAGGAGATGGCAAACGCGGGAAGCGTCAGTGCCTGCAGGAAGCCCGTGAAGCGTTCCGTGAGGCTGATCCGCACCCGCAGCGCCGACAGGGCGGTGCAGGATTTGAAGACGGACAGCTCCGGATGGTCGGCGTGCTCCTTGAAGACTCCCTTGAAGGTGGTTCCCGGAGCCTGCTTCCGAAGCGCCTCGGAAAAGTTGAACCAGCGGTCAAAGTTCGTGCAGACGGCGTCGGCGTTGAAAGGGGAACCGTCGTGGAACCTGACTCCTGGGCGCAGGGTGAACGTATAGGCCAGGCCGTCCGACGATTCCGTCCACTGCGTTGCCAGCAGTGGCGTGGGCTCGCCCGTTGTCTGGTCGACGCCCACCAGCCCTTCCAGGATCTGCCGGGTGACCCGCTGCGACTCGACGTCGTTGGCCAGGGCGGGGTCAAGGCCCAGAGGCTGCGAGGCCGTCCCAAACGTGAAGGTTTCCGAAGGGACAACGGCTGCCGTTGTGGTGCTTGCCGCAACGGACGACGGCGTGGGCTGGGCTTCGCTCGTGCAGGAAGTGAGCGACAGGCCCAGAAGGACGGCGCCGGTCTTGAGGGCCGTACGGCGCGGGATACTGCTGCTGGGCACTCGATTACCACCTCTGGACTGCTGGGGTGCGCGTGGGCGGCTGTTGCCCGCCACCCAGTCTAATTGACGGATCGCGGACCCCTGGCTTATGCGTGAGCCAGGACACGCCGGGCGCCGGCACGGCAAAAGACCGCGGTCCGCACTGTCGGGTGCGGACCGCGGCCTCTTCCCAGGACGACTCCCGGATCAGGCCCCGCGCCTACTTAGGCATCAGCACCGAGTCCACGAGGTAAACGGTGGCATTCGCCGTCTGGACGCCGCCGCAGATCACGTTGGCGCCGTCCACCTTGAGGGCATCCTTGGTCCCGGTCACGGTTACCGATCCGCCCTGCACGGTCTTGTGCGTGCCCGCGATCTTGTCCGGGGTGACCTGGCCGGGGACCACGTGGTAGGTGAGGATCTTGCTCAGGAGGGCGTCGTCCTTCTTGAGGGTCTCGATCGTAGCGGCGTCGACCTTGGCGAAAGCGTCGTCAACAGGCGCGAACACCGTGAACTCGCTGCCGTTCAGGGTATCGACGAGGTTGACCTTGGGGTTCAGTTTGCCGGAGACAGCGGCCGTCAGGGTCTTCAGCAACGGGTTGTTTGAGGCTGCGACGGCCACGGGATCCAGGGCCATGCCTGCGACGGAACCCTTGCCGCTGGGGACCTGCTTGGCGTAGCCGGCACAACCCGGACCGGCGAGGTTGGCCGCTGGGTCCATGGCCGCCGTCGAGGTCTCTGACGGTGACGGCGCCATGCTGGAGGCAGACGGCTCGGCGGCCGCCGACGAGCTGCTGGTCGTGCCGGCGGAGCCGCCGCATGCGGTGAGGCTGAGCAGGGCTGCGGCTGCAATGCCTGCGACGGTGAAGGTTGAGCGCTTGAAAGACTGCATTTCGATTCTCCTTAGTTGTGCCGACGAACGGGATCGGAGGGGCTGGGAGCCCTCCGTGATCCTTTTCCGACTGTGGGGCACCGGCCTGAAGTTCCAGGCTTTTGGGCGGTGTCTCACTGGGTATTCGCCGGGCTGGCAGCAGCGGATGGGTGAACCGCGAAAAATTTTCCGCCGGCCTCGCGGGCGGCCCGTTAAACGAAGAAATCCCGGGCCGTAACCCGGGATTTCCTGCTCTTTACTTTTGTGCGCAAGGGGGGACTTGAACCCCCACGCCCGAAGGCACAGGAACCTAAATCCTGCGTGTCTGCCAATTTCACCACTCGCGCCCGGCTCCGCCCGCTGCCCTGCCTGCTGTCACCAGCAGGAAGACGTACGACGGCGGATGCCAGCCTCAATTGTACCGTCACCTGTGCGGTCCCGGCGGCAGGCGCCGCTTTCGCTGGACGGTGTTGTCCGGCGCGGGGCCGGTCTTGTCCGGCCGGGCCGGGTTTGTTAGGGGCGGGGTTAGCCAACCTCTTCGAGCTTGAGGTCCTTGCGCAGCTTGGCGACGTGCCCGGTGGCCCGGACGTTGTACTGGGCCACGGCAACTTTGCCGTCCTCGTCCACCACCACGGTGGAACGGATGAGGCCCTCGTAGGTCCGGCCGTAGTTCTTCTTCTCGCCCCACGCGGCGTATGCCTCGGCTACGGCATGGTCTTCGTCCGACAGGAGGGGAAAGGTCAGGCCCTCCGCGTCGGCAAAGCTGGCCAGCTTGCCTACCGGGTCGGGCGAGATCCCCAGCACTTCGTAGCCGGCGGCCTGAAGGGATGCCAGGCTGTCCCGGAAGTCGCAGGCCTGCTTGGTGCACCCGGGCGTGGCGGCGGCCGGGTAGAAATAAACTATGGTGTTCCGGCCGCGGAAGTCGCTGAGGCTGACGTCTGCTCCCGTTGCATCCTTCAGGGTGAAGCCGGGGGCGGTGTCGCCCGGCGTAAGTTTTTCAGCCAACGTTCTCTCCTTGTTTTCGTGCAGGACATTCCAGCTTAGTGAGGCGTCGTGCCGGGTACTAATCAAGCTTAGTTATACTTGGTGGTATGCCTGATATGGATCGCTGGCCCACAGGGCGCCTCTTGTCCACGGCGGCCCGCCTCGTAGAGCACTCCTGGAACGAAAAGCTGGGTGCCATTGGCCTGACCCATGCCGGCGTCATCGCCATCGAGGTGCTCTACAACAGCGGTCCCATGACGCAGGCGCAGCTTGCCCAGCTTGTCCGGGTGCAGGCCCAGACCATGGGCAAGACGCTGAGCCGCCTCGAGTCGCACGGGCACATCGTGCGGCAGCGCAGCACGTCGGACCGGCGCAGCCACGTCGTTTCGCTCACGGAGCGCGGCACCGAAGCCGTCATGGCTGCAGCAGACATGGAGCGGTCGGTCCTGGCCGCGGCATCCATCGACCCGGACCGGCTCCGCCAGGAACTCCAGGCCGTAGTCCGGGAGCTGGCCAAGCGCTTCGCATCGCCTGAGACCAACGCCATTGTGGCCGGAGCTGACGCCGGGCTGGCCGTCGAGGCAAATTCCTAGCCCGAGGCAAATCCCTGCACCGGCGGCTACCCGACGGCGCCGGGAGCCGCCGTGGTCCTGCGCGCAACCAGGTGCGGGGTCCTGATTACATGCCCGGGCGGCTGCGTTCCCTCAATCCGGGCCACAGCGAGGTCCACTGCTGCAGCTGCAAGTAGCGGAGCGTCCTGGCTGATCGAGGACAGCTGCACATAGCTAAGCCGTGCGAACTGGCTGTCGTCGTAGCCCAGCACTGACACATCTGCCGGGACCTTCAGGCCCTGCGCCCGGAGACTCTCAATGAGTCCCAGGGCTGACCTGTCGTTGAAGGCGATGACAGCCGTCGGCATGTCCGGGCCGAGGGAATTACCGGCAGTCATCCCGTCTTCCTCCATCGCGCCGCCGGCAATGATGGCCGGCTCCAGGCCGCGGCGTTCCATCTCCACCCGGAAGGCAGACCGGCGCGGTTCGGCGGAGACAGCGGTGCCGCCGTCGACATGGACGATCCGCCGGTGCCCCAGGGACACGAGGTGTTCCACCGCCATCCGGATGCCTTCGTAATCGTCACTGCTCACGGAGTCGGTGAGTTCGCCGACGTCGTTGCGGAGCAGGCTCACCACCGGCACCTGGCCGGAGTACCGGGCCAGTTCGTCGCTGCTGAGCGTGGGCGAGATCAGGATCAGCGCCTCGGACCCGAAATCCAGCAGGGCCTCAATGGTCCGGGCCTCCGGCCTGCCGCTGGTGACGCCGCCCAGTGCGAGTTCGTAACCCTTGGCGCCGGCCTCGGCGTACGCGGCGTCCACAATTTCGGCGTGGAAGGCGTGGCCCGTGGAGAAGCTGAGGCCCAGGAGCTTGGTCCGGGTGCTCCGCAGCAGCCGGGCACGGCTGTCGGGCCGGTAGCCGAGCTCGCGTGCGGCGTCCAGCACTTTCTGCCGTGTGGCTTCGGCCGCGCCGGGGGCGCCGCGCATCACGATGGAAACGAGGGCCCGCGATACGCCGGCCGCCTGGGCTACGTCCACGAGGGTGGGGCGCCGTTGCTGTTCAGACATGTGCCTCCTTGCTGCCAGCAGTCTATAGAACGATCTAGACAGATGGCCAAAAGCTGTGCCACCATCGTGTCACTAGAACGATCTAGATGCCCCGAGAAGAGGATTGCAACATGACCTATGTCCAGCAACCGGCCGGCGACAACCGCCCCGTACGTCTCGGCCTGATTGGAGCCGGCTGGATCGGCGCCTTCCACGCGGAGTCTGTGGCCCGCCGGATTCCCAATGCACGGCTGGATGCCATCGCTGACCCCGCGCTTCCCGCCGCAGAGGCGCTGGCAGGCAAGCTCGGGGTTGCCAGAATCACCGCAGATCCCGCGGATGTGATCGGCGACCCGGACATTGACGCGGTCCTGGTGGCGTCGCCGGCAAGGTTCCATTCAGGTCTCATCGCAGCTGCTGCCCGGGCCGGGAAAGACGTGTTCTGCGAAAAGCCGGGCGGCCGCACTGTCGAAGAACTGGATGAGGCGCTGGCCGCCGCGGACGCCGCCGGGGTTAACGTCCAGTTCGGCTTCAACCGGCGCTTCGCGGCGGACTTCGCCGCCGCCCGGAGACTCATCGACGACGGCGCGGTGGGCACCCCGCAGCTGCTGCGGTCACTCACCCGGGACCCGGGCACCGCGGCCGGAATCCCGTCCCCGGATCGGATCGCGCCCGGAACGATCTTCCTGGAGACACTGATCCATGACTTCGACACCCTGAACTGGCTGAACCCGGGAGCGGTTCCGGTGAAGGTGCATGCAGTGGCTGACGCCCTGGTGGCGCCGGAGGCGAAAGCCGGAGGCCTGCTGGACACGGCGGTGGTCACGGTGACCTACAGCAACGGGGCCATCGCGGTGGCCGAAGCCAACTTCAACGCCCTGTATGGCTATGACGTGAGGGGCGAGGTGTTCGGATCGGCCGGCATGGTCGCCGTCGGCGGGCCGCAGGCATCCAGTGCCGTGAGCTACACCGCCGGGGGCATTGCCTCGGACACCGTGCGGTTGAACATCGACCTCTTCCACGACGCCTACACCGCTGAACTTTCCCGCTTCGTCGAGGGGGTTGCGGCCCGCCGGGCCGGAAGGGCAGCGGGCGGAGCGGCTGTTCCGGGCGGCGTCGATGCGCGCAACGCGCTCGCCGTGGCACTGGCGGCGATCCGGTCGCACGAGACCGGCCTCCCGGTGGACGTTTCGGCTGTGGCGCACCTGCAGGCGGCCGAGCCCGAGCTGCAGCTCACGGGACTGCATGTCACGGGTTCGGGCGCATGAGCTTCCGGCTGGCAGCCTGCGCCGAGATGATCTACGGCGAGTTGCCCCTCGTCGAGCGGGTACAGCGCATTCATGGGCAGGGGTTCGAGGTGGAACTCTGGGACACGCGGAACCGGGACATTTCAGCACTGGCCGCGACGGGCGCCCGTTTCTCCTCCATGAGCGGCTACTTCGGCGGCAGCCTGATTGACCCGGACAGCGCGGACCGCGTGGTTGAATCGGCGGAGAAACTCATTCCGACTGCGTTGGAGCTGGGTGTCGAGCGCATGGTGGTGCATCCGGCGGAACTTGGGGACGGCGGGGCTGCCGTGCGGCCCCTTTACCGCTCCACCGGCCAGATGTGGCTGACCGGCCTCCGCACCCTGGAGCGGCTGGGCCGGATGGGTGAGCGGCATGGTGTGGTCTTTGCGCTTGAGAACCTCAACACGGTCCTGGACCACCCGGGCATACCGTTGGCGCGGGCCAAGGACACCCTGGCCCTGGTATCCGCGGCCGACCACCCGCATGTGAGGATGATGCTGGATCTCTACCACGCCCAGATCGGCGAAGGAAACCTGATTGAACTTGTCCGCGGGGCGCAGCCGTGGATAGGGGAAATTCAGGTGGCCGACGTCCCGGGCCGCTTCGAGCCCGGAACGGGGGAGGTCAATTACGGTGCCGTCGCCAAGGCGCTCGCCGGCGTGGGCTACTCGGGCGTCATTGGCCTTGAGGCGGGTGCGTCGGGCGGAGCGGGAGTCGCCGCGGGGGACAGGGCCCTATCGGCGTTCCGGCGCGCCTTCACGGCCGATTAGCGCATCAGGAAAACTAATATCGTCCTAATGTTAGGACAAAGATTGACAACTGTGACCCGAGTCACGATGATCAGAGATATCAACATTCCGGCCGGTGCGGCGTGGCACGGCCGGAACCCGAATCAAAGGAGATTTTCGGTGAAGAAATTTTCATGGCGGAGGGCGGCGCTGGTAGCCGCCATCGTGCCGATGATGGCGCTCAGCGCCTGTTCGTCCAGCGGTGGCAGGGCTCCTGAGAATGCGAATGCCGGGGCCGGCGGCCAGGCTGCGTCGACGCCACGCATCAAGGTCGCGCTCATCACGCATGCCGCTCCCGGAGACACCTTCTGGGATATTGTCCGCAAGGGAGCTGAAGAAGCCGCCGCAAAGGACAATGTTGAGCTGCTGTACACCTCGGACCCCGAAGGCGGCCGTCAGGCCCAGCTGATCCAGCAGGCCGTGGACCAGAAGGTGGATGGCATCGCCGTGACCCTGGCCAAGCCGGACGCCCTGAAGGACGCCCTGAAGAAGGCCACCGACGCCGGCATCCCCGTGGTGAGCCTCAACGCCGGTGAATCTGTCTTCGCCCAACTGGGCGCGTTCACGCACTTCGGCTCAAATGAGAAACTCGCGGGTGAGGCAGTGGGCGACAAGCTCAACTCCCTCGGACTCAAGCACCCTGTCTGCGTCATCCAGGAGCAGGGCCACGTCGGCCTCGAAGCCCGCTGTGCGGGTGTGAAGTCGAAGGTTCCGGCCACCGAGATCCTGTACGTCCAAGGCACGGACATGACCCAGGTGTCCTCCACCGTGACCGCCAAACTGCAGGCCACCGCCGATGCCGATGTCATCATCGGGCTGGGTGCGCCCTACACGCTGACCATCCTCAAGGCGGTGACCACTGCCGGCAGCAAAGCCAAGGTGGCCTCCTTCGACATGAACGCCGAGCTCGCCCAGAAGATCGCCGACGGCGCCGTGGAATTCACCGTTGACCAGCAGCCCTGGCTGCAGGGCTACGGCTCGGTGGATGCGCTGTGGCAGGCCAAGCGCGGCGGCTTCAAGCTCGGCGGCGGCCAGCCCGTCCTGACCGGCCCCACCATCGTGGACAAGGCCGGCGCAGCCAACGCCCTCACCTTCGCCCAGCAGGGCATCCGCTAGCAGTCCGCCAGCCCGGTCCGGCGGAAACGCCGGACCGGGCAGCAAGGAGCATTCCAATGACCATGACCCAGACCATTTCCAAACCGGCGGTGACCGACGAACGTGTCGGCAGGCGCAATCCTTTGCAGAAGCTGCTTGGCCGTCCCGAGGTGGGCGCCCTGGTGGGAGCGATCGTCCTTTTCATATTCTTTGCTGCGGTGTCCCAGACCTTTACCCAGCCGAACGCGTTCGCCACCGTGCTCTACGGTTCCTCGACCATCGGCATCATGGCGGTGGGGGTATCGCTGCTCATGATTGGCGGAGAGTTCGACCTGTCCGCCGGCGTCGCAGTCATCAGCTCCGCGCTCACGGCGTCGATGTTCAGCTGGTACTTCAGCATGAACGTCTGGGTCGGCGTGCTCCTGGCGCTTGTGGTGTCGCTGAGCATCGGCTTCATCAACGGCTGGATCCTCATGAAGACCAAGCTCCCCAGCTTCATCGTCACCCTCGCCACGTTCCTGATGTTGACCGGCCTGAACCTAGGCCTGACACGCATGATCGGCGGCGGCGTCTCATCACCGTCCATCTCCAACATGGACGGCTATGAGTCCGCGCAGGCCATCTTCTCCTCGTCCGTGAACATCGGCGGCGTGGACGTGAAGAACACCGTCTTCATCTGGATCGCCCTGGTTGCCATCGCCTCCTGGGTGCTGCTTCGCACGAAGGTGGGCAACTGGATCTTCGCCGTCGGCGGCGACGCCAACGCCGCCCGTGCCGTGGGCGTTCCCGTCAAGGCGACCAAGATCGGCCTCTTCATGGCCGTGGGCTTCTGCGGCTGGATTCTCGGCATGCACAACCTGTTCGCGTTCGACGCCGTGCAGTCCGGCGAGGGCGTGGGCAACGAATTCCTGTACATCATCGCCGCCGTGATCGGGGGGTGCCTGCTGACCGGAGGCTACGGGTCCGCAGTGGGCGGCGCGATCGGCGCCTTCATCTTCGGCATGGCCAACAAGGGCATCGTGTACGCGCAGTGGAACCCGGACTGGTTCAAGTTCTTCCTGGGCCTGATGCTGCTCCTGGCCACCATCGTGAACCTGATCGTCAAGCGCCGCGCAGACTCAAGTAAGGGCTGAACACCATGGACGCCAAACAAATCGACCAGCAGGAACTCCTCCGGGACGAGAAGGACCCGCTGACCCACACCCCGGTGCACCTGCTCTCGCTGGACAGCGTGGGCAAGCACTACGGCAACATCGTTGCCCTCACGGACGTCACGATGGCCGTGGACAACGGCCGTGTGACCTGCGTGCTCGGGGACAACGGCGCGGGCAAGTCCACGCTGATCAAGATCATCGCCGGCCTGCACCAGCACGACGAAGGCGTCCTCCACATCATGGGCGAGGAGCGGAAGTTCGATTCGCCCCGTGACGCCCTGGATGCCGGCATCGCCACCGTCTACCAGGACCTCGCCGTCGTTCCCCTGATGCCCATCTGGCGGAACTTCTTCCTCGGCTCCGAGCTGACCACGGGGTTCGGTCCCTTCAAGCGCCTGGACGTCCAGGCCATGAAGGACATCACAAAGCAGGAACTGGCGGACATGGGCATCGACCTGCGCGATGTCGAGCAGCCCATCGGCCAACTCTCCGGCGGTGAACGCCAGTGTGTCGCGATCGCCCGCGCCGTGTACTTCGGTGCGAAGGTCCTGATCCTGGACGAGCCAACGGCCGCCTTGGGCGTGAAGCAGTCCGGCGTCGTGCTGCGCTACATCCTGCAGGCCCGCGACCGCGGACTGGGCGTCATCTTCATCACCCACAACCCCCACCATGCCTTCCCGGTCGGGGACCGGTTCCTGCTCCTCAAGCGCGGCAGATCAATTGGTTACTACGACAAGAAGGACATCACCCTCGACGAACTCACCGCCCAGATGGCCGGCGGCGCAGAACTCGCCGAACTCGCCCACGAACTCGAACAGCTCGGCGGCCACGGGGACGTCGTCAAGCAGGTCCAGGCCGAGGTCGCCGGCGTGACTGACTCCACGGCCGACACCGGCCGGGCATCCGGGTAGGGGAGCCGTGACAAGGAGCAGCATGAAAGAAGTAACTCTTGGACTTGTGGGCGTCGGCCGGATCGGCGCCATGCACGCCCGGAACATCGCTGGCCTGAACGGGCTGTTGGGACCGCAGGGCACCACGGTGAACCTCAAGCTGACCGACGTTGCCGAAGAGCACGCCCGCTCCCTGGCCGGCGGAATCGGCGCCGGGTTCCTGCCGTCCGTTGAAGCCCTGCTTGACTCGGGCGTCGACGGACTGGTCATCGCCACCGGAACGGCCACGCATCCGGACCTGATCAGGGCCGGAGTGGACGCGGGAATCCCGGTGTTCTGCGAAAAGCCCGTGGCCGTGAACGTCGAGGAATCACTGCCTGTGCTCGACCACATCCGGACCACGGGCGGCACTGTGCAGATCGGCCACCAGCGCCGGTTCGATCCGGGCTACCTGGAGGCCAAGCGCGCCTTCGACGCCGGTGAGCTGGGATGGCTCCACACGGTCAGGGCGGTCACCTGCGACATGACGCCGCCGCCGGTGGAGTTCCTCGCGACGTCCGGCGGCCTCTTCCGCGATTGCTCGGTCCACGACTTTGATATTCTCCGGTGGCTCACCGGCAAGGAAATCGTGGAGGTTTTCGCCAAGGGGTCCAACAACGGTGACCCCGCAATCGGTGCTGTAGGCGACGTCGATACCGCGCTGGCTGTGGTGACGTTCGACGACGGCAGCGTGGGAACGGTCTCGGCCACCCGCTATAACGGGGCGGGCCACGATGTCCGCCTGGAACTCCAGGGATCCGCTGGGTCCGTCATGGTGGGGATGGACGAGCAGATGGCGATGTCTTCTGCCGAGCCCGGGGTCGGATTCCCGGCGGGCCCGCCGCACATGACGTTCGCCGAGCGGTTCCACACGGCATACCGTGCCGAGATGGCGGCCTTCGTGGAAGTAGTGCTGGGGCAGCGGCAGAACCCGTGCACGCCGGAGGACGCCGTCGCAGCGTCCATGGTGGCGGACGCCGCCCAGGCATCGCTGCAGTCCGGGGCGCCGGTGCGGGTGGCGCTCCAGGCGGCGGGCTGACACAGCGCGAACGTACAGTTGTGGCCCCAATTCCGGACGGAAAAGGGGCCACAACTGTACGTTCGCGCCGGGAGGCGCCCAATCAGTACTGTATCGTTTCGGTCCTGCCGGTGCGCAGGGACAGCGTTGCCGCTTCGGCAATGGCCTGGGCCTTCAAACCATCCTCGAGTGACGGCGTGACGGCCGACCCGCCGTCGCCCGCTTTGCCGTTCTCCAGCGCAGCCACAAAGTGGGCCAGGCCGGCGGCGTAGGTTGGCTGGACCCGTTCAAACCAGCCGGGATGCATGCCGTCGTCCACCACCTTCCCTGAGTAGTAGCGGGACACAGCCCCGGCACGGTGGCGGCCGGCCTCGGCCATGCCCTCAGAGCCCATGATTTCGATCCGCTCGTCATACCCGTAACCGGTGCGGCGCGCGCAGTCGATCTGGACCAGGGCGCCGCCGGGAAGCCGGAGTGACACCACGGACGTATCCACATCGCCGTACTCGGCCAGCCGCGGCTCTGCCAGGGCTGACCCGGTGGCGAAGACCTCAACCGGGTCGGTTCCCGTCAGCCAGCGGACCAGGTCGAAGAAGTGAACGGTCTGGTCGCGCATCTGGCCGCCCGACGTGGCGATGTAGGAGAGCGGCGGCATGGCCGGACCACGGCTGGTGAGCTGGATGAGCTCTACATCTCCGATTTCCCCGGCGCCGACAATCCTTTTGAGCTCGGCGTAGTCACGGTCGAAGCGCCGGTTGAAGTCCACCATGACCGGCACCGCGTGCCTGGCGGCGAAGGCTGCAGTCTCCCGGGCCTGCCCGAGGTCCAGGTCGATCGGCTTTTCGCACAGTACTGCTACGCCGGCTTCGGCGGCACGGCGCAGGTGTGCGGCGTGGGTGTCGGTGGAGGAGGCGATGAACACCGCGTCGATGGACGCGGACTCGAACACCTCCTCCAGGTCCGCGGCAGCGCGGGCGCCGTGCTTCACGGCCAGGGCCTTCGCCCGGTCCTGGTCGACATCCAAGACAAGGCGGAAGTCAACGTCCGGGTGGGCTGCGAGGTTGGCGGCGTGAACGGAGCCAATGAAGCCTGCCCCGAGGAGTGCGAAGCGCTGCATGGTCAGACCCCCACCTTCTCCGCGGCACCTGCGGGGAATACCCAGGCGGCATCCTGGGCATTTGAAGCTGCCACGGCCTCGACGAACCGGACACCAACAAGGCCGTCGTAACCCGTGGGGAAGGACAGCTCCCGGGCCTCCGGCAGGGTGCCGTCCCGGCGTGCGCGCAGTTCGTCGGCCAGATCGTGGTAGAAGTTGGCAAATGCTTCAAGGAATCCCTCGGGATGGCCCAGCCCAACCCTGGTGAGCCGCGAGGCGTCCTCCGACAGGGTGCTCAGCCCTTCCGTCAGCACCGTGGTGGTCCCGTCGAGGTCCTGGACCGTCAGATGATGCGGGTCCTCGTGCTGCCACTCGAGGTTTCCCTTCGTGCCGAAGACCCGGATGCGCAGGCCGTGGTTGTGGCCGGCGGCGGCCATGCTGGCCCATAACCGGCCCGGAACCGCACCGGTGAGCTGCAGTTCGACGGTGGCGTGATCGAAGACCCGCCTGCCCGGAACCAGGGTCTTCAGCCGTCCGGACACCCTCTCGGCCTCGAGCCCGGTGATGTAGCGAAGCAGGTGGAAGCCATGCGTGCCGAGGTCGCCAACCACGCTGGGGAAGCCGGCGACGTCCGGGTCGGTCCGCCATGTGGCCTGCTTGTGCCCGCCTTGTTCCAGGGGAGTGGCCGCCCAGCCCGAGGCGTGCTCCACGTCCGCGAACGTGACGCTTCCCAGTTGGCCGTCGCGCACCATCCGGGCCGCGTGGCGCACCATGGCGTAGGCCGAGTAGCAGTGCGGAACCGCGAGGACGGCGCCATTGTCAGCGGCGGTCCGCACCAGTTCCGCGGCGGTCACTGAGTCGCGGGTCAGCGGCTTTTCGCACACCACCGAGATGCCGGCCTCGAGAAAGGTGCGGGCGATCTCGAAGTGGCTGTCGTTCGGCGTCGCAACAACCACCACATCGACGCCGTCCTTCCGGCCCGCTTCCTTTTCCGCCATCTCGCGGTATCCGGCGTAGTGCCGGTCTTCCGGGATGCCGAGTTGGGACGCCATCGCAGCGGAGCGGGCACGATTGCGGCCGAAGACGCCGGCCTGCAGGCCGTATTCGCCGTCCAGGCGCATCGCGCGGCGGTGCGTCTTGCCGATGTCTGCCCCTGCACCGCCGCCAACCATTCCGGCCACAAGCTGCCGTGCGTGCGGTTCACTCATAAGGATCCTCTTTGACTCTTTGGAATTTTCTTGGACCGGTCCATAATCAGTGTGATAGGTGCGGTTCGTCAACCCTTAGGCTGGTACCGGAGTGGCAGCACCCGGCAGCCATGACCCGAAGAGGAGCACCGTGAGCCCATCGTTCCCCAACAGCGGTCAGCCCGCGGCGAAGCCCACGATCCGTGACGTGGCAGACCGCGCCGGGGTGTCCAAGTCACTCGTCTCGCTGGTTCTGCAGGGTTCCGGGAACGTCAGTGATGCCCGACGGCGGGCGGTGCTGGATGCGATGGACGAACTGGGCTACCGGCCCAACAAGCTCGCCCGCGGGCTCTCGATGCCGCGCACCGGGACCGTTGGCGTTCTGCTCAACGATCTCAGGAACCCCTGGTTCATTGAGCTCCTGGAAGGTCTTTCCGCCTCCCTGCACGCCGCCGGCGTTTCGCCCGTCCTCGCGGATTCCTACACGGACCGCAGGATCGGCCGACCCTCCGTCGAGGCGTTGCTGGAGCAGCGGATTGACGGCCTGGTGGTGGTGGGAACCACAACGGAGTCCGCCGCCATCAGGGCTGCCTCCGCCGTGGTTCCCGTGGTGCTGGCGGGCACGCTTGATCCGGAGCTGCCGGGCGTCGATGTGGTGGTTAACGACGACGCCGCGGGTGCGCGGAAGGCCACCGAGCATCTCATTGCGCTTGGGCACGAGCGCATCGCCCATCTCCAGGGCCCCGATGAGATTGGACGCCTGCGGCGGTCGGGTTACGAGCAGGCGATGCGGGCGGCCGGCCTGCAACCGCGAACGGTGGCGGGCGGCATGAGTGAGGAAAGCGGCTACGCTGCGGCCCGGACCCTGCTGGCGGCCGGCACCCCGCCGACGGCGATTTTCGCGTTCAACGACATCGCCTGCATTGGCGTGCTGTCCGCGGCAGCGGACGCGGGCGTGACGGTTCCGGGGAATATTTCCCTGGTCGGCTACGACAACACGTATCTGGCGCGCATCCGCCACCTGTCCCTGACCTCTGTGGACAACGGCAATCTCGCGGTGGGGGTCCAGGCCGGCAAGTTCATTTTGGAGCGGCTGGGCAATCCGGAGCTGCCGGGCCGGAGGCATCTGGTCAGCAGCGAGCTGCAGGTCAGGGGATCGTCGGGCAGCGCGCCGGACTAGGGTTCCTTCACGGGCGCGCCGGGGCAGGCTGAGGCCAGGCCGAAAGAACGAGAAAGCCCCGCCTTCAGGCTTGTGACCTTGAAGGCGGGGCTTCAGTGGTGCACCCCCCGGGACTTGAACCCGGAACCCATTGATTAAGAGTCAATTGCTCTGCCAATTGAGCTAGAGGTGCATCTGCTGTTTCGTTCATCCGTGGGCTTTAGGTTCCCTCGTTGACTCCGCAACGACATGAAACTCTACACGATGTTTTGACTTCGACGCGCATGGCTTCGACGTGCCTGGCTTCGACGTGCCTGGCTTCGACGTGCCTGGCGCGCAGCCGGCATCACGCGCATTCCGGCAACGACAAAGCCCCGCCTTCAGGCTTGTGGCCTTGAAGGCGGGGCTTCAGTGGTGCACCCCCCGGGACTTGAACCCGGAACCCATTGATTAAGAGTCAATTGCTCTGCCAATTGAGCTAGAGGTGCATCTGCTGTTTCGTTCATCCGGGGGCGTTTTATTTCCCTCGTTGACCTCCGCAACGACATGAAACTCTACACGAACTTTTGGCCGGTGTGAAATCGGGGTGGGCGGGAGGTGCCACTTAGCGTGGAATCCGCAAAATTAGCGCGAAATCAGGGTTTTGGTTGTTGCTGAGAGCCCATAGATCCCCGTTTGGGGCCAGCGAAACGTTCCTGATCCGCCCGAACTGTCCCGTGAAATAGCCCACAGGATTGCCGGCGTTTTCGCCGTCGAGCGGGACAGCCCAGAGGCGCTGGCCCCTCAGCGCGCCAAGGTAGGCCGTGCTGCCGACAATCTCGAGTCCGCTGGGCGAGGAGTCTGCAGTGGACGGCCAGACAATCTTGGCGTCGATGAATCCGTCGCGGTGGGGTGCTCCCGTGACTTCCGGCCAGCCGTAGTTTCCGCCGGGCTGGATCAGGTTCAGTTCGTCATTGACGTCGGGTCCGAACTCGCTGGCCCAGAGCCGGCCCTGGCTGTCCCACGCCAGGCCCTGCACGTTCCGGTGGCCAAGGCTGTAGACGGGATTGTTCGGGAAGGGATTGCCGGGCGCGGGGGCGCCGTCCTTGGTGAGCCGCAGGATCTTGCCGCCCAGGGCATTCCGGTCCTGCGGCTGTTCCCGGCGCTGCGAGTCTCCCGTGCCGACGTAGAGGAACCCGTCCGGGCCGAAGCGGATCCTGCCGCCGTTGTGGGTGGAGGCCTTGGACATGCCGGAGAAGATTACCTCCGGCTCACCCAGGCGGAAGTCCGCACCGCCAGCTCCCCCGCTGCCTTCCAGGCGCATGCGGGCAATCCGGTTGTCATCGGCCGCGGTGAAGTAGGCATAGAGATAGCGGTCTGAGGCAAAGCCGGGCGACAGTGCGAGGCCCAGTAATCCGCCCTCACCGCCGGGAACGACGCCGGGGACGGCCCCGATGGTGCTGACCTTGCCGTCCCGGACCGACCTGAGCAGGGCGGAATCGCGTTCGGAGATGACAGCCGTGCCGTCCGGCAGGAAGACCGTGGACCAGGGAATCTGCAGTCCCTCGATCCTGCTCCGCACTTCCGGCGCCCGCAGCGGTGTGGGAGCCGCGCTGGAAGTAGCCGGTCCACTAGTACCCGAGCTACGCGTTGCCGGTGTGCCGGAGCCGGGAGTGGGTGTCGCGGTGGCCCTGTTGGCCGTGGCGCCGGTGCTGCCCGGTGCCGGCACACCTCCGTCGCCGGTGCAGCCGGACAGGGATAGCGCCAGGGCCAGGGACAACGAGAGGGCGGCATGCGCCCGCGCTGTCACGGCCGGGGGCATGGCGGCGGCCTTTGCGGTTTTCCCGGGGTGTTCGCGTGTCATCCGCCTACTCCGTCCGCAATTTGCCGCCGCCGCGTGGCGTTAGCGCCGGGACCGCCGCGGCGCCCGGAACCCGGCAGCCTCGGCGTGTGCCGGGGACTCGAACCAGACTTCCGCCCGGGCGTCCTCGTAGCCGGCATTGTCTTCGTCGTAATAGGTCATGGCGCTGACGTCGCCCTTGACGGTGTATCCGTCCGGGGCGCTGCCGTCTGCTGTGGGCGCGGCCGATCCCTCGCCATACGGCTGGTCCCCTGCGGCGGGTGCAGCCACGTCGGCGACCCGTTCACGATGGATGGGCTGCTCGCCGAAACCACGTTCGGCGCCGAAGCCCTGTTCCAGATGATGCGGCTGGGGTTCGCGGTGATGCGGCTGGGCCTCGTGGCTGGCCCCGGCTTCCGTTGCGGCGGAGGACTGGATCCGCTGCCGGGTTTCGGCCTCAGCGTCCATCGATTCGGCTGCCGCGGATTCCGCGCCTGGCAGGGTAGGAGCGTGCGGGTCCGTGTACTCCGCGTGATGCGTGGGGGCGGCCGGCTCTTGCGCTGCGGGCTGGGTGGAACTGCCTGCCGCGGCACTGCCTGCTTCTGCGCTGCCTGCCTCGGCACTGCCGGCGTCCGACCACTGGGCATCCCATTCGGCTTTATCTTGGTCGTCGTCCCAGTCATCAACATCGCCTCCGGCGGGCCGTGCGGAGGAGGGGCGGGCGGTGGCGGCTTCCCAGGATTCGATGTCCGGTTCCACGTCCTCGGGGTCCGGGCGTGTGGACGCCGGGGCTGGCCGGCCTACGAGCGGCGCGGCTTCCGCAGCCGCCGGCCCTGCGTCTGGCCCTGCGTCTGGCCCTGCGTCTGGCCCTGCGTCTGGCTCCGCGTCTGGCTCCGCCAGGCGGCCTGTTTCCGGCACGGTCCGGGTGGCGGCTGACGGAGGTCCCGCCGCCGCCGCGGCAGAAACCGCCGACGGCGTCTCTTGCGTTCCGGTTGACGCTCCGGGAGCGGCTCCGGCACGGGGCGCCGTCTGTTCGGTCCGTGCCGCGTCGGCTGCCGTTCCCCGCGAGTTCCGGTTCAGCAGCCACCAGACGATGGCAATGATCAAAACAATGACAATGACCCAGATAATCCACTCCATAGCAAAACCTTTCATTCGTCACACGAGGTTGCCGTTGCTTGACGGTACGTCGCTGTCAATAGGGCTGTCTAGGCTTGTCAATGCCGGTGGGGGAGCGGGCACGCGCTCCCTCCGTCTCAAAATGTGAGACGGGAGTCCACCATTTGATCGAAATTTTCTGCGAATTCAGGCAAACCAGCCTCTTCCGGTCGTTGGCGGCCTTTCGGGAGTCATAGACTTTGACCCATGAGTGAGGACACCCAGATCGCAACCGATAACAAGCCTGACATCAAGCCCCGGAGCCGGATTGTCACCGACGGCATTCACGCAGCTCCGGCCCGTGGAATGTTCCGGGCCGTAGGCATGGGCGATGACGACTTCGCCAAACCCCAGATCGGCGTCGCGAGCTCCTGGAATGAAATCACTCCCTGCAACCTGTCCCTGAACCGGCTGGCCCAGGGCGCCAAGGAAGGCGTCCACGCAGGCGGCGGCTTCCCGATGCAGTTCGGCACCATCTCCGTGTCCGACGGCATCTCCATGGGCCACGAGGGTATGCACTTCTCCCTGGTTTCCCGCGAAGTCATCGCCGACTCCGTGGAGACCGTCATGCAGGCAGAGCGCATCGACGGCTCCGTGCTGCTGGCCGGCTGCGACAAGTCGCTTCCGGGCATGCTCATGGCCGCTGCGCGCCTGGACCTCGCCAGCGTATTCCTCTACGCCGGCTCCATCATGCCGGGCTGGGTCAAGCTGGAGGACGGCTCCGAAAAGGAAGTCACCCTGATCGACGCCTTCGAAGCCGTCGGCGCCTGCGCCGCGGGCAAGATGAGCATGGAAGACCTCACCCGCATCGAGAAGGCCATCTGCCCCGGCGAAGGCGCCTGTGGCGGCATGTACACCGCGAACACCATGGCCTGCATCGGCGAGGCCCTGGGCATGTCCCTGCCTGGCTCGGCCGCCCCGCCCTCGGCAGACCGCCGTCGCGACGAATTCGCCCGCAAGTCCGGCGAAGCTGTCGTCAACCTACTCCGCCACGGCATCACGGCCCGCGACATCATGACCAAGAAGGCCTTCGAAAACGCCATCGCGGTCACCATGGCCTTCGGCGGGTCCACCAACGCCGTCCTGCACCTGCTGGCGATCGCCCGCGAGGCAGAGGTCGAACTGACACTGGACGACTTCAACCGCATCGGCGACAAGATCCCGCACCTGGGTGACCTGAAGCCGTTCGGCCGCTACGTCATGACCGACGTCGACAAGATCGGCGGCGTGCCGGTCATCATGAAGGCACTGCTCGACGCCGGCCTGCTGCATGGCGACTGCCTCACCGTCACGGGCAAGACCGTCGCGGAAAACCTCGACGCCATCAACCCGCCGGACGTCGACGGCAAGATCCTGCGCGCGCTGGACAACCCGATCCACAAGACCGGCGGAATCACCATCCTGCACGGCTCCATGGCTCCGGAAGGTGCCGTCGTGAAGAGCGCCGGCTTCGACGCCGACGTCTTCGAGGGCACTGCCCGCGTCTTTGAACGCGAGCAGGGCGCCCTGGACGCGCTGGACAACGGCGCCATTCACAAGGGCGACGTCGTGGTGATCCGCTACGAGGGCCCCAAGGGCGGTCCGGGCATGCGCGAGATGCTCGCCATCACCGGCGCCATCAAGGGTGCCGGCCTAGGCAAGGATGTCCTGCTGCTCACAGACGGCCGCTTCTCCGGCGGCACCACTGGCCTGTGCATCGGCCACGTCGCCCCCGAGGCGGTCGACGGCGGCCCCATCGCCTTCGTCAAGGACGGCGACCGGATCCGCGTGGACATCGCCGCCCGCAGCTTCGACCTGCTCGTTGACGAAGCAGAACTCGAATCCCGCAAGGAAGGCTGGGCGCCGCTGCCGGCCAGGTACACCAAGGGTGTGCTGGCCAAGTACGCCAAGCTGGTGCACAGCGCCTCCACCGGCGCCTACTGCGGGTGATGCCTTCCCGTTGCCTGAGGCGCTGAGCGCCTCAGGCAACGGGACCCTCGGCATCACCCCTTATTAAGCCCTGCCGCCCCTAGTGGGCGGGTGCAGTTCGATCCCCTAGGGAAGGATCAATTCGTGGACAATGCTGTCCACATGGTGAGATGGCGTGCCGCTTCGTTGACACGCTATCCACCAGAGGGAAAACTGAACGCATGATCTTCGTTACCGTCGGCACCGTCGTCGTACTTACCAAGCGCGTGGCTCCATAGCCCGACTGGTAACGAACTGTCACGCGCAACCCCTCGAAAAGCCACCAGGCTGAGGGGTTTTTTTATTTTCCGGGCGGGACGGAACGTTCAGTTTTCCCTAGCACCACACCAATTCAAGATCCACTAAGGAAGAGTTCGATGAGCAAAGGATCGCCCATCAGCCCCTCGCTGATGGCTTCAAAGTCCGCTGGAGCCGCCAAGGCTCCGGAACGCGTCGACAAGCCGGCTGAGGCCGGGGTCGACACTGCTGCAGCCGCCTCTCCTGTCCTTGGGCCGAACAACGTCGTACCCCCGACGGTGATGACCGGCTCAGAAGCAATTGTCCGCTCGCTCGAAGAACTCGGCGTCGACGATATTTTCGGTTTGCCCGGTGGAGCGATCCTGCCCACCTATGACCCCTTGATGGCCTCCAAAATGAACCACGTTCTGGTCCGTCACGAACAGGGAGCCGGCCATGCCGCGCAAGGCTACGCCATGGTCACCGGGCGGGTGGGCGTCTGCATCGCCACCTCGGGCCCGGGTGCCACCAACCTCGTCACCGCCATCATGGATGCGCACATGGACTCCGTTCCGCTCGTGGCCATCACAGGCCAGGTCTCCAGCGGAGTGATCGGCACCGATGCCTTCCAGGAAGCCGACATCGTGGGCATCACCATGCCCATCACCAAGCACTCGTTCCTGGTGACGGACCCCAACGACATTCCCCACGTCATGGCTGAGGCCTTCCACCTTGCCTCGACCGGACGTCCGGGCCCGGTCCTTGTTGACGTCGCCAAGGACGCCCAGCAGGGGCAGATGACCTTCTCCTGGCCGCCCAAGATCGACCTGCCGGGCTACCGTCCAGTGGTCCGCGGCCACAACAAGCAGGTCCGCGAGGCGGCCAAGCTGATTTCCGCTGCCAGCAAGCCCGTGCTGTACGTGGGTGGCGGTGTGTCCAAGGCCCACGCCGCGGCTGAACTGCGCGAGTTGGCCGAGCTGACCGGTGCGCCCGTGGTCACGACGCTGATGGCCCGCGGTGTCTTCCCGGATTCGCACCCGCAGCACGTGGGCATGCCCGGCATGCACGGCACGGTCTCGGCCGTGACCGCGCTGCAGCAGGCGGACCTGCTGGTGACCCTGGGCGCGCGCTTTGACGACCGCGTCACGGGTGTCCTGAAGACCTTCGCGCCGAACGCCAAGGTCATTCACGCCGACATCGACCCGGCGGAAATCTCCAAGAACCGCACGGCCGACGTTCCCATCGTGGGCTCCGTGAAGGAGATCATTCCGGAACTGACGGAAGCTGTCCGGACCCAGTTCGGCACCTCCGGCACTCCGGACCTGGCCAATTGGTGGGCCTTCCTGAACAACCTGAAGGACACCTACCCGCTGGGCTGGACCGAACCCGAGGACGGCCTGACTGCACCGCAGCGGGTCATCGAGCGCATCGGCGCCCTGACCGGCCCCGAGGGCATCTACGTTGCCGGCGTGGGGCAGCACCAGATGTGGGCCGCGCAGTTCATCAAGTACGAGCGCCCGCACGCCTGGCTGAACTCCGGCGGTGCCGGCACCATGGGCTATGCCGTTCCGGCGGCCATGGGTGCCAAGGTGGGTGAGCCGGACCGTGTGGTGTGGGCCATCGACGGCGACGGCTGCTTCCAGATGACCAACCAGGAACTGGCCACCTGCGCCATCAACAACATCCCCATCAAGGTTGCTGTCATTAACAACTCCTCGCTGGGCATGGTGCGGCAGTGGCAGACCCTCTTCTACGAGGGCCGCTACTCCAACACTGACCTGAACACGGGCCACGAGACCGTCCGCATCCCGGACTTCGTCAAACTTGGGGAGGCCTACGGCTGCGCGTCCTTCCGGTGCGAGCGGGCCGAGGACATCGACGCGACAATCCAGAAGGCGCTGGAAATCAATGACCGCCCCGTGGTCATCGACTTCGTGGTCAGCCCCGACTCCATGGTGTGGCCGATGGTGCCCGCCGGGGTCAGCAACGACCAGATCCAGGTTGCCCGCAACATGACCCCGGAATGGGAAGAGGAGGACTGATCATGAGCCGCCACACACTGTCCGTTCTGGTCGAAGACAAGCCCGGTGTGCTGACCCGCGTCGCCAGCCTATTCGCCCGCCGCGCGTTTAACATCAATTCCCTGGCCGTCGGCCCGACGGAAGTTCCGGGCATCTCCCGGATGACCGTCGTCGTCGACGCCGACGGTGACCTGATCGAACAGGTCACCAAGCAGTTGAACAAGCTGATCAACGTGATCAAGATTGTTGAACTGACTTCCGAATCTTCCGTACAGCGCGACCACATCCTGGTCAAGGTACGTGCGGATGCCGCAACTCGTCTGCAGGTGACCCAGGCTGCAGACCTGTTCCGTGCTTCAGTGGTCGACGTCTCCACAGACTCGGTGGTCATTGAAGCAACTGGCCATCCCGAAAAGCTCACGGCACTGCTCTCAGTGCTGGAGCCCTTCGGTATCCGCGAAATTGTGCAGTCCGGCACCTTGGCCGTTGGACGGGGATCCCGCTCCATGAGTGATCGGGCGCTGCGCTCCGCCTAAGCGGTGTGCAACGCCTGCAAACGCAGCACCGAAGCTATACATCTACAAAAAATCCACTCAAGAGGAGTTACGCAAGTGACTGAAATGTTTTACGACGACGACGCAGACCTGTCGATCATCCAGGGCCGCAAGGTCGCCATCGTGGGCTATGGCTCCCAGGGCCACGCCCACGCGCAGAACCTGCGCGATTCCGGCGTCGAGGTTGTCATCGCGCTCAAGGAAGGCTCCAAGTCCATCGCCAAGGCCGAGGACGCAGGCTTCACGGTCAAGAACGTTGCCGACGCCGCCGAATGGGCCGACGTCATCATGATCCTGGCGCCGGACCAGCACCAGCGCTCGATCTTCAACGACTCCATCAAGGACAAGCTGACCCCGGGCAAGGCCCTCGCCTTCGCTCATGGCTTCAACATCCGCTTCGGCTACATCGAGGCACCGGAGGGCGTTGACGTCATCCTGATCGCCCCGAAGGCTCCGGGCCACACGGTCCGCCGCGAATTCGAAGCCGGCCGCGGCATCCCGGACATCATCGCCGTGGAGCAGGACGCCTCCGGTTCCGCCTGGGACCTGGCCAAGTCCTACGCCAAGGCCATCGGCGGCACCCGCGCCGGCGTCATCAAGACCACCTTCACCGAAGAGACCGAAACGGATCTCTTCGGTGAGCAGGCCGTCCTGTGCGGCGGCGTGTCCCAGCTGGTCCAGTACGGCTTCGAAACCCTCACCGAAGCCGGCTACCAGCCGCAGATCGCCTACTTCGAGGTGCTGCACGAGCTCAAGCTCATCGTTGACCTCATGTGGGAAGGCGGCATCGCCAAGCAGCGCTGGAGCGTTTCCGACACCGCAGAGTACGGCGACTACGTCTCCGGCCCGCGCGTTATCACCCCCGAGGTGAAGGAAAACATGAAGGCCGTCCTCGCGGACGTCCAGTCCGGTGCCTTCGCCAAGCGCTTCATCGAAGACCAGGACAACGGCGGTGTCGAGTTCAAGGAACTGCGTGCCAAGGCTGAGTCCCACCCGATCGAGGGCGTCGGCCGCGAGCTGCGCTCCCTGTTCTCCTGGCAGCAGCAGGACGAGGACTACGTGGAAGGCTCTGCAGCCCGCTAAGGCTGAGCCCTTCAAGGTATGGCAGTGAGGCCGGGTTCACACTTAACAATGTGAGCCCGGCCTTTCCGTACGCCTAGACTTTATGTACCCCCAGGACTTCAACGCAGAGGATCAGCTGTGTCAAAACCCGTAGTATTGCTTGCCGAAGAACTTTCGCCCGCCACCATCGAGGCCCTTGGCCCGGACTTTGAAATCCGCCAGACGGACGGCGCCGATCGTTCCCAGCTGCTCTCTGCCATCGAGGACGTTGACGCAATCCTGGTCCGCTCCGCCACGAAGGTGGACGCCGAGGCCATTGCCGCCGCGAAGAACCTGAAGGTCATCGCCCGCGCCGGCGTCGGCCTGGACAACGTGGACATCAAGGCTGCCACCCAGGCCGGTGTCATGGTGGTCAACGCCCCGACGTCGAACATCGTTTCCGCCGCGGAACTGACCGTTGGCCACATCCTGAGCCTTGCCCGCCACATCCCGCAGGCCAGCGCGGCCCTGAAGGACGGCGAGTGGAAGCGCTCCAAGTACACAGGCATCGAACTCTTCGAGAAGAAGATCGGCATCATCGGCCTGGGCCGCATCGGCGCCCTGGTCGCCGCCCGCCTCCAAGGCTTCGACACCGAGATCCTCGCGTTCGACCCCTACATCACCTCTGCCCGCGCCGCCCAGCTCGGCGTGAAGCTTGTCACCCTGGACGAGCTGCTCGCGCAGTCTGACTTCATCACCATCCACATGCCCAAGACGCCGGAAACGGTCGGCATGCTTGGCGCCGAAGCCTTCAAGAAGATGAAGAGCACGGCTTACGTGGTCAACGTGGCCCGCGGCGGCCTGGTGGACGAGGAAGCCCTCTACACCGCCCTGCAGGACCGCCAGATTGCCGGTGCCGCCGTGGACGTGTTCGTCCAGGAGCCCAGCACCGACCTGCCGTTCTTCAAGCTGGACAATGTTGTGGTCACTCCGCACCTGGGCGCGTCAACCGACGAGGCGCAGGAAAAGGCCGGCGTCTCCGTCGCGAAGTCCGTCCGCCTCGCCCTCGCAGGGGAACTGGTTCCGGACGCCGTGAACGTCGCCGGCGGCCTGATCGCCCCCGACGTCCGCCCGGGCATCCCCCTGATCGAGAAGCTGGGCCGCATCTTCACGGCGCTGACCCACGCCTCGGTGACCCAGATCGACGTCGAGGTTTCCGGCGAGATCGCCGCGCTTGACGTCAAGGTACTGGAGCTCGCCGCCCTCAAGGGGATCTTCGCCGACGTCGTCACCGAGCAGGTGTCCTACGTCAACGCCCCCGTGATCGCTGAGCAGCGCGGCATCAACGTCCGCCTCATCACCACCCCCGAGGCCGAGGACTACCGCAACGTGCTGACGCTGCGAGGCGCCCTGAGCGACGGTGCGCAGATCTCCGTATCCGGCACCCTGACCGGACCCAAGCAGGTGCAGAAGCTCGTCGGCGTGAACGGCTACGACGTCGAGATCCCCATCAGCGAGCACCTCGTGGTGGTCTCCTACGCTGACCGTCCCGGCGTCATCGGCACCATCGGCCACATCCTGGGCATGAACAACATCAACATCGGCGGCATGCAGGTGGCACGGAACGCGGAGGGCGGCCAAGTCCTGGCCCTGCTCACCATCGACAGCTCGGTCCCACAGCAGGTGCTGGACGCCATCAAGGCCGGCATCGGTGCCGAGATGGTGCGCGAAGTGGACCTCGAAGACTAGTCCGACGAACACCGGCCGGCGACGGCCAGGTCCCCCAACGCGGGGTGAACTCCTTGTCCCCTGGAGTCCACTCCGGCCAAGTATGATTGGCCGGTCTGCTTACAATAGCTAGGTTCGAATTTAAGGATCCAGCCGGCAGGCCGGCCAATACTTTTTGCACGCCCGCAAGGGACACCCCACATTTTCTGCGGTCATCGTGGCGTGCGCACGCAATCCAGGTTTCAGGGAGCCCAATGAACGCCGTCCAGAGGTTCATCAGAAGCAAAGTGCTTTTGCTGACCGCTGCAATTCTGATCTTCGCCATGTGCCTGTCAGTCCTCGTCCAGACCCAGTCGCAGGCAGCGCTGAACCGGACCGTGGACCAGAACTCGCGCGGGCTCTACGACATCCTGGTCCAGGCCAAGGCGGGCTCTGATGGTTCGCTCATGCAGCCGGAAATTGCCACGGGTCAGGGCGGCATCAGCTTTGACCAGCTGCAGAAGATCCGGGAACTGTCCGGCACGTCCGTTGCCGCGCCCATCAGCCTGGTCTCGCGCGTGACGCAAAACCTCGAGACGCCGCGCCTGGAGGCCATGGACTACCTGGGCTTCAACGCCGGACTCGTTGGCACCGCGACCGCGGGGCAGCCCGGCGGCACCGATCCCAGCAAGTGGCCGGCAGCCCAGTCCGTGCTTAGCGATACCCCCAAGAAGTACCGCCTGACGGCCAGTGCCACGAGCTCCGACGGGTCCTCCCAGCACACACTTTTCAAGTCCACTGCCGAGGGCGCCCTCGGCAAGGGCAAGCTCGTGGAGCAGCAGGTCGAGGGAGGCAACAGCATCCAGATCGCCGGTCCCGAAGGCGAGACTGGGATCAAGTTCCCGGCCCCGGCCGGCGGATCCGAGCACAACCTGTTCAATCTCACTGTTGCCCTGCCCATGGCGCCGGAGGTCACGGAGTCCGTGGTCGCCGTCGACCCCGTTTCCGAGCGTGCCCTGCTGGGCACCTCCGGTGACTTCCTGGCGCCGCTGGAGAAGGCACCGCCGGCGGACGCCCGCAGCGCCGAGGCGGTTGGCCAGCACCTGGAGAGCCTCTTCACCACGGGCATCGGCATGAAGGAACTCGAGGAAGGTCCTGATTTCCTTGGCGTGAAGCTCAAGTACTGGGCGCCCATCATGACCCAGTACCAGCAGGCCAAGCGCAACGGGCAGCTCACCGAGGATTCCCAGGCGATCCCGCTGATCGTCCGTTCCGGCACGTCGGTTGACCTGAAGTACTCCGTGAAGATCGAGGAGATCGACGACTCCGGAAACGTGGTCAAGGAAGTCGGCACCGCTGAGCGCTCTCTGGACAAGGACTACCTGCCCTTCGTCTCCAAGTCGCCCTTCGCCCTGTCCTGGCCCGGCTCCACAGACTATTCCAAGCTGCTCGGCAACTCGGCGAACTTCAGCCGCGGCCTCTACAGCCCCGCCACCTGGAGCACCAACTTCGCCTCCGCCCCCAAGTACACGGACGGCTCCACCGCAGGCAACGGTGCCGAGGACAAGACCGCCACCCCCGGCGAGTGGGTCACCGTGAACCGCCTGCCGGAGAAGAGCGCCAACGGCGAGGCCGTGGACCAGACCCAGCGCAATCCCGTTGACGAGCGCTCCTACCGGGAAAACCTGGAAACGGGCAAGAAGCTGGCCACCCCGCTCGCGATGGTTTACGGCACCTTCGATCCCGCCGCCGTCCAGGAAGCGGCTGGGGATGTCAACCGGCTTCCTCTCGGCGGTTACGATCCCACGCCCATGACCCTGAGCAAGGACGCGCACGGCAAGGACGTTGCGGACACCGCGCTCAAGCCCTCCCTGAGCGCCACCGGACTCGTCAGCCAGTCGGCCGGCGCCATCACCGACTACTACGGCCTGGCTGCTGCCCGCGGCTACGAGAAGAATGCCTCCGTTATCGACGCCGTCCGCGTCCGGGCCAGCGCCGCCGGCAGCTGGAAGCAGGTCCAGCCTGAGGTGGACAAGCTCGCCACCGAGATCCGGGACATGGGTCTTGAAGCCACGGTTGTGGCCGGTTCTGCCCGCGAGGACGCCAACATCTTCGTTCCCGGCTACTCCAAGGACGACGCCGGCAAGGAGTCCGCCCTTGGAACTGTCCAGCAGTCGTGGGTCAGGCAAAACGCGGCCGACGCCGTTGCCGGCTCGCTGACGGCGACGAACCTGACGCTGCTGTTCCTCACCCTCTGCGGTGCCGCGCTGCTGACCGGCGCCTCGACTGTCAGCTATGTGCGGCTGCGCCGCAGCGAAGCCGGCACGCTGCGCGCCATGGGCTGGACCCAGCGCCGCATCCGGTCCTGGGTGCTGGAGGAGTTTGCCGTCGGCGCCGGGCTGCTGGCCGTGGCAGGCATTGTGCTCAGCCTCCTGAGCTGGAACATCGCCACCGCCATCGTCTCGGCGTCCGTGCTGGCCCTGTACCTGGGAGCGGCTTTCTTCGCCGCCCAGCAGCTGCGCCACCGCGAGGTGGTCGACCAGGAGCCGCAGCACGATGAAAAGCTCATCGCCGTCGATTCGCCGCTGACCTTCGCCAACCGGCAGCTGGGCACGCACCGTTTCAACGCCATCTCGCTGGCTGTTGCCGTTGGCGTGTTCGGCTCGGCAGTCGGTGGCCTGATCGCCCTGCTGATCGACATTCCGCGTGCCGCCGGCGCCAGTGCGCTCAGCGGCCTGGCCGCCGCCAGCGTGGCCCTGCCCAGCATCATCCTCGGCCTGTCCGGCGTGGCGGTGGGGCTCCTGCTGACACTGGTCACCGGGCGCTTCGAGCTGAAGGCCAAGCGGCGTTACCTCGGCACGCTGCAGGCGATGGGCTGGAACCCCGACATGCTGGGCCAGGTCCGCTTCTTCGAAAACGCCCTCGTGGGTGCGGTTGCCCTCCCGCTGGGTATCCTCGGCGCCCTGGGCATCGGCCTTGTTCTTGCCCCCTACGCCGCGCTGTGGGCCGCCGTGGCCGGGCTCGTGGCTGTTCTCTGCTGGATTCCGATTGCAACGAAAGTGGTCAAATGACTAACGACCTGAACCTTCGCCGCGTGCGCGGGAACAATGAGGCTGTAACCCCGGTCCAGACCCGGGCCAACACCATCGTCAAGGAAGCTGACCACGCCACCCCGCTGGAGCTGAGCAACATCACCATCCGCTACGGCGGGGGCAAAAACGGCTCCGACGCCGTCAGCGTCGTGGAGGGCTTTGACCTCACCCTGAACGCGGGGGAGATGCACTGCGTGGCGGGCCGAAGCGGCTCGGGCAAGACGAGCATCCTGACCGTCGGAGCGGGCCTGACCCTGCCGACGTCGGGCCGGGTGCTGTGGGAGGGCGATTCGCTTGAAACCATGAGCGACGACGAGATCGCCGACCGCCGCCGGGCCCTGATCGGCTATGTCGACCAGGGCGGTGCCCTGATCGACGGCATGAGCGCGCTCGAAAACGTGCTCCTGCCGGCGGTTCCGGACGGCGAGGTGGAGCAGCGGCGTGAGATGGCCAAGGACCTGCTGGACCTCGTGGGCCTCGGCCGCCGCATGCGGCACCGCCCCGAGCAGCTCTCGGGCGGTGAACGCCAGCGCGTCGCCATCGCCCGCGCTCTGATCCTGGGCACCCGCGTCCTGGTGGTGGACGAGCCCACGGCGAGCCTGGACCGGGCCTCCGCCAACCGCATCATCAGCATCCTCAAGGACACGACCTCTGACGGCATTGCAGTCCTCGTGGCGTCACATGACCACGAACTGGTCCGGCTCAGCGATACGCTGACCGAACTGATCTAGATCCATCCCTCCGCATAAAGGTAACGTTCCGCCCGTGACTTCCTCAGACAAGAGCCCCTTCTACATCACTACGGCCATCACCTACCCGAACGGCGTTCCTCACATCGGCCACGCCTACGAGTACATCGCCACGGATGCGATGGCCCGGTTCAAGCGGCTCGACGGCTATGACGTGAAGTTCCTGACCGGCACGGACGAGCATGGGCTGAAGATCGCGCAGGCCGCGGAAAAGGAAGGTGTCTCGCCCAAGGAACTCGTGGACCGGAACGCGGAAATCTACAAGGCCGCGCACGCCGCCCTCGGCATCACCTACGACCGGTTCATTCGCACCACGGACGCGGACCACTACACCGCCTCGCAGGCCATCTGGAAGAAGATGGAAGCCAACGGGGACATCTACCTGTCCAAGTACGAGGGCTGGTACTCCGTCCGGGACGAGGCCTACTACGGTGAGGACGACACCGTGGTGAAGGAGGACGGCGCCCGGTACACCAAGGAGACCGACACCCCGGTGACCTGGACCGCTGAGGAAAGCTACTTCTTCCGGCTGTCCGCCTACCAGGACAAGCTCCTGGCCCTGTACGAGGCACAGCCGGAGTTCGGCGCGCCGCAGTCCCGCTTCAACGAGGTCATCAGCTTCGTCAAGCGCGGCCTCGAGGACCTGTCCATCAGCCGCACCACCTTTGACTGGGGCGTGCCCGTCCCCGGCGACGAAAAGCACGTCATGTACGTGTGGGTGGACGCCCTGACCAACTACCTCACCGGCGCAGGCTACCCGGACGTGGAATCCGAGTCGTTCAAGCGGTACTGGCCGGCCGATGTCCACGTCATCGGTAAGGACATCTCGCGCTTCCACGCCATCTACTGGCCGGCCTTCCTCATGAGCGCGGGCCTCGAGCTGCCCAAGCGGGTGATGATCCACGGGTTCCTGCACAATAACGGCGTCAAAATGTCCAAGTCCCTCGGTAACGTCGTTGCCCCGGCGGACTTCGTGGCCCAGTACGGCCTGGACCAGGTCCGCTTCTTCTTCCTGCGCGAGGTTCCGTTCGGCGCCGACGGCAGCTACAACCACGAGGCCATCGTGGGCCGGATGAACTCGGACCTGGCGAACAATTTCGGAAACCTGGCACAGCGCTCACTATCCATGGTGGCCAAGAACTGTGAGGGCCGGGTACCCGTGCCGGGCGCGTTCACGGAGGCGGACGCTGCCATCCTGGGTCAGGCGAACTCGCTGCTGGAGCAGGCACGGGCGGCCTTCGAAAAGCAGGAGTTCAGCCGTGCGCTGGAGGCGATTTGGACGGTACTGGGGGACACCAACGCGTACTTCGCCGAGCAGGCGCCCTGGGTGCTGCGGAAGACCGACGTCGAACGCATGCAGACGGTGCTGTACGTGACCCTCGAGGTGCTGCGCATCGTCTCGATCCTCGCCCAGCCGGTCATGCCCACTGCGTCCGCCGCGCTGCTCGGGTACCTCGGCCAGCCGGAAGGAACGGCCCGGGAGTTCTCTGCCATCGCGACGCCGATCGTCGCCGGCAGCGACCTGCCCGCCCCCGCGCCGGTGTTCCCGAAGTACGAGGAACCCGCGGACGCCTGAGCCCTGTCCGCCTGATGCCCCCATGTCCTGATCTGCTTCGTCGGATCGGGAAACGGGGGCATTTTGCGTCTGGGCACCCGGAGCCCCTAAGTACAGCGGACGCCTGTAAGTACTGCCGGCCGAGCCGTCCAAGTGCTCAGCCGTTTCGCGCAGGTGAAAAGCACCTTGCCCCAAGTAGGCAGCCGAAAAAGAAGGGGTACGCACTACTCAGGACGCAGTAAGAGTCAGATCCTACGCTGAAAAGGCAAACAGACTGACGACGCGCCGGGGTGTATTTGTCCTAGTCCCTCCGTATGGCTGGCAACAGCGTCCCACGGAAATCGGATGCCCCTGCGGTCCTCTTAGTCTGATCCGGCTGGTTGGAGGGACAGGAAATGAAACGAACGATAGCAGCGGCGGGGCTTGTGGGTCTGGGGCTTCTGGGGGCAACGCTTCCGGCGAGCGCCAATAACGGGCAGGCAGACGGAATGGTCAGTATCTGCCACGAGACTGGTTCCGGGAGCAACCCGACCGTCGATCTGACCGTCAACGAAAACGGCCTGAATGGCCACGCCGACGGGAACAGCGGCCCGGGCAATAACAATGGCAACGGCAACAGCGGCCCCGGCGGTGGCCACGACGACGGTGAGTGCTCCACGGATGACGGTGGCAATGAGCAACCGCCGAACGAGGAGCCACCCGCGGAACAGCCGCCGAACGAGGAGCCACCCGCGGAACAACCGCCGAACGAGGAGCCACCCGCGGAACAGCCGCCGAACGAGGAAGCGCCCAACCAGGAGGCGGTAACACCCCCGGTTGTGACACCGAATACACCGGTGGTCAAACCGGTTGTGAAGCCGATCGCGAAGCCGGCCGTAAAGCCCGCCGTGAAGCCGGTCACGAAACCGGCGGCCAAGCCCGCGGTGGCTGCCCCGGCAGTGCAACCGGCACCCGCTGCGGCCGCGCTTGTCCCCGTCGCGGACAACGCCGGCTTGAACGTGCAGACTGCCGCGAGCGCGGGCTCCGAACCTGGTGCCGGCATTCCGGGATGGCTGGCGGCGATGACGGGGCTGTTCACGGCACTGGCCGCAGGGGTGCTCGCCAGGAGCGGAATCCGTTCCAGGAAGCCGGAGGCATAACAAGACCGGGGCGGGTGCCTCGGCCCCCCGAGGCTCCCGCCCCGGATCATCGGGAGGCAGGGCCTGTGAGCCAAAGGAGCTATATGGCAGCGCATCGCCGGCAGGGGGAAGGACGCCGACGCCGAGAGGAACGGACCCGGCAAGGCAGTCGCCACCGGCTTCCAGGAGGCAGTCGCGTGCGGACATTCGGCCGCGTCGAGCTGGCGGTGCTGGCCCTTTGCCTTGTGGGGCTGCTGGGATCCTGGATGCTGTACGCAGGCACAGCGACGCACCCGCCAGCGCGCCAGGTTCATGGCGTGCCGGCAGAGGCTGCAGCGGCGGCACCGGCTGCACCGGCGGCGATGCCGCCCGAGCCGTCGGCACCCACTCCTGCAGGCAGCGCCAGTCCGGCCGTCCGGCTAACGGCTGCGGCGGGCAAGGCGGCCATAGCGGGCGTGCCGGCCCGTCCCGGAACTGCTCCGCAGCGCATCATCTATCCGGCCATCGGCATGGACGTCGCGGTGCAGCCGCTGAAGCCTAGCAGCAGCGACGTGGAATCGCAGTCCATAGTCCCCCCGGAGACCCTGGACGGCTATTGGCTCACCCCGTACGGAATGCCCGGTTCCGGTTCCCGGAACACCACCTACGTCGTCGGCCACAGCTGGGAAGGCCTTGACGCTCCATTCAACCGGCTCAGCACGCGCGCAGGGCGCGGAGACGTGTTCACCGTGTACACGGCGGCAGGGCAACTCAAGTACAGGGTCGACTCAGTGACCACCTACACCAAGTCGACCCTGAAGGACAGCCCGATCTGGAACGTCGTCCCCAACCGCCTGGTTTTAATCAGTTGCTATACGGAGGACCTCTGGGGCAGGAACGTTGCTGTCGTGGCGTCACCGGCGGGGCGGTAAGGCCAGCGCGGCTGTTCGGATGCTGAGACGGCTTGACCAGAATGTGGATGGTTTGGCTACCCTGAAAAGATGAGCGCATCTACCATCAATCTCGCTGTCATCCCGGGCGACGGCATCGGCCCGGAGGTCATCGCCGAAGCCCTGAAGGTTCTCGAAAAGGTCGTCGCCGCTGAGGGCGTCACCCTTGACCAGACCCACTACAAGCTCGGTGCCCAGCACTGGCTTGAGAGCGGCGAGACCCTTCCGGATGCTGTCCTGGAGGACCTGAAGACGCGCGACGCCATCCTCTTCGGCGCCATCGGTGCTGCGCCGGGGGACACCCGAATTCCGTCCGGGCTCATCGAACGCGAGCTGCTCCTCAAGCTGCGCTTCAGCCTTGACCACTACGTCAACCTGCGCCCCTCACGGCTTTACGGCACGGTGGGCAGCCCGCTGGCTGAACCGGGCAACATCGATTTCATCGTGGTCCGCGAAGGCACCGAGGGCCCCTACGTGGGCAACGGCGGCACCCTGCGCGCCGGCACGCCGCACGAGGTGGCCACCGAGGTTTCCCTGAACACGGCCCACGGCGTGGAGCGCGTGGTCCGGGATGCGTTCCGGCGTGCCAACGAGCGCCCGCGCAAGAAGCTGACCCTGGTTCACAAGCACAACGTGCTGGTTTTTGCCGGCCACCTGTGGAAGCGCACCGTCGAGGCCGTGGCCAAGGAATTCCCCGAGGTCACCCACGACTACCTGCACATCGATGCCGCGACCATCTTCATGGTCACCGATCCCGCCCGCTTCGACGTCATCGTCACCGATAACCTCTTCGGCGACATCATCACCGACCTTGCTGCCGCCATCACCGGCGGTATCGGACTGGCGGCCTCGGGCAACATCAACATGGACCGCACGGCGCCGTCCATGTTCGAACCGGTTCACGGTTCCGCACCCGACATTGCCGGCCAGCAGAAGGCGGACCCCACCGCGGCAATCCTGTCGGCAGCCCTCCTCCTAGACCACCTGGGCTATCCCGATGCGGCCCGGAAGATCGAGTCAGCGGTGGTGGCCGACGTCGAAAGCCGCAACGGCGAAGTGCGCAGCACAAGCGCCATCGGTGACGCCATCGCGGCGGCCGTTTAGCGTCCGCCAGCAGGCGTAAGCTTGACCTGAATTACCAATCGCTGCCGTGGTCCGATGCTGAACCACGTTCAGATGCCAGGCAGCCGACCGTGGAGGAACCATGACTCAGACTGCCCATGGCGTCGAATTCACCCAGCAGCCCTCGGCCACCCCGAAGTCTGCTGAGGAGCGTGCAGCCATCCTGGCGAACCCAGGCTTTGGCGACCACTTCACCGACCACACTGCGATTGTTGACTACACGGTCGACGCCAGCGGCCACGGCGGATGGCATGATGCCCGGATCGAGGCCTACGGGCCGATCATGCTGGACCCGTCGGCCGCTGTGCTGCACTACGGGCAGGAAATCTTCGAGGGGCTGAAGGCGTACCGTCACGCGGACGGCTCCATCTGGAGCTTCCGGCCGGAAGCCAACGCCGCGCGGATGAACAAGTCCGCCCGCCGTCTGGCGCTTCCGGAGATTCCGGCCGAATACTTCCTCGGCGCCATCCGCGAACTCGTGGCGGCGGACAAGGAATGGGTTCCTTCCGGCGACGGCGAGGCCCTTTACCTGCGCCCGTTCATGATCGCCACGGAGGCATTCCTGGGCGTGCGGGCAGCGCGTGAGGTGTCGTTCCGCGTCATTGCATCGCCTGCCGGAAACTACTTCGGCGGCGAACTCAAGCCGATTTCGATCTGGATTTCCCGCGAGTACGCCCGGGCAGGCCGGGGCGGCACAGGCGCTGCAAAGTGCGGCGGCAACTACGCCGCCTCGCTCATCGCGCAGCAGGAGGCCGAGGCGAACGGCTGCAAGCAGGTGCTGTTCCTGGACCAGTTCAACGACAACGCCGTTGAGGAACTGGGCGGAATGAACGTCTTCTTCGTTCTGAAGGACGGCTCGCTGGTGACGCCCGCGCTGAGCGGCACCATCCTCGAGGGCGTGACCCGCTCCTCGATCATGCAGGTCGCCAAGGACATGGGCCGCGAGGTGACCGAGCGGAAGATCACCCTGGATGAGTGGCGCGACGGCGTTGCCTCAGGCGACATCGCCGAGGTCTTCGCCTGTGGCACCGCCGCGGTCATCACGCCCATCGGCGTTCTCAAGGACGCTACGGAGTACATCGGCTCCGAGGACGCAAAGGCAGGCGAGACCACCATGGCCATCCGGAAGCAGCTGCTCGGCATCCAGACCGGCGCGGTCGCGGACACCCATGGTTGGCTGACCCGGCTCGCCTGAGCCGCTGCGGCCAGTTAATTTGTAAGCGTACGACGGCGGGTGGCCGGCTGGGCTGTTTCGGCAGCCCACCGGCCGCCCGCCGTCGTTCTGCCCCATTGCCTATTCTTCCCTGGTGACAGAATGAAACCTGTGAACCAGGACAACATCACCAGCGCCTTTACCTCCAGCAGCCCGCTGACGCGTTTCCGCCTCGCTCCCAATCCGGGGCCGATGAGCCTGGAGGGGACCAACTCCTACATCATTGGCGAGCCGGGGCACGCGGCTACGGTGGTGGTTGATCCGGGTCCGCTGGATGAGGCTCACCTTCAGGCGCTGGCCGCGGCCGGACCCGTGGAGCTCATCCTGGTCACGCACCGGCACGCGGACCACACCGCCGGTTCCGCCCGGCTCGCGGAAATCACCGGCGCGCCCGTCCGGGCCGCCTCTTCCGAGCATTGCCATGGGGGAGCCGTGCTGCAGTCCGGGGAAACGATCGCTGCGGGCGGGACGGAGATCCGGGTGGTTTCCACACCGGGACACACGTCCGACTCCGTCTGCTTCCATCTGCCCCTCGACGGACCTGCCGGCTCCGTACTGACCGGGGACACCATCCTGGGCCGTGGGACCACCGTGCTGGACTATCCGGACGGCACGCTGGCGGACTACCTCGCTTCCCTCGACCGGCTGGAGCGGCTGGGGCCGGCCACCGTCCTGCCTGCCCACGGCCCTGTCCTGCCCGCACTCGACGCGGTGGTCCGCGCCTACCGGGACCACCGGCTTGACCGGCTGGCCCAGATCCGAACGGCCCTCGCCGGCCTCGGCCCGGACGCCGCCGTCGCTGAGGTCACCAGCGTTGTTTATGCCGACGTCGACCCTTCCGTCCGGCGCGCCGCCGAGAATTCCGTGGCGGCACAGCTGGAATACCTGCGCCTCCTGAGGGAGAGGGACTGAGACTGTAGGCTTGGAGCCATGCGTATTGCCCGGTTTGTAGTCGATTCTGATCCCCTTTACGGCGTTGTTGAAGGCCAGCCCGGCAGTGAGGAAATCACTGTCATCAACGGCGATCCGTTCTTCAACGGCGTGGAACGCACCTCCGTGCGGCACAAGCTGGAGGATGTCCGCCTGCTGGCGCCCATCATTCCGCGCAGCAAGGTGATCGGCGTGGGCCGGAACTTCGTGGAGCACGCCCACGAGCTCGGCAATGAGGTGCCCCAGCAGCCGCTGCTGTTCCTGAAGCCCAACACCTCCGTGGTTGGCCCGAACGATCCCGTGGTCCTGCCGGAGTTCTCCGAGGAAGTCTCCTTCGAGGCGGAGCTGTGCGTCGTCATCGGCCGCATCTGCAAGGACGTGCCCGAAGAGCGTGCCGACGACGTGATCTTCGGGTACACCTGCGGCAACGACCTCACCGCCCGCGACGTCCAGAAAACAGACCTGCAGTGGGCGCGGGCCAAGGGCTTCGATACTTCCGCGCCGCTTGGGCCGTGGATCGAAACCGAACTCGACCCCGAGGACCTGTCCATCAAGGGCCGGCTCAACGGCGAACTCCGCCAGGACGGCAGCACCACCCAGATGATCCGCGGCGTCCGCGAGCTGGTGTCCATCGTCTCCAGCGCCTTCACCCTGCTGCCCGGGGATGTCATCATGACCGGCACGCCCGCTGGCGTCGGCCTCGTCCAGGCCGGTGACCGGTACGAGGTGGAGATCGAGGGCATCGGCCGTCTGTCGAACCCCGTGGTCCGCCGCTAGCTGTGCACCCGGCGGCGCTCCCAGCGGGCAGCGCCGCCGGGGACGGGGCAGCGGTGCCCGGTTGGTAAAGTTGGTACCACTATGACTACCCCCTCCGCCGCTCCAGCTGCCATTCCTGCCGTCACCGCCGAAACGCCCGTCCGCGTCCGCTTCTGCCCGTCACCCACGGGCACCCCGCACGTCGGGCTGATCCGCACGGCGCTGTTCAACTGGGCCTACGCCCGCCACACCGGCGGCAAGATGATCTTCCGCATCGAGGACACGGACTCGGCTCGCGACAGTGAGGAAAGCTACCACCAGCTGCTGGATGCGCTGAAGTGGCTCGGCATCGACTGGGACGAGGGCGTCGAGGTGGGTGGGCCCCACGCGCCGTACCGTCAGTCGCAGCGGAGCGAGCTGTACCAGGACGTCATCGCCAAGCTCAGGGCGGGCGGCCACATCTACGAGTCCTACTCGACGCCGGATGAGATCGAAGCGCGCCACCGCGCCGCCGGCCAGGACCCGAAGCTGGGCTACGACGGCTTTGACCGTGACCTCAGCGACGAACAGGTCGCGGCGTTCAAGGCCGAGGGCCGGGAAGCCGTGCTGCGCCTGCGGATGCCGGACGAGGACATCACGTTCACCGACCTGGTCCGTGGCGAGATCACGTTCAAGGCCGGCTCTGTCCCGGACTTCGCCGTGGTGCGTGCCAACGGTGCACCGCTCTACACTCTGGTCAACCCGGTGGACGACGCCCTCATGGGGATCACGCACGTTCTCCGCGGCGAGGACCTGCTCAGCTCCACACCGCGGCAGATCGCACTGTACCGGGCCCTGTATTCCGTGGGCGTTGCGGAATACATGCCGGAGTTCGGTCACTTGCCCTACGTCATGGGCCAGGGCAACAAGAAGCTCTCCAAGCGCGACCCGGAATCAAGCCTCTTCCTGCACCGGGAGCGCGGGTTCATCCCCGAGGGGCTGCTGAACTACCTTTCCCTGCTCGGCTGGTCCCTGAGCGCCGACGAGGACATCTTCACGGTGGAACAGCTGGTGAAAAACTTCGACATCCACGATGTCCTGGCCAACCCGGCCCGGTTCGACCTCAAGAAGGCCGAAGCGATCAACGGAACACACGTCCGGCTGCTGGACCCTGCAGTCTTCCGCGAGCGGCTGGTCCCGTACCTCCGTCACGCCGGCCTGGTGGGGGAGATCCTTACCGACCGCCAGGAGGAGATCCTGACGGAGTCCGCGCCGCTGGTCCAGGAGCGAATCACCCTCCTCGGCGAAGCCCCGGAGATGCTGGCGTTCCTGTTCAAGTCTGACGACGCGATCGACGTCGCTGCAGACGCCCGCAAGGGCTTGCCGGAGAACGTCACCGAGGTTCTCGACGCGGCGTTGGCCGCGCTCGAGCCGATCAGCGACTGGAATGCTGAAAACATCCAGTCCGCACTGAAGCAGGCGCTGGTGGAGGACCTCGGCATCAAGCCCCGGCTCGCGTTCGGTCCCGTACGCACCGCGATCTCCGGCCGCCGGATCTCGCCGCCGCTGTTCGAGTCCATGGTCATCCTAGGCAAGGAATCGTCCCTGGCCCGCCTGCGCGCTTTCCGCGGCTGATGTCACAGCCCACAGTGGAAACCACCGTCCTGTCCCGCAGCCTCGGGGCGGTAAGCGGGGTCCTGTTCGACATTGACGACACCCTCGTGGACCTTGCCTACGCCATGACCACGGCGTTGCGGGACGCCAGCGAACACCTTCTTCCCGGCCTGGACCAGGCCGGGTGGGAGAAGGTGGGGCGGATCTTCACACACGAGACGACCCACTACTACGACCGCTACCTCGCCGGTGAGCTGACCTTCAACGAGCAGCGTCTGCTCCGGGGCCGCGCTGCCCTGGGCCACTTCGGCGTCGAAATGGGCGAGGGGGAGGAATCGCACAACTGGCTCAGCACCTATTCGCGGCTGCAGCCCAGCTACGTGCGGGCCTACGAGGACGTGCTGCCGTTCCTCGACGCCCTGGACCAGGCCGGTATCCCGTACGGGGCCGTGAGCAACAACGTGCACGACTACCAGCGGGTGAAGCTGGACAGCGCCGGCCTGGAACGCATCCGGTTCCTGGTGGGCACCGATACCGTCGGCGTCCCCAAGCCGGACCCCGCCATCTACCTCGAGGGCGTCCGGCTAATCGGCAGCACGCCCGCCACCACGCTCTACATCGGGGACAACCGGCTCCTGGACGCCGAGGGCTCGACGGCGGCAGGACTGTTGGGCATCTGGCTGAACCGCAGCGGGGAGCAGGCTCCGGGTTTTCAGGGGCAGGAGATTGCCTCGCTGCTGGAACTGCTGGCTCTGCCGGCCGGCTCCAGCTAGCCGGCAGGGTCCGTTGCCTGCGCCCATTGCGGCCTACTCAAAGTGTGGCGCAGGTAACGGCCCGCCGATTTGTGCGGGGCAAAACTCTCGGGTAGAGTAATTACTCGTGCTGAGGGGCACGGAGCGAAAGATAAAGACTTTCGACCGACCCGAAAGTGCCATTGGGATATGGTGTAATTGGCAACACTACGGTTTCTGGTACCGTCATTCTAGGTTCGAGTCCTGGTATCCCAGCTCTGAATCTCTTCGGATTTTCCGCAGAATTTCAGGTGTTGTGAATCGAAAATCATCGATTTGGAACAAAGCCAAATGTGTGAAACACTACTTTGGCTTGATCGGCGGAGACGCTGATCGGAAAGTACATGGCCCCATCGTATAGCGGCCTAGTACGCCGCCCTCTCACGGCGGTAACGCGGGTTCGAATCCCGCTGGGGTCACAAGTAACCGGCTCCGGGCAACAGCCCGGGGCCGGTTTTGCTTTGCCGGAAAAATCCGTGGGCCCGCTGGCTGTTTGGCGGCCGCCAACGCGCGGGTCCGACCCAAACCCGGCCTGAACTGGCATGATGAGGCTGTGACCTCCGACCGGATCCCGCCAACCCAGGACCAGGACATGGAAGCGCAGCCTGCCGGCGTGCGCCTCCTGGAGGACGTCCGCCGCGATTTGGCTGCTGTCTCGTTGCCGCTCGCCCTGCCGACGGCCGAACAGGCGCGGCTGGAGATCCGGAACTCTGTGGCCCAGCTCGATGACTACGTCCTGCCCCGCTACCGCAGCCTTGATGCTCCACTGCTGGCCGTCGTCGGAGGTTCAACAGGTGCAGGCAAATCGACTCTCGTTAACGCTCTGGTGGGCCATCCGGTGACACGTGCCGGTGCCATCCGGCCCACCACCCGCCAGCCCATCCTGCTGCACCACCCATCGGAAGCTGACTGGTTCGAGGACCAGCGGGTACTGCCCGGCCTCAGCCGGATCCGCGGAACCGTCGTCCCTGCGGCCGCCACTTCTGCCGCCACGCCTGCCGCCGCTGCCGCACCCGCCGGCCCGGCCGGACCCACAACGGACACCGCGCCCGTCACGTCATTGGTCCTGGCGGGCGACCCTGCCGTGCCGGAGGGCATCGCACTGCTTGATGCTCCGGACGTGGACTCCGTCTCCGACGAGAACCGCAGGCTCGCCGGGCAGCTGCTGGCGGCCGCCGACCTGTGGATATTCGTGACCACCGCTAACCGCTACGCTGACGCCGTTCCGTGGAAGCTGCTGCTGAACGCGGCGGCGAGGGACATCATGGTGGCGGTGGTCCTCGACCGCGTGCCTCCGGCGGCGGAAGCTGAAGTGAGCGAGGACCTGCGCAGCATGCTGGCCAGGGAAGGCCTTGGTGCCGCCCGTCTCTTTGTCATCCCGGAAGTCGCCCTCGGCAGCTCCGGCATGCTTCCGGCGGAAACCGTGCAACCCCTGAAAGCCTGGCTTCGCGGCATTGCCGACGACGCCGCTGCCCGCGCTGACATCGCACGGCGGACGCTGCATGGCGCCGTACGGGAGCTTAGCGAGCGTGTGGGCCGCATCGCCGACGCCGCGAGAGAGCAGGGCCGCGCGGCCACCCTGTTGGGCGACGACGTACGGGCCGCCTACCAGGACGCGGGAACCCGGATCATCGACGCCACCAAGGATGGCGCGCTCCTGCGCGGCGAGGTCCTGGCCCGCTGGCAGGATTTTGTGGGAACGGGCGAGTTCTTCCGCGGCCTGGAGCAGAACGTGGGGCGGTTCCGCGACCGGCTTGGGGCGTTCTTCCGCGGCGAGCCGGTGCCCGCAGTGCAAGTGGAAACCGCCATTGAAACTGGGCTCCATGCCGTCATAGTGGATGAAGCTGCCAAGGCGGCGGAGGACGCAGACCAGCGCTGGCGCTCGGATCCGGCAGGCCGGCAGCTTTTAGGCACGGACGACCTCTCGGGTACGAGCCCCGGCTTTGCGGACCTCGTGGCGGCGGAAATACGCGACTGGCAGGCCGGCCTCATGGAACTCATCCGGACCGAAGGGCAGGACAAGCGGACCCAGGCGCGCTGGCTCTCTTTCGGTATCAACGGGCTCGGAGCGGCCCTGATGATCGTGGTGTTCTCCATGACTGCCGGGCTGACCGGTCTTGAGATCGGCGTCGCCGGAGGTACCGCCGTCGTAGGCCAGAAACTGCTCGAAGCCGTCTTCGGCGAGGACGCCGTACGACGGCTCGCACGTACCGCCCGTGACGATCTGAGCAGCAGGTGCCGAAGCCTGCTGGCGGCAGAGCAGGAGCGCTTTTTGGACCGGCTGGCCCCGGAGGCCGGCCAGGCCGCCGTCGGGCTCGCCGAACATGCGCGGGCGCTCACACGGTTGGCGGACGCCACGTGAACCGGCGGGGGAGGGCGAAGGAAGAGACGCGGCTCCAGGGCCGGCTCGAGGCTTTGGGCACGGCCCGGGAACTGGCCGAAGGCGTGCTTCCCGACGCCGCCCTCGAGGACGTCGTCGGGGTGCTGGAACGTGCCAGGTCGCGCCGGGCGCTCTCCGCCGACCATACGGTGGTGGGCTTCTTCGGGGCGACCGGAAGCGGAAAATCCACCCTGTTCAACGCCGTGAACGGCGCTGAAATCGCGACGGCGGCGGCGCGACGGCCCACCACCTCCGAACCTTTGGCGAGTGTGTGGGGCGCCGACGGCAGTGAGCCGCTGCTGGACTGGCTGGACGTCCGTGCCCGCCACCATGCAGAAGCGGTGGACGGGTTCGCCGACGAGGACGCCGGGCTGATCCTGCTGGACTTGCCTGACTTCGACTCGACGCGCACCGCTAACCGGGAGATCGTCCAGCGGCTGGTGGGGATGGTGGACGTCCTGGTCTGGGTGCTGGACCCGCAAAAGTACGCCGACGCCGCCGTCCACAACGGCTTCCTGGCGCCGCTGGCATCACACGGCGCCGTCACACTGGTGGTGCTCAACCAGGTGGACAGGCTTCCCGCGGCGGACGTCGCGCCCGTGCTGGAATCGCTGCGGGGTCTCCTGGCGCGTGACGGGCTGGGCAAGGTCCAGGTCCTGGCGGCATCCGCACTGACCGGAGCGGGTGTCGACGGCGTCAGGGCCGCCATCCGCCGCGTGGTCTCGCAGCGGGAAGCTCTGTCACTGCGGCTTTCCGCGGACGTGACCAAGGCGGCGGCGCAGCTGGAGGAAGCGGCAGGCCGGGGGGACGCCGCTGGCGTGAGGGGCGGGACCGTGGCGCGGCTTGGTGATGAACTGGCGACGGCGGCCAACGTACCCCTGGTTGCCGCTGCAGTGTCCGCGTCCTACCGGATCGAGTCCACCCGGCGCACGGGCTGGCCGGTCACGCGGTGGCTTGTGCGCTTCAGGCCTGATCCGCTCCGCCGGCTCAACCTCCGCCGTGACGCCAGCCCCGAGGTGAACCGGACGTCCCTGCCGCCCGCCGGGGCTCCGGAGCGCGCGCGGACCGATGCTGCGGTCCGCGAGTTTGCCGATGCCGCCAGTGACGGAGCCCCGGGCCCCTGGCGGGCATCCATCCGCGCGGCGGCCCGGGCGGGTAGGGACCGGCTGCCTGATGCCCTTGACCAGGCCATTGCCGGCGCTGACCTCGCTGCGGGACGGAGGTCCTGGTGGTGGGGTGCATTCAATGTGATCCAGTGGCTCGCGCTGCTCGCGGCTGTGGCGGGGCTGGGCTGGCTGGGTGTCCTGGCCGGGCTCGGCTACCTGCAGCTGCCCGTACCGGAGGTGCCCCGGGTGGAAGGCTGGCCCATCCCCACCCTGCTGATTGCCGGGGGAGCTGCATTGGGGATCCTGCTTGCCGTGACGGCCAAATTCATCTCTGCCGGCGTCGCTCGGCGCCGCGGCGCGAGGGCGAGGAAGCGGCTCAACGCCGCGGTGGCCGAGGTAGCTGGCAGGCTTGTGGTGGAACCGGTGGAGGCGGAGGTCCGTCGGCTGGAGGCCTTCAACGCGGCGCTCCGGGCTGCCGGCGGCTAGTTCTACTCAGCCGGCCGCCGTCTCCAGTGCTGCGGCGGCGTCCCGGACCTTGATCATGGTGCGCAGGTTCCGGGTGGTGGTGGAGGCCTTGTACTTCGGCTTGGCGGTCAGTTTGCTGAACGGGCTCTCGAGCGTACCGCCCGCGGGCGCCAGCCATGCCAGGGCCTCGGGACCCAGCCGCTCCTGCTCTACGCTGTCCAGGGCTTCCCCCGCAGCGAAGAGCTCGTCCAGGGCGGCCGGGTCCGAGGCCAGGGTGAGATAGGTGTGGGTGGTTTTGTCGTCGGCCGGGTAGCGGCAGGCAGCCACGAGTTCCGCTACGCGGTCCGCCGTCACCACCACCACCCACGCGTCATAGCCGAAGGCCTTCCGCAGGGTTGTCTCGAATTCCTGCTTGACGGCGGCAGGCTCGAGTTCGCTGGCCAGCACCACATTGCCGCTGGCCAGCAGCGTCTTCACACCGGTGAACGGTCCCCCCTGCAGGGCTTCCTTGAGGTCCGCCATCTTGATGTTGATGCCGCCCACGTTGATGCCGCGGAGGAACACTGCGTAGCTGGTCATGCGCCCACACTACTGCCCGATCGAGTGCTACCGCCCGTGCGTCCCGGCCCGGCTCATTAGGGTGCCGGGCCGTCCTGTTCGGAATGGTGTATTTCGTATGAACGGGTTCCTGACAGCTTGGCTTCACCCAGACCCCATCCGGACAGTCTGGAGCCGGGTAGTGGCGGTGCGGTGGAGCGGTAGGTGTGGCCGGTGGGTGTGGTGATTTCGATGGTGTGCCGCGGCCCTGGTCTGGGTTGGGCTTTCCAGCCGGGAAGTTCTTTGGTGTGGTTGCAGGCCTCGCACAGTCCCGCGCCATTACTTAGTGACGTGGGGCCGTCGCTGTGCCAGGGGATGATGTGGTCGTGGTGGCGGATCGGGGCGTCGCAATAGGGCGTGCGGCAGGTGTCGTCGCGGATCTGCATGAAGCGGCGCAGCGGTGCCGGGAAGAGCCGCCGTCGCGAGTCCATGGCCACCAAGGCACCCGTCCCGGGCGCAGTGTAGAGCCGCCGGACCCAGGTTTTGAGTTCTTTCAGGCTCTTGGCTGAATCTGGCGCAGCGGGCTGGATACGAACCTGGTCTTCCTGTCCTCGCGTGAGCAGTTTGCGGGCGAAGTCGGCGGGGATGATGCCGTAGCCGGGGATGCGGGCGGGTTCGGGGTCGCCTTGGAGGAGCGTCCGGTCGGTCATGACTACGTTGAGCTCGATGCCGGTGATGCCGCCGGGGGTGCCGGTGATCGACTCGACCAGGGTGTCTGCCTTGATCTGGTCGCGGGAGCGCGGGTCGCCTACGGCGTGGAGGGTGTCGGCGTTCCGGGTCAGCGCCGCGAGAACTGCGACGCCCTCGTGGACGGGCAGCAGCGCTGACAGGTAGGTCATGCAGTCCGGTGCCGGGCGCAGGCTCACCCTCCGCTCCGAGGCGGCGTGGCTGGCGCGCTGGGCGACGGAGCGGGGATCCCTGCGGATCGCTGCGGCGCGGACAGCGGCGATGACGGCCCGTGTCCCGGCACCAACGAACGTACCTGTGTCGGCGGCGAGTTCCTCGTCAACGGCTGTCCGGTCTTCGACACTCAAACAGGCGGTCTCTTTCACCATGTGCATGACGCGCTCTTCGTTCAGCTGCCCGGTGTCCAGCGCTGCCTGGGCGTGGGGCATCTGCACCAGGGCTGTGGCCGTGCCGAGCAGCCGTTGTCCGCGGTTTGGGGACTCGCCCCTGGCCAGTGCGATCTGCTCAGCCGCGCCGAGGCCCTGGTCTTTGCCGCGGTCCTTGCCCAGGTCCTCAGCGCCCAGTGGCACCCGGACGGTGGACTCCTGGCGGAGCCTGGCCTCGAAGGTCACAGAAAGCCGCGCCTGTTGCCCGGCGGCCCAGCACTTGACGTTCTCGTAGGCGCGGACCTGGTCAATCAGTCCTGCATTGTCGGCGGTGAGGTCAGCTGCCGGGAGAAACCAGCCGGGGGTTATTGGAGGGGCGCCGTCGGAAACCCCGTCGTCAAACAAGAAATACCCGTCGAAAGGGCGGTCGACAAACAGGGCCTCAGGAAACGGGTCCTCGGGAAGCGATGCCGGATATACGGCGCCGAGGTCGTCGTCATGCGGAAGGCCGTCGTCCGCGAACGCATCCTCGGGGAACACATCGGAGGGGAACCCGGCGCCAGGAAAAAGGGCGTCTATAACAAGAGTGGCGGGAATCGCGGCAGCCTGCAGAACGACGCGCGGCGCCGCTGCTGTCAGTGCCGAATTCCCGATGCCTTCCATGAAAACAGTCTGCCAAGGGGCTACGACATTTAAGGGCTGATCAGGCACCAGATGCGGGATGGATCCAAAAGTTCTTTTGAATCATCTGAGAACGAAAACCAGGTAGCAGATCAGGGCGTTCCCAGCGCTGAGAACGCCCTGTGCTGCTACTCAGCTGGGTGCATGATGAAAAACCGGCTGGACGGCGTGTTCAGCTGAGTGATATCAGTCGTTATTCTTGCGGAGCGCTTCGGTCAGGACGCGGGCGGCGTTGCAGACGACCTCCGCGTGCAGCCGGCCGGGCTGCCGGGTGAGGCGCTCGATCGGGCCGGAGATGGAGACGGCGGCGATGACCCTGCCGGACGGTCCGCGCACGGGTGCCGAGACTGAGGCGACCCCGGGTTCCCGCTCGCCGAGACTCTGGCCCCAGCCCCGCCGTCGTACTCCCGCCAGAACGGTGGGCGTGAAACGCGCGGACTGCAGGCCCTCCAGCAGGCGGTCATGGTCCTCCCAGGCGAGCAGGACCTGGGCGGCCGAACCGGCCTTCATGGACAGCTGGGTTCCCACGGGAATCGTGTCGCGCAGCCCGATGGGCCGTTCGGCGGAGGCAACGCAGACCCGCCAGTCACCCTGGCGGCGGAAAATCTGGGCGCTTTCGCCGGTGGCGTCGCGAAGCTGCATGAGAACCGGCCCTGCAGAGGCGATCAGCCTGTCCTCGCCGGCGGCGGAGGCAAGCTCAACGAGGCGGCTGCCGAGGACAAAGCGTCCCTGGATGTCCCGGCTAACGAGGCGGTGGTGGACCAGTGCCAGCGCGAGCCTGTGCACGGTGGGCCGCGCCAGCCCCGTGGCAGCGACTAGCTGCGCAAGAGTGGTGGGCCCGGCCTCAAGTGCATCGAGCACCTGCGCTGCTTTATCAATGACACCGACTCCACTAGAGTTGTCCATGTATTGATATTGCCGTCTCATTATCTGAGATGCAAATCATTTGACTGGCTTATTACAGGGGTCTGCTGTTTCAGTGGATATGACAGCAAACAGCATCGAAGGGAGATGGCCATGGCCAAAACATTGGCCGAGAAAGTCTGGGATGCGCACGTGGTGCGCAAAGGCGACGGCGAAGGCGCCAACGCCCAGCCGGACCTTCTGTACATCGACCTCCACCTCGTCCACGAGGTGACCTCCCCGCAGGCCTTCGAGGGTCTCCGCCTGGCCGGCCGCAAGCTGCGCCGCCCGGACCTCACCATCGCCACTGAGGACCACAACACCCCGACGCTGGACATCGACAAGCCGATCGCTGATCTTACCAGCCGGACCCAGATCCAGACCCTGCGCAACAACTGCGAGGAGTTCGGCGTCCGCCTGCATTCCCTCGGTGACGCCGAGCAGGGCATCGTGCACGTTGTGGGCCCGCAGCTTGGACTGACCCAGCCCGGAATGACCGTGGTGTGCGGCGACTCGCACACGTCCACGCACGGCGCGTTCGGTGCGCTGGCCATGGGCATCGGCACATCCGAGGTGGAGCACGTCATGGCCACCCAGACGCTGTCCCTCAAGCCCTTCAAGACCATGGCCATCAACGTCGAGGGCACGCTGCGCCCCGGTGTGACCGCCAAGGACATTATCCTTGCCGTCATCGCCAAGATCGGCACCGGCGGCGGCCAGGGCTACGTCCTGGAGTACCGCGGCTCCGCCATCCGCGCGCTGTCCATGGACGCCCGGATGACCATCTGCAACATGTCCATCGAAGCAGGCGCCCGCGCCGGCCTGGTGGCTCCGGATGAGACCACCTACGCCTACATGAACGGCCGCCCGCACGCGCCGCAGGGCGCCGAGTGGGACGCCGCCGTCGACTACTGGAACACGCTGCGCACGGACGACGACGCCGTCTTTGATGTCCAGGTTGACCTGGACGCCAACACCCTCGAGCCGTTCGTCACCTGGGGCACCAACCCCGGCCAGGGCGTCTCGCTGTCGGCAAACGTACCGTCCCCGGAGGACTTCGGCGACGAGAACGCCAAGGCCGCCGCGGAGCGCGCCCTGCAGTACATGGGCCTGGCAGCCGGAACGCCCATGAAGGAGATCCGGGTGGACACCGTCTTCCTGGGCTCCTGCACCAATTCGCGCATCGAGGACCTGAGGGCCGCGGCGGACATCGTCCGCGGGCGCGAGAAGGACCCGACGGTCCGGATGCTGGTGGTCCCCGGCTCGGCACGGGTACGTCTGGAGGCCGAGGCCGAGGGCCTGGACAAGGTCTTCAAGGACTTTGGCGCGGAATGGCGTTTTGCCGGCTGCTCCATGTGCCTGGGCATGAACCCGGACCAGCTGGAGCCGGGGGAGCGGTGTGCCTCTACCTCCAACCGCAACTTCGAAGGCCGGCAGGGCAAGGGCGGCCGCACGCACCTTGTTTCTCCTGTGGTTGCAGCCGCCACGGCCGTCCGCGGAACGCTGAGTTCGCCGTCGGACCTCGATCCGGCACCGGCATCCGCAGCCCTCACCACCGACGCCGCCTAGGAAGACGCCATGGAAAAGTTCACCACCCACACCGGTATCGGCGTCCCGCTGCGCCAAAGCAACGTCGACACGGACCAGATCATCCCCGCCGTGTATCTCAAGCGCATCACCCGCACCGGCTTTGAAGACGCGCTGTTCTCAGCGTGGCGCAAGGACCCTTCCTTCATCCTGAACCAGGAGCCGTTCAACGCCGGTTCCGTCCTGGTGGCCGGCCCCGACTTCGGCACCGGGTCCTCCCGTGAGCACGCCGTCTGGGCGCTCAAGGACTACGGCTTCCGCGCCGTCCTTTCCTCCCGCTTCGCCGACATCTTCCGCGGCAACTCGGGCAAGCAGGGACTCCTCGCCGCCCAGGTTGCCCAAGATGACATCGAGCTCATCTGGAAAACCCTCGAGAACGCACCCGGAACCGAGGTGACCGTTGACCTCGGCTCCAAGACCGTCACCTGCGGCAACGTGGTTGCGCCCTTCGAGATCGACGACTACACGCGCTGGCGCCTGCTGGAGGGCCTCGATGACATCGGACTGACCCTGCAGCACGAGGAGGACATTACGGCCTACGAAGCCACCCGGCCGTCCTTTAAGCCGCTTACACTCCCGGCCAGGACTTCTTGACCGATTATCATCAAGCATCACCAAAGGCCCGCCGTGCATAGCCGCGGCGGGCCTTTCCGCTGCCCCCGGTCCGGCCGTCGGAGCCCACGCGCCGGAGTCAGTATTTCGGTTCGGTAACGCGAACTCATATGCTTAGCTGGTGCCTTTGTAAGGATTTGGGGGCGAGTAGTCGTGAGGAAACCGGTAAATGAGTAGTGTTCTGACAATCCGCGGAGGCGTCCCGCTAACAGGCCGTGTCACCGTCCGCGGTGCCAAGAACCTTGTGCCCAAGGCCATGGTGGCCGCGCTGCTGGGCAACGAGCCTTCCGTGCTGCGGAACGTTCCGGAAATCAAGGACGTCGAGGTAGTCACCAGCCTGCTCCAGCTCCACGGCGTGACCGTCGACAAGGATCCCGTCACCGGTGACCTGACCCTGGATCCCAAGGCTGCCAAGACTGCGCCGAGCACGGCCATAGACGCCCACGCAGGCGATTCCCGGATCCCCATCCTGCTGTGCGGTCCCCTGATCCACGCGGTCGGCGAAGCCTTCATCCCGGACCTGGGCGGCTGCAAGATCGGCGACCGGCCCATCGACTACCACTTGAACGTGCTGCGGCAGTTTGGCGCCGTCGTCGAAAAGCGTCCGGGCGGCATTCACATTTCGGCGCCCAAGGGCCTGCGCGGGGCCAAGATTTCCCTGCCGTATCCCTCCGTCGGCGCCACGGAGCAGGTTCTCCTGAGTGCCACACGCGCCGAAGGCATCACCGAACTCTCCGGTGCCGCCACCGAGCCGGAAATTGTTGACCTCATCGCCGTGCTGCAGAAGATGGGCGCCATCATCAGCGTCCAGACGGACCGCACCATCCGGATCGAGGGTGTCCGGGAGTTGGGCGGCTACAACCACCGCGCGCTGTCGGACCGCAACGAGTCGGCCTCCTGGGCGTCCGCGGCGCTGGTGACGCGCGGCGATATCTTCGTCGAAGGCGCCTCCCAGCGGGACATGATGACCTTCCTGAACACCTTCCGTAAGGTGGGCGGCGGCATGGACATCGGCGAGGACGGCATCCGCTTCTACCACCGCGGTGGCAAGCTCAGTCCCCTCGTCCTCGAAACGGACGTCCACCCCGGTTTCATGACCGACTGGCAGCAGCCCCTCGTCGTGGCCCTGACACAGGCCGAGGGCGTGTCCATCGTGCACGAGACCGTCTACGAGAACCGCTTCGGCTTCACCGAAGCACTCATCCGAATGGGCGCCAGCATCCAGGTGCACCGTGAATGCCTGGGCAGCGTGCCGTGCCGCTTCGGACAGCGGAACTTCCTGCATTCCGCCGTCATCTCCGGCCCCACCCAGCTCAAGGGAACCGACATCGACGTGCCGGACCTCCGCGGCGGCTTCAGCCACCTGATCGCCGCCCTGGCCGCCACCGGAACTTCCCGGGTGACCGGAATCGACATCATCAACCGCGGCTACGAGCGGTTCACTGAGAAGCTGGCCGGGCTCGGCGCCGACTTCGACATTTCGCCGGCGAAGTAGCGGGGGCCCGGTGAAAGAATCGGCCAAAAGCCATACAACGTTTGTGATCATCGCCGGCATTGTCCGGCCTGTCCTGAACCTGATCATGAACAAAAAATGGGAGGGCACGGACAAGCTTCCCGCGGGCGGCTTCATCGCCGTGCCCAACCACTGCACCGAGATTGACCCCCTCGTGATCGGGCACATGCTGTACAGCAACAAGCGCGCCCCGCACTTCCTGGCGAAGTCGGGCCTCTTCAAGGTCCCGGTGGTGGGTGCCGTACTGCATGCCACCAAGCAGATTCCGGTGGAACGCTCGACGGCGGGGGCCAACCGCTCGCTGCAGCTCGCCCAGGAGGTTGTCGCCGAGGGCGGAGCGATCATCATTTACCCCGAGGGTACCCTGACCCGCGACCCCGACCTGTGGCCGATGAAGGGCCACACCGGCGCCGCCCGCCTGGCCCTCGAAACGGGCATCCCCGTGGTGCCGATGGCGCACTGGGGCGCGCACGAGCTCTTTCCCCGCTACGCCAAGCGGTTCCACCTGTTCCCGCGCAAGACCTCAAGGGTCCGGATCGGCGACCCCGTTGACCTCTCGCGCTTCGCGGGCCGGCCCCGGGACAAGGCCACCCTGTCCGAAGCCACTGACGTCATCATGGATGCCGTCACCGGGCTCTTGGCCGAACTCCGCGGAGAACAGCCGCCGGCCCGGCGCTGGGACCCTACCGCCCACAACCAGACGAAGCACGGCCGCGACGTCGAGCGGGGCGGCAAGTGACGCCTGTGCACGCCCGGCCCGGCTCCGCCGTGTCCGTGGCAGTCCTGGGCGCCGGCTCGTGGGGCACCACGTTCGCGAAAATCCTGGCCGACGCCGCCACAGCCTCCGGCGTGGAGCGCAGCATCCGGCTCTGGGGGCGCCGGGAGGAAGTCGTAGCCGAGATCAACGGCAACCACCGCAACCCCCAGTACCTGGCAGACATTGACCTTCCGCCAAGCATCTCCGCTTCCACCGACGTGGCGGACGCGCTGTCCGGAGCCGACCTTGTGGTCCTTGCCGTTCCGGCGCAGTCCCTGCGCCTCCAACTGCGCAAGTGGAAGCCCCTGATCGGGCCCGACGCCCTCGTGGTGTCGCTGATGAAGGGCCTTGAGCTTGGCACCGACGCCCGGATGAGCGAGGTGATCGCCGAGGAACTGGACATCCCAGCCGACCGAATCGCCGTCGTCTCCGGCCCCAACCTGGCCATGGAGATCGCCCGGGAGGAGCCCACGGCCTCGGTCGTCGCCTGCCCTGATTCCGCCGTCGCCGGCTGGATCGCCAGAAGCTGCACGGCCCCCTACTTCCGCCCCTACACCACCTCGGACATCGTGGGTGTCGAGATCGGCGGCATCGTCAAGAACGTCATCGCGCTGGCGGTGGGCATCTGCGAGGGAAAGCAGATGGGGGACAACACCAAGGCCTCCGTGATTACCCGCGGCCTGGCCGAAACCTCACGGCTGGCCCTGGCGCTCGGCGGGAAGGCCCACACCATGGCCGGTCTGGCCGGACTAGGCGACCTGGTGGCCACGTGCTCGTCACCGCTGTCCCGGAACCACACTGCCGGCCGCCTGCTGGGGCAGGGCCTGACGCTGGACGAGGTCGCGCAGAAAATGACCCAGACCGCCGAAGGCATCAAGTCCGGCCAGGCAGTCCACGAACTGGCCGGCAAGCTCGGCGTCGAAATGCCCATCACGGCGGCCGTCGTCGCGGTCCTTGCCGGAAAATTGTCCGTTGACCAACTCGGGCCGCTGCTGCTGTCCCGGGAACTTAAAGCCGAAGGCGATTACTGACAGTGTCGGAAGAAAACTTGACCGCAGCGGACAACACCAGCCAGAGCAAGGCCGCCGGCGGCCGTAGCCAGCCCAAGCCGCGGGTGGCCGTGCTCTTTGGCGGCCGCTCCAGCGAGCACGCCGTCAGCTGCGTGACCGCTGCCGGAGTGCTGGGGGCCATCGACCGGAACAAGTACGACGTCGTTCCCATCGGCATCGCCAAGTCCGGCCAGTGGGTCCTCGCGTCGGGGGACACGGCCCAGTGGTCCCTGTCCGCAACCTCGCTTCCGGAGGTCGCCCCGTCGGCCCAGACAGTGAGCATCACGGAGATCGGGGGCGAGCACCAGCTCATCGTGACGGCTCCCAACGAGGTGCCGCAGGAACTCGGATCCGTGGATGTGGTGTTCCCGCTGCTGCATGGGCCGTTCGGCGAGGACGGCACCATCCAGGGGCTTCTGGAGCTCTCCGACACCCGCTACGTGGGTGCCGGCGTGCTCGCCTCGGCGGTGGGCATGGACAAGCACTTCATGAAGGTGGTCTTCGAGGCCGCCGGCCTGAAGGTGGGCCCGTACATCGCCGTGACCGACCGGCAGTGGCGCAACGACCCCGAGTCTGTCCGCAAGCAGGTTGACCTGCTGGGCTTCCCGGTGTTCGTCAAGCCCGCCCGCGCCGGATCCTCGATGGGCATCTCCAAGGTGGACTCACTCGACGGCCTGGACGCCGCGATACAGGCGGCCCGCGAGCATGATCCGAAACTGGTGATCGAGGCCGGCATTGTGGGCCGGGAAATCGAATGCGCCGTGCTCGAGGGCCGCGGTGGCGACGCGCCCCGCACGTCCCTGCCCGGAGAGATCTCCGTCGCCGGCGGCGGGCACGAGTTCTACGACTTCCAGGCCAAGTACGTGGATGACGCGGCTGCCCTGAGCTGTCCCGCGGACATGCCCGAGGAAGCAATCGCCCGCGTCCGCGAGCTCGCTGCCGCGGCGTTCGACTCTGTGGGGGCGGAGGGCCTGAGCCGGGTGGACTTCTTCTACACGCCGGACGGCGACCTCATCATCAACGAGATCAACACGATGCCCGGATTCACGCCGAAGAGCATGTACCCGCAGATGTGGGCGGCCACCGGACTGAGCTACCCGGAACTGATCGACGAGCTGATCCACCTGGCGCTGGCCCGAAAGACCGGCCTGCGCTAGGGTCCGCGGCCTGCCTACTTGCTGGTGGGCAGGTCCTGCAGATCCTCCTGGCCCACGCAGTTGCGGCTGGCCTTGATCTTCGAGGCTGCGGCGGACAGGTCGGCCAGGACGGTTGCCGAGCTGATCTTGTCCGGATCCATCAGGATTTCCGTGGCGGGTTCCCGGCCGTAGGTTGTCAGCGTCCACACGGGGCTGCCCTCCTTGATGACCCAGTCGACGTCGTTGACGCTGACGCAGCGGTCGGTGGTGGGTCCGGGGACGTTGACGCCGCACCGCAGGACCACCTGCGAAGGGTCGCCCCAGGCAGCGGTGGCCTGGCTGTTCGTCTTCCGCAGGCGGGCGTCGCCGATCGCATCCGGAAGCGCCACCATCATCGGGGCGCAGGCCGGATTGGCTGCGTCGGCGGCGGGGGCAACGTCGACGGCGGGTGAACAGCCGCCCAGCACCAGTCCAGTTAGCGCGGCGGCCACTGCCACGGTCAGCCTGCGGACGGTTTTCTGGGCGGTTTTCTGGGCAGGCGGGTAATGCATCCGTCAAGCCTATCGTTCCGCGCGGAGCCGGACGGACCGCCTTCGTGACGCCCGCGATGTCTTTTGGCCGGGCCCGGAAACCCGGCCGGCCAAAGAATGTCGGGCTGTGGCGGTAGCGTAGTGGCGTGCCCCAATCACCATTGACTGTCGCCCAGCTGTCCGAAGCGGAGCTTCTGGCACGGATTTTCCCGCGCCTGGAACTCAGTGCCCTGCACAGCGCTGCTGTGGTCCTTGGACCGGGCGATGACGCCGCCATCATTGCTGTTCCGGACGGCAGGACGGTCATAAGCATCGACACCCAGGTCCAGGACCAGGACTTCCGGCTTGAGTGGAACAACGGCTACCGGACCACCGGCTACGACGTCGGCTGGAGGGCCGCAGCGCAGAACCTCAGCGACATCAACGCCATGGGTGCCTCTGCAACGTCCATGGTGGTAAGCCTGACCCTGCCGCCTCACACCCCGGTGGCGTGGGTCGAGGACCTGGCGGACGGACTCACGGCCGCCATCAGCAAGCTGGGTGCTGGCGCGTGCTCTGTGGCGGGCGGCGACCTTGGCCGCGGCCGCGAACTGTCCGTCACCGTTGCAGTCCTCGGCACGCTCGACGGCGGCCAGCCGGTACTCCGGTCCGGCGCCCAGCCAGGCGACACCGTGGCCATCGCCGGGCGGGCAGGCTGGGCTGCCGCGGGGCTGGCACTACTGGAGTCCGCCCATCATGTGGGTTCGCTTTCACCGGACCTGCTGTCATTGCTTGAGCTTCAGTGCCGGCCGGAGCCTCCCTTGGAGGCCGGGCCGCTGGCGCGCATGTCCGGGGCGACTGCGATGATGGACATTTCCGACGGTCTGGTGCGGGACGGAACCAGGATGGCGGTGGCCAGCCACGCTGTGCTGGACCTGGATCCCGTACCCATCGGCCAGCTCGCCAAGCCCCTCCGCCCTGCGGCCACCCTCCTGGGCGCTGACCCGCGCGCCTGGGTACTCGGCGGAGGGGAAGACCACGGGCTCCTGGCCACATTCCCGGCAGGCATGCAGGTTCCGCCCGGGTTTACTGGGATAGGCTCAGTACAGGCCTGCGGCGCAGACACGGCGCCGGGCGTGACGATCGCGGGACTGCCCGCTGGCTCCGTGGGATGGGATCACTTTGCAGACTAAGGTTGCCGCGAACGCGCAAGCGATGAAGCGGTGGTTGGGCAAGGCCGAAACCGCACTGGGCAATCACAGCGACCGCCTGAATGCCATCAATATCTTCCCGGTAGCTGACGGCGACACCGGTACCAACCTGTACCTCACGGTCCGCGCCGCCCACCGGGCGCTGCAGGACACCGTCCCCGCAGACGCCGGCACGGTGCAGACGCAGGTGCCGGAGCAGGCCGGGCACCTGGCAAAGCTCAATGACGTGGGCGACGTCCTTGCGCGTGCCGGCCAGGCGGCAATGGAGCAGGCCAAGGGGAACTCCGGCACCCTGTTCTCCGTATTCCTCTGCGCCGCCGCCGAACCGCTGGCTGGGCATGCCAGGCTCACCTCGTCACTGCTCGCCGCAGCCCTCAACCGGGCGCAGATCCGGGCCTGGTCCGCGCTCAGCGACCCCGTTCCCGGCACCATGCTGTCCGTCATGGAGGCGGCAGGCCGGGCCGCGGCCGCCGTCGACGCCGGCCAGAACGGCAACGACAGCAACCATGCCCTGGGCCTGGTCCTGGATGCGGCCGTGGCGGCCGCCCTCGAGGCCGTGGTCCGCACGGAGGGTCAGCTTGATGCCCTGCAGGCCGCGCACGTGGTGGACGCCGGCGGCGTGGGAATGCTGTTGATCCTCGACTGCCTCCGCTCGGCGGTGCTCGGCGAGGAACTCCGCAGCGAGCTGCTGGACGGCCTGCACGGGTACGACCTCCAGGACCCCCACATCCACACCGGCATGCCGGATGACGACGGCGTCGAGGTCATGTGCACCATCAGCCTGTCCCCGCTGGACGCCGCCACGCTCCGGCAGCGCCTGGACGAGCTCGGCGACTCCGTGATCATGAGCCAGGTTGGCCCCTCCGCCGATGCCGAGGGCCGGTACCGGTGGCGGGTCCACGTGCACGTCCCTGACCCGGCTCCGGCCCTTGGCGTGATCAGGTCGCTGGGCGATCCGGCGGACGTGTCCGTCAGCGAGCTCGCACTGCCCCGGGATCCGTCGGGAGAAGTGAGCGCAGAGGGACGATGAACGTCGAACTGGAACTCGGCCTGGAGCGCCGGGTTGGCAAGCGCTCCGCGGCGGCGATCGAGAAGCACCTGGGCATCACCACCGTCGGCGGCCTGCTCAACCACTTCCCGCGCCGCTACCTCGACCGCGGTGAACTGACCCGAATCAGCGAACTTCCGTTCGATGAGGAAGTGACCCTCATCGCCCGCGTCGTCTCCAACAGCACCCGGCAGATGCGCGCCCGGAAAGGCTCCATCACCGACGTCGTCGTTACCGATGACGCCGGCACGGGCACACTGAAAATCAGCTTCTTCAACGGCCGTCTCGCCAGGGCCGAACTGCACCCCGGCCGGCGGGCCATGTTCTCCGGGAAGGTGACGCGCTACCAAGGGTCACTGGGGCTGACCAACCCGAACTACCAGCTGCTGGACAAGGACCCTGATGTCCCGGACATGGACCCTGAAAAGCTCGCGGCCATGCCCATCCCGATTTATCCGGCCACCGCAGGCCTCACCAGCTGGTCCATCCAGAAGGTCGTAAAAGCCCTGCTGGAAACCGCGGACCTCGACGCCTTGCCGGACCCGATGCCGGCGGCCATATCCGCACGCGAAAAATTCCTTCCGGTGCCGGAGGCTTACCGGCTCATCCACACCCCGGAGACCGCGCAGGACTGGCGCAAGGCCAGGGACCGGTTCCGCTACCAGGAAGCCCTGGTCCTCCAATCCGCCCTGGCCCGGCGCCGCGCCCAGCTTGCCGCGGAGGAGGCCACCGCCCGGCGTCCCGTGCCGGAGGGACTGCTCGCAGCCTTCGACCGCCAGTTGCCGTTCACCCTGACCGCGGGCCAATCCGCCGTCGGCAAGACCCTCTCGGCGGAACTGTCGCAGGACTGGCCCATGAACAGGCTGCTGCAGGGCGAGGTCGGCTCCGGCAAAACCATCGTAGCGCTGCGGGCCATGCTCCAGGTGGTGGACGCCGGGGGACAGGCAGCGCTGCTGGCGCCCACGGAAGTGCTGGCGGCACAGCACTTCGATTCCATCCGGCGGACACTCGGCGAGCTATCCCGCGACGGGCTCCTGGGTGGGCTGGGCGACCACACGGTGCAGGTCAGCCTGCTTACCGGCTCCATGCCCACTGCCGCGCGCAAGCAGGCGCTGCTGGACGCCGCCTCCGGCACTGCCGGGATCGTCATCGGCACCCACGCTCTGTTGAGCGACAACGTCACCTTCTTTGACCTGGGCCTCATCGTGGTGGATGAGCAGCACCGCTTCGGCGTGGAACAGCGTGATGCCCTGCGTGCCAAGGCCAGCAAGCCGCCGCACCTGCTGGTCATGACCGCCACTCCGATCCCCAGGACCGTGGCCATGACGGTGTTCGGCGACCTTGAAACGTCCGTGCTTGACGAACTGCCCGCTGGCCGGGCGCCCATCACCACACACGTCGTCGGGCTCGCGGAAAACCCCGCCTGGGCCAGCCGCATCTGGTCCCGCTCCCGCGAAGAGATCGAGTCAGGCCACCAGGTCTACGTCGTGTGCCCCAAAATCGGGGCGGACGACGACGGCGACTTCACTCCCGGTGAAGCGGAACCCGATCCCGGGGAACTGGAGGGGGACGGGGCCGCACGCGAACTGGCCTCCGTGACCGCCGTCGTCGAACACCTCAGTGAGGAACCGGCCTTGGCCGGGGTGGCGCTGGCACCGCTCCACGGGCGCCAGGACCCGGTGCTGAAGTCAGAGACCATGGCCTCCTTCACGGCCAACAAGACCAAGCTGCTGGTATCCACCACCGTCATCGAGGTGGGCGTGGACGTGCATAATGCCACCCTGATGGTCATCCTGGACGCGGACCGGTTCGGCATCTCCCAGCTTCACCAGCTCCGCGGGCGCGTGGGCAGGGGAGGGCTGCCGGGCACATGCCTGCTCGTGACCACGCTGGAACCGGGGCACCCGAGCCGGCGCCGGCTGGACGCCGTCGCGGCCACCACCGACGGGTTCGAGCTCTCCCAGGAGGACCTGAAGCTGCGCCGCGAGGGCGACATCCTCGGCGCTTCGCAGTCCGGTGGCCGGTCCACGCTGAAGTTGCTCCGTGTCCTGGAGCACGAGGACATCATTGCCCGGGCCCGGCAGGACGCCCAAAAGATTGTGGGCACGGACCCTGCGCTGGCGGGCTACGCGGAACTTGCCGAGGCCATTGATGAGTACCTGAATCCCGAGAAGGAGGCGTTCCTTGAACGCGGCTAGCACGATCCCCCTGCCACCCGCAGCGCCACGGGCGGGAGACGGCGCATGAGCAGGATCGTTGCCGGTGCTGCGGGCGGAACCCCGCTGGCCAACGTGCCAGGTTCAATGACGCGTCCCACCACGGACCGGGTCAAGGAGGCCCTGTTTTCCCGGCTGGACGCGTTCAACGTGCTCGGCGGCGCCCGCGTCCTGGACCTGTACGCCGGATCCGGAGCGCTGGGGGTGGAGAGCGCCAGCAGGGGAGCGGAAACGGTCGATCTCGTAGAGTTCGACGCGAAGGCCAGCGCCGTGTGCCAGCGGAACGCCGACCTCATCAACGGCGTCCTGGGCCGCAAGGCCGTCACGGTGCACCGCTCCAAGGTGGAATCCTTCCTCGAACGCACGGCCGCGGACACCGCATGGGACGTTGCGTTCCTGGACCCGCCTTACCCCCTTGACGAGCCCGCGCTGGCCTCCGTCCTGGAAAAGCTTGCCCCGCACCTCAACGACGGGGCGGTGGTGGTGGTCGAACGGTCGTCGCGCTCTACCGAACCCGGGTGGCCGGGAGGCCTGGAGCGCTTTGCCGAGAAGAAGTACGGCGAGACACGGCTGTGGTACGCCGAACCGTCCAGCGGCCAGGATGTGGACCTCACGCTGGAGGCCGAGGACTGAGCTGTTTGGTCCGAGGACTAGTTAGTCCGACAACCTGTCCAGTTCCACGCCAGCCAGGACTTTGGCCGGATGGGGGCCGCGGGCCGTGAGGGCGGCGGTCCACTCGGGCGGCCATGGCTTGCGGGTGCCGGCGAGGATGATGTTCCCGGGATACCTGCCCGTGAACATGCCCGCCTCGGCGCAGGCTGCGACGTCCGTCATGGCCCTTCGCAGCGCAGCCACCTGGCTGCGGACGAGCGTGAGGCCCGGCTCGTCGCCGACATTTACTATCAGCACGCCCCGCTCCGAGAGGAGCGCCGCGGCCTCGCGGTAGAACCCGGTGCAGGCGATGTGCTCCGGCGCCTCCGGCCCGGAGAAGATGTCCAGGATGACGACGTCGAAACGCAGGTCCGAAGGCAGCTCGGCCAGGGCAGCACGCGCGTCGCCGATGATTGTGTGGAGGTCGGTTCCGTCCGGCAGCGGCAGCCGCTCCAGCACGAAGTCCAGCAGCTCACGCTCCAGTTCCACGGCGTACTGGACGGAGCCGGGACGCGTCGCCTGGATGTACCGTGCGAGGGTCAGTGCGCCTGCTCCCAGATGCAGGGCACGGATGGGTTCACCCCACGGAGCGGCGAGGTCCACGATGTGCCCGATGCGGCGCAGGTACTCGTAGAAGATGTCCCCGGGGTCGGCCAGGTCCACGTGCGACTGCTCGGCCCCGCCGATGCTGAGCACGAACCCGCCGTCAGTGTAGGCATCCGGCTCGATGACGGCGTGCTGGCCGGTGGCGCGCAGGAAGCGCGATGCACGGGCGCCGCCGGCCATGGTCAGAGCCTGTCCCGGAGGGTCGCCAGCCGCGTGGCGGCCTCCTCGAGGACTTCGTCGCGCTTGCAGAACGCGAACCGCAGCAGGCTGCGCGTCCGCTCGGCGCCCTCGGGGTGGCAGAACACGGGCACCGGGATGGCCGCCACTCCCACCAGCGCGGGCAGGCGGCGGGCCAGGTCCACCGAGTCCCGGATGCCCAGCGGCGAGGTGTCCACGTTGACGAAGTAGGTGCCGTCGGGAGTGAACACCTCCAGTCCGGCCGCGCGCAGCCCCTCACTCAGGATGTCGCGCTTCTTCCGCAGCGTGGTGGAGATGCCCTGGTAGAACTCGTCGGGCAGGGCCAGTCCGGTGGCGATGGCGCTCTGGAACGGCGTGCCGGAACTGTAGGTGAGGAACTGCTTCACTGTCCGGACCGCCGCTACGAGGTGCTCCGGGCCGGTCAGCCATCCGACCTTCCAGCCCGTAAACGAGAACGTCTTGCCGGCCGAGGAGATGGTGACCGTCCTGTCAGCGGCCCCCGGCAGCGTGGCCACCGGAATGTGGGTGATGCCGAACGTGAGGTGCTCGTAAACCTCGTCCGTGATGATGATCGCGTCATGCTTCCTGGTGAGGTCGACGACGCGCTGAAGCACCTCGCGCGGGAAGACCGCACCGGTCGGGTTGTGCGGGTTGTTCAGCAGCACCACTTTGGTGCGGTCAGTGAACGCCGCCTCCAGGGCTGCGGAATCGGGCAGGAAATCGGGGGCCAGCAGCGGTGCGGTGACATGTGTGGCGCCGGAGAGCCCGATGATCGCGCCGTAGGAGTCGTAGAAGGGCTCGAAGGTCAGGACCTCATCGCCGGGGCCGACGAAGGCCAGCAGCGATGCGGCGATTGCCTCGGTGGCTCCGGTGGTGACGATAATTTCAGTGTCCGGGTCCGGCTCCAGCCCGTAGAACCGCTTCTGGTGTGCGGACACGGCCTTCCGGAGCTGGGGGACACCCTTGCCGGGCGCGTACTGGTTGGAGCCTTCGGCGATCGCGGCCTGGGCGGCGGCCTTGATCTCCGCGGGGCCGTCCTCGTCGGGGAAACCCTGCCCCAGGTTGATGGCGCCGGTCTGCATGGCCAGCGTGGTCATCTCCTCGAAAATCGTCACGCCCAAAGCGCCGTCACTCGCCAGCAGGTTCGCCCCGGTGGCCGCGCGCTGCCAGGGTGCCGGAAGTGTTTCTGTCATTGGTTTCCTGCCTGTCTCTTCAGCACTCATTTCAGCCGCGGGCGCGTTGGCGGCCGGTGCCCCAGTCATGGTATCCCGGCCCGCGGATACGGTAGGTTCGGAGCATGAGACGCGCCGTATGCCCAGGCTCCTTCGACCCCATCCACAATGGACACCTCGAGGTCATCGCCAGAGCCGCTAGCCTCTTTGATGAAGTGATCGTCGCCGTGTCCACCAACTATGCCAAGAAGTACCGGTTCCCGCTGGAGGAACGGATTGAGATGGCCAGGGAGACACTGGCGTCCCTGCGCGGCATCATCGTGGAACCCGTCGGGGAGGGACTCCTGGCGGAGTACTGCCGGCAGCGCGGCGTGTCCGCCATCGTGAAGGGGCTGCGCTCGTCGTCGGACTTTGACTACGAGCTTCCCATGGCGACGATGAACCGCCAGCTGAGCGGAGTGGAGACCGTGTTCCTTCCGGCGGAGGCGCACTACCTTCACCTGTCATCAACCCTGATCAAGGAAGTGGCCACCCTGGGCGGCAACGTCTCCGAATACGTCCCCAGGTCCGTGCTGAAACGGCTTCTCGCCGGCGGCGCGCCTTAGGCCGGCCAGCCCTGAAGGGGGTAGGCTTGTCCGGTACGTTTCCGGTGCACGCCGGCCGCGTGCCCCGGCGTGGCATCCGGTTTGAGTCCGTCAGGGAGTTCAGGCTAAGATGGTACGTCGGTCATATGTTCAACAGGAGTTCTCATTAAGCGAGATGCAAGTTCGCCCTTGAGGTTAGATGTCAAGGACCTCGGACGCAGTCCGGGGAGCATGCGTACACTGACGGAACATGTATCCGCGCCGGGGGATCTCGGCGTGGCGCTCATTGGCGTTCAGGAAGGCTCGGATATCGAGCTCGACCTGAGGCTTGAGGCCGTACACGAAGGAATTCTGGTATCAGGAACCGCCCTCGCCGAGGTAATAGGCGAGTGCGGCCGATGCCTGGATCCCCTTGCGTATGACCTTGAGGTCAATGTGCAAGAACTTTTCTTCTACGAAGGCGTCCTGCCTTCGGACGAGGAAGACGATGAAGAGCAACGTCGAGTCGAGCACGATCTGATCGATCTTGAGCCGGTGTTGCGGGACGCAGTCGTGACCGCGCTGCCGTTCCAGCCGGTGTGCCGGGAAGACTGCCAGGGTCTGTGCTCCGAATGCGGGGCGCGCCTGGAAGACGATCCGGGGCACCACCACGAGGTCGTAGATCCTCGCTGGGCTGCCCTGGCTGATCTGGCTAAGCCTGACCGGCAAAATTGATTTGTAAGTGTTTTTCTAGAGAGAAATGAGTTAGCCGTGGCTGTTCCCAAGCGGAAAATGTCTCGCTCGAATACCCGCGCCCGTCGTTCCCAGTGGAAGGCAACTGCCCCCCACCTGGTGAAGACCGTCGAGAACGGCCAGGTCACCTACAGCCTGCCGCACCAGGCGAAGGTCGTCACCGACTCGGCTGGCACTGCGCTGTTCCTTGAGTACAAGGGCCGCAAGGTCGCGGACGTCTAATCGGCCTAAAAGTCGATCAGGATGTCTTCAACTGAAGAGCTTCTGAAGCGTCTCGGTGTCTTCATTGACGCCGGGACGCTTCGTCTTGCTCTGACACATCGTTCGTACGCCTACGAAAACGGCGGCATACCCACCAACGAGCGCCTTGAGTTCCTGGGCGACTCCATCCTGGGCTTCTCCGTCACCGATGCGCTGTACCGCGACAACCCGACGCTCCCCGAGGGCGATCTGGCCAAGCGCAGGTCGGCCGTGGTGAGCACGCGCGCCCTTGCCGGCATCGGCCGCAGCCTGGGCATTGGGGAGTACATTTACCTTGGCCAGGGGGAGAAGCTCACCGAAGGCAAGAACAAGGCCTCGATTCTGGCCGACACCATGGAAGCCCTCATCGGCGCCACCTATGTGTCCAACGACATCGAGACCGCCCGCCAGCTGGTGATGCGCCTCATCGGACCGCTCCTGAAGGACGCTGGCGCCCTCGGCGCCGGCACGGACTGGAAAACCAGCATCCAGGAGCTGGCCGCGGGACGTCAGCTGGGCAGCATCTACTACGCCGTTGAGGGCTCCGGCCCGGACCATGCGCGCACCTTCGTCGCGCAACTCCAGATCGGCGGAACCGCGTACGGAAAGGGCTCCGGCCACTCCAAGAAGGAAGCCGAGCAGGAAGCTGCCGCGGACGCCTGGCGGAAGCTGTCGGGCGCCGAGTCCAAGGTCTCCGGCGCGGAGCCTGCGCCGGCAGACGCAGCGGCGGCTCCCTCGGATTCCGCCGCGGGCAGCTAAGCGCCGGTGCCTGAACTTCCCGAAGTCGAGGTAGTCCGGCGCGGCCTGGTCAACTGGGTCCGCGGCCGGACCATCACCGGCGTCGACGTTGTGGACCCGAGATCCGTGCGCCGGCACGCGCTGGGGCCCGAGGATTTCGCCGGGAACCTTGAAGGAGCCAAAGTCCTCGATGTGGTCCGCCGGGGCAAGTTCCTCTGGATGCCGCTGCAGGAGGATGGCGTGCCGCGCGGCAGTACCGGCAGCGGCCATTCGGCACTCCCCGGCGTCGCGCTCATGGCCCACCTGGGCATGAGCGGCCAGCTCCTGATGCAGGACAGCTCCGTTCCGGACGAGAAGCACCTGAAGGTCCGGCTGCGGCTGAGCCCGGAGGGAGCCATGCCGGATCAGCTGCGGTTCGTGGACCAGCGGATCTTCGGCGGCCTGTTCGTCACCACCCTTGTTCCCACGGACGACGGCGGACCGGGCGGGATCGCGGAAGACCCGGTGCCGGTCATCGCGGAGGAAGCGTCGCACATCGCGCGTGACCCCCTGGACCCGCATTTTTCCTTTGACACCTTCTACCGCCGCCTCCGGAAGCGGAAGACCGGGCTGAAACGCGCGCTGCTGGACCAGGGGCTCGTGTCCGGGATCGGCAACATCTACGCGGACGAGGCCCTGTGGCGGGCAAAGCTGCACTATGCCCGGCCCACGGACACTCTCCGTCGGGCTGACGCCGAGCGCCTCCTGGCCGCCGCCCGCGACGTGATGGACGATGCCCTGGCTGCCGGCGGCACCAGCTTCGATTCCCTGTACGTCAACGTCAATGGCGCGTCCGGTTACTTTGAGCGGTCCCTCAATGCCTACGGCAGGGAGGGGGAGGAATGCAGGCGCTGTGCTGCGGCCGGGATTGTCAGCATCATGCGGCGTGAGCAGTTCATGAACCGTTCTTCCTACACCTGCCCTGTGTGCCAGCCGCGGCCCCGCAACGGCCGCTGGTGAGCATTGACACCTTGGTTGGGCAGGCCAAAAGCGCCGCAAATCCGGGGTTCCCGGCCCGTTAGCCACTAGATTTGGTGAAGGACCAGCATCCGCTGCCGCCACCTATGGAGATCTGAAAACTTTGCACCTCAAAAGTCTGACCGTCCGGGGCTTCAAGTCGTTTGCGTCGGCCACGACGTTCGACTTTGAGCCTGGCGTCACGGCAGTCGTCGGGCCCAACGGCTCGGGCAAGTCCAACGTCGTGGACGCCCTGGCCTGGGTCATGGGGGAGCAGGGCGCCAAAACCCTCCGCGGCGGCAAGATGGAGGACGTCATCTTTGCCGGCACGTCCGGCCGCCCGCCTCTGGGCCGCGCGCACGTCTCGCTCACCATCGACAACGCCGACGGCGCCCTGCCGATCGAGTACAGCGAAGTCACCATCTCGCGCACGCTCTTCCGCACCGGCGGTTCCGAGTACGCCATCAACGGCTCGGCGTGCCGGCTCCTGGACATCCAGGAACTGCTCTCCGACTCCGGACTCGGCCGCGAAATGCACGTCATCGTGGGGCAGGGGCAGCTGGACCGCGTCCTGCACGCCACTCCCGAGGACCGCAGGGGCTTCATTGAAGAAGCCGCCGGCATCCTCAAGCACCGGCGGCGCAAGGAAAAGACCGTCCGCAAGCTGGAGGCGATGCAGGCCAACCTCCAGCGGCTCAGCGACCTGACCGGGGAAATCCGCCGGCAGCTGACACCGCTCGGTAAGCAGGCAGCGGTGGCGCGGCGCGCGCAGACTGTCCAGTTCGAGGTCCGTGACGCCCGTGCCAGGCTGCTGGCAGATGACCTGGTCCAGCTCCAGAACACCCTTGCACAGGACATCGCCGACGAGTCGGCGCTCAAGGCGCGGCGCGCCGTCGTCGAAACCCAGCTTGAGGAGGGCCGCCGCCGGCAGGCCTCCCTGGAGCAGCTTGCTGCGGAGGCGACCCCGCAGCTGAACGCCGCCCGGGACACGTGGTACCAGCTGTCCGCAGGACGGGAGCGGCTGCGTTCCCTCGCATCTTTGGCCCAGGAACGCTGCCGTCTGCTGGGATCCGCGGATCCAGCGCCGGAGCCTGGCCGGGACCCGGACCAGCTGGAGCGGCAGGCCGCACGCGTCCGCCGCGAGCAGGCGGAGATGGAGCAGGACATCCTCGCGGGGCGCGCCGCGCTGGAGGCCGCCACAGCCGCCAAGTCTGCGGCCGAGGATGCGGCCGCGGCCGAGGAGAAGCGGCTCACCGCCGCGCTGCGCGCCGCCGCAGACCGGCGGGAGGGCTTGGCGCGGCTGGCCGGCCAGGTGGGCGCGGCGCGGTCAAAGGTGGAATCTGCCCAGGCCGAAGTGGGCAGGCTCCGCGAATCTCTCGCCGCAGGCGATGAGCGCCGCCGGCATGCCCAGTCCGAGTTCACCGCGCTGGAATCGCAGGTGGCGGGCGTCGAGGACGGCGAGGAAACCCTTGATGCCGAATACGAGGACGCCAGCGCTGCCCTCGACGGCATCCTCGCGGAAATTGCATCGCTGAAAAGCACCGAGCGCGACGCCGTCCGCGAACGCGACGCTCTGAAGGCACGGCACGAGGCCCTCCAGCTTGGCCTCAACCGCAAGGACGGCTCCGAGCATGTCCTCGGTGCAGGGGTGGCTGGCACCGTCGGCCCGCTGGCGACGGCACTGACCGTTGAACCGGGCTATGAGGCCGCCGTCGCTGCAGCCCTTGGCAGTGCTTCAGATGCCATCGTGGTGCGGGACGCCGGAACGGCGGCAGAACTGGTGCGCCTCCTCAAGGAGGACGACGCCGGCCGCGCCACGCTGCTGCTCGAGGCCGCAGCCCCTGCGGCAGGCGTGCCCGCTGCCGCAGAAATAACCGCCGCAGGAAAACCCGCTGCAGGAAGCGGTGCCCTGCCAGCCGGGGCCCGCCCGGCAGCGGACCTGGTAACGGCCTCCGGAACCACGGCGGCGGCCGTGCGTACACTGCTCGCTACCACCGCCGTCGTCGACGACCATGACACCGCGGCGGACCTCGTCGCGGGGCGTCCCGACCTTACCGCCGTGACGCTCGCCGGCGACGTGTTCACCGCCTGGACCGTCACCGGCGGTTCCGCGAAGGCGCCCTCGCTGCTTGAGGTGCAGGCTGCCGTCGACGACGCGGCCTCCCGCCTGAGGGCGGTCACCGCCGGGCTGGAACAGGGCCGCTTTGCCCTGGCTGCCGCCGAGGCCCGGCGCGCCGAGGCGCAGGAACGCGCGGACGCCGCGCTGGAGCGCCTGCATGAATCGGATGCCCGGCTGGCAGCGGTGGCCGAACGGCTGGGCCACCTCAACTCGGTCCTGCGCAGCGCCGTAGGCGAAAGCGAACGGCTCGCCGCGTCGCTGGCCCGCGCGGAGGCAAACATCGTGGCCGAGCAGGAGGCGCTGACGGCGGTCACAGCCCGGCTGGCGGCCGCCCAGGACGCGCCCGCCGAGGAGGAACCGTCCACGGAACAGCGGGACGCGCTGGCCCTGGCCGCATCCCAGGCACGGTCGGCCGAAATGGAAGCCCGGCTGTCCCTGCGCAGCCGGGAGGAGCAGCTCACGGCCATCAGCAACCGGGCAGCCTCGCTGGAACGCGCGGCGGCCTCGGAACGCCGGGCGCGTGAACAGGCCGCCGAACGGGCCCGCCGCCGAAGGATCCAGGCCAACCGGGCGGCGGCAGTCTCGGCCGCGGTGGAGCAGCTGATCCGGTTCAGCGACGTTTCCGTTGAGCTGGCCAGCCGGGAGCGGGACCTTGCCGAGCAGGTCCGGGAGCAGCGGGACCGGGAACTCGCCGCCATCCGTACGGCCAACGACGCGCTGGCGCGCGAACTCGCGGAACTGACCGACTCGGTGCACCGTGACGAGCTGGCGCGTGCCCAGCAGCGGCTCCGGATCGAGGCGCTGGAAACGAAGTCGGTGGAGGAGCTGGGGCTGACGGCGGACCAGCTCGTGGCAGACTACGGGCCGGATCGGCCGGTGCCCCTGCCCGCCGCCGCTTCCACGGACAAGTGGGCGGTCCTGCGGGCACCCGTCGATACCGAGGGCCAGCCGGTGGTGGAGGGCGTGCCGTTCGTCCGCGAGGAGCAGGAAAAGCGGCTCCGCAAGGCGGAACGGGACCTGTCATCGCTGGGCAAGGTCAACCCCCTGGCGCTGGAGGAGTTCGCCGCCCTGGAGGAACGCCACCAGTTCCTCAGCACCCAGCTGGAGGACCTCAAAGCCAGCCGCAAGGACCTGCTGGACATCATCAAGGAAGTCGATGACCGGGTGCAGAAGGTCTTCTCGGAGGCCTTCGCGGACACCTCGGCCCAGTTCGTGCGGGTCTTCGGCCGGCTCTTCCCGGGCGGGGAGGGAAGGCTGGTCCTGACCGACCCCACGGACATGCTCACCACCGGCATCGAGGTCGAGGCCAGGCCCGCGGGCAAGAAGATCAAGCGGCTGTCGCTGCTCTCCGGCGGCGAAAGATCGCTTACCGCGGTGGCCCTGCTCGTGGCCATCTTCAAGGCCCGGCCGTCGCCGTTCTACGTCATGGACGAGGTCGAAGCGGCCCTGGATGACACCAACCTCGGCCGGCTCATTACCATCTTCGAAGAACTCCGCGAATCCAGCCAGCTGATCGTGATTACCCACCAGAAGCGGACCATGGAAGTGGCCGACGCGCTCTACGGTGTGACCATGCGGGGCGACGGCGTGTCCACCGTCATCAGCCAGCGGCTCGGTGCGGACGTTTAGGGACCTGTGGCTTGTGAGAAGCTAGGGGTGTGAATGACATTATCCCCATTCTTCTGCCCATTCTGGCTGCCCTGGTAGTGATCGGCGGGCTGGTCCCGGTGCTGATGAAGGCCCGGAAATCCCGCACACAATACCTAGGCACCCGGGACGCCAACGACCCCGTTGAGCCGCTCGGCGGCGGAGGAACCCTCCTGGAGGACCGCCCGGCTGCGCCTGCTGTTCGTCAGGCGCCGGACGCCGTCGACCTTGAAGGGCTGGAAACCGGGGTCCCGGATGACGCGGCCGGCCTGGAAACCATTCCGGTGGAGACGCCGCTGCCCGTGGCGGGGCGGCTCAACCGCCTCCGGGAGCGCCTGGTCAAGTCCAACAACGTGCTCGGCAAGGGCCTGCTGGCGCTGCTCTCCAGCGACAAGATCGACGAGGACGTCTGGGATGAGGTGGAGGAAACGCTGCTCCTGGCCGACCTTGGCACTGAACCGACCATGCAGCTTGTGGACGCGCTCCGCGAACGCGTGAAGGTCCTTGGCACGCGCGACCCCGAGCACGTCAAGGCGCTGCTGCGCGAAGAGCTCATCAAGATCGTGGACCCGACCATGGACCGGAGCCTGCGGGTAGACCGGCACGCGGACAGGCCCGCCGTCGTAATGGTGGTGGGCGTCAACGGCGTCGGCAAGACCACCACGGTGGGCAAGCTGGCCCGCGTGCTTGTGGCGGAGGACAAGGACGTCATCCTCGGCGCGGCGGACACCTTCCGTGCCGCCGCGGCAGAACAGCTGGCCACCTGGGGACAGCGCGTGGGCGTTCCCACCGTGAAATCCGACATCGACGGCGCGGACCCGGCATCCGTTGCGTACGAGGCCGTCAAGGCCGGCATCGACCAGGAAGTCGACGTCGTCATGATCGACACCGCCGGCCGCCTGCAGAACAAGGTCGGCCTGATGGACGAGCTCGGCAAGGTCAAGCGCGTTGTGGAGAAGCTGGCTGAGGTGGACGAGGTCCTCCTGGTGCTGGACGCCACCACCGGCCAGAACGGGCTCAACCAGGCACGGGTCTTCGCCGAGGTGGTGAACATCACCGGCATCGTGCTGACCAAGCTGGACGGAACCGCGAAGGGCGGCATCGTCGTCGCCATCCAGAAGAGCCTCGGAGTACCCGTGAAGCTCATCGGCCTCGGCGAGGGCGCGGACGACCTCGCACCGTTCGAGACCGAGGGTTTCGTCGACGCCCTCCTGAACTAGGCCCCGACTACCCAACTAGGTAGCAGCAGGGGGCGTTCCCAGCGTTGGGAACGCCCCCTGCTGCTACCTACATGGTTTTAAGCAGCCTCTGCAGGCTCGCGGTGCACCGTCTCCCGCGCGGCCAGCCAGCCTGCCGCGGCGACCAGGAGCACGGCGCCTGTGGCTGCGAAGGCCCAGCTGTAACCCAGCCGGTCGGCCAGCAGGCCTACGAGCACCGGCCCAAGGATGGCACCGATGTCCGACGTCATCTGGTAGGCCGCCAGCACAGGCCCGCCGGAACGTTCGCGACCGATCACATCGGCAACCGCCGCCTGCTGCGCCGGATTGAGCATCCCCGCTCCCACTCCCGCCAGCATCGAGGCGACCAGGAACCACCCCAGCCCCTGCGTCAGGCCAATCGCGGCCGTCGCCATGCCGGTGACCACGAGCCCCGCCACCATCATCGGCTTCCTGCCCAGGCTGTCGGCCAGTCGGCCCGACACGGTCAGGGCGAGGGCATTTCCGGCGGCGAAGACTGCCAGCGCCCAGCCTGCGGCCCCGGGCCCGGAGTTCAGGGCCGTAACGGCAAACAGCGGCACCGTGGCCATGCGCACGCCGAAAGTTGCCCAGCCGTTGGCGAAGCTGGACAGCATGGCCGCCCTGTAGGCACTGTCGCCGAAGGCTTCGCCGAGTTTCATGGCCGGCGCAGCCGCTGCCTGGCCGCGGGCGGAGCCGGGAACATGGCTGAGCTGCGTCTGCACCACAAGTGCCGCGAGGACGAGGGCGCCCGCGTAGGCCAGGAACGGGACGCGCAGGCCGAAACCGGCGAGCAGGCCGCCGACGATGGGCCCGCAGACGTTGCCGATCAGGAACGCCGACGCGTACGCGCCGGACACCCGGCCGCGGCTCTCCGGCGGCGCCAGCCTGATGACCAGCGCCATCGATGCCACGGTGAACATGACCGATCCGGCACCGCCCAGCCCGCGGAACACCAGCAGCTGCCAGTAGTTCTGGGCGAAGGCGCAGGCCGCGGTGGACGCCGCCACGATGAGCAGGCCGGCGACGTAGACCGGACGCTCGCCGAGCCTGCCGATGAGGGCACCGCCGGCGGGCGCGAACAGCAGCCGCATGAGCGCAAAGATACTGACGATGACAGCAGCGGCCGTCGCGCCGACGTCGAACGTGGTGGCGAATTGCGGCAGCACCGGCGCCACCAGGCCGAAGCCCAGCGCAATCAGGAAGGCTGCGACAAGCATCACCTTGATGTCACGGGGCAGCGGAGCGCCGCCGGAGCGGCGGACCGCGGTGAAACGTAGTTTGCCCGCGGCAATACGGGGGAGTGGGCTCATGAAGCGGCGAATCCTTGCTAAACAGGCAGGGCGGGCGTTTGGGGGCGATGAAACATAACCGTAACAAGCAGGATATGCACCATTTACGTCAGGGAGGTTGTTGTAACAGACCGGCAATCTAAATCCTCCGCCAGCGAAACACACCGGGGCAAAACTTGATCCAGGACGCAAAAGGCGTTGGGCAGGCGGATCACTCCGCAGCATTCGATCAAGAGAGGACGTGCACCATGGAACTTACCGCAGGTCACGTATGGCTCATGGTGGCGGCGGCACTCGTGCTGTTCATGACACCAGGTCTGGCATTTTTCTACGGCGGCATGACGCGCGCCAAGGCAGCACTGAACATGATGATGATGAGCTTCATCTCCATCGGCATGGTCGGCGTGGTGTGGGTACTCTGGGGCGCATCGATGAGCTCCGGTGAGGGATTCCTGCAGATTGTCGGGAACCCGTTCGCCACGTTCGGCCTCGAGGGCATCACCACCCCTGACGGCCTCATCAAGGTCGGCTACGCGGCAACGTTCGCGATCATCACGGTCGCCCTCATCAGCGGCGCCATCGCGGACCGGGCCAAGTTCGGCGCCTGGAGCGTCTTCGTGCCCGTCTGGGTCACGCTGGTGTACTGCCCGCTTGCCTACATGGTCTGGGGCGGCGGCCTCTTCGGCCCCGAGGGCGCCATCGGCAAGGCTCTGGGCCCCGCGATCGACTTCGCCGGCGGCACCGTGGTCCACATCAACGCCGGTGTGGCCGCGCTGATCCTGGTCCTCATCATCGGCAACCGCAAGGGCTTCGGCAAGGACCCGAACCACCGCCCGCACAACATCCCGTTCGTCATGCTCGGCGCGGCCATCCTGTGGTTCGGCTGGTTTGGCTTCAACGGCGGCGCCGCCACCACCGCGGAACAGGGCGGCCTGATCTGGGTCAACACCCTGGCTGCTCCGGCTGCGGCCATGCTCGGCTGGCTGGTCACCGAACGCGTCCGTGACGGCCACCCCACCTCGCTGGGTGCTGCCTCAGGTGTGGTTGCCGGCCTCGTCGCCATCACCCCGGCCTGTGCAAACGTCAGCCCGGTCGGTGCGCTTGGACTCGGCGTTGTCGCCGGTGTGGCCTCGGCACTCGCTGTCGGCCTCAAGTTCCGCTGGGGCTTCGATGACTCGCTGGACGTCGTCGGCGTCCACCTCGTCTCCGGCATCATCGGCACCGTTGCCCTCGGCTTCATCGCCCTTCCCACCGACGGCGTCGGCGGCGGACTCTTCTACGGCGGCGGCTTCACCCAGCTCTGGGCCCAGCTGGCGGCAGCCGGCATCGCCATCGCCTACTCGGCTGTCCTGACCGCGATTATCGCAGTGGCCATCCACAAGACGATGGGCTTCCGGGTCTCCCAGGAGCAGGAAGCAGTGGGCGTGGACCTCAGCCTGCACGCAGAAACGGCCTACGAGTTCGGCGTCGGCGGCCACGGCGGCAGCTTCCAGCCCTTGCACGAGCTGATCACCGGTGGCCAGACCAGCGGCACCGACGCTGTTCCCGCAGACAGCGACGGCAAGAAGACAGCAGCAGCAACAGGTAAGGAAAGCGTGGGGGCATGAAACTGATCACAGCAATCGTTCGTCCGGAGAAGCTCGAATCGATCCGCGAAGGCCTGGAGGCCTACGGGGTCCAGGGCCTCACGGTCAGTGCAGCCAGCGGCTACGGCCGGCAGCGCGGCTACACCGAGGTCTACCGCGGCGCCGAGTACAACGTGGACCTGCTGCCCAAGATCCGCGTTGAGGTGCTCGCCACGGACGAACAGGCTGACGACATCCTGGATGTCATTATCGCCAGCTCCAACACGGGCCGGGCCGGCGACGGCAAGGTCTGGACGGTCGATGTCTTCGAAGCAGTGCGGGTGCGGACGGGTGAACGCGGCGTAGCCGCCATCTAACCGGCCACCAGCCCAACGCAGCGAGAGGGCCGGTCACCACAATGGTGACCGGCCCTCTCTGCGCGTTAACCGTTTTGGGGGCGGGAAGCCTATTCGGGTGCGGGCCCGCCGGAGCCGGCCCGGTATTCCTCCAGCGGCACCTTGCCTGCCGCCCAGGCAGCCAGGACCGGCTCCACGATCCGCCAGCATTCCTCGGCGGTGTCGCCCCTGACCGACAGCAGGGGGTCTCCCGTCAGGACGCCTTCCAGCACTTCGCCGTAAGGCAGCAGCTCGGAGGCGTTGAGCTCGGCCACGAGCGCGGCGCGGTCCAGGCTGAAGATGTCCCCGGGGCCGTTGACGTCGACGTCGAGCTCCAGGGTGTCCGGGCCGAAGCCAATGCGGAGCGTGTTGGGCGTGTCCCTGCCGGTGAATCCGTCGGGCAGGTGCGGCACGGGCCGGAAGGTGACCACGGCCTCCTTGCGCTTGGTCCCGAGGGCCTTGCCGGAACGGAGGATGAACGGCACCCCCTTCCAGCGCCAGTTATCGATGTCCACGCGCACCTCGGCCAGGGTCTCGGTGTTCCGGTCCGGGTCCACGCCCTCCTCCGCGGCGTAGTCAGGGACGTCCTTGCCGTCGAGGCTTCCCGCCAGGTAGCGCGCCCGCCGGGTGCTGTCCGTGTAGGGCGGCTTGATGCTGCTGGCCCGCAGGACGGCGGCGATGGCATCGCGGAGGTCGCGCTCGCCGATGGTGGCCGGCGCCTCGATGGCCAGCAGCGCCATGATCTGCAGCAGGTGGCTCTGGATCATGTCGCGCAGCGCGCCCGCACCGTCGTAGTAGCGTGCCCGGCCCTCCAGGGCCAGGTCCTCATCGAAGATGATTTCTACCTTGGCGATGTGGTCGCGGTTCCAGACCGGCTCCAGGAAATTGTTGGCGAACCGCAGGCCAAGGATGTTCAGGACTGTGGCCTTGCCCAGAAAATGGTCCACCCGGTGGATGTGGTCCTCCGGAACAAGGGACAGGAGTGTCCGGTTGAGTTCGCGGGCCGACTCCTCGCCAGCGCCGAAGGGCTTCTCCATGACCAGACGGGTCCCGGCGGGCACCTGCTCCGGGCGCAGGATTTCGCAGGCCTTCTGGCTCACCTGCGGCGGCAGGGCGAAGTAAACCGCAACGGGTCCCTCGAGGCCGGCCAGGAGTTCTGCGAGCGGCCCGTCGGCGGTGACGTCGGCCTGGTGGTATTCCGTGGACTTTGCCATGGCCGCCAGCGCCTCCCTGCCGGCGTCCGTCGCCGTTTCGGCGGCAGCGTCAAAGGCGGTGTGCACGCGTTCCTGCCACTGTTCGGGTGACCACGGGTCCGATCCGGCCCCCACGAGCAACAGGCCGGCGGCGCGTCCTGTGGCCACCAGCCTGGCCAGGCCGGGAAGGAGGAGCCGTCCGGTGAGATCGCCGGAGGCACCGAGGATGAGCAGGGTTTTCACAGTCGTTTGGCTCGTCACCTTGCCAGCATGCCACCTTGCAGGCGTGTCTTGATACCCTAGATAGTCGAGTCTCGTACATCCACTGAAAGAAGTGCACGGCGCGTGTTCAATTCACTCTCTGACCGGTTGACAGCAACCTTCAAGAATCTTCGCGGCAAGGGCCGCCTCACCGAGGCAGATGTCGACGCCACAGTCCGCGAGATCCGGCGCGCCCTGCTGGATGCGGATGTTGCCGTGCCCGTGGTCCGCGAGTTCACCGGGCAGGTCCGTGAACGCGCGCTCGGCGCCGAGGTCTCCGGGGCCCTGAACCCCAGCCAGCAGATCGTGAAGATCGTCAACGAGGAACTTGTTGAGATCCTCGGCGGCGAGACGCGGCGCATCCGGATGGCCAAGACCGGCCCTACCATCATCATGCTCGCCGGCCTCCAGGGCGCCGGCAAGACCACCCTGGCCGGAAAGCTGGCCAAGTGGATGAAGGCGCAAGGCCACAGCCCCCTGCTCGTCGCCTGTGACCTCCAGCGCCCCAACGCCGTGACGCAGCTGCAGGTAGTGGGCCAGCGCGCGGGAGCTCCCGTCTTCGCTCCGCACCCGGGCGCCACCTCCGAACTGGCGCACCCGGCCGGCGACCCCGTCGCCGTGGCACGGGCCGGCGTCGAGGAAGCACGCCAGAAGCTGCACGACGTCGTCATCGTGGACACCGCCGGCCGTCTCGGCGTTGACGCCGACATGATGGAGCAGGCGCGCCAGATCCGCCGCGCCATTGTGCCCAACGAAGTCCTCTTCGTGATCGACTCCATGATCGGCCAGGACGCCGTCAACACGGCGACCGCCTTCGACGAAGGCGTGAACTTCACCGGCATCGTGCTGTCAAAGCTCGACGGCGACGCGCGCGGCGGTGCCGCGCTGTCCGTTTCGTCGGTCACCGGCAAGCCCGTGATGTTCGCCTCGACCGGTGAAAGCCTGGACGACTTCGAACTGTTCCACCCGGACCGGATGGCCTCGCGCATCCTGGACATGGGTGACGTCCTGTCCCTCATTGAGCAGGCTGAAAAGTCATGGGACAAGGATGAAGCCGCCCGGATGGCGAAGAAGTTCGCCGACCAGGAGGACTTCACGCTGGACGACTTCCTTGCCCAGATGCAGCAGATCCGCAAAATGGGCTCGATGAAGAAGATGCTCATGATGATGCCCGGTGCGCAGAACATCCGGCAGCAGCTGGAGCAGTTCGACGAGCGCGAGATCGACCGCGTGGAGGCCATTGTCCGCTCGATGACCCCGCACGAGCGCGTTGCACCGAAGATCATCAACGGTTCGCGGCGCGCCCGCATCGCCCGCGGCTCCGGCGTGCACGTATCCGAGGTCAACGGGCTGCTGGAGCGCTTCGCCCAGGCCCAGAAGATGATGAAGAAGATGGCCCAGGGCGGCGGCATGCCGGGAATGCCCGGGATGCCCGGGATGGGGGCAGGCGGCGCCCGCAAGGGCGGCGGCAAGAACGCGCCCAAGAAGAAGGCCCGTTCCGGCAACCCTGCCAAGGCTGCGCAGGAGCTCCGCGAGGCCGAGGCAAGGCGGGCCGCCGGGGCAAAGGCGGTGCCCACCGGAGCCTCCTTCGGCCAGCAGTCGGGCGACTTCGATCCGTCCCAGCTGAACCTCCCCAAGGGCTTCGACAAGTTCATGGGCGGCAAATAGGGAGCACGGTCATGTCGGCCGGCGCCGATGTCAGACCGCTGCCATAAGGTTGGGTCATGTATAAGCAGCGGGTAGTTTTCGTCCACGGTGCCGGTTACTTCGGCTCCGTTGCGTGGCCGCGCCAGCACGGCATGGCTCTGCAGTATGACGCCCTGTTTCTGCGGCGCCACGGCTTTGACGCCGAGGCCGAGCCGCTGGAAACCGACTTCGCCGAGGACGCCCGCATCGTGCTGCGCTCACTGGCAGACGACGGCCGCGGGGCCGCCGGGGGCCACGTTGTGGCGCATTCACAGGGGGCCATCGCAGCGATGATGGCCGCCGTCGAACGCCCCGACCTTGTCTTCTCGCTGACGCTCGTGGAGCCGGCATGCCTGTCGCTCACCGCTGAATTGCCGGCCACGGCCGCGCACCGTGCCCTGATGGAGCCGCTGTTCGAGGTCCGGCACCAGCTCGGCGACGATGACTACGAGCGCGAGTTCCTGCGCCGCGCCTTCGCCTCGGACACACCGGAGCCCAGCACCCCGGAGGCGAAGCGCGCGGCCAGGAGACTGCGGCTGCAGGCACCGCCGTGGCAGGCGCCGCTGCAGATCGTGCCGGGTGTTCCCACGCTGGTCCTCACCGGCGGCTGGGAGCCGCTGTACGAGGAAATCGCCGGATACCTGCGCGAGACCGGTGCCCTGCACCGCATCGCTGCGGGAGGGCACCGGCCCCACGACTCACCGGAGGGTGACCGCTTCATCAGGTCATTCATCGCCGAGGTCAGCCGCCGGCAGCAGCCCCGCGCCTCCTGAAGACACGGCCTCTAAGCAACGTTCCCGCGCGCGCGTCCGGCTGGCCCCCAATGCCAGCCGGACGTGGTCATGGAGGCCGGTCAGTTGCGGGCCGACTCCGGAAGCCGCAGCTCGGGCAGGTATACCTTTCCGCCTGCAGCCAGGAACTCCTGGCTCTTCTCGCGCATGCCTTCCGCCATCTCCGCGAGGGCGGCCTGCGCCTCGGCTGAGCCGTACTCGTTCCGGATGTCCTGGCTGATCCGCATGGAGCAGAACTTGGGACCGCACATCGAGCAGAAGTGCGCCGTCTTGGCAGGCTCGGCAGGCAGCGTCTCGTCGTGGAAGGACTCGGCCGTCACCGGGTCCAAAGACAGCGCGAACTGGTCGCGCCACCGGAACTCAAACCGGGCCTTGGACAGCGCATCGTCCCGCTCATTCGCGCCGGGGTGCCCCTTGGCAAGGTCGGCCGCGTGCGCGGCGATCTTGTAGGTGATGACGCCGGTCTTCACATCGTCCTTGTTCGGCAGGCCCAGGTGTTCCTTGGGCGTGACGTAGCACAGCATGGCCGTGCCGTACCGGGCGATTTCCGGTGGCGCCGATGGCCGAGGTGATGTGGTCGTAGCCGGGGGCCACGTCCGTGACCAGGGGGCCCAGCGTGTAGAAGGGCGCACCCTTGCAGAGCTCCTGCTGGCGCTCAACATTCTCGCGCACCAGGTGGAATGGGATGTGCCCCGGCCCTTCCACCATGACCTGGACGTCGTACTCCCAGGCCCGCTGGGTCAGCTCAGCCAGGGTGTCCAGTTCGGCGAACTGCGCGGCGTCGTTGGCGTCCGCCGTGGCGCCCGGCCGGAGGCCGTCGCCCAGCGAGAAGGCGACGTCGTACTTCGCGAAGATCTCGCACAGCTCGTCGAAGTGGGTGTACAGGAAGTTCTCCTGGTGGTGGGCGAGGCACCAGCCGGCCATGATGGAGCCGCCGCGGGAGACAATGCCGGTGACGCGGTTGGCCGTGAGCGGGACGTACCGCAGCAGCACGCCGGCGTGGATGGTCATGTAGTCCACACCCTGTTCGCACTGCTCGATGACGGTGTCGCGGAAGATTTCCCAGGTCAGGGCGTTCGCTTCGCCGTTGACCTTTTCCAGGGCCTGGTAGATCGGGACCGTGCCGATGGGGACGGGGGAGTTGCGGATGAGCCACTCACGGGTGGTGTGGATGTCGTCGCCCGTGGACAGGTCCATCACGGTGTCCGCGCCCCACTGGGTGGCCCACTGCAGCTTGTCCACCTCCTCGGCGATGGAGCTGGTGACAGCCGAGTTGCCGATGTTGGCGTTGATCTTCACGAGGAACGCCTTGCCGATGATCATCGGCTCGGATTCCGGGTGGTTGATGTTGGTGGGAATGATGGCCCGTCCGGCGGCGAGTTCGCTGCGGACCAGTTCCACATCGCAGTTCTCGCGGAGGGCCACGAAACGCATCTCGGGGGTGATGACGCCCTGCCGCGCGTAGTGCATCTGCGTCACGGTCTTTCCGTCCGCCGCACGGCGGGGCACCGGCCTGGCGCCCTTCCATTCGGCGGAAGCCGCGCCGCGGCGCACGGCCGACTTGCCGTCGTCGAGCAGGTTCCGTTCACGTCCGTCGTACGTCTCCGTGTCCGCCCGTGCCGCAATCCATTCCGCACGGAACGGGGCGAGGCCCACCACCGGGTCGCTGCCGGGACCCGCCGTGCGGTAAACCCGCAGCGGTTCGTTCTGCTCGCCGTTGGGTGAAGGCTCCAGGGCGATTTCCGTTACCGGAACCCGCAGGCCGTCGCCTTCCAGGTAAGCCAGTGAGTGGGATTTCAGCGACTGCGTAACGGTAGCGGTACCGTTTTGGGCATGGCTCTGCTGTGATTTCTGGGTGCTCAATTTACTGCTCACTTCCTTCGCCGGCATTACCCGGACAGGTTCAACGGTCGCAGGCTGCACCAGCCTGATCTCAGCCCCTGCAGGGGCACCCGTGTGGTCGTAGACGAAGCTACCACACCCCGGATTTCGCCCGTCCATCTGTGAAGCCAAGCCGGAGACGCCGGATCTCCGTTGCGGGAGCCGATTACGCTGGAACCATGTCGCACATCATCGAATTCAGCGGACCCGTGCTCACTGCGGCGGATGAGGAACGCCGCGGGCTCTGGGCGGTGGACGGGAAGCTGACGTTCAGTTCTCCGGGCCAGCAGCCGGACACCGTCGTGGACGGCTGGGTCCTGCCCGGCTTCGTCGATGCCCACTGCCACATCGGGCTGGGGCCGGGCGGTGCCGTGGACGACGACGTGGCGTATGGCCAGTCCATAGCGGACCGCAACGCCGGCACGCTGCTGGTCCGGGACGCCGGAGCGGCCAGCGACACCCGGTGGCTGCAGCAGCGGGCCGACACGCCGCGGATCATCAGGGCCGGCCGGCATGTGGCCCGGTCCCGCCGGTACCTGCGGAACTTTGCGGTGGAAGTCGAGCCGGAGGGCCTCGTGGAGGCGGTGCGGAAGCAGGCCCGCGAAGGGGACGGCTGGGTCAAGCTGGTGGGGGACTGGATCGACCGGAGCGCCGGCGACCTCGCGGCGTCGTTCCCTGCCGCGGCCGTGCGGGACGCCGTCCGGGCCGTCCACGACGAGGGCGCCAGGGTCACCGCGCACTGCTTTGGCGAGGACACCCTGGACGACATGCTGGACGCGGGCATCGACTGCATCGAGCACGCCACGGGGCTGCTGCCCCGGCACATTCCACGGTTCGTTGAGCAGCAGGTGCCGATCGTGCCGACACTCATTAACATCGCCACCTTCCCGGACATCGCCAGCCAGGCCGAGCAGAAGTTCCCGCGGTATGCGGAGCACATGCGCGCATTGTGGGCCCGCCGTCGCGAGCGTGTCCTGGAGGCCTACGAGGCCGGCGTCGAAATCTATGCGGGAACGGATGCGGGCAGCGTGATCCGCCACGGCCGCATCGCGGACGAGATCCTCGAACTTCATGCCGCCGGGCTCCCGGCAGCGGCAGCGCTGGACGCGGCCTGCTGGCGTGCGCGCCGATGGTTGGGGGCCGAGGGCCTGACGGAAGGCGCGGACGCCGACGTGGTGGTGTGCCGGGAGGACCCCCGCGCCGCGCCGGAGACCATCCGGAGCCTCACGAATGTGGTGCTCCGGGGAAAGATCGTGCATTAGGAATAAATTGAAGCTTCAAGTAATTTAAAGATGTAGAGGCCGCCGAAATCCGGTGGCCCGGACATCCGGGAGTATTCAATGACAGCAGCAGACAGCAGCCAGGACTTGCTTCCTGCCGACCTCACCATGGGCACCGTCATGCTCAAGGTGGGCGACATGAAGCTCATGACCGACTACTACCAGCGCGCCCTCGGCCTCGACGTCGTCGCCGAGCAGGACGGCGGCCTCTACCTCGGTCGGCTCAAGACGCCGCTGGTGCACCTCGCTCCCGCTCCGGGCCTGAACATTCCCGGCCGCGGCGAGGCCGGCCTCTTCCACACAGCGCTTCTGTTTGAGGGCCAGCCGGCGCTGGCCGCCACCGTTGCCAGCGCAGCCCAGTACGAGCCGCAGTCCTTCGTGGGCAGCGCCGACCACCTGGTGAGCGAGGCGTTCTACTTCACCGATCCGGAAGGCAACGGGATCGAACTCTACTGGGACCGCCCGCGCGATGCGTGGTCCTGGGACGGCAAGAACGTGGTCATGGACAGCCTGGCGCTGCCGCCGCAGAAGTACCTGCAGGACCACCTCACGCAGCAGTCCGTGGAAGGCCAGCGCGGCACCGACGCGGAGGTGGGGCACGTCCACCTACAGGTGGGTGACGTCCAGTCAGCCCACGACTTCTACGTCGGCACGCTCGGATTCGAAAAAACGGCGGGCTGGCACGGACAGGCCCTCTTTGTGTCGGCCGGCGGCTACCACCACCACATGGCCATGAACGTCTGGAACAGCCGAGGCGCCGGCCCGCGCCGGGACACGCTGGGCCTGGGCGAAGTGCTCATCGAGGTGCCGTCCGGTGACGACGTCGGCGCCCTCGCCGACCGCCTCCGGGTCGCCGGAGTCGAATCGCACCACACCGGCGCCGAGCTCCGGTTCGAGGATCCGTGGCGCAACCGCCTCCGTGTCGCCGTGCGCTAAGTCGCGTGAACGCAGTTGGGTTAGGCTGATTTCGAAGAGCCCCGGCCGGTGCGTGCCGCTGCCGGGGCATGCACCGCCGACGGAATGAGGACGCATCCATGGGCTTCACCGAAGTGTTTGTCGCCACCCACAATGACGCCCTTAAGCGTGCAGAGGCGCTGGAGGGCGGCGCTGCCGCCGGGGACGGCATCCGGATAGCCGGCATCAGTGATTTTGAGATCGAACAGCTCGGCGACCTCGCGGGTGCCGCCGTGCACGCCGCGGGCGCGGACTACGAGCTGGCCATGGTGGACGTGGCAAGCGATTCACTTCTGGGCGTGCCGGCGGCGATGGTCCGGGCGCTGGCCGAGCTCCTCACCTACGAATCCGAGGGTGAGGGCAACGTTTTGGATGAGGTGGCCGAGCGCTGGGCCGCTGAGGATGACATGCCCTTTGGTGCCGCGGAAGCCAAGAACTATGTGCAAGCGCTGGCTGAGCTCGCGGGCACCGTGGACGAAGGCAGCCGGACCGGCCTGTACGTCTGGTCTTCCTAGTGCCGTTGGGTCTTGCCGGCACGCGAAAAGACTCCGTCCGCATGTCAAGTCGAAATAACGCGGGCGATCTGGCACAATAAACAGGTACTCGATCTGCGTGGCCCCTCTCTCCGCGTCCGGATCCTGTCCTTTTCGAACCCCCCAGTACGGCCCGCCCCACGGGTGCAGAACGCGGGTTCAACCCCGTTTCAGAAACAGGAGTGACCACAAAAGTGGCCGTAAAGATTCGCCTTAAGCGCTTCGGTAAGATGCGCGCACCGTACTACCGCATCGTCGTCGCCGATTCACGCACCAAGCGTGATGGCCGTGCCATCGAAGAGATCGGCAAGTACCACCCCACCGAAGAGCCCTCATACATCGAGGTCAACTCCGAGCGTGCACAGTACTGGCTGTCCGTCGGCGCCCAGCCGTCGGAGCAGGTCGCCGCGATCCTGAAGATCACGGGTGACTGGCAGAAGTTCAAGGGTCTGCCGGGCCAGGAAGGCACCCTGAAGACCAAGGCCGACAAGGAAGCATTCGTTGCTCCGGAAAAGGGTTCCGTGATCATCCCGGAAGCCATCACCAAGAAGGCCAAGGCATCGGAAGCCCCCGCCGAGGCTGAAGCAGAGACCACCGAGGCTGAGTAAGTTGCTGGCAGAAGCGCTCGAACACCTTGTCCGCGGCATTGTCGACTCCCCTGAGGACGTCAAAGTCAGTGCCAAGAACAACCGCCGCGGGGATACCCTCGAGGTGCGCGTTCACCAGGAAGACCTGGGACGGGTAATCGGACGCCAGGGCCGCACCGCGCGTGCACTGCGCACGGTCGTGGCGGCGCTGGCAGATGGCGAGCAGGTCAGGGTCGACGTCGTCGACACCGACCGCCGCCGGTAACGCGCCTGCAACACTTGCCTTAACGTCCGGCCCCTCCACCAGCAACGGTGGAGGGGCCGGACTGCTTTGCGCCCTGAAGGCTTTCAGGACGCCCGTAAAAGTCGTACATCAACACGCAGCCCAAAACAGAGGAACACATGCAGCTTCAGGTGGCCCGTATCGGCAAGCCCCACGGAATCCGCGGCGAGGTGACAGTCCAGGTGCTCACCGACGCGCCTGAGGACCGGTTCGTCCCCGGCACCGAGTTTGTGGTGGAACCCGCCTCAGCCGGGCCGCTCACGCTGAGCAGTGCCCGCTGGAACAAGGACATCCTCCTGCTCGGCTTTGACGAGGTGGCCGACCGGAACCGCGCCGAGACCCTGCGCGGCGCCAAGCTGTTCATCGAGACCGAAGAGCTCGACGAGGACGACGACGAGGGCTGGTACGAACACGAGCTCGTGGGCCTCGAGGCCCGCGTCGGCTCCCAGGCCGTTGGCAAGATCACCGCCCTGAACACGATGCCGGTGCAGGACCTGCTCGTCGTCGAAACGACCGAGGGCAAGGAAATCCTCATACCGTTTGTGGAACAGATCGTCCCCGAGGTGAACGTCGAGGAGGGCTATGTCCTGCTCACTCCGCCGGCGGGCCTGTTCGAGGTCAATGACGAGAGCACGGACGACCCGGAGACCAGGGGCTCGGACTCCGCCGAAGACTTCGCCGAGAACTTCGCCGAGGACTCCGCCGGGGAAGAGGCTGAGCCGGAGGCCAAAGCGTAGATGAGAATCGACGTCGTCAGTATCTTTCCCGAGTACCTGGCACCGCTGGAGCTGTCGCTTATCGGCAAGGCCCGCCAGGACGGGCTGCTGGACCTGAACGTGCACGACCTCCGCACCTTCACCACCGATCGCCACCGCACCGTGGACGACACCCCGTACGGCGGCGGCGCCGGCATGGTGATGAAGGCCGAACCGTGGGCCCAGGCGCTCGAATCCGTGGCCGCTGCCCGGCCGGCCGGTGCGGCCAAGCCAGTCCTGATCGTCCCGTCGCCGGCGGGGGAGCGCTTCAACCAGGAGCTGGCCTATGAGCTTGCCGCAGAGGAGCAACTCGTGTTCGCCTGCGGGCGGTACGAGGGTATTGACGAACGCGTCATCGAATGGGCCGAGGAGCACTTCACGGTCCGCCCGGTCAGCCTCGGCGACTACGTCCTCAACGGCGGCGAAGTCGCTGTCCTGGCCATGGTGGAAGCCATCGGCCGGCTGCTCCCCGGCGTGGTGGGAAACCCCGAGTCGCTCGTTGAAGAGTCGCATTCGGACGGCCTGCTTGAGTACCCGGTCTACACCAAGCCCTCTGTCTGGCGCGACCGTGAGGTCCCGGCCGTCCTGCTCAGCGGCAACCACGGCAAGATCGCACAGTGGCGCCGGCACGAGCAGTACCGCAGGACGGCGGAACGCCGTCCTGACCTGCTTCAGACGTTCGACGCCGGGACCCTGCCCCGCGCGGACCGCACCGCCCTCGCGGACCTGGGGTACGACGTCGTCGACGGTCATCTCAAGCCCCGGCCGGAAGCCTAGGCTGCGCCACGGGCGTCTAATTGGTTGATCTTGGTTGTTGAACTACCAACTAACACCAACTATGTGGCAGAATTGATACTTGTGTCTGCTGGGTCCGCGCCTGCCACAGGGGGAGCGTAACCAACAGCAAGACACCCCGGTACCGCCAAAAGTGGCGGAACCGGACCTCAACACTTCGGCAGCGATTCCCGGAAATATCCGGGCTTGGCCGCCGTGACCCAAAGTGGATGACCTGTGGCGTTCACCAGGAGTGGATCAATGCATATCCTCGATTCCGTAGATGCAGCCTCGCTGCGCACTGACGTTCCCGAGTTCCGCGCGGGTGACACCCTCAAGGTTCACGTGAACATCATCGAAGGCAAGAACTCCCGTGTCCAGGTATTCCAGGGCTTCGTCCTGGGCCGCCAGGGCGACGGCATTCGCGAGACCTTCACCGTCCGCAAGGTTTCCTTCGGCGTCGGCGTTGAGCGTACCTTCCCGGTGCACTCCCCGATCATCGAAAAGATCGAGGTTGTCACCAAGGGTGACGTCCGCCGCGCCAAGCTTTACTACATGCGTGCACTGCGCGGTAAGGCTGCGAAGATCAAGGAAAAGCGCGACTTCAGCACCGCCAAGTAAGTCCAACGGACTTTCACGGCGGGTCCCCGACCCGTGTCCGGCCAGCGCCGGAGCCATCCGCAACAGCGCCACAGGATACGGATCATGGACCACCAGACAAAACGCCAGCCAGGGAAACCGGGCTGGCGTTTTGTGTTGCTGGCGGTCCTGGCTGCCGTTCTGGTCAGCGGGCTGATCCGCTCCCTGTGGCTGGACGTCTATTACATTCCGTCCGCCTCAATGGAGCCGCTGTTCGGCACGGGTGACCGGATCCTGGTGTCCCGCACCGCCTTCCAGTCGGAGCCGATCCGCCGCGGCGACGTCGTCGTGTTTGACGGCCGCGGCTCGTTCGCCCCGCTGAACAGCGGAGCCGGTCCGCTGCAGGAAGCGGCGGCCGCGGCAGGACACTGGCTGGGACTGTCCGGCAGTGATACTACATATGTAAAGCGGGTCATCGGGCTTCCCGGCGACCACGTGGTCTGCTGTGACGCCCGCAAACGGCTCACAGTCAACGGTCAGCCGCTCGTGGAACCCTACCTCTATGACGGTGATGCAGCGAGTACCCAGAAGTTCGACGTGACTGTTCCCGAGGGCCGGCTGTGGCTGCTCGGGGACCACCGGTCGGTGTCCGCGGACTCCCGCAGCCTGCTGGGAGCGCCGGGCGGCGGCATGGTGCGGTCGGACAGGGTGATCGGCAGGCCGGTACAGATACTCTGGCCGCTTGATAGATTTGCGTCAGTGGCGCGGCCGCCCTTGGCGGCCATAACAACAACAAAGGACGGACAGTAGATGCCGGAAATCGATCCCGGGAGCTCCGAGCCGCAGCAGACTTCTGCGGGGCCGGGACGGCATGCCGCCCATGAGCCTGTTTTCGGAAATACCCGCTCCCGGCGGGTCCGGACCGGGGTCAGCTGCTCCTGCCGGCGCCCGCCGCCAGGAAAAGAAGGGCAGTCCCCGCAACCCGTTCCTGCTGTGGCTGAAGGAAATCGCCACGGTGGTGGTGATCGCCGTCGTGCTGTCCTTCCTCATCAAAACCTTCCTGTTCCGGGCCTTCTACATTCCGTCCGAGTCGATGGTGAACACGCTGGACATCAACGACCGCATCTTCGTGAACCTGCTTGTGCCCGAGCCGTTCGCCCTGGAGCGCGGCGACGTCGTTGTCTTCAAGGACACCAAGGGCTGGCTGCCGCCCACACCGCAAAAGGCGGACGGGCCGTTCAGCGTTGTTGAGGACGGGCTGACCTTCGTTGGCCTGCTGCCGGACAACTCCGAGCAGCACCTGGTTAAGCGGGTCATCGGGCTGCCTGGGGACCACGTCGTCTGTTGTGACGCCGGCGGGAAGATCACCGTCAACGGCGCCGGGCTGGACGAGGCGTACGTCAACCCGGCCGAAGTTCCCGCAGTGCGCACCTTCGACGTCGTGGTGCCGCAGGGCAAAGTCTGGGTGATGGGGGACAACCGCAACCATTCGGCGGACTCCCGCGCCCACACCGACACCAACGGAGGCTTCGTGGACATCGCCGACATCGAAGGCAAGGCAGCGGTCATCGCCTGGCCGATGAACCGCTGGGCGGCCCTGAACAACTACCCCGACGTCTTCAAGAATGTGCCGTCGGCAGGTTAGCCATGTCCGTTGCACCCACCCTTGACTACGAGAAGCGCTTCCTGCCCCGCGGGGCACGGTTCCTGGCCGGCGTCGACGAGGTAGGCCGCGGCGCCCTCGCAGGTCCGGTGAGCGTGGGAATCGCCGTCGTCGATCTGCAGCACATGGAACTGCTGGCCGATGTCCGGGACAGCAAGCTCCTCAAGGCGTCAGACCGCGAACGCCTGGACCCGCTGGTGCGGGCATGGAGCGTCGCCTCCGCCGTCGGACATGCCACTGCCCGCGAAATCGATGAGCTCGGCATCATGGGTGCCCTCCGGGCCGCCGGTAACAGGGCCTGGTTCGAGATCCTCGGCGCCGGCATCACGCCCGACGTCGTCCTGCTGGACGGCAGCCACAACTGGTTATCACCCGCCGTCCAGCCCTCGCTGTTCGACGAAGTCGTCACCGACCCCGGCTGTGACGCGCCCGTTCACACCCTGGTCAAGGCGGACATGCAATGCCTCAGCGTCGCCGCGGCGAGTGTCCTGGCCAAGGTCGAGCGCGACCAGCGCATGCGGGAACTGCACCTTGAGTATCCCGGCTTCGGCTGGGACGTCAACAAGGGCTACGCCACCGCGACCCATCGGGAAGCGATCCGCACCCACGGCCCGAGCCCCTACCACCGGGTCAGCTGGAACCTGCTGTCCGAGTAGCGAACCTGCTCTCCGGGCAGCGCGGTGCGCGGGTTCCCGCCGCATGGTGCAAGATGGAACCATGAGTGCCGAAGACCTTGAGAACTATGAGACCGACATGGAGCTCCAGCTCTACCGTGAGTACCGCGACGTCGTGGGTCTGTTCAGCTATGTGGTCGAGACCGAGCGGCGCTTCTACCTCGCCAACCACGTGGACCTGCAGGCGCGCAGCGCCGACGGCGAGGTCTACTTCGACCTCACGCTCCAGGACGCCTGGGTCTGGGACGTCTACCGCTCCGCCCGGTTCGTGAAGAGCGTCCGGGTCATCACGTTCAAGGACGTCAACGTCGAGGAACTGCCGCGCAACGAGGAGCTCGCGCTGCCCAAGGACGTCGACCTCGGCAACTGAGCTTCCAGGCCCTTCGGGGTCTCCCTGAGGCGTTGCCTGAAGGCCACTCTTCCTCCACAGCCGGCGTTTCTCCGGCATCCCCGCCGGCTTTCCCCGGGATTCCCGCGACCTTTCCACATAGCGTGACCGTGCCCTGTTCCGCGTGATCCCGCCCCCGCAGTCTTGTTGCGGAGGTGGACATGAAAGCCAAGGATCTGCTGGGCCGGCGCGGGGAAGAGCTCGCGGCGGAGTACCTGGAATCGCTGGGGATGCTGATCGTGGAGCGCAACTGGCGCTGTCCGGACGGCGAAATCGACATCGTCGCACTCGACGGCGATGCCCTCGTCATTGCCGAGGTGAAGACGCGGCGTTCGCTCGCCTACGGTCACCCGTTTGAAGCAGTGGGCGCAGACAAGCTCGCAAGGCTGCACCGATTGGGTTCGGCCTGGTGCCGCGACCATGGACTGCGGTTGCCGCTGCACCGGGTGGACGTCATAGCCGTGCTGGATGACGGCGTCGGCAAACCCACCGTTGAGCACCTCAGGGAGGTGCTGTGATGGCGCTAGGGAGAGCCTATTCGGTGGCCCTCGTCGGCCTGAACGGCTACATCGTGGAGGTCGAGGCCGACATCGGCCAGACGCTGCCGGCCTTTGTGCTCCTCGGCCTGCCGGATGCTTCCCTCAACGAAGCCCGTGACCGCATCCGCTCGGCGGCGCAGAACTCGGGTATTCCGCTGAGCCGGCGGAAGATCACGGCCAACCTCATTCCGGCGTCACTGCCCAAGCGCGGTTCCGGCTTCGACCTTGCCATCGCGATGTCGGTGCTGCGCGCCGCGGAGGACATCAGGCCCACGGGGCGCACCGTCTTCATCGCCGAGCTGGGACTGGACGGACGCCTCAGGCCTGTCCGCGGCATACTGCCGGCCGTGATGTCCGCAGTGCAGGCCGGGTTCCATGACATCGTGGTGGCCCAGGCGAACGCAGCCGAGGCCGAACTCGTCCCGGGTGCCAGGGTCCGCAGTTACCTGACCCTGGCGCGGCTGGTGCTCGATTTTGGTGCTGACCCGCAGGAACTTGTCCTCGACTTCGCGCCGGAGGATGAATCGGCCGGGACCGAGCCTGTGTCCGTGGATGCGCCTGTCCCGGACATGTGTGAAGTGTCCGGCCAGGCAGAGGCGCGGCGCGCCCTTGAGGTAGCCGCCGCCGGTGCGCACCACCTGCTGCTTACCGGCCCGCCCGGCGCCGGCAAGACCATGCTCGCCGAGCGGCTTCCCGGACTGCTGCCCGATCTGCGCGACACGGAGGCGATGGAGGTGACGGCGATCCATTCCCTGTGCCGGCTCCCCTCAGCCGGAGTGCAGCTGGTCCGGCGGCCGCCCTTTGAGAATCCACACCACTCGGCCACGGCTGCGGCGATCATCGGCGGCGGGTCGGGGCTTCCGCGCCCCGGCGCGGCGTCGAGAGCGCACCGCGGGATCCTGTTCCTGGACGAGGCGCCCGAATATGAACGCAGGGTCCTCGATGCACTCAGGCAGCCTCTTGAGAGCGGCGAGCTGGTCATTCACCGCTCGGCCGGAGCAGCCGCCTACCCCGCGCGCTTCCAGCTGGTCCTGGCAGCCAATCCGTGCCCGTGCGGCAAGGCCTCGGGGAAGGGCATTGAATGCACCTGCACCCCCTTCATGCGGCGCCGCTACATGTCGCGCATGTCCGGACCGCTCCTGGACCGTGTGGACATCCAGCTGCAGGTGGACCGTGTGTCGCTGGCGGACTTTGGCCAGTCCGGGGGAGCGGAGGACAGCGCAACGGTCGGAGCCCGCGTCCGGGCTGCCCGGGCAGGCCAGCTGCAGCGGCTACAGCCCTGGGGCATGGAAACCAACTCGCAGGTGCCCGGACGCATCCTGCGTGGCGAGCTGAGACTGGCGGCCGCCACAACCCGGATCCTGGACCATGCACTGGAACGCGGCGTGCTCACGGCCAGGGGCTACGACCGTGTCCTCCGGCTCGCCTGGACTTTGGCGGACCTTGGTGGCCGGGAGCAGCCGGACGGGAACGACATCGGACAGGCCCTGAGCCTCCGCCAGACCGCCTCAGCGGCGGCGTGAAAGGAACGCACATGCAGAACGAGAGACTTGCCCGTGCCGCGCTGTCCAGGCTGATGGAGCCACAGGACGCAGCGGGCCTTGCCCTGGTTCATGTCGCCGGGGCTGAGGACGCCCTGAGGATAGCGACCGGCCAGGTCAGCTACGGGCCGGGGCTGGAACAGGACATTACAGGGCTGCTGGCAGAGCACAGTTCGGTGAATTCCTGGGCCGGCCTCGGTGCAGCGCTGAAACGCTGGGCGCCGAGGATCCCCGACCTCGCCCCGGAGCGCGACGTGGCCACCATGCAGCGGCTGGGCGGCCGGATGATCATCCCGGCGGACGGGCTCTGGCCGCGGCAACTGGACGACCTTGGCCTGCACCAGCCAATCTGCCTGTGGTGGCGGGGCGTCGAGCTCGAGCTTCCCCCGGCAGCCAAGGCGGTGGCCCTGGTGGGCTCGCGGGACAGTACCAGCTACGGCGCATCAGTCACCGGTGACCTTGCCTACTCGCTGGCGCAGCGGGGCTTTACCGTGGTGTCCGGCGGCGCATACGGAATCGATGCCCACGCGCACCGGGCGGCCCTGGCAGGGGGCTCCGATGCCATGCCGACCATCGCCGTCATGGCTGGCGGCGTAGACCGCTTCTACCCCTCCGGCAATGAGGATCTGCTACGTGCCGTTGCCAACCAGGGCGCCGTGCTCGCTGAAGTCCCGCCCGGCTCCGCCCCCACCCGCTACCGGTTCCTTCAGCGGAACCGGCTGATCGCTGCCCTTGCCTCCGTCACGGTTGTGGTGGAGGCCAGGTGGCGGTCCGGAGCCCTGAATACCGCCCACCACGCGGAAACCCTGGGCCGCGCTGTCGGAGCTGTCCCCGGATCTGTCCACAGCGCCAACTCGGCCGGCTGCCACCGGCTCCTGCGCGAGGGCGGCGCTGTCTGTGTCACTGATGCCGGAGAGATCGCCGAGCTTGCGTCGCCCAGCGGCCAGTCGTTGCCTGATGAGAAGAGCGGGCAGTCCGCCGATCACGACGGCCTGACGCTCGAGGACCTGATCCTGCTTGACGCGCTCCCGCTGCGGTCCGCCAGCTCCGTGGAAAAACTCTGCAGTGTCGCCGGACTGGGCGCCGAATCGGTGCGCGCAGGCCTGGGCAGGCTGGCGCTGCTGGGACTGGCCGTATCCGAGAAGGGAGGCTGGAAGCGCACCAAACAATCAACCTAGCGCCTGCCGCCCGGCGACGTCCCCCTCGCCGGGCGGCCGTGCCGTTACATGATCAGCGTGCGGTTCATAATTGGCGTGCCGTTCCTTGATTCCGTGCCAAATGCTGGGACAGTGGGGGAGTGGAGAAACAGGAACTGCCGGCCGGCCTCGCTAAGGCCGTCACGGGGTTCGGACGCTACCTGACGAGTGAGCGGGCCCGGTCCGAACACACGGTGCGCGCATACCTGTCCGACGTCTCCAGCCTGCTGGGCTTTGCGGCAGGCGAAGGAGTCTCCGATCCCGCGGGGCTAGAGCTGGGAACCCTCCGGCGATGGCTGGGCAGCCAGAGCGAGGCGGGCGCATCACGGTCCACCCTTGCCCGCCGCGCCGCCACGGCGCGGAGCTTCACTGCCTGGGCGCTCCGGGAAGAACTCATCGAAACCGATCCTGCCCTGCGCCTGCAGGCCCCCAAACGCGACGGCTCACTGCCGGGAGTTCTGCAGCAGCCGCAGCTCGCCCGGCTGCTGGACGACCTCAACGAGGCAGCGAAGGACGCTGATCCCGTGGCCCTGCGCAACAGGGCCATGGTCGAGCTGCTCTACGCCACCGGTGTCCGCGTCGGTGAGCTGGCGGGTCTGGACGTCGATGACCTCGACCCGGACCGCAGAACCCTCCGTGTGCTCGGCAAAGGCAACAAGGAACGCACGGTGCCGTACGGCCTCCCGGCTGCGCTCGCCGTCGACGACTGGCTGCGCCGCGGACGGGAAAGCTCGCTGTCGCGGACAGCGGCCCGGCCCTGTTTCTCGGGATGCGCGGCCGCCGCGTGGACCAGCGCCAGGTCCGCAGTGTGGTGAAGGGACTGTTTGACGCGCTGGGCGATACCTCCGCCACGGGCCCGCACGCCCTGCGGCACACCGCCGCCACGCATCTGCTCGACGGCGGAGCCGACCTTCGGGCCGTCCAGGAGATCCTCGGTCACAGCAGCCTTGCCACCACCCAGATCTACACCCACGTGTCGGTGGACCGGCTGCGGAAGAGCTACCAGCAGGCCCACCCGCGGGCCTAGGCACATTCCGCCGGCGCGTCTTCTACACCACGCCGAATTGCACTGGCGTAATTAGACGGCGTACGGCACAATAAGATCCAAGTTCGGCAACTTTCAAGTTGTGCTTGAAGCGCCCGTTTTCAGGTGCCTCTTGTCAGCCCGGCGAGTAATTTCATAGATTGGCAGGAATCACCGGCACCACGCGGCGCCCAAAGCAGCAAGTATCCCGTCCATGCAGGTCGTTGGGGAAGACGTACCTACAGCTATGGAGGATGGAATGTCTGTTGCAATGACCCGCGGTGTGCTGTTTATTCACTCGGCCCCTACCGCACTGTGCCCTCATGTTGAGTGGGCCATCGGATCCGTCGTGGACAAGCGAACGGACCTGGAATGGACCCCTCAGCCCGCCGCGCCTGGCATGTTCCGCTCGGAGCTGTCCTGGACCGGCGCGCAGGGGACAGGTGCGCAGCTGGCGTCTGCCCTCCGGGGCTGGGCACATCTGCGCTTCGAGGTCACCGAAGAACCCAGCCAGGGCGTGGACGGCGGACGCTGGTCCCACACACCTGAGCTGGGCATTTTCCATGCCGTGACCGATGTGCACGGCAACATCATGGTGTCCGAGGACCGGATCCGCTACGCCTACGAGGCCGGCGCCGGCGACCCCTCCGCCGTCTACCACGAGCTGTCGCTTGCCCTCGGCGAGGCGTGGGACGAGGAGCTGGAACCCTTCAGGCACGCCGCCGAAGGCGCGCCGGTGCGCTGGCTACACCAGGTCGGCTGACGCGGCAGTTCGGCTAACGACTGCAGACCGGCTGACGCACCGGCCGCAGCAATTCCCCCATAGCACCGAAGAAGCCCCCGCCAACCGGCGAGGGCTTCTTCAGCGTTCAATCAGGTCACATCACACGCTGCGGATGGCAACGACGGCGTTGTGCCCGCCGAAGCCGAACGAGTTGCTGAGCGCGACGATGTCGCCGGCCGGCAGGTCGCGGACCGAAGTCACGACGTCGAGCGGGATCTCCGGGTCCTGGTTCTCGAGGTTGATCGTGACAGGGGCTTTGCGTTCGTGCACCGCCAGTACGGTGAGGACGGCCTCAACGGCGCCGGAGGCACCGAGCAGGTGGCCCATCTGCGACTTGGTGGCCGAGACGGCGACGTTCTCGACGTGATTGCCGAGGGCTGCCTTCAGGGCCGTGTACTCCGGCTTGTCACCGACCGGCGTCGACGTGGCGTGGGCGTTGACGTGGACCACGTCCTCCGCCTGGATGCGGCCGTCGAACATGGCTGCCTTGAGCGCGCGGGTGGCGCCCAGGCCCTGGGGGTCCGGCGCCGTGATGTGGTAGGCGTCGGCGGTCACGGACGTGCCGGCCAGCTCGCCGTAGATCCGTGCGCCGCGGGCGAGGGCATGCTCCTCGGCTTCCAGCACCAGCGCGCCGGCGCCTTCGCCCATGACGAAGCCGTCACGGTCAAGGTCGTAGGGACGCGAGGCGTGCTCGGGATCGTCGTTGCGGCGGGAGAGTGCCTGCATCGAGGAGAACGCTGCCAGCGGCATCGGGTGGATGGCGGCTTCGGCGCCACCGCACATCACGACGTCGGCCTTGCCAGAGCGGATCAGGTCCAGTCCGAGGTGCATGGCTTCCGTACCGGACGCGCAGGCGGAGACAGGGGTGTGCGCACCGGCGCGGGCGCCCAGATCCAGGCTGACAGCGGCGGCCACGCCGTTGGGCATGAGCATCGGAACCGTCATGGGAAGGACGCGGCGGGGGCCCTTCTCCTTCAGCGTGTCCCACGCGTCGAGGAGCGTCCAGACGCCGCCGATGCCCGTGGCGAATGCGACGGCCAGGCGGTCGGGGTCGATTTCGGTGATGCCGGAGTCGGCCCACGCCTCGCGGGCGGCGATGACGCCGAACTGCGTTGACGGGTCCATGCGCTTGGCTTCAACGCGGGACAGGACGTCAAGGGCGGGGGTGGTGCACCGGGCAGCGAAGTGGACCGGCAGTTCGTACTTGGCAACCCACTCATCCTCGAGGGTGCGGGCTCCGGAGACCCCCTTCAGCGCGTTCCGCCACATCGTGGGTACGTCGCCGCCGATGGGCGTGGTGGCACCCAGACCTGTAATGACTACTTTGCGTGTCATGGGATCACTCTCTGTCGGTGCGCCTGCCGTGTCCTGTGCTGCTGGCCGGAGGCCGGAGTGGGTGGCGTGCGGGGAAATCTGCAAAAAATTTAGGGGTGGTGCATCGGCTGGCCGGTCCGGAAAACGCTAGCGTCCGGTCCGGCCAGCCGGGTTCAGCCAATGAAGGCTGGAGCCTGTAGGGCTGACGCCCCGAAGGCGGGTGTCGTACTTATGCCTGGGCGCCGGAGATGAAGTCCACGGCGTCGCCGACGGTCTTGAGGTTCTTGACCTCTTCGTCCGGGATGCGGACGCCGAACTTCTCTTCGGCGTTGACCACGATGGTCATCATGGAGATGGAGTCAATGTCCAGGTCCTCGGTGAAGGACTTGTCCAGCTCGACAGCCTCGGGTGCCAGGCCGGTCTCTTCGTTGACGATTTCAGCCAGTCCGGCCAGGATTTCTTCGTTGCTAGCCATTGTTGGCTCCTTTTCTTGTTATTGCCGGCAGGGGATGCCGGAAATGGGCAAACCGCGGTTGCGGCTTGGTAATCGGAATTGCTACGGAAGGACAACTACCTGGGCGCCGAAGACCAGCCCGGCGCCGAAGCCAATCTGCAGGGCCAGTCCGCCGCTCAGGGCGGGGTTTTCCTGAAGCAGGCGGTGCGTGGCCAGGGGGATGGATGCCGCCGAGGTGTTGCCGGCATCGGCGATGTCCCGCGCAACGGTAACGGTCTCGGGCAGCTTGAGCTTCTTGACCATCTCATCGATGATCCGCATGTTGGCCTGGTGCGGAATAAAGGCCACCAGGTCCTCGGCCTGGACGCCGGCGGCTTCCAGCGCCTGCTGCGCAACCTTGGCCATCTCCCAGACCGCCCACCGGAACACCGTCTGGCCGTCCTGGCGGAGGGTCGGGTAGAGCTCCTGCGCCTCTTCGAGGAGCGCGAGGTCACCGGTGGAGTCGGACCGGCGCGCGGCCATGCCGAGGTCGCGGACATCCAGCATGGAGCGGGTCATGCCGATGGCATCCCACTTGCTGCCGTCCGATCCCCACACCGACGGAGCGATGCCGGGGGTGTCCGACGGGCCGATCACAACGGCGCCTGCGCCGTCTCCCAGCAGGAACGAGATGGTGCGTTCGCGGTTGTCGATGACGTCGGAAAGCTTCTCCGCGCCCACAACGAGGACGTAGGTGGCGGCCCCCGAACGGACCAGCGCATCGCCCTGTGCTATGCCGTAGCAGTAGCCGGCGCAGGCAGCGGAGATGTCGAAGGCAGGGGCAGGCGTGGCGCCCAGCCGGTCGGCGAGGCTTGCGGCGGCCGACGGGGTGGCGTACGGGTGGGTCACCGTGGAGACGATGACGGCCCCGAGCTGGGATGCCTCGATGCCGGCCTTCTCCATGGCCTCACGGGCGGCACCCTCGGCCATGTCGATCACGCTGACGTCGGCGGGAGCACGGTGGCGGGTGACGATGCCGGTACGCTGGCGGATCCACTCGTCGGAGGAATCGATCCACTGGCACACGTCCTCGTTGGTGACCAGGACGTCCGGGCGGTACGCGCCGATGCCCAGGATCCGGGTGTGCTCGTTGACCGGGGTCTGCTTCAATACCGGCGTGCTCATGCCTGTCCTTCCAGTTCTGCGAAGAGTGCAAGGGCCGCGGACAGGTCCTCCGGCGTTTTGACAGCGACAGTCTTGACGCCCGGCATGCCCCGCTTGGCCAGTCCGGCCAGGGTACCCGCCGGTGCGAGTTCGATGACACCGGTGACTCCGCGGTTCACGAGGGTTTCCATGCACAGGTCCCAGCGGACCGGCCGCGAGACCTGGGCGATCAGGCTGTCGACGGCGGCGTTGCCCGCGGTGACCTCCTGGCCGTCGAAGTTGGACAGCAGCGGCACGGCGGGAGCCTGCGGCTGAAGTTCCGGGCGCAGCGCCTCAAGGGCGCTCACCGCGGGAGCCATGTGTGAGGTGTGGAACGCGCCTGCGACCTTCAGTGGAATCACACGCGCCTTGGCCGGCGGATTCTCGGCGAGGGCCTTCAGCTGTTCAAAGGTGCCCGCGGCGACGGTCTGGCCCGCGCCGTTGACGTTGGCGGGCGTTGCGCCGGCGGCTTCAATGGCGGCGAGGACCTCGGCGGGGTCGCCACCCACTACGGCGCTCATGCCGGTGGGGGTGACGGCAGCGGCCGCGGCCATGCTGTTGGCGCGTTCGCGCACAAAGGTCATGGCTTCCTTTTCGGTGAGCACGCCGGCCAGCGCCGACGCCGTGATCTCGCCCACCGAGTGCCCGGCCAGGATGACCGGCAGCGTGTTGAGTTCGACGTCGAACAGCGATTTGGCGGCCACCAGCCCCGCCGCGACGATGAGCGGCTGCGCGACGGCGGTGTCCTTGATGGTTTCCTCGTCAGAGGTGGTCCCGTGTGCAGTGAGGTCGATACCTGCAATTTCGCTCAGGGAGGCCAGATGGCCTGCTACGGAAGGCAGTTCCAGCCACGGGGCCAGGAAACCGGGGGTCTGTGAGCCCTGTCCAGGGCAGACGATTGCAAGCACGTATCCAGCTTTCCAAATTACCGGGTGATTCATTGGTGTTTCCGTACACCAACCTCACGGGGTCAGATTGTAGGAAGTCTACAACGGTTCAGTTCGTGTTCCGCACGGCAACACGCTCGACGGCGGGCTTCGGGGGAGTGGAAAGCCGCCCCACCACAAGGGCTGCCTGGAGCACGAATGCCTCGCGCGGCAGCAGCGGATCCCAGCCTGTCACGTCACAAACCCGCTTGAGCCGGTACCGCACGGTGTTGGCGTGGACGAAGAGTTCCCGAGCTGTCGCCTCGAGTGAATGTCCCAGTTCCAGGTAGGTGCCCAGCGTTTCCACCAGTCCGTTCGATGCCGCCAGGAGCGGCCGGTAGATGTTCTTCACCAGAGACCGCCGGGCGGCGTCGTCCCCGGAAATGACCCGTTCCGGCAGGAGATCGTCGGCCGCCACCGGGCGCGGGGCGGCGGGCCACGCCCGGGCGGCGGTGAGCCCGGCGAAGGCTGACTGCGCCGAGCTGCTGGCTTCCAGCAGGGAGCTGGCCTCCGCCCCGTACACCACCGGACCGGGCGCGAACATTTCGCTGAGCTTTACATACGCGGTTTCCCGGTCGTGTACGCCGCCCAGGATCAGGATGAGGCGGTCACCCTGGATGCCCACGAGGGCATCCTCGGCGTACCGGCCTGCCATGCGGCGCAGTTCGCTCACGTAGCTGGCGCTGGGTTCCGAGGGCGAGTTCCCCACCATCACGGTGAAACGTTCCTGCGCCTTCCAGCCGAGGGCGGCGATCCTGGAACGCAGTGCGTCGGTATTTTCGCCGCGCAGGATGGCGTCCACGATCAGGGCTTCGAGCCGGGTGTCCCAGGATCCCCGGGATTCCGCGGCCCGGGCGTACACGTCGGCGGCGGCAAATGCCACTTCGCGCGAATACCGGAGGACTGCTTCGCGCAGGGAGGGCTGGTCCGCTTCGGGAGCGATCACCGGGACCTGGTCCTCCACCACTTCCACGACGATCCGGATGAGCTGAAGCGCCTTTTGCAGGCTGATGGACCGGGTCAGTTCCGTCGGGGCAGTACCGAAAACGTCGGAAAGAATCCAGGACGGAGAACTGGGGCGCTCGTACCAGGTGACGAACGCGGCGATGCCGTTCTGCGCCACGAGTCCCAGCGCGGAGCGCTCGTCCGAACTGAGCCGGCTGTACCACGGCAGCGATTTCTCCAGCTGGCGCATGGTGGTGGTGGACAACTGGCCGACGCTGGCCCTGAGCTTTTTCAGGGTCTCCGTCTTCTCCGGAGTCATGGTCCGGGAGGACGGTTTGCGCGGTGCAGGGGCAGGGGACGGCTCGGGCATGATTCGAGCATACGGTGCCTGCGGAACAAGCTCCATTTTGTGCAAAGGCTACAACTGGGGTTGTGCTCCGTCACAACCCCGCAGGTGCTACCGGAAGCACCCCAAACGACGGCGGCGGCCCCCACCATTGGTGGGGGCCGCCGTCGTTCGTTTTAGGCTGGGGCCACGCCCGCAGGGTTCCCTGGCCGAGCTTGCGAGGCGAGGGTGCGGGTGGGGATTATCTGGACAAAAACTCCCCGGGGCGGGCGGGGACTAGGACTCGCCTCCGGCGTTGCCCGTGGTGCCGGCGTTCACGTTGAGCAGGCGGTACTTCTCGATTGCCTGCGCCGGTGCCTGTCCGTCAACCTCACCCTTGGCTGCAAGCAGCTGCAGGGTCTTCACAACGACAGAGTGGGTGTCGTTTTTGAAGAAGCGGCGGGCGGCGGCGCGGGTGTCGGAGAAGCCGAAGCCGTCGGCGCCGAGGGTGGCGAAGTCGTTCGGGACGAACTGGCGGATCTGGTCCGGGACGGCTTTCATGTAGTCCGAGACTGCGACGACGGGGCCCTGGGCGCCTTCGAGCTGTTTGGTGACGAAGGGCTGGCGGGCGTCCTTGCCGGGGTTGAGGAAGGCTTCCTCTTCGGCGGCGAGGCCGTCGCGGCGCAGTTCGTTCCAGGAGGTGACGGACCAGACGTCGGCGGAGACGGCCCAGTCTTCGGCGAGGATCCGCTGGGCTTCGAGGGCCCAGGGGACGGAGACGCCGGAGGCGAGGATCTGGCTCTTGGGGCCTTCGGTGGTGGAGGCCGCGAGCTTATAGATGCCCTTGAGGACGCCTTCGACGTCGAGGTTCTCCGGTTCGGCGGGCTGGACGATCGGCTCGTTGTAGACCGTGATGTAGTACATCAGGTTGCGGTCGGTCGAGTCGTGCCCGTACATGCGCTCGAGGCCGTCGCGGACGATGTGGCCCATTTCGTACCCGTAGGCGGGGTCGTAGGTGACCACGGCGGGGTTGGTGGAGGCCAGCAGGGGGGAGTGTCCGTCGGCGTGCTGGAGGCCTTCGCCGGTGAGGGTGGTCCGTCCTGCGGTGGCGCCGATGATGAAGCCGCGGGTCATCTGGTCGGCGGCGGCCCAGAAGGCGTCGCCGGTGCGCTGGAAGCCGAACATGGAGTAGAACACGTAGACCGGGACCAGGGGCACGCCGTGGGTGGCGTAGGCGGTTCCGGCGGCGGTGAAGGCTGCCACGGCGCCGGCTTCGTTGATGCCGGGGTGGATCAGCTGGCCCTGCGCGGATTCCTTGTAGGCCAGGACGAGGTCGCGGTCCACGGACAGGTAGTTCTGGCCCTTGGGGTTGTAGATCTTCGCCGTCGGGAAGAACGCATCCATGCCGAACGTGCGGGCCTCATCCGGGATGATCGGCGCGATGTGCTTGCCGAAGTTCTTATCCCGCATCAGGTCCTTGAGCAGGCGGACGAACGCCATGGTGGTTGCGGCCTGCTGCTTGCCCGAACCGCGCTTGGCCACCTCGTAGGACTTCGCCTCGGGCAGCTCGATGTCAGAGTGCTTCGAACGCCGTTCCGGAACAGAACCGCCCAAGGCGGCGCGGCGCTCGAGGAGGTACTTGATTTCCGGTGCGTCCGTGCCCGGGTGGAAGTACGGCGGCCGGTAGGGGTCCTTCTCCAGCTGCTCATCCGTGACCGGGATCCGCAGGTGGTCGCGGAACTTCTTCAGGTCGTCGAGGGTGAGTTTTTTCATCTGGTGGGTGGCGTTGCGGCCTTCGAAGTGCGGGCCCAGGCCGTAGCCCTTGACCGTTTTGGCCAGGATCACGGTGGGTTTGCCCTTGAATTCGGTCGCGGCCTTGTACGCGGCGTAGACCTTGCGGTAGTCGTGCCCGCCGCGCTTGAGGTTCCAGATCTCGTCATCGGTCAGGTCCGCGACGAGGTCCTTGGTGTGCGGGTCCTTGCCGAAGAAGTGCTCGCGGACGAACCCGCCGGATTCGGCCTTGTAGGTCTGGTAGTCCCCGTCGGGGGTTTCGTTCATGATCTTCACCAGCGACCCGTCGGTGTCGCGGGTGAGCAGGTCATCCCATTCCCGGCCCCAGACGACCTTGATCACGTTCCAGCCCGCGCCGCGGAAGAACGCCTCGAGTTCCTGCATGATCTTGCCGTTGCCGCGCACCGGTCCGTCCAGGCGCTGGAGGTTGCAGTTGATCACGAAGTTCAGGTTGTCCAGGTTCTCGTTCGCGGCGAGCTGGAGCAGGCCGCGGGACTCGGGCTCGTCCATTTCGCCGTCGCCCAGGAACGCCCAGACCTGCTGGTCGGCGGTGTCTTTCAGGCCCCGGTTGTGCAGGTACCGGTTGGACTGGGCCTGGTAGATCGCGTTCATCGGGCCGATGCCCATCGACACGGTCGGGAATTCCCAGAAGTGCGGCATCAGCCGCGGGTGCGGGTAGGAGGAGAGGGCGTGGCCTTCCTTGGACTTTTCCTGCCGGAACCCGTCCAGGTCCTCCTCGGACAGCCGGCCTTCCATGAACGCCCGGGCGTACATGCCCGGGGACGCGTGGCCCTGGAAGAACACCTGGTCCCCGCCGCCGGGGTGGTCCTTGCCGCGGAAGAAGTGGTTGAACCCGACCTCGTACAGGGTCGCGGCGCCGGCGTAGGTGGAGATGTGCCCGCCGACCCCGATCTCGGGCCGCTGCGCCCGGTGCACCATCACGGCCGCGTTCCAGCGCATGTAGGCCCGGTAGCGGCGCTCGTACTCCTCGTTGCCCGGGAACTGCGCTTCCTGGTCCACCGGAATGGTGTTCACATAGTCCGTGGTGGTCACCATCGGAACCCCGACGCTCTGCGCGCCGGCACGCTGCAGGAGACTGCGCATGATGTATTGGGCACGCTCCGTGCCCTGTTCCCTGATCAGCGCATCCAGGGACTCAACCCACTCGGCGGTCTCTTCCGGATCACGATCAGGCAGCTGGTTAGTCAACCCGCTGAGGATATGGGAGGTATCTTCTCCTGCAGCCACGTCCAACCTCTCTTTGCGCGCATTCATCGGCGCACTCAGGTCCGGCAGGGTAGCTGCCCGGCGTGAACGCGTCGTGTGCGTCGTATCGGTTACAACAGCCCGGTCATGTGCGCCGGGCAGGGTTTTATCTCGTGTGTATGACTGCCTATTAGTGCGGGACGGTTGCCCCGCTAGGCATAGTTGTCAACAGTCACTGTAGCTCCGACGGCTGGCGGATGCGTAGCCGCGCTTGAACCCTCCGCCCTATTTGACCGTCATACTTGTTGTGTGACGCACAATAAGCCGCACCGCGGCGCCCGTAGCTTGAAGCACACGCCCAAAGGGTGTTGGCTTGGAGTAATCGAAATCACCATGCACAGGAGGAACACGTGAGCGAGGCCGACGCCGCCACTTCGGTAAATGTGGCGGAAAAATTGGGTTTCAAGGACGGGGATCTAATTCAGGAGTTCGGTTACGACGACGACGTCGACCTTGACTTGCGTGATGACATAGAGGATCTGACGGGCTCGGAACTTCTGGATGAGGATGATCACGACGTCGTGGATGCCGTGATCTTCTGGTGGCGGGACGGCGACGGAGACCTCGTGGACACGCTGGTCGACTCGCTCACGACGCTCACCGAGGGCGGCGTGGTGTGGGTCCTCACGCCGAAGTCCGGACGCGCCGGATATGTCTCGCCGTCGGACATCCAGGACGCGGCACCCACCGCAGGGCTGCACTGCACCACGTCCGCGGGCGTTTCCAAGGACTGGAGCGCCACTCGCCTGGTGACCAGGAAGAACAAGTGACCGGACAGGCCGCCGTCGCATCGGCGGACCTCGCCGGAGTGCCCGAGGTTGGGCAGCAGGCGCCAGACTTCACCCTGCTTAACCAGTTCGGTGAGCCCGTCCGGCTCGCCGACTTCCGCGGACGCAACGTGGTGGTTGTTTTCTACCCCTTCGCGTTCTCCGGCATCTGCACGGGCGAGCTGTGCGAGATCAGGGACAACCTCGCAGTCTTCGAACATGCCGGCGCCGAGGTGCTGGCGGTCTCGGTGGACAGCAAGTTTGCACTCCGGGCGTACGGCGAGCAGGAAGGCTACGAATTTAGTCTGCTGGCCGACTTCTGGCCGCATGGCGCCGTTGCGGAAAAGTACGGCGTGTTCGACGAGGAAAGCGGCATGGCAAGGCGCGGAACGTTCATCATCGACGCCGGTGGAACAGTCCGCTACGTCATTGTGAATCCGCGGGGACAGGCCCGTGACCTCGCCGAATACCGCCGCGTTCTGGCAGAGCTGGCCGAGGGTTAGGCGTCAGGGCCAGCCAATGGATCAGCGGCGGACCGGCATCGGCCTGACAGGCTTCGCCAGTCTGCCTTCGGCCGCGCCCGCCGAGTCATCGGCCGGTGACCTCGAAGTGCTGGGCGGCATCCGCGACGTACTGGCCGGGCTGCCCCTGGCACTTCTGACGGGGGCAGGGCTCAGTACCGACTCCGGCATACCGGACTACCGCGGACCGGATTCGCCCCCGCGCTCACCCATGACCTACCAGGAGTTTGTGGCCGACGCGGCCAACAGGCAGCGCTATTGGGCGCGCAACCACATCGGCTGGTCCCACCTGAGGCGAGCCAGCCCCAACGCGGGCCACGCCGCCGTCGCCGTCCTGGAGCAGCGTGGGCTCCTAACGGGACTCATTACCCAGAACGTGGACCGCCTCCACGAGGACGCCGGAAGTGTGAACGTGGTGGACCTTCACGGACGCTTCGACCAGGTGGTTTGTCTGGAGTGCCGCCGCACGTATTCACGGCAGCTGCTCGCAAAGGTTCTGGAGGAGCTGAACCCGGACTTCCTTGACCATGCCATGAAGTCCGGACTTGTCGAGATGGCTCCCGATGCCGACGCCACAGTGGAGGATCTGCGGCTGATCCGGAGCTTCGTGGTTGCCCGCTGTCCCGCGTGCGGCGGCGTCCTAAAGCCGGACTTTGTGTACTTTGGCGAAAACGTCCCCAAGGAGCGCGTGGAGCGCGCATACGCAATCGTGGATGAAGCCGAAGCCCTGCTTGTTGCCGGTTCCTCACTCAGCGTCATGAGCGGGCTGCGATTTGTCCGTCACGCCGCCAAGCAAGGCAAGCCCGTTGTCATCATCAACCGCGGCCACACGCGAGGCGACGACCTTGCCACGATCAAGCTGGAGGCCGGGGTCGGTGAGTCCCTTGCCTGGCTGGCAGATGAATTGCCCCCGCTCCCGGTTGCCTGACCCGATTGGCATTTTCGGGCGCCGTTCGGGTAGAGTTTATGTTCGTTGGTTGGCGCGCTTCGGTGCGAATAACCTCGCTTTGGGTCTTTAGCTCAGCTGGTAGAGCGCCACGTTTACACCGTGGATGTCATCGGTTCGATCCCGGTAGGACCCACCTTGAAAACCCCGTCCGGCCAAGCGTTCAACTTGGTCGGACGGGGTTTTGTCTTTAATGTCTGAGCCCGGCCATAACCTGCGGGCATGGAACACGTACTTGTAAGGACCGCTGCCGACGGGCAGCCGGACGCTGTCATCCGCGGCGGCCAGGAGTGGACCGTGGGCGCGGAACCGCTGCGATGGTTTGAACGCGTCAGCTGGTGGGAGGCGGAGCGCCGGATGCCGCTGGGACGTAGCCGCGTCGACGTCGAAGTGTGGCGGCTGCAGACCCGGCTGGGGCGAAACGCGGGATCGGCGCTGACCACCATGGAGATTATCCGCGACGGGCTCGGCGGCGGGTGGAGACTGCGGAGCGCGGTAGCGGACAACACCACCGCGGGAACTGGCGTCGCGGTTGCGGCCTGAGCAGCAGGCTTGAGCGCTGGTCACTCAGGAAGGCAGGAGAACCAGAAAGGCCGGAGAACCAGAAAGGCCTGAATCTTAAGGGGCCTGGAAATGGATAAGCCTTCCACCGCGACTATTGGGGGATGCCGCGGTGGAAGGCTTGAAATTGAATATACCGTGAACATTCGGAAACACGAAACCATTGGGAAGGTTGCTTCGGGTGTTCCTTGCCCAGGTGGTTGACCACGCACGGCCTTCAGCCGCGGCCGCCCAGCCAGTATGATGGTATGTGTTCAGTTGACTGGACGCTTTGGCATCGTCGCCGGTGTTCGCGCGCGATGCAGTCTGCCAACCCCGCTGTCTGAGCGCGTACCGAAAAGGAGAATCATGGCCGATTCCCGCACCCCCAAAGCCAATGACGGATTGGGCAGCGCGTCCCCGGCGCCGGCCGTCACGCGAGCCGCGGCCGTCCTGGAGTCGCTTGCGGCGTCAGCCACGGGCCGGCTTACCCTCAGCGACCTCGCCCGGGACCTCGGAATCCCCAAATCTTCCACTTCCAACCTCCTGCTGGCCCTCGAGGAGGCCAGGCTGATCAGCAGGCAGGGCGCCGAGTACACGCTGGGGCGCAAACTCGTTGAACTGGGCGCCGCCTATCTCAGCAGGCTCGATGAAGTCCAAGAGTTTTACCGTTTCTGCGAGCAGGCGCCCACGCTGTCAGGTGAAACAGTGCGCATTGCCATGCTGGACGGCACCAACGTCATCTACCTGGCGCGCTACGAGGGCCATCCCGCCGTACGCCTGACATCCAATATCGGCGACAAGATGCCGGTGTCCCTCTGCGCCGTGGGCAAGGCCCTGATCGCCAGGCTTCACGACCACGACATCGAGGCCATGTTCCCTGACGATACGGAGCTTCCCGTGCTGACGCCCAAGTCATTGCGCACGGGTGCGGAACTGAAGGCCCAGCTGGAGCAGATCAGGGAACAGGGTTATGCATTTGAAGATGAGGAATCCACCACAGGTGTGGTGTGCCTCGCCGTGACTGTACCCACCCGGGGAGCGCATGGCCCCAGTCTCGGCCTGTCCGTCACCGCATTGAAGGCAACCTACTCGCAGGAGCAGGGCGCGCAGATGGTCAAAGAGCTCAATGAACTGGCCAGATCCCTTGGCAACCCTATGGGCTAGGTGAAATACAGGCGCTATTGGCTACTCGTTCATCATGTTGTACGCTGTTCAACATAGTGACCGACGCAATGGTGGTGTCACTACTCACCAGGCCAACGGGGGCCTGGTGTCCTTGAGGGAGTGCTAGTGACAACTCGTACTGATTCACCGCTTGCTGATGCGGACGGCGCCGTCGTCGAATCGGAACAGCTGCGAAGGGCAACACTTGCCAGCTCCGTGGGCTCCGCTCTGGAGTACTACGACTTCTACATTTACGGCCTGGCTTCGGCCCTCATTTTCGGGCCGCTGTTCTTCAAGCCGCTCGGCGACGAGGGTGCGCTGATCGCATCATTCGCCACGTATGGCGTGGGCTTCGCTGCCCGGCCCTTCGGTGGCATCGTCTTTGGCTACATTGGGGACCGGTTCGGCCGGAAAATGGTGCTGATCCTGACCATCGGCCTCATGGGTACCGCCAGCTTTGCGATCGGCCTGCTGCCGACCTTCGAGCAGGCAGGAATGCTGGGTGCGGTACTCCTGGTCATCCTCCGGATCGTCCAGGGCCTCGGTGCCGGTGCGGAGCAGGCCGGCGCAACAACGCTGATCTCCGAAGTGGCGCCGCGCCGCCGTCGTGGTTTCTTTGCTTCCCTGCCGTTCGTGGGGATCCAGCTGGGCACCCTCCTGGGTGCGGGGACCTTCGCCGTCATCGCGACCGCTGACAAGGCAGTCCTCGAAGGCTGGCTCTGGCGAGTGCCCTTCCTGGCCAGTGTGCTCCTCATCGCCGTCGCGGTGTTCATCCGCCTGCGGCTCAAGGAAACTCCGGTGTTCCAGGAGCTGGAGAAGCACAAGAACGTCGTCAAGAACCCCGTGGGCCAGCTGTGGAAGCACTCCAAGAAGAACGTCCTGGTGGGCATCGGCCTCCGCATGGGCGAGAACGGAAACTCCTCCATCTATTCGGCGCTGCTGGTGGCGTTCCTGGCAGCCCCGGCCGGCGTTTTCCCCGGCGACAAGTTCATCGGACCGGTGGGTCTCCTGATCGCTGCAGGTTTTGCCGCCGTCATGGTGGTGACGTTCGGCGCCCTGTCCGACCGCTTAGGCCGCGTCCCGGTCTACCGCTACGGCGCCCTGTTCCAGGCTGTCATCGCCTTCCCGGCGTTCTACCTGGTGACCCTTGGCAACGTGACCCTGGTGTGGGTTGTCATGGTGGTTGGCATCGCGCTCGGCGTGCAGTCCATGCTGGGGCCGCAGTGCCCCCTGCTGCCTGAACTGTTTGGATCGCAGTACCGGTTCACGGGGGTCGCCATGGCCCGCGAACTCTCTGCAGTGATGGCCGGCGGGCTCGTTCCGCTGGTCGGAGCGGCACTGCTCGCTGCCACTGGCTACTCCTGGCTGGTCCTGGCGATCTATTCGCTGGTCCTTGCCCTGATCTCCTTCGTGAGCACCTTCTTCACGCCGGAAACCAAGGGCCGCGACCTCGTGGCAATCGAGGACGCCCGCTAGAAAGGCGCAGGGCTTCGAAGCCACACAGCGCGAACGTACACCTGCGGCCCCTCCCGAGAACCGGTTGGGGCCGCTGGTGTACGTTCGCGCTTCGGTGCTGGGGCCGCAAGTGTACGTGCGCGCTCGGGGGCGGAGTGCAAAACAGAAGAGCCGGGCAACCTTTCGGCTGCCCGGCTCTCCGGTGTCTCCTGCTGCTGCGGAACTTTCGCGGAACCGCTTAGTAGAAATGGACCGTATCCACGAGGTGGGGGAGCTCGCCGCCGTCGAGGAATGTCCTGAGGTTGCTGCAGAAGCGCTCGGCGATCAGGCGGTTCTCGGCTGCGCTCAGCGCCGAGGTGTGCGGCGAGACCATGACGCGCGGGTGGTTCCACAGCGGGCTGTCCTGCGGCAGCGGCTCGACGGCGAACACGTCCAGGCAGGCGTAGGCCACTTGGCCGTTCTCCAGCGCCTCGAGCAGCGCGTCCTCGTCCACCACCGTTCCGCGGCCAACATTCACGAAGACCGTGCCGGGCTTCATGGCCGCGAAGACCTCGCGGTTGAAAAGCCTCTCCGTGTACGGCGTGCCCGGCAGGGTGTTCACCACGGCGTCGGCGGAGGCGAGCAGCCCGGCCAGTCCGTTGTTGTCCGCCACTTCCTCAATGCCGTCGATCGGCTCCACGGAACGCTTGGTGCCGCTGACCTTCATGCCAAGTGCGCGGGCAATGCGGGCGGTTTCCAGCCCGATCTCCCCAAGCCCGGTGACCACCAGCGAGGAGCCGTTGACCAGCTTGGTGGGTATCCGCAGCTCCGGCCACTCCTTGGCGGCCTGGTCCTGGGCGAGCTCCGCGGTCCGCTTGAAGCCATTGAGAATTCCAAGCGCCGCAAATTCGGCGAGGGGCAGGGCGTGCACGCCTGCGGATGTGGTGACCTTGAACTTGTTCAGGGTTTCGGCGTCGAGGCCGGAGGCCTTGACCGCTCCGCCGGCGCCTGCCGCCATGGCGTGGATCCACTGCAGGCGTGGGTTTACCCTGGCGATCCGTGCCAGGCCGGCCGGGCTTTCGTTTGGGAAGCCGTACAGCACGTCGGCCTTGCCCAGCATCTCCCAGTAGCGCTCCTCCTGCTCAGGGGTGCGCTTGAAGCCGGGGTCACCGGCGTGGTCCGCGGGGAACCTTTCGGGCGGCAGCAGGTGGGGCTCGTAAAGGACGGTCACGGAGGGATCTACGGCGCGGATGCGTTCCACGAACTCGGCTTCGAGCGGGACGGCGATCGCGACGGTGGTTTCAGTCGTCATGGTGTTCATCATACTGAATGACGACTAGGATACTGAACAGGTTTCCAAGAATTGTCCAGTCATGGATCGGGCCTACATCCGACCACAACGAAGTGAGGTTCCGTTGCAGATGAGAATACCGAGAGCAGGCTTCGTGGGCCTGGGCCTGATGGGGGCGCCGATGGCGGCGAACCTGGTACGGAAGGGCTGGGCGGTTAGGGCGTGGAACCGGTCGCCTGGGGCGGTGCAGGTTTTCCGCCGGCTCGGTGGATCCGCCGCAAACAGCGTGGACGAGCTCAGGGACGAGCCGGTGATCGTCTTCATGCTGCCGGACCTTGCCTACATTGAGGACGCGGCATCCGGACTCCTCGCGAGCTGGCAGTCAGCACCGCCGGCGGCCGGCACCGCAGTGGTGGTCATGAGCAGCGTTTCCCCCACCGCGGTCAAGGCTTTCGGGCAGAGGGTCCAGGAGGCCAGTTCAGGCCACGCGGTGGTGCTGGACGCGCCGGTAAGCGGCGGGACGAAGGGTGCGATCGATGGCACGCTGGCCATCATGGCCGGCGCGGACCGCGACGCCGACTTCCGCCGGCTGCTTCCGCTTTTCGAGGCCATGGGCACCATCGTGCGGCTCCTGGGTCCGCTCGGTGCCGGATCGCTGGCTAAGGCGTGCAACCAGTTGGTGGTCGGAACGACGACGGCGGCACTCGCCGAAGCGGCCGAACTCGCCGAACGGTCAGGCGTCGATGTCGCGGCCCTCTACGAGGTCCTGTCCGGCGGCCTCGCCGGCAGCCGCGTCCTGGACCAGGTGGGGCCGCGGATGGCCCGGAAGGACTACACCCCCACCGGCCCGGCAAAGTTCATGCACAAGGACCTGTCCTTCGTCGTGGAGTCGGCCGACGCCGCCGGGACCGCCGTCCCGATGGCGCGGGCCGGCGTGGAACTTTATGCCGAACTGAAACGCCAGGGCCTGGGGGACCAGGACCTGGCCGTGGTGCGGCAAACCATTTCAAATCTCAGCAGGACGGGCGCCGTGAGCGCCGCAGAAGGGACCTCTTCATGACTTCACTTTTTGATTTGACCGGGCGGGTTGCCTTGGTGACTGGTTCGAGCCGGGGGATTGGTAATGCGTTGGCGCGGGCGTTGGCTGATGCGGGTGCGACGGTGGTGTTGAACGGTGTCAATGCTGAGCGGTTGAAGGCTGCGGAGGCGGTGATGGCCGCTGAGTACGCGCCGGGCCGGGTGCACAGTGTGGCGTTTGATGTCACGGACGATGCTGCTGCCGCGGCCGGTGTGGCGTGGGTTGAGGAGCAGGTGGGCCCGTTGGAGATCCTGGTGAACAACGCCGGGATCCAGCACCGGGTGCCGATGCTGGAGCTGGACGTGAAGGACTGGGAGCGGGTGATCTCCACGGACCTGACCAGCGCGTTCCTGGTCGGGAGGGAAGCGGCCCGGCACATGATTCCGAGGGGTCACGGGAAGATCATCAATATCTGTTCGGTGCAGACGGACCTGGCCCGGCCCACGATCGCCCCGTATGTGGCGGCGAAGGGCGGGTTGCGGAACCTGACGCGGGCGATGACCGCGGAATGGGCTGCTGCGGGGTTGCAGATCAACGGGATCGCGCCGGGGTATATCCATACCGAGATGACGCAGAACCTGGTGGATGATGAGCAGTTCAATTCCTGGATCCTGGGCCGGACCCCGGCCGCGCGGTGGGGCACGGTCCAGGACCTGGCGGGCCCGGCGGTGTGGCTGGCCTCCAGTGGGTCTGATTTCGTGAACGGGCAGACGATCTTTATCGACGGCGGAATGACGGTGGTGGTCTGATGACACACACAACAACTTCAACAACAGCAGCAGCGGCAGAAACGGCAGCAGCGGCAGAAACGGAACTGCCGGTCTCGGGTCCGGCGGTGGTCGCGCACGCGAAGGGGGACCTGCGGATCGATGATGTCCCGCTGCAGGCCCCGGCCCCGGACGAGGCCGTGGTCGAGGTGCTGTACGGGGGGATTTGCGGGTCGGACCTGCATTACTGGCTGCACGGCGCGGCGGGCGAGTCGATCCTGAAGGCGCCTTTGGTGCTGGGCCATGAGATCAGCGGCCGGGTGGTCAGGGCCGCGGCGGACGGTTCCGGCCCGCGAGCGGGCACCCCGGTGGCGGTGCACCCGGCCACCCCGGGACCCGGCGCGGGCCCGGACGCCCCACGGTACCCGGCGGACCGGCCGAACCTGTCCCCGGGGTGCACGTATCTGGGGTCCGCGGCGCGGTTCCCGCACACGGACGGGGCGTTCAGCCGGTACGTGAACCTGCCGGTGAGGATGCTCCGGGCCCTGCCCGAAACCCTGGACCTGCGCACCGCCGCCCTGATTGAGCCGGCGTCCGTGGCGTGGCACGCGGTGGCCCGGGCCGGGGACGTGGCCGGCAAGACCGCGCTGGTGATCGGGTCCGGCCCGATCGGGGCGCTCGTGGTCGCGGTCCTCAAACGTGCCGGAGCGGCCCGGATCGTCGCGGTGGACATGCACGCCAAACCGTTGGAGATCGCGACCGCGGTGGGCGCGGACGAGGTCCTGAACGCTGCCGATGGTGAGGCGATCGCCAGGGTGCAGGCCGACGTCGTGATTGAATCCTCCGGGAACCACCACGGCCTGGCCTCCGCGATCCAGGGCGCGGCCCGGGGCGGGACCGTGGTCATGGTCGGGCTGCTGCCCACCGGCGCGCAGCCGGTCCTGATCTCCCTGGCCATCACCCGGGAACTGGACCTGCGCGGCTCGTTCCGGTTCAACGACGAAATCGACGAGGTCATCACCGCCCTCGCCGACGGCACCCTCACCATCGGCCCGGTCATCACCCACGACTACCCTGTCACCGACGCCCTCGAAGCCTTCGACATCGCCCGCAACTCCGCCCAATCCGGCAAAGTCCTCCTCAACTTCGCCGGCTAAACCTGCTAGGCGGACTGCGTCCGCCGCTGCAGCGGAACGAATACCCTCGGCTGCTCGACCCAGACGGGCTCCATTTCCGAGATGGTGCGGCGCATGATCCTGCTCGACGCCTCGCGGGCCTCCGCTGCGTTGCCCCCAAAGATGGCTTCGGCCACATCCAGGTGCCACTGCAGCGTGAGGTCCCGGGGCCGGTCGGGCATGAGGCCGTGCACCGTGCGGCCGGTGAGGGTTTCGGCCACCTGGCCCACGAGGTTCGCAAACATCTCGTTGCCGGAGCCGCTGAGCAGCAGGGAGTGGAACTGGATGTCCAGTTCCAGGAAGCGCGGCACGTCGCCGGCCTGGCCGGCGTCGCGCATGGCCAGTGCCACGTCGAGCAGTTCCTGCCGCAGCTCCTGCGGTGCGTTGGCCGCTGCGAGTTCGGCGGCCACGGGCTCGACGGCGGAGCGGAGCTCCGCGAGGGACCGCAGCTGGGCCCCGCGCCCTTCCCCGGCCAGCCGCCAGCGGATGACGAGCGGATCGAACGGGTTCCAGCGGTGCGCCGGCAGGACCTTGATGCCTACGCGCTTGGTGGTCTCCACCAGGCCTAGCGACTGCAGCACGCGGACAGCTTCCCGGATCACGGACCGGGACACCTGCAGTTCGTCCTCCAACTGCTCCGCCAGCATCACATGCCCTGGCGGGAGGCTGCCGTCGACGATTCTGGTACCCAGGTGCTCGACGGCACGGTGGTGGAGGCTGGTTGACATAGTGGTAAGCATAATCGGGCCGGCAGGCTTTGTTCCCCGCAGCCCGGAGGAGTCTGGACGCCCCCGGAGGGGCACGTCATAGACTCTTTATGGCGCGGCTGGCGTCCAAGGAGTGGTCACCCGCTTTCGCACTCGTCGTCGAATATATATGCTTTATTCACAGCCCACTTTTCTAAAAGCATGTTCCGCGGCACCCGCGGACGCAATGCACACATGTTGCACACACTGAATTGGAGTTTTTGATGTCAGCACACATCGGTGTCACCGGCCTCGCGGTGATGGGCGCCAACCTCGCCCGCAACCTGGCCCGCAACGGCTTCACCGTTGCCCTGCACAACCGCTCGGTTGAGAAGACCGACGCCCTCCTCGAAAAACACGGCACGGACGGCGACTTCGTGCGCACCGAAACGCTGCAGGAGCTGGTGGACTCCCTGGAGAAGCCGCGCCGCGTGCTCATCATGGTCAAGGCCGGCAAGCCGGTTGACGCCGTCATCGACCAGCTGGTTCCGCTGCTGGAACCGGGCGACATCGTGATCGACGCCGGCAACTCGCACTACGAGGACACCCGCCGCCGGGAATCCGCGCTGGCCGAGAAGGACCTGCACTTCGTGGGCGTTGGCGTCTCGGGCGGTGAGGAAGGCGCCCTCAACGGCCCGTCCATCATGCCCGGCGGCTCAAAGGAGTCCTACGACGCCCTCGGCCCGCTGCTGGAAAAGATTTCCGCCAAGGTTGACGGCCAGCCGTGCTGCGCCTGGATCGGCACCGACGGCGCCGGCCACTTCGTCAAGATGGTGCACAACGGCATCGAATACGCCGACATGCAGGTCATCGGCGAAGCCTTCGACCTCCTGCGCTCCGGCGCCGGCATCGAGCCTGCCGAACAGTCCAAGATCTTCGCCGACTGGAACAAGGGCGAGCTCGCCTCATTCCTGATCGAAATCTCGGCCGAGGTCCTCGGCCATGTGGACGCCAAGACCGGCAAGCCGTTCGTCGACGTCGTCGTGGACGCTGCTGGCCAGAAGGGCACCGGCCGCTGGACGGTCATCTCCGCGCTCGAACTGGGCTCCCCGGTTTCAGGCATCGCCGAATCTGTTTTCGCCCGGGCCCTGTCCTCCCAGGCGGAGCAGCGCAAACTCGGCCAGGAGCTGCTGGCCGGCGAGGAGATCGCCGTCGAGATCCCCGAGAACTTCGTCGAGGACGTCCGCCAGGCACTGTACGCCTCCAAGCTGGTCTCCTACGCCCAGGGTCTGGACATGCTGACTTCCTCCGCCAAGGAATACGGCTGGGACCTCAAGCTGGACGAGATCGCCTCGCTGTGGCGCGGCGGCTGCATCATCCGTGCAGAGCTGCTCAAGGAAATCACCAAGGCCTACGCCGCCGAGCAGAAGCCGGCCAACCTGCTGTTCGCCCCGGCCTTCACCAAGGCCATCGCCGAAGCACTCCCGGCCTGGCGCCGCGTGGTGGCCACCGCCGTGCAGCTCGGCATCCCGGTTCCGGTGTTCTCCTCCTCGCTGGCCTACTACGACGGCCTGCGCCGCAAGCGCCTAGCCGCCGCGGTCATCCAGGGCCAGCGCGACCTGTTCGGTGCGCACACCTACGGCCGCGTCGACGCTGAGGGTACGTTCCACACGCTATGGGGCGAGGACAAGTCCGAGGTCGAGGCAGTGGACACCCACTAGCCACACCCTCGGCATAACGCAGGAACGGCCGGCCCTCCCGGATACTCTGGGAGGTGCCGGCCGTTCTGCGTCCGGCTCCAGCCGTTCTAGACGACGACGAACCGCCCCTGGCCGGTTTATCCCGAGGAGTGCCGAGTGTCCCAGCCCGTAGCGATTGTCACCGGAGCCTCCACCGGAATCGGCTTCGAGTCGGCGAAGCTCCTCAGCTCCAGCGGATTCATTGTCTACGCAGGAGCCAGGCGGGTGGAAAGGATGGAACCGCTCAAGGTGCAGGGGATACGCGTCCTGCCGCTGGATGTCACGGATGACGCGTCCATGCAGGGCCTGGTGGCCACGGTCACCCGGGAGAAGGGGCGGATCGACGTCCTGGTGAACAACGCCGGGTTCGGCTCCTTCGGTGCGCTGGAGGAGATGGAGTTGGCGGAAGGCCGCCGGCAGTTCGACGTGAACGTCTTCGGCCTGGCGCGGATGACGCAGCTGGTCCTGCCCTCCATGAGGACTGCCAAGCGGGGCAGGATCATCAACATTTCCTCCATTGGAGGCAAGTTCTATGAGCCGCTCGGCACCTGGTACCACGCCACCAAGTTCGCGGTGGAAGGCCTCAGTGACGCGCTGCGGCTGGAACTGAAGCCGCACGGGATCAGTGTGTCCATCATCGAGCCCGCCAGCACCGTTACGGAGTGGGGCGGGATTGCGGCCGAGGGGCTGCTGGCCAGCTCGGGCGGCGGGCCGTACGCGGCCCAGGCCAGGGAGATGGCCGCCGTGCTCGCGTCCACGGGGAGGCCTGCGACGTCCACCCAGCCCGCCGTCGTCGCCGGAGCGGTGCTGCAGGCCGCCACCGCCGCCCGTCCGCGGACCCGCTATCCGGTGGGCAGGGGCGCCGCTGCCATCACGGCACTGCGGCGGCTCCTGCCCGACCGGGTCTACGACCTGGCGGTGACAGCGGTGCTGAAACGCGTCGCCCGCTGAGCCTGCCGGCGCCTAAAAGCACCAAGAGGCACAGCCGCCCAACGTGAGGATCAGATCCGGTATTCGATGTAATACTCGGCGGGGTCCACGGCGGGTTTGGTTTCCCGCAGGGCGTCGCGGTGCCGCCAGCTCGCGGGGATGCCGGTGATGATGGACTCCGGCGGGGCGTCCTTGACCACGACGGCGTTCGCCCCCACGGCGCTGTCGTTGCCGATGGTGATCGGTCCCAGGACTTTGGCCCCGGCGCCGATGGTCACGCGGTCCCCGATGGTGGGGTGGCGCTTGACCTTCGCGAGGGAGCGGCCGCCGAGAGTGACGCCGTGGTAGATCATGACGTCCTCGCCGATCTCGGCCGTTTCGCCGATGACCACGCCCATGCCGTGGTCAATGAAAAAGCGGCGTCCGATCGTGGCGCCCGGATGGATCTCGATGCCCGTCAGGAAGCGTGCCAGCTGCGAAATGAGCCGGGCGGGGAACCGCGTGGACGGGTCCTGCCACAGCTTGTGCGTCAGGCGGTGCGCCCAGATGGCGTGAAGCCCCGAGTACGCGAAAAAGTTCTCAAAAGAACCTCGAGCCGCCGGGTCGTGGGACCGGGCGGCGTCGAGGTCTTCCTTAAGTCTTGCGAAGAAACCCACAAAGATCTTTCTACAGGAAACGGAAAGCGGCTGGCTAAGGTCTAGCCCCGGATGTCGTCATAGAGCACGGTGGAGATGTAACGCTCACCGAAGTCGCAGACGACCGCCACGATCAGCTTGCCGGCGTTTTCCGGGCGCTTGGCAAGTTCGAGGGCGCCCCACACGATGGCGCCGGAGGAGATGCCGCCCAGGATGCCTTCCTTGATGCCGAGGTCGCGGGCCACGGCCACGGAGTCCTCCAGGGTGGCGTCGAGGACCTCGTCGTAGACGTTGGTGTCCAGGAGTTCCGGGATGAAGTTGGCGCCGAGGCCCTGGATCTTGTGCGGGCCGGGGGCGCCGCCGTTCAAAATGGCGGAGTCCTTGGGTTCAACGGCCACGATCTGGACGTCCGGCTTGCGCTCCTTCAGGACCTGCCCGACGCCGGTGATGGTCCCGCCGGTGCCGATGCCGGAGACAAAGATGTCCACCTTGCCGTCGGTGTCGGCCCAGATTTCCTCGGCCGTGGTTTCGCGGTGGATCTGCGGGTTGGCCTCGTTGGCGAACTGCTGGGCCCAGATGGAGTTCTCCGTGTTGGCGACGATCTCCTGGGCCTTCTCCACGGCGCCACGCATGCCCTCGGAACCCGGGGTCAGCACGATCTCGGCGCCGAAGGCACGGAGCATCACACGGCGCTCGGTGGACATGGTCTCCGGCATGGTCAGGATGACCTTGTAGCCGCGGGCTGCGCCCACCATGGCCAGGGCGATGCCGGTGTTGCCGGAGGTGCCTTCGACGATGGTTCCGCCGGGCTTCAGCGCGCCGGACTTCTCGGCGGCGTCGATGATGGCGACGCCGATACGGTCCTTAACGCTGTTGGCCGGGTTGTAGAACTCAAGCTTGACCGCAACAGTGGCGTCCAGGCCTTCCGTCAGGCGGTTGAGCTTGACCAGCGGGGTGCCGCCCACCAGCTGTGTTACATCGTCGTAGATCCGTGCCATGTGTACTTGCGCCTATCTCTCAGGGAGGAATACTTTGGTCAGCCTAACGAGGGGGTCAGCGCCACTGCTACGCATTAAGCCATGCAGAGTAATATTTCCGGGCCTTGGCCAGCTTCGGGTTAATAATGACCTGGCAGTACCCCTGCTCCGGGAACTTGGCGTAGTAGTCCTGGTGAATGTTCTCCGCCGGATAGAACACAGGGAGCCGGCTCACCTCGGTCACAATCGGCCGGGACCATAACGCTTGGTTCCGTTCGATCGCCTCCTCGAAGAGGATCTTCTGCTCGGTGGTCTCATAGAACATCGACGAGCGGTACTGCGTGCCGACGTCGTACCCCTGCCGGTTGAGGGTGGTGGGGTCGTGCAGGGCGAAGAACATGTCCAGGATGACTTCGGCAGGGATGACGTCCTCATCGAAGGTCACGGCGACCACCTCCGCGTGCCCCGTGGTGCCGGAGCAAACGGAGTAGTAGTCCGGGTGGCGCTCATGGCCGCCGGTGTACCCCGAAACCACCGACGTGACGCCTTTCGTTTTCTGGTAGACGGCGTCCAGGCACCAGAAACAGCCCCCGCCAAGCACAAAAGTTTTCAAGTCCTCTTTATTCATGTCCTCTTTAATGGTTCGCGGGCGTCAATGATTCCCCAGCCAACCCTAGGGTCATATACCGGGCAGAGGCCAGAGCCGACTGTAGGGTAAAAATATGAGTATGGAACCTGTGAACAGTGACGTTGCAGCGGAACCGGAAGACGCTCCCGACGCCGCGGAGTCACCCGCCGCTGCAACCCTGGGGCAGCTCATGCTGGCCGTGGAGGAACTCTGGCCGGAGTCGCTGGCAGAGTCCTGGGACGAGGTGGGCCTCGTGGCCGGGCATCCGTCCGCTGAGGTCACGCGCGTCATGTTCGCCGTGGATCCCACCATCGAGGTCATCGACGAGGCCATCGAATGGGGCGCGGAGCTGCTCATCACCCATCACCCGCTGCTCCTCAGGGGCGTGACCTCGGTTGCCGCCAACACCCCCAAAGGCAGGGCCGTCCACCGCCTGATCGAATCCGGAACGGCACTGCTGACGGTCCACACCAACGGCGACTCAGCAGTGGGCGGCGTTTCCGACGTCCTGGCCGACGCCCTGGGCCTTGAAAATGTGTCGCCGCTGACCCCCGCAGCCGACGGCCTTCCCGAGGAAGGCATCGGGCGGGTCGGGGACCTGAGCGAGTCCATGACCCTGGGCGCTTTCGCCGCGCGGGTTTTCGGCATCCTCCCGTCGGTGGCGGGCGGCGTGCGCGTGTCCGGGGACAAGGACGGGCTCGTGCAGCGGATCGCGGTGTGCGGCGGGGCCGGGGATTCCCTCTTTGACGAGGTTCGTGCCAGCAATGCGGACCTGTATGTCACCGCTGACCTTCGCCATCACCCGGCCTCGGAAGCCAGGGAGGCTGCGGTCAATGACCGCCCGTACCTCATCGATGTCTCGCACTTCGCCAGCGAATGGCTGTGGCTCCCGGCCGCGGCCGAAGCGCTGGGCAACGTGCTCGCGGACCAGGGCCTCGACGTCGAAATACGGGTCAGCACCACCAACAGCGATCCATGGGACTTCATACTGACCCCCGGCTAAGCCTGGCGCGCGAAGTCCATCGCAGGGCCCACGCCCGCGAGGGGCCCGCACCGAGCGCAGCGAGGTTTGGGAGCCGGTGGGGATGCGTAGCGAGGCTGGGGAGCGCGTTAGGCGCTAGAGTCTAGAAAACCCCCGACGGGGTGCCGGCCAGGAGCCGGATGGATCAAGCGGAGGTAAAACGTGGCCAAGGCAGCACCGGCTGAACAATTGAAGTTGCTCGAGCTCCAGGGCCTGGACGCCCGGCTGAAGTCGCTGTCCAACCGCCGCCGTGCCCTTGAATCCGATCCCCGGATCACCGATCTTGAGGCGGCCCTCAGCGTTGCCAACGGTGAGCTGGGCGCCGCGAAACTCGCCGTCCACGACGCCGAAGCGGAACTGAAGCGGGCCGAGGCCGACGTGGAGCAGGTGGCTACCCGGATCGAACGGGACGAGGCAAAGCTCAACAGCGGAACCGGCCTCTCCAAGGACCTCGTCGCGCTGCAGAAGGACATTGCCTCGCTCAATAAGCGATGTTCAGACCTGGAGGATGTGGAACTCGAGATCCTCGAGCGCCTGGATGTCCTGCGCGAACGCCAGGCGGCCCAGCAGAGCATCGTGGACGATATCCAGGGCTCCTTCGGCGGGATCCGTGCCGAGCTCGATGAGCAGCTGGCGGAGGTCAACGCTGAAGAGACAGTAGTTCGGGGCCAAAGAGCAGAGTTCGCCGCAGGGCTGGACGCCGGAATGCTTACGGTCTACGAGAAGACGCTGGCCCGGCGCGGAGTGGGCGCGGCGCGGCTCTTCCACGGCACGTCCGAAGGTTCCGGTATGCAGCTGAGCCCCGGCGACCTGGCCGAGATCAAGGGCGCCGCCGAGGACGAGATCGTGTTCTGCCCGGACTCCGGCTGCATTCTGGTGCGCTCTGCCGAGTGGGTCTGACCGCCTCACCCAACTGCCAGCTAGTTGGGCAGGATGACGTTCAGGGCGTGGGCCTTGCGCGCCGTGCCCGGAACAAGTTCGGCCTGCCACTTTTCGGCCGCGGCCTTCCGCAGCTGCTCCGGCGTTGCCGGGGCCTTGCCCCGCCGCGTCAGCAGGTGCCGGGCCAGCTCGCCCCGGGTGTGCTTGGCGAAGTGGCTGACCACCTTGCGGGCGCCGTTCACCTCAGTGAACACGTTGACCGCCACGGTGTCTGCCAGCGGGGGAGTCCAGGCGGCGGCATAGGTGCTGGACCGGCAATCGACCAGGAGCTGGCCGCCGGCGACCTCGCCGAGGGCGTCGGTAAGCTGCGGTTTCCAGAATGAGGCGAGGCGTCCGACGTCGGGCAGTGCCGTTGACATGGACAGCCGGTAGGCGGGCACGGAATCGGCGAACCGGATGGCGCCCCACAGTGCGGAGATGACCAGCACCGACTCATCCGCCCGGCGCCGCTGTGCCGGTGTCATCGACCCGTAGCCCAGGGCGTCGTACAGCACGCCCGAATACACCTGGTGCGCCGGGGCCGCCGGTTCGGCGTGGAGCCGGGTGTTGCGTTCGACGTCGTCCTTAAGCGAGGCGCCGACGCCCAGCAAGGCGAGGGCGTCCTCGTGCGAACTCACTGTCCCCAGCGCGTCGAGCACCTTGGCCCGGTAGGTGTTCAGCACGGGAAAACTCAACGAAGCCCAGTCCATGGCGTCACCGCGGACGGCCGGAGTCTTGCCTTCGGATGGGGGGAGCAGAATCAGCACCGTACGATCTTACCGGCCGGGCGCGCGCGGGATTAGTCCAGGTGGCGGCCCAGAAAGTCCAGCACGTCCGGGAGGATCGACCGCCAGTACAGCCCGTCGTGGCCGCCAGGCTGAAAGCCTCCCTCCACCCGGCCGGGAAGTCCCGAACGGTACTGACGCACCGTCGGCGCCAGTTCATCCTCGGCGCCGCAGTCGATCCGCTTGGAAATCGCTGCAAGCCGGGGACGCAGCGCGAAAATGTCATTGGCCGCGAAATCAGCCGGGCCGTCGAAGGCGCCCTGCATCCCGGCGTCGTAGCTGGACCAGACGGCCGGGCTCATGGCCGCAACGGCGCGAAGTCCGGACACCCTACCCCGAGACGCCAGGAGGAGGGCGCCGAACCCTCCCATTGACGTGCCGAAGAGGCCGACCTTTCCGAGGTCGAACCCCTGCTCGGCCAGGAACGGCAGGAACTCCAGCACCAGCATCGACTGCGTATCGCTGCCGTCGGCGCGGGCATGCCACCAGGAGTCGCCGCCGTCCACGGCAGCAATCCCGAAGGGCTGGCCGCCGTCGTCCAAGTGGTGCTGCAGGGCCTGATCCGCAACGAGGTCGCGCAGCAGAACCTGGCTGCTGCCACCCAGTCCGTGCAGGAAGACCGCCACGGGCAGCACCTGGTTGGCCTGTTCCGGAAGCGGCACCGCCAGGGACCAGTAGGTGGTGGCTGCCGGGCGGAAGCGGGAGCGAAAAGCGCCCGTCCGGGTCAACACTGTGGACGTGGGCAATCTGGAAGGGGGCAATTTGGAAGGCGGCACTACGGACGGGGGACCCGGCGGGATGGCCGCCGTCGTTGTGGGGCCGGGAACCGGTGGAGGCGGCGCCGTGCAGGCTGACGAGCCGGCTGCAGTCATGCCGGCAGCGATTCCTGCCAGCTGCAGCATGCGTCGCCGTGGGAAGGACGGCTGGTCCATTTCCCGATTTTAGACCCCGGAACCGGCGCGTGTCCGGCACCGCAGGAAAGCCCGTAAACTGGACTCCGGATGGGTTGACCAGGCGGCCGCGCGTCACGCAAGTGGCTCGAGGAACGTCCGGGCTCCACAGGGCAGGGTGGTGGGTAACGCCCACTCGGGGTAACCCGCAGGCCAGTGCCACAGAAAACAGACCGCCTGCGTCGCGCCGATTTGAAAGCGGCACGAAGCAGGTAAGGGTGAAACGGCGGTGTAAGAGACCACCAGCTTCCCGGGTGACCGGGAAGGCTAGGTAAACCCCACCCGGAGCAAGGCCAGACAGGACACGTTTGAGGGCTGCCCGCCCGAGTGTCCGGGTAGGCCGCTGGAGGGCGTCGGCAACGGCGTTCGTAGATGGATGGCCGCTACTCCCGTGCTGGCAACGGCAGGGGAGCACAGAACCCGGCGTATCGGTCAACCCATCCACTTAACACCGCGTCTGGAAGGTAGATGCCCGTGCAGTCCTCCGATGACACCGACCCAAGACTGAATGCCGTGCTCGCGCGCGTCGTTGGCCCCGACAGCCTCGATCAGGATGGAACGATCGAGCTCACAGTCATGGTCGACGGGACGATAATCTCCGGCTCCGTGGTGAGTGAGGAAGCGTGGTCCAGACGCCAGAAGGCGCAGGTCAGCGCATCAGGCGAGTACGGAGCAGACGGTGCCGAAGACGCGCAGGACGCCAGGAACAACCCGCTCCGAAAGGACCAGGTCAGGTTCATCCATTTCCTTGAACCGGTAGTGGTCTCCGGCGGCAACCCCATCCGCCTGAACGCAACGCGGGTGGACCTCCGCAACGTGGCGGCCTGGAGCATTGGCCGCCTCCAGTACGGCGAGATGTAGCTGCCCGTCCGGTGGTGTGAGTGATTTCACGGGCTCCGGGACAAAAGGAGCCCTCCGCCCGCCCTAGAATGGATGGTGAACGTAGAAGTTCCTCCGCCGGATCTGCGTTCGCAGCCGGCGGTATTTCTTTGCACGTCCGACGGCATCCGGGGTGGACCGAAACCCTGCCGGTGCCAGCATGCCCTGGATAACTTCCAGTGGCCGCCATCCGGTTTACGAAGACGTAGCCGGTTGAACCAAGGAAGGTAGTTCTGTGAGCCAGACGTCAGATTCTTGTCTTGATACGTGGATGAGCCGAGAGGCGCTCGCCGAGGCCATGATCCCGGTTATCGGCCGGCTGTACCGTGAAAACAACGTGGTTACCTCCATCCACGGCCGCAGCCTGATCAACAAGTCCACCATGAACATCCTGAAGGCGCACCGCTTTGCGCGCCGGATGAGCAAGGATGAGCTGCTCCTCGAGGAGACGGCGCCGCTGCTGAACACGCTGGCACAGCTGGACCTGGGTGCCGCTGCCATCGACATTGCCCGCCTGAACCAGAAGTTCAAGTCCGACGGCGGGGACCTGACTTTGGAGGAATTCCTCCGTGCCGAGCTGGCTGAGATCGTGGGTAAGCGGGGCGGCGACGACCGCACCAGCACCGACGTCGTGCTTTACGGCTTCGGCCGCATCGGCCGCCTGCTGGCGCGCCTCCTGATCGAAAAGGCAGGCGGCGGCCACGGCCTGCGCCTGCGCGCCATCGTGGTCCGGCGCGGCTCCGACAACGACCTGACCAAGCGTGCCAGCCTGCTGCGCCGCGACTCCGTCCACGGTTCCTTCGAAGGAACCATCCGGGTGGACACTGACGCCAACACCATCACGGCCAACGGCGTGCAGATCCAGGTCATTTACTCGGACAACCCGGCCACCATCGACTACACGGCCTACGGCATCAACAACGCCCTGGTGGTAGACAACACCGGCCGCTGGCGCGACGCCGAAGGCCTCGGCCAGCACCTGCTGAGCAAGGGCGTTGCCAAGGTCCTGCTGACGGCACCGGGCAAGGGCGAGCTCAAGAACATCGTCCACGGCATCAACCACCGCGACATCGCCGATTCCGACAAGATCGTGACGGCAGCCTCCTGCACCACCAACGCCATCACCCCGGTCCTAAAGGCGCTCAACGACAAGTACGGCGTGATCCACGGCCACGTCGAGACGGTCCACTCGTTCACAAACGACCAGAACCTGATCGACAACTTCCACAAGGGCGACCGCCGCGGCCGCTCCGCCGCGCTGAACATGGTGATCACCGAGACCGGTGCGGCCAAGGCCGTGGCCAAGGCGCTGCCCGAACTGCAGGGCAAGCTCAGCGGCAGCTCCATCCGGGTCCCCACCCCGGACGTGTCCCTGGCCGTCCTGAACCTCAACCTGGCCAACGGCACCACCAAGGACGAGGTCAACGACTACCTGCGCGAGATGTCACTGCACTCCGACCTGCGCAAGCAGATCGACTACATCGACTCGCCTGAGGTCGTCTCCACCGACTTCGTCGGCTCCCGCCGGGCCGGCATCGTCGACGGCCTCGCCACCATCGCCAACGACAAGAACCTCGTAGTGTACGTCTGGTACGACAACGAGTTCGGCTACAGCTGCCAGGTGGTCCGCGTCATGGAAGAAATGGCCGGGGTCAACCCGCCGTCCTTCCCGGCCAAGGACTCCGAAAAGGACGCCGCCCCGGTCCTGGCCGTGGCAGCCTCGGTCTAACCGGAACGCTACGTCAGCCCCGTCAGCACAGTTGTGTCGGCGGGGCTGACCCATTCCCGGGAAGTTCCCGGGCAATTCTCTGGAATCAGGCGGAAATCGGGCACAAACTTGTGTCATGGAACAGAACCCGACACTCCAGCATGAGACAACTCTGGAACACGCCCTCGACGTTGCCAAGGCCAACCAGAAGGAAGCCCAAAGGCTTCTGGACGAGGCGCGCACGTCACATGCGGCAGGGGAAATAGGCGACGACAGGGTGGCCCAGCTTGAGCGCCTCCTGGATCTCGCCAACACCGATCTCCATCGGGTCATGCGCGAGCAGTAGGGGAGCCTCCCTCCACAGGGCACCTGTCCTCCACACTGTGGATACCCGCACAGCGACGGGTGGTTTCGCTTAGGCTCCTGGTGTGTACCCACAACCTGCCGGCAACACCTGGCGCCCTTGGACGCCCCTGTGAGCGTCAGCTGGGCCGGTTACCGGCGTGCGCGGCGCCGCTCCCGGCAGGCCTGGGCGGTGCTCGGTGCCGCAGCGGTGTCGGTGGTCGCCGCCACCGTGTGGTTTTTCACGGCAGGCCAGTTCATTGCCGCCGAGCCTGCCGTGTCCGGACCGAGCGAGGCGCCGGTGTTCGATGCCGCCTGGATGAAGCCCGTGACGCCCCCGCACCCGGTGCCGCCGGGCCACGCCGCCGCTGCACTTGAAACCCTGGCAGTAAAGGGCCGGGCATCCGGAAGCGACTATGACCGGTCAGCCTTCGGCCAGGCCTGGCAGGATGCCGACCACAACGGCTGCGACACGCGCAACGACATCCTGCGCCGGGATCTTCACGACGTTGAGTTCACCAAAGGGTCAAAGTGCAAGGTTGCCGCCGGCACCATGCATGAGCCGTATGTGGGGCTGGTGGTCAGGTTCGTCCGCGGTGGGGACTCCAGCAAGGCCGTGCAGATCGACCACGTCGTCGCGCTCGGCGACGCCTGGCAGAAGGGGGCCCAGCAGCTGACGGCGCAGCAGCGGCAGACCCTTGCCAACGATCCGGTCAACCTCATCGCCGCCGACGGTGACGCCAACCAGGAGAAAAGTGCGTCGGACGCCGCCACCTGGCTGCCGAAGAACAAGGCCCTCCGGTGCCACTACGTGGCGCGGCAGATCTCGGTGAAGGCCGCGTACGGACTCTGGGTCACCCAGCCGGAGAAGGACGCCATGGCCCGCGTGCTGGGTTCATGCCCGCAGCAGCAGACCGTCGTTGCGCAGTAGGGCCGCAATCGGGGGCGGCGTCAGTGGCCGAACGGGTCCGGGTCAACGCCCGGCATCCAGGTCAGGCCCGGTACGCCCCAGCCGCTCTTCTTGGCCTGCTTCATCGCCTTGCGGGCGTACCTGTCGATGAGCCGGTTGACGTACAGCTTGCCGTCAAGGTGGTCGTATTCGTGCTGGATGATGCGGGCGAACCAGCCGGTGGCTTCGAAATCCACCGGATTGCCGAGCCCGTCAAAGCCCTGGACGCGCACCCATTCGGCGCGCTTGAGCGGAAACTGCTCGCCGGGGAAGGAAAGGCAGCCCTCCACTTCGTCGTCCGGATCCGGCAGAGCCCCGGACACCTTGGAAAGGGTCAGCACCGGATTGACCACGACGCCGGCCGGGGGAGCGCCGTCCTCGTTCTCGTACTTGTACACGAAGATGCGCTTGCCCACGCCGATCTGCGGCGCGGCCAGACCGACGCCATTCGCCTTGTCGTTGGTTTCGAACATGTCGGCAATCAGCTGGCGAAGCCCGTCGTCGAACTCTTCCACTTCAGCAGCCCGGCGGTGCAGCACCGGCTCACCCCAGATGGTGATGGGCAGAACGGTCATGTGAGGGATCCTTCGACGCTTTGCCGGGGTGGAACCGGCAGTGGTGAAACAAGCAAAGGCCGCACCGGTAAACCGGTACGGCCTTTGCTGCTGGCCGGCAAGAAACTGCCGTCCTCGGTGAGGGTGAGCGACGGGGGTTGAACCCGCGACCTCCTGGACCACAACCAGGCGCTCTGCCAACTGAGCTACGCCCACCATGTGCCCTGCAGACTGTCCGGTTTCCCGGCCGTCCGAATTGGCAACGACAAATAGCTTACCTGCTGTTTGGGGATGCTTTCGCCACTTTTGGCTGTTTCGGCAAAATTTTCCCCAAACGTGGCGCAGATTACTTTCCGGACTGCTGTGCTGCGGGCGGCAGAACGCCTTCCGGGGACTGCTGGTCGACGGCGGAGGGCGACGCCGAGATGCGCTTGGAGATCTTCTGGGCCGTGGCACTGTCCGGCCCCGGCGCGGGCACGAAGACGGCTTCCCGGTAGTACCTGAGTTCATCAATGGAATCCTTGATGTCCCCAAGGGCGCGGTGGCCGCCAAGCTTCGCCGGCGCCTGGAAGTAGGCGCGCGCATACCAGCGCCGGGCCAGTTCCTTGATGGTGCTGACATCGATGATCCGGTAATGCAGGTGCTCCACCACCGAGGGCATGTCCCGGGCGAGGAAGACCCGGTCCGTTCCCACCGAGTTGCCGGCAAGGGGCGCCTTGCGGGGGTCCGGCACCCACTTGCGGATGTAGTCCAGCACCAGGGCCTCCGCCTCGGCCATGGTTTTGCCGGCCGGAAGCTCGTTCAGCAGGCCTGACCGGGTGTGCATGTCCCGGACGAAATCGTTCATCTGGGCGAGGGCGGCGTCCTCCGGTTTGATCACCACGTCCACCCCGTCTCCGAGGATGTTGAGCTCGGAGTCGGTCACCAGGGCCGCGACCTCGATCAGGGCGTCGTTGACGCTGTCCAGGCCGGTCATTTCGCAGTCGATCCAGACGATGCGTTCGTTAGTAATAGGCACCCGTTCAGCCTACCGTTTAGCCGCCCGCAAGCCTTGGAGAGGCGCTCCGATGCTAATATTTCGGGTACGTGGCAACGCCCCAGCGGCGGCCGCGCCCCGGCGTCGCCCGTTTTGGCTGGCCGCCCGATTTGGCCGGCCGCCCAGCTTGGCCGCAGATGGGGCAGCATGCCAAAGAGATACGCGCAAAAGAGATTGGACGATCCTGAGATGACGGCGCCTGTGCCTGCGATAGGGGAAACGGCCATCGGCACTTCCACGGACCCGGCCCGGCCGGAAGTGGACAATCCACGCTCGCCGATCCTCTCCGGTTTCACCGGTTCCATGTTCCTGCTCATCGGCTCGCTCGGCGTCGGCTGGCTGGCACCGGCCTCGGAACTGCGGCGGATGCCCCTGTTCATCTGGATGCGCACGGAGGCGTTCGGCGTCGGGCTGTCCATCGTGCTGCTGGCGGTGGGCGGCATGCTGCTGGTCCGGGCGTGGCTCCGGCTTGGCCAGCACGTTCATGTGTGGGGCCGGGAGGCCCGGAAAGCCACCCTGCAGGCCGTCGTCGCGTGGGGCCTTCCCATGATGTTCACCGTCCCGCTGTTCAGCCGGGATGTTTACGCCTACATCGGCCAGGGCCGACTGATGGTGGAGGGCTTCAACCCGTACGAGAACGGCATCTCGGCGCTGTCCAACTACTTCCAGCTGGGCGCAGACAAGATGTGGACTGAGGCCCCGGTGCCCTACGGCCAGGTGTTTTTGTGGATCGAGCAGTTCGTGGTCTGGTCCACCAACGTTCACCCGGAAGCCAGCATCATGCTGTTCCGCCTCGCCGCGCTGATGGGTGTGGTGTTGTGCATCATCTACGTGCCCAAGCTCGCCGAACTGCACGGCGTCAATCCGCACCGTGCCCTCTGGCTGACGGCAGCGAACCCGCTCTTCCTGACCAACTTCATCGCCAGCGTCCACAACGACGCACTGATGATCGGGCTGGCCCTCGCGGGCCTCTACTACTGCGCCACGCGGCGGGTCATCCTGGGCATCGTCCTTGTCACAGCCTCAATCTCGGTGAAGCCGATCACCGTGGTGTTCCTTCCGTTCATCGGCCTGCTCTGGGCGGGCAAAGGGGCCAGCTGGCCCAGGAAGTTCGTGTTCTGGGGCCTGACCGCCGGAATCAGCATTACCCTGCTCTACGCCATGAGCCTGGTCAACGGCTTCGGGTTCGGCTGGATCAACGGACTCTCGGCGCCCGGCAGCGTCTGGATCTGGTACGCCCCGGTGGGGCTGCTGGGTCTGGTAGTAGCCTCCATTTTCAACGCGTTCAGCCTGGACGGCTGGGGCCTGGCTAAATGGGTTTACGACGCCGGCAAGCTCCTTGCCGTGGGCATCGTCGCCTGGCAGATTTTCCGGGGCGAACACGACCGCCTCATGCGCCGCCTGACCCTCGCCTTCGCGGCCGTTGTGGTGCTCGCGCCGATGATTCAGTCCTGGTACGTGGTGTGGCTGATCCCGCTGTTCGCCGTCACGGGCATCCGCGACGACTGGCAGGTCAAGGCCCTGTACTTCATCGTGTCCTTCTTCATGGTCTATGCCATCTCCGACCAGCTCGAAGTCTTCCCCTACCTGCAGACCGGCGACCTGGGCCTTGCCCTCGCGCTGGCCCGCAACGCAGCCGCCATCATTGCCCTGCTGTTTGCCCTGTACCTGATCTTCCTGGACCGCAGCACCAAGCTGCTTTTCAGCAAGGCGGAGCAGCCTGTCACGACGCGCCCCGTCATCTGACCTAAAGGTTTTTCAGGGCTTCCCTGCGCGAGAGTGGACTGAGTGACGTGGCGTTCCGCGCCACGAAAATCCAGGACCCATTCCGGATCGGTTTTGGCGTACTCACGCAATGCCCACCCGATGGCCTTGCGGATGAAGAACTCCCTGTCAGCCATGTTCGCCTCGATGACGGCAGAGAGCAGCGCGGTGTCCGTCTGGAACTTTGCCGCCAGCTGGGCCGTGATGGACGCCCGCCGAATCCAGAAGTCGCGATCGGCGCTCCACTGGAGCAGTACTTGGGTGAGTTCGTCCCGGTGGGCCCGGAGCAGTGTGCCGATCCGGTGGGCCACGCCGTCAACATAGTCCCAGGACGAGCCGGTCCGGATGATCTCCTCATACACCGGAAGCATCAGCGGATCTCCGGCCACGCTCCGCAGTCCGGTCAGGTCGATCGCAGCGTAGCGTTCCTCGCGGTAACTGGCTTCCCGCCACAGGACAAGCACCGTTGATCTCAGGTCCTCGGGGGTCTCAAACGGGTGGGCGGCGGCCGCGGCCTTGGTTGCCCTGCGCACCTCCGGCACACGGACGCCGAGGGACGGAGTCGCGGACTTCATGTAGGCCTGCGCTGCGGCGCCGCGGAGGGGGTCTGCCGCCGCCCGCAGTTCGGCGCGAATCAGCGCCAGCAAGGCTTCATTTGCCATGCTGCCAACATAGCCGGTCCAAGGAGGCCAAGGCAGCGTTTGCCGCTGCCTCTACGGTCCGTGTGGTCCTGTCATCCGACCCGTAGCCGCACCACCCTGCGCCCGGGAACTGCGTCACTGACCACCTCAAACCCGGCGGCAAGGAACAGCCCCAGCGTGCCCTGGTAGAGATCGGACGGACCGGCCTTTGGCCGTTCCCGTGGATCCACCGGATACCCTTCGACGACGGCGGCCCCGTTGGCGCGTGCGTGGCCGACGGCGGCAGCCAGCAGGGCCGCTGCCACGCCGCTGCGCCGGTGGCCGGGTGCGACGACGAAGCAGCTCACCGACCACACGCTCCCGGCTTCGTCGCCGGCGGCCGCGGGACCGGCAGCCTTGAACACCTGGGAACGGAGAATCCGCGGGTAGCAACCCCGCGGCTCCACGGCGCACCAGCCGACTGCGGAGCCGCCGCGGTAGGCCAGGACCCCCGGCGCCGGCCCGCCGCCGTCGAACTTGTCTTTCAACTGCGCCTTGCGGTCAGCAGGCGGCGTGGCACTAAAGCTGGCTCCCGGCAGGGCAAAGAACCGGCACCAGCAGCGTGACGGTTCGCCGCGGACGCCGAATAGTTCCTCGACGGCGGGCCACTCGGCGGCCGCGGTGGTGATGCCGCCTGCTGTCTCCTGCGAATGCTCTGTCATGGCCGCCTTCCGTTGCCGCCGGCAATGTCCTGCTGCGGGACTGTGGCTGGTGCCGAACCTGCCTTGCTGCCGGGACTAGGAAGCGGGTTCGCCGCCTGGCTCGGTGCTCCGGCGCAGCGTCACCTCGCCCGTGACCGTCACGGCGCCGGCGGCCGGGTGGCCGGAACCGGCGGGAACTGCCAGCCTCCCGATCTCCTCCAGGGGCAGGCGGACGGTGGAGAGGGCGGGCCGGAAGTCGCGCAGGGTTTCGATGTCATCAAAGCCCGCGATGGCGGCGTCACGGGGCACGCGCAGTCCTTTGGAGCGCAGTGCGGCCGTGGCCCCGATCGCCATGACGTCGTTGACGGCGAAGATACAGAGCCGCGGCGGTGCGGCGGCGCCAGTACCGGCCCCGCCGTTGCCGCCGTGCGCCTTCATGCGTGCGGCGAGCTCCATGCCCGCCTCGTAACCGCCAGTGCGGTCGAATCCGGTGTGCAGGACATCTGCCGGCGAAAACCCGGCGTCTGCCAGGCCGCGCTGAAAGCCGCGCACCCGATCGTCTGAGGTCAGGAGGCCCTCCGGGCCGGCGATGATCACGAACTCCCCGGCATGTGAGGCGGCCAGTTCCCGGGCGAGTTCGGCGGCGAGCTGCTCGTTGGGAACCTCAACCACGTGATAGCCCTCGTCGGATTCGGCGCCCACTACGCCGTGTCCCACGACGCCCACCTGGCCACCGTTGCGGCAGTAGCGGTCAAGCTCGGCGGCCAGTTCGGCGTTGCCCTGCTGGTCGGCGGTCCGTGAAGACCGCGATCCCGCGATCACTATCGAGTCCGCCCGGCGTGCCGCAAAGGCAGCCACGGCCGCGCGCTCGTCCGCAGGACTGCCCGCGGTGGTAGCCAGCAGGACCATCTTGTTCTGATGCCGGGCCGCGGTCTGGACGCCTCGGGCGATGGCTGAGAAGTAGGGGTCCGCGATGTCGTGCACGATGAGTCCGATGAGGCCGGAGCTCGACTTGGCGAGGCCCTGTGCCTGGGCGTTGGGGATGTAGCCGAGGGAGTCCGCAGCTTTCCGCACGCGCTCAGCGATATCAGGTCCGGGGGTCCTTGCGGAACCGTTCAGGACGCGGCTCGCGGTGGCAGGGGAGACTCCGGCCAGGCGGGCTACTTCGGTCAGCGTGCTTGCTGCCACAGGCGAAACTCCTCTTCAACGGGCCCGGCATCGGGAAACTCGGCTGATGCCCACATTATCGCAGTTATAAATACACTCGGAAAGCGCTTGCCAGATGCCCGGCAGTTCTGCAGTATAGAACCAGTGGGAATGCGCTTTCCCGGTCCATCCACCACGAATGAATGAGGACTCATGGGCTTCGAAACAAAGACGATCCGTATCGCCATGAACGGCATTACCGGCCGGATGGGATACCGCCAGCACCTGCTGCGCTCCATCCTCCCCGTCCGTGACGCAGGGGGCTTCACCCTGGAGGACGGCACCAAGGTCCAGATCGAGCCGATCCTCGTCGGCCGCAACGAAGCGAAAATCCGTGAACTGGCCGAGCTGCACAAAATTTCGGAGTGGACCACCGACCTTGACGGCGTGATCAACGACCCCACCGTCGACGTCGTCTTCGACGCCTCGATGACCGGCCTGCGGGCCGCAACCCTGAAGAAGGCCATGCTGGCCGGCAAGCACATCTTCACTGAGAAGCCGACGGCGGAAACCCTCGAGGAGGCCGTCGAGCTGGCCCGCATCGGCAAGGAAGCCGGGGTCACCGCCGGGGTGGTGCACGACAAGCTCTACCTGCCTGGCCTGGTCAAGCTCCGCCGCCTCGTGGATGAAGGGTTCTTCGGCCGGATCCTGTCCATCCGCGGAGAATTTGGCTACTGGGTCTTCGAAGGCGACGTGCAGGCGGCGCAGCGCCCGTCCTGGAACTACCGCAAGGAGGACGGCGGCGGAATGACCACGGACATGTTCTGCCACTGGAACTACGTCCTGGAAGGCATCATCGGCACGGTCAGGAGTGTCAACGCCAAGACCGCCACCCACATCCCGGCGCGGTGGGACGAGTCCGGAAAGGAATACAAGGCAACGGCAGACGACGCCTCCTACGGCATCTTCGAGCTGCAAACCCCGGGCGGGGACGATGTCATCGGCCAGATCAACTCCTCGTGGGCTGTCCGGGTCTACCGTGACGAGCTGGTCGAGTTCCAGGTGGACGGCACGCACGGATCTGCTGTGGCCGGCCTGAACAAGTGCGTCGCGCAGCAGCGGGCCCACACCCCGAAGCCGGTCTGGAACCCGGACCTTCCAGTTACAGAATCCTTCCGCAGCCAGTGGCAGGAAGTCCCCGCCAACGCCGAGCTGGACAACGGCTTCAAGCTGCAGTGGGAAGAGTTCCTGCGCGACGCCGTCGCCGGCCGCGAGCACCGCTTCGGGCTGCTCTCCGCCGCACGCGGCGTCCAGCTCGCCGAACTCGGCCTGCAGTCCAACGACGAACGCCGCACCATCGACATCCCGGAGATCACGCTCTGATGACTTCACTGATTCTTCCCACGTCCGACGGCGGGACCCGGGAGTACCGCCTCCGCCCCGCCACCACCTGGGCCAAGCCGACGGCGCCGCTGGCATCGCGCCGGGCCTATGCGGCCGCCCACGTCATCCCCGAGGTCACCGCCGACAACACCCCGGGCGCCCCGGCGCGTCTGGACTGGGAGGCCACGCTGGGCTACCGGCACGAGCTGTGGTCCTACGGGCTCGGGGTTGCCGACGCGATGGACACCGCCCAGCGCGGCATGGGCCTGGACTGGGCCGCCACGCAGCAGCTGATCAAGCGCACCGGGGCGGAGGCGGGCTCTGTGGTCTCCGCCGGCGGCACGGCCACGGCGGGCATGACCGTCCGCGACCTCGTGTCCTGCGGCGCCGGCACCGACCAGCTGGACCTCGCCACGCTGCCGTCCGGCGCGGCCGGGCTGCAGGCTGTCCTGGCCGCTTACCGTGAGCAGGTCGCCGTCGTCAGCGAGGCCGGGCCCAAGGTGATCCTCATGGCCTCCAGGGCGCTGGCCCAGGCGGCGTCCGGCCCCGAGGACTACCTGAAGGTCTACTCCACGCTGCTCCAGGAAGCCGACCAGCCCGTCGTCCTGCACTGGCTCGGCACCATGTTCGATCCGGCGCTGGCCGGCTACTGGGGCTCAGACAGCGTTGACGAGGCCACCGAGACGTTCCTTTGCCTCATCCGCGAAAACGCGGACAAGGTGGACGGCGTCAAGGTCTCGCTCCTGGACGCTTCGCATGAGATCGCGCTGCGGGCGGCGCTCCCCGAGGGCGTGCGCCTCTACACGGGTGACGACTTCAACTACCCTGAGCTGATCGACGGCGACGGAACCCTCCACTCGGATGCCCTGCTGGGAATCTTTGCGGCAATCTATCCAGCTGCGTCCGCGGCGCTGCAAAGCTACGACGCCGGAGATGCCGCCAAAGCGCGTGCCATCCTGGACTCCACCCGCGAACTGGGCAAGCACATCTTCAGTGCCCCCACGTTTTACTACAAGACCGGAATCGCCTTCCTGTCCTGGCTCAACGGCAAGCAGCCGGGATTCCAGATGGTCGGCGGCCTGCACTCGGGCCGTTCGGTGGTGCACCTCGCGACGACCTTCGAACTGGCCGACGAAGCCGGGCTGCTGAAGGACCCCGCCCTCGCAGCGTTCCGGATGTCCGATTTCCTTCGCATCAACGGAGTAGGAGTATGACCTTCAATTCAGAACCGTCCCCCTTTTCGCGGCTTTCCCTCAACAGCGCCACCACCAAGAAGTGGACGCTCGCCGAGGCTGTTGACGGCTGCGCCCGTGCAGGCATTCCCGCCATCGGGCCCTGGCGGGACATCGTCGCCGAGACCGGGCTGGACAAGGCGGCGAAGCTGATCAAGGACGCCGGGCTCCGGGTTTCCTCGCTGTGCCGAGGCGGGTTCCTCACCGCTCCGGACGCAGGCGGGCAGGCGGCAGCGCTCGCCGACAACAGGGCCGCGATCCTGGAGGCCGTCGCTCTGGATGCGCAAGAACTGTTCCTCGTGGTCGGGGGCCTGGCGCCGGGGGAGAAGGATGTAGCGGCTGCCCGCCGGCGCGTGGCTGACCGGCTCGAGGACCTCGTCCCATTCGCCGTCGAACACGGCGTCCGGCTGGTGCTGGAACCCCTGCACCCGATGTACGCCGCCGACCGCGCGCTCATCTCCACCCTGGGCCAGGCGCTGGACCTGGCGGCGCCGTACGACGCCCGGGCGGTGGGGGTCGCCGTCGACACGTTCCATGTCTGGTGGGATCCGGAACTGAAAGCGCAGATCGAGCGCGCCGGCCGGGAGAACCGGATCGCCTCCTACCAGGTGTGCGACTTCAACCTTCCGATCGCCGCGGACGCGCTGCTTTCCCGGGGCATGATGGGCGACGGCGTGATTGACTTCGCGACGATCGGCACCTGGGTCCGGGACGCCGGATACACAGGCGACATCGAAGTGGAGATATTCAACCGCGAGATCTGGGACGCCGACGGAGACGACGTCCTGGCGATGATGAAGGAGCGCTACGCGGAGCTGGTGCAGCCCTTTGCCTGAACCTGCCCTTACTTCGGTGGCTGTCCGCGGGTAGGGTGGCGCCAGGAGGGTCAGCTATGGACAAACAAGCAAGGGACGCCGAGGCGAGCGTTGCTGTTGCAGCGCAGCCGGAGCGGGTGTGGAAGGCGCTGACTGATCCGGTCGACATCAAGGAATACTTTCTCGGCACGAATGTCGCATCCACCTGGCGGGAAGGTGAGCCTGTGACGTTCGAGGGGGAGTGGCAGGGCAAGTCCTACCAGGACAAGGGGACCGTGCTGGAAGTCCGCCCCAACGAACTCCTGCGCATCTCCCACTACAGCCCCTTGTCGGGCCTGCCCGACGAGCCGGACAGCTACCACACCGTGGAGTACGGCCTGGAGCCCGTGGCGGAGGGCACCCGTGTCAGCATCACCCAGGGCAACAACAAGAGTGACGAGGAAGCAGCGGAGTCGGAGAAACTTTGGGCCATGGTGCTTGGCAACCTCAAGGAGTACCTGGAGGACTGACCGCGCCGGAGTCGGCTTGCGGCCTACCGATTGCGGCCAGCCTGCACCCTGCGACGGTGGGCAGCAGCGCGCAGTTGGATGATCCGTGCTGCACCCGCCATGGCCACGAGGACACCTCCGCCTACTGCGGCGATGAAGAGGGACATCCCGAGCGACACCGCGCCTTCGAGGCCGAAGAACTTCACCTGGACGAGTTCCTGGTTCTGCAGGATGAAGATGATCAGCAGCACCAGTACCACCAGGGCCGAGGCCACCGCCGCCCAGATCATACCGGCGCGCGTCACCTGCCGTTCCGGCTCCGCCAGGCCGGGCCGCGGTGACGCGGCTCCGTCGTAACCCGGGATCGCGGCCGTGCCGGGATGGCGGGCCGCCGCGCCGGTACCCGCCGCCGCTTGGGTCGGCGTCGGGTCAAGGGGCTCTCCGGTGCCTGGCTGGCCTGCCGCCGGGTTCGTTGGCCTGGGCATTTCCGGATCGGCCGGGTTTCCGCCCGACTGGCTTTGCTGCATACGGATGTTCCTTCCCTGACGGTTGGTCCGGGTTGGCCGGCTTGTGCATATCGCCGGCGCCCAGTCCGATCATAGGCACAGTCGGCCCATATTAGTAAGCATGCTTGCAATGTGCCCCCGCGGGCGATGGAACCGTGCACTTCGACGAACTCCCGCCAAGCGTCACGGGGTGTTCTACACTCGGAAGGAGATGCGGGGCGTACTTGTCCGATGTAGTACACGGCGCCCCGAAGGGAGGAGTACCCCCGATGCGCCGCAACCGTGTTATCGCTGGAACGACCGCTTTGCTCCTGGCCGTCACTGGCCTCTGGGCTGCATCCCTCGCCATCGGCGGTGGGGAGGCGCCGCAATCAACGGCGACTCTCAGCCCGGATTCGTTACCGTCCCCTAACAAGCCCAGGGTCCCGGCGCCTGATGTTCGGATCGCTGCTGTCGGCGACATGAACGGCGTCAGGAACATTGAGCCCAACAGCCCGTCCGGCCGGAACGGCGCGGCGATCACCCGGCTCGTGCAGAAGAACCAGATTGACGCGTTCCTGGGGCTGGGGGACTTCCAGTACGACACCCCGCGCTGCGCTGATTACGTGAAGTACTGGACGCCGCTGTGGGGTGGCACCAAGCCCAAGCTGTACTGGGTGTCCGCCCCCAACCACGACTGGCAACCAGGCCGCAACGAGGACCTCGACAACTTCATGAACGGCCAATGCCCGGGTGCCCCGGCGAAGGCTGCAATTAACCGGCAGCGCGGGTTCATCGGGAACGGGGATCCGTACTCGAAGGACTTCGGAAACTGGCACTTCGCGTTCCTGTCGTCGGCACAGTGGCGATATAGCCCCGCGAAGGCTCAGGCCTTGACGGCATGGCTGGACGGCGACCTCGCTGCTGCCAGGGCGGCGGGCAAGTACCTGGCGGTGGTCTACCACGAGCCGTACTTCACGTCGAACACCGGCGAACACAAGCGGGCCGCCGACCACAAGCCGTGGATCGACGTCATGTACAAGCACCGGGTCCGGCTGACCCTGTCAGGGTCACAACACAACTACGAGCGTTCATGTCCGGTCAACAACAGGGACCAGTGCGTCAGTGACGGGATGACCGCGTTCCAGGTGTCCACGGGAGGCATCGGCCTCCGCTCCTTTACGAGCAGTCCGCCATACATCGTGAAGCGGTTCAGCAACACGCACGGGTTCCTTCGGATGACACTGCGCGATAACGGGTCGTTCAGCTGGAACTTCGTTCCCACGTCGGGCCCGGGCAAGGACGCAGGTACGCGCCCCGCACCGTAGTAACAGCCCCGCCCAACGCAGAAGCGGTCCTGACCGGCGTTTGCGCAGGTCAGGACCGCTTGTGGCCGTGCCCCAGGAGGGAATCGAACCCCCGACCGGCGGATTAGAAGGCCGCTGCTCTATCCCCTGAGCTACTGGGGCAACTGGTTTCCCGGCTTCCCGGGTGCCTGAAAAAGTCTACATTGCCTGCGGGCCCGCCGGCGGCACCGGGGAGGATCGTTTCGGTTATCCACATACAGGATTGCGTACCTCCCAGCCGTCGCGTCGGCGGTTGATGCTGGAAGTGCCTGCTAGGGCAAGACACTTCGAGACAGGACAACAAGATGAGTGACAACGTTACGGTTCGGGGCTTCGTGGCCACGGAGATCCGCAGTTCCACAACTCCCGGGGGCGTTCCCACCGCCTCATTCCGCCTCGGTTCCGCTGAACGGCGGTACGACCGCACTGTCAACGCCTGGGTGGACGGCAACATCAACTGGTTCACCGTCCAGGGATACCGGCAGCTGGCCGGGAACATGGGCTGCAGCATCAAGAAGGGCCAGCGCGTCGTCGTCGTGGGCAAGCTGAAGATGCGCAGCTGGGAGAGGGACGGCCGCATGTACCACGACGCCGAAATCGACGCGGACGCGGTGGGCCACGATCTCAAGTGGGGCACCGCCAACTTCATCCGCAATTCCGGCAACCCGCAGGCCGCTGACGGATACGGCCCCGCGAACGGCGACCGCAGCGTCTCCGGATCCTCGGCCGCGGCCGGGGACGGCTCCGACGAGGACCGGGAGGAAGGCGACGAGGCGGACGAAGACCCGGCTGCGGCGGGCATCTTCCTCGACGACGCCGGCGACGAGTTGCAGCTCGACCCCGAAACGGGCGAACTCACGGGAGCCGCTGCCTGAACGCCGGTGACGTGCGGCACTGCACCCCCTGGCGGTGCCGCATGGCAGAATGGCAGCGTGATGCGAGCGACTACACTTCAGCGGAACAAAGCACTCCGCGGCAATGCCACTGGTGCCCGGGGAAACGCCAAGAAGGTTGCCGGCCGGCTCGCATTGGCCGTCGTTGCCGTGTCGCTGGCCGCCTGCACCGCGCCGGGAGGCCAGGCGACCACTGGAGGGCAGGCGGCCACGCAGGCGGCAGCGGCAGCATCAGCCTCGCCAAAACCGTCGTCGCCTGCGGCAGGCACGAAAACCGCTCCGGAGGCCACGGCCGCACTGCAGCGGACCATGGCTGACGTCCTGGGGAGCGTAGTCGCGGCCAACCCCAAGCCGGCTACGGCGGACATCACCTCAGCCCTCACGGCGGCAGGCGTTCCGGCGCGGAGCCTCGAGGTCTCGGCAGGGCGCACGCCCACCGGACTCGAGGTGGATTCCATGGAAGCGGCGGCTGTCCAGGCCAAGGAATGCGTGATCGGCCAGATCCGCGATCGAAAGGTGACGGTGACCGTGCTGCCGGCGCTGTCGAACGGCAAGTGTTTCGTAGGAGCCGCCGGCTGAGCCCGGAATGTGAGATATCACCGCCAACCCACTAGATTTGGAACCATGGCGGAATTTATCTACACAATGACCAAGGCCCGAAAGGCTGTTGGCGAAAAACTTATTCTCGACGACGTCAGCATGTCGTTCTTCCCGGGCGCCAAGATCGGCGTCGTTGGCCCCAACGGTGCCGGTAAGTCCACCATCCTGAAAATCATGGCCGGCCTGGACACCCCCTCCAACGGCGAGGCGCGGCTGAGCCCAGGCTACACGGTCGGCATCCTGCTCCAGGAGCCGCCGCTGAACGAGGAAAAGACCGTCCTGGGCAACGTCCAGGAAGGTGTGGGCGAGATCTACGGCAAGATCCAGCGCTTCAACGCCATCTCCGAGGAGATGGCCAGCCCGGACGCGGACTACGACTCGCTCCTCGAGGAGATGGGCCACCTGCAGGAGGCCATCGACTCCGCCGATGCCTGGGACCTGGACTCCCAGCTTGAGCAGGCCATGGACGCCCTCCGCTGCCCGCCGGCCGACGCGGATGTCACCCTGCTCTCCGGTGGTGAGCGCCGCCGCGTGGCCCTCTGCAAGCTGCTGCTGCAGAAGCCGGACCTCCTGCTGCTCGACGAGCCCACCAACCACCTCGACGCCGAGAGCGTGCTGTGGCTGGAACAGCACCTCTCCTCCTACGAGGGCGCAGTGCTCGCCGTCACCCACGACCGGTACTTCTTGGACCACGTCGCGGAATGGATCGCGGAGGTGGACCGCGGCCACCTGTACCCCTATGAGGGCAACTATTCCACCTACCTGGAGAAGAAGCGCGCCCGCCTGGAAATCCAGGGCAAGAAGGACGCCAAGCAGGCCAAGCGCCTCGCCGAGGAACTCGACTGGGTCCGCTCCAATGCAAAGGGCCGTCAGACCAAGTCCAAGGCGCGTCTGGCCCGCTACGAGGAAATGGCGGCCGAGGCCGACCGCACCCGGAAGCTGGACTTCGAAGAGATCCAGATCCCGCCGGGACCGCGCCTTGGCGGAGTGGTGCTGGAAGCCAAGAACCTCCAGAAGGGCTTCGACGACCGCACCCTGATCGACGGCCTGTCCTTCTCCCTGCCCCGCAACGGCATCGTCGGCGTCATCGGCCCGAACGGTGTGGGCAAGTCCACGCTGTTCAAGACCATCGTGGGCCTCGAGCCCCTTGACGGCGGCGAGCTGAAGATCGGTGACTCGGTCAAGATCTCCTACGCGGACCAGAGCCGCGGCGGCATCGACCCCAACAAGACCCTGTGGGAAGTTGTTTCCGACGGCCTGGACTTCATCCAGGTGGGCAACGTTGAAATGCCGTCCCGCGCCTACGTCGCGGCGTTCGGGTTCAAGGGCCCGGACCAGCAGAAGAAGGCAGGTGTGCTCTCCGGTGGTGAGCGCAACCGCCTGAACCTGGCGCTCACCCTCAAGCAGGGCGGAAACCTGCTCCTGCTCGACGAACCGACCAACGACCTCGACGTCGAAACCCTCAGCAGCCTGGAAAACGCGCTGCTGGAGTTCCCGGGCTGCGCCGTCGTGGTCTCCCACGACCGTTGGTTCCTGGACCGGGTGGCCACCCACATCCTCGCGTACGAAGGTGACGAGGAGAACCCGTCGAAGTGGTACTGGTTTGAAGGCAACTTCGAATCCTACGAGGAGAACAAGGTGCAGCGCCTCGGCCCCGACGCCGCCAAGCCGCACCGCGTCACGCACCGCCGCCTGACCCGCGACTAGTATTAGCTGCACGAAAAAGGCCGGCCCCGGGTTGACGAGATCAACCCGGGGCCGGCCTTATCGTGCGCCGGGAGCCCGTCAGGCCTTGCGCATCTGGTGCTGCAGGATCTTGGTCTGCACGGCACCGGCCACTTTGCTCTTGATGTCCGTCGGCACCCGGACCATGCCCTCCTGCGCCACGGATGCCACGTGCAGGCCCTCCCGGTTGAAGATCTTGCCGGTCGCCAGGCCCCGCGCTCCCTGGGCGCTGGGCGATTCCTGCACGTACAGGAGCCACTCGTCAACGCGGACGGGACGGTGCCACCACATTGCGTGATCGAGGCTCGCCACGCTCATGCCCGGCGTAATCCAGCTCAGCCCGTGCTTGCGAAGAATCGACTCGAGCAGCGTGTAGTCGCTGGCGTAAGCCAGCGCGGCACGGTGCATATTGGCGTCGTCCGGCATGGGGCTGAAGGTCTTCATCCACACGGCGTTGCGCGCTTCCTTCTTCCCCGTGGCCGCCACATACAGGGCGGGATCCACATGGCGGATGTCGAAGGGCCGTTCGTACGACCAGTGCCGGGCGACGGGGTGGTCGAACTTGCCCAGCAGGTCAGCCGTGCTGGGCAGCGTCTCCGGGTCCGGAATGCCGGCGGGCATCTCGGACTGGTGCTCAATGCCGTCGTCGCCGGCCTGGAATGAGGCGATCATGGACAGAATCGGCGTACCGTCCTGGTAGGCATGCACGCGCCGGGCGGAGAACGAGCGGCCGTCCCGCAAGCGCTGGACGCCGAAGGTGATGGGCTTGTTAGCATCGCCGGGCCGGAGGAAGTAGCCGTGCATGGAATGGACGGTGCGGTCCTCGTCCACGGTGCGCATTCCGGCGACCAAGGACTGGGCCAGGACCTGGCCGCCGAAGACGCGCTGGTGCGGCTGGCGCTGCGACGGGCCCATGAAAATATCCTCGTCGGTGCGGGCGCCTTCCAGCTCGCCGAGGTCAAGCAGTTCGAGGAGGGAGTTCGTGGGGTCGTTCGTGGGCAATGCCTGCAATCCGGCGTCCGCTTCAGTCATGGTTTGACTCTAGACGGCGCCCCGGCACCGCTCAACCGAGCCACAGCCGGTAGTGTTCTTAACGTGTCTGATCTCCTTACCCAGTCTTTCCGCTTCGCCGACCCCCGCGATCTCGCCGATCTGAAGACCTTCGTCACCCGCGCCAAGGCCATCGATGACGGCGCCATTCGCCTGCAGGCCGCCGGCACCGTCCTGGCCGCCTACGTGTGCGTGCTCAGGCCCCGCATCCTGGGGGAGTCCACCCCCACGATTCTGGGCCTGCGCACCATGGGACTGGCAGAGCCGTCCGTAGTTGATGTCACGGTTCCGCTCGCTGCCGTCCTGGACCGGCTGGCCCGGGCGGGGGAGAACGACGCCGATCTTCCGGTCCCGCCGTCGACCGTCACCGAGTCATGGGCCGGCGTGGGCGCGCCGCGCGGCGGCTGGGAACTCGTGGACTCCGTGCCCGACGCCGAACTGCGGCAGGCCGCCGAGGCCGGCATCGCCGAGGTGGCCGCCATCGTTCCGGACAGACCCGGGGCCATGATCGTGAACAACGCCCGGGCCGCCGTCTGGGGACGCGGGCTTGAGGGCCGGCACGGGCTGCCGGCCGGAGCGGCGTTCGCCGCCCTTGCCCTGGGATTCCTGGGCGGAGACGAACTGAGCAGGGACGAACACAAGCTCTACCGTTCCGGGCGCTGGTTCCGGCTCAGCGGCAACCGCGGGCACGTGCTGGCACGTACCGGCGCAGGCCTGCTCTAGGATGACGCCGATACCCGGCGCCGCGAAACAGCGCCGGTATCAGCCCTGCGCCTCGGACGGGCTGTTCACCATCGAGAGCGCGGCACGCTCCATGTAATCCCACAGCGTGCCCTCATGCAGCGGCGGCAGGTCCAGGGAATCGACCGCCGTCCGCATGTGGTGCAGCCAGCGGTCCTTCGCCTCGGGCGTCACCCGGAACGGCATGTGGCGCATCCGCAGCCGGGGATGGCCGCGCTCCTCGCCGTAGGTGGTGGGACCGCCCCAGTACTGCTCCAGGAACATCAGGAACCGCCGCTTGGCCGGGCCCAGGTCCTCTTCCGGATACATGGCGCGCAGCAGCGGATCGGTGGCCACACCATCGTAAAAGACGTCAATGAGCTTCACGAAGGTCTCATGGCCGCCGACGGCGTCGTAAAAGTTGTCCGTGTAGCCCGGCTGGCTGAACGGGTCGTTGCGCATCAGCGGCTTCCGGACCCCCGGCTCGGGCGGGGTGGGAACGGATGGAATGGTCATGGCTATTCTCCGGCCTTCTGCTGGGGTGCGTGCTCGGCTTCCGCAGCCGACTCTTCCGGCTCCGCGGGCGGGACGTAGTTGCCCTGCGAGCGGTTGCCCACGCGGAGGATCTCGCCGTTGCGGAGGTACCAGATGGCGCCGTTCTCGTCGCGGACGCGCGTGATCCGGAGCCCGATCGACTCCACGACGCCCACTACTTCGCTGGTTTCGATGATGTCGCCGATGCCGTACTGGTCCTCGATGGTGATGAAGATGCCGGCGAGGAAGTCCCTGATCAGCTGCTGGGCACCAAAGCCGATGGCGATACCGAGGATCCCCACGCTGGTCAGCAGCGGCGCCACGTCGACGTCGAGGTTCTTGAGCATGTAGATGGTGGTGATGACGGCGATCATCACGCCGATGCCGCTCTTCAGCAGCGAGCCGATCGTGTTGGCCCGCTGCACGCGCCGCTCATGGTCCAGGGCGCGCAGCGCCGGCGCCACCCAGCGGAAATGCGGCTTCTTGAACAGCGACGTGCCGCTGGCCACACGCTTGGTGATCCTGGCGATCAGGAAACTGGCGATCAGCCACAGGAGTATGCCTGCGCCGAGGCTGATGGCCACGCCGGCCAGGTCGAGTCCGGTGGGCTCCAGTGAGGCGGAGGGCGCGGTGAACATGCTGTGCATCTGCTGGAAGGCTCCTTGCTGCTGTCCGGTGGCGGCCGGTCTCCGCGCTTTCCGGGGAGGCCGGCCGCTCTTTGGTCGCCTTTAAGCCTAACGGGGTCTGCCGCTGGCTAAGGACTTCCGGCTGTGGTAACGGGAGCGTGCAGGACAGGGAACTTTACGCTACGGGCAATGAAGCACACCTGGTTGGCCTCGTGGTGCATCCGGTCCGCCAGCGCGATGTGCCCCGGATCCGCAACCGTCACGTGCGGGCGCAGCGTTACGGTTTCGAACTGGCCGCTGCCGTCCCGGTTGAGCCGCATCATGCCGGTGGCGTTGTCCTCATAGGACAGGACCACCACGCCATGCTTCACCGCAACGTGCAGGAAGGACAGCATGTGGCACTGTGCCAGCGCCGTCAACAGCAGCTGCTCGGGGTTGTACCGGGAGCGGTCGCCGTGGAAGGTGGGATCGGCCGAGCCCTGCAGGACCGGCAGCCCCGGAATTTCGATGTCATGGTCCCGGGAGTAGTCCCGGTAGGACGACGTGCCGCTTCCGAGGTTGCCGGTCCAGCGGACCGTCAGCGCATAGTGGTGTTCGTTGAGTGCCATTGCCTAGACATCCGCCGCGCGGGCCCGCAGAGCCCGGGCCACGCCGTCGCGGTTTTCCAGCATCATCCGGCGCAGCGCAGCACTTTCCTCCGGCAGCGACGCAAGGAACGCGTCGGTCCGGTCCACGGTGGCCTGGCTGGTCAGCTGCGCCGGGTACAGCCCGACGACGATCTGCTGGGCCAGGGCATTGGTCCGCTCGGCAACGATTCCCGGCACGGCCTCGAAGTACTTCTCCGCGAACGGCTCCAGCAGCGCCGTGTCCAGCACCCGCGTGAAGCCGGCGACGGCCGAGGCCTGGATGGCGTTGGAGAGCTCGCCCTTGACCACGATCGACTCCCAGGCGGCCAACTTGGCCTCCGGAGTGGGGATGGCAGCCTTGGCCAGGGCGGCCGCGTTCTGGCCGCTGGAGGTGTTGTCCCGCTGCAGTTCAGCGTCGATGTCCGCCTGTCCCAGCCGGCCGCCCGCCACGAGGGAGGCCAGGAGCTCCCAGCGGAGGTCCTGGTCCACGGTCAACCCGGCCAGGGTGGCCGAGCCGTCCAGCAGCCCGGCGATCCGGTCCAGCTGCTGCCCGCTGCGCGCCAGGAGCGCGAACGACTTGATGAACTGCAGCTGGGCGTCGGACCCGCCCGGCACGTCCGCGGCGAGTTCCCAGAGCCGGTCGACGGCGGCAACGGTGGTGGCTTCCCGGTGCTCGTCGGCCACGTAGAACGTGAGCGTGGTGGCCAGTTGCCGCAGCTGCACCAGGATCACCGACGAATCGGACTCGGAGGCGATGTTGGCCAGGATCAGGTCGACGTATCCGCGGGCGGGGCTTTCCCCGTCCCGTGCGGCGTCCCAGGCCGAACCCCACACCAGCGTCCGCGGCAGGCTCTCGCGGAAATTCTTCAGGTGCGCCTTGGCCGTGGCGAGGGACTGCTCATCAAGCCGCACCTTGGCATACGCGAGGTCATCGTCGTTGAGCAGGATGAGGTCCGGCCGCTTGAGCCCGGCCAGTTCGGGGACCTCGGTGCGTTCGCCGTCGACGTCCAGCTCCTCACGGTGCACGCGCTCGAGCGTGCCCTCGCCGGTGAGGTCATAGAAGCCCACCGCCAGGCGGTGCGGGCGGATGGTGGGCTGCTCGGCAACCGCCGACTGCAGGATGGCAAACGAGGTGATGGTGCCGTCAGCGTCCACTGCCAGCTCCGGCTTCAGCGAGTTCACGCCGGCCGTTTCCAGCCACAGGCGGCCCCACTGGTCGAGGTCGCGTCCGCTGGCCTTCTCCAGCTCGACCATCAGGTCGCCGAGCTCGGTGTTGCGCCACGAATGCTTGGCAAAGTATTCACGTACCCCGGCCATGAACTGCTCCGGCCCCACCCAGGCCACCAGCTGCCGCAGCACGGAGGCGCCCTTGGCATAGGTGATGCCGTCGAAGTTCACCTCGACGTCCTGCAGGTCGTTGATCTCGGCGAAGATCGGGTGGGTGGTGGGGAGCTGGTCCTGCCGGTAGGCCCACGACTTCTCCACCGAGGCGAACGTGGTCCACGCGCTCTGGAACTTGGTGTTCTCCACCGCGGCCAGGTGCGACATGTATTCGGCGAACGATTCGTTGAGCCAGAGGTCGTTCCACCAGCGCATGGTCACGAGGTCGCCGAACCACATGTGCGCCAGTTCGTGCAGCACGGTGATGGCGCGGCGTTCCACCTGCGCCTCCGGGACCTTGCCGCGGAAAACGTAGCCTTCGAGGATGGTGACCGCGCCGGCGTTTTCCATGGCGCCGGCGTTGAACTCCGGCACAAACAGCTGGTCGTACTTCTCAAACGGGTAGGGGCAGCCGAACTGCGCCTCGAAGAACTCGAAGCCCTGGCGCGTGAGCTCAAAGATGTTGTCCGCGTCCAGGTACTGCATCAGGGACTTGCGGGCGAAGACGCCCAGCGGAACAACGCGGCCATCCGAACTGGTGACGTCGCTGCGCACCGACTGGTACGGTCCCGCGATCAGAGCGGTGACATACGAGGACAGGCGGGGCGTCGGCGGAAAGTCCCAGACCGAGCAGGCGGCGCCGTCGTTCCCCGGGGCAGCCGCCTCCGGCTCCGGCGTCGGGGAATTGGAGACGACGTCCCAGTGCGAGGGTGCGGTGACGCGGAACCGGAAGGTGGCCTTGAGGTCGGGCTGTTCAAAGACCGCGAACATCCGGCGTGAATCAGGCACCTCGAACTGCGTGTACAGGTACACCTCGCCGTCCACCGGGTCCACGAAGCGGTGCAGGCCTTCACCGGTGTTCATGTAGGGGGCGTCCGCCACGACAGTCAGTTCGTTTTCCGCAGCAAGGTCCGGGAGCTGGATCCGGACACCGTCGGACACTTCGGCGGGGTCCAGTTCGCGGCCGTTCAGCGTCACACTGTGGACGGCGTCCGTCACGGCGTCAATGAACGTCGACGATCCCGGCGCCGCCGTGAACCTGACGGTGGTGGTGGAACCGAAGACAGCCTCGCCCCTGGTCAGGTCCAGGCTGACATCGTAGGAGTCGACGGCGATCAGGGCGGCGCGCTCGCGTGCTTCGGCGCGGGTCAGGTTCATGCCTGGCAAGATTGTGCCTCCAGAGGTTGTGGTGGCCGGGCAGGGCCGGCCCGCCGGCTGCTGCGCACGGTGGTCACGCGTGCGGTTGCATCACTGTGAAGCCATTGTTTCATTTCGCCGCCGCTTGGCAAGTTGCGCAGCTCACTTCCCCGGCCCAAGTCCGGGGCTCGTTCCCACGGGGTCCTCTCCGGCCGGCTGGTGCAGGGGTAGCGTTAAGGCATGGGAAAGATCCTCGATGCTGTGGACACCAAAGCGCTGCGGTTCGCGATCGGCTTCCCAGTGTTGCTCGCCGCCGGGTTCGCGGTCTGTGCCGTGCTGTTGCGGCCGGATCTGCCGGAACCGCTGGCGGTCATGTGGAATAACGACGGCGGCACCGCCTTCGCGCCGTTCCCCGCCTTCGTGGGGGGCGGGGCCGCCCTGATCGTCGTCACCGGCTGGCTGGTGCTGCTGCAGGCCGTGCCGGTGTCGCGGCCCACTGTGATGCGCCGGATCATGATGGGCGCGGGGCTGACCGTGAGCCTTTTCGTCACCACCGTGCTGGCGGCCGCCCTCGTAGGCCAGGCCGGTGTGGCTGACGCGCGAGAGTCAAGCGTGGACATGATTGTCCTCGCCTCGGGCAGCGGCGCCGGACTTGCCCTGGGTGTCATCATCGGGTTCGTGTTCAAGGCGGACCAGCAGTGGACACCGGAGGACGACCGTGCACTGCAGCAGGCCCTGGAACTTGAGCTCGACCCTGAGCTCGTCCGCGATTCCGTCCGGTTCTGGGTTCACGCGCGCAGCTCGGTCTTCGTCATGATCGCCATAGCCAGCCTGTTTCCCGCTTCCCTGATCGCGATCGCCGTGCCATGGCTCGGAGCGCTGCTCGTGGCGGCCGCGCTGGTGGGCGCCGCGTTCCTGTTCGCCCGGGTTACCGCGGACCGCAGCGGGCTGCGCGTCTTCCTTGCGGGCATCCTGCGTGTGATCGACGTCCCCGCCGCCGCCATCTCCGCCGCCCAACCGGCTGACGTCCGCGCCGCCGACTACGGCGGCTGGGGCTACCGCAACCACGACGGGACCGCAGCGGTGCTCGTCAGCAGCGGCCCCGCCGTCGTCGTCCGCAAGACCGACGGCCACAAACTTGCCGTAAGCGGCGGCAACCCCGACTCCGCCGCCCGTCTTGCAGAGGTCCTGACCCGCGTTGCGGCAAGGGCCCGCCGTGACGCCCGCCCGCCGGACAGCCACCCACCAGCCTAGGGCGGCGCCGAAGAGTAACGGCCGCGTCACCACCTGGGCGGCACCCTGCTGGGGCGAAGCGCACCGAGTACTCTTGGAGCTGTTGATTTGACCTGTACCAGCCCGGCCGCGCCCCGGTGCTCATGACTGAACGGAAGCTACCGTGACAACAAACCCTGCATTTCCGCGGGTCCACATCGCCACCGACCACGCCGGCATGGAGCTGAGCGCCCACCTGGTCAAGCACCTGACGGCGAACGGCTACGACGTGGTGGACCACGGACCCAAGGAATACGACGCCCTGGACGACTACCCGTCGTTCTGCATCAACGCCGCGCTCGCAGTGGTGGCCGACCAGAAAGCAGGAGTCCACGCGCTGGGCATCGTGCTGGGCGGATCAGGAAACGGCGAGCAGATCGCGGCCAACAAGGTCAAGGGTGTCCGCGCCGCCCTGGCCTGGAACCAGTCCACGGCCACACTGGCCCGCGAGCACAACGATGCCAACGTGGTGGCCGTCGGCGGGCGCCAGCACAGCGTCGAGGAGGCCACGTCGCTGATCGAGGCCTTCCTGCAGGAGCCCTTCAGCAACGACGAGCGGCACGTCCGCCGCATCGGCAAGATCGCCACCTACGAAACCACCGGCGAGATCGTCGAATAGTGCCGGAAGGCCACTCCATACACCGGCTGGCCCGCCAGTTCGGTGACGTGTTCGCCGGCGAGCGGCTGGCTGTCAGCAGCCCCCAGGGCCGCTTCGCCGCCGGCGCCGCGCTGCTGGACGGGCACACCATGGTTCACGCGTCCGCGCACGGAAAGCACCTGTTCCTGCACTTCGAGCACGCACTGGTGCTGCACGTCCATCTCGGCCTCTACGGGGCCTGGGATTTCGGCGGGGACAGCCAGTTCCGCGGCGCCTCCAGCATCGGCGCGCCCCGCCGGGTGGGGGAGCGCGAAGTGGCTGACGCTAGTGGGTCAACCGATGGCACTGGGTCGACCGAAGGCAGTGGCGATACAGCTCCCGCCGAGTACGCCGGGCCGCCGGCGCCGGTCGGAGCGGTGCGGGTCCGGCTGGTGAGTGACCATGGCTGGGCCGACCTTCGCGGTGCCACCACGTGCGCGGCCATCACCGACGCCGAGGCGGCAGCCGTGCTGGACAGGCTGGGCCCCGATCCGCTCCACAACACAGGCGGCAGCAGGGACGACTTCATCCGCCGCGTCCTGGCAAAGCGGACGCCGCTCGCCACGCTGCTGATGGATCAGAAGGTGATTGCCGGCGTGGGGAATGTCTACCGGGCCGAAGTGCTGTTCCGCGGCAGGATCGACCCCCTGCTGCCCGGCCGCGCGCTAACCGCGGACGCCGCCGGTCTTCTCTGGGATGACACCGCCGCGGTGATGGCCGACGGCGTCCGCGACGGGCGGATCATCACCACCACCGCCGGCTTCTGGACCCGGAGCGGCCAGCTTCCGCCGGGGGAGGAGGCGCACTTTGTCTACCGCCGCCACGGCCAGCCGTGCCGGGTCTGCGGCACTCCGGTTGCGCTGGCCGAACACGCCGCGCGCAAACTGTACTGGTGCCCGTCCTGCCAGCAGCCTTTTTGAGCTGACCGGCGACCGGGGAGGGCCGACGGGCGATGGTTGAGGAACCTGTGCGCGAGTATTCGTGGGCGCACGTCTGCGCGCGGCGCCTGGGGCGCCAGTGGCTTGCTGCCCCTTCTCAAACCGCCTCCCCGGCGGAGATCGTGCGGGCCATGTGCGGTGCGCACGCCCAGGTGATGCCCGCCGCCGAGCTGTCCGTGGGCATACGCGGCGCCGGCATTTCCCGGGCCGAGGTGCGCAAGGCGCTCTGGGAAGACGGAACCCTGGTCAGGACCTTCGGGCCACGGGGCACTGTGCACCTGCTGCCGGCCGCCGACCTGTCCCAGTGGTCCGGAGCGCTGGGTGCCCTTCCGCCCAACCCGGCGCTGCGACAGTTCCTGACACCCGGCCAGACGGACCAGATCGTGGCGGCCATTGCAGATGCGCTCCGGGATGCCGAGCTGACCGTTGACGAACTTACCGACGCCATTGTCGCCAGAACCGGTGCCTGGGCGGCTGACCCGGTGATGCCCGCATTCCAGACCATGTGGCCGCGCTGGCGCGCGGCGCTGGGGACCGCGGGCTTCCGCGGAGCGCTGTGCTTTGGCGCCGGCAGGGGCCGTGCGGCGACATACCGCAGCCCCGGGCAGCTACTTCCCGGCTTCCGGCCCGCCGATCCCGCCCCGGCGCTTAGCTGGCTGCTCCGGGCGTACCTGCAGGCGTACGGCCCCGCTACGCCGGCCCACTTTGCCCGGTGGCTGGGAGTTCCGCACGGGTGGACGGCCGGGCTGTTTGCTGACCACCGCGGAGAGCTTGCACAAGTAGCGGTGGAGGGGGCGCCGGCCTGGGTGCTGCCGAGCGACGCCGGGGCCATCACCACGGAACCTTCGGGCGTCAGGCTGCTTCCCTACTTCGATTCCTATGTGGTGGCGGGCCAGCCGCGGGAGCTGCTGTTCCCCGGCGCGGCAAGTACCCGAGCCCTGGCCAGGGGGCAGGCAGGTAACTATCCCGTCATACTCATCGACGGCGTCGTCCGCGGACTCTGGCACCACCGCCGTTCCGGAAGGAAAGTGGAGATCACCGCCGAGCTGATTGATCCTGCGAGGCCCTCGCGCCTGGAGGAGGTGGCGCAGCAGGCGGAGCGGGTCGGGAATTTCCTGCAGGCAGAAGCACATCTCACGTTCGGCACGGTGAATGTCGGGGGCCACGCCTAGACCCGGGGACAACGCAGAAGAGGCCCCTCAACGAGGGGCCTCTTTGGAGTGGAGGGGACGACGGGAATCGAACCCGCGTAATCAGTTTGGAAGACTGAGGCTTTACCATTAAGCTACGTCCCCGAGGAAAGCGTTGCGGCGCTGGTCTTCTTCCGACCCTGGCCTTGGGCTTTTCTTCGGCGGCTGTTCAAGCCGGATATAACTAAACCTAATTCATGTCCCAACTGTCAAATGTGCAATCGCGGCGGGGATGAACGTAGACTGTCCTGTGCATTACGGGGTGTAGCTCAGCTTGGCTAGAGCGCCTGCTTTGGGAGCAGGAAGTCGCAGGTTCAAATCCTGTCACCCCGACTCTGCGGCCCGGGCCCCAGGCCTGGTCACAACAACGCGTTTGCAGAACCCATCCAACAAAACCAGGAGTACTTAGACCGTGAAGAGCGCTGTCGAGAACCTCACCCCCACGCGGGTCAAGCTCAATGTTGAGGTCCCCTTTGAGGAATTGAAGCCCAGCATCGACGAGGCATACAAGACTGTTGCTTCGCAGATCCAGGTCCCTGGCTTCCGTAAGGGCAAGGTTCCCGCCAAGCTAATCGACCAGCGCGTCGGCCGCGGCTACGTCCTGGAGACCGCCATCAACGAGGGCCTCAACGGCTGGTACCAGGCTGCAGTCCAGGAGTCCGGCATCCACCCCCTGAGCCGTCCCGAGGTTGAGATCACCGAGGTTCCGGACCCTTCCGCCACCGATGGTGAGCTGAAGTTCCAGGCCGAGGTTGACGTCCGCCCCGAGATCGAGCTGCCCGACTACGCCGGCATCAAGGTTGAGGTTGCCGCGGCAGAGTCCTCTGACGCCGATGTCGACAAGGCCCTGGACGAACTGCGCGGCCGCTTCGGCACGCTCAAGTCCGTCGAGCGCCCGGCAGCTGACGGCGACTTCCTGAGCATCGACATCACGGCGAGCATCGACGGCGCCGAGGTGGACTCCGCTTCCGGGCTGTCCTACCAGGTTGGCGCCGGCACCATGCTTGAGGGCATGGACGAGGCCGTGACCGGCCTGAGCGCTGACGAGGACGCCATCTTCGAGACCACCCTGGTGGGCGGCGACCACGCCGGCGAAGCCGCGCAGGTCAAGGTTGTGGTCAAGTCCGTCAAGGAGCGCGAACTGCCCGAGGCGAACGACGACTTCGCCCAGCTGGCCTCCGAGTTCGACACGCTGGCCGAACTGCGCGAGGACCTCGCCAAGCAGGCCGCCGACTCCAAGGTCGTCGAACAGGGCGTAGAGGCCCGCGACAAGGTCCTGGACAAGCTCGTTGAGCTGGTTGAGGTTCCCGTTCCGGACTCCGTCGTTGAGGAGCAGCTCGAGCAGCACTTCAAGGCCGAGAACTCCCACGGTGAAGGCGAGCACGACACCGAGGAGCACCGCGCCGAGGTCAAGGCCAACACCGAGCGCGCCTTCCAGAACGAGATCATCCTCGACGCCATCGCCGAGAAGGAAGAAGTGGGCGTCAGCCAGAACGAGCTGATCGACTACATCGTCACCACCGCCAGCCAGTACGGCATGGACCCGAACCAGTTCGCCCAGATCATCGACCAGAGCGGCCAGGTTCCCATGATGGTCTCCGAGGTCCGCCGCCGCAAGGCACTGGCCGTCGTCCTGGGCCAGGCCGAGGTTACCGACTCCGAGGGCAACAAGGTTGACCTGAGCGACTTCGTCCGCCCCGGCGGCGAAGAGGCTCCTGCCGTCGAAGCCGAAGCAGAATCCGAAGCTGAAGAGGCAGCCGGCGAGACCGTCGCGAACGACGATCCCGCAGCCGTGAAGTTCTAGCAGCAGCACGCATCAGCGGCGTCAGCCCCCGGGTCCTCGGATCCGGGGGCTGACGCGTTAACGGCCGGTGTACAGCTCCCGCTGGCAATCGTGCGCCGTCAGCGAACAGCGCGATTCCGACGAACAAATCCGCTCCGAAAGCGGTTAGTGTCCAAGTAGTGAAGTTCAGTGATGTCGTTCAGTGATGTCACCGTCACCAGCGAGAGGTAAGTACACATGTCACAGCAAGCAGCGGCCCCCCGCATGGCAACCGTCGATCCTGCAGCCCAGGACAACTACATCTACAACCGCCTGCTGAAAGAGCGCATCATCTGGCTTGGCTCCGAGGTCCGCGACGAGAACGCGAACGCCATCTGCTCACAGCTGCTGCTGCTTTCCGCCGAGGATCCCAACAAGGACATCTACCTCTACATCAACTCGCCCGGCGGCTCGGTGACGGCCGGCATGGCCATCTACGACACCATGCAGTTCATCCCCAATGACGTCGTTACCGTCGCCACCGGCCTGGCGGCCTCCATGGGACAGTTCCTGCTGTCCTCCGGCACCAAGGGCAAGCGCTACGCCACCCCGAACGCCCGCATCCTGATGCACCAGCCCTCCGGCGGCATCGGCGGCACGGCTTCGGACATCAAGATCCAGGCCGAGCTGATCCTGCACATGAAGAAGGTCATGGCCGAGCTCACGGCGGACCAGACCGGCCAGACCGTGGAAACCATCCTCAAGGACAACGACCGCGACAAGTGGTTCACGGCCACGGAGGCGCTGGAATACGGCTTCTTCGACAAGATCTCGGCACACGCAGGATCTGTCGCAGGCGGCGGCGGAACCCAGAACGCGTCATCCAACGGCCAGAGCTAAATCGGCACCAAGACAGAACTGAATCCAGGAGCAATGAACATGAACTACAATTTCGGATCGTCTGCCGGTAACCTGCCGACAAGCCGCTACGTCCTGCCGCAGTTCGAGGAGCGCACGCCGTATGGCTTCAAGCGCCAGGATCCCTACACCAAGCTCTTCGAGGACCGCATCATCTTCCTCGGAGTCCAGGTGGACGACGCCTCTGCCGATGACATCATGGCGCAGTTGCTGGTACTGGAGTCCACGGACCCGGACCGTGACATCACCCTCTACATCAACTCGCCGGGCGGCTCCTTCACGGCCATGACCGCGATCTACGACACCATGCAGTACATCCGCCCTGAGATCCAGACCGTGTGCCTGGGCCAGGCGGCAAGTGCTGCGGCCGTGCTGCTGGCCGCGGGAACACCGGGCAAGCGGCTCGCACTTCCCAACGCCCGCGTCCTGATCCACCAGCCGGCGCTGTCCGGCGGCCAGGGCGGACAGGCCTCCGACTTGGAGATCCAGGCGGCCGAAGTCATGCGCATGCGGACTTGGCTGGAGGACACCCTGGCCAAGCACTCCGGCCGGACGCCGGAACAGGTCAACAACGACATCGAGCGCGACAAGATCCTCACCGCCGCCGAGGCCCAGGATTACGGTCTGATCGACCAGGTGCTTGATTCCCGCAAGATCAAGCCGCAGGCACTTGCCCGCTAAATGCGGGCACATGCCGGGTAAACAGCAGTAACGGTCGCCGGTGCGGTTTAGATTTTTGAACCGCACCGGCGCCCGGTTTCCACCCCTTGGGCCGAATGTGACCTAGAGTGGATGTAAATCATTGCCGGATCCCGGCCGTGGTTAGAAACAACCGGTGCAAAGCTGCCCTTGCGGCAAGATACTAAGGGGTTCACATATGGCTCGGATTGGCGAGAGCGCGGATCTGCTCAAGTGCTCTTTCTGCGGCAAGAGCCAGAAGCAGGTACGCAAGCTCATTGCCGGGCCCGGCGTCTACATCTGCGACGAGTGCATCGAGCTCTGTAACGAGATTATCGAGGAAGAACTCGCAGAGGTCGCCGATCTGGGCAGTTTCGAACTGCCCAAGCCCCGCGAAATCTTTGACTTCCTGCAGGAGTACGTCATTGGCCAGGAACCGGCCAAGCGTTCCCTCGCCGTTGCGGTCTACAACCACTACAAGCGGATCCAGGCCGGACACGCGCCCAAGAGCGGCACGCTGGCCGACGGCGTCCACCACGACGACGTTGAAATCGCGAAGTCCAACATTCTCCTGATAGGCCCGACAGGCTGCGGCAAAACCTACCTTGCGCAGACCCTGGCGCGCCGGCTGAACGTCCCCTTCGCCGTCGCCGACGCCACCGCGCTGACCGAAGCCGGGTATGTGGGCGAAGACGTGGAGAACATCCTCCTCAAGCTCATCCAGGCCGCCGACTATGACGTCAAGAAGGCCGAACAGGGCATCATCTACATCGACGAGATCGACAAAATCTCGCGCAAGAGCGAAAACCCCTCGATCACCCGCGATGTCTCCGGCGAGGGCGTGCAGCAGGCCCTGCTGAAGATCCTCGAAGGAACGGTTGCCTCGGTTCCGCCGCAGGGCGGCCGCAAGCACCCGCACCAGGAATTCATCCAGATCGACACCACGAACGTCCTCTTTATCGTTGCCGGCGCCTTCGCCGGCCTGGAGGACATCATCGGTTCCCGCTCCGGCCGCAAGGGCATCGGCTTCGGAGCCCCCCTGAACGAGGTCAAGAACACCGACTCCTACGGCGAAGTCATGCCGGAAGACCTTTTGAAGTTCGGACTTATTCCGGAGTTCATCGGCCGCCTGCCGGTCATCACCACTGTCTCCAACCTGGACCGCCCCGCCCTGATCCAGATCCTCTCCACGCCCAAGAACGCCCTGGTCAAGCAGTACCAGAAGATGTTCCAGCTGGACGGCGTGGAGCTGGTGTTCGACGACGATGCCCTGGACCTGATTGCAGACCAAGCCCTGGAACGCGGAACCGGAGCCCGCGGACTGCGCGCCATCATGGAGGAAGTCCTTCTCCCGGTGATGTTCGACCTGCCCAGCAGGGACGACATTGCCAGTGTGGTCATCACGGCCGACGTGGTGGGCAAGAAGGCTCAGCCCACCATGATCACGCACGACGTCGTGGCCAAGCGGCGGAACAAGTCCGCTTAGCCGGATTGATCCGCCTTTCCGGAATAAAACGGCCTGATCCATCGCTGTTGCTTAAGCGTGCCCTGCGAGTAAGGCTTTGCGGCGCGCCACACCCCGAAGACTTCCCTGAGGAGATTTGCTGTGTCTGAAACCGCCGCCCACAAGGCCGACTTCTGGTTTGACCCCCTCTGCCCGTTCGCCTGGATTACCTCCCGCTGGATCGGCGAGGTGGAAGGCGTCCGCAACATCCAGACGGAGTGGCACGTCATGAGCCTGTCCGTGCTGAACGAAGGCCGCGACCTTGATCCCAAGTACCGCGAGGCCATGGACAAGGCCTGGGGGCCGGTCCGGGTCATCATCGCCGCACAGGAACAGCACGGTGACCACGTGGTCAAGCCGCTGTACGACGCCATGGGATCGCAGATCCATGACGGCGGGGAGAAGGACTTCTCGATCGTCATCAGCAAGTCCCTGGCCGACTGCGGCCTCCCCGCCGAGCTGGCAGCCGCCGCCGGCTCCGACGAGTACGACCCCCAACTGCGTGCCAGCCACGAAAAGGGCATCTCCCTGGTGGGCCAGGACGTCGGAACCCCCGTCGTCGCCTTCAACGGCACCGCGTTCTTCGGACCCGTCCTCACCCGCATTCCCCGCGGCGAGGAAGCCGGGAAGATCTGGGACGCGTCAGTCACGCTCGCGTCCTACCCGCACTTCTTTGAGATCAAGCGCAGCCGGACTGAAAGCCCTGCCTTCGACTGACCGCTTGAGCCCCGGCAGAACTACATCAGAGTAGTTCTGCCGGGGCTCTTGCGCATCTGCAACAGGAGGACAAAGATAGTTCTTACCCACTTCGAAAGAAGTGAGACGCAGGAACCAAAGATTCAGTGACATGCTTCCAACGCAGCCTTCGGCAAAGTTAGAAGCTGGCTACCGGTGACAAGGTAGGAAGACCTGAAATTCTAAGGATCTTGCCAGACTGTCAAAGATGTCACCAGACAGCCGAAAAGTCGAAGCCCCACCAACGGCAAAACGCTGATGGGGCTTCCCCTTTGCCCAAATGTAGGGCTTAGTGCCCAAAAATAGGCCGGTGAGCCCGGAATGCTCCGGGCTCACGTCGTATCAGGCCTGCGCCGGCTCCTCAGCGGGGGCCAGCTCAACGTCGCTGACCGTGAGCTCGCCTTCGCCGGTGTTGAGCGAGATTTCCTGCGCGTTGGCCGCCGCTTTGAGGTCCCCGAGGCCTGCCTGAAGCTGGGCCACGAGGGACTCGGTCGCCGTGATCGTCGCCGACAGGACCTCGGTGCGCTGCTTGACCTTGGCCTCGGACTTGGCCTTCCGGATGCCGCTGAGCGCAATGCCCACGGTCCCCAGCATGCCGGTGTCGCCGTCGGCGATCTCCAGCGGAGCCGGCCAGGCGGCGCGGTGCACGGAACCGGCCCGCCACCAGCCCCAGACCTCTTCGGTGGCGAAGGGGAGGAACGGCGCGAAGAGGCGCAGCAGCGAATCCAGTGTGGTGGCGAGGGCAGCGAGAACCGAAGCCTGCTCCGTCTCGCCGGCAGCACCGTAGGCGCGGTCCTTGATCAGCTCGACGTAGTCGTCGGTGAACTGCCAGAAGAACGATTCGCTGATCTGCAGCGCCCGGGCGTAGTCGTAGTTGTCGAACGCCTTCGTGGCCTGGGCCACGACGTCGGAGAGCTGGGCCAGCAGGGCACGGTCCAGGGGATTCGTCAGGACGGAGAGGTCTGTGGAAACCACGGAGTTCTCCGTGGCGCCGAGGTTCAGCACGAACTTCGAGGCGTTCAGCAGCTTGATGGCCAGGCGGCGGCCGATCTTCATCTGCGCGATCTCGTAGGCGGTGTCCGCGCCCAGGCGTGCGGAGGCTGCCCAGTAGCGGACGGCGTCGGACCCGTACTCGTTCAGCACGTCGGTGGGCACCACCACATTGCCCTTGGACTTGGACATCTTCTTGCGGTCCGGGTCCAGGATCCAGCCGGAGATGGCCGCGTGCTTCCAGGGTGCGACGTCCTGCAGGGCGTCGGCACGTACGACGGAGGAGAACAGCCAGGTGCGGATGATGTCGTGTCCCTGCGGGCGCAGGTCGAACGGGAACACCTTGGCGAACAGGTCCTCGTCCCGGCTCCAGCCGCCCACGATCTGCGGGGTCAGGGAGGAGGTTGCCCAAGTGTCCAGCACGTCAGCGTCACCGGTGAAGCCGTTGGGCTGGTCACGCTGGGACTCGTCGTAGCCCGGCGCCGCGTCGGCCGCAGGGTCCACCGGCAGGGACTCGTCCGAGGGCAGGACAGGGTTGTCGTAGTCCGGGTTGCCCTGGGCGTCCAGCGGGTACCAGACCGGGATCGGCACGCCGAAGAAGCGCTGGCGGGAGACCAGCCAGTCGCCGTTCAGGCCGGCAATCCAGTTTTCGTAGCGGGAGCGCATGAAGGACGGGTGGAAGTCGATGTCCTTGCCGCGGCCGATCAGGCGTTCGCGGCGGTCCTCGTCGCGGCCGCCGTTGCGGATGTACCACTGCCGGGACGTGACCACCTCGAGGGGCTTGTCACCCTTTTCGAAGAAGTTCACCGGGTGGGTGATCTTCTTGGGCTCGCCGTCGAGCAGGTCCGCTGCGGTGAGGAGCTCCACCACGGCTTCCTTGGCGGAGAAGACCGTCTTGCCGGCGATCGCGGCGTAGGCCTCGCGGCCGGCATCCGTGGTGATCCACTCCGGGGTCTCGGCGAGGATGCGGCCGTCGCGGCCCACGATCGCACGGGTGGGAAGCTGGAGTTCGCGCCACCAGGTCACGTCGGTCAGGTCGCCGAAGGTGCAGACCATCGCGATGCCCGAGCCCTTGTCCGCCTTGGCCAGCGGGTGGGCCTTGACCTCGAGCTCGACGTCGAACAGCGGGGACTTCACGGTCTTGCCGAACAGCGGCTGGTACCGCTCGTCGTCGGGGTTTGCCACCAGGGCGGCGCAGGCCGCGAGCAGTTCGGGACGCGTGGTCTCGATGAAGATCTTCTCGCCGTCGGCGGTGAAGAACGGGTAGCGGTAGTACGCGCCCGGCACCTCGCGGTCCTCAAGCTCGGCCTGGGCCACGGCAGTGCGGAAGGTGACGTCCCAGAGCGTGGGCGCCTCGGCCATGTAGGCGTCGCCGGCAGACAGGTTCGCAAGGAAGGCGCGCTGGGACACAGCGCGGGACGTGTCGTCGATGGTGCGGTAGGTGAGGTTCCAGTCAACGGACAGGCCGAGGGTCTGGAACAGGTTCTCAAAGACCTTCTCGTCCTCGACGGCAAGTTCCTCGCAGAGTTCGATGAAGTTCTGCCGGGAGACGACGTCGAAGTCCCGCTGGTTCTTCGCCGGCTGTGCCGGCGGCTGGTAGTCCGGGTTGTAGGGGATGGCGGGATCGCAGCGGACACCGTAGTAGTTCTGGACGCGGCGCTCGGTGGGCAGGCCGTTGTCGTCCCAGCCCATGGGGTAGAAGACGTTCTTGCCGGTCATGCGCATGTAGCGGGCCTGCACGTCGGTCTGCGTGAAGGAGAACATGTGGCCCACGTGGAGGGAACCGGAAGCGGTGGGCGGGGGAGTGTCGATCGAGTAGACCTTGTCCCGGGTGGTGTCGGGGTCGAACCGGTAGGTTCCTTCCTCGAGCCAGCGCTGCGTAAGGGCAGCCTCCAGGCCCTCCAGGGCCGGCTTGTCGGGAACGTTGATGGGGGCGGTGGCGGGCGTGTCTGTACCCTGCGTTGATTCAGCCATGTGCTCAATTGTTTCATGCCGGGCAGTTGTTTCCTGCCCGGCGGCGGGCGCTGCCGCGGGATGACCGGAGTAGCATGCGGCCTATGGGCAAAGCAGGCGCTTCCTTTGCGATCAAACGCATCTATGAGGAGCCCGCGGCCGACGACGGCTGCCGGGTTCTGGTGGACAGGCTCTGGCCGCGCGGAGTCAGTAAGGAAAGGGCCCAGCTGGAGCTGTGGCTCAAGGACGTGGCGCCGTCGCCGCCGCTGCGGCAGGAATTCGCCCACATGCAGGAGCGTTTCGAGGACTTCCGTGCCCAGTATGAGGATGAGCTGGCGGGCAACCCTGCGGTGGAGCAGCTCCGGGACCTGGCGGCCAAGCACCGGAAGGTGACGCTGCTGTACGCCGCCCGGGATCCGGAGGTGAACCATGCCAAAGTTCTGCTGGAGTTCCTGGCAGCACGGGGTTCGGGAAAGTGAGCGGTTCGCGGGAGTAAACGTTGGGCTGGCCCACCCTGCGGTTGGCGCTAGGGTGGTGCCATGACTGAGGTTTCCGCAAGCTCTGACGTGTCCACCAACAAGTCCACCAAGAAGGCAGCCCTCGTTACAGGCGCCAGCTCCGGCATTGGCGAGGCCACCGTCCGCGCGCTCCGTGCAGATGGCTGGACCGTGTACGCCGTCGCCCGCCGCCAGGAACGGCTGGCCGCGCTGGAAGCCGAGACCGGCGCCGTCGCCCTCGCCGCCGATATTTCCGAGGATGCGGACGTCGCACACCTCCTGGCAGAGGTGATCTCCGCCGGCGGGATCGACACGCTGGTCAACATCGCCGGCGGCGCCCGCGGGGCGGACCGTGTGGGGCAGGCCGTGACCGAGGACTGGGAGTGGATGTACCGCGTGAACGTCCTCGGAACCATGAAGCTGACCCGCGCCTTCCTGCCGATGCTGCGCGAACACGGCGAGGGCACCATCCTGAACCTGACCTCCACGGCCGGTCTGGATGCCTACGAAGGCGGCGGCGGCTACAACGCCGCCAAGTTCGCCCAGCATGCCCTGACCGGGGCGCTGCGGCTGGAAGAGGCCGACCACAACGTCCGGGTCATCGAGGTCGCGCCCGGCCTGGTCCAGACCGAGGAGTTCGCCCTCAACCGGCTTGGTGACGCGGAATCGGCCGGCAAGGTGTACCAGGGCGTGGAGAAGCCGCTCACCGCCGAGGACGTGGCCGACGTGGTGCGCTACGCCGTGAGCGCACCGCACCATGTGAACCTCGACCAGATCGTCATCCGCCCGGTAGCGCAGGCCTCGACCTTCAAGCTGATCCGCAAGCAGGCCTGAGCAGGCTAACGCCAGCCTCTATCCGGCCGTCGGAACCTCCAGCGTGGCAATCACCGCCGCATGGTCCGTACCGGCCACGCGGTGCACGGCATAGCCCGACGCCGGAATGCGCGGACTGGTGATCACGTGGTCGATGGTGATGCCGGGCAGTGCCTGGCCGTCCATCGGCCACGTGGGCGTGAACCGCGCCCCGGATGCCGTGCCGACGTCCACCAGCTTCCGGCCACCCGGGCCCGCGTCGAGCAGTTTGCGGAACTCCGAGTGGTCGTAGGTGGCGTTGAAGTCCCCAAGCAGCACCCGGTTGTTCTGGCCGTCGGCCCCGTTGCGGGTCACCAGCCGGCCCAGCGATTCCAGGTCGCTGCGCCACTGCCCCACACGGACATCCACCGGCGGGAGGGTGTGCACGTTCGTGACCTCAAGAACGGCGGGCGCGGCACCCGCAGCAGGCAGGGTCACCCTGAAGGTCGGAATCTGGAACGGGGTGTCGGGAATCAGGCCTATGGCCTGGATGGGGTGTTGTGAGTACGTTGCACTGCCCGAGCCGTTCTCGGTTGGGCTGCTGATCCTGTTGGGCAGGAAACTCCCCAGGCCTTCCGCCGCCAGACGGTCCTCCAGCGCCTGGGTGTACTCCTGGATGGCGAGGAGTTCCACTGCGTTGTCCCGGACCAGCCGGACGATTTCGGCGGCGTCGGCCCTGCCAAAGCGGGAGTTGATGCTCATCACCGTCAGCGGAACGCTGCTGCCGGTACCGGAGGCTCCGGCGTCTGTTGCCCCTTCATCCGCCCGACCCGCATCCGGCGCCCAGAGCCAGAAAAGCTGGGCTCCGAAAAGCAGTGCGGCAGCAGCCGTGACCAGATGCCGCCGGCCCAGCAGCGCCAGGGCCAACGCAAGCGCGGCGGGAATCGCCAGCCACGGGGTGAAGGACAGCAGCTGCACCACTGGCGTGGGCCACTCGGCCGGGATGGCACGGAACACCGAAAGCGCAGCGACCGGCAGGAGGATGCAGAGCGCCAGCAGCCACCAGACGGGTTGTGTGCGGAGGGCCGAAGCAGTCATGGATCGAGTCTAGGCTGAGGGCGCCGCCGGGTTGTGGCGGCCCCTGCCACAGCAGTTAGACTGGAGCCAGCAGCTTTGACCCGGCCATCACCGGTGAGCTTCCGGAAGAACACCCGGCCCGCGGTGCGCACAACCGATCGCGGGGACCAGGCCAGTAGAACCGGACGGGTAAGCCCGTCACAGCAGCAATGAGCGGCCGTCGTCGAACTCCCCTGGAGTTGGCAGCGGTAAGTGAGGTGGTACCGCGGTGCCGGTGCAGTTGTAAGACTGCAGGCGCGCCGTCCTCGCATCCTGAATTTGTTCACCAGCTCAACCCAGGATGTCGAGATGACGTATTACCCCAAGGCCTCAGCAGCCCCCTCCGGCCCGGGCTCCTCTGCAGGAGTGTCCGCCTCCGTGAAGTTCCCGGAGATCGAGGAGCGGATCCTTAAGTACTGGGACGAGGACGGCACTTTCCAGGCAAGCATCGACCAGCGCAGTGCCGACCTTCCCGGCGGCGCCCCCGGCAGCAACGAATTCGTCTTCTATGACGGGCCGCCCTTCGCCAACGGCCTGCCGCACTACGGCCACCTGCTGACCGGCTACGCCAAGGACCTGGTGGGCCGCTACCAGACCCAGCGCGGCAAGCGCGTGGAGCGCCGCTTCGGCTGGGACACCCACGGCCTTCCCGCCGAGCTGGAAGCCATGAAGCAGCTGGGCATGACGGATAAGACCCAGATCGAGGCCATGGGCATCGACAAGTTCAACGACGCCTGCCGCGCCTCCGTGATGAAGTACGCCAACGAATGGCAGGCGTACGTCACCCGCCAGGCCCGCTGGGTGGACTTCGACAACGACTACAAGACGCTCAACGTCGAGTACATGGAGTCCGTGCTCTGGGCCTTCAAACAGCTGCACGAGAAGGGCCTGACCTACAACGGCTACCGCGTGCTCCCGTACTGCTGGAAGGACGAGACGCCGCTGTCCAACCATGAGCTGCGCATGGACGACGACGTCTACAAGAACCGCCAGGACCAGACCGTCACGGTGACCTTCCCCGTCAAGGCGGGGGAGTCGGAACTGTCCAAGCAGTTGGCCGGTGTGCAGGCGCTCGCCTGGACCACCACCCCCTGGACGCTGCCCACCAACTTGGCGCTCGCCGTCGGGCCTTCCATCAGCTACGCCGTGCTGCCCGCCGGCCCGAACGGCGTCAAGGCCGCCTCGGCCGAGGCACCCGTCACCGGCAGCTTCCTGCTGGCCGAAGACCTGCTGGGCAGCTACGCAAAGGACCTGGGCTACGGTGATGGTGCCGCTGGCGCGGCGGCCGCGGCCGCCGCTGTCACCTCGACCCACACCGGCGCCGAGCTCGAGGGACTCACCTACGAGCCGCTCTGGCACGACTTCGCCGACACGGAAAAGTACGGCACCCAAAACGCCTGGCAGTTCCTCGTGGCCGACTACGTCACCACCACCGACGGCACCGGCATCGTCCACCAGGCTCCGGCCTACGGTGAGGACGACCAGAAGGTCTGTGAAGAAGCCGGCATCCCCGTGGTCCTCTCCGTGGACGAGGGCGCCAAGTTCCTGCACCTGTTCGCCCACGGCGACCTGCACGACATCGTCGGGCTGCAGGTCTTCGAAGCCAACAAGCCCATCACCCAGGTGCTCCGCGCCCAGGGCCGGCTGGTCCGCCAGGCCAGCTACGAGCACAGCTACCCGCACTGCTGGCGCTGCCGCAACCCGCTGATCTACCGCGCCGTCTCGTCCTGGTACGTGGAGGTGACCAAGTTCCGCGACCGGATGTCCGAGCTGAACCAGGAGATCAACTGGATCCCCGGCAACGTCAAGGACGGCCAGTTCGGCAAGTGGCTCGCCAACGCCCGCGACTGGTCCATCAGCCGCAACCGCTACTGGGGCAGCCCCATCCCGGTGTGGCAGTCCAGCGACCCCGAGTACCCGCGCACTGACGTGTACGGCTCGCTCGCGGACATCGAGGCCGACTTCGGCCGGCTGCCGCTGAACAAGGACGGCCAGGTGGATCTGCACCGGCCGTTCATCGACGAACTGACCCGGCCCAATCCGGACGATCCCCGCACCCCCGAAGAGGGCCAGTCGGTCATGCGCCGCGTGGAGGACGTGCTGGACGTCTGGTTCGACTCCGGCTCCATGCCGTACGGCCAGGTGCACTACCCGTTCGAGAACGAAGCCTGGTTCGACACCCACAACCCGGCCGACTTCATCGTGGAGTACATCGGACAGACCCGCGGCTGGTTCTACATGCTGCACATCCTGTCCACCGCGCTGTTTGACCGCCCGGCCTTCCGGAACGTCATCAGCCACGGCATCGTGCTGGGCTCCGACGGGCAGAAGATGTCCAAGAGCCTGCGCAACTACCCGGACGTCTCCGAGGTGCTGGACCGCGACGGCTCCGACGCCATGCGCTGGTTCCTCATGTCCAGCCCCATCCTGCGCGGCGGCAACCTCGTGGTCACCGAGCAGGGTATCCGCGACGGCGTACGCCAAGTCATCCTGCCTCTCTGGAACGTCTACAGCTTCTTCACGCTGTACACGAACGCATCGAACAAAGTGGACGGAACAGCGAACGGGTATGACGCCCAGCTGCGGTACGACGGCTACACGGACACGCTGGACCAGTACCTGCTGGCCAACACCGGCGACCTCGTCCGGAACATGACCGCCCAGCTGGACACCTATGACATCTCCGGCGCCTGCGACGAACTCCGCAGCTACCTGGACATGCTCACCAACTGGTACGTCCGCCGCAGCCGGCAGCGCTTCTTCGACGAGAACGCCGACGCCTTCGACGCCCTGTACACAGCCCTCGAAGCCGTGTGCCGCGTGGCCGCCCCGCTGTTGCCGCTGGTCTCCGAGGAGATCTGGCGCGGCCTCACCGGCGGCCGCTCCGTGCACCTCGCCGACTGGCCGGACCCGGAGCTGTTCCCGTCCAACGCCGCCCTGGTCGAGGCGATGGACCGCGTGCAGCAGATCTGCTCCACCGGCTCCTCGCTGCGGAAGGCCGCCAACCTGCGCGTGCGCCTCCCGCTGCAGGAACTCACTGTGGTGGCACCCGGTGCAGATGCGCTGGGAGGCTTTGCCGCCGTCGTCGCCGATGAACTGAACCTGCGCTCGGTCCGCCTGCTGGATGCCGCCAGCGCCTCCCCGGAGGAGTTCGGCATCGAGCAGAAGCTCGTGGTCAACGCCCGCGCCGCCGGCCCGCGCCTCGGCAAAAACGTGCAGCTGGCCATCAAGGGTTCCAAGTCCGGCGACTGGTTTGTCTCCGACGCCGGCGTGGTCACCGCTGGCGGCCTCGAGCTGGAACCGCAGGAATACACGCTGGAGACGGTGGTGGCAGAGTCCGACGGCGGTTCGGCCTCCGTCGCTGTTCTTCCTGGAGGAGGTTTCGTGGTGCTCAACACCGAGGTCACCCCCGAGCTTGAGGCCGAAGGCCTGGCCCGGGACATGGTCCGTGCCATCCAGCAGGCGCGCAAGGACGCCGGGCTGAACGTCAGCGACCGGATCCGGACCAGCGTGAACGCCGCGCAGAACGTCATCGACGCCCTGCTGGCGAACGCCGAGCTGGTGAAGACCGAAACGCTGACGCTGGAGCTGGACGCCGTGCCTGCCGACTCTGCTGAACCGCGCATCACTGTCGAAAAAGTGGGGGCCTGAGCAATGACTTCTGAACCGACCGACGAATTCTCCGTGGAAAGCGTCTACGCCGAGCTGCTGGGCCGGGCGCCGGAAAACAAGATGGAGCCCCGGCTTGCTCCGCTGTTCCGCGCCATGGATGTGCTGGGGGAGCCGAACAAGGCCTACCCGATCATCCACATCACCGGAACCAACGGCAAAACGTCCACGGCCCGGATGATCGAGGCCGGCCTGCGCGCCCACGGCCTCAGCACCGGTCGCTACACCAGCCCCCACCTGTCCAAGGTCACGGAACGGATTAGCCTGGATGGCGAGCCGGTGTCCGACGAGACGTTCGTGCGCATCTGGGACGAGATCCGGCCGTACCTGCAGATCGTCGACGGCGAACTCACCGCGGAGGGCCAGCCCCGGCTGACGTACTTCGAGTGCCTGACCATCCTGGCTTTCGCCGTGTTCGCGGACCAGCCGGTCAACGTGGCCATCATGGAGGTGGGCCTCGGCGGCATCACCGACGCCACCAACGTGGGCGACGGCCAGGTGTCCGTGGTGACACCTATCTCCCTCGACCACACCGACCTGCTGGGCGACACCACCGAGGACATCGCCTACGAGAAGGCCGGCATCATCAAGCCCGGCGGCTTCCTCGTCAGCGCGGCCCAGCCGCTGGATGCCGCACAGGTCCTGCTGGAGAAGGCCAAGGAGGTGCAGGTGCCGTTCCGCTTCGAAGGCGTGGAATTCGGCGTCGAATCGCGGCAGGTCGCCGTCGGCGGACAGGTGGTGACCGTCCAGGGCCTCGCCGGCCGCTACCCGGACCTCATGATTCCGCTGCACGGCGCCCACCAGGCCGAGAACGCCGCCGTGGCCGTGGCTGCGCTGGAGGCATTCCTTGGCGGCGGCGAGAAGGAGCTGTCCCTGGAGGTCCTGCAGGAAGCCTTCGGCACTGTGTCGTCCCCGGGCCGCCTTGAAGTCGTACGGACAGCCCCCACCATCATCGTGGACGCCGCCCACAACCCGGACGGCATCCGGGCGTCAGCCGAGGCGATCCAGGAGGCCTTCAGCTTCAGCAAGCTGGTGGTGGTGGTGGGCGTGCTCAAGGAAAAGGACGCCGAGGAGATCCTGCGCCAGCTCAAGGAATCCCTGGGCGACCTCGCGGAGGAATTCTGCTTCACCCAGTCCAACTCACCGCGGGCAGTGCCTGCCGCGGAACTGGCGGAGCTCGCCGTCGACCTCGGCTTTGGCGAGGAAAACGTGCACATCGCCGAAAAGCTGGACGACGCGCTGGAGTGGGCCGTTGAACGCGCCGAAGCGAACGACGACCTTGCCGGCGGCGTACTGGTGACCGGCTCCATCACGCTGGTGGCGGATGCCCGCATCCTGCTTGGAAAGGCAGCCGACTGATGGCCCGGCTGACCAAGGCCCAGCGTGAATGGCGCCCGGGCATGCCCAAGAAGCGGCGGTCCACCAAGGTCATGTTCGCCTCGACGGTCCTGCTGCTGGAGGCCTTCGTGGTCTTCTTCGCAACGCTGGCGGTGTTCGGCCTGCGCCGCGCCGAGATCTCCCCGGCGCTGATCCTCTCGGTGGGCATCGGACTGAGCGCGGTGCTGATCCTCGCCTGCGCGGTGCTGTCCAAGCCGTGGGGCGTGGCGCTGGGCTGGATCCTGCAGGTGGTGCTCATCCTGAGCGGCTTCGCGGAACCGCTGATGTTCCTCGTGGGCGCGCTGTTCGCCCTCGCCTGGTGGTACGGCATCCGGGCCGGCATCCGGATCGACCGCGAATCCGCCCAGCGGGACCGGGCGCAGGCTGAATGGGATGCCGCGCACCCGGATGCCGCGCACCCGGCGGCCGCCGGCAATGAAGGCGCCGGCACCGAAGGCTCAGGCACTGAAAGCTGCGGCCAGACCCCGTAGACTTACCGTCGAAACCCACAACCAACCCCTTGGAGCAACTGTGAGCATTGAGCGCACCCTTGTCCTGATCAAGCCGGACGGCGTCACCCGCAACCTGACGGGCGAAATCCTCAAGAGGATCGAAGCCAAGGGCTACACCCTGGCCGAACTCAAGAAGACCAGCGCCAGCCGGGAACTGCTCGAGCAGCACTACGAGGAGCACGTGGGCAAGCCGTTCTACGAGCCGCTCGTGGAGTTCATGCTCAGCGGCCCCGTGGTCGCAGCGATCTTCGAAGGCCACCGCGTGATCGAGGGCTTCCGGTCGCTGGCCGGCACCACGGACCCGACGACGGCGGCCCCCGGCACTATCCGCGGCGACTTCGGCCGCGACTGGGGCCTGAAGGTCCAGCAGAACCTCGTTCACGGTTCTGATTCGGTGGACTCGGCCGAGCGCGAAATCAAGATCTGGTTCCAGGCCTAAGCCTCCCGCCAGGTTAAGCGCGCGGCAGGTTAAGCGCGAACTGGCAGCTGATGCCCCCAAAAGCTGGTTTTGAGGGCGTTAGCTGCCAGTTCGCGCTTTTTCGTTTATAAGTCGTTGGCTAGAAGCCCGAGGTGCCGACGAACACCTGGATGAATGCGAAGAAAATCGTGGCGATTACGGCGACGTAGAGCAGCGCAGTGATGATCCAGCCGGAGTCGCCCAGGATCCGGGCCAGGCCTGCCGGCGCCAGAATCACGCCGCGGACCACGTTCCGCACGGTGACCCAGACGAAGAGCGGAATCATCGCTGCCCAGACCACCATGCAGAACGGACACAGGATGTGGATGGAGTACAGCGCCTGCGACCACAGCCACACCACGAAGATGAAGCCGAGGGTGATGCCGGCCTGCAGCCCGAGCCAGTACCAGCGGGCAAAGCGGGCGCCGGCGAGCAGCGCCATGCCCACTGTGGTCGTGATGCCGAAGGCGACTATTCCGATGAACATGTTCGGGAAGCCGAAGACCGAACTCTGCCACGTCTGCATGACCTGCCCGCAGGAAATCCAGGGGTTCACGTCGCAAACGGTGGCATGGTTGGGATCCTTGAGGACCTCAAGCTTTTCCAGCACCAGAATGCCGGATGCCAGCCAGCCCACAACGCCGGTGATGACCAGCAGCCAGCCGAAGGGGCGGTCGCGCGTCATGGCCGGCACGGCGGCACCGGCCGAAGCCGCGGCGGGCCGGGCAGCGTCCTGCTGGCCCTGTTCGTAGTCCGTGCCTGTGGAAGGCGAAGTGCGTGGCATGGGATGGCGTCCTTTGTCTGGGGTGCTCCTGCCCAGATTGTATCGCCGCCAGCTTGACGCGGGCTGTACCCCTAGCCGATGGCAGCATTGACCGGCGTTGTCACACAATTACAGCGTATTTGAACGGCAATATGAGAGAATAAACGTGGCTGGAGCGCGAACCACATTCAAACTCCAGTCCGGTGGCTTGTTCCTAAGACCGCCAGTGAGCAGTGGTGCAGGCTTTGGAAAGAAGATCCAGCCTCCCACCTTCCATTGGACGGCACCTGGTTGTGGTTGTCAGAAACAACGGGTTCCAGTAACAATCCCGCCGGCCTGTCAGGCCTGCCGCACCCCACTGCCGGTGCGAGCCTGCTGGTATCCAATTGACTTCTGTCAATGCCTGCGGGTGTTGACAATATGTGCCCCAATGGGTGCCGAATGTGGCGGCACGTCAGGGGCAGGAGTGTTGCCACATATGGATAATGACCAGGTTATAGCCGTCAACGAAGAACGGGCTGCCACCGGCGAAGCCGCCGCTGAGGCCCCCAAGAAAGCCACCCGGACCCGCCGCAAGGCGACGCCCAAGGCTGCAGCAGCGGACTCGGAGACTGCGGCATCGGAGCTGCCCGCTCCGGAAACCCTGTCCGAAGGCGCAGCACCCGAAACGGCAGCACCTGAAACGGCAGTGCCGGAGTCGGCTGCCGGAGAGGCCGCAGAAGCCCCGGCCAAGACCCCGGTCCGCCGGACCCGCGCCCGGAAGAAGGTCGCCGAAGAACCGCTGCCCGCGTTTGCCGAAGCTGCCGGGGCCGAAGTTGATGCGCAGAAAGGTGGCTCGCAGGTAGCCCCCACCGAGCCGGCAGCCGAGGCTGCGGCGGTTCCGGCCGCCACTGAGCAGGCCGCCACTGAGCAGGCGGCTGCAGAGCCGGCTGCCGAGTCCAAGCCTGTACGCCGCCGCCGGGCAACAAAGCCCAAGGTTGCGGAGCCGGCCGAAAGCCCCGCTGAGTCAGCGGAATCTGCCGAGGCACCCGCTCCGGCCGCTACCGGAACAGCCACTGCGGCACCTTCAGCGGGACAGGCTGATGAGCCCGTCCCGGCCGTCAGCACCCCTGAAACCCAGGCAGCGCCCACCACTGCAGCCCCTGCTGCACCCGCGGCCGCGCAGGAGCCGGCCGTCGAGGAAGAGGCCGAAGATGAGGCCGCCGGGCAGTCGCCGCTGGGCTCGCTTTTCCTGGAACCGTCGTCCGTGACATCGATAATCTTCCAGGCCCCCGACCTGAACACCGTGGTCCGCACTGCCGCTTCCGCCGCGAAAGAGGAAGCGGCCGCCGAGGATGGCGAGGACGAGCTGGAGGACGACGGCGGGCGGCGCCGGCGGCGCAGCCGCGGCCGCCGCGGCCGCAGCCGGACCGACCGTGAGATCACCGACGGCGATGAAGACACTGAAGTTTCTGACGAGGCCGGCGAAGACGAGGGTGCGCCGCTCGAAGACGGCGTGACGTCCCGCCGTCGCCGTCGCCGCCGCCGCGGCGACCAGGATCTGGAACTGACCGGCGGCGGAGAAGACGATCCCCCCAACACGGTCACCCGCGTCCGTGCCCCGCGGACCATCAGCGAGGCCCCGGCGAGCAACCGCGTCACCAGCGTCAAGGGATCCACCCGTCTGGAAGCCAAGAAGCAGCGCCGCCGCGAATCGCGGGACACCGGCCGCCGCCGCACGGTGATCACCGAGGCTGAGTTCCTGGCCCGCCGCGAATCCGTGGACCGCCAGATGATCGTGCGCCAGCGCGACGACAGAATCCAGATCGGCGTCCTGGAAGACGGCGTCCTGGCCGAGCATTTCGTCTCCAAGACGCAGCAGGACTCCCTGATCGGCAACGTCTACCTGGGCAAGGTCCAGAACGTTCTGCCGTCCATGGAAGCTGCCTTCGTGGACATCGGGCGCGGCCGCAACGCCGTGCTGTACGCCGGCGAAGTGAACTGGGAAGCCGTCAACCTCGAAGGCAAGCAGCGCCGCATCGAGAACGCGCTGAAGTCCGGCGACTCCGTCCTGGTCCAGGTCACCAAGGATCCGGTGGGCCACAAGGGTGCGCGGCTGACCAGCCAGATCTCCCTGCCCGGCCGTTACCTCGTGTACGTCCCCGGCGGGTCCATGACCGGCATCTCCCGCAAGCTGCCCGACGTCGAACGCAACCGCCTGAAGCGAATCCTCAAGGACCGCCTTCCCGAGGACGCCGGCGTCATTGTGCGCACGGCCGCCGAGGGGGCCTCCGAGGAGGAACTGACCCACGACATCAACCGTCTCCGTGCCCAGTGGGAGGGGATCGACAGCCAGGCGAAGTCCACCAAGGTCCTCGCCCCCGAACTGCTCTACGGCGAACCGGACCTGACCATCAAGGTTGTGCGCGACGTCTTCAATGAGGACTTCTCCAAGCTGATCGTCTCCGGCGACGAAGCGTGGGACACCATCGAGGCCTACGTCACCTACGTTGCCCCGGACCTGGTGGGCCGGCTCGAAAAGTGGACCAAGGACGAGGACATCTTCTCCGCCTGGCGCATTGACGAGCAGATCCACAAGGCCCTCGACCGCAAGGTGTTCCTGCCGTCCGGCGGTTCACTGGTCATTGACCGGACCGAGGCCATGACGGTGGTTGACGTTAACACCGGCAAGTTCACCGGCAGCGGCGGCAACCTTGAAGAGACCGTCACCAAGAACAACCTGGAGGCTGCCGAGGAAGTTGTCCGCCAGCTGCGGCTGCGCGACATCGGCGGCATCATCGTCATCGACTTCATCGACATGGTGCTGGAGTCCAACCGCGACCTGGTCCTGCGCCGTCTGGTGGAATGCCTGGGCCGCGACCGGACCAAGCACCAGGTGGCCGAAGTGACTTCCCTGGGACTCGTGCAGATGACGCGCAAGCGCATGGGCACCGGCCTCCTGGAAGTCTTCGGCGAGCAGTGCGAGGCATGCGCGGGCCGGGGCGTCGTCACCCACGACGAGCCGGTGGAGCACCGCCGCGCCAACACCGTGGCCGCGGAGCACCACGTGCACCGTGCCGAGGTCCAGCCCCCTGCCCGGACAGAGCGGAAGCGCCGCCGCGGCAAGGGCGGGCAGCCGTCCTCCGAGCCAGCTCCTGCCGCCCCTGCCGTGCCGCACCACCCCGAACCGTCGGAGGCGGAGCGCCACGCCAAGGCTGAAGCGACCCGCGCAGCCCTGGCCAACATCGCCGCAGCGGCCCACGCCGCTCACCTTCATGAGGAAGAAGCTGCGCACAGTGCCGCAGCGTCGGGTGAGGCTGCCCGGCCCGCCGCACCCGCTGCCGCCGCACCGGAAAGCCCCGTGGTGCACCGCGCTCCGGAAACGGAAAGCGTCTCCGGACGGCCCGGCGCAGTGCTCACCTTCGGCGGTGAGAAAGTGGTTCTTCCGTTTGTCGATCACAGCGAGGAGCCGGTCAAGGAAGCGCCGGCCCTGACGCTGGACCGCCTGGAGGAAGCCTTCGCGCACCTCGGTGCTCCTATCGCCCCCGCCGAAGAGGAGGAGGCCAAGGACGAGGCTCCCGCACAGATCCGCCCTGAAAGCGGGCAGCCGGAGGGCCAGGAGGCCGCAAGCCGGCCCGCGGCTCAGCCTGCTGCACGGCAGCCGGTGGAAAGCCCCGCGGCACCGTCCCGCAGCCGCCGTCCGCGCCGCAACCGCAGTGCCAGCCGCCCCCAGGGTGCAGCCAACGAGACATCCGTGGAACACCACGAGGTAGCTCCGGCTGCAGCCGCCGGGCACTCGCATGAGGCCAAGGCACCCGAGGCGGGGAATGCACAGACGCCGAAGGCAGCTCCGCAGCCGGCCAGCGAACCGATCATTCTGGGGGTCGGCGTACCCGCCTCAGAACTGTAGGACAAGCGGACTCTGAGCCCGCCGGACTCCGGGGTGACTGACCCCCGAGCCCAACAGTAGATGGTCCGGCACCGCGGCTGCGGTGCCGGACCTTTCCGGTTCCGGACTTTCGTCAGCCGGCAAGGCCAGATGGCAAGGGCAGGGGACGCCAGCGCCGCGGAAGCCTGTCGCAAACGCCAAATTTTCGCGCCGCGGGCCGGCCGAACCGCTAGGCTGGAGGACTGACACGGGGTGCCGCGCATGGGCCGGCTGAGATCCAAACCCGTTGAACCTGTCCGGTTAGCACCGGCGAAGGGATGTCTTCTTTGTCATCAACACTGTCATCAGCATCACTCCTGCCCGCACGTGCGGCGGCGGACAGGTCGCTGCTGGAAACCGTTGAGCCGGCCGTTCAGACCTCCCGCGGCGTTCCCCGGGTGCTGGCCATCGCAGGCTCGGATCCTTCCGGCGGCGCAGGCATCCAGGCCGATCTGAAAAGCATTGCGGCCCACGGCGGCTACGGGATGGCCGCAATAACAGCGCTCACTGCGCAGAACACCACGGGCGTGCGCGGCGTGCATGTTCCGCCGGCTTCCTTCCTGTCGGCGCAACTGGACGCTGTCAGCGACGACATCAGCGTGGACGCCGTGAAGATCGGCATGCTGGGCGATGAACGTGTCATCGCGGCCGTCCGTGTCTGGCTCGAAAAGGTAAGGCCCGGCGTCGTGGTTCTCGATCCGGTGATGGTGGCCACCAGCGGTGACCGCCTCCTCCAGGAGTCTGCGGAGGCAGCGCTCCGAAAACTGCTGCCTCTGGCGCACCTGATTACCCCCAACCTTCCCGAACTGGCCATGCTGCTCGGGGAACCTGAGGCCGCGGACTGGGACGCCGCCCTTGTCCAGGGCAGGCGGCTCGCGGACCAGACCGGTGCCACGGTCCTCGTCAAAGGCGGGCACCTGAACGGCTCAAGCTGCCCGGACGCGCTCGTGAACACGGCCGGGCTGCTGTCTTCGGACGTGGTGGAGGTCGCGGGCGAACGGATCGGCACGCGGAACAGCCACGGCACCGGATGCTCGCTCTCCTCGGCCATGGCCACGGCGCAGGCGCGGCTGGGTGACTGGGAAGCGTCACTGCGGGCGGTCAAGCCGTGGCTGGCCGGGGCCCTCCGCACGTCCGGGCAGCTGGAGGTCGGGGCAGGCAACGGACCGATCAACCATTTCCACCACGTCCGCCAGACTGAATCGACAGCCCTGTCAGAGCCCAGGGGCGGCTTCGCGGAGCTGCTCCGCGCCGAGACAGTTGCCCACCTGGAAGACATCTATGGCCTGGGCTTCATCCGTGGGCTTGCCGACGGCACTCTGGCGGAGAAGGAATTCGCGTACTACCTGGCGCAGGACGCTACATACCTCAACGGCTACTCCCGGGTCCTGGCCAGGGCCAGCGCGCTCGCGCCGACCGAGTCCGAGCAGCTGTTCTGGGCGCGCTCCGCCCAGCAATGCCTGGAAGTTGAATCGGAACTGCACCGCTCCTGGCTCAGCACGCGAACCGTGCAACAGGAGCTGGGCCCGGTCACGAAGGCCTACGTCGATCATCTGCTGGCGGCTTCGGCGGGCGGCAGTTACGCGGTGCTGGTCGCCGCGGTCCTGCCGTGCTTCTGGCTGTACGCCGAGGTGGGGGAGACCCTGCACGCCGAATATGTGGCCGCCGGAGCGCAGGCCGGGCACCCGTACGCGGAGTGGCTGCGGACTTACGCCGACGAGGACTTCGCTGCCGCCACCCTGCGGGCCGTCGACGTCGCCGACGGCGCCGGCCGGGCCGCGTCAGCGGGGGAGCGCGAAGCGATGATCACCGCTTTCCGGCAGTCCTGCCGGTACGAGGTCGAATTCTTCGACGCGCCGAGCCGCCACAGCTGAGCGGAAGCGGGCCCGATACCCGGTAGGATGGTCGCGCACGGCATCGGATGTCCCGAACGGCGGCCTCTGTGGCGCCTATCACGGACAACCCGCTGCTGCCAGCCTCATTTGCGGCCGACGACGGAATTAGCGTATTCTAGATCTTCGGTGCTTACGCCAACACTTGGGTTATGACCCGGGATCGTCCATTCGGACATGTTCCTGGGATAGCTCACGGGTTCCCCCGGGGAATCCACGGCGTTGAGGCACAGCGAGAACCAGGCCAATTTTCGGACCCGGCTTCCGCACGCAAATTTAGTAATAAACGTCGAGAGAAGTGAGTTCCCAAGTGGTGTACGCGATTGTCCGCGCAGGCGGCCGCCAAGAGAAGGTTTCCGTTGGAGACTTCGTTACCCTGAACCGCGTCGCCGGTGGAGCTGGCAGCACCATTGAGCTGCCCGCGCTGCTTCTGGTGGACGGTGACAAGGTCACCTCCGCAGCTGCGGACCTGGCCAAGGTAACTGTTACGGCTGAGATCCTTCAGGACCTCCGTGGTCCGAAGATCGTCATCCAGAAGTTCAAGAACAAGACCGGTTACAAGAAGCGCCAGGGTCACCGTCAGGAACTGACCAAGGTCAAGATCACCGGTATCAAGTAACCACTGGTTACTGTTCAGGTTTCCCGCAGTCTCAAGAATTAAAGGCAGGCATTCCAAATGGCACACAAAAAAGGCGCGAGCTCCACTCGCAACGGTCGTGACTCCAACGCCCAGTACCTCGGCGTAAAGCGCTTCGGCGGCCAGGTAGTTTCCGCTGGCGAGATCATCGTCCGCCAGCGCGGCACCCACTTCCACCCGGGTGCGGGCGTTGGCCGTGGCGGCGACGACACCCTGTTCGCCCTGCAGGCAGGTGCCGTTGAATTCGGCACGCGCCGCGGCCGTCGGGTCGTCAACATCGTTGCTGCTGCAGCTGCAGAGTAACAACAAGTTCTGAACCGGTGGAGCGGGCCATGATGGCTCGCTCCACTGTTCTTTAACCGCATTACAATCGATTTGGACGTCCAGGACGGCCTCATCAGCAACAGAGGAGATTCAACGTGGCGAGCTTTGTAGACCGGGTAGTACTGCACGTATCCGGCGGTACCGGCGGCCACGGTTGTGTCTCCGTTCACCGTGAGAAGTTCAAGCCGCTGGGCGGGCCCGACGGCGGCAACGGCGGCAACGGCGGCGACGTCATCCTGCGTGTCGACTCGCAGACCACCACGCTGCTGGATTACCACCACGCACCGCACCGGCATGCCACCAACGGCGGCCCCGGCATGGGTGACTGGCGCGGCGGCAAGAACGGCGAAACCCTGGTCCTGCCCGTCCCCGAGGGGACCGTCGTCAAGACCAAGGACGGCAAAGTGCTTGCTGACCTCGTGGGGGAGGGCACCGAATTTGTCGCAGCGTCGGGCGGGATCGGCGGTCTGGGTAACGCTGCGCTGTCCTCGCAGAAGCGGCGGGCGCCCGGGTTCGCCCTGCTCGGCATCGAGGGTGACGCCGCGGATATCGTTCTCGAGCTGAAGTCGATCGCCGACATCGCCCTGGTAGGTTTCCCCCTCCGCCGGCAAGTCCAGCCTGATCGCTTCCATGTCGGCCGCCCGCCCGAAGATTGCCGACTACCCCTTCACCACCCTCATCCCCAATCTTGGCGTGGTCCAGGCCGGTGACGTCCGTTTCACCATTGCCGACGTTCCGGGACTCATCGAGGGCGCCAGCGAGGGTAAGGGCCTGGGCCACAACTTCCTCCGCCACGTCGAACGCTGTGCCGCTTTGGTGCACGTTTTGGACTGCGGTACGCTGGAATCTGACCGAGATCCACTCTCCGACCTCGCGATTATCGAAACCGAGCTCGAAAAGTATGCGGTGGACATGAGCTACGCCGGCTCGGACGGCGAAGTTGTCCCGCTCAACCACCGCCCCCGGCTGGTGGCTCTTAACAAAGTGGACCTGCCGGACGGCAAGGACATGGCCGAGTTTGTCCGGCCTGAGCTTGAATCCCGTGGCTACCGCGTCTTCGAAGTTTCAGCCACAAGCCACGAGGGCCTGCGCCAGCTCGGCTTCGCCATGGCGGAGATCGTCAAGGCGGCCCGCGACAGTGTGGCAGCCACGCCGCCGAAGGTGCACGCACCGGTGCTGCGGCCCCGCGCCGTCAACGAGACCGGTTTCCGGATCCGCCGCGAGGAGAAAAACCTGGAGCCGCTGTTCCGCGTGCTGGGTGAAAAGCCCGTGCGCTGGGTCAAGCAGACGGACTTCACCAACGAGGAAGCCATTGGCTACCTTGCCGACCGCCTGGCCAAGCTCGGCGTCGAAACCGAGCTGTTCAAGCAGGGCGCCAAGCCCGGCGACACCGTAGTGATCGGTGAGGACGACGGCGTGGTGTTCGACTGGGAGCCGACCATGATGGCTGGCGCCGAGCTGCTGGCCTCCCCGCGCGGCACGGACGTCCGCTTCGCCGACATCGGCGACCGTCCCACCCGCAGCCAGAAGCGGGAGGAACAGATCGAACGCCGCGACGCCAAGGCAGCGGCACGGGCCGAGCTGGAAGCCGAGCGTAAGGCCGGCATCTGGACCGAGTCCGTCAGCGCGCGCCGGGCGGCCCGGCCCCTCAAGGAGAGTGGACTGAACACCGAACATGAGGAGTGAACCCGCACACGTGACTGATACTTCCGCAATTGTCATCGAGGAACCCAAGACCGACGACCGCAGCATGCTCGCCAGGGCGCGCCGCATTGTGGTCAAAGTAGGATCGTCGTCCCTTACCAGCATCAAGGGCGGAATATCGGAGGAGGCGCTGACCGAGCTTTCGGACGCGCTGGCCGCCAAGTGCAATGCGGGCACCGAGATCATCCTCGTGTCGTCCGGTGCCATTTCGGCCGGCCTTGCGCCGCTCGGCCTGGCGAAGCGTCCGCGCGACCTCGCCACGCAGCAGGCCGCAGCCAGCGTGGGCCAGGGACTGCTCATGGCCCGGTACACCCACGCGTTCGCCGCCCACGGCGTGACCGTGAGCCAGGTGCTCCTCACCGCCGATGACCTCATGCGGCGCAGCCACCACCAGAATGCATTCCGGGCCCTCAACAGGCTCCTCAACCTCGGCGTCGTGCCCGTCGTCAACGAGAACGACACCGTGGCCACCCACAAGATCCGGTTCGGCGACAACGACCGGCTGTCAGCCCTGGTTGCGCACCTAGTGCGCGCCGATGCGCTGGTGCTGCTGTCCGACGTCGACTCCCTGTATGACGGGCCGCCCGCGCAGGGCGCAAAACGGATTCCCCAGGTGGACGGTCCTGAGGACCTCGATGGCGTCTCCATCGGCAAGACCGGCAAGGCCGGCGTGGGCACCGGCGGCATGCAGACCAAGGTGGAGGCGGCTCTGATGGCTGCCGATTCGGGCATCCCGGCCCTGGTCACGTCCACCGCCAACGCAGCTTCTGCGCTGGCCGGCGAGGACGTCGGCACCTGGTTCACCGTCAATGGCGGACGCAAGTCCGTCCGGATGATGTGGCTCGCGCACCTGGCCCATGTGCAGGGACGGTTGATCCTCGACGACGGCGCCGTCAGGGCCGTGCGGGACAACCGCACCTCGCTGCTGCCGGCCGGCATCAAGGCGGTTGAGGGCAACTTCGAAAGCGGAGACGCCGTCGAAATGGTTTCGCTGGACGGCACGGTAATCGCCCGCGGCCTGGTGAACTACTCCGCGGCCGAACTGCCGCAGATGCTCGGACGGTCCACCGTGGAGCTGGGCGAAGCCCTGGGCCGCGGCTTTGACCGTGAAGTTGTTCACGTTGACGACCTGGTTCTGGTCTAGGCGCCGGACTCGCCTAGACTTGAATGATGACTGAGGCACTGATGAACCAAGCAGCCGAGACATCCAACGACGCTACGACGGTCCCCACCCTGCCCGAAGACAGGCAGCCCACGCCGGCGGAGACCGAGTCCGCCGTGTACGCGATCGCCGACCGTTCCCGCCAGGCCGCCCGCAGCATGGGCCGCGCCAACCGGGCCTGGAAAGACAAGGCCCTGCGCGCCATCGGGGACGCCCTGCTTGCGAACAAGCAGCAGATCCTGGCCGCGAACACCAAGGACGTGGAAGCGGGCCGCGCCAACGGCACGTCCGCCGCCCTCCTGGACCGGCTGACCCTCAACGAAACCCGCATTGCCGCCCTCGCCGCCGCGTTGGAAAACCTGGCCGGCCTGCCCGATCCTGTGGGCAATGTGGTGCGCGGCCAGACCCTTCCCAACGGCCTGCGACTGCGCCAGGTCAACGTCCCCATGGGCGTTGTTGCCGCGATTTACGAGGCCCGTCCGAACGTTACAGTGGACATCGCGGGCCTCGCGCTAAAGAGCGGCAACGCCGTGATCCTCCGCGGCGGTTCGGCAGCAGCCTTCACCAACGAAGCCCTCATCCGCGTGTTACGCGACGCTCTGGAGTCCGTGGGTCTGCCGGCGGACGCCGTGCAGACCGTGGACCAGTTTGGCCGCGAGGGCGCCAACGTGCTCATGCGTGCCCGCGGACGCGTCGACGTGCTGATTCCGCGCGGCGGCCGTGAGCTGATCCAGACCGTCGTCAACAACTCTTCCGTGCCCGTCATCGAGACCGGCGAGGGGAACGTTCACATCTTCATCGACGAGTCAGCCAGTGAGGACATGGCGGTGGAGATCCTCCTCAACGCCAAGACGCAGCGCCCCAGCGTCTGCAACACCGTGGAAACGCTCCTCGTGCACTCCGGCTCCACGGTTCTGCCTGCGGTCGCCGCAGCCCTGAGCAAGGCGGGTGTCCGGCTGCACGCCGATGACCGCGTGCGGGCCGCGCTGCCGGCGTCGGTGGAGTCCCTGCCGGCTACTGACGAGGACTGGGCCACCGAGTACATGGACCTGGACCTTGCCGTGGCCATGGTGGACAGCCTGGATGACGCCGTGAAGCACATCCGCACGTGGTCCACCGGACACACGGAGGCCATTCTCACGAACGACCTGCGAAACGCCGAGCGTTTCATCGCGGAAATCGATTCCGCTGCGGTCATCGTGAACGCTTCCACGCGGTTTACCGACGGCGGCGAGCTGGGCCTGGGTGCGGAGGTTGGCATCTCCACGCAAAAGCTTCACGCGCGAGGCCCGATGGGGCTGACGGAGCTGACAACCACCAAGTGGATTGTCCAGGGCGAAGGCCAGGTCCGCGGCTAACACCGCGGAAACCGCTCCTGACATAGCGGTAACATAGTAAAGAAGTCCGGGACCGGCGGGAATCTCCGCCGTCGTCATCCTTTTTATTCCTAGGGGAGAAAATGCTGCTCCAGCAGATTGTCGCGTCAGTTGCCGAACACGAAGAGAGGGCGCCCCTGTGGGCCGAACCATGGGTCTTCGGCATCTCGATGTTTGCCATCCTGGTGGTGCTGATGCTCGTTACCCTCTCCTACGTCAACCTGGGCAACCGTCACTCTGCGGTTGACGAGCACGCGGACCCGCACCGCCAGCACCCCAACAAGCACGACCACGGCCAGGGCCACTAACATTTCCGCCGCACTGCACCACAGGGATACGCAGCGCCGGCTGCGGCTGGGCGTGATGGGTGGGACGTTCGATCCCATCCATCACGGCCACCTTGTGGCCGCCAGCGAGGTGGCCGATAAATTCGGGCTCGATGAAGTCGTGTTCGTCCCCACGGGCCAGCCGTGGCAGAAGTCCAGCAAGAAGGTCAGCGAACCCGAGCACCGTTATCTGATGACGGTGATCGCGACGGCGTCGAACCCGCGTTTCACTGTGAGCAGGGTCGACGTGGACCGGCCCGGTCCCACGTACACGATCGACACCCTCCGCGACCTGCGGACGCAGCGGCCCGACGCTGACCTGTTCTTCATCACCGGCGCCGACGCCCTGGCACAGATCCTGTCGTGGAAGGACATCGACGAGCTCTGGTCGCTGGCCCACTTCGTGGGAGTTACCCGGCCAGGCCATGAGCTTGACGGCATGGGCCGGAAGGACGTCAGCCTGCTTGAGGTCCCCGCCATGGCGATCTCGTCCACAGACTGCCGCGCCCGCGTTGCTGCCCATAACCCCGTCTGGTACCTGGTGCCGGACGGAGTGGTGCAGTACATCGCGAAATACGGACTCTACGCCGCACCGGCCGGGAACAGCAGCTCCGAAACTACCGAGACAAACGATCCAGCCAGCACTGAATGAGTTTGAGATGAGTCAGGAACAGCAACCGATCCGCAGTCGTCGAGAACTGCGCAAGGCCCGGGATGAAGCCCTGGCCCAGAACCGGAACGCCGCGCCCCCGGGTGCCGGCGAGTCAGTCCCTGCCTCCAAACCGCCGGCTTCAAAGGCGCCTGCCCCAAACCCGGCGGCAGCTAAGCGCCCGGCCTCGGCAGGTACGGGCACATCAGCTCCTGCCGGCCCGGAAAAGCCAGCTCCTGCCGGCCCGGAAAAGCCAGGCACTTCGCGTGCCGCCGGAGATGCCAAGCAGGAAAATGCCGCTGAACGCGCCCGCCGGGTGGCGCCGGGCCTCGTGGATTCCTCGGCAGCCGGCTCTGCCGCCGAACGCTCGTCCCAGATCCGTGCCCGCGACAGGGCTGCCCTGCGGACCATCAAGGAGCTGTCCGAAAAGGAAGAGCAGCTTTCCGGCGGCGGCCCGCCGACGCGCCGGCAGCTGCGGCTGATGCAGCTCAAGGAGCAGGCAGTTACCTCGGCAATGCCCGTTGTGCCGCCGGCCGACGGCGCAGCCCCCACCGGTAAATCGCCCGCTTCTTCGTCTGACTCTTCCTCCGGTACGGCCGGCAAACCCGCGCCGGCGACCGGGTCCAGGCCTGCCGGCCAGCCCGCAGGCCAGACCTCCGGCGGTCCGGGTCCGCGGCCCGCCACGCCGGCGGGGAACGAATTGCCCGAGGGCATGACCGTGGAGCAGGCCCTCGAGGCGCGTACCCTCCTCGCCGAACAGGCCAAGAACCAGATCGCCAAGATGGAACACATCGCGGCGACTGACCCTGAAGCCGTGGATCCGGACATCCTGGCCCAGCAGATTGCCCTGGCCGAACGGGCCGCTGTGCTCAACAAGCGGGCCATGGCAAAGCAGAAGCTTGCCGAACAGAACACGCCCCACCCGAGCGGACAAAACGGCCCGTCCACCGCCAGCAACCTCGCCATGGTGACGCCGCTGGAATTCGAACAGGTGCCTGGTGTGGACCGTCCCGTTATGAAGCGGCCGGCCACCTCACATGTTCCCGTGGTGACCAACCCTGGTCCGCGGGTTCCGGCGCGCGGCAACCGGACAGCCAAAGCGTCCCGCCCCGCCGCGCCGTCCAGCGGGCGGTCGCGGGTCATTGCCCGGGCAGAAGCGGCCGCACGCTCGGCAGCAGCGCCTCCGGCCGGTGCCCGCCAAAATGAGGCTTGGACCGACGAGTCCGGTGAAGACGTGACCGCGCTGCCGCCAGTGTCCGCGAAATCGGCCTACGGGCTGGAGCCCCTGGACGCGGCCACCGCCGGACTCGCCCGGGCCAACCGGTTGAGGCTGATCCAGCTTGGCGTCCTGGCACTGGGTGCAATCGCCCTCGTTGCCGGCATCATCATGATCATCAGCGGCCTTTCAAGCTGACTTCAGCCAGTACCACCACCTACGCTTTTTCATCACCACAAGGAGTCCCGTGACCGCATCCGAATCGTCCGTCACCACAGCCCGGCACGCAGCCAGGGCCGCGGCGGACAAGATCGCCCAAAACATCGTCGCCCTCGACGTCAGCGAACGCCTGGCTTTGGCTGACGTGTTCCTGATCGCCTCAGCACCCAGCGAACGCCAAGTCAACGCCATAGTCGACGGCATTGAAGAGGAACTCATCAAGCAGGATCTCCGCCCGGTCCGCCGGGAAGGCCGTTCGGCCGGCCGGTGGGTCCTGCTGGATTACGCGGACGTCGTCATCCACGTTCAGCACGAGGAAGACCGCGTCTTCTATGCCCTGGAACGTCTCTGGAAGGACTGCCCGGTAGTGGACCTGCAGCTGGGAGACGACGCTTCGGCGAAGGCCCCTGCTGCCGCCGAGCAGGAGTAGCCAGCGGGACCGAATATTCCCGATTTGGAATTTTCGGAAACGCTGGTCTAAGATATTTGAGTTGCTTCGGAGAGAACCGGACGAAAGAACGGATGCCGCGTGCATAGCGCGAGGCCTGAAGCAGCAAGAATAAGGGGCTGTGGCGCAGCTGGTAGCGCACCTGCATGGCATGCAGGGGGTCAGGGGTTCGAGTCCCCTCAGCTCCACCGGATGATCCGCCGGAATCGAAAGATTCCGGCGGATTTTTCTTTGGCGGAAAGTGGCGCCGGCCGGGCTTCGGGTGCCGGTAACAACGTGATGGACGCCACATGGCGCCGATTCGCATCCTGGCGATTTCTGGACTACGCTGGTCGGGTTGCTTCGGGGAAACGCAAAGATTTCCGGAGAAACAGCTTGGGGCTGTGGCGCAGCTGGTAGCGCACCTGCATGGCATGCAGGGGGTCAGGGGTTCGAGTCCCCTCAGCTCCACCAAGTAGCCGCCTGATCACGGAACCGACCGTGATCAGGCGGCTGTTCTCGTTAAACCCATTGCCGCTACCGCGATTTTTGACGAATCTTGGATATTCCTTGGGACAGTCTTTCCCGCTTTGCCCCTAAAGTGGAGCCATGAAGACGGGAGCGGCCCTGGTGCTGTCCGTTGCAGGCATACTCGCAGCGGGCTCGGCCGCACTTGCCGTTAATACGCAGGTGCTGAACGTCTCGCCCCCGGGCACCGGAAATGCCAACATCGTCCTCCTGCCGAACGGCGCAGTGCCGCCCGTTCCCGGCACCAGCGCCGGACCGAAGGCACAGGTGCCGCGCAGTCCGGCGGCAGGCCAGAAGACCGCCGCCCCGGCAAAATCCAGCCCCGCAAAGTCCGGCCCCGCGAAGTCCGGTGCGGCCGCATCTGCCGCCGCCAAGCCGGCTCCGGCCAAAACTGCCCCCGCCACCGTACCCGGGAACGCTGGCAGTCCTGCATCGGGACCGTCATCCTCCGGCTCCGGCGGCGGAATAACGGGCGTGACGATTCAGCCCGCTCCCGCCCCGGCTGTGGTGGTTCCCGTTCAGCCGGGGGACGACAAGGGCGGCCTGCGGAAAGCGCCCGAGCCTGGTGACGACAGTGGGGGCAGCGGCGGCCACGGCGCCGACGACTGACCCTGCGCCCACGACTGACACTGAGCCCACGACTGACACTGCGCTTATCTGCGGCTCCCTGCCCGCCTTACCTTTCCTGTGCGTGCCCCTCCTGTTCACGCCGCTTCCGCCTGCCCCGCTTCCACCTGCCCCACGGCCGGGCAGGCTCCGGCACGGCCCGGCAGGGACTGCCGCACGGCCGCGGGCGGATGGTCCGGTTGAGGGGGAGAACCCCGCAAGCAATCTTGGACAAGTCTTGGATTTGCTTTGCACCTATCCTCGACAGCGAGTTCCTAGTGTGGAGCCATGAAAACAAGAGCAGCCCTCGCATTATCCGTCGCCGGCGTTCTCCTCACCGGAGGTGCCGCCTTCGCCACCACCCAGTCGCTGAGCAACACCGGCACAGGTACCAGTGACGACGCCAGGAACGTCCTCGTAACGGACGACTCGGCCACCAGAACCCCCGCCCCCGCCCCCGCCGTCAGCTCCGCCAAGGCCACCACCAAGTCCGCCGCGAAGACCAGTGACGACACACAAGCCGACGACAAGAAGGCATCAGCTGCCAAGAAAGCTTCCAAGCCTGCTGAGCCGGGTGACGACAAGGGAGGCCTTCGGACCACCCCTGAGCCCGGCGACGACAACGGCGGGTCCGTGGCAGCGCCGGCGGAAAACTTCGTTGGCAGCGGCTCCCTCTCCGTTGAACCCGGTGACGACAAGGGAGGCCTCCGGACCACACCAGAGCCCGGCGACGACAACGGCGGGCTCCGCTCAGACCAGGCGCCGCGGGTTGCTGAACCCGGCGATGACCACGGTGGACTCCGGACAACACCCGAGGCCGGCGACGACAAGGGTGGCGACCACAAGGCCGCCGAGCCAGGCGACGACAGCGGAGGCAGCGGGGGCCACGGCAGCGACGACTGAACAAGACGACTGAACAAGACGGCCGAGCAAGACGACCGAACAAGCAAGCAACCGACCAATAGCCCCAAGGGCCCTCCTGAACCCGGTGTCCAGGAGGGCCCTCCGTGTACCGAGAATGCGGGGCAGCCGGGGCTGGGACGGCGCCTAGGATGAACACATGAAGCGGATCAGCGAGCCGGGGGAGCGGCACCATTGAACGGTGGCAGTCGAAGCGGTGGCAGTGCAAGCGGTGGCACCGTCAGCGGAGGAACCAGCCGCAATGCCGACGTCGTCGTCATCGGAGCTGGGCAAGCCGGCCTCTCCGCAGCCTTCCACCTGGCCCGCCGCGGCTTCACGCCGGCCCCGGCAGCAGAACAGCCAGGCGGTGCAGTGACGGCAGCCGGTCCGGGGCGGTCGTACGCCGTGCTGGACGCCGAGGACGGGCCGGGCGGAGCCTGGCGGCACCGCTGGAAAAGCCTGCTCATGGCCACCGTCAACGGCATCAGTGACCTTCCCGGAATAGCGCAGCCGGTTGTGGACCCGGCGGAGCCAAGCTCGGCATTCCTCAGCCGCTACTTCGCCGCCTACGAGCGGCAGGTCGGGCTGGCCGCCGAGCGGCCCGTCAAGGTGCTCGCCGTCGAACGTGCGGATGCTGACCCGGCGGGGCGGCTCAGGATCACCACGTCCGACGGCGGCTGGACGGCCCGGGCAGTCATCAACGCCACCGGCACCTGGACCAGGCCCTTTTGGCCGATCTATCCGGGCCAGTTCACGTTCGGGGGCCGGCAGCTGCACGTCGCCGATTACGTGTCCGCGGAGGAGTTCCGCGGACTGCACGTCATCGTGGTGGGCGGCGGAATCTCCGCGGTCGGCCTGCTGGACGAAATCTCGAAGGTCACCACGACAAGCTGGTTCACCCGCCGCGAGCCCATATGGCGGGACGGGTTCGACAGGCAGTCCGGCCACGACGCCGTCGCCCTGGTGGAAGACCGGGTGCGGCGGGGGCTGCCGCCGCAAAGCGTCGTCGCCGCCACCGGTCTCATCTGGACCCGGCACTCCGGGCAGCAGCCGCGCGCGGCGTACTGGACCGCCGTCCGATGTTCACGGCGATAGAACCCGGCGGCGTCCGGCTTACGGACGGCGGGTTCCTCGCGGCGGATGTAATCCTGTGGGCCACCGGGTTCCGCGCCGAGCTGGAGCATCTGGCGCCGCTGCACCTGCGGGGACCAGGCGGCGGGATTGCCATGGAAGGAACGCGGGTGGCCGCGGAACCCCGCGTGCACCTGGTGGGCTACGGCCCGTCGTCGTCCACCATCGGCGCCAACCGCGCCGGCCGGGCGGCGGTGACCGAAATCCTGCAACTCCTGTCAGCCCCCGCAGCCGTGACGGATCCGCGGTAGATTTGCACGGGCAGATTCCTGCCCGGAGAACCAGCAAGGAAAAGGCGGCGGCACCACGTGACAGAAAACGGTCTGGGGCAGGTCCTGGGCTTGCTGCGAAGGCACCCTGATGTTGAGGCCGCCAACCTTCAGGCGTGGGACGCCACAGACTCCCTCCTGCTGGACGCCGCCGCGGATCGGCTCACCCCGGACAGTACGGTTGCCGTCATCGGAGACAACTACGGGGCGCTCACACTCGGGCTGCTGGCTGGCGGTGCCGGCCCACTGCCCGGCGAGGTGAGGGTGCACCAGGACCTGATCACCGGGGAGCGGGCGCTCCGCAACAATGCTGCGGCACTGGGAGTTTCGGGAGGCTTTGCACAGCTGCCGCTCGGCGCTGAGCTGCTGGCCGGCGCCGACCTGGTGTTGTTGCAGCTACCCAGGACCCTCGCCGAACTCGAGGAAGTTTCCGATTCCGTTGCCCGGCACGCGCCTGCCGGCGCGGTGTTGCTTGCTGGCGGCCGGGTCAAGCACATGTCCCTGGGCATGAACGCCGTGCTGGGCAAATACTTCGGCACGGTGCAGCCGCAGCTGGCCCGGCAAAAATCGCGGCTGCTCCTCGCGACCGGCCCGAAGCGTGCGGAAGGGAACCCGCCCTACCCCGTGACGGAACACAACGCCGAACTCGGCCTGGACATCTGCGCGCACGGGGCCGTATTCGCAGGCACCCGTTTGGACATCGGAACCCGATTCCTGCTGTCATTCCTGCCGCAGATCCCCGCCGCCGCCAAGGCCGTGGACCTGGGCTGCGGGACCGGGATCCTGGCAGCAATGTATGCCCGCCGACACCCCGGTGCCGAGGTCATTGCCACCGACCGGTCCGCGGCCGCTGTGGCGTCGGCAATGGCAACTGCCGGGGCCAACGGCCTGGCTGCCGGCATCACGGCTGTCCAGGATGACGCAATGAGCACCCTTCCTGCCGGGAGCGCCGACCTCATCCTGCTGAACCCCCCGTTCCACCTCGGTTCCAGCGTCCACGCCGGGGCGGGGCTGAAGCTCTTCGAGGCAGCCGGCCGGGTCTTGGCACCCGGAGGCCAGCTCTGGACGGTATTCAACAGTCACCTGCGTTATGGGACGGCCCTGGAGCGGCTGGTTGGTCCCACCACGGTGAGGGGCCGGAACCCCAAATTCACGGTGACCGTCAGCGTCAGGCGGGCTGCCGACTGAGCCCCGCCGGCCGTCGTCGAACGCGCCTGCACTGCCCTGAGCGTGGGGCGTACCCGTTCACCGGGGCGTAACGTACGATTCAGACATTGATAGTGGCCAACAGAAGATGTTAGGGGAATCCTTGACCGAGATCCGCCAGCCCTCGCCGAGGCGCGGAACCAACCTGCCGCGGATGGGCGACTTCAACCTGACTGTCATTCTCGATGCCATCCGCCGTGCCACCGGAGGGCTCAGCCGCGTTGAACTCGCCCAGATCGTTGGTCTGTCCCCGCAAACCATTTCGAACATTTCCCGCCGGCTGCTGGACCAGAACCTTATTGTCGAGGCGGGCAAAGAGGGCAGCGGCCCCGGCAAGCCGCGAACCATCCTTCGCCTGAATCCTGCCGGCATGTATGCGGTCGGGGTGCATCTGGACCCTGCCGTGGCAACGTTCGTCGTCCTTGATCTGTTGGGAGCAGTGGTCCTGCATTCGAGCGTGAAAACGCCGGACAGCTCCCGGCCCGAGGCGGTCATTACCGCCATTGCCGCCGAAATTGACAACCTGATCGAGGCCTCGGGTGTGGATCGCGCCAAGATTGCCGGCCTGGGCGTCGCGGCACCCGGACCTATCGACCATGACAACGGCACGGTGGTGGAGCCGCCGCTCATGGATGGCTGGGACAGTGTTCCGCTCCGGGATGCGCTGGCTGAGGCGACAGGACTGTCTGTGCTGATGGACAAGGACGTCACCAGCGCGGCCGTCGCGGAAACCTGGGCGGGCGGAGCCAGCGGCGCGGGCAGCTTTGTTTTCATGTACATGGGCACCGGCATCGGCTGCGGCATTGTCCTCAATGACGAGGTGGTCCGCGGCACGTCAGGCAATGCCGGCGAAATCGGCCACATCATCGTTGACCCGGACGGAGCGCCCTGCGACTGCGGGCTGCGCGGCTGCGTCAAGTCCACCTGCATACCCCAGGTCCTCGTCGCACAGGCTCAAGCTGCGGGCATTCTGGATGAGCCAGGAACTGCCGCCAGCAACTCTGCCGTCCAGGAAAGGTTTGCCATGCTCTGCGAAGCAGCCGACGCCGGCAACAGCGAAGCGGCTGCCATCATCGACAAATCAGCCGAACTCGTCGCCCGGGCGGCGTCAGCGGTGGCCAACACGCTGGACGTGGACCGGGTGGTGTTTGGCGGCCCCTTCTGGCCGCTGCTGTCCGCGCGCTACCTGGCGAAGGTCCCCGGCCTGATCCAGCAGAACAGCGACGCCGGCAACATCCACGCCGTCGAAGTCGTGGGCACGGGCGTGGGGGAGGACGTGGGAGCCGTGGGCGCTGCATGTCTGGTCCTCGAGCACACCCTTGCGCCCCGGGCCCAGCGGCTGCTGCTGGAGGGCTGAGCCCTAGTCGATGTCCTCGACGATTGTCCCGTAGGGAATCGTATCGTCGAGGTGCGCCTGGTGCCCCCGGGGGATGTACAGCACCCGGACACCGTGCAGCTGGTCCGCTGCCGACTGGAGGAGGATCGGACGGACCATGTCGACGAAGCTTGGGTCCTTGCCAACGAGATATTCCTCGTAGCTGGCTGGTAGCTGGATCATGGCATCAGAATAGACCTGATCGTGGGCCAAGGGGAGGGTGCCCGGTAACCTCCCGCCGGGCACCCTTTCCGTTATTGGACGCTCGTAGTGACTAGTAGCCGGGCTGAACCGTCGGGCTGTCGCCCGTAGCCGGGCTGCTGGCAGGCACAGACGTTTCAGTGGCAACCTCGGCCTTGTCCGTCTTGGCATAGACGGTCTTGCTGACCTGGTAGGCATGCTGGTCGAGTTTGAGCGCCTCCTGGTTGATTTCCTTCAGCTTGGCGTCGGTGAGCTGTTCGATCTTGGCGAGCTCCAGCGTCTCCTGGTTGTCGCCGCCCACAGCAGTCACTTTCACCAAACCCGTTCCGGCGGAGTAGAACTTCCGCTGGTGGCCTACCGCAGGCTCCAGCGGGTTGCGTTCGTCAATCACCAGCACATCGTCATAGCAGCCCGTGGGGACGCACACATGCTCGTTCTGTTTGAAGACCTGCCCGCAGTCCAGGAAGTCGACGCTCGCCGCGTGGGCCTGGACATAGCTGGGTGTGTTGATTTGGGGGTCCGCCTGCATGGCGATGCCGGCCTGGGCCTCGTCAAGGCTGTGGATGAAGGTGGCGGGGGCACCGGTGAACTTTCCGCCCTCATATTCCTCCGGGTATTCACCGAACAGCCAGACCGTGCCGCTCTCTGTCTGCGCGAAGAACGCCAGTTCGGATTCCACGAGTTCATCGCCAGCGTAGTCCCGGTCCCACAGGACCTGGGTCTTTACGCCGTCGATGACCTTGGTCAGTCCCGTCACTGAGTGGATCACCGTCCGTTTGATGTCTCCTTCGGCACTCTTGACGTCGCCGGTGGTGGTGTACTGCATGCCCGGCTTGAGCGGGAACCATTTGTTGTCCACGTTGGGTGATGACTGGAACTGGGAGATGTCAAAGTTGATCGCGGAGCCGGGACCGCAGAGCTCGTCTGCGCCGGCTGTCCCGGTTGAACCGGGGGTGGCGGATCCCGAAGCCGCAGATCCGGTGGGGGAGGCTGCTGCCGACGTCGCTGTCGGTGCGGCGGAACCGGTGGTTGCCTGCGGAGCGGAATTTTGCTGTGGGGCGCAGGACGTAACTGTGGCCAGCGCGAGGAGAAGCACTAGGGCGGAGCCCGGGGCGGACGGTGATTTGGAAAGCGGTGGTTTGTGAAGCTGGAACATCTCGGTGGCCTTTCGCCGTGGGGATTTCTGGCTTCCAGCAACTCCGCGGCGGCGTCAGTGCCGTGCCCGGCCGCAGCAGAACGCTGGCTTACCGCGCCCTGCCGGCGGGCGAATCATGGGAGGTGTAGGCTCCGGCGGGCGCGGATAATGTTCTCTCGGGACGATTCACCGAGGAAGAACCAGAAGAAGCATCCAGCCTCCTCAACCTGAGACCTTGCCGAATCCGATACGACGTGACAAAAGAATGGACTAATTTCCGCGGTTTGAAAAGAGGTACGCCCGGGCGGTGTTCGCGCACGGCTCCCGGGTACCAACAACGCTAAAGCCCCTTTTGGCGAAGATAATTCTGGACGGGCGATCCAACCGGGCGTAAAGCAGCGTCTTAATTCGGCGTCAACTTGAAGGCATCCCCGGATGGCTTCTAGAGTTCTATACAAGTTACCGAGGTAACGTGTCAGCGATCCTCCGCTGCGGATGTGCCGCCTGCCGGCCGCCAAGGAGGGTGTGGGTGCCCCCATGTGGGCCTGACATTTGCTCACGGTGGACTTCTTTACAGGCGTAACAGTCGCGGCTGCGCCCTGCCGAAGTTCGTCCCGTGTTCCCCAAACTCAATTCATTGACCGCATGCTGCCCAGGCTTCCCGCCACGGCAGCGCCGCCTTCAATGGCCCAAAGCCAAGGACGCAAATGTCACCACCAAGCCTTATTGAAACGCATCCAAATCTCTCCGACACCGCGCCGGTGGCGCTCTCCTATGAGCTGTTTCCGCCGCGTTCGCCCGCTGCCGCGGAGACCCTGTGGAACACCATCCGGGAACTGGAAGCCACCGATCCCGATTACGTGTCGGTCACCTACGGTGCCAGCGGCTCCAACCGGGATACCGCCGTCGAACTCATCAACCGCCTGGTGCTGGAGACCACCCTCCGCCCGCTTGCCCACCTGACATGTGTGGGGAACACGCCGACCGAGCTAGCAGAAATCATCGGTGAACTGCTCGACGTAGGCGTCCGCGGAATCCTTGCCCTCCGCGGCGACCTGCCCAAGGACAGCGGCGAATCCGTCAGCGGTTCGCTGCGCTACGCCCAGGACCTGATCGAGCTCATCCGCCGCGTGGAGCAGCGGCGCTCGGCACTGCTGTGCGCCGGAAAGGTTGCCGTTGGCGTGGCGGCCTACCCCACGCGGCATCCGGAATCCCCCAGCGAGGCCCACGACGTGGAAGTGCTGCTGGCCAAGCAGCGCTCCGGTGCCGACTTCGCGATCACCCAGGTCTTCTTCCGCACGGAGCAATACGCGGACCTCGTGACCAGGGCACGCCGGGCCGGCGTCACCATCCCCATCATCCCCGGCGTCATGCCGCTCACGAGCCTGCGGAGGCTCAAGCGCCTCGGCGAGCTGACCGGCGTCGAACCCGCCCCGGAGCTCATCGAACGGATGGCTGCCGCGGATACCGACGCCGAGCGGCTCCGCATCGGCGTCAGCGCAACGGTGGACCTGGCCAACGCGGCCCTGGACGCCGGCGCGCCCGGACTCCACATCTACACGTTCAATGAGCACCAGAGCGCGCTGGAGGTGCTGGACAAGCTGTCGCTTGCCCGGCCGGCACGCCCATCGAGCCGCCTGAACGCACTCGCCCGCCGCCAGCTCGCCAGCTGACCAGATTTTCCCGCCGTCAGCTCGTCCGCTGACCGCATCCGCCTGCCGTCAGCCTGCCAGCTGACCGCGCGCCTCCCCGACATTGACAGCATTTCGCAACCATTCAAGGAACTGACATGACTGAACAGAACACTGCATTCCCGTCCGCCTCCATCCTCGGCTACCCCCGCATCGGCCGCCGCCGCGAGCTGAAGAAGGCCGTTGAAGCCTACTGGGCTGGCAAGATCGACGCCGCTGCCCTGGACGCCGACGCCAAGGAGATCCAGCTGGGCACCGCCAAGCGCCTGCAGGGCCTCGGGCTTACCGAAGCAGCAGCCGTTCCGGGCACGTTCTCCTTCTACGACCAGGTGCTCGACGCCGCTGCCCACGTTGGTGCTGTTCCCGCCCGTTTCGGCAACCTCCTCAACGCCGAGGGACAGCTGGACATCGACGGCTACTTCACCCTGGCCCGCGGCAACAAGGAACAGCAGCCGCTGGAAATGACCAAGTGGTTCGACACCAACTACCACTACCTCGTGCCGGAAATCGGCCCGGAGACCAACTTCTCCCTGACCTCCAACCGCATCGTTGAAGAGTTCGAATACGCCCTCGCCAACGGCGTGGAGACCCGCCCGTACATCGTCGGCCCGGTCACCTTCCTGCTGCTGAGCAAGGCTTCCGACGACGCCCCCGCCGGCTTCAGCCCCCTGTCCCGCCTCGAGGACATCCTGCCGGTCTACACCGCGCTGCTTGGGAAGCTGGCAGCTGCCGGCGCGAGCTGGGTCCAGCTGGACGAGCCCGCCCTGGTTGTGGATCAGGACACCCCTGAGCAGGAGATCCAGGCCGCCGTAGCCCGTGCCTACGAGGTCCTTGGCGCTGCCGCCAGCCGGCCGCAGCTGTTTGTCTCCACCCCGTACGGCGCACTGAACGGCCAGCTCGGCACCCTTGCCGCCACCAACATCGAAGCCCTGCACATCGACGTCTTCAAGGGCGAGGTTCCCTCCGCCGCGGCTCTCGCTGCGCTGGGCACCAAGACCCTCGTTGCCGGCGTCGTGGACGGCCACAACATCTGGCGCAACGATCTTGCCGCCTCGGCGAACAAGATCGCCGAGCTGCAGAAGAGCGTCACCAAGCTGGCCATCAGCACCTCCACCTCCACCCAGCACGTCCCGCACGACGTCGCAGAAGAGGCCCAGCTGTCCGAGCAGCTGCGCAGCTGGTTGGCTTTCGCCGACCAGAAGGCGGTTGAGGTTGTGACCCTCGCCGGCCTGCTGACCGACGCCGCCACCGGTGTTCAAACAAGGGATGTCCAGCCGGCCATCGACGAGGCCACCCGCGTCATTGCCTCCCGCGCCGAAGCCGAGGGTGTCCGCCGCGCCGATGTCCGCGCCCGCACCGAGGCCCTGACCCCGGCCGACTTCAACCGCTCCGAGTACGCGGTCCGCGAAGCCGCCCAGGAAGCTGCACTGCACCTGCCGCCACTGCCCACCACCACCATCGGTTCTTTCCCGCAGACCCCGGAAATCCGGTCGGCCCGCGCCCGCAACAACAAGGGTGACCTGACCAACGAGCAGTACGAACAGCTCATGAAGGACGAGATCAAGCGCGTTGTTGAGCTGCAGGAAGAGCTCGGCTACGACGTCCTGGTGCACGGCGAGCCCGAGCGCAACGACATGGTCCAGTACTTCGCCGAGAACCTCGAAGGCTTCGACGTCACGGTCCACGGCTGGGTCCAGTCCTACGGCTCCCGCTGCACCCGCCCGTCCATCCTCTGGGGCGACGTCACCCGCAGCGCTCCGATCACGGTGGCCTGGGCGGAATACGCCCAGTCCCTGACCAGCAAGCCGATGAAGGGCATGCTGACCGGTCCGGTCACCATCCTGGCCTGGTCCTTCGTCCGTGACGACCAGCCGCTGGGCGAGACCGCCAACCAGGTGGGCCTGGCCCTGCGGGACGAGATCGCCGACCTCGAAGCCGCCGGCATCAAGATCATCCAGGTTGACGAGCCTGCCCTGCGTGAACTGCTCCCGCTGCGCAAGGCAGACCAGGCCGCCTACCTCGACTGGTCCGTCAACTCCTTCCGCCTGGCCACGGCCGGTGCGGCAGACGCCACGCAGATCCACACCCACCTGTGCTACTCCGAGTTCGGCGTGATCATCGACGCCATCGACGGCCTGGACGCCGACGTGACCTCGATCGAAGCCGCACGCTCCCGCATGGAGGTTGTCCACGACCTCGAGTCCCACGGCTTCGGCCGCGGCGTCGGACCCGGCGTTTACGACATCCACTCGCCGCGCGTCCCGGGCGAGCAGGAAGTCACCGAACTGCTGAGCACCGCTGTGAAGCACGTTCCTTCCCGCCAGCTCTGGGTCAACCCGGACTGCGGCCTGAAGACCCGCGGCTACGCCGAGACCGAAGCGTCCCTGCGCAACCTGGTCGAGGCCACCAAGACGGTCCGCGCTGAGCTGCTCGAAGGCGCCAAGTAGGAAAAGGCACCACATACGACGGCGGCTGGTCACCTAGGTGACCAGCCGCCGTCGGTACGTTTAATCATCGATTGCTAAGTAGATGCCCTTTTCACCGCCCAAAAGGGCAGTTATGGAGCAAACGATGAGGAGTTCAGGACTCCCAGACGATTTCGTCGTCCACGACGCCGTCCTCGTCCGCGGACGCCACCAGAACCTCGTCGGTGAAGTGCTCACCCAGGGTGAAATCCAGGACGAAGTAGCGTTCGGGCTGGCCGGGGTAGATTCCCACGTGGCCGAGTTTCAGGGCCTTGAGGAACACCGCATTGGTGAGCTGGCTTTTCTCCTTGACGCCGAAGACCTTCTGCAGGTGCTCGTCCTTGATGGCGTTGCAGTGGAAGCGGAGGTACTCCTGCGGGCTGGTGCCCTCCTGCTCGAGTTCCTCGGCAATCATCTCCCTGACCTCGTCCACGAGTTCGGGGAGGTACCGCAGCCGGTAGTCCACCTTGTGCATGGCCGCTTCGTCGAAGTGGTCATGGGCGTTGATGTTCAGGTCCAGCTCAAGGCGTTGTCCGGCCAGCTCGTGCTCCGCGGCAACGTTATGGTCCCTGCCGTGGTTCAGCTCGATTACTCCGAAGTGCTGGCTCGCTACCTTGGTGGTCATATCTTCAACATAGACCCGAAAAGCAGAGCATTCCAGCATCGGGGATCATTTAACTGACTGCCCCAGGCCGCCCATCGTTTCGGCCAGCAGGTCAACGAACAGCTGCACCCGGGCCGTCTTCTTGTCGTTGATGAGCAGCGCGAAGACGTTGCGGGCCAGCCGGATTTCCGGAACGTCCAGCACCACGACGCCGGCCGGCCGGTGCAGCAGCGCAAGTTCCGGCACCAGCGCTGCCCCCAGTCCGGCGGCCGCCATTTCAAGGCTGGCATGGAAGTCGTCGCTGTAGGCCACCACGCGCGGGTGGAGGTTGCAGCCGCCGAAGAGCCGCTCAATGACGGTGGCATCGCTTGTGCCGGGGTGGTGCATGATCCACGGCATGTCCGAGAGATGGTCCGCCGCCACCTTCGCCTCGCTGCGGAATCCCCAGCCGGCGGGGAGGACCACGCGGAAGTTGTCGTCGCCGATCCACTGCCGGTTGATGGTGTGGGGCCAGGCCAGCCCGGACTGTCCCACCTGGTACACCAGCGCCACGTCGGTGTCGCCGCCGGTGCGCAGCCCCTGGATGGTCTGGGCAGGTTCGGCGACGGACACCCGCAGGTCGATGCCCAGGTCCTTCCATGCGGGACTGCGCAGGATCCGCGGCAGCACATAGGTGGCGAGGCTCGGGAAGATGCCCAGCCGGAGCTCCTGGCTCGTGGCGTCCTGCGTTTTGGAGGCCGCGGCCATCAGTGCCTCGATGTCCGTCAGGACCTTGGCGGCGTGGCGGGCCATCACCATGGCCGCGTCCGTAGGGACCACACTCCGGGCGGAGCGCTGGAACAGGCGGACGCCCGTGTCACGCTCCAGTGCGGACATCTGCTGGGACACGGCAGAGGCGGTATAGCCAAGCCTGCTCGCCGCGGCCGCGAAGGAACCCAGCCGCGTCACCTCAAGGAGTGTCCTCAAATGCACGGGGTTGACCACCAGCCAACCTTACTGCGGCTGCGCAGCGGCAGTAAAAGCGGTGGAAAAAAGCCCACCCATCCGGCACGCAGTACTGCTCCGAATAGCCCGTAACTACCAATTCCCCGGCAACTGTTCAGCAGAGGAGCAAAGATTGTCACCGAGCCCAGCATGGAGTGCAGACGAGAGGCGGCGCGTCGCCGTCGTCGGAAGCGGGGTGGCGGGCCTGACGGCCGCCCATGTTCTCAGCCGCCGGGACCACGTGACCCTCTTCGAGGCGGATTCCCGGCCGGGCGGACATGCGCACACGCACGACGTCCCGCAGGAGTCGGGAAGCCTCGCCGTGGATACCGGCTTCATAGTGCACAACAACCGCACCTACCCGAACCTCATCCGGCTGTTCGCGGAACTCGGCGTCGAGACGCAGGATTCGGACATGACCATGAGCATCCGCTGCGACGGCTGCGGCGTGGAGTACGCCGGGGCCAAGGGCGCATCGGGTGTCTTTGCCCGGCCTGCCAACCTCGCACGGCCCCGGTTCCTGTTGATGCTTGCCGAGATCCTGCGGTTCTGGCGCAAGGCGCGGGCTCTGCTGGCCGTCGGGCCGGGCGGCGAGGGACAGGAGGAAACGCTTGGCGAGTTCCTTGCCCGCGAACGCTTCAGCGACTACTTCACCTCACACTTCATGGCGCCGGTGGTCAGCGCGGTCTGGTCCTGTGACCCCACCACCGCCCTTGCCTATCCGGCCCGGTACCTCTTTACCTTCCTCGAACACCACGGCATGCTCGGCGTCAAAGGCTCCCCGCAGTGGAAGACAGTGAAGGGCGGGTCCCGGCGCTATGTTGATCGTGTGGTCGCAGGTCTCCAGGATGTCCGCCTCTCCAGTCCTGTCCTTGCCGTTCGCCGGATCCCAACCGGAGTGGAGATCACGACGGCGGCCGGAACCGAGCACTTCGACGCCGCGGTCATCGCGGCGCACCCCCGGGAAGCACTTGCCATGATGGCGGAACCGACGCCGGCGGAGGTCCAGGTTCTGGGGCACATCCCGTATTCCGTGAACCACATCAAGTTCCACCGTGATCCGGCGGTCCTGCCGCGCAGCGGGGCCGCCCGCGCGTCGTGGAACTACCGGCTGCCGTCCTGCGCCGCCCGCCCTGGGCACGTGCTGGTCAGTTACGACCTCACCCGGCTGCAGCGGCTCACCCCCGACGACGGCGGCAGTTACATCGTGAGCCTCGGCGAATCGGCACTGATCGATTCGGAGTCCGTGCTGCAGGACCTCGTGTACGAGCACCCCCAGTACACGCCTGAATCCATGGCCGCCCAGGAGCGCCTCGGGGAGCTGGGCGATCACCGGCTGGCTTTCGCGGGCTCCTACCACGGCTGGGGATTCCACGAGGACGGCGCCGCCTCCGGTGTCCGGGCTGCCGCCCAGCTTGGCCGCGAGTGGGAGGACCCGTTCGCTCTTGTCCCGGACCCAGCGGCTACGGACGCCGGGCAGGCCGCGGAGCTGGTCCCGTGAGTGCGGCCATCTACCGGACCAGCATCCGCCATGTGCGCCGGGATCCGCTGAAGAACGCCTTCACCTACCGCAGCTACAGCTGGTATGTGGACGTCGATGACCTGCCACAGCTTGCCTGGTGGCTGCGGCCCCTCGCCGGCTTCCATGCGAAGGACCATCTGGGGAACCCCAAGGCGAGCATCCGTGAGAACGTGGACCGCTTCCTCGCCGTGAACGGCGAAGAGCCCGACGGCGGCACGGTCACCATGCTGGCCAACGCCAGAGTGCTGGGACACGTCTTCAACCCGATCAGCATCTTCTGGTGCCACCGTTCCGACGGCGCGCTGCGTGCTGTCATCGCCGAGGTCCACAACACCTACGGCGAACGGCACTGCTACCTGCTACACCCGGACGCCGCCGGCCGCGCGCGCACCGACAAGGAATTCTTCGTGTCCCCGTTCAATGAGGTGGACGGCAGCTACCGGATGAGCCTGCCCGAACCGGCGGGAGAGCTCGCCGTGGCAGTGGTGCTGGAGCGCCCGGGGCGGAAGCCTTTCACCGCCACCATGACCGGCGTCCGGCGCCCCGCCACAGCGGGCAGCATCCTGGCTGCGGCGGCCGCGGTTCCGCTTGCCCCGCTCCGCCTGGTACTGCAGATCCGCTGGCAAGGAATCAAACTCTGGGCCCGCGGGTTGCCCATCACCAACCGTCCCGACCACCGAGCACAGGAGGCCGTTTCGTGACTCTCACGGATCCGTCATACTCTGACCCCTCTTACAGGGACCTTCCACACAACACGCCAGGCGAGGCCTTCCGGGTACCGCCGGCGCCGGCGACCGTCGACGCAGCGGTGTGGCCCGGCGTCGCCCGTCCGCCTGCAGGGATGAAGGCGCAGGTGGCCGGCAAGGCTGCGGATTCACTGTTCCGCGCGGCGGTCCGCCGCCTGCCGCTGCGGGTGGAATACCCCGACGGCACAGTACTGGGCACCGGCGGCGCAGGCGCGCCGGTGATGACCGTGGTGCGCCCGGTGGACTTCGCGGTCCGGATCGGCGGCAACGGGCTGATCGGGCTGGGGGAGTCCTTCATGGCGGGGGACTGGGAGGCATCCGACCTCGCCGCCGTCCTCGAGGTCTTTGCCTCCTCGGTGGACACGCTCATCCCCGCGCCGCTGCAGAGACTCCGGAGCCTGTACCTGCCGCGGGCGCCCCGGCAGGAGCGCAACACCGAGCAGAATACCCGCGGCAACATCTCCCGGCACTACGACCTCTCCAACGAGCTGTTCGGCAGCTTCCTGGACCGGACCATGAGCTACTCCTCGGCGCTCTTTCCGGCCTCGGCGGGCCAGCTGGCAGAGGTGGGGTGGGACGCCCTGGCTGCAGCCCAGCACGCCAAGATTGACAGGCTGCTGGACAAGGCCGGAGTGGGGGAGGGCACCCGGCTGCTGGAGATCGGCACGGGCTGGGGCGAACTGGCCCTGCGGGCCGCAGCCCGGGGCGCCACCGTGTACACGGTGACCCTCTCCAGTGAGCAGCAGGCGCTCGCGCAGCAGCGGATCGAGGAAGCCGGCTTCTCCGGGCAGGTCACTGTGGGCCTGCAGGACTACCGCGCGGTGGAAGGCGACTACGACGCCGTCGTATCCGTGGAGATGATCGAAGCGGTGGGCTACGAGTACTGGCCCGTCTACTTCCAGACCATCGACCGGGTGCTGGCGCCCGGCGGCAAGGTGGCCATCCAGGCCATCACCATGCCGCACGGCCGGATGCTCGCCACCCGCAACGCCTACACCTGGGTGCACAAGTACATCTTCCCCGGCGGGTTCCTGCCCTCCGTGCGGGCGATCGAGAGCGTCACGGAGCAGCACACCACCCTCCGGGTCCGTGAGCGCACGGGGATGGGCGACCACTACGCCGCCACCCTAAGGCTGTGGGAGGAGCGGTTCCTGCAGCATGCGCAGGAGGTGCGCGAGCTCGGATTCGACGAGGTCTTCCAGCGGATGTGGCTGTTCTACCTTTGCTACTCCCGGGCCGGATTCCAGTCCGGATACCTGGATGTGCAGCAGATCGTCCTGGACCGCCGGGAGGCTCAGCTCTAGCGGCCGGGAGGTTCAGCTCCAGCCTGGCGTCTGCTTAATCACAGTGGGGGTCCCGAAGCGTGCTTCGGGACCCCCACTGTTGTGTTCCGGCCCACTCGGAAGGTGCCGTCCGGGGTGCCACGACACGCCGTCGCCGGGACGACACGCTGGGGTTTAAATGTGGCTAAGTACTCCACAGGGTGTGGATTCCGTCCATCAAAAACCCGGAAATACGGACATTTTGAGGGCACCGGCCTGTGGATTAAAAGTGCATTAAATGACATACTTGTAATACATCATCTTGGGGTCCCATTCGGGGCCGCGCACTACATGTAGTATCGACATACAGATTGAGCGGGAGACCGGCGCAGCCAGTACTGGACGGTAAGGTCCGGGCAGAGTCCACCGCTACGATGCCAGAGATTTCAATACCGAGACACCAGCAAGGTCTCAGAAGAGTGCAGCAGCAGTGACTTCAACAAAGGGGACAGGAACCATGACCGTTACGGTTTACACCAAGCCGGCCTGCGTACAGTGCAACGCCACCTACCGTGCACTGGACAAGAAGGGTATCGCCTACCAGAGCGTGGACATCTCCCAGGACGCGGACGCCCTTGAGCGCCTGAAGTCGCTCGGATACATGCAGGCGCCGGTCGTCGTTACGGACCAGGACCACTGGTCCGGTTTCCGCCCGGACAAGATCGAAGAGCTGGCGCTGAGCGCCTCCGCTTCTGTGGCCTAAGGCTACGCCCACGCCGTTTCCGGCAGAGAATTCGCACGTAGATGAGGTGACTCCCATGGCCGCGCCGGCACTTGCCGATGCGCCGGCCGCAGCCCGTGCTGCGGACACGACGCCCGTCAACCAGACACCGCCCGTGAACCAGACTCACAGCCGCCTCATCTACTTTTCCTCGGCCTCCGAAAACACCAGCCGCTTCATCGCGAAGCTTGGTGCGGACGCGGCCAGGATCCCCCTGCACGCCAAGGATGAACTCCTTGTTGCCTGTGAACCGTTCGTGCTCGTGGTCCCCACCTACGGCGGGACGGGCGGTGAGGGCTCAGTGCCCAAGCAGGTCATCAGGTTCCTGAACAACCCGGACAACCGGCGCCTGCTCCGCGGCGTCATCGGGGCCGGAAACACGAATTTCGGGGACAACTACTGCATGGCGGGCGACATCATCGCCGCCAAATGCAGGGTCCCCCACCTATACAGGTTTGAACTCATGGGTACGCCGGAAGACGTCTCCCGTGTACAAGAAGGATTGGAAGAGTTTTGGACACGACTGTCGCAGACACAGAAGTAACCAGGCCCGAAGGAAAGGACGCGTCCATGGACACGGCTGTTGAAAAGCAGGAGAAGCCGGCGCTCCCCGCTGCCTACAAGGGTTTGGGTTACCACGAGCTGAACGCGATGCTGAACCTGTACGGTCCGAACGGGGAGATCCAGTTCGAGGCTGACCGCGAGGCGGCCCACCAGTACTTCCTGCAGCACGTGAACAACAACACCGTGTTCTTCCACGACCTTGAGGAAAAGCTCGAGTACCTCGTCAAGAACGAGTACTACGAGCGCGAAACCCTCGACCAGTACACGATGAACTTCATCCGGGAGCTCTTCAACCGCGCGTACAAGAAGAAGTTCCGGTTCGAGACGTTCCTGGGTGCCTTCAAGTTCTACACGTCGTACACGCTGAAGACGTTCGACGGCAAGCGCTTCCTGGAGCGCTACGAGGACCGCGTGTGCATGGTTGCCCTGCACCTGGCCCGCGGCAACGAGCAGCTGGCCACCCAGATGGTCGACGAGATCATCGAGGGCCGCTTCCAGCCGGCCACCCCGACGTTCCTGAACGCCGGCAAGAAGCAGCGCGGCGAGCTGGTCTCCTGCTTCCTCCTCCGCATCGAGGACAATATGGAGTCGATCGGCCGCTCCATCAACTCCGCGCTGCAGCTGTCCAAGCGCGGCGGCGGCGTGGCGTTCGCGCTGACCAACATCCGCGAGGTCGGTGCGCCGATCAAGCAGATCGAGAACCAGTCCTCCGGCGTCATCCCGGTAATGAAGCTCCTCGAAGACAGCTTCTCCTACGCCAACCAGCTCGGTGCCCGCCAGGGCGCCGGTGCCGTGTACCTGCACGCCCACCACCCGGACATCTACCGGTTCCTGGACACCAAGCGGGAGAATGCGGACGAGAAGGTCCGCATCAAGACCCTCTCACTCGGCGTCGTGATCCCGGACATTACGTTCGAGCTGGCCAAGAAGGACGAGGACATGTACCTGTTCTCGCCGTACGACGTCGAACGCGTCTACGGAATGCCGTTCTCCGACGTCTCGGTCACCGAGAAGTACTACGAGATGGTGGACGATTCCCGGATCAAGAAGACCAAGATCAAGGCGCGCGAGTTCTTCCAGACCCTCGCCGAGATCCAGTTCGAATCCGGCTACCCGTACATCATGTTCGAGGACACCGTTAACCGGGAGAACCCGATCGACGGCAAGATCATCATGTCCAACCTGTGCTCGGAGATCCTCCAGGTCTCGCAGCCCACGACGTACCACGATGACCTGTCCTACGACGAGACCGGCAAGGACATCTCCTGCAACCTGGGCTCGCTGAACATCGCGAAGACCATGGACTCGCCGGACTTCGGCCGGACCATCGAAACGGCCATCCGTTCTCTTTCGGCTGTTTCGGACATGTCCAACATCACCTCGGTGCCGTCCATTGCCCGCGGCAACGACCAGAGCCACGCGATCGGCCTGGGCCAGATGAACCTGCACGGTTACCTGGCGCGTGAGCGGGTCCACTACGGCTCCGAAGAGGGCCTGGACTTCACCAACATCTACTTCTACTCCGTGGTGTACCACGCGGTGCGCGCGTCGAACCTGCTCTCCATCGAGACCGGCCAGACGTTCGGCGGCTTCGAGAAGTCCAAGTACGCCTCGGGCGAGTTCTTCGACAAGTACACCGAGCAGGAGTGGGTGCCGCAGACCGAGAAGGTCAGGGAGCTCTTCAAGGACGTGCACATCCCCACCCAGGATGACTGGCGCGCGCTGAAGGCCTCCGTCATGGAGCACGGCATCTACAACCAGAACCTGCAGGCCGTCCCGCCCACCGGTTCGATCTCCTACATCAACAACTCCACCTCCTCGATCCACCCGGTGGCGTCCAAGATTGAGATCCGCAAGGAAGGCAAGATCGGCCGCGTCTACTACCCGGCGCCGTACCTGACGAACGACAACCTGGAGTACTACCAGGACGCGTACGAGATCGGCTACGAGAAGGTCATCGACACTTACGCTGCTGCCACCCAGCACGTGGACCAGGGCCTGTCCCTGACGCTGTTCTTCAAGGACACCGCCACCACCCGCGACATCAACAAGGCGCAAATCTACGCGTGGCGCAAGGGCATCAAGACCATTTACTACATCCGTCTCCGCCAGCTCGCGCTGGAGGGCACGGAGGTGGACGGCTGCGTCAGCTGCATGCTTTAATCTTCAACTACATCGTCACTGTACGACGGCGGGCGCCCGCCCGCCGTCGTACGCTTTAAGTAAGAACCCACCCAACTTTTGAGGGGATGACATGACCGAGAAGGTCAAGCTTCTGACGCACGTCGAGGCAATCAACTGGAACCGCATCCAGGATGACAAGGACGTTGACGTCTGGAACCGGCTGGTGAACAACTTCTGGCTGCCGGAGAAGGTGCCGCTGTCCAATGACGTCCAGTCATGGGCCACTCTGACCCCGGCCGAGCAGCAGCTCACCATGCGCGTGTTCACCGGCCTGACGCTGCTGGACACCATCCAGGGAACCGTCGGTGCTGTCAGCCTGATCCCGGATGCGCTCACCCCGCATGAGGAAGCTGTCTACACGAACATCGCCTTCATGGAGGCCGTGCACGCCAAGAGCTACTCCTCGATCTTCTCAACCCTGTGCTCCACCAAGGAGATTGACGAGGCCTTCCGGTGGTCCACCGAGAACGTGAACCTTCAGAAGAAGGCGCAGATCGTCATGGACTACTACCAGGGCGATGATCCGCTGAAGCGCAAGGTGGCCTCTACGCTGCTGGAAAGCTTCCTGTTCTACTCCGGCTTCTACCTGCCGATGTACTGGTCCTCGCGCGCCAAGCTGACGAACACGGCCGACCTGATCCGCCTGATCATCCGCGACGAGGCTGTCCACGGCTACTACATCGGATACAAGTTCCAGAAGGGCCTGGAGCAGGTCTCCGAGGCCCGCCGGCAGGAGATCAAGGACTACACCTTCGAGCTGCTCTTCGAGCTGTACGAGAACGAGGTCCAGTACACGCACGACCTGTACGACGGCGTCGGCCTGGCGGAGGACGTCAAGAAGTTCCTGCACTACAACGCCAATAAGGCGTTGATGAACCTGGGTTACGAGGCCATGTTCCCGGCATCCGTCACGGACGTGAACCCGGCCATCCTCTCGGCCCTGTCACCGAACGCTGACGAGAACCACGACTTCTTCTCGGGTTCGGGCTCGTCTTACGTCATCGGTAAGGCGGTCAACACCGAAGATGAGGACTGGGACTTCTAGGCCCGGAGAATCCCAAAAATATGCGTATTTGAGTACGGCCTCTCACCCATTCATTTGGGTGGGGGCCGTACTTGGTTTTCTTATCGCAACCCGGTGAGCTGGATCGAGATTAGGCTTCGTCACAAGCGCGGCATGCGTCTACGGCGTTGCCCGCCAAAAGGTCCTCCGGGTTTCCGCTGGTTCGTAAGGCTCCCCGCCCAGTTCATAGGTTGGGGCTAGTTTTCGCCCGCCGACACCCGGTCTGTTTACGCCCGGGCGCGCCAGCCAGTCCACCCGTCCGAGGTCGCACCCTCATGAAGTAGGCCATTAAGCGGCTGTACGCCGGTCAGAAGGATGCCGCACCGCCGGCCAGGCTGAGATCGTCCGCCGGGTCCGGATGCAAGGGGGGAATGCGTTCCGGACCCGGCGATCTGAAACTCAGGTTCGCGGCTACCTGTGCTTCAGTGACAAGACCTACTGTGTACCCGGCACATTGTGAAATGCATGGTGCACCTGAGAGTCAGCGCCCACTTTGACCCCCAAATTGAGGGGGCTGGGGGCAGCCTCCAAGGTTTTCCCAAGCTGCGGCGCCCGAGACCATCCTGCTAGCCTCTCGTGTGTCCGCGAACAGAGTGGCGAACCGGCGAATGGGTAGGGGATCGATGGTTCAGTGATTCACTTTGGAATTCGCCGCGTCGTCCTCCGCGCTGGTGCTACAGCCAGTGGAGTGCACATGTATCGTCGTTTCCATGCCTCGACAACCTAACTGCATCTTTTGCCAGAAAGTGGATCGACGCTCACCGGGCATTACGCTGCCGGAGAGCTTCTCGTGGCCGAATTGAACAAGACCATCGCGAGTGGTGACCAGCAGACTAAGGTCCATGACGTTGGGCGACGCGGGGGAGTGGCGTGAGCCTTCAGGCCCAGACACCGCGTCCGTACCTGCCTTGGGTAAGCAGGGTGACCCTCTCGGCCGCCACGCCAGCGATCCCGCTGTGTACTTGCAGGGCGCAGGCCTCAGGCCTCAGGCCTCAGGCCCCGGGGAACCGGGACCTGACGTCACCGCCGGGGCAACGGTCCGCCTCCGTACCGTCAACGGTCACCTTCGCTGACCACTCAAACTCTGTCCCCGAGACCCGCCAACTTGGCTAGCGGGTACCGGCCGCTGACCTGCTTGTCTGCGGCCACAGCTCCGGTGGTGATATTTTCCTGCTTGCCACTCCCGACGTCGGTCACGAAGGTAGCGATCTCCTTGCCGTCCTGGAACTTCGCTCCAAACTGGTATTCCTTGCTGCGGTCCGAGCTCCACGCCCTCACGGCATACAAAACGGTCCCGGTGGTCGGCACGTTCGCCACAGTGCTGAATGAGGCCAACATCTCCGTGCCGTCACTGAACAACCGAGCCTGGGCGAGGTCAACAACCTTCGATGCTGAGTCGCCCGCGTTGTCCTTGCAGATCGACTCGCCGCCGACGGCCTTGCTCATGACGCCAGGTTCCGTGGCTGGCGTCGTTGCGGCCGACGGTTCCGGACTGGACTGCGTGCTGGAATCGGATCCGCATCCCGTGAGTGCGAGCACTGCGACGGCAAAAATCCCGCAAGACTTCCTCATGCGCCTATCTAACCATGGGACAGCGCGGCGACAAATGGCTTTGGGGGGAGCGCTTCAAGTTGCCTTGGAACGCCTTCTGCGCCTGCGCAAACGCGTAGCCGTATAGGCCGAAAAACAGGTAACTGCCACTGCTGCTCTATCTTCCGACGGGGTGTTAACTATGAGACGGGCGGATAACAGTGTTGAAGCCCTCCGGACGGTACGCCGGCGTCCGTCCGGGGCAGGCTAGCCGGGCTTGGCGCACTCCCCCAGCAGGTGCCGAGCCCGGCGACACCTCGGCGTTCGGGGTGTGACCTGCCAAGGCCGAAGCCTCCCCTCGCAGCAAGACCTTCGCCTATCTTGCCTGAAACTTTCGCCGATCTTGCCCTAGCGGAGTGAGCATTAATTCGAGCCTAAGGGGGTGAACATCAATGGCTGACGACAAAGAACTGCTGGACTGGCTGTCTCCCCGCAAGCAGCGGGAAATCGACAACCAGGCCGCGTTCCTGCGCTACCTGCTCGAGCGTGAAGACGCTGCCGCTGCGGGGGCTGAGAAGTCTTAGGGCATTTACGGGACGGTGAGAGGACCGAAGCGGCAGCCTCAGCGCGTGTTGGTGCTCAGGAAGGCGTTGATCTTGCTGGCCATGGCCGGTGCGTGGGTCCAGTGCAGGTAGTGCCCACCGGGGAACGCCACAGTTTCGTGCCTTCGGACGTTTGGCAGCCGGCTTTCGTGCAGGGCAATGGCCGCCGGGGCCTCCTTAGCCGAGGCGAGCAAGGTGAGCACGGGGAGGTCGTCCGGGTAGCGCATTGCTTGCACCTTGCGGGCGTTCTCGGCCATCCGGTTGGTCTCGTCGACGACGGAAGGGTTGCCGAAGTTCCAGATGGCCATCTTGCGGATCTGGTCCCGCTCGCGGGACGTGTAGGCGGTGCCGTCCGGTTCCACGAGGCTGGGTGCGATTGTGGCCGCCCAGCGGGGCAGGCCGCTTGCTGCGATAAGGCCTACCCAGTTGATGCCGCCGTCGGCGACGCCGGTCTCTTCGGCATGGATCGTTCGGGCCGCGGGCACTGTGGGGTCGATGCCGATAACGGCCGCGACGTCGTTCCGGTACCTGTTGGCGTAATCGAGCGTGTAGAAACCGGCGATGGAATGGCCAGCCAGAACATAGGGTCTGGGCACGTCCGCGTTTGCCAGGGCCTCATGCAGCTCGGAGGTGATGTTCTCGACAGTACGCTCCACCCGGGGCTGGTCGCTGTACCCGTAGCCAAAGCCTTCCACGACAACGACGTCGTAGCCCCCGAGTTCCCGGATGAGCGGAGCAAAGTCCAGCGCCGGTGCTGGCGTGCCGAGTCCACTGAGCAGCACGATGGTCTGTCCTGACCTGCCGTTCCCTGGTGTGCGGACGACGTTGAGGGCACCGTGGCTTGTCTGCACCATTTGCCCGTACGGAGCGGTCGCGGACCGCTCGGCCTGATTCATGGCGAGGTTGGCGAAAGTCGAGGCGAGAAGGAGGCCAGCCACGATGGCGGCCGTAAAACCGAGTGTGCGAAGCCGGCGGCGCGGTTTCCTGTTCCGGGGTGATGCAATTGCTGTCATGACGGATCCTTTCTGGCCACGTGTTCGAGCTCTGGCGTGCGGGTCTTCCGGCCCCTGAAGTACGGGGCACGGCGAAGAAGGCTGGGCAGTGCACCGGCGCCGGCAGCCAGGACGGCTGTAAGGAAAAGCAGCCAAGTGGAGCGGGTGTCGGCGGCATGGGCGTCCAGATGCACCCGTCCCGTGGGGTAGTCGATGGATTTTGTAGTAGTTGTCGCTGTTGCGTTTCCGGCATGTCCGGCCAGCTCTTCAAGGGCGACGTCGAAGGCTCCGCGCTCCGGTGATTGGATCAGGGCCGTGGGAGTAAGCTGCCGGTTCCTGGCCCAGGACAGGAGTCCGGAGTCGTGTGCGGCAGATCCGGGAAGGATCAGCCTGTCCAGATGGGGCCCTGGCGATGGAAGGGGAGTGGTGAGCAGCACAAGGCCGTGCTTGGTCCTCACAATGGGCGCCGCGGCGAGGGCAACTGTGCGCGCGGCGCCGGAGACGGTGTACACCTCGAACGCGGCCACGGCGTCAAGTTCGCCGATGCCGTCCGTCAGCCCTATTCCCACTGTCGGCCGGAACCAAGGCAGGACGGAGTTGAGGACCACGGTAGCGTCACCGGCGTTGAAAGCCTGTTCGGCGATCGCCGTGTCCTTGGCCGTGGACCAGCCGGGATAGCCGATCTCGGCGCCCACTCTTGCCGCCTCAGATGCACCGGCGAGATCGTGCACCAGCTGGAGGGCCCCGGGGATCCCGGAGGTGACGCCCGCCGTCGTCGTGATGCGGCCGTCCTGAACGAAACGCTGGGCCGTGACCCAGTGTACGGCCGGCCGGCTTTCGCGCAGCGAACTGATGCGGGACCAGTGGGACGTCGCCCGGTGCCCGTCGAGAACGCCGGCCTCGGCGAGCAGCATTGAGCCGGCGCAGACCCCGAGGATACGGATGCCGCGGGCCGACTGGCGGGCAATCCAGGACCGGGTTGCTTCCTCGCCGTCGCCGCCTGGGTCCACCACGGCCGGAACCACCAAGAGGTCCGGTGCCGGCGCCCTGCCGGCATCGATGTCAGCGAACGTCGCCGCTGGGACCAGGGCGGGAGCCCCCGCGAGTCGGACCGGTGACCGGTCGGCCGCGACGGTTGTGACCGTGAACCGCGGGGACGTGGCGAATACCTCATAGGGTGCCAGCACGTCGGCTGCCTCGGTCCCACTGCTGCCCAGCACGAACGCGACCCGGATCCTTCCTGGGCCGTTGGCCGAACCCGAACCGCCGGGCTGCGTCTCCTCGGGGAGGGCGGGTCTGCTTTCCAGACCGTTGTCACGCCCGACCGTGGCGATTCCGGCAACCAGGACTGAGGCAACCACCGCGGCGGCGAGCGCAGCAGCCAGCGCAACCCGTACCAGTCGCCGAACCACCGCCCTGGCGGTGCGCTTGGCGGGCGGGGAAGAAGCCGGCTTTGAATGCCGAAAGTTGATCACGGGTTAAGACTGCCCACCGCCGGCAGGGCGGGGGAGTGGTAAAAATTGCCACTATGAAAAGGATCCTGCAGACCGGGATCTGGACGGGGCCGCGTGGGTACAGTGGCCTCATGCACCGTGTCGTTGCCCTCGCCTTGCCGGACGTCGTCGCCTTTGACCTCGCCATTCCAGCACAGGTTTTCGGTCATGAGGACGAGCGGCAACTCTACTCGTTTGTGGTCTGCGCAGCCGAACCCGGCCTGGTCCCGACCACCACCGGCTATGCCATTCACGCCGCGGAGGGGCTCGAAGCCCTTCTGTCAGCCGACACCATCGTTGTGCCCGGGTTCAGCCCGCTCACGGACCCTCCGGCCAGTGTCTGCGACGCCCTTCGCACGGCTGCGGGGAACGGGGCCCGGGTGGTCTCCGTCTGCACAGGGGCCTTCGCGTTGGCGGCCGCCGGCCTCCTTGACGGGAAACGCGCCACGACGCACTGGAGGAACGCCCAGCGCCTGCAAACCCTGCACCCGGCGGTCGCCGTCGACGCCGGGGTGCTGTACATCGACGAGGGCCGCGTCAGCACCAGCGCCGGTGTCGCGGCCGGGATCGACCTGTGCCTGCATCTGGTCCGCAGAGACTACGGCACCGAGGCAGCGAACCGCATCGCCCGGCGGATGGTGGTGGCCCCGCACCGTGAAGGCGGGCAGGCCCAGTTCATCGAACGCCCGGTGGCCGCGCCGCTGACCCATTTCACTGAGACGTGCGCCTGGGCCAGGCAGCATCTGGCAGAGCCGCTGACCGTCGTCGACATGGCCGCCCACGCCGGCTGGGCGCCGAGCAGTTTCGCGCGCAAATTCCTCGCAGATGCGGGGACAACGCCTTTGCGCTGGCTGACCAGCCAGCGCATTGCCGAGGCCTGCCGTCTGCTCGAAACGACCGACCTGACCGTGCAGGCGGTTGCGGCCAGGACAGGCCTGGGAACGGCAGCCAACTTCCGTCTCCACTTCATGCGCGAGCTCAACACCACACCCTCCAGCTACCGCCGCCTCTACCAAGGGCGGAACCGCAGCCTGACGGGGGAAGGCGCGTGGCCAGGAGCACGCCCCTGAGTGCAGCGCCGGGTGGCACGGCGCGCGGATGGTCAGTACCGTCGTCGTAAGAACCAACGCGCAATCAGTCAGGGGCAGCATGAGCAAGAGCAGTAAGAACCGGAGCAAGCGCAAGGGGCCCGCTGGCACTGGAAGTTCCGCCGCACGCGGCTCTTCGCCCGCTTCCCTCAGCTCGTTCCGGGCCGGGCGGGCCGTGGACTCGCTCGCGCCGGCATTTGTCCGGTGGTTCGACGACGGTGCTCCGGGCGCTGCTGCCACCGCCCTCGATTGCCTGGCGGCCATAGAAAGCGTCATGGGCCGGTATATGGACCGTGTGGCCGCTGCTGACCTGACACGCCTTGATCCTGTGATTCTGGCCGACGCTCTTGCTGCCGATCTCGCGGCCACAGCGGCAGACGACGATGACCGTGGTGAGTTTGTCATCGCCGCCGTGCACGGGTTCGTCGACTTTCTCGCGGACACTGACCGGTGGTCAGGTCCGGCGGAACAGCTCGCCGACGTCGCTGACCTGCTCAACGCCCTTCTGGGGGAGACGGAGGATTGGCGGCTCGTCGATGTGCCCGTTGTTTCCGACGACGACGCCCTCAGGGTCTTCTCTGAGCTCCCGCTGATCCGGCGGACCACGGAACTGCTTCAGTGGATCGGCGATGCGAAGCCGGTGACCGGAACCGGTGCACTCAGGACGAAGGACATCGAAGCTGCGGCTGCGTGCGTTGGACTGAAAGCCAGGGGCGGCACCAAACAGGCGGGGGTCCCGCAGGCCGGGACCGGCGGTTCGGAAAAGCCCGTGCCAACAGTCCGCAGCATGTATGAGGTGCCGCTGCTGGCACAGGTGTGGGAGGCACTGGCCCGCACTGAACTGATCAAGATCGGCTCCACGAAGGCGGCACCGTCGCCGGCCACCGCCGTCTTCCTGGCCGGCGGCACCGCGGACCGGCTGGAGGAGCTGGTGTTCTTCGTCGAACAGTTCCTCTCGGCCTCCGTGCTCGGCTACGACCCTGAACAGCCATGGGAAGTCCTCGTTGCCGCGACGGTGGCCTCAATCCTGCTGGCGGCGGCCTCGGCGGACCCGCCGCGGAGGGACACTGTGCTGGACCCCCGGACCGGTGCGTCACCAGAGGAAAGGGCGACTGTCGAGTCGCTGAAGGCCGCGGCCATGAGTCAGCTGGAAGCACTCGCCGAGCAGGGCATCCTGACGATCGACACGCATTTCCGGGTACCGCCTGCCCTGGTCCGGTGCATAGCGAGCACTTATGAGGACGCAGAAGTGCTCGAGGACCTGGGCCTGCTGGACATCCCGGACCTCGATCTGGATTCCGAGGATGCCTAGGAAGACCCAAGCATCGGTGCCAAGCTGGTTTCATCCGCAGACCGGCAGTTGATGAAGGAGCGTTGGTGGCATGCCCAAGACCGGCAAGAACGATCACGCCCGCAAGGACGAGCTTCCGTCGACCCTGCAGCGTTCTGAGCAGAAAGCCCAGGACACTTTCGCCAAGACCTATAATTCAGCCCTTGAGTCCTATGACAACGACGAGAGCCGGGCCGCCCGGACGGCCTTCGCATCCCTGAAGCACAGTTATGAGAAGGTGGGCGACCACTGGGAACCTAAGGAGAGGCCCGGCCCCTCTGACCAGCACGCCGCGGAGGGGCTCGATTCATCGGCTCCGACCGCCGGAGGCGTGGACGCGAACGCCTCCAAGGAGCACCTTTAGAAGCGCGCCCGGGAGTTAAACATCGAGGGACGTTCGAAGATGGACAAAGACGAACTTGTCGAGGCCATCCAGAAAGCCAACGATGCGGCCACCCGGAAGGCGCGCGGGGACTGAACCTATTCCTCCCTAGGGCGGCAGTATGAGGACCCCGACGGCGTGCGCTCCAGCACGCCGAAATCGATCAGGTAGCGGCGCAGCAGCACCACGTCGTCGGTGTAGCCCGAGAGCCGTTCGTTGACCTTTCGTTCGGAGAGCTCCTCGCCAGGTTCGAACGTCTCAGCGGCAATCCAGGCCAGGAGTTCCCGCCGCTCCGTCTGGTTGGCCGGATACCTGTCGATCCGGCCAAGACGCATGAATCGCGCCACCCCAGTTTTGGGCTGGCGCTTGGGCTGTTGGGTGAGGAGGTCGTGAAAGATGGACTCGGACGCCTCCAGCTCATCGCCGGCACCCCGTTCGACCAGGCCAGCGTCGAGCAGGGCGGCGATGGCCCGGTCGCGCCGTTGGCCGGCCGGGCCGGACGTCACGTCATCGTGCCTGGCCCCGAGGACAATTTGTGCGTAAACGGTGCGCGCATCGCGGTTGGCGAGGGCGGCCATGACCCGCCGCCAGTGCGGCCCGCTCTGCCTGGTCTCTCTGGTCACGGAACTTCCCCCTTTGCTCTGGTGCTTGCAGATTTTTGGTGCTGCCGGACCGGTGCCCGTTAGCGTTGGCCGGTACAACAGGAAAAATCGTAGTCCCGGGCCGGACCGGCCGAAAGGCGCCGCACCTGCTCATGCGACTGCTCTGGCGCCCGGCCGTCGTCGTGATGTGAAATGGTGCTGGGACAAACACCGTGAGGATAAATCCCAGTGAGCGGGCCTGAAACGGCGGAGAACAACCTGGGCTATTGCGCTGGCCGTGTTGGGCGCATGGCTTCGCAGAAAGTCATACCAATGGTCCAGGTGGCCCGCTCGCCCTGAGGGGTGCTCCGCCCCCCCCCGGGTGGGGAGGCATACTTGGGATTGCCTGCCCCAGCAACGGAAGATTCTGATGACGACACACCATGCCATACCGAATGTCACCCTGAACAACGGGATCAAGGTCCCGCAGCTCGGCTTCGGCGTCTTCCAAGTTCCGCCGGAAGAGACCCAGCGCATTGTCGAGGACGCCCTTGAGGCCGGCTACCGCCACATCGACACGGCCGCGGCGTACCGGAACGAGGCCGCCGTCGGCGCCGCCATCGCTGCCTCGGGGATTCCGCGTGAGGATATTTTCCTCACCACCAAGCTGCGCAACGGCGAGCAGGGCATGGCCCAGGAAGCCTTCCAGAACAGCCGCCGGGCCCTGGGCGTCGATTACGTTGACCTGTACCTGATCCACTGGCCTGTGCCGTCCCGGAACCTTTTTACCGAGGCTTGGAAGGCGATGGAGAAGCTGCACGCAAGCGGCCAGATCCGCGCGATCGGTGTGTCCAACTTCCTGGCGAACCACCTGGAAGCACTCCTCCAGAGCGCGGACGTCGTTCCGGCGGTCAACCAGTTTGAGCTGCACCCGACGTTCCAGCAGTCCGAACTGGCGACGAAGAGCCGCTCCCTGGGCATCGCGGTGGAGGCGTACAGCCCGCTGGGCCAGGGCGCTGACCTGGACGCCGGGGCTGTGACATCCGTTGCCGGCAGGTACAGCGTCACCCCTGCCCAGGTGGTGTTGGCATGGCACCTCGCCCAGGGCACCATCGTCATTCCCAAGTCAGCCAACACCGACCGCATGCGGGACAACCTCGCCGCCGTCGGCGTCGTACTGACGCCCGAAGAGATAGCCGACATCACGGGCCTCGAAGCCGGTGCCCGCATCGGTTCTGATCCCGCCGTCGCCGCCCACAGCCAAATGTAAGCCGCTCACAGCGAAATGTAAGGGGACCCCCATGAAATCCAATGAACTGTTGCTGGACGCCTTTGGCCGTGTACGGGAAATCGTGGACGTCACACTTGACGGGCTCGACGACGAAGCCCTGGTCCGCCGGCCCGCCGGCAACGGGAACTCCATCGCGTGGCTGATCTGGCACCTCAGCCGGATAGAGGATACGCAGGTTGCTTCCGCTGCCGGTTTGCCGCAGGTCTGGACCTCGCAGGGTTTTGCCGGCCGTTTTAGCCTGCCGCTTCCCGAACATGACACCGGCTACGGCCATTCGTCAGACAACGTCGACGCCGTTCGGGCCCCGAGGGAATTGCTCGCCGCCTACTACGAGGCGGTCCATCGGCAGACCGTCGAGGTTCTTAGCAGCCTGGGCGACGATGATCTCGACCGGGGCGTCGATACCCGCTGGGACCCGCCGGTCACCTTCGGCGTCCGGCTGGTCAGCACCGTTGCCGACTGCCTTCAGCACGTGGGGCAGGCCGCGTACGCCAAGGGCCTGAAAGGCGACGGGCCCGCCTAGCAGGCCGGGCGTCCACGCGGTCCCCTTGCCTGGCCATGGGGCATGGGGGAGGATAAGCGGCAAAAACTCCAGGAGGCCGTGATGACCCAGCTTGGCAAGTTTGAGAAGTACCTGATCGAGGAATTTTTCGACGACTACCGTGCCGGGGCCATGAGCCAGCACACCTTCACCCGCCGGGTGGCGTTCATCACCGGCAGCATGGCCGCCGCTTCCGCCGCGATGCTCCTGGTCGGGTGCACGCCGCAGGAGGTTCCGCGCAGCACCGACCCCATGCCCACTCCCAACCCCACGTCCGGCTCGGCCACAGGCACTGCCTCCGGGGGCGCCGTTCCCGGGGCGAAGAGCCCGCTGTCCGTTCCCGAAGGGGCAGCCGGAATTACGACGTCGACAGTCAAGTTCCCGTCTGGCGGCACCGAGATCAGTGGTTACCTCGCCCGGCCCGAAGCCGGGAAGCCCGGCCCCGCCGTCCTGGTCTGCCATGAGAACCGCGGGCTGACTCCCCACATCCAGGACGTTGCCCGGCGTTTTGCCAAGGAAGGGTATGCGGCCCTGGCCATTGACCTGCTGAGCAGGGAAGGCGGCACGGCGAGCCTGGACCGGGATGCCGTTCCGGGAGCCTTGACGCAGGCCGGCGCGCAGCGGCACGTGGCCGACTTTTCGGCGGGATTCGACTACCTGCAGAAGCAGGCCTTCGTGGAGCAGGGGCGGATCGCCATGACCGGGTACTGCTTCGGCGGAGGCATCACCTGGCAGTCGGCGGTAGAGATTACGGGACTCAAGGCGACGTCGGCCTTCTACGGTCCGGCACCCGACCTGGACAAGGTACCGTCCCTGAAGCCCGCGGTGTTCGGTGTCTACGCTGAACTGGACGACCGGATCACCGGACCCATGCCGCAGCTCCGGGATGCCCTGGCGGCCACGAGCGTGCGCAACCAGCTCAAGGTCTATCCCGGCGTCGACCATGCTTTCCACAACGACACAGGCGACCGCTACAACGAGCAGCAGGCCACGGCCGCCTGGAACGACACGCTGGCATGGTTCAAGAAGTACGTCTAGCGGCTGCCTAACCCGGGGTGGCCTGGCCCGCGCTGTCCTGGCCCGCGGCGGTTCCGGCGTCCGGACCGGAGGCATCGTTGGCCAGGGTCTTCTGGCGCCGGTACACCTGGATCGCAATGGCCGTCGGGATGACGGCGAGGGCGACGGCCCGCATCCAGGGGCGGTCCAGGACGTGGCCGGTGACGGAGTCGAGGGAGACGCTGCCCGGCCCGCCAATCGTGAAGGATGCTGCCGCAAGTCCCAGGACGGCCGGGTATTCCAGGCCCCCTTCGGTGGCGAAGAAGCCGTTGGGGGCGTGCACGCTGGCCGCAACGCCCATGGTGGTGGCAGCAGCCGCCCCGGCGGCCGGAGTGGCGAAGCCCAGCGCGAGTGCCAGGCCGGCACCCGCTTCGCCCAGGCCGGCCAGAACCGCGCTCGGCGTCGCCGGCCGGAACCCCATGGCGTGCATGCCCTTGCTGGTGCCCTCGATCCCGCCGCCGCCGAACCACCCGAAAAGTTTCTGGGTGCCGTGGGCAACAAGGACGCCGCCCAGGCCCACGCGGAAAATGGTCTGTGCAGCGGTGGCGGCGGCTGGGGCGGCTGGACTGATGCTCGTGCGGCTCATGTGAATCCTCCTGTAAACGGTTCAGCCTGTCGGCTGCTCTTCAGGCGATCTTGTCCGATGATTCTACGTCCGGGGGAGGTGCCCCTGGCGTCCGGCTTCACGCACCAGCAGCCGGATGTTTGCGTACAGCACTGCCCTCACCGCGTCGGGCTCCAGCCGCTGGCCGCGCCGGATGCGTGATTCCAGTTCCTTGCAGCAGCGCTCCAGCCGCAGGGCTCCCGCCATGGCTGACGTCGCCCTGAGGCTGACCACGGCGTCAGCTGCCATCCGCGCGTCGCCGCTGGCCAGGGCGCGGAGGATCTTCGACGCCCGGTCCGGCAACATCTGCAGGTAGTCATCCATGAAGGCCTCGGCGAAAGCCGGACCCACCTCGGTGGCAAGGACCTGCAGCGGACCGGCGTCCAGGACGGGGACGTCTTCTGTGCCGGTCACTTCGCACCGCCTGCTGTCCGTCGCATGTTGTGCCCATCGGTTCATGCCGCGACCTTGCTGCGCGGCTTACCGGACACTTTCCCGCGGGGACCTCAAGACAGGAGAAACTTTTGCCGATGTTCGGATCAAGAATGTGGGCCGGCTAGGCCCGCTCGAGCAGGACCATCACTTCGTAGTGCGTGGTTTGCGGGAACATGTCCAGCACCCTGGCCCTTCGCGCGGTGAACGAGGGGAGTGCCGCCAGGTCGCGGGCCAGCGACTGCGCGTTGCAGCTGGAGTAGACCACGTGCTTCACGGAGGACGATTCGAGCCAGCCGCACAGTTCCTTGCCGATGCCGCGCCGGGGCGGATTGACGATAACCAGTTCGGGCGCCTGGTCCGCGGCGACGGCAAAGGCCGTGGCATCGCCCGCCTGGAAGTCCATGCGCTCCAGCCCTGCCTCGTCGCTGCTGAGCTTGGCCGACACAATGGCTTCGCGGCTGGTTTCAATCCCCGTTACCTCGCGGGAGGGATCCGCGCAGTGCAGGGCAAAGCCGCCCACACCGCAGTACAGGTCCCACACTGACGACGGCGCCAGTTCGTTGACCCATTCGCGCCCCTGCCGGTACAGGGCTGCCGCCATGTCGCTGTTCGTCTGGAAGAAACTCTGCGGCCGGAGGTGAAGGTCGAGGTCGTTGACGCGCATCCGCAGCGTGGACTGCCCGGTGAGGAGGATCTCGCGGTCGCCTTCGAGGACCGCCTTGTGCTCCGGGTGCAGGTTGACCGAGACAACCTTCACCTCCGGCAGGGAGGCCAGAAGGGTGGGCAGGTGCTCCCGGATGCGCGGCACCAGCTTTTCCGAACGCAGGACCAGGCGCAGCATGATCTCGCCGTCAGGTGACTCGGTGATGATGAGGTGCTTGAGCTCGCCGCTGCGCCGGGGGACATCGTAGGGCGTCAGGCGGGCCCGGCTGATGAAGGCCGCCAGGACGGGAAAGCAGGCCAGCAGTCCGGGCGAGCAGACGCCGCATTCCTGCAGGTCCACACCACGGCCCTCGGCGTCAAGGATCCCGATGGTGGGGTTCTTGGCCGTTCCGGCCACCACCATCTTGGCCTTGTTGCGGAAGCCGGACTCGCGGCTCGCGACAGGCGGCAGCCACTCTACGGACGTGTGGTCGGAGAGAAGCGTCTGGCAGTGCAGCTGCTTGCCGGCCAGCTGCTCGTCATAGGGCCGGCCCATGTGGGTGCAGGAGAGGCAGCGGGCGGCATCGAAGTAGGAACATTGCATGTCTGGTTAATTCTACTTTTTCTGCAGGCTGCTTCTGGCCGCGGGTCAGGACGGTGGCCGCTGCCGCTTGGGAAGGCTGATCCGGTCCAGATCGTTGGCAGGTACGACGGCGGTCCCTCCGGACCGTGCCCGGGCCTGCTCGGCCAGGACGTCCACGTCGCCGTACCGGGACGAAAAGTGGGTGAGCACGAGGGTTCCGGCGCCGCCGTTGGCCGCCAGATCCCCGGCCTGCCCGGCCGTGAGGTGCGCGTACTGCGCCGCCAAGGCGGCGTCGTCGTCGCTGAACGTTGATTCCGCGACAAGGAGGTCGACGCCGTCGGCCAACCCCTCGGCTCCCTCGCACGGGGCGGTGTCCATGATGAAGGCGAAGCCCTGGCCAGCGCGCGGAATGCTGACGTCCTCAAGCCGCACACCCCGCAGGACCCCGTCCCGCTGCAGGCGCCCGGCGTCCGGGCCCGTGATGCCCGCCGCCGCCAGCCGCTCCGGCAGCATGGTGCGCCCGTCCGGTTCCGTCAGCCGGTAGCCGTAGGTCTCAATGCGGTGGCGCAAGGGCCGCACCTCGAGCCCCGGGGCGATTTCCCCGGCATCCGAGTGCGGCTGCAGGCGGAGATCGATGCCGGGCGAGGCCACGGAGACGAGTGCCCGGACAACGTCTTCTCCGGACGCGGGATAGTGCAGGTGCACCGGGTGCTTTACGCCGTCCAGGGCCATGCGGGAGAGCACGCCGGGGAGCCCGTAGCAATGGTCACCGTGAACATGGGTCAGGCAGATGCGCGTGATCTGGTTGGCGGAAACACCTGCGTGGATCATCTGCCGCTGTGTGCCCTCGCCGGGGTCGAAGAGGAGGCCCTCGCCGTCCCACCGCAGCAGGTATCCGTTGTGGTTGCGCGTGCGCGTCGGGACCTGCGATGCGGTTCCAAGGACGACGAGTTCGCGCATGACACCGAGTCTCTCACAGGCGCGGCGGCTAGCAGACGGGCCGCCGGAACGGCCGCGCTCGCAGGCTCCGCATCCGTGGCATCAATATTCGTCGGCGTTCCACCCATCCACCGCGAAGGCGGCAACGAATTGCTATTGAACCAACCGTTTCGGTGCCCAGTGCTGGCCTCGGAATGTAGCCGCTGTAGCCGAACGGCGGTGCCAAGCACACGTGCGAAAAGAGCCTACCTGTGGCTAATAGACAGTTTGACCAGTTCCTCATGGAGGCCACTACCTCCGACGACGGCTCCGGATTCACCCTAGGGCCAGACCCCCTGTACGGCTTGTACACCAGCTGGTGTCATGTCACCGGTGCCGTGCCATCCGTGGAGGAGGCATTTTGGGAGGGTATGCAAGGGCGCCTTAACCCAGAACCGAACGGCCTCCGCATGAAAGGGCCGGCAGCTGCGGATTACATCCTCGCCAGCTATCCGGCGTCGGTCTGAATGCGGTTCAGGGTTCCATGCGTCCCAAGACCTGAACGGGTGCAAAGCGCATAGTGCACCGGGTGTGCCCGCTCAGTGCGGACACCCTCGGTGCTCCATGCCGACTGAGTTGTCTACTTGTAGACGCGGACCCAGTCGACCTGCATCCAGGAAGGCGTGGTGCTGGAACCGTCAGGGAACCAGTCGAGCTGCAGCGTCTGGTGCACGCTGCCGGAGGGCTGGTGCGCCGGGTTCGTATCGGTGAACGTCTTCACGCCGTCGATGTAGCCCGTGATGCCGGCCGGAGTCCACTCCACCGCGTAGTTGTGCCACTGGGTGGTGTCAACAGCCTTGCTGGCGTAAGTCTGTTTGGTGCCACTGCATGCATAGTGCAGGAAGAACTTCACCAGGGTTGTATCGGAGGTGCTCTCGGCGTAGTCAACCTCGTCACAAGTGGACGACGTGGTGACCGGATTGAGAATGAGGACGGGGTGGTATTCGGAATCCCGCCGGTTCGTCTTCATGCGGGTCTCCCAGCGGCCGTACTTCTGGTTGGCAAACTTTGCCGACATTCCGCCGGTGGTACCCGCCGAATCTCCGCTGACGGTGGCCGCGCCGTTGGCCACCGACCACGCCTTGGGGCTGCGGATACCCTTGCCCGCGTGGCCGGGGCTGTTGTAGACGCTCCACTTGGTGCGGTCCGGCGTCCCGGTGTAGTTGAATTCGTCGCCGGCCACTACGGAGCCCCAGCCGAGGGCGCTGGCGGCCTGCGCGCCGCTGCCAGCGGCGGGGGCCACGGCGCGGACGGCGGCAGCAGGCTGGACGGGAGCCGCCGGCGCCTTCGGCGCGGCGGCTGTGGCGGGAGAAGCGATGGCGGGAGCGGCGGCGGCGGGAGCGGCCTTTGCGGGAGCGGCAGCAGCAACGGCTGCCGGCACAGCGGCAGTTGCAGCCTTGGCTGCTGCCTTTGCGGCGGCAGTCTTCGCCGCTGCCGCCTTGGAGGCGGCAGCCTTGGCGGCCGCAGTCTTGGTAGTCGCAGTCTTGGCGGCCGCAGTCTTGGCCGCAGCATCCTTCGCGGCGGCAGCCTTGGCGGCGTGAGCCGACACGGTCTTGGCGGAAGCTGTCTTGGCGGAAGCCGACTCGGAGGCCTGGCTCGTGGACGCAGTTCCCGCGGCGGCAGCGCCCTGACCGGCAGCCTGTTCCGCGGAGGGAGCGAGGCCGCATCCGGTCAGCGAAAGTGCGCCGATGCTAATGGCAATGGCTATGTTCTTCTTAAGCAAAAGACCCCTCCGGGCAAACGGCTGCCGCGCAGAAGGCAGCCACAATCTAGGTGGTAAAGAAAAGCACGAAGCGATTCTGGGCCCCGGTCGACGGGGCCGGAGCAGCCGGGTTGCCGCTCTGCGCATCCGGAGCCCAGCGGGGGCCTCCGGGGCCCCAACGGGCCGTCCCTTGCGGAACAGGCGTCAACGTTACTTGATCGTTACCAAGGGCCGCAAAACGCCGGAAGGCCGCAGCCGGGCCGTGCAACCGCTTCCCCGCACTGACCTGCGGGAACACTTTTGTGACGGGGGCCGGAAACAAGGCGTCACCCCATAGTCACTGCTGAGCGCCGGGGACAGGAGAGTGGGGTTGGACGGCCCGGCGCCGGGCGGAAAGAATGAGCGGATGAGTGCTGCCGGCGAGTTCGTGGATGACACCCTGCAGCGCGAGGCTTCGTGGTACCGGGCCGAGGAAATGCGACACCGGTTCGGCAGCGGGATGCAGTACTACGGCGCGTCGGTGGGCGCGGTACGCGGAACGGTCCGCGACGTTCTTCGCCGCCATGCCGGACTGAACCACGATGAGGTCACCGCCCTGAGTTCAGAACTGTGGGAGGTTCCTGTTTACGAGCGTCGCCTGGCCGCCGTCGTGCTCCTTCAATCCAGGCTGGAGTTGCTCACCAACTCCGACCTGACGCGCATGGAGGGCTTTGTGCGGGACGCACACATGCCAACGCTCGTGGACCCGCTCGCCGTCGACGTCGTTGGTCCGCTGGTGGAAAGGCTCGGGGGTCAGGCGCGTGTGCGTGCGGACGCGGTGCTGGACCGATGGGCGGGGGACCCGGATGCCTGGCTCCGCCGCGCGTCGCTGATGGCGCCCCTGCGGGCGCTTCGGTCGGGTGGTGGTGACTGGGACGGCTTCGTCCGCCGCGCCAGGTCCGCCGCTGAAGTGCTACCGGAGACGACGACGGCGGACAGCAGCCCGGACCGGGAGGCCGTTGACGCCGTGCTGGACGCGGTGGCGGAGCGAAGGCCGGAGCTCCGGCTCTCCTTCCGCCGGTAGAAGACCGGCCCCGCGACAGTAGAAGTAACTGCGGGACTACTAGACGGAAGCCGGTGCCGGCTGAAGTTCCTCAGCCGCCTCGGGGGAGACGGCACCGTGCGCGGCCGGGTTACCCGGCGTGCCTGCAGGGCGAAGGGCCGGAGACGCGGCGATGTGCTGGCGGAGCGGGTGGAACTGGCTGTGCCCCATGCTGCCGAACTCGTAGGCGCTCTCGGCGTGCTCGGACCGGTCGACGCCGGCAACTTCGGCCTCGTGGCTGACGCGGAAGCCGATGGTCTTGTGGATCGCGATGCCGATAATTGCGGTCAACAGCCCGGAGAGTGCGAGCGTGATGAGTACGGCAACGGTCTGGGCGATGAGCTGCTGAACGCCGCCGCCGTAAAAGAGCCCGCCGCCTTCGCCGTTCACTGGCAGGGCGATAAAGCCGAGGGCGAGGGTGCCCACCAGGCCGGAGCCCAGGTGTACGCCGACGACGTCCAGGGAGTCGTCGAAGCCGTACTTGAACTTCAGTTCGACGAAGAGTGCAGACGCCACGCCCGACACGAGGCCCAGGCCGATGGCGGCCACTGGGCTGATGTTGGCGCACGACGGCGTGATGGCCACGAGGCCGGCGACGGCACCGGACGCTGCGCCCAGGGAGGTGGGGTGGCCGTGGCGGACCTTCTCCGTGAGGAGCCAGCTCAGCATGGCAGCGCACGGCGTAACCAGGGTGTTGACCCAGATCAGTCCAGCCTGCTCTGCCGTGGTGGCGGCGCCGGCATTGAAGCCGAACCAGCCGAACCAGAGGAGGCCGGCGCCGAGCATAATGAACGGGACGTTGTGCGGGCGGTGCCCCGGGTCCTTTCCGAAACCGTGGCGCTTGCCGACGATCAGCGCAAGTACGAGGGCGGCAACGCCGGAGCTGATTTCGACGACGGCGCCGCCGGCGAAGTCGATGACCTGGCCAAAGATGGCGGTTACGGCTCCGCCCTGGCTCATGAGGCCGCCGCCCCAGATCATGAAGGCGAGCGGGCAGTAGACGGCCGTGATCCAGATCGGCACGAAGAGGACCCAGGCGGTGAACTTGGCGCGGTCGGCGATCGCACCGCTGATGAGGGCCACGGTGAGGATCGCGAAGGTTCCGGCGAAGCCTGCCTTAATGAGGTCGGGAGTGCCCATGAGGCCGCTCAGGCCGAAGCTGGCGAACGGGTTGCCGAACAGGCCCAGGACGCCTTCGCCGGTGCTCATGGAGTAGCCCCACAGCACCCAGACGACGCCCACGATGCCGGCGGAGACGAAGCTCATCATGATCATGTTGAGGGAGGCCTTGGCGCGCGTCATGCCGCCATAGAAGAGCCCCAGTGCCGGGGTCATGAGCAGCACCAGTGCCGCCGACACCATCATCCAAACGTTCGCCGCAGTGATTTCCACGCGCTTTCCCTTCCCAGGAAACTCATTTTCCGCGGACCGCTGATGCCGGCGCCACGCCCCTCATTGATATTCGTGGATTTATGTTTCGGGTCTGGGCGTGGAAAGTTACACGGGGGTTTCAAAAAGCGCGTCTACGTAAAGCCCGCGTGACTGCAGTGTTTCGAGTTTGTTAACGGCACCTGATGGCGGGGGTGCTTTTTGCTGATTCTGCAGCCGTTTTGCCCGGAGACGCTGGCAGATCCCCGTACGCCGCGGTGAGGGTGGCCGCCGTTACGCCGCGTTACCAGCACATGAATGAAACATATCCATGTCCGGGTCCATTGCCGGGCACCGGATGGTTTCCCGGGTTAACAGGTCAGACCGGGACTAACCTGTTGACCCGGTCTGACCTGTTGACCGATCGGAGCGGTGCCGCCACCATGGGATATGACTGAATCTGCAGCGACCGGCGATGACTACTTCACTGAGAATCCGCACGCGGATGTTGTGGCGGAAGCGGGTGATGCCGTAGCGGGAGCGGACAGCTCCGCTAGCGTCGAAGACATCGCCGGGGACGTACGGGACGAGATCCGGCTGGGCCACGTGGAAGACGAGGTGAGCCACGTGCTTGAGGAACGGCTGGACGAAGCCGGCATCAGCATGCGGCCTGAAGACGTGGACGGCCTCGCCGAAGACATCGAGCGGGACGTTTCCAGTTAGGAAACCCCATGAACGACCCGCACCACCTGGAACGGTTCGTCGCCGCGCAGAATGACGGGGGCACCTACGCCCAGGCTCTGGAGGAGCTCAGGGCAGGCAGCAAGCGCACCCACTGGATGTGGTTCGTCTTTCCCCAGATAGCGGGTCTTGGGCAAAGCGCCACCTCCAGACGGTACGCCATCGCATCCCTTGATGAAGCCCGGGCCTACCTGAAGCATCCCGTGCTGGGTACGCGGCTGATCGAGTGCGCCACCGCAGTGGATAACGTGGGCAACCGGGGCGCCGCCGAGATTTTCGGCGGCATCGATGCCCGGAAGCTGCAGTCCTCCATGACGCTGTTCCTGCGTGCTGCGCCGGACGAACAGGTGTTCCGCCGCGTTCTTGACCACTATTTCCACGGGGAAGCCGACGCCGCCACTGACAGGCTGCTGGCCGCCCCGGGCACCTAACTGGGAGCTGCCCTTCACCCCGCCAGCCGGCGGACTTAGACTGGGAGCACGAGCCGGCCTGCACCCAGCAGGCTGGGCAGACGGAAGGACAGTGGCATGGGTCTGGACGACAAAATCGACAATGCAGCAGAGAAACTTGGCGGCAAGGCCAAGGAAGGCGCTGGCAAGGCCAGCGACGACCCGGGGCTTGAGGCTGAGGGCAAAGCTGACCAGTCCGCGGCCGATCTGAAACAGGCCGGCGAAAAGGTCAAGGACGCATTCAAGAAGGACTGACCACTCAGGGTCACCACGCCTGACTCTCCGTCTGCAGCGGAGATGCGAAGGGAGTCCCGCCCGGTAACGCGGCAGGGCTCCCTTTCCTGTTGGCATGTACATAACAATTCGATGGAATTACTCTCGCGTGCCTAGCGGCCACCCTGTCCGGCGTGCAGAGTGACGGTACAGATCCTCGGCCCAGTGATCGAAAGGCACCATCGTGCGCCCTGCCCATCATCGCCCGCACTTGATTGCTTTACTTGCGGCGGCCGCTGCACTTGGCCTGGCCGGTTGCGGTTCCAGCCCCACGCAGGGCGTTTCGCCCGATACCCCGCCGTCCGCCGTCGCCCCCTCAGGCGCCGCTGCCGGATACTCCGGACAGCTGATCCCCTTCACGTTCCCTGACCGCCCGCTTTCCTTCCAGTACCCGGTCGAATGGCATGCCGGATATTTCGAGGGCGGCGGGCAGCCGTCGCTGTCGGGTACTGCAACCGTGTCCGACCCGCAAAGCACCAATAAGCTCACCGCGTATCTGGGCCAAATGGCAGACGCGGTGAGCCATCCGGTGAACAGGACCGTCTTCGAGTCGGAACCCGTCCCGGGTCTGAGCGGGCAGCCCGCTCCTGCCGCCAACTACTCGTTCTATGTGGACCGGACGGAGGGCAAGCCCACCTACCGCATGCACCTGACGGCCGGGGCACCCGCTGAGGGCAAGTCCACCGCGCTTGACGGAATCATCCGTGTCGGAGAGGAAGTCCTTGTGGCTGAGGTGAACTTTCAGAACGCGTTCGCCGACGACGACGCCGCCAAGGTCTGGCTCGCCGGCGCCGAGGGCCAGGCCCTTAAGGCGCTTCTTTTGAGCATGTCCTACGGCTAGCAGGAGCCTTGGATCCGCCGTGCCGAAAGCCCTAGGTGGGGACCTCCACCAACTGGACGTCGTCCAAACGCCCATTCACGACGACGGCGGTCATGTACGTGCACACAGGTTGCCGGCGGCGGTCGGTGGGGGAGCCGGGGTTGAGCAGGCGCAGGCCGCCGGGCGCCACCGTGTCCCAGGGAATGTGCGAGTGGCCGAAAACGAGCACGTCGGTATCTGGAAAGAGGGCTTCGCAGCGCTGCTCCCGGCCCTTGGCCTGACCGGTCTCGTGGATCATGCTGAACCGGACGCCGTCGAGCGTCACACTGGCCGTCTCGGGCAAACGCCGCCGTAGCTCGTCGCCGTCGTTGTTTCCGTAGACGCCGATCAGGCGCCTGCTGCGCTGTTCGAACTCGTCGAGCAGGCCGGCGCTGATCCAGTCACCGGCGTGGAACACCACATCAGCAGCCTCGACGGCGGCCCACACCTGCTCGGGCAGTGCCCGGGCGCGCTTGGGGACGTGGGTGTCGGCAACAAGGACCAGGCGCAGGCTCATCGAAGCATCTTCCCATGGGGCAGACTGGGACGATGGAGAAAATCGTTCCACCCTCACCCGGTGATCCCCGCCGTCCCCTTGGCCCCCGCGATCCGGGCGATGCCTGGGTGGAGGGCGACCGGGGGAAATTCTGGGGGCGCTTCGGATCGGCCGGCCTGCTGGCCCATGACCCTAACAAGGGCGTCCTGCTGCAGCACCGTGCCACCTGGAGCCACCACGGCGGAACCTGGGGGCTGCCCGGCGGCGCGCTGCACCAGGGCGAGGACGCCGTGACAGGCGCACTGCGTGAGGCCCACGAGGAGGCGGCAGTACCCGAAGAGAGCGTCAAAGTGCTCTTCACGTCCGTGTTTGACGTCGGCTACTGGTCCTACACCACCGTGGCAGTGCGGGTGCTGGAGCCCTTCGAGCCGGCCATCAACGACCCCGAAAGCATCGAACTGCTGTGGATTCCCGTCGAGGAGGTGGCCGGCATCAACCTGCATCCTGCCTTTGCCGCCTCCTGGCCGGACCTGCGCGGCAGGCTGCTGGACGGGTCCAGTGCTGGACACTGAAAAGTTCCGGCTGCTGCTGGAAGAGGAACGCGCGAGGAAGCTCGCCCTCTTGCCGGCGCTCAGCGCAGACATCGCCTCCGCGAATGCAGCTCGGCAGAACTCCAACGTCGACGACGAGCATGACCCCGAGGGCGCAACCATCGCCTTCGAACTCTCGCAGGCGTCGGCACTGCTGGACCAAAGCCGATCCGGACTGGCGGACGTGGACGCTGCGCTCGAGCGGATCGAAGCGGGCACTTACGGAATATGCACCGTGTGCGGAGAACAGATCGCCGAGGGGCGGCTGGAGGCCCGCCCCTGGACCCCTTTCTGCATCCGCCACACGGGCGGCCGGGCCTAAACCCGTTCCGTCAGCGGAGGATGCCCGCAGGCCGTTCCGCCGGAGGAAAGAGCATCGTACTCTAGGGCTGGGAGGTGATTGCCATGCAGGCAACCCAGGGAGACCGCATCATCATCCGGGGCAGGACGGTGGAGTCCTCGGACCGGCACGGTGAAATTCTGGAAGTCCGGGGCGCCGACGGAGCGCCGCCGTACCACGTCCGTTTTGACGATGGTCACGAGACCATCCTGTACCCCGGCGGCGACTTCACCGTCGAGCACCACACCACCTAGCTGCCCGGATGACCGTACCGTCACGGCCCGACCGGACCCTGATCGTAGTCCTCGCCATCATCGCCGGTCTCGTCGCCGTGGCGCTCGCTGTTGTCTTTTTCCGCGGCCGGCCGGAGCCGCTTGCCGAGAATACGCCGGCGGGTGTGGTCCAGCGGTATGCGGCCGCCGTCCTGAACAATGACGGCGCCGCAGCCGCGCGCTACACGACTGATGGACGCTCCGGGACCGGCCAGCCGGACCGGCCGTGCGTGCCGGCGGACCGTCCTGCGGCGGGCACGCTCCGGATTACGCTGGCCTCCACCGTGGAGCATGCCGGCACTGCTGACGTTCACGTCGTCCTGGCCACGTCCAACGGGAGCGGTCCGTTCGGGAACCCCGAATACGAGAGCGAGGCCGTGTTTAGCCTGGAACGGGTCAACGGCACCTGGCTCGTCGCGACCGCCCCGTGGCAGCTCACCATCTGTCCGGTTCCGGCGGCGAAGCCGTGAGTACCGTCCGGCCCGGCACCCGCGAACCATCATCGCCGGCTGTGCCCGCGGTGCGGCGGCTGGTGGTCTTTGTACTCCTCTTTGTCCTCGTGCTGATCGGCGCTTCCGGTGTGGGAGGTCTGCTTGAGCGGCTGTTTACCTCCGGCGCCGGGCTGGCCGGGAACGACGTCGGCAGCCTCGCCCGGTCCCTGGCGTTTGCGCTGGTCGGTGGGTCCCTGGCCGCGGTCCTGTGGTGGCTTGTGTGGCGCCGGCAGGGGGAAGAAGCGGAGCGCTCCTCGGTTGCCTGGGGGCTGTACGTCGCCGGCGTATACACCGTTGCCCTCATCACCGCGCTTACGGCTGTGCTCGGCGCTGCATCGCAGTTGGTCGGGCTGCTGGCCCATGCCGCATCCGGCGCGCCGGGTGCGTTGGGTGAGGGCCTTGAATGGCGTTCGTCCCTGGCCGCGGGTGTGGTGTGGGCGGCCGTCTGGGCATGGCACCGGTGGATGTGGCAGCACGGTGGCAAGGGCCCGCTCAGGCTGCACACCGTCCCGGCGCTCGCGGGGTCGGTGTTCGGTCTGCTGATAGGTGCCGGCGGGGCCGTGACTGCACTCGGGAGCCTTCTCGATGCGGCGCTGCGGGGGCTGGCAGGTACGCATGACGTGGGGACGCCCTGGTGGGTTTCGGTGCTGCAGTCACTCATCTGGGCTGGCGGCGGATTCCTGGTTTGGTGGTGGCATTGGCTCCGCGGCGAAGCGCGCCGCCTGTCCTCATCGCTGGCCAACGTGGCCGCGGCGGTCTTCGGCGTGCTCGGCGGCTGCATAACGGCAATGGCCGGGGCCATCACGGCAGTGTTCGTCCTGATGCGGCTGGCACTGGACCGCTCCGAAGACATGATCCGGCTCGTGGATCCCCTTGGCCCCGGGCTGGCCGCGGCATCTGTCGGGTGCCTCGTCTGGCGCTACCACTCGGTGCTCACCGCCGCGCGGTCGGAGAAGATGCGGGAGACGGGGCTGCTGCTGGCTTCCGGCGTGGCGGTGGCCGCTGCGGCCTCGGGTGTGGGGGTTGTTGTCAATGCGGCCTTGGGCTTTGCCGAGACAACGCTGGCGGGAACGGGCACGCGCACACTGCTGCTGGGCGGAATCAGTGCCCTGGTTGTGGGTGGTGGGGTCTGGTGGAGGGCCTGGCAGCCCGCAGACCGCCGCGGATCGGCGAGCGCCGCTAATGCAGTCGGAACAGAGGGTGCAGTCGGTGCAGAGGGATCAGATGGTGCAGACGGAACAGAGGGTCCAGGCGGCCTGCCGTCCCACGCCGGTGCCGGACGGCGCATCTACCTTGTGGCTATCTTCGCGATCAGTGCAGTTGTGGCGCTGATCGCCCTGCTGGTGGTCGGCTACCAGGTGTTTGAGTTTCTGCTGGACCCGGTGCGGTCTGGAAACCTTGTGGGACGGATCCGGGCGCCGCTCGGACTGCTGACCGCCACGGCGCTCGTGGCCTCCTATCACTGCAGCGTCTGGCGTAGGGAGCGTGTGGTGCTGCCGGCGGGCGCTGGCTCACTGCAGGAAACTGGCTCACTGCGGGAAGCTGGCGGGGTGCAAGACGCCGGTCCTGTACGGACCGGGCGACGGACGATAGGCCAGGTCGTCCTGGGGACGGGCTCCGATCCTGTTCCGCTGTCGCGCGCCATTCGTGAAGCCTCCGGTGCCGAGGTGACGGTCTGGCTGCGGTCCGGCTTATCCGCAGGGCCGGATCCGGGACAGCCGGATGCGGGACAGGCGGATGCGGGGACGCTTGTGGCCGCGCTGGAAGGTGTGAGCGCAGAGCGGGTGCTGGTCGTCGTGGGACCTGGCGACCGGATCGATGTCATCCCGTACAGGGCCACACCCTCTCATGAGTGAAGCCTCCTGACAAAAGCCTCAGGAAACGGGCTGCCCCTTGATCGGTGACCGGTCGGCGCCGTATTCGGCCGTCACCAGGATGGGCAGGTGGTCCGACTTCCCGCGGGGGAGCGTTTCCACGCTTTCGATGTCGAGGCCCAGTGACGTGGCAAAGTCGAAGTGGCCCTTGAAGACCTTGTACCGGGTGTAGGTCCTGCGGTTGCTCAGGGACAGGGCGTAGCCGGAGTTCTTCATGTGCGTGTCAAGGCTCTTGGTGAAGAAGGGATAGTTGAAGTCGCCCACCATCAGCGTCATGAGGCCGGTCCCCATGCTCAGCAGCTCCGCATGCGCCGCGTGGATCTGTTTGCGCCGCAGCGAGTTGGACGCCGTGAGCGGGGCGGCGTGAAACGAACCCACCACCAGCTCATGGTCGGTTTCATTGTCCACCATCCGGGTGCCGATCAGCCGCTCATGGGCCGGTGCCATCACGCGGTCGTGCATCGACTTCTTCAGGGCGAAGGTCTGGGTATCCAGGGCAGTGAACCTGTCAGTCCGGTAGTAGATGGCCAGGCCCAGCCTGTTGCCCTTCGTGTAGTCGGCCAGGTGGAGCGGGCCGAGCGTGTCAGGCAGATCGGATGAGTCACACTCCTGAAGGCAGAGGACGTCTATCCCAAAGTTGCGGGCCAGACTCATCAGTTCACCGCTTGCCTTGTGCTTGCGGAGGTTGTAGCTAATAACTCGCATCGAACACCTCTTCCGAGGGCTGCTAGAAGGACCAGTCTCCGAGTCTACCCAGATCATCATATGGAGATCCGTACATTAAGCGCGCGTCCGGCGAGGCAAATATGCCGCGCCGGACGTAAGCCGGATTCCACTTGATGCCGCGGCCTCTGGCCTGACTTACCTTCCGCCGGGTCCGTGGCCCTGCGTGTACTCTCCGGCCGTGACGGTGCCGAGCTCCGTGCCGCCCTCGAGGGAGCCCTCGCCCAGTCCTGACTGCACCTTAGCCGTTCCTCCGGTGTACACCGTGTGGCTTTGGCGAAAAGGAACCGCTGCTGATGGCGTAGCTCACGGCGAACAGGGCGACTTCGGTGGGCAGCTTGGCGGGCAGGCTTATCGCGGCCGTGTTTGAACACCAGCCGGTGGTTGATCAGGTAGTTGGCTGTGGCACTCAGGCACCGGGCACCGACCACGGCCGCCAGGACCGAGTCGGTAGCCGCGCTGAGGGCAAGGAAGGCGACGGTGTCGATCAGGAAACCGGCAAAGGACGACAGCAGGAACTTCAGCAAGGGGGCATCGATGCGTGCTGAGTCCGCAAGCGGCCGGAAGTGCGATCCGGAGTTGTGGTCCAGATAGATGGTGGCGATGCCCACGCAGGCGATGCCGTACCCGGCCGCCTCGGCCTCGAGCAGGAGGTTCAGTTCGTATTCGTAGCGCTCGCCGCCCACGGTCAGGAGCCAGGGCAGCATGGCTGCCGGGTAGCCGCGCAGCCCCGTCTGTGTGTCGGAGATGCGCTGGCCGGTGGTCAGCCGGAACAGCAGCCGGGTGGCGGCGTTGCCGAAGCGGCTGCGTGAGGGGACGTCGCCGGCGAAGGTGCGGGCGCCGAGCACCATGGAGGCGGCGTCAGTGCCGGCCAGGTCGGCCACGCGGAGGATGTCCACGACGCTGTGCTGGCCGTCGCTGTCTGCGCACACCACGTCCCGGCCGGGGAAGCGGTCCAGAATGAAGCCAAAGCCGGTTTTCAGTGCGGAGCCCTTGCCCCGGTTTGCCGGATGGCTGATGACATGCGCACCGGCCCGGCGGGCGCCGCCGAAAATCTGCGCGTATGCCGGGCCGCTGCCGTCATCCACGATGACGAGACTGAGGGCGGGGTCTGCTGCGCGGATCGCGTCAATCACGTCAAGAAGCTGGGTGTCCGGCTCGCAGGCGGGGATCAGGATGATCATGGCGGGACCTCACTTCCCGATGAACAGGATGGCCGAGGTGCCGCGCTCGCGGTTTGCACCCAGCGGCTTGTTGACCAGTGCGCCGTTGAAATACATGGTGGAGGTGCCGCCGCCGTCGAGGTTGTACGCCGTTTCTACGCCGAGATCCTTCATGATCTGCGCCATTCCCGTCATGGTCACGCCGGCGCTGTAGCCCGGGCTGCGGCCGTCAGCCACCACAAAGACCAGGTGGTTCGCGTCGATCAGCCCCACGGCGGTGCGCGGCTGCTCGCCCTGGATGGAATGGTTGCCGAAGTTGGTGTCCACCTCGACGTCGTCGATGCCGTCCACGATCTGGCTGTCCTGGACGATGGCCGGCCCGAAGGACAGGGTGTTCCAGACACCGTCGGCCACCAGCTGCCCGGCGTTGGTGGCGGTTTCGTCGTAGACCTTCACGGTTCCGTCACGGTAGAGGGCCAGCCCCTGGCGGGCGCCCTCGTCCCGGTAGACAACACCGTTGCGGATGACGATGCCCGTGTCCCGGAAGCCGTAGTAGTCGCCGTTGATGGCGAGGATGGCATTGTGGGCAGCCGCGATTTCCGAGGTGGTCTGGGTGTGTTCTCGCCGAAACTGTCGTTGGCGAATGCCGACTTGAGCGCCGTCGCATCGTCAAGGACGACGTCGGCAACGTAGTAGGTGACCGTGCTGTCACCGCTGCCGGTGACCACGGTGGAGATGTTGATGCTGGCGCCGTCGGCCGTGTAGGAGGTGTCCGTGACAGAGGCGGACGATCCCAATGTCGTGGTTGCGGAGGACGCGCCCTGGGAGGCCTCGTAGGCGGACATATCGGAGATTTCCACGTGCTGCACCACGAACCTGTCCAGCGCCCAGGCGGTGGCGCCGCCCACGGACAGTGTCAGGGCGAGGGCTCCGGCGAGGATGGCCCGGCGCGTCGGCCTTGCCTTGCCGCGCTCGCGGGCTGGGCCGGGCGGGCCCCGGGTGCGCCGCGTCGCCGGGTTGCCGGGCTTCGCCGGAGGAAATTTCTTCGGTGGAGGTGTTCTGCTGTGAGGTCATGCATCATTTGTATGGACCGGACTTATGCCGGCCGTGAGCCGGGCATTTGAGGAAGCTGTGAAAGCCCGCGGCCGGCCGGACCCTCCCGCCCCAGGAATCATTGCGCCAGGAATCATTGCGGACAGCGGAGTGTTGTGAACAAGCAAACCTAACTTGGAGAGGAGTCACTATGGTCAGAGCGGTCTGGAACGGCGTAGTGATCGCGGAGAGCGACGCCACGGTGAAGGTGGAGGGAAACCACTACTTCCCGAAGGCGTCAGTGCGCCCCGAATACCTGGAGGCCAGTTCCCACTCCACGTATTGCCCCTGGAAGGGGGAGGCGAGCTACTACAGCCTGCGGGTTGACGGCCTGCGAAACGAGAATGCCGCCTGGTACTATGCCGATCCCTCCTCCGAAGCTGCCCGCATCCGGGATCACGTGGCGTTCTGGCACGGCGTCCGGATCGAGGCCTGAGACGGCTCCCCACGCCGGAAGCGATAGAGTGAACCGGGATTAACCGATCACGCTTCGAAGGAGTCACCGTTGACTGCTGAACTCCCGGAACTCGCCGGCGGCGACTTCTACTACCAGGACCTGGGCGGCGGGCGCTTCCGCTCCACCATCCATGCCCAGGGGGCATGGAACGCCCACGAACAGCACATGGCCCCGGCATCGGGACTTCTGGCTGACAGGCTGGACCGGCACCAACCCCGGGACGACATGCGGATGGCCAGGCTCAGCTACGAAATCCTGGGACTGATCCCCGGCGGTGAATTTGAAATCGTCACCGCGACGCTGCGCCCGGGACGCACCATCGAACTGCTGCAGGCTGAACTGGTGGCGGCCGGGCGCGTGGCCATCCGGGCAACTGCCTGGCGCATGGTCACCAGCGACACGGCCGCCGTGGCCGCCGTCGAGGACGGCGCCATCCCCTCACCGGAAGAATGCAAGCCCTACGATGGTGCGAGCGTGTGGCCGGGAGGCTACATCCGCTCCCTGGAAATGAGGGTGGCGGAAGGTCACCGCCCCGGCGCCGGGAAAGTGTGGCTGCGCACCGACCATCCGCTGACGGACAGAAACGACAGCACGGACATGGCAAGGCTCATGGGGCTCGTGGACACGGCCAACGGCATTGCCGCGCGGGTGCCTCCGGGCAAGGACAGTTACGCCTTCCCGAACCTGGACCTCCAGATCCACATGTACCGGCGGCCGGAGGGCGAGTGGCTCGGGCTGGACAATGCCGTGTCCTTCGGTGCTGACGGCATCGGACTCACCTCGACGGTGCTTCATGACCGGTCCGGGCCGTTCGGCCGGGCGGAACAGATCCTCACGCTGCGGAAGAGCTGACCGCCGCGGCCTAGTGGAAGACCAGCCAGCCAGCAAGCGTGGCGAGGCCGGTCAGCAGGGCGCCCCACGCCATGTCCACTACGATGAGCTGCAGCGGCCAAATCTTGAGCGTCGCGGCGTTGGTGAGGTCGTACGTTGCGTAGGCGAAGGCGCCCAGCGTCGCCCCATGGCCGACGGCGGTCAGCCAGGTGCCGCCGTCGAGCGCCGGCCGCAGGGCAAAGAAAACGATGCCCGCAATGTAAATCAAATAGAACGCCACGGCGTACCCTAGATGGGGCCGGCTGGCCAGCAATTCACCGATGTGGCTGCGGTAGAACGGGTTCATGAGCTTGAGCCACACGGCGTCGATCACGGCGAAAGCAGCGGCGACGACCAAAAATTGCAACACGACCATAAGGGAGCTTAGCAACATGCAGCAGGCCGGGGCTGATTCACGGACTCTGACCCTCGTCCGGCAGGAGCAGTCCCTCGGCGCCGTCCGTGACCTTGACTTCGGGATCGAACTCCTTGGCAAGGCCAGGGCCGGGGACATCGGATCCACGCTTCGGCTGTACCGGCCCGCACCGACTGTTGCCTTCGGCCAGCGCGACACCCGCCTGCCCGGCTTCGGCGCCGCCGCCCAGGCCTGCCGTGAAATGGGGTTCGAGCCGCTGATCCGCAAGGCGGGAGGCCGCGCGGCCGCGTACCACGAAGGCACGCTGATCATTGACCACGTGGAGCCGCACAGCGATGCGATCGCCGGAGCCAAAGGCCGTTTCGCATTTTTCGGCGAAATGCTGGCGGGAGCACTCCAGAGCGTTGGCGTGCACGCCGCTGTCGGGGAGATTCCGGGGGAGTACTGCCCGGGCGAATACAGCGTCCACGGCTTCGCGCCGGGGGCCCCTGACCACCGGATCAAGCTGGTCGGCACAGCCCAGCGCGTGGTGTCCGGCGCCTGGCTGTTCAGCTCCGTCGTGGTGGTGGAAAATTCGGCGCCAATCCGGGAGGTGCTGACGGCCAGCTACGAGGCCCTGGGGTTGGATTGGGATCCCGCGACCGCCGGCGCGGCCAACGACCTTGTGCCCGGCCTTGACGTGCAGGCCATCGAGGACGCGGTGGTCCGCACCTACGCGGAGTACGCCACGCTGGGGCAGGCGGACTTCAGCAGTCTTCGCGCCTAGCGCTGCACCCTGCCGGCGGTGCCGGGTTTGTTCCGGGTTTGTTCCCGAGCAGTCTATTCGGTGTCCGGGTCACTCGGTGGCCGGGGGGATCTGGCAGATCATGAGGACGTTTCCGTCCGGGTCCCGGAAGTTGAACCACTGGTCATCGTTGACTTCGGTGAGTTCCACGCCCCGGGTTTTCATGAAGGCGTGCGCCGCATGGATGTCGGCGGTGTTGAAGTGGAACGCAGGAACCTGGAAGACAGCGCCGGGGGAGTAGATCTTGCTGTCCAGGACAAGGCCGGCCCCCTCCATGGGGAGTATGTACAGATGGTCCAGGAGGACCTTGTCATCGGCGGGCACGCCCAGCATGCCGCAATACCAGTCGCGGGCTTCCTCGATATCGCTGACGGGGACAAAGACGGTGCCGATCTGCGGGGAAACGGGACTCACAGCAATCCTTTGGAACGCGGGAAGGAGCTCGATCTGTAACGCGCTGGACTGGCCGTCGCCGGGGGCGGGGCCCGCCCGGGATTTTTCGTACCCAGACCTGTCGATTTCAAACGCTCAGGAGAGGACGATTAAGGAACAGCCGCTGAAAAAGGAGGTCGGTGATGTGCTATTCATCGCGGGCGGATTTCGGCTGGGACACCCGGAAGGATGCCCTCCGGAAGCCTGAGGTGCACCGGGAACCGGCGCCGCCGGAAGCTGCGCCCGGGAATCCTGTGGACCGTCCGGAACCCCGGACCCACGCGGACGACACCAGGCTGTGGGCCTTCCTGGCCCGCCGCAAGGAGCCCCGCCGCACGGGAGCTCACGCCCGGAGGCCGGTGCAGGACCGGATCGACGAAAAAGTCTGAACGAAACAGTAAAGGCACCGGATTCCGGTGCCTTTACTGGTGAATCTTGGTTGTGGCGTCAGCCCTACGCGGCGAGCCTGCTCTTGACCTCGGCTGCCGACGGGTTCGTGGCAGCGGTGCCGTCCGGGAAGAGGACGGTGGGGACGGTGCGGTTGCCGCCGTTGATCTGCTCCACGAGCTCGGCCGTGCCGTCGACCTCTTCGATGTTGATCTCTGTGTAGCCGATGCCCTGGGCGTCCAGCTGCTTCTTCAGCCGGTTGCAGTAGCCGCACCAGGTGGTCGAGAACATGGTGATGGTGCCGTCTTCGGGGGTAAAGTCCACGGGCTCTCCTCGGATTGATATGGTCCTGTCGGTTTCCTTCCCCACAACCGTAACCCGGGCACCGGTATTCCCCAGCCTCTGTTGCAATGGCATGCTGGTGCCATGTGTGGACGTTACGTCATGGCCCGGGCAGTGGGGGATCTGCTGGCCGAATTCGACGCCGAGCTTGAGAACGAAACCGAAATCCCGCCGTCGTGGAACGTGGCACCCACGGACGGCGCGCCCATCGTCCTGGAACGGCTTATCGACGGCGCCACGGTCCGCCAGCTGCATGTCGCACGCTGGGGCCTGGTGCCGTCCTGGGCGAAAAGCCCGGCCATCGGCGCGAAGATGATCAATGCCAGGAGCGAGTCGGTCCTGGAGAAGCCGGCGTTCCGGAAAGCCGTGCAGTCGAGGCGCTGCGCGGTCCCGGCGGACGGCTACTACGAATGGAAGCAGGGGGAGGGCCGCAGCAAGCAGCCCTATTACGTCCACCCCCGGGATGAGGCGGCCATGGCCTTCGCCGGACTGTACGAGTGGTGGAAGGACCCGTCTGTGCCGCCGGGCGAACCCGCGCAGTGGATGCTCTCCATGTCGATCATGACGGCGGACTCGCCGCCGGCGGGAACTGAAGGCACGGTGTTCGCCGAACTCACCGCCCTCCACGACCGTGTCCCGCTGCCGATGAGCCGCGACACCATGGCGGCCTGGCTTGACCCGCAGGTTGACGACGCTGCCGGCCTGGTGGACCTCGTCCGTTCCGGGGTGAAGGACGTTGCCGCCGGCTGGCGGGTGGATTCCGTGGGCAAGGCTGTGGGCAACGTCCGCAACAACTCCCCGGAGCTCATCGAGCCCGTGGAGGCACTTTTCTGAGGCTGACTTTCAATGGTTCCGGGCTAGCGGACCTTGCCGGAATCAGAGCCGAGCCTGCAATCAGACGGTGACCTGGCCGCCGTCGTCCACTGTCCACGTGGGGTTGAAGGCAATTTCCCAGCGGAAGCCGTCCGGATCGGCGAAGTATCCGGTATAGCCGCCCCAGGGTTGCGTCTTGGGAGGGGCGATGACGGCCGCACCGGCCGACTCTGCCTGAGCGATTACCTGGTCTACCTGCTCGGCGCTGCCGACGTTGTGGCTGAGCGTAATGCAGGGGACTGCGGCGGGAGCATCAACGGCGGCCTCGGCCCGCATCTGCCCGGCATCCCACAGGGAAAGAATCAGGCCGTGGTTGGCCTGGATAAAGACCACCTCGTCGGGAACCTCACGGTGGACCGGCCAGCCCAGGCCGTCCACGTAGAAGCGCCGGGAGGCGGCCACGCTGCGCACTCCCAATGAAATAAAATCGACTCTGGGCTGCATGGTTCGATACTGTCATGATCATGCCCACAAATCACGGAGACGAGAAAAACGCCCAGGCTGACCGGGAACAGCTCGCCGCCGTGCGGGTTGCTGTGGACGAGGTGGACGAGCAGATCGTCACGCTGATCGCCCGCCGCGAGCGCCTGATCCGCATCGCGGGAACCCTGAAGGGTGACGACGCCGAAGTGCGGGCGCCGGGACGCGTGGAGCGGGTCATCGAGCATGTGCGCCTGGCTGCCGAGAAAAAAGAAATAGACCCGGACATCGTGGAAACCACGTACCGGGCCATGATCTCGAAGTTCATCGAGCTTGAAATGAAAATCCACAACGACAACGGCTGAGCTGTTGCCACCGGCTGCGGACAGGTTCCGTCAGCTGACAGGCGCGCCGGGGCGCGGGGCCGGCTGATCCGGGCTGCCGCCCGGCGCCGCTCGCGGGGGCACTGACCCTCTAGAGCTTCTCCTCGACAGGCACGCCGGACTGGAATTCCCGCCCGTCGGCCTCGCTGAACGCGGACATAAGGTGGCTCTTGTCCAGCCCCAGCACTGTGCTCATGGGGAAGTTGCCCGTGATGGTGTTGCCCGAATGCTCAACGCTGCTGAGGTCGAAGTTCTCCTCCGTGCCGTCATGGCTGAAGGAGTAGATCGAAACCGCCTCGCCGTTCATGAACTCGATACCCAGCCTCCGTTGATGAGAATAATCCGGAGTGGCAGCCACGAGCCCCACAACAAAGGCGCCCGATGCTGGAATGTTGCCGTCGATATCGAACTTGGCCACCAATGTGCTTTCTTTGGCGGCGATGCTTACCTGCTTCAGGAGCGCGTCATTGGAACTCATGGGACCATCCTGCCCTGTGAGCCGCCGTCCGTCCACACCCATCTAGGTTTTGTCCCAGGCGCGGCGTAGACTGGAACTATTCGAATACATATTCGAATGACTGCAGTGAATGACTGCATTGAATGACTGCGTATTTCTGCAGGATGAGATGGTATCCGGAGGCACCCATGGGAACGTTCAGCGAGTCTGTTGACGTCGTCTGCGCACCTACCGGTGAGCCGGCGGAGCTTCGCTGGGGCGGCAGGGAATACCGGGTCTGCGCTGACCCCATGCGCTGGTACGAACGCCGCCAGTGGTGGGCGGAAGAACGGCGTGCCCCGCTGGGAAGCGGGCCCGGGCTTGTGGACCATGAGATCTGGCGCGTGCAGGTCCTGCCTGCCGGCCGAAGCAGCCCGCCGGAAAATCCGGCTGCAGACCCATCTGAGCTTTTGACGCTTGACCTGGTGCGGCATACCGGCAGCGGACGCTGGCGGCTGCTCCGGATCCACGACGCCCTCCGGCCCAAAGACGTACCCCAGCACAAATCAGCATGAGCTTCACTCACCTACACGTTTCCACCGCCTTCAGCGCCCACTACGGTGTCTCCTGGCCGGAAGAACTTGCCCAGGCAGCAGCGGCCCAGGGAGCAACCGCCCTTGGGTGCACGGACCGGGACGGCCTCTACGGCTCCGTAAAACACCTCAAGGCATGCATGGCTGCCGGGATTGACCCGGTGATCGGCGTGGATCTGTCAGTGTTCGCCGACGAGGCGGACCATGAGGTCGGGATGCCTGATTCGCAGATGGCTGGGGCCCGGTTTTCCAAAACCCGGTTTTCGGCGGAACGAGTCACCGGGCGGGTCGTAGTGTTGGCGCACGGCCACAACAACGGTGCGGGGTACAAGGCACTGTGCCGGCTGATCTCCGACGCACACGCCCGCACCACGGGCAAGGCCGGGGGAACGGTGCCAGTTGCCATCACCAGGGCTGAGCTCGCTTCACGCGTCCTGGACCCGGAAACCCTCAAGCCGGTGCTGACCGTGCTGCTGGGCCCGGATTCCGACGTCGGCCTGGCCCTGGGCGGGCGGCGGTACCTCCGGCCCCGCACCCTTTTCAAGGGCTGGCTGGACGCCATGCCCGCCGGAAGCGTCGGGGCAGAGATCGTCACCCACCTCAGCGCGCCGGGTGAACCCTTAAGCACGGCCCACGCGGTCCGCATGCTCAAGCTGGCACAGGAGTATGGCGTGCCGGCCGTGCTCACCAACGCAGTCCGTTACTGCGAGGAGGACGGGGCTGCCACCGCCGACGTCCTGGATTCGGCCCGTACGCTGAAGTCGCTTCCGGAACTCTCCTCTGCCCCGCTGCTCCAGCCCAACGGGCAGGGCTGGCTGAAAACCCCGGACCAAATGGTGGAGCTGGGCAAGGAAATCATCCATGCCGCCGGCTACGGTGCCGCCGATCTCCAGGTGCTGCTCGCACAGACTGAGGCGCTTGCGGACCGTTGCCGCATGGATCCCGTGTCCGACATGGGCTGGAAGCAGCCGGTGGTGCCCGAGGCCGCCGTCATCGGCATTGAAGGGGACCCGCTGGCAGAACTGGCCCAGCGCTGCGAGGCCGGAATTGCGCGGCGATTCCCCGGCATCTCCGGTAAGGCGGAAGCAGACATGCGCGCCAGGCTGCAGCATGAGCTGAAGATCATTGCCCGCCTCGGCTTTGCCTCCTACTTCCTCACCGTAGCCGAGGTTTCCCGGATGATCCTGGACATGAATGTGAGGGCTGCAGCACGGGGATCGGGTGCTTCCAGCCTGGTCAACTATTTGATCGACATCAGCCAGGTGAACCCCCTCCAGCATGACCTGATCTTCGAACGGTTCCTCTCCGGGGACCGGTCCACGCTGCCTGATATCGACATTGATGTGGAAAGCGCGGAGCGGCACAACGTCTACCGGAAGATCTTTGACCGGTTCGGCTCCCAGCGCGTCACGCTGATGAGCATGCAGAACGGCTACCGCGCTCGCGGTGCGGTGCGGGACGCCGGCATGGCTTTGGGGATGGACGACGGCGATGTCGGCGAGATTGCCAAACAGCTGTGGCGCTTTTCGGCACGGAAGTTCCGGGAAGCTCTGGAGGAAAAACCGGAACTCCGCGAATTCGCCGGACGGGTGGAACAGCGAAACTTCTCTGAGAACCAGCAGCTGGACCTGCTGGTGGACCTCACCGAACGGCTGGACCGCCTTCCCCGCCACATCTCCATGCACCCCTGCGGGGTGATCCTCGGAGATGCCTCACTGCTGGACCGTACTCCCGTCCAGCCCAGCGGCCTTGGCCTGCCCATGAGCCAGTTCGACAAACACGACATGGACCCCATGGGCATGCTGAAGCTGGATGTCCTTGGTGTCAGGATGCAAAGTGCCATGGCCTTTGCCGTGCGGGAGATCATCCGGATCCACCCCTCCAAGGCTGAAGTGGTGGCGGCCGGAGCCCATCCCGCTGGGCCTGGTGGCTGCGGGCCGGACTACATCGCCGAGGATGGCCTGATCGACCTCAACGCAGTTCCTCTTGATGATGAGCCGACGTATGAGCTGATCAGAAGCACCCACACGCTGGGATGCTTCCAGATCGAATCTCCGGGCCAGCGGGAACTGGTGGGGAAGATGGCCCCGCGCGAGTTCAACGACCTCATCATCGACATCTCACTGTTCCGCCCCGGTCCCATGAAATCCGACATGGTCCGGCCCTTCCTTGAACACCGGCACGGCTTCGCTCCGGAGACCTACCCACACCCGGACCTGATGCCGGTACTGAAGGAAACCCACGGGGTGACGGTCTTCCACGAGCAGATCCTGAGGACCTTTGATGTGATGACCGGCTGCGGGCTGGCGAAAGCCGACGAGTTCCGCCGGGCGCTGAGCGACGAGGTCAAGGAGGGCCAGGTGGAGGAGTTTTTCCGCCGTGAGGCAAAGGCCAGGAAGTATTCGCCGGAGGTGGTGGACAAGGTCTGGGGCACCCTGAAATCGTTCGCCAGCTTCGGGTTCTGCAAAGCCCACGGCGCCGCCTTTGCCGTGCCCACCTACCAGTCAGCGTGGCTGAAGGCCCACCATCCAGAGGCCTTCCTCGCGGGCCTGTGGGAGCACGATCCCGGCATGTACCCCAAGCGACTCCTTGTGGCCGAGGCACGGCGCATGGGCATCCCCATCCTTCCGCTGGACATCAACCGCAGCGCGGCGGAATACCGGGTGGAGCGTGTCGCGGAGGGCCCGGACCAGGGAAAGCTGGGCATCCGGCTGAGCCTCAACGGCATCTTTGGGCTGTCCGGTACTGAACTGAAAAGGATCGTTGCAGGCCAGCCCTATGACTCACTGGCGGATCTGCGGGCACGCTCCAGGCTGAGTAAACCCAGCATCAAGCGGCTCGCCCAACTCGGTGCCTTTGACATGCTGCACCGGGAATCCGGCGGGACAGCCAACCGGGCAGACCTTGTCCACCACCTGCAAAGCCTGCAGTGCAAGCCGGCAAAGAAAGGCGCCGAGGTCATCGAGGGACAACTCGCGCTGCCCCTGGGGGATGTCGAGCTGCGGAACGTCAAGCCCGGGCTTCCTGAGCCCACCACAGTGGAGAACGTCCGGGCGGAACTCGACCTGATGGCGGTTGACGTCAGCGAACACCTGATGTCCAGCCACCGGCCGCTCCTGGACAAACTTGGCGTCACCACTGCGGACAGGTTGCTGGAACTGCGCAATGGCACGGAGGTGCTGGTGGCCGGAGTGAGGATCGCCACCCAGACCCCGCCCATGCGCGGCGGCAGGCGTGTGGTGTTCATCAGCATCGACGACGGCACCGGGTGCGTGGATTCCGTGTTCTTCCATGAGGCCCAGGAGCACGCAGGCCCGCTTCTGTTCGGGACCCGACTGCTGCTGATCAGGGGAACCACCCGGCGGACCGGTCCGCGCGGCATCAGCCTCAGCGCCAGCATGGCCTGGGACCTCAGCCAGGTGAACACCCTGCCGTTTCCCGAACCGGAAACCGGTGAACGGGGGAGCGCTGAGCATGGAAATCGTGAACCTGGGGACGCCGGACCGGATAATTCTGAACAGGACTTCTGGCAGCCGGGACCCCTGGAGGGCATCAGCAGAAATTTGGCCATCACCGGCTTGGGAAGCTGACCGGCCCTTCCCATTTCCGCTCTTGCGTCGCCATGTTCCGCTTCGCCGCCACCGTGGCGCTTTGGCTCGCCACTTCCGCAACAGATAGCATTGACGAGGCTGGCTGTGGTCCCCGTACGCCACAAGCTACGAAGCCTGAACTTTGAATAGGAGACACCCGTGTCAGATGCCCAGCAGATCACCCTCATCGTCGATGGCGAAGAAATGAAGGTGACTACCGGGACCACCGGCGCGGAACTCTTCTTTGAGCGCCGCGACGTCGTAGTGGCCCGGGTCGACGGCGAACTCAAGGACCTGGACCAGCCCCTTCCCGAAGGTGCCCAGGTAGACGGCGTCACCATCGATTCCCCCGACGGGCTCAACGTGCTCCGCCATTCCACCGCCCACGTGATGGCCCAGGCCGTGCAGCAGCTGCGCCCGAACGCCAAGCTGGGCATCGGTCCCTACATCACTGACGGGTTCTACTTCGACTTCGACGTCGAGGAACCCTTCACCCCGGAGGACCTGAAGACCCTGGAAAAGATGATGCTCAAGATCATCAACCAGAACCAGAAGTTCGTCCGCCGCGTGGTCTCCGAGGACGAGGCCCGCGAAGCCATGAAGAACGAGCCCTACAAGCTCGAACTGCTGGGCAAGAAGAACGACGCCGCCGATGCCGGCGAAGGCGTCAACGTCGAGGTGGGCGCCGGCGACATCACCATCTACGACAACGTCGACCGCAAGAGCGGGGACAGCATCTGGTGCGACCTGTGCCGTGGCCCCCACCTGCCCAACACCAAGCTCATTTCCAACGCCTTCGCCCTGACCCGGTCCTCGGCGGCGTACTGGCTGGGCAACCAGAACAACCAGCAGCTGCAGCGCATCTACGGCACCGCGTGGCCCACCAAGGACGCCCTGAAGGCGTACCAGGAGCGCATCGCGGAGGCCGAGCGCCGCGACCACCGGAAGCTTGGCGCCGAGCTGGACCTGTTCTCCTTCCCGGACGAGCTGGGCTCGGGCCTGCCGGTCTTCCACCCCAAGGGCGGCATCATCCGCAAGGCCATGGAGGACTACTCCCGGCAGCGCCACGTGGACGCCGGCTACGAGTTCGTCTACACCCCGCACATCACCAAGGGCCACCTGTACGAGGTCTCCGGGCACCTGGACTGGTACCGGGACGGCATGTTCCCCGCGATGCGCATCGACGCGGAGCTCAACGAGGACGGCACCGTCCGCAAACCCGGCCAGGACTACTACCTGAAGCCGATGAACTGCCCCATGCACAACCTCATCTTCCGCTCGCGTGGCCGGTCCTACCGCGAACTGCCGCTGCGGCTGTTCGAATTCGGTTCCGTCTACCGCTACGAGAAGTCCGGCGTGGTCCACGGCCTGACCCGCGTGCGGGGCATGACACAGGACGACGCCCACATCTACTGCACCCGCGAGCAGATGAAGGACGAGCTCACCACCACGCTGAACTTCGTCCTCGGCCTGCTCAAGGACTACGGCCTGGACGACTTCTACCTCGAGCTGTCCACCAAGAACGAGGACAAGTTCGTCGGCGACGACGCCACCTGGGAGGAAGCCACGCGCACCCTGGCCGAAGTGGCAGAGGCGTCCGGGCTGGAGCTCGTTCCGGACCCGGGCGGAGCCGCGTTCTACGGGCCCAAGATTTCGGTCCAGGCGAAGGATGCCCTGGGCCGCACGTGGCAAATGTCCACGATCCAGCTCGACTTCAACCTGCCTGAGCGCTTTGAACTCGAGTTCCAGGCTGCCGACGGCACCCGCCAGCGCCCCGTCATGATCCACCGTGCCCTGTTCGGATCGGTGGAGCGGTTCATGGGCGTCCTCACCGAGCACTATGCAGGCGCCTTCCCGGCGTGGCTCGCTCCCGTGCAGGTGGTGGGCATTCCGGTGGCGGAGGCCTTCAACGACTACATGTTCGACGTCGTCGACAAGCTCAAGGCTGCCGGCATCCGCGCCGAGGTGGACATCTCCTCGGACCGTTTCCCGAAGAAGATCCGCACGGCCAGCAAGGACAAGATCCCGTTCGTGCTGATCGCCGGCGGAGAGGACGCCGAGGCAGGCGCCGTCTCCTTCCGGTTCCGGGACGGCAGCCAGGACAACGGCGTGCCCGTGGCCGAGGCCGTCCAGCGGATTGTGGACGCCGTCCGCAACCGGACCAGCTAGCCGCGGCGGAGGGGGCACACGTGCAGGAGAACACAGGGTCGGGCTATCCGGGCGACGCGGAGGTGACGGACGACTTCGGCCTCGCCGGCGTTCCGGATGCCTTCCAGCGGCTGTGGACTCCGCACCGCATGGCCTACATCAAGGGCGGCCAGCACCAGTTCAAGAACGAGAACGACTGCCCGTTCTGCATCGCGCCCGCGCGCACCGATGAGGAATCGCTCATCGTGTACCGCGGACGCACAAGCTATGTGGTGCTGAACCTGTTCCCCTACAACCCCGGCCACCTGCTGGTGTGCCCCTACCGCCATGTCCCCGACTACACTGACCTGACGGTGGAGGAGACGGCCGAATTCGCCGACCTGACGCAGACCGCCATGCGGGTGCTGCGGAAGGTGGCGAATCCCGGCGGCTTCAACCTGGGCATGAACCAGGGGGTTGTGGGCGGGGCCGGCATCGCGGGGCACCTGCACCAGCACATCGTTCCGCGCTGGGGCGGGGATGGAAACTTCTTCCCCATCATCGCCCAGACCAAGGCGATCACCCAGACCCTCGACGAGGTCCGCCAGCAGGTTGCCGACGCCTGGCCCGGGGAGACGCATGCTGAATAGGCATGCCCGCGGGTTCTTCACCGCGCTGTTCACCCCGCTTGCACGCTGGCTTCTGAAAATTGGCGTCTCGCCTGACGCGATCACCATAGTGGGAACGGCCGGCGTGGTGGTCGGCGCCTTGGTGTTCTATCCGCTGGGCCAGCTCTGGTGGGGAACGCTCTTCATCACGCTGTTCATCTTCTCCGACGTCATCGACGGCATCATGGCGCGGATGCAGAACCTCGGCGGGCGCTGGGGCAACTTCCTGGACTCCAGCCTGGACCGGCTGGCTGACGGTGCCCTCTTTGCCGGCCTGGCCATCTGGTTTTTCACCGGCGGCGCGGACGCCCCCATAGCCATTGCCGCCGTCGTCTGCCTTGTCCTTGGCATGGTGGTTTCCTATGTCCGGGCGAAGGCCGAATCCCTCGGCTTCCAGGCGAACGTGGGCATCGCCGAACGTGCTGAACGCCTGGTCTCCGTCCTGGTGATCACCGGCCTCACCGGCGTCGGACTGCCACCGGTTGTGCTGCTGGCGACCCTGGTGCTGCTGGCCGCGGCGAGCCTTGTCACGGTGGTCCAGCGCGTCCTGGCCGTGCGCCTCCAGTCGCTGGCAGACTCCGAACCGACCTGATTAAGCCGGGCTGCCGCCGTGGGACTAGTATATCAGGACTGCCGGTCAATGAATCCGGTATTCCGGTGTGTGCTAAAGGGCATGTCCTTGCCGCCTGCACTGCCGGCGAAAGGTCATCTAGCTACCCATAGGGGTTTTTGTGTCTACACCTGATGTAAGCAACGAAGCCGGCTCGTCCGCCAACAGCGTGACGGGCAGCAACCGCGTCAAGCGCGGCATGGCAGAGATGCTCAAGGGCGGCGTCATCATGGACGTCGTCAACGTCGAACAGGCCCGCATCGCCGAAGATGCCGGTGCCGTTGCCGTCATGGCGCTCGAGCGCGTCCCGGCCGACATCCGCGCCCAGGGCGGCGTGTCCCGCATGTCCGATCCGGACATGATCGACCAGATCATCGATGCCGTTTCCATCCCGGTCATGGCCAAGGCCCGCATCGGCCACTTCGTCGAGGCCCAGGTCCTGCAGTCCCTCGGCGTGGACTACATCGACGAGTCCGAGGTCCTGACCCCGGCCGACTACGTCAACCACATCGACAAGTGGAACTTCAAGGTTCCCTTCGTCTGTGGTTCCACCAACCTCGGTGAGGCGCTGCGCCGCATCAACGAGGGTGCTGCCATGATCCGCTCTAAGGGCGAAGCCGGCACTGGCGACGTTTCCAACGCCACCGGGCACATGCGCCAGATCCGCGCCGAGATCGCCAAGCTCGCTGCCCTGCCCGAGGACGAGCTGTATGTCGCGGCCAAGGAACTGCAGGCCCCGTACGAACTGGTCAAGGAAGTTGCCGCCACCGGCAAGCTCCCCGTCGTGCTGTTCACCGCCGGCGGCATCGCCACCCCGGCGGACGCCGCGATGATGATGCAGCTGGGCGCAGACGGCGTGTTCGTCGGCTCGGGCATCTTCAAGTCCGGCAACCCGGCCCAGCGTGCCGCCGCCGTCGTGAAAGCCACCACCTTCTTCGATGACCCGGACGTCATCGCCAAGGCCTCCCGCGGCCTGGGCGAGGCCATGGTCGGCATCAACGTGGACGAAATCCCGCAGCCGCACCGCCTCGCCGAGCGCGGCTGGTAACTCGCGCTTCTGGGGGCGCCTTTGCGCTCCTGATAGAACGACGCCGGCCCGCCACCTTCGAAGGTGGTGGGCCGGCGTCGTTCTTTATTCGAGGCCGCGGCGCTTGAGCAGTGGTTCGAGCCGTGCGTCGCGTCCTCGCAGGGTGCGGAACGACTCGAGCGGATCCCGGCTGTTGCCGCGGGAGAGCAGCTCGGCGCGGAACCGGTCGCCGTTGGCCCTGCTGAGGCCGCCGTTCTCTGTGAACCAGTCCACGGTCTCGGTGTCCAGCACCTCGCTCCAGATGTAGGAATAGTAGCCCGCCGAATAGCCGTCGCCCGCGAAGATGTGCTGGAAGTAGCCGGTGCGGTAGCGCGGCGGAATCAGCGGATGGGCAACCCCTGCCGCGGCCAGTGCCTTCGCCTCGAATTCCAGGGCGTCCTGCGGAATGCCGTCGGTGTCCAGCACGTGCCAGGCCAGATCCAGCAGCGCCGCACCGAGGTACTCGGTGGTGGCGAAGCCCTCGCCCCACAGGCGGGACTCGTTGAGCCGGTCGACGACGTCCTGGGCCAGCGGCTCCCCGGTGGCATGGTGGCGGGCGTAGTTGGACAGCACCTCCGGCCACATGATCCACATTTCATTGACCTGGGACGGGTACTCCACAAAGTCCCGCGGCACCGACGTGCCGGAGAACCGCGGGTAGGTGACGTCGGAGAACAGCCCGTGCAGGGCGTGGCCGAACTCGTGGAACGCCGTGCGCACCTCATCGAGCGTGAGCAGCGTGGGCTCACCCGCGGGCGGCTTGGAGATGTTCAGGTTGTTGATGACCACCGGCTTGGTGCCCAGAAGCGCCGACTGGTCCACCAGCGAATTCATCCACGCCCCGCCCCGCTTGGTTTCGCGGGTGTAGTAGTCGCCGAGGAACAGCCCCAGTTCCGCTCCGTCCGCGTCCCGGACCTCCCAGATCCGGACGTCCTCGTGGTAGCCGGCGAGGTCCGTGCGCTCATGGAAGGTGATGCCGAAGAGCGAGGTCGCGGCGAAGAACACGCCATCCGTCAGTACCCGGTCCAGCTCGAAGTACGGCCTGAGGGCCTGCTCGTCCACCGTGTACCGTTCCCGACGCACCTTGGCGGAGTAGTAGGCCCAGTCCCAGGCCTCCAGCGGGTGGCCTGCGCTCTCGGCCAGGGCCTCGGCCTCGGCGTCGGCGTTCCGGACCGCGGCGGGCGCCAGCCGGTTCAGCATGGACCGGACAGCTCCGAAGTCCGGAGCGGTCTGCCGGTCCACCACCAGTTCGGCATAGTTGGCGAAGCCCAGCAGGGCCGCCTTTTCGGCGCGGAGCCGGACCAGGGAGTTCACAAGGTCGAGCACGTCGAGGTCACCGCCGGTACTGCCGCGGGCCACTGACGCCTCGAAGAGCCGCCGGCGCACGTCCCTGTTGTCCAGTGCAGCGAGGGCGGGCTGGTTGCTTGGCTGGATCAGCGTCAGGAGGAACTTGCCGTCATGCCCGGCAACCCGGGCTGCTTCCGCGGCGCTGGCGATCTCATCCGCGGGAAGGCCGGCGAGGTCATCGGCACTGTCCAGCAGCAGGGCGGCGGATTTCATCGCCTCCTTGGTGCGCTGCCCAAATTCCGTGCCCAGCCGGGACAGTTCGGCGTTCAGCGAACGGAGCCGGTCCTGGCCGGCATCGTCCAGTTGGATCCCGGACTGGCGGAACTCCTTGAGGTACTCCTCCACAAGCCTGGCCGATTCGGCGTCCAAACCCGCGGAATCCACGGCCGCGAACCGCTCGTAGAGTCCCCGGTTCAGGTATACGGCATCCTGGTGCGCGGCGAAGCGGGGCGACAGTTCCGTCTCCAGGTTTTTGATGGCCTCCGAGGCGTCGGCCGAAACGAGGGTGAAGAAAGAAGCCGCGGCGCGGTCCAGCAGCCGGCCGGACTTCTCCATGGCCAGCGCCGTGTTGTCGAACGTGGCGGGCTCCGGGTTGTCCACGATGGCCTGGATCTCGGCCAGGTGGTCGTTGAGTCCGGCGTCAACCGCCTCGGCGTAGTGGCCGTCGTCGATGTCAGCAAACGGTGGCAGTCCGAAGGGCAGGGCGCTGGGGGAGAGGAGGGGATTGGTCATGAAACAACCCTTTCATGCAGCTCTGCGGTGCACAATGTTTTCGCGTGCTCTTACGGGCGGGTTGCCCGCCGCCAGCTTCCGGCAGACTTACGCTGGGGTCATGGGGAACACCAACGTATCCGGTCGTGCATTCCAGGCGGCCGCCGCTGCACTGCTGATGGCGGGGCTGGCGTCCTGCGGCGTGGCCGCCGAGCAGGCCCGGCCGCAGCCGGGTAACCAGTCCGGCAGTGTATCCGGCAGCCAGCCTGCCAGTGCGGCCGGCCAGCCTTCGGGCCCGGAAACGCAGTCCAGCGCCGGCAGCACTGCCGCTGCAACCCCGACGGCGGACCCCACCCCGAGCACCGCAGCCACCCCAACCCCGGGTGCCGGTCCCGCCTGCGCCTCGGTCCGCTGCACGTCTGTCCTGGTGACCGGCGACATGCTGGTGCACACCCAACTGTGGCAACAGGCCCACGAAGATGCCGTCGCCGCGGGGGTTAAAGGACTGGACTTCGGCCCGCTCCTGGAAGGGCAGCGGCGCTATATCGAACAGAGCGACCTCGCCATCTGCCACCAGGAAACGCCGGTGTCCCTGCCGGGGGGACCGTTCTCCGCGTACCCATCCTTCAACGTCCCGCCGCAGATCGCCGCTGCCGCTAAGTCGGTCGGCTACCGTGCCTGCACCACGGCCAGCAACCACACCATCGACCAGGGCACCGAGGGCCTCACCAGGACCCTGGATGTGCTGGATACAGCAGGGCTGGAGCACACCGGCTCCTACCGGACGCAGGCCGAGTCCCGGGGCATCCTGATCCTGCAGACCGATGCCGCCCGCATTGCCGTCATTGAGGGCACCTACGGACTCAATGGGCAGGTCCCGGAACAGCCGTGGCAAGTGGACATGCTCGACGCCCCCACCATGATCGCCAAGGCAAAGGAGGCGAGAAGGCTGGGCGCGGACATCGTCCTGGGCGCCATGCACGCGGGGGACGAGTACGCCAGTGCCCCGAACGCCCAGCAGCTGGACGTGGCGCACGCGTTGGCGGACAGCGGCCAGTTCACCATGATCTATGGGCACCACACACACTCGGTGCTCCCCGTCGAAAAGTACAAGGGAACCTGGATCGCCTACGGCCTGGGCAACGGCGTGACGGAACTGTCCCCGACGTACGTCGTCAACAATGAGGGCCTGCTGCTCCGGGCACAGTTCAGCCAGGACACTGCCGGCAAGTGGACCGCATCCGACGTCGCCTGGGCGCCGTCGGTCATCGTCAGCGCCCCCTACCGCTGGTGCTCCGTGGCCGCTGACGCCCCGCAGGGCGTCTGCGCCAGTCCCGCCGCTGACGCCGGCACCCGGCTGAGGACCAAACAGGTGGTGGAATCCATGGGCGCGGCGCAGGCCGGAGCCCGCGAACTGCTGGTCACCAAGGAACGCTGAGACTGGAGCACCGTCCTTGGCGGTTGCGCCTAGCGCGGCCGGCGCGCCGCGTGCTCGCGGGCCAGGACGGCGTAGCGGTCATCCGCTTCGCCGGGGGTGAAGGTTCCGTACTTGCGTTCGACGGCGGTCCGGATCAGGAAGTCGGCGATGGCCGGGTTCTTGGGCAGCAGGGAACCGTGCAGGTAGCTGGCCACAATATTGCGGTACCGGGCGCCCTCCTGGCCGTCGCTGCTGTTGTTGCCGGTGCCCTTCGGCACCGTCCCCAGCGGTTCGACGCCGGGGCCAAGGGTGGTCTGGCCGCTGTGGTTTTCGTAGCCCAGGACCTCGCCGAACTCCGCCGTGGTGACCTTGACGTTGCCGATCAGCCGCTCATCCGTGCCGTGGGTCTCCACGTCCAGAACTCCGATGCCGGGAATGACCGGCCCTGAGCGGGTCTTGAAGAAGCGGCCGAAGAGCTGGTAGAGCCCGCAGATGAGCAGCATGGGCGTGCCGTCCTCGGCCATCCCCTTGAGGAGGCCGGCGCGTGCCTGCAGGTCATCCTGGATCACAAGCTGGCCGCTGTCCTGGCCGCCGCCGCCAAGGATGATGTCCACGCCCTCCGGGAACTCGTCGCCCACGTTGTACTCGAGCAGCTCGGGCGTGTATCCGTGCCACTTCAGGCGCTGCTGCAGCACCAGGGCGTTGCCCCAGTCGCCGTAGATGTTCATCTCCCGCGGGTACAGCTGCAGGACCCGGATGGTTCCCTTTGACGCGGTAGTGCCGGCGGTCGATTCGGGGGTCAAGAGACCACCTCCACTGTGGTGATTTTGGACAGCTCACGGCGGATGGCGAGCATTGCGGTGTAGGTGCAGAAGACGCGCTTCGGCTTGCCTCTGCCCTTGCGGATGAAGTCGGCGAGGGCGGCCGGGATGTCGGTGTCCACCGCCCCGATCTGCACTTCGTCGTACTGCAGGCGCAGGGCCATGTCGTACGCCCGGGAGCCGCTGACCTGGTCCACGCCTTCCGCGCGCAGCGAGTCGAAATCGACGTCCCACAGCCAGGACATGTCGCGGCCATCAGCGTAATTGTCGTTGATGGCGATCATGGTGGCGTAGCCGCCGGAGGGGAACGACTTGAGGCCAAGACGGAATCCGCTCGGGTTCTTGACCAGGACCAGGTCCAGCGGGAGCCCGTCTACCGTGAGGCTTTCGCCGCGCCCGAATGCCGGGGCCACCTCGGACAGCGCCTTCAGCAGTGTGCCGTGGTCCGCCGTGGCGGCGCCGCCGCCGCAGATGCTGCGGGCCAGGGCCAGCGCGGCCGCGGCATTGAAGATGTTGTAGACGCCGCGGAGCTTCATCCCGGTGGTGACCGTGACGCCGTCGTACTCAAAGTCCGCGTCATCGGCACCCACCCGGCGGAGAACGACGTCGGCCTCGGGCCTGTGCGGTACCGCAGGTACGGGACTGCCCGGGCCGGCCCGGAGTTCATCGTCGCTGGGGAACGTGCCCAGCAGGGAGTCGTCCAGGCCGAAGTAGACAACCTCGGGACCCTGCAGCGTACCGGCGATCCGGGCCACCCGCGGGTCCTCGCGGTTCAGCACCACAGTCCCCGTTGTCTTGGAGGCGATGTGCTGGAGGAGCTGGGCTGTCTTGTCGATCTCACCGAAGCGGTCCAGCTGGTCGCGGAGCACGTTCAGCAGGAGGCTATAGCGCGGCGGGACCCGGTTGACGAAATGCACGGCGTGGGCCTCGTCCAGCTCCAGCACGGCGATGTCGGCGTCGAGCCGTCCGCGCCAGTCGACGTCGCCGATCAGGGCGGCCGCCACGCCCCGGGTGAAGTTGCTGCCCGTGCGGTTGGTGAACACCTTCAGGCCCTGGCTTTCCAGCAGCTCCACCACCATCTTGGTGGTGGTGGTCTTGCCGTTGGTGCCGCTGACCACGGCCACGCCGTGGGGAAGGGTGGACAGGGTCCGCTGCATGAAACCGGGATCGATTTTCTCGACCACCAGGCCGGGGAATGCAGAGCCTCCGCCCCTGAGCCGGGAGACCCGGCGAACGAATTTGCCGAGCGGAACGCTGAGGGAAAACATGCTCTGTAATATATCCCAGCAGCGGCATGCAATGTGGCGGTCGGCCTGTAGTGGGAACGGTGGTTTGTGCCCGGGACACTATGCTGTTTAGATGACCAATTCCCTTTCCAGCGCCCTTCCGCGCCCTGCCGGCGTGCCCGAAAAGCCCGGGTCCGGCCTGCGCATCGGCGTTCTGGCACTCCAGGGCGACTTCCGTGAGCACCTCCGGGCGGTCGAGACCGCCGGCGCCACCGGCGTCGGTGTCCGCCGCCCCGCCGAGCTCGAGGGACTCGACGGGCTCATCATTCCCGGCGGCGAGTCCACGGCCATCGACAAGCTGGCCCGCGCCTTCGACCTCGCCGAGCCGCTGCGGCAACGGATCGCCGACGGCCTGCCGGTATACGGCTCCTGCGCGGGCATGATCCTGCTGGCGCACGACATCGCCGACCCCGCCGCGGACCTCGCCGGCAACCCGCAGCAGACGTTCGGCGGCCTGGACATCACGGTGCGCCGCAACGCGTTCGGCCGGCAGCGTGAGTCCTTCGAGACCGACCTCGATTTCAAGGGCCTGGATTTCAGCGCCACCGAGCAGGGCGTGGCTCCGGTTCACGCGGTGTTCATCCGGGGGCCCTGGGTGGAGCGCGTGGGCCCCGGCGTCGAGGTCCTGGCACAGGTGGAGCCGGCCGACCAGGAGCATGCCTCCCACGCGGCCGATCTGCAGGGGACGGCTAGAATTGTTGCAGTGCGTTCAGGCCAGCTGCTGGCCACCTCCTTCCATCCGGAAGTGACTGGGGAGAAGCGCGTGCATGAACTTTTTATTCGCATGATCAGAGGAGAAGCGTAAAGCATGTCAGGCCACTCCAAATGGGCAACGACCAAGCACAAGAAGGCCATCATTGATAGCCGCCGGGCAAAGTCGTTCGCCAAGCTGATCAAGAACATCGAAGTCGCGGCCCGCATGGGCGGCCCGGACCTCGCGGGCAACCCCGGACTCGAACTGGCCGTCACCAAGGCCAAGAAGACTTCCGTCCCGAACGACAACATCGACCGCGCCATCAAGCGCGGCGCCGGCCTTACCGGCGAGGTCGTGGACTACACCGAGATCATGTACGAATGCCGCGGCCCGCAGGGCTCCGCGCTGCTGATCGAGTGCCTCACCGACAACAAGAACCGCGCGGCATCCGAGGTCCGTCTGGCCATTTCCCGCAACGGCGGCACCATCGCCGATCCCGGCTCGGTCAGCTACCTGTTTACCCGCAAGGGCGTGGTCACCCTGCCTAAGAACGACCTGACCGAGGACGACGTCCTCATGGCAGTGCTGGACGCGGGCGCCGAGGAAGTCAAGGACAACGGGGACAACTTCGAGATCCATTCGGACCCGAAGGACCTGCAGGCTGTCCGTGACGCGCTCAAGGAAGCGGGCATCGACTACGACACCGACGAGGCCGAGTTCGTGCCCTCCATGGAGGTGCCGCTGGACCTTGACGCTGCCAAGAAGTTCATGAAGCTCGTTGACGCCCTCGAGGACCTCGACGACGTCCAGAACGTCTACAGCAACGCTGACCTCAGCGACGAAGTTCAGGCTGCCCTGGAAGCCGAGTGATTTTCCGCGTGGCGGACCGGGGCGGTTGCTCGTGACGCTGCGCGTACTGGGCATCGACCCCGGGCTGACCCGCTGCGGCATCGGCGTAGTGGACGTCGAAAAGAACCGCCGGGCCACCATGGTGGCCGTTGGTGTGGTGGGGACGTCCCCCGAGGAAACGCTCGACCAGCGGCTGCTGGTGATCGCCTTGGCCATTGACGACTGGCTCGACCGCTACGAGCCACACGTGCTGGCGGTGGAACGTGTTTTCTCGCAGCTCAACGTCAGCACCGTCATGGGCGTGGCCCAGGCCTCCGGCGTCGTCATCGCCGCCGCGGCCCGGCGCGGCATCCCCGTGGCTTTGCACACGCCGTCGGAGGTCAAGGCGGCGGTGACCGGGAGCGGATCCTCGAACAAAGAGGCCGTGACCAAACTGGTCACCAAGATTCTCCGGCTCGACGCTCCGCCGCGTCCCGCGGACGCGGCCGACGCCCTGGCCCTCGCCATCACGCACGCATGGCGGGCGGGCAGCGGGGCCAGCGTAGCCACCACCGGCCCCGGCAGCCAGTCGCTGACGCCCGCCCAGCGAGCCTGGGCCGAGGCAGAGGCCAAGGCGCGCCGTGCACGCTGAATGTCGCCGGTGCTTGCTAGGGTATTCGTAGATATGTTCGGATAGTCGGTTCTTTGCCGGCGCAAGTTCAGGAGCCCCGGCCTTGATTAGTTTTCTCCGCGGAACCGTGGCGCACGTCGGACTGTCCACCGCCGTCATCGACCTCAACGGCGCCGGCATGAGCGTCTACGCGACGCCGCAGACGCTCAGCAAGCTGCGGACCGGCGAGGAGGGGAAGCTTTTCACCTCCCTGATCGTCCGGGAGGATTCCCTGACCCTGTTCGGCTTCGCGAGCGACGACGAACGGGAAGTTTTCGACGTTCTGCTCAGTGTCAGCGGGGTGGGCCCGCGGCTCGCCCTCGCGGTCCTCGCCGTGCACGATCCCGAGGCCATCCGCGTGGCGGCGCACACCGGGGACAGCAAGACGTTCACCAAGGTCCCGGGCATCGGCCCGAAGGTCGGCGGGCGCATCGTTCTTGAACTCGCCGGGAAACTGGTTCCGCACGGCACGGCTGCGCCCGCGGGAGCGCCGGCTGCGACATCGGAAGGCGTCTGGAAGCCGCAGGTCGTGGCCGCCATGACTAGCCTCGGGTGGTCCGAAAAGGACGCCACGGGAAGCATCGACAAGGCCCTCGCAGACGCGCCGGAACTTGCCGGCGAAGGCAACGTTGCCGAGATCCTGCGCACCACGCTGCGCTGGCTCGGCCAGGACGGAGCCCGGGCGGGCAACAGGGTAGGCAGCCGTGGCTGAGCCGTCCCTGGTCGCCGGGGGAGAAGAGCCGGAGGAGCGGGCCATCGAGGCGGCGCTCCGGCCCAAGAACCTCGATGACTTCGTGGGTCAGCACAGGGTCCGCAAACAGCTTTCCCTGGTGTTGCAAGCCTCCCGGATGCGTGGGCGCAGCGCCGACCATGTGCTCTTCTCCGGTCCTCCCGGCCTCGGCAAGACCACACTCGCCATGATTGTCGCCTCCGAAATGAACGCCCCGCTGCGCATCAGCAGCGGCCCGGCCATCCAGCACGCCGGCGACCTCGCCGCCATACTTTCCTCACTGTCAGAGGGCGAGGTCCTCTTCCTCGACGAAATCCACCGGATGTCCCGTCCGGCCGAGGAAATGCTGTACATGGCCATGGAAGACTTCCGGGTGGACATTGTGGTGGGCAAGGGGGCCGGTGCCACGGCCATTCCGCTGGAGTTGCCGCCCTTCACACTGGTGGGTGCCACCACGCGCGCCGGTCTTCTTCCGGGCCCGCTCCGGGACCGGTTCGGGTTCACTGGCCATCTGGAGTTCTATTCCGTGGAGGAGCTGGAGCTGGTGCTGCGCAGGTCTGCCGGCCTGCTCGACCTGAAGGTGAACTCGGCCGGATTCACTGAGATTGCCGGACGGTCGCGTGGCACGCCCCGTATCGCCAACCGGCTGCTGCGGCGGGTCCGGGACTGGGCGCTGGTCCACGGGATCGAACAGATTGACTCCCGTTCCGCGTCCGCCGCACTGGATATGTACGAAGTGGACAAGCGGGGGCTGGACCGGCTGGACCGGTCAGTGCTGGAAGCACTGATCACCAAATTCGGCGGCGGCCCGGTGGGCCTGTCAACCCTGGCCATCGCCGTGGGGGAGGAGCCGGAGACCGTGGAGACGGTCGCCGAGCCGTACCTGGTCCGGGAAGGGCTGCTCGGCAGGACGCCGAGGGGCCGCATCGCCATGGCTCCGGCCTGGACCCACCTTGGCCTGGCAGTACCGGCGGGAGTCTTCGGGCAGGAGACGCTGGACCTTTTCGAGTCCCGCCCGGGCGATGAAGAATCGTCATCTGAATGGGTTTCCAGCACCCAATAGCAGCGCCCTCCCAGCTTTTCCCTCTAGACTGGAAAGACGCTCGGCACGTCCGGGCTTTGTTTCCGTGTCCCGCTTCGGCGGGCCGCCCGCGCCGGTTTCCCGTGTCCGGGCGGGCAGCCCGGTGCAAAGCGGACGTCGCTGTCAACCAGCTACGCAAGTACAGAACGGAACTTCACTTGTTCGCACAAATCAGTGCCCAGGCCCAGCCGCAGGCCGGCGGCGGCATCGACATCATGACCATTCTGCTGTTCGTCATGCTCGGCGTTTTCATCTTCATGATGTTCCGCCGCAACAAGAAGACGCAGCAGCAGCAGGCCAAGCTGCAGTCAGAGTTCGCCCCCGGCATCGAGGTGATGACCAGCTTCGGACTGTTCGGCCGCATCGTGTCCATGGATGACGCAGAGAACAAGGTGGTCCTGGAACTGTCGCCCGGCAACCTGGCCACCGTCCACCGCCAGGCCGTGACCAAGATCGTGGAACCCGCCGCCGAAACGCACGCCGTTCCGGATGATGCGTCCGCCCTGACGGCCGAGGACTCGCTGACGCCCGAAGCCAAGGCCGGCACGGCCGACGAGACCCCGGACGAAACCCTCAAGCGCCTCAACGACGAGGGCAAGAAGGACATCTAGTCCGCCGCTTCCGCGCAGCACAGCTGTCTACGGCTGCGGAGCCGCCGGGTGCGCCAAGGCTCGCCCCGGCGGCCCTCCGCAATTAATAGAAAGATAAGCAATGGCACGAACTGGCCGCAATAAACCATCCCTTCGGGTGCTGGTCTGGCTTGGCGTAATCCTGGCTGCCATGACGGCCGTCCTGGCGGGCGGCACGATGTCCGGGGTTGCCAGCTGGAGCCCGAAGCTTGCCCTGGACCTCGAGGGCGGCACCCAGATGATCCTGGCACCCAAGGTTGAGGGTGGCTCGGACATCAACGAGGAGCAGCTCAACCAGGCGGTGGCCATCATCCGTCAGCGTGTGGACGGCTCCGGTGTTGCCGAGGCCGAGATCAGCACGCAGTCCGGCCGCAACGTGGTGGTGAGCCTGCCCGGCACTCCGTCCTCGCAGACCCGCGCGCTCATCCAGGCCTCAGCGGACATGAACTTCAGGCCCGTCCTTGTCACGGGCCCCGGGGCCGTGGTTCCGGCCGACCAGCGGACTCCCGCCGCGCAGCTGCCGAAGCCGACGGCCAAGCCCACGAACGCCAGCGATTCGAACTGGATCACCGCGGACATCCAGAAGCAGTTCGAGGCCCTCGACTGTGACAACCCGGCCCAGGACAAGCAGGAACGCTCAGATCCGGCCAAGCCGCTGGTCACCTGTGAGCCCGCCACGGACCAGTCACCTGCGATCAAGTACATCCTGGGTCCGGTCGAGGTCAAGGGTGTGGAGATCCAGGGCTCGACGTTCCAGCTCCAGCAGGGCGCCCAGGGCGCCGTCACCAACGAGTGGGCTGTGAACATCCAGTTCAATGCCGAGGGTACGGCCAAGTTCAAGACGGTCACCGAACGGCTCAACCAGTTCTACGTTGCTGCAGGCGGCGAGACCGGCAGCGATCCCAAGTCGCAGTTCGCCATCGTCCTGGATGACCAGGTCATTTCGGCCCCGCGGTCCCAGGCAGTGATCACCGACGGACGCCCGCAGATTACGGGCGGCTTCACGGAGCAGTCCGCCAAGGCGCTGTCCGACCAGCTGCGGTTCGGTGCCCTGCCCATCAGCTTCGACATCCAGAGCGAACAGCAGATCTCCGCCACCCTTGGCGGTGAGCAGCTCCGGATGGGCCTCCTCGCCGGCCTGATCGGTCTACTGCTGGTGGTCGTCTACTCGCTGTTCCAGTACCGTGCGCTGGGCTTCGTCACCATCGCGTCGCTGGTGGTGGCGGGCGCGCTCACGTACCTTGCCATTGCCATCCTGGGCTGGACCGAAAACTACCGGCTCTCCCTCGCCGGTGTGGCCGGCATCATCGTGTCGATCGGCCAGACCGCGGACTCGTTCATCGTCTACTTCGAACGTATCCGTGATGAGCTCCGCGAAGGCCGCGGCCTGGTGTCTGCAGTGGAGAACGGCTGGAAGCGGGCCAAGCGGACCGTCCTGGCATCGAAGGCGGTCAACCTCCTGGCCGCACTGGTGCTGTACTTCGTGGCCGTCGGCAACGTCCGGGGCTTTGCCTTCACGCTTGGCCTGACCGCCATCGCCGACCTCATCGTCGTGTTCATGTTCACGCACCCGACGCTGCAGCAGCTGGCCAGGACCCGGTTCTTTGGTGAAGGCCACAAGTTCTCCGGCCTTGACCCCGAGCGGCTCGGTGCGGTGCCGCTCTACCGCGGCGCCGGCAGGCTCCGCAGCCCCGAGGACAAGCCGTCAGTGGTGCGCGCCAAGAACACCGGCGCCGCGGCCGAGGCTGAGCGCCGGATGACCATCGCTGAACGCCGCCGCGCGGAGCAGCAGGAGCAGCTCGCCGGTTCCTCCAAGGGCCCGGCCAAGGAGGGCAAGTAATGTCCAGTTTCGCGAAATTCGGCAACGAGCTCTACACGGGCAAGCGTTCCTATGACTTCGTTGGGTCCAAGAAGATTTGGTTCATGGTGGCCGCCGTTGCGGTTGCGCTGTCGATCCTCATCCCGGTGGTCAAGGGCGGCTTCAACCTGGGCATCGAGTTCCGCGGCGGTTCCGAGTTCACGGTCTCCAACGTCAAGACCACCGACGCATCCGCAGGGGAGAAGGCCGTCCACGACGTCGTTCCCGGCAGCGTGCCGCGCGTGGCCAACGTTGCCGGAACCACCATGCGGATCCAGACGGACAAGCTCTCTGACGACGAGACCCTCAAGATCAAGGAGGGCCTCACCAAGGCCTACGGCGTGACGGACAACGAGGTGACCTCCACCTTCGTCGGCCCCACCTGGGGCGCTGACGTCACCAAGCAGGCCCTGATTGGCTTGGTGGTCTTCGTTGCCCTCGCGACGGTCCTGATGGCGCTCTATTTCCGGACCTGGAAGATGTCGCTCTCTGCGATCGCGGGCATGGTCGTCACGATGTTCATCACGGCCGGTGTGTACGCCCTCAGCGACTTCGAGGTCACGCCGTCGGCAATTATCGGGTTCCTTACGGTGCTCAGCTATTCGCTGTATGACACCGTGGTGGTGTTCGACAAGATCCGTGAAAACACGGCCGACATCGACTCCTCCACGCGCCGGACCTTCGGCGAGGAGGTCAACCTGGCCGTCAACCAGACACTGGTCCGCTCCATCAATACCATGATGGTTGCCATCCTTCCGGTCGGGGCGATCCTGTTTATCGGAGCCGGCCTGCTGGGCGCCGGAACCCTGCGCGACCTTTCACTGGCACTGTTCGTCGGTATCCTGATCGGCACCGCCGCGACGATCTTCATCGCCGCGCCGATGTACGCCTGGCTTCGCCAGGGCGAAGCGCCGCTGGTCAAGCAGGCCCAGCGTGTCAAGCAGCGCCGCGCGGACACCGCCGCCAAGGCTGCAGCCGCCGAGCCTGCAAAAGCCTAGGCACCCCGCACCTGCCCTTAGGCCGGATGCCGTCACCGTGACGGCATCCGGCCTTTGCGTTAAGCGCCTGTGCGCCTCCGGTAAAGCGCCTGTGTGCCTCCCGCCGGACCATCCGGGTACTTCGTTGCCTACCGGGCTGGACCGTTGCTGACGGACTCGGTTATCGGTCGGGCCCGGAGCGGGAATACACTGGGATAATTAAACGGGTCGTGAGGGGTACTTCATTGGAAGAGGGTTCGACGTCGGCGCCAACGGCTGCCGGAGGCAACGGTCCGGGCCAGGGACAGCAGACTGGTCTGGTGGCTGCCGGGCGCCCGGCGCCGGGCGTGCCGGTGGACAACTCCGGCGTCCGGCCCACTTTCCCGGGCCGGCGTGAGCGCACGAGGTCCCGCCTGGCACGGCTGACGGGCCGGAGCACGGCGACCTACTCACCCATCCTGGAACCGCTGCTGCGGACCGTCAGGGCGAACAACCCCAAGGAAGACTTCGACCTCATTCAGCGTGCGTTTGTGGTGGCGGAGCAAAGCCACCGCGGGCAGAAGCGCAAGAGCGGTGACCCTTACATCACCCATCCCGTTGCCGTCGCGACGATCCTTGCCGAGCTAGGACTCAGCGGAACCACGCTGGCGGCTGCGCTGCTCCACGACACCGTGGAAGACACGCCCTACACCCTTGAGGACCTCCGGGCCGACTTCGGCCCCGAAGTCGCCATGCTGGTTGACGGCGTCACCAAGCTGGACAAGGTCAGTTTCGGCGAGGCAGCCCAGTCCGAGACCGTCCGCAAGATGGTCGTGGCCATGGCCAAGGACATCCGCGTCCTGATGATCAAACTTGCGGACAGGCTGCACAACGCCCGCACCTGGCGGTTCGTCTCCGCCGAGTCCTCGGCGCGCAAAGCCCGGGAAACCCTGGAAATCTTTGCACCGCTGGCGCACCGGCTCGGCATGAACACGATCAAGTGGGAGCTCGAGGACCTGTCCTTCGCGGCGCTGTATCCCAAGGTGTACGAGGAAATCGTCCGCATGGTGGGAGACCGCACGCCGGAGCGCGAAAAGAGCCTCAGCGTGATCCGGAACCAGATCGCCGACGATCTGCGCACCGCCAGGATCAAGGCCACCATCACCGGCCGGCCCAAGCACTATTACTCGATTTACCAAAAGATGATCGTCCGGGACAAGGACTTCGACGACATCAACGACCTCATGGGTGTCCGGGTCCTGGTGGACTCGGTCCGCGACTGTTACGCCGCCCTGGGGACCCTGCATTCGCGCTGGAACCCGCTGCCTGGCCGGTTCAAGGACTACATCGCGATGCCGAAGTTCAACATGTACCAGTCCCTCCACACCACGGTGATCGGCCCGGGCGGCAAGCCGGTTGAAATCCAGATCCGGACGCACGAGATGCACCGCCGCGCCGAGTACGGCGTGGCCGCGCACTGGAAGTACAAGGACCAGCCGAACCGAACCGCCACGGGGCCCGGCAGCCCCCGGGACGGCGACATGGGCTGGCTCCGCTCCCTCGTCGACTGGCAGCAGGAGACCTCCGATCCCGGCGAATTCCTCGACTCCCTGCGGTTCGAGATCAACGCACGCGAAGTGTTCGTGTTCACCCCCAAGGGCGAGGTCATGGCGCTGCCCGCCGGGTCCACGCCGGTGGACTTCGCCTACGCCGTGCACACCGAGGTGGGCCACCGCACGATCGGAGCGCGCGTCAACGGCAAGCTCGTGCCGCTCAACAGCGAGCTGAACCACGGCGACTGGGTGGAGATCTTCACCTCGAAAGCCGAGGGCGCCGGCCCAAGCCAGGACTGGCAGCACTTCGTCAAGAGCGCCCGGGCACGCAACAAGATCCGGCAGTGGTTCAGCAAGGAACGCCGCGAAGAGGCCATTGACCGCGGCAAGGAGCTGCTGACCCGGGCCATGCGGAAGCAGAACCTGCCGCTGCAGCGCCTCATGACCCACGACGCCCTGGCTGCCGTGGCAGAGGAATTCAAGTACGTCGACATCTCGGGCCTCTACGCGGGCGTGGGCGACGGGCACACCTCGGCGCAGCACGTTATGGAGAAGCTCGTCGAGATGCTCGGCGGGAACGAAACACCGGATGACGACCTCACTGAAGTAAGCATCCCCACCCAGGTCAGCAAGGCCCGGTTCTCGGATTCCGGTGTGGTGGTCCGCGGCGTTGGCGACGTCTGGGTGAAACTGGCCCGCTGCTGCACCCCCGTGCCGCCGGACCCGATCCTTGGCTTCGTCACGCGCGGCTCGGGCGTATCGGTGCACCGCACGGACTGCACCAACGTCGCCGGCCTCAAGGACCAGCCTGACCGGATCGTGGACGTGGACTGGGCGCCAACGCAGTCAAGCGTCTTCCTGGTGGAAATCCAGGTGGAGGCGCTGGACCGCAAGTCGCTCCTCTCCGACGTGACGCGGATACTCTCGGAGAACCACGTAAACATCTTGGCGGCCAGTGTCCACACGTCCACGGACCGCGTGGCCATCTCAAAGTTTGCCTTCGAGATGGGCGACCCCAAGTACCTTAGCCACGTGCTCAGTGCTGTGCGGAGGATCGACGGGGTGTTCGACGTCTACCGGACCACGGGCAACCACCGGAGAAGCTAACAGCGACAGCTTCTCCAGGGCTGCGTTCTTGTACGGCAGCCGTGGCATCGCCTCGACCGCCAGCACCAGGAGCCGGAGCCTGACATCAAGTTCGGGCTTCTCCAGGAGCAGCCGCAGGGCAGGAACTGCCCTTTCGGCCTCCACATGCAAGGCGATGTCCAGTGCCGTCCTGAGCGGACTCGAGACCATCAGGCCGCCCAGGCTGACGACGTCGAACGGTCCGAGCCGGACCTCGTGGAGCGTGCAGCCGCGGGTAGAGCGAAGGCTCGAGATGCGGCGTTTGGCGTCCACCAGTAAGGCCAACCGGTCCGGCTCACGGGCGCACCCGTAAATCCAGGCCGCCGTCATCCGCCCCGCCACTACGCGCCGCCGCACCGGTGCCGGCACCCCGTGGGCCGCGGCACGTGCCCGCAGCTGCGGGGAGGCCGCAGTCCCGGGAACGGTGTAGCCGTGCTGATAGAGCTGCGTGAGCACGCCGTCGGACGCCATGGACTGGAGTTCCGGCCAGGTGAACGGCAGCCCCGGCGAATAGAGCTCCAGCAGTTGTGCGGGGGAGTCGGCGGGCGGGGAATCACCCTGTGTCCGCGAGAAAAGAGGGGGCTGGGAGAGCGGTGCCATTCCGTCATCCTGCCGGACGCGGCCTTAACGGGTAAGGCCCCGCCCCGGTTATGTGGATAACCGGGGCGGGGCCTGTAAGGCTGTTGCCTAGGAGAGCTCGCTCGCCGAACGCTGGATCTGGTCCAGCCAGGCCTGGCGCGCTTCCAGGGCTTCCCGGGCGGCCTTGATCTTGCGCTGGTCGCCCTTCTTCTCTGCCTCGGCCAGGTCATCCTTCAGGCCGGCGATGGCGGATTCGAGCTGGCTCAAGGCGCTGTTGGTGCGGGCCTTGGTCTCCGGGTTGGAGCGCTGCCACTTCTCGTCCTCGGCCTGGCGGACTGCATCCTCGATCCGGCGGAGGCCGGCTTCGATCCGGCCCATGTCCGCACGCGGGACCTTGCCTGCTTCTTCCCAGCGGTCGTGGATGGACTGCAGGGCCTTCTTGGCGGCGGCGATGTCCTTGACCGGAAGGATGCCGGATGCCTCCTGAAGGAGCGCCTCCTTGACCACCAGGTTTGCGGCGTATTCCTGGTCGATCTCGTCGTTGGCGGCCTGGCGGGAGCTGAAGAAGACGTCCTGTGCGGCGCGGAACCGGGCCCACAGTGCATCGTCATCCTTGCGGCTGGCGCGCGGTGATGCCTTCCACTCGTCCATCAGCCGGCGGTATTCTCCGGCGGCGAAGCCCCAGTCGGTGGACGTCGACAGGGCCTCGGCCTCGGCAATCAGCTTCTCCTTGGCGGACTTCGCCGCCGAGTTGTTGCTGTCCAGCTGGGAGAAGTAGGCGCGGCGGTGCCGGTCGAAGACGGTCCGGGCGGCGCGGAACCGCTTCCACAGGGCGTCCTCGTTGCTGCGGCCCAGCCGTACCCCGCTCTTCTGCGCGGTCTTCCAGCTTTCGAACAGCTCGTTCATGCGTGCGCTGGACGTCTTCCACTGAACCTGGGCCGGATCGGTTCCGGAGATGGCCTCCGCCTCCGCCACGATGGCTTCACGGGCGGCCAGTTCGGCGGCACGTACGGCGTCGTGCTGCGCCTTTTCGGCCTTCTCCAGCTCGGTGATCTGGGTGGACAGCGTGTCCAGCCGGCTCTCCGCGGATCGGATGTCGCCCACCATGTTCCGTTCGGCGAGCTGCTCCCGCAGGTGCGTCACGGTCTTCTGCATGTCAGTGGTGGGGGCCTTCGAGGCCACGCGCTGTTCCAGCAGGACAATCTGGGCGACGATGTCGTCATACTTCCGCGCGAAGTAGGCAAGTGCCTCGTCGTTGCTGACGTCCGGGTACTGACCTACCGGGTGCTCTTCGCCGTCGATGGTGAGGAAGACGTGGCCGTCGCCCTCAACACGTCCCCAGCGCGCGGCTTCGGCCAGCGAGGTGGACGGCGGTGCCTGCACCGGAGCCGCTGTGGCGGCCGGACCTGCCTTGGGCCGGGCGGCAAAGGCGGCGGGCGTCGGCGCGGGCCGCGGTGCCGGTGTCGGACGCGGTGACGGTGCGGGGCTGGCTGCCGGCTTTTCCTGCTCAACCTCCGGCTGGGGGCTGGCCACGGCGTCGGCCGGGGCAGCGTCCTCCGCCGGGGCGGCGTCCTCCTGCACTGCCTCTGGCTCCGGGCTTTCCTGCGTGGCTTCTGGCTGCGCCGCATCCTCGGGCTCGGCCACCTGCTCCGGCCGTACCGCCTCCTCGGGCTGCGCCGCCTGCACGGGCTCGGCCGCTTCCACGGACTGTGCTCCATCCACGGTCTCGGGGGAAGCCTGGACCTCGGTCACTTCGGCTGCTGTTTCGTCGGATTTCTGACTGTCTGTCACCGCTAAAAGTCTTTCGCTTGGAGGAAGATACTCATTCATAGGTCGCCCGTGGCCGCTGGTGCCACAAGGTTCCTACTTCAGAGAAAATGAGTCTATCGTGACTGGTTCCGCAGGTGCGCCGTCCGTGTCGTTTTCGCCCGTCTTAAGACCTGCGGCCGCAATCTTGGTGACGGTGTCCAGGCCGGAGGTCACCTTGCCCACGATGGTGTAGCCGCCGGCGGAGTCGGCCGGAATGGCCGTGTCCTTGTAGACGATGAAGAACTGCGTGCCGTTGCCGTAGGCGTTATTGCCTGTACGGGCCACCGCAATGGTGCCGGCGGGATATTTGTTGTCTGCCGGCGTGTTCTCCAGCGGCCCCCAGGTGTAGTTGGGGTCGCCCTGGCCATCGCCGCTCTTGGAGCCGCACTGCAGGACGCCGAAGTTCTCGCCGGTGGTGAGGCGGTGGCAGCTGACGCCCTTGTAGTAGCCCTGGTCGGCCAGGGACTTGAACACCGCGGCCGCCTGTGGGGCCTTGGTGCCGTCCAGCTGCACGCCCAGCGTGCCCCTGTTCAGCTTCAGTTCGCCAGTAAACGTCTTGCCGGCCGCCGTCGCGGGCTTGGGGATGTTCGCAGCATTCGTCTTGGACGCTGACGGAGTGGCGTCGGGGGATGCCGGTGCGGACGGCGTCGCCAGGTCCGCCTCTGCGGCGGCGACTTCCGCCTCGGTCGGGTTCCCGGCAAACACCGTCAGTTGAAGCACGACGGCGAGTATCACCGCTGCGGCCCCCGCACCTCCCGCTACCAGGTTGTCCCGCTTGCGGCGCTTCTCCTGGTCACGGCGAAGCTCGCGTTTGGCCTCCATCTGCTGGATGCGCCTTTTGGCTTCGCGTGTTTCGCGTGGACTGGCCGCCACGGGGTCCTCCTCATTGATCGTCACCGCCGGACCGGGCTAGCCCCTGAAGGCATCCCCGGCTGCAGATTGCGCTGCGGCAGCCCGCCAGCGCCCGGCCTCCGCATTAGAGATGCAGGCGCCGAAAGCATAAACTGACTGCCGCACACAAGTTTATGCAGAACAGGCTGGACTCCCGCCGCTGCCGCCGCCGTTTGGTTCACATGTCGACGCGGAACAAGGCGCAGCGGCCCCGGCCTTCGTTTACCTGAGGAGAAACTCCACCATGGCACGCACCGCCTCCCTGTCCGGATTCCCCGAGTGGCTTCCCGAGGAGCGGTTGGTGGAGCAGCATGTCCTGGACTCGCTGCGCCGCACCTTCGAACTGCACGGCTTCTCTTCCATTGAGACCCGCGCCGTGGAAACCGTGGGCCAGCTGCTCCGCAAGGGCGAGATCGACAAAGAGGTGTACGGGCTGAGCCGGCTCCAGGACGACGAGGGGGAGGAAGCCGGGAAGGGCAAGCACGATCCGCACGCCCTTGCCCTGCACTTTGACCTCACGGTGCCGTTCGCCCGGTACGTGGTGGAAAATGCCGGCTACCTGGCCTTCCCGTTCCGCCGTTACCAGATCCAGAAGGTCTGGCGCGGGGAACGCCCGCAGGAAGGCCGCGCCCGCGAGTTCACCCAGGCTGACATTGACGTGGTGGGCGACGGCGAGCTGCCCTTCCGCTACGACGTCGAGATCGCCCTGGTCATCGCGGAGGCGCTGGGCGCGCTTCCGATTCCGGAGTTCCGGCTGCGCATCAACAACAGGAAGCTCGCCGAGGGCTTTTACCGCGGCATCGGCCTGACCGACACCGCCGGGGTGCTGCGCAGCATCGACAAGCTCGAGAAGATCGGCCCGGAGAAGGTGGCCGGGCTGCTCAAGTCCGAGCTGGGCGCTACCGACGAGCAGGCCCAGGCGGCGCTGAAGCTTGCCGGCATCAAGACCGAGGACACGTCCTTCGTGGCGCAGGTCCGTTCGCTGGGGGTCAGCAACGACCTCCTTGAGGAGGGCCTGAACGAACTCGAACAGGTGATCGAGGCTGCCGTGAAGCGGGTTCCGGGCAAGGTTGTCGCGGACCTGAGCATCGCGCGCGGACTGGACTACTACACGGGAACCGTCGTGGAGACCGTCCTGGTGGGCCACGAACAGCTCGGGTCGATCTGCTCCGGCGGCCGCTACGACGCCCTGGCGAGCAAGGGAAACCGGAAGTTCCCCGGCGTCGGGCTGTCCATTGGCGTGACCCGGCTCGTCTCGCGCATCCTCAGCCAGGACCTGGCCAAGGCCTCCCGTTCCGTGCCCACGGCAGTGTTCGTGGCGCTCACCTCGGACGAGAGCTGGGGCGAAGCACAGGACGTGGCCACGGAGCTGCGCAGCCGCGGCATCCCCGCCGAAGTGGCCGCCAAGGCCGAGAAGTTCGGCAAGCAGATCAAGTTCGCGGACCGGCGCGGCATTCCCTTCGTCTGGTTCACGGACGAGGACGGCAAGCACCAGGTGAAGGACATCCGCTCCGGCGAGCAGGTCGACGCCGATCCCGCGACGTGGACGCCGTCGAATGACGACATCCGCGTCCAGGTTACGGCCGCGCCGGCAAGCTGATCACCGCCGCGCCGGCTTTCCTGAGCCAGCGTTTCCTGGGCCGGCCCCGGATCAGCGCAGCCGTTCCTTCCAGAACGGTCTCTTCCGGAACGCAAGGACGGTCGCGCGCCCGGCGAGTCCGGCGGCCATGACGGCCCCCATGCCGACTACCGAGGCAGCCGGCAGGGTGAACGCGAGGACCATGCACCCGGCAACCCCGGCGGCGTTGAGCCATTTCGGCGCGTGCCGGGGCCGGTCCCGGAGCGTGAAGGCGGCGGCGTTTGTCACGGCGTAATACAGCAGGACGCCAAAGCTGGAAAAGCCGACCACCGTCAGCACATCGGTGGTCAGCAACAGCAGGACGACGACGGCGGCCACGGCCAGTTCGGCGGTCACCGGCACCGGATGGCGCCCGCCCAGCCGGGCCAGGGGACCGGGGAGGTCGCGTTCGCGGGCCATGGCCATGGCCGTGCGTCCCACCCCGGTGATGAGGGCCAGCAGTGCACCGAGTGAGGCTGCGGCGGCCCCTGCCTGGACCACGGGTGCCCCGGCGGCCAGGCTGGACTGTTCGACGGCGTCGAGGAGCGGCGCCGTGGAGGCGGCAAGCATATTTACCGGAAGATGAGCCAGGAGCAGCGCCCCCAGCATCAGGTAGATGACCAGGGCGCCGGCCAGGGCTCCGAGGACTGCGCGCGGAATGACCCGCGCCGGGTCCTTCACCTCCTCGCCGAGCGTGGCGATGCGGGCGTACCCGGCAAAGGCGAAGAACACCAGGCCTGCGGCGGGCAGGATGCCCCAGCCGCCGCCCACCTGTCCGGAGGCCGCGCCGGAAGCTGTCCCGCCGTCGGTAACATGCGGCCCCACAATGCTCGCCGCAGCCACAAACGCCAGAGTGGCCAGGACCACGGCCAGCAGGATGCGGGTCAGGAAAGCGGTCCGGGTGATGCCCAGCAGGTTCACTCCGGTCAGTGCGGCGACGGCTGCGATGGCCACGGGCGTGGCGTATCCGGGCGCAACGTACTGGCCGAAGGTCAGGGCCATGGCCGCACACGAGGCCGACTTGCCGGTGACGAAACCCCAGCCTGCTAGGAAACCGGGCCATTCGCCAAGTTGCTTCCTGCCGTAGACGTAGGTGCCGCCGCTTTCCGGATACTTTGCTGCGAGCTGGGCTGAGGCGACGGCGTTGCAGTACGCCACGGCGCCGGCCAGCGCTATGGCCACGAGCAGCAGCTCTCCGGCCAGCCGGGCCGCCGGCGCGAAAACGACAAAAACGCCGGCGCCGAGCATGGATCCGAGGCCGATCGCTGTTGCGTCGGCCACACCCAGCCTTCGTTGCAGCTGCTGGTGCTTGGTCATGGCGGGGCGGGAACCTTTCAAACGGGTAAACTCGGACGGGATCGTTTCCGCAACGATCGTCTTTAAACTTCATTCTGTCTTCCTTCTGAAAGGAATGCTGTGCTGCGCACACATGACCTCGGATCCCTTCGTTCCGAGCACATTGGACAAACCGTAACCCTGGCAGGCTGGGTTGGCCGCCGTCGTGATCACGGTGGTGTCGCATTCGTCGATCTGCGTGACGCCTCGGGCGTGGCGCAGGTGGTGGTCCGTGAGGAAGAGGTCTTCCACGGACTGCGCAACGAATACGTGCTCCAGGTGACCGGCACGGTCTCCAAGCGCCCGGAAGGCAACGAGAACGCTGCCCTGGCCACGGGCGAGGTGGAGGTCATGGCGGACAAGGTGGTCATCCTCAACACCGCCGACGCGCTGCCCTTCCAGATCGACGAGCACGTGGAAGTGGGGGAGGAAGCCCGGCTCAAGCACCGATACCTGGACCTGCGCCGCCCGGGCCCCAGCCGCAACATCCGCCTCCGGTCCGAGGCCAACCGCGTGGCCCGTGACCTGCTGCACGACGAGGGCTTCGTCGAAATCGAGACGCCGACCCTGACGCGTTCGACGCCGGAAGGCGCCCGTGACTTCCTGGTCCCCGCCCGCCTGGCGCCGGGTTCCTGGTACGCGCTGCCGCAGTCCCCGCAGCTGTTCAAGCAGCTTCTTCAGGTGGGCGGCTTCGAGAAGTACTACCAGATCGCCCGCTGCTACCGCGATGAGGACTTCCGCGCGGACCGCCAGCCGGAGTTCACCCAGCTGGACATCGAGGCAAGCTTCGTCGAGCAGGACGACATCATCCGGCTCGGCGAGAACATCGTCAAGGCTGTCTGGAACCTGATCGACGTCGAAATCCCGACGCCGATCGAGCGCATCACCTACGCAGACGCCATGGCCCGGTTCGGGTCTGACAAGCCCGACCTGCGGCTCGGCCAGGAGCTGACCGAGCTGACCGAGTTCTTCAAGGACACCAACTTCGGCGTCTTCAAGGCTCCCTACGTCGGCGCCGTCGTCATGCCCGGCGGTGCCTCGCAGGCCCGCCGTGCACTCGATGCCTGGCAGGAGTGGGCCAAGCAGCGCGGCGCCAAGGGCCTCGCCTACGTCCTCTACAAGGAGGACGGCGAGCTCGCGGGTCCCGTCGCCAAGAACCTCACCGAGACCGAACGCGCCGGCCTGGCCGACGCCGTGGGCGCCAAGCCCGGTGACTGCATCTTCTTCGCAGCCGGCGAGAAGACCCCGTCCCGCGCGCTGCTGGGCGCTGCCCGCGTTGAGATCGGTCACCGCACCGGCCTGATCGACCCCAGCGCCTGGGCTTTCTGCTGGGTGGTTGACGCCCCCATGTTCGAACCCGCCGCTGCCGCGGTGGCGTCGGGCGATGTGGCCGTCGGCGCAGGCAAGTGGACCGCCGTGCACCACGCCTTCACCTCGCCGAAGCCGGAATTCCTGGACAGCTTTGACCAGGACCCGGAGTCCGCGCTGTCCTACGCCTACGACATCGTCTGCAACGGCAACGAGATCGGCGGCGGATCCATCCGTATCCACGAACGCGAAGTGCAGGAGCGCGTCTTTGAGCTTATGGGCCTGGACAAGGCCGATGCCCAGACGAAGTTCGGCTTCCTGCTGGAGGGCTTCAAGTACGGCGCCCCGCCGCACGGCGGCATCGCCTTCGGCTGGGACCGTGTGGTGGCTCTGCTGGCAGGCGTGGACTCGATCCGCGACGTCATCGCTTTCCCGAAGTCCGGCGGCGGGCACGACCCCTTGACCGACGCGCCGGCGCCCATCACCGGGCAGCAGCGCAAGGAGGCCGGCGTCGACTTCAAGCCCGAGGCCAAGAAGCCCGAAGAGAAGAAGGCCGACTAGTTTCAACAAAGCTGGCTGGCTGAACGCAGCGAGAGCTCCCCGGAAACGGGGAGCTCTCGCTCTTTACGGCACAGATGCCCTGTACGGCTGCGGCGGATGGAGGATGCCCGCGTGGAAGTGTTGTCCGGTCTTGAGGCGTTGATGGATGCCGCCTGGCCCGCGCCCGAACGTCGCGACACCGGAGAATGGGTGCTGCGCGCCGCCGGTGGTGTAACGCAGCGGGCGAATTCGGTCTGGCCGCGGGTGCCTGCCGCAGACGCCGCGGCAGCTGTCCGGGACGCGGCGTCCTGGTACCGGCTCCGGCGGCTGCCGGTGATCTATCAGATCTTCGACCACGACGGCGCTGCCCCGCTGAATGCCGTGCTGGACAGCCTGGGTTACACCAGGCAGTCCGAAACACTGGTCATGTCCCGTCCTGCGGAGCCGCACGACGGCCTTCCGGCAAGTGCCGGCGTCGAAATTTCCGAGCATCCTTCGGCGGAGTGGCTGGAACTGTGGTGGTCCGTGGACGGCCGCGGCGGCGCCGCGGAGCTGGAGACTGCCCGTGAGATCCTTACCGGCTGCCCGGCGCTGTACGCCCTGGCGAGGGACGACGACGGCGGGCCGGCCGCCGTCGGACGCCTTGCTGTTGTTCCCGGCGGGGCAGCTGATTCTGGCGGGACTGCTGATTGCGGCGCCGCAGGCAGCTGGGGCGGGCTGTACTGCATGGCCACGCGGCCCGATGCCCGGCGCCGCGGCTACGCCACCCGGGTTCAGCAGGCCCTGGTCCGTGCGGGTGGGGAGCGGGGGCTGGCCGGCTACTGGCTGCTGGTGATGGCTTCGAACTCCGTTGCCAGGAAGCTCTACTCCCGGGCAGGGTTCCGTGAGGTGTCCCGCTATTGCTACCGGCAGGAGCGGCCGCGGCGGGCCCTGACCGGCTGCTGAGCCGTGCCTCCGCGCGCCGATACGACGGTTCGCCGCGCACACGACGTTGCGCAACGTCGTGCGGGCAGGGAATCGTCGAAACGGAGCGGAAGCTGCGGGGTGCTACGGGCCTTCGGGCAGATAGTGCAGGCCCATCCACGGGGCGGTGGTGAGTTCGCCGGGCTCGACCGTTTGTGAGGGTGCCGCAAGCGCAGGCTCGGAGGCGGACGCGTCGGCGGCTTCGTTGTGGTGGGCGTTCATGGCGCGCAGGTTAGCGTGCATCGACGGACGGCTGCCGCGGCGGTGTTTGCCCTGCTGCTTCGGCCTGCCGCCGTCGTGCGGTGCCTTCCAGGTATGGCCCTCCGAGCTCCGCAATGGGCGTGGCCGCAGTCTCCCTGGACCAGAACGCGCATCCTGCCGCAATGAGCATGCAGACGGTGCCGAAGACGGCCACCGGCACCCAGCCCCAGACTCCGGGAGCCAGCAGCATCCCGGCGATCATCGGGCCAAAGCCGGCGAGGACCAGGCCGAACTGGTTCCCCAGCGCCATCCCGGAGTACCGGACGGGCGCCGCGAACTGTTCGGCGAAGAACGCCGGCCAGATGCCATTGAAGCCCGAGTACAGCACCGTCATGTTCAGGAACGCGGCGAGGAACACCAGCACGATGCTGCCGGAGGAGAGAGCCAGGAAGTAGAGGAAGATCGTGGCGGAGCAGCCGATCGCGGCGGTCAGCAGGAGCGGGCGGCGGCCGATCCGGTCGGACAGCCTGGCCGCCAGCGGCATGGCGAACATGGACAGGCCTATGGCCACGGCGTTCACAGTGAGGATGGACGCCCGGTCAAATCCGGCGCCGGACGTGGCGTAGGCCAGTCCGAAGACCGTGAAAATGGTCTGCATCACGGACATGATGGACATTCCCGCCACGCGCAGCACATCCGCGGCCTGGAAGCGTAGCACTTCCTTGATGGGCATCGGGGCCACCTGCCGGCGTTCCTGGGCATCCTCGAAGACCGGTGTCTCATCCAGGTGCGTGCGGACCCAGTAGGCGATGGCCAGGACCACGATGGAGAGCCAGAACGGGATGCGCCAGCCCCAGCTCATCATGGCCTCCCGGGGCAGTGACGTGACCGGGATGAAGACCAGGGTGGCCAGCACCATACCGGAGGCGTACCCCGTCATCACGAAGCTGGTGAAGAACCCGCGCCTGCCTTCGGGCGAGTGCTCCAGCGTCAGGGTGGAGGCGCCCGCCGATTCCGCGCCGGCGGAGAAGCCCTGCGCCAGCCGGCCCGCCACCAGCAGGATGGGGGCCCAAACGCCCAACTGCTCATAGGTGGGCAGGAAGCCGATGCCGAGGGACGCCAGGCCCATGATGCCGAGCGTCAGCAGCAGGATCTTCTTGCGGCCCAGCTTGTCCCCGAAGTGGCCCATCACCATCCCGCCAACAGGCCTGGCCACGTACGCGACGCCGAAGGTGGCGAAGGCGCCGATCAGACCGATGGCCGGGTCCGCGGAGGGGAAGAACAGGTGGGGGAACACCAGCGCGGCGGCCGTGCCGTAGATGAAGAAGTCGTAGTACTCCAGCGTGCTGCCGAGGAAGGAGGCGAGGGCTGCCTTGCGCGGGGTCTTCCGCGGGGACTGCTGGGAAATCTGGCGCGAAGCCGGCAGCGGTACCTGCGGTGATGGGGTAGTGCTCACTGGAATCTCCTTAAGACTGCGTTGTCTCAATGGGCGCCGGCGCGGTGTCCGGGAGGTGGAAGTCCACCGCGAGGATCTGCCGGCTGTTGGGGAACGAGTACGCCTTCAGCGGCTCGTGGAGGGGGTGCGTGTTGTAGACGGCGATGTCCTCGACGCTTTCAAAGTCGGCCACTATGGCGTAGTCGAAGGAGCGCTCGGTCTTGAGGACGTCCGGGCCGTGGCTAAGGCTGAGCAGGCCGGGGATCTTTCCGGCCATGTTGTTGAGCCCGTCAATCCAGGCCTGCCGGTCGGCCGGCGGGAAGCCGGGCTTGAACTCGAAGAGCACGGTGTGGCGGATCATTTCAGGCACCCGCCTCGACAAGCTCGGCCACCGGTGACGGGGCGGCCTGGTCCTCTGGGGACCGGCACTCCGGGGACTGGCCGGCAAGGGTGCGGCCGGCGAGGTACCCCATGGTCATAATGGGGCCGAGGGTAGCGCCGGCGCCGGGGTAGCCAGCCGCATAGGCGTTTTCCGTGGTGTTGCCGGCGGCGAACAGGCCCGGGATGGGGTGGTTGTCGACGTCGAGCACGCGGGCTGATCCGTCGGTGGCCACGCCGCCGTTGGTGCCGAAGGCGCCGTTCACCACCTCCAGCGCATAGTAGGGCCCGGATTCGAGCGGACCCAGGGACGGGTTCGGCCACGGGCAGTCGGCGTCGCCCCAGTACTTGTCGTAGGCGCTTTCGCCGCGGCCGAAGTCGGGGTCCTCGCCCCGCGCCGCGAATCCGTTGAACCGGGCCACGGTGGCTTCCAGGTTTTCCGCGGGAACGTTGATCTTCGCGGCGAGTTCAGCCAGGGTGGGCGCCTCGATCAGGTAGTCCGGCGTCTGCTGGCCGGCGCGGTGGGCGAGGATGCCGTAGCGCTCCAGGTAGCCGTGGTCCACGATCACGTGAGCCGGGGTGTTCAGCGTGCGGTTGGCGGCGGAGTCCCAGGACTGCAGGCTGCGGGCGAGGTCGTTGTAGTTCTGCGACTCGTTGGCGAAGCGGCGGCCGTGCCGGTTCACCATGATGGACCCCGGGCCCTGCCGTTCGAACCGGAGCAGGGTGCCCACCGGCTGGCCGTCGCGGGTGTCGCCGGTGACGGACATCGGCGCCCACCAGGCTTCGCGCGTGCCGCGGGTCTGGCCGCCGATTCGCTGCGACATCCGCAACCCGTCGCCGGTGTTCGAGGGCGGCGAGCACATCGTGTACAGCCGGGACGCGAGCATGGAGTCGGCCAGGGCCTTGTCCCATTCGAAGCCGCCGGTCGCGAGCACCACCCCGTCGCGGGCATGGAACACTTCGCCGGTTTCGAGTTCGACGCCTGTCACCCGGCCGCCGTCGTTGGGCAGGCCGTCGGTGAGCAGGCGGTGCCCGCGTGCCCCCGTGACGAGGGCGGCCCCGTCGCGGACCAGGCTGGCGAGCAGCATGGAAACCAGCGCCTGCCCCTTGGCAACCAGGCCGTCGTTCTGCCGGCCGGCCAGTTCGTCCCACGGGAACTTGGTGAAGGCGCCCCACTCCTCGTATTCCTGCATCGTGAACGGGGCGCGCCCGTCACTACGCACATGCTTCCGGAGGCCGCCCAGGGCTTCGGCGCTGTTGAACAGCTCGGGTTCCACGGTGCGTCCGCCCGTCATGGCACCCGGGAGATCCTGCCGGTAGTCGGGAAAGTTGTCCAGGAAGATGAAGCGGACGCCGCACTCCTCCTCGACGAAGCGGAGCATCTGGTCGCCGTAGTTCAGCGCTGCGTCGAGCAGTTCCTCCCGCCCCCTGCCGCGGGCGACGGCGCGGACATACTCCGCGGCCGCGGCCTTGGAATCGGTGATCCCGGCCTGCCGCGCGTGGTGGTTGTCCGCCACCCACAGCATGCCGCCGGACACGGCCGAGGTTCCGCCCAGCAGATCGCTCTTTTCGAGGACGACGACGGACTTGCCGGCACGGGCGGCGGTGGCCGCCGCGGTGAGTGCCCCCGCACCGGAACCGACGACGACGACGTCGTAGGTGTCCGCGGAGGTGCCGTTGACGAATTTCATGGGGTGTTGCCTTTCAAGAGGAAGATGATGGGTGCTGCCGCAGCGAGGTGCCGGCGGGTAGGCGGGGCGGGGTCATACAGCCGTGTAGCCGCCGTCGATGACCAGTTCGGAGCCCGTGGTGAAGCGTGACTCGTCCGAGGCCAGGTAAAGAACGCCGTAGGCGATCTCGTCAGGTTCGCCCTGCCGGGGCAGCGGATTGGAGCCCACCAGCTGCTTGTAGTACGCCTCGGGACCGATGTCCGACTGCTCCGCAGAGCGGCGGCTCATCCGGGTGTTCATGGATCCGGGATGGATGGAGTTCACCCGGATGCCGTAGCCGCCGTAGGCCGCGGCGTCCGACTTGCTCAGGAGCCGCACGGCGCCCTTCGTGGCATGGTAGAGCGGCACGTTCCGGCCGCCGGTGAGGCCGTGGATGGAGGAGAAGTTGACGATGCTGCCGGCGCCTTTTTCGATCATGCCGGGCACCACGTGCTTGGTCATCAGCCAGACGCCCTTGACGTTGACGTTGAAAATCGTGTCGAAATCGGCCGTCGAGGCGGTGTGGGAGGCGCCTGCCGGCCCGATGATGCCGGCGGCGTTGACCAGGACGTCCGGGGTGCCCAGTTCGTCACGGACCCGGCGGATGGCCTCGGCGACGCTGGCCTCGCTGGTGACATCGACGTCGTACTCACTGATGTTTTCGTGGGCAGCGGCGGCCGGAATGCCGGCAACGTCCAGGCTGGCGACCTTCGCGCCGTGTTCGGCGAGGAGGGCGGCGGTGGCGCTGCCCAGGTCTCCGCGGCCTCCGGTGACAATGGCGGTCTTTCCGGCCACGCGGTTCTGGATGGGATTCATGTGGTGCTCCTCGTGATCCTGCAGCCTCGTCGCTGCTTCCCAGCCAGCGTGGCAGGGGACCTGTGAGGGCAACCACACGATTGCCGATGAACGGCAAAAGCACCTCTAGTGGCTTTGCCGGAGCGTTCCCTTCAGCTCGCCGTGCCAGCCCAGAGCCCGCGAGATCCCGCGCGCCGCCGCCATCAGGACGGGCACCCGGGCTGGCGCATTCTCCTCGTTGCGCGGCACCACCACACTGAGCGCGGCGCGGACGGTGTTGTCTGGTCCGAACACCGGCACGGCGATGCCGCTGGACTCGGGCACGATCACGCCGGGCATGGCAGCGAAACCGCGCTGCCGGATCTCGGCCAGGTGGCGCCGGAGCGCGGCCGGCTCGGTCAGCGTGGTCTCGGTGAATTTGGTCAGGGGCCGGGCCAGGAAGGAGTTCTGGTACGCGGCGGGGGAGTGCGCCAGCAGCACCAGTCCCGAGGACGTGGCGTGGACCGGCAGCCGGCCGGCGATCTTGGTGATGTCCACGATGGTCTTGTCCGAGCCGAGCCGCTCGATGTACAGCACCTCGTCGGAGTCCAGGATGCCCAGTGTGGTGGAGTGTTGCACGACGGCTTGGACGTCCTCCATGAACGGCAGGGCAGCTTCGCGCAAACCGAGCATCTTCGAGCCGCGCGATGCCAGCTCCCACATCCGCGTGCCGATGTGGATGTCCCCGCCGGGCTCGCGTTCCAGCAGCCGCTCCAGCAGCAGGTCGTTGACCAGGCGGTAGGTGGTGGTGACCGGCAGGCCGGTGCGGCGCCCGAGCTCGGCAACGCTCATGGCGGGGTGCCGGTCATCGAAGGCGCTTACGATTTTCACGAACCGGCCGATGATCGACTCGCCGGATGCGGAGTTGGCCACTGTTCCTCCTGTCGATTCCCGCTCAATGGTAATCCTCCTCCCGGGCGGCCGTGCCCCCGGGTCTACTGGGGGTTTGTCAGTTAACGCCTGCCGCCGCAACGGAGTGGCCCGCAGGCAGAACGGAGCAGGAACCATGACAGAAACCGCAAAGACGGCGGTCTGTGACGTCCTCGTCATCGGCTCGGGCGTGGCCGGGATGGCCGCGGCGTTGAAGGCGGCCTCGCAGGGATTGAGCGTGATCGTCGCCGAAAAGGAACAGTACTTTGGCGGGACCACCGCCATTTCGGCGGGCTGGGCCTGGGTCCCGGGCAATAAGCAGGGCGTGGCGCAGGGCGATACCCGCGAGGACGCCGAGACCTACCTGAAGAACCTGGCGCCCGAGACCTTCAACGAGGCAGGGGTCCGGAGCTTCCTGGACACAGTCCCGGAGGCGATCTCCTTCTTCGAAACCGAAACCGACGTGAAATTCACCTACCCGGAGAAAGCTCCGGACTACCAGATGGACCTGCCCGGGGCGAAGCTGTCCGGCCGGGCCATCCTGCCGCAGGACGTGGACGCACGCGTGCTGGGCGACAAGCGGCTCCTGATGCAGCCATACATGAGTTCCTACACAGTCTTTGGCTACATGCCGCAGGTGGGGCCGGACATCAACGAGTTCTTCCACGTGAACCAGTCGGTCAAATCCTTTGTCTACGTCGCCAAAAAGCTGCTGCGCACCTGGGCGGACGCCGCCCGCTACAAGCGCCCGGTCCTGCGCTCCAACGGCAACGCTCTGATGACCCGGATGGTCAAGAGCGCGGACGACCTGGGCGTCCGTTTGTGGACGTCCGCGCCGGCGCTGTCCCTCACCAGGGACGACGCCGGGACCGTCACCGGTGCGGTCATCGGCGGAGAGCGGGCTGTCACTGTCACCGTGCGGGCCGGCGTCATCCTCGCGGCCGGCGGTTTCTCCGGAAACCGGGAACTGCGGCAGCGATATTTCCCGCACGACGCGGGCGGTGACGACCACTTCACGCCCACCGTGGGTCACGGCGGCGACGCCGCAACACTTGCGATGGACGCCGGCGGCTACATCGACGATTCCGTGTTCAGTGTTGGTTCCTGGGCCCCGGTGACGGTGTTCAAATATCTCAGCGGCGAACAGCGGCTCTTTCCGCACCTGCGGGCCATCGGCCTGCCCGGCCTGATCGCCGTCGACCGCCACGGCAGGCGCTTCGGCAACGAGGCCCTGAGCTACCACGACTTCGGCGGAGCCATGATCGGGCACAACAAGGACGAGAACGGTACCTTCGGCTACGTGATCGGCGACGCCAAAACGATGCATAAATATGGCATCGGCTACGCCAAACCCTGGCCGATGCCCCGTGGCTACTTCTACCGGACCGGCTACCTGGTCAAGGGCAATACCCTCGCCGAGCTGGCCGGAAAGCTCGGCATCGGTGCCGCCGGACTGGAAGCCACCATCGCTGAATTCAACCCGGCGGCTGAGCGCGGCGAGGATCCGGCCTTCGGCCGCGGCTCCACCCAGTACAACCACTTCCGGGGCGACCTCGAGCACAAGCCGAACCCGAACCTCGCTCCAGTTGGCAAGGGCCCGTACTACGCGGCGAAGATCCAGATGGGCGATCTGGGCACGTTCGCCGGCCTCCGCGTCAACGAAAACTCTGAGGTGGTCAGCGCCGAAGGGTCGGTGGTTCCCGGGCTCCTGGCCGTCGGCGCTGCCGCGGTGAGCGTCTTCGGCGGCGGGTACCCCGGCTACGGCTCCCACATCGGCCCGGCGCTGGTGTTCGGCTACCGTGCCGGACGTGACATCGCCAGGCTTTCCGGGCAGCGCGACTCGGACCGGACGGGGGACCACGCCGGGTCGCGGCCAGCCACCGCGGTGCCCCGCTAGGCGCCGGGCCGGAGACCGCCATGGCGAACTCATCCTCGGGGGAATCTGTCATCAGCCGCGTGGTACGGCTCATGGGCGCCTTCGACCGGGACCTGCCGGCCATGACGCTCTCCGGCCTCGCCCGCCGCGCCGGTCTCCCGCTCACCACCGCGCACCGGCTGGTGGACGACCTGGTCCAGCACGGCCTGATCGAGCGGCTGCCGGACGGAAACCTGTGCTCCGGGATGCGGATGTGGGAGCTCGCCGCCCGGGGCTCCCGGGCGCTGAATCTCCGCGAGCTGGCGCTGCCGTTCATGGAGGATGTGCAGGCGGCGGTCCACCAGCACACCACACTGGCGGTGCTGGACCACGGGACGGTGCTGTACGTGGAGCGCCTCTCCTCGCCGCACTCCGGCCTAGACGCAGCCCACATTGCGCAGCGGATGCCCATCCACGCCGCCTCGTCCGGCCTGGTGCTGCTGGCGTTCTCGCCGCCGGCAGTCCAGGCCGGGGTGCTCTCGAAGCCCCTGAAAGCCGTGACCCCCGAGACCATCACTGACCCTGCGCTGATCCGCAGGCACCTGGCCGAGATCAGGCAGCGGGGCTACGTGGCACTGCCCGGCATCGGCGTCACCGAATGGACGGGCATCGCCGTCCCCGTTTTCGGGCCCGGGAACACGGTCGCTGCAGCGCTAAACGCCATCGTGCCGCGGCAGGACGCGGCGGTTCCGCTGATTGTCCCCGCCCTGCTGACCGCTGCGCACGGGATCTCCCGCGCCCTGAACGCCGCCTAGGTGTGGTGCCGGGCCGGCTGAATCCGCCCGTCGTGAAAGCGGGCGGACTTTCGCAACCGATGAACGGAAGACCTGTGGGGGCGGGTGTGGCGGATGCCGCACTGTGGTGTGAGAGGCGGATCACACCATATGACGCCGAAGCCAACCGGAAAGAAGGACGATGATGTCTTGCCCACTGACAGCAGCCACCCCGGTCTCCACGCTGTCCCCGACCACAGTGTCCCCGACCACGGTGCTCCCGACAGCACTGCCGCCGTATTCGCACGACCTTGACTGGCCGGAGGGCCTGGCGCCCTTCAAGGTGGTGGACGACGGGACCCAGTGCGATCCCTACCGCCACTACCGGTGGATGCGCGAAAACGCGCCGGTGCTCCGTGCCCATTCACCGGTATCGGATGTGTGGTTCATCTCCAGGTACGACGACGTCCGCCGGGCCATGCGGGCACCGAAGGTGTTCTCCTCGCAGGTTGTGGACCCGGTCCCGCTGACCTTCCTGACGCTGTTCGACGCACCCAGCCACACGAGGCTCCGCCAGGTGGTGGCACAGGCCTTCATCCCCAAGGCCATCGCCCGCTTCGAGGACCGGGTGCGGGAGAACGCCGAAAAGTACCTGGCGCCGATGCTCGCCGCAGGCGGCGGGGACGCCGTGGACGACTACGCCATCCCGCTGAGCATGTCCACCATCAGCGCCCTGCTGGACGTTCCGGCTGAGGATTTTGAGAAGATGAAGTTCTGGTCGGACGAGACCTTCAGCTACTTCGGCCGGCTGGCGCGCAACGCCCAGGGCACCGGCACCGACGAGCAAAGCACCCTCGAGTTCTTCGCCTATCTCAAAGACACCATGGAGCGCCTGTACCGCGAGGACAGCGACTCCGTCGGCGGACACATCGCCCGGATGTGGAAGGAAGGCCTGCTCAGCGAGAAGGAAGCCAAGGAACTCTGCGCCTTCGTGTTCGTGGCAGGGCACGACACCACCACCATCCTGCTGGCCAACGCCTTCCGGATGTTCAGCGAACAGCCGGACCTGCTGGAGCGGATCCGCCGGAATCCGGATGACGCGAACCTGTTCGTCGAGGAACTGGCCCGGTACCGCGGCACCGTCCAGCGGGCCAGCCGGATCACCACGGAGGAGGTGGAGGTTGCCGGCGTGACGATTCCCGCCGGCGCCATTGTCCGGCTGCTGCCCGCCGCCGCGAACCGCGACAGCAGCAAGTATCCCGACGGCGAGCGCTTCGACATCGACCGCAACACCGACGGCCACCTCGGCTTCGGGCACGGGGTCCACAGCTGCCTCGGCGCGCCGCTTGCCAGGCTTGAGGTCCTGGTCACCGTGAAGCTGCTCGCCGAAAAGCTGGCGTCGCTGGCGCTGGATCCGGACAAGCCGATCGAATATGTGCGCGGCAACAACCTGACCAACTCGGGCCCGGAGCACCTGCACGTAATTCTGGAGGAAACCAATGAGTAGCTGGGCAGACAGAGAAGCGCCGGCAGCGGGTCAGGACCCGGTGCTGGCTCAAAACCCGGTGGTCATCGTCGGCTCGGGCCACTCCGGTGTTGCTGTCGCCGCGGGGCTCCGCACCCGTGGCTGGGACGGCGGCATTCTGCTGATCGACTCCGAAAGCGGACAGCCTTATGAACGGCCGCCGCTCTCCAAGGAACTCCTGAAGGACGGCGCCCCGGACGAGGCAGCCGTGCTCCGCAAGGAGAAGTTCTATGCGGACAAGGGCATCGCCAGGCTTGCCGGGGTCACCGCGGAGTCCATCGACAGGGACGGCCGGACCGTGCTGCTGTCCGACGGGACGCGTCGGGCCTACCACCGCCTGGTCATCGCCACGGGTTCACGGGCGCGGCCCCTTACCGTCCCGGGGGCGCGTCTTCCGGGAGTGCGGTCCCTGCGGACCCGGGACGACGCCCTCGAACTCAAAATGCGGCTGGTTCCGGGAGCCCGCGTGGCCATCATCGGCGCCGGGTACATCGGCCTGGAGGTGGCCGCGGCCGCGGCAGCGAAAGGCTGTGAGGTTACGGTGCTCGAATTCCAGGAGCGGGTGATGAGCCGGGTAACATCGGCCCCCGTTTCGCGCCACTTTGAGCAGCTCCACGGGCGGCACGGGGTCCGGTTCGTCTTCGGCGCCGCGGTCACCTCTATCGACGGCGGGGAACGCGCCGAGCGCGTGACCGTTGCCGACGGCACCGCCTTTCCTGCCGACGTCGTCCTCGCCGGCATCGGCGTCCTGCCCAACCAGGAGCTGGCCGCGGATGCCGGCATCGAGTGCCGGGACGGCATCCTCGTGAACGGGGACGGCCGGACCTCAGATCCCGCCATCTACGCCAGCGGGGACGTCACGCGGTTCACCAGTCCCATCGACGGCGCCAGCCAGCGGCTTGAGTGCATCCAGAACGCGCTGGCGCAGGCGGACCGGGTGGCCGCGCACATCACCGGTCAACCGGCCGCCGAACCGGAAGTTCCGTGGTTCTGGACCGTCCAGCACGGTGTGCGGCTGCAGACCGCGGGTGTCCGCCATCCGGAGGACCAGACGATCGTCCGCGGCGAACCCTCCGGCGGCAAATTCTCTGTGGCCTACCTCCGCGACGGCCGCCTCGCCGCCGTCGACACCATCGCCAACCTGGCGGAGTTCCGCACGGCCAAGCGGCTGATCGCCCAGGGAGCCCGGATCGACCCGGTGCTCGCAGCGGACCCCGCCATACCTCTCGCCGAAGCCACCTCCGGCGCACCCAGCCACGACCATGCAGCCGCTGACCTTGCGGCAGCCCGATCCTAAGGAAACCGGCATGAGCAACACCAGCATGAGCAGCACCGCCATGAGCAGCAACGTACTGACCGTCGTCGACCGTGAAGGCGCCGCCCATGACCTTGAATGGGAGCCGGACCAGAGCATGATGGAGGCCCTGCGGGACAACGACCTGCCCGTGCTGGCATCCTGTGGCGGCACCGCCTCCTGCGCCACCTGCCACGTGTTCCTGGAGCAGGAGGTCTTCGATACCCTGGAAGAGCGCAGCGACGACGAACTCGAGCTCCTCGTGGAGGCCGAGGGGTACCGGGAATGCGGCTCGCGGCTCTCCTGCCAGGTGGGCTTCAGCCGCGACCTTAACGGGGTCACCGTGACACTGGCACCCGAAGAGTAGCCCGCGTCCCGGCCGATACGACGGTTCCCTGCGCACACGACGTTGCGCATCGTCTAACGGGCGGGGAACCGTCGAAACGGGCGCTTCTCCCACAGCAGGGCGCCGGCTACCGGGGAGGCGGGTCCGTCACCGTCACCCGCACCGCGCAGGCGTCCGCCGCGGCCTTCTTCAGGACGGCGGCCCGGGGATCGGCAACATCGAGGTAGGCCAAACGGGGCAGGCCTGCCCAGGGCTTCAGGGCAGGCATACCCAGGACTTCGTCGGCCAGGCTGCGGTCACCGCCCGGGAGGATGTACTCGAAGACCTGGCCGCCAAAGATCAGCCGTGCCTGTTCCGCCACCGCCTCCACCATGGCATCCGCCTGGTTGGCGCGGCGCCGGGCGAACCGCTGCTGCGACTGGCCGCCGGCTGCGGTGCGGGACTGCACATACTTGGAACCGGTCTTGGCGGCGAGGATGACCCCCTCGCTGGCGACGGCCACTCCGTATCCTCCGCGGCGGACCAGCAGCAGGCCGACCGTGCGCGGCTGGGACGCCAGGGAGGCCAGCCGCTCCACGAGGCCGGATCCGCGCCCCGGCCGGCCGTCGTCGGGCCACGGTGCCACCAGCAGCGCGGTAGCGCCATCCGCGGCAGCCAGCCGTACGCCGTCGTCGTGGTCCTCGTATCCAAGGTCACCGTGGCTGGCGGCGAACCGGTCCACCCAGCCGGCCAAGCGCGGGCCGGGGATGAACGCGGTCCTGATGGACGCCGCACCTCCCTGCGCTGCATGTCCCCGTTCCGGACGGCTGGCTGGCATTCCCGATTCCCTGCTTTCGTGGCCGGATTTTTCCTGCTGATTCTGGAAGTAGCCTATCTATGTGGATGATCTCTTTGGTTCGGCGGCACAGGACAGCGACGACGGCGACAACGACGCCGCCGAAGCGGACCAGTCCCGGACCGCGCAGTCCCGGACCGCCCAACCCCGTTCCGCGCAGTCCCGGTCCACCCAGCCGCGCGGCCCGCTGGCGGTTCGGATGCGTCCCCGCACGGTGGACGAGGTGGTGGGACAGCAGCATCTGCTGGGCCAGGGTTCCCCGCTGCGGCAGCTGGCAGCCGGTGCTGAAGCCGCCGGTCCTGCAGGCCCCAGCTCGCTGATCCTGTGGGGGCCGCCCGGTACCGGGAAGACTACGCTGGCCCACGTTATCGCGCGGGGTCCCGGGCGCAAGTTCGTGGAACTGTCCGCCATCACCGCCGGCGTCAAGGATGTCCGCCGCGTCATGGACGACGCCCTGACCGCCCGTGACCTCTACAAGACCACCACCGTCCTGTTCCTCGACGAGATCCACCGCTTCAACAAGGCGCAGCAGGATGCGCTCCTGCCCGGCGTCGAAAAGGGCTGGGTGGTGCTGGTGGCGGCAACAACGGAGAACCCGTCGTTTTCGGTGGTGTCGCCGCTGCTGTCCCGCTCCCTGCTCCTGACGCTCAAGCCGCTCACCGACGCGGACATCGAGGGCCTGCTGGTGCGGGCCGTTGAGGATCCCCGCGGGCTGAACAATGATGTCCGGCTCAGCGACGAGGCACTCGAACACCTCGTCCGGCTTTCCGGCGGCGACGCCCGTCGGGCGCTGACGGCGCTGGAGGCCGCCGCCGGCGTTGCCTTCGGTGACGCGGACGACGTCGGAAGTTCCGGTGCGGGGGAAGGTGACACTGATGAAGGCATGCCAGATCAGCCGGTCACCGTGGAACTGCGGCACACCGAGCGTGCCCTGGACGCCGCAGCCGTCCGCTACGACCGCGCCGGGGACCAGCACTACGACGTGGCCAGCGCGTTCATCAAGTCCATCCGCGGGTCCGACGTTGATGCGGCACTGCACTACCTCGCACGGATGCTGGAGGCGGGGGAGGACCCGCGCTTCGTGGCCCGGCGGATCGTGATCTCGGCGGCGGAGGACGTGGGCATGGCGGATCCCACCGCGCTGCAGACCGCGGTGGCCGCGGCGCAGGCCGTGCAGCTCATCGGAATGCCCGAGGGGCGCATCGTCCTCGCCGAGGCGGTAGTCCACCTGGCCACGGCGCCAAAGTCCAACGCCGCCTACATGGGCATCAACAAGGCCATCGCTGACGTGCGGGCGGGACTGGGCAACGGCATCCCGGCGCACCTGCGCGACGCGCACTATCCCGGATCCAAACAGCTCGGCCACGGGGTTGGCTACAAGTACGCCCACGATGCGCCGCATTCGGTGGCCGCCCAGCAGTATCCGCCGGACGACCTCGTGGGCCGCGACTACTACGAGCCCACGGCGAACGGCGCGGAGCGGGACATAGCCGTCCGGCTTGAGCGGTTGCGGAAGATCATCCGGGGCCAGTGAGGTTCTGGTAAGCTTGATCGTTGTCTGGCAAGGCGCGGACGCACAATCCACCAAATTTCTTATTTGATGAGGTTATGCCTGTGCCCAGTAGCAAAAGGCAGCGGTTGGCCGATGCTCTCCATCTTGGAGGCCAGTAACACTGACACACCGCAGATATTGGAAGGACACAAGTGGCTAACAACACTCGTGCTCGCCGTACCGCACGCCTTTTCGCGTGCACTCGGCATCGCTCTGACCCCCAAGGCCGCCAAGTACATGGAGCGCCGTCCGTACGGCCCCGGTGAGCATGGCCGTGCCCGCAAGAAGCAGGACTCCGACTACGCCGTACGTCTGCGCGAAAAGCAGCGTCTGCGCGCCCAGTACGGCATCCGCGAAGCCCAGATGACCCGTGCCTTCGAAGAAGCACGCCGCACCAAGGGCCTGACCGGTGAAAACCTGATCGAACTGCTCGAAATGCGTCTCGACGCCCTCGTGCTGCGTGCAGGCTTCGCCCGCACCATCGCCCAGGCCCGCCAGCTGGTTGTGCACCGCCACATCCTGGTTGACGGCATCCGCGTTGACCGCCCGTCGTTCCGCGTCGGCGAAGGCCAGCTCGTCCACGTGCACAGCCGCAGCGAGACCATGGTCCCGCTCCAGGTTGCAGCAGCCGGTGCCCACCGCGACGTCCTGCCCGCCGTTCCGGCTTACCTGGACGTCAAGCTGGACGCCCTGCAGGCCCGCCTGGTTCGCCGCCCGAAGCGCTCCGAGGTCCCCGTGACCTGCGAAGAGCAGCTCGTCGTCGAATTCTACGCACGCTAAATTCCGGCAGCGTATCCAAAGAAGCCCGTGGCAAGCGCCGCGGGCTTCTTTGTATGTAAGGTACTTGGGGGACATTTGCGGCTGCAGTACTTTTGGCCGCCCCGCCCCGGTACGGTTCCACGGAGTTTCAAGGAGATGAACGTCTATGTCTGGTGGCGATATTGCCGGCCTGATCGCGGCCGGGGTATTTGCGCTCCTGGTCCTGTTGCTTGCTGTGCCCATCCTCAAGCTGGGGCGGGTGTTCGACGAGGTCCGGACATCCATCCGCTCCATCAGCGACGGCGCCACCCCGCTCATGGACGAGGTCACCGCAACGGTCTCCACCACCAACCAGCAGCTGAAGAAGGTGGACGGCATTGCCTCCAACGTTTCGGATGCTTCGGCCAACATCTCCGCGCTGTCCTCCCTCGTGGCCGCGACCGTCGGTTCGCCGCTGATCAAGGTGGCCGCGTTCAGCTACGGCGTCCGCTCCGCGTTCGCCGCCCGCAAGAAGCCCGCCACCGGCCGCCGCAGCCGCTAAGCCCACCGGAGAACTGAAATGAAACGACTTGTCTGGATGGGAATTGGCGTGGCCATCGGCGTCATCGCGTTCCGCAAGGTCACCGAGGCGCAGTCCGCGCTCGGCCCCGAAGGCCTGAACCGGGCCGTGGGCCGGCTCGCCGACGGCGTCTACGACTTCGCCGACGCCGTCCGCGCCGGCATGCGCGAACGGGAAACGGACCTTCGCTCCGCGCTGGGTGTTGAATCCCAGGACCTCGCCCGGCGCTAAACGCGCGAGAATTAAACCTGCAGTGCCGTCCAACACCGGGACTGCCTTTGAATCAAACTCTCACGCGCCAGCATGCGTGAACCAGGAAGGGTAAGTAATCAGCTCATGAAGTCGCAGGAGATCACAAAGCGCTGGGTCGATTTTTTCGTCAGCAAAGGCCACACGGCGGTTCCCTCCGCATCGCTGGTCTCCAGCGACCCCTCCCTGCTGTTCACGGTTGCCGGCATGGTTCCGTTCATCCCGTACCTGACCGCGCGTGAGGAACCGCCCTACTCCCGGGCCACCAGCGTCCAGAAGTGCATCCGCACCGGTGACATTGAGGAAGTGGGCAAGACCGCCCGCCACGGCACCTTCTTCCAGATGTGCGGCAACTTCTCCTTCGGGGACTACTTCAAGGAAGACGCCATCAAGTTCGCCTGGGAGCTGCTCACCACGAGCGTTGCCGACGGCGGGTACGGACTCCAGCCGGAGCTGCTGTGGGTGACCGTCTACGAAGAGGACGACGAAGCCGAGGAACTCTGGCTCAAGAACACCGGAGTCCCCGCCGAACGCATCCAGCGCATGGGCAAGTCGGACAACTACTGGTCCACCGGCCAGCCCGGCCCGGCCGGGCCCTGCTCCGAGATCTACTACGACCGCGGCCCCGCTTACGGCGCCGAGGGCGGACCCATCGCCGACGAGAACCGGTACGTGGAGATCTGGAACCTCGTGTTCATGCAGTACCAGATCGACAACGTCCGCTCGAAGGTCGAGTTCGACATCGTGGGTGAACTGCCCAAGAAGAACATCGACACCGGCCTGGGCATGGAACGCCTCGCCATGATCCTGCAGGACGTGGAGAACATGTACGAGACCGACCAGGTGCGCCCGGTCATCGACATGGCCGCCAAGCTCTCGGGCAGGGAATACACCTCCGCCGAGACCGAGGACGATCCCCACCACACCGATGACGTCCGCATGCGCGTCGTGGCCGACCACATCCGGTCCTCCCTGATGCTCATCGCCGACGGCGTCACGCCCTCCAATGAAGGCCGCGGCTACGTGCTGCGACGCCTCATCCGCCGTGCGGTCCGCTCCATGCGCCTCCTCGGCGTGGAACAGGCCTGCCTGCCGGACCTGCTGCCCGCCTCGCGCGACGCCATGAAGGGCGTGTACCCCATCGTGGACACGGACTTCGACCGCATCAGCCGGATCGCCTACGCCGAAGAGAAGGCGTTCCTGCGCACCATCGCCTCCGGCACTGCCCGCCTTGAGGATGCCGTCAACGAATCGAAGGCTGCCGGGCGTGCCCTCTCCGGCGCCGACGCGTTCGCGCTGCACGACACCTACGGCTTCCCCATCGACCTGACGCTCGAAATGGCCGAGGAAGCCGGCCTGAAGGTGGACGAGCCCGAGTTCCGCAAGCTCATGCTCGAGCAGCGCCAGCGCGCCCAGGCCGACGCCAAGGGCAAGAAGGGCGGCCACGCCGACCTCTCCGCCTTCCAGGAACTCCTGGCAGAAGGCGAAACCGTCTTCACCGGCTACACCGACCTCGAGGGCGAATCCCGGGTCCGCGGCATCCTCAGCGCCGGCAGCAAGGTGTCCCAGGCAGCCACCGGCGACGAGATCGAACTGGTGCTCGCCGAGACCCCGTTCTACGCCGAGGCCGGCGGCCAGGCAGCCGACACCGGCCTCATCACCGGCGACGGATTCGTGGTCGAGGTCCTGGACGTCCAGCGTCCGATCAAGGGCCTGAGCGTGCACAAGGCCATCGTCCGCGAAGGCGAGATCGCCTCTGACGCACTGGTCCGTGCCGCGGTGGACCGTGAACGGCGCCACGCTGCACAGCAGGCGCACACCGGAACGCACATCGTGCACGCGGCGCTGCACCAGATCCTCGGTCCGCAGGCCACCCAGCGCGGTTCGTTCAACAAGGCCGGGTACCTCCGGTTCGACTTCGCCTGGGGTGAAGGGCTGAGCGCCGCCACCAAGTCCGAGGTCGAGGAAGTCTCCAACCTCGCCATCCGCAACAACTTCCAGGTGGACACCAAGGTCATGGGACTCGCAGAGGCCAAGGCCCTCGGCGCCATGGCGCTGTTCGGCGAGAACTACGGCAGCGAGGTCCGGGTTGTGGAGATCGACGGCGCGTGGTCCCGCGAGCTGTGCGGCGGCACCCACGTCTCCAACACCTCCCTGATTGGCAGCCTGTCCCTGCTCGGCGAGCAGTCCGTCGGATCCGGAAACCGCCGCGTCGAGGCCTTCGTCGGCATGGATGCCTTCCGGCACCTGGCCGCCGAACGCGCCCTCGTGACCGAACTCACCGAGATGCTCAAGGTGCCCTCCGGGCAGTTGGCGGACCGCATCTCCGCGACCCTCACCAAGCTGAAGGCCACGGAAAAGGAACTCGAGCGTCTCCGCAAGGAACAGCTCGCGGCCGCTGCTGCCCAGCTCGCCGGAACCGCCGTGGACGCCGCCGGCGTCCGGGTCATCGCGCACGACGCCGGCCAAGTCAGCGGTGCCGACGACATCCGCGGCCTTGCCCTGGACCTGCGCAACCGGCTCGGCTCCGAAGCCTCCACGGTTGCCGTGGCCGGCGTCAGCAACGACCGCCCGGTCATCCTGGTGGCCACCAACGAAGCCGCCCGTGAAGCCGGAGTCAAGGCCGGCGCGCTGGTCCGGCTCGCTGCCGGGATCCTCGGCGGCGGCGGTGGCGGCAAGGACGACGTGGCCCAGGGTGGCGGCACCGACGCCTCCAAGGTCGGCGCCGCACTGTCCGCCGTCGTCGAATCAATCACCAGGCGCTAACAAGCCGTGACTTCTTCCGCTGAGCCACACGTCCACCCCCGGGGCATCAAACTCGGGGTGGACGTGGGGACCGTGCGCGTTGGCGTCGCCATCTGCGACCGGGACGAGATCCTTGCCACACCGCTGAAGACGCTGGACCGCAATCCCAAGAAGAATCTGGACGTCCGGATCATTGCCGCCCTGGCGGCGGACCGGGGCGCGGTGCAGATCTTCGTGGGCCTGCCGCGGACCATGAAAGGCGAGGAACACGCCTCAGCCCGCATGGCCACGGACTACGCCCAGCTGCTGGCTGACGCGCTCGAGCGGGCCGGTTCGGACATTCCGGTACACCTGGTTGATGAACGGCTCAGTACCGTCACGGCCCACCGCAACCTTCACGAAGCTGGCATGAGCAGCAAAAATCACCGTAAAGTGGTGGATCAGGTTGCGGCTGCGGGAATCTTGCAGCACGCCATCGACATGCAAAAAGCCAGGGGAACGGATGTGGGGAGCCGTGTGAGCGCTCCTCCCCGTACGGGGCTGCCCGGACACGCCGCCGCGACTGCTGAACGGCCTGACCCGGAAAAGGAAACACGATCTTCAGAGGATGGAAAGCTACAGTGAGCCCGGTCAATAGCGACGACTCCTCCGGCGACCCCTTCGCGGACGCCGGACGGCCCCTGACACGCAAGGAGATCCGCGCCCGCGAGAAGTCCGTCACCGCCGAGTCAGGCGATGACGTGCCCGAGCAGGCCTACGAATCCGGTGAAGGGGTGCACGTTGAAGCGGAGGCCGCACAGCGGACCGGGGCTTCGGCTTCGGACACTCCTTTCCGTTCAGATAGTGCCCGGGTGGCGGCAATAGCTACACCTCCGGTGGCCGTTCCCGCCGCATCCCCTGTCCCGGAGGCCCACATTCCTGACGCCCAGGTTCCCGCTGCCCAGGCTGTTCCGGCCGCCGAGGTTCCCGACGCTCCGCCGGTTCCCCCGACCATCCACGACCCCTCCGAACATGGGGAAGCAGCCGTGCCTGACGATGCTGGTCGCGTGGATACGGTGCACGGCGTCCAGTCGGAAGACGCTCCGCACTTCGCCGAATTCGCCGCCGGCCACCACGAGGAGGTCCACCATGAGGATGGCCTCCACTATGACATCCACCATGACGCCGTAGGCCACGACACCTACGAGGACCATGAGCACTACGAGCAACAGGCCGTGGGGCACCAGCTCCTGGCCGGCGCCGAAGACGTAGCCCCCGTGGCCCGGCCATCCAAGAAAGTCCGGCGCCGCCGCCGCCTGGTGGCGCTGCTGCTGACGCTCGCGCTGTTCATCACCGCCACCGTCGTCGGCGCGCAGTTCCTGAAGCCGCTGCTGGGGAACGACAAGCCCGCCGACTTCCCCGGCCCCGGCACCGGCCAGGTCAAGGTGTCGGTCGACCCGGGCGAAGGTCCGGTGTCCGTTGCTGCGAAGCTCGAAGATGCCAAGGTGGTGGCCAACGCCGAAACCTTCATGGCAGCCCTAACCGCATCGGGCGGCACCCTGTCACCGGGGGAGTACGACTTCAAACAGGAAATGAAGAACTCCGACGCCGTCTCCGTACTTCTCAACGAGGGACAGGCGAAGGTCATGTACTTCGCCCTCAACGCAGGCCTGCGGATCGATGAATCCCTGCAGGCGATCTCGGAGGGCTCCGGTCTTTCACTGGCCCAGCTGAAGGCGCTCAGCGACGCACCCAAGCAGTTCGGACTGCCGGCCAAGGCCAAGAACCTGGAAGGGTTCCTGGCGCCGGGGGAGTACCGTTTCCCGCTAGGAACCACCGCCAGGGAGATCCTCACCAAGCTGGTGAAGACCACCCAGGACGAACTGAAGGCACAGGGAGTCACGGACGCCGCCAAGCAGTACGACGCCGTGACCGTCGCCAGCATCGTGCAGGCAGAGGGCGGCCAGGCCGAGTACAAGGACGTGGCGGGCGCCATCTACAACCGGCTGAAGCCCACCAACACCGAAACCAATGGGCTGATCCAGTCGGACGCCACTGTTACCTACGGCCTGGGCAAGAAGACCTTCCACATCGACGAAGCCGAGAAGGCCGACAAGTCCAACCCGTACAACACGTATGCCATCCAGGGCCTGCCCGCCGGGCCCATCGGATCGCCGGGCAAGAATGCCATCGACGCGGCGGCCAAGCCGAACCACAACGATTATCTGTACTGGGTGACCATCAACCTCGACACCAAGGAGACGAAGTTCTCCAAGACGCTGGCCGAGCACAACGGCTACGTCGAGCAGTACAACGCCTGGTGCGAGGCCAACCCGGGCCGTTGCGTATGAGCCTGCGGGCGGCCGTCCTGGGGCACCCCATCGGCCATTCGAAGTCACCGGCGCTCCACCTTGCCGCCTACGCGCGGCTCGGTGCTGACATCGGCTACAGCGCCATCGATGTGACTGAAGAGTCACTGCCGGCGTTCATGGACTCCGTCCGGGCCGAGGCCGGCTGGCGGGGACTGTCCGTCACCATGCCGCTGAAGAAGGCCATGGTGTCCGAGGTGGACGAGGTCCGCGGCGTGGCCCGGGTCCTGGGCGTTATCAACACCGTGGTGTTCGAAGGTGCGGGGGAGGCCACCCGGCGGATCGGCTACAACACCGATGTCGCGGGGATCGTCAACGCCCTCCGCAACGCCGGAGCCGGCGACGCCCCCTCGGGCGTCATTCTTGGCGGCGGCGGGACCGCCGCCGCGGCGGTTGCTGCCCTGAAGGAGCTTGGCGCGGTGTCCGTGGACCTGTACGTCCGGAACACCGCCCGGGCTGAAGAAGCCAAGGCCGCAGCCAGCGGGCTCGGCATGGACGTCACCGTCCATTCCCTCGACGGCGCGGTCCAAGCGATGGCCGGTGCCGGCGTCGTAATCTCCACGCTGCCGCCGCGGGCGGCCGACGGGATGGCGGCAGAACTGGAGGCGCTGGGACGGCGCACGGACGGCGTCCTGCTGGACGTCGCCTACGATCCCTGGCCCAGCCGGATTGCCGCCGCCTGGCACGCCGGCGGCGGAACAGTAGTTCCCGGCCTTGAGATGCTGCTCTACCAGGCGGTGGAGCAGGTCCGGCATTTCACCGGCCTGGCAGAGGCCGGCAGTGCCGACGTCATAGATGTGATGTGCGACGCAGTCGGGGCGCCCCGGCGGGTGTCCTGACCGCCAGACATGGCAGGATGGTTTTTATGTTGCGTTGGTTGACCGCCGGTGAGTCCCATGGCCCGGCACTGGTCGGAATTATTGAAGGCGTCCCCGCAGGTGTTGAACTCACCAGCGGGCAAATCGCCGATGCCCTTGCCCGCCGGCGGCTCGGTTACGGCCGCGGGGCACGGATGAAGTTTGAGCAGGACGTCGTCACGATCCTCGGTGGCGTCCGCCACGGCATCACCCAGGGCGGCCCCGTCGCCATCCAGGTGGGCAACACCGAATGGCCCAAGTGGGAACAGATCATGTCAGCCGATCCGGTGGCCCCTGAGGAACTCGAGGGACAGGCCCGCAACGCCCCGCTGACCCGGCCGCGCCCCGGACACGCCGACTTCACCGGCATGCAGAAGTACGGCTTCGACGAAGCCCGTCCCGTGCTTGAACGCGCCAGCGCCCGCGAAACAGCTACCCGTGTTGCCATGGGCACCGTCGCCGCCCAGTTCCTGAAGCACCTCGGCATTGAGCTTGTCAGCCACACGGTCTCCATCGCGAGTGTCACCGTTCCCGAGGGCCGGCCGCTGCCGGTGCCGGACAACGTGATAGCGCTCGACGCCGATCCGCTGCGCTGCTTCGACAGGGAAACGTCTGACGCCATGGTGGCGGAGGTGGACGCCGCGCACAAGGAAGGCGAAACCCTCGGCGGTGTGGTGGAGGTGCTTGCCTACGGCCTGCCCCCGGGACTCGGCAGCTACGTTCACTGGGACCGCCGCCTCGATTCCCGGCTGGCCGCTGCCTTGATGGGCATCCAGGCCATCAAGGGCGTTGAGGTGGGCGACGGTTTCCTGACCGCCGCACGCCGCGGATCCGCCGCCCATGACGAGATCGTTAAGGAAGCCGACGGCAGGATCATCCGCACCAGCAACCGCGCCGGCGGCATCGAAGGCGGCATGAGCATCGGCGACGTCCTGCGCGTCCGCGCCGCCATGAAGCCCATCGCCACCGTGCCGCGCGCCCTGAAGACCATCGACATCAGCACCGGCGAGGCGGCCAAAGCGCACCACCAGCGCTCGGACGTCTGTGCGGTTCCGGCTGCCGGCGTGGTGGCGGAGGCCATGGTTGCGCTGGTTCTGGCCGAGGCCGTGACCGAAAAGTTCGGCGGCGACTCCGTAGCCGAGACCGCCCGCAACATCAGGGGCTACCTCGAGAGCATTCCGGCGTCGCTGGATACGATCGGACTCTAGTGCCCCGGAGCAAGACACCCTGCGCCGCAGGGGACCGGCCCATTGTGCTCATTGGGCCCATGGCGGTCGGCAAATCGGCGATCGGGCAGCAGCTGGCGCAACAGCTGGACGCCCCGTTCGTGGACACCGACGCGGTCATCGTGGAGGGCCACGGTTCCATTGCGGATATCTTCGCAAGCCGCGGCGAGCGTGCCTTCCGGGAGATTGAGGCCCGGACCGTTGCCCGCATCATCGAAGCCGCTGCCGGCACCCCCACGGTGGTTTCCCTCGGCGGCGGCTCGGTCCTGGACTCCGGCACCCAGCAGCTGCTGGATCGGTGCACGGTGGTCTACCTGGAGTGCGATGCCGATACCGTCGCCGCACGGATCGCCAAGAACTCAGGGCGGCCGCTGCTGGCCGGTGACGGCATCCGGCGCTGGAAGGCGCTGTTCGCCACCCGGAAGCCGGTCTATGAACGCCTAGCGGACATCGTGCTTGATGTCCGGCAGGGAAGCGTGCCGCAACTGGGGCTGAAGCTGGAGGCGGCGCTGTGCGACTTCGCCGCCGGCAAGCCACCCGGATCCACCACCCGCGAGATCAACAAAACCGCGACGACGGCCGCCAACGGAAGTGCCGCCGCGAAACAGGAAGTTGAAAAGTGAGCGAATCAACCGTCATCAAGGTCACCGGCCAGTCGGCCGGGGACAACTACGACGTCGTAGTTGGCCGCGGCCTGCTCGGCACGCTGCCGGGACTGTTGGGCGAGCGCGTCCGCCGCGTCCTGGTCATCCACCCGCGGGCCCTTCGGCTCACCGGCGACACGGTCCGGGATGAACTGGCCGCTGCCGGCTTCACCGCCGTCACCGCGGAAATCCCCGACGCCGAGGAAGGCAAGCACATCCAGGTGGCTGCCTTCTGCTGGCAGGTGCTGGGACAGAACGATTTCACCCGCTCCGATGCCGTGGTCTCCGTCGGCGGCGGCGCCGTCACCGACCTCGCCGGCTTCGTGGCCGCCACCTGGCTGCGCGGCGTCAAGGTCATCCACATGCCCACCAGCCTCCTCGGCATGGTCGATGCGGCCGTGGGTGGCAAGACCGGGATCAACACGGCCGAAGGCAAGAACCTCGTGGGTTCCTTCCACCCGCCCGCAGCCGTCCTCACCGACCTGGACACGCTCAAGACCCTGCCCCGGAACGAGATCATCTCCGGCATGGCTGAGGTCATCAAATGCGGCTTCATCGCCGATCCCGCCATCCTTGACCTCGTCGAGAAGGATCCCGAGGCCGTCACCGATCCCGGTTCCGACGCCCTGCGTGAGCTCATCGAACGCGCCATCGCCGTCAAGGCCCGCGTCGTCTCGGAAGACCTCAAGGAATCCGGGCTCCGGGAAATCCTGAACTACGGCCACACCCTGGGCCACGCCATCGAACTCGTGGAACGCTACTCGTGGCGGCATGGCGCTGCCGTCTCGGTGGGGATGATGTTCGCGGCCGAGCTGTCCCGCAGCGTGGGCCGGCTCAGCGACGCCGACGCCGACCGGCACCGCAGCATCCTCGAATCCCTTGGGCTGCCCGTCACGTACCGCCGCGACCGCTGGCAGGGGCTCCTGGACGGTATGCGCCGCGACAAGAAGTCCCGCGGCGACCTGCTCCGCTTCGTGGTCCTGGATGGGATCGCCAAGCCGGGAATCCTGGACGTGCCGGACACCTCCCTGCTCTTTGCCGCCTACCAGGAGATTGCCTCCTGATGCGCGAGGACCAGAGCGGAACGATCGAATGGCCCGACGGCGGATTCCCGGGGATCCGGGTCAACCCGGAATCCCTGCTTCCTGAGATCGTCAGTGAAGAGGCATGCGCTGCCGCGCTCGAGGCGTCAACCGACCCCGCTGAACGGGTCCTGGTGCTGCTCGTGGAGGGGCACGCGGCCGACGCCGCCGAACTGTTGGCAGAGGCCCGCTACAAGGACCCCGAGTCGTTCCGGCTCCGGGCCTACGAGGCGGATGTCCTGCGCGTGGCCCACCGCTACGACCGTGCCATTGAACTGTTCCGGCAGCTCCTCGGAGAGGCGCACGGCACGGCCAATGAGGCCCTCGCCCACCAGTACCTCGGACGGACGCACTTCGTCGCAGGGAACATCGGCGCCGCAGTGGAATCCTTCACCCGGGCGCTGGACCTGCGCGTAGCGCAGTCCGCCGATGCAGCCGTCATCTATTCCTCAACTGTGGCGCTGCAGCGGGCGCGGGACGTCCTCGAACTGGCTTCCTGACGGTTCTTCCGGCTGCGGCGGGGCGGTCCTCCGGCCGCGCCGCCGGGCGGCCCCGAAAACTGTGCCTGCCTTATCCGCTAGAATAGTTTCTGGATTTTTGATAACTACACGCTGGCGCGCCGTTCGGCATGCCTGCTTGAAATAACAGCTGGCAGCCAGAACCAGTCAGACACAACCAGAGGAAACCAGTGGCAACCACAAACGACATCAAGAACGGAACTGTCCTGAAGCTTGAGGGCCAGCTCTGGAACGTCATCGAGTTCCAGCACGTCAAGCCCGGCAAGGGTGGCGCGTTCGTGCGCACCAAGATGCGCAACGTCATGTCCGGCAAGGTCGTCGACAAGACCTTCAACGCCGGCCTCAAGATCGAGACCGCCACCGTGGACCGCCGCGACTACCAGTACCTGTACCAGGACGGCGCCGACTTCGTCTTCATGGACACCTCGGACTACGACCAGATCACCGTTTCCGGCGCCACGGTGGGCGATGCCACCAACTTCATGCTGGAAAACCAGATGGTCAACATCGCCATCCACGAAGGCAACCCGCTGTACATCGAGCTGCCGCCGAGCGTTGTCCTTGAAATCACCTACACCGAGCCGGGCCTGCAGGGCGACCGCTCCTCGGCCGGCACCAAGCCCGCCACCCTGGAGACGGGCTACGAGATCCAGGTGCCCCTGTTCGTGGAGAACAACACCAAGGTTAAGGTCGACACCCGAGACGGCAGCTACCTGGGCCGGGTCAACGACTAGTGAGCGCCCGCGGTAAAGCCCGCAACAGGGCTCTTGAGGTCCTCTTCGAAGCCGAGCAGCGCTCTGTCTCGGCCTTCGACGTGCTGCGTGCGCGCCGCGAGAGGACCGACCAGATCGTCAATCCGTACACCCTCGAGATCGTTGAAGGTGTGGTCTCGATGCAGTCCACCATCGACGAATTCCTGGAGACCTACTCGCAGGGCTGGACCCTTGAGCGGATGCCGTCCGTAGACCGCATCATCCTGCGGATCGGCACCTGGGAGCTGCTCTACAACGACGACGTTCCCGACGGCGTCGCCGTCAGCGAAGCTGTCGCTCTGGCCAAGACGCTCTCCACCGACGAGTCGCCGTCGTTCATCAACGGCCTCCTGGGACGCCTTCAGCAGCTGAAGCCGTCCCTGCTCGCCTGAGCTGAGTACTACACAGAAAAGCCCCTGCCGGGTTCTCCCGGCAGGGGCTTCCTGCGTCTCCGGTGCTGTTGGACCGGACCTTACTGCTGGACTATTCTTTATTGCTGCACTGTTCTTTATTGCTGCACTGCGGCCCGAAGTTCGGTCAGGTGGCGCAGCTGCTGCACCTCGTCCTGCTGGTGGGACGGCACATCCCTGCCGCTGAGGATCCGCTGCCGGGTGAATGCCAGGCGCGTCGCCGCCTTGACGAACTCCTTCATCTGATCGCCCCGGTTGTAGGAACCCGCCCAGCGCACAGCCTGCCGGCGGCCTCCGGGAGTGGACAGCAGCTCCACCTCGGCCGGCGCGAACCACCCCGCGGCGGCGTACTCCTGGAGGCGCTGCCGGGTGAGGCGCGTTTCCGCTACCCGCAGCACCACGATGCAGGCCACGGCGAGCAGGAAGATGGGGACCTGCACCAGCACGTACTGGGCGAGGAAATCCTGTCCCATGCTGTTCCACCTGTTGTGCAGGATCATGGCGGGAACCAGGCCCACGAAGAAGGCGAGCACGGAGACGCCGGAGTGCCAGCGCCGCGCAGCCAGCCCCATGATCAGGCCGGTGGTCCCGGTGAAGATAGCGTGCGCAAACGGCGACATCACCCCGCGCAGGAAGAAGATCTGGACAAGGTCGCTGCCGGGCGTGCTGGACTCGGCGATCGCCCGGCCGAAGTACAGGATGTTCTCGGTGAAGGCGAAGCCGCCCGCGATGGTGAAGGCAAACACCACCCCGTCCACAGGGCCGTCAAAGTTGCGGCGGGCGAAGAGGAGAAGCAGCAGCAGGCCGAGGGATTTCGCGAATTCCTCCACCACGGGCGCCTGCACGGTGGTCATGAAATCGCGGAAGGACGCCTCATCGGTGGCCGGGGCCGCGAGGGCGAAGACCGGCTGAATGAGCAGTGTCACGGCAATTGACACGGCCGCTCCCCAGGTGAAGGCAAAAAGCAGCAGGCGCTTCGGCTCGGGTTCCCAGCGGTCAATGACGGCGACGGCGAACAGCACGGCCGCCAGCGGGATGAGGGAGGCAACAAAACCGATGACGAAGCCTGTGACGCCGGTGCTGGACAGGAGGAACGGCACCACGAGGAAGAGGCTGACGAAAGCAAGGATTCCGCCGCCCACCACGAGCCCCAGCGTCCCCGCCCCCGGGCGGGCGGCCACGGTGGACGCGGCCTCCGGGATTACCTGGTACACCGCACCGCCGCGGTGCCCTGGCGCCGGCCGGTAGTTCTGCGGCTGAACGTGGCCCATCCAGCTGGGATTCGTGGGCTGCCCATTGAACTCAGGTCCGGGGAACTGCCTCTGCTGCGGGTTCATCGACATAGACAGAGCCTATGTGCCCCGCTGTGGGCAGCAAAGCACAGGGGTTGCAAGAAGCCGCGCGGTGTGACGGACGACGCCCTCTGCCGGGGCCGGGGGCAGACGCCCGTGTGGTAATTTTGGAAGGCAAATGTTCCTTTTTTAATTCCGTCCCGTGAGGCGGGGAAAGGGGAGACGAGCGATGACTTCTGTCACGCAGGCACCGGTTCCGGCCAGGGTTGTTCTCAACCAGGCGGACATTGACCGTGCCCTCACTCGTATCGCCCATGAAATCCTCGAGGCCAACAAAGGCTCCCAGGACCTGGTGCTGCTGGGCATTCCCCGCCGTGGCTACCCGCTTGCGGTCCGGCTAGCCCAGAAAATTGCCGCCGCCGATCCCGCCGTGGACGCCGCCGCCATCGTCGGCCAGCTGGACGTCACCATGTTCCGGGACGACCTTTCCCACCAGCCCACACGGCCGCCGCACCGTACACAGCTGCCGCTGACGGGCATCGACAACAAGGTGGTCGTGCTGATTGACGACGTCTTGTACTCCGGCCGGACCATCCGTGCCGCACTGGACGCGCTCGTGGACCTCGGCCGGCCGCGCATTGTGCGCCTGGCCGTCCTGATTGACCGGGGCCACCGCGAACTTCCCATCCGCGCCGACCACGTGGGCAAGAACCTGCCCACCTCCTCGGCCGAAAAGGTCCGGGTCCGGCTCGAGGAGACCGACGCCGTCGACGGCCAGACGGTCAACGAAGTGGTAATCGAGGGCGGCGCATGAAGCACCTGCTCTCCACCGAAGACCTCAGCCTGGCCAACGCCGTCCGCATCCTCGACACCGCCGAAGAAATGTCGAGCGTGGGGGAGCGCGAGGTCAAGAAGCTTCCCGCCCTGCGCGGACGGACCGTGGTGAACCTCTTCTTCGAGGACTCCACCAGGACCCGCATTTCCTTCGAAGCCGCGGCCAAGCGGCTCTCCGCCGACGTCATTAACTTCGCCGCCAAGGGATCGTCGGTCTCCAAGGGCGAGTCCCTCAAGGACACCGCCCAGACGCTGTCCGCCATGGGTGCTGACGCCGTCGTGATCCGTCACTGGGCCTCCGGTGCACCGCACCGGCTGGCAGCCACCGACTGGATCGACGCTGCCGTGATCAACGCTGGCGACGGCACCCACGAACACCCCACCCAGGCGCTGCTGGACGCGTTCACCATGCGGCGGCACTGGACCAAGCTCTCCGGCCTGCCCTCCACGGGGGCGGACCTGCGCGGCATGCGCGTCGCCATTGCCGGCGACGTCCTGCACTCCCGCGTGGCGCGGTCCAACGTCTGGCTCCTGCGCACGCTCGGCGCCGACGTGACCCTGGTGGCACCGCCCACACTGCTGCCCATCGGCGTCGAACGCTGGCCCTGCAGCATCAGCTACGACATGGACGAGACGCTCGAAAAGGGCGTTGACGCGGTCATGATGCTCCGCGTCCAGGGCGAGCGGATGAACGCCTCGTTCTTCCCGTCCACCCGGGAGTACTCCCGGCGCTGGGGTTTTGATGACAACAGGCTCCGCGCGCTGGACAGCCTGGGCCTGAAGGACACCATCATCATGCACCCCGGCCCCATGAACCGGGGCCTGGAAATTTCCGCGGCCGCCGCCGATTCGCCCCGTTCCACTGTGCTCGCGCAGGTGAAGAACGGCGTGTCGATCCGCATGGCTGCCCTGTATTTGCTGCTCTCCGGGGATACCCGTGAACCAGCCGCCACCCTGAAGGAGAGCAACTGATGGCTGAAGAATCCACGTACCTTATCCGCGGCGCTGCGATCCTTGGCGGCGACGCCGAGGACCTGCTCATCCGCGACGGCGTCATCGCGGCCCGCGGCGCCGATCTGTCGAAGACAGGCACAGCTGCAGGCATGGCTGAGGGCGCCACCGTGATCGACGCCGACGGCCTCGTCGCCCTGCCCGGCATGGTGGACGTCCACACCCACCTCCGCGAACCGGGCCGGGAAGACGCCGAAACGGTGGAAACCGGAACCCGCGCCGCAGCCCTCGGCGGCTTCACGGCCGTGCACGCCATGGCCAACAGCACCCCGGTGGCGGACACCGCCGGCGTGGTGGAGCAGGTGTACAGCCTGGGCCGTGCCGCCGGCTGGGTGGACGTCCGCCCGGTGGGGGCCGTCACCGTTGGTCTTGCCGGCGAGCAGCTCGCCGAACTCGGCGCCATGGCAGACTCCCGCGCCCAGGTGCGGATGTTCTCCGACGACGGCATCTGCGTCCACGATCCCGTCCTGATGCGCCGTGCCCTCGAGTACGTCAAGGCGTTCGACGGCGTGGTGGCCCAGCACGCGCAGGAACCGCGCCTCACTGCCGGCGCCCAGATGAACGAAGGCGAAGTGTCCGCGGTCCTCGGCCTGACCGGCTGGCCGGCAGTGGCCGAGGAAAGCATCATCGCCCGCGACGTCCTGCTGGCCCAGCACGTGGGCTCCCGGCTGCACGTCTGCCACGTGTCCACCGCAGGTTCGGTCGAGATCATCCGCTGGGCCAAGAGCCGGGGCATCAACGTCACTGCCGAAGTGACCCCGCACCACCTGCTGCTCACCGATGACCTGGTCCGCAGCTACGACCCCGTCTACAAGGTCAACCCGCCGCTGCGCACCAACGACGACGTCCAGGCCCTGCGCGCGGCCCTCGCCGACGGCACCATCGACGTCGTCGGCACCGACCACGCCCCGCACCCGAGCGAGCACAAGGAATGCGAGTGGGCGCAGGCGGCCATGGGCATGACCGGGCTGGAAACCGCGCTGTCCGTGGTCCAGCACGCCATGATCGAGACCGGCCTGATGACCTGGGCCGACTTCGCCAGGGTCACCTCCACGGCCCCTGCCGGCATCGGGCGCCTCACGGACCAGGGCCGGCCGCTCGAAAAGGGCGAGCCCGCCAACATTGTCCTCGTGGACCCGGCCGCGCGCTGGACCGTGGACCCGTCCGCGATGGCCACCATGGGGCGCAACTCGCCGTTCCGCGGCATGGAACTCCCCGGCAAGGTGGTGGCCACGTTCTTCAAGGGCCACCCCACGGTTCTGGACGGCAAGCTCAACACGCCGTACCGCTACCCGTCGGAAGCGCCGGTTGCCGGCGCAGCAGGTGCCAACTGATGGAAAAAGTCCTCCCCGGACTTGCGATGCTGGCCGTGGTCGCCGTCGTTTTTGTCCTGATCTGGATCGGCTGGCGCAACCGGCTCCGGCGGCAGTCCGACATCGAACAGCTGCCGCCGGTTCCGGCCGGGCTCGGCGAGCCGCTGGTTTCGGCGGAGGGCCAGTACGTGGCCTCCACCACCGCGGGGGACTGGCTGGACAGGATTGCCGTGCACGGCCTCGGCATCCGCACCAACGCGCAGATCTCCATCCACCCGGAAGGCGTGCTTCTGGACCGCTCCGGCGCACGGGCGCTGTTCATCCCGGCGTCCTCGCTGGCCGGTGTTCGGCAGGACAGCGGCATGGCCGGTAAATTCGTGGAAAAGGACGGGCTGCTGATCCTCAGCTGGACGCTCGGAACCCACGCCCTGGACACCGGCTTCCGCACCCGCCGCGCCGCGGACAAGCCGGCCGTCCTCCAACAACTTCAGGAAATGATCTCCCCAGGCCCCCAGGCGGGTGCCCAATAGTGGAAAGTAATAAAGTGACGGAAACCGAAGTGACAGTAAACGCAGGAACTGCGCCGCAGGCCGCAGCATCCGCCCCCGCCGTCCTGGTGCTCGAGGACGGCCGCATCTTCCGCGGCCGCAGCTACGGCGCGCAGGGCACCGCCCTCGGGGAAGCGGTCTTCGCCACCGGCATGACCGGCTACCAGGAGACCATTACCGACCCGTCCTACGCACGCCAGCTGGTGGTGCAGACCGCCCCGCACATCGGCAACACCGGTGTAAACAGCGAGGACGCGGAATCCCGCCGCATCTGGGTGGCCGGTTACATTGTCCGTGACGCCGCACGCCGCCCGTCCAACTGGCGGGCTGAGCGATCTCTTGACTCCGAGCTGGTCGAGCAGGGCATCGTCGGCATCCAGGGCGTGGACACCCGGGCCATCACCCGCCACCTGCGCGAGCACAAGACCATGCGCGCCGGCATCTTCTCCGGCGAGGCCGCCAGGGCCACGGACAAGGAACTCGTCGACGCCGTGCTCGCCAGCGAGCCGATGGAAGGCGCCCGGCTCGCCGAGGAAGTCAGCATCGACGCAGCCTACGTCGTGGAGCCGACGGACCACGGCTGGGACGGCGACGCGCGCTTCAGCATCGCGGCGATCGACCTCGGCATCAAGTCCATGACGCCGGTGCGCTTCGCCGAGCGCGGCGTCCGCGTGCACGTGCTGCCCGCCACGGCCACCATCGACGACGTCAAGGCCGTCAGCCCCGATGGCTTCTTCATGTCCAACGGCCCCGGCGACCCCGCCACCGCGGACAACCAGGTCAAGCTGCTCCGCACCGTCCTGGACGAGAAGCTGCCCTACTTCGGCATCTGCTTCGGCAACCAGATTCTGGGCCGCGCCCTCGGCTTCGGTACCTACAAGCTGCGCTACGGCCACCGGGGCATCAACCAGCCCGTCATGGACCGCCGCACCGGCAAGGTGGAGATCACCTCGCAGAACCACGGCTTCGCCGTCGACGCCCCGCTGGACGGCCCCACCAACGCGCCGGAAGAGCGCTACGGACGGGTCGAGGTCAGCCACGTCAGCCTGAACGACGAGGTCGTGGAAGGCCTGGCCTGTCTGGACATCCCCGCCTTCTCCGTCCAGTACCACCCGGAAGCCGCCGCCGGCCCGCACGACGCCGCCTACCTCTTCGACCGCTTCATCGAGCTGATGGAAGGTGCCCGGGACGGCCGCACGGCCAACCTGTCCAGGGAACCGGTGGACGCTCAGCACCCCGCCGATGCCCAGGCCGCTCCGGCCCAGCAAAACGGCGCCCAGCAAAACGCCGAGCCGAACACGACTGACAACAAGACTGAGGACAAGAAGTAATGCCCAAGAGAACTGACCTTAAGAGCGTCCTGGTCATCGGTTCCGGCCCGATCGTCATCGGCCAGGCCGCTGAATTTGACTACTCCGGCACGCAGGCCATTCGCGTCCTCAAGGAGGAAGGCCTGCGGGTCATCCTCGTCAACTCCAACCCGGCCACCATCATGACCGACCCGGAGTTCGCTGACGCCACCTACATCGAGCCCATCACCCCCGAGGTGGTGGAGAAGATCATCGCCAAGGAGCGCCCCGACGCCGTGCTGCCCACCTTGGGCGGCCAGACGGCACTGAACACCGCCATCGCGCTGGACAAGAACGGTGTGCTGGAGAAGTACAACGTGGAGCTGATCGGCGCGAACATTGCGGCTATCGAGCTCGGCGAGGACCGCGAGAAGTTCAAGGGCGTCGTGGAGCGCTGCGGCGCGGAATCCGCCCGCAGCCACATCATCCACACCATGGACGAGGCCCTGAAGGCAGCCGACGACCTCGGTTACCCCATGGTGGTCCGCCCCTCCTTCACCATGGGCGGCCTCGGTTCCGGCCTGGCGTACAACGAAGAGGACCTCCGCCGCATCGTCGGCCAGGGCCTGCAGTACAGCCCCACCAGTGAGGTGCTGCTCGAAGAGAGCATCCTGGGCTGGAAGGAATACGAGCTCGAAATGATGCGGGACAAGAACGACAACGTGGTTGTCGTCTGTTCCATCGAGAACTTCGATCCCGTGGGCGTGCACACCGGCGACTCCATCACCGTGGCCCCGGCACTGACCCTCACGGACCGCGAATACCAGCGGCTCCGCGACATCTCCATCGCCGTCATCCGTGAAGTCGGCGTGGACACCGGCGGCTGCAACATCCAGTTCGCCATCGATCCCGCCACCGGCCGCGTCGTGGTCATCGAAATGAACCCGCGCGTGTCCCGTTCCTCGGCGCTGGCGTCCAAGGCCACCGGCTTCGCCATCGCCAAGATCGCCACCAAGCTCTCGCTCGGCTACACCCTGGACGAGATCCCGAACGACATCACGCAGAAGACCCCCGCCTCCTTCGAGCCCACGCTCGACTACGTGGTGGTCAAGGTCCCGCGGTTCGCGTTCGAGAAGTTTCCCGCTGCCGACAACACCCTCACCACCACCATGAAGTCGGTGGGCGAGGCCATGGCCATGGGCCGCAACTTCACCGAAGCCCTGCAGAAGGCCCTGCGCTCCCTCGAGCAGAAGGGCTCGCAGCTGGACTTCAGCTCCGTCCCCGAATGGGAAGTCCCGGAACTCATCGAGAAGGCCAAGCGCCCCACCACGGAACGCCTGCACCAGGTGCAGCGCGCCCTGCTCGGCGGCGCCAGCGTGGAGGACCTCTTCGAGGCCACCAAGATCGACCCCTGGTTCCTTGACCAGCTGCAGCTGCTCAACGAGATCTCCCAGGAGATCCGCCGCTCCGGCGCCCTCACCGAGGACATGCTCCGCAACGCCAAGCGGCACGGCTTCTCCGACGAACAGATCGGCTCGCTGACCCACAATCCCGAGGCTGTTGTCCGCGGTGTCCGCCAGGCTCTGGGCATCCGCCCGGTCTACAAGACGGTGGACACCTGCGCCGCCGAGTTCGCCGCCTACACCCCCTACCACTACTCGGCCTACGACGAGGAGGACGAGGTTGCGCTGCATTCCAAGCCGTCCATCCTCATCCTCGGCTCCGGACCCAACCGCATCGGCCAGGGCATCGAGTTCGACTACTCCTGCGTCCACGCCTCCATGGCGCTGCGCAAGGCCGGGTACGAGACCGTCATGGTCAACTGCAACCCGGAAACCGTCTCCACGGACTACGACATCTCCACCCGGCTGTACTTCGAGCCGCTGACCCTCGAGGACGTCCTCGAGGTCATCGCGGCCGAGGAACGCACCGGCGGCGTGATGGGCGTCTTCGTCCAGCTCGGCGGCCAGACCCCGCTGAAGCTGGCCCAGCAGCTGGCCGACGCCGGCGTACCCATCCTGGGCACCTCGCCCGAGGCGATCGACCTCGCCGAGCACCGCGGCGCCTTCGCCCGCGTGCTGGACGAATCCGGCCTGGTTTCCCCGAAGAACGGCACCGCCGTTTCCTTCGAGGACGCCAAGAAGATCGCCGACGAGATCGGTTACCCGGTCCTGGTCCGCCCGTCCTACGTCCTGGGCGGCCGCGGCATGGAGATCGTCTACGACGAGCCCAACCTGTCCCGCTACATCGCCAACGCCACCGAAATCACCCCGGACCACCCGGTGCTGATCGACCGCTTCCTCGAGGACGCCGTCGAAATCGACGTCGACGCCCTCTTCGACGGCACGGACATGTACCTGGGCGGCATCATGGAACACATCGAGGAAGCCGGGATCCACTCCGGCGACTCCGCGTGCGTCCTGCCGCCCATCACCCTGGGCAACAACGTCCTGGAACGCGTCCGTACCGCCACTCGGGCCATCGCCGAGGGCGTGGGCGTCCGCGGCCTCATCAATATCCAGTTCGCGCTGGCCTCCGACGTACTGTACGTCCTGGAAGCCAACCCCCGCGCTTCCCGGACCGTGCCGTTCGTGTCCAAGGCCACCGGCGTACAGATGGCCAAAGCCGCAGCCCTGATCGGCACCGGCGTGACCATCAACCAGCTGCGCAGCGCCTACAAGATGCTGCCCGAGACCGGCGACGGCTCCACGCTTCCCCTGGACTCTCCTGTCTCCGTCAAGGAAGCCGTCCTGCCGTTCAGCCGCTTCCGCACCCTCGAAGGCAAGGTAGTGGACTCGCTGCTCGGCCCGGAGATGCGCTCCACCGGCGAGGTGATGGGCATCGACAAGCACTTCGACACCGCCTTCGCCAAGAGCCAGGCCGGCGCCAACAACGCGCTGCCCACCGAAGGCAAGATCTTCGTCTCCGTGGCCAACCGGGACAAGCGGTCGGTGATCATGGGCGTCAAGCGCCTCTCGGACCTCGGCTTCGAGATCGTCTCCACGGGCGGCACCGCCGATGTCCTGCGCCGCAACGGCATCCAGGCCACTCCGGTGCGCAAGGTGGCCGAGGGCAGCAGCGCCGAGGGTGAAGGGACCATCGCCGACCTCGTGGTGGCCGGCGAAATCGACATGGTGTTCAACACCCCGTCCGGCGGCGAGGCCCGCAGCGACGGATACGAACTCCGTGCGGCCGCCACGTCCATCGGCATCCCCTGCATCACCACGGTGGCCGAGTTCAACGCCGCCGTCCAGGCCATCGAGGCGCTGCGCACCTACGCGTGGTCCGTGACCAGCCTGCAGGAGCACGCCGCAGCCCTCGCTGCGTCACAGCAGGCCGCCCTGCAGAAGGCAGCAGCGCAGAATGCCTGAGGCAACGCCAGGTACCGGCCGGGAATCGTTTGGCTCCCGGCTGGGCCGCGCCATGGCGGACCGCGGTCCGCTGTGCGTCGGGATTGATCCCCACCCTTCCCTTCTGGCCAGCTGGGGCCTGAACGACGACGTCGCCGGCCTGAGGCGCTTTTCGCTCACCGCCCTGGAGGCCGTGGCTTCGCTCGCTGCCGCGGTCAAGCCGCAGGTGGCCCTGTACGAACGGCACGGGTCGGCCGGAATGGCAGTCCTCGAAGAGGTTCTCGCCACCGCCCGGGACGAGGGCGTGCTGACCATCGCCGACGCGAAGCGCGGCGACATCGGGTCCACCATGGCCGCATACGCCGACGCCTGGCTCCGGGACGGGTCTGCCCTCGCGGCGGATTCCGTGACGCTGAGCCCCTACCTGGGTTTCGAGTCGCTCCGGCCGGCACTGGATCTCGCAGCCGAACACGGCCGGGGTGTGTTTGTCCTGGCGTTGACCTCCAACCCGGAGGGCGCTTCGGTGCAGCACGTGGGCGGAAGCGATTCGGTGGCACGCCGGATTGTCCAGGCAGCCGCGGGGGAGAATGAACGCTACTCCGGCGCCATGGGCTCGGTGGGTCTCGTGGTGGGAGCCACCGTGGGTACGGCTCTGGCGGACCTGCAGCTTGACCTGGTTACCGTCCGCGGGCCGATCCTTGCCCCGGGCCTGGGCGCGCAGGGGGCGACACCTGCAGACCTGCGGAAGACCTTCGGCGCCGCCTATCCCCAGGTTTTGGGAACGTCCAGCCGTGACATCCTCAAGGCCGGCCCGGGCGTCCGGGAGCTGACCGAGGCGGCGGAGCGCACCCTCGCCGGACTACGCTCGGAATAGTCCATTGATTTCTCCGGCCGGCAGGGAGTAGGTTCAGGACAAATCCGTGGCTGCTCCAACGCCGCCGGCCGCGGATCCGTTGGCTGACCCCAGGGGAATTGACCGTGAGCTTGCGACCCTTGTCTCCGCAGGAACGTTCCGACGCACTCAGGAAGGCCGCGGCGGCAAGGGCTGCCAGGGCCTCGGCTAAGGAGCGGCTCAAATCGGGAGAGCTGACCGTGGCCCAGATCCTGGACTCCGGCGGCACCGAGGAGGCCATCGCACGGATGCGCGTTTCGGAACTCCTCGAGGCCCTGCCGGGGATTGGGAAAGTCCGGGCTGCAGCCATCATGGACAGCCTCGGCATCGCCATGTCCCGCCGGGTCCGGGGCCTGGGCATCCACCAGCGCCGGGCGCTGGTAGATTTTATGAACGAGAAATAGCTTTATCCGAACAGAGTCATCTGTAGACCGTCCAAAGGAATACGTGAGCAACAAACCCGGACTGACAGTCCTCGCTGGTCCTACGGCTGTTGGCAAAGGCACCGTATCCACCTATATCCGCGACACTTACCCCGAGGTCTGGCTGTCCGTCTCGGCCACCACCCGGGCCCCGCGGCCCGGTGAGATCGACGGCGTGCACTACTACTTCAAGTCCAAGGAAGAGTTCGAGTCCCTCGTGGCCGCCGGCGAATTCCTTGAATGGGCAGTGGTGCACGGACAGAACACCTACGGGACCCTGAAGAGCACCGTCAACGAGGCCATCGCGGAAGGCCGGTCGGTGCTGCTTGAGATCGACCTGCAGGGCGCACGCCAGGTCAAGCAGGCTGTTCCGGATGCCCAGTTCGTGTTCCTGGCACCGCCCAGCTGGGAAGAACTGGTGCGCCGGCTGGTGGGCCGGGGCACCGAATCGGCCGAGGAACAGCAGCGCCGGCTGGAAACCGGTAAAGTAGAACTTGCTGCTGAACCGGAGTTCGACCACACCGTCATCAATGACGACGTCCGCCGGGCAGCGGACGAGCTTGTTTCACTCATGGGGCTGACCCCGCACCCGCGCCAGACGCAGACGCCGTCAGCCCGTTAGAAATTTGGAGAATTCGTGTCCACGAACCTTGAAGGCATCATCAACCCGCCGATCGATTCGCTGCTCGAGGCGGCTGATTCCAAGTACGGCCTGGTGATCTTCGGTGCCAAGCGTGCACGCCAGATCAACGCGTACTACGCCCAGCTGCACGAGGGCCTGTTCGAGTATGTCGGCCCGCTGGTCGACACCAAGCTGAACGAGAAGTCGCTGTCCATCGCCCTGCGCGAGATCAATGAAGGCAAGCTGGTTTCCACGCCGATCGAAGCTGCAGAGTAACGTCCGCAGAGTAAACAGACTGCCTGCTGACGGAGTTCACGTGCGCATAGTCCTCGGAGTCGGGGGAGGGATCGCCGCCTACAAGGTGGCATCGCTCCTCCGGCTTTTTACTGAAGCCGGCCATGACGTCACCGTCATCCCCACGGAGGCAGCCACCCGCTTTGTCGGCGTGGCCACCTGGGAGGCGTTGTCCGGGAACCCGGTGACCAACAGCGTCTTCGACGACGTCGACCAGGTGAAGCACGTCCGGCTGGGCCACGAGGCAGACCTGATCGTGGTTGCCCCGGCCACCGCCGACCTCCTGGCCCGTGCCGCCACCGGCCAAGCCAACGACCTGCTCACCAACACGCTTCTCATGGCGAGCGGCCCGGTGCTGTTCGCCCCGGCCATGCACACTGAAATGTGGCAGCATGCGGCCACCCAGGCCAACGTCGAAACGCTGCGCAGCCGCGGCGTGACCGTCCTGGAACCTGCCAGCGGCCGCCTGACCGGCAGCGACTCCGGCCCCGGCCGGCTGCCCGAGCCTGAAGCCATTTTCGAAGCGGCCATGGCCTTGGCGCACGGCCTCCAGGCGGAGGCCCCGCTGACACCGGCTGCGAACGTAACCGCAGGCGGAACATCTGACGGAACCAGCGGCGCGCGGCACTTCCCGCTGGCCGGCCGGACCGTGACCATCAGCGCCGGCGGCACCCGGGAGCCCCTGGACCCCGTCCGGTTCCTGGGCAACCGCTCCTCCGGCAAGCAGGGCGTGGCGCTGGCCGCCGCCGCCCGCGACGCCGGAGCCACCGTGCGGCTCGTGGCCGCCCACATGGAGGTGCCCGCCCCGGCGGGTGTCGAACTGATCGCCGTCGAAACTGCCCTGCAGCTCCGGGAAGTCATGCTGGCAGCGGCAGCCGGGTCCGACGTCGTCATCATGGCGGCGGCGGTGGCCGACTTCCGGCCGGCGGAGGTGTCCGGAAGCAAAATCAAGAAGCGGGACGACACCGCTGACCCCGTCATCACGCTGGTCCGCAACCCCGACATCCTGCACGAGCTCGTGGAAGTCCGTGACGCCGCGGGCAGCAGCCAGCTCGTGGTGGGCTTTGCCGCCGAGACCGGCGATGAGCAGGGCGATGTGCTGTCCTACGCCGAGGCGAAGCTGAAGCGCAAGGGCTGCGACCTGCTGGTAGTGAACCACGTCGGCGCTGACAAGGTGTTCGGCCAGGACAACAACTCCGTGGTCATCCTCTCGCGGGCCGGTTCCGAACCCCAGTCGGCGTCCGGCTCCAAGCAGGACGTCGCCGCCATTGTCATTGACCGCGTCGGCTCCGAACTAAGCCGGGTCTTTCCGCGAACCTGACGGGCGTAAGCAACGTCTCCTTAGCATGGGGACACACGCTGCCGCCCCGCCGTTTGCCAACCAGTAAGGTAGTTGAGTGACTTTACCGCTGCACATTCCAGAATCCCACGGGTCCGCACCCGCCGCGCTTCGGCTCTTCACCTCGGAGTCGGTCACCGAAGGGCACCCGGACAAGATCTGTGACCAGATCAGTGATGCGATCCTGGACGCCCTGCTGGACAAGGACCCCGAGTCCCGCGTCGCCGTCGAGACCATGGCCACCACCGGCCTGGTCCACGTGGCCGGCGAAGTGACCACGGACGCGTATGTCGAAATCCCGCAGATTGTCCGCGAGACCATCCTGGGCATCGGCTACGACTCCTCTGCCAACGGCTTCGACGGCGCACGCTGCGGCGTTTCCGTATCCATCGGGCAGCAGTCCAACGACATCGCCGGCGGCGTCTTCAACTCCTTGGAAGCGCGCGAAGGCCGCCAGGAGGACGACTACGACCTGCAGGGCGCCGGCGACCAGGGCCTCATGTTCGGCTACGCCAGCGACGAGACCCCGTCCTACATGCCCACGCCGATCTGGATCGCGCACCGGCTCTCGGAGCGGCTCACCGAGGTCCGCAAGAACGGCGAACTCGCCTACCTCCGCCCGGACGGCAAGACCCAGGCCACCATCGGGTACGACGGCGACCGGCCGGTTTCCGTGGAAACCGTGGTGATCTCCAGCCAGCACGCTGACGGCTTCAGCCTCGACCAGCTGCGGGCCGACCTCGCGACGCACGTCATCGACCCCGTCCTCGCCCTGGCCGACCTGGACATTTCGCGGACCAACAACATCCTGAACCCCGCGGGCGCGTTCGTGATCGGCGGCCCGGTGGGCGACGCCGGACTCACCGGCCGCAAGATCATCGTGGACACCTACGGAGGGATGGCCCGGCACGGCGGCGGCGCCTTCTCCGGCAAGGACCCGTCCAAGGTGGACCGCTCCGCGGCGTACGCCATGCGCTGGGTTGCCAAGAACGTGGTGGCTGCAGGACTCGCCAAGCGCGCCGAGATCCAGATCGCCTACGCGATCGGCCAGGCCCGCCCGGTGGGCACCTACGTCGAGACGTTCGGGACCGAGACCGTGGACCCGGCAAAGATCAGCGCCGCGATTGCCGAGATTTTCGATCTGCGCCCCCGCGCCATCATCGACGCCCTGGACCTCAAGCGTCCCATCTACGCCAAGACCGCAGCGCACGGCCACTTCGGCCGCGATGATCCGGACTTCACCTGGGAGCGCCTGGACCGCGTGGACGACCTGAAGGCGTACTTCAACGCCTGAGCCCGCCCGTCCGTACCCGTGCGGGAGGAATGTCAGACCCGTGTGGTTGGCTGATATTCAACCCAGGACGGAGGTAAGGGGCATGTCTTCACACCCCACGCCGGAGCCGCTGCAGCTGTCACTGCTGCAGGGGTTCCCGGCCACGGCCAGGACAGCCGGCGGCCCGCCGCTGGCTGCCGACCGTCCGGTGGCGCGTGTGCTTATTGAGTCCCCGCTGCCGCACCTGGACCGGTCGTTCGACTACAGCGTGCCCGCCGAACTGGATGATGACGCCCAGCCGGGCGTCCGCGTCCGGGTCAAGTTCAGCGGCCAGGAACTCGGCGGCTACATCCTGGACCGGGTTGAGGAGTCCGATGCCGGCCAGCCCCTCGTCCCGCTGCACAAGGTCGTCTCACCGGTCGCCGTCCTGACCCCTGCCCTGCAGGAACTCACCGCCCGCGTGGCCGCACGCTACGCAGGCACCGTCAGCGACGTTCTTCGCGTGGCCATCCCGCCGCGGGTGGTCAAGGTGGAGAAGGAACTTGCCGGCGCCGAACTCTCCGCTCAACCTGAACCGGCAACACAGGCCGCGGCGAACCACGACCCGTCCGGCTCCGCGTGGACCAGGTACCGGAACGGCGCCGCCTTCCTTCGCCATCTCGCTTCGGGCGGATCGCCCCGTGCTGCCCTGAGTGCCCTGCAGGGGTTCGGCCCGGACGGCTGGCCGCATCTGATCGCGCAGTCGGTGGCGGCGGTCCGGCAATCCGGACGTGGAGCCGTCGTCGTGGTTCCCGACTACCGGGACCTGGAGCGGGTCCAGGCCGCCCTCGAGGACCTCCTTCCCGCCGATGACGTTGCCCGGCTGACGGCCGATGACGGCCAAACACCGCGATACCGCAACTATCTCAGGATCCTCAAGGGCACGGCGGGCGTCGCCGTGGGCACCCGCTCGGCGGCCTACGCCCCCGTGCGGAACCTGGGTCTCGTGGTGTGCTGGGACGACGGCGACGACCTGCACGTCGAACAGCGCTCCCCATATGCGCACACCCGCGAGGTGTTGCTGCTCCGTGCCGAACAGGAGGGGACTGCCTGCCTGCTGGCAGGTCACTCGCGCAGCACAGAGGTGCAGCGGCTGGTGGATGCCGGCTGGGCGATGCCCGTGGAAGCCGAACGCACGGTGCTCCGCCGCACGGTTCCGCGGGTCCTGAACACGGCCGACAGCTTTGAGCAGGAACGGGACCCGCTCGCCCGGCTGGCAAGGCTGCCGGGGGCGGCGTGGCGCACCGCCAAGGAAGCACTGGAACGCGGCCCGGTGCTGGTGCAGGTTGCCCGCGCCGGCTATGCGCCGTCGCTGGCCTGCGAAACCTGTCGCGAGCCCGCGCGCTGCCCGTCCTGTCAGGGGCCGCTGGCCATCGCCGGCAGCGCAGCTGTGCCCCAGTGCCGCTGGTGTTCGACGCCGGCACCTACCTGGCGCTGCGCGCACTGCCAGGGCACCCGGCTGCGCCGCGGCGCGGCCGGCGTACTCCGCACGGCGGAGGAATTGGGCAGGGCGTTTCCCGGCAAGGCCGTGGTGACGTCCTCCGGCCAGAACGTCAAGGCCACGGTGCCGGATGCCTGCGCGCTGGTGGTGGCCACGGTGGGTGCCGAGCCCGTGGCGCCGGGCGGATACGCCGCGGCGCTGCTGCTCGACGGCGATTCACTGCTGCGCCGGGAGAACCTCCGCGCGGGCGAAGACGCCGTGCGGCGCTGGTTCAATGCCGCTGCCCTCGTCCGGCCGGCCACCGAGGGCGGAATCGCCGTCATTACCGCGGACGACACTGCCGCCGTCGGCGCATTGCTGCGCTGGGACCCTGCGGGCTATGCCCAGCGGGAGCTGGGCCTGCGCACTGAGCTGCAGCTGCCCCCGGCAGTGAGGGTCGCCGCCGTCACAGGCGGCAGCGCCGCCGTCGGCCATTTCACAGCCTCAGCCACCAAGCTACTGGCCGCCGAGGGCGTGGAGCTGCGCGTTGCGGGCCCGGCGCCGCTGCTCCAATCCGCGGCCCTTACCTCAGCGGAGACGGAAGGCCAGGACGTGCGCACGCTGCTGTTCATCCCGTACGCGCAGGCCACCACGGTAACCAGGGTCCTGCGGGCGGCGAAGGCCGCAGGTGCGGCGAAGCGGACGGAGGACCCGGTGCAACTGCGGCTCGACGGCGTTGACGTGCTCTAGGGCCCCGATGTGATCTGACGATTCGACGAAGGACGGTTCGGGGCTGCCCGGTTACTTCCGGCGGAGTGCCATGACCTCTGCCGCCACGTCCACCAGCTGGCGGGCGGATTCGTCCCAGCTGAACTGCTCTGCCCGCGTCACGGAGCGCCGGGAGACGTCCTGCCAGTGCTGCCCGTCGCCGAGGCTGCGGACGGCGGCGGCGAACTCCGTCGCCGACTCCGGATCGACGTAGGTGGCGGTGTCCGCCCCCACCTCGCGGAAGATCGGAATGTCGCTGGCGATCACCGGTGTGCCCAGCGCCATCGCCTCCACCAGGGGCAGGCCATAGCCCTCGGCCTTGGACAGGGTGACCAGCGCGGTGGTGCGGTTCAGGAGCGCCGTGTATTCGTCGTCGGTGACGCCGTTATGGAACACCACGTTGGCTCCGGAGGGGATTTGCGCTTCAAGCTCGGCGCGTCGGTGCGGGGTGACCCGGCTAAGCAGGTGCAGCGTGTAGTCAGGCAGTTCGGCCATCCCGGCGAGCATGGTTTCGACGTTCTTGTACGGCATGAAGGAACCCATATAGAGCAGCGTCTTCTCCGGCGTCGCCGCCGGGTCGCGGGGCTGCTGGGCCGGCTGCGGGGCGTTGCTGACGATGCGCACCGGACGGCTGGTCAGGCGGTACTTGGCCATCAGCGCCTCCGTGGTCCTGCTGATGGTCGCGACGACGTCGGCCCGGTTCAGCAGCAGGCGCTGGGGCCAGAACGCCTTGTGGTAAAGGCGCCAGAGGATCCGGACCGGTGCCGGCAGGAAACCGGGCGGTGCAGGGTGTTCGTAGTAGATGAGGTCGTGCAGGGTGAGCACCAGGCCGTACTTGCGTCCCCACGTGCCCATGGTCTGCATCGGGCAGACCACCACGTCCGCGCCGAGCTGGTTGACCTTCCGGGCCACGAAAAGCTCGGCGGGGGAGAGCGGGCTGCTGATCAGCGTGTACGGAACATCGGGAAGCAGGGCCAGCTGCCGGGGATCACTGATGAGCATGGACACATCGGCGATCTTTGAGACGGCGGCGATAAGGCTGGAACCGTAGCGGCTGATTCCGTCGTGGTGGTCCGTCCGGGTGAACCGGGCATCGATGACTATCTTCACGCGGGGTGGTCCTTAAGGAAGCGGCGGATGAAACCTGCGGCAGGCTCTGGCGTTTCGTAGTGGATCAGGTGGCCGACGCCAGGGATGACGTCCAGTGTTGCGTCGGGGAGCAGCCCGGCCAGCCGGTGCTGGTCCCGCAGCAGGGCGATTTCATCCTTTTCGCCGGCGACGAGCAGCACGGGCAGGGTGAGCCGGGGCGCAACTTCGGCCACGTTGCTGCTGACGGACGCCGTGAACGATTCCAGCAGGCTGTCCCGGTTCGCGAACGCACTGAAGTAGGCGTGGTGCTGCCCGTGGATGAACCGCAGGAGGTCCTTGTCCTTCGTTTTCGCCATGGCCATGCTCATCACCCGCACGATGAGAGGGCTGCGCAGCAAGGCCAGGCCCAGAGGGCGGGGGAGGCGCGCGGAGAGGCGGTAGTACAGCACGGCCAGCCGGGTCATGAGGCCCTTTGGCCCTTCGAGCGCGGGCGCCGCGATGGGGTTGACCAGGATCAGCGGGCGGACCGCGTCAGGATGGGACGCGACGAAATGGGCGGCCACGATGGAGCCGAAGGAGTGTCCCAGCAGGACGGTGTCCCGCCCGAGTCCGAGGGCCGCCATGAAGTCGCCGACGAACCTTCCGTAGCGCTCCACGCTGTGGGCGGCGTCAGTGAAGGCGCCGGAGCTGCCAAATCCGGGGAGGTCCGGCATGATCAGGCGCATCTCGGGCAGCTGGTCGGCCACCCGCAGCAGCCCGTGGTGGTCGCCGCGGAAGCCGTGGATGACAAGGATGGTCCGGGTTTCAGCCGTTATCTTTTCCGGTTCGTAGACCCAGTAGGCAACATTGCTGCCGGCCAGCTGCACAGTGGATGCACGGGTGCGGGCGGCGAGTCCGCTGCTGACGAAGGACGGTGCCGTAGCGGGCTCGGAGTCGGCTGTTCTCATGTGCTGGGGAGTCCTAGTTAACGTTGTCGGGGTGGGAGCCTGTGCGGTGGCCGCGCTCCAGGGCTTCGATGTCCGTCATGTCCAGCGCTGAGAGCTCGAAGCCGAAGACGTCGAGGTTCTCGCGGATCCTGGCGGCTGAGCTTGCCTTCGGGATGGTGACGTGGCCCAGCTGCAGCTGCCAGCGCAGGATGATCTGTGCGGCGCTGACCTTGTGCTCGGCCGCGAGGGCGCCGATGACGGGATCCTCCAGCACCTGGCCGCGGGCCAGCGGGCTCCACGCCTCGGTAAGGATTCCCAGCCCGGCGTGCTTCTCCCGGAGCTCGGCCTGCTGCAGCCACGGATGCAGTTCAATCTGGTTCACGGCCGGCACCACCTCGGCTGTTTCCAGCAGCTGGTCCAGGTGCTGGGGCTGGAAGTTGGATACGCCGATGGCACGAATTTTGCCCTCGCGGTACAGCGTTTCCATGGCCCGGTACGTTTCCTGGAACAGTCCCTTCTTCGCGCACGGCCAGTGGATCAGGTACATGTCCACGTATTCCAGCCCGAGGTTGATCATGGACCTGTCGAAGGCCCGCAGCGTCGCGTCGTAGCCGTGGTCGTCGTTCCACACCTTGGTGGTGATGAAGAGGTCCTCGCGAGAGGTGCCGGCGGCCTCGCCGGAGCCGCCGGTTGTGGCTTCCGTGGCGAACACCCCGACCAGGCCGCGCGCCACCCCGGATTCATTCCCGTACATGGCCGCTGCATCGAAGTGGCGGTACCCGGCTTCCAGGGCGGTGGCCACCAGGTTGGCGGTGTCTTTCGCCGGAACCTTGTAAAGCCCGAAACCCAACTGGTCGATCAGCACGCCGTTGTTCAGGCTGAGCCGGGGTGAGGTAGTCATGGTTACGACTCTACCGATACCGCGGCGCGCCGCGTGTGACCGGCAGGCGCAGTTTCAGTCCCGCGAATGCCCGGCCCGGCCCTGCCCGGCCCAAAGAGGTTCGTCAGCCCCAGCAGAGGCAGAACGGGTGGCCGGCAGGGTCCGCGTAGACCTGGAAGCCCTCGGCGGAGGTGATGTCCTCCGCCGGCTTGAGCAGGCGTGCACCGAGGGACAAGGCCTCATCGTGGGCAGATGCGACGTCCTCAACATACAGGTCCAGATGGATCTGCTGTGGGTTCCCGTCCGGCCATTCGGGCGGCACATGGTTGGGTGCGAGTTGAAAGCCCAGGCGCGGTTTCCCGTCGACACTGACGGTGTGCCAGTCATCCTCCGCGTCCACGGTGCCGCCCAGCAGGCCGGCCCAGAAGGCGCTCTCGGCAGGAAGGTCGGCGGCGTCAAACACAACGATCTCTCTGGTGATTTTCATGCGGACATCCTTGCATGGCCGCCGCGATTTTCCGAGAGCTTCACACCAGTTGCCGGCGGCCGGTCCTGGCTGGCAGGGCGTCGCTCAATTCCCATTCTTAAAGCCGACCAGCCGCCGGGCGGAGGCCTCATCGAGGATTAGATCTGTGGCCAGCCCGGCCACCAGCGCCCCCCGGAGCCCATTGATCTTGGACGCTCCGGACACTACGCAGATCCGCCGGCGCACTTGACGGAGTTGGTCCAGCGAAGGTCCGGTGGAGCGTTCATTCAGCGTGATGCCGTCAGAGGAGCCGTCGCCGCGGAAGAAGACCGTGGCCACGTCGCCGACGACGTCGGACTTCGCCAGGGTAACCAGGTCGTCCTCGTCGAGGTAGCCGCCGGCGTACACATGGCTGGGGTAATCGGCATCCACCGAACCGACGCCAAAGATCGCAATGCTCATGCGGGACTGCAGGTCCAGGATGCGCTGAACGCTCCGCTCATTCCACATCGCGGTCTTCGTGGAGGCGTGGTCGAAGAAGGCCGGCACGGGAAACTGTTCAACCCGCGCCCCGTAGGCACTGCCGAAGCGCCGCATGATGTCGCTGGCGTAGGTTATGCCGGTGGTCTGCATGTTGCCCGCGCCGTTGAGCTGCACCACCACGCTGTCGTGGGTGATCTTGCGCGTCAGGTGCCGGCTCACGGCGCTCAGGGTCGAGCCCCACGCCACGCCGATGATGGCGTTGGAGTCCACGAGCGGTCCGATGGTGCGCGCGGCCTGCATGGCTACGCGGTCCAGCGTTTCCGCCTCATTCAGGGTGTCCAGGACGGGCACCACGTGCACATCCACCTTGTAGTGCGCCCGGATCAGCCGCTCCAATTCGGGTCCCGTGTCGAGCGGGCTGCGGATCTGGATCTGGACCAGGCCGGTCTCCCGCGCCGTCGAAAGCAGCCGGGAAACCGTGGAGCGGGAGGTCCGCAATTCCCGGGCGATGGCGTCCATGGTGAGGTCCTGCATGTAGTACAGCTGGGCGGCGCGCAGCGCTTCGGAATGTCGCGGGCGGGGCATGCATCGTTCCGTTCTGCACGTTTGTGCATAGTGCTTGACGTTATTTTCCAATAATTCAAACAATAGTGGTGAACGGCCCCGCACCATCCGGTGCGCCGCCTGCAACATGCCATTTCGAACCAAACCCAAAGGAGCAGATTTGGGACTCAAGGATCCATCCGGCCATACCAACAGCGCTGCCGCACCAGGCGTGGAGCGCGAGTCCGTCGCCCGGCTGCGCCGGCGGCCCAACGCGCGGGTCCTGATCATCGGCGGCGGCATCAACGGCGTCGGAACATTCCGGGACCTCGCCCTGCAGGGCGTCGACGTGGCACTCGTGGAGCGCGGCGATTACTGCCAGGGCGCCAGCGGCGCCTCGTCGCACATGATTCACGGCGGCATCCGTTACCTGGAGAACGGGGAGTTCCGCCTGGTCCGGGAATCCGTGGTTGAGCGCAACACGCTCCTGCGGATCGCACCGCACTACGTCAAGCCGCTGCAGACCACGATTCCGATCTTCAGCACATTCTCTGGTGTGCTGGCCGCGCCCCTCCGGTTCCTGACCCATAAGCAGCATGGCAAGCCCAAGGAGCGCGGCGCGTTCCTGATCAAGCTGGGACTGAGCCTTTATGACTCCTTCTCCCGCGACGGCGGCAGCGTCCCGCGCCACCAGTTCCGCACCCGGCACAAGGCGCTGGCCGAACTCCCGATGCTGCACCCCGGGGTCAAGTACACCGCCACCTACTTCGACGCGTCGGTGCACAACCCGGAGCGCCTCACTCTGGACGTCCTGCAGGACGGTGAGAAGGCGGGCGCGGCTTTCAACACAGCCCGGGCCAGCAACTACCTCTCCCTGGTGTCCGTCCGTTCCAACGCAGAGGGATCCAGCACTGCGGGTCTCCGTGACGAGCTAACCGGTGAGGAGTTCAGCTTCACTGCGGACGTCATCGTCAACACCACCGGCGCGTGGGTGGACCTCACCAACCAGGCCATGGGTACGCCCACCACGTTCATGGGCGGGACGAAGGGCTCGCACATCGTCCTTGACCACCCCCGCCTGCTCGCTGCCTGCGACGGACGAGAAATCTTCTTCGAACACACCGACGGCCGGATAGTCCTGATTTATCCGATGGGCGACCGCGTGCTGGTGGGAACCACCGACGTCGACGCCGACATGTCGGAAGACGCCGTCTGCACCGACGGTGAGATCGACTACTTCTTCGACCTCATTGGCCACGTCTTTCCTGACATCGCCGTGGACCGCGGACAGATCGTCTACACGTTCTCGGGCGTGCGTCCGCTGCCGCGGCACGACGCCACCCAGCCCGGCTTCGTGTCGCGGGACTACCGCATCGAACGGCGCGGCCCGGAAGCGGGCCCTCAGGAGGGCGGCGCCGTCGTGCTTAGCCTGGTGGGCGGCAAATGGACCACCTTCCGGGCCCTGGCTGAACACCTTGCCGACGACGTCCTCGCCGAACTGGGAACGGAACGGAAGATTTCGACGGCGAAGCTCGCCATCGGTGGTGGCGCCGGGTTCCCGGACAGCGAAGCCGGCATCCAGAAGTGGATCAAGGCTCATATGACCCCCACGCGCGACGCTGACCGGACAGCCGGTCTCCTCACCAGGTACGGCACCCGTGCTGGGGAAGTAATCAGCCATCTCGACGCCGGACACGACCGCCTGCTGCGCTCCACCCGGGAGTTGAGCGTCAGGGAACTGCAGTTCATGGCCGCCCACGAACAGGTGGGGCACCTCGTCGACGTGCTGATCCGCCGCACCTCGCTCGCGTTCCGCGGCCTGGTCACCGGAGAACTGTTAAACGAAGTGGCCGAGGCCTTGGCCGAGCCGCTCGGCTGGGATGCGGCAGGGGTTGCCGCGGAGATCAACCACGCGCAGGAGGTGCTGAAGCGATACCACGGCGTCGAGGTCCACAGCCTCGTCGCTTAGCGGGAAACCGTCCTTCAAACAAGCGAAGGACTGACAACAGAAAATAGAGGAGTCAAAGATGTCTCTTGGATTGGTTTTTCTTTCCGAAGTTTTCGGAACCGGCATGCTGACCCTGCTGGGTTGTGGTGTGGTGGCCAACGTTGCGCTCAAAGGCACGAAGGGCAACAACGGAGGGTTCCTGATGGTCACCTGGGGATGGGGCATCGCCGTCTTCGTCGGCGTCTACGTCGCCGCCAAGTCGGGCGCACACCTGAACCCCGCCGTCACTACGGGTTTCCTGGTCAACGGCAAAGCCGAATACGCTCCCGGCGTTCCGGTCGACCTCGCGTCCACGCTGACTTACTACGGTGGTGAGCTTGTCGGTGCTTTCCTCGGCGCCGTGCTGACCTGGCTCGCGCACAAGCAGCACTTCGACGCCGAACCCGAGCCCGCCAACAAACTCGGTGTCTTCTCCACCGGCCCGGCGATCCGCTCCACCCCCTGGAACCTGATCACGGAAATCATCGGCACGTTTGTGCTCGTCTTCGTGATCCTCGCCTTCGGCGGTACGCCGTCGGGCCTCGGCCCGCTGGCCGTGGCGCTGCTCGTCGTCGGCATCGGCGTGTCCCTGGGCGGGCCCACCGGCTACGCCATCAACCCTGCCCGTGACCTCGGACCCCGCATCGCGCACGCCGTCCTGCCCATCAAGGGCAAGGGATCGAGCGACTGGAGCTACTCCTGGATCCCGGTGGTGGGCCCGCTGGTCGGCGGCATCCTGGCCGGCCTCGTGGGGCATCTCCCCATCGTGTTCACCGCGGCCACCTGAACTACGGAAATTTCTTTCAAAGGCACTGACCCTGCAGCACCGATTTTCGAAACCATATCCATAACCACATCTGTTTACATGCAAGCACAACGACAAGGACGTCATCATGAGCCAATACGTAATCGCCGTCGACCAGGGCACCACCAGCACCCGCGCCATCGTCTTCGACCAGAGCGGCAACATTGTGTCCTCCGGCCAGATGGAACACGAGCAGATCTTCCCGCAGGCCGGGTGGGTGGAGCACAACCCCACGGAAATCTGGGACAACACCCGCGAGGTCATCGGTTCCGCACTGTCCAAGGCGAACCTGACACGGCACGACATCGCCGCCGTCGGCATCACCAACCAGCGCGAAACAGCGGTGGTCTGGGACAAGACCACCGGCAAGCCGATCTACAACGCGATTGTGTGGCAGGACACCCGAACCCAGCCCATCGTGGATGAACTGGCGCGGGACGGGGGAGCGGACCGGTTCAAGCAGAAGGTGGGGCTGCCGCTGGCAACATACTTCTCCGGGACCAAGATCAAGTGGATCCTGGACAACGTCGACGGCGCGCGGGAGAAGGCCGAGGCGGGGGACCTCGTCTTCGGCAACACCGACTGCTGGGTGCTGTGGAACCTCACCGGCGGCGTGGACGGCGGAGTGCACGTCACTGATGTCACCAACGCCTCGCGGACCATGTTCATGGACCTCGAAACGCTGCAGTGGGACGAGGAGATCCTGGGCATCTTCGGTGTTCCGGCGTCCATGATGCCCGCCATCAAGTCCTCCTCCGAGGTCTACGGCACTGTCCACACCTCGCAGCTGCTGCGGGAGGTCCCGGTGGCGGGCATCCTCGGCGACCAGCAGGCGGCCACGTTCGGCCAGGCGGCGTTCGAGACCGGCGAAGCGAAGAACACCTACGGCACCGGGTGCTTCCTGATCTTCAACACTGGTGAGGAGATCGTCCACTCCAAGAACGGGCTGCTGACCACGGTCGGTTACAAGCTGGGCGACGCGGCCCCGCACTATGCGCTGGAAGGGTCAATCGCCGTCACCGGTTCGCTTATCCAGTGGCTGCGCGACAACCTGAACATGATCAGCAGCGCCCCCGAGGTGGAGTCCCTCGCCGCTTCGGTCAAGGACAACGGCGGCGTGTACATCGTGCCCGCGTTCTCCGGACTCTTCGCCCCCTACTGGCGCTCGGATGCACGCGGCGCGATCGTGGGCCTGACCCGGTTCGTCAACAAGAGCCACATTGCCAGGGCGGCGCTTGAGGCCACCGCCTTCCAGACCCGCGAGGTTTTGGATGCGGTCAACGCCGACTCTGGCGTTCCGCTCACGGAACTGAAGGTCGACGGCGGCATGGTCGCCAACGATGCCCTCATGCAGTTCCAGGCGGACATCCTCGGCGTCCCTGTTATCCGCCCGAAGGTGGTGGAAACCACCGCGCTGGGCGCAGCGTACGCGGCGGGCCTCGCCGTCGGCTTCTGGAAGGACCTTGGGGAGCTGTCCGCCAACTGGTCCGAGGACAAGCGCTGGGAGCCGAATCTGGATTCCGAGGAGCGGGAACGGCAGCTGCGGCTCTGGAAGAAGGCTGTCACCAAGTCCATGGACTGGGTCGACGGGGACGTGAGGTAACGGCTGTGTCCTGCGATCCGTGCTTGGAGTTCCAGAAACTCTCAGCCGGCTCCTGAACTCCCAGGGCAGTTCGGGGGGTACGACGGCCCGGACGCCGTGAACGCCACGGGGTTCCGGGCCGTCGCCTGCTCAGGCGACCTTAGTCGTCGTCGTCGGCGCCACCCGGCGCGGCAACTTCGGCGCGCGGAGTCTTGGCATAGACGGACTTGCTGACCGAGTACCCATGTTTGTCGATCACAAGGGCCTGCTTGTTGATCTCCCTCAGCTGATCTGCGCTGAGTTTCTTGATCTTGACGAGGTCCATGGTTTCCTGCTCAGGCCCGCCCACAGCCGTCACTTTCACCAGCCCCGTGCCCGGTGAATAGAACTTCCGCTGATGGCCCGCGCTGGCCGGTTCCAGAGGATTGTATTCGTCGACAACCAGCACGTTCTTGTAATTGCCGGTGGGCACCCGCACCTGCTGGTCCCTTTTGATGACATCTCCGCAATCCAGGAAATCGACTTTCGGTGCGTACGCCTGGATGTAGTGAGGGCCGCTGATCCGGGGCTTGGCCTTCATGGCTATGCCTGCCTTCGCCTTGTCCAGCCCGCTGATGAAAGTGCTGGGGGCGCCCGCGAACTTTCCGTTCTCAAACTCTTCCGGGTACTCCCCGAGCAGCCACACGTCGCCTTTTCTGGTCTGGGCGAAGAAGGCAAGCTCGGACTCGACCAGTTCGCCGTCGTTGTAGTCCCTGTCCCACATCACCAGAGTTTTCACGCCGTCCACTACCTTGGTCAGTCCCGTTATGGTGTGGACCACGGTGCGCTTGGTGGTTTCGCCGGCTGACTTGGCAGTGCCGGTGGTCGTATATTGCATGCCCGGCTTCAGCGGGAACCACATGTTGGTGACCTTCGGCTTCTTTGGGAAGTCCGCCCTGTGGAACGTCGTGGCGGAGCCGGGCCCGCACAGGTCCTGGGGCGCCCTGGACGCGGCAGCCGCCCCGGACGTCGACGTGAACGTAGCCAAACACAGCATGAGCGCGGAACCCAGCGCCGTCAGGTGTTTCTTGTATGTGAGCATCTCTGTTGCCTTTCTCTGACGTGTATTCGGCGGATGCCGCACTCAGAGCAGCGCGTGGCCAGGCGAGGCAGGCTGGATGCGCTGCACTCGCTGTTGGTGTGGGACCTGGCGCTGGGCCTGACATGCCGGGGACGTTCCGTCCTGGGCAGGTAACCGGTCCACTGCAGGCTCCTCAAGCCGAGACCGTCGCCCTGCCCCCAAGCGCCTGGGCTAGATCCCGTGCGCTTGGTGTAAATGGTGGACCCGCTTCTACGGTTTGGCAATGGTGATTTCTTGCAATGCCGCCGCGCCTTTTGCCTCAGCTGCCGGCCCTTCTTGGTGGGCCGGGGCGATGTCTGTTTCAGCATGGACCCGCAGAGACGCTAAAGTAGTTTTATGCGTGCGATCCTTCTGCTTAGCTAGCCGCTTGGTATCCCGAACAAATACGGATTATCGAGCGGCCGCCCCTCCATGTCGAGGGGCTTTTGTGTGTCCGGGGAGACCTTCCCGGCAGGCGGCGTGGATCAGACCGTTGTGACAGGACAGAGGTCATGACAGAACAGAAGAGGGCAGCAGTGAGCGTTCAGCCGGAGACCGAAACCGGAACAGCAGCAGGTGGAGCGGAGACGCCCGAGGAGGGCGCGTACAGCTTCGCGGCAATGGAGGCCCGGTGGCCGCAGGTGTGGGAAGACCTGAAGGTCTTCACCCCCGCCGACGACGGTTCCCGGGAGCGCCGCTACGTCCTGGACATGTTCCCCTACCCGTCCGGCGACCTTCACATGGGCCACGCCGAAGCGTTCGCCATGGGCGACGTGGTGGCGCGCTACCTGCGCCAGCAGGGTTACGACGTGCTGCACCCGATCGGCTGGGACTCCTTCGGGCTCCCCGCGGAAAACGCGGCAATCAAGCGCAACGCCCACCCGAGCGAGTGGACCTACGCCAACATCGACACCCAGGCCGCCTCCTTCAAGCGTTACGCCATCTCCGCCGACTGGTCGCGCCGGCTGCACACTTCCGACCCCGAGTACTACCGCTGGACGCAGTGGCTGTTCAAGCGCTTCTACGAACGGGGCCTCGCTTACCGCAAGGACTCACCGGTCAACTGGTGTCCCAAGGACCTGACCGTGCTGGCCAACGAGCAGGTTGTCAACGGCGCCTGCGAACGCTGCGGCACGGCCGTGACCAAGAAGTCGCTGAACCAGTGGTATTTCAAGATCACCGACTACGCCGACCGGTTGCTGGACGACATGTCCGAGCTGCAGGGGCATTGGCCCGAGCGGGTACTGGCGATGCAGCGAAACTGGATCGGCCGCTCGGAAGGTGCGCATGTCCGGTTCGTGATCGAGGCATCTGACGGACGTGCCGAGCGCGAAGTCACGGTCTTCACCACCCGTCCGGACACCCTGCACGGGGCCACGTTCTTCGTGGTGGCCGCGGACGCTCACCTGGCCCTGGACCTGGTGACGCCTGAACACCACGACGCACTCATGGCCTACCGCGAGAAGGTCAAGGCCCTTTCGGACATTGAACGCCAGTCCACCGAGCGGGAAAAGACCGGTGTGTTCACCGGCCGCTACGCCATCAATCCCCTCAATGGTGAAAGGCTGCCCGTCTGGGCAGCGGACTACGTCCTGGCCGACTACGGCACGGGCGCCATCATGGCCGTCCCGGCGCACGACCAGCGCGACCTCGACTTCGCCAAGGAGTTCGGCCTGCCTGTGCGTGCGGTGCTGGACACTGGTGAGGAGGATCCCGCCGTCTCGGGTAAGGCAACAGCGGGCGAGGGCACACTGATCAACTCGGGTGCGCTCGACGGCCTTCCCAAGGCAGAGGCCATTCCGGCGGCCATCGAAATCCTCGGCAAGCAGGGCACCGGGGAGAAGTTCGTGAACTTCCGACTCCGAGACTGGCTCCTGAGCCGCCAGCGCTTCTGGGGCACCCCGATCCCCATCATTCACTGCGCCGAGTGCGGCGAAGTACCGGTACCCGACGAACAACTGCCGGTGACGCTGCCCGAGAACCTGCGTGGTGAGGCGCTGTCCCCGAGGGGCACTTCGCCCCTGGCCGCAGCCGCCGAATGGGTCAATGTCGAGTGCCCGAACTGCGGACGTGCCGCCCAGCGAGACACGGACACCATGGACACCTTCGTGGACTCGTCCTGGTACTTCCTGCGTTTCGTCTCCCCGCAGTACACAGAGGGTCCGTTCGATCCGGCGAAGATCAACGAATGGATGCCGGTGGGGCAGTACGTCGGCGGCGTCGAGCACGCGATCCTGCACCTGTTGTACGCCCGCTTCTTCACCAAAGTCATTCACGACATGGGCCTGCTGGCGGCGGATGAGCCCTTCAGCGCCCTGCTCAACCAGGGGCAGGTCCTGAACGGCGGCAAGGCCATGAGCAAGTCGCTGGGCAACGGCGTGGACCTGGGCGAGCAGCTGGACAAGTACGGCGTCGACGCCGTCCGGCTCACCATGATCTTCGCTTCCCCGCCCGAGGACGACGTCGACTGGGCGGACGTTTCGCCGTCGGGCTCCGCGAAGTTCCTGGCCCGCGCCTGGCGCCTCGGCCAGGACGTTTCCAGCGCCCCGGGGGCTGACTTCAGCACCGGTGACCGGGCCCTGCGCTCGGTCACGCACCGGACCATCGCGGACGCTGCGGAGCTGCTGGACAACAACAAGTTCAACGTCGTGGTTGCCAAGCTGATGGAGCTGGTCAACGCCACCCGCAAGACCATCGACTCCGGTGCCGGCGGGGCCGATCCGGCCGTGCGTGAAGCCGCCGAGGCAGTGGCCGTCATCCTCAGCCTCTTTGCGCCCTACACGGCGGAAGACCTGTGGAACGTCCTGGGGCACCCGGCGTCGGTGGCCAACGCAGGTTGGCCTTCGCACGACGAGTCCCTTCTGGTGCAGGAGACCATCACCGCAGTGGTCCAGGTCCAGGGCAAGGTCAGGGACCGGCTCGAGGTTGCACCGGCCATCTCCGAGGACGAACTGCGCGAGCTTGCGCTGGCCTCCGAGAATGTCCAGCGCGCCCTCGACGGCCGGGGCATCCGGACCGTGATCGTGCGGGCACCTAAACTGGTGAACATCGTCCCGGCATAGCACCGTCATTTGAGTAGCCCGGTGGCGACTGACCGGGCTCCGGCCGCCGGCACTGCCGGCGGCCGGAAACAACTGCAGGGGGTGTGCCGTGATAGACCGTGAACCGGCAGCCTGGCTGTGGTTAAAGGAGCATCTGGTCCGTCTTCGCCAGGCCACCAGGCCGGGCCAGGTCCCGCCCACGGGGGAACCCGCCGTCGTCGTCCGCACCGCAGTGGTGACGGATTCCGCTGCCGCTTTGCCCGCCGACTGGGTGCGGGCCTTCTCCATCAACGGCCGGTTGGCCGTCATTCCGATGCCCGTCATGGTGGGCGAGGAGATCTATGGCGAGGGCGAGGACGACATCACTGGCACCATCGCCGTGGCCATGGCCGCCGCGACGCCGGTTAGACCTCCCGCCCGTCGCCGGGACAGTTTGAGCAGGCGTATCTGGCCGCCGAGCGGCAGGGCTTCGAGTCCGTCGTATCCATCCACATCTCCGGTGGTCTTTCCGGCACCGCTGATGCCGCCCGCCTCGCGGCCGGCCGGGTCAGGATCCCTGTCGAGGTGCTGGACACCCGCACCGTCGGGATGGCGCAGGGACTGGCCGTACAGAGTGCCGTGGTGGCGGCGGCGGACGGTCGCGGTGCCGGCGACGTACGCCGGCTCGCCGAGGAGCGCGCGGCAAGAACCAAGGTGTATTTCTACGTGCCCAGCCTGGAGCAGTTGCGGCGCGGCGGACGCATCGGCGCAGCAGCTTCGCTGGTCGGAGCCATGCTGTCCATCAAGCCGATTCTCGCGGTCGACGGCGGCAAGATCGTTCCGCTGGAAAAAGTCCGTTCCGCGGCGAAAGCCATTGCCCGGCTTGAGGAGATCGTGGTGGCAGAGGCCGCGGGCCGGCCGCTGGGGGAGGCCCGGCTGGCCATCCACCATTTCGGTAACCGGCCCGAGGCTGAGATGCTCGCGGCACGCCTGGCGGCGAAACTCCCGGCCTGCCCGCCGGCGCAGATCAGCTCGCTGCCTGCCGTTCTGGCGGCCCACGCCGGGCTTGGCGTCCTCGCCGTGATCGTGGGGGAGAGCAGTTCGTCCGTGGCCGGTTGCCTCGCTGCCCCGTCCAAGGCAGCCGGCACCAGCGGTACTGAGCCCGCTACCTAGTCCTGGGTGTCTAGATGCACCCGTAGTCGTCAAAAGGGGGTATGCCCTTATGAGCTCACCTGAGCGCCCAACTGGGAGGCAGCACAGAGCGGTCTCAGCACTGGGAACGCCGTGAGCTGCTAGCCAGTTCCGGTTCTCGGGTTTTTCAAGAAAACTTTGGATCCGGCCCCCTGTGGGTGCAATCCGCGTGTTAAATGTCAGTGCCCCCTGTCATGCTCTGGGTGTGGATAACGAGGCAGCTGCGGAGACGTTGGAGGCCATCGGTGCCTCTGCGCTTGCGCTGGCTGCTGAGCTCCGTCGGGTGGCTGATCCGGGTCCGGCCGGCGCGGATTCGCTGCAGGCTGAGGCGGATCCGCGGGGGGATCAGGCGGAGGTGTGCCTGGACGGTCTGGCTGGGGTGGCCAGGATGGAGGCGCGGCTGGCGGCCGTGAAGGTGAACTTGGCCGCCGGTTACGCGGAAGCGGAGGAGGCCATGACTCCGCCTGGCGCGTCCGTGCAGGACCGGACCGTCCGGCGGATGTCCATGACTGCGGAGGTGGCCGGCGCGCTGACCGTCAGTGAGGGCTCGGCGGAGCGGTTGCTGGTCGAATCCGCCAAACTGACCAGGGATCTGCCGTTGACGCTCGCCGCGCTGGGTTCAGGAAAACTGTCGTGGCAGCACGTGCGCATCATGTGCGAGGAAACGGACGGGCTGTCGCCGGAAGCGGCCGCGGCGTTTGAGGCGCACTTCCTCGACCCGGACGCGCCCAACGCAGCGCGGGGTTGCCCGGCGGGGGAGCTGACGCCGGGCAGGTTCCGGGCCAAGGCACGGTATTGGCGGGAGCGGCACCATCCGGTCAGCATCGAGACCCGGCACGTCAAGAGTGTGAAGGACCGGCGGCTGGAGTATGTCCCGGACCGGGACGGTATGGCCTGGTTCTCGGCGTACCTGCCGGCGGACAAGGCCGCCGGGATCTGGAACCGCACCACCGCCGCCGCCCGCGCCATGCAGGGCCCCACCGAGTCCCGGACCCTGACCCAGCTGCGCGTCGACGCCTTCGCCACGTGGCTGCTCACCGCAGGCCACCCGCTTGACGGCGCGGTTGACGGCCCGCCCCCAGATGTCCTGCCCGCAGACTCCACGCCGGCCCGTGAGATGCCAGCCAGTGAGACGCCAGCCGGTGATGCACTGGCCGGTGGTGTGCCGTCCGGTCTTATGCCGGCCGGTGATGCGCTGGCCGGTGGTGTGCCGTCCCCCACGGCGCAGGTCCTGGTCACCGTGCCGGTGTTCTCGATGCTCGGCCTGTCCGATGAGCCGGCCACACTCGACGGGTACGGGCCGATCCCGCCGTCCATTGCCCGCCGGCTCGTCGCCGACGGCGCAACATCATTCCACCGCGTCCTCACCGACCCCCGCGACGGGGCTCCCCTGGAGATCGGACGCACCAGCTACCGGCTAACAAAACCAATGCGCCAGTGGCTGCGGCTCCGCGACGCCAAGTGCACGTTCCCCAACTGCAACAACCACTCCCTGGACAACGAGGCCGACCACATCCTGGCCTGGGCAGCTGGCGGCGGCACTGGCGTCGCCAACCTCGGCCAACCTTGCCCGAAACACCATCGCCTGAAACACGCCACGGCGTGGAGACCGGTCGGCGCCACCCGTGACGCCCCGCCCGGCTGGATTTCGCCGTCGGGACGGTCCTACCCGGCCGAGTATCAGGACTGGGAACCACCCACCTGGCCAGAAGCACCGCCTGTCGAAGATTGGCAGGAACCGCCACCAGGCCGGGACTGGCCCGAGCCGCCGGACCGGCCAGATCCACCGAACTGGCCAGACGAACCCGATAGCTTCGACGGGGTCGATAGCCCCATGTCCGTCGACGGCCCTGAACCACCACTGCCTCTGGATCCTTGGCCCCATTGGGCATCATCAAAAGCAGCGTAGGAACACGCCTGCCTCCACCCCGCGGCCGTCGGGGTACAAACACCGCTGCCCATTTGTCGTGGCTAGCAGAGCCTGCCCGCCGGTAGTACAGTCTCCCCACCGAGCAAGGAGGCTCCTATGTCCATGCAAGTCCACCACGTCGCCCAGTTGGACAGGGATGTGGCCGAGGAAGTCACGAACTGGATGAAGTACCTGAAAGGGCAGGTGACCAGCGTCCAGTTCCTCACCACCACGATCCCTGATCCCAAGGAGCCGGAGAAGTGGCGCGTGCAGTACGAGGCCTACATCACCTACCAGCGGTAGTGGCGCTATCCACATGGCGCAATCCACATGGCGTAATCCACATAGGGCGTGACGGGACTGTCGGGAAGGATGACAGTTTCCTAGCGTGGTGGATATGTCACGCCGGACCGCTGGAGCATCAGCCAGCGCTCAGGCGCGCGTTGGTGAGGGGCGCCCGGGCGCGGGGCGCTCTGCGGGACGTGGCTCCGCGGGGGAGGGTGCAGCAGATGGGCGGGCGGCCAGAAGGCTGGCAGCCACGCTCGGACGGCCCGCTAAGCCTGGCCTTTCCTGCGATGAAGACAAGAAGGATTCGTCGCAATGCGGTGGTCCCGCGGGGCTGCTGGAGACGGGAACGGAAGGCGGCTTTGCCTACGGCCGGCAGGCCGGTTCCGCTGGGTCTTCGGTGTCCGGCGAAGTCGCCGAACCGCGGCTCCGCTGGCGTCTGGGCATCCGTGCCGCGGTATTGGTGGGGGTGCTGTCGCTGATTGCCGGAGCCTTGCTCTGGTGGCAGGTGGCTGCCAACGGTCCGGTTGTCCTTCCGCTCAGCTCTGTCACCCACGACGCGGCCGGAAAACCAGCCGCCAGCACACCCGGCCCGGAGGGCAACGACCCGGAGAGCAGCAGCCCGGACGATGACAGCACCGTTAACAGTGGGCCGGACAGTGACCGGACCGTTAACAGCGACCGGAAGGCCGCCGACGGCAAAGATGGCGACGGAACGCCGGCCAGGAACGTCGTGGTGCACGTCGCCGGAGCGGTGAAGAAGGCCGGAGTGGTCCGGCTCCCGCGGGGAAGCAGAGTACACGAGGCCGTCGCCGCCGCCGGGGGCGCCAGCCCGGAGGCCGATCTCGACCGACTCAACCTCGCCTCGCCACTGGAAGACGGCCAGAAAATCTACGTACCGCGCCGCGGCGAGGCAGCACCGACCGGCACATCCGGTACCGCACCCGCGGACAAATCCGGCGCCGCCGGCGCGTCAGGAGCGGATGATGCCGAAGCCGGTGGAGCCAGCGGGCCTGCAGGCGACAGCGCCGTCGGCAAGATTTAACCTCAACACCGCCACCGTGGAAGAGCTCGGCGAGCTGCCACGGGTAGGCCCGGTGCTGGCCCAGCGCATCGTCGACTGGCGCACGCAGCAGGGCCCCTTCAAGTCACCCGAGGAACTGGACGCCGTCGACGGAGTCGGCCCCAAAATGCTGGAAACGTTGCTTCCGCTGGTGACCGTCTGACATGAACAGCAGGAACGAACGCGTGCCCAGCAGATGGCACCGCTATGTCCAAGCGGCCGTGGATTTCCCAAGGCTCGACTCCGCACAGGTCGAAAATTTGTCCGGCGATTCCGCCACTGCTGATTCCTTGCCGGCACAGCCTCCGGCCCGGCCCGGACCCGTGAGTGCCCTCAGCCGGAAGATGCGCGCTGACATCCGCCGCCGTCTGCTGCCGGACGAACAGGACGTCGTCGCAACCGAACCGAACCGGCGCCGGACGGACCTTCGCCTTGCCCCGGCCACACTGCTGGTTTGGGCATCCACCGTCGCCGGGCCGTGGCTGACACCGGGCATCCTCCTGGTCGTTTGGGGCAGTCTCGCCGCATGCGCCGGAGTGCTGCTCGCCATGCTTTTGCGGAGGAAGAAAGCTGAAGGACGCTGGCGTCGCAGTTTCCTGACCACCCTTACGGCAGCACTCATGCTTGCCGCGGCATCGACTGCCCATTCGGCAGTGTCATCGTCCCAGCGCCACGACGAGCAAGTGGCAGGACTCATCACAGCGGGGGCATCAGCCGTGGCGGAAACAGAGATCACCGGGGCGCCCCGTGCCCTCAAGACGCCCGGCCCCTCCGGGCGTGCCGAACGCTGGGCAGTGGCTGCGGTGGTCCGGACCTTGACGTCGGGCGGTCAGGTAATGCACGCGCATCTGCCGGTGGTCATCATCGGCGGGCAGGAGTGGCAGCACGCCGGCACCGGCCAGGTCCTCCGGGTCACGGGAAAGCTCCGTCCTCCGGACCCGGGCGGGGTAGAGGCGGCGATCCTGACTTCGTCATCGCCGCCCGTCCAGCTCGCAGCAGCACAGGATTGGCAGCAGGCGCCGGCCGCCCTGGGCAAACGGTTCGCCTCGGCCGCCGCTTGGCTGGCCCCCGACGCGAGGGGCCTCCTCCCGGGCATGGTCACGGGCGACACCGGCGGCTTGAGCGAGGAGCTCGAGACGGCCATGAAAACCGTGGGCCTGACGCACCTGACGGCGGTGTCCGGGGCCAACTGCAGCCTGATACTCGGCGCTCTGCTGTTGGCGGCACGCTCACTGCGCCTAGCCAGGATCCCGGCCGCAGCCGTCGCCCTCACGGGCCTCGCCTTGTTCGTCCTCATGGTTGGTCCCGACGCGAGCGTGCTCAGGGCATCGCTGATGGGTGCGATTGCTTTGGCATCCCTGGCAGGAGGCCGGGCTGGCCGCGGACTGAGCTTCCTATGCCTGGCCGTGATTGCCCTGCTGCTCTTGGCGCCGGAACTGGGCGTCAGCTTTGGCTTCCTGCTCTCGGTCCTGGCCACCCTGGGGATCATTGTGCTGGGCCGCTGCATCATGGGCTGGTTTCCGCCGAGCGTGCCGCGCTGGGCGGCGGCAGCTGTAGCTGTTCCCCTGTCGGCCCAGGTGCTGTGCGGCCCCGTCATTGTGGTGCTTCAGCCACAGTTTGCCACCTACTCGCTGCTGGCCAACGTGCTTGTTGCTCCTCTCGTGGCACCCGTCACCATCCTGGGCACGGCGGCCGTGGCCCTCCTGCCCCTCGTGCCATGGCTGGCGGCGGTACTGATCGGCGTGGCCGGGTTCTTTGCCGGTGGGGTGGCAGCTATCGCCCGGTCTACCGCTGGTCTTCCCGGCGCCGCGCCGCCCTGGCCGCAGGGCGTGTTCGGGCTGTTGACCATGCTGCTGTTCTCCGCTGTGACTTTGCTCACCGTGTGGACGGCTGCTCATCCCGCCCGGACCGTCAAGATGGTCTTTGCCGCGCACGCCGGCACCGCTCGCCTCCTTGACCTGCTGCCGGAGGCCGCGTTCCCCCGCGGCGGCCCGGGCGACCCTGGGAGACTTAGCGACCGTGGGAGACTTAGAGTCTGCAATCTGAACTCCGGGAGGAATCACCAGTGGCCGCTGCCCAGCAACGACCGAAGACGCCGGCAGCCAATTCGGCGACCTGGCGGGACGTAACCCCTGCGGCCGTCGTCCTGATCACGGGTCCCGAGGAGTACCTGGGCATCCGGGCGATGGACCGTGTCAGGACACAGGTACGGGCGGCCTCACCCGACGTGGAAGTCACCAGACTCGACGCCGGCGCATACGAGGCCGGGGCGCTGGCCATGAATGTCAGCCCGTCGCTGTTCGGTGAGAACAAGCTGATCGAGGTGGACGGCCTCGAATCGATGAACGATGCCTTCCTGACGGACGCACTGACGTATCTCAAGCACGTGGAACAGGACGCTGTTCTCGTACTCAGGCACGGCGGCGGAACCCGCGGCAAGAAGCTCCTCGACGCCGTGAAGGCCGGGGGATGGCCGACTGTCGACTGCCAGCCGCTGAAGAAGGATGCGGAAAAGACTGCCTTTGTCACGGCGGAGTTCAAGGCCGCCGGCAGGCGCATCACCCCGGAGGCGGTCCAGTCGCTGGTCAACGCGGTCGGCGCCAACCTGTCAGAGCTGGCGGCGGCGTGCAGCCAGCTCATAGCCGACGCGTCCACCGCCGTTGATGCTGACATGGTGGACCGCTACTACGGCGGAAGGGTGGAGGCCACGGCGTTCAAGGTGGCGGACGCCGCCATGGCCGGCAATGGTCCTGTTGCCCTGTCCACACTCCGGCACGCGCTGGCAACGGGCGCCGATCCGGTACCGCTGGTGGCGGCATTGGCCGCGAAGCTGCGGACTGTCGCCAAGGTCGCGGGCGCAAAGGGATCATCGGCACAGATCGCCAAGCAGCTGGGCATGCAACCGTGGCTGGTGGAGCAGGCGCAGCGGGACGTCCGGAGGTGGACGCCGGAGGGCCTGGCCCGGTCCATCCAGGTCACGGCCGAAGCCGACGCGCAGGTCAAAGGACTTTCCCGCGATCCGGTCTATGCGGTCGAACACGCCGTCACGGTCATTGCTTCAGCCGCCCGCGGCCGTTAGCCCTTTCCTGGTCTGTAGACGCAGCCTGCAGAACCGGGCCAGCGCGTTGACCGGGCTGAGCTTGTAGGCTCAGTGCCAGGGGGTCGTTGTGTCTGATGATTTGTCGAGCGGTCCGCGAGGGCGCCGGTTCTGCCTCGGCGTTCTCACAGCAGCGCAACCCGAAATTTGGACCCTCGCAGCCAGAGCCGCGGAATATCCCCAGGATCAGGGACTTGCCAGCGAACTGGCCGGGGCACTCCGCAGTCCGGCATCCGTATCGGCTGCTGAATCAGCTGGTGGCAGGGCGCTGCTGGCTGGCCTCACCGAGGCGGTGGACGCCGCGCGTTACTGGCAGCAGCCCGACGAAACCGACGCCCTCCTCGCGCAGCCCGCCATCCGGTTGGCATTGGGCCCGGTCGCGGATACCTTGGCTAACTCCCTTGCCGCGTGGTGGGGGCCCGGGTCCCTGGACCGGGACCGCCAGTGCTTTGTGCAGTGGACCGACGAACGGATAGGTCAGCCGCCGGATCCCCGCGGCGCAGCCAGAAAGTTGTCCGATTGGAAGGCCGCAGCTATGGCGGACGAACGCCAGGCGGCTGAACGGCCGGAGAACCCGGACGCCAACTGGGGCGGCTGGTGGTGGTCCACTCCGCGACCATCCGAACTGCTGACGACCACCCGGAGCATGCCGGAACTCGGTGCCACTGGTCTCCTGCTCGTCGAGGACGGTCTTGGGTGGAAGCAGGCCGCCGTTTGGCCGCTCGTAACGCGGCCGGACTCCCGCGTGTATGAGATCGATGGCCCGGCGGCGTGGACCTGGCTGGCGGCGCGGTACCCAATGGACGTCAGCCTCTCCAAACGCCACGACTGGTGGCGGACCACGGGGATCGCCGGACCCTGGCTGGTTCCTGATTGGTCTGCCGTTGCTGCCGACTACGACGGCGTCCATCTCACCCTCTGGGGATACCTCACCACGGCCGGACTCGCCCTTGCCGCAAGGCCATCCGCCGGACCGTCAGTTGCAGTGTTTGAGCGGACAGTATTGGCGGGCTGGGATCCCGATGAGACCTACTGGCTCAACGACGTCCTCACGCACGGCGCCGCGCCCTCGGACTGGCGCATTGACGGGTCCGGTCGCTGGACCGGGGGCCGGAAGTCCGGAGACCGCCGTCGGACCTGAAACCCGCCGTCGGACGTAAGACCGGCCGTCGGAAGTTAAAGAGAAGTGGCCGGCACCAATGGTGCCGGCCACAAGCATCAGTTCAGTTGAACTGGAAAACCTTAGAGTGCGTTGACCTTCTTGGAGATCGCCGACTTGCGGTTTGCAGCGTTGTTCTTGTGCAGAACACCCTTGCTGACAGCCTTGTCCAGCTTACGGCTGGCAGAAACGAGCGCAGTAGTAGCAGCGTCCTTGTCGGAGGACTCAACAGCGGTGTTGACGGCGCGGATGGCCGTCTTCAGCTCGGACTTGACTGCGTTGTTGCGCAGGCGAGCCTTCTCGTTGGTCAGGATGCGCTTCTTCTGGGACTTGATATTTGCCACGTGTGAACTCTCTTTGTAATGCGGAAATGGTCTAGAGGGCTTTCAAGCTGGCCTTGACTGAGCGGCGTGGGGATACCTATGGCGGCCAGCCATCAGTGACCGTCGACCTGCACGGACACACAGCTATAAATATTAGCAGGCCGGGGCCAGTTGTGGCGATTCCGGGCACGGACGGCGCGCCGCACTCATTTCCAGCCGTATAGCCGACGCAACTCGCCCGCCACCAGCCTAAACTTCTTCCGGTCCAGCACCGACCCCTCGCGCCGGATGTCGGCCGGATGAATCTGCAGGACGCGGTCCAGCTTGGCCTCGCTGGGGCGGCCCTGCCTGTCCCACGTCCCTGTGCCGATGTCCACGTAGCTCCGGCGGCCGCGGGAGTGGTTGTCGTGGTCCTTGCTGGTCAGCATCAGACCCAGCAGGTACCTTCCGTGGCTGCCAACAAGGAGGACCGGCCGGTCCTTACCCCGTGAATGGTCCTCTTCGAAGGGAACCCACGTCCATACGATCTCGCCGGGGTCCGGGCGGCCGTCCGGGGAGGGCGAGTACGGCAGCGTCGCCGTACCGGTGAAGTCGCCCGGGTAGGTACCTGTGACGCCGGCCGGGAGCCGGGGTGCGTTTCCGGACCTGCCCCTGGCGGGCGCCGCAGTTCGGACCGCCGGTTGCCTCAGTACGCCGAGGAAGCGGAGCGATGCGCGGACGGCGCCGCCGATGGAGGAGAAGTTCAAAGCCATGCCGGCCACCCTACCGGCGCGGCCTTCGAAGCTGCCGGACCTCCGGGCGTGCGGACCGCGCAAAATGTACTGCCTGCGCCCGGGACGTGGGAGACTAGAGGTTCAGATATGCGGCAGGCAGCAGGATGGGCAGAATTCAGCCTGAGCAACGCCGCTGAAATGCCAACAGTAAGGACCCTGCGTGTCTCCCATGGCCCGCACCGCCCCGGTGCCCGCCGCGACAGATCCGGCCATTATTCGGAATTTCTGCATCATCGCGCACATTGACCACGGTAAGTCCACCCTGGCCGACCGCATGCTGCAGTCCACCGGCGTGGTGCAGGCGCGGGACATGAAGGCCCAGTACCTGGACCGCATGGACATCGAACGCGAACGGGGCATCACCATCAAGTCCCAGGCTGTTCGCATGCCCTGGGAACTGGACGGCGTCAGCTACGCGCTGAACATGATCGACACGCCGGGCCACGTGGACTTCACCTATGAGGTGTCCCGGTCGCTCGCCGCCTGCGAGGGCGCCGTTCTGCTGGTTGACGCTGCGCAGGGCATTGAGGCCCAGACGCTGGCCAACCTGTACCTGGCGATGGAAAACGACCTCACCATCATCCCGGTCCTGAACAAGATCGACCTGCCGGCCGCCCAGCCGGAGAAGTACGCCGCCGAACTGGCCAGCCTGATCGGCGGCGATCCCGAGGATGTGCTGCTGGTCTCCGGTAAGACCGGCGTGGGCGTCGAGGCGCTGCTGGACAAGATCGTGCGCGACCTGCCAGCACCCGTCGGCGACCCGGACGCACCTGCCCGGGCCATGATCTTCGACTCCGTCTACGACACCTACCGCGGCGTGGTCACCTACGTCCGTGTGGTGGACGGCATGCTGCACCCGCGTGAGCGCATCCAGATGATGTCCACCAAGGCCAGCCACGAGCTCCTGGAAATCGGCGTCAGCTCCCCGGAGCCGACACCCTCCAAGGGCCTCGGCGTCGGCGAGGTGGGCTACCTCATCACCGGCGTGAAGGACGTCCGCCAGTCGAAGGTGGGCGACACCGTCACCAATCTCGCCAAGCCTGCGGCGGAATCGCTGAGCGGCTATGCGGATCCCAAGCCGATGGTGTTCTCGGGCCTCTACCCGCTGGACGGCACCGACTACCCCGTGCTGCGTGACGCCCTGGACAAGCTCAAGCTGAACGACGCAGCCCTGATCTACGAACCGGAAACCTCCGCGGCCCTGGGCTTCGGCTTCCGCGTGGGCTTCCTCGGCCTGCTGCACCTGGAGATCGTCCGTGAGCGCCTTGAACGTGAATTCAACCTGGATCTGATCTCCACGGCGCCCAACGTGGTCTACGAGGTCACGCTCGAGGACAAGAACGTGATCACGGTAACGAACCCCAGCGAGTTTCCCTCCGGGAAGATCAACGAGGTCCGCGAACCCATGGTGGCCGCCACAATCCTCGCCCCCAACGAGTTCGTCGGCGCCATCATGGAGCTCTGCCAGGGCCGCCGCGGCGTCATGCGCGGCATGGACTACCTGTCAGAGGACCGGGTGGAGTTGCGGTACTGGATGCCGCTGGCCGAGATCGTCTTCGACTTCTTCGACCTGCTCAAGTCCAAGACGCGCGGCTACGCCTCGCTGGACTGGAAGGCCGACGGCGAACAGGTCGCCGACCTCGTCAAGGTGGACATCCTGCTCCAGGGCGAGCAGGTGGACGCCTTCAGCGCCATCACCCACAAGGACAAGGCGTACGCCTACGGTGTGATGATGACCGGCAAGCTGCGCGAGCTCATTCCGCGCCAGCAGTTCGAAGTGCCGATCCAGGCAGCCATCGGGTCCCGGATCATCGCCCGTGAGTCCATCCGCGCCATCCGCAAGGACGTTCTTGCAAAGTGCTACGGCGGCGACATCTCCCGTAAGCGCAAACTGCTGGAAAAGCAGAAGGAAGGCAAGAAGCGCATGAAGATGGTGGGGCGCGTGGAAGTGCCGCAGGAAGCCTTCATCGCAGCCCTGACCACCGACGAATCCAAGGACAAGGCCAAGAAGTAGTGATGACCGTGGCCGGAACCTCCGGAGGCCGCACCCATGCCTAGCGTGCTTCCTCTGGGCGACCCCGCGCCGTCGGACGGACTGCTGCCGCCACAGGCGGCGGAAGATGCGGCCGCCCGGGCCTTCGGGCTCTATGTGCACATCCCGTTCTGTGCGGTCCGCTGCGGTTACTGCGACTTCAACACGTACACCGCAACCGAGCTCGGAGGCGGCGCGTCCCAGGATGCGTACGCCTCCACCGCCATCTCCGAAGTGGACTTTGCCGCGGGGGTCCTTGAGCAGTCCGGGCTGCCCGCGCGCACGCTGAGCACCGTGTTTTTCGGCGGCGGCACGCCCACGCTGCTGCCGGCAGAGGATCTGGCGAGGATCCTCCGTGCCGCGATCGACACGTGGGGGATCGAACCCGGCGCCGAAGTGACCACCGAGGCCAACCCGGACTCCGTCACGCCGGAATCCCTGCAGCTGCTTGCGGACGCCGGCTTCACCCGGATCTCCTTCGGCATGCAGTCCGCTGTGCCCCACGTGCTGAAGGTGCTGGACCGCACGCACACTCCGAGCCGTGTTCCGCTCGTGGTGCAGTGGGCGCGCGACGCCGGGCTCGCCGTCAGCCTGGACTTGATCTACGGAACACCAGGGGAGTCCCTCGAGGACTGGCGCTTTTCGCTCGAGACCGCCCTGTCTTACCAGCCGGACCACATCAGCGCCTACGCGCTGATCATCGAGGACGGCACCAAGCTCGCCGCCCAGATCCGCCGCGGCGAAGTTCCCGGAATCGACGACGACGACCATGCCGACAAGTACGAACTCGCCGACAAGATGATCACCGACGCCGGCCTGCACTGGTACGAGGTCAGCAACTGGTCCGCGACGCCGGAGCAGGCGTGCCGCCACAACCTCGCCTACTGGCGCGGGGACGACTGGTGGGGCATCGGCCCGGGCGCGCACTCGCACGTGGGCGGGGTGCGCTGGTGGAACGTCAAGCACCCCACTGCCTATGCCGGACGCCTCGGCTCAGGCGTCTCGCCGGCGGCAGGACGCGAAACGCTCGACGCCGAAACCCGGGGCGTCGAAAAGGTCATGCTGGAAGCCCGGCTTTTCTCGGGGCTCGAGACCGCTGCCCTCTCGCCGGCCGGCAGGAAGGCCGTGGCCGGACTGATCGCGGACGGCCTCGTGGTGCCCGAGGAAGCCTTCAGGGGCCGGCTGGTCCTCACGCTGAAGGGCCGCCTGCTGGCGGATGCCGTGGTCCGCAGGATCCTGCCGGACTGAGTCGCCACAACAGACAAACAACGCGGGGTCAGTTCCAGCCCAATCCGATAGTTCGATTGGGCCATAAGTGACCTCGCGTTGCTTTCGGGCTACGTGGTCCAGCCGGCTACTTGATCCAGCGGAGGTTGTACGGGTAGCGGTGCGGCTGGCCCTTGTTGACGTGGACGCCGGCGGACACCGCGAAGCAGGTCAGCGCAATCCAGATGAGTGTGGCCAGGACGGCGAACAGATTGCCGACGACGGGAAGCAGCACCAGCAGGTTGGCCACGAAGGCCGCAATCGTCGGCGGCAGCGTGAAGTTGAGGGCTTCCTTGGACTCCTGCGCGGTGAACGGGCCGCGGTCGCGGAAGATGAGGTAAATCAGCAGGGCCGGAACACAGCCGAGAATGCCGCCGAAGTGCGCCAGGGTGGCCCACTGCCGGTCCTCGCTGGCGGTCAGCGGAAGCGCATTGGCCGGAACGCCATGGTACTGGGGCAGGTCCTGGCCGGACTGTGTGTCCCTGCGGTCGCGAGCGTCTTGTGCCACGGTGTCTTCCTTAAGCTTGCGTTGGTGCGATAGTGCCTTGGCGCCGGGCCGCGGTGCGGTGCCGCCGTACCAAGGATACCGGCCCGTAGGGGCAATAGCGGGCGGAACGCCGAACCCGGGGAGCGTAGCGCTGGAAATTTAGGGCACTGTCAGGAAATCGATGACCTCTTCCACCCGGCCCAGCAGGGCGGGCTCAAGGTCGGCGTAGGTGCGCACGGCGCCGAGGAGTTTCTGCCAGCCGAGGCCGATGTCCTCCTTGGTCTCGTGCGGCCAGCCGAAGGCGGTGAGGATGCCGGTCTTCCAGTCCGTGCCGCGCGGCACCACAGGCCACTGCGGAATGCCCAGCACTGACGGGCGGATCGCCTGCCAGACGTCGACGTACGGATGGCCGACGATCAGCACGTTTCCGGCGGCGCCGGGGGACGCCATTACGGCGTCGGCGATCCTGGACTCCTTGGAATTCGGGACCAGGTGGTCCACCAGGACGCCCAGCCTGCGGCCGGGACCGGGGCGGAAGGAGGCGACGGCCGCCGTCAGGTCGTCGATGCCGTGCAGGGGCTCGACGACGATGCCCTCCACCCGGAGGTCGTCGCCCCAGACCTTTTCCACGAGTTCTGCATCATGCTTGCCTTCTACCCAGATCCGGCTGGCCTTGGCCACCTGGGCGCGCTGCCCTTCCACCCGCACCGAACCTGACGCCGTCCGTCCGGCCGTGCCCGATCCTGCGGGCTTCGCTTTGGGCGCTGGAGGCATCAGGCGGATCGGCTGGCCGTCCAGGAGGAATCCGAAGCCCAGCTTGAAGGACCGCGATTTTCCGCGCCGGTCTTCGAGCGCCACGACGTGCATGCCGCCGGATTTCTCCACCCGGGTCACCGCGCCCACCCAGCCGGACTGGACGTCCTCGAGCACCATGCCACGCTCCACCGGTACCTCGGGCAGGCTCTTTTTGGCGGGCGCTGTCATGTCCTGCGGGCCCCAGGTCTGGTACTGCATTCGTTCACCGCTCTGCACTAGGAAGGAGCCGCTCCGGCCGCGGGCATGCCGCCGGGGGACAGGCGCCCGGAATTTCGCCCGGAGCGGTACCAATGCTAACAACGGGGCGACTCATATTAGACTTGTTAGCACTTAGGCATGTCGAGTGCTAACCACAGCGTTTTACGGGCGGGAAAAACGCCCGGCGCCGTTACGGCCCAAAGGAGGTGGACTGTGAGCGAACCACGGAAGCTTGAGGTGCTGCGCGCCATCGTGGAGGACTATGTCCATTCCCGCGAGCCTGTCGGCTCCAAGGCCCTGGTGGAACGGCATCATCTGGGCGTTTCCAGCGCCACCATCCGCAACGACATGGCGGCACTGGAGGATGAGGGCCTCATCACGGCCCCGCACACCAGTGCAGGCCGGATTCCCACGGACAAGGGGTACCGCCTGTTCGTCGACCAGATTTCGGCGGTGAAACCGCTCTCCCCAGCGGAGAAGCGCGCCATCCAGACCCTGCTCGAGGGGTCCGAGGACCTCGACGACGTTCTGGACCGGACGGCCCGGCTCCTGTCCCAGCTGACCAACCAGGTCGCCGTCGTGCAGTACCCGCACCTGAGCCGTGCCGTGGTCCGGCACATTGAATTCGTGCTGCTGGCGCCGCGGAAGGTGCTGATCGTCCTGATCGCCGACTCCGGCAAAGTTGACCAGCGCGTCGTCGACGCCGGACAGGACCTCTCAGACGACACGCTGGCCGCCCTGCGCACCCGGTTCCTCACCGGTGTGGCCGGAACGCCGGTGGCCATCCTGCCCCAGCACCTGGCCGCCGTCGTGGCCGGCTGCGCGCCCGCCGAGCGCCCCGTAGCCATGGCCCTGGGCAAGGGACTGGAGGGCTTGGCCCACAACAGCCGGGAAGACCGCATGGTCCTGGCCGGAACGGCCAACCTGGCGCGGTCCAACGTGGACTTCCCGCTCAGCATCGGACCCGTCCTCGAGGCCCTTGAGGAGCAGGTGGTGATGCTGCGGCTCCTGAGCGACATGGCGCAGGACTCGCGCGGCGTGGCCGTCAGCATCGGCCGGGAAAACCCCTACGACGGGCTGGCCGAGGCGTCGGTGGTGGCCACGGGCTACGGCCCGGACGCCACCGCCAAGGTGGGCATACTGGGCCCTACCCGGATGGACTATCCCACCACCATGGCCGCCGTGCGCGCGGTGGCCCGCTATCTTTCGAGGATTCTGGGCCCGTGACCGCACGCCCCGGACATCCCCTGACAACAGGCAGTACAACCAGGAAGAGATACGAACTTTGAGCAGCCACTACGACGTTCTTGGAGTCTCCGCGGAAGCCACCGGCGAGGAGATCAAAAAGGCCTACCGCAAGCTGGCCCGTTCGCTTCACCCGGACGTCAACCCCGGGGAAGACGCCGCCGAACGGTTCAAGGCCGTCACCCACGCCTATGAGGTGCTGTCCGATCCGCAGAAGCGCCGGGTCTACGACACCACCGGCAACGAGAACGGCACGGACAACGGCTTTGGCGGCGGCGGTTATGCCGGCCAGGGCTTCGCGTTCCAGGACATCTTCGACACCTTCTTCGGCGCCGGCGGCACCTCCGGTCCCGCGTCCCGCGTGCGCCGCGGCCAGGACGCGCTCATCAGCGTGCGGATTGACCTGCGCGATGCCGTCTTCGGCGTCAACAAGAAGCTGGAAGTGGACACGGCCGTCACCTGCCCCACCTGCGAAGGGTCCTGCTGCCGGGAGGGCAGCCACCCGGAGCGCTGCGACATCTGCGGCGGCAGCGGCCAGGTGCAGCGGGCTGTCCGTTCCATCCTCGGCCAGGTCATGACCGCCGCTCCCTGCGGCTCGTGCGAGGGCTTCGGCACCGTCATCAAGGACCCCTGCAACGAGTGCAGCGGCCAGGGCCGCATCCGCAGCCGCCGCTCCCTGACCATTAAGGTCCCGGCCGGTGTGGCCACCGGCACGCGGATCCAGCTCTCCGGCCAGGGCGAGGCCGGCCCAGCCGGCGGACCGTCCGGCGACCTCTATGTGGAAATCCGCGTCAACAACGACCCCACATATGTCCGCGAGGGCGACGATCTGCACGCGACCCTGAACATTCCCATGACCGCCGCCGCCCTCGGCACTGAAGTCAGTCTGGAAACCTTCGACGGCAAGCAGGAGATCGACGTCAAGGCGGGCACGCAGTCCGGCGAGATCATCACCCTCCGCGGCCTCGGCGTCACCCACCTGCGCGGCTACGGCCGCGGCGACCTTAGGGTCCACCTCCAGGTGGAAACGCCGTCCAAGCTCGACCCCGCCCAGGAGGACCTGCTTCGTCAGCTGGCCAAGCTCCGCGGCGAGCAGTTCTCCGAGGGAAAGCTCGCGGCCGGCGGCGGCGTCTTCGCCAAGCTGCGGGACCGCCTCGGTAACCTGTAGCGGTGAGCAACCCCGTATTCTTCACCCCGGCCGGCGCGCTGGACAGCACTGTTCCCGGTTCGCTGTTCGTCCTGGACGGAGCCGAGGCCCGGCACGCCGTCACCGTGAAGCGCCTGGCTGTGGGGGAGCAGGTTGACATAGCCGACGGCGCCGGCAAACGCATCACCGGAACCGTGACGGAAGCTGCCCCCGCCGAGCTGACGGTCGAATGCACCTCCGTCAGTGCCGAAGCACGGCCGGACATCCGCCTCGTTCTGGTGCAGGCCCTCGCCAAGGGTGACCGGGACGAGCTGGCGATCGAAACCGCCACGGAGCTGGGCATCGACGCGGTAATTCCGTGGCAGTCGGAACGCTCCATCGTCCGCTGGAAGGGTGACCGGGCGGCCAAGGCGCACGGCAAATGGCAGTCTGCCGTCACGGCCGCCGCCAAGCAGGCGCGCCGGGCCTGGATCCCTGAGGTGAGGCCCGCCGTCGACACCCAGGCGCTGGCCAAGGAAGTCGCGGACGCCGGGCTTGCCGTGATCCTGCACGAAGACGCGGTGACGCCGCTGCGGCGGGTCCTGGGCAAGTGGTCGGAGGAGCGCCGGGAGGCGTCGGACCCCGGCGAGGTGCTCCTCATCGTTGGTCCCGAAGGGGGCATCAGCCCCCGCGAGGTCACCAGGCTGTGCGGCGCCGGGGCAGTCACGGCGTTGTTGGGCCCGCACGTCCTGCGGTCGTCGACGGCGGGACCGGCCGGCGTTGTGGTGGCCAGCGACGTGCTGGGCCGTTGGTAAGCCTCGGCCGCTGGTGAATCCAGGGCGCTGGCAACGTCAGTCAGTGAACGCTTCGCTGAACGGACCGCTAGCGAACCGTGAACCCCCGTGAGTCCACGTTGAGTTCGTCCTCGGGCTTACCCGGGGCGATCTGGGAGACGCGCACCTCATAGTTGCCGGCAGCGAGGTTGACCGTGATGCCGAAGACCCCGGAGGCTGCGGGATCCGCTGCGGCCACGGCTTCCCCGGTCAGGTAGCTTTCCTTGTCGCCGTTGTCCTGGACCTTAAGGATGCGCCAGTGGAGTTTGCCGTTGGGAACGGTGCTTCGTCCGGAGATCTTGACCCGTCCGTCGCTGACTTCGGTGCCCTGCTGCGGATCGATGATCCACACCGGTGCCACCATTCCGGCGCTGCGGGACGTGGGCGCACCGAGCTTCACGTGCTTGAACGCCAGGTAATCGGTGTGCCCGTCCACCAGGATCACCACCTCGATCTGCTGGCCCGAGTCGATCAGGCCCGAACTGGCCCCGGCGGCCGTCGCGGTGTAGACCAGTTGCTGGATGGCCCGCTGGGCCATGTCAGCGTCGAGGTTGCTGTTGAAGGCATCCGCGGAAACGTCCACGGTAATGACATTGGTGCCGGAGATCGACGTCGCGAGGTTCTTGGGGTTCTGCCACGGCGTGAAGAAGTCCGGATCCAGCGGCGTCTCCGACATCATGGCCCGCAGGGCCCGCGTGATTGGGTTCTCATCGTCAGGAACGTCCCGGAACTCGCGGTACAGGAAGACGTTGCTGTTGCTTCGCCCGATCCAGTAGACGGGCGCCTTGTTCGAGGACTGCGTTGTTTCCAGCGGTGCGCTGGTAGTGGGAACGCCGTCCGTGCCGGCGGCCCGGCGGGACGAGGAGGTCGGAGAGTTGGCGGAAGTCACCGCAGGATCCGGATCGGCAATGCATCCCGACAGCAGCAGGGCAGCCGGAAGCAGCCCGGACAGCAGCACGGAGCGAATCCGCGGTACTTTCCGGCCCGGAGTTCCTAGCTGACTGATGCTGGCGATCCCTTCCAATGAGCAGTGCTTGCGGGCACGCCGGACCGTTGCCGGCGGGCTCCTTTTCCAGCATTACACGAGACTTTGGGGCACACCGTGCCTTTCGGGGCAGGCGGCCGAACTGCAACGGGAACGATATGAGGCCGATACAAAGTTGATACCTAATTGCGGGAACGCGTTACGGAATTTCGGTGGGCCGTGACCTTCCCGGTCGGCAGGCCAAGGCGTGCGCTGGCGTAAGATGTAGAGACACAAATGAGTTATTTTTCCGAACTGGAGGGAACTTAAGGCCCCAGGCCGTCACCATGACTGAATCAGCAAACGGAAAGCGCCGCCTCAATACGGGGGACCGCACCACGGGCGAATTCCCCCATACTCTCCCCGGTGTCCGGACGGAGGTGGTCATCTTCGATAACTCTGATCAGATGGTGCAGTCGCTGGGCAGCCACGACGAGGCCCTCCGCTTCATCGAGGACCAGTTCCCGGCCGTCAGTTTCCACGTACGCGGCAACGAACTCTCCATCAACGGACCCGCGGCCGATGTTCCGAGGATCATGCGACTGCTCCACGAGGTCCGGGGGCTCGTGGCCCGCGGCACCGTGATCACCCCGGCAGTCCTCCAGCAGCTGGTCTCGCTGCTCCGCAGCCAGTCCCTGCAGAATCCGGTTGAGGTGCTGACCCACGACATCCTGTCCAGCCGCGGCAAGACCATCCGGCCCAAGACACTGAACCAGAAGAACTACGTGGACGCCATCGACGCGAACACGGTGATCTTCGGGATCGGTCCCGCCGGTACCGGCAAGACCTACCTGGCGGTGGCCAAGGCGGTGCAGGCCCTGCAGCAGAAGGAAGTCAGCCGGATCATCCTCACCCGTCCCGCCGTCGAAGCGGGCGAACGGCTGGGTTTCCTCCCCGGCACGCTCAGCGACAAGATCGACCCGTACCTGCGGCCGCTGTACGACGCGCTGCACGACATGATGGACCCCGAGTCCATTCCCCGGCTGATGGCGGCCGGAACCATCGAAGTCGCTCCGCTGGCTTATATGAGGGGCCGGACGCTGAACGACGCCTTCATCATCCTTGACGAGGCACAGAACACCACGCCGGAACAGATGAAGATGTTCCTGACCCGCCTCGGCTTCGGCTCCAAGATGGTGGTCACCGGCGACGTCACACAGGTGGACCTTCCGTTCGGAACCCGCTCCGGCCTGCGCATCGTCGAGGAGATCCTCACCGGAATCGACGACGTCAGCTTCTCCGTTCTGGACGCCGCCGACGTCGTCCGCCACCGCCTGGTGGGGGACATCGTCAACGCCTACAGCATCTGGGACGAAGCACAACGCAACCGGGTGAAGCATTCCGTTCCCCGGGAACGACGGGAGAGCACGCATGAGCATCGAAGTTAACAACGAATCCGGCATCCAGGTGGACGAACCCCGGCTGGTGGCCTTGGCACGCTTCATCTTCGAGCAGCTGTATATCCATCCGCAGGCGGAACTGTCCATCCTGCTGGTGGACGAGCCGGCCATGGAGAAGCTGCACATCGAGCTCATGGATGAGCCGGGAGCCACAGACGTGCTTTCGGTCCCCATGGATGAGCTGACCCCGGGAACCCCGGACAAGCCCACACCGCAGGGGATGCTTGGCGACATCGCGATCTGCCCGCAGGTGGCCGAGGTCCAGGCCCGCAACGCCGGTCACTCCACGCAGGACGAGATGCTGCTGCTGACCACGCACGGAATCCTCCACCTGCTCGGCTATGACCACGCCGAACCCGAGGAGAAGGCAGAAATGTTCGGCCTGCAGCGCGAACTGCTGACGGCATTCACCGGCAAAGAAGCACCGGCCGAGACCACCCAGTGACCTCCCTGCTCCTTGTCTGCATGGCGCTGGCGTTTCTCGGTGCCGCGGCGCTGCTGACTGCTGCCGAGGCGGCGTTCAGCTTTCTTCCGCGCCACGACGCCGAGCAGGCGGTGCAGGGGAGCCGCGGTCCGGCGTTGCGGAGGATCCTGGATCAGCCGATGACGCACATGCGTGCGCTGCGGTTCTGGCGGATCTGGTTCGAGACGGCCTCCGCGGTGGCCGTGGCCGTGCTGCTCTACAGCGTGCTGGACAACGTCTGGCTGGCAGGCCTGGCCGCGACAGGCATCATGGCGGTCCTCGGGTTTGTGCTGGTGGGCGTCTCACCGCGCCAGCTGGGCCGCTCGCATCCGGCCGCCGTGGCGCAGTATTCGGCGTCGCTGGTCCGGTTTCTGGCCTGGATACTCGGCCCGATCCCCGCCTGGCTGGTCCGGCTGGGCAGTGCCGTGGCCCCGGGTTCGCCCAACGGCGACGACTCGTACTTCAGCGAGGAGGAGTTCCGCGAACTGGTTGACCGGGCCACCGAGTCGGACATGATCGAGGACAACGAGGCAGAACTCATCCAGTCCGTCTTCGAGTTCGGCGACACCCTGGTCCGCGCCGTCATGGTGCCGCGGACGGACATCCTGACCATCGACGCCGGTTCAAGCCTGCACAGCGCGATGGCGCTGTTCCTGCGCTCTGGGTATTCCAGGATCCCCGTCATCGGCGAAAACACCGACCAGATCCTGGGCATCATCTACCTCAAGGACGTGGCGGCCGCGATCCACGGCATGGATCCGGAGGCCGAACCGCCCGTGGTGGACCTGCTGGCCCGCGAGGTCCGCTACGTGCCGGACTCCAAGCCGGTGAGCGACCTCCTGCGGGAACTCCAGAAGGAATCCACGCACGTGGCCATCGTCGTCGACGAGTACGGCGGGACGGCCGGGCTGGTGACGCTGGAGGACCTGATCGAAGAGCTCGTCGGCGAAATCGTGGATGAATACGATTCGGAGAGCGCCGCCGTCGTCGACCTCGGTGACGGAACGTACCGGGTGAGCGCCCGGATGGGGATCGATGACCTCGGTGAGCTGTTCGGCATCGAACTGGACGACGACGAAGTGGACACCGTGGGCGGCCTGCTGGCCAAGGCCCTCGGCCGGGTCCCGATCGTCGGCAGTGCCGTGGATATCGACGGCGTTTCGCTGCGCGCCGAGCGGCTCGAGGGCCGCCGGAACCGCGTCAGCCACATCATTGCGGCCGCTGCGCCGAAAGAACAGACTGACCTTGAAGAACTTCTCGACGAGGCCGAATCAATGCAACAGGGAGTTCCACGTGAGCAAGCAGAATAAGGCCGACGGCGGCGAACCGTTCGGCGGGTACCATGCCGGATTCTCGGTGCTGGTGGGCCGGCCCAACGCCGGTAAGTCAACCCTCACCAACGCGCTGGTGGGCAAGAAGGTGGCCATTACGTCCGCCAAGCCGCAGACCACGCGGCACACCATCCGCGGAATCGTCCACCGCGAGGACGCCCAGCTGATCCTCGTGGACACCCCCGGCCTGCACCGGCCCCGCACGCTGCTGGGCAAGCGTCTTAACGACCTCGTTGCCGACACGCTTTCAGAGGTGGACGCGATCGGCTTCTGCATCCCGGCCAACGAGAAGATCGGCCCGGGTGACAAGTTCATCGCCGCCCAGCTCGCCGCCGTGGGGCGCAAGCCGGTGATTGCCCTCGTCACCAAGGCCGACCTGGTGGACCGGCAGGCCCTGACGGAGCAGCTGCTGGCCGTCGCCGAGCTCGGCAGGGAAGTGCTGGGCGAGGAAGGCTGGAAGGACATCGTTCCGGTCTCGGCCGCGGACGGGTTCCAGGTGGGCACGGTGGCGGACGTCCTGATCAGCCACATGCCGCCGTCGCCGCCGCTCTACCCGGACGGCGAGCTGACCGATGAACCGGAGGCCGTCATGGTGGCCGAACTCATCCGCGAGGCTGCGCTGGAGGGTGTGCGCGACGAGCTGCCGCACTCACTGGCCGTGGTGGTCGAGGAGATCGTTCCGCGCGAGGGCCGGACCGAGGACAACCCGCTCCTCGACGTCCGCGTCAACCTCTATGTGGAGCGCCCGTCCCAGAAGGCCATCATTATCGGCAAGGGCGGAAGCCGCCTGCGGGAGGTCGGCACCAACGCCCGGAAGGGCATTGAGGCGCTCCTGGGCACCCGCATCTACCTCGACCTGCACGTCAAGGTGGCCAAGGACTGGCAGCGCGACCCCAAGCAGCTGGTGAAGCTCGGGTTCTGACCCGCCGGTGCCGGCGCGCCAAGGCTAATGCCTGCGCGCCGGGCCGAAAACGCCTGATGTCCGGCGTTTTCCCAGAAACGGCAACTAAAATAGGCCGGATCCCATTTTTTCGAGGAAGGTACACCCTGTGGTGCGACGCCGCGACAACCGCGCCCAAGGACCGGGCACACCCGCCCGTTCCGAGCCAGCTGCCCGGCATGCCGAGGACGCCCGGCTGGGCGCTGCCCGGCACCTGAACGTCCGCCACATGCCCAGGTGGCTCAAGGTGACCACCGCCGTGGTTGCTGTTGTCCTGGCCGGCGGCCTCGCGTTTGCCGGCTACTGGTACTTCAGGCTGCAGTCCAACATCTCTACCGCCGCGCTCGGTGCCGGAAGTAGCCGCACCGATGCCACGGACGATGCCACCGGCAGGCTGCAGATCCTGATCCTGGGGTCCGACACCCGCGACGGCAAGAACTCGAATTACGGCAGTACCGAGGATTCCACCGGCTACGGCAATTCCGATGTCATGATGCTCATGGACATCTCGGAGGACAACAAGCGGGTCAACGTGATCAGCTTCCCCCGCGACCTGCTGGTGGACATCCCCAAGTGCACCGACCAGAAGACCGGCAAGCAGTATCCGGCCCGCAGCGGCATCATGATCAACGAAGCCATGAAGGAGGCCGGCATCGGCTGCGCGGTGGACACCGTCAACAAGCTGACCGGCATGGAGATTGACCACTTCATGATGGCCGACTTCAACGCCGTCAAGGAACTGTCGAACGCCGTGGGCGGCGTCGAGGTGTGCATCAGCGACGCCGTCTACGACCCCGATTCCCGGCTGAAGCTGCCCAAGGGCACCTCCCAGGTGCAGGGCGAACAGGCCCTCGCCTTCCTCCGCACCCGCCATGCGTTCGCGGACGGCGGCGACCTCGGCCGCATCAAGGCCCAGCAGGGCTTCCTGTCCTCCCTGACCCGCAAGATCAAGGATGATGGCACCCTCTCCAACCCGGCCAAGCTCCTGAACATCGCCGACGTCATCACCAAGAACCTCACCGTCGACGACGGGCTCGCCTCGGTACCGGCGATGGTTACCATCGGCAATCGGCTGAAGACGATCGACGTCGGAAAGGTCGCATTTGTTGCGACACCGACCGTCCCTGCGGCAAGCGATCCCAACCGGCTGGAAGCTGCGCAGCCTGCCGCCTCACAGCTGTTCGCCGCGCTGCGGAAGGACGTCGACCTGACGGACCCGGACGGGAAAGAAACCCCGTCGCCGTCGGCCACGCCCAAGCCTTCGGCGAGCTCCACGCCGTCGGCCCCGCCCAAGCCCACCGCGACCGCGGCGCCGTACGACAGGGCGCTGCAGCCCATCACCGTGGCAAACGGAACCGGTTCACCCACCCGGACCCAGGAAATCGTTGACGCCGTGGTGGCCGGCGGCTTCACCCAGGTGGGCCAGCTGGAGGCCGACACGACGGCACAGACCATGGTGTACTACGGACCCGAGTTCGCGGACGTTGCCGCCGATGTTGCTGCCCTGTTCGGTATTCCGGCCGCCCAGGTGGCGCCATCCTCCGGCGTCGCGGGCGTGCAGCTGTACCTCGGTTCCGACTTCCCGTCCGGAACGAAGTTCGGCAAGACCACCGTTCCCAAGGACATCGTCAACCAGACAGCCAGCGACACCGTCTGCCAGCAGGCAAACCCCGAGCTGATAGTGCAGTAGCTGATAGTGCAGAAGGTGCTCGTGCAGTAGCTGATAGTGCAGAAGGTGCTCGTGCAGTAGCTGATCGTGCACTGGCTGACCGCCGATATTGTTGCAAAGAAAATGCCGGGCCGCCCCGAACGGGGGGCGGCCCGGCATTTCTGCGCTCACCAGATGCTGACGCGCTCCGCCGGAGGCATCCACATCCCGTCCTCCTCCGTGACGCCGAATGCGGCGTGGAAGGAGTCCAGGTTCTTGGCAATGGCGTTGGTGCGGAATTCGTTGGGGGAGTGCGGGTCAGTGGCCAGCCGCCGGACGGCTTCTTCCGTGCGGATCACCTGGCGCCAGCCGGCCGCCCAGGAAGCGAAGAAGCGCTGTTCACCCGTCAGCCCGTCGAGCACCTCTGGTTCCTGGCCATCAAGGCTGAGGCGGTAGGCCTTGTGCGCAATGGTGAGCCCGCCCAGGTCGCCGATGTTCTCGCCCAAAGTGAGCTTGCCGTTGACGTTGTGGCCGGGCGCGGCATAGGGGGACAGTGCGTTGAACTGGTCCACGAGGCGGCCGGTCAGGGCTTCGAAGGCCTTGCGGTCGTCCTCGGTCCACCAGTTGCGCAGCTCGCCCTTGCCGTCGAACTGTGAGCCCTGGTCATCGAAGCCGTGGCCGATCTCGTGCCCGATCACGGCCCCGATGCCGCCATAGTTCACCGCATCGTCGGCGTCGGCGGTGAAGAACGGCGGCTGGAGGATGGCGGCCGGGAAGACGACCTCATTGAGCATCGGGTGGTAGTAGGCGTTGACCGTCTGCGGCGTCATGAGCCACTTGTTGAGGTCCACCGGCTTGCCCACCTCGTCAAGGTGCCGGTCGACGTCGGCGTTGTGGGCCCGTTCGACGTTCCCGAGCAGGTCGGCGGGGTCGATCACCACTGCCGTGTAGTCGATCCACTCGTCGGGGAATCCGATCTTCGCGCGGAACGCCGCCAGTTTCCGGAGCGCCTCGGCCTTGGTGTCCTCGCCCATCCATTCCAGCCCGCTGATGCTCTGCCGGTAGGCCTCGATCAGGTTCGCCACGAGGGTCTGCATGCGGGCCTTGTGGCCCTCCGGGAAGTGCCGGGCCACATAGATCTGGCCGACGGCCTCGCCCAGTGCCGCCTCGACGACGGCGACGCCACGCTTCCAGCGGTCCTTGTTCCTGGGGGTGCCGCTGATGGTGGTGCCGTAGAAGGCAAAGTTCGTGTCCACAAAGGGGGACGACAGGTAGGGGGCTGCCGAGTTGATGACGCGCAGGGCGAGCCATTCCTGCCACACCGGCAGCGACTCGGAGGACAGCAGTGCGGCGGCGCCGGCAAAGAAGTCAGGGGTGCTGACCACGATCTCCTGCCGCTTCTCCGGGGCGATGTCCGCGGCCTCGAACCATGTGTCCAGCAGCGGGAACAGCTCGCGTGCCTCGTCCGCCGACTTCAGGTTGTAGGTCTTCTGCGGGTCACGGAGCGTGACGTTGTCCCAGTGGTGCGAGGCGAGGGCGGTCTCCAGTGCCACCACCCGGGCCGCGGCTCCTGCGGGATCGGCCACGCCGGCCAGGCCGAACATGGTGCCCACGTACTCCCGGTAGGACTGCACCACGGGGGCGAATTTCTCCTCGCGGTAATAGGACTCGTCGGGCAGCCCGAGGCCGCCCTGCCCCGTGTACAGCAGAACGCGGTCGGGGTTGCCGGCGTCGGGTGCCGGGTAGATGTAGAAGAGTCCGGACACGTCGGCACGGAAGAGCCGGCCGGCCAGCGCCAGCAGTTCGTCGATGCTGGCGGTGGCGAAGACCTCGGCCAGGCGTCCGCGGATGGGGTCCATGCCCCTGGCCTCCACGGCTGCCTCATCCATGAAGCTGCTGTAGAGGTCGCCGATCTTCCGTTCGATCCCGCTGGCCTCGGCCCCCTTGGCAGCGGCTTCCTCGATGATTTCCCGGACTGCGAGCTCGGAGCCGTCGCGCAGGGCTGTGAATGTGCCTTCCAGCGCACGGTCGTCAGGGATGGCGGTCTCCTTCAGCCAGGCGCCGTTCACATGCTGGTAGAGGTCGTCCTGTGGCCTCACGCTGCGGTCGATGTTTGACAGGGCGATCCCCGAAATTGGCACAGGAGCTCCTTTGATGACGTGCTGCGACCGGCACTTTCACCGGTGCAGCGTCTGCATGGTGGACGTTGCTGGGGGTGTTGCTCCTTCATCTTACGCACCCGTGTTACTGTGAAATGGTGCGTGCAGAGCTCCTTCTTCTTAGCTGCCGCGGCGAGGCCTCAGACGCGATCTAGCGCAGGCCCACCCTCGTCGCGGAGTCCGTGTTGCCCGGCCACCCTTTCACTCAGGAATCACAGAAAAGGCCAGATTAATGCGAAACGCACAGAAGCCCTCGGGAATGCCGGTCCACCGCTACATCCCTTTCCAGGACCAGATCAAGGTCGACCTGCCGGACCGCACCTGGCCGGACAAGATCATCACCACGGCCCCGCGCTGGTGCGCGGTTGATCTGCGGGACGGCAACCAGGCACTGATCGACCCCATGAGCCCGGCCCGCAAGATGAAGATGTTCGACCTGCTGGTCCGGATGGGCTACAAGGAGATCGAGGTCGGCTTCCCCTCCGCGTCCCAGACCGACTTCGACTTCGTCCGCCAGCTGATCGAGGGCAACCACATCCCGGATGACGTCACCATCCAGGTGCTGACCCAGGCCCGCGAACACCTCATCGAGCGGACCTACGAGTCGCTGGTGGGCGCCAAGCAGGCCATCGTTCACCTGTACAACTCCACGTCCGTCCTGCAGCGCCGCGTGGTGTTCAACCAGGACGAGGACGGCATCCTGGACATCGCCCTGCAGGGCGCCCGCCTCTGCAAGAAGTACGAAGAAACACTGGGCGACACCCACATCACCTACGAGTACTCGCCGGAGTCCTTCACGGGCACCGAGCTGGAGTACGCGGTCCGCGTCTGCAACGCCGTCGCCGACGTCTTTGAGGCGTCCGCCGACCGCCAGGTGATCATCAACCTGCCCGCCACTGTGGAGATGGCCACCCCGAACGTCTACGCGGACTCCATCGAGTGGATGAGCCGCCACCTGCACCCGCGCGAGGGCATCATTCTCTCCCTGCACCCGCACAACGACCGCGGCACCGGTGTGGCCGCGGCCGAGCTGGGCTACCAGGCCGGCGCCGACCGCATCGAGGGCTGCCTGTTTGGCAACGGCGAGCGGACCGGCAACGTGGACCTGGTGACCCTCGGCCTGAACATGTTCGTGCAGGGCGTCGACCCGATGATCGACTTCTCCGACATCGACGACGTCCGGCGCACCGTGGAGTACTGCAACCAGCTGCCCGTGGCGGAGCGTGCACCCTACGGCGGCGACCTCGTCTTCACCGCGTTCTCCGGGTCACACCAGGACGCCATCAAGAAGGGCCTCGAAGCCCTGGAGAAGGATGCCGCAGCCGCGGGCAAGGACGTCAGCGACGTCACCTGGCAGGTGCCGTACCTGCCGGTGGACCCGAAGGACCTCGGCCGCAGCTACGAGGCCGTGATCCGCGTCAACTCCCAGTCCGGCAAGGGCGGCGTGGCCTACCTGCTGAAGAGCGAGCACAGCCTGGACCTGCCGCGGCGGGCGCAGATCGAATTCTCCGGCGTCATCCAGAAGCGCACGGACACCGTGGGCGGCGAGGTCAGCGGTGCACAGCTGTGGCAGCTGTTCCAGGACGAGTACCTGCCCTCTGCGAAGGCGGAAAGCCAGTGGGGCCGGTACTCCCTCGGCTCGGTGAAAACCGAAACCGATGAGGACGGCTCCATGACCCTGCATGCCGCGCTGGGTGTGGATGGCACGCACGTCAACCGCACGGGAACCGGCAACGGCCCCATCGCCGCGCTGCTGGACATCCTCGGCCAGGACGGCGTGGACGTGCGCGTGCTGGACTACAGCGAGCACGCCCTGTCAGAAGGCGGCAGCGCCCTCGCCGCGGCCTACGTCGAATGCGCCGTGGGAGAGCGCGTCCTGTGGGGCGTCGGCATCGACGCCAACACCAGCACGTCCGCCCTGAAGGCAGTCATCTCCGCGGTGAACCGGGCCATCCGGGACGCCCAGGCCTGAGCTTCCTGACAGCTGCGCCGCCGGTCCCCACCGGCGGCGCAGCTGTTTTCGGCGGCTGAGCTGTTTCGGCGGCTGAGCTGTTTCATGGAGTCAATGGGAAGATAAAGCGTGGTCCAATCATTTGCAGCGCGCAGCTACCGCGACGACGCCGTGGTGTTGCGCACCCACAAGCTGGGTGAGGCGGACCGCATCATCACCCTGCTGACCAAGCACCACGGCCAGGTCAGGGCGGTGGCCAGGGGGATCCGGCGGACCACCAGCCGCTTCGGCGCCCGCCTGGAGCCCTTCATGGTGGCAGACCTGCAGCTCGTGTCCGGCAAGACCCTCGACATCGTGACGCAGGCCGTCGCGAAAGGGGCGTACGGGGGCAACATCGCCGCCGACTATGGGCGTTACACGGTGGCCGCGGCCATGACCGAAACCGCCGAAAAGCTGACCGACGTCGACGGCGAAGCCGGGACGGCCCAGTACAACCTGCTGGTCGGCGCCCTGGCCTCGTTGAGCCGCGGGGACCACGCGCCGGAGCTCATCCTGGATTCCTACCTGCTGCGGGCTCTGTCAACCGGAGGCTGGGCGCCCAGCTTCACGGACTGTGCGCGCTGCGGCGCGTCCGGACCGCACACCGCCTTCTCCGCTCCGCTGGGCGGCATGGTCTGCGGCGACTGCCGCCCGCCGGGGTCACCGGCGCCGGCACCGGAAACGGTCTCCCTGCTGGGTGCGCTGCTCACCGGGGACTGGCCGACGGCGGACGCCTCCCTTCCGGTCCACCGCCGCGAATCCGCGGGCCTGGTGGCAAGCTATTTGCAGTGGCACCTCGAGCGTGTCCTGAAATCCCTCAAACATGTGGAGCGTACCTAACAGTGTCCTTGGGAAAGAAGACCAGTCCTGCCCGGCGCCGCACTGCTCCGGTGGTGGCCCCGTACCCGCACCAGTCGGGGGCGGTTCCGCCGTCGATTCCGGCCGAGTTCGTGCCCCGGCACGTGGCCATCGTGATGGACGGCAACGGCAGGTGGGCCAACCAGCGCGGACTGCCGCGCATCGAGGGCCACAAGGCGGGGGAGCCCGCACTGCTGGATGTGGTGGCCGGCGCCATTGAACTCGGCATCGAGTACGTCAGCGTGTACGCCTTCTCCACGGAAAACTGGCGCCGCTCTCCCGAGGAAGTCCGCTTCCTGATGGGGTTCAACAAGGAGGTGCTGCGCAGGCAGCGCAACCAGTTGGACGAGTGGGGCGTGCGGATCCGCTGGTCCGGGCGGCGTCCCCGGCTTTGGGGGTCAGTGATCCGCGAACTGGAGGAGGCGGAGGCGTACACCGCCGGAAACAGCACCTGCACGCTGACCATGTGCGTGAACTACGGCGGCCGGGCGGAAATCGCGGACGCTGTGTCCGCCATTGCCCGCGACGTGGCCGACGGCAGGCTCAAGCCCGGCGCCATCACCGAAAAGACGATCCAAAAGTACCTCGACGAGCCGGACCTTCCCGACGTTGACCTCTTCATCCGCAGTTCAGGTGAGCAGCGTCTGTCCAACTTCATGCTGTGGCAGTCGGCGTACGCGGAGTTCGTCTTCCTGGACACGCTGTGGCCCGACGTCGACCGCCGGACCCTGTGGGACGCAGTGGAGATCTATGCCCAGCGGGACCGCCGGTACGGCGGGGCAGTGGACGCCGCCCAGGCCCTCTAGGTTCCTCGGTGCTGGAGTCGCGGTACTGGACACCCTGTACCCGAATCAGGCGGCGTAACCCCTGATCCATTGGGCCAGGCGCCGGTAGGCTTCGGCCCGCACGTCGGCGCGGGACAGGAACACGTCGTGAAGGGCGCCGTCGATGCGCTCTACCGTGACGCTCCGGCCCAGTGACAAGGCACGGGCGGCAATAGTGTTGACGTCCAGCACGGCGTCCGTGCGGCGCATTTCCTCATTCCACACCATGCCGTTCTCGCTCGCCGCCGAGAGCAGGACCAGGATGGGGACTTCGATGCCCAGGCCGCGTGCCACCTTGGCCTGCCCGGCGAGGATGGCACTGAGCCAGGCGGCGCGCACCGGAAAGGCCAGGGGCGGCCGGAAGGCAGCGTCCAGCGTCCACTCGCCTTCGGCCGAACTGCTGATGCTCCGCCAGTAGAAGCCTCGCTCCGGCAGCCTGATCACCGCCTCCGGCCGCAGGCGGGCGATCGGCTCCACCATGGTCCAGGCCGCCCGCCTGACCAGGGCGCTGCCGTGCATTTCGAGCCAGGGACTGTTCAGGACGAGCTGGGAAACGGCGTCGGGGTTGCGGCTGGCCCACAGGGCTGCCACGAGGCCGCCCGTGGAATGCCCCATGAGCGCGAGCTGCTCGGGTCCTGCACCGCCGGACTCGGCGATCATACCGGCCGCGGTGCCGATCTCGGCGTCGTAGTTTTCCAAGTCCGCGACGTAACCGCCGTGGGTGCCCGGCTGAAGGCTTCGGCCGTGGTTGTGCATGTCCAGGGCAAAGAATTCGAAGCCCTGCGCGTCCCAGAACCGTGCCAGCTCAATGTTGAAGAAGTAGTCGCTCCAGCCGTGCAGGAAGAGCACTGCCCGGCGGGGCCCGGCGATACGGACGTCCGGACCGTCCGGTGGAGTGAAGCGGACCAGCGTGGCCTGGCGTCGGACGCCGTCCCGGCCCGCGGCTTCGAAGGCGCAGGACTCGAAGCCCGGCCCCAGAATGTCGCTCTGCCACTCCATGGCACCAGCGTAGGCTCTAGAATCCCGTCCCGGGTGGCGTTATGTCAGCCCGGTTTGGTCTGCAGGTAGGAATTTGGTCTGCACCCGAGAAGACGGAAAACTAGAGGCATGCGCGTATACCCCACTTTTTTCAGGCTGGCCTTTTCATGGATGGACGCCGAACGCGCCCACAAGATCGGTTTCAAGGGAATCCGGCTGGTCCATTCCGTGGGAGCAGGACGGCTGCTGGAACGGTTCACGGCGCCGCCAGCGTCCCTGCAGACGCATGCGCTCGGCCTGACCTTCCCATCCCCGTTCGGGCTGGCCGCCGGCTTCGACAAGGAGGGCCACGGAATCGAAGCCCTGATGGAGCTCGGATTCGGCCACGTCGAAGTGGGTACCATCACCGGCCAGGCCCAGCCCGGCAACGAAAAGCCCAGGCTGTTCCGGCTGATTGAGGACCGGGCCGTCATCAACCGGATGGGATTCAATAACGACGGCGCCTCTGCCGTGGCTCCGCGGCTGAAGTCCGCCCGGGCTGCGCTGCAGCGGCGCCATGCCAAGGTGCGGCCCGTGATCGGCGTCAACATTGGCAAGACCAAGGTGGTGGAGCTCGAGGACGCCGTGGAGGACTACCTCATCAGCGCCCGCGGTCTCGCCCCGGCGGCGGACTATCTCGTGGTGAACGTCAGCTCGCCGAACACGCCGGGGCTCCGGCTCCTGCAGAACGTGGAGACGCTTCGGCCGCTGCTGAAGGCAGTGGGGGAGGAGGCGGACAAGTCCGCAGGCCGGCATGTCCCGCTGCTGGTCAAGATCGCCCCTGACCTCACCGATGAGGACATCGACGACGTCGCCCGCCTGGCGATGGACCTGGGCCTGGACGGAATCATTGCCACCAACACCACCATCGGCCGCGACGGGCTGGATTCTGCAGCAGACAAGGTGGAGGCATGCGGTGCCGGGGGCCTGTCAGGGGCTCCGCTGAAAAGCCGTTCGCTGGAAGTGCTGCGCCGGCTGAAGTCGGTCACCCAGGACCGGCTGACACTTATTTCCGTGGGCGGCGTGGAGACCGCCACTGACGTCCAGGACCGCCTGGACGCCGGCGCCACCCTGGTCCAGGGTTACACCGCCTTCCTGTACGAGGGGCCGTTCTGGGCAGCACGGATCAATAAGGAACTGTCGAGAAACCGCTAATTCGCACGTTGAACCTGGTTCGCACGTTAAACACAGCAGCCCGGCGGTATCACCGCCGGGCTGCTGTGTTTTACGTCCGGGACCGCCCTCCGGTGGCCTGTGCCATTGGAGGAAAACGAGGAATCAGGACGGGTACTGCCCGCGGCGTACCAGGGGCTTGGGGAGGCGAAGCTTCCGGAACTGCAGCGAACGCATGGTGCCGTACCAAACGGTGCCGCGCTCAACTTCGCCGAACTTTTCTGCGAGGCGTTTGCGGAGTTTGCGGGACAGGATGAACGCGTCCACGAATACAGCCAGGAACATCACCCAGAAGGCCCCCAGCACGTAAATCATCATGTCGCTGTTGGACGGCACCACGAGGGAGACCACCACAAACACCAGGGCGCCAAACATCAGGTACTCGCCCAGGTTGAAGCGGGCGTCCACGTAATCCCGTGCGAACCGCTTCTGCGGGCCCTTGTCGCGGATCGGCAGGAACCGTTCGTCGCCGGTGTCCATTGCCTGGCGCATCTTCAGGCGCTGCTCCTGGGCGGCGGCACGCTCCGCTTCCTTGGAGGCCTTCCGGTCCTCCGGCACGAGGGGGCGCTTGCGGGCCGCTTCCTGTGTTTTGCGCTTGGGCGTGGGCGCGCCTTTGCCCGCTATCGCGGCTGCCTCGGCAGCCTGCTGGTCAACTACATCCTGCGCCGCTGGCGCTTCCTTTTTACGTCCGAACACCACAACAGAATACCTTGGCGGGCTGTGCCCCCGGTCATGCCCGGCTGCCCGCGGCACGCCATGGCGCGGCGTCCGGCGACCGCTGGCGGCAATGCATGTTGTGGCGTGTGACACAGGTAGTGTTTGGCCATGACTACATTTTCCGCGGCGACCCCGCGACAGCACGGCGCCCAGCAATTTGGGGGGACAGCGGCCGGCATCGACACCGATGCCCTGCGGACCGCCGTTGAGGCGGACTTCGACGCCACAGTTGCACAGCTGAAGGACCTGGTGGCCATACCCGGCATTGCCTGGCCCAGCTTTGACCCCGCACCGCTGGACGCCAGTGCCGAGGCTGTCGCCAGCCTGGTGCGGACGGCGGGCATCGGGGATGTCCGGATCCTGCGGTGCGACAAGGAAGACGGCACCCCCGGCGGGCCCGCCGTCGTGGCACGCCGCGAGGCCGCCCCCGGCAAGCCGACCATCCTTCTCTACGCCCACCACGACGTCCAGCCGCCCGGTGATCCGGCGCTGTGGGAGTCCGAGCCCTTTACCGCCGTCGAACGCAACGGGCGCCTCTACGGGCGCGGCGCGGCGGACGACAAGGCCGGGATCATGGCCCACGTCGCCGCCTTCGGCGCCGTCACCAAGGTGCTCGGCGATGAATTCGGGCTTGGCGTGACGCTGTTCTTCGAAGGGGAGGAAGAGGCCGGCTCGCCGACCTTCAGGACGTTCCTGGAAGCCCACCGTGAACTGCTCCGCGCCGATGTCATTGTGGTGGCCGACTCCAGTAACTGGAAGGTGGGCGTGCCGGCGCTCACCACGAGCCTGCGCGGGCTGGTCGACGGAACCATCGAGGTGCAGGTCCTTGAGCATGCCGTGCATTCGGGAATGTTCGGCGGTGCCGTGCTGGATGCCCCCACTCTGCTCTCGCGCCTGATCGCGACGCTGCACGACGACCAGGGGAGCGTGGCCATTGAGGGCCTGGTGAGCCGGGATGAAACCGGCGTGGATCTGACCGAAGAGGAATACCGGGCGGACGCTTCAGTGCTCGACGGCGTCCGGCTGGCCGGCACGGGCACCATCGCGTCACGGCTGTGGACCAAGCCGGCCCTGTCGATCATCGGCTTCGACGCGCCCGCCGTCAGCGTTGCCTCCAACACCCTGCTGCCCCGCGCCCGGGCCAAGTTCAGCCTGCGGCTGGCCCCTGGCCAGGACCCGGCGGAAGCAATGGAAGCAGTGCGCCGGCACGTGGAAACCCACGCACCGTTCGGCGCCCGGGTGACCTTCACTCCGGGGGAGAGCGGCAACGCCTTCCAGACGGACACAGGTTCCTCAGCTGCCGGCCTCGCTATGTGGGCGCTCGGCGAAGCCTGGGGCGTTCCGGCCGTGGAAATGGGCATCGGCGGCTCCATTCCGTTCATCAGTGACCTGACCGAGCTGTACCCCGAGGTCCAGATCCTCGTGACGGGCGTGGAGGACCCTGATTCGCGCGCCCATTCAGCCAACGAGTCGCTGCACCTGGGGGACTTCCGCAACGCGGTGGTGGCCGAGGCCCTGCTCCTGGCGCGGCTGAACGCTGAAGGCCTCCGGTAAGCGGCTGGCTGGGAACAATGCAGGGCCTGTGAGGGTTACGCCTGAAGTTAGAGCTCCGCGCCGGATCGACGTAGCATGTAGCTATAGCCCGTACCGTTTCCGTAGGGGCAGGCACCGTGCAAGCGGGGCAGCCACAACCGTCGTTAGTAAGGTAGGCCAATGAGCACTACGACCAATGAAAACAGCACCGAACCCACCGGCACTGCCAGTGACGAACTGGCGAGCCACGAGGTTCAGCTGACGGACGTTGCAGCAGGCAAGGTCCGCAGCCTCCTGGAGCAGGAAGGCCGCACCGATCTTCGCCTCCGCGTGGCCGTGCAGCCGGGCGGCTGCTCCGGCCTCATTTACCAGCTGTACTTTGACGAGCGCCTCCTTGAAGGCGACGCGGTACGCGACTACGACGGTGTCGAGGTCGTCGTCGACAAGATGAGCGTCCCGTACCTCAGCGGAGCCAGCATTGACTTTGAGGACACCATCTCCAAGCAGGGCTTCACCATCGACAACCCGAATGCGGGCGGCTCATGCGCCTGCGGTGATTCGTTCCACTAAAGGGTCAGTGGCCCTTCCTGAACCTCTTGGCGGCGCCGGTGAAAACCGGCGCCGCCACACGGTGGGGACATGTGGGCGAAAACCTGCGGGGAGCGGTAAGCTCTACACCGAGTAGTAAAACTTTTAGTGTGCCCGGGAAGCTTTTCTCCGCCCTGGCAACAGCAACAAGTAGGAAGGGCCGTCTGTGAGTTCGCAGAACCGAACCGGCAGCCGACGCAAAACGATCACTACGATCACTGGCTTGGCAACTGCCGGCGCGTTGGTTTTGACTGGATGTTCGCCAGAGGTAGAGAAGGGGTGGCTGCCCACCGAGCGTGGCACCACCAATCACACTGACCGCATCATGGACCTCTGGGTCAACTCATGGATTGCCGCCCTCGTGGTGGGCATCATCACGTGGGGCCTGATCGTCTGGTGCCTCGTGGCCTACCGCCGCCGCAAGGGCACCGTGGGTTTCCCGCGGCAGACCAGCTTCAACCTGCCCCTCGAGGTCTTCTACCTGACCATCCCGCTGTTCATGGTCCTGGTGTTCTTCTACTTCACCGACCGTGACCAGCAGGCGATCGATGACCGCTCGCAGCCCGCCGACGTCGTAGTGGACGTCCGCGGCAAGCAGTGGGCCTGGGACTTCAACTACAAAAAGGGCGACGTCGTCACCGAGGACCTCCACGAGGCCGGCGTTCAGGCGCACCTGACGGGTGAAGCGATCGACAAGGAGAAGCTCCCGACGCTGTACCTGCCCGTCAACAAGTCCGTTGACCTGGAACTGAACTCACGCGACGTGATCCACTCCTTCTGGGTTCCTGCATTCCTGCAGAAGAGGGACATGATCCCGGGCAAGACCAACTACATCCGGTTCACCCCCACCAAAGAGGGCACCTACGACGGCAAGTGCGCCGAGCTCTGCGGTGAGTACCACTCCGAAATGCTGTTCCGCGTCAAGGTTGTTTCCGAGTCCGAATTCCAGGCTCACATGAACCAGCTGCGCCAGGACGGCAACACGGGCCTGCTCGGCGAAGAGTATGACCGCAACCCGAACCTGAACGTTACGAAGTAAGGGAAGCGAAGTGGCTACTTACACCCAGACCCCCGGGATCCTTGAGGCTCCCGTAGTTCCCAAATCCAAGGGGCGCATCGTCGTCAACTGGATCACCTCCACGGACCACAAGACCATCGGGTACATGTACCTGATCGCGTCCTTCGTGTTCTTCTGCTTCGGCGGCGTGATGGCCCTGCTGATCCGCGCCGAGCTCTTCGAACCCGGCATGCAGATCCTGCAGACCAAGGAACAGTACAACCAGCTGTTCACCATGCACGGCACGGTCATGCTGCTCATGTTCGCCACCCCGCTCTTTGCCGGCTTCGCGAACGTGATCATGCCCCTGCAGATCGGTGCACCGGACGTCGCGTTCCCGCGACTGAACGCGCTGGCCTTCTGGTTCTTCCTGTTCGGCTCCACCATTGCCGTGTCCGGGTTCATCACCCCCCAGGGTGCTGCGTCCTTCGGCTGGTTCGCCTACGCACCGCTCTCCAACACCACCTTCAGCCCCGGCGTCGGCGGTGACCTCTGGGTCTTCGGCCTGGCACTGTCCGGCTTCGGCACCATTCTGGGCGCGGTCAACTTCATCACCACCATCATCTGCATGCGTGCCCCCGGCATGACCATGTGGCGCATGCCGATCTTCACCTGGAACACCCTCGTTACGGCCATCCTGGTCCTGATGGCGTTCCCGCCGCTGGCCGCAGCACTCTTCGCCCTCGGCGCGGACCGCCGCTTCGGTGCCCACATCTTCGATCCGGAAAACGGCGGCGCCGTCCTTTGGCAGCACCTGTTCTGGTTCTTCGGCCACCCCGAGGTGTACATCATCGCCCTGCCGTTCTTCGGCATCGTGTCCGAGATCTTCCCGGTCTTCAGCCGCAAGCCGATCTTCGGCTACAAGGGCCTGGTCTACGCGACCATCGCGATCGCTGCCCTGTCCGTGACCGTGTGGGCGCACCACATGTACGTCACAGGCTCCGTGCTACTGCCGTTCTTCTCCTTCATGACCATGCTCATCGCGGTCCCCACCGGCGTGAAGTTCTTCAACTGGATCGGCACCATGTGGCGCGGTTCCATCACCTTTGAGACCCCCATGCTGTGGAGCATCGGCTTCCTCATCACGTTCCTCTTCGGCGGCCTGACCGGCATCATCCTGGCCTCCCCGCCGCTGGACTTCCACGTCTCCGACTCCTACTTCGTGGTGGCACACTTCCACTACGTGGTCTTCGGCACCGTGGTGTTCGCGATGTTCGCCGGCTTCTACTTCTGGTGGCCGAAGTGGACGGGCAAGATGCTCAACGAACGCCTCGGCAAGATCCACTTCTGGCTCCTGTTCCTGGGCTTCCACGGCACGTTCCTGATCCAGCACTGGCTCGGCGTCGAGGGCATGCCCCGCCGCTACGCCGACTACCTGGTGGAGGACAACTTCACCTGGATGAACCAGTTCTCCACCATTGCCTCGTTCGTCCTGGGTGCGTCCCTGATTCCGTTCTTCTGGAATGTGTACATCACCGCACGCAGCGCCGAAAAGGTTCAGGTTGACGATCCGTGGGGCTTCGGCGCCTCGCTGGAGTGGGCCACGTCCTGCCCGCCGCCGCGGCACAACTTCACGTCCCTGCCGCGCATCCGCTCGGAGCGTCCGGCGCTGGACCTGCACCACCCTGAGCTCTCCCAGTCACACACCGTTGAGTCGCCGGCACCTGCAGCAAGCGTGCTCGGTAACGCCGATCAGAAGGATGCCGCGCAATGAGAATCGAGTCATGGATTTTTGGAGCAGGAGTTTTCTTCTTCGTTCCGGTTTCCATCATCTACGGCTTCCTCACCAACTGGTCTGAGTGGGTCGGCATCCTGGGGATCCTCCTTGTAGGTGGCCTCGCGGGCATGATCGGTGCCTACCTCGGGTTCACCGGCAAGCGCGTGGGCATGCGTCCCGAGGACCGTGCTGACGCGGAAATCCACGAAGGCGCCGGCGAGCAGGGCCACTTCAGCCCCTGGAGCTGGTGGCCGCTGGTCCTGGGCCTGTCCTGCGCAGCAGGATTCCTCGGCCTGGCCGTAGGCTTCTGGATCGTCTTCATCGCCGGTGGCATGGCACTGGTGGCCCTCGTGGGCTGGGTCTACGAGTACAGCCGCGGAGACCACGCACACTAAGCGTTTCAGTACCAAGAACGACGGCGGGCCCCACCTTTTTGGTGGGGCCCGCCGTCGTTCTTCTTGTCTCTAGTCCCGCCCTAGCTGGCCTTCTGTGACGCCAGCAGCTCGACCAGACCGGACAGCGCCGCCTCCGCTTCACCCAGGCTCTTGCCCGCCGGCAGGGCTGATTCCTTGACTGCAAGTTCGACTTCGCAGCCGTAGTTGAAGTCTGCAGTCATGACCTCGAGCAGGGAACGGGCGTCAACCGCATCGATCCCGTCCTTGCGGATGGTGACCGGAAAGCCTGTCTCCGTGACCGCGCGGACGAACACCGCTGCCGGCCTGGCGTGCAGGCCGATGGCCGCAGAAACGATTGCCTTACGAACGGGCAACTGGACTCCTTCGTCTTGGACAGGATGGCACATTGGGGGAACCCTCCATTGTCTTTCGTATTAGTTCGCCTCTAAGAATATCGGCCCCTGCGCCGTCAATCTTCCCGGGGTCCGGCCCTGGTCTAGACCTGTGGCCGGGTTGGCTTACCCTTGAACTGTGAGCATGCAATACAGGAGCGTCCGCCATGGCGGCTAACGTGGCCGGCATTGCCGGTGAAATAGACAGGACCAGCGGGACGCCGATTTACGTCCAGCTCCGTGAGATCCTTAGGACCTACATCGCGACCTCCTGCCCGCCGGGCTCGGCGCTGCCCTCCGAGCGTGACCTGGCCGAACGTTTCAGCCTCGCCAGGATGACCGTCCGCCAGGCCATCGACGCCCTGGTGGGGGAGGAAGTCATCGAGCGGGTGGTTGGTCTGGGCACCTTCGTGCGGAAACCGAAGCTCGATCTCCAGGTCAAGCTGACCTCCTACAGCGAGGAGATGCAGCGCCGTGGCATGGTGCCGGCCGCCAAGGTGCTGAGCTTTGAACAGATCGCCGCCAGCGCCTTCCTGGCCCGCGAACTTCAGCTGGAGGAGGGAACACCCCTGGTGCGCTTCCGCCGCCTCCTGCTGGCCGATAACGAGCCAATGAGCGTGGATGAGAACTTCATCCCGGCCCACCGGGTTCCAGGGCTTCTCGACGGTGAGCCGCCGACATCGCTGTACAACGTCCTCAGCGAACAGTTCGGCCTGGTCATGGAATGGGGCGAGGACATGATCGAGGCCACGGCCGCGTCGCCCTCCACCGCTCGGCTGCTCAACGTTGAAATCGGCGCGCCGCTGCTGAAGATCCAGCGGCATGCCTTCGTCGCCAGGTCGATGGTGGACTACTCGGTGTCCTACTACCGCGCCGACAGGTACAAGCTGTGGGTGCCGCTGCAGCGGCCCGGCGTACGGCCCACCCGGAACTACGCGTCGGGTTACCGGCAGCAGTAGCCTGGCTGGCTGCCGCTTCCTTCAGCCTCACGGCAGCCCGTTTGGCACCCGGAATGGCATGCAGAAAGGGCCCGGTCCTGTTGGACCGGGCCCTTTCTGTGTGTTGCTTGGGTGAAGCGCTGTTGCCTGGTGGCCTGGCTCTTAGTGGCCTGGCTCCTAGTGGCTCAGGGTCTTCTGTCCCGCGCCGGCTTCGACGGCTTCGTGGTGGCCGTGGCCTGCTTCCAGTTCGGCGGGGGTTGCCGGGGCAACCCTGTCCTCGAAGAACCAGCGGGACAGCTTGGCGCGGCGGTTTTCCTTGCGGGTCACCACACCGTGCTCGTTCGGCTGGGCCGGAAGCGGTGCGAGCGACTCGAAGCCAACAAGCTTGTAGCGCTTGTACTCGTCGAGCGGAGCGTGCACCTCGATGAACTCACCGTGCGGGAGGCGGACAATACGTCCGGTCTCGCGGCCGTGGAGGGCGATTTCGCGGTCCTTGCGCTGCAGGGCCAGAGCCACACGCTTGGTGACGACGAACGCGATGACCGGCCCGATGAAGAACAGCGCACGCAGCCAGTACGTGACGTCGTTCAGCGCCACGTGGAAGTGTGTCGCAATGAGGTCGGAGCTGGCGGCTGCCCACATGACGCAGTAGAACGTGAAGCCGGCCATGCCAATCGCGGTACGCGTGGGAGCGTTGCGCGGGCGGTCCAGGACGTGGTGCTCACGGTTGTCCTTCGTGATCCAGCGTTCGATCCACGGGTAGGTGAACAGCACGGTGAACACCAGGCCAGCCGGAACGAGTGCCGGGAGCAGCACGTTCAGGGTCAGGACGTGGCCGAAGATGATGTATTCGAAGTGGAAGCCGCTGATCACACCGGGCATAAGGCGCAGGGCGCCGTCAACCCAACCGATGTACCAGTCAGGCTGGGTGCCTGCGGACACGGGAGAGGGATCGTACGGGCCGTAGTTCCAGATCGGGTTGATGGTGAAGAACGCGGCCATGAGGGCGATGACACCGAACACGATGAAGAAGAAGCCGCCGGCCTTCGCAGCGTAGACCGGGCCCAGCGGGTAGCCAACGACGTTGCGGTCGTTGCGGCCCGGGCCGGGGTACTGCGTGTGCTTGTGGACAACCACCATGAAGAGGTGCACAACGATCATCAGCAGGATCAGTGCAGGCACGAGCAGGATGTGCAGCGTGTAGAGGCGGCTGATGATGACCGTGCCGGGGAACTCTCCACCGAACAGGAAGAAGGAGATGTAGGTGCCGATCACGGGGATCGATTTGATCACGCCGTCGATGATGCGCAGGCCGTTGCCGGACAGCAGGTCATCGGGGAGGGAGTAACCGGTGAAGCCGGCAGCCATGGCCAGGATCAGCAGGACACCGCCCACCACCCAGTTCATTTCGCGGGGCTTGCGGAACGCGCCGGTGAAGAACACCCGGAGCATGTGCACGGCCACGGAGGCCACGAACAGCAGCGCTGCCCAGTGGTGGACCTGGCGCATGAACAGGCCGCCGCGGACGTCGAAGGAGATGTCCAGCGAGGAGCTGTAGGCGACAGACATTTCGACGTTCTTCAGCGGCGTGTAGGAGCCGGCGTAGTGTGTCTCAGCCATGGACGGATCGAAGAAGAACGTCAGGAACGTTCCTGACATGAGCAGGATGACGAAGGAGTACAGCGCCACCTCGCCAAACATGAAGGACCAGTGGTCCGGGAATACCTTGCGGCCGAATTCGCGGAGGATTCCGGATCCGCCGACGCGCTCGTCGACGAAGTCAGTAAAGCGTCCGACTTTGGTGTTGGCTACGTAGGCGGGGGCTTCAGCTGTTGATGCTGCGCTCATGCTCATCACGCTCCCAGTAACTTGGTCCTACAGGTTCTTTGAAGTCGCTGGTGGCGACCAGGTAGCCCTCATCGTCAACTGCGATGGGCAGCTGGGGGAGCGGGCGGCTGGCCGGGCCAAAGATAACCTTGCATTCCTGGGTCAGGTCGAAGGTTGACTGGTGGCACGGGCACAGCAGGTGGTGCGTCTGCTGCTCGTAGAGGGCAACAGGGCAGCCGACGTGGGTGCAGATCTTGGAGTAAGCGACGATGCCGTTGTAGCCCCAGGTTTCGCGTCCCGCGGACGGGTTAAGCGAAGCCGGGTCGAGACGCATCAGCAGAACGACGGCCTTGGCCTTCTCGTTGAGCTTGCCTTCGTGCAGTTCATTGAGGCCTTCCGGGATGACGTGGAAGGCGGAACCGATGGTGACGTCCGAGGCCTTGATGGGGGTTCCATCAGGGTCGCGGGTGAGGCGCTTGAGCTTGCCGTCAGTCGGGGCCCACATCGTGTGCGCCAGCTTGTCGTCCGGGCGCGGTCCCAGGTCGCCGAAGACGGCGAGGGCCGGCAGGGGTGCCAGTGCCACGGCACCCAGCAGGGTGTTCCGGATGAGGGGACGGCGCTTGATGCCCGTTTCCTCCACGATGTCGTCAACGATGCGGACCGCAGCCTGGCGGTCGTCCTCGGTGCGGATCGCGTGGCGTTCCTCGGAGACTTCGTGGTCCGGCATCAGGGCCTTGGCCCAGTGCACGATACCGGTGCCGATGCCGAGCATGGCGAACGCCGTGCCAATGCCGAGCAGCGCATTCTGCAGCCGGATGGTGGCAATGCTTGAGTCGTCTCCCAGGTCGATGGCGAAGTACGCCACCAGGAAGATCACGGTGCCAACAACTGAGGTTGCGAAGAGAGCGGCAACCTGCCGTTCTGCCCGCTTGGCGGCCTTCGGGTCCGTGTCAGCCAGGCGCAAGCGGTGCGGGGGAAGTCCAGGATCCTGGAATTTCTCCACCTCATGCTGACCAGCCGTAGCTACGGTGCCCGAGTGGTTCGGACTGCCGTCACTATGGTTGCCCATGATTCGCCTCATCCTTCTCTCGTCTCGGCCTTTGCCGAGTTATGTTCAGTTCCAAACCTGCTGTGCAATCAGCAGGACGTTCTTGTTGTGCCTGGTTCGGCTAGGACGTGCGGGACGTCAGCCAGATGGTGAAGGCGATGATGACGCCCAGGCCGGCGATCCACACGAACAGGCCCTCAGAAACAGGACCAAGTGCGCCCAGGTCTGCGCCGCCCGGGGAGCCGTTGGCTTCAATCTGCTTCAGGAAGGTGATGATGTTGCGCTTGCCTTCAGGGGAGATGTTCGAGTCGTTGAATACCGGCATGTTCTGCGGTCCGGTCGCCATTGCTTCGTAGATGTGCTTGCCCGAGACGTCGGCCAGGGCCGGGGCAAACTTACCGCGGGTGAGTGCACCGCCAGCGGCTGCAGCGTTGTGGCACATGGCGCAGTTCACGCGGAACAGCTCGCCACCTTCGGCGGCGTTGCCCTTCTCATCCAGCAATTCCTCAGCCGGGATGGCCGGACCCGCACCCAGCGACGCTACATACGCGGCCAGCTGGTGGGTCTGGGTGTCGTTGAACTGGGCAGGCTTCTTGTAGGCCTGGGGGCCGTTCATCTGCATGGGCATACGGCCGGTGCCGACCTGGAAGTCAACAGCGGCGGCGCCGACGCCAACCAGTGAGGGACCGTCCTGCGTTCCGCTGGCACCCATGCCGTGGCAGGTGGCGCAGTTGGCTTCGAAGAGCTTCTCGCCTTCCTGTGTATCGCTGGCGGTGAACTCTGCAGTGCTGGCTTTGGCCTCGTTGACGGTGGTGGCAACGGCGTACAGCCCACCAGTGAGGAGGAGGCCCATCAACAGCAGGGCTATTGCTGCCAGTGGGTGACGTCGCTTCTGCGAGAGTGCCTTCACGTGGTGGTTCCTTTATTCGATCGTGCGTCGGCTCCATGAGCCGCTTCTTAGAATTCGTTCTCTTGGGAAAGAGGGAGAAAAGTCTTGGCTACTGGAGGACGTAGATGACCAGGAAGAGGCCAATCCACACGACGTCCACGAAGTGCCAGTAGTAGGAGGTGACAATCGCCGAGGTCGCCTCGAAGTGACCGAACTTCTTCGCGGCGAAGGAGCGGCCCATGATGAGCAGGAAGGCGACTAGACCGCCGATGACGTGCAGGCCGTGGAAGCCGGTGGTCATGTAGAAGGCGGATCCGTAGGCGTTCGAGGACAGCGACACGTGCTCCGAGACCAGCATGGCGTATTCCGTGGTCTGGCCGGCAACGAAGAAGGCGCCCATGAGGAAGGTCAGGGTGAACCATTCATTCATGCCCCAGCGGGTGAACTGGAGGGGCCCGCCGCTGCGTCGCGGCTGGAGCCTTTCGGCGGCGAATACGCCCATCTGGCAAGTGAAGGAACTTGCCACGAGGACGATGGTGTTAACGAGCGCAAAGGGGAAGTTGAGCTTAGCCGTCTCTTCCGCCCACATCTGGCCGGAAGTGGACCGGAGTGTGAAGTACATGGCGAAGAGACCGGCGAAGAACATCAACTCGCTGGAGAGCCAGACAACGGTCCCGACGGAGACCATATTCGGGCGGTTCAGCGTGGGGTGCGCAGGGGTACTGGGGGCATGGGTCGCAGATGTCACATAGACATTATGTCTGTAAAACTCCGGCTTGCCCAACGCAAACCGCCTTTTGCGGAGACTTTTTCTACAAAGACGCGAAATCGCGCGGAAAAGTTCCGGGACACGTTCATATTGGTCTTTGCGACGGGCACCTCGATAGCATCAGGAGGTGACTTCACAGGTATCGGCACCGGCGGCAGGCAACACCTGGCCGCGCCTCATTTCGGCACTGTTGAACGGCGAACACCTGAGCGCGGACAGTACTGCATGGGCCATGGACACCATCATGTCGGGGGCTGCCACACCCGTCCAGATTGCCGGTTTCCTGGTGGCGTTGCGCGCGAAGGGCGAGACGGTCGAGGAGATTGCCGGCCTCGTTGACGCCATGGTGTCCCACGCCAATCCCATCTCCATCAGCGGCGAAAAGCTGGACATTGTGGGCACCGGCGGTGACCAACTCAACACCGTCAACATCTCCACCATGGCCGCTCTGGTCTGTGCCGGAGCGGGCGCAAAGGTCGTGAAGCACGGCAACCGCGCGGCGTCGTCGTCGTCGGGATCAGCGGACGTCCTGGAAGCGCTGGGGGTGCGGCTCGACCTTCCCATAGCCGACGTTGCCAGGAACGCGGAGGAAGCGGGCATCACCTTCTGCTTCGCCCAGGTCTTCCACCCGTCGTTCCGCCACACCGCGGTGCCTAGGCGCGAACTCGCGATCCCCACAGCCTTCAACTTCCTGGGCCCCCTCACCAACCCCGCCGGGGTGCAGGCGTCCGCAGTGGGCGTGGCGAACGCCCGCATGGCGCCGCTCGTGGCTGGCGTCCTGGCGCGGCGCGGCAGCCGGGGCCTCGTGTTCCGGGGCAGCGACGGCCTGGACGAACTGACCACCACCGGGCCGTCCACCGTGTGGGAGATCCGCGGCGGCGAAGTGACAGAGCAGACTTTTTCGCCCCGGGACCTGGGGATCCGTCAGGCGACTGTCGACCAGCTGCGCGGCGGTGACGCGCAGGCGAACGCCGCGGTCGTCCGCAATGTCCTGGCCGGGGAAACAGGGCCGGTCAGGGACGCAGTCCTGCTGAACGCGGCGGCGGGCCTGGTGGCGTACGACCTTCAGGCTGACGGTCCGCTCACTGACCGCATGAACCTTGGCCTTGACCGGGCCGCGGAATCCATCGGCTCCGGCGCAGCCGCTGCCGTGCTCGAGAAGTGGGTCAGCCTCTCCCGGGCCTAGAGCTCCGAACAGTCCCAACGCATCAACGACGGAGGGGCCAGGCACCTGCAGGTGCCTGGCCCCTCTGCTGTTGTCTGGTGTCCTCGCGTGCTGCTATTCCTCGAACCCCAGCGCGAAGGCGGCATCGAGGTCGTGCTGTGAGTAGGCCCGGAAGGCGATATGGGTGGTGGTGTGCACGACAGCGGGCACCTTGGACAGCTTGTCGGCAATGACGTCCGCCAGATCCTCATGCTGGGACACGCGCGCGACGGCGATCAGGTCCCATTCCCCGGTCACGGAGTAGACCTCGCTGATGCCGTCAATGGAGGATATCTCCTCGGCCGTTTCGGGGATACGCGAGGCGTCTGTCTTGATCAGGACGAATGCGGTGATCACTGTGAACCCTTCCGGATCTGTTGAGCTGTGCTGCCAGCCTATTACATGGGCGGTCCAGTACACGGGCAGGCAACGGTTGGTTGCTCCCGTGGTGGCGCCGCCCCGCAGGAGTCAGGCGCGGCGGCGTGCGCGCAGGCGGATAACTACGGCAATGATGAGGCGGTAGCCGAGGAGGAATACCGCCAGGCTGAGCAGCGCCACGACCACAAATGGGAGGACCACCGTCTGTCCGGTGAGCGCCCGCAGCGCCATCCCGATGGCAACGGTGCCCAGCCATACCGCCACCCCGGCCGGCCACAGCGCGAGCGGCCGCCGCCAGAGCCGCAGCAGCAGCCAGGTCACGGCTGCGCCGCCCAGGAAAGGCCAGGCTGTCGACAGGACTCCAATGATTGTTTCACCCCGTGCATGTGCGTCCCGGCCGATGGCAGCGAACGTCAGGATGAGGATGAAGTCTGCCGCAGCTGCGGCGGCCGTCAGGGCCGGAACCGCCCGTGTTCCGGGACGGTCTGTTGTGGAAGGCATGTTTCCGAGCCTATCCGTTTTTGGCGGGTCTTGCCCCTGGGGGCATATCCCGTGACGATGTCAGGCAGGAACCAAACGCACGCCTGAAGGAGGCCTGGTGAAGCTCATCCAGATCGCGCAGCACGCCGACGATCTTGACCGGGCGGCAGAGTTCTATTCGAGGCTGCTGGGCAGCCCGCCTGCGGCTGTCTTCGACCCGCCGGGGCTGCTGTTCTTCGATCTCGACGGCGTCCGGCTGCTCCTGGAGCGGGGAGCACCGTCGGCGGTGATCTACCTTGGCGTCCCGGACGTGAGGCGGCGCGTGGCTGAGCTTGAGGCCGGGGGAGTGGAGGTGGTTGGCGCACCGCACGTGATCTTCCATCACGATGATGTACGGCTGGGCCCTGCGGGTGCGGACGAATGGATGGCTTTCATCAGGGACAGTGAGGGAAACACCGTGGGACTGGTGAGCCACGCGTTCGACGGCGGGGCGCCCGCCGGATAGGGCGTCAGGCTTTGCTGGTGGCGATCTTTGCCGCGAAACCCAGGAGGACGACGCCGGCGACGCGGTCCGTGGTCTTGGCCACGGAGGGCGACTGGAGCCAGCGGCGCGCATGGTGGGTTGCCAGAATGATGACAGCGAACCACGCCATCCCCTCGACGTTGTGGACCAGCGGCAACAGCACACCCATCAGCAGCGGCGGCGCCTCCGGCGGAAGGAACTGCGGGATCCTGGCCATGTAGAAAACCCCGACCTTGGGATTCAGCAGGCTGGTTGTGGTGCCCGAAAGCCATGCAGCGCGGGAGCTGGCCGGGCCTGCGGGGCCGGCCTCCGCCGTCGTCCCCGGCCGGAAGCTTCGGATAATCATGGTCACAGCCAGCCAGGCCATGTAGCAGGCGCCCGCGACCTTCAGGACGGTAAAGGCTGTTTCCGAGGCGGCCAGCAAGGCCGAAGCACCGACGGCAGCGGCTACGCCCCAGAAGACGGTACCTGTGCAGATTCCCGCCGCGGTGGCGAAGGCGGACCCGCGGCCGCCGCTGATCGCCGTACGCAGCACGAGCACTGTGTCCATTCCCGGGATCACCGTGAGGAGGGCGGCCACGAGGGCAAACTGCAGGAGGGAGTCGGAAATGCTCATAGTCGATTTTAGGCAAATCATGGGCGAACAGATGACCGTCGATTGGAGGGTGCGTTTTACCGGTAGCACCGGATGGAGAAGGTCTCCGGGGACGACGGCGGGAGGTCCCGCCGTCGTCCTTTTTCTGTCAGGCGGGGGAGCGGTAAGCCTTGACGCCCTGTTCCACCACCAGATGGATGAGGGCGAAGACGCGGTCATCATCGATGGCTGCCAGGGCCGCGTCCAAGGCGGCTGGAACATCCTTGTCCTCGGTGACAGTAATGCCGAAACCGCCAAAGGCCGCGGCCATCATGCCGAAGTCCGGATTCTTCAGCTGGGTGCCGGACACGCGGTGGGGATAGTGCCGCTCCTGGTGGGTGCGGATGGTGCCGTACTCCTGGTTGTCCATGACAATAACCAGCGGCGTGGCACCGTACTGGGCGGCGGTGGCCAGTTCCTGGCCGTTCATGAGGAACTCCCCGTCACCCGCGATGGTGACCACTCGCCGCCGCGGTTCGGCCAGCGATGCTGCGACGGCCGAGGGGATGGAGTAACCCATGGAGCCGTTCCTGGCGCTGACCATAGAAGCGTAGCGGCGGGTGGGAAAGTACCGGTGGGCCCAGTTCGTGTGCTCGCCCGCCCCGAACGTCACCAGCGCGTCCTCCGGCAGTCTGGGCACCAGGTTCGCCATCAAGGTGTCCATCCTTGCCGGTCCCGCCGCGGGAGTGGAAGCGGGGAGCGCGGCAAATGACTCCTGTTCGGCCCTCATCCGCCCTGTCCACGCCTTCCACTCCTCCTTGACTTCCAGGTCGATGCCGGCCAGCTCACGGACAAAGGCCTCCGGCTTCGCCAGGATCTGCCGCGAGACAGGACCCGAACGGCCGCGCAGTGAGGGGTCGATGGTGACCAGAAAGTTCGTCTTGCTCCAGTCCTGCCGGCAGACGAATCCGTCTGTAATCACGTCTCCGGGGACAGTGCCCACGAATACCAGAAGGTCGGTCTCCTCGAGCAGGTCGAAGGTGGGGCGCGGGCGGCCGTACCCGATGGGGCCCACGTAGGACGGGGAGTCAAAGGAAACGGTTCCCTGGGTGCGCCATTCCGCTGCAGCTGGAATCTGGTGCCGCTCCAGCCACGCGGTCAGTTGGTCTGCTGCCGCCTGGGTCCAGTCGTTGCCGCCCGTTACGAAAAGCGGTTTGTTGGACGAGGCAAGCGCGGCCTTCAGGGCCACGGCGTCGCTGCTGCTCATGCCGCCGGCCGCCACCGGGATCGCCGGGTGCAGCGTAGGATCGACCAATTGCCGGATGATGTCTTCCGGCAGGCCCACCACCACGGGTCCTGGGCGGCCACTCATCGCGGCGAACATAGCCTCGGCCACGATCTCTGATGCCCGCTCCGGGTGGTCAAGGACCATGACGCGCTTGGCGCCGGTATCGAACCAGGCTTTGATGTCGAACTCCTGGAACGCCTCACGGTCCCGGTGCGCGAACGGAATCAGGCCCACGAACAGGAGCATCGGCGTCGAGTCCTGCCAGGCCGTGTGCAGTCCCACGTGCGCGTTGGCTGCGCCAGGTCCCCGGGTAACCATCGCCACCCCCGGCAGTTGGTTCATTTTCCCGTCGGCCTCGGCCATGTACGCCGCCCCGCCCTCGTGCCGGCACACGATGGTTTCCATCTCAGAGCTGTGCAGGCCGTCCAATACGTCAAGGAAGCTTTCACCGGGAACCACGTAGGTGCGTTTCACGCCGTGGGCTGCGAGCGAATCAACAATCACATGCCCGGCGGATTTCAGGGCCGCGCGGGAGGGTGCGGTGCTGCTCTCGCGGCCAGTCTGCTGGAGCTTTTGGTCATAGAACTGCCCCAGATCGGAAGGGACATCGGTTGCTGTCAAGGGGGACTGAGACTCTGGTGTCATGAGCTTTCTTTGGTTATTGGTGGGCGGTTGTTTGTGAAGATGGGGATATCTATCTGAGGGGCGTCGGGTTGGCGATGACGGGGGACATGCCGGTGAAGCCTTCGCGGGCTTCGGCGATCTCGTGGATGCGTTTGCGGCAGGCGTACCAGCCGGCGGTCATGAGGGCGATGGCGATGAGGGTGACCAGGAGCGTGAGGGGTGAGTCGATGAAGACCATGACCAGTACGCCGGTGAGGAACAGCAGGGAGAGGTAGCCGGTGTAGGGGGCGCCGAACATCCGGAAGGAGGGGCGTTTGAGCCAGCCTTTGTCTGCCCAGCGTTTGAGTTGGATCTGGCACAGGACGATGGTGGCCCAGGTGACGATGATGCCCACGGAGGCGATGTTCAGGACGATCTCGAAGGCCTGGGAGGGGACGAGGTAGTTCAGCGGGACGCCGAGCAGGGAGACGCCGGCGGTGATGGCGATGCCGCCGTAGGGGACGCCGGCTTTGTTCATGCGCTGGGCGAACTTGGGGGCGGAGCCGGCCACGGACATGGAGCGCAGGATCCGGCCGGTGGAGTAGAGGCCGGCGTTGAGGGAGGACAGGGCGGCGGTGAGGACCACGAGGTTCATGATGACGTCCACGCCCTGGATGCCGATGGAGCCGAAGAACGTCACGAAGGGGCTGACGCCCTTTTGGTAGGAGGTGAAGGGCAGGAGCAGGGCCAGCAGGATGACGGAGCCGACGTAGAACACGGCGATGCGGAAGACCACGGAGTTGATGGCCTTGGGCATGATTTTTTCGGGGTTTTCGGTTTCGCCGGCGGCGGTGCCGACGAGTTCGATGGAGGCGTAGGCGAACAGGACGCCCTGCATGAGGATGATCATGGGCAGGATGCCGTTGGGGAAGATCCCGCCGTTGTCGGTGATGAGGCTGAAGCCGGTTTCCTGGCCGGGGACGGGGGTGCCGAAAATGACGAAGTAGGTGCCGATGAGGAGGAAGGCGACGAGGGCGGCGACCTTGATGATGGCGAACCAGAATTCCATTTCGCCGAAGACCTTGACGGAGACGAGGTTCAGGCAGAGGACGACGACGAGGGCTGTCAGGGCCCAGACCCACTGGGGTACGTCGGCCATCCAGGGGATGTAGTTGCCGAAGAAGTTCATGTAGAGGGCGGCGGCGGTGATGTCCACGATGGTGGTGGTGGCCCAGTTGATCCAGTAGAACCAGCCGGAGACGAAGGCTGCTTTTTCGCCGAAGAATTCGCGGGCGTAGGAGACGAACGAGCCGGACGAGGGCCGGTGCAGGACCAGTTCGCCGAGGGCGCGCAGGATCAGGAAGGCGAAGAAGCCGCAGACGGCGTAGGCGATGACCAGGGACGGGCCGGCGGCGTTGAGCCGGCCGCCGGCGCCGAGGAACAGGCCGGTGCCGATCGCGCCGCCGATGGCGATCATCTGGATCTGCCGCGGCTTCAGGCTCTTGTGATAGCCCTTGTCCTCGGCATGAAGAAGGTTCTCCGTGGCATGCGAATGGTGCGGGACAGCCTGATGCACAGCAACCTCGTCGTTGGGGTTGTCCTGAGGCATGTTGTTCCTTTCGATCCGGAATAGATCTGACCGGTTAGGGGGAATGTGGTGGAGGAAGGGGTGATCGTCTGAGCCGGCGCGGGGGGACGGCTGGGCAGTACGTTAGAAGACCGACCAACCTGTGCGGTCGGAGAGATCGGCGAGTGCAGCGGTGCCAGCAAGGGAATTTCCTTTGGCGTCGAGCCGGGGACTCCAGACGCAGATGGCACAGTGACCGGGAACGATGACCAGGATGCCTCCGCCCACGCCGCTCTTTCCGGGCAATCCCACGCGGTAGGCGAATTCGCCGGCGGCGTCGTACATGCCGCAGGTCAACATAATCGACCCGATGCGTTTCGCCTCGCTTCGGGACACGACAGTTCCATAGGCTCCGCGTCCGTCATTGGCGAGGAAGAGGCCGGCCTTGGCCAGTTCCACACAGGTCATCATGATGGAGCACTGGCGGACGTAGTTTTCCACCACGGCCTCGGCGGACTGCCGGAGGTTGCCGAAATTCTTGAGGAAGTGGGCCAGGGCCAGGTTGCGGCTGCTGTTGGAGAGCTCACTGGACGCGGCCGCCGCGTCGATGAAAGGCCCTGCCTGTCCGGTCTCTCCGGTGAGAAAGCCCAGGAGCGCGGCGGCGGCGTCGGGGGTCTCTTCCATCAGGTGGTCGGTGACCACCAGGGCGCCGGCGTTGATGAACGGGTTCCGCGGGATGCCGTGTTCCACTTCCAGCTGGACCAGGGAATTGAAGGCAGTGCCGGAGGGTTCGCGCAGCACCCGGGACCACAGTGTTCCTGAGCTGTCCCGGCGGAGTGCCATGGCCAGCGTGAACACCTTGGAGATGCTTTGGATGGAAAAGGGGACATCCGCGTCACCCGAGGCAAAGACGTCCCCGGCTGCGGTGGCCACAGCTATTCCGAACCGGTTAAAGGGAACCGCTGCCAGGGACGGGATGTTGGCCGGGACAGAGCCGGCTTCCCTCTGTGGCCTGTGGGTGCGGACGATGTCATCGAGCATCGGTCCCAAAGGCGGAGCATCGAGTGTTGTGGTCATTTCCTGCCTTGAAGTTCGTTGTGCGTACAGGCCCACTCCTGGACATGCAGCAGCGCCACCAGCGCATCGCGGGGCTTGCCGAAATCCAGGCCGGTGACCCGGGCGGCCTTGCTGATCCGGTAGTAGACGGTGTTCTTGTGCAGTGCCATGCGTTTGGCGCACTCAGCGACGTCGAGCGAGGAGTCGAAATATACGCGCAGGGTTTCCGCGAGTTCGGCGTCGTCCTGCAAAAGGGCGGACAGGCTCCGGTGGCGGAAAGACGAGGACACGAACCGCCGGAAGGCGTCCTGGAATAGGATTTCAGGCTCGAAGTCAGTCACTGTGGCTACGGAGGTGTCAGGGGAGGCGCCGATGCAGTCCAGCAGGGCTTCGGTGATGGGGGTGACCGAGTGGAGAGCCAACAGATCGGGTGCCACCGGGCCGACGGCGGCGAAGGGGCTGATGCCCAGGTGCCGGCTTGCGTCCCGGACGATCGATTCGGCCAGGCTCCGGAGCCCGGGTTCCGCGGCAGCTGACAGCAGACCTGGAACGATGACCGCAGTGTCGCCCTTGAATTGCCCGACGACCGCGGACGCCTTGTAAGCGGCGGCGTGGATGGACGCCAGGCTGGCGAGCTCGCCGTGCTTCAATGCGGCATCGTCGGCCTGGGTGTCCGCGCGGGACATTCCTATCAGGATCAGTGCGGCGGGGCGCTCCACCGGGATTTTCCCGCTCCGGGCACTCGCAGCGGCCTCCGCGGCGCCGGACAGAATCCGGGCAATGCGGTCCTCGCGCATGTGCACGGACTGCTGATTGCGATAACGGATTAGCTCGGCGGAGGCCCGGGCCGCGGATCCTGTGAGCACATAGTCAACATCGGCGGTGAAGCCGTCCCCGGTTTCCTGTAGCCAGATGTAGCCCATGATCCGGTCACCGGCGAACAGGGTGATGGCTACACGTTCCCTCAGGCCGTCCTGCGGCCTGGCCGGCACACGCACAGGGAGCCGGGTTCTGTGCAGTTCCCGGTAGGCACCGAGGTCCTTGAGCAGCAGTTCGTATTTCCGCGGGCCGCGCCGGGCCAGGATGGACGCCGTCCGCAGTTCGTCGATGTCGTTCGAGACCGTGGAGTAGGCCAGAACCTTGTTTGCGGCATCCTCAATAACCACATGGCTCGAGGTCAGGCGTGCGGTGGTCTGGGCGATGGCAAACAGGTCCTCTTCCAGCAGCGTCAGCACTTCACTCTGGTAACTGCGCGGCTGGATCCGGTCCTTGGCGATCGACAGGAGCCGGTCCCAATCGGCAGCCGGGTCCACCAGCAGCAGCCCGGTGCCCGCGGCGCCCAGCAGTTCCTCGGCGTCAGTTAGCTCTTCGCGGCTTCCCTTGACCGCCACAACAGACGGCGGGTTCGTCAGGAGCCGGCGCAGCGCCGGCAAAGCCGAGCGGCCACGGGCGCCGATCAGCAGGACAAAGGCTGCACCGGCGTCGGGCGTTTCATCGTCGGCATCGACGATCAGGAACCTTTCGACTGCCGAGCGCTCGGGGGCCGGCCGCATGATGAGGGTGGCGAAACCCAGGGGGAAGTCCGAAAGGATATCGTCCACCGTAACCGCGGCCATGGTTTCCTTCTGCGTCGATCCGTCCGGACGGCTCTGTCCGGTCACCTCATGGTATCGACCGGATTTCCCCCGAAATATGTGACGGAATCCAAACGGGGTTGCCGCTTTTCGGGTTCCGGCCCAATGCGCCCGGATTTTCCGTTCACGCGGCTAGCCCTGATCGTGCTCCGGCTTAGGGCAGACTGGTGCCATGAATGATGATGCGATGGCGGTTACGACACAGCGTTCGACAGTTGAGGACTGGACGCAGGCGTTGGCGGAATCCGTTGGTTCCCCTGGCGGCGGCGCCGGTGCGGGCGTGATGCTTGCCATCGCCGCGTCGCTGGCATCGATGGTCGCCGGGTACACGGACCCTGACGGGGACCAGCGGCAGGACCTTGCCGCTGTTCACGCGCGGGTTCGCTCGCTCCGGGAAGCTGCCCTTCGGCTGGCCGATGAGGATGCTTCAGCGTCCCAGGCTTTCGGCGCCGCCTTCCGGATGGATCCGGGGCCGGAGCGGGAGGATGCGATACGCCGGGCTTCCGTGGACGCCGCCAAGGCCTCTGCCGTACTCGGCGAGCACGCCATCGGTGCCATTGAGGACCTTGAGTGGCTGGCGTCCAACGGGAATCCGGCGCTTGTTGCCGATATCGTCGTGGCATTCGGGGCCCTGAGGGCAGCGGTGACCGGGGCGCGGACCAACGTGCGTTTCGACCTCGCGGCGCTCACCTCTGCAGGCCGAACGCCCGAGCAGATCCGCGAAGACCAGCCGGCCCTGTGGTCCACCGTCGAAAATCTTGACGCCGCAGTTGACCGGATCGACCGGCTGACCGCTGAGGTGAATCACCGCTCCGCTCCTGCTGGCTCCGGCTCGTAGGACGCAAGGCGGCCCGGAAGCGGGCGGGCGGTATGGCCACGAGCAGTCGGGGAGTCATCCGGCCGGGTCTGGTTCCGACGCAGGGACAACAGTGTGACCCAGCGCTGAACCGAACAGTTCGCGGGGCTCACACCCTGAGGCCCGTATCCAAAACAGTTCCCCGGAAGGCGTGACAGTTTCCACGTAGCCGACGCGGATGACCGTTCCTGCCTGTTCCACCCTGACCTTCGTCCCTACGAGGTCGCGCGCATCATGTGTACTTCCTGAAACTGTCCCCGGCGTCACTGTCGGTGGCTCCTCGTATTAGAACGGCGTCGGCCTGACCCTGCAAACAGCCCAGACTGAATAAATGAACAACATTCATTTTATGCGACGGTGGCAGGTTTTCATAGCCGGGATGTGCGGAGTGGCCCAGGCGGCTTTACGGCTTCACAGCCTGGAGGCGGGCGCCGGGCCGCGCAACGCTGCGAGAGCGTCCGCCAAAGGCATCCGGAGGGCAGGGCCGTGGCCCGGCAGCACCACAGCGGCGTCGGTTCCGTCCAGGCGGTGTGTTTCCGACAGCGCCTGTGCGGCGTCGGTGTGGAACGTGGGGTGCAGCATCTGCGGTCCTCCTTGCCGGCTCAGCGGATGGCCGCTGACGAACGAGTCACCCACCGCTATCGCTCCTGCGGCAGGAAGGAGGATCGCGGCATGGCCCGGTGTGTGCCCTTGCAGCAGAACAGCCTCAGGCTTGCCGGGAAGGCCACTTAGCGTGCCGGCGCTCCAGGCCTGGGCGCCGGTTGCCGGCTTCGCCTTGAGGGCTCCCGCTTTGATGACGTGGGCCATCCAGCGGAAAACGCGGGGCCGCCAGGCGCGGACGATGACCTGGCCGAAGGTGACCTGGTGCTTTTCATTTCCTTGAACATGAGCCAGCTCTTCCGCCGCACACAGGATGGGGGTTCCGTAGGTTTCGGAGAAGTAGGCCGCTGAGCCGGTGTGGTCGACATGGCCGTGCGTGATCAGCATGGCCCGGGCGTCGGCGGGCCGCAGGCCCATATGGCGGATGGACTCCAGCACCAGGAGGCGGTCGGCGGGATATCCGCTGTCGATAATCATGAATCCACTGTCGTCGCGTACTACGATCCAGTTTGACGCGGGCCCCTCGACAAAAAAGACGCCGGGGCTCGGTTCCGATGTGCTGGAGGAGGGCTGCCCCCTGGTGTTCTGCTGCTTCACATGCACATCCTAGACACCGGCCCGCGCGGTTTGGCACCATCTCGCCCTCGCTTGGCTACTGCAAGTGTGCTTGTCTGAAGCAGGTAGCGCAGATCCAGCGGGGGTCCGCGGCCGTGGTTCGACGAGGTGACGCGACATGAGGCTGACCACCACCACCAACGTTTCGGTTGACGGCGTCATGCAGGGGTTGGGCGGACCGGACGAGGACCGGAGCGGCGGCTTCGACCGCGGCGGCTGGGCCATTCCACTTATCGATGCCGAGACAGGGGACTATCTGAACCAGGCTTACGGCAGCGCGGACGCATTCCTCTTTGGCCGCAGGACGTACGAAATCTTCGCCGGCTATTGGGGAGCAATGCCCAACCCGGAGACGAACCCGATTGCCGCCGCGCTGAACAGCCGGCCCAAGTATGTGGTGTCGGCGAGCCTCGCCGATCCGCGGTGGGCGGGCACGACCGTGCTTCAGGGCGACCTCGTTACGGCCATCGGTGATCTGAAGGTGAATCACGACGGCGAACTGCTGGTGCCGGGCAGCGGTGCCCTCGTCAGGTGGTTGCTGGCCAACGACCTGGTTGACCGGCTCGACCTGGTTACCTATCCCGTCGTCGTCGGCCAGGGCAGACGGCTGTTCCCCCATTCCGGCCCCGACCTCGCACTCGAGCTGGTCAGCTCGCGGACCACGTCCCGGGGCATCACCATCCAGACGTACCGGCCCCGCGGGCGGCCGGAGTACGCGACGTCCACCGTCGACCCCAGCGACGTGTTCTAGCTGAGTCACCCGCACTGACCAGGTGCCCAGATTAGGCTGACGCTGTGGAGTACAAAGCACTCGGAATACCAGTCCATTATGTCGAGCACGGCAAGGGGGTGCCGATCCTGGTGTTACACGGTGCCGGCGTGGATCACCGGGAGATGGTCGGTGCCATGGAACCCATCCTCAGCGAGCTAGCTGATTGTCGGCGACTTTACCCTGACTTGCCCGGCATGGGGCACACGCCGGCGGGCACGCTGGACAGTGCTGACGACGTTCTTGACCTCCTGCTCGCGTTTATCGATGGCGTGATCGGTGACGGGCAGTTCCGGCTTATAGGCCATTCGGCCGGGGCGTACTACGCCCGGGCCATCGCTGGGAGGCGCGCGGAACAGGTGGCGGGGCTCGCGCTGATCTGTCCGTTGGACGAGAACGCCCGGAATCTTCCTGCACACCAGATCCTGCACGCGTCGGTCGATCCGCGCGGGACGCTCGCCCCGGCCGACGAGGGCGTCTTCCGAGACTACTTTGTCGTGCAGACGCAGGCCACGATGGAGCGATACAAGGACTACGTCCTCCCCGCCCTTGGTCTGGTCGATGAAGCCGGACTTGAGCGGATCGGCCAACACTGGCTGTTCAGCGCCGGTCCCGAAGGGGGCACAACGTACTCCGGCCCCGTCCTCATAGTTACCGGACGCCAGGACTCCGTGGTGGGGTACGCCGCGCAATGGGATCTGCTCGAGCACTATCCGCGGGCTACATTCGCCGTGCTCGACCGCGCCGGCCATGCGTTGCCGCACGAACAGCCCGGCCTCACCAAGGCGCTGATCACCGAGTGGCTCGACCGCGTCCGCGAACGCCGCTTTGGCGCTGATTCGTGATTCGAAGCGGTTGACCCGTGATTGCGGTTCACCACGGGCTGCCGGCTAGCAGAGCCTGTCCATCGCGGGCGGGTTTTGGCATTGCCTTGATACCCCAACCATTGTCTCTAACGGAAACCTGGGGCGGTGTATGAGGTGGCATTAGGACTTGCCTGTTTCCAACAACTTCAAACCGCTAAAACTGGGGCCGGTTCGCAACCCAAGCTTTTTACAAGTTGCCCAAGCGAACATGTTCCGCGGGGGAGTGTACGCAAGTTGCCGGGACCTTCGTACTAGGCGCTTCGAGGTCTCCGAGTCAGCCCAAAAGGTTGCTCGGAACTGGCATAGGCAGACAACTTCGATGAGTGGTGAGGCTAGTGAGCATCCCTATACAGGCCGACGTTGAACTCCGGGAAGCAACGTTGCTGGGCAATACAACTTTTCACAGACGCGGGCCTGGCAAAGGCCGGCTCCGCGGGTCGCGGAGCCTGTGGCTCCATGCGCTGCTGACAGCGCTGCTGCTTGCGCTCACTGCTCTGGTGGTGCCGGTGACGGCGTCTGCCGCTGCAGGTGATGTTGGGGTGGAGGATTTCTCGCATTCGGGGACGGGGACGCCGACGGGTACGAAGCGGCAGACGAATGCGTTGTGGTTCAACGACGGGATCTGGTGGGGGAACCTGTGGGACACTGCCAGTTCGGATTTCCATATCTTCAGGTTCAACCCCGCGACCGATTCGTGGGTCAATACGGGTGTGGCGACGGAGACGCGGGCGAACACTCACCATGACGTGTTGTGGGACGGGACGACGTTGTTTGTGGCGAGCTATCGGTTTGTCAATGACGGCCTGCCGTTTGAGCCGAACTTCCCGTCGACCATGCGGCGTTACAGCTACAACTCGAGTACGAAGACGTACTCGCTGCTGAGCTCTCAAAGGATCCACAACAACAAGGTTGAGACCATGTCCATCGACAAGGACTCGACTGGTCGGGTGTGGGCCACCTGGCAGCAGGGAGACCGGATCTTTCTGAACGTCACGGGCACGGATGGCATAACGTGGGGGACGCCGTTCGCGCATCCTGCGTCGTTGAGCAACGTGTCTGTGGATGACACGTCGGCTGTGATCGCGTTCGGTGGAGCCGGCAACGGCAAGATGGGTGTGATGTGGAGCCGGCAGGTCGGTGATGCTAGCGACGGTATGTACTGGAGCTTCCACGTCGATGGGGCCTCGAACACCACCTGGACCTCTCCTGTGGCGGCGGTGAAGGGGCTGCGCACTGGTGATGACCACATGAACCTGAAGTGGCTGGACTCCACGGGTGGCCGGGTCTTCGCCGCAACTAAGACCTCGAACACGTCGGCGTCCCTGCCGTTGATCCAGCTGCTGGTCTTGAGTAACACGACATCAACATGGTCGGCGCACACGATCGCGACCGTGTCGGAGTGCCCGAACCGGGTGATCGTGATGATTGATGAGGCTGCACAGAAGCTGCGTACCTTCGCTACCTATCCGAAGCCGAGTGGCACGACGAACGCCGGTGTCTGCACCAGCTCAGGCGGTGCGGTTTACGAGAAGTCCACGCCGCTGGACAACATCAGGTTCACCACCACGAAGACTGCCCGTATCGTGGACGACGACCAGTATGTCCACAACGTAACGTCGACGAAGCAGAACCTCAACAGTAATGCTTCGGGCACGGCCAACAGCGGCCTCCTGGTGCTCGCCGATGTGAACGCCACAAGCCGGTACTGGCACTACTACGACTCCACTGGTGGCGGTGGCGGTGCTGACATCACGGCTCCGACGGTAACGGCTACGTCTCCGGCTGCCGGTGCGACCGGTGTGGCGACGGCCGCGAATGTGACGGGAACGTTCTCCGAGGCGATGACTTCGTCGACGGTCACGTCGTCCACGTTCACGTTGACGTCGGGTGCGACGACGGTGGGTGCAGCTGTGACGTACAGCGGCGGGGTTGCGACGTTGAACCCCACTTCCGACCTGGCGGCGAATACGACGTACACGGCGACCATCAAGAGCGGTTCCGCCGGGGTGAAGGACGCTGCCGGTAACGCGATGGCGGCGGACAAGACCTGGCAGTTCACCACGGCTGCCGCTGGCGGGACCGGCGGAGTTACCACCGTTGTGCGGGACTTCACCGGTGACGGGCGTGCTGACCTGGTAGCCCGGGACTCAAGTGGTGTGCTGTGGGCCTACCGCGGCAATGGCGCCGGCACTTTCCCGACGAGGATCCGGGTCGGTGCAGGATGGAACATTATGAACGCGATTAGCGCCGCCGGTGACCTCACCGGTGACGGGCGTGCTGACCTGGTAGCCCGGGACTCAAGTGGTGTGCTGTGGGCCTACCGCGGCAATGGCGCCGGCACTTTCCCGACGAGGATCCGGGTCGGTGCAGGATGGAACATTATGAACGCGATTAGCGCCGCCGGTGACCTCACCGGTGACGGGCGTGCTGACCTGGTAGCCCGGGACTCAAGTGGTGTGCTGTGGGCCTACCGCGGCAATGGCGCCGGCACTTTCCCGACGAGGATCCGGGTCGGTGCAGGATGGAACATTATGAACGCGATTAGCGCCGCCGGTGACCTCACCGGTGACGGGCGTGCTGACCTGGTAGCCCGGGACTCAAGTGGTGTGCTGTGGGCCTACCGCGGCAATGGCGCCGGCACTTTCCCGACGAGGATCCGGGTCGGTGCAGGATGGAACATTATGAACGCGATTAGCGCCGCCGGTGACCTCACCGGTGACGGGCGTGCTGACCTGGTAGCCCGGGACTCAAGTGGTGTGCTGTGGGCCTACCGCGGCAATGGCGCCGGCACTTTCCCGACGAGGATCCGGGTCGGTGCAGGTTGGAACATTATGAATGCACTGAGCTAAAGACCGAACTACATTGACCAGCACGAGGACACTGACTTCGACTGGCTTCGTCTCCGGATCCAGGGGCTCGGTGGGTGCGGGGTGGAGCGGCATCAACAGCATCACCGCAGTGGCCGGATTCACCACGGGAAGCTCTGGGCTCATGACCCGGCTCACCGACGGACGCTTTGCCCACCACCACATCAGCAGGGGCATCTGGGGCGCGCGGACCAGGGCCGCAGGTCTTCGAGTGGGCTCTTGCTGGGGGAGTGGGCGAATTGATTCATCTGATGAGACACGCAGAGTACTACTGGTAAGCATGATTATTCGTTTTCGAACTAATCGAGGCCGTCTGTTGGTGGACTAGCGTCCTTGGGCAGTACATCAAGCCGGACGATTAGCTTCTTAAAGTCCGGATTGAGACCCATGTCGGTGCACCGGTAGCGCCTGCTGTCGGCGTTGAGCTCTTCGACAAGCATCCCGGAGGTCAGCGCCTGAGACTCGAACGGACCTAGGTCCCGCCCCGAATCCGAGATGTTGTAAACCGTTATGGACCCATTGGTTTCTAGGACCTTGATATCTACCTCCGCCGGCGAGGTATCAGCCCAAAGCGAGAGAGCCGGTGAAGTGGTGTTGTTCAGAGAGTGCGCGCTGGGTAGCTATGAACATGCCTTGGCGCCAAGGGGCATTAACGTCCTCAAAAACGAGTCGGGTAGCATCCGATGCAATAATCACTGTTCTACTTTACATAATGCTGATTATCGGCGTTATAAGTGCGGTCCCAGAAGTGGGCGTGACAGCTTCCGTGGATGGCCGGTTGGAATGCTTTCCAGGTGGCAGCGTTTCGGCAAAGGTGTGTGCATTTCTGCCGCCGCTTGGCGTCTCATGAAACACTCAGCCGCGCCGACTCAGCGCCCATGGGACTCCAGCGATGTGGCGGCGAAAACCGATGTCCTGATGGATCTCGCCACTAGACGATTAGGGCCACCAGATGTCGCGGCCCTCGCAACGACGTCAGGTCCACGCGTTTTACTTGACATAATATCGCTCCAGGCGACCCGGACCCCCAGCCTAATTCGGAGTGTGGATGTCAGAGGCTCCAAGCACGTCAGCGCGGTCGTGGAACTTCCGTGCCAGAGCGTAGGCCTCACGGGACTCGTCCGTGAACTCCGCGCCTGCGAGATCGCCTGCCCAATCCAGTAGATCTGCAATCTTCTTCAGGTGCTGATAACGAGGCTCGTCCTTCTGCTGCATATTCACATGTCCCCCAATGTTTCGGTGGCAAGGCCGAATCCCTCCCCCGATGTCTCTAGGTATACCACTCGTTTGGTTGAGCCTTCAATAAGTCGGCTTACCAAGTCAGCTGGCCCCGACGTAGGCGGAGAGGTGCTCCCCGGTCAGCGTTGAACGGCTGGCAACAAGGTCAGCCGGCGATCCTTCGAAAACGATCTTGCCGCCGTCGTGGCCGGCTCCGGGGCCGAGATCGATGATCCAGTCGGCGTGCGCCATGACCGCCTGGTGGTGCTCGATGACGATCACCGACTTGCCCGAGTCAACTAGCCTATCGAGCAGGCCCAGCAGGTTTTCGACGTCGGCCAGGTGCAGGCCCGTGGTCGGTTCGTCGAGGATGTAGACGTCGCCCTTGTCTGCCATCTGCGCGGCCAGCTTGAGCCGCTGCCGCTCACCGCCGGACAGCGTCGTGAGCGGCTGGCCGAGGGTCAGGTAACCGAGCCCGACGTCGGCCAGCCGGTCCAGGATCTTATGGGCGGCCGGCGTGCGCGCATCGCCCTCGTCAAAGAACTCTTCGGCCTCGGCCACCGACATCGCCAGCACCTCGGCGATGTTCTTGCCGCCCAGCGTGAACTCCAGCACTGCTGCCTGGAACCGTTTGCCGTCGCACTCCTCGCAGGTGGTCTCCACCGTGGCCATGACACCCAGGTCCGTGTAGATGACGCCGGCGCCGTTGCAGGTGGGGCAGGCACCCTCGGAGTTGGAGCTGAACAGAGCGGGCTTCACGCCGTTGGCCTTGGCAAACGCCTTGCGGATCGGTTCGAGCAGCCCCGTGTAGGTGGCAGGGTTGCTGCGCCGTGAGCCACGGATGCCGGCCTGGTCGATCACCACCACACCCTCGCGCTTGGCTACCGAGCCGTGGATCAGCGAGCTCTTTCCGGAACCTGCGACGCCGGTCAGGACGCACAGCACACCGAGCGGGATGTCGACGTCGACATTCTTGAGGTTGTTGGTTGACGCGCCGCGGATCTCCAGCGCACCGGAAGCGGAACGGACGGAATCCTTGAGCTGCGCCCGGTCATCGAGATGGCGGCCGGTGATGGTGTCACTCCCCCGCAGCCCGTCGACGGTGCCTTCGAAGCAGACGGTGCCGCCGCCGGTGCCGGCGCCGGGTCCGAGGTCGACGATGTGGTCGGCGATGGCGATGCTCTCTGGCTTGTGCTCCACGACGAGCACCGTGTTGCCCTTGTCGCGCAGCTGGAGCAGCAGGGAGTTCATCCGCTCGATGTCGTGCGGGTGCAGGCCGATCGTGGGCTCGTCGAAGACATAGGTGACGTCCGTGAGGGATGAGCCCAGGTGGCGGATCATCTTGGTGCGCTGCGACTCTCCGCCGGACAGGGTCCCCGACGGCCGGTCCAGCGAAAGGTAGCCCAGTCCGATTTCCGCGAACGAGTCCAGAAGGTGCTGCAGCCCGGCGAGCAGCGGGGCCACGGACGGCTCTTTTAGGCTCCGGACCCAGTCTGCGAGGTCGGTGATCTGCATGGTGCAGACGTCGGCGATGTTCTTGCCCTTGATCTTCGAGGACAGGGCTTCCTGGCTGAGCCGGGTGCCGCCGCAGTCCGGACATATTGTGAAGGTGATGGCCCGCTCCACGAACGCGCGGACGTGCGGCTGCAGCGAGTCAACGTCCTTGGACAGCATCGACTTCTGGATCTTGGGGATAATGCCCTCGTAGGTCAGGTTGATGCCCTCGACCTTGATCTTCGTCGGCTCCTTGTAGAGCAGGTCGTGGAGCTCCTTCTTGGTGAACTTGTTGATCGGCTTGTCCATGTTGAAGCCGGCTCCGCTGAAGATGCGGCCGTACCAGCCATCCATGCTGTAGCCCGGAATGGTCAGGGCGCCCCCGCTGAGCGACTTGCTGTCGTCGTAAAGCGCCGTGAGGTCGAAATCGCTGACGTTGCCCATGCCCTCGCAGCGGGGGCACATGCCGCCGAGCCGGTTGAACGTTGCCTTCTCCGCCTTGGTCTTGTTGCCGCGCTCCACGGTGATGGCGCCGCTTGCCTTCACCGTCGGGATGTTGAAGGAGTAGGCATTGGGCGATCCGATGTGAGGCTGGCCCAGCCTGCTGAAAAGGATCCGCAGCATCGCGTTGGCGTCCGTTGCGGTGCCCACGGTGGAGCGCGGGTTGGCCCCCATCCGTTCCTGGTCCACGATGATGGCCGTCGTCAGACCCTCCAGCACATCGACCTCGGGCCGCGACAGCGTCGGCATGAAGCCCTGTACGAACGCGCTGTAGGTCTCATTGATCATCCGCTGCGATTCTGCGGCGATCGTGCCGAACACCAGGGAGCTCTTGCCCGATCCGGAGACACCGGTGAACACGGTCAGGCGGCGCTTCGGGATTTCAACGCTGACGTCCTTGAGGTTGTTCACGCGCGCGCCCTGCACGCGGATCAGGTCATGGCCATCGGCGGTGTGCGGTCCGGATGACTGCGTGTCCGTCTTCGTCGTTATCGTCATCGTGTCTCCATCTGTTAATCGGATAGTAGCGGGGTTTAGCCAACCTCGTTGATGCGGATCAGGTTCCCGGCCGGATCGCGGAAGGCGCAGTCGCGGACACCGTACGGCTGTTGGGTGGGCTCCTGGACCACCTCGGCGCCGCTGGCCTGCACCCTCTCGAACGTGCCGTCCAGGTCCGGCGTGCCGAGCACGAGGCGGGCGTAGGTGCCCTTGGCCATCATTTCGGTGATGGTGCGCCGCTCGTCCTCGGTGATCCCCGGGTCGGCGGCCGGCGGTTCCAGGACAATCGACGTGCCGGGCTGGTGCGGAGGACCGATGGTGAGCCAGCGCATTCCGCCGTATCCCACATCGTTGCGGAGCTCGAACCCGAGGGTGTCGCGATAGAACGCCAGGGAGGCGTCGGCGTCGTTATGCGGTAGGAATGTCCAGTGAATGGTGAGGTTCATGCCGCCAGTCTAGGTGCGGCCGGACGGGACCGCTTCTCGATTCCTGACCGGTCTGCTCACTTGTTTCACCACGCATGACGGCATGCCTGCCGCCTCCCCCGCGGCCTGCGCCCGGTACGCACTGGGCGGCATGCCGACAAGTTCGGTGAAGCGGCTACTGAACGTCCCCAGGGAGGAACAGCCGACGGCGAAGCACACTTCCGTGACGCTGAGGTCGCCCCCGCGCAACAGCGCCATCGCCCGCTCGATGCGCCGCGTCATCAGGTAGCTGTACGGGGGCTCGCCGTAGGCCTCCCGGAACTGCCGGCTGAGGTGCCCGGCCGACATGTTCACGCCGCGGGCCAGCGCTTCGACGTCCAGCGGCTGGGCGTATTCCCTGTCGATGCGGTCACGGACGCGGCGCAGCAGCGCCAGATCGTCCAGGCGCTGTGCTGCGGCGGTTTTGCTGGTCACAATCGCGATGGTGCTACGTCCCGCCGGAGTTGTCCAGTCCGGAGTTGTCCAGCCCCGGGCTGCCAGCCAGAGGCCAGTCCAATCCATTGTCTTAACCTGCGGTCTCGTTAAGAATGAACGAATGACGGTCTATGTGAGAGCCCTCGAAACTGCAGTTCCGCCGACTCTGCTCATTCAGCACGAGGCCCGTGACGTGTTCGCAGCCCAGCCCGGCCTGACACGCCTTGGCTCACGGCTCGTGTCCACGTGCTTTGATTCCGCCGCCATCGACACACGGTACACGGCGGTCCGCGAACTGACCCTGGACTCCACCGCCGAAAATCCCCAGTTTTTCGATCCCGGGACCGGCCTGCTGCGCAGCCCCAGCACCAAGGCACGCAACAACCTGTTCGCCGAGGAAGCCACGAAGCTCTTCATCGAGGCGGCGGACGCGGCCGTATCCAAATGCGACGGCATTGATCCGCGGGACATCACCCACCTCATCACGGTCTCCTGCACCGGATTTTTCAACCCCGGGCCGGACTACAAGATTGTCCGCGCCTTGGGCCTGAATCCTGCGGTGCAGCGCTACCACCTTGGCTTCATGGGCTGCTACGCCGCGTTTCCGGCGCTCCGTGCGGCCAAGTCATTCTGCGAGGCGGACCCGACGGCGGTTGTGCTGGTTGTGTGCGCCGAGCTGTGTTCCCTGCACGTCCGGACCTCCAACGATCCCGACACGATCATGGGGTCTGCCCTGTTCGCGGACGGCGCGGCGGCCGCCGTCGTCACGGCCCGCGCGGACCTGGAGTCCCCGCCGCTGCTCCAACTGGACCACTTTGAGACGGTCCTGACTCCCGTGGGTGAGGACTCGATGGCCTGGAACATCGGCGATGAGGGCTTCGAGATGGTGCTCGGGAACTACGTGCCGCACATCATCGACGAGCACATCGTGGGCGCGCTCGAGCCGCTGCTGGCGCGCGACACCTCCCTGCGGGAACTCGCCTACCGCGACATCACCCACTGGGCCATCCACCCTGGCGGCCGCAGCATTCTGGACAAGGTCCAGTCCAGGCTGGACCTCACCGACGAGCAGCTGCGTCCGGCCCGCGAGACACTTCGGAACTACGGCAACATGAGCAGCGCCACGGTGCTGTTCGTCCTCAAGCACATTCTGGATCTTCCGCCGCGGGAGGGGGACGAACGCGTCTGTTCCATGGCGTTCGGCCCCGGCTTGACCGTGGAAACCGGCCTGTTCACCAAGGTGAGGCAGCCGGCCGGTGAGCTTGACGCCGTGGCCGGCGAGGCCGAGCCGTCGCTGGCCTGACGGCCTTGCGGATCCCAGGAAGCGGCCCGGGCGTGCTCGGCCGACGGGACGCGGACGCCGTCGAGGACATGGACCGGCCGGACTGCGATCCGGCCCGGCTGCAGCGTACCTACGAGCAGTTCGCACTGGTGAACCGCGTGGTCTCCGGCTGGCGCCGGCTGTACCGCACCAGAGTCCGCGAGCAGCTGGCGGGCGCGGGCCCGGCAACGCTGCTGGACGTCGGCTGCGGCGGCGGCGACCTCGCTGTGATGCTCGCCCGCTGGGCGGCCAGGGACGGCATCCAGCTCCAGGTGACCGGGATCGATCCGGATGAAAGGGCCTTCCGCTTCGCCGCCAACCGCAAGCCAGTCCCCGGCGTCGAATTCCGCCAGGCAGACAGCGGCGACCTGCTCGCCGAGGGCAGGTCCTATGACGTCGTCATTTCCAATCACGTGCTGCACCACCTGACCGCGCCGCAACTGCAGTCATTCCTGGACGATTCCGCCGGGCTCGCCCGCCGCCTCGCCCTGCACAACGACCTCAGCCGGAGTGCAGCCGCCTATGCCCTGTTCAGTGCCGGCGCCCTGCCGCTCACCGGCTCCTACATCCGCGGCGACGGACTGACATCGATCAGGCGCAGCTACACCGTTCCGGAGCTGGCCGCCGTGGTCCCCGCCGGCTGGACGGTGGAACCGCACGCCCCCTTCCACTGCCTGCTCACCTGCCGGCGGCACGATACCTACCGGCAGCGCCAGGCATGACCGATGTGCTGATCGTGGGCGGCGGGCCCGTTGGGCTCTTCCTGGGTTCACTGCTGCTGCAGAACGGCGTGGCGGTGCGGGTCCTGGAAAGGCGGACCGGACGGAATGCCCACACCAGAGCCATCGGGATCCATCCGCCCGCGCTCGCCGCCCTGGAACGCATCGGCGTTACCGAGGAGCTGATCGGCCGGGGCGTTCCGATCCGCCGGGGCTTCGCCGTGAGCGGCGGCCGGAGGATTGCGCACATGCCCTTCGCCCCGGTCTCCCACCGGTACCCGTTCGTCCTCGCCGTGCCGCAGCCCGTGACGGAGGAGGTCCTGGAGCGGCGGCTCCGGGAGCTGGACGGCAGCGCGCTGGTCCGGGATGCCCGCGTTACGGGAATGCACGACGACGGCGCCCGCGTCACGCTCAGCGTCACCACTGCCGGGGCTGCCTCCAGCTACTCCGCCGCCTTCGCGGTGGGCGCCGACGGCGCGTACTCGGCAATGCGGTCCCTGCTGGGGGTCGCGGCGCCGGAGAAACAGTATCCGGACCACTACCTGATGGGTGACTATCCTGAATCCAGCCCCTATGGCTGCGATGCTGCGCTGTTCCTGGAAAGCGACGGCATCGTGGAGTCCTTCCCGCTCCCCCGGCGGCGTCCGCCGCTGGGTGGTTCGGTTGGGCAGCCCGCCGGCCAGCCCGAACGCGGAGCAGTTGGCGGCGCTCGTTGCCCGCAGAACCCGCGTGGCCCTGGACCCCGGCGCGAACACCATGCTCAGCAGCTTCAGCGTCCGTTCGCGGCTGGCCGCCCGCATGGTTTCAGGCCGGACCGCGCTGATCGGTGATGCGGCACACGAGATCAGCCCCATCGGCGGGCAGGGAATGAACCTAGGTTGGCTGGACGCCGAAGCGCTGCTGCCGGGGATCCTTGCCGTCGTGCGCGGTGAACCTTCTGCTGAGGCGCTGATGCGTTTCGATGCATTACGGCGCCGGGCGGCAGCCGCGGCCAAGCGCCAGGCCGAGGTGAACATGGCGCTTGGCCGGCCGCTTCCGGTAAGTCTGCTGCGGCCCCGGAATGCGGTGATTGCCCGCGCCGCCGCCATACCGGCCTTCAATGCCCTCGTGGCCCGGCGCTTCACCATGCAGTAGCGCGGCGCTGCACAGCACAAGGCTCCACATCACAAGACGGCACATCACAAGACGGCACAGCACTGACCTGACAGCATTAGGCTGTCCCCATGACCCACGCTTCGCCGCCCACGACCTACAGCCCCGCCCGCATCAGGGAAACAGTGCAGGAACTGCTGGCCGCAGAGGGCTTGCCACCCATCGTGCAGGCCGGGCACCCGGTCCTGCGGCAGCACGCCGCTCCCTTCGAGGGCCAGCTGGAGCCTGACGAACTCACCCAGCTGATCGTCCTGATGAGGAAGGTCATGCACGCCGCACCCGGGGTCGGGCTTGCGGCGCCGCAGCTGGGCGTTCCGCTGCAGCTGGCGGTTCTCGAAGACCAGTTCGAAATCGACGAGGCCACCGCGGCGGCCCGGGGCAGGACTCCGCTGGAGTTCTTCGCCATGCTGAATCCGTCATACTCCCGCCTGGGCGACGGGACCGCCTCCTTCTTCGAGGGCTGCCTGTCGCTGTCCGGACTGCAGGCTGTGGTGGAACGTCCCGAAAGCGTGCGGCTGGACTATGCAATGCCCGACGGCGGTCAGGTCACCAAGGACTTCAGCGGCTGGCAGGCGCGGATCGTGCAGCACGAAACCGACCACCTCCACGGCAGGCTCTACATCGACCGGGCCGAGCTCCGGTCGCTCAGCACCAACAGCGAGTACGCCGCGCGCTGGGCCGAACCGGGTATTGGTTCCGCCAGCCGGGAGCTCGGCTTCCCTGCCGGTGCGCAGGCCGGCCGGGAAGCCGAGGCGGATCAGGCAGAAGCGGTTTAGGCAGGCGCGGATTTGGCGGACGCGGACTTGGCGGACGCGCTTTCCGGGGAGCCGATGCGGTTGCTGTCCGACGGAAGGTACTTCGCCCACCAGGCCAGGATGTGTTCGAACCGCTGCTTCCGGTGATGCGGCGTTCCCGAGCGCGACAACTCGTGGTCCTCGCCCGGGAACACGAGAAACGCAGAGTCGATGCCCTGCTGCTTGAGGGCCGTGAAGTACCGCTGGCCCTGCTCCACCGGGCAGCGCAGGTCATCTTCGCTGTGGATTACCAGCGTGGGGGTCCGGACCGCGGAAACCGTTGCCATGGGGCTTTGTGCGGCCACCTGCTCGGCCGCCAAGCCAACATATTCACCGCCAAAGAACCAGCCGATGTCTGACGAGCCCGTGAAGCTCACGGGATCCAGGAAACCCCGCTCCACAATGGCTGCGTGGAACCGGTGGTCCTGGCTGATGGTCCACGCAGTGAGGTAGCCGCCGTAGGAACCGCCCATGATTCCCAGGGCGCCGGCGTCGAGGGAAGAGAACTTCTCGAGGCTTCCGTCCAGGAAGGCGAGCACGTCCTGCATGTCCAGGGTGCCCATCCGCTCCTTGATGCTCCGGCCGTGGGCCTGGCCGTAACCGGCCGAGCCGCGCGGGTTGCACATCAAAACGGCGTATCCGGCCGCGGCATAGACCTGTGCTTCATCGAAGAACGCGGCGGTGTACTGCGCGAACGGTCCGCCGTGGATGTTCAGCAGCACGGGGTGGGGACCCTTGCCCGGCGGCAGTACCAGCCAGCCGTGGACCGGGTAGCCGTCAGGGGCGGGGAACGTCAGTTCCTGCGGTTCGATGATGCCTGCTTCTGTCCGCAGGGCGGCCGAGAAATCGCTGAGCAGGCGGAGCTGGCCGTCTTCGAGGACCCCCACATCACCCGCCGTGGCGGCGTCGCTGTAGCTGATGAACACCGTGCCCGCACCGTCGCCGGCCCCGGCGACCACGCGGTCACCATGAACGAGGAGGGAGTGGTCTCCCGTGGCGCTGAATTCGAGCAACTCCACCGTTCCCTGGGCATTGTTGAGCACCAGCGCACTGTCCTTGCCGCGGAGGCCGATGGTGGCGCCGGGCGCTTCGACATCCATGTTCTCCGCGTCGCTCAGGGCCGTGGCGTCGCCGCCGGCGGTGGGCATGACGTACAGGACCGTGTTCTTGGCAACGAAGTCCTGGCGGGTGCTGCCCAGGTCCTGGCCAGTGAAGAACAGCCAGCGCCCGTCGGCCGACTCCCGGACGTCGGAAACGGTCTGGGCACCCACGTTGGGGACCGGCACCAAAGCTGGTGTGCCGCCGTCGGCCGCTACGCGGTAGATCCCGGATACCAGGTCCTGGTCGGCATCCTCATGGAGGGCCGCCACGAAGTAAATGGCGCTGCCGTCGCTGCTGAAGGTTGCGCCGGTGTGGTCGGTTGCCGAGGTCGTGAGTTTGCGGGCCTCCGGGAAGCCGCCGGATTCCTCACCGGTTTGCGCCCGACTCTTACCCTCGCCGTCGCTCTTGCCGCGCGCACTGTCGCCCCGCTTGGCGGCGCGCCCCACTGGCTTGACCCAAGGTTCACCGCCCAGCTCCGGAACGTCGAGCAGGAAAAGCTGCTGCGGTTTGTCCCGGGTGTAGCCCTCACCGTTCATCCGGTACTTGTAGTCCTGGATGAACCGGGCGTCCTCGGCACCGGACCCCACGCCGTCGAGCGTTCCATAACGGCCCGCCTCCGGTTCCCTTGAACCGAACACGATGCGGTTCGAATCCGGCGACCAGGCGAAGGAGCTGACACCCAACTTTCTGTCGGTCACGGCCTGCGGCTCCCCGCCGGCGGCCTCCACCACGTGGAGCTGGGGCGGGCCGCCGGGGGCGGCGCGGAGGAAAGCCAGCACGCGGCCATCGGGCGAAAAAGCCGGTGCGGTGTCCCGGAAGCCCCGGGTCACGCGGCGGGGAAGCTTTTCCGGGTCCCGGGGCACACTCCACAGCTGGCCGACATAGGAGTCGGAGTCAAAGTCCGGCCGGACGACGGACACAACGGCCCTGGTGCCGTCGGGATGCACGGCGGGGGCGGAGACGGAGTTGAGCAGCGGCAGATGTTCAGGCTTCATCCACGTGAGCCTAGCGGGTCGGGCCAGGGCAGGGAACGGCAAGTGCGGAAAACGCCTGCCCTAGGATGGATCACATGCTTTCGCGCCTGCCCGTTCTGCTTTGTCCCGTCTGCCGTCAGGATCTCCAGCCCGTCGGCGACGCCGGCAGCGGCCGGGTCCGGGTGCTGGCGTGCCGGGAGCGGCACAGCTTCGACGCCGCCCGGCAGGGGTACTTCAACATGCTGGTGGGCAAGGGAACCGCCTTCGAATCGGACACCGCGGAGATGGTCGCGGCCCGGACGGCCTTCCTCGACGCCGGCCACTACCTTCCCCTGGCCGAGGCGCTGGCACGGGCAGCCGAGCCGGCGTTGAACGGCCCCGCCCCAACGGTCCTCGACTCCGGGACAGGAACGGGCCACTACCTGCGGGCGGTCCTTGATTATCTGGGCGATCGCGTGAAGAACAGGGAACCTGGTGACGGCGCCGGGGTGGACGGCGTGGCCGCCGTCGGGCTGGACATCTCCAAGTTCGCCCTGCGGCGCGCCGCCAAACTCAACCCCGAAGCCATCAACCTGGTGGGTGACGTCTGGCAGCCACTGCCGCTCCCGGATGCCGCCGTCGACGTCGTCACCGTGGTGTTCGCGCCCCGGAACCCGGCGGAGTTCGCCCGCGTACTCAAACCCACGGGCAGGCTCATCGTAGTGACGCCGCGGGCCGGCCACCTTGGGGAAATCGCCAGCCGGGCCGGAATGCTGGGCATCGACCCCGGCAAGGACGAGCGACTGGCCGACGCGCTCGCGGGCCGCTTCTCGCCGCTGTCGGCGCAGGACATCGACGTGGACCTGTCGCTTTCGCCCGAGGACGTGGCCAACCTGGCGCTCATGGGCCCAGCCGGCCACCACACGGACCGCGCCACACTGACCGAACGGCTGGCCGGCCTTCCGCAAGCCACCAAGGTCTCCGCCCGGTTCCGGATCAGTGTCTTCGTGCCCTCGGAAACCCCTGCTCCATAACGGCTTGGCCACGTTCCTGCGCTGCCTGCCATTCCCCTGCCGGGTGCTCCTGCTTCGGTCTACGATGGAAGAAAGTTACTGAGGGTCTGCCCCGCAGCCCTCGGGATCAAGGGGGAACGCGATGCTTGAATGGCTTGGCCAAAACTGGTGGGCGCTGTGGCTCACCCTCTTCCTGGTGTTCGCCGCCGTGGAGATGCTGACCCTTGACCTGTTTTTCATCATGCTGGGCGGCGGCGCCCTGGCCGGCCTGGTGGCCGACTTCGCCGGCGCTGACCTCTGGCTGCAGATCGTGGTGTTCTGCGTCGTCTCGCTGCTGATGATCGCGTTTGTCCGCCCGGTCACACTCAAGCACCTGCACAAGGGCTCGCCCGAACAGCGCACCAACATCGACCGCCTGATCGGCGAATCAGCGCTTGTCCTGGAGGCAGTCTCGGCTACCGGTGGACGCGTGAAGATCGGCGGCGACATCTGGAGCGCCCGCTCGCAGTCCGGCGTCCTGTCCGAAGGCCAGCGCGTAATCGTCTCGGCCATTGAAGGCGCGACGGCGGTCGTGTCACCCCAGGCTGAGACCGCCGTCCAGTAGGCGGCTCCCCCATGGGTTTCTGCTTCCGCCGCGGCGGAGCAGCAGATTGCGGCGAGTTTTCGCCAGGTTAGAGCTTCACTGAAAGTTGGGGACAAGGAGAAGTATGGATAGCCCAGGAGGAATCGCCCTCACGTTCGTGCTGGTGGTTCTGATCATTTTCGTCATCATCGTGCTGGTCCGCTCGGTGCGGATCGTGCCGCAGGCCCGCGCCGGCGTCGTGGAACGGCTGGGGAAATACCAGCGGACGCTCAATCCCGGCCTGACCCTCCTCATCCCCTTTGTTGACCGGCTCCTGCCGCTGCTGGACCTGCGCGAGCAGGTGGTGTCCTTTCCGCCGCAGCCCGTAATCACGGAGGACAACCTCGTGGTGTCCATCGACACCGTGGTTTACTTCCAGGTCACCGATCCGCGCGCTGCCACCTATGAGATTGCCAACTACATCCAGGCCGTGGAGCAGTTGACCACCACCACTCTGCGTAACGTGGTGGGCGGCCTGAACCTGGAAGAGGCACTTACTTCCAGGGACCAGATCAATGGCCAGCTCCGCGGAGTCCTGGACGAAGCCACCGGCCGCTGGGGCATCCGCGTCTCCCGGGTGGAACTGAAAGCCATCGACCCGCCGCACTCGATCCAGGATTCGATGGAGAAGCAGATGAGGGCGGAACGTGACCGCCGCGCCGCGATCCTGACCGCCGAGGGAACCAAGCAGTCCCAGATCCTGACCGCGGAAGGGCAGCGGCAGGCCGCTATCCTCAAGGCCGAGGGTGACGCCAAGGCTGCCATCCTGCGTGCCGACGGCGAGTCGCAGGCCATCCAGAAGGTGTTCGACGCCATCCACAAGGGCAACCCGGACCAGAAGCTGCTGGCCTACCAGTACCTGCAGACCCTCCCGAAGCTTGCGGAAGGCTCCTCCAACAAGCTGTGGATCATCCCCAGTGAAGTCGGTGAGGCACTCAAAGGCATCGGCAGCGCTTTGGGCGGAACCAACCCGGATCCTCGGTCCGGCGACCTGTTCGGGGTCCAGGACGGCGGTAAGCCAGAAGTCCGGGACAGCGACCAGTCCGGAGGCCACCCCGGCGAGGCGGCGGCCCGGACCCAGGCGTAGCCTTTCGGTGCAAGCAACGGGAGGCAGGCCGATTGGCCTGCCTCCCGTTGCTTGCGCATCTACACGCGTTGCTACGCCGCCGCTTTGCTGCAGCCCGCGCTACGCCCTTGCCGGATTGCTGCGCCCTTGCCGGATTGCTGCGCGCTGTCGAAATCCGTATAATGGGATATTTGTCCGGCCGGATCAGTCCGTGCGGAACAACAATGCTTGGCGAAGCGTTTCACCTAGTGATGCTACGTGAACCACACCGTCGTCCGGAGGCACCCTTATCAGGGCCTGCGGCTAGCGCGGAGTCCGCTCCGCGAACCGATTAGAGGGAGAAATCATGAGCGATCGCAGCCTGCGAGGCATGCGTCTTGGCGCCCAAAGCATGGAGACCGAATCCGGCGTGGAGCCGGCTCCGCGTCAGCGGGTCGAGTACCGGTGCGAGGACGGCGAACAGGTTTTCGTAACCTTTTCCTCCGAAGCCGAAATTCCCCCTGTCTGGGTTTCCAAGACCGGCAAGGAAGCGCTGCTCGTTGATGGCGAACGCCCGGACACCAGCAACGAAAAAGCAGTCCGTACGCACTGGGACATGCTGCTGGAGCGCCGCTCGCTGCCCGAGCTTGAGCAGATCCTCGAAGACCGCCTCACCATCCTGCGCGAGCGTCGCGGCGAACGGCGTTCAGCCTAACCGCTACTGGCCGTCAGGCAGGCGTTACAGCCAAAAAGGCCGGATCCGCTGCACCATTTGGTTGCAGCCGATCCGGCCTTTTGCGTATCCGCCCGGTCTTTGTGCCGCTAGTCCCGCGGGGTCTTTCCGGTCAGCTTCCGCCAGCGGGCGGTCAGGCCCCACTTCGTCACGTTGATCATGGCCTCGACCACGATGTTGCCGCTCATTTTGGAAGCGCCCAGTTCACGCTCCACGAACGTGATGGGCCGCTCCACGATGTTCAGCCCCATTTTCGCTACGCGCCACGCGAGGTCCACCTGGAAGCCGTAGCCCACGGAATCGACCTGGTCCAGGTTCAGCTTCTCGAGCGTGGTGCGCCGGAACGCCCGGTACCCGCCGGTCACGTCCTTGATCTTGAGGCCGAGCATGATGCGCGCATACGTGCTCCCGGTCCGGGAAATGGCCTGGCGGTACAGCGGCCAGTTCACGACGCTTCCGCCCTTCACCCAGCGGGAACCCATGGCGAGGTCTGCGCCCTGGTCCACGGCCTCCAGCAGCGAGGGCAGCTGTTCGGGCTGGTGCGAGCCGTCGGCGTCCATCTCCACCAGGACGTCGTAGCCGGCGTCCAGTCCCCACTTGAAGCCCGCGATGTAGGCGGCGCCCAGGCCTTCCTTGCCCTTCCGGTGCAGGACGTGGACCTGGTTGTCCCCGGCAGCGATGCTGTCCGCCAGCTGTCCGGTGCCGTCCGGGCTGTTGTCGTCCACAACGAGGACGTCGGAGGCCGGCACGGCGGCGCGCAGGCGTCCAAGAGTCTTGGGAAGAGACTCCAGCTCGTTGTAGGTCGGGATGATGGTGAGGACACGCACAGGGAGGCCTTTCCTGGATGGGAGCGGTCAGCACGCGGGGAGCCTGGCGGGAACGCCGGCTCGCAAAGCGCAACTCCCCATTATACGGGCCCCGGACAGTGCCTCCGTCCGCGTGGCGGGCATCGGGGCCGCCTGTGCCCGTTCGCGCTTGTTCCTGGGCAGCGCGGGTGGCCGGGGCCGGGCTCCGCCACGGGCGGGTCCACGCGCCACGGGCCAGTTGCTGATGCCGCGATAAGCGGATGAAGGAACTGTTTTCTGCTGCGCTTTGGACCCGCCCCGGAAGCTCAATGCTACGGACTGGCTCGGGGCTGTCAACAGCCCCCTGACCTGCCAGTTCATGTATCGCCGCAGGTCAGAGGCACTTCCCGGCGGGTGATGTGTCGTCAGATGGCGGCTGGATGGCGCACTATGTCGCCGCCGGACCCGTCTGCTGATCAGGCGCGCAGGGCCCCTGCGGAGAAGAGCTCCAGCCCGTTCCGCACGGTCTGCAGGCAGCGGGGATCGGTGCCCGTATCCAGTGCCGGCAGCAGCGGGGTGCGGGCCCGGGGATCCGTGCTCCAGGACTGGACCCTGCCGTCTGCCACCTGGACCATGAGCTCGTCCACCTCCCAGACGGAGAAGGTGGCGGGCGCGCCCGGTACCAGCTGGCCGGCCATGGGATTTTCGTACCGGGCAGCGCGCCAGCCTGCGCGCGTATGCCCGAGGAAGGCTGCCCGGGCGGAGATCCGCTGGCCGGCGTCGTGGTGTTCGAGGCAGGCCCGCACGCTGGACCATGGACGGAGCGGCGTCACCGGGGTGTCGCTGCCGAAGCAGATCGGCACACCGGCCGAGTAGAACGAGGCGAACGGGTTCATGCCCCGGCTGCGGGTGCCGAGACGCTGCTCATAGAGGCGTCCCTGGCCGCCCCATGCGGCGTCGAAGGCAGGCTGCGCGCTGACCGTCACGGAGTACTTCGCAAGGCGGGCAATGGCGTCGGCGTCGGCCATTTCGACGTGCTCGAAGCGGTGCCCCGCGGCCCGGACCCGTTGCTCCCCCACCTCGGCGGCTGCCACCTCGAGGGCCTGCAGGGCCGCGTCGAGGCCGGCGTCCCCAATGACGTGGAACCCGCCCTGGATACCCAGCAGTGAACAGGCCGCCAGATGCGCGGCCGCGTCAGCGACGGAAAGGTAGGCCGTGCCGCTCTCCTCCGGTGCGTCGGCGTAGGGTTCCCGCAAAGACGCGGTGCGGGAGCCGATGGATCCGTCGATGTTCAGGTCCCCGGCGAATCCGCGGACCCGCACTCCGAGCTCTGCGAGGAGCGCCTCGGCGTCGGCCGCCGTTGGCGTCAGTTGCCCCCAGTACGGGAGCACTTCGGGCGCCGGGCGGGAGCCTGAAGCATCATTCCATCGGGCCGCCAACCGCAGGTCGTCGATGCTGCTGATTTTTGGTGCACCCATCTCGGCCAGTGCCACATACCCGTTGGCCGCAGCCTCGTCCAGCGCACGCCGCTGGTATTCCTGCAGCGCAGCGGGTGACAGGCGGCGGGTGGCCTGCCGGGCAGCACTGTGGGCCTGGCGCTTCACGTGACCGCCAGGCGCGTAGCCGTCCAGCTCCGCCAGTCCGGCACTGGCTACGAGTGACGGCGAGACGAGGGCCGAGTGCACGTCAACGCGGGAAAGATATACCGGGCGGCCAGCGGCAGCCCGCTCCAGTTCTCCGGCATCCGGGAGCGTGGGGTTGTCCCAAAGGGACTCATCCCAGCCGTGCCCCAGCACTGCGCCGTTCCCGCCCGAGGCCGCCACGGCGTCCAACAGTTCGCGGGCGGACCGGACACCGCCCAGCTGCAGTGAGTCCAAGGCGATGCCTGTCTCGGTCAGGTGGGCGTGGGAATCGACAAAACCCGGGGCGACGAGGGCTCCGCGCAGATCGATGATGTCCATGGAGCTGTCTGCGATGGAAGCAGCAGCCTGTTCCGAACCGACCCACGCGATGGTGTCACCGTCCACGAGCATGGCCGTGGCGAAGGGATCGGCCGCGGTGTAGACGGAACCGTTGCGGTACAGCGTGACCTTTGACGGTCCGGTTCCCTTCTGCGGGCGGGCGGGGGCATCGGCCATGAAGGCGCTCCTTTGGGGTGTTCTATCTTGGTGCTCGGTGCGGGGTGTTCAGTACGGGGGTCGGGCCGTGCGGGCCGTCAGCCCACCGTGGAGTAGGCGACGACGCCCCGCCTGATCAGCTTGATGGCCTCGGCGCAGAGCCGGGCCAGTCGGGGGTCCAGGCCGGGAATCTTGGCAAGCTGGTCCAGCAGGTCGATCACCTGCTTCACCCACCGGACGAAGTCACCGGCGGCGAGGTCCGTGCCGCTGAGTACCTCCTGCAGATGCCGGCCGCGGGCCCACTTGTACATGGGCCAGACCAGTCCAAGTTCGGGCTCGCCGGTGAGCGGCAGCTTGTTCTGTTCCTCCACGTCCTCAAGCGCAGACCACTCACGGACCACGATATCCACGGCCGTCTCAAGTGAGACGCTGGGCATGCGAGGGCGCAGGCCGCGGTCCTCACGCTTGGCCTGGTACACCAGCACGCTGGCGAAGGCAGCCACCTCCACGGCGTCGAGGTCATCGAAAGCGCCCTGCCGGAGTGCCTGGGAGATCAGCAGGTCCTTCTCGCCGTAGATCCGGCGCAGCCGCTGGCCGTCAGTACTGATGCGGTGCTGCCCGTCCTCGGTGGACTCGAGGTAGCCGTAGGCCGACAGGACATCGCAGACCCGGTCAAACGTTTTGGCGATGGTGTTGGTGCGCCCCTGGATCTGGCGGACCAGGCCGTCGGTTTCCTTGCGCAGCTTCCACCAGCGTTCGGACCACCTGGCATGGTCCTCGCGTTCGCTGCAGCCGTGGCACGGGTGGGCGCGCAGGGCACGCCGCAGATCAGCGATCTTCTTCTCCTGGTTCTGCATGGCAGAACCCAGCCCGAAATCGGTGTTGCGGCTGCTTCCCCGGGCCGGCGGCCGGTTCTCCCGCAGCGCGTTCCGGACGGACGAGGCAAGGTCCCGCCGCGACTTGGGAACCTTGGCGTTAAAGGACTTGGGGATCCTGACCCGGGTCAGTGGCGCAATGGGCCCCTCGAGGTCATCGACGCCGATCCGGCGCAGCTGGCTTTCCAGTGTCAGGATCGCGGGCCTGGGCTCGCGGGAGCTGTGGTCCGAGCTCAGCACCACGGCAAAACCGGGGGCCCTGCCGGCCGGGACATCCACCACATCGCCCGGCAGGAGCCGGCTCAGGGAATCCTCGTTGAGCGACTTGCGGGCCCTCGACTTGCTGCGCGAGGTGAAATTCTCGGCGTCGGAAAGTTCCCGCCGCAGCCGCGCGTATTCGGTGAAGTCGCCCAGATGGCACGTCATCGACTTGGCGTAGCCGGCCAGCGATTCCTCACGGCTGCGGACCTGCCGGGCCAGCCCGACCACCGAGCGGTCAGCCTGGAACTGGGCGAAGGAGGACTCCAGGATTTCCCTGGCCCGCGGCCGGCCGAACTGGGCCAGCAGGTTGATGCTCATGTTGTACGTGGGCTGGAAGCTGGAATTCAGCGGATACGTCCGGCGGGAGGCAAGGCCGGCCACCGCAGCTGGGTCCGTGCCCGGCTGCCACAGGACCACGGCATGGCCTTCCACATCGATGCCCCGCCGGCCGGCCCGGCCGGTGAGCTGCGTGTACTCCCCCGCTGTAATGTCCACATGGGCTTCGCCGTTGAACTTGTCCAGCTTCTCCAGCACCACGGACCGGGCCGGCATATTGACCCCGAGGGCCAGCGTCTCGGTGGCGAAAACCGCCTTCACGAGGCCGTCCGCAAAAAGCTTCTCAACCACTTCCTTGAAGGTGGGAAGCATGCCGGCGTGGTGGGCCGCGATGCCGCGCAGGAGCCCCTCGCGCCAGCTCCAGAAGCCGAGTACTTCCAGGTCGTCGGTCGGAATGTCCTGGCCGGCCTCGTCCACCCGCTGGGCGATGATAGCCTGCTCCCGCTCCGTGGTGAGCCACAGCCCGGACGCTACGCACTGGGCGACGGCGGCGTCACAGCCAGCCCGGGAAAAGATGAAGGTGATGGCGGGCAGCAGGTCCTGCCGGTCAAGGCTGGCGATGACCCGCGGCCGGCTGGCCCGCCGCACGGCGCTCCGGGTCTCCTGCTGGGGCTTGTCACCATAGCGCTGGCGCTGCTGCCGGCGCTGGCTCCGGCCGCCGTGGCCGAACCGGCCCTGGAAGTTGAGCTGGCTTTCTGCCCTCGAGAGGGTCAGCAGCTCCGGGTTGACCTCGAAACCGCGCTGTCCGGCGTCGGCAGGTGTTGGCGCCAGCGGCAGGGCTGCCGCCGCCGCAGTGCTCCCGGCGGGTGCGATTTCATCAAAGGTGGTCTCGCCGGCGAAAAGGTCCACAATGTCCCGGCCCACCATGACGTGCTGCCAGAGCGGCACGGGACGGTGTTCGGAGACGATCACGTCGGTGTCGCCGCGGACAGTGTCCAGCCAGGCGCCGAACTCCTCCGCGTTGGACACTGTGGCGCTCAGGGAGGCCACCTGCACCTCGCTGGGCAGGTGGATGATGACTTCTTCCCAGACTGCCCCGCGGAAGCGGTCGGCCAGGTAGTGGACCTCGTCCATGACCACAAAGCCCAGGTCGAACAGGGTGTCGGAGTCGGCGTACAGCATGTTGCGGAGGACCTCGGTGGTCATGACCACTACGGGTGCGTCGCCGTTGATGCTGGTGTCGCCGGTCAGGAGTCCGACGTTCGTCTCGCCGTATTTCTCCGTCAGCTCCGTGTATTTTTGGTTGCTGAGCGCCTTGATGGGCGTGGTGTAGAAGGCCTTCAGTCCGCGCTGGAGTGCCAGGTAGACGGCGAACTCGCCCACGATGGTCTTGCCGGCGCCGGTGGGTGCGGCAACCAGCACCCCGCGGCCTTCCTGCAGGGACTTGCACGCCTGCCGCTGGAAGTCATCCAGTTCAAAGCTCAGTGTTCGGGCGAATGCACCCAGGTGGGTCTTGGCTTCCGCGGCCCGTTCGGCGCTGGCGCGGTACCGTTCGGAGGGCGACGGAGTGGTGGTGGACATTCCTCAAGCCTAGCGGTGGCGTGCCTAGAGATTCTTCAGCTCACTGCTCGGGGTCCCGATATCGGCAGTGGCCTCTGTCTCAGCGGCCCGCTTCACTGCCCGGCGTGCCCGCCGGCGGTCGTTCAGGACGCATAGGCCGATGGCCAGGAAGAAGAGCAGGAGCATGGGGCCGGCAAGGTAGAACATGCTCATCGCGTCGCCGCCCGGGGCGGCCATGGCTGCGAACAGGCAGACAAGGAACACGGTGATGCGCCAACTCTTGATGAGCTGCTCCCCGCGGAGGAGTCCGGCGAGGTTCAGCCCCACCAGGACAACCGGGAGCAGGAAGGCAATGCCGAAGGCGAGCAGCAGCCGCAGCACGAAGGAGAGATAGACCTGCGCGCTGATGAAGTTGGATCCGCCGGCCGGGGTGAAATCAGTTAAGACCCGTACGGCGTTGGGCAGGACGAGCCAAGCCATCGTCACGCCGCCGATGAAGAGCGGGACAGCGGCTGCCACGAAGGACAGCGCCAGCCGGCGTTCCTTCTTGTGCAGTCCGGGGACGATGAACGCCCAGAGCTGGTACAGCCAGACCGGACTGGCCAGGATTAACCCCAGGAACACCGACACCTGGATCATCAGGTCGAAGCTGCTTGCCACGCCGTCGAAGTTGAGCGATGCCTGCCGGCCCTCGCTCTCGTTGAGGTCCTTGATCGGTTTAATCAGGGCCGCGAGCATGGGCTGGTAGACCAGGAAACCCGCGACTGTAGCGAGCACAACGGCAATGGCTGACTTGAACAGCCGGTTCCTGAGTTCGCGCAGATGGTCCAGCAGCGCCATCCGTCCCTCAGGATTGGATTGACGACTCATGGTCAGTGCCACGTAATCCTAGGCGCGGTTGGGCGGCGGAACGTCGTTCCCGTCTGCGGGACGGTTGTCCGTGGCGGTGGAACGCGGGTGGTTGACGACGGTGCCTTCGACGGGATCGGAGCCGTCCTTGGCTTCAGGGGCTCCGTCCTTCTTCATTTCACGGACTTCCGACTTGAAAATGCGCATCGACTGCCCGAGGCTCCGGGCCATGCCGGGAAGTTTCGGTGCAGCGAAAAGCACCAAAGCCAGGACGATGATGATGATGAGATGCCAGCCTTCAAGCCTCATGGTGGGTGTTCCTTTCGTTTAGCTACATCCTACGTTTATCTGAATTCGATGTCGCGCAGCGACTGGGGCTGGCCCCGTTCGGTCTTCCGGCGGACCCGGCGCTGCCGCCGGGCCTCCCTGCGGGCCCCTTTGGACGCGTGGTAATCCTGCTGCACCTGGTGCAGTGAGGCAAAAGGCGCCATTCCCGGCGCAGCCCCGGCGGCGTCCGGGCCAGGCACCGGGCCCGCGGCGCCAGCGGACGCTGCCGCCGCCGCCGCCGGAAGGCTGGTGAGTTTGTCGCCCGCTTCGCCGAGTTCCTTGACCGTTGCCATGAACTGGCGGAACAGGCGAACGCCCATGAGCACGAAGAACAGCAGCGACAGTGACACAAGCGCCACCCAAATAAGAATCCAGGACCACCAAGGCATGCTGAGTAGTCTAACTGCCGGACAGGCCAGCCGTTGTACGGGCTAGCCCTTGTGCTGGGCCAGGGCCGCCCCGATCCAGTCCCGCGAGGCGCGGGCAATCGCCTCAGGTTCCAGGATCCGTGCCGTCCCGCCGTGCTGGGCCACGAACATGGGCAGCCAGGCCGTGTTGCCGAACCGGATCTCGGCCACCAGGCCGCCGTCCGGCAGCGGCGCTGTCCGCTCGGCATAGTAGTCGTCCGCAAGCCCGGCACCGCGGGCGGTCAGCTGCACGGTGACCAGGGTGTCGTCGTCGTTGGGGGTGAACAGCTTTGCCGGGAACCCGCCGTCGGGCTTCAGCCCGGATGAGACCGGCTTTCCGGTGGCGGTGAGGTCCTCGATCCGGTCCAGCCGGAAATTCCGCAGGCCGGCCGCCGAATGGCAGTAGGCCTCGAAGTACCAGGTGTTGTCCATTGAGTAGAGCCGGAGCGGATCCACGTCCCGCTCCGACAGCGTGTCCTTCTGCGCGGAAAGGTAGACGAGGTGCAGCTGAGACCCTGATGCAATCGCGTCGCGGATGACCTCGAGGTTGGCCGAGTTGCCGGGCCCCACCTCCGGCCCGGAGAGGGCAGCGGCACGCAGCCCCTCCTCCCCCGCGGCCGCCATCAGCTTGAGCGTCACCGATTCCAGGGCGCTTCCCTCAGCCAGTTCCGGGAGGCCGTTCAGGGTCTCGAGGCCGGTGAGCAGCGCGCAGGCCTCGTCCACGGTGAAGCGGACCGGCCGGTTCAGCTCCATGGACTGGCTGATGAAGACGTGCCCTTCTTCCCACTGGATGTCCAGCAGCTCGTCCGGGTATCCCTGCGGCAGGCCGGAGCAGATCAGGATCAGCAGATCGCTCTCCAGTTCCTGGCGGGTTACCCCGAACCGGTCGGCGACCTCCTCGATGGGCAGGCCCTGGTTGCGGACCAGGAACGGGACCAGCTGCAGCATCCGCTTGAGCTGGTCTTCCGACGTGCGCTTGCGGGTCCGTTTTCCCGACCCTGCATGCGCCAACGAGTAAGGCGGCACCGGAGCGTCGATGAAGGCAGCGGCATTTGCCAGGCGGCGCTGCACGGCGGCGGCCAGTTCCGCGGGGCCCACCACCCTGACATTCGGACCGTAGGAGGCCAGCTCCTCCCCGAGCACCTCAGCGTCACGGTAGGGCACGGCCAGCCGGTCCCACCCGGCGTCGGCCCCCACATCCGGGGAGGCGTAGCCGTCCGCTTCCCGGGACGCCGTGGCCACGGCGCCCCGTTTGCGCAGCCCCAAAAGCTTGCCGCTGCGGACGTCCACGACGGCGTCCCTGACCGGAAGCTCCGGCAGGCTGTCCAGCTCGGCACGCACGTTGAAGCCGGGGGGTGGCGTGAAGGCCTCCCGCTCCAAGATTGTGACGGCGGACGTGAAGCGCGACAGCCGGAAGAAGCGCTTGGCGCCGCGGCCCCGGTCAAAGCCGACGAGGTACCACTGGCCGAAGCGGCTGCCCAGGCCCCAGGGTTCAACGACGCGTTCCTCTTCCCGGCCCGTGCTGCCGGCCAGGTAGAGGAAGCGGACGGCGTGTTGGGCGTGCATGGCGGCCACGAGGTCCTCGAACGCCTGGCCCGCCGGCTTGATGCGCGGCTGGACACCGGCCGGAAGTTCGACGTCGGCCAGGCCGCCCGCCGCCTGAAGCTTGCGGAGGGCGTTGCTTGCCGCCGTGCCCAGCGCCGCCTGCTCCCACAGCTGCGAAGCCAGCAGCAGGACCGCCCATTCGTCCGGGGAGAGTTCCACATCGGGGAGGCGGTTGGACTCCTTGCCGATCCGGTACCGGGTGGTGCCGGGATCGTCCGAGCTCCAGCCCAGGTCCGTGACCGTCTCGACGTCAAAGCCGAAGTCGCGCAGGTCGTTCTTGTCGCGTTCGAACATGCGCCCGAAGGCGGCGTCGCTGGCCGCGCCGCCGGCATAGATTTTCTCCCGCAGCTCACTGCGCCGGAGGCCGTACCGCGAGTTCAGCAGGGCGATCAGGAGGTTCAGCAGGCGTTCAGTACGTTGGGCGGACACCCTCGTTACGTTACTAAAGCCGTTCGGGCAATAACGCGAAAGCGCGGCAACAATCCGGAAAATCCTTCCGATTGTTACCGCGCTTACGCAGTTACCGCGCTTCCGGCGGAAGCCCGCAGGGAGCGGGTGGATGGGGACTAGCGAACGCCCACCAGGTCCACGACGAAGATCAGAGCCTCGTTCGGGCCGATGGCACCGCCGGCACCGCGTGAGCCGTAAGCCAGCTCCGAGGGGATTTCAAGGCGGCGGCGTCCGCCGACCTTCATGCCGAGCAGCCCCTGGTCCCAGCCCTGGATGACCTGGCCGACGCCGACGCGGAAGTCGAGCGGGGCGCCGCGGCCCCAGGATGCGTCGAACTCTTCGCCGGTGGACCAGGCCACGCCGACGTAGTGCGTGGACACGGTGTCGCCGGCCTTGGCCTCGGGACCGTCGCCCTCAATGATGTCCGTGATGACGAGTTCCGTGGGCACCGGGCCTTCGGGGAAGTTGATTTCCGGCTTTTCACGGTCGATTTTGCGCTGGCCAAATGACATGGTTGCTCCTTCTGCTGGTGGGTGTTTGAGGTGCTTACTTAACGCTTGGCTTATTTGACGCCGAGAATGTCGACGACGAACACGAGGTCGCCCTTGGCGTCGCCTTGGCCGGAGTCGCCGTAAGCGAGATCCTTGGGGATGACGAGCAGGACGCGCGAGCCGACAGTTTTGCCGGCCAGGCCCTGGGTCCAGCCCTTGATGACCTGGTTCAGCCCGAACGAGGCCGGTTCCTTGCGGTCAAAGCTGGAGTCGAACTTCTTGCCGCTGGCCAAGGCCACGCCCACGTAGTTGACGGTCAGGGTGTCCGTGGCCTTGACGGCGGCGCCCTTGCCCTTGATCAGGTCCTGGGCGATGAGCTTCTTGGGGGCGGCCACTCCCTTGACCGCGATCTCCGGGACGCCGTCTTTTTCGGTGACGGTCGGAAGGCCGGCCGGCGGAGTGACCGGATCGCCCTCCGGCTTGTCCAGGACCTTCGGGGCCTCTTTGGCCGAGAGCACCTTGATGATCAGGAGCTGTGTCGGCTGGGCAGCCTGGCCTTCAGCCGCTGCCTTGCCCGGGATGGCGAGGGCGAGCTGTGAGCCCACCTTGGCGCCAACGAACGCGTTGTAGACGATCGCGCTGCCGGTCTTGAGTTTGTCGTTCATTTCAAGGGGCTCGGGATCGCGGGGGAAACTGTCGTCCAGCGTGGAACCGTCCTTGGCGTTGAGGGCAAGAACGGAAATCTCGGCAACCTGGTTGGCCTTGACGCGGTCCCCGCCGCCTTCCGTGACAACCTTGACGGTGGGTTCGGTAACCTCCAGCGGCTTGGTGAACTCGACCTTGGGGGCTTTCTTGTCACCGTTGTCCGTCAGCTTGAGCGAGTCGAACTTGGCGGTGTCACCCGCGGACTGGCTGGTCGGTTCCGGGGCTGCTGGCTCCTGGCCACCGCAGGCGGTCAGCAGAAGCAGCGCGGGAAGAAGGATTGCTAGTAGTCGGCGCACGTAAGAACTTTCGTCGGGGCAAGATGGATGCCCTGCCGGTGGAGGTGCCGCACACGGCAAAGCAGTCGGGACCGCGGAACGGCCTCTTCCAGAGTAACGCGGAAAGCTGGGTATCAGCCCATAGAGTCCAGAAGCGCATCAACCCGCTCGTCAACGTTGCGGAACGGGTCCTTGCACAGAATGGTCTGGTGCGCGCGGTCGTTGAGCTTCAGGTGGACCCAGTCCACGGTGTAGTCCCGGCCCAGTTCCTGCGCCTTCCGGACGAAATCGCCACGCAGCTTGGCCCTGGTGGTCTGCGGCGGGGCGTCCACGGCGTCCTTGATGGCGGTCTCCTCGGTCACCCGGCGGACGGCGCCGCGGGACTGGAGCAGGTAATACAGGCCGCGGGAACGGGAGATGTCGTGATAGGTGAGGTCCAGCTGCGCGATCCTGGGGGCGTCCAGGCCCAGACCGTGGCGCCTGCGGTAACTGTCCATAAGCTTCTTCTTGATGGCCCAGTCGATTTCGGTGTCGATGGTGCTGGTGTCGCCGCTTTCGATTGCGCGCAGCGTCCGCCCCCACAGGTCCAGGATCAGCGGCACGTGCGGGTTGTGGGCACCGTTTTCCTCGACGAACGCCGTGACCTTGGTCAGGTACTCCTGCTGGATCTCCAGAGCGGTGAGCTGGCGGCCGTTGGCGAGCCGGACCAGGGCGCGCCCGCTCAGGTCATGGGAGATCTCCCGGATGCTGCGGATGGGGTTTTCCATCCGCATGTCCCGCATGATCACGCCGGCCTCGATCATCCGCAGGATGAGGTCCACGGTGCCCACCTTGAGCAGCGCCGTGGTCTCAGACATGTTGGAGTCGCCAACGATCACATGGAGCCGGCGGTAGAACTCGGCGTCGGCATGCGGCTCGTCCCGGGTGTTGATGATTGGCCGGGAACGGGTGGTGGCCGAGGACACGCCCTCCCAGATGTGGTCCGCCCGTTGCGAAAACGCGTAGGTGGCCCCGTGCGGCGTCTTCAGAATCTTGCCTGCACCGGCGATGAGCTGGCGGGTTACGAGGAACGGGATGAGGATCTCGGCCAGCCGGGTGAACTCGCCGCGGCGCGGAATGAGGTAGTTCTCGTGGCTGCCGTAGGAGTTGCCCGCGGAGTCGGTGTTGTTCTTGAACAGGTACACCGTCCCGTTGAAGCCCTCGGCGGCAAGCCTGGACTGGGCCTCGTCCACGAGGTCGTCCAGGATGAGCTCCCCGGCGCGGTCATGGGCGATCAGCTGGGCGAGGTCGTCGCATTCGGCGGTGGCGTATTCCGGGTGCGAGCCCACGTCAAGGTACAGGCGGGACCCGTTGGTGAGGAACACGTTGGAGGACCGGCCCCAGCTGACCACCTTGCGGAACAGGTAGCGGGCCACTTCCTCCGGGGCGAGGGGCCGGGAGTCCGGGCTCGAATAGGAAATCCCGAATTCGGTTTCAATACCGAAGATCCTCTTGTCCATGTCAGCTCTCCTCAGCCAGCAGTTCCACAACGTCCTGGTCGGACAATCTGCGGAAAGCCCTCCGCGTCCCCCTGTTGCTTTCCGAACTGCGGTCCAGGACCGCCACTTCCAAGGCCTTGGCCGGCAAGTCGGGTGCCTCGTTGTCCGTCACGAGTCCCCGGACCGCGAGCCGGATCGCCGCGGCGAATGACAGGTCGCGCTGCCAGCCGCCCTCGATCGCCCCGGACACCTTGTCCGCCTGGCCGCCCATCACTATGAAGTTGTGCTCGTCCGCGATCGAGCCGTCGAACGTGAGCCGGTAGAGGTGGTCGAGGTCCTGGCTGGCTCCTACCTCTGCCACGGCCAGTTCCACCTCGAACGGCTTCTGCTCGGCGGTGAAGACGGCACCCAGGCTCTGGGCGTAGACGCTGGCCAGTCCCCTGGCCGTGACGTCCTCGCGGTCGTAAGAATAGCCGCGGACGTCGGCGTAACGCACGCCGGCCTGGCGGAGGCTCTCAAACTCGTTGTACTTCCCGACGGCGGCGAAGGCGATCTTGTCGTAGATCTCGCCGATCTTGTGCAGCGAGGGGGAAGGGTTCTCGGCCACGAGGGCGATTCCCTCCTCGCAGCTGACCACGATCACGGACCGTCCGCGGGCGATGCCTTTCCGTGCGAAATCCGCACGGTCCTTCATCAGCTGTTCGGGCGAGACATAGAACTGCTGTGTCATATCAGGCCTCCCTCCGGGCAGCTGTCCTGGACTCGATGATGTTTCCGGCCATCGCGGCGAGGTCGCGCTCGGACACCCGCCGGGCGCCGGCCCGGTTGACGGCATACACCACGGGCCACAGTTGCCGCACGGGGTCGGGGCCGCCGGTGGCGGAGTCGTCGTCGGCGGCATCGTAGAGGGACTCCACGGCGACGGCTATGGCTTCGTCCTCGGGAAGGTTGGGTCGCCAAAGCTTCTTGAGCGCGCCGCGGGCGAACATTGATCCGGAGCCCACGGCGTGGTGTTCCTGTTCCTCGTAGCGGCCGCCGGTCACGTCGTAGGAGAAGAGCCGGCCTACCCCGGCGGCGGTGTCGAAGCCCGCGAACAGCGGGACCACTGCGAGGCCCTGCAGCGCCATTGGCAGGTTGCCGCGGATCATGGCGCCAAGCCGGTTCGCCTTGCCGTCCAGGCTCAGCAGGGTGCCTTCGATTTTTTCGTAGTGCTCGAGTTCCACCTGGAACAGGCGCGTCAGGTCGATCGCGATGCCTGCCGTGCCGGCGATGCCGAGGACCGAATACTGGTCGGCGGGAAAGACCTTTTCGATGTGCCGGCTGGCGATGATGTTGCCCATGGTGGCGCGGCGGTCACCGGCCATGACGATGCCGCCGGCATAGGTCATGGCCACGATGGTGGTGGCGTGGGGCACGGCCAACGGCTGGCCGGCGGACGTGCCCGCAGCGATCGGCGCGTATTGGGGAAGCAGTTCCGGACGGTCGCGTTGGAGATGCTCAGTGAACGACGACGTCGCGTGGGCGGCTACCTTGTTGGCTGTTGTCTCCTGCACTGGTGCACTCCTTCAACGTCATAATTCAGCGGCTGTCCGGTAGCTGTGGCTTCCGTGCCCCGTGCGGTTGGGGTGGCAGCCGGTTTATTGGCCGCCCTTTTGCACGAATGCCCGGACGAATTCCTCCGCGTTGGACTCCAGAACGCCGTCGATCTCGTCGAGGAGATCATCAACGCCCTGCGTCGAGGCGGATGCCTGTCCTTCTGCGGGCGCCGGCGGTACGGGGACCTCTTCCTCGACCTCGGTGTCGCGTGGCTGCGGCTGCTGCTGCTCCTGGCCTGCCATGTCCTTCTCCTTCATCCAGTCCCCCACTCCGGAGGGACATCCTGTATGCCCATAGTGCCACGCAAAGGGCCCTTGCGGGGTGCATTATGCCGGTGGCGGAGCCGGTGCCGATCCGAGGAGTTCCGCCAGGAACGTACCCGCCTCGCGGTGCCTGGCAAACAGCGCGCCCGTGAGCGACTTTGTGCCGCGCAGCGGCTCCCGGGTGGGCACGCGCTGCAGCCTTCCGTAACCCGGCACGTCGAAGATCACCGAATCCCAACTGGCCCCCACCACGTCCTTACTGAAGCTGCTGACGCAGCGTCCGCGGAAGTACGCCCGGGTGTCCGACGGCGGTTCCGTCACCGCAGCGGCGATGGCGGCGTCGTCCACGATCCGCTGCATCCGGTTCCGGGAGAGCATGCGGTAGTAGAGCCCTTTTTCGGGCCGGACGTCAGCCCACTGCAGATCGACCAGGCCCAGCCGGGCGTCATCCCACTGAAGCCCGTCGCGCTGGCGGTAGCCCTCCAGGATGGACAGCTTGGCCAGCCACTCCACCGACGTGGCGGCGGCGGGCCGGTCGCTGTCCAGCTGCGTCAGCGTGGTGGCCCACCGTTCCAGCACGGCGTGCGTGTGGCCGTCGCCGTCCACGGCGTCCGAGACTCCCGTGTCCTGGGCGAGCTTGGCCGCGGCCTCGTGGTACATCCACTGCAGGTCAAGGGCCGTCACCCGGCGGCCGTCCTGCAGCCTGACCTTGGCGCTCAGGCTGGTGTCGTGGCTGATCGCCTGCAGCGCGGCCACCGGCTCGTGCACCTCGATCCGCGGCGCGAGGCCCGCCTCGATCAGGCTCAGCACCATGGCGGTGGTGCCGAACTTCAGGTAGTTGGACACCTGGCTCAGGTTGGCGTCGCCGATGATGACGTGCAGCCGCCGGTACTTGTCCGCCGTTGCATGGGGCTCGTCGCGGGTATTGATGATGGGACGCCGGATGGTGGTTTCGAGCCCCACCTCCGCCTCGAAGAAGTCCGCCCGCTGGCTGATCTGGTAACCGGACCGGGAGCTGTCCTGGCCCAGGCCCACCCGCCCCGAGCCGCAGATGATCTGCCGCGACACGAAAAACGGGGTCAGCCCGCGGACAATGTCGCCGAAGGGGACGGAGCGCGGCATCAGGTAGTTTTCGTGGGACCCGTAGGACACGGACTTGTTGTCGGTGTTGTTCTTATAGAGGTTAACGGCGGGCAGCTCCGTGTCGCTGGCCAGCCTGCGGACCGCAGCCAGGCCCACGAGGTCCCCGGCCGCGTCCCAGGCCACTGCGGCCGTGGGGTTGGTGACCTCCGGGCTGGAGTACTCGGGATGGGCATGGTCCACGTAGAGCCGTGCCCCGTTGCCGAGCACCATGTTCATCAGCAGCGAGCCCGATTCGTCTTCGCCGTCCAGCTCAAGCTCTTCACGGCCGTAGGCAAGCGCCACCGCCTCGGCGTCCAGCACAGGCGGCTGGTCCGTCAGCTGGCTCGGGTGTGCCTGTCCGCGCTCGAGCGTCCAGCCGCGGGCGTCGTGGAGCGGTTCCTCGTCCGTGTAGTCCCAGCGGGTCTCGGCGCCGCCCGCGGCCCGGAGCCGGGTGACCTGGGCGTAAGCCTGGACCACCCGGGCGGACATCATGGTGGCATTGGCCCCCGGAGCGGACGGCGCGTGGATCCCGTATTCCGTTTCCGAACCCATGACCCGCATGGCGCCGCCAACCGGCAGGCCACCTCCCAGCACTGACTCGGAGCCGGCCGTCACAGGTACTGGCCCGTGCTGGGCATGGTCTCGATGGATTTGCCGGGCTCCTGGCCGGCCTTGCCCTGGACGATGGTGCGGATGTAGGTGATGCGCTCACCCTTCTTGCCGGAGATGCGTGCCCAGTCATCCGGGTTGGTGGTGTTGGGCATGTCCTCGTGCTCGCGGAACTCATCGACGACGGCGCGCAGCAGATGGTCGATGCGCAGGCCCTTCTGCTGTGTGGTCAGGAGGTCCTTGATGGCGTACTTCTTGGCACGGTCCACGACGTTCTGGACCACGGCCCCGGAGTTGAAGTCCTTGAAGTACAGCATCTCGGTGTCGCCGTTGGCGTAGGTGACTTCCAGGAACTCGTTGGACTTCTCCGTCGAGTACATCGACTCCACGGTGCGCTGGACCATGGCGTCGACAGTCTCCTGGACATCGCCGTCGTGCTCCACCAGGTCATCCTCGTGGAACGGCAGGTCCGGGGTGATGTATTTCCTGAAGATGTCCGCCGCGGCCTCGGCGTCGGGACGCTGGATCTTGACCTTAACGTCCAGGCGGCCGGGGCGCAGGATGGCGGGGTCGATCATGTCCTCACGGTTGGAGGCGCCGATGACAATCACGTTGTCCAGCCGCTCCACGCCGTCGATCTCGCTCAGCAGCTGCGGCACAATCGTCGTTTCGACGTCGGAGGAGATGCCTGTGCCGCGGGTGCGGAAGAGCGAATCCATCTCGTCGAAGAAGACCACGACGGGGCTGCCGTCCGAGGCCTTTTCGCGGGCCCGCGAGAAGATCAGCCGGATGTGGCGTTCGGTCTCGCCGACGTACTTGTCGAGGAGTTCGGGGCCCTTGATGTTGAGGAAGTAGCTCTTCAGGTCGATATTGCCCGAGCGTTCCGCGGCGCGCGCGGCCAGGGAGTTGGCCACGGCCTTGGCGATGAGGGTCTTGCCGCAGCCCGGAGGGCCGTAGAGCAGGATGCCTTTGGGGGCCTTGAGGCCGTGCTCGCGGTACAGGTCCGGATGCAGGAACGGCAGCTCGATGGCGTCCCGGATCTGTTCGATCTGCGGGCCGAGTCCGCCGATGTCCTCGTAGGTGATGTCCGGGACTTCCTCCAGGACGAGGTTCTCAACTTCGGACCGCGGGACCTTCTCGAGGGCGTACCCGGTGCGCGAATCGATGGAGAGGGCATCGCCCACCCGCAGCTTTTCGCCCAGGAGTGGGCCGGCGAGCCTGATGACGCGCTCCTCGTCGGCACGGCCCAGCACCAGTGCGCGGTCCGGGCCGAGCAGTTCCTTGAGCGTGACGAGTTCGCCCGCGCGCTCGTAGCCGAGGCCGGCCACCACCAGGAGCGCCTCGTTGAGGAGGACTTCCTGGCCCACGGCCAGCTGGTTGATGTTGACCAGGGGGCTGATGCCAACGCGCATTTTGCGCCCGGCGTTGAAGATGTCCACCGATTCCTCGGTGGCCGCCTGGCCGCTGCCGGTAGCCAGCCGGCGCGGGTTCAGCTGGAGGACGGTGCCAAAGCTGTACGGCGGCTGCCCCTCCTGGTCCAGGGCGTTCTTCAGCCGGAGTATTTCGGCCTTGGCAGTTTCCAGCATCGCCACGAGCTTGGTGTTGTTCTGCGTGGCAGCTGCCAGCTGGCGGTCGATATGCCTCAGTTTGTCCCTGAGGATATTGACCTGCCGGTCCGCGACAGACAGTTCGTTGGCGCCAGCCTGTTCAGCCGGCGTAGGCACGGAGTCCTTGTTTGGCGTCTCCATGTTGCATCAGCCCCTTCCTGCGCTCTTCTTAAGACGATAGCCCCAAGTTGGCTGGTAGAGCCGACGACATCCGAAATACGGACTAGTTTGTGATCTCCGGGTCGTCCTTCACGTTTGTGCCGGCGATCGCGTCCCGCGCCGCCCGGCGCAGCTTTTTGTCCGAGACCAGGCGTTCCCCGACGGCGCCCGGTGTCCAGGCGTTGACGTCCTCTTCGTTGAAGTCGGTCTTGGACGGCCGCCGCTTAACGGAGATGCCGGTGACGCCGTCGGCGAGCCGCCGGGTGACCAGCAGGAAGCCTGTGTGGGCGACCATGCGGTGGTCGGGGCGCACGGCGAGTCCTTCGAGGTGCCAGCCGCGGACCATGGATTCCCAGGCGTCCGGTTCAGTGAAGCGGCCATCGGCGCGAATGGCCTCGGCCGTGCGGGAGAGCTGGGTGACGGTGGCGACGTAGTTGATCCACACGCCGCCGGGGGCCAGCACGGTGGCCACGGCGTCCAGGCATTCCCACGGTGCCAGCATGTCGAGGACCACGCGGTCGATGGAGCCCGGTTCTTCGGTGCGGACCACTTCATCCTGGAAGTCGCCCAAGGAGATCTGCCAGGCCGGGTGCGGGCCGCCGAAGATTGTCTCCACGTTGCCGCGGGCAATGGCGGCGAATTCCTCGCGCCGTTCGAAGGAGTGCAGGTAGCCTTGGTCCCCCACCGCACGGAGCAGCGAGATGGAGAGGGCGCCTGAGCCCACGCCTGCCTCGACCACGCGGGCACCGGGGAAGATGTCTGCCATGGTGACGATCTGTGCGGCGTCCTTCGGGTAGACGACGGCGGCGCCCCGAGGCATGGAGAGGACGAAGTCGGACAGCAGCGGGCGGAGCGTCTGGTACTGCTGGCCGACGTTGTTGACCACCACCGAGCCGTCCACCTTGCCGATAATGTCATCGTGGTTGAGGAAGCCGCGGTGGGTGTGGAATGCTCCTCCAGCCTCGAGGCTGATGGTGTTCATGCGGCCGCGCTCATCCGTCAGCTGGACCCGTTCGCCTTCCCGGAAGGGGCCACGCCGCCGGGCAGCGCCGGCCGGCTGGTCCGCCGTGCCGGCTGCAGTGCCGGAGGAAAGGCCCGTGCTGGTTCCGTTGGCGGCAGATTCGCTGCTCATGACTGTGTCCTCGCTCCTGTGAAAGCTGTGTTGGCGTGCACCGTGGCGGTCCGGCAGGGCGCCGTGCACCCGCTGCCGATTTCACGACCGGCACGTAACTCTACCGGTTCTGGCCCTGCCGGCGCGTGTTTTAGCGGGGGGCCTTGCCTGTTATGGCGGTCACCACGGTGGACTGCCGCAGCAGGCCGGTGACCCGGCCGTTGTGGTCAACCACCGCGTAGTCGTGTCCCTCGAGCTGTGCCAGGTACTGGAGCAGCTCCTGGCCCTTGGACCATTCCGGCACATACGCGCCGGCGCCGAGCGGGTACGCCACCGCTCCGGCGGGGGTGGTGCCGGCCACGGCGCCGGGTACCGCGGCCAGGGCAGCGGGGTCAACCACGCCGCTGGGCCTGCCGTCAGGACCGCAGAGCACGACGGCGGTGCTCCCGCCTGACGATACCCGGAGGACGTCGCTGACGCTCCCGGCGTCGGAAAGCCCGACGGCGGGTTCGGCCAGTGCGGCGGCGCTCACCAGATGGAGCCGGCTGCGCAGGCGGCCCTGCTGGATGGACGCTGACGCACCCATCCAGAGGAAACCGCCGACCAGGACGGTGATGAGCAGCATGCTGGTGTCCGGGACGCCTCCGCTGAGCAGCGGCCGGACGATGAACCACAGGCCCAGGGCGATGACGATGATTCGCCCGCCCCAGCCCGCCGCGACGGTGCCTTTGGCGTGGCTGCCGGTGGCCTTCCACACCGCGGATTCCACCAGGCGGCCGCCGTCCAGCGGCAGCCCGGGCAGCACGTTGAAGATACCGATCACCAAGTTTGCCCAGAAGAAGATGTTCAGAAGGGTGTCCGCTACGCCGGACAAGCCGCCCGAGGAGATCACCAGCCAGGCCGCGCCGGCCAGCACGAAGTTGGCGGCGGGCCCGGCCATGGCCACCAGCACGGACCGTCCTGGGGTGGCGGTGAAGCTCTCAAACTGGGTGTGGCCGCCCCAGAGGTTAAGGACGATTTTCTCGCTGGGCCAGCCGTAGATCTTGGCCGTCAGCGCATGCGCGAGCTCGTGGACGAGCACCGACAGCAGGAGCAGCACCGCGTAGGCGAAGGCCACATAGTACGCCCCGATGCCCAGGGACGGGGTGCCGTGCTGCAGCACCGGCCCGTACGCAATCACCGTGAAGGCGGCGATGATGAACCAGGAGTAGGCCAGCACGATGGGTATGCCGGCGATCCTGCCGAGCGGGATGCCCTCGCGGCGGCTGTTCTTGGTCTGCACGTTGGTGGGCTGCTGGTTCGGGTTCTGCTGACCGGATCCCGCGGGATCAGACACGTTCCAGGCTCCTTAGTTGACGTTCTCGAGGGTTGCCGCCGGTTCGCGCGAGCCGAGACGGCGCCTGACCAGGTCCTCGAGCTCGGCCACGGTGCGGTCCGCGAGGGTATCCCATGTGGTCCTGCGGGCATCGTCCGGCAGCGGCACGAGGTGCGGAATGGCCACGGTGACGGCGCCCGATGCCACGGCCGCGGCAGCGCCTGGTTCCGAGTCCTCCAGCGCCACGCAGTGGTCGACGGTGAGCTCAGGGTCCTGCTGCTTCAGCAGGTCCACAGCCTTGAGATAGGCCTCCGGGTGCGGTTTGCCCTGGGTTACGGTGTCGCCGGTAACGAGGAACTCGAAGTAGGGCCGGGGAAGGCTCGCCACAATCTCGCGGGCCAGCGGTGCCTCTGACATGGTCACAAGGGCACAACGCACGCCGGCGGTGAAAAGTTCATCCAGCAGTTCCCGGGCCCCCGGGCGCCACGGCACGTTCTCCCGGACGCGGCTGATGACCTGGCCGGTAAGGGTGTCGATGATCTCGCGGATCTCCAGGCGCACGCCGGCCCGCTGGAGGATGCCTGCGGAGTGGACCAGTGATTGCCCTACGAGCTGCATGGCCTGCTCGTGGGACCATGTCCCCCCGTACGACTCGACAAGGTTGTGTTCGGCTTCGATCCAGTACGGTTCTGTGTCAACGATCGTGCCGTCCATGTCCCATAAAACGGCTTTGAGCAAGGGCTGAGTGGCGGCAGATTCCATGCTTTCCACTGTACCGGGCCGCCCGGCGGCGCCCTGCCGCAGGCCCCGGCCGCCCGGCGGCGCCCTGCCGCGGGCCCCGGCCCTACGCCGTCGGCGAATATCCGCGCCTCGACCGCAGGGATGATTGGACCGGACGATCGGCAGGGATGACCGGCAGGGACGAGGGTTTGTGCGGATCTGCGGCGGTTCGTTCTATGCAACAGCAACGCTTGTGGACGTAGGGTGAAGGGATGAATAGCTTCGACGGAGACACCAACGAACCGGGCACAGCGCCTGAGATGGAGCAGCTGCTGCAGCCTGTTCCTGAGGGCCAGCGTATTACTGTGATGCTGGCTGCGTTCGAGGGCTGGAATGACGCGGGGGAAGCCGCCAGTGATGCGCTCCGTTACCTCAACAAACTGTGGGGCGGGAAGAAAGTCGCTTCCATAGATGCCGACGAGTACTACGACTTCCAGTTCACCAGGCCCACGGTCCGCCGCACCGCCTCCGGGGAACGCAAGATCAAGTGGCCGTCCACGCGGATCTACAAGGCCAGTGCCCCCGGCACCAACGTGGACGTGATTTTCATCCAGGGCACCGAACCGTCCTATAAGTGGCGCGCATATACAGCGGAATTGCTTGTCCACGCCGAGGCGCTGCATGTGGATTACGTGGTCCTCGTGGGTGCGCTGCTGGCGGACGTGCCGCACAGCCGTCCCATCCCCGTCAGCACATCCACTGACGACAGCGTGCTGCGGGAACGGCTGAACCTCGAAGCCTCGCAATATGAGGGGCCCGTGGGGATCGTCGGCGTGCTGTCCGAAGTATCCCTGCTCGCCGGCATTCCCACCGTCTCCCTCTGGGCGGCGGTGCCGCATTACGTTGCACAGGCCCCGTCGCCCAAGGCGCAGCTGGCGCTCCTGCACCGCATCGAGGAACTGCTCCAGGTTCCGCTGGACACGCACGAGCTGGCTGAGGAGGCCGAGGCGTGGGAGCGCGGCGTCAATGAGTTGGCCACCGAGGATCCCGAAATTGCCGCCTACGTGCGGCAGCTGGAGGAAGCGAAGGACACCGCCGACCTGCCCGAGGCCAGCGGCGAATCCATTGCACGGGAGTTTGAGCGCTATCTGAAACGGCGGGGCAAGGACAAGCCTTAGGGGCCAGTACACCTGGGGCTCCGCCGTTTCGACGGTTCCCTGCCCATTAGACGTTGCGGCGGTATATATCAAGCTGTTCGTGACGGCCGGGTGGTTTCTTTGTGGTTGATGCCTGCCACGGGTGGGATTCCCGGGGCGGTGGGCTTGCAGCGGTATCTGTGCGGGTTGCGGGCGTAACAGGCATCGAGAGTTTGTTGTCGCTGCCTGCGCGCCTGCTCGATTAGCCCGTGATGGACGGTGTCGGGCGTGTAGTAGTTCAGTCCGCTGTGCCGGTGATGGCTGTTATAGCCGGCGAAAAAGTCGCTCATGTAGTCCCGGGCGTGCTGCAGGTCTTGGAACCGTTGCGGGAAGTCCAGGTCGTATTTCACGGTCTTGAACAGGGACTCTGAGTATGGGTTGTCGTCAGAGACCCTCGGGCGCGAGTAGGACAGTGTGGTGCCCAGGGCCCGGGCGAGGTCCAGGGTTGTGCCGGCCCGCATTGGCGCACCGTTATCGGCATGCAACACCGCGGGGCGCTGTTGGTTTCTGGCGACAGCGTCGCGGATCAGCGCCGAGGCAAGGGCCGCTGTTTCGGTGGTTTCGACGCGGTGCCCGACGACCTTGCGGGAGAACACATCCAGGATTGTGTAGAGCCTGTAGGTATGTTTGCCAGGTCCGTGGAGCATGGTGATGTCCCAGCTCCAGAGCTGGTTGGGGGCCGTCGCCTTCAGGACGGGTTTGATCCTCTTGGGGCCGGTGCCGCCGCGTTGGGCACGGCGGTCTCCGTTCTGCCCATACCTGGCCATAATGCGGTGGGCTGCCGCGACGGAGAACGAGCAGAGCCCTGCGTCCAGCATCCTGTAATAGGCCTGGGTGACCGAGAGATTGCCGTAGTCCTCAGAGTTCAGTGTCGCCATGAACTCCTCGGCTTCGGCCGGGGTGATCCGGTTCGGGTAGGCCCGCTCGGCATGGGGCACCGTGATCCCTGCCGCGACGGGCGGGCTCAGATGCCGGTACCAGGCGGTGCGGTGAATACCGACCATCGCACAAGCGTTCACCGTCGACCAACCCGCGGTCACCAGTTTCCCGACGAAGGTCAGGGCGATGTCTTTCCACATTTTGGGGTCAACCACTCCGGCCGCTGCGGCTCCGGTTCCTTCAGTTCCGGGTCCGTCGCCGCCGCGCTCTTGGCCATGGCGTCCAAGAGCGCGGAAGCTTTTCCCAGGATGTCCACTGCAGCCTCGGACCGGGCCAGCTTGGCCTTGAGGATCTCGTTCTCCTTCAAGACCTGTTTGAGCAGCCTCTTATCGCTCTCCCGCAATCGATGGTCCTCGTTCCCTTGTTTGATACTGGATCTCAGCTCGCCCGCTTCGCGCTGCTGGACCCAAAGCCGCATCGTGCCTTCGGCGATGCCCACGGCCCTGCAGAACGCGATTTTGGAACCACGCTCAAGGCACTTGTCCTACTCATCAAGAATCTCGTGCTTCTGCACAAGAGTGAAGTGACTCCGCCTCGAGCGACGGGAAGGGAGAACAAAATCCATGACGGACCTTTCCCCACTCTGTATGTCGGGCTGCGGCCGACAATAAAGCTGTCACACAACAGCCTGACACACAGGGGCGGAACGTCGTAGCGGCAGGGAACCGTCGAAACGGGCTTTAGAGTTCGACGCCGAGAAGAGCGTTGACAGCGTCGCGCACCAGGGCCTGGTCTGCTTCACCGCTGTCCGTGTTGCTGACGGCGGTGTCGTTAAGGGCGGCGTCTGCCCACTTGTCCACGGCGGCAAGGGCTGCGGGCGCGTCCAGGTCGTCGGCCAGGGCCTCGCGCATCTGCCCGATCAGTTCCGTGGCGGTCCCGGCCGGCGCTGCCGCCAGGGCTGAACGCCACCGTTCAAGGCGTGCTTTGGCCTCCTCGAAGCCTTCCGCCGTCCAGGACCAGTCGGACCGGTAGTGGTGCGCCAGGATGGCCAGACGGATGGCCGCGGGTTCTTCGCCCGCCGCGCGCAGCTTGGAGACCAGGACCAGGTTGCCCTTGGATTTGGACATCTTTTCGCCGTCCAGTCCCACCATGCCTGCGTGGGCGAAGTGCTCGGCGAGGGGAACACCGGAGAGCGAGTAGGCGTGCCCGGCACCCATCTCGTGGTGCGGGAAAACCAGGTCCGAGCCGCCGCCCTGCACGGTGAAGGGCGCGGGCAGGTACTTCTGGGCGATGACGGTGCATTCGATGTGCCAGCCGGGCCGGCCCTCCCCCAGCTCTCCGCCGGGCCAGCTGGGCTCGCCGTCGCGGGCCACGCGCCACAGCAGCGGGTCGAGGGCCTGGCGCTTGCCGGCCCTGCCGGGGTCGCCGCCCCGTTCGGCGAACAGTTCAAGCATTTCGGCTTCCGGCAGTCCGGAGACGGCTCCGAGGGTCCAGGCGTCCACTCCGACGGCGTGCTTGCCGGCTGCCTCGACGTCGTAGTAGACATCGCCGTCGGGCTCGCCTGGGGTGCCGTTAACGCGGTAGGCCAGGCCTTGGCGCAGGAGCCGTTCAATCGCAGGGACGATCAGCGGCATGGCTTCGACGGCGCCCACGTAGTGATTGGGGGCGATGACGTTGAGGGCTTCCATGTCAGTGCGGAACAGCTCGATTTGGCTCTCTGCCAGCTCGCGCCAGTCAACGCCGGTGGCGTCGGCTCGTTCCAGCAGCGGGTCATCGACGTCGGTGACGTTCTGGACGTACGCAACCTGCTGGCCGCCGTCGCGCCACGCACGGTTCAGCAGGTCGAAGGCGACGTAGCTGGCGGCGTGTCCCATGTGGGTGGCGTCATACGGGGTGATCCCGCAGACATACATCGACTTTTCGCCATCGGCAATAAGGGTTACGGCGCGCTGTGCGGTTGTGTCGAACAGGCGGAGCGCGGGCATTTCCCCCGGCAGGACAGGCACGGGGCGGGAGATCCAGGACTTCACAGACCAAGCCTAGTGCTAGGCGCTGATGACATTGAAACCGAGCAGGAGGTACAGGGCGAGGCCAAGGAAGATGCGGTACCAGACAAACAGCCGGTAGCTGCGCGTGGAAATGAACTTCAGGAACCACCCGATGATGACGTAGCCGACGACGAAGGCGATCACTGTTGCCAGGGCCGTCTCCCCCAGTCCGAACGGGCCGCTCGCTCCGTCCTTGGCGACCACCTTGAACAGCTGGTAGAGGCCGCTGCCGAAGACCGCCGGAATGGCGAGGAGGAAGGAGTACCGGGCGGCCGCCTCACGCGTGTACCCCATAAGGAGGCCCGCGGTGATAGTGCCGCCGGAGCGGGAAACCCCGGGAATCAGGGCCATGGCCTGCGCGAATCCGTAGAGGATGCCGTGCTTGTAGGTGAGCCCGGAGAGGTCGCGGTCCTGCTTGCCGACGGCGTCGGCCACAGCAAGGATGAGGCCGAAGACGATGAGCATGGTGGCCACGATCCAGAGGCTGCGCAGGACGGATTCGATCTGGTCCTGGAACAGGAGGCCCAGGACGATGATGGGCAGGCTGCCCAGGATCACCAGCCAGCCCATCCGGGCGTCGGGGTCCTGGCGCGAGACCCGTCCGGACAGGGAGCCGAACCAGGCCTTCACGATCCGGACGATGTCCCGCCAGAAGTAGACGATCACGGCGGTCTCCGTGCCGAGTTGCGTGATGGCGGTGAAGGCAGCGCCGGGGTCAGCCGCGTTCGGCAGGAAAGAGCCCACGATCCGGAGGTGGGCGCTCGATGAAATAGGTAGGAATTCGGTCAGTCCCTGCACAAGACCCAGCAGGGCCGCTTCAATCCAGTTCACGCTAAGACCCTACGTCATGATGCGGGTGGTTTCCCCGTAAGCTAACTGCTATGCAGCAGCGTTACATAGGCAACAGCGGGCTCCGCGCGTCATCCCTCTCCCTGGGCACAATGTCGTGGTCCCGTGAAACGGACGAGCAGGATGCCTCGGAGCTGCTGCGCACGTTTGTGGACGCCGGCGGAACCCTTGTGGACACCGCGGCCTCCTACGCCGACGGCCAGGCCGAAGCCATGCTCGGGTCGATGCTCGGCGACGTCGTCTCCCGCACGGAAGTGGTCATCTCCACCAAAGCCGGGGTGTCGCCGTCGGACGGGCGGCAGCGGGTGGACGCATCACGGAACGCGATGCTGTCCGGGCTGGAAGCCAGCCTGGCGCGCCTTGGCACCGACTACGTCGACCTCTGGCTCGCACAGGCGTGGGACCCCAACGTCCCGCTCGAGGAGACGTTGTCCGCCCTCGACTTCGCCGTCCGCAGCGGCCGGGCACGCTATGCGGGAATCGCCAACTACAACGGCTGGCAGACAGCCAAGGCGGCTGCGATCGCCGGGTTCCCGCTCGTCGTCAACCAGTCCGAGTATTCACTGCTGCGGCGCAGGCCCGAGGCGGAGCTGGTTCCCGCCGTCGAGGATGCGGGCCTGGGGCTGATGGCGTGGGCGCCGCTGGGCCGTGGCGTGCTCACCGGCAAGTACCGCGGGCATGTGCCTTCCGATTCCAGGGCAGCCGGTACGCGGCTGGCCACATATGTGGAGCCTTACCTTGAGCAGCCCGCATCGCAGGTGGTGGAAGCTGTTGCCATGGCCGCCCGCGGCCTGGGACGGTCTTCCCTGGATGTTGCGCTGAGCTGGCTGCTGTCCCGGCACGGCGTGGCGACGGCCATCGTGGGCGCGCGCACGCCGGTTCAGCTCAAGGAAATCCTGGATGCCCAGCTCACGCCGCTGCCGGCGGAAATAGCACGTGCCCTGGAAGATGTCTCCAGCAGCCTGGCTTAGCGAGTCCGGGTTCGGGTAGGCACGGATCTAAACCGAGCCGGGTCTCTCCTCGACGATTTCCAGATCCTCGTCGTCCACTTCGCTGTCTTCTTCTTCTTCGTCTTCCTCGTCATCGAACACCTGGAGCGGCGTCACTTCGTTGTAGGCCTCATAGAGGGCGTCCTCGTAGACTTCGAAGGCATCGGCAACTGCAAAGAATGCCGCCTCCACTGAAGGGTCACCATCCCCGCGGCGGGCTGAGGCGGCTGCAAGGTGTTCTTCCAAGGCGGCAGTCAAGGACTGAAGCGCGACACGCGGATCGATGCTCATGCCTTCACGTTAGCGGGAAAAGGACGAAAATGGAGAGCAATGAAGGAACATTTTCTGACCAGCTCGGTCCTGCGGGAACGGGACTATGCCCGGCAATACGAGTACCTCGTATTGACCGTCGGTCCTGAGGATTCCCTGCCCGAAGCCCGGCGCCGGCTCGTGGAACACTCGGAGTACGGCAAGTGGGAACTCGAGCGCAGCAGGCTCTACGTGGGCGGCGGCAGGCGCTTCTGGCTTCGCCGCCGGGTCACCCAGGTGCAGCGCACCGCCTAGGCCGATTCGGCCGGTGGGCGCGCGCCTGGAATGGCGTGCGCCCACTTCATGTTGCCTGCTGCAGTTGCCTGCTGCAGTTGCCTGCTGCAGTTGTCCCTGCCGGTGGCCGCTGCGGTTATTCTTCGAGCGGGCCCAGCCAGGCGTTGGCGACGGTGTTGTGCGCCGACTCGTCGTCTGAGGGGTGAAACATCCCGGCCAGGACGTCACGGTACAGGCGTTCCAGTTCCGATCCCCTGAAGTAACTGGATCCCCCGGAAACGCGGATGGCAAGGTCCACCACCGTCCGCGCCGTTTCCGTCGCCCGGATCTTGACGCCCACGAGTTTCGGAAACCACTGGCTGCCGTGGTCCGCCAGCCGGTCCACGTCGCCGGCCACCACCGAAAGCTGCGGGTACAGGGCATCCATGGCCAGGGCGGCCTCGGCCACCTTCCAGCGGATATCAGGATCCTGGGCCAGGCTCCGGCCCCCATTTTTGAATGACGTCCTGCGCTTGGCGGCATCCGCGGCCAGCACCAGGGCCCGCTCCCCGATGCCCGCGTAGACGCCCGCAAGCAGCGTTTCAAAGCACGCGAAGATTGCGAAAATCAGCGGATCCGCGTTGGGCCCAACCGGCAGCTTACGGAAGATGCGGCCGGGCGGGACAACTGCGTCGTCGAGGATCGTGGTGTTGGACTGGCTGGCGCGCATGCCCAGCGTGTTCCAGTCCTCCATGATCCGGTAGCCGGCCGTGTCCCGCCGGATGAAGCCGTGCACGAGTTCACCTTCACCCTCCCGCGCGGCCGGGTCCTTGCCGAAGATGCCCAGGCGTGTCCAGGCCGGCGAGAGGCTCGTGAAGATCTTGGTGCCCGTGAACGAGTAGCTGCCGTCCGGCAGTGGCTTGGCCTCCGTCAGCGAATCGAAAAGAACGGAGTCGTTGCCGGCCTCGGAGTTGCCGAAGGCGAAGATTTCCCCCGCCGCTGCCTCCTGCAGCACGAAGTCCAGGGAAGGGTCGCCGCGTTCGGCCAGGACGCGCGCCACCCCCGTCCAGACCAGGTGCATGTTGACGGCCAGCGCGGTGGCAGGGGCCGCCGTCGCCAGCCGGCGCTGGCAGCGGACCGCAGCCTCCAGACCAAGGCCGGCCCCGCCGTCGGCCTCCGGAACGAAAAGCTTCAGGTAGCCGGCGGCGGCCAGTTCTTCGAGGTCCTCCGTGAAGAAACTGTTCCGCTCGTCGTATCCCGCCGCTCTCCCCCGGATCCGGTCGAGCAGGTCGTCCGGCAGCAGGCGTTCCGGGTCCAAGGGTGAATGGGCGTCCACTTGCGTCCTCAATAGTTGGTGAGCAGTGTGTTCAGGACGCGTGCCCCGAACTTCAATGAATCGGCCGGGACGCGCTCATCAACGCCGTGGAACATGCCGGTGAAGTCGAGGTCGTCCGGCAGCTGCAGCGGCGCGAAGCCGTAGCCCGTGATGCCGAGTTTGCTGAGCGCCTTGTTGTCGGTGCCGCCGGAGAGCGTGTACGGCAGGACCTTCGCGCCGGGGTCCTCCGAGTGTAGGGCGTCGATCATCGAGTCAACGAGGTTGCCGGAGAACGGCACCTCCAGGGAGACATCCTGATGGACGTAGCTGACGTCCACGCCGCTTCCCGCCAGCTCACGGACGATCTCCAGAACGTGCTCCTGCTGGCCCGGCAGCGTCCGGCAGTCCACCAGCGCCTCGGCCGACTCGGGAATGACGTTGTGCTTGTAGCCGCCCCTCAGAAGCGTCGGGTTGGAGGTGTTCTGCAGCGTGGCGCCCACGAAGCGTGCCACCGTGCCCAGTTCCTTCAGCAGCCGCTCAGGGTTGTCGGGGTCAAACTCGACGCCGGTCAGTTCGGTCACGCCGTCGAGGAACTGGCGTGTGGTGGCCGTCAGCTCGATGGGCCACTCGTACTCGCCGATGCGGGTCACGGCGGCCGCGAGCCGGGTAATGGCGTTGTCCGTGCTGATCTGGGACCCGTGGCCGGCGCGGCCATGGGCCACGAGGCGCAGCCATGAGATGCCCTTCTCCGCGGTCTGGAGGAGGTACGTGCGCTGGCCGCCGATGGTGGCGGAGAATCCGCCGACCTCCGAGATGGCCTCGGTGGCCCCCTCGAAAAGCTCAGGCCGATGCTTTACCGCGAACTGGGAACCGTGGACTCCGCCGGCTTCCTCGTCCGCGAAGAACGCGAAGATGATGTCCCGCTTCGGCTTGCGGCCGGTGCGGGCAAAGTCCCGCAGGACGGACAGGATCATGGCGTCCATGTCCTTCATGTCTACCGCGCCGCGGCCCCAGATCAGACCGTCCTTGAGTTCGGCCCCAAACGGGTCCACAGACCACTGCTCACGGAGGGCGGGCACCACGTCCAGGTGGCCGTGGACCACGAGGGCGCTTGCGGAGGGGTCCTCCCCCGCCATGCGGGTGACAACGCTGGCCCGGCCAGGCTCCGACTCGAAGATTTCCGCGTCGAGCCCCACCTCGCTGATCAGGCCGGCGGTGTATTCGGCCGCCGCCCGTTCGCCGGGACCTGAGCCGTCCCCGTAGTTGGATGAATCGATGCGGATGAGCTCCTGGCAGATGGTGACGACTTCATCCTCTGGCCGGATCTGTGTCATTGATCACTCCTTGTAGCGGGGAAAACGCGGATTCATGCGGGTTGGGGCGGCTTTTGACCGCCGGAACACCCAGGTTCAGCCTACCCAGTTGACTCGATTCCATCTTTCCGGAAAGTTCGTGTTAGAGTTTTTCTCGCTGCTTCGGAGAGATGCGAACCGCTGAAAGGCGGAGAGAGTCCTTCGAAATACCACCTGCGCGGGTGGCGGAATGGCAGACGCGCTAGCTTGAGGTGCTAGTCCTCGAAAGGGGGTGGGGGTTCAAGTCCCCCTCCGCGCACAAAGGGAAAACCCCGGGAATCCAATGGATTCCCGGGGTTTTTTTGTTCCCCCAAACCTCCCAGATCCGAACTCATCCGCGCGAGTGTCGAAATGCGACATCTGCAAAGCGATCGCCATAAAGTGGCCGTTTGCGGCACAGCCGAAACAAGAAAAATGGTTCCGTTACCTATTACGTCCGGTGGAACTCGGCCCCTGTCCTAACCGTCAGCGACCTGACCCGGATCCTCGGTAAAGACAGCAGCGCCACTTTCTTGATCCCATACCGCGCGTTCGCTGCGCCATCCTTGATGGCGACGATCCATTCTGGCTGCAAGGAAGCAGGCCAACGAGCCGACCGCAGCCGACGTAGCACGGCCGGCCGGCGGTTTCGGGCCGCGGTGGCCCCAGTGTGGTGTGGAGGGAGTCGGGCAATGCGCAGAGGAAAACGGCTGGATGAGAGAGCACGGACGCTGGATGCACAGCATCTCCGGAAACTCGCAGACGAGGCATCCCCGGAGACGGCCGAGTCCTTCAGCGCTGATTACGTGACTCTCCTCCCCCGCTTCGTTGAGCGGATTGTCGGCACAGTTGCCGCCCGGGATAGGGATCTGGTGCTGGATGCCGCACTGAGCCTGAAGACGAAATCGTGGCTGGTCGGGGCGCTAAGAATGAACCAGCTCTGCAGCGAACTTGAGTTGGCCTTGGCTCTGGCTGACTGGGCCGTCGCAACAGACGTCGCTAGGGACATCGAACGCCACCTTCCGCACCTGCAGAAAGCCCTCGCGGACGTCACGCATCTCACGCACCCCAGCCGCCGGGCAAGGACGGTCCAGAACGCCATGGCATCTTGACCGTGCCACCCGTTACACACGCGGGGAAGCTGTATGCCCTGAGGTCCAGAACTTGGGCAAGGACAGCCGACTCGCCCCCGTCCCACTGATGCCGTCCGGGTCCAGGAAATCATCCGGACACGGAGGCGGACCGGCAACGGCCGGGACCTGTCCTCCGGCGCCGCTTCAACGGTAGCTCACCCATGCCGATGCCAGTAGGCTGCGGGCATGGGGTTTATTGGGGGGAAACGGGTCCGCGCCATGGCACTGTTGCTGGTCCTGGCCAGCTCCGCAGGGGCCTTGAGCGCCTGCGCATACACGTTCGACGAGGCCGCCCCGCCACCTGCGACTTCCCGGCCGGCCCCGCCTCCCCCGCCGACGGCCGATCCCGCGTTGGCGGAAAAACAGGCTAGCAACGAAGTACAACTGGACCGGATCCTCGGCCCCAGACCCTTTGACCTCGTCCTGGGCGGGTCGGGCGGAATCGGGGGCGACGGGCACCGCACCTCGCTGCCTGGCATACCTCACGGACGCTACAAGGTGACCTCTGCGTGTGTCGGCATCACGGATGCATCCCTCCTCCTTGCACAGCCGGACCGCAGGGGAGGATCAGCAACTTACGAACTCGCGCTCAAGTGTGGAACAACCAGCACCATGACCGTGAACCTTGAGGCAGGACAAGTTTTCGCCCATCTCGTGCCCATGACCACCGAGCCGGGCGCAGCGGTCGCCGGCTTCTGGATGGTCCCGGCACCGTAGACGGAGTCGCGTCCGCCAAGCACTATCAGAAGGGAAGACACGCGTGCCTTCAATCGTCTTTTCACCGTAAGACCAAAGGCTCAGGCGCCTCAGCCCCCGAATTTCCGGCGGTGCGAGGCGAACGCCGCGCTGGCGGGTAGCTATCGACTTATTCCGTCCTTAGCAACATCTCCCGCAGCCCGTCAATCTCGGCTGCGAGTTGCTCAGACGGGTACGACTTCGACTTCCGTGGCAGATTCTCACGGACTAGCCGCGCTGTTTCGGGAAGCACGCTGGCCAGCCAGGCGCGAACAGCTTCAGTAGTATCCGGTTTTTTTCGGGACCGAATGCCAGACAATAGAGCGTCGCTGCGTCCACCTTCAAGTGCCAGACGTGACGGGCCCCAATCCTGAACAATCCCGCCCGTACTTATAGCCATGCGGCAATTACGGCTCCCCGCGAGAGCCACCTGACTATGTTGATTCCCGTCAGGCGCCAGAACCCGGCCTGACGCACAGCCATCCGCCACAAAGCCCGGAACGCCAAACCCCCGCTTGCCGCCTACACCCTTGTGCGCGGTTTGATGTTGTGGTTAAGACTGAAGACATTGTTGGGGTCGTATCGGGCCTTCACGCCTGCGAGCCGGTCGTAGTTGGTGCCATAGGCTTCCCGGATCCGGTCATGGTCTTGGTCCCCGAGGTTGTTGACGTACACAGCTTCTTTGAGATGCGGGCGCAGGGCGTCGAAACAGCGGCGGGTCCAGTCAAGGTTGCCGTCTGGGTCGTCCGGGTCCTCCCACTGGGACAGGATCAGGCAGTCGTACTGCCGGTCGCGGTGGGCAAAGGCGGTGGCCTGCGGGTCCACTCGGCTGGCCGCTCCGGTCATCTGCTGCATCCCGATTCCCGTGTGCGGTGACGGGCACGTGGCCGCGAACTCCAGCAGCACGTCGATCGCGTCCTCGGTTAGGTCCTTGAGGAAGCTGGACTTCCAGTAGTGTTGGCGGCCCAGCGGAAAACTTGCGTCGGCTCCGCTCTGGAACGCTTGGTATGACATGGGCTCAATCGCCCCGGCGAACGGCCGGCCAAAGTCCCGAAGGGGCTTCAGGACCCGATCGCCTTCATTCAGCGGGCCGCAGTAGCACACCGCTATCGAGACGGTAGCCCCGCCGTCGGGGTGACGGGACACCGACCCGGCCATCGAGACCTCATCCGGGGCTTCGGACGCGAAGCCATGGTAGAACCGCAGAGCCTCCCGTGCCTGGTCTGGCGGGAAGCTCAGACCGCCGGCGAGCACAGTGCTAACCGGGTGCAGCTGGTAGGTCAGCGAGGTGACCACACCGAAGTTCCCGCCGCCGCCGCGGAGGGCCCAGTACAGGTCCTCGTTCTGCTCCCCGTTCGCGGTGACCATCTCGCCGTCGGCTGTGACCACGTCGGCTTCGAGGACATTGTCACAAGCCAGACCGTACTTGCCATTGAGCCACCCGATGCCGCCGCCGAGTGTCAGGCCGGCGATGCCGGTGACGGAGACGATCCCCAGGGTGGTGGCTTGCCCGAATGCCTGGGTTTCGTGGTCGAATTCCCGGAGCAGGAGGCCCGTCTGCGCCTGGGCTATGCGCCGGGCGGGGTCGATGCGGATGCCTTTCATCGGGGTGAGATCGAGCATCAGCCCGCCGTCGCATACTGCGGAACCGGCTACGCTGTGCCCGCCGGCGCGGACCGAGAGCGGCAACTGCTGTGCGCGGGCGAAGAGCACTCCCTGCCTGATGTCGGCCACTCCGGCACACCGGAGGATCGCTGCCGGCCGCCGGTCAATCATGTAGTTGAAAACCCGCCGCCGGAGCTCGTACTCATCCTGACCTGGTACCAGCAGTTGCCCGCGCATGCGGTCCGCCAGCCCGCGAAGTGCCGTGTCCTGGCCTTCTTCGCGTAAAACGTCTGCCCGTTCTGACATCAGAAACCCCCAATCGTTTGGGGAGATGGTCCGCCTCACCGATGGGCGTGTCAATAACCCGAAAGATGCCTTCCCGGACGTTTACTGCCTTCCAGCGGGGCGCCGTGTGGCACAGCCGAAGTAAGAAGAAGCATATGTGGTCCCGTGACGTACCACGTCCTAGTCGATCCGACCCGCAACCTCACCCTCCTGCCGGTCCAGCCCACGCGCTGAAGGTGCCGGTTCCGCCGCCGCCGTGGTCGTCATCCTTGCCGCACCTCAAACAGCGCTTATACAAACTTCCGTCTTCGGTATGTTCAACGTGCCACTCGTGGCGAATATTCAGCTTGCACAGCAGGGCCTTAATCATGACCTTCTCCGATCTAAGTGCGCCGCCGCGGCCCGGCAATCCAATGATGTCCTTCACGCTGCCTCCGGTGAAGGGGCAGTTCCTCGATCCTGGATTGCTGTCCCATGCTGGGGCATGGTTGGGGGCGTGGGAGTCAGCACCGGCTGCACCGTTCCGTGATTTTCGTGGCGCCCTGAAACGCTGAACGCCCCGGCCGCGAAAGCGGCCGGGGCGTTCACCTTGAAACTCCGGGGTGCGAAGGCCGCGTCAGCAGGCCGGAACGCCCGAATCCACAGGCCCGTCGGTCGGACGGATCCAGAGGTTGTTGATCACCTTGTACCAAACGTTGCTGGTGGACCCGGTGGGGCGGCCCGTGGCGCCGTCGTAGATGGTGTAGGCGGCACCCGTGGTCACGCACTGGACCTGCACGCGCGTGCCCTGCGCGACGAAGGTTCCGCCGCCGGCGGCACAGTTGGCCGCGGTGTCCGGAGAAGAGGTGCCGTTGGTGGGCCATTCGCAGGTACCGGGACTCGCCGTGCCGTTGTCCACCCAGAGGTACTTCGCCGGAGCTGTGCTTCCGCTCGCCGAGACCGCTGTGCGCTGGCCGAGGTCATCCACGGCTGTCACGGTGATGGAGATGGATTGGTCGTACCCGTTACCGGTGGTGACGGATCCTCCCCCGGCACCCAACGTGCCTGACTTCCCGTCCGTTGACTGGTACTCCAGTGCCACGACCCGGCGTCCGTTGTTGACCACGGCGCCGACGTCGAACCTCACCGTCGTGGTCACGGTAACGGGGTTGATACTCGCTGCGTGCGGTTTGCCGTATGGCGCCACCGGGTTGGAGTTGGTGACCGGCCCTTCGTATGTGGCGCCGTCCGCGCTGTTCACGGCGCGCACCCCGATGGTGTAGTTGCCGTTGTTGGGCACACCGGACCGGATGACCTTGTCAGACGGCACTGCCATGAAGCTGCTTCCATTGACCTGGTACTGGTAGCTCGGTGTGGCACCGTTGCCAGCGGCCGCACCAAAGGAAAGCTGCACCGCGTTGTCCAATGGATCGGCCCGGACGCCGGGGACGGCACCAGGCGCGCCGAAAGCGCGGCGGGGGTCCGACGGCGCACTGGCGGCTGACGTACCTGCCTTATTTTTGGCCACAACCGTGAAGGTGTAATCGGTGGCGGAATTGCCGACGGTCACAGGCACGCTCAGCTGGCTGCCGGACACGGTGCTGCTCGCTACCGTGGACCCACCCTGCATTGCGTTGACGGTGTAGGTGTCGATGGAGGCGCCGTTGTCCGCCGCAGGTGTCCACGACACCACCATGATCGATTCCGTCCCGCCGGAGGTAGTGCGGGTGGTGCTGGGCTTGCCGGGGGCGCCCGGTGCGCCGGCCGGGATGGCGCTGGCTGAATACGCGCTCCACTCCGACGGATCCGGCGCCTTGTTGGAAGCCTGGATCCTGACCTGGTACGGCGTCCCGTTCTGGAGGCCTGTCCACCGGTAGGACGTTCCCGTGACCTTGCTTGCCCGGATGTTTCCTGCCGGAGGTGCCGGTGAGATCTCCAGGTTGTAGCTCTCCACCGGTGAGCCGTTGCTCTTTGGAGGTACCCAGTTCACGGTGAGGGATCTGTCGCCGAAAACCAGCGCCGGTGCTGCCGGGGTGTCCGGCTTCGCGTCGGGACGGGCAGGTGCGGAAGCCGGAGATGGCGCCGAGTCGCCCAGCTCGTTCGTGGCCACCACAGTGAAGGTGTACTCCACGTTGTTGGTCAGGCCCGTGAGCGTGCACGTGGTGGCAGGGCACTGCTGGGAGAACCCTCCGCTGCCGCTGACCTTGTAGCCGGTAATCGCGGCTCCGTTGTTGGCGGGAGGCGACCAGTTGAGGACGACGGTGCGGTCACGCACCTCCCCGACAGCCGGAGTAGACGGAGCATCCGGCTTGTCCTTGACGGTGAGCCGGACGCGGCCGTCAACTTCGCGTTCCGCGTCCTGCGTTTTGTCCTGGACCCGGTAGCGGACAACCATTGTGCCCACGAACTCCTCGGCGGGCGTCACGACGACGCCGCCGCCCTCCACTGCGGCCGTGCCCCTGCCGGTTTCGACGGCGGCGCTGAGGATTTTCAGAGGTGATTCCGGGAACGGGTTGATGTCGTTGTCCAGCACCGGTACCTGCTGTGATTGCCCGGCCCGGGCGCTGGCGATGACATCATCATTCGCTGCGGCAAGCGGGCGCTTCGACGCGACCACGCGGACGTCCACGGCGCCTGCAACCGGTGCGCTGCGCCCGTCCGAGACGGTGACGCGCACGGTCAACGTGCTCCCCTTGGCCGCGCTGCCCACGGTGGCTTTGAAGAGGCTGCCGTCCAGGGAGGCTTTGATGCCGGCGGGCGGTGTCCCCTGCAGCGCAAAGGTGAGCTTGTCCTTGTCTGCCTTGTCGACGTCGCTGGCCACCTGGCGCAGGTCCAGGGTGGATTCCTCGCCCACCGCAGCGTCCACGGTGCTGGAGGGGAAAGTCGGAGGATGGTTCCGCCCCGGGTCGGGCAGGACACTGATGCCAATGGTCAGGACCGCCGTCCGGCCGTCTGGGTCATCAACGCTCGCGCCGTCGGTGACTTCGAGCGAAACTGCTGCCGGTCCTGTGTAGTCGTCGGCGGAGGTGAACACGATGGTGGTTGCGTCCTTCACGAGCGGCGCCCCGTTGGAGGCGACCGCCTGGACCTTCGTGTCTTGGGTGATCCGGGGGCTCTTGCCTGCACGGACCACCACCAGGTCCCGCAGGTTCATGGTCAGCTGCTGTCCGCTGACCACCTCCAGCGGTGCGGTGCTCCGCAGAGCGGGCGCCTGCCCCTGCAGGCCGGGTACCACGATGAACGCCGTCGAGCTGAGCTTGTCCACGTCGGTGACGGTGTACGCGATGATCTGCGGCTGGCTCTCCAGCCGCACCGAAACCTTACCGGGCGCCGAGATGCTGGCAGTGGGTGCCGCCTCCGGGAAGGTTATCTTCAGTTCCGCGGCGACGCCGTCCGGGTCTTCGTCGTTCTTCAGGACGGGGACTTCGACGACGGCCTTGCCCAGGGTCTCGGCGAACGCCACCCGGTCATCCCGAGCGACGGGCGCCAACGTGGCGGCGTCCTTGCGCACCTGGACTTTGAGGGTTCCGACGGCGGTGCCGCCGCGGCCATCGCTGATCTCGTACCGGACGATCGCTGTGGCGGAGGCTGCGGAAGGCGACGGGGCGGTGAGTTGCACCCGTCCGTCGATGACTTCGGCCTTCAGCTCCGGGGCAGCTTCCAGCCGGTTGGCTGTAAGGGTGACATTGTCGCCGTCGGGGTCGGAATCATTGGCCAACACGTCCACTGCCACGTGCCGCCCAGGGAGAACGGTGATACTGTCCTCAACGGCCCTCGGACGCTGGTTGGATCCCGGCGCCGGTGCGATGCCCACGGCCACGCGGGCGGTGGACCGTGCCCCGAACCGGTCCTCCACCACATAGGTGAAGGTGTCCTGTCCGGCAGCGTTGGCCGGCGCCGTGTATTCGACATAGTGCGCACCCACCACCGCTGTTCCCTTGCGCGGTGCCTGTTCCAGCCCCACCAGGGTGACAGAGTCGCCGTCGGGATCAATGCCGTCCAGGGGAATGGCGATCCTCGTCGTGTTGCCGGCTACGACCCGACCGGTGACGTTGTGGGGAAGTGGCCTGGAGTTAGTGCCCTCGCCGCGAATGTGAATGGTTACCTGCGCCGAGTCTTCCTGCCCGTCCGGGCCGGCAACGGCGTAGATCGCATGCACCGTTCCTCCTGCCCTGCCTGCCTTGAAGCGAAGCACGTCCCCGACACTGCGAGGAGGCCTTGGGCAGGGCTGATCCCCTGCACGAGTACCGGCTTGAGCTTCAGCTTGGCCCCATTGGGATGGGTGTCATTGGCGAGGACGGCGATGGTGGCGACATCGTTGGCCCGTACTGTGATTTCATCCGGGGCCGCCACAGGCGGGAGCAGTTTGGCGGGCGCCGGAATGGGCAGGATGGTTACATGCCCGGTTGCGCTGGCCACGCCGTTGGACACTGTGTAAGTCAAGCTGGTGGGCGCAGTCAGCCCGCGGACGTCGGTAATGCGCAGGATCTGGTGATTGACGACGGCGACGGCTACTGCCGTATTCCGGGGAAGCCCGACGGACTGGATGACAAGAACGCCCCCGGCCGGGTCCGAGTCGTTGGCGAGCGCGTCCAACAGCACTTCGCCTCCCACCGGCAGCAGCGCTGTATCAGCGACGGCGACCGGCTCACCCCGCCCGGCCCCGGCGGCACTGACATCGATCCGCACGAGACCCTCAGAGCTGTCCGGTCCGTTGGTCACCAGATACGTCACGTAATACGTTCCGGCGTTGGCTGCACGGAAGGTGAAGGTTCCCGCCTGGTAGTCAGGGGTGATTGCCTGTTCCTTCGCGCCTGCCACGCGTGTAAGCCGCAGCCCTTCGCCGGTGGGGTCGCTGTCATTCTTCAGCGGAGAGACCAGAATGTCCTGCCCGGCGGTACCCGTAACGTGGTCCGCGTTGGCCTTCGGCGGAAGGTCGCCTTGGGCGCGGACGTCCACCACCACCGTGCCCTCGACCTGGTCCCGGCCGTCGGAGACAGTGATGACGACGTCCTTTTTGCCCAGTGTTGATCCCACGTCCTTGAAGGTCAAAAGACCGTCCGCCCGGGTACGCACCTGGTCACCTTCACTGGAAGTGCGTGCTCCCAGCAGCAGCAGGTCGTCGCCGTCGGGATCGGTCCAGTCGCTGAGGATGTTCTGGGAGATGCTTTTACCCTGCTCCAGGATGATCGTGGGCACACGTTTCTGTGTTGGCGCACCGTTGCTGGCGGGGTCCTTTACGGTCAAGGTGACCGTGGCTCCGGCGGTGCCGCCACGGCCGTCACTGGCCAGGTACCGGAACTGCGACGTTCCGGTCGCATCGGCCGGCACCTTCACTTGCAGGCCGGTTCCGTTGTAGACGGCCTGCACGCTGCCGGCGCCGGGGTTGTCGCCCTGGAGCTGGACAGTGAGGACGTCCCCGTCCGGGTCCGAGTCGTTGTCCAGGACGGGCAGGAGCGTAGTCCGGCCGGGCCGCACTCCGAACTGGTCATCAGCGGCGGAGGGCGGCCGGTTCTCTTTGGTGCGGTCCGGGAGTGTGTCCACCAGGTTGTCTTCCGCGGCCGGTTCGTCCTGGGCCTCGGTCTTGCTCGGAGGAGGAATGATCTCGTCCCAGTTGGCAACGAGCCTCATGTTCTCCGTGACCAGCCAGACGTTGCCGGACGTGACGTCATTGAGGACCACGATGTCCCGGTTGACGCGAAAGACCAGGTTGGAGCGGGCGCTTGGACCCGGAATGTCAGACCTGCGGCTATCAGCGGCGTTCGCACAATCCCGCAGATATTTGCCTGCCCCGGACCACGCCGCGTAGACGCAGCCGTTGACATGGACCGGAGTGGCAGGTGTCCCCGCCGTTCCGAGCTCAACAACTGTCGCGGCGGAACCGTCCAGGGGTTGCTTGACCAGGCCCTTCTTGGTGGAGACGGCGACAAAGTCAGAAGCGGGACCGCTCTGTTGCAGCTTGGCGTCCGCCGCGTCCGGCAACTGCGCCAGCCGGCCGGAAGGAAGGTGAAGGGTCCCGGCATCGGCGTCGAAAACAACAGGCTGATCCCCGACGGCGGCGACCTGGATGTGTTCTTTGTTGAGGATCGACTGGTACTGGACGGTGTTGCGGGAATCCACTCCGCCGGTCGCATTTACACGAAGGGAAGTCACTTCCCCGCGCGCAGGGTCCGCGGCGTACACGACGTCGTCGGCTCCTACCGCCGCGACGACGCCTTTGGCGTCGCTCAGGACCGGTTCCTGTGAATCGAAGTCGACAGAGCCGAGCATGCTGCTCTGCGTCACCCAGAGACGGCCCGAATTCGGATCAGCCAGCGCCACCGCTTTTTCCCCGAAAGTCGGGACCGCCGATCCCGGAAGCTGCTGGGGCGGTTCAAGGGTGACCTCGGAGACCTTGACCCGGCCCAGGGAGGCATTGCCGCGGTCGGACACGAGCACATTGCTGCCGTGTTGGAGGACGTCGAAGTCGGCGCTGGCTGCCATGAGGCCGCCGTCCAGGGTTTTCGACTGGAAGTTCAGGTGGCCCACGAGGTTCATGTCGGAATTGGTCACCCACACGCCGCCGTCATTCAGGTCGATCTGCGTGGTCCGGAATCCCGGGTGGATGACGGCCACCGCCATCAGCAGTCCAATTGCCGAAAACGTCGTTGCCGACGCCAGTGCGCGTTGTTTTGCACGCGTCAATAAACGAAGCGGCATCCGTCCCCCAGTCTCGTGAATAGCCCCAAGCTAATATACGCGGACATACCGGCAGATCCCGAGCCAACATCGGCGTCGGGAACGCTAACCGTGCCGGCTCCTGCATCCCCGGCCCCGGCCGGAACCGGTCTCTTCCCGAGCGGGTCGGACGGGCGTACAAAGGAACTGGGGGGCAACGTTTGTAACCTCCGCCTCACCGCCCTCCGGGGACCCGGAGTCCGGGAGACGGGCTGACAAGGAGGTCGTGGGGTGTCTCATCAAGATCGTCCCGACCCGAGGCAGCGCCCCATCCCAGGGGTTCCGCCGGGCAGCGGACAGCCAACCCGCAACACCGCAACCCGCGGCCCGGCGCGGCGCGGGCGGTATGTCATCGCCGGCGTACTGCTTTCCGTCGCGATCCTGCTTCCGCTCATGCCGCAGACCTACTCGTTCAACGCGCCGGCCCTGGGCGGCATGCCGTTCTTCTACTGGTACCAGCTGCTCTGGGTTCCCCTTTCCGCTGCCTTAAGCGGCGTGGCGTACTGGCTCGTGAACACGGAGGACCGACGGCGGCGGGAAGCGGCCCGAGCGGGCGCTACCCGGCTCGACGGTGAAGCAGCGGGCGGTCAAGCAGCGGGCGGAGATGAACGGCCATGAACGGGCGCGAAATCAACTGGGTCGCCCTCATTATCGTGGTGCTCCTCTTCGTCGTTGTAGCCGTCATGGGCTTCCTGGCCGCCCGGTGGCGCAGGACGGCGGAGACCGAGGGCCTGCACAGCCTCGACGAGTGGGGGCTGGGCGGACGCGGCTTCGGCACATGGATCACGTGGTTTCTGCTGGGCGGCGACCTCTACACCGCCTATACGTTCGTTGCCGTTCCCGCCGCGATGTGGGCCACAGGGGCCGTCAGTGGCTTCTTCGCGGTGCCGTACACGATCGTCCTCTACCCGATCATCTTCATCATCATGAGCCGGCTCTGGTCCGTGTCCCACCGGCACGGCTACGTCACCTCGGCGGACTTCGTGGGCGGCCGCTACGGGAGCCGCTGGCTGTCCCTTGCCGTCGCCGTCACCGGCATTGTGGCTACCATGCCGTACATCGCCCTCCAGCTCGTGGGCATCAAGGCTGTCCTCACCGTGCTCGGCCTTGGCAGCTCCGAGAATGTGCTGCTGACGGACCTGCCGCTGATTCTGGCGTTCGTCGTGCTGGCCGCGTACACCTACACCTCGGGGCTGAGGGCACCGGCGATGATCGCCGTCGTCAAGGACCTGCTCATCTATCTCGCCGTGATCGTCGCGGTCATCTACCTGCCGATCAAGTTCGGCGGGTGGGACGCGATCTTCGGGGCGGCGAAAACGAAGCTGGACACCGTCAACGAAGCCACAGGGAAGCCCACCGGGGTGTTCATCCCCTCGGGCGCCAATTACTCGGCCTACTGGACCCTGGCGCTCGGATCGGCCATGGCGCTGTTCATGTACCCGCACTCCATCACCGGCGTGCTCGCGTCCAAGGGACGCAACACCATCCGGCGCAACGCCGCGATTCTGCCGCTGTACTCCCTCATGCTCGGCTTTCTCGCGCTGCTGGGTTTCGTGGCCATCAAGGCCGGCACCAAGCCGATCGACCTGAACGGGGCGGTCGACCCCCAGCTCGTGGTGCCGCAGCTGTTCCTGGACCACTTCCCTGCCTGGTTCGCCGGGGTGGCCCTGGCTGCCATCGCCATCGGGGCGCTGGTACCGGCAGCCATCATGTCCATCGCCGCCGCCAACATGTTCACGCGCAACATCTACCGGGACTTCCTCCGGCCCGACGTGGATCCGAAGACCGAGGCGAAGGTGTCCAAGATCGTCTCGCTCGTGGTGAAAGTCGGTGCGCTGATTTTCGTCATCGCCATGGACCAGTCCGCCGCCATCAACATGCAGCTGCTGGGCGGCATCTGGATTCTGCAGACGTTCCCCGCAGTGGTCGCAGGCCTCTATACGAGGTGGTTCGACCGCTGGGCGCTGCTGGTTGGATGGGCGGTGGGAATCGCCTTCGGCACCGCCTCGGCCTACAACGTCACCAATCCTGTCACGCACGCACACTTCGGCGGCTCCATTGCTCCGCTCCCGGGGACCGACTTCACCGTTTACATCGCCGTCTCGGCATTCGTGCTCAACCTGCTTGTCGCCGGCGTGCTGACCCTGGTGCTGAGGGCACTGAAGGTGCCGCAAGGAGAGGACAAGACGCGCCGGTCTGACTACGGCGCTGATGAAACGGACCCGAAGGTTGCCGAGATCGAACGGACCCAGCGTTTCGTGGAACCGGGAGGACCGTCACCCGTGGCATAGATGAAGGACGGCCCATGCCATGAACGTCAGCGACATCCGAGGGCTTTTCCCCGGGCTCAAAGACACCATCTATCTCAACACCGCCACCATGTGCATCGGCTGCGCGCCTGCCAGGGAAGCATACGAACTGGCTGCCGGGCGCTGGTCCGCCGGGCGGTTCGACTGGATGGAAGCCGAGCAGGCGGGTGAGCGCGCCCGCGGAATGTTCGCGGAAATCATCGGAGCCGCGGCGGCAGACATTGCCATCGTCCCCGCCGTCAGCACTGCAGCGGGGATAGTGGCCGCCAATCTGCCACCCGCCAGGCCTGGGGAGAACGTTGTTGTGGCGGAAAATGAATTCGCCTCGAACTACTACCCCTGGCTCTTGCTGAGGGAGCGTGGCTACGACGTGCGGGCGGTGGCTGCTGAAGAGGACGTGGTGTCGGCCGAGGCCCTCGAAGGGGCGGCCGACGGCGGAACCCGCCTGATCGCTGTCAGCGCCGTTCATCCCGTGACCGGATTCCGGGCAAATCTGAAGTCGATCAGCCGCATCGCGGCCGGCTCAGGAGCCTGGTTTTTCGTTGACGCCTGCCAGGCGGCCGGTGCCGTTCCCCTTGACGTGGCACGCGACGGCGTGGATTTCCTGGCCACCGCCAGCCACAAATTCCTTCTCGGGTCGCGGGGCATGGGTTACCTCTACGTCCGCCCCGGGCTGCTCGACCGCCTTCAACCCATCGTGCCCGGCTGGAAGGCCGCCCGCCTGCCGTTCGAAAGCTTCCTCGGCCCGGACATGGACCTGTCACCGACGGCGTCGAAGCTGGACGCTTCGTTGGCGTGGTTTCCGGCGCTGGCCGACGAGGCGGCGCTCGCTGTCCTTCACCGGTTCGGTATGGGTGCGGTCCTGGAGCGGAACGCACGTCTTGCGCTTCACCTGCAGAACGCGCTGGACGCGGCTGGCGTCAGCTTCCGGGCCTTCCCCGCAGAACACCGCTCCACCATCATCTCCGTTCCGGTGAGCGACCCCGACGCGGTCATGGCCCGGCTGCGCCATGCAAACGTGGTTGTGTCCCTCCGGGCCGGCAGGATTCGGCTGGCGACCCATTTCTATAATCTCGAGGAAGAGCTGGTTCGGGTCGCAGAGCTCATTGAGGGCCGGTGAGCCAACCAACGCGTCCGTATTCCGGCGACTTTGGACGGATACGGGTGACCTGCCGAAAATAAGTTGCCCGAGGCATTGACTTGGCCCCCCGCGAGGGCCAGTCTACTGCTAGACGTTTGGGGGGCGCGAAGGCAGTAGCAATGGAGCCGCGCCGTGAACATCTATTTGGCATATGAGACTTTCTTTCCCGGTCACCTCGCAGTCGACCTGACCGTAAACCAGCACACAGGGCCCACTGAAACACAAACAACCGATGAACTGACCGGCAAACACCGACATCGCCGGCGGCCCGGCCGCACCCACCAACTTGCGTTGTCCGTGAAGTCAGCGGGGACGGTGTTGGCGGTGAATAGGCCATGATGGGCGCCATTCTCGGCTGGGTTCTGCAGTTCCGGATCCTAGTCCTGGTTGTGGCGGCCGGCGTCCTCGGGTACGGCTTCACCGCTCTCCCCAGCATGCCGGTTGACGCCTTCCCCGAGTTCGCACCGCCCCAGGTCGAAATCCAGACCGAGGCCCTGGGACTCTCTGCCGCTGAAGTTGAACAGCTCATCACCTCACCCATGGAGGCCGATCTGCTCAATGGCGTGGCATGGGTGGAGGCGATCCGTTCCAAGTCGCTTCCCGGCCTGTCCTCGGTCCAGCTGGTCTTCCAGCCGGGTACGGACATGTTCCGGGCACGCCAGCTCGTCGCTGAGCGCCTGACCCAGGCCAGGGCGCTGCCCAACGTGTCGGCAGCACCTGTGCTCATGCAACCACTGTCCTCCACCAGCCGGGTGATGATGGTCAGGCTCACGTCCAAGGACATGTCCCCCATCGACATGTCCGTGCTGGCCCGATGGACCATGAAGCCCGCGCTCCTGGCCGTTCCCGGTGTGGCGAACATTTCCATCTGGGGCCAGCGTGACCAGCAGTTGCAGGTACTCGTGGACCCCAAGCAGCTCGAAGCCAAGGGCGTGACACTGGACCAGGTCATCAGGACCACGGGCAACTCCGTCTGGGTGTCCCCGTTGAGCTACCTTGAGGCCTCAACGCCGGGCACGGGCGGCTTCCTGGAGACGGGACATCAGCGGCTGGGCGTCCAGCATGTCCTTCCCATCACTACTCCCCAGGACCTCGGAAAAGTCAGCATCCAGGGCAGCACTGACAAATTGCTCCTGGGGGATGTCGCGCAGGTCCAGACTGATCATCAGCCGTTGATCGGTGATGCGCAGCCCGGCCAGGACGCTGAGCTGTTGCTGGTGATTGAGAAGTTCCCGGAGACAAACACCGCGGACGTCACAAAGGGGCTCGACGAGACCATGCGTGAGCTCGAGGCCGGGCTACCCGGCGTAACCGTCGACACCACCGTGTACCGGCAGGAGTCCTTCGTCGAGCAGGAAATGGGTACCCTGGGTATCGCGCTCCTGGTCACACTGCTGCTGGTCGCGGCGGCGTTCGGAGTAGTCTTCCGCTCCTGGCGCAGCGCGCTGATCACCCTGATCACCGTACCGCTATCCCTCATTGCTGCGGCCCTTTTGCTGACCCTGCGCGGGGCCGGGCTGAACACCATGGTCTTCGCAGGCATGATCCTCGCCCTGACCGTCATCATCGGGGATGTAGCCGAAGACCTGAACTCCGCCGCCAGTGCCTACCGGGCATCCAAGGCAAGCGACCTCGGGGATTCGAGGATCGCCCTGCTTGCGGGTGCTCTACGGCCCGTCCGCACCTCCCTGTTCTACGCGCTGCTGATCATGGCCCTGAGCGTTCTCCCCATGCTCTTCGTCCCTGGCGAAAACGGCGCCATGTTCGGGCCCCTGGTAATTGCATATCTGCTGGCGCTGGCGGTCGCCATGGTCGTGGCGCTCACAGTGACAGCGGCCCTCGTGTTCTTGCTGCCGCCGGCACCAACGGCTCCGGGCCGCGAGCGCCAGGCCATGCAGCGCCTACGTATCCGGTATGGGCGGACGCTGTCCCGCCGGCCGGGCAGGTCCGGGCTGGTCTTTGCCGCCGCGGCGGTCATGGCACTCGCCGCCCTGGCGTTGGCGCCGCAGCTGGTCCCCGATCACCCTGTGGTGCCGGTGCTGGCGGACAACACCCTGGTGGTCCAGTGGCATGCCGCGCCTGGCACCTCCGACCAGGAGATGGTCCGGATCACCGATACCGCGGCCCGCGAACTGCGGGCGGTGCAGGGCGTCTCCAATGTGGCCACCGAGGTTGGGCGCGCCATTACGTCCGACCAAGTGGGAGACATCAGTTCCGGAGAGCTGTGGGTGGGAGTGGCAAAGGATGCCTCGTACTCCAGCACCCTTGAGGACGTACAAAGGGTCGTGGCCGGGTACCCGGGGCTGAGCGCAACGGTCTCCACCTATCCGCAACAGAAAATCGACCAGATCCGGGAAGCTGCCGATTCCGGATTCGGCGTTCGGGTCTACGGCGTGGACATGGCCACCCTCCGGGCCAAGGCCGAGGAAGTCCGCCAGGTTCTCGCGCACACGGCCGGTGTTGTGAATCCCCGCGTTGATGCCGCCGTCGAACAGCCAACCGTCCAGGTCAAGGTGGACCTGGCGAAGGCACAGAAGGAGGGCGTCATACCCGGTGATGTCCGGCGTGCGGCGGCTGCGCTGCTGCAGGGCATCGAAGTAGGCAACGTCTACGAGCAGCAGAAGGTCTTCTCCGTGGTGGTCAAGGGAACGCCGGCCACCCGGAACAGCCTCACCAGCGTTCGTGAGCTGCTGATCGACACCCCCAAAGGCGGGCATGTGCGTCTTGGCGACGTCGCCGAGGTCAGCATCGTTCCAAACGATGCGGTCATCCTGCATGACGACACGTCCCGGCGCGTGGATGTAAGGGCGGACATCCAAGGGCGCGGACTGAGTGAAGTGCAGCAGGATATCGAAAGAGGCCTGCAGCAGATCCAGTTCCCGGTGGCTTACCACGCGGAGATCCTCACCCAGTTTGGCCAGCAGCAGTCCGCCTTCCAGTGGCTGTGGCTGCTGGCAGCAATAGCTGCCTTCGGCATCCTGGTGCTGCTGCAGACAGCGCTGGGCGGATGGCGGCTCGCAGCGGCCGTATTCCTCGGACTGATCGCATCCCTGTCGGGTGGAGTTATTGCAGCCCTGGCCGACGGCGGGGCGAACTACCTCACAGCGTTTGTCGCGTTCTCGGCCGTCCTGGGCATCGCCGTCCGCAGCTGCCTGCTGCTCGTCGGCGAGGTCAGGAACCTCCGTGCCAGGCAAAGCGGAGCCACGGGACCCGCCCTGGTGATCCGCGCCGCACGCGACAGGCTAAGGCCGACCCTCGCCTCCGTGGTCACCACCGCCGTCGCCCTGATTCCCCTCGTGCTTTTGGGCGGTGTCACAGGCACTGAGGTCATCCAGCCGATCGCCATCATCATCTGGGGCGGACTGCTGACCACCACCCTTTTCGTCCTGTTCGTGCTTCCCGCAATCCTGCTCCGCTTCGAAGGCAGCCAGGCAGGGACACGAACAGCAACGACACACGCCGAAGTCACCGAAGCCCGGACGGGCGCCTGAAAGCCGGATGCATCATGACAACGACCTCGCCGCGGATGCGCGGCCTGATGGTTCTTATCGTCCTGGGTCTCCTCACACCCGCATTGCCGGCCTGCAGCCAGCAGTCGACGGAGGCTCCGGCCGCTGGCGACGCTGCCGCGAGCCTTGAGGAGGTACCCGGGACCGACCTGAAGCGCATCACGCTGAACGAACACGCCGCCGGGAACATCGGACTCCAGACGTCGACGACGAAACTGGACCCAAAGAGCGGGAAACTCACCGTGCCCTACCTGGCGGTCCTCTACGACAGCCAGGGAAAAACCTGGGTCTATACGATTGCCGGACCGCGGGTCTATGTCCGCCAGTCCATCACCGTGGAGCGGATCGACGGCGAAAAGGCCACGCTGAGCGATGGTCCGGCCCCGGGCACGACTGTGGTGACCGTGGGAGCCGAAGAGCTGTTCGGCGCTGAGCTGGATGTGGCGAGCTGACATGCGGTGGATAGTAGGAATCAGCCTCAGGTTCAGGACGATAGTTGTTGCCCTCGCCTGCGTGGTGATGCTGCTGGGATCCGTCCAGCTCAGTAAGGCATCCTTGGACGTTTTCCCGGAGTTCGCGCCCCCGCAGGTAGAGATCCAGACTGCGTGCCTGGGGCTCACCGCCCAGGAGGTGGAAGAACTCGTCTCTGTGCCGATCGAGGCGTCCCTGTCCGGAATGCCGGGCCTGGATGAGCTGAGGTCAAAGTCAGTGCCCCAGCTGTCCTCGATCATCTTGATCTTCAAACAGGGCACAGACCTGCTCAACGCCCGGCAGCAAGTGTCCGAGCGGATGGCCGCCGTGACGGCGGCCCTGCCCACGTGGGCTGCTCCCCCGGTGATGCTGCAGCCGCTGTCCTCGACCAGCCGCGTCATGAAAATCGGCATGACGTCGTCCAAACGGTCCATGATCGAGATGTCCATGCTTTCGTACTGGACCATCAGGGCCCGACTCCTGCGGGTCCCCGGCGTGGCCAACGTGGCCATCTGGGGCGAGAGGCTGCAGATGCTGCAGGTCCAGGTTCAGCCGGAGCGGCTCAAAGCCAAGAATGTCTCGCTCAACCAGGTCATGGAAGTAACTGCCGGGGCTGTGGACGCAGGCCTGCTCCAGTACTCACCCGGAAAATTCATCGGCACCGGCGGGTTCGTCGGCAGCCCGAACCAACAGATGAGCATCCGCCACGTCCAGCCCATCACCAGCCCTGCGGACCTGGCCCGTGTGACCATCCGCGAAGACCACGGCACCGCCCTGCACCTGGGCGACGTGGCGCGGGTGGTCGAGGACCATCAGCCGCTGATCGGTGACGCAGTCATCAACAACGGCCATGGGCTGATGCTCATTGTTGAAAAGCTCCCCTGGGGCAACACGCTCGAGGTGACCAAGGGCGTTGAGGAAGCGCTTCACGAACTTCAGCCGGGCATGAGCGGCATCACCTTCGACACCACCATCTTCCGTCCGGCGAGTTTCATTGAGGAGGCCATTTCCAACCTCAGCCTTGCCCTCCTCCTGGGCTGCCTGCTGGTGGTCATGATCCTCAGCGCGTTCCTGTTCCAGTGGCGGACAGCACTCATCAGCCTGATCGCCATACCGCTCTCCCTCCTCACCGCCATCATGGTGCTGTACATAACCGGGGGATCGGTCAACACCATGATCCTGGCCGGGCTGGTCATTGCGGTGGGGGTCGTCGTCGACGACGCGATCATCGACGTCGAAAACATCATGCGCCGCTTGCGGCAGCACCGCAGCCGGGGCGGCGGCGGTGAACCCACGGCCTCTGTGGTGCTTAAGGCCTCCCTGGAAATGCGGAGCCCGATCGTCTACGCCACCTTGATCATTGTGGTGGCTGCCCTTCCCATTTTCTTCCTGGACGGGCTGACGGGAGTGTTCTTCAGACCGCTTGCCGTGTCCTACACGCTGGCCGTCCTGGCATCGATGCTCGTGGCCCTGACCGTGACGCCGGCACTTGCCCTGATCCTGTTGGCCAAGGCAAAGCTGGAGCAACGCGACCCGCCGCTGGTCCGGGTGCTCAAGCGCGGGTACCACGCGGTCCTGTCCCGCATTATGAACCGGCCACGATATGGCTATGCCGGGTTCGGGGCTCTGGCGCTGGTTGGTCTGGCGATCGCCCCGCTGCTCGGGCAGTCCTTGTTTCCCACGTTCAAGGAACGCGACTTCCTGATGCACTGGGTGTCGGAACCCGGCACGTCGGCGGCGGAGGAATACCGCATCGCCCAGCGGGGCTGCGCGGCGTTCCTCAAGGTGCCCGGAGTCCTTAACTGTGGAACGCATATTGGCCAGGCCTTCCAGGCAGACGAGATAGTTGGCGTCAACGCAGGTGAACACTGGATCAGCATCGACCGCCATGCCAACTACGAGAAGACAGTCGCAGCTGTCCAGGAAGTCGTGGACGGATACCCGGGGCTTCACCGCGACGTGCAGACGTATCTCAAGGAACGGATCGAAGAGGTACTGACAGGTGCCAGCGAACCCATCCTCGTCCGGGTTTACGGCGACGACCTTGACGTGCTGCGCGAGCAGGCCCAGAGGGTCAAGCAAGTCCTGAGCGAGATAAACGGGACCGACGATCCCCACATCTCCCTTGAGGTCGACGTCCCGCAGATCGCTGTTAAAGTGGATTTGGCCGCGGCGGAGAAGTACGGACTCAAGCCCGGGGACGTGCGGCGCGCTGCTGCGACACTCGTGGCCGGGGAAGAGGTGGGCGACGTCTTCCGGGACGGAATAGCCTACGACGTCCAGGTTTGGAGTACACCGGAAACCCGGGCAAGCGTCACCACCATCGAGAACCTGCCCATCGATACACCAAGCGGGAAGCGTGTGCGCCTCGCCGACGTCGCCTCCGTCAGCGTGCAGCCCACCCCGAACCTCATCGACCGCACGAACGGTTCCCGCAGGGTCGAGGTGGGATCCTTTATCGACCCCGGAGCGGACCTGGGCCGGGTTGTCACACAGCTGCAGGAACGCCTGGAGTCCCTCAATCTGCCCGCCGGCTACAGCGTCCAGCTACTGGGCGAATACACGGAACGGCAGGCAGCCACTGATCGACTCATGATTTTCGCTATTGCTGCGCTGATTCTGATCCTCGTGCTCCTCCAGGCGTCCTTCCGCAGCTGGCGGCTGGCTGTCCTGGCCCTCCTGACGCTGCCCATCGCGCTCGTCGGCGGAGTCCTTGCCGCCTACTTCACCGGCGGCGTACTGTCGCTGGGTTCGCTCGTGGGCTTCCTGACGGTCATGGGAATCGCGGCCCGGAACGGCATCCTGCTCATCAGTCACTGCCAGCATCTTGAAAGGATCGAGGGGGTTCCGTTCAGCGGCTCACTCGTCCTGAGGGGCGCCGGTGAGCGGCTTTCCCCGATCCTCATGACCACCCTTGCCACCGGACTTGCGCTGGTGCCACTGGTCATCATGGGGGATGTGCCTGGGCATGAGATCGAATACCCGATGGCCGTGGTCATCCTCGGCGGACTCCTGACCTCCACGCTGCTCAACCTATTTATTGTGCCGTCGCTCTACCTTCGGTTTGCCCAGTCGAAGAAATCCCGGAAGGCAGCTGAACAGGAGCTCGCCCTGCAGAAACTCGCAGTTCAGTAGGCCGGGTCCCTGTGCTTGACCGCCGGAGCATCATTCAGCCCGTGCTCCGGCGGTCAGGTGCAGGTTGCGCGTTTCGATGAGCTTGCGGAGGTAGCGTGCCAGGACGAGTTTCTCCGCGGCGCGTCCCAAAAGCCCGAACGGCGCCGCGAAGTCGATCCGGTCCACCATGACGGTGCCGGCCGGGGCCGCACTGAATTCGTGGACATGGCGAAAGCGTAGGAACGGCCCCCGGACCTGCTCATCAACGAAGTAGTGGGGTGCCCGCATCTCCGTAATCCGGCTCGTCATCCGTATCGGCAGCCCGAAGTGCCAGGCGCGCCAGGTCACCTCCTGCCCCAAGGTGATGAGCCCTGACGTGACGCCTCCAACGGCTTCCTCCCGGGAACGGGCCATCGAGTCCTTGTGCGCATCGATGCTCCGGGAGAGGTCAAACAGTTCGGTCATCCCGAGGGTTGTCCGCGAGGTGCATTCGAAGGTGACGGCCATGCTCAGAGTATTCCAGCAGTTTCACCGGCGCGTTGACAGCCCTTGAGCGCTTGTTCCCGGCGCCACTGATAGGCGTAAGCTATCAGAGCCTCGGCAGGCCTCGGCCACGAACGGGCAGGGCCAGGTCCGGGTCAAACAGCAGAGCGGACCGGGAACAGGAGTTGGCGTGGACACCCGGAAGCTGAAGTATTTCCTGGCGGTGGTTGACCACGACGGATTCAACCGGGCGGCAGAACACCTGCTCATTGCCCAGCCGTCCCTGTCCCAGACCATCGCCAGCCTGGAGAAGGACCTGGGCGTGCCGCTGTTCCACCGCATCGGGCGCCGGGCTGTCCTCAGCGAGGCCGGAAAGGAACTGGTGGGCCCTGCCCGGCTGGTGATGCGGGATCTGGACGCAGCCCAGTCCGCCGTGCAGGCGCTCCGCGGCCTGCGGAGCGGCCGCCTGGACATCATCACCATGCCCTCCCCCGGCATCGAGCCGCTGACATCCATGACCGCCGAGTTCACCAGGCTGCACCCGCAGGTCCGCCTCAACGTCAGCGCCGGCTTCACTCCGGAGGAGGTCATCGAGTCGGTCCGCAGCGGCAGCACCGAAATTGGTCTGGCCGGTTCCTCCAGTCCCATCCGGGTCCCCGGGGTCAACGTCCTGGACCTGGAACGCCAGCCGCTCATCCTCATCGTCAACCCCCACGCGGACACGTTCACCGCCGGGAGCACCATGCAGCGGGAGGACCTCGACGGGCACCGGCTGATCGCCAGCCAGCGCGGATCACTGATGCGGTGGCTCGTGGACGACGCCCTTGCCCATGGCGTCAGAGCCGAAATCGTCGTCGAAGTCGCGCACCGGACCTCGATCCTGCCCCTGGTGCTGGCGGGCGTCGGGCACGCCGTCATGCCATCATCCTGGGCGCCGACGGCGCACAAGGCCGGACTGCGCACCCTACAGATCGAGCCCGTTTCCCACTTGGACGTGGCCATCCTGAGCCGGAAGGACGGCCTGACACCCGCTGCCCGCGCATTCCTGGAGGTTGCCGAGCTGCACGTGGTCAAGGAACCAAACGCCGGCCAGTCTCTGAAACGATAGGCAGAACCTATCTGCCGTATCGAAACTAAGTCTTGGACGCGACTAGCCGCCGGGCCGTCTACTTGAAGAGGAAGAAAACAGTGTGACCCCGCTAACAGGACCACGCTGCCAACAAACTCAACGAGGAGGTCGGCACATGAGCGCCAGCCAGAAATTCAGCATCGCTTCAATCCCCGCAGACGGCGTCGGCAAGGAAGTTGTCTCCGCCGGCCGCCGCGTCCTGGACGCCCTGGCAGAGAACTCCGGCGGCAAGTTCGCCTTCGACTGGACCGAGTTCCCCTGGGGCTGCGGCTACTACGAAAAGACCGGCCAGATGATGGACCCCAACGGCCTGGAGGCCCTGAAGGACTTCGACGCCATCTACTTCGGCGCCGTCGGCTGGGAAAACGTCCCGGACCACATCAGCCTGTGGGGCCTGCGCCTGAACATCACCCAGAACTTCGACCAGTGGGCCAACATCCGCCCGGTCAAGTTCCTCCCCGGCGTTGAGTCCCCGCTCCGCAAGGCGGGCAACACCGAACTCGACTGGATCGTTGTCCGCGAGAACAGCGAAGGCGAGTACGCGGGCCTCGGCGGCCGGAACCTCAGCGGCCGCGGCCCCGGCAACGAAGTCGCCCTGCAGACCGCACTGTTCACCGAGAAGGGCTGCGAACGCATCATGCGCTTCGCCTTCGACCTGGCCCGGACCCGCACGGTGAAGAAGGTCTCCTCGGTCACCAAGTCCAACGCCCAGCAGTATGGCATGGTCCTCTGGGACGAAGTCTTCAACCGTGTGGCCCTGGACTACCCGGACGTACAGACCGAAAGCGTCCTGGTGGACGCCATGAGCGCCAAGTTCATCCTCAAGCCCGAGGACCTCTCCGTCGTCGTGGCCTCGAACCTGAACGCTGACATCCTGTCCGACCTGGGCTCGGCACTGGCCGGCAGCCTGGGCCTGGCCGCCAGCGCCAACCTGAACCCCGAGCGCCGCTTCCCGTCCATGTTCGAACCGGTCCACGGCTCCGCCCCGGACATCGCCGGCAAGGGCATCAGCAACCCGATCGGTGCGATTGCCAGCGCCGCCCTGATGCTGGACCACTTCGGCCTGCACGAGGAAGCCCGCAAGGTGGAGGCCGCCATCGAGCAGACCACGGGCGCCGGGTACCTGACCCGCGACATCGGCGGCGAAGCCAACACCGAGGACGTCACCGAGGCCATCATCAAGGCCCTGACCAGCACCCTGGCAACCGTCTAGCTAGAACACCCCTCGCCCGGCCCGCGGACGCGCACAACCAGCCCCGGGACGGGCGGTGAGGTAACAAGCTCCCGCCCGTCCCGCACATTTATTCTTCGAAACATCCAGCGACATTCCACAACGAGGTAGGAATCATGGACCACATCACCACCGCCGGTCAGGCAGCACCTGCCCGTAAGACCCGCTGGTACAAGCAGCTGTACTTCTGGGTACTGACCGCCATTCTCTTCGGCATCCTGGTCGGCTGGCTCGCGCCGTCCACGGGCATCGCCATGGAACCCATCGGCACGACCTTCGTGAATTCGATGAAGATGCTCATCGGCCCAATTGTGTTCCTGACCATCGTGGGCGGCATCGCCAGCGTCGCGGACCTGAAGAAGGTCGGCATGACGGGCCTGAAGGCCCTGACCTACTTCCAGATCGGCACCATCTGCGCCATGGTCTTTGGCCTGGTGGCCATCAATGTCTTCCGCCTCGGCGACGGCGTCAACGCCGACGCGTCCACCATCAAAACCTCCGAGTCCGCCGCGAAGCTCATCGACGCCGGCGCGCACCAGGAATGGTGGCAGTTCCTCACCCATATCATCCCCAACAGCATCGTGGGCCCGTTCGTTGAGGGTGACATCCTGCAGATCATCTTCATCGCCGTCGTCTTCGGCATCGCCCTGAACGCCATGGGCAAGGTGGGCGCCCCCGTCCTGGACGGCGTGCAGCGCCTGACCGGGGTCATGTTCAAGATCCTCAGCTTCATCATGAAGGCCGCCCCGCTGGGCGCCTTCGGAGCGATGGCATTCGCTGTCGGCAAGTACGGCGTGTCCTCGCTGACCAGCATGGGCGGACTCATCGCCCTGTTCTACGCCACTTCCGTCCTGTTCATCGTGGTGGTCCTCGGCTCCGTCATGGCGTTCCTGAAGCTGAACATCTTCACGATGATCCGGCACCTCAAAGAGGAATACATGCTCATCCTGGGCACCTCCACGGCCGAACCGGCCCTTCCCGGCCTGATGCGCAAGCTCGAGCACGCCGGCGTGAAGAAGGAAACCGTCGGCCTCGTGGTGCCCACCGGCTACAGCTTCAACCTCGACGGCGCAGCCATCTACCTCTCCCTGGCAGCTCTCTACATCGCCCAGGCCACCAACACCGACCTGACCATCGGCCAGCAGCTTGGCCTGCTCGCCGTTATGCTGCTCACCTCCAAGGGCGCAGCGGGCGTCGCAGGCGGCGGCTTCATCGCGCTGACCGCAACCCTGACCACCATCGGCACCATTCCGGCCGCCGGCATCATGCTCATCTTCGGCATCGACAAGTTCATGTCCGAATGCCGCGCCATCGTGAACTTCACCGGCAACGCCGTCGCCACTCTCTTCATCGCCTGGTGGGACCGCACCCTGGACGCCGACCGCGCACGCCGCGTCTTCGCCGGAGAAACCGTCGAGCCGATGCCCGCTGAGGATCCCGTACACGTGGACGACGTCACCGACATCGACGACGACCTGACCGAATACGGCCACCACGACCCCAAGCACCACGAATCCGGGGAGCCGGCACCCCGGCATGCTGCCGACGCCGAACGCTCACCGTCCGCTGACCGCCGCCCCGCCTACTCGGAAAACGTCTGACATGATCAGCGCCACCGCCCCGAAAACCGTGCGGACCCTCATCGCCCCCGACAAGTTCAAAGGCAGCCTCACCGCGGCTGAGGTCGCGCAGGCGCTGGCCGCGGGGTTCCGCTCCGCAGCTGATGTGCCCGGCACTGCCGGAGCGGTCCAGTGCGAATTGCTTCCACTGGCCGACGGCGGCGACGGCAGCGTCGACGCCGCCGTCGCCTCCGGCTTCACCCGCCGCAGCTACACGGTCGCCGGCCCCACGGGCCAGCCGGTGCAGGCGAGTATCGCTTTCGACGGCTCCACCGCAGTGGTCGAGGTCGCCAACACCTGCGGACTGGCACTCCTGCCCGACGGGCAGCTGGAACCGCTGAACGCCTCCAGCCGAGGTTTCGGCGAAGCCGTCCTGTTCGCCCTCAGCCTCAAGCCCGCCAGGATCGTGCTGGCACTGGGCGGAAGTGCCAGCACCGACGGCGGCATGGGAATGCTCACCGCCCTGGGCTACAGCTTCCTAGACACCCACGGGCGGCAGCTGGACGGCAACGGCAGGACCTTGGGCCAGATCCACTCCATCCAGCGGACCGATTTCCCGGAACTCGCTGATACAGAGTTCATCGTAGCCAGCGATGTCCACAACCCGCTGCTCGGTCCCACCGGCGCCCCTGCCGTCTTCGGACCGCAGAAAGGCGCCGGGTCCACGGAGATCGCGGCCCTCGACGCCGGCCTGGCGCAGCTCGTGGCCAAGCTGTCCGAGGCCGGTTTGCCCGACGCCGCAGCCCTCGCGGAGCACGAAGGCGCCGGAAGCGCAGGCGGACTCGGCTACGCCTGCCTGCTGCTGGGAGCGAAACAGGTTTCCGGCGCCGACTACTTCCTGGACCTGCTGGACTTCGACACCCGCAAGGACAGCTGCGACGTCGTCATCACCGGCGAAGGCAGCATCGACGAACAGACCCTGGCCGGCAAGCTTCCGGCCGCCGTCGCGCGACGGTCAGGGGCCCGGCCGATCATCGCGGTGGCCGGACGGTCGCTGCTCCCCCAGGAGCGCTGGTCCGAGATGTCGTTAAACCGGGTCTACACCCTGGCGGACTACACGGACCAGGACTCCTCCCGAGACCCGGAACTTTCCGCCGCGCTGCTGCACCGGATAGGACAGGACATCGCAGCGGGACTTCGGTAGCAAAAGCACTTGCCATCCGGCCTCCTGAAGTCTGACCGCTCGCAGAAGGAAAGGCCCCGCAGCGGCGGGGCCTTTCTTTGCTGTGCCTACGCGTTCTCGCGGATGCGGTCACGGTCACGGTCAGCGGTTTCCTCCAGCCGGGCGAGGTAGGCCCACATCCTGCTTTCCTCTGCCTGCACCTGGGGTTCGGGGGTCTCGGCCGGCCTTGCTTCCGGGCGTCCCTCGGCCTCCTTGGCCGCTTCCTTCCTGTAATTCCGCCATCCCTCACACGATGAATAGCACATCACCGACCTCCTAACAGTTGGTGTACTTTCATCGTCCTCCCATTGCCGGGCAGTGTCGATTGGCAGGCTGTGTCGGCTACTGGGATGCGCGGATAGCCCGGAGGTCGCGGCACCGAAGCCTGCTCAGGTCAGTCGCTGGCGGACGATATCGCTGACGGCCTTGCCGTCGAAACGGCCTGCCACCCGGGCCGTCACCGGCTTCATCACGGCGCCCATGTGCCGCACGGACAACTCCGCGCCGTCCGCCCGCAAACCCTCGATGACCTCGTCCACGATGCCCTCCACCTCGGCGGCGGTGAGGGCCGTCGGCAGGTACGCCTCAATAACCTCCGCTTCGGCGACTTCCGCGGCGGCCCGCTCCGTTTCCCCCGCTTCGGTGTAAATGCGGGCGGTGTCACGCCGTTTCGCCGCCTCCTTCTGCAGCAATGCCGTCACCTGCGTGTCGTCGAGCTCCACCGGCGTCTTGCCCGACTTCTCCCGCGTCTCGATCTCGCCCAGAACGCTGCGCACGGTGCCCAGGGCCACCTTGTTGTGCTCCTTCAGATGTGCAACGACGTCCCCGTGCAGGCGTTCCTTCAGCGTGGCCATGGCTTCCTTCTCCCAACGATTGTGTGTACCTCCATCGTGGACCCGCTGGCCTGTAGGGACTAGGACACAGCAATGCCCAGCACCCCGCACCCAGCAGAAACCCGCACCGCCAGGGACCGGTACGCCCAGGATCGGGTGTTGCCGCGTGTCCTTCTCCGCCGCCGGCGGTCTTCGCACATATGTTCTATGTATGGAAGAGGAACATCCCGGTGAACTTGCGGGGCAGATGTCTATCAATGAGCTCCTTATCGCGATGGGCGAAGCCCCCGTGGAAAGCATGCTGCATCTGGTGGTCCCTGACGACGCCTCATCGCTGATGGAGGATCCGCCAACCCTGCCCGGGCTGTGAGCCGGACCCGGAAGGCATTGCCCCTGTAGCCTTGATTCCTATGGTTTATGTGCAAGTCCCCGGCCCGCCCCTGCCCGAACAATGGTGGGACCGGGTGGCGGCCGGATTCACCCAGACCGCTGTTCCCGCGGTCTCCGTCACTGAACTCCTCGCGGTGGTGCTCATCGCTGCGGCGCTGTCCGTGCCCAATGCCACGTGGCGATATTTCGGCCTGCTCGCCACGGTGACCCATGAACTGGGGCACGCCTTTGCTGCCCTGACCAGCGGCCAGCGGCTGGGCGGCATCCGGCTGCAGCTGAATCACGGCGGCACCACCACGTCCTATACCCGGGGGCGAGCCGCCGCTGTGTGGTCAGGATTCTGGGGCTATCCCGTTCCCGGAGTGACCGGCGCCGCCCTGGTATGGGCGGGCTTCAGCGGCTGGGGCCCGGCCGCCATGTCTGCCGGACTGCTGATCCTGGTGGCGTCGCTGATCTTCATCCGCAACGCCGCCGGCGTGCTCATCCTCCTTGGGGCGGTGGTGGCGGTGGCGGCCATGATCATCAATGTGCCGGCCGCATTCACCGGCCACGTGGCCATCATCCTGGGCGTCGCGCTTCTCGTCGCCGCCGTCCGGGACCTGCTCAAGCTGACGAATGTGCACCTCCGCCGCCGCGACCAGCTGCGGTCCTCCGACGCCTACATCCTCTACCGCGCCACGGCAGTGCCCTCCGGCGTCTGGATCGCCCTGTTCGCCCTGGTGGTGGCGGCCTGCTGGCTGGCTGCCTGGCAGCCGATGTCGCGGGTCTTTGGAGCGGCAACATAGTGTGGAGCCATGAGTGAGAAGACCAGCACAGTCGAGGCACGCGGCAGGGGACGCCACACGGGGGAACCGCAAGGCACCGAATTTCACAGCGCCGAGCCCCACATCAAAGAACCACACAGCACCAAGGGCGCGTACGTCACCGGCGGCGAGTTCAACCGGGACACCAACTACATCGAGGACCGCATCACCCGGGACGGCACGCCCGGCCCGCACGGTGAACCAGGCTGGCCAGTGGAACCGGGGCGCTACCGGCTGATTGCCGCGCGGGCATGCCCTTGGGCCAACCGCACCGTCATTGTCCGCAGGCTCCTGGGGCTCGAGGACGTCATCAGTCTCGGGCAGCCCGGCCCCACCCACGATGCCCGGTCCTGGACCTTTGACCTGGACGCCGGCGGAAAGGACCCCGTGCTGGGCATCGAGCGGCTGCAGGAGGCCTACTTCCGGCGTTTCCCGGACTACCCCCGCGGCATCACAGTTCCTGCCGTCGTGGACATCGCCAGCGGCGCGGTGGTGACCAACAACTACCCACAGATCACACTGGACTTCTCCACGGAATGGACCGCGTTCCACCGCCCGGGCGCGCCGCAGCTGTACCCGGAGCACCTGCGCGGGGAAATCGACAGTGTGAACAAGCGCGTTTTCACCGAGGTCAACAACGGTGTGTACAGGTGTGGCTTCGCCGGGTCCCAGGAGGCCTACGATGCTGCCTACACCCGGCTGTGGAACGCGATGGACTGGCTCGAGGAACGGCTCACCGGCCAGCGATACCTTGTGGGCGACTCCATCACCGAGGCGGACGTCCGGCTCTTCACCACTCTCGCGCGCTTCGATGCCGTCTACCACGGCCACTTCAAGTGCAACCGGAACAAACTCAGTGAAATGCCCGCGCTGTGGGGCTATGCCCGCGACCTGTTCCAGACGCCCGGCTTCGGCGACACCATCGACTTCGTGCAGATCAAGCAGCACTACTACAAAGTGCACGAAGACATTAATCCCACGCAGATCGTCCCCGCGGGCCCCGAGCTGTCCGGGTGGCTGACCGCCCATGGCCGGGAGTCCCTGGGCGGCAGCCCCTTCGGCGAGGGCACTCCGCCGGGGCCGGTCAAGGCCGGCGAGGAAGTGGCCGCCGGCCACGGAGCCGGTTAGCGCCGCAGGGCGGGGCCCGATGAGCACCTCGAAACAGCACCAGGCAGCTGCCCCTGACCCGCTGCCGCGCAGGATCTGGAGGTCCGTGTCCACCAGGGTTGCCCGTGCCCTCGCCGCGCCGCGCCTTCAACTTGCCGCCAAGGCGGGGCTGGCAGCCGGCATCGCGTTTTGGGTGGCGCCGCTCATGCCGGGGGCGGCCGCGCAGTATGCGTACTACGCCCCGCTCGGCGCACTGGTGGCCATGTACGAGAACGTGTCTGGTTCGATACGCCAGGGATTCCAGACCCTGGCTGGCCTTGGAGTCGGCATCGGCCTGGCGTTCCTCCTCTTTAGTTTCGGGGCTACGCCTCTCAGCGTGGCAGCGGTCATGGCACTGGGCGTGCTGCTCGCGGGGCTTCCGCGCCTGGGCGCAGGCCGGGACTGGATTCCGACGGCGGCCCTGCTGGTGCTGCTCGTCGGCAGGCAGAACCCCGACGATTTCTCCTTTGGCTACCTGCTGCAGATGGGCGTGGGTGTGGTGGTCGGCGTCGCCGTCAACCTTCTCGTGTTTCCGCCGCTGCACTTCAACGCCGCCGCCCTGAGCCTGGCGGAGCTGCGGCTGTCCCTGGCCCGCCAGCTGCAGGACATGGGGGCAGCAATGCACGAAAAATGGCCCCCCGAACATGAGGACTGGTCGCGCCGGTCCGAGGACCTGGCGCAGTCAGCCCGCTCCGTGCGGGCAGCGGTGCAGAAGGCTGACGCCAGCCGGGAGGCCAATCCGCGCCGCCGCTTCCATCCGCGCGACGTGGACAAGGACTACCGGAGCGTCCGCGACCTTGAGCAGATCACCTTCCACATCCAGGACATGACAGAGGTGCTTGCCGACGTCATCTGGAGCGAGGACATGCCCTTCACCATCCCGCTCCCCTACAGCGAACCGCTGGCGGAGGCTCTTTCCGCCGTGGGTGAGGTGCTTCGCTCGGCGGAGGAGGACGACGCCGACCGGCAGGTGGAGTTGTTCCAGGCAGCCCATGCGTCGGTCGCCTCCCTTGAAGACCGCACCGCGGCCGAAGGCAACGGGGCCGGCACGCCGAGCGCGGCAGGATCAATCCTGCTTAGCCTGCACCGCATCCTCCGGGTCGCCAACCCCAACGGCAAGTAGCCCGGCTGCGCTACCCCGGCTGCACAACCCGCGCCGCAGCACCCGCGCCGCAGCACCCGGGCGGCAACACGCAGGGCGGCAACACGCAGTGCTAGAGCGCCGCCACCGATCCGCTGAAGTGCTTGCGGCCGGACCGCGGACTCCATGCCACGTAGCCGGACCGCAGCCAGCCGCCGTCCCCGGCCTCCGCCGTCGAAATGTCCAGCGCCACCCGTGCGGGAAGGAAAACCGGGGCCTCGAACGCCACCTCCCAGCGGAATGCGTCCCCTTTGGCGGCACCCACGTCCGCCAGCGCCCTCGACGCCAGGTACATGCCGTGGGCGATGGACCGGCGCAGGCCCAGTGCCTTGGCGGAAAGCACACTCAGGTGGATCGGGTTGAAGTCCCCGGACACGGCAGCGTAGGCACGGCCGGTGTCCACGCCAAGCTGCCAGAGGGCCGTGGGGTCCGGAGCCGAAAAAGCCTGCGGCGCGACCGCTGCCGAGGCCTTGTCGATGCCGGGCAGGAACACCCCCTTCGCCAGGTAGGTGGACACGCCGCTCCAGCAGATGTCGCCGCCACCGGAAGGGCGTACCTCCGCCACGATGTCCAGCTGGGTACCGGCGCGGTGTGCCCGGAGCGTCTCCGCCCTGGCCACAATGTCCAGCGGTTCAGTGAACCTGACCGGGCTGCGGTACTCAATCACGTTCCGCAGATGGATCATCCCCAGCAGGGGCAGCGGGAAGTCGTCGCGGTTCATGACGCTCATCGCCACAGGAAACGCCAGGGCATGGATGAACCCCGCCGGCAGCACGTCGCTGGCAGTCTCTCCCAGCAGGTGCTGGTACGCCGTGAGGTTTTCGACGTCGGGCCGGACGCCGCGGACTTCGTGGCTTACGGCGGGCAGCACGGCGGCTGCATGCGAGCCCAGGATGCGGCGGCGGGCCGCCGTGGCCGCCGCGTTCACATACAGCTTGGAGAGGGACGGCATCTCCCCCAGGATGATGGGCTGTGCGCCGGTCATGCCCCCACCAGGTTTTGTCCGCACACCCTCAGCACCTCTCCGGAAATGCCACCTGCGGAATCGCCCGCCAGGAAGGAAATCGCCTCGGCGACGTCCTCCGGCCGCCCGCCCTGCTGCAGGGAATTCAGCCGCCGGGCAATCTCCCGGGTGGCGAAGGGTATCCGCGCGGTCATCTCCGTCTCGATGAATCCTGGCGCCACGGCATTGATCGAACCGCCGTATTCCGCCAGAAGCGGCGCTGTGGCCCGGACCATGCCCATTACCCCGCCCTTGGACGCCGCATAGTTGGTCTGTCCGCGGTTGCCGGCAATGCCGCTCGTGGAGGCAACCGAAACGATGCGCGGCGCGGAACGGAAGTGCTCGGAGGCCAGGAGCGCCTCATTGATGCACAGCTGGGCGGCGATGTTCACATCAATGACCGAACGCCAGCGGGACTGGTCCATGTTGACCAGCAGTTTGTCCCGGGTGATGCCGGCATTGTGGACCACGACGTCGAGCCGGCCGTGGCGCTGCACGGCATGGTTGATGATTCGTTGCCCGGCGTCGTCGCGCGTGATGTCAAGCTGCAGCGCGGTCCCGCGGATCCCGTTGGCGACCTCCGCCAGGTGGTCCCCGGCCGCCGGAACGTCCACCGCCACAACGGTGGCGCCGTCACGGTGCAGTGTCCGGGCGATGGCCGCGCCGATCCCGCGGGCCGCGCCCGTGACCACGGCGACCTTCCCCGCGAGCGGTGCGTCGGCGTCGTCGGGCATCCCGCCGTACGCGGAACTGACGCGGACGAACTGGCCGTCCACGAATGCTGACCGGCCGGAGAGGAAGAAGTGCAGCGCGCCCAGCACTGACGGGGCGGTGGGACTGATGTCTTCCGCCAGGAGGATGCCGTTGCCGGTGGCGCCCGCGCGCAGTTCTTTGGCCAGGGAACGCAGCAGCCCGTCCACGCCTTGCCTGGCGGCGGCCGTGGACGGCGTTCCGCCAGGCACGCGCGAGACAGTCACCACGCGTCCGCCGGGGGCAAGATCGCGAAGTGAGGTCGCTGCGGCCAGGACCGGCTGCTCCAGGTCGCAGGGTGATTCGATGGCATCAAGGACCAGCACGATTCCACCGAGCTTTTCCTTGATGACGGCGTGGCGGCGGACGTCCAGTCCCCAGGAAAGCAGCGCGGCCGCGATTCCGTCTGCACCTGGTCCGGAGCCGCCGACCAGGACCGGCCCGTCGGTCAGTGGCTGGCCCGGCTGGTAGCGCCGAAGCTCGGCCGGCTGCGGCAGGCCGAGCTTCCGGGCCAGGTCCCGTCCGAGGCCGTGGTTGACTAGCCTTGCGTAGGTGTCAGTCATGGATGTCCCCCGGGGTGTTGCCTTCCGTGTACGCCTCAAGCAGCGCGACGACGCCCTGGCCGCCGGCGGCACAGACGGAGACCAGTCCAAGGGCTGGGCGCCCGCCGGAAGTGCCCTTCTCATGCAGCATTTTTGCCAGCGTGGCCACGATGCGGCCGCCTGTCGCAGCAAACGGGTGCCCGGCGGCCAGCGACGATCCGTTGACGTTCAGCCTGGACCGGTCGACCTTGCCGAAGGCGCCATCGAGCCCAAGGCGCTCGCGCCCGAACTTTTCGTCCTCCCACGCGGCCAGCGTGCTCAGCACCGTCCCGGCAAAGGCTTCGTGGATCTCGAAGAAGTCGATGTCGTCCAGCGTCAGGCCGTTGCGGGCCAGCAGGCGCGGGACAGCGAACACCGGCGCCATCAGCAGCCCGTCCTTGCCGTGGACGAAATCCACGGCGGCTGCCTCGCCGTCCAGGACGGTGGCGAGCTTGGGCAGGTCGTGCCTGTCCGCCCAGTCCTCTGACGCGAGCAGCACCGTGGACGCGCCGTCCGTGAGCGGCGTGGAGTTGCCGGCTGTCATGGTGGCTTCCGAGCCCAGGTTCCGGCCGAACACGGGCTTCAAGGATGCCAGCTTCTCGGGGCTCCTGTCCGGCCGGAGGTTGGAGTCCCGGCTGAGCCCGCGGTAGGGCGTGAGGAGATCGTCGAAGAACCCGGCCTCGTAGGCGGCGGCGAGGTTTCGGTGGCTGTTGAGGGCAAGCTCGTCCTGCGCCTCGCGGGAGATGTTCCACTGGGCCGTGGTCAGGGCCTGGTGCTCACCCATCGACAGCCCGGTGCGGGGCTCGCCGGTGTTCGGCGCGTCCGGGGCGAGGTCCTTGGGGCGCAGGCGGGCCAGGATCTGAAGCCGCTGCGGGAGTGTCTTGGCACGGCCGAGGTCCAGCAGCACCTCGCGGAGGCCTTCGCTGACGGCAATGGGGGCGTCGGAGGCGGAGTCCACGCCGCCCGCGATGGCCGAGTCCAGCTGTCCGAGCCTGATCTTATTGGCCAGGCCCAGCACTGTTTCCAGCCCGGTGGCGCAGGCCTGCTGGAGATCGTAGGCGGGAGTTTCCGGTGAGAGCGCCGAGCCGAGGACCGCTTCGCGGGTCAGGTTGAAGTCCCGGGAGTGTTTCAGGACGGCGCCCGCGGCCACCTCGCCGATGCGTTCCTCCTGCAGGCCGAAGCGGGCGATCAGGCCGTCCAGGGCTGCGGTGAGCATGTCCTGGTTGGACGACTTGGTGTACGCGCCACCCGTCCGGGCAAACGGGATCCTGTTGCCGCCGACCACCACGGCCTTCCGCAGGCTTTGAGGCTGTCCATCCACGGGCATGTGCTATCTCCTTCGATCCGGCTGGTTATCGATACCCAGCGTACCTGATACGCTGGGTATCGTGAACTTGATTCCTCCGCCCGCTTCTCCGGACTCCCCCTCAGAACCCGTGGACGGCCGCGCCTCGCGCTGGCAGGGGCACCGAGAAGAACGCAGGCGCGAACTCATCAAGGCCGCCCGGCGGGCGGTGCACGCGCTCGGCAGCGATGCCTCCATGGAGGACATTGCCGCGGCGGCCGGCACGTCGAAGTCGGTGTTCTACCGGTACTTCGGTGACAAGGCCGGCCTGCAGCAGGCAGTGGGGGAAGTGGTGCTGGGGCAGATGCAGCAGCGCATCAAGGAGGCGGCGCAAAGCGCACAGACGCCCCGGCAGGGCTTGTTCGCCATGGTCTCGGCCTACCTCCAGATGGCTGAAACCAGCCCCAACGTCTACATCTTTGTCACGCGATACTCCGCTGCGGAGTCCGACGGCGGTCCCGCCACCATCACGACGGCGGGCGCCCTGGGCCACTTCTTTGAGGCCATCGCGGACATGATCGCCACGCCCATGCGCACCCACCTCGGCGAAGGAAGGGAGTCCGTGATCGGCTACTGGCCCAACGCGGCCATCGGCCTGGTGCGCAACGCCGGCGAGCAGTGGCTGGCCAGCCCGGACTCGCCCGCCAAACCTGACCAGGAAACCATGGCACGGCAGATCACCGACTGGCTATGCGTCGGCATTGCGCCGGAACTCACGGACATTCAATAGCACCGGAAGCTGCAAGGCCCAACGCAGGACCAGTACCAACGACGGACCAGTACCAACGCAGGACCAGGACCAACGACGGACCAGTACCAATGAAGGGATCGACATGACTGAAGTAGCGGACCGCCCGGCGGGCACAACCACCCATGCAGCAGCCGGCCGGCCGGAGGTCCCGGCGACGGCAGGGCCGTTGCCCGCCGTCGACGTCGCCGCCCTGGGTGAGCTGCTGCTGGGCAGGTGGGCCGACGTCCGCCGGCAGGCGCGTGACCTGGCGGCGCGCGAGGAGCTGCACAAGGCGGAAGGGCTCACGCACACTGAGCACCGTCAGCGCACCTTCGGCCAGCTGAAGCACCTGGTGTACAGCGGCGCCGTGCACCGCGCCTTCCCTGCCCGCTTCGGCGGGTCGGACGACCACGGCGGCAACATCGCCGGCTTTGAGGAACTGGTCACCGCCGATCCGTCCCTGCAGATCAAGGCCGGTGTGCAGTGGGGCCTGTTCGGCTCGGCCGTGATGCACCTCGGCACGGCCGAACACCACCAAAAGTGGCTGCCGGGCATCATGAACCTGGACATCCCGGGCTGCTTCGCCATGACCGAAACGGGCCACGGTTCGGACGTCGCCAGCATCGCCACCACGGCCACCTATGATCCGGAGGCGCAGGAGTTCGTAATCCACACCCCGTTCCGCGCGGCCTGGAAGGACTACATCGGCAACGCGGCCATCGACGGGCTCGGCGCCGTGGTGTTCGCCCAGCTGGTGACGCGCGGAGTCAACCACGGCGTGCACGCGTTCTACGTGGACCTGCGCGACCCCGCCAGCAAGGCGTTCCTGCCCGGGATCGGCGGCGAGGACGACGGCGTGAAGGGCGGGCTCAACGGCATCGACAACGGCCGCCTGCACTTCGACCATGTCCGCGTTCCCCGCACCAACTTGCTCAACCGCTACGGGGACGTGGACGCCGAAGGCAACTACACCTCGCCCATCGCGAGCCCCGGGCGGCGCTTCTTCACCATGCTCGGCACGCTGGTGCAGGGCCGCGTGAGCCTGGACGGGGCCGCCGTCGCAGCGTCCAAGATCGCGCTGAAGACGGCCATCACCTACGCAACCGAACGGCGGCAGTTCAACGCCTCGTCCCCCGTCGAGGAAGAGGTGCTGCTGGACTACCAGCGGCACCAGCGCCGGCTCTTTACCCGGCTTGCCACCACGTACGCGGCGGGCTTCGCGCATGATCAGCTGCTCGAAAAGCTGGACGACGTCTTTTCCGGCGCCCACGATTCGGACGAGGACCGCCAGGACCTGGAAACTTTGGCCGCGGCGCTGAAGCCGCTGAGCACCTGGCACGCACTGGACACGCTGCAGGAGTGCCGCGAAGCCTGCGGCGGAGCCGGGTTCCTTATTGAAAACCGCTTCGCCTCGCTCCGCGCCGACCTGGACGTCTACGTCACGTTCGAGGGCGACAACACCGTCCTGCTGCAGCTCGTGGCCAAGCGGCTGCTGGCCGACTACGCCAAGGAATTCCGCAGCGCCACGTTCGGCGTGCTGGCACGGTACGTGGTCAACCAGGCCGCCGGAACTGCCGTCCACCGCACGGGCCTGCGCCAGGTGGCACAGTTCATGGCGGACAACGGCTCCGTCCAAAAGGCCGCCATTGCCCTCCGCGACGAGGAAAGCCAGCGCGCATTGCTCACGGACCGCGTCCAGACGATGGTTGCCGAGGCGGCCGCCGCCCTCAGGGGCGCCAACCGGCTTCCGCAGCGCGAGGCGTCCGCGCTGTTCAACCAGCACCAGGATGAGCTCATCGATGCCGCCCGGGCACACGCCGAACTCCTGCAGTGGGAAGCCTTTACCGAGGCGCTGGGCAAAATCACCGATCCGGGAACCAGGACTGTGCTGACCTGGCTCAGGGATCTTTTTGGGCTGTCCCTCATCGAGGACAACCTGGCGTGGTACCTGATGAACGGCAGGCTCTCGATGCAGCGCGCACGGACTGTAGGCGGCTACATCAACCGGCTGCTGGTCAAGCTGCGCCCGCATGCGCTGGACCTTGTGGATGCCTTCGGCTACGGCCCGGCGCACATCCGCGCCGCCATCGCCACCGGCGCCGAAAAGGTCCGCCAGGACGAGGCCCGGGACTACTACCGCGTGCAGCGCGCCAGCGGAACAGCCCCCGTGCCGGAGAAATCACTTACGCCGCGGCGCTGATTAAGCCTGTCGAAGTCGAGCCGGGTTTCGCTCCCAAACGTCAACCGATGACGACGGCGACGCTCCCCTTTCCGGGGACCGTCGCCGTCGTCATTCTTTTGCCTGAAGCTGACGCTACTTGAGGACTGAACGGTAGACGTCCAGCGTGGTCTGGGTGATCGATTCCCAGGAGAAGTGCTCCTCGGCGCGCTTGCGGCCGGCCTGGCCCATTTCGCGTGCACGGGACGGGTCGGACACAACCTCGGTCAGGGCCGCAGCGAACTCGGTGACGAACTTCTCCGGATCCAGCGGCGTGCCCGTACCGTCGGTCACCTGCTCGAGTTCCACCAGCAGGCCGGTCTCGCCGTGGTTGACCACCTCGGGGATGCCGCCGGTTGCACTGGCCACCACGGCAGCGCCGCAGGCCATCGCTTCAAGGTTCACGATGCCGAGCGGTTCATAGATGGAGGGGCAGGCGAACGCGGTGGCGTGGCTCAGGACCTGGATCAGCTCATTGCGGGGAAGCATGCGCTCGATCAGCACCACGCCGCTGCGCTGGCTCTGCAGCTCCTCGATCAGCCGGGCGGTCTCCGCTGCGAGTTCCGGGGTATCCGCCGCGCCGAGGCAGAGGACCAGCTGGACGTCCGCGGGGAGCTTGGCGGCGGCCCGCAGCAGGTACGGGACGCCCTTCTGCCGGGTGTTGCGCCCAACGAACACCACGCTGGGGCGGGCGGGGTCGATGCCCAGGGTGCGGATGACGTCGTCATTTTCGTCGCGGTTCCACAGGCTGACGTCGATGCCGTTGTGCACCACCTTGACCTTCTCGGGGTCAACCTCCGGGTAGCTGCGCAGGATGTCCTGGCGCATGCCCTCTGACACGGCGATGATCGCTGCAGCCGCCTCATAGGCGGTCTTCTCGACCCACGAGGACAGCGCGTAGCCGCCGCCCAGCTGCTCAGCCTTCCAGGGCCGCAGCGGTTCCAGGCTGTGGGCGCTGAGCACATGCGGAATGCCGTGCAGCAGCGATGCCAGGTGGCCGGCCATGTTGGCGTACCACGTGTGCGAATGCACCAGGTCCGCTCCGGCAACGTCGGGAACGATGCGCAGGTCCACGCCGAGGGTCTGCACGGCGGCGTTCGCCGCACCCAGATCCTCGGGCACCGAGTAGGAGGTCACGGCGGCGCCATGGTAGTCGGCATCCCGGGGCGCGCCAAAAGCGCGCACCTGAAGGTCGACATGCTGGGCTAGGACCCGGCTCAGCTCGGCCACGTGGACGCCCGCGCCCCCATAGATTTCGGGCGGAAACTCTTTAGTCACAATGTCTATTCGCACGTTACCCAAGGTAGTCGTTACGGTGGAACTGTTCTAGTGTGAAGAAAGTCCGGACAAACCGGATTTTTTGGGGAGATACGAAGGCGTACAGGAGCGACCATGCCGTCAACGAAGAAAGTCCTGGCCATTGTCCTCGCGGGAGGCGAGGGAAACCGACTCATGCCGCTGACGGCAGATAGGGCCAAACCTGCTGTGCCGTTTGCCGGCAGTTATCGGCTCATCGATTTCGCGCTGTCGAATCTCGTCAACTCCCGGTACCTCCAGATCGTGGTTTTGACGCAGTACAAGTCGCACAGCCTCGATCGCCACATATCCGAGACGTGGCGAATGTCCACGCAGCTGGGCAACTACGTCGCGTCCGTTCCGGCCCAGCAGCGCGTGGGCAAGAGCTGGTTCCTCGGCAGCGCCAACGCGATCTACCAGTCTCTGAACCTGATCCACGACGCCAACCCCGACATCGTCGTAGTGGTGGGCGCGGACCACGTGTACCGCATGGACTTCTTCCAGATGGTTGAACAGCATGTCAAGAGCGGCGCCAAGGCCACCGTGGCGGCGGTCCGCCAGCCCCTCAACATGGCCGACCAGTTCGGCGTGATCGAAGTGGACCCCGAAGACCCCCAGAAGATCGCCGCGTTCGTGGAAAAGCCCGCGTCCACCCCCGGGCTGGCCGCTGACCCCACCCAGTTCCTGGCTTCCATGGGCAACTACGTCTTCGACGCCGACGCCCTGGTGGATGCGCTCCACGTTGACGCCGAGCGGTTGGACACCAAGCACGACATGGGCGGGGACATCATTCCCTACTTCGTCAGCCAGGGTCAGGCCGGCGTTTACGACTTCACCCTCAACGACATTCCCGGCTCAACCGAACGGGACCGGACCTATTGGCGTGACGTCGGTACCATCGACTCCTTCTACGACGCCCACATGGACCTGATCTCGCCGCTGCCGGTGTTCAACCTGTACAACTCCGAGTGGCCCATCTACACCCGCCAGAGCATTTCCCCGCCCGCCAAGTTCGTCCGCGGCGACAACAACACCGTGGGAACGGCCCTTGATTCAATCGTGGCCAGCGGCGTTGTCATCTCCGGCGGCATCGTGGAAGGTTCTGTGCTGTCCAACGACGTCTATGTCGGCTCTGCCAGCCGCGTCATTGACTCGGTGCTCATGGACAAGGTGACGATCGGCAAGGGCGCCGTCGTGCGCCGGGCCATCATCGACAAGAACGTCAAGGTCCCCGCAGGAGCGGCCATCGGCCTGGATCCGGACCTCGACCGCGCCCGCGGCTTCAAGGTGACCGACTCGGGCATCACGGTGCTCTCCAAGCACCAGGTCGTGCCGGAACCGGACGACGCCGAGCGTGCGCTGTCCGCGGCGAACCTGCACCTGGTCCCGGACGCTGTGAAGGCCGCCACCGAGAACTGGCCCGAGATCCGCAGCTCAGCCGAGCACGTGGGCAAAGTGCAGGCCGCCGCCGCTGGTGTGAACTCGCCGCAGCAGGCCGTCCGTTCCTGATCCCCTGTTCAAGCAAACTCCCTTGAGGCAGGTCTGACCCTCCACAGGCTGTAAAATCAGATCAATGAGCTCCGCCGATCTGACGCCTGAAGAGATTCAGGCCTGCCTCAAGGTTTTGAACACCATCCACGTCTACGACGAGGAGCACCCTGACTACGTCTCGGTGCGCCGCGCCACCGGCAAGATGTTCAAGGCCGTCAAGCGGCACCGCCGAGTCACCAAGCGCGACCTGATCGCCGAAGCGGACCGTGCCGTGCTGGCCCAGACTGCCACCGCTGCGCCGGACCGGATCGACGACGAGACGCGCGGCAACAAACTTGCCACGTCTGCCACGGGGAAGGTCGCCGGCCACCTCATCAGGTCCCGGCCCTGCTACATCTGCAAGCAGCACTATACTCAGGTGGACGCCTTCTACCACCAGTTGTGCCCCGAGTGCGCGGCGTTCAGCCATTCCAAGCGCGATGCCCGTACAGACCTCACGGGCCGGCGTGCCCTGCTGACCGGCGGCCGCGCCAAGATCGGCATGTACATCGCCCTGCGGCTGCTGCGCGACGGCGCGCACACCACGATCACCACTCGTTTCCCCAAAGATGCCGCGCGGCGCTTTGCGGCCATGGAGGACAGCGGTGAATGGCTGCACCGGCTGAAGATCGTGGGCATCGACCTCCGCGACCCCTCGCAGGTCATGGCCCTCACCGACAACCTCAATGCCGCCGGGCCGCTGGATATCATCATCAACAACGCCGCCCAGACAGTGCGGCGCTCCGGCAATGCCTACAAGCCGTTGGTCGATGCCGAGGACGAGCCTCTTCCCGCAGCCTTGGAAGCAGCCAACGGGGGTCCTGAACTGGTCACCTTCGGCCACGCGCATGACAAGCACCCGCTCGCGATTGCCAGCAGCGTGACTGAACACCCGGTCCTGGCCGGCGACGCCGTCACATCCCTTGCCCTGTCCACCGGTTCGGCGTCCCTGGAGCGGATCGCTGCCGGAACGGCCATCGACGCCGGCGGCCTGGTTCCGGACCTCGCCACCATCAACAGCTGGACGCAGGTGGTGGACGAGGTGGATCCGCTGGAGATGCTCGAGGTGCAGCTGTGCAACGTCACCGCGCCCTTCCTGCTGGTCAGCCGGCTGCGGGATGCCATGAAGCGGTCCACTGCGCACCGCAAGTACATCGTCAACGTTTCCGCCATGGAGGGCCAGTTCTCCCGGGCCTACAAGGGACCGGGCCACCCGCACACCAACATGGCGAAGGCGGCCCTGAACATGATGACCCGGACCAGCGCCCAGGAGATGCTGGACTCCGACGGGATCCTCATGACCGCCGTCGATACCGGCTGGATCACCGATGAACGCCCGCACTTCACCAAGGTCCGCCTGATGGAGGAAGGCTTCCACGCGCCGCTGGACCTGGTGGACGGCGCAGCCCGCGTCTACGACCCGATCGTCATGGGGGAAAAGGGCGAAGACCAGTACGGGGTGTTCCTGAAGGACTACAAGTCCAGCCCCTGGTAAATGCTCGCAGCTGGTGCCGTCGTTTCGTAGCATGAGTCCATGAACCAGGACAGCGCACCGCACGACGGAAAGCTCACCTTCGACGAGTGCTGGGACCTGCTTACCGCTTCGGTGGTGGGCAGGCTCGCCCTCATTGTGGACGGCCACCCGGAAATATTTCCGGTCAACTTCGTGATCGAACACCGCAGCATCGTGTTCCGCACGGCCGGCGGCACCAAGCTCTGGCAATCCAGCAAGGAGACGCCCGCGGCGTTTGAGATCGACGGCTACGATGCGGACAGCGAAGAGGCATGGAGCGTCGTCGCCCGCGCCACCACCACCCTGGTGGACAGCGATACGGAGCAGGCCGCGGCGGACGCACTGGGCCTGGAGCCATGGGAGCCCGGCGACAAATCGCATTACGTCCGGCTGACAGTGCAGGTCCTGACCGGCCGCCGTTTCAAAGTCGCAGCACCGCACATCTGGTCAACCCGCCTCGAGGACCAGCGCAGGGCCTCGTTCGAGTAGGCAGCCCTCCGAAGGCGCCCCGCAGTCGCAGCTGCCCGAACTCTGGCAGGACAGGTGGCTCCGGCGTAGGCTCTGGTGCATGGCAGCTGACGCGTCACCCGGCCGCTCGCCGGAGCCGCTGGAACATCTCGAATCCCGGCAGTGCTGGGACCTGCTGAGGCAGGTTTCGGTGGGCCGGCTCGCCGTGTGGGTGGACGACCATCCAGACATTTTCCCGCTCAACTACACCGTGGACCACGGAACGCTGGTGTTCCGGACAGGCACGGGCACCAAGCTTGGCGGCGCGCTGGGCGAAGCCCCGGTGGCGCTTGAGGCCGACGGCGTGGACGCCGATTCGGGGCTGGCCTGGAGCGTGGTGGTCAAAGGCAAGGCCGCGCCGGTCACCGGCATCGAGGAAGTGCTCGATTCCGCCTCGCTCTACCTCTTCCCATGGCAGGCGGGACAGAAGGACCACTTCATCCGCATCACGCCGGACTCCATCACCGGCAGGCGGTTCAAGGTCACCGCGCCGCTCACCTGGTGGACCCAGCTGAGCGGCGCGGTGAAGTCCTCGCCCGAGTGACTCTCGAGTAGAGCGCCGCGCAGGCGCGGACCGTGCGCCTAGGCCAGGCGGGTGATCTCCACGCTCACGCTCAGGTTCGAGCCGCCACCGCCGGACAGGATGCCCTTCAGCGGAGGCACGTCCCGGTAGTCTCGGCCGCGGGCCACCGTCACGTGGAAGTCACCGGCCGGCTTGTGGTTGGTGGGGTCCCAGCTGCGCCATTCGCCGTCCCACCATTCCAGCCACGCATGGGACTGGCCGGCCACCGTCTCGCCGATGTCCGCCGTCGACCGCGGGTGCAGGTAACCGGAGACGTACCGGGCCGGGATGCCGCAGCTGCGCAGGGCGCCGATGGCGAGGTGGGCCAGGTCCTGGCACACGCCCTGGCGCTGGATCCAGGCTTCCTCGGCATTGGTGGTGACGCCGGTGGTGCCCTTCATATAGGTCATCTCGCCCCGCATCCAGGCGAAGACGGCAAGGGCTGCCTCATGCGGGTTCTTGCCCTCGACCACACCCGGAATGATGGCCAGGACTTCCTCCCCCGGCCCAGTCAGCTGGGACTGTGGCGCCCAGTCGCTGAACTGGTTGAGCGTCTCCGGGGAGGCGAGGTCGTCCCAGCCCACGATGTCGGCCTCCGACGGGACACGCACCGCACGGTGGACCTCGACAGTGGTGGTGGCCAGGACTTCCAGGTGCTCGTGCGGCATCTGCATGTCGAACGCGGTCACCCGGGTACCCCAGTAGTCGCGGTAACTGCTGACCGCAGCCTGCGACGGCGTGACCTTCATGGAAGACTCAAGAACCACCTGCTGCGGGTCCGTCAGCGGGGTCATCCGGGCCTCGTTGTAGGACAGGGTGACGCGCCGCTTGTACTTGTAACCAGTCCTGTGGACGATGCTCAGCCGGGTCATGAAACTTCTCCCACCCAGGCCAGTTCATCTGCCTGATTGAAGTACTTACGGGAAATGGCGTCCGACGCCTGCGCAACTGCCTTCTGGACGCGCTCCATGTGCTCCGGAAGCTCGGACATGAGGTCATCCGTGCGGTGGAACTCCAGGAACGTGCGGGCCTGGCCCACAATCCGGCGGGCGTCGTTGATGAAGCCGACGCGCTGGGCCGAGGGGTCCAGCTTGGCCAGGCACTCGTCGGCGTCACTCAGGGCGTAAACGATGGACCGCGGAAACAGCCGGTCCAGCAGGAGGAACTCGGCCGCGTGCTGGTCTCCGAAGGCCGCGCGCCGGGTCCGCAGGAACGATTCGTAGGCGCCGGCGCAGCGGAGCATGTTCACCCAGGACATGCCTGCGGAAAGGACGTCGCGGGTGGACAGCATCCGGGCGGTCATGTCGGCCCGTTCCAGCGAACGGCCCAGCGCCAGGAAGAGCCAGCTGTCGTCGTGGCTGACGGTGGTGTCGGCCAGGCCGCTGACCATGGCGGTACGCTCGAGCACCCAGTGGCAGAAACGGTAGGTGCCCACCACGTCCTTGCGGTGCTGGTTCAGCCCGTAGTAGGTGGTGTTCAGGCTTTCCCAGAGACCGGACGAGACCGTCTCGCGGGCGCGCCTGGCGTTCTCGCGGGCGGCACCGAGGGACCCGGCAATCGAGGTGGCGCTGTGCTTGTCGTAGGCAAGGGCGTGGAGCAGTTCCTCCAGCCCGAAGTCCTCGCTCTGCGGGCGGGCCCCCATGACGCCGAGGAGTTCACGGGCAACGCTGCGCCGCTCCTCAGTGGGCAGGTGGTTCAGGCGCTCCAGGTGGACGTCGAGGATGCGGGCCGTGCCATCAGCCCGTTCAACGTAGCGGCCGATCCAAAACAGGGACTCGGCAATTCGGCTAAGCATTCGCGGTTACCTCCTGCGCGTCAGAAATCTGCTGCTGCTGCTGTTCCGACTGCCGGTCGCGCCAGTTGCTCTCGACCGGCCACACGGAAACCCGCTCGCGGACGGTGATCGACTGCTGCGGCAGCCGTTCCACCGGCACCTGCGGTGAACCTGCCAGCACCCAGGTGTCCTTCGATCCGCCGCCCTGGCTGGAATTCACGATCAACGATCCCTCCTTGAGGGCCACGCGGGTGAGCCCGCCGGGCAGCACCCAGACGTCGTCGCCGTCGTTGACCGCGAACGGCCGGAGGTCCACATGCCGGGGGCCGAACTTGTCGCCGCTGAGCGTGGGCACGGTGGACAGCTGCAGCACCGGCTGCGCGATCCAGCCGCGCGGGTCGGCGATCACGCGCTTGCGCAGCGCCTCCAGCTCTTCTTTGGAGGCGTCCGGGCCGATGACCAGGCCCTTGCCGCCGGAGCCGTCCACCGGTTTGACCACGAGTTCGTCGAGGCGGTCCAGGACGTGCTCGCGGGCTTCCTTCTCCTCCAGCCGGAAGGTGTCCACGTTGGCAATCACCGGTTCCTCGCCGAGGTAGTAGCGGATCAGGTCCGGGACGTAGCTGTAGACGAGCTTGTCGTCCGCGACGCCGTTGCCCACCGCATTGGCGATGGTGACGCCGCCGGCGCGGGCAGCGTTGACCAGGCCGGGGCAGCCGAGCATGGAGTCGGAGCGGAACTGCAGGGGGTCGAGGAAGTCGTCGTCGATGCGCTTGTAGATGACGTCCACGCGCTGTTCGCCGGCGGTGGTGCGCATGTACACCCGGTTGCCGCGGCAGATGAGGTCGCGGCCTTCCACGAGTTCCACACCCATCAGGCCTGCCAGGAGGGTGTGCTCGAAGTACGCGCTGTTGAAGACGCCGGGGGTCAGCACCACCACCGTGGGGTCGTCCACGCCCGACGGCGCCGTCTTGCGAAGCGCCGACAGCAGCCGGCGCGGGTATTCCTCCACCGGGCGGATGAGCTGCTGGCCGAAGGCCTCCGGCAGGCCCTTTGCCATGGCCCGCCGGTTCTCCAGCACGTAGCTCACGCCCGAGGGCACGCGGACGTTGTCCTCAAGGACGCGGAACGTTCCGGCGGCGTCACGCACCACGTCGATGCCGGAGATGTGCACCCGCACGCCGCCGGCCGGTTCGAAGCCGTGCACGGCGCGGTGGAAGTGCGCGCTGGTGGTGATCAGCTGCCGTGGGATCACGCCGTCGGACACCACTGTCATTTTGTCGTAGACGTCGTTCAGGAACGCCTCGAGGGCGCGCACGCGCTGGGCGACACCGCGTTCCAGTACGTCCCATTCGTCGGCGGGGATGACGCGCGGCACGATGTCCAGCGGAAACGGGCGCTCCTCCCCCGCGAAGTCAAAGGTCACACCGCGGTCCAGGAACGTCCTCGCCATCGAGTCCGCCCGCGCGCTGACGTCCGCCAGGGACAGCTCCCGCAGGGCACCCGCGACCTGGCCATACGACTGGCGTGCCTTTTGCCCGGGGGCAAACATCTCGTCGTAGGCGCCGGTGCGGCCGGCAGCCTCGGAGTAATCCTGGAATAGGTCAGACATGGTCATTAGCCAACCACCTTTTTGTTGCGAATTCATTTCCCGTCCCGCCCTGGCGTGTTGGCGGGCTTCCGGTTGGTCTTTGGCGGCCGCGTCCGGCAAGGTTGGGAGGTGCCAGACTTCCGACTCCCGCAGCCGCTGCTGTCGCAGTTGCGCGGGATGACGCATCAGAACTTTACCCGGATTCTGCCCGGCCTGCTGACCGCCGTCGTTGCCCTGGCTTTCGCCTTCGCGATACACGCCGCCGTGCCTGCGCTTCCGGCCATGACCCTTGCCGTGGTGCTTGGCCTGCTGGCAGCCAATTTTCCCGGCACAGCGGTGTGGACGGCTGGCCGCGCCCGGCCGGGACTGGACTTCGCCGGCAAGCACCTGATGCGCGGCGGCATCGTGCTCCTGGGACTGAAAGTGAGCCTCTCGGACGTGCTGGGCCTCGGCTGGCTGGCCCTCCTGCTCATCACGGCGGTGGTGGTGGCCAGCTTCGCAGGCACCTACGGGATTTCCCGGCTGTTCCGGCTTCCGTCCGACACTGCGCTGCTGATCGCCACCGGGTTTTCCATCTGCGGCGCATCGGCGATCGGCGCGATGGCCGCGGTACGGCGGATCCGCCATAGGGACACGGTCCTGCCCGTAGCTCTTGTGACGCTGTGCGGGACGCTGGCCATCGGTGTGCTCCCGCTGCTGGTCCATCCGCTGCAGCTGAGCACCGAGGCCTTCGGCGCGTGGACCGGAGCCTCGGTCCACGACGTCGGGCAGGTGGTGGCCACGGCGCAAACCGCAGGTCCGGCGGCGCTGGCCCTCGCCGTCGTTGTCAAACTCACCCGGGTGATCCTCCTGGCGCCGATGGTGGCCCTGGCCGGGGCAGAGCAGCGGATCCGGCACCGCCGGGAGGCAGATGGGGACGGCGGCCCCGCCGCGGGCAAGCCGCCGCTTGTCCCGCTGTTCGTCGTCGGCTTCATCACGATGGTGGCGCTGCGCTCCAGCGGCTGGCTCTCCAGCGGCTGGCTTGAGGCAGCGGCCGGCCTGCAGGACGTGCTGCTGGGCGCTGCCCTGTTTGGCCTCGGCTCGGCGGTGCGGATCCGCACCCTGCTGCACACCGGGGCCCGCGCCGTGCTGGCAGCCTTCGCGGCGTGGGTGCTGATCGCGGTCCTGGGGCTGGCCGCCGCGCTGCTCATCGTGCGGTAGCCCCACATTGTTCAATAGCTGCTCATGGTGCGGTAGCCCGCGTGATTCAATAGCGTGGTGTCGAATCAGAACCTCCAGCGCAACGAAGCGGCAGAGCGGTCCGCCCTGATCACCACCCACAGCTACGACGTCTCGCTCGACGTCCGCAACGCACCGGATCCGGAGGTCCGCGGCTACACCAGCCGGTGCACTATCGCCTTCTCCGCAGCGAAGCCGGGAGCCTCCACCTTCCTGGACTTCATTGCCGGCGACGTCCACAGTGTGGTCTTGAACGGCCTGGAGCTGCCGGTTCCCGACGTGGTGGACGGTGCGCGGATCCGGCTGGACAACCTGCAGGCCGAGAACAAGGTGACGGTCACCGGAACCGCCCTCTACAGCAGCTCGGGCGAGGGCATGCACCGGTTCTTCGACCCCGCCGACGGCCAGTGCTACCTCTACACGCAGTACGAACCGGCCGATGCCCGCCGGGTCTTCGCGAACTTCGAACAGCCCGACCTCAAGGCCCGGTTCACCTTCTCCGTCACCGCCCCGGCGGGCTGGGAGGTGGCGTCCAACGGCGCCGAGGCAGCACGCCTGCCGCTGGCGGACGACGCCGCGGCGTCCCGCTGGAACTTCGCCCCCACCCTGCCCATGTCCACCTACATCACCTCGGTGCTGGCCGGCCCCTACTTCAAGGCCGAGGACCACTGGAGCAGGACGGACGACGGCGGGACGCGCCTTGACGTGCCGCTGGCACTTTACTGCCGGGCCTCCATGGCGCCCTCGTTCGACACCGCCGAGCTGTTCAGGCTCACCAAGCAGGGCCTCGACTTCTTCAACCAGCTGTTTGACTACCCCTATCCGTGGGGCAAGTACGATCAGGCCTTCGTGCCCGAATACAACCTCGGGGCCATGGAAAACCCCGGTCTGGTCACGTTCACGGAAAACTACGTGTTCACCTCCCGGGCCGCCGATTCCCAGTACCAGGGCCGCGCCAACACCCTGCTGCACGAGATGGCGCATATGTGGTTCGGCGATCTCGTGACCATGCAGTGGTGGGACGACCTGTGGCTGAAGGAGTCCTTCGCGGACTACATGGGCACCCTCGGCGTGGACCGCGCCACGGAGTGGGACACCGCCTGGGTCAACTTCGCGAACAACCGCAAGGCGTGGGCCTACGTCCAGGACCAGCTGCCCACCACCCACCCGATCGTCGCCGACATCCCAGACCTCGAGGCGGCCAAGCAGAACTTCGACGGCATCACGTATGCAAAGGGCGCGTCCGTCCTGAAGCAGCTTGTGGCGTACGTCGGCTTCGACGCCTTCATTGCAGGGTCCCGGCAGTACTTCAGGGACCACGAGTACGGCAACACCACGCTGGCCGACCTGCTCCGCTCACTGGCCGATGCTTCGGGCCGCGACCTCACCACATGGGCCCGGCAGTGGCTCCAGACCTCGGGCATTTCCACGCTCAGCGCCGAGCTGGGGACGGCTCTAGCGCAGGACGGAACTGAGATCCTGGAGCGGGTCACGCTGCTGCAGGACGCGCCTGATCCCGTGACCGGCCGGCAGGAGCCGCGCCCGCACCGGCTGCGCATCGGGCTCTACAACTTCGACGCCGCCGGCATGCTGGTCCGGACTGATTCGGTGGAGACCGATCTGGCCAGCGGGGCTGAGGAAATCACTGCCCTGTCCGGAAAGGCCCGGCCAGCCCTGCTCCTGGTCAATGACGAGGACCTGAGCTACGCCAAAGTGCGGCTGGATCCGGTCTCCGAGGCCACCGTCCGTTCCTCCCTGGACCGGATCAGCGACCCCATGGCCCGTGCGCTGTGCTGGTCCGCGCTGTGGAATTCGGCCCGGGACGGCATTACACCGGCTTCAGAGTATGTGGACGCCGTCCTCCGCTTCGCTGCCGCCGAGTCCGGAATCGGCGTCCTGCTCAACATCCTGGGCAACGCAACCATGGCCCTCGAACAGTACGTTCCGGCCGGGGAACGCGAAGCCCTGCGGAAGTCCTTTGCCGAGGGCGCGGCCCGCGAGCTGCATGCTGCAGAGCCCGGCTCGGACCAGCAGCTTGCCTGGGCCAGGACACTTGCCACGGCCAGCCGCACCGAGGGCAGCCAGGCCGGGCTCCTGCGCGGGCTGCTGAACGGCAGCGAGCGGGTGCCCGGGCTGTCGGTGGACGCGGAGCTCCGCTGGAGCCTGTGGCACGCTTTGGCGGCCCGGGGCCTGGCCACGGAGCAGGCGCTCGACGCCGAGCTGGCCAAGGACACCACGGCCTCCGGGCGGTCAGGCCATGCCACCGCGCTGGCAGCCCGGCCCGAGGCGGCGGTCAAGGCCGCGGCCTGGGACGCAGCGGTCCGTGGGACGGAGCTCTCCAACCAGCTGCTCAGCGCGACCATCGCCGGGTTCAACACCGCGGGCGAGGAACTCCTGGACCCGTTTGTGGAGCCCTACTTCGAGTGCCTGGAAACGGTGTGGGCGGAGCGGAGCATCGAAATCGCAAGCCGGATCGTCCGCGGTCTCTACCCTGGGGTCCAGGACCTGGATCCGGCCGGCACCCCAGACGACAATCCGGTGGTGGCACGCACCGATCGCTGGCTTTCAGAGCACCCGGACGCGCCGCGCGCCCTGCGCCGAATCGTCATCGAGCAGCGGAGCCACTTGCGCCGCGCGCTGGCCGCCCAGGCACTGCCGGCGAAAACCCCGTCGAGTGCTCCATAACTGCCCTAATAACCTCTCAAAAGGGCACCTACGGAGCCGTCGATGGGGTTTAGGGGACCGATGGAATCAGGGGACCCGGTGCAGCCACGTGTCCGTGCCGAACTTTGATGCGACACGTTCGCGGGCGGTTTCCAGCTCCCGGTCCGTGATCTCCGACGGCGTGGCCCCGTAGCGTTCTGCGAACACCTCCATCATGGCCGCCACGATCTCCGCCCGGGCCAGGCCGGTCTGGCGGCGCAGCGGGTCCACGCGCTTCTTGGCGCTGGTGGTTCCCTTGTCCGAGAGCTTCTCCTTGCCGATCCGGAGCACGTCCACCATCTTGTCGGCGTCGATGTCGTAGCTCATGGTGACGTGGTGGAGCATGCCGCCGTTGGCGAGCCGCTTCTGCGCTGCGCCGCCGATCTTGCCCTGGCCTGTGGCGATGTCATTGAGCGGGACGTAGAAGGCGTCGATGCCGAGCTTTTTCAGGGCGGCCATGACCCAGGCGTCCAGGTAGGCGTAGGAGTCGGCGAAGCTGATGCCGTCCACGAGCGTCTGCGGCAGGTAGAGCGAATAGGTGATGCAGTTGCCCGCCTCCATGAACATCGCTCCCCCGCCGCTGATGCGCCGGACCACGGTGATGCCGTGCCGGGACACGCCGTCGGGATGCACCTCATTGCGGTAGGACTGGAAGCTGCCGATCACCACGGACGGTTCCTCCCAGTCCCAGAAACGGATGGTGGGGTTGCGGCGCCCGACGCCGACCTCCTCGGTGAGCACCTCGTCCAGCGCCACGTTCAGGTGCGTGGGCAGCACGCTGGGGGCGATGATGTTCCAGTGGTGGTCCGTCCACGCTGTGGCCTTGGCCAGCGCCCTGCGGACGGCGATGGCCACGGCGTCGGCCGAGAACCCGAACAGCACGGCGTCCTCCGGGAGGGAGGCCTCCACGGCGGCGGCGATGTCGGCCGCCGTCGAACTTTCCGGCAGTCCTCCCAGTGCGCCGTTAATGGCCAGGAGGGCCTCGTCCGGTTCGAGGAAGAAGTCGCCGCTGAGGGAAACGTCCGTGAAGGCGCCGTCCACGACGTCAAGGTCCACCACCACGAGCTTGCCGCCCGGGACCTTGTACTCGCCGTGCAGCCCGGGGGCCGCCGCTTTCCCTGCAGATATTGGCGTGGCAGTCATGTCTCCCATCCTGCCCCACAAACGCGAAAAGCCCGCACCGTTGCCGGTGCGGGCTTTCCAAAGAACCTTGGGGAGAAGTGAATTACTTCTTGCCGCCGAAGCCCTTGAAGCGAGCGTTGAAGCGCTCGACGCGGCCAGCGGAGTCCATGATGCGCTGCTTGCCCGTGTAGAACGGGTGGGACTCGGAGGAGATTTCGACGTCGATGACCGGGTAGGTGTTGCCGTCTTCCCACTCGATGGTCTTCGAGGAAGACACGGTGGAGCGGGTCAGGAACTTCGTGCCGGAGGCCAGGTCGTTGAAAACAACAGCTTCGTACTTCGGGTGGATTTCAGACTTCATAATGGGACCTTTTGTTCACGCAGCTGGATTTTGCCAGTTGCCAGGTATGAATGGGATGGCTTCCAGTCGTGCTTCGGCCAGCCGCAAGGCCAGCAAAAAACACAGGGGAACCAGCTATCAATCATAGCGGATGGCGGAGGAACTAACGAACCGCCGTTCCGGCGAGTTCAGGCCCGCGGGCGCAGCTCCCAGAATGCGACGGCGGACGCCGCCGCGACGTTGAGCGAGTCCACGCCCGCGCGCATCGGAATCTTCACGGCGAGGTCGACGGCGGCCAGCGTCTCAGCGCTCATGCCGGCACCTTCCGTGCCCAGCACCAGGGCGAGGCGCTGCGGGTTGCTTGCAGCCAGCTCGTCCAGGTCCAGTGCGTCGTCGGTAAGCTCCATGGCCGCCACCGTGAAGCCCTGCTCCTTGAGGAGGGTCAGGTCGTGGGGCCAGCTGTCCAGCCGGGCCCAGGGCACCTGGAAGACGGTGCCCATGCTGACGCGCACGCTGCGGCGGTAGAGCGGGTCCCCGCAGCGGGGCGAGACCAGGACGGCGTCAACGTCCAGCGCCGCTGCCGACCGGAAGATGGCCCCCACATTGGTGTGGTCCACGATGTCCTCGAGCACTGCCACGCGCCGGGCTCCGACCAGCAGTTCCGGCAGCGGGACCGGTGCCGGGCGGTGCATGGCCGCCATGGCTCCGCGGTGCAGGTGAAATCCGGTGATTTCCTCCAGGAGCCCGGCGCTGCCGATGTAGGCCGGAACGTCAGGGTACTGCTCGAAGATGTCCGCGAGGTCCGGAAGCCATTTCTCGGCCAGGAAGAAGGACCGCGGCCGGTGCCCGGCGGCAAGGGCGCGCCGCAGGACGCGGGAGGATTCGGCGATGTACATGCCCTCGGCGGGTTCGCGGAGTTTCCGCAGGTGGACGTCCGTCAGCTGGGTGTAGTCGGCAACGCGCGGATCCGCGGCCGACTCGAGATAGTGGAAAGTCACCGGGCGATCATTTCGAGAATCACTTGCATTTCATTAATCATTTGAGCAGGTTCGCGACCAGGAAGCCGAGCGCCACTAGGCCGAGCGCAAAGATGACGCCGCGCAGTACAGGCGGCGACAGCCGGCGGCCCACCTTGGCGCCGACGAGGCCGCCGATGAGGGAGCTGACGGCGATGATGGCCACCACTGCCCAGTTGATCCGGTCGAAGGCGAACAGCAGATAGGACGCGGCCGCGATCAGGTTCACGCCCAGCACCAGGACATTTTTCATGGCGTTGGCGTTCTGGATGGTGCCCGTCATGAAGACGCCGAGGATGCCCACCAGCAGGATTCCCTGGGCTGCAACAAAGTAGCCACCGTACACTCCTGCGAGGAAAACGAGCACCACCAGCAAAATGCCATGGTGCTTGTCGCGCAGGGCATGCTCAGGGTTTTCCTCACGGTTCCGTACCCACCGTTGAAGCCTGGGCTGGAACACCACCATCAGCAGGGCCAGGACAATGAGCACCGGCGCCGCGTAGTGAAAGACTTTCTCCGGCAGATGGAGCAGGAGCCACGCTCCGGTGATGCCACCCAGCAGGGACGCCGGGAGCAGCCGCAGGAGCTGACGGCCGCGGCCCTTCAGCTCGCGGCGGTAACCCCACGCGCCCGCCGCCCCTCCGGCGACGAGGCCCATGGCGTTGCTCATGGAGGCCGTCACCGGTGCAATGCCTAAGGCGATCAGCACCGGGAAAGTGACAAGGGTCCCGGACCCGACAACGCTGTTGATGGTGCCGGCCCAAAGGCCGGCGAAGAACACAAGGATGCCGCTGAAAAACTCCACGCTGTGCCGCCCGCGCCGCTAGCGGCGGGCGGTTGCCGTGTAACGGCCGGCGTTCACCGAGACGTCGAGGGGCAGGCCGAAGGTCTCGCTCAGGTTGCCCGAGGTGAGAACGTCTTCGACAGGGCCTGCAGCCACCACTTCGCCGTCGCGCATGAGCATGGCGTGGGTGAAGCCCGGCGGGACTTCTTCAAGGTGGTGGGTGACCAGCACGATCGCCGGGGCGTCCTCGTCCATGGCCAACTGGCTCAGGCGGTGCACCAGGTCCTCGCGGCCGCCAAGGTCCAGGCCGGCGGCGGGCTCGTCGAGCAGCAGCAGTTCGGGGTCGGTCATGAGGGCCCGGGCAATCTGCACACGCTTGCGTTCACCCTCCGAGAGCGTGGAGAACTTGCGGTTCAGGAGCGGGCCCATTCCCCAGTCGTTGAGGAGGGCGAACGCACGGCGTTCGTCGTCCTTCTCGTAGCCCTCGCGCCAGCGGCCGGTCACGCCGTAGGCGGCAGTGACCACGACGTTGAGTACCGTCTCGTATTCGGGGATTTGGTTGGCCAGCGCGGCCGAGGAGAGGCCAATCCGCGGCCGCAGTTCGAAGACGTCCACCTTGCCGAGGCTTTCGTCCAGGATGCCGGCGATGCCGCTGGTGGGGTGGAGCCTCGCGGCAGCGATCTGCAGCAGAGTGGTCTTGCCGGCGCCGTTGGGGCCGAGGATGACCCACCGCTCGCCCTCACTGACCTGCCAGTCCACCTTGCTCAGGAGCGTTCGGGCTCCGCGCACAACGCTGACGGCGGCCATTTCAAGAACATCACTCATAGAAGTAGACACTAGGACAAAACACCTTGCGACTGATAACCGGACCGCAATCGGCTAACCAGCCCGCAATCGGCCGCGGTAGCGCTGCACGGCGTCGGCGTTGCCGCACCGGGCCGAGCAGTACGCACGGTTGCCGCCACGGCTGGTGTCGGCAAAGACGCGGCCACAGTCCCGCAGGGCGCAGATACCAAGCCGTTCTCCGGCCGCCTCGGTCATGAAGATGGCCAGTCCGCCGGCGGTAACCGCACGCACTCTTTCGACCAGGGTTTCGCTGGCGTCTGCAAAATGCAGGTGCGGAAGCATGCCGTCGTGCGTGGTCAGAAACACGCGCCGCACGCCGTCGGCCAGCAGGGCGTTGACAGCCGAGCAGCGGGCCTCCTGGTCCCCGGCGGCGAAAACCGTCTGCAGCCGGACGGCCCACTCCCGAAGTTCGTCCTGGTACTTGGGCGTGATCCGGGGCGAGCGGAACAGGTGGCCGGTCAGGAGGTCCTGCAGAGCGTTTCTGTCCCACGCGCCGTCGGCGAGCATGTTGACGAGGGACTCAGCCAGCCGCACCCCGTGCATGTTGTCATGGTTGAACTGCATAAACCCATGACACCACAGTTATCCTGTGGAGTTTTCCACGCCAAGCATCTGTCCGAGGGGACCATCCGACTTGACCAGCACCGCCGAAGCAACCCGTTCAACCCAGCGCCGCATCGTGCGGACCTTGTCGGTCGCACAGATCTTCTCCGGCCTGGGCAACGGCTCAACCCTGGCCCTGGGCTCCATCCTGGCCGTTGACCTGTCAGGCTCCGAAGCGTGGGCCGGATCCGTCAACACCGCCCTCACCCTGGGCACCGCGGTCACGGCGATTCCGCTCTCCCGCCTGGCCCTGCAGCGGGGACGCCGGGTGGCCCTCACCACCGGCCTGGCCGCGGCGATCGCCGGTACGTTCCTGATGGTCGCCGCCGTCACCACGGAACTGTTTGTGCTCCTGCTGGGCGGGGCCTTCCTGGTGGGCCTGGCTTCCGCGGTGAACCTGCAGGCCCGCTTCGCTGCCACCGACTTGGCCGAACCTGCCCACCGGGGACGGGACCTGTCCCTGGTGGTGTGGGCTATCACCATCGGGGCCGTCGCAGGTCCCAACATGGTGGCTCCCGGGGCCGTCCTGGCAGGCTGGCTGGACATCCCGCCTGCTGCCGGCCCGTTCCTGATCTCCGCGCTGGGGATGGTGGTGGGCGCTGCCATCGTGGCGCTGACCCTGCACCCGGACCCGCTCCTGACCCGGCGCGGCCTCGACGGGGAAGATCTCCTTCCCGTCGCACAGCGCTCCGGTGCCTGGCGGGAAGGCTGGCGGATCGTCAAGGAACACCCCGCCGCCCGCGGAGCGGTCACAGCGGTCATTGCGGCCCACGCGGTGATGGTCGCCGTCATGTCCATGACGCCGCTGCACATGCAGCATCACGCAGGACAAGCCGCCGGGAACCCCGACACCATCGCGCTGATCGGTCTCACCATCTCACTGCACATCGCGGGCATGTACGCTCTGTCACCGGTGATGGGTGCACTCACCGACCGGCTCGGACCGCGCACCACCGCACTGGCCGGCCTGCTTACTTTGCTCGCGGCAGCGGCACTGACCGGACTGGCGTCCCAGAGCATGGGCTCGGTCACCGTCGGGCTCATCCTGCTCGGGTTGGGCTGGTCGGCTACCACCGTCGCCGGCTCCACCCTGCTTGTCGCCTCCCTGACCCCTGCGGAGCGCATTCCCGTCCAGGGGTTCTCGGACGCCACCATGTCCCTGGCCGGCGCGGTGGGAAGCGCGGCGGCGGGACCTATCATGGGCCTGACCGGTTACTCCGGAGTCAGCGCCTTGGCGGCGGCAGTCGTCGCGGCCGCGGCCGCGGCACTGCTACGGCTGCGCGTCCGGAGCTGAGGGATCAGCGGCCGGCAAGCTGTTCGGGGCGCGGCCGTTGAGCGCTCCGGTGCGGCCTTTCGCGGAACCGTGCCGGGCGGCGTCGGTGAACATGGCCACCGCTGCAACAGCTAGCGCCACCCCGAGGGAAGCCACGACGTCGGTAAGCCAGTGATAGCCCAGATACAGCCGGCTTAAGCCGACCAGCGCGGTGAGTGCAAAGGTCGCTGCGAACCCAAGCACCGCCGTCGTACGCGTTCCGTACCGTGACAAGACGAGGTAGGCGAGCACCACCGTGAACACCCCGATGCCCACCGTGTGACCCGAGGGGAACGAGAGCGCGTCGTCCGGGCCGAGCAGGAAGTCCGACGACGGCGGGCGGGACCGGCTGACAAGTTGCTTGATGAGGGTGGTCACCACCACGGCCAGCACCATGGCGCCCATGAGCACGGCGGGGCGCCACAATTCACGTTTCCAGACTGCCCACACAAGGGCAAACACAGCGCCGATCACGGACAGGACTTCCGGCGCTGTCACAGTTGTCAGGCCGGCCAAAATCGCGGTGGCGGCGGGACTCCGGGAATCCACCATCAGGCTGTGCACCGGTCCGTCCACGGCGGCCAGCCCCGAGTCTGACTGGATGGCAGCGAACATGAGCCAGAAAACAGCGTCACCAACCACCAGGAGGGCCCCGGCCCAGCAGAAAAGTGCCTGCTGGGACGCCCTGAGCGGAGGCGCCGGGCGCAGGCGGGCAGTCAGGGCAAGGATCATCGGACTATTTTGCCTGACCGGCCTCCGGGTTGGCCGGACGTTGGCTGGGAGCCGGCTGGGGACCGCCGCAGTGCAGCGGATGTGTGCACAGCCGCCGCGCAACGGATTCGGGCGGCGGCGCTGCGCTGGATAAGATTGCAGCCATGACTTCGAACGTGACTGCGGTCAGCTATGGCCTTAAACTGTCCCCCTCGGAACCGGAAAACCTGCGGTCCCTGCTGGCGGACTCCGGCGCCACCTTCGAGGATGCCTCCAGCTCAGGCGACGGACGCTTCGAGGTCTGCACCCTGGACTTTTCCATGCCGTCGGACTCCGCCGCGGACATCGCCGGACTGCGGCACGCGATTGCCGCCGCGAAGGAGAACGCGGAGCGGACCGGAGTGGACACCGCGATCGTCCCCGCTGAACTGCGGAAGGCGGCGCGCAAGCTCCTCATCATGGACGTCGACTCCACCCTCATCCAGCAGGAGGTCATCGAACTCCTTGCCGCGTACGCCGGTAAGCGCGACGAAGTCGCCGCCGTCACCGAAGCCGCCATGCGCGGAGAACTCGACTTCGCGCAAAGCCTGCACGCCCGGGTGGCCGTCCTCGCAGGGCTGCCGGCAGCCGTCGTCGACTCCGTCCGCGCGGAAGTGAAGCTGAGCGAGGGAGCCGCGGAGCTGGTGGCAGCGTTCAAGGCCGCAGGCCATGCCGTGGCGGTGGTGTCCGGCGGCTTCAACCAGATCCTGCGCCCCATCGCCGAGGACCTCGGCATGGACTACTGGATTGCCAACGAGCTGGAGATCGTAGACGGCGCCCTGACCGGCAAGGTCCTCGGGGCCGTCATCGACCGCGCCGCAAAGGAAAAATACCTCCGCGAATGGGCGGCCGCCGAGGGCATCGCCCTTGAGCACACCATCGCCGTGGGAGACGGCGCCAACGACCTGGACATGCTCGGCGCCGCGGGCATCGGGGTGGCCTTCAACGCCAAGCCCGCCGTTCGCGCCGTGGCCGACGCCGCCATCAACATGCCCTACCTCGACGCGGTGCGGCACATCGCCGGCGTCTAGGCGTTCACGGCGCTCCGGTACGGCGGGCGGTACGTGCGCTTCCGGCTTCCGCTGCCTGGCCCACAGCGGGCAATGCGAGAAGCGTCCCCCAGATGGCGAAGGCGATTCCCCAGCCGGTGCCGGGCATCGCTCCATCCTTCGCCGGGTATGCCAGCATGGCCACGCCTATGAAGGTGGCTGAGAGGCTGACGCTGAGACGCATCAACGGCCGGGCGGCGGGCCACAGAGCCATCACCAACGAGCAGGCGGCCAGTGTGAGGCCAGCCGCGCCCTGCACAGGCCAGTGGTCAATGCCCATGGTCTGTCCTTCCCACTCCGGACCTTCGTGCGGGGTCCGGGATTTCTCCAGGGCGTAAAGCGAATACATCAGCCACAGGGGTGCACCGCCCGCCCCGAGGACAAGCAGCGGCCAATGCACGGAGATGCGGCGCGGCAAGGGTCCGGAAAGCTCCCGGCACAGCCAGGCGAACAAGGCGGCCGAGCCGACAACGGGGAGGCCAAGCAGGAGCGGGCGCCCATCAAGGCCCGCCACGCTGCTGGCAACCAGCCCAGTCCCGGCGATCCCAAGCTGCACTACGGCAGGCCACGACTGGCCGGGCACCACGGCAATCCAAACGTAGGCGCCCGCCAGTACAAAAGTGAACAAACTTCCCCAGCTGGCCTCCAAGGGAACGGCCCACTGATAGCTGGGATCAGCCAAATCGAAGAGCGTGGACAGATCTACCAGCCCAAAGAACAGCACTGCACAGAGGCCGGCCATGATCCAAGCGAGTGGCTTCACAGCCTGGAGCCGCTCCGACGGTTCTCCGGCCAGCTCCGCCCGTTCAGCCATGGCCACAGCGTACTCCCGGATTAGCGGGGCGATCCAGGTCTCTGACGGGCCAACAGCACCACGCTGTGCCGCCGATCCGGACCCAACCGTGGAATCAAACTAGCCCGACGGCGGCGTGAACTGGCTTGCGGTGAAGACAGCCCCGCCGGGGTCCCGGATCAGGGCGGTCCGTGTCCACTCGGTGTCATCCTGTCCCAGGACCTGGCCGCCAAGGCGCTGCGCCTCCTGCACGGCCCGGTCCCGGTCCGCCACGGTGAAGGTAACGTGCCAGTGCGGCCGCTCCCCCGCGGCGGCCGGTGCCAGCCAGCCCACGGCGTCTTCGAAGCCGGCGGGCACCGCGTCTCCCGATTGCCGCGCCCGGATATCGGGGTCGACCGTTGCCTCGAGATGGTCGCCGTAGCCGGGGCGGCGGATCATGATGCCGAAGTCGAGGCTGTCGAACTCCCAGCCGAAGGCCCGGGCGTAGAAATCCGCGGCGGCATCCGTGTCCGCTGTGTGGAGGTCGCTGAAGTTCCAGCCGCCCGGGAGGTTGACCGCCTGGGCTCCCAGCCGCTCCCCTGCCTGCCAGATGCGGAACTCCGCGCCCTCGGGATCGGCCAGCGAGGCCCGCACCCCTCCAGCGCCCGTGTCGGCGGGGGCCGATCTCAGGGTTGCGCCAGCTGACAGCAGGTGCCGCACCGCAGCATCCGCATCATCGACTGCAATGTATGTGTTCCAGGCCGGGACGCCGTGGGGCCCGGGCCCCAAGCCGGTGATGGCGCCGGTCTCCTGGCCCCCGAGCCGGGCCACTACGTAACTTCCGGTGTCCCCGGGCGGTGCCACACCGGCGTCGAACTCCCAACCCAGCAGTCCCCCGTAGAACTTCTTGGCTGCTTCCACGTCGGGCTGCTGGCAGTCCACCCAGCACGGCACGCCGGCCGGATAACTCCGCTTCGGCACTGCTGCATCCTCTGCCATGGCTATGACCCTAGGCTCCCTGGGCCGCCCCGACAACGCCTGCGCGGTCTAAATTGGGCGTCTGTTAGGAGACAGCGAAGGCCCCGCGCTGATGCGCCGGGCCTTCGTGCAGGGACCCGCGTCGGGAACCGCTCAAGCAGAGACTATTCGGCGCTCTTGCCGAAGTAGTCTGAGCCGCCGGCGTATTCCGTATGGCCGGACTCGACGTCGGCGGTGGCCATGCTGGCAACCACTGCGGCAAACTCCTCCACGGAGTAGAGCTTTCCAGCCTCGGCGCGGCGGGCCTCGATGGCGCCCGGGTTGGAGCGGTCCAGCAGCGTGGCGGTCACGGTGCCTTCGATCATGTCGCCGGACACGACCACCAGGGAGATGCCCTTGTCCGCCAGGTTGGGCAGGAGCTCGCGCAGGGCGTCCTCACCGGCGCGCTTGCTGCGGGCCACGGGCTCGTACTCGGGCATGGTGGGGACCGAGTTGATGAAGTGCGCCTGGTGGCTGGTCACGAACACCACGCGGGAACCCTCCTTCATGTGGGGCACGGCGGCGTTGAGCATGTTGACCTGGGCGTCACGGTTTAGCTTGAGGGCATAGTCATCTTCCATGCCGGACTCCATGCCGCCCGAGGCGTTGAGGACCAGGACGTCCAGCGAACCGAAGTTTTCCATCGCAGCGCTGGCCAGCGCCTGCACACCTTCGATGCTGGTCAGGTCGGCGCCCACGGCGACGGCACGGCCGCCGTCGGCCTCAATCCCGGCCACCACCTTGTTGGCGCGCGGCGCCTTCTGGCGGTAGTCTAACAACGACGGCGGCACCCTCGCCGGCGAGGATCTTGGCTACTTCGGCGCCGATGCCGCGCGAAGAACCGGTGACGATGGCTGTCTTGTTGTCCAGCTGTCCCATGTGGGCTCCCTTGTCTAAAGCTTTGTCTTTGTTCAAAACGTCTAATTACTGATGGCCTGAAGTCCATCATGCCAGCGGGCGTGCCGGTTTCCTTTGTCGGAACGCGACAAAGAAGCCGGCGGCCGGCCGTGGGTGAAAACTCCCCTGAGGTCCAGGGTCGGCGTAGCGCCTGGTGCCTAGTGCCCCATGCCGAGGCCGCCGTCGACCGGAATCACGGCGCCGGAAATGTAGGCGGCCTCGTCGCTGGAGATCCAGCGGACCACATTGGCCACCTCGGAGGCATCGGCGAAGCGGCCGGCAGGGATGCTGGACAGGTAATCCTTCTGGGTTGCTTCCGGGAGCTCTGCGGTCATGTCCGTGTTGATGAACCCGGGAGCGACGACGTTCGCCGTGATTCCGCGCGAACCGAGCTCCCGGGTCAGGGAACGGGCGATGCCCACGAGGCCGGCCTTGGAGGCGGAGTAGTTGATCTGTCCCGGCGCGCCGTACAGTCCCGAAACGGAGGAGATGAGCACCACGCGGCCCCTGCGCAGCCGGATCATGCCCTTTGAAGCGCGCTTGATGACGCGGAACGCCCCGGTCAGGTTGGTGTCAATGACGGACGTGAAGTCGTCCTCGCTCATGCGCAGCAGCAGCGTGTCCTTGGTGATGCCGGCGTTGGCCACGAGTACCTCGACCGGGCCGTGTGCGGCCTCAACCTCGGTGAACGCAGCGTCAACGGAGGCCTCGTCGGTGACGTCAGCCTTGACGCCGAGGACACCCTCCGGCAGCTTGGATTCGCTGCGGTAGGTCACGGCCACCTTGTCCCCGTTGGCCACGAATGCCTCCGCGATGGCCAGGCCGATGCCGCGGTTGCCGCCGGTGATGAGGACGCTGCGGGCCGTGGTTGCTGCTTCAGACATGTGTGCTCCGGTTTTCTGCGGAGCATGGCTCCGCCGTGGTGGCTGGATTTTTGACTGCCTCCGATCTTATCGCCCGATTGGGAGCCTCCTGAGGATGGTGAGAGAATTGGGGTAGCCATTGGAGCGTGATCAAACAGTCGTGACATCTGAACCCCTGCCCGGACAGCCGACGCCCGGGAAGCGTGACGCCACCTCCGGTCATCCGGAAGTAATCAGCATCACGGACGCCGCCGCAGCGCATTCCGAAGACATGCGGGAGCGCATGATCAAGTACGCCCTTGCCATGGCCATCCGCATGGTGTGCCTGATCCTGATCTTCGTGGTGGACGGCTGGTTCAAACTGGTTGCGGTGGCGGGTGCGGTATTCCTGCCCTGGATCGCGGTGGTGATCGCCAACGGTTCGGACAAGGCGGAGATCCACAGCGACGCGCTGCTCGACTACACGCCCTACGCTGAGCTGGGGGCGGCCGGGGAATCCTGGGAGCCGGAAAGCCCCGACGCAGACGATGAACCGCCGGTGCTCCAGGGCGAACTCATCACCAATGACGAAGACGACGACGACGGCCGGGGACAGAAAGCTTCATGAACATTTTCAACCTGGGTGGCGGCAGCGGCGATCCTGCCAGGCCGGCGTCCGCAGCCACGTGCTCCCGCAAAGCCTGCCGGGCCGACGCGTCCTGGCAGCTGCTCTGGAACAACCCCAAGATCCACACGCCTGACCGCCGCAAAGTGTGGCTGGCGTGCGGCGAGCACAAGGCGTGGCTGGAGGACTACCTGCAGACGCGCGGGCTCTGGAAGGAAACCGTGCCGCTCGAGGCCGCAGAGACCGGCGGGAACGGCTGAATGTACAAGTTCCTGTTTTCCAGCAAGTGGCTGGGCTACCTCCTGCTGGCCGCGATCTTTGCCACCGGCTGCGTCTTCCTCGGCCGCTGGCAGATGGACCGCCGGGCCGAGACCCTTGCGGAAATTCAGCGCGTGACCTCCAACTACTCGGCCACTCCCATCACGTTTGATCAGGCGCGTAAGGAGTTCAATCAGCTGGACCCGTCGCGGGAATGGACGCAGGTTAGGCTCGAGGGCACGTACGACGTCGACGGGCAGCGGATCGTGCGCAACCGGCCCCTTAACGGGCAGCCAGGGTACGAGGTGGTGGTGCCGTTCAAGCTAGTGTCGGGCGAGACGGTCGTGATTGACCGCGGCTGGCTGCCGATCGGCAACAAGACTCCCGGCCGGCCAGACTCCATTCCGGCGCCGCCGACCGGGCAGATCACGGCAGTGGTGCGGCTCAAGCACAGCGAACCCACGCTGCAGCGCGGTGCCCCGGAAGGCCAGCTCGCCTCCATTGACCTGCCGGCTTACTCGGCGGAGCTGGGCTCCCCGCTCCTCACCGGAGCCTACGGGCAGCTCGCGTCGGAGACGCCGCCTGTGGCGGACATGCCGCAGCCGTTCCCCATGCCGTCGGTGGACGAGGGGACGCATCTGTCCTACTCGCTGCAGTGGTTCGCCTTTGGCGTCCTCATGTTTGTGGGCTTTGGCTACGCGGCCCGGCAGCAGGCGCGCAACGCCGCCATGGACGCCGAGGACGCCGAGATGTCGGAGGGCGAGCCCGCGCTCACCGCCGCGGGAGCCCGCCGTCGTCCGCCGGCGCCCCGGAAGCGCAAGCGCCCCACGGCGGAGGAAGAGGAAGACGCGATCCTGGATGCCCAGGGCTACTGAGAACAGGAGCACGGACATGCTTGCCGACCCGGTGGCCAACGTGCGCCGCGCCCTGACCGCAGCCGGAGCCCGCGACACAGTGACGGTTCTCCCCGGCGCCGTTCCGACGGCGGCCGCCGCGGCTGATGCGCTCGGCTGCGACGTTGCTGCGGTCACCAACAGCCTGGTGTTCGAAGTGGACGGCACTCCCCTGCTGATCCTCGCCAGCGGCGCCGCGAAAGTGGACGTCCGGCTGGTCGCCTCCCAGCTGGGGACTGGACGGATCCGCCGTGCCGCACCGGACTTCGTCCTGCACCACACGGGCCAGGAAGTGGGCGGAGTTGCGCCGGTAGGCCACCCGGCCAGGATCCGCACGCTGCTGGACGCCTCGCTGGAAGAGTACGCCACGCTCTGGGCCGGGGCCGGCGACCACCACCCGATGTTCTCCATCAGCTACGGCGAACTGCAGCGCATCACGGACGCACACGTGTTGCGGGTGCGGTAGGGGGCCCTAGACGTGAAGGGTGGGCCGGTAGATGAGCTGCTGGGTTCGGCCGTCGAGCGTCCGGCTTTCGATCAGCTCGAGGTCGAAGTCGGCGGCACCCTCGAAGATCGGTTCCTCACCGGTCTGGCCGGTGATCACTGGAAAGACGGTCACCTGGACGCGGTCAACCAGGCCGGCGGCCATCAGCGCCCGGTTCATCGACAGGCTGCCGTGTGAGCGCAGCGGCACTTCAGACTCCTTCTTGAGCCGGGCGACGACGTCGACGGCGTCGCCGCTTGCGACAGCTGCGTCCGGCCAGTCGAGCGGTGCTTTCAGCGTGCTCGACACCACCGTTGCGGGCAGGTTCCGCATCCGCGTAACCCATGGGTCACGGACGTCGGACTCCTCAGTGCTTGAGGCCAGCATCTGTGCGAACGCCCGATACGTGTTGGCCCCGAAGACCATCCGCTGCTCCCCGCCGTACAGGGCGAAGCGGTGCTCGAGCAGCTCTGGGCCCTGCTTGCCCCAGTAGCCGCCCCAGTTGCCGCTGGTGGAGCCGAAGCCATCGAGGCTGGAAAAGACGTCAAACGTGTAGGTAGCGCTCATGGGGCTCTCCTCGGGTGCGGCTGATCGGGTTGGCGGATACAGCTGTCACAGCGGAAAGAGCTTAGCTACCGACGCGAAGGATTACCACCAGACTGATCAGTGACGATTACCCGAAATGCCTGGCGCATGCAGGTATTCTGGAGCCAGTGATTCTTCATTTTGCTCTCTAGCTCACAGCAGCTGCCCTCTCGCGGCAGCTCTCCCGCGTTCCGTTCCGGAGCGGTGATTGGGTGTGTCCGCCGAGGGAACTCGACGACGAGTTCCCCATGCGACATACACATCCGCATCATTCTTGGGAGTTCACTTGACCGCTACATCCATTCCACGCACATCCTTTCCGCGGCCAACCGCCGTTTCCGGCCGGGACGAATTGCACCCCGACTGCAGCAACTGCTTCGCGCTGTGCTGCACCGCCTTCGGCTTTTCACGTTCAGCCGACTTCGCCATCGACAAGCCTGCGGGTACGCCGTGCCCGAACCTGGCCGCTGACTTCTCCTGCGGCATCCACGACCGGCTGCGCCCGCGAGGCTTCCGCGGCTGCACCGTTTTCGACTGCTTCGGCGCGGGCCAGGCTGTGTCGCAGGGGCTGTTTGACGGCGTCAGCTGGCGCGATAAGCCGGACAGCAAGTACGCAATGTTCCCTGCCTTCAAAATCGTGCGGCAGCTGCACGAGATGCTCTGGTACTTGGCCGAGGCGCAGGAGCGAGCGTTCGACCCCGAGACCGGCACCGCGGTGCAGGACCTCCGGCTCGCCATCGGGAACGCCGCGAAGGGACCGCTGCCTGGACTGCTCGCCCTCGACGTCGGGACACTTCATCACGGGGTGCGGCAGGTACTGGTGGAGGTCAGCGAGGAAGTCCGGGCCGCCTACTTCGCCGCCGGCGACGAGCTTGATGAACGGCTGCAGCCGGCGGCGGACCTGGCGGGCTCGGACCTCCGGACGCTCCGGTTCTGCGGCGCCGATCTTCGGGGCGCCTGCCTCATTGGGGCAGACCTGCGCGGCATTGATCTGACGGCAGTGGACCTGCTGGGCGCAGACCTCAGGGATGCGCGGCTGGAGGGCGCTGATTTATCCCGGGCCCTGTACCTAACGCAGCCGCAGCTCAACAGCGCGCGGGGCAATCCTGAGACACGGCTGCCCGGCGGGCTCGAAGTCCCCGGGCACTGGCGCAGTGACCAGGGCCCCGGGGACCGACGGCCCGGGGACCGACGGCTCGGGGACCGACGGCTCTAGGCCAGCGTGGTGAGGTCCAGGTAGTCCTGGTTCCAGAGGTCCTCAACGCCGTCGGGCAGCAGCACCGCGCGCTCCGGGTTGAGGGCCTCGGGGGCCCCTTCATCGTGGCTGACCAAGATGATTGCTTGAGCCCGCTTTTCGGCGCTGTCGTCCGCGTGGATGCCTGTCGTGGCGCGGCTCCCTGTCGTGGCGCGGCAGTGTCGTGGCGCGGTTCATTCGTGTTGGGGTCGTGAGTGGAAGTAGGTGTTGCGGCGGGGTTTTCGGTGGGGGTCGAGTTCTGGTGGGGGTTTGAACCAGGGCACCTCGTTGGTGACTTCGATGTGCCAGTTTTCTTTGTGGATGAGGTGGTGGTGGTGGCTGCAGAGCAGGACGCCGTTGCCGGTTCCAGTGGTTCCGCCGCGTGACCAGTAGGTGATGTGGTGGGCTTCGCACCACGCAGCGGGGATGGTGCAGCCCGGGAACGCGCAGCCCTGGTCCCGGGCCGTGATGGCCTTGCGGATGTGGGGCGGGAAGACGCGTGAGGCGCGGCCGATGTCCAGGATCCGGCCGTCGGTGCCGAGGACGACGGGGATGATGTCGGCGTCGCAGGCGATTTTCCGGATCGTGGCCGGGTTCACCGGCCCGGTGAAGGCGAACAGTGCGGTGCCGGTGTTCGTCCCGCTGGCGGTCCGGCCGGTGGTGGTCCGGCCGGTGCGGGCGGGATGCGGTTCTTGGACCTCCTCGCCCAACTGCGCTTCCTGGGCCCGATGCCCTTCTTGGGCACATTGCGCGCCTTGGGCCCATTGCGCGTCTTGGCGTTTCCGGAGATCGGCGAGGAGGTCGCGGTAGTTGATGGTGGCCAGGATCTGGGGCCGGTGTCCGCCGTTGGCGGGCAGGGTGTCGGTGGTGAGGACTGTCTGCAGCGCGCCCACGAGCCCGTCGAGCCGTTTCTGGCCCTGTGAGCGGTGATCCAGGGAGACCTCGGGGACGCCCTCGGTGTCCCAGCCGGCAAGGCTGGCCGGTTCAGCGCTGCCCGCCCCGTCACCACCCATACCGTTGGCACCCGTTCCGTCGGCGCCATTCCCGTCGGCCCTGGTTCCGTCGCCGCCGTTCCCGTTCCCGGGTACCGGAGTGCGGGGGTTGGTGGCGGTGTTCATGACGGTGGTGATGGTTTCGAACTGTTCGGCGGTGGCGAAAATTTCCAGGTGCTGCAGGCCGTGTTTGGGGCGGCGGATGAAGGCGCCCTGGATTTGCCGGAGGGCCGCTTCGGAGGGTTCGGTCCCGTCCTGGTCGATGGCCTCTGCCCAGTGCCGGGCGACGCGGGTGAGGAAGTCGGTGTCGTTCTCGATAGCGGCTCGGGTCAGGTCGTGTTCCATCGCGGCGGTGTGCTCCGGGGTGGTGAAATGCCGTGCCCGGTCCAGGGCCAGGGTGATGGTGGTCGCGGCGCGGGAGCTGATCCGGGCGGCGCTGACTGCGGCGGCGAGCTCTTCATACCTCGGCGGGAGCTGTTGCCCGCCGAACCCGGTCCTGGGCAGGACGGAGTCGGCCAGCCCGATCCGGCGGCGGGCTTCGGCGGAGCTGATCCCCAGCCTTCCCTGGAGGAACTCGACACTGTTCCGCGACCCGTCATCCCCCGGCAAGGGCTCGGCAACGGCGACCGGAACCAGGGGTGATGCTGCCCCGGTGAGGGCGGCAGTGCGGGACCGGTCCACCGCGCCCGCGGCGAGCACCTGCAGGCGCTCTACTTGCCGGGAGAGCTGCTCGACCCGGCCGGCGAAATCCGCGGCCTGCCTGAAACCCCACAACGCGGTGTCTTCGGCGGTGATCGCGCCCGGTTCCAGCACGGCCAAGGCCTGATCAACCACGTCCCCCTCGAGGACACTGGCGCCAACGTCAACAGGAACGCTTTCAAGGGCGTTAGCACCAACAGAAACCGGCTCAAAAGCCAACCCACCGGCACCGGGCCGTCCGGCCCGGTCCTGCAGTGAACCCCCCAACGGCTTCCATGAAAACATTCTGGTGAGGGGGTACGACATTATTAGCCACGGTCTCGGGAGACACTCCCCGGAGTCCGGCCCCGCCGCCGTCGGGCAACCGGCCTACTGAAGTGCCGCCGCCGGAAACGACACCGCTGAGCCGGCCACCGCCGTCGTTCCCTGCGACGGAAGCCAACCCACCGGCACCGGACTCTATGGCCCGGTGATCGGTAAATCCCCCAATGGCTTCCATAGAACCAGTCTCGTGAGGGGGTCTGACATTGAAGGACCTCGAGCGAGGCTGGGCAGACACTTCTGCATGCTGGCGGCAGAACCGCGGCGAAATTAGGCCAGCGTGATGAGGTCCAGGTAGTCCTCGTTCCAAAGGTCCTCAACGCCGTCGGGCAGCAGCACCACACGCTCCGGGTTGAGGGCCTCCACGGCGCCTTCGTCGTGGCTGACCAGGACGACGGCGCCGGTGTAGTTGCGCAGTGCGCCCAGGATTTCGGCGCGGCTGGCGGGGTCGAGGTTGTTGGTGGGTTCGTCGAGGAGAAGAACGTTCGCGCTGGAGGCCACGATGGTTGCCAGGGCGAGACGGGTCTTCTCACCGCCGGAGAGCACGCCGGCGGGCTTGTCGACGTCGTCGCCGGAGAACAGGAACGAGCCCAGGATGCCGCGGACCTCGGCGTCCTTCATGTCGGGGGCGGAGGAACGCATGTTCTCGAGGACGGTGCGGTCGACGTCGAGGGTTTCGTGCTCCTGGGCGTAGTAGCCCACCTTGAGCCCGTGCCCCGGCACAATGTCGCCGGTGTCGGGGCGGTCCACTCCGGCGAGCATACGCAGGAGGGTGGTCTTGCCGGCACCGTTGAGGCCGAGGATGACCACCTTGGAGCCGCGGTCGATGGCGAGGTCCACGTCGGTGAAGATTTCCAGCGAGCCGTAGGACTTGCTGAGGCCCTCTGCCGTCAGCGGGGTCTTGCCGCAAGGGGACGGATCCGGGAAGCGGAGAGCGGCCACGCGGTCGTTTTCGCGCACTGCTTCGAGCCCGCTGAGCAGCCGCTCTGCGCGCTTGGCCATGTTTTGGGCTGCAACGGCCTTGGTGGCCTTGGCACGCATCTTGTTGGCCTGGTCGAACAGGACCTGGGCTTTCTTTTCCGCGTTGGCGCGTTCCCGCTTGCGGGCGCGTTCGTCTGTTTCGCGCTGTGTCAGGTAGCGCTTCCAGTCCATGTTATAGAAGTCGATCTGGGCACGGTTGGCGTCCAGAAGGAACACCTTGTTGACGGTGGCTTCGAGCAGCTCGGTGTCGTGGCTGATCACGATCAGTCCGCCCTGGTGGTTCTTGAGGAAGTCACGGAGCCACGCGATGGAATCGGCGTCGAGGTGGTTGGTGGGCTCATCGAGGAGCATGGTCTCGGCGTCCGAGTACAGGATGCGCGCGAGCTCCACGCGGCGCCGCTGACCGCCGGACAGGGTCTTGAGGGGCTGGTTCAGCAGGCGGTCCGGCAGGGCAAGGTTCGAGCAAATGGCTGCCGCCTCGGCTTCGGCAGCATAGCCGCCGGCGGCCAGGAACTCGGATTCGAGCCGGTCGTAGCGGTTCATTGCCTTACGCTGCACCGCGGCGTCCTCGCTGGCCATCTCGTCGTGGGCCTTCTTCAGCTTGCCGACGACGATGTCCAGGCCGCGGGCGGACAGGATCCTGTCCCGCGCCAGCTGCTCCATGTCCGGTGTCCGGGGGTCCTGGGGAAGGTACCCGATCTCGCCGCTGCGGGTCACCTTGCCGGCGGCAGGCAGGCCCTCGCCTGCAAGGACGCGGGTCAGTGTGGTCTTTCCGGCACCGTTGCGGCCCACGAGGCCGATCTTGTCGCCCTTGTCGATCCGGAAGCTCACCTGGTCCATGAGCAGGCGGGCGCCGGCGCGCAGTTCAAGATCCTGAACGGTAATCAAAGCAGGTAAGGCCTTTCACAACAGGGAAGCCGCAGCACGGCCGGTTGCATGCCGCACGGCGAAAACTTTGGAACGCCGGGGATGCCGGCCGTGAGAACGGCCCGTTCAAGTCTACCGGCCAGCGCAACCCTGCCAGAACACGCCTTCCGCGCCCGGGAGGAGCGGCCTCCCTGATCCCGAGGAGCGGACTATTTGTGCCCAGCACCAGACCCCGGGCAGCCACTCTTGTAGAAGACCAACAAAATGCGGCTACTACCGGGCCAGTAACGTCGAGACGAGCTGATAATTGTTTGTACCCCCTCGACAGGACCTCCTATGACCCAGACCCATTCCGCCAGCGCCCTGCAGCCGGCAAAGCGCCGCCGCTGGAACGCCACCGACCTCGGACTCATCGCAGTCTTCGCCGCACTGGTGGCGGCGTCTGCCCTGGTTGCGGCCATCCCGGTGGGCGGCCTCGGCGTCCCCATCACGCTCCAGACTCTCGCCGTCATGCTGACCGGCCTTGCCCTCGGTGCCGGCCGCGCGTTTGCCGCCGTCGGACTGTACACCCTGCTCGGCCTTGCCGGGCTGCCCATCTTCAGCGGCGGACGCAGTGGCCTGGGCATCCTGGCCGGCCCGTCCGCCGGCTACATCATCGCGTTCCCCCTTGCCGCCGCAGCGGTGGGCTGGCTGGCCGCCGTCGTGATCCGCCGCACGCTGAAGTTCCGTGCCGTGCTGCTGTTTGTGTCGGCGATGGCCACCAGCATTGTGCTGGTCCACGGCCTTGGCATCGCCGGCATGATGATCAACGCCAAGCTGGACTTCTCCAAGGCGTTCCTCGCCGACCTCCCCTTCTATCCAGGCGACATCATCAAGAACGTCCTCGCCGTTACCGTGGCCATGGCCCTGCACAAGGCCTTCCCCGACCTGCTGGTCCGCCGCGTCCGGCAGCTCCCGCAGAAGGCCGCAGCACCGAACGCCGCGATGCCGGAAGCGTCCGCACCGGAATCCACCACACCGGAAGCCTCCGCACAGCAGTGAGCACCATCTCCCTCAGGAACACGGGGGTCAGCGTGGCCGTTGACGGCCGCCCTGACCCCAAGGTTCTGCTGCAGGACATTTCGCTGGAACTCACCGAGGAACGGATCGGTGTCATTGGGGCCAACGGTTCCGGCAAGTCGACGCTGCTCCGCCTGCTCAACGGCCTCGTGGTTCCCAGCGAAGGGACAGTAACCGTCGACGGGGCCGACACGGTCCGGAACGTGCGGGCCGTGCGCCAGCAGGTGGGCTTCGTCTTCACCGATCCCCTCTCGCAGCTGGTCATGCCCACCGGGCGCGAGGACGTGGAGCTCTCGCTCCGGCGCTCGGTGCGGAGCGGGAAGGAACGCCGGGAGCAGGCCACCGCAGCGCTGAACCGTTTCGGGCTCCTGCCCCTGGCTGACCAGAGCATCTACGAACTCTCCGGCGGGGAACGGCAGCTCCTTGCCCTGGCGTCCGTGCTGGCGGTCGATCCCGAAGTGCTCGTGCTGGACGAGCCCTCCACGCTCCTGGACCTCCGGAACCGCGAGCTGCTGCGCCGCACCCTCGCCGGCCTGAGCCAGCAGATCGTGATGTCCACCCATGACCTGGAGCTGGCGCTGGACATGGACCGGGTTCTGGTGGTCGAGTCCGGACGGATAGCGTACGACGGCGGTGCTGCCGCCGCCGTCGAGCATTACCGCTCGCTTTCTGCGCGGAGCCTCTCAGGCGGGGAATCCCGGTGAGGGGCCACGGCTTCCTGCTCGCCAACTACGTGCCGGGCACGTCCCTGATCCACCGCATGCCGCTGTGGGTGAAGTTCCTGCTCGTCCTGGCCTGCGGAATGGCCTCATTCCTGATCGTCGACTGGCGGCTGGCCGCCGCAGCCCTCGCCGTGCTCTGCGGACTGTTCCTGCTCAGCGGCGCCGGGCCCATGCGCCTCTTCCGCGCAGTACGGCCGCTGCTCCCCATCCTGCTGATCATCGGCGCCTTCCAGTGGTGGCAGCTGGGCGGGCCTGTTGCCGCGCGGATTGTGCTGAACATCCTGCTGTGCGTCGTGGCGGCGTCCTTGCTGACCGCCACCACGCCGCTGCACCGGCTGCTCGACGGCGTCGTTTCCCTGGCCCGCCCGTTCCGGCGCTTCGGCGCTGACCCCGAGCGGTTTGCCCTGACCATCGCCATCATGCTGCGCAGCATCCCGTTCATCGCGGGGGCCTTTTCGGATGTCCGGGACTCGGCACGAGCCCGCGGACTGGAACGCAACCCCCGGGCGCTGGTCCTGCCGGTGTTCATCACCACCGTTGCGTATGCCCGCCACACGGGCGAGGCGCTGGCCGCCCGCGGATTGGGCGAGCCGGAGGACTGAGGGCTGAAACGCCCGGGACCGCTTCCGGGAGCGGCAAGGCGCATGGGAGGTCCTCCTGGAAGGGGTACCAGCAGGGACTCCCCCAGCGTTGCAGAGGCTGGTTAGGTGGAACCGCACCCAACTCCCGCCGTCGAACTTGCGGCGGCCCCTTACCCCCTGAACGGAGGCAGCGTGACTGTGACCGACGCTCCGGTGACCACGCGTGAACAGGCAGTCGGACGGCCGCTGGCCATGGTCCTTGGTCTGCTGACCATCTTCGGTCCCATTTCCATGGACCTGTACCTGCCAGTCCTGCCGGCACTGACGGCGGAACTGCGGAGTTCCACATCCACGGCGCAGCTGACCATCACTGCCTGCCTGCTCGGCCTGGCCATCGGCCAGGTCATTGCGGGTCCGCTGTCGGACCGTTTCGGCCGCCGGCTCCCCCTGCTCATCGGCGTCGCCGCCTACACGCTGACGTCCGTTCTCTGTGCCGTCAGCCCGACCGTTGAAACGCTGATCGCCGCCAGGTTCGTCCAAGGTCTGGCCGGGGCGGTAGGAATCGTAATTGCACAGGCAGCCGGGCGGGACGTATACGAGGGTGCCAAACTCCTGCGCTACTACGGCCGCCTGACCGTGCTCGGCGGCCTGGCAGCCATCGTTGGTCCGGTCATCGGCGGCCAGCTCGCCACCGTCACAGACTGGCGCGGCGTCTTTCTGTTCCTCGCGGCCGTTGGCGTGGCCATTCTGGTTGCTTGCATCGTGATCTTCAAGGAGACGCTTCCGCTTTCGCGGCGGTCGGCAGGCGGGTTTTTCCATACGCTCCAGGACTTCCGGCGCCTGCTCGCGGACCGCGTTTTCGTCGGCGCCGTGCTGATCACTGGGTTTACGTACTCGGCGATCTTCGCCTACCTCAGCGGCGCCACCTTCGTCCTGCAGGGCATCTACGGGCTCTCGCCGCAGGGCTACTCGTTCGCTTTCGGCCTGAATTCGCTGGGGTTCATGACCTTTGGCTTCCTCGGCGGCCGGCTGGCCGAACGCTGGTCCGAGAAGGCTACGATGGTGATCGGACTGGCCATGGCCACTGCCGGTTCCCTTGGCCTACTGACCACCGCGCTCCTGCACCTGCCGCTGATTGCCGTCATCCTTTCCCTCTTCACCATGGTTGGCGGCGTGGCGGCGGCCAGCCCGCCCGCAACCTCCCTGGCGCTGAAGGGCTACCCAGACATCGCCGGCACCGCGTCGTCTCTGCTCGGCCTGGCCAGGTTCGCCTTCGGCGGCGTTGCGGCTCCGCTGGTGGGTATCGGCGGGGCGGACAACGCCCTCCCGTTCGGGATCGTCACGGTGGTGTCCGTCGCGGCGGCAGCGGCCTGCCTTGGGCTGATTAGGACGCGCACGACGACGGGATGAACGGGCCTGTTCACGTTAGCGGGGTTCGCTTTGGCTTCTTCAAGTTTTGGTGGGCCAGCTATGCGACTGTCAGGAGCCGGCCTTCTTTTCAGCCCTCTGGCGCGCGCGTTCGAGCGCACGATAGACGGTGGAGCGTCCAACGGAAAACAGTTCGGCCAGCTCATACATGGTGTGTTCGCCAGCGTCATGCAGCTGAACTAGGAGTGCTTCCTGTCTGGCCGACAGCTTGGGCTGTTTCCCACGCAGCCGCCCCTTGGCTTTGGCTATCTTCATGCCCTCCCGCGTTCGAGCCCGAATGAGATCGCCCTCGAACTCAGCAACCATGGCCAGGACGTTGAAGAGCAGCTTGCCTATGGGGTCCGCGGGATCATGTAACGAACCATTGATGCTTAGCTTCACTCCGCGCGCCGCGAGGTCGTCGGCGATCTGATGCGCGTCCCGGACGGACCGGGCCAGCCGGTCGAGTTTCGTCACCATGAAGGTGTCGCCGCTGCGGCACGCAGCCAGCGCTTCACGCAGGCCTGGACGGTTCGTGTTAGTGCCAGTGAGACCATGATCGACGTAGATACGATCATCCTCGACCCCCATGGCCGCCAAGGCATCCCGTTGGACGGTGAGGTCTTGTTCATCGGTGGAAACCCTTGCGTAGCCAACCTTTATTTCACCCATGAACAGGAGTGTCCGCCATAGGCGTAGCAGTGCGCCATATAGGAGCCCGTCACCGGACTTTTCATCGGACCGGCCCTGCGGGACGGTCGCCCCGAGCTGAATGCAATACTGCAGATCGAATGGCGGGGCGTCCGGTGAATGACCGGCTTACGGGACGTTTTACGGGCTGCCCTCTTTCGGACTGTGGCAGTCAAGATAGTGCGACGATAATCCCTTCCCCGGTTCAGTTTTGGTGATCCCGAAAGAGGCGTAGGGTAGCCATAAATTTTGGAAGGTCAGGCAAAGCGAATGAACCAGCCGACAATCGAACCGACACCTCGTAGCCGGTTAGAGAAGAGTTCTGACTCTAGTATCTTGACCTTCGTACCTTCACTGCTGGTCATAACGACGGTGGCGAATCCCCTGATACAGGAACTAGGTTTTTGGCTGGGCTTTGCCGTCGCTATCGCGATCAGTGCGACCCTCACAGTAGTCCTCTCGTTGCCCCTAATTTCAGCCAAAAAACGGCGGGTAGCACTGGACGCAGACCAAGGAATTTTCGAGTGCGCACATCGCGAGAAGGGATCAGTGCTTAAAGGGAGGTGGGCGCAGGGGTACGCAAAGGCAGAACCGAACAGAGTCCTTTTTCAAGCAAAGACCGGCTTAACCGGCCCTGCAACTGGACCGGTTGAAGTGTATTCGACGCCAACTCCCGCATCTGAACCCAGAAAGGCATGTGGGGAGTATTCCCAAGGGGAAGAATTATCGCGCTGAACACCGACAAAGGTGTCATCGAGCTCGCCGCCACTCCCGCAAGCCTGCTTCTGCTCAAAGAACGCTCTCGAGGAGAAGTCTCCTAGCAACAACGGTCTAAATCTCCGGTAGCGGTTCGGCTTAGGGCAGCCACCGGACCACTCTTGCAGCCCGAGCCGTCAGTTGACCTTAGTCGTCGTCCCATTCATCGCGCAGCGACTTGCGCAGCACGTCCACCTGCACGGCTAGCGCCCCGAGCAATTCCTCACGACTGAGTCGATTAGTGGTTCGGTATGACCACGCAACGTCGCCGTCTCGGTCTAGGACTTTGAGGAGGATGAAGGCCTCCAGCACAGTCTCCCCTGGCTCGAGGGCATGCACTTTCGAGCCCGTTGAGTACTTGCTCGACGGGTACTCTTTGTTCTCCCTCAGCCGGGGCTCCTGAATGACTTCCCATGAAGGGAAAGACTACACGCGGAAACGAAGGGGTCTCGCGTTGAAAACCCGTCCCCGTAAGGGTCAGCTTGTGGACGGTGGAGGGTCCTTCTGGTCGATCGCTTTGAGGCGCCGAGGTGCTAGTCAGCCCAGCGTTCCCAATAGTCATCCGCTGCCTGCAGGAATCGCCGTCGACGGGTTTGTTCTCCGAAAAGGGGAAGGTTTTCCGGCCTGCCTAGGAAACCTGATGCATTGTTACCAGGAGTGAAGCTGACCGCAAACAAGAATACGATGGCGAGCACGGGTGCGAAGCTCAGTAGCGCGAAGACCAGACCGTACCCCGGCCCGGGTGCTTGCCGGCGCCGGGTCCGTAGCTGGAAGCCGCCAAGAAAGGTGCCCAGGGTGGTTCCTCGGGCGTAAAGCGCACCATTCGTTATCAGCGCTAAAAGCACCATAGCGACGGCAATCGTGCCCTGGTGTGCTGGCAGGAGAAAGAACAATGCAAGCGCTGGTCCCCAGACCAGGAGTGAATCCACGAGCAGCGCGAACAGGAGTGAAGGCCAGTCCACGATCACAGGTTCAGGGGTTTCCACAAGCTGATTCTGCCATGCGCCATGGACAACGCTGCTTCAAGCGGACGCAGACGCAAGCGTTGTCCAAAAGGTGCCACTCAACGTTAGGCATCGGGATCTAGGCTGGCAGCTCAGGATAGCCTGCCGCCACGCGGGATCCTTCGATCTTCCGGAGTATGCTCAGGCCATGCTGCGAGCTCAGGAAGGGGCCAGGAGGACGACATACCAGTGGATCATGGGTATCAGTGTTCTTCCCTTTGCCTTAGGGAGCTGCGCAGTGGGCCCTGGTGATGCAGGCCTCACTTCCGGCACATCGGACCGGTGGATAGTAGGCGTATCCGGCCCGCGGAGCGGCGTGATCGACCCATGCTTGGAAGACCCGATTATCGAAGAGTCAATTCAAAGCGCAAACCTGCCATCCACGCACTTGAGCATCAAACTTCGCGAAGCGGCGACAAAAGAAGACGCTGACCGAATTGCAGACTGCCTTCGGCGCGGCTTGAAGAGCGGCGATGTGTCGATTACTAGCCCCAGAAATTGAGGCAGTCCTCAGGCTTAGTACCCTCCAGCAATCCCCTAAACGGCTTGAGAATTGGGGTCGGCAGAGTGACTCTGAGCGCCGGCCCAGCGAAACGGAACTGATACCAGGAGGGGGAATCATGCTCCACGAAGACACCGGACAGGAGGATCCTGAACACAGGAAAGACTCGCTGTTGCAGCGAGTGTGCTTGTTCTTCCTCGTCTACCCCGAACTGCTAGTCATCCTCGTGGTCGTCATCATCGCTCTCGTCGGCCTTGCTGTGTCCGGATGAATGCCCATCGGGCGTCTCGCAGAAGGTTCCTCCAATCGGTCATTTATGGGAACGAGGGACTGGACCCTAAGCGCGGTGGCTTACCGGCTCTGGATGCATGAAAGACTCACAACGTGAACGATGACTCCAAAGGCGCCCTGCACCATATTGAGCTGTGGGTACCTAACCTCAAACGGGCCAAAGATGAATGGGGCTGGATCCTGTCCCGCTTGGGATACGAGAATTATCAGAATTGGGGCAGCGGAATCAGCTGGCGGTTGGGTCCCACCTACATAGTTGTTGAAGAATCACCGGACCTAAGCAGCCGACAACATCAGCGCACTGCGCCCGGGCTGAATCACCTGGCGTTCAAAGCCGGGAGCCGAGACTGTCTAGACGCTCTGGCTGAAGAGAGCGCGCATCACGGCTGGAACCCTTTGTTCAAGGACAAGTACCCGAACGCTGGCGGACCCGAATACTACGCCGCCTATCTCGTAAACTCCGATGGCTACGAACTAGAACTGGTTGCCACCGCATAGGAACGGCGTCTGGCTTAGGAACGCTCCGCTCGGGGTTCCCCATGGCGAGGCTCGGTTACGCCGAGTTTCAACCCGAAATTCAGGATCGGGCCGGCGCCGAATCGTTCCGTTTCAGAGCTGGGGACGGTTAGTCCTCCTGTAGGTGGAACTTCTTGGTCCTTTGGGAGGAACTCTTCTGAACGGGCCCGGAGAGTAGTGGAGGCCCGTTTAGGGTGAAGTCATGTTCATTTCATTCCGGTCGGTCAGGCTGCTAGCAGCACCTGTTAGCGCCGCTCTGTTGCTTGGGACCCTGTTGGTCCTGGAACAGCGCAGTTTCGACCGGAACACGGCTTTGCTGCTGGCACTTGTCACCGCCGTCGCGGTGGCCGAGTTACTGCCTGCGGCAGGGATTGGCTGTGTTTTCATTGCGCTGCTCTTGCAAACCTTCAAGGTGTTTCCTCTGGTGCTCTTGTCCGGTGTCTTGAGCTATGCCGCTATACCCCTGGTGGTTTTCTTTGCCACGGTTGGCTGGAGAAGCCGTCCTCGGTGGATCCCGCCGGCAGCAGCCGTGGTGTTCGCCGGCATCACGACGGTCAACTGGTTCTCTGATCAGACCTGGATCAGTTTCGTCTTCGGCAATCAGATCTACGGTCGCGGGACACTCCGTACTGCCGCATATGCCTTCCTGATCTTCGGGGCTTTCGCTGCATTGAATCTTGCCGGGTGGGCAGCTGGCCATGCGATGAACAATGCCTCAAGGAGCCGGAAGGCACAGCTGGCGGCGGAGTACCGGCTGCGGGAGGCCGCTACTGAACTTGTCCTGGAAAAAGAACGCAACCGGATCGCCAGGGAACTTCACGATGTCCTGGCCCATTCCCTGACCGTTGTGGTGGCCCAGGCCGACGGCATCCGCTTCATTCACCGCACTGAACCAGAAGCAGTAGAGGAAGCATCAAGAATCATCGCCGATTCAGCCAGGTCTGCCCTTGTGGAAACGCGTCGACTCATCGAAGGCTTCGCCACCGACCTCAGCCATGAGCCCGGGCAACGGGCAGAAGACACAACCGCGCTGGCGGCCCGGCTGACCTCCAGCGGCATGACTGTCGAAATCGACACCTCCGGCTCACCCTGGGACATGACGCCAGCCCAGCATCTGACGATCTACCGGCTGGCACAGGAGAGCCTGACCAACGCCTTCAAACACGGGGACAGGACCAAGGGAGTGCGCCTCGCCTTCGTGTGGCAGTCGGAATCCGTTGAACTGCGGGTCCGCTCCTCGCTCCGGACCGGCGACGCCCATCAGAGCAAGAGCGGCAGCCTTCCGTTGGGCCGGGGGCTGGCAGGTATGAAGGCGCGGGCCGCTGCAGCAGGCGGTTGGGTAGAGACAATCGACGGTGAAGGCACCTTTGAGGTGCTGGCTTTCCTCCCCGCAGCGGAAAAGGCTGAGCCCAGAATCCTGGACGAGCAGGTTTCCGATGGCCGTCCTATGGAAGGAGTAGTGGGATGACGAACGGACCCATACGCATTGTCCTTGCCGACGACCAGCCACTGTTCAGCGCCGGGCTGCAGATGATCCTCCGCAGCCAAGCCGACATCGAGTACGTCGGGGACGCCGTCAACGGAGAAGCCGCGGTCACCCTGGTCCAGGAAACGGAACCGGATGTCGTCCTGATGGACATCCGTATGCCCGTCATGGATGGAATCACTGCCACCAGGAAGATCATGGACGCCTTGCCCCAAGGCTCTCCCAAGGTCATTGTGCTGACCACAATCCAGCATGATGACGCTGTGGTCAGGGCCCTTCAGGCCGGCGCGGCCGGCTTCCTGACCAAAGACACGACACCTGACTTCCTGCTGGCCGCCATCCGCACAGTGCACTCAGGGCATTCAGTCATGGCACCAGCCCTGACGAACGAACTTCTCCGCGACTACACCACGCCCGGGCCCGTCAACCACACCGCCCTGGACGACCTTTCCGGCCGTGAGCGCGACGTCTTCCTGCTCGCCGCCAAAGGCCTGGGAAACGCCGAAATCGCGGGGGAACTGTTCCTCAGCGAAACCACCGTGAAATCCCATGTGGGCAGCATTCTCGCAAAACTCAAGCTCAGGAACAGGATCCAGCTTGTGGCCTTCGCCTACCAGAACCAGCTTCTGCACTAGGCACGCGAAAACCACCACACCCATAGGCCTCGCAGTTAGCGGAGGCCAGCCACCGCATTGGCAAAACAACCTAAGGAGCCATCATGAAACGAAAGATCATCGGGGCCGCTGTACTCGCGACGGGAGCGGCAGCAGCGCTTGCAGCGGCATCCATTCCGGGCGCGTCCGTCACCGCCTCACCGGAACCAGTCTCAGGAATAGTCCGCCAAGCCGAGGCTTATGCCCAGGCGGACCCCACCGCCGAAGCGGGCATGCGTGAAGTCATCCGCGCGTGCATGGCCAGTGCAGGCTTCGACTACACGCCACCGAACACCAACCCGACACTGGACCTCAATGCAGCCATCGGATTCCCGCGGCTAACTGTCGAATCAGCCAAAACCAGCGGCTATGGCATCACCGGACCTCTGGAACCAACACCAGACACGGCCGAGGGGCGGCTGTTCGCTGACCCGGCCTTCGTCAAAGCCCTCAACGGACCAGCAGGCACGGCCCCGGTGACCACGGACCAGGGCACGGGAACGATAGCAGGAGGGTGCCGCGGGCAAGGTATGACCAAGATCTATGGCAGCGTCGAGAACTACATGCTGGCAACCGGCATCGCCTATAACTCATTCTTCCCCGCCACCTTGTCCGTGTCCGGTGACGCCGGACTGGCCAAGGCAGTCCAGAACTGGCAAGCCTGCATGAAGGAAACCGCCTACCCCTCCTTCACCAACCCGCAACAAGCATTAGATGCAGGCAAAGCTGCCGGTGGCCAGGAAGAAATCAGGATCGCCGTGACAGACGCGGTTTGCCGTGATCAGACCGGTTTCCATTCGAGCGTTGATGGCGTTCTGGACAAGTACATCACCACTCGGATGCAGGAACTCGCCCCGCAAATCGAACAAGTAACCCAAATCCGCAAGACCGCGGCAGCAAACGCTGCCAAGCTCACCGCGGCAGCATCAAAATAGCAGGACACCCAAGCCGCCAGCGGCAGCCTGTCAGAATTCGGGGGTGACAGGCCGCCGCTGGCCTTCCGGCACCAGCACAGACCACGGTCGGCTTGCGCGCCTGAATCGTCCCGTTGCAGGTTCGCCAAATTGGACTGCGGATAGCCTGCGCAGCCTCATGGGGTGCTTCCCACTATTCGACGTCCGGCGACCGGGCCGTTGAGCTGAACGTAACCGATGAGGCTCACTTTCTGTGCGGCGCACGGAATACCGAATGGTGCTGAGGACTGCGCGCCCGTGACCGCGATGACGATCTCTGTCGGAGTTTCTTGCAGGTGCACCACAGACGGCACAGCACAGCCAACCTGATCGGCTGAGAGATAGACGCGGTTTGTCTCGTTGTCGATTCTCACCAGGGTCCATGGAACTGTCTCGCCCGTAGCGGGCGAGCTGTCTGTGGTGAGCCTGTTTGAATGTGGCGTGATGGCATGGACGGATGGGCTTGTTTTGGCCGGCGGTGCCGGCGGAACAACCGACGGGGGTAGGCTTCCTCCCGGCTGCGGGCCCTGCCCGATGCTGCACCCAGTCCCCAGTAAAACCACCAAGAACACGGCCGGAGCCAGCGATATAAATTTCCCCATGCCAAGAAGCTACGCACAGTGGAAAAGGCACACTACTGAGTCCGTCCAGTTGGAACTGAAATGAGACGGACCAAGCGTCAATGAATATCTTCCCGTGACGCATCGCGTCGACATGCCGTTCGGCCTTCCTCCGTTGGACCGGCTTGCGGGCTAGCCGTCACCGAGACGATGCGTGACGCCGAAACCGGCCATGTAAGGATGACTTATGAGCAACGTCTTCCTTACTGGGCAACTTGTTTGCAATGGCCAAGAGCAGGTCGCGTTGGTGGAACGGCACCTGCCCCTGCACATCAAGCTGACGCGCGCCGAGCAAGGATGCCTTTTCTTCGAAGTGAACCCCACTCAGAACCCGCTGGTCTGGCAGGTCGATGAGCAATTCCAGGACGCCGCATCGTTCCTTGCACACCAGCAGCGAGTCGCTGAGAGCGAATGGGGCAGGGCAACTGCATCCATCGCTCGACTCTACGAGACTGAGGGGATGTAGCCCGTCCGATCCTCAACCGGACGCAATGCCCCCATGACTTTCGTCGTGCAAGAATCGCCGCATGGATGAGGATGAGCGGCAGACAAGGCAAGAATTGATGATCCTCGATGCCCTGATACAGGCGATGGATCGGCGTGACGAGGTCTTCCAGATAATTGAGGATTCGGAAGAAGTGGACGAAGCAATCCGTCGGGTAGGTTATCTGTTGGGTGTGGGAGAGTTGGGCAGCCGAGCAGTCCTCGGCCTGCAGGCTAGAAGATTCACCAGAGGCCAGCGTCGGGCTCTCGCTTCCCGTGCAGAAGAACTTAGATCAAACTTGCCTGATGGCCGCTGAAGACTTCGTGTACTTGGTCGATCATTGGTTTCTGCATATGTCAGCTTGATTCAAGACCACTAAGACCGCTCGATTCAGGACCACCTTGGATTCAAGCTGAGCACCACCGCCCAGGGTGCCAGCACCAACAGCAACGTCCGGGTAGCATCACCAGCATGACTACCTGCGCCGTGCTGCGGTGTCCTGAGACTTCTACAGACGTTTTCAGGCTGGTCTCCGGTTCTGCCGTAGAGGTACCTATATGTGGCCGGCATAAGGTGGCATTGGAAAGCGGTGCTCGGTGGATGGTTCATGGTGGTACCGTCTCGATGTCTGGAAGTGGCCACGAGGGATCCGAGGGCATGCGTATTCTCATGGGCGGAGACCTCCCTGAATACAACCGGGTCTTCAGCTTCGGCGTTAGCCGCGTCATAGGTGACGAGTTAGGCTTTGCTGTTGAATTGGATATTGGTGCTGGGAACGGTCAGCAGCGTTTTTCGTTCTGGTTGCCGGAGGAAGCCGGCAAGCGCCTTGGTTCCTTTCTGGCCGACCCATCGAGACCACCAGCTCCGCCGGCACCGTAGCAGGTCCTGGCGGCATCGGTCACAAGGAGACCTGCTGGCGCTTAGACGTACAAGCCCCCCATTGCTGATTCGGGTAGCGAAGCTATTCCGGAAGACGTTCGACAAGTGACAGTTAGTGTGCTCGAGGAATGCTTTCCCGCCACTGAGGTTCTCCGAGGTCGGCGGCTCCATTTTGATTAGGTGATGTCAGCTAACTTGCCATCGGGGCAGTGCGAGGTGGCAGCGGGCCGGCAACGGCAAGCAGGGCTTTCTCGTACTCGCCGCCGAACTCTATCCGAGTGATCTTCTTCAGGTGATAGGCGCTCATGTCGCGTTCCCAGCGAGCCTGGCCATCGAGCTCCAATAGCCAGACACGTTTCTTTTCCCAGTCCACGGGGGCTCCGATATAGCACTCGTCCGGCCACTTCACCTCTGTGTACAAACCGACTAGTGTCTGAACGGCAGCCGCGCCAGTGATGATCGTCTGGGGTCCGGACAAGTCGATGGGCCCAGATGGCCCGGCCGGCGGCCACTGATCCATCTGCCGCAAAAACTGTGCCTCAAAAGACTTGTCCGGCCGAACCTGCGTTATGTCGGCGACGCGCAGCACGCTGAAGCCGTCTGTGTAGCCGCCATCCCGAGTCTTGGCTAGGAGCATCCAGTGTTGGTCAATCGCGAGAACGTAGCCCCGGATTTGGTCCGCTTTCTTGATGCCACGCTGTATAACGACGTGAGCTTTTTCCTCCAGGGCACGGCACAGTACCGTCTCGGCCGCATCACTTTTTTCACAGGGGAAGCATTTCATATCTGATACCAACCCAGTTTCGACGGGTTTCTTAGACACGGTCTGAGAATCACGACAGGAAACCTGCGGCAGACCCGTTTGGGGTTCCGCCGACAGACCGGTCCCGTGCCGCGTGAGCAATACCTTGGAGTTGTTTGCGCAGGGGCAGCACCGGCTCGAAATCTTGCACACACGGGCTAGGATCGCATATGGGGTCAGCTGAGGAGTTGTTCGAAGGAAAGCCCACCGGATTGCCGGCACCGATGACACGGGGAACGGCGCTCTACCGGGAGGAGTCGGACCCTGTCCCGGCGGTCAGGCATGTTGCAGGCTACGACCAGTTCGTTGAGTTCTGTGTCGGCCGTGGAGTGCAGGCCAAGGAGTTGGCTGCCGATGCCGGTCGTCTCTTTCGGTTCCTGCGCACCACTGGCTCTGAGATTGTGAACGACAGTGCTCTCAAGGCCGCGGCGGCGGTCTTCGCCGGTAACACTCTTGCTCGTCTGAGGCCGGACGCGGTGTGGACCGCTTACGAGGGCGGTGCTCCTACCGTGGGAAACGGGGAGAAGCAGTTCGACGTCGATCGTTTGCTGGATATCCTGCCCAGCGCGGATGACACCGCAGTCCAGGGACTCGTTGCCATGGTAACGGATTGGGCCCAGGAGGAACCGGACGATCCCCCGGCGATGCACCCCCGTCCGGCAGTCCAGCCAGCAGGGCTACCGCCCTACGTCCGGCCGGCCCTGCCGGAGGCCACTTACTATTCCGAAGGCGGTGCCCCCATTCCGTACGGGCGTCGGTGGGGCGATGGGGGCCCTGATTCGGAGTCGTATAGCGTGGACAGCCACCCCGAACGCTTTGCGGGACTGCATCTCGTCGCCCGTGCTCTCATAGGGCACCTGGCTGCCGTGTACAACGTGGAGGTTCACGAGGATCCGGCCCATGCCGCAGAACTGTTGATGGAGGCCCGGGATGTACTGGAGGCTGTGAAGGTCACTCCACGTAGTTCTGGGGCGGCGTCCCTGACGTTTGTGCTGACTGGATACCCGGGCGTTGTGGTGCAAGCCGGGGTGCTGCACGACTTCTCGTTTCCTGTGTGTGGCTGCGATGCATGCGACGAAACTGTTCAGACAACAGCGGACCGGCTGGAGATGCTGGTGCTCTCCGTGGCGGCCGGCGGATATGCCGAGCGCTACCCCGTGGGCAGACGACGTTGGAGCGAATATGCACTGACAGCCTTCGACGGGTCCGGGTCCGAAAGCGGGAAAAGCGAACCTGCTCCCGCCGCCGATCGGCTCCGCGAGGCAGAGATCCGGCTCCGCGGCGTACCGGGCGGGTGGAATCCCTGGCCACTGCGCTAAAGCTGAATTCAGACTCCTGCTCATGCAGTTGGATTCACAGGCGCGACGATAGATAAGGACGACCCATGAACATGCCCGAAGATCCCGACGAGCCTCTGCAGAAACTGCCCCCGGGAATGCCGAGAAGGTACGCAGAATATAAGCCAATCACTTCGGATGCCATGGAACCCCCGCTAACTAACGTCGGCGGATACGAAGGACTCCGCGGTTATTTCCAGCAGCGAGGGCAAACATTCCCGCGCACGGCAGAAAGCCTTGCCACCCTCGATCAAGCGATCAATGATGGGTTGCCGGCCGAGCTTGTCCGCCCCGTTGGGATGTTTTACGGAGATCTACTCACGCACACTGTTCCTGGCGCGCACTGGGAGGTAGTCGAGGCGGGGTACCCACTGGTGCGTGTTACCAGCAAAGTCGCCATCGACGTCGTCCGCATTGCCTTGCGGCGCATGGTCAGCCCGAAACCCACACTCGAGCAAAACTATGCTCAGGTTCTCGAACTCGTCAGGCAAGAACGGTAAAGGGTTCGCCAAACTAGACGCCGATGGTGCGGTTAGAGGGCGTTTCGGTTGGCATTGCATTGAGCAGCATGGACGGTAATGCCGACACTGACAACCAAGCTGAGGAACAAAGCCAGGAACCCGGCAGCAGCGGCGATGAAGTAGGTAGCCGGTTCAGGCACGACATCGACTACCGGTTCCATATAGGCCCAGACGGTGGCACCGGCAGTAACTCCAAGAACCGCAATGAGGCCGGTCAAGACCCACGCTGCAATGGCAAGAACGATCAACTTCATAATTCCCCCAATTCGGGGCTATACCGCAGTTGTTCTAGATCCTAGCCGTGCTGGCGCTCGGCGAGGGCTGCTCGCGCTGCGTGGTCTATTCATCCCCATGAGGATTCGCCAAAGAGATCAGCAATCGGCGGCACACTCAGTGATGCGCACGCCCGGGAACCAGTTGTCCATTCGCCTCCTCAAGCAAGAGGAGGAGGCTCCCCAAACCTCCTTTGACAAATGCGATCGTTCTCACAACATAAAAGGCTGATAAGTAAAAGCCAAAAACGAGAGGAACGCTCCACGCCAGCATGTCCTTGCATGGTTCACTTTCCTTCACTGCAGCATCATCACAGGATCATGCAGACTTGAACCGCGCGGCTACCAACTCACGCATCCTCGCCACATCAACATTGCCGACGGTCTGCTCTATAAGCACATTGCCCAACCGTTTCGGCCAGAGCACGTGAACGCCACGAGTCGAGAACGCGCCCCCGATCAGGGGCCAGTCTGCTTCGATGAAGCACAGCGCCCCGGTGACCGGAACATCCCCGACGAGGTCGCGCACGATGTCGACCTGTTTGAGCACCCCATCGACCAGTTTCGTGCAATCACGGCGCCCAACGAGGAGCTTCTCAACGCGTGGGCGAAGAATGCCACCCTCGATCTTCAGTTCAGGCCGCCCCTTGTACCTCTTGGCATCGATCACCCAGATCCCACCGGCGGTGATGGCGATGTGGTCGATGTTGGCCTTCGAGCCGGGGATTCGTCGGTCGTGAAGGACAGCCAGGCCATCGGCTGCCAAGGCATTTAGCCGAGCGCCGAGACGTTCCTCACCGCGCGCCTCGCTGCCAGGACTTCGTGTGCGGCCGCTCGTCAGAGAGGGCGACTGCGAGACCACCGAAGCGACCCCACGAATCGCGAAGCTTTTCCTCGTCCTTCGCCTTGCGGCGGTCATATTCGCGTCGGGCGGATGATCCGGCTACCGGTCTCAGTGGACAACGACTCATCACACGGTGTTTCCAGGTCGGCAGACGTGGTTTCCGTAGTCTCGGTGGCACACTCCAAGCAGCGGACGGTCTTCGTCTCGCTCTCATAGATTGCTTCTGTCCCGGCCGGAAGAGAGGCGCCGCACAGCTGGCACGCGCCGGCGTACCGGAGCTTCATCTGCTTCATGAGAATGTACTTTGGATCACCGGCATGGACCCATTCTGCTTGTAGATCACGGCGGTGAGGCCGCGGATGCGCTTTGACATGGCGAAAGGTCGGGACTCCGCCCTTTCCGTACGGAGCATCTGCTTGGCGTGGCGGTCAACCGGCCCTCGGTGTGGCCTGACCGACGACGTTTCCGCGCGGTGCTGGTCTGTACAACGAATACCGACTCACGGGAGACTGACGCCATGCGCAACCTGACCTTCGGCATGAACGTGAGCCTGGACGGCTACATCGCCGCGCCCGGCGGCGACCTCGGCTGGAGCGTACCGAGCGACGAACTGTTCCAATGGTGGTCCGACCGGGTGGGTGCGACGGGCCTGGCGCTGTACGGGCGCAAACTGTGGGAGACCATGAGCTCCCACTGGCCGACCGCCGACCAGCAGCCTGGCGCCACACCGGCGCAGATCGAGTTCGCCCGCCGCTGGCGGGACATGCCGAAAGTGGTGTTCTCTTCCACGACCAGCACGGTCGACTGGAATACCCGCCTGGTCACCGGTGACGCGGTCACCGAAATCGCCCGGCTCAAGACCGACGACGGCGGCCCTATGGACATTGGCGGTGCCACACTCGCCGCGGCGGCCATGCGGGCCGGGCTGATCGACCAGTACGCGATCGTCACCCATCCAGTCCTGGTGGGCGGCGGCACGCCGTTCTTCACAGCCCTGGACAACTGGGTGAACCTGAGGCTGGCGGAGACCCGGACGTTTCCCGACGGCGTGCTCCTGACCAGGTACGAGACCAGGCGCTGAGTGCCCGACGTCGAATCAGCGCGGGCTTCTTTGGAGCCACCGGAAATGAGGATGAATGACTGAGGCGTTCACGGCCAGATTGCGCATGACCACCGGTACAGCTAGAGGATCCACTGAACCGAACGGCACAGTGAAGGGACTGATTGACCGGTTGGGCGGATGTACCTTCGAGCGAGGTCTGTATCGCGTCCACGATCCGGTTTCCTCCGTCTTGGCCTCGGGATGGGTGAACGCTGCCTATCCCGAGTTTCAGGGAAAACTAATCTGCTTTGGTTTTGACTGGCTGGGGCGCCAATTCGCTCTGGATCCTTCCCGCGGGTAAGCACCGGATTTTCGAGGTGATCATGCTCGAACCCGGTACCGGTGAAGCTTTGGAAGTCCCGGTGGCATTCTCGGAGTTTCACACCCAAGGGCTTGAGGATTTCTTCGACGCGTGCCTCGCACCGGACTTCTTCGCTGAATGGATGGCGACCGGAAGGCGGGATGTACAGTTCAGCGAATGCATTGGCTACAAGGTGCCTCTTTTCCTTGGCGGTGAAGATTGCGTCCTAAATCTCGAATCGTCAGACATCGAGATCTACTGGTCGCTCATGGGGGATCTGCGACTCGCTACGCGCCATCTCGCTCCCGGAGCCTCAGTGTCCGGGATGGACATTCATGGCTGACCCAGGCCGCCTGCGGTTGGCGTTCCCCTTCGGGTCCATGAGCCGGGGGAAGCCAATCGCCTTGTCATTGGTATTTTTTTCGTTGGTGCTCGCAGGGGTTCTCGTCTGCGTGAGGTTATGGAATGTCCATCAACAAACGTCGGACTGGGTCCTTGCGCCTAAGGAAGTGCCTTCCAAAGTGCAATTTGCCGGCCGCGAATACAACTGCGGTCCCGATGCGAAGCCGGCCGAGCACGATATGACCGGCCTGACCTCCCAGGGTAGGACAGCGGGAGGGGCTGAGATATTTGCGCAGGCACCCTCTGCTGAAGCCAGAGTCTTTATCATCGTGCGAACGGATCAGGGCACTTTCGGGTGCGATCTAATGGGCGGACCCTAGGCAAACAGCAGCAGTGAGGTCATCCCAAAGTTCGGACCGCCGTCGGCCAGCAGCTCGGCCCGCGCATTTGGAGGGAGAACATCGGCGACCAGCCGCTGAAGGCGGTCCGCGAGGGTGCCATCACGTGCTAGGATCCCCAGAATCGCCACACACGATCGCGTGCAAGTCGCAATCATTCAGGAGGTTCGCGGTGCCGGACACCACCTGCCACATGTCGATCTCGCTTGACGGCTTCGTCGCCGGGCCGGACCAGAGCCGCGAACACCCCCTAGGCAAGCGGGGGCGGGAGCTGCACGGCTGGCACATCGGCGACCCGCGAGCCAACGACGCCGACAAGGTCGCGAACGGGTGGCTCATGCGCCCGCGCGGCGCGTATGTGATGGGCCGAAACATGTTCGGCCCGATCCGCGGGGACTGGGATGAGGAATGGACCGGGTGGTGGGGCCCCGAACCGCCGTACCACGCACCGGTGTTCGTGCTCACCCATCACGAACACGACCCGATCCAGATGGACGGCGGGACCACCTTCCACTTCGTCACCGAGGGCTTCGACGCTGCTTACTCGGCAGCGTGCCAGGCCGCCGGGGACAACGGCGTGGACATCGCCGGCGGCGCCTCGACCGTCCGCCAGGCACTGATCGCCGGCGTCATCGACGAGCTCACCCTGGACATCGCACCGGTCCTGCTCGGTTCGGGCGAGCGCATCTTCGACGGGGTTGAATCCTTCGGCTTCGAACCAGCCGAGGTGCTCCACTCACCGCTGGCCACCCACATCCGCTACCGCCGCGTCAGCTAGCTCCACAGGCGCTGCCAGCCCCCTGCGCACAGGACGCGGGACCTAGCTGGCGGGGTCGTAGTGGAAAGCGCGCACCTCCTGCGCGCAGCGGCAGGCGACCGCTATCTTCGCGGCCCACTGCAACGCCGCATCATACGAGGGCAGCTCCAGCACCGCGTAGCCGCCTTCGAGCTGCGTCGTCTGCGGGTAGGTGCCCTCGCTCACGGTCCCATCGCCGGCGACCATGACAGGCGGGATGCTCTCATCGATGCCGCCGCCGAACACCCAGACGCCGGCGTCCTTCGCCTCCTGGACGACCGCGTGCGACGCATTCGAGACGGCCTGGAGATCTTCGTCCTCGAGGACCATGGCGGCACTCGGAAACGAGATCAGATACTTGGTCATCGCGTCGGCTCCTTTTTCGCAGCATGGGGTGTCGCACTCATCCTCGGCGATGCCGTCGTGTCGCGCAATAATCCCGGCTTATCCGCAGATGCCTGACGGCGCCGCAACGGCGGCGTAACGAGGCCGTCAGCAAACTGGACCCTCAAAAGGCGTAGCGGATGCGGCAATAAGGTGCGATCTTCTCAATAAGCGCGGTCAGTTGCCGCACGTAGCCCGCCTTGGCTCTTGAACGGTAGCGAACGTTAGCGAAGCCATTGGACGAGACCTTCGATTCCTGCAGGTCCGGACGCCACAGCACGTTCTCCGCCTGCGGATGCCACCCCAAGTTGACCTCGTGGAGCCCCTCGTTGTGGGTCAGGAAGATGACCTCTGCCGCGAGCTGGGCCTTCGCCGCGTCTGACAAGGTGGCATCGAGTTGGCGCAGCAGCTGCTCCCAATCGCTGAGCCAGGTGTCCGTAATGATGACAGGCGAGAAGTTCACGTGCACCTCGTAGCCTGCATCCACGAACTGGTTGATTGCAGCCATGCGTTCCGCAACCGGCGATGTCCTGACATCAACCGACTTTGCTAAATCCGCGGGCATGAGGGAAAAGCGGATCCTCGTGTGACCGCCGTGGTCCCAGCCGAGCAATGCCGGGTTCACGTACTTGGTGGCGAAGGACAGCTTGGCGGTCGGCAGGTCGCGGAAGAGCGTGACGAGGTCCTCCACGTTGTCGCTGATCAGCGCGTCGACGGAGCAATCGCTATTTTCACCGATGTCGTAGACCCAGAGTTCCGGGTCGCACTGGTTGGGCTCCAGCTTCAGGCCCTGGCGCGTGGCATGACGTTCAAGCGCCCCGGCGATCTGGTCGATGTTCGCGAATACAGTTACCGGGTTGCTGTATCCCTTGTGCCGGGGCACGTAGCAGTAGGCGCACGCCATGGCGCAGCCGTTCGCGGTGGAGGGCGCGATGAAGTCCGCAGACCGGCCGTTCGGCTTGACGGTCAGCGCCTTCTTAACGCCCAGGACCAGCGCCTCCGTCTTGATCCGGGACCAGCGCGGCACGTTCGTTTCGTCACCGTGCACCTCCGGGATGTTCCAGTGGTTGTCGACAAGCACGACGTGGGCGTCCGGCCAGCGTTCGACGATCTCCCGGCCCCTGGGCAGCTTCAGTGCAGCACTTTGCGCATAGATGCGCCGGATCTGCAGCAGCCGGTTGAATTCCATGGTCCCATTCTCCCAAGGCGCCGCAGATGCCGTTGGCCGTTAAGCCCACGGCGTCTGTTACTTCCGCAAAGCAATTCATCCCCGCTGGCAAGGGCGGGAACGACGGCGTCACCAACCTCCGCGTGTTGGCGTATGTCCCTTTCGGGCATCGTCGGGCATGGCCATTTCGGCCCGCAGGCCCAGGAGCCGGATGGGTCGGCCCGCTTCGATTGAGGCTACGAGGTCCAGAACCCTCGCGAGGATTTCGCTCCGGTCGAATGTCTCGGGGATCTTCTTGGCGTGGGTAGTGGTGGAGAACGGCGCGTACCGGACCTTGAGCGTGAGCCCAATAACGGGCCGTCCTTCGGCCACAACGTCCTCCAGAACGCGCGCCGTCAGCTCCCGCACGGCGTCGTCCACCTGGGCGGGCTCAGTCAGGTCTCGCTGGAAGGTGGTCTCCCGGCTATGCCCGCGGGCAACCCACGGCGTGTCGTCCACAACGCTGGCGCCGTCCCCGCGTCCGAGCTCCGCATACCAGGGGCCCATCTTTGGCCCGAACTCCGGAACCAGGTCCTGAGGGTCGGCCGCGGCGAGCTCGGCGACTGTGTTGATGCCGAGTTTGGCCAGCCGGCCCGACACTTTGCTTCCGACGCCCCACAGGTCCTTGGTGGGCCGGGTGCCCATGACGTCGAGCCAGTTCCCGGACGTGAGACGGAAGACGCCGGCCGGCTTGCCGAAACCGGTGGCGACCTTGGCGCGGACCAGAGTGTCGCCAATGCCCACGCTGCAATGCAGCTGCGTTCGCTCGAGGACAGCGGCCTGCACCTGCCGGGCGTAGGCTTCCGGATTTTCTGTCTCAGTGCCTACAAAGGCTTCGTCCCAGCCCAGCACCTGCACGGTGGCGCCGGGCTGCGAGCGCAGGGTAGCCATCACCGTGTCAGACGCCGCGAGGTAAGCCTCCTGGTCGACGGGGAGAATCACCGCGTCCGGCACTTTCCGGGCCGCTATGCGCAAGGGCATTCCGGATCCCACGCCGAACGCCCTGGCCTCATAGGATGCGGTGGACACCACAGCCCGTTCCGTGGGGTCGCCCCGGCCGCCGACGATGATCGGCTTGCCCGCAAGCTCCGGCCGCCGGAGCACTTCGACCGCCGCGATGAACTGGTCGAGATCGACGTGCAGCACCCACCGGATTCCGCTCACGCCACCAGTGTGCACTAAACATCCCTGGCAAGCACCACCGCCGCAGGCCGCAGCGACCCAGGAACAACGCCGAAGGAACAGCGCAGCTAAAGCTCACCGCGGACCGCGCGAAGCTGTGCACGGCGGCCCTGCAAATAGGGCTCAATGTCCGAAACGCGATGCAGTGACAGTGCGCTTGCGTCCAGTCCCGTCGTCCCTTCCAGCACCAGGCCGTTGCCGTCATGCTGGCCCGCGGCCCACCAACGGCCGGCGTCCCGCCATACGGCGAACGACTCCTCCGCGCCGTCGACCGGGATCGACACTTCCTCGCTCCGCTCCGCAGTGATCACCTGTAATCGGCGTGACAAGTCCTCTCCGCTGACTGGAGGACGGTCGGCCATCAGTCGGCGGTGGGCAATGGTCAGCCTCGGATCCTGACTGGTGGTGGTGACCTGGACCATGGGGCCCGTGTCTCTAGAGCCGAAAACAACGCCCACTGCGGTGGGCGGGCTACTGCCCAGATCCCACTCGCCTATTGCAATTGGCCCGGTCCACTCGCCGAGCCCGTAGCAGGGCAACCCGCCGAAGGACCCGCGGACGAGTTCCTCCATGCGCCCGTACTCATCCCAGAATTCGTCCGGCGAAAGCCACCCCGTCACTTTCATAGCGAAAGTATGACAGCGCGGCCCCACTACCGGCCCCTATTCGTCCGCACCGGCCGGCAAGACAGTACCCGCACTCCCGTCCACAACGACGCGCTGCCCCTCCGCCAGGATGCCCGTGCCGCTGCCGGTCCCCATGACAGCAGGGATTCCGTACTCCCTCGCCACTATCGCCGCGTGGGAGCCGAGCCCTCCCATGTCGACGACGACGGCGGCCGCTCGCTGGAAGAGCGGCGTCCAGGAGGGATTGGTGTACGGGCAGACGAGTACGTCCCCGCTGCGCAGCCGGCCGAACTCCTCCGGTCCCCTGATGATCCGCACCGGCCCCTCGGCGCGGCCACGGCTGGCCGGCGTGCCGGAGACCAGAACGCCGGCGGCACGACGGCGGTTCCTGAACAGCAGCGCGGTGTCCAGCAGCGCAATCCCCTCGAGTTCGCGGCGCTTGGCCGCCCTGGCTTGCACGAGCGGCCGGCAACGCTGCCGGACGGAAGGTGGCAGCGCGCCGCCGTCGTCCGTTATTGCCTCCAGTTCCTCGAACCGCAGGTGGTAGACGTCCCTGACGTCGTCAATCACGCCAGCGGCAACGAGGCGCCGGCCAAGCTCCCGGTACGCGCGGCGCATGGGCGGGATGACCTTGGTGGCGTAGAAGTGGCTGTCCTCGCGGAACGCCATGCCCGCCCTGGCATCATCGACGGCGGCCAGCACCTGCCGCCGGACCGGCCCGAAGCGAAGGAGCGGATGGCGCTTCAGCGCCGCGAGCGCCGCGCCGGTCTGGTCGGCCGCGCGGGGCCGCTGGCCCAGCAGTGCTTTGACCAGCCCCAGCACCAGCTCGGGGGCATCGGACCAGGTGGGTGAACTGCTCAGCACCACGCTGACGGTTTCACGGTTCCCGTACTCGCGCAGGAACCCGGCGAGCGCCTCGCGGAAGGGAGCGTGCGCGGGGGCCTGCTGCACAAGCTGCAGCAAGGCGGGCGCGTCGGAGGATGCAAAGGCGCCGGCCAGCCCGGGATCCGCACGGACCATCGCGGCCAGCTGCTCCAGGGCCCGGTTCGCCCGGCTGGTCATGGTTTCTGCACCCGCGATCAGGGCGGACGCGAGCTTCAAACGCCCCAGTAGCACCAGCATCAGGCGCAGCCGAAGCATGGGCAGGAAAATGCCGGGCAGGTAGGAGCTGCGCAGCTCTGCAATGCCCTGCATGGTGGCGAAGCACTCCCGCGCAACGCCCACTACCTCTGACCAGCGCATGGGTTCCGAGTCCCGCCCGTCCAGCCGCTCCACCTGCTCGAGGAAGGTGATGAACCGGTGATCGCTCCTCCAGTCGGCCATATTGAACTGCCTCGCGCGGCGGGCAAGGGTCAGCGGTGCGGCCAGGGTGCGGACCGTGAGGCGCGGGACCGGCGGCACCAGCTGGACCACCACCCCGTCCTCCTCCGGCAACAGGTCCTCGACCTTTGGGAACCGCACTCCCACGCTTCCGGCCATCCGGTGCAGCATCGCCAGGATCCCCTGCTCCATCCAGCCGGACACGTCCAGCGGGTAGGGCCGCTCCTGAAACATTTCGACGAAGAACGGCCCCACCCGCCGCTGGACAGCGTTGAGCCGGAGCGGCCGGGGCGGCAGTGCCGTCATGGGCCGCGACTGCAGGACATGGATCCGGCCGCCGGCCAGTGCCCATTCGATATCCTGCGGCCGGCCGAAGTGCTCCTCCGCCCTGCGGGCCAGGTCAGCGAGCTCCCGCAACTGGTCATTAGCCAAGGAAGGAGCCGCGCTGTGGCTGCCGGCCTGCTCCCTTGTCCCGCCGCCTGCTACCGGGCTGATCACCACCTCACCGCCGCCGGGAACGAAGCTGCGGATTTTCCCCGTGCGGTCCAGCAGATACCGCTCCGGCGTCACCCTCCCCGAGACCACGGCCTCCCCCAAACCCGGGCTGGCGTCCACAACGATCTCACCGCGCTCGCCCGTGACCGGGTTCGCCGAGAACATGACGCCCGCTGCGTCGGCCGGCACCATCTGTTGAACGACGACGGCGATAGCCACCTCCCGGGGGTCGGTCCCCTGCCGCCGCCGGTAGGCAATGGCCCGGTCGGTCCAGAGAGACGCCCAGCAGCCGGCGACCGCATTGGCCACCGCCTCCTCGCCGACGACGTTCAGGAAGGTGTCCTGCTGGCCCGCGAACGCCGCCCCGGGCAGGTCCTCCGCGGTGGCGCTGGAACGGACCGCCACGGCACCGCCGCCGAGAGCCCTATACGCCTCAACGATTTCCGCCCGCAACGCTGCGGGCATGCCAAAGCGGGCGAACAGCGCGCGGAGGGCGCCGCCGTCGGGCATGTTTTGATCCATGCCATCCATGGCCGCTCCCAGGCCCGTCTCGGCAAGGAGCAAACGGTAGGCGTCTGTGGTGACTACGAAGCCCGGGGGCACCGGAAACCCGTACCGCAGCAGCTCACCGAGGGCGGCTCCCTTCCCGCCGGCGGCCGCAATGTCTCCGCTGCCGAAATCAGCGAGGGGGCCGGTTGTCCTTCGTTTCATCCGAGGCTCCTCGTGGTGGGGTCGCTGTGTATGTAGCGGACGGACGCCGCGTGGCCGCCCGGGCGTGTAAAAAGTACTCCTCCGCCGCGTCCAGCGCATAGTGTTTGAGCACAAAGGGCCTCAGCCGCCGGTTGCGCGACGTTACGGGAGCCTCTTGACCCCTCCCGGCATCCGGACCACACTCGTTACTGATCACCAATTTAGGAATTCGTGAATTCCTGTCGACACCTCACCCAGCGCCGTGGCCGGAGCCGGAGAGCGCGGAGTTGACGGGCCAGCGCCGTGATTGGGGGCCGGTGGGCATGAGTACGTAGGCTGTGCGCGCGTGGTGGTTTCTGCACGTTCTGCGGCGCCGTGAGGCCTCAATCCGGCGGCCGCTGTCAATTAATGTAGGGTCTCAAATCCGAGGAGCACCTCATGGGCCAAAGGCCGATTGTTCAGTGGTGGAATGAGCTTGATGAGGCCACAAAGAAGTGGCTCGTCGAAAACCCCGGCTGCGTTGTACTTCCGCGGACCGTGGCAAACGTGGTGTACCAGGTCTCGGGCGGCCATGTGGCCCAGGACCAGCACGGCGAACTCCAGCTTTCAGAGGCGGAGCAGTCCTTCATCAGGGCGAAGAGCAAAGCCTCCGAGATCTCGGCCGGCAAACACGCGTGAATCCATAATTTACTCATAATCAGGCAGCGCAAGCGGCAGTGGACCGTCGCCGGAACGCTACCGGCGGATGGTCAGAGGCTGCGCGGGCAAAACACACGATGCCCGCTGCAACTGACCGACGGCGGCGCCCGCCACCCGGTTGTTTCGTCCGGTGTCGTCGCACCAGTCAATGTTGTACGGGACTGCCGTGACCGTTGACTGGCCCGCAGCAGTGCCTGCGGGGACGACGAAACTGTAAGAAAAGCCGCCGCCGTCGTTCATTGCGGATGTAGAGTTGACCACTTTCGCCCCGGAGGAATCGGTGACGCTGATCTGAATCCGGGCGTTCGCACCATAGCGGGGGTTGCAATCGGCGTCCGGTGCTGTGACGATCACCGGCTCGCCCGGCCTGACTTCCGAAGGTTTCACCGAATAGGGCGGCGGAAAGCAGGGCGGTTCCCCGGCCGAGGAGGGAGCGCAGCCCGCAGCGGCACTCATCACCATTGCGCCGGCCCACGCAATAGCCGCAAGTCTCCAGCACTTGGGGTAGGAAGCCACACCGCCATTATGGCCCCCAGTCTGCTGCACACCACAAGCCGCAGCTCGGCAGGCCTAAGAGCTACTTTTCGGTATACCTAAATTTCGGTATCCTCGTCTTATCGGTACCCCAATGACGAGGATGGATGATGGCTGTTTCGACCCTTTCAGAGCGCACCGCACCGGGCCGGGTGTGGTCGCGCCTGCTGTTGCTGGGTCCGGCGTTCGTGGCGGCCATCGCCTATGTCGACCCGGGCAACGTGGCAGCGAACCTGACCGCCGGCGCGAGCTACGGCTACCTGCTGGTGTGGGTGCTGGTGGCGGCCAATGCCATGGCTGTACTGGTGCAGTACCAGTCTGCCAAGCTGGGCCTGGCCACCGGCATGAGCCTTCCCGAGATTCTGGGCAAGCGCCTGGGGACCCGCCGCCGGCGTGCGTACTGGGCGCAGGCGGAGATCGTGGCCGGAGCAACCGACATGGCCGAGGTGATCGGCGGTGCCGTCGCCCTGAACCTGCTGTTCGGACTTCCGCTTTTGGCCGGCGGGATCATCATCGGACTCGCGTCGATGCTGCTGCTGTCGCTGCAGTCGAACCGGAGCCAAAAGTCGTTTGAAGTGGCCATTCTCATCCTGCTCGGCGTGATAGCCGTCGGGTTTGTGTCCGGGCTGTTCGTCAATCCGCCGGACGCCGGCAGCGCACTGACCGGTCTGGTGCCGCGCTTCGAAGGAACGGACACCATCCTCCTGGCAGCGAGCATGCTCGGTGCCACGGTGATGCCGCACGCCATTTACCTGCATTCCGCCCTAGCCCGGGACCGGCACGGCTTCTCCGAGAACCCCGCAGTGAGGACGCGCCTGATCCGGGCCACCCGGTTCGACGTGGCCGGCGCCCTGTTGCTGGCTGGCGTGGTCAATATTGCCATGCTGCTGCTGGCAGCCTCCAGCCTGCGCGGCGTGGAAGGGACGGACACCATCGCCGGCGCGCACGCCGCGGTGACGTCGGCACTGGGCCCGGCAATCGGCGTCGTGTTCGCCATCGGCCTGCTCGCCTCGGGCCTGGCGTCGACTTCGGTGGGCTGCTATGCCGGCGCGACCATCATGGGAGGCCTGCTGAAGGTCCGCATACCTCTGCTCACCCGGCGCGTGATCACGCTGATTCCGGCATTGATAATCCTCGGCGCCGGAATCGAACCGACGCTGGCCCTGGTTCTGAGCCAGGTGCTCCTCAGCTTCGGCATCCCGTTCGCCTTGATTCCGCTGATCCGGCTCACCGGCAAGCGCGAGGTCATGGGCATCCACACCGATTCCACCCCACTGAAAATCGCGGGCTGGACCAGCGCCACGCTCATCGTCGGCCTGAACTGCGTGCTCATTGCCCTCACCGCGCTGGGCGTGTCCTGACGGCCGCGGCCGGCGGGTAGATCCACCGGTTCGGAGGCCCAACAGTAGGGCACGCCGCCCCGCCGCGGGAGGCACTGCCGTTACCTGTAGCACCAGCCACTCCCATGCCTGCCCGAAGTACGGTTTTCTGGACACATGACCCACCCGGGTAACCAACGGAAGGCAAATCCCATGACCACATGGCTCATCACAGGCTGCTCCACCGGACTCGGCAGGGCCCTCGCCCAGACCGTGCTCGCCCACGGCCACAACGCCGTCGTCACTGCACGGAACGTCAACGCGGTGAAGGATATCGCGGCCGATTTCCCCCACACCGCGCTGGCCCTCCCCCTCGACGTCACCGACAAGAAACAGATCAGCTCGGCCGTGCAGCAGGCGCAGGCCCGGTTCGGCGGCATCGACGTCCTCGTCAATAACGCCGGCTACGGCTACCGAGCCGCCGTGGAGGAAGCGGACGACGCCGACGTCCGCCAGCTGTTCGACACGAACCTTTTCGGTGCGGTGGACATGATCAAAGCCGTCCTGCCGGACATGCGCGTCAAACGGGCCGGGGCGATCCTGAACATCTCCTCCATCGGGGCGCGCATCTCGCCTGCCGGCTCCGGCTATTACTCCGCCACCAAGGCGGCGCTGGAGGGCCTGTCGGGTTCTCTGCACAAGGAACTCCGGCCGCTCGGCATCAGCGTTACGGCCATCGAACCCGGCGCGTTCCGCACCGACTTCGCCGGCCGCTCACTCACGCAGTCGGCGACGGCGATCCCGGACTATGCGGAGACGGCCGGCAAGCGCCGCAAGGAGAATGACACCGTCCACGGAACCCAGCCCGGCGACCCCGGCAAGGCAGCCGAGGCGATCATCGCCGTCGTCGAAAGCCCGAACCCGCCGTCGCTGCTGGTCCTCGGCCAGGACGCCTACGGTGCGTTTGCCGCCGTCGCCGACGCGCAGCGCGCGGAACTGGACCAGTGGCGCGAGCTGAGCCTCAGTACGGGCATCGACGAATAGGAACCGGCACGAGCTGACGGCCCGTCGCGGGCAACCGGCCGGCTACTCGGATTCGAAGCCGAGGCGGTCGCGGACAAGCTTGGCGACGACGGCGGCGTGCTGTTTATTGTCCGCGCGGGGATCCGATCTCAGCGTCGCCAGATATGCGACGTACGCGGCAGTCCGGGTGTCATATGCCGCGGCGCGCGTTTCGAGCGCGAGGGCAAGGGTGGCATGGGCCTGGGCCAGTCTGGTCTGCAGTTCGGCGTCGACATCGGCGCCTGAGAGGGCCTGCTCTGCTGCGGAGAGAAGGGACCGTGCGACGTCGGCGTGCTCGTTCGCGGCACGCTGGCCAAGGTCGGGCTGCATTGGCTCTGCCTCTCTCTAGCTCGCGACGGGCGGACGCGAGATGTGCAGTAAGCCTAGATCACAATGTCTCTTCCTGTTGCGCACCTTCAGTCCGTTCGGGACAGACCGGCTGAAATTTCTTCAACGCCCTCGACAAGCGCGGCCATGGATTCAGGGCCTCCATGCCCTTCGTTCTCGATGACGATGAGACGGCTGTCCTCCCAGCGCTGATGAACTTTCCAGGGCGTGATGACGGGCCCGCTAATGTCTCTCCGGCCGTGAATGAGGTAGCCGGGAATTCCGTTGAGTTGGTGGACCCTCTCCATAATGGCCTGCCCTCCAGTGAGGAAGCCGTCATGGGACCAGTAGTGGGTGACGAGAATGGCGAAGGTCATGCGCTTACGGTCGTCGTCGAACATCGCGCCGGGCCGCCACAGCGGATCCAGCGAGATGTGCGTCGACTCCCAACGGTCCCACGCCAAGGCTGCCGCGGCGGCGTCGTCCCGGTCCTGGCCCGCGAGGCGGCGGGCATACGCTTCCACCACCCGCTCCCCTGGCCGGCACCCGGCCGCGCGCGAGAACTCCTCCCATGCTTCCGGGAAGATCCGCCCGACGCCCTCTGTGATCCACTGAAGCTCGTCATGGCTCGACGTGGTGACCGCCACCAGGGCGAGCCCGTGCACACGGTCCCGGTGCTCAAGGGCATATGCCAGGGCGAGCGTGCTACCCCACGACGCCCCTGTCACAATCCACTTGCCTATGCCAAGATGCTTGCGCACGGCTTCGATGTCCTCGATCAAGGTTTGGGTGGTGTTTCCAGACAACGAGCTCAGGTCATCCTGAACCGTGGGCGAGCTTCTGCCGCAGCCGCGCTGATGCAACCCGACGGTCCGGAATTTTGAAGCGTCGTGGCGGGTCCGATAACCCTGGCCGGGAGCAGCGCCGGGGCCGCCGTGGAGGTACAGCACGGGAATCCCCGCGGGGTTCCCTGACGTCTCCCAGTAGATTTCTGCCCCGCTAACTCTTACCCGTCCTTCATTCGCCCCAGTCATGCAGCAAACGGTACGAGACGGGCTCCGGCAAGGGTAGGGTCGGGGCAAGCGTCAGTTTGGGAATTGGGGGAACCGATGGGGCTTGACGGTCATAGCGTCGCCAAGGCGGAGGACGGCCGGGCCGTAACGCACCGTGCTCCGTCGGCCCGCGCAGTCGCTGCGGCCGTGTGGCTACTCGCCGCCGGCATGCTCTCGTGGATGCTGGTGGGTGGAGCTACCAAAGCCGCCGGAGAGGCAGCGCCCTGGCTGATCCTGCTGTCCTGGTTCGTGTATGTTGCCCAGTGGCGGCCATGCCTGCGCGTTGACGGCTGCGGGTTCGAAGTGATCAACGGTTGGCGCGATCACCGGATACCCTTCGGGGCGGTGGAAGACATCGAGGTTCGGTTCACCACGGTCATCTGGGCGGCCGGCAAGAAGTATGTCAGTTGGGGCGCCCCCACGCCGCCTACCGCGCTTGGAGCAGGGTTCCAGCATCTGAGCGACTTGAAGAGCCGTCCCTACAGCATCCTCCCGAGCAATGAGCGGATCAGCCAGCCTGAAGCGAAAACCGGACGTGACGCCGTCGTGGCCGCCTGGCATCGTGCCCGCTCCGGCGGAATCACTCCCGGGGTCCGCGATGGCCAGAATGGAGTCACGTCAACGTGGAACAAACCTGTGATCGCCGTCGGAGTTTTTGCAGTTTTTGTGGTGGTCATTGCACGATGACGGACATTATGGTTCAGCACGCGTACGCCGCCCGCGCGGCGGAGTACACGGCGCTGTTTGGGTCGACTGAAACAGCCCATCAGCAGGATCAGCGGCTTATCGCCGGTTGGGCTAATTCCCTGAGCGGTCCGGTCATCGACGCCGGATGCGGTCCGGGGCACTGGACGGCCTTCCTCACGAACCACGGTGTAGACGTTGAGGGCATCGATCTGGTTCCTATCTTCATTGAAGAGGCGCGACGGCGGTTTCCCTCCGCAGTCTTTCGAGTGGCAACACTCCGGGCGTGGGGAGTTCCGGCCGGATGGCTGGACGGCATCCTCGCGTGGTATTCGCTAATCCATTTCGAGCCGGCTGAATTGCCTCTCATTCTTGGTGAGTTTGCCCGTTGCATGAAGCCGGGAGGCAGCATTCTTCTCGGATTCTTCGATGGTCCCGCCGGCGTACCGTTCCCGCACGCGGTTACGACCGGGTACTACTGGTCGGAGGACGCAATGAGTCAGCACCTCGTCGCTGCAGGCTTCGATGTCCAGGAAGTCCACGTCCGCGCTGAACCGGAAACCCGGCCGCACGCGGCAATAATCGCCGTCCGGACCAAAAGCCAGGGATAGAAGGACTGTGCCCACCAGCGGATTCGCTCCGCGGTTCGCCCGCCAGACCTACAGCCGAAAGTAGCGGAACAGCGCCGCGGTGCCCATGCCGCCGGCGATGCTGATCATGGCCAGGGCGAGCTTCCCGTGGGCAGGCGAGGCCGGTGCCTGCCGTGCCTGCGCCATCAGCCTCGTGACCAGCACGGCCCCGGACGCCCCGTAGGCGTGGCCCAAAGCCAGGGCCCCGCCGTCGGCGTTGGCCCGGACGGAGTCAATTCCGAGGTGGTCCAGGCAGGCGAGGGTCTGCGAGGCGAACGCCTCGTTGAACTCCACGAGGTCCACGTCCGCGGCATCAACGGATTTCGCCGCCAGCAGGCGTGAGGCGGCAGCCGCGGCACCGATCCCCAGCAGCGTCGGCTCCACCCCGGCGGTCTCCGTGCCGAGCACAGCCAGGGCATCGGCAGCGCCCAGTTCCCGGGCCCTGGCCAGCGAGGTGATGACGACGGCGGCCGCCCCGTCCGCGTCGAAGCACGAGTTTCCGGCGGTGACAGTGCCGGATTCAACGAAAGCCGCTGGGAAGCGTGCCATCAGGGCTTCGCTGAGCTTGGGTCGGGGACCGTCGTCGGCCGTGACAGGTTCCGGTTCCAGCGCGGTCCCTGGGGTACCCGGCAGAGGGACAGTCTCCCGGACAAACGTGCCGCCGGTACCCGCGGCCACCGCCCTGCGGTGGCTGCGCAGCGCAAACTCGTCCTGCCGGGCGCGGCTGATGCCGTACTCCCGGGCCACGTTCTCGGCCGCGACGCCCATGTCCGGATCCCCGTGGCCGTGCGGCGCGAACTGGGCGCGGCTGAAGAAGGCGGGTTCGCCGTCGCGGTTCCGGTGTGCGCGCAGCGGCGCGGTGCTGATGCTTTCGACGCCGCCCGCGAGGTAGGTGCCGCCGCCTGCCGCGACGAGGCGCGATGCCAGGACGATGGCGTCGAGGCCGGAGCCGCACTGACGGTCGACGGTGAGCCCGGGGACCGTGACGGGGAGGCCGGCTTCGAGGGCAGCCAGCCGCGCGACGTTGCCGCCCGCGCCCACGGCGTTGCCGATGACGACGTCCGCCACCTCGCCCGCGTCCACACCCGTTTCGGCGAGCAGCGCCGTGAGGACCGGGGCCAGGAGCTCGTGGGAGCGCAGATGCTTCAGGGCACCGTTGGCCCGGCACACGGGTGTGCGCAGCGCGGCGATGATCACCGGCTGCCGGTCGGCGGGCAGTTCGAACTGCACGCTCCCGGACCCCACGCTAGACAAGGTGCCGGACCCGGCTGTCACGGGCCGCAATCCAGTCGAGCAGCAGCCGCCGGCTCACCTTTCCGCGGTCCGTGACCGGAAGCTCATCCAGGGCGTAGTACTGCAGCGGCCGCTTGTCCTTGGCCAGGACGTCCTCGAGGCCGGTCTTGAGCTGGGTTGCGGTGACCCCGCCGTGTGATGGAACGATGCCGGCCACCACGCGCTGGCCCCGGAGGTCGTCATCCATGCCGGCGGCGATGGCCGAGGCCACCCCGGGGACGGAGGACAGCGCCAGCTCCACCTCGTGCGGATAGACGTTCTTGCCTGCGGTGATGATCATGTCGGCGCGCCGGCCGAGGATGTGCAGTACACCGTCCGACAAGTACCCCTGGTCCCCCACCGTGAACCAGCCGTCGAAGCAGCGAAGGGCCTGGCCGTCGTCGCCCCACAGGTAGCCGTTGCTGACCATGCCGCTTTGGACGCTGATGTTGCCGGCGGCCCCGTCGGGGAGCTCGTTTCCTGAGTCGTCCAGGATCCGCACCTCGACGCCCGGGAACGGCCGGCCGATCGCGGTACTTCCGGCAGCGAACGGCTCGCCTGCGGCCAGGCCGGCGCCGGAGACGAAACTGAGCTCCGACGCACCGTAGTACTCGAAGATGGTGGCGTGCGGGGCCCACCGGCGGGCCGCCTCCAGCGTGCGGGCATCCAGCTTCGAGCCCGCACAGATGATGGTCCGGACGCCCGACGCGTCCACGCAGCCCAGCAGCCCGCGTTCACTGAGGAGCCGCAGCATGGTGGGCACCAGCACCAGCCGGGTGATGCCGTCGTGGATAATGGCGGCATGGACGTCGCCGACGTCGAAAGATTCCAGCGTGTGGAACTCAGAGCCGGCGTAGAGGCACTCGGCCAGGGCATACAGGTTGAGGCTGGCGGCCAGCGGGCCTGGCGCGAGCGTTTTGTCCTGCTGGCTGAGCCCGAAGAACTCCGTGGAGGCCTCGAAGGACTGCTGCCAGGAGCGGCGTGAGCGGGTGAACGCCTTGGGCACGGACGTGGTGCCGGAGGTCAGGCCGATGAGGAACGAGGACGCCGGGTCCCCGTCCGCAAGCTCAGTGCCGGCGCTGCCTGGCACTGCATCAACCCCGCTGCCGTTAACACCACTGCCCAGCCGCTGGACAATCTCATCCTGCAGCGCTTCCGGCCAGGTGGGGTCCAGGACCGCGCACTCACGGTCACCTGCAACGGCGGCCGCGAAGTCCACGGCAAACCGGGTGGAATTGGGCTGGGCGAGGACCGTGACAGGCGCTGTACTGGAGGCTGCGGCGGACTGCGCACCGTCGCGCAGTTCGGCCCAGCTGAGACGTTTTCCGGCCACGACGACGGCGGTGTCGTCGGGGCGTTCATCGGCCCAACGCTGAAGGTTGTTGAGAAAAGGCATCGGACCAACTTTACCGGCCCGAACCCGCCACCGCCCTGCGGTGAAGACTATTGTGACAACATGAGCTTCAATGACGGGGTCGAGCTGGACCCATCACAAGTGGAAGACCGGCGCGGCGGTGGAGTTGGCCGCGGCACGAAAATCGGCGGAGGCATCGGGGGCGGGGTCGTCCTCCTCCTCGCTGCCCTCTTCGGCATCAATCCGCAGCTGCTCGGGGGGCTCCTGGGCACTGGCCAGGAACAGCCCGCCCAGAGCACGGGAACACCCCTCACCCAGTGCCAGCTGGGTTCCGACGCAGACAAGGACCTCGACTGCCGTATTGCCGGGACCGTGAACAGCCTCAACACGTTCTGGCCGGCCTATCTCGCCGACTACAACGTGAAATACCCGCGGCCGAAGGCTGTGCTGTTCGAAGGCGCCACGCGGACCGGCTGCGGCACGGCCACCTCCGAGGTGGGCCCCTTCTACTGCCCGGCAGACACCACCGCGTACTTCGATCCGGGGTTCTTCCAAGACCTCGTGACCCGTTTTGGCTCATCGGGCGGCCCGCTGGCCCAGGAATATGTGGTGGCCCATGAGGTCGGCCACCACATCCAGAACATCCTCGGCGACCTGGACAAGGCGCAGCAGGATCCGCAGGGCGCGGAGTCCGGCGCCGTCCGGGTGGAGCTGCAGGCCGACTGCTACGCAGGGCTCTGGACCCGGTACGCCACCACGCAGAAGCAACCGAAGACCGGCAAGCCGTTCCTGGAGCCGCTGAAGCAGCAGGACCTGAACGACGCGCTCTCGGCTGCCTCCGCCGTCGGCGACGACAGGATCCAGAAAGCGGCCACGGGACGCGTCTCGCCGGAGGGCTGGACGCACGGATCCAGCGCGCAGCGGCAGAAGTGGTTCTACCAGGGTTACAAGACCGGTGACATCAACCAGTGCGACACGTTCAGCGCCGCGACGCTCTAGTTTCATCATCGACTGCTCTGTAAGTGCCCTTTTGAACGGTCAAAAGGGCCGGTGTGGAGCAATCGATGGGTAGGTGGGGAACGACGACGGCCGGTCACCTTCGTGAAGAAGGCGACCGGCCGTCGTCGTACTTTATGCGGATTAGATGTTGAAGCCGAGGGCCCGCATCTGGTCCTTGCCGTCGTCGGTGATCCGCTCGGGACCCCATGGCGGCATCCATACCCAGTTCAGGCGCCAGTCATCCACTACGCCGTCGAGCGCCTTTCCGACCTGCTCTTCGAGCACGTCGGTCAGCGGGCAGGCCGCCGTGGTGAGGGTCATGTCGATCAGCAGTGCGCCGTCGTCCTCCGAGTACTTGAGGCCGTAGAGCAGGCCCAAGTCCACGATGTTAACCCCGAGCTCGGGGTCGATGACGTCCTTGAGTGCCTCTTCGACATCCTCCAGCCCGGTGCGGGCTGCGTCGATTTCGGTCATGTTCAGTCAGTCCTAACTAGGCCTGGACCGCAGCGGCAGCCGTGGCAGCACCGGCGGCACCGGCGTAGCGGTCGTAGCCTTCTTCTTCCAGGCGGTCGGCCAGTTCCGGGCCGCCCTCTTCCACAACCTGGCCGTTCACGAAGACGTGGACGAAGTCAGGCTTGATGTAGCGCAGGATGCGGGTGTAGTGCGTGATGAGCAGCGTGCCCATGTTGCCCGTGGCGTGTGCGCGGTTGACGCCTTCGGAGACGACCTTGAGGGCGTCAACGTCCAGGCCGGAGTCGGTCTCGTCGAGGACGGCGAACTTCGGCTTGAAGAGTTCCAGCTGCAGGATCTCCACGCGCTTCTTCTCACCGCCGGAGAAGCCTTCGTTGACGTTGCGCTGGGCGAAGTCGGCGTCGATGCGCAGCTGCTGCATGGCGGCCTTGACGTCCTTGGTCCAGGTGCGCAGTGCCGGGGCTTCGCCGTCGATGGCGGTCTTGGCGGTCCGCAGGAAGTTGGTCATGGTGACACCGGGAACCTCCACCGGGTACTGCATGGCGAGGAAAACGCCGGCGCGGGCGCGCTCGTCAACGCTCATGGCCAGCACGTCTTCGCCGTCCAGCGTGATGGTGCCGCCGGTGACGTTGTAACGGGGGTGGCCGGCGATGGTGGAGGCCAGGGTGGACTTGCCGGAGCCGTTGGGGCCCATGATGGCGTGGGTCTCACCGGTGCGGATGGTCAGGCTGACGCCCTTCAGGATCTCTTTGGTGCCCTGCTCGGTGTCGATGCTGACGTGCAGGTCCTTGATCTCAAGAGTAGACATGTGTCTTGTTCTCCTCTGCACCTGCCGTTCTGTTGGCGGTGCGGTCTTTGGTCTGGAAGTTGTTAAGTTCTGGTACAGGCCCGGCCGGGCTTCAGGCCGGGTGCCGGATTAGCTGAAGTTCGGCGTTTCGGCGCCGTTCAGGACGTTGCTGGTGTCCACATAGACGTCGTCTCCGTGGATCTCCACCGCGAACACCGGAACGGGGTCGTAGGCCGGCAGCTGCAGGGGCTCGCCGGAGCGCAGGTCGAACTGGGAGCCGTGGCCCCAGCACTCGATGGCGCAACCTTCCACCTCGCCCTCGGAGAGCGAGATGTCGGCGTGCGAGCACGTGTCTCCGATGGCGTGGATTTCTCCCATGGAGTCCTTAACGATCGCGACGGGGAAGTCGTCGATCAGGATCCGAAGGGCCTGCTTGGGCTGGATCTCGTTTGCTTTGCAGACGAGTTCGCCCTTTGGCTGTTCAGTCATCCGTTGTCCTGTGCTGTCGTTTCCGGCCGGTTGGGCCGAACCTGTGAATCCGGGCGTTTAGTTCTCGTTGGCGGCGAGCTCGCGCTCGACTTCCTCGGTCAGGCGCTCTTCGAGGGCCGGAACCTTGATCTGCTGGATGATCTCGTTGAGGAAGCCCCGCACGACGAGCCGCCGGGCCACGTCTTCGGGAATGCCGCGTGCCATCAGGTAGAACAGGTGCTCGTCGTCGAAACGTCCGGTGGAGCTGGCGTGGCCGGCACCCTCGATGAGGCCCGTCTCGATTTCGAGGTTGGGCACGGAGTCCGCGCGGCAGCCGTCGGTGAGCACCAGGTTCTGGTTCTTCTCGTACGAGTCGGTGCCCAGGGCCTGCTTCTGGATCAGCACGTCGCCCACCCAGACGGTGTGCGCGTTCTTGCCCTGCAGGGCGCCCTTGTAGAGCACGTTGGACTTGCAGTTGGCCACGTTGTGGTCAACGAAGGACCGGTGCTCCAGGTGCTGGCCGGCGTCGGCGAAGTAGAGGCCCAGCAGCTCGGCCTCGGCGCCCTCACCGGAGAAGCGGACGTTGGAGTTCAGGCGCACCACGGAACCGCCGAGGGAGACGGCGATGTGCTTGTAGACGGCGTCCTTGCCAACCTGGGCGTCGTGCTGGCCCAGGTGCCGTGCGTCGTCTTCCCAGAGCTGCACGGAAATCACGGTGAGGTGCGCGCCGTCGCCGACGATCACTTCCAGGTTTCCGTTGTGGTCCGCGGCGCCCGTGTGTTCCACGATGACGACGCTGTGGGAGTTGGCGCCGGCTTCCAGCACGAAGTGTGCGTTGGAGCGGCGGCCTGCGCCCGCGCCGTCGACCAGGATGCGCACCGGCTCAGCCGGTTCGGCGTTGGCCGGGATGAGCACGTGCAGGGCCTCGTCGGTGTTGGCGGAGGCGACGACGGCGGCCCGGTCGGCCGGGGTCAGGACGGTGCCGCGCGGGGCGGCGCCCTGTGCCAGGCTGCCGCGGACGTAGCCTTCGGGGGCTTCCACGGTGTAAGAGGCCGCGGCCTCGTCCGTCGCTGCGTCAGAGAACAGGTTGGCCAGTCCGCGGACCGGGGTGAAGCGCCATTCCTCTTCGCGGCCGGTGGGCAGCGCGAAGTCGGCGACGTCGAAGCTCGTAAGCCGCTCGGCGCGCGAGGACATGACGGTGACGCCGTGGTTGTGGCTGTGGTCCACCTTGGCGGAGACCAGCCCCTCGCCTTCCTCGGTGAAGCCTGCGATGGAAGGCGCTCCGATGCGGGCCTTTTCAGTAGTAATTTCGGCAGTCATTTAACCGACGGATCCTTCCATCTGGAGTTCAATGAGGCGGTTCAGCTCGAGGGCGTATTCCATCGGCAGCTCGCGGGCGATCGGCTCGATGAAGCCGCGCACGATCATGGCCATGGCTTCGTCTTCGCGCATGCCGCGGGACATGAGGTAGAAGAGCTGCTCCTCGGAAACGCGCGAGACGGTTGCCTCGTGCCCCAGCTGCACGTCATCCTCGCGGATGTCGATGTACGGGTAGGTGTCCGAGCGGCTGATAGTGTCCACCAGCAGCGCGTCGCAGCGCACCGTGTTTGCGGAGTGCTTGGCACCCTCGCGGATCTGGACCAGGCCACGGTAGGCCGCGCGTCCGCCGCCGCGGGCAACGGACTTGGAGATGATGGAGCTCTTGGTGTTCGGTGCGATGTGCACCATCTTGGAGCCGGTGTCCTGGTGCTGGCCCTCGCCTGCGAACGCGATGGACAGGGTCTCGCCCTTGGCGTGCTCGCCCGTGAGGTAGACGGCCGGGTACTTCATGGTGACCTTGGAGCCGATGTTGCCATCGATCCACTCCATGGTGCCGCCCTCTTCGCAGATGGCGCGCTTGGTCACGAGGTTGTACACGTTGTTGGACCAGTTCTGGATGGTGGTGTAGCGGACGCGGGCGCCCTTCTTGACCACGATCTCGACGACGGCCGAGTGCAGCGAGTCCGAGGTGTAGATCGGCGCGGTGCAGCCTTCGATGTAGTGGACGTAGGAGTCCTCGTCGGCAATGATCAGCGTGCGCTCGAACTGGCCCATGTTTTCCGTGTTGATGCGGAAGTAGGCCTGCAGCGGGATGTCAACGTGCACGCCCTTGGGCACGTACACGAAGGAGCCGCCGGACCAAACAGCCGTGTTCAGCGAGGCGAACTTGTTGTCGCCCACCGGGATGATGGTGCCGAAGTACTCCTGGAAGATCTCCGGGTGCTCGCGCAGCGCGGTGTCCGTGTCCAGGAAGATGACGCCCTGGGCTTCGAGGTCCTCGCGGATCTGGTGGTACACGACCTCGGACTCGTACTGGGCGGCAACGCCTGAGACCAGGCGGCTGCGCTCAGCTTCCGGAATGCCGAGCTTCTCGTACGTGTTGCGGATGTCCTCGGGCAGGTCCTCCCAGGAAGCGGCCTGCTTCTCGGTGGAACGCACGAAGTACTTGATGTTGTCGAAGTCGATGCCGGAGAGGTCCGCGCCCCAGGTGGGCATGGGCTTCCGGTCGAAGTACTTCAGACCCTTGAGGCGCAGGTCCAGCATCCATTCCGGCTCGCTCTTCTTGGCCGAGATGTCGCGGACCACGTCCTCGTTGAGGCCGCGGCGGGCGTTAGCACCGACGTCGTTCTTGTCGGCCCAGCCGTACTCGTAGGTGCCAATGCCGTGAAGCTCGGGATTCTTTTCCAGAATCTCGGCAATAACTCCAGGCTCGGCAACCTTCTTCTCTGATAGTTGGTCCGTCATCACGGCCTTTCTTGCAGATGGTTGGATACTTCGTCCAGGCTCTCCGGTGCGTGACCGGCGGCCGGGGCCACCGTCACGGCCGGACGGCCTGTAGGTATATGGGTGGTGCAGACGTGTCCCCCGCGGGCGAGGGTGGAAAGCCTGCGGACATCGACGCCGACGAGGCGCGAAAACATTTCCGTTTCCGCATCGCAGAAGACGGGGAACTGGGTGGCCAGCTGCTGGATCGGGCAGTGGCCCTGGCACAGCTGCACGCTGGACAGCGCCGCCGGCAGCGGAGCCTTGGCTTCAATGGATGCAGTGGAAGCGACGAAGCCGTCCCGGGACAGGGCGGCTGACAGGGCCTGCGCACGGGCGCTGATGTCCGTTCCGGCGGCTTCCACCTCGGGGGCGTAGCGGCGTTCCATCTCCGCGAAACGCTCGACGGCGAACTGGCGGACGGCTTCGTCCCCTGCCATCATGCCGAGCTGCTTGAGTGCCAAGGTGGCAATGTTCAGGTAATCGTCGCCCAGTGAGGACTGGCCCTGGGAGCTGAGGACGTAGCGGCGGGCGGGGCGGCCGGCGCCGGCGCCTGCGCGGGCCACGCGCTTGACCTCGATCACGCCGGCCCGGGACAGGTGGTCCAGGTGGCGGCGGACGGCGGCCGGCGTGAAACCGAGCAGGTCACCCAGTTCGGCTGCGCTGACCGGCCCGTGTTCCAGGACGGCGCTGAGGACACGGTCACGCGTGCGCTCGTCGGCGTCGGCCGCTGCCGGCACGGACGCCAGGGCAGCAGGCTTTCCACCGCGGAGCACACCTGCAGGCGCGCCCTGCCCGGCCAATGGCGCGGCAGTGGTGTTGGTCATGGAATACACAACACAATCATGTCGTAATTTATTGCGGCGTTCCAGTAAGGCAAGGCTGACCTGCGCCCGGAGCCACGGCGGTTCAGCGGCAGTACACCGGCTCACCAGTCACAGTACTACTTCACGTAGAATGCTGGGGTGCGATCCCCCAAATCCCCCGTCTTGACCATCGACGGGCTCATCAAGGACGTCGGTCCGCTCCCCACCCTCGATGGCAAGATGCTCAGGGTGGTGAGCGACGTCTCACTCGTTGCCGGCCGCGGCGAGGTCACGGCGCTGCTCGGAGCCAACGGTGCCGGCAAGACTACCACCATCGAATGCGCCCAGGGACTTCAGAAACGCACGGGCGGAACCATTACGCTGCTCGGCGCCGATCCCGGCACCGCGGGAGCGGAACTGCGCGCCCGCGTCGGCGTCATGCTCCAGGACGGCGGCCTCCCGCCGTCGGCCCGCCCCATTCCCCTGCTCCGGCACATTGCCGGCATGTACCGCAATCCCAGGCCGCTGGATGAACTGGTGCAGCGGCTGGGCATCGACACCTTCGCCAGGACCAATGTCCGCCGGCTGTCCGGCGGACAGAAACAGCGGCTCGCTCTCGCCGCCGCCCTGATCGGCAACCCGGAGGTCCTGTTCCTGGACGAACCCAGCGCCGGGCTGGACCCGCAGTCCCGCCAGCTCGTCTTCGAACTGATCGCGGAACTCCGGGACGGCGGGATGGGGATCATCCTCACCACCCACCTCATGGATGACGCGCAGCGGCTGGCCGATTACGTGTACATCATCGACGCCGGCAGGAATGTTGCGGAGGGCACCGTTGCCCAGCTGCTGCAGCACAACATGCCGGAGACGCCCCACCGGGACCACGTCCGGACACTGCACTTCGAGGCACTGCCGGGGCTGGACTTCACCGGCGTTCTGGCGGCCGAGATCGAGATCCGCGAGACGCGTTCCGGCAGTTACACGGCCACCGGCGCGCTGACCCCGGAGGACCTCGCAGCGCTGACCGCATGGTGGGCCCACCACAGCATCATGCCGGGCTCGCTGAGCATGGAGGCCCGGAGTCTCGAAGACGTATTCCTTGACATTTCCGGAAGGGAAATCCGATGACGACAGCCACGGGCAGCGCTCCCGCTCCCTTGCTCCGCCGGATCCTGCTGCAGGGCAAATACGAGGCCGCGACCATGCTCCGGAACGGCGAGCAGTTGATCCTCGCGGTGGTCCTGCCCCTTCTTGCCCTGATCGGCCTAACGGTCACCCCACTGCTCGACGGCATGGGGGACAGCCGGGTCAATGTCGCGGTCCCTGGCATCCTCGCGCTGTGTGCCATGTCCACGGCGTTTACAGGGCAGGGCATTGCCACGGGCTTCGACCGCAGGTACGGCGTGCTGCGGTTCCTGTCCACCACGCCGCTGGGACGGGCCGGCCTGATCGCCGGGAAGATCCTTGCGGTCCTGGCCGTCCTGGTGATCCAGGTGGTCATCGTCGCCACCGTCGCCTTTCCGCTCGGATGGCGCCCCGATCCGTTGGGTGTGCTGCCCGGCCTTTTCCTGCTGGTGCTGGGCGCGGCCGCGTTCACCGCACTGGGGCTGCTGGTGGCGGGCACTGTCCGGCCCGAGGCCACGCTGGCCATCACCAACCTGCTGTGGATCCTGCTGGGCGCCCTGGGCGGCATCGTCATCCCCATGCAGCGGCTGCCGGAACTTGCCCAGAACACCGTTCACCTGCTGCCGTCCGGATCCCTCGGCGAAGGGCTGCGGGACGCTTTCCTGCACGGGGCCGTCAACGGCAACGCCGTCCTTGTCCTGCTGATGTGGACGGTTCTCGCCGGCGCAGCAGCCATCCGCTGGTTCAAATGGAATTGAGAATAAAGTGAGCACGGCTTCGCGCCTCCCCCAGTTCGTCGGCCGCCTGGCATCCAAGCTTCCGGTCACCGTCGATTCGACCGTCCGCCGCCTCGCCGTGCTGTCCCTGATCGGACAGACGGTCCTGGTGGTCACCGGCGGCGCCGTCCGGCTGACCGCCTCGGGCCTGGGCTGCCCCACCTGGCCCAGGTGCACGAACAACTCCCTGGTGAATACCCCCGAGATGGGCATCCACGGCTTCATCGAGTTCGGGAACCGGCTCCTGACGTTTGCCCTGGCCGCCGTCGCGGCGCTCATGCTCGTCTACTTGTGGAACCTGCGCAAGGAGCGCAAGGACCTGTTCCTGCTGGCCCTGGGCCTGCTGGCGAGCATCCCGGCGCAGGCCATCATCGGCGGCATCACCGTGCTGACCCAGCTCAACCCGTGGGTGGTCGGGCTGCATTTCCTGGTGTCCATGGCCCTCGTGGTTTTTGCCACCCTGCTGGTCAACCGGGCGTATGGCAGGACGGGCGGGTCCCGGACCCATCCGCTCGCAGCCCTGCCGGGGGTCCTGCGGCCGGTGATGACCGCCGTCGCGCTTTTCTCCGCGATCGCCGTCATGCTGGGCGTGGTGGTGACCGGCGCCGGACCGCACGCGGGTGACGCCAATGCGCCCCGCAACAACCTGGACTGGGACCTCTTCTCGCACATCCATGCCGTGCCCGCCTACCTGGTCACCGCCGGCACACTGCTCGCCGTGTACTTCGTGTTCCGCCGCGGTATCGCGGGAACGTTCCGGATGGCCGTGCTGATGCTCCTCGGCGTCACCGTCCTGCAGGCCGTCATCGGCTTCACCCAGTACTACAACGGCATTCCCGCGCTTCTCGTGGGAGCGCACATGCTGGGTGCGGCCCTGCTGATGAGCGCAGCCACTAACGCCGCCGACATCGCCCGCTCCAGCCCAATCAGGTAGCTCTTCCCCGGACGCTTCCTCAGGTCCAGTCGCCTCTCGGGAGACGCTTCCTCACGTCCCGTCGCCTCTCGGGAGGCGCTTCCTCACGTCCCGTCGCTTCATCCCCGACGCGTCCTCACGTCGGGCCACCGGCGGCCAACGAAAACGCCCCTTCACATGTGAAGTGAAGGGGCGTTTCGTCATTCCGCAGGAGGTGAGGAATCGTTGGGGGAAAACCTGCAGGAGGTGAGGAATCGTTGGGGGAAACCTGCAGGAGGTGAGGAATCGTTGGGGGAAAACCTGCAGGAGGTGAGGACGCGTTCCCGGAAAACCCGCAGGACCTGAGGACGCGTCCCGGAGTGCTGGTGGGTTACTCGGGTTAGCCCATGATCGGCGAGCCGACGAACGGGTCGACGGCCAGCGCGATGAAGAGCAGCGTCAGGTAGCTGATGGAGCCGTGGAAGACCTTCATGGCTCCCTTGTCAGAGAGGTCCCCGCCCTGCGCCCGGTTGTAGAGGGCGTGGGACTCGTACAGGAACCAGGCGCCGGCCAGGACAGCAACGGCGGTGTAAACCCAGCCAGCGCTGCCGGCCGGAATCATCAGCAGCGAGCACACGACCATGGCCCAGGCGTACAGGACCACCTGGACGGACACGACCTTCGCGCCGGCGATGGCACCGAGCATCGGCACGTTGGCGTTGCGGTAGTCCTCGCCGTAGCGCATGGAAAGCGGCCAGTAGTGCGGCGGGGTCCAGAGGAAGATCACCATGAACAGGACGATGGCCGGCCACTCGACCGTGTTGGTCACGGCGGACCAGGCGATCAGCACGGGGAAGCAGCCCGCGGCGCCGCCCCAGACGATGTTCTGGGCCGTGCGGCGCTTGAGGATCATCGTGTAGATGACGACGTAGAAGACGATGGCACCGAGTCCGAGCCAGGCGGAGAGCGGGTTCGCGCCGAACCAGAGAATGGCGATGGCCGCGGCACCCAGCAGCCAGGCAAAGATCAGGGCCTCGCGCGGCGTGACCTCGCCGGTGACCAGGGGGCGCTTCTCGGTGCGGTGCATCAGCTTGTCGATGTCGCGGTCGATGTAGCAGTTGAAGGCACCCGCGCTGCCGGCAGCGAACGCGCCGCCCACGAGGGTGGCCAGGATGAGGCCGAGGGACGGGAACCCGCGCTGGGCGTAAATCATGGTGGGCAGGGTGCTGACCAGCAGGAGTTCAATGACCCTGGGTTTGGTGAGCGCAAGGTACGCCTTCGCCTTGCGGGCTAGTCCGGCTCTTCCGTGGACCCGGGAAGAGGTCAGCGGCGTATCTGTTGTGCTCACGTGGCAGTCACTCTGTTTCTGTCTGGCTGTTTATCTGATCGGTGCGCCCGGACGCGCGGTCCGGACCGATCCCTCATCGGCGGCTGACGGGGCTGTCATGTTGCGCACTAGTGCCCGCCCTGCCCGCCGGTGGCCTCCCGATATCATACCGCGGTCCCGCATGGATCGCTGGCATCGGTGTGTGACGGGAAATCACTGAAAATGATTCGTTCGTGCTTGCTTCAATCACATTAACGCAGCCTCACCGCACGGATGATTCACAAAAGAGAAATTGCGTCCAACTGATGAGATTTTGGCCGCCCGAAGTGTGGAATGGAGCTAAGCTGTCTGCAGATCAGCGCACACTGGAACACGGGCAAGAAACCGCATTCCAGCCGTCCGGCGACTGAATGAAGATCAACGTTTCAATGGTGAACGGCTGGTAGGCACAAATGCAGCGGGCACCAATTATGCCCTGCCGCTGTGTGTCATTACCGCTTGTCGTTTAACACAGAGAGGGGCCCGGATTCCGTGGCACATGTGAAAGAGCAAGAACTGACCTGGACCGACCTCGACCAGCGCGCCGTTGACACCGTGCGTGTCCTGGCCGCCGACGCCGTCGAGAAGGTGGGCAACGGCCACCCCGGTACCGCGATGAGCCTGGCGCCGGCCGCTTACCTCCTGTTCCAGAAGCTGATGCGGCACGACCCGAAGAACCCGGACTGGATCGGCCGCGACCGCTTTGTCCTCTCCCCCGGCCACACATCCCTGACGCTGTACATCCAGCTGTTCCTGTCCGGCTACGGCCTGGAACTGAAGGACCTCGAAGCGCTGCGCACCTGGGGCTCGCTGACCCCGGGCCACCCGGAGTACAAGCACACTGCCGGCGTGGAGATCACTACCGGCCCGCTGGGCCAGGGTCTGGCCTCCTCCGTGGGCTTTGCGTACTCCCAGCGCCGCCAGCGCGGCCTGTTCGATGCGGACGCCGCCCCCGGCACCAGCCCGTTCGACCACACCATCTGGGTTATCGCTTCCGACGGCGACCTCCAGGAGGGTGTGACCTCTGAGGCTTCCTCCCTCGCCGGCCACCAGGAGCTCGGCAACCTCGTGGTCATCTACGACGAGAACCACATCTCCATCGAGGACGACACCGACATCGCCTTCACCGAGGACGTCCTGAAGCGCTACGAGGCATACGGCTGGCACACCCAGCGCGTTGACTGGACCAAGACCGGCGACTACAAGGAAGACGTCCAGGAGCTGTACTCGGCGCTTCTGGCGGCCAAGGCGGAAACCTCCAAGCCGTCCATCATCTCGCTGCGCACCATCATCGGCTACCCGGCCCCGAAGAAGCAGAACACCGGCAAGATCCACGGCTCCGCCCTGGGTTCGGAAGAAGTGGCTGCACTGAAGAACGTCCTCGGCTTCGACCCCGAGAAGTCCTTCGAGGTGGACGAGGACGTGCTGGCCCACGCCCGCGCCGTCGTCGACCGCGGTGCCCACGCACGCAAGGAATGGGAAGAGTCCTTCTCTGCCTGGCAGTCCGCCAACCCGGAGGGCGCTGCCCTGCTGGAGCGCGTCGAAGCCCGCCAGCTGCCCGCCGAGCTCGACGGCGTTCTCCCGGTCTTCCCGGCCGGCAAGGACGTTTCCACCCGCGCCGCGTCCGGCAAGGTCCTGAACGCGATCGGCCCGGTCATGCCGGAACTCTGGGGCGGCTCGGCCGACCTCGCGGAGTCCAACAACACCACGATCGAGGGCTCGCCGTCGTTCGTTCCCGCGGGCAAGCAGACCAACGCCTGGTCCGGCAACCCCTATGGCCGGGTCCTGCACTTCGGTATCCGTGAGCACGCGGCAGCGTCGATCGTGAACGGCATCAGCCTGCACGGCAAGACCCGCGCGTTCTCCGGCACGTTCCTGATCTTCAGCGACTACCAGCGTCCGGCCATCCGCCTCGGCGCCCTCATGGGCGTGCCGTCCCTATACGTGTGGACGCACGACTCCATCGGCCTCGGCGAGGACGGCCCGACGCACCAGCCGGTTGAGCAGCTCGCTTCGCTGCGCGCCATCCCGGGCCTCGACGTCGTCCGTCCGGGCGATGCCAACGAGGTCGCGGCAGCGTGGAAGACCATGCTGGAGAACCACGAGAACCCGGCCGGCATCGTCCTGACCCGCCAGAACATCCCCACCTACGAGCGTGGCGAGGGTGCAGCCGAGGGTGACACCTTCGGTTCGACCGCTGGCGTCGCCAAGGGCGGTTACGTCCTGGCCGAGGCGTCCAAGGACGGCAAGACCGTGGAGGCCCAGGTCATCCTGATCGGCACCGGCTCGGAAGTCCAGCTCGCCGTCCAGGCCCGCGAAGCACTGCAGGCCGAAGGCATCGCCGCACGCGTGGTGTCCATGCCGTGCGTCGAGTGGTTCAACAAGCAGGACGCCGCCTACCGCGAGGCAGTCCTGCCCGCAGCGGTCAAGGCCCGCGTTTCGGTTGAAGCCGGCCTGTCCCAGGGCTGGCGCGAGTTCGTCGGCGACGCCGGCCGCTCCATCAGCCTCGAGCACTACGGCGCATCCGCCGACTACAAGCGCCTGTTCCAGGAATTCGGCATCACGGCAGAAGCTGTTGCCGCCGCCGCCAAGGATTCCCTCGCCGGACTCCAGTCCTGACAGCACCCCCACAGTTCAAGGAGATTAGAAATGACTAGCACTCCCACCCAGCAGCTTTCCGACGCCGGAGTTTCCATCTGGCTCGACGACCTCTCCCGCGGCCGTCTGAAGACCGGCACGCTGCAGAAGCTGATCGACGAGAAGAACGTTGTGGGTGTCACCACGAACCCCAGCATCTTCCACGCCGCCATCACCTCCGGCACGGACTACGACGACACCATCGCGGCCCAGGCCGCTGCCGGCGCCTCCATCGAAGAGACCATCTTCGAAATCACGACGACGGACGTCGCCGACGCCTGCGACCTCTTCGCCCCGATCGCCGCGGCAACCAAGGGTGTTGACGGCCGCGTCTCCATCGAGGTGGACCCCCGCCTCGCGTGGGACACCGCCGGCACCATCGCTGAAGCGAAGCACCTCTACAAGAAGGTCAACCGCGACAACGTCCACATCAAGATCCCGGCCACGCTGGAGGGCCTGGAGGCCATTACGGCAACCCTGGCCGAGGGCATCAGCGTCAACGTGACCCTGATCTTCTCGCTGGAGCGCTACCGCGCCGTGATCAACGCCTTCCAGAGCGGTCTGGAGCAGGCCAAGGACAACGGACACGACCTGTCCAAGATCCACTCCGTCGCGTCCTTCTTCGTGTCCCGCGTGGACACGGAAATCGACAAGCGCCTGGATGCGATCGGCACCGAGGAAGCCAAGGCCCTCAAGGGCAAGGCCGGCGTCGCCAACGCACGCCTCGCCTACCAGGTCTACGAGGAGCTCTTCTCCACTGAGCGCTGGGCCGTGCTGGCCGAGGCCGGCGCGCTGCCGCAGCGTCCGCTGTGGGCTTCCACCGGCGTGAAGGACCCGGCTTACCCCGACACCCTCTACGTCACCGAGCTCGTTGCCCCGAACGTCGTGAACACCATGCCGGAGAAGACCCTGGACGCCACGTTCGACCACGGCGTGGTCACGGGCGACACCGTCACCAACGGCTACGATGAAGCGAACGCCACCCTCAACGCCCTTGATGCCCTCGGTGTGTCCTACAACGAGGTCGTTGCCCTGCTGGAATCCGAAGGCCTGGACAAGTTTGTTGCCAGCTGGAAGGAACTCCTGGCAGACGTTGAAGGCGCCCTCGCCACCGCACGGAAGGCTTCCTAACCCAACATGAGCACACTCAGCTACGACGCCACCGGTTCCGCCCGGAAAGCTCTTGAGCAGCACCTGCCCGCCCTCGTCGAAGACCGCGTTGCCACCCGGATCTTCGCCAAGGACCACACCCTGTGGGGTCCCGATGCGGAAGCCGAGTCGGCAATCCGCCTCGGCTGGGTCGAGGCGGCCACCGTCTCCCGGCCCCTGGTGGACGGCATCCTGGAACTCCGCGATGCCCTGAAAGCGGAGGGTGTTACCCGCATTGCCCTCTGCGGCATGGGCGGCTCCTCGCTTGCTCCTGAGGTCATCGCCGGCACCGCTGGCGTCGAGCTGACTGTGCTGGACAGCACCGACCCCGAGCAGGTCGGTGCTGCCCTCGCGGACCGCCTCGCCGAAACCGCGATCGTGGTTTCCTCGAAGTCCGGTTCAACCCTGGAAACCGACTCGCAGCGCCGGATCTTCGAACACGCCTTCACCGAGGCGGGTCTCGACGCGAAGAGCCGGATCATCGTGGTCACGGATCCCGGGTCCCCGCTGGACAAGGCCTCACGCGAGGCCGGCTACCGCGCGGTCTTCAACGCGGACCCGAACGTGGGCGGCCGCTACTCGGCGCTGACGGCCTTCGGGCTTGTCCCGTCCGGCCTGGCCGGCGTGGACATCGCTGCCCTGCTGGACGAGGCAGAAGAAGCGGCGGAGATCCTGAACGAGGACGCCCCCGAAAACATCGGGCTGGTCCTGGGCGCGGCCCTGGGCGGCACCAACCCGCTGCGCGACAAGGTCGTCATCGTGGAGGACGGCTCCGGCATCGTGGGATTCGCTGACTGGGCCGAGCAGCTCATCGCTGAATCCACGGGCAAGCTCGGCACCGGCGTCCTGCCGGTTGTCGCCGGCCCGGATGCCCCGGAAGTCACTTCCGGCGCAGAAGACGTCCTGGTAGTCCGTCTCGTCAGCACGGATGCCGACGTCGAACTCGGCGAGAACGAGGTTGCCATTTCCGGCGGCCTCGCCTCGCAGATGATGGTGTGGGAATTCGCCACCGCGGTGGCCGGGCGCCTCCTGGGCATCAACCCGTTTGACCAGCCCGACGTCGAAGCCGCCAAGGTGGCTGCCCGTGGTCTGCTGGACGCCCAGCCGGAACCGACGCCGGCCAACTTCACCGATGGCTCCATCGAGGTCCGCGGCGGCGAATGGCTTGGCGACGCCGCCTCGGCAACCGACGCCGTCTCCGCGTTGCTGGCACAGCTGGGCAGCGACGGCTACCTGAGCGTCCAGGCCTACTTCGATCGTCTGGCCTACGCACAGCTCGAGGGCGTGCGGGACGAACTCGCCGCCGTGAGCGGCCGGCCTGTCACCTTCGGCTGGGGACCGCGCTTCCTGCACTCCACCGGCCAGTTCCACAAGGGCGGCCCCGCGATCGGTGTCTTCCTGCAGGTCACGGCGGCGTCCGCCCAGGACCTCGCCATTCCGGAGCGTCCGTTCACGTTCGGTGAGCTGATCGCGGCCCAGGCTGCCGGCGACGCCCAGGTGCTGAGCGAACACGGCCGGCCCGTCCTGCGCCTGCACCTCACCGACCGCGCTGCGGGCGTTGCCCAGCTGCAGGAGATCGTTTCGTCGCTTGCCGGCAAGGCAGCATCCGCCACTGAGAGTTAAGGCCCTGATTTAACCATGCCAGATACTTTGAACGGCAGAAGGTCAGCGGTCCGGTCCGGGAATCCTTTGCGGGATCCGCGGGACCGGCGGTTGAACCGGATTGCCGGGCCGTCCTCGTTGGTGCTCTTTGGAGTTACCGGGGATTTGGCCCGTAAGAAGCTCATGCCTGCCGTGTATGACCTTGCCAACCGTGGTTTGTTGCCGCCGAGTTTCGCTTTGGTGGGTTTCGGCCGGCGGGACTGGGACAACGAGGATTTCGCCGCGGAGGTGAAGGACGCGGTGAAGGCGTATGCCCGGACGCCGTTTGATGAGGCGGTCTGGAACCAGCTCTCGGAGGGCATCCGGTTCGTGCGGGGCGCGTTCGACGACGACGCGGCGTTTGAGCGGCTCGGGGAGACGATCGAGGAGCTCGACGGGAACCGCGGGACCCGCGGGAACCATGCGTTCTATCTTTCGATCCCGCCGAAGGCCTTTGAACAGGTCTGCCGGCAGCTGTCCAAGCATGGTTTGGCGCAGGCCGGGGGTGAGAAGTGGCGGCGGGTGGTGATCGAGAAGCCGTTCGGGCATGACCTGGACTCGGCCCGGCAGCTGAACGACATTGTGGAGTCGGTGTTCCCGGCCGATGCGGTGTTCCGGATTGATCATTACCTGGGCAAGGAGACGGTGCAGAACATCCTGGCGCTGCGCTTCGCGAACCAGCTGTTTGAGCCGTTGTGGAACGCGAATTACGTGGACCATGTGCAGATCACCATGGCCGAGGACATCGGCACCGGCGGCCGGGCCGGGTATTACGACGGTGTGGGCGCGGCCCGCGATGTGATCCAGAACCACCTGCTGCAGCTGCTGGCGTTGACGGCGATGGAGGAGCCGATTTCCTTCAACGCGGACGACCTGCGGGCGGAGAAGGAGAAGGTCCTGGCCGCGGTGCGGTTGCCGGAGGACCTGTCCACGCATTCGGCCCGCGGGCAGTTCGCCGGCGGCTGGCAGGGCGGGGAGCAGGTCCAGGGTTACCTGGAGGAGGAGGGCATCCCGGCCGACTCCAAAACCGAAACGTACGCCGCGATCCGGGTGGACATCAACACCCGCAGGTGGGCCGGGGTGCCGTTCTACCTGCGTGCCGGCAAACGCCTCGGCAGGCGGGTCACGGAGATCGCGGTGGTGTTCAAGCGCGCACCGAACCTGCTCTTCGGCACTCACGGGGGCGCCGGCCACGGGGACGATGATTTCGGGCAGAACGCGGTGGTGATCCGGGTCCAGCCCGATGAGGGCGCCACGATCCGGTTCGGGTCCAAGGTCCCCGGCACCCAGATGGAGGTCCGGGATGTGACCATGGACTTCGGGTACGGGCACTCGTTCACCGAGTCCAGCCCGGAAGCCTACGAGCGGCTGATCCTGGACGTGCTGCTGGGGGAGCCGCCGTTGTTCCCGCGGCACGAGGAAGTGGAGCTGTCCTGGAAGATCCTGGACCCCTTCGAAGAGTACTGGGCCGGTTTGGGTGAACAGCCCGAGCCCTATGCGCCCGGGTCCTGGGGCCCGGCCTCGGCCGATGAGCTGCTAGCCCGCGACGGACGCACCTGGAGAAGGCCATGATCGTAGACCTGCCCAACACCACCACCTCGAAGGTTTCCAAGAAGATCCAGTCGCTGCGCGAGCAGGGCGGGGTGATCGCGCTCGGCCGGGTCCTGACCCTCGTGGTGGTCACCAAGTCCGGGCTCGAGGAAGAAGCGATCGAGGCCGCGAACGAGGCCAGCCGGGAACACCCCTGCCGGATCATCGTGCTCGCCGACGCCGGCTCGTCCGCGCCGAACCGGCTCGACGCGCAGATCCGGGTCGGCGGGGACGCCGGCGCCTCGGAAGTCATCGTGCTGCGCGGCTTCGGGGAACTCGCCGAGGAATCCGAGTCCCTGGTCGCCGCGCTGCTGCTGCCCGACGCCCCGATCGTGGCCTGGTGGCCGCACGGGGCACCCAAGAACGCCAGTGAGACCTCGATCGGGCGGATCGCGCACCGCCGGATCACCGACTCGGCGAACGAGGCCGAACCCCAGGTCGCGCTGGAAAACATCCGCAACACCTACAAGGCCGGCGACACCGACCTCGCCTGGACCCGGCTGACGAACTGGCGCATCCAGCTCGCCGCCGTCCTGGACCAGGCCGACACCTCACCCGTGACCGCCGTCGCGGTCGAAGGCGCCTCGGACTCACCCAGCACCATCCTGCTCGCGGCCTGGCTCACCCTGTCCCTGGACGCCCCCGTCACCATCGTCGCGGACCCCGCCGGCACCGGCATCCGCCGCGTCCGGCTCACCCGCCCCAGCGGCGACGTCCAACTCTTCCGCCCCGGCCTCTCCATCGCCGAACTCACCCAACCCGGCCAACCCGCACAACGCATCTCCCTCCCACGACGCAGCCTCCGCGACTGCCTCGCAGAAGAACTCCGCCGCCTCGACCCCGACGAGGTGTTCGGCGAAGTGATTACTATTGGACTGCCACGTACCAATCTAAGGAGTGTCCGTCCCAGTGAGCGCTGAGCCCAGAGTAAGCATCCATCCTGACTCTTCCGTACTCATGGCCGCCATTGCGGCCCGACTGATCACCAAGCTCGTGGACGTGCAGGACCGGTTCGGTGAGGCAACGGTGGTGCTTACCGGAGGCACGGTGGGCATCGGAACGCTGAAGGCAGTAGCCGACTCCCCTGCCGCCCCCGCGGTGGACTGGGCCAAAGTGAACTTTTGGTGGGGCGACGAGCGCTTCGTCGGCTCCCAGGACCCGGACCGCAACGCGGTCCAGGCCCAGGAAGCTCTCCTGAAGCACATCAACGCTGATCCGGAGCGCGTCCACGTGCCCGGCTCGACGGATGACTTTGAAACGCCGGAACAGGCCGCAGAGGACTACGCACAACGCCTCAGCGATGCGGCAGCGGCCGAGCATGCCGCGGATGCTTCGGACGACCGCCCGGAGGAGCCCGGACGGCTTCCCCGGTTCGACGTCGTGCTGCTGGGGGTGGGCCCGGACGCGCACGTAGCGTCCCTGTTCCCGGAGCAGGGCGGCATCCGCGAGAAGCAACTGACGGTGGTGGGGGTCCGCAACTCCCCCAAGCCCCCGCCCGAGCGCATTTCACTGACCCTTCCGGCCATCAACACCTCCGCGGAGGTGTGGATGGTGGTCGCAGGCGAGGACAAGGCCGGTGCGGTGGGCCTGGCCCTGGCCGGAGCCAATCCCGTGCAGGTGCCCGCGGCCGGGCCGGCAGGCCGGTCCCGGACGCTGTGGCTGATCGACGAAAACGCAGCCTCGCGCGTGCCCGAGCAGCTAGTCAGGAAGGCGCCGGCTGGCTCTTAGCCGACGCAACGCTCCAGCCAGGACGTCTTCGGCGTCCTGGCTGGAGCGTCTTCTTTAACGTAATCCAGATGGCTTTTGTAGCCTTCTTCCTGGGCTTCGCCGGGTATCCCGGCACCGGGGTTGCGCGTCGACGGCCGGCCGCACTGGCGGCAATCCCACACGTCCGGAATCTGGTCGTCCGGCAACTTAAGAAAAACAGGCCGCGTCTCGTGTCCCATGGCGCACCAATAGGAGACACAAATACGCGGCGGGGGCTCCCCGAGAGGATCATCCCCCTGGTTCTTCAATCCGCCCCCTTGAATGACACCCACGCGGGTGCCGCGGAATCCTGAAGAGGTATGCACCATGGGAACTCCCTCGCTACTAATGGCGGCGCTGCCGTTAGATCCGATAGCCACAGTTTAGTCCGGAGTTCCCCCTGGCGGCAGGAAAAAGCCCGGCCCAATCAGGAAAGGATCCTGATCGGGCCGGGCTTATCGTGCTGGGCGGACTGCCTTTAGGAGTCAGCCACGCCTGTGAAGCGCATCAGGAGGCCGAGGGCGATGATGACCACGCCCCAGGTAACTCCGAGGATGATGGTGAACCTGTTGAGGTTGCGTTCAGCAACGCCGGACGAGGACAGCCCCGAGCTCATTCCGCCGCCGAACATGTCCGACAGACCGCCGCCGCGCCCCTTGTGGAGCAGGATGAGCAGGGTCAGCAGAAGGCTGGTAATGCCCAGCAGGATCTGCAGAATCACATGAAGAACGTCCACGACGGCCTTTCCAAAGTTGGTGGATACGGGAGCCTGCCAGATGAACGGACTAGTCCGTTACGAGGTGGCTCTCGAACTTCACAATATTAGCAAACTCAGCGGGATCAAGGCTGGCACCGCCCACCAGCACGCCGTCGACGTCGCGTTCCTTGAGGATGGCGGCGACGTTGCTGGCCTTGACCGAACCGCCGTACAGCAGACGGACCTTGCCGGCCACGTCGGCGTCGAACAGTTTTTCGAGCTCGGCACGGATCGCGGCACACATTTCCTGGGCGTCCTCCGGGCCTGCAACCTCACCGGTGCCGATGGCCCAGACGGGCTCATAGGCGACGACGAGTTCGGCTGCCTGCTCGGCGGTGAGGCCCTCGACGTCGGCGCGGAGCTGGTCCAGGGTGTGCTGGACGTGGGTGCCGGCCTGGCGGATCTCCAGGCCTTCCCCGACGCAGAGGACGGGGATGAGGTTGTGGCGGTAGGCCGCCTTGACCTTGGCATTCAGGACTTCGTCCGACTCAGCGTGGATGGTCCTGCGTTCGCTATGGCCAACGAGGACGTACTTGCAGCCGAGCTTGTTCAGGAACTGGCCCGAGATGTCGCCGGTGTACGCACCGGAGTCGAACTGGGACAGGTCCTGGCCGCCGTAGGCGATGTTGAGTTCGTCGCCCTGGACGAGGGTCTGCACGCCGCGGAGGTCGGTGAAGGGCGGGAAGACAACGGCTTCCACGCGGCTGTAGTCGTGCTTGGCGTCGGACAGTGTCCAGGCCAGCTTCTGCAGGAGGGTGATGCCCTGGACGTGGTCCATGTTCATCTTCCAGTTGCCTGCGATCAAAGGCGTGCGGTCAAAGGTGCCGTTGGTTGACGTAGTCACGTGTTCTCCAAAAGTGCCGGTCAAATGTGCGGATCATGTGAACAGCCGGCAGGGCGCCTTCGCGGTGCGAGAGGTGCCCTGCCGGCTGGTATGTCTTTAGCGGTCCAGAACGCTCAGGCCGGGAAGTTCCTTGCCTTCAAGGTATTCCAGGCTGGCGCCGCCGCCGGTGGAAATGTGTCCGAACTGGTCATCGGCGAAGCCAAGGGTGCGGACTGCAGCCGCGGAGTCGCCGCCTCCTACCACCGTGAACGCGTCCGTCTCCGTCAGCGCCTGGGCGATGGCCCGGGTGCCTGCGGAGAACGCCTCGAACTCGAAGACGCCCATGGGGCCGTTCCAGAACACGGTCTTGGCGCCCTTGATCTGCTCGGCGAACGCCCGGGCAGACTCGGGTCCGATGTCCAGGCCGATGCCCTGCGCCCCGAAGCTGCTGCCTTCGATGGCGTCGGCGCTGACCGTTTCGTGGTCGGCGTCCGCGGCGAACTTGGCTGCCACCACGACGTCCGTGGGGATCACGAACTCAGTGCCGGCGTCGGCTGCGCGCTTGAGGTAGTCCTGGACGACCGGGATCTGGTCCTCTTCCAGCAGGCTGCCGGCCACTTTGTGGCCCTCGGCTGCCAGGAACGTGAACAGCATGCCGCCGCCCACCAGGATGGTGTCAGCCTTACCGAGCAGGTTGTCGATGACCGCGAGCTTGTCCGAAACCTTCGAACCGCCGAGGACCACAACGTACGGACGCTGGGTCTCTGCGGTCAGCTTGCGGAGAACCTCCACCTCGGTGCCCACAAGGTCGCCGAGGTACGACGGGAGCCGGGTGGCGACATCGTAAACGCTGGCGTGCTTGCGGTGGACGGCGCCAAAGGCGTCGTTCACAAAAGCACCGTTGTCACCGGTGAGTCCCACCAGTTCATCGGCGAACGCGCCACGCTCGGCCTCGTCCTTGCTGGTCTCGCGTGCGTCGAACCGCACGTTCTCGAGCACCAGCACCTGGCCGTCCTGCAGCGCAGCTGCCTGCTCCTTGGCGGAGGACCCCACCGTGTCCTCCGCGAGGGAGACCGGGAAGGAGGCCAGCTCGGCCAGGCGGGCAACCGCCGGCTTGAGCGAGTACTTGTCTTCAGGGGCGCCCTTGGGGCGGCCAAGGTGGGCTGTTACCAGCACGCGGGCACCGGCGTCCGTGAGCTTTCCCAGCACTGGCAGTGAGGCCCGAATGCGGCCGTCGTCAGTGACTGTAGAGCCGTCGAGCGGCACATTCAGGTCACTTCGAACCAGAATGTACCGCCCGCGGACACCTTCAGCGATCAGTTCGTTGAGGGTGTGAGATGTCATGTAGCTAACCCTAGCCCAGCTTTGCTGCGACAAGCTCCGTGAGGTCAACGAGGCGGTTCGAGTAGCCCCATTCGTTGTCATACCACGAAACAACCTTGACCTGGTTGCCAATGACCTTGGTCAAACCCGAGTCAAAGATGGACGAGGCGGGGTCGCCGACGATGTCCGAGGAGACGATCGGGGCGTCGGTGTAGGTCAGGATGCCCTGCCACTCGTCGGACTCTGCAGCCTTCTTGAGAGCGGCGTTGACTTCCTCGACGGTGGTCTCGCGGGAAACGGTGACGGTGAGGTCGGTTGCGGAGCCGGTGGGGACCGGAACGCGGATGGCGTAGCCGTCCAGCTTGCCCTTGAGCTCCGGCAGGACCAGGCCGATGGCCTTGGCGGCACCGGTGGAGGTGGGAACCATGTTGATGGCGGCGGCGCGTGCACGGCGGAGGTCGTTGTGCGGGCCGTCCTGCAGGTTCTGGTCTGCGGTGTAGGCGTGGACGGTGGTCATCAGGCCACGCTCGATGCCGAAGGTGTCGTTGACGACCTTGGCCAGCGGGCCGAGGCAGTTGGTGGTGCAGGATGCGTTGGAGATGATGTGGTGGTTCTCGGGGTCGTACAGGCCGTCGTTGACGCCCATCACGATGGTGATGTCCTCGTCCGAGGCGGGGGCGGAGATCAGGACCTTCTTGGCGCCGGCCTCGATGTGCTTCTTGGCCGCAGCTGCCTTGGTGAAGAACCCGGTGGACTCGATGACGATGTCGACGCCGAGGTCCTTCCAAGGGAGGTTGGCGGGATCGCGCTCGGCCAGGACCTTGATGGCGTTGCCGTTGACGACAAGGTTGCCTTCCTTGACCTCGATGGTCTCGGCCAGGCGTCCGCCGACGGAATCGTACTTGAGCAGGTGGGCCAGAGCCTCGGGGCTCGTGAGGTCGTTGACGGCAACGATCTCAAGGTCCGCACCCTGAGCAAGTGCAGCGCGGAAGTAGTTGCGGCCGATGCGGCCGAAGCCGTTGATACCAATACGGGTGGTCACTTTTTGTCTCCTTTGTGCCTTGGAAGCACAACTAGTTAAGCGGGCGTTCAAGCCAACTAACAGATCCCGCACGCCATTGGGCAGAGATATTTTTCAGATCGGAGGGCGACCAGCCTCATTGCTGAAGGCTAACCGCCTTCCGTGATCCATCTTACGTTTAAGTCGGTCCGCCCCCGCAAGTGCGGGGGCGGACCGTCCAGAATTCGGCCCTAAAGTGGCCGAATGTGAAGTTTGTTACTGCTTTGTGTACGCGGGATCACACCTAGAGGGTGATGAGACCCGTTGCGTTGGCGCGTGCCGCGGCGAAGCGGGCGGACACGTCGGCCCAGTTGACGATGTTCCAGAACGCCTTGACGTAGTCAGCCTTGACGTTGACGTAGTCCAGGTAGAAGGCGTGCTCCCACATGTCCAGCATCAGCAGCGGGGTGGTGCCCAGCGCAACGTTGCCCTGCTGGTCGTAGAGCTGCTCGATGACGAGGTTGCCACCGATGGGCTCGTAGGCCAGGAAGCCCCAGCCCGAACCCTGCAGGCCGAGGGCAGCTGCGGAGAACTGCGCGCGGAAGGCATCGAACGAACCAAAGGCGTCGTCGATGGCGGCGGCGAGCTCACCTTCAGGCTTGTCGCCCCCGTCCGGGGAGAGGTTGTTCCAGAACACGGAGTGGTTGACGTGGCCGCCGGTGTGGAAGGCCAGGTCCTTGGAAAGGCGGTTGATGTTGGCGAAGTCGCCCTTTTCGCGTGCCTCGGCCAGCTGGGCCAGCGCGTTGTTGGCGCCCGTCACGTACGCGGCGTGGTGCTTGCTGTGGTGCAGCTCCATGATGCGTGCAGAGATGTGGGGCTCGAGCGCTGCGTAGTCGTAGCTGAGTTCGGGCAGAACGTACTCGGTCACAAAATCCTCCAATGTCGTGGACAGTTTGTCCGGTTGTGCTAACTCTCGGATTGTGCATCCCGGATGACGGGTCATCCGGAAAACTCCGATGGCGGCAACAGCCGCCACCTGGTCTTGATTCTATGGGCGCCGTTACTCGTCCAGCATTTCCGGCGTCACATTGGCATCCGTGCCCGGGATGCCAAGATCCGAGGCGCGTTTGTCCGCCATGGCCAGCAGCCGGCGGATGCGCCCGGCGATGGCGTCCTTCGTCATGGGCGGATCGGCGAGGCGGCCAAGTTCGTCGAGACTGGCCTGCTTGTGGGCCACCCGGAGTTCGCCGGCGTACTTGAGGTGGTCCGGAACGTCGTCGCCGAGGATTTCCAGGGCCCGGTCCACCCGGGCGCCGGCGGCCACGGCGGCCTGCGCGGAGCGGCGCAGGTTGGCGTCGTCGAAGTTGGCGAGGCGGTTCGCGGTGGCCCGCACTTCCTTGCGCATGCGCCGCTCTTCCCAGACCATGAGTGCGTCGTGGGCGCCCATCCGGGTGAGCAGCGCGGCGATGGTGTCGCCGTCTCGGATCACCACACGGTCCACTCCCCTGACTTCCCGGGCCTTGGCCTGTATCCCGAGCCGCCGGGCTGCGCCGACCAGCGCGAGGGCGGATTCCGGACCGGGGCAGGTGACCTCCATGGACGAGGACCGGCCGGGTTCCGTCAGTGACCCGTGCGCCAGGAAGGCGCCCCGCCACACGGCTTCGGCGTCAGCGGCTGAGCCGTTGACGACGACGGACGGCAGCCCGCGCACGGGCCGTCCCCGGCCGTCAAGGAGGCCTGTCTGCCGTGCCAGCGCCTCGCCGTCGCGGACGACGCGGACAACGTACCGGCTGCCGCGGCGCAGGCCGCTGCCGGAGACGACGATGATCTCGCTCTGGTGCCCGTAGACCTCGGCGATGGCGGCGCGCAGGCGCCGGGCGGTGGACGCCAGATCCACTTCGGCCTCGATGACGATCCGGCCCGAGATGATGTGAAGTCCCCCGGCGAAGCGGAGCATGGCCGAGACCTCAGCCTTGCGGACTGATGATTTCTTGATGTCCAGGCGGGAGAGTTCTTCCTTGACTGATGCTGTCAGTGCCATGGCACCTTTCCTAACTATTCCCGAAAATATCCTGGTAGGCCGTAGCCAGCCGCAAGGGGTCATGGACCGGTCGCCGGCCCGAAGCCCCTACTCTACCCAAGACAACCTCGGCGCCGATCATCCCCGCTGCCCGCTCAAACTCGGCCAGGTCCGAAACGGAGGCCGGGTCCGCGAGCACCACGTCCGCGCTGAACTCCGGCGCGTAGTCGCGCAGGACGTGAAGGTGGTCCGCGGCGGACATGCCCGACGTTTCCTTGGTGTCCATGGCGAGGTTCATGGTGAGGCAGCGCTTCGCCGGCGTATCGCAGAGCGCCTGGCGCATTTCCGGCAGCAGCAGATGCGGGAGCACGGAGGTGTACCAGGAGCCTGGACCCAGCACTACCCAGTCGGCAAGCTCGATCGCGGTCAGGGCCTCAACGCAGGCGGGAGCCTGTTCGGGAAGCAGCCGGACGCTCTCCAGCGAGCCGGCCACGGCGCAGCGGGCCTGCCCGGTGATGGTGGTGACCGTGCTGCTGCCGTCCGGGGCGGTCACGCGGACGTCGCCCTCGATGGTCAGCGGAACGGTGGACATGGGAAGAACCTGTCCGCGGGCGCCGAGCAGCGCACCGGCCCATTTCAGGCCGGCCACCGCGTCACCCAGGAGTTCCCAGAGCGTAACGATCAGCAGGTTTCCCATGGCGTGTTCGTCCAGCGAGGCGCCGCCGCGGGCGGACCGGAACCGGTGCTGCATGACGTCGCGCCAGGTGCGGCCCCAGTCCGTGTCATCGCAGAGGGCGGACAGGGCCATCCGGAGATCACCGGGCGGAAGGACGCCGTACTCCTCGCGGAGACGGCCGGAGGACCCGCCGTCGTCCGCCACGGTGACCACTGCGGTCAGTTCGGAAGTAAGCAGCCGCAGTGCCGAGAGGGAGGCCGAAAGGCCGTGGCCGCCGCCGAGTGCGACGACGGTGGGCCCCTTGTCCTGTTGGGAACCGGTCAGGCCGGCCGGCGGAATCAAAGGCAGCGGGCCGGTAAGAACCCCCATTACTCCCGGCCCAGGTCCCGGTGCGTCGTGGTCACGGTCACCCGCGGATATTGCGCAAGCCGTTTGGAGAGCTCCATGGCGACCGCCACCGAGCGGTGCTTTCCGCCCGTGCACCCGACGGCGATGGTGGCGTAGTGCTTGTTCTCCCGGCGGTAGCCCTCCAGGACAGGCTCCAGGGCGAGGACGTAGCGCTCCACGAAGTTCGGCACGCCCTCGGCTCCGAGGACGTACTCGCTGACGTCTTGGTCAAGGCCGGTGTGCGGCCGGAGCGCCGGCACCCAGTGCGGGTTCGGAATAAACCTGACGTCGGCCACGTAGTTGGCGTCCACGGGAAGGCCGTATTTGAAGCCGAAGCTCATGATGTTCAGACGGATCGCGATGGGACCGGTTTCGGTGAACAGTTCGGTGATCGCGGTGGCTAGCCCGTGCACGTTCAGCGACGAGGTGTCCAGGACGAGGTCCGAGGAGTCGCGCAGCTCCTTGAGGAGCTCACGTTCGGCGGCTATGCCGTCCAGGATCCGGCCGCCGCCCTGCAGCGGGTGCGGGCGCCGGCCCTGTTCGAAGCGGCGGACCAGGACGTCGTCGCTGGCGTCGAGGAACAGCACCCGGAAGGTGACGCCGCTGACTTCGAGCGCACGGAGCGCGGCGCGGATGTCGGCGAACAGCGCCTTGCTGCGCACGTCCATCACCACCGCAAGTTTGGGAATGGACTGCGGGGCGTGGGACACGAGTTCAGCCAGCGTCCCCAGCATCTGCGGCGGCAGGTTTTCGACGACGTACCAGCCGTGGTCCTCCAGCGCATCGGAGGCGGTGCTGCGGCCTGCGCCGGACATCCCGGTCACGATGAGCAGTTCCGCTTCGGCGGGCTTGACCGGTGTCAGGCCGTCCTCTTCCGTGCTGGACTCCGCCGTCGACTCTGCCATTGATTCCAGCCTCATTCCTGCTGTTGCTTCCCACGTGCAGTTTCTGCGCGGGTTGCTGTTTGCGGCACACGCCGATTTCCCGTACTTACCCTAACCAAGTTTCGGGGCGCGGGCTAAGTTTCCAGCACTTCCCCGGTAGTCATGTTGATCGCCGGAACCGACTCGTCCGAGTCGCCGCCCGCGCCGCCCGCGCTGAAGTGGGTGACAATGGCCGCGGCCAGCGCCGGCCCCACACCCTTGGCCGCGGTCAGTTCCGCCGCCGATGCCGCCTTGATCTTCTTCACGGAGCCAAAGTGGGCGAGCAGCGCCTTCCGCTTGGAATCGCCCAGCCCGGGCACGCCGTCGAGGGCGGAGACGGTCATCGCCTTGCCGCGCTTTTGCCGGTGGAACGAGATGGCGAAGCGGTGCGCCTCGTCGCGGATGCGCTGCAGCATGTAGAGGCCCTGCGAGGAGCGGGGCAGGATGACGGGAAAGTCGCTGTCCGGCAGCCAGACCTCCTCGAGTCGCTTGGCAAGCCCGACGACGTAGACGTCGTCGACGCCCAGCGCCTCGAGTGCCCGGGCGGCCGCGTTCACCTGTGGCTTGCCGCCGTCCACCACCACGAGGTTGGGCGGGTAGGCAAACTTCGCCTTGGGCGCCGGCGTGGTGGTGTCGGACAGCGCGGCGTCCACGGCGGCAGCGGCCGCCTTATTGGTCCCGTTGGTTCCAGCGCCTGCTCCTGGCGCCGTCCCGTTGGCGCCTGTCACGTTGGCGCCGGTCACGGCCGCCGGCGTCGCGACCAGTTCGGCGGCCTCAACCTGGGCGGTCTTGTCCACGAGATAGTGCCGGAAACGGCGCGTCAGGACGTCGTGCATCGCGGCGGTGTCGTCCGTGGCCGCGGCGCCGGTGATGGAGAACTTGCGGTAGTCGGACTTCTTGGGCAGCCCGTCCTCCACCACCACCATGGAGGCCACCACGTTGGTGCCCTGGACGTGGGAGACGTCGTAGCACTCGATGCGCAGCAGGGGAACTGGGAGCTCCAGGGCCTCCTGGAGTTCCTGCAGCGCCTGCGACCGTACGGTCAGGTCGCCGGCACGCCGGGTCTTGTGGAGCCGTAGTGCGTGTTCGGCATTCTCGCGGACCGTGGACATGAGGGCGGCTTTGTCCCCGCGCTGCGGGACGCGGATATCCACCTTGGCGCCGCGGAGGCCGCCCAGCCACTCAGCCAGGTCCTGCGCATTGCTCGGTTCGACAGGAACCAGCACCTCGCGGGGAAGCCGGCCCTGGATCTCGGCGTCCTCGCCGTAGACCTGCTGGAGGAGATGCTCGACGAGGTCTGGGGTGGTGAAGTCCTCCACCTTCTCGACCACCCAGCCGCGCTGTCCGCGGACCCGTCCGCCCCGGACGTGGAACACCTGGACGGCCGCTTCGAGCTCGTCCTCGTGCAGGGCGAAAACGTCGGCGTCGGTGTCCTCGGCCAGCACCACGGCGTTCCGCTCGAAGACCTTCCGGAGGGCAGTGATGTCGTCACGCAGCCGGGCGGCGCGTTCGTAGTCAAGGATGGCGACGGCGGCCCCCATCTCCTTTTCGAGCCGGGCGATGAACCGCTTGGCCTCGCCTCCCATGAACGCGCAGAAGTCCTCGGCCAGGGCTCGGTGTTCCTCCGGGGTGACGCGGCCGACGCACGGGGCCGAGCATTTGTCGATGTAGCCCAGCAGGCAGGGCCGGCCGCTGGCCTGGGCACGCTTCAGCACACCCGCGCTGCAGCTCCGCACCGGAAAGACCCGCAGCAGGGTGTCCATGGTTTCGCGGATGGCGCCGGCCGTGTAGGGGCCGAAGTACCGGGTGCCCTTCCGCCGCTCGCCGCGCATGACCTGCACGCGCGGCAGCTTCTCGCCCATGGTGACGGCAAGGTACGGATACGTCTTGTCGTCGCGGAAAACCACGTTGAACCGCGGCTTGAATTCCTTGATCCAGGTGTATTCCAGCTGGAGGGATTCCAGCTCGCTGCCCACCACCGTCCACTCGACGCTGCTGGCCGCGTGCACCATGGCGTGGGTCTTGGGCAGGAGCCCCGCCGGGTTCGCAAAGTACGAATTCAGGCGCGACCGGAGGTTCTTGGCCTTGCCGACGTAAATAACCCGCCCATGGGGATCCCTGAACCTGTAAACACCCGGATTGGTCGGAATCTCACCCGTCTGGGGTCTATAACTTGATGGATCTGCCACGATTCCAGTCTACTGAGCTGCGGGGCTGCGGATTGCCGCCGGCCATCTTGACGGAACCGCCCGGAAGCAGCGCCTACTCGATGACCTTGCTCTGGTTGTAGCTGGTGGAGCGCTGCTGGCCGCTGAGCTCTGCGATGGCGTCCATGATCTTGTCGGTCACCTGGCGCCGGGCGGGGAGGGAATGGTCCGGCCCGGTCTTGTCAAAGTAAATCGGCTCCCCCACCTTCATGATGAAGTGCTGGGGTTTCACAGCGTTGCGGCCCGCGGGCTGCAGCTTCTCGGTGCCGATCAGTCCCACCGGGATCACTGGGGCGCCGGTGGTGAGGGCCAGCCAGCCGACGCCGGTCCGGCCGCGATACAGGATTCCGTCGCGGGACCGGGTGCCCTCGGGGTAAATGCCGATGCCCCTGCCGTCCTCGAGGATGTCCAGCAGTGTCTTGAGGGCCTGCACGCTCGCGGCCTGTTCCCCGCGTTCGACCGGAATGGAGCCTACTGCCTCGAAGAAGGACTTCATCACGCGGCCCTTGATGCCCTTGGTGGTGAAGTACTCCGCCTTGGCAAAGAACGCGACAGGCCGGGGCATGAGCGCCTGGACAATCACGCTGTCCAGGAAGGAGAGGTGGTTCGGCGCCACAATAAACGGCCCGCTCTTGGGCACGTTCTCCAGCCCGATGACGGTGGGCCGGCAGCTGCCGGAGATGAGGGTCCGCGTCGTCCAGCGGACCCCGTCAAACAGCTCCATCGTTGCGCACCTCGCTCAGGGCTGCGGCGCGGACGTTCTCCAGCTCCTCGACCTTGGCCCGCAGGCCGGCGGTGTTGTGCACGACAGCCACAGCTCCCGCTGCCTCCAGTTCGCCGTCGGGCGCGAAACCCCAGCTGACGCCGATGCAGTCGAGTCCGTTGGCCAGCGCTCCTGCCACGTCCTGTGCACGGTCGCCGACCATCACGGCGTGCTGCGTGCCGAGGTCCGTCATGGCCGCGGCGATGATGCCGGTCTTTCCGACCGGGCCGGCTGCGGCCGCGGTCTCATCTGCGGCTGACCCCCTGATGGCGCGGAACCGGCCGGCAATCTTGTGGTGTTGAAGCACCAGCTGGGCAAGGCCTTCCGGCTTTTGCGTCGCCACGGCTACGGGCCGGCCTGCCTCCGCGTAGCCGTCGAGCAGGTCGACGATCCCCGGGTACAGGAGGCTCTGGGAAATGCCGACGTCCAGGTAATGCATCCGGTACGTCCGGATGACCGCCTTGAGCATGGCTGGCGGAACAGCCGCGACGTTCAGCAGCGAGTCGCTCAGCTTGGGACCCACCATCGCGTCTAGAAGGTCCTGGCTGGGGACAGGAAGGCCATGTTCCGTGAGGGCCGCGGCAATTCCGTCTGTTATCCCGCCGGCCGGATCGACAAGAGTGCCGTCCAGGTCGAAGATCACGGGCACTGTTGTTGAAGTCACCGGCTTAGTTTCTCACGATGGCACGCCTGCTCAAACTCGTATGCCCTCCGTGGAATACTTCCGTGGGTATTTGGAGTTTTTGTCCTCGTATCGTGACTTCGGAGGCGTTTAGCGGCCATTATCTGGACAAAAACTCCAATGAAACGGGGACGACGGCGGGACTCATGGGACGCAGACGGCCCGCCAGTTAGTCTGGCGGGCCGCAGTTGCGTTATCAGTCCTGGCGTTCGCGAACCGTTGCGCTGTTGGTCCTGGCGTGCAGGCTGGTTGGCGCGCTAGCCGAGGATTTCGGCCAGGAACTTCGCGGTGTAACTTTCCGAGGACTTGGAGACCTGCTCGGGTGTACCCGAGGCAATGATCTTGCCACCGCCGGAGCCGCCGTCAGGTCCAAGGTCAACGATCCAGTCGGCGCTCTTGATGACGTCGAGGTTGTGCTCGATGGTGATGACGGTGTTGCCCTTCTCCACGAGACCCTGCAGCACCATCAGCAGCTTCCGGATGTCCTCGAAGTGCAGCCCGGTGGTGGGCTCGTCCAGCACGTAGACGCTGCGCCCGTTGGACCGCTTCTGGAGTTCGGCCGCGAGCTTTACGCGCTGCGCTTCACCGCCGGACAGCGTGGTGGCGGGCTGGCCGAGCCGGACGTATCCCAGGCCGACGTCCACGAGTGTCCTGAGGTGGCGGGCAATCGGGGAGAAAGCGGCGAAGAATTCGGCTCCCTCCTCGATCGGCATGTTCAGCACATCGGCAATGGTCTTGCCCTTGTAATGCACCTCGAGAGTCTCCCGGTTGTACCGCGCACCATGGCAGACCTCACAGGGAACGTAGACGTCCGGCAGGAAGTTCATTTCGATCTTCAGCGTGCCGTCACCGGAGCAGGCTTCGCACCGCCCGCCCTTGACGTTGAACGAGAACCGTCCCGGGAGGTAACCGCGGACCTTGGCCTCCGTGGTCTCGGCGAAGAGCTTCCGGATGTGGTCGAACACACCCGTGTACGTGGCCGGGTTGGAGCGCGGCGTGCGGCCGATCGGGCTCTGGTCGACGTGCACCACCTTGTCCAGGTGCTCGAGGCCCTGGACGGTCTTGTGCCGGCCGGCTACCTGCTTGGCGCCGTTGAGCTTGTTGGCAAGGACTTTGTAGAGGATCTCGTTGACCAGGGTGGACTTGCCCGAGCCGCTGACGCCGGTGACCGCCGTGAACAGGCCCAGCGGGAAGGCCGCATCAACGTTAACGAGGTTGTTCTCGCGGGCGCCGACCACCTTGAGCTCGCGCTTCTTGTCGTACTTGCGCCGCTTCTTGGGGACGTCGATGCTCTTCCTGCCGGAGAGGTAGTCCCCGGTGAGGGACTTCGTGTTCTCCAGGAGCGCTTTGTAGGACCCGGAGTGGACCACCTCTCCGCCGTGCTCGCCGGCTCCCGGGCCGATGTCCACGATCCAGTCCGCCTCGTGGATGGTGTCCTCGTCATGTTCGACGACGATGAGGGTGTTGCCCAGGTCCCGGAGCCGGGTCAGGGTTTCGATCAGGCGCCGGTTGTCCCGCTGGTGCAGCCCGATGGACGGCTCGTCCAGGACGTACAGGACGCCCACCAGGCCCGAGCCGATCTGGGTGGCCAGCCGGATGCGTTGGGCCTCGCCGCCGGAGAGGGTGCCGGAGGGGCGTTCCAGGTTCAGGTACTCCAGCCCCACGTCCAGCAGGAAGGTGAGGCGGGCCTGGATCTCTTTGAGGACCTGGTGCGCGATTTGCGCCTCACGGCCGGTCAGCACGAGGTTGTCCAGGAATGCCGCGCATTCGCGCATTGGCAGCCGCGCGACGTCGGCAATGGACTTGCCGTTGATGAGAACCGAGAGCGACGCCGGGTTCAGCCGGGCGCCGTTGCACGCGGGGCAGGGGATCTGCCGCATATATTCCTCGTAGCGGTCCCTGGCGGAGTCGGACTCCGTTTCGGTGTGCTTGCGGTGCACGTACTGCACCACGCCTTCGAAGCCCGTGCTGTACTTGCGCTCCCGGCCGAACCGGTTGCGGTACTGCACCACCACCTTGTGGTCCTTGCCGTGCAGGACGGTCTGCCGGACGTCAGCGGAAAGGTCCTGCCACGGCGTGGTCATGGAGAACCCGAGCTCCTTGGCGAGGCCCCCGAGCAGCCGGTTCCAGTACTCGGTAGTCGCGGTGCCCAGGGACCACGGCGCGATTGCCCCGTCCTCGAGCGCAAGCTCCGGGTTGGGAATGATCAGTTCCTCGTCGACTTCCAGCCGCGTGCCGATGCCGCTGCAGGCCGAGCAGGCACCGAACGGGTTGTTGAACGAGAAGGACCTGGGCTCGATCTCATCGATGGCCAGGGGGTGCTCGTTGGGGCAGGCCAGGTTTTCCGAGAAGGCCCGCGTGCGGTGCGCGTCGTCGGCGTCGAGGTCAACGAAGTCGGCCAGGACGCGCCCTTCGGCGAGGCCGAGCGCCGTCTCGATGGAGTCGGTCAGCCGCTGCCGGATGCCCTCCTTGACCACCAGCCGGTCCACCACCACCTCGATGGTGTGCTTAAACTGCTTGCCCAGCTTGGGCGGATCGCTCAGCTGGACGAGGTCGCCGTCCACCCGGGCGCGGGAATAGCCCTTCGCCGTCAGCTCCTTGAAGAGGTCCACGAACTCGCCCTTGCGGCCACGTACCACCGGAGCGAGGATCTGGAAACGGGTCCCGTCCTCAAGTTCGAGCAGCTGGTCCACGATCTGCTGCGGGGTCTGCTTGATGACGGGTTCACCGCAGACGGGACAGTGCGGACGGCCCACCCGTGCCCACAGGAGGCGCATGTAGTCGTAAATTTCGGTGATGGTGCCCACGGTGGAGCGCGGGTTCTTGCTCGTGGACTTCTGGTCGATCGAGACCGCAGGCGACAGGCCTTCGATGAAGTCGACGTCGGGTTTGTCCACCTGGCCCAGGAACTGCCGGGCATAGGCCGAGAGCGATTCAACGTAGCGGCGCTGGCCCTCAGCGAAAATGGTGTCGAAGGCGAGCGACGACTTCCCGGAGCCGGACAGGCCTGTGAAGACGATCATGGCGTCACGCGGCAGGTCGAGGTCGACGTTGCGGAGGTTGTGCTCACGGGCGCCCTTGACCACCAGCCGGGAGAGGTCCGGACGCACCGGGTTGGCGGGGTTCAGGGGGACGACGGCGGAGGGGGCAACAGCGGTTTCTTCAGCTACGGCTTTAGGCACCCACTAATGCTAGTCGAAAACTTCTTCGAATATAAACGCGGGTGTGCTATGCCACGCCGTTACTCGGCGTCGTAAGCGGCAGCCAGCAGGTGGACCGCCTGGGCGAATGTTGCGCCTTGGGATTTGGCTGCCGCGGCATAATCTGCCGCGGCCTCGGACAGCGCACCCCAACGCTCGTCGCGGGCGCAGACCACCGTCCCGTTGCGACCCTTGGTGGCGACGACGCCCGCAGCTTCGAGCTCCTTGTACGCCCGCGCCACGGTATGGGGTGCGACGCCGAGGGTTTCGGCAAGGCTCCGCACCGCCGGCAGCCGTGTGCCGGGAGCGAGCTTCCCCTGGTCCGCCTGCTCGATCACATGCAGCCTCAGCTGCTCGAAGAGGGCCACGGAGCTGCCGGTGTTCGGTTTCCACCGCCCCGGGAAGGCATCGGCGGTCACAGGCCCGACTCCCGGTAGCGCTGCTGGCCCGCGGCGTGCCTTCCGCGCTGCCGGCGGACCGCGCCGAGTTCGGGGTCCAGGCCGCGGAATTGGGCCTCATACAGGTGCCTGTAATGGCCGTCCACGGACAGCAGGCTGCTGTGCGTCCCCTGTTCAACAATGCGTCCGTGATCCATGACCAGAATTAGATCAGCGTCACGCACTGTGGACAACCTGTGCGCAATGATGAAGCTTGTCTTGCCGTGCCGCAGCCGGTTCATTGCGAGCTTAATCTGCATCTCGGTCCGGGTGTCCACGGAACTCGTTGCCTCGTCCAGGATCAGGACGCTCCGGTCGGCGAGCCGAGCACGGGCGATGGTGATCAGTTGCCGCTGGCCCTGGCTCAGCGAATCGCCGTCGTCTCCCAGGACCGTGCTGTAGCCGGCGGGCAGCGACCTGACGAAGTGGTCCACGTGGCTGGCCTCGGCCGCTGCCAGTATGTGGTCATCATCCGCCCCCGGCGAGCCATATTCGATGTTTTCGCGCACGGTGCCGCTGAACAGCCAGACGTCCTGCATGACCACGGAGAAGTTGGACCGCAGCGCGTCCACGGGGACCGTGGCGATGTCCGTGCCGTCAATCGTGATGCGGCCCGAATCCAGTTCGTAGAAGCGCATGAGGAGGTTAAACTACGGTGGTCTTGCCCGCACCCGTGTGGCCCACGATGGCCACCGTCTGGCCCGGCAGGACGGAGAAGGACAGCCCACTGAGGGCCGGCATCCCCGGGGTGTACGCGAAGGAGACGTTCTCGAAGTCAATCCGGCCGCGCAGGTTCTCCTGGTGGACCGGAACGCCGTCCTCGCGTGGAACCTCAGGCTCGTCGAGCAGGGCGAAGACCCGCTCAGCCGAGGCCGCGCAGGACTGCATGAGCGTGAGCATGCCGCCAATTTGCCCCATTGGCTGGGTGAACAGGCGGCTGAACTGGATGAACGCCTGGATGCCACCGATGGTCATTGCCCCGGCCGCCACCTGCAGGGCGCCCACCACGGCCACGGCCACGTAGTTGAGGTTGGCGACGAAGACCATCAGCGGCTGCACGGCTCCCGAGACGAACTGGGCGCGCGCGCTGGCGCGGGCCAACCGGTCGTTGCCGTGGCCGAAGATGGCCGACGCCGTGTCCTGCTGCCCGAACGCCTTGATCACCTCGTGTCCGGTGATGAATTCCTCGACGTGGGCGTTCAGCTCACCGGTGGATGACCACTGGGCGGCGAAATAGGCCTGGGACTGGCGGGCCATGAAGACTGTTATCAGCGTGGACACGGGAACGGACACCAGGGCGATAGCGGCCAGCAGCGGCGAGATCCACAGCATCATGGCCAGCGAGCCGCACAGCATTAGCACGGACATGATCAGCTGCGTGAGCAGCTGGTTGAGGGCCTGGGAGATGTTGTCGACGTCGTTCGTGGCCCGGCTGAGGACATCGCCCCTGGCCTGCTCGTGGAAGTGCGACGACGGCAGGCGGTGCAGCTTGTCCTCGACGGCGGCGCGGAGGCTGAAGACGAGCCGCTGCACCGCGTGGGCGGTCAGCATGCCCTGGACCCAGTTGAAGACGGAGGTCCCGACATACATCAGCGATACCACGCCCAGCAGCGCGGCCAGCCTGCCGGCGTCGAACGTTCCGTGCATGAAACCGTCGACGACGACGTCGGTGGCGTCACCGAGGAGCTTGGGAGCCGCCACGTTGAGGGCGGCGAAGCCGCAGGTGGCCGCGACGGCCAGGGCCATCCTTCCTCTGGACGGCCGCAGCAGGCCCAGCAGGCGTTTGGCTGCCGGCAGGAAACTGCCGGTGGCGCGCCTGGCCGCGTGGGTGCCCCTCATGTCCGCCCGCTGCTCATGGCTGCTCGTCCAGGGCAAGCTGGGATTCGGCGATCTCCCGGTAGGTGGGCGACGATCCTAGCAGTTCGGCGTGGGTCCCCTGGGCAATCAGCCGGCCTTCCTCCAGCACGAGGATGCAGTCCGCGCCCATGATGGTGGGAATGCGTTCGGCCACCAGGAGCACCGTGGCTGCTTCCAGCGTGGGCGCCATTGCCTCCCGGACCGCGGCCTCGGTGGCATAGTCCAGGGCGGAAAAACTGTCGTCAAAGAGGTAGAGGTCCGCGGCGCGGAGCATGGCGCGGGCGATGCAGAGACGCTGCCGCTGCCCGCCCGAAAGCCCGGCCCCGCCCTGGGCGACGGCCGCATGGAGGCCGTCCGGGAGCCGGCGCACGAAGTCCCCGGCCTGCGCCAGCTGCAGGGCCTGCCACAGCTCGTCCTCGGTGGCCTCCGGCGCGGCCATCCGCAGATTGCTCGCCACGGTGCCCGAGAAGAGATAGGAATGCTGGGGCACCATGGAGATCCGCGCCCGCAGCCGGTCGGCGGGCTGGGTCCTGACGTCGGTTCCCCCCAACCGGACTTCGCCGGACGTGGCATTCAGGAACCGTGGCAGGAGATTCAGCAGTGTGGTCTTGCCGCTGCCGGTGGCCCCAATGATGGCCGTGGTGGTGCCCGGGACTGCGGTAAAGGAGATGTCGGCCAGGACGGGGGACTCCGCCCCGGGGTAGGCGAACCAGACGTGGCTGAACTCCACTCCCCCGCCGACGGGCCGGGCCCCGCCGTCAGCGGCACCCGGCTTCGGCGGGGCCTGCGCCGCGGCGCCGGGACGGGTCCCGGCGCGTTCCGCCGGGCCGGCCAGGCCCAGAGCCGGGGTGAGATCCAGGACATCCTGGATCCGTTCAGCGCAGACAGCCGCGCGCGGTGCGGTGCTGAGTACGTACATGGCCATCATGATGGCCAGCAGGATCTGCAGGATGTAGGCGATGAAGGCCGTGAGGGCGCCCACCTCCATGCTGCCGCTGGTGATCAGGTGGCCGCCGAACCAGACCACGGCCACCGAGGAGAGGTTCACTACGATCATGATCATCGGCAGCATGCCGGCCACCAGGAGGGCGGACTGGAGGTTGTTCCGCGTCAGCTTCCGGTTAGCTTCCGCGAAGCGGGCCGCCTCGTGCTTCTGCCGGACGAAGCCGCGGATGACGTTGACGCCGATGATCTGTTCGCGGAGAATCCGGGTGATGCCGTCGATGAGTGCCTGCCCCGTCCGGTAGAGCGGGATGAGGCGGCGCACGATCAGGTACATGATGAGCACCAGCAGCGGGACTATGACAATGACGACGGCGGACAGGGAAGCGTTTTGCTGGACGGCCAGGATGATTCCGCCGATGCCCATGACCGGCGCCGCTGCGAGCATGGTGAAGACCAGGACCGCAAAGGTCTGGATCTGCTGGACGTCGTTGGTGGATCTGGTGACGAGGCTGGCCGTCCCGAATGTCCCGATCTCCTGGGACGACATGGCCTGGACCTGGGAGAACAGCTCGCGCCGCAGGCGGTGGCCGATCTTCATGGCGACATCGGCCCCGAGGTACCCTGCGCCCAGGGCGGCCGCAGCCTGCAAAGCGGTGAGCACCATCATCCAGCCGCCCAGTCCCAGGATCACCCCGGGCTGGTTGGCGAGGATCCCGTCGTCGATGATGCTCGCGTTCAGCGTCGGTAACAGCAGGTTTCCGGCGGTCTGCACCACCTGCAGCGCGATGATCGCCCAGACAGCCGTCCGGTGTTCACCCAGGAGGCGGAGCATCAGGCCGAAAAGCACCGCGCCTCCTTCATCGCCTGGGCGTATGGGAGCCTGGGTCGGCCCCCAATAACCGCTTGGCCATTGTAAGCCAGATCACATCGGACCGCGCGGGAGGTGGCGGGACGGGTGGCGCGCCGTGCCGGGAGCATGCTGCGTTAGAGCTTGCGGGCCACTGCAAAGATCCTGCGGAACGGGTACACCGTGCCGTGCGGAGTTGGCGGGTAGGCCTCGGTCAGCCGTGCGCCGTATTCGGCCTCGAACGCGGCGGCGTCCTCCGGCGACAGCGCGGCCAGCACGGGCCGTAGGCCTGCGCCCCGCACCCAGTCCAGCACCGGGTTTTCGCCGGTGAGCACCTGCTGGTAGGTGGTTTCCCACGCGTCGGCCGTGCACCCGGCGTCGAGCATGATCTCCAGGTAGCGTGCGGGGTGCGCCACCGCCTCATCGTGGCGCAGCACGCCGGCAAGCCTCCCGGCCCACTTCGGTGACTCGGCGACGTCGCGCATCAGGGTGTGGGACGCGGAGGTGAAGTTGCCCGGCACCTGCAGCGCGAACCAGGCTCCCGGTTTCAGCGCCGCCAGCCAGCCGGTCAGCAGTTCCGGGTGCCCGGGGACCCATTGCAGCGCGGCGTTGCTCACCACCACGTCCGTGTCCTCAGAGGGCAGCCAGGAGGCGATGTCGCCGAGGCTGAACTCGAGCCCCGGGGCGGACTGCCGGTGCTGTTCGGCCGTTGCCAGCATCTCGGCTGAGGCATCCAGGCCTACCACGCGGGCGTCAGGCCAGCGGGCTGCGAGCGTGGCGGTCAGGTTTCCTGGGCCGCAGCCCAGGTCCACCACCTGCCGCGGGGCGTCGGCGAGGACGCGGCCGGTCAGGTCAAAGAACGGGCGCTGCCGGTAGTCCCCGAACTGCACGTATTTGGCGGGATCCCACACATGGCCTCCGGTTGTTCGTTGAAGCGTCGCTGAAGCTCACTCAGTAACGTTTGTCCTGGCACAGCGAGCCTAGCGCCGGGCCGGCACGAAACCGTTCAGGGACGCGCTGGCACTAAGCTGGAAGGCAATGAAACTCGTTGAACAGCTCCCCGCCCCGTCCGCACGGATCACCTCCGGAACCGGCGCGGATCCGGACACGCTGTACGAGCGCTTCGTGGAGTGGACCGAGAGCCGCGGCCTGCAGCTCTACCCGGCGCAGGACGAGGCGATCATGGAGCTGGCCTCCGGCGCCAATGTGATCCTGGCGACGCCCACCGGATCAGGCAAGTCCCTGGTCGCAATTGCGGCCCATTTCCAGGCGATGGCCCGGGGCGAGCGCAGCTACTACACCGCACCTATCAAGGCCCTGGTCTCCGAAAAGTTCTTCGCCCTCTGCGAGATCTTCGGGGCGGAGAACGTCGGCATGATCACCGGCGACTCCGGCGTGAACCAGGACGCACCGATCATCTGCTGCACTGCCGAGATCCTGGCCAACACCGCCCTGCGTGAAGGTGCCGCGGCCGAGCTGGGCGCCGTGATCATGGACGAGTTCCACTTCTACTCCGATCCGCAGCGCGGCTGGGCGTGGCAGGTTCCGCTGCTGGAGCTCCCGCAGGCGCAGTTCCTCCTCATGTCCGCCACGCTGGGCGACGTCAGCCGCTTCGAAGCCGGCATGACCGAACTCACCGGACGGCCCACCACCACCGTCAGCTCGGCCGAGCGCCCCATTCCGCTGCACTACTACTACCGTGAGACGCCGGTCCACGAGACCCTCGAAGAACTGCTGGGTACCCGGGAAGTGCCGGTGTACGTGGTGCATTTCAGCCAGGCGGAGGCCATCGAGCGCGCCCAGACGCTGATGAGCATTAACGTGTGCACGCGCGAGGAAAAGGACAAGATCGCCGAGCTCATCGCGAACTTCCGCTTCGCGGCAGGTTTCGGCAAGACGCTGAACCGCCTGGTCCGGCACGGCATCGGGGTGCACCACGCCGGCATGCTGCCCAAGTACCGCCGCCTCGTGGAGCAGCTGGCCCAGGCCGGCCTGCTTAAGGTCATCTGCGGCACGGACACGCTGGGCGTGGGAATCAACGTTCCCATCCGCACCGTTGTGCTCACCGCACTGAGCAAGTACGACGGCGTACGCACCCGCCTGCTCAACTCCCGTGAGTTCCACCAGATTGCCGGACGGGCCGGCCGTGCCGGCTACGATACGGCCGGCACCGTGGCGGTGCAGGCCCCCGAGCACGTGGTGGAGAACGTCAAGGCGATGGCCAAAGCCACCGCGAAGTTCGGCGACGACCAGCGGAAGCTGCGCCAGGTGGTGAAGAAGAAGCCGCCGGAGGGGTTCGTGTCCTGGGGCCAGCCCACCTACAACCGCCTGGTGGACTCCGTTCCGGACCCGCTGACCTCCAGTTTCACCGTGACCCACGCGATGCTCATGAACCTCATGGAGCGTCCGGGCGACCCGTTCGCCGCGGCGCGCCGGCTCCTCACGGAGAACCACGAAGGCCGCCCTTCCCAGCTTCGGCTTATGAAGAAGGCACTGGGGATCTACCGGGAGTTGCTCGCGGCCGAGGTTGTGGAGCGCATCCCGGCTGCGGAGCAGGGAACGGACGGCCGCACGGTGCGCCTGACCGTGCACCTGCAGCCGAACTTTGCCCTGAACCAGCCGCTCTCCCCGTTTGCGCTGGCAGCGCTGGACCTGATGGACCCCGAGTCGCCCTCCTACGCCGTCGACGTCGTCTCTGTGATTGAAGCCACGCTGGAGAAGCCGCGGCAGATCCTGTCCGCCCAACAGAAGAAGGCACGCGGAGAGGCCGTGGCCGCCATGAAGGCGGACGGCATCGAGTACGAGCAGCGGATGGCCATGCTCGACGACGTCACCTATCCCCAGCCGCTCGCGGAAATCCTGGGCGAGGCCTTCGAGGTGTACCGCAAGGCGGCGCCGTGGGTGGGCGATTTTGAACTGGCCCCCAAGTCGATCATCCGGGACATGTACGAGCGCGCCATGAACTTCGGCGAGTTCGTGCAGTTCTACGGCCTGGCCCGCTCCGAGGGCATCGTGCTGCGGTACCTTGCGGACGGCTTCAAGGCGCTCCGGCAGACCGTCCCGCAGGATGCGCTGCGGGAGGACCTCGAGGACCTGATTGCCTGGCTCGGTGAGCTGGTGCGGCAGGTCGACTCCAGCCTGCTGGACGAATGGGAAGAACTGGCCTCCGGTGCCGCCCCGACGCCGCACGACGCACCGCCGCCCCCGCCGCCGTCGCTGACGTCCAACATCCGGGCCTTCCGGGTCATGGTCCGGAACGAGATGTTCCGGCGCGTCGAGCTTTTTGCTGACGAGGACGCCGCTGCCCTGGGCGAGCTCGACGGCGACGCCGGCTGGGACGCCGACCGCTGGGAAGACGTCCTGGACGACTACTTCGACGAGCACGACGACATCGGCACCGGCCCTGACGCACGCGGGCCCGGCCTGCTCATCATCACCGAGGAGCCCGGAGTCTGGAAGGTCCGGCAGATCTTCGATGACCCGGCGGGCAACCATGACTGGGGGATCTCCGCGGAGGTGGATCTGGCCGCCTCGGACGAGACCGGCACAGCGGTGGTTCGGGTGACCGGGGCGAACCGGCTCTGACAGGCGGACCGGGCGCTACGGACCTGTTTAGGCAAACGGACCGGGCGTCCCGTGGAGCGCGATTGCCGCAGTGAACGAATCCGGCAGCCCCACTGACTCCGGATCCACGGTGTCGACCAGCCATCCGTGACCGCTGGCTTCCAGGCAATCCGCCTGCGCCATGCCGGTGGCTAAAGGCACGCCCGTCTGCGCCACGCCCATCAGGGGCACGCCCGTCACAGAAGGCGCGGAGGGTGCCTGCAGGAAGCCCGGCAGCAAGGGAACGGGTCCGGCAACGTCCACCAGAGCCGGGTCGACGGCGGCCAACCCCCTGCCCAGCGCCTTAAGTACTGCCTCCTTGCGCGTCCACAGGAGTGTCTGGAAGCTTGGCCGGAGGGCAGGCTGCACCCTCTGCAGGTGTTCCCGCTCGCGCTCCGAAAGGGCAATCAGCCCGAACCCGTCGAAGCCTGCGGCTGTGCTGCCCTCCAGGTCGACGCCGACCCCCAAAACCCGCTCGTCAGTAGTGGCGGCCAGCAGGCACCAGTCCCCAGCCTGGCTCAGGCTCGCCAAGACAGCCGGACCGGACGGACCGACCTGGTACCGGGGCATGCCGTGCACACGGTCGTCCCTCGTGCACTCCCGGCAAACGTACTCTGCCGGGAGCTGCGCGGCGCCCATCCCTGCAGTTTCGGCGGCGTGGCGCCGCAACGCGATGCGTCCGGCCAGAAACCTGTCCCGCTGAATTCCGGAACCGAACGACGCCGCCCGCTGCCGCTCACCGTCGTCCAAAGTATCGGCCTGCCCGAGGTCTACGCTGGACAGCCTCACGGCAGCCAGACGGACACGGTGAGTTCCCGGCACTGCCGCCCTGTTCGCACCGTCCGCAGAAGGGCTGCTGCACTGTAGATAGGTCATGGGAATCAACAGCCTATACTCCGGCCGCACCCTGCCCTGCGTGCTGCCGCCCTGATCCAGCAAGCGCGGACCCAGTAAGCTCGGACTCATGAGTGTAATCCGTCCCGCCACACCCGCCGACGTTCCCGTTATCCTGCAGTTGATCCACGAGCTGGCTGTCTACGAAAAGGAGCCCGACGCCGTCCGGAACACCCCCGAGATGCTCACCGAGGTGCTCTTCGGCAGCAACCCGCGCGTGTACGCCCACATGGCCGAGAACGAGGCCGGCGACGTGCGTGGCTTCGCACTTTGGTTCCTGAACTACTCTACGTGGGAAGGCGTGCACGGAATCTACCTGGAGGACCTTTACGTCACCCCGGAGGCGCGCGGCGAGGGCCACGGGAAGGCCCTTTTGCAGCATCTGGCGGCGACCGCCGTCGAACGTGGCTACGCGCGCGTGGAATGGAGCGTCCTGGACTGGAACGAACCGTCCATCAACTTTTACCGGAAGCTCGGGGCGTTCCCGATGGAGGAATGGTCCACGTTCCGGCTGACCGGAACGGCGCTGGCAGAGTTCGGTAGCCGCAGCGAGGCCGGTGTCCATGGCTGAGGCAGCACTGGACGCCACAGTACATGCGGGCCCGGTGCATACAGTCCGCGCCCGGCACAACTTCCGCGGCATGCGCACCGCAGAACACTGCTTCACCCTCCCGCTGGACCACTTTCCCGGCCAGGGCGGACAGGACGCAGCCGAGACCATCACAGTCTTCGCCCGCGAGTACGTGTCCGCCGAGCACACGGAGGCAGAAGCCGCCGAACTGCCATGGCTGCTGTATCTTCAGGGCGGTCCCGGCGGGCGCGGCAACCGCTTCGCCTCCTTGGGCGGCTGGAGCAAGGCAGCCGCCAAGGACTTCCGCATCCTGATGCTGGACCAGCGGGGCACCGGCCTGTCCTCCCCCATTGACCGCAATACCCTGCCGTTGCGCGGGGATGCGGCTGCGCAGGCGAGGTACCTTGAGCACTTCCGGGCCGATTCGATCATTGCGGACGCCGAGCTCATCCGCCAGGCGGTCGGCTCGGAGCCGTGGACTGTCTACGGGCAGAGCTATGGCGGCTTCTGCGCGCTTACCTACCTGTCGTTCGCGCCCAGGGGCCTGCGCGAGGTGCTGATCACCGGAGGGCTCGCCCCGCTCACCGGTTCCCCGGAGCGGGTCTACCGCGAGACCTTCAGGCGGGTGGCAGCCCGCAACGCGGAGTACTTCGGCTGGTACCCCGAGGACCGGGAAGCGGTAAACCGCATCGCCACCCACCTCCGCATTACGGCGGAGTACCTCCCGGACGGTTCTCCCCTCACAGTGGAGAGATTCCAGATGGTGGGGTCCTTCCTCGGCGGGAACACCCGGGTGGACACGCTGCACAACCTGCTGGAGGACGCCTTTGTTGAGGCGGCCGGCGGTCCGCGGCTCTCGGATCAGTTCCTGGAGCAGGTCCGCCCCCTGGTCTCGCGGGCAGCCAATCCGCTGTACGCGCTGATGCATGAGTCCATCTACGGCCAGAACGCCGCCACGGGCTGGGCGGCCTGGCGGGTTCTCGAGGAGTTCCCGGAGTTCAGCCCGGACGCTGCCGAGCCGCTCCTGACCGGCGAAATGGTCTACCCGTGGTACTTCGAACAGGACCCTGCCCTTCGCCCGCTGCGGGAAGTGGCGGAACTGCTGGCGGCCAAGGCTGACTGGAAGCCGCTGTATGACACCGCGCAGCTTGCTGCCAACCTCGTGCCCGCGGCGGCCGCAGTCTACCGCGAGGACATCTATGTGGACCACGGGCTCTCCATGGAGACCGCCGCCGCGGTCCGCAAGCTGAACACGTGGGAAACCGGCGAGTTCCACCACGACGGCATCGCGGACGACGGTGAGGCCATCTTCGGCCGCCTGCTCGGCATGGTGCGCTCCGCCCGCTAAGCCCAGCGCCAACAGATCCACAAGCCGCGCGAACTGGCAGGTAATGCCCTCAAAACGGGGATTTGAGGGCATTACCTGCCCGTTCGCGTATCTGACCCGCGACGTTCCGGGAACAAAGCAACCCCGGCCACCAGGTGGCCGGGGTTGCTTTCCGCTGGGACTGGCGGCGGAAGCCTAGTCGACGTCGCTCAGGCTCTTCCGGGCGTCTTCCTCGAGGCGGGCATCCAGCTTGGCCTTCTGCGCGCCGGAGCTCACCAGGCTGGCGATCACGGCGATGATGATGGTGCCGATGATGACCGCGAGGGACACGTACGTCGGGATTTCCGGGGCCCACTCGATGTGGTGCCCGCCGTTGATGAACGGCAGCTCGTTGACGTGCATGGCGTGCAGGATCAGCTTCACGCCGATGAACGCCAGGATGATGGACAGCGCGTGCTTCAGGTAGATGAGGCGGTTCATCAGGCCGCCGAGCAGGAAGTACAGCTGCCGCAGGCCCATCAGGGCGAAGATGTTTGCCGTGAAGACGATGAAGGCGCTCTGTGTCAGGCCGAAGATCGCCGGGATGGAGTCGACCGCGAAGAGCAGGTCGGTCATGCCGATGGTGATGAAGACGATCACCATGGGGGTGAAGACCTTCTTACCGTCCACCGTGGTGCGCAGCTTGCCGCCGTCGAACTTCTCGGACATGGGGATGACCTTGCGGAGCTTGCCGATGAGGGCGTTCTCCTTGTCCTCTTCGTCTTCGCCCTCGTCCTGCGCCTGCTTCCAGGCGGTCCAGAGGAGGAAGGCGCCAAAGATGTAGAAGACCCAGCTGAACTGCTCGATCACGATGGCGCCGAGCATGATGAAGATGCCGCGCAGGACCAGCGCGATGATGATGCCCACCATCAGCACTTCCTGCTGGTACTTACGGGGCACGGAGAAGCGGGCCATGATGATGATGAAGACAAACAGGTTGTCGATGCTGAGGCTGTACTCAGTCACCCAGCCGGCCACGAACTGGCTGCCGTACTCGGGTCCCGTGAACGCGAACATGGCACCGGCGAACACGAGGGCCAGTGCCACGTAGAAGGCCACCCAGAGGCCGGCTTCCTTCATGGAGGGCTCATGCGGGCGGCGCACTACCAGAAGCAGGTCCATGAGGAGGATGATGCCGAGGACGACGAACGAGCCGACCTCGAACCAGACGGGAAGTTCCACAAAAATGCCTTTCGCAGGGTACAGAAAACCGGTGTAAGTCTCTCCGGCGAACCTGTGCACTTGGTGCTGATGTGGCTGCCCGCTACGCCCGGCAGGGCATCGGTGCCCTGCGTGTTGACGTTCGTAGCGCTTGGGATACTCCCCTACGTGACCTCAACTTTACCCTAGAGGCGCGGTCCACCGCGCCAGGTGAGGCCCGATGCGCCGCGGGCCGTCCGATGGGCCAGGTGCCGCCCCGCGCCCGCGCCACCTGATCCAACAGTGGCTAGGCGTGCCCGGCCGACTGCATCTGCCGCAGTTCCTTCTTGAGCTCGGACACTTCGTCGCGGATCCGGGCGGCCACTTCGAACTGCAGGTCGGCGGCCGCTCCGTGCATCTGCTCGGTGAGCTGCGCGATCAGGCCCACCAGGTCCTCGGCAGGCGCCGCCGCCAGGCCGTCGGCGCGGACCATGGCCGCGCCCTTCTTGGCCCCCTTGCCGGTCTTAGCCGCTGAGGTAATACCGCGCTTGCCCTTGCCGTAGTCGAAGCTGCCCAACAGCGCATCGGTGTCCGCGTCTTCCTTGGCCAGCTGGTCCGTGATGTCGGCGATCTTCTTCCGCAGCGGTTGCGGATCGATTCCGTTTTCCGTGTTGTAGGCCACCTGGATGGCGCGCCGCCGGTTGGTTTCATCGATGGCATGGGCCATGGAGTCGGTAATCCGGTCCGCGTACATGTGGACCTGGCCCGAGACGTTGCGCGCGGCACGGCCGATGGTCTGGATGAGGGACGTGGACGAGCGCAGGAAGCCTTCCTTGTCCGCGTCAAGGATGCTCACCAAGGAGACCTCCGGCAGGTCAAGGCCTTCCCGGAGCAGATTGATGCCCACCAGGACGTCGAACACACCCATCCGGAGTTCGCGGAGCAGCTCAACACGCCGCAGCGTGTCGACGTCGGAGTGCAGGTACTCCACCTTGATGCCATGGCCGAGGAGGTAGTCGGTGAGGTCCTCCGCCATCCGCTTGGTCAGTGTGGTGACCAGGACGCGTTCGTTCTTCTCCGTCCGGGTCTTTATCTCTCCCAGCAGGTCGTCGATCTGGCCTTTAGTAGGCTTGACCACCACCTCGGGGTCGATCAGGCCGGTGGGCCGGATGATCTGCTGGACGAACCCGTCCGCCTTGCCCAGTTCGTATTTGCCGGGCGTGGCGGACAAGTAGACGGTCTGGCCTACGCGCTCCAGGAACTCGTCCCATTTCAACGGGCGGTTGTCCATGGCGGAGGGCAGCCGGAAGCCGAAGTCCACGAGGTTCCGCTTGCGGGACATGTCGCCTTCGTACATGGCGCCGATCTGGGGGACGGTGACGTGGGATTCATCGATCACCAGCAGGAAGTCGTCCGGGAAGTAGTCCAGGAGGCAGTGCGGAGCCGTACCGGGGGCACGGCCGTCAATGTGCGACGAGTAGTTCTCGATGCCGTTGCAGAAGCCCATCTGCTGCATCATCTCGAGGTCGTACGTGGTGCGCATCCGCAGCCGCTGCGATTCAACGAGCTTGTTCTGGCTTTCCAGGACCTTCAGCCGGTCGGCGAGTTCGTCCTCGATCCGCTTGATGGCCCGGGCCATACGCTCGGGTCCGGCAACATAGTGCGAGGCCGGGAAGACATACATTTCCTCCTCGTCCCGGATCACTTCACCGGTCAGCGGGTGCAACGTGTGGATGTTCTCAATCTCGTCCCCGAAAAACTCGATCCTGATGGCCAGTTCCTCGTACATGGGGATGATTTCCACGGTATCGCCGCGGACACGGAAGGTGCCGCGGTGGAAGTCCATGTCATTACGCACGTACTGCATGGAAACGAACTTCCGGAGCAAATGGTCCCGGTTCATTTCGTCGCCCTTGCGCAGCGTCACCATGCCGGCGATGTACTCTTCCGGCGTACCGAGGCCGTAGATGCAGGACACCGTGGCCACCACGATCACGTCGCGGCGGGTCAGCAGGGCGTTGGTGGCGGAGTGCCGGAGCCGCTCCACTTCCTCATTGATGGAGGAGTCCTTCTCGATGAAGGTGTCCGTCTGCGCCACATACGCCTCAGGCTGGTAGTAGTCGTAGTAGGAGACGAAGTACTCCACGGCGTTGTTGGGCAGCAGCTCCCGGAACTCGTTGGCCAGCTGGGCAGCCAGGGTCTTGTTCTGGACCATCACCAGCGTGGGCCGCTGGATCTGTTCCACCAGCCACGCCGTAGTGGCGCTCTTACCGGTGCCGGTGGCACCGAGCAGCACCACGTCCTTTTCACCGTTCTTGATACGCTCGGTGAGTTCGGCGATGGCCGCCGGCTGGTCACCGGCCGGCTTGAACTCGCTGATGACCTCGAAGGGCGCGACGACTCGGTTGACCTCCTGCGCAAGACTCATGCATCTAATCTACAGCCGGGCACTGACAGGAACTCCTGATTCCGCTTTGGGCTGTACTGGGTTCAGCGCTGACCCGCGCTGGCGGAGCGGGAAACGTACGACGGCGGCTGCCAGCCGCTGCTTTCGGCCCACCGTTCCATTCCGGGAGCCCCGACGTCGCGGAACCAGGCCTCTTTGCCGTCGGCGTAGCCGGACGTGTTGGCGTCGGCGGCATGCAGGGCGGCCACCCTGCGCTTCTCCGCGGCATACTCCTCCCGTGCCGCTGGTTCGGCGCGCAGCCAGTCGCGGAAGCAGAGCGCGAACCGCCAGCCGGGCGAACCGGCCACCCTGACATGAAGATTCACCGGACGGGCCGGATCGGCGTTGCCGTGCAGGCGCTTGGACCAGGCAGCGGGGTCAAAGGGCCCGTGGGGGCTGTCCATCAGGACGCCCGGCCAGAGCGGGAAGCCCGCGGCAGCCAGCAGGGGCGCAATCCGGTCCGCCGTCGCTAGATCAACGACCGCAAGCTGCAGGTCGATGACGTCCTTCGCCTCGAGGCCGGGAACCGACGTCGACCCGATGTGGTCCACGGCCAGCACGTCCTCCGGGGCGGCAGCCTTTAGCCGCTCCGCCAGGCCGGCAGCCTGGCGCGGCCAATCGGCGTCCGGGGCCACCAGGAGCGGGGCGCCGCTGCGGCCGGCCACCGCGGCCTGGCTGATGTTCCGCGCGAAGGGCACGAGCCGCCCGTCCCACAGCCCGTCCACCAAAGACAGCAGTTCCTCGCGCGTACCGGCGTTGGGAAGGACCACGTCCGCAGCGGCGAGCCGGTCCTGGCGGGACGCCTGGGCGGCCATCCGTGAACGGGCGTCCGCTTCAGTCATCCCGCGGTGCCCGGTCATACGCTCTAGCCGGACATCCTCGGGCGCATCCACCACCAGCACGAGGTGGAAGTTCTTCTGCTGTCCGGTTTCCACCAGGAGCGGGATGTCCTGGACCACCACCGCGTCCGCCGGTGCGGCCGCAATCACCGCCGCGGCGCGCGCGCGCACCAGCGGATGGACGATGCCATTGAGCTCGGCACGCCGTTCCGGCTCCTGGAACACGATGGCCCCGAGGCGCGGCCGGTCGAGCCTCCCCTCGCCGTCGAGGATGTCCGGACCAAACGCTTCCACGACGGCGGCCAGCCCAGGAGTTCCCGGTTCCACCACTTCACGGGCGATCGCGTCGGCATCGACGAGTACCGCCCCCAGTTCTTCCAGGCGCGTTGCCACCAAGGACTTCCCCGAGGCGATGCCGCCCGTCAACCCAATCTTCAGCACTCCCCAAGACTAATCCCCACCGCCTCCCTAACCTCGCTCCGCTCGGACAGGGCACCCTGGCGGCGTGGGCCCATGTCCTAGACTTGGGCGGTGCAAGAGCATGAGAGCAGGGCCTCCGCGTACACCACGCTGGCTGCCGGAGACGGCTTCCGCCATGAGATCGAGATCAAGCGCTCCCGGTTCATCACCGTCATGCGCCGTGCGGGGACCGAAGAGGATGCCCGCGCGTTGGTGTCTGAACTCCGCCGTGAGTTCCATGACGCCCGGCACCACTGCTCCGCGTTTGTTCTGGGGCCGGACCGGGACATCCAGCGATCCAGCGACGACGGCGAACCCTCCGGCACCGCCGGAATCCCGATGCTGGAGGCCCTGCTCCGGCGGGAAACCGCACCCGGGGTGACGGACCTCAGTGACGTAAGTGCCGTCGTCGTGCGCTACTTCGGCGGGATCCTGCTGGGGGCCGGCGGGCTGGTGCGCGCGTACTCCGAATCAGTTGCGACGGCGCTGGAGCTGGCACCGCTGGTGCAGCGCCGGCGGCTGCGGATCTGTGCCGTCCGCGTACCCCACGCCGCGGCAGGGCGTCTCGAGAATGACCTGCGCAGCGCGGGCTATGCGATGGCAGAGACCGGCTACGAAGCCCAGTCCACGGTGCTGCGCCTCGCGCTGCCGGACGCGCCCGAAGACCTGGCCGCGGCGGCCGACCGGCTGGCCGCCCTGACCGCCGGAAGTGCGGCCCTCCAGCGAGAGGACCCGGAGTGGATTGACGTTCCGCACTGACGGTAGCCAAGACGGGCGGCTGGCAGAAAGAATCATCAGCTTGCTTATGACTTTGCGCTTTTCTAGGGTGGACCTGTAAGGCACCACACGGAAAAGGAGGACGCATGTCAGAGCACGACATCACCGGCAGGAGGGTTGCCTTCCTGCTGACGGACGGCGTGGAGCAGGTTGAACTGACCAGCCCGTGGGACGCCGTGAAGAACGCCGGCGGCGAACCTGTCCTGGTGGCTCCGAAGAACGGAAAGCTCCAGGGTTTTGAGGGCGTCGAAAAGGGCGATACCTTCGACGTCGACCTGACCCTGAAGGACGCAAACGCCGCGGACTTCCACGCACTGGTGATCCCGGGCGGCGTGGTGAACGCAGACCACCTCAGGGTGGACAAGGATGCGCAGGCGTTTGCCCGCAGCTTCTTTGAACAGCACAAGCCGGTGGCGGCCATCTGCCATGGCCCCTGGCTGCTCATCGATGCGGGCGTCGTCAAGGGCAGGAACCTCACTTCCTACCACACGCTGGCCACGGACCTGCGGAACGCGGGCGCCAACTGGAGCGACCAGGAAGTCGTGGTGGACCAGGGCTTCGTGACCAGCAGGAAGCCAGACGACCTTCCCGCATTCAACGACAAGGTGCTGGAGGAGATCGCCGAAGGCGAGCACGCCGGCCAGACCGCCTGACACCGCCTATTCAGGCAACCGGCTCCACAACCCGCCGGTAAACAAAAAGGTGGCCGCCCCCTCTCGGGGACGGCCACCTTTTCAGTGGCAATTAGCTAATGCCGGGCAATTAGTTGCCGGTCAGCTTCTCGCGCAGAGCGGCAAGCGCCTCGTCCGAAGCAAGCGTGCCTGCACCGGAATCGGTGGCAGCCGGCTCGGAGGAGTAGCTGGTGGTGCCGGAGTCGCTCTCACCGGACGTTGCTGCAGCAGCGTCGTCGGCAGCGTGCTGGGAAACCTGCTTCTTGTGGGCTTCCCAGCGGGTCTGGGCGTCAGCGTACTGCTGCTCCCAGGCGGCGCGCTGGTTCTCGTAGCCTTCAAGCCACTCGTTGGACTCCGGGTCGAAGCCCTCCGGGTACTTGTAGTTGCCCTCTTCGTCGTACTCTGCGGCCATGCCGTACAGAGCGGGATCGAACTCGGTGCTGTCGGCGTCAACGCCCTCGTTCGCCTGCTTGAGGGAGAGGGAGATGCGGCGGCGCTCGAGGTCGATGTCGATGACCTTGACGAACAGTTCGTCGCCAACGGAGACAACCTGCTCAGCCAGCTCAACGTGGCGGACAGCCAGTTCGGAGATGTGAACGAGGCCTTCGATGCCGTCTTCGACGCGAACGAACGCACCGAACGGAACGAGCTTGGTGACCTTACCCGGAACAACCTGGCCGAGGGCGTGGGTGCGGGCGAAGGTCTGCCACGGATCTTCCTGCGTAGCCTTGAGCGACAGGGAAACGCGCTCGCGGTCCAGGTCGACCTCGAGGACCTCGACGGTGACTTCCTGGCCGACTTCGACAACCTCGGACGGGTGGTCGATGTGCTTCCAGGACAGCTCGGAAACGTGAACGAGGCCGTCTACGCCGCCCAGGTCCACGAAGGCACCGAAGTTGACGATGGAGGAAACGACGCCGGGACGGACCTGGCCCTTTTCCAGCTTGTTGAGGAACGTGGAGCGGACCTCGGACTGGGTCTGCTCGAGCCATGCACGGCGGGACAGGACGACGTTGTTGCGGTTCTTGTCCAGCTCGATGATCTTGGCTTCGATCTGCTGACCGATGTACGGAGCCAGGTCGCGCACACGGCGCATCTCGACGAGGGATGCGGGCAGGAAGCCGCGCAGACCGATGTCGAGGATAAGACCACCCTTGACAACCTCGATGACGGTACCGGTGACAACACCGTCTTCTTCCTTGACCTTCTCGATGTCGCCCCAGGCACGCTCGTACTGAGCACGCTTCTTGGAGAGGATCAGGCGGCCTTCTTTGTCTTCCTTGGTGAGCACCAGGGCTTCGACCTGATCGCCAACGGAGACGACGTCTCCGGGGTCAACGTCGTGCTTGATGGAAAGCTCGCGGGAGGGAATGACACCTTCGGTCTTGTAACCGATGTCGAGCAGAACTTCGTCGCGGTCGACCTTGACGACGGTACCTTCGACGAGGTCTCCGTCGTTGAAGTACTTGATGGTCGCGTCGACAGCTGCGAGGAAGTCCTCAGCGGTACCGATGTCGTTGATCGCGACTACGGGGGTACCGGGCTTCTCGGTGGAGGTGATGGTCATGTAGTAGGGGCTCCGTTGTGGATAGTTAGTCGGTCAGGCAAACCGCCGCGCCTGCGTTATGGAACGCAGGCGCAGGTGCGGGCACTTCGCAGGGAAGTGCCTGGTCATCCTGATTTTGTGGATTAAAGAAAAAGCATGCACGTAGTACACGCCCGTTTATTCTAGTGGCAAGCGCCAACCGGGGTCAAAGCGCTAAAAGTGCGTCAGGCAGTGCGGCGGACGTTCGACGGCGAACATGCGGGCGGCGCGGAACGCCGCGCCCGGCGTGTGCTCCAGAATGCGTCCCGACGCGGCCAGGGTTACGGGGCTGACCCCGCCGAGGTAGATGGCGGACAGCGCCGCGACATCCAGCTCAAGGTCCGGTGTGCTGCGATCCGGCGCAGTGAGCTCCGGTGCGATGAGCTCCGGTGCACTGAGCTCCGGTGCGATGAGCTCCGGTGCGCCGCCGTCTCCTGCCGTGACCACTGCGCCGCCGCCGTCAGCGTCCAAGGTAAAGGTGCCGCCGGTCAGGCCGAGGGAGTCGGCGACTTTGAGCACCAGCCGCCCGTCCGCCGGGTAGTGGCGGGCTTCCAGGGCCTGCTTCACGTCGAGGATCCGCAGCCAGAGCATGTCCCGCGCTTCCGAGGCCTCCACGCAGCGCGCGTCCTCGAGGGCCCACCGCAGCGTGTCGTCCACCGGCGCTTCCTCCCAGGTGACCCGGTCCACCAGGTCGATGGCGGCCAGATACTGCCACAGCTCGAGGTACGCCGCTCCGGTCGCCGCGACCAGGTCCACGACTTCCATGGTGTACGGGGTGCTGGACCAGCCGGCAAACCTGTACGAGACGTAGCCGTCCACGTCGCCGCCGGGCCCGTAGTGCAGGGCCACCTTGACCTTCGGGTCCTCGCCGCCGTCGCGGCTGACGGATCCGGAGGCGAACTGCCGGTAGAACTCGTGCCGGCCGATGGATCCGGGCGTGCTGCGGTGCAGACGGTCGAAGACCTCCGGGGCCAGGTCCAGCAGCACCTTGGGGTCGGCCACCTCGACGCTGCCCACGGGGGTGTGGTTAAGCCGGAAACGCGCTGTGGTGTCCACCTTCATGGACTGCTCGGACGTTGCCACGCCAAACCCGAACCGGCCATAGATCGAGGCCTCGGACGCCGTGAGGGCCGCCATCGCGAGGCCTTCCTCCCGGGCCAGGGCCAGGTCCTCCCCCATCATGCGGCGCAGCAGGCCGCGGCGCCGGTGGGAGGTGCGTACCGTCACGGCGGTCACCAGCCGGGTGTCCAGCAACCGGCCAAAGCCGATGTTCAGTGTTTTGGTCATGGTCCCGAAAGTGGCGACGGGCACGTCGGCTCCGAGCGAATGGCAGGGCACCGCTCCGGCCTGGTACACCCCGGTCATGACGCGCCCGTCGGTTCGCTGCAGCTCGATGCTCTTGTCCACGCGTTCGTCGCTGCGGCGGGCATCGTGGAAGCCGAAGGCTACCGCCTGCATCCAGGCAACCGACTCCGCGTACGCAGGATCGTCTTTGGCCGCCGCTTGGAACCGACGAATTTCATAGTCAGCGCTCAGATTAGACACAACCCCGAGCCTAGCCAACGGACCGCCGGCCCGCCACAGGCACGCTGAAGTGCCCGCGGCGGCCGGCCCTGGCCGCTAAGGCTAGTGGCCGGCGTCGTACCAGCTGGTGCCGACACCGATCTGGACTTCCAGCGGAACGCTGAGTTCCGCGGCGGCAGCCATCTGCTCCGTGACGAGCTTTTCGACTGCCTCCCGTTCGCCGTTCGCCACTTCCAGCACCAGTTCGTCGTGGACCTGCAGCAGCATGCGCGACTTTAAGCCCCTGCGCGGCCAGTTCCGAGTGCACGCCCAGCATGGCGCGCTTGATGATGTCCGCCGCGGAGCCTTGGATGGGCGAGTTCAGTGCGATGCGTTCGGCGTTCTCCCGCAGCTGCCGGTCCGTGCTGGTGAGGTCCGGCAGGTAACGGCGCCTGCCCTCGATGGTCGCGGTGTAGCCGTCCACCCTGGCCTGGTCCACCACGCCGCGGAGGTAGTCCCGCACGGCACCGAACCGGTCGAAGTAGTCCTTCATGAGGTTCCTGGCCTCGTCCACCGAGATCTCGAGCTGCTTGGACAGCCCGAAGGACGTCAGCCCGTAGGCCAGGCCATAGGACATGGCCTTAACCTTGGAGCGCATCGCGCTGGTCACGTCAGCCGGCGGCACGTGGAAGATGGACGAGCCGACGAAGCGGTGCAGGTCCTCCCCCTCGCGGTAGGCCTCGATCAGGCCGGCGTCCCCGGACAGGTGCGCCATGATGCGCATCTCGATCTGCGAGTAATCCGCGGACAGCAGGCACTCGTAGCCGTCGCTGACCACGAAGATGCCGCGCACGCGGCGGCCCTCCTCACTGCGGATCGGGATGTTCTGCAGGTTCGGGTTGTTGGAGGAGATGCGGCCGGTGGCGGCCACGTTCTGGGCGTAGGTGGTGTGGATGCGCCCGTCCTCGGCCACGGACTTCTTCAGCGTTTCCACCATCTGCCGCAGCTTCGCCGATTCGCGGTGGGCCATGAGCTGGACCAGGAATTCATGCCCGGTCTTCTCCAGCAGGTTCTTCAGCGATGCGGCGTCCGTGGTGTACCCGGACTTGATCTTCTTGGTCTTGGGCAGTTGCAGCTCCTCGAAGAGAACCGTCTGCAGCTGCTTGGGCGAACCGAGGTTCACCTCGTGGCCGATCGCGGCGAACGCCCGTTCCTGGGCGTCGTCGATCACCCTGGCCAGGTCCGCCAGCTGTTCGTCCATCAGCTCCATGGAGACGGCGATGCCGGTCTTCTCCATGTCCGCGAGGACCCGGGCCACCGGCAGCTCCAGCGTGGCCAGCAGGTCCTCGGCCTTGCGGTCCCTCAGTTCCGATTCGAAGAACCGGCTGAGCTTATGGACGACGGCGGCCACCTGGACCAGCGCGCCGGACGCCGCGGCGTCGTCATCGTCGAACGCCAGCTCCAGCTGGCCCGCCTTGGCCGCCTCAGGGGTGATGTGGATGTTCAGGTGGAACTGGGCCAATTCGGCCAGTTCGTACGTGCGGCGGTCGGGCTGGATGAGGTAGCCGGAGATGGAGGTGTCGTCCACCACGCCCTCCAGGCCGAACCCGCGGTTGGCCAGCGCCTTCAGGGCAGCCTTGTAGCCATGCATCACCTTCGGGGATCCCGCGTCGCGGAGCCACTCGGCCAGCACATTTTCGGCGTCCGCGTCCAGCACGGTGAGGTCCACATAGGCGGCAGCATCGTCCCGCACGATGGCGACCGCGTCCGCGTCCTCGCCAATCCTGCCGGGCAGCACGTCCACTGCGAGGGCGGACCGGTGCCCGGCCCCTGCCTCGAGGAAGGCCCGGAGCGAGTCCGCCTCCGTCAGCGCGGCGAAATCCCTGGTCTCCAAGGGCTCGCGCTCCGGCGCAGGCGCCTCGCTCGCGTACAGATCAAAGAGGCGGGTGCGGATCGTCTTGAACTCGAGCTCGTCGAAGAGCTCCTCGACAGCTTTCTGGTCGGGCCGCGGATCAGCCAGCTCGTCCAGCGTCACCGGGAGGTCCAAGTCGGTGTGCAGCCGGTTCAGCTTGCGGTTGCGCTTGACCGCGTCCACGTTGTCCCGCAGCGCGTCCCCCACCTTCCCGCCGATGGCATCGACGTGTTCCAGCACTCCTTCGAGGCCGCCGTAGAGGTTGATCCACTTGGCTGCCGTCTTGGGTCCGACGCCCGGGACGCCCGGCAGGTTGTCAGCGGTCTCCCCCACCAGGGCGGCGAGGTCCGAATACCGGGAGGGGCTGACGAAGTACTTCGCCTCGATGGCGGCGGCGTCCATACGCGGGATGTCGCTGACGCCCTTCCTGGGGTACAGCACAAACACGTTGTCCGTGATGAGCTGGAAGGCGTCGCGGTCGCCGGACACGAGCAGGACTTCGAAGCCGGCCTTTTCACCCATGGCTGCGAGCGTGGCCAGGATGTCGTCCGCCTCGTAGCCGGGCATCTTGATGGTCTTAATGCCCCAGGCGCCCATGACCTGGTCAATGAGGTCGATCTGGCCGCTCATTTCGCGGGGCGTCTCGTTGCGGCCGCCCTTGTACTCGCTGTACTCGGCCTTGCGGTGAGTGGTGTCGTCCGAGACGTCGAAAGCTACCGCGATGTGGGTGGGCTTCTGCTCCTTGATCAGGTTGATGAGCATGGACGTGAAGCCGTGGATCGCGTTGGTGTGCTGGCCCCGGGCGGTGGAGAACTTGTCGGCCGGGAGGGCAAAGAACGCCCGGAAGGCCATGGAGTGCCCGTCCAGCACCAGAAGCCGGGGCTGCTCCGTCAGGGGAACGACGGGTCCCTCGGTGGCCGACACCGACGGGGCGTCAGCCGAGGACACCGCAATGTCCTGAAGGGTCTGGGTTGTGGACGGGATTAGGGCCGGTTTGGTTGTTTCACTCACAGGTGCCAGCCTAGTTGCCATGATGGACAATTTCACGCCCGGCCCTGCCGGTGAGGCCAGTCCCACAAAGGCCGGCGCATCAGCAGATGCGGCGGTCGAGGCGCCCGACGCGGTGGAAGCCGCGGCCGCAGCCGACTTTCGGGAGGAGCTGTTTCAGGCCGGCGTCCCCGAGCACCTGCACGACTGGCTCGCCGAGTACGGCATCGGCGCCCTCGTGGTGAAGATGGGGATCCGGTTCCTTGAGATGGGCCCTGAACGGTGCGTTGCCACTATGCCGGTGGAGGGGAACACTCAGGTGGCCGGGATCCTGCACGGCGGCGCGCACGTGGTGCTGGCCGAGACCCTCGGATCGTTTGCCGCCGGAATGCACGCCGGCCCCGGCCGCCAGGCGCTGGGCATCGAGGTTGGAGCCACCCACCACCGCGCGGTCTCCGCGGGCACGGTAACCGGAACGTGCACCGCCATCCACCTGGGCCGCACGCTGACCACTCACGAAATCGTGATGACCGACGAACAGGGGCGCCGGCTGTCCACGGCCCGCATCACCAACCTCATCCGGTAGAGCCCAAACACCCTGGCGCTCTGAAACACCCTAGCGCTCTGAAAAACCCGGACGCTCAGGCCAGCGGTACCGGAGCTCCACGATCCCCCGCCCCTGGGGACGCGCCTCCTGCAACTCAAGTGGCGCCGTCGGGCCCTGGACGATGGGAAGCAGCCGTTTACCGCCGCCGAGCACCACGGGGATGATCGAGACGATCAGTTCGTCCAGGAGGCCGGCGCCGGCGAACTGGGCGGCGAGCTCGCCGCCGCCCACCACCCAGATGTTTTGGCCGGCAGCGTCACGCCGGAGGTCGTCGATGAATTCGGTCACCTCGCCACGCACGAACGTAATGTCAGCTCCCGGCGGGGCGGTGAACTCGTGGTGGGTGAAGATCCAGCAGGGCGTGCCGGGGTAAGGCCAGTTCCCGGGTTCGTGCTCCATCAGCCACTCGTAAGTGGTCCCTCCCATGACAATGCAGCCGACGCCGGACATGAAGGCGTCGTAGCTTTCCTTGCCGCCTTCGAAGCCGTCGAACTGCAGCAGCCAGGCAAGGTCGTCGTCTGCCGTGGCGATGAATCCGTCGAGGGAGGACGCAACGTAATACTGGACACTGGGCATGGGCCCAGCCTAGCCATTCCGGCTCAGCGTTCCCAGAGCGCCGGACCCGCCCGGTTAGCCGCTGAAGTACGGAATGATCAGGTACAGCCCGAACATCACGGCGATGCCGCAGAGTCCAAAGCAGGCGTAGGAGAGGTATTTGACCCACGCCGGCGCGGCCACCTGGCGGTCACCGGCGATGGCGGTCAGCCGGACGCCGAGGGAATAGAGGACCACTACGGTCACGGCGGCGACGAGTGTGGCGCCGGCTACGGTGAGGAGTTCCAACCACTTCATCGCTGCGGGCCCTTCAGGTTTTTGTTCTTGGCGCGCTCAGCGGCGCGTGCCCTGGCGAGGGCCTTCTTCTTCGCGAAGCGGACTGCCTGCCCGGCCTCTTCGACCTCGACGGCGTTGTGGTGGCCCACCTGGGATTTGCGGGATACGAGGAACATGTACAGCACGGCGCCGATGCCGGCCACTGCCGCAATCACCACGCCGACAACCCCGGTCTTGACCAGCAGCGCGGTCAAAGCACCGACTATGCCCGCGGCGGGCAGTGTGAAGAGCCAGCCGAGGGCGATGCGCCCCACCATGCCCCAGCGCACCGTGGTGCCCCTGCGGCCCATGCCGGAACCGATCACTGAACCGGAGGCCACCTGGGTGGTGGACAGGGCAAAGCCCAGGTGCGAGGAGGCCAGAATGGCGGAAGCTGTGCTCGACTCTGCCGCGAAGCCCTGGGCGGGCTTTACTTCGGTGAGTCCGGCACCCATGGTCCTGATGATCCGCCAGCCGCCGGCGTAGGTTCCGATGGCGATGGCGAGTGCGCACGCCGTGATCACCCACAGCTGCGGGCCGGAGCCGGGCTGCTGCGTTCCTGCCGAGATGAGCACCAGGGTGATGATGCCCATGGTCTTCTGGGCGTCGTTGGTGCCGTGCGCCAGGGCAACCAGGCTGGAGGTGAAGACCTGGCCGGTCCGGAAACCGCCGCGCTTCTGGGTGAGCTTGCTGCCCGTCTCCGGATCATGGCGGGCCGTGAGCGCATAGGCGATGCGGGTACAGACGTAGGCCACAAGCCCGGCAATGACCGGGGCGAAGATGGCGGGCAGAATGACCTTCTGCAGCAGCGTCTCAAGGTTGACGGCGTGGAATCCGATGCCGATGATCGCGGCACCAATGAGGCCCCCGAAGAGCGCATGGGATGAACTGGAGGGCAGTCCCTTGAGCCAGGTGATCATGTTCCAGAGCACGGCGCCCATGAGGCCGGCAAAAATAATGTCCGGGGTGATTTCGGACCCCCCCGGACCCCTCGCGGATGATGCCGCCGGAGACCGTTTTCGCGACTTCCGTGGACAGGAAGGCCCCGACGAGGTTGAGGGCCGCCGCGAGGGCAACCGCAGTCTTCGGCTTGATGGCACCGGTGGCGATGGGCGTGGCCATCGCGTTTGCGGTGTCGTGGAAACCGTTCGTGAAGTCGAAAAATAACGCCAGCGCAATGACCAGCGCCACCATGAAGGTGATGTCCACCTGTTGCCCAATCTGCAGAGTCTACGTACAGCAGTTCCACTTCCCCTGCCTGCACTGCACAGCATAGTTCACCCGCTGTTTAAGAAAACGTCTGGGGGTGGGGGTAGCGGAGCTGCAGAGCGGGCTTGAAACCTTATCGATGGTACGCGTCCTGCAGACGAGGTCAAAGCTGCACCGCACAAACTCACAGTCACACCTGCCGGTCCGGGGGCAGGGAGAAGGCACGGATGGCCTCCAGGTGACGCGGCGACAGTCCGGACCGGGGGTCAGGTGAAACCAGCAAGGCACGGCGGCCAAGGATCCTGGCCCATGCCTGCGCGCGGCCTTCAAAGGCGAGCTGGTCGTCCACCCAGATGATCCGCTCCGGCGTGTTCCTGCCCACATCCGCCTGAATGGCTTCCAGCTTCCACCATTCGGCGCCGCTGCCCGCCCCGTCCGCGGTAAGCACCGGCCACGAGCTTCCCTCCAGGCCGGTGACCGGGCAGAGTACGGCGGGCGCCAGTTCCTCCCAGCTGGTGAGCCAGACGCAGCGGAGTCCGGGCTGCAGAGACAGCCGGTTCAGGGCAACCACCAGCTCCGCCGCATAGGCAACTTCCAGCATCCCGGCGAAGGTGTAATGCCAGGCCGAGCCCCACGGCGTGGTGCCCGTGGGGCCGAACGGGCACACGACGCCGTCGACATCGAGGTAGAGGGTCACCCTGTTCCCGGTGTCTCCCTTTAGCGCGGTGTCCCCATTCGGCTCGGCAATTCCCACGGCGTTCCTCCCACGCCTGCAAAACGCTCACGCCTGCAACGCTACGGAACCCCGGCCAGGCCGGGCAAGGCCTGCGGAGAACAACAGGTCCAACGGCCGGTCCCGCGGCCCAGGAGTGGATCTGAGGGCGGTCAAAACGCCCGGGGTAGACTGTGCCCGTCAGCGCTGGAGCGGGATCCGACGGAAGGCAATCCATGGGTATGGCCGGAGCAAACGGGGAAATTTCGGACGACGAACTGGACCTTCTCCACCGCTACTGGAGCGCGGCGAACTACCTGACGGTGGCCCAGATCTACCTCCAGGACAATGCACTGCTTCGGGTGCCGCTGCGGCCGGAGCACATCAAGCCGCGGCTGCTGGGGCACTGGGGCACCGGCCCAGGGCTGTCGTTGATCTACGCCCACCTGAACCGGCTGATCAGGAACACCTCGGCCGAGGTCCTGTTCATCGCAGGCCCGGGGCACGGCGGACCGTCGGTGGTGGCCAACGTCTACCTCGAGGGCAGCTATTCCGAGATCTACCCTGAGGTCAGCCGCGACGCCGGGGGGCTGCGCCGGCTGGCACGGCAGTTCTCGACGCCGGGCGGTGTGGGCAGCCACGTGGGCCCGGCCACCCCCGGGTCCATCCACGAGGGCGGCGAGCTGGGCTACTCGCTGATGCACGCCACCGGCGCGGTGATGGACAACCCGGATCTCATCGCGGCCTGTGTGGTGGGCGACGGCGAGGCCGAGACCGGTCCGCTGGCCGCCTCGTGGACGGCTCCGTTCTTCCTAAACCCCGCGCGGGATGGCGCGGTCCTGCCCATCCTGCACCTGAACGGGGCCAAGATTTCCGGCCCTACAGTCCTGGGACGCCGCCCCGACGCGGACGTGGAGGCACTGCTAGGCGCCAACGGCTGGGAACCCGTGACAGTGTCCGGGGACCAGCCCGAGAAGGTCCACCGGGCCCTGGCCACCGCCATGGACAATGCATATGCCACCATCCGGGACATCCAGCAGGCCGCCCGGGGCGCCGGTTCCGGCGCTTCCGGCCCTGGCAGTAACGGCTCTGGCAGTACTCGCGCGACGGCGCCACGCTGGCCGGCGATCATCCTGCGGACCCCCAAGGGCTGGACTGGGCCGGAGACCGTGGACGGCACCCCGGTGGAAGGCACGTTCCGTGCGCACCAGGTTCCCCTGTCCGGTGTCAGGGACAACCCGGAGCACCTGGCGCTGCTGGAGCAATGGATGCGTTCCTACCAGCCCGAATCCCTGTTCGACGACGACGGCCGGCTCCTCCCCGCACTGGCTGCTTTGGCGCCCGAAGGCAGGCTCCGGATGGGAGCGGCGCCGTGGGCGAACGGCCAGCCGTCAGTCCCGCTGGACATTCCGGACCTCGCCCAGTACGCCGTCGACCCCGGCCAGCCCGGTTCAACCAGCATCGAAACCACCAAGCCGCTGGGCGAGCTGTTCCGCGACCTCTACAGGGGCACGGAGGACAACCCGCGGTTCCGGCTGTTCTGCCCGGATGAAACCAACAGCAACAGGCTGGGCGCCGTGTTTGAGGCCACCGACCGTTGCCTGATGCTGCCGGGGAACGCTAGGGATAGCGACGGCGGGGACGACCACGTCTCTCCGGACGGCCGCGTCATGGAGGTGCTCTCGGAGCACCTGTGCCAGGGCTGGCTGGAAGGCTACCTGCTGACCGGGCGGCACGGGTTCTTCGCCAGCTACGAGGCCTTCGCCATGGTCAGCGCCTCCATGACCGTCCAGCACGCCAAGTGGCTGCAGCACGCCCGGGAGCTGGAATGGCGCTCGCCAGTGCCCAGCCTGAACATCCTGCTGACCTCCACCTGCTGGCGCAACGACCACAACGGCTTCAGCCACCAGGGCCCGGGCCTGATAGACACCGTTCTGTCCCTGTCCGGCGAGGTGACGAGAATCTACCTGCCGCCGGACACCAACACACTGCTGGCGGCGGCAGAACACGCCCTGCTCAGCAAGGATTACGTGAACCTGGTCGTCGTCGACAAGCAGTCGCACCCCCAGTACCTGACCCTGGCGGAAGCCCGGGCGCATGCAGAGGCCGGAGCCTCCCGCTGGGAGTGGGCCGGCAACGAGGACGGCAGCGGCACGGAACCGGACGTTGTGCTCGCGTGCGCCGGCGACATCCCCACCGAGGAGGCGCTGGCGGCGGCCTGGCTGCTGCAGCGCCACGTTCCCGATGCCACCGTCCGCGTGGTGAACGTCATGGACGCCATGGTCCTGCCGCCCCGCGACGTGCACCCGCACGGGCTCGACGACGGCACGTTCACCTCCCTGTTCACCGACACATGCGAGGTGGTGGTGGCATGGCACGGCTACGCCCGCTCGTTCCACCAGCTCCTGCACGGCCGGCCGAACCCGGACCGGTTCCACGTCCGCGGCTACAGCCAGCAGGGCACCACCACCACGCCGTTCGACATGGTGGTGGTCAACCGGATGAGCCGCTACCACCTGGCGCTGGAGGCGCTACGCCGGATGCCGCGGCAGTTCGAAGGCGCGGAGGCACTGGCCGATCACTGCAACCAGCAGCTGGACGCCCATGCCGACTACATCCGGGAGCACTTCGAGGACCTGCCCGGCATCCGCGAGTGGGTATGGTCGCCGCCCGGTTCCTCCCCACCCGCGCCCTAACCTCGCAAGTCCCCACCGGCTCCCAGCCTTCGCAAGCTCAGGCCGGGTCCCTCGCCGGCGTGGGCCCCGTTCCTGGCGTTACCCGCTAGGGGGCCGGAGCTGCCGAGGCTCCGCTGACGTTCACCAGCCACGCGATGCCGAACTTGTCGGTACACATGCCGAAGATGTCGCCCCATGGCGCCTTCTCCATCGGGACTGTGACGGTGCCGCCGTCGCCGGAGAGTTTGTCGTAGTAGCCGCGAAGTTCCGCCTCGTCGTCGCCGCTGAGAGATACCGAGATGTTGTTCCCCGGCGAATAGTCCATGGAGTTGGGGGTGTCGGCCCCCATGAGCACGAGACCCTTCTCCGAGGTCAGCATCCCGTGCATGATCTTGTCCGACTCAGCAGGATCTTCACTGGCGTGGAACTCCCCGAAGGTGCTCAATGCCAGGTCGCCGCCGAACACCGACTGGTAGAAGGTCATGGCGTCGCGGGCGGTGTCACGGAAGCTGAGGTACGGGTTGAGCAGGGTGGACACGATCTGTTCTCCTTCGGCTGTACGTGTGGCGCCCGGTGTGTGCGGCGCCCGGCTCTACACATGTTGCCCGAATCCGGCTTCCCTTCATAGGGGGTTCACGGAAGTTCACCCGATGTCCATAAGGGCAGGTCAGGGCCGGAAGCGGTAGCCGATGCCGGCCTCCGTCAGCAGATGGCGCGGGTTGCCGGTGTCCGCCTCCAGCTTGCGCCGGAGCTGGGCCATGTACACCCGCAGGTAGTTGGCTTCCTTCTCATAGGCCGGCCCCCAGACGGTTGCCAGGATCTGCTGCTGGGTGATGAGCTTGCCCGGGCTCCGCACCAGGAGTTCAAGGATGCTCCACTCAGTGGGAGTGAGCCGGACGGGCTCACCGTTCCGGGTGACCATCCGCCGCCCCAGGTCCACGCTGAACTCCGCGGTGTCCACGGTGGACGGCTCGGCGGCTTCCGGCGCGCGGCGCAGGAGCGCGCGGAGCCGGGCCAAAAGTTCCTCCAGCCCGAAGGGCTTGGTGATGTAATCGTCCGCGCCGGCGTCGAGGGCGTCCACTTTGTCCGATGAGCCGTGCCGGGCCGAGAGCACCAGGACCGGGGCGGAGCTCCAGCGGCGGAGCTCCCTGAGGACCGCTGCGCCGTCCATGTCCGGCAGTCCAAGGTCCAGGACAACGAGCCCGGGCGGGTTGCGGGTGGCAGACATCAGCGCGGCCTCGCCGTCCGCGGCCGTCTCCACGGTGTAGCCGTGCGCCTGCAGCGTGATCCGCAACGCCTTCAGCAGATGCTGGTCGTCATCCACAACGAGGACGCCCGTCACTGGGCAGTCTCCTGTGGAGATACGGCAGGTGACACGCGCGGAACTGAAACGCCGGGAACGACGGCGGATGTCCCGGCGTCGGCCCCGGTTGAGTCATGCCCCGTTGACAGCGGAAGCCGGATGACCATGGTGAGTCCCCCGCCGGGCGTCTCCTCAGCCGCCAGGCTGCCGCCCATGGCCGAGACGAACCCCCTTGCGACGGCCAGTCCGAGGCCTACGCCGGTGGACTGGGACACGTCGTCCAGGCGCTGGAACGGCCGGAACATAGCGGGCACGTCCCGGCCTTGCACACCGCGACCGTGGTCGATGATCCGGAGTTCACCCGCCGGGTGGCCGTTGAGGACGGTGCCACTGAGGCCACCGGCCGCCGCCGTCACCTTTACGTCCGAAGCCGGGGCGTACTTGACCGCGTTTTCCGCGATGTTGGCGATGACGCGCTCCAGCAGGACTGCGTCGGCGTCGACGGCGGGAAGGTTCGGCGGCAGTTCCACCCGCACGCTCCCCGCCGGAAGGCCACGCAGCGCGGGCGGCACAACATCGAGCCACCGAACGGGCTTCAGCAGGGGACGGACCGAGTCGGCAGTGATCCTGGACATGTCGAGGAGGTTGCCCACCAGGGCGTCCAGCCGGTCCGAGCATTCGTCGATGGTTTCCAACAGCTCCTGTATCTCCTCGGGGGGATACGTGACGGCCGTCTGCAGGAGACCGCCGACGGCGAGCTTGATCCCGGCGAGCGGCGTGCGGAGGTCGTGCGAGACGGCACGCAGGATGGCGGTGCGCATGGTGTTTCCCTCGGCCAGCCGCAGCACCTCGAGGCGGCTGGCGGCCAGCTGCTGGCGCTCCAGCTGGGCCAGCACGTGCGCGGCGAAGGCGCCGAGCAGGCTGCTGTCGGCAGCCGGCACGGTCCTGCCGAACAGCACCAGCCAGGTGCCGTCGTCGACCGGTTCCACGGTGTGCCCGGCGAAATCCGTGCCTTCCCGTTCGTGCTCCGTCAGCTCGCCCGCACCCGCGAGCAGCCGCGCGCCGGGGCCAGCGCCGGACGCGGGGTCGAAGGCGGCCCCGCTAAAGAGTGCGGCGCCGCGGACCCCGAAGACGTCCAGCGCCTGTTCGAGAAGGCTGCCCACGGTATCCTCGGCGCGGGTGGCGCCGCGGGCGAGCTCGCCGAGCGTGGCCGCCTCGGCGCGCGCCCGGGCGGCCTCCTTGGAACGGCGTGCGGACCTGTCCACCACCCCGGCCACGGCCACCGAGACGCCCACGAACACGCCGAGGGAAAGCAGGTCCTGCGGGTCACCGATGGCCAGATCACCGAGTGGCGGCGTCGAAAAGTAGTTGACCAGCAGACTGCTCCAGAGCGCACCGGCGACGGCAGGCCAGAGGCCGCCCACGAGCGCCACGGCCACGGCTCCGGCGAGCTGGACCAGGACGGCGGTGGCCACGCTGTGCTCGATGACCGCGAGCGCGAGCTGCATCAGGATGGGGACGGCGGCCGCCAGCACGAAGCCGACGGCGACGCGCACGCGGCCGAGGTCCCGCTGCCGCCGGCGGCCCGTGCCGCGTCCGGCCAAAGGATGCGGCACCACCTGCACGTCGAGGTCGTCGGCACGGCGGATGATCCGCGTCTCCGTGCCGCCGGAAAGGAGCCGGGACACCGGGTGCGCGCGCGACTGGCCGATGACCAGCCGGGTTGCGCCCACATGGGATGCGAACCCCAGGAGCGCTTCGACAGGGTCATCGGCGGCGACGGTGTGGTAGCTGCCGCCCAGCTCCACCACCAGGCGGCGCTGGGACTCGAGGGCGCTGGTGGATTCCCCCGACGCACCCTCCGCGGAACGGATGTGCACGGCCAGCAGGGCACCGCCGCCGGCGCCGTCCAGGACCTTGACGGCACGGCGGATCAGGGTCTCCCCCTCAAGGCCTCCCGACAAGCCAATGACGATCCGTTCCCCTGCCATGACGCCATTCTTCCACCAGTCCGCCGGCCCGGGCGGCACGCGCGGTGGGGTGCGGCCCGCGTGCTGGAGGTGCACGTGGGGTGAGCATTGCTTGGACGCCGGGCGCGAACCTGCACGGTGCGCTGCGTGTTGCGTGCGCCGATGGACGCCGGGCCGTAGGCTCAGCGCATGGCGAAATTCTTTGATGTCCACCCCGAGGACCCCCAGCCCCGCGCGATCTCCCAGATCGTGCAGCTCCTGCGATCGGGCGGGCTGATCGCCTACCCCACCGACTCCTGCTACGCCCTCGGCGCCCAGCTGGGGAACAAGGAGGCTCTGGACCGGATCCGTTCCATCCGCCAGCTGGACGACAAGCACCACTTCACGCTGGTCTGCCGAGACTTCGCCCAGCTGGGCCAGTTCGTCAACATCGGCAACGACGTGTTCCGCAGCATCAAGTCCGTCACGCCGGGCAGCTACACGTTCATCCTGCCGGCCACCAAGGAAGTTCCGCGCCGGTTGCTGCACCCCAAGAAGAAGACGGTGGGGGTGCGGATCCCGCGGCACAACTTCGTGCAGGCGCTGCTGGCCGAGCTCGGCGAACCGCTGCTGTCCAGCACGCTGCTGCTGCCGGACGAGGAGGACCCGCTGACCCAGGGCTGGGAGATCAAGGAGCGGCTGGACCACGTGGTGGACGCTGTCATTGAGTCCGGCGACACCGGCGCCGAGCCGACCACCGTCGTCGACTTCTCCGGCGGCACCGCCGAGGTGGTGCGCCGCGGGACCGGCGACCCTTCCAGGTTTGAATAGGGCGGTTTCGAGTAGGGCCGCCACGCATTTATTAAGCCGAGTAATACTGGTTCGCCTCGTCGGCGACGCTCTACACTAAAGTCCACGCTGGGGGGCGTGACCTTCTGTGGAAGCAGGACAGCATGGCAATGACGCCGCGGGGACTCTTCACCCCTGCACCACCCGTGACTGGGCTGGTGCGTCCCAGGCTGATCCATGCGCTGCAGGGTTCTTCTGGCGCGGCGCGCCTCGGACTCGTGGTCGCTCCGCCGGGCGCGGGAAAAACGACGCTTCTCACGCACTGGGCCGCGGCCCACAATTTCGAATCGGTGGCCTGGCACCGGTCAGGCCCGCCCGACGCGCAACCCGGGCGCATGCTGGCCAGATTTGCCGCAGCCGTGGCTGCTGCCGCAAAAAGAGAACGTGCCCGGTCTTTTCCGGAACTCGCGGCTATGGCCCACGCGCTGACGATTTCGCTGTGCTTCGTCGTGGACGACTGGCATCTGGTTGCCGGCACCTGTGCCGAGGCAGAATTGGAGCAGTTGCTGTCGTTAGGCTGCCCCCAGGTTCACTTCCTCCTGGGCAGCAGGCGCCCCCCGTCATTCAATCTTGCCCGGTCCGAACTCCCCTTGTTCGTAAAAGTGGAATGGGACGATCTGCGCTTCAGGGCACCGGAAGTCGAACAGCTTTTCCGGACCACGTATAAGCAGCCCTTGAGCAGTGCCGGTGTCTACAGCCTCACGCAGCGAACCGACGGCTGGGCAGCCGCGCTCCATCTTTTCCATGTGGCCACCAAGAGCCGCTCCACTGTTGAACGTCGACGCGCAGCGGAGTCACTCGATCCCGTCCCGCGATACGCGCATGACTATCTGCGGCGCCACTACTTTGCGGATGTCCCACCGGAGCTGGAACGGCTGCTGAGGCATACGTGCATGCTGGAACGCCTGACGCCGTCGCGGTGCAACGCCCTGCTCGGCGTCCCCGACAGCGGCCGTCTTCTCCACGAGGCGGAACAGCTTGGGATCGTCGCGAGCGACGACGGCGGAACGGCGTTAAGGCTGCCGGAAGTAGTAAGACGACACCTGGTCTCGACCCTGCGCGACGACGAATCCGCCGCGCCGGAGGATATCCGGCACCGCACCGCCACGCTCCTTGAGCAGGAGGGGGCCTACGGCGCAGCGCTGCAGGTACTTGCCGAATGCGGGGACTGGGACGACGTGCGCTCAACGATGGAACGGGCAGGCCGCCATGCCTTCCGGGCAGGCACGTGCGGGTGGGTAACGCGTACTCCCGAGTCGATCGTCCGGAACGACGCCCTTTTTGCTTTGGCCAAAGCGCGGCAGCTTCTGGACGACGGATACCCCGGGGAGGCGCGCCTGGCAGCGGCGGCAATCCAGCAAGACTCAGCTGTCCAACCCTGGTACGAGGTGGCGGCTCGCCTTCAGCAGGCTGCCGCCGAGTGGACGGGCGAGCAGCAGGGCCCAGCATGCGGACCGGTCAGCATCCTTCGTGCGGCTCTACATGGAAGCCCAGGCTCGGCGGCACGGTCTACGACCAAACACAACGGCGCCGAGGACACGCTGGCCCGCGGCCTAGCGCTGCTCATCGCCGGCGACCAACGCGGTGCCCTGCCGTTCCTGCGTCGCTGCGCCGAACAGCCGGACGATGAGACGCCTGCGGCCCTTTGCGCCCAACTGGCCCTGGCTGTTTTTGCCGAAGAATACCCGACGCCGGGGGTAGACGTGCGGTCTGAAGAGATAGATTCGGTTCAGCGGAGGGCAGAGCGGCTAGGGTTCAGCTGGCTCGCCCGCGTTGCGCGGGGAGTCCTGTCCGGCCAGACGGGGAACGCAGGCGGTCAGCTGGCAGTTCAGTTAGCCATCGAGAAGTGCGAGCAAGACAGGGACGACTGGGGCGCCGCACTGATTGCCACTGCAGCTGCTCTTGGGCGTCTGCGCACGGGGAGGCCGGACTATTCGGCCCTTGACGCCCTCGCGGAAAAGTTCCGCAAGCTAGAGGCGAGCGCACTCGAGGCGTGGACACTCTCGGCGCGCGCCCTTGTCGCTGCGGCACACGATCTGCCCGAGGCCGTCGAGGAGGCATCGGCGGCGGAGGCCTTTGCCCGTACCGCGGGCGTGCCAGGCGCCCGTGCCGTTGCCTACGCAGCCCTGGCGCAGCTCAGGCCGGACCAAGCCCCGGATCTGATGGAGGCGGCCGCCGAAACGGCCAAATCCGCGGGTCTAGTGTGCCGACCGTGGACCTGGATAGCCATGAACCCCGGGACGGGAGTTGCTCCGACCGCGTCCGCGCAGCAGCCAGTGCCGCTGAGTGGGGGCCTGGCCACATCTGGTTCCGGCCCTGCCCCGCCGCCGTCTCTTGATGTCCGCTGCTTCGGGGAATTCTCACTCCGCGCCAACGGCGTCGACATCGACCTGTCGCGCGTGCGGCCGCAGGCACGCACTGTCCTCAGGATTCTCTCGCTGCATGCCGGACGGTCCGTCCATCGCGACCGCCTCGCCGAAGCGCTGTGGGCGGACCTGGACGCCTCCTCTGCGTTACACAATCTTCAGGTCAGCGTATCGGCTCTTCGTCGCGCCCTGCAGCCTCCCGGGCTGGCAGGGGACTGCCGGCTCCTGGTGCGCCGCGGCGAGGCCTATGCGCTGGTTCTCGATGAACGATCCAGAGTCGACCTGCTGGAGTTTGACCGGGCAGTACGCGACGCCGCATTGGCGCGGTCTGCGCATGATTCGGAGGCGGCCGCCGCGATTCTGCACCACGCCCTCGACCTCTACGCCGGCGAGGTCCTGCCGGAAGATGGTCCAGCGGAGTGGCTGTCCGACACACGCGAAAGGTACAGGCTGCGGGCTGCGGAGGCCGCAGCCACACTTGCGGGTCTCGAGCTCGCACTCGGCAACGCCGCCGATGCGGCTGCCGCCGCAGCGCGAAGCGTCGAGATCGACCCCTGGCGGGACGACTCCTGGCGAACGCTGATTGGCATCTATCGTTCTTCCGGTGACCTGGCTGCCGCCGAGCGTGCTGAGCGCCGTTACCAGGGCATTCTGAAAGCGTTGGGAGTGCCTTCAGACCCTCAACGCCGGTCTGGCAAATGAGAGCACTACCGGCCGGTGAACTGGACACCTGCAATGGACACGTATTTAGCTGTGCCTGTTGTCGGCTGGACGATGGTCAGCCGGACCGACTCCACGTTGTCCGCGCCGACATAATAGCCATGCCTATGCATGTCAGCCGGCACGTCGATTTCGGGGTAAATCTCTTGATACAACCCGGCCTCGGCACCCCTGTGGTGCACAGATAACAGGATTTTCGACGGCTGCTTTTCCCCCGGTGGGGGTGCGTATTTTGACGGCTGACCGGTGATGAACACATACACGAGGCGAATGTCCTTTTCGAACTTGGCCTCGAGGAAGTTCGCGTCTTTGCCTTTCTCGAGCGGCACTGCCCAGGAGGTATCCACAAAGCGGTCCGTCGCGAGTTCCGGTCGTCGATCGTCGTTGATCTTCCCGGACGCCACGGTAGTGAGCGGGTCTAGATCATGATTGAAAAATTCATCAAGGATCCTCTGCGGGGCGCCGTTGATCGCGTCCTTGTTGGCGCCCGCCACGCCGCCGGCCAGCCCGACGACTGCGAGGATAGCTACGAACCGGACCGGGAAACGCCGCGACTTCCATAGTGGCCGAGTGCCCGCTGGCAGCGCCTTTTGGCCTGACCGGCCAAACAGCCTGACCCACCACGACAACCTTTGATCGGGCTCCACCTCAGGTTCCGGGGCCCGCAGGCTGGCAGCGCACCGCCGGCAGAAATTTCTGTCTGCCATATTTCCTGTACCGCATGAGGCGCAGATCAGCGGGCCAGCGTCAGGGGAAGTCCCCTCAAACCTGCGACGTTTAGGTGGGGCATTGCCGATCAGCTCGCCCGGCTGCACGGGGGCAGGCTCCTCGTCAATCGTTGGCACGGGCTCGGTTGTTGCAGCTCCGATGGAGGCGGTTCGCTGCCCGTCGACGGCGTCTCCATGGGCGGGCCGGTCGGCGCCGCCCACCTCATGCGGGCCGCTGCTCGCGGCTCGCCTTCTTCCGCCTGCCGAGTCATGTGAATGATCGTTCTTCACACCACCCGAAGGGACAGGAATCTGAGGCAGCGTCACCGTTTGCGGAGAAGTCTGGGGCCCCCGCGGCGGGACAGCGGTGGACAGTTTCTTGCCGCCGTCTTCCCCCTGTGACTGCCAGCCGAGGAAAGCTCCACAAGAACCGCAGAAACTCTCCCCGTCCGCGTTGTGCGCACTGCATTCGCCACAGATCAACACTGCCCCTCCTAGTCGGCCTCGGAGGAACCGGCCGATGAAAGCACTTCAACGGTGTGGGGAACGTGGGCTGGCTTCACAGAACTGATGATGCGCTCCAGCCGGGGCACGCTGACGTCCTTGGCGGCGTCGGCGTAAACCTTTACGTGCAGCTTCGCTGCGGCCTGGCCCGGCAGGTCTGCCCCGGGCGTCTGCGACCAGCCTGCACCGCCGTTGTCCTCGATGACGACGTCGCGTACTCCGCCGACGGCCAGCCGGACGGCATCCGCCAAACCCGGGACCGTTCCACGGCGCCGATGGATTTCTGCTGCATGGGCGATGACGTCCCGCCGCTGGGCGGTGGACCAGGAATCGTGGACCCTCACCCCCACCCAGTCGGCAAGCCAGTCCAGGAAATCCTCGGGCGCCAGGCGCGGATCCAGGTAGCTCGCCAACCCGTCCAGCGTGGTGAACACCGGGGCAAGCGCGTCGTCGAAGGCCAGCAGGAACCGCTGCAGGAAGGCGTCTTCCTGCAGGACCGCCGGAAGACGGCTCGCCAGCGGCACCGCACTACCCAGCCCCTGGACCATGCCGCGCAATTTAGGCTCCTTCCGAAACGCGGACCCGGTGATCAAACGAAAAGACCAGGGCATTCCGGTTGACCTCGATGCGCTGTTGCGGCTCCCCCCGCTTCCCTGTCAGGGGATCAGCGGCAAAGACGTATACCTCGTCGACGATCTCCGTGCCGGACAGGCTTTGGAGGACAGCATGCACTTCACCGGCATGGACAGGTCGGCCGAACGGCCAGCCTTCGCCGTCGGGTCCTCCCCGGATCGGGTCGAAGTAGCTGTAAAGCGCCCGCAGGGCGTCCGCACGCAAGCGTTCCGAGGAGACCCGCGGACGGGCGGTCAGCTGAGCCACAACGGTGACACCGCGGTAGAACGGCGGTTCGACCATCAGCCGCGCCCCAACGGGACGCCGTTCGTCCAGGTACGCGGCGACCTTGGCAAGTGTCTCGGCATCAGGCACGAGATCACGGAAGGTCAGCCGGTGGTCCTTGTCCGGAACCGCCGCAGGGACCACGAGGATCCTTACGCCGCCGGCCTCCTCGGGGCCATTGGCCGGAATGCACCGGACCCGGGCGATGTCCGGGGCGGCACGCCTTGCGAGCTGTTCGTAGTCCTCGGCGGTGATGGCCCGGTCCCGGGTCCGCAGCGCGAGGGGCCCGCGTTCCTTTGCCTGCTCGATGGTTTCACCTGCGACGCCTCCATGGGCGCCGCGGCGGTTTTCCACGCTGTTGATGAAGGGGATGGAGGAGCGCAGCACGGAGAGCGCCCGTGCGGCAACATTCCCCCGTGGCCCGCCGCCCGTGCTGTACCGCGGAATACGAATTGGGCTTCCGGCCGGCGGCACGGCACCGTAGCCGCGGAGGGAACCGTCCGGCTCCCGCACCGCCGGTGGGAAATGCACCACCCCTGATGTCCGGTCGAGCACCACCACCCGGTCGCCCGGATCGGATCCGGCAAAGGAGTCGACTTCGGTCCACGCCTCCCAGCCGGACCCGGCGGCGACCTCAACAATGAAGTCGTCACCGCCGGGCAGCACGGGATGCCGGCCCAGTTCGAAGGACTGCCCCGGAACGCCTTCAGACATCCCGACCACCTCGTCGTAAATTGCCTCGGCGTGGACAGCGGGAACGGAGCCGCCAATGGTAAACGCGCCGGCGGAATGAACAGTAGGGGAAGCACTGTAGGACGGATAGCCGGGAAGCGGCTCCACAACACGGCACCTCAGCCATCCTGCCCGGGTGCTTCCCTGAACAGATGCCGCATGGCGGTGGGGCAAATGAATCACCACGTCGCCGGCCCGGTTCAGGCCGCCAGTTCCGTCGCTGTCCAGATCACACGACACCCATGAGTCGCCGTCCCAGGCCTCCCAGACCAGTGGCGGGTTGTTCGGGTTGACGCCCACGCCCCTGACCTCGCACTCAAACCGCAGCACAACCGCACATGAAGGCGCGGCATCGTTCAAGCCCAACAGCAGCGCGTCTCCGGGCACCGGCGGCGTACCGAAGCAGGCGAAGCTGCCGTCTCCATGCAGCGCCTCAGTCCGGGGCACCGCCGCTGCGCCGTCCGCTTGCGTCAGAACATGGGCCAGACTGCGCGGCGGCACGGTCAGCTCGCGGGTCGTGGCGAAAACGACTGCTTCCTCTTCCTCGGTGCGCCGGGTCGAGGCCTCAGTCCCTTTCGGAATGACGACGGCGTCGGGCTGCGGCGCAGACAGCCTCATCAGGAGCTCCACAGAGGCGGCGGTGGGTGGATGGAGTGTGACGCCGAGCAGTTCCAGGAATGCGACGTACAGGCGGTCGGGCACCCGGTTCAGCCGGTAAAACAGCTCGTCCACCATGAAGGCGAAGGTTTCGATGAGCGTCACGCCCGGGTCCGAGACGTTGTGGTCAGTCCACTCGGGGCAATAGTGGGCCACCAGGCGTTTAGCATCATCCACCAGGTCCTGGAAGCGGCGATCATCAAGGTTGGGTGAAGGGAGCATTATGAAGCGGCCTCCTCGCCGTTGCGCGGAATGACATAGAAGGGGAAGACGAGGTTGCGGGGATCGTTGGTGCCCCTGATTGTGTACTGCACGTTGATGAGGAGCAGGCCGGTATCCACGCCGTCGAAGTTGACGGCTACATTTTCCAGGGTGATCCGGGGCTCCCAGCGGTCCAAGGCCACGCGCACCGCATAGGCGATGTCCCCGGCCGTTGCCGCGTTCGCGGGCGCGAAGACGTAGTCGTGGACAGAGCAGCCGAACTCCGGCCGCATGGGCCGCTCTCCTGGGGACGTTGCCAGGATGACGTGGATACTCTCCTCGATTTCGCGCTGATCACGGACCAGGGCAATGCTGCCCGTCCGGTCCGCCCTCAGCGGAAACGCCCACCCGGCACCTATGAACTCTTGCCCCACCTCGCTGCCTCCCGTCGTTGTTCGCGCCTTGGCCGTACTCAGTTGATGCGGACCAGACCGCCCTTGACCGTGGTAGTTGCCCCGCCCGAAAGTTCCGCAGTCGCGTCCCCCGCCACCTTGACGCCCGGAGCTTTCAGTTCGGCGGATGCACTGCCGGAGATCTTCACCGTCGCGCCCTTCAGCTCCAGTTCCGAGAGGGCTTCCACCGACACTTTCTTGCCTTTGATGGTCACTTGGCCCGTCGACGTCGTTACGGCAACGTCCTTCCTGGCTGTGACGTTTACCGGCCCTTCCGAGAGGATCTCGATTGCCGCATCTGGTTTCTGGACGAGTGAGATCTTCTGCTTGCCGCCGCTCGTACTCACCGTGACCTGTTCGCCGTCGGGGGTCTCGAGGAACTCGACGAGCATTCCCGTGCGCGAGACGAAGGCACGCCGGGTAACCGCGCCGTCAGTCGAGCCCACGTGGTCTGCCCAGGGTTTGTCCGGCTGGTCCTGGCCGTTGTACAGGCCGCCGAGCACGAACGGCTGCTGGAAGCTGCCGTGGCCGAAGGCCACCAGAACCTCGTCCCCCACTTCAGGGAGGACGACGGCGCCCCGGCTGGCCCCCGCCCCGGCCTGGACAGTGCGCGCCCACCAGCTTTCGTAGTTGTCGGACAGCACCGGGAACTTCACCTTGACCCTGCCTCGGTTCTCAGGGTCCTTTGCCGCCGTAACGACGGCATTGACCACTGCCGGCACGGCCCCGCGGCTGTTTCCGCCGGCGGCTACCCCGTAGAGAGAGCGCTCGGATTCGTGGCTGACGGTAAAGGTTGTGAGGTAGCCGGTATCGGGGCTAAACTCGTGGCGCGATGAGCTGAGCGTGTATTGGCCGTCGAAGGGCTTGCCGGCCCCCTTGAGCACAACGGCTGTGCCTGCCCGCAGCTTGGGGTTGCCGCGGGCGAGGCCTTCCAGTTCCGCAAAGGCGCCGCCGAGGCGTGAGGCGATGGAGGCTGCGGCAGCGTCGCACTGTGCCGCCTGCTCAAAGGCCGTGGGAGGAGCAACGTACCGCGGGCTTCCGAACTTCTTCGCGAGGGCGGCCGGGTCCACCTCCGGCAGTTTGGCACTGCGCGTCTGGGCCTGTGCAACGGCCACGATGGCCTTCTTTGCGGCGACATCCCAGCCGCGCACCTCCACATCCGGTACCTGGTCCGCGGAGGTGACTGTACCGCGCAGTGCCACCAGGTTCATGCCCCGCTCAAGGACCAGCGGATCTTCCTTTGCGCCACCCGTACCGGCCGGCGCCGTGCCCGAGTCCGTCGACGCCGTGAAGTGCAGTTCACCGCCCGACACGGAAAGCACTACCCCGGATTCGACGGCGAGCCGATGCAGGAAGTCCCAGTCGCTGATGCCGTCCTGTGCCACGTGTTGCAGGACAGGGCCCTTCCCGGCGATCGTGCCCGCCTTGATTCCCGCGCGCTGGGCCACCCGCCGGACGATGTCTGCGGCGGTGCTCTGCAGGTACGCTTCAACGCGCCGCCCCCGGAACAGCCGGTGGGAGTGGTCCAGGCCACGGACGATCGTGTGGAGGCCTTCGTGGTCCATCTCGGTCTCCAGTGCAGTGACTTCACCGTCCAGCAGCGGTACAGGACCACCAGGGCCGCTCTGCTGTACGGACAGTTTCACGGGTGCACCGATGCTGAAGCCGCCCTTCTCCAGTACGGTCGAAAATTCATCGGTGAACCGTAGCAGGAAGAGGTCCGGGACGTTGCTGCTGTCATCGACGTAACCGGCCACAAGCCGTGCGGCAATCTCCGGCGGAAGCGGCCTGCCGGCCACCTCCACCAGCAGCATGTTGCTGAACTCCTCGCTATGCGCCACGGACCACCTCCCGCATCCGGCCGCTGTTCGCCGGCGTCCCGGACGTTAACTCATCCACGGCTGGCAGCAGCACTGAACTGCCGGGGCGGAGGTGCATCGGATTGTCGATCCCGTTCGCCGCTGCGACCGCCCGCCACAGGGATGGATCGCCGTATTCGCGGTAGGCAATTCCCGCCAGACTCTCCCCCTCCACCAGTACGTGGACGCGCCGTGGCACTACGCCGCCTGAACTCGGGTTCTGCTTGGGCGGCGGTCCGGCAATTTCCTCCAGGGTGACAGTACAGGTGGCCCGGACCGGCAGCCCGGCAGCGGTGAAGAGCGTGTATTTGACCTGCACACTGGATATGTACGCATGGAAACCGGTAAGTTCGCCCCACCGGAACATCACCCACGGTGGTGAACCCTTGTGCTGCTTCAGCGAAGCTTCGGTGGGTGTACAGCAGTCGAACAGCGTCTTGACACGCTGGACCACCGCGTCGTCCTGCTTCCCGGAGGCGTCAAAGAACATCTCCAGGGACAGCTTGGAGGGCATCGGGCCCTTGTACTGCGGCGGGCCCGCCTTTCCGTTGCCCTTAGCCGTTTGCCTGGCCCAGGAGGCTGACTTGCCCATGGTTAGTTCTTTGGGGTTGAACTGGAAATCAATCTGACCGAACCGCGGACCCGGTTTGTCCAGTGATCCATCAATGGAAGGTTCGAAGAGCTCCAGGTACGCGTGAGAAAGTTCAAGCGCCTTTTCTCCGCCGCGTCCTGCCGAGCCTCCGGTTGCGGCAGCCGCCGCCGGACTGGTGGCTCCGGCGGGTCCCTTGACTGGTGCCGGGACTGCAACTGTGCTCACGTCATGCTCCTTCGTCAGCCAAGCTTCGCGACGAACCCGTGGTGGGCAATTTCCAGGGTTTCCATGATGACTTTCGGCTGGTCGGGGTTGAAGGAGGGACCCTTCCACCGGACGGGAACGACGTCGTAGAGTTCCCACCCGGCAATTTTGGTGCCGTTGGCGGTCATTGCCTGGATGACGCCGGTGCAGCGGGTGTATCCGGTCGCCATGCCTGCGAACCACTTGGCGATCTTCTCGGTGTCCTTCCCCAGAGGCCGGGTCAGGGTGATGTTCGGATACTTGAGACGGGTGGGGAGCTGCCAGATGAACGAGTTGTTGCCGCCCTCCTCCCGGGTTTCCATCACCACTTCGCAGCCGAGGCCCTCGCATGTGGAAAAGGTCCCGAGGTCGGCGTTGTCCAAGGCGACGGTGTACCGGACGCTGACGGCAGTGGCGACGTCCTCCAGCATGGTTTCCTCAATTCGAATCAGTGCGCAGGCCGCGGCGCTCGCGGTCCAGCAGCATCTCGGCTTTGATCCGGCGGATCAGGGGCCCTGCCAGCCGTTTGGCCAACTCCTCCAGTTGGTCGGGGGTTGCGGCTCCCAGTGGGCCGGGCGCTCTCGCCGTCGACCGCTCGGTTGCCGGAGGGGTTCCGTCCTCGGCGGCCGCGGTGCTTACCGCAGGCGCTTGGCTGCGGGCCTCAGCGGGAGAAGACGCAGCGGAAAACTCAGGCGGGGCGCTTACCTGCCCGGTTACGGGCGGCACCGCAGCTTCCGCCGCCTCGGGCAGGCTGAGCCGCTGAACAGTGTCGTTGTAATCCTGCGCCTGACCCGGGCCGCCAGGTCGCGGAACCGAGGCAGCGAGCGTCAGAATGACGGGGGCCTGGGTGCGTGAAGCAACCATGCCGTCACCGGTGCTTCCGCGGGGATGAAGCAGCGAAGGTGAGTGACTTGCGCGGGCGGGAATGGCTCCGGTGAGGTGCACGGTGCGCTGAAGTGGCTGTACGGCCAGAGGCTGTTCTTGCCGAATAACACTTCCGACGGCGGCACTTGGCCCGGGCTTTTCGCCCAAGTCACCCAGCGGCGGCACTTCGGTGTGATCAAAGTCAGTAGGAACGCTGTCCCGGGGCTGGTAGCCAGTATCGGGGGCGCGGTGGGAGGCAACGGGCATCCGTTCCAGCTCACTTTCCAGGCCGTCCGCCGTGGCGCTGTAGGCGTCTGGGCCGTCCGTCGCATCTTCGCGGCGGCCCGCAGGATGGCCCGGGACAGTGAGCGCCGGAGGAGCCAGCGGAACGGTCTGCGCCGCAGGCTGCTCAACGGCCGCAGGGATTGCCGTCATGCGCTGCCAGACCGCGGCCCTCAAACCACTGGGCAGGGGCCGTGAAGCGCGTAAGGCGGACCCAGCAGAAGCGGTACCGGTTGCCTGATCTGCACGCTGAACCGTTCCGGCCGACTGCACCGCGGATGTTGGCGTGCCCCTGGTGCCAGGGGGTTCTGAAGCTGCGGCCGGCGCCCGCGGAGAGCTGTCAGGGGCGACCTGCCCCGGCCCCGGTAGATCTGTCCCGGCCGACAACTCGGCTGACCCCGTCTGCCCGTACTCGAACCTTTGAACTGGCATCGCGTTTCCGGCGGGTACACCGCTCCGCATCGACTGCCTTGAGGACCCGGTTTCGCCAAAGAGACGGCGGCTTAGGGCGGGCGCCTCGTCAGGAGCGGACGAAGGGATACTCCCGGTTTCCACCAGGCTTGCCGCCGAATGTGGCGAGTCGTCGGGCGGCTCGTCGGGCTGCAGCATCGCGGCAACAACTTCCTTTTTCGCTGAGTCGACCGTATCTGAGCCACCCGTCGAAGGGCCGCCGTCCTGGCTGTTGTGTTGTGCCTCTTCATGGGACGCCAGCCGGGTTACGACCGGAAGGTCTGCAGCGCCGTCCCCATGAGAGCGCTGCAAGGGCAGCGCTTCCAAACCGGGTTCTCCTGACGGCGACAGCGAGGGCAGAGGCAAGGCATCCGAGATCAGCTGCGCCGAAAACTCTTCCGCGGACGCCGGCCGCGACTGCTGCAGCATCCCAGATGCCTCGCTCCCGGCGGCCTCGCTGGGCCATGGGCTTTCCTCGCCAACCCGGTTTGGGTTCGCGGCATTTGCGTCGGCCTCTGTGGCGGTGCCGTTGCCCAGGGCGGCACCGTCATCGCTACCCTCGACGCCCGATTCCGATGGCAGGCTCTCAGCCGACTTCGCTGCTTCAGACTGACTGGGTCCCGGGGTGGCCGTTGCTTCCGCAAATGTGCCTCCGCCCGAATGTGCGGCGGACGCCCCTAGGTCCAGCCTCCGCTGTACGGGGGCCGCCTCGGCCGGACCGGGCGTCCGCTGCACCGGCACGACGGCACCCAGACCGAATCTAGCCGCTGGCGCGGGCATGTCAGTAAATTCAGGCTGCGAGAACGACAGGGGCCTCCCAAGTCCTAGCCGGCTCGGGTACACAGGAGGCAGCGGTGCCGGGACCGAAGTCCGTTCGGTAGGCCTGTCCTCGGCGGCGCGCTGTACGGCTGGCGGGACAGGCAGGGACACGTATGTGGCACTTCCGTCCGAGCCGCTATCCGCAGAGCTTGGCCGGAGCGGAGGCACGATGTCCCAGCCGGTGTTGGCAGATGCGGGCGTGTCCCAGTCAGCAATCCGGTCTTCGGCTGCCAATTCTGCGCCGGGATTGGCCGCCTCCGCAACCGCCAGCGGAAGCACTGGGTCTTTGGTGTCGCCGTCCCGAACTTGGACGCCATGCGCAGGAGGAACCTGGGCGGGGGCTGCAGCCCTTTGCACCGCTGCCGCCGTTGGCAACGGGGACGGCGGTTCCCCAGCCAACTTCCCGCCGTCACCAACCTCCAATTCCGGTGCCGGCCCAGCATCGTCCTCCGCCGGCAGGGCGGGACGGGGTTCGGCCTCGGGCACCTCCAGGTCGGCCCGCGCCGGCACAGACGGAGCCGCCGGAGCAGCCTCGGCTGGGGCGTCCGTAGCCACCGTGGTGCGCTGCACCGCCGTCGTAGGTCCGCCCCCCGTGCGTGAACGGACGGGGGGAACGAGCAGAGTCATCTCCAGCGGCTGCGAACTGTACGCTTCCCCGGTCGCCGTGCCGCCGCCGTCGACGTCTATCACCCCTGGGGGCGCGTCTGCCGTGACCAGATGACTCATGGCTCCGGTAAAGGAGGGGTTAGTCCAGGCCGAAAGGGAACCGGCGAAGCGTTCCGGGCGGTGCGCCAGTTCCATGGGGCCGATGGTGCGCTGGAGCGGAGGCAGGAAGGCCCAGCCAGCGGGCGGTACCGGAAGCGGCGGCACCACCGGTGGTGGTGCCGCCCCGGACACGGACGTGACGGACCCGGCTTCGGAGCGCTCGCGTTGCCAAGGCCACCGCACGGTTCAGCGCTCCTGTGAAAGCCGGGTGTTGATTCCCGCAATTTCCCGGACATAGCGGAGCCGCTGGCCGTGTTCCAGATCGAGGATGTCGTCAAGGGGCCAGTGGAAGTGATAGGCCACGTAGGACACCTCCTCATAGATCCGGTCCGGTGCGTACGTCATGATTCCCCCAGGCGGCCACCAGCGAGGTCGGCGGTGAAACGGTGAGAGCATTCTGGGCAGGTCACGGCGATCCGCGTGTGGCCCTCGGCGTTGATCCTGCGGTAGAAGTCCTGGAGGAAAGCGACGTCGGAGGCGAACATGTTCTCCACGACGGCGGACGTGACTGCCCCCAGCGTGCCGAGCGAGGTGATGACTCTGCCCAAGAGGACGACTGTCGTGTACGCCGCGTTCTCCTGGACCCGGGCATCGTAGAGCGGCAACAGTTCGTCCCTGGCGGTGGCCAGGCGCATGACCCCTGTCTTGTGGACGGTGCCGTCCTGGTCAACGTAGCCCCTGGGAAGCTCAAAGTTAAACTCGGTGCGGAGCGGCTGTCTGTCGGTTTGGCCGGGTGGCGTCCTTGACGGCCCGGGACTGTCAGCCTCCAAGTCAAGCAACACAGCCACACCGTGTGTCCGTTGCATCATGAGATGGTCGATTCGTCGTAGCAGATGACGAACCTCTCGGTGGCCTGTTCCGTGGCGCCTGCCTTGAGCGAATTCAGCTCTACGCTCTTTACCCAGCAGTTCACGAAGTTGTACGTCTTGAGCGTTTCACCCTTGTAGTCGAGCAGGGCGACGGCGGCGGTCTTGCGGGCACCCGCCACGTCGCCTTCCATGACCGTCTTGAGCCAGTCAGTAATGGTCTTGCTTTGCGTCAAACCACGTGTGACGGTCAGCTCCCCTGCCTTGGGCCGGCCGATCAGCTGGCGGACCACATATTTCCCGTCTTTCGTTTGCTGCTTCAGCTCGATCTTGTCGACCTCGGTCTTGAGGCCGCTTACCTCGATCACCCTCGGAACCTCGATCCCGTCAATGGTGACCGTGAATCCATTCGCTGATGAGTTGTCAAAATCGCCGAGGGCCATGGTCTTGCTCCTTTTGAACTGGAAGTTATTCGCTCACGAGGCTGGTGCCGCCCGAGAACTGGGACAGCTGGAAGATGACGAACTCGGCCGGCTTCACCGGAGCAACGCCGATCTGGCAGACCACCTGGCCGGCGTCGATCCCCTCCGCCGGGTTGGTTTCGGCGTCGCATTTGACGAAGAACGCCTGCTCGGGGGTGACGCCAAAGAGGGCGCCCTTACGCCATTCGTTGGTCAGGAAGGCGCTGATGGTCCTCCTGATCCGTGCCCAGAGGGCAGGGTCGTTCGGTTCGAAGACGGCCCACTGGGTGCCCTGGAGGATGGATTCCTCGAGGTAGTTGAAGAGCCGCCTGACGTTCAGGTAGCGCCATTCGGCGTCACTGGACAGGGTGCGTGCGCCCCAGACGCGGATGCCGCGGCCGGGGAAGGTGCGGATGCAGTTGACGCCAATGGGGTTGAGCAGTTCCTGCTCGGCTTTTGTGATTTGGGTCTGCAGGCTGGTGACGCCGCGGACGACCTCGTTTGCGGGAGCCTTGTGCACGCCGCGGGTGTCGTCGTTGCGGGCCCAGACGCCTGCCATGTGGCCGGAGGGCGGGACGAACCTGTTCGTGCCGGTGGAGGGGTCGAAGACCTTGACCCAGGGCCAGTAGAGCGCCGCGAACTTGGAGTCGAAGCCTCCGCCGTCCATCCGCCAGTCTTTGATCTGCTGCGCGTTCAGGTTGGGCGGCGGGTCGATAATCGCGACGCGGTCCCCCATCAGCTCGCAGTGGGCGATCGCGGCCAGCTGGACGGCTTTGAGCGTTTCACCATCGATGGAGCCCTGCTCGTAGGCAGCCATCAGGTCCGGGACGGCGACCATGGTCACCTCGTCCACCGCCTCCAGCCCGCTGAAGCCGGTGCGGTCTGCGGCGTCGCCGACGTAGTTGTCCGCGTTCAGTTCGTCGGCGGTGGGTGGCTCGGGTTCGGGTTCGGGCTGGACCAGCTGGATGGTGCCCTTGTCCGGCTTGACCAGGGCGCCGCCGGTGGCGACTTCCTCAATGGTGACGATTTTTGATTCCGCGCTGACCTTCGTGGCCGCATTGTTGGGACCCCGCTTGGTGGTGACGTTGTCCCAGACCTCAGGCGGCTTGCCCTCCACCGTGATCACAATCTTGAACTGGTCCTCTGACGGGTTCTCTCCGCCGGCGTCGGCTATCTCCACGGAGACAGGCTTCGGGTTGGCCGCGTTTGACTTGGCGGTCAGACGGTAGCCTCCCAGTTCGGCCGTCGGGGCGGCCGTCACGGCCTTCGGAGCCTGCTGCTTCGGCTTCTCTTCGCGGGCTCCGTCGCCCCCGATGCGGACGACGTAGCAGTTGCCGCCCCCGTTGAGGAAGTAGCCGTACACGGCATGGGCGAGATACGAGCCGGGGACGAAGTCCCCGAAGGTCTCGGAGAACTGTGTCCAGTTGGAGACCAGGGTGGGCTGGTTGTCAGGGCCCTTGGATGCCAGTCCGACGAACGCAGCAACGGCGGTGCCTACGCCTTCGATGGGCCGCGTGCCTGCCTCAACCTCGTTTACATACACACCCGGCGAAAGATAGTTCGGCATTTCGTCTCCTCGTTGAACCCAAAACGTGGTTCAAGGGTCACGCGGAGACGGGGTGCGGCGGTACGGCTATGCGGATGCGCTCACGGGAAGGGTGGAGTGCACGAAGGGGCAGAATGGAGGAGCAGCGCCTAGGTGTACTCAGCCAATTGGTTGGTTGCACCTGCTGATCGGTGGTTTGGTTCCGGGGCTGCTGTGTGGCCGGTGGTTGTTGTAGAAGTTTAGCCATGGCTGCAGAGCGTCCGTGCGCGCTTGATTGGACGTGAAGGGTTGCCCGTAGGCCCAGCCTTCTTGGAGAGTGCGGTTGAAGCGTTCTGCTTTACCGTTCTGCCAGGGGTGACGGGGCTTGATCAGGATGTGTTTGGCGTCCAACGCAGTGATTGCCTCCTGGAAATCGCGGGAGAGCCGGTAGCTGAAGGCGTTGTCAGTCATGACGCGTTTGAGTGGTGCACCGTTGGCTGCCATGGCTGCTGCCGCCCGTGTGAGGAATCCGGCGCAGGTCAGGGCCTTTCTCGTCAGACAGGACCTCGGCGTAGGCGAAGCGGGTGTAGTCGTCCACGGCGACGTGGACGTAGTCAAAGCCCAGGTTTCTGCCCGAGGAGCGGTGGTTGGCCGGGCTCTGGGAAGGGTCGGCCTGCCAGCCGCCTCCCTCGGGGATGCGCCCGGGTTTCTTGACGTCGACGTGGATCATGTCGCCCGGTGCGTCGCGTTCGTAGCGGCGGTCAGTGGCTCGGGAAGCCCGGATCCGTGTTCCGGTCACCGGGTCCAGGTCCCACAGGCGGGGCATGTCCGCACGGGCCAGAATCCGAGAGACCGTCCGGGCGCTGGTGCCGCAGCGCAAGGCCAGGTCCATTGGGCCTTCGCGGTGCTCCACGCGCTGGGTCAGGACGTCGGCAACGACTTCCATCGGAGTGGCATGCGGGCATGATTTTGGTCTGGAGCTGCGATCCTGAAGGCTGTCCCAGCCGTGGGCCCGGTATCGACTGATCCAGCGGTGGGCACAGGTCCGCGAGACGCCGATTTCCCTGGCTACATGGGCAGTCGGACGGCCGCTTAGAACGCGTTCGACCAGGATTCGTCTACCGGTCGGGGTCAGGCGGGCATTACGGTGGAGCATGAAGACCTCTTAGTCACTGGCTGTGTGTGGTAACCACCAACCTAAGAGGTCTTCACCTATTCACGATGTAACCAACGTCCTGACTGAGTACACCTAGACGCGCGCGTGGCGTTCTGCGAAACGGGAAGCTCGTGCCAGTTGAGGTAGCCGCCGGACACCTCGGACGGATTTCTACAGAATCGTGGTTAAATCACTTTGTAGGGCTCATCCGGTGCCTTGTGGGGCTTGCCTTCGCTCACTGTCCACCCGGGAAGTGCTGAGCGCAATTCCGCCCAGGATTTGAAGTTGCCGACGCGCTCCGGGTCGTAGAGATCCACTCCGGTGCAGTCCAAGTGAAGCTGAACGTCAGGGCTACCTCTTCGTATCCGTTCGCCTGCTGACAAGAGACTGGATGCACACGACGGGCAGGGCGAGAGGCCCTTCATCTTGACGTCTACAGAAACGGCATCTCCTTGAACGGGTCCTCCCGCGCCGAGAACACCGGCGGCATGGAATTCGGCATGGCTTCTGTTCATGTGCCGCACGGCTCGCCCAGACGTTCCGACAATTTGGAGAGTTCTGCTGCCGGGGGCAGGCCGGCCTATGAAGGCACCCCCTGACGTCGCAACCTGGCCTGGCTCCATGACGACTTCTCCCCTGTCATCCAGCACGACCTTGCCGCTCTTGTCCTTCAAGGCCTGCTTGCCGAAATTGAGCCGTGATAGATCGGGGGGTTCCCTGAACTCAACGGTGATTAGCGCCGCGACTTGCGCACGGCGTACAAGTCCTGCCGCCCAGCTTGCCAGTCTTGCGATGATTTTGGAAGGACTGGCTGTCGCGATGATAGGTCTTGATCCGTCCTGAGCTTCGGGGCCTAATTCGAGATTCTTTAGGCCGGCAGGCCTAAGCTCGCTGAGTATGTCGCGGAGCGTAGTCACGCCGGCTTGAATGTTTTTGATGTGAGCGAGACGTGCCGTCACTTCCCGTCTCGCGAATACTTTGACGTTGTCAGCCTGCTTTGCCCCAGGCGCCAGCTTGGATTGGCGGTTCCCGGCCAATCGCTTAGCTCCAGCGGTCGCCCAGTCCTTGCCCGCAGCCACCTTCCCCTTCACCTTTCCCGCGAATCCCTTGATCCCACGGATAATCGGCCCGGCGAGTTTGAGGCCGGTCTTGATCACGAAATCGAGGGCCTGGTTGACCGGCTTCTGGAGCTTCTGGATGATCTCGCGGATCTTCTGGCCGATGCCACCCAGACCGATCGCGCTGGCCAGGAATCCGATGAGGATCGGGACCATCTGGCCGAGGACATCGTTGATCTTGTTCACCACGCTGCTGACATTGCCCCGCACGACGTCGGCGACCGAATCGATGACGGTGTTGACGAACTTCATGATCCGCTCGGCATTGTTGACGAAGAACATCACGACGTCGTAGATCAGCTTGCAGGCCTTGATGAATGCCGCCGCCGGGTTGAGCAGACCGATCAGCCAGGTGATGCCCGCTGTGATGATCTTCGTAATGACGAAATCCTTGACCTGTTCTAGGATCATGTCCTTGATGTTGCCGAGCTTTTCCAAAAGCATCTGCCACAGGCCAGCAAGTCCCTGGCTGGCGAAGACCTGGAAGATATGCACGCCCTTCTCCACAGCGGCCATCGCCGGCTCGCCGATCTGCTTGACGATCCGGTTGCGGATGTTGGCCCAGGTCAGCCCGAAGATTGAGGCGAGAAGCTTGATGATGCCCTTTATGTCGAAGGTGTCCGGAATCTCGACGCCGCCCTCCGCCAACGCGCCGAAGAGCCAACCCATCAGGCCCTTCTTGAGGTGGCCGAGGATGTTGTCCATGAACTTGAGGATGCCGCCCTTGACGCCCTCGATCAGGTTCCCCAGGAAGGCAACCGGATTCTTGATGATGTCTCCGACGACGCCTGCCGCCCGGGAGAGCACGTTCTTGAGCATCGCAGCAAGTTCCCGGATGGTGTTGATGATCCCCTTGATCGCACCCATCGCCTTGTCCACGAGACCCTTGTTCTCAGCCTGCAGCGCCTCGATCCGATCATCCAGCCCCTTGCGTGCCTCGACATACTTCGTCGCCAAGGCGTCGACCACGGACTCCTGCTTCGCGTTGACGTCACTTTCGAGCTGGGAAAACTTGTCGCCGATCTCCTTGGAGGCCTCGGCCCCGACCTTCTGCAGGTCGGCCGGGAGCCCCTTGACGTAGGAGGCGATCTCGGCTTTGCCCGCGGCGATCCTCTGCTTTGCCTTGGTCAGGTCGCCTCCCACGATGTCCGCCACCTGCGAGATGACGCCGTCCATTCGCTGCAGATACAGCTCGCGGCCGGCCTCGTAAAACTCGTTAACCTTCGGCGGCATGCCCGCGATCTTGTCCTTGAGCCAGCGGTACCCGCCCAACCAGCCGCCGTACCGGTCCTTCTTGTACGCGGACATCTTTGCCTCGACGTACGCCTCGAACGCTGACCGGGCGCCGGCCTCGCCCTTTTCGAACGCAGCTTCTACCTTCGGGTCGATCCCGTCGAGGATTTTCTTCACGTCGGTTTCGGTGGCCGCGAAGATGCCCTGGACTTTCGCCGTGACCTCGGCGCGCTTTGCCTCGTCCTTGGACTTGGTCTTGCCCTTGTCCGCGACCAGGTTGGCCAGCGCCGCTGCCTTGGCGCTCTGCATTCCCGTTACACCCGCCGCAGTCTCCGCTGAAGCCTCCGCCTTGCCCTGCTGGAGAACCTGCTGCTCCTGCTGGCGGAATTCCACAGGTGCTGCCTGGGCATGCTCAGCAGCGGACCGCTTGTCAGCAAGCCCCTGCTGGAACTCCGGCTCGTTGGACTGCGCCAACTGCTGCTCGGTCACCTCGGCGTCCGCCATCTCCTGATTGGCCTGATGGGGTCCGGCCGCAAGGTTGACCTGTTCGGCGGGCGCCGGCTTAGGCACGGCTCCGGCGGCCGGAACGGGCGCTGCCTGTCCGGGCTGTTCCTGGGCCATCGGTGTGACCGGCTTCGGGACAGCCTTCGACTGGTCTGGTGGGGCCGCCGTGGCCGCTTCGATGTCCTTGGCCTGGCCCTCTTTGCCCTGCGTGACGAGTCCTTTGACCTGTCCCTTCGCTTCCCCTGCCTTACCGGACTTCTTATACTCGTCGGCCTCCTGAAGTGTCTTCGGGGACTTCGAGTCGATGGCCGCCTTGACCGCAGCGATAAACGCCTTCTTGTCGAAGGAACCGGCCTGCTGGGCGTCCATGGCGTCGACCTTGGCCGCCTTGGCCTGGCCGGCCACGTCGTCGGAGGGCGGAAGCGCGGCCGCCTGGGCTTCCCTCGCCTTGGACGCAGCGGGAGGATGTGCCTTTCGCGACTGGGCGAAACCACTGATAGTGCCGGTGACCTGTCTGAAGGCGGGATCCTCCTCGGGCCGCACCGGAATTGGAGCCACGGGCGGCTGCAAGAGTTTGTCGGCAGGCAGCGCTAGAGGTACCACCGTGAGTGGGACCGCGGCCCCGAGAACTGGCGCCGCCGCGGCGGGAATCTTCCCATCCCTGGAGCTCATGCTCGTGCCGCCCGTTTTGGCTCCGGCGGCTTTACCAAGGGGGCTGACAGCGGGCACCGGTTTAGGCGGCGGCACCGGTTTCTTCCCAGCTACCTGCCCGGGACCGAATCCCGTCCTTGTCACCGCCAAGGCTGCGGCGGGCGGCTTCGGCCCCTCCAGGTCCACGGGCACTCCGGCGGTGCTTGCGGCCTTGAGGCCCTGTTAACCGTGCCGATGGCGGGTTCGCTCTTCCGGACCTCCGTCAGTGCTGCGTCGATATCAGCAACAGCCTGCTCTCCCGGCGATTTCTGCCTGGCCGCCATGAGCGCACCGACCGCGGCGTTGCCTGCCTGCCGCTGCAGTACCAGCACGGCACGGGGATCGACGCTGAGTTTGGAAGAACGGGAGGCCCCGCGCCGGCCCGCGGTCAGTGCACCGTTGACCTGACTACTCTCCGTGCCCGCGGCCCAGCGCGAAGCAGTAGGACCGGCCCGCTGCGCCGGAACCTTCCCCCCGTGGCTTTGAAAAGCAGTCGACATGGCCTGGGCCGGCCGGGTCAGCCGGGCTCTTCCTCTTCGGCTTCATCACGCTGGACCGGCGCACCGGCCATGAAGGAACCCTGCGCCGTGTCTTTTTCCTCTTCCTCGTCCTCGCGCTGGACGGATGCATCGCGCTGTACGACGGCGGCATCCCCCGTTTCTCGCTGGGCCGTGGCCGCCACCGCCGGAATGGACATGGCCCGTTCGGCCGTGGCTGCCGCCTCACGTTCGAAGCGGTCGGATGGATCACTGACCCGCACCCCGGTGCCCGTCGCCGTCCCATCAACCGGCCCGCTACGCTGCTGGACCACATGGGTGAGCTCATGGGCGAGCATAGTCCGGCCCGCGTCCGTGCCCGGGTCATACTTGTCCCGCTGGAAAACGATGTTGGAGCCGACAGTGTAAGCATGCGCGTTCACTGAAGTAGCTGAATCATGGGCGGCGTCGCCGGTATGGACACGGACGTCCGAGAAGCTGTGGCCCAGGCGGCCCTCCATGTCGGCCCGCACCGGCTCCTCCAGAGGCTGGCCGCCTCCGGACGAGACGACGTCGAGCACGGGTGACCGTTCCTCTTCTGCGAGGCCGCGGACGCCGCTGTTGCCGACGGCGCGCTGAAGCGCCAGGATGCCCCGGGATCCGACGACGTCGGTCCGGCCGGCTGCCGCCGCCCGGAACAGAACGGCGGAGTCCGCAGTGTCCGCGCGCGCAGGCTTGGTCCGCAGGCTGTCGACATCGGTCTGTTCATGGTCATGGCTGAGCATCATGCATCCCTTTTCGTCGGACCTACACCGACGATGCCCCGTGCCTAGCGGGGCTACAAGCGCCACCACGGCGCCGCCAGGGGCAGCCGTTGCTGCCCAAACGGGCAGGATGCCGGACCTGAGCGCGCCCTCACTCAGCCACCCGGCCTGCCCCCGGTGGAGAGCATTCCCCAGTACGGACCGAATTCACTCTCCAGCATCAGCCGCCCCAGCTTGCGGTACTCCCGCTGCACAGCGGTGACAAGGTGCCTCATGGTCACCGTGCCGCCGTCCTCCGCTGCGAGATACGCTGCGGTGATGGCGGCAGAACGGATGGAACCGCCCGCAAGCTCGAAGGCCTTGCCCAGGAATGCGAGGTCGATGTCCGCCGAGCGGTCCAGCGTTCGAAGGCACCTGTCCCACAGCACACTGCGGTGTGCCGCGTCCGGCAACGGGAAGTCCACCAGGACGTCGAGCCGGCGGGTGAACGCCTCATCGATGTTGGCGCGCAGGTTCGTGGCAAGGACCGCCAGGCCGTCAAACGTCTCCATGCGCTGCAGCAGGTAGGCACTTTCGATGTTGGCGTACCGGTCGTGGGCGTCCTTCACCTCGGAGCGCCGTCCAAAGACGGCGTCGGCCTCGTCGAACAGCAGCACTCCGTTGACGCCCGCCGCGGCAGCAAAAATCCGCTCCAGGTTCTTCTCGGTCTCGCCCACATATTTGTCGACGACGGTGGCCAGGTCCACCACGTAAAGGTCCAGCCCCAGTTCCCCGGCTACCACCTCGGCGGACATCGTCTTGCCGGTCCCCGAATCCCCCGCGAACAGTGCCGCCACTCCGTGCCCGCGGCCAGCTCCGGGACGCATGGACCAGTCGCCGAGCACCCTCTCCCGGTGCTTAGCCCGCAGTGCCACCTCCTGGAGCGCCTGGAGCACGGCGTCGGGCAGAACCAGGTCAGCCCAGCCGACAACCGGTTCCACACGCCGGGCCAGCCGGTCCAGGGCCGAACCGTTCTCACCGCGCGCCCCCGCCCGCAGATGTTCGCTCGTTGCCCGCCCGTTCTCGGCCAGGGTGGCCTGCACAAGAGCGGCTCCGGCAGCGCGGACAACCTGCTCTGGCCGCAGCCTGAAAGCCGATGTCGCTGCCTCCACGTCCAGCCCGTTGGGAGGCCCAAGAGCCGCCCGCCACAGGTCCAGTCGCTCGCCGGAAGAACTAGCGGGAACGTCAACCAGCAGCGGCGGCCGGCTGGTCCACGCTGGGTCCCACCCGGAGTCGCCCACCAGCAGCACGGGCTGGGGTTCGGCGTGCAAGGCCTCCAGCACTGCGGGATGCCCGGAAACCGCGGCCAGGGGGGCCGCCACAAGCCCTGCACCCCTCAGCCTCGCCTCCCGCACTGCGGCGTCCACCAGTGCAAGCGGTTCACGTTCATTCGCGAGACGGCCCAGATTGAGGTAGATAGCCGGATAGCCGCCGGAACGAAGTGCCTCCGCCGCGAGAATGCGCCCAGATCCCGTGGCAGGTTCCCGCAGGTAGGCAAGCCTTACGCCCGCCTTGAGCGCCCTTGCCAGTGGACCCGGATCACCCCATTCAACTTCTGGCTGGGCGGCCAGGACTGCGGCGAGCGCGGGCTCGGGGGCATCGTCACCCAGCAGGTGCCCGACAACGCGGTCCGGCACCCGCAGCGCCCTGCCAGGCAGCGGGCGCTCCGGATCCTCGACGACCAGCAGGCCGCCCGAAATGAGCGGGCCGGACAACAGCCGGGCGCGGGCGCCGGCGGATGAAAGCGGTTCGCCACAAAGCGCCAGCGCAACGGCGACTGACGGGCGGCGCCGCGTGACGTCGTCGTTCAGGTAGCCGAAGAACTGTTCGAAGCGCGGGTCCAGGTCCGCTGCGAGCGCCACCAGCAGAAGGTCAACGTCGAGAGCCGATAACCCGAAAGTGTCTGCGAGCCCCCGCAGCCTCAGCGGGTGACCTGCCCCCTGGGCAGCGTCAGCCAGCGCTTCACATTCGCGTTGCCGTGCTGTGGCTGCACCGGGCCACCCGTCGCTGCTATCCTGCAGAGAGGACTGCGCACCCTCAAGCAGGCGGTCCACCGCTTCTTCGCTGAGATAAAGCCCCCGGAACGGGTCGTCCGGTTGCGGATCATCCGCTCGCCGCAAAGCCACCAGTGCGCGAATGCGCTCCTCGACTACGCCAACTCTTCCCAGAATGTGCGCAAGGCTCGGATTCTGCCCCATGCAGGGATCACCGTGCCTGCCGCTTGCCGTTGCCCCGGGCGGACGCCGGCGGTGCAACGTGCTGGTGACGGCCTACGTCGGCTCCGCCATCCAGGAGGTCTGCCATGTCAAGGTGCGTGCCTTGCGACGCCGGCGGGCCGGCCTGGTAGACGATGCCGGTGTCGACGGGCGCGATGACCACGATGTCGAGCGAGGGCTTCAGCTCCCCGCCCAACGCGGACCACACGTCGGCGAACGCACGATCCTCCGGCGGGGGAAGCCCCACGGTCAGCGGTACTGCGAGCCCGGTTTCCGCCAGCTGGCCGACCACGAGCTCGTCAGGCAGGGCTTCGTACTTGAGGAAGCACCGAAGCAGCTGGTCGAGGAGCCGGTGCTCGTCCTCCGGCCTTTGCGTCCATGCCGTGACAAGGTAGGACAGCTTGTAATGACGGGGCGCCGGGCGGCGGGTCCGGACATGGCCGTCCTCGCCGCGCTGCTCCGATAACCCCCGCTCCCGACGGCGGACGTCCTCGCGGATGTCGTATAGGTACAGATTGACCGTCGGCGCATTGCGGCGTGCAGCCCAGTCCTTCGTCGGTGCGTCAAAGACGACGTCGACTTCCGAACCGCTGAGAGCGTCATTCCGGATGAGTGTGCGCAGCGCATCATCCACTTGGGCAATCACGCGACCGCCGCCGTCGGCCTGGCGCACGGCAGCTGCGGCCGCGCCCCAAAGGCGCGACCCGCCGTCGTAATCGCAACTGCTGGTCTTGGTCGGGACAACTGATGACTCCCCCGTTTGCCGGGACATACGGTCCGCCACGAGGCGGACCGTATGTCCACGGTGATCGACACTGCGAACGGCCGGTACCCGGAGCGGGGCAGGCGTCCGGGAAGCACCCCATACCCCTTCGGGCAAGCGCTTAGATCAGCCCCTCGCGGAGTGCGTACGCCACGGCATGGGACCGGTTGCGCAACTGGAGCCGCGTGGTCACGTCGTGCACCACGTTTTTCACTGTGCGTTCTGAATACGCGAGCTTCCGCGCGATCTCACATGTATCCAATCCGTCCGCCAGCAGACGCAAAACCTCCACCTCTCGCGGAGCAAGACCGGTGAACATGATCCCGCGGGGACCAAGGACGTGGCGCTGCAGCTTCCCGACCTGATCCAGCAGGCGGCCGAGCAGATCGGGCGGCACACTGCCCTCCCCTGCAGCGGCGGCCAGGATGACAGAGATGAGGCGGTCCGGCGTCGCTTCACTGCGACGCACTATCCCCACCACCCCTGTTTCCACCGCCTTTACTAGGTCGCCGTCGTCCAGGCGGCCCGCCACAAGGACTGCCCGGGCGGCGCCCTGCCGCTGCACAATGCGAAGCAGGGTCAGTGCGTCTTCGTCGACTGAATCTGCCACCAAGACGACGACTTTCGCCTCGGCGTTCGGTGCCCGCACCACGCGGACTTCGGGACGTGCCCGCAACTCGCTGGCGACTCCGGCTTCGGAAATCGGATCGCGCGCGTGGACTTTCACAGTTATCGGTTCCATGATTCCTCCCCTGCTACCTGTAACGGCCGCGGACCAGACCGGTAGCCCCACCAGCTTCACGTACCCGAATTTTGGCAGTCCGCTGCCCTGAATTTAGCGGATGCTTCTCTTCGTGCAGTCAACAAGGGCTCAACGGGCAACCGCCGTGCCCTGAAGTCCGGCCGGGCGTCATGCTGACCGTCATGTCCGGCCCCGTAACCTCTGAGAACTTGCGGGCGCACTTGCCGATGCGCTCGGCTCCGGAGGAGAAGCTATGAGCACCACTGCATCGCTTGACACGCCCCGCCTGAGCCTGGAGGCCGGTGCCGAGGGGGCTTCCCATCTGACTCTCCGCAACGACAGCGACGTCGTCGAGGAGTACGCTCTTCGGGTTGTGGGCCCGGCAGAGCCCTGGGCCGAAATCCTGCCAGACCGCGTTTCGCTCTATCCCGGACAGGACACCACAGCAACGGTGACATTCAAACCTTCCCGGTCCGCTTCCATCCCCGCTGGTGACTTCATATTTGGAATCCACGTGCTGCCCACCGAGCATCCTGAGGACGCCGTGCTGCCGGAAGGGGTTGTCGAGGTACTCCCGTTCCTTGAGACGACAGGTGAACTCATGCCGCGCATGTCCCGGGGCAAGCGCGGGGCCAAGCACCATGTCGCCCTCGACAACTGGGGAAATGTCCCCGTCACCGTGGATCTGGCGGGGTCTGACCCCGGCGACCTGCTTGAATTCGAGTTGGAGCCCCCGGAACTGACAATCGAGCCGGGCACGGTTCAGTTCACGGCAGTCCGTGTTCGTCCCGCAGAGAAGATTTGGAGCGGCACACCTGCCACGCGCATGTTCGCGGTGACAGCGACGCCGGAGGACGGGCCTCCCGTTCTGCTCGACGGGAGCCACGTTCAGGACCCCGTACTGCCGTGGAGAACAATCAAGGCAGTGCTTTTTCTCCTGTTTCTGGCCACGGCGCTGACGGTGGCCTGGCACCTTTCGGTCGAGTCTGTCAGGCTGAGCGAACCCACGAAGCCGGTCGCGCCCCAGGGGGCTGCCCTTAACGTCCTGCCGTACGGGATTCAGTGATGCCAACAGGTCCCGCACTCCGGGTCGGAGATACGGCGCTCTGCCCCTTGTCCGACGGTCCCAAGCCCCATGCCGGCGGGCCCGTCACGCCGGCCGCCGGGGTGCCAACTGTGCTGATCGGCGGGATGCCTGCTGCAGTGGCGAACGCCCTTCCCGGCGGAATTGTCTGTGTTTCTCCGGCACCGAACGGGATCGCTATGGGCAGCCTGACGGTGCTCATAGGTGGCTTCCCTGCCGCCCGGGTGGGTGACCTAAGCCTCCATGGCACGCCCGTTACGCCAGGCCCCGGGTGTCCAACGGTAGTCATCGGGGGTTAGAGCGGTTGGTTGGCGGCCCTGCCCCCTATTCCCCGGCGGCGGCCGTTTCGGTCGATGGAGCGGGCGAAGAGGAACCATCCGAGCCACCCTCCGGAACCTGCTCTTCCTCAGCAGCAGGCGAGGTGGAGCCATCTTTGCCGTCCGTTGTCTCTGGCGGGCAGACTGCCGAAGCGGGCAGGGTGTCGATGGCGGGCAGGCTGAGTTTCACGGTGACGAAGTTGTTGTTCTCGTCCGCTTCTTCGATGCTCTTAAGTGGGTCGGCCGTAATGGTGACCTCGTGAAATTGCCCTAAATCGGTAGGCCGAATGTTGACCCGGACTTCCGCGGGCTTCAGGTCCGGGCTCGCCTCAAGATGCCTCTCCTCATTCAGCCCAGCATCAGCCGCTAACGTTTTACTTTCGATTTGTACCTGTACCGACGGGATCCCCTGCCCCTGGGTGCGCAGGTCGATCCAAACGAACAGGCAGGCAGCGGTTTCGGTTGGGTTGCTTGAACCCACTGCGCACTCTTGCGGGGCAACAACGCTAAGGTCGGGCTTTTCCTGAGGAGCGGCAGTCGGGGTCTGCGACGGCGATGGGGTGTTCGCTTGGGTCTCCGTCGATGGAGCGACGTAGGGCTGGCACACGAGCGGGTCCGGCTCTTTGCCCCCGGTGCCGCCGCCACCCGTACCTCCCCCGGTGCCGCCGCCACCCGTACCTCCCCCGGTGCCGCCGCCACCCGTACCTCCCCCGGTGCCGCCGCCACCCGTACCTCCCCCGGTGCCGCCGCCACCCGTACCTCCCCCGGTGCCGCCGCCACCCGTACCTCCCCCTCCGGATTCACCGCCACCAGAGTCACCGCCACCACCCGGTGTCGTCGAATCTGTCCCGGGAACAGGCGTTTGACTAGCCGGACCCGTTCCGCCGCTGGTTGCACCGCCCGCGGTCCCCACCGGCGTTGCACGGGTGGTCAAGTCGGGTACCCGCGGACCGCAGGCGGCGAGCGCAAGCAGCATGAGTAGAACCAACGCGATACGCCAGCGTTTTCCATAACAACTCATCCGCGCACACTCCGCTCCGACCGAAGCCAGCCAGTTGGCATCTACTGCGGCGGTCCATTCGTCACACCGCAGCCAGTTGGCATCCATCGTGCGTCGCTTGTCCCGGGCATCCGTGCCCAAAGGGGCAGTTATCGGGGCAGCCTTGCGGCCTCGTAAATGGTGTGCCGTCAGCTACTCCGGCTTCTTCGCCCGGCTTGGCTGCACCCGCGGCGGCTCGCCCGGCATCTTGGGATAGTCCGGCGGGAACGGCAGCTCACCGAGCCCGTTCTTGACGTCGCGCTCCCACCATTCGAGCAGCGTGTCGATCGTCCCCGGTTTTGCGTGCATATCCGTCCACGGGTCCCCCACCGTTTTCAGCCTGTCCGGGACAGTGAGGATGGTGAAGTTCTTGGGCCTGACGTCCGCCAGCTCGTCCCAGGTGATGGGGCAGGACACGGAAGCGTGCGGGAGGGCGCGGGGGCTGTAGGCTCCGGCGATGGTGCGGTCGCGGTTGGCCTGGTTGAAGTCGACGAAGATGCGCTCGCCTCGTTCCTCCTTCCACCAGTTCGTGGTGACCTTGTCCGGCATGCGCCGCTCGAGCTCCCTGGCGGCAGCGATCACGGCGTGGCGGACGTCCAGGAACTCGCGGGTCGGTTCAATCGGGGCATAGACATGCAGGCCCCGGTTTCCGGAGGTCTTCAGGTATGCGTCCAGCCCTGCCTCGGCGAGCACCTTCCGCAGTTCGAGCGCGGCGGGGATGGCGTCGTCGTAGTCGGTACCCGGCTGGGGGTCCAAGTCGATGCGGAGCTGGTCGGGGTTGTCCGAGTTGTCCGCGCGGGACGGCCAGGGATGAAAAACCACCGTGTTCATCTGTGCTGCCCACACGACCGCGGCCGGCTCGTCGAAGACCAGCATGGGATGCGAGCGCGCACTCGGAAAAGTGACCTTCACGGTGCGGATGAAATCAGGCGCTCCCTTCGGCGGATTCTTGGAGAAGAACTGGTCGCCGTCCACGGTGTCCGAAAACCGCTGCAGCGCCACCGGCCGGTCGCCGTTGGCCCGGATGAACGCCTCCCCCACATCCACGAAGTAGCGCGCCAGGTCCAGCTTGGTCAGTCCAAGTTCGGGCCACAGCACCCGGCTTGGACTGGAGATGCGCATGTCCCGGGGGCCGTCGGGCCCGTCGACACTGATGGTGGTCTGTTCACTGGCCATGGGGACAACCTACCCCGCGCCGCCTCCGGCGTCAGCAGTACGGCCTCCGCGATTCCTGCCCTGATCATCGGTGGGTAGCCCGCTCAGGTGAGTCCCGCCGTCGGGCACGAAGAAACTGTGCCGGCTCTCTGGGCAGCGGCGGGGCCATCTGTAAGGATGAAATCCACCGGGCGCCGCCAGGCGCTGAGCATCCTCGAAGGAGACCCGTTCCATGGTTGAATCCCCGAGTCTGGACGCTACCCAAGGATCGGATGCCGCCGAGGGGCCCGGTTCGACACGGGGCTCACAAGCCGGCCGCCAGCTGCTCAGCACGGTGGCCGGGCAGGCGGGCCTGGAGCCGGGAACCCGGGATTGGACCGCACTGGAGCAGCGCTTCGACCGCCACTTCCCTGACCTGTCCAGGCTGTTCCGTTCACTCTATGGGTCGCGGCCCGACGTTGAGGAGCAGCTCGCGGCCCTGGCGCTGGAGGTTGCGCGCTCCTGGAAGGAGCGGCCCGCCGACTTGAAAGTGCTCGACGCAGGCCGCGAAGGCAACAGCGACTGGTTCCAGTCGAACCACATGCTTGGCGGCGTCTGCTACGTGGACCGGTATGCTGCGGACCTGGAGGGGGTCCGCGCCCGCATTCCTTACTTCAAGGAACTCGGCCTGACCTACCTGCACCTGATGCCGCTGTTCCTGGCCCCGGAGCCTATGTCCGACGGCGGCTACGCCGTGTCCAGCTACCGCCAGGTCAACCCAAAGCTGGGCAGCATGGACCAGCTGCGCGCCCTGGCAGCGGAACTGCGCGCCAACGGCATCAGCCTTGTGGTCGACTTCATCTTCAACCACACGTCAAACGAGCACGAGTGGGCCCAGCGGGCCGCCGGGGGCGATCCGCGCTACAGCGACTACTACTGGATCTTTCCGGACCGCACGATGCCCGACGCGTTCGAACAGAACGTGCGCGAAATCTTCCCGGAAGACCACTCCGGCTCCTTCGTGCAGCTGCCGGACGGCCGCTGGGTCTGGGCCACATTCCACACGTTCCAATGGGACCTGAACTACTCCAACCCTGAAGTGTTCCGGGCCATGGCCGGCGAAATGCTGTTCCTCGCCAACCTCGGCGTGGATATTCTGCGGATGGACGCGGTGGCCTTCATCTGGAAGCAGCTGGGGACGCCGTGCGAGAGCCTGCCCGAGGCGCACACCCTGCTGCGGGCGTTCAACGCCGTCTGCCGGCTGGCCGCGCCGTCACTGCTGTTCAAATCCGAGGCGATCGTCCACCCGGACGAGGTGGCCCTGTACATTGATCCCGCAGAGTGCCAGCTCTCCTACAACCCGCTGCAGATGGCACTTACCTGGGAGGCGCTGGCCACGCGGAACGTGTCGCTGCTGGCCCAGGCCCTGGAGCGTCGGCATAACGTTCCGCCGGGGACCTCCTGGGTGAACTATGTGCGGAGCCATGACGACATCGGCTGGACGTTCGCCGACGAGGACGCCGCCGAGTTCGGCATCAACGGCTTCGACCACCGCCGGTTCCTGAACTCGTTCTACGTCAACCGGTTCCCCGGCAGCTTTGCGCACGGCGTGCCGTTCCAGGACAACCCGCGCACCGGCGACTGCCGCATCTCCGGCACCACGGCATCGCTGTGCGGGCTGGAGGACGGTTCGGCGGAGGCGATCCGCCGCGTCCTGCTGGCGCACTCGGTGGCCTTCAGCACCGGCGGCGTTCCGCTGCTCTACCTGGGCGACGAGGTGGGGCAGCTCAATGACTACGGCTACGCCCAGGAGGATGGCCACGAGGCAGACAGCCGGTGGGTGCATCGTCCGCAGTTCCCTGCCGAAAAATATGCGAAGCGGCTGGAGCCGGCCACCCCTGAGGGGGCAGTGTATGCGGGGCTGCGGCGGCTCACGGAGGTCCGCGCGGCAGCTCCCGAGCTGGCCGGCACCCGCCTCGTGCCGTTCACCACCAACAACCCCGCCGTGCTGGCGTACCAGCGGCCCGGTGAGGGGACGGTGGTCCTGGCCCTGGCCAACTTCAGTGACGGCCCCCAGGTAGTGTCTGCTGACACGCTGTCCGGGTTCGCGGCCGAAGCTTTGGACCTGTTTTCCGAGGAGCCGGTCCGGATTGACGAGGGGCTGGTGCTGCGGCCGCAGGACTACGCCTGGCTCAGGGTGGTCCCGGCCTCGTAGGCAACCGGCCGGTTAGGCATCCGCCTTGCTGCGCGCCTTCATGATCTTTCCGGCGACGAAGACACCTGCCAGGACGGCGCACCCTGCGATCACGAGGACCTGCAGCATGCCGGCGTACTCCTCAACCAGGGTCCAGTTCTCGCCGAGGAAGTAGCCCGCCACGATGAGCACCGAATTCCACACCAGGCTGCCGGCAAGGGCCAGGCCGAGGAACGGCAGAACCGGCATGCTTCGATTCCGGTCCGGAATGGAGACCAGGCTGCGGAACAGGGGCAGCAGCCGGCCAAGGAACACGGCCTTGTAGCCGTGGCGGAGGAACCAGGCCTCCACCTTGTCCACGTCCTCGAGGGCCACGAACGGGATCCTGCCGATCATTGCACGCGTCCGCCGCCTGCTGTGCCTGCAAGCTGACGCCGGCTTCCTCCAGGCCGAAGGCCGCGGTGCCGCAGAAGGCCGCGACGACCATGGCCCCAAGGGCTGCTCCGACCCTGCCGGTGCCGACGGTCAGGGGTGCGATGGGTCGGTAGACAATCATGATGGTTCTCCTAGCTCTCCTAGCGGGTATTGTGCTGCGTCCGGCGTTTCCGGCTTCTGGATCAACTGTCCGGCGCCGAGCTGGCTGGGCACTTTCGCCTGTCTGTGCCCAGGCTGTGCATCCTGAAGCCGGCGCCACGGACAGGCGGCCGGATCCGTCGTCCCGGCTGCCCGTTCCGATCAGGCATGATGGAGTCATGCCCACCGCTGACTCGCTCATCACTATTGCCGTCGGCGACGGCCACGTCTCCGGCGCGTACGCGCGGCCGGCCAATTCATTCGCAACGCTCGTGCTGGCCCACGGCGCCGGCGCGGGCATGGAGCATCCGTTTATGCGCGGCTTCACGGGCGCATTGAACGACGACGGCGTCGCCACCTTGCGCTTCAACTTCCCCTACCGCGAGGCGGGACGGAAGTTCCCCGACCGGCCGCCGGCGGCGATTGCCACCTGGCGGGCGGTTATGGCCGAGGCGGCGGCCCGGTCGGAGTCCTCAGGGGATGCCGAGCCGGTGTGGGCGGCCGGCAAATCATTCGGCGGCCGCATGGCCTCCATGGCGGTGGCCGAGGGGATGCCGGCCGCCGGGCTTGTTTACCTTGGCTACCCGCTGCACCCGCCGGGCAAGCCGGAGAAGCTCCGCGACGAGCACCTCTACGGTCTGACTACCCCGATGCTTTTCCTGCAGGGAACACGCGACACCTTCGCCACCCGGGAACTGCTGGAGGGCGTGGTGTCACGGATCGGACCGACGGCCACGCTGCAGTGGTGCGAGGGCGGCGACCACTCGTTCGCGGTTGCCGGCAACAAACGCAGTGCCGAGGACATTGGCGCCTCGCTGGCGGCACCGGTGGCCGCGTTCCTGCGAGCCAATAGCCCAGCGGACTGAGAGTCTACGCTCCGTCTGTAGCTGGCTAGCGCACGGTCCGGGCACAGTTCCCTGCCCTTTCGGGCAGCCCAACCGAGGTGCCCGTACAGGTGCGGTCGAGTCTTCCCCGTGTTCACGAGGGGAATTGCTCTGAACTCACGCCTGCGTTCGGTTCTAAGGGGCAAAGCCCGGCAGTAGGAGCAGAATCGGCGGGTTTCCCTGTCGGTTTCACGACGCCACAATGAAGTCCAGGCTTGCCGGGGGCCCGATTTTTGGCCGGTCGAGTTCAGGAGCATTCTGTGGCAGCTCGAAGCAGGCGAATTTCAACCAAAGGACCGCATTCCACTCGCAGGAATTTCCTTGGCGTCCTGGGCCTGCGAAGTCTTGCAGCGGCGCTGGTCCTGGGTTTCGCCGTCTTCGCCTTCGCCCAAGGGCCGGTCAAAACAGATCATCAGCCTTCCAGCGAGGTCAGGCTGCCAGCCGCTCCCACCGGCAGCGAGGACAAGCATCTTTTGGATCCGAACAACAGCGTCCAATTCAAGGTGCCCTATAAGCCGGTAATCTCAAGCGTGGCGGCCCGTGCGGCCTCCTCACCCGGTCTAGCTTCTTCGCAGCTAAAACGGCCAACCAAAGGCTTCCTGATGGCGCCTCTTGAAGTCCTTGTAAGGACGTCTAAGTTCGGGCCCCGCATTAATCCGATTACCGGTCAGCCTGGTGAGACGCACTGGGGGCAGGATTTTGCTGCCCCCTGTGGAACGCGGGTTTATGCCGCTGATGCTGGCGTCGTCCAGGCCGCAGGCTGGCACCCGTGGGGCGGCGGCAACAGGTTGGAGATTGACCACGGCAACGGCTTAGTAACCACCTATAACCACTTGCTCGCGGTGGCCACTGCAAAGGACCGTAAAGTCCGGGTGGGCGAGGTTATTGCGAAGGTAGGAACTACTGGATCCTCCACGGGGTGTCACCTGCACTTCGAGGTCATTGAGAACAAGGTGCATAAGGACCCGGACTCCTGGAAGCTTCTCGATATTCGGCAGATTGACCAGCTATTGCCAGGCAAGCTGATCAGTTTTGATCCCAGTTCTGTGCAAACGTTGGGCTGGACAATTCCAGCCATTTACGGGACGACCTATCGCAAAGAGACGCGCCCGCCATCAGAGCCACCGACAACAACAAATAGGTGCGAGGCCACCCCACGGCCAGCCGACTGCCCGCCGATAGCAGACAGGTGCAAGGCCACCCCACGGCCAGCCGACTGCCCGCCGATAGCAGACAGGTGCAAGGCCACCCCACGGCCAGCCGACTGCCCGCCGATAGCAGACACGTGCAAGGCCACCCCACGGCCAGCCGACTGCCCGCCGATAGCAGACAGGTGCAAGGCCACCCCACGGCCAGCCGACTGCCCGCCGATAGCAGACAGGTGCAAGGCCAGCCCGCGACCACCCGACTGCCCGCCGATAGCAGACACGTGCAAGGCCACCCCGGACGTCCCCATGGCGGCAGGCTGTTCCCTCCCGCCGGGCTGCACCGCCCAGGCCGATACGCCGGTCACTGCCGGCTGCCCGCTGCCGGCCAACTGCGCCTTCCAAGCCAGCCAACCTGTCGCCGCTGGCTGCCCGCTGCCGGCCAACTGCGCCTTCCAAGCCAGCCAACCTGTCACCGCTGGCTGCCCGCTCCCGGCCAACTGCGCCTACCAACCCGGGGTCGCCGTCACCGCCGGCTGCCCGCTCCCCACCGGCTGCATCATCCAGGCCGACGGCACCATGCCCCCCAACTGTCCCATCCCGGCAGGCTGCGTCATCCAGCCCAACCAACCCGTGACCACGGGGTGCCCCATCCCGGCAGGCTGCGTCACACAGGCCAACAGGACAGTCCCCGACGGATGCCCCCTGCCCGCTGGCTGCGCGTACCAACCCGGGGTCGCCGTCACCGCCGGCTGCCCGCTCCCCACCGGCTGCATCATCCAGGCCGACGGCACCATGCCCCCCAACTGCCCCATCCCGGCAGGCTGCGTCATCCAGCCCAACCAACCTGTCACCGCGGGGTGCCCCATCCCGGCAGGCTGCGTCACTCAGCCCAACAGGACAGTCCCCGACGGATGCCCCCTGCCCGCTGGCTGCGCGTACCAACCCGGGGTCGCCGTCACCGCCGGCTGCCCGCTCCCCACCGGCTGCATCATCCAGGCCGACGGCACCATGCCCCCCAACTGTCCCATCCCGGCAGGCTGCGTCATCCAGCCCAACCAACCCGTGGCCGCGGGCTGCCCCATCCCGGCAGCCTGCGTCACTCAGCCCAACACGCCAGTTCCCGACGGATGCCCCCTGCCCGCTGGCTGCGCCTACCAACCAGGGGCCGCCATGCCCGCGGGCTGCCCGCTCCCCACCGGCTGCGGGGTGCAGGCACAATTGCCGGCCACGTGTCCGCTGCCGCTCGAGTGCCAAGTACCGCCGGAGCAGTTGCCGCCCTGGTGTCCTAAGCCACCTGCGTCAGGCGAGGAGCCTAAGGCTTACAGCAGTCGACCGGCATGGGAAAGCCCCGTCACCCGTGAGTCAGCGAGAACCGCCTTACGAGTGACGACGTTCGGCCTGATCCTGTTTCCCGCCAGTCATTAGACTGTGCTTGCGTGTTGCTCAGGCGTGCGCGGCCGCCGGCGCCACGTTGCCCGGGACCGGTTCGTGCCGCAGGTAGCTGCGGCGGAACCGGCCCGTGCCGGCGGTCAGCGCCCGCAGCTGCACCGCATATCGGAGGAGTTCCCCGTCCGGGACCTCGGCGGTGACCTCCGTGGTGTCCCCGCCGGACGACGTCGTGCCCGTGAGCCGGCCACGGCGTGACGAGAGGTCGCTCATCACGGCGCCCACGTACTCGTCCGGGATGCTGATGGTGACGGCGGAGACGGGCTCCAGCAGCTGGATGCGGCCGGCGGCTGCGGCCTCGCGAAGGGCCAGCGCGCCGGCGGACTGGAAGGCGGCGTCCGAAGAGTCAACGCTGTGGGCCTTGCCGCCCACCAGTGTCACCCGGATGTCCACTACCGGGAAGCCCGCAGAAACACCCTTCTGCATCTGCGACCGCACACCCTTCTCCACCGAGCCGATGAACTGGTTCGGCACCACCCCGCCCACGGTCTTGTCCACGAACTCGAAGCCAGCCCCGCGTTCGAGCGCCTCCACCTCGATGTCGCAGATGGCGTACTGGCCGTGGCCGCCGGACTGCTTGACATAGCGCCCGTGACCGGCAGCGGGCGCGGCGAAGGTCTCCCGCAGCGGTGTCACCACGGGCACGGTCTGCAGCTTCACGCCCTGGTCCCGCAGCCGGTCCAGGACCACCTCGCCGTGGGCCTCGCCCATGCACCAGAGGATCAGCTGGTGGGTTTCCGAGTTGCGCTCCACCCGGAGGGTCGGGTCGCCGGCGGCCACCTTGCCCAGGCTCTTGGCGAGGGCGTCCTCGTCGCTGCGGGTGGCGGCCTCGACGGCGACCGGCATGAGCGGTTCCGGCATGTCCCAGGCGGTGATCAGCAGCGGAGCGTCCTTCGCGGACACGGTATCGCCGGTTTCGGCGCTGCCCAGTTTGGTGATGGCGCAGATGTCGCCTGCCACCGCGTACGGGACGGGCTTCAGGCTTGCCCCCATTGGGGAGTAGAGGTGTGTGAGGCGCTCATCGCTGTCGTGGTCCTCGTGGCCCCGTTCGGCCAGGCCGCGGCCGCTGACGTGCACTGCGGAATCTTCGCGCAGTGTGCCGGAAAAGACGCGCACCAGGCAGACCCGGCCCAGGAACGGGTCCATGGTGGTGCGCACCACCTCACCGGCAAGCGGCCCGTCCGGGTCGCAGGTCAGCGGGCCAGCCGGTTCCCCGGCAAGGTCCGTCACGTCCGGCACGGCACCCTCCAGCGGTGTCGGGAATGCCCGGGTCAGCATGTCCAAGAGCTCCGCGATCCCCACGCCTTTTTCGGCCGAGGTTGGCAGGACGGGAAAGAACGATCCGCGCGAGACTGCGGTCTCGAGGTCGCCGACCAGGACGTCGACGTCGATATCCTCACCGCCGAGGTAACGGTCCATGAGCGACTCGTCCTCGCTCTCGGAGATGATGCCCTCGATCAGCGTGCCGCGCTCCGATTCCACGGCTGCGAGTTCCTCCGCGGTGGCCTCCCGGACCGCGGGCGCCGGGGACTCGCCGTCGTACTCCGAGACCTGCCCGGACAGCAGCCCCAGCAGTCCCGTGGCGCCGCCGTCCCCGCGGACGGGCAGGTAGGCGGGCACCACCGACTGGCCAAAGGCGCTCTGGCAGGCGGCCAGGGCGGCGTCGAAATTCGCCCGCGGGTGGTCCAGCCGGCTGATCACCACTGCCCGGGGCGTGTCCAGCTGGGCGCACTCTGCCCACAGTGCGGTGGTGGCGGCGTCGATGCCGTCCACGGCCGACACCACGAACAGTGCCGCGTCCGCAGCGCGCAGCCCCGCCCGCAATTCGCCGGTGAAGTCCCCGTAGCCCGGCGTGTCCAGCAGGTTCACCTTGACGCCGTCGTAAATCAGCGGCGCCACCGAAAGCACCACGGAGCGCTGCTGGTGGATCTCGGACGGTTCTGCATCGCTGACCGTGTTGCCGTCAACGATGGAACCCATCCGCGGGATGGTCCCGGCGGCGGCGAGCAGGGCCTCGAGCAGCATTGTTTTGCCGGCCCCGGAGTGTCCCACAAGCGCGACGTTGCGGATGCCCTCCGGCTTGTCCACCGGCGCTCCGGCCGACGCGTCCGCCCGCCGGAGGTCGGAACTGCCGCGGCCGGGACCCTTGCCCCGGCCATTAGTGCTCTTTACCGACATGACCATCTCCCGGCGTGCTAGTCGTGAGCCGCCAAGCGGCCTTGGTAAGACGATTCGACACCTAAAGCCGCTGATCAGCAAGGGGTCGCGTCCCGGCAACGCCGGTCCGACGGCGCGGCGGCGGGGCTCTCCGGAGCCGGCACCGGCGCTACGTAATACCCGTTGCGGCGTCCCGCCGGTAGGGGGACGATGGATACCGTGGCCGCACGGCCGGCCCATGCCATCCGACTAGTCGCCAGGGAGCGGTCGATGAGTGCGTGGAATGAAAATATCGGTGCAGGATCATCGGGACTGACAGCGGTGACCGTGGTGGAAGGTTCCTCGTTCTGCATCTCCGCCGAGAGCGGGGACGTGTTTCCCGGCCAGCCGCAGGGTGCTTTCTACCAGGACACACGGATTCTGTCCCGCTGGCAGCTGACGGTCGACGGCGTTCCGCTGGAACCGCTGTCCGGCCAGACCCGCGAACCCTACCGGGCGGTTTTCGTCGGCAGGCCCCGCGGGGCCAACGGGGCGGTGGAAAGCCCGCTGGTGGTGGAGCACAGCCGCCAGGTGGGGCCCGGACTGCGTGACGACATCAAAGTCCACAACTACTCGGAACAACCGCGGACCTGCCGGATCCAGATCAGGGTGGACGCGGACCTGAGTGACCTGTTCGACGTCAAGGGCGGAAAGGTGGTGCCGTCCGCCGAGCACAGCCGGCAGTGCAGGGCCGACGCCCTGCAGATTGACGCCATGCGCAACGGCATCCACCGCGGCGTGGTCATCAGCGCCCACGGAGCCACGGTCACCGAGGATGCCCTGACGTTCGACGCCGAACTTGCCCCCCGAGGCGTTTGGACGGCCAGCGTATTCACCACCCCACTGGTTGACGGCGCCGGGCCGGAGCAGCCGTTCACGCATGAGTCGGCTCCGCACGTGGGCGCCCAGCGCTACGCCGCGTGGGAGGAACACGTTCCCCGGCTGACCGTTACGGACAAGAACGTGGAGAAGGTCCTGACCCGCAGCCAGGAGGACCTGGGCGCCCTCCGGATCTTCGACCCCGACCACCCGGAGCGGGCAGCCGTCGCCGCAGGTGCCCCGTGGTTCATGGCCCTGTTCGGCAGGGACTCTATCCTGTCCTCCTACATGGCGCTGCCGGTGGACCCGAAGCTGGCGGCTGGGACCCTGCTGACCCTCGCCTCCCTGCAGGGTCAAAAGGTTGACCCGAACACCGAGGAGGAACCCGGCAGGATCCTGCATGAGGTGCGGCTGGGCGTCACCGCCGGACTGGCACTCGGCGGCAGCCAGGCGTACTACGGCACCGCGGACGCGACGCCCCTGTTCGTGTCTTTGCTGGCGGAGCTCGGGCGCTGGGGCCTGGCGGGCGACCTGCTGGAGTCGCTCCTGCCGCACGCGGACCGGGCCCTGGAATGGGTGGAGCATTACGGGGACCGCGACGGCGACGGCTTCGTGGAGTACCAGCGCGCCAACGAACACGGCCTGCTGAACCAGGGCTGGAAGGACTCCTGGGACGGGATCAACTTCGCCGACGGCCGGTTGGCGGAGGCGCCCATCGCCCTGTGCGAGGTGCAGGGCTACGTCTACGCTGCCTACCTCGGACGAGCGCTGCTCGCCCAGCAGCTGGGCGACGAGGAGACCGCCGCCAAATGGAACCGCCGCGCCGCCGATATCAAGGCCAAGTTCAACGAGAAGTTCTGGCTCCCCGAGCGGGGATACTTTGCCGTGGCCCTGGACAAGGACAAGCGTCCGGTGGATGCCTGCGCCTCCAACATGGGCCATTGCCTCTGGGTGGGAATAGTTGACGCCGACAAGGCACCCCTGGTGGCCAAGCGGCTGATGTCCCCGGAGATGTTCACGGGCTGGGGAATCCGGACGCTCGCCTCGGACATGGGCGCCTACAACCCCGTGAGTTACCACAACGGTTCGGTGTGGCCGCACGACACAGCACTGGTGGCCGCGGGGCTGATGCGGTACGGGTTCGTCGAGGAGGCCACGCTAATCGCCACCGGCCTGTTCGATGCGGCGGAACAATTCGACGGTCGGCTGCCGGAACTGTTCTGCGGGTTCTCGCGGGACGATTTCCCTGACCCGGTGCCGTTCCCCACGTCGTGCTCACCGCAGGCATGGGCTTCCGCCGCGCCGGTGCACCTGATGCGGACCCTCCTGCGCTTCGATCCCCTACTAACCCGGGCGGAGGTCTGCCTGGCACCGGTGCTGCCGACGGAGTTCGGCAGCTTCCGCGCGGACAATGTTCAGATGGACCATTCCCGGATCACCCTGAGCGCCACCGGCAGCCAGGGATCCATTGACGGACTGCCGCAGGGCACGAAAGTACTCAACGAGCCGCGGCCGCCGCTGGAGCGGCTGATGGCACCTTAAGGAATATGGCACCGTAACTTCGGTGCACCCACAACTGAATGGTCTCAGTAGTTGAACGGTCACAGTACATCCGGACAAGGGAGCTGCGGATGCGTATCGGTTTGATTGCGGGGCCTTGGTATCCGATTCCCCCCGCTTGGGTACGGCGGCATCGAACTGGTGGTCGACGCCCTGGCCAGGGGATTTTCCAGGGCGGGCCATGAGGTGCTGCTTGCCGCCGCCGCGGACAGCACCTGCCCGGTGGATAGGCTCCCCGGGATGCGTACCTCCGAGCCCGACCTCGTTGGATTCACCTCCTCGGAACTCAGCCACATCATTGGCGCGTATGCCGGCATGGACGGCATGGTGGATCTGGTCCATGACCACACACTCGCAGGTCCGCTCTACCGCGGCCGTCCCGAGGGGCTGCCGGTGGTGACCACCATCCACAGCGACCTCACGCCCTCCTTCGCCGCTGTCTACGGCGCAGCAGCCCGGGACACAAGCCTGATCGCCATCTCCAAGAGCCAGGTCAGCAGCGCGCTGGCAGACCGGGTGGCGGCCATCATTCCCCACGGCATGGAAGTGGCCGGCGTTCCGGTGGGGCATGGGAAGGGCGGCTACGCGTGTTTCCTTGGCCGGATGTGCCCCGACAAAGGCGTCGTGGAGGCCATCAGGGTGGCCCAGCTGGCCGGGGTTCGGCTCCGGATCGCCGCGAAGATGCGGGAGCCGGCCGAAGTGCAGTACTACCACGAGGTGGTGGAGCCGCTGGAGGGCCCGGACGTGGAGTTCCTGGGCGAGGTGGGTGGCGCGGAGAAATACAAACTGCTCGGGGAAGCGATCGCCCTGCTCAATCCCATCCAGTGGATGGAACCGTTCGGGCTGGTGATGATCGAAGCGATGGCCACCGGCACACCCGTCGTGGCCACACCCATGGGGTCAGCGCCCGAAATCGTCGACGACGGCGTCAACGGCTACCTGGCCGAAGCACCGGAGGACTTGGCCCGCCTCCTAGTGCGCGCGGCGGACCTGGACCGCAGGACGGTCCGGACCCAGGCCGAGGAGCGCTTCAGCACCGAGCGCATGGTTAATGCCCATTTGGCCCTGTACGCCCGGCTGACAGGTGTGGCCTCCGCCCGGTAGTCGCTTCTGCCCAGTGACGTCCGCCCGAAAATCACGTCCGCCGTAGTCAGTTCCGCGAGGCAGTAAGTTCCGCGGGGCAGTAAGTTCCGCGGGGTAGTCAGTTCCGCGAGGCAGTAAGTTCCGCGGGGTAGTCACTTCCTGGAGTTGGTACGTGCGGTCGCCGTCGCGGTCCAAGGGTCCTCGGGCCAGGGGTGCTTGGGGTAGCGGCCCCGCATCTCGGCGCGGACCTGCGCGTACGGCCCCGACCAGAAGGAGGCGAGGTCGTCCGTCACGGCCAGCGGCCGCCGGGCCGGCGACAGCAGATGGAACTGCACCGCCACCCGTCCGCCGGCCAGCCGCGGCGTCCGGTCCCACCCGAAGCATTCCTGGAGTTTGACGGCCACTACCGGCCTGCCGCCATCGTCCCCGGGTGCGGGATAGTCGATCCGGACGCGGGAGCCACTGGGAACCTCCAGGAACTCCGGAGCCAGCTCGCCGAGGCCGGCGGCGTCGGGCCACGGCAGCAGGCGCCGCAGAGGATCCGTCAGGTCGATGCCGGAGGTGGCGGCACCACCGGCCAGCGCCTCCAGCTCCGGACCGAGCCAGTCGTCGAGCCGGGACAGCAAGGCCTGCTCTGACATATCCGGCCAGGGTTCGCCCAGTTCCCGGTGCAGCAGGGCGAGACGGCGGCGCAGTCCGTCGGCCGCCGTCGACCATCCGATGACTCCCAGCCCCTGTTCCTCCAGCGCCTGGGCCACGGCGGCGCGGGCCTCCCCCGCGGAAGCCCGCACGGGCGTGGAGGAGAGCGAAATGGCGCCCAGCCGCCGCTCCCGGCGAGCCGTCACCCGGCCCTGGCTGAACGTTGCCTCCACCGAATCGAGCAGCAGGTGCGCCGCGGCGGCCTCGGCGGTGTCCGCCGCCAGCGGTGCGGCGGAGCGGATCACCGCACCGGTCCCGGCGGCATCCCGCCCATCCGCCCGCGCAACCTCAGCCACCGCCAGCCATTCGTGCCCCGCAAGCGGGCTGCCGGCGGGAAGCCCTGCCCGGGTGCCGGAGGTCAGCAGGTAACGCTCCGGCCCGTCCCCGGGGACCCGGCGGGCCACCCGGTCCGGGAACGCCAGTGCCACCACCAGACCGATCTGTTCGGCGGTTCCTGCCGGCACGGCGAGAACCGGCACATCGACGGAGGGAAGCCCGACGACGGTCCCCGCCTGGCGTGCCAGCGTGCCCAGCCGCCGCGCCTCCTCCGCCCAGGGCTTGGATGCCGGGTCCTTGCCCGAGCGAAGCGCCGACACGAGCCGCGGCAGGTCGGCTCCGATTGCCCGCTGGTCCCCTGCGACGGCGGCCACCACCTCCGCGGCAGTTCCGTAACCTCTCGTTCCGGAACCGGCGCGGCCGGCCGAACCGCCGCCCAGCAGCGCCGACCCGACCAGCAGGGCCCGTCCCAGCCGCGGATCGGCCGGGATGCGCGCCAAGGCTTTGCCCAAGTCCGTGGCGTGGCCGTCCTCCGTAACCGCGCCAAGCTCGCGCAGCACCTCGACCGCGTCGCCCATCGCTGCCGGCGGCGGGGCGTCCGGAAGGATCAGCCCGCGGCCGCCGGGTGCGCCCCAACAGGCCAGGATCAGGGCGGCGCCCGTCAGGTCGGACACGGCGATCTCAGGCGTTTGGTGAGCGGGCGCAGCGCCTAGGGTCTTCTGGTCATAGCAGCGGACCACCTTCCCCGGCCCCTGCCGCGCCGCACGTCCGGCGCGCTGCTCCGCGGAGGCCCGGGAGCAGGAGACGGTGACCAGGCCGGTCATGCCGCGGCCTGCGTCGCGGCGCGGTTCCCGGGACAGCCCGGCGTCGACCACGAGCCGGACGCCGGGCACCGTCAGCGACGACTCGGCAAGTCCCGTGGAGACGATGATCCGGGCGAAATCCCCCGGCTGGCGCCCGGACACGGCACGGTCCTGGGCCGCGGGGCTGACCTGGCCATGCAGTTCCAGGATTTCGACGCCGGGACCCACCCTGGTGCGCAGCCGCCCGGCCACATGGGACACCTCCCGCGCGCCTGGCAGGAACACCAGGGCGTCGGTGCTGGCGTCCGAGGCAAGGGCTTCCGCGTAGGACGCGGCGGCACTGTCCGCCACATGATCCAGGAATGCGCGCGTCACTCCGCGACTGTCCAGTCGCGCCACAGGGGCGGGCGCCCATGCCGTTTGCAGCGGGTGCAGCGCGGAAGGGCAGTCGACGACGGGAGCCGGCCCGCCGCCGTCGGCCTCCTCTATTTGCTCTCCGCCGGGATCCGCGCCGAGCAGCGCCACGAACCGCGGCGCGTCGAGGGTGGCCGACATGGCAACGAGCATGAGGTCGCCGCGCAGGTGGCGCACCTCGCCGAGCAGGCCCAGCAGCAGATCGGTTTCCAGGCCGCGTTCGTGCACCTCATCGAGGATGACGGCAGCGGTGCCGTCCAGGCCCGGGTCAGCCAGCAGTCGGCGCAGCAGGATGCCGGGGGTCACGAACTCGATCAGGGTGCCGGGACCAGCCTGCCGTTCGCCTCGGACGCTATACCCCACCCTGTCCCCCAGCTTCGTCCCCTCGAGAGAAGCAAGGCGGCGGGCGGCCGACCGGGCGGCGACCCGGCGCGGCTGTGTCACCACGATGCGCGGCTTCCCATCCTTGGCGGCTGCCTGTGCCAGGTTGGCAACCAGCGGAGGCACCAGTGTCGTTTTGCCGGTGCCGGGCGGGGCCTGGACCACTGCTGCTCCGCCGTCACCCTGCTTTTGGAGCACGCCGGCCAGCTCCGCCAGCGACTCCGCAAAGACCAGGCCGGAACCGATCGCCTGCAGGCTGAAGGGTGCGGAAGGTGCCAGGGCGTCCTGTGGGGCATCTTGCGGGAGGGGTGCGGAAGTCACCCCTCCATTGTGCCGGTCGGTACGGGCGGCACCTGTGCGCGTGCTCCGTCGTGCTTCAGCCCGGCTACCACCAGCCCCGCGCTGCTCGGGACAGGCGGTCTCCTAGGCAGCTATGTATGCTGCCCAGTCGGGCCACGGATCCACCGGGAATGATGAGCCCGAGCTGTCGAAATCGTCGGGGTCGACGATATCGTCCGGGTCGACGAACCCGTCGGGATCATGCCAATTTGGCACTTCTGGCATGTCTTGGGCGGGCGGCGCTTCTGGCCAGGTGGGTGGTTCCCAGTCCTGATACTCGGCCGGGTAGGACCGTCCCGACGGCGAAATCCAGCCGGGCGGTTTGTCACGGGTGGCGCCGACCGGTCTCCACGCCGTGGCGTGTTTCAGGCGATGGTGTTTCGGGCAGGGCTGGCCGAGGTTGGCGACGCCGGTGCCGCCGCCAGCTGCCCAGGCCAGGATGTGGTCGGCCTCGTTGTCCAGGGAGTGGTTGTTGCAGTTGGGGAACGTGCACTTGGCGTCGCGGAGCCGCAGCCACTGGCGCATTGGTTTTGTTAGCCGGTAGCTGGTGCGTCCGATCTCCAGGGGCGCCCCGTCGCGGGGGTCGGTGAGGACGCGGTGGAATGATGTTGCGCCGTCGGCGACGAGCCGGCGGGCCATGGACGGCGGGATCGGCCCGTACCCGTCGAGTGTGGCCGGCTCATCGGACAGGCCGAGCATCGAGAACACCGGCACGGTGACCAGGACCTGCGCCGTGGGGGACGGCACACCACCGGCCAGCGCATCACCGGCCGGCATAAGACCGGACGGCACGCCACCGGCCAGAGGATCACCGGCTGGCGCATCACCGGCGGGCATCTCACGGGCCGGCGTAGAGTCTGCGGGCAGGACATCTGGGGGCGGGCCGTCAACCGCGCCGTCAACCGGGTGGCCTGCGGTGAGCAGCCACGTGGCGAAGGCATCGACGCGGAGCTGGGTCAGGGTCCGGGACTCGGTGGGGCCCTGCATGGCGCGGGCGGCGGCGGTGGTGCGGTTCCAGATCCCGGCCGCCTGGTCCGCCGGCAGGTACGCCGAGAACCAGGCCATGCCGTCCCGGTCCGGGGCATACTCCAGCCGCCGGTCCTTCACACTCTTGGTGTGCCGGGTCTCGATGCTGACCGGATGATGCCGCTCCCGCCAATACCGTGCCTTGGCCCGGAACCTGCCCGGAGTCAGCTCCCCCGCCGGGCACCCCCGCGCGTACCCCGGCGCGTCCGGGTCGAGGAAGTGCGCCTCAAACGCCGCGGCCGCTTCCGGCGACAGCCCGTCCGTTTCCTCGCACATGATGCGCACGTGCTGCCAGGACAGTTTTCCTGACCCCAGCGCGGCGAGCGCCAACGGCCGGTCCGTGGTCAGCGCGGCGGATTCGACCAGCAACCGCTCCGCCGAGCCCTCGCTGACGGTCAGTGCGCCAGCGACCTCCGCAGTCATGGACATCCGCCGGACGGTTTGGTCCTGCACGGACGCGCCAGGCGGAGTCATGGCCTCCTCCGCCTCCGCGTAACCGGCGACCAGGTTGACCTTTACGGCCGCCAGCCGCGCCTCCATCCTGGCCACCCCAGCCAGACCGTCCAGGCACACCTCCGCCTGATCCCCCAGCGGATCCGCCTCAACCGGCAGCGAACCCGGCTGATCTCCCAGCGGATCCGCCTCATCCTGCGGCGATACGGCGCCCGCCGGGCCCGGATCAGCTACCCGACGGAGCTCAGCAGCCAGCGCAAGCGCGGAGGCACTGATGGCCTCCAACGTCTTCGCAGCTGCCTCGTTATCCATACCCACAGCATGACAGGGGGCACCGACATTAAAGGGTGGGCGGAGCACCACAGGCGGGCCGGATCGAAAAAAGTTTTTTGATCCAATCCAGAGCGGCAACCAGGTGGCAGCTCAGGGCGTTCCCAGCCCCGAGAACGCCCTGAGCCGCCACCCAGATGGGCACACAGCTGAGCCAAAAGCCCCCGCGCCGCGCCGCCATCGGGCAGCGATCGAGGCCCTTGCGGCGGGGCACCCGGCCCGGATCACCCCCTGGTTCTTTTCGTCACAAGGCCGAGCAATGGATCGGGAGCCGGGATCGGAAAATTCTTTGGGCCCCCTGAAAGCGCATAATGGCAACATCCACAGGCGAAGAATCACGACGGCGGCCAAGGACAGGGAGGTCCGGATGCTGAGGCTTCCGCGCATCACAGTTGAGGTTCCGGTGCTCGGCGTCGGCACCAAACCCGCCGACTACGAACACCTCGCGGCTTACGCGGACGGGCTGCGCAGGCCGCAGGGCTTGCACATGACCCTGCTCCACATCGGCATTCTGGAGGACTTCGCGGCCGACGTTGCCGACTGGACCAAGGGCGCCACGGATCCTGCCGCGGCCACCGTCAAGACTGCGGACTGGCTGCGCGCGCTGCCCGTGCTGGAGGGCTTCTCCGGCACGGCCGAGCGGCTGGTTCTGCTGGGCGGCGGCAGGGTGTCGGGACTCGAGGTGGACGTGCCCCAGGGCGTGCGGGACTTTCAGGTCTCCCTCGTCCAGGCCCTCCACGAGCTGCTGGATGAGCTGCGGGTGGATAACCCCGATGACTTCATCCTCAGTTCCCGCGCCCTGGGCTACAGGTATCCTCGTTGGCGGCCCCACGTTGCCGTGGGCAAACCGAAGTCAGAGGGGCATCCAAATCAGGGCCGCGAAGAGAAAGGCGGTTCACGGGAACGAAGCGACTCCTGGGAAATCCGTCCGATTAACGTGGAGTTCGGACCGTCGCAGATCAGGAACAGGCAGTTATTGCCGGGGCCTGGCGACAGCCTTCCTTAACGGCCCGCCTTACGTCGCGGCCCGCCTGATGTAATGGCGCCTCCTGGGCAGGGGCTGGCTTACCCAAGAACGACGGCGGGTCTCACCTCGAGGGTTTGACCACCATAGCGGAGCCTCCCCCGCGCCTGACCGGCTCGGCCGCGGCGACCATGCGACCGCCGGATTTGAACTCGATGGCCGTGGCCGCGCCGATCTCCGCTGCCGAAGTGAACGCGTCACCGGACGGGGTGAACTCGTGGCCGAAAGGCTTCAGCTGGCTCTCATACGCCTTGATGAACGCCGGCTCGGCCGTGACCTTGGCCGCGTTCCGCTGCGCTGCCCGCGGAGCCGCAATGGCACCGGAGATGTTCATCCCCAAGTCCACCCTATTCAGGATGGTCTGCAGGACGGTGGTGATGATCGTCGAACCGCCGGGCGAGCCAAGGGCCAGGAACGGGTCGCCGTCCTTGAGGATGATCGTCGGCGACATCGAGGACCGGGGCCGCTTGCCGGGCTCAATCCGGTTCGGGTCCTTCGGGTCGTACACGGTGGAGAAGTCGGTCAGCTCGTTGTTCAGCAGGAACCCGCGGCCGGGCACCACGATGCCCGACCCGCCGGTCTGCTCGATGGTAAGGGTGTACTCGACGACGTTGCCCCACTTGTCCGCAACGGTCATGTTGGTGGTGGAGATGTTCTCGGTGTCCTTCTCGCTGGCGGGGGCCGCCGCGGCGGCCGGGCACGCGCCGTCGTAATTCGCCACGTCACCAGGGGCCACCGGCTTAACGGCCGCCTTCCTCGGATCAATAGCGCAGGAGCGTTCCTTGCCGAACAGCGGGTCCGTCAGGCGACGGGTGGGAACATCGACGAACGCGGGGTCGCCTACGTATTTGCCGCGATCAGCGAAGGCGAGGGCGCTGGCCTCGAGGTAGTGGTGCAGCGCGCTGGGTTTGGACATCCCGGAAAGGTTGAACGGCTCGAGGATGTTCAGCGCCTCGCCCACGGTGGTGCCGCCGCTGCTTGAGGGGGCCATGCCGTAGACATCGAGGCCACGGTATTCCACGTGGGTGGGCGACTGGTTCAGCGCACGGTATTTGGCGAGGTCCGCTGTTGTCAGGTGGCCTACAGGAACAGGCAGCTTGGTGGTCTTGGTCTTGGGGGGAGCCTGGACGGTTGATGCTATCTCCTTCGCGAGCGCCCCCTGGTAGAAGCCGCGTGTTCCCTTGTCCGCGAGCAGCCGGTAGGTTGCCGCAAGGTCCGGGTTTTTGAAAATACTGCCGACGGCGGGTGCGTCACCGCCGGGGAGGAAGAGCTTGCTGGTTGAGGTGAACGCCTGGAAGCGGAGCTTGTTGTCCAGGGTCTGCTGGCGGAAGGTGCCGTCCACCACGAAGCCGCGGTCCGCAACTTCGATGGCCGGCTCGAGGACGTCGTCGAGGTCCTTGGTTCCCCACCGGTCCAGCGCGCGCTCCCACGTGGCGGGCGTGCCTGGAACGCCCACCGACACGCCACTGGTGACGAGCTCGGGGGTGAAGTTGTAGGGCTTGCCCGTCTTCGGATTGATGAAAGCGTCGTGCGGCATGGCCGCGGGGGCTGTCTCACGGCCATCGATGGTGCTGACCCGGCCGGTGCGTGCGCTGTAGAAGAGGAAGTACCCGCCGCCGCCCACTCCGGCGCTGTATGGCTCGGTTACGCCGAGGGTGGCGGCAGCGGCGACGGCGGCGTCCGCAGCATTGCCTCCCCTGCGGAGGATGTCGATGGCCGCGGCGGAAGCCTCCGGGTCCACGGTGCTCACCGCGCCGCCGTACCCGGTGGCCGTCGCGGTCTTTTCGGTCACCCGCTCGTCAGCAAGCGCGGGGGTGGTGACGGCGCCCGCCGTCACGCTCATTGCCAGGGCCGTGGTGACGGCTGCTACTCGGCTTTTTAGGTGTGGCATGGTCGCTCCCGGGTGTGAGTAAATGCGGGTTGACGGTAATGTCACGCTACTCCGCGGCGGAAAGACACTCAACGGCCGAAACATTCAACGGCCATGTGCTTCATCAGCAGCGGCGCGCTGCCGGCGGCTGGCATACAGGAACGGCACGGCGGCCAGCTGGATGGCGCCGCTGAGAGCCACCGATGCCGGGTAGCCGTACACATCGGCGGACCGGCCGAGCACGGGCTGGACCACCACGCCGCCGCTCGAACCCATGAGGGAGGCGAAGCTGAGGACCGTGGCCCGCTGCCTCGAGTCGATCATGTCGTTGAGGTAGGCCTGCCCCACCGGGGTCCCGACCTCTGCCACCAGCGCCCAGGCGGCCAGCAGCACCAGGGCCACCCAGAACTCACGGGTGAAGCCGAGCGCCACCAGGATCAGCGCGCTCCCGGTCCCGCTGAGGATCAGTACCGTGGTGCGTTTGCGGACCAGGCGCCGGAAGCGCGGCGCCAGCCAGCCGCCGAGGACCTCGGCCCCTGCCACGATGGCTGCGGCCAAACCCGCTATGGCGTACGCAGTGCGGTCGCCGAACAGCTCAAGCAGGTACGGCTGCAGGGCGTAGAAGACGTAGATCCCGACGCCGGCCGTGAACGGCGCGGACAGCATCACGTAACGCACGGGCGGATTTTTCAGGCCGTTCTCGATGGACGCTGAAAGGACGGCGCGCGTCGCCTGAAGGGGACGCGCGGAACGTTCGGGGGTGAAGCCGACGTCGTGCATGAGCCACAGTGCCACTACGAACATGGCCAGCAGCACGCCCACTCGCAGGAGGAACGGCACCCCGAGGTCGGTGGCCTGGGCAATGACGCCGCCTGCCACCGACCCGATGAGCATGGCGGTGCCGGACACCACCTGGCCGCGCCCGAACACCGTCTCCAGCGCACCGTCGTAGCCGGAAAAGTGCAGCGCGTCCACGAGCCACGCCTCCACCGCGCCGGAGAAGAAGGTGAAGCCCAAACCAAGCAGCACGGACACCACAGCCCACGCCCAGAACGGCGCGGAAAGCTGCCACAGCAGGTAGTAGAGGAGCGTCGAGACGGACAGGGTGGCGGTGCCGAGCAGGAAGGAAACCCGGCGCCCCCAGCCGTCAGCCACCACGCCGGTGGGCACCTCAAACAGCACCATCCCCGCGGTGAAGAAGGCATTCGCGGCAAAGGCCTCAAGGTTGCTGAGCCCCGCGTCGAGCAGAAACAGCGTGTTGATGCCCCAGATGAATGACGCCGCAAGGGTATTGCCGAGTGTCAGCGTCAGATAGATGCGCTGCACCTTGCGGGCCGCCGGGTTCATCGCCTCGCTGTCCGTCCCGGCGCGGAGTTGGGGCACGGAACCCATTCTCGTCGTCTTCGCCGGGGGCCGCCAGAGACCCTTTTATCGGGCGGCGTTCGAGCGTAGCGTCGTGCCCAGCGGAGTAGGCGGCGAAAGGCAGTGCGGCTCCGGTCCGCACAGCGCCGCCTCCCTCCTGAGCCGTCGAAGGAGGCGGGAATGGCTGCTGGCTGGAACGCCGACACAGCTGCCGGTCCGGTGGGATCGGGCACGGTCACCCTGGTGGAAGGTTCGTCCTTCTGCATTTCCTCGGCGAACGGGGATATCCACCCGGAGCATCCGCACGGGGTCTTCCACGAGGACACCCGCATCCTGTCCCGCTGGAACCTGTCCGTGAACGGCCTGCCGCTGGAGGCGCTGACGGCGGAAACCAAGGAACCTTACCGGGCTCTGTTTATAGGCCGCGTTCCCCGCTCCGACGGATACGCAGACAGTCCCCTGATCGTGGAGCGCGTGCGGGAGGTCGGTGCCGGCATCCGCGAGGACATCACCATCCGGAACTACTCCTCGAAGGAGACCGAGTGCATCGTTTCGCTCAGTGTTGAATCGGATTTCGCTGATCTTTTTGAGGTGAAGGAGGCACGTGTCCAGCGGCGCTGGGAAGAATCCCGCCAGCCTGAGGGCGACTCCCTGGTGATCAAGGCAGGCTGGCAGGACCTCGTTAAGAGCGTCGTCGTCAACGCACATGGCGCCGAGGTCACCGCCGATTCCCTCACCTTCCGGACGGTGGTCCCGCCGCGCGGTGCATGGAGCTCACGGGTGAGCGTGGCGCCGGCCGCCAACGGCGGCGGGGTCCCGCCATCGTCGTTTATCCGTCCCGCGCCCGGTGACGTATCCCCGAGCGACCGCCGCCGGCAGGAATGGGTGGCCAAGATTCCCAAGCTGCACATGGGAAACCGTTCCATCGAGCGGACCCTGCGGCGCAGCTACGACGACCTAGGCGCGCTCCGGATCGAGGATCCCGCACATCCGGAGCGCATCGTGGTGGCCGCCGGTGCCCCGTGGTTCATGACGCTGTTCGGCCGGGACTCGCTGTGGGCCTCGGAAATGGCGCTGCCGGTGGATCCGTCCCTGGCGCTGGGCACCCTGCAGACGCTGGCCGACCGGCAGGGCAAGGTGGTGGACGTCATGAGCGAGGAGGAGCCCGGGAAGATCCTGCATGAGGTCAGGCTCGGCATCTCCAGCGGGCTGGCGCTGGGCGGCAAATCCGCCTATTACGGGAGCGTCGATGCCACGCCGCAGTTCGTGATGTCACTGGGTTCGGTGAGCCGCTGGGGCTTCGCCAAGGACACAATTGCAGCGCTGCTGCCCCATGCCGACCGTGCTCTGGACTGGGTGCGGAATTACGGCGACAAGGACGGCGACGGGTTCGTTGAGTACGAGCGCCTCAACGACCAGGGCCTCATCAACCAGGGCTGGAAGGACTCGTGGGACGGCATCAACTTCGCGGACGGGACGCTGGCCGAGCCCCCCATCGCGCTCTGCGAAGTCCAGGCACTGGTCTACAGCGCGTTTCTGTCCAGGGCCTGGATGGCGTACGACGCCGGCGACGCACCGTTGGCGGAGCGGCTCACGGAAGAGGCGGCGGAGCTGAAGAGGAAGTTCAACGAACAGTTCTGGCTGCCGGACCGCGGCTATTACGCCGTCGCGCTGGACCGCAACAAGCGGCCGGTGGACGCGTGCACTTCCAACATGGGGCAGTGCCTGTGGCACGGCATCGTGGATGAGGACAAGCTGCCGCTGGTGGCCGAGCGGCTGATGACCCCTGAAATGTTCAGCGGCTGGGGCGTCCGCACCCTGGCCACTGACATGGGCGCCTACAACCCGGCCAGTTACCACAACGGGTCGGTCTGGCCCCACGACAATGCCATCATCGCCGCGGGCCTGTTGCGCTACGGCTTCGTGGAGGAGGCACAGCGGATCGCCACGGCCCTGCTGGAAGCGGCCGAATTCACCGACGGGCGCCTGCCGGAGCTGTTTTGCGGCTTCAGCCGGGACCAGGTCACCGAGCCGGTGCCGTATCCGACCGCGTGCTCCCCGCAGGCATGGGCGGCCACCACGCCGATCATGCTGGTGACCAGCCTGATGCGGTACGACGCGCATGTGTCCCGGGGCGGCATGTGGATGGACCCCGTGCTGCCGGCATCCTATGGCGACCTGCACATCACCAACGCCCCCATGGGCGGCGGCCGGATCACCATCGACATTACGGGGTCCGAGCCCTCCGTGCAGGGGCTGCCGGAAGGACTGACCTTCCACCGCGAACACCGGCCATGGCTCACGGAGCTGCTCGCTGAAGCGGGGCTGGGTAAGTAGGAGCCGGCGTCGTTCTCACGGCTCTGAGTCGGGATCAGGGCGGTGTCCGATCTAGGGGCGGCGGTCCAGCGCCTGCAGCAGCCGTTGAACGGAGCCGCCGAGGTTCCACTCGGTGGCGAGCCGCTCGAGCTCGTCCCGCGCCCCGCCCCTGACGGCATGCAGTTCCGCGCCGGCCTCGTCAAGGGAGGGCAGCTCCAGATTGCGCACCACGTTGACGACGGCGGGGGCCACCTTGAGATAGTCCGCGGCGGCAGCGAGCTTGGACCGCACCGAGGCGGACACCCCGCCTGCGGGATCCGCCGCGGCCGCTATTAGCCCGTCGAGCGTGCCGTGTTCCAGGAGGAGCGCAGCGGCCGTTTTCTCGCCGATGCCAGCGACGCCTGGCAGCCCGTCCGAGGCGTCGCCGCGGAGGGTGGCGTAGTCGGCGTACTGTTCGGGGAGCACGCGGTACTTCCCCACCACGGTGGCGTCGGTCAGGACCTCGAGGTTCTTCATGCCCCGGGCGGTGTAGATCACGCGCACCTGCCGGGCATCGTCGACCAGCTGAAAGAGGTCCCGGTCCCCTGTCACCACGTCGACCGGAAGGTCGGCGTGGCTGGCGTAGGTGCCCACGACGTCGTCGGCCTCGTGCTCCGGAGCGCCCACGACGGCGATGCCGGCGAGACCCAGCACGTGGCGGATTAGCGGGATCTGAGCCTCCAGCGCGTCCGGAACCACCTCCACGTCCGGGGCAGCCTGCCTCACCTCGGCGACCCGGTGGGACTTGTAGGTCGGGATGAGGTCCACCCGCCACTGCGGACGCCAGTCGTCATCCCAGCACGCGACCAGATGCGTGGCGCCGTAGTCCGTGGTGAGCCGCGCAATCATGTCAAGCAGGCCGCGGACGGCGTTCACCGGCGTGCCGTCGGGCCGGCGGATGGTGTCGGGCAGGCCATAGAAGGCGCGGAAGTACAGGGAGGCGGTGTCCAGCAGCATCAGGCGGTTGACCATGACTGATCCTGACACGGATTCACCGCCCGGTGCCTGTGACACGGGCCGGAAGTGGGAGGATGGGCGCATGGAACTGCACATCACCGGCGACCCTGCCGCCGACAAACTGCTCAGCGATGACGCTTTCGCGCTGCTCACCGGCATGCTCCTGGACCAGCAGGTGACCATGGAGTCGGCGTTCGCCGGACCGGAAAAGATCCGCGCGCGCATCGGGTCCATCAGTCCTGCCGCCGTCGCCGAACATGACCCGGCAGGCTTCGTTGAAGTGTTCAAGGAACGTCCGGCAGTCCACCGCTTCCCAGGCTCCATGGCCGGCCGCGTCCAGGCGCTCGCCGAGGCCGTGCAGAGCGAGTGGAACGGCGACGCAACCGCCATCTGGACCCGGGACGAACCCGATGGCAAGGAAGTGCTCCGCAGGCTGAAGGCCCTGCCGGGATTCGGCGAGCAGAAGGCCAAGATCTTCCTGGCGCTGCTCGGCAAGCAGCGCGGACTCGAGGCGGCGGGGTGGCGCGAGGCCGCCGGGCACTACGGTGAAGAGGGTTCCTACCTCTCGGTCGCGGACATCGTGGACCCCGAGTCGCTGACGAAGGTGCGGGCCAGCAAGCAGGCGGCGAAGGCTGCTGCCAAGGCAGCGAAGGCCCCGGCCGCCGAATAACGGTGAAGTACGACGGCGGCCGGTCGCCTTGGCGTTACAGGCTCAGTACTCGCCCTTGATCACGAAGTAGGAGCCGCGGATCTCACCGGCCAGCTTCGACTTTTGCCTCGCGAACTTGAAGCTTGATGCGAGTTCCTCGGGAACCTCCATGCCTTGCGAGAGCTTGAAGCCCACTGCCCGCTTCGCTCCGTCCTCGATGCCGTACATCACGTTGATTGACAGGCCGGATTCGTAGAACACATACGCCATCCGGAAACCGTCCACCTCGAAGGAGGTAACCTCAAGCGGACGGGACGAGATGACGATGTTGCGCTCTTCGGAGAGGATGCGGTTGACCCAGTCGAGCGTTTCCGGCGCCTCGCTGGCGGGCTTGACGGTGAAAGTGTGGTCGTACTTGTTCTTGTAATAACGTGCCTCGTTGGCACGCAGTCCTGCCAGCGGTTCCGCCACTGGGGACGATTCCACGCCAACGGTGGACACGTTCTGGAAGTCTACGGTGTATGGCATGCGCCCTCCTGGTTATGATTCATCGCACTCCTCACCCTAATGTCCGGCGCTGCAGCCCGGCTTCTCAATTCCTGATCGTTCGGAGTCAGTAGCGCCAGCGGAGGGCGGCGATCACAGCCTCGCGGTCCAGCTTGGCAAACCGCTCTGCTTCGCCGCGCCGCACAGCCACATAGGCGTCCAGCAATTCATGGCCGAAAGCTGAGCGAAGGAAAGCGCTGCCCTCCAGATCGTCCAGGGCCGTGAACATGTCAGGCGCAAACGCCCGGATACCCAGTCGCTCCCGCTCCGTCTCACTCAGGGTCCCGGGATCGACCGTGACCTCCGCAGGCAGTTTCAGCCCTCTCCTGAGGCCCTCCATCGCGGAGGCAAGAATGGCTGCCACGGCAAGGTACTGGTTGGCGGATCCATCGCAGCATTTCACTTCGACGTTCGATTGGCCGTCCTCGTCGCCCTTGAGGCCCGGCACGAAGCGGACGGCGGCCTCGCGGTTGCCGGTGCCCCAGCAAATAAAACTGCCCGCCCATTGTTCTGGTTGAAGCCGGGCCAGGCTCAAGGCGCTTCCGCCCAGCAATGCTGCACTTTCCGCCAGCCTGCCGAGCACGCCCGCGATCATGCTCTCGCCTTCCGGACTCATCTGCGTGGCGGCTGCAGGGTCGTGGAAGACGTTGCCGTCCCCGTTCCTCGCGGAGAAATGGATGTGGCAGCCGTTGGTCGCAGTTTTGGAGTCCGCTATTGGCGAGTAGGAAACGTGCAATCCATGCCGGCGGGAAACCCGGGCGATGATGAACCGGGCGAGAAGGTAATCATCGACCGCCTGAACCGGGCTCCTCGGGGCCAGGGCGATCTCCACCTGGCCCCGGCCATACTCGGGGTGGATCTGTTCAACCGGAACGCCGGCTTCCACCAGTCCTGTAAGCACATCCAGATTCCATGCTTCCAGCTGAAGGAATGCGGCCGCACCATAACCCGGACCATCGTGCGCCAGCACAGGCGCATCCCGAGTGCCGCTGAACACAGTGAACTCCAGCTCGAAGCCCACCGACACCTCCAGCCCGGCCGTGGCCCATTCGGCAGCAACACGTTTGAGTGCCGTGCGCTGGCAATTTGGAAACGGAACGCCCTGCATGTCCACCAGGTCGGCCGGCGCCCAGGCGAGGCCGCTTGCCTTGTCGATGACGGCAACTGCCGAGCGGTCCGGCATTCCGCGCAGGTCACCGACTATGGGATCGATCACGGAGGACCGGGTGACGTGGTCGTCGGCGGCCAGCAGGACACCGACGCTCACTGAGACGCCGCAGCCATGGTGGAAGGCGCCCTCGACCCTGGGTCCCGGCAAAACTTTCACCCGCGCCACACCTGCGTTATCCAGGTGGGAGATGACAAGAGCCCTGACCTGCTGGAGATCCAAGTCTGCCTTGGGATTTGAAGTCACGGCTTTCCTTCCGTTCAGGCAATCGGCGCTGAGCCTAGGCGTTCAAGTTGTAGACGCGCTGGGCGTTTTTCGAGGCAACCATCGTGGCAATTCTGTCGGCGTCCTGGGTGGTTGCCCAGCCCGCTGCAATCCATTCGTCCATCAGGGCCGCGAACTCCGTTCGCCAGCTGGTCGCACTGACGGCGTAGTGCTCGGCAAGGCCATACGAGTCCGATGAGTACAGAACCTTGCTGAACGGTGCAATCTCCATCGCTTGGCGGATCGCTGTGCCGGCACTCGGGCCCAGGTAATGCGAAACCAAGCCCGTGTCCAGGTAGACGTGCGGGAAGACCTGGGCAAGGATCCCGGCTTCCCTGATGAAGGGGTAGCAATGCAGCAGCATGAAATCGACGCCCAGTGTTCTGGTGGCGTGAAAGAACGGGGTGAGCCGGGATGGATCAGCCCGGAACAGCTCAATGTCGCCGTCGCCGTATCCCGTGTGGAGCTGAATGGGAAGGCCTGCGTCGATCCCGGACCAAAGCCCGAACCTCAGCAGGACCGGGTCGGTCACTCTAAAGGTCCCGGTCCTCTCCGCAGCATGGAACCATTCATCGGCGGCCTTGCGCACTTCACCCTCGGATGGCCGTTCCGCGGGAATGTCGAAACCATGACGGTAGGCGATGATGGATTTCAGGCCCACCGCCTCCCGGCTTCTGGCGGCCAGCGTCGCCGGGAACTTCGCAACAAAGCCCGCTGCCGTGGACTCGGCCGCAAATTCCTCTGCCACTCTCTCGATGCGGACAATCTCGCGAACCCGGGCATCAGCAAGCACTGCCATGGCATCGGGTTCAGGAAGCCGAGCATCGCGTATGCCCGTGTCAAGGAGGTATTCGGAGGTTCCGGTGCTGCGAAGCAGCAGCCGGTTGGCTTTAGCGGCGCCAATGCTCCTGCGCCGCGCAAGGTATTCATCAAGTGGCGCAAGCGGCTCGAGTCCGAGGATCGGGGCGCAGAAACGCCGTACGGCCAGGCCGAAGGGCGAATCGAGGCTGTCCGTGCCTGGCGGTGCCGCCCAGTCGGACTCCGTGGCCAGGCTCCTGAACCCGTCGTCGGACAGTTCGGCCTCGACAACGCCGTGGCAGTGGTGGTCGACCAGGGGCAGGTCAACGCTGCGGTGGTTCCCGTCAGTCATCGTCCCGGCCAACTACTTGTGTTTGCCGGGTGTCGTCGTCAGGGCGCCCCGGCCCCTGCAGAACGCCGTCGAGGCTGACGTGATTCACTGCCAGAACGCGCACGCAGGGCTCCTTCCAGTTTCAGCTGGCGTTGACCGCCGGGGTGGTTACCCGCCCGCCGAAAGCGACCCAGAGGTACCGGATGGCTGCCTCGACGCCTTTGGGATTCACTCCCGCCAGCAGCTGCAGGACCAAGCCGTCCAGTGCTGCGAATGCGGCCTGGGCAGCACCCTCCTGGCCGCCGAAGCCGATCCGCTGCAGGCCGTCCGAGAGCGCTGCGACGTAACTTTCGTAGAGGTGCCGCACCGGCCCCGCCAGTTCGGGGCGCCGCCGCGATTCCAGGATCATTTCGTACTGGAAAATCTGGATGTCGGGGTTGTCCTCAATCAGCGACAGAATGCTCTGGCAGAACTCCTCCTCGGTCGCAGGCAGCGCTTCCAGCTGTGACAGCCCGATCGACTGCTGCACGGACCATTCGAGTGCGGCTTCGATGAGGGCGTCCCGCTTGCCGAAGTGATGGACCACCAAAGTGTTGTTGACGCCGGCGTGCTCGGCAACAGCACGGAATGTCAGGCCCCGCAGTCCCTTGCGCGCCACCACATGCACGGTTGCGGCCAGCAGGGCTTCGCGCCCTGTGCCGTAGCCATTTTGTTTCTGCCCGCTCATGTCACCGATTCTAACCGCTGGCCGCTGGGTATTGACTTCAAACCTCTGCAAATGCTTAGCTGTGATGCAACACACAACTAAGCACCTGCAGAGTTGCTCAAATCCCAGGAGGAACCAATGTCCACGTCCACGAACGCCATTGAATTCACAGTCCACGATGCCTTCGATCCGCAGAAGTACGAGCCCTTCATCCTGGGCCAGGTCCAGTGGGTGCGACGCCCCGGAGACGGCGACCGTCCTGCGCTGTCCGCCGGATTCTGGCACGTCACCACTGCAGAGGCCCCCGAGCCGTTCGATCTGCTCATCGAGGCGGACGAGACCATCCACATCATCGAAGGCCACCTGCACATTGAGGTCGACGGCGGCGAGAGCTTCGATCTGAAGGCAGGCTCAGCGGCTTCATTCAACAAGGGAGCCCAAACCCGGTGGACCGTCGTCGAAGACACCACGGAGTTCTTTGTCTACTCCTGATCAGCACCCGGAATTTTGGAAGCAGAAGGCCCCATCGTGAATAACACCATCCCCCAGACCCAGCAGGCCGACGTCGTCATCATTGGAGCCGGCTTTGCCGGGCTCACCGCGGCCCGTGAACTGCGCCAGGCCGGTTTGTCCGTCATCGTTCTCGAAGCCCGCGACCGCATCGGCGGCCGGACCTGGCTCGATGACAGACTTGGCCGCCCCCTTGAAATCGGCGGGACCTGGGTCCACTGGACCCAGCCCTACGTTTGGGCGGAAATGACGCGCTACGGAATCGGCACCGTTCAGAGCCCGGTCCCGGAACGTGCCTACTGGTGGGCCGGCGGCGCACGGCACGAGGGCAGCCCGGATCAGCTGCTGAACGAAATCGATGCCCCTAACCGGATGCTGGTGGAACAATCGCGCGAGTACTTCCCGCAGCCTTTCGCTCCGTTCACCAACCCTGACGTTAAGGGCATTGACCACGTTTCCCTGCCAAAGAAAATCGCTGAACTCCAGATCGCGGACGACTCCCGCGACATCTTAGAATCCTTCTGGGCGCTGAACTTCAACGGCCCCATAGACGACGCCGCCTACACCCAGGCGCTGCGCTGGGTTGCGCTCACCAACGGCGACTGGATGGTCAACTTCGAAGCCTGCGCCACCTTCAAGATCCAGGGCGGCACCGGCAAACTGATCAACGGCATCGCTGCCGGAACAGACGTGCGCCTCGGGAAAACCGTTTCGGCCGTCCACTACACCGACGGCAACGCCACCGTCATGATCAGCGACGGCCAGGAGTTCGACGCAGCGCACGTGATCTGCACGCTTCCCCTTGGCTCCATGGGGGCGGTCGCGTTCGATCCCCCGCTTCCCGCAGCCAGCCGGAAGAGCGTCGCTGAAGGCCAGGTCTCCAAAGGCATCAAGGTGTGGATCACGGTCAGGGACGAGGTAAAGCCGTTCGTTGCCCTCGGTGCCGCTGAGTGGCCGCTGAACTTCGTCCAGGCGGAATACGACCAGGACGGCAACACCATCCTGGTCGCGTTCGGACCGGACACCGCACGCCTCGACGCCAACGATGCCAAGCAGGTCCAGGCTGCCCTCGACCTGCTGGTCCCGGACCTTGAAGTGCTGGACGTCGCCAGCCACGACTGGACCAACGACCCGCTGTCCGGACAGACCTGGCCCATGCACCGGCCAGGGTTCCTGACGGAGTCCCTGTCCAGCTTCCAGCAGCCGCAGGGAGCGCTTTCATTCGCAGGTTCGGACTACGCCAACGGCTGGGGCGGCTTCATCGACGGCGCCATCGAAAGCGGCCTGGAGGCAGCCCGGAGCATAGTGAACGAACGCAGCGCCTGACTTTCAGGGCACCGCGTTACTTCTCGGCCGTGGAGAGGCCGGCGGCGTTCGCGTCGCCGGCTGCGCCCGAACGCTCAAGAAGCCTGCCGACCTGGACGACGGCGGATCTGATCTTCCCCGGATTTCCAAACGTGAGGAACTGGAGCATCAGGCCGTCGAGTGCGGCGAAAACCGCCCGGGAAAGTTCGTCGTCCGTATCGAGGGAACGCTGGCGGAGAGCCGTTTCGACCGTTGAGATGTAGTTGTCATACAGGCGGTCCAGAAGGGCCTTGAGCTCCGGCTTTCGCCGCGCCTCAAGAAGCATTTCAAACTGGAACAGCTGCAATTCCGGCTCAGAGGCCACGGAGGCCAGGAGAGCATCGGCGAACTGCTCGTCGAAATCAGCTACGCGGGCAAGCCCGGTTTCATCAATGGACCGCTGCACAGCCCACTCAAGGGTGGCCGCAAGCAAACCTTCGATCGAACCGAAGTGATGCGTAATGAGCGTGTGATTCACACCTGCCCGGGCAGCAACAGAACGGTAAGTGACTCCCCGCAGGCCCTTCTCGGCAACAACATCAATGACCGCCGCCAGCAGTGCATCGCGGCCATCCCCGTAGGGCAAACGTTGGGAATCCAAGCTCATAAGGCGATCTTAGCCCCGCCGGCACGCCTGATTGAGACCCTTGACATCCAGAACTAAACACTTGTAGAGTTTTGCTCGTGATGCGGCTCACGTTCCGCTCGTCACAATCGCTTTCACCGGAAGACGTGCACGAGGGGGTGCGCCTTCAACCGGCACCCACACTTACTCATAGGCATGACTCGTGAGTCCTTGCCCTGGCGAAAGAGCCACACCATGAATCAACAAACCGGACAGATGCCCGCTCAGGACACGGTCACCAGCCCTGTCCGCCTGAGGCCGAATAAACTGGGCGTCGTCGCAGTTGCCTTCTTTGCGATCGCTGCCGCCGCGCCCATGGCGGCCGTTGTCGGCGCGAGCCCTGTTCTGTTCGCGGCCAGCGGACCCGGAACCCCCGTCATTTACGTGATCGCAGCCCTGTTGGTGGCCCTGTTTTCCGTGGGATATCTGCGGATGAGCCACAGCATCACCAACGCAGGGGGATTTGTCGCCTACATCGCCAAGGGACTGGGAACGAAGTGGGCCACCGGCGGGGCGGGCATCGCAATCCTGACCTATGTCAGCCTCCAGGTGGGGCTGTGGTCCCAGTTCGGCGTCTTCGCACAGCAGCTCGTCGAAGGCCTGACAGGACTTGGGGTACCGCCCTACTTCTGGATCGTCGCCGTGCTGTCCCTGGCCACCGCCCTGACCATGAAGGGTGTGGATGCGAGCCTGAAGGTCCTGGGCATTCTGATCCTGGGCGAAACGCTCGTCGTTGCTGCACTTGTCGTTTCGCTGATCGCCCAAAAGGGGTTCGGGATCTTCACCTTCGACGGGTTCACTGGCGCCAACATCGTCGGCCCCGGACTTGGCATCTCACTGCTGTTCGCCTTTGCCTGCTTCACGAGCTTTGAAGCGACAGTCGTTTTTGCGGAGGAAGCCGTGAACCCTCGCAAGACGATTCCGCGCGCTGCCTATCTCGTCATCGCCTTCGTCGGCTTCTTCTACATGGTTTCCACGTGGGCAATCAGCGGAGCGATCGGCATCGACCGGGTCCAGTCCGAAGCCGCAGGCAACCCCGCCGGCATGATCTTCGACCTCGCCCAGAGCAGCGCCGGCTCCTGGCTCAGTCTCTCCATGCAAATCCTCGTCGTGACCAGCTTCATTGCCATGATGCTGGGCCTGGCCAACATGTTCGCCCGGTATCTCTTCGCCCTGGGACGCGCAGGTACGCTGCCCGCAAAGCTGGCATCAGTCTCAAAGAGCGGCGCCCCGAGGTTCGCCGGGCTGATCAACGGCCTCGTGGTCCTGACCATCATCAGCGCCTTCCTGATCTCCGGGGCCGACCCCATCACCACTGTGTTCGCATGGTTTGTCGCCCTCGGAACCGCCGGCTTCATCAGCATCCTCCTCCTGACGTCCGCAGCGATCATCGTCTTTTTCGCCAGGGCGAAGATCCGGGACAACCTCTGGGTAACCGTCATCGCACCCGTCCTGTCCTTCATTTCGTTCATCCTCATCGGCTACCTGACCCTGGACAACTACGACGCCCTGCTCGGCGGCGCCGGTGGTGCCGCACGCTGGCTTCTGCTCGGCATCCCCATCGTCCTCATCGCAGGAATTGCCCGGGGAGCTCAGAAACCGTCCATCGACTACGCCTCCGAAATCGTCTGACGCCACAACGCCTCAAGAACCAAACAGTTCAGCAAAACGAATCTCAACCAAAGGAAAACCATGACCGCGACTGACATCCAGGACTACGTTCCCGAAAACGAATGGCCCTCCGTGGCCACCATGCTCGACGGATTCGGAGACCAAACCCTGCCCCCCTCCGCCGCCCTGACGGGCACCTCACTGCACCTCACCCAAGACGGCGGTGGCGCAATCGAGTACTTCTTCGATGACGCGCATTCCCTGACCTGGACGTCTGCAGACGGCGAAGAGGACCAAGGTGCAGCTGGGTACAAGGCGATCGAAGCGCGACCCGGGATCTTCATCATCGACTTCGTCAAGGGCGAAGACCGCCACGCTGAAAATGTCACCGTCATCCTCGACAGGAACACCGGCGCCGTGACAACCGCCGTCAGCTCCTTCATCGCCGAAGGAGACAAGATCCGCAGCACTACTACGTTCAGCCACGGAAACGTGGAAGGGTCTGCGGCCCACCACTCCCGCTCCAGCGGGCTGGCCGGCAAGCGCATCTACTACCGCTACAGCGACGTCGAGACCTACGAACACATCTACCTCAACGCCGGCACCTTCACCTGGCACTGCCTTCGCGGCGGCGAGGCTGGTCTCGCCGACACTGACCGCTGCCTCACTTTCGACGTTGCCGAGGACCTGTACCTGTTCTTCTGGACCGAAAAGGTGATGACCGTTGAGGCCGTCCTCCTCATAGACCTGCGCGAGCAACGCTCCATCGGGCGGATGTTCGGCTGGGACGAGCCCGCGGCTGAACCGGTGGTCCTCCCTTTCGACTCCCGCCTCACGGTCCTAAACACCACCGAATACCCGCACGACACCCACAAGCATTAGCCAACAAAGCCACTCCCCGAGGAACACCATTGGAAACCTACGATTCATTGCTTGCCAGCATTACCGCAGCGCCCGCTCAAGCCAGCCGGACCATTTTCGATCCCGCCACCGGCGGCGTCGTCGGCGAGGCGCCGGTCCACGCCGTTGAGGACCTCGAGACCGCGGTCGCCGCGGCCACCGCCGCCCAGCCGGCGTGGGCAGCACTCGGCCACGACGCCCGGTCCGCCGCCCTCCTCAAGGCCGCCGACGCCGTCGAACGCTCCGCCGAGGAACTCGCCCAGCTGCTCTCCCGCGAGCAGGGCAAACCCCTCAACGGCCCCAACGCCCGCTTCGAAGTCGGCGCCTGCGCCGCCTGGCTGCGGGCCGCCGCCAGCACTCCGTTGGACCCGGAAGTTGTGGTGGACGACGGCGAAACCCGCGCCGAGCTCCATTACCGGCCCCTCGGCGTCGTGGGCGCCATCGGCCCGTGGAACTGGCCGATGATGATCACGGTATGGCAGATTGCCCCCGCCCTGCGCATGGGGAACGCGGTGGTGGTCAAGCCTTCGGAGTATACGCCGCTGAGTGTCCTGGCGCTGGTGAAGATCATCAACGAGGAGCTGCCCGAAGGCTTGCTGTCAGTAGTTTCCGGCGGGCGCGAAGTCGGCGCCCGCCTGGCGGAACACCCGGCCATCGGCAAGATCATGTTCACCGGTTCCACCGCCGCCGGCAAAGCGATCATCAAATCCTCCGCCGACACCGTCAAACGGCTCACCCTCGAACTCGGCGGCAACGACGCCGGCATCGTCCTGCCCGACGCCGACCCCAAAACCATCGCCCAGGACCTGTTCTGGGGCGCGTTCATCAACACCGGCCAGACCTGCGCGGCCCTGAAGCGCCTCTACGTCCACGACGACATCTACGACGCCGTCTGCGAAGAACTCACCACCGTCGCCAAGGCCATGCCCATGGGCGTGGGCCTGGACGAAAACAACGTCCTCGGCCCGCTGCAAAACAAAGCCCAGTACGACATCGTCGCCAACCTCGTCGAAGCCGCCCGCGACTCCGGCGCCCGGATCCTGCTCGGCGGCAACCCCGACCCCGACCAGCCCGGCTACTTCTACCCCACCACCCTCGTCGCCGACATCGACAACGACAACCCGCTCGTCGCCGAAGAACAGTTCGGCCCGGCCCTGCCGATCATCCGCTACAGCACCATCGACCAGGCCATCGAATACGCCAACGCCCTCGACGTCGGCCTCGGCGCCTCCGTCTGGTCCCCCGACCTCACCGCCGGCCGCGAAGTCGCCGCCCGCATCGAAGCCGGCACCGTCTGGATCAACAAACACGGCGCCGTCGACCCCCGCGTCCCCTTCGGCGGCGCCAAGCAATCCGGCTACGGCCTCGAATTCGGCGTCGAAGGCCTCAAACACCTCGGCATCCCCCAGGTCATCAACGGGTAGCCAACACCAACAGAACTCAAGGGCCGCCGTCGCCAACCGCGACGGCGGCCCTTTTGGCACGCCACCAAGCAGAGAACCAGGGTAGGACCCGGCTAATGTCCCGGTTACCTGCTTGTCGGGACCCAACAAAATCTTGCCCCCGATGGGGAATTAGCGTCGGTTCGGAGGAATATCCGCAGCCATCACACGCAAAGGACCCATCAATGACGATTCAGGCAGACGCGAGCGAGGCCACAAGCCACGCGACCATCCCCGACACCTTCCCCATCCTCGAAACCGCCAGGCAGCAGGTCCTCGAGGACGGCACCGGGCTGACCCAGGAGCAGCTTGAGGAAGTACTCCGCCTTCCGGACGAGGCCCTTCCCGCCGCGCTGCAACTGGCCCACGAAGTACGCCTCAAGCATTGCGGCGAGGACGTCGAGGTGGAGGGCATCATTTCCATCAAGACCGGCGGCTGCCCGGAGGACTGCCACTTCTGCAGCCAGTCCGGCCTGTTCGACTCCCCTGTCCGCGGCGTGTGGCTCGACATTCCCGAACTGGTCAAGGCCGCGAAGGAAACCGCCGCCACCGGAGCCACAGAGTTCTGCATCGTCGCCGCCGTCCGCGGCCCCGACATCAAGCTCATGAACCAGATCAAGTTCGCGATCGACCGCATCAACGAGGAAGTTGACATCAACATCGCCTGCTCGCTCGGGATGCTCAGCCAGCGCCAGGTGGACCAGCTCGCCGAATGGGGCGTGCACCGCTACAACCACAACCTGGAAACGGCCCGCAGCTACTTCCCGGAAGTGGTCACCACGCACAGCTACGAGGAACGCCTCGAGACCTGCAACATGGTCAAGGCCGCCGGCATGGAACTGTGCTGCGGCGCCCTGATCGGCATGGGCGAAACCCTCGAGCAGCGCGCCGAACTCGCCGCCCAGCTCGCCGCCCTCGAACCCCACGAGGTGCCGCTGAACTTCCTCAATCCCCGCCCCGGGACCCCGCTCGAAAACCAGGGCATCATGGACGGCAAGGACGCCCTCCGCGCCATCGCCGCCTTCCGGTTCGCCATGCCCCGGACGGTCCTGCGCTATGCCGGCGGCCGCGAGCTCACCCTCGGCGACCTCGGCACCCGCAACGGGCTGCTCGGCGGCATCAACGCCGTGATCGTCGGCAACTACCTCACCACGCTGGGCCGCCCTGCGACGGCGGACCTGAATCTCTTGGTCGAGCTGAACATGCCGATCAAGGAACTCCAGAAGACGCTATGACCGGGCTTTCGGTTTCGACGGGCTCAACCAGCGGGGCCGCCTTTTGCGGGCACTGCGGTGAGCCGTACGACGGCGGCGACGGGCCGCCGTCGTCCGCTCACCGTGAGTGCGGCGCACGCCTGGCCATGGAACCGCCGCGCTACTGCGCCGCCTGCCGGCGCCGGATGAAGGTCCAGGTCACGCCGCTGGGCTGGTCAGCGGAATGTTCCCGCCACGGGGTGCTGGTCCCGTGACACAGGATTCGGAGCGGACTGACCTCATCCAGCGCGATCGCGTACGGTTGTGGCACCCTTACGCGCCGGCCTCCCCTGACCTTCCGCTGTGGGAGGTTGAGGCGGCCGACGGTGTGCGGCTGCGGCTCCGCAGCGAAGACGGCACCCGCCACGAGGTGACCGATGCGATGTCCTCGTGGTGGTCCGTGATCCACGGCTACCGCAACCCGGTGCTCGATGCCGCCGCCAAAGCGCAGCTGGAAAAGTTCAGCCACGTGATGTTTGGCGGACTCACCCATGCCCCGGCCGTGGAACTGGCCGAACGCCTGGTGGCCATGGCCCCGGGTGCCCCCGGCCGGTCCAGGCTGGAGCGGGTGTTCCTTGCGGACTCAGGCTCGGTCGCCGTCGAGGTGGCGCTGAAGCTGGCGGTGCAGTTCCAGACCGCGGCCGGCCACCCGCGGCGGCAGCGGTTCCTCAGCCTCCACGGTGGCTACCACGGCGACACCTTCGCGGCCATGGGGGTCTGTGATCCCGTGGACGGCATGCACTCGGCCTTCCCCGGGCTGCTCGCCGGCAACCTCTTTGCGCCCCGTCCGCCGGCGGCAGCGTCGGCAACGCCCGAAGCGGTGCAGGCGTGGGCATCCGACGTGGCGCAGCTCGCGGCTGCGCACTCCACGGAACTGGCAGCGATCGTCGTCGAGCCTGTGCTGCAGGGTGCCGGCGGCATGCACGCGTACCCGGCCGATTGCCTGACAGCGCTCCGGGAGGTGGCGGACCGGCACGGGTTACTGCTCATCTTCGACGAGATCGCCACCGGCTTTGGCCGCACCGGCGAGCTGTTCGCAGGTGATCACGCCGGCGTCGTGCCCGACATCATGTGCGTAGGCAAGGCCCTGACCGGCGGGTACCTGACCCTCGCCGCCATGCTCTGCACCGCTGAGGTGGCCGCGGCTGTCTCCGGCGGCCAGGCCGGTGCCCTGCTGCACGGCCCCACGTTCATGGGCAACCCGCTGGCGTGTGCGGTAGCCAACGCCAGCCTCGGCATCATTGAGACCGGCCGCTGGCGGGCCGACGTCGCCCGGATCGGCACCGGCCTCGCGTCCGGGCTGGCACCGGCCCGGGAACTGTCGTCCGTCCGGGACGTGCGGACCATCGGCGCCGTCGGGGTCATCGAACTGCACGACGCCGTCGACGTCACCGCCGTCACCGCGGCAGCCATCCGCCGCGGCGTCTGGGTGCGCCCGTTCCGGAACCTTGTCTACGCCATGCCGCCGTACATCAGCACCGCGGCGGACATCGCACAGATCACGGCTGCAATGACCGAAACCGTCGCCGAGGTTCATGAAGCCGGGGTCCACGATCGGGTCCCAGCCCACTCCGGCGGTGCATCTTGAGCGCCGCGATGACGCAGTGGCTCGAGCGGCAGGCCGCCGTCAGGGAACGCCGGGGCCAGGTCCGCCGCCCGCTCCCCCGCGCCGCGCACGAACAGTTCATCGACCTGGCCAGCAACGACTACCTCGGCCTTTCAACCGACCCGCGGGTTGCCGGGGCAGCCGCGGAGGCCGCGTCTCGGTGGGGTGCTAGCGCCACGTCCTCCCGCCTGGTGGCCGGAACCACGCAGCTGCATCTGGAGCTCGAGCAGGAACTGGCCCTGCTGGCCGGGATGGAATCCGCGCTGGTCTTTTCCTCCGGCTATCTGGCCAACATCGGGGTGATCACGGCGCTGGGCGGCCCCGGGACCCTGATCGTCGCGGACGAGCACTGCCACGCCTCGATGATCGATGGTTTCCGGCTCAGCCGGTCCCGCACCGAGTCGTTCGCCCACAACAGCGTTGAGGAAGCCGACCGCCTCCTTGCCGGCCGGAAAGAGCCGCGGGCGGTGATCGCCGTCGAATCCGTCTTCAGCGTCCTCGGTGACGAGGCGCCGCTGGCTGACCTGCTGGCCCTGGCCGAGCAATACGACGCCGTGCTGCTCATCGACGAGGCGCACAGCCTCGGCGTCACCGGCTCCGGCAGGTTCCAGGGCCGCGGCTCGGTGTCCGGGACCGCCCTCGCCGGGCACGCAAACGTCATCGTGACGGCCACGCTGTCGAAAGCCCTGGGCAGCCAGGGAGGAGCAGTCCTGGGATCTGCGCTGATGCGGGAACACCTCCTCAACCGGGCCCGCAGCTTCATCTTCGATACCGGGCTGGCACCGGCGTCCGCCGCCGCGGCCCTCGCCGCGGTGCGGATCATCCGGGACGAACCGTGGCGCTCAGCATCCGTGCACGGCAACGCGGCAGCCCTTGCCGCCGGACTTGCCCCGGCCCTTGCCAACCGCGGCGCTGTGGGCCGAAACGGCACTGCCCCCGACCGGACCGCAGGCGCCGTCCAGTCCATCCCCATGCCGTCCGCGGAATCGGCCCTGGCCGCCGCGGAATCCGCCCGCCGCGCCGGCGTCCGGGTCGGCTGCTTCCGCCCGCCGTCCGTTCCGGACGGGATCTCGCGGCTGCGGCTCACCGCCCGCGCCACTCTCACGCCCGAAGACATCGAAGACAGCTGCGCAGTGCTGCGCGGCATTTTGGAGGAACTTCCATGAGCCTGTCCCCCGTCATCCTGGTCACCGGAACGGACACCGGCGTCGGCAAAACCATCACGACGGCGGCCCTCGCCGCCGTCCTGCACGGAATGGGACGGAGCGTCGCGGTTTACAAGCCGTGCCAGTCGGGTGCCGCCGACGGCGATTCCGACGCGTCCGAAATCGTGCGTCTCACCGGCGTGAGCGCTGAAGCCGGCGTCGTGCTGCAGGAGCCTCTGGCGCCAGTGGCGGCTGCCGCCATCGACGGGACGCCGCTGCCCGCTCTGGCTTCGCACGCAGAGCGGATCCGCGAACTCGCCGAGGCCCACGACCACGTTTTGGTGGAGGGCGCCGGGGGTCTGCTCGTGGAACTGGATTCGGACGGCGGCACCCTGGCTGACCTGGGCTCGCTGCTGGCAGCTGCGTTCGTGCTCGTCGCCCGGCCAGGCCTCGGGACGCTGAACCACACGGCCCTGACCCTCGAAGCGCTGTCCAGCCGGGGGCTCGACGTCCTCGGCGTCGTGCTCGGCAGCTGGCCCGTCAGCCCCGACGCGGTGCACCACAGCAACCGGCAGGTGCTCGGGACACTGCGGGTCCCCCTCCTGGGAGCCCTTCCCGAGCAGGCCTCGGAACTCTCCCCGGCCGATTTTCGGGCCGGCGCGGCCGCATGGCTGCACGGGGTGCCCGCATGATGAAGGCAGCCAGTACGGCTCTGGCGCCGGCCCCGGCGGAAACTCCCGATGGTGGCAGGTGCCCGTACCTCGTGGTGCGGGACCCGGAAGAGGTCCGCGACGTCCTGCACCGCCCCGCCGATTTTAGTCCCGCGAATGCCCTGGTTGCGGTGACCCCACTGGAGGGTCCGGCCCTGCGCGCTCTGCAACGGGTGGGCTTTGCGTTGCCTCCGGTCCTCGCCAGCAACGACACCGGGTCGCACGGCGGAATCCGCAAGGTGGTGGCTGGCTTTTTCACGCCGGCCACCGTAGCCGCCATGGAACCGCGCATCCGCGAACTGGCAAGGCAGGCGGCGGGCAACGCCGTGGACCAGCTTGCCCGGACCGGCCACACGGACCTCGTGGAAAGGGTGGCAGCGTTTCCTCCGGCGGTCGTGATGCTCGAACTCCTCGGGCTGCCTGTGCGGGATCTTGCGGACCTCAAGCGCTGGGGGCTGGACTCCATGGAATTGTTCTGGGGCTGGCCTGACGGGGACCGGCAGCTCGAGCTGGCCCGCAGCGCCGCCGAGTTCTACGTCTGGCTGCGCCGGCTCGTGGCCGAATCCGTGGCGGCTCCCGGACGCAACCTGTTCAAGTCGCTGGCCGGGCATGGCCTCGCCAGGACAGAAATGTGCTCGCTCGGCTACTTCCTGCTGATCGCCGGCCAGGAAACCACGACGCAGCTGATCAGCACCACGCTGTTCCGGCTGCTGGAGGGTGCCGCTCCCGTGGACTGGAGGGACGCGGCCTCGGAAGCCGGCGCCAGTTCCGCAGTGAGACATGTGCTCGCCACCGAGTCGTCAGTCCCCACCTGGCGGCGCGTGGCCGCACACGACACCGGCCTCGGTGGCACCCGGATTCCCGCCGGGACCGAGATCCTCCTTGAACTGTCCGGCAACCGGTTCACCGGAGGGAGTACGCCTGCGGACCCGTCGCCGCATGCCGAGGCCGGGCGCGGACCGTCAACCGGCCTCATCTTCGGTTCGGGGATCCACCGCTGCCTCGGGGCCAAGCTGGCCGAACTGGAAGCCAGCGTTATCGTCCGGGAAGCCGCGGCGGCGCTGCCGGGGATCCGGCTGCGGGACCACGAACCGGAATGGATCCGGCACCTCTCCTTCCAGGCGCCCCGGACCGTCAGCGTGACGAACCCGCCGGGCCGGACCGGCCTGCAAGCGAACAATGGCCCTGGATAGAAGGCATGGCTAGGAGGACACTGGCTAGAAGGACGGCACGGTGAACCCCAGGCCCAGCAAACCCCTGCCCGCCTGCTCGAGGATCGGATCCAGGTTCAGGGTCGGGTGGTTGAGGAGAACATTCACGTCGCGCTGGATCCGCTGCAGCGGATGTGAAAGCCGGTGGGCACTGCCGCCCGAGCGCGAGACGGTGAGCCGCACTGCTTCCTCCGCTGCCTCCCCGCTGAGGGCCAGGGAGAGCCGGTATCTAGCTCGCTCGCCTTCAGTCAGGACCGACGGCTTGCGCTCAAGTGACGACGAAACGATGCTGAGAGCTTCCTGCCAGTGCAGGCGCGCCGTGGCAACCAACCCGTAGGCTTGCGAGAAGCGGGCCTGCGCCAGCGGCGAATCCGCCTGCCGGCTGTCTACCGTGTTCTTCACCCGGCGCACCAGCATCCTTTCCCGGAAGACCTCGACGGCGTACTCGGCGGCACCCAGTGCGGCGGCGGGTGCCACCAGGTTAAGCAGCGTTGACATGGGCGTGTGGATCATCGGATCCGGGTGGATTCGGCTGCCGGGATTGTCCGCTGCACTCAGCAGCGCCCAGTCCATGGCCCGGTGCTCCGGAACAAACAGGTCCTCGGCCCGCAGGTCGTTGCTGCCGGTCCCCCGCAGCCCGGCCGTGTGCCACGCATCCAGCAGTTCCAGCTCGGCCACGGGGACCAGGAACTGCAGGCGGACGCCGTCGGACTGCACCGCCAGCAGTGCCCATTCCGAATGCATGACCCCTGTCGCGAAGCTCCAGTGGCCGGAGATCGAGAACCCTCCCGGCACCTTCGTCGCCGTGCCCACGGGAGCACCCGTGGCCGCAGCCAGCGGAGCAGGCCCGCCGGCGAACACTTCGTCCTGGACCCGCCGGGGCCAGCGCGCCAGCATCCACACATGCTCGATCAGGTGTCCGGCGGTCCAGGCCGTCGACGCACAACCCCGGGCAAGCCGCCGGATGACCTCCCCGTAGGTTTTCACGCCCATGCCGTATCCGCCCAGCTCCAGCGGAGCCAGGATCCGGAACACGCCAGCCTCCTTCAGTTCGGCCATGGTGGATTCAGGGAGGCGGCGCAGCCGCTCTGTTTCCTCCGCCCGATCCCGCAGCCGGGGAACCAGTTCGTCGATGCGGTCGAGCATCTCCTCGTGGCTGGGGACGGTGCCGCCCGGCACGGGCGGTACATGTCCGACGTCGGCCCTGGACAGTTCCAGCGTATGCGCGGTGCGGTCCCGCTTCGCCGCCAGGTAACTGTGGTTGGCCGGCGAGAGGTACACACCAGTGGGAACCTGTTCGGCGACGTCGATGCCCAGGGCCGTCAGCTGAGCGGCCTTGTCCGGGTTGTTGCTCAGAAGGCGGATGCTCGCGGCGCCGAGGGCGCCGAGCATCTGTGCGGCCGCAGTGTAGTTGCGCTCGTCCTCGCCGTGGCCAAGGGCCAGGTTGGCGTCATAGGTATCAAGGCCGGTGTCCTGCAGGGCGTAGGCGTCGAGCTTGGAGTAGAGGCCGATGCCGCGGCCCTCCTGGCGGAGGTACAGCAGGAATCCGCCTGCTGCGGCGATCTCTTCGACAGCCTCGCGGAGCTGCGGTCCGCAGTCACAGCGCTGGCTGCCGAACACGTCGCCGGTCATGCATTCGCTGTGCAGCCTGACCAGCGGCACGTCGTGAGCGAGGAGCGTCTGCTCCCACTGGCCCAGGGCGAGCAGCAGGTGCTCCTTACCGTCTGCGAGGCCACGAAACGTCAGCACCTCGGCCGTCGTGCTGAAACCGTCGGGAAAGCGCAGCGGCACAGTCACCTGGCTCCGCACGGTGGCAAGGGGCAGGGACGCATCCAGCACAGCGGATTCAACACAAGCGGTCATCAGGGGTCCTCGACATTCCAGGAGATTACTTGAAGCTTAAACTAACCATAGCGTCGATTAGTTCAAGCTTCAAGCACTACATCGTGCATGAGGTTGCCGGGACCTACACCGGAATCTCTCCCTTGAGGCACGTGATGAAGTCCTCCACAGCGGGGGAACGGCCGAGGGACCGCGCAACGTAGAGCTCCGTCTGCGGCCTCCCCGCAAAACGGCGGGTGGTGACCCCGGGCATCTGGAACCGCTGCACCGATTCCGGCAGTACGGATACGCCCAGGCCCGCCGCGACCAGGCCGAGGACCGTTTCCTGGTGGATGGCCTGCTGGACCAAGACGGGCGGGGTGGGGAGGGGCTCGAAGAGCCGGAGGACCCTCGCCACGAAACCGGGCATCAGCCGGAACAGGATCATTGGCTCCCCTTCAAGATCCTCGGGGCGAACCTCTTCCGCCGCCGCCAGACGGTGCGCATCCGGAAGGACCACCACCAGGTCTTCGGCGCTCAGCAGTTCGAGGTTCAGGCCCGGCACGTCGCCAGGGTCCCGGATCAGTCCCAGGTCCAGGTTTCCGTCCAACAACTGCTCAATCTGCTCGCCGCTGGTGAGGGGCTGCAGCACAAGGTCAATGCGCGGGCGCTGCTGGCGGAAAGCCCTGAGGGCCTCCGGCACGGTGGTATAGCTCGCGGAGCTGACGAACCCCACCCTGATCTTGCCGCTCTTGCCTGCGGCGACGTCGGCAACGTCTCCGGCGGCATCATCAAGGTCCGCCACGGCGGCCTGGATCCGGTCCCTGAACGCCTGGCCAGCCGCCGTCAGCGTCACACGGCGCGTGGTGCGGTCGAAGAGCTGGACACCAAGCTCACGCTCGAGTCCCTTGACGGCCACGGTTAGCGGCGGCTGGGTGATGTGCAGGCGTTCGGCGGCGCGGCCGAAGTGCAGCTCGTCTGCGACGACGAGGAAGTACCTTAGCTGGCGGAGTTCCAGGGCGATTCTTTCGGCAGACGCTAATAATTACAAGGTAAATGATATTGGGCCGGCTGCACTACCGGGTGAGTTACTGGATATGAACAGAGGCGCTGCCCCGACGCCCATTCCCCGTCAGAGGAGCCATCCATGGAATCGACCTAATACGCCGTCGTCGGCGCTGGGCTGTCCGGAGCTGCCACCGCCTGGCATCTCGCCGCCCGCGGGCACGACGTTGCCCTGCTGGAGCGGTCAACCCCCGCGAATGATGCGGGCAGCTCGCACGGCTCCGCCCGCATCTTCCGCTACGCCTACCCCGAGGAGTTCTACACCGGCCTCGTCCAGGAGGCCAAGGCCGGCTGGGACGAACTGGCGCGCTTCAGCGGCAAGGAACTCATTACCCCCACCGGAGCGGTGGACTACGGCGCGATCCGTCAACCGGAGCGCCTGGCCGCCGTACTGGAAGCACGCGGCATTGACCACGAACTTCTGAGCCCGGAAGAAGCCAACCGCCGGTGGCCCCAAATCGCCTTCGACACCCAGGTCCTGTGGCACCCGGACGCCGGTGTCATCGACGCACACGAATCCGTCGCCTCCATGGTGGACCAGGCCGTGGCGCACGGCGCGGAACTCCACAACAACTGGGCCGTTGCCTCGATCTCCGGGTCCAACGGGAACTACACCCTGACGTCCGAAGACGGGCGCACGTTGCAGGCCGCCAACGTGATTGTTGCCGCCGGCGGCTGGCTCCCCCAGCTGCTGGGATCGCTGTCGCTGCCGTCGTCCTTCCTGGCCAGCATGCCTTCGATCGAGGTGCGGCAGGAACAGGCCTACCATTTCCCCTACGCCGACGGCACCGACCATGTCGCTTCACCGTGGCCCACATTCATTCACAAGCGAGCAGGCTGGCAGGCGTATGGCCTGCCGGGCGGACGCGACGCCGGATTCCGCGGGCAGAAGGTTGCCGAGTACAACGGCGGGAAGATCCTGCCGTCGGCCGCCGAACAGGACGGACAGATCAACCCGGACAACCGCCGTCGGGTCATTGAGTACGTGGAACAGTACCTGCCGGGGCTGGTACAGGAACCCTACGCAGAGACCACCTGCCTCTTTACCAACACCCCCACGGAGGATTTCATCCTCGACCGGGCCGACGGCATCACCATCCTCTCCCCCTGCTCGGGCCACGGCGCGAAGTTTGCCCCGCTCATCGGGCAGCTCGCGGCGGACCTGGCAACCGGCGCAGGGCCCGTCCCGGACCAGTTCCGGCTCGCAGCCCAGGCTCAGGCAACAGCGGGGGCGCACAAATGACCCCCGGCACCACTCCCCTGCCCTCGGTGTCGGCAGCAACGGTGACCGGGCTGCTCTCCGAGATTGCAGCCACCGGCACGGATGCGCTCCGCGGCGGCTACACGCGGCCGGTGTACTCCACCGCCGAACTGGATCTTCGCAGCTGGTTCATCGAACAGGCCACCAAGCGCGGCCTTTCAGTGGAGACGGACCGCAACGGGGCCATCTGGGCCTGGTGGGATGTGCCCGGCGGGGACCGCAGCAACAGCCTTGTCACCGGAAGCCACCTCGACTCGGTGCCGGGCGGAGGCGCGTTCGACGGCCCGCTCGGCGTCGCGTCAGCCCTGGTGGCAGTGGATATCCTCAAGGCACGCATGGCCAACCCCACCCGGCCACTCGCCGTCGTGGTGTTCCCGGAGGAGGAAGGATCCAGGTTCGGCGTCGCCTGCCTGGGCTCGCGGCTGATGACCGGCGCCATCGATCCGGACAAGGCCCGCAACCTGCGGGACCCTGACGGCTCAACCTTCGCCGACGTCGCCCGGGCCAATGGCCTGGACCCCCGCTTCGTGGGCCGCGACGAGAAACTGCTGGGCCAGATCGGTGCGTTCGTCGAACTGCACGTCGAACAGGGCCGCGGCCTGATCGACCTGGACCAGCCCATCGCCATCGCCTCCTCCATCCTGGGACACGGACGCTGGCGGCTGAGCGTCCACGGCCAGGGCAACCACGCCGGAACCACGCTGATGGCGGACCGGCATGACCCCATGGTCTCGGCCTCGAGGATGGTGGTTGCCATCCGCGACATCGCCCGGAACCAGGCGCACGCCCGAGCGACAGTGGGACGGCTCCAGCCGGTGCCCGGCGGGACCAACGTCATCGCCTCGCGCGTTGATTTCTGGCTGGACGTCCGGCACCCCGACGACGCCGTGACGGCGGCCGTGGTGGAAAGCATCCATGCGCAGGCCCAGGTCATTGCCGCCGAGGAAGGCTGCCGGGTCGAACTCCGCGAAGAGTCGCTGAGCCCCACCGTGCATTTCGATTCCGGTCTACAGAAAGAGCTGCAGCTGGCGCTGCCGCATGCCCCCATCCTGGACACCGGGCCGGACACGACGCCGGCGTCCTGGCGCCCTTTGTGCCGACGGCCATGGTCTTTGTCCGGAACCCGAGCGGTGTATCGCATTCACCGGAGGAACACGTCGTGGACGAGGACGCCGAGACCGGCGCTCAAACCCTTGCCGACGCCCTGCAGGGGCTCATGGCGTGATGTCATCGAAAGCTTTGGCCGTGGGATATGTCAGCACGCCCAGCTCATCCGTGGCTGATTTACCTGTTCCCGCCGCCCGTCGGGCCGTCAATCACGGTGGGGACGTACTCGAGCAGCTGGAGCCGGCCGTCGAAGGTCCTGCTGTTCACCATCTCGAGCGAAACGTCCGGATACCCATCGTAAATCCGCTCCCGGCCGGTGCGGCCCGTAATGACCGGGAAAACGACCAGCCTGAACCGGTCCACGAGGCCGGCCGTCAGCAGTGACCGGCAGAGGCTTAGGCTCCCGAGGGTACTGAAGGTGCTGGTTCCCGTCCGTTTCATTTCCCGCACGGCCTCGACGGCGTTGCCGGTCACCAGCTCCGAGTTCGGCCAGGTCAGGGGTGCCTGCAGGGTCGAGGAGAAGACCACCTTGGGAACTGCGTCAAGGCCGGTCAGGGCGGCTCCCTCATCCTCGGAGAATCCGGAGCGGTCGGCCGAGGCCTCCTCCGACATGCTGGACATCACCCGGTAGGTGTTCGCCCCCAGGAGGAAGGTGTATTTCTTCTTTCCCTCCTCCTCGAGCCACGCCAGATATTCCGGCCCCTCCAGACCCCACCAGCCCGGCCATCCCTCGGCAGAGGCATACCCGTCCAGGGAGATGATCAGGTCCACCATCAATTCGGCTGGTGGCGTTTCTGCACTTGTTCCGCCCATAACCGTCTCCTCCGCCTGACCGATGGCAAGAGCCGCTGGGTCGCTGCGCCGTCGATGCCCGTGCCGGCAATGCTATCCACGGAGCGATCAGCCGTTCAAGGGCCTGGCATCTGGTAACTGCCGCCGGAAGGTGCCACTGTGAAGCAGTGGAGCGGAGCGCCGGGAATCAACCAAGCCGGCACGCAAGCAACGGAGGATGTCATGAATCTCGACGATCTGGTCTTCCACCCCTGGACTGTCCAGGGGCCGCGCGAGGTGCCGACGCTGGTCGGTGGCTCCGGGAGCCACGTCGTCGACGTCGACGGGCGGCGCTACCTGGACTTCAGTTCGCAGCTGGTGTTCACCAACCTCGGTCACCAGCATCCGCGCATCGTTGCCGCGATTAAGGAGCAAGCTGACCGCCTGTGCACCCTCGCACCCGGCCACGCCTCAGATGTCCGCGGCGAAGCGGCCCGGCTGATCATTGAAGTCGCACCGGAGCACCTCGGGCACGTCCTGTTCACCACGGGTGGGACCGAGGCCATCGAGCACGCGGTGCGGATGGCGCGCCTTTTCACGGGACGGCCCAAGGTGCTCGCCGCCTACCGGTCGTATCATGGCTCGACCACGACGTCGATCCATCTGACGGGCGACCCGCGCCGCTGGGCCTCGGACACGGGCGCCGCGGGTGCTGTCCACTTCTTTGGTCCTTTCCTGTACCGATCAGCCTTCGGATCAGGGACGCCGGAGGAAGAGTCCGAGCGGGCCCTGGCCCATCTCGAGCAGGTGATCCTCCTGGAGGGTCCGTCGACGATCGCCGGCCTGGTCCTGGAATCAGTCGTGGGCAGTTCGGGAGTCATCGTGCCGCCACCCGGTTACCTGCGCGGCGTCCGCGAGCTATGCGACCGCCACGGCATCGTCTACATCGCCGACGAGGTGATGGTCGGTTTCTGCCGCACGGGAGCGTGGTTCGGTGTGGACCACGCTGGTGTGGCACCGGATCTGATGGCATTCGCGAAGGGCGTTAACTCCGGGTACGTTCCGCTGGGCGGCGTGCTGGTCGGCGATAAAATCTACGAGGCGTTCACCAAGCGCCCCTATCCGGCGGGCATGACCTACAGCGGCCACCCCCTTGCCTGCGCAGCAGCCGTCGGCGCCATCAATGCGATGCACGAGGAAGGGACCGCGGCGGCAGCTGCCCGCCTGGGCGAAGATGTCCTTGGGCCGGGACTCAGGGAGCTTGCCGGGAGGCACCCCTCTGTGGGGGACGTGCGCGGCATTGGCGGCCTCTGGAGCCTGGAGCTGGTCCGCGACCGACAGACCAAACAGCCGCTCGTCCCCGCAGGAGGCACAGCCACTGAGATCGCGCCCATTATCGCCGTCGCCAGGGCGTGCGTGGACCGGGGGCTTTTGCCGCTGGTCCAGGGCAACCGTGTCAATGTCGCCCCACCCCTCAACGTGACCGACGCCGACGCGGCGACGGGCGTGGCAATCCTGGACGAGGCACTGTCTGTGGCAGACGCATACCTGAGCTAGGCCTGCAGGCGGTAGGTCACGTGCGTGACCAGGCTCGCCGCCCGCGACTTCACCTGCTCGAGCTTCAGCGGCGGGACGCCCTCGAACAGCCGGGTGCCGGCGCCGAACGTGAGCGGGGCGATGTGCACGCGCAACTCGTCGATCAGGCCGGCGGCGAGGAACTGGTTGATGGTGGTGGCCCCGCCCCCGATCGCCACATCGCCGTCGCCGGCCGCCGCGTGTGCCTGGGCCAACGCCGACTCGATGCCGTCCGTGACGAAGTGGAACGTGGTGCCGCCGTCCATCGGCTGCGGTTCGCGCGGGTGGTGCGTGAGCACGAAGACCGGGGCATGGAAGGGCGGATTGTCGCCCCACCACCCGTTCCACTGCCGGTCCCACTCACCACGCACCGGGCCGAACATGTTGCGGCCCATGATGAAGGCCTTGGCGGCAACGATCTGGTCGATCTCCGCCTGGTTTTCGTCGGGAGTTTCGAACATCCAGGCGTGCAGCCCGTTGCCGAAGCCGTCGCCGCCGTCATCGCCGAACGGGCGCTGCTCCGTCTGGTTGAGACCGGCCGAGTATCCGTCTGCCGTGACCGTGATGTCGCAGACCACCCGGCCCATGCCTTCAGTCATTGCCCTACCCTCCTCATGGCGACCGCCGTCGCCTCGCGGTGAGCTTGCTTGCATGCATCAGAATAGACAGCCACGGCACAGCGTCCAATGGCCCTGTGCATGAGAAGACCCTCACAGGCTTCTCATGGCAGTCTCAGGTCCCCCAGTCACCATGAGAGGTATCGAAGGCGATGAAGTCATCTGGGCCTTCTTCCGGCCCGGGCATCGGAACAGTCGGGACAAAAAATGCTGAAAGCACTAGAGAGAACCCATCAACAGGCCGAGCCGGTCGCATCATCCTTCCTTTTCGATGAGGTTGCGGCGCTGCTCTGCTACGACCCCAGCGTGCGATCCGGCGAACAGGCCGCATCGTGGGCCATGAGTGCCGCCGCCGGGCGGGTCTGGTCAATACTCGGGGACCGGAAGCTGTTCGACAGAACCGAAGCCGACAGGCTCCGTGCAGAAATAGCATGGCTTGCCGAAGCCCTTGGGCCCCTCAGCGAGTCCGTACATGTCCGCGAACAGACCCCGCGGAACCTCCAAAACCGCGGTGAAGCGCGCGAATCGGCTTATGAAGCGGCTTATGACACGGCGCTCGCAGCCCTCGAATCCGACAGGTACTTCCGGCTGGTCGCAGACCTCCAGCAGTTCTGTTCCGCTCCCCCGCTACGGCAGACTCGGCGCTGGCACCTGTACATGGGATGACCTCAAGTCCGGCAAGCCACCTGATGCCGCAGACAAGGACGTATGATTTCCTTCCGGTGGGTTTCTCCTTCCCGGAACGGCCCGGAGCAGGGCCGGCCCGAGGGAAGGAAACAGTGATGAGCAAATGACCGCCACGCATCCGCCGAGCAAAATGACGGGCCGAGGCGATGTCCTGCTCCGCATCGGCCGCTGGCTCGGTGACGAGTCCGGGGACCGCACCCGGCCGGTCATCCTGGCTGTTGTACTTGTTCTGGCGGCACTTGGCCTGATCGAGGTCGCTTCGGCGTCCTCGGTGGAGGCGGTGGCAGCCGGAAAGAACCCGTACGACCTCCCCCTCAAGCAGGCCATGTGGACGGCCGCGGGGGTGGCCCTCATGCTGGGCCTGGCCCGGCCCCGGACCCGGCGCATCCGCTGGCTTGCCTGGCCGCTTCTGGGGGCCGCCGTCGTGTCCCTCGGCCTGGTGTTCACACCCCTGGGCATGACGGTGAACGGCAACCGGAACTGGCTGGCCTTTGGTGGGTTCACCGTCCAGCCTTCCGAGTTCGCCAAGCTCGCCCTCATTGTTTGGGCGGCGGCGGTCCTGACCCGCAAGCAGGCTCTCCTTCACGAGTGGAGGCACGCCGTCGTCCCGTTGCTCGTGCCGGCCGGCGTGATCGTCATCGGGTTTGTCGTGCTCGGCCATGACCTGGGCACGGCCATGATCATCATGATGATCCTCGCCGCCACGATGTTTTACGGCGGGGTGCGGATGAAGGTCTTCGGTGTCGCCGGAATTCTGGGCGCGATGGTGGCCCTCGTCCTGGCTGCCACCAGCGGGAACCGCGTCGGGCGAATTTCCTCCTGGCTCGGCGCGGGTTCCGCGGACGATTCCCAGGGGGTCGGCTACCAGGCGCTGCACGGCCAGTACGCCCTGGCCTCGGGCGGCTGGTTCGGCGTGGGCCTGGGGCAGAGCCGGCAGAAATGGAACTGGATCCCCGAAGCCCACAACGATTTCATCTTCACCATCCTCGGCGAGGAACTCGGCCTGGCCGGAACTCTTCTGGTTCTCGTGCTGTTTACGGTCCTGGGCATCGCTGTATTCAAGGTGATTGCCCGTACCCAGGACACGTTCGCCCGCATCGTCTCCTCCAGCGTCATCACCTGGATCATCGGCCAGGCCGTTGTGAACATCGCCATGGTCACGGGCTTGCTCCCGGTCATCGGCGTGCCCTTGCCGTTTATCTCCTACGGCGGCTCAGCGATGGTTTCCTCCCTGGCCGGCATCGGCATGATCCTGGCAGTCACCCGCCCTCAGCCTGTTCAAGCCTTTGGGCCGAAGAAGCCGCGGCAGCCAGTACACCGGAGTGCAGTGCGGTCCTAATCCCGTGAGGATGCCGCATTGGCCTTCGCGGCCGCGCCGGGGGTCATGCTCTTGGCGTCCACGGCAGGCATCGTGACAACGGCAGCAACGGTGAGTACGGCACAGACCAGTACAGCCAGGAATACGGCGCTCGACGCCGACACGATTGTCTGCGGATCGCTAACGCCGCCGGGGGCACTGGCGTAGATCGCGTTGGCCACTGCCCCGAAAACGGCGACGCCGATCGAACTGCCGATGGAACGCGCAAAAAGATTGGTGCCGGTGACCACACCGCGCTCGTTCCACTCGACGCTTGACTGGGCGGCAATGAGGCTCGGGGTCGCTACCAGCCCCAGTCCAAGTCCGACGACGAAGCAACCTGCCGCTGCCACCAGAATGTTGGGTGCGGCGGCAGTCAGAGCCAGGACGGCTGTTCCGATGACCGTGACCGTAACGCCGATCAGGGCGGTCCTCCGGAACCCGATCCGCAGGTAGAACCGGCCCGCCTGGGACGCGCTGATCGGCCAGCCGATGGTCAATGCCGCCAAGGCGAGTCCCGCGAAAATCGGGGAGGTCGAGAGGGCTCCTTCGAGGAACGTGGGAACGTAGGAGGTGAGGCCAAGCATGACTGCACCGACGCCGAACGAGATCAGCGCCGTCGTCGCCAACAGCCGGCGGGACACGACCCACGGCGGGAGAACCGGCTCCGCTGCCCGCCTCTCAACGAGGAGGAACGCGGCGAATAGAAGAGCCCCGACGGCGAAGACGGCGATGCTGATGGAAGAGTTCCAGGCCCACGCCTGGCCACCCTCGAGGGCCCCAAGGATGAGCAGACTGAGCGAAATTGTCAGCAGTGCCGCCCCCAAGTAGTCCACCCGGTGCTTCGCACGCTCGACATTCTCGTGGAAGGTCCGCACCAGCATCCACCCTGCCAGGAGGCAAAGGGGAATGTTCACCAGGAAGATCCCGCGCCAGATGCCTAGTGAGGCGAAGACTCCCCCGAGCGTAGGGCCAACGACGGAGGACACCGCCCAGACGCTGGCCAGGTAGCCCTGCACCTTTGCCCGCTCGGTCAGCGTGTAGATATCACCGGCGATGGTGATCGCCACCGGCTGGACTGCTCCAGCGCCCAGGCCCTGCAGCACACGGAACGCGATGAGGGCCGGCATGCTCCAGGCCACTCCGCAGAGGATCGAACCGAGCAGGAAAAGACCGATGCCGCTGAGGATGATCGGCTTGCGGCCGACGACGTCGGAGAGTTTCGCGTAGACCGGCACCGACACAGCCTGCGCCAACAGATAGGCCGAGAAAAGCCACGGAAAGGACGTGAAGCCGCCGACGTCAGCCACGATCGACGGCACGGCCGTTGCAACGATCGTCGAATCGATCGCCACCAGGCCCGTGGAGAGCATCAGGGCGATGAGGATCGGTCCCCGCCGGGAACGGAAGCCCACTCCCTCGGCAGTCGTCGTCGTCGTCATTCAGTCTCTTTCCCGTTGTCATCAAGGCGAGGTGCTTCCGCGCGGCGGTGTCACGGCCCAAGACGCATAACTGTGCCGAGCGCCGAATTAGTCCCGGTAGGGGCCTTTAGGGAAACTTGGACAAAACCTGTTCAAATCTGGCCCCTTGCCTGATCGGTTCTTGAGCCCAGCCCGGCATTGTCGTATATGGCAAAGCCAATGCACGGGGCGAACGAAGGGCAGGGCCATGAACGCCAAGACAGTACTCACCAGTCAGCACACCGACAGCCACTGGACGGCCGATGAGGTCAGGGAAAAGCTTGGGCGGGAGCTGGAATCTGATCCGGCCCTGGCCGAATTCCTTGCCGCCGCCCCCAACATGGCACGCGCCCTTAAAGCCGTGCTGAACCTGGACCTTGGCGAACTGGCCGAGCGGCTGGTCCGGGCGGAGATTAGCGCCATTCTGCACTAGCGGTGCCCTGTTGCAGCGTTGCTTGGCAGGGTATGTTGCACGAATGGACGATACATATCAGGTGATCGTGGTCGGCGGCGGGTTTGCCGGGATGACAGCAGCTGAGCAGCTTGGGCGCAAGGGCATCCGGGTCCTCCTCATTGACGCGAACAACTACCACCAGTTCCAGCCCCTCCTCTACCAGGTGGCTGCTTCGCAGATCGGCGTGTCCGCTGTGGCCCGGCCGTTGCGGTCCGTGTTCCGCAGCACCGAAAGTGTCCGCGTGCTCACTGCGGAGGTGACGGCGATTGACCCGGCCACCCGTGCCGTCACCACTGTGGACGGATCCCGCTATCAGGCGAAGATCCTGGTTATCGCCGCAGGCGCAGTACCGAACTTCTTCGACACTCCCGGCGCCGAAGAACATGCCTATCCGCTGTACTCAGTGGCCGACGCCACACGCCTGAGCACTGCCCTCACTTCAGCCCTGGACCAGGCGGACCGTGCGAAGGCCGGCAGCGCAGAGGTGGTGGTGGTCGGCGGCGGCCCCACCGGTGTGGAGACAGCCGGCGCCCTCGCCGAGAACATCAAGTACCTGGTGCCCAAGTATTTTTCGCCCGGGCTCGCAGCCCGGTGCCGTGTCCATCTTGTGGATATGCTTCCAAACGTGCTCATGCCCTTCTCTGCCAAGTCGCAGGCGTACACACGGGACAGGCTGATAAAACTTGGCGTTCAGCTGCACATGGGCCAGGGCGTTACCGAGGTCCGGGCGGACGGCGTGACGCTGGCGGACGGGACCACCATTCCCGCGCAAATCGTCGTGTGGGCCGGCGGCCTGAAGGCCGGAAAAATCATCGCCGAATCCGGCCTGCCGCAGGGGAAAGGCGGACGCGTCGACGTTCTGCCGGACCTGACGGCGCCCGGCACCGAAGGCGTCTACGTGCTGGGTGACTCCGCCAACATCACCGATGCCACCGGCGCCAAGCTGCCCCAGCTCGGCTCTGTCGCTGAACAGTCCGGAAAATGGGCCGCCCGCAACATCCAGGCTGACCTTACCGGCGGCACCCGGCAGCCTTTCGCCTATTGGGACAAGGGTTATATGGCCATGGTCGGCCGTGGCGCAGCAGTGGCCGAACTGGGCCGCAAGCGCATCCAGCTCCAGGGACCCCTGGCGTTTCTCTCCTGGCTCGGGGTTCACCTCGCCTTGCTCCCCGGCACCCAGCAGAAGGTCCGCGCACTCTCCTCCTGGCTTACGGGGTACGTCACTCACAGCCCGTCACACGTCGTTGTCGGAAGGCCCGACTAGGAGCGTGCTCCATCCTCCGTGCCCGGCGATGCCGAGTCGGCTTTAAAGGACCCCGGATGTGGATACGAGCTGCGCACGGCCCTCTTCGAGCCGGTATGCGACGCCGATCACCGCGGTGGAGTAATTGTCCACGGCGTCGTAAATCATCCGCGAACTGTCCAGCAGCCGGCGCACGGTCTGCTTCGCGTGTTCGACGACGATCTCATTGACGTCCGTTTTGTCCTCACGCAAGGAGCTCAGCACTGACGGTGTGATCCTCTCGACCAGGTCGCGGATGTGGCCTGAGGGCAGCTCCCCAGTATCCACAGCCTCTTTGGCCGCCGTAACGGCGCCGCAGTTGTCGTGTCCGAGGACGACAATCAGCGGGACGTGGAGCACCGAGACGGCGTATTCGAGTGAGCCGAGAACGGCGTCGTCGATCACGTGGCCCGCTGTTCGGACAACGAAGACGTCGCCAAGTCCGACGTCGAAAATGATCTCCGCGGCCAAACGGGAGTCCGCGCAGCCAAAGATCACCGCGAACGGGCTTTGGGCGTGCACCAGCTCGCTGCGCCGCGAGGCATTCTGGTTCGGGTGCATCGAATCTCCCGAGATGAAACGCTCATTACCTTCAAGGAGGCGCTGCCAGGCATCGTACGGGCTGACTCTTTTGCTCACCCTGCTTACTTTACGAGGCGTCCCGCCTAGGCAAAGGCGTGGCCGCCCGGCCACAAACAAAAAGAGGCCTTGAGGCGCATCTGTGGCGTCCCCTGCTTGAGGCATCCCGGCCAGGTCGCGATAAAATGGCTGGATCATGATCGGTGCCAAGCTCCGTCTTCTGGCCTGGTTCGTCAGCCTGGCCACCCTCATCTCGGCCTGCTCGCCCGTCATCAGACCCGATGCGGCCGCCACCGATCGACCGGTCCAGACCTCCTCAGCCCCGCCGGCCGCACGCGACGACATCCCCGCTCCGCACCGGACCCTGTCCCCCAGCCCAACCCTGTCCCCCACCCCGACACCGGTTCCGACGCCGACCCCGACGCCCAAGGCGTTCGCCCTCAACCTCTATCAGGAGGGGGACTTCGTTCCGCAGTACACCTTTGAATGGTGTGTGGCGGCGAGCATCCAGATCATGCACAACCTCATCGAGGACAAGGCGGCCGGCACGTGGGCCGATCGGGTTCAGCAGGGCGAGCTGTGGGAGATGGCCCGCGCACGGTCGTCCAACTCGTTCAACGGTGCCAACCCCTTGGGTTGGGCGAAGGTGCTGAATGAGGCCGGGATGGGGCCGTACACCGTTGTCAGCATCGCCAACTACGAGGAGGCGCTGCAGACCGCGGCGCGTGCCATCACCGACACGGGGCGGCCGGTCGGGCTGGTCATGTGGCGCGGTCGTCACGTCTGGGTGATGAGCGGCTTCAAGTCACTCGGCGATCCAGACCAGTTCCCGGAGTTCACGGTCACCGGCATTCGGGTCCAGGATCCGCTCTACCCGTACGGCGACGTTCGGTGGGGACCGTCCCCCGCGCCCAACGCCCTGCTCACCGCCAAGCAGCTGGCCACGCAGTTCGTCGTCCGCGAGCCGCGGCGCTGGAGCAGCAATCTGCCGACCGGCTACATGCTGGTGCTTCCGCGTGCCAAGGCCTGATCTGACCTTCGGCCAGTCACGCGTCCGTGCGCTTCCCTTTCGGGCATTCCCTTCCGCTCTGATTGCGGGTGCGAGCATCGCCGGGCCGGCGCTGGCCTACTGGCTCGAGCGCTACGGCTGGCGCACGACGATCGTGGAGCGGGCACCCTCCCTGGGCACCGGCGGGCAGAACGTTGACCTCAAAAGGAGCGGGGCTGCAGGTCGTCGAACGTATGGGGCTTGAGGAACAGGTCCGCGCGGCGTACACCGGCGAGTTGGGACTGGAATTCGCTGGCTCCAGGCGCGGGGTCAGACGCTGGCGCGATTTCCGGTCGGGGATCCCAGCGGCATGAGCCTGACCTCCGAGGTGGAGATCCTGCGGGGCGACCTCGCCGAGCTACTTGTCTCGGCCAGCTCCGCGAGTACCGAGTACCGCTTCGGCAACTGGATCACGTCGGTGCAGCAGGAGGACGACGCCGCTCTCGTTACCTTCGAGCAGGGTGGCGCCGAACGGTTCGCCCTCGTCGTCGCCGCCGACCGTATCAGTTCTGACACCCGCCGGCTGGTCTTCGACGATGCGCCGGTCGTTAAGTCCCTGGGTGTGGAGGCGACGTGGGCGACGATCGCGCGGACCGGCTGGGACACGGACTGGTGGCGGTGGTTCAACACCCGAGGTGGCACGATCTCCCTGCGGCCGGATCGGCATGGCACCATGCGCGTGCTGGTCACCCGCACCCTCACCCGGGGAGAGAAACGCGACGTCAGACGACGGACTCCGTACGAGCAGCGCGCACTGCTGCGCCAGGCCTTATCTGCGCCGGCTGGGAGACAGCCCTGCGCGACGGATTGTCCGGTTATGAGCGGATCATGCGGCCGTGGGTCAACCAGGCCCAGAAACTGCCTCCCAGGGTGCCGCGGATCGCGAACCCCACGTCCCGGGCCGGCGTCGCCCTGCTTCAGGCTGCCGTGCGCGTAGCCGGCACCCGGGCCGTACGTAGGACCGCCGCCCGATTAAGCCGGGGCCGCACGCCGACCGCGGCGTTCGCTCTCCCCGCGTACGCCCACCTCGAACGCCCGTGACCTGCCGACGCGGCGCCATCTCCTGCCGATTTTCGACGGCGGGCAGCAGCGAAGTTTTTTCTCTTCCTGGGACACCTTCCAGTGCCATAGTCTGGGCACGCCGGCCCGCAGCCGAAGGTGAAGAAAGCGGCACAGCAGGACACGAGGCGCTTGGAAGGGACCAACCATGCTGATCTGCGCAACCTGTGCCGTCGAACGCGACGAACCTACCCCGGAAGTCTGCCCCATCTTCAACGACGAGCGGCAGTATGTGCCCGAGGACGGACAAAAGTGGCTCACCCTGGAAGGTCTGGCGCAGGAGGGCCAAGAGACATTGTTCAAGGAGAACGAGCCGAGACTTGTCGGGATCCAGACGCAGCCGAAAGTCGGGATCGGCCAGACCACCCAGCTTGTGGCAACACCCGAGGGTTCCCTGCTGTGGGATCCGGTCGGATATGTCGATGACAACGCTGTGAAGGCAGTGCTCGACCGCGGCCCGGTCCTGGCGATTGCCGCCAGCCATCCACACATGTTTGGCGTGCAGGTCGAATGGTCGCACCGGCTCGGTGGCGTCCCCGTACTTGTGGCGTACCCAGACAGACAATGGGTGGGGCGCAATGATCCGAACATCGAATACTGGTCCGGCAGTCAGACTATCGCCGAAGGGTTGACGCTGCACCAGACCGGGGGGCACTTCCCGGGTAGCGCGGTGGTCCACTGGGCTGCCGGAGCGGCTGGCAGAGGAGCTCTACTGAGCGGTGACAGCGTGTACCCGAATCCGGACCGTCGCTCCATCTCGTTCATGCGCAGCTACCCGAACCATCTGCCGCTCTCCGGTGCGGTGGCGTTGCGAATCGCCGAGCAGTTGGGCGGGTACAAATTCGACCGGATCTATGGCAACTTCAACAATGCCATCGCGTCCGGAGCCAAGGCCATTCTGCACAGTTCCGCCCAACGGCACGCTGCTTGGGCGCGAGGAGACTTCGACCATTTGACCTGACCCCTCCGTTTCGTCCGTTAGCGTCTGCTTGAGATCGATTAGAGGCTCTCCCAGCGACGATTACTCTGGGAAGCCTTCGGCGCCGGGCGTCCGTGGTCGTGTTATTCCCGGTCACCAATTGCGATGTCCAGCATCGCGGACAGGCCGTCCTGGGTTCGTTTTCCCTCATTGCGTCTTCAGAAGCGCAACGCGGTTTCGTCCGGAGTCGACAGCGTCAGCACGGCTTCCTCCACCGTTGCGTGGTCCTCCAGCTCGCGCTCGATCCTGCGCAGGGCCACGGCCACTTCGTGTTCGGGGTGGTCGCCCTGCAGGTCCACCGCCGCGACGAGGTACAGCTTGCGGGGGCCGACGAACTCCAGGTGGAGGTAGGTGAGCCGGGCAATGTCCCGGTGTTCGAGCAGCCGCCGGGCCATGGAACGTTCGATGTCCGGGGTTACGCCCTGTCCCACCAGGAACCGCCGGTTGCGGTCGATCAACACGACTGCAACAACCGCCAGCAGAACCCCGACGATTATCGAGCCCACGGCGTCTGGCAGAGGCGATCCGGTGACCTGGTGCAGGAACACGCCCGCAAACGCGACTACCAGGCCCACGAGCGCGGCAGCATCTTCCGCAAATACCGCGCGCAGGGTGGGGTCGGAGCTAATCAGGACCTGTTCCAGGGTGCTCCGTTCCAGCTCATGGGCTGCCGCCCGGGTCTGCCGGAAAGCCTGGACAAACGAAACTCCTTCGAGGACAAAGGCTGCGGCCAGGACTACATACGCCACCAGGAAGTCGGACGCGGGCTCGGGTTCGATGATCTGCTGGATGCCGTGCATGATGGACACCACAGCCCCTGCGGTGAAGAGCCCGAACGCCGCGAACATCGACCAGACATAGGCTTCTCTGCCGTAGCCCATCGGATGGCTTTTGTCCCGCGGGCGTCGGGAGCGCCGTTCTGCCATGAAGAGGAACACCTGGTTGCCGGTGTCCGCCCAGGAGTGCGCGGCTTCTGCCGTCATGGAGGCAGATCCGGTGAGGACAGCTGCCACCGACTTGGCCGCGGCAACAAGGGCGTTCGCCGTAAAGGCGATGACAACCGTCAGCAGTGTGGAGCTGGGCTCTTCTCGCTTCTCTGATGTCGCCATGGGGATACCGTACCCACCAGGACGGAGATGATGCCTTGGCAGCAGTCCGGGCCGATGATGCATGGGCGGAGGCATGCCAGTCGATGCCCGAGCAGTCAGGAGGGCGGCGCGCAGCTTAGTTGCCGCTTCCGGCGCAGGCCTGTTCCCTGCAAACGACGGTGAATCTTGTAAATGTTGTGAATCCGGCGGGAAGCGCGCACCGTGGTGGGCACCAATATCAACGGACCAGTATGTAGCGCCGGCCCTTCGGTAACAGAGGTGGCAGTTCGCGACGAGTCACATTCAGCTGCTCATTTTCGCTGCCGGTAGGCATTTGAGGAGCTGTAGGGTGGGCAGATGCAGGCACGGGAGGAACGCCGTAGTACTGTCCTGTCCGCCGGAGCGGAGCTGGCCGTGTTCGAGTACGGTCCGCCTCCAGCCAGCGGCGCGCCCACACTGCTCCTCGTGCACGGATACCCCGATGACCACCGGCTGTATCTTCCGGTGATCGCCGAGCTGGCCGTCGCCCACCATGTAATCGCCTACGACACGCGCAACGCCGGGTTATCCCTCGTGAAGCAACCGCCCGGTGACTTCACTGTGAATGCCCTAGTGAATGACCTGTTCGCTGTCTTGGCCTTCACCGATGCGGCCAACGTTCACCTCGTGGGCCACGACTGGGGGTCTGTCCAGGGCTGGGCGGCGATCCAGGATCCCCGGGCATCAGGTCTCATTTCCCGGTTCACCAGCATCTCCGGCCCCGACCTCGGACACTTCCTCCGCTGGATACGCTCTCGTGCCCGCGCGCTGAGGGGCTGGCCCCAGCTGGCAGCGCAGCTGCTCCGTTCCAGCTACATTGCCGCGTTCCAGATCCCGGTGCTGCCCGAAGCTGCGTGGCGGCTGTTCCTTACCCGTCTCTACGAAAAGGCGGCAGGACGCCGCGTCAATGACAACCCCCGCCGCGGGCTGGCCCTCTACCGCAGCAACCGCTTCCCAGCGGGCAAGGTAACGGCCCCCAAACAGATAAGTGTGCCCGTGCGCGTGGTGGTTCCGCTCAAGGATCCCTTCCTGTCACCGAACCTGACATCCGGACTAAGGTCTTGGGTGCCTGACCTCACTGTCATCCCTGTCGACGGCGGGCACTGGTGGCCGGCCACCCACCCGGCGGAACTCGCGAAGCTGCTACAAGCTCCCTAACTTTTAGTCCGCGGGCCGCTTCGGAACTGGACACAACCTAAGTTAGTGCCGCTTTGGGGAAGGCGGTTCGCCTGGCCGCCGCTACCGCCCGCCGGGTGTCCTCCTCGACAAGATCGGCGTTGATGGCGGTGGCCGCCTTCACCCCTGCCGAGGCTGCCGTTATTACCTGCGCCGTGGGGTCGCAGATGTTGCCCGCGGCCCACACACCTTGCACGGCCGTCAGGCCCACGCCGTCCGTGTCCACGTGGCGGCCATGCCCAGCCTGGCCTGCTTGCTGCAGCCCGAGGGACTGCAGCAATGACGATTCCGTCTTAGCCTTGGGGCCCACAACCAGATATTCACAAGCGACAACCTGACCGGACGCCAGGCGCACTCCCGTGAGGACGTCTTCTGCCAGTTCCAGCGACGCAACGGGGCCTTCGACGACGTGGACACTCCTGGCCTCAAGCTGTTCACGTTCACCCGGATCAAGGTCCTCCAGAAGGTGCTGAAAGAGGATGACGTGCCCGCTCCACTGCCTGAAGAGCAAGGCCTCCTGCACCGCGGCGGGTTCTGTTGCAAGTATTCCTATGGCCCGGTTGCGAATCTCCCAGCCGTGGCAGTACGGGCAGTGCAGCACGTCCCGGCCCCATCTCTCCCTGAGGCCGGGCACCTCGGGCAGCTCATCCTCAAAGCCGGAAGCGATGAGCAGCCGCCGCGAACGCAGACTCTGCTGGTCCTGCAGCGAGATGGTGAAAACGCCCCCTTGTCCGCGGGCCGAGATGGCCCGTCCTTGCAGAATCTGGCCACCGTGCACCCGCACTTCCGCGCGGCCGGCAGCCAGAAGCTCCTCGGGCGGCAGACCCTCCCGGGAGAGGAATCCGTGCAGCCCCGAAGAACGGCCGTTCCTGGGTTCCCCGGCGTCGATGACCAGCACGGAACGGAGTGCTCTGCAAAGAGTCACGGCTGCGCTGAGGCCTGCTGCTCCTCCTCCGATCACCACGACGTCATAGATCTTTGGCGATGTCATGCACTCCCCTAACAACTTCGCTACTCGCATGTGCCCTTACCCGCACGATCGGGCGGAATCCCCACTGCACGAGGACATGCCCCTTCTCGCCGCCAGCGCCGGTCGTGGACCAGCGGGTCGAACAGCCCTGCGACAGGACTCAAGGAACGGAATCTGCATACCGCGTCAATGACACAACATAATAAGCACACTTACTATCGCGGGCAAATGGCTGACACCTGCCACGGTCGCGGGAATCTGTGAGAAGGCAAGCAAGGACGAAAGGCCCACCAGCACATACACGAACAGCATTCATCCAAGGGATCCCGTTCCGTACCTCGCACCCGGTGCTGTGCCGGACTAGCACCGCGCAGGAGGCTCTTCAGAGAACATCCCGCCCAGGTCGCTGACTGCCGGCGGTCCTGAGCCGCCGCCCGGACAGGCCAGTACTTGGCCGCGTCAGGGGACGAAGTTCGGGTCAAGGGTCGCCATTGCTGTCTCGGCGGTAAGTTTCACGCGGCCCTGCCGCTGCGGCCTTGGTTGGGATATGCTCCTGCCATGGCACGGCGCAGCTTTCTCCAATGGCCGGTCGTCCGGCAGCTGAGTACGGGTGATCTGCTGGGCCGCGGGCCTGCAGTAACCTCCCCCCAGACGCGGGCTATCACGCCGCGGACGGCCACCGCCGACCGAGTCGTGCAGAGCGTGTGCCCCTATTGTGCCGTGGGCTGTGGGCAGCGGGTCTACGTCAAGGACGAGAAAGTCGTTCAGATCGAGGGTGATCCGGATTCGCCCATTTCCCGCGGCCGGCTGTGCCCCAAGGGCTCTGCCAGCGAGCAGTTGGTAAACTCGCCGGGCCGGCAGACCGGAGTGCTCTACCGTGCGCCCCGCTCCAGTCAGTGGCAGCATCTGGATCTCGAAACAGCCATCGACATGGTGGCGGACCGGTTCATCGATACGCGCCGCAGGACGTGGCAGCAGGAAGACGAAAAAGGACGGTTGCTGCGCCGCACTATGGGCATAGCCTCGTTGGGCGGGGCCACCCTGGACAACGAAGAGAACTACCTGATCAAGAAACTCTTCACGGCTGCCGGGGCAGTGCAGATCGAGAACCAAGCGCGCATTTGACACTCCGCCACGGTTCCCAGTTTGGGAGCCTCGTTTGGACGCGGTGGTGCTACTCAATCACTGCAAGACATGGCCAACGCCGACTGCATCGTCATTCAGGGCTCCAATATGGCCGAGTGCCATCCTGTGGGATATCAGTGGGTCGCGGAGGCCAAGGCCCGCGGAGCGAAGGTCATCCACGTCGATCCCCGGTTCACGCGCACATCCGCGGTCGCTGACAAGCACATTCCGATCCGGGCGGGCTCTGACGTTGTGCTCCTGGGCGCGCTGATCAACTACGTCATCACCCACGACCTGTGGTTCAAGGAGTACGTTAGTGCCTATACCAACGCGGCGACGTTGGTGCACGACGATTACCGCGACGCCGAGGATCTCGGTGGATTGTTCTCCGGCTTCGATCCGGAGACGGGAGCGTATGACACGGCGTCCTGGGCGTACGCGGAACAGGGCGGCGGCACCATCGACGAGCCTGCGGGTGACTCGGAGCACGGCTCCCACGCTTCGGCTCGTGCCGCTGGCCACCAGTTTGGCAGCGGCGGTCCGTCCCTGGAGCACGCCCAAGTGCGGCGGGACGATACCCTGCAGGACCCGCGGACCGTATTCCAGATCTTGAAGCGGCATTACGCCCGCTACACCCCGGAGATGGTCCAGGACATGTGTGGCATCGGCGTCACGGACTTCGAGTATCTTGCCCACGCCATTACGGAAAACTCGGGGCGCGAACGGACAACATGCTTTGCCTATGCCGTCGGCTGGACACAGCACTCGCTGGGAACGCAGTTCATCCGGGCCGCCGCCATCCTGCAACTTCTGCTCGGAAACGTAGGCCGCCCGGGCAGCGGAATCATGGCCCTGCGCGGTCACGCCAGCATCCAGGGCTCCACCGACATTCCGACCCTGTTCAACCTGCTGCCCGGGTATCTGCCAATGCCCAGTGCCGGCCGCCATGACACCCTCAGCGAATACCTGGAAGCCATCGCCTCCAAGAAGCAGAAGGGCTATTGGACGGATGCCGACTCCTACACCATCAGCCTGCTGAAGGCCTGGTGGGGCGATGCCGCGAGCGCGGAGAACGACTGGGCCTACAACTACCTTCCGAGGCTGACCGGAGCGCACGGTACCTACGAGACGGCGATGGCCATGCTCGAGGACAAGGTGGAGGGCTACTTTGTGCTCGGACAGAACCCTGCGGTGGGCTCGGCTAACGGCCGGATGCAACGCCTGGGCATGTCGCATCTGAAGTGGCTGGTAGTGCGCGACTTGAATCTCATCGAGTCCGCGACGTGGTGGAAAGACGGCCCGGAGATCGAATCCGGGGAACTGCGGAGCGAGGACATCGAGACCGAGGTGTTCTTCATGCCTGCAGCAACGCATGTGGAGAAGGCTGGCTCGTTCACGCAGACACAACGGCTGCTGCAATGGCGGCACCAGGCGGTCGCGCCGCCCGGGGAGTGCCAAAGCGAGTTGCAGTTCTTCTTCCAGCTGGGCCAGCGGATCCGAGAGAAGCTGGCTGGTTCCGACGACGAACGCGACCGTCCGCTGCTCGACCTGAGCTGGGACTATCCCACCGACGAACACGGCGATCCGGACGCCGAAGCGGTGCTTGCCGAGATCAACGGCCGTCACCTCAGCGGCCCGGACGCGGGCAAACCGCTCTCCGCCTACACAGAGCTCCGCGCCGACGGTTCCACGGCGGCCGGCTGCTGGATCTACACCGGCGTGTACGCCGAAGGCATCAACCATGCCGCCAACCGGAAACCCGGCCAGGAGCAGGGACCTGCGGCGTCCGAATGGGGCTGGGCGTGGCCGGCCAACCGCCGGATTCTCTACAACCGGGCGTCGGCCGACCCGGCCGGCAAACCGTGGAGCGAGCGCAAGAAATACATCTGGTGGGACCGGGAGCAGGGGCGATGGGTCGGAGACGATGTTCCTGACTTCCCGGTTGACCGGGCACCGGGTAGCCAGCCCGACCCCGAACTCGGTGGCGCGGCCGCCCTCACCGGAGATGATCCGTTCATCATGCAGGCCGACGGCAAGGGCTGGTTGTTCGCGCCGAAAGGGCTCATGGACGGCCCCCTTCCCACCCACTACGAGGCCCAGGAGTCGCCAGTGGCCAACGCACTGTACCCGCAACAGCAAAGTCCGGCGCGGCTGGTGTTCCCCCGTGCGGATAACCTCAGCGCGCCAAGTGCTGGTACCAGGGGCGCAGACGTCTACCCGTACGTCTTCACCACATACCGGCTTACTGAGCACCACACGGCCGGCGGGATGAGCCGCTGGTTGCCGTACCTGTCGGAGCTGCAGCCGGAGATGTTCTGCGAGGTTTCGCCCGAACTGGCGGCTGAGCGCGGATTGGAGCCCTACGGGTGGGCCACGATTATTTCGGCCCGCTCCGCCATCGAGGCGAAGGTGCTTGTCACTGACCGGATGAGGCCCCTGGACGTTGGCGGTCACACCGTGCATCAGATCGGACTGCCCTACCACTGGGGCGTCGGCAGTAACGCCGTCGTCAGCGGTGACGCGGCCAACGATCTGCTGGGCGTCACGCTGGATCCCAACGTCCAGATCCAGGAATCCAAAGTGGCCTCCTGCGACATCCGTCCGGGCCGCCGGCCCCGGGGCGAGGAACTGCTTGCCTTGGTTGCTGAATATCAGACGCGGGCCGGAGTGACCCTCGAGACCGGTAATCGCGCCGTCACCGATCCGGCGGCCGAAGGCATCGAACCCGGCCCAGGTGAGGACGGCGGCGCCGCTGGTGGGCCGCGATGATGGATTTCTTCGCTGCCGGCCCCAGCGGACCCCACCATGGCCCGCCCGCGCCGCCGTGCCATTCTGCTAACGTTCCCGGTACCGACTCAACGTTGGAGGACTAGATGGGCCAGCTGTCCGGACCGACCGACCCCACCGCGGACGCCCACTGGGAGCACAGCCATCCGCGCAAGGGGTTCTTCACTGACACCTCGATCTGCATTGGCTGCAAGGCCTGTGAAGTTGCCTGCAAGGAGTGGAACCACAATCCGCAGGACGGAAACCTGGAACTGCTCGGATCCTCCTACGACAACACCGGAGCGCTCGGCGCCAGCACCTGGCGGCATGTCGCCTTCATAGAACAGGGCCAGGACCGCATCACGGAGGCACGGGAGTCCGGGCGCGCCCTGGTCAGCCTGGGCATGCCCCGCATTGGTCCTCCCGCCCCGGCAGCGCCCACTGGACAGGACCTGGCGCAGGTGGATACGACACCCCCGGACACGGCAGACTTCCGTTGGCTGATGTCCTCCGATGTCTGCAAGCACTGCACGCATGCCGGGTGCCTGGATGTCTGCCCGACCGGAGCGCTTTTCCGCACCGAGTTCGGCACGGTGGTGGTTCAGGACGACGTATGCAACGGTTGCGGAACCTGCGTGGCCGGGTGTCCGTTCGGCGTGATCGAGCGACGCAGCGACGGGATGGTGGCGGTGGCCGCCCAGCGGGAGGAGCAGCACGCCGAACATGCCCCCGTCCCCAACGCCGGCGTCGCCCAGAAGTGCACGCTGTGCTACGACCGCTTGGTCGCCGATGAGACACCCGCCTGCGCCAAGGCCTGCCCGACGACGTCCATCAAGTTCGGCGACCACGACGACATGGTGGAAACGGCCCGGGAACGGGTCGCCGACCTGCATGCCCATGGCCTGACCGAGGCGAGGCTTTACGGTGCAAACGAACTCGACGGCGTCGGCGGAACCGGAGCGGTCTTCCTCCTGCTCGACGAACCGGAGGTTTACGGACTCCCGCCGGACCCGAGGGTGCCCACCGCCGATCTGCCGCAGATGTACCGGCGGGCAGGTATGGCCGTAGCGGGCATGGTCGCCGCAGCGGCAGTGGCTTTCCTGGGAGGACGCGCGTGACCCACTCCGAGTTCGATAGCTTTCGCCCGCCCGAGCCGACCCGCCGCCGTCGGCCTGGCGGCAAGCGCGGCACCGGCCGCCGTGACAGCGGCGATGGCTCCCGGGAAATGCCTATGGTTCCGGAGCCGGAATTCACCTCGTACTACGGCCGTCCGGTGGTCAAGCCGGCGCCCTGGGGTGACGAGGTTGCCGCCTACCTGTTCCTTGGCGGTGTCGCAGCGGGTTCCGCGCTGCTTGGCCTCGGCGGCCAGCTGACCCGACGGCCGACGCTGCGCCGGAATGCCCGGCTGAGTGCCCTGACTGCGGTGACCCTCGGTGCTGTTGCGCTGGTGAAGGACCTCGGCAGGCCGGAACGCTTTCTGAATATGCTGCGGACCATCAAGGTGACCTCGCCGATGAGCGTGGGCTCGTGGATTCTGAGCGCGTTCAGCGTCGGCGCGGCAGTCCCGGCCGTAGCGGAAATCGATCGGATGAGCGGGGCGCGCTTGCCGCTGGGCCCGCTGCGGACCGTGTTGCAAGCGGCCGAGGGGCCGGCCGGCTTTGGGGCCGCGCTTTTTGCCGGGCCACTGGCGGCGTACACGGCGGTCCTGCTCGGCGACACAGCCACACCGACGTGGAACGCCGCGCACGAGGAACTACCCTTCGTCTTCGTGAGTTCGGCGGCCCTCGCCTCTTCCGGGCTCGCCATGATCACAACTCCGGTGCACGAGGCAGGGCCCGCCCGAAAACTTGCCATGCTGGGCGTCGTGGGTGACGTGGTCGCCATGCGCGTGATGGAACACCGGATGGACCCGGTGGCAGCCGAGCCCCTTCACCAGGGCAAGGCAGGCGCCATGCTCAAATGGAGTGAGCGGTTGGCCGCCGCCGGCGGTCTGGGGACACTCCTCGGCGGACGTAACCGGGCGGTCGCCGCAGCTTCGGGATTGGCACTGCTGGCCGCCTCGGCCCTGACCCGGTTCGGCGTGTTCGAGGCGGGCCTGTCCTCAGCCAGGGATCCGCGCTACACCATCGAACCGCAGAAGAACCGGCTGGCCGCCCGCCGCGCGGCTGGCATCACCGGCGATTCGATCACCACTGCCAGATGACTGGCCGGCCCTGGGTTAGCTGGTTTAGCGGGTTCAGCGGATCTCGATGCCCCGGCCCACGACCGTATGCCCAATCACTGGATGACCGGGCAACTCGCCGACGACGAGCAGGCCACCCGAGGTCTGTGCATCGGCAAGGAGGAGCAGGTCGTCTTCGGTGACGCCGGGAGCGACCCTTAGCTGCGGTCGAACCCAATCCAGATTGCGCCGGGTGCCACCGGAAACAAAGCCATCCCGCAGAGCCTGCCGGGCGCCCTCGACCAGCGGTACCGCCTTGCGATCGATTACTGCCCCCACTCCGGAGGCGCGGCACATCTTGTGCAGATGTCCTAGCAGGCCGAAGCCCGTCACGTCGGTTGCCGCACGCACGCCGGCCACCAACGCGTCCGCGGCCGCGTCGCGATTGAGGCGCGTCATTGTCGCCAACGCTTCGGCGAACACTTCACCGGTCTGCTTGTGCCGGTTATTGAGCAGTCCGACGCCGATCGGCTTGGTCAGCGTGAGCGGCAGCCCGGGCCCGGCGGCGTCGTTGCGCAGCAACCGGTCGGGATGGGCGACGCCTGTTACGGCCATGCCGTATTTCGGCTCCGGATCATCAATGGAGTGCCCGCCGATCACCGGGCACGCCGCCTCGGACGCGATGCTAAGGCCGCCGCGGAGGACTTCAGTCATCAGCTCCAATGGCAGCACGCCGCGGGGCCAGCCTAGGAGGTTGATCGCCATGATCGGGCGGCCGCCCATCGCGTAAATGTCCGAGAGCGCGTTGGCGGCCGCGATCCGACCCCAGTCAAAGGCGTCGTCGACGACGGGGGTGAAGAAGTCGGCGGTGGAGAGTACCGCCACGTCGTCGTGCACCAGGACGGCCGCTGCGTCGTCACCGCTGTCCAGACCGACCAGCACGTCCACGCCGGGTTGGCCGGTGAGGCCGCGAACCGCTTCTTCGAGTTCGCCCGGCGGAATTTTGCACGCGCACCCACCGCCGTGGGCATAGCCGGTGAGCCGGACAGCGCCGACCGCGCCGTGGGGTTGCGGAATAGACGTTTGGGTCTCGTTCACTCCCCTAGGGTACCCCCGTGGGCAATCTGCTAAATTGAACGCGGTGGCGTCCGGGTCCTGGTGGGCCCCCCGGTCTTCAAAACCGGTGAGGCCGAGTATCTCGGCCTGGCGGGTTCGATTCCCGTCCGCCTCCGCCAACCACCGGCGGGCACGCCGCGGAACGAGGAGGGACTGTGGACCAGGTTGATCCCCGCCGCCTGATTCCGCGGACCGATGATCTGCTGGCCCTGCCGGCCGTCCGCAAGGCCGGGGAGCGCCTGAGCGGACGCGTTATCCGCGAACTCGTCCGGCAAACCCAGGAGCAGGCGCGGCGCGGTGAGCTCGCTCCCGGCCAGGTGGAATCCGCCCTGCTGGCCGCCGTTGCTGCGCGTGCGGCGACAACCCTGCGCCCGGTGCTCAACGCAACCGGCGTCATCGTCCATACCAACCTTGGCCGCGCCCCGCTTTCCGCGGGTGCGGTTGCAGCACTTGTCGCAGCCAGCGGCTACGTGGACGTGGAACTCGATCTGGCAAACGGCGGCCGCTCTCGCCGCGGCGCCGGTGCCCGGGTGCCTTGCTCGCCGCCTGTCCCGCTGCCGAGGACGCGCTGGTGGTCAACAATGGGGCTGCCGCGCTGGTGCTGGCCACCACAGCCCTCGCCGCCGGCCGGGAGGTGGTGGTGAGCCGCGGGGAACTAGTCGAGATCGGTGCCGGCTTCCGGCTGCCGGACCTCATCGAATCGACGGGCGCGACCCTGCACGAGGTGGGCACGACCAACCGGACGCACCTGCGCGACTACGCCAGCGCCCTCGGACCGGCCACCGGCTGCGTCCTCAAGGTCCACCCGAGCAATTTCCGGGTCGATGGTTTCACCTCCGCTGTGCCTCTGGACGAACTGCGCTCGCTGACCGCGGCGCACGGGATTCCACTCGTGGCCGACCTGGGCAGCGGACTGCTGGCGCCCGACCCGCACCTGCCCGAAGAACCGGATGCTGCCACCGCGTTAGCCAGCGGGGCCGACGTCGTCATTGCCAGCGGCGACAAACTGCTGGGCGGACCACAGGCCGGTTTGCTTCTCGGTCGCGCGGAGGTGATCACCCGGTTGGGACGCCACCCGCTCGCCCGTGCCGTCCGGGCCGACAAACTTGCCCTCGCCGCGCTGGAGGCGACGCTCGCGGGCGGATCACCGCCGGTTGTCCAGGCGTTGCACGCGGACCCGGCGCAGCTGCGGAGCCGTACCGACCGGCTCGCCGAGGCCCTCCGGGTGCCTGTCGTCGCGCACGATGGCCGGGTCGGCGGCGGCGGAGCACCCGGCGTTCCCCTGCCCGGGTGGGCGCTCCGGCTCCCCGAAGCGCTCGCGGGCCCCCTGCGTACCGGCGACCCGGCCGTGCTCCCGCGCGTCCACGACGGCTCCTGCCTGCTTGATCTGCGCTGCGTGCCCGAAGGGGACGATGACCGGATTCTCGGCGCGGTACGCCACGCTCTGGCAACCCTCGACGCTGCGGATGCAGGCGGGGCGGGCTGAACCAGTGCATGTCGTCGCCACCGCCGGACATGTCGACTGCGGCAAGAGCACGCTGGTGCGCGCGCTTACTGGCATGGAGCCGGACCGTTGGGAGGAAGAGCGGCGCCGCGGGCTGACCATAGATTTGGGTTATGCCTGGACCACGTTGCCGTCCGGGCGGGACGTTGCCTTCGTGGACGTACCGGGCCACGAACGCTTCCTCGGCAATATGCTTGCCGGAATCGGGCCGGCGCCCGTCGTCTGCTTCGTCGTCGCCGCCGATGAGGGCTGGCAGGCACAGTCAAGCGATCACCGGGACGCGGTCGCTGCGCTGGGAATTGAGTACGGCGTCGTGGTCCTCAGCCGGGTCGACCTGGCGCCCGGACGGGTTGGTGACGTGCTCGCCCGGACCCGCAGAGAGCTGGCCGGAACAGGTCTGCAGGACGCACCCGCAGTTGCTGTCTCTGCCACCGAAGGTACAGGACTGGACGAATTGCGGGCCACGCTCGACGCCGTACTGGCCCGGGTGCCTTCCCCCACCACCACGGGGCGGCTCCGGCTGTGGGTGGACCGCTCGTTCACCATCACCGGTTCAGGAACGGTGGTGACCGGAACGCTGGCAGCGGGAACGCTCGTTCAGGGTGACCGGCTGCAGCTGCTCGGTCACGATGGTTCGCGGCCAGTCGTGGTCCGTGGGCTGCAAAGCCGCGACACGTCGTACACCTCGGTGGGGCCCGTCAACCGGGTGGCGCTGAACCTGCGTGACGTTTCCGCCGCCGACATCCGCCGCGGAGATGCGCTGCTTACCCCCGAGGCCTGGCCGATCACGGGCGTCCTGGGCATCCAGCGCGTTACCGGGGTGGCCTATACGGATGTGCCGGAGCAGATCATGGTGCATGCCGGCACTGCAGCCGTGCCAGCCCGGCTGCGTCCCTTTGGTGCCGACCACGCGCGGCTCGTCCTCGACAGGCGCCTGCCGCTCGTCCTCGGGGACCGTCTGGTGTTGCGGGACCCCGGAAGCCGCTCGGTGCTGGGCGGTGCACAGATCCTCGATGCCGATCCCCCGGCCTTGCGGCGGCGCGGCGACGGTGTCCACTGGGCGGAGCGGCTCGCAGACCTGGATGCCGCCGGAGACGTGCTCGGTGAAGTGGCAGCCCGGGGGGCGGTGCAGGAACAACACCTGCGCCGGCTCGGGCTGCTGTCCGCACACGACGCGGAGGCGCCCTCCGGTGTCCTGGTCTTCGGCGATTGGTGGGTGCATTCTCCCGTCTTCGAGGCATGGCAGCGTCGGTTGCGCACAGCTCTCGAGGTGCTGCAGGAGGGCGACCCCCTGGCACCGGGCCTTTCCCAGGGTGCGGCACGGGACCTGCTCAAGCTGCCCGACGAGCGGCTCCTTGCCCCCATCGTGCGCGATGCGGGTCTGGAACAGGAGGGCGGCCACGTCCGGCTGCCCGGCAGCCGTGCCAGCCTTGGCGCCGTCGGGTCCGCGGTCGCCGAGTTGGAGCGGAGGCTTGCCGCAGACTCGTTCCATGCCCCGGAAGCCGATGAGTTGGCCGCGCTGGGCTTGGGCGTGCGCGAGCTGGCTGCCGCTGCGCGCGCGGGGCGCTTGCTGCGGTTGCGCGACGGGGTGGTGCTACTGCCTACGGCGCCGGCCCTTGCCATGCGCGAGCTGGCCCGCTTGGAGCAGCCCTTCACCACGAGCCAGGCACGCCAGGTGCTCGGCACAACACGACGAGTCGCGGTTCCGCTGCTGGAATACCTCGACTCACGCGGCTGGACCCGGCGCCTGGATGCCGGTCACCGCAGCGTAGTGCGTTGACCCCGGCTGACGGAGAGGTCGGAGTATTCCCGGGCGTTCAAAAACTCCATGAACGCCTCTGCTTCGGCGTCGCGGATCAGCTTCGGTAGGCCCGGTCGGCGTGGGGTACCAGGATTCGCGCCGGCATGCGGGGGTATGGAGGCTTTGATCCCGCCTTGGTTGTGCAAAGCTGGTTCCATGGATCTGGAGGTGTCGCCCGGGCTCACGATTCCGACGTCGGAACTCGGCTGGCGATTCTCGCGTTCCTCGGGGCCGGGCGGTCAACACGTCAACACCTCGGACAGCCGGGTCGAGCTTTCCTGGAACGTCAGCGACTCAGCGGCCCTCTCCGAGGGCCAACGGCTGATGCTGCTAACGCGTCTCGGCCGACGAATCACCGCCGGGGTGATCACCGTAACCGCCTCCGAGCGGCGCTCGCAGCTACGCAATCGCGAGATCGCCCTCGCCAAGCTCGCCGACCTCGTGGCCGAGGGTCTTGCTCCCGAAACTGCCCCCCGCCGGCCGACCAAACCCACCCGCGGCTCCAACCGCCGGCGCCTTGCCGCAAAGGAACAACGGGCGGCCACCAAACGGCAACGACAGCGGCCATCCGCGGAATAGCAGCACCGTGGTCGCCAATAAACGTTCGGCCGCAAGCAGCGGGGGCGTGCAGATTGCGACCTGTCACCATCTAGCGCCCGCTCCCGAGGTTGAACGGCGCCGCCTGCAGGTCGACGTCGAACAGGCGCGGTTCGGCGCCTCCGGCACCGGCGGTAAGACCAGCAACCGCTTCATCGACAATCTGGCCCACGGGTGTGGCAATGTCCACCACTACTCCGGATTCGTCGGCCTGCAGTTCTTCAAGGGTTTCCAGCTGTGAATCCAGCAACGAAAGGGGCATGAAGTGTCCCGGCCGCGCGGCCATCCGGCTGGCGAGCAGTTCCCGGGTGCCGTGCAGATGCACGAACACCACGGACGGGTCGCCGCTGCGGATGATGTCACGGTAGGCGCGCTTGAGCGCGCTGCACGCGATCACCAGTCCGGCGTCCGACGACGCGAACCGCCTGCCGATTTCGGCCAGCCACGGTGCCCGGTCGCCGTCGTTCAACGGAGTACCCGAGGCCATCTTGTCGATATTGGCCTGCGGGTGCAGCGAATCGCCGTCGACAAACTCGGCTCCGATGAGTTTGGCGATGCCCGCGCCCACCGTGCTCTTGCCGCAGCTGGTCACGCCCATCACCACAATGTGGGGGCGGGCGGGAGCCGCCGGCTTCACATCACCAGTCATGGACGGTTCCGTCGACGAGGCGGTTGTAGGGCAGGTAGGCCTGCTGGTAGGGGTAGGCGGCTGCGGCTTCCTCGTTGAATTCGACGCCGATGCCGGGCTTGTCGCCCGGGTGCAGGTAGCCGTCGGTGAAGGTCATGGACTGCTCGAAGACCTCGTTTGTGGCGGCCGAGTGCTGCATGTATTCCTGGATGCCGTAGTTGTGGATGGCCAGGCCCACGTGCAGCTGGGCGGCGAACCCGACCGGGGAAATGTCGGTGGGGCCGTGGAAGCCGGACTTGATCTGGTACTGCGCGGCGAAGTCCATGACCTTCTTCAGCGGCGAGATGCCGCCGAAGTGCGTGGACGCTGCGCGGACGTAGTCGATCAGCTGTTCCTTGATGATGCTCTGGTAGTCGTACACGGTGTTGAAGATTTCACCGATGGCCAGCGGCGTGGTGGTGTGCTGCCGGACCAGGCGCAGTGCCTCCTGGTTTTCGGCCGGGGTGCAGTCCTCCAGCCAGAACAGGTCGTACGGCTCCAGCGCCTTGCCGAGCTTCGCGGCCTGGATCGGCGTCATCCGGTGGTGCCCGTCATGCAGCAGCGGCAGTTCCGGGCCGAACTCGTTGCGGACCGCCTCGAACACGGACGGCAGGTGCCGCAGGTAGGCCCGGGTGTCCCAGTCCTCCTCCACCGGGAACGCACCGCGCCCGGCGGGTTCGTAGTCGTACCGCTCCCCCGAGGCCTGCGCCTGCGCGGCCACCCCGTACACGGCCTTGATCCCGGGCACCGCGGTCTGGATCCGCACCGACTTGTAGCCCAGTTCCAGGTGCTCGCGGACCGAGTCGAACAGCGACGGGATGTCCGAACCGGACGCGTGCCCGTAGGCGCGCAACCCGTTCCGGGATGCCCCGCCGAGGAGCTGGTACACCGGCATGCCGGCCAGCTTGCCCTTGATGTCCCACAACGCCATGTCCACCGCAGCGATCGCCGCCATCGTCACCGGCCCCCGGCGCCAGTACGAGGACCGGTACAGGAACTGCCAGGTGTCCTCGATCCGGTGCGGGTCCTTCCCGATCAGCAGCTGCGCGACATGCTCCTTCAGGTACGCGGCCACCGCGAGCTCCCGCCCGTTAAGAGTGGCGTCACCGATGCCAGTCACGCCGTCCTCCGTAGTAATACGAAGGGTCACGAAGTTACGGGAGGGGCTTGTCACGAAGACTTCCGCGGCAATGATTTTCACAACAGGTCCTTTCGGATGGGCTGGTTCAGGGGTCAGTTGGTGGGCGCCGCGTGCGGCTGGGTGGCTGTTTCGGTGGTGCCGGCCGTGTCGTCCCCGGAGGGCTCGGCGGCGATATCGGCCTTTTTGGGGGCATCGATGCTTTCGCGGCGGGCCCGGATCTCCGTGAGGATCTCGGCGTGCTTGGCATCGGTCAGCGTGTACCTGCTCATGACCAATACCGCGAGGATTGTCAGTACGGCAGGCAGTGCACCCGCGGCGATCTGAATGCCGAACACGGCGTCCGGCGTCTGGGCGACCCCGCCAGACTTGTAACCGCCCAATGCGAGTGCGTACGCGGCGAGGGCTCCGCCCACGGCCTGGCCGGTCTTGCGGGTGAAGGAGAACAGCGCATAGGTGATGCCTTCGGTGCGGACGCCGGTCTTCCATTCGCCGTATTCCACGGTGTCGGCCTCGAGGGCCCACACCACGATGCTCATTGCGAGGACACCCACGAGGCTGAGCACCAGGCCGGCAAAGCCGATCATGACCTGGCTTGCCGGCGTGAAGAAAATAACCACACCGCCGGCGACAGTGATCAGGGAGGAGTAAATGTAGACGTGCTTCTTGCCGATGGTGCGGACCAACTTGGGCATCAACGCGGCCAGGACGAAGGTCAGGACAAGCTGGATGATGGACAGCACCGGGTACAGGTCCAGGCGGCCGAGGACGTCGCGCAGGTAGTACAGCTGCACGGAAGTTAATGCCAGGTAGCCGGAGAGGAAGAGGAAGGAGCTGATGCAAAGCATCAGGAGGGGCTTGTTGCCCTTCAGGGTTTCCATGCTCTGTTTGAGGGAAACGTTCGGTACGGCGCGGTGAACGCGTTCCTTGGCGGTGAGGACGGTGAAGAAGTAGAGGACGGCGCCGATCCCGACGAATACCAGGCTGATGGTGGTGAAGGTTGCCTGCAGGTCAGCGCCCGGCTTGATGAGGGGTGCCACGAAGATGCCGAGCGCCGAACCCACCAGCAGACCGCCCACCATACGGGCCGATCCCAGCTTGGCCCGGTCGCCCGGATCCTGGGTCATGGCGCCCGCGAGTGAGCCGTAGGGGATGTTTACCAAGCTGTAGGCCAGGCCAAGGGCTGCGTAGGTGACGTAGGCGTAGAGCAGGGTTCCGGACTCACCCAACTGCGGGACAGAGAAGGTTGCCACGCTCAGGAGCAGCAGCGGAATGGAGCCGAACATGATGAACGGACGGAACTTCCCGAAGCGTTTGCTGTAGTTTCGGTCCACCATGCGGCCGGCAAAGACATCGGCGAACGCATCGAAGATCCTGACGACCAGCAGGAGTGTGCCTGCGGCTGCCGCGGAAATACCCGCAACGTCGGTGTAGTAGACCAGCAGGAACATGGTGGCGGTGGTGAAGGCCAGGTTGTTGGCGGCATCGCCGGCGCCGTAGCCGATGATGCTGAGCTTGTTCAGCTTTTTCATGAGGTGGGCTCCTTTACCCAAGTGTCTGCCCAGGGGGCAGCCAGAAATAGTGAAAAATGCTACGGGTTGGTGATCGTCTTGTCGCTGCCGTTTTTGACGCCGGCCAGTGCGGTCCAGCGCTGGCGGAGGGCATACGCTGCGGGTTTGGGCCGGCGGTCCCGGGTGAACACGCCCTTCTTGTTGCCGTCCACGCGCATGATGCCGTTGGACGTTTGGAAGTCCGTGAAGTTCCAGACCTGCTCGCCCACCATGGCATCCACGCGGTCAAAGACCCGGTGGTACATGGCCAGGAACGCGGCCTGGTATTCCTCGCTCCAGGGTTGCTCATAGATGGAGTGGAAGCCCGGCATGGTGTCCGGCCCGTATTCGGTCATGATCATCGGCTTGCCGTACTTGGCTTCCCATTCGCGCAGCTCCTTTTCCAGGACCTGCTCCGCTGTTTCCAGGTCCCCGTTGTTCAGGTACCAGCCGTAGTAGCGGTTGAGCATGATGACGTCGAAGAGGTCGCCCAGCAGTTCCTTGTCCGGGGTGTCGAACATGACGTTGACGTAGCCCACCGGACGGGTGGGGTCCAACTGCCGGGTGAGTTCGGCCAGGGGCTGGAAGTATTCCCGGGCGCCTGCCTCGGATCCGTTGGGTTCGTTGGCGATGGACCAGATCACCACCGAGGGATGATTCTTGTCCCGGGCCACGAGCTCACTGATGGCCTGCCGGTGGTTTGCGGCAGTGTTGGCGTCCACCCCGCCCTCGACATACGTCTTTTTTGCGATTCCGCCAAACACGGCCCCGAAGCCCAGGTGCAGCCCGACGGCCGCCGTTTCATCGATCACCACGATGCCGTGCCGGTCGGCAAACTCCATGACTTCTTCGGCGTAGGGGTAGTGGGAGGTACGGAAGGAGTTGGCACCCACCCAGTCCAGGAGCTGGAAGTCGTTGACCATCTGGGCGTTGCTGTGGCCCTTGCCGATGGCCACATGGTCCTCGTGCATGCCAAAGCCGGTGAAGTAGAAGGGTTCGCCGTTGATGAGGAATTCCTTGCCGCTGACATCGACAGTCCGGACTCCCACGGGGAGGGTGTAGCTGTCCAGCAGCCGGCCGCCGTCGTGGACCTCAGCGGTGAGGCTGTACAGGTACGCCGCCCCGGGTTTCCAGAGCACGACGCCGTCAATTACCAGAGCGCCCTCGGCGCCTTCTGCTGCGGCGACTTCTATGCCGTCCGCATCGCGCAGGGTGACCCTGACGGTCTCGTTTCCCGGTGCCGCCGGCGGCGGCGATCGTGTAGTCGACAGTGCCGGTGGTGCCTTCGAAGCCGGTCACCACGGTGATGTCATCTACGGTGACTGCGGGCGTGCTGTACAGCCAGACACTGCGGTGCAGTCCCGCGTAGTTGTAGAAATCGTGGAGGTAGCTCTGCTGCCTGCGGCCGTCCTCGGTCACCGCGATGCTTCCCGGCGGGATGGTCGCCTGGGTGAGCTCGTTGTTTACGGAGACGGTGAGCCGGAACGTCTGGCCGGCGGTTACGTGGTCGGTGATGTCTGCGCTGAACGGCATGTAGCCGCCGGTGTGCTCGGCCACCAGGACGTCGTTGACCCAGACCATGCCCTCGTGGGTGGCGGAGTCGAGCCGGAGGTGGATCTGTTCCCCTGCCCAGCCGCGGGGAACGCGCACTTCGCGCTGGTACCAGACGTAGCCCACGTGGTCACGGATCGCCTTGTCCGGGAAGACATCGTTGTAGCTGGCCGGGACGCCCATTTCGAGGTCGGTCTCCAGCGCCGTCTTGAACCATTCCTGGCGGTGGCCCGCACGGTCGAAGTCCACCTTGAAGCGGTAGATGCCGTCGAGGTTGACCAACTCGCGGGTTTCGCTGGCCTGGGGCTTGAGCATTTGGGGGTCCTAACGCGTCTTTGCGGGCTGAGCCGGAGGGGGGAATTCTTGGGAAGACCGGCACTGCGCCGGGTTTTTGCTCGTACTGTAATCCTAGTCACTTGGCAATCGAATGGCAAGCGGTTGCCATAAGTTTACTTGAAACTTCATTTAAACACGGCTGCCCGGCTCCTTATGGCAAGGGGAACCGGGCAGCCGTGCGTGTGCGGATAGTCGCTACCGGGAGACAGCCCGCTTCCCGAACGTTCCGCACAGGTCTTCAACCAGGTCCACGACGCCGCCGTCGGCGGCCAGGACGGGGTCCGCTAGCTTTAGAAGGGCCTGGATCCGTTCCCCGCCGCTCAGCCGGTTGGCGGCAGCAACGCCGTCGGCCAGCGGATCCCGGACCTCCCCGGCGGCCGCGCTGTAGTCCATCCAGGCAGCAATCATCAGTGCGGCAGCAGCACCTGACCGGCCCGCGGCGCGCTCGGCCCGCAGCACCGGAACGGCGCGCATCCGCAGCTTGGTGCTGCCATCCATCGCGATCTGTGCGAGGTGGTGGGCGATCCGGGCGTTGCTGAAGCGTGCCAGCAGGGCAGCCCGGTAGGCAGGGATCTGCAGGTCAGCGGCAGCGCCCTCCGGCCCGGCGAGGTTCGCTTCCGCCTCGTCCCAGAACGCTTCAACAGCCCGCAGGCATAGCGGGTCGGCCAAGGCCTGGGCCACAGTGGAGTGTCCCCGGAGCTGGCCCCCATAGGCCAGCAGCGAGTGCGCGCCATTCAGGAGCCACAGCTTGCGGTTCTCGTAGGGTTCGATGTCGTCAACGAAGACGGCACCGGCATCTTCCCAGCGCGGCCGGCCGGCCGGGAAGTCCCCGCTGAGCACCCAGTTGGTGAAGGGTTCGGCTACCACGGGGGAATTGTCGCGGTAGCCGCATCCGGCTTCCACGGCAGCAAGGTCCGCCTCCGTAGTGCGAGGAGTAATGCGGTCCACTGAGGTGCTGACGAAGCTGATGTTGGCATCGATCCATCCGGCAACGCCTTCGTCCCACGCCCCGGCCATACCCACAAGGGCGTTGAGCGCCACGGTGCCGTTGTTGGACAGGTTGTCGCAGCAGACCACGGCGAGCGGTCCGGCTCCGGCGGCCCGGCGGGCCGCGAGGGCCAGCACCAGCCGGCCCAGCGGCGTCGTCGGGGTTCCGGTGCCGGACTTCAGCAGCGCCAGGTCCGCCACGACGTCGGACGCCGTGCGGTCGAGTTGCCCGTCGGCGCCAAGCCGGTAGGCCGCCTCGGTGATGGTGAGGGTGACCACCGCGGTGGCGGGGGCCGCTATCAGTTCCGCCAGACGGTGCATGTCGGCGCCGTCTACCGCTTCAACAATGCTGCTGACTACGGTAAACGAGTCGCCGGCGTCGGCGCGTTCCACCACGGTGTACAGGCCGTCCTGCTCGGCCAGGGCCAGCGCGGCGTCGGGGCGGCGGCCGGTGAAGGAGGCGATGCCCCAGTCAGCGGCGTCGCCCGCATGGTGCGTGTACCAGGCCTGGTGTGAGCGGTGGAAGGCACCCAGCCCCAGGTGGACGATGCGGACCGGCGCCTTGGGGGCAGGCTGCAGGTTGCGGCTTAGTTGGGGAAGGTCAACGGCGAATGTGGCCGCGGAGTGCAGTTCGGTAATCACAGCTTGAAGACCCTTCTGGGCGAGCCGTCGACGATGTCGACGATCAGTTCGTGGGCGCGGTCCTCGCTGACGCGGTGCTCCGCCACAAGGCGGGCCAGGAAGGAGGCCTCGATCCGGCGGGAGGCATCGTGGCGCGCGGGGATGGAGCAGAACGCACGGGTGTCATCGATGAAGCCGGACGAGCGGGAGAACCCGGCGGTTTCGGTGACGGCCGAACGGAAGCGCAGCATGGCGTCCGGCGCGTCCAGGAACCACCACGGGGCTCCGAGGAACACGGACGGGTAGAAGCCCGCAAGGGGCGCGAGTTCGCGGGAGAACACGGTCTCGTCCAGCGTGAAGAGCACCAGGTGGAAGTCCTTGGCGGTGCCGAAGTCCTGCAGCAGCGGGCGGATGGCCTCGGTGTAGTTGACGGCGAACGGGATGTCGTGGCCGGTGTCTGCACCGTACGCGTTAAACGTTGGTTCATGGTGGTTCCGGTAGGAACCGGGGTGGATGGTCATGACCAGGCCGTCCTCCACGGACATCCGGGCCATCTGGTACATCATGTGGGCCTCGAAGTCGTCGCGGTCCTGCGCCGTGGCCTGGCCGGAACGGGCACGGTCGAAGAGTTTCGCCGCGGCCCCGTCGTCGAGCTTGAGCGTTGCGGGGGTGCGGACGCCGTGGTCAGCGGAGATTGCGCCGTGTTCCACGAAATAACGGCGCCGGTTTTCAAGGGCGGTGAGATAGCCGGCATAGCCTATGCCGCCGTCGCCCGCTGCCGCGATGAGGCGGTCCACGTTGGCCTGCCATTCCGGGTGGGCGATGTTCAGGTAGGCGTCCGGGCGGAAGGTGGGCAGGACGCGGCCGTGGAACGTGGGATCCTGGGCGATCGCCTTGTGGCTGGCCAGGTCATCCAGCGGGTCGTCGGTGGTGGCCAGCACCTCGATATTGAAGTCCTTGAAAAGCTGGCGGGGCCGGAAGCCGGGCTCCAGCAGCTTGGCGGAAATCGCATCGTAGCTGGCGTCGGCGGTCTCCGCGCTGATCTCCTGCCGGAGACCGAAGACGCTGTCGAACTGCGTGCGGAGCCAGTAGCCGGAGGCAGTGCCTTCAAACAGCGGCCAGGCCTTGCAGAACTCGTGCCAGACGGTGCGGGAATCCGGTTCAGAGGCCTTTGCGCCGCGCACCCGGTCCAGCGGAACACCGCTGGCATGGATCAGCCGCGTGACGTAGTGGTCCGGACTGACCAGCAGCGCTGCCGGGTCCGGGAAGGGGCTGTTGTGCTCGATGACTGCGGCGTCAACGTGCCCGTGCGGCGAAATGATGGGAAGGTCCTGGACGCGCTGCAGGAGGTCTCGCGCAATGCTGCGCGTTCCGGGATCCGCGGGCAGGAGCCGGTCAGGGTTGGCGGCAATCGACTGTGACATAGCTCTATGGTCCGGCTTTTGCGTGGCTTTTGTCAACCGGTTGCCATCAATTGCCAAAACCTTGCGATTTGGCCTGCAGCCGGACCTAGCCTGCGGGCAACAGCCGGCCGCTTGAGCCGCGCAGCACCAGCTCCGTCTCCACACGCATTGTGCCGGCAGGCTCCCCCATGCCGTGCAGGAGGTCAAGCAACAGGGTGGCCGCGCCCGAGCCGCACTCCCCCAGCGGGGAGCGCACGGTGGTCAGCGGCGGCGTTGTGAAGTCGGCGCCGAAGATGTCGTCGAAGCCCACGATGCTGATCTGGTCCGGCACCACGATTCCCGCGGCCTGGAGTTCCTGCATGAGTCCAATGGCCAGGAGATCGTTGTAGGTCAGCACGGCCGTGACACCGCTGGCCCGGACGTCGCGCGCCACCTGCCTGCCGCCGTCGACCGTGGGTTTGGTGGAATCCAGCCTCACGGCCTCCAGCCGCGACCATTCGCAGGCTGCCCGGACGCCTTCCCAGCGGCGGGCGGACATCCAGGACTGCGGCGGCCCGGCAACAAAGGCAACCTTGGTGTGCCCGTTGGCGGCGAGGCTGCGCACGGCCTCGCTGATGCCCTTGTTCACATCCGGAACCACGCACGGCACGCCCTCGACCTCGCGGTTGATGACCACCACCGGTTTGTCGCGGGCAAGCGCGCGGATGTTGTCGTCGTCCATGCGGGGGCTTGCGAGGATGAGGCCGTCCACCGTGGCCATGAGCCGCCGGGCTGCCGTGAGCTCGGTGATGGCTGATTCAGCGGACTCGGCGAGCACGAGTGTGTAGTCCCGCAGCGTGGCCGTGGTCTCTGCCCCGCGGATAATGTCGAAAAAGGTGGGGTTGGTGATATCCGCGACGATCAGCCCGAAGGTGTTGGTCCGCCCCGTTGGCAGGGCCCGCGCGAAGGGGTTGACTTGGTAGTTGAGCTCGGCGGCGGCATCCTCAATGAGCTTCTGGGTTTTGGCGCTGACTCTGCCGGGTTTGCTGAGGGCCCGTGACACGGTGGACGGGTTCACGCCGGCAACCTTGGCAATGTCATAGATGGTGGGGTTGGATTTCCCGTCCCGGGCGTGCTTATTGGCCCGGCCCGTTGCTGCGGGCGCGTCCGGCTTCTTGGGTTCAGTCACCGCCCCATCCTAACGACGAACCCGCCCAACTGACTGGCAATAGTTGTCGTTTTGGAGGCTCAAAACAACTTTAACTGCGAGTCAGTTGGGCGGGAGTTGCCTCACCGGTGGCCAGCGGTTGCCGGGTCCGGCCAGTATGCGCCGGGCTACGAGCGCTCGGGGAACTTGCCTTCCTCGGCGATGCGCTTGTTGAGCTCGGCGAGGAATACGTCCTCGTCGAAGTCCAGGCCTACTTCCCTGCCCGTCCAGCTGGAGAGGTGAATGGCGTTGGCCAGGCGGACGCCGTTGATACCGTCGGACCCCGGAGCCAGCAGCGGGGTGCCGTCCAGGATGTTGGCGGCGAAGTTCTCCAGGACGCCGGAGTGCTGGGCGCCCCAGGCGGATTCGAACTCCACTACTTCGGTGCTGTAGTACTCCTCGGGGTTCAGCTCGCCCATGAAGAGCTTCCGGACATCGTCCATGCCCATGCCGTCGCTGAGTTCGCGCTCAGGCTTGACCAGGCGGGTCACGGTGGCGGTCTTGGAGCCTTCGACGACGATCTTGCCCTGGTCGCCCAGGATCTCGAAGCGGTCCGTGCCGGTCAGGTCGTGGGTAGCGGTCACGAAAACGCCTGTAGCGCCGTCGCCGTAGTCCACCACCGCGGTGACTTCATCTTCGACGGCGATGTCGCGGCGGAAGCCGTAGGCCACCTTCGCGTAGACAGACTTCGGCACGCCACAGATCCACTGCCACAGGTCCAGCTGGTGCGGTGCCTGGTTGACCAGGACGCCGCCGCCCTCGCCGCCCCAGGTGGCCCGCCATTCGCTGGAGTTGTAGTAGCCCTGCGGCCGCCACCAGTTGGTGATAATCCAGTTGGTGCGGCGGATGGCGCCGATCTCGCCGTTCTCGACGATCTCCTTGAGCTTCTGGTACAAGGGGTTGTTGCGCTGGTTGAACATGATGGCAAAGGACAGCTCAGGCTTGCTGGCCGCAAACTCGTTGAGTTCCTTGACCTGCTTGGTGTAGACGCCGGCCGGTTTCTCGACGAGTGCGTGGATGTTGCGCTTGAGTGTTTCGATGCCCATTTCGGGGTGGAGGAAGTGCGGGACACACGTGACTACTGCGTCGACGTCGCCGCTTTCGAGCATGGCGATGTAGTCCTCGTAGAAGGGTGCGTCCGGGTACTGGGAAGCCGCGAGTTCCTTCTTGGCGGGGTCCGTGTCGCAGATGGCGCCGATTTCCATGTTGGGAACCAGTCCGTCGGTGATGAATTTGGCGTAGGCGCCGCCCTGCTGGCCCAGGCCGATGATGCCGAGGCGTACTTTCTTACTCACAGTTTGTTTTCCTTTTTCGTTGGTTGAGCTTGCCGAAAGCCGGATGGTAGGGATCCAGGGTTAGAAAAGGTCGGCGTGGCCCATGGCCACCAGGTTGTCGTGGGAGGTCTGCAGCGCGTCCCAGACGGTGCGGCCGTACAGCTGGTCCTGCTCCACGAGCATGTACTGTGCGCCGGCGGCCTGGGCGGCCGGGATGATGGCCGGGAAGTCCAGGTTGCCCTCGCCCACTTCGGCGAACTGGACCACGTCCTTGAACTCGGCCATGAAGCCAGTGACGTCCCCGGATTCCAGGAGCCCGAAGGCCGATTGGGGAGGCTCGCCGATGCGGTAGTCCTTCAGATGCACCATGGCGGTGCGCCCGGCGTACTTCGCGAGGGTCCGGACGGGGTCAAGTCCGCCGCGCTGCACCCAGTGAACGTCGATTTCCATGCCCATGGCCGGGGAGTTCTCGGCGATGATGTCCAGCATGTATTTGCCGTCGAACTTCGCGAACTCGATGTGGTGGTTGTGGTAGTACAGGCCGATGCCGTGCTCCTGCAGGCGCTCGGCGTACTCGTTGGCTTCTTTGGCGAAGTCCACCACGGCGCCGATCGACTTCATGGCCGGGAAGGGAAGCATCCCGATCCGCAGGAGCCTGGCGTCGAGGCGTTTCGCGTCGTCAACGATCTTGTCGAAATGGTCCTTGAGCGAATCGCCGGGCATGCCCTTGGGGGTTTCCATTGCGACCGACAATGCCGCAATGTCCATGCCCAGTTCACTGCGGGACCGGTCCAGTTCGGTGACGTTCTCCGCTGTCATCGGGATTTGGGAGATTTCGACGGCGTTGTAGCCGATCGCGCTGACCTTCCGGAGCGTTTCGAACGCCCCGAGTTCGGTGAAGCTCTCTTTGAGCATCATCGCTTGTACGCCAATTGTGGCTGTGTTGGCCATGGTGGTCCTTTCAGTTTTGACGGTGCCCTCAGGCGGGGACGCCGGCCTGTTCGTTCTGATGCCGCTGGATTTCCAGCAGCCGGTGACGGTCCGCCCGGCGCTGCTCCTGCCGGTCCGGATCGGGCACCGGAGACGCCAGCAGGAGACGCTGGGTGTAGGGGTGCTCGGGGTCCCGGGTTACCACGTCCGCAGGCCCCTGTTCGACGATTTCGCCGTGGTACATGACGGCCACGCGGTGGCTGATGTGCCGCACGACGTCCAGGTCGTGGGAGACGAAGAGGTAGGAAACGCCGGTGTCCTTCTGGATCTGCAGGAACAGGTCAAGGACGCGTGCCTGCGTGGACAGGTCAAGTGCACTGACGGGTTCGTCGCAGACGATCAGTTTCGGTGAGAGCGCGAGTGCCCGGGCGATGGCCACGCGCTGGCGCTGGCCGCCGCTGAACTCCCGTGGCAGGCGGTGGATGGCGTCCGAGGGCAGCCCCACCTGGTCAAGCAGTTCCTTGACGCGCTTCCTGGCCGCTGTCTGCTCCAGGCCCTGCACTCCGAGGGGTTCGGCGAGGATGGCGCCGATCTCGAGGGCCGGGTTCAGGGAGGTGTACGGGTCCTGGAAGACCACTTGGAGGTCACGGCTCAGGGTCCGCCGCTGCTTGCGGGTGGCCTGGCTGATGTCCCGGCCTTCGAACGTGATCCTTCCGGCCGTCACCGGGGCCAGGCCAAGCACGGCACGGCCCAGGGTTGTCTTTCCCGAACCGGACTCCCCCACCAGGCCAAGGGTCTCGCCCTGGCCGATGGAGATGTTGATATCCGTGAGGGCCCGAAACGGCTTGGCGCGGAACTTCTTGCTGGGGTACTCGACCACCAGGTTCTCTACTGTCAGGAGCGGGGAATTTTCTGCAACTTCCACAGTGCTCATGCGGCCGGCTCCTTCTGGCTGGATACAAGCGTGGACATGGGGGTTTTGCCTTCGAGCATGGACGCCAGCAGGGTCCGGGTGTACTGCTCATTGGGGTTGCGAAGGATGTCGCGGACGGATCCTTCCTCCACCAGGCGGCCGTTCTGCATGACGGCCACACGGTCGCAGAGGTCTGCCACCACGCCGAAGTTGTGGGTCACCAGGATGATCCCGATGTTCAGCCGCTGTTGGAGCTCGCGCAGGAGGTCGAGCACGTCGGCCTGCACGGTGACGTCCAGCGCCGTGGTGGGCTCATCGGCGATCACCAGGTCCGGTTCGCAGCTGATGGCACCGGCGATCAGCACACGCTGGGCCATGCCTCCGGAGACTTCGTGGGGGTAGGCGCTGAAGGTCCGTTCGGGGTTGGCGATTCCGACGTCGGCCAGGAGTTTCAGCGCACGCTTGCGGGCTTCTTCCTTGGGTATTCCGAGGACGCGCACCATTGGCGTCACCAGCTGGTATCCGATGGTGAAAGCGGGGTCCAGGTTGCTCATGGGTTCCTGCGGAATGTAGGAGATCCTCCTGCCGCGAAGCCTGGACAGCCGTGCCTGATCGACCCGGTCCTCACCCGGGCCGACGGTGTAGTTGCCGTCGAACTGGATGGAACCGGCCACAATGCGGGCGTTATCGGGAAGCAAGCCCAGAATGGAGAACGCCGTCTGGGACTTGCCCGACCCGGATTCACCCACGATGCCGAGGATCTCGCCGCGGTCTACGTGGAAGGAGACGTTGTCCACCACCTTTTTGACGGAACCGTCGGCCTGCGGGTACCCCACGCCCAGGTTGGTCACCTTCACGAGGTGGTGCTCGGTTCCAAGCTCGACGGCGGCCACGGACTTGCGCTGCTGGCCCGCCCTGGCGGGTGCCGCCGTCGTGCCCTTCTGTTGGGCCGCTTTCTTGCGGTGCTTGATCTTTTCGCCGTCTTCGAGGGCGTCGCGGATGGCGTTGCCCAGCAGGACCAGCGCGCCGATGGTCAATGCCATGGCGAGTGCCGGCCAGAAGAGCAGGGTGGGGTTCAGGTATACGTTCTTGAAGCCCTCCGAGAGCATGACGCCCCAGGTTGCTTTGGTGGGATCGCCCAGGCCCAGGAATTCCAGTCCGGACTGGATGGCGATGGCTACGCCGGCAATGGCCGCCGTCTGGATGATGATGGGTGCCCGGACCACGGAGAAGATGTGGCGGGCGATGATGCTCAGGTCCGAAAGCCCGGAAACTCTGGCGGCGTCAACGTACAGCTCGTTGCGCACAGACTGGACGGCGGTGCGGGTCAAGCGAAAATAGGACGGGCTGATGAGGATGCCGAACGCGATCATGGAAATCCATACCGAGGGGCCGAAGGCCGCCCGGATGGTCAGCAGCACGATCAGTCCGGGCAGGCTCATGAGGATGCTGACCACCCAGTTGGAGACCGCCTCGAACTTGCCGGCGTAGTAGCCGGCGATCAGGCCGGCCGGCAGACCGATGGCAATGGCGACGCCGGCGCAGAGCAAGGCCGAAAGCAGGGTCAGCTGCGCACCGAACAGCAGGCGGCTCCAGACATCACGCCCGGCGCTGTCCGTTCCCAGGATGTTGACGGAGTCCGGCGCGGCGAGGGTTTTGGCGATGTTGGCGTAGTTCTGGTCAAAGGGTGCCAGGACCGGAGCCAGGATGGCCAGCAGCGAGATCGCCAGCAGGATGGCGATGGCGATGATGCCCAGCGGGTTCCTGAGGAGGCGCCGGACCACGGTGGAGCGGACCACCGTGCCGCTCTGCCCGGTATGAAGGGAGGGCGCAGGTGCGGCAACTCCCGCGGTTTCTACAGAGTCACTCATGACACACGTACCTTCGGGTTGAGCCAGCCATTGAGAATGTCCACCAGCAGGTTGACCACAATGACGACGACCACCGTGTACATCACGACGCCCATCACCACCGGGAGGTCCGACTGGCCCGTAGCGGCGACCGCCAGCGGGCCCATGCCGGGAAGGGCGAAGATCTGCTCGATGATCACCACGCCGCCAAGCATGCCGATCAGCTGCAGGCTCAGCACGGTCAGGCCGGCCGGGGCCGCGCTGCGCAGGACGTGCCTGAACAAGATCTCCCGCTCGCCGATCCCGCGGCTGCGCAGGGTGCGGACGTAGTCGCGCTCAAGCTGCTTGATGACGGCGCTGCGGATCTGCTGCGCGCCGCCTGTGACGCCGTTGACCAGCAGGGCAATCACCGGAAGCGCCATGGAGTAGACCCACGCGTCGGCCCCGGCGTCCGGGGAGATGGTGCTGGTGGCCGGGAAGAGGCCCAGCTGGATGGCCAGGATGGTGACCAGGATGACGCCAATGACAAACCCCGGAACGGAGTCGCCGATGATGGCGCCAACCTGGACCAGCCTGTCCACCCAGCCGCGCTTGACCGCAGCGATGATGCCGATGAGTGCGGCACAAATGGCGATCAGGATCATTGCGGCGAAAACCATGGTCATGGTCACCGGGATCCGGGTGGCCAGGGAGTTGGCCACGGGCTCGGAAGTGAACCACGAGGCACCAAGGTTGCCGCTCAACGCATCGGCTACCCAGGAGAAGTAGCGGACCACCAGCGGCTGGTCCAGCCCCAGCTCGTGTTCTTTCATCGCCACCTGCTCAGCGGTGGCCTGGTCGCCCAGGATGTTCCGGGCGATGCTCCCGCTGGAGACGTACAGCAGGAAGAAGGTGAGTGCCGAGACAACAAACAGCACCACCAGCCCGCTGCCCAGCCTTTTCGCAATGAACCTGATCATGGGGTCCTACTTGGCCGGGGAGTAGTTGTAGATGGACGGAACGGCCTGCTGGATTTGCGGAGTCACGTTCACCTTGGAGTTGTGGTAGTACATCTGGTTGACGCGGAACAGTGGAGCGAACCAGGCCTGCTCCACGACGTACTTGTTGACTTCCTGCGCCAGTTTGCCTGCATCGGCGCCGCCGTTGCGCACGGCCGCGATCTTGGCGTCCAGCTCCGGCGTCGAGTTCTTGAAGGGGTTGTAGAGCGCCTTGGTGGAGACGATCTGGTCCACGGCAACCGTGGGCTGGCCCTGGAAGAGCGAGAAGAAAATGGTGGTGAACTTCTGCGCGGCAATATCGGCCGTATACGTGTTGGTCAGCGCCGCGCCGACCTTCAGGGTGATACCGACGTCTGCCAGCTGCTGCGTGATGACGGAAATCTGCGTTTCGAACCCGGGCACGCTCGGGATCTCCAGGGTGACGCCCTTTTCAAAGCCTGCTTCCTTCAGAAGCTGCTTGGCCTTGGCCGGATCGTACGTGTAGTAGTTTTCCAGCTCTTCCATCCAGGCGCCGCTCGCCTTGCCGAACGGCTGCGACGTCGGGGTGCCCTGACCCAGCATGACCTGGTCCAGGATGGTCTTGCGGTCAAAGGCATAGTTGATGGCTTGGCGAACTTTGACGTTTGCCAGCGCGGGGTTCTTGGCACCTTCACGGTCAAGGAGGAGCAGCCCCTGCCAGTCGACCTCGTTGGCGGCGAGCTTCATTTTGGCGCCCTCGGCCTGCTTGCCGTTCTTGGGGTCCAGGATGGTGGCGTCCACCTGCCCGGAGACCAGGGCGTTGGTGCGGGCGGTGAGGTCTGTCAGGACCTTGAACGTCAGTTTCTGATACTTCTGCAGGTCCTTGTTCCAGTAATCCTTGCGGGCACCGAAAACCGTCTGTGAGTCCTTGACCGACGCCGCCTTGTCCATGACATAAGGGCCGGAGCCGACCGGTTCGGTCTTAATGCCTTCGGTGTCCAAGGCCTTGGGGCTGCCCATCAGGCCCGCGGCCTGGCTCAGGAAGTATTCCAGCGCGGGGTCCGGCGCCGTAAGGTTGACGTCGATGGTGTCGGCGTCCACCACAGTCACGTCCCTGACCGAAGCCAGCTGCGCCATCTGTGGACCGTTGGCTTCTTTGAAGTGGTCCATGTTGGCCTTCGCTGCCCCGGCGTCGAACTTGGCGCCGTCGCTGAAGGTCACATCCGTGCGCAGGTCCAGGGTGAGCTTGGTGTTGCCAGCGTTGTACTTCCACGCCGTGGCCAGCATCGGGCTGAGTTTGCCGTCCGGTTCGCGCAGGATCAGCGTGTCATACACCGCCTGGTACGGCTGCAGAACGTGGCCAACGTGCGCCTGGGCCGGGTCCCACGAACGTACGTCCTGGACAGTGCCGAGGGTCAGTGCTGTGGCAGCACCGGCGGCCGAACCGGAGTTGGCAGCACCGCCGCAACCGGTCAGCGCGAGGGATGCGCTGAGAACAAGGGCGGCTCCTGCTGCCTTGGGACCTAACTTCATTGTTGGCTCCTGAATCTGTGGAACGTGACACTTGCAAACGAAGGCCGGTGTGGTGTGGCCCACACCGGCCTCGTGACATTCACAGTACGGACTCTTGCCGCATTTGGCAACCGATTGTCAAAAAAGCTGCAACAACTTCATATTGCCGACTTGCAGCTGTCTGGTCAGCTCAGTGAACCGCGGTTTGCGGGTGCTCCATAAAAAGGGCTTAGGAGACCGCGTGGGTAAGTTCCGGGTAGCTCTGCCGGTAGATCTCCTTGATGATGCGCAGCGACTTTTCGGCCTCCGCAGGCGAGATCCAAAAGGGATCGGCGTCGTCCAGGCGGGCGTAGAAGTCGCTGATCAGCAGTTCGTGGGAGACGCCCCAGTAGGACCGGGCCCCGGAGCCGCCCGTGCGCTCGGGAACGAGGTCCACGCGCCCGTCAGAGTGCGTCACGGTGAGGTCACCCCTCAGGCTCAGAACTGCCTTCTCGGTGACCACGTCGAGCGTCACGGGGGCGTTGAAGGAATTGGCCAGGGTGGCATAAAACGCGCTCCGGGCGCCGCCGGCATGTTCTGCCACGAACTCCGCGGTGTCTTCAACCTCTATGGCCTCACCCAGGAAGCGGGTGGACGCGTTTCCGGTGACCGCGACGACGTCGCCCACCAGCCATTGGAGCAGGTCGACAGTATGGATGGCCTGGTTCATCAACAGGCCTCCCCCGCCGCCGGCCCAGGTCCCCCGCCACGGCCGGCTTTGGTAGTACTCGGCAGAGCGCTGCCACATCACTGTTGCCGACGCTCCCGTCACGGCCCCCAGTTCGCCCCTTGACAGCAGAGCGTGCATGGCCTGCGACGTCGCGTTGTACCGGTTCTGGAAGCACACGGCGATTTTGGCCCCGCCGGCGGAGGCGGCTTCGACCAAGCGCCGACCTTCCGCGAGGGTGTGGGCCAGCGGCTTCTCCACGATGACGTTGACGCCACGTTCCAGGCAGTCGACGGCCACCGCCGCGTGCTGGTCATGCGGAGTGCAAATGTGCACCACGTCAGGCTTAACGGCCTCGATGAGGGCCAGATGGTCGGCGTAACCGGGGACGCCCCAGGCGGCCATCGCGGACGCCAGCCGCTGCGGGTCCGTGTCGCACACCGCAACGAGCGCGGCGCCGTCGAGCTTTGCCACCGCTTCGAAGTGCACGGTGGAAACGTCGCCGCAGCCGATGACAGCCGCCGTCGTCCTCAAGAGAGTTCAACCCCGTTTTTCACGGCAAGCGCTGCGAACGCGCGGGCCGCCGTTCCGAAGGCCGCCGGCCCGGAGAAGCCGCCGAGCTCGTGGGCGCTCGCCAGGTGAGGCTCCAGTGAGGCGAAGCCGGTGAAGCCGTCCGCATTCAGGGCGGCGATGGTGGCGTCCAGTTCGCCGTCGCCCTCGCCGGAGGGCACCACCTCCCCGGTCGCGGCAAGTGCGTCCTTGACCTGGAAGTACTCGAGGTAGGGGCGCAGCATGGCGTAGCCCTCGGTGTAGGGCTTGATGCCCACCTGAACGAAGTTCGCGTTGTCCCAGGCGATCCGCAGCGCCGGGGAGTCCACGGTCTTCATGATGTCCAGGACATGCTCTGGGGTGTCGCCGTAGATGCCCTTTTCGTTCTCATGCAGAAGCACGACGCCGGCTTCCGCGGCGAGGGCCGCAAGCGCGCCGATGCGGACCATGACGTCGTCGCGGATGTCTTCCGCGCTCTGGCCTTCGGCCCGGAAGAAGGAGAAGATGCGGATGTACTTGGTGTCCAGGCCTTTGGCTACGGAGATGATCTGGCGGAGCCGGTCCAGCTCGTGCTCGATCGGGAGGCCCACGTCCACCTTGCCGATGGGGCTGGCCACCGCAGAGACTTTCAGGCCTTGTTCATCCAGGATCTCCTTGAGCGCGGCAACCTGCTGCGGTTCCAGCTCGGAGACGTTGGTGCCCCAGGCGCTGCGCACCTCGATGTGGCTTGCGCCCAACGCCAGTAATACCGCACACTGCACCGCGGGGTCCGGATCTATCTCATCGCCGAAGCCTGAGAGCGGCCAGACTGCTGTTGTTGTTTTGCTCACGCGGGTCTCCTGGGTTTCGCGGCCGCCGCGCGGGCAGCTCGCATTCCAGCTCCAGTGCGGTGAGGCAGTTACAAACAATGTCCACCCCAGCTTAGCGAGGGCTGCGGCAAAATGACAACCGGTTGCCAACGCCTTGTCAGCTGTGGCATTCTTGGCTAACAGGTTCTGTGGCGGCAGTCACAGAAGCCCATTTGACCTGGCCACAATGGTCCGGCCACCACGTTCAGAGAGGAGCGCCGTGGCTACGACGCAAGCAGCAGCAGTGGACCGCCCGCCCACCATCCACGACATCGCAGCCCTCTGCGGCGTGGCGGCCTCCACCGTTTCCCGGGCGCTCTCCACCCCGGACCGCGTCAATGTCCGGACGCGCCAGCGGATCGAGGCGGCCGCAGCGCAACTAAACTACATCCCCAACAGCCAGGCCAAGGCGCTGAGCTCGGGGCGGACCGGTGCGGTGGGAGTGCTGGTACCTGACATCACCAACCCTTTCTACTTCGACCTCATCCGGGGTACCCAGCTCCAGCTCAAGGCCGCCGGGTACACGCAGCTGCTGGTGGATACGGAGGAATCCGACGAAGTCGAAGCCAGCACCATGGAGCAACTGCGCAAGAGCGCGGACGGAATCGTGGTGGCTGCCTCCCGGCTGACGGACGAGGCCTTGCTTGCCGCTGCGGCGAAGATGCCGATGGTCACGGTCAACCGCGACGTCCCCGGGGTTCCCGCAGTCCTCATCGACACCCCGTCCGCCACCACCCAGGCCCTTGACCACCTCATCTCGCTGGGTCACACCGACGTCGCCTACATGGCCGGGCCGCTCACTTCGCAGTCCAGCACCCGCCGCTGGACTACCCTGGCGGAGGCAGCCAAGGAGCGCGGGGTGGAAGTGCGGGCGCTCGGACCGTTCGCGCCGAAGACACAGTCCGGGGCAGTCGCCGCGGACGCCGCCGTGCACAGCGGAGTGACGGCGTGCATCGTGTTCAACGACCTCATTGCCATCGGCATGCTCCAGCGCCTGCGCGAACGCGGCATCCGTGTCCCGGAGGACATGAGCATTGTGGGCTGCGACGACATTTTCGGCGCCGACTTCTGCAATCCGCCGCTCTCAACCATGGCATCGCCCATCGAGCAGGCAGGCCGCGTGGCGGTGTCCATGCTGCTGGCGCAGCTCAACCCTGCGGCGGGCGGCGTTACACGCAGCCGCTCCGTGATGCCCACCCACCTCACGGTCCGGGGCTCCACAGGACCGGCGCCGGGAACGCGCTAGGCACTCTGCTTCCGCCACGGACACGGCGTCGCCGCGGAGATGGAATTCATCAGCGTCCCGGTTCCCAGGTCTATCCTGAGCTTCACTACCAACGTCTGGCGGGCTGGCCGCCCTGATCAGGAGTGATCCATGTGAATAGTGTGAGCGCAGTGTTGGCCGGCATCGAGGCAGAGCTCGGTTGGGTCCGGGACACCTACAAGAACCTTCACCGGCATCCGGAGCTGAGCCTGGAGGAACACCAAACCGCCAAACTCGTGACGGACAGGCTCCTGGCATTCGGGTACGAAGTGACGCACATTGGGGGTACCGGCGTTGTGGGCGTGCTGGCCAGCGGGGAGGGACCCGCAGTCCTGGCGCGGGCGGACATGGACGCCCTGCCGGTCACGGAAGCCACCGGGCTGCCCTACGCCTCGGAAGTGGAAGGCGTGATGCACGCCTGCGGTCATGATGTCCACGTCAGCACGCTGCTGGGTGCCGCCAAGCTCATGGCGGACGGCCGCGGCGTGTGGTCCGGGACCTACATCGTGCTCTTCCAGCCAGCGGAAGAGGTAGGCGCCGGGTCCAAAGCCATGGTCGAGGACGGCCTGGCCACCAAAATACCGCGGCCCGACGTCGCACTGGCCCAGCACGTGATGCCCCTTCCGGCCGGGACCATCGCAACCAAGCCGGGCCCGGTCCTTTCCGCGGCGGACTCGCTCAAGATCACCGTTTACGGGACCGGGGCGCACGGCTCCATGCCTCACATGTCCGTCGACCCGGTGGTGCTGGCTTCCTCAATCGTGCTGCGGCTGCAAACGGTCGTCTCCCGGGAGACCAGGCCGGGAGAATTTGCGGTGGTCACCGTGGGGGCCTTCAACGCCGGGGCCACATCGAATATCATCCCGGACCAGGCCACGCTGTTGCTGAACATCCGCACCTACGACGACGCCGTCCGGTCGGCGGTCCTCGCGGCGATCGAAAGGATCGTGAAGGGCGAATGCATCACGGCTGGCTCCCCGCGGAAACCGGAGTTCGAGTACTACGACCGTTTCCCGCTCACTACCAATGACTCCGCCGTCACGGATCGCGTCACTGCTGCCTTCACCTCCCACTTTGGCGCGACGTCCATTCAGCACGCCCTGCCACAGACGGCGTCCGAGGACTTCAGCCGCATTCCGCAGGCCTTCGGCGTTCCCTACACTTTCTGGCTCCTCGGTGGGGTGGAACCGGAAACCTACCGCGCCGCCGTCGCCAACGGAACCGTCTTCCAGGACATTCCTGCCAACCACTCCCCCTCCTTCGCCCCGCTGGTCGACCCGACGCTGTCACTCGGCGTACAGGCCCACGTGGTGGCGGCGTTATCGTACCTGTCCCAGCCAACTGATTCCCGTTGAACGCCGCGGGACGATGTCCTGACCCTGCTGTTGCCGGCCCGTCATACAGCTGAACCGCGTTTTACAGATGAACTGCGGGGGCGTCGGAGGAAGCAGTACCGCTGAAGGTTTTGCGGCTGATGTTGATCAGCAGCAACGCAATGGGAGCAATCATGATGGCAACTCCTGCCGCCCAGAAGAAGACCGCTGAGTAGCCGCTGGACAGGGCGGCCATTGTCGATCCGCCGGCCGCGGCGGTAGCTGCAGCGGCGACAGTGCTGAATAGGGCGATGCCGAGGCAGCCGCCAATCTGCTGAGAGGCGTTGACCAGGGCACTCGCTGCGCCGGCGTCGTCTTTTTCCACGCCGGAGAGTGCCAGGTTCTGCATGGGCACGAAGACCGTGCCCAACCCGATGCCGAGCAGGATGAGTGCCGGTAGCATGTTCACGGCATGGCTGCCGTCCGCAGGGACCTGTGTCCGCCACAGCATCGCCGCTTGCCATGAAGAGAGGCCCGACGGCGGTCGGAATTTTCGCGCGGAGCACCGGGAGGTGCTTGGCCACGATGCCTGCCGTGGCAATCAGCACTACCGTCATCGGCAGCGACGCCACCCCTGCGGCGAACGGCGCGAAGGCCAGAAGTAGTTAGACCTCTACCTACCACCACGTGACTCTGACTCAATCTATTCCCAACGCAGGTGCTACAGCCCGGCTTTTCGATCACCCGGCCAGCAGGCGTCGAAGCCTCCCTGCTTGCGATAGTACTTAGCAGCCGATTCGATCTTCTAGGCCGTCAGGCAAGAATTGGCATTGCAGATTTGCTAGACCTCTAGTAAATTAGAAGCATCGATGGGTAAAGGGACGATGAGGAGCGCGAAGCGTGGATCACTCTAGGAGCTTTGACTGAGGCGATGGACGAATCAACCACCCCACAGGATTCGCGACTCAGTGGCGCTGCGTTCGAAAAGCTGGCGAACGACTCTACGAGGGAGATGTTTCCGGAGTACGACGAGGCCGCGATGGCCCTTTGCTTTAATCTGATACGTCTCGCTAACAGGATCACCACTGACCTCGAAGTCAGCGTCCACCGCCCCGGAAGCCTCAGCTTTTCTGCTTTCAGGCTTCTTTTCGCCATCCGGGCGGTTGGAGCAGGCTATCCCAATGAGCTGGCAAGGCTCTCGAGCGTATCCAGCGCGTCTATGTCGAGCTTGCTCAACACCTTGGAGAAGTACGGGTTGGTGACCCGGGAAGCAGACGCTTCTGATAAGCGCAAAACCCTTGTACGGCTAACGCCTCTTGGGGAGGGTCGCGTAGCAGAGCTTGCGCGTAAGAACAGCCTGCGCGAAAGCGACTGGGCAGAAGGTCTTACGAGGACCGAAGCGACCATCCTTACTGAACTGTTACGGAAGCTGCTACTACACCACCCGCCTCGTCCGCAGGACTAGGCGCACTATAAATCCGGATCGCCCCGGATAAAGCACGGTCGCGGTGAAGCGCCGCAACAAGCAGGAAGTAACCCGGACGGATCCCTGAACAGTCCGCAACGCCCTTGGCAAGGGCAAGTAGTCACCTTTTAGGTACCAGGCGTCGAGTTCTGCCGAGCTTCGACGCTGACCGCTTACAACGAAGTGAGGAATCCTTGCAGTTTCACCATCACGGCTATGTGTCCGGGGACCCGTGCGTCCAGCCCGCTGAAGGCGTCGGCATTAACAGGCCGGCTCAGCTTCCGGACGAGGTCGATGTGTTGATTGTCGGCACCGGGCCCGCAGGAATGCTGGCCGCTGCGCAACTGTCGCAGTTCCCGAACATCACCACCCGAATCATCGAGCGACGCCCCGGCAGGCTCGCCATTGGCCAGGCCGACGGAATCCAGTGCCGCACCGTCGAAACCTTCCAGGCTTTCGGGTTTGCCGAGAGAATCACTGCGGAGGCATACCGGATCACCGAGACGGCATTCTGGAAACCGGACCCTGCAGACCGCTCCCGCATCATCCGCACGGCCCGCACCCCGGATGACCCGGCCGAAATCAGCGAGTTCCCCCACCTCGTCGTCAACCAGGCCCGCGTGCTGGACTACTTCGCCGAATACATGGCCAACTCGCCCACACGAATGAAGCCTGATTACGGCTACGAGTTCCAGGGACTGAAAGTGGCGGGCCAGGGTGAATACCCGGTTACGGTAACCCTGTTACATACCGCGGGCCCGAACGAGGGCCAGGCGCGCATCGTCAAGGCGAAGTACGTTGTTGGCGCGGACGGCGCGCGCAGCAAGGTGCGCCAGGCGATCGGATGCACGCTCGCCGGCGATCAGGCCAACCATGCCTGGGGCGTCATGGATGTACTGGCGGTCACAGACTTTCCCGATGTTCGCATGAAGTGCGCCATCCAGGGTGAAAAAGGCAGCATTCTTTTGATCCCCCGCGAGGGCGGACACCTGTTCCGCATGTACGTTGACCTGGGCGAGGTAGACCCGAACAACAAAGGGGCAGTGCGCAGCACCAGCATCGAGGAGATCATTTCCAAGGCGAACGAGATCCTGCACCCGTACACGGTGGACGTGCGCAACGTGGCCTGGCACAGCGTCTACGAGGTGGGCCACCGGCTCACGGACCGGTTCGACGACGTCCTGCCGGAGGACCGCGGTACCCGAACGCCGCGCGTGTTCATCACCGGCGACGCCTGCCACACCCACAGCGCCAAGGCCGGGCAGGGCATGAATGTCTCCATGCAGGACGGCTTCAACATCGCGTGGAAGTTGGGGCACGTCCTTGAGGGCCGCAGCCCGGAAAGCCTTCTCTTCACCTACTCGGAGGAACGCCAGGTGGTGGCCAAGAACCTGATCGACTTCGACAAGGAATGGTCAACCCTGATGGCCAAGAAGCCTGAGGAATTCGAGGATCCTGCGGAGCTGGAGGACTTCTACGTGCGGACGGCCGAGTTCCCCGCAGGCTTCATGACGCAGTACGCTCCGTCCACGGTGGTTGGCACTGCCGACCACCAGCACCTGGCCACGGGGTTCCCGGTGGGCAAGCGCTTCAAGTCAGCTCCGGTAATGCGGGTCGCGGACGCCAACCCCGCGCACCTCGGCCACCACGCTAAAGCTGACGGGCGCTGGCGGATCTATGTCTTCGCGAACTCGACTACGCCGCGGACGACCCAGGCCAGCGCCGAGTCGCCCACCGAGAGGTTCGCCGAATGGATCACCACCTCGCCTGACTCCCCGCTTGCGGCCACCCCTGAGGGCGCGGACCTCGACGCTTGGTTTGACGTGAAAGTGATCTACCAGCAGGACCACACAAGCGTAGACATCGCTGACGTTCCGGCAGTATTCAAACCCCAAGTCGGCCCGTTCCAGCTCACGGATTACGAGAAGATCTACGCCACAGACCAGACGGCGGACATCTTCGACCTCCGCGGGCTCAGCCGCGACGGCGTCGTCGTAGTGGTCCGCCCGGACCAGTACGTGGCAAACGTCCTGCCACTGACCGCAACGGCCGAGCTCGCCGCTTTTTTTGCACCCCTTCTGCAGCCACAGCCACAGCCACAGCCACAGCCACAGCCACAGCCACAGAGGGAGCTTCTATCCGCGGCGCTGCCCGGTGGGCCCGCCACCGCTCCGGTTATTTCGCTCTCCGTCTGACCAAGCCTGTCAGGTTCCACCGGCATTACTCCACCTCATCCGCCTCCCCGGATTACACCGCTCCCACCAACTGGAGAACCATGAGCATGTCCACCCACAGTTCGAAGACGAACCAACGCCGGGTCGCCCTCGCCACCGTCATCGGCACCACCGTCGAATGGTATGACTTCTTCATTTACGCCACGGCCGCCGGCCTGGTGTTCGCCCAATTATTCTTCGAACCAGCCGGTGCCTCTATCGGTCTCCTGTTGTCGTTCGCATCCGTCGGGATCAGCTTCCTCTTTCGGCCCCTCGGCGCCTTCCTGGCCGGCCACTACGGCGATAGAATCGGCCGCCGAGCCATGCTCGTGCTGACGCTGGTCCTTATGGGTTCGGCAACTACCTTGATCGGTTTCCTGCCGACTTACGCGAGCGCTGGTGTTATTGCCCCCGTCATGCTCCTCATGCTGCGGATCCTGCAAGGTATCTCCGCGGGCGGTGAATGGGGAGGTGCCGTCCTGATGGCAGTCGAGCACGCCCCCCGTGACCACCGCGGACGGGCCGGGGCGTTCCCCCAGCTGGGCGTTCCGCTCGGGCTGCTCCTGGCATCAGGTGTTACGGCGCTCATGACCGGTGTAGTCTCCCCCGGAGCCGCGTTCCTCGAGTGGGGATGGCGGGTTCCCTTCCTCCTAAGCATCGTGCTGATTGCCGTCGGCTACTTTGTCCGCCGCGCGGTGGACGAATCCCCCGTCTTCCAGGAAATCGCCGCGGCCAAGAAACAGCCCAGAATACCGATCGTCGAGCTGTTCCGGCGCCACGGACTGCTCGTCATCGTCGCGGCCCTGATCTTCGCAGGCAACAACGCTGCAGGCTACATGGCAACCGGGGGTTTCATCCCCAGCTACGCCTCCAGTCCCGCGGTCGGCCACGGACGCACCGACGTGCTCGTCGCAATCGCTTATGGTGCCGCCGTCTGGCTAGCCTGCACCTACCTCGCCGGATACCTCTCTGACAGAATCGGCCGCAAGCGGACCTATTTAGTTGGATTCAGCGCCCAACTGCTGGCTTGCTTCCCGCTCTTCTGGCTGATTAACACCGGATCCCTGCCGATGCTCTATCTCGCACTGACCATCTTCAGCTTCGGGTTGGGATTGGCCTACGGCCCCCAGGCCGCCCTGTACTCAGAAATGTTTCCCGCCTCGGTGCGTTTCTCCGGCGTCTCCATCTCCTACGCGCTTGGTGCGATCCTCGGCGGCGCCTTCGCCCCGACGATTGCGACAGCTCTGGTCCAGGCCACAGGTGGGACCGAAGCCGTCTCCCTGTATCTGGTGGGGATGACCCTTGTCTCCCTCGTGGCCGTATCCTTGGTCCGCGACCGCTCAGGCATGGACCTTTCCATCCGCAACCAAGCCGAACAGGAAGTCGGAGCGCTCATCTTTGACCGCCGAACCGCCAACGCCACAAATGAGGCGGCCCGGACCAACTGATCAACCAGCTGCGGGGCCGGGACCTGCTGATAACGCCCAACCCACGCGTACAGAATTAGCCATTGAAGGAGGGACCTCCTCTGCTGCGCACCGCAAGAACCCTCCTAGGAGCCCGAAAACTCGGGTTCCTAGGAGGGTTCTTCGCGCGGCGATGCGTTTAGGCCGGCAAGGGAGTTGACGCACAACAGAAGAGGACTGCGTGGCTGGCAGTTTTCAGGTTATGTGTGGCGGTCTTCTTCGTAGACGTCCGGGATGCCGTCCCTGTCAGTGTCGATGGCCTCTTCCGCCTCCACGGCGCGGTACTGACGGTTCCGCGTGATCAGAACTGCCGATGCCAGGAGGGCGGCCAGCAGCGATGCGGCGAGGATACCTACCTTGGCGTGGTCATCGTGGGCGCTGCCCTGTCCGAAGCTCAGCTCTGCTACGAGGAGCGAAACCGTGAAGCCGATCCCGGCCAACAGGGACATCCCGAACACATCGATCCACTTTAAGGACCGGTCCAGGGATGCTTTGGTGGCCTTGGTGAGGAGCCAGGTCGTCCCGAGGATCCCTGCGGGCTTGCCCAGCACCAGCGCCACGATGATGCCGATGGCCACCGGGTCGGTCACGGCCGAGATCAGACCGTCCCAACCGCCCACGGCGACACCGGCCGAGAAAAACGCGAAGACCGGGACCGCGATGCCGGCGGAAATAGGCCGGAACCGGTGTTCGAAAATCTCAGAGAGGCCAGGACCCGCGGAGGGGCCGCCGCTGGCCTGCGACCGGATCACCGGGATGGCGAACCCCAGCAGCACACCGGCGACAGTGGCGTGGATGCCGGATGCGTGCAGCAGCGCCCAGGTGGCCACGCCGAGGGGAAGCAAGATGACCCATGCCGCAACGGGTTTGGTCCCGAAGAAACGGCGGTACTTTTGGGCCAGGAACGTATAAACAGCCAGCGGGATGAGTGCCAGCAGCAATGGGCCGGCATGGATGTCGCTGGAGTAGAAGATGGCGATGATGCTAATCGCGATCAGGTCATCGACCACTGCCAACGTCAACAGGAAGATCCGCAGCGCGCTGGGCAGGTGCGAACCGATGATGGCCAACACGGCCACGGCAAAAGCAATGTCCGTTGCCGTGGGGATGGCCCAGCCCCGCAGGGTCGCAGGACTGGTGAGGTTGATCAGCGCATAGATAACTGCCGGGACCGCCACGCCTCCGACGGCCGCCGCGACGGGCACGACGGACTTACTGATTTGGCGGAGGTCTCCGGCGACGAACTCCCGTTTGAGTTCCAGGCCCACGAGGAAGAAGAAGATCGCCAACAATCCGTCGGCAGCCCAGGCCCCGAGGCTTAGCTCCAGATGCCACGGCCCATAGCCGATGCGGAAGTCGCGCAACGCGAAGTAACTGTCGGCAACCGGGGAATTGGCCCAGATCAGGGCGATAACCGCCGCGGCCACCAGCAGGATGCCGCCAACGGTTTCCTTCCGCAAGATCGCGCCGATGCGCAGGACTTCGCCGTAGCTGCCCCGCCCCAAAACGGACGAGCGCGGAGAAGCAGACGGGTTGTCATTCATGAAGGTGTCCTAAACATTGGGTCGACAAAGAACATGCCGACCAGACTTCCCGGCTCACCTTCAGCCAGTCTACCCATTCACATCACCACCCGGCTCGTAGACGGCATACCCGACGTATCGGGCGTGGCGGAAACGCACTCTGGGCCTACTCCTCGCGGTCAATCTCCAAGTAGCTGAGCCCGCTCAAATCCAACCAATATCGCGTTGGCGTTTCCACCAACCTCAGCAGCACGCCCTGGCAGTCGCGGCACCGCACCACAATGCCGGGCGCGTCGGTGAAGACCATGGCCTCGCCAAAAGCCCTGACTGAGCCGCAATGCCTACAGCGTCCGAGGGCTGCGATGATGTCGATGCGGAACACTTCGGACAGGGCCCCAGCCGTGGCGTTCCCGTCCACATACGGAATCGGGTCATGAGGTGATGCTGCAATGTCCTGATCTTCCGAGTCGGGGACAGCGAAGTCGTCGGCGCCGTTCACCGGATACCTCCCGTCCCGCCAAACCGTTCGGTCTTTATCGACTCCGGCGAATAGCCGGCCATCACAAGCCAGTCCGCAACCGTCTCCACGAAAACTGTCTGGCCGCAAACAAAGACATCAGGATGCACATCAGCAGGGAAGATCTTGCCCAAAAGGGTGTCCGCAGTAAGGCGCGCTGGCGTGACCGGCCAGTCCTTCGGCGTCGAACGTGTATAGACGTAGTCGACCATCAGCTTGGCTGATTCCTGGTCCAAGCGACGCAGCTCGTCGCGGTAAATCGAAGCGTCCGGGGACTTGAGGGAATAGAGCAACCTGAAAGGGGCCGCATTATTGGAAGCTTGATGCGCGCGGATCATCGACATCAGCGGCACCACACCTGACCCTCCCCCGATCAGCTGCACCCGGTGCGCATTGCTCGGCCGCCAGACAAACCAGCCACCCACTGGCCCCCGGATTTCCAACTGGTCCCCGACGGACAAGTCCCGGACAAGGTAAGGCGACACTTCGCCGTCGGGCAGCTCATCAACGGTAATTTCCAGGTGCTCATCCATACTTGCGGATGCCACCGAGTAAGAGCGGATGGCGGTGTATCCGTCCTCGGCGGTGAGGCGGATGTCAATGTGCTGGCCGGCGAGATGTCCCATTAAGCCATCCACGCGCAGCCGAATGGTCCGGGTTGTGGCGTTTTCAGGTACCCCGCCCACCACCTCAGCGACATGCCACAGGGAGCTCAAGGCAACAGCCTCACGCGTACCGCTCCTCGCGCCACGGATTGCCGTGAAGATGATAGCCGTTCGATTCCCAGAAACCGGGAACGTCTTCCCCTGTCAGTTCCAAGCCATGAATCCACTTGGCGCTTTTCCAGAAATACAAATGTGGCACCAAGAGCCGTGCCGGACCGCCATGGGCCCGTTCAAGAGGTTTGCCATCGAACTCCCAGGCCACCCACGCCTTGCCGCCCAGGAGATCCCAAAGCGGAACATTGGTTGTGTAGCCGCCGAAGGCATGCGCCGTGGCGAAGTCGCTGGTGGTTTCCACGTTTTCGAAGAGCGTGTCCAAGGAAACCCCACGCCACACTGTTCCGAGTTTCGACCAGCTGGTCACACAGTGAATGTCTTTAGTGATTTCCTCTTGTGGCGAGGCCAGGAATTCATCCCACGACCACGAGCGCCGCAGGCCATTCTCCGTGGTGATGAAAAACTCCCATTCATCGACGGGTATAAGCGGGGCAGGCCCCGCCGTCAGGACGGGAAAGTCATGCGTTTCATGCTGCCCAGGAGGCAGTGCAGGATTGTCGGACCGCCGTCCACGGAAACCGGAAGAAATGATACCCAAGATGCACCTCCGCAGTGGAGCTCCACCCGGCCCAACGGCCGTTGATGCCCCAACCATATGGCAACCTCTGGGCGTGGTCTAGACTTCAACGGGACCCAGCCGGGCGTCGAGCAAGAACCAATGCGTGGGCGAGGAGAACGAGCTGTCGGCGGGCGAGGGGCCCGGTAGGAAGGAGCCGGGCTTTGGGCTTTCTGCCCTGGTTAGAGTGACTGCGTGAAGACACTGGGGATTGATCTGGCTGCGGACCCGAAGAGAACCGCTGCCGCGGTCATTGAATGGCATAAAGGGCAGGCGCGGCTTGTTCACTTGTCTCTCGGCGTCACGGACGAAACTGTCGTCGAACTTTTCCGGGACTCGGACGTGACCGGCATTGACTGTCCCCTTGGCTGGCCGGAACCCTTCCTCTCATTCCTTCTCGGTCATTCCCGGGAGGACCCGGATGCCGTCCTCTGTCATGACGGGTTGGCCGGACGCCGCGAACTGGCCTACCGGGCAACCGACCGGTTCGTAACGCATCAAGCGGGCCTGATCCCGTTGAGTGTCTCGGCGGACCGGTTGGCGCATCCGGCCATGCGCTGCGCCGTCATCCAAGCCAAAATAGCGCGGGCCTGCGGCGTTCAGCCCAGGGATGGCACCGGACATCTAGTCGAGGTCTACCCTGCCGCGTCCTTGAAGATATGGGGCATCTCGGCCCGCGGGTACAAGGGCCGAGGGAGACCGGAGTCTGAAGTAAGGGACAACATTTTGGGCCAGCTCACTGCCGCCGCACCTTGGCTGGACTTCGACGCCTACCGCGACCAAGTGATCGCCTCGGACGATCTCCTCGATTCCGTCATCGCATCCCTGACAGCCCGCGCCACCGCACTCCAAACCACTCTGCTACCCGCCCCGGACCAGAGCCTTGCAGCACGTGAGGAGGGCTGGATCCATCTGCCAACACGGCCGCTCACCGATCTGAACAACTAAGGGCCAACCGGGCTGTTGGCGATCTCGGTGGCCCCTCCTCGCGACGCCGACCGGTGAAGTTTCAACCCCCGATCAACTTCCGCGATCTAATATATTAGTCCTATACTAGATGTGATCAACTAAAGATCGAACGCCAACTCGATGAGGAGTGGAATATGCAGCAACTCGCGCACCGGCTTGAACGCCTGGGCACCGAAACCGCCTTCAGCGTCGCCCAGGCAGCCGCCGCTTGGAAGGCTAAGGGGAACCTGGTGTACCCCTTCCATCTGGGCGACATCAACATCCCCACCGCCCCGAACATCGTGGAGGCGATGAACCGGGCGATCGCTGACGGCTATACCGGCTACTGCCCCGGCCCCGGCATCCCGCAGCTGCGTGAGGCCCTTGCCGACGACATCGGCTCCCGCCGCGGAATTAAGTTCTCCCCCGAGAATGTGGTGGTGATGACCGGCGGCAAGCCCGTCATCACGAAGTTCCTGCAGGCTGTCATGAACCCGGGCCAGGAAGTGCTCTACCCGAACCCCGGTTTCCCGATCTATGAATCGCAGATCGAGTACCTCGGCGGCACGGCGGTGCCGTACCGCTATGTGCCCACGAGCACCGGTTTCGCGATCGACCTCGAGCAGATCCGCGCGTCGATCACCCCTAATACGGTCGCGATCATCTACAACGACCTGCAGAACCCCATCTCGGCAGAGTCGACTGCCGCTGAGCGCGAGGCCGTCGCGCAGCTCGCGATCGAACACGACCTCTGGGTGCTCTCCGACGAGGCCTACTTTGAGACGCGCTATGAGGGCGTCTCGAGCTCGATCACCTCGATTCCGGGCATGGCCGAGCGTACTGTCATCCTCTACACGTTCAGCAAGAAGTTCGCCATGACCGGCTCACGCCTTGGCTGCGCCGTCGCCCCGCGTGAGATCGCCCAGGTTCTCAGCACGCTCAACACCAACGACGAGTCCTGCACCACCCACTACGTGCAGTGGGCCGGCGTCGAAGCACTGCGCGGTCCCCAGGATTCTGTGCAGCAGATGCTGGACATCCTGCAGACGCGCCGCGACACCGCGTGCGAGCTGGTGAACTCCATCCCCGGCATGAGCGTCGCCGTGCCGCAGTCGACGTTCTACCTGTTCCCGGACGTCACCGAGGTCATGGAGCGTATGGGTTACACGGCCGTGGGCGACTTCGCCTCTGACGCCCTGTACAAGACCGGCGTCTCCTTCTGCACGCGGGAGCACTTCGGCCGGCGGCTGCCCGGTGAGGACCGGCAGTACATCCGGCTCGCCTATTCGGGCATCGAGGCGGCAGCCATCCGCGAGGGCCTCGGACGCCTCCGCGAATGGATCGTGACCGCATGAGCCGGGTAGTCGTTACGGGCACGGTGCCCGACGCCGCGCTCGAGAAGCTTCGTGCCGAGCATGAGGTCGATGCCTGGGCCGGACCGGAGTCGATTGGCCGCGAGGAGCTCCTGCGCCGCGTGGCTGGGGCCGACGCGATCCTGAGCCTGCTCACCGAACGCGTCGACGGCGAGCTGCTCGACGCCGCGGGCCCGCAGCTCAAGGTGGTCTCCAACGTCGCCGTCGGCTACGACAACATCAACGTTCCCGCCTGCACCGAACGCGGTATCGTCGCCACCAACACACCCGGGGTGCTCACCGAGGCGACGGCCGACATCGCGTTCGGGCTCATCCTCATGGCAACGCGCCGGCTCGGTGAGGGCGAACGGCTCATCCGCGCCGGCCAGGCGTGGAAGTGGGGCATGTTCTTCCTGCTCGGGTCCAGCCTGCAGGGCAAGACGCTCGGCGTCGTCGGAATGGGCGGCATCGGCCAGGCCACCGCACGCCGGGCCAAGGCCTTCGGCATGGACATCGTCTACCAGTCACGCCGCGAGATCGACCCCGCCATCGCCGCGGAACTGGGCGCCCGGCGCGTCGACCTCGACGAGTTGCTGACTGTCTCTGATGTCATTTCGCTGCACTGCCCTTACGGACCGGCAACGCACCATCTGATCGGCGCGGAGCAGCTATCAGCGATGAAGAGCTCCACCTATCTGGTCAACACCGCACGCGGACCGATCGTCGACGAAGCGGCGCTCGCGGCCGCGCTGCGCGAGGGCGTCATCGCCGGTGCCGGGCTGGACGTCTTCGAGCACGAGCCGAAGGTCCACCCCGAGTTGCTGGACCTGGAGAATGTGACACTCGTGCCGCACCTCGGCTCGGCCACCGTCGAGACGCGCACCGCCATGGCAGTGCTCGCCGCCGACAACGCGCTCGCCGTGCTCCGGGGCGAGCAGCCGCCCACGCCGATCGGCTAGTAAGGACGGACAAATAGTACCGCTGGGCCTGGATGAAGCGCCGGTCCTTGGAGGCGAGACAATGGGCCAGCTTTCGCACCTCTCTGACTCAGATATCGTGTCTACTTCGGGATTTGGGCCGTCAGCAACAAAGTTGGCGCCGGACTTGGTAGTCCGGCGCCAACTTGATTGACCGAAATGCATCAGCAACAACGGGTGAGGCCATCACCTATGCGGGCAACGCCGTCGTTAGTGGGTTCCGGCAGTAGGCACCCGCGCGCTTCGAACGGGTCCGGCCGCCCGGCTCCACAACAACAGTCTCCCAGTGCCGCCGCAGCCGTGCTGCCGACGGGCGAGCGAGTACGGTGTATTGGAGCAGAAAGTGAACGCCCCCACAGTCGCCGAAGCGGCCGAGACCGACTCAAAGGCGATCTCATCGTCGATTTCCAGGTATCCCCCGAGCCGGCGGTACAGGTCCCGGGCTGCGTCCGTTGACGGATAGATCGGCGTGATGCTCGACCGGGCTGCCACGGCCGGCGCAGGGATGCTCCGAGCGATGTTCCGGGCCGGGGCTAGCAGGTTTCGCAGAACAGACAGGTGTACGCCCGCCATGACACTGTTAACGGGCTGGTCCACGCGGGACGTCAGCTGCCCGACCACCTCCTCCGCCTGCTGCGGTAATACGCACAGGACGACCGCGTCGCTCTGGTCGACCATGTCTTGGTTCGTGGAGGCCAGCCTCGCTGTCTGGAAGCGTGCTGCAAGATCACCGCTCCGCGCCTGGCTTCGCGGTGAGAGGACTATCTGCGGGGGCGCTGCGGCGCCTCGCACAGGCCTGCGACGATCGAGGACGCGATGGACCCGACGCCGAGTATGCCGAACGTAGTCAAGCGAAAGTCCTTTAGTTGAGAGTTGGGATGCTTTAGTTGGGAGTTGGGATGTAAGTACGTCGGCTTGGAGGTTATCAGTCAAGGCCGGCCAGAAGTTGAAGATCTCGGGCAGGACCAATTCAAGTTAAGCCCCTGCCTGCTCCCCCAGCTCAGCAAGACCTCATACTCACACCGCAGACTGGTGAGTGAGTGGCAGGCTTCCCGAGCCCCACACATCGGCCGGCATATGGTTCTGCCGGCCTGCGGATGAATCGGAACCGTTGATGGCGATGCTGCGCGGCCATCGTCAACGACGCCGCTGCTGAACAACTGCGCAACTTCATCCAATCCCGACTTATTGAATGCCACCGCGAACACTCAGACCCAGACGCAGCGCTGCGGGCAGGGCTCGCGTCCTCGGTGCTTGTAGGGGTGGTTACCAGCCGCCAGATCAGTCCAGCAGATACTCGCACCCAGGGCCCTTCAGGACCCGCTGCAGCCAGGCGTACTGGTTTCGTCTGTCCGAGGCGTATTTGCTGTTTCTCTCTCCATGGACAGGCCCATCAAGCCGTCGCGCCGGGGCTTCACTAGTGGTCACACGGTGCGCTGTTTCCGGCGCTTTCGGAACTTCATGATGATGAGGGTCAACCCCAGGGGAATGGTGAATATCAGCGTGAAGAGGGCGCCGATTCCGCCGACGGAGACGCCGCCGTCTCGGTAGGCCACCACGACCGCCTGGCTCGGGTTCTGCTCACGGTAGATCACCGTGACATCGTCCCCGACCTTCGGCTGCTGGTCATGGTCAACCGAGGCGAAGGTGGAGTGCTCCGCCCCGTCCGCAGACATGTAGTGCACTGTGATGTCGCGCTTCGACGCGTTCCGGACGTCGTCGAAGTCAACGATCGTTCCGGTGGTGTGAACACCGGTGCGCTCGAGCTCCTCATCCGCGTCAGTCATCAAGGAGCCGATCCCGATCAGCACGGGTCCGGTCAGGAGCAACAGCGCAACGAACGTAAAGCCTCCGAGGCTGGACCAGAAGGTCTGGGCTTTGCGGGGTGCGGCGGTATCCGGGGAATTCACGACCCCATTCTGCCTGACGACGGACCAGAGACCACCCCGGGCGACGGTCCACCTTTACCGGTCGCAGGAGGGGAATTTATTTGGACTACCGGCCTGCCAGGAGCGTCAATCGCTCAATGTTGCCGCATCGGCAGTGGCGGGCGCAGATGACAAGTTGGCTAATCTCCGCGAGCCAGCGCCGGCTGAGTGCTTACTACTTGGGTATTCGGATCGTACTCCAGGGCCGGCCTTCCCGCCACGATCACCGTAGCGCGCTCCCAAGGCCGGTCCTCAAGTAAGAAGGGAATTTCTTGTGCTTCCCACTCCCTGTGCAGGTCTTCCTCTTCCTGGCCATCTCGTGCCAGGAGTCGACGTCGGGCTTCGCAGTTGTCGCAGTGCACCCAGATCGAAGCGTCGACCAGGTCGGAGAGCGTTTGGCGTGATGATCCGCTCCCTTCCACCCACACCACGGAACGCCCGGCGGGTAGAGCTATGGCACCTGGACGCTCTCGGGTTACCCAACCCGGCGGACGGTAACGGACTGCCTCACCTCGGCGCAGCGGTTCGAGAACACCGTCACGGAGTTCATCGGCCCAGTCAAAAAACGCGAGATGCCACGCCACATCGTCCGTATGAACCACAGCTGAGTCCGGCACCCGAGCCAGTAGCCGACGGACCAGAGTGGTCTTGCCTGCCCCGCTCCTTCCATCCACCGCTACAACCCAAGGGCGGTTTGGACGTTGTCCTGCTGCAGGCAGTAACCGCCGCACCAAGCCTTCCAGTGACTCGACTTGCCAGGATTCCGGATCGGGTTCGCCGACTTCCGGTTTCATATCCATGGTTACCTCGACTTCGATGATCGGTCCCGCCCGCAGATGCCTGGTATCGAGTCTCAGGAGTTGCCGTGTTGAGCGCAAGCTCTTCCGGACTAGGGAAAGCTAGTGCGGTTCTGCCACTCAGATCACGCCTTACTCCCCTTAGGGTCCGGGCTGGAACTCGAACCGCACGCCACGCCCCTGAAACCCTCCACTCCCGCGAAATATCAGACCCAATCCGGTCCGGCGCAAATCTTCAATACCGCGTGGCGTTACGCCGGCTCGGTGTCCTGGTCGACAAGGGCCGCGGTTTCAGCACGACATAATGGGCTGTGGTCAGCGGCTCAGGGTCGCCGGCTACTGTCAGTCGGCTGACGTCGGACAGCCCGAAGCTGGCCCCGCGGGGTTCCCTGAAGGAGCACCATGAGTGGCCCGCATGGTCCGCTGCCCTACCGCACCTAACATTGCCGTTCCTCAGGTTTAGCGGGTCAGCGCGACGGCGACTTCGGCACCAAGGGACACGTTATTGCGGTACACCTCGACATTAACATTCACGCTGCGGCCGTTCGTAGCGCGCTGAATGAAGTCCAAAAGGAACGGTGTGGTGTCCTTCCCGTTGATCCCGTTCGTCTCTGCCTGCGCCCACGCCCTGGAGAGAACGTCGTCGAGCTCGGCCGGAGGGAACTGCTTGTCCTCTGCGATCGGGTTTGCCAACAGGATGGCCGCTTCGATGTGCAGGTCATCGCGTGCGCTGCAGATTGCTGCAACTTCGCCCGGAGTGTTGACCGCGTACTCGATCGCAAACCCCGAGTCGGAAACGTAGAAGCCAGGATACTTGTTGGTCCTGTAACCGACGACCGGGATGTTGAGCGTTTCGAAACGCTCGAGGGTGGCCGCCACGTCCAGGATGGATTTCACGCCGGCGCTGACGACGATGATGGGGGTACTAGCCAGGGTCGTCATATCGGCAGATTCATCGAAGGATGTTGCCGCACCGTGGTGAACTCCACCCAAGCCGCCGGTTGCGAACACTTTGATGCCGGCCCGGTGTGCCAGGAAGGCCGTCGCTGCCACGGTGGTGCCGCCGTGAAGCCGAAGAGCAGCAGCTACGGGAAGATCGCGGAGGCTGACTTTCTTCACTGCCCCGTCATTGGAGAGCGACGTGATCTGCTCAGGGCTGAGCCCTACCGTCGGAACGCCGGCGAAGACACCGATCGTTGCGGGTACGACCCCTTGACTGCGGAGGCAATCCTCGGCTTCCAAAGCAACTTCGAGATTGCGCGGACGCGGAAGGCCGTGAGTGAAAATGGTCGATTCCAAAGCGACGACAGGGCGCCCTCCAGCAACGGCCGCGGCCACCTCCTCAGATACGTGGAACGCTACGCTGGCGCGAGTGGATGCCACGGTGGTCTCCCGGTAGAACGTGACCTGACCCCCCAAGGTTCCCTCACACGAGAACCAACAACAAGACATCGCCGTGCGACCGGTCCCGGCTGCGGCCCTGGACTATAGGCGGTCCGGCGGGGTTCCGTCAACGGACGTGGTGATGGATGCGATAACCTTGCCCATCACGAGCCCGGCATGTCCTGCGTCGCCACGCTGCCCGCTCGCTCGTAGACCAGCGACACTGCCCCCTTCGGGAAAGTGCGCGCCGGCTCGGCGAGGCGGAAGGAGGCGGGGACGGTCCCGGCGTCGAAGATGCGCTTGCCCTGCCCGAGGGTGATCGGATAGAGCCAGAGGTGGAGGCGGTCGAGCACGTCCGCCGCCAGCAACGACCGGATGAGGACGCCGCTGCCGAACATGTGCACCTCGTCGAACTCTTCACGGAGCCGGCCCGCTGCCTCTGCATTTGGCAGCATCGTGGTGCCCGCCCACGCCGGAGCAACCAGTGAATTGGAGACGACGAACTTGGGCACCCGGTTGAGCGTGCCGCCGATCTCGCCGGACTGGTGCGGCCAGTAGGACGCGAAAATGTCGTAGGTCTTCCGGCCGAGGAGGAGGGCGTCGATGCGGCTAATCTCCTCGCCGATGGCAGCGCCGGCCTCGTCATCGGACACCGGCGCCTGCCAGCCGCCGAAGGCGAATCCGTCCGCGGTGTCTTCTTGGCTGCCGCCCGGGGCCTGGTAGACGCCGTCGAGGGTGACAAACAGGTTGGCGACGATGATTCCCACGCGCCCATTCTGGATCAGGGTCTAATCACTGTCCATAGCCAGCGGCCGTGACAGACTGGTGCCATGCTGCTCGATGAGCTCGTGAGGACATTGGAAGCCGTCGCGGCCACCCGCTCCCGGCTTGCCAAGGTGAACGAACTGGCGGGCCTGCTGCTCCGGCTCGACCCCGCGGACATCCCGACGGCGGTCGGCTTGCTCACCGCCAAGCCTCGCCAGGGCCGGGTCGGGGTCGGCTGGAGCGGCATGAGGGCGGCCAGGGGCGAGCCCGCTCCTGAGCCGAATCTCACTATCGCCCATCTCGACGCTGCGTTGGACCGGCTGCTGGCAGCCGCAGGCGCTGGCTCGACCGCGGAACGCGCCGGCACCCTAGGGACTCTGATGGCGGAAGCCACCGAACGAGAGCAGACCTTCATCGCCGGTGTGCTGCTTGGAGAACTCCGTACCGGTGCACTCGAAGGCGTGCTGACGGATGCGGTCGCCCGCGCCGCCGACCGGCCGGTCGAGGCCGTACGCCGCGCCGCGATGCTCTCCGGCGATCTCGGCGGGACCGCCCTGCTGGCGATCACGGGCACGGCGGCCCAGCTTGACGCCGTCGGCCTTGTCGTCGGGCGTCCCGTGCAGCCCATGCTCGCCGCAACCGCGGCCAGTGCCGGCGAGGCGCTGGAGGCGACGGGGGAAGCGTCGGTGGAATACAAGCTCGACGGCGCACGCATCCAGGTGCATCGTGCCGGCGACGACGTGCGCATCTACACCCGCACCCTGGCCGACGTGACCCACCGGCTGCCCGAGGTGGTGGAGGTGGTGCGCGGACTGCCCGTGCGCGATGTGATCCTCGACGGCGAGACCCTGGCCCTCGACGAGGACGGCGGCCCCCGGCCGTTCCAGGAGACCATGTCCCGGTTCGGGGCGAACGCGGCGCGCACCACGCTGCTGCATCCGTGGTTTTTTGACGTGCTGCACATCGACGGGCGCGACCTGCTCGACGAGCCGCTGTCCACACGCATCGGCGTGCTCGAGCGCATCGCCCCCGGGCACCGCATCCCGGGGAAAATCACTGCGGATGCGGCTGTTGCCGAGAGCGTGTCGCGCGACGCGCTGGCCGCCGGCCATGAGGGTGTGGTGGTGAAGGCGGTGGGCTCGGCCTACGCCGCCGGCCGGCGGGGTTCGAACTGGATCAAGGTGAAGCCGGTGCTCACTTACGACCTGGTGGTGCTCGCTTGCGAATGGGGGTCAGGGCGGCGTACCGGGCTGCTGTCGAACCTGCACCTCGGAGCCTTGGACCCTGTTGGCGAGTTCGGCGAACCCGGCGGTTACGTGATGGTGGGCAAGACTTTCAAGGGCCTCACCGACGCGCTGCTGCGATGGCAGACCGAAAGGTTCCAGGAGTTGGAGGTGCGGCGTACGTCGGGCACGGTGTGGACCGAGCCGGTGACCGTGGTCGAGATTGCCATCGACGGCGTCCAGCAGTCTCCCCGTTATCCGGGTGGAATCGCCCTTCGGTTCGCACGCGTCAAGCGCTACCGTGACGACAAGACGGCCGCGGAGGCCGACACCATCCAGACGTTGCGCGCCCTGCTCCCTACCCCGCCGGGCAGAAAGGAATCGCGCGCTCCGGCGGAGCCAGATTCGGGAGGAGACGCCCCACTCCCCTGAGACTGTGGTTTAGCCCGGGCTGAGGATCCTTAATTAGGAGGTTGCTTGATGGAGGGAAGCCGGTGAACAAGAACCGTCTGGAGGCGTTCAGTGATGGTGTGCTCGCCATCATCATCACAATCATGGTGCTGGAACTCCATGTGCCGGACGAACCGACCTGGCGTGGGTTGGGGTCCGTCCTGCCCACGTTCCTCAGCTACCTGCTCAGCTTCGTCTACGTCGGAATTTACTGGAACAATCACCACCACATGATCCACCTGGCAAGCAGGGTCAACGGCGCGATCCTCTGGGCCAATCTGCACTTGTTGTTCTGGCTTTCACTAATCCCGTTCACTACCCGCTGGATGGATGAGTCCGGCTTCGTGCAGATCCCGGTGCTGACGTACGGGATCAACTTGCTGTGCGCCGCGATGGCCTACTTCATCCTGGAACAGGCACTGATCCGCCAACAGGGCCGGGATGGCCCCCTGGCGCAGGCAATAGGACGGGACTGGAAAGGCAAAACGTCGCCACTGATTTACCTCGCAGGCCTCGGGCTGACCGCAGTCCAGCCACTGCTCGGGGTTGCGGTCTACACCATCGTGGCCCTGATCTGGCTGATTCCTGACCGCCGGGTTGAGCACTTCGTCACCAGGGCTCACCGGGACTGACCCGCCCAGGCGGCCCCATCGTCCGGCACTTGAAGATGTTTGAGTGGCCGGCTGCCTGTCCCATCGTTGCCAGCCGTCTCGGAATGGAGATGAGCCCGGACCACCGACCGGAAGCCACACCGGTTGTGTGGAAGAAAGGCCGCGTCACGGCAACAGCTGGACCTTGCTCTGCATCGATGATGCCGACACCGAGGACAACTACGCGGTCAGAATCCAAATGACCAGAAGTTGACGGAGTCAGCACGAAAAAAGCCCGGTGCTTCCAATACGGTTGCACGCGGTTTTCTTAGGACTCCGAGTTTAGTGCCTGGTTCTCAAGCTGCTGGAACGTGCGCGATGTCGCCATCGCGTACTAGCAGGTCCTCACGTCGGGTGGGACGTCCCTAAAGCAAGTGCCCGCCACCGCGTCCCTGTGTGCCGCTCTGCTTAGGCGGCGAGCGGCAGGTCGAACAGCTGCTCAGCAAGCCTGATCAGATGGTGGGGCACGTCGGCCTCTTCACCGGGACTTCCGTGGCCCAGGAACAGGGCGGTGCCGAGGAGGGTTTCCTCGACAATGATGCCGGCTTCGCGGATAAGTACTTCGGCACGGAGGTTCTCGGCAGCGATCCGGTTCGCTTCGCTGTCCAGGTAGACGTGCCAGTCTCGGCCGGCGAGGACGCCGACCTCCCCGGTGGCCACCCGCTGAAGTCCTGTCATGTCCAGTTCAACAGCTTTGATGTGCACCGGGCGGGCGAGGCGGGCCGGGACAACGAGGGCGTTGCAGAGTGTATTCATGGTCAGGTCCTTGAAACGTGGTTCGCGGTGTGGAGCGGGCGGCCGGCCGGGCTAGGAGTCCCGGAGCTGGCCGCCCGCTGGCATGTCAGCGCTGGTTTTTGCGCGGTTTTACAAAGTTGAGTTCGCTGTTTTCATTTTTGGCTCTTTTTTCCGCCCGTTTTTCTAGAACGGACTTGCCGACTTTTTTAGCGGTGCCGCTTTTGGGGGATTTTCCTGACATCGGAATCACGCCTTTCTTTGCTTGCGTTACCCGATACCATACCCACTTTTAATTTTTTAGCCAGTCGAGCAGAAGTGCCGTTTCGGTGGGCCGCGCCGCGGCAGCACAGATCGAAGGAGGTTGACCAGCTCCATTAGGCAATCTTTCAGTGTTTTCGGCGATGAACCTTTTCGAGTCCCTTTCGGCTAAAGCTTGTTATCGTGAAACTTAATGCAACAAGGTGTGGCTGAATGACAAGGTACTGCTTTTTTTGCTTCAGGGTTCCTAACTTCCCGCAAGCCCAGACGGTGGAAAAGCGCTCGGTTCAGCGACCGCGTGAGCCTCAGTCCGCGCATCAGCCCTTACGCATTGGGCTGGCTGCTGTTGATACCTGTCCACCAAGGGCGCACCGCTTCAAAACGAACGGCCGTCCCCGGTTGACCAGGTGGCTGCGCTCTTCCTCTTCCGCTTTCTACCAACTCCCCCGCCCCATCAAGTACTTCACCTTGCCCGGTAAAGCCATGGCGTGGATTACAGCAGCTGATCTCGCCAATGGCAGCGCTCTGCCTAGGCCAAGATCCCACTACAGTTGCGCGCTGGACCGGCTGAACTCCTGCCACCAGCACGTTCGCACCTCCTCGAGGCGCCGGCTAATGGACGAAACGCCGGATGTCAGGGCCTTAAGGTGGCTTGGGAAGCGGTGCAATACTGGGTTGCGCCGGGCCTAGGCCTGGTGCCTGTTTTTCAGGCCAGCAGACACGTCGCCTGGCCCCGGACGGTTTGTTGCTCCTGGGACATGTCAAAGGCCGTCATGTGGAACTGAGGTAGAAAATGAGTTCAGCCGCTGCAATCCCTGTAACCGCCGTTCGTGTGGCCGAGCTGCTCGCCGAAGGCGAGCCGATGCCGGTCTACGTGCACGTCTTTGACCACCCCGAAGCGCGTGTGTTGGTGGACACCGGCATCACTGGGCTTCATCCGGCGGTCGCCGATATGGATCCCCGCATTTTCCCGTTGAACGAGCAGGACTTCGACATCCGAGGTGTCGACATCGTCGTCAATACCCACCTGCACTTCGACCACTGCGGAGGCAACCACCTCTTCGCGGGCAAGCCCATCTACGTCCAGCGTCAGGAACTCGACGACGCCCGCAACCAGAATGACTACACCATCCCCGAATGGGTGGACGCGCCCGGGACGCGCTACGTACCGGTCGATGGCGAGTTCGAACTGCTCCCCGGGCTGCGACTCCTTTCGGCACCAGGGCACACCCGGGGCTCATAGATTGTCGTCATCGACGGAGACCAAGGCCCGACTATCATCGCTGGAGACACGGCAGTCTGGTTCGACGAACTCGATAACCCCCGCACAGAGGGACAGCGACTGGTGCGCTCTCTGAACCCTGAAATGGTTTGGCTCGCGCATGCGCACAAGCCATGGAAACCCGACGCCACAGCCTCTCGGTGAACCACCACCACCGCGAAAAAATTGTCATCCGAGCAACCTATAATGTTTAGGCAGGACCCCTTGGCTCCAACTGCACCAGCTGACGGAATCACTATTGTGGGCGTTTCGGGCTTGTGATTTAGCCTGTGTTTGGGCGTTGGTACGACCTGCTTTCCGCACGACAGTGGAAGCATGACAGCAGTTGCAGGAGACCTCGGGGCTGAAGGCAGATCAGGATTCGATCTGTCTGCCCAAGCCGGTCCGCGACCCGAGTGAAATCCTCGGCGCCAAGCCCGTTGCCTACGGGTTCGGTGAAGGAAACCCGGGGCGGCAGTGGGCTGATGCATCAGCAAGTCAATCCACGCCGACTCGCTTGGCATGCACCTTGGCCTGTTCCCGCGCATTGACCGCGGGTCCCCGCACCGTATGGATCCTGCCTACGGCGCATGTCGGCGAGCGTCTGCGACCAACACCAAAACAAGCGACCTGTCGTGGCTGTCGAAGGGCGTCCACCCTGGCGATGCACCCGTGGGCGGCAGCGCAGAGCAAAAGGCACCATGAACCTCACGTGCCTAAAATATTGACATGCCTACACGTGTTCACGAGTTTGCCTGGCCCGATCGAGTCGTTGTTGGCACCATTGGCCTTCCGGGGGCGCGCACGTTCTACCTGCAGGTGCGCGCAGGGACACAGATCGTGAGCATTGCCCTGGAGAAGCAACAGTCGGCTCTGCTCGCCGAGAAGATCGACGAAATTCTCGACCAGCTCATCACCATCGAGAACAACCCCTTCAGCGTTCCCACGAGTACTCCCATTGAACTTGTCGACAACGACCAGCTCGAGGCCGTTCAGGAGCAGTTTCGGACCGGTGCCATGAGCTTAGGTTGGGACCCAACGACGGCGCAGGTCGTTATAGAGGCCTACCCCATCACCGATGTCGATGCTGATGACAACGACGAACCCCTTGATGAGAACGGCCCCAACGAGACCGAAATGCTGCTGGTGCGGATGCCGGTCGGCACCGCCCGCGCATTCGCCAAGCGCACCCGCGAGGTCGTAGGTGCCGGGCGTCCGATCTGCTCGCTCTGCGGCTACCCGATAGACGCCGACGGGCACATCTGCACCCTTCCCGGGGCCGGAGGTCAGCCCCGGACCTTGTGACCGCCGAGCTGACACTCACCCGCCGCATCACGACGGCATTAAACACCACATTCCTGAGCACCATCGGCGACGTGGTGATCGTCAATTAACCGATAGCAGGCGAAAGCCCGCCACGGGACTCTCCCCACGGCACCCTGGCTCTCCCAGGTTGACGGCAAGGATTTTTATCGGCTCGCGGGTGCTCTGCTTCTCCCCGTTCCGTCATGTAGTCGCCAAACAGGCTGCCAATGAACAGATGTACATGCACGGTTGCGCTACGTCCCCGCCGGCCACAGTAATCCGCGGAAGACCGCCTGTGGGCGTCAGCGGCGCCGCCGTCCTTCGCGTGGGGCAAAAATCATGTTGCACTCCCCCGGACACGCCATGAATAAGCAGAACAGACACCCAAAGCCGAGCATGAGGAACCTGATGAACCCCCAACGATGCAGCAAAGATATTTGCAGCGGATAATCTCCAAGTCATGTTGGGCGTACCAGAATGTCCATGAACAGGTAAGGAACGACAAGCGGTCGGTAAGCGAGGCAAGCAGGGAGGCAGCCGACTACCAATGAAAAAGGCCCAGGGAGGGGCCCTTCACAACACAAATTGTGCACACTCAGAGGCTAAATAGCCCCTGAACAGGGAACGCACGTGCCCGAGGTGGGACTCGAACCAGCCGCTCCCCCTAAAAATCCGCCCCTCTGTCGACAACCTCCCCAATTCGGCCTGATCCGACACCGGTACAATTTCCAGCACCGTCCGGAGAAGTGCTGCAGCCGTTCGCGGCGCGGCAGGTCCCTGTCCGCTGCGCCCATTCATCCGTCCCGACGCCACCAAGCTCTGGCACCCTGTCAAGGGCCCGGGGCACTCCCTCAGCCGAACAACAACACACGGGGCGAGTCGCAGCCTGGAAATCAACGAGCGCCATGCGCATTGCACCTCCTTTGCACATCTCATGGCCCAAAGAATGCAAGCCTGCATGATCAAGACCGACGAAGGGTGCGCACAGCAAGTCTCTTCGCCCCATGGCTATGTCCGCCACACCACCACTGGGCTCCCTGTCCGCGATGCCGAGCACTTCGATGGTGTCTTGTGCTCCCAGCGGCAGTAGCTTTCGACGATCTGGCCCAAGCCATTGAGGAGCAGTTAGCCCGTCGAGAATAGTCGCAAGCACCGGCCAGTCGAAGTCGCCGTGGTGATAGAGGTCCGTACCTGCCCCGCGAGGCAGACAAGCACTTTGTCCACGACCAGATTCGGCTCCCCGAAGGTGCATACCGCAGCCCAGCCATCCAAGCCTCGCTCAGCCAGGCCCTCGATCACACGTGGATTTTTGCAGACAAGCACCCGTGTTCCGGCGGCCGACGCGAACGAGCTGATCCTCCGGAGGTCCCACTCTGTTACGTGCACTGGGTCACCTGCGTCGGCCGCGTCGCTCAGTCGTCGCCCAGCCGGTTCCCCGGTACCGATGCCAAGCCGCCAGACGAGGCAGGTCCGAGAGAGCAGGACCGGCTCGACGCCATGGTTCGCCCAAAGATGCTCCCGTTCGCGGGCCCCCTCTGGGACAGGGATACCCGCGGCAGCTGCCAATCCGCGCAGGACGACCTGGTGGAGTAGCCGGTCGCGGTCGAGTGCATGCGCATCGCCAAGGAGCTTTGCGCTGAGCTCTACCCCCGAGTGCGCGAGCGAGGCCGCTTCCGCGTCGGTCAGCTCGCGGAGCACCGCCGCCGCCTCTCGTATGGTGCGCTCGGAGTCCACTCGATTAGTGAGCAGTACGGTGCGGCGGAGACCGGCAATCCACTGCGACGTCCAGGTCGCGGTCAGTAGTTCGGCGGCGAGTTGCAGAGGACGTTCGCGTGACGCGTCTCGTGCGGCACGGATGGCTGGCCTGCTCTCGGGCGGTGTTCCGTACAGCGCCTCGAGCACTGCCGCCAGTCCGCCTACCCCGGACCGCTCGTTAATTCTCGTGTCGAGCGTCGTGAGGTCGATCCGAACGGTGTCGCTTGTGATCGGTCGACCCAGCAGTGCGCCGATGGCATGACGTTCATTGCGAGTTGCAGGTCGGACGAGGACCTTCCCGCGAGCGTTGAGTCCAGCTTTTTCAAATTGTGCCCGGACAAGGTCCCACACAGGCTTCAGCACGGGATCCTCGATCCACTCTGGGGGTACGCTCATCCGAGTGCTTGGAGGGCTCGGCCGTCCCATCGATACTCGTGCTGTGCGATCCCGCGCTGGTTCGGGTCACACAGGGCTTCGTAGATGGCCAACGACGGCACGGTCTGGTGGTCGCCCCACAGCCCCTCGCTCGTGATCACGAAGTCGAGGTCGAGCTGGACCAGCAGCCCGAAGATCAGCGGATAAGTGCGAATGTCGATCTTCGGAAAAGCGTCATCCAGCACCACCAGCCGCGGTGCGAAGGGAGCTGCTCCAGCGAGCGAGGTGAAGTGGGCAGCGGCGGCGGCGAGGTGCTCGCCGTATGACAGCTCGGGTCGCTCCGCTCGCGAAGCCTCGATGAGGCGGTGGAGTACGTCACGGAGGGTGGCCCGCTCCTCGGGGATCAGCGCTCCTACGGGCTGGGCGAGTAATTCGACGGCCGCACGTGCCTCCGCGGGAACGTCGTCACGCAGCTTCCATTCCAGCTTGACTCGGATGCCTTGGGACGTGGCGACCTTGCCGAGCTGGTCATTCATGGCGGCCACTAACTCGTCGGCATCGCGACGGCATTTTCGGATACCGTCACCGAGCTCGCCTAGGATGTCCTGTTCAAACTGTTGCTTCTCCCGGTCTGTGAGCAGGTCCCGGTCGCGCTCGACCGACGCGGCCACTCGCTGAGCGAGTACGACGACGGCCGACTCCCCTGCGTCGTCCCGACCCGTGACGGCGAACAGGTCGCCGAACTCCGACTATCGGCTGGTGTTCTGCGGCCGGGCCGCTGGCAGCTTCATTGTGGCCACGCCATACGATTGTCAGCGCCGTGCGGGCGTCCTCGTGGCTCAATCCAGCCAGCGTTTCGGCGGTTGCAACGACCTGCTGCGCCACCTTTCACCCGACGGATGACCCTCCGGGGAAGGCCGTAGATGAACTGAGTGATTTTCTGGCTGAGGCCACACATAAGTGCCAAGAACCGCCAAGGCCTGGGGAGAACCGCTCCCACGAGATCACTGCCGCACCGTCCGTCTTGCTCACCAGGCACAACTGGTCCGGTAGTGCCGGGCCGGCCTGTCGTTGCCGGATCTGCCCCCATCCATCCTTGGGGTCATAACTTGCTCTATGTCCCGGGAGTGCGCTGTCGCAGTAGATAACCTACTGCAATGAGTCACCCGTTATAGAGGTCTGGATGGTCGCCTGTGCGGATGCCATTTGCCAGTGAGGCGACTTCCGTCATATCTTCAGCGTCGAGCGCGAAGTCAAAAACCTCGAGGTTTTCGATAAGTCGCCGGCGAGTAACAGACTTGGGAATGACCACATTTCCCAGTTGGACGTGCCATCGCAGCACCACCTGAGCGGTGGTCTTACCGTGCTTCCCGGCGATGCGGTCCAACACGGGATTTCCGAAGACCCGCCCCCGACCGAGTGGCGACCAAGCGACGGTGAGGATTCCGTGGTCGGAGTCGTATCGGCGCATTTCGTTGTTGGGAAAACCGGGGTGCAGCTCGATCTGGTTGGAGGCCGGCACGACCGTCGTTTCCGCAGCTAGGCGTTCAAGGTGTTCGGGTTGAAAGTTGGATACGCCGATGGACTTCGCGCGCCCGTCGGCCAGGATCTTCTCGAACGCCTTCCACGTTTCCACGTACTTGTCGACGCCTGGAAGCGGCCAATGGATTAGATACAGATCGACGTAATCCAGCCCAAGTTTTCCGAGGCTGGCATCGAATGCTGCCAGCGCAGAATCGTATCCGTGACTGTCGTCTGCCAGTTTTGTAGTGACATACAACTCTTCCCGGGGGAGACCAGAGCGCCTGATCCCTTCGCCGACGCCGCGCTCGTTTTGATAGAGGGCTGCAGTGTCGATCATGCGGTATCCGACTTCAATGGCGGTCGAAACAGCGTCTGCGGTGCCTGCGTCATCCGGTCCGTAGATGCCGAGCCCGATCTGGGGGATGGTGCGCCCGTCGTTTTGGGTAAGGAGGGGAACTCGGTGGTTTTCTGGCATTGATACTCCTAGTGGTTGGTGGAGACGCATCGCTTAGGCGAGTGCTTTGCGGATGGCAGCGACAGCCGCTTCGGCTATCGCACGATCTTCTGCCATGTCGCTCTTGCCGGAGACGCCCACGGCGCCGATGAATTCGCCGTTGAAGTAGATCGGAATGCCACCGCCGAGAACGACGAGGCCCGGGACCTGTCCGAGGTTGTGCACCAGCCAAGGCTCGTCTTTGGCCATTTCCCAGAATTCGTGCGTCGCCATCCCATTACCGGCAACCGAGTAGGCCTTATCCTGTGCAAGTTGTGAGGACTGGAAGGGCGCACCATCCATCCGGTCAAACGAAATGAGATGACCCGCGTTATCCAACACGGCGATGCAGGTCAGGCAGTTCATGGTGCGTGATTCCTCGATCGCGCGACTAATACCCACACGCGCGAGCTCGTGGGTGAGGGTGCGTTTGACGAGAAGCTCTGGCATGGTTGGAATCTTTCTTATCTAGACCGGTAACTAGCTGGCCTGTGCGACCAACAGTTTGTCGAGGTAGCGTTTGCTGATTTCGGCGGCCGCCTTTGGATCACCGTCGTAGTAATCGAGTTCGACCATGAGCCACTCGTCGTACCCCGCCTCGCGAATGGCTCGCAGGATGTCGTCAAAGTCCAGTTCGCCCTCGCCGAGCGGCAAAAAGCGCTGGGAGCGCGAGTCCCAGTCCTTGAGGTGGACATGTGCGAGGCGGTCGCTGTATCGCCGAATGAGTTCTGCCGGGTTTCCGCCGCCTGCCGCCAGGTGTGCCGTGTCGGGACAGAAATGGATGCCGGACAATTGCATGATCTCTGTCAGAGCCTCGGGTGTCTCCACGAGGGTGCCCAGGTGTGGGTGGTAGGTCGCCGTGAGCCCAGCCGCTGACGCGATTTCGGTGCACCGGTCGAGTCCGGAAGCCAGCCGCTGAAAATCCCCATCGACGGGCCCCTGCGCGCGCTTAGCCCCACCTCCAATGACCAGACGCTGTGCTCCGAAGGTTGCTGCCATGGCCGCAGCTTTCTCGACTTTTGCCAACTCTTCGTTGACTATGTCGTCAAAGATGAAGTTCGCGCCCGTGTACACGCCCACTAGGGTAAGACCGGTTTCCTCCAGGAGGTCTGTGAAGCGTTGTGGCTCATCAATGAATTCCAGTAGGTTTCCATCGAAGACCTCGGTACCTGTGTAACCTGCGGCAGCGATGTCACGAAAGGCATCAGCTGTTGAGCCCGCCGTGAGGTAGAAGGAGTCCTTGACGCTGGTGACGCCGCCGGGCATTCCCACTACCCCGCCCCACGTGATGGTCGGGTAACCAAGTCTCATCGGGCCACCGTGCTCACACTGGACTCACGGGAAGCCGCCATTTCATCGAGCATCATCGTTGAAATCCGCTCAGCAACCATGTAAGTCGTCAACATTGAATTCGCTGCGGGAGTGGTCGGGATCACCGATGCATCGATAACACGGAGGCCTTCAATTCCATGGACGCGGCCTTCCTGGTCCACTACTCCTCCTCGCTCCGCCGGAGCCATGAGGCAGGTACCCGTGAAGTGGTAGCCCGAGGCTGCTTTTTCCTCAATGGCAGCATCGAGAGCTGCGTCATCGTTGATGGTTTCCGCGTCCATACCGAGCGGGGCTTCCAGCATGTCGGCCAGCGGCTTTGCGGTAAAGACGTCCCAACCGACTCGCACGAGTTCCCGGATTGCTTCGCGGTCGACTTGCGCATCCAGGTAGTTTGGATCGACGTCGGGGAGGACAGTGGGGTCAAGCGTAGTGATGCGAACTTTTCCAAGTGACCTGGGCTTGTTAAGAACGCAGCCGATTCCAGCGACGTTCTCGATGTCGCCGGTCCCCTCACCGGCGATGCCGCGGCTGCCCTCCCCCGTTGTGCGTGTGTTGAGGTAAGTGAACATGGTGAGCTGGCCGTCCAAAGAGTTGGGCTGCGCCCGAGTGGACATGCGGTAGGCGGCTTGGAGGCTGAACTGGCTTTCGTCCCATACACCGGGTTTCGGAACCGCCATGAGGGGAATGCTGAAATGGTCTCCGAGATTCTCACCCACGGGCAGGTCGATAACGAGCTCTGCGCCGAGCGAACTTACAAGTTCGGCCGGACCGACACCCGAGCGTTGCAGAATCGCCGGCGTAAGGATGGCTCCGGCCGAGACGATCACTGCCTCGGCATCGATGACAGTGCCGTCGATCAGCTCTACGCCGTGCGCGCGGGTCCCGTCGAACAGCACTCGGCTTACCAAGGAATTGCCGCGCACCGTCAGGTTGGGGCGGGTACGTGCGGGATCGAGGTAACTCTCGGCCGTGGAAACCCGGCGCGCTCCGATACGGGTTTGCGGTACGGGTCCGACGCCGTGGGCCTCGGGAGCGTTGAGATCCCAGACATACGGGGCACCTGTTGCCCTGGCCGACTCGATAAATGCTGCCTGCAACGGGGCGAGTTCCTCATCGGTGGCTCGGTTGATGGGAACGGGACCGTCGTGCCCGTGGATGTCATCGCCGGGAGCAGCATCATTTTCAATTTTCTTGAAGAACGGCAGGACCTGGTCCCAGCTCCATCGCGGGTTGCCGAAGGCTACCCATTCCTCGTAGTCTGCACGGGCACCGCGAAGCGCGATCCCGCCGTTGATCGCTCCGCCGCCACCGATGAGCTTGGCCTGCGGGACAGAAATGCCCGCCCCGCCGCGGCTGTGGGCGATCAACCCCCAGTCGTGTTCCGCGTTGAAGGTGGGCGCGTGGCCGCGCATGGGCACATATTTAGCGTCCAGCACGCCTTCGGGAGTTGTGCCCGGGGCGTAGTCCGCTCCGGCTTCGAGCACCAGAACCGATTTCTCCGGGATCTCAGAGAGGCGGGCAGCCACGATGCATCCCGCGGCGCCTCCGCCTACAACGACGTAGTCAAATTTCTCAGTCATGAGGGTTTCTCCTGTTGCTTCTGTTGCTTAGATCAGTTCTGGTTGCTGAAGGCGGCGTCGAAAGATGCCGTTGGGAGTTCCCAGAGCAGCGAACGCACAAATCCCGCGGCTTCTTTAGCACCGTGCAGGCGGTCCATTCCGGCGTCTTCCCATTCGACGGAGATGGGACCTGAGTAGCCGACTGCCCGGAGCGCGCGAAAGGCGTCTTCCCATGGCACGTCACCATGGCCGGTAGAGACGAAGTCCCAGCCGCGGCGTGGGTCGCCCCAGGGTAGATGGGATCCGAGGACGCCCGTCCTGCCGGACTTGGGGCGGAGGCGCGTGTCTTTGCAATCGACGTGATAAATACGTTCGGCGAAATCGATGATGAAGCCCACGGGGTCTGTTCCCTGCCACATCATGTGGCTGGGATCCCAGTTGAATCCGAAGGCGGTCCGCTGGTCAACAGCTTCGAGGGCTCGCACGCAGGTCCAGTAGTCATACGCGATCTCTCCGGGGTGAACCTCGTGGGCGTACCGCACGCCCTCCCCGTCAAAGACGTCGAGGATCAGGTTCCAGCGGGTTGCGAAATCCTCGTATCCGGCGTCAATAACGTCGGCTCCGACGGGCGGGAACATCGCCACATACGGCCAGATCTTCGAGCCGGTGAAGCCGGTGATGGTGTCTACTCCGAGCTTGTTCGCGGCCTTAGCCGTGAGCTTCAGCTCTTCTGCGGCGCGTTGCCGCACGCCCTCGGCTTCGCCGTCTGCCCATACCTTTGACCGCAAAATGGCTTTGTGCCGAAAATCGATGGGGTCATCGCAGACAGCCTGGCCCGTCAGATGATTCGACAATGCCCACACCTTCAGACCATACCGGTCGAGAATGTCCATCTTGCCTTGCAGGTAGTCGTCGTCTTCGGCGGCACGCCATACGTCCAGATGCTCGCCGGAACACGCGATCTCGAGGCCGTCGTAGCCCCACTCACTCGCGTACTTAGCGACTTCTTCGAGAGTCAGGTCCGCCCACTGTCCGGTGAAAAGCGTCACTGGCAAGGTCATTTGGCACCTCCGGCTAGAGACTTCTTGATGAAGGCGAGCCCGTCTACTGCCAGGTCGTCCATGGATGGTGCTACAGGCCGCCAGAGCGAAACGGCCCGGGCAATCTCCTTTACCGAGGGGAGGAAGGATTCGACGACAATCTGTCCGTCGTAGTTAATGTCCTGCAGCGCCGCGAAGAACTCGGCCCACGGCACGTGCCCTGATCCGGGGGTTCCGCGGTCGTTCTCGGATACCTGAACGTGGAAGACCTTTGAACCTGCTAGCCTCACGGCGTCGCCGAGGCTTTTCTCCTCGATGTTCATATGGAACGTGTCGATCAGCAGGCCCACATTGTCCGCACCGATGAGCTCGAGGAGCTGGAGGGCTTGTTCGGTGGTATTGATCAGGTCGGTTTCAAAACGGTTCAATGGTTCGATGGCCAACCGTATCCCGCGTCCCGCGGCGTATTCTGCGGTTTCGCGGAGGCTATCCGCTGCGCGTTTAACTGCGCGGCCCTGTCGGCCGCATCAAGCATTCGTGTTTGCCCGGTGGGAGCGTACATGGGACCTGCCACGTGCGTGGAACCGACCGCGGCCGCCAGGTCGATGCAGGTTTCGAGGTAGTCGATGCCGGCCTGCCGGCGCCCCGCGTCCTCCGCCGACACGTCACGGTCAGGGCCGAACGCTCCACAAATGCCGATCGCGAGTCCCGTTCGGGCCGCATGGGCCTTGAGTGCCTCTGCGGTCAGTCGTGTCGGATCCTCGACGCAAACCTCAATCAGGTCATATCCCATCCCCGCTATCTGGTCGAAGGCAGCCCCGTCCTTATCAGAAAACGGGGAAGCCAGAACGAAGGTGCTGAGTCCCAGCTGACTGCTCATCAGCGAAGTTCCAGCGTGGCTTCGATGGCTTTAGTGTGCCTGATGGATGCTTCGGAATAGGTATCAAGAAATTCCGGGGCTCCCCCGCCTGACAGCACACTCCACACATCACCGGCTGGTGGCAGCAGTTCATACGAAATCCAGCCCTTATAGCCGACGTCGGAGATCGCCTGGATGATCGGCGTGAAGTCGAGATGTCCGTAGCCCGGCGCCGCCCGGTTCGAATCAGCCAAGTGCACGTGGGCCAGGCGGTGTCCAACCGTGCGAATGGCTTCGGCGATGTCTGGTTCTTCAATGCTCATGTGGAAGGTGTCGGCCATCACGCCGATGTTGGGCGCGCCGACTTCATCGACGAAATCGGCCGCTTTACCGGCCCTGTTGATGAGGTACGTCTCGTAGCGGTTCCAAGGTTCGACGGCGATGCTGATCCCGTGATCTGCAGCGTAGCCGGCGACTGAGCGGGCTGCTTCGACCGCCCAGGCCCATTCCTGAGCGAGGTCCGTCTCAGGGGAAATCTTCATGCAGGCCGTGGGTGTGAAGGTGACGACGTCGGCGCCGAGGGCAGCGGCGTAGTCAACGTTACCTTTGACGTAAGCAATAGCATTCCGGCGTGTGCCTTCGTCAGAGCTGACGATGTCGCGCTCGGGTGTGAAGATGCTGATGATCGAGGATGCCACCACATCGTTCTTCTTTAGCTGTTCGGTGATCTCCCGGGCGTCGTGCTTCGAAGGCTCACCAACAAATTCGACGCCGTCATAGCCGAACTTTGCAAGCCTGGCGATACCAATCTCCAGCGGCTCGTGGCCATAGACGAGAGTGTTATAGGTGTAGCGGAACATGGTCTACTCCGATTCAAAGGTAGTGCCGGCTGAAGGGCTGCCTTGCTTCAGCCGGCACCGGGGGGCTGCTTCGATTACTTGGTTTTGAAGTGATCCATGAGGCTGTCGACGTTTTCTGCAGTGAAGACGAGCGGTTCGCCAGTGTCTACTTCGCCATTGGCTCCGATGGTGCGTTTTCCGAGCCGGCCCGCCTCGAACGTGTCCCCTTCTTTTCCGGTGATCTTGCCGCTGAGGAGAGCGTCCATGGCGTAGTACGAGAGGTAGCCCATGTCCCGGGGGCTCCACAGGACGAAGGACTTAACGGCCCCGCTCTTCAGAAGAGCGCCGTCAGAGGGCGGCCAGCCGAGACCGGTGATGACCAGGTTCGGGTTGAATTTCTGGTCGGCCTTCGCCTTCACAGCGGCCTGGAGGGAAACGGGGGTGGGCGCGAGGATTCCGTCCAGCTCAGGGTAAGCCTGGAAGAGCGAGACTGCGGCGTCGTAGGACGTCTGCGGGACGTCGTTGCCGTAGACCGTCTTGACGAGCTTCATGCCGGCGTACTCCGGCTTTTTGGCCTCTTCGGCGGCTGCGGCGATCCAGGCGTTCTGGCCCGCTGCGGTGCTCTGCGCGGAGATGATTGCGTAGTTGCCCTTGTTGCCCATCTGCTCGGCGAGAAGCTTGAACTGGGCGACGCCGAGGGATGCGTCCGTTGCCGGGGCAACCCAGAACGCCCGGGCGTCCTTTTTAACGTCTGCATCGTAGCTGATTACTTTGGTTCCTTGCGACGCGGCGGCTGTCAAGGCTGGTGCAAGCGCGTCCGGGTCGAGGCCGGACACGGCGATACCGCAGCTGCCTTGCTGGGAGGCGCTCTGGATGCGCTGGATCTGGCCTGGCACATCGGGCTGGGCTGTACCGGTGTAGTTGATCTTCTTGCCGCCCATGTCGGTTGCGGCTTCATCCGCACCGTATGCGCCGGCCGCAAAGAACGGATTGTCGGTGTTCTTCGGGATCATCGTCATGGTGCAGTCTTTGAGGGACTTCGTGTTGCCTCCCCCTGCTGCGGGGGCGGCGCCGTTCGTAGGGGCGCAGGCGGCAAGTGCGGCTGCAAGAGTAACTGCAGCCACTGTGGCGGTAATTTTTTTGTGCATCAGGGATTCTTTCTTGAGCATGGTGAGTCGGGATGTGTCTTGGTCACGATGTGCTGTTTCGTCACATAGTCTTCTCTGGCAGACGCTTTTAGGGGTCTTGGTTCATCGGGGTCCAATCGCCGTTGATTGAGGAGGACAAGAGATTCACGTACGGAGCGGCCTGCTGTCGCTGATTTTTTTGGCAACCACAGGAACCACGACCGCGGCGATCATGAGAACTCCGATAACGGTGTTCTGCACGTTGGTGGGGAGGAACCCGAGGTTCATCCAGCTGGTCAGCACGGTGACGAGCACCAGGGAGAGCATGACGCCGGCGAAGGAACCCTTGCCGCCGAACATGCTCACACCTCCGATGAGCACTATGGCGATCACGCTCAGCTCCAGGCCAGTGCCGTTGTTGGCGCGGGCGCTGCTGACGTAACCGGCGTACAGCATCCCTGCAAGGGCGGCCACCGTGCCGGAGAGGCAGAAAAGCGTGATCTTGATTCGCCGTACGGGGATACCGGAGAATCGGGAAACCACAGCGCTGGAACCGACGGCGAAGGTCTTGCGGCCGAATGCCCCGCGGTGCAGGACGACGGCCGCGAAGACAGCGATCAAAACAAACAACACAAAGGTGTAAGGGATGTACGTGCCGTAAATGTTGGCCTGGGAGAAGGTCGTGAATTCGACGGGCAGCGCGCTGATGGACCGGCTTTCGAGCAGAATGTACGCGATGCCACGGTAAAGTCCGAGGGTCCCGACCGTCACTACCAATGACGGCAACCCGTAGGCCACGGTTAACCATCCGTTGATGAAGCCGGCCACGGCTCCCAGAACCAGACCAATGACGACCGAAACGGGAAGGGGAATCCCACCTTCGATGCAGAGGCCGAACACGACACCGGTGAGGCCGAAGACGGAAGCGACGGACAAATCGATCTCCCCGCGATCATCAGCAGGGTCATGGGAATCACCATCAGCGCCAGTCCGATCACGCCGCCCGCGGTGATAGCGAAATTCGGTCCCGTCGCGAAATAGGGTGTGCTGATGGAGGCCATAACGGTTACGACAACAACCAGCACCAACAGAGATATCTCCCACGCCCCGAACCAGGCAGGCAGCCCGCGGCGACGTACTTTGGTGCCCTGAGTAGGTGGGGAGGTTAGGGTTTGCGTGCTCATGCTTTCACTCCTCGAGCTTCGACGCGGGTTCGGATGATCGAATCGGAAACGATGGCTGCAATGATCACGGCGCCCTGAATGGCCTGGAGCCAGAATTGAGAGACGTTGACCAAGGCAAGCCCGGTCGAAATCACGCTGAGGATGGCAGCACCGATGATGACACCGCCGATCGTCCCGCTGCCTCCATTGACACTGATGCCACCAACAACTACTGCGGCAAGGACGACGATTTCGTAGCCGGAGGCGACGGATGAATCGACAGTGCCGTAGCGGGCTCCCCACAGCACTCCGGCCAAGCCGCAGAGCAGCCCGGAGATGGCGAAGGCGACAAAGATGCGGCGCTTCGCAGGGATGCCCATCTTTTCGGCCGCGAGGGGGTTGCTTCCGATGGCGAGAAAGGAGCGGCCGGTGAAGGTGTGTCGGATGAAGATGTGGGCGGCAATCGCGATGACGAAGGCGTATATCACCAAGCCGGGAATGCCGAACAGACTCCAGGATGCGAGGTCCCCGTATCCACTCGGCAGACTTTGGGCCGTGACCTGGTTGCTGCCGGCGAGAATTGAGTCAATGCCTCGGTAGATATACAAGGTTCCGAGGGTGACCATGATAGAGGGGACGCGCAAAGTTGCGATGATGATCCCGTTGATGCTGCCCAGCACCAGGCCAAGCAGGCACGAGGCCAGGACGACGACGATGATCGGCAACTGCGGGTTCTTGACCGCGAAATCCGCGGCGAAGTAGGCGGTCAGCCCCACCATGGATCCCACTGATACATCAATGTTGCGTGTCAGGAGCACAAGTGCGAGGCCTATGCCGACAATGACGACTATCGCCATGTTGTTCAGGATCTGACCTACCGTGTTCACGCTCGCGAATCGGTCACTGAGCACACTGAACACAATGAACAGGAACGCGAGTACGGCAAGCAGGCTGATCTCGCGGCGGGCAACGAATCTTTTCCACGACGGCTGGGATGCCGGTTTCTGAAGTGTTTGGAGCGACATCCTAATGCTGTCCTGTCATCGAAGCGAGTACGGTTTCGGAGTCGAAGGGCCGTTCGGTGAACTCGCGGCCTTGGGCGCCGCGATAGAAGGTAATGACGCGGTCGGAGACTGAGAGCAGTTCTTCGAGCTCGTTGGAGATCAGGATGATTGCCAGCCCGGCCTGAGCCATTCTCCCGACGATCTTGTAGACCTCAGACTTCGCCCCGACGTCAACGCCCTTCGTGGGATCGTCGAGAATGAGGATCTCAGGGTTGGTCGCCAGCCACTTGCCCAGAACAACCTTTTGCTGGTTTCCGCCCGAAAGCGCAGAGATAAGTTGCTCAGGGCCACTGGTCCGGACGCCCAGACGTTTGATGTAATCGGCGGACAATTCCCTGTCGCTCTTGCTCTTGACGAGACCAAACGAGGAAAGAGTGTCTAGGACGGCCAGCGAAAGGTTGAAGCTGATCGGCTGGTCTAAAATGGCGCCCTCACGGGTGCGGTCTTCGGGTACATAGGCGATCTTGTACTTCATGGCATCGCCGGGTCCGGTGATGCGTGCGGACTTGCCCCCGATCAGGACTTCTCCGGAGTCCACGGGGTCCAGCCCGAAGATGCCGCGGGAGATCTCCGTGCGGCCAGCTCCCACCAACCCCGCCAGGCCAAGGATTTCGCCCTTTCGCACGGTGAAGTTGACGTTTTCGTACGCCCCCTTGCGGGTGAAATCGCGCACTTCGAGGTGCACATCCCCGAGTTCGACTTCTTCTTTGGGAAAGACACTCTCTAGGGTCCGTCCGACCAAGTGAGTGACCACGGATTCGGGTGTGAACTCGGCTGCGGGTCCGGAGATGATGGTCGTCCCGTCCCGGGAGACAGTTACGCGGTCGGCCAGTTCAAAGACTTCGTCGAGCCGGTGGCCGACGAAGAGAATTGCGACACCCTGGCTTTTAAGCCGACGGATCACCTCCATCAGGTGGTCGACTTCGTGCTTTGAGAGGGCCGCTGTCGGTTCATCAAGAATCAGCAACGCGGTGTCGTCACTCAGGGCCTTGACGATCTCCAGCAGCTGCTGGTCTGCCGCCGAAAGGTTCTGCACAAGCTCGCGCGGATCCAGTTTCACCTGCAAGCGCTCCATTGCCCGGATGGCGTTGGCCTGCACGGCCCTCCAGTCCAAGCTGCGCACAGCCGTACGAGGCGGAGCCGCGGCAAACATGATGTTCTCAGCGACTGTCAAATCAGGGAAAACGACGGGGTGCTGGTGCACTACGGAGATGCCAAGCGCGCGCGCTGCGTGCGGATTATGGATCGTGACCGTATCGCCGTTGACGGTAAGCGTGCCGGCGTCCGGTTGCACGATGCCTGCGAGAATGTTCACCAAGGTGCTCTTGCCCGCGCCATTCTCACCGAGCAGAGCGTGGACCTCGCCAGGGTAAAGGGTGATATCAGTGCGCTTGATCGCGATTACGCCGCCAAAGCGCTTGGACACACCAGCGACACTGACGAGCGGCGTCGCCGTGGCCTCATGGCCTGTTACAGCTATTGATTCGGTCATCGTAGTTCCTCGTTGAGCTAGCTGGACCTGAGCGTTAGGGCGTCAGGGAGAGGGACGGAGCATGGAAGCGGGTTTCCACCCACGCTCCGGTTTGGTGGGATCGGAGCAATGCACCGGTAGGTAGGGCGGCACGGTACCCGCCCCCTGAGACGTACAAACCGTCCGGAGTGTCATCTCTAACACTGCGGTAGGTGTCGGTGAGGTAGGCATTGGGCGCATCCTGGTTACCCTGCGCTCGGGTACATGCCCGTCTCATTACCGCGCTCCTTCTAGTTCTTTCACCTCTTTGACGTCGACCCACTCGCCGCACTTGCTGGACTCGATGATGCTTTCGGTGAGGACAGCTGACCTAAGGCCGTCGCGGAAGGTGGGAAGGCCGTCGCGGATGTCCCCTTGGATTGCGGCGTAGGTATCAGCGACAAATGCATTGAATGCATCTTGATAACCCTGCGGATGCCCTGCTGGCAGGACACTGAGCCGTGCCGCTTCGGGGCTAAGCGCGTCCGGGTCACGGACCAGCAGCTCGGAGCCGGCCCGTTTGCCAAGCCACAACGTCTCCGGCGCTTCCTGGTCAAACTGCACGGTGCTTTCGGTGCCAGAGATCTCGATCATCAGCCGGTTTTTCCGGCCCGGGGCGACCTGGCTGACCAGTAGGTTTCCCACAGCGCCGGTATCCGTTGCGAATACAGCCGCAACGAGGTCCTCGGTCTGGATCTCCTCGTGGTTTGCCCGGCCAGAAAACAGTGTGCGGCTAACAGCACCGATCCGGGTGATCCGGTCATTAGTGACAAATTCGATCAGGTCGCACAGGTGGGAGCCGATGTCAGCAAACGCGCGTGAAGGGCCACCGAGACCGGCGTCAACCCGCCAGTTGTCATCGTCCCTGGACAGCAGCCAGTCCTGAAGATAGGACCCTTGGATGGTGGAGATCCGTCCCGTCTGTCCGGATGCAATACGTGCCCGGGCTTCCCGGACCATGGGGTGGAACCGGTAGACGAAGGGAACGGTCGCGACCATTCCGGCCGAAGCAGCGAGCTCCACCAGATGGGTGGCATCCTTCACGTTGGTGGCCAGAGGCTTCTCGCAGACAACGTGCTTGCCGGCCTTCAGCGCTGCGTCTGCTAGCTCAAGGTGGGTTGCATTCGGGGTACAGACGTGGATGACATCGATCGCATCGTCTTCGATGAGGTCCTGGACGGAGGCGTAAGCCTGCGCGATGCCCAGACGGTCTCTGGCGCGGGCGGCGCTGGCAGGGCTCGAGGATGCGATGCCGGCGATTTCCGCCCCGGCAGCACGGGCGGCCCGGCTATGCACCTCAGCCATGAACCCGGCGCCGACGAACCCGGCCCGTAACCGGGAGGGGGCTGTCGTGGTTCTGTGGTTTTCCATGCCGAAACAGTGACATGACCCACAGGGCTTTCGTCAGTCACCCGGCAAAAGTCTGCACCTTTTGACGCTGCTGGGCATGGAATGCACACCGAAGTTGCACTTTTTGATGCTTCAGGCATCGACGAGTGGACGGGAATGTGCAGGCGACTGACACTGGGGTGGAGATAAGGGCCCCTCGGGGTCGGGTGAGCCTGAGGTCAAGACCCCGTCTCACGATTCACCTTATGAGCCCCGGAATGGAGAGACATGGACAACGGCGGCCCCGGCGAACTTTTGCAAATCCTGCGGGACGGACGTCCGCGAACCAGGGCGGACCTGGCCGGAATGACGGGCCTGGGACGGGTGCCATCAGTTCCCGCCTTGAACCGCTCCTACGACTCGGACTGGTTGCGCCCGTATCGGGCGCGCCTTCCACGGGAGGCCGCCCCTCAGCACGACTGGCCTTCAATCCGGGTGCAGGGTTGGCCGCCGCCGCTGACGTCGGCGCCACACACGCGACCATGGCTCTCACCGACCTGTCCGGAAGGGTGCTCACGGAAAGCACTGAACGACTTGAAATTTCGTCCGGACCGGAGCCCGTTCTGGACTGGCTAACAATGACCCTGACAGGCCAATTGAAAGCGATGAAGCGCCCAGCAGCCGACATCCTCGCCGTCGGCATCGGGCTGCCCGGACCGGTAGAACACTCCACCGGAAAGCCAATCAGCCCCCCGATCATGCCCGGATGGGACGGATTCGACGTCCCCGCTCACATTCAGCAGACCTTGGACGTTCCCGTCCTCGTCGATAACGACGTCAACCTCATGGCCCTCGGGGAGCGGGCGACGCGCTGGCCCAATGAGGACAACATGATCTTCCTCAAAGTCGCCACCGGTATCGGCTCGGGAGTGGTCAGTGGAGGCATATTACAGCGAGGCGCGGCAGGGGTCGCTGGAGACGTCGGCCATATCGCTGTCTCCAGAGGAGCAGGAATTCTATGTCGCTGCGGCAAGACTGCATGCCTGGAAGCCATAGCAGGCGCCCCCGCCATCGCCGCGCAACTCCGCGGGAACGGACTCGAGGCCATCACAGGAAACGACGTCGTCACACTCGTCCGTTCCGGTGATTTGGCCGCGATTCAAGCCGTCCGCCAGGCCGGACGCGACATCGGAGAAATGCTCAACATGTGCGTGAGCCTCATCAACCCCTCCCTGATCGTCGTGGGCGGATCGCTTGCACAATCCGGAGAACATCTGATCGCCGGGATCCGCGAAACGGTCTACGCACGCTCAACACCGTTAGCAACCCAGCACCTAAATATCACGCAATCCGAGACGGGGCCGGAAGCCGGAGTTGTTGGTGCCAGTATCTTGGCCGTCGAATATGCCCTCGCCCCTCACCGAGTCAATGACCTCGCAACCAGGCTGCTTGCCGCCGGACGCGAAGATTCTCACAGTCCGCAGAAAGTGGAACAGGTCGCCCAAACATCCCATCAGCTCCGTGGCACGGTGGCCGGACAATTGCAGGACGCATTTCCTTGATCACGTCTCCGAATGAAGATGCGGACGACAGCCTCGCCAGGGTGTAAAGCGGCGGGTTGGGTCGTTTCTCCGAGCCCCCGCCCTATTCAAGGGCATGCTCACCCAGCGTCAAGGCGGCGACAATACTCCTTGCGTGGGTGCCAGCAATTGCACCCATCAGCGAACCAATCAAAGTTGTACGAGTAAAATAGTGCTAATAGCTGAGGTCCTTTCTGGCCGGTCCCATGAGACACAGCAACGCTTCCTTAAGACGCCGTGGCCGTTCTCATGGCCGCCATGATGGTTCAGCTGGTCAAGGAGGGTGATGGCATGCCTCAATCCGCCACCGGGGGCAGCGGCCGCCTGGTGCGATACGCAGTGCCGGAAGGGCTTAATCCCGAACAAAGGTTCGAACATTGGCGAGCTTGGTATGGTAACGCCGTCGAAACCCCAATGCGGTTGGAAAAGTCGGCACGTCGCACTCCTGTGTCCTTTAATCCTTCAGCTATTAATCTTGCCGGTCCGGGTTTCAGTCTCATAGAAATGTTCAACGGCCCCGCTTTGGGCTCGTGGGCGCCGAATCCCGACACCACGGATCTGCGCCTGGCCTACTTCCGCAAGGCGCCGGGGCTGACCCTCGCTCTCAACGGCGCACCTGAGCCAGTATCACCGGGCTCCGTCAGGTTCATTGATACCTCGCTGGGCGGAAGTTTCGACGCGCCCGAAGGTTTTCACGCCTTGCAGCTCAACATCAACCGCAGCAGCCTGAATGTGAGCGAGGCCCAACTGCGCTCCCTGCTTCGCCTGCCTGACCTGGCAAGGCACCCAATTGTGGGCACTTTCGTGATCCCTGCTCTGATGTCCTGGAAGCGGCCTGGCATCGACAAGGAGACATCCGGAACGGCAGACATCCTTCGTTCCGTGATGGCAACTCTGGTCGGCTCCCTGCTCGAAACGCCGGTCGACGATGCGGCGCAGAAACCGGCCCTAAGTCGCGAGGTGAAGAAATACCTTGATGCCAGCTACGACAACCCCGATCTCGATGTGGCTATGGTCGCCGAAAAGTTCAATCTCTCCCGTCGCTCTCTGTTCTACTTCTTCGAGAATGACGAACTCCGCCTAGGTGAGCGTATTCGCGCCCTGAGAACGCGGAAAGCGCTGGAGCTCCTCCTTCAAACCGATACCCACCGGCTTACCTACTCAGAAATTGCGGCACTGTGTGGCTTCACGAATGTGCAAGCCATGCGTCGCGCGGTCAAAGAGTTTACCGGCATGAATGTAAGAGAGATCCACCGATCAGAGACAGACGTTCATGTCGCCCTGAAACAATTGCGCGAGTCACTGAACCCCTAACGCCTGTACATGCTGGGTCGAATTTCTTGACGGTAATTCAGGGAGGCCACAAACCTAATCTGCATGTTTGGGTTGGGCGGCTCTGACTGGCCAGCGGGTAGGAACGTACGGTGCATGACAAAACACAGGTTTTGTCTGCGTACCTGAGAAGGCTGGAGTTGTCGAGTGCCAGTGCGTTCCGGCCGTTCGGACCTCACTCTCGGTGAAATCGCCCCTGCCGCCGGGCTAAATCTGGTCGGGTAGCCACGGAACAGGCGTTCAAAGCGAAGGATCGCGATATGCGAAAATCGCCTGAGCGCTCCCCGCTCGAATTTGCTGGGGGAGGGACTCCCGCCAGATTATCCGGCGGCTGCAGCTTTCCAAGGGTGAGCCGATGAGGTCGGGAGCGGCACGGCCGAGGGCCTCGCGCCGTCGAACACCTCCCGACACCGCTTTCAGCAGCTGCGACTAACTCGCGGCGGCATTCGTACTAGGCGGGGGCGGCTACCATGGGCCCTATGCGTGCACACGAGAGTCCGCCCGTCCGTGTGAGTGCCGCTTCCGTAGATGGCACTGCCTTGGGACGGCTTTTGTCGCTCCTGGTAGACGGTGTTTCTGCTGAGGATCTGGAAACACAGCTGGCAGACATGCAGGCCAAGAGCCTGATCGATCGGGCGACGACAGCAGCTGCTCGCAGCCTCAATGCGAGGCTTTGGGAAGCCAGCAGGCGTGAAGGCCTTCTTCGGGTGCTGTACGACACTGCCACCGATCTGACAGGTATCCGCGATGTTGAAGCTGTCCTGAAAGCCATCGTGCGCAGGACCCGCTCCCTTATCGGCAGCGACATCGCCTACCTGAGCCTGAATGACTATGGGACCGGGGAATCATACATCCGGGTGACGGACGGGGCCGCGACCGCGCTGTTCCGCAACATCCGGATGCCCCTCGGGGAGGGCGTCCTCGGCGCAGTAGCCACCGGAGAGGCACCTTCACAGAGCGCTGACTACCTGATCGACCAAACCAAGTCACACCTCGAATCGAGTGACGCCGCCGTTGCGGCAGAGGGCGTCAAAGCCATCATGGGCGTCCCCTTGCGGGTCGAAGGCAAGGTGATCGGTGCGCTTCTCGTCGCCGACCGGCACGTACACACCTTCAGCAGTGACGACGTCGCCCTCATGGAATCCATCGGAACCCATGCCGCGGTTGCGCTGGAAAACGCCCGGCATTTCACCGAAATGGCTGATACCGTCGCACGCCTGGACCAGGCCCAGCGCGAGAACCTTGCGCATGTCAGGGCGCTGGAGGAGCTTTCGTCACTTGACCAGCGGCTGATGGAAACTCTCGCTTCCACTGACACCCTACCCGCCCTGCTGCGGCTACTGACCGAGTCCATGGACAGCGAAGTTTTCGTGGTCTCGCCAATGGGCGAACCGATGGCTGGGCTCATGCCTGGTTCCGACTTCGGCAGCCCGGCGGCGTTGAGCGCAGCCGAGATGTCAGCTGCGCGGACGCTGCCCGTGCCCTTCAATGTCAATGACCGCGACTACACCGTGATGTCCGCCGTTGCCGGCGACCAGCATCTCGCATCGCTGGTGGTTGCCGGGCATCTCACGCAAGACCGGACCGCCATACTTGAGCGCAGCGCCCTGGTGCTCAGCGCAGCACTGCTTTTTGAGCGCACATACCAGGAAGCGCAGTACCGCCTGCAACTGGAACTCATCGATGAGCTCCTGAACCCCCGGCCTGAGAATGTTGAAGCCATGAAAAGGAGGGCGAGCCGGTTCGGACTCGCCGACAACCTCCAACTCGTCGTCAGAGTCGTAGGAGTCCGGGACGACCAGCGACAGCGCGCCCTGGCAGTGCTCAGGCGGCACACCGAGGGCCGCGCAGGAATCACAGCACTGCACGAATCGCACCTGTGCATGATTGAGCCCCCTCCGTTTTCCGCTGCCAGACCCGGAACCCCTGCATTGCCCGGGAGTACCGCTAGTGGCCAAGAAATTGTCGACGCCCTCAAGCGGCAGCGCATCGAGGCCAGTGTCGGCTCATCGGAAACTGTGACGGGATTCTCCCGGCTGTCGGCGGCCCACGCCGAGGCCCACGCCGTGTTGCGTGCACTGCAGGCGTTGGCACGGCACGGCGAGGCAGCGGACAAAGCTGCACTCGGCACAGCCGGCATGCTCCTCGGTGCCATGGAGAGCCCGTTTGCCGCACAACTGCTGGCCGCCCAGCTCGGCCCGCTCCTGGACTACGACAGACGGCGCGGTACGCAGCTGGTTCCGACGGCGTGGACCTTCCTGGAAAACGATGGCTCCACCGCAGCCGCTGCCAACGCCCTGCATATCCACACCAACACATTGCGGCAGCGGCTGGACCGGATCGACAACGTCCTTGGCGAAAGCTGGCGCCGGGGCGGACGTTCCTTGGACGTACACGTCGCCTTGCGGCTGTGGCGGCTGCAATCAGCAGGAGTGGGCGGGCGCACCCCCTGACAGTCGGCGTCGGCACTGACAGTGTCACTTCGCCACATGACAACGGATCCAATGTGGCATGAACATCCATATCATGCATCACACGACTCTGGAACCATGGGATCTGCGGCACCTTTCAGGTAGCCGAAGACCCCCACCTTTAGGAGTTAGTCACAATGTCGTGTGCGCATGCGGCGGGCATTCATCCCACTACCTTCGGCGTCCTGCGGCTGCCGAGGAACATCGTCGTCGGCGCCCAGCAGCGCTTCGCTGTCGCCGATATCGCTGCAGAGTTCGGCGATCAGGTCCTCGTCTGCACCGACGCGCGGCTTGCCGCCTCGGAGGAGCTGCAGGCGCTGGTCCGGAGCTTGGAGAGCCGGAACCTCTCCGTCCGCGTCTTCGGTGAAACCGAGGCGGAACTCCCGACGCCGGGGATCATCGCCTGCGTTGAAGAACTCAAAGGCCAGGACATAAACGTCATCATCGGTTTCGGCGGCGGAAGCTGCATGGACATGGCCAAAGTGGTCTCTGTCCTGCTGACCCACGGAGGCCAACCCAGCGATTACTACGGCGAATTCGCTGTCCCCGGCCCCGTCAAGCCTGTCATTGCACTGCCGACGACGGCGGGCACAGGCTCGGAGGCCACAGCCATCGCTGTGGTGTCCGACCCCGGGCTTGGGATGAAAATGGGCATCTCCAGCCCCCACATCATTCCGTTCGCTTCCGTTTGCGACCCCGAGCTCACCTACTCCTGCCCGCCGTCACTAACCGCGGCGACCGGCGCGGATACCTTCGTGCACTTGGTCGAATCGTTCACCGCAATCACCCGCGAGCCCACCCGGACCCTTGCCAACGAACGCGTTTTCGTGGGCAAGAATGTCCTGACGGACTCCCTCGCGCTGGACGGAATCCGGCTGGTAGGCCGCAGCCTCGCCACCGCCTACAAGGATCCAGGCAACGTCGACGCCCGCGGCGACATGATGCTGGCTGCACTCTACGGCGGCATCGTCCTCAGCAACGCCGGAACCGCCGCCGCGCACGCCATCCAGTACCCGGTCGGCGCGCTGACGCACACGCCCCATGGCATCGGCGTCGGACTCCTGCTGCCCTACGTCGTCCGCCACAACTTCAGCGCGATTATTCCGCAGCTGGGACAGATCGCTGACGCCCTTGGACGCGACACCAAGGGCATGGACGCCAGGAGCGCAGCGGCCGCCGGCGTCGAGGCCATCGACGAAGTAATTGCCGCCATCGAACTGCCCTCCACGCTGGAGGAACTCGGTGTGAAGGAAAGCGACCTTGACCGGATCGCCACACTGTCACTGAACTCCAAGCGGCTCATCGACAACAACCCGGTGCCGCTCGACCTCCAAGCCGTCAGCTCCATCGTGCAGGCCGCCTTCACGGGCGACCGCACCATCCGCTGACGCCAACTTCCCAACACCAGAAGCAAAGGCTTACCCATGACTCTCCTTTCCACCGGGGAACCGCTTGATCTCGAAGGACTGACCGTCCCCCGCCAGCTGCTCATCGCGGGTCAATGGCGGGACGCCGCAAGCGGCGGAACCGTCGACGTCGTCAACCCCTCCGACGCCACCGCCATCACAGCGATTGCCGACGCCGACGTCGCGGACGGTCTCGCCGCCGTCGACGCTGCCGCGGCTGCACTCTCCGAATGGGCCGCCACTGCCCCGCGCCGGCGCGCCGATATCCTCAGCCGCTGCTTTGACCTGATGACCGAACGCAGCGAAGAACTAGCCCGCCTCATCTCCCTCGAAAACGGCAAGGCGCTTCCCGACGCCCGCGGAGAGGTGGCCTACGCCGCCGAGTTCTTCCGCTGGTATGCGGAGGAGGCCGTCCGCATCATCGGCGATGTGTCCGTCTCACCGTCCGGAGCCAACCGCATCCTCGTCCAGCACCAGCCCATCGGCGTATGTGTCCTGATCACGCCGTGGAATTTTCCCGCCGCCATGGCCACGCGCAAGCTCGCACCGGCGCTTGCCGCCGGCTGCACGGCCGTGCTCAAGCCGGCTACCCTCACTCCCCTGACGTCCTTGGCGATCGCCCAGCTGATGGTCGACGCGGGGGTTCCGGCCGGCGTCGTAAATGTTGTAACCACAAGCAAGACAAGCGATGTCATGACGCCGATCCTCGCCGATCCCAGGGTGCGCAAGCTGTCCTTCACGGGCTCCACCGGCGTTGGCCGGCACCTGCTGCGCCAGGCCGCCGACAATGTGCTCAAGTGCTCGATGGAGCTCGGTGGCAACGCACCGTTCCTGGTGTTCGAGGACGCCGACCTGGACAAGGCCATCGACGGCGTCATGGTCGCCAAGATGCGCAACGGGGGCCAGGCCTGCACGGCGGCCAACCGGATCTACGTCCAGCGCGGAATCCAGGCCGAGTTCGCCAGCCGCCTGACCGCCCGCATGGCCGCCCTCACCGTCGGTCCGGGCACCGATCCCTCCACCGAGGTCGGCCCCCTCGTCGATGAAGCGAGCGTCCTGAAGGTCGACGCCCTGGTGCGCGACGCCCTCGACCAAGGTGCGCGCCTGCTCACCGGCGGACAGTTGCCGGAAGCGGACGGCTACTACTACCCGCCCACGGTTGTGACCAACGTGCCGCTGCACGCACGCATGGTCAGCGAGGAAATCTTCGGACCAGTAGCCTCCATCATCGGGTTCGACACTGAAGAAGAAGCCATCGCAGCGGCCAACGACTCCGAGTACGGCCTCGCCGCGTACGTCTTCACGGAGGACCTCCGCCGCGGGCTGCGGGTCTCCGAACGCATCGAAAGCGGAATGGTCGCCCTGAACCGCGGCCTGGTATCTGACCCGGCTGCCCCGTTCGGCGGCGTCAAGCAAAGCGGGCTGGGCCGTGAAGGCGCCCACCAGGGCCTGCTGGACTTCACTGAGACCAAGTACATCGCCGTGGACTGGTGAACCGGGTCCCCACCCATAACCCACCGTCCTTCAACTACTCTGTTTGACCATCGAAAGAAAAGACCAATGACGCTCCCTTCAACCACTGCGCCCAAGGCAAAACGAGTGCCCTGGCGCGTGTCCGTGGCCAGCTTCGCCGGCACCACCATTGAGTGGTACGACTACTACATATTCGGCCTCCTGGCCGCCACCGGTGTCTTCAGCCGGCTCTACTTCCCGGAGCAGGACCCGGCCACCGGGCTTCTGCTCGCGTTCCTCACCTACGCTGTCGGCTTCGTGGCCCGTCCCTTCGGCGGCATGTTCGCCGGGCACTACGGGGACAAGATCGGCCGCAAGCCGATGCTGGTGCTGTCCCTGCTCCTGATGGGCTTCGCCACACTGGCCATGGGTCTTCTCCCGACCTACTCCCAGATCGGCGTCTGGGCTCCCATCCTGCTCACTGTGCTCCGCCTCATGCAGGGCTTTGGCGCCGGCGCCGAATGGGCAGGAGCAGCCATCATCTCCACCGAACACGCCCCGGAGGGCCGACGCGGATTCTTCGGCAGCTTCACCCAGATGGGCGTCCCTGCAGGCATGCTACTCGCCAACTCCTCCGTTCTGGCCGTCAAGGGCAGCGTTCCGGCCGACGTCTTTGACGCCTGGGCCTGGCGCATTCCCTTCCTGCTGAGCGTGCTCCTGATCGTCGTGGGCCTGGTCGTCCGGGCGAAGCTCGAGGACTCCGAGGACTTCAAAGACCTCATCGCGAAAAAGCAGACCGCTCACAACCCGCTGGGCGAAGCCCTGAAGAAGGAAACCAAGGGCGTCTGGCTGGTCGTCGGCATGCGCTTGGCAGAGAACTCCGCCTTCTACCTGTACACCACCTTCTCCGTGGTCTACATCATGCGGACCTTCGGTGCCGAGCGCGCCAACCAAGGCTCCATGTCCGTGCTGATCGCGTCCGCCATCGGCGTCATCGCGGTGCCGCTGTGGGCCGCACTGTCGGACCGCATCGGCCGCAAGCCGCTCTACCTGTTCGGGTCCATCGGCGGACTGCTGTTCTTCCCGCTCTACTTCGTCATGACCGACACCGGAAGCGCGCTGCTGGCAACCCTGGCCATCGTCATCGGCCTCGCGGTCTTCCACAACTCGATGTATGGCCCGCAGGCTGCCTTCTTCGCCGAGCTCTTCTCCACGAAGCTGCGTTACAGCGGCGCTTCCATGGGCTACCAGTTCGGGTCCGTCCTGGCCGGCGGCATCGCACCGCTGGTAGCCGTGGCCCTGCTCAACGCCGGAAATGGCGAACCCGGCTGGGTGATCCTGTACTTCAGCGTCATCGGTGTCATCACCGTGGCCTCGGCAATCATGGCACCCGAAACCGTGAAGCGTGTCCGCGGCCGCCTCGATGCGGCATCTGACTCCGCTGCGGACTCAGCTGACAAGGCCCGCGTGCACTAAAGGGCTTTTCAAAATCACTATGCCGGTGTCATCCGCAGGGCAATCAGCGGGTGACACCGGCATTTTGAGTCGCGTGCGTCGGCGAGCATCACCTCGGTGCTGTGTCATCCCAGCAGTGAAAGGCGGTAGGAGGAGAGGGAACCTGACGTCTGGTCCCCGTCGCTTTACGGAAACGCATCGGAGTACTTCCTACCGGGGGCCCGGTCCGGTCTAGCGTGGGAGCAAGTGCCGCGATATCAGCGTGGCAGACTTCCGCAGATCGATGACGCCGGCGGCCACGCCGACTATGAGGTCAAAGCCGTCGTCGGTCGTGAAGTCGAAAGGTCGGCTTCGGCGCCCCAGACAGTCGTCCCGGGCCGGGCCAGAGCCGAGCCGAGCAGTCCGACGTCCCGGATGTGAAAGCCGTACCGATCAATAACCTGGAGACCGTCCTCAATATCGAGGTGCGCTGTCGCGCGTCTTCAAGGCGGGTAGGCAGTTCGGCGTCATGGCCCATCACAAAATCCAGTCCTTCGCTGATCTCACGACGGCGCGCGTGGTGCTGCAAAACCAATTCAGCCCCTTGGAGCAGGAGCGCGGACTTGGAAGTGTTCTCCTCGGCTGCAAGCTGCTCCGGACGGGGATCATGGTCTTCGGGAACGCGAAGATTCATGGACCAGCCACCGAGCCCACCGCGTGACGTCGACTGGGGACTCGCCCGCTTCAAGGGCCGCAGCCGCCATCTTTCACGCAGATGCTCTAGCCTAAATCCGTCATGCACTCGTCCAACCCGGGGCGCAGGTCGGCGATGCCAGGTGAGCGACGGCCCGCCGTCCCGGGCGGGTATCTGGTCCCGGGAACGACTGAATTAGGACCGCCCGCGGATCTGCAACTTCTCGTCCATGCCCTCTGGCCCGGCAACTCGTGGTCTAGTTTTGGATCGGGTCTTTACGCACAAGGCACCTGAAGAAGTGGCTTTTGATTGTGGCGCTTATCGTTGGCTGCGGCAGTGACTGCGGAAGTTAGCGTCTGGCAGCCTGGGCCTCGGCGCCTTCAGCGGCTGAGAACAGCTCCCAGCAGTCAGCCACCGGAAACGGGTGGTCAGCCGCTTCCTTCCCCGGCGGCCCGGCCTGCGGCCGAAGGTCAAGCACCGCGATGACATCAAAGTCCCCTGTCCTTGCGGCGGGAAGGACTCCAAAAACGGCACCATAGTCGTGGCGAAGCTGAAAATGAACCGCACACTGCTGCCAAGATCACCCTCGCGATCGACCCTGCGTGCAGGTCCCTCGATGGTTCCGGTTCGCCGCCTGGCTCACCATGCCGGCGGTGCCGGCACCTGGCCCTCCGCCTCGATATGCGTGGCATCTCCTCGCGCCAGCCACTGGAGCAAGCCCTCACGGTCGGACTCAACACGCAGCGCGCCGTTGCCGATAATCCACTGGTCCCGCTCCTCGGTGACCAGGGTCATGCCCGGCACCTCCTTGGCGCCCAGCGAACGCACTACGGCCTCGAGGGCATCCAGCAGCGAGTCCGGGTCGGCTTCCTCGATGGTCCAGGCGGTGTCCAGGTCATGGTGATGCACCACCACTTCCGCGATCCGGAGCGCCACGATGGACGTTGCCGGAAGTGGACCGCCGTCAACCTCGACTTCCGGAGCAACGAGCGCGCCGGCCAGCCGCTGCGCCTGCTCGGCGAAGTGTTTGGCCGAGGCCCGCAGCTCCTCCAGCAACTCCTCCCGGGGCAGCGCTGCCAGGGCGGAGATGGCATCGGCGCGGGCTTCGGGCGAGGCGTAAAGCCGGCGCTGTTCCCCTGCGGCCGCCCAGTCGATGAGCTGGACCAGCGCCCGTCCGTTGGCGGCGACGTGGCCGATCACGTGCGCCCTGGACCATCCTTCACACAAGGACGCGGACGCCATTTCATCGTCCGAAAGGGACGCGACGGTGGCAAGGAACATGTCGGTTTCCCTGCCCAGGCGGGACAGGTCCGAGTGCAGGCGTGCGGGAGTGATCATTTGGTCAGCCTAGCTGCGGCCCCACCCCCGGGACTACTGTTCCGGCGCCGTTCTTCCATACCGGGATCCTCTCGATTGATTACGGGGGACGGCAGCCAGTACGCTCAGCGCGCGGCCGCCCCCCGCTGACCGCCATTTATAGCTATTGATCTCCAAGAGTGGCCTACTAGTCTAAGAAAGATAATTAATAACCCCCGAGCGGAACCCCGGGTATTTACCTCATATGTCCTGCGTCACACACCTGTCAGGCTGAAGGGAACCCGGAAACGGCCGCTGGCCCAGAGTCGTGCCAGCGCACGCAACCACCCCTTGAGAGGAGCCGGACATGACACAACCGCACGCGGTTATCGCTGAAAATCCACAAAAGGAGGCCCGTACCGCCAACTGGGTGGCCTTCATCATCTGCACGGCGCTGGTCTTTGACGGCTACGACCTTGTCATCTACGGCACCGTCCTGCCGGGACTCCTGGCGGACCCCGGCCAGATCGGACAGTTCGACGTAGCCACCGCCGGCCTCCTGGGCTCCTGGGCCCTCATCGGTGTGCTGGTGGGATCGCTGGTCTGCGGCGCCGTGGGCGACTTCTTCGGCCGCCGCCGGCTGATGCTCCTGGGCATCGCCTGGTTCTCGGTGGGCATGTTCATCACCGCACTGGCCAGCACCGTGCCGGCCTTCGGTGCCATGCGGTTCATCACGGGCCTTGGCCTGGGCGTTGTCATTGCCAGCGCCGGCGCCACCATGGCCGAATTTGCACCCGCCGGACGCCGCCAGTTCTACAACGCCATCGTGTACTCCGGCGTCCCTGCAGGCGGCGTGGTTGCCTCCATCATGGGCATCCTGTTCCACGAGAGCCTCGGCTGGCGGGGCCTGTTCATCATCGGCGCACTGCCGCTGGTCATCCTGCTCCCCATCGCCTGGCGCAAACTCCCCGAGTCCCCCCGCTGGCTCCTGTCCCGTGGCCGGGAAGCGGAGGCCGTGGCCGCCGCGAAGCGCACCGGTGTGCCGCTGCTTGAAGAACGCATCATCCTCGAAGCCGGTGCGGCGCCGCAGAAGTCCGGGTTCGCCGCGGTCTTCTCCAAGCAGTTCGCGCTGGCCTCGGTCCTGCTGGGGCTCATGTCCTTCTGCGGCCTCCTCCTCACCTACGGCCTCAACACCTGGCTCCCCAAGATCATGGAGGGCTACGGCTACGGCCGGACCTACTCCCTGTTCTTCCCGCTGGCGCTGAACCTCGGCGCGGTGGCGGGCGGGCTGGTCGCCTCCCGGCTGGCGGACAAGAGCGGCCCGCAGCGGGTCATCGCCACAACTTTCGGGCTTGCCACCGTTTCGCTGGTCCTCATGACCTTCAATCTCCCGCTGCCGATGCTCTTCACGTTCATTGCCGTGGCCGGTGTTGGAACGCTGGGCACCCAGGTGCTGATCTATGGGTTCCAGTCCAACTACTTCACCACCAACGCCCGCGCAGCCGGCGTGGCCTGGTGCGCCAGCGTGGGGCGGCTGGGCGGCGTACTCGGTCCGATCATCGGCGGCTGGCTCGCGGCAGCGGGCATCGGCGGCTCCACCGCCTTCTACATCTACGGAGGCGTTGCCCTCCTTGGCGCCCTGGTCACGGTCCTGGTCCCGCACCAGCGCAAGCTGGAGGAAGCCGAACACAAGGTCGAGGAGATCGCCGGGCACCGCACCGAATCCAACGTAGAGGTGAAGCAGCCCCAGTAGCGTGCAGCGGCCTGCCTTGGACGTCATTGTGTCGAAAGAATGCACTAGTAGGTCCTTTTAGGGTTATTCTTTGAATCAATACACGTCCAAGGCTGGCCCTTGGGATGACGCACGGGAGGGCACCACAGTGGACATCCGGCAGCTGAACTACTTCATTGCGGTGGCGGAAGAGCGGCATTTCGGCCGGGCGGCCAAGCGCCTCCACATGGCCCAGCCGCCCCTCTCCCAACAGATCCGCCAGCTGGAGGAGCAGCTGGGGGTCCGCCTGCTCAACCGCACCACCCGGCGCGTGGACCTCACGGCCGCGGGGCAGCTCCTGCTTGACCGGGGACGGCAGATCGTTAACGACATAGGGACGCTCGAGGCGGACGTGTACCAGGTGGGCAAGGGTGCCACCGGTGTCCTCCGGGTGGGATTTTCAGGGTCTGCAACCTACGGCGTCATGCCCCAGATCGCACGCCTTGCCAAGCAGGTCCTGCCCGGCCTGTCCCTGGCGTTGAACGGCGAGATGCTCACCCCGTCCATGGAAGCAGGTCTTCGCGACGGAACTTTGGACGCAGCACTGCTGCGTCCCCCCGTCTCATCCCAAGAGATCGACTACCGCGTCGTCGCCCAGGAGCCGCTGGTCGTCGCGGTTCCCTCATTCAGCGCACTGGCGGAGGACAGGTCGGTGTCGATGCATGAACTGCAGGATCAGGACTTCATCGCATATGCGCCCGAGTCCGTGCTCTACCGCATCACCTCCGACCTGTGCCGCCAAGCCGGCTTCCAACCGCGCATCACCCAGGTTGTTGGCGAGACCTCCACGATGCTGGCATTCGTTGCCGCCGGCGGCGGTGTGGCGGTCATGCCGTCCCGGGTGCGGGCTTTCCAGCTCGACGGCGTTGCTTACCGGGAGATCGAAAACGTCCCTTCCGTGGAACTCGCTGTCGCCTGGCTGCGCGGAAACCACTCCACCCTGCTGCAGAACTTTTTGGACGTCGTCGGCACCGCCATAGCCGCGCAGCCGCTGCCCGACCCGGCCGCCGGGCCAGTCCCGCTTCCCACCGATGAAAGGCTTTCCCCGTCATGAAAATCGCAGCCATTGAGGCGATTCCTTACTCGATCCCCTACCGCCACCCGCTGCATTTCGCCTCCGGATCCGTCCACGAGGCTGACCACGTGTTGGTCCGGCTCCGCACCGACGACGGCGTGGTGGGCCTCGCGGACGCCCCGCCGCGCCCATACACCTATGGCGAGACGCAAAAGTCCATCGTCGCGGTGGTGCAGGATATGTTCGCTCCGCAACTGGTCGGCGTCGACATTTTTGACCGGGAGAAGATCCAGGAGATCCTCTACCGCACCGTCCACAACCAGACCGCCAAGGGCGCCGTGGATATCGCCCTGTGGGACGTCATCGGCAAGACGCTGGGGCAGCCGGTGACCAAGCTGCTGGGCGGCTACACCGATTCGCTGCGCGTCTCCCACATGCTCGGCTTCAAGCCCGCCCAGGAACTGCTCGACCTGGCACTGGAGTTCCGCGAGACCTACGGCATCAACACGTTCAAGCTCAAGACCGGTCGGCGCCCCGTCCACCTGGACATCGAGGCGGCCCGCGTGCTGCGCGAGGGCCTCGGCGGGGACGCCGAACTGTACATGGACGCCAACCGGGGCTGGTCCGCGAATGAGGCCGCGGAGGTGCTGCGCCGCACCGCGGACTTGGGCCTGCAATTCCTCGAGGAGCCGGACGACGCCCGCGAAGTCCTGGGCCGCCGTCGGCTCGTTGCCAACTCCCCCATCCCCATCGCCGCGGACGAATCCGCCCCCAACCTCGGCGAGGCCGCCCGGGAAATCCTCAACGGCGGCGCCAACCTGCTGGCGGTCAAAACGGCCCGCTCCGGATTTACCGAGGCGGCCAAGATCGTGGGGATGGCCGAGGGCATGGGCATCGACGTTTACATCGGCAACCAGATCGACACCCAGGTGGGCACGGTGGCTTCGGTGGTGTTCGGCGCCGCGTTCGCCCACACTGCCAAGCGCGCCGCGGAACTGTCGAACTACCTGGACATGGCGGACGACCTGCTGGCCGAACCCCTGCAGATCATCGAAGGGCGCATCCGGGTGCCCGAGGGCTCCGGCGTGGGCACCGGGGTCAACGCGGAAAAGCTCGAACGCTACCGCAGCGACCGCTAAGCCACCCCCTCCACGAAAGGAAAATCAGTGAAGTACCTGGTCCATATGGACGTCAAACTGCCCGCAGACCTGCCCGCATCCGAGGCGGCTGAGATCAAAGCCAAGGAGAAGGCCTACTCGCAGGAGCTGCAGCGCTCCGGGAAATGGCCGGAAATCTGGCGCGTGGTGGGTGAATACGCCAACTACTCGATCTTTGACGTGGACTCCAACGACGAACTCCACGACATCCTGCAGAACCTGCCGCTGTTCCCGTACATGGATATCTCAGTGGTGCCGCTGGCCAAGCACCCCTCCGACGTTAAGTAGGGACCAGCACAAGTAGGAACCAGCCGGCCGTTCCGGGTCAGTCACTGGCCCGGAACGCGGCGGCGAGCTCGCTGCGGGACCGGATGCCCATCTTCCGGTAGAGCCGCGTGAGGTGGTACTGCACCGTCTTCTCTGCGAGGAACAGGGCGCGGGCCGCCTCCTTGTTGGTCGCACCCCCGGCCACGAGTTCGGCCACCGCCTGCTCCTGCGCGGTGAGCTGGACGTGGTGGTCCCGGGCGGCGGTCAGCACCGCGTCGGCAGGGTCAGGGAGATTTCCGACGTCGAGACCGGTCGCCTTGAGCTCCCTGTCGCAGCGCTCCACATAGGCGGCCGCGCCCAGTGAGTCGTAGAGGTCCCGCGCCGCACGCAGCACGGAGGACGCCAGCCGCCGTTTGCCCGCGCGGCGCATGCTCTGCCCGAAAGCAAAACTGATCCTTGCACGCAGGTAGGGCCGGTTGAGCCCGCGGAGGTGGCCCAGGGCCGCCTCGAAATGCTCCCTCGCAGCGTCGGGATCCCCCTGGGCCGCCAGCAGCCGGCCCCGCGCCCAGGCCATACGTGCCATGTCGGAGGGGACTTCGCGTTCGCGCCGCAACCCCTCGAAGGAGGTCAGGAAAGCGTCGGCGGTATCCAGCTGATCGGTCATCACCAGGGCGTTAACGTACGTGTCCTGCCAGGGCCAGAATGACACCCGGTCCTCGGTCCACGGGTCCAGTTGGGTCAGCGGCTGCAGCACGGCGAGGGCGCTTTCATAATCAGCCCGCGCCTCGTGGAACCGGGCCCGTGCCAGGCTGGCCGGCACCTGCATGGCCCGGTACGTTCCCGGCTGGACCGCGGCCTGGGAGACGTAATAGCGAGCGCGGTCCCAGTCGCCGCGCATCGACCAGAGCTCCGCGGCGGTCCAGTACAGCAGGGGCCGGATCAGGGGCATCCGGGAGGTTTCCAGGCGGACACTGGAGCGGGCGACGGTGGCCGCCGCGGCATCCCAGTTGCCCAGCACCAGGTGGGTGCGGGCCAGCCACGCCTCGGCCCACAGGGAGATCCGCAGGGACCCGCCGCGGTACTCGGTTGGGGCGGCGGACTCGAAGTTCACCAGGGCCGCTTCCACGTTGTCCATCCGCAGCGCCAGCCAGCCGGCGCCCATCTGCACCCGCTGCTTCTGCGCGTTCTCGGCGGCGTGCGCGAACGCCCGCTGGTATGACGCCTCCGCCTCCCCCAACCGGCCCCGCGCGTACAGGCCCAGGCCATAGATGGCTTCCGACTCGACGTGCGCCGGCGTCCCGGGCTCGGTCAGGGCCATCGCACGCTCCGCCCAGCCGGTGATCATCGGCCCGTCCCAGGATGCCACCCCGTGCAGGACGAAACGCTGTGCCACCTGGGCGGCGGCCTTCGGTTCCCGCTCCGGGTTGCTGGTGCGCCACGCCATTTCCAACTGGCTTTGGGCGCTGTCGTTCTGGCCGGACACCGCGGACAGGTAGCCCAGCACGGAGGAGCGCAGCGGCGAGGGCGGCAGGGCGTCAACGGCTGCGGACCAGGTCTGGGCCTCGGCTACGTTTCCGGCCCCCACCAGCGCGTCCACGCCGCGCAGGAGCCTGTCATTGCGCGCCCGGATATCCAACGAAAGCCGGGAAGCGGAAAACAGCGCCGTTGCGACGTCCTGCCATGCCCCCACGTCTGCCTGGCGGTTGGCAAAATCCTCGAGTTCTTCGGCCAGCGATTGGTCCGCGGCCGGCGTTGCCGAAACCCGATGCCCCAGTTTCTCGCCTTCCGGTTGCACGGCTTCGGCGGCCAGCCGGTGCAGCGCGATGCGGCGGCTGGGAACAACCTGCCCGTAAATCGCCTCGGCGGTGCCGGGTTCAACGAAGACGACGGCGGGGCGCGCCTGGTCCACGGACAGCCCCAGGAGGCCGGCGCGGTGGCCTTCGTCCAGGGCATCGAGGACGGACGCCACCCCGCTGACCGCGGCCACTTCCGCCAGTCCGGCGCTGCGCCCCAGCACGGACGCCGCCTCCGCAACGGCAACGAGTCCGGGCGAGGCGGCGTCCAGGACGCTGCGTACCCTGGCCCGGAGCCTGGACGAGGGCGGCAGCGAGGGGAACCAGGTCAGCCAGGTCTCCGGGGGCAGTTCGCGCAGCAACTCCACCACGGGCTGCGGCAGGCCGCCCGTGTGCCGGACCAGGCCGTGGGCCGCCGTGACGCTGAGGTCAATGCCGTAGAAGCGCCGGGCTACTTCCTGGACTTGCTGCGCGGTGAGCGGTTCCAGTGGGATCCGCTCCACTTGGTGCCCGGTCAGGAAGTCCAGGACGCCGGCGGGGATGCGCGGCGCGTCGGCTGGGTTCAGGGTGAGCAAGAAGAGGACCCGTTTGCCGTGCAGCCGGCGAATGACGAACGTGAGGATGCGCAGGCTTTCCACATCCAGTTTATGGACGTCGTCGACGGCGACCACCACGGTTCCGTGCGACTGCAGCCCTTCGAGGTGGGTGCTGAGGGTGGACGCGTAGTTGACCACCTGGTCCGCGCTCAGCGAGGCGACCGGCGCCGCCGGAAGGTGCGGGCCGCCGTCGTACGCTTTGGCCGACCGCAGCGGCGACGTAAGCATCAGCTGGGAGTAGCCGGCGAGCGCAAACTGGGCTTCCCACTCATCGCCCATGGCGGACAGGACGCGGACGCCGCGGATGCCCGTGCGGCAATGCTCCAGGAAGGATTCCAGCACCGCGGTCTTTCCGGAGCCGGCCGGGCCGGTGAGGGCCACGGTGGCCACCTTGCCCTTGCGGACGGTGCGGAGGATGTCCAGGAGTTCCTCGAACACGGCGTCACGGCCCACCAGCGGCGAATCCGCACCGATATCGCCTTGGACGGACCCCGCAGTCATGGCCGCAAGTCTACCGGAGCGCCCTGCCCGCCCCTTCCGGCGGGGGTCCAAGCGCTACCCCAGGTCCCCGCCGGCCACCGGGAGGATGCTGCCGGTGAGGTAGGACGCTTCGTCAGAGGCGAGGAACACGATGGGCGCTGCCTGCTCGTCCAGCGTTCCATAGCGCTTCATGAAAGACGACTCCACGGTCTGGTCCACGAGCACCTGGTACCAGGCCTTCTCGGTGGCGGATTCGGCGTCCGGACCGCGCTTGACCTTCCGCGAAGGGGCCTCAGTGCCGCCCGGCGCGGTGGCGACCACGCGGATGCCGCGGCCGGCCACTTCCATGGCCAGCGCCTGGGTCAGGGCGTTGACGCCGCCCTTCGCCGCGGCGTAAGGGACGCGGTGCATGCCGCGGGTGGCCACGGAGGAAACGTTGACGATGGTCCCGGAGCCCTGCTCGAGCATGGCCGGCAGTACCGCCCGGCAGCTCCAGAGGGTGGGGAAGAGCGAGCGGCGGATCTCCTTTTCTATCTTCTCCTCGTCGTATTCCTCGTAGGGGCGGGCCCAGATGGTGCCGCCCACGTTGTTGACCAGGATGTCCACCCGCCCGTGGGCTGCGAGCGCCGCCTTGACGGCCTGCACGGCGCCTGCGAACGTCTCCAGGTCCGCCGTGACGGACGTCGCCGAGCCGCCGGAGCCGGACGCCTTGGCGGCCTCCTTGATGCCGCGGGCCACGTCGTGGACCAGGTCCGCGCGGTCCACCAGGACCACTGCACCGCCTTCGGCGCCGATGCGTTCGGCCACCTTCTGGCCGATCCCCTGGGCGGCGCCGGTGACGACGGCGACCTTGCCGCCGAACCTGCCTGGGGTCACGAATTGCCCGGCGTAGGGTTCAGCCATCAGAGGGTGGCCTTGGCGTCGATGGCGTCGGCCATGGTGTCCTTCGCATCGTGGGCATGTGCGGTGATCACGGCGCGGAGGCGGTCCTTGTCGCCGCGTTCGAAGGCATCCACGATGTCCAGGTGGTCCTGGGTGACCCGTGCGAAGATCGGCGTTCCGGCTTCGAAGGCCGCGGCCATCTGGGCGTGCACGTCCAGGCGGCGGTAGGACTCCAGCAGCATGGGGTTGTCGCAGATCATGAAAAGGTACTCATGGAACTCCTCATTGGTACGCGCGAAGTCCTCGGCGTCGGTGATGTTCCCCCCGTCCACGGATGCCGTGGTGGCTTCTGCGAGCCGGCGGAACTGGCGCAGCTGCTCGTCGCTGAGCCGCCCGAGCAGCAGTTCGCTGACCGCAAGCTCCAGGCCCATGCGGGCGTCCAGCTGGGCGAAGCTGTCCTCCTTGCGGAAGTCCAGCCGCCCGGTCTCCAGCGAGGACACGGCCTCGCCGCGGCTCATGGTGTCGCCTTCGGCCTGGATCTTCTGGGCCGGTGCCGGCGCGCCCGTTTCGGCGTCGCCTCCGGTGCTCTCCTTCGGCGCGAACCGTTCGAAGTAGAAGTTGGCCGGCTGGATGCCTTCGGTGTCCAGCCACTTGGAGACGGCGTTGACCATGGGGGGCGGGCCGCAGAGGTAGATGTCCACGTCGCCCTCGTTGAGGTGCTTCGGTTCGATGATCTGGGTGACGTAGCCAGTGTGCGGGGCGGAGGTGCCGGGCTCGGAGGCGATGTAGTCCCAGGTGAAGCCGGGCAGCTTCGCTTCGTAGGCGCGCAGCCAGTCCAGGCCCACGATGTCCGCCTCGCGGGTGAGCCCGTAAATCAGGTGGACCGGGGTGGACGGCGGGTTTTCGGCAAGCTTTTCCAGGATGGACAGGAGCGGGGCCAGTCCTGTGCCGCCGGCCAGGAGCAGCAGGGGCCGCTTGGGCTCGCGAAGGAAGAACGATCCGTAGGGGCCGGTGAAATCGATGGAGTCGCCCACTGCTGCTCGGTCGCGAAGGTACTCGGACATGGCGCCCTGCGGGGTCACGCGCACCATGAAGGACGCGTCCTGGACCTCGGGGCCGCTGCTGAAGGAGTAGGAGCGCTCGGCGTCGGTTCCGGGGACCTTGAGGTTGACGTACTGTCCGGGCAGGAAGGCCAGCGCGTCCCGGTTGTCCACCTCAAGGGTGAAGGACACCGTGGTATCCGTATGCCGGTTGAGTTCCTTGATGGTGGAGCTGAAGGTAGCGGCCGCCGTCTTGGCCGATTCGGACGTAGCCGGGATCTGGATGGCCAGGTCGGACTCCGGGACGGCCTGGCAGGTCAGCAAGTAGCCCTTTTCAAGCTCCTCTTCGGTCATGGCGTCGTCGATGTAGTCCCCCGGGTCAAAGGAGCCGGAATCGCAGAACGCCTTGCAGGTGCCGCAGGCACCGTCGCGGCAGTCCGACGGGATGTTGATGCGCGCCTTGTAGGCCGCGTCCATGACGGTCTCATAGTCGCCGACCTTGATGACTTTTGTAACGCCGTCTTCGAAGCTGAGGGCTACTTTGTGGCCCATGGGTCCTCCTGACTGGGCGGGCGCGCCGTCGCGGCCCGGGAAAATTTGTGGCGTGCCCGGCGGGCACGGGTGTGGGAGCTGCCGTGCGGCGCCCGGGAATTCCCGGCCGCCGGTACGTGCAGATCAGATCATGTAGACGTCCACCACGTGGTGGATGTAGTCGTTCTTCAGGACCACTTTCTTCTTCAGGATCACCGGCTCCGGGCCGGAAAGGTCGATCGTGTAGAAGCTGGTGCCGAAGTACGTGTCCGTTGTGTTGTAGCGGAAGTAGAGGGTGAACCAGTTGAAGCGCACCTGGACCTGACCGCCGTCGTTCGCCAAAACCTCGATGTCCGTGATGTTGTGGCCCGTGCGCGGCTCGGGAAGGGAGGTGGCAGAAGACCGGTCGGTCTTGATCCGGAACACCCGGTCCTCGATGCCGCCGCGGTTGTCGTAGTAGATGAGGGAGATCTCGTTCTGGGGATCCTGCGTCAGCTGGTCGTCGACGTCCCATGCCGGCATCCAGAATTCGGAGTCCGGGTGGTAGCACTCAAGCCATTCATCGAACTGGCGGTCATCCAGCAGGCGGGCTTCCCGGTAAAGGAACGCCCGGACGGTCTCGAGGGTTGCGATCTCCTCCGCGGTCTTCAGGACCGGGGCGGTTTGGGTCAGGCTGGTCATGGGTTCTGCGCTCTCTGTGGTTCCGGTGGGGCTCTGGTTCCGTGGTCTTTTGGTTCCGGTCTTTTGGTTCCCGGCCGCTGTCAGGCGGTGGCGGGCACGGAATCCGGCGCGGAGCGTTCCTCGTGCTCCGCCAGGGCACGGTCCATGACTTCCTTCCAGTACCCGTGCTGGATGGGGTAAAGCCCTTCGTCTTCGGTGCGCACGCCGGAGGCAATCACCCTGGTCATGCCCAGGGCCTGGGCCTGCTCGTCAGGGCCCGTGATCTCATGGGTGGAGCCGCGGGTCATGTCGTTCCACGGGGCGCTGGTGGCCCAGTAGGTCTTGTTGCAGGAGCGGAATTCCTCCAGATCGTCCGGAGTGGCCATGCCGCTGGCGTTGAAGAAGTCCTCGTACTGGCGAATGCGCTTGGAGCGGTTCTCCTGGGACTCGCCCTTGGGTGCGATGCAGTAGATCGTGACCTCGGTCTGGTCCGCGGAAATCGGCCGGAAATGGCGGATCTGGGAGGAGAACTGGTCCATGATGTAGACGTTCGGGTACAGGCAGAGGTTGCGCGAGATGTTGATCATGAAGTTGGCCATCTCCTCGCCGTACTTTTGGACCAGTTCGTCGCGGCGGTCCCAGAGCGGGCGGTCCTCGGGGTTGGTCCATTCCTGCCACAGGAGCAGGTGTCCGTGGTCGTAGGAGTAGAAGCCGCCCTTGACCTTGCCCCACTTGCCGGCGTCCATGGCCTTGGTCTTGGTCGCGGAGTCACCGGCGCTGCGGCGGGCCGTGGTGGCTGCGTAGTTCCAGTGCACGGCCGTGACGTGGTAGCCGTCCGCGCCGTTCTCGGCCTGGACCTTCCAGTTGCCGTCGTAGGTGTAGGTGGAGGAACCGCGCAGCACCTCCAGGCCTTCAGGTGACTGGTCAACGATCGAGTCGATCACCTTGGTGGCATCGCCCAGGTGCTCCTCGAGCGGGAGCACGTCAGCCTTCAGCGAGCCGAACAGGAAGCCGCGGTAGGACTCGAAGCGGGCCACCTTGGTGAGGTCGTGCGAGCCTTCCTTGTTGAAGGTCTCTGGGTACCCGGCGTTCCGGGAATCCTTGACCTTCAGCAGCTCGCCGGAGTTCTTGAACGTCCAGCCGTGGAACGGGCAGGTGAAGGTGGTGCGGTTGTCGGTCTTGCGGCGGCACAACATGGCGCCGCGGTGCGAACAGGCGTTGACGAGGCAGTTCAGCTTCTCGTCCTTGTCCCGGGTGATCATCACCGGGGTGCGGCCGATGTACGTGGTGAAGTAATCACCCACGCTGGGGATCTGCGACTCGTGGGCGAGGTAAACCCAGTTGCCTTCGAAGATGTGCCTCATCTCGAGTTCGAAGATCTCCTGGTCGGTGAAGATCTCGCGTTTGGCCCGGATGATGCCGTTCTCACGGTCATCGATCACGGCGTCGGCTAGGACCTCGCGGGCATGGATCAGGTTCTCGGTCATGGCGTGCTCCTTTATTGGAGATTGCTGGACGGATGGGCGGGAGGTCCGGCCGGGCATCGGTGCCAGCGGCGGACGTTAGAGGCAATTCTTCCGGCTCGTGAGCCGACTCACATCAGGCAAACACCTAGGGTCGACCAAGGGTGCCTTTATGTACCGATAATGACAAAAAATGGGCACTATCGATATTTGTAGCGTCCTTATTCTCGGGCCTACGATGAGACAGACATCACGCGACGCCGCGTGGCAGCAGGTTCCCTGCGCCAGTGTCCCGCGGCGGGTGCAGGAGACCTTCCTGGCCCCTACTCAAAGACGAAGGTGGAGACCGCCATGACTGAGACCCAAGTGAATTCCCGGAACGAGAACGAGGGCACTGCCGTTGAGGCCGGCTCGAAGGCCACCGAGCGCTTCACCGCCTCCGGCAAGCTCTCGGAACTGCACGTGCCCAAGGAACGCGTGAGCCTGCTGGCCGGCGCCCTCATCAAGGCCGCCAACGACATCGTCGTGGAGCACCAGGTCACCTACGAGGAGTACAACGCGCTGAAGGCGTGGCTGATCAAGGTGGGTACCGACGGCGAGTGGCCGCTGTTCCTCGACGTGTGGCTTGAGCACACGGTTGAGGACGTCAACTCGCAGGAGCGCCCCGGCAGCAAGGGCACCATCGAGGGGCCTTACTACGTGCCCGGGTCCCCTGAGCTTCCCACCCCGGCAACCGTCCACATGCGCGACGGCGAAGAGGGCACCCCTCTGCGCTTCACCGGTCAATTCACGGACACCAACGGGAACGCCCTCCAAAATGCACAAGTAGAGATCTGGCACGCTGACGCCGCCGGCTTCTACTCGCAGTACGCGCCGGGCCTGCCTGAATGGCTCTTCCGCGCCACGGTCAAGGCAGATGACCAGGGCCGCTTCGAGATCAACACGATGCGCCCCGCGCCGTACCAGATTCCCACCGACGGCGCCTGCGGCCAGCTCATCGAGGCCGCCGGCTGGCACGCCTGGCGTCCGGCCCACATCCACATCAAGGTGTCGGCACCCGGCTACCAGCCCGTCACGCAGCAGCTCTACTTCCCCGGCGACCCGCACAACGCCGACGACATCGCGTCGGCCGTCAAGCCCGAACTGATGCTCGACCCCCGACCGCGCACGGACGGTGGAGCGGGCGAGGAGGTCGTCTACAACTACATCCTCGCCAAGGAAGGCCAGACCAGGTAGGTTATTGCCCTTCTTGTCTCATGCCGGGCTTGAACCCGGCAACGCCAGGCGCCCCGGAGCGGCATCTCCGGGGCGCCTGCCTTTTCTACCCACGCAGCCAGGAGCCAGGATGCCCAGTTCCCCCCAGGACCCAGCCCCAATCCACCCCCGGATCACAATCGCGCCGACTCCCGCGCCAGTGCAGCAACCGCTCCTGGAACGGCCCGGGGAACGTCCGGCCGGACCCCGCCGGTTCCTGCGCGACGTGGACCTGCCCTACCTGTCCAACGGCGCCATCGGACTGGTCTTCACCGCGTCCGGGCCCATCGCCGTCACCCTGGCCGTCGGCACGGCCGGCGGGCTGACCCAGGACCAGCTCGCCTCGTGGGTTTTCGGCATCCTGTTCTCCGGCGGCGCCGCGACACTCATCATGTCGCTCCTCTACCGCCAGCCGCTCGGGTTTGCCTGGTCCATTCCCGGCACGGTGCTGCTGGGGCCGTCGCTGCAGCATCTGTCCTTCCCGGAAGTGGTGGGCACGTTCTTCACGGCCGGCCTGCTCATCCTGGCCCTGGGCGCAACCGGGGCGGTACGGCGGATCATGGCCACAATTCCCATGCCGATCGTCATGGCAATGGTTGCCGCAGTCTTCCTCCGCTTCGGCACGGACATCGTTTCCTCAAGCCAGGCCAATCCGGCCATTGCCGCCCCGATGGTGGGCGCCTTCCTCCTCCTGACCGCCGTCCCCGCCCTGGGAAAGTTCCTTCCCCCGGTCCTCGGCACGCTGGTGGCAGGATGCCTGGCCGTGGCCGTCAGCGGGCAATTCGTTCCCAGCGGGCCGGGACCGCACCTGGCCGCCCCGGTCTTCACCCCTCCCGTGTTCACCTGGGCCGCGCAACTGGAGCTCGTGGTTCCCCTGGCGCTGACAGTGCTGTTCGTCCAGAACGGCCAGGGCATCGCCGTGCTCCGCGCCGCCGGGCACCGACCGCCCGTCAACGTTTTTGCGATTGTGTCCGGCACGTTCTCCGTACTGAACGCCGGCTTCGGCGCCGTATCGGCCTGCGTGACAGGCCCTACGAACGCCCTGTTAACGTCGTCAGGAGTTAAGGAACGCCAGTACACCGCGGCGGTGACCTATGGATGCCTCGCCCTGGTCTGCGCGCTGCTTGCCCCCACCCTGACCCGGCTCATGCTGGCCACCCCCAAGGAATTCGTCCTGGTCCTGGGCGGAATCGCGATGCTGCGGGCACTCCAGCAGGCGTTCGTGACCGCCTTCTCTACCACCTTCACCATGGGCGCGCTGGTGACCTTCGTGGTGACCGCCTCCGGCCTGGATCTGTTCAACATCCACGCGGCCTTTTGGGGCCTGGTCATTGGATACGTCGCCTCGCGGCTGCTGGAGCGCCCGGACCACGCAGGATTGAAATAACTACCGGTGCGTTTCTAAGAAGTCGGGTCAATGCCCGAGCGGCACCACAGCTGGCCCGTCCCGGCACAGGATTCCGGCGCCCACGTTTTCAGGCTCTCCGGAGACTACCCTTGAGGCATCTCAAGGGCTTACCGCGGACGTCGTCTCGAAACCCTTGCGATACGGTAAACGCGAGTTCTGAGATAGACAGCACTAGTCCCGGGCTCGGGAAGACCGACCTGTAGAATTCGGCGTTGTGCAGCGGTATTCTGTGGGCGAAAAAAGGGCGCATTGATCCAAGGGAGCGGGCAGCCGTCGTGGGTCCTCCACCAGCTGCTCCAGTGATTCCCCCGCCACTACCAGCCCGCCGCCGCCACTGTAACGACGCTCCCGAGGTCAGGCGGAATCCGCCGGCGCACCAAAAACACCAAAAATGAGTTGAGCGGTGATGTGCGGAGCAAGCCGACGGCTTGGGTTCAATGAGAGTCACAAGACCGCGCCTTCAACATGACGGAATACTCATCATCAGCGTTCGGTCCAGGGCGTCATTCGATGAGAGAAACCTGCACCTCTTTGCCGTGCATGGTTGACCCCTCGACATACTTCATCAGGTTGCTTAGCATTAGGGTTCGATAGTTAGCCTTTTCGCGAAGGGACTGGCCAGCCAGGTTTCCAGGGCAGCCAGTCACCTTAAATCTTTGGGCCTTCCGCCCACTTCGGGTGGACTCAGAGGTCCTATACGCATCCCACTCCCCCGTGGCTCACGCACGCGCACCTCGGTGACTTGTGCGCTGCACGACGCATGTGTGCTGCCGGCGGGGTTGACATAGGAAGAGAGCGGAACGATGAAGGCAGTAGTTTACAAAGGGCCGAATGACGTCAGCGTTGAGGAAATCCCCGATGCCAAGATTGAGCACCCCGCCGATGTGCTGGTGCGGATCACCTCAGCGAACATTTGCGGCTCGGACCTGCACATGTACGAAGGCCGCACCAGCTTTGAACCCGGGCGCTCTTTCGGGCACGAAAATCTTGGTGAGGTGGTGGAGACCGGCTCCGCGGTGAGCAAAGTTAAAGTGGGCAACCGTGTGGTGCTGCCGTTCAACATCTCGTGCGGTTTCTGCAAAAACTGCGAACGTGGCTTCACCAACTACTGCCTGACCATGCAGCCCGAACCGCAGCTCGCCGGCGCGGCCTACGGGTTCGCGGACATGGGCCCGTACCAGGGCGGACAGGCCGAATACCTCCGCGTGCCGTACGGGGACTTCAACTGTCTGCGCCTGGGCGAGGACTCTGTGGAGAAAGAACTCGACTACGTCATGCTCGCCGACATTTTCCCCACCGGCTGGCACGCCACCGAGCTGGCCGGGGTGTACCCGGGAGACTCAGTGGTCATTTACGGTGCAGGACCCGTGGGGCTCATGGCAGCCTACTCAGCCATTATCAAGGGTGCTGGCAAAGTCATGGTCGTGGACCGCCAGAAGGACCGTCTGAAGCTGGCGGAACAGATTGGTGCCATTCCTGTGAATGATTCGGAAGTGGACCCGGTGGAATTCGTCAAGGACCAGACCATGGGATTCGGCGCAGACCGCGGCTGTGAATGCGTCGGCTACCAGGCACACGACCCCGGCGGAACCGAACATCCCAACATGACCCTGAACCGGCTCGTGGACTCCGTGCGGTTCGTCGGCGGCCTGGGCGTGGTGGGTGTGTTCCTGCCGCAGGACCCGGGCGGCCCCGACGAACTCGAGCAGCAGGGCCAGGTGGCCTTCGATTACGGAAACTACTGGTTCAAAGGACAGACGATGGGCTCAGGCCAGTGCCCGGTCAAGAAATACAACCGGGCCTTGCGCGACCTCATCGCCGGCGGAAAGGCCAGCCCCTCCTTCATCGTCAGTCACGAGCTGCCGCTGGATCAGGCCCCCGAGGGCTACAGGAACTTCGACAACCGCGAAGACGGCTGGACCAAAGTCGTCCTCCACCCGGCCGGGGTCTGAGAGAGTCCGGAGAGGAGAAATTTTCGATGTCGAAACGAGCAATTTCCAGGACGTGGTCCTGATGCGCGCCATGGTGTACCGGGGCCCGTACAAAGTCCGGGTCGAAGAAAAAGACATTCCGAAGATCGAGCACCCCAACGATGCCATTGTGCAGGTCAGCAAGGGCGCGATTTGCGGGTCCGACCTGCACCTCTACCACGGCATGATGCCCGACACCCGGGTGGGGATGACATTCGGGCACGAGTTCGTCGGCACCGTGCATGAGGTGGGCTCCTCCGTGCAGAACCTGGCGGTGGGCGACCGGGTGATGGTGCCGTTCAACGTGTACTGCGGCTCCTGCTACTTCTGTGCCCGTGGCCTGTACTCCAACTGCCACAACGTCAATCCCAATGCGACGGCGGTGGGCGGCATTTACGGCTACTCGCACACCTGCGGCGGGTACGACGGGGGGCAGGCGGAATTCGTGCGGGTCCCCTTTGCGGACGTGGGGCCGTCGAAGATTCCTGACTGGATGGACGAAGAGGACGCGGTGCTGCTAACCGACGCCTGTCCCACGGGCTACTTCGGGGCCCAGCTCGGAGATATCGCGGAGGGCGACACGGTGGTGGTGTTCGGCGCTGGCCCGGTGGGGCTGTTCGCTGCCAAGTCCTCCTGGCTGATGGGCGCCGGGCGGGTGATCGTTATTGACCATCTGGAGTACCGGCTGGAAAAGGCAAGATCCTTCGCGCACGCCGAAACGTACAACTTTGCCGAGTACGACGACATCGTGGTGCACCTGAAGAAGGAGACCGATTACCTGGGGGCCGACGTCGTTATTGACGCGGTGGGGGCCGAAGCGGACGGCAACTTCCTCCAGCACGTCACAAGCAGCAAGTTCAAACTGCAGGGCGGCTCCCCCATCGCCCTCAACTGGGCCATCGACTCCGTCCGCAAGGGCGGCACCGTGTCCGTGGTGGGCGCCTACGGCCCGATTTTCAGCGCCGTGAAGTTCGGCGACGCCATGAACAAAGGCCTGACCCTGCGGATGAACCAGTGCCCGGTCAAACGGCAGTGGCCGCGGCTGTTCGAGCACATCCGCAACGGCTACCTCAAGCCCAGCGACATCGTCACCCACCGCATTCCACTCGAACACATCGCCGATGGCTACCACATCTTCTCCGCCAAACTGGACAACATCATCAAGCCGCTCGTTGTCGCAGGCCAGCCCTGAAGGGAAAGCTCACCATGTCCGACATAGCCACACCGTACGTTGCCGGCAAGCCCGCCCTGAAGAAGTCCGCGGAGGAGCTGCGGGCGCAGATCCCGGGATGGGGAGCTGACCTCAACCCGGGCGACCGGCCCTCCTACCCCCGCGAGCAACCTGGCATTGAGACCGGCGCGCACTGGGACTTCCCGGAGCGCCAACCGGAGAAATGGCCCCGGGAACGGTCCGTCGAACACGCTTTCCTCACCCCCGTTTTCGGCACATCGACACCTCCTGCCGGGGTTTCGGGAGCTATTCGGAAGTACGCCTACAAGTACAGCGAGGGCCGGGCCGCGCACTGGCTGCTGCTCATCGCCGCCGACCGGGTCGACGCCTGGGAACACCACCTCCGCTCGCTAGCAACCCTTCGCCCCGACAACCCCGTTACCGAAACCGGCGTCCTGAGCGAGTTCTCGGCCCACGGTGCCCGCTCACGGTTCGGCCAAAAACGCGCGGACGTGAACCACCAGTGGATCGACCCGTTCATTGTCGGCGGCCCCTGGGTACTGGCGGGCCTGGGTGCTGTTGCCGCGGTCCGGGCGCTGCGAAAGCATCGCACAGCCTGACAGCCATTCAGCCAGGGTGGCGGACCAAGGGTGTCACCAGCATCGCGTGCGCTGGTGACACCCGCACGTCATCCTTGGCCGAGGTTCGCGGGTAAGGACAATGGAGACCGCGATCAGGACTGGTTAAGAAATCGACAGGGACGCGTGCAGACGTATGTTGCGCGGGATCCGGAGGAGAAAACTCTTGCGAAAAAAACTCAACATCAACATCCCCGGCGTCCCGGCCAACGCCCCTCCCAGCCTGCAAGAACGCACAATTCCGCCTGTGCCGGCCAAGCCGGACCAGGGAGGCCCCAAGGCAGACGGTGGGTTTCCGGTGGCCGAGGGGGTCGGCGCTCCTGCCTTTTGCGGTGGCTTGCCGTGACCAAGCGGATCAGGGTCGGCTTGGTGGCGGACCCTGCCTCACCCACGGAGACCGCGCGCCTGCTAAGTGACCTCAAGCCGCCGGGCGGCGAAGACCGCCAGGGCTGGGACATCAAGGTCGTGAGCGAACCATTCGCCATGGATTGCGAGGACGTCGACACTGCCTTGGCACGGCTTCGGGATCACGCCCGTCAGCACGAATGGGACATCGTTATCGGGCTGACCGAACTTCCGTTCCGCGACGAGGCTGACGGCCGGTACCTGCTCACCGAGACCGACCCGCGGCAGCGGACAGCCCTGCTGTCGCTGCCGGCACTCGGCGGGTTCGGTATGCGGGCGCGCGCCCGGCATGCAGTGCGCGGGCTGGTCAGCGGCATGGCCAAGGATCCGCAGGCCGGGCACAGCGAGCCGATGCCCCGCTTCACCAGCCGTGGGCGGCTGCTCGCGGGAATGGTGCTGGCGAACCGTCCGTGGCTCCTCGTGCCTGGGCTCAAGTCCGCGCTCGTGGCCGCGCTGGCGACAGGGGCTGTGGCCACGATCAACTCAACGGTTTGGCTGCTCGCCGGCTCCCTGTCACCGTGGCGCCTCATCGTGGCGACGATCGCCTCCATTGCCCTCGTTGTTGCCTGGCTCGTGATCGACGGAGAGTTGTGGGACCGACCCGACGACGGCTCTGCGGACGCCAGGGAAAGGTCCCGCCTCTACAACACCTCTACCCTGATAACCCTGACCATCGGGGTAATCATCTGCTACCTGGCGCTCTACCTCGTGAACCTGGCCTGGGCACTATTTGTCCTTGACCCGGCCGTGATGGGCGGCTACCTCCACGCGACGCTCAGTTATGGCGACTTGTTCGTCCTGTCCTGGTTTGTCGCGTCGGCGGCGACCGTCGGTGGTGCCCTAGGCACCGGACTGGAGTCGGAGGAAGCAATCCGCGCGGCCGCGTACTCCAAACGCGAGGAGGAGCGCCGCAACCGCCTCGCAAGCGAGAAAACCTAGACTGCACGGGAACTGTGGTTTCGGAGCGCATGCTGGGGCCCTCGACAAAGGGTTCGTGGCCGTTCCGTACGTCTGGACGGGAGCCACCAGCCGGGAAGATGTCGTCCTGGAGGAGACGCGGATCGGCTACTGTATGGCCCGTTAGGCGTTCGCATCCTGATGGGCCAGCGCGGTGCTGGCAGCGGCGGCCGCCCGTGCCACGATGGGGCCGAGTCTGGGCGCGTCGGCGGGCGTTATGCGCTGGGTGGGAAATCCGAGGCCGAGAACGCCGGCGAGCCGGCCTGTGTGGTCAAAAACGGGTGCGCTGACCGACCCGACGTCTTCATTGCGTTCACCGAAGGCTGCGAAGTAGCCCTGCTCCCGGGCCGACTGCGCCTGTGCCCGGAGAAGCTCGAGAGTGTCGGGGGTGGCAGGGGTGTAGCGGGTCAATTCCGCTTCGGACAACGAATCCCAGGAGTCCTGGTCATAGGCCAGGAAGATCTTGCCTGGAGCTCCTGCGTGAAGGGGCATCACCATTCCGACCATGAAGGGCCGCATCACCACGTGGCGCGTTTCTGCGACTGCGACCACTGTACGGAACGCTCCGTCCCTGACGTAAAGACATGCGCTTTCACCTGTCTCATCGCGGAGTTGCTGCAGCACGGGTTTGACCAGCTTGACGAGGTCCAGGCCCAGGGTTCCGGGCGCGGCCCAGCGGACCATGCCGATTCCGATCCGGTACTGGTCTCCGTCGCGGTCCAGGAATCCTTCCCTGACCATGTTCTGAACGAGCCGCTGGCAGGTACTGGAAGGCAAACCTGTCTGCCGGATGATCTGCTGAAGGGTCGGCTCGGGTTCGGCGACGGAGAAACAGTCCAGGATCTCGGCGACCTTGTGAAGCACCAGAAGTGGTGAGGTGCCTGAGCCCTGTTCGGATGCCACGGAGGGTCCTTTCTGCTGTAATTTCCGATCTTGCGCGGATCCCATCCTAGACAGGCGGGTCGCCGGCTTTCCTGGCTCCTCGCACTGGCGGCCTGTGATCTGTTTGACATTCTACCAGTGAGACCCACATCATGGGATGGCAACCCGGATTATGGGTTTACCTGTCAGCACAACGTCGTGGAGAAACCATGAGCATTCCTGAAGTCACCTGTGAAACTGCCGCCGAACCCAAGCGCCCGGGCGCGTCCCGCGTCGGCCTGATCGTTCCCAGTTCCAACACCACCATGGAAACCGAGCTTCCCGAGCTCTTCCGCCGCCAGTCCGAGGCCACCGGGCACAAGTACACCTTCCACTCGGCCCGGGCGGGCATGAAGAACGTCAATCGTGAGGAGCTTCTCGCGATGGTGGGCAAGGCTGCCGGCTGTGCCGAAGCGGTGTCGGACGCCGATGTGGACGTCATCGCCTACGCCTGCCTGGTCGCCGTGATGGCGCAGGGGCCCGGGGCACATGCCGGATCGGAAGAGGTCATCGCCGCTGCGGCCGCCGGAAACGGGCATCCGGCACCGGTCACCAGCAGCGCCGGAGCGCTGGTGCGGACCCTGCAGGAGATGGGCGTCCGCAAGGTTGCCATGATCACCCCGTACATGAAGCCGCTGACCCAGATGGTGGTCGAGTACATCGAGGGCGCCGGAATCACCGTCCTGGACGCAACCAGCCTCGAAGTAGCCGACAACCTGGCCGTCGGCTGCCTGGACCCGCAGAACCTGCCGGGCATTGCGCGTAACCTCAAGCGCGAAGGCGCCGAGGCCATTGTTCTTTCCGCCTGCGTCCAGATGCCCTCCCTTCCCGCGGTCCAGGCCGTTGAAGATGAACTCGGCCTGCCCGTCATCACCGCGGCGACGGCCACGACGTACGAAATCCTCAAAGCACTCGGGCACACTCCGGCCATCGCCGGCGCCGGCAGCCTTCTTTCGGGAACCCGTGCCCTGACCGGCGCGACCATCTAAGCGGACGCCGCCATGTCCCTTTCCCTCATTGCGTTCTTCATCCTTGTTGCCGCCTTTGCCATCGGATCGTTTACCAGGATCAACGCCGGACTGATCGCCCTCGTCGCCGCCTTTGGCGTCGGCACTCTTCTGGTGGGCATGCCCATCAAGGACGTCATCGGCCAGTTCCCTGCCGGCCTGTTCTTCATCCTCGTCGGCGCCACCTTGCTCTTCGCCATCGTGAGGATCAACGGCACCATTGACCTGCTCGCCTACTGGGCCGAACGCCTCGCCGGCGACCGCAAGGTGCTCGTTCCCATTCTGATGTTCCTCCTGACGGCGGCACTGGCCTCCGCGGGGGCCTTCACGCCGGCCGCCATCGCGATCGTCGCCCCGGTGGCCCTGGCGCTCGGTCTCCGGTTCGGCATCAGCACCCTGGCCATGGGCCTGGTCATCGTCCAGGGCGCAAACGCCGGCGCCTTCTCTCCGGTCAACCCCTTCGGCGTGCTCGCCAACGTCATGCTCAATGATGCAGGGGCATCCGGCGATTCCCTGAAGCTGTACCTTTACTGCTTCGTGTTCAACGCCGTCCTCGCCGTCCTTGCCTACGTCCTCGTGCAGTCGATCATGAAACACCGCGCTGCAAGGGAAGGCGGCCCCGCAACGGGCACGACCGGAGCCGATGCCAGGCTGGACCCCGTACATCCCGGGGCGGCCCGGAGCCCTGCCGGCGACCCGGGGACCTCGGTCCTCACCATTGCATCGCCGGCACAGGTAGGCACAGACCCGGCCCTGCGTCAGCGCCCGGTCAAGGTGGCGGCAACACCAATACGCATCCTGACCCTGATCGGGCTGGTGGCGTTGCTGGTACTGACGACCGTCCTGGGCATCGACGTGGGAGTGGCGTCCCTCGTCGTCGCCCTGGTGCTGATCTGCGTGAAGCCCGGCGTGCAGAAGCCTGCCGTGGAGAGCATGCCATGGTCGGCCATCATTCTGGTCACCGGCATCGTCACCTACGTGGGCCTGCTTGAAGAAATGGGGGCCCTGAAAGAACTGGAGGCCGGTATCGCGGGCCTGGGCGACAGTTCCCTCGCCGCCCTGATTGCCAGCTATGTGGTGGCGGTCGTCTCCGCCTTCGCCTCCACTACCGGCACCCTCGGCGTGATCAGTCCGATCGTCACGCCCATCGCCATGGACCCAGTACTCTCCCCCATCGGAGTGATCACGGCGATCGCCATCAGTTCCTCCGTGGTGGACGTCAGTCCGATGTCCACCAGCGGGGCGCTGCTCATGGCCAGCGCCCAGCCGAAGGATGAGCGGATGTTCTTCCGGGCCCTGTTGCTCTGGGCAATCGCCATGATCGGTGTCGTGCCGCTCCTCGTCTGGCTCATCTTCGTCCAGCTCGGCCTCGGCTAACCAACAAGCCCCGTTGCGGGGAGCCCGGGACCATACAGGCACCCCGCAACGGCTCAGTCCTCCGAGCGGTTCTTCCGGCGGAATCCGCCAGGCCAATCGGCCCTGCGGATGCGCTTCAGTTCCCTCACCGACCCCGTAGTGCCCCACTCATCAAGCCCTAACCGTGCCAGAGCTTCAAGCAGATCGATGCCGGGGTGGCTGCCATCCAGAACGTCCGAATCAACTACGGCGTGGGTGACCTCCCCGAAGACCAGAACGCAGTCCCCGACCGGCAACGTACTGTGCAGCCGGCACTCCAGGGCCGGCCGCGTCGAACTCACTCACGTCCGGGGGAAAGTTCGTGCCCGTCGCATTAACCTCGGCAATCAGCCCGGCAGGCGCCAGGTTCACCACAAACTCTCCCCGCGAACGGATATTGCGCAGCGAATCCTTCTCTCCCACCGAGGTGAACTGGACGATCGGCGGATCCGCTGATGCAACAGTAAAGAACGAATGCGGAGCAAGATTGTCCACGCCCTCCGCCGACCTGCTCGAGATCCACGCAATCGGACGGGGAACAACAACGGCCGTCAGGAGCCGGTAAAAATCCCGCGATGACAGTTCGCCGGGATCAAAGTCTTTTCGCATGACTTCAGCCCACGCAGGCAACATGGCGGCGAAGGCATTCATAGGTCGTGCGGTTGCGAGAGCATTCGCCTTCCCATCCCAACCCGTGGTCTTTAGGGCTTGCGAGGGCCGTGCGAAAGCTAGCCGGCGTAGGGGTCGGCGATGCCGATGTACTGGGTGTAGAGGTATTCCTCGATGCCCTCGAGCCCGCCCTCACGGCCCAGGCCGGACTGCTTGACGCCGCCGAAGGGTGCCGCGGCGTTGGAGACGACACCGGCGTTCAGGCCCAGCATCCCGGTCTCTAGCCGCTCGCCCATCCGGATGCCACGGTTGAGGTCCTTCGTGAAGACGTAGGCCACCAGCCCGTATTCGGTGTTGTTGGCCAGGCGCACGGCCTCGTCCTCGGAGGAGAACGTGATGATCGGGGCGACCGGGCCGAAGATCTCCTCGGACAGGATACGGGTTCCCTCGGTGACGCCCTTGAGGATGGTGGGCTGGTAGAAGTAGCCCGGCCCGTCCACGGGGGCGCCGCCCACCACAGTTGTGGCACCCGCGGAGACCGCATCGGTGACCAGTTCGTGGACCTTGTCCCGGCTCTTGGCGTCGATCAGCGGGCCCACCTTGGACTCGGGCTCGGTACCGCGGGCGGTGGTCATGTCCTTCATCTTCGCGGCGAACTTCTCCGCGAACTCGTCGGCGACGGACTCGTGCACGATGAACCGGTTCGCGGCGGTGCAGGCCTCGCCCATGTTCCGCAGCTTGGCCAGCATGGCACCGGCGACGGCGGCATCGACGTCGGCGTCTTCAAACACCACGAACGGGGCGTTGCCGCCCAGTTCCATCGAGGTCCGCAGGACCGTCTCTGAAGCGTCCGACAGCAGGCGCCGGCCCACCTCGGTGGAGCCGGTGAAGGAGAGCTTGCGCAGGCGCTGATCCTTGACCAGCGGACCGGTGGTGGCGCCGGCACTTGATGACGGAATGACATTCAGGACACCTGCCGGCAGGCCGGCTTCCTGCATCACGGCAGCGAACAGCATCGACGTCAACGGGGTGAGCTTCGCCGGTTTGAGGACCATGGTGCAGCCGGCGGCGACGGCGGGGGCGATCTTGCGGGTGGCCATGGCCAGGGGGAAGTTCCACGGTGTGATCAGCAGGCAGGGGCCCACCGGCTTCTTGGTCACCAGCAGGCGGGACTTGCCGTCCGGGGAGACGGAGTAGCGGCCGAAGGCGCGGACGGCTTCCTCGGAGAACCAGCGCAGGAACTCGGCGCCATAGGTGACCTCGCCGCGGGCTTCGGCCAGCGGCTTGCCCATTTCCAGGGTCATCAGCAGAGCGAAGTCCTCGGCCCGCTCGGTGACCAGGTCAAAGGCCCGGCGCAGGATCTCTCCACGCTCCCGCGCCGGGACCTTGGCCCAGGACTCCTGGGCAGCGGCGGCCGCGTCCAGCGCAGCCATGCCGTCCTCGGCGGAAGCGTCGGCGATGCACAGCAGGATCTTGCCATTGGCAGGGTCCTCGACGTCGAATGTCTTGCCCGACGCCGCGGGACGCCACTCGCCGTCGATCAGCAGGCCGGTCGGGACGGCCGACAATATTTCATTCTCACGCTCTAAGGCCATAGACATGTATCTCCTTATTGAATTCCTTGGTGGCGCCGCATTGGCGCAGTATTTGGGGAGTAAGACCCGCCGCCGGGATGAGGGCAGGCCGCCTGTGCGGGTTCCTGCTGGTCCCGGTGGCGATCCTGCCGATGGGAGGGACTTTAGCCGTAGCTGCAGTAGTACCCACCGTTATCTGCTTTCCGAGCACTCCAAGCGGGTGGATAGCACTATCCCCGGCCTGCCCTGACGGAATGTTGCCCCAGTTATCCATGACGGACGAGATCCGCTCCCGCGGGAATCAGCGCAACCCGCAGCGTTTCCGCACCTCAGGCTCAAGGCTTGCAGTGGGGATCGGGAACGCGGCAGCCTAGTGCCGGTGGGCGGCCTGTGTTGCCGAGATCCAGAGCCACCGTGCCGGCACCGACCCCGGGTTCCGGTAAGAGTGCGGCGTTCCGGGGTCGATCAGGACGGATTCGCCTGCCTGCAGGTTGTAGACGGCTTCCCCTGATTGGAGCTCGAGTTGCCCGTCCAGCATTACGAGGCATTCTTCCTCGTCCGGGTGCGCGTATGGTGCGACGCGGGAGCCCTCGCCGGGCTCCAGCACCGCTTCGATGACTTGGATCGTTTTGGCGTTCGCAGGGGTGACGAGCCGGTCCCGGTAAACGCCTGATGGGTGCTTCACGAGCGTCGGGGGTGCGGGGCTGGCTGCCAGGTTTGTTTCATCAGCTTCGGCGAGCAGCAGCGACATGGGAACATTCAGTGCCCCTGCTATCCGCAATAGCGACGAGAAGGAGGGGTTGGCTTTTTGCCGTTCGACCTGGGAAATAAACCCTTCGGAAAGCCCTGTCTGTCGCGCCAGCTCGAGAAGGGTCACGTCCTTGGACCTGCGGATTCTGCGGATACTGGGGCCAGGGGATGTAGCGGCGGGGGTGCCTCCGGAGTTGGCCGTAGGCTCCGCGTCTTCCATGCCGATTGCTCCTTCGCCGATTGTGCCTGCCTGATGACGGTCAGTACATGACCATATCAGTGGGAATGTTGTGCAACGGAGTGTGCCCTCATGCCACTCTCTTGAGCCTTTCAGCGGCTACGGCGGCTATCAGGACCATGCCAATGACAAGTTCCTGGATATAGCTGGAGACGTGGAGCAGGTTCATGCCGTTGCTCAGCACACCCAGGAAGAGGACTCCGAGTACGACCCGCCACAGGACGCCTTCACCGCCGAAGAGCGAGGTGCCGCCGAGCACGGCAGCGGCGATGGACAGCATCACAAAGCTTGCACCCAGCGATGCTTCTCCCGAGCCCACACGGGCGGTGAGGAGGATGCCTGCCAGGGAAGCCAGGACGGAACACAGGACAAAGGCCAGTATGACCGTTTTCTTCACGTTGATTCCCGCCACCAGCGCCGCAGCCCGGTTGCCTCCGACGGCGTACATGTTGCGGCCCGGCGCGGTGCGGGACATAAAGACCCCCATCCCGATGGCGATAACGACACCGAGGAGCACCGGCACCGGAATCCCCAGAACGGAGGACGTGGCCAGCACGTCGGAAAAGATCATCGGGAGCCCGATGATAGGGGCGCCCTTGGAAATGATCAGGGCCAGGCCTGTCAGCACAGAGGTGGAACCGAGCGTGGCCATGAAGGATGGAACCTTCCAGAAGGCCACGATGCAGCCGTTCACCAGTCCAATCACGACGCCGAGCAGGAGACCGGCTCCCAATCCCAGCAGGACGCTTTCGGGGCCGCCGGAGCTTGCCGCGGTCACGGAGGCCACCACCACGCTTGTCAGCGCGACGGTCGCCCCGACTGACAGATCCAGCTGCGCATTGATCAGGACGATCATCTGCCCCATGGCAATGAGGAGAAGGAAAACGGACTGGCGGGCAACGTTGAGCAGATTGGAGCCGTCCACAAATCGCGGTTCCACGATGGCAAAGACAACGCACATCAGGATCAGCAGGGCGGGCAGGAGGCCTGTGGTCAGGACGAACTGCACGCTGCGCCGGGCGGTGACAGGGGTAGCTGGGCGTTCAGGACTAAGTATTGTCGTCAAAGGTTTCTCTCCTTAAGAGATGGAAGGGAGGGACTCACGCCGGGGCTGCGGCGAAGAAGGACCTGGCGATGTTTTCTTCGGTGATCTCAGTGCCCGCCAGATGGGCGGCGATGCGGCCTTCACGCATCACGTAGACCCTGTCGCTGATCCCGATGATCTCCGTCAGGTCCGAGGAGATCACCACCACGCCGTGGCCGGCATCGGCATATTTATCGATCAGACGGTAAACATCCGCCTTCGCTCCGACGTCGATTCCCACCGTCGGTTCATCGAACAGGTGGACTTTCGCCGAGCGCAGTCGGCCCCTGGCCAGAACGGCTTTTTGCTGGTTTCCACCCGAAAACTTCCCGGACGCCCGGTCAAGCTGCATGGGCCGCAGGTCCAACTCCTCGGCGATGCTGTGGGCCAGTTCATGCTCCTTCTGCGTCATCAGGAAGCCCCTCCGGGTGATCTGAGCGGGCCGGTGGGAACCCATGGTCATGGATTCGAAGAGCGGACGGCCCAAAACAAGGCCCTCGCTCCGCCGGTCCGAAGGGTAGTAGATGAGCCCGCGCTCCAGCATTCCCGCCGGTGACGGCTTGGGGATCTGCTCGCCGTCGAGCTTTACGCCGCCGTGCTGAACCGGGTGCAGCCCGAAGCAGGCCCGGGCGAGATCCGATTTCCCGCACCCGAGCAGACCGGCGACGCCGACGACCTCACCGGCGCAGACGCTGATTGAAACATTGCGCAGGGTTGCGCTGCCGAGCCCGGAAACCACGAGGAGTTCCCGGCCAGGTTCCCGTCTCGAGTGCTGGTAGAGCGAGCTCGCCGGGCGCCCGATCATTTTCTCAACGATAACGGCTTCGTCCATCGGGGCATCGAGAGTCTCGATAAACTTTCCATCTCTGAGGACCGAGACGCGGTCGGCAATGGCCTCCACTTCATGCATGCGGTGCGTTACATAGAGGATGGCGACACCCCGCCGGGCCAGCCCGGTCACGATGTTCAGCAGCTGCCGGCTCTCATTCTCGCCCAACGAAGCCGTGGGTTCGTCCAGGATCAGGAGCCGCGCTTCACCCATCAGGGCCCGGGCTATCTCGATCAGCTGCTGGGAGGAACGCGGCAGGTCACCGGCACGGGCTTCCAGCGGCAGGTCTGCGCCCAATCCTGACAGGGCGTCGGCGGCGCGCTCGAGCATCTTCTTCCGGTCAACGAGTCCGGATTTAAGGGGCAGCGAACCCAAGGAGATGTTCTCGGCCACCGAAAGCTGCGGAACGATGTTCAGTTCTTGGAACACCGTCCGGATTCCGCCCTTCTCGGCGTCTTGGGGGCGGTCGAAGACTGCCTCAATACCGTCCAGCGTGACGGACCCTGTCGTAGCCTTGTGAACTCCGCAAAGAATCTTGATCAGCGTTGACTTGCCTGCGCCGTTCTCGCCCATGAGCGCATGGATCTCGCCCCGCTTGATCTCGAAGGAGACGTCGCTGAGTGCCGTGACACCGGGAAACTTCTTGCTCACATTACGGATGGCCACTAACGGGTTGGCGGTCATGCCTCCCCACCTCCTGAATACGCCAGGACTCCGCTCACATAGGTGCGCTCCACCCGGATGTCCTTCAGTTCCGCCTCGGGGACGGTGTGCGGGTCCCTGTCCAGAACCACCATGTCCGCGGCCTTTCCGGGCTCCAGGGAACCGGCCACCTGGTCGAGCCCGATGGCCTTCGCCGCTTCGATGGTGTGCAGCCTGAGAGCTTGTGCCACCGAGATCGATTCTTCCGGTTCGATGTGGTTCCCCCAGTAGCTTCTTCGAGAGACCGCCGACCAGATGGTGTGCAGGGGATTCGTCGCTCCCGGTTCTCCGCCTAGAGTGATGTCCGAGCTGATGACGGGCGATACGCCTTCGTGCAGCAAGGTCCGCAGCGGAAGTCTTCCCGTGCTGCCCGTGGCGGGGAAAAGCATGGGCAGATAGTCACCGATGAAGTTGTGCAGGAAGCCCGGCTGCATCACGGGGATCACATTGGCCGCACGCCATGATGCGATCTCCGCCACCGAGTCCAGCACGTTGCCCAGGTGCTCGACGCGCACCGGCGGGTGATCGTGGGCGTCACCCACGGCGAGAATGGCCTCGATCGCTTCGCGCTGCGCCCTGGTGCCGTTGGTATGGATGGCGATCTGCACGTTCTTGTGGCGCGCAGACCTGATGGCGTCCATCAGGGCGCCGCGGGAGAGGTTGAGTTTGCCCCTGTATCCGGCACGGGGGCTGTGGTCGCGGGAGTAGTCGTCGAGGCTGGCCGCATTGCGTGCGGAGTATCCCCCGTCTGCGAACACCTTGACTCCCCGGGCCCAGACCCGCTCGGGTCCGCTGCGTGAGGAAAAGCCGGCCGTCCAGTCGCACGCCGCCGCAGCCGGGAGCAGCGCCGGGGCCATTGCGTACAGCGCGATCCGTCCGTTGAGGCCGCCGTCCGCGACCGCCGCGTCCAACGCCTCCACGTTGCGTGTTGATTCGGCCATTTCACCGATTGACGTAACGCCATACGCGAGGAAGTCGCTGCGGAAGGTATCGGAATAGAAGCGCGTCAGTTCCTCGACGCTGCTTTCCGGAATAGGCAGGAGGCCGTCAATCTCCGCGACGACGCCGGTCGGCTGGCCGGCGTCGTCAAGGTGGACCACAGGGCTGCCCCACAGGCCTTCGCCCCCGGTGATGAACCGCTCCACCCCGGCCAGGGCCAAGGCAGGGGTATTGAGCACGGACACGTGGCCGCCGCAGTGCAGGACAATGGGAGTTGTCTTGCTGACCGAATCCAGTTCCGATCGGGTCGGCAGCCTGCGTTCGGCGATTTTTTGGTCGAAGAACAAATTGCCGTAACCGATGAGCCAGTCACCGACGGTCCGGTCTGCGTTCAGCCCCGTCCGCAGGGCATCGAGAACGTCAGCGATGGTTTTGCACGCCGGCACGCGGCAATCGATGCCCCGGTGGGTTCCTGCCGCGTACTGGGCGAAATGCACGTGCGGGTCAATGAATCCCGGAAGGATCGTCCGGCCGCCCAGGTCGTGGACGGTGACTCCGTTCCGCTGCAGTTCGCCGGCGTAGGCGTCGTCACCGACCCCGGCTATTTTGCCGTTTTCGACGTAGACGACGCGCACGTTGGGTGCCGCGGTCATGGTGACGACGTTGCCGGTCAGCGCAAAGGCAGTGGCACCCATCACTTGCCCGCTTCAACGTTGAAAGCGGGTGACCATCCCTGCGGTGCGAAGCTCCCGGTAGCGTCGAATTTCGCGGTGTTGTCGAAACCGTCCTCCTTGGGTCCGCAAATCAGGAGAGGCTCCGGGGCGTAGCGCTGGATTTCCTTGTCCAGCGGTTTGTGCTCCAGCGTCCGCACCGCGAGGTCCACGGAGATCTTGCCGATCTGGCTTGACTGTTCCGACGGAGCGCATTTCGCCTGCCCGCGCTTGATAAGTTCAACTGCCTGCGGGGTCACGTACGTGCCGTATAGCCCGATGTCCTCGGCCTTGCCCTGCTCCGCCAGGAGTGTTGCGGCGACTTCCATGGTGATCGCAGTGCCGACAATCGCATCGATGCCAGGGTTGGCGGACAGGGTGTCCTCTACGAGCTTCAGCTGGACCTCTTTGCCGGTGTCTCCGTACTTGACATCCACAATTTCGACTGCGGAACCTGCAACGGCTGCCTCGAAACCCTTCCGGGACCGCTCCGTCCATCCTGCCCCGGCCGGTCCCGGCAGGAGCGCCACTTTCAGCGGCTTCTTGAGTGATGCAAGGTGGGTGCCGATCATTTTGCCCATGTCCACGTAGTCCTGCAGCACACGGGCGTCCACCTCTGCGGAGGAGACTCCGTTCCCGACGTCGACCACCGCCACACCCTTCTTCTTGGCCTTGGTGATGGCAGGGTTCAACGATTCGTTGCTGACAGCGCTCAACAGCACCGCGTTTGCGCCGGAGCTGACGCAGTCCTCCACCTGTGTGACCTGCTGGGCGACGTTTTCATAGCCTCCTGCGTCCGTGGTGGTGAGGGAGACGCCCAACTGCCTTGCTTGGCTGGCCTGACCATAGTTCATCCCCACCCAGGTCGGGTCCTTCAGATGGGGCAGCACGGAGCAGATGCGCCAGGGCTTGGTGATGTCATTCCGGTTCAGGGACGTGTAGGTTCCGGGGGTGTTCGGCCCGGTGCAGCCACGAGGGTCCACTTTGGTGGACTTGCAGTTCGTCAGCAGCGCGGGTGCGGACCAGGATTCCCCGCTGACCGGCTCGGCCTCGGCACCTGCGGCAGCGCATCCGGAGAGCAGGAGAAGCCCGGCCGCAGCAAGTGCGACAAATTTCAGTTTCTGGGTTTTCATGCGAGCACGTCTTCCTTGAGGACGGCGGCGGCGGTATCGATGGGCCGGATCTGCCCGGCCGGAAAACGTTCGGCAGCGAAGTTGATGGATCCCTGGACCCGGCGGGACGCCGTGAGCTTCCTGACCAGGGCGGACCGTGCGTCCAGGAGACCCTTGGGCCACATGGTGCCGACCTTGCCATAGACGCGGGAGTAGCGCTGGACTCCTTCGCTCATCTCGCGCTGGCTTTCCTGCCACGACTTGAGGGCGAAATCGATGCTGCTGCTGTTTGTGACCGAGATGGCCAGGGCCACGGCATTGGTCATCGCAACACAGGCCGCCTGGCCCAGGTTGGGCGACATGGCGTGGGCCGCGTCCCCCACCAGTGCCGTCCGGCCGCTGTACCACTGGCTGACGTGCACATCGTGGAAAGGCGCCCAGCGTCCTTCCGTGTCGAAGGGGATCCGCTCCAGTTGGGAGCGGAACTCGGGGAAGCTTTCGATCCATGTTGCGGCGTTGAACGGATTCTGCTCGCGGCCCTCGACGTCATTTGCGGGGCAGCAGAGGAAAACGTACGTTTCGTCCGGTGAGCACGGGATGATGCCGATGCGGCGTCCGCCGTTCCACTGCTCGATGGTCTGGTGGACCGGATCGTCACCCGTCCGGGCGATGAGGTGCCGCCCGCCGCCGTCGCGCAGATCCACAAGTTTTTGGCGCAGGCCGAGCGAATCCCGGACCTTGGAGAATACGCCGTCGGCCCCAACGGCAAGGTCAGCCGGGTACTCCTGGCCGGCGGCCGTGGTCAGCGTTCCGTTCGGGGTGGCCCCGGTGATCGGCGAGTCGGTGATGATCTCCACACCCTGCCGGCGGGCCGCGTTGAGAAGACTCTGGTAGAGGTGCCGCCGGCCAACAGTGTAAAGGCGGTGGTTCCGCAGCCACTCGTCCTGGAGGGTGCTGCCGTCGTGATCCCGCAGAAACGGAACCTCAACCTTCTCGGCCCGGGAGACAACTTCCTCGTAAGCCCCAATGGCCTCCAGCGCACGTAGGCCGTTCTCCCAAAGGTAGATTCCGGCCCCGATCTCCCGGAGGATGGACCCTTTTTCGTGTACCCGGACCGAACATCCGGCCTTGCCGAACGCCGCCGCGGCGGTCAGCCCCGCCAAGCCGGCACCAGCGATTTCGATATGCATGAAGATGGCTCCTTTGCCGTCCCTTGGTGATCTGCATTTCAGATCCCTTGCAGATGCTAGCCACGAAAAATGTGATGAGCAATACTTTTCTTAGATCACATCAAAGTTTTTTTAGTCTTATGCCGCTCTCTCGTCGACGCGGCCACCACCGACGGAGACGGATCGTCCCGCTATGGCGCGAAACGGTGCGCCGGTCAGAGTGTCAGATCGGGCGGTCCTGGCCCCAAATGGGCTACACAAGCAGCATTTCTTGTTGATAGGGCTGGATGACCAGTAGGGGCGCGGTTGGGACGCACCCTGGAACCGAAGGCGCGCAGGGCTGCCTCGCCGGCAAGGGTCGCGCGGTCCAGGTTGCAGGGCCATGAGCGACGACGGGCCCGATGAGTCGTTGGCGCGGCATTGCGGCAGTGCAAAGCCAGGCGGCCGACAGCCGGGGAGGGAGCGACTGGGTCGGAGTCACTCCCCGGACCGAGGCTACTCAAAGACCTTAAGCGTGAGGCAGGGACTCCATAACCGCCTCAAAGCCGTCGCCCTCATGGATAAGACGCCGCCCTGCTCCAGCATCCAACCAGATCCAGAACGCGGACCCGTCGGGCATCCACTCGTCCAGGGCGCCCCCAAGCCCGGGGCGGCCGCAGCCTTGCAGGCGGACGCGACTTCCGGCTGGAACAGCTTCCGGGCCTGCAATCCACACATCGCGTCCCTTCAGGGTTTCGCCATCATCGAAGGCAGGCGGAGTGTGACCGGGAGAACCCGCAGGAAGCTCCCGGAATCTTTCTCGTTCTACCAACGGTCTATCCTTCCTTCCGCGGATCGGCTGGACCGGAGACCCCCACCACTCCGCCATCCTTCGCGACCCGTCAGTTGACGGACACGGAATTGATGAGGGGGTGCAAGCCGCCACGCGCCACACGTGCGTTCGGCCCGGAGCGGATTGGGGGCGCCATTCCGGGCCGAACTGAAACAAAGTACCAGAGAGTTTGCGCACGAACAATTCGTAGCCGAATCCACGGGAGGCCGGAATCAGAGTCGCGCCTTCGCCAATGGAAAACGAGGATGACGTTCTGCTTTGACCGGCAAGCTTTTGCCGCGCACTAGGCTCTCGCTTCCCCACCGTCATCACGCGCTAAAGGCCTCTCATGGGGCACTTGTCCTCGCCCCGTCCTGATCAACGTTTCCTCAGTCATGCCCCGGGACCCCGCGGTGGTTTCCCAGCGCAACGTGCTTATAGAGAACATGGATCTGCCGCACTTTTTGACCTGTCAGCGGAAGTACGTCACGGTGCTGCAGTCTTGATCACTCAGGTACTCACACTGTGAGTACAAACCCTCTCCTCAGGCCGCGTATCCTGCGGACGGAACTGGGCCAACTCGCCCAGCCAGCAAAAAAGCTTGGCCTGAACACAGGCATCATTGGCTCCGGCTGCTGACTTGCCGAAAACTTGGATTTGAAAGTCTCCGAAATGTTGATGCGGCAATGGCGAGGATACGTCGTCGTCCTTTACCAAGCCTGTCGTGGCGTCGAGCAGCCGGCATGAGGTTCATCAGCGTTGTCTTGCCGGCGCCGGTGCTGCCGGCGATCGCCGTGGTTTGGCCCGGCCTGCTGGGGAAGCTGATCCCGGAAACCGGTACCCGGGTAAGCGAATCCGGCGCCGACCATCTCCAACTCGCCCCGCGCCGCCCGTCAGGAGACATAGTGCTGCTGACGGGCCTGGGCGGCGGCCGGACGCTCGACTCCCTGCCAAGCACAGCGCCCATCCGGTCCATGGAGACGGACGCACGAGTGGCATAGCGAGCGCGTCAATCATCACCCGCAAATTCCTTCCACCGATTTCTCGGGCAGTTAAAACCCCTGCCAAACCGGCGTTCCACATGGCTTCTTGGGCAGCAAGCCCTTTATCCTCTTCCTGGATTGTGCATGACGCACCGTCACCGGAAACCCCTCATGTCTAACGTGATTTCCCACACACCAAGTTCCACCCCCAGAACTATGAGGAGATACACATGCCGAACTACAGGGTGTCGATGGATATCGGCGGAACGTTCACGGACATCGTGGCGTACGATCAGGCCGCAGGGACCTATGAGGCGACGAAAGCATCCACCACGCCGGGCAACCTGAGTGCCGGCGTCATCGCGGGCCTCGAATCGATTGTTACCGACCTTTCCGACATAGAGTTCCTGGTGCACGGCACCACGCAGGGCTTGAACGCCTTCCTAGAGCGCCGCGGCGTTCCAGTGCTGCTGCTGGCCACGGCCGGCGTCGAGGACTCTTATCACATCGCCCGCGGCCCCCGCCTGGAGCTCTACAACGCCCAGTACCGCAAGCCCGCTCCCCTCGTGGAGCGGAAGGACGTCATCGGCGTCGGCGGACGCCTCGACGGTCACGGCCACGAGATCCGGCCGCTCGACGAAGTGGCCGTCCGACAGGCCGCACGCCGGGCACTGGAGGAAGGATACGGCGCCGTGGCCGTTGCCTTCCTCTTCAGCTACAAGAACCCGGCCCATGAACTCCGTGCCCGCGAAATCCTGCTCGAAGAACTGGGCGAAGACTTCACCATCTCCCTTTCGCATGAAGCGGCCAAGGAATGGCGCGAATACGAGCGCACATCGTCCGCCGTCGTCGAGGCATACACCGGCCCTGTGGTCCGCAACTACCTCCTGGACCTGGAAGAGAAGCTCGCGGACCGCGGCGTGGAGGCCCCGCTGCACATCATGCAGTCCTCCGGCGGCGTGCTCACCGCCGAGTCCGCCCGGAAGCGTCCGCTTCAGACGCTGCTGTCCGGTCCGGTCGGCGGCGCGATGGGCGACGTCGAGCTGGCTGGGGTGTCCGGCAACCGGAACCTCATCGGTGTTGACATGGGCGGCACCTCCTTCGACGTTTCCCTTGTTGTCGACGGCAAACCCGATGTGTCCACCGAGGCCCACCTCGAAGGCCTGCCGATGCTCATGAGTGTGGTCAACATCCACACCGTGGGAGCGGGCGGCGGCTCGGTGGCGTGGCTCGAAGCCGGCGGCCTCCGGGTAGGCCCCCGGTCTGCAGGCGCCACCCCGGGACCGGCCTGCTACGGCCGGGGCGGCACCGAACCAACCGTCACCGACGCCAACCTGGTGCTCGGCCGCGTGGATCCGGACTGGTTCGCAGGCGGACAGGTGGCCCTGGACCGGGAAGCAGCCGTTGCGGCCCTCAAAACTGTGGGAGACGAACTCGGGCTGGACCCGATCGCCATGGCCGAAGGCATCTGCGACGTTGCCAACTCCCAGATGGCCCAGGCCATCCGGACCATCACCATCTCCCGCGGCATCGAACCGCGCGACTTTGCCCTCGTTGCATTCGGCGGCGCAGGACCGATGCACGCAGTTTTCCTGGCCAAGGAGCTCGGAATCCCGGAAACCGTGGTACCCCGGTTCCCCGGGGCGTTCTCGGCATGGGGCATGCTGCAGACCAACATCCGCAAGGACTTCTCCGAGCCGTACTTCTTCCTCGATGAGGACATCGACGTGGCTGACATGGCGGGTGTCCTGCGACGGATGGAAGTGGAGGGGCTGAAGTCCCTGGTCTCCGAGGGTGTCCCGGAGGAAAGCCGCCTAACCACTGCCTCCGTGGATGTTCGCTACCAGTCGCAGGAATTTTCGCTGAACGTTCCCCTGACCTCCGCAGACGAACCTGAATCAGAGGGCTTCGTCGCTGACCTGGCAGCCCGCTTCTCCGCCATGTACCACGACCGCTACGGGCACTCCAACCTCGGAGCCCCGATCGAAATCGTGGCACTGCGGACGCAGGCGATGGGCGACCTGGGCCGGCTGGAGGCACCTCTCTTCGCAAGGGCACAGAGCCCCGAGTTCAAGCACGAAGTCCGCCGCGTGGTCTTTGACCACGAAGAACACGAGACCACCGTGGTGCGCCGCGACGACCTCGCCACCGGGCACGCCTTTGAAGGTCCCGCCATCATCGTTGAGCAGACCGCCACCACCGTGGTGCCGCCCGGATTCAACGTCACCGTCGACGAGTTCGGCTCCCTGGTCATCCGCACCGAAGACGCAGAAGGAAATTGAGGTACCGCAAATGACAATCACCGCAGTCAAAACCCTGGACCCTGTAACCGTTGAAATCATCCGCAACGCGCTCACCAGCGCCGCGGACGACATGAACGCCACCCTGATCCGCTCCGCCTACTCACCCATCCTCTACGAGGGCGGGGACTGCGTGGTGGCGCTGCTGGACACCGAACACCGCGTCCTCGGACAGTCCGCCGGCCTCCCCCTGTTCCTCGGCAACCTCGAGACCTGCTCCATCGCCGTGGAAGAGCTGTACGGCCGCGAAGTCTGGCAGGAAGGGGACGTCTGGATCCTCAACGACTCATACCTCGGCGGAACCCACCTGAACGACGTCACCATCTTCGCACCGATCTTCGATAACGGCTCCGTGGTCGGTTTCGCCGCAACCCGGGCGCACTGGATGGACATGGGGTCCAAAGATGTTGGTGGCTCCATGGATGCCACGGACATCTTTCAGGAGGGCTTCCGCATGGGGCCGGTCAAGCTCATGGAAGCCGGCATTGAGACCTCCGTGGTGGACCTGATCCGCACCAACGTGCGGTTCCCTTACCAGACCATCGGCGACATGCATGCGATGATCGCCGCACTCCGGATGGGAACCACCCGGATGAAGGAACTGGTAGGCCGGTACGGCATGGAACAGCTCGACGCCGCCCGCGATGAAATCTTCCGGCAGACCGAGGAGATCGAGCGCGAAACCGTCCGCAACATCCCCGACGGCGTCTACGAAGCCGAAGGCGTGCTGGACAACGACGGCATTAACCTGGACACCCCAATCCCCATCCGATTGAAGATCACCGTCGCCGGCGACACCGTCGACTTCGACGTCTCCGGCTCCGCCGACCAGACCATGGGCCCGGTCAACTGCGGCGCAGCCCAAGCCGTTTCGGCCCTGCGCGTGGGGTACAAGCTCCTGGTCAGCCCGGACTCCAACTCCAACGGCGGATCCTTCCGCCCACTGACCACCCAGGTACGTTCCGGCTCGGTGCTCGGCGCCGTGGCACCTGCACCCTGCCAGTGGTATTTCTCGCACCTGGGACTGCTGATCGATCTGGTCTCCAAGGCAATGGCACCCGCTATGCCTGACCGTGTAGCCAGCGCCAGCCACGGCGACTCAATGATCATCACCGCCGCCGGCTTCGACCCCCGCTTCGGCCGGAATTTCGTCAGCATGGAAGCCACCCTGGGCGGCTGGGGCGCCTGGCAGGGCACGGACGGCGAATCCGCCATGATCAACAACGTCAACGGCTCCCTGAAGGACCTGCCCATCGAAATGATGGAAACCCGTTACCCGCTGCGAATCAACGAGTACTCCATCCGCCCCAACTCAGGAGGCCCCGGCCAGTGGCGCGGCGGCAACGGAGTAATCCGTGAATACGAGTTCCTCGCCGACTGCGTGGTGGGCCTCTGGTTCGAAAGGTCCAAGACACCAGCCTGGGGCCTCTTCGGCGGATCTGACGCCCAGGGCCCGGAAGTCGTGATCAACCCCGGCCGCCACGACGAAGTCCGGACGCTGAAGGCCAACGCACGGAAAATAAAGGCCGGCGACGTGGTCCGCCTGGCCGTCGGGGGCGGCGGTGGATTCGGAGATGTAGCCAAGCGCTCCCGCGAAGACATTGAGTACGACATCGTCAATGGATTCATCACCGAGGACTTTGCCAAGACCCACTACGGCTACTAAACCCGCGCCAGAAAGGACTAACCGTGAAAATCACCAAGCGTCCAGCCGCAGCGATGGCCCTCATGAGCCTCGCCCTGCTGACCTCAGCATGCACCCCGCCGGCCCAAAACAGCACTACAGAAGCAGTGGCTGCCGGTGCAGACCAGAAACTCAACGTCGGATTCTTCGGTTTCGCCAAATCCAACGGCTTTGCCCAGGGAACATACCTAGGCGTGGAGCAGGCGGCCAACGCCAACAACGCCAGCGCCACCTTCGTGGACTCCAATTTCAGCGCCCAGACACAGGTCCAGCAAATCCAGGATGCCGTCACCTCCAAGCAGTTCGAGGTGATCGTCGTCCAGGCGAATGACAACCAGGCCCTTATCGCACCTTTGACGCAGGCCGTCCAGGCGGGCATCACGGTGGTGGTCGAGTTCTCGGTCATCGGACCGAAGTTCGACACCACCGAACCGCAGGTCCCCGGTGCCATCAGCATCGTGGACCTGCCCACCCGCAACGGCAAGGTGCTCGGCGAGATGGGCAAGGAAGCCTGCGCCACGGTGCAGGGCGACACCTGCAAGGTGGCCTACCTTGAAGGCTTCAAGTCCCTGCCCCTGGACAACGCCCGGACCGATGCCGTGAAGGCGGAACTGGCCACCGATCCGAAGATCAAGCTCGTGGCCAGCGTCGAAGGCGGCTACACCCAGGACAGCGGCCGCCAGGCATTCCAGAACGTCTCCCAGGCCAACCCTGATGTGGACGTTGTGATCGGCGCATCCCAGGCCATCACCGGAGCCGCCGCGGCCGCCGGGAAGAATGACATCAAGTTCATCGGCAACGGTGCATCTGTATCCAACGTCGAAGCGGTCCGGTCGGGTAAATGGTTCTCCATCTACGTCAGCGACGTCGTGGCCAACGGTGCCAAGGCCACCGAACTGGGGCTCGCCAAGGCGCGCGGCAAGCAGGTGGAAACCGCCATCGACGAGGCCAGCCTGTCCCCCAACAGCGGCAAGGGCACCAAAGAGGCGCTGGATTCCCTGAACTACGTCTCAAAGTACTCGGACTAGTCCAGCCCACCCGCGGGCAACCCCGGTGCCGGAGCCTGACCGCTTCGGCCCCGGGGACCCTGGCCCTAAAGTCCCTTCCATCTCCAGAGGTCAACATGGCTATACAACAGTTGGAAAAACACGAGCACGCCAGCCGGAGGACCGCCCCCGAAATCACCGTCTCCGGAATCGGCAAACGCTACGGTGCCACCACGGTGCTGAAGGACGTCACCCTGTCCGTCAGGCCCGGGGAAATCCACGGCATCATGGGGGAAAACGGCGCGGGGAAGAGCACCCTGCTGAAAATCCTGGGCGGTGCCATCGTGGCCGACTCCGGCACCATGGAATTGGACGGCCATCAGGTCAGGATCACAACGCCCCGGGACGCCATCTCCCACGGGATTTCCCTCATCTCCCAGGAACTGGCACTAATCCCCAACCTGTCGGTGCTGGAGAATGTCTTCCTGGGCCGCTGGTCGAACAGGGGAAGCCTCCTCTCCCTCAACCGGGATGGCGAGCATTTTGCCCGGCTCTTGGAAGAGACAGGTTTTGACCTGGACCCGAGGGCAACCGTGGGGAACCTGCCTATCGGACAACAACAGCAGGTGGAAATCCTGAAGGCCCTCGCTCGCGGGGCGAAGGTGCTGTGCATGGACGAACCCACGGCAGTCCTTAACGAGGCCGAAAAGGAAAAACTGCTGCAGGTCATCAAAAGGCTGGCCCGCACCGGAACTACCGTGCTCATCGTCTCCCACTACCTGGAGGAAGTCCTGGAGTTGGTGGACCGCGTGACCATTCTGCGCGACGGACAGCACATCGTCACCGAAGACGCCACCGGCCATACGCCGCAGTCGCTCGTGCGGCTGATGGTGGGCCGGGAGGTCGCCTTCCTTATCCCGGACGTTCCGAAGGTTCCGTCCGAAGCTGAGACGGTTGTCCGGGTGGCCGGATTGTCCAGTGCCAAGGTCAAGGACATATCTTTGGAGGTCCGCCGCGGAGAAATTCTGGGTATCGCCGGGCTGGTGGGCAGCGGCCGCAGCGAGACCCTCCTCGCCATTTTCGGGGCAGACCGGACCACCGGCGGCCACGTCGAAATCAACGGCCGCCGCATCCGCCCCAGCTCCATTCGAGGCGCCATCAAGGCCGGTATCGCCCTCATTCCAGAGTCCCGGAAAGAACAGGGTTTGATCATGTCCCGCCCGGCCGCCGAGAACATCGCCCTCTCGACTCTGCCCGCACGTTCATGGGCCGGCTTCGTTCGGGCACAGAGGGAAAGGACGGCCGTCAAGGACGTCAGCAGGTCGGTTGACCTGCGGGGAGCCCGCCCGGGACAGCCCGTAGCCAACCTTTCCGGCGGGAACCAGCAGAAGGCACTTTTCGCCAAATGGCTGTTGACCCCTCCGGCGGTACTGCTGGTGGATGAACCCACCCGGGGAGTGGACATCGCCGCCAAAGCCCGGATCCACAGCATCATCGTTGAACTGGCTGCGAAGGGCACAGCAGTCATCGTCGTCAGCTCCGAGCTCGAGGAAGTGCTCGGCCTTTCCCACCGTATCCATGTCATGCGGCACGGGCGCATCGTTGCCGAGTTCGACCGGCACGCCTCCCGCGATGAAGTCATGACTTCCGCTTTTCTGAAATAGGTGAATCCAAATGACCACAACGACAGTTGCCGTGCCCGCGGCGGCAGAGAAAAAGTTCAATCTCAATCTCAAAGACTTCGGGATCGTTTTCGGCCTGGCCGCCATCATGCTGTTCCTGGCCCTGAACACCGGCACATTCCTCACCGGCCGCAATTTCATCAATCTGTTCGACCAGGCCGCCGTGGTGGGGCTGCTCGCCGCGGCAGCCACGCTGTGCATCATCAGCGGGGTCTTTGACCTCTCCTCCACCGCCACCCTCGCTGTCTCCGCCATTACAGGCGTGATGCTCACCCAGCATTTCGGTGTTGCAGCCGGTTTCTTCGGAGCTCTGCTGGTGGGTGCCCTGCTGGGGACGGTTACCGGGCTGATCGTGGTCAGCACGAAGGTCAACTCGTTCATCGGGACGCTGGCGGTGAGCATCATTTACCGGGGGCTGGCGATTGTAATCACCGGCGGCGCAATTGTCGCACCGCGGCCCGACCAGCTCGCCTCCTTCCAGACATGGACCTGGCCCAGCCTCTTCGGCCTCACCGCCGGCTCGGTGTTGATGCTGGCGATGACAGCGGTGCTGGGAATTGTCCTCTGGCGCACCACCTTTGGCCGCAGGATCTACGCGGTGGGCGGCAACCAGGAAGCCGCACGTCTCAGCGGCATCCGTACAGGTTCAATCCACATTGCGGTCTTCGCTATCAGCGGCCTCTGCTCCGCAATGGCCGGGATGATTCTGGCCTCGCGTGCCGGCTCGGCCCAGCCGGCCATGGCCATCGGCATCGAACTCACCGCAATAGCCGCTGTGGTTATCGGCGGCACCAGCATCCTGGGTGGACAAGGCGCCATGTGGAGGGCCTTCGTGGGCGTCATGATCCTCACCGTCATCAGCAACGGTTTCAACCTGCTGCATTGGGATACCACCTACCAGCAGGTGGTGACAGGCGTCCTCATCCTGGTGGCCGTTGCAGCCGACGGATTGTTCTTCCGCAAAGCCACGAGATGACTGTCCAGGGTGGACCCTAGAGATATGACATGGATGCACCGCGGGGCAGGGGCCCGGCAGGAAGCTGAACAGGAGGCCCGGCAATGCGGATAGGCTTAATGCTCCAGGGCAGAAGTTGCCGGGCACTCGTCCTGGAGGGACGCTCCGTCGTCTCCGTGGCCGAACAGCAGCAGGCCGGCAGCCAGGCTGAAGCGCTGGACCGGGTGCTGTCCGCGTTACGCCTGCAGTTCGGAGGCCGGATCACAGACGTAACGGCCGACGTCGGCCGCGTACTCGCCGCGGGGCAGCCAGGGCACGTCGTCGCTATCCGCATTTCTCCCCGCCCTCCTGCTGACCAGTTCCATAACACCAGGGTGCCGACGCTCATTGAGCCCGCAGTCACCCGGACCGTGCATGTCCGCGGCGGCCACGACCTGCGGGGACGGCCGCTGGCGCCGCTTGATCTGAAAGCATTCCTGCTGGAATTGCCCTCCATCCTGTCGCTGGGCGTCCGGAACGTAGCCATCACCGCCGTCGGTTCCACCGCCTCCCCGGAGCACGAAACCCGCATCGCGGATGCCATTCTGTCCAACAACAGCGACATACGGATCAGCGTCTCCAGTGATTTCTACTCAAGCGTGTTCCGCGACCGTGACTACACGGCCGTCCTTAACAGCGCCCTGATGGAATCGGGCGAAGAGCTGGCAGCAATGGTGGAAGAGGCAGGGAAGCGCCACTTCCCCACGGCCACCCTCTCCTATGCCAGGAACGACGGCGGGCGGGCACCGCTTGCGCGGCTGGCGGTAGTCCCCGTGCACGCGCTTCGTCCGGAACCTGCCATGGCAGTCCTCGGCGCAGCAACGCTGGGCGGGCTGCGTGAAGGCGAAGTGGTTGTTTGCACCGATGAGGGCGTGAGCGTGGGAAACATGCGCGGCGGTCTTCCTGTTGCGCGCAGCCTCATCCGGCAGGGGTACGAAGCGAGCCTCGCCACCAACGCCGCCATCGTGGAACCATACACGGCCAACCATCCAGTCCGGCCCGACATCCCCTCGGTGGTTGCCGACATCCGCACCAGCCAGGACACCCCGCCTGAGTACGGCCTGGTGCCAACACTTCCACTTGCCCGGGACCTGACCCTCATAGGCTGTGCCGCGACACCACTGACGGCGTGGATCGACAGGCTCGAAAGGGTCAGCGGACAGGCCGACCTGCACCGAGTGCAGCACCGGGCCGAGGAGGAAGCGAGCTCGGCTGCAGTCCAGCTGGGCGCGAGTCCCACGGACACCCGCATCATCGAATCAAACGTCTTCGCCATGCCCTACGGGAACCCCGGAATCGTCCGTATCCGGGTCCAGGCCGCGGGCGGCACGTCCGGCTCTGAGGAACAGGCGCCTAACGCGCATGCCATGGAGGCCACGGCATGAGCACCGTCCTCACGGCCGACGACGTGGGGCACCTCCGAACCGGCGCCCATTTCCTGGCCTGCGCCATCGATCCCACCGCCATCCACGTCTACGCCGGCATGATCCAGGAGGCCATGCAGAACCGGTCCGTCGAGCTCATCACCGTGGATGAACTCGCCTCGGAGGACCTGGTGGTGGCTGTCGGCATGGTGACCCAAGGCCTGTTCATTGCTGACATGCCACCCGTGGGAGACGAATTCACGGGCTGTATCGAGGCCATCGAAACCAGGCTCGGACGCAAGGTGCGGGCCATCTATTCACTCGCCGCCGCCAACATCAACGGAATCATTCCGCTGATGGTGGGGCTGCAGTCTTCCCTTCCTGTAATCGACTCCGATCCGATGGGGCGCGTCTTTCCCCTGATCAGCCAGACCACCTTGAACATCGGTGGGGTGGCTATCGGCCCCATAGCGCTCATGGGAGTGACCGGTGAGCGGGCGCTGGTGGAGGCGGGTGATCCGCAGCGCGCCGAGACGCTGGTCCGCGCGCTCGTCACCGAGCTCGGCGGCTGGGCCGCCACCGTGATGTATCCATGTTCTGCGCGGCAGCTGGCAGAGCATGGAGTCCACGGCTCCATCAGCCGGATGATCCGCATAGGAGAGATCCTTGACGCCGAAACCTCGGCGGAGAGCAAATTCCTGTCACTTGCCGACTTCCTGGGCGTGACGCGGATTGCACGGGCGCGGGTGAGCCACATCGAAGGTCTCTCCCGCCCCACCGACCTGGGGCTGCCGGCCCAGCCCTCGAGTGTGACCCTGGAGGATGAAACCACCGGGCAGATCATCCGGCTGGAGATCCAGAATGAGATTCTGCTGGTGCTTGTGGACGGTGCCGTAGCGGCGGCCGTCCCCGACATGGTGACGCTGCTCAACTCCGAGCACGGCTCTGTGGCCAGCCTGGACGACCTCAGGGTAGGCAACGTCGTGGATGTGCTCAAACTCAACGCCGCCCCGCAATGGTATTCGGAGGCGGGGCTGGATCTGGCCGAACCGGCTGCATTCGGCATTCCGCTCAAGCATCCAAGGCGGCACCATGGCTAGGTCGAGGAAGGACACCCGGCTCGATGTTGCGGGCCTGCTGGCGCATGGGTCGCTGCGCGGCACCACCCCGCTGTACCTCACCCCCGCCAGTGCTCTGATTGAAAGCGTCGTTCTGGTCTCCCAGCTCGAGGCTATCCAGCGGGTGCGGCCGAACACCGTTGTGGTCCTCTCGGCAGAAATGGGCTCGGGTGGATGGCTCGTATCGGCCGCACTGAGGCATGCGTGGGAGCGGCGGGCCAGCGCCGTCGTCGTCGCCGGGAGCACGTATTCCAGTGCTGTGATCGGCCTGGCTGAGCGGCTGGGCATCAGCCTCTTGGCGGCGGAAGAAAACCCCGCCGGAGTCGCGTTGGCTTTGGCCGCTGAAATCGGTGCCGCCCTGTCCGTGGTGGATGCCGAGCTCGCCCGGTTCGCCCGGGCCGTGGCTAAGGACACTACGCTCACTGACGTCCTCAAGACCATCTCCGGTGAACTGGACGGTGTGGGCGTCTCGCTGGAATACGACGGCATCGTCCTTGCCTCAGCCGGTATTGCCCCGCGGGACCCGGCAGAGGTCATCACGGTTGACGTAGGCACTGCCAACGCCACCGTCCCTTCCGCCCTCACCGCGCGCGTACCCGCCTCCGGCGTCCTCAACCTACGGCTGGTCCGATCGATCCTGGAAGTGGCTGCCCCTTCCGTGAGGGCCGCATGGTTGATGGGCAATTCGCGGGACGCTGCCCGTGCTGTTCCCGCCGCGGCACTGGCCTGGCTGGAGCAAGGCCCAGGTTCTTCCGGCAGGGCCTTTGAGGAAGACCACCGGCACCTCCTCTCACAGCTTGGGTGGCGCCGGCACGAATGCTACGCGGCTGTGTGGATCTGCCGCAGCGGTGGCATGCACGCGGCCGGAAACGACTTGACCGCTGTGCTGAGGCTGCTCTGGCGGAAGGTCGCTGCACGCAGTCCCCTGGCGGAGGTCGACGGCGGCTGGCTGGCACTTGTTCCGGCCGCACACGAGGCAGTTGTGGCACAGCTTGAACTCCGACTCAAGGCACGGCTCCAGCCTGCCCTGGCCGAGCTGGGCCTGGTGGCCGGCCTGTCCCGCTGGGCGGACGAGGCTCCACCGCTTCCGTCCATCATTCAGGAGGCGCGGCTGGCTGCTGTCTCGGCCCGGTCAGCGGGACAAGGCACGGTCCTGGGCTTCGCCGGCCTGGGCGTAGCCGCGGCCACCACATTCGTCGACAGGGACGCTGTGGCCCTGGTGGCTGAGCTGACCCTGCCAAGGCTGATGGCCTCTCCTGACAGGGACCCGATAGTGGCTGCGGTAGCAGCATTCCTTGATCACCGCGGGTCAGTAAGCGTGGCTGCGGCCGCCCTCGACGTGCACCGCAACACCCTCCAGGCCCGGCTGACCCGTGCGCGGGAACTGGGCGTCCCGTTGGACAATCCGTCCGAGTTGCTGTCCGTCCATCTGATCCTGGACGTGCTGCAGGCGACAGCACAAGGAAAACAAACTTTCAAAGATCCCCACGTAACCAGAAAGGACTCCCATGAGTTCCCAGTTTGAATCCTTCGACGACGTCTACGCCTCCGCCAGGGAGAATGTCGGCGTCCGTCTCTTCACTGCCTCCGTCATCGCCGACGAAGGCAGCAGCATGGCTCGCGTCTACACCACCCACCCTGAGGTCTACCCGGTTGGCGGAAAGAAGACCCTCGCGGGAGACACCAACCCCGTGTGGCTGGAGCAGGTCCTCATTGGCCAGCAGCCGTTCCTGGGCGCTGACAGGGAAGCGGTCAGGGCTTTCTTCTTCGACTCCGGAACCATCGAATCGCTGGGATGCGGCGCGATCGTCAATGTTCCGGTGGTGAGCGGCGGCCGTACGATCGGCTCGATGAACTTCCTGGCGTCCGAAGGCAGCTATGACCAGTCCTCGGTGGACGCCGCCGTCGAGGTTGCGAGGCGCTCTGTCCAGCTCCTCGAAGACGCTCTGGCAGCCACCAGCTAGCGTGCGCCCTGCAACAGGAAGGAAACACTCCACGTGATCCCCAACTCTCAGGGAAACCTGACCATTCGGAACGCCAGGATCTTCGACGGCGAATCACCCGCACTCATTGAGGGCTCCATCATTGTCCGCGACGGCAGGATCACCGCCATGGGCAGCACCGACGAAGGCAGTGGCGCCGGAAACGTACTCGACGCGGGCGGCCGGGTGGTGATTCCCGGCCTCATCGATGCCCACTTCCATGCCTACGCGCTCAGCCTGACCTCGGCGATAAACGAAACCGGGCCGTTGAGCTACTCAGCCCTGGCCGGTGCCCGCAGGCTTGAGGCCGCGCTCGGCCGGGGCTTCACCTCAGTCCGGGATGTGGCCGGGGGTGACGTAGGCCTGGCAACTGCCATCGAGGAAGGACTGTACCCCGGTCCCCGGTATTTTTTTACCGGTCCGGCGCTAAGCCAGACCGGCGGTCACGGCGACATCCGCGCCGCGAACGATGGAAGCTGCTTCCATGGCGGCCACATGTGCGAGGTGGTGGATGGCGTCGAGGACCTGCTGCTGGCGGTGCGCCACCGGTTCCGGACCGGTGCAACGGCCATCAAGCTCATGACCTCCGGAGGAGTGATTTCTCCTGTCGATCCGATCCGTGTGCCCCAGTACAGTGCGGCGGAAATCCGCGTGGTCACCGAAGAGGCCTCGCGGCGGGGCAGCTACGCCACTGCGCACGCCTACTCACCAGAAGCCATTACGCACTCAGTTCTCAACGGAGTCCGCTGCATCGAACACGGCAACCTACTGGATGCTGAAACCGCCCGCCTCATGGCGGAGAACGACGTCTACCTCGTGCCCACGTTGGTGACGTACGACGCGATGAGCCGCCGTGGAGCGGAAATCGGACTTACCGAGGTGGGCGCCGCCAAGAACCAGGAAGTACTGGCCGCCGGCAAGAACGCCGTCACACTGGCGCGCGACGCCGGAGTCCGGATTGGCTTCGGCAGCGACCTCATGGGTGAGCTCGAGGATGAACAGCTGGCCGGGCTTCGCCTGCAGTGCGAAGTGCTGGGCGTCTACGACGCACTCCGCTCCGCGACCTCAACGAACGCGGCACTGCTCCGGCGCGAAGACCTGGGCCGCATCGCGAAGGGCGCATGCGCGGACTTCGTGATACTAGACGGCAATCCCTTCGAGGAGCCCTCAGTGCTCTGGGACGGGAGCCGGAATCGCACCGTCATAAAGGCCGGCAGCGTTGTCCCCTCCAGCGGCCTTCCGGTGGGTTCTGCCATGACAGACGAGGCCCTCAGCGGCGCCTCCGCTTGACGGCTTGCCCGGACAGCAGGGCGACGAAGATGGCGGCGCGAATGCCCGCCGTCGTCTTCGTCGCTCACGGAGGCCTTAACCCGCGATACTGCTCCGTACGTAGGTCCTTGAACTGGTTGTACAGGTTGTTCGACACGCGGGCCCGGCGGCGCGCTTCGATGTCGATCGTGGTGCAGACGAACGAGTCATCCGACGTCCAGCCCTGCTGCGTGGTCAGGAAGACATTAGCCTGATCGGCTTCGATGCCGTCCCGAAGCCTCCTTCTATAAACCCCCGCTCACCAATGTCCACCAGGGCTTCGCCGGCGTAAGCGAGAGCGGCGGTCAGCCTCTGCGACTTGATATGCCAAGCAGCTCGAGGCGCACCTCAAGTTGACCACGCGAGCGTACATTTCTAGGCAAGCCTTTTTGAGCGCGTGCTTGGAGCCAAGGCTCCGTGCCTACCTGGGGCTGCATTCGAAAATTCCACAAACCCCACAACCGCAGGTTAGAGGCCAAACGTTGCGCGCATGTTTCTGATGGATGACGTTCCGCATCCGAAACCCTGGTTCGACAGGTCCCGGATGGGTCTTGGCAACGTTTGGTCGGCCCAGCAGAACACCGGAAATAAGCAGGACCGCCCGGACCCACACAACAACCTCGGTGGCATGTGTGTTCGGCCGGACTTGCGCTGCATCCTTAGGAGCTTGACAACAGGCGTGGCGTGCGCCACGCTGTTGCGTATCTTGATTGCTGTTGCGAATGACGCACTAGGAGACTGAAGCTTTGGAGTCACTACCTCTATCCCCGGCTTTTTCCTGAATCGTGCATTTATTCGATCAAATTTCATGACTACAACGCTCTCGCCCACACCGGGTCCCTAAGTCCCTGGTCCCCACGATTTACACCATACCCAGCCCTCCCGGGAGGAAACACATGACTACTTCAGTGACCGTGCCCCTCAATTCACGCGGAAAACTCGCTTCATCGTTGCCTGCAGAGCAGCTGGCTGAAATCACTGAGTTATTTGTGTCCCGGCGCACGGGATACTCCCTCGATGCCCCCTTCTACACGGACCCGTCGATTTTCAAAATCGACATGCAGGCCATTTTTGGCAAGCACTGGATCTTTGCCGCCAGCACGGCTGAGCTGCCGGAGCCGGGCGACTACGTCACGGTCGACTACGGGCCCTACTCTCTGATCGTGCTGCGCAACGACGACGGCGGCGTGAACGTCCTGCACAACGTATGCCGCCACCGCGGCGCCCGCGTCCTGACCGAATCCGCGGGGTCAACAGGAAACCTTGTGTGCGGCTATCACTCCTGGACCTACGCACCCAGCGGCGATTTGATCCACGCTTCGGCACCCGGAGAAACGAAGTTCGACAAGAGCTGCTTCGGCCTCAAGCGCGCTCATGGCCGGGAGGTCGCCGGACTCATCTTCGTTTGCATTGCTGATGAGCCGCCGACGGACTTCGACGAAACCTCGAAGATCTTTGAGCCCTACCTCGCGCCCCACGATCTGGCGAAGACGAAAATCGCTTACCAGCAGAACATCGTCGAGGAGGGCAACTGGAAGCTCGTCATGGAGAATAACCGTGAGTGCTACCACTGCGACGGCCACCCTGAGCTCGCCTGTTCCCTGTTCCCCACCTGGGGCCTGACCGAGGGTCTGGTCCCGCCCCATCTCGAGGAGGTGTGGAACCGCAACAAGGAAGCACAGTCCTCGCTCGAGGAGCGTTGCCGCCGCTATGGCCTTCCCTACGAGGTAGTCGAGGAGCTCGACACGCGCATCGCGGGAATCCGTATCTCACGGGAATCGCTCGACGGTGAAGGCGAATCGTTCTCTCCCAACGGGCGCAGGCTTTCCAAGAAGCTACTCGGTGACTTGCGGGACTTCCGCCTTGGCCGCTGCTCGATGCACCTTCAGCCCAACAGCTGGTTCCACTTCCTTGGGGACCACGTCATCACATTCGCAGTCTTCCCCATCAACGAACACCAGACACTAGTACGCACCACCTGGCTGGTGGCTGACGACGCCGAGGAAGGCGTCGACTACGACCTGGATAAACTCACCTACACGTGGAAGCAGACAAATCTGCAGGATAAAGCTTTCGTGGAGCTGTGCCAGAAGGGCGCCAACAGCCCCGCATACGAGCCCGGCCCGTACATGAAGAGCGAATACCAGGTCGAGGCATTCATCAACTGGTACGTGCAGCGAGTGCAGGAGCACTTGGCATGATTGAACTCCGCGCCGACACCGCGACCCAGGAACCACAGCGCATTCGCGGTCTTGAGATGCCGTGGAACAGGGTGATGGGCAGCACTGAGGGACCCGCCCGCGCCGCCCACGCACTGGGCCCCTGGCATCCGCAGGAGTTCATGGCCGAATGCGTCGAGACCACTCCCGAGGCGGGCGGCATGAGGACCTTCGTGTTCCGCCGCTGCGACGGTGCGCCACTGGCGTTCCGTGCGGGCCAGTACGTGAACGTCGCCTTTCCCGTGAACGGTGAGGACGAGGATCCGGTGGACCGCAGCTACTCGCTGTCCAGTTCGCCCACCCAGCCGTGGACCTTCAACATCACAGTCAAACGCGACCCCATTGGACTCGTCTCGCCCTGGGTGCACGAGAACGTCAAACCCGGCACCGTCCTCGAGATGCTCGGACCGGTCGGGGCATTCCACCTGCCTGACGCCGACCGCCGGGCACGATACCTCTTGCTGGCCGCCGGCGCAGGCATCACCCCCATTATGTCGATGGTGCGCACCATCCACTCCCTGCCCGGACAGGCCGATGTCGTGGTGCTCTACCACGGAGCTGAGGCCGGAGGATATGCCTTCCACCAGGAGCTGGCCTACATCGCGTCCGTGGACTCGAGGGTCAAGGTCTTCTACTCCCTAGGTGACCGCAGCAAACCCGAAGGGTGGCAATGGCTCAGCGGAAGGCTGACGGCGGGCATGCTTGACGAGGTTGCCCCCGATGCCAACGGCCGCCAGGTCTATGCCTGCGGCCCCGAGGGCTACCTGAACACCGCGACCGAGCTACTAGGGAAGGTCGGCGTCGACGACACCTCCATCAACATGGAATTCTTCACGGGGGATCGCCAGACGATCCTTGAATACCAGGCAGAGATCGCGCTTGCAGAGGACATCGCGGAGGAAATCGCCGGGGAAATCGCCGAGTCCGCCGAAGACTACTACGAAAGTCAGCCCACAGCGTTCGGGCTCTACGAGCCCGGCTACAACGCCGACGGACCCCTGAAGGCCACGGGACTACCGCTGGAAACTGTCGACCCTGGCACATCCGCCCCCGACGGCAGTGCGGATCTCGGGCCGGAGACTGGGACCACCGACCCCTCGAGCTTCGACACGGTCGGGACGGGAAGCCTCACCCTGTCCTTCATGCGCACCGGCATCAATGTGCGCATCGACCCCGACGAACACATCCTCGGGGTAGCCCAGCGTGCCGGCGTCAGGATCGGTGCGAACTGCAAGGAAGGGATGTGCGGCTCCTGCAAGGTCGTCAAGCTTTCCGGGGAAGTCGAGATGAACCACCAGGGCGGGATCCGGGCACGGGAAATCGATGCAGGCAAGTTCCTGCCCTGCTGCTCCAGCGCGCGGACCGATTTGGTGATCGATGCCTAACCGCTTCCAGCTGCTCTAGGCCAGACGGCATCAGGGATTGTTTTTACGGCAAGAATACAAGTGCGAGAATGCCATGGGTGGCGTTTCGCTTGCCCCCATGGATACCCGGGCTCCCCGTGACGCAAAATGATTAGTCGCTGATAGTGACGACGGCCTTGCCCTGCAGCCCGCCCTTGCCGAGGGACGACAGCGTCTCCGGCAGTGCAGCGAAGGGCGCAGTTTTCCCCACGACTGGGCGGATGACGCCGCTGTCGACAAGCCCCGCCAGCGTGCGGAGCTGCTCACCGCTGGCGTGCATGAACAAGAACTCGTACTCGACCCCGAGCTTCTTCGCCTGACGGCGCACCTTCGCGCTTAAGGCTGCAATCACGAGACGCACGATCCCGTTCAGGCCCGCGGCCTGGGCGAAGGCCGGGTCGGGCGGACCCGAGATCCCAATTACCTTACCTCCGGTTTTCAGAACGCGGAGCGACTTCTCGAGATTCTCCCCGCCTTGGCTGTCGAGCACCAGGTCGTAACCGCTGAGGAGCGTGGAGAAATCCTGCGTGCGGTAGTCGATGACCTCATCGGCGCCGAAGTCGCGGGCGAGGGCTGCGTTGGAGCCGCTGACGGTGGTCGCGACGGTGGCTCCGAGGTGTTTGGCCAGTTGGATCGCGATCGAGCCCACGCCTCCGGTGCCGGCATGGATGAGGACTTTCTGTCCCGGCTTGACCTGGCCGCGTTCGACGAGCGATTGCCACGCCGTCAGCGCCACCAGCGGCAACGACCCGGCTTCCTCGGCCGTGATCGATGCCGGCTTCAGGGCAACCTCGTTCTCGTCGATCGCGATGCGTTCGGCGAACGTCCCGATGCGGCCGTCGCGGGGCCTCGCGAAGACCTCGTCGCCCGGCTTAAAAGTTGCGTACTTTCGCGCCGACTTGGATCACGGTCCCGGCGACGTCGTGGCCGAGGGTGAAAGGGGTCTTGTATGGCAGGATCAGTTTGAACTCGCCCTCGCGAATTTTCTCGTCCAACTGATTGAGGCCCGCCGCTTGGACTTTGACGAGGACGTCCCCCTCGCCGACGACCGGTTCGGGCACATCTGCCATTTCGAGAGGCTGTTTGTAGCTGTTGACGACGAACGCTTTCATGTGGCTTCTTTCATAGATGAACTCGTTATGCTGAACCGCTGCGGCGAGCGCTGAGAACCTACCTGGCGGTCTCGGCCGAACGGCTCGTGGGTCTGGAAGACTGCGCGGCGCCCGGAAGGACGGCGGGCTGCGACGGGTTTATGGCTCTATCGCCCGGTGAAGTGCTTGAGCAGCAGCGTGTTGATCAATCAGAGCTGTCGCTCCACTTCTGTGCTGGCTTGGGTGGGGAGGGGCGGGCCGACGTGGCGGGTCAGATAAACGGCGCCAGGCGAGGCCCGCTCGAATGTTCCTTCAGGACCGGGTCATGGCGCGGCGTTGGATTCCGCCCATGAAGCGGACGACCTGGCGGCGCGGCAGCAGCTTGCTGGCCAGCGCCAGGGCGCGGCCGTTGGTGATGACCGACGGTGGCGCGGAGCGGCGGTCGAGGGTCTCGAGCGCGATCCTGACCACATCCTGCGGCGTTGCACGCGTGGTGCCGTAGTCGGCCGACTGGCTTCCGGCGGCGTCGAAGAACTCCGTCCCCATGGCACCGGGGCAGACGGCGAGGACGCGCAGGCCAGTGCCGCGGGCTTCTTCCCACAGCGATTCGGTGAGGCTGAGGACGAAGGCTTTGGTGGCCCCGTAGACACCCAGATAAGGGCTCGGCTGGAAGCCCAGCAGGCTCGCAACGTTGATGAGGATGCCGGTTCCTGCGGTGGTCAGCGGGTCGATGTATGCGCGGCTGAGGTCCACCAGGGCGCCGACGTTCAGCGCGATCATGCCCTGGAGGCGTTCAGGGTCCTCGTCTGTGAAGGCGTTGTGGGTGCCGAAGCCGGCGTTGTTGACAAGCCCGGTGGCGTGGATGCCGCGGGATTCGAGTTCGGCGCGAAGCGCGCGTCCGGCGTCCGGCTGACCGAGGTCCCGGGCAACGGTGGTCACGGTTACGCCGTGGTCGCGGCTAAGTTCCCCGGCCAGGCTTTCGAGCCGGTCTGCGCGGCGGGCGACGAGCACGAGGTTGGAGCCGCGTCCCGCGAGCTGTCGGGCGAACTCCGCACCGAGGCCGGAGCTTGCCCCGGTGACGATGATGGTCTGGCTGGAATAGTCAATTCTGCTCATGCAATACATTTTATGCACGTTGATGCACTGAGTGCAATACTCGGTTTGGAGTAAACCATCGTACTATGGGTGCATGGTCCCGAAGATGACACCCATCCGCGAGCAGACCCGCGCCGTCGTCCGGTCCCTGCTGGCACGCACCGCCCTAGAGCAGTTCGCCGCCAAAGGCTACGACAACACCACCGTCGAGGAGGTCGCCGCCGCCGCGGGAGTCTCCCGCCGGACCCTGTTCAACTACTTCCGCAGCAAGGAGGACCTCGCGCTCAGCGGCCTGGCGGAACAGGGCGAACTCATTGCCGGACGTTTTGCTGAGCGCCCAGCGGATGAAGATCCATGGGCGTCCCTCCGCGCGGCGTTCCAGGTGCTCGAGGAAATCGACACCACCGCCGAGCGCCGGCTCGAGTTCGTCACGCTACTGTTCGGGAACGAATCGCTGCGCGCCGGACACGCCGAGAAGCAGGCCCGCTGGCAGGACCTGCTCACGCCGCTGATCGAGCCACGACTGCCAGCGTCCGACCGCCGCACACTGGAGGCACGCGTAATCGCAGCCGCCGCGATCACCTGCCTCCAAGCCGCACTGGAAGAGTGGGTCAGGCAGGGCGGACGCGTCGACCTGTTCGAGCTCTACGACACCGCCGTGCACGCCGTCCGCCGCCCCGCCTGAATCAGCGAGCGGCGTCCAGCCGCTGAGAGACCCTGACCCGTCCGGCCCGACGACGGAATGAACGGGCGGAACGGCCAGAGGAACGGACGGTGGCCGTCGGATGCGGCTCCCGTCCTGGGTTTGGGCGGTGTCCATCACGCCTGGAATGACCGAATTCACGCGGATTCGACGGGGAGCGAGTTCTACTGCAAGTGCGTTCTGGTGCGGGAAACGTGATGCAGGGTCAAAGGGTGAGCGGAAAGTGCTGTTCCGCCGTGCGGCCCTGTGAGGAACGTGTTGGCCACCCCTGCGGCGTCACCCCTTGCGGGATCAGTGAGGCTGGGGTGCAAGACAATTGCCTCGCCGTCGCGCAGCCGCGTCCGTGCGCCCGGCGCCACAGTCACGGGTATTTCGTCGACGCCGGTGCCATGCCCGAAACCGACGGTCGGACGGCCGGCGTCGCCAAGATTTTCGGCCAGAACCCCGTATTCCTGGTCCACCCGAACATGCTCGGCGGCCCCGGCCAGCGCGCCGATAACCCGGCGGGCGAGGAGGCGCCGCCGGTCAGAAACCCGGCCAATGGCGTAGATGGCGCCAAGCTCCACCCAGTGCCCGTCCGGCCCCGAAGTTTCCACGAACACGGTCACAATGTCCCCCTCCAGAATGTCCCGCGCCCGGGGCGCCTGCCCGCGAAAGTCATTGGCGACCACGTGCACGATGTCAAAGACCGAGCCGGACACCCGCAGGCTCTGGGTGATGGCGGCAGCGACTTCCCGTTCGGTTGCCTCCGTCTGCAGGACCCGCTCACGGCCCTAATGCCACGTTCCGCGATCCGCATTGCCTGCCAAAGCTGTTGGGCCTTTGCCTGGTCGTTGCCCCTGCGAAGGTGCTCTACAGTTCCGCTGGCGTCACCCACCTGTATCCAACCCCTACAGCTGGCGCCTGGGAACCCCACACTGACGGCCCTCTGCACGGCAGTTCCGACCCCGGGGGCCGGATCGCGGTCACAGTAACCAAGGCGACCGCGGCCACTGCTGACTTTGTGATCACTTTTACCGAGACTGGGGTGCTCAGTCGCCCTGCGCCTCGTAGCAGTTTCCACTGTCCACTACCGTGAACGTGCCAAAAAGGCCACGAGAAGACCTATCGTCTGGGGATTATTCATCGCGCTTCCGACCGACTGCCCGGATTCTACCCGACGGCGGATGCTGCCTGGTCGCCAGAAGGGCGAGGTCGTGGACGAGTCGCTGCACTTCGCGTTCACCGCCCTGGGAAGAAAAGAGGAGAGCGGCAGGTGTCCCGGCGGGAGGACCAGGGGCGAGGGCTGGTTTTGGGACAGCCGCCACCGAAGCCGCTTCCTCAAACGGATGAATAAATCTAACCGGTTCCATCACAATCCCCCAGTGTTCATGGTCTGCTCTGTCTACCATGAACTGATCCGCTCATCGCCGGATCACTCCGGAAAATATCAAGTCCGTTTCACCTCGGCACGCCTAAGCGACCTTACCAACGGAGTCACGACCACGCTCAGCGAAGACTGAGACGTCTCATATCCCTAGGGTTATGGGGCATCCCGGGTTACGAGTCACCCTTTGATGTTGGCTGCATCTATTGCTCAGAGGGTGTGCAAGAACGCGGTGATGTCATTGGCGAGGAGCTCGGGTTCCTCGTGCGGAGCGAAATGTCCGCCCCGGGGCATCCTTGTGTATCTGGTGACCTGATATGACCGATCGGCCCAACTTCGGGGTGGCTGTGCGAGGTCGAACGGGAATAGGGCGACTGCCGTCGGGACCCGCACCTGATCCACACGCGTTGTGAAGCCAGCTGCGAATTCGTAATACGGGCGGAACGACGTGCCGATGGAGTTCGTGAACCAGTAGGCGGATGCGAGGGTGATGAGGTAGTCCTCACTGAATCGTGTCGAGACGTCCCCTCCGCAGTCGCTCCAGACCCGGTGCTTTTCGAGGATCCAAGACAGGAGGCCTGCCGGCGAGTCCGATAGTGCGGGAGCGAGGGTGAGGGGACGGGTTTGCTGCTGGTGTTGGTACGCGCCTTCTGCTGCAACCCAGGCGCTTACGCGTTCTAAGTGTTCTTGTTCTTCGGGGCTGACCGTAGCGGGGTCAATTTGAAGCGGTGCAGCAACTGCAAGGAGATGGATGCCAGCGACTGCTTGGGGATGGGCCGCGGCCAGGCGTGAAGTAATTCCTGCGCCGAGGTCGCCGCCGTGGGCCGCGTAGCGGTCGAAGCCGAGGTGGTCTGTCATCAACCGGTGCCAGAGCTCGTGTGTCTGCTCATGCAGGGAGGGGCGCTGCGGGGAGAATGGCAGACCTGGCAGGGCCGGAACAATTACCGTTACGGCAGTCTCGGAACTGCCGCCGAACCGCGACGGTGCCGCTAACCGCTCGGCGAGAGCCACGAGCTCCAGAGCGGTGCTGGGCCATCCGTTGGTGAGGATGAGAGGGAGGCCGCCCTGCTTTTCCGGGTCGAATCGAAGATATGCGAGGGCCGTGCCGTCGATGTCGGCTGTATGCCAGGGCAATGCATCGATGTGACGTCGTTGCGCCACCCAGTCGAAGTCCTCGGCCCAGTACGAAACCAGTCGGCGCAGCTCTTCCTGGTCAGTTCCGGCCTCCCAGCCCGTCACAGGCCAGGAGGCAGGCCACCGCGTGTTACGAAGCCGGCGTCGCAGATCATTGACCTCATCGTTTGTCGGATCGAGGGTGAGGGGGGAACGGGACATAGCGCTCATTTCAACTGATGCATAAGTCGAGACGTTTAGATGAACTTATCGCAGCCTGTGCTGCTTCCTTCTCGTTGCGGCCATGCTGTGTTGGGACAGCGGAAGAGCAGGACTCGGGGTGCGGCCGGGGGTTGTTGCTGGGCAACAGTGTCCGGGGATGAACGAGGCCACGGCCCTGGTCGCGGTGACCGGGTAGTGCCTCGACAGGCATCAAGTTGCGGGCCCGACCATGACGGTCGCTTCCTCGATGCGTTCGAACCGTCCGTCGGAACCCAGGGCGGCGAAGACGTAGACCTCATAGACGACGCGCCGGCCATCGACGCCGAACAGCTCGATGAGGTGGCGTTCGGCGTAGCTGCTGCCGTCGGTGATTTCATCCAGGACGGTAATGGTGACTTCTTGGGTGTTGCTTCGCAGGCGCCTGATGCGGGCGAGAAATCCGGCCCGGTCGTCCCACTGCCCGTTCGTGCGTTGGCGGAAGTCGGGGCTGATGTGACGGTCGGCTGCCTCGTCGACAGGAAGGTTGTGATTCTCGAGGAGGTCGGCCAGGGCGCCTCGGAGTGTGGTCATTGAATGGCTCCTGATCTCCCCGGCCGTACGGATGCCGGGTTATGGCCGGCTCGTGGCGAGCTCATCGGACAGTGAGCACAATCTTGCCCTGGATGTGTCCCTGGGCCGCCCTCTCGTGGGCCTGCTGGGCGCTGGCGAGGGGGTAGGTGCTGTCGATGGCGACGCGCACTGTGCCGGCCTCGATCAGGCCGGCCAACTGTTCGAGCTGTTGGCCGTCGGAGCGCACCTGGGTGGATGAGACCACGACTCCGTGCTCGGCGACCTCCTCGGGGTCGAATTCGGCGAGGTAGACCGGAAACAGCGCGCCGCCGCGCTTGAGCGTGCGGAGGAAGCGTCGGCTGTGGGGACCGCCGACGGTATCGACTACAAGGTCGATGTCGTGGGCGGTGTCTTCGGGGCGGTTCTCGGTGTAGTCGATGAATTCGTCAGCGCCGAGTTCCCGCAGGAATTCTTTGTGTTCTCCCGAGGCGACGGCGATGACGTGCGCGCCCTTCCATTTCGCAAGCTGGACGGCGAAGTGCCCAACGCCGCCCGCAGCCCCGTTGACCAGCACCGTAGTGTTTGAGTCGAGCCTGACCGGGCGGTGCCGATGGGCCTGAAAAGGCGAGGGATGGTCGTGTCCCAGCTCGACGAGGAACTGCCATGCGGTCAGCCCTGACATTGCTGCACCCGCGGCGTGCAGGTGTTCGACGCCCGCTGGCTTGTGCGCGAGGTCTGCGGCCGGGACGGTCACGTATTCGGCATAGGCGCCGCCCTGGAGGCTGGTGGGGAAGCGGACCAGGCCGAAAACTTCTTCGCCCTTCGTGAAGCCTTCGACGTCGCCGGCGACAGCCTCCACGACCCCTGACACGTCGGTGCCCAGGATGATGGGCAGGTTCATGGGCGGCAGCATCTCTCGCGGCACGCCCGGCATGCCCTCCCGCATATACCAGTCCGGAGGGTTGACGCCCACCGCGGAGACCCGGACGAGCACCTCGCCCGGCCCCACCTCGGGGACCGGCACCTCCTCGTGGCGCATTACCTCGGGGCCGCCGAAGTGGTGAATTCGAATCGCCTTCATACTGTTCGTGGGCATTGCGTGTCCTTTCAGTGGCCTGCCTGTACCATTATTGGAGCAGTGCTCCGAATTTACTGGAGCACTGCTCCGGTTGTCAAAAGGAGATGTGAGATGCGTGTCGACGCTCAAAGAAACTATGAGCACCTGCTCGATACTGGCCGCGTTGTTATCCTCGAGCAGGGAGCTGAGGCGTCGCTGCGCGACGTCGCCCGCCGGGCTGGCGTTGGATTGGGAACGCTTTACAGGCATTTTCCGTCGCGGGAGGCCCTGCTTGAAGCCTTGCTGCGCGAGAGCTTTGACAAGCTGGCAGCGCAGGCAGTCGAGCTTGAGGCGGCAAGCGCACCGGCAGAGGCACTCATTGTCTGGCTGCGCGATTTCGTCGCGTTCTCCCGTACCTACCGGGGCGTCACGGAGATGATGATGGCCGCCATCGAAAACACGGAGTCCGCCCTCCATAACTCATGCGTCAGGCTGCGCGGCGCCGGCACGCAGTTGCTCACCCGCGCCCAGGCCGCCGGCGCCGCCCGCCCCGACATGGATGGCAGTGACCTGTTCGCGCTCGTCACCGCACTCGCCTGGCTCGGCGACCAACCCTCAAGCGCGACCCGCGCCGGTCATCTCTTCGACATCATCGCAAGCGCAATCCTCGTAAATCGAGCAAGCGGCGATCCCCTCTGCCGAATCCCCCTAAGGCGGCACTGGGCTCAACACGCGCCGCGACGGAGGCTCAAGATGCCGGCATAGCCGACCCGATTGGATATGCGATAAGGCACAGGAATCCCAGCGGCAACAAACCTGCGTCTAAACGATCCTCGGCCCCGACACCTCACAGCTGCTCCCGTGCTGGCTGACACCGGCTTGGCCGCCCACGAATAAACCTTGGCCATACCCTTCACGTACTCCCTCACCTCGTCTGCCATCAGCGGAACCGCCTTTGCAGCCACATGAGCTCCCGTCGACTTCGGTCATGCTGTTGTACCAAGCGTGGGCAATGAATGGATATGAACAACTGGCCAGACAGCAGGCACCACCGCCCGGGACTGCCCGGTCCAATTCCACGACGTCATGTCGCGATGAACCGGATTGGAGGAACCCAGTGAAAGACGAACCACGCGGGAAAAGAAGTCCGCGCCCTATTTTTCTCAGGCCACGGACGTCCATGAACAGGCAACGAGCGACAACCGGTCGATCGAGGCAGACGAGGAGGCACCCGGGCCACCAATGAAAAAGGCCCCCGAAGGGGCCCCTCACAACACAATTTGTCCACACTCAGAGGCCTAAAAGCCGCTGACCTGCGAAAACACTGTGTCCTAGGTGGGAATCGTACCAGCCGATCCCCTGGAAATCCGCCCCGCTTTTAAAAAACCTCCCCAATCCTCCGCAGTTCGATGTCAGTACAACCGAGTCCGAAGCCGAGGGTGTGCACATTATGCACACCCTCTTTTTTAGCATTTTGAGCTCACACCTGAGTGTGACGACCCATTGGGCCTTGTGAGTCCCACTGCATTACCGGCCGCCACTCCACTTCCAGCCATTCCCCGCCCCAGCCGGAATCCGACCCACGACCTTGGCTGGGCATTTCTGTCCGTAGCTAGCCGATGTCAGGGATTCATGAGACGACATAGCCGTTGCGACCTCCTTCAAGCACACCGGGAGACAATTCGAAGCGGTATGACGGAATCACGATTATCGACTCTTCTATGGTTGTCAACGCAGTAATGGCTGGAGGCTGTTGGCATTGAGTGTGCGGTAGATCCGCCGGGCGAGGTAGCGTTTCACGCACCGTCTGATCTCTTTCTTGGTCCGCCCTTCTGCCTGCCGTTTTGCTGCATATGCGATGGTTTCCGGATCGAACGCCATCCTGGTCAGAGCAACCATGTGAAGGGCTTTATTCAGGGTCCTGTCACCTCCGCGGTTGAGCCGATGACGAACGGTATTGCCGGATGAAGCCGGAATGGGGTTGACCCCGGCGAGGGAAGCGAAAGCCGCCTCGGAGCGTACCCGGCCTTGATGCGACCAGGCGGTGAGACAAATGGCTGCCGTGACAGGTCCGAAGCCGGATTCCTGCAGCAGCGGCGCGGCTTCGCTTACCTCGACCAGTTCGGTGATCCGGGAGCCGTTTGCCTTGATCTCCGCGTCAAGGTCGCCGATGCGCTTGGCCAGCCTGACGGCTTCGGAGCGGGCCACCGACACCGCAAGAGGTTCTTCACGGGCCCGCCACCGGGACACCTCCAGGATCTGGCTTCTGGTCAACGACTCGCGCGCATCGAAACCCAAATCATTGATTCGCAGCAGCGCAGTTAACGCGTTCACGGTCCTGGTCCGGTCGGTTGTCATCGAATGCCGCGCACTGATCAGGACACGCAACGCTGCGCGGACCCCTTCGTTCAACCGTGGCCGGCGCAACATATCCTCTTCCAAGGAAAGGACCGCAGAAGCGATCCGGTGCGCGTCCAGCGGATCCGACTTACCAACCCCACGACGCGGCAAAGCATCCATACGCGCAGCCTCGGCCACCTGGTAACCGGCAGCAGCGACAGCCCCGGCCAGCACAGCACCGTAGGAAGCGGTGCCCTCGATCACCCACAGAGTCGCCAGATCCGCTTCGGTGCGACGAGCGACCCAAGCAATAGCGCGACTGATTCCTGCACCGGTCGCCGGGAAATCCCGGCTATCGATCCGTTCCCCGCTGGGCACGGCGATGATGGCGAAGACGTGCTTCCGGGCATGGGTATCGACACCCACGACAAACGGGTGGGTATACGCAACGATAGTCATAGCGGTTCTGGCACCTTCCTCATTCAGCGGAAATGGTCGGAGCCGTTACGGGCCGGTACCAGTCCGGGTAGAGGTCACTTCGGAACAGCACTGTGACGAGCCACGCCCCGCACGGAGGCGGACAATCTTCTGATCAAGTCACCGAGGTGGGCCGGGCAGGTGCCGGCCGCCCACCCAGCAGACGGACATGTCGATAACAGGACACCCTCGGACGGGGGGCCAAGCGTTCAGATGAGTCACGACCGCCGGGTGGAACGGCCTGCACTTACTCTGCCAGCCAGTCCCAGACCAGCCACCCCAATCCTCACAGGCGTTCTGAACCTCTGGCTGGGGTCGCCGGGCTGCGGAACCCCGATCGGGATTCGACCAGCGGTCTGGGTGCCGGTGTCTTTGCCGACCGAGTTGCGGGTCGCACAAGTGCAATGCGCCCGTCTAGAAACCCACCGTGGGCGTGGCCCGAAACGCGTTAACAACCCTGTCTGCGATGACTTGGGCGTCTGTTCCGGAATCAAGGATCGTATTCCTCGCCGATTCGGGATCCACCATGACGGCCGTAACGGCGAGGTTGTCGGAGGCCCCGGTCGTCAACAGGGCGTCCACCTGGGACTCGAAGCAGGAGTCACTTGTCCTGGAGTCAACGTCCTTCGCTACCACATGGTTGTTGGAGACGAAGTTGCCAACCCCGGCCATCAGCCGGATGATGACCGGCGTCGCACCTGTGGGCCGGATGCTCTGTGAGTCGATGATCTGGGAGAAGTGGTTGCCGATGACCGAGTTGTTGTTGCCGCTGACACAGAGAAGGCCGTTGAGGTCGTCCAGTCCGTTGTTGATTCCCAGGAAGGGCGTCCAGGGCTCATGGTCACGCAGGAAGTGGTTCGTGGCCACAAGGTTTTCCGAACTGTTCGCCGCGAGAATTAGCATCCCGGGGTAGAAGGAATGCAGACGGTTGTTGGTGACGCTTGAACGCGTGACTCCGGTGAGATGGACGCTGCTCGCACCACGGGGAAAGACGTTGTTCGCGGTTATCAGGAGCCCACCATGGTTCTCGGCGTAGATCGAGTGCCCCTTGGGGCCTGCCCCGACCAAATTATCGGTGATCTTTGATGCCTGTCCCCACCCGCGCAGCTCGATGCAGCTTCCGCATTCAGCGATGAAGTTGTGGTGGATGGAAAGCGCGTCCGCGTTATGGATGGTGAGTGCGTTCTCCAAGTAGACGAACCCCATATCGGTGACCCGAAACGAGTCATTGGCGCTGGCTACATATATGCCGGTCTTGCCGTTGACGTATGTGTTCTCGGGAGGCATCCCGGAACCGTCCGGAATGAAATGCAGGCCATCGATGCAGAAGTTGGAGAACTCGACCGAGCTGATCCGCGGGCTCCCGGCTCTCTCAACAAGGAAGGCGGCTCCCTTGGATTCCTCCCCCTCGCCGGCGGAGGGAAGGTCGACGATGATGCGGCTCCCCCCGGGCCAGAGCTCATGCAGGTCGGGCCATTCGTCTTCGGGAACGTTGAACCGGATGCTCGACGACGTGAATCCGTGTCCCGAACCTTCGATCCGAAGGAAGCTGACGTCGATCACCACCTGTGTGCGGAGGTGGTAGTCCCCCGGCGGAATGTAGATCACCGCGCCCGGCTTTCCTCCGTTGTTCACATCGGTGGCGACCTGCCGTTCCTTGATGTCGGCGATGATGCTGTTGATGACTTCACCGACGTCCTTGGCTGGGTTGCCGACCGGCCACGTGGTCACATCGTAATGGTTGTTGCTTGGCATGGGCTCTTCCCTTTGTTCTCTGGTTCTCATGGTGCCACCGGTTGATGCTCCGGGAGTTCCTCCAGTAGTTCCTCTGACGTTGGAGGGCGAGCGCCGGGGCGGCGTACTGTGATGGCCGCTGCTTTTGATGCTATGCGGCCCAGCGACTCCAGCACCGAGGGCGCTAGCCCGTCTGCTCCGCGCATGAGGAGTCCGTAGATCAGGGCAGCCATGTACGAGTCGCCGGCTCCTATGGTGTCGGCCACGGCAGACTTAACCGAGGGAACAACTACCTGCGTGCCTCTCGTTGTGAGCAGTGATCCCTCCGCTCCCATGGTGACGGCGATGAGTCCGGCGCCCAGTTCGAGGATACGTTTTGTGATGGCTTCCAGGGATAGCCGCGGATAGAGCCACAGTGCATCCTCGTCGCTGAGTTTGACTACCTCTGTGAACGGGACGAGTTCCTCGAAGATGGTTTTTGCCTCAAATTGGCTGCCGAGCAGTCCAGGGCGAATGTTGGGATCGTAGGTGACGACGCAGCGCTGATGTGATTGTTCGATAAGCTCCCTGACGACTGTTGCTCCGGGCGCCAGAAAGGTCGCTATCGAGCCGGTGTGCAGAATTTTGGGAAGCGCGGCCGGCGTGATTCGCGGGAGGTCCCATCGAACGTCGAAGTCATACTGTGCTGAACCATCAGAAGCCAGAGCCGCGGTCGCCGTGGCTGTTTTGCCACGGCCCTTGGAACCGGGCAGGAGATGAACACCGGCGCTCCGAAGGTGCTTTTCGATGGCGGCGGCATGGTGGTCGTCGCCGATCGAGGTCAGCAATGCGGTGTCCACTCCCAGCCGTCCGAGTCCGTAGGCGACGTTTGCAGGTGATCCGCCGGGGTGCTCCACGGTGCCTCGGGGAGATACAACTATGTCCACGAGGGCTTCGCCGACCACAAGGACATCTATGCCCGTTCTGGGGTCTTCGTCGGTGTGCTGGACTGTTGGCATTTGGGACCCTTTCCTATGTATCCGTTGGGTGCGTGCTAACCGAGAGCCGTGACAGTGAGCGTCCGGATGGTAGCCGGCCCGCCCTCAACCGTCAGACGGTTCTCCGTGTGTCCCTGAGCGGGGAAGACAAGGTCGGTCAAGACCACTTTGCCGCCCTGCGCGAACACCTCTACGGAGCAATGGTCGACGACGATGTGCAGCTTGAGTGCACCGTCCTCAAGCTGCAGCGGGGCTGACTCCACGGAGGGAAACTTCTCGTGAAAACCGGTGTTGCCTGACCGCCTGCGGTCCAGGACAAGTTCGGCCGTAGCGGCGTTGTAGCTCAGCACGGTCCCCGCACTGCCGTCTCCTTTTCCGAACAGGTGGCAGGTCACTTGTCCGGCGTCTCCGGGCAGTATCTCCGCCTCGATGACTTGGGCTCTGCCGGGTACCGCATCCGGCAACCGAAAGACTGAATCCTGCAGCTCAAAGGTGCCTGCGTCCATGAGATTCTGGGCTGACGTCGGCTCTTCTCCTGCGCAGAGGTCGGCCAGGACGGGTTGCTGGACCAGACGGGCGGAGCTGTTGACTGCTGTGAGGCGCAATTCGCGGGCGATGGTCATTGAGGACCGCCAGGGGGCGGTGGGCAGCTCGTTGGCATAGTCCCAGTTGTTCATCCAGCCGATGATGATGCGCCGGTCATCCGGGGCATTGCTAAAGGATACGGACGCGTAGCAGTCGCGTCCCCAGTCCAGCCACAGGCATTGCTGCAGAGTCGCAGCGGCCGCGGCGGAATCTCCCAGAACTCTAATCCCTGCCGGCGCGGGAAGCGAGCAAGCGTCCGGAACGAACCGGACGCCGTCGAAGTGCCCTACGAAGTACTGGCCCCCGGAGCCTCCTGCCACGGCGCCGGGGTTGACGTTGACGATCAGCACCCATTTCGTGTTCTCCGGGTGCCCGTCCACTGGCAGGGGAAACAGATCGGGGCACTCCCATTCACCGGCGTCGGCGTTGGCCGGGCCGAAGTCGCTCATGAATTCCCAGGATTTGAGGTCCTCCGAACGGTACAGAACCACTTTTTGGTGTTGCGCTTCGACGGCGACCATGACCCAGCAGGCATCTTGATCCCCCCGGTAACGGAAGACTTTGGGATCGCGGAAGTGCGCTGAGTTTCTGGTGAGGACAGGGTTTCCTGCGTACTTTCGCCACGTCATTCCGGCGTCTGTGCTGTAGGCCAGAGACTGCGCCTGGGTGCCGCTGTGTTGGGACCCGGCTTTGTAGGCACTGGTGTAAATGGCGACGAGGGCGCGTGCCTCCGGCGTCCCGAGGCCGGACGTGTTGCCGTGGTCGACGACGACACTGCCGGAGAAGATGTCCTCTGTTTCGTCGCAGGCTATGGCAACGGGGTGTTCCGTCCAGTGCAGCAGATCACGGGAGGTGGCGTGGCCCCAGGACATGTTGCCCCAAACGTTGCCGTACGGGTTGTTCTGGAAGAAGAGGTGGTACATGCCGTCATGGAAAACCAGGCCGTTGGGATCGTTCAGCCAGGTGTCCCTTGCCGTGAAGTGGATGGCAGGCCGGAACCTGGAAGTTTCCGCCGGGGCTGTTTCTGGGCGTATGGCATCAAGGCAACTGGACATATCTGGTGTTCCTCTTGGGAAGTTGAAGGGTCTGGATGCCTATTGCCGCGGAGCCGCGATGGAATCGCGGCTCACGAGGGGGCAGCCCAGGATGGTCGGGTGGAGTGCCATGAGGGTAAGGTCGGTCTTTCCCTCGACGGCGTCAATCAGGTGCTCGGTGGCCCAGGCACCCATCTCGTAGTGAGGCAGGGCCACGGTGGTCAGGCCCGGGTGAAGGTTGGCGGCGATCAGTTCCTGGTCATCAAAGCCGACGATTGAAAGATCAGAAGGAATGTTCAGTCCCAGCTCTGCAGCGGCGCGGTAGGCTCCCATCGCCATCCGGTCGTTGTAGCAGAACAGGCCTGTGGGACGGTCCTCGCGTCCCAGGATCCGCCGGGCAGCCTCATATCCGCCCTGCACTTCCGAGACCTCGGACTCGACAGGTGCCGCCTTGCCGTCGAGCCCTGCCTCAGTCAGGGTGGCCCGGAAGGCCTGGAGCCGCTGACGGGTCGCGGGGACATCGTCGGTGTTGTTGATGAAGCCCACCCGGGTGTGGCCCGCTTCGAGGAGCGCGCCCACGGCGGCGCGTGCACCGCCTTCTTCGTCCGGGATCACGGCTGTAATGTTTCCGCCTGCGGCCACCGAGTCGACCAGGACGGAGGGCACGCTGCCGAGGTTGGCCGGCAGCTCCACGTCGCGGTGGTACATGGTGGCGTAGAGAATTCCGTCCACCCGGCGTTCCAGCAGGGCCTCGACGTCGGCCCTCCGGGATTCGAGGCTGGCTGAGCCGGAGGTGTTGATGATCATGAGGTTGTACCCTCGGGCCTTGGCGGCTTCGTCAGCGCCGAGGATGATCCGGCCGGCGTGGGGCGTGGTGGCGATCTCCTCGCTGACCAGCCCCAGCATGCCGGTCCTCTGGGTGCGAAGGGCCTGGGCAAGGCGGTTGGGGCCGTAGCCCAGTTGCTCGGCAATGGTCCTGACTTTGTCCCTGGTTTCGGGCCTGACCCGGGCATAGGAAACCTCGTTGAGGACGTGGGAGACAGTTGTCACGGAGACGCCGGCGGCGACGGCCACGTCCTTGATGCCGATGTTCTTGTTGCTCATCTGTCTCCCACGTCCTTATGGTTGGCGATGCCCCTGGGGGCTATCAGTAGGCTACTCGTTGCTGGTGGTCTAGCCCTTGACGGCGCCGAGCGTCATGCCGGCGACGATCTTGCGCTGCAAGAGAAGGGTGAGGAGGATGACCGGGATGGAGTAAACGGCGGCCAGCGCCGTCATGGATCCCCAGTCCAGGCCGAACTGGGTCTGGAAGTTCGCGATCACCACGGGCGTTGTCTGGGAGCGGATTGCTGTCATCAGGAGTGCAAAGAGGAACTCGTTCCAGGAGGCCAGGAAGGCAAAGATCGCGGTGACAGCGATGCCGCCGGAGACCACCGGGATCACCACCCGCCACAAGGCTCCGAGCCTGCTGCACCCATCCACCGTCGCAGCTTCCTCCAGGTCTTTCGGCACCGCCTCGAAGAAGCTGGACATCAGCCAGATCGAGAGCGGTAGCGAGATGGTGGTGTGGGCGATGGACAGCGCGATGGGAGTATCTGAAAGGCCAACGGTTGCCATCATCGAAGCCAGCGGAATACCGATCGCCACCGGAGGCACCATGCGGGTAACCAGGGCGGCCATGATAAAGATCCTGCCGCTGAGGGTTTGGTACCGGGTGATGCCGTAGGCCGCCGGTACCGCCAGCACGAGCGAAAGCACGGTGCTGATAATGGCCGTCTGAATGCTGTTGATGAAGGAGGCGAGGACTCCGTTGCGGCCCAGAGCGTTGGCGTAGTTCTCCAGCGTCCATTCCCGGGGCAGGATGGTGGGTGGCACCGCGATGGTATCGATGGGGGTTTTGAAGGATGTGAAGAGCAGGTACAGGAACGGGAACCCGTAGAGCACCATCGCCGCGGCGAGGAGGACCCAGAGCAGGGCCCTGGTACTCCGGCGGCCTGCTTCCAGGCCTTCCCGGTTGACGCCCCGGCGCCTATTGGGTCGCGGGGCTGTGGGCGCGGCAGGTTCCGCGGGCACTCCGGCCGGAACCCCGGCGTCGTGCGTTGTTCGTTCAGCGACGCGCATCAGTTGTCCTTTCCTGGCCGCCAGATGGTGGACACCGCGACGAACGCGACGGTGAGCATGGCCAGCAGGTAGAGGGTGCCCATGGCGCTGGCCAGCCCAGGGTCACCAAAGCGGATCATGGTCCGGTAGATCAGCAGGCTCATGGTTTCCGAGGCGGACTGTGGGCCGCCGTTGGTTTGGATGAGGATGGTATCGAACGCGCGGGCTGCGTCAATTCCGCGGACCACCAGCGCCACGGCGATGACGGGCCGCAGGAGGGGCAGGATGATGCGGAACAGCAGCGCTGGTGCGCGTGCGCCGTCCAGGCGTGCTGCTTCGATCAGGTCCCCGGGGATGTTCTGGAGCCCTGCGAAGAGCACCAGACACATGAACGATGTGGTCAGCCAGATGTCCGGGATCGCCACAGAAAAGAGCACAATGTTCGGATCGGAGAGCCAGCCGATCTGGTTGGGGTCGGACAGGACGCCGGCCTGGTGCAGGAGAGTCCCTATGAGGCCGAAGTTGTCGATCATCAGGAACTTCCAGAGGAGGCCTGCCACGATCGGGGCGATCATCAGCGGATACATAAAGACGGTCCGCCAGATTTGGGAGCTGCGCCCGAGGGTGGTGAACAGCAGAGCCATTCCCAGCCCCAGGGCGAATTCGAGGGTGACCACCACCAGGGTGTAAGCCAAGGTCCGCCACCCAGCACCCGTGAAGGCCTCGGAGGCGAAGGCCCGGAAGTAGTTGTCCAGGCCCACGAAGTCGCGGGGGCCGCCGGCGATCGGGGAAATTTTGAAGAAGCTGTCCGCAACGAGGCGGAACAGAGGGAAGGCCACAAATACTGTCAGGAACAGCGCCGCTGGTGTCATCAGGAACAATGCGAAACGGCGATCGGAGATGCGCACGGTTTTCTCTTCCGCTGGTTGGGGCCGCGGCCGGCACCGGACTTGCTGTGCCTCTTCGGCAGATGCCGGCCGCGGGGATCTTACTTGAGGAGGTCCTCGATCTGCTTCTTGGCGTCGGCGAGGAGGGTGGCGGAGTCACCACCGGCCACGGCCTTTTGCAGCATGGGAACCAGGACGGTGTCCACGATCTGCTGCCATTTCTCGGTGGCCGGGCGGGTGGCAGTGGCGCTCCCCTTGAGGGTTTCGATCAGCGGCTTGAAGCTTTCGTAGCCTGCCTTGTCCTGGTACTTCTCAAAAGCGGAGATGCGGGAGGCCAGGCCCAGGCTGGATTCGATGCCCATGCTGTTGTAGTCGTAGGCGCACTTAACGAACTTCTTGGCCGCGTCCGTGTTCTTGGTGGCCTTCGGGACGGTGAGGTACCAGGGGCCGGGAACGGCCCCGACGCCGGCAGATCCGGCGATCATGGGAGCCGCTCCCACTTTGCCGGCCACCGGTGAATCCTTAGGGATCTGCCGGTAAGCGTGGGCCCAGAAACGCGTCATCGCCGTCTTGCCCTGGTTGAACAGGTTTTGCGCGGCGGCCCAGTCCACCTGTGCGGCACCGGAGGGAGCGGATTTGGCAAGGCCGACGTAGAAATCAAGCGCTTCCTTGTGGGCGGCGTTGTCAATGACCACCTTGTTGTTCTCGTCCAGGACCATCGGCGAGCCGGCCTGCAGGACGTGGGCCAGCCATTCGGTTTCCACACCGCCCTTGACGTCCGTGCCGAACATGCCGTCCTTGGTAAAGAACTCGGAGATGTCCTGATACTGCTTCCAGGTGGTGGGGGCGGCCAGGTCGTAGCCATACTTGGTCTTGAAATCGGCCTTGTTCTTGGCGTCTTCGAACAGGTCCTTGCGGTAGAGGATGACTTCGGCATTGGTCCAGGCAGGCATGCCGATGAAGTGCCCGTCCACGTTGGCTTCCTTGACCAGGGCCGGGAAGATATCCTTCTTCGCCTCGTCGGTGAAAAGCTCGTCGATGGGCTGGACGGCGTCCTTGAAGCTGGGCAGCCAGACGGAGTCCAAAGCGGCGACGTCGAAGGAGACGTTGCCGGAGGAGAACTCGCTGGAGAGCCTGTTGAACATGCCGTCGTAAGGCAGCTCGACGAAGTTAGCGCTTACGCCTGTTTCTTTCTTGCACTGTTCGGCGACGCCTGTCAGTTCGGCGTGGCCACCGGCCTCAACGAGGACGTTGACTGTGCTGGCACCGGTACTGGCCGACGTTGCCGCCGGGCCCCCTGCGCCGCAGGCGGTTGCTGCCAGGAGCACCGCGGTGGACAGCCCGCCAATGGCGGTGATCCGGGACATCGTGGTTCGAGAGGACATCGCTGTCGACTCCCTTTCTTTTGACGGAATCTACGTGGAGGTAGGCCTGGGGAAACTAAGACGGAAGAGTGAAAAATCGTTTTGCCAAATCGACTTGGCACTCAGATTAGGCGTCGATACGGAAGTGTGTCAAGCGTCACTCGGAGTTCTTCGGACCCTTGACTATTGCCGGAGAGCGGCCATACAGTGAGCGGCGGACAGTCGACGAATCGTTTTGGCAAGTTTGGCAGGCGACACACCTTGTGCGGCTGGCCGACGGCCGGACGTTCGCCACCCTCTCAACCTTCCGCACCCGTCGGTGGGGAACGTTAATCCCTCTCGTCACCTTCTAGTGGAGAAAAAATGAAACCCGTCCCTGACATCAGCTGCAGGAGTGTCCTTCGGGGTTTGTTGCTGTGTGTGCGGCGGCAGGCACCGCCCACGTGATGGCGGCCACCAGCACCACTGCCATCGCCGCACCTATGAGCTTGCCGTAACGCCTGACGCCGGCCTCTCGCCGCAAGGACACCATCACTCGGTTGGCGTCCTCTAGAAGCAACCTTTTCAGTCCAAGGGTGCGAGGTTTTCCATCACTCGCACCTAGAGGTAGTGCCCGGAACCCGACGACCGGCGTCGGCTGCCCGGCACAGATGGCGGCAGCTGCTGCGCCGCCGAGAGCATGCTGCACCACCGGACGAGTCCAGAAAACCCTCTGCCGCCGTATCAGGGAGCGCGATGACGTCATGGCCAACTTCCCGCTGCCGCTCCTCGGCCGCGCAAAGGCGACCTCACCCGGCTGGCCACGGTCATCGGGCTGGAAGACCACTCGATCCACGGGACCGGGCCGACGCCGCGTGCGCCGAGGAGACCTGGATGGCTAGCAACTGCGGCAAGGGCGTGGACGGCAAGGTGAGGCTCCCCGACATCGCTCCCATGGTCAATGACGCCAGCAAGCGCTCGGGTGACTGCCGGGTCCCCTGCATATGGAATACCCGTCCGACGCCGATTGCACTAAAAAAAGGAGGCCGACGACGACACGCAGTGTCGCCGTCGGCCTCCTTTCTACGCCCCACGGTGCCATCCACCAAGGACGCTGGGGCTTTAGGCTGCCGTCGGAAGCGTTACGTAGCTGCCCTCGACGGGCCCGGCGGCAACAGTGGGAACGCCGGCTACCGTGACATAGCTTCCACGGGTGACGGGAGGCATGAGTCGCCTGCCGGGGACGGTGACATAGGTGCCTTCACCACGGGCCGGGGCGCTGCCGCCGGGCAGAGTTACATAGTTGCCGCCGCGCAGTACGGTGCCTACGACAGTGGTGCCGGCAGCGGTCTCAGGGGCGGGTTTGGTAGTTGCGGGGCGTTCTGCCAGCAAAGTCATGGGTTCTCCTCGGGGTTCAGGATCAGGGCCAGTTCAGGTTCCAGTGCCGCTCAAGCAGAAGGGCGTTGCGGGTTGTGTCGCTTGCCCTGCCGGCCCGGGGATGTTCACCGGTGCGGTACTCGAGGGCTACTCTGACCTACATCTAAGTTTAACGTCTTATTGATAGCTACTCAAAATAACGTGGGGAGACTCACGCTGCAGTGGCAGCGCGTCTTGGGCTTGTCTCAGTCGGAGAGGCGCGGAAGCCTTGCTGGGCAGCCATGGTGAAGTGCTTGAACAGGAGGCTCGGTTCGGGTACATCAGGATCATGTCGTCCGTCATATACGTCGGCGCCCAGAAGCAGGACTCCTACGAGGACGATGCCAATAGGTCGCCTACCTATTCGGGTGCTCTCTGTCCCAAACTGGCGTTGGCGCATACGGCCCGGCTGTCCCACGGCCTGCCTGGCTGCCATGAGCTGGGAAGTTGTTGACATCGTTCGTTCTCTGAGGGTTTGAAAGAAGTCGTGGCGGCACTATTTAGGTGGCAGCGTCGGTGCCGGGACCCTTGGGCCGGCACCGACGCCTTAGGTGAGAACAGGCTAGGCTCGGACGCTGGTCTTGGTGCGGATCAGGTCCAGAGCCTGAACGAGGTATCCCTTGAAAACCGGGTAGTTCTCGCTCATCGGGAAGTGCCCGATGGCCTTCATCTCGATGAACTCGGCGCCTGGGATCTGGCTGGCCGTGCGGGCTCCGTCTTCAGGTGTGGTGAGGTAGTCGTACTCGCCGGTCATCAGGACCACCGCGCATTTATCGGTCTGGATTTCGCCCAGTTTGCCGCGCAGATCGTGGTCCACGGAGTAGAAGTACAGATCACCCTTGAACGCCTCGGAACCCTGTGTGTAGTAGAACCAGGTCTTCCAACGGTCCGCCTCCGGTGATTGCGGGGCCATGAGATCCCAGGTGCCGCTGCCGCACACCTGCGCGGCATTTGCATGGGGGTGCTGCCACCAGTCGAGGTAAAAGCCCGGTGAGTGGTCCGCGCCCTCTACGGGGATGACTGCGTCGAACCGCTCCGGGAAGCGGTGGGCGAGCTGCAGCGCTATGTTGCCGCCGAACGAGGATCCCATGAAGATGGGGTCAACCAGTTCCAGTGCATCGACGAGGGCGACGATGAAGTTGGCGAAGTGGTCCGCGCTGAGCTGGTATTCCTCGGTCCACCACTGGGTGTTTTCAGGGGGGTCTGATTTGCCGTGGCGGGGGAGGTCGTAGGCGATGACGCGGTAGTTGGCGGTGATTTCCGGGTCCTCCAGCAGGCCGCGCCACTGGTGGTTGTGGGCTCCAGCGGTGTGCTGGCAGACCAGCGGCTGGCCCTGGCCGTTTTCGAGGTAGAAGACCTTGTATTCGAGGCCGTCCACGTCGACGGTGACGTAGTGGCCGGTAACGGGGGAAATTTTGCTCATGTCAGGTCTCCGGTGGTCTAGACGGGTGCGCCGGTGGAGCGCAGCAGTTCGATCTGGCGGGTGATGCAGCGCAGGTTCTGCATCAGGACCAGGACGTCGCCTTCCAGCTTCATGTCGCGCTGGAAAGTGGCGGCCCAGATGCCGTGGTACATGGGAGCTGGGACAGGCTTGCCAAATTCACCCCAGGTGTGTGCGCTGGCCCGGATGGCGAACTGGTAGGGCACCTCGATGGGTCCCGGGTCCACGGAAATCTGGGTGATGGCGCCCGACACTACCCGAACCACAAAGGTGTGCGCCTCCATGTCCAGGAGGTAGGAGCAAGTGAAGTAGTTTCCGTGGGCCTGAATTTCCGGGTCCTGGTTGTTGGCCTCCGTAAAGCTCTGAACCCAGGATTCCACAGAAGGGGCACGTGTTGCGACCGTCATGTCGTTGTTCCTCTCGTTGAACTCGCTGAGGGTCGGACTTCTCTGCCCGAGCCTCGAAAGCGGGGTTCCCGGAGTGCCTTTGCGGCTGTCTCCGTTGGCAACCCTTCGCTGCTTCCATTGCAGCCTCCGTGACCCCGAGCGGTCCAATACCTGTGTACTATCCACCGATAGGCCGAAACTATTGGACCTCCAATTGCCGCGGAGCCTACAGTTGAACGATGCGGCAGCCACAGCTAGACCTGCGCGTCCTGCAGTACTTCGTAGCCGTTGCGGAAGAACTGCACTTTGGTCGGGCCGCTGCGCGGCTCCATATCGCGCAGCCATCCCTCAGCGTTCAAATACGGAAGCTTGAACACTCGCTCGGCACTCCCCTGTTGATTCGGACCAGCCGCAGCGTCTCACTGACCAGCGCAGGGGACGTTCTGCTGGGTGAAGCTAGGCGCCTTTTGTCCGCGGCGGAGCGCGCCGTGTCGTTGACGCGTGAGGTTGCCAGCGGCGTGCGGGGCACGCTGATAGTCGGCTTTCAGGCCAACGCGGCTGCTGAACTGACCCCGCGGATCCTCGCCGCGTTCAAGAACAACCACCCGGAAATTCACGTCCAGATGAGGTCCTTTGATTTCGCCGACCCCACTGCGGGTCTTGCCGACGGAAGCGCTGACGTGGCATTTGTGCGGCCGCCCCTGCCGGCGGCTGACTGGCTCGCCATGGAGACCTTGTTCATTGAGCCGCGGGTCCTCGTAGTTGCCAGCAGTTCCCGCTTTGCCGGCCTGTCCGAGGTCTCGGTGGAACAGGTTGTTGATGAGTCTTTCGTCGCCCGCAAGGCTTCGGATAAATGGAGGGATTTCTGGCTCGCAACCCAGGCCCGCGGCGGACGTCCCGTGCGTCTGGGCACACAGGTAGCCACCGTCGACGAGTGTTTCGAAGCCATCATGGGTGAGCGGGGAATTGCGTTCACTCAAGCCTCCACCCAGCGTTTCTATGACCGTCCGGGGCTGTCTTTCATCCCGGTCAGAGACGTCCCGCCCTCTCCGCTGTCGATTGCATGGCGTACCGACGTCAATGACGGGCTGGCACGCGAGTTTGTGGAGACCGCCCGGGCCCTGGCCTCCTTCGGAGGCGTCCCGAACCTCGTCGACTCCCCTGGGCCTGCCTCGCCATCCTCTTCGCTCCAGTTCAATTAGCGTTGTCTCGCTGGAGCGCGACCCACGACTGAGTGGAGCTCGTCCAGGCCCCTCGTCCTGTCCGTCGGCTCCGTTGTCGCGACGGGCGGAGCTGTCAATCAAGAAGGTTGCGTGGGACTTTGCGCGTCTCGCTCAGTGAGACCATACTGCTTAACGTGAATTCCACTGAATCGAAGCCCGCTGCCAGCATGATTGAGCGGGTTTCGCTGATCCTTGACGTCTTCAGTCCTGAAGAGCCAGTCCTGACGGGAGGGGAGATCGCGCGCAGGGCCGGACTTTCCCGAGCGACGGCGGCGCGGATACTCTCGGAACTCGCCAAGCACGATTTTGTCGACCGGGTTCAGTCCGGATACCAGATCGGTATCCGCTGTTTTGAATTGGGGCAGATGGCGCAGCAGCCAAAGGATCTTCGGCGTCTGGCCCTCGCAACGATGTTCGACCTCCGGCGGGCTACGGGCTTGACTGTTCAGCTGGGTGTTCTCGAAGGTAACGACGTCGTCTATATCGAGATCCTGCGCGGCCAGTATCGGGACTTGACCATCCCCTCCCGGGTTGGTGGCCGTGTACCGTGCTATGCGACTGCCGGCGGGAAGGCCCTGCTTGCCCACGCTCCTGACCAGCTGGTCGAGGATCTTCTGAACGGTGAGTTGGAGAAGATCGGGCCTAACACTGTTACCGATCCCCAGGAACTTCGCGCCGAACTGGACCTGGCGCGGCGTGAGGGTATTGCCTATGAGCGGGAAGAATCCCATGCCGGCCTGGCGTGCGCGGCGAGTCCCATTCTGCGGGGTGATGGTACTGCTGTGGCGGCCATTTCCATCACTGCTCCGGTGGGGGTGGTGGAGATGAGACTCGTTGGTCCCGCCGTCCATGCAGCGACACTGGGACTAAACCGCCAGATGGGGGCAGTTCCGCATTGGGCCAAACTATAGGCGTCTCACTGAATGAGAGGCAGATTTTGACGACGGCGGTCCGGACCTGATGCTTATGCTCAGTTCCCGTGATTTCAAACACGGGATATGAGAACCAAGCAACAAGGAGTGATCGGTGAAGGCCGCAATCATGAACCAAGCAGGCGCACCGCTTGCCGTCGTCGATCTTGATCTACAGGCGCCTGGTCCGGGCGAAGTCCGGGTGCGCGTTGACGCGGCGGGCATCTGCCACAGTGATTACCACTACATGGTCCAGGACCTGGCATGCCGGACGCCTATCGTGCTGGGCCACGAGGGCGCGGGCATCGTGCAGGAAGTCGGAGCCGGTGTCACCCATGTCAGGCCGGGCGACAAGGTCATTCTGACCTGGCGGCCAAGTTGCGGCCGGTGCGAGTACTGCAGCAGCGGTTCGCCTGCGCTCTGCCGCCTCGGCGCGGTGCACGCTACCCATAACGAACTGCTGCGCGGCGGAACGCGGCTGTCACACGACGGAAAGCCCGTACATCACCTGATGGGAGTGTCCTGCTACGCGGAGGAATGCGTCGTATCCGGCGAATCGGTGATCAAGATTTCCCAAGAGGTTCCCGCCGCTGTGGCAGCCATCATGGGCTGTGCCGTGATCACAGGGATGGGCGTCGTGCTGAACGGAATGGGGGCTCCCGCCGGGGAGTCGATCCTCATCGTTGGAGCTGGCGGAGTGGGGCTTTCGGCGGTCATCGGCGCCGCAGCGGTCGGGGCCTACCCGGTGATCGTTGCCGACATTGACGACGAAAAGCTCGCGAAGGCGCGGGAGCTTGGGGCAACCCACACGATCAACACGCGCGAACACGACCTGGCCACCACTGTTCACGAGATCACTGGCGATGGAGCCCACTGGGCTGTCGAGGCAATCGGCCGGCCCCAGACCATTCGCGAGGCTGTCATGGCGCTTCGCCCCCGCGGCACGGCTTTCGTAGTGGGACTGTCCAACGCCGAGGCCGAGATCAACGTGCCCCTGAACCAGGTTGTTCAGCAGGAGAAATCGGTGAGGGGGAGCCTGTACGGTTCCTCCAATCTGTCAGTGCAGATCCCTCAGATCCTGGACATGTATCTGGCCGGCCGTTTGCAGCTTGATGCCCTTGTCGGCGAGAAGTTCAGCCTGGCCCAAATCAACGAAGCATTCGACTCGCTGACCAACGGAAACATCGGTCGTTCGGTGGTCCTGATGGGCAGCAGCAACTAATCCACACCTTCAACGTCGAAGGTCTTCCCTTAGGAGAGAAACATGTCATCAACTGTCGCAGCGCCACAGATCGTGGTCTCCGACGAGGATCGGAAGCGCGCCCTGTGGGGCAGCGCAGTCGGTAGCACAATCGAGTGGTACGACTACTTCCTTTATGGCACCATGTCCGGGCTGGTATTCGGCCCGTTGTTCTTCCCGTCCAATGATCCGACCGTCAGCCAACTCTTGGCCTTGGCGTCCTTCGCCTTGGCCTTCCTGATCCGTCCGATCGGCGGCATTCTGTTCAGCCATGTCGGAGACCGGATCGGCCGGAAGAAAACACTGGTCGTCACGCTGACCCTGATGGGCGTCTCTACTGTCGCGATGGGTTTGATGCCCACCTATTCAGCTATCGGCGTCGCGGCTCCCATCATTCTGACTGTGCTCCGCCTGCTCCAGGGCCTTGCCTTGGGCGGCGAATGGGGAGGGGGCCTGCTTCTGGCCGTCGAGTACTCTCCCAAGAACCGGCGCGGATTCTTCGGTGCAGTCCCGCAGACCGGTGCTATGCTCGGGCTCGCTCTGGGCAACATGATCACGTTGGCCGCAGGCGCGGTCTTCTCGGACGAAGCGTTCCTGGCCTACGGGTGGCGGATACCGTTCCTTCTGTCGGTTGTCCTGTTGGCTGTCGGCCTTTGGATCCGCCACAAGGTCGACGAGACACCGTCATTCCGGATGGTGAAAGCCGCGGGAGCGACGAAACAGGTTCCCCTCGTCGACACCCTGAAGCACCACTGGCGTGAAGTCCTTATCGCAACGGGCGCCAAGATCGTTGAGACCTCGACGTTCTTCATGTTCGCGACGTTCACCGTCTCCTACGCTATGACCCTGGGGTACAAGCGCGAAGCCGTACTCTCGGTGCTGCTGGTCTGCGCCATGATCGGCGTGTTCTCGATGGTCAAGTTTGGTGCGCTCTCGGACCGGATCGGCCGGAAAAAGGTTTTCCTCTGGGGCACCGTGGCCCTGATGGTGTTTATCCTCCCGTACCTTTGGATGCTCAACCAGAAGTCCCTGCCGTTCCTTGCCGTTGCGCTTTTCATCGGATTTGCCGTCATCTGGCCCACCTATGGGTCACTGATCGGCACCGTGATCGCAGAGAGCTTCTCCCCGGACATCCGCTACACAGGCGCTTCCCTGGGCTACCAGCTGGGCGCAGCTATCGCGGGCGGGCCCGCTCCGCTGATCGCCACAGCACTCCTCGCAGCCTTCGGCGGCAGCTATCTTCCGGTGGGCCTTTTCATCATCCTCTGCGGCGCCATCTCACTGGTGGCTGTGTTGTTCGCCAAAGAAAAGAGCAACCAGGAGATCGACTAGGGCCCAAGCGTCCGCCGGCCATCCTGGATACAAACAAGAGAGCAAGACAAGATGACTACCGAAACTATTGAAACCCTGAGCTTGGACGAGGTCCTGAGCGCGGCCGAAACCGCCTTCGAGAGCTGGTCCGGGATGCCCTCCACTGGCCGTGCCCGCCACCTTGAGGCGATGGCTGCAGCCATGGAGACACACGCCGACGAGCTCATCGAACTCGCCATGGCAGAGACGCATCTGCCCCATGCGCGGCTGCGGGGAGAATTGACGCGGACCGTTTTTCAGCTGCGGCTCTTCGCCGAGGAACTAAGGATCGGCCGCTTCGTTGACGCACGCATCGACCACTCCGACCCCGAATGGCCGATGGGTGCACCCCGCCCTGATCTTCGACGCATGCGGCTCCCGCTGGGGCCGGTGCTGGTCTTCGCCGCCAGCAACTTCCCCTTTGCCTTTTCAGTCGGCGGCGGCGACACAGCTTCAGCCCTGGCGGCAGGCTGCACCGTCATCGTCAAGGCGCATCACGGACATCCGGAGCTCTCGGCGCGCACCGCCGCGATTCTCCTCAAGGCCTTGGAAGAGGCCGGGGCACCCAAAGGCGTGCTGGCCCTGATCCAGGGAACAGAAACCGGCGTCCGGGCCCTGAAAGATCCCAGGATCCAGGCCGGCGCCTTCACCGGAGGAATCCCCGGCGGGCGGGCACTGTTCGACATCGCCCAACAACGGGATGTTCCGATTCCGTTTTACGCGGAGATGGGCAGCAACAACCCGGTTTTTGTTACCCCCGCGGCCGCAGCAGAACGTCCTGCTGCGATCGCTGAGGGATACCTGGCCGCAGTGACCGGCAGCGCCGGCCAATTATGCACCAAGCCAGGAACCCTCTTTGTTCCGGCGGGAAGCCAAATCATCGAACACCTGCGCACCGCGGAACTGCCGGCCGCCACAAGGCTCCTGACCGAACGGATAGAAGCGGGTTACACCCGGGAAGTTGCCGAGCTCGCAGGCCACCGGCAGGTCCGCATCCTGAACGGGAACATTCCGGGCGAGGCCGCCGGCCCGGCGCCACTGATCCTGGGCACCGACATCGTAGCAGTCCTCGAGGATCCGGACCTGTTCCTGGCCGAGCGGTTCGGGCCCTTCTCCCTGGTGGTTGAGTACGAGGACATGAACCAGCTCCTGGCGGTTGCCCGGAGGATGGACGGCCAACTCACCGCGACGGTACAGGCCACAGACCAGTGCGACGTCCGCCGTCTGCTCGGTGTTCTGGCCGGCAAGGCGGGACGCGTCCTGTGGAACGGCTGGCCCACAGGCGTCTCTGTAACACATGCCCAGCAGCACGGCGGACCATACCCGGCGAGCACCGCCGTCCAAACCACATCTGTCGGGACGGCAGCGATTCAACGGTTCCTGCGCCCGGTGGCACTGCAGGGGTTCCCCGACCATGTCCTCCCCGCGGAGTTGCAGGACAGCAACCCGCTAGGGATTCCGCGGCACCTAGGATAATCCCGGGCGGCTTGAACCTTCGGGTCGCATGGACCGGGGCCGGCCCGCGGACACAATGAACAGATCTCGTAGAAGGATGACCTGATGCACGATAACCCCGTCAAGGTGGCTCTGCGCTCCGGCGCCACCACAACCGGAACTTGGTTAACTCTGGGTTCACCTGCGGTGGCCGAGGCCCTGGCCCACTGCGGGTTCGACTGGCTCGTAGTCGACCTTGAGCACGCCCCTAACGATCCCGCCAGCGCTGTGGAACAGTTGAGGGCCGTCGACGCCGCCCGGGCTAACGGCGGCCATGCCGAGGCAATCGTACGCCTAGCCGAAAACGATCCCGTCCTGGCCAAGCGGGCCATGGACATTGGTGCGCGCACTCTTATCTTCCCCAATGTCAACAGCGCGGACGAAGCACAGGCGGCTGTCCGCGCGATGCGTTACCCGCAGAATGGTAACGCTGGAGTGCGGGGCGTGGCAGGATTGGTCCGGGCCGGCCGGTACGGTCTTGACCAGGTGTATGTGAAGAACGCCAACGAAGAAGTGTGCACCATCGTGCAGATCGAATCCCGATCCGGCGTGGACAACGCTGCGGGCATCTGTGCAACCGAGGGTGTCGACTGCGTTTTCCTGGGCCCGTCCGACCTGGCTGCTTCGCTGGGCCATCTCGGCGACACCTGGCATCCAGAGGTCGTCGAAGCCATGCGGTCGGTTGTGGCCCAGGCACGCGAGGCTGGAAAGGCCACCGGCGTTTTTGCGAACGACGCAGACGATGCCAAGCTGTTCATCAACTGGGGGGTCACTTTCATCGGGCTCCACTCCGACGTTCGCTGGCTATGCCAGGGGGCGAAGCAAGAGGCCGGGCGGCTGGAAGCCGGACTGCAGGCAGAGCAGGCAATCAGGGTCCACACCGCCTCATGACCTGACGGCGAGGAAAAAATACCTTGTAGCAGCTGTGGACCCACGGAGGATGCCATGCGGCCCGCCCCCAAGGGGGCGGGACCGCCGTCGTCCCTGCTCTTGTTCTACTTCGTGAGTGCCCCTTCCAGCCAGGATCTCAGTGTGGGGGCGGGAGCTGCACCGGCCTGCCTCGCGACGATCTCGCCGTCGACAATGACCATCAACGTTGGCACTGCCTGAATGGCGAATCTGGCGGAGAGCTGTGGTGAGTGGTCGACGTCGACCTTTACGAGTTTGATCTGCCCCGGGCGTTCGTGTGCCAGCTGGTCCAGCACGGGGCTCACCATCCGGCAGGGTCCGCACCACACCGCCCAAAAGTCCACCAGTACCGGAACGCCGGACCGTTCGGCGATCTCGCCGAAGTCCTCGTCGCCCGCTTCAACCACCCACGGAAGCTCCCGGTGGCAACTGCCGCAGCGTGGCCGGCCGTCGGCGACGGCCGGGACACGGTTGGACTTGCCGCAATGGGGACATTTGATGATGGCCTTGTTCATGCGGTTCCGGCCCCCTCCAGCTCCATCGTGCTGTAGTCAACCACTAGTTCCCCTCCGGCTGCGGTCACCGTGACCACTCCCCCCTCGGCGATGCTGCCACGCAGCAAGGCCCGGCCCACTTGCGTTTCCACCACGCGGGAAATGTAGCGGCGGAGCGGGCGGGCTCCGTAGACCGGATCGAAGCCGCGTTCGGCTATCAGAAGGCGCGCCTCCTCGGTCAGGTGCAGCTCTATTTGCTGCTCGGCCAGCCGCTGCCGCAGCTGTTGGAACTGCAGATCAACGATGCGCTCGATTTGCGGCAGTCCCAGGGGTGCGAACAGGACCGTGTCGTCCACTCGGTTGAGGAACTCGGGGCGGAAATGCGCCCGGAGCTCCCCCATCACCATGCCGCGCGCCTCCTCGGTGATCACTCCGCCTTCGGCCGAACCCTCCAGAAGATACTGGGAGCCGATATTGGAGGTCATGATGATGACGGTATTGCGGAAATCGACGGTCCGGCCCTGCGAGTCCGTAATCCGTCCGTCGTCGAGCACCTGCAGCAGGGTGTTGAAAATGTCCGGATGGGCCTTCTCCACCTCATCGAACAGCACTACCGAATAGGTCTTCCGGCGTACCGCTTCAGTGAGCTGCCCTCCTTCGTCGTAACCGATGTAGCCAGGAGGCGCGCCCAGCAGGCGGCTAACGGTGTGGCGTTCCTGGTACTCGCTCATGTCCAGCCGGATCATTGCGTCCTCGCTGTCGAAGAGCGCCGCAGCCAGGGCCTTTGCAAGCTCGGTCTTCCCGACGCCGGTCGGGCCGAGGAAGATGAAGGAGCCGATGGGCCGGCGGGGATCCCGGATACCGGAACGGGCCCGGATGATGGCATCGGACACAGCGCTAATTGCTTCTTCCTGCCCCACGACGCGGGCGCGCAGGATTTCGTCCAGGTGGAGGACTTTCTCGCGTTCGCCCTGCTTCAGCCGTGCGACCGGTATGCCTGTCCAGGCCGCGACGATGTCGGCAATCTCGTCCTCCGTCACCACTTCGCGGAGCAGGCGTTTTTCACCCTGTTTCGCGGTCAGCCGTTCCTCTTCGGCTGCCAGCCGTCGTTCAAGGTCAGCAAGTCTGCCGTAGCGCAACTCCGCCGCCCGATTGAGGTCGTAATTCCGCTCGGCTTCCTCAGCTTCCTGCCGCGCCCGCTCCAGTTCGCTGCGGATTTCCTGCAGTTTGTGGATCGCCCGCCGCTCGGCTTCCCATTGGGCCCGCTTCGCGTCGGCCTCACCGCGCAGGTCCGCCAATTCACGCCTCAGCTCCTCGAGCCGGTTCTTGCTGGCCGGATCGGTCTCCTTGGAGAGGGCTGCCTCTTCTATCTCGAGCCGGGTGACCCTTCGGGTGAGCTCATCCAGTTCCGCCGGCATCGAATCAATTTCCGTCCGCAAGCGGGCGCACGCCTCGTCCACTAGGTCAATGGCCTTGTCCGGAAGGAACCTGTCAGTGATGTACCGGTGGGAAAGAGTGGCCGCAGCCACCAGAGCACTGTCCTGGATCCGTACACCGTGGAAGACCTCAAGCCGCTCCCGCAGCCCGCGGAGAATGGAAATGGCGTCCTCGACGTCGGGCTCGTCAACCGTGACCGGCTGGAAACGGCGCTCCAGAGCCGGATCAGATTCAATGTGTTTGCGGTATTCGTCGAGGGTGGTGGCGCCGATCATGTGCAGTTCCCCGCGGGCCAGCATTGGCTTGAGCATGTTTCCGGCGTCCATCGACCCCTCAGACGCGCCTGCCCCCACGACGGTGTGCAGCTCGTCCACGAAGAGCAGGATCCTGCCTTCTGCTGCCAGCACCTCGGCCAGCACTGCCTTCAGCCGCTCCTCGAACTCGCCGCGGTACTTGGCACCGGCCACGAGGGCACTCATGTCGAGCGAGAAGATGGTCTTGTTCTTCAGCCCTTCCGGCACATCCTGCCGGACGATCCGCTGGGCCAGCCCCTCCACAATGGCTGTCTTGCCGACTCCAGGTTCCCCGATGAGCACCGGATTGTTTTTGGTTTTGCGCGAAAGTATCTGGACGACCCGCCGGATTTCCGCGTCGCGGCCGATGACCGGATCCAGCTTTCCGGTGCGGGCGTCCGCCACCAGATCGCGGCCGTACTTCTCCAGTGCTTCGTAGGTCTGCTCCGGTGTCGCCGAGGTGACGCGCTGATTTCCCCGTACTTGGGTCAGTACCGACAGGAATGACTCGCGCGTGACCCGGTGATCGGCCAGCACCCTTCCGGCGGCAGTGGACCGTCCTTCCTCGGCCAAGGCAACCAGCAGGTGCTCCACCGAGACATACTCGTCTTTGAGTCGCTTGGCTTCACGTTCGGCGGTGTCCAGGAGTGCGCCCAGCCTGCGGCTCACATACACCTGCCCCGGTGCCGCGCCGGGGCCCGTGACCTTCGGCTTGCGCCTCAGCTCGGCTTCGACGGCAGCCCTCAGCTCATCCACATCGACCTGCATGCCCACGAGCAAGCGCGGGACGAGGCCATTTTCCTGCTCCAGCAGGGCCAGCAGCAGGTGTTCGCCGTCGGTCTCAGTGTGTCCATTGCGTTGGGCTATCCGTTGAGCCTCTGCCAAGGCCTCCTGCGACTTTTGCGTCAAACTCTCCATGTTCATCGTGAAGCTGTCCCTTCCACCTGCGTGATTTCCACCAGTCGTCGTTCAAGCGAGTCGACCCGCACCAACAAATCGAGTACCAGCGGGATTGCCGCGTAGTTCAGCGACAGCTCCGAATGAAGTCTCATGACGCGGGCTATGAGCTCCGGGGCGTTAGGACTGAACCAGGGTCCCCCCGAGGAATCGCCCAGTGGCCGGAGCAAATCCAGGTCTACGAACCGCATGACGACGTTGGGGTGGACGCCGCTGCTGCGGGCCACCGCCTCGAGATTCAGGCGCCATGGATAGGCGAGCGGATATTCTCGGCTCATAGAAGCCCCTCCCTCGGGTGAAAGTCGGACACCGCGGCGAGCTGCTCGTATAGCTTGCGCACCTCACTGCTCAGCCGCGGGGGCACCATGACGCGGATCTCCGCGTAGAGGTTCCCCGGCTGGCCCTTCGGGTCGGGAATGCCCTGACCGCGAAGCCGTAGTCTGCGCCCGCTGGAGGACCCTTCGGGCACGGTGATGGTGACCGCTCCAGCGGGCGCGTTGACCTTGATCTTGGCCCCGAGAGCCGCTTCCGACGGCGTAACGGGAAGGTCGAAGTGAATGTCCCGGCCCTTGGGCCGATATCTGGCGTCCGGCTGGATGCGCACGGTCAGGAAGAGATCCCCCGGCGCACCGCCGTCGCGGCCTGCGGCTCCCTCCCCCGCGATGCGGATGCGCTGGCCGTCCAGCACACCGGGGGGCACGTCGACGTCATAGTTCCGGGTTTCGCCGTCCGGCTGGGCCAGGCGGACGGTGCGCCTTCCGCCACGGATCGCCTCTTCGAGGGTCAGCCGAAGCTCCGCTTCGTGGTCTGCCCCCTGGGCCGGACCTGCTCGCTGCTCACGGAACCAACCTCCGAGCAGGTCCTCCCAATCGACGTCGCCACCCCTATTGACGTTGCCGTATCCGCCACGTCCTGGCCGAGGGCCCCCCGACCCCCATCCTGGAGCGCTTCCGGCCGGACCGGCTCCGCTGCCGGCATACTGTCGGTAATCGGCGCCGAAACGGTCGTAGCGTGCTTTCGTTTCGGGATCGGAAAGAGTGCTGTAGGCCTCGCCGATTTCCTTGAACCGGTCAGCGGCGTCCGGATCGCGATTGACGTCAGGATGATATTTTCGCGCAAGCTTGCGGTAGGCGCGCTGGATTTGCTCGGCGTCCGCCGTCCGGGCTACGCCGAGAACAGAATATGGGTCCTTAGCCACGGTCTGCGTTCACCGCCCGGCTCACAACGACGGCGGCCGGCCTGAGGGTGGTGTCCGTGCCGCCGTAGCCGGGACGCAGTACGGTAAGCACAGTCCCGGGGGGAGCCTCGTCCGTTTCCGAGACACTGACCACCTCGTGAATCCGAGGGTCGAAGGGGACGTTCTCGGCGTCGATTCGCGGGTAGCCCAGGCGGGCCATGGTATCGATGGCCTGGGACCGGATAGCGGCTACGCCATCGACGAGTGGGTCCCCGGCAGCCGGGGCGTGAGCCAAGGCCAGTTCCAGATTGTCCAGGACAGGCAGCCACGCCAAAGAGACCGCTGCGCGCTCCTGTGCCCTGAGCTGTGCGCCGTCCCGGGCGGCGCGCTTTCGGACGTTGTCTGCATCAGCCAGCGCACGGCGCCACAGATCCTCCATTTTGGCCAGTGCGTCCGCCTGTGCCACCGCGCCGGTTTCCCTCTCATTGGCTGCGGCGGCCTCTTCCTCGTCACCTCCTGGATGGGACTTTCCGGCCGGCCCTGCCTGGTCGCTCATGGCCGTGCCTAGCCACGATCGAATTCTGCATCGACGATGTCATCGTCATCTGCATTAGTCGACGCCCCGGGCTGAGATGGGGATCCCTGACCTGCCCCTGCCGTGGCAGCGGAGGCGGCCGAGGCACTCAGCGCCGACTGCAGCTGCTGAAGCTCGGAAATCAGTTCCCTCGCGGTCCCAATATCGGCCTGGTTGGTGACGGCGTCGCGCGCCTGGCCAACCAGCAGTTCCGCCCGGGCTTTGTCGTGCGCCTGGACCGCGTCACCGAGTTCGTTCACCGTCCGCTCAACGCGGTAGGCCACCGCATCGAGTTCGTTGAGGGTATCGATCCGCTCTCGGTTCTGCACGTCCTCGTTCCTGTGGGACTCGGCCTCGGCAATCATGCGCTCGACTTCCTTGGCGTCGAGATTGGAGCCCTCACTGATGGTGATGCCCTGCTCCTTGCCCGTGTCCTTGTCGCGCGCAGTGACGTTCAGGATGCCGTTGGCATCGACGTCGAACGTGACCTCCACTTGCGGTTCCCCGCGAGGCGCCGGACGGATATCGCTCAGCTGGAACCGTCCCAGCACCCGATTATCCGCCGCCAACTCACGCTCGCCCTGAAGGACCACTACGTCAACGGCGGGCTGGTTGTCCTCCGCTGTGGAGAAGACTTCACTGCGCCGGGCGGGGATGGTCGTGTTGCGTTCGATGATCTTGGTCATGACGCCGCCGCGGGTCTCGACACCCAGGGAAAGCGGCACAACGTCCAAGAGCAGGACATCGGATACCTCACCCTTGAGCACGCCGGCCTGGATTGCCGCGCCGATAGCCACGACTTCGTCCGGATTGACGCTCATGTTGGGATCTTTGCCGCCGGTCAAACGCCGGACCACGTTCTGTACCGCGGGAATGCGGGTGGAACCGCCGACCAAAATTACTTCATCAATGTCGTTCGCTGTAACCTTTGCGTCCGTCATTGCCTGCTTGACCGGGTCCATGGTGCGTTCCACCAGGTCATGGGTGATGTCCTCAAAAACGGAGCGCCGAACGGTGGTCGTCAAATGCTTCGGACCCGTGGCGTCGGCGGTGATGAAGGGAAGGTTGACCTGAGTCTGGGTCACAGAACTCAGCTCAACCTTCGCTTTCTCGGCCGCCTCAAACAAGCGCTGCAACGCCTGGGCGTCCGACCGGAGGTCGATGCCCGCCTCCTTCTGGAAGTCGTCGGCCAGGTAATCGACAAGGCGGCGGTCAAAATCGTCGCCGCCAAGGTGCGTGTCACCCGCCGTGGAACGGACCTCCACAACCCCATCCCCCACATCCAGCAGGCTCACATCGAAGGTTCCGCCGCCCAGGTCAAAAACCAAAACCGTCTCGTGCTGGCGCTTATCGATGCCGTAGGCCAGGGCCGCTGCAGTCGGTTCGTTGATGATTCGCAGGACTTCGAGCCCGGCAATCCTGCCCGCGTCCTTGGTCGCCGTGCGTTGTGCGTCGTTGAAGTACGCTGGCACCGTGATGACGGCCTCCGTCACTTTTTCGCCCAACTGCTTCGCGGCGTCGTCCACTAGCTTGCGGAGAACGAGCGCACTGACCTCTTCGGGGGCTACTTTCTTGCCCTGAACCTGAAAACGCGCCACGCCGTTGTCGTCCGCTACGACATCGAAACTCACGGCCTTGGCCTCATCCGAGATCTCGTCATAGTGTCGGCCGATAAACCGCTTGGCCGACGTGATGGTTCCCTTGGGGTTCAGAATCGCCTGCCGGCGGGCCAGTTGCCCCACAAGCCGCTCCCCGTTGTCTGTGTACCCCACAACTGAGGGAGTGGTCCGGGCTCCCTCTGCGTTGGGAATAACGCGGGCTTCCCCGCCTTCCCAGACGGCGATCACTGAGTTGGTTGTTCCAAGATCAATTCCTACTGCTTTGGCCATGACTCGCTCCGGTCCTAGAGGGCGTGTTCCTGTCCTGTGGCGACGTCCGCCCGAAATTGCACCGCATGATTCCACACCCTGTCCTGCTGGGCCAGGCGGCTCAAAGGGCTTTTGTCATGGGGCCTTATAGGTGAGTCTGCCCCCTGCACGGGAGCAACGGCATGCCCTCCAGGGTCCAAATATGCTCCAGGGAATTGACCTATCAGGATAGGTCCAAGAGGCGTATCCTGCGAAGACGCGGGGACTCTTCGGGGATCAGCCGTCACGCATCTCGCCTACGAACGAGTTCCTCAGTTGTGCACAGCGACTGGCAGGTCAACCCAATGTTCGATCGACTAAGGGCCGAGGAGATTCTCGACGCGGCCGTACACTCAATTTCTGCGCTGGAATTCTGCCATGTAGCGGCTTGCTATCTTGTGGTGGATGGTCACCTGCTTCCGAGCCCCAACAGGGCGCCGACAACCCACGACCACGATCTCCGCCAACTCCAAGGCAGGGATGCCACACTCGCCACCACAGGCCCGGCGTGGCGATACGCGCTGTCCATTTTTGGTGACAGCGGAGAACTGAACGGCTGCCTTGTCCTATATGCCGGCACGACTCCGAATCCCGCCCAGATGATCGAGCTACGCGCAACGGCCAGGACAACTGCCCCTGGCCCAACTGGGGAAACGGCAGGAGCACACCAGCAGGAGCACATGGCCCTGCTCTCCAATGCCCGTGACATGGACGATCGCCTGCGTATCCTCTCTAAGACGGTACTGCAGCTCGAAACCCGAACGTCGATCCAGAACGCCCTGGATGGCACTCTCACTGCCCCCCTCGGACAAACGACGTCGCGGGAGTCCCTTATCGCGGAAGTGCTGTCGGTTCTGACGGGGCGCCCCGTCTGCACTGAGGACGGGTTCGGCAATATCCGCGCCGCGGCCGGTACCAAATCCGGGCGTCCGTACCCCCGGCCCAGCGCGGCCGACAGGTCGCGGACGGTGCAGCTCTGGCTCGCCTTCGGTTTGCCGGTCAGAGAACCCCGGGGGCTCGTGTCGTTGGTTCTGCCGGACACGGACGTGCTCGGGGCAATGTGCTTGCTCGAGAACGGCAGGCCCTACACGGCCGACGATGTCTTCGCCTTGGAGTATGGGACCAGGCTCTTGCAGGTCGAGTTGTCGCACCGCCGCAGCATTGCCCAGCTGGAACTGAAGCTGGGGCGCGACCTGGTATATGAATTGGTGTCCGGTATGGATGAGGAGACCGCAGTCATGCGTGCCGAGGCATTGGGATACGACATCACGAGTTCGCAGCACGTCATCGTCGCTCAGTGGCAACCGCTTCGAACGGACGATACGGTCGCGGTCGCTCTGCGCAGGACCCTGCGGGAACTCCAGACCCCTGCGCTCGTTTCACGGCGTTCGGAAATAACCCTTGCCGTGGCTACGGGGGATCCGCTTGATACAGAGCTCTTTAATGTTGCGGCAAGGACTCTGCGTAGTGCCACGGGAGCTGTGGGCGTCGGAGGCCCGAGCCGCGATGTCACCCAGCTCCCCCGCTCTTACGCGGAGGCCCTGCGTGCGCTGCACATCCGGGTACATTCCACCGACCCCTATGGGCTCACGCGCTACGACCAGCTGGGGATATACCGCATCCTCGACATGCCCGGCAGCGAAACTGACCTCTCGGACTACGTCGAGGAGTGGCTGGGTGCACTGCAGAGCAACGATGCTCGCCGGGGATCTGACCTGGTGCACACCTTGGCGCAGTACCTGGATCATGGCGGCAACTACGACGACACGGCCAACAGCCTCGCCATTCACCGGAGCACGCTGCGATACCGGCTGAAGTCCATCCGGCAGATCACCGGTTTTAACCTTGCCGACCCCGAGACCCGCCTCAACCTGCACGTTGCCACGCGTGCCTGGCGCCTGCGTCCGCACGGACGGGCCGAGACATTGCACGGCTCACATCAAGCGGGAGACGGAAGCGCACACCAGCTGCCTCGGATTTGACCTGGGGGACTCAAACCCGGGGGGGTTTTTAGACGTCACGGGGCCATGCGGGGGCGATGGCGGCGGAGGAGACTCAAACTGACACGTGTTGCCGTAGACAGCCAGAGAAGGCATCGGGAATCCAATGAGTATGAGCAGACCAGCGGCCGCCGACGGCAAGGCCCCGCTCCGGGGGCCAGCCGGGAGGAGCGTGTGGACCGCCATTCTGGGCGCGGGGTTACTCATGTTCGGGTCAGCCTGCACAGGGTCGCATCCGGCTCCGGCATCACAATCCGCCAGCGCTGGAAGTTCCAGTTCCACAGGGGACCTTTCAGCCGTTCCTGGGATCGTTAGGGAAGTCGAGCCCTCCGTGGTCACGATCCAAACATCAGGAGGCATCGGCAGCGGAGTGGTCTACCGCAGCGACGGCACGATCGTCACGGACGCCCATGTGGTGGAGGACCAGCAAAAGAAGCCGTTCAAGAGCGTCCGGATCCACTTCGCGGACGGATCCCAGGCGTCGGCCACCGTCGTCGGTGTGGACGACCCAACCGATGTGGCAGTGGTGAAGGCTGACCGGGGCAACCTTCCGGCCGCCAGGTTCTCAACGCCGCTTCCCGAAGTCGGGCAGCTGGCGGTTGTTCTTGGTAGTCCGCTGGGGCTGGAACAGACCGTCACGGCAGGCATCGTTTCCGCACTTCACCGTAATATGCCACCGTCCGAGGGATCGCCGCAGGGGCTTATCGACCTTATCCAGACGGACGCGCCCATCTCCCCGGGCAATTCCGGTGGAGCCGTGGTCAACAGCAGCTCGGAGATCATCGGGCTCTCGGAAGCGTATCTGCCGCCCAGCTCGGGGGCCGTGTCCATCGGGTTCGTGACTCCCGCGGCGACCGTGACCGACGTAGCGGACCAGATACTGAAGAACGGGGTGGCCACGCACGCGGTCCTTGGGATTATTCCGACCGACATCTCTCCTGAGGTGGCAAGCCGCTTTGGCCTCCCCACAACGTCGGGCGCGCTGGTCATCGAAGTTGCCCGCGGAGGACCGGCAGCCAAAGCGGGACTGCAACCAGGAGACATCATCACCCAGTTCGACGGGCAGAAGATCGCGAGCGTGACCGACCTCCTGGCCGCCATCCGCAAGAAAGAGCCGGGGCAGCAGTCCGATGTCGAGTTCCAGCGCGGGCAAGACACTAAGTCATCGAAAGTCACTCTGGGGAGCACCGCAAAGGGCTAGAGCCTGCGCAGAAGCCCCGGCCGGCAAGTTTACGAATGAACCATTTCCAGAAACAGAGGTTTGGCTATGTCTGACGCACTGGCACAACAATTGTTTAAGGGATCAGGAAGTGCGCTGATTATCCGGGGCATTGCGGCCGCCCTGTTCGGCATTTTAGTTGTCGTCTGGCCCGGAGTGTCCGTACTCGCACTGGTGATCCTCTTCGGAATGTACGCTGTCTTTGACGGCGCCACGAACATCGTGCACTACGTCACGCGCAAGAGGCGCCGGTCCGCCTGGCAACTGGTAGGCGGCATCATCTCCGTGCTCGCGGGTCTCGTCGCGTTCGTCTGGCCGGGCATCACCGCCCTTTCGCTCACGCTCGTAATCGGTGTGTGGGCGGTTATTCTCGGTATCTCCCAGATGGCTCTCGCCTTCGAAGTCAAAAGGACCGTTGGGCTGTGGTGGCTCTGGCTGATCACAGGCATCGTCACCACACTTTTCGGCCTTTTCCTAGTCATGTTTCCCGGCCCGGGCATCCTGAGTCTCCTGGGTCTGCTCTCGTCCTTCGCAATTCTCTTCGGCATACTTCTGATCGCCTCCGGAGCCGGACTGCGCAGGCTGGGCGAAAGCCCCGATACGAGGCTCTCGATGGGCTAAAGCCTGTCAACGGGGGCAAGGGCCTCCGGGCTTGCGCGAGGGCCTGATCCCCCATCTGCCTGAGCCCGTTTGCACGGCCGGACCGACGTAGGAGCCAACATGATTGCCGGAATTCATGATCCGCATCTGGCGCGGATTCGTCCGGTTCGGGTGCGCACACCGCAAGGCTGCGAGGAATGCCTGTCTTTGGGCACTGCCTGGGTTCATCTGCGGTTGTGTCTCACGTGCGGCCATGTAGGGTGTTGTGACTCCTCACCAATGCGGCACGCCCGGGCTCACGCAACCGAGTTGCATCCAATCGTTCGTTCCCTGGAACCCGGCGAGGATTGGCGCTGGTGCTACCCCCATGAGACATTCGTCTAGGATGCCGGCAGGCGCGTCCAGCTGATGGAACCTGTCGCACGATCTACGCTAACCGAAACGCCGGATGTCTCGGGCGCCTATCCACGGCTCGGCCAAGCCCAGATCGAGTTGTTGGGCCGCGCCGGCACCAGCCGGGCTACCGTGACCGGAGAAGTCCTCATCCAGGAGGGGACGGTTGGGGCAGATTTCTTCGTCATACTGCAGGGCACGGTGGTGGTGGTCGAGGGGCTACACGCCGCCGGGGGTAGACAGCCTGCGGAGCTTGGCCCCGGCACCCGGATCCTGGAAGTTCACGGTCCGGGACGCTTCCTCGGGGAACTGGGCCTGGTCGAGGGGCAACCGGCCTTTGTCAGCACTGTGTCCGCCGAGGCGGGCGAAGTGCTTCAAATCAGCGGGGACGACCTGCGTCGTGCCGTGCTGACGGACGCCGCGGTGGGCGAGACCATCCTGCGAGCATTTCTTCAGCGCCGGATCCTGCTGATCAGCGCGGGCGCGGGCACCCGCATCGTTGGATCCCGCTTCAGCCGTGACACCCTTCGACTCCTGGAATTTGCAGCCGCCAACCGCTTGCCTCACCGCCTGGTTGATCTGGAGGATGATAAGCAGGCGCAGGGCATCCTGGACAGGGCCGGGATACTCGCGGATGAGCTGCCGGTGGTGGTGCTAAACGCCTCGCAGGTCCTCAAGAACCCGTCAAACGCAGACCTGGCCCTTGCCATGGGCCTACGCGCGGTGAAAGAGCACTCGGCTTCGTACGATCTCATGGTGATCGGAGCCGGCCCCGCCGGCCTGGCGGCCGCCGTCTACGCGGCGTCGGACGGGTTGTCGGTCGTCCTTAAGGAGGGCTTCGCGATAGGTGGGCAGGCCGGCACGTCGCCGCGGATCGAGAACTTTCTCGGCTTTCCCGCCGGAATCTCAGGGGGTGAACTCACTGAAAGAGCAATCATTCAGGCCCGCAAGTTCAGAGTCCAGATCAACGTCGCCTGCCGGGCACGCACCATCGAATTGAAAGACGGCGAGATCCGTGCCGAGTTCCACGAGAGCGGCCCTGCCTCCTCACGGGCAGCGCTGCTCGCAACCGGGGTTCGCTACCGCCGGCTGCCAGTCCCCGGGCTGGAGAAATTCGAGGGGATCAGTGTCTTCTACGCCGCTACTGTCCATGAAGCCAGGCTCTGCGGATTACAGCCGGTGGCCGTCGTCGGGGGTGGAAACTCCGCAGCACAGGCCGCCCTTTTCCTGGCCGGAATAGGAGCACCAGTGCGGCTGGTGGTGCGCGGGGCAGACCTCCGCGCGGACATGTCGGGGTACCTCGCGGAACGAATCGAAGAACACCCAGGCATAGAGGTGCTACTGGGGGCCAACATCGTCGGCGTGGACGGTTCAAGCGCCCTTGAACGGATCGTCGTCCAGTTGGCGGCCACAGGCGAACAGCGCATCTTCGACTCCCGTTATCTCTTCATTTTCATCGGGGCCAAGCCGCACACAGAATGGCTGCAGGGTGCGCTCGCCTTGGATGGCCACGGATTTGTTCTCACCGGGGCTGACCTCCAGGACCTTCCTCCTGAGTTCAGCCATCTGGGCCGCAGCCAGCTGCCCTTGGAAACCAGCATCCCGGGGATGTTCGCTGCCGGTGATGTTCGGCATGGGTCGGTGAAACGCGTAACGGCTGCCGCCGGTGAAGGCTCAACAGCCGTGGCAATGATCCACGAGCACCTGCGCCTCCTTCGGGATGGACCGGCCATCGCGCGTCAGGGCAGATGACATTGAAAGTCCAGCAAGACAGTCCCTATCCGCTAAGAAACCGACAAGCCCTGGCATCCAGTTTGCTGGCGACACACACCGAACCATAGGAGGCCTGGCATGCCGAAAATTTCCACCAGTGCACGTACGCTGGGCGTGCTCGCCGAACCGGAGGTCACCGCCGAGTTTGCCGAGCGTAACGGCCGCGAAGTGGGCCATCTGCTTAACCTTGCCGATGAGCGCCACGACTGGTCCGTGATCATCGAGTACCAGGATTTTACGGCTGGCAATGGCTTGGCGCCGATGCTGGACTCCTTGGCAGCACACCGGATCCGCCGAGCATGGGATGTCATGGTGTGCCTAACCGATCTTCCGATTCGTCTCGAAGGCCGCACTGTGGTCGCGGAAGTCGCGCTCGGGGAGTTGATTTCCCTGGTTTCCGTGCCCGCGCTCGGCGCCGTCAACATCGACCGCCGGGTCCGCACTGCCGTCGCCGACCTCGCGTGGGCGATACACCGCCACTTCGATCCGGACGATGACATCAGCGAATTCGGTCCGCCCTCACTGCACCAATCGCGGCGTATCGAAACCGCGGTTATTGACGACGGGCCAATTGGGTTCCGCTACGTCTCGGCAACCCGCCTCGGCCGCGGACGGTTGCTGGCGGGCATGCTGCGGGCGAACCGTCCGTGGCGGCTGGTCTTCGGATTAAGAAGCGCCATGGCCGCCGCGATCGCCACAGGCGCCTTCGCGCTTGTCACGAACACAATCTGGCAACTCGCAGACCTGCTGGGTGCGCCGAGGCTGGCATTGTTGATGGTCCTTTCGATCAGTTCGATGGTGTTCTGGATAATCACCCAACACGACCTGTGGGAAAGTCCCAGGCGCAACGATCCCATCGAACGATACAAGGCTTCCTTATACAACAGCTCTACGGTGTGGTCATTGATCATCGGCGTCCTGATCAGCTACCTCCTGCTGTTGGTGGCCGTGATGCTGGCCGCGGCGTTCACTATCGACGACACGCTGTTGGCGCAGACCCTGCAACATCCCGTGGCTGTTTGGGATTTTGCGGAAGTTGCCTGGATGACGGCATCGGCGGCGCTCATCGGTGGAGCGTTGGGCTCGGGATTCGAGTCAAAGGACGACATTCTTCGGGCGGCGTACGGCCAACGGGAACGTCACCGGCGCCAGTCGGTCGCCGAAGGTGAATAATCCGGCATTTGCCGGAGGCGGCCCAGCTTATCCTCGTTTCGGGGTGCCCCTACGAACATGTGCGCCGGCTTGTGGCCCGGGGCGGCGTTGCTGCCCCGGGCCCTTTCCACCAGCGGGATCATTTTGATGCACTAGTCCTTGGTCGACCGCCTGTGCCTGTGCTGAATGCCCCTGCGCGCGGCTCTCGCTCGAGGTGGGCGCACGGCTAGCCGTTTGCTTGCAGTGGTTTCGCGAAGCTAACCAGGTCCCAAGGAGTCCGTCCGGGACTGCCTACTTCGGGATTGTGATCCCCAGTCTGGCCATGCGGCGGTAGATGGTCGCCCTGCTGATGCCCAATTCAGCTGCCGCCCCGCTTACTGTAGCCCCGTGCTTGGAGAGACAGCGGACGATCTCGTCACGTTCCACCGCCTCGATCCGGCTCAGGTGCAGGCTGCTCCCCCCGCCCAGAAGGTAGGCAGGCAGATGGCTGACGTCGATGGTCTCTGTCTGGGCAGCGGCGGCGTTGATGACGGTGAAAAGCTCGTCTATGTTGTCCGGCCAGCTATGGGCAATCAGTGCTTTTTCTGCGGCAGCAGTGAAGTTGATTTCCCGCAGGCGGGTTTGGCGGGCGGCGTATCTGGCCAAGTGCAGGACATCCTCGCCGCGTTCCCGCAGAGCGGGAACAGAAATCACCGTATCGACCATGCCTGCTAGGGGTTGCGGGATGCCATCGTGCCTCGCAGCTGTAACGGCCCACGCGAGCCTTGGCGCGCTCCCGCTCTGGGAGACGGGAAGGGCCCGAACTGCGCTGCGGGCTTGGGCGTGGAGTTCTTGTGCTGCCCACGCGGGCAACAGGTCTACGTTTTCGACTACGACGGCGGTTGCTGGTTTGCCCAGTTCGGGGGCCCACAAGGACAGCCAGGCGTCGACGTCGCCGGGGGCGGGAGCGGCCGCTGAGATGATACGGCTCCCGGGTTGAATTTGCCGCAAGGCTTGTGCCAGCAGAGTTGCGCGCCCCGAACCCTGCTCGCCTACAGCCGCAACAACCCGTCCGGCCGCCAAGGCCTGTGTCGCATGATCGAGGGCGTTTGTCCAAGCTGACGACATTTTCCGCACTGTTCCGGCTGCTGGCTCGAGTTTGCTTCTCTGGATGCGGAAGACGCCGCCCTTTGGTCCGGGCCTTCCTTTGCGGCCCTGCGACCTTGCGAGCATCAGTGCCGAGGTGTTGCCCGCAGCTGATTCTGCCAACGCCAGGAGCAATTGCGGGGATGAGCGGGACCATGTTGTGATGTTGACGCTCCCTTCCAGCAATCCGCTAACCGGATCGAAGACAGGGACTGCCGCACAGGTGTAAGTCCGGAGGCTGGCACTGTAGTGTTCTTCAGCGCGGACAAGGGTCGGGATGCGGTCCGCCAACGCTAATCCCATGCCGTTGGTCCCGGCCTCCCTTTCGGAGAATGCGAACCCTGGCGCCAGATGGACCTTGTCGAGCGCCCGCAAGAGGGAGGTGTCTCCGCTGAAGCGGTTGAGGAGCAAACCGTTGGCATCGGTAAGCATGAGGCTCAAGGGTTCGTTCGCCAGAGTGCTGTAGAGGCCGGTGAGCACTTCCTGACCGCACTGGAAAAACAGAGACTCAGTCTCTGCGGAGCCAGCCCACGTCGGATCCACTACTTCGGCGGAAACGCCATATTCCTCGCTCCGCTGCCAGGAAGCTTGGAGGCGTATGTCAGGAGTGGCGAGCTGGCCGGCGTAATGGAGCGCCGGGCTGACAATCCCCTCGTCCTTATTCGGCATCATCGCCGTCCTCCTCGTCTCCATACTTCGAGGTTACTTTGTATCGCGATCCCAGCGGGAAGAGAACCGTCTCAAAATGAGACACACGCCACATGTTGGCAGCTGTTCCACCAGCCTAGTCTCGATGACGTGGCGACTACGGCAGTCGCCAGAAGGAGACCAGACATGTACAGCAAAGACGGCGACAACTACTTCATCGTTGACGCCCATATCGCATTGTGGGACGCCCGCCCGGAGAACCAGCGGAATATCCAGGGCAAGCAGTTCATCGATTGCTTCTACGACTACCACCGCAACCTCGGTCCGGACGAGGAGCACTGGTCCTACGAGGAATTCCTTTACCAGGGCGGCGAACGCCTCATGAAGGATCTGTTCGTCGACGGCTACGTGGACCACGCGATCTTTCAGCCGGCCTATCTCGGGGAGTTCTACCAGAACGGGTTCGCGCAGGTGGAGGAGGCGTACGGCCTTGCCGCGGCGCATCCGGACAAGCTCACCTACAACCACTGTTATGACCCGCGCCAAGGCGAGGCCGGCCTTGACCGGCTCCGCGCCGACCACGAGAAGATGAAGTTCAAGGGGGTTAAGCTTACACCGCCGAATGGCGCGGCGAGTCCCGCGGGTACAAGCTCTCTGATCCCTGGTCCTACCGGTATTTCGAGGAGTGCCGCAAGCTTGGCATCAAGAACATCCACATCCACAAGGGTCCTACCGTCCGCCCGCTGGACCGGGACGCTTTCGATGTCGCCGACGTCGACCACGCCGCTTCCGACTTCACCGACCTGAACTTTGTGGTGGAGCACGTCGGCCTGCCCCGGCTCGAGGATTTTTGCTGGATCGCCACCCAGGAACCCAACGTTCATGGCGGCCTGGCGGTCGCGATGCCCTTCATGCACACCCGCCCGCGGTACTTCGCCCAGATCATCGGCGAGCTCATCTATTGGATCGGGGAGGACCGGATCCAGTTCTCCAGTGACTACGCCATCTGGTCACCCCGGTGGCTGATCGAGCGGTTCGTTGACTTCCAGATCCCCGAAGACATGACCGAGTACGCCCCGCTCACCGTGAACCAGAAGAAAAAGATCCTCGGACTCAACGCGGCGAAAATGTACGACATCCCGGTGCCCGCAGAGCTCCAACTCCCGGACGCGGACGAGACAAAGACAGGACCCCGCCAGCCGGAACGCGCGGACCTGGCGGGCGTGGCATGACGGCGGCGTTGACGGAGCGCACCGGCCGGGACGTGGCGGTGACAACAGAGGACGTCCGCCAGGCGCTAGGGGCCGTGCTGGATCCCGAGCTGGACGAGCCCATCACCGATCTGGGCTTCGTCCGTTCCCTCGAGATCACCGGCTCCCTGGCCGGCGCCGTGGTGACCGTGCACCTGCGTCTGCCGACGTCATTCTGCTCGCCGAACTTCGCCTACCTGATGGCGTCCGACAGCAAGGACGTGATCTCGGCGCTGCCCGGGGTGGCGAAGGTGGTGGTCGAGCTCGATGACCACCACGACTCCGACCTCATCAACGCCGGCCTCGCGGCCGACGCAGGATACTGCGGCACCTTCGGCCACGAAGCGGAGGACAGCCTGGAGGAGCTGCGGTGGACGTTCCGCCGCAAAGCGCACACCGCCGCGATGGAGCGCTGCCTCACCGAACTGCTGCGGGCCGATCCCACACTGGCAGAAGAGAGCGTCGGGACGGTGCGGCTTGGTGACCTGCCCGCCGGCCGGACCAAAGACGCTCTAGTACGACGGCGGACGGCGCTTGGGCTGCCGGCGCAACCTTCCGCCGTCGTCCTCGTTGACCATAACAACATCCCCTACCCGCCGGACAAAGTGCCGATGGCGTTGCGGCGGGCGCGTTCCACGCGCATATCCATTGACGGGAACGCCCATTTCTGCCGCGGCCTGCTGCGAACCCGCTACGCCGGCTCGGGCGCGGACCAGACCGACCGGCCGGACGGGGCGGAACCGGCAGATCACCACAACCTTCTTTCCCTCACAGTCAAGGAGAACACCCGATGAATACGATGCGGGCCGTCCAGGTGGTCGGCTACCACGAAGGCCTGAAAATGACCGAGGCACCCATCCCGGAGGTGGCCGGGCCGCTGGACGTCGTAGTCAAAATTGGCGGAGCCGGTGTCTGCCGCACCGACCTGCACATCCTGGAGGGCCAGTGGGCCGAGAAGTCTCAGGTTGAGCTGCCATACACGATCGGGCACGAGAACGCGGGCTGGGTGCACGCCACCGGAAGCGCCGTCACCAACGTTGAGGAAGGCGACAAAGTCATCCTGCACCCCCTCATCACGTGCGGCCTGTGCCGGGCCTGCCGTTCCGGGGACGACGTGCACTGCGAGCAGAGCAAGTTCCCTGGTATCGACACCCACGGCGGATACGCCGAATACCTGCTGACATCCGCCCGCTCCGTGGTAAAAATCGACGACTCCCTGGAACCCGCCGACGTCGCGGCCCTGGCCGATGCCGGCCTTACCGCCTATCACGCGGCCGCAAAGGCGGCTAAGAGGCTGACCGCAAGGGACACATGCGTTGTCATCGGCGCCGGAGGGCTGGGCCACATCGGAATCCAAGTCCTCACAGCGCTAACACCGGCCCGCATCATCGTTGTAGACCGAAACCCTGCCGCCTTGGAGCTGGCCAAGAAGATCGGAGCACACGAGGGCGTCCTGGCTGACGGGTCACAGGTCGAGCAGGTCTTTGCCCTCACCGGCGGTCATGGGGCGGAGGCCCTCATCGACTTCGTTGGCGAAGGTGGCGCGACCGCCCAAGGCCTTGCCATGTTGCGCAAGGCCGGGGACTACTATGTGGTGGGCTACGGCGAGAACATCGACGTCCCTACCATCGACATCGTCTCAGCCGAGATCAACATCATCGGCAACCTCGTCGGCTCCTACAACGACCTTCAGGACCTGATGGCCTTGGCGGCGCGGGGTGCCGTCACCCTTCATACCCAGAAATACGCCCTCGACGACTTCCAACAGGCGATCAGCGACCTCAACGCGGGCAAAGTGCGCGGCCGGGCCATCCTGGTGCCCTGACGAACATCCGGAGGCGTTCGTCGCTGGGGCATGCTATTTCGCCGCAGGAGGAAGCAGGGCATTGCCCTCATCGTCGGGGGCCTGCCTGGGATGGCTTCAGCCTTCAAGGAGGGCGCATACGGCGCTCGTGACCAAACCCGTCGTTGCACCGCCCACGGACGGCCCACACCGGCCCGTCCGTGGGCGAAGAACACAATCCATCGGAAACTGCAGACCGTGTTCCCTATCCATCGCCGACGGACCAAAATTCGGCGTGGAACGCCTACTTGTACAGGAGACCATCATGAGGGTGGAAGATTTTCAGACCACAACAGCGCGCCCGGACACCGCGGGCCCTGAGGATGCAGCGTTCGGGACAGCAGTCCTGGAGAGTATCGCCCGGCGGGTGCGCTGGACAGCCGCCGCAATCGTAGACGCCGCCAACCGCGGACGGGCCAACACCAGCGGCATCAAGGTCGGCGGCCATCAGGCCTCCAGCGCCTCCATGGTTGAAATTATGACCTCCCTCTGGTTCTCCGAGCTGACCGAGGCGGACCGCGTATCAGTCAAACCCCACGCCTCCCCTGTCCTGCACGCCATCAATTACCTCCTGGGCGACTTGGACGAAAACAAACTCAGCACACTTCGGCAGCAGGGCGGCCTGCAGAGTTACCCCAGCCGGTCAAAGGATCCTGACACGGTGGACTTTTCCACCGGGAGTGTGGGTATCGGGGCCACGGCCACCATCTGGGCCGCCATGTCACACCGCTTCGTCAGCGACAGGTACGCTGAATCCCGCAAGTCCGGCCGCTTTATCGGGCTTCTGGGTGACGCCGAACTGGACGAAGGCGCCATCTGGGAAGCTGTCGCCGACCCGGCGGTGGCGCAGCTCGGCGAATTGCTCTGGATCGTCGATCTGAACCGGCAGTCATTGGACCGGGTGGTACCAGATTCCCAGATCATGCGCCTGCGGGGCATGTTTGAAGCCGCCGGCTGGCAGGTCCTGACCCGGAAGTGGGGAACCCGTGTGCAGGAACTCTTCACTCGTCCCGGCGGTGTGGATCTACGCCGCCGGCTGGAGACCATGTCCAACGAGGAATACCAGCGGCTGCTCCGCTCCCCCGACTCGGAGGTCTTCGACCGTCTGCGCGCCAGCGGTTCAACCCCGGCCATGGAAACCCTGCTCAGTTCGCTCACCGCAGGGGAACAGGCTGTGGCGGTACGTGATCTCGGCGGACACGACATCGGACTGCTGCTCGATACTTACAACGAGGTCGACCCCACCCGGCCCACCGTCATCTTTGCCTACACGATTAAGGGCCGCGGCCTTGCCACCGAAGGACATCCGAACAACCACTCAGCGCTGCTGTCCAGAGATCAGATGGAAACACTGGCGGCGATCTCCGGGATGGACCTTGACGATCCATGGTGCAAATTTCAGCCGGGCACGGTCGAAGAACGGGCCTGCACCCAGGCATCCCTCCGCCTCAAGCGCCGGCAACCCGCACTGGCCCCACCCCTCCAGATCCCGGCTTCCCTGCCATGGGGCTACGGCGACAGAATTTCCACCCAAGCCGCACTGGGACGGTTCCTCTCCGACCTGAAAAGGGCAGCCCCTGAGGTGGCCCACCGTGTCGTCACCTGCAGCCCCGACGTTGCCTCCTCCACCAACCTCGGCGGCTGGATCAACAAAACCGGAGTCTGGTCCGTCGGGGAACGCCAGGACTGGTTCGCGGACTACCCGGAACGGGTCCTCCGCTGGATTGAAAACTCCCACGGCCAACACATCGAACTCGGCATCGCCGAAACGAACCTCGTGGGCCTCGTCTCCGAACTCGGAACGACTTGGAGCCGCTGGGGCCAGCCGCTGATTCCTCTCGCCACCATCTACGACCCGTTCGTGGCCCGCGCCCTCGAACCATGGTCCTTTGGCATGTACGCCGGGGGCCAGTCCATCCTGATCGGGACGCCGTCAGGGGTGACCCTGGCACCGGAGGGCGGCGCGCACCAGTCCCTCACCACCCCGTCCATCGGATTGGAACAGCCAGGGTGCACAGCCTGGGAGCCAGCCTTCGCCCAGGATCTGGAATGGTGCATGCTCCAAGCCATGAGCAGGATCGGCATTCCCGGAGGACGCTCAGCCTACTTCCGGCTCACCACCCGTCCACTGGATCAGGCTCTGGCCGCCATGCCGACGGACGCGCTGCTGCTGGAGCGGCGTCGCAGGCACGCGGTGGCCGGCGGGTACCGGCTGAGCGACCACGACCCGGTCGAGGACAGGGTCACCCTGGTCGGCGTCGGAGCGATCATGCCCGAAGTCATCGCCTCGGCCACACGGCTGAAGGCACTTGGCATCATGGCCGGCGTCGTCTGCCTCACCTCTCCTGACCTGGTCTTCGAATCCCTCCAGCGCCGCAACTCGCTAAACCAAGGAACCAAGGCGATTGAATTCGACATCATAGACGGCCTCTTTCCACGACACGCACCCGCGCCCCTCGTCACGGTCCAGGACGGACACCCGCACACTTTGTCCTTCCTGGCCGGAGCCCGAGGCGACCGCACAGTCTCTCTGGGAGTAAAGGACTTCGGGCAGTCCTCTGATCTACAGGACGCATACCGGATCCACGGCATCGACGAAGCATCCATCGTCAATGCGGCGCTGAACCTCCTTCGCTAGCATCGGCCGTCTAACCGTACGGGGGCGGGAGACATTCGCCCGTCGGGTCAGGAAGAGGGCTACGTCCACGCTAAACAGGTTCCCGGAAGTCGGACTGGCCAACTAAACCTAACCTGCGAGGGCTTGGGCCCGGCATTCCAGCGGCCAAGCCCTCGCGTCACCGGATTGCCGCGCTGGCCTCGGACCTGGTGGCGCATTGGGAGAACCGCAGCGCCAGGACGGGCAAGTTCATCGAGGCGCCGGCAAGGCGCGGTGATCGTGGGAGGCCGACTGCCTCGCCAAGGGAAAGATCAAGGTGGTCTGCTCCGGCGCTCCATCCGACGTACCGCGGGTCTCCGACCACGTGCGCCGCGACGCTGCGAACGCCACGGTCAAGGAGCGGATCAAGGATGTGGACTACGAACTGGAACTGGTGATTGTCAAGGACATAATGCCCGCCGGCTACGACCCCGCACCGCTACATAGCCTGTATCTGGACCGGCCACTCAAGAGGGGCGCTACTGATGCAGAAGCTGGCCCGCGTTAACCGCACGTTCCGCGCAAAGGAGGACGGGCTGCTGGCGAATCGCCGCATCAAGGCCGAACTCAATCGGGGGCCATTGAATCTGTCGAGAGGCCGAGGCAGCGTGTACCGGCTCCACGGCGCCGCCGGACGGTGCACCGTTCCACGTCTCTGCCGGGTTCCCCCTTGACCTCTCTGCTGACCGTGTCAGTCTTTCGACAACAGGAGGGGGCATCCGTCCGCTCCTATCACAGTGGAGGATACTGATGTTCCGTGCCAGGTCGCTGATGCGTTCCGCGACCTCCGGAGACCGGGTTACAAGCCTTGGGCTATTCTTCGATCTGGTCTTTGTCTTCGCGCTATCGCAGCTATCCCACCATTTGCTGGAGTATCACTCGTGGGTGGGGGCCGGTGCGACATTTGTGCTTCTTCTTGCCGTCTACAAGGTGTGGGTGTACACGACCTGGGCCGCTACATTGCTGAACACTTCGCGGCTTGAGGTGCAGTGGATGCTGCTGATCGTCATGCTGGTCACACTGTTCATGAACGCTTCAATCGGCTTAGCGTTTGGCACCTTCGGCTGGCTCTTTGCTGCGAGCTATCTCCTCGTCCAGCTGGGCCGGGGTGCGTGGATCCGGCCGAGGCTTTTTTATTCGACAGGTACTGGGCCAACGCCAACCATCTGATCTCGCCGGCGTCGGAGGCTTGGTGGTCCTGGCAAATTTGAGCTTTCTTCTTCCGACCTTCGTTGCCGCTATGGGGGCCGTGCTTCCACTCGTAGGTGTAGCAGTCTCCGACGCCGTGATCCGCCGCAGCCGAACACAACCGGGAGCCCGCTGACACGCGGGAATAAATCCGTTTTCCCAACGTTGAGTCAACTACACTCAACTTTTTTACGGAGGTTTCATGGCTGCATTTTTTGGACCGGCCGAGTCCGGCCACGGCTCGTTCGACGAATTCCTTGCCCGTTACCTGCAGGGACAACGCGCCGCCGGCCCCGGGCACCCGATGGACATCACCCGACTGCTGAGCCGGCGCACCCATGACGTGCTCGCGCGTGCCGCACAGTTCGCCGCCCAGCATGGTCACATCCATGTGGATGCGCTGCACATCCTGCGTGTCATGGTCGAAAGGGAACCGGCCGCCGACTACATCCGCCAGGCAGGCGCGGCACCTGCTGCCATCGCCATGGCGGCCGAGGAGCGTCTCCCAGAGCAGGCAACCGCCAGGGCGGAGACGACGCCGGCCCTGACACCGTCAGCCCAGCGAGCCCTACTCGACGCCTACCAGGTTGCCCGGGCATTCGGCTCGACCTACATCGATCCCGAACACGTGTTCTTCGCGCTCGTCCTCAACCAGGAGGCCCCGGCCGGGCAGGTGCTCGCCGCGGCCGGGGTGACGCCGGAGTTCCTGCGGTCCGGTCCACGCGAGCAATCCGCTCGGCGTGGGGCCGCGCCGACCGGCCCGGAGCCCGGGCTGTCGCAGGCAGCTGCCGCCCGGTCTGACACCCCGACCCTGGACACCTACGGCCGCGACCTCACGGCACATGCTCGCGAGGGCCGCCTGGACCCGGTCATCGGCCGGAGCGCCGAGATCGACCAGACCATCGAGATCCTGGCCAGGCGCACCAAGAACAACCCTGTCCTGGTCGGGGAAGCCGGCGTGGGCAAGACCGCGATCCTCGAAGGGCTGGCCCAGGCGATCACCGCAGGTGCTGTGCCCGAACAGCTCCGCGGAAAGCGCGTCATTGCCCTGGATCTGCCGGCCATGCTGGCCGGAACGCGGTACCGCGGTGACTTCGAGGAGCGGCTGACCAAGGCGATGGACGAGGTCGATTCACACGCCAGGGAAATCATCCTGTTCATCGACGAACTTCACACGGTCATCGGAGCCGGCGGCGCGGGGGAAGGCGGCATGGACGCAGGAAATATCTTGAAGCCGCGCTTGGCCCGCGGTGAACTTCACCTCGTCGGCGCCACTACGCTGAACGAATACCGAAAGGTGGAGAAGGACGCGGCACTGGAACGCCGCTTCCAGCCCGTACAGGTCGGCGAGCCGAGCATCGAGGACGCCGTACAGATCCTGGACGGCCTGCGCGGACGGTACGAGGAACACCACGGCGTCCGCTACACCGACGACGCAATCCGCGCCGCCGTCGAACTCTCCGCACGCTATGTGACGGACCGTTTCCTGCCCGACAAGGCCATCGACCTAATCGACCAGGCAGGTGCGCGGCTGAGCATCAAACTCGGCTCGCAGACCGACGTGGCTGTTCTTCGCGAGCAGCTCGCAACCCTGGAAAAGTCGAAGAACGACGCCGCCGCCACGGAACGCTATGAAGAGGCCTCGCGGCTGCGGGATGAGATCGAAGCAGTGAACGGGAAGCTCTCCGCTGCGATTTCCAGTGCACCTGGGGCTTCGGAAGGCGCCGAGGCCGTCGTCAGCGAAGCGGAGATCGCAGGGATCATCTCCCGGTCCACCGGTATCCCAGTCAGCCGGCTCACAGAAGACGACAGGGAGCGCCTGTCCAGGCTTGAGGAGGAACTGCATCAGCAGATCGTCGGGCAGGACGACGCCGTGACGCTGATCGCAAAGGCGGTCCGGCGCAGCCGCACCGGCATGGGGGACGCGGACAGGCCTGTCGGCAGCTTCCTGTTCCTCGGCCCGACGGGTGTGGGCAAGACCGAACTCGCCAAGGCGCTGGCCGGGTCGTTGTTCGGGGATGAGAATACAATGGTGCGCTTCGACATGAGCGAGTTCGGCGAACGGCACACGGTAAGCCGGCTGGTCGGAGCCCCTCCGGGCTACGTGGGCTACGGCGAAGCCGGGCAGTTGACCGAACGCGTCCGTCGTAACCCGTACTCCGTGGTGTTGCTCGACGAAGTGGAAAAGGCCCACCCGGATGTGTTCAACCTGCTGCTCCAGGTGCTCGACGACGGGCGGCTAACCGACGGACAGGGCCGCATGGTGGACTTCCGCAACACCGTGATCATCATGACCTCCAACCTCGGCTCGGAGTTCCTGGCCAGCAAGGGCGGCGCGATGGGCTTTGTATCCAAGGCGGACGAGGGCAACGGCTTCGGCTCAGAGAAGGCGCTGCGGGACCGGGTTCTGAGCCGGCTGCGCGAGACGATGCGGCCGGAGTTCCTCAACCGGATCGACGAGATCGTCCTGTTCCGCAAGCTGGACCAAGCGCAGCTCCGCCGGATCGTTCGGCTGATGCTGAGCCAGACGGAAGCCCGCCTGCAGTCCCAGGGCATCAGTCTCGAGGTCAGCGAAACGGCCGTCGACTGGATCGCCGAACGAGGCTACGAGCCCGAATACGGAGCCCGGCCGATGCGCCGCGTGATCCAGCGCGAGCTGGACGACCGGATCGCGGATCTGTTCGTGGCGTCGCACCTTCAGTCCGGCGGCCAAGTGGCCGTCTCGGTCGACGGGCAGTCGCTCGTCGTCGAGGCCCGCCATGAGGCGATGCCGCTGGCGGCGTAAGCCACCTCCGGATCCGCCAGCGGGCGGATCCGGTACACGGCCGGGTACACAGGCCCACCCTGTGTGCCCGGCCGAAGTTGTCTGCGCTATGGGTATCGCCAAGCCCTGTCCCAGAAGCGTCCAGAGCGGCGCGACGAGCGTCAAGGACACCGACACCGGCGGCGGCACCAAGTGCTCAAGCACCTGGGCGTACAGCGATTTGGCAGGCACATGCGGCCGGTACTCGGAAGCCGACGACGACATCGAGACCATGGCCAAGGGTGTCGCCGAGGAGCTCGCTGGCTATGACTGGGCGGAGACATTTAGGTGTTGCGGTGAAGCGGGGAGAATTGCCTCGCACCGTCCGTTTCTTCCGCGCGAATGAGGTGCATGAGCGAGTTAATTGATGGCCAAGTGGGAGAACGCCTGTGCTAAGTTGCCAAAGTGACGGCCATACACAGGATCCAGCTCCTCTGCGTAGGTCCCCAGTGGACTGGCGTGGGACAGCAGGCGTTCGCACAGTGCTTCGGCGCGGGTCACTTCTCCGACCTCAACGACGGCTGAGACACGCCAACACGGACACATAGTCAAGGTCCCCTCAGCACCGGTGAGTCCATCGCCGTCCGCTCGGGGCGGTAGCGCAGGAGTCCGTTCCTGGTGAGTTCATCGGCGTTGGCCAAGACCGTGGCACGCACGCGTGGATCACTGACGGGCAGGAACCGGACGAGCGGGACGAGGAGCAGCGAGGCATCGCCGGTGAGACCAGGAAGCCCTTCCGCACACATGCTCGGCACAATTACAACGGCGCCGAGCAACTGGTCGGATTGGCCGGCCTTGAAACCGGGATGGATTCCGCCATCCTGGCCGACGCAGCGCCCAGCCCCGCACTACGCGTGCCGATGCGCTCCCGGACGCTGCCCCCGCGGCCGTTAAACCTGCCGGACCAAGCTTCACAATTTTCCGGCTGATCTCTTTGCGAAGCGCCGGAACGTCAGGCCCGCGCCCCAATCCTCGCCCCCAGAAGGAAGCCGACGACACATCGCACTCGGTCGGTCTGTCGGTCTGTCGGTCTGTCTGTCTGCATGATGGTGCGCGAAGCTTGGCTACAACCCTGCTCCTTTCTGCACCGACCCGGGCGTCCTGCTCTGCCGGCACCGCGCGACACTGGTCGGCACTGACCAACCGCGCATACCTTGACCACTCTTCCTCCCGGGTCTAGCTTTACGTTGCTCACCAAGAAGATCTCGGAACGACTTGAAGGAGTTTCCCATGGCACTCGTCACCCTCCTCCACCGCTTCGCCGACTACGACACCTTCCGGAGGGTCTACGACTCGGCGGACGGGCTGCGACAGTCCGGCGGCGTCACTGATCATTCAGTGCACCGCATGGCCGACGACCCCAACAACATAATGGTGCTCCACTACTTCGATTCACTCGAAACAGCCCGCGCCTACCTGAGCAATCCCGAACTGAAAGATGCCATGCAGCAAGCCGGCATGCAGGGCGAGCCGCGGATCGAGTTCTACGAATAAGGAACAGCCGTCCTGACCCGAGGGTCTCGAGGGTCGCCGAAGGAAACGCCAGCAATGCCGCTTTTGCACGCACGCCGCCCGCGGCTCAGTCGTCATCTATCAGGCCCTGGATCCGCCCTACCCGGAGTGGAGCACGCAGAGCCCATCAGGAAACGGGGGCTGGGGGCACGGAAGGATTCTCCAGGTTCTCCACAGGCCCGCCTTGCCGTGCTGGGGTAATCAGGCCCGACGGGCACCAGGATGCAGGATACGGTCAGCCAGGCCACCGGTTCCGCTGACACAACCCCAATTGCCACCGGGACCGATGGCACCGTCAGCAGAACATGGGCCTCCGCCCACAAAGAATGCGGCGATCCTGCACCAATCGTGCTGGTGCCGCATCCGTCCCCTCGCCCACCCAAGAATGCCGCCCTTCCAGGGCGATGAGTCCCGTGATCCTTTGGCGTTCTTCGTTGACTTCGCAGAATCGGCTGCGTGCTTCTTCGTGATTTCCCTACGCGTTGCCATCGACAGGTCCATCCCTCATCGTCACCGCCGTGCCCGTAGCGGCCCGTGATTTCGCGAGCGTTTCTCAAATGAGGCGTGCACCCCGTTTCGCGAGCACTAATGGTGAGTCTCGTCGAGTCCTTGACAGCCTTCTAGTAACGCGAGTAACCTGGCTCACATCGCTGTCAGGTAACCCGCGTTACTCCACCGCCAGCGCGGGACACCTCAGGCCCAATCCCTGGCACTCACCCGGGGTCCACGAAGACCACCGGAGCATTCAATGGCGAAGACCACGAACCTCAACAATGCCGCGGCTGTGCGGCAGCGGGGTGTCACCATGAGTGATGTCGCCAAGCATGCCGGTGTCTCCCGGACTGCGGTCTCGTTCGTGCTAAGCAACCGCGAAAACGCCAGTATTTCTGAGGAAACGCGCACCCGCATCAACGATGCCGTGCAGGCATTGGGTTACCGCCCGAATGCCGGAGCACGCGCACTGGCTTCCCAGCGCAGCGATTGGTATGGACTCGTCACCGAGATCGTGACGGCCCCGTTTGCGGTGGACATCATCAAGGGCGCCCAGGACCAAGCCTGGCTTGACCGCCGGTTCCTGCTTATCGCGCCTTCCGACCAGGCCGATGCCGTAGGACCCAACCAGGGCCTGGAAGACGCAGCCGTTGAAAAGCTGTTGGAACAGCGCGTGGAAGGACTTCTCTACGCAGCCACGTTCCACCGTGGCGTGCACGTGCCGGAAAGCACCAAGGAAGTACCCACCGTCCTGATCAACTGCTTCGACGCCGACGGGAAGCTCCCCTCGATCGTCCCGGACGAGCGCGCCGGCGGCAGGGTCGCCGGCGAACGTTTGCTCCGGGCCGGCCACCGCAGGATCGGAGTCATCAACCTGGACCCGGCTATTCCCGCAGCAATCGGGCGATTGGAGGGTGCACGCGAAGCACTTGCCGAAGCCGGTTTCGAGCTGGACCCCGAGCTCGTGGTGCCCGGATTTGCCACGGCGGACGGCGGGTATGAGGCCGCGTGCCGCATCCTGGACCGCTACCCACAGGAGGACAGGCCAACCGCGCTGTTCTGCCTCAACGACCGCATGGCGATGGGCGCTTACGACGCCATCAAGGAACGGGGACTGACCATCCCCGCAGACATCGCCGTGATCGGCTTCGACAACCAGGAACTCATTGCAGCCTACCTCAGGCCAAAGCTGACCACGGTTGCGTTGCCATTCGAAAAAATGGGCGCTCTGGGAGTCCAGACGCTCGCCGCTCTGACAGCAGGACAGCCGATCACTGCCGACAAGCAATTGGTCGACTGTCCGCTGCTAGAACGCTCTTCGGTCTGACCGCGAAATCAATTTCGAAGAGCTAACCCTTACCCACCCCTTCACCTTGCTGATGAAGATAGGAAAGAGATAACCATCATGACACAACCCCGATACCTGAGGTCTGCCCGCATCACCGCGGCCGGGCTGGCGGTAGGCGCATTGCTGCTGACCGGCTGTGCAGCCACCGTCAACAAGTCAGGCACAAGCTCCTCGACTTCGGACAACACGAACGCCATGCTCACCATCCCACGGGAAGACATGAGCACCTTCGACCGCAACTTCAATCCCTTTGCGCCCGCGGTGAATCCCATGGTCAACCAGGCGATCTACGAACCCCTGTTGGTCTTCAACCCGGCCAAGGGAGACACGACGCCGTGGCTCGCCACCGAATGGAAGACTGCTGCTGACGGCAAATCCATCACCTTCACCCTGCGCGACGGTGTGAAGTGGTCCGATGCCAAGCCACTCGTGGCCGACGACGTCGCCTACACGTTCGAGCTGCAGAAGAAGCTCAAGGGCGGCTACGAGTACCTCGTCGGCGCCACCGCCGAGGGAACCAACAAGGTGACCTTCACCTTCAACAAGCCTTGGTCTCCGGCGCTCTACGAAGTGGGCCAGCTACCCATTCTGCCCAAGCACATCTGGTCTGCGATCGCCGACCCGGCGAAGGACGCCAACGCCACGCCCGTGGGAACAGGACCTTACACGGAGGTCGATTCCTTCCAGGCTCAGTCCTACGCACTCAAGAAAAACCCCAACTACTGGCAGCCGGAAAAACAGAAGATTGCTGGCATCAAGATGCTTGCCATGTCCGGCAACGACGCAGCCAATCTGGCCAGCGTCAACGGCGATGTCGACTGGTCCACCCAGTTCATCCCAAACATCGAGAAGACTTTCATCTCCAAAGATAAGGAGCACCGCCACTACTGGTTCCCGCCCACGGGTGCCATGATCAATTGGCAGCTCAACACCACCAAGGCTCCGTTTAACGACCCAAAGGTGCGCAAGGCGCTCAGCATGGCCGTGGACCGCGACCAAGTGACCAAGATCGGGATGAGCGGCTACGCCCAGCCCGCCGACTGCACCGGCCTTTCCGGCAACTACGAGAAGTGGAAGAACCCCGCCGTCAAGGACAACTGCAGCTGGACCAAGCTCAACGTGGACGAAGCCAACAAAGTCTTGGACGAAGCCGGCTACTCCAAGGGGGCCGACGGCAAGCGCGCCTTGAAGGATGGAACGCCTTTCGAGTTCAAGATCTCCGTGGGCGCCAGCTCCTCCGACTGGCTGTCCGTAGCCAACGTGATCTCACAGAACCTCCAAGCAGTGGGAGTCACGGCCAAGGTGGACTCTCCGGACTGGGCCTCCGTGGTGGCCGGATACGAACAGGGCACGTTTGACTCCGGCATTGTCTGGAGCGCCAACGATCCCAGCCCGTTCAAGTACTTCAACAATGCCATGGGCAGCGCCACAGTGAAGCCGGTCGGCACCAAGACGTTCGACAACTACCACCGCTTTGGTGACCCCAAAGCCGATGCGCTCCTGCAGGATTTCGTTGCCGCCGGTGATGAAGCCAAGCAGAAGGACGTCGCGTACAAGCTCCAGGAAGAATACAACGACGCCGCCCCGCTGGTGCCGCTGTTCTCAGGACCTGAATGGGGCGACTACACGGACGTCCACTTCACGGGATGGCCGTCGCAGGACAACCCTTACGCCACACTTTCCGATCGTTCTCCTACCACGGTGCTGATTCTCACCACTTTGGAACCGCGCAAGTAACAGCTGGGCCCGGCAGGCCCAGCAGCCCGGCATGCCCGGCGGCGGATCACCGCGCCGGGCATGCCGCCCCTCCCCATTACCGCAATACCTGAATGGAGGAAACCGTGCGCTTTATCCTGCGCCGCCTGGGTTTCTACCTGATCGCCTTCTGGGCGTCCATCACCTTGAACTTCCTGCTGCCGCGCTTCATGCCCGGGGACCCCGTCTCCCGCATGTTCGCCCGTACCCAGGGCAAGATGCAGCCCGAACAGATCGACGCACTGCGTAAGCTGCTCGGTGTGGACGACCGTCCCATCTGGGAGCAGTACATCGACTATCTGCACAACGTGTTCACCGGCCAGATGGGCGTCTCGATTTCCCGTTTCCCCACACCGGTAACGGAGGTCATCGCCGCCCAGATCGGCTGGACCCTCCTGCTCGGCGGCACCGCACTGGTGATTGCCGCCGTCGTAGGTAACTTGCTCGGCATCCTGGCCGCCTGGCGACGCGGCGGAGCGATCGACTCCGCACTGCCGCCAGTGTTGATCTTCATCGGCTCCTTCCCATACTTCTGGCTAGCTATGGGCGCGCTGTACCTGTTCGGCGTGATCCTAGGCTGGTCCCCGCTGCGCCACGCGTTCAGTGACGGTGTGGAACCCGGCTTCACCTGGGAGTTCCTTTCCGACGTCGGTGCGCACCTTGTGTTGCCAGCGCTGACAATCGTGCTGGTCTCCATCGGCGGGTGGATGCTGGGCATGCGCAACACGATGATCGCAACCAACTCCGAGGACTACATCACCATGGCTGAAGCCAAGGGACTACGTCCGGGCCGCATCATGTTCCGCTACGCAGCCCGGAACGCCATGCTCCCGTCGGTCACGAGCTTCGGCATGGGCCTGGGCTTCGTGGTGGGCGGCGCCATGCTGACCGAGGTGGTGTTCGCGTACCCCGGCGTCGGCTACCAACTCCTCAACGCAGTCCAGGGCCTCGACTACCCGCTAATGCAGGGCCTGTTCCTGACCATCACCGCCGCCGTGCTGCTGGCGAACTTCCTGGTGGACATCCTCTACGTCCGCCTCGACCCGCGCGTGCGCAGCAACTGAGGAACCCATCATGACAACCGCAATTCTGAAGCAGCCCACTGAGCCCACAGCTGCCCGCAAGCCCAACCGCAGTTTCGTCCACGGACTCATCACCAACAAGAAGGCCCTGCTGGGCATGACCGTGATGCTCGTGTTCATCGCGCTTGCGTTGCTGGCCCCCATGCTGTTCCCCGGCGACCCGTCCCGGATCACCGCGATGGCCTCGCTGGAACCGTCTCCGGAGCACTGGCTCGGCACCACGGCCAAAGGCCAGGACGTGCTTGCCCTGACTGTCCACGGCTCCCGCAGTTCCCTGTTCGTCGGGTTGGCTGTGGGCTTCGCATCCACCTTCATCGGCATTTTGGTGGGCCTGGCCTCGGCGTACTTTGGCAAGTTCATTGACGAAGCACTGTCCCTGGTGACCAACGTCTTCCTGCTCCTGCCCGGACTTCCGCTCCTTGTCATCCTGGCCGCGTTCCTGCCGCCAGGGCTGGGCACCGTGATCCTGGTGCTCGTCGTCACGGGGTGGGCGGGATCGGCACGCGTGTTGCGGTCGCAGGCGCTGTCCATCCGTTCCAAGGACTTCGTGGCCGCGGCCGTGGTGTCCGGCGAACGGGCGGGCCGGATCATGTTCCGCGAGATCCTGCCGAACATGGCCTCGATCGTCATGGGGACCCTGCTGGCCTGCGTGATCTACGGCATCGGCGCCCAGGCCGGCCTGGAGTTCCTTGGCCTGGGCGACGTCAGCACCGTCTCCTGGGGCAACAACCTCTTCTGGGCCGGCAATGAGGGCGCCCTGCTCACCGGCAGCTGGTGGGTGTTCGTCCCCTCGGGTGTCTGCATCGCGCTGGTCGCGTTCGCCCTGGCGCTCATCAACTACGCCGTGGACGAGGTCACTAACCCGCGGCTGCGGAAGATCAAAAACCCGAAAATTACCGAAAGGAGCGCCGCCAAGTGACAGTCTCCCAAGTCTCCTTCGGCTCCCACGAGCCCGTTCTCGACGTCAAGAACCTCACCGTAAAGTACGTCGGCGACACCCGCTCCACCACCGCCGTCGACAACGTTTCCTTCAGCATCGGCACCGGTGAGGTGTTCGGGCTGGCGGGCGAGTCCGGCTGCGGGAAGTCCACCATCGCCAACTCGATCATGCGGCTCCTGAAGGATCCCGCGAAGATCGCCGGCGGCAGCATCTCCTTCGGCGGCAAGGACGTCCTGGCCATGAGCCCGGAGGAGCTGCGGCGCTTCCGCTGGCAGGACGTGGCCATGGTGTTCCAGTCGGCCATGAACTCGCTCAACCCGGTGCTGACCATCGGCGAGCAGATCGTGGATATCTTCACCACTCATGCGGGCTACTCGCGCAAGGAATCGCTGCGGCGTGCCGGTGAGTTGCTCGAATTGGTGAGGATCGACCCCGCACGCCTGAAGTCCTACCCGCACCAGCTCTCGGGCGGCATGCGCCAGCGCGCCGTGATCGCGATGGCCGTGGCGCTCAAACCGTCCCTGTTGATCCTGGACGAACCCACCACGGCCCTGGACGTGGTGGTGCAGCAGGAAATCATGGCCCAAATCAAGGAACTCCAGCGTGAACTGGGGTTCTCCGTCCTCTTCATCACTCACGACATGTCCCTCATGGTGGAGCTCTCGCACCGCATGGCCGTGATGTACGGCGGCCGGATCGTGGAGACCGCAAAAGCCCAGGACGTCTATACCAACCCCCGACACCCCTACACGCAGGCCCTCATGGGTGCGTTCCCGCCGCTCACCGGTCCGCGGGTTCCGCTGACGGGGCTGCCCGACGGCGTGAAGTTCCGGAACATCCCGGACCTCGTCCAAGCAGCACCTGGCCATTTCGTGGCACCTGTCAGTGCCGACGCTTCAGCGGCTGACGCCGCCATCATGGAAGGAGCCGCACGATGAGCCACGCTGTACAGTCTTCATCACGTCCAGACGTTTCCACCCAAACGGCCGCCCTCGAGGTCCGCGGACTGGGAAAGTCCTTCCCTATAGGCGGTTTGTTCTCCCGGGAGTCCGTCCGGGCCCTGCACGGTGTGGACCTGACCATTGGCCGCGGCGAAATCGTGGCCCTCGTGGGAGAGTCCGGGTCGGGTAAGAGCACCCTGGCCCGCTGCGTTGCCCGGCTGGAAAAGCCGAGCTCCGGCGAGATCCTGATCGGCGGCGTCGACGTCCTCAAGCGCGACCGCTTCCAAGCATCGCGGGCCTTCCGCTCCCAACTGCAGATGGTCTTCCAAGATCCCTTCGGCTCGCTGAATCCTGCTCACAGAGTGGAGCATTTCCTGCGGAGGTCGCTAGCGATCCACCGGAAGGGCGGCAGCTCCGAGACAGAGACGCAGCAGCGACTCGAGGAGCTCATGATCACCGTGGGTCTGCAGGCCGACATGCTGAACTCCTACCCGCACGAGCTCTCCGGCGGGCAGCGCCAGCGAGTGGCGATTGGCCGGGCCCTTGCCGTGGAACCACGGGTCATCCTCGCCGACGAACCCACCTCTATGCTGGATGTTTCGGTCCGGATCGGCGTGCTGAACCTGATGCGAAAGCTCCGCGATGAGCAGGGAATCTCCATGCTCTACATCACACACGACCTCGCCTCGGCCCGATACCTGGCGGACCGGACGGCGGTCATGTTCGCGGGAGAGCTCGTTGAAGAAGGCGAGTCCTTGGATCTCCTGGCCAACCCGGCCCACCCGTACACGCAGCTGCTGGTCTCGGCCGTCCCGGATCCGGCCCGGGCGGGCTCCTACGATCCCGTCCGCCGGGCCGGGCTGCGGCAGGCTGTGATGGCGTCGACCAGCTGCGCTTTCGACGGCGACCCAAGCCAGACCTGCTCGGCCGAGGAACCCGTTCGCCACCGCGTGGGCGACCCCGAAAACCGCCACTGGGTGCGCTGCCACCTCTACCGCCCACGTGCTGGTGCCGGCGGCCATGCACTGGCGGCTGAACCCACGCTGGCAACTGAACCTACAGCCAAGCAAACCCCATGACAGAACAGCCCACCCGTTCACTACCGCTTCTACTTGGTTTCCGCTGCCGGTTGGCTCCAAGGTCACTATGACGTAAGCCAGTGGAACGGCGCCTATCACCTCTTCTACCAGTACAACCCGGAGTTCACCTTCGCCCACCGGGGCGAGTCGATCAGGATTGGGACGGCTACGTCTCCCAGCCCGAGAAGGTCGGCGTCGACATTGTCGAGGACTACCAGCGGCCCACGACAACGACAAAAAGTGCCCCCTAACTCTCCTCAGCGGTGAGTCGGCGTCTCCCCCGTCCGCCCACCAGCTCCACTCATCCACCTGCCGGCATTCCTACGGGGCCTGCAGAGACCACTCCTGCCCAAGAAATGAGACCTCGCCTTCATGACTGCCGCGACCGACACGATAACTGAGACCTTCCGCCCGGCCCTGCACTACGCAGCCCGGAATACCTGGCTCAATGACCCAAACGGCCTGATTTTTCATGACGGCGTCTACCACCTCTACTACCAGAACAACCCGCAGGGAAACGTCTGGGGAAACATGTCCTGGGGACACGCCACTTCCACGGACCTGCTGACCTGGACCGAACGCCCTGTCGCCATCGCCTGTGATGAGAACGAAGAGATCTTCTCCGGCAGCATCGTTTATGACCGCGACAACACCAGCGGCTTCGGCACCGAATCCGTTGCCCCCCTTGTGGCCATTTACACCAGCGCCTACAAACCTGGCTCCGAGCATGAGGGCGTCCAGGCCCAGTCCCTTGCTCATAGCCTGGACGGGGGGTACACCTGGACCAAACACACAGGCAACCCTGTACTCAACCGCGGGTCCGCCGACTTCCGCGACCCCAAAGTCATCCGGTATGACGGCGACGCGGGCTCCTACTGGGTGATGGTCGCTGTCGAAGCCAAAGACTTCCAGGTGGTCTTCTACAAATCCGACGACCTGAAGAACTGGGAACTGCTGAGTACCTTCGGCCCGGCGAACGCCACCGGCGGCATCTGGGAATGCCCGGACCTGTTCCCCCTTCCTGTGGACGGCGACCCGGAAAACCTCAAGTGGGTCCTAACCGTCAACCTCAACCCCGGCGGACCCAACAACGGCTCAGCCGGCCAATACTTCGTTGGCAACTTCGACGGGAAATCATTCATCTCGGCCAGCACTGTCAGCGAAGGCCTCCAGGACCCTGACCGGCTGGGCGAATACCAGTGGCTGGACTGGGGCCGGGACTACTACGCCGCAGTCTCCTTTTACGACGCCCCGGATAACCGCTGCCTCATGATCGCCTGGATGAATAACTGGGAATACGCCAACCACATCCCCACCACACCCTGGCGCAGCCCCATGAGCCTCGCCCGCGAAATCACACTCACTGCCAGCGACGGCAAATTGAGCCTGATACAGCAGCCCGTGGGTGACTGGGCAGCGCTGGCCGACCCGTCCAAATCCTTCACCCTTTCAGAAACTACCATTTCCGATACGACGCTGGTTTTGGACGGCGCGGCCGGAACGGTCCAGCGCATTGACGCTACTTTCGCGCCCGGAAGCGGGGAGGAATTCGGTCTTATCGTCCGGGGAGATGGCGTGCAGGGGACGCGGGTGGGCATCCGGCCCGGAGAAGACTCCTTGGTTGTGGACCGCCGGGAATCAGGGATTACAGACTTCCATGAAACCTTCCCCTCTTGCGACTCCGCTCCCATTCAACCGTTGGACGGGGGCTATCACCTCACAATCTTCGTGGACCACTGCTCTGTTGAAATATTCGCCCAAGGCGGTCAGGTCACCATGACCGAGCTAATCTTTCCGGCCGACACCAGTACCGAGGTGGCCGTCTACGCAACCGGCGGAACAGCAACCGTGAACCACCTGCAGATCACACAGGTTGCGTAGAGCGGGTACCCACGGGGCTGCCATCAGGTTGAACCAAACCTTAGCCGGACGTCGGGCATGAACCTGCAGGGCTTTCAGAGTAGGGTCGATCCGTCTCTATTCTGACGGCGGCTGGAGAACGTCCTCGGTCTCAACATGACAGGGCACTGTTGCCGGCGCTTGTCTTCGTGCTCACCACGGGATCGGCGGTCAGCAGGTAACAACGTCATAGATGAGCCGGTCCCCCGCAGCCCGCACGCCGCCGGTCGGCTGATGGGTCGACGTTCGGCCGGCCGGCATCAAGTGCACGGGTTTCGCTCCGTCGAGCAGCAGGGCGTGGTCAGCGATTAGCCGCCGGTGACAGCGCCACCAGACCGTTTCGCTGCACATGATGGCCGTCCGCCGTTCCGCTGCTTCCGCCAGCACCTCGGCCAGCGCCGCGGCAAAGCCCGGTGTGCGCATGTGGGCCGCGTAGGCCCGGAAGGACGCATTGCGCAGGGCAGTGTCGGGCGAATCCGGCGGTAGCTTACGGAAGCCGCCCAGCCGCTGCTCCCAGCGGTAGGCGATCCCGGCCGCTGGCAGCCATTCTTCCAACCGATCTTTGCCAAAGTGTGGATGCTTCCGACTGCCCGGCCCGATCCGCACATCGACGACGGAAGCAACATCCGCTGCCTGCAGCAAGTTCCGGAAGTCCTCCTCGCTGGAGGCACCGTGCCCCACGGTGAGCAGGATCGTAGGTTCGGACCTCATGCGTTCGAGCCTACTGCCGTCGTAGCTCATGCCCAGTTGGGTTCGGCGTCTCCTCATTCGGTCATGCAGCGATTCAGCAGGCTGGCCATGAACAGGAATGAAAGACCAGCCGAACAGCGGCTCCCCCCCAGTTCAGGAGAGTCGGGAAAAGACCATTACGTCATGCAGTCGGCGCCGACGGAAATCATGAACAGCTATGAACGGAAAATCCTTGGATCCAGGGAAGAAGAGGGCTGAGCATCATGGGAGCGTAAGGCAACATTCGCTGGCCGTCGGGTCGTATCGGACAGCCCGCGGCCGTCCGGGAGAACTGATCCCCAAACAAACGGCACAAGTCATGTCGCACTCCCCCGGACCCACCATGAAGAAGCAGATCAGCCAAAACCAGCCGCGAAGGAGAATCCAGTGCACAGCCAACGACCGAGAAAAGAATCCCAACCGGATTCTTCTCAGGTCACGTTGCCCCAACCAGTTGCGTCCATGAAGAGGTAACGAGCGACGAACCGTCGCTCCAAGCACAAAAGGAGGCACCCGGCCACACCACCGGCAACCAATGAAAAGGGCCCCGCAGGGGCCCAGAGTGAACAAAATGTGCACGCTCAGAGGCTAAAAAGCCCCTGAACAGGGAAAACACGTGCCCGAGGTGGGACTCGAACCGGGCTCCTCCCCGTGAAAAACCGCCCCTCCCCCGAAAACATCCCCAATCCGACCCGGTCCGATGCCGGTACAACCGAATCCGAAGCCCACGGTGTGCACATTGTGCACACCCTCTTTTGTGCCTGCTTGAGGTCCAAGCATTCGAGCGTTAGGGTCTTTGGCGTGGTGATTCCCCCGCCACTACCAGCCCGTTGCAACCACTGTAACGACGCTCGCGAGGTCAGGCGGAAGCCGACGGCGCACCAAAGACACCAAGAATGAGTTGAGCGGTGATGTGCGGAGCAAGCCGGCGGCTTGGATTCAATGAGAGTCATGGCCGCGGGACCTCCTTCGAACATCTCATGGACGGAGACGACAGAAGAAGCGTGACCCGGACCTCGCCCCTCCGGGCACTGGACGGTCACAGGACCGCACCTCCAGCATGAGGAAATACCCATCATCAGCGTTCGGTCCAAGGCGTCATTCGATGACCGAACCATGCATCTCGTTGCCTTGCATTGTTGACCCCTCGACATACTTCATAAGGATGCTAAGCATTAAGGCTCGGTAGTTAGCCTTTTCGCGAAGGGACTGGCCAGCCAGGTTTTCCAGGGCAGCCAGACACCTTAAATCCCCCGGCCTCCCGCCCATTTCGGGTGGACTCAGAGGTCCCACATGTACCCACTCCTCCGCGGCTCACGCACGCGCACCAGGGCGACCTGTGCCCTGCACGACCCATGTGTGCCGCCGGTGGGGTTGACCCTGGAAGAGAGCGGAACAGTGAAGGCAGTACTTTACAAAGGACCCAACGACGTCAGCGTCGAGGAGATCCCCTATGCCAAAATCGAGCACCCCGCCGATGTGCTGGTGCGGATCACCTCAGCGAACATTTGCGGCTCGGACCTGCACATGTACGAAGGCCGCACCAGCTTCGAAACCGGACGCACTTTTGGACATGAAAACCTTGGTGAGGTGGTCGAGACCGGCTCCGCGGTGAGCAAAGTTAAAGTGGGCGATCGAGTGGTGCTGCCCTTCAACATCTCGTGCGGTTTCTGCAAAAACTGCGAACGTGGCTTCACCAACTAGTACATCTGCATGCTCGCCGGCAAAATGGCCTATGAATACAGCATGGAACCCGGCGGCTCCCTGCTCATGGACGGCGAAGGCCCGCACGGACCGCTTGAACAGTTGGACCTGCCCATCCGATTCCTGGCCCTCGCGGCGAAACAAGATTTCATGGGTCTGCCGGAATCCGCTAGGGACACGGCGCGTTTCATCGATCTTTTCCTTTGCCGCTGCATGATGTTGGTCAGTTACTGCGAACCGAACTGGTGGGCCACCGCATGGGCCTACCTGTGAACCCCGCGCTACCCATCACTAAGGAACCTATCTGCGCCACAACATCCGTCGGCTCCAGCAGAAACGAGCTAGGCGAGCCAAGCTCCCCTACACCCCAACCTAACGTCAGGCAGGTGACGCAAGTGTGACTGTTAGCGAATGACGGCGGGTTAAATCACGGCTGAGAGTGGCGGCTTGGGGGCCAGTGTGTGGAACCTTAGAGTCACTTTCTCAAGTGAATCGCCAAGATGCATGGGAAGGCGGTCCCCTGCGTTCCCGCTTTTCCGGACCCCGTTACACATCGCGTGTCCACGATGAGGGGAATGCGTACCCTTACCTGGGCAAGGGCGGGCGGCTGAAATGTGGCAGTTTGGTTCAGGCCGTCACACCGGCCCTGGACCAAACTGCCATATTTACGGCTGCCGACATTTTTGCGCACTTCGCCTAGGTTCAGACCACGGACAAAGACGGATTATTAGCCTTACTTTAGTTCTTTCTGGGCGGCTTCCGGGACGTTCTGGTGCCAGGCTTTGTAACCTTCGGCGATGGTGTCTTTCGTGACGGTGACGGAGTCGGCAGTCCCGAATTCAGGGGCCGGTTCTCCCAAGATTGCCAAGGCGGCCGATATAGCCATTGCCTTGCCGTAGTCGTAGGCCTTGTCCGCGACGATGGCTGCGACGTTCCCGCTGGAGGCAAGGTCAGTTGCGATGGTGTCGTCCAGATCGACTGTGACCACTTTGGTTTTCGTGTTGCCTGCGCTCTTTAAGGCTGAGAGCACGCCTTGGGCAGGAACTGCCCAGCTAGTGTAGATACCTCCCAGGTCAGGGTGTGTCGTGAGCAGCGCGTTGGCGATTTCTTCGGCCTTGTTGGGGTCACTGAATCCTTGCTTGGCGACGATCTTGATGTCGGGGTAGTCCTTGGCGAGAGTCGAGAGAAAGGCTGCATCACGGAAGTTGGTTACGTGGAACTGGGCGTCGTAGTAGACAACTGCAACTTCACCTCGGCCGCCGATGGCCTCTCCCATGGCTTTGGCAGCGCGTTCGCCAATCTGAAAGAGGTCATCGGTGATGACCGCCTGGTACTGGGCGCCATACTTGTAGCTGTCGGGTGCCTGATCAGCGAAAACCAGCTTGACCCCTCGATCGGCGGCTGGTTTGTATGCTGCTGCGGCGGTTGTCGGGTCAACGGCTTGGCCAAGTATCACGTCGGGAGCCAGCGCAAGCGTAGTCTCGATCTGGTTGGCTTGTGTTGCGGCATCGAACTTAGCGTCTGTCTTTGCAACGATGTCGACGCCCAGTTCGGAGAATTCATCTTCGATCCCGGCTTGAAGGGCTTTCGTCCATCCGGAAAGCTCATGCCAGAGGATTGCCGCCTTGTGCTTGCCGTTCTTGATCGTGACTTTCTGCGCTTCCGTGAGTTTCACTTCCGATATGGGTGTCGGCTGTTCCCCCTGTGGTCCTGTGGTCTTAGTTACCGTGCCAAAGCGATCGATGGTTGTGCCCGTTGGGACTGCCGATCCCGGGTTGCCCCCGCCGCTGCTGCATCCAGCCAGTCCGAGCGCGGTAACGAATGCTGCCGCGAATATGGTTTTCTTGAAGGCTTTCATCTGATCATGTCCTCTAGCTGTTGGGGGTAGTCAGATTCGAACGGATGGGCAAGGAAGCGGGTGCTGTACGGATACTCGGGGGAATGCATGTGGCGAACGTTCATACCGTCTTGGTGACCTTTTTCAGCCCTGCGGGCTTATCCGGGTCGATTCCCCGGCCCAACGCCAGGTTTAGGGCAAGTTGCTGAAGCGGGATGATCTCAATCAAGGGTATGAGGGCCTGGTCGATGAATTGGGGTTCGGCTCCATCTGGAAGGCCAAGTTCGATAATCGTGCCGCCGAGCGCTCGTGAGGCTTCAACAAAGGCCTGAACGGATTCACGGCCTCCGGGTGACGCTGTGAGGGCGATGACGGGTGTCCCCGGAACGACCTGCCCCATGGGCCCGTGGGTGGCGTCGGCAGCACTCCAGCCCGACGCCGCTATGGCGTTCGTCTCCATGAGTTTGAGTGCGCCTTCCTTCGCCGTCGACATTGAATAGCCCCGGCCCACCACCAGGATCCTGTCTGCACCGGCAAGGGTATCTGCGAGTCGCCCGCCAAATGTGTGTGTTTCATCGATGACCCTGGCCGCCGCTTCGGCTGCCGCCTCCGCCTTGCCGACTGTCTCCGCCCAGGTTCCGCCAGCGGCGAGGCTGAGCACCATGTATAGGGCAAGCAATTCAGCGGTATAGGTCTTGGTGGCGGCCACCGACAACTCCGGTCCAGCCGTGAGGCAAACATGTATGTCCGCCAGGCCAGCGAGGGCGCTGCCTTCGTTGTTGGTCAGGGCAATGATCGGCACACCGTTGTGCTGCGCTGCGCGTACATTGTCCAAAAGGTCGGGAGATTCGCCGGACTGCGAAACGGCAATCATGACCGAGGTGGGGTATTTCAACTTGGTTCCGAAAGCTGTGACCGTGCTCGGAGTCGACAGCATCGCCGGGATGTTCAGAAGGTTATGCGCCAGGTACTGCCCGTACATGGCGGCGTGATCGCTGGATCCGCGTGCGGCGAAAACTAGCAATTGCGGATCGACTCCGCGAAGCAACTCGGCGGCGCAGATGATGTTGTGCTGCTGATGCGCAAGGAGGTCCAACCATCGAGAGGGCTGCTCAGCGATCTCGGCACTCATGTGGGTGCCGGCTTCGGGGCGGTCCTGATCGGTCATGAGGCGAGCCCGGTAATCATCGCCACGACTTCATTATGGGACGTGTCTGCCAGATTCCTGGTGGCTACCTGGGTTCCTCGGCGCAGCACAGATACTCGGTCAGCGATACGGAAGACCTGGTCCATGTTGTGGCTCACAATGAGCACTGCCGCGCCGCGGGCCTTGAGCTTCAGGATGACTTCCTCCACCTTCGCTGTCTCGGCCACACCTAGGGCGGCCGTGGGTTCATCCATGAGCACCAAGCTGCTTGCCCAGTGAGTGGCGCGACATATGGCAATGCCTTGGCGCTGCCCTCCGGAGAGGTCACTCAGGGTTGCCTTCGCGGAGGGGATACGCACATCAAGGGTGTCGACCAGTTCCTGCGTTTGCTTGGCCATGCCCTTGCGATCCAGGGTCCGCAGCGGACCTTTTGTCAGTTCCCGTCCGAGGAACATGTTCATATAGACGGGTTGATCCTCAACCAGCGCAAGATCCTGGTAGACGACTTCGACGCCTTTGGCCCGGGCGTCGGAGGCATCACGGAAATGTACCTGCTCGCCATTTAGCCAGATTTCGCCGTCGCTGGGCTGGTACAGCCCGGAGATGATCTTAACCAAGGTTGATTTGCCGGCACCGTTGTCACCGACCAGGGCCACGATCTCACCAGCCCGGACTTCCAGGTCAAAGGTCTTAATGGCGACGACGCCACCGAAGTTCTTGTGGATGCCTTTAAGCCGGAGGGGAGGGGTGGACGTGGTGGCAGCAGTCTCGGCTGCGGAAGGTGTGAGTGTCATGGTCCTTGTCCTGTCTGTGTTTGTCATGGCCGGGAGGGGGCCAGAGGGGCGGAGCCATCCGCTGCCCAGACGCCCTCAACTCGGGGGTGACCGGTAGATATTCCGGAGATGGCTGCGGTCAGGGCCCTTGTCACGAAGACCTGCGGCCGGAACCCGAAGATCACGGTGTCCCCTTCAGTAATACCTGGCTGCTCCAAGGGGATGGTGGCGTAGTAGTCGATGGCCTCGGGGGCCGGCATTTCAACCGACAACGCAGGTGCTGCGCCGACGTCGTCCCCCGCAGCAACCACCAGAGCCCGGGTGGCACCCGTTCCAAGGACGGGGTCGACGTAGAACCCTCCGCCGAAGACGTAGGCTTTGCCGTTCCAGAGGTGGGAGACCTCGCTGACGTAAGCGATTGCAGGTTCCTCGGCCAGATCAGCGACGGCATGCAGTGGAGTGGTCCCTGTCAGCCCGTGGCCTGGCTCAACCTGCGTGGCGCCGTCGCGGGCCAGCCCCTCCAGCACCGAGATGGAGGTAGTCCCCGGGGCGTTGACCTGGAAGCCAACCCGCCCGGCCGCGCGGAGGAGTTCAGCAGCCCGCGCCAAGGTGCCCCGGTTCGGCGTTGCCACTGCGGTCCCGGTAGCGGGGTCAAAGAGCGTGGCCGGGAATGTCGTAAGGCCGGCAAAGCGCACGCCGGGGACAGCGTCAACGGTGTCGGCGGCCTCTACGATTCCGTCCAGTGGGAAACCACCCTCATGACCGGTGTAGAACCGGTCTCCCGGGGCAGCAACCCGAAGCAATACGTCCTGGACACGGCCGCGTTTGAGTGCCGCAGCACCTGCCTCACGGGCCTTGGCCTCACTGAACACCGTCCAGTACAGCGGGTCCAGCGATCCGGCCAGGTCCGCCTCGTGTCTCGGAATCTGCACCAGGTGCCCGAGGTGCCCCACACGGAGGCCACCAGACGTGGCAGCCACCGCGCATTGCAGGTCGACACCGACAGCGTGCGTAATTCCTGAACGGACCAGCGCGCGGGAGACGTCCGGGTTGCGGCCGATCTGCTTGGTCATCGCGAACACTGTGAGCCCAAGCCGTGTCGCTTCCGCCGCGAAGGACGTGGCGTTGCGTTCGACGGCGTCAAGATCGATCGCATAGCAGTTCACCGGCAGTTCGCCGGTAGCGTGCAGTTTCGCAATGGCGGCGAGGAAGTTCGGGTTTCGTCGTCGAAGTAGATCGAGGAACATTCAGAATCCTTTCTAGCTCTTCTTGCCGCGCAGGGAGAAGGACACCGCAACGAGGATGATGATGCCGCGGACAATCATTTGCTGGGAGACATTCAGCCCGGCGAGGATAAGTCCGTTGTTGATCATGCTCATCAGGAGACTGCCGATGAGAGCGCCGACCACGGTTGCCTTGCCGCCGAACAGGCTTGTGCCACCCACGATCACGGCCGCGATGACGGTCATCAGATCGGTTTCGCCGAGCGTGTAGCGGGCTCCATGGAGGCGTCCCGCATAGAGAAGCCCGGCCAGTGCTGCAGTCATCGCGCTGCCAACGAACACCATCAATCGCACCCGGTTGACCTTGATGCCGCTCACCCGCGCAGCAGAGGCACTGTTGCCGACCGCGAGAACGTGTGCCCCGTAGCGGCGCTGCCTCAGCAAATGCCAGCCCACCAGGACAGCAGCGGCCGTCCACCAGAGCAGGATGGGCAGCCCCAGGAGATTACCGCCTCCAAAAAGCCAGACGAAGGCCTCATCGGTCACCGGGACGGATTGAAGGTTGGTCAGCTGGCGTGCCAGACCGGCGAGTAGACCCATCGTAGCCAAGGTGACCAGGAAGGATGGTAGGCGTACCACCGTGATGAAGAAGCCGTTGAACAGACCGACGGCGACGCCTACGGCCAGACCTGCGAGGGCACCGATCCACCATTCTCCTGTTCCTTGAAGTACGACGGCGGTGGTGAGGGCGGAGAGTGCAACGGTCGATCCGATGGAGAGGTCGATCTCGCCTGTTCCAAGCACGAAGACCATGCCAATCGCCATGACGGTGATGGGTGCCGCCTGAATGACAATGTTGAACAGGTTGGTCGGGTTGAGGAAGACGCCGGTCTGCGTTACCGCGAAATACACGAAAACGATCGCGAACCCGATGTAGACAACGTAGTTGTTCCAGGCCACCCCCTTGATCTGGTCCAAGACCTTAGGTTTCTCCAGAGTTGTGTTGCTCATCTTGCTTGTCCTTTCTGTGTAGTGCCGGTCAGCAAGGGACCGGCCCCTACGGGCCCAATGGAAGCGGTGCCGCTTGCCTCAAGGGCAAGCCACACGGCTCCGGCCACCGGCGCACGGTGCCCGAGTTCACTGGTGCGGATGTTCACGGAAGATCCGTGGCGCTCAAGCCACGTTTGGATGTGTGGCAGTAGCTCTTTTCTACTGCCGATTCCGCCGCCTATTACGAAAACTTCTGGATCGAGGACGGCTTTGACCGCCACGAGGGCTGCTGCCACCCATCGGGATTCCGTGTCGATGGCTGAAATTGCTTCTGCATCGCCTTCACGCGCTCGGGCGAAGATTTCCCGGGTAGAGAGACGCCGACCGGAAGCCGCGTGGTAGCGGCTGTCCAAGGTATCTCCGGCCACAGCTTCTTCCAGCGGTCCGCGTACGTGGTTCTCCGGCGCCAAGGCGTCGGTTCCGAAGGGGAGGTAGCCGATTTCGCCGGCAGCTCCGCTAGAGCCGCGAACCAGTCGGCCGTCTGCAACAATGCCCATGCCTATCCCTGTACCAACTGAGACAAAGACGAAGTCCGAGTGAGTCAGCCCGACCCCGTAGTGGAGTTCGCCCAGGGCCGAGATGTTGACATCGTTTTCGATGACTACCGGATGCCTCAGCCTTTCGGTGAGCGCTGCCCCGAGCGATACATTCTTTAGTGCCGAAAGGTTAGGGGCCTGAGCCAGACCGTTTCCGGAGTCGTCAGGTACTCCCGCTACGCCGATGCCCGTTGCGGCGATCTGTTCAGCCTTCGCGCTGACGTCGCCGCTGAGTTCCTTCTCGAGCAGCGCGATCTGTTCCACGACACCGACACCGCCTGCGTTGGTGGCTACCGTCCGCTCGGCCAGGATCGTCCCGGTACTATCGGCGATGCCTGCCCTGACCTTTGTCCCTCCGAGGTCGACGCCCACCACGTACAACGCTTCCATATCTACAAGCTCCTCTGGGGCGTTCAACATTTTTCCTGTGTCAAGAGACGCAAGGGGTTCTCTCGCAGCATCAGATCGGCATCGGATTGGGACATCCCACGTTCAAATGCCATGGGGATAAACACGGACCCGAGGTAGTTGTAGCCCCACTCGCCGTGAGTCATGGGGTTGAGGTAGACCTCGGCTCCGGTGAGATCCTGGGATAGGAACAGCTGTCCCGCATAGCCTCGCTTTGTAAGCTGAGCCAGGTTTTCGGCCCTTCTGACATCGGAGCGGTAGTAGGCCCGCTTGGTGAATTCGCCTTCCGGCGGATGGGGTGGCCCCGGCTCCAGCACGAAATCCCAGAATTCCTTGCCGATGGTGTCAAAAGCGATGTTCACCCCGGTGTCCAGGACCCGAACGAGGTAGTCCAAGTCAGGTTGGATGTCCATGTGTCCAATGACGACGCGGCTGAGGTCGGCTCCTTCCTCCTTCAGGATCGAGACTTGCTCAAGCGCCATGGTGCCGTGCGTAGTGTGCGTAGTGAGCCCCACCCCAGTTGCTGTGTGGGCGCGGGCAGCGGCTCGCAGACATTTATCTTCGTGGACTGTTATCTCGTTCAAGCCCGTCGCCTGCTCCCCCAAGACGCCGGCCTTGATGGTGGTGGACCCGATGCCGGTGGTGATGTCGAGAGTGAACCGCTCTGTCATCTCCTCGAGTGACGCATCTGCGCTCCAGGCCGGGCTGTAAGGCTCCAGGTAAACCGAACTGCCGGCGATGATGTGCACTCCAGACTGCTCGGAGATCTCCTGAAGGATCGGAAGGTTTTCGCCGAATGCCGTACGGCCCACCACACTGTAGGGGCTCAGGTCGACGACAGTGTTGAAGCCGAGCGCACTAAGCCCTCCAAGGGCGTGCACGGCTTGGGCGACCTGATCCTTCACATAAACGGCGTCGTTGGGGTCAACGACCAAGTCGTGCGGATCAGCAATTGTTTCGGGACGGCCGCCGGAGAGCCACGGTCCGGGAACCAGTGAGGTCAGATGTTCGTGATGGAGGATTTTGTCGAGTTTCCCCGGGTCGACCGGCCCAAGCACGGTCTGCACAAAATGTGCCATGTGAGATTTCCTTTGAAAATGTGCCCGATGGGTTGTGCTGATGGTGCTGGGGAAAGGGCAGGTCCGGTCTCCGCTGCCAACTGGCCCACCACCCCACGTATCGCCCGCTTCAGCAGCCAGATACGGAATCAGCAGCGAGTCACTTCGTTACACTCGTCGGCGGTTCGACTCCGTAATCGTCCTGCCAGCCCTCGGCTAGGTTGTCCTTCGTTACCTTGGTCGGCGACGTGGCGACGAGCGCAGGTGCGGGCTTTTTCAACACCCCATACGCCGAAGCAGCCGCGAGCCCCTGACCGAGCGAAATGGAGCTGTTCCCCACCATGCCGACTGCATTGCCGTCGCGCGCCATGTCTGCTGCGAGTGTGGCATCAAGGTCGTTTGTTACGACCTTGACGTCGGAGCGGCCCGCATCGCGGAGTGCCGCGAGCACACCTTGGGCAGCGGTAGCCCAAGGAACGTAGATACCCTTGATCCCCGGGTTGCGGGCGATCATCGCAGCCGCAATTTCTTGCGTCTTGGCTTCGTCCGTGAACCCTTCTTCGGCAACGATCTTCTGATTCGGGTAGAGGAACTGCGTCCAAGACTTGAACGCCTTGTCACGCTGGTTGGTGAACCAGAAATCCGCGTCATGGTACATGTAGCCGATCTCGCCCTGGCCACCGAGCGCATCACCCAGAATGGTCGCGTTGAGCTTCCCGGCGTCCGTCAACGACTCGGTGACGATTGAAACGAACTGCTTCCCCGCCTTGTAGTTAGCCGGCGGCGTCGTCATGATGACCAGCTTGACGCCCTTGTCCACTGCTGGTTTGAACGTCGCCTCCGCTGAAACAGGATCCACGGCGATGGTCACAACGATGTCCGGGTCCAGGGCCAGCACAGTCTGAAGGTTATTCGCCTGCGTTGCGGCGTCGAAGTTCGCCTGGGTGCTGGCCACTACGTCGATGCCCAGCTCCTTGAACTCCTCACGTGCGCCCTTTTCAACCGCGGAAACAAACTCGGAGGACGTGTGCCACACAAACGCAGCCGTGTAGTGACCGCTCTTGACCTTGGCCTTTTCCTCATCCGTCAGCACGAGATCCGCGATCTTGCCTGGCTTCTCTCCGTTGGGACCAACAAAGGCCATACTCGGCTCGGAAACCTGGGCGGTTGCACTTGCATTCCCTGTATTTGATCCGCTTTGACCGGCAGCACAACCGGACAACACCAACGCCAACACTGTGCCACCGATGGCAAGCCACCGCACCGGACCACGTCCCGTAAACCTTGAAGATTCCATGGATTCCTAGGCCTTCCTTGAGTCTTGATTGTCGGGACAGACGCTTGGCGTCCAGCTGCCGGAAGCCTCCAGCGCGAGGGGACGTGGACGTCCTCGACTTGATTGAACTATTTTGGTTTCAAGTTGCAAGCAAAGTCAATGGTCTAGGCAATATTTCTTGAATGGAAGGGCGCACCGGTCCCTGGATCTACCCGGATTCGAGTGGATTCCGGTATCTTTGGATTCATGTTGATTCAAAATGGATTGAGGTGGCCGTAAGTGCAAACCACTAGGGCAATGAACCGCAACACGGTTCTCGCCGAAGTGCTGCGCCGGGCTCCGGTCAGCAGAAAGCAAGTGGCAGAGGCAACGGGAATTTCATCCGCGACCGTAACTCGCGCCGTGGATCTGCTGATAGAGGAGGGCGTCCTTCAAGAAGGCTCGGAAATCGTCTCCGAAAGCAGGGGAAGACGCGCCGTGCTGCTGGACCTGGTGGCAGATCGCTCCTACGTGCTCGGCATCGACCTCGGCGCATCGAATACCCGCTTTGTTCTCGCTGACCTCGTTGCCAATCCTGCACTTGCCCGCGAGATCCGAACTCCATCGGATCTGGACGCTGATGCCCTTGCCCAATGGCTCGCTCGTGAAGTACGGGCCGCGTGCGGAAGCAAATGGCCCCTTGTCGAAGCCATTTGCCTGGGGCTTCCAGGCGCGGTGAGCCGGATCGACCGTTCTGTTTCCAACGCAACCCATGTGCCGCAGGTGGAGGGCCATGGCTTCCTGAACGCATTCGAAGCCGCCGTGGGCGTATCCGTTCTGACGGACAACGATGCAAACCTTGCCCTGCTCGGAGAGCAGCGCTTCGGCGCAGCCCGCACCTCCCCCACGGCCGCCATCCTGACGCTGGGCACGGGTTTGGGGGCTGGCCTGGCGATCGACGGCAAGGTCCTTAAGGGTGACCACGGACTGATAGGCGAATTTGGCCAGCTTCCAGTGGGACCTCTTGGTGCCAGGCTAGAAAACATGGTCACTGGACCTGGAATATTGCAGCAAGCAGCGGAGGCCGGCTTGCCGCTGGACACACCGGCTGATTTGTTCGTTGAGCATGCAACTGGTCACCTTCACGCCCTGCGCGCCCAGTTTGACCATGCCCTCATGATTGTCCTGACAGCCATTTCAGTATCGTGTGAGCCGGAGACGATCGTCCTCGGAGGCGGTATCGCCAAGTCCCTGACAACTAGTCTGGGCCGGTACCAGGCCGCCTTGGAACGGAACCTTTCCATCTCCCCTGCCCTCGTTCCAACAGTGCTGGGTGACTTTTCCGGTGCAGTAGGAGCTGTCGTAGCAAGCCTGCATGCCCTGTACACAGACCTTGGAATCGAGCAGAGATTCCTCGCCGAGCTTCCCGCTTCCCAAACCCTGACGCCACAGAGCATACGCATGGTGCAGATGTCATCCCCGAGCCAACATGCATTGGCAACAAGTCATCCCGGAGCGGCCACACCGCCTGACACTGGTTCATAGATGACCGTATTTGCTACAAGCAAGCTAACCCGTTCGAAGAATTCTCAGCACCCGATTCTTGTGGCGACCCAGTGCGGATTCGATGTGCGGGTTCTTCCCGCCCGCGGCAGGTACTGAAACATAGAGCGGATGGGATCTGCTGGGCTACTCCCCAGCCTGATGTCAGCCAGGGAGCTGGGTACTGTCGGGGCAGAGTTCGTTTCCATCTTTTTCTGACGGCGGCTCGCGAAACTCTTGGACCTCAAAATGACGGACACCCCGGTGCATCGCAACGAAGATTCAGGTTGGGCCAAGAGAGGCCATGCCTGCGGGCGTGGCTTTTTGGACGGCTGTAGGCAAATCGCCTCAGAAGACAGAGCCGCACCATAGCCTGACTAGTTCCCATCCGCCAAGAGCGCTTCGCCGTCTCACCGTTCCATCGTTTAGTCATCCAACAGGCCGGTACATGAACAATCATGAAAGACCAGCCAGCAGTAACTTACTTCGGGACATCTCGGTATAGATCCACACCGTCATGTCGTCGACTCCTAGGGCAACCATGAACAGCTATCGACGGAAAACCCTCGATCCACGGAAGAAGGGCAGTGAGCATCATGGGGTACAACGCAGGGCAACGTTGCATCCCCGCCGGGCAGTATCGGAGAGCCTGAAGGCGTCCGACGACACCGATTCCCCACGGGTTGGGCGCAAGTCTTGCCGCCCTCCCCCAGACCCAACCATGAAGAAGCGGAACAGCCGCCAACAGCTTCTAAGGAGGAACCTGGTGAACACCCAGCGATGCGACGAAGAAACTCACACCAAGTTCTTCCCATATCATGTTGGCCGCGCCATGGACGCCCATGAACTGGTAGCGAACAACAACCCGCCCATCCAGGAAGGCAAGGAGGCACCCGGTCACCAATGAAAAAGGCCCCTGAAGGGGCCCTTCACAACAGAATATGTGCGCACTCAGAGGCTAAAAGCCCCTGAACAGGGAAAACACGTGCCCGAGGTGGGACTCGAACCAGCCTCTCCCCTCGAAAATCGGCCCCTTTCTCGAAAACATCCCCCAGTCCGGGCCAGTCCGAGGCCGGTACAACCGAATCCGCAGCCCAGGGTGTGCACATTGTGCACACCCTCTTTTGTGGGCATTTGAGCCGCAACCCATCGAGGGTCACGGCTGTTTTGGCGTGGGAAATCCCCTCTCCACCACCAACTGCGGCGAAGGGCAACTGCGACGGACGATGTTTTCGGGCTCAGCCGGAATCCGGCTCACAAAGTGGGCCGAGCAGTGATGTGCGGTGCAAGCCAGGGACTGGGATTGATCGACCGTCATAGCGTTGAACCTCCCTTCGACCATCTCATGCGTGCAGAGAGTAGAAGAGAGCATGACCAGGACACCGCCCCACCGAGCACGGAACATCCGCTGGGCCTCGCGCCTTCCGCACGACAGAATGGCGTTTAACGGCGTTCCAAAAACCCCTCGGGAGCAGGGTGCCGGGCGTGCGTGGACAGTGCACGAAGGCCGGAACGTGTGAGTCGTTGAAGGGCTTGAACCAGAGTCCCGACGTTCGTGTCTCGCTGACGCGTCCCTCATTGGCTCGGATTGTCGGACAGGCCATTGGCCAATATCAGGCTGAGGTACACCCCAACCTGACAGATGGTGCATGGCTGGGTCTCAAAAGCGACGGCCTGAATCTGCAAGCCGCGGAGAAGCTCGGCCCCTACTGCCACACCTGGGGACAATCCTCATGGGGTTATCCACCGCTACTTCTGCTAGGGGAGCTATCCCAACGGCTCCCTCAATTTCAGCCGTGGATAACCCGAATTGACCCCCAGCTGTGGACGGGACAGACGAACCAAAGGGAGCTTGTCCGAGCCCAGTCAGGTTGACGGGATTGCGGACACCGGCACAAATCGCATGTGGCGCGAATTTGGTTTGGTGCAGCGGCTACGGCCTTCACCGACCGAGCAGCGGTCGCGACCGCTGCTCGGCCGGGAACTGCACCGCAGGCCCGGGGCCTGCCTTCAACAAAGGCTCGCGGGGGCTGTCAGCATCCAACTTTGGACAGGATCGCCGTCATAGCAGCCCGGACGCCAGTGCTCAGAGTGGGTTCCAGGGCGGGGGCGAAATGTGGCGAGTGGTTTCCGGCGATGTGACCATCAGCCTTGAGCGTCTCGGCGGTATAGCCTCCGAAGGTCCAATAAACCGAGGGGGACGAGATAGCTGTTGCGAGGGTCCCGAAGTCTTCACTGGCCATCGACGGCGGAATCTCGCGGACCACTTCCTCTCCGATCATGACCCGAAATTCCTGGATAAGTTGATCCGTCGCCGTCGGATCGTTGTAGCACAGCGGAAAAGAATACAGCTCCTCAATTTCAGGGGGCGGCGCGGAGGAGGCTTCTGCCTCTGCGCGGATGATTCGGCGGATTGATGCCAGCACGGCTCCGTGCACTTTCTGGTCGAAGGTCCGTACGTTTATGGTGAACTCGGCCATGGCGGGAATGATGTTTTCCTTCAGGCCCCCATGGAAGGTTCCGATTGTCACGACTGCGGACTGCATAGGGTCCAGCTCACGCGAAACGATGGTCTGCAGCCGGACCAAGATGTGGGCCCCGAGCACGATAGGATCGATCGCTTCCTGGGGCTGGGAACCATGCGCCTGACGGCCCCGCACGGTGACCTTCCAGGAAGTGGCCATGGCCATAGCGGTACCGCGGCTGATGCTTACCGTGCCCGCCAGACTCGGCATGACGTGCTGGCCATAAATTACCTCCGGTTTGGGAGCTCGGTTCCACAGGCCATCGTCGACCATCGACTGGGCTCCGGCGGCCGTCTCCTCCCCCGGCTGGAAGAGGAAAACGACTGTCCCGGTCCAGGCATCGGTGGCACCCGCGAGCAAGGCCGCCGCAGTCAGCGCTGCGGTGATGTGCATATCATGGCCGCAGCCGTGCATTACCGGAACCTGGGTCCCGTCAGCAAGGGCACCGGTGGCCTGACTAGCGTAATCAAGTCCTGTTTCCTCCTTGATCGGCAGACCGTCGATGTCGGCCCGGAAACCCACGACTGGCCCCTCGCCGTTGCGCAGTACGCCGACGACGCCCGTCCCGCCACAGCTAAAGGTCTCGGCTCCGATGGCACTGAGATGGTCGGTGATGAGCCTTGCGGTCCGATGTTCCTGCATGGACAGTTCGGGGTTGGCGTGCAGATGGCGGTACAACTTGTGCATCCGGACAGTCTCCTCGTCGGTGAGTTCCAGATCCCGCAAGGCATTGCCAATCATGTGTTGCCCTTCTTCGATTGATATTTTTACTGTCCGCGGGAGTTTTAGTCGCGTCCGCCAGCCAGCATGGGCGTGCTATGGAGCGCTTGAGGGATGGCGGCAGTCGGCTATGCGCGCTCCAACCGCTGGGAAGAGCCCGCACAGCGGGGTGGTGGAGGGTGATTCCAGTCTCCAATGTGGTGGCCTCGTCATAGCCTGGGCAGCTTCCTCGCTGATTTTGCCCGCCTTACGCCAGCGAAAGACATCAGCGTTGGTGGGCGATTTCTGCATGCTGCCGGGACGGACCGGCCAGTTCTTTATTCTCGACGGCCTCCGTATCTTCCAGGACCCGGAGGACATTGCCGAAAGCAAGGCTGCGCAGATCGGCAGGGGACCAGCCCCGTTCGGCTAGAGCTTCAATGACGGTCGGGTAGCTGGATACCCCGGAAATTCCTCGGGGCAGTTGTTCGATGCCATCGAAGTCCCCTCCAATGCCGAGATGCTGCGGTCCTACTACTTCCCGTGCGTGTTCCATGTGTCTAACGATGTCGGCGATGGTGGCCTGCGGAGCCTGGTTCTGTGACGTCCACCTGACAAATTCTGCGGCCGCCGCGATGTCCTCTTCCACCTGCCCTGCATGGAACCCTGTCCGAAGGCCGAGTCTCTGCCGGACTTCATCGGAGCGTCGCTCATAGTCCGCGCAGGCTTCCGAGATGAAGGCGGGAACGAAGGTAAGCATGAGCACACCGTTGTTTCCGGGCAATCTCTCAAGCACGGCATCCGGCACGTTTCTGACGTGGTCGGTGACGCTGCGGCAAGATGAATGGGAGAAAATTACAGGAGCAGCGCTCGTATTCAGCGCGTCATGCATCGTCTGCTCGGCCACGTGAGATAGATCCACTATTAGACCGAGACGGTTCATTTCGCCGACCACGCGTCTGCCGAAGTCGGTGAGCCCATGGTCGACCTGTTCGCCCGTCGCCGAGCGCGCCCAGGGCGTGTTGTCGTTATGTGTGAGAGTCATGTAGCGGACGCCGACACGTCTCATCATCCGAAGCACGCCAAGGGACGCGTCGATGGAATGCCCTCCTTCTATGCCCATCAGCGAGGCAATTTTTCCGTCTGCGACAGCTGTTCTTACGCCAGCGGCAGAGTCCACTAGGCTGAAGGTCTCGGGATTCTTGGAGATGATCCGGTGTACGCAGTCGATCTGTTCGAGTGTCGCCACGACGGCGTCGCCCGGCAGCATGTTGGACGGGACGAAGACCGACCAGAATTGCGCACCGACCCGGCCTTCCCGGAGCCGCGGAATATCCGTGTGCAGATGGGGCTGGTGCTGCGATAAGTCGATCTCCTCGACGCGGGAATCGAATTTCTGCCGCAAAGCCCAGGGTAAGTCGTTATGGCCGTCGAATACCAGGGTGTCGGCCAGCGCGGAACGAGTCCCAAACGATGTCATCGGGCGGCGCTCAATTCCTCTAGGGCAACCCATGGCTCATGGAGTCCGAAAGCCTGGGGGCCAAAGACTTGCAGCGCTTCCGGTGTCCGCATGATCGCAGGGGTAGAGATTCCGTAGACCGCCACCCGCTGTCCGAACCGCAGGGCCTCGGACGTGATGGGTGTGCCCAGATCAACGTCAACTACCGTAATAAGGTCCGGAACAATGGCGACCACCGCACCATTCTTGTGTGCAATGACGTTCTCGTTCCGGAACTGGATCCGCATCTCGTCGCCACCGTCAAACGACTCCACAGTGGCAAACCCTTGGGTGAACCCGTCCCTAACGAACCTCTCAACGTCAACGATTTTTCCGCGCATGAGCACGGTTCCATGACCGTATATTGTGTCCTTCAGAAAGGCACTGAGTTCGGCCAGCGGATCAAGATGTTTGTCCTTGGCCCTACGCAAAGTCCGGCCGATATTGAGGGCCAGTGTGACGGTGTTGCGGATCGCAGTCCGCTTGACGTCCGCTCCGCTCATTGGATACTCGGCGATGTATGCGGCGCCCCCCATCTTGATGGTAACTGCGCGGGCGAAAGTCTCCATCCTCTGGTTGTCCTGGCCAGTATCGACGATGCACGTGTGCCCGTTTTCGTCAGAAACAGCGAGCGGTGATCCGGACACTCCATAGACTCCGAACGTTTCCATTTGAAGCTCCGGGAAGGCTCGCCCCATTCCGTCGCCGTCCACCACCGGGATGCCCGCTTCGGCGGCGACGACCAGAGGAATCATGGAATTCAGTCCACCGCACTCCATGGGAATTGTTGCATCGGCTGTTTTTCCGAGGTGTTTCTCCAAGGCACGGAGCGACCGGACTGCCTCAGTGCCGGCGGGGACTTTCTCCACTACGACAGTCGGAGCGCCCATCATGGCCGTGGAAATGACAAAGTCATCGTCGTCAAGTTCGGTCGGATCGAGGATTTCGATCTTCTTTCCGTTTTTGAGGCATTCCTCAACGAGGAGGCGGCCGATGAGCGGATCTCCGCCGCCGCCTGTACCGAGTATTGCCGCGCCCCGCGCCAGGTCAGGGACGTCGTCTAGTGACAGATAGAAACTCATGTTGTTCTTCCTTCTACTTCTTGCAGTCAGCGTTTCCGGTGGGGCTATTTCGACGCCGGCAGATCGCCGACCGCTTTGACGCGTACCCGGGACGCGTTTCCTGGCAGATAGGCCAGTGGCAGCTCATCGATCTCCACGATTTGGACAGTGCTCGCTTTGGCTCCGGCAGCTATGGCCTTGCTGATTGCTTCCTCCCTGGCTTGGTCGAGCACTTCGTCGCGCTTTCCTGCCGGGATAGCAAAGATACGGTCGACTTCGCCGCCGACTTGGGCTATAGCGGCGCCGATGGCATTCGCTACTCCGGAGTGCCCCGGACGGGCAACGTCACTGGCGCAGGCCATCTGTTCTGGTACCAGGAACGCACCGCCGCCGACTGCGACCACTGGGACGAGGTCGGAACTGGTGCGCATCCGGTCTACCGTTTCCGCGATCCTTCGGTGGATCTCATCTTTGGCCGCCTTCACCATTGAAGGATCCAGATGGCTGACGCGGCCGGGGTCACCGATCTCCGCGTCACCCGCCGCGACCATGATGTCGGTCGCCGTCAGAGTTGTGCCTCCGAAAACGAGTGCCTCCTCCGTGACTCTGTAGCCAACGCTGTCCGGTCCGACGGTCACACCGTTGTCGAACCTGATGCGGCTGCCGCCGCCGAGGCCGACGGACAACACATCAGGCATACGGAAGTTGGTTCGGATTCCCGCCACCTCGATTTCTGTTGCCGCTTCGCGCGGAAAGCCGGACTGGAGAACTCCGACGTCCGTCGTTGTTCCGCCAACGTCGACCACAATGCAGTCTTTGAGGCCCGAGAGGTACGCGGCGCCGCGCATTGAGTTGGTTGGTCCTGAGGCAAAGGTGGCCACTGGGTATTTTCGGGCGAAATCCACATCCATCAATGTGCCGTCGTTCTGGCTCAGGAACAGCGGGGCGTGGATGTTCAGCGCCATCAGGGATTGATCGAGTGAGGAACACACATCTGCTGAAAGCTCACGAAGGGCGGCGTTGATGATTGTTGCGTTTTCCCTCTCGAGGAGCCCCACCCTGCCGATTTCGTTGGAAAGGCTGATCGGAAGTTCCGGAAACTCGGCGTTTATGATTTCCGCTGCCCTCTGTTCGAACTCCGAGTTGACGGGGGAAAACACGGACGAGATTGCGAAGCTGCGTGCCCCTTTGGCTACGGCGTCCTGGGCTGCCCTGCGTATCTCGTCATGATCGATCGGAGAGATTTCCCGTCCGTCGAACTCGTGACCGCCGTGGCACATATAGGGCAAGGCGTGCAACGCTTCCGTAATTCGTGCCGGCCAGCCCACGAACGGCGGCAGTCCGCCAGTTGCAGGAAGTCCGAGCCGGATTGCCGCCGTCGGCGCCAACCGCTCGGCTTCGACTAGTGCATTGATGAAATGCGTGGTGCCGATCATGACGGCGTCTACGTCGGCAGGATCAAATGAGTACGCGCTCTGTAGTCGGCGGAGGGACCCGGTAATCCCCTGTCCGACGTCACTCATTGTCGGACTTTTTACACCTGCGAGGACCTCGCTTCCGTCAATGAGTACCGCGTCCGTGTTGGTGCCGCCGACATCGATGCCTATCTTCACTTGAATTCCTCCTGCAGTTCGCGTTTTTCAGTAATGGGTCGGCGTGAGAGCGCCTCTTCGGATGTTCCTCTGATCAGGCCGAGTTTGCCCGCGATGACGTAAAGAATCAGGGAAGCGCCAAGCGAGTTCAGGGACCCTATCCCCCATGGCAGGAACGTTCCGATCAGCACCGAGGCAGCCCAAACCACCAGGGTCCCAAGGACCCACGTGGGCTCTGTTGCCGGCAGCCCGGGGGCAGATGCGGATAGGACGCTTCGCCACTTCTTTACGATGTAATATTCGGCGACCATGATGCCGGCGATGGGGGGGAACGTGACTCCGAGCAGGATTAGGAAATCCACAAAGTAGTTCAGTATTCCGGCTGCGGCGAGTGCGCTGCCGAGGATCCCGATAAAGATGGTGACGCTCGTGCGGCTCACTCGCTTCTTGAATACTGTCTCGACGAAGTTCACAATGCCCAGGGATGCCGAGTACAAGTTCCAGTCGTTCATCTTGATCGTGCCGGCAACGATGATGACTGTGCCGACGAACCCGCTGCTGGACGTGACAATTGCGATGATGTCGTTGGTCTTGAGTGCGTGGGCAAGGAGAACGCCGGCGATGGCCACCATGAATTCCCCGAGGGTGACACCGAGGAGTGTCTGCTTGACCACATCAGAGGGTTTGCGGTTGAAGCGCGTCATATCGGGGGTGATTACCATGCCGACAATGAATCCGCCTGCCACCAGTGTTGTCCCGGCGGCCAGGCTAAGGACCGGTCCCGGAGCCGGCTGGTTGACCAGGTCGCCGAGGTTGTGCTTTTGCAGCTCAGAGACGATCGACCAACCGGCGAGCAGGAGGAACGCGGGGATCGTAATGTACGCGGTCCAGGCCATGCTCTTGAAGCCGTAAATGACTATCGCGGTCACGGCGCAGCCGACCGCAAGGGACCACGCCCATGCGGGAATAGCGGGCGCCAGCTTGGCAAGCCCCTCAGCGGCCACGCCGCTTTGGACACCAAACCAACCGACCAGGCTAAGCGAGATGAACAGGGCGATGATGCTGGATCCATGACGTCCAAAGCCGGTCCATCTAGCGAGAACCGATGTCGAGAGGCCTTCTTTTTGTCCGAGGATTCCCGTCATGATGGCAACCACCTCCAAGATCACTGATCCAAGGAAGATGGCGAGCAAGGCGGTGGGAAAGTCCATTCCAAAGCCCAGGGCTGCACCCAGAAGGAACTGAGAAAGCGCCGACATCTGGCCGAACCTTTGAACCGCCACCGACCACCAGCTGTAGCGGGCGTGGTCAGGCACACGCTCGAGGGCGTAGTCCTCCTCCCCCGCGTGCTTCTTATCAGTAGTTGTTGCCATCGGTACTCCTTGGCTATGAGGTACCCACCCGGAAGAGATCACGGGTAGGAGGGAATGAATAGAAGCTACGGCCCCGTGGCGGTCGTTATCAATGGTTCCTCTGACTACTAAATACAGTCAGGGTGTGCATACTTAACACATTCGTCCCTCACGCACGCATCCGAAGGAGGCAGCCATGTCTTGGCTCCTAACGGCCACGGACCTCGAAGCGTTAGAGTTTGGCGCAAGAATGCAGGGCTCGGGAGGGGCCGGCGACACACATGCCATGTCTCTCTTGACGCGGAATCTGTTGGAACGTTGCGGTGGCGTGACCGTATTTCGGCCAAGTAAAATCCTTCCTGGCGATGTCGTAGTGGCCGTTGGCCTAGCGGGATCGCCACTGGCCTTCAGCGAAAAGCCCAGCGGACCGGAGCCTTACGTAAGTGCTTTTGATGCGGTTGCGCAGAAATTTCCAGGGCGGCGAGCACTTGTCTGTGCCTTCGAAATGGCCGGGATCAATGCCTATGCACCGATCCTGGTGGCCGCGGCCCTGGGCATCCCGCTGGTCGACATGGATGGCATGGGGCGAGGACTTTCAGGACTGCACCAGACAACGTTCAACGCGCACAACGTCTCGCTGACTCCTTGTGCCCTCGTAGACACTTCGGGGAGACGCGTCGAAATTTCGGGATCAACCGCCGAAGAATCCGAGCACGCCCTGCGCGTTCTCATGGGATTGTTTGGCGGCTGGGTGGCGTTCGCGGGGTACCCCATGGAGGGGCGACAGGCTAGGGAAGGCGGCATAGGCCACACCCTTCGACGAGCTTTGGAGCTTGGACGCCAGTTCCAGCAGTCCAGGAAACTAACGCAGTCCGTGAGTGATGCGATATCCCATTTTTGTTCCCACACTGCGGGATGTCTCTTTGTGGGGCGCGGGAGTGTTGTGGACGTTCAGTGGGAACCCGCCCCCCGTGATTCCGGTGCCGGGGGACAGGCCAAAGGAACGATGATTGTTCGGGCCGCAGGAAGATACCTTCGAATCGAGGCACAGAACGAATTCCTGCTGCTCGTAGACGAAGGCCGGCTGCTTGCCACGGCCCCCCAGATTATCTGCCTCCTGGACAGCCATACCGGCGTTCCCCTCCTCAGCGAGCGTATCCTGCCCGGTTACGGGGTAGACGTCGTTGTCTTTGAGGCCCCGGGCGAATGGAGCGACTCTGCTGCGCAGGCCTTGGTCGACATTTCCGGCTACGGGTACACAATCCCTTCCCTTGAAGACTCGCTGTGACAGCCCGGCTGGCCCTTCGGGAACTGCTGCGGTGTCCGATGCTGCTGAACAGCTCCGTGATTTTGGAACACCCCGATTCGAACTTTACGTTCATCTGCATCAACGAGATCAGCGCCAGCGGCGCCGCCACCACTGCCTATCTTGATCCACCAGATGAAGCGCAGGTCAGCAATCTCGAAGGCATCTGGATATCCTCTTGGATTCCCTCCTATGCCCTGGAAATTCTGCTTCCACAGCTGAAGCGAAAGGGCGTGGGCGTGGTGATCCTGATACCAACCACGCCACAGGACTTCCAATTACTCTCGGAATTCGGCCCATCTACCCTGGAACTTGCGCGAAAACTGAAAATGAACGTGGTTGCGCTCCACCAGCCCCATGCGACTGTGGCCGTGGCCGCATCCCTCAGCAGGTTCATGGGGTCGGATCTCTGGACACGGTCCATTAATATGACGGCCTTCACCCACGCCGTCCACCAGATGGAGCCTAGCCCCGAGGGCGTCGTTTCTGAGCTCAGAAAGTATGTCAACGCGCGGATAGCAGTGATCAATTCGCTCGGCCTGCCACTAGCGGGCGCCGTGGAACGTCCGCTTGCATTCGGCAACGTCGGGGCGTCGCCCTTGTTTGACCCCAGCCAAACCCCAAACCTCATATCGGTTCCGTCGCCCCCGCTCATGGAAGACGACGACCCAGCGCTTTGGATACTCGCGGAATTCCAACCTGACGCCCCGCCCTTCGAGCTGGAGGCGGCACAAGAACTCATGGAATTAGGGGCCCTTTCGTTGCTCAGGTGGCTCAGCCGTCAACGGTTCGCGAGCGAGCAGTTTCAATCCGCAAGATCGGCGATCGTTTCACAGCTCGCTGTCGCTGGCGGAGCAATTCCGGATCACGTCATCTCTCAAGCTCTCAGTGTCGGCTGGAACTTAAACGGATGGCACACCCTCATAAGTGTTCGTGCCCCACGGAAATCTCTGGCCCACGACATCGGACGAATGCTTCCAGCCGCTTTGAGCCGGTATGACTACACAGTGGACTCGTCCGAATACATTGATCATTGGCTTGTCTGGGAAACACGGCAGGACCAACCAACGCGGGGAGACTACCGGGATTTCGTCGCCGCTCTGGATTCCATAAGACCACCGCCAGAAACAGGAATCGTTTTTGGCGTCGCCAGGCCACGACTTGGACCGGAAGGATTCGCAAGAAGCATCGCCGAGGCTGAAGACTTCGCTCGACGAGCAAGCTCTAGCAAAGGCCGCCGGCAGATTGTGGACGCCCAGGAATCCGCCGCCACCCAGCTGATCCGCACTACGCTCCACGATCCCGCACTGGTTCGCCAAGCCACGAAGTTTCTAAAACGACTCTCCGAACCAGACGCCGACCATCTGAGGAAAACGCTGAACACGTACCTTCAAAGCGAATCTAACCTCGCGGAGACGTCGCGCGCCCTTGCACTCCATCGAAACACGGTGGTCAAGAGAATCGAGAAGATCGAGGAACTACTGGATGCACCGCTCGAAAACCCCGACACCAAATTTGCCTTGCGCATCGCGCTGAGAATCCTGGAAATCTCCGCCACCGAGTAGCCGCATCGTCACCCTACAGCAGTGAAAGGCTCCGTGCTTGCTCTCAGATGAAAGCTCGCGTCGCTGAAGCCACGTAGAACAAGGCTTACTCAGCCTAGCTTCGCGGCCGCGAAATCCACGCGAATACTGCCCTCTCGATAGCCATATGCCCTGCCCTATTTAAGGCCCGCTCGGGATGCCGTTAGGGCTACACCGGCGGGCACAAGCGGCCCCCGGTCGTACGCCAGAGATGTCCATCAATTCGCAGGAGCTCGCCGCCCGGCGCAACGGACTCGTGGCGCCCGGCTACGCCCGCACCTCATCGGCCGTCAGCGGAGCCCTCTGCAGACCCGTGAGCTCTCGTCGACTTCGGTCATGCTGCTGTGCACGGCATGGGCAATGAAGGGATATGAGCAACCAGCAGGCAGCAGGCACCACCGCCCGGCCGGCTCACTCCAAACCCCAGCGTCATGTAGTTGTTCAACGCGGAGGCGATGATCAGGTATGAAGAACACACAGTGCAGCCGGCACCTCACGTCGGAACACCGCCCAAGATGCACACAGTCATGCAGTAGACGCCGGAGGTAACGATGAAGAAGCAGGAAGACACCACGAACCGGACAGGAGCAAACCCAGTGAAGTACCAAGAACGCGGAAAAGAAGACCGGGCCAGATTTTTCTCACGTCATGTTGCCCAGGCAACGAACGTCCATGAACAGGTAACGAACGACACCGGGTCGATCAGCAAGGCAAGCAAGGAGGCAACTGGCCAACAATGAAAAAGGCCCCCGAAGGGGCCCACAAGTGAACAAAATGTGCACACTCAGAGGCTAAAAAGCCTCTGAACAGGGAAAACACGTGCCCGAGGTGGGACTCGAACCCACACACCTTTCGATACCGCATTTTGAGTGCGGCGCGTCTGCCAATTCCGCCACTCGGGCGCGGAGTACACGGAGTAACAATCGTAGGCTCACAGCGAAGTGTGATCAACGCAGCCACTACCAGTGCGCGGAATTACTCTACATGCAGATAGGCTAAAAGCCAGAATCGCGCCACCGCCGTCGCAACAAGCCATGCCGATCCAAGTACAAGCGCGGGGCCCAACTAAGATAGTCATAGTCCCGCCGTACCTTTTCAAGGAGATCCCGTGTCAGAACCGACGGAGTCAAACACAACGTCCCAGCCGGCGCGCCGCGTAGTCGTGGCCGAAGACGAAACCCTCATCCGCCTGGACATCATCGAAATCCTGCGCGGCGAAGGCTACGACGTCATCGGCGAGGCCGACAACGGCGAGAAGGCCGTGCAGCTGGCCGAGGAGCTCAAGCCGGACCTCGTCCTCATGGACGTCAAGATGCCCGTCATGGACGGCATCTCCGCAGCCGAGAAGATCGTCAAGGCTCGCATCGCCCCCGTGGTGCTGCTGACCGCGTTCAGCCAGAAGGAACTCGTGGAGCGCGCCCGCGACGCCGGCGCCATGGCCTATGTGGTGAAGCCCTTCACCCCTGCGGACCTGATCCCCGCCCTGGAGATCGCGCTGTCCCGCCACGAGGAGATCAAAGCCCTCGAATCCGAGGTCACCGACCTGCAGGAGCAGTTCGCCACCCGCAAGCTCGTGGAACGCGCCAAGAGCCTGCTGACCACCAAGATGGGCCTGACGGAACCGGAAGCCTTCCGCTGGATCCAAAAGACCTCGATGGACCGCCGCCTCAGCATGCGCGAAGTGGCCGAGACCATCATCAACCAGGTCAACTAACGCCCCAAGGCAAACGAACAAGAAGGACCCCGGCAACGCGCCGGGGTCCTTCTGCTTTCCCCGAATCCCGGGAAAGAACCCAGGAAACAAAAAAGGAGGACCCCCGCCACCAGCAAACTGGTCCAGGCGGGGATCCTCCCTCTCAGAATTTAGCTACTCAGCCGGAGCCGCTGCAGCTTTGTCCTTGTTCTTCTTCTTCTTTTCCGGCCACGGGCCGAGCTTCTCCCGCTTGCCGGCGCCTTCACCCAGGCGCGTGGTGTCGGCGAGGTCGCCCACCTTGTGGACCTTCAGAGAGTTGGTGGAACCCGCTTTTCCGGGAGGGGATCCGGCAGCGATGACCACGAGGTCACCGTCTTCCACCAGTCCCATGTCCAGCAGGCTGCGGTCCACCTGAGCGGTCATTTCATCCGTGTGGCCTACTGTGGCAACGAGCTGCGGCTGGATGCCCCAGGTCAGTGCCAGCTGGTTCCACACGTGCTCCACCGGAGTGAACGCGAAGACCGGCTTGATCGGGCGGAGACGGGACAGGCGGCGTGCCGAATCACCGGACTGCGTGAACGTACAGATGTACTTGGCGTCCAGCTGGTCCGCGATCTCGACGGCGGCACGGGTGATCGCGCCACCGCGGGTCTTGGGCTTGGTGCCCAGCGGGGGGACGCGCTCCAGGCCGTGCTCCTCGGTGGACTCGATGATCCGGGCCATGGTCTTGACCGTCTCGATCGGGAACTTGCCCACGCTGGTCTCGCCGGAGAGCATGACCGCGTCGGCGCCGTCGAGCACGGCGTTGGCGCAGTCGGAGGCCTCCGCACGGGTCGGGCGCGGGTTGTCGATCATGGACTCCAGCACCTGGGTGGCCACGATGACCGGCTTCGCCCAGCGGCGTGCCAGCTCGATGGCACGCTTCTGCACGATCGGCACTTCCTCCAGCGGAAGCTCCACGCCGAGGTCACCACGGGCCACCATGATCGCGTCGAACGCGTCGATGATCTCGTGGAGCTGCTCCACGGCCTGGGGCTTTTCGATCTTGGCGATCACGGGCACGCGGCGGCCTTCTTCGTCCATGATCTCGTGCACGCGGGTGATGTCCGAGGCGTCGCGGACGAAGGACAGGGCAACGAGATCCACGCCGCGGCGCATGGCCCAGCGCAGATCGTCCTCGTCCTTTTCGCTCAGTGCGGGGACGTTGACGGCAACACCCGGGAGGTTGATGCCCTTGTTGTTGGACACAAACCCGCCCACGGTCACCTTGGCGACCACCTTGACGTCGTCCACCTCGATGGCACGCAGCGCCACCTTGCCGTCGTCGATCAGCAGCGCATCGCCCGGGTTGACGTCCTCGGTGAGGCTCTTGAGTGTGGTGGAGCAGATCTCCTTGGTGCCGGGAACGTCCTCAGTGGTGATCGTGAAGATGTCCCCCACCGCCAGCTCGTGGGGACCGTCAACGAAGCGGCCCAGGCGGATCTTCGGGCCCTGCAGGTCGGCCATGATGGCTACAGCCTTGCCCAGATCGGACGCGGCCTTTCGGACGTTTTCATAGGTGTTGTCATGCACGGAGTAGTCGCCGTGGCTCATGTTCATACGGGCTACATCAACGCCGGCTTCCAGCACCGCAAGGGTGTTTTCATAGCTGGCAATGGCCGGTCCAAAGGTGGCCACAATTTTTGCGCGTCTCATATACCTACCCTATTTGTCACTTGCATTGGTTAAGTTGTCGCGGAGATGAATTCCCCGGATCGGCGCTACAGGACAGCTATGGCGCGGTCCGTCGGAGCCACAGGCGCAGGAAGGATGGTGCTTCCCATCAGGTACTTGTCCACCGCGGCTGCGGCGGCACGGCCTTCGGCGATCGCCCACACGATCAGGGACTGGCCGCGGCCGGCGTCGCCTGCCACGAAAACACCCTCGGTGTTGGTCATGTAGTAGCCGTCGCGGGCCACATTGCCGCGGCCGTCGAACTCGGCGTTGACCTGCTCGGTGATCCCGGCCGGTTCAGGTCCGGTGAAGCCCAGGGACAGGAACACCAGGTCCGCGGGGATGATCCGCTCGGTGCCGGCCTTGGGGAGGCGCTTGCCGTCCACGAATTCGGTCTCTGCAACCTTGACGCCGGTCAGCTTGCCGTCCTCGCCCACGAACTCAACAGTGGAGGCGAGGTACGTGCGCTCACCGCCTTCCTCGTGGGCACTGGCCACCTCGAAGAGGGTGGGGAACGTCGGCCACGGCTGGTGGCCGGCTCGCTCCACCGGGGGCTGCTTGCCGATGGCCAGGGTGGTCACCGAGGCTGCCTGGTGGCGGTGCGCCGTGCCGATGCAGTCGGCACCGGTGTCGCCGCCGCCGAGGATGACCACGTGCTTGCCGCGGGCGTCGATGTGGTTCTCCGGGGACTCCCCTGCCACCACGCGGTTGGAGGGAACCAGGTAATCCATGGCGAAGTGCACGCCGTCGAGGTCGCGGCCCGGGATGGGCAGGTCACGCGGCACGGTGGCGCCGGTGGCGATGACCACGGCGTCGTAGCGGCGGCGCAGCTGCTCCCAGGTGACGTCCGTACCGACGGCGACGCCGGTGCGGAAGCGGGTGCCTTCGGCCTTCATCTGCTCGAGCCGGCGGTCCACCTGCTCTTTTTCCATCTTGAAGTCGGGGATGCCGTAGCGCAGCAGGCCGCCGATCTTGTCGTCCCGTTCGTAGACGGCCACGGTGTGGCCCACGCGGGTCAGCTGCTGTGCAGCCGCCAGGCCGGCAGGGCCGGAACCGACGACGGCGACCGTCTTGCCGGTGAGGCGGTGCGGCGGCAGCGGGTTGACCCAGCCGTTGTCGAACGCCTCATCGATGATGGACACCTCGACCTGCTTGATGGTCACGGCGGGCTGGTTGATGCCGAGCACGCAGGACGCCTCGCACGGGGCGGGACACAGCCGGCCGGTCCATTCGGGGAAGTTGTTGGTGGCGTGCAGCCGCTCAATCGCTTCCTCGCCCTTGTCCCGCCACATGAGGTCGTTCCACTCGGGAATCAGGTTCCCCAGGGGGCAGCCCTGGTGGCAGAACGGCACGCCGCAGTCCATGCAGCGGCCGGCCTGGCTCTTCAGGACACCCTTTTCCTGGGCCTCGTAGACTTCCTTCCAGTCCATGATGCGGACGGGAACGGGACGGCGCGGCTGGGTTTCACGCTGACGTACTTTCAGAAATCCGCGTGGATCAGCCACCGGTCACCTCCAGGATTCGAGACCAAACTTCTTCGCCGTCGGGGTCAAGGCCCTCTTCGATGGCGTCAAGACGGGTTTGCAGCACTGCGGCGTAGTCGCGCGGCAGCACCTTGGTTATGCGGGCAGCGGTGTCGTCGAAGTTGTCGAGCAGACGCGCGGCCAGCTGGGATTCGGTTTCTTCCACGTGCTTGACCAGCAGGCCGTGGACGATGTCGCGGTCCTCGGCGTCCAGTTCAAGGAGCTGGAGTTCGCCGGACTCGAGGGCCTGCTTGTTGACGCGTTCAGTCCGCAGGTCCAGCACGTAGGCCGTACCGCCGGACATGCCGGCCCCGAAGTTGCGGCCGGTGCGGCCGATGATCAGCGTCTGGCCGCCGGTCATGTACTCGCAGCCGTGGTCGCCGATGCCTTCAACAACAGCGGTGGCGCCCGAGTTGCGGACCAGGAAGCGTTCGCCCACCTGGCCGCGCAGGAACAGTTCGCCGCTCGTGGCGCCGTAGCCGATCACGTTGCCGGCAACCACGTTGCGTTCGGCCTGGAACACGTTGGTGCGGTCCGGGCGGACGATGATCCGGCCGCCGGAGAGTCCCTTGCCCACGTAGTCGTTGGAGTCGCCATACATGCGCAACGTGATGCCGGCAGGCAGGAAGGCGCCCAGCGACTGCCCGGCGGTGCCGTTCAGCGTGATGTCAATCGTGTCCGTGGCCAGCACGTCCGTGCCGAACGTCTTGGTCACGACGTGGCCCAGCATGGTGCCCACCGAGCGGTCGGTGTTGATGACGTCCACCGTGATCTTCACCGGGGCACGGTCGGTCAGCGCCTCGGCGGCCATGGTGATGAGCCGCTGGTCGAAGTGCTTGTCCAGCTCGTGGTTCTGGCCGGTCAGGTTCCGCAGCGGGGCGTCGTCGTCGAACTCGAGGCCGTGCAGGATCGGATCCAGGTCCAGGCCCTCGGCCTTCCAGTGGCTGATGGCGTCCTGGGTGTCCAGCATTTCGGCGTGGCCGATCGCTTCCTCGATGCTCCGGAAACCGAGCTCCGCGAGGATCTCCCGGACTTCCTCTGCGAGGAACTCGAAAAAGTTGACCACGAACTCCGGCTTGCCGCTGAAGCGGGCGCGCAGTTCGGGGTTCTGCGTGGCAACGCCCACCGGGCAGGTGTCCAGATGGCAGACGCGCATCATGATGCAGCCCTCAACCACCAGCGGTGCCGTGGCGAAGCCGAATTCCTCGCCGCCGAGAAGCGCGGCGATGACAACGTCACGGCCGGTCTTGAGCTGGCCGTCCACCTGCACCACCACGCGGTCGCGCAGGCCGTTGAGCATGAGGGTCTGCTGGGTCTCTGCGAGACCCAGCTCCCACGGCACGCCGGCATGCTTGAGCGAGTTCAGCGGCGAGGCGCCGGTTCCGCCGTCGTGCCCGGAAACAAGCACGACGTCGGCCTTCGCCTTGGTGACGCCGGCGGCAACTGTGCCGATGCCCACCTCGGAGACGAGCTTGACGTGCACCCGGGCCGAGGGGTTCGCGCGCTTCGCATCGTAGATGAGCTGCGCGAGGTCCTCGATCGAGTAGATGTCGTGGTGCGGGGGCGGGGAGATGAGCCCGACGCCGGGCGTCGAGTGGCGCGTCCGGGCAACCCAGGGGTAGACCTTCTGGGCCATCAGCTGGCCGCCTTCGCCGGGCTTGGCGCCCTGGGCCATCTTGATCTGGATGTCGTCCGCGTTGCTCAGGTAGAGGCTCGTGACGCCAAAGCGGCCCGAGGCAATCTGTTTGACTGCGGAACGGCGCTCCGGATCGAGCAGGCGGTCCACGTCCTCGCCGCCTTCACCGGTGTTGGACTTGCCGCCCAGCCGGTTCATGGCGATCGCGAGGGTCTCGTGCGCTTCCTTAGAGATGGAGCCGTAGCTCATGGCACCCGTGGAGAAGCGCTTGACGATGCTGGAGACCGGCTCGACTTCCTCGAGCGGCACGGCGGGACGCGCGCCGTCCTTGAACTTGAGCAGACCGCGCAGGGTCATCAGGTTCTCGGACTGGTCATCCACGCCCTTGGTGTAGGCCTTGAAAATGTCGTAGCGGCGCTCACGCGTGGCGTGCTGCAGCCGGAAGACAGTCTCCGGGTTGAAGAGGTGCGGTTCGCCGTCGCGGCGCCACTGGTACTCGCCGCCGCCCAGCAGGGGACGGTGCGGCTGCTCGATGCCGCCCTCGGGGTAGGCCATCTGGTGCCGCGCGGAAACCTCTGCCGCGATGACATCCAGGCCCACGCCGCCCAGCTGGGAGTGCGTGCCGGCGAAGAATTCGTCCACCAGTTCCTGGCCCAGGCCAAGCGCCTCGAACGTCTGGGCGCCGGTGTAGGACGCCACGGTGGAGATGCCCATCTTGGACATGATCTTCAGGACACCCTTGCCGAGGCCCTTGATCAGGTTGTAGACGCCGTCCTGCGGGGTCACTCCCACCACGTCGCCGGCAGCAATGAGCTGCTCAACGGATTCCATGGCCAGGTACGGGTTCACGGCGGAGGCGCCGTAGCCCACGAGTACTGCCACGTGGTGCGTCTCGCGGACGTCGCCCGCCTCGACCACCAGGGCGGTCTTGGTGCGGTTGGCGCTGCGCAGCAGGTGGTGGTGCACGGCGCTGACCAGCAGCAGTGACGGGATCGGGGCCCACTGGGCATTGGAGTCGCGGTCCGAGAGGACCACGTACTGCACGCCGCGGTTGATGGCACCGGACACCTGCTCGCAGATTTCGGTGAGCCGGGCACGCAGCGCATTCTCGCCGCCCTCGGGGCGGTAGAGGCCGCGGACCTTCATGGCCACGCGGTTGCCCTCGGCGTCCTCGATGTTGGCGATCTTGGCCAGCTGGTCGTTGTTGATCACCGGGAACGGCAGGGAGACCTGCGGCTGGCGCACCTGCTTGGTGTCCAGGAGGTTGCCGTTGGGGCCGATGGCGCAGGTCAGGGAGGTGACCAGCTCTTCACGGATGGCGTCCAGCGGCGGGTTGGTGACCTGCGCGAAGGACTGCACGAAGTAGTCAAAGAGCAGGCGGGGGCGCTTGGACAGCACGGCCACCGGGGTGTCGGAGCCCATGGCGCCCAGCGGCTCGGCGCCGGTGCGGGCCATCGGGCCCAGCAGGATCTTCAGCTCTTCGGTGGTGTAGCCGAAGGTCCGCTGGCGGATGTTCACGGACGCGGCCGTGTGCACCACGTGCTCGCGTTCCGGCAGCTCGTTGAGGTCGATCAGGTTGTCCTTGACCCACTCGGCCCAGGGATTCGCCGCGGCAACCTCGGCCTTGACCTCGTCATCACCGATGATCCGGCCGGCCTCGGTGTCCACCAGGAACATCTTGCCCGGCGAGACGCGGCCCTTCTTGACCACCTTGGAGGGTTCGACGTCGATGACGCCCACCTCGGAGGCGAAAACCACCAGGCCGTCCTCGGTGATCCAGTAGCGGCCGGGGCGCAGGCCGTTGCGGTCCAGGGTGGCGCCCACGAGTGCGCCGTCGGTGAACGACACGGCGGCGGGGCCGTCCCACGGCTCCATCAGGAGGGAGTGGTACTCGTAGAACGCCTTGCGTGCCGGGTCCATCGTGGCGTGGTTTTCCCAGGCCTCGGGGATCATCATCATGATCGCGTGGGTGATGGGGCGGCCGGACAGCCACAGCAGTTCGGCCACTTCATCGAAGGACGCGGAGTCGGATGCGCCCGGGGTGCAGATCGGGAACAGCTCTTCCGGCGAGTCGCCCAGCAGCGGGTTGGCAAGCTGCGACTGGCGGGCGCGCATCCAGTTCCGGTTGCCCTTGACGGTGTTGATTTCACCGTTGTGGGCGATGGTGCGGAACGGCTGGGCCAGCGGCCAGGACGGGAAGGTGTTGGTGGAGAAGCGCGAGTGGACGATCGCCAGCTTGGTCTTGAAGCGCTTGTCCGAAAGGTCCGGGTAGAACGGCTCCAGCTGGGCAGTGGTCAGCATGCCCTTGTAGACGATGGTCCTCGAGGACAGCGACGGGAAGTAGACGCCGAACTTGTTCTGCGCGCGCTTGCGGATGCGCCAGGCGCGGCCGTCCAGGTCGTTGCGCTCCAGCTGCTCGCCGGTTGCCGAGGCGAAGAACGGCTGGGAGAAGTACGGCATGCAGGCGCGCGCCATGGCACCGACAAGATCGGCGACGACGGGAACCTCGCGCCAGCCCAGGACCGTCAGGCCCTCGTCGGCGGCCAGGCCCTCGATGCCGGCCTTGGCGGCGCTGGCCTCGCGCTGCTCGGCAGGCAGGAAGGCGGTACCCACCACATACTGGCCGGGGCCCGGAAGTTCGAATTCGGCGACGGCACGGAAGAACTCGTCCGGCACCTGCATCAGAAGGCCGGCGCCGTCACCGGTGCCCTCGTCTGCGCCGACAGCACCGCGGTGCTCCAGGTTGCGCAGGGCGGTAAGGGCGGCGTCGACGATGTCGTAGCCGGGCTCGCCGCGCAGGGTGGCGATAATCGCAAGACCGCAGGCGTCCTTCTCCTGCTCGGGGTTGTATAGCCCGGCTGCCTCGGGGAGCGCCGCGAACCGCTTGAACGGCGATATGGCAGCGTCCGGCTGGTTCGGTTCGGACCAGCTGGGGCTTGAAAGAGTTTGGGTCATGGGAGACGTCCTTCCTCCTGATCGTGCGTATGGAAGGGACAACGTTGGCCCCACTCAGAGCGCCACTGTGATGGGCACAACAAAGTGTTACTGCTTACTGGAAATTGTAGGGCAGGCATGCGTGCTGAACTAACAGTTACGCAGGCTTCCGCCCCGGGGCTTTACCGGTCAGCAGCTCTATGCTGACCGGAGTTGGCCTCTGCCACGACGCTGTGGGTGTCGGGCGCTCCGAGCGGTAACTCTCTGCTGCCCTGGTACCGGTGCCTTCTAGCGTGAGCTGTCGGCTTCCGGTGCGGTCCCGGTGTCTGTGCCACCGGACTTTCCGGTGTTCCGCGACTCCGCGGCGGTTGGGGTTCCGCCGGTGGATGCCGGGACTGCTTCCGTTTGGGCAGAAGCTAGCCCGGGACCGTTTTGGTTATCAGGGAGATTACCACGCGATTCACTATCTGAGACAACAGGGTCCGTATCACGGACCGGATGGCCGGTCACATTCGGAGTGGACCCGGGGTCCTTTGACCCTTCCCCGGCCGTCTTTGAAACTACCGACCCCGAACCTTGCGTTCCGGCACCGGCCGGCGTCCCGCCGTCGGCCTTTGCGGCCTCAACGGGGGCGGGCTCCCGGCCCGGCAGGTAGACACTGTCCGCGTTGCCGTCCTTGCGCCGGCCCAGCCAGATGAACACGGCCAGCGCGGCGAGGAACACGAAGATGCTGGTCCAGACGTTCAGCCGGGTGGTGATGCCGAACAGGCTGATCTGCTCGGCGTCGTCAATCCGCATGGCTTCGATCCAGACCCGGCCCAGCGTGTAGTACATGGCATACAGCCAGAAGAGCCGGCCGCGGCGGAAGTGGAACCGGCGGTCCAGGGCCAGCAGGATCAGCACGCCCGCGATGTTCCAGAGCGATTCGTAAAGGAACGTCGGGTGGAACAGGGTGTCCGCCGGGTAACCGGCCGGGAAGTTGGCGTTGTCCGCGTCCACCTGGAGTCCCCACGGCAGCGTGGTGGGGCCGCCGAACAGCTCCTGGTTGAAGTAGTTTCCCCACCGGCCGAGGGCCTGCGCCAGCAGAAGCCCCGGAGCCGCGGCATCAAGGAATGCCGTGAGCTTGACCCCTGCACGGCGGCAGCCGATCCAGGCGCCGAAGGCGCCCAGCACCACGGCGCCCCAGATTCCGAGGCCGCCGCGCTGGATCTGCGGGATCAGGGACAGGTCCCCGGTGCCGTCGAAGCCCGGACCGAAGTACGCGTCCGGGGACGAGAACACGTGGTAGAGCCGGCCGCCGATGATGCCGAAGGGGATGGCCCAGATGGCGATGTCCCAGACACTGCCTTCAGGCGCTCCGCGCCTGGCCCAGCGGACCGACGTCAGCCAGAGGCCGACGACGATGCCCGCCAGGATGCACAGGGCGTAGGCATGGATGCGGAGCGATCCCCACGGCAGCGGGATATCGAACCCGGACCAGTCCGGGCTCGGGATGCTTGCGGGCACGATACCGGCTGAAAGCAGGCCGGTCTGTACCAGCGGCGCGGCTGCGGTGAGGAGCGTCAGCATGGTTGCGTTACTTCCTGGTCAGTCCGGTACTGAGGTCTTTGGTGAGCTGCGCGACGGCGTCCACGCCGCCGTCGCGCACGGCCGCAACGAGCGCCGAGCCGACGATCACGCCGTCCGCGTAGGCCGCGATTTCCGCGACCTGCTCAGCGGTGGAAACGCCGAGACCCACGCACACGCGCTCAGCGCCGGCGGCCTTGGCTGCGGCCACAACGTCCTCGGCCGCCGAGCTCACCGACGAGCGGGCGCCGGTGACGCCCATGATGGAGACGGCGTAGACGAAGCCGCGGCTCGCGTCCACGGTCCGGCGCATGCGCTCGGGGGTGGAGGAGGGCGCCACCAGGAAGACACGGTCCAGGCCGTACTTCTCCGACGCGTCCATCCACTCGGCTGCCTCGTCCGGGATCAGGTCCGGGGTGATGAGCCCCGCTCCCCCGGCCTCGGCCAGGCGGCGCGAGAACTCATCCACGCCCATCCTGACCACGGGGTTCCAGTACGTCATGACCAGGACCGCGGCGTCCGTCTGGCTGGTGATGCCGGCGATAACGTCAAAGACCTGGCGGACGGAGAACCCCTTCGCAAGGGCCTCGGTGGTGGCCGCCTGGATGACCGGCCCGTCCATGACCGGGTCCGAGTAGGGGATGCCGATCTCGATCAGGTCGGCGCCGTTGCGCGCCAGGGCGATGCCGGCGGCGATGGTCTCCTCGACGCTGGGGTACCCGGCGGGCAGGTAGCCGATCAGGGCCGCGCGGCCCTCCGCGCGGGCCTTGTCGATGGCGATGGCCGACTTGCTGGTGATGTCCGCTGTAGTCACAGCTGCTCCCCTTCCTTGCCGATGACTGCCTCGGCCGAGTCCTTGTCCAGGAGGTCGAACCACTCCGCAGCGGTGGCCACGTCCTTGTCTCCCCTGCCGGACAGGTTCACCACCACGATCTTGTCCGACGCCCCGGCGGTGCCGGCCTCCGCTGCCAGCCGCTGGCCCACCTTGATGGCGCCGGCGAGGGCGTGGGAGGACTCGATCGCGGGGATGATGCCCTCGGTGCGGCACAGGAGCTTGAAGGCTTCCATGGCTTCACTGTCCGTGATGGGCTCGTAGCTGACGCGTCCGATGTCGGCGAGGTAGGAGTGCTCGGGTCCTACGCCGGGGTAGTCGAGCCCGGCGGAAATGGAGTGCGACTCGATGGTCTGGCCGTCGTCGTCCTGCATCAGGTAGGACCGGGCGCCGTGCAGCACGCCGGGCCGGCCGAGCGTGATGGTGGCCGCGTGCCGGCCGGTTTCGACGCCGTCGCCGCCGGCCTCGAAACCGTAGATCTTCACGGAGGGGTCATCGAGGAAGCCATGGAAGATGCCGATGGCGTTGGACCCGCCGCCAATGCAGGCGCAGACGGCGTCCGGCAGCCGGCCGGCCTGCTCCAGGATCTGGGCGCGGGCCTCTTCGCCGATGACTTCGTGGAAGTAGCGGACCAGGGCCGGGAACGGGTGGGCGCCCGCTGCCGTGCCCAGCAGGTAGTGGGTGTTGCCGACGTTGGCTACCCAGTCCCGGAGGGCTTCGTTGATGGCGTCCTTCAGGGTCTGCGAACCGTTGGTAACGGGAATGACCGTGGCGCCCAGGAGTTCCATCCGGGCCACGTTGAGCGCCTGCCGGCGGCAGTCTTCAGCGCCCATGTAGACGACGCATTCCAGACCCAGCAGGGCGGCGGCGGTGGCGCTGGCCACGCCGTGCTGGCCGGCACCGGTTTCGGCGATGACTCGGGTCTTGCCCATCCGCTTGGCAAGGAGCGCCTGCCCTAGCACGTTGTTGATCTTGTGCGAGCCGGTGTGGTTCAGGTCCTCGCGCTTGAGGAAGATCCGGACGCCGCCGGCGTGCTCGGCGAAGCGCTTGGCCTCGGTCAGCAGTGAGGGCCGGCCGGAGTAGTTCTTGTTCAGGTCCGCGATCTGCGCGATGAACTCGGGATCGGCCTTGGCCTTCTCGAACGTGTCCTCGAGTTCGTCCAGGGCGGCGATCAGTGACTCAGGCATCCAGCGGCCGCCGTAGGCGCCGAAGTAGGGTCCCGGGGCGTGGCGCAGCGAGGTGCCTCCCTGCAGGAATGCATCCACCGTGCCCTCGTCAGAGCCGGCTGTTGGCGCGTCGGCCATCAGTCTCACCATCCTGTTCACTTTTTCTTATTGATGTCAGGCGCCATCTGCCCGCCTGTCGTGCGGACGAATGGCGCCACGGTTGGGTGGGAGCTCAGGCCCGGGCGGCGATGGCCGCGGCCCCGGCCGCCGTGAACTCCGCAATTCGTTCACGCGGGGTGGCATCGCTGACGAGCGCCTCCCCCACGAGGATGGCGTTGGCCCCGTGCGCCGCGTAGTGCGCGACGTCGTCGGCGTTCCGAACGCCCGACTCCGCCACCACCACGGCGCCGGCCGGAATGCTGCCGGCGAGTGAGGCGAAAACGGAACGGTCGACGTCGAGCGTCTTGAGGTTGCGCACGTTGACGCCGATGATCCGGGCGTCGGCGGCCACGGCGCGCTCGACTTCCTCCGGCGTGTGCGTTTCCACCAGCACGTTCATGCCGAGCTCACGGCTTAAGCTGCTGAATTCACGCAGCTGCTGGTCGGACAGGGCTGCCACGATCAGCAGGATGAGGTCCGCGCCGTGGGCGCGGGCTTCCCAGATCTGGTACTCGTCCAGGGTGAAGTCCTTGCGCAGCAGCGGGACGTCCACCCGGGCACGCACGGCGTCGAGGTCAGCCAGCGAACCGTTGAATCGGCGCTGCTCGGTGAGCACGCTGATCACCGCGGCTCCGCCGTCGGCATACTGCACAGCCAGCGACGCGGGATCCGCAATGCTGGCGAGGTCGCCCTTGGACGGGCTGCGGCGCTTGATCTCGGCGATAACCCTGAGCTCGCCGCGGTCCGCGGACGCGCCGCCGAGAGCGGCCCAGGCGTCACGGGCAGGAGCCGCCGCCAGGGCGCGGTCCTTAAGCTCCGCGAGGGACACGAGGCGCTTCCGGTCCTCCATGTCCTCCCTGACACCGGCGTTGATGTCGTCGAGAACTGTCACAGTTAGTGGCTGTTCTTGATCTTGCTGCCGCCCACGCCGTAGCCGGCCTTGCGCATGATGAAGCCGGCCAGCAGGCCCAGGACCATGACGGCGATGCCGGCCCAGAAGATCGGAGTGTTGGCGATGACGAACGCGATGGAGCTGATGAGGGCGCCGATGAGCATAACGATCACGCAGGTCCAGGCGGCCGGGCTGTTGCCGTGGCCCAGGTCGATGCTGTGGTCGATGCCGTGGTGCTCCTTGGGGGCGGCGGGCTTCGTACCGGAAACAGTGGCTTTGCTCATGTGAATCTCCTCAGGATCAATACTGCTTACATTCTGCCATTTTTTGCCGCGGCCTTCGGCATCGCGGCCGCGGCGCGTGGCTGCGTGACCCGCCGGCTCAGGTGGGGTCGTCGCCCCGGGAGAGCCTGTCCCAGCTGTCGATCTCGTCCACCGGGCCGCTCTGGCTGCCCGCGGGACCGGCCGCGGCGGCGTCGTACTTGGTGCGGGACTTCCAGTACCGCCCGGCCGGAACCACCAGCAGGCCGCCGGCGGCCAGCAGGGAACCTGCGACGACGGCCAGCACCGGGAAGGCACTGACGCTCACGTCCGCTGTCCCTCCTGAGACGCCGGTGGCGGCGGCGATGGATCCCTGGGCCGCGGCCAGCGGATCAGCGAGGACAGTGGCGGCTGCGGCAATAATGCCAACCGCCGCGAGCACGATGATGGCCGTAATGACCCAGCGGGCGATCCTTCCGGCGATGGAGGCCGCGAGCCCGCCCGCCAGTGCGACGAGGGCCAGGGCCGTGACCGTGGTGGCGGCTTTGCTGCCCTGGACCTGGAGGCCGCCTTCGCTTCCGCCGGCCTGGCCCAGCTGCTGGGGGTCGAGATGGACGGTCAGCCAGGTCTGCGTTGTGGTGCCGAAGACCGCCAGCGCCAGGGCTGCGATCAGCAGCACCACCGTGGACTTGCGGGCCCAGCCCGGAACCGTGCTGCGCGCTTTGGCGGGGGTGGCGGATCCTGCGGGTACCGCCATCAGGAGTTTGCCTCGGTTACGGAATCGGGGGCGCCGACGGAATCCGAAGTGATGTTGTGCAGCGAGCCGGCCGTGTGCACAGCCCGCAGCGGGGCCGCCGCCTTGTTGACGGTTTCCTGCGCCTCGGCCGGGTTGCTGGAATCCGCCACGATGCCGCCGCCGGCCTGGACGTAGGCGCGTCCCTCGCGCAGCAGCGCGGAGCGGATGGCGATGGCCATGTCCATGTCGCCCGCGAAGTCCAGATAGCCCACGACTCCCCCATAGATGCCGCGCCGGTGGGGCTCCAGTTCATCAAGGAGGCGCAGGGCGCGGGGCTTCGGGGCGCCGGAGAGGGTGCCGGCCGGGAAGGTAGCCTTCAGGACGTCATAGGCCTTGGCCGTGGGGGCCAGGCGTCCGACGACGGTGGATACCAGGTGCATGATGTGGCTGAACCGCTCCACCTCCATGAACTGGGTGACGTCCACGGAACCGGCCACGCAGACCTTCGACAGGTCGTTCCGGGACAGGTCCACCAGCATGAGGTGCTCCGCCCGTTCCTTCTGGTCCGCGAGGAGTTCCTCGGCCATCGCCTTGTCCGCGTCCACGGTCTTGCCGCGCGGCCGGGACCCGGCAATCGGGTGGGTGATGACGTCCTCGCCGGTGACGGTCACGAGAGCCTCCGGCGACGAGCCGACGATCGAATACTGGCGGCCGGCGGCGTCCTCGAGGCTGAAGATGTACATGTACGGGCTCGGGTTGGTGTTGCGCAGCACCCGGTAGACGTCCAGCGGAGACGCTCCGCATTCCATCTCGAAGCGGCGGGAGATGACCACCTGGAAGACTTCGCCGTCTACGATCGCCTCCTTGCCTCGGTCGAGGGCGGCGAGGTAGTCGGGCTCGTGCCAGCGCTCCTGGACGCTGGCGGCAAAATCGAGGGCCGCCGGCTCCAGCACGGATACCGGCTGGAGCACCGGGGTGCTGATGCGTGCCAGCAGTTCCTTCACCCGGGCCACGGCGTCATGCCAGGCCTCGTCCACGCGCTCGGAGCTGTTGTCGAAGTTGATGGCGTTGGCGATCAGCAGCACGGTGCCGTCCATATTGTCGTGGACGGCCATGTCGGTTACGAGGTTCAGCGCAAGCTCCGGAAGCTGCAGGTCGTCCTCGGGCGGGCTGGTCAGCTTTTCCCAGTGGCGGACGGTCTCCCAGCCCAGGAAGCCCACCAGCCCCGAGGTGAACGGCGGAAGCCCGTCGAACCGGTCGGTGCGCAGCGCCTCGATGGTGTCGCGGATGGCGTCAACAGGGTTTCCGTCCACGGGCACACCGGCCGGCGGCTCGCCCAGCCAGTGCGCCTGCCCGTCCTTGGTGGTCAGCGTGGCCCGGGACTTGGAGCCAATAAAGGAGTAGCGGGACCAGGCGCCGCCGACGGCCGCCGACTCCATGAGGAACGTGCCCGGCTGGCCCTGCGCCAGTTTCCGGTACAGCCCGATCGGCGTTTCGGCATCCGCCAGCACCTTCAGCCGGACAGGGATGACGCGGCTGTGGGCGGCGAGTTCCCGGAATTCTTCGAGGCCAGGGCTGATGATTCCGAGGTCCTGCATCGCTATTGGTTCTCCGTCTGTTCTTGGTAGTGCCTGTTGGGTGGAGGTGCCACTTGGTGGAAGAGGCCCGCTAGTGTGGAGGCCTGTTGGGTGGAAGGGCTTCGGCCGCTAGCTGGCCGAACCTGCCACCACGTCGAAGGCCCGGCCGTCGAAGCAGGTCCGTGTACCGGTGTGGCATGCCGCGCCCACCTGGTCCACCCGCACGAGGAGGGCATCGCCGTCGCAGTCCAGGGCCACCGACTTGACCCACTGCACGTGGCCGGACGTGTCACCCTTGCGCCAATACTCCTGGCGGGAGCGCGAGTAGAACGTCACGCGGCCCGTGGTCATGGTCCGGTTCAGGGCTTCGTCGTCCATCCAGCCCAGCATGAGGACCTCATTGGTGTCGAACTGCTGCACGATGGCAGCCACAAGTCCGGCACCGTCGCGCTTGAGCGCCGAGGCGATCCCGGCGGGAAGGGGGCTTCCTGGCAGGACGCTTTCGCCGGCGTCGGACGAAGGGGCACCGGCCGTGGCGGCGGGGGCAGGGCTGGGGGTGGGCTGCTCAGACATCACGTCAAGTCTAGTGCCCCCGCCGGGACGCTGGCACGAAGGCCGCCTGTCAGCCGGCCGCCCCGGTGAACTCAGCCGGCCGTCCCGGTGAACAGGGGCACAAATTCACCTGGATCAACAGACTGCGCAACTCTCCCGGGGACGTGCTAGTTTTCCAAGTGATGCATTTCGTCGATCCGTCCCGAGAAGTCCTGGCCGAGACCCTGCTTGCGGCCGGTCCTGACTCCCCCACGCTCTGCAAGGGCTGGCAGACCAGGGATCTCGCAGCCCACCTTTACCTGCGGGAGCGGAAAGCTGCCGTCGGGCTGGGCCTGATCATCAAGAGCCTGTCCAAGGCCTCGGACAAGGCAACCGCCCGCCTAGCCGGAAAGCTCCGGACCCCCGACGAGTATGCCAAGCTCGTGAACTCCTTCCGCGCAGGCCCGCCCGCGCTTTCGCCCATGAAGATCAAGGCGCTGGATGAGAGTTCCAACCTGATCGAATACTTCGTCCACACGGAGGACATCCGGCGCGCCGTTGACCGCTGGGCCCCCCGTGCCCTCGACGCGGAATACTCGGACGCCCTGTGGGATGAGCTCGTCAAGCGGGCAGCCATCCTCTACCGCGGCGTGGACCTCGGCATCGTCCTGGTCAGCCCCTCGGGCCCCAGGCACGTGGCCAAGCGCGCACCTGTGTCCGTGGCTATCGTGGGGGAACCCGGTGAGCTGCTGATGCACGCCCACGGCCGCACCCGCCATGCGCTGGTGACCTTCGAAGGCCAGCCGGACGCCGTCGCGCTCCTCCAGTCTGCCGAAGTAGGGCTGTAACCAAACTGGCTCGCAGTTGTTGTCGTTTTGAGCGCTCAAAACGACAACAACTGCGAGTGGGTTGGGTCAGCGGACCTCGAAGCCGGCGTCGCGGATTGCGGCCTTGACCTGGGACATCATGTCGTCCGGGCCCCAGTGGAAGATCGAGGCGGCCAGCACGGCGTCCGCTCCGGCCTGGACGGCGGGCGCGAAGTGGGCCGGTTCCCCGGCACCGCCGGAGGCGATGATCGGAACCTTGACTGCGGCCCGGACCAGCCGGATGAGCTCGAGGTCGAAGCCGTCCTTGGTGCCGTCGGCGTCGATCGAGTTCAGCAGGATCTCACCGACCCCGCGGTCCGCCGCTTCCTTGGCCCAGGCAACGGCGTCAATTCCGGTGCCCTGGCGGCCACCGTGCGTGGTCACTTCAAAGCCCGACGGCGTGGGCTGGGATCCGGGGCGCACGCGCCGGGCGTCCACGGACAGCACCAGCACCTGGGACCCGAAGTGCCGGGTGATTTCGTCGATGACGTCGGGGCGCGCCACGGCGGCGGTGTTGATGGAGGCCTTGTCGGCGCCGAAGCGCAGCAGCTTGTCCACCTCGGCAACGCCGCGGACGCCGCCGCCGACGGTGAGTGGGATGAACACTTCCTCGGCGGTGCGGCGGACGACGTCGAACGTGGTCTCCCGATTGCCGGAGGACGCGGTCACGTCCAGGAAGGTGAGTTCGTCGGCGCCGGCGTTGTCGTAACGGTGCGCCAGTTCCACTGGGTCCCCGGCGTCGCGAAGGCCTTCGAAAATTAATGCCCTTGACCACTCGGCCGGCATCAACGTCCAGGCAGGGGATAACGCGGACGGCTACAGCCATGACTTCTCCTGTTGTACTGCTGGGTGTGCTGTCTGAGGGAAACCGGGTCAGATCCGGCAGGCGTGGATGCTGCTGACCAGGATGGCGCGGGCGCCGAGGTCGTACAGCTCGTCCATGATCCGGTTGGTTTCCTTCTTGGGCACCATGGAGCGGACGGCCACCCATTCGGAATCGCGCAGCGGCGAGACGGTGGGTGATTCCAGTCCGGGCGTGAGGCCGGCGGCCTGCTCCACGAGCTCCTTGCGGATGTCGTAGTCCATGAGCACGTACTGCCGCGCCACCAGCACACCCTGCAGGCGGCGGATCAGGACCTCGATCTCCTTGGCCGTGCCATTGGCAGCCCCGCCGTCGCCGGTGCGGCGGATGAGGACGGCCTCGGACTTCAGGATCGGATCCCCGAAAATTTCCATGCCGGCGGCCTTGAGGGTGTTGCCCGTTTCCACGACGTCGGCGATGGCATCCGCGACGCCGAGACGCACGGAGGATTCCACGGCGCCGTCCAGCCGGACCACCTTCGCCTTGATGCCGCGCTCCGCCAGGTAATCGCGCAGGAGACCGTCGTAGCTGGTGGCAAGCCGCTTGCCTTCGAGTTCATCTACCGTGCGGAAGTCGCCGATCGGCCCGGCGAAGCGGAACGTCGAGGCGGCGAAGCCGAGCGGAAGCAGTTCCTCAGCCTCCACCTGCGCGTCCAGCAGGAGGTCGCGGCCGGTGATTCCGACGTCGAGCGTTCCCTGCCCGACGTAAACGGCGATGTCGCGGGGGCGGAGGAAGAAGAACTCGATGTCGTTGTCGGGGTCCACCATGACCAGCTCGCGGGTGTCGCGGCGCTGGCGGTAGCCGGCCTCGGACAGCATGGCGGAGGCGGCTTCGGACAGGGATCCCTTGTTGGGTACGGCTACACGCAGCATTAGGAGGTCTTTCTGGTTTGGAAGGTTGTGTCAGGCAAGCGGGGCCACGCAGAGGCGGCTAGAGATGCTTGTAGACGTCTTCCAGGCTGAGTCCCTTGGCGAGCATCAGGACCTGCAGGTGGTACAGGAGCTGCGAGATCTCCTCGGCGGCGGCTTCGTCGGATTCGTACTCGGCCGCCATCCAGACTTCGGCCGCTTCCTCCACGACTTTCTTGCCGATGCCGTGGATTCCCGACTCCAGTTCAGCGACCGTGCGGGAGCCCTCGGGGCGGGTCGCTGCCTTCTCGCTCAGTTCTGCGAACAGCGTCTCGAAATTCTTCACGCCCTCCAGCCTACTTGCTCGGGGCGGGGGCCCGCCTGTCGGGCAGTTCCATGACGGCGGGGATGTGAGCGAATACACACGCCGTGTGCTTGCGCCCGCATCCCCGCAGCTGCCCCGGAACTGGGGAATACTTCTAGTAGTTCTTGAGCAAAAGTGCCGTGGACAGCGCTGCCGTGACGGCCTCATGCCCCTTGTCCTCGGAGGATCCGGGCAGTCCTGCCCGGTCCAGCCCCTGCTCTTCGGTGTCGCAGGTGAGCACCCCGAACCCCACCGGCACGCCGGTGTTGACGCTCACGTCGGTGAGTCCCGACGTCGCGGCCTGGCAGACGTAGTCAAAGTGCGGCGTACCGCCGCGGATGACGACGCCGAGGGCGACGACGGCGTCAAAGTGCGGTGCCAGCCTCGCGGCAGCGACCGGAAGCTCAAAGCTGCCCGGTACGCGCAGCACCGTCGGCTCGTTGATGCCGGCGTCCTTGGCAGCCCGCAGGGCGCCGTCCAGGAGGCCGTCCATGATCTGCGTGTGCCAGCTTGCCGCCACGATCGCCAGCTTCAACTGCGAGGTTTCAGCGGGGTCGAGGGTGGTCAGGTCAATCTGGGGTGCGCCGTGTCCGCTCATAAGGTCTTCGTAGTCCGTTCAGTCTTGTTCGATGTCGAAAGTGTCAGTGCCGGTGCGGGGCAGGCCCGCGGTCTCGGTGTCGAGGGTCAGCAGGTGGTCCATGCGGTCCTTTTTGGTCTGCAGGTACCGGAGGTTCTGTTCGCGGGACGGCACCTCGGTGGGCACCATCTCGACGACCTTGACGCCGGCCGTGGCCAGGCGGTTCTGCTTGTCCGGGTTGTTGCTCAGCAGCCGGATCTCGCGCAGGCCCATCTCGGCCAGGATCTGCGCCGCAGCCTTGTAGCAGCGGGCATCCACGGGCAGTCCCAGCTGCTCGTTGGCCTCGACGGTGTCGAACCCGGCCTCCTGCAGGGCGTAGGCCTTGATCTTGTTGGCCAGCCCGATGCCGCGGCCTTCCTGGCCGCGCAGGTACAGCAGCGTGCCGCCGTTCTCGGCGATCAGCTCCAGGGCGTACGCGAGCTGCTCGCCGCAGTCGCAGCGGTAGGAGCCAAATACATCGCCGGTGAGGCATTCCGAATGCAGGCGCACGAGGGGCGCCTTCCCGTCTTTGGGCGGATTCGGGGAACTGACGGCAAGGTGTTCGGCGCCGGTCACAAGATCGGTCCAGGCCTGCGACACGAAACTACCGAACGCCGTAGGCAGCTGCACCACGGGCCCTTTGCTCACCGGATGCGGCGACCGGCCGTTGCTGCTCGGTTCCACTGCTTGAGGTGCCGTCATCGTGTTTCCCCTTCTCCGGCCGGACTGACTTCCAAACTGCTCTCCTGTGAAGATACACGGTGGTCAGCTCCCAGATAGGCAACCAGGTCCTCAATCGAGATCAAGGGGCAGCCATGCTCGGCAGCGAAAACCCGGAGTCCGTCCAGCCGCATCATCTCACCATCGTCGTACACCACTTCGGCGATCACGCCCACCGGCTCCAGTCCGGCAAGCCGGCAGAGGTCGACGGCCGCTTCGGTGTGGCCGGGGCGTTCACGCACTCCCCATTAACGGCCCGCAGCGGGAAAATATGCCCGGGACGGGTCAGCGTGTCCGGGCCGCTCTGCGGGTCCGCTATGACGCGGGCGGTGAGCGCCCGGTCGGTGGCGGAGATGCCGGTGCTCACGCCGGTGGCGGCGTCGCAGGACACGGTGTAGGCCGTACCCTTCGAGTCCTGGTTGACCTTCACCATGGGCGGAAGTTCCAGCGCGTCGGCCCGGGCACCGTCCAGCGGCACGCAGATGACGCCAGAGCTGTACCGGATGGTCCAGCCCATGAGCGCCGGGGTGGCGTGCTGGGCGGCGAAGATGATGTCGCCTTCGTTTTCCCGGTCCTCGTTGTCCACCACCAGGACCGGCTTGCCGGCCGCCATCGCGCGGACGGCGTCCTCGATCGGGTCGAGCTTCAGGGGAACCGAGGTCAGTGCGTCGGATACCGCCGCGTCGAGCTTTGCCGTGCCGTTCACCGCTGAACCTCGTTTTCCGTAGCTGCTGTGCCTTCAGTAACTGCTGTGCCTGCTGCGGCGAACTCCGTGCCTGCTGTGCCTTCCGTGCGGAAAGCAAGGAGCCGCTCGGTGTACTTGGCCAGTACATCGACCTCAAGGTTCACCCTGCTGCCGGCAGGCTTGGCTCCGAGGCCGGTGTCGGCCAGGGTGGTGGGGATGAGCCCCACTTCGAACCACGGCGCCGTCTCTGCTGCCGGGCTGACCTCGGTGACGGTGAGGGAGACGCCGTCGATGGCGATGGACCCTTTTTCCGCGATGTAGCGGGCAAGCCGCTGGGGTACGCCGAACCTGAGCCGTTCCCAGTTTCCCTGCGGCTCGCGTTCGAGCAGTTCGCCGACACCGTCCACATGGCCCTGGACCACGTGACCGTCGAGGCGCCCGCCGGCGGGGACGCAGCGTTCCAGGTTGACGGGGTCGCCCGCCGCAAGCTCGCCGATGGTGCTGCGGATGAGGGTCTCGCCCATGACGTCGACGCTGAAGTCCTTGCCGTCGATCGCCGTGGCGGTGAGGCAAACGCCGTTGACGGCGATCGAGCCGCCCAGCGGCAGGCCGTCAGCGGTTCCGGGGGCGTGCAGGCGCAGCGTTGCGCTTGAGTCCCCGTTCCGGTCCACGGACAGGACCTTTCCCTGTTCGGCGATAATTCCGGTGAACATCAGTAGCCTCCCATGGCTGTGCCCGCTGCTGTGCGGGCAGGTAGTGAATCGGTTGACGTTGATTGCGTTGATGCTGGTTGCGTTGATGCTGATTGTGTTGATGCCGATTGTGTTGATGCTGGCAGTGCCGCTGCGGGCGGGTCCTGGGGTACTGCCGCTGCCTCCGGGATCAGGTGCAGGCGAAGGTCCCTGCCGAGGAACTGGACCGCGCCGCCGGACGCGGCATCCCATTCCCAGCGCTGCGCCTCCGCCAGCGTTCCGATGCCGAGGCCGTTGAGTGCCGGCGTTCCGGAGCCCAGCAGCGTGGGGGCCAGGTAAACGATGAGTTCATCCACAAGTCCATCGCCCAGGAAGGCGCTGAGGATCTTCGATCCGCCCTCCACCATGACGTGCCGGGTGCCCGCGGCGAACAGCATGGCCAGGGCCTCTTGCGGGTCCCTTGTGGGCAGGTGCAGGACCTTGCCATCGTCGCCGCGCACGGCGGCGTCTTCAGGCACGTCCCGAAGTCCCATGACGGCGCGCAGCGGCTGCTTTCCGGTGGTATCGCCGTTGGCGTCGCGGGCTGTGAGGCGGGGGTTGTCCACCAGCACGGTCTGTGTTCCCACCAGGATGGCGTCGATGCGGCTCCGGATGCCGTGGTTGTCCGCCAGCGACTCCGGGCTGGAAATCCACTGGCTGGTGCCGTCCTCGGCCGCGATCCGGCTGTCCAGGGTCTGGGCGATGTGCAGGGTGACGAACGGGCGCTTGGCGTCGACGGCCTGGAACCAGCGCCGGTTCAGCTCCAGCGCACGCTCGGCGGCCAGTCCGCTGCGCACGCTGACCCCCGCTGCCCGCAGGGTGGCGGCCCCGCCGGCGGCGGGGTCATGGGGGTCATCGACCGCGTACACGACGTTCGCTATCCCGGCGTCGACGATGGCCTGCGCGCACGGCCCCGTCCGGCCCACATGATTGCACGGCTCGAGAGTGACCACCATGGTGGATCCGTGAAGGTCGACGCCGGCGCTGATCGCCACCGCTATCGCGTCGGCTTCGGCGTGCGCGGTGCCGGCACCGCGGTGGTAACCCGTGGCCAGCTGGCTACCGTCAGGTCCGACGACGACGGCGCCCACCAGCGGATTGGCACCCCGGGGGCCCTGCAGGGCGGCTTCCAGGGCTGTGTCCATGGCGGCTGTTTCAGCGGGGGTGAAGGCCGGTGCCGGCTGGCCGTTTGTTTGAAGGCCGGTCACTTGGACACCGCCGGATCCGGGAAGGCGGTCTCAACCTTGACGGCGGCGTCACCGACTGCAGTCGGGCCAGCCTGGACCCGGGACGCCCGCCACCAGACGATGAAGCCGGCAAGGGTGAAGAAGCCGTAGAAAAGGTACATGAAGGCGCTGGCGAAGTATCCGGCGCTGAAGAGCAGCGGAACGCCTACCACGTCCACGGCAACCCAGATCAGCCAGAACTCGGTCCAGCCTCGGGCCATGCCGTACGTGGCAAGGAGCGAGCCCATAAACGTCCAGGCGTCAGCCCACACCGGCGGGTAGGAGCCCAGGGAGTCGAAGAGCGGGGTGAGGGCAGCGGTGCCGGCCACCAGCGCGAGTACCAGCGCCACCCGGGTCCTGGCACTGGCCCACGTGGGTGCGATCGCCGTCGAGGAGCCTGACGCCCGGCGGCTCTGCTGCCAGCGCTGCCAGCCGTAGACGGCCACGATGATGAACATGACCTGCCGCCCGGCCTGGCCCCAGAGGGTGGCCGGCGTGGCGGAGCCGAAGACGTTGCCCAGGAAGACCGTCAGCAGAAGGAGGTTGCCGGCGATGCCCACCGGCCAGGCCCAGACCTTGCGCCGCATGCCGCCGAGGGCACTGGCCAGGCCGAAGATGTTTCCCAGCACTTCGCGGAGAATAAGGACTGATCCGCCCACGGGGATCTGTGCCTCGAAGAGCCAGCGCAGGATGTCCATGCGAGTGTGTCGTTCCTTCCCTCAAGAGCCGAGACTGCTCCGGGGGTATACGACAGCGAAACGCAGCGGCGTCCTGGAACGCCACAAGTACAGCTGTACGTGCTTCTCTCATCCAGACTTTAACTGTCGGTACCGGAATTTCACCAGTTCAACCGTCCGCCGGGCTTCCGTGAAGGAAACACCGGCTCGCGGGTCGCGGACTATCACCGCCGGTTCGGACTTACACCGACCCCGGAGCACGTATTGTGTGTTGCTATTCTGACACAACTCGGCGGGTGCCCAGGCTATTCCCGCTACAAACCGTCATGCGGCCGTCATGGAGGAGTCAGGGCTAAAGGCTGCCGGCCTTGCGCAGCCGGTCGATGGCGCCGGACGGATCCGCGGCGCCGTACACGGCGGATCCGGCGACGAAGACGTTGGCCCCGGCCTCCGCGGCACGGACGATGGTTTCCTCGGTAATTCCGCCATCAACCTGGATGGCGACGTTCACGCCGGATCCCTCGATCGCGGCGCGGGCACGGCGGATCTTGGGCAGCGTGAGGTCCAAGAACGCCTGGCCGCCAAAACCGGGCTCCACTGTCATGATCAGCAGCATGTCCAGCTCCGAAAGCATGTCCAGGTAGGGCTCCAGCGCGGTGGCCGGCCGCAGCGCCATCCCGGCCTTCGAACCCCGGGCCCGCAGCTCCCGGGCCAGCTTCACCGGCGCGATGGACGCCTCGGCGTGGAACGTCACGGAGGCAAGGCCGGCGTCCGCATAACCGGGCGCCCAGCGGTCGGCGTCGGAAATCATGAGGTGGGCGTCCAGCGGAACCGGGCTGACCGCCTGGATCCGCTGGACCACGGGAAGTCCCAGGGTGAGGTTGGGGACAAAATGGTTGTCCATCACATCCACATGGACGGAATCAGCGTTGCTGATTTTCTGCAGCTCGGCTTCGAGGTTCACGAAGTCGGCGGAGAGGATGCTGGGGTTGATGCAGCACTGCGTCATGCGGGGTCCTTTCGCGGGACGGAAGTCCGGGGTGTGGAAACGGTCATTGGGAAACTCAACGCTTACGGGGAACTCAGCGTTTGCAGGAACTCAGCGCTTGCGGCGGATGAGGGCGAGGAACATGGCGTCCGTGCTGTGGACGTGCGGCCACAGCTGGGCTGCCTTCTCATGCCCCGCCCCAAGGTTGCCGCCCAGGCTGACAGCGTCCAGAACGCTGCCGGCATCCAGAAGTTCCAGGTCATCGCGTTTCCGGAGGGCGTCGCTGACCACAGCGGTGGTTTCGGCCGGGTGCGGTGAGCAGGTCACATAGGCCACCACGCCGCCGGGCCGCACAGCCGCCAAGGCAGAGTTCAGCAGTTCGCGCTGCAGCGGACCCAGATCGGCAAGGTCCTTCGGTGTGCGGCGCCAGCGGGATTCGGGCCGGCGGCGCAGGGCTCCGAGTCCGCTGCACGGCACGTCCACCAGCACACGGTCAAAGGCGGCGGGCTGTTCCGAGCCAACCTCCCGGCCGTCACCGGTCCTGACGGCCCAGACCTCCGATGGAACAGCGGACAGTGCCTGGCTGACCAGTTTGGCCCGGTGCGGTGCGGGTTCGTTGGCCAGGAGCGTGGCTCCGCGTTCCTTCGCCAGCGCGGCCAGCAGGGCTGCCTTGCCGCCGGGGCCGGCGCAGAGGTCGAGCCAGGCCTCCCCAGCGTTTTCTGTGGACTGGCCGCCAACTCCTGCCTCAAGACTGGCCGCCGCCAGCGCCCGGGCCACCAGCTGGGAACCGACGTCCTGCACGCGTGTGGTGCCGGACCTGACGGACTCCAGCCGGCCGAGGTCACCACCGCTCGAAAGGGCGGATCCCTCCACGAGTTCGCCGGGGACGGCTCCGTTCTCCAGGGCCTCGTCCAGGCTTCCCAGCCCGGGAAGCGCCACCAGGTTGACCACGGGGGCGGCGTTGTCGGCTTCCAGGAGGTCATTGATCTCGCCGACCGGGCGGCCGTGGGCCACCAGCGACTGCCGCAGTGCACGGACAATCCACTCGGGATGGGCGTACCGGACGGAGGCAACCTTGGTCTCGTCCTGCTCGCCGGCAACAAGTTCGTCCAGCCACTCGTCCAGGCTGCGGGCCGCCACCTTCCGGAGGACGGCATTAATCAGAGCGGACGGACCCGCACCGATGACGGCCCGCGCCAGGCCGACCGTCTGGTCCAGGGCCGCGTGGGCGGGTACGCGCATGGCCACCAGCTGGTGGACCCCGATGCGCAGGGCATCCAGGACAGCCGGATCCAGCTTGTCCAGGGCCCTGTCCACGCAGCGGGCGAGGATGGCGTCGTACGTGCCCTGGTTCCGCAGGGCACCGTAGCTCAGTTCCGTGGCGAATCCGGCGTCGCGCCGGTCGAGGCCGTGCTGACGGATGCGCGCCGGCAGCACGAGGTTGGCATAGGCGTCCTCGGCCGCAACCGCACGCAGCACTTCAAAGGCCACCAGCCTGGCGGGGTCCGCCCTGCGGGTGCGCTGTGACGGGGCGCTCTCGGTGAAGCTGCGCTGCGGGCCGCGGTTCCGCTCCCTGCCCTGCGCATTGCGCCGGCTGGCTCCTCCGCCGCCCCGGCGCTGGTCAGAACCGCCGGCCCCTGGACCGCCAGCCCCTGAACCGCCGGTGCCTGAACCTCGCTGGCCACCGCGGCTGGAACGTCCCTGCCCGGATCCGCTTCTGCCGGAGTCACTCATTGAAATACCACGCTTTCGAGGGAAGACTGGCCGCGGGCCCAGTCGGCTGCGGTCATCATTTTCTTGCCGGCAGGCTGCACCTTGGTGAGTTCGACGGCGTGCGAACCCGTGCCCACCAACACGCTCTTGCCGGCCAAAGCCAGTTGTCCCGGCCGAACATCTGTAACGTCGGGCCGGAGCCGCACTGGCTCAAGCTTCAGCCGCTGGCCGTCAAGGGTGGTCCAGGCTCCGGGTTCGGGCGTCACGCCGCGGGCGCGGCGGCCCACGGACAGGGCCGGTTCCGACCATTCGATGCGGCCGTCGTCGAGGCCAAGCTTGGGCGCGTGGGTCACTTCGCCCTGCTGGGGACGGGCCGACGCCGCACCGGACGCGACGGCGGACAGCGTCTGGGCGAGCAGGACGGCGCCACTGTGGGACAGCCGCTCAAGCAACGCCCCAGAGGTGTCCTCCGGGCCGACCGCCTCGGTCAGCGTGCCGATGACAGGACCCGTGTCGAGCCCCTCCTCGAGCTGGAAAGTCACGGCACCGGTGATGTCGTCACCTGCGATGACGGCCCGCTGCACGGGAGCCGCACCGCGCCAGGCCGGCAGCAGTGAGAAGTGCAGGTTAATCCAGCCGTGCTGCGGAACGTCCAGGGCCGCCCGGGGCACAAGCCCGCCGTAGGCGACGATCGCCGCGACGTCGGGACGGGCTTCAGCGATCCGTTCCGTGACGGCAGCGTCCACCCGGGACGCGTGGATGACGTCGATGCCGAGCTCGGCCGCACGGGCAGCAACGGGCGACGGCGTGAGCACACGCTTGCGTCCCACCGGCGCGTCCGGCCGGGTCAGCACCGCGACGATTTCGAAGCCGGCGGCCACCAGCGCATCCAGCGAGGGGACAGCTACGGAAGGTGTTCCGGCAAAGAGGACCCTCATCCGGCAGCGCCGAAGCTGCCGGTTCCGGACGCTGCCGCCCTGAAGCTGCCGCCGCCGAAACTGGAGCCGACGGTCTTGGCGCGCTTGGCGGTGGTCTTTTCGGTGATGGAGTCGTAGTTGGCGTTGCGGATGGACCGCAGGGCAGCCTTGCGGTCCTCACCTTCGAGCCGGTCAGTGAAGAGGATGCCGTCCAGGTGGTCGGTTTCGTGCTGGAAGCAGCGGGCAAGCATGCCCTCGGCCTCCACCGAGACGGGGTTGCCGTTTACGTCGACGCCGGTCACGCGGGTACTGCGGTAGCGGCGGACCGGGAAGCCCAGACCGGGAATGGAAAGGCACCCCTCCACCTCGTCCGGCTGGAAATCCTCACTGTTTTCCAGCACCGGGTTGATGACGTGACCCTCAACGCCGCCGATCCGGTAGGTGAAGACCCGGAGGCTGACTCCGATCTGTGGCGCGGCAAGGCCTGCGCCCTCCACGTCCTCCATCGTTTCGGTCATGTCGGCAACGAGCCTGGCCAGCTCCGGCCCGAAATCCGTGACAGGGTCGGCAACCGTGCGAAGCACGGGATCGCCGATGATACGGATATTCAGAATTGCCATGTGCAGTCGTTTCCTCACGGTGAACGGGTATACGGATCCAGTCCAGTTTAGTGGCTGTCAGGAAAACACCGGCGGTGCCAGCGGCAGCAGCGCGGGCCCGGCGCTGACGGTGTCCGCGGACATTTCCCACACCCGCCGCAGGGCACAGAACTTCCACCAGTGGTGCTTGAGGACTTCCGGATTTGCGCGGACGGGCCGGACCTCGGTTTCACCGATGGCCACGGCGAGCAGGACGGGGGTATCGCCGTGTTGCCACGGTTCCCACTCCCCTGCCACGGGATCCACCAGGCTTTCCTCTGCCTTCATTCCGGCAACAAGCTGCATGACCACCTTGTCATCCAAGGGCTTGACCAGCCCGTCACGCGTTGTGCCTTTGGTCTTGTAGTCGATGAGGCAGGTCCGTCCGTTGATCCTGGCGACGAGGTCAAGTGTTCCCGCATATCCCACGGTCTTGTTCCACACGGTGATCTCCGGGGCGATCGGCTCCACCCGGAACAACTCCCACCACTCATCAAAGCGAACGGCAAAGGCTTCCTCGCCGTTGGAGGCCAGCGCGTCACGGGCTTCCTTCATCTGGTGCGGCCGGCCGAGAGCGCGCAGCGCCACCTGCTCGCAGTAGTTGTGCACCCGGTCCCCGCGCTGTGCGGCCTCGTCCCGGTAGGTTTCGGCCGCCTTCGCCGCACGGTTCACCGCCTGCCGTACCCTTGCGGGGCTACCAAGAATCTCCGGCAGCGAGGGATCCTTTGCCAGGCTGCTGGCACCCATGTAACCAAACCAGCCGTCCAGTCCGTGGGGCTGCTGCCCAATGACGGTGGTTATGGAGGGAACCGTGAACTGCTCCGTGGTGGAGCGGGCGTACATGCGGCCATATTCCGTGGCGTGGGCGAGGAGCGGAGCGGTCATGGTGAGACTCTTTCACGGGGGTCAGACAGTAATGCGAATACCGAAACTTCGGTGTGGAAACAGAGCGGAAACAGAAAAGCCCGCCCCTCCCAGTTCTATCTCCTGGGCTGAACGGACTTTCCATCGGTGGGCGATACTGGGTTCGAACCAGTGACCTCTTCGGTGTGAACGAAGCGCGCTACCACTGCGCCAATCGCCCCGATGCATTTGAATGCTAGCGGACGATCGCCGGTTAACGGAAATCGGCGTACTGACCCGCGGAAAGGGTCAGTGGAGCAAGGTGTCCAAAGAGCGCCCGGGACCAGCACCCGCGGCGGCGCCGGCCTGCCCAGGCTCAAGGAACTACACCTCTGTAATTCAAGAATTTCCCTAGAATTCAAGGAAGTACGGCTCCCCTCGCCACCACGCCAGCCCTCGATTTGGAGTTTCCCGGAACCTCCTATAGAGTTCTTACTCGTTGGAACGCGACGAACTGCCAAATACGGCAGGGAATCACGGCTCCGAAATGCGGACGTAGCTCAGCTGGTAGAGCACCACCTTGCCAAGGTGGATGTCGCGAGTTCGAATCTCGTCGTCCGCTCGCAGGACACTGTCATGGCACTGATTCCCCGGAATCGGCCTACACGGTGGGTTGGCCGAGAGGCGAGGCAGCGGCCTGCAAAGCCGTATACACGGGTTCGAATCCCGTACCCACCTCGGTGAAAACCATGGTTTCCGGTATACCGGATGCAATGGGCGATTGGCGCAGCGGTAGCGCGCTTCCCTGACACGGAAGAGGTCACTGGTTCGATCCCAGTATCGCCCACCAGAGCAAGGACACTTGCTTGTAGTTGAACGCTCGGCCACTCGGCTGAACTTCAAAAATGCGGACGTAGCTCAGCTGGTAGAGCACCACCTTGCCAAGGTGGATGTCGCGAGTTCGAATCTCGTCGTCCGCTCTCTTGATCCCTAGGATCCGAACCCAGGAATACCGCCGGTTCCACCGGCTCCGGGCGATTGGCGCAGCGGTAGCGCGCTTCCCTGACACGGAAGAGGTCACTGGTTCGATCCCAGTATCGCCCACGAAAACAAAGCAGCTCCCCGGAGCTGCTTTTTTCTTGTCCTCATACTTCTTGACAACTTTTGTCAATAACTCCTTGGCAGGCACGGCCTTCGACGCTAGGATCGAATGCGGAGGAGCGAACTGGCTCCGCGATTGAAGGGAGGTGCTCGTGGGTTTACTTGACGATCTAAAGGGCAAAGCTCAGGGTCTGATCCGCGGCAACGAGCAGTCCATCAAGGACGGCATCACCAAAGCAGGTGATTTTGTCGACTCCAAGACGGGCGGCAAATACACCAGCCAGGTAGATAAGGTCCAGACTGGCGCTTCCACTCTCGTTGACAAAGCCAATGAGAGGCCTACCCAGGGACCGGCGGACAACGTGCCGCCGGCTGAGAAGGCTCCGTAGCCAGGACTCACCGGGCTTCGCCCCTAAACGTCAAAAAGGTGCCGGTCCCGCCGAGAGGCGGTGCCGGCACCTTTCGCGTTCCCGAAAGAAGACGTTCCCGAAAGAAGACGTTCCCAAAAGAAGACTTGCCCGTCTAAAGGAGCCCGCGTCTACGAGGGCTCGTGGTTCTGGCCCTCCCGGGCCAGCGCTGTGAGCCGCGAGACCGCCCGGAAGTACTTCTTCATATAGCCACCGTTCATCATTTCCTCGGTGAACAGCTTGTCGAAAGGCACGCCGCTGGCCAGGATCGGAACGTCCTTGTCGTAAAGGCGGTCGGCGAGCACCACAAACCTCAGGGCCACCGCCTGTTCGGTGATGGTTTCCACGTCCCGCCAGACCACGCCGTCCACACCGTCAAGCAGCTTGCGGTAGCGGCTCGGATGAACACCCGCGAGGTGGGAGATGAGGGTGCCGAAGTCATCCTCCGCGACGGTCTTGCCGTCAAACTCCGCCTTCATGTGGGCGTGGAGTTCGCTGTTCCGCAGCGGTGCAGGCGCCGCCGGCAGGCCACGGTGGCGGAAGTCCTCGCCGTCGACCCGGATGACATCGAACTGGTCCGCCAGGACCTGGATCTCACGCTGGAAATCCACGGCGGCAAAGCGGCCGTCGCCCAGCGAGCCGGGCAGGGTGTTGGAGGTGGCCGCGAGCTTCACGCCGGCGTCGGCCAGTTCCCGCATGAGGCGGGACATCAGGACCGTGTCGCCCGGATCGTCCAGTTCAAACTCGTCAATGCACACAAGCTTGTAGGAGCTCAGCGCGTCGACGGTCTTCCGGAAGGACAGGGCACCCACCAGGTTGGTGTATTCCACGAAGGTACCGAAGGCCTTGGGCCCGGGGGCAGCGTGCCAGAGCGAGGCCAGCAGGTGGGTTTTCCCGACGCCGAATCCGCCGTCGAGGTAAATGCCGGCGCGGGTGGTGGCGTCCTTCTTGCCAAAAAGCCTTTTGAACAACCCCCCGCCGTCCCCGGTGCCGACGCCTCCGGCAAATGCCTGCAGCGCGTTCACTGCTGCCGCCTGGCTCGGCTGCTTCGGATCGGGCCGGTAACTCGCAAAGGACACCTGCCCAAACCTGGGCGATGGGTAGAAACCTTTGAGGAGCTCATCCACCGACACCGCCGGCGTCCGGGTGGCGAGCTTTTCGATCTGTACCAAGGTGGTCCATTCTGCTGGTGATTTGTCCCCAGCAAGAATACCGGCATTGGCAGTCCGCCCTGCGGGCAACGCGTTGCTGCCGGCGATGCCGTGAGCAAGCACACACATTTCGTCCTGTTAACACACAGGAGCATTCGTACCGGCCCGTGGCTAGTGTGGGAGCAGTGACCCGCCGTCCCCCGGCGGTCTGACCTGACCGTTTCAGTGAAAGGCCATACGCATGTCCTACCCCGTTGAACAGAACGAGAAGTTCGCCGCCTACGCGCACCCGGAGCGGCTTGTTTCCACCGAGTGGCTGGCTGCGGCCATCGACGCCGGCGCCCTTAACGACGGCAAGCTCGTCGTGGTGGAGTCCGATGAAGACGTCCTGCTCTACGAAACCGGCCACATCCCCGGCGCGGTCAAGATCGACTGGCACACGGACCTGAACGACGAAGTGACCCGCGACTACGTGGAGGGCAAGGCGTTTGCCGCCCTGGCCGCCGCGAAGGGCATTTCCCGCGACGCCACCGTTGTCATCTACGGCGACAAGTCCAACTGGTGGGCCGCCTACGCCCTCTGGGTCTTCAGCCTGTTCGGCCACGAGGACGTCCGGCTGCTCGACGGCGGACGTGACAAGTGGATCGCAGAAGGCCGCGCGCTCACCACCGACATTCCCTCGCCGGCCGTGGCGGACTACCCCGTGGTGGAGCGCAACGATGCCCCCATCCGCGCCTTCAAGGACGACGTCCTGGCCCACCTGGGCAAGCCGCTGATCGACGTCCGCTCCCCCGAGGAATACACGGGCCAGCGCACCCACATGCCTGCTTACCCCGAAGAAGGCGCGCTGCGCGGCGGCCACATCCCCACCGCGGCGTCGATTCCGTGGGCACGGGCAGCAGCAGAGGACGGCACCTACCGCAGCCGCGCCGAGCTTGAGGCGCTGTACCTTGGCGAGGCCGGACTCAGCGAGGGCGACGACGTCGTGGCCTACTGCCGCATCGGCGAACGCTCCAGCCACACCTGGTTTGCCCTGAAGTTCCTCCTCGGCTTCGAAACCGTCCGCAACTACGACGGCTCCTGGACGGAATGGGGCAACGCCGTGCGTGTGCCGATTGCCAAGGGCGCCGAACGCGGCTCAGTGCCGGCAGTTGCTGCGCGCTAAATCGTCCGTAAAAATGCGGCGGACTGGGACAACCTGCGTAAGCTGGAAGTGATGAGCACTCAAGCACTTCCCACCGCCCTGGCGGAGATTGTCGACGACTTCCAGGCACTGAGCGAGCCCGAGCGGCTGCAGCTACTGCTGGAGTTTTCCCGCGGCCTGCCGGAGCTTCCAGAGCGTCTGAACGACCACCCCGAGCTCCTGGAGCAGGTGGTGGAATGCCAGTCACCGCTTTTCCTCACCATCGAGACGGAAAAGAACGACGGCGGGTCCCCCGCCTTCCGCCTCTTCTTCAAGGCACCGCCGGAAGCCCCCACCACCCGTGGTTTCGCCGGTGTGCTGCATGAAGGACTCGACGGCCTGACCGCCGAGGAGATCCTGGCTGTTCCGGACGACATGCCGGAACTGCTCGGCCTGACCCGCGCCATCACGCCGCTGCGCATGCGCGGCATGACCGCGATGCTCGGGCGCATTAAGCGCAAGGTGGCCGCCGCGGCCCGGCTCCACGCCTAGGAGCCGGACCCCCGATGGCGCGCAAGAACACGTCGCAGGGAACGCCTGCCACAGCCGTACTGGCTGCGGCAGGCGTTTCCTTTAACCTGCACCCGTACAGCCATGATCCGGCCGCGGCCAGCTACGGCATGGAGGCAGCCGAGGTTTTGGGGATCGATCCGGCACGGGTCTTCAAGACGCTCATGGTGGAGGTGGACGGCAAACTGGCGGTCGGCGTCGTGCCTGTCAGCGGAAGCCTGGACCTCAAAGCGATAGCTGCCGCGCTGGGCAGCAAGAAGGCCGCCATGGCGGACCCAGCCACGGCTGAACGGCGCACCGGCTACGTCCTGGGCGGAATTTCGCCCCTCGGACAGCGGCAGCCCTCCCCCACGGTCATCGACCTCACCGCCCTCACCCTGGACACCATCCTGGTGTCCGGTGGCCGTCGCGGCCTGGACATCGAACTGGATCCCCGCGAGCTTGTGCGCCTCACCAAAGCCGTCACTGCCGCGATCGGAACAGGCTCCCAGGCAAGCTAAACCGGGTCAGGCTGAACCGGTTCCGGCTGGCCGGGATTACGGCGCGGCGCCAGCTGCTGCTGCAGCCAAGCCCGGACCAGCGCTTCCCAGCGGACCGGATCAGCGTTCCATTCCTTGGCATGCCGCGAGCCCTCGAACGGCTCGAACGTGACCATCTCCGGGTTCTTTTCGGCGAGCAGGGCCGAGGGCTGGTAGGGAACGTATTCGTCGTCCACACTGTGGATGACGAGCGTCGGCGTCCTGAGCTCAACGGCACGCGACACCCAGTCCATTGATTTCAGGTCCACGGGCGCAGCGAGCCCGGTGAGCCTGCGGCCCACCTTGTGCCCCATCATCAGCTGGCCGTACCGGCCAACGGCCGACGGGATCCGGTTCAGCTCCGCGTGGTGGGCCAGCACATTGACCCAGTCGATGACCGGCGCGTCGAGGACCATGGCCCGGATGACATGCCGGTGCTCCGAGAGGTCCGCGGTCTGCAGGCAGATGGCTCCGCCCATGGACCAGCCGAACAGCACGACCTCGCGGGCGCCGCGCTCCAGGGCAAAGGCGATGGCGGCGTCGATGTCCTGCCACTCCGTGGAACCCAGCCCGTACCGGCCGTCGAATGCTGCCGGCGCCAGGCCGTCGTTACGGTAAGAAACCAGTAGATTGGGCAGTCCGAGTTCGTGGACCACCCGCGCTCCACGGAGGCACTCCTGCCGGGTTGCCCCGCGCCCGTGGACCATGATGGCCCAGGTCTCGGCGCCGGCAACACCCGGGATGAGCCAGCCGGGGGCAGTTCCGCCCTCAACCTCAATGTCGACGTCTTCGGACGCCAGGCCTACGTCGGAGGGATGCTGGTACGCGGCACCTCCCCACCAGGCGCGCCCTGCGGTTTCCAGGCTGCCGCTGTAGACCGCCTCCACCTCACGCAGCACGGTGCGCTCGGCCGGGGAATAGGAAAGGATCCTGCCGATGCGGGCATGCCCGGCACCGGCGTCGAAGAAGAGGCTGTACGTTCCGTCGTGCGTTGTCTCCGGCGTGGCCGCGAGGATGACCTGCAGGTCCCTGCCCTCCCGGATGACCGCCAGGACTTCCTGGTCCGCCGCCCGCACGCGGGTGGGGGTCAGGACGCGGCGGGCGAAGTAGAGCGCCAGGGCAGAGGATCCGGCACCAAGCAGGGCAGCGGCGGCGCCGCCGGCAATGACTCCCCCGAGGGTCCACTTCGCCCTCAGGGTCATCGCGTTGCCCTGGGTAGTAGCTGGGACAGTCATAGCAGCCTGCACGGAATTCATGCCTCCCATCTTGACCGATCCGGCCCCGTCCGGCATATTCGCGGCCAAGTGGACGCTGACCAAATGGATGCTCGCCAAATACATGCAGGCGCTGGCGGGCGGGACTAGGCTGATGCCATGAGCGATCCAATCGTCATTCTGACTGAAGAGCCGCTGGGTGCGGACGACCGCGTGAACATCGAACGCCTGGTGGACGGAGGTGACGCGCCCTTGGTTGTGCTGGTCCCGGCCAATACCGAACGGCATCTCCTGGTGGACTTCCTCGAGAACCTTTCGATGCTGGACATTGCCAAGGCTTTCCGCGAGCTGACTGCCCACGCCCCGGACCCAACGGAGGAACGGGCAGCGGCAGACGCCACCCTGGCCACCTCGGTCAGCGCCCTGGAAGGCATCGGCGGCGGCGTTGCAGGCGAGGTGGTGGACGGCGGCGCCGTCAACGGCCTCGTGGCCAAGGTCAAGGAGCTTGGCGCCGCCCAGGCCGTGGTCATCACCAGGCCGCATGCCGTCTCGGACACCTTCCATACCGACTGGGCCAACCGGGCGCAGGACAAGCTGGGCCTCCCGGTGCTGCATCTGTATGCGGGCTCGGGATTTATCGGGGACTCCTGAGCGTTGGTCCGGTTATGAGCACTCCTGAGAAATCCGACCTCACCAACACCGCCGCTACTACTGCTGCCGGCCGGACCGACGACGACTGGCGCCGCGAACTGACGCCGGAGGAATACCACGTGCTGCGCCAGGCCGGCACGGAACGCCCTTACACCGGCGAATACTGGGACACCCACACCGCCGGCGCCTACAACTGCCGCGCGTGCGGGACCGAGCTCTTCACCAGCAAGGAGAAGTTCGACTCGCACTGCGGCTGGCCGTCCTTCTGGGCGCCCTTGGCCGAAGAGCGGGTGCGGTACATCCACGACCGGACCCTGGGCATGGAGCGCATCGAGGTCCGGTGCGCCAACTGCGACTCGCACCTCGGGCACGTCTTCGAGGGCGAGGGCTACGGGACCCCGACGGACCAGCGTTACTGCATCAACTCCATCTCACTGAAGCTGGTTCCGGCCGCCGACGACACCCAGGCCTGAGACTGCCGGGCGCTGCGCCTAGCGGGTATTCGGACGGCCCCGAGCCCTACACTTTCTTATGCTCACGCCTCTCACCGATTAGGAACCCTGTCCGCTTGCTACGCTCGCCGTAGAAGCTCAGATAACCCGAAAGGCGAGGCCAGCGATGACCGTAACCGTACACACAGCACCGTCCCGAATCTCCACGGAACACCCGGAATGGCGGCGCCTCAAGGCCGCGGCCATTGCCCTGCGGGAGCTGCAGGTGCAGGACGGTTCCATCCCCGACCAAGCCAGCCATCCTGCAGCGGAGGGCCACGTCGACGCCCTTGTCAGCGCCATCGAGGCGCTGGCACCGGCGTTTCCCCACGACGCCCTCTACCTCGACCTACTGTGCCGCGACTTTGGCCGCTGGGCAGAGGAAGGGTTTGGCGTCCCGGACTTCCTGGACTCCCTGCTCGCCTTCCAGCCGCAGGCGGACCGCGAGAATGGACTGCAGCACCTGGTGGTCTTCCCGATGTACACGCAGAACGGCAGCAGCGGCCGGCTCGTGGAGGCCGTCCTCATCGACGTCGTGTGGCCCGACTTCATCGCAGGCCTGGAACAGGGCGAGTACTCGAACCGCCTGTTCGTGCCCATCCGGTTCATAGACTTCACCCCCGGGTACGACACCAACTCCGCCGTGCTGTTCCCCGAAACGGTGGGAGTGCGCGCCACGCCCCGGTTCACCTGGGGCGCCATTTTCGCAGACCGGGAAGCGGCACGCTTCCGCCGCGTCCTCCGGGCCGCGGCCGATATCACTTCGCTGGAGTTGCCTGCGGGAGCCGCGGAACTCCTCGAGGACCAGGAACTCACCGAAAAGACCTTTGTCATGTGGGACCTGATCCACGACCGCACGCACATGCGCGGGGACCTGCCGTTCGATCCCTTCATGATCAAACAGCGGATGCCGTTCTTCCTTTACTCCCTCGAGGAGCTGCGATGCGACCTGACGGCCTTCCGGGAATCCGTGAAGATCGAAAAGGACGAAGCAGCGGATCCGGAAGCACGCCGGCATGCCAAGCTCGTGCAGTACGCCGTCATCTTCGACCGGATCTTCCGGTTCGCCATCACCGGCAGCAGGGTGCGCAACTATGACGGGCTCGGCGGCCAGCTACTCTTCGCGTGGCTGCACCAGCACCGCGTCCTCCACTGGACGGACAGCAGGCTGACCATCGACTGGGATCACGTTGCGGGCGTCGTTGTGGACCTGGGTGCCCGGATCGAAGAGCTCTACTGGCGCTCCATCGACCGGCCCAAGACCGCCCACTGGCTGGCGGCCTATGAGCTGATCTCCGGGACAGTCACCCCGAACCCGGCCTCCGTCTGGGCCAAGGGGCCAGGCGCCCTCCCCCTCGACGGGCCGCCGCGGGGCCTCACCGACCAGGTTCTGGACGACGAGTTTCCGCTGTCCATGTTCTATGAGGCCCTGGAAAAGAAGATGCGCCCCGTCATCGAATCCACCGCGGGAATCACCGGTTCCTCGGATCCTGCTCAGACGCCGCACCCTGCTAAGCCGGGGGACAGCCCGGCCGCGACAGCCGCATGAGCGAGGTCAGCATGACAGACGGCAGGCCACTGCGCGTGCTGGTCACGGGCGGCAGCGGACCGTCGGGGGTCGCGGCCGCCCGTGCGCTGCTGCAGGCTGGCTTCGCCGTCTTCGCGGTGGGATCGGATAAGGCACGCATCGAGGAGGCCGCAGAAGCCGCCGGGGGCGCCACGCCGCTGGTTTGCGACCTCGCCGACCTCGCCGCCGTGCGGGAACTGCAGAAAGAGCTCGCGCGCACTGCCGGAAGGATCGACGGCGTCATCCACCTCGTGGGCGGATGGCGCGGCGCGCAGGGCATCACGGACCAGACCGATGAGGACTGGGATTTCCTGGAACGCAGCGCCGTCACGACGCTCCGGAACGTCACCCGGGTCTTCTACGACGACCTCGTCGCCTCGCCCTGCGGGCGGTTTGCCATGGTGTCCTCGACGGCGGTGGGCAGCCCCGACGCCGGCGTCGCCAGCTACGTGGCAGCCAAGGCCGCCGCTGAAGCGTGGACCATGGCAGTGGCCGAGGGCTTCCGCCAGGACAGCCAGCACAGTGCCGCCGTCGTTTTCGTGGTGAAGGCGCTGGTGGACGCAAGCATGCGCAGCAGTCAGCCCGAACGAAAGTTTCCCGGCTACACGGACGTCGAGCAGCTGGCGGCGGCCGCCGTCGGACTCTTCAGCCAGCCCACCGCCGAACTGAACGGGCAGCGGCTGCTGCTGGCCCCCGTGCCCGCGGGCGCTGCGCATACGCAGAGCGCCGCAACTACCTAGACTGAAAGCGTGACCAAAGAGATGACAACAACGGTTGAAACTGCCGGCAGCGGCACCATGCCCAGGCTGCACGACGCGTCCGTGCGCGGCTTTGCCTCGGACAACTACTCAGGGGTGCACCCCGAGGTGCTGACCGCGCTGGCCGCCGCCAATGAGGGGCACCAGGTCTCCTACGGCGAAGACGCCTACACGGCCCGCCTGCAGGAGCTGATGGAAGAGCACTTCGGGCCGGGTATCGAATGCTTCCCGGTCTTCAACGGCACGGGCGCCAACGTGCTGTCCCTGCAGTCCCTCCTCCCCCGGTGGGGTGCGGTGGTCTGCGCGTCCACGGCACACATCAACATGGATGAGAACGGCGCCCCGGAGCGTGTGGGCGGCATGAAGCTGCTCCAGGTGCACACCCCGGACGGCAAGCTGACGCCGGAACTCATCGACCGCGAAGCGTGGGGCTGGGGCGACGAGCACCGCGCCCAGCCGCTGGCCGTCTCCATCACCCAGACCACTGAACTGGGCACCTGCTACACGGCGGATGAAGTCCGGGCGATCGCGGAGCACGTCCACGCCAAGGGCATGAAGCTGCACATGGACGGCGCGCGGCTGGCCAATGCGGCGGCGCACCTGGGCGTTCCGCTGCGGGCTTTCACGCGCGACGCCGGTGTGGACATCCTGTCGTTCGGCGGAACCAAGAACGGGCTGCTGTTCGGCGAGGTGGTGGTGGCGCTGAATCCCGATGCCGCCCCAGGGCTGCTCTTCCTGCGGAAGATGAACATGCAGTTGGCCTCCAAAATGCGGTTCATGTCCGCGCAGTTCATCGCCCTGCTCGAAGGTGACCTGTGGCTCCGTTCGGCCGGCCACGCGAACGCCATGGCCGCGAGGCTGCGCGCCGCGGTGGACGACATTGACGGCGTGGAGCCCACACAGAAAACGGAGTCCAACGGCGTGTTTGCGGTATTGCCGGCAGGCGTGGCGGACAGGCTCCGGGAGTCCTTCCGCTTCTACGACTGGAACGAAGCCACCCGCGAAGTCCGCTGGATGTGTTCGTTTGACACCAGCGAGGAGGATGTCGATGCCTTCGTGGCAGCCATTAGGGACGAACTGGCAAGGCACGGGTCCTCGCCGGCGGGAGCGCACTAACATGCGCGGGATTGCGTAAGCAGGCGGCGAGCCTGCCGTAATTGGCGGTTTCCATTGCGTACCCTGCGATTGTGAACGCACTGGCCCAGGTTCCCGCGAATTTTCTGTATGCGCTGGGAACGCTCCGCAAAGCACGCTGCCGCAGCGAACTGCGCCTCGACGAGATCCCGGCGCCCGCCCGGCTGGCGCCATTCGCTGTGGCCCTCGGCGCCGAGGTCATCGTTCCAAGCGGCGGCAGGGCTGGCGGCGACCGGGACCGTTCACCGGTCCACGGGCCGGCGGCCATGGCGCTGGCCCGGTCGGCCGCCGCCGGAGCCTCCACCGGTGACGATGCCGACGACGACGGCGAGGAGCTCGCCACCGGGCGCTTCATCCTGCTGCACGACCCTGACGGCTCCGCGGTGTGGGATGGCGAATTCCGGATCGTCACCTACATCCGGGCCCAGCTCGACGCCGAGATGGGCAACGATGAAATGCTGGGCTCGGTAGCGTGGACGTGGCTCGTGGAAGCCCTCGAAACCCACCACGCCCCCTACCGCGCCGCCGGCGGCACCGCCACCCGCGTGCTGTCCGAAAGCTTCGGAACCCTGGAGGACCGGCCCGCCTCGATCGACATTGAACTGCGTGCCTCATGGACTCCCGCCAGCGCTGACGTCCAGGCGCACCTCGAAGCCTGGTCGGACATGGTGTGCACCTTCGCCGGCCTCCCGCCGTTGCCCGAGGGCGTCTCCGCGCTCCCACGCAGGCGCCGCAACTAGGCTCTCCCCGGCCCAACCCGATCTGCCCCCACCCAGGTCGCCCCCAGTAAAAAGCCGCCCAAACCGGTGGAGTAATTTTCACAGCAATTACGGCACAATTCTTTTGCCTAATCGCCATGGCCGTGTAAAGTCCCGTGATTAGGTGAGCCTAAGACGGGCTCCTCCGGCAGAAGGTGTTTTCATGACAGCCAACTTCCTCGTCGGCCTCCGGGAGGGCCTCGAGGCGACGCTCATCGTTGTCCTGCTGATGGCATACCTGACCAAGAGTGGCCGGCGAGCGCTGCTCCCCCGGCTGTGGGCGGGCGTGGGAATCGCTGTCGCGGTGTCCGTCGGTTTCGGCGCCCTGCTGACCTTCGGTCCCCGCGGCCTCACCTTCGAAGCCCAGGAAGCGATCGGCGGCGGCCTGTCCATCGTCGCCGTCGGACTGGTCACCTGGATGGTCTTCTGGATGGCGCGCACCGCCCGCACGCTCGGCAGCGAACTGCGCTCCCGCGTCGATGGCGTGGCCGACGGCGCCGCCTGGGGCATGGTGCTTGTGGCGGCTTTGGCGGTCGGGCGGGAAGGCCTGGAGACGGCGCTGTTCCTGTGGGCCGCGGCCCAGGCCAGCGGGGAATCCGGCGCCCCTCTGTTCGGCGCCCTCCTGGGCCTCGCCGTGGCTGCCGGACTCGGTTACCTCCTGCACCGCGGCGTCCTGAAGGTCAACCTGTCCCGCTTCTTCACCTGGAGCGGCGTCGCCCTGGTGGTCATCGCCGGCGGCGTCCTCGCCTACGGCGTCCACGACCTGCAGGAGGCCGGCATCCTGCCGGGGCTGCACAGCCTCGCCTTCGACGTATCAGCCGCCGTCCCGCCGTCGTCCTGGTACGGCACCCTGCTGAAGGGGACCCTGAACTTCTCCCCCGCCACCACCTGGCTGGAAGCAGGCGCCTGGGTCCTGTACGCCATCCCCGTCATGTTCTTCTACCTCCGCGCCAACTTCCGCCCGCCGCTGCCGCGGACGGAAGCCCCGGGCGCAACCGCCGCCGTCGCCGCCTGACCGGCAGCGCCTGGCCCCAACCAAACACCGTTCCCCAACGCCCGCTGCATCCCCAAACCCCGCCGCATCCCCAACACCCCCGCTGCATCCCCAAACCCCCAAGGAATTCACATGCCCGGCTTTTCTTCGCCCAAAATCCGCCGGACTGCCGGTGCCCGCCTCGCCGTCGTGGCAGCCACCGCAGTCCTCCCGCTGGCCCTCGCATCCTGCACCGACAACGCCAGCGCCAACGCGTCCGGCACCACCGACCGGCCCATCCAGGTGACCAGCACCGACGCCGAGTGCAAGGTCTCCGCCGCCGAAGCCCCCAGCGGAAACCTCACCTTCGCCGTGAAGAACGACGGCACCGAGGTCACCGAGTTCTACGTGCTCGCCGAAGACGGCCTGCGGATCGTGGCCGAAGTGGAGAACATCGGCCCCGGGATCACCCGCAACCTGGTGCTCACCGCGCGGGCGGGCAAATACATCACCGCATGCAAGCCGGGGATGAAGGGTGACGGCATCCGTGCGGACTTCAACGTCAAGGACTCCGGCAAGCAGGCCACCGTGGACGCTGACTTCCAGAAGCTCACAGACACCGGGGTCACCCAGTACACGGCCTACGTCAAGGACCAGACCGAGCAACTGGTGGCCGGAACCAACGAATTCGCCGCCGCCTACGCTGCAGGCGACGTAGCCAAGGCCAAGAGCCTCTACGCGGCCACCCGCATGCACTGGGAACGGATCGAACCCGTGGCCGAGTCCTTCGGGGACCTCGATCCCAAGCTCGACGCCCGTGAGGCGGACCTCGAACCGGGGCAGAAGTGGACCGGCTGGCACCGTGCCGAGAAGGACCTGTTCCCGCCAGCCGGATACAAGGCGCTGACCGGGGCTGAACGCGGCGCACTCGCCAAGCAGCTGGTGGCCGACACCGCCAAACTCAGCACCCGCACCAGCACCGTGGAGCTCAGCGCGGACAAGCTCGGCAACGGCGCCAAGGAACTGCTGGATGAGGTGGCCCGCGGCAAGGTCACCGGCGAGGAGGAAATCTGGTCGCACACTGATCTCTGGGACTTCCAGGCCAACGTGGACGGCGCCCGGATCGCGTTCGAAAACCTCAAGCCCGCCCTGCAGCAGAAGGACGCCGCCCTGGCCAAGGACCTCGACGCCAAGTTCAGTGCCCTGCAGGCTGAGCTCAAAAAGCACGCCAAGGGCGGCGGCTTTGCTTACTACAACGAGCTGAACAAGGACGAGGTCCAGCAGCTCAGCGCACTGGTCGATGCCCTCGGCGAGCCGCTGTCCAAGCTCACTGCGGCAGTGGTGCTGTGAGCGGCTGCCCCTTCGGCGGCGACCAGCAGCCGCCCGCCGAGCCCCACAGTTCCGTAGCATCGGCAGAGACGTCCGACGGCGACAACCGCCGCCTGTCCCGACGCGGACTTCTGGGACTGGCAGGCGTGGGCGGCGCCGGAGCGGTGGCCGGAATCGCCGCCGGACTGCTTGGCCACGACACCCTGGCGGCCGTCGCAGCGCCCCCGGCCGCCAACGATTCCGTCATCCCCTTCTTCGGGGACCGGCAGGCGGGAATCACCACCGCTGCGCAGGACCGCCTGCACATGGCGACCTTCGACGTCACCCCCGAACGACCGTGCGGCGCTCATCGAACTCCTCAAGGACTGGACCGCTGCCGCGGACGCCATGACCGGAGGCCCCACCACCGGAGCCACCGGCGCCGTTGATGGTCCGTACGACGCACCGCCGGAGGACACGGGGGAAGCCCTGGACCTCGACGCCGGCCGGCTCACCATCACGTTTGGCTTTGGCCCTTCCCTGTTCGAGAAGGACGGCAAGGCCCGCTTCGGCCTCGACGGAAAGCGGCCCGACGCCCTCATCGATCTTCCGCACTTCCCCGGCGACGCCCTGGAGCCCGCCCGCACTGGCGGCGACATCGTGGTGCAGGCCTGCGCCGACGACCCCCAGGTGGCCGTGCACGCCATCCGCAACGTGGCCCGGATCGGCTTCGGCAAGGCCCGTGTCCGCTGGTCCCAGCTGGGATTCGGCCGCACGTCGTCGACGTCGCGGGCGCAGCAGACTCCCCGCAACCTTTTCGGTTTCAAGGACGGGACCAACAACCTCAAGGCCGAGGACACGGCCCTGCTCGACGAGCATGTGTGGGCCGGTGCCGGATCCCGTGCAGGCGAAGCATGGATGGAGGGCGGAAGCTATCTGGTGGCGCGGCGCATCAGGATGCACATCGAGATCTGGGACCGCACCTCGCTTCGCGAACAGGAGGGCCTGATCGGCCGGACCAAGGGAGAAGGCGCGCCGCTGTCCGGCGGCAAGGAGTTCACCGCCCCCGACTTCGCCATCAAGGGCAACGACGGCGAACCGCTCATTGGCATGGAGTCCCACGTCCGGCTGGCCCACGCCGACCAGAACGACGGAGTGCGGATGCTCCGCCGCGGGTACAACTACACGGACGGCTCGGACGGACTGGGCCACCTCGACGCCGGGCTGTTCTTCATTGCCTTCGTCAAGGACCCGCGGACGCACTACGTGCCCATGCAGATGACCATGGCCAAGGAGGACGTCCTGGCCCCTGGAATACCTCAAGCACACGGGTTCCGGTCTCTTCGCCGTGCCGCCCGGCGTTAAGCAGGGAGGCTTCATCGGGGAAGGCCTCTTCACCTGAGCCTCTACACCTGAGCCTCTACACCTGAGCCCTCTCTACCTGGACCCTCTTTACTGGGGCCCTCTAACCTCTGTTCTGGGGCATGATCGCTGCGGCATTTGCACCGCTCCGCCGTCGTTCCCGACGGCGGCGCAGGCCGCCGGAACGTCCTGGGGGCCCGCTGCCGGTAAACTAGGGACATCATGACCGCTCAAAATTCGGATAACACCACAGCTGGCGCTCCGGCTGCTGACAACACACCCCATATAACAGTGGAAGGCTTCGACAGCCTGGTCCCCGTAGTCATCGATCTCGATTCGCCCCGCGACGGCGTCCCTCTGGTCATCGAAACCCAGGCGGGGCTGGAACGCTGCGCCGCCGCGATCGCTGCGGGCACGGGCCCGGCCGGTGTTGATGCAGAACGGGCCTCGGGATTCCGCTACGGGCAGCGCGCGTTCCTCGTCCAGATCCGCCGGGAAGGTTCCGGAACATGGCTGATCGACCCCGAGCCGTTCGGGGACCTGCGAATCATCAACGATGCCCTGCGGGGCGTCGAATGGATCTTGCACGCCGCGAGCCAGGACCTGCCCTGTCTGTCCGAGCTGGGCATGTGGCCGGACAAGCTTTTCGACACTGAACTTGCAGCACGCCTGGCAGGCCTTCCCCGCGTCGGTCTCGCTGCCGTGATCGAGCAGCTGCTCGGTTTCGGGCTCGCCAAGGAACACTCGGCAGCCGACTGGTCCACCCGGCCGCTGCCGGAACCCTGGCTCCGGTACGCCGCGCTCGACGTCGAAGTCCTGACGGAACTGCGCGAGGAACTCATCGAACTGCTCGAAGCGGACGGAAAACTCGAGTACGCGGAGCAGGAGTTCGCCGCGATCCTGTCCGCCGGGCTCGCAGCACCCAGGGTTGACCCCTGGCGCAAGACGTCCGGACTCCATCAGATCAGGGACCGCCGCCAGCTGGCCGCGGTGCGGGAGCTGTGGCTGGAACGCGACGCCCTGGCCCAAAAGCGCGATGTCGCCCCGGGACGCCTCATCCCTGACTCTGCCCTCGTCGCCGCAGCCAAGGCAATGCCCACGACCGTACCGCAGCTGCTCGGCACCAAGGGCTTCCACGGCAGGGCCGCCCAGCGGGAGGCCCCCCGCTGGCTGCGGTGCATCGCGTCGGCCCGGGCGCTCGAAGACCTTCCTCCGCTCCACCTGCCCACCAACGCCCCGCCGCCGCCGCGGGTCTGGGCCGACCGCGACCTTCCCGCGGCCGAGAGGCTGCAAACCGCCAGGCCACTGCTGCAGGAGAAGGCGGACGAACTCAACCTCCCGCTCGAAAACCTGCTGACCCCGGACTACCTTCGCCGCGTCGCCTGGCGGCCGCCGGAGGACATCACCGAGGCGGCCATCGCAGAGGAACTGCGCGGGCTGGGTGCCCGGCAGTGGCAGGTGGGGCTGGTGGCGCCGCTGATCACCGCGGCCTTCCTCAACCCGCAGCCGCTTCCACCGAAGGAAGCCAGGGAGCCAAAGGAAGCCTCCGCGTAGGACAGCCTGAGTCTCGCGGTATTGGGGCAGGTGGCATTAGTGGGCGGCGGAACGCCACCAATGGCCGTCAAGCGGCGTGTTCAGGTCGGCACCCTTAGGTGCGACAACGGGGCCGTTCCGCCCGCTGGATTCATTCTGCCTCAGATCCGGCGCGCCATCCCGTGGCCTGATCGGCCGGGCCGAGGTTCGCCCCACCGCTATGGTCCATGCCCCCAGTATCCCGACTTTCAAGGCGGACGTTGGCGCGGCGTACGACGGCGGTGCTGGCCGCGGTTGAAGTTTTTTCGCTCACCTAAACCCCAACTGGGTGGCGGCTCAGGGCGTTCTGAGGGCTGGGAACGCCCTGAGCTGCGACCTGGTTTCCGCTCTGGATTGGATCAAAAAAGCTTTTTTCGATCCGGCCCGCCTGTGGTGCTCCGCCCACCCTTTAATGTCGGTGCCCCCTGTCATGCTCTGGGTATGGATAACGAGGCAGCTGCGAAGACGTTGGAGGCCATCGGTGCCTCCGCGCTTGCGCTGGCTGCTGAGCTCCGTAGGGTGGCTGATTCGGGCCCGGCGGGCGCCGTATCGCCGCAGGATGAGGCGGATCCGCTGGGAGATCAGCCGGGTTCGCCGCAGGCTGAGGCGGATCCGCTGGGGGATCAGGCGGAGGCGTGCCTGGACGGTCTGGCTGGGGTGGCCAGGATGGAGGCGCGGCTGGGGGCCCTAAAGGTCAACCTGGCCGCCGGTTACGCGGAGGCGGAGGAGGCCATGACTCCGCCTGACACGTCCGTGCAGGACCAAACCGTCCGGCGAATGTCCATGACTGCGGAGGTCGCTGGCGCGCTGACCGTCAGCGAGGGCTCGGCGGAGCGGTTGCTGGTTGACTCCGCCAAGCTGACCAGGGATCTGCCGTTGACGCTGGGCGCGCTGGGGTCAGGAAAACTGTCCTGGCAGCACGTGCGCATCATGTGCGAGGAAACGGACGGGCTGTCGCCGGAAGCGGCCGCGGCGTTTGAGGCGCACTTCCTGGACCCGGACGCGCCCAACGCAGCGCGGGGTTGCCCGGCGGGGGAGCTGACGCCGGGCAGGTTCCGGGCGAAGGCACGGTATTGGCGGGAGCGGCACCATCCGGTCAGCATCGAGACCCGGCACACCAAGAGTGTGAAGGATCGGCGGCTGGAGTATGCCCCGGACCGGGACGGCATGGCCTGGTTCTCGGCGTACCTGCCGGCGGACAAGGCCGCCGGGATCTGGAACCGCACCACCGCCGCCGCCCGCGCCATGCAGGGCCCCACCGAGTCCCGGACCCTGACCCAGCTCCGCGTCGACGCCTTCGCCACGTGGCTGCTCACCGCAGGCCACCCGCTTGACGGCGCGGTTGACGGCCCGCCCCCAGATGTCCTGCCCGCAGACTCCACGCCGGCCCCTGAGATGCCGGCCCGTGAGATGCCCGCCGGTGATGCGCTGGCCGGTGATGCGCTGGCCGGTGGTGTGCCGTCCCCCACGGCGCAGGTCCTGGTCACCGTGCCGGTGTTCTCGCTGCTCGGCCTGTCCGATGAGCCTGCCACACTGGACGGGTACGGGCCGATCCCGCCGTCCATGGCCCGCCGGCTCGTCGCCGACGGCGCAACATCATTCCACCGCGTCCTCACCGACCCCCGCGACGGTGCGCCCCTGGAGATCGGACGCACCAGCTACCGGCTAACAAAACCGATGCGCCAGTGGCTGCGGCTCCGCGACGCCAAGTGCACGTTCCCCAACTGCAACAACCACTCCCTGGACAACGACGCCGACCACATCCTCGCCTGGGCAGACGGCGGCGGCACCGGCGTCGCCAACCTCGGCCAACCCTGCCCGAAACACCATCGCCTGAAACACGCCACAGCGTGGAAACCCGTCGGAGCCACCCGTGACAAACCGCCCGGCTGGATCTCACCGTCGGGACGGTCCTACCCGGCCGAACACCAGGACTGGGAACCACCCGAATGGCCAGAACCACCGCCAGACCAAGACTGGCAGGAGACCGAGGATCGTCCGGACGCGCCGGATCGTTTCGACGGGTTCGACAGCTACTCGGCCCTGGGCGGCTACGAGTGCCCCGAGCCTTCAGAACCTCCCGACGACTTTGACGATATTGAGTGCCCGGTGGCCCTCGACGGCGTTGAACCACTCGTGGCAGCGGATCCGTGGCCCTACTGGTCATCATCCACAGCAGCCTAGGACGACACCTGTCCCAACAGCCCCGCCGCGATCATGCATGTCGGGTGTGGCCCACAAACAGGTTCGGCGCCGGTTGCACCGGATGTTACCCGCGAGTAACGTTGGGTTAACTGATGCTTCGTACCGGCTGTCCGGTCTAGGCATGCCCGTCTCAATGAGGAGCCACAAATGAGCGCCGCAGATTTCCGCAAGCTTGCCGATCTCTTCCCGGATGAAGCGGTCACTCATTCCTTGGTGCAGGACATCGAACTCCCTGCCGCAGATGGCCACACCAGCCCGGGCATCCTGGCCCTGATCACCCTGGACAACGGGCTGGGTCCTTCCAAACCCACGACACTTGGCCCCAACACCCTCGTTGAACTCGGCACCGTCCTCGAAGAGCTGCGTGAGCGGGCGGCCGCGGGCGAGATCGCGGCGGTAGCCGTGACGGGCAAGCCGAACTTCTTCGTTGCCGGGGCAGATCTGTCCGCGGTCACGAAGCTCCAAGAGCGCGAGCATGGCCTGTGGATGGCGCAGCTGGGTCACGAGGTCTACGCCACGCTGGCCAACCTTGGCGTGCCCAGCTTCGCCTTCATCAACGGCGTGGCCCTCGGCGGCGGACTGGAGATCGCCCTGCAGTCCACTTACCGCACCGTGTCCGCCGGCGCCGGGGCGCTGGCGCTTCCCGAGGCCTTCCTGGGGCTGGTGCCCGGGTGGGGCGGCGTGTACCTTCTGCCGCGGCTCATCGGGCCGGAAAATGCTGTGAAGGTGATGATCGAGAACGCGCTGAACAACAACCGCACGCTTTCGGGCCTGGAAGCCTTCAAACTCGGCATCGCGGATGCGCTGTTCGAACCGGAGTGTTTCCTCGAGCAGTCGGTCGCCTGGGCTGCGCGCGTTGTTGCCGGCGCCGCAGCTTCAGACGCAGCACCGGAACGGCCCGCCGCCGTCGATCCCACCGACCCTGCTGTTGCCGCCCGCTGGGCGGACGCCGTGGCCGCCGGCCGCGCCTACGTCGAAACCAAAACATCCAATGCCTCCCCGGCGCCCGCAGAGGTGCTGAACATCATGGCCGCGAACCGCACCATGACCCAGGCGGAGTCCGCCGCGCTCGAATGCGAAACGCTGGCCGGCCTCATGCAGACGGACGAGTTCCGTGCAACCGTCTACGCCTTCCTGGACCTCGTGCAGAAACGGGCCAAGCGGCCCGCAGGCGCTCCCGGCCGCGAGCTCGCCCGGCCCGTCACGAAGATCGGCGTGGTGGGCGCCGGCCTCATGGCCAGCCAGCTTGCCCTGCTGTTCGCCCGCCAGCTTGGTGTCCCCGTGGTCCTGACCGATATTGACCAGGAGCGGGCGGACAAGGGTGTCAGTTACGTCCACCACGAAGTGGACAAGCTGGTGGCGAAAGGCCGGCTCAGCGCCGACGCAGCCACCCAGGCCAAGACGCTCGTCACAGGATCCGTTTCCAAGGAGTCGTTCGCGGACGCGGACTTCGTCATTGAGGCGGTGTTCGAGGAACTGAACGTCAAGAAGCAGGTGTTTGCCGAGCTCGAGGCCATCGTCTCACCGGAGTGCATCCTGGCCACGAACACCTCCTCGCTGTCGGTAACCGCCATGGCCGCGGACCTTCGGTATCCCGAGCGGCTCGTGGGCTTCCACTTCTTCAATCCCGTGGCCGTCATGCCTCTGCTGGAAATTGTCCGCGCGCCGAAGACCGACGACGCCGTGCTCGCCACCGCCTTCGAGCTCGCCAAGGGCTTGAAGAAGACCGCAGTCCTGGTCAAGGACGCCCCCGCTTTCGTGGTCAACCGCATCCTGCTGCGGCTCATGGGCGAAGTCACAGCCGCCTTCGACGAGGGAACGCCAGCCGACGTTGCGGACGCCGCGCTGCGCCCCATGGGTCTCCCCATGACGCCGTTCACCCTTCTCGCCATGGTGGGATTGCCCGTGGCCCAGCACGTTCAGGAATCCCTGCATGCGGCCTTCGGCGACCGGTTCCCGGTCTCGCAGAACCTGCAGAAGCTTGTCGACAACAAGGTCAGATCACTGTGGTCCACGGCAGCGGACGGCAGCCAGGAGATTCCTGCCGCCACCTCTGCCCTTATGTCCTTCGGCAGCAATCCGTCAACCGCAGAGGAAGTGCTGCGCCGGACCCAGGACGCGCTGGCCGAGGAGATCGGGCTGATGCTCGAAGAGGGCGTCGTGGCAGGGCCCGAGGACATCGACCTGTGCATGATCTTGGGCGCCGGCTGGCCGATGTTCCTGGGCGGAATCACCCCCTACCTCGACAGGGTGGGAGCCTCGGAGCGCGTCAACGGCCGGCGCTTCCTGCCGCCCGGAGTGGCATCCCGTTCCTGACTCGCATCCTTTGACAGAAGGTGCCCCAGACTTTGGCTTGTCCGTTCACTTCCCGACACTGGCATCGGCGGCTGGAGGCGCGGTCAGAACTGCCGGAGCCTGCCGCCGTCGAGCCTGAGCAGCCGGTGGGCGTGCGTCTTGGCAAACCTGAGGTCGTGCGTGACCATCACGACGGCGGCGCCGCGGCCGGCTGCCGCTGACACGGCGGCGGTGAGCCGCTCCAGGCCGTAAGCATCCAGGGCCACCGTGGGTTCATCAAGTGCGAGCACCGACGGTTCACGCGCCAGGACGGTGGCAAGGGCCAGCAGCCGCTGGCCTGACGCCGGCAGCTCATGCGGGTGGGCGTTTCCGCTGTCCCCAAGGCCGACGGCGGCCAAGGCTGCTTTGGCGCGTTCCGGCGCCGCGGGGCCGAAGATGCGGTCCAGCCCGAACAGCACCTCGCGCAGCACCGTGCGCTCGAACAGCTGGTCATGCGGGTGCTGGAAGAGGAGCCCCAGGCGGCGGGCCACCTGCCCTGTGGGGACACCGGCGATGGACTCGTCCGCCACGCGGACGTCGCCTCGAAGCGGCCGGTGGAGGCCGTTGAGGAGCCGGAGCAACGTGGACTTTCCTGCACCGTTGGGCCCGGTAATGGCCACGATTTCCCCGGGCATCACCTGCAGGTCCACGTCCTCCAGAAGCAGGCTGTCCTCCGTAAACGAGCTGCGGGTCCGTCCCCCGAACCCGAACGACACACCCGCCAACTCCAAAGCCGCGCAAGATCTATCGGCAGTGGCTCCAACTGCAGCCCCCGCCACGGGAAGCGTCAGCACTGGGGGCGGCGCCGGCATCGGATCCAGATGCTGCTCCAGCGAGGTAATCACGACGCCGGTTTCAGCCAACGCACTTCCCTCCAGAATTCGGACGGGTGGTCCCGCGGCTGTCACCTCCCCGTCCTTCAGTACCAGCCAGCGCTCCGCCGCGCGGGTCAGCGCATCGGCGTGCTGGCTCAACACCACAATGGCGGTCCCCCGGGCCAGCTCGGCATGGACCAGCTCGGCAATAGTCCGGATACCGCCCTGGTCGAGGGACTCGAGCGGCTCGTCGAGGATCAGGACGCCGGGACCGTCAACCACGGCGCAGCCCACGCCCAAACGGCGGAGTTCGCCGCCGGACAGCGTCGCCGGATCCCGGTGCAGGAACCCGTCGAGTCCGGTCCGGCGGGCAATATCGGCGACGGTCTCCACCATATGCGCGCGGGGAACTCCACGGTTTTCGAGGCTGAAGGCGAGCTCCTCCTCTACAGTTCCGCGGACCGCTGACAGCATGGAGGCAGCATCCTGGGGGACGTAGCCGACGTGCCGCGCCCACGCCCCCGGATCGATCCGCGGGTCATCCGGCGCTCCGGCAAAGCGGAGCGGGCTGCTGTCCTCCGGATGCCCGGCTACTTCCAGTTGCAGGCTTCCCACCAGCGTTCCGTCCCGGCCGCCCAGCAGCCAGGCACCAAGAAGGCGTCCCAAAGTAGATTTGCCGCAGCCGGATCCGCCGAGCACCGCCGTCAGCGTGCCGGGCGAGGCAATGACCTCTACGCCGCACAGCGCGGGACTGGGATCGCCGTGGTACGAAAATGAGGCGACCGAGGCCAGCAGCGCGGTTGGGGCAGTCCTGTCCGCGATCATCAGGCGCCACCGACGTAATGAGAGAAGGAGGACAGTGACCCGGGCGGCAGCTCCTCAACGATGCGCCAGCCCACCGCCGCCACGGCGAGCAGGACCGCGAAAATACGGAAGGCCGCCTGGGCGGCTGAATCGCGGGCCTCCGTGTAGCTGGTCCGAGCACCCGCACTCCTGAACCCCCTCGCGTCGAGGGATTGTGCCCGCATGCCGGCGTCGTGAACCAGGCCCAGCACCAGCGGAACCATCTGCAACCGGATGGCCGCAACCCGGCTGCCGATCCCCCGGCCCACCACGAGTCCGCGCGATTCCTGCGCCTGGCGGACCTTGTCCAGCCGGGCCGCCACCAGCGGGGCAAGCAGCAGCGTGGAGGCGAGCACGTACCCCACCTGCGGCGGAACACGGCGGGTGGCCAGGGCGGCAACCAGCTCAGGGATCCTGACGCTGAAGGAAAACAGCATCAGCACCAGGACGAAGGCGGCGGTGCGGAGCCCCATTTCCAAGGCGAAGGTCAGCCCCTCGGCCGTGACCCGGGCAGGGCCCCAGCTGGCCAGCACGGTGTGCCCCTCCGGGAAGAAGAGCCCGTGGATCACCAGCAGCGAAAGCCAGAACGGCACAACGATGGCAGCCGCGGCCAGGAGCACCCGCCGCACGATGCCCGCGGCGGCGGAAAACAGCACCGCGCCGACTGCCACGGTGAGTGATACCGCCCAACTGGAGGCCGCCGTCGTAATGACCAGGATGGCGGCGGCCGCCGTCAGCGAAGTCAGCGGATTGAGGCGTGCGGCCACCTGACCAAAGGTTCCGGGCTCAGGAATTCCGCGCGGCCGGCTCCTTGCCGGCCAGGACGCGGAAGCGGCGGACGAACGGGAACTGGAACGTGGTGCGCCGCGGCAGGGCGTAGACCAGCATGGCCGCGATGCCGAAGACGATGGCCTTGTCCATGGGATCGGAGATCAGGGCCTGCTTGGTTATGGCGGCCAGCAAGGTGTCGCCCATGGCGCGGAAGGCGCTCACGATCGCGCCGGTGCCGGCCCCGGAGGTGCCGCCGAAGACGAACGCGGCGATCGGTGCGGACACCACGCCGGCGATGATGCCGGTGACGAAGCCGGCAACCGGGGCCAGGTAGAACCGGCGGAACAGCCCGTACCGTGCGGCGACACCGGCCAAGAAGCCGATCAGCGCGGCGCCGGCCGCGAAGGGCAGGACCGTCGGGTTGAAGAACGACCACACGATGCTGCTCAGGGCACCGGTGGCGGCGCCGGCCGCAGGTCCGGCCAGGACGGCGATGAGCACGGTGCCGATGGAATCGAGGTAGAACGGCAAGCCGCTGGTGCCCATGAGCTGTCCCAGCACGATGTTCAGGACAAGGGCCACCGGAATGAGCACCACGGTGGACGTCGGCAGGGTAGGAAGCACGCCCACGATCAGCAGCAGGGCGCCAAGAAGGAAGCCGCCCAGCGCGACGAGGGAGGAAACGCTGCCGAGCCCGCCCGCGATGTCTGCCGGCTGCGTGAGGACCAGAAAGATGAAAGTGGCGGCGATGGCAGCGGCACCGAGCAGTTCGAGGAGCCTCCGGCGGCGGACGGCTTTCCGGTCCGTGGGAGGAAGCGTGAGCGACTGCTGTGACATGGTGCATCCTTAGGCTGAAAACGGCGGGTTCCGCACCCGCGGCGTGATCTTCCGCGTGCGCGGAAGCAGGCGCCTATGTCACCTCGGCGCGGCTACCATCCTACCGACCTGCAGGCGCGGCTAGCTACGGCCGTTAGCCTGGGGAACCGTCGTCCCCACTGCCGCGGCCAGCCCGCCCACCGAGGAGATCAGTTCGTCGAAGCACTGCTCGGGATCGTTTGAAGTGACGATCCTGGCATTGAACGGTTCCTTCCAGATGCTCCGGAAGTCGGCCACGGTGGTCCCCACCAGGCGGGGCGATTCCGTTTCGACGTGCACGGTGGCCGGCCGCGTGCCGAACGGGGTGCGTCCGATGGCCGCAGCTGCTGCGAACGCGTCATGCATGTGCGCAATGTAGCCCTGGTCGTAGAGCCGGTGGAACTCCATGTAGAAGCGGATGGCATCCGAGAGGCACGCCACGAGCGGGTTGCCCGAGCCGCTGCGCTGGCCTTCCGGCTGTTCGGGCAGCACGAGTTCGGGTTCGGCTCCGGCTGCTTCGGCGAGCCGCTGCAGGTGCTCGGGCCGCAGCTCGATGCGCTCCGTGGTCTCGAGGGCGCACACCACCGGAAGGCTGGCCTCCGGAAGTCCGCTGTAGGCGGCGAAGACCTCCGCGGCCGCGTGCGGATCCACGGAAACGTTCCACTCCGCCGTCGGCGTGGTGTTGCCCTGGTAGTTGAAGGAGCCGCCCATGATGACCAGGCCCTTGAGCAGTTTGGGAAGGTCCGGTTCCGCACGCAGCGCCAGCGCGAAGTTCGTCAGCGGCCCGGTGATAAGCCCGGTGACCTCACCGGGCCGTGCCCGGGCCGTTTCCACCCAGACGTCGACCGCATGCCGCGGAGAGATCTCCTGCTTCGGGAGCGGGAGCACGGCATAGCCGATCCCCTGCGGCCCGTGCGTTTCCTCGGTGGTGACCAGCGGAATCTCCAGCGGCACTTCCGCGCCCACGGCGACTTCGACGCCGGCCCGGCCGCAGAGCTCCAGCAGGGCGAGGTTGTTCAGTGCCACCTGGCGGGCGCCCACGTTGCCGGCCGTGCAGGTGATCGCCTCGATCCGGACCTCCGGCCGGGACAGCAGATAGACCAGCGCGAGGGCGTCGTCGATCCCGGTGTCCACATCCATGAGGATGGACGGCATCAGAACAGGGCCACTTTGGGGGTCTGCGGGAAGATGGCATCCAGCTCGTCGAGTTCGGCGCGGTCCGGCACCCAGGCCACCGCCCCGGCATTCTGCCGGACCTGCTCCGGACGCGTGGCGCCGGCAATGACGCTGCTGACCGACGGCTGCGCCGCAAGCCAGGAGAACGCCACCTGCACTTCGGTCAGGTCGCGGGCGGCGGCGAAGGCGCTGAACGCCTTCAGCTGCTGCCAGTCGGCGTCGTGCACCAGGTTGGTCCGCGTGTGGCTGAGGCGTGACCCTTCCGGCGCCTGGTCCTGCGCGTACTTGCCGGTCAAGAGGCCGTTGGCCAGGGGGAAATACGGCAGCACGCCCAGCCCGTAGGCTTCGGCCGCCGGGGTGACTTCCTGCTCGGCGCGCCGGTCCAGGAGGTTGTAGTGGTTCTGGGCAGAGACAAAGCGGGCCCCGCCGCGGGCGCGCGCCACGAATTCAGCCTCGGCGATCTGCCAGCCGGCGCGGTTCGAGTGGCCGATGTACCGCACCTTGCCGCTGGTGACGAGGTCGTCCAGCGCGTCGAGGGTCTCCTCGATTGGAGTCAGGGGGTCCGGCGTGTGGAACTGGTACAGGTCGATGTACTCAGTGCCCAGCCGGCGCAGGGAGGCCTCCGCGGCGCGGATGACATAGCGGCGCGAACCGCGGGCGCCGAAGTCCTCGCCGTTGGCCCCGCGCATGTCCATGCCGAACTTGGTGGCGACCACGACGTCGTCGCGCCTGGCCCCCAGCGCCCTGCCGAGCATCGTTTCGCTGAGCCCCGGCTCACGGCCGTAGGTGTCGGCGACGTCGAAGAGCGTCACCCCGGAGTCGAGGGCGGCATGCACGACGGCGTCCGTCCCCTCCTGCGATTCGGTCACCGTGTTTGCCCGGCCGAGGTTGTTGCAGCCGAGGCCCACGACGGAGACGGTCAGTCCGGATTTTCCAAGACGGCGGTATTCAGTCATGGAATCACCCTATAACGGCCCCGGCGGCAGCTCTCGCGGCCTACGTTCCGAAGCCCGCTTTCCGGCCCGCCTCCCCGAGGAACCCCTCAGGCGGTGGCGAACTCCAGGCCGTGCTCCTCCAGCGCATCCTGGAGCTGGGCCAGGGTCCGCGGGCAGATTCCAGGCAGCGCCGCCAGCTGGCGCCGGCCGAACTGCGCCAGCTGCTCCAGGGACTCCACGCCGGAGTGGGCGAGGATTCTGCGGTCGGGCGAGGCGAGGCCCCGCGGAAGTGGCGTGCGTCCCGGCTGGGCTGACTTCTTTGTCATGACGTTCTGCCTTCCTGGTGCTGACTGCGGTAGGTGCTTGAACTGCTTTAGAGGGTGAAGCCGGCCACCTGCTTGGGTGAATGCTTAAGCTTGAGGGCCGTGGGGTCGCTGAACGGGGCGGCTCCAATGCTCAGCTTGGTGAAGTCCAGGTCCTCGCCGCGGATGCAGACCTTAATCGCGTTCACGGCCTTGTTCACGTCCGGGCAAAGGCAGAAAATGTTGAGCTTGGCGTCGCTGAATTCCGAGCGGTCCACAATGCCCAGGCCGCGCCAGGCGAGATGACCGGCAAGTGCGTCCTTCGCCTTTTCCTCGAGGTAGCGGTCGCGGCTGGTGCCCTCCCGGGTCTTGAGCGCGTACTGCGCCACTACCCAGTACTGCTCCTCGTCCGGAATCTCGGCGTAGCCGTCCTCAGAGCAGGCCGCCCCGAAGGCGTCCATCAGGCGCTCGGCAGCCTCGGCGTCCGGCACGTCGGTTTCCTGGGTCTTGCTCTGGTGCCCCACGGCGCCATGGTTCATGACGAACTGGCTGTAGTCTTCGTCGTACCAGGCTTCCCGGAACAGCAGCGCTCCTTCGTCGTCGCGCTTGTAGACCCGGATAATTCCGCTCATGCCCGTCCTTTCATAAACCAGCTGGTGTCGGTGCCGTCAAACGGAGCATCCTGGCCCTTGACGGCAAGGAACAGGGCGTCGCACTCCGCCTGTATGGCGTGCACCAGCGTTTCAGGGTACTCCATGCGGAGCCGGTGCTCTGCGAACTCGTCCTCGTCGTCGACGAACACGCCGCGCTTCACTGAACGGATTACGTCGAGGTCCATGTCGATGACGTGGAATTCGGTGACGCCCTGCTGGATCCTGCGCCACTCGTGGCCGGTGGCCAGGTCGACGTAGACGCGGAAGTCGCCCGGGTACGTGTCGTCGTAGAAGGTGACCACGAACTCCCCGGAGCGCGGAACCAGCAGCACGGCATCGGACGCGGTGTAGAAGGCGGCGCCGGGCCGGGCACAGAACTCGTTGGCCGGCTGGAAAATCCACCAGCCGTGCTGGTCCTCGCCGAGGTACCTGCCGGGCACCACCCAATGCGCCGAGCCGTCCCATTTGCGGTTGCGGGACACCACCAGTTCCCCTGGCTGCAGGGAATCGGGCTCCCTCACAGTTTGGGCAGGCTTCCGGTAGTGGGGTGTTCCTGGCCGGGCAGCGGACGGGCGAACGGAACCTTGGTCCCGAGGACCTGGGCCACGACGTCGTGCGTGATCTGCTGGGCGGTCAGGCCCACGCGCTCCAGCACCTGGCTCCGGGTGCCGTGGTCCAGGAATTCGACCGGCAGGCCAACCTCGTTCAGGGCTGTGTCCACACCGGCGGCGCGCATCTCCTGGCGGATCCTGGACCCGACTCCCCCGGCGCGGACGCCGTCCTCGATGCAGATGACCAGCCGGTGCCTGGCGGCCAGGGCGATGATCGACTTCCGCACCGGGAGGACCCAGCGGGGGTCCACGACGGTTGAGCTGATTCCCTGGGCGCCCAGCCGGTTGGCGACGTTCAGGGCCAGCTCGGACATGGCGCCCACGCTGACGATCAGAACATCGTTCTCGGTGGATCCGGCAGGGCGGCGGGACAGCACGTCCACGCCGTCGGCCAGCCGTTCAATGGCCTCGACCTCGGCGCCGACCGTTCCCTTGGAATAGCGGATGACAGTGGGGGCGTCCTCGATGGCGACTGCTTCGCGGAGCTCTTCGCGCAGCCGCGAGGCGTCACGTGGCGCAGCCAAGTGGAGCCCGGGAACGATCTGGACCATGGCCATGTCCCACATTCCGTGGTGGCTGGCGCCGTCGGGACCGGTGACGCCCGCGCGGTCCAGGACAACTGTCACGCCGGCCTTGTGCAGGGCGACGTCCATCAGCAGCTGGTCGAAGGCTCTGTTGAGGAAGGTGGCGTAGACAGCCACCACCGGGTGCAGCCCGCCGAAGGCCATGCCCGCCGCGGAGGTCAGGGCGTGCTGTTCGGCGATGCCGACGTCGAAGACGCGTTCCGGGTGCCGTGCCGCGAACTTGTGCAACCCCACCGGGATAAGCATGGCCCCGGTGATGCCGACAATGTCCTTGCGTTCGTCCGCGATGTCCGCGATTTCGTCGGCGAACACCGACGTCCAGGACTTGGCGCCGCCGGCCTCGGCGGGCTCGCCCGTCTCGGGGTCGATGATCCCGACGGCGTGGAACTGGTCCGCTTCATGCGCGCGGGCCGGCGCGTACCCGTGGCCCTTTTCGGTCATGGCGTGAACGATGACCGGGCCGGCGTAATTCTTCGCGGTGGACAGGGCGTGTTCCATGGCCTGCAGGTTATGGCCGTCCACCGGGCCGATGTACTTCATGCCGAGGTCCTCGAACATGCCCTGCGGCGCCCACCAGTCCTTGATGCCCTTCTTCATGGCGTGCAGGCTCTTGTAGGTGAACTGGCCGACGGGGCCGCCGTTCTGAAGCCTTTTCTTCCACCAGTCCAGGGCGACCTCGTAGGCGGGGGCGGTGCGCAGGGAGTCGATGGTGGGGCGCAGGGACGCCAGGTAGTCGGCAAAGCCGCCGACCGTGGGGGCGTAGGAGCGGCCGTTGTCGTTCACGACAATCACGACGCGGCGCTTTTTGTCCGCCGCGATGTTGTTGATGGCTTCCCAGGCCATGCCGCCGGTGAGTGCGCCGTCTCCGACGACGGCGACGACGTACCGGTCGCCGTCACCGGTCAGCTGCCGGGCCCGGGAAATGCCGTCCGCCCAGGACAGCGAGGATGAGGCGTGCGAGCTTTCGACGATGTCGTGCTCCGACTCGCCGCGGTCCGGGTAGCCGGACAGGCCGCCCTGCTGGCGGAGGGTGCTGAAGTCGTGCCGTCCGGTGAGGAGCTTGTGCACGTATGACTGGTGGCCGGTGTCGAAGACGATGCTGTCGCGGGGCGAATCGAAGATCCGGTGCACCGCCATGGTCAGTTCGACGACGCCGAGGTTGGGACCCAGGTGCCCTCCCGTCTGGGAGACGTTGCCGATCAGGAATTCCCTGACCTCGGCGGCGAGCTGGTCCAGCTGCGCCGCGGACAACTTGCTCAGGTCCTGCGGATTCCGGATGGTCTCCAAGATTCCCAACGGCCCCTCCTTCGGCTGGTAGACATGCCTATTAACTCTAACGCCTCCGCGCAAGCGCATGAGGCAGCGCAAACAGCAACGCAGAGGCCCCGGCCGGTCTGCTGACCGGCCGGGGCCTCATCGCACTGCTTACCGGGGCTGGCCCGGCTGAATCCCGCTAGTTAGCGGAGATCTGGCGCAGAACGTACTGCAGGATGCCGCCGTTGCGGTAGTAGTCCGCTTCACCCGGGGTGTCGATGCGGAGCACTGCGTCGAAGGACTTGGCGGAGCCGTCCTCGGCGGTGGCGGTGACCTTGAGGGTCTTGGGCGTGGTGCCTTCGTTCAGGGCGGTGACGCCCTCCACAGCGAAGGTTTCCGTGCCCGTCAGGCCCAGCGTGGCGGCGGACTCGCCGGCCGGGAACTGCAGCGGCAGGACGCCCATGCCGATGAGGTTGGAGCGGTGGATACGCTCGTAGCTCTCTGCGACGACGGCCTTGACGCCCAGCAGTGCCGTGCCCTTGGCTGCCCAGTCACGGGACGAACCGGAGCCGTACTCCTTGCCGGCCAGGACCACCAGCGGGGTGCCGGCTGCCTGGTAGTTCTGGGCGGCGTCGTAGACGTAGGCCTGCGGGCCGTCAGCCTGGGTGAAGTCGCGGGTGAAGCCGCCCTCCACGCCGTCCAGGAGCTGGTTCTTGATGCGGATGTTCGCGAACGTACCCCGGATCATGACCTCGTGGTTGCCACGGCGCGAGCCGTAGGAGTTGAAGTCCTTGCGCTCCACGCCGTTGGCCAGCAGGTACTGGCCGGCAGGGGTGTCGGACTTGAACGAACCGGCCGGGGAGATGTGGTCCGTGGTGACGGAGTCGCCAAGCTTGAGCAGCACGCGGGCACCGGTGATGTCCTGGACGGGCTCCGGCTGGGCCTTCATGCCCTCGAAGTACGGGGGCTTCCGGACGTACGTGGACTTCTGGTCCCACGCGAAGGTGTCGCCGGCCGGGGTGTCGAGCGCCTTCCAGCGGTCGTCGCCCCCGAAGACGCCCTCGTAACCCTTGGCGAACATCTCCTTGTCGATGGAGGAGTCGATGACTTCCTGCACCTCGACCGGGTTGGGCCAGATGTCCTTGAGGAAAACGTCGTTGCCGGCTTCGTCCTTGCCCAGGGCGTCGGTTTCGAAGTCAAAGTCCATGGAACCGGCCAGGGCGTAGGCAATGACCAGCGGCGGGGAGGCCAGGTAGTTCATCTTGACGTCCGGGTTGATGCGGCCTTCGAAGTTGCGGTTGCCCGAGAGCACGGCGCTGACGGCGAGGTCGTTGGCCTGGATGGCCTCGGAGATCTCGGCTTCCAGCGGGCCGGAGTTACCGATGCAGGTGGCGCAGCCGTAGCCCACGATGTAGAAGCCCAGCTTCTCCAGGTACGGGGTGAGGCCCGACTTCTCGTAGTAGTCCGTGACCACCTTGGAGCCCGGGGCGACCGAGGTCTTGACCCACGGCTTGGCGGTGAGGCCCTTGTTCACAGCGTTGCGTGCCAGCACGGCGGCGGCAAGCATGACCGAGGGGTTGGACGTGTTGGTGCACGAGGTGATCGACGCGATGGTCACCGCTCCGTGGTCCAGGTCGAACTCGCGGCCGTCTTCCATCTTCACGGCGACAGGGCTGGACAGGCGGCCCTCGGCACCGTGCGCGGCGGAGTACTTCGGCGGAACGCGGTCGGTGTCGGTCACGTGGGTGCCGCCCGTGGTGAACGAGGGCGGGTCGGAAGCCGGGAAGCTTTCTTCCAGCGACTCGTCCAGCGTGCCGGCGTCGGCGTCGTGCATGACGTAGTTCTTGAGGTCGTGGCGGAACTCGTCCTTGGCCTCCGTCAGCTCGATGCGGTCCTGGGGACGCTTCGGGCCGGCGATCGACGGAACCACGGTGGAGAGGTCCAGTTCGAGGTACTCGGAGAACTTGATCTCCCGGGAAGGATCGTGCCAGAGGCCCTGTTCCTTCGCGTAGGACTCAACCAGGGCGACGTTTTCCTCGGAGCGGCCGGTGAGGCGCAGGTAGTCGAGGGTGACGTCGTCGATCGGGAACATGGCAGCCGTGGAGCCGAACTCCGGGCTCATGTTGCCGATGGTGGCGCGGTTGGCCAGCGGCACCGCGGCAACGCCTTCGCCGTAGAATTCCACGAACTTGCCAACAACACCGTGCTTGCGCAGCATCTCGGTGATGGTGAGCACAACGTCGGTGGCGGTGGCACCGGCAGGGATGCTGCCGCTGAGCTTGAAGCCGACAACGCGCGGGATCAGCATGGAGACCGGCTGGCCGAGCATGGCAGCCTCGGCCTCGATGCCGCCGACGCCCCAGCCCAGAACACCCAGGCCGTTGACCATGGTGGTGTGCGAGTCGGTGCCGACGCAGGTGTCGGGGTAGGCACGAACCGCGCCGTCCACTTCGCGGGTCATCACGGTGCGGGCCAGGTATTCGATGTTGACCTGGTGCACGATGCCGGTTCCCGGCGGGACAACCTTGAAGTCGTCGAACGCGGTCTGGCCCCAGCGCAGGAACTGGTAGCGCTCACCATTGCGCTGGTATTCGATCTCCATGTTGCGCTCCAGCGCGCCGGAGTTACCGAAGACATCGATCTGGACGGAGTGGTCAATGACCATCTCGGCCGGAGCAAGCGGGTTCACCCTCTTTGGATCGCCGCCAAGCTCCTTCACTGCCTCGCGCATGGTGGCAAGGTCCACCACGCAGGGAACACCAGTGAAGTCCTGCATGATCACGCGGGCAGGCGTGAACTGGATTTCGGTGTCGGGCTGGGCATTAGGATCCCATCCTGCCAGGGCTCGGACGTGATCGGCGGTGATGTTCGCGCCGTCCTCGGTCCTCAACAGGTTTTCAAGCAATACCTTGAGGCTGAACGGAAGGTTTTCTGCACCTTCAACGGAGTTCAACCGGAAAATTTCGTATTCGGTTCCGGCTACATTAAGTTTGCCTTTTGAACCGAAGCTGTCCACAGTGCTCATCGCAGGACTCCTCTCGCAACAGTTTCATCTTTGTCGCGCGGTAGACCGCTTGCTAGTTAGGTGGTCCTAACTAGTACAAGGTCATACACAAGAGCATGGGGTCAGCCGGGAATACGGCGCGCGACGTGGGACTACTAGGCCCATCCTAGCCACATCAGCCGCGGGGAGTCAGCAGTGCAACTGTCTCCAGGTGGTGCGTGTGCGGGTACAGGTCGAACGCCCTCAGCCCGGCCAGCTGCCAGTTGCCCTCCTGGAAGTAACCAATGTCTCGTGCGAACGACGACGGGTCGCAGGACACATAGGCAATGGCGCGGGGGCTTGAGGCAATCAGCTGGCTGACCACGGCCTTGCCCGCACCGGCGCGCGGCGGGTCGAGAATAAGGGCGTCGAACTGGCGGGGCCGCTGGCGGAGCACCCGTTCCACCTTGCCCTGCACGATCTCCACCTGCGGCGCACCGTGCAGGTTTTTCCTGGCGTCCCGGCTGGTGCCCGGTGCACCCTCCACCGACAGGACGGATCCGGTCTCCCCCACCGCGTCGGCCAGCGGCGCCGTGAACAACCCCGCTCCGGCGTAGAGGTCCGCCACCGCAGCGCCGGGTTCCAGGAACCCGCCCTCGTGCAGGAATCCCGTGACGGCACCCACCAGGGTTTCCGGCGCGTCGCGGTGGATCTGCCAGAACCCCGCACCCGTGACCCGGTAGTCGTGGCCAGCCGCAGATTCCTGCACCCAGGTCCGGCCGCGGAGCTGCAGGGTCTCATTCTTGAGTGGATCGTAGCTGGCGACGGACACATCGGCCGGGAGCTGGGCCAGGATGGAGTTCAGCCGTTTGGCGCGGGTCCCGGGGGCGGGGGCGAGCAGCACGAGCGGCCGCGAGCCGTTGGCAGGCGCGGCCACCTCCACCCGCTCGATGCCCTGAAGGTCCACATCCCACAGGCGCAGGGCGTTGATGCCCTCCACGGCCAGCGGCATTTCCTGTACGGGAATCACCTGGTCCGAGCGGTGGGCGTGCATGCCGAGCCGGCCGCTCTGGGTGACGCCGAAGCTGGCGCGCGTGCGCCACGCAAGGCCGGCCCCGCCGTCGTCCGTCTTTCCGGCACCGTCCGTCTTTCCGGCACTGTCCGCTGGTCCGCCGTCGTCCGTCTTTCCGGCACCGTCGGTTTTTGCGGCTTGTCCGACCGCTTCCACGTCCGGGAAGAGTTCGACGCCGGCCAGCCGGCTAAGCTGTTCGGCCAGCACCTCCGCCTTGAGGCTCCGCTGGCGCTGCAGCGACACGTGGCCGAGTTCGGCGCCGCCAACCGGCGGGCGCCCGTGCGCCCAGGAGCTTGCGGAATCGGCGGTCCGCCAGAAGTGCGGCACTCGGTCCGGCGAGGCTTCGAGAACTTCCACAACGTCCGCTCGCCAGAACTTCGCCTTCTCTTCGGCATCGGTGAGCCTGACCCGCACCCGCTCCCCCGGAATGCCGTGGCGGACGAAGACGACGCGGCCCTCATGGCGGGCAACGCAGTGTCCGCCATGGGCGACGCGGCCGACGTCGACCACCAGTTCGAGTCCGGTGGAAGTGGTCTGGGTGTCCGGGCTCATTGAATGTCCTGCAGTCTCTTGGCTTCTTCGGATGATTTGAGCTGCCAGGGAACGCTGGCAACCATGACGCCCGGCTCGAAGTGGAGCCGGGTCTTGATGCGGAGGGCTGTCTGGTTGTGCACCAGCTGCTCCCACCATTTGCCCACCACGTACTCGGGGATGTAGACCACGATCAGGTCCCGGGGCGAGTCCCGGCGCATGTTCTTGATGTAGTCCATGATCGGCGTGACCGTCTCGCGGTAGGGGCTGGCGAGGATGGTCAACGGAACCGGGATCTCCAGTTTCTCCCAGTCGGCAAGGGTGTGCGCTGTTTCCTCGGCGTTGATGTCCACCGTGATGGCGTCCAGCCGCGACGGCCGGGAGGCCCGGGCATACGCAAGGGCGCGGAGCACGGGCTTGCGCACGTGGGACACCAGCAGCACTGCGTGCACGCGGGTGGGCAGGGCGCGCGGCGACGAATCCTCGTCGACCGCCAGCTCCTTGGCCACATTGTCATAGTGCGCGCGGATGCTCCACATGATGAGGAACAGCACGAACATGGCCAGCAGGGCAATCCAGGCACCCTGTTCAAACTTGGTGATGAGCACGATCACCAGCACAAGCGCCGTCATGCCGAAGCCGATCATGTTGATGGTTCGCGACTTGATCATCCGACGTTTGACGGCCTTGTCCTTGGCCAGTTTCAGCTCGCGGCCCCAGTGCCGGACCATGCCCAGCTGGCTTGCGGTAAACGAGATGAAAACGCCCACGATATACAGCTGGATGAGCTTGGTGACGTCCGCGTTGAACGACAGGATCAGGACCAGGGCGCCGGCCGCCAGGGCAAGCACACCGTTGCTGAAGGCGAGCCTGTCGCCGCGGGTGCGCAGCTGCCGGGGCAGGTATCCGTCCTGGGCGAGGATGGAGCCCAGCACCGGGAAACCGTTGAAGGCCGTGTTGGAGGCAAAAACGAGGATGACGCCCGTGGCCGCGACCACGATGTAAAACGGAATGGAGCCGGCGCCGAATATGGTCTGCGCAATCTGGCTGATGGCCGGGTTCTGGATGTAGCCCTCCGGCAACGGCTGCCCGTTGAGCAGGAACTCCTTGGCCGGATCGAGCACGATGTGCACTTTGGTGGCGTTGGCCAGGTAAATAATGCCTGCCAGCATGGCCGATGCGATGATCCCGAGCAGCAGCAGCGTGCTGGCCGCGTTCTTGCTCTTGGGCTTCTGGAAGTTCGGCACCCCGTTGCTGATCGCTTCCACGCCTGTCAGGGCGGCGGCACCCGATGAGAATGCCCGCAGCAGCAGGAATGCGCCCGCGAGTCCGACGAGTCCCTCGTCGAAACCGGCGGCCGGCACGATCTCGAAGGCAGCCGACGGCGCCCGGCCCAGTTGGCCGGTCACGGCCTGGAAGATGCCGACGGCGGTCATGCCCAGGATGGATGCCATGAAGATGTACGTCGGCACTGCGAAAACGCTGCCTGCTTCCTTGATGCCGCGCAGGTTGACCAGCGCCAGGATCACCACGCCGATGGTGGCGATTAATGCCTGCTGGCCATGGAGTGACGGGATGGCGGTGGTGAGGTATGCGGCCGCGGATGACATGGACACGGCAACGGTGAGCACGTAGTCCACGAGCAGCGCTGACGCCACGGTCAGTCCGGCGTACTTGCCCAGGTTTTCGTTGGCGATCTCGTAGTCGCCCCCGCCTGAGGGGTAGGCGTGGACGTTCTGGCGGTAGGACGCCACAACGGTCAGCAGGACCACCATGACGGCGAGGCCCACGAGCGGGGAGAACGCCACGGCACTCACGCCTGCCAAGGCCAGCGTGAGGAGAATCTCATCGGGGGCGTAGGCGACGGAGGACAGTGCATCCGAGGCGAAGATGGGCAGCGCGATCCTCTTCGGCAGGAGCGTGTGGGCCATCCTGTCGTTCCTGAAGGGCCTCCCCACCAGCACGCGCTTCGCGGCATTCAGAATTGTCAGCACCACACAAAGTTAGTCTGATTCGCACGCGATGTCATGGCAGGTTTCCGGCGGTAGAGTCTTACGGAGCAGTCGGCGAGAGTTGAGGAGAGAACGCGTGGCGCACTTCGTGATCATGGGTTGTGGACGCGTTGGGGCCACGTTGGCGCACACGCTCGAGGATGCCGGCCATTCGGTGGCCATCATCGACCAGGATGACCGCGCCTTCCGCCGCCTTCGCTCGGGCTTCACCGGCCGGAAAGTGACCGGCGTCGGCTTTGACCGCGACACCCTGAAGCAGGCGGGCGTTGCGGACGCCTATGCCTTTGCGGCTGTGTCCAGCGGCGACAACTCCAATATCCTGGCGACCAGGGTGGCGCGTGAGACATTCCACGTGCAGCACGTTGTGGCCCGCATCTATGATCCCGGCCGCGCCGAGATCTACCAGCGGCTGGGCATCCCCACGGTGGCCGCGGTGCGATGGAGCGCCGACCAGGTCCTGCGCCGCATCCTTCCTGAACAGCACCTCGCCGGAGACTTCCGCGACCCCTCCGGCCGCCTCGTGCTCGCCGAACTCGACCTGCACCCGGACTGGGTGGGCCATCCGGTCTCCTCCATTGAAAAGGTGGCCGACGTCCGGGTCGCCTACCTGACCAGGTTCGGCGAGGGGATGCTGCCCGCCGCGGGCACCTCCTACCAGGATGGCGACAGCGTGCACGCCATGCTGCGGGCGGACCGCACCTCCGAAGTCGCCCACATCCTCGCCAAAGCCCCTGCCAAGGAGTCCTAAGTGAAAGTCGTCATCGTCGGGGCCGGAAGCGTCGGCTCCTCGATTGCCCGTGAGCTGCTGGCCCACAAACACGAGATCCTGCTCATCGACCTGAAGCCCGAAGTCATCGGGCGCAGCGGCCTGCGCGGTGCGCACTGGCTGGTGGGCGACGCCTGTGAGCTGAGCACCCTGCAGGACGCGAAGCTCGAGGACGCGGACGTGGTGGTTTCCGCCACGGGCGATGACAAGGTGAACCTCGTCGTCTCGCTGCTGGCCAAGACCGAGTTCGGCATCGGACGCACCGTGGGGCGCGTGAACAACCCGAAGAACGACTGGATGTTCAATGACTCCTGGGGCGTGGACGTTGCGGTGAACACTCCCCAGCTCATGACGGCCCTGGTCGAGGAAGCCGTTGAGATCGGCGACCTCGTCCGGCTGCTGACCCTGCAGACAGGTGTGTCATCACTCGTCGAGTTCACCGTGCCGCATGACTCCCACGCCATCGGGCTGACGGTGGGCGACATCGACTGGCCCGAGGACTCCACGCTGGTGGCCATCCTGCGGGACCAGGCACCGATCACGCCCAGCCGGGACGACGTCATTGACGGCGGCGACGAGCTGTTTTTCGTCACCACCATCGCGGCCGAAAACCAGCTGCGCGAGCTCCTGTCACCCGGCTCCGGCGAAGGGAACCCTTCAGGTGAGGAGAACGGTTCAGTTGAGGGGAACGGTTCAGGTGCGGGGCAGGACGGCGCAGCCGCGGCGCCGGCAACTGCAGATCAGGTGGGGGCGGTCAGATCAGCTGGATGACGACGGCTTCGACGGCTGACCGTCAGGCGTTGCCGCGGGCCGGGTGATGAGCCACGCGAGCCACACACCGAGGATGTACAGCGGCGCTCCCATGATGAGCCGGGTGGTGGCCAATGCCGCCAGCCCGTCCGGCCCCATCAAGTACAGGGGAACCTGCACCAGCAGGCGCAGCAGCAGCACGCCAACGATGATCCATGTGCCCAGCCGGTAGGCGCGCACCCGGGCAGGGTCCTTGCGCCAGTCCAGGCCTTCGTTCCGGATGAACCCGAACAGCAGGCCCGCGATCGGCCAGCGAACGGCGATGGATATGACCATCGCCACGATGTAGGCCGCGTTGGTCAGGAATCCCGGAAGATAAAAGTTTTCGGCCTTGCCGGTGGTGTTGGCGAGCCACGCGGAGATGCCCACACCGACGACGCCGGCCAGTGCCTGGGTCAGCGGACGGCGCTGCACGAGCCGGACCACCGTGAAGACGGCGGCGGTGCCCAACGCCGCAATGAGCGACGGCGTCAGGGCGCTGGTGGCGGTGAAGGCGATCAGGAAGACCAGGCCGGGCAGGATGCTCTCGGCGATTCCCTGGTACCCGCCGGCGCTCTTGAGCACGTCGATGCGGCCGTCGTGGGTGCGGTGCAGCCCTGCCTTGGACGCGTAGTCCTCGGCCAGCCCTGCGAAACCCGGGTTCTCGGGCGCGGGCTTGGGCTCTTCGCGGCCCGGTCCCGAATCGGGGTTCTCAGGCAAAGTCATTGGTTCTCCTGGCGGGACAGTATCTCGTAGCGGGGGTTGAACATGGTGGGCATGCCCTCTTTGATGGTCAGCATGCCTTCGAGTTTTAGTTCCGTCCCCGCGTCAATCCCGGGAATGCGACGGCGGCCCAGCCAGATGACCCGCAGCCGCCCGCGCCGTTCCGGGACCGGGGCGTCGTGGTCCGAAACGATGGCCATGAAGGATGCCACCTGGGACGGGGGCGCGTAGGTGACCGACTCGATAAATCCGTGGCACAGGACGCGCCCGCGCTCGGGCAGCCCGCGGATGGGTACCGCCTGGTCCTGCGGGCCGCCTGCATCAACCAATCTGGGTGATCTCCGGACCGCGCTCGGGCTGCTCGAAGTCCGGCTCTGCAGGGGGCACGGGCCCGGCTGCGTCCTTCGGCAGGCGCAGCTGCAACAGTTCGCGCGGCGGCATAGGATTCTCGCCCCTGATAACGACTATTTTCCGGAAGAGGTCCTCGAGGCCGGCGGCTGCTTCGCGGTCCAGCGCGGCCTCGCCGCCGAAAACGCCGCGAAGGAACCAGCGGGGGCCGTCGACGCCGATGAAGCGGGCGGCGCGGTAACCCTGGCTGCCGTCCGGGGCGCCCGCCGGCAGCTTGGCCACGAGTTCGACGCCGTATTCGCCCGGGATCTCCTCAACCTGGCCGCCCTGGCCACCGACAGACTGCCCGAGCTGCTCCCGGATCTCGTCCCAGAGCCCTTCAGACCGGGGCGCGGCAAATGCCTGCAGCTGCAGGCTCGACCCCTCAAGGTCCATGGTCACGGCAACGACGCGCTGGGTTGCTTCCTCAACTTCGAGCCGGAGCTGGAGTCCCTCGCGCGGGGCAATGAGCAGGGCGCCGAGGTCCACATAGCCGTCACGGCTGCTGACCTCGGAGACGTCGAAGGGACCGTTGGCCCTGCGGTCGTCCGCGGCGTTCCCGGCCGGATCAGGGGTAACGCCGTCCTGGACGTCCTCCGGTTCTGCCGATTCCTGCTTCTTGGCTTTCTTGCCCCGCCCAAAAACCATGCGTTGTCTCCTTAGTTGTGATCGTGTCGCGCTCCCCGAACCGCGGGTGTGCAGCTAAGCCGGTGTTGTGCCGCTACGCGCCCGGAACGGCAAACCCGCCCGTGGAGCCGAACCCGCCGGCACCGCGGACAGAGTCGTTCAGCTCCCCCACGGCGACGAACTGCGCGTGCTCCACGCGCTGGATCACCATCTGTGCAATTCTATCGCCGCGCCGCAGTTCTATGGCCTGGTCGCGGTCGGTGTTGAGCAGCGTCACCGCGATCTCTCCGCGGTACCCGGCGTCGACAGTCCCCGGTGCATTAACGACGGTAAGACCGTGTTTGGTGGCGAGGCCCGACCGGGGGTGGATGAGGGCTACAAAGCCATCCGGCAGTGCGATGGATACACCGGTGGGGACCAGGCGCCGCTCGCCCGGTTCGAGCACCACGTCCTCGCGGGCCCGCAGATCCGCCCCGGCGTCACCAGGGTGGGCGTACGACGGCGCTTCGAGGCCGTCGTCGAGCATTTTCAGCTGTACCTGCACCGTGGGTGCTCCGAACTCCGCCCTGGGCTGCGCAACTGCAGCCGCGGGAGCCTGCTGCACTGGAGCCTGCTGTGCGAGGGATGTCATGGCCGTTGATTCGTCAGTCACAGTCCCACACTCTATCGCCCGCGCTCTGACTCCTCCTACTGCAGAAGGTCCGCACTACTGGCCACTAAGCTTGGGGGCATGCCCGAATCAAGCGCCGCCGTCCCTTCCCGCAACCCGTCTTCACCGGACGAAACCGTGCTTTTCTCCGAGAAGCTGTGGCCCGGCGCCTGGATTTGGGTTGTCGCCCTGGGCATCGCATCGGCCGGCATCCTGGTTTTCGCCCCCATCAGCATGGTGGCCGGCTTCACGGCGGCTGCTGTCCTGTTCGCCATCGAAGCCGTACTGCTGGTCCTGTCCACGCCGTCAGTGTCTGTAACGACACTCACCGTTCAGGTGGGCCGGGCCAGCATCGAACGCAGCCTGGTCGGCGGGGCTGCGGCGCACCGCGGCAAAGAGGCGACGGCGGAGCGCGGCACGCGCCTGAACGGCCTCGCCTACATGTGCATCCGGGGGTGGATCGATCCGGTGGTCAGGATCGAGATCACCGACCCGTCGGACCCCACGCCATACTGGCTGACGTCCACCCGCCGCCCGGAGGAACTCGCGGCCGCCATCAACGGGAAGTAAGCACGCGCCTGGCCCTTACCGGCCACGAGCCCTCACAATCGCGCCTAGCCTTCACAGTCGCGCCTAGCCCTCACAGTCGCGACAGTACAGCAGACCGTTCTTTTCGCGGGCGATCTGGGAGCGGTGCCGGACCAGGAAGCACGAGGCACAAGTAAATTCGTCGGCCTGGGCGGGCATGACGCGGACCGTCAGTTCCTCGCCGGACAGGTCGGCTCCGGGAAGCTCGTAGCGTTCGGCGAGGTCGGACTCGTCCTCCTCCACCACCGCTGTCGGTTTCTCCACACGGCGGGTCTTCAGCTCCTCAATCGAGTCCTCACTGAGGTCCTCTTCGGACTTCCGCGGCGCATCATAATCAGCGGTCACGCGCACATTGTCCTCTCTGCCTTGCGGAAAAGCGATACCCGGCACCAACGCCTCCCAGGGCTTCCGATGGCCGCCCAAAACTCCCGGAATTTCGCGGCGCGCCCTCTGCCCTAACGGGAAAAGACAGTGCGGGGTGGCAGAGTTTCGAATGATAGTAATGCCAGGGTGGAGGATTGTATGCAGGATCTACGGCTTGTAGGCGTGCACGACGACGGGGAGCATCTCCTGTTAAGCGGCACCGCCGGCGCAATGTTCCGGCTGCCCATCAACGAGGCGCTTAGACTGGCTGCCAGCCGGCCCTCTGCGCGACCGTCCGCGGTTACCCTCGTGGCCTTGTCCCCCCGCGACATCCAGGCGAAAATCCGCAGCGGCGCCACGGCAGCCGAGGTTGCCGCCGCCTGCGGCATGCCGCTGGATAAGGTCGAGCGGTACGAAGGGCCAGTCCTGGCCGAACGGGCGTACATCGCCCAGCAGGCCCAGAAGGTCGAGGTTGCCTCCCCCGCCCCGGGGCACGACGTATACCGTTCGGCTTTCGGCGACAACCCCGCCACCCTCAGCGACATGGTGGCCCACCGGCTCACCGCCCACGGCATCCAGACCTCCACTATGGAGTGGGATTCATGGCGCCGGCCGGACGGCACCTGGACCGTGGTGGCCAAGTTTGAAGCTGCCCCCGGCGGCCACGCGAGCATCGGCGAAGAACCCCCCGCCATGTGGACGTTCAACCCCACCCGCAAATCCCTGCAGAACGCGAACCGCTGGGCCCAGCAGCTCAGCGAACTGGAGCCCCTCGACGGGCCCGTGCCGGCCCGCAGGCTCTCCGCGGTGTCCGACAGGCCCTTCGACTTCGAGACCGACGCGGAAGCCGCGGCGCGCAACGGCATTGGGGCCGGCGCTGGAACCGGCACCGAGCAGCAGAAGGACCCGGACGGCCTGCTGGACATGCTGCGTTCGCGGCGCGGCCAGCGGCTTGGTGTGGATGAGGACAGCGACGACGCCCTGGCGCTGCTGCTGGCAAACGGTGTCCCGGCCGCCCACCCGCGGGCCGAGGAAGATCCAGCAGGCACAGAGAACGAATCGCCGGCCGATGATTCCTGGCGGTCGGATGATTGGGTGGATGCCGATAGTTCTGTGCAGCAGGACGGCGCAGAGGAGGATCCGGAGTCGGAACCCGCGGAGAACGACGACTCCAGCGCCACTGCGGCTCCGGCGGACGAATTCACGCTGGCACGACGCCGTGACGGCCGGCCCTCGATGGTCTCCCGCCTCAACCTGGTTCCGCGGCATGAGGAAATAGAGGACGAGTCGCTGAAGCTTCACGACGGCGTCAGCACCCACACCCGCGAAATCACCATCGTCCCGGGTCACCCGGCAGCCGAAAAGCACAGTCCGGCCAAGCCTGAGGAGCCCAACACACCGGCGGCGCAGGTCACCGGCCCAACGACCGGCCGTGCGACGCCTGCCAACCCGGGGCTGGACGAACTTCTGGGCCGCGGCAATGCCCGGCGCCGCATGGAGGGGAACCGGATGGATGGGGCACGGCCGCAGCCCGGCCAGGGAGCAGCCCGCGCCGATCAGGACCGGGACGAGCCGGAACGCCAGCCGGCCCGGCCGAAGCGCTCGAGTGTTCCCAGTTGGGACGAAATCGTCTTCGGCACCCGCGGCGACTAGCTGGTAGCCACTAGCTGCCAGCGCCGTGCCACAGGCAGGCGTCCACCTCAAACGGGAGCAGCTGGTCCTGCTGGGCAATGATGCTGGCGCCATGAGCGGTGACGCGCCGCATGAAGTGCCTCCGGCACAGCGTTTCGTAGCCCACCGCCGGCGTATGGCTGGCATCACAGCCGGGATCGCCGGCCCCAGCAGCGGCCGCTGCGTCAAAGGCCATGTCCACGTCGCCGACCACCACCTGGGCACCTTCGGTGACCATCACGCCGTCGACCGTCCTGGCGTTATGGGTGGCGCGCCGGCCGCACCAGCACAACGCTTCAACCTGGAGGACCTGCACCCGGTCCGCGAGTTCAATCAGGCGCTGCGAACCAGGGAAGAGGCGGGTCCGGAAGTCCGCGGTGATGCCGAAGGCAAAGACGTCCACCTCGATCTCGTCCACCACGCGGGCCAACTGCTCCACCTGGGCACCTGAATAGAACTGTGCCTCGTCGCAGATGAGGTAGTCTACGCGGACCCCCTGGGTGCGTCGGAGCACCACTTCGTCCCAGAAGTCCGTGGAATCAACGACTTCCACGGCCTCGGCCTGCAGCCCCAGGCGGCTGGAGATTTTGGAGTCGCCGGCGCGGTCGTTGCGGCTGAACCGCACCCCGCCCCGGCCGCGGGCGCGGTGGTTGTAGTCCATCTGCAGCGCAAGGGTTGACTTGCCGGAGTCCATGGTTCCGGAGAAGAAGACGAGCTCAGCCACGGGATCCCCGGCGGTTGCCTGCCTTGCCAGAACCTGTCCTGGCTGGGGCTGCCTTGCCGGAAGCCTGGAAACTGAGCAGCGGGACTTCGCGTTCGGCCTTGGTCAGGGAACCATGCTGGCCCACTACTTCCATGGCTGTCGGACGCACCCGGCGCGTGTCGTAGAACGCCAGCGCGTCCCGGGCTGCCACCATCACATCGCCCAGCCGTCCTGTGACCTCGGGCCGGACCGTTCCGAAGAGTCCTGCAGCCACGGCTTCCTCCCTGGTGAAAGCCCAGATCCTGTCGCCGAAGCGGGCACGCCAGGCCGCCAGGAGACGATCCCGTGCGGCATCGCCGGCGTCGTCCTCCAGGTACAGGTGCACCATGCGCGGTTCCCCGGCGGTGTGCCGGACGCCGTCCACGAGGGCGCGATCGGCGGCGTAGTCGAGGCGCTGTGACTCCGCGACGTCCAGCATGCCGTGGTCCGCCGTGACCAGCACTGTGGTTCCGGCCGGGAGGGTGGTATTCAGCCGCTTGACGGTGGCATCCAGCTCCTCGAGCTGATGTTCCCACTGCGGCGACTGCGCACCGTACCGGTGACCGGCCTTGTCCAGGTCGTTCACGTAGAAGTACATGAGGGCGGAGTCCCCGTCGGCCATGGCCTCCGCTGCCGCCTCGGTGCGGGCGTGGGAGGTGGTGGCGGAGACGAAGGTGCCGCCGCGCAGCGCAGCCTGGGTCATGGGCGAGCCGCCGAACTGCGGCAGGCTGACGGTGGTGACGGCAACGTGTTCGGAGGCGCGTTCGAAGACGGTGGGGAAAGGCTGCCACTGCTGCGGGTCCACGGCGGCATCCCAGTTGCCCAGCATGTTGACCACCTTGTCCTGGTCCGGATCCAGGACGTCATAGCCCACCAGCCCGTGTTGGCCGGGGGCGAGTCCCGTGCCCAGGCTGGCGAGGGAGGCTGCGGTGGTGGAAGGGAAGGCCGCATCCAGCCAAACGGGCACGGCACCCTGGCCCTGCTGCAGGACGCCCCGGAGGAAGGGGGTGTGCGCGGTCTTCTGCTTGAGCAGGCTGCGTCCCAGCCCGTCGGCCAGGACCACGCACACGCGCTTCGCCTGCGGGAGGCCCAACGCGTTCTCGAAGCCCGGCACCCCGAGACTGGCCGCCGCGCTGCCCAGCACCTCGGCCACGGAGCGGCGGCCGTAGGCCGGGGCGGCCGGCAAGCCGCTTACCGCTGGCCCACTTACGGCAGGCCCGGAGTCCGTGGTCCGTGTCGCAGAGTCTGAGGAATGGTTGTCCTGCTCCCGCATCTCAGCGCTTGTGCCCGCGGCTGAGCCGGTTGGCAAAAACGCCCATGCGGGGACGCGGGTGGGTGGCGGACGGCGCATGCCGCACCGGGGTGGGGGATCCGGTGTTCACCGCGCGAAGGGCACGGGCAAAAAGCTTGGCGTCCTGGACCGCCTGCAGGCCGTCCGCTTCGGCGCTGATGCGCAGGACGATGTCCTCCTGGGCAATGGTGCCGCTGTAGCCGTGGTCGGCCTCGCACTGCGGGTCGCCGCAGCTCGCCGGACCCATGTCCAGGCGCTGGCCGCCGGACCAGGCGATGGACAGGGTGACCTCGCGGACGGGGTCCGAAGGCTTGTAGTTCTGCGGCTGGGCGTACATGTAGCTCAGGACCACCGAACGGATCTGCGCCACCGGGACGGATTCCGTGGAAATCTGTGCCACGATCTGCTCGCCCGCTTCGTCGAGCTGCTGGTCGTCCACGTGCGTGATCACCAGCATGTCCTCGGTCAGGACCAGGACGGTAATGTGCCGGCGGACCTCGGCGCGGTCAAAATGCGTCTCGAGGTGGACCAGGTGTGCAAGGCAGTCCCGGCCGTCCAGGGCGTCATCCACCACATCGGCCACCAGCAGCGGGTAAAAGCCGGCCTGCTGCAGGGCGCCGTCGAGGCTCTGGCCCTGCACGCTGTGGTCGTGTGAGCTGTGGTGGAAAGCCTGCGGGCTGTGGTCGGGCGCTTGAGGCTTCGAGGTGGGAGGCTGGGAGCTCATTTCCCCATTTTCACAGATCGGTGTGGCACATGCTAACCAGGCAGCTAGCTGCGCATCGCCCTCCGCGCGCTGTCGGTGCGCTGCGCGGCGTTGCCGATCCGCACGTCGGCGGCAAGGATGAACGCCCCCTGCGGCGTGGACAGGACCGGGTTGAACTCCACGAGGGCTATCTCCGGGTGCGCGTCCTTGAGCCGTGCCAACCTGGCCGTCACGTCCTCCAGGGCTGAAACGTCCACGGCGGGCAGGCCCTGGTAACCGAACAGCTTCCGGGACGCGCGCGGGCTGCGGACCAGGTCATGCAGGTCCCCGGCAGACAGCGGCGGGGCCCGGTGCGCCCAGTCGTCCAGCAGGTTCACGGCGTCGCCGGCCAGCCCGAAGGACACCACAGGCCCCAGCAGCGGATCCTCAATGGCGCGGAGGGTGCACGCCTGGCCCACCGGAACCATGGTCTGGACCTCCAGCGACGCCGAACCGTAGGGTTCCAGCGCCCGGCGCATCTGCAGGATGTTCAGCCGGAGGGAGTCCGCATCCTGGATATCCAGCCGCACCCCGCCGAGGTCCAGCCGGTGGCGCAGCGTCGGATCGGTGGTCTTTAGCGCCACCGGCCAGCCCAGCCTGCCGGCCGCCGCCACGGCTTCATCGTCCGTGTCGAAGCCTTCCGAGGGCATGACCCTGATCCCGTAATGCGCCAGCAGGCGGGCCGCGTCGCCGGGACTGAGTTTCTTGAGTTGCTCGCCGCGGACATCGGCAAGCAGCTTTTCGAGGTCGGCGTGCGTGGCGTCAGGATCGCACCCGTCAGGATCCACGAAGAGGCCCTGGTCCCGTTCCGCCCATTCGGCGTACCGCACCACGGCGGACAGGGCGGCCACCGCCGCCCCGGGATTCGAGTAGCACGGCACCTGTGCCGCGCCGGAGCCATCCCCCACCATGCCTTCCACGTACACCGACGGATCGAGGATGCCGGTGAACGCCGCCACCACCGGCTTTCCGGCCTCGGCGGAGGCTTCTGCGAGCGCCCCGGCAATCTTCTCCACGGTCAGGCCGCGCGCCGGAAGGAAGGCAACCACTGCGGCGTGGACCGCCTCTCTGGCCAGCACCTCGCGGAGCCGGTCCCGCAGGGCCGGCAGCGCCCGCGACATTCCGGCGTCGAGGTCCAGCTCCGTCACGAGCTCCTCGACGCCCAGGCCGTGTGACTCGGCGCTGTCCGCCACTACTTTCCCCAGCGCCCCGGAGTTGCTGAACACTGCGACGCCGGCCCCCTTGGGGAGCGGCTGGGCGGACACGATCTGTGCCACGTCCATGAGCTGTTCGATGGTCTCCACCCGGATCACGCCGGACTGGCGCATCATCGAGTCCAGCGCATCGGCGGGAGCCTGAGTGGTGCGCACGGCATGGCCGGGCGGCAGCTGCAGCCCCATGGAGGTGGACTTGGCCACGATCACGGGCTTGGTCCGAGCGAGCCGCCGGGCGATGCGGGAGAATTTGCGCGGGTTGCCGATCGACTCCAGGTACAGGCCCACGGCGGTGGTGTCGGCGTCGTCCTCCCAGAACTGCATCATGTCGTTGCCGGACACATCGGCCCGGTTTCCGGCCGACAGGAAGGTGGAGATGCCGGCGCGGCGCCGGCTGGACGCCGCGTACAGCGCCACCCCGATCGCCGCGGACTGGCTGAACAGCCCGAGGCCGCCGCCGTGGGCCAGGCTGGGCGCCATGGAGGCGTTCAGCGACACCGCGGAGTTGGTGTTCACGATGCCGAGCGAGGCCGGCCCGATGACCCGCATCCCGTTGGCCCGCGCCTGCCGTACCAGCTCACGCTGCCGGGCAAGGCCCCGCTCCCCGTCCTCGGTGAATCCCGCGGAGGCCACCAGGACCCCCTTCACGCCGGCGGCCGCGCACTCATCCACCACCTTGGGGACTTCCTCGTAGGGCACCGCGACGATCGCCAGCTGCACCGGACCGGGCACCTCGGCAAGCTTGCCGAAGGACAGCATGCCGGCAAGCTCAAAGGCTTCGGGGTTGATGGCGTAAACGGGGCCGGTAAAGCCGCCTTCGATGATGTGTTCCAGGAGCTGGTACCCCACGGTCCCCCCACCGCCGGGACGCACCGATTACCGCCACCGACGACGGCGCCAGCAGGTCCTGGACGCTCCTCGCCTCCGCGCGGTGTTCCCGGGCTTCCATCACGGCACGGGATTTGTCAGTGGGGTCGATATTGAACTCCAGGCTCACCACGCCGTCGTCGAAATGGCGTTTGACGTCGTACCCGGCGTCGGAGAAGACCATGAGCATCTTGCGGTTCTCGGGGAGGACCTCGGCGCTGAACCGGCGGATCCCGTTTTCGCGGGCCGCCGCCGCGAGGTGCTCCAGCAGGATCGAACCGATGCCGCGGCCCTGGTGCGCGTCGGCGATGTTGAAGGCCACCTCGGCCTCCGCGGGGTCATCCAGCCGGTCGTACCGGCCGATGCCGATGATGTCCCCGCCCATGGTGATCACGAAGGCCACCCGGTCCCGGTAATCCACCTCGGTGAAACGCTTGAGCTCGCGGGTGGAGAGCCGTTCCTTGAAGGCGAAGAAGCGCATGTAGATGGAGTTCTGCGACTGCCGCGTGTGGAAGGTCTGCACGGCGTCCGCGTCGGCGGGGTGGATGGGGCGCAAATGCGCTGTGCCGCCGTCCCTCAAAACGACATCGGCCTCCCAATATTCCGGATATTCGCCGTCCCCGGGCTGATCCACCATAGGCTTAGCCTAGCTAAACCTCCCGAAGTGCACCCCAAAAAGGATCCACCAGCCCCATGGCACGCCGCCAAACACGCCCCCCCGCAGGGGAAACAGTCCAGGACTACACCGAAAACATCGTTGATATCGACGTGACTTCCGAGATGGAAGGCTCCTTCCTGGAGTACGCGTACTCGGTCATCTACTCCCGGGCCCTGCCCGACGCCCGCGACGGCCTCAAGCCCGTCCAGCGGCGCATCCTCTACATGATGAGCGACATGGGCCTCCGCCCGGACCGGGGCCACGTCAAGAGCGCCCGCGTTGTGGGCGAGGTTATGGGCAAGCTCCACCCGCACGGCGACACCGCCATCTATGACGCCATGGTTCGCATGGCCCAGGACTTCTCGCTCCGGCTGCCCCTGATCGACGGCCATGGAAACTTCGGCTCGCTCGACGACGGCCCGGCGGCACCGCGGTACACCGAGGCCCGCCTGGCGGCGGCAGCACTCACCATGACGGACCATCTCGACGAGGACGTCGTGGACTTCGTCCCCAACTACGACAACCAGCTCACCCAGCCGGAGGTCCTGCCCGCCGCGTTCCCCAACCTGCTGGTGAACGGCACCACCGGCATCGCCGTCGGCATGGCCACGAACATGGCCCCGCACAACCTCGTGGAAGTCATCTCCGCCGCCCGGCACCTCATCGCCAACCCGGACGCCACGCTGGAAGACATCATGCGCTTCGTCCCCGGCCCCGACCTGCCCACCGGCGGCCGTATCGTGGGCCTGGACGGAATCCGGGACGCCTACGCCACGGGCCGCGGTTCCTTCAAGACCCGCGCCAAGGTGGAGGTGGAGCAGCTCTCCGCCCGCCGGACCGGCCTCGTGGTCACCGAACTGCCGTACATGGTGGGCCCGGAAAAGGTGATCGAGAAGATCAAGGACGCGGTCAACAGCAAGAAGCTGGCGGGCATCAGCGACGTCGTGGACCTGACCGACCGCAAGCACGGCCTGCGGCTGGTCATCGAGCTGAAGAACGGTTTCAACCCCAACGCCGTGCTCCAGCAGCTCTACCGCTACTCGCCGATGGAGGATTCCTTCGGCATCAACAACGTCACCCTGGTGGACGGGCAGCCGCAGACGCTGGGACTGCTCCAGCTGCTCACCGTCTATGTGGACCACCGCATCTCGGTGGTGCGCCGCCGCACGGTGTTCCGGCTCGGCAAGAAGAAGGACCGCCTCCACCTGGTGGAAGGCCTCCTCATCGCCATCGTGGACATCGACGAGGTCATCCAGATCATCCGGTCCTCGGACGAGGCCTCCGCGGCGCGCGAACGGCTGATGTCCATCTACGACCTCTCCGAAATCCAGGCGAACTACATCCTCGAGCTCCGCCTCCGCCAGCTGACCAAGTACAGCCGGATCGAGCTCGAAAAGGAACAGGACCAGCTTCGCAGGGAGATCGCCGAACTGGAGGCCATCCTCGAATCCGATCAGCTGCTGCGGGAACTGGTGTCCGGCGAACTCGCGGAGATCGCGGAGAAGTACGGCACCCCGCGACGGACGGTGCTCCTCGAATCCGAGGCCGTGTCCCCGACTGTGGCCAGCGCCGCCGCCGTCGAGGGAAAGGCAGGGGCCAAGGGCAAGCCCGCTCCCCTGGCCCTTGAGATCGCGGACGACCCATGCTGGGCGATCCTCACGGCCTCCGGGCAGATTGCCCGGACCGCCAACCAGGACAGCCTGGCCGAGACCGGGCCCCGCTCCAAGCACGACGTGTTCCGCTCTGTGGTCAAGACCTCCGCCCGGGGCGAGATCGCCGCCATCACGTCCCAGGGTCGCATGCTGCGGATCCAGGTGATGGACATGCCCGTCCTGCCGCCGGTCTCCGGCCTGCCGAACCTCGCCGGCGGCGTTCCGGCCAAGGACTTCATCACCCTGCTGAAGGGCGAGACCCTCGTGGCGTTCGCCCCGCTTGATGTTGTGCTGGCGATCGGCACGGCGCAGGGCGTCGTGAAGCGCGTGCAGCCGGATTACCCCCTGAACCGCGAGGACTGGGAAGTGATCACGCTGAAGGACAAGGATACCGTGGTGGGAGTGGCGCCCGCGGGCTCCGACGACGACGACCTGGTGTTCCTGACGCGGCAGGCACAGCTGCTGCGGTTCAGCGCCGCGGTGGTCCGCCCGCAGGGCAGGACGGCTGGGGGCATGGCGGGCATCAAGCTGGCCGCCGGCGACCAGGTGGTGTTCTTCGGTGCAGTGGCGCCCGGCGACGAGGCCGCCGTCGTCGTCACCATTTCCGGCACGGAAGGTGCCCTGCCGGGCACCGCCCCTGGGGCTGCCAAGGTGACGGCCTTTGACGAATATCCGGCCAAGGGCCGCGCCACCGCCGGGGTCCGGGCACACAGGTTCCTGAAGGGTGAGGACACGCTGCTGCTGGCGTGGGCCGGCCACGGCCCGGCGAAGGCGTCGTCCTCGGCAGGGGTCGCCCGCTCCCTGCCCCAGGAACACGGCCGGCGCGACGGTTCGGGCATCCCGCTCTCGCAGGCGGTGGATGTAATCGGCCCGAGCATGGCCTGGCAGGAATCCGCCTAGACTACTGCCATGCCTATCGTCCCGGATGAAAAGGACTGGACCTGGGTCCTGTCCCGCCCCTGCAGCCAGTGCGGCTTCGATGCGTCCACCGTTACGCCGTCGACAGTTCCCGGCAGCGTCGAAAACATGCTGCCGCGCTGGCGGTCCGTGCTCCGGCGGCCGGACGCCAGCGAGCGCCCGGACAGCAGCACCTGGTCCGCGCTGGAGTACGCCTGCCACGTCAGGGATGTGTTCAACCTCTTCGACCGCCGCCTCAACCTGATGCTCACCGAGGACAACGCCCAGTTTGAGAACTGGGACCAGGACCAGACGGCGGTGGAGAGCGACTACGCCAATGCAGACCCGGCCGTGGTCAGCGCCGAGCTCACCACAGAGGGCCAGCAGGTGGCGGCTTCCTTCGCCAGGGTGCAGGAGTCGCAGTGGGACCGGACGGGGCTGCGCAGCAACGGCTCGGAGTTCACCGTCCTGACGCTCGCGCAGTATTTCCTGCACGATGTCGTCCATCACCTGGCGGACGTGGACGGCTGACCGGCGGTTTGCGTCAGAGCTACAGGACCTTGTCCCACGCGAGGCTCGTATTGACCGGGACGTAGCCCATCTTGCGGTACAGCGCCATGGCCCCGGTGGGGTTCTCGGAGTCCACGTCCAGCGACGCCTTGTCCAGGCCTGCGGCGGCAAAACGCCGCATGGCGTCGGCCAGAAGCGCCTGGGCGATGCCGCGCCCGCGGAACTCCCGGCGGACACCGAGCAGGTCCGTATAGCCCTCGCTGAACCCGCGCGCCACCGTGTTGTCCGGGTCATAGCTGGCCAGCTGGTAGCCGGCGATCTCACCCGTGCGGCTCTCCAGCACGACGGCACTGAGGTCGGGCCGGGCCAGGGGGTCGTTGACCACGAAGCCCCATGACTCCTCGTCCCGTGGTTCGCTGCCCCAGTGATCGGCGAAGACCTGGTTGTGCGCCAAACGCAGGGCTTCGTTCAGCCCGGGTTCCATGGTCACCAGTTCCAGGCCGTGGTCCAGGGGTGCCTCGGGCAGCGGTGCCGACAGCAGGCGGTGCATCTCGTTGTAGTAGCGGACCACCTCATACCCGGATTCCTCCAGGAGGACGCATTGGTGCTGCTGCTTCTGCTCGATGAAAAGCCGCAACCGTGGCGCTGGCCCGGCAGTGTCTGGAACTCCGCCGTCCGGCCCTGCACCGTCTGGTCCTGCATTGTCCTGGACCGCACCGGCATCTTCCGCGAACCGCTGCCTGGTCCGGGCCTCCAGCCAGGCCAGGAGGGCTGAGCCCACACCGCGGCGCTGCCACTGCGGGTCAACGGCACAGAATCCGTGCGCCTTGGCCCCGTCCTTGTTCTTGGTGAGGCGGGCGTAGGCCCGGAAGACGCCGTCGGAGTCCTGGCCAAGTACAGTATTCGGCCCCACCGGGTTGTTTTTGGACTCCATGATCTGTTCCAGGTCCGCCCGCCTTTCAAACCACACCGGTTGCTCGACGGCCGCGGTGCGGGCGATCAGCGCAGCCCACGCGTCCAGATCCGCGGGGCCGGCGCTGCGCCAGTGCAGTCCCGGAAAGTCGACGGCGGGCAGTGCAACTGCGTCGTCCGCGGTCAGGTCAGAGGCGTCCCCTTGCGTCATGGGAACAGGCTAACCGCCGGGAAGAGGCCGCGCCATCATTTCTGATGCTGCCTGGATCTCCTGACGCGGCGGCGTGGGAAGCCTTAGGCTGGTGCCATCATCAGGCTTGGACAATTACCCCGGCGTTCCTTGAAAGGCACAGCATGCTTCTACTCTTCGGGTTCAAGACAGTCCAGAAGTTGCTCCCCGGCCGGACGGCCTCCTGCCGGTACTGCGGCGTGTTCGCCCACCATCACATGGAGGAGCGCGCCACGAAGTTCACGCTGTTCTTCATCCCGGTTTTCACGACGTCCCGCTCCTACCGGATCACGTGCTCGAACTGCGGCGCTACGTCGGTGGTCAACGGCCGCCAAAAGCAGGCGCTGGTGGGCTAAGGAGGAATTCAGAATGGCACTGACAACCGTGGCGGCCGGCGTGCACCGCATCTCGGAGGCATTCGTCAACTTTTACCTCGTTGAGGGCGAGGACGGACTCACGGTGGTGGACTCGGGTTTGCCGGCCATGTGGGACACCCTCCGGAGCTCAGTGCAGTCCGTGGGGCATAACCTCGGCGACATCAAAGCGCTGGTGCTGACCCACGCCCACTTCGACCACCTCGGACTGGCCAGCCGCCTCCATGCCGAGTATCAGGTTCCGGTGTGGGTGCACGCAGGGGATTCATACATCGCACGGCATCCCTACCAGTACAAGCACGAGAAATCGCGTTTTATCTTTTCGCTCACGCACCCGGCGGGCATGCCGGTCCTTTTCAGCATGGTCAGGGCAGGCGCGTTGCGTGTGCACGGTGTCGAGAACCTGACCACCATGCCCGGCAACGGTACCCTTACCGTTCCGGGTGCCCCTGAGGTGATTTTCTCCCCAGGCCACACCAACGGGCACTGCGGCCTGTTCCTGCGGGAGCGCGACGTCCTCTTCAGCGGTGATGCCCTGGTGACCCTCGACCCCTACACAGGGCGGAGAGGCCCGCGCATCGTGGCCGGGGCTGCCACCGCCAACAGCGCCCAGAACTTGGAAACCCTCAGCCAGCTCGCGCAGACCGGCGCTTCCCTTGTGCTGCCGGGACACGGCGAGCCCTGGACTGCGGGAATCGAGGAAGCAGTTGCAATCGCACGGTCAAACGGACCGGCTTGACGCCATCGCCCCGAAAGCGGGAAGGCCGCGATCCGCCTGCAGCTCCAGGCGGGCATCATCGGGGCTGATGTCCGACGGGTTGTGAGTCACCAGCACCACCGTGCGCGAGGCCAGGCCTGCTCGCAGGTCCGCCATGAGCGCCCGGCCGGATTCGGCGTCGAGGTGTGCTGTGGGCTCGTCCAGGAGGATCACATCCGCCTGCGTCATGAGGGTGCGGGCGACTGCCAGCCGCTGCCGCTCACCACCGCTCAGAAACGCTCCGCCCGGGCCGATGCGGGTATCCAATCCGTCTTCCAGCCGCACCATCAGGGGCGCAAGTCCAACCGCGGCGAGCGCTTCGCGCATCGCCTGTTCCGTCTCCGTCGCAGGCCCCTCGCCGGGCTCCTGCCGAGGGCTGCCGAGCAGCAGGTTCCCGCGGACCGTGGAATCGAAGAGGTGCGCCTCCTGCGGGCACCACGCCGCCGTACCCGTCACCGCGATGCGGCCTGCCCGGGCGGGGAGAAAGCCCAGCATGACTGCCAGCAGTGTGGACTTGCCGGCGCCGGACGGGCCGGTCACCGCCAGCCAGCGGCCGGGCTCGGCCACGGCGGACAGGCCGCTGAAGACAGCACCGCCCCCGGGCCATGCCGCCGACAATCCGTCCAGTTCAACTCCCGGCTGCCCAAATTCCCGGGAGCCGGGCCGGGAAGGCTGCCCGGTGGTGTTGCCATCAGCGGTGTTGTTGTCATCAGCGGTGTCCTTGCGAGCGCCAGGTTCTCCCGGCTGCAGGACGCCCGATTCACCGATGCGGCGCAGGACCGTACGCAGCGCCGGAAACTGCCGCACCGCCGTCGTCATGGCCCCGAAGGGTTCGGCGAGCGCCAACTGCAGAAGGACGACGACGCCGACGGTGGTCGCCGGAAGGGAACCGGCCAGCACCTGGGGAGCCGCCAGCACGGCGCTGTAGAGCGCGCCCGCGCCGCACGCGGCCACGGTCAGTGCCTGGCCGAGGCCTTCAGCCCAGGCCGAACGCCGTGCGGCGCCGGTAGCGTCCCGGTCCAGTGCACGGATGCCGTCCAGAACCGGCCGCTTCGCGCCGTTCGCGTGCAGTTCTGCCCTGGCGTCGAGTGCCGCGGCGACCCGCCGCAGGACCCCGGAGCGCAGCCGTTGTTCGGCCTGGGCCGACATCCGGTCGGCGAGCAGTGCCGCGGCGGGGGCGGCCACGAGGCTTACCAGGGCGGCGGCGAGCGCCGCGGGCAGGGCCGCAGGAAGCAGCCAGCCCACCGTACCGGCGGCAGCTGCGGCCACCGCCACTGCGGTAACCGGCGGCAGCACCACCCGCGGGAGCAGGTCCCGGACGGTGTCGACGTCCTCGATGACGGCGCCCAGCACATTGCCGCCCTGCAGCAGCCGGCGCAGGGACAATGCCCGCTGGCTGAGGGACTCCCAGAGTCCGCCACGGAGCTTCGTCAGGGAGGCAAACACGGCTTCGTGCAGGAGGAGCCGCTCGCAGTAGCGCAGAACGGCGCGGCCGATCCCGAAGAACCGGACTCCGACGATGGCCGTCAGGAGGTACATGATGGGCGGCTGCTCACTGGCGCGCAGGATGAGCCAGCCGGACAGCCCCGACAGCGCGACGGCGAACAAGGCAGCCAGGGCGCCGACGAACCCGGAGGCAGCGAACCGTCCGCGAACGGGCGCGAGCAGCCGGGCGAGCATGCCGGCCACCTGGCCGGAGCCGGGTTGCGCGACGGCCGCCGGGACGCCGGGCGTCGTAGTTCCGGCCTCCACAGAGGAGGCTACGCCGACGCTGGCCGATGCATGGTCAGTGGCCGTGATCTCAGCAGCGGGCGCAGCAGGTGCCGCCGCTTCCCGGCCGGACAGCGGCACGATATGGTCTGCGAGTTCCCTTGTCTGGCGGTCATGGGCCACCAGGATGACGGTGGCCCGGCCGCGCAGCGAGCGGATCGCGTCGTGGACACGGTTGGCTGAATCGCGGTCGAGGTGGGCCGTCGGCTCATCCAGAAGCAACACCGTTGCGCCCGCCCCGATGCGGGCCAGGCCGCGGGCCAGGGCCACGCGGCGCAGCTCGCCCGGGCTCAGTTCGGCTGGATGCTTGTCCGCGAGGTGGTCCGCGCCGACGGCCGCCAGGCAGCGCAGCACTCCCCCGGTATGTGCTTCGTCGGCGGCGGCCGCATCGGTTACCGCGGTGCCCGCTGTGACAGTCCCGGCCGTCAGGTACAGCAGGACTTCCGCGCGCACCGTGTCTGCCACCATCACCGGGTGCTGCGGCACCCAGGCCACATCACCCGCCGCGAATCCTTCAACATTGCCGGAGACAGCGGTGCCGCCCCCGGTTCCGACCGCGCCCGCGAGAACGCCCAGCACCGTGCTCTTGCCCGCCCCGCTGGGGCCATCCAGCGCGGTGACCAGTCCGGCCGGCGCCGTAAAGCTAAGGGGCCCGACGGCGGGACCTTGCCGTCCCGGATAGCTGACCGTGAGGTCCCGTACTGTCAGGCTGCCCGGGCCCGCCACATCCGCGGGCTCCGCACCTGCCGCCTCCAAGCCGGCCGGCCCTGCCGGGGCCGGACCAGGCACGAGCCGCCGGGGCTCCGGTGCTTCCAGCACGTCCGTAGTTTCGGCAAGGGCGGCCCGGCCGTCGTCGCTCGCGTGGTGTGCGGTCCCCAGCTCGCGGAGCGGGAGGTAGCAGTCGGGGGCGAGGATGAGGGCAAGCAGCCCGGCCTCCAGCGCCATGTCTCCGTGGACGAGCCGGACGCCGATGAACACCGCCACCACGGCAACGGAGATCGTGGCGATCAGTTCCAGGGCGAGGGCGGAGAGGAACGCCGTGCGCAGGGTCCCCATGGTCCGCGAGCGGTAGTCCTCGGAGATGTCCTCCAGGGCGCGGCGCTGGGCGGCGGCGCGGCCGAGTCCCACCAGCACCGGCAGTCCCTTGGCGAGTTCGAGCATGTGCCCGGAGAGCCGGGATAGGGCGGCCTGCGCATCCCGCACCTTGTCCTCGGTGTAGCGGCCGATCAGCACCATGAACACGGGGACCAGTGGCACCGTCAGGACGATCACCACCGCGCTGACCCAGTCGGCGAAAAGGATCCGGGCGCCGAGCAGCAGCGGTATGGCCGCGCAGTTCACCAGCGCCGGGAGGTACTGCGTGTAATAGCTGTCCAGCGCATCCAGGCCACGCGTCGCAAGCACCGCCAGGCCGCCGTCGGAAGGCCCAGCGGACCGGACGCCGTTGCGCAGTGCCGTCTCCAGGAGTTCCGCGCGCAGCTCCTCCTTGACGCCCAGGGCGGCGCGCCTTGCGGCGACACCCTGCGCCCAGACCGTCATGGACCGCAGCACCACGCCGGCCGCACCCCAGCCCAGCTGGTCACCCCACGCGGCGTCCTGTGTCATGAGGCCGGCCAGAACAGAGGCGACGGCCTGGCCCAGGAGCACCAGGGACAGAGCCTTCAGGGCAGCCAGCAGGCCCAGCCCGTAGAGGGCTCGGCGGGTGGAGGGTCCGGACGGGAACTGGGGTTTCACTGCGGTCAGTCTTTCCTGATGAGTGCTTTGGCGGCGACCGCGGGCAGGAAGCTGTGCGCCTCCGGGATGTGGGCGGCGCTGACGCGGCGGCGGAACACCCAGTACGTCCACGCCTGGTAGGCGATCACCAGCGGCAGCCCGACGCACGCCACGATGCTCATCAGACCGAGGGTGTAGTCCGAGGACGAGGCGTTGGCGATGGTGAGGTTGAACGCGGGGTCGATGGTGGACGGCAGGACCACCGGGAACACAGCCCCGAAGATGGAGGCGGAGCCGCCCAGCAGAAACACACCTGTTGCCAGGAAGGCCCGGCCTTCGTTTCCCTTCCGGGCATGGTCCCAGGCCACAGCCGCGGCAACCACGGCCACCGCGAGGACAACCAGCGTCCAGGCTTCACCGCTGAGGACCTGCACGCCGATGGCCCAGCCCGCCATCGGAAGGAGCAGGACGGGAAGCAGCCGCACAAACCACTGCCGCGCGCGGTGCCGGACGTCGCCGTCGGTCTTCAGTGCCAGGAACGCCAGGGCGTGCAGCACGGCGAAGCAAACTACCGCCAGGCCGCCCAGCACTGCGTACCAGCTGAACCAGGCAAACGGCCCGCCGTCGCGGTCGCCGTTGGCGTCCAGCGGTAGTCCAGTGGTGGTCAGACCCAGCGCGGCACCCACGCCGAAGGCGGCCAGGAAGGACCCGACCGCGATCGCCCAGTCCCAGGTGTTACGCCAGCGGTCGGTGTCCACCTTGCCGCGGTACTCGAACGCGACGGCCCGGAAGATCAGGGACACCAGGACCAGCAGCAGCGGCAGATACAGGGCGGAGAACAGGGAGGCGTACCAGAACGGGAAGGCCGCGAAGGTGGCACCGGCGGCGGTGAGGAGCCAGACCTCATTTCCGTCCCAGACCGGCCCGATGGTGTTGAGGAGCACGCGGCGTTCGGTGTTGTTGCGGGCAAAGATCTTCATCAACATCCCGACGCCCAGGTCGAATCCCTCCAGGAAGAGGTAGCCGGTCCACAGGACGGCGATGGCAATGAACCAGATGGTTGGCAGCAGTTCCATGCTTTGTTTCCTCGGTCTTAGTAGGCGAAGGCCAGGACGTCGTCGGAGGTTCCGGGCTTGTCCGGTCCGCCGTCGCGGGGCGTGGCGTCCTCGTTCTCGTCCACCGGCGCGTGGACCAGTTCGGGCATTGCCGAGGCCACGCCGCCCCGGACGTACTTCACGAGGAGCTTCACCTCCACCACGAGGAGCACCGCGTAGATCAGGGTGAGGACAATGAGGGACGTCAGGATTTCGCCGGCGGAAACCCCTGGCGAAACGGCCGCGGCGGTGAACATGAACACCTGGTCGATGCCGTTGAGGTCGGGGTTGGGGGCCACCACGAACGGCTGGCGGCCCATTTCCGTGAAAATCCAGCCCGCGGCGTTGGCACCGAAGGGGGCCAGGATGCCGAACACGGCCAGCCGCATCAGCCAGCGCGACTCGGGAACGGTCCCCTTGCGGGTCAGCCAGAGTGCCACCAGGGCGGCGAGGGCGGCCAGGCCGCCGAACCCGATCATGGCCCGGAAGCCCCAGTAGGTGACCTCCATGACCGGCACGTACTCGATCTCCTGGCCGGCGCGGTCACCGTAGATGGGGTTGTCCGGAAGGTGTGTGCCGTAGTCCGCCTTGTACTGGTCGAGCAGGCTGTTGACGCCCTTGACCTCCGTGGTGAAGTCGCCCTTGGCGAGGTAGGAGAGGATGCCCGGCACCTCGATCAGCGCCACGATGTCGTCGCAGTTGCGGGAGCCGACGTTTCCGACGCTCAGGACGGAGAACCCCGTGCCGTCGTGGCAGGCGGCTTCGGCGGCGGCCATCTTCATGGGCTGCTGCTCGAACATCAGCTTGCCCTGCAGGTCTCCGGTGAGGGCGGTTCCGGCAAAGGAGATCATGGCGACGACGGCGCCGATCCGCAGCGACTTGATCCACACCGTGTAGTCGGTGCGGTCGCGGCCCGGGATCGCGGCCTCCCCCGCGATGACCTTGCCGTCAGCCCCGACGGTGTCGATGCCGTCGCGGCGCCGGCGCCAAAGGTGGTACCAGGCGATGCCCAGCAGGAATCCGCCGGCCACAGCAAGCGTGCCAAAGAGGGTGTGGGGCACGGCCACCAGGGCGGTGTTGTTGGTGAAGACGGCCCAGGCGTCAGTCATGACCGGGCGGCCGTCAATCATCGTGACGCCCACGGGGTGCTGCATCCAGCTGTTGGCCACGATGATGAAGTAAGCGGAGAAAAACGAGCCCACCACGGCGATCCAGAGGCACGCGAGGTGGACGCCCTGCTTGAGCTGTTTCCAGCCGAAGATCCACAGGCCCAGGAACGTTGACTCGACGAAGAAGGCGAGGAGTGCCTCGAGGGCCAGCGGAGCGCCGAAGACATCGCCCACGAACCGGCTGTACTCGCTCCAGGCCATGCCGAACTGGAACTCCTGGACGATGCCGGTGGCCACACCCATGATGAAGTTGATGAGGAAGAGCTTTCCCCAGAACTTGGTCATCCGCAGATAGGCCGGGTTCCCCGTGCGGTGCCAGACGGTCTGCATCACTGCCACGACCAGGCCCAGCCCGATTGTCAGCGGCACCATCATGAAGTGGTAGACGGTGGTGATTCCGAATTGCCAGCGTGCGATTTCCAAGGCGTCCAAGGCGGTCCCTACTTACGGTTGGGTCTAGCTCTCCAGCGTTGTTTTCTACGCAACGTAGAACTTCTACTTCTACAGAGTGTAGAACACAGGGCGAACACTGTAAACACGGTTGCATGCACATAGGAGGAACGCAATCACCCGCGACGCGCCGAACGTTCTACCTCATGTAGAAACGAACGGCCAAACGCGATAGATTTGAAGTTGCAGTATTGGAATCACGGCACGGGCCGGGCAACCGGCCCCGGCAGTGCGTTGTCAAAAGGATGTACAGATGGCAAGTCTTGGGGAACTCGAACGCGCAGTCATGGACCTGCTCTGGGCGGGCCACGAAGCAGCCACCGCCAACAGGCTGCGGGACCTGCTTGCGCAGAGCACGGCAGCGCATGGCGGAGCAGCAGGGCACGAGGGCAAGGACCTGGCGGTAACCACCGTTCTGACGGTCCTCTCGCGTCTCGAAAAGAAGGGCCTCGTGGAACGCGAACGCGGCACCCGGCCGCACCGCTACCAGGCTGTATCCAGCCGCGAGGACCACACCGCCGAACTCATGCACGAAGTGCTGGGATCCGCCCCGGACCGCGAGGCTGTGCTGGCCCGGTTCATCGGATCCGTGACGGAAAGTGAAGCCGAGACGCTGCGCAAACTGCTTGGCCACAGCTAACACCTGATGTTCTGGACCTCATATTTCCTGGCGGTCCTGGCGATAGTACTGGCCTGGCCGGTACCTATCCTTCTTTCGCGCGCCCACTGGCCGGCGCGCGACCCTTTTACGGCCATGGTGCTGTGGCAGGCCATCGGCCTCGCCGGCGGGCTGTCCATGATCGGCGCCATGCTGGTGTACGGCCTCGAACCTGTCGGCGACAACCTCCTTGCCGGCCTCCGCGCGCTGGCAGGCATGGTGCTGTTTGCAGCGCCCACCACCGCGCTGGGATTCTGGCATCTCTTCGCGCTTTCCGCGGCTGCGCTGCTGACAGCGCACCTCGTCTTCACGCTGCTGCTGACCTATTACAAGATTGAGCGCCAGCGCAGGCGCCACCGCGAGCTGCTGGCCCTCCTGGCATCGCCCTCCGACGACGGGCCCGGCACGGTGGTCATCAACCACGATTCCCCGGTGGCGTACTGCCTGCCGGGCGGCGCCCGCTCCGTCACGGTGCTCTCCGATGGGCTCATGGCGGCCCTTGAACCGGCGGAGCTGCGTGCCGTCCTGATTCACGAAAACGCGCACCTGACCCAGCGCCACCACCTGCTGCTGTGGGCCTTCGCCGCATGGCGCCAGGCGCTGCCGTGGCTGCCCACCACACGGCTCGCGCAGGAAGCCGTGAACTCCCTGATCGAAATGCTGGCGGACGACGTTGCCCTCAAGACGGAGAGCAAGGTGACGCTGATCAAAGCGATAGCCATCGTCGCCAGCGGTTCGGCGGCACCCCAGGGGGCCGCCGTCGTCGAACCGGCCGGGCTTGCGGGGGCAAGCCTGCAGCTGCCGGACGGTGCCGGCGGCGCCGGGCCGGCAAGTACGACGGCGTCACGCGTCAGCCGCCTTCTCTCGCCGCAACCGCCGCTCGCCGGAGGCCTCCGCGCAGCCGTTCTTGCCGTGTGCGCGCTGCTGCTGGCGATGCCAACCGCCCTGCTGATCGTTCCCGGCCTGCTGGGCTGAGCCGGCCTGCCGGCTGATTGAGCCGGCCTGCCGGCTGATTGAGCCGGCCTGCCGGCTGATTGAGCCGGCCTGCCGGCTGATTGGGCCGGCTTGCCTGCTGGTTGGGCGGGCTCACGCCGGCCGCTTGTGGAGCCGGCGCTGGGCGCCGGGCCTCAGGCGTCGATGCGTTCCCGGTCCAGGGTGGAAGCGCCGGCGATGATGAAGTCCTTGCGGGGCGCGACGTCGGATCCCATCAGCAGGTCGAAGGTAGCTTCTGCCTGCTGGGCGTTCTCAATGTTCACTTTGCGGAGCATGCGGTGCCGGGGGTCCATGGTGGTCTCCGCCAACTGCTCGGCGTCCATCTCGCCAAGGCCCTTGTAGCGCTGGATCGGTTCCTTGTACTTCCTGCCTTCGGCGGCGAGCTTCGCCAGCAGGGTGTGCAGTTCAGCCTCGGAATAGGTGTAGACCATCTCGTTGGCCTTTTGGCCGGCATTGATGACTTCCACCCGGTGCAGCGGGGGGACGGCCGCGAAGACCCGGCCCTCCTCCACCATGGGCCGCATGTAGCGGAAGAACAGGGTGAGCAGCAGCGTGCGGATGTGCGCGCCGTCGACGTCGGCGTCGGTCATCAGGATGACCTTCCCGTAGCGCGCCGCCTCGATCGCGAAGCTTCGTCCGGAGCCGGCCCCGACCACCTGGATGAGGGCCGCGCACTCCGCGTTGGAGAGCATGTCGCCCACGGAAGCCTTCTGGACATTGAGGATCTTGCCACGGATCGGCAGCAGTGCCTGGAAGTCGGAGGAGCGCGCCAGCTTCGCCGTGCCGAGGGCCGAGTCGCCCTCCACGATGAACAGTTCCGAGCGGGCGACATCGTCCGTGCGGCAGTCGGCGAGCTTCGTGGGCATCGACGACGTCTCGAGCGCGGTCTTCCGGCGCTGCGTCTCTTTGTGGACGCGGGCGGAGATGCGCGACTTCATCTCGCTGACGATCTTCTCCAGCAGCAGCGCCGACTGGGCCTTCTCATTGCGGTTGGAGGAGTTGAGCTTGGCCGCGATCTCCTTCTCCACCACCCGGGCCACGATGGCCTTGACGGCGGAGGTGCCGAGGATTTCCTTCGTCTGGCCCTCGAACTGCGGCTCGGCGAGGCGCACGGTCAGGACGGCGGTAAGGCCGGCGAAGATGTCGTCCTTCTCGATCTTGTCGTTGCCGGCCTTGAGCTTCCGCGCATTGGCTTCCACGGTCTTCCGGAAGGTCTTCACGAGGGCCTGCTCGAAGCCGGCCTGGTGCGTGCCGCCCTTCGGCGTGGAGATGATGTTCACGAAGCTGCGGACAGTGGTGTCGTAGCCGATCCCCCAGCGCAACGCGACGTCCACCTCGCAGTCGCGTTCCACTTCCGCGATCTTGCTGTGGCCCTTCTCATCCAGCACAGGGACGGTTTCCTTGAACTTGCCGGCGCCGTGCAGGCGCCAGACGTCCGTTACCCCGGAGTCCGCGGCGAGGAATTCCACGAACTCGGAGATGCCGCCGTCGTGGTGGAACACTTCCTCGTGCGCTCCCAGTTCACCGGGTGTGCCGGGGAGCTTGCGCTCATCCCGGACGGTGATCTTCAGGCCAGGCACCAGGAAGGAGGTCTGACGGGCCCGGGCGGTGAGTTCCTCGTAGGAGAACCGCGCGTCCGCCGTGAAGATCTGGGTGTCCGCCCAGTAGCGGATACGCGTTCCGGTGACGCCGCGCTTCGCCTTGCCGACGACATCAAGGACAGAGTCCTCGACGAACGGAGCGAAGGTGGCGGCGGGGTCGGGCCGGCCGTTGTCGTTGAAGCGGCCGGGCTCGCCCCGACGGAAGGACATCCTGTACGTCTTGCCGCCGCGGTCCACCTCGGCGTCGAGGCGTGCGGAGAGCGCGTTGACGACGGAGGCACCCACGCCGTGCAGGCCGCCGGAGGCGGTGTAGGAGCCGCCGCCGAACTTGCCACCCGCGTGCAGTTTGGTGAAAACCACCTCGACGCCGGTGAGGCCGGTCTTTGGTTCGACGTCGACGGGAATGCCGCGGCCGTCGTCGTGGATCTCTACAGAGTTGTCCGCGTGCAGGATGATCCTGATGTCGTGGCCGAAGCCGGCCAGCGCCTCGTCGACGGAGTTGTCGATGATTTCCCAGAGGCAGTGCATGAGGCCGCGGGAGTCCGTGGATCCGATGTACATGCCGGGGCGTTTGCGCACGGCCTCCAGCCCCTCCAGCACCGAAAGGTGGCGGGCGGTGTAATCAGAACTCGGTGGCACAGGTAGTGAACTCCTTTGAAGAACAGGCCGGATCGGCGTTAAAAAGCCCCCCTCTAGCCTAGTCCCGCTGCCGCCAAACGACTGACTGCCACTCCCGACACGGGGCGGAACTGCGGGGGTTCGTTACGCACACGTGATACGCGGACAGCGAAAGTGACCCATCCTTGCCATGGTTTGGCGGCGAATGCTGGTTATATAGATGTACAGATCTACTAAGGAGGCCGACATGACAACAGCAGTTGCCGACCGCACGCTAACCGCAGCTGACCGGTGTGACCGTTGCGGAGCGCAGGCATACGTCCGGGTTGTACTCGAGTCCTCCGGAGGTGAGCTGCTCTTCTGCGCCCACCATTCACGCGCCGTCGAAGCGACCCTTAGGCCGCTTAGCTCGGACTGGCACGATGAGACGGACCGGCTGCACGAAAAGGCACCGGTTCCGGTCGACTAGACAACAAAGCTCAAAGCCAGGTCCCCCCACCACGGGGGTCCTGGCTTTTTCTTTGTCACCCTTTTCTGTTGCCGGCACGGTTGTCGCGCATAAATGTCAGTCCCCCTGATCAGACTGTATCTATGGATGGAATTGGGGAATCGGAGCAGGTTCCGGCGGCCGTTGCAGGCGCTGGCACCCTGCTGGCCGCCGCGTTCCCTGGCGCCGCGTTCCCTGGCGTCACGGTTCTCCAGGTCGATCCGTACTACGGGTTGCCGTATGACGATGATCTCGACGCCGCGTTTCCGGCATCCTTTCCGGAGGACCCGTTTCCGGAGGTTCTGTTTGCCGGCCGTCCTTTCGACGAGGACCGCTTTCAAGACAATGCTTTTGACGACGGCGCTACCTCGAGCGCTGCTGCAAGCTCGGGCTGGGTTCTCCCGGCGGCTGACCTCACCGCCGACAATGCAGGACTGATTGACCAGGTCCGCACCTACGAGAACGTCAAGTGCTGGGCCGCCGGGCAACAGGCGCGGCTTTCTGTGACCTTCGAGGCGCGCCTCCGCCAGGAGTCCACCGCCCGGCCGCCACTGGCCCCGGAGGACCTGGGCAAGGACCGCGGCAAAGACCAGGGCCTCGGCGCGGCCGAGCAGATCGCACTGGCCCGCGGCGAGTCCCCAAACCGAGGACAACGGCTGCTCGGCACGGCCAAAGCCCTGGTGCAGATGCCCCACGCCCAGGCAGCGCTGGACACCGGGCAGCTGAACGAAGAGCGCGTCATGCACATGGTGAAAGAGACCGCCTGTTTGAGTGTCGAAGACCGGACAGCCGTTGATGAGGAACTCGCCGCCGACACCGGTACGTTCGTTGGTGCCGGGACACGGGCCGTCATCGCCGCTGTCCGCGCCGCAGCGACCCGCAGGGATCCCCGCTCCGTCGCACAGCGCGCCAGCCACGCCGCGTCGGAGCGGAGGGTGAGCCTGCGCCCGGCACCGGACTGCATGACCTACCTGTCAGCGCTGCTGCCCGTCCACGAGGGCGTCGCAGTTCTCGCGGCATTGACCCGGAACGCCGACACCCTCCACGCCGCCGGAGACCCGCGCTCCCGCGACCAGATCAAGGCAGACACCCTGGTCGAGTCGATCACCGGCACCCCCGGCGGTATCACCGGCATCGAGCTCAACGTAGTCATGACCGACCGGACGCTCCTCCAAGGCGACCCCGAACCCGCCCGCATCCCCGGCTACGGCATAATCCCCGCGGCCTGGGCACGCGATCTCATCGCCCAAGGACAGGGAGAGCCGGATAGCCTCCAGCCAACCGTGGCCGGTTCGCCGGAGGTCCACTCAGCCGATGTAAAGGAGCTTAGAATCTGGGTCCGACGGCTCTACACCGCCCCCGGAGCCGGCGACCTGGTGGCCATGGACTCGCGACGACGCCTCTTCCCGGCACCGCTGCGCCGCTTCATCCAAATCCGCGACGACACCTGCCGAACCCCCTACTGCGACGCACCCATCCGCCACCATGACCACATCGTCCCCTGGCACGAAGGCGGGCCAACGTCACTGAGTAACGGCGCCGGACTGTGCGAAGCGTGCAACCACACCAAAGAACTCCCAGGCTGGAAGGCAAAATCCAGACCGGGACCGAGACACACCATCGAACTGACCACGCCCACGGGCCACACCTACTGCTCCACCGCGCCTCCGCTGCCTGGAAGCGGACTATCGGGACTCCGCCGGGGCGGATTCAGCCACACTGGATCCAGCGATCCTTCGCCAACTAACTGGAACGGCCGGGGCGCGTAGCCCAGGGTCACGGGCCAGAGCGCCGCGCATAGGCTGGCCGCCTGTCCGCTGCGCCGAACTCCGGCGACACAATGCTGAAAGAACCGCGACCGCCGGCGCACGCCCGTTCATCGCGTTTGTGGTCTCGCGTGCCAACAATGTGACACCCGGGTACGACAAAGGCCAGGCCTGCCGCCGATTTCCGACGGAAGGCCTGGCCTTTGTTCGTATGTATTAGCCCAGCGTTTTCCTAGTCCAGGTAATCCCGCAGGACCTGCGACCGGGACGGGTGGCGGAGCTTGGACATGGTCTTGGATTCGATCTGACGGATACGCTCACGGGTAACGCCGTAGACCTTGCCGATTTCGTCTAAAGTCTTCGGCTGGCCATCCGTGAGGCCGAACCGCATGGCAACAACACCGGCTTCGCGCTCGGACAGGGTGTCCAGCACGGAGTGCAGCTGTTCCTGCAGCAGGGTGAAACTCACGGCGTCGGCCGGTACCACGGCTTCGGAGTCCTCGATCAGGTCACCGAACTCGGAGTCGCCGTCCTCGCCAAGCGGGGTGTGCAGCGAAATAGGCTCGCGGCCGTACTTCTGGACCTCGACGACCTTCTCGGGGGTCATGTCGAGCTCGAGCGCCAGCTCTTCGGGCGTGGGTTCGCGGCCCAGGTCCTGGAGCATCTGGCGCTGGACACGGGCCAGCTTGTTGATGACTTCCACCATGTGCACCGGGATACGGATGGTGCGGGCCTGGTCGGCCATGGCACGGGTGATGGCCTGGCGGATCCACCATGTGGCGTAGGTGGAGAACTTGAAGCCCTTGGTGTAGTCGAACTTCTCGACGGCACGGATGAGGCCGAGGTTGCCTTCCTGGATGAGGTCCAGGAAGAGCATGCCGCGGCCGGTGTAGCGCTTGGCCAGCGATACCACGAGGCGGAGGTTGGCCTCGAGGAGGTGGTTCTTGGCGCGCTTGCCGTCGTGGATGATGAACTCAAGCTCGCGCTTGTACTTCGGATCCATGGAGCCGTCGTCGGCGGCAATCTTCTCTTCGGCGAACAGGCCGGCCTCGATGCGGAGCGCGAGGTCAACTTCCTGTTCGGCGTTAAGGAGGGCTACTTTGCCGATCTGCTTCAGGTAGTCCTTGACGGGGTCGGCGGTGGCGCCTGCCGACATGACCTGCTGGACAGGTGCGTCGTCGTCATCGGCATCAGAGTAAACGAATCCCGACCCGGTAGGCGCTGCGGCTTCCTTGCCGGCCTCGTCGGGTTCGTCGACCAGATCAGCGGTATCGGGCTGCGCGTCGTCGAGGTCCTCCTCGACTTCCGCGTCGTCATCGGTTGAGCGGCTTCCGGCAGCTTCGGCCGCAGCCTTGGCTCCGGGCTTGGGTCCGCGCTTCTTGGGCTCGGGCTTCCCAGCGGCACGGGTGGCGGCACGCTTGGCGCTGGATGCCGCCGGCTTCTCCTCGGCAGTGTCAACGGCCAGGGCGGCGGGTTCCTTCTTCGCGGAAGACGGGGTCACAGAAAACCTTTCTAGCGGCGGTCTGTGGAGTCACCTTCGGGCAACACCACTATGACCCTGTCAAGTCCGTGATTGACATCAGATGCAACCGACCGACAGAGCCACTAAGTAGAACTGCCGGGGCGGCCACAATGTTCCCGAATGGGATCCACTGCAAGCATTGATTCACGGACCCAACCGGGTCTCGGCCTCCATTGTCTCACGATTTTCCGCGCCAGGGGCCGACCAGGCCGTAATACACACTGCCGGCAGGGCATGTCGGCTTCGGCATGTCCCTGCTCTAGGCGGCGTCCGATCCGAATTTCTGCCATGCGGCTTCACGGCGCCCCGCCCAGCCGCAGATCGTTCCCCGCCGGACCACCTCGGACAGCAGCTCGGCCAACCGGTATCCCGGACTGGCTTCCAGAGCCCGGGACAATGATGCATGCGCAAACGAACCCCTCCCGCGGCACCATTCGATCCAGCCGGCGGCCGTTAGCGCCGCGGCCTGCGCCTCACCCCCGCCGCGCGAGAGCTCCACCATCAGGCCCTCCAGACGGTTCAGCGTGTCCCAGTCCGGCACGGGTGGACTCAGTCCCAGCAGGACTTCGCCGTAGCCGGGCAGGGCATCCGGGCCGCCGCTGGACACCGACGGCTGGTCAAGACGACCGGTGGCAGTGCCCTGTTCTGGACGATCACCGGCCTGTTCTGTTCCCGGTATAGCGGACGTTTCCCAGGCGTCGGTTGCCGGGCCAACAAGCACGCTCGGAGACAGCTGCGGTTCCGGCAGCGCCGGGCAGGACACGGGCAACCCCTCCCCCGCGGAGAAAATCCCAAAGGCTTCCGCACCTGCGGCCGCTGCGGCGCGTCCAGCGGCCGCCATGACCAGGACGGCGTCGCGCCAGGCCGGAACGCGGAGGGACGCACGGAGGAAGCCGGCGAGTTCCGGTCCAAGGCCGCGTGGCATGCCGGAGAGGGAACGGGCAGCAAGCAGCGCGGATCCCCCGGGGACCCCTGGCCCCGGAACGCCTGGCCCCGGAACGCCTGGCCCCGGGACGGCTCCCCCGGGAACGGGCTCAGGGGTAGCGGCCTTCAGCGCAGCCGCCCAGGCGTCAAGGACCGCGTCGAACTGGGCCCGTTGGTTCCCCTTCCCGGCCAGGGCCAGGGTCCACACGCGTTCAGCCTCCATGACAACGGCATCGTCCGCCGCCGGAGTGTCCGCGGCGCCGGGCGAAGGAGTACCGGGAGGCGCGCCGACGCTGCTGCCCAGATATACCATTTCGGCATTGAGCCTGCTGTCCCGGATCTCGGCAATGGGCCGGCCCGGCGGCGGGCAGCAGCTGCTGTCGGTGCAGTAGATGTTGCGCCAGTACTCGTCGCCGACGCGCCAGGCATCCCGCACAGGCATGCCGGCCAGGCCGAGCGCGCACTCCAGATCGGCGAGTAAGGGCCGGAAGGACGACGCCGCCGCCCCCTCCCTGCCGTCGTCGTTGTTAAGGCCGTCGCTGTTAAGGGTGTCGTCGTAAAGGCTGTCGCCAAAACCGCCGTCGTCAAAGAAGACCAGGAGTGTGCCGTCGGCTTCTTTGTCCGCCAGAAGGTACTCCGCCACCGTCCTGGCGAATCCCTCCCGGCCGCGGCGTCCGCAGTCCTCAGGGAGGTCGACCCGAAGCGTCGCTCCGAGGCGCTTGCCCTGCATGGTCATGGCCACGAGGCTCTGCGACGGCCAGTAGCCAAGAATGTCTTCGGGTCCGCTGATAATGAGGTGCTCGGGTGCTGTCATGGAAACAGCTTCCGACGGCGGTCACCGTCGGTGCGACAGGAAGATTCCGTATGTGGACAACAGGGTCAGCAGGGATAAACCCTAGTCTCGGGAAGGAGTCCTGCGGCGGGCGATCCGTGCCCTGCGCTGCTGGGCCATGGCTTGCAACAGCGGAGGCACAACCACGCCCTGGGCCGCCATCTGCCGGCGGACCTTGCGGCGGACCACCAGCATGGCGACCGAACCAACGCCGAGAATCAGGAAGTGAACGCAGAGCGCGATGCGGAACGGCTCCAGGCCATAGAGCTCCCCGCCGGAAAAGCCCGTCGAGTTAAGGATGTCCAGCACGGCGCCGATCAGGTAGATGGCCATGAGCGCTGCGAAGAAGCCGCCCACGTTGACGATGCCCGTGGCCGTCCCGATCCGGTGGGCCGGGTTAAAGGTACGGGCGAAGTCGAAGCCGATCATGGAGCCCGGGCCGCCAATGGCCAGCACCACGATGAGGACCGCCAGCAGCCACAGCGGTGAGCGGCCGGGATACAGCAGCACCGCCGCCCACGCTGCCGCGGTGGCCGCGACGAGGAGGAGGACCATGGTGGAGCGTCGGAGGGGGTGCCGCGCAACAAAACGCCCGATCAGCGGCCCGGCCCCGATGGCGCCGGCCACGTAGAGGGACATGAGCGAAGCGACGGTGCCGGCGTCGAGCCCCTGCGCCGAAATCAGGAACGGGTAGCCCCACGTCATCGCGAACACGGTGCCGCTGAACTGGATGGTGAAGTGGCTCCACATTCCCAGCCGCGTCCCCGGCTGCTTCCATGCACGCGACAGGGAAACACCCGTGGCGCGCAGCCCCTTGGCTGCGTCCCCCTTGGGCGTGCCGGGCGGCACGTCCTGCAGCATCAGAACCACCAGCACGACGGCGACACCGGAGAATCCGGCCAGCGCAAGGAAGGCCGGGGTCCAGCCCGCGGTGTGCAGGATGAAGGCGAACGGCACCACGCTCAGCAGCTGGCCGAGCTGTCCGGACATGCCGGTCAGCTGGGTCAGCAGCGGAACCCGGGCGGGCGCGAACCACAGCGGAATCAGCCGGATGACGGAGATGAAGGTCATGGCGTCGCCGGCACCCACGAGCACGCGGCCCAGCACACCGGCCGGGACGCTGTCCGCAAACGCCAGCTGCAGCTGGCCGAGGCCCATCAGCAGGGCGCCCCCGGCAATCATTGCCCGGGAACCGAACCTGTCCACCAGAACGCCCACCGGGATCTGCAGGCCGGCGTAGACCAGCAGCTGCAGCACCGTGAAGAAGGAGATGGCCGAGGCGCTGGCATGGAACCTCTCGGTCGCCTCCAGGCCCACCACACCGAACGACGTACGCTGCGTCACGGCCACCAGGTACGAGAAGATGCCAATGGACCAAATGAGCCAGGCGCGGGGTGCAGTCACCCTCTTATTATCCCCGGCCAGAACAAAAATACTATTTATTTTGGCCGGTTATTGCCCTCACGTGACGAGTCTTATGCCGCCCAGTGACGGGGCTTACGGCGCCGGATTCTCCCGGGCCAGGTAGGCCTCCACAGCGGCGCCCAGGGCATCGCCGTCGGGCAGTTCGTCGTTCTCGTTGGCCAGCAGGGACCTGCGCACCGTGCCCTCGGCTTTTTCGTCATAGCGGGCCTCGAGCCGGGCCACCACCTGCTGGACCTCCTCCGAGGCCTCGATCTGCTCGGCAATCTGCCGGCCCACTTCGCGGCCGGACTCGCGCAGCCGGTCGGTCGGCAGCATCAGCGAGGTGGCCGCTCCCAGGTACTCCAGCCCGGCCACAGCGGCAGTGGGGTACTCCGCCTCGGCCAGATAGTGCGGCACGTGGATGACGTACCCGGCAACATTGCGGCCGGCGTCAGTCAGGCGGAGTTCCAGGACATGCCCGACGGCGGCCGGCACTTCCACGGTGGGCTTCCAGGAGGAGATGCCTTCAATGAGTTCGGGCCGGTTGCCGTGCACCGTCACCCCGACCGGGCGGGTGTGGGGCACGGGCATGGGAATCGAGTGGATCCAGGTCACCAGATTGACGTCCAGTGCCTCGACGATGTGCACCACGGCGCGGGCGAAACGTTCCCACTGCAGGTCCGGCTCGAACCCGGCGAGGAACAGGAAGGGCTTGCCCAGCCCGTCAACCAGCCTGTACAGGGCGAGGGTGGGCGGCTGGTAGTCCTGCAGGTGGTCCTCGACAAAGGTCACATGCGGGCGCCGGGACCGGTAATCCATCAACTGGTCGGCGTCGAACACGGCCACGCGCTCGGAGTCGAGCGTGTCCAGCAGTTCGTCCGTGATCTGCCGGACCACGTGGCCGGCATCGGCGAAACCGGTGAAGCCCATCACCAGGTTCAGCCCGCGGAGCTCAGGGTTATGGAACAGCCCAATGTTCTTGGCATAGAGCGCGTCGGGTCCAGCAGCGAGCCGGAAATCCTTTCAAACACGGCGAGTTCCTTTCGTGGTCAGGGAGTTAATTGCATAACGCCCGGCAGAGCGGCGTCATTCCTCGGCGCGCTGTGGCGCGGGTCTCACGCGGCCCGGCTCCGGGCGCTTCCCCGCAGTTGCGGAACGAGAGACTACGATCGGAATTGGCTCTTTTGCCTGCGCTCCCTGCCCGAACAATCACAGAGAATTGAGGACCGATCCTCGTGGTCAAGAATACTGAAGTCAACCTTAGCGCCATTGCAAGGGACCTGAAGAAGGCGGCAAGCGACGCGGTGGTCATCGGCGTCGGACAGGGCACGGACGGCCCGTTCCTGCTGGAAAACCCGTTGACGGCGAAGTCCGTCGAGGCTCTGGCCGACTCCTTGAAGGTCCTCGGCATCACCGGCGCTCCGGACCAGGCGGTCCGTCTTCCCGGCCTTCCGGAAACGGGCTCCGGCATCCTGGTCCTGGCAGGCGTCGGCAAGGTCGACGCCGGAGGAAAGGTCTCGGGCGAGGCGCTGCGCCGCGCCGCCGGCTCCGCCGTCCGCCAGCTTGCCGGCCTGTCCTCCGTCACGCTGGCCTTCCCGACGGCGACTATCGCCGATGTAGCCGCCATCGCCGAGGGTGCTGCGCTCGGCGCGTACTCCTTTACCGAATTCCGTTCGTCCAAGGACGGGCTCAAGGACCCCGTGGCCAACGTCGCCATCCTCACTGAACTGGCCGGCGACAAGGACCTGAACGCGGCACTTGACCGTGCGCGCCTGCTGGGCAAGGCCGTCAACGCCACCCGCTCGCTCGTGAACCAGCCGCCGAGCCACCTCTACCCCGAGTCCTTCGCCGACGCGGCCAAGGACCTCTCCAAGGGACTGCCCGTCAAGGTCACTGTGTGGGACGAAAAGCGTCTGGAGAAGGAGGGCTTCGGCGGCATCATGGGCGTCGGCAAGGGCTCCGCCCGGCAGCCCCGGCTCGTTAAGGTGGAGTACTCCCCCGCCAAGGCCACCCGGAAAATCGCACTGGTCGGCAAGGGCATCACCTTCGACACCGGCGGCATTTCCATCAAGCCGGCCCTCGGCATGGGTGACATGAAGAGCGACATGGCGGGAGCCGCCGTCGTACTTAATACAGTGCTGGCCATCGCGGGCCTGGGGCTGCCCGTCAAGGCAACCGCCTGGCTGTGCATTGCCGAGAACATGCCCTCCGGCGCCGCCTCGCGTCCCGCCGACGTGCTGACCATGTTCGGCGGCAAGACGGTGGAAGTGCTGAACACCGACGCCGAAGGCCGGCTGGTCATGGCCGACGGCATCGTCGCAGCAAGCCAGGAGTACCCGGACGCCATCATCGACGTCGCCACCCTGACCGGTGCCCAGCTGATCGCGCTCGGGAACCGCACCGCCGGCATCATGGGCGCGGACAGCGTGACCGGCCCGCTGAAGGCCGCCGCGGACCGGGCAGGCGAACTCGTATGGCCCATGCCCCTGCCGGACGAGCTGCGGCCCAGCCTCGACTCCCAGGTGGCGGACATCGCCAACATCGGTGAGCGCCACGGCGGCATGATGACGGCGGCCGTGTTCCTGCGCGAGTTCGTGGGCAAGGACAAGGGCGGCCAGACCATCCCGTGGGCCCACATCGACATCGCCGGGCCGTCGTTCAACAACGGGGCGCCCTACGGCTACACGCCGAAGCAGGGCACCGGCTGCACCGTGCGCACGCTGGTGGCCTACGTCGAGGACCTCCTGGCCCAGGTCTAATACCCACGCAGCGCGGTGCACGCGGCTGTGCGGCAGCGTGATCCGCTCGCCACACAGCCGCGTGACACTCGACACAAGCGCTCCACAAAAGCACCGGCAAGGTGGAGCATGGATAAGTGGTTCGCTAAGGTGAACCACGGTAGTCACAAATGAAAGGGAAATGGCCTGCTGGCATAATCACGGCAGAGCAATTTCCAAGACCAGATGATGCGTACTCTCGTGTCATCGTTCACGCGAGGGAGCGTCTAAGTGGCCGATCAGGCAACTGCGCAAGAATTCGACATCCTGGTACTCGGTGGTGGCAGCGGCGGGTACGCCACGGCTCTCCGGGCCGTTCAGCTTGGCTTCACCGTTGGCCTCGTGGAGAAGGGCAAGCTCGGCGGTACCTGCCTCCACAACGGCTGCATCCCCACCAAGGCGCTGCTCCACTCGGCCGAACTGGCAGACCACGCCCGCGACTCCGCCAAGTACGGCGTTAACGTCACCCTGGACAGCATCGACATTACCGCTGTCAACGCCTACAAAGACGGAATCATCGCCGGCAAGTTCAAGGGCCTGCAGGGCCTGATCAAGTCCAAGGGCATCACCGTCATCGAAGGTGAGGGCAAGCTGCAGGGCACCGACACCGTCGTCGTGAACGGCACGGCCTACAAGGGCAAGAACATCGTTCTCGCCACGGGCTCCTACTCCCGCTCGCTCCCGGGCCTGGAAATCGGTGGCAAGGTCATCACCTCCGACGAAGCCCTGAAGATGGAAAACATCCCCAAGAGCGTCATCATCCTGGGCGGCGGCGTGATCGGCGTCGAGTTCGCTTCTGTCTGGAAGTCCTTCGGCGTCGACGTCACCATCGTTGAGGGCCTGCCGTCGCTGGTCCCGAACGAGGACGCAGCGATCGTCAAGAACTTTGAGCGTGCGTTCAAGAAGCGCGGCATCAAGTTCTCCACCGGTGTCTTCTTCCAGGGCGTCGAACAGAACAACGACGGCGTCAAGGTCACCCTTGTTGACGGCAAGACCTTCGAAGCCGAACTGCTCCTCGTGGCTGTCGGCCGCGGACCGGTCACCGCCAACCTCGGCTACGAAGAGGCCGGCATCACCATCGACCGCGGCTTCGTCATCACCAACGAACGCCTGCACACCGGCGTGGGCAATGTATACGCCGTTGGCGACATTGTTCCCGGCGTCCAGCTCGCCCACCGTGGCTACCAGCAGGGCATCTTCGTGGCCGAGGAAATTGCCGGCCTGAAGCCCGTCATTGTCGAGGATGTCAACATCCCCAAGGTGACCTACTCCGAGCCCGAGATCGCCACCGTCGGCTACACCGAAAAGGCCGCGAAGGAAAAGTTCGGCGACGACCAGGTGGAGACCCAGGAGTACAACCTGGCCGGCAACGGCAAGAGCTCCATCCTCGGCACCGGCGGCCTCGTGAAGCTGGTCCGCCAGAAGGACGGCCCCGTGGTGGGCGTCCACATGCTCGGCTCCCGCATGGGCGAGCAGATCGGTGAAGCACAGCTGATCGTTAACTGGGAAGCCTACCCGGAGGATGTGGCCCAGCTGCTGCACGCCCACCCGACCCAGAACGAGGCCCTGGGCGAGGCCAACCTGGCCCTCGCCGGCAAAGCCCTTCACGGCTAATTCGTTCCGCAAGACAACCAGGGCCTGGTGCACCGGCTCAAACAGCAGCGTGCACCAGGCCCGAACAATGCAGCAATCATCCGCACTTTAGATCAATAAAGGAGAACGGGGACGACATGTCTGAATCCGTTAAACTTGCCCGCCCTCGGTGAGAGCGTCACCGAAGGAACTGTCACCCGCTGGCTCAAGCAGGTAGGTGACCGGGTAGAGGTGGACGAACCGCTGCTCGAGGTTTCCACCGACAAAGTAGACACTGAAATCCCCTCTCCGATCGCCGGCGTCATCGAGGAAATCCTCGTCGCCGAAGATGAGACCGCTGAAGTTGGCGCCCCGCTGGTGCGCATCGGTGACGGCTCGGGCGGCGGCGCCGCCGCCGACGAGGCACCCGCAGCAGCGCCCGCCGAAGAGGCACCTGCAGCCGCCCCCGCAGCACCGGCCGAAGAGGCACCGGCTGCAGCCCCCGCCCAGGAAGCCCCTGCCGCGGAAGCAGCACCCGCTTCCTCCGGCGAAGGCCACGAGGTCACCCTGCCGGCACTTGGCGAGAGCGTCACCGAAGGCACCGTTACCCGCTGGCTCAAGGCCATTGGCGACACCGTGGAAGTTGATGAGCCGCTGCTCGAGGTCTCCACCGACAAGGTGGACACCGAGATCCCGTCCCCCGTGGCCGGCACGCTGCAGGAAATCCGCGTCAACGAGGACGAGACCGCCGAGGTTGGCTCCGTCCTCGCAGTCATCGGCTCCGGCGCCGCTGCACCTGCCGCGGCTCCCGCAAAGCCCGCCGAGGCTCCCGCCGCCCCCGCAGCGGAACAGCCCGCCCCGGCAGCCGAAAAGCCCGCCGAAGCCCCTGCTCCGCAGGCAGCTCCCGCACCCCAGGCAGCCCCGGCTCCCCAGGCTGCACCGGCACCGCAGGCCGCCCCCGCACCGCAGGCCGCTCCGGCCGCAGGCGGTGAGTCCGGCTACGTCACTCCCCTGGTCCGCAAGCTCGCCAACCAGCATGGCGTGGACATCGCCTCCGTCTCCGGCACGGGCGTCGGCGGCCGCATCCGCAAGCAGGACGTCCTGTCCGCTGCCGAATCCAAGGCCGCTCCGGCAGCCGCAGCACAGGCAGCCCCTGCCGCTTCCGCAGCTCCGGCGGCCGCAGCGTCCTCGCTGCGCGGCACCGTGAAAAAGGCTCCGCGGATCCGCCAGGTCATCGCCCGCCGCATGCGTGAGTCGCTGGATGTTTCCACCCAGCTGACCCAGGTCCACGAAGTGGACATGACCAAGGTGGCCAAGCTGCGCCTGAAGGCCAAGAACTCGTTTCAAGCCCAGAACGGCGTCAAGCTCACCTTCCTGCCCTTCATTGCCAAGGCCGTGGCCGAGGCCCTCAAGCAGCACGCCACGCTCAACGCCGCGTACGACGAGGACAAGCAGGAAATCACGTACCACAACGCCGAGCACCTGGCGATCGCCGTCGACACTGACAAGGGCCTGCTGGTTCCGGTCATCTCCGACGCCGGAAGCCTGAACCTCGCCGGCCTGGCCGGCAAGATCGCCGACGTCGCGGACCGCACCCGAAACGGCAAGATCGGCCCGGACGAACTGTCCGGCGGTACGTTCAGCATCACCAACATCGGCTCCGTCGGTGCGCTGTTCGACACCCCGATCATCAACCAGCCGCAGGTCGGCATCCTGGGCACCGGCGCGATCGTCAAGCGCCCCGTGGTGGTCCAGGACGAGAACGGTGACGACTCGATCGCCATCCGCTCCATGATGTACCTGTCCCTCACCTACGACCACCGCCTGGTGGACGGTGCGGACGCCGGTCGCTTCCTGCAGACGCTGAAGGCCCGCCTCGAAGAGGGCGCGTTCGAAGCGGACCTGGGACTCTAGGCTCCAGCCTTTCGACGGCGGCGGCCGTCCGGCTCCCGGTGGGAAACCACCGCATTCCGGGCGGCCGCCGCTGCTTTTGTCTGTGGCTGTGTCTTACTACGGCGCGTAGAAGTATCTGGCTAGACTGGTGCCATGAACATCGTCTATAACGTCATGGTCTTCCTGCACATCGTCGGCGCCGCCATGATCGTCGGCATCTGGATCGGCAACATGAAGAAGCCGACCGTCCATCCCCGGCAGTTCGACGGCGCGGCACTCCAGCTCCTCACCGGCATCGTCATGATGGGCCTGATCCCCGCCCTCGACATGGACGCCAACTACGCCAAGCTGGGCATCAAGTTCGGCGTCGCCCTGGTCGTCGGCGTGCTGGCCTTCATCGGCCGCCGCAAGTACAAGAAGGGCGAGCCGATCTCCACTGGCCTGGCCCACAGCGTGGGCGGGCTGGCTCTGCTGAACGTCGCAATCGCGACGCTCTGGCGGTAGCCGCCCCCTGCCATGCCAACGACGACGGCGACGCCCCCTCCCGCGGGGGCGTCGCCGTCGTCGTTTGGCGCTTCCGGTCATAATCCTCTGACAGCGGACAACCAGTGCACCGGGGACACCTTATCCATAGGATTGGTAGCGGCGGGGCTCTGGCAGGCGCCGGACCCCCGGATCGAATCAACGTTGAGGAGTGACATGGCTACAACACGCAACGCCCACACTGTATGGACCGGCAGCCTGACGGAGGGGTCAGGCAACACCACGCTGGACAGCTCGGGCCTCGGCACGTTCGACGTCACCTGGAAGGCCCGCACCGAAGCGGCAGGCGGCAAGACCAGCCCTGAAGAGCTCATCGCCGCGGCGCACTCCGCGTGCTTCTCCATGGCGTTCAGCCACGAGCTGAGCCAGGCCGGTTTCACCCCGGACGAGGTCAACACCAAGGCAGAAGTTGGCTTCCAGCCCGGCACCGGCATCACCGGCAGCCACCTGACCCTGAACGCCCGCATCCCCGGCATCTCCGAGGAGGACTTCCAGCGCATCGCGGAGTCCGCCAAGAAGGGCTGCCCGGTATCACAGGCCCTGACCGGCATCGAGATCACCCTGGACGCCACGCTGGCCTCCTGATCTTAAAGCCCTGGTCATTTAGGATCAGAAAGGGCCCTGTTCCCCCTGGTAAATCCAGTCGGGAACAGGGCCTTCATGCTTTTCGGGGAGGGGCCGCCGGCCCTGGGCCGGCCTCCCCTATGCTCCGCTACGCCTGTTGCGCGCCCGTGCGGCGGGCCGGCAGCGGCTCCGGGCGCAGCCGGCGGTAGCCCTCGCGGGCCGGCGGCCGGTCCGTGGGGAGCTCCTGCACCATCTCCTTCAGCGCCGTGATGCCGGACTCCAGCTGCGGGTCCCGGCGGGCAGCGTAGGCGTGCGGCGGGAACGTCACTTCGATGTCCGGAGCCACACCGTGGTTTTCAACGCTCCAGCCCACCCCGCCGCTGAACCACGTGGCATAGCGGGGCTGGGTCACGCCTGTTCCGTCGGCCAGCGTGAAGCGGTTGTCGATGCCGACGACGCCGCCCCAGGTGCGGGTGCCGATCACCGGGCCGATGCCGCGCAGCTTCGAGACCTGGGTGATGATGTCGCCGTCGGAACCGGCAAATTCGTCGGCCAGGATGATGACCGGACCGCGCGGCGCGTGGTGCGGATAGGTCCGGGGCTTTTCGCCGCGGGGCATGCTCCAGCCCGTCACCTTCCGCCCGATGAGTTCTGCCACGAGCTGGGAGGTGTGCCCGCCGCGGTTGCGGCGAACATCCACGATCAGGCCGTCAAGCGCAGTCTCGGTGTCAAGGTCGCGGTGGAGCTGCGCCCAGCCGTTGGCCAGCATGTCCGGGATATGCAGGTAGCCGAACTTGCCGTCCGACGCTTCCCGTACTGTGCGGCGGTTGGAATTTACCCAGTCCTGATACCGCAGCCGTTCCTCATCCTTGATGGGGACCACCGCGATCCGGCGCTGGGCTCCTGCTGCCGGGCCGTGGCCGGCGCCGTTGCGGATGGTCAGTTCCACCGCACGTCCCGCCGCGCCCACCAGCTGCATGGCCGGGGTCAGCGACTTCGTCAGGCGCACACCGTCGATTGCCAGCAGGACGTCCCCGGCCTTGGCGTCGGCGCCCGGCCTGGTCAGCGGCGAGGTGGCCAGCGGGTCCGACGATTCACCGGCCAGGATGCGCTCGATTTCCCAGCCCTCGCCGTTGAACGCGAGGTCGGCACCCAGCCGGCCCTGGCCGTTGCTGCCGTTTTCGGTGGCCGCCGCCGGGCGTACGTAGGCGTGGGACGTGCCGAGCTCGCCATGCAGCTCCCACAGCAGGTCCACCAGGTCGTCATGCGATCCGAGCCGCTCCACCAGCGGACGGTAGCGGGCGTGGATGGAGTCCCAGTCCTGGCCCGCCATGTCCTCGGTCCAGAAGAAGTCACGCTGCAGCCGCCATGCCTCGTCGAACGCCTGGCCCCACACGCTCAGCGGATCCATCAGGACGCGGATGCGCGTGAGGTCCACCTTGACCAGCTGGCCGGAGTCCTCGTCGGCCTTCGCGTCGGAGGGCACCACCCGGACCTGCTTGTCGTGGACCAGGACCACTTTCTTGCCGTCGCCGGACAGGCGGTAGCTGTCCAGGGAGTCCACGAGGGTGGTGCTCTTGCGCTTGGCCAGGTCAAAGCGGATCAGGCTCGGGGCGGCGTTCTTGTCCTCCAGGCTCGCCCTGCCCTCCCCGGTGACGCCGGCGAGGGCGCTGTCGAGCCACAGCAGAGCGCCGTCGGCGGCGGTCAGGGCTGAGTAGTTGCCCTGCGGAACCGGGACGCTGATGACCCGGTGGGCGAGGCCTTCGGCGTCCACCTTCACGGCCGCCGGTGTGGTCCCACCCTCTGCGGCTGCACCGGACTTGGCTGCTTCGCTCTGCCCGTCGGCGCCATCTGCCAAGGCGACGCTCGGGCCGAACGGCGAAGCGGTGTCCGCCGCGAGTGCCACGAGGTAGGGCTTGATGGGGCTGGGGAAGGAAAGGTCAAAGGAATGGCCGTCGTAGACCGGATCGAAACTGCGGTTCGAGAGGAAGGCCAGGAACTTGCCGTCCGGGGAGAACGACGGCGATTCGTCCCGGAAGCGTCCGTCCGTCACCTCCACAATGGCTGCTTCCCCGGACCTGGCCGTTGCGGTCCTTGCTGTCCCGGTCTTGGCCGTCCCGGTCTTGGTGTCCGGGGTGCTGGTTTCCGGGGCCTTCGTTTCAAGTGCGTCGGCACGGACCAGGCGCAGGCGGCTTCGTGACCCGAAGGACGTCACCGGTTCAGCCCAGGCCAGCCAGGCGGAGTCCGGCGACCAGGCGAGGTCCTCAATGCTGCCCTCCCCAATGCTGGTTACCGCCGTCAGTGCCCCGTCCTGGGTGCCAGCGATGTACAGGTCGCCGAAAGCCGTTCCGATCGCAATCCAGCGGCCGTCGGGGCTGGCTTCGATGGCGCTGGCGCGTGAGGGCCTGGGGAACCGGACCGTGAGCGGGCTTGATTCGGCCGCAGCGGTGCCGGTTGCTTGGCCGGCCGTTGTTTCGGTCGCAGACCCGGTCGCAGCCTCCGCCGGCGCGAGGTCGGCAGCAGCGTCGTCGGCCACGGGGTGGGTGGCGCGGGGCCCTGCGACGCCCGCGGCGGAAACAGGGCTGGGCAGGGGAACTGCCTGAGCCGCAGCTTCCGGCTGGTCCCCGGCCGGTGCGCTGTCCGGGGCCGCCCCGGTCTTGGCCGTAGCTGGGGCCTTTGCGGCTGCATGGACTGCGGCATGGTGCGCCGGGACCTGCGGGGCGATTTTCCTGATGAACAGAGCCTCGTCGCCGTCGTGGTCAGCCACGTAGGCGATGCGGCCATCCGGAAGCGGTCGGGGCAGGCGGGCGCGCACGCCGGCCGTTGCCTCGACCACGCGGGACGGTCCGTCCTTGTGCCGGAGCCAATGGATTGTTCCATGGGCCTCCACAGCACTGGCTTCCCCCGCGGTGTCCGGCCGGACGTCGCCCAGGTGCTTGGAGACCTTAAGGAGCGAGGGACGGCGGCCCTGGGACGCCGATCCGAGCGTGATCTCCAGCCGGACGGCCTCGGACCCCAGGTCATGCAGGAGCCAGAGCTCACCGGCCGATTCGAAGATGACGCGCTTGCCGTCCGTGGAGGCGTGGCGGACGTAAAAGTCCTCGTGATCGGTGTGGCGCCGCAGGTCCCCGCCGCCGGGCAGAACCGAGTACAGGTTGCCGTAGCCTTCGTGGTCTGAGAGGAAGGCAATGCGCCCGTCTACCCACATGGGGTCGGCCAGGTTGCCGTCCAGCTCCGGCAGCAGCCGCTCAAACTCGCCGTTTCCGTCGCCGTCGATCCAGAGCTTGCCGGCGGTGCCGCCACGGTAGCGCTTCCACCAGGCCGGTTCACGGGACAGCACGCTGCCCACCACCACAGGCTTTTCGTCCCCGAGCTCCGGGCCGAACGCCACGGACTCGACCGGTCCCAGCGGGAGCTCCTCGGCCCAGCCACCGTCTGTGGACAGCCGGTAAGCGTGCGTGTGGCGGCTCTCGGCCTGCCTGAACGCGCTGGTGACCACGATGTCCCCCGCGGGGGTAAAGCCCTTAACCCGGGTGGTGCTGTGCCCGAAGAAGGTCAGCTGGCGGTACCCCCCGCCGTCGACATCGGCGATGACCACCTCGGGGGCCGTCCCCTGCACGACCGTCCAGACCAGCTTCGTTCCGTCCGGCGTAAAGCGCGGGTTGCGGGCCGGCAGCTGGAGCGAGGAAACACGCCAGGCGCGGCCGCCGCTGAGGGGGGCAATCCAGACGTCGTCCTCGGCCACAAACGTGACCAGATCGCCGTGAACATGAGGGAACCGGAGGTAACTCGAAGAGGTCATCGTTCGATCATAGTCAACGTGACATGAGCCATCGGGGAGGTGCCCTGCCGTGCCGGGCATGGTGAGATGGATCATGCGCATCGTCATGGCCGGCGCCTCAGGGCTCATCGGAACCGCACTCTCCTCCCGCCTCTCCTCCGACGGGCACGACGTCGTCCGGCTGGTTAGGCGGCCGCCGTCGTCGCCGTCGGAAATCCCGTGGGACCCCGCAACCGGAACCCTGGACCCGGCCTCGCTTGAGGGAGCCGACGCCGTCATCAATCTTTCCGGCGCGAACATCGGCGCCAGGCCATGGACCCCGCACCGGATCGATGAGCTGTTCCGGTCCCGGCTCGATCCCACCCGGACGCTTACCTCGGCCATGCGCCGCTTGGACTCCCCGCCCCTGACCTTCATTAGCCAATCCGGCGCGGGCTACTACGGCGACGCCGGACACTCCATGCTGACGGAGAACTCCCCCGCCGGGCAGGGCATCATGGCGCGCATCTGCGTCGAGTGGGAAGCGGCTGCCCATGAGGCCCCCGCCGGAATCCGGGTTGTGACGCCGCGGACCGCAGTGGTGCTGAGCAGGTCGGGCGGTGCCATGGGACGCCTGCTGCCTTTGTTGCGGGCAGGCATTGGCGGTCCGCTGGGCAACGGCCGGCAGTACTGGCCATGGATCACGCTCCCCGACCTCACCTCCGCGTTCGGTTTCCTCCTCGAGTCCGGGAATTACGGTCCCGTGAATGTTGCGGCACCGGAAGCCGCCGACGTGAACACCCTGGTTGCCGGGCTCGCAAAAGCGCTTCACCGACCTGCGCTGCTGCGCGCGCCAGCCCCGGCGCTGCGCCTCGTCATGGGCAAACTGGCCGACGAACTCCTGCTCGCCAGCCAGCGGATCGAACCGACACTGCTCAGGGACAGCGGGTTTACGTGGGACCATCCGTCGGTGGCCCTAGCCGCCGGATGGGTGGCCGGCGATAAGTAGCTGTCCGGTTCAATTGGTGGTAAATCGGTTGGTGATTCAGTCCGCCGGCAGGATGTCCGCGATGCGCCAGCGTCCCTCCACCGGAACAAGAACCAGCCGCAGCTTCACATCCCGCGGCCGTGCTCCGGCGGCCACGACGGTGCCTCCGGCCGACCGCTCCTCGTAGGCCGAGGTCGATGACGTCACCGCCACCACTGCCCTCGCAGGCGTGCTTTCGGGCAGGCGGCGCGCACCTGACAGGCTCGTGGTGAACCCCGCCAGCACTGTCCCGGTTTCCTCCAGCCCGACGCGGATCCGTCTGTCTGCGGCCTGAGCCGGAGTGTTCGGGGCGTTCACGTCATCCAGCAGGTGCAGCCTGCCCTCCCGCAGCGCCAGCGAACGCAGCTGGGCCAGTCCGAGGACCGCTTCCGCCGGATCCTTCGCCGCGAGCCGCAGCCGGACATCATCCGGCAGGCCATTTTCAGGGCCGACATCAGCGGGCAGGCCGGCATCCTGCAGGGATCCGGGGCTGGACGCCGGGAGGCCCGATTCCCCCGCCGCCTGCCCGGACTGCTGGGCCGCCTGGCCCCACTCCCGCGCCGCTCCAGGCAGCCCCAAAAGCACGGGACCAGCAAGCACGGGACCAGCAAGCACCGCCGCCGTGAGCACGCCGCCAGCCACTGCCAGACGGCGGCTGCTTTGCGTGCCTGTCCCGCGCCTGGCCGACGCGTGCCTGGCAGCGGTTTGCCGGACCCCCGCATTCCTGACTCCCGCATTCCTGACTCCCGCATTCCTGACTCCCGCGTGCCGGACTGCATTCCCGACTCCGGCATGCCGGACCGCCGCGTGCCGGACAGCACTCCCGACTCCGGCATGCCGGACCGCCGCGTGCCTGACAGCACTCCCGACTCCGGCGTGCCTGACAGCCGGGTGCTGCAACGAGAGGGCCCGGGCCGTTCCTGCCGGCCCTCCACGCGGTGACAGCCGGCCCAGGGACCTGCCCCATCCTGTGGTCTTCAGCCGCCTTCGCCAGGCGAGCAGGCGCTTCCTCAGCCGTCCGCCGGATGGCGGGACGGGCCTGCGGGTTAACAACTCGGGCAGAACGGTGTCATGCACCGAGCGGGACAGGTCCACAGGTGCTGCGGCCGCGCTGCGGTACACAGCCGTGGCAAGGTCCGCGGCCGCCGGACGTTGCCGCCGGTCATCGCTGAGCCCCGCCTCCAGCGCTGCCGCCAGCTCCGCGGGCACGTCCGGAACAAGCAGGGCAAGGGGTGGTCTGGCCGCAGACGGCGGAGGGGGCTGTCCGGTCAGGCAGTACCAGCCCAGGGCAGCGGCTGCATAGACGTCGCGCTCCGGCTGCAGTCCGGCCCGGACCGCGTCCACCGGAGCCGGATCAGCGAAGCCGTCGGTGTGGAGATCCGGAACGCCGGAAGCGTCCCCCACCATCCGGGCCACGCCGAGGTCTGCCAGCAGGGGCTTTCCATGGGCGGTGAAGAGTACGTTGCCGGGTGCGACGTCCGAGTGCGTGAAGCCCTTTCCGTGCAGATAGCCCAAGGCCTGCGCGATCGGCGTCAGGACCGTGACCGTCTCGCCCACACTCAGGGTGCCCCTCGCCGTGACCAGCTGCTGGAGCGAGCCGCCGGCGGCGTAGTCCATCAGCAGGCCGAAGCTGCCCTCTTCAGGTTCACCCGGCCGGCCGGGTTCATCGGTCCTGCCGGGTTCATCGGTTCTGCCGGGTTCATCAGTCCTGACTACGCCATAGGCCTTTAACAGGTGCTCGTGGTCAAGCACGGACATGACCAGGAGTTCCCGGCGGACATCCTCCTCCCGCGTCATTGGTTCACTCCTGCCCGGCGGCCGGCCGAAGCACTTCAGCGCAAGCTTCACGCCCGTCGCGTCCTGCGAAACCAGCCACACGTCGGCACTGCCGCCACGGCCAAGCCGGCGGCATACGGAATAGCCCTGGACGGCAGGTGCCGCTCCCCCGGGACCGTCCATGTGCGCGTTCTGGTTTTCCAGGCTGCGACTGTCCAGGTTGTCACTCTCCAGGCTGTGGCTTTCCAAGCTGTGCTGGTCCATGGCTTAAGGAATACCGGAAACCGGCAATCCCCGCAGAAGTTATCCACAGGCAGGCCCGGGTGCTGGGCGGGCCGCAGGAATGGCGCGGAATGTGACCGGGGAGGCATGAGAGCTTGGGCACACTATCCGGCAGGACACGGCCTGAGGTCTAAGCTGGAACGCATGACTCTTGAGTTCACAAAGCTCGGTCTTGCCCCGGATTTCGTTGATTACAGCCACGCTTGGGACCTCCAGCGCGAAATCCATGAAAATGTCCTGGCCGGCAAGGCCCCCAGCACGGTACTCCTCCTGGAACATGCCGCCGTCTACACGGCCGGAAAGCTGACCGAGGATCACGAACGGCCTTTCGACGGCACCCCCGTCGTTCCCGTGGACCGCGGCGGCAAGCTCACCTGGCACGGGCCGGGCCAGCTCATCGGATATCCGATCATCAAGCTGAAGAACAAGGCCGGCATCCGCGACTACGTGGAGCGCTTGGAGGCCGTGATCATCGCCGTGCTCGCGGACTATGGCATAACGGCGGTCCGGATCAAGGGGCGGGCCGGTGTGTGGATCGAGGAGGATGCCAAGGGTCCTGCCCGCAAGATCGCCGCCATAGGCATCCGGGTGAGCCAGGGCGTGACCATGCACGGCTTCGCCATCAACTGCAACAACGACCTCGCTCCCTACGGCCAGATCATCGCCTGCGGTATCACCGATGCCGGCGTAACCACCATCGCCCAGGAAACGGGCCGCGACGTATCTCCCGCCGATCTCGTTTCGCGGATCACCGAGGAACTGCGCAACAATGAAGACGCCCTAGTTGCAACCCCCGAAGGAGCACTCCTGTGACACTGGCACCAGAAGGCCGGAAAATGCTGCGGATCGAGCAGCGCAATGCGGCCACCCCGGTGGAACGCAAACCGGACTGGATCAAGGCCAAGGTCCAGATGGGCCCGGAATTCGTCCAGCTCAAGAACCTGGTCAAGAAGGAAGGCCTGCACACCGTCTGCGAAGAGGCCGGCTGCCCCAACATCTTCGAATGCTGGGAAGACAAGGAAGCCACCTTCCTGATCGGCGGCTCCGAATGCACCCGCCGCTGCGACTTCTGCCAGATCGACACCGGCAAACCCTCCCCCGTGGACAGGTTTGAACCCACCAAGGTGGCCCGCTCCGTCCAGGCCATGCAGTTGCGCTACGCCACCGTCACCGGCGTCGCCCGGGACGACCTCGAGGACGAAGGCGTCTGGCTCTACGCCGAAACGGTCCGCAAGATCCACGAACTCAACCCCGGCACCGGCGTCGAACTCCTCATCCCGGACTTCTCCGGCAAACCCGAGCACATCGCCGCGATCTGCGATTCCAAACCCGAGGTGTTCGCGCACAACGTCGAGACCGTGCCGCGGATCTTCAAGCGCATCCGGCCAGCGTTCCGCTACGAACGCTCCCTGGACGTCATCACCCAGGGCCGGAACCTGGGCATGGTCACCAAGTCCAACCTCATCCTGGGCATGGGCGAAACCCGCGAGGAAATCTCCGAGGCCCTCCGCGACCTGCACCAGGCAGGCTGCGACCTGATCACCATCACCCAGTACCTGCGCCCCTCCGAACGGCACCTCCCCGTGGACCGCTGGGTCAAGCCGCAGGAATTCGTGGACCTGCAGCAGGAAGCCGAGGAGATCGGCTTCCTCGGCGTCATGTCCGGACCCCTGGTCCGCTCCTCCTACCGCGCCGGCAGGCTCTGGGCCACCGCCATGCGCAAAAAAGGCCGCGACATCCCCGCCGAACTAGCCCACATCGCCGACGGCATCCAGGACTCCGGCACCACCCGCCAGGAAGCCAGCACCCTGCTCGCGGCGCACCAGTAACACCAGGTATTTCCTATGGCCAAGGGCCGGACGCCGGAACTTTTCGGCGTCCGGCCCTTTGTCGTGGATCACGTAGAATTAAGGCACTATGGCGAAATCCCCTGACTCCAGCAACAACACTCCTGCGGCCGCTGATGGCTCCAAGCGCGGACTCTTTGGGCGCAAGCCCAAGGCCGTGAAGGAAAAGAAGCCCAGCCGGCTCAAGCAAATCCGCGAGGTCTTCAACATGACCCGCCGCCACGACCCCATGGTTCCGTGGCTCATGCTGCTGGCGTTCCTGGGGGTCGTGGCGGTCAGCCTCGTTGTTGGACTGTTGCTGAACAACTGGATTACCGGCCTGATCATCGGTATTCCGCTGGGTTTCCTTGCGGCTACGTTCATTCTTTCCCGCCGCGCCGAGGGGGCTGCCTTCGCCCAGATCGAGAACCAGCCGGGAGCATCCGGCGCTGCCCTCAGCACGCTGAAGCGCGGCTGGATCACCGAGGAGCAGCCCGTGGCTGTAAACCCGCGGACCCAGGACGCCGTGTTCCGCGCCGTCGGGCGCCCCGGCGTCGTCCTCGTCGCCGAAGGACCCACGCACCGCGTACGTCCGCTGGTCGAAGGCGAGCGGAAGAAACTGGCGCGCATCCTTCCCAACGTCACCATCCACGTCATCGAGACGGGGCGCGGCGAGGGCCAGGTCCCCATCAGCCAGGTGGCAAAGAAGATGAACAAGCTCAACAACGAGCTCACCAAGACCGAGGTCAGCGCCGTATCCAAGCGCATCTCATCGCTGGGCGGCCGCCTTCCGATCCCCAAGGGCGTGGACCCCTACAAGGCCCGGCCCCAGCGCGGACGCTAACCCGCTTGAAACGCCTCGAGGCCGCCGCATCTGCGCCGGCCCCGGGGCGTTTTTCGTTTGAACGGGCATATCCCGGTCGAACCGCATATTGAAGCCAGCCAGACCCCAGCACCTACAGAAGCCGGAGCCTCCTGTGAAATTTCCGTCCGCGTCCGCCGTCATCCGCGCCTTTCGCCTGCTGGCGGTGGCGGAAGCGTTTAGCTGGGCTGCGCTCCTCGTCGGCATGTATTTCAAATGGATCGCCGGGACCACCGAACTCGGCGTAGAAATTGCCGGACCGGTGCACGGAGCCCTGTTCATCGGCTACGGAGCGGCGGCCCTTGTCCTGTGGCGCCTGCAGCGCTGGCCCTTCAGGGTGGCGCTGCTGGCAGGCCTCTCGGCGGTGTTCCCCTTCGCCACGGTCCTGTTCGAGCGGTGGGCGCTCCGCCGGGGATACCTTTCGGCCGGCCAGCTGCCTGCGGGGCTACCTGCGGACGAGGACGGTGTTCATGGCCTTGTCATGGAGTCCGCGCTGGTCGGGATCGAAGATGACCGCCGGGATCACCAGGCAGAGCAGGACGGTGCGGACCAGCGCGGCCAGCGGACCGGCCGCTGAGCCGTCCGGCTTCACCACGTGGATGCCCATGGCCCGGTGCCCGATGCTGTAGCCGAGGGTCCCGATCAGCAGGATCTGCTCGGCGGCAAAAACGGCAAGCGTGGCCATGGAATTACCGGCAAGGAACACGTTGCTGATCAGCAAGGCAATGGTCCAGTCGATGGTGATCGCCAGGATCCTGCGGCCGGCCCGGGCCATGGATCCGGGGCCTGCCTCGGGGAAGCCCAGGCGTTCTCCCGGGTACTTGGAAATGCCGGAAGTGTCCGGCCCGCTGAGCCACGAACCGATGTCTTTGCGATCTACCACATACCAAGTTTACCGAGCCGCGAGCAGCCCCTCGGACGTTCACACTCTGGATAGGCGTGGACCACAGTGTGGACACCGTATAGCGTTTACATATCAGTAGGTTCTGTAACCTGCCGGAAACAAAGCGGACACGGACGGGAAATCCCGAATCCCTAGGGTGGTAACAGTTGCTAGCGAACCTGGAGCGGGGCACTTTTGTGTTTCCGCCCATTGGATTGCGCTGGACCACTTGGCTTTCTAGCCAGTTATTACATATGCGTAAGGAGCATAGATGTTCAAGACTGCGGACGAAGTCCTCAAGTTCATCAAAGATGAAGATATTCGGTTTATCGATATCCGCTTCACCGACCTCCCCGGCGTTCAGCAGCACTTCAACGTGCCCGCCAAGAGCGTTGACGCCGACTTCTTCGTCAACGGCCAGCTCTTCGATGGTTCCTCCATCCGCGGCTTCCAGGGCATCGCCGAGTCTGACATGCAGCTCATTCCGGACGTCACCACCGCGTTCCTGGACACGTTCCGCATGGAAAAGACCCTTGCGCTGAACTTCTCCATCGTGAACCCCCGCACGGGTGACCCCTACCACCGCGACCCGCGTGGTGTGGCAGAGAAGGCTGAAGCCTACCTTGCCTCCACCGGCATCGCCGACACCGCGTTCTTCGCCCCCGAAGCCGAGTTCTTCGTGTTCGACAACGTCCAGTACCAGTCCTCCCCCGAGGGCAGCTTCTACAAGATCGACTCCGAAGAAGCTCACTGGAACACGGGCCGCGAGGAAGAAGGCGGCAACCTGGGCTACAAGACCCCCATCAAGGGCGGTTACTTCCCGGTTTCCCCGACCGACAAGCAGGCCGACCTGCGCGACGCCATGTGTGTTGCCCTGGACGAGGCCGGCCTCGAAGTCGAGCGCAGCCACCACGAAGTTGGCTCCGCCGGCCAAGCCGAGATCAACTACAAGTTCACCACGCTGACCCACGCGGCTGATGACCTGCAGAAGTTCAAGTACGTCATCAAGAACACCGCCGACGCCTGGGGCAAGTCCGTCACCTTCATGCCGAAGCCGGTCTTCGGTGACAACGGCTCGGGCATGCACTGCCACCAGTCGCTGTGGAGCAACGGCGATCCGCTGTTCTACGACGAGAAGGGCTACGCCGGCCTGTCCGACACCGCCCGCTGGTACATCGGCGGCCTGCTGAAGCACGCCGACGCCGTCCTCGCGTTCACCAACCCGACGGTTAACTCTACCGCCGCCTGGTCAAGGGCTTCGAAGCCCCGGTCAACATGGTCTACTCGCAGGGCAACCGTTCCGCCGGTATCCGTATCCCGATCACGGGCTCCAACCCGAAGGCCAAGCGCATCGAGTTCCGCGCTCCGGACCCCTCCTCCAACCCGTACCTGGCCTTCGCTGCCCAGCTGATGGCCGGCATCGACGGCATCCGCAACCGCATCGAGCCGCCGGCTCCGATCGACAAGGACCTCTACGAGCTCCCCGCCGAGGAAGCCAAGGACATCCCCAAGGCTCCGGGCACCCTCGAGGAAGCACTGCAGGCACTGGCTGAGGACAACGAGTTCCTGCAGGCCGGCGGCGTGTTCACCCAGGACCTGATCGACACCTGGATCGAGTACAAGTACGAGAACGAGATCCGCCCGCTGTCCCTGCGCCCGAACCCCTACGAGTTCGAGCTCTACTACGGCGTCTAGTCCGATCTCAGGGAGACATTCCTGACTCCGCCAAGGGCGGCCACCGGTTACTGACCGGTGGCCGCCCTTGGCCGTTCTACCGGTCAGTGCCCGTTTCCGGTTAGGTGCCCGTCCTCGGTCACGTGCCCCGGCAGGCTTCCTCGGCGTACCGTCCCCAGAGGGAATCCGGCCCAGTGCCGCCGAAGGCTTCACGGTCATCCCGCAGCGCGCGGCACAGAATGAGTGAGTCCGCGAAGCTCCGCCGGATGTAGGATTCCCAGTCCGCCCGCTCAGAGGTAAAGGCCTGCGTTCCCATCTGGTACTTCAGATGGGCGAAGTGGTCCAGGATGCGGTGGGCCGTCGCTTCGGCCCGCCCCGCCAGCTGCTGCGCGGCCCGCTTCGCCGCAGGATCGGCGACGGCCGAGGCGTCCGGCAGTTCCTGGCGGTGCCAGAAGTACGGCTGCAGGTCCACATTGTCCACGAAGATCCTGTCGATCTCCTGCTGCTGGGCATAGAGCGATGAAGCGGTGCTGCTTTCCAGAGTGCTCCTGATCCCGGCGTACTGGTACGCCGCCGCGATGAGTGTCGCGGCCACCCCCGCCCCGATGAGCAGCACCTCGGCCCTCCTGAGCCTCCTGGCACGGCCGCCCCTCGCACGCGCCCGGACATGGTCTGCGTCCTGCCGTGCCAAATCCTGCCCCGGCTGGGGCGCCGGAAGCTGGCCCCCGACGTGCTGAGACCGGGAGCCAGCCTGTTCCGGCGAGTGCCTCCGAGACGAAGACCCTTTCAAGCCTTCCCCCCAACAAGGTTTGAAGTGCACTGCCAAGACACAGCGTAGGCACGCACCCGTGCCGGCGCAACGGTCCTGCGGTGTCTCGGGGCGGGATCAGCGCTCAGAAGGCGGCGTACATGGTCCGCTGCGGACCGGCCTCGCCGCCCAGATAGACGCCCTTGTCCGCAAAACCCGCCTTCAGGTAGGCTCCTTGCCCGGCTGGGTTGCGCTCGTTGACTGAAAGCACGACGCCGGTTTGGCCGCCTCCCAGCCTGGCCGTCAGTTTGGCGGCGGCTGCCACTGCCGCAAAGGCCGCCGCCTGCCCCAGGCCCTGACGCTGCCACCGCCTGTCGATCAGGAACCCGCGAAGCAGCCAGGCGGAGTCGTCGTCGGGCCAGCCGGCCAGCCCGGCTGCGCCCGACTGCAGCGTCAGCACCCCGGCAGCCCTGCCGCCCGCCTCGATGACATAGGGCCTGCGGGACCCGTCCTCGAGCCCTGCCAGCATCATGCGCAGCGGGTCGCCCACAAACTCCAGCTGGCCCGGGGCGAGTTCCAGTTCCGCCACCGCACCGAGCTGGATGGCCCGGGCATCGGCATCCAGGTCCCGCAACGGAATGAGCCATACGTCCGGTCTCATGATCCGTCAGGAAGCAGGCGCCGCCCCGTCGGCCGGCGGACCCGCCGGATCCATCCACATGACCTCCCACAGGTGCCCGTCCGGATCCTGGAAGCTGTGGCTGTACATGAAGCCGTAATCCTGCACCGGCTGCGATTCGGATCCTCCGGCGGCCAGGGCCTTGCCCACCATCTGGTCCACTTCTTCCCGGCTGTCCACCGAGAAGGCCATGATGGCCTCGGTGGCCGAGGTTGCGTCCACGATCTCTTTGGCGGTGAACGTCTTGAAGAACTTCTCCACCAGGAGCATGACGAAGGCGTCGTCGTTGATCACCATGCAGGTGGCGTTCTCATCCGTGTAGTCCTGGTTGAACTTGAAACCCAGCGCAGTGAAGAACTGCACGGACCTGTCGAGGTCCCGGACGGGAAGGTTCATGAAGATCTGGGTAGCCATGCGCCCAAACCTAGCACCGGTTCAGTGGCCGTAGAAGACTTTCTCAAACACCGCACGGGCCCGTCGGCTCACGCGCAGGTAGTCCTCCTCGAACGCTGTGGCCATCCCTTCCTCGTAGCCGCACCACCTGGCCACAGCCTCCAGGTCGCGCCGTGAGGAGGGCAGCAGGTCCGAGGCGCGGCCCGTCCAGATCACGTTCGCGGAACGGATCCGGCTGGCGAGCTGCCAGGCGTCGGCCAGCAGGCCGGCGTCGTCCTCTTCCAGCAGCCCCAGCGAGGCCGCCGCCTGCAGAGCCTTCAGGGTGGATGTGGTGCGCAGTTCGGGGTGGCTTCCGGCGTGCTGGAGCTGCAGCAGCTGCACGAGCCATTCCACGTCGCTCAGGCCGCCGCGTCCCAGTTTGAGGTGCCTGGCCGGGTCCGCGCCGCGGGGCAACCGCTCGGACTCCACCCGCGCTTTGATGCGGCGGACCTCCCGGACGTCCGCGTCGGAGACGGCGGCCGGGTAGCGGATGGGATCGACCAGCTTCACGAAGTCCGCCGCGAGCCCGTCGTCACCGGCGATCGGCCGGGCACGGAGCAGTGCCTGCGCCTCCCAGATGAGCGACCAGCGGCGGTAGTACTCGCCGTAGGACTCCAGGGACCGCACCATGGCCCCGTTCTTGCCTTCGGGACGAAGATCGGCGTCGACGGCGAGGACCCGCTCGGCCATGATCGCCGGCTTGAGCGGCTGCGTCAGAAGGCTGGACAGATGGCCCACGATCTTCGCGGCCTGCTGCTGTGCTTCATCGTCCGAGGCTCCGGGCAGCGCCCGGTGTACATAAAGGACGTCCGCGTCGGACCCGTAGCCGATTTCCAGCCCGCCCTGCCGGCCCATGGCCACCACCAGCACCGATGTCTTCAGCGGACCAGTGGCGGAGACAATGTTTTCCGCCACCCGCAGGGCACCCAGGATGGCGGCCCGGTCAGTCTCTGCCAGCGCCTCCCCCACCTGGTCCTGACCGAGCAGGCCGGCGCTGTCCGCGATGGCGATCCGCAGGATTTCACGCCGGCGGATGAGCCGGATGAGGCGCATGGCGCTTTCCGGATCAGCGTGCCGGGACATCTTGGAGGTGATCTCCTGCCACTGCGCCTCAAAGCCGAGCGGCGCCAGTTCCTTGTCCGTCCCCAGCCAGGACACCGATTCCGGCGACACTTCCAGGAGGTCGGCGATGAGGCGGGAGTTGGACAGCATGTGGCACAGCCGCTCGGCGGCCGCGGCCGAATCGCGGAGCATGCCGAGGTACCAGTGCGTGGTGCCGAGCGACTCGCTGATCCTGCGGAAGGCAAGCAGCCCGGCGTCGGGGTCCACGCCTTCGGCCAGCCAGCCGAGGAGGATGGGCAGCAGCTGCCGCTGCAGGGCCGCGCGCCGGCTGACCCCGGCCGTCAGCGCCTCGATGTGGCGGAGTGCGCCCTGCGGGTCCCGGTAACCGAGCGCCGCGAGCCTGCCCTGCGCCGCTTCCGGCGTCAGGCGTGCGTCCTCGCTGCTCAGCTTGGCGGCCGTGTTCAGGAGCGGACGGTAGAAGATCCGGTCGTGGAGTTCCCGGACCGAGCGTTTTGTCCGCTGCCACGCGGCCAGCAGGGCGTCGGGGTGCGGCCGGTCCGTGGAGAACGGGCCCAGCACTGCCTTGGCCAGGGTGCGGAGGGGTTCCTCCTTGACCGGCATGAGGTGTGTGCGGCGCAGCTGGAACAGCTGGATGCGGTGTTCGAGCAGGCGCAGGTACCGGTAGGCGTGGTCGAAGGCGGCTGCGTCCGCCCGGCCGATGTAGCCCCCGGTCGACAGCGCGGCGATGGCCGACGTCGTGTCGCGGCGCCGGAGGGACTCATCCGACTTGCCGTGGACGAGCTGGAGGAGCTGGACGGTGAATTCGACGTCGCGCAGCCCGCCCCGGCCGAGCTTGATCTGCCGCTGTTCCTCGGCCGGCGGGATGTGTTCGGTGACGCGGCGGCGCATGGCCTGCACGGATTCAACGAATCCGTCGCGGTTCGCCGAGGTCCAGACGAGCGGCGATACGGCCTCCTCGTAGCGGGCGCCCAGCTCTGCGTCTCCCGCGATGGTCCGTGCCTTCAGGAGCGCCTGGAACTCCCAGCTTTCCGCCCAGCGGGCGTAGTAGCTCTGGTGCGAGGCGAGTGTACGGACCAGCGGCCCGGACTTTCCTTCCGGGCGGAGGTTGGCGTCAACTTCCCACAGCCCGGGTTCGCGGGCCGGGGAAGAAATGGCGCGCGAGATGCCGGACGCCAGAGCCGTGCCGATGGTGTTGGCCCGGGCGTCGTCCAGCTCGCCTGACTCCACCACATAGATGACATCGACGTCGGAGATGTAGTTCAGTTCCCGGGCTCCGCACTTGCCCATCCCGATTACTGACAGTGCGACGTCGGCGACCTCCCCGGCGTCGAACTTCCCCGCTGCTTCGGCGCGGGAGACGGCAAGGGCGGCCTCGATGGCCGCCCCGGCCAGATCCGCGAGTTCGGCGCCGACGGCGGGCATGAAGTCCAGCGGGTCAGCGGCGCAGAGGTCCTTGACGGCGAGGTCCACCACGCCCCTGCGGTAGGCGGTGCGGAGTGCCTCGTAGGCCTCCGGGCCGGAGATGCCCGCCACCGGCCGGGCCGCGGTGGGGTCCGCGCGCACCGACCTGAGCAGCGTGGCACGCAGCTCGGCTGGATCGGCCTGGAGCGGTTCCGGGCTTGCGGTCACGCTGAAGGCGTCCAGGTGCTCCGGGTGCCGGATGAGGAATTCGCCGAGCGCCTCGCTGGCGCCCAGGACCCGGTAGAGCGGTTCGCTCACCTCGGTGTCGGCCGCTGCCAGCTTCCGCAGGTCCGGGTGCTTCTCGATCAGCCGGACCAGGGACTGCAGGGCGGCGTCCGGGTTCGCCGCCAGCTGCAGGCCGGCAAACAGGATGTCCCGGTCAATGCCCTCCAGCTCGGGGGCGGCAAGGAACCGTTCGCCCTTCTCGAGGTCGCTGAAGCCGGCGGTGATGAGCCGGCGGGCCAAGCTCACCGCGGCCGCCTAAAGGATGGCGAGGTTGCGCTGCAGCTCATAGGGGGTCACCTGCAGGCGGTAGTCCTGCCACTCGGCCCGCTTGTTGCGCAGGAAGTGCTCGAAGACCTGCTCGCCCAGAATCTGCGGCATCAGTTCCGAGTCCTCCATGGCACGGATGGCGTCATGCAGGCTGGCAGGAAGGGGATCGTGGCCCATCGCCCGGCGCTCGGCAGAGCTCAGCGACCAGATGTCGTCCTCCGCCGCTGCCGGCAGTTCGTAGCCCTCCTCGATGCCCTTCAGTCCGGCGCCCAGGAGCACGGCGTAGGCAAGGTAGGGATTGGCGGCCGAGTCGATGCCGCGGTATTCGATCCGGGCTGACTGTCCCTTGCCCGGCTTGTACAGCGGGACGCGGACCAGGGCGGAGCGGTTGTTGTGCCCCCAGCTCAGGTAGCTGGGCGCTTCTCCCCCGCCCCAGAGGCGCTTGTAGGAGTTGACGAACTGGTTGGTGACCGCGGTGAATTCGGGGGCGTGCTTGAGGATGCCGGCAATGAACTGGCGCGCCGTCTTGGAAAGCTGGAACTCCGCCCCTGCCTCGAAGAAGGCGTTGGTGTCACCTTCGAAGAGCGAGAAGTGCGTGTGCATGCCGGAACCCGGGTGGGCCGTGAAGGGCTTGGGCATGAAGGTGGCGTACGTGCCCTGCTGCAGCGCCACCTCCTTGATGACGGTCCGGAAGGTCATGATGTTGTCCGCCGTCTGCAGGGCGTCCGCGTAGCGCAGGTCGATTTCGTTCTGGCCCGGCCCGGCCTCGTGGTGGCTGAACTCCACGGAGATGCCCACCGATTCCAGCATGGTCACCGCAGTGCGGCGGAAGTCCTGGGCCACGCCACCGGGGACGTGGTCAAAGTAGCCGCCCTCGTCCACCGGAATGGGCGAACCGTCGGGGCCGGGTTCCTGCGACTTGAGCAGGTAGAACTCGATCTCGGGGTGCGTGTAGCACGTGAACCCCATGTCGGCTGCCTTGGCCAGGGTGCGCTTGAGGACGTTGCGCGGATCCGCTGCCGAGGGTTCGCCGTCGGGAGTAAGGATGTCGCAGAACATCCGGGACGTCTGCTCGGTCTCGCCCCGCCACGGAAGGATCTGGAACGTGGACGGGTCCGGCTGGGCCAGCATGTCCGATTCGAAGACGCGGGCGAGGCCCTCGATGGCCGAGCCGTCAAAGCCCAGGCCTTCGTCGAAGGCGCCTTCGACCTCGGCAGGAGCCAGGGCCACCGACTTGAGCGAGCCTACGACGTCGGTGAACCACAGGCGCACAAAGCGTACGTCGCGCTCTTCGATCGTGCGCAGGACAAACTCTTGCTGGCGGTCCATGAAGGCCTCTTTTCCGGTCTACGTTCATGCCCCGGTCCGTCCACGACGGAGCAGCGGCAGCTCACGAATCACTTTACTAAGCATTTAGGCGTGATGCTGGCGGGGCTGCAGCGCGTAACACAGCGTTAACACTCAGCCGCAGACCGGGCAGCCCCGGACGGGCCCCCGTTATGACGCGAATCACCAGTGGTCCGCTGCCGGCCGGTGGCTAGCACGGCGGGTCCCGGACTACGCTCTAGCCATGGCCTCAAGCAGCAGTCCCGATCCAAGCATGTCCGCTGAAGTACCTGCTCCTTACGGGAGCGGCCCCGCGGCAGCCGCAGCGCCGCCGGCGGAATCCGGACGGAAGCCGCTCTCCCGGATCCGCACGCACCACCTGCAGCAGGCCAAGACCAGCGGCGAACACTTCGCCATGCTCACGGCGTATGACCAGTACACGGCAGAAATCTTCGACCAGGCCGGCATCGAGGTTTTGCTGGTGGGCGACTCCGCGTCCAACAATGTCTTCGGCAACGAAACCAGCCTTCCCGTCACCGTCGATGAGCTGCTGCCGCTGTGCCGCGCGGTCGCGCGTTCAGCCAAGCGCGCCCTGGTGGTGGCGGATCTTCCCTTCGGCAGCTACGAGGTTTCGCCGCAGCAGGCTGTGGCCACCGGCGTGCGCTTCCTTAAGGAGGGCCTGGCGCATGCAGTGAAGATCGAGGGCGGCAAGTTCTACGCCGAAACCGTCAGGGCCATGGTCCAGGCAGGCATTCCGGTCATGGCGCACATAGGCTTCACGCCCCAGAGTGAGCACTCCCTGGGCGGCTACCGCGTGCAGGGCCGGGGCGACGACGCCTCGCGGCTGGTGGAGGACGCTGCGGCGCTGACCGACGCCGGTGTTTTCAGCGTGCTCATGGAAATGGTTCCCGCTGAGACGGCAAAGGCCGTGGACGCTGCCATTCCGGTGCCCACCATCGGCATCGGCGCAGGCAATGCCACCACCGGGCAGGTTCTGGTCTGGCAGGACATGGCCGGGTTCCGCGGCGGCAGGATGGCCAAATTCGTCAAGCAGTATGCGGACCTCAGGACCGTGCTGAGCGACGCGGCCAAGGCCTACGGCGAGGATGTCCGGTCCGGGCAGTTCCCCGGACCGGAACATTCGTTCTAGAGGGCCTGGGCGCCCCAAAGATCAGTCGTCGTCGCCCTTGTCCCAGGTTTCGTTGCGCGCCTTGACCTTCTCGAGGGCGTGTTCCGCCTCTTCCCGGGTCTTGTAGGGACCGATCAGCTGGGTCCAGTCCGACATCGCGTCTTCCTCCACCATGTGGGTCTTGACGTTGTACCAGTACTCGGGCATCGGTGTTCCTCGCTTTCCGGGTCAGCAGCACACTGCCGCCGTGATCCACGTAACGTAACCCGCAACGTCAGCCGCGGGCCGCATTAATTTACATGGCGTTCTGTACTGCCTTATATGATCAATCTATGCCTTCCTTAGCCTCGACCGCACCCACCGGCACGCTTACCCCGGGAACGATCAGCCCGCAGCGGGCCGTTCCCGCGTCGATCGCGCGGCCGGAGTATGTCGGCAAGCCAGGTCCGGCCAAATTCACCGGGTCAGAGGTAAAGTCACCGGAAACCATCGAGAAGGTCCGGGTGGCCAGCAGGATCGCCGCCCAGGCCATCGTGGAGGTGGGCAAGCACATCCGGCCAGGCGTCACCACCGACGAGCTGGACCGCATCGGCCACGAGTTCCTGCTGGAGCACAACGCCTACCCCTCCACACTGGGGTACCGCGGTTTCCCCAAGTCCCTGTGCTCGTCGCTGAATGAGGTCATCTGCCACGGCATCCCGGACAGCACGGTGGTGCAGGACGGCGACATCATCAACATCGACATCACCGCCTTCATCGGCGGGGTCCACGGCGACACCAACCACACGTTCCTCGTGGGCGACGTGGACGAGGAGTCGCGGCTGCTGGTCGAACGCACGAGGGAGTCCCTCAACCGGGCCATTAAGGCCGTTGCCCCGGGACGCGAGATCAACGTGATTGGCCGGGCCATCGAGTCCTACGCCAAGCGTTTCGGCTACGGCGTGGTCCGCGACTTCACCGGACACGGCGTGGGCGAGGCCTTCCACACCGGGCTGATCATCCCGCACTACGACGCCGCACCGGCCTACAACACCGTGATCGAGCCCGGCATGGTGTTCACCATCGAGCCCATGCTCACCCTCGGCACCATCGAGTGGGACATGTGGGCCGACGACTGGACCGTGGTCACCAAGGACCACAAGCGCACTGCGCAGTTCGAACACACACTCCTCGTCACCGAAACCGGCGCCGAGATCCTTACCCTTCCCTGACGCCAGGCAACCGCCCGCGTCATTCCGGCAAGTCACCCTTGCCCAACCCGAGCCCCTACCCTGCCACGAACGGAATCCCATTGGCCAAGAAGGACGAAAAGACCCGCAAGCACGCCCCGCTGATCGGCATTGACATCGGCGGAACCGGAATCAAGGGCGGCATCGTCGACCTGAAGAAGGGCAAACTGATCGGCGATCGCTTCCGCCTGGCGACGCCGCAGCCGGCCACACCGGAAGCGGTGGTCGAGGTGGTGGCCAAGGTTGTCGAGGAACTCTCGGCACGCCCCGACGCACCCGAGGCCGACAGCCCCATCGGCGTGACCTTCCCCGGCATCATCCAGCACGGCGTGGTCCACTCTGCCGCCAACGTGGACAAGAGCTGGCTCAACACGGACATTGATGCGCTGCTCACGGCCCGCCTGGGCCGCCCCGTGGAGGTCATCAACGACGCCGACGCGGCCGGCCTGGCCGAAGCCCGGTATGGTGCGGGTGCCGGAATCGGCGGCACCGTCCTGGTCATCACGCTCGGCACCGGCATCGGGTCGGCGTTCATCTTCAACGGCCACCTGGTGCCCAACGCCGAACTCGGCCACCTGGAGGTCGACGGCTTCGACGCTGAAAGCAAGGCGTCAGCGGTGGCCCGTGAACGGGACGGCCTCAGCTGGGAGGAGTACAGCGTGCTGCTGCAGCGTTACTTCTCCCATGTCGAGTTCCTGTTCTCCCCCGAGCTCTTCATCGTCGGCGGCGGTATCTCCAAGCGCGCCGATGAGTACCTGCCGCGCATGAAGCTGCGCACCCCGATCGTTCCCGCTGAGCTGAAGAACGAGGCCGGCATCGTGGGCGCTGCCCTGGAGATCGCCGTCAAGCACGAACTGGCGAAATAGACCCGCGCGGGCCGCGGTCAGCGCGGCCCGCAGGCGTTAGCCTGAGGACACACCGAAGGCGGCAGACCCGCAGTCTGCCGCCTTCGGTGTTTTTACGTAAAGCTGATGTTTGCACTGGAGCCGGTGGCGGCTGCGGCTTCCCCTCCGCTGCCGCCACCGGAGACTTTAGAGCGTGCTCTTCGCGGTGTTCTTGGCCTCGGAGCTCTTGGCCTCGGAGCTCTTGGCTTCGGTGTTCTTGCCATCGGCGTTCTTGGCTTCGGAGCCCTTGCCGTCCACCTTGCCAGTTGCTGCTTTGGCGTCGACGTCGGACTCGTGCCGGAGCAGCGCAATGGCCGATTCGAAATCCTCAAGTGATTCAAAGGCCTGATAAACACTGGCGAAACGGAGGTAGGCCACCTTGTCCAGCTTCTGCAGCGGCCCCAGGATGATCAGCCCAACCTCGTGGGCGTCAATTTCCGCCGCGCCCGAGGCCCGGATGTTCTCCTCGACTTCCTGCGCCAGCATCGCGAGGTCGTCCTCGCTCACGGGCCGGCCCTGGCAGGCCTTGCGGACACCGTTGATGACCTTGCTGCGGCTGAAGGGCTCGCCCACGCCGGAGCGTTTGATCACGGACAGGCTGGTGGTCTCCACCGTGGTGAAGCGGCGACCGCACTCGGGGCACTGCCGGCGGCGGCGGATGGCTGAACCGTCGTCGGCCATCCGGCTGTCCACCACGCGTGAATCAGGGTTGCGGCAAAACGGACAGTACACGTTTTTCCACCCTTCCTTGGCGAAGCTTCTAGCACCAGTCTATGGCCACATATAGCCGAATAACAAGCCTGTAATTACTACATGTAGTGGGCGGTCCCTACATATAGTGGTCAGCTGCCCGTCTGGAAACGGACCGTGACCGCGTCGCCGTGCGCAGGGAGGTCCTCCGCACCGGAGAGGCTGACGATGTGACCACTGACTTGCCCCAGCGCCGCCTCCGAGTAGTTGATCACCTGGATGGCGCGCAGGAACGTGGTGACGTTCAGCCCGGACGAAAAGGCCGCGGTACCGCTGGTGGGCAGCACGTGGTTGGAGCCGGCGCAGTAGTCGCCGAGGCTGACGGGGCTGTAGTCGCCGACGAAAATGGCGCCCGCGTTCCGGATCCGCGCCGCCACAGCGGGGGCGTCCGCGGTCATGATCTCCAGGTGCTCGGCCGCGTAGGCGTCGCACGCCGCGATCCCCTGGTCGAGGTCGTCTACAAGCACGACGCCGGACTGCGGGCCTGAAAGTGCCTCGCGGACACGCTGGCTGTGCTTGGTGGATGCAGCCTGCAGGTCCAGCTCCTCACGGACTTCTGCGGCGAGCTGAAGGGAGTCGGTAATCAGCACGGAGGCAGCCTTCGGATCGTGCTCGGCCTGGCTGATCAGGTCGGCGGCAACGAAGGCCGGGCGGGCCGTGGAGTCCGCGAGGATGGCAATTTCCGTGGTGCCCGCCTCGGAATCGATCCCCACCACGCCCTTGACGAGGCGCTTGGCCGTGGCGACGAAGATGTTCCCGGGCCCGGTCACGACGTCGACGGGTTCGAGAGCGGGTGTCCCTGATCCGCCCGGCACGCCGTAGGCGAAGGCGGCGATCGCCTGGGCTCCGCCGATTGCATAAACCTCATCAATCCCGAGCAGCGCTGCAGCGGCCAGGATGGTGGGGTGCGGAAGGCCGCCAAAGTCCTTCTGGGGCGGCGAGGCGAGTGCGATCGATTTCACCCCGGCGGCCAGCGCCGGAACCACGTTCATGATCACCGACGACGGGTAGACCGCCAGGCCGCCGGGGACGTACAGGCCCACGCGTGCCACGGGCACCCATTTCTGGCTTACCACTGCGCCGTCGCCCAGAGAGATGTCGACGTCGGCCGGGCGCTGGCCGTCTGCAAACCGGCGCGCACGGCTGATGGACTCCTCTAGGGCCGAACGCACCGCCGGGTCCAGGCCGTCGAGGGCTGACTGCAGTGCCTCGGCCGGAACGCGCGGGTGCGTCTGCTCCACGCCGTCGAACGTCCGGGCGAAGTCCGCAAGGGCGGCAAAGCCGCGCTGGCGGACGGCCGTGATGATGTCGGTGACCTTCTGCTCGGCGTCTGCGACTGTCTGCTGCCGTGCCCGCGGCACCGCCTCGCGGAGTTCGGCCAGGCTGAGACTGCGGCCGCGCAGGTCAACGGTTCGGAAATCGACGACGGGGGCATTCGGGCGTGCGGAGCTGTCCGGAGAAGTGGTCACCCGTTCATTTTACGCGCCGCGGCCCCGCGCCCCGACGAGTGTTACTGCCACGCGGTACTGCCGCTGCTACTGCCACGCGCGGCCGTCACCGCCGTCGCCGCTGTCGTCCGGGTACCGGTCCACGGAAGCGCGGAGGAGGCCGATGATGCGCAGGACGAAGAATCCGGCGGCAACCGCCGCCGGCCAGAGGACAAGGACAGTCAGGGACCGCAGTGAAAAGGCCACACTGGCGTTCGCCGACGTGTCCTGCGGAGCTCCCAGCCAGCGGCCCGCCAGCACGCCGGTCTGCCACGCCAGGACAGCTGCCGCTGCGCTTGCCGCGACGGACAGCAACAGAAACTGCCGCGTCCCGCCGTCGCGGCGGCCGGACAACAGCACAGCCACCAGGCAGCCGGCGAACACAAACAATCCCGCCAGGACCAGATCCCGGGGCAGCCAGCCCTGGCTGTTGGTTCCGGACGACAGCACGGAGTCCCCCGATAGGAGGTTTTGCCCGCCCGGGGCCAGGAGCCACCAGAGGAGCCCGGCGGGGATGCCGGCACCGAGGATTGCGGCCGCCCATGCGTAGCCCCTGCCGGGTCGCCGCCGGGCACCGTGGGCCTCTTTGGAGGAGAGGGCCGGAGGGACGGGTGCAGGCTGGGTCATGAAGAAACGCTAACAAATGTTAACTGGCAAATGTTCGCCGGCACTCCGCGGCATGTGTCTGCCGGCCAAGGGATCTCCCATCCGCCCGGAAGCCCCATAGTCTTGTACTAGAGACTCAACCGGCACGAATGCAGTAGGGAGATCGATTCCAGTGACCTCAGATGATGTCGCCTTCGAGGGCACGTTCAAAGAGATGTTCCGCCGGCACGCAGCGGGCGTAGCCATCATCACCGTGAACTACGACGGTGTCCCCTACGGCTTCACGGCAACCTCCGTCGCCTCGCTTTCCGCCAAACCCCCGCGCTTCACCTTCAACATGGCACGCAGTTCCAGCTCGTGGCCGGCGGTGGCCAACACCACGTACATTGGCGTGCACATGCTCGGGCTGGAGAACCAGGAGCTGGCCGACCGGTTCGCGCGCACCAAGGAACGCTTCGCCGGCGACCACTGGGCCCACGGACCCCATGATGTGCCGGTGCTCAAGGACGTTGCCGGCTGGCTGATCGGCAAGATCCAGATGCGCCTGTCGTTTGAGAACAACGCCGTCGTGGTGGTCGAAGTGGTGGAAGGGCAGGTTGGCGAGGACGGCTCGCCGCTGCTGTACCACTCCGGAACGTACGGGCAGCCGGTTCCGCTGGACTACGAAATCTGAGAACCCGCGAAGCTAGGCGTCCAGGCAGGCCGGGCCCAGCAGCACCTTCAGGTCCCCGAACAGCGACGGGTTGGGGTTTACCCGCAGGTGCACGGGAAGCGCCATGACCTCGATGCGGCTGTCGCCCTGCAGGTTCACCCGGACCTCGGAGTTGCCCCGGTGGTTGCGCAGCACGTCCCCCAGCTCCGTGACCACGGCCTCGGTGGCCTTGTGCGTCTGCATGGTGATCACCAGAGGTCCGTTGGTGCCCTGGCTGAGGTCCGGGACGGAGAGCTCCATGCAGTTCAGGGTCACGGCACCGTCGTCGCGCCGCTGCAGCCGGCCCTTGACCACCACGATCAGGTCCTCGGCCAGAACCGAGGCAATCGGCCCGTAGACCTGGCCGAAGAACATGACCTCCATGGAACCGCCGAGGTCCTCGATCTCCGCCCGGGCGTAGGCGTTGCCGCTGGCCTTCGCGATCCGGCGGCTCAGCGAGGTGATCATGCCCGCGATGGTGATGATGGCGCCGTCGTGCGGCCCGTCCTCCGCGATGATCGACGTGATGGACTGGTCGGCGTGCTGGCTCAGGACCCCTTCCAGGCCCTGCAGCGGGTGGTCTGAGACGTACAGTCCCAGCATGTCCCGCTCGAACGCGAGCTTGTCCTTCTTCTCCCATTCCGGCAGGTCGGGAATCTCGATGCTGAGCGACGCTTCGGACTCAGCTTCATCGAAGCCGGCGAACAGGTCGAACTGGCCGATCGCCTCGTTGCGTTTGAGGGTGATGACGGAGTCGATGGCTTCTTCGTGGACCATGGCAAGGGCGCGGCGGTGGTGGCCCAACGAATCGAAGGCTCCGGCCTTGATCAGGGATTCGATGGTGCGCTTGTTGCACACCACGGCCGGCACCTTCATGAGGTAGTCCTTGAACGAGGTGTAGGCGCCCTCGCTCGTGCGGGCGGCCACCATGGCCTCAACTGCGTTGACGCCGACGTTGCGGATGGCGCCCATGCCGAAGCGGATGTCCTCCCCCACCGGGGTGAAGTTCAGGGCCGACTCGTTGACGTCCGGCGGCAGCACGGTGATGCCCATGCGCCGGCATTCGTTGAGGTAAATGGCGGACTTGTCCTTGTCGTCGCCGACGGAGGTCAGGAGCGCGGCCATGTACTCCGGCGCATAGTGGGCCTTCAGGTACGCGGTCCAGTAGGAAATCACGCCATACGCCGCCGAGTGCGCCTTGTTGAAGGCGTAGTCGGAGAAGGGCAGCAGGATGTCCCACAGAGTCTTGACGGCCTCCATGGAGTAGCCGTTGTCCTGCATGCCCTGCGAGAAGCCGGCGAACTGCTTGTCCAGCTCGGACTTCTTCTTCTTGCCCATGGCGCGGCGCAAAATGTCTGCCTGGCCCAGCGAGTAGCCGGCCAGCTTCTGCGCCACGGCCATGACCTGCTCCTGGTAGACGATCAGGCCGAACGTTCCGCCCAGGATCTCCTTCAGCGGTTCCTCGAGCTCCGGGTGGATCGGGATGACGTCCTGGATCTTGTTCTTGCGCAGGGCGTAGTCGGTGTGCGCGTTGGCGCCCATCGGTCCCGGCCGGTACAGCGCCAGGACGGCGGAGATGTCTTCGAAGTTGTCAGGCTTCATGAGTTTGAGCAGGGACCGCATGGGACCGCCGTCGAGCTGGAACACGCCCAGCGTGTCGCCGCGGGCCAGCAGCTCATAGGACGCCGCGTCATCCAGCTCCAGCGTTTCAAGGTCCAGGTCGACGCCGCGGTTCATCTTGATGTTTTCCAGGGCGTCCGAAATGATCGTCAGGTTTCGCAGCCCGAGGAAGTCCATCTTGATCAGGCCGAGGCCTTCGGACGTCGGATAGTCGAACTGCGTGATGACCTGGCCGTCCTGGAAACGGCGCATAATCGGAATCACGTCGATGATGGGGTCCGAGGACATGATCACGCCGGCCGCGTGAACACCCCATTGCCGCTTCAGGCCCTCGATGCCCAGCGCGGTTTCGAAAACCTTGGCGGCCTCGGGATCCGTGCTGATCAGCTGCCGGAAATCCCCCGCCTCGCTGTACCGCTTGGCATCCTTGTTCTGGATGTCGGCAAGCGGAATATCCTTCGCCATCACCGCCGGCGGCAGGGCCTTGGTCAGCGTCTCACCCATGCTGAAGGGGTAGCCGAGCACGCGCGAGGAGTCCTTCAGCGCCTGCTTGGTCTTGATGGTGCCGTAGGTGACGATCATGGCCACGCGCTCGTCGCCGTACTTGCGCGTCACATAGTCGATGACCTCGGAACGGCGCCGGTCATCGAAGTCGACGTCGAAGTCGGGCATGGAGACGCGGTCCGGGTTCAGGAAGCGCTCGAAGATCAGGCCGTGGTGCAGCGGATCCAGGTCGGTGATGCGCATGGCGTAGGCCACCATGGAGCCTGCACCCGAACCACGTCCGGGACCCACCCGGATGCCGTTGTTCTTGGCCCAGTTGATGAAGTCGGCCACCACGAGGAAGTAGCCCGGGAAGCCCATCGAGGTGATGACTTCCAGCTCGTAGTCGGCCTGCTTGCGGACATTGTCCGGAATGCCCTTCGGGTAGCGGTAATGCAGCCCCTTGTCGACCTCCTTGACCAGCCAGGAGGTTTCATCCTCGCCCTCGGGGCACGGGAACCGGGGCATATAGTTGGCGCCGGTGTTGAAGGACACCTCACACCGCTCTGCGATCAGCAGCGTGTTGTCGCACGCCTCGGGGTGGTCGCGGAACAGCTCGCGCATTTCCTGCGGCGACTTCAGGTAGTAGCCGCTTCCGGAGAACGCGAAACGGGAGCCGCCGTTGTCATAGGTGGGTTCGAGCAGCGTCGAGCCGGACTGAATCGCCAGCAGGGCCTCGTGCGCCTTGGCGTCGTGTTCATGCGTGTAATGCAGGTCGTTGGTGGCAACGAGCGGCAGGTTCAGGTCCTTGGCCAGCCGCAGGAGATCGCCGGTGACGCGGCGTTCAATGTCCAGGCCGTGGTCCATGAGTTCGCAGAAGTAGTTCTCCGCGCCGAAGATGTCACGGAACTCCGCGGCGGCTTCCAGGGCCTCGCGGTACTGGCCGAGCCGCAGCCGGGTCTGGACCTCGCCGGACGGGCAGCCGGTGGTGGCGATGAGCCCTTCCGAGTATGTGTTCAGCAGTTCGCGGTCCAGCCGCGGCCACTTGCCGAACACCGAATCAAGGGAGGCGATCGAGGAGGCACGGAACAGGTTCCGCATGCCCACGTTGTTGTAGCTCAGCAGGGTCATATGGGTGTACGAGCCACCACCGGAAACGTCGTCCTTGCGCTGGCTCTCGTCGCCCCAGCGGACGCGGCCCTTGTCGCCCCGCGCAGTCCCGGGGGTCACATACGCTTCGACGCCGATGATGGGCTTGATGCCCTTGTCGGTGGCCTTCCGCCAGAAGTCGAAGGCGCCGAAGAGGTAGCCGTGGTCGGTAGTCGCCAGCGCAGGCATGCCCAGCCGCTCGGTTTCGTCGAACAGCTCACCGAGCCTGGCGGCGCCGTCCAGCATCGAGTACTCGGTGTGGGTGTGGAGATGTACGAACGAGTCATTGCTGGAAGTCACCGCACTATTCTAGTGCCGACCCACCGACAATTAGTGCCGGTGCCGCCGGCTCAGGCCTTGCCGGTGCCCAGGACCTCCAGGGCGTAGGCGAGGTCCTCGGGATATTCGCTGGTCACGGTGACGCGTTCCCCGGTGCGCGGGTGGTCAAAGCCCAATTCACGGGCGTGCAGCCACTGCCGGGTGAGCCCGAGGGTAGCAGCCAGCCGCGGGTCGGCCCCGTAGGTGAGGTCTCCGGCACACGGATGGCGAAGCGCGGCGAAATGGACCCTGATCTGGTGGGTCCTGCCGGTTTCCAGGTGCACCTCCACGAGGGTGGCCTTGCCGAACGCCTCAAGGACTTCGTAGTGCGTCACCGATGGCCGGCCGTCCTCAATGACGGCGAAGCGCCAGTCGTGGCCGGGATGGCGTCCGATCGGGGCGTCGATGGTGCCCTGAAGGGGATCCGGCAGGCCCTGGACCACCGCGTGGTAGACCTTGTCCACGGTGCGTTCCTTGAACGCCCGCTTGAGGGCGGTGTAGGCGGGTTCTGTCTTGGCCACCACCATGACCCCCGAGGTCCCGACGTCGAGGCGGTGGACGATGCCGGCACGCTCGGCGGAACCGGACGTGGAAATGCGGTAGCCGGCCCCGGCCAGACCGCCGACGACGGTGGGTCCTACCCACCCCGGGGAAGGATGCGCCGCGACCCCCACCGGCTTGTCGACCACCACAAAGTCGTCGTCATCCAGCAGGATCTTCAGGCCTTCCACAACTTCCTCCACGACTTCAAGGGGATCCCGGCGCTCGGGGACCGTCACGTCCAGCACGGTGCCGGACGCGAGCTTGGCGGACTTCCCCACCGGTTTGCCGCCGCTGACCACGTTGCCTTCGGCTATCAGCGTCGCGGCGGACGAACGGGACATGCCCATCAGCTTGGCCAGGCCCGCGTCCACGCGGGCCCCGTCCAGCTCCTCGGGGACCACCACCCGCTCAGACATTGTCGGTTCCGTCCCGCTTTTCGACGCTATGGTGCGAACCGTCAAGGGCGATCCCCCGCAGGGTCAGCAGGCAGATGATGACCACAGATGACACCACGGCCGAGTCGGCGATATTGAAGATCGCGAAGTTGGGCAGCTGGATGAAGTCCACCACGTGCCCCATTCCGAATGACGGATCCCGGAACAGCCGGTCCGTCAGGTTTCCCAGGGCTCCACCGAACAGCAGCCCCAGCGCCAGTGCCCACCAAGCGGATCCGAGCTTGCGCAGCTGGAACAGGATGGCCGCCGCGACCATCACCATGATGATCGTGAACACCCAGGTCACATTCTCGCCGATGGAGAAGGCCGCCCCGGAGTTCCGGATATAGTACCAGTGCAGCAGCGGGGGCAGCACCGGAATCCGTTCGCCCTCCACCATGGTGTTGGTCACCCACAGCTTGGTGAGCTGGTCGAAGACGTAGGCGAACACTGCCAGTCCGGCGAACAGGGACAGCAGGACGCCGCGCCGGGGCCGCGGTGATGATGAGGCTGGATGCGCTGCGTCAGCGGCAAGGTCGTCAGTCATGGTGCTTTCATTCGGGAACCGTCGTTAATGGCAAAAGCCGGTGGCCGAGGAATCCTCAGCCACCGGCCTTCAGAATACGTGCTAAACGGCGGCGCTGCTGCTTTCGCCAACCTCAGGGGCGGCAACGGAACCACGGGCGTCCAGGTCGCGCAGCTGGCCCTCGATGTAGGCCTTCAGGCGTGAACGGTAGTCGCGTTCGAAGCCGCGAAGCTGCTCCACCTTGCGCTCGAGAACGGAACGCTGCTGCTCGAGGGCGCCGAGGATCTTGCGCGACTTCTCCTGCGCGTCGTTGACCAGGCTGCTGGCTTCGATCTGTGCTTCAGCGATGATCTTGTCGCGCTGCTGCTGACCTTCGGAGACGTGGCGGTCATGCATCTGCTGCGCCATGGCAAGCAGGCCGGCAGCGGACTCGGAGACGTTGCTGCTGGTGACGGCGGGTGCCGGGGCTGCAACGGGGGCTGCCTGCTCAGCTGCCTTCTTCTTGGCAGCTTCAGCGGCCTTGGCTTCAGCTTCGGCCTTCGCGCGCGCTTCGTCCTTCTCGGACTTGGACGGCGCGGGGACCTTCTCAACAACAGGGGGGACGGCGGAGGTAGCAGCCGGTGATCCGGTGCCGCCTTCGGCGAGCTTCTTGCGAAGCTCTTCGTTCTCCTGGTTCAGGCGCCGCAGTTCGACGACGATCTCGTCCAGGAAGTCGTCAACCTCGTCCTGGTCATAGCCTTCGCGGAACTTGGTCGGCTGAAAGCGCTTGTTGACAACGTCTTCTGGCGTCAAAGCCATCTGGTCACCTCGTTGGTCTAGTTCGTCAGGAGGCCTTCCGGCCGTCAAAACTACGGTACCTAAATATGGTCTGGTTCCTCTAATTCAACACCGTGGCGTCGAAGAAAAGGCTTTCTGCGCCAAGGCAGGCATCCAAGCGGATCGGCCCCGGCGCGGCAAGCTGATATGAAGTTATGCAAATGACTTGGTGATCGCCATGGCAATGCTCAGGCCGATGAACAGCACCAGAAATCCGAGGTCCAGTGAGACGCCGCCCAGCCGCAGCGGCGGGATAAGACGCCGAAGAACCTTCAGCGGCGGATCGGTCACCGAGTAGACCGCATGAGCCGCCACCAATGCTACCCCGCGCGGACGCCATTCCCGCGCGAACATCTGAACCCAGTCAAAGACGAGGCGGACAATCAAAGCGACGAAAATGAACAGCAGGACGATATAGACGAGCCCGAATAGTATTCCCATGAGCTAACCCATTGTCTCCATGTTCATCGCGGGCACTTCGGTGCCCTGGGATCCGGCTAGGGGCATCCTGCCAGATTTTGCTGATCCCCTATTTCAGCACGGATGCCAGGCAGGTGCGTCCCTGCCTGGCATCCGGAGCGCCGCTTTTAGCTTTGGTTGAAGAAGCTGGCCGTGGCCTCGCTCGCTTTCTTGTCATCTCCGATGACTTCAACGTACGACGGCGACAGCAGGAAGACCTTGTTTGTCACGCGCTCGATGCTTCCGCGCAGACCGAAGACCAGGCCGGCGGAAAAGTCCACAAGCCGCTTAGCGTCCGACTCCCCCATATCCGTCACGTTCATGATGACGGGGATTCCGTCTCGGAAGCTTTCGCCGATGAGCTTGGCGTCGTTGTAAGAGCGCGGATGGATCGTGGTGATCTGCCGCAGTCCGGTGGTCTCTTCGCGGCTCGATGCCGCTCGCTTAATGGGTGTCACGGGTGCGCGGTATTCCTCTTCGGCAGCTGGTGGCACTTCACGGGTGACCTCTCGGAGCGGCGCCGGCGCGCGGCGCTCTTCACGGTCATGCTCCACTGAGTTGTCCTCATCCTTTTGCTGGGTGGAAAGCTCAGACTCGTAGTGTTCATCGCCGTCGGCGAGCCCAAGATAGATCATTGTCTTGCGCATAGCGCCAGCCATGGTCGACTCCTAATCGTGTCCTGAAGCGGGCCGCCCAAAGGTCAAGACAGCATTGGAATCCCCGCCATTCACTTCCAATACGACAGACGCTACCGCACGGCCGGGCGCGAACCGAGAATATCTGAGCCAATTCGGAGGTGTGTCGCACCGAATCTGACAGCTGCCTCCAGGTCCTGGCTCATGCCGGCGGAAATCTCCGTAGCGCCGGGGAAATTCCGCTGCAGGCCGGTTGAAATGCCCAGCAGTTTTTCAAACGCCCGGTCCGGATCCGCCCCGAGCGGCGCCACCGCCATGACACCTGCCAGGCGAAGACCGTCCGCGGCTTCGAGCTGTTCGGCCAGCTTCGGCACCTCGGCGGGGGCCGCGCCGCCGCGGTGCGCGCCGGCGTCGTCGTCCAGGCTCACCTGGATGAAACAGTCCAGGTCGCCGCGTCCGGTCAGTTCCTGCTGGGCGGCCATGGCCCGTTCCAGTGCCGTCACCAACTGGGATCGGTCCACCGAGTGGACGGCTGAGGCGTACCGGACCACCGTCTTGGACTTCTTGCTCTGGAGCTGGCCCACGAAGTGCCAAGTGAGCTCCAGGGCCTCGAGTTCCTCGGCCTTCGCCGCCGCCTCCTGGTCCCGGTTCTCGCCGAAATCCCGGACGCCAAGCGCTGCCAGCCGGCGGACGTCCTCGGCCGGATGAAACTTGCTGATCACTATCAGGCGCGGCGGGTTCTCTTCGCGGCCGGCCGCCGCGGCGGCACGGGCGATGCGCTGCCGGACGGCGTCCAGGCGCTCCCCCAGCTGCACTGCCCGGGCATCCCCGGACGGCGGGCTGTCAGTCATGGGTCCACACCAGTCCGGCGAATCTGCCGCACCGGGAGTCGCGGCGGTAGGAAAACAGGAAGTCGTTCTCAAACGTGCAGGGTCCCCGGTATTCGATGGAAACGCCGAGGGCCTCGAGCTGGCTGGCGGCAGCGCCGGGCAGGTCGAGCGCCGGCGTCCCCCAGGAGGTGGTTGACCATGCGGACGGCAGGACAGCGGCAACCTCGTCGCGGAGTTCGGCGGGCACCTCGTAGCAGTTTCCGCAAACGGACGGGCCGAGCCAGGCCCGGATATCCGCGGCGCCGGAGGCGCGCATTTCTTCAATCGCCGCCGGAATGACTCCAGAGAACAGACCCGGGCGCCCGGCGTGAACAGCGGACAGTACGGGCCCCGAAGACCCCGCGCCCACCAGGACCAGCGGAATGCAGTCCGCTACCATCACCGCAAGCGGGCCCCCGAGGGACACCAGAGCATCCGCAGTCGGTGCCGGCTGGATTGGTACACCTGGTTCAACGGCTGTTCCACCTTCAGCGCCCGTCCCGGACTCAGCACCTGTTCCAGGTTCGATAACAAGGGACACTTCGTTGCCGTGGACCTGATTCATGTACTGAAACTTGCGCGGCGAGATACCGGCGCCGTCCTCCAACCTGCACCTGCGGCGCAGCACCGCGGCCGCGTCATCGCCCACGTGCAGGGCGAGGTTGCCGGCATTCGTGTCGGTGAACGCCACGGACACGCCAGGCTGCACTTCAGCACGCCACAAAAACAATTCGGAACTCCGGCAATCAGGTTAGGAAGCTGGGACAGCTGCCGGGCGGATGTCCGCCCGGCATCCTGCTACTTCAGGAAATCGGGGACGTCCAGGTCGTCAGACCGGCTGCCGGTCAGGTCAGGCTCAACCACCGACGGAAGGTCGACGTCGAAACCCGAGTCAGCGGGGACAGCGGACGGGCGCTGCTGCCCCCAGCTGCTGAGACCCGCAGCGCCGACACCGGCGTGAACTGGCTGGACGTGGACCTGCGGGCTGCCCGCTGACGGCTGGCTCTGCGGGGCCGCGGCCGGAACGGCGGGGCGCTGCGGTGCAGACTGCGGCTGCGACTGGTCCATGGACGGCGAGGTGGCCTTGACGTCGTCGAAGCCGGCCGCGATGACGGTGACGCGGGCTTCATCGCCCAGGGCGTCGTCGATGACCGCACCGAAGATGATGTTGGCCTCAGGGTGGGCAACTTCCTGCACGAGACGCGCAGCCTCGTTGATCTCAAACAGTCCGAGGTCGGAACCGCCCTGGATCGACAGCAGGACACCGTGGGCGCCGTCGATGGACGCTTCCAGCAGCGGGGAGGCGATGGCGAGCTCTGCTGCCTTGACCGCGCGGTCCTCGCCGCGCGCGGAGCCGATACCCATCAGGGCGGATCCTGCGCCCTGCATGACGGATTTCACGTCGGCGAAGTCAAGGTTAATCAGGCCGGGCGTGGTGATGAGGTCCGTGATGCCCTGCACACCGGACAGCAAGACCTGGTCAGCGGAGCGGAAGGCGTCCAGGACGGAGACGTTGCGGTCGCTGATGGACAGCAGACGGTCGTTGGGAATCACGATCAGGGTGTCCACCTCGTCGCGCAGGGCGTCGATGCCCGCCTCGGCGGAGCCTGCGCGGCGCCGGCCTTCGAAGGTGAACGGACGGGTGACCACACCGATGGTCAGGGCGCCAAGGGAGCGCGCAATGCGGGCAACCACCGGCGCGCCGCCGGTTCCGGTGCCGCCGCCTTCACCCGCGGTCACGAAGACCATGTCGGCACCGCGGAGGACTTCCTCGATCTCGTCAGCGTGGTCCTCGGCAGCCTGCTTGCCAACCTCGGGGTTCGCCCCGGCACCCAGCCCGCGCGTCAGTTCCCGTCCGACGTCAAGCTTGACGTCAGCATCGCTCATCAGGAGGGCCTGGGCGTCGGTGTTGATTGCTATGAATTCGACGCCGCGGAGACCCACCTCAATCATGCGGTTGACTGCGTTCACGCCACCGCCGCCGATGCCGACGACCTTGATGACGGCCAAGTAATTCTGCGGAGCTGCCACGTTACGTGTCCCTTGTTAGTGTCCTATTGCGAAAACTGATGGAGTCGAGCTTGAAGCCCTGAACCTTAACCTTCCAGTTGAAGGTTATAGTTATGTCAAGTAACTCACGTCTGTGACGCTATTTCCTATGCTGGCTACATTCAATAACCGCCACCGCGTGTCGTCCTAATCCCCGTGAAATACATGGAGGGTTCGCGTCAAGATCGTCGCGCCAAGATCACCGCGTCACCGGATGCCGCGGCACACTCACGTCGTAAGTGCTGACCGGGTTGGCTGGATCTGCAGGTACCTTGAGCAGCGCCTCCAGCACCCGGGCCTTGAGTTCCTTCTCCCCCGCGTTGCCCCAGATGACGGTCTGGCCGTCCAGCAGCTTGAGTTCCACTGCATCGACGGACTTGGCGGAGGCGTTGGAGAGCTTGGCAAGCACGTTGGCCGGGAGCGCGCCGAGGACCTCGGCCGTGGCCTGGAACAGGTCCTTGCCGATGGTGCCTGCGCCGCCGTCAATCACCGGCAGCTTCACGGAGGCGGGGTCGGCGGTGGTGCTGAGGCGCACGCCGTCGACGTCCACGAGCATGTAGTCCTTGCCGCGCTTCACAAGGGCGACGGGGACGCGTTCCTGAACCTGCACCACCAGGACGGACGGCGGGTGGGCCTGGGTGGTGACCGACTTGATCTGGACGAGCGGCTTCAGCAGCGCGTTGACCTCCGAATCGCTGACCTGCGGCAGCGGCTTGCCCAGAATTGGCTTGAGCGCCGCCTGCACCTGGGCGGGTTTGAGGAGCTTCGTGCCGGTGATGCTCATGCTTTGGACCGCAAGCACCGGTGAATAGACGGCGGCCACGATGAGCCCCGCCATCAGGGCGGCCGTGACACACACGGCAACTATGATGTTGCGCCTGATGCGCCGGCCCCGGGGCTCGGGAAAGGCAAGCACATTGTCCTGCCCGGCCGCGTCCGGTGCAGTGGCATCCGGTCCTGCCGCGACAGTTCCCGGCTTGGCAGGCCGGGGCTCGGCAGGTCCCGGCTTGGCAGATTCCGGGCCTTTCAGCCGGGGCCACGGGGCCTTGGCTGGTTTGGCCTGTGCCGTGCCCTTCGGAGCAGCGTTGCCCTTCGGTGTTGCCTTCCCCCTCGGCGTGTTGGCGTTCTCCTGCGCCTTGCCCTCAGGCACGCCCTTGGTGGCGGTAATCACGGCCGGCTTGCCGCCGTCGGTACCAGCGGCCGTGTCCCGGCCAACAGAGTCCCGGCCGGCAGTGTCCCGGCCGGCAGAGTCCCGGCCGGCAGTGTCCCGGGCGGCGGGCTTGGCCGGACGGTAGGTGGGGCGCCTGGTGCTAGCCACCGAGGGACTCCACGATGAGCGGCCCGTAGGCGGTGACGTCCCCGGCGCCTGCAGTGAGGATGATGTCCCCCGGCTGCGCGGCGGCGGCCAGGGCGGCTACGGCCTCGTCGCCGCCGATCAGGCCGCTGCCTGCGCCGAGATGCTCGGTGATGAGCGCACTGGTGACGCCGGGGATGGGATCCTCCCGTGCCGGGTAGATGTCGAGCACCAGGGCAGAGTCCGCGGCCTTGAGAGCGTCGGCGAACTCGGCGGCGAACTCCCGGGTCCGGGAAAACAGGTGCGGCTGGAAGAGCACGTGCACCTTGTGGTCGCCGGCCACGGACCTCGCCGCCGCGAGGGCTGCCCGCACCTCCGTGGGGTGGTGGGCGTAGTCGTCGTAGACCCGCACGCCCCGGCCCTCCCCCTTGTATTCGAACCGCCGCGACGCGCCGGAGAAGCCGGCCAGGGCCGATGCAGCCGCCTGTGCGTCCACGCCGAGTTCGAGCGCCACCGCCATGGCGGCGGCAGCGTTCAGCGCGTTATGCCGTCCGGGGACCTGCAGTGCCAGGGGGAACCGGCCGCCCGCCGTCGTAATGGCAACCTTGCCCGGGCCGCCGTCGTCGAGCCGGAGGTCGGCGGCCTCAGAGGTGCCGTAGAGAACAACCCGGGCATTGCCCCGCTCCCTGGTGCGCAGCGCCAGCGCGTGCGCACCGGCGTCGTCCGCACAGGCCACCAGCACGCCGTCCGCCGGCAGCAGCGCCGAGAAGCGGTCGAAGGATTCGTACACGGCTTCGGCGGTGCCGTAGTGGTCGAGGTGGTCCGGTTCCACGTTGGTGACCACGGCGATCTGCGGACGGTAGTTCAGGAACGAACCGTCGGATTCATCCGCCTCGGCAACGAACACCTGGGAGCTGCCGTTCGCCGCGTTGACGCCGAGCGCCGGAACATTGGCGCCGATCGCGAACGACGGGTCGAGGCCCGCGCCTTGCAGCAGCACCGTGATCATGGACGTGGTGGTGGACTTCCCGTGGGTTCCGGCCACGGTCACCACGAGGTCATCGCCCATGGTGGCGGCCAGCGCTTCGGAGCGGTGCAGCACGGGCAGGCCCGCGGCCCGCGCGGCCTCGAGTTCGGGGTTGTCGGCGCGGATCGCCGATCCTGCCACGACGGTCTGGGCGTCGCCGAGGTTGCCGGCGTCGTAGCCCACGCAGATCCGGGCGCCAGCCGCGGCGAGCTCCGTCATGACCGGCAGGTCCTTCGCATCCGTTCCGCTGACGGGAATCCCGCGCGCCACCATGATCCTGGCGACGGCGGACATGCCCACGCCCCCGATCCCGATGAAGTGCACGCGGCCCAGTGTTTCCTGGCTGGGTGCTGCGTTGGTGGTCATTTGGATACCGCTTCCAGTACGAGGTCGGCCATGAGCTGATCGGCATTTCGGATGCCAAGGTTCTCCGCGTTCGCGGCCATCGTGTCGAGGCGGGAACGGTCGTTCAGCAGCGGGATGAGGCTGGTGCGGACCCATTCGGGGGTGAAGTCCCGGTCCGCCACCAGCAGGGCGCCGCCCGCTTCCACCAGCCCGCGGGCGTTCAGCGCCTGCTCACCGTTGCCGATCGGCAGCGGCACGAAAACCGCGGGAACGCCGACGGCGGCCACCTCGCTGACGGTGGCGGCGCCGGAACGGGCGAGCAGCAGGTCAGCCGCGGCGTAGACGGTTTCCATGCCGTCGACGTACTCAAGCTGGCGGTAGCCGTCGGCGCTCAGCGCGTTGCCGTCTGCGTCCGCCACAGACTTGCCGCGGCCGGTGATGTGGATGGTCTGGACGCCGGCCTTGGACAGTGCTTCGAGCGAGCCCGCCACGGTGCGGTTGATGCTTTGCGCCCCGGACGAACCTCCGGTCACGATGAGCACCGGCTTCCCGGGCTGCAGGTCCAGGCTGCGCAGGGCGCCGTCCCGGGCCGTTGCCCTGACCATGGCCGAGACTTCGCGGCGCATGGGCATGCCCACGTGGCGGGCGTGGCGCAGCGGAGTGCCGGCGAACGCCACGGCCACGTGCCGGCTCAGCCGCGCCCCGACCCGGTTGGCCAGGCCCGGCCGGGTGTTGGCTTCGTGGATGACGATGGGGATCTTCCGCCGCCAGGCAGCGAGGTACATGGGCGTGCACACGTAGCCGCCCACGCCGACGAGGACGTCGGCTGCGGAGTCGTCCAGGATGCGACCGGCCTGCCGCACTGCGCCCGCGAGGCGCCCCGGAAGGCGGAGCAGGTCCGCGGAGGGCTTCCGCGGGAACGGGACACGGTCGATGGTGGCCAGCTCCAGCCCGGCGGCCGGGACCAGCCTGGTCTCCATGCCGGCGGCTGTTCCGACGGCGAGCAGCCGGGCGTCGGGGCGGGCATCGCGGATGGCGGCGGCTATGGCCAGCAGCGGGTTGATATGGCCTGCTGTTCCGCCGCCGGCGAGGACCACGGACAATGACTCGGTTTTCATCAGGTGCTGGTTACGCTTTCGTACGGGATTTCTTGCGCCCGGGCAGCCGCAACGGGCCGAGCAGTTTACGGGGCCGGATGTTGGGCGCCATCTGTTCCCGGGCCAGTGACAACACTACGCCGATCGCGCAGAGCGACATCAGCAGCGCCGAACCGCCGTAGGAGATGAAGGGCAACGGGACGCCGATCACCGGCATCAGGCCGGTGACCACGGCCATGTTGACCGTCGCCTGGCCGAGCAGCCACACCATGATGGTTCCGGCCAGGACCCGGTGGAACAGGTCTTCCTGTGCCACCACCACCCGGTAGATGGAGGCGCCCAGGATGGCGAACAGGACCAGTACGACGACGGTCCCCACCAGCCCGAATTCCTCACCGATGATGGCGAAGATGAAGTCGTTATGGGCTTCGGGGATCCAGCTGTATTTCTGCCTGCTCTGCCCGAGCCCGACGCCGAACCAGCCGCCCGATGCCAGCCCGTACATGCCGTTGGTGGACTGGTAGTTGGCGTCGATGCCGTCGCCGCAGCTCTGGCCGGTCCACCACGAGGTGATGCGGCAGACCCGGTTGGAGCTGGTCATGGCCATGACCGCTATGACCGCGCCCAGGCCCAGGGCTGCGAACCCGAACAGGTAGAGGCGCACCCCGGCGAAGAACAGGGCGGCGGCGGTGATGAGCATGATGATCATGCCGGTGCCGAGGTCGTTTCCGACCAGGACGAGTCCGATGATCGCGCCGGCTATGGGCACCACGGGGACCACGGCGTGTCCCCACTGGTGCAGCAGCGACGCTTTCTTGGCGAGCACGGTGGCCATCCACAGGGCCAGGGCAAGCTTGGCGGCCTCGGAAGGCTGCAGGGTGAAGAACCCGCCGACGTCGATCCAGTTCTTGTTGCCGTTGACGCTGGTGCCAATGACCAGCACGAGGGCCAGCAGCACCAGTGCAACACCGATCGCCGGCCAGGCAAGTCGCTTCAGCCACACCACGTTGATCCGGGACAGCACGAACATGGTGAAGATGCCGAGACCGGCGAACAGGCTCTGCTTCAGGGCGTCCCCGTAGGGCGACTTGTCCGCGGCAATCGCCTCCACGCTGGAGGCCGAGAGCACCATCATGATGCCGATGGCAGTCAGGGCCAGCGTGGTGCCGAGGATGAGGTAGTAGGTGGAGCCGTTGCGCGACTTGCCGTTTCCCTCGAGGGCAGTCCAGAAGCGCCTGTACCACCGGAGCAGCCGGCCGCTCGCGGGAAGCCTGGATGCCGGAGTCTTCGGTGCAGCACCCGGTCCGGGTTTCTCCCCCGCCCGCTGCCGGGCGGCCGCGGGACGTGTGGGTGTGCTGACCATTCTTACTCCTTGCCGGTCCGGGCCTCCCCTTCCACGAGCTCGCGGACCGCTGCAATGAAGGCGTCGCCACGGTGAGCGTAGGAAGAGAACTGATCCATGGATGCAGCAGCCGGGGCCATCAGCACAGTGTCACCCGAGGCGGCGAGCTGTGCCGCCGATGCGACGGCCCGTGCCATCACTGCCTCCCCGGATTCGGCTGAATCCGGTGCGGCGTCATGTCCGGTTCCGGCAGACTGCACAATTTCAGTGTGGCCTGCCGCCTGCCGGATGACGGGGACATCCGGTGCGTGTCGCTGCAGGGACTCTTCCAGTGACGCCGTGTCCTTGCCAATGAGCACCACGGCCTTCAGGCGTCGTGCATGGTCGCGGACCAGGTCGTCGTAGCTGACGCCCTTGGACAGGCCGCCGGCAATCCACACCACGGGGTCGAAGGCGGCCAGGGACGCGGAGGCGGCGTGCGGGTTGGTGGCTTTGGAGTCGTTGATCCAGAGAACGCCGTGCTGCTTGGCGACCGGCTGGATGCGGTGGCTTCCGGGGATGTAGGCCTGCAGTCCTTCGCGCACGTGCTCGGGGCTGACGCCATAGGCGCGCACCAGGCCGGCGGCGGCCAGGGCGTTGGCCACCATGTGGCGGGGGGCCACCGGTCCGAGGTCGGACATGGACGCCAGTTCGACGGCGCTGTCCTTCCGCTCGGCGATGAAGGCCCGGTCTACGAGCAGGCCCTCCACGACGCCGAGCATGCTGATGGCCGGCGTGAGGGTGGTGAACGCGACGGCGCGGCAGCCCTCCACCACGTCAGCGTCCTCCACCATGCGTTCGGTTTCGATCTGCTCGTCGTTGTAGATGCAGGCCTTCTGCGTGTTTTCGTAGATCTTGGCCTTGTCGGCGAGGTAGGACTCGTAGGAGCCGTGCCAGTCCACGTGGTCCTCGGCGACGTTGAGGCACACGCTGGCCACCGCCGAGACGGAATCGGACCAGTGCAGCTGGAAGCTGGAGAGCTCCACCGCGAAGACGTCGTACTCCACCGGGTCGCGGAGGGCGTCGAGGATGGGAGTGCCGACGTTGCCCACGGCGATCGCCTTCAGGCCCGCGGCCCGCAGCATGGATTCCGTCAGGCCGACCGTCGTCGTCTTGCCGTTCGTGCCGGTGATGGTGAGCCAGTCGGCGGTCTTCCGGCCCTCGCGGACGCGCAGCCGCCAGGCGAGTTCGACGTCGCCCCAGACCGGGATGTGGGCACGGGCGGCAGCCGCGAGCAGGGCCTGGTCCGGACGCCAGCCGGGCGAGGTGACCACGAGGTCCGGCTTCAGGCCGTCAATCTTTGGCAGGGAGCGGACGGCGTCCTCCCCCAGAAGGACGTCGGCCGCGCCCACGATCCGCAACGTGTCCGCCTTGCCCTGCGCAGTATCCGTGGTGGCACCGTCCACCACCACCACACGGGCGCCGAGTTCGATCAGGGTGTCCGCGGCTGCGAAGCCCGAGACACCGATTCCGGTGACCACGACGCGCAGTCCGGCCCAGTCGGAGTCCCAGCTGACCAGGCCGCTGAGCCTTGCCGGACCCGTCAGGGCCGGACCGGACACTTCAGCGCGGGATTCGGAGCCGTTCACAGGAGGACCACCCATTCTGCGTAGAAGATGCCAAGGCCCGCGGCGACGAACAGACCGGCGAGGATCCAGAACCGGACAACCACAGTGACTTCCGCCCAGCCCTTGAGTTCGAAGTGGTGCTGCAGCGGCGCCATCTTGAAGAAGCGCTTGCCCTTGGTCACCTTAAAGTAGCCCACCTGGATGATGACGGAGAGCGTGATGAGGACGAACAGGCCACCGATGAAGGCGAGGAGCAGTTCGGTGCGGGAGAGGATGGCGAACCCGGCGATGGCGCCGCCGATCGCGAGGGAGCCGGTGTCGCCCATGAAGATTTTGGCCGGCGAGGTGTTCCACCACAGGAAGCCCACCAGCGCGGCGCTCATGATGGCCGCAAGAAGCGCCAGATCCAGTGGATCCCGGACGGAGTAACAGCCGCCACCCGCCTGACGCGGCGAGCCGCACGCCTGGTTGCTCTGCCAGATGCCCATCAGCGTGTAGGCGCCAAAGACCATGACCGCGGCGCCCGCGGCCAGGCCGTCCAGTCCGTCGGTCAGGTTGACGCCGTTGGTGGCGGCGGTGACGATCAGGTTTGACCACAGCACAAAGAGGATCGCGCCAATTACGGTGCCGCCGAACGCCAGGTCCAGCCACGGAATGTCACGGACCAGCGAGATCTTGGTGGACGCCGGGGTAAGGCCGTCCGCATCCGGGAAATACAGGGCCATGACGGCGAAGATGATGCCCACCGCCGCCTGGAGGATCAGCTTCGCCTTGGCGTTCAGGCCCAGGCTGCGCTGCCGTGAAATCTTGATGAAGTCGTCCAGGAAGCCCACCAGGCCCATCCCCACCATCAGGAACAGCAGGAGCAGCGCCGAGGCCGACGGCCCGGCCGACCTGGGGTTCATGAGCCACATGATCAGGTGTGTCAGGCCGTAGCTCAGCAGGACCGCGCCCACCACCACTGTGCCGCCCATGGTGGGCGTGCCGCGTTTGGTGTGGTGCGAGGTGGGTCCGTCGTCGCGGATGAACTGGCCATAGCTCTTACGGACCAACAGGCGGATGAACAGCGGCGTACCCACCAGAGCCAGCAGCAGGGCCAGGCCAGCGCCGATCAGTAGTGCAATCACAGCAGCTCGCTCCCTTCATTGGCATTTGTGGGGGTGGCGTGTGGGGGTAATGCTATCCGATCGCCCAAGTGGCGCAGTCCCACGCTGTTCGAGGACTTGAAGAGCACCAGGTCGCCGGGTTCGAGCTGTTCCTGGAGCACTTCGTAGGCCTCATCAGCAGTCTCGGCGAAGATGCATTCATCGCCCCAGGACCCTTCCTGCACGGCGGAAACGTACAGTGAACGCGCTTCCCGGCCCACCACCAGGAGGCGGGAGATGTTCAGCCGCACCACCTGCGTGCCGACGGCCGTGTGCTCGCGGATGGAATCGTCGCCCAGTTCCAGCATGGCCCCGAGCACGGCCCAGGTGCGGCGTCCGCGGCCGAGGTCGGCCAGTGTGCGCAGGGCCGCCCGCATGGATTCCGGGTTGGCGTTGTACGCGTCGTTGATCACCGTGACGCCGTCGGGCCGTTCAGTCCGCTCCATGCGCCAGCGGCTCGCCGCGGACTGGGAGCTCAGCGATGCGCTGATCCTGTCGGCCGGTACGCCGGCCGCGTGCGCAGCCGCCGCGGCGGCCAGGAGGTTCGCCACGTGGTGTTCGCCGATGAGTTTGCTGCTGACCCGGACAGTCGGCTCCCCCGGCACTTCGAGGTCGAACTCCGGGTTGCCCGAGGCATTGGTGTCCAGGTTTGCGGCCCGGACAGCAGGTGCGTCCGGATCAGCATCCCGGGAAGAGAAGCCGAGAACAGTGCCGCGGGTCCGGGCGGCCATGGGGGCAACACGGGGATCGTCAAGGTTCAGCACGGCGGTGCCTGCGGCGGGTACTGCCTCGGCGAGCTCGCCCTTGGCGGCGGCAATGTTTTCCACGCCGCCGAACTCCCCTGCGTGGGCTGTTCCCACGCCGAGCACCACGCCAATCTCCGGCCGGACCATGTCGGCCAGGTAGCGGATGTGTCCGATGCCGGTGGCGCCCATCTCGATGACCAGGAACCGGGTGTCAAAGCCCGCCTGGAACACGGTGAGGGGCACGCCGACCTCGCCGTTGTAGGAACCCTGGGGTGCAACAGTAGGCGCCTCGGCCGACAGGATTCCCGCGAGCAGGTCCTTGGTGGTGGTCTTGCCTGCCGAACCGGTGATGCCGATGACGGTCAACTGTTCGCCCGCCGACTCGCGGTGCTGCCTGATCCGCCGCACTGCCTCAGCCGCGAGGGCGCCCATGGCCAGCACCGCATCCTCGACGACGACGGACGGATAGTTCCGGCCGGCGTCGTCCTTGATTTCGCGTTCGGTGAGGGCCAGAACCGCGCCGCGGTCAAAGGCCGCGCCCACGAAGCTGTGCCCGTCTGCGCTTTCGCCCGGTTTGGCGACATACAGGGAGCCGGCAACGGCCTCCCGCGAGTCGGTCACCACGGATGCGGGGGTGACGCCGGGGTCGGCAAGCAGCCGGCCGTTAGTGATTTCGGCGATTTCCGCCGCAGTTAGTTCAATCATGTCGGTCTAGGACTCTATCCCGTCGTCTTGGAGAACGGTGAATCCTCGTGCCGTCAAGGCGTTCCGTAGTTCCACCCTGTCGTCGAGGGCAAGGTTCACTCCCTTGACCTCCTGCCACACTTCGTGTCCGCGCCCCGCAACCAGGATGGTGTCCTCCGGAGCGGCCAGGTTGACAGCTTCACGGATGGCAGCATCGCGGGGGAAAACTTCCATGATTTTGCAGTCGAGCCGCTCGGCTTCCTTGGCGTCGGTCGCACCCACCAGCACCTCGGAGCGGATGGCCGCGGCGTCCTCATCGTGGGGGTCGTCGTCGCTGACGATCACGACGTCGGCTAGCCGGGCCGCGGTGGCGCCCATGGCAGGGCGCTTGCCCTGGTCGCGCTGGCCCGTGGCGCCGAAAACCACTATCACCTTGGACGCGGGCTCCGGGGACCGGACGGCCTCCAGGGCACGTGCCAAAGCATCTGTGTTGTGCGCGAAGTCGACGACGGCGGCCGGCCGGGTGGAGACCAGCTGCATGCGGCCGGGCACTGCCACGGTGAACGGATCGCGGGCATCGAGCGCTGCCTGTACTTCGGCGGGGTCTGCACCGCCGGCGAGCACCATGGTCAGGGCCAGCGCCGCATTGGACACATTGAACGCCCCGGGCAGGCCGGTGTGTACGCGGAGTTCCGCGCCGTTCCGGCCGCGGAGCGTGAAGTCCGTACCGAGGCCGCGGGGCTTGGGGTCGGTGACGGTCCAGTCAGGCACCGGAGAGTCGGCGACGGGCCCACTGGCGGGCTGGAGGGTTGCGAGCGTGGTGACCGGAAGCTCGGTCTGGGCGGCGAGCCGCCGTCCCCATTCGTCGTCGACCGTCACGACGGCGGCACGTGCGCGTTCGGCGGTGAACAGCTCGGCTTTGGTCCGGTAGTACTCCTCCATGGTGCCGTGCAGGTCCAGGTGGTCCTGGGTGAGGTTGGTGAAACCGACGACGTCGAAGACCACGCCGTCCACGCGGCGGAAGGACACGGCGTGCGAGGAGACCTCCATGGATGCAGCGTCAAGGCCGCGTTCCCGCATGAGGGCAAGCAGGGCGTGGACATCGGTGGATTCCGGGGTGGTCAGGAGACTCGGAATCGGGTCCCCACCGGCCAGGATCTCGATGGTGCCGATGAGTCCGGTCTTCTTGCCCATGGCCTGCAGCAGGGCGTTGGTGAAGTATGTGGTGGTGGTTTTTCCGTTGGTGCCGGTCACGCCGAACATCGAGGGCCCGGGAAGCTCGGCGTCCTGGCTCCGGTAGATCAGCCTGGACAGGCGGCCCACCACGCTGCGGGGCTCCGCCACCACAAGTACGGGCACGGCGAGGTCCGAGCCGACAGCAAGAAGCCGCGCGCCGGCGTCGTCCGTCAGTACCGCAGCCGCGCCGGACTCGATCGCCGTCGCGGCGAAATCGGCACCGTGCCGCGCCGCCCCCGGCAGGGCAACATAAAGGTCGCCGCGTTCCACGGACCTGGAGTCGAGCGAGATGCCGGTCACCTGAACGGACTCGGACGCCCGGGGCACCGTAAGTCCCACTGACTGGCCGATAACACCCAGTTCGACGGCGGCGACGGCAGTGGGCCGGAAGCCGCTCTTGGATACCTGCCCCTCCGGGGCGTCGGCAGTGCCGGGGTCATGGTGCTGTGACAACTGGATCTCCGTTGGTGCTAGCGGACCAACGGACACGACAGAACTGTTTGTTCAGGTGTACCGCGGTCTTTCTTGGCGGGCGTTACTTAGCGAACTGCGGCAGCCTGACGGGCGTGCCCTTGGACGGCGGAACGTTGTACGTCCGCAGTGCCTGGCTCATGACCGAGCGGAACACGGGCCCGTTGGTGATCCCGTAAATGGACCCCTTGGGACGCTGCAGGACCACCTCCACAATAAACCGCGGATCGTCCATCGGCGCCATCCCCACCATCGAGGCCGTGTACCCGCAGAAGCCTGCGGTCCCGTCGTCGCAGGGCGATTGCGAGGTACCGGTCTTGGCCCCGACCCGGTAGCCGTCGATCGCGGCCTCCTTGATCTGGCCCTCGGTGACAGCACTTTCAAGGATGTCCCTCACCTGCTGCGCGGTCTGCTCCGAGACCACCCGGCGGGACGGCTTGGCCGCCACCTTTTCCTCGGTTCCGTCCGGGCTGATGTAGCTGTCGATGAGCCTCGGCTGCAGCATCACACCGTCGTTGGCGATCGACTGGTAGGCGCGGACCGTCTGGAGTGTCGACTGCGAGACACCCTGCCCGAACAGCACCGTGTACTGCTGGCGGCCGTCCCACTGGTCAGCAGGGGTCAGGATGCCCTTCGCCTCGGCCGGCAGGCCGATCTCCGGTGCCTCACCGATTCCGAACTTCTGCAGCCAGTCGTGCCGCTGCTCCTTGCTGAGGCGCTGGCCCGCCATCACGGTGCCCGTGTTCATGGACCAGCCCAGGATGCCCGCCAGGGTCCGCTTCTCGGTCCCATGGGAAAAGGAATCGTCGAACTGCTGGCCGTCCACCACCAGGGACGGCGGGATAACGAACGTGTCCAGCGGTTTGGCCTTGCCCTCTTCGATGACGGCGGCAGCCGTGATCATCTTTTCCACAGACCCGGGCTCGTAGGCGGCGGTAACGGAGCGGACGCCACGGTCCTTCGCTGCCACCTTGCCGGGGTCGTTGGGGTCGGGCGTATTGGTGTCGGCCATGGCGATGATATTGCCGGTCTTCACATCGGAGACGATGATGACCCCCCACTCGGCACTGAGTTTGTCCGACTGGGTCTGGATGGCCTGCTGGGCGAAATACTGAAGGTCGGAGTTCAGCGTGAGTTTGACGTCCTTGCCATCCTGCGCGGGCGTCAGTTCGTCGATGCCCACGGGAATACGGAGGCCGTCGGCGCCGATTTCGAACACGCGCTTGCCTGCAGTTCCGCGCAGAACTTCGTCCTGGGTCTGCTCGAGGCCGGCCTGGCCGGTGGTTCCGTTCTCGAGGAAGCCCACAATGCCGCCGGCCACGGAGCCGTTCGGGTAGACGCGCTTGCTGGTTCCCTCGGAGAAGATCCCCGGGATCTGCAGTTCCGAGACCCGGTTTTCGACGTCGGGCCGGAGGTCCTTGGCCACGATGTAGTAGGTCCTGGTTCCGGTGACGGATTTCCGCACGTCCTCGGCGTCCATGCCAAGGACGGCAGCAAGCTCGGAGATCCCCTGGTCCCGGGAAACGGTGACGAGTTCTTCCTTGCCGTCTACCTTTTCAAGGCGCTTGAAGGATTCGGTCTTGGTGTTTACAGACTGGTCAACAGTGATGTTGTAGCGGATCACGCTGTTCGCCAGCACTGCTCCGCTGGCGTCCAGGATGCTGCCGCGCTCGGCCGGCAGCACGGTGGGGCGGAGCCGGTTGTCCAGGGCAGCTTCGGCCATGCCGCCGACGTCCAGTCCCTGCACCAGGAAGAGCTTTCCGCCGACAACCACCAGCAGGGCAAGCATGATGCTAAGTCCGAGGCGGAGCCTCTTCGTGGCGTTGGCTACCTTCTTCTTGCCTGCCTTGCTCTTGCCTTGCGCCACGCTCATCCCCTACTGCTTGCCATGCGGGCTACCAGCCGCCTGTTCCTGCCTACTGCCCCGGCGTCCTTTGCTCCGGCGCCGGAATGGTGCCGCCGTTAAGGGCCGCGGGCTTGGCCGCAGCCGCCGGCTCGGCCGGTTTCGCAGCTGCCGGGCCCTCCGGCTGGGCAGCTGCCGTTTCACCGGCAGCCGGTGCCCTGCTTTCCAGCGGCTCGCCCGAACTGGCGGGCGGGACCACGTTCAGCTGACCCGGGACGGCAGGGGCAGCGATCACCGCTCCTGCCGAGTCTCCCTTGACCGCCGGCTTGGCATCCCCGCTCACGCTCAGCGTGGAAAGATCAATCTGTCCCTTGCCGGTGGAAGCAACCATTCCCAATTGTGCGGCCTTGGCAGCCAGATTCTGGGGAGCCTCAAAGTTTTGCACCTGCTGTGTCAGATCCTGGTTCTCTTTGGTGAGCTTGGTCTGTTCGGCACGGAGCTTGACCAACTGGTACTGCGCTGTGGAAACAGTGATGTTGAGCACCAGCACCGCTATCAGCGCAGCCGCAAGCATGCCGAAGCAGAGAACAACGAAGGGCGCGCGGCGCTTCGCCGGTGCGGACCGGACCAGGGACAGCGGGGTACGCCCCTTGCGGGCCGACCCCGGAAGCCCGGCCTCTATGTCATGGACGCTCGGGCCGGACGGAAGGGCGAGGTTCCTGGCAGCTGCAGTGCTCATGTTGCTCTCCTGGCTCTGATGCGTTCCACTGCGCGCAGCCGGGCTGATGCTGCGCGCGAATTCTCTGCGATCTCGACGGCGGTGGGCACCTCGGTGCCCTTGGTCAGGGTTTTAAGTTCGGCCTTGTGCTCTTCAAGCTCCACGGGAAAGCCGAGCGGAGCTGATGACTTGGAGCGGGCTTGGAAAACGCCCTTGACGATCTTGTCTTCCAGGGAGTGGTAGGACATCACCACGATCCGGCCGCCGAGTGCGATGGCATCCACCGCCGCCGGAACGGCACGCTCGAGGACTTCGAGTTCCTCGTTGACCTCGATGCGCAGGGCCTGGAAGGTGCGCTTGGCGGGATGTCCGCCCGATTTGGCGGCGGCAGCCGGAACCACCGCCCTGATCTGCTCGACGAGTTCCCCCGTGGTGGTGAACGGCTTAGCTGCCCGGGCGGCTACGATCCTGTTGGCGATGCGCCCCGCGAACTTTTCCTCACCCCATTTGCGGATGATCCTGACCAGTTCCTCTTCGCTGTAGTTGTTAACGACGTCCGCCGCAGTCTGGCCGCGGCTGGTGTCCATCCGCATGTCCAGGGGTGCGTCAAAGGAATAGGCGAAACCGCGTTCGCGCTCGTCAAGCTGCAGGGACGAGACCCCGAGGTCCATCAGAATGCCGTGGACCTCCGGAATGCCGAGGTCCTCCAGCACCTCGGCGATTTCGTCGTACACAGCGTGGACCAGGTCCGTGCGGGCCGCGAAGGGCTCGAGCCGCTCCCCCGCCAGCGCCAGGGCTTCTTCGTCACGGTCGATGCCCACGAGGTGCAGGTCAGGAAAGCGCTGGAGCATGGCTTCGGAGTGCCCACCCATGCCGAGCGTGGCATCAATGGCCACCGGAGTCTCACCGCGCAGGCGTGCCGCCTCGAATCCGGGCGCCAAAAGATTGATGCACCGGTCCTTCAGGACCGGTACATGGCGTTCGGACGTGGGCTTTGGCTGGTCGGGTTCTGTCATGCCTTCGTCCTTCCTTGAGCGCCGGGGATGATTCCTTGGGGGGTGGTTTCTTGGGCCAGATCCCCATCCGCGCCTATCCCGTTGGCTGCCTGGCTCCGGGGAAGTGAGCCAGGTAGTCGGCAGGGATGGGCGGCTGGAGATCTCGTCCAAGAAACGGATACCGGTTCGGGCCGGCCTAAAGGATGCCGGCGATGGGGTTGTCAGTTTCAGAGAAGGAGGTTTCCTTCTCCGCCAGGTACTCATTCCAGGCTTGGGCGTCCCAGATCTCCGCGCGGGTGCCGGCCCCAATAACGGCCAGCTCCCTGCCGAGCCCTGCGTACTCCCGGAGCGCGGGAGGTATGGTCACGCGCCCCTGCTTGTCAGGTACCTCGTCCGAGGCTCCAGAGAGAAAAACCCGGATGTAGTCACGAGCCGACTTGTTGGAGATCGGAGCCTCCCGGATCTGCTCGTGTACCCTCGCGAATTCCTGCTCGCTGAAGACGTAGATGCAGCGCTCCTGGCCTCGCGTGAGAACAAGTCCGCCGGCAAGCTCCTCACGGAACTTGGCGGGAAGAATGATCCTGCCCTTTTCGTCAAGACGCGGCGAGTGTGTCCCAAGGAACACGTCCCACCGCCCGTCTGCCGTCAGAAGCCGAACAACCCCCGCGCTGCCACTACCCTCTTACTCGCTCCACTTTACTCCACTTCTCCCCACAGTCAACGCGGCACGGGCACTTCTGTGCTGCCGGGACGAACTTTCTTCCGCGGAATGGCGGGGATTTTGCCTGGGGGTGGGAAGTGGAGGGAAATTGGGCCGCTCCGCCGGTGCCTGCCGCGGCGGCATTGGCCCTGGAACATCGGTTTCGGGCACCAGTTCCGCTGGTCAACAGGCCCAGTTCCGCGGGTTAAAGCGGAATGACCCGCCGTGGCGGGTCATTCCTGGATTATTGGCACCCAACCGGGATGGACCCGGTGGTGCGATGTGGAGGGTGGTGCGCAGTGGAGGTGGCGGGAAGTGGAACGCGGGTTCAGGACTCCCCGCGGCGCCTTTCGTCCCATCGTTCCTCGAGGCTGTTCATAAAGGAGCTCTTGCTCTTGGACTTCCTGCCATGCCCGCCAGCCTTCGCTTTGCCGGCCGCAACGCTGCGCATCGTGGCAAAGTAAACTCCGGCACCCATGACGACGAACCCGAGGACCCCGACGAATATGTTCTGGAGGGAGACCCCTACCAGGAGGAGCAGCACCCCGGCCAGCGTGGCCAGTACGCCAATCACGATGTGCCGGGTGGACCAGCTGCGGCCGGGATCCGAGCCCATGGAATTGGCGAACTTGGGATCGTCCTCATGCAGTTGCCTCTCGAGTTGCTCGAGCAGCTTCTGTTCGTGCTCCGAGAGCGGCATCACGACCTCCTTAAGTAGGCCAACGTCCAGACAGGCCGGAACCGGTTGTTCCTGCCTCGTCAACGACCGGCATGCCATCCAGGTTCCCGGTCCTGCCAGCGTTGGCAGATCCAGGAATTCAAGCATACTGACGCGGCGGGTCAGGTGATCCACACATGTCCAGACGTTCGAAAATCTTTGTATCTATAAGGATAGTTTGTTGGGCGCTGTTCTGAAAGACGCTGTTCACGGGCGGCAAAACTGCCCGGGGCCTTGACCCGGCACCGATCCGCGGCCATGAACACGGTTTCCCGCGCCCGCCGGTGTCGCCGGAATCACGTCAGGGGTTGCCGCTTCCCGGCTCAAGCAGCCGCGCGGGAAGCACGGACTTGCTGCCGAACTTTTCCGCCACCTTGTCCAAAGCTTGTTCAGCGGCCCGCCAGTTGTCGTCGCGCCTGTCCAGGCTCAGCTGCAGGGAGGTCTGGGCGGCCGCTTCCAGCTGCTCCGCACGGACACCCACCAGCCGGACCATCAGGGGCCGGCTGCCCAGCGACTCCAGCAGCTGGATGGCCACGGCATAGATGAGCTGCGCGCTGTCCAGTGGCGTGTGGACCGTGCGGCTTCGGGTCACCGTCGAAAAATCGGCGTACCGCAGCTTGAGCGCCACGGTCCGGGCCACCAGCCCCGAAGCGCGCAGGCGCTCGGCAGTGCGGTGGGACAGTCGCAGCAGCTCCCGGTGCAGCAGGGCATCGTCCGCAGTATCCGAGGCGAACGTTTCCTCCGCTCCGATGCTCTTCTCCACCCGCACCGGGGTGACCGTCCTGCTGTCGATGCCCCAGGAGAGCCGGTGGACGTGTTCGCCCGTGGCACCCAGCACCTTCTTGAGCGAGGAGACCGGCGTCGCTGCGACATCCGCCACGGTACGGATTCCCATGCGGGCCATCACTTCCGCCGTCTTGCCTCCAACACCCCACAGGGCGTTGACCGGAAGGCTGTGAAGATACGGGACGGTCTGCTCCGGCCGGATGAGCAGCAGCCCATCCGGCTTGCACCGGGTGGAAGCGATCTTGGCCACAAACTTGCTGGCCGCGATCCCCACGGACGCCGTGATGCCCAGTTCGCTGGAAACCCGTCTCCGGATCAACTGCCCTATGTCACTCGGCGGACCAAGCCTGCGGATGGCCCCTCCGACGTCAAGGAATGCCTCGTCCACACTGAGCGGTTCCACGAGCTCGGTAATGGACTCGAAGATGCCCATCAGCTGGCCGGAGACTTCGTAGTACAGCTTGTGCCTGGGCTCGATGATAACGGCCTGCGGACACAGTCTGTGGGCCACGGCCATGGGCATCGCCGATTTCACGCCGAACCTGCGTGCCTCATACGAAGCCGACAGCACCACGGAACGCTCAGCCGGAAACCCCACTATCACCGGCCGGCCACGCAGGTCAGGACGGGCGCGCAGTTCTACCGAGACAAAAAACGCGTCCATATCGACGTGCATGATGCTCGCCCGCCGAAGCTCCCGCAGCCGCGCTTCCGCCTGCTCTCTGTCGTCGTCCGGCCCCACATCTGCAATCCTATGCCCTGCACCTGACTAAACTGGAGGCTGAATCCGGCATCAACACCCAGGAGGACCGCACCTGTGAAGGTCATTGGAACGCTCATGCCTGCCCGCCTTGGGCTGCTCGCCGCTGGAGCGGCCGTAGTGGCGGCGGCGTCAGCGTGCACGGCACAGGCGCCCGGTTCCGCAACGCCCGCGGCGACGGCATCTGCCTCCGCCGCGGCCGCGGCAACGAACACAGCAGCCGCCACGGCGTCAGCGACGGCAACCGCCAGCCCGTCTGCGTCCCCCGGCACGTCGGCCACCGTGGGAGCGCTCGTCGCCGGCTTTCCGTCAAAGCTGGTGCCCGTGATGCCAGGGGCCAAGGTGGTGGCCAGCAGCTTCGACAAGTCAACCTCCCCGGCCACCGTCGCACTGGTTGGCTCCATCTCGGCCAAGCCCGCCGCCGTTGTCGCCTATTACACCAAAGCGCTCGAGGGGCAGGGCTTTACGGCTGTTCCCGGCAACGCCGTGGGAAGCGTCGTGTCAAAGGACTTCGTCCGGGCGGGAAGCGAGACCGTAAATATTGCCGTCCCTGCAACGGGCGGGGTTTCAACCTTCACCATCGGCGCCAACGTGACTCCCGAGTCCGTCAAGTGATGGTGGCCGAGCAGCTTCGCGTGGAGCAGGCGGACTTCGTGGCCGCCGTAGCGGGAAAGCTAACAGACTTCCTGACCACCCGGCAGTCGATCATGACGGCAATCTCGCCGGACATCGATCCCATCATGGGCTCCATCTCCAACCTGGTCACCGGCGGTAAGCGGCTGCGCGCCCTCATGTGTTACTGGGGATGGCGTGGAGCGGGCGGGCCTGCCTCCGCGGAGGACATCATCACGGCAGGCGCGGCCCTTGAGCTGTTCCAGGCCGCCGCCCTGATCCACGACGACATCATCGACCGGTCGGACACCCGCCGGGGCGGGCCCAGCGTGCACCGCCGGTTCATCCAGCTCCATGAGTCCCAGGGCTGGGCCCTCGACAGCGAACGCTTCGGCCACGCCGCAGCCATCCTCGCCGGCGACCTGTGCTTGTCCTTCAGCGAGGAAGCCTTCACTGACATCGGCGCAACGGCGGCCTCAGGAAGCAGGGCAAGGCTGATCTTTAACCTGATGCGTTCGGAGGTCATGGCCGGCCAGTATCTGGACATCCTCGAAGAGGTGGCCGGGCCGGTCCGGGACCGGGCGGGCGCTGTCAGCCGCGCCCAGTCAATCATCCGTTTCAAGTCGGCCAAGTACTCAACGGAACATCCGCTTGCCCTGGGCGGGGCGCTCGGCGGGGCCTCTGACGAACTGCTCCGGGGCTACTCCGCGTTCGCACTCCCCCTGGGCGAGGCCTTCCAGCTTCGCGACGACGTCCTGGGCGTCTTCGGGGACCCGGTGACCACCGGAAAGCCCGCTGGAGACGACCTCCGGGAGGGCAAGCGGACAGTGCTCGTAGCCTTCGCCCTGGACCTGGCCACCCCCGAGGAGTCCGCGTTCATCGACTCTAAGCTCGGCAGCCCTGAGTTGGGCGAGGACGACGTGGCCGAGATCCGCCGGATCATTGCGGACTGCGGAGCCCTGCAGGCCACGGAAGTCCTGATCGAGGAGTTCGGCGCCGCGGCGTACGCTGCCCTCGAGCTTCTGCCGCTGGAAGACCTCCCCAAAACCGCCCTGCGGCGGCTGGCTGAGGCGACTGTGAGCCGGGCCGCCTAATCGGCTGGCCCGGCCCGTAATCAGGCCGGGTTTCTGTTACCAGGCCAGGGACTGCGCCCGGCGGCGGATTTCCGTCTTGCGACCCTCGCGGAGGGCATCGATGGGCCGTCCGCGCAGTGACTCGTCAGGGGTGAAGAGCCAGCCAATGAGCTCTTCGTCCGAGTAGCCCGCGTCTGCCAGCACAACGATGGTGCCCTTGAGGCTGTCCACGACGTGGCCGTCCTGGAGGAATGCCGCCGGCACCGAACGGATCCGGCGTTCCCCGATCCGCAGTGCGGCAAGCGCGCGCTCGTCAAGGAGCCCGTGGACTTTGGTAATGGACACATCCAACAACTGGGCGACGTCGGGCAGGGGCAACCAGTCGCCTACGAGGGTTTCTACAGTACTCACGGGTCAAGATTGCCATGGCGGGCGCCCGCAAGCCTAGTCGAAACGGCGCCCGTGTGCGCGCGCCGCATTTTCGCGCGCGACACTCCCAGCCGACCGGACTTCCCGGCTGAAATCTGATTCTTGTGCTAACCGAAAAATCGTGAGAGATTCACATGGATAACATTCGCAACACAACTAACACCAGTAACATAAGTATCACGAGCAACTGGCATGACCGACAGCATTCGCCGCTGAGAAGAGGATCTTTCCCATGACGACGACCCGCTCCACCAAGCAGTCACCCCGGCCGGGCCTGCCACTGATCGCGGCCACGACGGCCACGCTCCCTGCCGTCATGCTTTCCTCCCTTGCGGTCGCCCAGCCCGCAACGGCCGACGTCCAGCCCAGGACGGTGCCCGCGACACTCGCCGCCGCCATCGAGGCCCAGGCGGCCGCAGTCAAAGCGGGCATCATCCCCGCAGCCTCCGTGCCAGCTGCGCTTCCTTCAGGCCTTCAGCCCACCCGCGTCACGCCGACTGCCCACACGGTGGTCCGCGGGGACACGGTCAGCGGCATCGCCGGCCGGTACGGGCTGAGCACCACTTCCGTGCTGAAGCTCAACAACTTGAAGTCGAACTCCGTGATCTACCCGGGGCAGCGGATCAAGCTGAAGGCTGCCGCCGCTCCGGCGGCCAAGGCTGCTGCGCCCGCCGCCACCGCTGCCAGGACGTACACAGTCAAGTCCGGCGATACGCTGGGCGGCATCGCCGGGCGGCACGGCGTCAGGCTCTCCCAGGTGCTCAGCTGGAACGGGCTCAAGGTGTCATCGATCATCTACCCCGGCCAGAAGATCCGGCTCGGTGCCGGCACCGCTGTCGCGGCCGCCCCGGCCAAGGCGCCAGCACCGGCTGCCGCCCCCTCAGCGTCCTATGTCATCAAGTCCGGGGACACACTGTCCGGCATCGCATCGAGGCACGGCGTCAAGCTCGCGGCCATCCTGTCGGCGAACCGGCTGAAGGTCACCAGCGTGATCTACCCCGGCCAGAAGCTCGCCATTCCCGGGAAGACCGGCTCCGTCCAGCCGGCATCCAGCGTCACGCCGCTCGTGCCCAGCTCCTTCCTCGGCTACACCTACCCGGCAGCCGTTGTCAGCTCAGCCAACAAGAACAAGGCCCTGCTCAACGCCTCGCCGGTTCCGTCACTGGCCCAGATGCAGTCCATCGTGGCCGACACGGCACGGCGAATGGGCGTGGATCCTGCACTGGCCCAGGCCTTCGCCTACCAGGAATCCGGGTTCAACCAGCGGGCAGTGTCACCGGCCAACGCCATCGGCACCATGCAGGTCATCCCTTCCTCCGGCGAATGGGCATCCGACCTCGTGGGCCGGAAGCTTGACCTCTCGACCCGTATGACAACGCCACTGCCGGAGTTGCGATCATCCGCCAACTGATCCGGACCAGCAAGAGCCTGGATTACGCCATCGCCGGCTACTACCAGGGCCAGTACTCGGTCAACAAGCACGGAATGTACACCGACACGAAGCACTACGTGGCAGCCATCAAGGCCCACCGCAAGACCTTCAGCTGATGCCCTGAATGGGCTCGGGGCGGGTTCCCCGGCCGGCGGGAGCATAACGATACGGGTCCGGATCGATGTTGATACGGACCCGTATCCGTGCAGCACTTAGTATCGAAGAGTGCAGGAAAACGCTTTAGGCAGTTTCGTTGGATCGCTGGTGGACAACCGCTACCAGGTGAAGTCCCGGTTGGCGCGGGGCGGGATGTCCACCGTCTACGTGGCCACGGACCAGAGGCTGGACCGTGATGTTGCCCTGAAAGTCCTGCACCCCCACCTGGTCAATGATGGCAACTTCCTCGACCGCCTGGCCCGCGAAGCACGGGCAGCCGCTAAGCTTTCACACCCGCACGTGGTGGGCGTCCTCGACCAGGGGCACGACGGAGACACCGCCTACCTCGTGATGGAGTACATCAAGGGGCACACCCTCCGCGACGTCATCAACAGCAAGGGCGCCCTGTCCCCCCGGCTGGCCCTGGCACTCATCGATCCGGTGGTGGAAGGCCTGGGGGCTGCCCATGCCGCGGGCATGATCCACCGCGACGTCAAGCCGGAGAACGTCCTGATCGCCGACGACGGCCGGATCAAGATCGGCGACTTCGGGCTCGCGCGCGCCGTGACAACAACAACCAGCACAGGCGCCCTGATTGGCACCATCGCGTACCTCTCGCCGGAACTGGTCCTTGGCAAAGCGGCCGACGCACGAAGCGACATCTACGCCACGGGCATCATGCTGTTCGAGATGCTCACCGGACGCCAGCCGTTCGAGGGCGACGTCCCCATCCAAGTGGCATACCAGCACGTGAATTCCACTGTTGGCCCTCCCTCCGGCCTGGTTCCCGGGCTCGCAGAAGAGGTGGATGAACTCGTGCAATGGTGCACCGCCAGCGACCCCGAGCAGCGGCCGGTGGACGGCAACGCCCTGCTGGCGGAACTCCGCCACATCCGGACGAACCTCACCGACTCCGAACTCGATCTGCAACCCCCGGCAGCCGTTCAGGCGGCCGCCGCGGCGGGCGCAGTCCCCGACGCCGGCCTGCGCGGCATGGGCGCTCCACCCGCACCCCCGCGGATGCCGTCGCGGATGCCGGGAAACCCGGCAGGCCAAGGCGGGCCGGGCGGGCCGGGAGCTCAGGGCAGCCAGGCAAATCGAACAGACCAGGAAAACCACACCGAGCTGCTGGCACCCATTCACGGCGACGGCGTCCCCCGGGGCCGCCCCACGGAAGTCATTTCACGGACCAGCAACCCGACCACCGTGTTTTCCACCCCTGTCTCCCCAACGCCGGGTTCTTCAACCCCTGGATCTTCAACCCCTCTCTCGCCAAAGGCCAGCCCGGTTCTTCCGTCCTACGGATTCGACGACGACGACGCGGAGGCCGCTCCGCTCCCCCTGAGCAAGCGGGAACAGCGGAAACTGGACCGCCACGAACAAAAGGAACGGTCGCGCGCCGCGGCCACTCCCGTCCGGACGCTCCGGGAGGGCAATTCCCGGCGCAGGGGCGCGCTTTGGATTGTTGTCCTGGTGCTCCTCGCCCTCCTTGCCACCGGCGCGGGATGGTTCTTCGGCATGGGACCTGGCTCCCCCGGAACCGTGCCGGCCGTGGCGAACAGGACGGTGGCGGAGGCCCAGCAACTGCTCCGGGACGCGGGCTTCCAGTCCAGCACCCAGGACGTGTTCGATGACGACGTCAAGGCCGGTCTCGTGGTGGGGTCCGAACCTGGCGCCGGAACGGAAATCCGCAAATTCCAGCAGGTCTCGCTGTTCGTCTCCAAGGGTCCGCAGCTGTTTCCCCTGCCGCAGCTGACGGGCAAGACGCTCGATGCCTCCAAGGAAGCGCTTAACGGCGCCGAGATGGCGCTGGGCAAAGTCGCCGAGAAATTCGACGAGGAGATCCCGGCAGGAACGGTCCTGGGCCAGGCCCCGGCGGCGGGAACGCCCGTGCGGCACGGCACGCCAGTGAGCCTCACGGTTTCGAAGGGCCCGCAGCCCATTCCGGTGCCGGACGTGCGCGGACAGGACCGGGATGAGGCCGTCCGCTCGATTGAAGCTGCCGGACTCAAAGCGGTGGTGGCCGACGAAACGGTGCACGACAAGAACATTCCGAAGGGGGCCGTGGCCAGCCAGGAACCCGCTTCGGGAACACTGACAAGGGGCCAAACAGTCACCCTGACGATTTCCGAGGGTCCTAAGCTCGTGAAGGTGCCCAACTACATCGGCAAGCAGGTGGAAGACGCAGTTGAGGCACTGAGGAAACGCGGCTTCGAGGTGCGTGTGAACAACATCCTGGGCGGCTTCTTCGGCACGGTGCGGGACCAGGATCCCGTGGACACAGAGGTACCCGAGGGCTCCCTCATCACCCTCACGGTGGTGTAGCCAAAACAACGAACCAAAAAGACCGGCGCCGGGGAGTCTGTGCTCCCGGCGCCGGTCTTTCGTTGTGCTGCTGGATCTGCCTGCTGCTGGATCAGGCGCAGGGGCCCTTAGCGGCGGGTGAGCGCGCCCGCCACGAGGAACGCCATCTCCAGCGACTGCATGTGGTTCAGCCGGGGATCGCAGACCGACTCGTAGCGGTCGAGGAACGCTTCCTGGTCGATGGGGTCGGCGCCGCCGAGGCATTCGGCCACGTCATCCCCGGTCATCTCGACGTGCAGGCCGCCCGGAACCGTCCCCAGGGCATGGTGCACCTCGAAGAACCCGCGCACTTCGTCGATGACGTCGTCGAAATTCCGGGTCTTGTAGCCGTTGGGTGAGGTGACGGTGTTGCCGTGCATCGGGTCCGTGACCCACAGGACCTGGGCGCCGGAGGCGGTGACCTTTTCCACGAGGGACGGGAGCTTCTCGCGGATGTTGCCGGCACCCATGCGGGTGATGAATGTGAGCCTGCCGGGTTCGCGCTCGGGATCCAGCTTGTCGATGAGGCGCAGGGCGTCATCGCCGGACGTGGACGGGCCCAGCTTGACGCCGATCGGGTTGCGGACCCGGGACAGGTAGTCCACGTGGGCGTGGTCCAGCTCGCGGGTACGCTCGCCGATCCACAGGAAGTGGCCGGAGGTGCCGTAGGGCAGGCCGGTGCGGGAGTCGATGCGGGTCAGCGCACGCTCGTAGTCGAGCAGGAGGGCCTCGTGGCTGGCAAAGAACTCAACCCGCTTCAGGGCTTCAAAGTCGGCGCCGCAGGACGCCATGAACTTGATGGCGCGGTCGATGTCGCGCGCGAGGGACTCGTAGCGGGCGTGGGCAGGGTTCTCGGTGAAGCCCTTGTTCCAGGTGTGCACCAGACGGAGGTCTGCGAATCCGCCCTGTGTGAATGCCCGGATGAGGTTCAGCGTGGAAGCGGAGGTGTGGTAGGCACGGAGCATGCGGCTGGCGTCATGGCCGCGCGACTTGGGGGTGAAGTCGTAGCCGTTCACGATGTCGCCCCGGTATGCCGGCAGCGTCACGCCGTCACGGGTCTCGTCGTTGGAGGAACGTGGCTTGGCGAACTGGCCGGCCATGCGCCCCATCTTGATGACGGGCATCGCCGCGCCGTAGGTCAGGACCACTGCCATCTGCAGGATCGTCTTCACCCGGGCGCTGATCTTGTCCGCCGTCGCACCCTCAAAGGTTTCGGCGCAGTCACCGCCCTGGAGCAGGAAGGCCTTGCCCTGGGCTGCCGCGGCGAGACGCTCGCGGAGGATGTCCACCTCGCCGGCGAAAACGAGCGGCGGGAGCACCGACAGTTCCTTGACGGAGGCGTTGAAGACCTCGGAGTCCTGCCAGCTCGGCTGCTGGGAGATGGGAAGGTCCCGCCAGTTGTCGAGTCCGGGATAGTTGGCCGCACCGCTCTGTGAAGTGCTGGTCAGGGAAGAGGCAGGTTTTGCAGATAGCTCAGTCACACTACTAAGAGTAGTTGGCCGGACCGGCTCGGGACACCCGGACTGTCATCCGCCAGACACGCGGCGTCACGGACACAGGCGTCACAGACACTTAGGCTGACCGGGGCGTATCCGTCTCCCCCGGCTCCGGCCCGGCCTTTCCCGCCAGCCTGAGCTTGACCACCGAGGCGTACTCGTCCACGTATTCCTGGCCGGAGAGCCGCATGAGCTCGTACATGACCTCATCCGTCACGGACCGCTGGATCAGCCGGTCATCGGCCATGCCCTCATACCTGCTGAAGTCCAGGGGCTTGCCGAAGATCATGCCGATCCGCCGGATGTTCGGCAGCCGCTTGCCGATGGGCTGAACCTTGTCCGTTCCGATCATCGCCACCGGGATGACCGGGACACCGGCTTGGAGGGCCAGCCGGGCGACCCCCACCTTCCCGCGGTACAGCCGCGAGTCGGGGCTGCGCGTGCCCTCGGGGTAGATGCCCAGCAGTCCGCCGTGGGTGAGCACGTCCATGCCCGCATCGAGCGAGGCCGCCGAAGCCGCTCCCCCGGAACGGTCCATGGGGAGCTGGTTGGTCAGGCGGAAGAACAGGGCGGTCAACCGGCCCTTGAGCCCCTTGCCCGTGAAGTACTCGGATTTGGCCAGGAAGATGACGGGCCGCGGCACCATCAGCGGCATGAAGATAGAGTCCGAAAACGAGAGGTGGTTGGAGGCGATAATGGCCGCCCCCTCGGACGGAATGTTGTCCAGCCCTTTGACCCACGGCCGGAAAAGAGTGCGGACCACCGGCCCCAGGAAGATCCGCTTCATGACCCAATAGAACACGTGTCTTACCTCTCCGGAAGGCTACCGCCCGGGCGTTCCAAAGGGCCCGGCGGCACTGCAATGCCACCCTACTCTAGTGAGAATTGTCCGGAACAGTGACACGATGGATTCATGACAGAAAGCAGCGACCGCATAAGGCCCGCCGCTTTCACCTACGCGGGACACGGAGCCAATGCGCGGATCGGAATCGCGATTTCGCACGGCTTCACCGGCAGTCCCCTGAGCATCCTGCCGTGGGCTGAATACCTGGCCGGGCGCGGCTTCGCCGTCACCGTCCCACTGCTCCCCGGGCATGGCACGAGCTGGCAGGAACTGGCCAAGACAGGATGGCGGGAGTGGCACGGCGCCTTCGAACAGTCGTATCTGGAGCTGGCTGCCAGGACCGACGAATGCTACGTAGCAGGCCTCTCCATGGGCGGTGCCATCGCCCTGCTCACCGCATCCCGCCATCACGTGGCCGGCGTCGCCGTCGTCAATCCGGGACTGAGCTTTTACGACCGGCGCGTCCGGATCATTGGCCTGCTGAAGTACATCCAACGAACCACCGTGCCCATAGCGGAGGAAAATCCGACGGCGCCCCCCACGGACGACGGCGACTACTCCCTCACGCCGCTGGCGGCGGTTCACCAGCTGAAGAGGCTGTTCGCTGCCGCCGTCCGCGGCCTGCCGCGGATCACTGCCCCGGTGCTGGTCTTCAAGTCGGCCAATGACGCAGTGGTGCCCCCGACTTCGCTCAGCCTGATCCGGAGGCGCCTCGGGTCGGCGGCCCTCGACGTGGTGCTGCTCAGGAACAGCGGTCACGTGGCTACGCTGGACGCGGACGCCCAGGAAATTTTCGAGTCCTCGGCGCGGTTTTTCCAGCTGCATTGCCGAAGCCACATACCGTCGGAGAAGTCATGACCACAGTTCCCGATCACAGCCCGTTCAGCAGCGCCTTCTCCGGCGAGGGGCCGTCCATCGGCATCGCCCTGTCCCACGGGTTCACCGGCAGCCCGCACAGCCTGCGTTCGTGGGCCCAGTCGTTTGCCGATGCCGGCTTTGCCGTCAGGATGCCGCTGCTGCCGGGCCACGGCACCACTTGGCAGGAGCTGTCCCGCAACCGCTGGCAACAGTGGCACGACGCGATGGACGCCGCCTACCTTGAACTCGAGACCGAATGCGACCTTGTCTTCGCAGCGGGCCTGTCCATGGGCGGCGCTCTGGCACTGCGCATCGCCGCGACCAGGCCCGTCACCGGAGCCATCCTGGTCAACCCCGGCCTTGTCATTGATGACCCCAGGGCCCCGCTGGCCGGGATCCTCAAGCTGGTCCTCAAGAGCACACCGGCAATAGCCAACGACATCCGGAAGCAGGGCGTCGACGAGGGCGCATATTCCCGTACCCCTGTGGCGGCTGCCCACGAACTGAATAAGATGTTCAAGGACACGGTCCGGCTGCTGCCGCGCATCACAGCGCCGGTCCGCGTGTTCCGCTCCACGGTGGACCACGTTGTGTCCGACACCAGCATCACGGCCCTGCGGCGCGGGCTTATCCACGCCCCGCTGCAGCTCACACGGCTCGACAACAGTTACCACGTGGCCACGCTGGACCACGATGCAGACCAGATCTTCAGCGGCTCGGTGGACTTCATCCGCTCCGTGGTGGCGGACGGCCACCGGGGATCCGCCGACTCCGCGACAGCCAGCCAGAAGGGCGCGACCGATGAATAGGCCCGATTCGAATTCATCCGATCCGAGTGCCAACCAGGATGACGCCGTCTGGCTCGACCTGGTGGCCAGGCTCCAGGGCGACAGCCCGGCTCCCGATGCGGACGCCGTCCCCGGCGATGGGGAATCCCCCATCACCAAGTCCCCGCGCCATCACGGCGGTCCCCGGCACAGCACGGCTACCAGCGACGATGCAACCGACGACGCCGGCTCTGCACAGGCAGAACAGCCGGACGCCGGTTCCGGTCCGGAAAGCGCAGCCAGACGCTTCACCGATTTCGATCCGCTGGGCCTGGCGCCACAGGCGCCCCGGGAACTGTCAGCCGCCGAGCGGCAGCAGGCCGCCGACCGGGAGAAAGCAACCGGGCAGGAGAAAGCCGCCCGGGCCGGGCAGCCTGACGTTCCGCCCGGCGCCGGGGACCCGCGCGACTACAGCGTCGAGGACGACGACGGCGAGTTCGTGCCGGAGGAGCCGCCCAAGCTCTCGGCGACGGACCCGCTGACGATGCTCGCCTGGCTGGGCGCCGTCGGCGCTCCGGTTGCCCTGGTCCTGTCGTCCATGTTTTGGCGCTCCGCGCCGCTGCTGGCAATCCTCGGGATGGTGGCCGCCTTCATCGGGGCTGTGGTGTACCTGATCATGAAGCTGCCACAAGAGAAGGACGAGAACGACGACGGCGCCCGGGTCTGACGCTTCAGTCAGCGGTGCGTACGGCTGCTGGCCCGTGACAGGTCGGCAGCCCCGATCAGGCCGGCATTCGGCCCAAGGGCGGCCAAGTCTATTTCTGCGGCAGGACGGAATCCGCGGCCGGTGAGGTTGCGGGCGAAGGCCTTGCGCGCCGGAGCCACCAGCAGTTCGCCGGCCGCGCACAGCCCGCCGCCAATCACGAACTTTCCGGGATCGAGGGCGGCGGCAAGGTTCGCCAGCCCCAGGCCGAGCCAGTTCCCGACGTCCTCCAGGAGCTCCCGGGAGGCGGCGTCGCCGGCGATGGCCAGTTCGGTCACAGTGGTGCCGGTGATGCGGCCGGCGCTTCCGTCGACGGCCTTGAGAAGTTCCTGCGCCACCGGCGAATTCGCCATCGCCAGTTCCCGGGCCTCCCGGCCGAGGGCGTTGCCCGAGGCGTACTGTTCCCAGCAGCCGCGGTTGCCGCACTCGCACCGGTGGCCGCCGGGCATGATGATCTGGTGGCCGAACTCCCCCGCCACACCAAACCTGCCGCGCTCGACGCGCCCGTCCATCACCATGGCTCCGCCAATGCCGGTGCCAAGGGTGATGCAGACCAGCCGGTCCTGCCCCTGCCCGGCACCGAAGCGCCATTCAGCCCAGGCCGCAGCGTCGGCGTCGTTCACCAGCATGACGGGGCGCCGCAGCAGGTGCTGCAGGTTCTCCCGCAGCGGTTCGTTCCGCCAGGCGAGGTGCGGGCTGAACAGCACCGTGCCGCCGTCGAGATCCATCCAGCCGGCGGCGCCAATGCCCACCGAGCGGATCCGGGCACCGGCACTCAGTTCCTCAACCAGTTCCACGATGACGCGCTCTACGGCACGCGGATCGCTTCCCGGCGTGGACCGGCGTGCCTCGCGCAGGATGCGGCCCTCGGCGTCCACCACGCCGGCGGCAACCTTGGTGCCGCCAATGTCGATGCCGATGGCAAGTCCCCTGCGGCCCAGCCGCAGTTGCTGCCGGAAGAGCCGGTGGCCAGCCAACTGGCCCCCGTACCCCAAGGCCGGGCGCCGCGACATTGACTGCCGCGACTCTGCGCGCCGGGACGCCCATCCCCGGGGCTCGCCGCTCCGGATGGAGTCAAGGGGCGGCGTTGGCTGCTCGTTGGGCGGGGAGGGCTGCATAGTCCCCCATTCTAGGTGTCGCCGCAGAGCGTCGCCGCAGGTAGGACACCGAACGACACGACCTGCACGCTGGTGGCGCACACCCCTTCGCCGTAAAGTTACCGGTGGGTAACCCTGAACTGCCGGCCCCGGCCATGTGACGTACTAAGGTTAGGACTACCCGCTGCGGCCAACGGATATCAAAGGAGCTAACGTGCGCGAATTCAGCGTTCCGCCCTTGGCGAACGTCCCCCTGGACAGCAATATCACGGACCTTGTTCTGCGCCAGGCAGGCAAGGCATCCAACCCTGCCCTGTTTTCGCGCCTCGACCCTGCCGGCCAATGGCAGGACATCCGGGCCAAAGAATTTGTGGCGGACGTGTCCGCCCTCGCCAAGGGGCTCATCGCCAGCGGCGTCGGTGCGGGCGACCGCGTGGGCATCATGTCGCGTACCCGCTACGAGTGGGCACTCATCGACTTCGCCATCTGGTTCGCAGGTGGCGTTTCCGTTCCCATCTACGAAACATCATCGCCTTCCCAGGTCGCCTGGAACCTGGGCGACTCCGGCGCCGTCGCTGCCTTCGGCGAATCGGACCACCACGAAAACATCATCCGGCAGGCCGCTGCCACCGAAGGCCTCACGGCGCTGACCCACGTGTGGCAGCTGGAGGGCGACGGCCTCGACGCCGTGCGTGCGGCCGGCGCCGCCGTCAGCGACGACGAGCTCGACGCGCGGCGGCGCTCCGCCGGGCTCCGTGACCTCGCCACCATCATCTACACCTCGGGCACCACGGGCCGGCCCAAAGGCTGCGAACTGACCCACGGAAACTTCGTGGAGCTGTCCGAGAACGCCCTGGCCACCTCGCTGAGCGGCATAGTCAATGAGCAGTCGCGCACCATCATGTTCCTGCCGCTGGCACATGTCTTCGCGCGCTTCATCTCGGTCCTGGCGGTGGCCGCCGGCGTCACCGTGGCGCATACCCCCGACATCAAGCACCTGCTGCCCGACCTGCAGAGCTACAAGCCGACGTTCATCCTTGCCGTGCCGCGCGTGTTCGAAAAGGTGTACAACTCGGCCCTCACCAAGGCCGAAGACGGCGGCAAGGGCGCCATCTTCCACAAGGCTGCGGACACGGCGATCGCCTACTCCCGAGCACGGCAGGCCGGCAGCATCGGACTGGGCCTGAAAGTCAGGCACGCGATCTTCGACAAGCTCGTCTACGGCAAGCTTCGCGCCGCCATGGGCGGGGAGGTGGCCCATGCGGTGTCCGGCGGCGGCCCGTTGGGCGAGCGGCTGGGCCACTTCTTCCAGGGCATCGGCCTGCAGATCCTGGAGGGCTACGGCCTCACCGAAACCACGGCCCCCGTCTCCGTCAATACGCCGGAGCGGATCAAGATCGGGACGGTGGGTGCCCCGATTCCCGGCAACAGCGTCCGGATTGCCGACGACGGCGAGATCCTCGTCAAGGGCTCCTGCGTCATGCGGGGGTACTACCAGCGGTCCGACCTCACTGAGGAGTCGTTCGCTGATGGCTGGTTCCGCACCGGTGACATCGGCCAACTCGACGACGACGGCTACCTGCTGATTACCGGCCGCAAGAAGGAAATCATTGTCACCGCCGGCGGCAAGAACGTGGTTCCCGCGCTGCTCGAGGACCAGATCCGGGCCGATGCGCTGGTGTCACAGGTGCTCGTCGTGGGTGACAACCGCCCGTTCATCGGCGCCCTCGTGACGCTCGATGAGGAAGCACTCCCGGGCTGGCTGCAGCGCCACGGCCTGCCGGCGGACACGAACCTAAGCGACGCCGTCGGGCATGCCGAGGTCAAGGCCGCCGTGCAGGAGCTCATCAACCAGGCCAACCAGTCGGTGTCGCAGGCGGAGGCCATCAAGTCCTTCCGGATCGTGCCGAGCGACTTCACTGAAGCCTCCGGCCACCTGACCCCGTCCATGAAGGTCAAGCGCGCGCAGGTCATGAAGGACTTCGAGGGCGTGATCGACGACATGTACAAGTCGCCGAAGCCCACCCGCGCCTAAGCGGGGCTTGATCGGGTCAGTCCTGCTGCAGCTCGTCCACCACCAGCGCCGCCAGCTCCACGGCTGCGGCGCGGGTTGCGGGCTTCAGCTGGCCCAGGCTGATCCGCGAGCCCTCCGCAAGGTGCCGGTCATGCGGAATCCGCACCACGTTCTTCACCCGCGACAGGAAGTGCTGCTCGATTTCGTCGATGTTGACCAGGGTGCGGTTGCCGGCAGCCATGTTGATGACCACTGTTGCCTTGGCGACGAGATCCTGGCGGCCGTGGGCTTCAAGCCAAGACAGCGTTTCGGACGCCAGCCGGGCCTCATCCACGCTGCCGCCCGAGACCAGTACCACGGCATCGGCCTTCTCCAGCGTGCCCTTCATGACCGAGTGCACCATGCCGGTGCCTGAGTCGGTGAGCACGATCGAGTAATACCTGCCCAGGATGTCGGTAACGGCGCGGTAGTCGGCGTCGTCGAAGGCGTGCGCCACCATGGGATCGGTGTCCGAGGCGAGCACATCGAGGCGCGAACCGTCCCGCGCCGTGTAGTTGGACAGCTGTGCGAACGATTCGACCGTGAACCTGTCCTTCACCAGCTGGCGGGCCGTGAAGTCAGCCCTGCCCGGCGACCGGTCCGAAAGGGTGCCGCGGTCCGGATTCGCATCCATCGCGATGACCCGGTCCTCACGCAGCTCAGCCAGCACCATGCCGAGCAGGGTTGTGACGGTGGTCTTGCCCACCCCGCCTTTGCGCGAGAGCACCGGAACGTACCGGGTCCGCTCCCCCAGCCTCATGGCGATGCGGTGCTCCATGGCCCGCTGGATACGGACCTGGTCCGAGTCCCCGAGGTTCACGTAGCCCAAGGTCGCCTGGTACAGCCAGCGGCGCCAGCCCGACACCGGGGCGGCTACGGCCCTGGTCAGGAGACGGTCAGCGGTCAGGGCGGCAGCGGGCTCCGGTCCCTCGGGCCGTTCACGGCGCCCGGGAAGGTTCTTCGCCTCTTCAGTGGTGGCGACGGGTTCGGGCGCCAATTCGGCGGCAGCGTCTGCGTACGTTGCACCAGCAGGCTCCGCGCCGGCCACGGGTGCTTTGCTTGTGCCAGGTTCGTCGATGTCGCTGGCGGCAACACCGGGGCCGGCCGTCACAACGGGCATGGCCGAAGTGACCGTCCCCTGCTGCACCACGCCGCCGACTGCCGGGAGCGATCCGGCAGAGGTACGGTCCTGGGCGTCGGAAACGGTCACCACGCTGATGTCCCCTGCCGGAGCCACGTCACCGGTCACCGCTGCGTCCGCCGCGCCCGCCGGAGGCACCCGGCCGGGACCGGCCAGGGGCTCCGCCGCAACGTCGACGACGCTGCCTTGGGAGATCGTAGGCCTCCGGTCGGGGCGCGGCCCGGGCTTGGGCGTATTTGTCTGCGTCATGGCTTCCGCTCTGTTTCGTACCGGCTGCCGGTTGGGTTTGCGGCAGCCGATGTGGTTCGGAAATGGCTGTGGGGGCGGCTTGGCGCCGTCCCCCACAACCCTTTTTCTGTCTACCACCCTACCTGCAGGGCGGCCGCCGGCCGCCCTGCAGGTAATTCAGCGGCGATCCAGCCGCAAGTCACCTGCTCACCAGTCGCCTATTCGACTGCCGCCTATTCAACGACGATCAGCAGGTCACCGCCCTGAACCTGTTCCACAGCGGAAATGGCCAGCCGCGTCACCTTGCCGCCCACCGGCGTCGTGATGGATGCCTCCATCTTCATCGCCTCAATGGTGGCAATGGTGTCACCGGCGTTGACGGTGTCGCCCGCCTTGACGGTGACCGTCACGGCACCGGCGAAGGGAGCGGCGACGTGGCCCGGCACGGACGCGTCAGCCTTCTCCGCCGTCTTCACATTGCTGACCACGGACTTGTCGCGCACCGAGACCGGGCGGGACTGGCCATTGAGCGTGCACATGACCGTGCGCATGCCCTTCTCGTCCGGCTCCGATACGGCTTCCAGGGACGCGATGAGGCGCACACCCTTTTCGAGCTGGATCACGTGCTCTTCGCCGCGCTGCAGGCCGTACAGGTAGTCGCGGGTGTCCAGGACCGAAACGTTGCCGTACGTCTCCCGGCTCTTGAGGTAGTCCTTGGTGGGACCCGCAAAGAGCAGCCGGTTCAGCGTCTGCTGGCGGGTCTTCGAGTCACCGCGGAGGGCTGCGCTGTCCTCGGCGCTCAGCTCGGCGTCGCGCACCTTGACGCTCCGGCCCTGGAGGGCCTTGGTGCGGAACGGTTCCGGCCAGCCTCCCGGAGGATCGCCCAGCTCGCCCGACAGGAACCCGATGACGGAGTCCGGGATGTCGTAGTTCTGCGGGTTCTCTTCGAAGTCGGCCGGGTCTGCGTTCAGGCCCACGAGGTGCAGGGCGAGGTCGCCCACCACCTTGGAGGACGGCGTGACCTTCACCAGGTGTCCCAGGATTCGGTCCGCAGCCGTGTACATGTCCTCGATCGCCTCGAAGCGCTCGCCCAGGCCAAGCGCCATGGCCTGCTGGCGGAGGTTGGACAGCTGCCCGCCCGGGATTTCGTGCTGGTAAACGCGGCCTGTCGGACCCGGCAGGCCCGATTCGAACGGGGCGTAGACCCTGCGGACGGCTTCCCAGTACGGCTCGAGGGAGCTGACCGCCGCCAGGCTGAGCCCGGTGTCGCGCTCGGTGTGGGCCAGGGCCGCAACCAGGGCCGACGCCGACGGCTGGCTGGTGGTGCCGGCGAGGGATGCAGAGGCGACATCCACGGCGTCGACGCCTGCATCGACTGCCGAAAGCAGGGTGGCGAGCTGGCCGCCGGCTGTGTCGTGGGTGTGCAGGTGGACCGGAAGGTCGAAGCGTTCCCGCAGCGCCGAGACGAGCTTCGCGGCGGCTGCCGGACGCAGCAGGCCTGCCATGTCCTTGATGGCGAGGATGTGGGCGCCGGCTTCGACGATCTTGTCCGCCAGGCCCAGGTAGTAGTCCAGCGTGTAGAGCGTCTCGTTCGGGTCCAGCATGTCGCCGGTGTAGCAAAGTGCCACCTCGGCGACTGCAGTGCCGGTGGCCCGGACGGCGCGGATGGCCGGCGCCATCTGGCTGACGTCGTTCAGTGCATCGAAGATGCGGAAGATGTCGATGCCGGTGGCCGCTGCCTCGTTGACGAAGGCCTCGGCCACTTCCTCGGGGTACGGGGTGTAGCCCACGGTGTTGCGGCCCCGGAGCAGCATCTGCAGGCAGACGTTCGGCAGGGCCTTGCGCAGCGCGGCAAGCCGGTCCCAGGGGTCCTCGCCGAGGAACCGCAGCGCGACGTCGTAGGTGGCGCCGCCCCAGGCCTCAACGGACAGCAGCTCCGGCAGGAGGGTGGAGACCGCGGGCGCGGCGGCCAGCAGGTCTCTGGTGCGGACGCGGGTGGCCAGCAGGGACTGGTGGGCGTCGCGGAACGTGGTGTCGGTGACGGCGACGGCCTTCTGCTCGCGCAGTGCCTTGGCGAAGCCCTCCGGTCCGAGTTCCAGCAGCCGCTGGCGGGAGCCGGGGCGTGCCTCGGCGCCGGCGACGGCCGGGAGCTTGTCCGCGGGGTCGGTGTGGACCGGAAGTTCACCGTTTGGCTTGTTCACGGTGACCTCGGCCAGCCAGGTCAGCAGCTTGGTGCCGCGGTCGGCGGAGACGCGCGACTTCAGCAGTTCGGGCCGTTCGTCGATGAAGGACGTGGCCACGTTGCCGGCGATGAAGTCGGCGTCGTCCAGGACGGCCTGCAGGAAGGAGATGTTGGTGGAGACACCGCGGATGCGGAACTCCGCCAGCGCACGGCGTGCCCTGGCCACCGCGGCGGGGTAGTCCCGGCCACGGCAGGTGAGCTTTACCAGCATGGAGTCGAAGTGCGGGCTGATTTCGGCACCCGAGTAGACGGTGCCGCCGTCGAGCCTAACGCCGGCACCGCCGGCGGAGCGGTATCCGGTGATCTTTCCGACGTCGGGCCGGAAGCCGTTGGCCGGGTCCTCGGTGGTGATGCGGCTCTGCAGCGCGGCGCCCTTCAAGTGGACGGTCTCCTGGGAAAGCCCCAGGTCGGCCAGGGTCTCACCGGCGGCGATGCGCATCTGCGACTGGACGAGGTCGACGTCGGTGACCTCTTCCGTCACCGTGTGCTCCACCTGGATGCGGGGGTTCATTTCGATGAAGACGTGCTGGCCGGCGCGTTCGCCCACGGTGTCCACCAGGAACTCGACCGTTCCGGCGTTGACATAGTTCAGGGCCTTGGCGAACTTCACGGCGTCCCGGTAGAGGGCCTGGCGGATGCCTTCGTCCAGGTTGGGGGCCGGGGCGATCTCGATAACCTTCTGGTGGCGGCGCTGGATGGAACAGTCACGCTCGAAGAGGTGCATGACGTTGCCCTCGGCGTCGGCCAGGATCTGGACCTCGATGTGGCGCGGGCGCAGCACTGCCTGCTCAAGGAACATGGTGGGGTCACCGAAGGCGGCGTCGGCCTCGCGCATGGCGGACTGCAGCGCCTCCGGCAGGGCTTCGCGGGTGTCGACGCGGCGCATGCCGCGCCCGCCGCCGCCGGCCACTGCCTTGGCGAAAATGGGGAAGCCGATCTCATCCGCAGCAGCGATCAGTTCGTCAAGGTCCTTGGACGGCGCGCTGGACTTCAGCACGGGGACGCCGGCCTTGCGGGCGGCCTCCAGTGCCGCCACCTTGTTGCCGGCGAGTTCCAGGACCTCCGCGGGCGGACCCACGAAGGTGATGCCTGCGGCCTTCGCCGCACGCGCCAGGTCGGGGTTCTCGGAGAGGAAGCCGTAGCCGGGGTAGATGGCGTCCGCCCCGGACTCCTTCGCCACGCGCACCACTTCGTCGACGTCGAGGTAGGCGCGGACGGGGTGGCCCTCTTCGCCGATCAGATACGCCTCATCGGCCTTCTGGCGGTGGATCGAGTTGCGGTCCTCGTTGGGGAACACGGCGACTGTCTTGGCGCCCAGTTCGTAGCCGGCGCGGAAAGCCCGGATTGCGATTTCTCCGCGGTTGGCCACCAGAATCTTGGAAAACATACTTCTCCTGCATCATTGCGGGTGTATCGGTGAGTGGTCACAGTGTGTAAGACGGGCCGGACGAAACACAAATCATTGTGTCTACCGTCACAGAATTATCCGTCATGTCCGGGCCATATTCACTGCCGGCCCGCAATTACTGCTGTTTTTGCTGCTGCGGCATGCCTCCCGGGCCGGGCCGGACGGGGAGGCATGCCCGGATCCGCAGAAGAACGGATTCCGGCCGAGGTCAACATATGATGAATGGGGCGGCGGAAGCCTGCCCCGGTTCCGGCAGCACCGGAACGGAACGTACCCCAACACGGCAACCGGCGTTAGGTATTGGTCTCTCAAGTGCAAGTAGTCAGCATCAGCAGCCTTAAGGGCGGTGTCGGCAAGACATCCGTTACAACCGGACTGGCGTCTGCGGCACTGGCCGCAGGCATCCCAACCCTCGTTGTGGACCTCGACCCCCATGCCGACGCCAGCACAGCCTTGGGCGTGCAGCCCAGTGACAAGCTGGACATCGGCAGGATGCTGAAGAATCCGCGCAAGGCCAAGATCGCCGAGAATGTGGTGCCCAGCGGCTGGATCAGCCGGGCAGCCGTCAACGGTTCCGGCCCAGCAGTGCTCGATGTCGCCGTCGGGTCCGCGTACACCGGCATTTACGACCGGCCGGACCTGGGCAAACGCGATTTGCGCAGGCTATCCGCGGTGCTGTCCGGCACAGATGCCTATGAACTCGTCCTGGTGGACTGCCCGCCGTCCCTGAACGGCCTCACCCGCATGGCCTGGTCCGCCAGCAACAAGGTGGCACTGGTGGCCGAGCCCGGGCTCTTCTCCGTGGCCGGCACTGAGCGCACCATGCGGGCCATCCAGCTTTTCCGGCAGGAATTCGCGCCGAACCTGTCCCCCGCCGGCATCGTGGCTAACCGCGTGCGCTCGGGGTCCTCCGAGCACGCGTTCAGGCTTGCCGAGATGGAGGCCATGTTCGGCGACCTCCTGCTGGCTCCGCACATCCCGGAACAGGCCAACTGGCAGCAGATCCAGGGCGCGGCGCATTCCGTCCACCACTGGCCCGGGGACTCCGCCAAGACCGCGGCCGGGCTCTACGACACACTGTTGGGAAACCTTCTGGCCGCCAACAAGACCAGCCGCAGCCGCAGCGCGCGGTAAGCGCAGGCCCGACTCCCGGGACCCTGACGAATGCAGAAGGCCGGACGAATCCAGAAGGCCGCCTCCCCGACGGGAGGCGGCCTTCTGCGTACTAAATCTCGTGGCTGGCGCCGCTAGCCGATCTTGCGGGCCGCGCGTCGCTTGCTGAGTTCGTCGTCCGGAAACGTCTGTTCGCTGGCGTGCTCGCTGGGCAGCGAGGCGAGGCTCCCCTCCACTTCGCGCCACACCCGGCCCACAGCGATGCCGAACACGCCCTGGCCGCCCTGCACGAGATCAATGACCTCGTCCGCGGAGGTGCATTCGTAGACACTGGCCCCGTCGCTCATGAGGGTGATCTGCGCCAGGTCCTCGACACCGCGTTCACGGAGGTGCTCCACCGCGCTGCGGATCTGCTGCAGCGATACGCCGGTGTCCAGCAGCCGCTTGACCACCTTCAGGACCAGGATGTCGCGGAAACCGTAGAGCCGCTGCGAACCGGAGCCGGCCGCGCCGCGGACTGCAGGCTCCACCAGGCCGGTGCGGGCCCAGTAGTCGAGCTGCCGGTACGTGATTCCGGCGGCCTTGCACGCAGTTGGGCCTCGGTAGCCGGCGTCCTCATCCAGAACCGGGAGATCCTCAGTGAAGAGAAGGCCCTGAGCACCACTTGCGGGCACGGCAACGCCGGCCGTCGAGGGTTGCTTCAGCTCGCCTGCTTCGCCTTTCGGACTCACGTGGATCCTCCTTGTCATGAGCTCCCCTGGGGAAGTTGCCGCAACAGCTGCTACGCGCATGAAGTCAGGATGAAATTCACGCTTGTAATTCGGCCGGAGTAGCACTTTCCAGTGTGACTTGCGCCGCTGTCGTATGCAATGGGAACTTGGTACCTTCGACGTTAGGCCTGCCATGGCCCAAGGTCAAAGACGTTCGCATGATTGGTGGGGCGTGTCGAAAGTTTCAGCCTTAACTTTAACCTTAACGTGACCTTAGCCGTCGAAATCCTCGGGCTCGACGTCGTCAAGGAACTCCCGGAACCTTCGCAGCTCGCGCTCTTCCTCCACGGTGGGAGGGCCGGGTTCCGTGTCCTCGCCCTCGTCGTGCTCGGTGATTCGCACGCCGGCCTCGTCCATGACGGAGTCAGCGCACCAGATCCGGCATTTGGCGCGCAGCGCGATGGCCAGGGCGTCGGATGCCCTGGAGCTCACAGTGGCCCCGTTGTCGAACTGGAGCTGGCCGTAAAAGATGTTGTCCTCCACGGCCACAATGTTCACGCTGACCACGGAATGGCCAAGCGTCTCCACCACGTCCACGAGCAGGTCGTGGGTCATGGGCCGTGGCGGCACGACGCCCTGCTGTGCCAGCGCGATGGCGCTTGCCTCGGGCGTCCCGATCCAGATAGGCACGTGCCGTTCCCCGTGCATCTCGCGGAGCAGGACCAGGGGCTGGTTTGAGGGCAATTCGATGCGGACGCCCACAATCTCGACTTCGATCATCAGATTTCCATCCGCGAGATACGGTCCTGGACAAGGGCCCGGTGCAGGGTGAGGCAGAGGTCGCTGATTTCTCTGGCGGCTTCCGCCGCGCGGGCCTGGGACGCAGCGTCCCTGCGCGAGGTCAGCGTGGCCACAGCGCGTTCCACGAGTCCGAACTCGCGCTCCGCGGCAGCCTGGAAGGGGCGGAGGTGCCGGGGCTCCAGGCCGTGGCTCTCCAGCTGGACGCAGGCGCGCGCCACCTGGAGTGCGTGCTCGTCGAATTTGCCGTCGGTGTGCCCGATAAGGCCGAAGCTGAGGAGGGACTGCAGAAGCGGCACGCTGGCCCCCGACTCCGCGCGCAACTGCTCCTCGCTGAGCCTGCGCGCCTTGTTCTGCAGTTCCGCGGCGAGCTCGTCCGAGACGATCCGCGGGGACACGGTGACCCCGGGCGGGAGGTTCTCCGGCCGCTCGCCACGGTCGATGGCGTCGAGGTAGTCCTTGATGACCTTGAGCGGCAAATACTGGTCGCGCTGAAGCGACAGGACGAAGCGCAGCCGTTCGACGTCGCTGTCCGAGTACTGCCGGTAGCCCGCGGGTGTACGCCGGGGATTGATGAGCCCTTTTTCCTCAAGGAACCTGATTTTCGACGCCGTCATGCTCGGAAAGTCGTCGCTCAACTGAGCGAGCACTTCCCCGATGTTCAGGACCAGTGGTCCCCGGCGCTCCGGTTGTGCCATTGCCACAGGCAGCCGCTCCGTATCAGACGCGTCCTGCTGCGCGGGCAGGGCTCAAGTAGAAGGTGAGGCGGAACTTGCCAATCTGGACTTCGTTTCCGGACCTCAGTTCCACGCTGTCCACGCGGTCATGGTTGACGTAGGTGCCGTTCAGGCTTCCGGTGTCCACCACCTCGAAGCTCCGCGGTGTGCGCCGGAACTCGACGTGGCGGCGGGAGACCGTCACGTCGTCGAGGAAAATATCAGCATCCGGGTGCCGCCCGGCCGTGGTGACATCGGAGTCAAGGAGGAAACGGGCACCCGAGTTCGGCCCGCTGTGGGCCACGAGCAGGGCCGAGCCGGAGGGCAGTGCCTCGACGGCAGAGCGTTCCTCCGGGGAGAGCTTGGGTACGATCGTCGGCTCTTCATGAACCGGAGTGAGGTTGATCGAGGTGGTTTCCGAGGCCCTGCCCGCACCTGTGCCGTAATCGCCGCTGGTGTGGTTCTGTTCGCCGCCAACCATGGATTCCTCCTCTTTCGTTGCAGATGTCCCCCTGCAATCAACGCGTACCGTCCGGAACTGCCGGGCAGCTCCGATTTGCCGCCCGCCGTCCGGCCGCAGGACTCCATGGCTGGACTCCGGTGGCCGGACAGCGGGACCGGTTAGCTTTAGCCTACCTGTTGTTCGTACTCCGATGCACTGAGCAGGGAATCCACTGCATCAGGTTCGGCCAGCTTGACTTCAATCAGCCAGCCGTCCCCGTACGGATCGGAGTTAATGAGGGCGGAATCGCCGTCGAGTGCTTCGTTGCGGGCCACGATCTCGCCGGAGACAGGCGCATAAATGTCGCTGACGCTCTTCGTGGACTCAACCTCGCCGACGACGTCGTTTGCCTTAACAGTGGTGCCGACTTCGGGCATCTGGGCGTAGACGACATCCCCGAGGGCGTCCTGTGCGAAGTCGGTGATCCCCACGCGGACAACACCATCGGCGTTCGGTGCGGTCACCCATTCGTGTTCGGCGGTGTAGGACAGATCAGAGGGAATGTTGCTCATCAGGGGCCTTTCATCGGGTCAATCACCAATGTCAACGGAGGCGTAGGGAACAGCCACCGGTTGAAAGTATATGCACAACTCACTGGCCGCCGGATGAGCCATTATGCCTGCGGGGACCCCCCAATCCGGCATCCCGTGTGGCAAAGTGGTGCCATGCCGGAACTACCCGAGGTGGCCGCACTGAGCACGTTCCTCGACACACGGCTGCGCGGCGCGGTGCTGGAGAAGATGCAGGTTCTGTCGGTGGCGGTCCTCAAGACGGCCGATCCGCCCTACACGGCGCTGGCGGGCCGGGTTATCACCGGAGTGGAGCGTTTCGGGAAGTTCGTCAGCATCGACGCGGATGGCCTGTATCTCGTCTTTCATCTTGCCAGGGCCGGCTGGGTCCGATACACCGAAAAACCCTCGCCCGATCCGCTCCGGCCCGGCAAGGGTCCCATCGCGGCCCGGCTGCACCTGACGGGCGGCGACGGCGGGAAGGTGGGCATCGACCTGACCGAGGCCGGCACCAAGAAGGGCCTGGCAATCTACGTGGTGTCAAAGCCCGCCGACGTTCCCGGCATCGCAGACCTCGGGCCGGATCCGTTCGCCCCGGCCTTCAGCCGGGAAGTGTTCGCCGAGATCCTTGCCGGGCACGCGCACCAGATCAAGGGGGTGCTGCGGAGCCAGAGTGTCATTGCCGGCATCGGAAACGCGTACAGCGACGAAATCCTGCACGCCGCGAAGATTTCCCCGTTCGCCATGGCCAATTCCCTGGAGCCGGCGAAGGTCGGGATCCTGTTCGACGCCATGCACACCGTCCTGGGAGCGGCAGTAACCCAGGCCCAGGGAAAGGCGCCCGCGGACCTCAAGGATGCGAAACGGAGCGGCATGAATGTGCATGGCCGCGCCGGCCAGCCCTGCCCGGTATGCGGGGACACGGTCCGGGAGGTGTCCTTCGCGGATACTGCCCTGCAGTATTGCCCCACCTGCCAGACCAACGGCAAGATCCTGGCCGACCGCAGAACGTCGCGCTTCCTCAAGTAGGTCCTCGAGTAGCGCCGGCAGCTCAACCACGTGCCGCCGTCGAACGGGCAACAAAAAAACCCCGCCAACCCTGTTGGGTTGGCGGGGTTTTCATGCGGTCGGGCTGACAGGATTTGAACCTGCGACCCCTTGACCCCCAGTCAAGTGCGCTACCAAGCTGCGCTACAGCCCGTCAGTTCCGCCGTTCTCCGCCAGATGAATCTTCCGAAGAATTTCATCTAAGCAGTCCGGCCGAACCACCTAGAAGAGCTTACACGATTCCGGCGGGTGCCAGTGACACTTTCCGGTATTCGCCGCCCGGTGTGTCGTAATTAACGCTTCTTGCCGCGCTTTTCGCGAACCCGCATGCTGACTTCGATGGGCGTGCCCTCGAAGCCGAAGGTTTCCCGCAGGCGACGGGTGATGAACCGGCGGTAGCCCGGGTCCAGGAACCCCGTGGTGAACAGGACGAACTTCGGCGGCCGGCTGGAGGCCTGCGTGCCGAACAGGATGCGGGGCTGCTTGCCGCCGCGGACCGGGTGCGGGTGCGCCGCCACGAGCTCGCCCAGGAAAGCGTTGAGCCGTCCGGTCGGAATGCGCCTGTCCCAGTTTTCCAGCGCCAGCTCCAGCGCCGGCACCAGGCGGTCCTTGTGCCAGCCCGTCTTGGCGGAGATGTTGACGCGCGGCGCCCACTCCACGTGCGCCAGGTCCTGCTCGATTTCGCGTTCCAGATAACGGCGCCGTTCGTCGTCCAGAAGGTCCCACTTGTTGAAAGCGAGCACCAGGGCACGCCCCGACTCAATGGCCAGCTGCAGGATGCGGACGTCCTGCTCGCTGAGCACCTCATCAACAGCAAGAAGAACGACGGCGACCTCCGCCTTTTCCAGTGCACTCTGGGTCCGGAGCGAGGCATAGAAGTCGGCACCCTGCGCCATGTGCTGGCGCCGGCGGATGCCGGCGGTATCCACGAAACGCCAGGTCTGGCCGCCGAGCTCGATGAATTCATCGACCGGGTCGCGGGTGGTGCCGGCAGTGTTGTCCACCACCACTCGCTCGGAGCCGGCAAGCTTGTTCAGGAGGGAGGACTTGCCGACGTTGGGGCGTCCGATCAGGGCGATCCGGCGCGGGCCGCCGGAGCGTTCGACGCCCTCAACGGTGGAAAACTCCGGCAGGGTGTCCATGACGTGGTCCAGCAGGTCGGCGACGCCGCGGCCGTGCAGCGCGGAGACGGGGTACGGCTCGCCGAAGCCCAGGCCCCACAGGACTGCGGAGTCGGCTTCCTGGACAAAGTCGTCCACCTTGTTGGCCACAAGGATGACAGGCTTCTTGCTCCGCCGGAGCATTTTCACCACGGCCTCGTCGGTGGCGGTTGCGCCCACTGCCGAGTCGACGACGAACAGCACTGCGTCAGCCAGCTCCACTGCCATTTCGGCCTGCTCCGCCACCCGGGCATGGATGCCGCGGGCATCGTGTTCCCAGCCGCCGGTGTCCACTAGCGTGAAGTTCCGCCCGTTCCAGTTCGCCGAGTACATCACACGGTCGCGCGTCACGCCCGGGGTGTCCTCCACAACCGCTTCGCGGCGGCCCAGGATGCGGTTGACGAGGGTGGACTTGCCGACGTTAGGGCGGCCGATGATGGCGAGCACGGGGTCCAGCTTGAGCGGGCCCTCGAGATCGTCCTCGTCGTGCAGGCCGCTGAGGAGCGCGGCGTCTTCTTCGTCGAGTTCGTAGTCATCCAGTCCGGCGCGAAGGGAAGCGGCGCGAAGCTCCGCCTCGTCGTCGTCCATGGCCGCCAGATGTTCAGCCACCTGGTCTGTGCCGGTGGGCGTGTATTCGTCTTCGCCGGCGCCGGAGTGGCCGGAAGTTTGAGTCGTATCGCTCATTGCTTTCCTTAATGGTGGTCTGCCGGCGGTCCGGCTACTGCGGTGGAACGTTGGTGCGGATGATCCGCGGAGGGCAAAGGCATCCCGCTGTGCCGGACGGTGTTCCGGACGTGCGCGGCCAGAGTGTCCCGGATTTCCGTAGCCGCCCTGTCCATTGAAGCACGCCCGGTTTCACCCGGTTTCCGGCCGAGCGCGAGGGGCTGGCCAAAGCTGACGTGCAGCCTGCGGCCGGGTTTCGGGATGCTGTCGAGGTGTTCGCCGCCCTGCCGTGTGCCCAGGATGGCCACGGGCACCACAACGGCGTCCGAATTCAGGGCGAGCCATGCCACCCCGTTGCTGATGCCGGTTGCCGTGCCGCTCCCCCGGGTCCCCTCGGGCAGGATCCCGATGCAGCGCCCGGCGTCGAGCACGTCCTTGCTGAGCTGCAGGACCGAGCGGTCCCCCGCACGGTCAACCGGAAGCTGGCCCGAGGCCCTCAGCGCACGGCCGAGGAAGCCCTTGAACATCTCCTTTTTAACGAGGATGTGCATAGGACGGGGCGAGGCGCCGAACATGACGGGTCCGTCGAGGAAGCTGACGTGGTTGCCTGCGAAAATCACCGGCCCCGAGGCCGGAACGTTGGAGCGCCCGGTTACGGATGTGCGGTAGACGGCGTTGTTCAGGAACCGGCCGACGGGCCGGCTCCACGTCATGGTCCACGCACCCGGAACAGTGGCGGAATCACTCATGGTTGATGACCTTGGTGACGATGCGCAGCGCCGCAACCACGGTTTCCTCGAAATCCAGGTCGGACGAATCCAGCGTCACCACGCCGTCCGCCGCTTGGGTGAAGTTCACCACGGTGGAGTCCTTCGCGTCCCGCTGGGTCACCTGGGCGGCCAGTTGCTCGGCGCTTTGCGTTCCGCCGAGCTGGATACCGCGGCGGCGGAGCCGGGCTTCCTCGCTGGCGGTCAGGAGCATGCGCACCTGTGCACCGGGCACGACGACGGTGGTGATGTCCCGGCCCTCCACCACCATGCGGCGGTTGTGCTTTTCGATCAGGGCGCGCTGGCGCCGGATGAGTTCGGTCCGGGCACCGAGCGTGGTGGCGACGGCGCTGACAGCCGAGGAGATGCCCGGTTCCCTGATGGCGTCGGTGACGTCGGCGCCGCCCACCCGAACAAATTCGGTGTGCGGGCTGGTGCTGATGTCCAGCGGCAGTTCTTCGGCTGCCAGTTCAACGGCAGTGGCGTCGGCGAGGTCCGTTCCGCGGTCAAGGCAGTACCAGGTGAGGGCCCGGTACATGGCACCGGTGTCCAGGTAGGCGAGGTTCAGGCGGCGTGCCACTTCCTTGCTGACGCTGGACTTCCCCGAGCCTGATGGCCCGTCGATGGCCACAACCAGCGGACGGCCCAGCCGGAGGGCAGGCAAAGTGTCGATCAGTTCCTGTGTCATTACTGAAGTACCCGCCATCCACGGTCGCTTAGTGCTTCTACAAGTAGGTCATGCGCGCTCGGCAGCACCGAGAGCTCCACCATGCCCACGTTCTGTCCGGAGGAGTGGTCCAGCCGGAGGTCTTCGAGGTTGACGCCAATCTCACCGATCTCGGTCAGCAGCCCGGCGATCTGGCCGGGCCGGTCATCGACAAGGACTGTGAGCCAGGAATAGGCCTGCGGAGGTCCGCCGTGCTTACCCGGAATCCTGGCCTGCCCGGCATTGCCTTCGCTCATCAGCTGGGCCAGGTCAAGACGGGCCCCTGCGGCCGCGGGGTCTTCCAGCGTCCCGATCAGCCGGTTGAGGTCTTCGCGCACACCGTAAAGGATCTCCACCACCTTTCGGGCATTCGCTCCCAGGATCTGGACCCATAGCGTGGGGTCGCTGGCGGCGATGCGGGTGGTGTCGCGGAGCCCGTTTCCGGCGAGGGAAAGGGCATGCATCGGGGTGTCCTGCAGCCGGCTGGCCAGCAGCGAGGACATCACCTGCGGCAGGTGGGAGACCAGGGCCACGGCCCCGTCATGTTCCTCGGCCGTGAACTGCGAAACGAGGCCACCCAGGTCGGTGGCCAGCGCCCGCGCAGCCTGGAGCGCCCCGGCCGAGGATTCCTCCGTCGGGCACATGACCCACGGCATGGAGGTGAAAAGCTCGCCCCGCGCGGCAACGGGCCCGGACTTCTCGCGACCTGCCATGGGATGGGTACCCACATAGCGGCTGAGGTCCGCGCCGCGGCCCCGCAGGTCATGCAGGATCGCTGCCTTGACGCTGGCGATGTCGACGACGGTGGCGTCCGGGTAGTCTGCCAGCGCACGTTCCACAACGTCCGCGGTCACGTCCGGCGGCGACGCGACGACAACGAGTTCAGGACGTTCGTCACCCATGGCAGCCAACGGGACGCCTGCGCCGATGTCGACGGCGACTGCCTGGTTGGTCGGCGACGGATCGGACAGGTACACGGCAACGCCGCGGCCGCGCAGGCCAAGGCCGATGCTGGTGCCGAGCAGGCCCGTGCCGATAACGACGACCGGGCCATTAAGGTGTCCGCGGCCGTGCGTACGGAAAGCCGACATCCCTTACAGCCCCACGGATGCCAGCAGGTGGCCGACTTCCTGCTTGCCGAGGTTGCGGATGCTTCCCTGGCGCTGATCGCCGAGGCCGATGGGGCCGACCTTGACGCGCACCAGGCGCAATACCGGGAAGCCGACGGCGTCGAACAGGCGCCGGACAATGCGGTTCTTGCCGGAGTGCAGCACCACTTCAATCAGGACATGGCCCGGTGTCGAGTCGACCAGGCGGAAGGAGTCGACCGAGGCGAAGCCGTCCTCGAGTTCGATGCCGTCCTTGAGCTGCGCGCCGATACCCTGCGGGAACGGCCCGCGGACTTGGACCAGGTAGGTCTTGGGGACCTCGTAGGACGGGTGGGTGAGCCGGTTGGCCAGCTCGCCGTCGTTGGTCAGCAGCAGCAGGCCCTCGGTGGCGACGTCAAGGCGTCCGACGTGGAAGAGCCGTTCGCCCTGGTTGTTGCGGATGTAGTCGCTGATGCACGGCCGGCCTTCGGGGTCCTCCATGGTGGACACCACGCCCTTGGGCTTGTTGAACACCATGTAGACCAGCGTGTCATCGAGCTGGATGCGCAGGCCGTCCACGTGGATGACGGCGGTCTTGGGATCGACGCGTACACCGAGCTCGGTGACGACCTTGCCGTCGACCTCAACGCGGCCCTCGGCGATCATCTCTTCGCAAACGCGGCGGGAGGCGACGCCGGCGGAGGCCATGACCTTCTGCAGGCGGACGCCGTCGGCGTCGTGGACCTCGGACTGCGGCACCTCGGCGCGCGGACCCCGCGTGCGGGAGGGCCGGCGGACCGGCCCCAGGTTCTGGCCGAAGCGTTCGCTGCCGAAGGCGCGCGGACCGGCGGCCTTGGGGGCGCCCGACTTGGGCTTCAGTGCGCCCGGGGTGCCGGGGGCCCTGTTCGCGCCGGGCTTCCGGGCGTCTGCCCTGCGTGCGCCGGTCTTCGGTGCCCCTGTCCTGGCTGCGGGGGCCTTGGCGCCCCCCTTCCAGTCACCGGCGGGCTTCCGGCCGGCGGGTGCCTCGTCGGGGTCGACGAAGCGCTCCTCGCGGGGTTTGGCCTTGAAAGTGCGGTCGCCGAAGGGGCGGTCGCCGCCCTTGGGGAAGTCGCGCTTCCCGGCGCCTGCACCTGCGCCGCGGCCTTGTGCCGCGCCCCGTGGAGCGTTGCGCTCCGGACCTTTACGTCCGGAGCTGTTACGTGGTGAACCCTGGCGTCCCGCCTGTGTCATGACCCGTCCTCTGTGATTTTGACCGGCAAAGGTTGTCCAGAGACAACACTAGCCAGCCGTGCAGATTAAATCTGCCCTGGTAAAAACTGCTTCGCAGGCATGCCGCCTACATTCTTCCGGCGTCGTAGAACTCTTCAATTCCTTCAAGCCCCGGAAGGTGCGGTGAAAGCTGAGGCAACTCAGCCACCGAGCCGATTCCCATGCGTTCAAGGAAATACGACGTCGTGCGGTACAGGACAGCGCCCGATTCCGGATCTGTTCCGCCATCCTCGATCAAGCCGCGCTGGGTCAGCGTCCGCACAACAGAGTCAACGTTGACTCCCCGAATTGCAGACACCCTTGCCCTGGATACCGGCTGCCGGTAAGCGATGACGGCAAGTGTCTCGAGCGCCGCCTGGGTCAGCCTGGCCGTCTGCCCCTCCAGGACGAAAGCACCGACGACGTCGGCGAATTCAGCCCGTGAGTAGATGCGCCAGCCACCGGCGACATTCCGCAATTCAAAACCCCGGGGGCTGGAAGCGACGTCATGCTTAGGTCCATTACTGCCAGTTTCCAAATCCGGGGCTTTAACAGTATAGCCGTCATAGTCGCGCTGCAGATCCAGCAGCAGCTCCTCTACGGCAGCCAGCGTCAGGTTCAGCCCGGCGGCAAGGTCGGCGGCAGAGGCGGGCTCGTCGAGCACCATCAGCACCGCCTCAAGCGCGGCGCGTTCCCGGCCTGCAACTGGATCCGTCATTGCTGCTCCTCGTATTCCTCGCTCAGGTGCTCCCCTGTCCAACCGGTGCCGTCTGCCGTCCAGCGCACAGTCAGGTCGCCCAGCGGCGCCACTTGGTCGAAGGCCACCACCTGGTCCCTGAACAGCTCCAGCAGAGCCAGGAAGCGTGCCACCACAACCAGCGTGGATTCGGCGTCGGCTATCAGTGCACGGAACGTCAAGGGCCGGCCATCCTGCAGCCGCAGGCCGATGAGTTCAGCCTGTTCCTTGACGCTGACCGTGCTGCCGTGCAGGTGGGCCACTCCGACCTCCGTCGGCGCGGGCTCCTTTGGCTTGAGCGCTGCCTCGGCCAGTGCCGCGAACTGTGCGGGGCTGTGCTTCCAGACGAGCTCCGGCAGCATCGCTGCGAAGTGTTCCTCGAGCGCCACCTGGCGCGGATAGCGCCGGGACTCCAGTTCCAGGGTGGCGTCCATCAGCGCGGCAACCTTCTTGAAGGCCTTGTACTGCAGCAGCCGGGCGAAGAGCAGGTCGCGTGCCTCGAGAAGGGCGATGTCGTCGTCGTCCTCCACTTCACCGGCGGGCAGCAGGCGCGCTGCCTTCAGGTCCAGCAGCGTGGCCGCGATAACGAGGAACTCACTGGCTTCGTCAAGGGCCCACTCCTCCCCCAGCTCCTGGAGGTTCCGGATGTACCGGATGAACTCGTCGGTGACCGTGGCAAGCGCCACCTCGGTGATGTCCAGCTGGTGTTTGGAGATCAGTCCCAGCAGGAGGTCGAAGGGGCCGCTGAAGTTGGCCAGCCGTACTTCGAAGCCGGACCGCCTGGCCTCGGCGGCGGGCGTTGCCGGCTCTGCGGTCATCCGGGCTAGGGCGCGCCGCCGCGCGAAATCAGTTCCTTGGCGAGGCGGCGGTAGGCATCGGCACCCACATGGTTTCCGGCATAGCTGGTGATGGGCTCGGCAGCGACGGTGGCGTCGGCGAACTTGATGGAACGCTTGATGACGGTTTCGAAGACCTTGTCCCCGAAGGCCTCCACCAGCCGGCTGATGACCTCGCGGCTGTGCAGCGTGCGGGCGTCGTACATCGTGGCCAGTACGCCGTCCACCTGCAGCCGCGGGTTGAGGCGGTCCTGGACCTTGTCGATTGTTTCGACCAGCAGTGCCACGGCGCGCAGGGCAAAGAATTCGCAGATCAGCGGAATGATCACGCCGTGGGCCGCGGTCAGGGCGTTGACGGTAAGCAGTCCGAGGGAAGGCTGGCAGTCGATGAGCACGACGTCGTAGTCGTCCTCGACCTTCTTCAGCGCCCGGTCGAGGACCTGCTCTCGGGCCACCTCGTTGACCAGCTGGACTTCCGCCGCCGAGAGGTCGATGTTGGCCGGTAGCAGGTCCACGTTCTCCACGCCGGTCTGGTGGATGGCTTCGCGGATGTCGATCTTGCGGTCCATCAGGACGTTGTAGACGGTCAGATCGAGTTCGTGGGGGTTGACGCCGAGTCCGGCGGACAGCGCACCCTGCGGGTCGAAGTCCACCAAGAGCACGCGGCGGCCGTATTCGGCGAGCGCTGCGGCAAGGTTGATGGTGGAGGTGGTCTTGCCCACCCCGCCCTTCTGGTTAACCATGGCTATGACGCGGGCCGGTCCATGGGAGGACAGCGGCGCGGGCTCCGGAAATTCGCGGTGGGGACGGCCTGTGGGACCCATGACGGCGTCTTCCAGGTCGAGTTCCGTGCCTTCCAGAGTTGCTGAACCCTGTTCGCTGCTCACGTATCTATCCACACTTTCGATGACGGTGATTTTCTGCCGCTGTCTTCCAGCGCCCCTGCTTCTTCCACCCCAAGGCTACAGCGCCCGACACGGCATTCCGTGGACCTTGACTTTTGATGGCGCTTGAGCCTTTACCTTATACTTGAGGTCGAAGGTTGGCCTTTTGCGCGGCAATGAAACCGCCCGCACAGGCAGGGGCCTGTGCGGGCGGTTTCATTCTGGCTGTACTGGCGTTGGACCCTAGGCCTTGGCCGGCATGGCGGCTGCGGGGGCTTCCACCGCGCCGTGGTGGTGCGCCACCATGGTCTGTTCGTCGAACGGTTCCTCGCCGGACAGCACGCGGTTGACCTGTTCGCCGTCGACCTCCTTGACCCAGGTGCCGACCAGCAGGGTGGCGACGGCATTGCCGGTGAAGTTGGTCAGTGCACGGGCCTCGGACATGAAGCGGTCGATGCCGACGATCATGCCGACGCCGCCCAGGAGCTCGGGCCGGTGAGCCTGCAGTCCGGCAGCAAGCGTGGCCAGTCCGGCGCCGGTGACGCCGGCCGCACCCTTGGAGGCAATGATCATGAAGATCAGCAGGGAGATCTGCGCGCCGAGGTCCAGCGGGGTGCCCATCGCGTTGGCCACGAAGAGCGACGCCATGGTCAGGTAGATGGCCGTGCCGTCCAGGTTGAAGGAGTAACCGGTGGGAACCGTCACGCCGACAACAGGCTTGGAGACGCCCAGGTGCTCCATCTTGGCGATGAGGCGGGGCAGTGCGGCCTCGGAGGACGACGTCGAGAAGATCAGCAGGTATTCGCGGGCCAGGTACTTCATCAGCTTGAAGATGTTCACGCCGGTGACAACCTGCAGCAGGCCGCCGAGGATGACGACGATGAACAGCGCACAGGTTATGTAGAACGCGATCATCAGGGTGAACATGCTCACGATGGCCTGGAAGCCGGTGGCGCCGACCACGGCGGCGATGGCACCGAAGGCGCCCACCGGGGCAAGCCACATGATCATGATCAGGATGCGGAAGACCAGGGCCTGGCCGTGGCCGATGGCCTTCAGGATCGGCGCGCCCGACGGGCCCATCTTCTGCAGCGCGAAGCCGACGAGGATGGCAGCGAGCAGGGTGGGAAGCACCGGAACGTCGCCGGGGATGATGCCCAGCAGGAAGTCCACCGTGCTGTCCGTGGCCGCCTTTTTGTTGGGGTCGTACGGCGTGAGCTTCAGGCCTTCGCCCGGGTGGATGATGTTGCCGACGACGAGGCCGATCGCCAGCGCGAAGGTGGACATTACGACAAAGTAGCCGAGTGCCAGGCCGCCGACCTTACCAACGGTGGCCGCCTTGGCGATGGAGCCGATGCCCAGCACGATGGTGCAGAAAATGACCGGGGCGATCATCATCTTGATCAGCTTGATGAAGCCGTCACCGAGGGGCTTGAGTGATTTTCCGACCTCGGGGAACAGCAGTCCCACCAGAGCGCCGAGGATGACGGCTGCGATAACCGCGATGTACAGGTAATGGGACTTGTCGAGTCCCTTACGCTCGGCTTTAGCCGGCGCTGCCGACTCTCCTCGTTGAGAAGCCATCTTGTCTCTCCTTATGGATAATCTGGAAGACGCTTCGGCACAATCTCTGGGCTCCGTGCGTCGGTCCTTTGTGATTTCCATCATTCGCCACAGAGTGACTTGGCTCACCGTTGCGTTCATATTGGTCATGGGAGGTGTTGATGATCCACCGCTGGAGCATCGCGAGGCGGCTGTTCGTGGCGAACCTGCTGTTCATGCTGGCCCTCACGGCCATCGTCGGGACGGCGGTCTTTGTAGACGCCAGGGACCATGCCTACGAGGAGGCCGGCCGCCGGATGGGCGCCCTCGCTACGTCCATCGCCGATAACCCGCTGGTTTTGCAGGCCGCCGGCTCCGGAAACCCCTCGGCGCAGCTGCAGCCGTACGCGCTGAAAGTGATGGCCGATTCCGGAGCCGATTTCATCACCATCATGGCGCCGGACCGGACGCGGTGGACGCACCCGCTGGACGAGGAGCTGGGCCGCCCCTACATCGGTTCGATCCAGGAGGCCCTGCAGGGCCGCGTGTTCACCGAGATCACCGCAGGAACGCTGGGTCCGTCGGTGCGGACGATCGCCCCGGTGAAGGACGCCCGCGGCGCGGTCCGCGCACTGGTGGCGGCCGGGGTCACCGTCAATACGGTGGACGTGGCTGTGTCCGGCAGGCTGCCGGCGCTGCTGGCCGTCTCCGGCTCCCTGCTCGCGGGCGGATCGCTCGCGTCGTGGTTCCTCGGCCGCTACCTGCGGCGCGTGACCAGGGGGTGGGGTCCCGAGCAGCTGGCCCAGCTCTTCGCCTACTACGAATCGGTGCTGCACTCGGTCCGGGAAGGCGTTGTCCTGATTGACCGGGCCGGAAGGGTGGTCATCTACAACGACCAGGCGGCCGAACTGCTGGGGCTGGAGCCGCGGGAAGCAGAGGACGACCACGCGGCCACGCCGTTGCTCGCCGAGCTGCCCCTGGCCCCCAGCCTGAAGGAACTCTTCGAATCGGGGCGCACCGCCCACGACGAAATCCACCTCACCCGAGACGGAGTGCTGGTGGTTAACCAGCGGCCTGCAGTGGGGCCAGGATCCTCCGGCGGACGGCAGCGGGGCCCGCTGTTCGGCACCGTTGCCACCATCCGGGACCGCACGGAGATCGAGTCCCTGGGCACCGAGCTTGAGAGCATGCGGACACTTTCCGACGCCCTCCGTGCGCAGACCCACGAGCACGCAAACCGCCTGCACACCATGGTTTCCCTGCTGGAGCTGGGCCGGACTGATGAGGCGCTCGACTTTGCCACCAAGGACCTGGAGCTGAGCCAGCAACTGACGGACGACGTGGTGGGTTCAGTCCAGGAGCCGGTACTGAGCGCACTAGTCATGGGCAAGGCAGCCGAGGCCCACGAGCGCGGCGTCGAGTTGGTGGTTGAGGCGTCCGGGCCTGCCCTCAGCGGAGAGTTGCTCGTACAGGACCTGGTCACGGTCCTTGGCAATCTGCTGGACAACGCCATCGACGCTGCCGCCGAGGCCCCCGCACCGAGGCGGGTGGAGCTGCTGGTGGACACGGCAGGCGGGAGCCTGGACATCACCGTGCAGGATTCAGGCAAAGGCATTGACCCGGCAGCTGTGGAGGACGTGTTCCGCTACGGTTTCAGCACCAAGACGGCCGGGCCCTTCGGGCGGGGCCTCGGCCTGGCACTGGTGAAACAGGCCGTCCAGCGCCTGGCCGGTACCATGAGCATCAGCAACTCGAGCACCGGCGGGGCACGCTTCCACATCGCGCTTCCGGCCACGATCGCTTCGGACACGTTGCTCCCAGACACTTCGTTCCCGGACACCTTTCCACCAAGCACACCGCCGTCGAGCACAATCCCGTCCAGCACGGCCGCATCGAGCCCCCCGGAGGAGCACGCGTGACAGACATTCGAGTCCTCGTCGTCGAGGACGAGCCCGTAGCGGCTGCGGCACACGCCGCCTACGTGGGCAGGGTGGACGGATTCACGCTGGCGGGAACGGCCCCGGACGGCCAGTCGGCGCTCCGGATGCTCACCGAGTTCTCTGCCGCCGGCAGCCCCGTGGAGCTGGTTCTGCTGGACATGAACCTGCCGGACCTGCATGGCCTGGACATCGCCCGGCGGATGCGCTCCGCCGGGCACTTTGCCGACATCATCGCAATCACAGCCGTCCGGGAACTGGCGATTGTCCGCAGCGCCGTCTCCATCGGCGTCGTGCAGTACCTCATCAAGCCGTTCACCTACGCGACGTTCGCGGACAAGCTGGAGAGCTACCGGCAGTTCCGTGAGCAGCTGGCGGGACCGGCGGCGGGGTCGGCGAAGGCAGCCGCATCGCAGAGCGATGTGGACCAGGCCTTCGCCAGCCTGCGGGCGCCGTCCGAGCTGCCGCTGCCGAAGGGCCTGGCCCCTTCAACCCTCGACGCCGTCCGCGACTTCATGAAGGAACAGCCCGGGGCCGTCTCTGCCACCGAAGTCATGACCGCCTTGGGGATGTCGAGGGTCACCGCGCGGCGCTACCTTGAGTACCTTGCCGACGCCGGAACGGTCTCCCGTACGGCACGGTACGGCGCTCCGGGCCGCCCTGAGAACGAATACCGCTGGTCCCGCGCCTGATCATCAACGGGCACCGCGGGTACTCGCACAGCTCATCACCCAGGGGCCCGCTGAGGACAATCCTTCAGGCAGCCGCGGGTAAGGGCCAGTAGGGCCAGGGATCCAAAGGCATTGGTGGATCCAGGTCTTTGGGTCTATCCTGCGGCTCCAGCCAGTCCTCCGCCCAATCCTGGCCGGGTGCTGGTTCGTGCCAGTCCTGGCCAGGTGGGTGGTTCCCAGTCCTGGTACTCGGCCGGGTAGGACCGTCCCTTGGGCGAGATCCAGCCTGGTGGGGCGTCACGGGTGGCGCCGACCGGTCTCCACGCCGTGGCGTGTTTCAGGCGATGGTGTTTCGGGCAGGGCTGGCCGAGGTTGGCGACGCCGGTGCCGCCGCCGTCGGCCCAGGCGAGGATGTGGTCGGCGTCGTTGTCCAGGGAGTGGTTGTTGCAGTTGGGGAACGTGCACTTGGCGCATTGGTTTTGTTAGCCGGTAGCTGGTGCGTCCGATCTCCAGGGGCGCACCGTCGCGGGGGTCGGTGAGGACGCGGTGGAATGATGTTGCGCCGTCGGCGACGAGCCTGCGGGCCATGGACGGCGGGATCGGCCCGTACCCGTCGAGTGTGGCCGGCTCATCGGACAGGCCGAGCAACGAGAACACCGGAACGGTGACCAGCACCTGCGCCTTGGGGGACGGCACACCACCGGCCAGCGCATCACCGGCCAGTGCATCACCGGCTGGCGCATCACCGGCTGGCATCTCACTGGCCGGCGTGGAGTCTGCGGGCAGGACATCTGGGGGCGGGCCGTCAACCGCGCCGTCAAGCGGGTGGCCTGCGGTGAGCAGCCACGTGGCGAAGGCGTCGACGCGGAGCTGGGTCAGGGTCCGGGACTCGGTGGGGCCCTGCATGGCGCGGGCGGCGGCGGTGGTGCGGTTCCAGATCCCGGCGGCCTGGTCCGCCGGCAGGTACGCCGAGAACCAGGCCATGCCGTCCCGGTCCGGGGCATACTCCAGCCGCCGATCCTTCACACTCTTGGTGTGCCGGGTCTCGATGCTGACCGGATGGTGCCGCTCCCGCCAATACCGTGCCTTCGCCCGGAACCTGCCCGGCGTCAGCTCCCCCGCCGGGCAACCCCGCGCTGCGTTGGGCGCGTCCGGGTCCAGGAAGTGCGCCTCAAACGCCGCGGCCGCTTCCGGATCCAACCCCCTCGGTCTCATCGCACATGATCCGCGCGTGCTGCCAGGAGACTGTTCCTGACCCGAGCGCGGCCAGCGTCAACGGCAGGTCCCTGCTCAGCCTGGCCGATTCCTCCAGAAACCGGGCCGCCGACCCCTCACTCAGCGTTAGCGCGCCCGCCACCTCCGCCGTCACTGACATCTGCAGCACGTCCCGCTCCGACCGGGAAGCATCAGGAGCCGCCAAAACCGCCTCCGCAGCGGCGAAACCGGCCGCGGCCTGCACCTTCAACGCCGCCACCCGGGCCTCCAACCTCGCAGCCTCGGCCAACGCATCCAACCAGGCATCCGCCTGATTCCGCAGCGGATCACCACCCGGCCGGGCTGCCCCGAAACCGGCCTCGACGCCGGCGGCCTCACGAACAAAAACCGCCAACGCGGCGACAGAGGACTCCACGCCCTCCACTGTCTGCACCGCCTTCGCATCCATACCCACAGCATGGCAGGGGGCACTGACATTAAAGGGTGGATCTGGCCCCACAAGCGGGCCGGATTGGAAAGTTTTTCTGAGCCGCTCAAAAACGAAAACTCTGTAGCAGCTCTGGGCGCCTCCAGCGGTAGGGTTTGTATACACTGCTCCGAAGATGAGAAGTAAGGCCGCCGGAATAGCTAGGCAATACTGCAGCCTGTGTATACACTCAATTTAAGTCCAGCCGAAGAAGGGAGACGAAATGCGTGCCAGTGACAGAGCCTATGCGGCGCTGCGCGACGACATTATCGAATGGCGCCTTCTCCCCGGCACGGTACTCGCCGAAGTCGAACAATCTGAACGCCTCGGCGTCTCACGCACGCCGCTCCGGGAGGCGCTGAGCCGCCTGACGGCGGAGGGGCTGACGACGCCGGGCGGCCGCGGCGTCGTCGTCACGGATATCTCACTGGACGACATCGACGAGCTGTTCGAGCTCCGCGAAACCCTCGAGGGAAAGGCTGCCGCGCTGGCAGCCCAACGCGGAGATGCCGACGTCTTCCTCCAGCTCCAGAGCGAGCTGCTGGACGCGCCTGCCCTGCTCAACTCCCCGGATCCCGCCCGGCACGACTATTACGAGCTTGTCGGCCGCCTGGATGCAGCCATCGATGCTGCCATCGCCAACTCCTACCTGGCGCAGGCCATGCGGAGCCTGCGCGTCCACCTTGTCCGGGTCCGCAGGCTGGCCGCCGACGACCACGCCCGGCTCGCAGCCGCGGCAGCCGAACATGCCGCCATCGCCGAAGCCATCGCCGAAGGCAACCCGCGACTTGCCGAAGCAGCCACCACCGTCCACCTGCACCGCAGTCTTTCCCACGTCAAAGCCGTCCACACACCCGCTCAGAAGGAATCCCATGGTTAAGGAACACCACGTCCGCGTATACAAGAGCGAGGAAAACCTCCCACGCGAACAGCAGCTCGCCCACAAGATTGCCGTCGTGGCAGCCGACCCGGTAGCGGTCACAGAGGACGTCACGGACATGGTCATCAACCGGATCATCGACAACGCCTCGGTGGCCATCGCCTCGCTGAACCGCGCGCCCATCGTTGCGGCCCGGGCACAGGCCCTGACGCACGGCCCGTCCAGCGGCGGCAAGGGTGCCAAGGTCTTCGGCATCGGTGAACGGGTGTCACCGGAGTGGGCGGCGTGGGCGAACGGCGTGGCGGTCCGGGAACTGGATTACCACGACACCTTCCTGGCGGCGGACTACTCGCACCCCGGCGACAACATTCCGCCGGTCCTGGCCGTCGCCCAGCACGTTGGCTCCAGCGGCCAGGACCTGATCCGCGGCATCGCCACCGGCTATGAGATCCAGGTGAACCTGGTAAAGGCGATCTGCCTGCACAAGCACAAGATCGACCACGTGGCCCACCTCGGCCCCTCTGCAGCCGCCGGCATCGGCACCCTCCTGGGGCTGGACGTCGAAACCATCTTCCAGTCCGTGGGTCAGGCCCTGCACACCACCACTGCCACGAGGCAGTCGCGCAAGGGCGAGATTTCCACGTGGAAGGCGCACGCACCGGCCTTCGCCGGGAAGATGGCGGTCGAGGCGGTGGACAGGTCGATGCGCGGACAGACGTCGCCGGTGCCGATCTATGAAGGCGAGGACGGCGTGATCGCCTGGATGCTGGACGGCCCGGACGCCTCCTACGAGGTTCCGCTGCCGACGCCCGGTGAGGCCAAGCGCGCCATCCTGGACACCTACACCAAGGAACACTCGGCCGAGTACCAGGCCCAGGCCTGGATCGACCTCGCCCGCAAGCTGAACAGGGAACACCCCGAAGCCACAGATCCGGCGAACGTGAAGTCCGTCCTGATCAAGACCAGCCACCACACCCACTACGTGATCGGCTCCGGCGCCAACGACCCCCAGAAGTACAGCCCCACCGCCAGCCGGGAAACCCTGGACCACTCCATCCCGTACATCTTCACCGTCGCACTACAGGACGGGGCCTGGCACCACGTGGACTCCTACTCCCCCGAACGCGCCGCCCGCCCGGACACCGTGGACCTGTGGCAGAAGGTCTCCACCGTGGAGGACCCGGAGTGGACCCGCCGCTACCACTCCCTGGACATCTCGGAGAAGGCCTTCGGAGGTTCGGTGGAAATCACGCTCACGGACGGCACCGTCATCCGGGACGAGATCGCCGTAGCCGACGCCCACCCCCTCGGTGCCCGCCCGTTCACCCGCGAACAGTACGTGAACAAGTTCCGCACGCTGGCTGCCGGCCTCGTGGACGAGACTGAGATCGAAAGGTTCCTCGCCGCCGTCGAACGCCTCCCCGAACTCAAATCCGGCGAACTGGACCAGCTCAACATCGCAGCGGCGCCCGGCGTCATCGACTTTAGCGCCGCGCCGAAGGGGCTGTTCTAGATGCTGTACTCCAAGACCACGCCCGAGCAGAAGCGGCTGCGCTTCCGTGAACTGCTGGCTTCCGGAACCATCCAGCAGTTCCCCGGAGCGTTCAACCCGCTCTCCGCCCGGCTGATCGAGGAAAAGGGCTTCGCCGGGGTCTACATCTCCGGCGCCGTCCTGGCCAATGACCTCGGCCTGCCGGACATCGGCCTGACCACCCTGACCGAGGTCGCCACCCGGGCCGGCCAGATCGCCCGGATGACCGACCTGCCCTGCATCGTCGATGCGGACACCGGCTTCGGCGAGCCCATGAACGTGGCCCGCAGCGTGCAGGAACTGGAAAACGCCGGGCTCGCCGGCTGCCACATCGAGGACCAGTTCAACCCCAAGCGCTGCGGCCACCTCGACGGCAAGAACGTCGTGGACCTGGACACCGCCACCAAGCGGATCCGGGCCGCGGCCGATGCGCGGCGGGACCCGAACTTCCTCATCATGGCACGCACGGACATCCGTGCGGTGGAAGGGTTGGACGCTGCCAAGGACCGCGCCAAGGCCCTGGTGGAGGCGGGTGCGGACGCTATCTTCCCCGAAGCCATGGCCACGCTGGAGGAATTCCAGGCCATCCGTGACGCCGTTGACGTGCCGATCCTGGCCAACATGACCGAGTTCGGCAAGAGCGACCTCTTCACCGTGGACCAGCTGCAGGATGTGGGCGTGAACATGGTGATTTATCCGGTGACCCTGCTCCGTAGTGCCATGGGGGCGGCTGAGCGTACGCTGGACTCAATTAAGGCTGACGGAACGCAGGAAGCGCAGGTAGGGAGCATGCTGACGCGCGCGCGGCTGTACGACCTGGTGGATTACGAGGCCTACAACCGCTTTGACACCGGTGTCTTCAACTTCCGGATCCCCGGGACCGACTGACACCCAAATCCCCGCAGGACCACCGGCCCCTCCGGCCGGTAACACGCAAGGAACGAAGGAGTTCAGCATGGCTGAAGAAGAGATCAAGAAGGGCCTCGCCGGCGTCGTGGTGGACTACACCGCCGTCTCCAAGGTCAATCCCGACACGAACTCATTGCTGTACCGCGGCTATCCCGTCCAGGAGCTCGCCGCCAGGTGCAGCTTCGAAGAGGTCGCTTACCTCTTGTGGAACGGCGAGTTGCCGTCTTCCGGCGAGCTGGCTGACTTCACGGCCCGGGAGCGCGCCGGACGGCCGCTGGATCCCGTGGTCAAGCAGGTGGTTGATGCCCTGCCGACGACGTCGCACCCCATGGATGTCTGCCGCACCGCCGCATCGGTCATGGGCGCCCGCCACAGTCTCGCGGAGGATTCCTCCCGGGAGGCCAACATGGCCAAGGCCCTGGACCTGTTTGCCGCGATGCCGGCCGTGGTGGCGTACGACCAGCGGCGCCGCCACGCGGCGGGACGCCCCGTTGAACCGGTGGAGCCGCGGGACGACCTCGGCTACTCGGCCAACTTCCTGTGGATGACCTTCGGCGAGGAGGCCGTCGCCGAGGTGGTGGAGGCCTTCAACGTCTCCATGATTCTTTACGCGGAGCACTCCTTCAACGCCTCCACGTTCGCCGGGCGCGTCATCATGTCCACGCTGTCCGACCTCCATTCGGCGGTGACCGGCGCCATCGGTGCTCTCAAGGGGCCGCTGCACGGCGGGGCGAACGAGGCCGTGATGCACACCTTCGACGAGATCGGCATCCGGCCCGAGGAGTCCCTTGAGGAAGCCGCCGACCGCGCCAAGGCATGGATGGAAAACGCCCTGGCCCAGAAAAAGAAGGTCATGGGCTTCGGCCACCGGGTCTACAAGCACGGCGACTCCCGCGTGCCCACCATGAAGGCGGCACTCGACAAGATGATCGCCCACTACGGCCGGCCCGAACTGCTGGGCCTGTACAACGGGCTCGAATCGGCCATGGACGAGGCCAAGGGCATCAAACCGAACCTCGACTACCCGGCCGGCCCCACGTACCACCTCATGGGCTTCGACACGAACATGTTCACGCCGCTGTTCGTGGCCAGCCGGATCACGGGCTGGACCGCCCACTTCATGGAGCAGCTGAACGCCAACTCGCTCATCCGCCCGCTGAGTGCCTACAACGGTCCGGACGAACGGCACGTGCCGTAGCCGCTCACCTGCAACGCGTACGGCTGTAAAGCGTACGACGCCGGGCCGGTCACCTTTTCGGGTGGCCGGCCCGGCGTCCTTTATCGCCGGTTCTCAGGAGGCGGCAGGTTGCAGCGCAAGGGAAACCAGCATTCGCTTGAGGTCCTTGTACTCCTGCGTTCCCATGTATGCCTTAGCCTCGGCGACCGAGTCGAACGTGAGCGGGGCGTCCTTTCCGTCCGCCGTGAGCCAAACAGTGTCGCCAAATTGCGCGAAGGGGACATTGTCCGGGCCGAGGATTCCGTTGTACAAGCCACACGTCGTGGTCTGCGGAGCCAGCTCTCCGTCAGTCAGGGCGAGGGACCCATAGACCTTGTCTCCCTGGATCACGCGGAAGACAAAGGCGGACGGGCCCTGGGGGTGTTCCCTGAGTTTGGCGGCCTTCTGCGGAATGTCGACTATTACCGAGTCGAGGGTCTGGTACGGCTTCGGATCCGGGCAGACCGGGCCGCCCGTGGCGTCATAAACCAACCTGAGAGTGGCCATGGTCTTGCCGGCGGCGTTCTTCAACTCGACGATGTTGTAGGAACCGCCGTCGATGGTTTGCGGCGTTTGGGACACCGTCCACCCCAGCGGGTGCTCAAAGGTGGCCTGGCCGGTGGCGTCCGTGAAAGTGGTCCACGAAACTGCGGCGGCAGTGCCTGTTGGCGCCGGAGTTGCTGTCGCCGACGATGTTGCGGAGGGCGTCGCCGACGGCGTTGGCTTGGCCGGCCCCGTCGTTTCGGAAGCGGACGGCAGCGCGGTGCCCGCCGGAGCGGGCCCCGATGCCAGCGGTCCGACGTTCGTCGCCACCAGCACACCGGCAGTCACCGCTGCGGCCGCCAGGGTCACCGCAGCGGCCACGCGGGCCCGCCGTCGTTTCCGGTGCTCGAACCGCAAGACGTTGGGCGGCAGGCTGTCCGTAAACATCGGGAGTCCGCTGGTCACTTGCCGAAGGGCCTCGTCGGCATCGGGCACGGCAGGATCGCTGCGGAGCGGGTCAGCCCCGGCAATCAGGTTTTTGATCGGATCCATCTCATGCACCCATCTTCTGTGTAGCCGAATTCTGTTTGCCCGAGCTCTGTCTTCCCGAGCTCTGTCTTTCAGACGGGGCGCCGACGGGCATTTGCTTGCGGAAGGCGGCCCTGGCACGGTGCAGGCGGACCTTGGCGGCAGCCGTGCTGCACTGCAGGACGCCGGCGATCTCCGCCACGCTCAATTCGTCCCAGTAGGCCAACTGCAGGATGTCGCGCTCACTGTCGCGCAGCGCGGCCATGGCGTCATGGACCACCAGGTCCTCGGACTCCGCGCCGGAGCGGAGCTCTGCCGACGCCCGGAGCTTTGCCTGCAGCGCCACGCGGCGGTCGCGGCTCCGGTAGGCATTTCCAATCAGGTTCCGCGCCACGGTCAAAAGCCAGGCGATGTCCGAGCGCGGCTGGTCGTGCCATTTCTGCCATACGACGCGGAACACGTCGGCGGCGAGCTCTTCAGCGAGTTCCGGCGATTCCACCCGCCGCCGCACGTACCTGTAAACCCGCGGATAGCTATCCCTGTGAACGGCGATGAACGCCAGTTCGCGTTCCGAATCCACATCTCCCCCAAACCTAAAGAAGTAGTGTCCTGATCTGGCAGGCTAACCGTATAGTTTCCGCCAGGACATGGGCGGTTACACGGCCCGGAAAGAATATTCGGCGGACGCCACGGTCTCGTTGTCCCCGTTCAGGGTGATGACAGCATCGACGACGCTCCCGGCCAGAGCCAGGGGCAGCCAGTGCTCAGCATCCTGCCACATGCGCTCCAGCGGAAGGGCGGAAATCAGGAACCACTCCGGAATGATTTCGGAGCTCTCGACGGGCTCACCGGCCCACCGGCGGGTGGTGAACAGGCTGGTGGACATGTTCCAGTCAGGGCGGGCGGGAAAAATGAACTGCACTGTTCCCGCGTCCAACAGGTCCTCTTCGAGGACAACGACGCCGGCTTCCTCCAGCACCTCCCGGCACGCCGCCTGCGCATCGGTCTCGCCGGCCTCCACGTGGCCGCCGAGTCCAACAATTTTGCCAGTTCCGAAGCCGGTCCTCTTCAGGCCAAGGAGCACTTCAGGCCCAACCTCCGCGCGTTCCCGTAGCAGGAAGCAGAGGGTGACGGGCACGGAAGTCATGCAAACCAGCCTAGCGGTGCGGCGCTATCCGCACGTTGATGCAGGAGCCGGAATTATCCCAGGGCCCGGGGGTGCGCTGCCGCGTAGACCTCCCGCAGCGTGTCGGCGGTGACCAGGGTATACACCTGTGTGGTGGTCACCGAGGCATGGCCGAGCAGCTCCTGGACCACGCGGACGTCCGCTCCGCCTTCGAGCAGGTGGGTGGCGAAGGAGTGCCGCAGCGTGTGCGGGGACACATCCTTGGCGATCTGGGCCTTGTCCGCCGCGGCTTTAAGGATGGTCCAGGCGCTTTGCCGGCTGATGCGCCCGCCCCTCGCGTTGAGGAACAGCGCAGGGGTGCCCTTGCCCTTCCCCGCGAGCAGTGGGCGGCCCCGGACCAGGTAGGCGTCGAGGGCGCGGGCCGCGAATGAGCCGAGCGGGACGAGGCGTTCCTTGGAGCCCTTTCCGAACAGCCGTACGATGGCCGGGCCGGATTCGGCGGCGGCCACCGAGAGGTCGTCGACGTCCAGGCCCACGGCTTCGCTGATCCGGGCTCCGGTGGAATAAAGGAATTCGAGCAGCGCCCGGTCCCGGAGACCGGTTGCGGTGTCTGTGCCGGCGGCTTCCAGGATCTTCGTGACTTCGTCCACGGTGATGGCCTTGGGCAGCCGCTTGCCGGGCATCGGCGGGTGCACGTCGCTGGCAGGGTCCGCCGTCGTCGTCCCTTCAAGTGCCCAAAAGCGGTGCAGTCCCCGAACGGCCACCACGGTCCGCGCCGCGGACCGCACTCCCAGCGGGGTACCGCCGTCGGCGCCGTCAGAGAGGGCCTGGGCAAAGCCTGTCACGTGGTGGCGGGTGATGTCAGCCGGGCTGCTCAGGCCCTGGGCAGCGAGGTAGGTCGAGTACCGGGCGAGGTCACGGCGGTAGGCGGACAGAGTGTTTGCCGCCAGGCCCCGTTCGACGCCCATGTGCTGCAGGTAGTCGGTCACGCCGCGGTCAATCGCGGTGCGGGGCCGTTGTGGCGGGGCGGTTTCCGCGCCGTCTGCCAGGTTTGTGGCCGCCGCGGCGGATGAATCCTCCGGTGCCGCCGTGTCCGCGGCCATCAGCGCTGGCTGGGGTGGGCCGGCCAGGGGGCGTCGCCCGGCCGTAGTCCGCTGAAGCCGTCCGCCTTCGCTGCAGCGGCCGCGAGGATTCCGACGACGGCGGACGGGTTGTGCAGACGCCCCTCCAGCACGGCGGCCACGGCATCCTCCAGCGGGATCCAGTGCAGCTCGATTTCCGCTTCCTCGTCCGTGCGGACGTGGAGTTCGTGATGCGGGACCTCGGTGAGGCCGCGGGCCAGGTAGATGCGGATCGCCTCGCTGGAGGATCCGGGCGAATTGTAAAAGTCCACCAGGACATTCCAGTCACTGGCGATCAGGTCGGCTTCCTCGGCGAGCTCCCGTGCGGCGCCCACCACGAAGTCCTCCCCCTCGACGTCGAGCAGGCCGGCGGGAATCTCCCATAGGTCCATGCCCACGGGGTGGCGGTACTGCTTGATCAGGAGCACCTCGCCGTCGTCGTTCATGGGGAGCACAGCGACGGCCCCGGGGTGCTCGATGTAGTCGCGGACCAAGGGGTCACCCTCGGCGGTGAGCTTGAAGCTGTCGCTGACAACGTCCCAGATCCGGCCGTTGTAGACACGCTCCCGGGAGAGCAGACGGCGCGGGCTCGGCGCATCCGAAACCTGCCGGTCAGCAGGGGTGTCTTCAGAATTACCGGGCATCGCGCCGTCCTTACTCTATGGGTGCTGTGAAATTACTCTGCGGCGGCTTCGCCGGAGCCGGCCGCCGCGGGTTCGAAACCGCTCCCGGCGCTGCCGCTCTGGTGGTCCAGAGCCGCCTTCACCAAGCCGGCAAAGAGCGGGTGCGGGCGGGTGGGCCGCGAGCTCAGTTCCGGGTGCGCCTGGGTGGCCACGTAGTAGGGGTGAACCTCGCGGGGCAGTTCCACGTATTCCACCAGCTTGCCGTCCGGCGACGTGCCGGAGAACACCAGGCCCTCGGCAGCAATCTGCTCGCGGTACTTGTTGTTCACCTCGTACCGGTGGCGGTGGCGTTCGCTGACGGTGGTGGTGCCGTAGGTCTCGGCGATGACCGAGCCCTCGGCCAGCTTGGCCTCGTAGAGGCCCAGGCGCATGGTGCCGCCAAGGTCGCCGCGGCCCTCGACGAATTCCAGCTGCTCTTCCATCGTGGCGATGACCGGGTACTTGGAGTCCGGCTCGAACTCGCTGGAGGAGGCACCCTCCATTCCGACGACGTTGCGGGCGTACTCGATGACCATGCACTGCAGGCCAAGGCAGAGTCCCAGTACGGGCAGCCGGGACTCGCGTGCGAACTTCAGGGCGCCCAGCTTGCCTTCCAGTCCGCGGATGCCGAAGCCGCCGGGAACGCAGATGGCGTCAACACCCTCCAGGGATCGCACCGCACCTTCATGGGTTTCGCATTCGTCGGACGGCACCCAGCGGATCTTGACCTTGGCGTCGTTGGCGAAGCCGCCGGCGCGCAGGGCCTCCGTGACGGAGAGGTAGGCGTCCGGGAGGTCGATGTACTTGCCCACCAGGGCAACCTCGACCTCGTGCTTGGGGTTGTGGACAGCTTCGAGGAGCTTGTCCCAGCTGGTCCAGTCGACGTCCTTGAACGGCAGGTCCAGCGCCCGGACGATGTACGAATCCAGGCCCTGGGTGTGCAGGGTCTTGGGGATGTCGTAGATGCTGGGGGCGTCGGCGGCGTTGACCACGGCGTCGATGTCGACGTCGCACATGCGGCCGATCTTCTCGCGCATGGCCTCGGGAACCTCGCGGTCCGAGCGGATCACGATGGCTTCCGGCTGGATGCCGATGGAGCGGAGGGCGGCCACGGAGTGCTGCGTGGGCTTGGTCTTCAGCTCCTGCGAAGGACCGATGTACGGGACCAGGGAAACGTGGAGGAAGAAGACGTTGGTCCGGCCGACGTCCTGGCGGACCTGGCGGGCGGACTCGAGGAAGGGCTGCGACTCGATGTCGCCGACCGTGCCGCCGATCTCCGTGATGATGACGTCCGGCGCGTTCTTGCCCTCGGCGGGAAGCCGCATCCGGCGCTTGATCTCATCGGTGATGTGCGGGATGACCTGGACGGTGTCCCCGAGGTACTCGCCGCGGCGTTCCTTGGCGATGACGGTGGAGTAGACCTGGCCGGTGGTCACGTTGGCCGAGCCCTCGAGGTTTTCGTCGAGGAAGCGCTCGTAGTGTCCGATGTCGAGATCGGTTTCAGCACCGTCGTCTGTGACGAAAACCTCGCCGTGCTGGAAGGGGTTCATCGTGCCCGGATCCACATTCAGATAGGGATCGAGCTTCTGCATAGTTACAGACAAGCCGCGTGCCCGCAGAAGGTGGCCGAGGCTTGAGGCCGTCAGTCCCTTGCCTAGCGAGGACGCCACACCGCCGGTGACGAAGATGTGTTTGGTCGTCTTGGACGAGCCCGGGAACCGGGAATTTACACGGGAATTTGATCGCTGCACCACGGAATTCGAGCCTATCATCAATTGAGCCTTCCACGGATCGGGTATGCGTCCCCAAAGGCTTCAGTTTTCCCTGTCCGCGCGCTGCAAGCAATAGCAGAGCCCGCGGCAAGGGGTCCGCCTGGGGCCGCAGGGCCTTCGCCCGGCTCAGGCCTTCTGCGGCAGGAGCTTGGCGTCGTCCAGAAGCTCCTGGGCGTGCGCTTGGGCGGTTTCGGAGTCCTCCTGGCCTGCCAGCATCCGGGCCAGTTCCTTCACGCGTTCGGCCTCGTCGAGGAGCTGGACGTCGCTGGAGGTGAAGCCCTTGGCGGTGGACCCGTCGGAACCGCGAACCGAGGTTTTGGTCACACGGATGTGCTGATCGGCGAACGCCGCCACCTGCGGCAGGTGCGTCACCACCAGGACCTGGACATGGCGGGCCAGCATGGCCAGCCGCCGGCCGATCTCGACGGCGGCACGCCCGCCCACCCCGGCGTCGACCTCGTCGAAGACAAAAGTCGGCACGGGGTCCACGGCCGCCAGCACCACTTCGATGGCCAGCATGACCCTGGAAAGCTCGCCGCCGGACGCGCCCTTGCCCAGCGGCCGGGCCGGAGCGCCGGAATGCGGCTGCAGCAGGAAGGAGATCTCGTCCGCGCCGTAAGGTCCCAGCTGGGCGGCGGCCTCGATAGTGATCACCAGGGTGGCGTCAGCCATGGCGAGGGCCTTCAGCTCGGCGCTGACCCGCGCGGAAAGGTCCTTGGCGGCTTTGGCGCGGACCTTGCTGATGGCCGCGGCCTGTTTCTTCAGCTCGGCTGCGGCCCTGGCCACCTCGGCTTCCAGGTTTTCGATCCGCGTCGAGTCGCCCTGCAGTTCGTCAAAGCGGGCCCGGGCGGTCTCCGCCCATTCAAGGACCTCGTCGATGCTCGGCGCGTACTTCCGCACCAGCTTGGCCAGGGACGCCCGGCGCTCTTCGATTTCGGCCAAGCGCTCCGGGCCCTCCGAGTCCAGTCCGGCCTGGTAGCTGGCCAGCTCGGTGGCGATGTCGTTGAGCAGGAATCCCACCTCGGCCAGGCGGGCGGCCGCAGATCCGAGCTCCTCGTCGTGTTCGGCCACGTGTTCCAGGGTCCGCTTGGCCGCATCGACGAGCGACGTGGCGTCGCCGGCCTCGCCGAAGTCCTCGGCAATGAGGGCCTGGTGCGCGGTGGTGGCGGCGATCCGGAGTTCCTCGACGTTGGCCAGCTTGACGGCTTCGGCTTTGAGGGCCTCGTCCTCCCCCGGCTGCGGGTCCACGGCGTCGATCTCCGCAAGCGCGGCTTCCAGGGACTCGGCCTCGCGGAGCCGCTCGCGCTCGGCGCTGCGGAGTGAATCCAGCTCTGCCTGGCTGGATTTCCAGGAGGTGTAGAGGTTCTGGAATCCGCCGAGCGCCGACGCCAGCCCGTCCCCCGCGAACTTGTCGAGGGCTTCGCGCTGTGCCGCTGCGCCCTTGAGCCGGATCTGGTCCGTCTGTCCGTGCACCACCACGAGGGACTCGCCTATTTCGGCCAGCACGCCCACCGGGGCGGCCCGCCCGCCGAGGAAGGCCCTGCTGCGTCCGTCGGCACCCAGGCGGCGTGACAGCAGAAGTTCCGCGCCGCCGTCGAACTCCTCAATCTCAGCACCGGCGTCCCTGGCGCGTTCCAGGGCGAGGTGCCCCGATTCCAGGTGCACCACCGCTTCCGCAGAGGCGCTCTTGGCGCCGCTGCGCACGGCGCCGGCATCCGACCGGGCCCCCAGCAGCAGCCCGACGGCGGTGACCACCATGGTCTTGCCGGCACCGGTCTCGCCGGTGACAACGCTGAGCCCGGGGCCCAGCGGCAGCGTGGCGTCGGTGATGACGCCGAGATCGCGGATTCTCAGTTCTTCAAGCATGCTTCACTCTTCAGTCGGAGGATCGGATTCTGGACCGCGTTCGTACGGCCGGAGGGCCGAGGGCGGTGCCATGGTCCGGGGCGTGCGCACAATCGGTACCGGACCGGTATGGATTTCCTCGGACTGCGGTACGGGGCCGCGCCAACCATGGATGGGAAGCTGGAACTTGCGGACCAGCCGGCCCGAAAAAGGCGTCTGGTGCGTGCGGGCCAGGCGGACAGGCGTGGCCGACCTGGTGACCTCGACGCGGGCGCCGGGCGGCAGGTCCACGGAACGCCGGCCGTCACACCAGAGCACGCCCAGGGCATCCGTCCGGTTCAGTACTTCCACGGCCAGCCGGGACCGGGGCGAAACTACCAGCGGCTTGGCGAAGAGGGCGTGCGCGCTGATGGGCACAATCAGGAGGGCTTCCACTTCGGGCCACACAACAGGGCCGCCGGCCGAGAACGCGTACGCGGTGGATCCGGTGGGCGTCGCGAGCACCACGCCGTCGCAGCCGAAGGAGGTCAGCGGGCGCTCGTCCACCTCAGTGACCAGTTCCAGCATGCGCTCCCGGTCGCCTTTTTCGATGGCGGCCTCGTTCAGGGCCCAGGTGTGCCAAATCTTCTGGCCGCGGACCCAGACCTGGACGTCGATGGTCATGCGCTCCTCCACCGTGTAGTCACGGCTGGCGATCCATTCGACTGTCTGGGCGAGGTCCGCACGCTCGCTCTCGGCGAGGAAACCGACATGGCCGAGGTTCACGCCCAGGAGCGGTACATCGAATTCGCGGACCAGCTCGGCCGCCCGCAGTATGGTCCCGTCCCCGCCCAGGACCATGACCAGTTCGACGTCCGGAAGCTGGATATGGTCGTCGAGGATCTCGACCGGTTGGTCCATCGCGCCGAAGAAGCCCTCCATGTCGCCCAGCTCGGACTTCTGCATAACGGGGATGATGCCGAAGGCGTGGAGCTGGGCGCACGCTTCCCAGGCCGCCTTTAGGGATTCCTCGCGGCCGGTGTGGGCAAGTACCAGTACACGCCTGCTCATCGGCTTCCGCTCTCTAGTGATTCGGCCAGATCTTTCCCAGCAACGCAGCGACAGCTGCGTCCCGCTCTTCGATCTTAGGCAAGTCTTCGGACATTCTTTGCGTTATCCACAGGAAGTATTCGACATTTCCGTCCTGGCCAGGCAGCGGGCTGATGGCCAGCCCCCGCAGTTCCAAGCCGGCGTCGAGCGCCGCCCCCGCCACTTTACCGACAGCCAGCCGCCGTTCGCGCTCCGAGTTGACCACTCCCGTGCGGGCGAGCCGTTCCTTGCCGATCTCGAACTGCGGCTTGACCATGAGGATCAGGTCGCCGCCCGGCGCGGTGCATGCGGCCAGCGGCGCCAGCACCAGGGTCAGGGAGATGAAGGACAGGTCGGCAACCGTGATCTCTGCCGGGCCGCCAATCTGGCCGGCGTCCATGTAACGGACGTTCAGACCTTCGTGCACGCTCACGCGCGGATCGCTGCGGAGCTGCGGCACCAGCTGGCCGTGCCCGACGTCGACCGCCACCACGTGCGCGGCTCCCCGCCGCAGCAGGACGTCGGTGAAGCCACCGGTGGAGGCTCCGGCGTCAAGGCACCGTTTGCCGCCGACGGCGACTTCGGGGAAGGCGTCCAGCGCGCCGGCCAGTTTGTGGCCGGCCCTGCTGACGTAGGCGTCCGCCGCGTCTTCCGCGACGCTCAGGTCACGGTCGTCGCCCACCTGCAGCGACGCTTTGGAGAGGACGTCGCCGTCGGAGGACACCTTGCCTTCGGCGATGAGCCGGGCGGCGTGGGTGCGGGACCGGGCCAGTCCCCGGCTGACGAGCAGTTGGTCGAGTCTGGGCATGGTCAGGCGGCACCCGCACCAGGCTGCGGCTGTTCACGCGGCACGTCATACTGCGGCTCTTCGTGCTGTGGCTCTTTGTTCAGGGCTTCCAGCAGGGCGTCGTGCATGTCTGCGTACGCGGCCGGGTGCTCCGAAACCGGGAGTCCGGGAACGTCGCGGACCCGGTCCAGGATGGCCAGCACCGCTGTGTCGGCGATGCCGTCATCACCGCGGCCGGAGGGCAGTGCCAGCTCCGGCCAGGCGGTATCCGGCACAGCGGTCCCCTGAACTGCTGCGTCGTGAGCTGCGGTCTCGTGCACTGCGCCGTTCGACGCGTCGTTGTTCAACTCGGGCATGGCACCAGTCTATTGATCCAGCCACTCGAGTTCGGGAGCCGTGGGGCCGTCGGCGTCGGGCCGGGCCGCCCACCATGCGGCACACGCCGCGCGCCACGAATCCAGGTTGTCCTTGTGGCCGGTGATGCGGATGGCGTCTCCGGCCACGGTTGCGGTGGCGGTCCCGCAACGGAACGTCCCGCCGTCGTTGTCGAATTCCGGGTATGCCTCGTAGAGGCCGCTCAGGTCCCGGATGATGTAGCGGGGCCGCTCATCGGTCCGGGCCGCCAGCATGGTTTCCAGGGTGTCGACGCCGGTCAGCACGGCCACCGTGGCGAAGCCCGCCCGGTTGCCGCCCAGGATGTCGGTGTCCAGCCGGTCGCCGACCACCAGCGGCCGGTCCGACGATAGCCGCTTGGCCGCGGCGTGGAAGAGCGGAGCCTCCGGCTTGCCGGCGACGAGCGGCCGCCGGCCGGTTGCGGCGGCCACGGCGCCCACCAGGGTTCCGTTGCCGGGAGCCATCCCGCGGGCCTGCGGGATGGACATGTCGGTGTTCGTGGCAACCCAGAGCACGTCTGCGTCTGCCAGGACGAACGCTGCCTCGGCGAGGTCCTTCCAGCCGATCGCAGGGTTGAAGCCCTGCACCACGGCCACGGGATTGTCCTGCGCGCCGTGGACCGGCTTTAGGCCAACGAGCTCAACCTCGTGGGCCAGTGCCGGGCTTCCGGTTATGAGCACGGCAGCGCCCGGGGGCAGCAGCGACGCCAGCAGGTCGGCCCCGGCCTGGGACGAGCTCACCACCTGCTGGTCCTCGGCGGGGGCGCCAAGCTCGCGCAGGTGGGCGGCCACCTGCGCCGGCGTGCGGGAGGCGTTGTTGGTGACGTATCCCAGTCCGACACCGATCCCGGCCAGCCGCTGCAGCGACTCCACCGCTCCCGGGATGGCGTGGGCGCCAGCGTAGACCACGCCGTCCAGGTCGGACAGCAGCGCGTCGAACCGCGAAATCAGATGGGCATCACTCATGCCGGGCTAGTCCTCCGAGCCGTTGTGGCGCCGGTCAGCATCCTGCTGTTCGGTGTGCTCAGCTTCAAGGTCAGCGTTTTCCGCGTCCCCGGCTTCAGCATCCCCGGTTTCAGCCTCCTCGTCGGGCTCGACGGAATCCTCGTCGGACTCGGCGTCGTCGGATTCGAAGTAGTCCGCCTCCGCGTCGTCCAGGTTCCCTTCCGCTGCATCGGCTGAGGGACGCTGTGCTGCAGCTTCCTCCTCGGCGCTGATCCCGGGGGCCGCCTGCCTGTCGGAAGACTCGCTTCCGTCCTGCGCCGACGTGCCTGCGGCATGCGCAATCCGCTTCCGGCGTTCGGCTTCTTCCCGGGCTTCCTCTTCCTCGTCCCAGCCGAGGTCGATGATGTCGGGTTCCTCTGCCATGCCCTGGCCCAGTGCTTCCTCGGCAACCACGGCCTGCCGCTGCCACTTTCCGGCCTCGGTTTCGCGGCCAACGGCTGTCAGGGCATCGGCATAGGCGCGGAATAGGCGCGGGCTGTAGGAGAAGGCGCGGTTGAGGTCCAGCTGCGGAATCTCCAGCTCCGCCACGGCGGCATCCAGCTGGCCGAGGTCGCCGCGGGCACCGGAGGCGACAATTGCCAGCTCCACCTTCCCGGGGGCGTCGAGGTCCTGGGCCTCTTCGGAACGGACGACGTCCAGGGCGCGGTCAGGCCGGCCCAGGCCACGTTCGCAGTCCGCCATGACGGGCAGGTGGACGTTGGAACCGCTGATCCGCCGGTAGGTGCGGAACTCGCGCAGGGCCTCGCCGTAGTGTCCGGCGGCATAGGCTGTCAGGCCGACTGCCTCGCGGACGGCGGCAAGGCGTCCCCCGCGGCGGCTGGCGGCGAGGGCGTGCTGGAATGCCAGTTCGGGTTCGTCGTCGATGAGCCGTCCGGCCATCACGAGGTGGCGGGCCACCCACTCCGCGCTGTTGGCTTCCAGAGTCTTGATCTGGTGCTGTGTGGCGCGGTCAAGTTCCTTGCCCGTGACGTCCTCGTCGATTTCGGGCGAACGCTCACGGTCCGGACGGTTCGCGCTGCGAAGGTCGCGGGCGTTGGGGACGCGTACGGGGCGGTCCTCAGCCCTGTCGCGGCCAAACTGGCGGGGGCCGGAGTCGCCGCGGTCGAAGCTACGGGGGGCACGGTCCTCGCGGGGTGCACGGTCCTGGCGGTCGCCGAACGGGCGGCGGTTTTCTCCGCCGCCAAAGGTACGGCGGTCACCCTCGCCCTCACGGCGCGGACGGTCACCAAACGGCTTGCGGTCACGATCACCAAACGGCTTACGCTCCCCGCCACCAAAGCTACGACGGTCACCCTCGCCCTCACGGCGCGGACGGTCACCAAACGGCTTACGGTCCCCGCCACCAAAGCTACGACGGTCACCCTCGCCCTCACGGCGCGGACGGTCACCAAACGGCTTACGCTCCCCGCCACCAAAGCTACGACGGTCACCCTCGCCCTCACGGCGCGGACGGTCACCAAAGCTGCGGCGATCGCCGCCGCCCTCCCGCCGCGGACGGTCTCCAAAGGGCTTGCGGTCACGATCACCAAACGGCTTACGCTCCCCGCCACCAAAACCGCGGCGGTCACCCTCGCCCCCGCCTTCACGACGCTCGCCACCGCCAAAGCTGCGACGGTCACCCTCGCCCTCACGACGCGGACGGTCACCAAACGGCTTACGGTCACGATCACCAAACGGCTTACGCTCCCCGCCACCAAAGCTACGACGGTCACCCTCGCCCTCACGGCGCGGACGATCCGAGAACGGCTTACGCTCCCCGCCACCAAAACCGCGGCGGTCACCCTCGCCCTCACGGCGCGGACGATCCGAGAACGGCTTACGGTCAGGGTCGCCGCTGGAACCGCGGCCTTCACGGGCGCGGAAGCCCCGCGGATCCCCGCCGGAATTGTTGGTCCCCCTAAACGGGCCCCCCTGCCGGCCCCGGTTGCTTCCCGAGTCTCCCCGGTCGTTTCCGCCGCGGTAACCGCCGCCCTTGTGCTCAGCCATGGTGGATTCCTCCTGTAGTGAGCCGACCACTGGCGCGATGTGCAGCCGCTCTTGTCCGTGTTTGGTTGTCCTGCGCGACCCGTGGTGAAGCATCCGGTGTCCGCATATCTCTAGCAATTCTAGGTGAGAGCCGGTGCCAGCCACTAACGGCGAGGGCCTTCCACGGGCAGTCGTGTGCATCCTCACAGGAGTATGTGCCGCCGAATGGCCTGCCGGCCGATGGCTGGCTGGCCGCGGCGGCCATTCGCGTTTCGCAGTCCGGCAGAACGCGCCAACCCACAGGGAAAATCCAAGGAGGCGTGGCAAGACTGGCCCTCACAGCATCCGCCAAGGGGGAACCATGAAGAAATCACGGACGAAGCCGGTGGCCGCTGCTGCCATGATCCTGGGATGCGGGCTACTGGCTCTGTTCATTGCCTACTCGACCGAGGCCGGCAAGGAAGCAGCGCTCCTGGACCGGACCGGGGCAGCAGTCATCTGGGGGCTTCCTGTTGCCAAACTTTTTTTAATGTCGCCGCCGCCGGTACTGTCGGGCCACTCGCTTTGGCGTTGTTTGCCCTGCCGCCGAAGGGAAGAGCGTTCTCGAAAGCTCTGTCCCTTGCCGGTGTGTCTGCGGTGCTCTGGACCGCAGCCGCAGCCGCGATCAGCGTCCTCACCTTCCACTCGCTGGCAAACCTGCCGCTGTTTTCGGAAGGTTCCGGGGCAATATTTGTCAGTTTCCTGACGGACGTTGATGCTGGCCGGAGAGGTGCGCTGACAGTGCTGATCACGGCAACGGTGGCGCTCTTGTGTTTTGGCATCCAAGGACAGCGGGCTGTTGCCGTCACGGCTGTGCTGGCTTTCACGGGGCTGATACCACTGGCTCTGAACTCCCATGCCGCGGGCGGCGCGAACCACGCCGACAGCACCGTTTCGGTGGTCATGCACATGGCCGCCGCAGCCATCTGGATCGGCGGTCTGGCAACCCTGGTCCTGCTGCGCCGGACGCTCGGAACGGAGTTGCTGGACGCGGTCCGGCGTTACTCCACGTTGGCGCTGCTGTCCTTCCTTGCCCTGGCGCTCTCGGGTGTTGCGGCCGGGCTAACAGGCATCGGAACAGTTCAGGGGCTGGTTTCACAGTACGGCCTGATTCTCTTGGCCAAGACGGCCGTTTTGGGACTTTTGGGCCTCTTCGGGGCGCTGCACCGGAAGTGGATCCTCACGAAGCTGGAATCCATCCCGGGCAAGGCACGGGCCGCTTTCGCAACTCTGGCTGTGGCCGAGCTTGCCGTCATGGCGGCCGGATCGGGACTCGCAGCCGCCCTGGCACGCACTCCACCGCCAACGGTCTCGCAGGCCACACCGGCCCAGGTATCCCTGCGCGTTCCGGGTTTTGTGGATGTGTTCAGCAGCTGGAAGCCCGACGCCCTTTGGATCTTCCTCTGCGCAGTCGCGGTGTTCCTATATGCGGCCGGAGTGCGGCGCATCAGGAACCGTGGCGGGCACTGGCCTGCCTACAGGGCCGGCCTTTGGTTCACTGGAGTCGCGCTGCTGTTCCTGGTCACCGACGGAGGACTCCGCGTTTACCAGGAGTATTTGATCAGCGCGCACGTCGTGACCCAGATGCTTCTCATCGCCGTCGTTCCACTCCTGCTGGTTCCCGGCGCCCCGCTGACGTTGGCCAAGCTCGCCATTGCGCCCAGGCAGGACGGAACAATAGGCGGTGCAGAAGCTCTTACCGCGACATTGCGTCCGGTTCTTAATGCCACGTCTGCGCCCTACTTCGCAGCCGCCGGCCTGGCGGCCGTAATGGCAGCCCTGTATTACACGCCCTTGCTGGACTATTCGTCACGCACGCAGTTCGGGTATCAGGGCATGGCCCTGCTGGCATTGCTCTCCGGCTCCCTCTTCACTGCTTCCCTGACCCGGGCCGCCGACGGCCCAGGGCCGTCGCTGGCTTCGAGGCTGGTGACGATAGGTGCCGTGGCCGCGCTCTACGCGGTGCACGGCTGGGCCCTCGCCCAACAGGCAGACCAGCTTCCCGACTCGCGGCGGCAGGAATGGGTGGTCACCGCGGGCCAGCCCTGGGACCAGCCAGTTCTGGCGCTCGTGGAACCGGCGGGCATGGCCATGTGGATCATCGCCGCCGGCACGCTTCTTGTAGCAGCCGTGACTGTGCTGGTCCAGGCTCTCCGACACCGCGATGTGCTCGCCCGGAACCGTTCCGCTTCTGAGCGCACCCACGATCTTGTGATGTCCTCAGAATCCTGATCGGCCCGTCCCCAACCGGTGTTTCTTGAGTGGCTTCCACCCAAAGAAGGCCACTGCCACCCCTGCCGGCCTCAAGGTTTCCGCAGGGTAGGTATTAGACCCTTCAAGTAAATCAATTGGACTTTCTAACGACCTCGGAGGTAGTCGTGTCAGTTACACGCCGTCAGGCACTGCAAATAGGTGGAGTGGGAATCATCGGCGCTTTTGGCCTAGCCGTCCCGTTGACGTCGGTCAGCGCCAAGTCGGCAAGCCAGCTGGCATCGCGCAACATGCCGAAGCCCTATCAGAGGGCACTTCCCATTCCGGAGGTACTCAAGCCCAAGAGCACTGTGGTGGACGCCGACGGCCAGACGAGGCACCTGTACCAGATCCAGCAGAAGGCAGCTATGGCCAACATCGTGCCTGGCCTCAGCACTCCCATCCTCGGCTACAACGGAACATTTCCAGGGCCGACCATCAAGGTGAACCAGGGCGAACGCATCACCCTGGAAATGGACAACGTGCTGCCCCTGTTCCATCCGCAGTGGGGGTATCGGCTTGACACCTCCACCCACCTGCACGGGTCAGCGTCACTGCCGCAGTTCGACGGCTACGCAAACGACCTCACGGGCCGGGACTACTGCAAGGATTATGAATACCCCAACTTCCAGCCGGCACGGACCCTGTGGTACCACGACCACGCGGTTCACAACACGGGCCAAAGCGTCTACTCCGGGTTGGCCGCCCAGTATCACCTGCATGACGAGGTGGAAGGCAACATTCTTCCGCAGGGTGACTTCGATGTACCGCTGACGGTTTCTGACGCCATGTTCGCCGCCAACGGCTCCCTCGGCTACAACGACAACACGCACTCGGGCCTGTGGGGCGACGTCATTCTCGTCAACGGTGCGCCGTGGCCCGTGATGAAGGTCCAGCGAAGGATCTACCGCTTCCGTATTCTCAACGCATCCATTGCGCGTTCCTACCGCTTCTCCCTGAGCACGGGAGACGCCATGACCATCGTCGCAACAGACGGAGGCCTGATGCCCGCCGCCCAGCAGGTGACGTCCTGGCGGCACGGCGGCGCCGAGCGTTACGAGGTTCTCATCGACTTTTCGAAGTATCCCGTCGGCAAGCGGGTGGAGCTGCGCAACCTGTCCAACAAAAATAATGTGGACTACGACTTCACCAACAGGATCATGGCCTTCGATGTAACGAACGAACCTATCGATACATCCGGGCCCGGCGCCAGGGTGCTGCCGACGCTCCTCGCCCCGAGCACGACCATGAGCCTCAAAGCCTCAGAGTCCGTCAAGACCCGGCGCATGCGGGTGAAGCGGGACAACGACGTCTGGACGATCGGCGGCATGACCTGGGACGAAGTGGTCCAGAGCGGCTACAGGAAGGTCCTCGCCGATCCTGACCTGAACGATGTGGAGATCTGGGAGATAGAAAACAGTTCGGGTGGTTGGTTCCATCCTGTTCATATTCACCTGGTGGATTTCCAGGTCCTGAGCCGCAACGGACAGCCACCGATGGCCCACGAACGCGGGCCCAAGGACGTGGTCTACGTGGGCGAAGGCGAGACGGTCCGGCTGCTGATGAAATTCGAGCATCATCGTGGGCGCTACATGATCCACTGCCACAACCTGCCTCACGAGGACCATGACATGATGGCCCAGTTCAGCGTAGGCCTCGACACGAACGACGTAGACCCCAACCATCCAGTCGAAGCGGTCCGGCCGCATCCGATCGGCCAGACGGCACCGGCACAAGGCACGGCAGAGGTGCAGCCACCGCAAACCAGCACCCAACCGACGGAGGTGGCTGCTCCCGTCACGACCACCCCGGCTACGGCGCCGGTAGCACCCCGGCCGGCACCTGCCCCTGTCCCGGTACCGGCTGCGGTTCCTGCGGGACAGAAGGACGTCGTGACCTTCACCTCTTCACGGCACCGCCTGAGGAAGGACATGACCTTCAGCGGAACTTCCAAGTACGCCGGATCGACGGCGGCAACCTCGGCTACCGTCGTGCTGTACGACGTGACGCCGGGCCGCGCCTCCACCCGGTTGGGTACGGTAAAGGCCAACTCTCTGGGAGCCTGGACGTTCACGGCCAAGCCCGGGCCAACCCAGCAGGTCAAAGCGGTCAAGGCCCAATCGAGCCTCGGCGGGGCTGCGACTACGAGCGTAAGGACCAGCTGAATCCGAGAAGCGGGTTAAATGCGGGAGAGCCCCAACCAGTGAACTGGTTGGGGCTCTCGACCGTTTTAATGGTTGTCCGGCGGTGACCTACTCTCCCACACCCTCCCGGGTGCAGTACCATCGGCGCTGTGGGTCTTAGCTTCCGGGTTCGGAATGGGACCGGGCGTTTCCCCCACGCTATGACCGCCGTAACCCTGTGTCCCGTCCGCCGGGGTGTGCCCGGGGAGGGGAAAACTGTGGTGTTACAACTGTGGTGTTGTATTTAGTTGTGTTGGTTCCTGAACCGTCAAACCCGGCGGGTTTGTTGGTTGGGAACCACATAGTGGACGCAAGCAGTCTTGTTTTCTTTTTACCGCCCCCTTGGGTGCAAACGCTTTTGAATCCGTTTGCGGGGGTGGTGTGTGGTGTAAGTTATCGGCCTATTAGTACCGGTCAGCTTCACGAGTCGTTAGTCCTCGCTTCCACATCCGGCCTATCAACCCAGTGGTCTGGCTGGGGGCCTCTCACACACAAGGTGTATGGAAATCTCATCTCGAAGCGAGCTTCCCGCTTAGATGCTTTCAGCGGTTATCCCATCCGAACGTAGCTAATCAGCGGTGCACTTGGCAGTACAACTGACACACCAGAGGTTCGTCCGTCCCGGTCCTCTCGTACTAAGGACAGCCCTTCTCAAATTTCCTGCGCGCGCAGCGGATAGGGACCGAACTGTCTCACGACGTTCTAAACCCAGCTCGCGTACCGCTTTAATGGGCGAACAGCCCAACCCTTGGGACCTACTCCAGCCCCAGGATGCGACGAGCCGACATCGAGGTGCCAAACCATGCCGTCGATATGGACTCTTGGGCAAGATCAGCCTGTTATCCCCGAGGTACCTTTTATCCGTTGAGCGACGGCCATTCCACAATGTACCGCCGGATCACTAGTCCCGACTTTCGTCCCTGCTCGAGATGTCTCTCTCACAGTCAAGCTCCCTTGTGCACTTACACTCGACACCTGATTGCCAACCAGGCTGAGGGAACCTTTGGGCGCCTCCGTTACTTTTTAGGAGGCAACCGCCCCAGTTAAACTACCCATCAGGCACTGTCCCTGACCCGGATTACGGGCCGAAGTTAGATGTCCAAAGTGACCAGAGTGGTATTTCAACGATGACTCCACCCGAACTGGCGTCCGGGCTTCAACGTCTCCCACCTATCCTACACAAGCCACTCCGAACACCAATACCAAACTATAGTAAAGGTCTCGGGGTCTTTCCGTCCTGCTGCGCGTAACGAGCATCTTTACTCGTACTGCAATTTCGCCGAGTTTATGGTTGAGACAGCGGGGAAGTCGTTACTCCATTCGTGCAGGTCGGAACTTACCCGACAAGGAATTTCGCTACCTTAGGATGGTTATAGTTACCACCGCCGTTTACTGGGGCTTAAATTCTCAGCTTCGCCTTGCGGCTAACCGGTCCTCTTAACCTTCCAGCACCGGGCAGGAGTCAGTCCGTATACATCGTCTTGCGACTTCGCACGGACCTGTGTTTTTAGTAAACAGTCGCTTCCCCCTGGTCTCTGCGGCCCCGATCCCCTCCCACCAGCAAGTGGTGTTCAAGGTTGGGGCCCCCCTTCTCCCGAAGTTACGGGGGCATTTTGCCGAGTTCCTAACCATAATTCTCTCGATCGCCTTAGTATTCTCTACCTGATCACCTGTGTCGGTTTGGGGTACGGGCGGCTAAAACCTCGCGCCGATGCTTTTCTAGGCAGCATAGGATCACCGAATCCCCCCTTTACGGGAGTCCCGTCAGATCTCAGGCACATGAACAGCGGATTTGCCTACCGTTCGCCCTACATCCTTGGACCGGGACAACCATCGCCCGGCTCGGCTACCTTCCTGCGTCACACCTGTTAATACGCTTGCCTCCCAGGATCAGGTCCCGCGCTCCACCAAAACCCTTCACCCACAAGGGGTGTCGGGCAGGTCTCGGGCGGTTAGTATCCCCTGTTCAACATGGGCGGTTTTTCGCCGGTACGGGAATATCAACCCGTTGTCCATCGACTACGCCTGTCGGCCTCGCCTTAGGTCCCGACTTACCCAGGGCAGATTAGCTTGACCCTGGAACCCTTGATCATCCGGCGGACGGGTTTCTCACCCGTCTTTCGCTACTCATGCCTGCATTCTCACTCGTGTAGGCTCCACCGCTGGTTTACACCGCGACTTCACCGCCCACACGACGCTCCCCTACCCATCCACACTCCTGAACCACGAAGGCTTGGAAAACATGTGAATGCCACAACTTCGGCGGTGTACTTGAGCCCCGCTACATTGTCGGCGCGGAATCACTTGACCAGTGAGCTATTACGCACTCTTTAAGGATGGCTGCTTCTAAGCCAACCTCCTGGTTGTCTTCGCAACTCCACATCCTTTCCCACTTAGCACACGCTTAGGGGCCTTAGTTGGTGGTCTGGGCTGTTTCCCTCTCGACTATGAAGCTTATCCCCCACAGTCTCACTGCTGCGCTCTCACTTACCGGCATTCGGAGTTTGGCTGACGTCAGTAACCTTGTAGGGCCCATTAGCCATCCAGTAGCTCTACCTCCGGTAAGAAACACGCAACGCTGCACCTAAATGCATTTCGGGGAGAACCAGCTATCACGAAGTTTGATTGGCCTTTCACCCCTACCCACAGCTCATCCCCTCCATTTTCAACTGAAGTGGGTTCGGTCCTCCACGACGTCTTACCGTCGCTTCAACCTGGCCATGGGTAGATCACTTCGCTTCGGGTCTAGATCACGCCACTGCAACGCCCTGTTCAGACTCGCTTTCGCTACGGCTTCCCCACACGGGTTAACCTCGCGACGTAACACTAACTCGCAGGCTCATTCTTCAAAAGGCACGCCGTCACAACTACAAGGCTGCTCCGACGGATTGTAAGCACACGGTTTCAGGTACTGTTTCACTCCCCTCCCGGGGTACTTTTCACCTTTCCCTCACGGTACTGGTCCGCTATCGGTCATTAGGGAGTATTTAGGCTTATCAGGTGGTCCTGACAGATTCACACGGGATTTCTCGGGCCCCGTGCTACTTGGGATACTCATCAAAGGCGGTGCACAGCATTACGGTTACGGGGCTCACACCCTCTACGGCCGGCCTTTCAAGACCGTTCACCTATACCAGCACTCACACCTCCCCGGTCCGGCAGAACCAGGACAACAAGTCCCACAACCCCGCCCATGCAACGCCCGCCGGCTATCACACATGGGTCGGTTTAGCCTGATCCGCGTTCGCTCGCCACTACTAACGGAATCACTGTTGTTTTCTCTTCCTGCGGGTACTGAGATGTTTCACTTCCCCGCGTTCCCTCCACGCACCCTATGTGTTCAGATGCGGGTCACCAGATCACTCGCGCGTCTGGCGGGGTTTCCCCATTCGGACACCCTGGGATCACAGTCCGGTTATCGACTCCCCCAGGCTTATCGCAGATTCCTACGTCCTTCTTCGGCTCCTAATGCCAAGGCATCCACCGTGTGCTCTTAAAAACTTGACCACAAAAGATCAAGGAGTAATTTTCGAGAGAACCACAGAAACCAACCACACCCAACAACCACACCCCGAAGAGTGCCATCATCACGCGCAGCCAGATCCAGGTTCATATTCTTGGAAATTGCTTCTTATAAAAGATGCTCGCGTCCACTATGTAGTTCTCAAACAACAACCCCGTACCACACACCCCACACACACCCCCCAAAAGAGGCAACCGTGCGATCGGTGCAGCCAGGAAACCAGAAACAAACATCCCGGGAAAGAACCAAACCCTCCCGGTCCTGTTGCCTCAGGACCCAACAGTGTGCCAAACACTACCCAACAACCACGAACCACCCGCGTTCCAGGACCAGCCCCCAAAGAGGAACCACTCCGTACTAACCAACGGCCCGTGCCACCAGGCACCTATTTGCTGATATTCCACCCATGAGCACCCGCCGCAGAACGATCGCCTGCGCAACGGGCCTTTACTCCTGACAAACCACACACCCCGCATACACGGAAAGCGTGGGCCTGTAGGTGCTCCTTAGAAAGGAGGTGATCCAGCCGCACCTTCCGGTACGGCTACCTTGTTACGACTTAGTCCCAATCGCCAGTCCCACCTTCGACGGCTCCCTCCCACAAGGGGTTAGGCCACCGGCTTCGGGTGTTACCAACTTTCGTGACTTGACGGGCGGTGTGTACAAGGCCCGGGAACGTATTCACCGCAGCGTTGCTGATCTGCGATTACTAGCGACTCCGACTTCATGGGGTCGAGTTGCAGACCCCAATCCGAACTGAGACCGGCTTTTTGGGATCAGCTCCACCTCACAGTATCGCAACCCTTTGTACCGGCCATTGTAGCATGCGTGAAGCCCAAGACATAAGGGGCATGATGATTTGACGTCGTCCCCACCTTCCTCCGAGTTGACCCCGGCAGTCTCCCATGAGTCCCCACCACTACGTGCTGGCAACATGGAACGAGGGTTGCGCTCGTTGCGGGACTTAACCCAACATCTCACGACACGAGCTGACGACAACCATGCACCACCTGTGAACCGGCCCCAAAGGAGAAACCACATTTCTGCGGCGATCCGGTCCATGTCAAGCCTTGGTAAGGTTCTTCGCGTTGCATCGAATTAATCCGCATGCTCCGCCGCTTGTGCGGGCCCCCGTCAATTCCTTTGAGTTTTAGCCTTGCGGCCGTACTCCCCAGGCGGGGCACTTAATGCGTTAGCTACGGCGCGGAAAACGTGGAATGTCCCCCACACCTAGTGCCCAACGTTTACGGCATGGACTACCAGGGTATCTAATCCTGTTCGCTCCCCATGCTTTCGCTCCTCAGCGTCAGTTAATGCCCAGAGACCTGCCTTCGCCATCGGTGTTCCTCCTGATATCTGCGCATTTCACCGCTACACCAGGAATTCCAGTCTCCCCTACATCACTCTAGTCTGCCCGTACCCACCGCAGATCCGGAGTTGAGCCCCGGACTTTCACGGCAGACGCGACAAACCGCCTACGAGCTCTTTACGCCCAATAATTCCGGATAACGCTTGCGCCCTACGTATTACCGCGGCTGCTGGCACGTAGTTAGCCGGCGCTTCTTCTGCAGGTACCGTCACTTTCGCTTCTTCCCTACTGAAAGAGGTTTACAACCCGAAGGCCGTCATCCCTCACGCGGCGTCGCTGCATCAGGCTTTCGCCCATTGTGCAATATTCCCCACTGCTGCCTCCCGTAGGAGTCTGGGCCGTGTCTCAGTCCCAGTGTGGCCGGTCACCCTCTCAGGCCGGCTACCCGTCGTCGCCTTGGTGAGCCATTACCTCACCAACAAGCTGATAGGCCGCGAGTCCATCCAAAACCGCAAAAGCTTTCCACCCCCCACCATGCGATGAGGAGTCATATCCGGTATTAGACCCAGTTTCCCAGGCTTATCCCAGAGTCAAGGGCAGGTTACTCACGTGTTACTCACCCGTTCGCCACTAATCCCCGGTGCAAGCACCGGATCATCGTTCGACTTGCATGTGTTAAGCACGCCGCCAGCGTTCATCCTGAGCCAGGATCAAACTCTCCGTTGAAAACAAACAGACACAACCGGAAACCACGGAAATAACGCGGAAACCAGCTGCACAAAATTTGAAACCAGCCAAAAACACCAGACCACACCACGGAGGCGGATAGGCCCGGCAAATTCAACCAATTTAATAAAAAATCGGTATCAACAAACTTGGCACACTATTGAGTTCTCAAACAACAGACACATTCAAATACTTCTCGAAACAGTTCCTGATAAACACCAGTAATTCGCGTTTCGCATTTCTTCGCTGCGATGTTTCCAGCTTATTTCATTCATTTTCACTTTGCAAATCCGGGTTATTCACCCGATATTTACCTCGTGGAACGAATCCGCCCAGCACTAATGGAAGCCTTTCTTCATTCATGCTTTGAAGTTGAAGAATGGCTTCTCAGTGCGGGGGTTTGTCACCGCTCAGCGGCGGCGACTCAGAAGACATTACACGCTCCCCCGCGGCCGGGCAAATCGGCTGCGGAGGAGCGTGCAATTGGTCGATTCCGGTGCTAGGCGCCGGTGACCTGAACGGTGGCCAGGTTCTTCTTGCCGCGGCGGAGCAGCAGGTACTTGCCGTGCAGGAGCTGGGACGGGGCGATCACCGCGTCCGGGTCGGTGACCTTGGCGTTGTTGACATAGGCGCCGCCCTCGCCGACCACCCGGCGCGCCGCGGACTTGCTGTCCGACAGCCCCGAGGCCACCAGCAGATCGATGATCCCCAGGTCCGCTCCGTCCACGGAAGCTGACGGCAGTTCGGCCGTCGCCGCGGCCAGCGTCTGCTCATCGAGCACCGTCAGGTCGCCGTTTCCGAACACAGCAGCGGAAGCGGCAATGACCTTTTCCGTGGCTTCGGCTCCGTGAACCAGCGCCGTCACTTCGTAGGCGAGCTTCCGCTGGCCTTCGCGGGCGAAGGGGCGCTCGGCGACTGAGACCGCAACGTCCTCGATCTCGGCCCGGGTCAGGAAGGTGAAGACCTTCAGCCGGTTCACCACGTCCGCATCGGCGGTGTTCAGCCAGAACTGGTAGAAGGTGTAGGGGCTGACCATGGCAGAGTCCAGCCAGATGGCGTTGCCCTCGCTCTTGCCGAACTTGGTGCCGTCCGAGTTGGTGATGAGCGGAGTGCCCAGAGCATGAACCGTCTTGCCCTCAACCTTGCGGATCAGTTCGGTGCCGCTGGTGAGGTTGCCCCACTGGTCGGATCCGCCGGTCTGCAGCATGCAGCCGTAGTCGCGGTAGAGCTCGAGGTAATCCATGCCCTGGAGGATCTGGTAGCTGAACTCCGTGTAGCTGATGCCTTCCTCAGAGCTCAGGCGTGAAGCCACGGCGTCCTTGCGCAGCATGGTGCCCACGCGGAAGTGCTTGCCGACCTCGCGGAGGAAGTCGATCGCGCTCAGCGGCGCGGTCCAGTCGAGGTTATTGACCATCCGGGCAGCGTTGGCGCCGTCGAAGCTGAGGAAACGGCGGACCTGGGCCTGCAGGTAGCCGACCCACTCGGAAACGGTGTCCTTGGTGTTCAGGGTGCGTTCCGCCGTCGGACGCGGATCGCCGATCAGCCCGGTGGAGCCGCCCACGAGGCCCAGCGGCTTGTGGCCGGCCAGCTGGAGCCGCCGCATGAGGAGGAGCTGGACCAGGTTGCCCAGGTGGAGGCTCGGCGCCGTGGGATCGAATCCGCAGTAATAAGTGACCGGTTCCCCGGCGAGGAGCTTTTCCAGTTCCACCTCATCGGTGGATACGTGGACAAGGCCGCGCCATTTGAGCTCCTGCCAGATGTTGGCGAAGCTGGGGTCGTTCTGCTGGGATTCGAGGTCGTTTAGTTGTGACACGCCTTCTAAGTTAGCAGGATCAGCGGCCCCTGGACCCTCGTGAAGGGCTGGAGACAGGCCGTACCGCGAACGGCCGGCCTGCCCGCGAACACTAACGCTCGATGCCCGCCGGAACGTCCGCGGCCGCGATCAGCCGAAGCCGCTGGGTGGGGCGGGTCATGGCGACGTACAAATCGCCGACCCTGCCGTGCTCGTGGTTCAGCATGGCGCTCGGCTCAAGGACCACGACGCCGTCGAACTCAAGGCCCTTGGCTTCCCGGGGGCTGATGACCACCACGTCCTGTTCATAACTGCCGGCACCCGTGCCCAGCCGGGGACCATACTTCGCGCGCAGCGCAGCGGTGGCCTCCCGCAGCAGGTCGCCGTCGGCGATCACGGCGAGCAGTCCGCCGTCGAGCGCCTGGAGCTCCTCGGGAAGGACCTCCACCAGCCGGCTCACGAGGCCCGACTTCTCCACGCGGTCGATGATTGGCGACCAGCGGCCTTCCCGGACGGCCTTCGGTGCGGAGACCACCAGGCCGGCGGCGTTGGCCATGCGTGCCGCCGCTTCGGCGATTTGCGACGGCGTCCGGTAGTTCACCGTAAGCTCCTCCAGCTGCCAGCGGTCGCCGAACATCGGTGCGAGGGCTCCGTGCCAGGATTTCGCGCCGGCCACGGAACTGGTCTGCGCGATATCCCCCACGATCGTGAAGGACTTGAGCGGGCAGCGGCGGACCAGGAGCCGCCACTGCATGGGCGACAGTTCCTGCGCCTCGTCGACAACGATGTGGCCGAAGGCCCAGGTGCGGTCGCTGGTGGCGCGCTCGGCGGCCGTCAGGCGGGCCTCGCGTTCCTCGTTCTGTTCAACCAGTTCCTCGGCGGACATCAGGACATCGACGCCGGCGGACTCCATATTGACCAGGGTCTGCCGGGCGTTGGCCAGGGCGCGGGCCCGGTCCTGCTCCTGCTGGGCGAGGCCGCGGCCTGCAGCAGGATCCAGTTCACCGAGCAGTTCAGCTGCTTCGTCGAGCAGGGGGACGTCGGCCTCGGTCCAGGGGGCGTCCGGAGCCCGCAGCAGGAGCTCACGTTCCCTGGCGGTCAGTCCGGGGGTGCAGGCTTCCAAGAGCGCGGGCTTGCTGAGAAGTTCGCCCACAAGCTTCTCGGGCGTCATCGGCATCCAGCACAGGTTCAGCGCGACCCGCACATCGCGTGCTGTCCGGACGTCCTCGGCAAGGTAGGAACGGTCGGCGTTGTTGCCGATGTTGCCGGCTTCGACGAGCTCGGTCATCTGCTCGGTCAGCTCGCGCAGCAGGATCTTGACGAAGGTAACGCGGGCCTCATTGTGCGGCTTGCCGGTGGAGCGTGCGCGTTCGCGGGCGCGGCGGACCTGACGGGGCGTGAGGGTCAGCTTGCGGCCGTCCACTTCCAGGATCCGGTTTTCGGCCGGAATGCGCTGCCGGTTGGCCACGGCATTGGCGATGACCTCGGCCATCTCCAGCCGGCCCTTGATGGCGGCAACGTCCGCCTCCTGCTCCGGCACGGCGTTGATGCCCGGCATGAGCCTGCCGAGGCTGGCCATGACCACGCCGGTTTCACCCAGGGACGGCAGGACGCGTTCGATGTATTTCATGAACGACGACGACGGGCCCACCAGCAGCACGCCGGCGGACTTGAGCCGGTCGCGGTGGGTGTACAGCAGATAGGCGGCGCGGTGCAGGGCCACGGCGGTTTTTCCGGTGCCGGGGCCGCCCTGCACCACAAGGGCGCCGGAGATGGAGGACCGGATGATGCGGTCCTGCTCGGACTGGATGGTGCCCACGATGTCCGACATCCGGCCCGTCCGCTTGGAGTTCAGGGCGGCCAGCAGGGCGCCCTCGCCCTGGAGCGAGTCGGCGTCCGAGAGCATGTCGGCGTCCAGGACGTCGTCCTCGATGGCCTTGACCTCGCGGCCCTGCAGGATGAGGTGCCGGCGCCGGCGCACTCCCTGCCGGTCAAATGCTGTGGCCTGGTAGAAGTGGCCGGCCTCCGGCGCGCGCCAGTCGACCATGAGCCGGACGAGGTCCTCGGTGGTGAGGCCGATGCGGCCAATGTACTGTGCCTCGCCGGAGTCCAGGTCCAGCCGGCCGAACACCAAGCGGTCGTCGACGGCGTCGAGCTGGGCGAGGCGGTCCTCGTACAGGGCCGCGAAGGCATCGCGTTCGGAGACGTTCTGCATGGTGCCGATTGCTCCCGCGCGGCGCACCTGGGCCAGCTGGGCGCGCTTTTCCGCACGCAGTTCATCAAGCCGTGTGTACAGGCCGGCTACATAGTCCCGTTCGTGGGCCAAATCGGCGTCGTGCATCGTTCCCCTATCGCAAAAGACAGACCGTCCATTCTATAACCTTTTCGGCTTGCATGGCGGCTGTTGAGCTGCATACAGCAGGTTATCTGACGGCGCGGCTCCGCCGCTTGCCGGCAAGACCGCTGATCAGAGGCGCAGCAGCGACCGCACGCGGTGCCCGGCCAGGGCGGAGCGGCCGCGCAGTTCCCCGAGTTCCATCACCACGCCCACGCCGGAGACGTGGACCCCGCAGCGTTCAAACAGGCGGGCGGCTGCCCCGAGGGTGCCGCCCGTGGCGAGGACGTCGTCGAGGATCAGCACCCGGCTGCCGCGGGCCAGGTCAGTGGTGTGAAGTTCGAGCGTTGCGTTGCCGTATTCCAGGGCGTAGTCCTCGGAGTAAACCTCGCGCGGCAGCTTCCCGGCCTTGCGCACCGTCACCACGCCGGTGCCCGTGGCGTAGGCCGCGGCGGCGGCGAGCAGGAAGCCCCGTGCCTCGACGCCGGCCACGGCGTCGAACTGCCCCTTGAATGGTTCCACGAGCGCGTCGACGACCGCCCGGAACGCGGGACCGTCGGCGAAGACGGGGGTCAGGTCCTTGAAGGTGATTCCGGGTTTGGGGTAGTCCGGAACGGTTGCGCAGAGGCTGGTGATGAGTTCGTCCACGGGGAGGGGCCGAGGGGCAGGGGCTTGTTCGCTGTGGTTCACCCGTCCAGCCTACGCCCGCGGCGGACGCGCCTTTGCAGCCTTGTAACGGGACACGGTGGGGTCGCCGGTGAGCCAGAACCGCCAAGGAAAATCGTGCGTGCCGCCATGGCCGGCGACGCCGACCCGCGGCCCCGTGCTGACGTGGGCGGCGGGTGCGGGCGGCAGCACCAGGCCGAACGGTGGACCCAGGGCGTCCCGGCCGCTGTCCTCGGTGGTCAGCCCGAGTGCCGTGGCCAGCCGGGCGGGGCCGCTGGCCAGGTCCTTGGCGGCCTTCGACGTCGGGCGCCGGGCGAGCGCCAGTTCCCGGCCCTCGACGATCTCGCCCGCGCGCAGGAGGACAGCGGAGGCGTGGCCTGCCGGGCCGCATACGATGTTGGCGCAGTAGTGCATGCCGTACGTGAAGTAGACGTAGAGGTGGCCGGCCGGACCGAACATGGGGGCATTCCTGCGGGTTGGGCCGCGGTAGGTGTGGGAGCCGGGATCAGGATGCAGGGAATCGACGGGCCCCATGTAGGCCTCGAGTTCGGTGATCCGTACGGCGACGGGACCTTCGTCGCTTTGGTGCGTGAGGACGGCGCCCAGGAGCAGCGGGGCGATTTCGCGGGCATCGCCGGACAGGAACTGCCGCACAGGGCCGCTGGTGGTCATGCCCGACTTTACCGAAGCCCCTGTTGTCCGGGTCCGATGCCTTGCGAAGCCTTCCACGGCCATGTCCGATTTCCGCTAGCAGGTCCCTTTGAGGACTGGCAGGATGGAGTCATGGACTTCTGGCAGCGCTACCGCGCCATCGACGCGCGGGACACCCGTTTCGACGGGCAGTTCTTCACAGCGGTGCGCACCACGGGCATTTACTGCCGGCCCTCGTGCCCGGCGAGGACTCCCAAGGCGGAGAATGTCACCTTCTATGAGACGTCCGCCGCCGCCCACGACGCCGGCTACCGAGCCTGCAAGCGCTGCCTGCCTGAGGCCGTGCCAGGCACGCCGGCCTGGAACCTCCGCTCGGATATTGCCGGCCGGGCCATGCGGCTGATCAATGACGGCGTGATCAACCGCGACGGCGTTGAGGGGCTCGCCTCGCGGCTGGGCTATTCGTCCCGCCAGCTGAACCGGATCCTCAGCCATGAACTCGGCGCCGGTCCCCTGTCCCTGGCCCGGGCCAGCAGGGCCCAGACCGCACGCACGCTGCTGGTCTCCACCACGATGAAGCTGGCAGATGTCGCCTTCGCGGCGGGCTTCAGCAGCGTCCGCCAGTTCAACGAGACCGTGGCCGAGGTGTTCGACATGACGCCGACCGCGCTGCGCAGCACCGCCCGGCACCATCCGTCAGCCCCCGCGAGCACCTCGCTCACGCTTGCACTGCCCTACCGCGAACCGTTCGACCCCGGCGTGTTCAGCTTCCTCGCCGTCCGTGCCATACCGGGGATCGAGGCCGGAACCGCCACGTCCTATGCGCGGACACTGCGGCTTCCGCACGGCGACGCGCGGTTCAGCGTGGAATACACGGGCGCGGAATACTCCGGTGCAGGGAACGGCACCGGAGAGGGCGGATCGGGAAGGTACGACGGCGGTCCGCACGGGCGGCAGCTGGTGCTCACGATCGGCGCGGTGGACCTCCGGGACCTGCCGGCCCTGCTGAGCAGGGTACGCCGGCTTTTTGACCTCGACGCCGATCCCGTCGCCATCGACGGCGCGCTGGGTTCCGATCCCCGGCTTTCGGCGTCCGTGGCGGCAGCGCCGGGGATCCGCCTGCCGGGGGCCCTCGATCCGCAGGAACTTCTCATCCGGGCGATGGTGGGGCAGCAGATCACGGTGGCAGCCGCGCGCACGGCCCTCACGCAGCTGGCCGCGGCCGGCAGTCCCAGCGCGGCGCCGGGCGACGGGCTCTCCCGGCTGTTCCCGTCGCCGGCGCAGATCGCCGGGGCCGGCGCGGAACTGCTGCGCGGCCCGCGGCGCAGGATAGAGTCGCTGCTGGCCGTTGCCACCGCCTTGGCCGATAACACGCTGGACCTTGGCTACGGCGACGACCTGCCCAGCCTCTCCGCCAAGCTGCTGCCGAAGCCGGGCGTGGGCCCGTGGACCGTGGGATACGTGGCCATGCGGGTCATCGGCGCGCCGGACATCTTCCTCGCCAACGACGCAGCTGTACGGAACGGCATCCGGGCGCTGTCCGGCGGCGCCAGCCCGGCGGACTTCCGCGAAGTCAGCCCCTGGCGTTCGTACGCCACCATGCACATCTGGCGCGCGGCGGCAGCTGCGCCCAGGACTGCCATATCCCGAACTCCCGCCGCGCGCACGGCTCGGCCGAAAGCGACATTGTGAAATGAAAGTGACAAGTGCAATGACAAGCGACAGTGCGATGACAGCCCAGTGCAATGAAAGTGACAGTGCGATGAAAGCCCAACTACTCACCATACCAACGCCGGACGGGCCGTTCACCATCATCGCCCGCGACGGCGTGGTGCTCGCCTCGGGCTGGACGGCCGACCCCCAGGACCTGACGGGCCAGATCCATCCGCAGCTGCTGCCGGACGCCTACGAACCGGTGGAGCATCTCGGCCCGATTTCGGCCGCCGTAGAGGCGTTCTACGCGGGCGATCCGGCTCCTGCCATGAACGTGCCCGTCCTGCAGAAATCGGGCCCGTTCCGCGCCCACGCGTGGGATGTGCTGCGCACCGTCGGCCCGGGGGCGCCGGTCACCTACACCGAATATGCGGAGCTGTCCGGCAACGCCAAGGCAGTCCGGGCCGCCGCCAGCGCCTGCGCTTTCAACGCCGCGGCGCTGTTCGTTCCGTGCCACCGCGTAGTCCGCACGGACGGCACGATGGGCGGCTTCCGCTGGGGGCTGCGGATCAAGGAAAGCCTGCTGGCCCGCGAAAAGCAGGGCCTCGCCGCCGGCTGAACCCGTAGTTGAACCACTAGGTTAACCAGCAGGCCTGTTGGGCCGCTGCGCCTTGCGGCCAGGTCGCTATTTCGCCGGAACACCGGATGGCCACGGCAGCAGCTCCGGCAGGTCCACGCCGTCGGCCGCGGCTGAAGCGCGCAGGCTGCCAAGCGACGGTTCCCGGCCGGCGAGCCAGGCTGCGATGTCGGTGACCATGCCGCTAATGACAGTGGAGCGCCTGCCTGCCCCGATCGTCACGGGTGGCAGGCCAAGCGGCTGCAGCACCAGTTTCTGCTCCTCCGGCACGCGTGCGGCCAGGAAGGTGAACAGGTGCTCGCAGAACGGCCTGCTCCAGGTTTCCGGGCCGCGGCCGGTGTTGAGGTCGGAGGCGTGGATCACGAGCTCTCGCCACAGGGCGAGGCCCCCGTCCAGCACCACTCCCCCGCGGTAGGAAATGGGTGCGCGCCAGCCGCCGGCACCGGTCCCATCAGCGTCCCCGGCATCCGCATCCGCATCGAGCGAGTCGAAGGCGCCCAGCGCCCGCTGCAGCGCTGCGTCCAGATCCGTGCGGTGCTGGGCCAGGGCGTGCCCGGCGCTCATTTCGATGGCCTTCGTGCGGCCGTCATAGCCCCCGTCGTACAGTTCCACCGTTTCGCCGCGCGCGGCGTATTCGAGCTGCCGCGCCATCGCGTTGGAGATGCCGGCGATGTGCGCGAGGACGTGCCCGCGGGTCCAGCCCGGGAGGGCCGAGGGAGCCAGGACGTCAGCGTCGGTGAGTTTCGCTGCAAGGGAGGAGACGGCGTCGGCCGCCTTGTGGAGTTCGGCCAGTAAAGTGTCAGGTGTGATCGCGGTCATGCCGCAATCCTAAACGGATAAGGGTCTCGACAAGCCCGACCACCGGCCGAGCTTGTCGAGACCCAAGGCCCGTACCCGCGATCAGCTATCCCGCGTACTCGCGGACGCCGCTGAGCTCGCCTTCCAGCGCGGCCAGCTGGCGTTCGACGGCGGCCGGTGCCGTGCCGCCCTGCGAGTTCCGGCTGTTGAGCGAGCCTTCCGTGCTCAGGACGCTGCGGACCTCCGGGGTGAGGTGCTCCGAGATGGCGGCATACTCCTCGTCCGTCAGGTCCCACAGTTCCACGTTGCGGCTTTCGGCCTGCTTCACGGCCGCGCCGGACAGTTCGTGCGCCTCGCGGAACGGCACGCCCTGGCGGACGAGCCACTCGGCGATGTCGGTGGCCAGCGCGAAGCCCTGCGGGGCCAGCGACTCCATCCGGTCGGCGTTGAACTTCAGCGTGGCGATCATGCCCGAAACGGCCGGCAGCAGCAGCTCCAGCGTGTCGGCGGCGTCGAATACCGGTTCCTTGTCCTCCTGCAGGTCGCGGTTGTACGCGAGCGGCAGGCCCTTCAGCGTGGCCAGCAGGCCGGTGAGGTTGCCGATCAGCCGGCCGGCTTTGCCGCGGGCCAGCTCTGCCACATCCGGGTTCTTCTTCTGCGGCATGATGGACGATCCCGTGGAGTAGGAATCGTGCAGCGTGACGAAGGAGAACTCCTTGGTGGCCCAGAAGATGACTTCCTCCGAGATCCGGGACAGGTCGACGCCGATCATCGCGGCCACCCAGCCGAACTCGGCAAAGACATCGCGGGACGCGGTGCCGTCGATCGAGTTGTGGACGGCAGAGAAGAAGCCCAGGTCCGCGGCCACGGCCTCGGGGTCAAGGCCAAGCGAGGAGCCCGCGAGGGCACCGGAGCCGTACGGCGAAACGCCGGCGCGCTTGTCCCAGTCCTGCAGTCGCTGCACATCGCGCAGCAGTGCCCAGGCGTGGGCCAGCAGGTGGTGGCTGAGCAGGACCGGCTGCGCGTGCTGCAGGTGCGTGCGGCCGGGCATCGCCACGCCGGGGTGGGCCTTGGCCTGCTCCACCAGCGCATCGATGGTGGCCAGCACGCCGCGGGCGATGATCCGGGCGTGGTCGCGCAGGAACATGCGGCCCAGCGTGGCCACCTGGTCGTTGCGCGAACGCCCGGCCCGCAGCTTGCCGCCCAGCTGGGTTCCGGCGCGCTCGATCAGGCCGCGTTCCAGCGAACCGTGCACGTCCTCATCGGATTCCGCCGGCACATAGGCGCCCGAGGCGACGTCCGCATCCAGCTGGTCCAGGGCTGTGAGCATGCCTTCGAGCTCAGCAGCATCCAGCAGCCCGGCCTTGTGGAGCACTCGGGCGTGCGCCTTGGAGCCGGCGATGTCGTAACGGGCCAGGCGCCAGTCGAAGTGCGTCGATTTGCTCAGCGCCGCCAGGGCGTCGGCGGGGCCGCCGGCGAACCGGCCGCCCCACAGCGCGCCGGTGTTGGTCCCCGAGCGTACCCCAGCCTCGCTGCGCTCGGCCGGGGACCCCTGCGCTCGTGGGCCCATCTCGGATTTGGTGGTTTTCTGCTCAGCCACAAGGGCTACTTTCCTGCGACGCGGATGTCGCGGCCGGACGCAACCTTGGCGGACATGCCCCACAGCTCGATGAAGCCGCGCGCCATGGACTGGTCGAACGTGTCGCCGGTGTCGTAGGTGGCGAGGTCGAAGTCGTAGAGCGAGGTCTCGGAACGGCGCCCGTTGACGATCGCCTGGCCGCCGTGCAGCACCATCCGGATGTCGCCGGAGACGTACTTCTGGGTGTCGTCGATGAAGGCGTCAAGGGAGCGCTTCAGCGGGGAGAACCACTGGCCGTCGTAGACCAGTTCGGCCCAGCGCTGGCCGACGGTGGCCTTGAAGCGGGCCTGCTCGCGCTCGATGGTGATGTCCTCGAGGTGCTTGTGCGCGGTGATCAGCGCCATGGCACCCGGTGCTTCGTAGATTTCGCGGGACTTGATGCCCACGAGGCGGTCCTCGACGACGTCGATCCGGCCCACACCCTGGGCGCCGGCGCGGCGGTTCAGTTCCTTGATGGCCTGCAGCGGGGTGACCTTGACGCCGTCGATCGCAACCGGAACGCCGGCTTCGAAGGAGATGGTGACCTCGTCCGGGGCCGGCGGGAATTCCGGCGTGGCGGTGTAGTCGTAGATGTCCTTGGTGGGGGCGTTCCAGATGTCCTCGAGGTAGCCGGTTTCGACGGCGCGTCCCCAGACGTTCTGGTCGATGGAGTACGGGTTCTTCTTGGTGGTCTCGATCGGCAGGCCCTTTTCCTCGGCGAAGGCGATGGCCTTGTCGCGGGTCAGGGCGAGGTCGCGGACGGGCGCGATGCACTTCAGGTCGGGTCCGAGGGTCTGGATGCCCACCTCGAAGCGGACCTGGTCGTTGCCCTTGCCGGTGCAGCCGTGGGCCACGGTGGTGGCGCCGAATTCGCGGGCGGCCTTGACCAGGTGCTTGACGATCACCGGGCGGGAGATGGCGGAGACCAGCGGGTAGTGGCCCTGGTAGAGGGCGTTGGCCTTCAGCGTGGGCACGCAGTATTCGTTGGCGAACTCGTCAGACGCGTCGGCCACGTAGGCCTCGACGGCACCGCAGCCGAGGGCGCGCTGGCGGATGGTCTCCAGCGATTCGCCGCCCTGTCCGACGTCGACCGCCACAGCGATGACCTCGGCGCCGGTGGCTTCACCGATCCAGCCGATGGCTACGGAAGTATCCAGGCCACCTGAGTAGGCCAGAACAATACGCTCAGTCACGGAATATGCTCCTTAGTTGTTGTTTCTGTTTCTTGTTTGTCTGTGTTTGTTTGTCGTGGAAGAACGGGCGGACGCTACCGGCACTTGGCGGCTTACTGACCGGCTTCCTCGGCGAGCTGCAGGAACCGCGCGGCCAGTTCCGGGCCGCCCAGCGGGTCCCGGGCGACGAGCAGCACGGTGTCGTCCCCGGCGATGGTGCCCAGGATGGAGGGCATCACGGAATGGTCGATGGCGAGGGCGAGGAAGTTCGCTGCCCCCGGCGGCGTCCGCAGCACCGCGAGATTGGCCGAGGCCTCCGCGGTGACCAGCAGTTCGCCGCACAGCCGTGCCAGCCTGGCATCGAGGATTTCCTGGCTGACCCCGCTCTTGGCCGCCCGCTCCCCGCCTTCACCGGGGACGGCGTACACCAGCACGCCTTCCTTGCCGCGGACGCGGACGGCACCCAGCTCCACGAGGTCACGCGACAGCGTGGCCTGCGTGACCTGCACGCCGTCGTCCGCGAGCAGCGCCGCAAGCTCCGCCTGGGAACGCACCGATTCGCCGGTCAGGATCGCGGTGATCCGCGCCTGGCGGGCGATTTTGGTGGCCGGGCTGGCGCCCGGGGCCGCCGGGTTGGTGGACACTAGAACGTGCTCTCCCCGGTGCCCTCAACGGGGGAAAGACCGTCGACGAACGCCAGCCCGGACCGGTGCATGAGCCAGGCCATGAGTCCCTTCTGCGCGTGCAGGCGGTTCTCGGCCTCGTCCCACACGATCGACTGCGGGCCGTCAATCACGCCGGCCGAGATTTCGTAGCCGCGGTAGGCGGGAAGGCAGTGCAGCACGACGGCGTCAGCGGCGGCCTGCGCCAGCGCGGCCTCGTCCACGGAGTATTCACGGAACAGCTGCATCCGTGCTTCCTTCTCCGCTTCCTGGCCCATGGAAACCCAGGTGTCGGTGGCAACGACGTCGGCTCCCTTGAGTGCCTCGGCCGCGTCCGTCGTGATGAGGACGGATCCGCCGGTCTCGGCGGCACGTTCCTCGGCGGCGGCCACGATGCCGGCCGCGGGCAGGTAGCCCTCCGGCCCGGCGATGCGGACGTGCATGCCTGCCGTGACGCCAGCCAGCAGGTAGGAGTTGGCCATGTTGTTGGCGGCGTCACCGAGGTAGGCCATGGTGAGGCCCTTGAGTTCGCCCTTGTGCTCCTTGACGGTCAGGAGGTCGGCCAGCAGCTGGCAGGGGTGGTAGTCGTCGCACAGCGCGTTGATGACCGGAACCCTGGAGTTTTCGGCCATGGCAACGAGGCCGGAGTGGGCGCCGGTCCGCCACACGATGGTGGACACCATGCGCTCGAGGACCTTGGCGGTGTCCTCCACGGATTCCTTGTGGCCGATCTGCGCCTCGCCCGGGTTGATGATCAGGGCGTTGCCGCCCATGTCCGCCACGCCCGTGGCGAAGGAGACCCGGGTCCGGGTGGAGGTCTTGTCGAAGATCACAGCAACGGTCTTGCGGCCGCTGCCTTCGGCGGCGAAGGGCTGGACGCTGTACGGCGCTGCTTTCATTCGTCCCGCGAGTTCCAGGACTTCCGCCTGCTCGGCAGGGCTCAGGTCCGTGTCCTTGAGGAAGTGGCGGATGGTGCCGGTGGAAGTCACTGTGCGTCCTTTGCGGTTTGCAGGATGGCCGGAAGGGCGGCCAGGAAACGGTCTGCCTGCTCGGTGGTCAGGATGAGCGGCGGGGCCAGGCGGATGGTGCGGGGGCCGGGGCTGTTGATGATGAAGCCGGCGTCCAGGGCCGCGGTCACCGCGGCAGGGGCGACGTCGGCGTCCAGGTCGAAGCCGATCAGCAGGCCCTCGCCGCGCACCTCGGTGACACCGTCGACGGCGGCCAGCGCCTGCCGGACATGCTCACCAACTGCGCGGACGTTGTCCAGCACGTGCTGGCTTTCGATGGCGTGCAGGGTGGCCAGGGCCGCCGCGGTGGCCACCGGGTTGCCGCCGAACGTGGTGCCGTGCTGCCCAGCGGACAGCAGCGACGACGTCTGCTCGCCGAATGTGACCAGCGCGCCGATCGGGAAGCCGCCGCCGAGGCCTTTGGCCAGGGTGATGGCGTCCGGCACGATCCCGGCGTCCTCACTGGCCAGCCACTTGCCCGTGCGGGCGATGCCGGTCTGCACCTCATCCAGGATCAGCAGGGCACCGGCCTCCGCGGTGACCTCGCGGGCGGCCTTCAGGTAGCCGGCCGGAAGGGGCCGGACGCCTGCCTCGCCCTGGATCGGCTCCAGGAAGACGGCAGCCACGGTGTCATCGACAGCATTGCGCAGCGCCTCGATGTCCCCGAACGGGATGTGCTCAACGCCGCCGGGCATCGGCTCGAAGGGTGCGCGGTACGCCTCCTTGGCGGTGAGCGCCAGTGCGCCCATGGTCCGGCCGTGGAAGGCACCTTCGAGCGCGATGATGCGGGCGCGGGGCTTGCCGCCGGCTTCCCCGGAGGAGGAACCCGAGTTCCGGCGGGCGAGCTTGAAGGCGGCCTCGTTGGCCTCGGTGCCGGAGTTGGTGAAGAACACCTTGGAGCCGGCCGGCGCCGCACTGAGTTCCAGCAGCTTTTCGGCCAGGGCGATCTGGGTGGGGCTGGTAAAGAAGTTCGAGACGTGGCCCAGGGTGGCCAGCTGACTGGAGATCACGGAGGTCACGAACGGGTGGGCGTGGCCCAGCGCGTTGACGGCGATGCCGCCCAGGAGGTCCAGGTACTCCTTGCCGTCGGCGTCCCAGACGAGGCAGCCCGCCCCGCGGACCAGCACGCGCTGGGGCGTGCCGAAGACACCCATGAGCGACGAGGAGTAGCGCGCCAGCCACTCGGAACCACTGCTGTTGGCGACGAGCGTGGTTGCGGCGGCCTCCGCAGCGACGGGGGCCCCGCCCGCTTCGCGGTGCCCGACCACACCCGGGCCCCCATCGCTGCTGCGGCCTTCGGCGGAATGGCTTAGTTCGGTGTGACTCATGAATTCACTTCCTCATCGGGAACCACTTGGGTGCCTATTCCGGCGGTGGTGAAAGTTTCGAGAAGCATTGAGTGGGGCAGCCGGCCGTCCACAATGTGCGCCCGTTCCACGCCCTCGTCGATTGCCTTGAGGCAGGCGGCCATCTTGGGGATCATGCCTGATTCGAGGCTGGGCAGCATGTCCCGCAGCTCGGAGGCCGTCAGAGACGAAATGAGGGAGGACTTGTCCGGCCAGTTGGCGTAGAGGCCTTCGACGTCGGTCAGGATGACCAGCTTGGAGGCGCCCAGCGCGGAGGCCACGGCGGCCGCCGCGGTGTCCGCGTTAACGTTCAGGACCTGGCCGGTGGGCTGGAAGCGCGCGGTGCCCGGCACGCTTTCGCCAGCGTCGGTGATCTCGGGGGCGACGGTGGAGATCACGGGGATCCGGCCGGCGTCGAGAATGTCCACGATGCCGGCGGGGTCCACTCCCACCACCTCGCCCACGAGCCCGAGGTCCACCTCCTCGCCGTCAACGACGGTTCCCGTGCGGACTGCGCGCAGCAGGCCGCCGTCTTCACCGGACATGCCCACGGCGTAGGGCCCGTGCGAGTTGATCAGGCCCACCAGTTCGCGTCCCACCTGGCCGGTGAGGACCATGCGCACCACGTCCATGGCCTCAGGCGTGGTCACGCGCAGGCCGCCCTTGAACTCCGACTCGATGCCAAGCCTGCCCAGCATCGAGTTGATCTGCGGGCCGCCCCCCGTGCACCACGACGGGGTGGATGCCCACGTGGTGGAGGAACACGACGTCCTCGGCGAAGGCGCGGCGCAACTCGTCGTTGACCATGGCGTTGCCGCCGTACTTGATCACCATGGTGGTTCCGGCGAAGCGCTGGATCCACGGCAGGGCTTCGATGAGCGTGCCAGCCTTGTCTTGGGCATCACTCATGGACGTTGACTCGCGGGTCTGGGTGTTCATGCGGCTGGTTCTCCAGGGTTGCCGGCGGATCTGGCTTGAGTAGGCGGATCTAGCTTGAGTAGGCGCTGTTCTCGTGGACGTAGTCGTGCGTAAGGTCGTTGGTCCAGATGGTGGCCTCCGCATCGCCGGCCTGCAGGTCGATCTCCACGACCACCTCGCGCGGCTCCAGGTCCACGAGCTTGCGGTCCTGGCCGATGCCGCCGTTCTGGCAGATCTGGATGCCGTTCATGGACACGTTGAGCTGGTCCGGCTCGAACGCGGCGTCGGTGGTGCCCACGGCCGAGAGCACGCGGCCCCAGTTGGGGTCCTTGCCGAAGATCGCGGCCTTGAAGAGGTTGGAGCGGGCCACGGCGCGGCTGACGGTTTCGGCGTCACGCTCGGTGGCGGCGTTGAACGTCCGGATCGCGATGTCGTGGCTGGCGCCCTCGGCGTCGCCGATCAGCTTGCGGGCCAGTTCGGCGCAGACCTGGGTGAGGCCCTCGCCGAACGTTTCCGCGGACGGAACGGCCTTGGACGCGCCGGAGGCCAGCAGCACCACGGTGTCGTTGGTGGACATGCAGCCGTCGGAGTCGGCACGGTCGAAGGTGACGCGCGTGGCGTCGCGGAGGACGAGGTCGAGCATTTCCGGCTGGACGTCGGCATCCGTGGTGAGCACCACCAGCATGGTGGCCAGCCCGGGTGCCAGCATGCCGGCGCCCTTGGCGATCCCGCCGATGGTGAACTCATTCCCGTCGGCATCCGCCCCGGTAAAGACCGCCTGCTTGGACACCGAATCGGTTGTCATGATGGCCGTGGCGGCGTCCGGTCCGCCGTCGGTGCTGAGGGCGGCCGCGGCGGCGTCGATGCCCGGGACGATCTTGTCCATGGGCAACTGCTCGCCGATCAGGCCAGTGGAACAGACAAAGACGTCGGTGGCGGACAGGCCCAGGGCTTCGGCAGTTTTCTCCGCCGTCGTGTGCGTGTTTTGGAAGCCCTGCGGGCCGGTGCAGGCGTTGGCGCCGCCGGAGTTGAGGATCACAGCGTCGACGCGGCCGTCCGAGACCACCTGGCGGGACCAGTGGACGGGAGCCGCGGCCACCCGGTTGGAGGTGAAGACGGCGGCTGCTGCCTTGGACGGTCCGTCGTTGACCACGAGGGCGAGGTCAGGGTTTCCCGAAGCCTTGAGTCCGGCAGTGACGCCGGCGGCACGGAATCCCTTGGGGGCAGTAACGGTCACGGGGCAACTCCCTGCAGGTTGAGGCCGGCGGTCTCCGGCAGGCCAAGGGCAATGTTCATGGACTGCACCGCTCCACCGGCGGTGCCTTTGGTCAGGTTGTCGATGGCGCAGGTGACAATGACGCGCCCGACGTGCGGGTCGAAGGCCAGCTGCATGGCAGCGTGGTTGGAGCCCTGCACGGACTTGGTGGTGGGCCACTGGCCCTCGGGCAACAGGTGGACGAACGGTTCGTCGTCGTACGCCTCCGCCCACGCACGGCGCAGTTCCTCGGCGCCGACGCCGGGCTTGACCCGTGCGGTGGCGGTGGTGAGGATGCCCCGGCTCATGGGGGCCAGCGTGGGCGTGAAGGAAACCGTCACCGGCTCGCCGGAGGCGTTGGACAGGCCCTGCTCGATTTCGGGCGTGTGCCGGTGGCCGCCGCCCACGCCATAGGGGCTCATGGAGCCCATGACCTCGGCGCCGATGAGGTTCACCTTGGCTGCCTTGCCGGCGCCGGAGGTGCCGGAGGCGGCGACAATGACGACGTCGTTCCCCTCAAGCAGGCCGCCGGCGAAGCCGGGCGTGAGAGCGAGCAGGGCTGACGTCGGGTAGCAGCCCGGAACGGCGATCCGGTTGGCACCCTTGAGCTTCTCGCGCTGGCCCGGCAGTTCGGGCAGGCCGTACGGCCACGTTCCGGCGTGGTCCGAGCCGTAAAACTTTTCCCAGGCAGCGGCGGACTCCAGGCGGTGGTCCGCACCGGCGTCGATCACCACCGTCCCCTCGGGAAGCTTGGCCGCGATCTCGGCGGACGCGCCGTGCGGGAGGGCCAGGAACACGACGTCGTGGCCGGAGAGGTTCTCCACGCTGGTGTCCTCGAGAATCCTGCTGGCCAGGCCATGGAGATGCGGCTGCAGTTCGCCTAGTCTGGAACCGGCGTTGCTGTGTGCCGTGATGGCTCCGATGGTGACGTCCGGATGGCCGGCCAGGAGGCGGAGGACTTCGCCGCCGGCGTAGCCGCTGGCCCCGGAAACGGCAACAGAAATAGTCATGGAAACGACTATACAGTAAGACTATGCATAGATCCCGATATTTATGCATGGGTTGTTCGCGCCTTTTCGTAAGGCCGGCGCCCCCGGCCAGAGTATGCTTGCAAGAGGGTGATCCAGACCGTGCGCGCCGAATGTCGGCCGCAGCGTTGCCCGCTATCGTTACGAGGCACGCAGTACATGGCCCCCACTATCACTCCCGAGCGCCCCCAGCCCCGTATTCGCCAAGCGCCCACGCTACCCAAGGCGAACCCCGTGACGCAGAGTTACTCCGACCTGCTCAAGTCCGTGCGCGCAGCCGGTCTCCTGGAGCGGCGGCAGGGCTTCTACATCACCGTCTTCTCCGTGCTGGCAGTCCTCATGGCAGCGGCTTGGTTCGGTTTCGCGCTGATCGGCCAGAGCTGGTTCCAGCTCCTTATCGCCGCAGCACTGGGTATCATCTGCACGCAGCTGAGCTTCCTGGCCCACGAGGCGGGTCACCGCCAGATATTCGCCTCGCGGCGTGCCAATGACTGGTCCGCGCGGCTCCTGGCCACATCCGTTGCCGGCATCAGCTACTCGTGGTGGGAACAGAAACACGGGGCCCACCACAATCACCCGAACGTCATCTCCAAGGACCCTGACATCGCGCCCGGAGCCATCGTCTTCCACCCTGAAGCCGCAGCCGAACGGCAGGGCCGGCTGGCCTTCCTCACCCGCAAGCAAGGCTGGCTGTTCTTCCCCCTGCTGTTCCTTGTGGGCCTCGGCCTGCAGATAGATTCGGTGCGCTTCATCTTCCGGCGCGCCAAGGTCACCCACCGCTGGGTGGAACTGCCGATACTGCTGGCCCGTCTCAGCATCCTTCCTGTGCTGGCGTTTACATTTCTGCCGCTGGGCATGGCTGCCGCCTTCATCGGCGTGCAGCTCGCTGTTTTCGGCTTCTACATGGGTGCGTCTTTTGCACCCAACCACAAGGGCATGCCGGTCCTTCCGGCGGACAGCCGCGTTGACTTCCTCAGCCGCCAGGTGCTTACTTCACGCAACATTTCCGGCGGCCGGTACATGGATATCCTGCTCGGCGGCCTGAACCGCCAGGTGGAGCACCACCTCTTCCCCGACATGGCCCGGCCCCAGCTGCATAAGGCAACAGCGATCGTGCGCCAGCACTGCGAAACACAGGGAATTCCCCTCACCGAGACCACGCTGGCCGCGTCATTCGGGATCGTTGTCCGGTACCTCAATGAGGTGGGGCTCGCGGCGGGACGCCGCTTCGAATGCCCCATGGCTGCGGTCTCCCGGCGGTACTAACCCGCTGCCCGACTTCGCCTGCACCGCCCCGGTCCCTAGGATGAGGTGAGGAAGGGTGCCGGAGGTCCCGGCCCGGAAAAGGAGAAATTCCATGACGCACGCCATCGTCGCCCGGCAGCCGGGTGGACCGGAGGTTCTGGACTTTACGGAGATCGAACGCCCTGTCCCCGGTCCCGGCCAACTGCTGGTGAAGGTAGCGGCAACGGGCGTCAACTTCATCGAGACCTACCAGCGCAGCGGCACGTACAAGGTGAATTACCCCTTTACCCCGGGATCCGAAGCGGCCGGCGTCGTCGAGGAGATCGGCGAGGGCGTGGAGGACTACACCGTGGGAAGCCGGGTAGCCACGGCCGAGGGAACCGCGTGCTACGCCGGGTACACCGTACTGGACGCCGTGAAGGCCCTGCCCGTGCCGGACGGCGTGGACGACCGCACCGCCGCCGCGCTCCCCCTCCAGGGCATGACGGCGCATTACCTGATCAACTCCTCGTTCCGCGTTGAGCCCGGACACAACGTGCTGGTCCATGCAGGCGCCGGCGGGGTGGGCCTGCTGCTCATCCAGCTGCTGAAAGCCCGCGGCGCCCGCGTCATCACCACGGTCTCCACCGACGAGAAGGAGTCTTTGGCCCGCGGTGCCGGCGCAGACGAGGTGCTGCGCTACAACGGCTTCCCCCACACCGTCCGGGACCTGACCCATGGTGCAGGCGTGAACGTGGTGTACGACGGCGTCGGGAAGGACACGTTCGACGGCTCCTTGGCCAGCCTGCGCACCCGCGGTTCGCTGGTACTCTTCGGCGCGGCCTCCGGCCCGGTTCCGCCGGTGGATCCGCAGCGGCTTAATGCCGGCGGCTCGCTGACCCTGACCCGCCCGTCGCTCGCGCACTTCCTCGGCAACCCCCAGGAACGCCTGTGGCGCTCCACGGAAATCTTCAACGCAGCGGCCGACGGCAGCCTCAACGTCCGCATCGGTGCCACCTATCCGCTGGCTGAGGCCGGCCGGGCGCACGAGGACCTGGAAGGCCGGCGCACTACCGGCAAGGTTCTGCTGGTCCCCTAGCTACGGCCCGGAGTACCGGCCCGTACCAGGGCGGGCCGGTAACAAAAGCAGCCCCGAATGAACGGAGGGGAAACGATGTCACCTTCCGTTCACCTTGCTGAGGGAGAATCCAGCCGTGATTGAGCCCCTCCCCCGAAACTTGGACTCGACCGCCCCCTCCGCCGCCGCCGGACCTGCGGCAGCAGAGGTGCGCCCGGCGCAGCTGCCGGGCGCTGCCGCCGCTCCGCCGGTGCGGACCCTCGTGGACATCCTCACCGCCACCGCCGAACGTTTCCCGGATGCTTCCGCGCTCGACGACGGCCGCCGGTCCCTGAGCTATGCCCAGCTCCTGGCCGAGGTCAAGACCGAGGGCCTGCGCCTACACCAGGCCGGCCTGGGGGCGGGAGACAAAATCGGGGTGCGGATTCCTTCCGGCACCAACGAGCTCTATATCGCGATCCTCGCCGTGCTGCTGATCGGCGCCGCCTACGTCCCCGTGGACGCGGATGATCCGGACGAAAGGGCCAAACTGGTGTTCGGTGAGGCCCGGGTGGCAGGCATCCTGCGGGCCAACGGCAAGATCGTCACGGACCAGAAGCGGCCGCGCCCCTTCCCGGCTCCGCGCCCGGCCGCCCCCGACGACGACGCCTGGGTCATCTTCACGTCCGGCTCCACCGGGACGCCCAAGGCCGTTGCGGTGCAGCACCGCTCTTCAGCCGCGTTCGTGGACGCCGAAGCCCGCATCTTCCAGCAGGACGAACCGGTCGGCCCGCAGGACCGCGTGCTCGCAGGACTGTCGGTGGCCTTCGACGCGTCGTGTGAAGAGATGTGGCTGGCCTGGCGGCATGGCGCCTGCCTTGTTCCTGCCCCGCGCGCGCTGGTCCGCACCGGCATGGACCTGGGACCGTGGCTGATCAATCATGGCATCACGGTGGTCTCCACCGTTCCTACTCTTGCGGCGCTGTGGCCTGCAGAGGCCCTGGAGAACGTCCGGCTGCTGATTTTCGGCGGCGAGGCCTGCCCGCCGGAGCTGGCCGAGCGCCTGGCAGTGGACGGCCGTGAGGTGTGGAACACCTACGGACCCACCGAGGCAACAGTCGTGGCGTGCGCCGCTCCCCTTGGCGGCACCGGGCCTGTCCGGATCGGGCTCCCCCTGGACGGCTGGGACCTTGCGGTGGTGGACTCCGACGGCGTCCCGGTGGCGGAAGGCGAGGTGGGCGAGCTCATCATCGGCGGCGTGGGGCTGGCCCGCTACCTCGATCCGCAGAAGGATGCGGAGAAATATGCCCCCATGCCCTCGCTGGGATGGGGACGCGCCTACCGCTCCGGCGACCTGGTCCGCTTCGAGCGCGCCGGCCTCATTTTCATGGGACGCGCCGACGAACAGGTCAAGCTTGGCGGCCGCCGGATCGAACTCGGTGAGATCGACGCTGCCCTGCAGTCCCTGCCGGGTGTTGCGGGCGCCGCCGCGGCGGTACGCACGACGGCGGCCGGCAACCAGGTCCTCGTGGGTTACGTGGCTCCCGCCGCCCCGGACACTGCGCCGGACCATGCTGAATTGGACCTGGCCGCGTTCCGTGAGCTGCTCTCTGCCACGCTGCCGGCTCCGCTCATCCCCATGCTGACCGTCGTCGACACGCTGCCCACCAAGACCAGCGGGAAAGTCGACCGGCATGCGCTGCCATGGCCGCTGCCGGGTGGCGGTGCCGCGGCTGCCGATGCCGCGCCGCTGAACCTGCCGGAGGATGCCCAGTGGGTCGTTGACCAGTGGCAGGCCGTACTGGGCAGCAGCGTGGCCGGCCTCGACGCGGACTTTTTCGCCCACGGCGGAGGTTCGCTGGCCGCGGCGCAGCTCGTCTCCGCTCTCCGGGTCCGCTACCCCACCATCACCGTGGCAGACATCTACGCCACCCCGCGCATCGGCGCGCTGATCGAGACGGCCCGCCAGTCCATGCCCGACGGCGTCTCCGCCGGCCCTGCCCCGGAACGGCCGGTCCGCCCCACCGCCCTGAAGTCACAGGTCTTCCAGACCCTGATGGGCATTCCGCTGCACATTCTGGCGGGCATGCGCTGGCTGACCTATCTGATGGCTGCCAACAACATCCTGTTCGCGGTTGCCGGGTTCACGGCCGCGCCCACCGTGTCATGGTGGTGGGTGGCCGCCTCCTGGCTGCTCTTTGTCAGCCCGGCGGGACGGATGGCCCTCTCTGTTGCCGCCGCCCGCCTCCTGCTTCGCAACGTACGTCCCGGGACCTACCCGCGGGCCGGCAAAGTCCACCTGCGCCTCTGGCTTGCCGAACAGATCCAGGACCTGGCAGGCGCCGTGAGCCTAGCCAGTGCGCCCTGGGTGCCGTACTACGCACGCGCCCTCGGCGCCAAGATCGGGAGCGACGTCCATCTGCATTCCCTCCCCCCGGTGACCGGCTTGCTCACCTTGGGCCGCGGCTGCAACATCGAGCCTGAGGTGGACCTGTCCGGGTGGTGGATCGACGGCGACATCGTCCGCATCGGCCATGTCCACGTCGGCCCGGACGCCACCGTGGGAGCCCGCAGCACCCTGATGCCCGGGGCCAGCATCGGCGCCGGCGGCCAGGTGGAACCGGGTTCCGCGGTACTGGGCAAGGTCAAGGCCGGCCAGGTGGTGGCAGGCTCCCCGGCAGCCCGGCGAGGCAAGGCGAAGCAGGACTGGCCCGCGGCGCAGCCGGTCAGTTCCCTCCTGGGGCGCCTCTGGTTCACGGCCTTCGCCGCCGCGTCCGCCGTCCTCGCCCTGATTCCCTACGCTTCAGCCGGAGCCGCGGCCCTGGTGGTCTACCTGTTCATACGGGGCAGCGAGTCCCTGCTTGCTGCCTGGCCGCAGGTGCTCGCGTCGCTGCCGCTCGCCGCGTTAACCTGGTTCCTCACCAATATGCTGCTCATCCTGGTCACCACCCGGCTGCTGGGAATCGGCCTGCAGGAGGGCTACTACCGTGTCCGCAGCCGCGTCGGCTGGCAGGTTTGGGCCACCGAGCGGGTGCTGGACATGGCCCGGGACCTCCTGTTCCCGATTTACGCCAGCCTCTTCACGCCGGTCTGGCTGAGGCTGCTGGGGGCAAAGGTCGGAAAGAACGTTGAGGCCTCCACCGTCCTGCTGCTACCGCGCATGACCACCGTGGGAGAGGGTGCCTTCCTCGCCGACGACACCATGGTGGCCTCCTATGAGCTGGGCGGAGGATGGATGCGGATTGCGCCGGCGAAAATCGGAAAGCGCTCCTTCCTTGGAAACTCCGGCATGACGGCAGCCGGGCGGAGCGTGCCAAAGAACTCCCTGGTGGCAGTCCTCTCGGCAACCCCGGGCAAGGCCAAGTCAGGCACGTCCTGGCTGGGCAGCCCACCGGTCAGGCTGCGGCGCACCGCGGTGGCGTCCGACAGCACGCGCACCTTCCAGCCGCCGGCCCGGCTCAAGGTGGCCAGGACCCTCTGGGAACTGTGCCGGTTCGTGCCGGTGGCCCTGACGGCGGGTCTGGCCCTTGGCGTGCTGCTCGTCTTCGACTGGCTCGCTGCCGCCCTCGGCTACGGTGCGGCAGCGGCACTCGGCGGCGTGGTCCTGCTGTTCGCGGGCGGGGTGGCGGCAGGCTGCTCCGTGGCGGCCAAGTGGCTGCTCGTGGGCAGGATCAAGACCGGTGAGCACCCGTTGTGGAGCTCCTTCATCTGGCGCAACGAGGTGGTGGACACCTTCATCGAGATGGTGAGTGCCCCGTGGTTTGCCCGGTCGGCCAGCGGCACCCCGGCGCTCGTCTGGTGGCTGCGTGCCCTCGGGGCCAGGATTGGCCGCGGCACGTGGTGTGAAAGCTATTGGCTTCCTGAAGCGGACCTTGTGACGCTCGGGGCCAGCTCCACGGTCAACCGCGGCTGCGTCGTCCAGACCCACCTCTTCCACGACCGCATCATGAGCATCGACACTGTTAGTCTCGAAGACGGGGCGACGATGGGCCCGCACGGCGTGATTCTGCCGCAGGCGAGGATTGGCAAGGGCGGGACCGTTGGTCCGGCGTCCCTGGTGATGCGGGGCGAGACCGTTCCGGCCGGGACCTACTGGATGGGCAATCCAGTCAGCCCCTGGATTGGGCCAGCCGTTCCCGCTCCGCGCCTCAAATAACAGCTAAGGAAGTCACACCCAGAATGAGCTCCGGAGAATCGCCCGGCCCGGCCGCCGTCCTCTCTGCCGGCGCCACGGCCACCGGCGACCCCTACGTCCCGGGCCACGGAACGGACGCCTACCGCGTGCTGCACTATGAACTGGAGCTGGACTACAAGCTCGCCAGCAACCGGCTGGCAGGCCGGGCAGTTCTGGCAGCTGTGGCGGCGCGGGGCATATCCGCCGTCGTGCTCGACATGACCGGCCTCCGCGCCCTGAAGATCCAGCTGAACGGGGTCCGCGTCCGTAAGTTCACGCAGCGGGCGGAACAGCTCGTAGTGCACTGCGAACACCCCCTCGAAGCGGGCTCCGAATTCAGCCTCGACGTTCGGTACGACGGAAACCCGCGGCCACGGAGGGGGCTCTGGGGCGAGGTGGGCTGGGAGGAGCTCACCGACGGCGTCCTGGTCGCCGGCCAGCCCAACGGGGCGCCGTCGTGGTTCCCCTGCAACGACCACCCGCGGAACAAGGCCAGCTACCGCATCGCCGTCACCACCGATGCCGGTTACCGCGCCGTCTGCAATGGACTCCTGGTGGGGCAGTCCGTGAGGTCGAGCCGCCAGACGTGGGTGTACGAGCAGCGTGAACCGATGGCGACGTACCTGGCGACCATCCAGATCGGCCGGTACGGGCTGGTGAGCCTGCCGGACTCAGCCGGCGTGCCCCAGTTCCTTGCGGCACCGCTCCAGCTGGCAACCCGGGCGGAGGCAGCGCTGGCCAGGCAGGAAGCCATGATGAGCACCTTCGTGAGCCGCTTCGGGCCGTATCCCTTCGCCGAATACACCGTGGTGGTCACCGCCGATGAGCTGGAAATTCCGCTCGAGGCCCAGTCGCTGTCCATCCTTGGCGCCAACCATCTGGACACCGGCTGGGATTCCCAGCGCCTGATCGCCCATGAACTGGCCCACCAGTGGTTCGGCAACTCGCTGACGCTCGGCACGTGGAGCGACATCTGGCTGCACGAGGGCTTCGCCTGCTACGCGGAGTGGATCTGGTCCGAGGAAGCCGGCGTAATGCCTGCCCATGAGCGGGCGCTGGCGGCCTGGCGGCGCCTCAACGCCGGTGCCCAGGACCTTCTGGTGGGTGATCCCGGACCCGAGCTGATGTTCGATGACAGGGTCTACAAGCGCGGAGCACTGGCTCTGCACGCCCTGCGCCGCCGCTGCGGCGACCTCGCCTTCTTCGCGCTGCTGCAGGAGTGGACCGGAACGCATGCGCATAGTTCCGTGTCGACGCCCGAGTTCATCCTCACGGCCGACCGTGTCACGGGGCTGGACTCGGAATCGCTGCTGCATCCCTGGCTGTACGAAGAGGCCCTGCCGCCGTTGCCGTAAGTTGCTTCCGGCATTCGGATCTTCCCGTTCCCCACCCCGGCGGGGAATCGAGTACTACAGTGTATGTATGGCTGCCAGCCGCCATCCGCTCGACGACCTGCGCGAAACCATCGGCCACCTGGCCGATCAGCTCAAGCTGCCCGGTTCGGAGCGCGTCGACGACCTGGTCGGCGATCTCATCGGTGCGAGGCCCGGGCCGGCCCGGCCGCTGTCCGAGGTGCAGGCCGAGCTCGACGCGCTGGTCGGACTGGAGACCGTAAAGGAACAGGTGCGCGCCCTCGTGGCACTGCTCCAGGTCCAGGCCCGCCGTAAGGCGCACGGCCTGCCGGAGGTGGCCACATCACAGCATCTGGTGTTCCTCGGAAACCCGGGCACCGGCAAGACCACCGTGGCGCGGCTCCTGGCCGAGATGTACCGCGCGGTCGGCCTGCTGCAGAAAGGCCACCTGGTCGAGGTCGACCGTTCGGGCTTGGTGGGGCAGTACGTGGGCGCGACCGCCATCAAGACGGACCGGGTGATCCGGCGTGCGCTGGACGGCGTCCTGTTCATCGACGAGGCCTACGCGCTGGCCCCGGAGGACGGCCGGACGGACTTCGGCCCCGAGGCGATCGAGGTCCTGCTCAAGCGGATGGAGGACCACCGCCACCGTCTGGTGGTGATCGTGGCCGGGTACCCGCGGCTGATGGAGTCCTTCTTGCTCTCGAACCCCGGACTGCGCTCCCGGTTCGCCCGCGAGATCACGTTCCCCGACTACTCCGTCGACGCCCTCCAGACGATCTTCCACCAGATGCTGGCCCAGCACGAGTACACGCTGGAGCCGGGTGCGGACCAGATGCTGCGCCGCATCCTCACCGGGCTCCACGCGGGCGAGGACTCCGGCAACGCACGGTTCGCGCGCACGCTGTTCGAGCAGGCGCTCAACCGCCAGGCGCTGCGGCTGTCGCTCGACGGGGAACAAAGCCTCGACGCGCTCGATCGTGAGGCCGTCATGACGCTCACCGCGGACGACATCACCGAGGCCGCGTTGGCCTTGGGCGAGCAGCCGGAGCCGGAGCCGGAACCGACGCCGGCACCGGAGCAGCCACGCTGGTGGCGCTGGCTGCAGGCCTGACCTGATCTGCCGCCGCAAACAGCGCCACCGCGGCCTCGCGCTGCTCCGCAGACCACGAACTGCCCCGCAAACACGAAACTGCTCCCCGTAAGTCAGAACTGATTTGCAGTCCAACTTTCGAGGAGCAGTTCAAAAGGCGTGGTCTTTCTTTATTTTCAGCTAGCGCTGGACGGCACCAAACCGCTCGGCTGCGGTGGCGACGGCGTGCTCCCGCGCCTCCGACGCCTCGTCGGCCGTCAGTGTCCTGTCGGTGGCGCGGAACCGCAGCCCGAAGGCGAGGGACTTCTTGCCGTCCTCGATCCCCTTGCCCGCGTAGACGTCGAACAGGGCGACGTCCTCAAGCAGCTCACCGGCGCCTTCGCGCAGTGCTGCCAGCACGTCGTCGGCGGGGACGTCCTGCGGCACCACGAGTGCCACGTCCTGCGTGGCCACCGGGAAGGTGGAGATGTGGCGGGCCACAACGACGTCGGCCGCTGCCTCGAACAGGGCATCCGCGTTCAGTTCCAGCGCGACGGTCCGCGCCGGCAGGTCATGCGCGGCCAGGAGCTTGGGGTGAAGCTCACCGGCGTATCCCACCGCCTCGCCGGAGCGCAGCGACAGCTGCGCGGCGCGGCCCGGGTGGAAGGCCTGGTGCCGGCCCTGCGTGACCACAAGCTCCACACCAAGGACGTCACCAGCCAGGCGGGCGATGTCCAGGGCATCTGCCCAGTCCCACAGCCGCGGGGCGTGGCCGGCGGCGGCGGGCGAATCATGGCCGGTCAGGACGGCGGCGACGTGCAGCGGCTGGTCCGGAACGCCGTCGTACAGTGCGTCCAGCACCTCATCGGTGGGCTTGACGCCCAACGGAGGGATGGACGGCGTGCCCAGCGTGTCACCGGGCAGGAACACCATGCCGGCTTCGAAGACGGCAAGGTCGCGGAAGCCGCGGGAGTGGTTGCGCTTGGCGATCTCCAGCAGGCCCGGCAGCACCGAAGTGCGCAGGTAGCCCTGCTCCTCGCTGATCGGGTTGGCAAGCTTGACCGCGGTCCGGGGTGCACCTTCCTCGGCCACACCGAACGTCTCATTGGCGGCCTTCGAGACGAAGGGGTAGGCCAGGACCTCGGTGAGGCCGGCGTCCGCCAGGGCCTGGAGCAGGCGGCGGCGCTGCTGCTGCACGCGGGTCAGGCCACGGCCGGGAGGCGCCACCGGCAGGGTCGCGGGGATCTGGTCGTAGCCCACCAGGCGGGCCACCTCCTCGGAGAGATCCTCCTTGGTTTCCAGGTCGTTCCGCCAGCTCGGCGCTGTGACGGTCCAGCCGGCGTCCGACTTTTCGAGAACGGCACCCAGGTCCTCCAGGGACGTGACGATCTGCTCTTCGGTGAAGTCGATGCCAATCCGGGCGGCGGGGTATTCCCCCGGCAGCGCGATGGTCACCGGATCCGGCGCGGTTCCGACGTCGGTGCCCGCCTCATCGGCGGTCCCGCCGGCCAGTTCCACCAGAAGGTCGACGGCGCGCTGGGCCGCGATGTTGGCGACCTGCCAGTCCACGCCGCGTTCGAAGCGCTTGGAGGCCTCGGACGGGAGCTTGTGGCGCCGGCGCGAGCGGGCGATGGAAACTTCCTCGAAGTGCGCCGCCTCGATCAGGACAGCCGTGGTGGCGTCGGAGACCTCGGTGGACGCGCCGCCCATGACGCCGGCGACGCCGACGGGGCCGGAGGCGTCGGTGATCAGCAGGTCCTCGGCGTCGAGCGCACGTTCCTTGCCGTCGAGGGTGGTTAGCTTCTCCCCCGCCACCGCACGCCGCACCACGATGTCGCCGGACAGCTTGTCCTGGTCGTAGAAGTGCAGCGGCTGGCCAAGCTCAAGCATCACGTAGTTCGAGATGTCCACCGGCAGCGAGATGGACCGGATGCCGGCCAGCCTGAGCCTGGAGGACATCCATGGCGGCGTGGGCCGGGTGGCGTCCACACCGCGGACAGTGCGCGCCACGAAGCGGTCGCAGCCCGGCTTGCCGTAGATGGGCGCGTCATCGTTGATCTTGACGCCGTAGCCGCCGGCGAGTACAGCCGGCGCGTTGACCTTTGACGCGGGATCGGTGAATGCCGTGCCGGTGGCGTGGGCGTATTCGCGTGCCACGCCGCGGATCGAGAAGGCGTAGCCGCGGTCCGGCGTCACGTTGATTTCCGCGGCCTGGTCGTAGAGGCCCAGCAGCTCCATGGCGTCGGTCCCGATCTCGGGGTCCAGGCCGATCCGGGAGAGCACCAGGATGCCGTCGTGGTCCTCGCCGATGCCCAGTTCGCGGACGGAGGCGATCATGCCCGCGGACATGTGGCCGTAGGTCTTCCGTGCCGAGATATGGAAGTCGCCCGGCAGGACGGCACCCGGCAGGGTTACCACCACCTTGTCGCCCTCGACGAAGTTGTGGGCGCCGCAGACGATGCCCTGCACACCGGACGGATCAATGCCCTTGCCGGTGAGGGTCTGCTCCTGCCCCTCGGGGACGACGCGGACCTGGCACCAGTTGATGGTCTTGCCGTTGGACTGCGGTTCCTTGACCAGGCTCAGGACCTGGCCCACCACGACGGGCCCGCGCAGGCCGTCCGTGGGGCGGTGGACCGCTTCCTCTTCAAAGCCGACCTTGACCAGCTCTGCCATGACGTCTTCGGCCGTGGCTCCGGCCGGTACCTGCGCGAATTCACGCAGCCAGGAAAGTGGGATACGCACTGTTAGATCTCCATCCCGAAGTGCTCGCTGAAACGTACATCGCCCTCGATCATGTCGCGCATGTCGCCGACCTCGTTGCGGAACATAAGCGTCCGCTCGATGCCCATGCCGAAGGCAAACCCTGAATAGACGTCCGGATCGATGCCGGCGGCCCGCAGGACGTTGGGGTTGACCATGCCGCAGCCGCCCCATTCGATCCAGCGCGGCCCGCCTTTGGCGCCGGGGTGGAAGATGTCCAGCTCGGCGGAGGGCTCGGTGAACGGGAAGTAGTTGGGGCGTAGCCGGATCTGTGCTTCGTCGCCAAACATCTGGCGGGCGAAGTGCTCCAGGGTACCCCGGAGGTCAGCCATGCTGAGCTTCTTGTCGATGGCCAGGCCCTCGAACTGGTGGAACACCGGCGTGTGCGTTGCATCGAGCTCGTCGGTGCGGAACACCTTGCCGGGGCACAGCACGTAGATGGGCAGTTCCCGCTCCAGCATGGACCGGACCTGCACCGGCGAGGTGTGCGTGCGCATCAGCAGGTGCGCTTCCGGCGGCTCCACGAAGAACGTGTCCTGCATTTCACGGGCCGGGTGGTCCGGCTTGAAGTTCAGCGCGTCGAAGTTGAACCACTCGGATTCCACCTCGGGACCTTCGGCGATTTCCCACCCCATGCCCACGAAGATGTCGGCGACCCGGTCCTGCAGCGTGGACAGCGGATGGCGGGCTCCGGCCCGGCGGCGGCGCGGGGCTGCCGTGACATCCACCGTCTCCTCGACGAGGATGCGGGCGTCATTCTCCGCTTCGAGCTCGGCGGTGCGGTCCGCGAGCGCCTTGTTAACACGTCCACGCGATGAACCCATCAGCTTGCCGGCGGCGGCTTTCTGGTCCTTGGGCAGGCTTCCGATCCCACGGTTGGCCAGGCTGAGCGGCGACTTTTCGCCGGTGTGGGCCAGGCGGACTGCCTTGAGTTCATCGAGCGTGGACGCAGCGGCAATGGCGGCGACGGCCTGGTCCACGGCGGCGTTGATGGCGGTTTCATCCAGAGGGTTCGGGACGGCGGCGCCCGGCAAAGTTTCAGTCATCTACTGTTCTTAGCTACGAGTCGGGTGATGCCAGCGGCCGGTGCAGCCGCGCCGGTTTCCCCGGCAGCGCATCCGTCGCTGGCACGTCATTGCAGATAGTCATCCAAGGACGTCATCCAAAGACGCCATCCAAAGACTAGGGCAGGCTCTCCGGCGGATGGCCGGCGGGCACTGTTCCCAGTCTAATTGACGGCGCCGGGCTAATTGACAGCGGACCGCCCGCTTGAAACCGGCGGGGCTGCGGCGTGCCCCGGGGCTGTCGTCGGCGGGGGCCCGGCCAGGGCCGTCCGCCTATCATCGCCAGGCGCCTGGCCGATGATCTTCGCCTGTCACGCACCGCCGCCAGCGGCTAGCATGGCCTCATGATTCAAGGCCTCATGACACCGGGCCCGCTGACACGAGGACAGCGCCTGAGGCAGCTCGCGAACGTGCTGAACGCCTCCACGCCGCTGGGGCTGGTGCTTGCCGCGCTGGCCCGCACCCGGACGTTCCGGGGTCCCCGCGGCCTGATTGTCGCCACCGGTTACCGCTGGCGACTGCCGGTGGCTGGCGCCTTCACGGTAGGCAACGTGGTCATCTTCCGTACGAATCCGGACGCCGCTTTGACGAGCCGCACACTCCTGGGCCACGAGGAGAGGCACAGCACCCAGTACGCCTGGTGCCTCGGGCTGCCCTTCCTGCTGTTTTATTTCGCGGCCGCGGCCTGGTCCGCCGCACGGTACGGCGATCCGGCGTCGGGAAATCCCTTCGAGCGGCACGCCGGCCTGGAGGCCGGGGGCTACGTGGACCGGAGGCTCGGGCATGACCGGAGGCACAGGCATGACCGGAGTCTCAGGCATGAGTGAACCCGCGGGCCGGGCGGGAGCCCGGACTGTCACAGTCACCGGAACCGGCACCGCGGAGGCTGCGCCGGACCTGCTGACGCTCTCCATGGGAGTGGAATGCCGGCGCGACAGCGCAGGTGATGCCTATGCCGCCGCCGGCGAGGCCTCCGCAGCCGTGACGGCTTCGCTGCGCAGCGGGGGCGTGGAGAACCGGGACATCAGGACGTCGGGGCTCAACGTCCGGGCGGACGTAGTCTGGCAGGAGGGCCGGGGCCAGCAGGTCACCGGGTACGTGGCATCCAGCATGCTCAGCGTCCGGCTGCGGGACCTCGCCGCCGGCTCGGGGGTCATGGCTGCTGCCGTGGAGGCCGGCGGGAACGACGTCCGCCTGGACGGCGTGCAGCTCGGTTTTGCCGATGCCGCAGCCGTGATGGCGCTGGCCCGCGAGGCGGCCTGGGCCGACGCGCGGGCAGCAACATCGCAGCTAGCCGCGCTTGCGGGCGCCGAGCTGGGTGAAGTGGCCTCCGTGCGGCAGCCACCGGTACCGTCAGCGCCCATCCCGGTGGGAGGGATGCAGCGGGCCTTCGCATCCGACGCCTTGACGGTGGAAGCCGGTGAATCCGGCGTCAGCACCAGCGTCACGGTTGAGTGGGAGCTGCGCTCCCGGACAGGGACCCCGCCGGTGCCCTCGTGAAGACTGCCGGCCGCGCTAGTGAAGACTGCCGGCCGCGAGCGCAACGTCAGCTGGCCGGGTTGCGCCGGGTGGCCGGGTTTCGCCGGTAGGCCGGGTTGTGCCCGATGACTGGGACGGCTGGTTGAGCGAGGCCCGGACGACGGCGGCAATCGCCGCCGCCATTGCGGCGACAGGCAGTGACGGGGCAGGCAGTGTCGGGACAGGCAGTGTCGGGGCGGGCAGTGACGCGACAGTGCTCCCCTGCTCTACCTGATCAGGCGCGAACGGCACGTGGACGAACCCGCCGCGGACGCCCGGCCGGGGCGCAAGCTCGTGCATGAGCGTATAGAAAGTGTGGTTGCAGACGTACGTTCCCGCCGTCTGTGAGACCTCAGCGGGAACACCTGCACTTTCCACGGCAAGAAGGGCTGCCTTGATCGGCAGAGTAGTGAAGTAGGCCGCCGGCCCGCCGGGCACCACCTCCCGGTCCACGGGCTGGTTCCCCGCATTGTCCGGAATGGGCGCGTCATCACAGTTGATGGCAACCCGTTCCAGTGAGACGCGCCCGCGGCCTCCGGCCTGCCCGATGCACACCACCAGTTCCGGCTCCAGGTCGCCGAGGGCATTCCGCAGCACACTCCCCGCCGCGCCGAACACGCAGGGCAGTTCCACGGCCTCCACGGCGAAGCCTTCGGCCCGGAGCAGATCCCGCGCGGACAGGGCGGCCGCCCACGACGGATTCATCGGCTGTCCGCCGAAAGGTTCAAAGCCGGTGAGCAGAATCATGGACCCAGCGTAGTCGCCGGCCCGCGGGAAACGCCGACGGCGGGCCTTGACTTAAGTTCGAACATACCTTCGAATAGAGGGCATGAGATGGGACGCACAGGCACTCAAACCGGCACAGGAAGAGATGCCCGGGGCTGCACCGCTGCTGCCCTTGGCCGGCCTGGTGCGGTCTGTGTCCACGCCCGAGTTCGCCGGCGTCACCTTTCACGAGGTCACCGCCAAATCGGTGCTCAACAAGGTGCCCGCCGGCTCACGGATGCCGTTCGAGTGGACCGTGAACCCTTACCGGGGCTGCAGCCACGCGTGCGTCTACTGCTTCGCCCGCAAGAGCCACACCTACCTGGACTTCGACGCCGGGCTTGATTTCGACAGCCAGGTGGTGGTCAAGATCAACGCAGCCGAAGTGCTGCAGAAGGAGCTGGCCAAGCCCTCCTGGAACCGGCAGCACGTGGCACTGGGCACCAACACCGACCCCTATCAGCGGGCGGAGGGCCGGTACCGGCTGATGCCCGGCATCATCGGCGCGCTGGCCGATTCCGGGACTCCGTTGTCCATCCTGACCAAGGGGACTTTGCTGGCGCGTGACATCCCGCTCCTGAAGCATGCCGCGGCGCAGGTGCCTGTGGGCATCGGGATCTCGCTCGCCATGACGGACGAGCAACTCTCCGAGGCCATCGAACCCGGCACACCCGGGCCCAGGGCCCGGCTCAAACTCGTATCCCGGCTCCGGGAAGCCGGGCTGCCCTGCGGGGTGATGGCCATGCCCATTCTCCCGTGGCTCTCGGACAGCGACGAGGCACTGGACTCCCTGTTCGCCTCACTCGCAGCCGCGGGCGCCACCGGCGTCACGGCCGGTGCACTCTATCTGAAGCCCGGCACCCGGGAATGGTTCATGCAGTGGATCGCCGCCCGGCATCCGGAGCTGGCAGGCCGCTACCGCAGGCTGTACGGCACTGGCTCGTACGCCTCCAAGGAATACCGCACCTGGCTTGCCGGCAGGATCCGCTTCTTCAAAGCCCGGCACGGCTTCACCGGCTCTCACGGGTTCAGCCACCGGGACGTCGAGGATTCCCCCGTCGACGATCCCCGCGGAGAGGAAGCTGCCTACCCCGAGGGCAGCATTCCGCAGGATCGCTCAGGGCAGGCTAGGTCGGGGAAGCAGAGGTCCGGGCAGCATGAGTCCGGGCAGCATAGTCCCCAAAGCGCAGCCCGGACGTCCCAGCCCACGCTGTTCTGAGGCCTGCCGCCGCGCCCCCAACCCAAAGCACATCCAACAAATATGCGCATCCAACAAATAAGCGAAGGGCAGGACGGTTACCGCCCTGCCCTTCGCGGGTCTCTGCGACACGATCCGCAGTACGTCCCCTCGGCCTTCGCCGGTCAGCCTAGCTGGCCGGAATCACCAGGCCCTTGAACTCCGACTGGATGAAGTCCTTCATCTCCTGCGACGTCAGGATCTTGTAAAGCTTCTGCACCCGGGCGTCGTCCTTCTTGTCCGCATTCACGGCGAGGACGTTGTAGTAGGCGCTGTCCTTGCCCTCGACCAGGATCTGCTTGTCAGTGCTCAGGCCGGCCGGCAAGGCGAACGCCAGCGTGACAATGGCGGCATCCTTGTCGTTCAGCGCCTGCGGGAGGCTGGCGTTCTCGATCTCCGTGAACTTCAGGTTCTTCGGGTTGGCCGTCACGTCCTTGAGCGTGATGGGGTTTTCCGTCACCTCAATGAGCCCCTTGGACGCGAGCAGCTTCAGGGCGCGGGCCTCGTTGGTGGGGTCATTGGGGATGGCCACCGACGCGCCCTCGGCCAGGGCGTCCAGGCTCTTCACTTCATTGGAGTACAGCGCCATCGGCGGCAGGTACACCTTACCGACGCTCACCAGGCTCTTGCCCGAGGCCTTGTTGTACGTCTCCATGAACGTCGTGTTCTGGAAGAGGTTGGCGTCAATGTCGCCGTCGCTCACGGCAGGGTTCGGCGTGTTGTAGTCGCTGAACTCCTTGTAGTCGACGGTGAGGCCTTCCTTGGGTGCGAGCTCCCGCTGGACGTGCTTGAGCATGTCGCCGGCGGGTACCGCGAGGGCACCCACCTTGATGGTGTCCGAGGCGCTGGAGGAGCTTGGGCCGCCACAGGCGGAGAGGGCCAGGACCGCGGCGGCTCCGGCAGCAGCGGCCTTGAGAATGGTGGATCGGATCATGCTGGACTCTTTCAGGATGGAGCGGATGGGATGTAACTGCACGGGGATGAAATACCGCTGTCAGCGGTGGGACAGCCTGCGAGCGGCAAAGTTGCCAAGCGACTGGAACAGCTGGACCAGAAGGATCAGCAGGATGACGACGGCGAACATGTACTCGGGGCTGTAGCGCTGGTAGCCGTAGCGGAAAGCCACATCGCCGAGCCCGCCGCCGCCAACCGCACCCACCATGGCGGAGTATCCGATGAGGCCCACAACGGTGGTGGACAGCCCCAGGGCCAGTGCGGGGACCGCCTCGGCAACCAGGACCTTGGTGAGAATCGTCCAACGCGTGGCGCCGAGCGACTGGGCCGCTTCGACCAGGCCCCTGGGCACTTCGCGGATGCCGATTTCCACGAGCCTTGCGAAGAACGGAATGCCGGCGATCGCCAGCGGTACGATCGCCGCCGTCGGGCCGATAAAGGAGCCGACCAGCAGGCGGGTGAAGGGAATCAGAAGGATCATCAGGATGATGAACGGGATGGACCGGCCGATGTTCACCACGACGTCAAGCACCCGGTTCACGGCGACCCCCAGTGCGCGGCTGCCGAACGGCCTGGCCAGCAGCCCGTGAGCCTCAGTGGTGACTAGCAGCACGCCAGCCGCCAGCCCGAAGAGAACCGTGAGGAGCAGGCTCACGCCCACCGTGTAGAAGGTCTCCCCGGCGCCCTTGAGGATGGTGTCCAGCAGGTCCGCCCAAAAGTAGGGATCGTTGCGGTCAATCACTTGATTACCTCCACAAAAAGACCTTGGGACCGCAGGTCGGCGACGGCGCCGGACACGGTCCTTTCATCGCCGGGCAGTTCCAGGCGGGTCCGCCCTGTCTGGCGGCCGTGGATGGTCTCCACGGAAGCACCCAGGATTCCCACGTCGATGCCGTGCTGGCGTGCCAGCTGGGCTATGACCGGCCGGTCAGTGGCGACTCCGGTGAGGGTGATCTCTACTACCGCGTTGGAGGTAGGCGGGATGTCGCCCAGGGGGAAGAGTGCCTGGCCAAGCAGGGACTTCTCCGTGGTCAGCAGTTTCTCGACGGAGCCCTGCTCCAGGATCCGCCCCTGGCTCATGACAGCGGCCGAGTCGCAGATGCGCTTGACCACGTCCATCTCGTGCGTGATGAGAAGTACGGTCAGGCCCAGATCCTTGCTCAGCTGCCGGATCAGGTCGAGGATCTGGCGTGTGGTGTCCGGGTCCAGCGCCGAGGTGGCTTCATCACTGAGGAGCACGGACGGGTTGGATGCCAGCGCGCGGGCGATGCCGACGCGCTGCTTCTGCCCACCCGACAGCTGGGCGGGATACGCGTCCGCCTTGCCGTGCAGATCCACGAGGTCAAGGATTTCCAGCGCGCGCGTCCGCCGCTGGGCCCGGCCCGCACCGGTAATTTCGAGCGAAAGCTCGACGTTGGCGCGCACGGTGCGGCCACTAAGGAGGTTGAAGTGCTGGAAGATCATGCCGATGTCGTGGCGGGCCTGCCGCAGCTCCCGGCCGGCCAGTTTCGTCATGTCCCGGCCGCCGACGTGAACGGTTCCGGAATCCGGCTGTTCGAGGGAGTTGATGGTGCGGATCAGGGTGCTCTTACCCGCGCCGCTCTGCCCCACGACGCCAAAGATTTCGCCCTTTTCCACAGACATTGTCACGTCGTCGAGGGCGCGGACCTGTGCGGCCCCGGAGCCGTAGCTCTTGACGACACGGCTCACGGATATCATGCGGTTCCTTCAGTGCTGGGCGTGGAGACCTCCCGGAACTGTCCAAGGAGTGAGACACCGCGGGGGTGTCCAGCATGTAATTCTGCCCAGCAGTCCCGGACGGCAACAAATCCGAACAATCAGCTCAATGAAGCCGACGTAGGGTGGCGTTAATTTCCGGGGAGGGAGTCCGCGCGGCTCGCTGCGGTGACGCTGGCGAGCAGGGCCTGGACAATCGGGAGGTCGGCCGGAATCCAAGGCAGACTGAGAGCTTCGTCACCTTCGCGGATGCTGACCCAGCGGAGTTCATCGTGATCTTCGAGCGGCCGCGGGTCGCCGTCCCCCACTTCGGCGAACCAGACCCGCATCGCGGCCTTGTCGTTCAGAGGCCAGCCGTCCGGCTCGGGCGCCGCCAGTTCCGCTCCGAGGACGACGCCGATGCCAAGTTCCTCACGGAGCTCCCGGTGCAGTGCACTCTCGGGGGTCTCGCCCGGTTCCACCTTGCCGCCCGGGAATTCCCACATGCCGGCGAACTGCGGCGGTGCTGTGCGGCGCGCAACAAGAAGCCGGGCAGGCGCGGACAACGAGTCCAGCACGGCCCCGCCGACGACTTTAATCAGTTCAGTCACCGGTCCAGTCTATGAGGGCACAGGCTTTTCATGAGGCGGGCCCCGCCCGGTCGGGAATATCACTTCCGCCGCGAAGCTTGTTAAAACCAGACCTAAACAGTGGCAACGAGGCCTACTCCGTAAACTCCCTTCGAAAAGCAGGCACATGACTTCCACTGTCCAAGCTCCCCGCACGCCCAAGGCCACCACGAACATCGGACCCGCCATCCTTGCCCTCGCTATGGGCGGCTTCGGCATCGGTGTCACCGAGTTCGCCATGATGGGGCTGCTCAAGGAGGTCGAAACCGGACTCCGGATCAGCACCCCCGAGGCCGGCCACCTCATCTCGGCCTACGCCCTGGGCGTCGTCGTCGGAGCCCCCCTGCTTGCCGCCGTCGGAGCGAAACTGCCCCGCAAGTTCCTTGCACTGGGGCTCATGCTGTTCTTCAGCGTTGCCAACCTCTCCTCATTCATCGCCCCCGACTACGCGAGCATGCTGGTCTCCCGGTTCGCGGCCGGCCTGCCGCACGGCGCGTTTTTTGGCGTGGCCGCGGTCATCGCCGCTTCCCTAGTGGCTCCGACCAAGCGCGGCTGGGCCATCTCCATGGTCATGGCGGGACTCACGGTTGCCAACGTGGTCGGCGTCCCCTTCGCCACCTGGCTCGGCCAGAGCTTTGGCTGGCGCCTGCTCTTTGTCCTGGTGGGACTGCTGGGACTGGTGACCCTGGCGCTCATCTGGAAATTCGTTCCGTTCCAAAAGGCGCACGCGGACGCCAGCATCCGCAGGGAGCTGGGCGCGCTCAAAAGGGCGCAGGTCTGGCTGGCCATCCTCATCGGCATCGTTGGATTTGGCGGGTTCTTCGCCACGTACACCTACATCTCCCACACCATGACCTCCGTGGCCGGGATCCCCGCCGCCCTGCTGCCGTTCGTGGTGGCCCTGTACGGCCTGGGAATGGTGGCCGGCAACATCGTCGGTGGCCGGATCGCGGACAAGTCCGTGATGGGGACCATCTACCGTGTCCTGCCAGGAATCGCCGTTGCCCTGGTGGTGTACGCCGTGGCCGTGCACTGGCCGTGGTCGGCGTTCGTCATGGTGTTCGTAGTGGGTGGCGCCGGGTCCATGCTCGTCCCCGCCCTGCAGACCCGCCTGCTGGACGCATCTCCTGATGCGCCGTCGCTGGCGTCCTCGCTCAACCATGCCGCCCTGAATGTCGCCAACGCCCTGGGCGCTTTCCTGGGCGGCCTCGTGATCGCCTTGGGCTGGGGCTATGTTGCCCCCGCCCTGGTGGGTGCCGTTCTGGCCATTCTCGGCCTAATCGTGGCCCTGTTCAGCGGCCTGCTGGAACGCAAAAAGCCGCTGGCCCCGTAACAGCAGTTACGGAACCAGCGGCCAGAATTGTATTGCCAGCGGCTTAGAATTGCGCGGCCCAGAATTTGCAACGGGGCCGGCGTCCCAGACTTTCAGGGGCCCGACGGCCCAGGCGTATGCAGCTAGGCGCCCGAGTCGCCCGCAAGGGCGGGCCCGCTGGCCACTTGGGCGCGGCGGATGTCGGGCTCCAAGTAGATGACCCGCGCGATGGGAACTGCCGAGCGGATCCGGGCTTCGGCGTCGTCAATGGCCTTGGCAATATCCAGCCCGGAATCACCCGCTGCCACGCTGATCTTGGCGGCCACGAGCAGCTCCTCCGGGCCCAGGTGCAGAGTCTTGAGGTGGATGATTGCCGTTCCGTCAGCTTCGATGGCGTGCCGGATCCGGCCGACGTCGTCCTTGGTTGCCGACTCCCCCAGCAGCAGGGATTTGGTTTCCATCGCCAGGATCACGGCGATCGCCACCAGCAGCAGACCGATCATCCCGGTCCCGATTCCGTCCCAGATGCCGTCGCCGGTCAGCAGGGTCAGCCCCACGCCGAACAGGGCGAAGACGAGGCCCAGCAGCGCACCGAAGTCCTCGAGCAGGATCACCGGAAGCTCGGGCTGCTTGGCGGTCCGCACAAAGCTGATCCAGCCCTGGCTGCCACGGATGTGGTTGGCTTCGATGATGGCCGTCCGGAACGAGAACGACTCGGCGATGATGGCTCCCACCAGCACGGCCAGGGGCACCCACCAGAAGTCACCTTCAATCGCGTGCGGGTGCTGAATTTTTTCCCATCCCTCATACAGGGCGAACAGGCCGCCGACGCTGAAGAGCACGATGGAAACGATGAACGCATAGATGTAACGCTCGCGGCCGTAGCCAAAGGGGTGTTCCGGGCTGGCTGCGCGTTGGGCGCGTTTCCCGCCGACCAGGAGCAGGATCTGGTTGCCGGAGTCCGCGACTGAGTGGATGGCCTCAGCCAGCATCGACGAGGATCGCGTCAACAGGAACGCGACGAACTTCAGGACAGCGATGGTCAGGTTGGCGGCCAGCGCCGCCACAATCGCCTTGGTACCGCCACTTGCAGCCAAGGGAGGCTCACCTCTTCACGTGGTTATTTTCAACGGATGGGACAGGGCGGCATGGAACCGCCGTCTAGTAAATACCGTACCCGTCCGGTCCCGGACAGGCACCGGACACGGCTTCACACGCCACGAACAGAGCTAAAAGTAAGCCTGCTGACAAATAATCACGCACTGTGTTAGCTTGAAGCCATATCGGGACTGATAAGAATCGATCCCGACGAATATGAAGGAGCAGACAATGGGATTTCTTGCTTGGATTATTCTCGGCCTGATCGTAGGCGCAATCGTTAAAGCCGTCATGCCCGGCAGGGTCGGCGGCGGCTGGGTCACCAGCTTGGTTCTGGGCGTCGTTGGCGCCATCGTTGGCGGCTGGATCGGCAGCCTTCTCTTCGGCAAGGGTGACCTGGCGTTCTTCGACCTTGGCACCTGGATCCTCGCCATCATCGGCGGCCTCGTAGTCGCAGGTATCTACGGCGCCATCACCGGCCGCAGCCACAGCACCCGGGCACCATAACAGGCCCGAGCCCATAACAGACAAAACAGACAGGAGCGGGGGTCCACCGAAGGGTGGGCCCCCGCTCCTCTTATGGCTGCCAACGCCGTTTAGCAGTGGAGTTTTTGTGCAGATATCGCGACTAAAAGTGCCTTTTGCTGCAACATCTGCCCGAAAACTCCAGCGGGCTAGGCGGACTGCTGGGACCTCGCACTGGCGTAGAGGCAGACGGTGGCGGCCGTTCCGAGGTTGAGGCTCTCAGCGGCGCCATAGACGGGCACCGCCACCCGATGGTCGGCAAGCGCAAGCTCGTCCTCGGAGAGCCCCTGGGCTTCGTTGCCGAAGAGCCAGGCCGTGGGGTTTTCCAGGGCGTAGTCAGAGCCGGCGGCCGAAGCGCCAAGGCGGCGTGCGGCATTCTCGTCCTGCAGGCGGTCGAGGTTCAGCTGCCCGTAGCCGTCCGCCGCCAGCACGCCGATCCCGCGCTCCTTGCACAGCGCAGCCAGCTCATTGACGTCGGCGCCGAGGACCACCGGAAGGTGGAAGAGGGAGCCGGCTGTCGAGCGGACCGCCTTGGGATTGTAGATGTCCACGCTGGAACCCGTGAGGACCACGGCGTCGGCGCCCGCGGCGTCCGCGGCCCGAAGCACCGTCCCGGCGTTCCCGGGATCGCGGACCTGGCAGAGCACGGCAATCAGCCGCGGTCCGGCGTCGAGCACGTCCGCCAGGGCGACATCCACGAAATCGCACACCGCAACGATCCCCTGCGGGGTGACGGTGTCCGCCATGGCAGCCAGGACGTCCTCCGTGGCGAGCCGGGCGCTGGTTTCCACGGCCAGTTCTTCAAACTCGGGGTACCGGTCCAGGCAGGCTTCGCTGGCATACACCTCGCGGACTATGCCCGGCTGGCCCGCAGCGATCCGCTTGCCGTGAAGCACCAATGCCTCACGTACTGCCTGCGGGCCTTCGGCCAGGAACTGCCGGCGCTTTAAACGGACCGGGCGCCCTGCAAGCTTCGCCACGTCCCTGACCCGATCGGCTCGGGGATTGGAGAGTGGAAAGTCTTGCGGGCGCCCGGTTTCGTTCATATAAGAAACCTTAGTGGCTGTTGCCACCGGTCCTTGAACTGGGAGTTGCCTGCTTACTCAGCAGCTGCAGCAACCGGCTTCTTCGCAGCGCGTGCGCGGGTAGCCTTCGCCTTCGGAGCAGCCTCAGCCTTGGCGGCCGGAGCGGAGGTGTCTGCAGGCAGGGAGTCCTTGGCAACCTGGACCAGCGCAGCGAAGGCGTTGGCGTCGGAAACGGCGAGCTCGGCCAGCATGCGGCGGTCAACCTCGACCTCAGCGGCCTTCAGGCCCTGGATCAGGCGGTTGTAGGTCAGGCCGTTGGCGCGGGACGCAGCGTTGATGCGCTGGATCCACAGGCGGCGGAAGTCGCCCTTCTTCTTCTTGCGGTCCCCGTAGCTGTACACAAACGAGTGCAGCAGCTGCTCTTTGGCCTTGCGGTACAGGCGTGAGCGCTGTCCACGGTAACCTTTGGCGCGTTCGAGGATAACCCGGCGCTTCTTGTGGGCGTTTACCGCCCGCTTCACACGTGCCACGTGCGTACTCCTTCAAAAATCTGATCCCAAGCGACTACTGCCGGTAACCGGCTGGCCTGAGAAGGCTTATTTAATAGTTGACTGCTGCCAGGGGGCAGTCAGTCAGAATGCTTGGAAATTAGATGCCGAGCATCTTCCGGATGACCTTGGCGTCGCCCTTGAAGACGATCTTGTCGCCGGCGAGGCGGCGGGTCAGCCTGGAGGACTTGTGCTCGAGGTAGTGGCGGCGGTTGGCCTGCTGGCGGCGCAGCTTGCCGCTGCCGGTCAGCTTGAAGCGCTTCTTAGCACCGCTGTGGGTCTTCATCTTCGGCATGGGAACCGATCTCCTTACGTATCCGCGGACAATGTCCGCAGTTCTATCGCGCAGCCACCCCTGCGGGCGGCATGCTGGTTGCTGGCTGCCTGAAGGCGATGCCTTCCGCAGTTTCGAACTAGGTGGTCTTCTTGCCCGCCGGCTTCGGCGTGGGCCGGGGCGCTGCGGGCCGTGCAACAGGCTTCGGCGCTGCAGGCCGGGCCACCGGCTTGGGCGTTGCCGAGGCAGCCGCGGGCTTCGGCGCTGCCGGAGCAGGCGACTCAGCTACGGGAGCCTTCGGATCAGCAGGCGCTGCCGCCTTCGGTGCTGCGGGGGCTGCTGCCCTCGGAGCAGCGGGGGCTGCCTTGGGTGCTGCGGCCTTGGGTGCCTCGCGCTTCGGCTCGGCCTCCTTGGCAACCTTGGGTGCTTCCGCAACCTTGGGTGCTTCCGCAACCTTGGGTGCTTCCGCGGCGGGAGCCTCGGCAGCCGGAACTGCTTCGACCGGAACCGAGGCTGCTTCGACGGCGGCCTCAGCTGCTGCCGGGGCGTCCTGCGCAGGGGCCTCCGTGGAAACCTGGAAGCCCTCCGGCAGAAGGTCGGCAAGCGACTGCGTCAGGGGAGCCTGATCGTCACCGGAGGTGTCCACGCGGCCTGCTGCTTTGGCTTCATTCTGGGCCTTGGCTTCTGCACGCTGCGTTGCGCGGCGCGCTTCTGCCTTGGCTTCCGCCTTGTTCTTCAGCGGACCGATGACCATGACCATGTTGCGGCCGTCGATGCGGGGGCTGGACTCCACCACGCCGACTTCATTGACATCTTCCGCGAAACGCTGAAGCAGGCGCAGGCCCATTTCGGGACGCTGCTGCTCACGGCCACGGAACTGGATCATCGCCTTGACCTTGTCCCCGGCTCCGAGGAAGCGGAGGGCATGGCCGCGCTTGGTCTCGTAGTCATGGGTGTCGATCTTCAGGCGGAACCGGATTTCCTTCAGAACCGTGTTGGTCTGGTTCTTCCGGGCCTCACGGGCCTTGACCGCGGCTTCGTACTTGTACTTGCCGAAGTCCATCAGCTTGCACACCGGAGGCTTGGCCTGCGGTGCAACTTCAACGAGATCCAGGTCGGACTCGGCAGCCAGACGCAGGGCATCCTCAATACGGACGATTCCTACCTGTTCGCCGGCAGGGCCGACCAGCCGCACCTCAGGGACGCGGATACGCTCATTGATTCTTGGCTCGCTAATGTTAAAGCTCCTGTGTTCGTGATGGGTGTTCCACCGGCAAAATAGAGAAGGCCCCCAATTGCCGGAGCAATCGAAGGCCTCAAAGGATCGGATGTGCACATCCCGCGAGGGACTGCACGCACTTCCCCGGGCTTCTGCCCGGTGAACCGCCCGACCGTTACCCGGCAACCTTGCTTCCCTGAAACTTCCGGGAAAACGGCTGACGCGGGTGGGAGAGAACTCCGCTTGCAAACTGAATATCAATTCTACATAAAGATGCCCGCCTACCGCACATTCGCGGCAGTGGGTTACATCCACGGCAAAATAACGACATCCAGTCGGTCTGTGACAAGCTTACCAGTATGAGCACTCCAGACAGCAATTCACACGTCTACCAGGCGCCCGGCGCCGGCGAGGACGTCACGCAGCAAATCCGCGACATCTCCGAAGTTCCTGCGATTGAGGTCATCACCACGGCCGCCGTGCACCTCATGAGCGCCTCAGCCGTGAAGCTCGGCCTGGCCGCTGAGGAGAACGCCGCTGAGCTGAAGGACTTGGATGAGGCCCGCAAGCTCATCACCGCCCTCGCCGGCCTGGTCACGGCGGCCGCCCCGGAAATCGGTTCGCAGCATGCCGGGCCGCTGCGTGATGGCCTGCGGTCCCTGCAGCTCGCCTTCCGCGAAGAGTCCGTCATTCCGGATCCCCCGGGCAAGGGTCCCGGTGAGAAGTTCACCGGTGCAGTGAACTAAAGATTGAAGTACGACGGCGGCGGGCCGGCTCTTCGGGGCCGGCCCGCCGCCGTTTTTGTCTGCCGGGGGCACTGGCTCCGGCAGTGCCCTCCACCACCCTCTTGCCGTGGAACCGGAGCCCCTTAGGAGGCGGCGGCGCGGCGGCGGCGCTGCTGCAGGATAAGCCCTACGGCGCAGAGGAGCACCCCTGCCACCCCGACGGACACAAAGCCTCCCGCCGCACCAATGCTGTCGATGAAAAGTCCGGCCAGCGGAGCCCCCAGTGCCACGCCGGCGGTCAGAGCGGACCCGTACCAGCCCATGGCCTCCCCCCGCCTGGCCTCGTCGACCAGTTCCGCGACCTTCTCGGATGCTGCCGACAGCACCGGTGCACAGAGGAGCCCTGGCAGCAGCGAAAGCAGGCTGAGGGTCAGCGTGTCGGTGGCAAACCCCATCGGAATGGTCAGGGCAGCCATGCCCAGCAGCAGGAGGATCGGTGAGACGGGCCGGTGCATGGCCCCGTAGACAAGGCCGCCGACCACCGACGCGGCGCACCAGAAGAGGAACACCACACCGATCTCGCCCTGGCGTCCGCCGGTCTCCAGGGCAGCCACTATTCCCACATCGGTGCCGCTGAGCACCATACCGGCGCCGCCGGCAACGGCGAACACCGCGGCCACCGCGGCTGTGAACCATCCGAAGCTGTGGGCCACCCTGCGCCTCAGGACTGCCCGCCGCCTGCTGCCCGCGGCCGCCGGACCGAGTTCAGCGGCAGCCTCCTGCAGATGTGCGGGGGCCGCGGCCACAACGGCCACCTCCGCGGCAACCTGCTCGTCCGCCTCACAGGATTCGCTGCGGACAGCACTGCGGGTGGGCGGGTTGAACCACATGAGGAAAAGCCCTGCCAGCGACGTCGAGACGCCGACGGCGGTCAGCCCCAGCACGGAATTGCCGCTCGTGGCCACCACCGCACCTGCGGCCGGGCCGATCATGAACACCATCTCCGTGCTGACAGCGTCCAGGGCGAAGGCTGTCCTGCGCTGGTCGCCGTCCGCCAGGACTCCCAGCGACTGCCGCACCACACTGAAGATGGGAAGCGTCAGCAGGCCGCCCACGAACACGAGCGGCAGCAGCCACTGGTAAGAGACGTGCGGCACGATGGACCAAATGACAGTTTCCGAAATCACGGAGGGTATCAGCGCCGTGCGCAGGCCCACCGTATCCACCCGGCGGCCGCGCCAAGGAGCGCCGAGCGCGATGCCGATGGTCATCACGGCCGCTGCCGTTCCCGCGGCCGCGTAGCCCTCACCGAGGGTAAGGACGATGTGCAGGGTCAGCAGGACGCCCGCCGCCGAATGGGGAATGCGGGCGATCATGCCGACCGCCAGGAGCCGGCGGATGGGCCGGACGGCCAGCAGCTCCCGGTACAGGCTGAAATTCACAGGTGGGTCCTCAGTTCCGCCGCCGGACAGCGCCGGAACGGACCCCACCGGGCCGGCGGCTACTGCGCGGCGCGCCTTAGCTTGACTTCCATCGAATCAACGCGCTCACCAAACAATACATTCCGGCTCCACTCGCTCTGGAGGCCGGCAACGAGGGACTGAACCGCGGCCGCATCGAGTCCGTCCGCCAGGTAGAGCACCACCCGCAGTTCCGGTCCGGATCCGCCGCCATCGACACGGCTGCCCGAGGCCGTGGTGGTGGCGACTCCCCCGCCGGGAAGGACCTCGAGTCCGCGGATGGCCGGCTGGCCTTCGGCTCCTGCGCGCAGTACAGCGGCCAGCTCGGTGTCCAGGTAGGCCGGCACCCACTGTTGCTGCTGCGCGAGGGCCCAGACGCCGGGGCGCCGGACCACGAAGGTCACTTCCGAGCCGGGGTCCACCACCAGCAGCTCGGCCCCCTCGGCGACGGCGGACAGGGCCGCCCTCGCGGCGTATACGGCCACCGGCCGCGCCTCGGGATGCCACGTAGCCAGCGCTTCCGCCGAAGTGAAGACCGGCATGGCGAGGCGGCCATCGGGAGCCTTGAGGGTCACCAGCGCCATGTCCGACTGCTTGTCGGCGTGCACGCCGTGCGCGCCCTCGGCTTCTTCCGCCAGTTGCGCCACCACGGGGACAAAGACGCGGGCACTGGCCAGCGAGGCAACCACCGCGGCCTCATCGCCGTCGCCGGCAACAAGAGAAGAGACGGCGGTGAGGTAGCCGGCATCGGCCGCACCGTCGTCGTCCTCGAAGTTGTGTATTTTGGCGTCTTCACCGGCGAGGCTGCGCCCGGCCCAGGGCTGACCGGCCGAATCCGCGGCGCCTCCCGCCCCGGCAAGGGCGGCCTCGATGTGACCCGGCAGCCGGCGCGCCGGGGGCAGATCCGCTGCCTGTCCGCCGTCCGCGGAGTTGCTCTGCTGCTCGGTCACGGCGGTGTCCTAGCGGCGGCCGGCCACGTCGAGGGCCTCGGGCAGGGTGAAGGCGTTGGCGTACAGGGCCTTGCCCACGATGGCACCTTCGACGCCGAGCGGCACCAGGGAGCGCAGGACCTTCAGGTCGTCAAGGCTGGAGATGCCGCCGGAGGCCACCACGGGCTTGCCGGTCTTCTCCACCATCTGTCGCAGCAGTTCGACGTTCGGCCCCTGCAGCGTCCCGTCCTTGGTCACGTCGGTGACGACGTAGCGGGCGCAGCCGGCCTCCTCTAGGCGGCCCAAAACGTCCCACAGGTCCCCGCCTTCCTTGGTCCAGCCGCGTCCGGCGAGGGTGGTTCCCCGGACGTCGAGGCCGACAGCGATCCGGTCACCGAAGCGGTCGATGGCCCGCGCGGTCCACTCCGGGTTCTCCAGGGCGGCGGTGCCGAGGTTCACCCGGGCCACGCCCAGGTCCAGCGCCTTCTCCAGGGATTCGTCGTCCCGAAGGCCGCCGGAGAGCTCGACCTTGATGTCCAGCCGGCCCACCACTTCGCGCAGCAGGTCCGCGTTCGAGCCGCGTCCGAAGGCAGCGTCCAGATCCACCAGGTGGACCCATTCGGCGCCCTGCTGCTGCCAGTTGAGCGCCGCCTCCAGGGGCGTTCCGTAGCTTGTTTCGCTGCCGGCCTCGCCCTGGACCAGGCGGACGGCCTGGCCGTTCACGACGTCGACGGCGGGAAGCAGTTCAAGTACCGGCAGCTCGTTTTGGCTGGTCATCAGGGGTCCTCAGTTCTGTAGGCGCTGGTTCCGGTGCGCGGCGACTTCTGCGGCGCACACGGCGGGTAGTGGGTTATTTGCCGGGAAGGGTCAGCACGTAGGCGGCCAGCAGCGACATGGCAGCCAGCACGTAGAAACCGATCTGGATCCAGAGCGGCTTGCGCTGCTGCCTGAAGGACAGGCCGCCGCCCACCAGGAGACCGGCCAGTCCCATCAGGACGACTGACCACATCTAGGCGTCCGCCGTCGGCCGGGAGTGCGGCGCGCGGAGCCCGTCGACCCAGTTTTTCAGCAGACGTGCGCCGGCATCCCCGGACTTCTCCGGGTGGAACTGGGTGGCGCAGAGGGGGGCCGTTTTCCACGGCGGCGATGAAGGGGCCACCGTGCTCGGACCACGTGACCAGGGGCGGCGCCATCCGGGGCTGGATCACGTCGAAGTCCCAGTTCTGTACGCCGTAGGAGTGCACAAAGTAGAACCGCTCGCCCTCGACGCCGTCGAAAAGCCTGGAGCCTTCCGGAACCTTGACGGTGTTCCACCCCATGTGCGGCACCACTTCGGCCGGGAGGAGTTCCACCTTTCCGGGCCACTCCCCCATGCCTTCGGCTTCGGTTCCGTGTTCGACGCCAGCTTCGAAGAGCACCTGCAGGCCGACGCAGATGCCGAGGACCGGACGTCCGCCGGCAACTCGGCGGCCGATCATCCGGATGCCGTCAACGGCCTTGAGTTCGCGCATGACCGTTTCGAACGCACCGACGCCGGGAACGACCAGCCCGTCGGCGTTCAGCACATCCTCGGGCTTGGAGCTCAGGATGACCTCCGCACCGGCACGCTCCAGGGCGCGAACGGCCGAACGGACGTTGCCGGAGCCGTAGTCCAGGACGGTGACGGTGGGTTTGCCCTCCGGGGATGCCGGCTTCAGCGTGGCCGACGGGTCGAGGATCGCGCCCTCGTGCAGTACTTTGCCGGTCACAGTGCTCCCTTGGTGGACGGAATGCCTTCGACGCGGGGATCCGGCTCGACGGCTGCGCGGAGGGCCCTGGCGAAGGCCTTGAACTGGGCTTCCACGATGTGGTGCGGGTCGCGGCCGGCGATGACGTTCATGTGCAGGCAGATGCCGGCGTGCAGCGTGATGGCCTCGAACACGTGCCGGGTCAGCGATCCCGTGAAGTGGCCGCCGATCAGGTGGTACTCCTGCCCGGCGGGCTCGCCGCCGTGGACAAGGTAGGGCCGGCCGGACACGTCGACGACGGCGTGCGCGAGGGCCTCGTCCAGGGGCACGGTGGCCTCACCGAAGCGGCGGATGCCCGCCTTGTTGCCCAGCGCGGTGCGCAGGACCTCGCCGAACGTGATGGCAACATCCTCGACGGTGTGGTGGACGTCGATGTGGGTGTCGCCGGTGGCCTTGACGGTCATGTCGATGAGTGAGTGCTTGCACAGCGCCGTCAGCATGTGGTCATAGAACGGGACCGACGTGCTGATATCCGACACTCCGGTGCCGTCGAGGTTGATCTCCACCAGTACGGAAGATTCGCTGGTGGCACGCTCCATGCGTGCAGTCCGGGCCTCGGCAGCCTTGATTCCGGTGTCGCTCATGGTGATAGATGTCCTTTGACGAAGGATGGGCGGACCTGACCTGGTCCATATCCAAGTTTAGGCCGGAAGTGCGGCCTGCCGGGCCAGGATGCTTTCCAGCGCTTCCAGGAAGGCTGTGGTTTCCGTCTCAGTACCGGCCGTGACCCGCAGGTGGCCGGCGATGCCGACGTCGCGGACGAGCACCCCTGCATCGAGTAGTCCCTGCCAGACCTCATGGGGGTTCTCCAGCCCGCCGAAGAAGACGTAGTTGGAATCGGACGCAGCGGGCCGCAGCCCCATCCGCGTCAGTTCAGCGACGATCCGGTCACGCTGCCGCTTGATGTCCTGGACATCGGCCATGAGCGCCTCGCGGTGCTGCAGCGCCGCGAGGGCGGTTGCCTGCGTGACGGCCGACAGGTGGTAGGGCAGGCGCACCAGCCGGAGGGCGTCGGTCACCTCCGGGGCAGCAGCCATGTAACCGACGCGGGCACCGGCAAGAGCGAACGCCTTGCTCATGGTCCGGGAGACGATGAGCCGCTCCCGGCCGGGCAGCAGGGTGAGGGCGCTGGGCGTGCCGTCGTGCGCAAACTCGTGGTAGGCCTCGTCCACGACGACAACCCCCTGACTGGCCTCGCCCGCCTCATAGACGGCTTCCACCACGTCCAGGCCCAGGCCAGTGCCGGTGGGGTTGTTGGGTGAGCACAGGAAGACGATGCTGGGCTGGAGTTCGCGCACCTGGTTTGCCGCGGACTCGGCGCTGAGGCCGTAGTCGTCGGCACGCTTGCCGGCGATGTAGGCGGTGTCCGTGCCGCTGGCGAGCAGCGGGTACATGGAGTAGGTCGGCGGGAAGCTCAGCAGCGAACGGCCCGGGCCGCCGAAGGCCTGGAGGATCTGCTGCAGGACCTCGTTGGAGCCGTTGGCTGCCCAGAGATTATCCGCGCTGAGCCCGTGGCCTAGGTATTCGGCCAGGGCTACGCGGAGTTCGGTGAATTCGCGGTCGGGGTACCGGTTGAGCACGGCGGCGGCCTCGGTTACGGCCGCGGTGATGGCCGCCCGCACGTCGGCGGGCACGCCATGCGTGTTCTCGTTGACGTTGAGCAGTATCGGGACATCAAGCTGGGGTGCGCCGTAGGGGGACAACCCCCTCAGGTTGGTCCGAAGGGGCAGTCGGTTCAGTCGCTCAAGCTGGTCATTCACTAGGACAGTTTAAGTAACCCGGAGGGCTGGCCGGAAACTGTGACGGTTCCGGCAACCGGGAACCGCGCAGCGTCACCCCTACTTATTGGGCACAAACAGCTGCTGGCCGGGCATGACTTTCCCGGCCTGGAGGTCATTGAGCTGGACAATGTCCGCAATGACGTCCCGGGGATCGCGGTCCGGGTCGACCTGTCCTGCGATGGCCCACAGCGATTCGCCGGGCTGCACCGTAACCGAAACCGTGGGCGTGACCGTCAGGCCACCGGGATTGTCTGCAGCCTTGGCAGGCGAGTTCAGGAGCCCGGTCAGGGACAGAATAACGGCGGCCAGCAGAACAAGCGGCAGGCCGATCAGGACAATGCGGCCACGCCGGGTGAGGCGGAGCCGTGGCGGCTTGCCGGGCCGGGTCGGGGCAGATGAACGGGGCCCTGCCGCTGAATAGGACCTTACCGTTGAAGTTGGTGCTGCTGTTGAAGCTGACATGGCGTGAGCCCTCCTGGACCAAGTTGTGCTGCCTCGTACTCGTATTCGAACAGACAGTTCGAACACCGGACTGCCAAGTGGCCCTCACTAGAACACATGTTCGAACTTTGCTTTTTCTAGTTTTAGCACCTATCGACGAATTAAGTCGAGACTCGCTAGAACAAATGTTTGAAAAAGCACTATGGCTGGCCTACGTTGGAAATCACAGAACAACCACATCTGCAGTTGATCAGCAGGGTCTGACATTTTCAGGCCGGAAGTTCCCGGCCACTGCAGCTACCGCGGCCGGGAGGAATGGAAAGGCGTTGGCGAACATGGCAGCACAGGCCTCTGACGGCAAGGCTCCCCAGCGCAGCCCGCGGTCTCAGCGGACCCCCAAGGGACTCACCGTCCGGCAGAAAAAGATCCTGGAAACCATCCAGCGCTCGGTCAACGACAACGGCTACCCGCCGTCAATGCGGGAAATCGGGGACACCGTCGGCCTGGCCAGCCTGTCCAGCGTGACCCATCAGCTCTCGCAGCTGGAAAAGCTTGGCTACCTCCGCCGCGACCCCAAGCGGCCGCGCGCTATGGAGGTCCTGATGCCGCTCACTCTGGATGCAGGGACGGCAAAGAGCGGCGGCGCGGACAAGGCCCCCGCCCTGGGCACCGCAGTCGCGTCCGTGTCCGAACTGCCCAGCGCAATGGACACCGCAATGGTGCCACTGGTGGGCCGGATCGCCGCCGGCGGCCCGATCCTCGCGGACCAGATGGTGGAGGACCTGATGCCGCTGCCACGCCAGCTGGTGGGCCACGGCGAACTGTTTATGCTCAAGGTTGCCGGCGACTCCATGGTGGACGCCGCCATCTGCGACGGAGACTGGGTGGTGGTCCGGCGGCAAAGTGACGCGGTCAACGGCGACATCGTCGCGGCGCTGCTCGACGACGAAGCGACCGTCAAGACATTCCGGCAGCGCGACGGGCACACATGGCTGCTTCCGCAGAACACGCAGTACGAACCCATCCTCGGCGACCACGCCGTTGTCATGGGCAAGGTGGTCTCCGTACTCCGCTCGCTGTAGCCGCTGGAACTTCGGCCCCGGGCTGTTATAGCCCGGGGCTTCCTTACGCCTGTGCGCCGGCGAGCCGTTCGAGTGCTGCGACGGCGGTCTTCTTGTCGGTCGTCGGCCAGAACGGCGGCAGGGCGGCCCGCAGGAACCCGCCATAGCGTTCCGTGGACAGCCGGGAATCCAGCACCGCCACCACGCCCTTGTCATTCGTGGACCGGATGAGCCGTCCCGCCCCCTGGGCCAGCCTGATGGCCGCATGCGTGGCGGACACGGACATGAAACCGTTGCCGCCGGCCTGGGCAACGGCCCGGGACCGCGCGGTCATCAGGGGGTCGTCCGGGCGCGGGAAGGGGATCCTGTCGATGACCACCAGGCGGCATGATCCGCCCGGCACGTCGACGCCCTGCCAGAGTGACATCGTGCCGAACAGGCACGTATCGGGCTCGTCGGCGAACTGCTTCACCAGTGCCGTCATGGTGGATTCGCCCTGGCAGAGAATGCTGACATCCAGCCGCGTGCGCAGGGCGTCCGCCGCTTCCTCGGCGGCCCGCCGGGAGGAGAACAGGCAGAGCGCTCCCCCGCCCGAGGCGCGGATGAGGGACTCGAGTTCGTCCAGCGCCTCAGGCGAAGTGCCGCGGCCCGGTTTCGGCAAGTGCCCTGCCACGTAAAGGATGCCCTGCCGGGGGTAGTCGAAGGGCGAACCCACGTCGACGCCGGTCCAGCTCGGTGCACCGTCCCCGACCAGGCCCAGTCCGCCTGCGGCGGGTTCGAAGGCAGAGCCGATGGCCAGTGTGGCCGACGTCAGCACCACGGTATGGCCGGCGAACAGGCCTTCCCGGAGCCTGCCTGCGACGCTCAGCGGGGCGATGTTGACCAGAGCCGGGGCAGTCTCGTCCGGCGCCGAGTATCCCTGCTGGGGATCAAACGTGCTGTTCCGGGAGAACCAGACCACTTCGCGGTTTTCGCGCGCCGCAATCAAACGTTCGCAAAGCTCCAGGATCACCAGCAGGCGGGAGCGCGCGAGCTGCCGCCCGCCGTCGGCCGTTGTGTTGCTGTCCCCTTTGGAGTCCGACAGCGCCGCCCGGCAGGCCTCTCGAAGCTGGTCCACACAATCCAGCTGCTCGTCGCTCAGGCCGTTGGGCAGCAAGCCGCTGGGAACGCCTGCAAGAGCCACCTCAAGGTTGGCAGCCGCCGTGTTGAGCGCGTCAACAGTGATCCCGGTGTGCTTGCGGGCGCCGGACGCCGCGGCATGGACCATGGCCACCGACAGCTGCCCCGAAACCGCGCCGGTCACCCGGTCTTGGAGTTCGTGGGCCTCGTCCACCACCACGACGTCGTACTCCGGCAGCACGGCCAGGCCCTCAAAGGCGCTGACGGCCAGCATGGCGTGGTTGGTCACCACGACGTCGGCTTCGGTGGCGTTATGGCGGGCAAGTTCGCTGAAGCACTCTTCAGCCAGGGGGCATTTCTGCGCGCCGAGGCATTCCATAGATGTGACGGACACCTGCCGCCAGGCCCGGTCCGTGACACCGGGAAGGAGCTCGTCCCGGTCGCCCGTGGTGGTCTGCTCCGCCCATTCCCGGAGCCTGACCACCTCCTTGCCGAGCTGCGAGGAGGGGCCGCCCATGGCCGCGGCGAAGTGCGGGACGCTGGTGTCCTCGCCCAGGGAGAACAGCTGACCCTCCGAGGGTTCCTCGGAGGGAAAGCCGCCCTCCAGCTTGTGCCTGCAGACGTAGTTCGCGCGGCCCTTGACCAAGGCCACCTTCACGGGCCGGTCGAGTGCCGGTTTGAGGCTCTCCAGCAGCCGCGGGAGGTCACGGCCCACGATCTGGGTCTGCAGCGCGAGGGTGGCGGTGGAGACGAGGGTCGGCTTATTGCTCTCTAGCGAGTGCGCGATGAGCGGGACCAGGTAGGCCAGCGACTTGCCGGTTCCCGTGCCGGCCTGCACCAGCAGGTGGTCGCCGGTTTCTATTGCGCGCGCCACCTGCCGGGCCATCTCGTGCTGGCCGCTGCGGCTTTGGCCGCCCATGCCAGCCACGGCACGGTCGAGCAGGTCGAGTACAAGCTGCTCGCCGGCCGTGGCCGCGGCGCCGGCGGCTGCCGCCCCGTCAGTCATCGGTGCTGAAGGATTCCAGTTCAGCCGCGAGGCCTTCCCGGACCATGACCACGGCGCGGGTGCCGCCCTCTTCGTGATCCAGGCTCAGGATCTCCGCGTCGGAGTCGTGCAGCTTACTGATGAGATCACCGCGGTGGTACGGCACGAGGAGCTGCATCTTGACGTTAGGCCGCGGGATGGCTTCGCTGATGGCCTCGAGCAGCTCGGCAATACCCTCCCCCGTACGCGCCGAAACCACCACGTGCCGCGGTTCGCGCTGCTTCAGCCGCTCCACCACAAACGGGTCGGCGGCGTCGGCCTTGTTCAGGACGATGATCTCAGGCACCTTGCGGGCGTCCACCTCGGCGAACACCGCGCGTACGGCGGCGATCTGGCCCTCAGGGTCCGGGTGCGACACGTCGACGACGTGCAGGATCAAGTCCGCATCCGCCACTTCCTCAAGGGTGGAACGGAACGCCTCCACCAGCTGGGTGGGAAGGGACCGGACGAAGCCCACGGTGTCGGCCAGCGTGTACCCCATCCCGTCGGCGGTCTCGGCCTTGCGGACGGTCGGATCCAGGGTGGCGAACAGGGCGTTCTCCACCAGGACGCCGGCGTCGGTAAGGCGGTTCAGCAGTGAGGACTTGCCGGCGTTGGTGTATCCGGCGATGGCCACGGACGGGACTTCATTGCGACGTCGGTTGGCCCGTTTGGTCTCCCGTGCGGGCTTCATCGCGGCGATCTCCCGCCGCAGCTTGGCCATCCGGGTGCGGATCCTTCGCCGATCCAGTTCGATCTTGGTTTCACCGGGACCACGAGAGCCCATGCCGGCGCCGGCGCCACCCACCTGGCCACCGGCCTGGCGGGACATGGATTCACCCCATCCGCGGAGGCGCGGGAGGAGGTACTCGAGCTGCGCCAGCTCCACCTGGGCCTTACCTTCGCGGCTCTTGGCGTGCTGGGCGAAGATGTCGAGGATGAGGGCCGTGCGGTCGATGACCTTCACCTTGACGATGTCTTCAAGGCCGCGCCGCTGCGACGGAGCGAGTTCGGCGTCCACCACGACGGTATCGGCGCCGGTGGACATCACCACGTCCTTGAGTTCCAGGGCCTTGCCGGAACCGAGGAAAGTCCCGGGGTCCGGCTTGGCGCGTCGCTGGACCAGTCCGTCGAGGACTTCCGAGCCAGCTGTTTCCGCCAGGGCGGCGAGTTCACGCAGGGAATTCTCGGCGTCGGCAAGCGTGCCTTCGGTCCAGAGACCCGCGAGAACGACTCGTTCCAGGCGCAACTGCCGGTATTCGACTTCGGTGACGTCCTCGAGTTCGGTGGACAGCCCGGCCGTGCGTCGCAGTGCCCGGCGTTCCTCGAGGTCCTGCTGGTCGCCGTCGTACGTGCTGTGCTCTTCGGCGAGCTGCGAGATGGCCTGCGCCTTGCCCAGGACGCCCTGGCTGTCCGCGCGGCTGCCGTTGGCAGGTGTGGCGTTCTTGGCCGGGACGTCCTTGGCGAGGATCCGGTCGATTACAGCCTGGATCTCCTCAGGACTCATGTCCTGGGCTGCCGGCTCGGATCCGGGATTTTGCTGATTGGTCATGGTCTCCTTTGAAGGTTCTGCATCTTCAGAATAGTGCTGATTGCCGCCCTTGGCAGCGGTATTCGCGCTGGGCTGACTGCGAGGGGTCATGGAGGGTCTCCTGATATGCCGGCAGACGTCGGGCATGGCCGGCGGGAAGCGGTCTGATTGAGTGCTGTTCGGGCTGCGCTCCGGCGGAAGGTGTGTGCCTGTAAAGGGCAATGCCTGCGTCGCGGTGGAGGGGAGCCATGGGCCGGTGCCGGCGGCTGAAGGCCGCGGGCAAAAAGAAGTACCGGCTACTCAAAAATCAGGAACATGCGTTTAAGGATACCAGACCCGCCAGCCGGCTTCCCGCCAGCCGGCTTCCCGTCAGCCGGTTTCCCATCGGGCGGGCCAGACCACTAATCTGGCCAGTTATGGAGTCTGCCCACTATTTCAGCGCCTCACCCGCGGGGCCGTTTACCCGCAAGCCCCTCACAGTGGAACTGGCCGGTGAAACGCGCAAGCTGCAGACCTCGTCCGGCATCTTCAGCCCGGATGGCATCGACAAGGGGACGGCCATCCTGCTGGCCGAGGTTCCCGCGCCTGCGCCGCAGGGAAACCTGCTCGACATCGGCTGCGGGTGGGGGACCCATCGCCCTGACGATGGCGCTGCGGGCACCGCACGCGCAGGTCTACGCCGTGGACGTCAATGAACGGTGCATCGCGCTCACCAACGGGAACGCCGAACTGCTCGGGCTGAGCAATGTCACGGCCAGCACGCCGGAGAACGTGGATCCCGATATCCGCTTCGACACCATCTGGTCCAATCCGCCGATCCGGATCGGCAAGGATGAGCTGCACTCACTCCTGCTGCTCTGGCTGCCGAGGCTGGCACCGGGCGGTTCGGCCTGGCTGGTGGTGCAGAAGAACCTGGGCTCGGACACGCTTCAGCGCTGGCTGGCGGAGGTTCTGGACGACTCGTTCACGGTGACGCGGGAAAGCACATCCAAATCTTTCAGGATCCTGCGGGTCAGGAAAGCGTCCCAGTAGCAACGATCGTTGCCGGGCCGCTGAGCTCAACGTGCTCGCGGCCGCCGGCGACGGTGAAGAACTTCACGCCCACGACGCCGCCCGGCACCTTCACCTGCCAGGCGTCCGGGGCGCCCTGCCCGGCCCAGTGACGGATGGCCACCGCCGCGGCGCATGCGCCGGTGCCGCAGGACTGCGTTTCACCGACGCCACGTTCATGGACCCGCATGGTCACGGTGCCCACGCCGTCGTGCACCAGCGGTTCGGCCGGGACAACGAACTGACGTTCGTGCCATTGGCGGGAGCCGGGTCGACGTGCGGGGCGGTGAAGAGCCGGGTGTCGCGGAGTTCGGACAGCTCGGCGAGGGCGACGACCGTGTGGGGGTTGCCCATGCTGACGGACAACGCCGGCCGCGGCACCTCGAGTCCCTCCGCGCTGACCAGCGAATCCATGGCGCGGGCCGCCGCCTCGTCCGGGAAGATGAACTCCCAGGGGCCCATGTCGACGGCGTAGCCGTCACCTGTGCGGACAATGGTCTTGACGCCCCCGCGGGTGCCAATGGTCAGCGAGCCGCCGGCCGGCAGCTCAGCCAGGCCTTCAGCCAGCAAAAAGTGGACGAAGACACGCACGCCATTGCCGCACATCTCCGACAGCGAACCGTCACCGTTGCGGTAATCCATGAACCACTCGGCGCCGGGATTTTCGGCAAGAATCTGACGGCCCTCGTCAAGGAGACGGGACGGGACGGCGCGGATGAGTCCGTCGCCGCCGATGCCGCGGTGCCGGTCGCACAGCTGGGCGACCTGCTCCGCGGAGATCGCGTGCACGCCCTCGGGATCAGCGACCAGGACGAAATCGTTGCCTGTTCCGTGGCCCTTGGAGAACCGCAGTCCGCTCAGTGTGGTGGCGGCGGGCCGGGCTGTTTCTGCAAGGGTTTCATTCATGGTTCAAGGTTACCCGTCCGCCGGTGGCGCCAGAAAAACGGTGTGGATCCGCCTCTGCGGCCGCGGGTGCTGGTCAGGAGGATGCCGGCGACCACAATCACACCGCCTGCTAGTTGGGCGAACGTGTAGGGATGGCCGGAGAGGATTGTGAACAGGGCTGTAAAGACGGTGATGAGGTTGAGGAACACTCCGGCGTTGCCGGCCGGGATGACTGCCAGGGCGCGGTTCCAGAGCAGGTAGGACAGCACCGACGGGAACAGCGCGATGAAGACCAGGGAAGAGACGGCACCCGGCGTGGACGGCAGCGCCGGACCGCCGGCAGCGAGGCTGAGTGGTGCGAGCACAACGACCGTGATCGCGGCCTGGATGGCCGTTGCGGTTATCGGTGGCAGCGGCGGAGCCAGGCGTCCGGTAATCGTATAGGCGGACCACGCTGCAATGGCTCCGAGCATGAACAGCTCACCGGTCCCGAATCCGGCATGCAGCAGCTTGCCCAGGTCGCCGTTGCTGAGGACAAGCAGCACGCCGGCAAGTGCAATCAGGACACCTCCAACTGCCCGGCGAGTCAGGCGTTCGCGCAGGAATACGGCGGCCAATGTTATGAGTGCCGGGTTGAACGCATTGATGAGGGAAGCACTGAACGCATCGGTGTGCTCGAGAGCCGTGTACAAAAGCAGGTTGTAGCCCAGCAGTCCGAACACGCTCAGGGCGATCAGCCATGGCCACGCGGCCAGGACCTGCCGCCATTGCGGGCGCTCCGCGATCTGTGCGATGGCCAGCAGCGGAACCAGGGCGAGCGACCAGCGCAACAGGACCAGGCTGAGAGGATCGATGCTCTCGACCGCGCCGGCCCCGACGATGTAGTTGCCGGCCCAGAACAGCGTCGCCCCCAGCAGCGAGGTGACCGCAACCGTGAGGGTCCGCCGCGAAGTGCGCTTTGGCGTGGTGGCAAGGGCGAGGGTCATCAGGGTCTTTCCTTAGGTGCGTGGTGCGTGGCTCAGCGGCAGAGCCCGGCTGCCTTGGCGGCGAGCTCAGCGTCCTGCCAGTCCAGCCAGCTGATGCGGGGGTCGGCCCGGAACCATGTCAGCTGCCGGCGGGCGAACTGCCTGGTGGCCACGATGGTTTCTTCGGCTGCCTGCGCTACATCCGCTTCGCCGTCGAGCACCTTGAGGAACTGTGCGTAGCCCAGTGCGCGGGGTGCGGTCTTGCCGCGGCGAAGTCCCTGGGCGTCCAGCCGTTCAACCTCGGCCAGCAGCCCCCGCTCCACCATCCGGTGCACGCGGACGGCGAGCCGGTCGCGCAGCTGCTCACGGTCAACCTCCAGTCCGATCTGGAGGGCGGGCTGGTGGTACTCGCGGGTTGGCATGAAGGAGCTGAACGGGCGTCCCGTCAGTTCGAACACCTCCAGAGCGCGGATGATGCGGCGGGCGTCGCCGAGGCGCCCGGCGGAGACGGGATCTATCGCCCGGAGGCGCTCCAGCAGCACCGCAGCCCCCTCCGCGGCGTTCTCCTGTTCGAGCCGGGTGCGGATTTCCGGATCGGTTCCCGGGAAGTCCAGCACATCGAGGGCGGCGCGAACGTACAGGCCCGACCCGCCTGCCAGGATGGCGCGTTTGCCGCGGCGGTGGATGTCGGCGACGGCGTCCCTTGCCTGCTGCTGGAAGTCGGACACCGACGCTTCCTGCGTCACGTCCAGGATGTCCAGCAGGTGGTGCCGGACGCCCCGTTGTTCAGCCTCGGTGACCTTGGCGGTGCCGATGTCCATGCCGCGGTAGAACTGCATGGCGTCGGCGTTGATCACCTCACCGTTTAGGGCCAGGGCAAGATCGACGGCGAGGTCGGACTTGCCCGAACCGGTGGGGCCGACAACCGCTATGACGGGGGGTTGGCCCGACACTAGGTCAGCGGCTCCGCACCGGGAGTGACGGCATGCCCAGCGACACGCCGGTCCTGCCCGCAGCCCCCGCGGCACCGGGTGCCGGGATGCCGCAGGAGTCGGCCTGCGCCCTGTCCCAGGCATCGCCGGCGCGGGACCGGCGCAGGGAGTAGTCGTGCGCGGTGGCCGGATCGGCAACCAGGTGGAAGGCGGCCGCTTCCGTGATGGTGACTGTCACCAGGTCTCCGGGACGCGGGGCAGGAGCGCCCTCGGGAACCGTGAAGTGGACCAGGCGCTGGTCCTGCGAACGGCCTGAGAGGCGGTGCGTTTCCTCAGACTTGCGGCCGGACTGGGCGGTGACCATGACCTCGACGCGGCGTCCCAGCTGCTTGGCGTTCTCCTCCGCGGCGATGCGGTCCTGAAGCGCGGTGAGGCGCTCAAAGCGTTCCTGCACTACCGCCTTGGGCAGCTGGTCCGGCAGGTCCGCGGCCGGCGTGCCGGGCCGCTTCGAATACTGGAAGGTGAAGGCCGTGGCGAAGCGTGACTTTTCGACGACGTCCAGGGTCGCCTGGAAATCCTCCTCCGTCTCCCCCGGGAAGCCGACAATGATGTCCGTGGAGATCGCGGCATGCGGCATCCTGGCGCGGACCTTGTCCAGGATTCCGAGGAACTTCGCCGACCGGTAGGAACGCTTCATGTCACGCAGGACCTTGTCCGATCCCGACTGGAGCGGCATGTGCAGCTGCGGCATGACGTTGGGAGTCTCGGCCATGGCGTCGATGACGTCATCGGTGAACGCCGCCGGGTGGGGGCTAGTGAAACGCACGCGTTCCAGGCCCGCGATCTCGCCGCATGCGCGCAGCAGCTTGGAGAAGGCCTGGCGGTCGCCGAACTCCACCCCGTAGGAGTTCACGTTCTGGCCGAGGAGCGTCACTTCGATGGCGCCGTCGTCCACCAAAGCCTGCACCTCGGCAAGGATCTCTCCCGGCCGGCGGTCCTTTTCCTTGCCCCGCAGGGCAGGGACGATGCAGAAGGTGCAGGTGTTGTTGCAGCCGACCGAAATGGACACCCAGCCCGAATAGACAGAGTCGCGCTTGGTGGGCAGCGTGGACGGGAAGACGTCCAGCGACTCGAGGATTTCCAGCTGGGCCTCGTTGTTGTGGCGCGCCCGGTCCAGGAGGGCAGGCAGGGCGCCGACATTGTGCGTGCCGAAGACGGCATCGACCCAGGGCGCCTTCTTCAGGATGGTTTCGCGGTCCTTCTGGGCAAGGCAGCCTCCGACGGCGATCTGCATTCCCGGGTTGGCCGCCTTGATCGGCGCCAGCTGGCCGAGGTTGCCGTAGAGCTTGTTGTCCGCGTTCTCCCGCACCGCGCAGGTGTTAAACACGACGACGTCGGCCTGGGCACCGTCCGCCGGTACATAACCGGCGGCCTCCAGCATGCCCGCCATGCGCTCGGAGTCGTGAACGTTCATCTGGCAGCCGAAGGTGCGCACCTGGTAGGTGCGGGGCACAACACCGCCGCCGGTTGCGTTTTCAGTGCCGGGGGCGGGGGCGGGGGAAGGATAGGTCAGACTCACCCAATAAGGGTACCGGCTGCCACGAGTACCCGCCGCGTTCACTCCCCGCGTTCGATCATTCCCAGGACACGGCGGCCCCGTAGGCGTCCTCGGCGGAGGCGGCACCCCCGGCTGCAGCGTCCAGGACCTCCCCCACGATCCGGAAAGCCTGCGAGGGCTGGTACCCCTTGCGGGCGAGCATGGACGCGAGCCGGCGTGTGGCCTTGTCGCGTTCCGCCCGGTCAGTCAGGTCCGTCCCCGGCCGTAGCTTGCGCTCCACGAGGTGGCGCGCGGCGGCTTCCTCGTCCTCGTCGCTGACCTGCTCCAAAGCGGAGGCCGCCGTGTCAGGGTCAATGCCCTTGTCCGCGAGCTCCCGGCGCAGGGCTCCCCTGGCCAGCCTGCGCGACTGCGACCTGCTCCGCACCCACATGTCCGCAAATTCGGCGTCGTCAACGAGCCGGACCTCTTCGAAGCGGTCCAGCACGGCCGCGGCGACGTCCTCTGGCACGTTGCGCTCGGCCAGCTTGCGTTCAAGCTGCAGCCGGCTCTTAGGCGATGCGGTCAGCTGGCGCAGCACGATGGCGCGTGCCACCGATGCCGGATCTGCGTCCCGGTCCTCATCCGGTTCCGGGCCGGGCCCTGCTTGGCGGTCCCCTCCGGCCTTGGCGAAGGCCGAAGAGGACCGGCGTCTGCTAGAAGCCGTCAACGGCCTTCAGCTTCGGTGAAGCTTCGGCATCGGCAGCGGGCTTGGTTCCCACGCCGAGCTTTTCCTTGATGAGGCGTTCCAGTTCCGCGGCGAGTTCCGGGTTGTCGCGCAGGAAGCGGCGCGAGTTCTCCATGCCCTGGCCGAGCTGGTCGCCGTCGTAGGTGAACCAGGACCCGGACTTCTTGATGATGCCGTGCTCCACGCCCATGTCGATGATGCCGCCCTCGCGGGAAATGCCCTGTCCGTAGATGATGTCGAATTCGGCGATCTTGAAGGGCGGAGCCATCTTGTTTTTGACGATCTTGGCCTTGGTCCGGTTGCCGACGGAGTCGGCACCTTCCTTCAGGGTCTGGATGCGGCGGACGTCGATACGCACGGAGGCGTAGAACTTCAGCGCCTTACCACCGGTGGTGGTTTCCGGAGAACCGAAGAACACGCCGATCTTTTCGCGCAACTGGTTGATGAAAATGGCGGTGGTCTTGGTCTGGCTCAGCCGGCCGGTGATCTTTCGCAGGGCCTGGCTCATGAGGCGGGCCTGCAGGCCGACGTGGCTGTCGCCCATGTCGCCTTCGATTTCCGCACGCGGCACCAGCGCAGCCACGGAGTCGATGACCACGATGTCCAGCGAGCCGGAGCCCACCAGCATGTCCATGATCTCCAGGGCCTGTTCCCCGGTGTCCGGCTGGGAGACCAGCAGGGCGTCCGTGTCCACGCCGAGCTTGGCGGCGTACTCGGGATCAAGGGCGTGCTCGGCGTCGATGAAGGCGGCGATGCCACCGGCGCGCTGGGCGTTGGCCACAGCGTGCAGGGCCACGGTGGTCTTACCTGACGATTCCGGACCATAGATCTCGACGACGCGGCCCCGCGGGAGACCACCAATTCCCAGAGCGACGTCCAGCGCGATGGAGCCGGTGGGGATGACCTCGATGGGGGCGCGTGTTTCGTCGCCCAGCCGCATGATCGATCCCTTACCGAACTGCTTGTCAATCTGCGCGAGCGCTGCTTCTAGCGCTTTTGCACGATCCGGGGCTGCCGCCATGGTTCACACCTCTAATGCTTTCTCGCTTTGGAGGGGCCTCTGCGGCCCTTTGTCTGTCATCACCGACGCTAGCGCCACCCGCTGACATTCTTACCGGGCAGGCGCACGTATGTGGATAACCCGCTGGCAAAAATCATAGTCGCACCCGAACAGGTATTCGAACAATCCGTCGGCGTGTCAGCAGGTTCCCGGGCCGGAACGGGATCTTCTCAGACCAGGTCTGGCCCGTGCTGTCGCGGCTTGATATCGCGGCCAAGGCGGCGCTCCTCGGGGACGTCCTGCACGTCGCACACCGCCAGCCAGATGTCGCGCGGACTGATGCCCGCGGCGAGGGCCTGGTCGGCCGTCCGGCCGCCGACTCCGGCAAGGACGAGGGAGCCGCCCAGCACACGCGAGTAGCCGGCCCCGAATTCGTCGTCCATCAGCCGCCAGAAATCACTAATCCTCACCCAATACAGTCTCTCACGGACCCTGACTCTAGAATGGTTGCCATGTGCAACCCCGCTGAAGCCCCTGGAACCACAGCCCCCTTCGAGGAAACGCTTGATGCGGCACTGACCAACGTGGAGCACCAGATCAGTCTCTTCTGGCGACGGGCCCGGTCCATCTCCCAGCAACTGTCGCGCGAGGTCCACCCGGACATGGAGCCGGCCGCCTACGGACTGCTCAGCGTGATCCGCAAAAGCGGCCCCATCCGCCTCACCGAACTTGCATCCAGCATCGGCGTCGGCAAGCCGTCCGTCAGCAGGCAAATCGCATTCCTTGAAAGCATCGGCCTGGTGCTCAAGGAAGCCGACCCGCTGGACGGCAGGGCGCAAACGATCCGGCTCACAGCCGAAGGCGAAGAGAAGATGCACCAGGTGCAGGATGCCCGGCGGCAGGTGTTCCGTGAGCGCCTGGGCGAATGGCCCGTGGAGGACCTCGACGCACTGGCCACCTACATGGCCAAGCTCAACGCCACATACGAACGTGACGGGTTCCCCCGGGACGACGCCTAGATTAGCACTTGATTTCCAGGCACGACAAAGGCCTCCGGCGGACTGCCGGAGGCCTTTGCTGTTGCTATTTAGTCCGGAGTTCCGGGTTCCGTTACCGGGCGCCCGACAGCATTTCCGTGGCGAGCTCGTTGTTGAGCTCGCTGCTCAGGTCGCGCTCAAGGTCACGGCCGTAACGCTGGGAGAATTCCTGCGGGACGGTGTCCGGCACGGCTACGCCTTCGGCGACAGCCACGCGGTCGCTGACCTCACGGAGCATGCTGGAAAGCGGAACATCCAGCGCCGAACAGATCGAGGACAGTAGTTCCGAGGAAGCTTCCTTCTGGCCGCGTTCCACTTCACTCAGGTAACCCAGGGAGACCCGGGCGCTGTGCGAAACTTCGCGGAGGGTACGTCCTTGACGCTGGCGGACATCGCGCAGTACATCACCGATTTCGTGACGAAGTACAACCATCTTGCGCTCCTTCTGCTCGCTCTTGGCCTGATCGGCGAGGCCCACGTCCTTCCAGCGGACAACGCCGTTTACGGACACGGGCTGCTTTACCATCTGTATCGCCTTGCTCCCTCATGGTTCCGGTTCACTGTGACGTAAACCGCATATGTTCTCTTCATCCTAGGCGCCTCCCTCAAGGAGAGGCGACACAATGTGACAACTATTCGGATTCGCTTTTTGTTCCCGGCAACCTTACTCGGGGTAGCTTAGCGCAGCCAGTGGGCCAGGTCAGCGAAGCCGGAAACTCAGCTTAACGCAGCCAGCGCCTCCTGAAGCCGCTCTAACGCGGCGGCACAGGCCAGCCCGCGGATTTCTGCCCGGGTGCCCTGGAAGCTGTACGGAAAGGCCCGCACACCCTGGGAGGTGGCGACACCGACGAACACCGTTCCCACGGCCTTGCCGTCGTGCGCGTCAGGGCCGGCCACGCCCGTGGTGGAGACGGCGAGGTCCGCGCCGCAGACCCGCCGGGCGCCGTCGGCCATGGCGGCAGCCACTGCTTCATCCACGGATCCGACGGCGTCCAACAGGTCCTGGGAAACGCCAAGGACGTCCCGCTTCACGGTATTGCTGTAGGAGACCACGCCGCCCTGCAGCATGGCGGACGCCCCCGGGGTGTCCGCCAGTACGGCGGCGACCATTCCCGCGGTGAGCGATTCCGCGGTGGCGACGGTGACGCCGCGCCCGACGGCAGCAGCCACGGCTTCCCCGGCGATCCGGTGCAGATTCGTCACGGCTGGCCCTCCCCGTTCTCCTGCTGGCCGAGGTCAGCGGCCCGCCGGCGCAGCCCCTCCGACCTGACTTTCATCGCTTGAATGACATATTCGACGCCGGTCCAGACGGTGATCAGCACGGCTGCCAGCATCACCGCGAAGGCCACCCAGGTCAGCCACGGTGCGATGGAGGCCAGTGGAAGGAGGTAGAGGAAGATCGCCACGGTCTGGACAACCGTCTTGAGCTTGCCGCCGCGTGATGCCGGGATGACGCCGTACCGGATGACGAAGAACCGCAGCGCCGTGATGCCCCACTCACGGACCAGGATCACGATTGTCATCCACCAGGGCAGCTCATTCAGGACACACAGCATGACCAGGGCGGATCCGGTAAGCAGCTTGTCAGCGATCGGATCGGCAATCTTGCCGAAGTCAGTGACCAGTCCCCGGCTTCGGGCGATGTCGCCGTCGAGCTTGTCCGTGTAAATCGCGACGGCGAACGCCGCCACAGCCGCCCAGCGCCACCCGCCGGACTCGCTCCGCAGGCCCGGGGCGTCGGCGATCAGGAACCACACGAAGAACGGCACCAGCGCGATGCGGAGCATCGTGAGGATGTTGGGAAGATTCCAGATCCCGGAGCTGTTGGATCCGGCCGCGGTCGCTTCGGTGCTAGTCACCCTTCTAGGCTACCGTCTTCCGCGCCACCGCTTTCTTGCTGAAACTCATGAGGACTACCTGCCGGTGAGGGACCAGGCGTCCTCGGAACCATCCTCGTCGTCACCGGAGCTGTCGGCGCCATCGTAATAGTCGACGCTCTGGGTGCGGTTGTCCAGGTCGGCGGCAACGAGGTCCTCCGCGTAGCCGCCCTGCGCGATGTTGGCGTTGGCGTTGTCACTGAGCGCGGCGGTCTGCGAATCGGCCATGGCCGGGGCTTCCTGGCCCTTCATCGCGGCCAGAACCGCGGCGAGGTCGTCCGGCTTGACCAGCACATCGCGCGCCTTGGAGCCTTCAGATGGACCAACCACGCCACGTGATTCGAGCAGGTCCATGAGTCGGCCTGCCTTGGCGAACCCGACGCGGAGCTTGCGCTGCAGCATGGACGTCGAGCCGAACTGGGTGGTGACCACCAGCTCCGTGGCCTGCAGCAGCACTTCGAGGTCGTCCCCGATGTCGTCGTCGATCTGCTTTTTCTGCGCTTCGGGGGCGACGTCGTCACGGTAGACGGCCTGGAGCTGGCCCTTGACGTGTTCCACGACCTTGTGAATCTCGGATTCGGTGACCCAGGCGCCCTGCACGCGCATCGCCTTCGAGGCACCCATGGGAAGGAACAGCGCGTCACCCTGTCCGATCAGCTTCTCGGCCCCGGGCTGGTCGAGGACCACGCGGGAGTCGGTCACGGATGAGGTGGCGAAGGCCATGCGGGAGGGCACGTTGGCCTTGATCAGGCCGGTGACCACGTCCACGGACGGGCGCTGCGTGGCGAGCACCAGGTGGATGCCGGCGGCGCGCGCCAGCTGCGTGATGCGGACGATGGAATCCTCCACGTCCCGCGGCGCGACCATCATCAGGTCGGCGAGCTCATCGACGATCACCAGCAGGTAGGGGTAGGGCCGGATGACCCGCTTGGAGTCCACCGGCGGCTGGACCTTGCCGGCTCGCACCGCCTTGTTGAAGTCGTCGACGTGTTTGAAGCCGTAGTTGGCGAGGTCGTCATAGCGCGCGTCCATCTCCCGGACCACCCACTGCAGTGCCTCCGCAGCCTTTTTGGGGTTGGTGATGATGGGCGTGATGAGGTGCGGCACGCCTTCGTAGGCGGTTAGCTCCACGCGCTTGGGGTCCACCATGACCATGCGGACTTCGTCGGGGGTGGCGCGCATCAGCAGGGACGTGATCATCGAGTTCACGAACGAGGACTTACCGGCACCGGTGGCACCGGCCACCAGCAGGTGGGGCATCTTGGCCAGGTTGGCCACGACGTAGCCGCCTTCGACGTCCTTTCCGACGCCCATGACCATGGGGTGGTCGGTGCGGCGGGCGTTCTGGCTGCGCAGGACGTCGCCCAGCGACACGGTCTCGCGGTCCGTGTTGGGGATCTCGATGCCGATGGCCGACTTGCCCGGAATGGGGCTGAGGATGCGGACGTCGCTCGAGGCGACGGCGTAGGAGATGTTTTTGGACAGCGCGGTGACCCGCTCCACCTTGGTGCCCGGCGCCAGTTCGATCTCGTACCGGGTCACGGTGGGACCGCGGCTGAAACCGGTCACAGTGGCATCCACGTTGAACTGCTGAAGCGTGTCCGTCAGGGCGGCGACGACGGCGTCGTTAGCTTCCGTGCGTTCCTTGGGAATGGAGCCGGGCGTGAGCACGTCGGACGACGGCAGAGTGTAGGTGACATCGCCTGCGAGGGACAGCTGCTCCGTGCGCTGCGGAATCGGTGTGGGCGGCGGCGCGGGCGCTACTGGCTTGGACGGCACCTGCGCGGCGGCAGCGGGAGCCGCGCCGGGTGCATTCGCCGAACCGGCCGTGCCCGGGACCACGAGCGGAATGGCCTCGGTGGCGTTCTCTGTTTCGGCACCCTTGGCGCCGAGTCCCTGGGCTGCCTTGATCTTCTCGACGGCGATCTCCGCCTGCGTGGGCCGCCGGACTCCGGGGGCCACTGCAGGGCGCCCCTTTCCGGCCTCCGGTGACGGCTCGTCGTCGTCGACCACGGCATGCTCAAAGGCTTCGTCTCCGACGTAGCCCTCCAGCCGGGGGTCGGCTTCCTCGTCCTTGCCGAAGAGCCGCTTGCGCTTCTTCTTGGGGGCGGGAGGGCTGTTCTCGTACAGGTAGCTGCGGTCGTGGGCGTCGCCGTCGTTCTCCTGCAGGTCGATGCCCATCAGGTGCTCGTACGCGCCGCGCAGCCGCCGCGGTATGGCGCCGAACGGCGTGGCCGTGACGATGAGGACAGATACGAAGGCCAGGAGCCCGTACAGGACCACCGGGACCGCGGCGTGAATGGCAGCCAGCGGCGAGGCCGCCAGGAAGCCCAGCATGCCGCCGGCCTGCCGCAACCCGTCGAAGCCCTCGCTGACGGTCGGCTGGCCGCCCACGATGTGCGCAATGCCGCATCCCGCGAACGTCATGATGAGGAAGCCGATGCCCACGCGGTTGTTTCCGCGGCCGTCCACAGGCTGCCGGAACAGCCGGCAGGAGCACACGAAGAGCATGAGCGGCAGGACCAGCGACATCCAGCCGAAGGTGCCGTTGACCACCGCGTAGACGGCGTCCGGGAACCAGCCGCGGAAACCCCACCAGGCGAAGGTGGCGATGAAGACCGCCAGGGCCAGGTTGAACAGGGCGGCCCCGTCGCGGCGGTCTTCGGGTGCGAGGTCGCTGACGTCCTGGCCGATCCGGCGCACTCCCCCGCCCACCAGGTGGCCGATGCCCAGCCAGGCCCCGCCGGCCACCCGCAGCAGCCAGGGCTGCCGGTGTTCGACGGCGGGAAGCTGGCGCGTGCGGGCGCTGCCGGCGGACGATCCGGTCCGGCCGGATTTGGCCGCGGAGGAGCCGCTCCGGCCTGTGGATGCGCCCGTTTTACTGCTCGGGGTACGTTTTGGCGCGGGGGAAGTACGAGTGGCCATATCTGTCACGGTACTCCACTGCGGCCTCGAAACCGCGGATTTCCGGGCTTTCCGGGGGCTGTGTTCAGCCCCCGGGCAGCGGCGGTTAGGCCTCCAGGACCACCGGGATGATCATGGGGCGCCGGCGCAGCTTGCGGTTGACCCACGTGCCGACCACCCGGCGGACGATCTGTTGCATCTGGTGGTTAGTGTGGTCAGCGTTGCTGAGCACGGCCTCCTCCAGCGCGGCGTTGATCTTGGGAATGATGTCGTCGAAGACCGAGTCGTCCTCAGCGACGCCGCGGGCGTGGATCTCCGGCCCCGGAGACAACCTTGCCAGTGGCCCTGTTGATGACCGTAATGATGGAGATGAAGCCTTCATCGCCCAGGACGCGGCGGTCCTTGAGGTCTGCGTCGGTGATTTCGCCGACGCTGGAGCCGTCAACGTACACGAAGCCAACCTCGACCTGGCCGACGATGTCGGCCTGGTGGTCCCGCAGGTCGATCACCGTGCCGTTGTCGGCGAGCAGGATGCTGGCCGTCGGAACGCCCGACTCCTCGGCGATCTTGCCGTTGGCGATCAGGTGGCGCGTCTCGCCATGCACAGGCATGGCGTTGAGCGGCTCGAGGATGTTGTAGCAGTAAAGGAGCTCCCCGGCCGCGGCATGGCCGGACACATGGACCTTGGCGTTGCCCTTGTGGATCACGTCGGCGCCGAGCTTCAGCAGGCCGTTGATGATGCGGAAGACGGCGTTCTCGTTGCCGGGAATGAGGCTGGACGCCAGAATGACGGTGTCGCCCTGGCCCACCACCACGCGGTGGTCGCCGTTGGCCATGCGCGAAAGAGCGGCCATGGGTTCGCCCTGGGACCCGGTGGACATCAGCACCACCTTGTTGTCCGGCAGTGAGTCGATGTTCTTCAGATCCACCAGAATGCCGTCCGGCACGTGGAGGTAACCAAGTTTGGCGGCGATGGCCATGTTCCGCACCATCGAACGTCCCACGAAGGCGACGTTGCGGCCGTGCTTGGCAGCGGCGTCCAGGACCTGCTGCACCCTGTGCACATGGGATGAGAACGACGCCACGATGATGCGCTTGGTGGCCTGGCCGAAGAGCCGGTCCAGGGTGGGGCCGATCTCCTTCTCCGCGGTGGTGAAGCCCGGAACGTCGGCGTTGGTGGAGTCGGACATGAACAGGTCTACGCCTTCTTCGCCGAGCTTGGCGAAGTGCCGGAGATCGGTGATGCGGCCGTCGAGCGGCAACTGGTCCATCTTGAAGTCGCCCGTGTGCAGCACCGTGCCGCCGGCTGTGCGGATGAAGACCGCCAGGGCGTCCGGGATGGAGTGGTTGACCGCAACGAACTCGCACTGGAAGGGACCGAACTGCTCCACCTGCCCCTCGGTGACGGACAGCGTGTAGGGCCTGATCCGGTGTTCCTGGAGCTTGGCTTCAATCAGTGCCAGCGTCAGCTGCGATCCCACCAGCGGAATGTCGTTGCGGAGCCGCAGCAGGTACGGAACGGCTCCGATGTGGTCCTCGTGGCCGTGCGTGAGGACTACAGCCACGATGTCGTCGATCCGGTCCTCGATGTAGGAGAAATCGGGCAGGATCAGGTCAACGCCGGGCTGGGTTTCCTCGGGGAAGAGGACGCCGCAGTCAACGACCAGCAGCTTGCCGTCGATTTCGAACACAGCCATGTTCCGGCCGATTTCGCCGAGCCCGCCCAGCGGAACAATCCGCAGGGTGCCCTGGGGAAGGCGGGGAGGCGTAACGAGGCCGGGGAGGGCTACTTGGGTCATAATGCACTTCTTTCCAGACGGAAGAGTGCCGGTCTCAGTCCGTCAGGAAAAGACCAGCCCTCCTCTCGCCAAGTCCTCGCGGATGGTTTCGATCTCGGCTTCATCCGGCTCCACGAGGGGCAAACGGACAATCGAGTTGGGCAGGACTCCCTGCCATTTAAGAATCTGCTTGGCTGCAACGGCGCCCTGGACGCGGGTCATCGTAGCGCGCACTATCGGCTCAAGCTCGAAGTTGATCTTGCGGGCCGTGCCGAGGTCGCTCGCGTTGATCGCGTCGATGAGCTCCCGGAAGCGGCGGGTGGCAACGTGCGTGGTGACACCCACCAGGCCCACGGCCCCCAGGGCCATCCACTGCAGGGTCAGGCCGTCGTCGCCGGAGTAGAAGGCAAGGTCGGTCTCGGCCAGAACGCGGGTGGCCGCGGCGAAGTCGGCTTTGGCGTCCTTGACGGCAACGATGTTCGGGTGCTGGGCGAGGCGGATCATGGTGTCCGGCGCGATCTCGATGGAGGACCGTCCGGGGATGTCGTACAGCATGACGGGCAGGTCGGTGGCGGATGCGACCGTCTCGAAGTGCGCCCGGACGCCGGCCTGGCTGGGCTTGTTGTAATACGGCGTGACGATCAGCAGGCCGTCGACGCCCAGCTTGGCGGCTTCCTGGGACAGGTGCACCGAGTGGGCGGTGTCGTTGGTTCCGGTGCCGGCGATAACGGCGGCACGCCCGCCAACGGCTTCCATCACGGCGCGGAACATTCCGAGGTTTTCCTCGTCGGTGAGGGTGGACGTCTCGCCGGTGGTTCCGGTGACAACCAGGCCGTCGCAGCCGTCGTCAACGAGCTTGCTGGCCAGTTCCGCTGCCTGCTGGTAATCGACCTTGCCGTCCGTCGTGAACGGGGTGACCATGGCGGTCAGGAGGGTGCCCAGGGCAGGAAGGTTCGCGGAAGTGTCAGCCATGGGAAAAACGTTACCCTGTCACGTGCAGGTTAGGACAATGGCCGCCGCGTGATGATCGTCAAATTCCGGTGCGCACGCGGGCCGCGATACCTCGCCGGCTACCGGTACCTCTCCAGGGCACCCCGCCGCAGCACAGCTGTGACCACTTCCGTTCCGGTACCGCCCGCCTGCTGCATAGGCAACCCGTCCGGTCCCCAGAAACCGCTCAGGCCGCAGGACAGACCCAGCGGGGTACGGCCACCCAGGTTGGCAAGGACGCCGTACATGCGGTTGTCCATGGCCCGCGCTCCGAGATGCAGCCCCAGCCGGTGGCCTTCCTCCCGCGTGTAGAGCGCCGAGACGGCGTACACGTCAGCTCCCGCGGCGGCAGCAGCGCCGGAGTGCGCCGGTTGGGCAGCATCGAAGCAGATGGCCAGTGCAATCTTCCAGCCGTCCACGTCCAGCAGGAGCGGTTCCTGCCCTGCCTCGAACAAGGACTGCTCGTCGCCGTGAAGGTGCGTCTTGAAGCCAGCCTCTTCTGCGCCGTTCGGGTGGACGGCCAGGGATGCGAGCCGCGGAGTGCCGTCCGGCCCCCTGAAGGGTGCGCCAACGACGGCGGTGATCCCGGTTCTGCGGCAGATCTCCCGGACGGGGTCCAAACGGCGGTCAGCGGGCCCCACCCACTGGCCGCCCCCGCCATGAAACTGATCTGCGCCTTGAAACTGATCTGCGCCGCGGAGCTGATCTCCACCGCCAAACTGATTTCCGCCGCGAAGCAGCGGCAGGTCGTACCCCGTTAGCGAGAGCTCGGGGAACACCACAAGCCGGGCGCCGTGCGAGTCGGCGTCCTCGATGAGGCGCACATGCTCCGGCACATTGGCTTCAATGCCGCCGGCCAGGGCTGCGTACTGGACTGCCGAGACGGTAAGCGGTGCGGTCACGAGCCCATCCTAGGCGGGATCGGCGCCTGCGCAGTAGCGCTCCAGGGCCACCTCCCGCAATGACTCTGCCCACTGGGAAAGGCGTTGCGCGGCGCGGACATAGTGGAACAGCTCCGTCGGCGTCAGCGCATCGAGGTCCGTTTCGGACAGCCGCCGTGCCAGCTCCGGCCCCGGCGCCTGCGCCGAAAGCGCAACGCCTTCGCGCCCCCACTGGACGTCCTCGGGCGGCGCGCCGGCCACGAGTTGCCGGAAGAGATAGTCCACAACTCCCGGACTCATGGCCTTCAGAGGATCACCCTTGGGTGCATCACCCCCGGGCGCATGACCCTGGGAGGCATCACGCCTGACCTGGCGCCCCTCAAGCGCATGCCCTCCCGTTTGATGGCCGGCTGCTTGGTGACCCGCCGAACGCCCCGATGACTTCTTCATGCCGAAATCCTATTCGAATATATATTCGAATACAAGGGTCCTCGAAACTCGCGATCATGCTGCCCGCGGTCGCCGGCCGTGGAATGATCAACCTGAATCAGGCCGCGGGAAGGAGGGATTGGTGACTCTTACCAGTGCCATCGTGCGCCCGGAAACCCGGGCATGGGCCGCACTTCCGCAGCGGGCTTCCGGCCGGAGGCTGAGGATCCTCGGTTGGCTCACTGGCTTATTCGGGACAGCCGCAGCCTTCATCGCCGATCGTGGTTGGGAATCGTTAGATGACCCTTCCTGGTACGGAGCCTTCCGCTCCATCGACATGATGGGCATCGCGAGCATTCTTCTCGCCTCAGGCTTCTGTGTCCTTGGCTGGATGCTGGGACGGCATGCGGTAGTGGCAGCACCATTGGTCCTCGGCTTCGCAGCTGTGCCCCACACCTTGGATGGTTATGCCTCCGGACCGGTGTGGTGGCTTGGCTGTGCGACGGGGGCCGTGCTGGCCCTGGCCGCGGCCTACCGGTCATGGCGTGAACTGCGCGCAGTCCGGGCGCTGGCGCAGTCGTCAACCACGGGACGCACTGCCGCAGTGGGCGCCAACGCACTGAAAGCCAGCAAGCGGGCGCTTCGCCGCGGCCTCATCAAAGCCCTCGCCTTTCTTGCCACGGCCACTGCCGGCTGGGCAGTTGCTTTCGCGGCGCTTCCCACTGAACTGGGTCGAACCTATGAGGAAATGGCCGGGGAACCATCCTCAAGCGCTTTTGCTGCGGCGGCGGCCGCGCTAACCATCATGGCCATCGCCACAGTGGTGAGTCAGGGTTGGCGGCTGTTCGCGATGAGACGGGTGGGGAAGCGCCTCGTCTGGGAAGTTCCGGCGGGGGCGGGGCTGGCGCCGTCATGGCCTTTCCTGGACGACGCGTCTGGGCTCGTATCCGCGAAGGATGCCACGTCCGGTGGATGCATCTGCCTGCTGGAATTCCGCCGGTCCTGCCCGGATGCCGACGAGCGCCTCCTGGCGGAGGAGGGCGTGCACGCTTCGGACTACTGCCCGCGCCACGGAATAGACAGGATTAATGACCTGCCTGCGGCGGAGTTTGCGGCGGTAGCAGCGGAAGCCTGGCTCTGGGATGAGCGGTCCGAGCTGCCGGAACGGTCGGCGCCGAACGAGAATCGGCTGCTCCTGTATGGATTTGCCGGACGAACCTACACGGGAATACCCCTCACGGCACGCGCAGGATACGTCGACGCGAATTTCCCTGACATTGGACTTGCGCGGGTAGCTGAGCCGGGAGTCGCTGTTCCCGGCTGGGACAAGGCCGAGCGCCCGGCAGCGGGCGTGCTCGACACGATTGACCTGCGGCCTGCCGGATATAACGGAGTCGCATTCCGGTACCGCCACGGCCGGGCATGGTTCGAAGCACCCGAGGGCGACGCGGCCAGGCCGCCGGCCCTATTGCTTTAGCCGCAAAGGGGTTTCGCTCGGGGAGGGCGCCCTACGGCCAACCAGGAACCACGCCACCGGTCCAAGCACTGGAAGCACAAGAACGACCAAGGCCCAAACGACCCTGCCGCCGGAGGCGTGACTCCTGTTCCGAGCGATGCTGATCAGCGCAGCCATGAACAGCACAGCGTTCACTGCCAGCAAGAACCCCAGGATTCCAAAGGACGGCACTAACGGTTCTGCCATCCCGGCTGCAGTTGATGCAATTATCTTCGTCCCCCGTAGACCGACCAGCTTGCGGATACAGGCACCCTACCGCCAGCGGTCCTGCCCGGCACAGGAAGCCTCCCACTTTCGCAGCCGGCCGGGTCATGTCCTGTCCCGCCGAACCCTGAGTGCTTCACTGGAAGGTACTGCTTCGCCGGAAGAACGACGGCGGCCTGCCGCCTTTCGCGGCCATTTGGAGGTGCCCGAATGCGCAAGATCATCCTGATGATGCCGGTCTCCGTGGACGGATTCTTTGAGGGCCTTGACCGGGACATCAGCTGGCATCTGGTGGACGATGAACTCCTCCGCAGCCTCAACGAGCGGTTCCGGACGATGAGCGCCTTCATGTCCGGGCGCATCACCCACGAGCTGATGGCCGGCTACTGGCCCACCGCAGGCCAGGACCCTGGTCTCTCCGCGCCCATGGCCGAGTTCGCCGGGATCTAACGCGGGATGCCCAAGTTCGTGTTTCCCGGACCCTCACCCAGGCCGGGTGGAACACTACGGTGATTCACGACGTCGTGCCTGAACAAATCGCGGAACTGAAGGCCCAGCCCAGTGGTGACATGCAACGGCGTGGTCTTGCTTCATTACTCGAGCGGCCTCGGTTCATGAAAATCAGTGCTGCCATGCGGATGTGAGACGATCACATCATGACCACGCGGAGCACGGCTGCATCTTCCAAAACAGCGAAGGGGCCCGCAACAGGCGTCCGGCTTGCCGGTATCGACGCCGCCCGCGGCCTGGCCCTTCTGGGCATGATGGCCACCCACCTGCTTCCGACCTTCGAGCCGAACGCCGCCCTGACCCCGACCTGGGTGGGCCTGACATTCTCCGGCCGTGCCGCCGCATTGTTTGCCGTGCTCGCGGGAATCGGCCTCGCCTTGTCCACGGGCAAGCAACAGCCTCTTGACGGACCGGCCCTGACCGCGGCACGGCGCGGCATCGCGATGCGCGCCCTGGTGATTGCCGTCGTCGGGCTCGCGCTCGGCGGCCTCGACGTCAACGTTGCTGTAATCCTGGTGCATTACGCCGCGCTGTTCCTGTGCGTCCTGCCGTTTATCGGGCTGCGGCTGAAGGCCCTGTGCGCCTGGGCAGCGGGCTGGATCCTGCTGTCCCCGGTGATTGCCTTCCTGCTGCGGCCGTGGCTCATGGCCGCAGATCCGCCGCTGCAGCTCAGCCACAACCCTGGGTGGGAGGATCTCACCACCCCGGGCCAGCTGCTTGGCGACCTGTTCCTCACTGGGTACTACCCGGTGTTCCAGTGGATTTCATATCTGCTGGTGGGTCTCATCATCGGCAGGCTCGCGCTGACCACGGCGATAGTTCCCGTGCTGATGCTGCTCGGCGGCACTGCGGTAGCGGCATTCTCCAAGGTCCTGGGGACCGCGGCAATGGGGCCATGGGGCGGCCGCGCCGCCCTGCAGGATATCCTCACCGACCCCAACTATCCGCTGGACAGCCTCCTGCAGGTCAATATGGCCGGCGTCCGCCAGGAGGGATCCTGGTGGTGGCTGGCCAGCAGCGCGCCCCATTCCGGAACCACGCTGGACCTGCTGCACACCAGCGGCGTGGCGGCCGCCGTCGTTGGCCTTTGCCTTCTGGTGGGCAGGCTGGGCCAGTGGCTGGCATTGGACCTGCTGCTTCCGCTCCGCGGACCGGGCGCCATGACCCTGACGCTGTACACGGCCCACGTGTGCGTGGTGGCGTCGTTCCACCTCAAGCCCTTGCCTGTGGGATGGACCGAGGACGGAATGTACTTCGCCCACGCGGCGCTGGCCGTGGTGATCGGCATGGTCTTCGCCATCCTGAAATGGCGCGGTCCGCTGGAATGGCTCGGACACGCCGCCAACCAGGTGGGCCGCCACCAGCCGGCAAGGATCCGCTAAGCCTGCTGTCGGGCTAAACCGGCTCCCCGGCTAGCGCGCCACAGCGTCGCCGGAGGCGCGGAACAGCCGCACGGCGTCGCGCATGGAAGAACGTGCGCGCTTCCGGTCACCCGACGCGTCATAGGCGCAGCTGAGCCTAAACCACGAGCGCCAGTCATTCGGCGCGGCTTCGGTTTCCGCGCGGTATTTCTCGAACTCCTGGTCCGCCGCAGCCCGAATGATCCGGCCGGCCGGCGTGCGGGCCAGGTTGTCCTCGGGCAGGCCGCCTTCGGCCTCAAGCACCCGTGCCATCTGCTCGGTCCGGGCGCCGAACAGGAGTTCACGGATCAGGGCCCAGGCGCCGATCACCGGCAGCACGAGGTACGCCGCGCCGATGGCCTTGGCCACGGGCTCGGGATCGCTCAGCAGCAGGACCGAGCGCTGGAGGGACACCACCAGATAGAAGACCAGCAGGAGCGTCACCGCGCCCACCCAGATCTTGGTGCGGTTGGTCTTCAGCCAGCCAAGAAACGGTTTCACTGCGTTACAGCCCCAGATCCAGGTAGCCGTCGAGGCCGACGGTGAGTCCAGGGTGGGCGGCAACGTTGCGGACGCCCAGGAGGACGCCGGGCATGAACGAGGCACGGTCGAAGGAATCATGACGGAGCGTCAGCTGCTCCCCCGGCCCGCCCAGGAGGACCTCCTGGTGGGCCACGAGTCCCCGGAGCCGGACGCTGTGCACGCGCACGCCGTCCACCTCGCAACCTCGGGCTCCGGCCAGTTCAGTTGTAGTTGCGTCCGGGCTGGGGCCGAGGCCGGCCGCCTCGCGTTCCGCCGCCACCAGCTGGGCGGTGCGCACTGCAGTACCCGAGGGCGCGTCCACCTTGTCCGGGTGGTGGAGTTCGATGATCTCCACGGATTCGAAGTACTTGGACGCCTTGGCGGCAAACGCCGACGTGAGCACGGAACCGAGGGCGAAGTTGGGTGCAATGAGCACGCCGACTTCCGGGTGGCCGGCCAGCAGGGTCTCCAGCGACTCCAGCCTGCCCAGGTCCCAGCCTGTGGTGCCCACGACGGCGTGCATGCCGTTTTCGACGGCGAAGCGGACGTTTTCCTCGGTGCTTTCCGGAACGGTGAGGTCCACGACGTACCGGGCGCCGGCGTTGCGCAGGGAATCGAGGGAGTCACCGCGTCCCAGTGCGGCGACGAGCACCATGTCCGGGGCGGCCTCCACGGCCTTCACGGCCTCGGCGCCCATGCGCCCGTTTGCGCCCAGAACGGCGACAGGAAGTTGTTGGGTCATGGATTCAACACTACCGTTCGGGCGGCCGCCGGACGGAACCGGAGCACATGCGTTACCTCACGCGCGGACGGCGTGTTCCGCGGCGCTGCGGTCCTTATTCTCCGGCGCTGCGGCCCCTGCTCCCCGGCGCTGCCGGCCCTTATTCCCCGGCCCCGACCCATTCGACGGTGCCGTCGCTAAAGAACTGTTCCTTCCAGATCGGCACCTGCGTCTTGACCCGGTCCACCAGCTCGGAGCACACGGTGAAGGCCTGCCCGCGGTGGGCGGCCGCCACGGCGCAGACAAGAGCCGGGTCGCCGATTTCCAGCGGCCCCACCCGGTGCGCGACCCAGATCCGTACGGGCGGTGCCATGGCGCCATCGGCTCCGTCGGCTCCTGCCGCTGCGGCCTGTTCGGCCACCAGCTGCGCCACGACGTCGTCCAGCACCTTCCGGGCTGTCGGATGGGCGCTGTAGCTAAGCCGGTCGACTGGCTTCCCGCCGTCGTGGTTCCGGACCACGCCGCTGAAGCTGACAACAGCTCCGGCGGTCTCGGACTCCACGGCGGCGATGGCCTGGTCCACGGAGATGGGTTCGGTGCTGAGCACCGCGGTTACTACTTGGAACGAAGCCTCAGTGGCCATGTCCGCCCTCCAACTGGTCGCACAGGTGCCCGATCACCGGATCCAGGACGGTCAGGCCGTCCATGACCCCCTTGGGTGATCCGGGCAGGTTGATGATGAAAGTCCGCCCGGCCGCACCGGCATGTCCACGGCTGAGCATGGCGTGCGGCGTCTTGGCGGTTCCGGCCTGGCGGATGCCCTCCATGATGCCGGGAATTTCGCGGTCCAGCAGGGGCAGCGTCATTTCCGGCGTGCGGTCGTCCGGGCTCAGGCCGGTGCCGCCGCTGGTGATGACGACGGCGGGTTCCTGGGTCAGGAGCGCGCGGATCGCCGCACCCACCGGTTCACCGTCCGGCACCACCATGACCGGATACGGCACAAAGCCGTGTTCGGTGAGCCAGTCGGTGATGACCGGCCCGGTCTCGTCCTGGTACACGCCGGAGGCGGCACGCGTTGACGCAATGACGACGCCGGCCTTGCGGCCCTGCACCTCGCCGTGGACGTGCGCTGCCGCGGTTTCGGAGCCAGGGCTTGTGGCCGCGGTTTTGGAGTCGGGGGTGGTCACAGGGCCCAGTCCCCGCTCTTGCCGCCGCTCTTGGCAAGGACCTTGATGTCCGTGAGGACAGCATGCTTGTCCACGGCCTTGATCATGTCGTAGACGCTCAGCGCCGCCACGGAGGCCGCCGTCAGGGCCTCCATTTCGACGCCGGTCACGCCCCGGGTCTTGACGGTGGCCCGGATGTCCACGGACTCCGGTCCGAGGTCAAAGTCGACCGTCACCTTTGAAATCGGGAGCGGGTGGCACAGCGGGATCAGCTCAGGGGTTTTCTTGGCTGCCATGATCCCGGCAACCCGGGCCACGGCCAGCGCATCGCCCTTGGGCAGGCCGCCGGTGCCCAGCAGCGCCAGGACCTCGGCGGTGCTGCGGACCGTCGCCGTGGCCGTGGCCTCGCGCGTGGTTTCCGGTTTTTCTGAGACGTCCACCATCTGGGCCGTGCCGTCACGGCGCAGGTGGGTCAGGGCGCCGTGGTCATTTTCTGCAGTCACAACATCCATACTTCCACCTCGGCGCCCTCGTCGAGAGCGGCAGTGCCGACGGGCACGTGGACCAGGGCGTTGGAGTGGGCCAGTGCCTGCACCAGATGCGAGCTTTCGCCGCCCTGCAGCCGAACTGTGCCGTCAGCCAGCAGGGACGCGCGCCGGACCTGGTGCTTGCCGGCCGGGGAAGACAGCGGTTGGGCCAGCCGCGCCCGGACGGCAGGCCTGGGCGCTGGGGCGCCAAACAGTTCGCCCAGCACCGGACGGAGAAACATCTCAAAGGAGACGAGGCAGCTGACGGGGTTCCCCGGAAACGCAAGGAGAGGGACGCCGTCGAACGTTCCCAACCCCTGGGGGCCGCCAGGCTGCATGGCAACATGCTGGAACGCGACGTCCTGGCCGTCCATGGCCTGCCGCACCACCTCGTACGCGCCCTTGCTGACTCCTCCGGTGGTGACTATCAGGTCCACCGCGGACGTGTGGGTGCGCAGCAGCGTCCGCAGGGCATCGGGGCTGTCGGCGGAGATGCCGGCCCTGGTCACGGCAAGTCCCGCCTGCCGCAGCGCGGATTCCAGGAGGGTGCCGTTGGCGTCGTAGATCTTGCCGTCGCCCAGCGGTTCCCCGGGTTCCACCACTTCATCGCCGGTGGTGACCAGCAGAACCAAAAGCTGTTTGCGCACCAGGACCTCGGGCAACCCCAGGGCGGCGAGCAGACCCAGCTGCGCCGGGCCCAGGCAGGTGCCCGCGGCCAGGGCCTGCTGGCCGGCCTCGATGTCGCTTCCGGCGGTGCGGATGTACGTCCCGGCAGCCGTGGCCGGCAGTCGCACCTCAGCCTCTTCGCCCGCGGCGGGAAAGACGGACGGGACGGCCTGTTCAATGGGTACGACGGCGTCTGCCCCGGCAGGCACCATGGCGCCGGTCATGATCGGGGCAGCGGTGCCCGGCCGCAGGGCTGCGGGACGTGCGCCGGCCGGAACCGGTGCCGCGACGCGCAGGTCCGCCCCGCCGTCGGGCACGTCCGCGGAACGGATGGCAAAGCCGTCCATCTGGGAGTTCGGAAAGGGGGGCAGGCTCAGCGGCGCAGTGATGTCCTCGGCGAGCCCGCGGCCCAGGGCCTGGACCAGCGGAAGCCTTTCGGTCCGTTCCGGGGACAGCAGCGGTTCGAGAAGGTCCCGGACCGCCTGCCGGTGGTCCGCCACGCTTCGGTGCCCGCCGTGAACGGGCTTGCCGTGACTGTGGGCGACGTGATCAGGCGCGTGCTGTTCATGCGCGTGCTGTTCATGCGCGCTGTGCGCGCGGACGCTGGCGTCCGTGGCGGCAGCGCCGGCGTCGGCGGTGCCGGGGTCAGGTGCGGCGGATCGTACGGCGGCAACGCCGTGCGGCTGCGAGGGGCTGTGCATGGTCCGGCCTTTGGTGGGCTACGTTTTCACGTCCACTCTAATGGTGTGGAAGCCCGTGGCGCCGTCGGGTGCCACCGAACGGTGTTCCTCAGCCTGTTCCATGCCTTTGAGGTCCGTGGCCCGGACCTGGACCTCGTGCTGCCCGGGTTGCAGGTCAAGGCCGAGCTGCCACTGGTACCAGGTATCCACCGAGATGCCCGGAGCGAGCTTGGCCGGTTGCCAGCTTCCCCGGTCCACGCGCAGCTCGACCTTGCCGATTCCGGTGTGCTGCGCCCAGGCCACGCCCCCGAACACCACGTTGCCGGCCGGTACGGAAGCTCCATTCCGGGGCACGTCGACCCGGGACGAGATCTTGATGGGGCCGCGCTCGGACCAGCCGCGCGGCGTCCAGTAGGCCACGTCGTCGGCAAACCTGGTGACTTTCAGTTGGGTGAGCCACTTGGTCGCGGACACGTAGCCGTACAGGCCGGGGACGATCATCCGTACGGGGAAGCCGTGTTCGAGCGGGAGCGGTTCACCGTTCATGCCCACGGCTAGCAGTGCATCGCGGCGGTCGGTGAGCACCTCCAGCGGGGTGCTGGCCGTAAAGCCGTCGGCGCTTCGGGACAGCACCATGTCCGCGTCCGGCCTGGGGCCGGCCATCGCCAGCAGCTCGCGCACCGGCCAGCCCAGCCAGCGTGCGTTGCCGATCAGGTCGCCGCCCACCTCGTTGGACACGCAGGCGATGGTCACGTGCCGCTCGATCAGGGGCTTCGCAATCAGGTCCTCGAAGGTGAGCTCAATCTCCCGTTCCACCAGCCCGGTGACCTTGAGCCTCCACTCGCGGGAATCAAGAACGGGAACGGACAGCGCAGTGTCAATCCGGTAGAAGTCGGGATTGGGTGTAACCAGCGGGCCGACTCCCGCCAGTCCGATGTCAGCGCCGGCCGGGATGGGCGGCGCCGGGGACTGCGGCACGGGGAGCCGCAGGGTCCGGCGGACCTCGTTGACGCCGGCGGCCCCGCCGCGCCAGACGGTGACGACGGCGCCGCCCACCAGCACACCGGCGGCGGTGCCTCCCAGCAGCTGGAAGAAACCCCGGCGGGCCGGGCCGCGAGCAGTCTCCCCGCTGTGTGCGGCAGCCAGGCGCCTGACCAGCTTCAGCAGCACGGCGATCCCAATGCCGGCCGCAAGCAGCGGAAGGACGACGGCGGCGGCGGTCACCTGGGCGCGGGTCAGGACCGCGGCCAGTCCCACGACGCCGAAGACTGCAAAGATAGCCACACCCGCAAAGCGCCGGCGCAGCTCGAGGACACCTGCCGCTGCGGCGAAGACGGCGATACCCAGCGCCATGCCGGCAAGCAGCGCCAGCTTGTCCGCGGTCCCGAAGAGTGAAACGGCCCAGTCCTTAACGCCCGGTGGGACAGCGTCGATGACGGCGCCGCCCAGGGCGGTCATCGTGGAAAGTGAAGGACTGACGAAGCCGGCGATGAGTTCGCTGGCAACAAGACCGGTGCCGGCTGCCACCACGCCTGCGGCCGCAGCCCACCGGCGCCGGTGCCGGCCTGGCTCATGGGACCCGTTCACCCTTCCAGCATAGGTTCAGCAGCGCATTCCGGCACTGCCGTATCCCGGCGGCCGCATTGTCTCCGGGTCCGCAGCCGCAGCGGCCGGTCACGGGACGGTCCGGATGTGATCGGCGCCCCATCGTGGCGTAGCCTGAAGTCATGAGTGTTCAGCTTGGCATCCCGCAGCCCCGCGAAGGAGGCGCACCCGGTTCCGGTTCGCAGCCCCTTCCCGCTGCTCGCCCGGCCGGGATCCCCGCCAGCCGCCCGGCTGACGCTCCCGCCGGCCTCGCGGACCGCTACGGCCGCCGGGCGACGGATATGCGGCTTTCGCTGACGGACAAGTGCAACCTGCGCTGTACCTACTGCATGCCGGCCGAGGGGCTGGAATGGCTCTCGAAGCAGGCGGTCATGACCGGCGAGGAAATCGTGCGGATCGTCGGCATCGGCGTGAACATGCTTGGCGTGCGCGAGCTGCGCCTGACCGGCGGCGAGCCCCTGGTCAGGGCCGACCTCGTCGACATCATTGGTGCCCTGCGCCGGGCACACCCCGAGCTTCCCATTTCCATGACGACGAACGGCGTGGGCCTGGACAGGAAGGCTGCAGCCCTCAAGGCCGCCGGGCTGACGCGCATCAACGTCTCCCTGGACTCCCTCCACGAGGAAACCTTCACCAAACTCACACGGCGGCCGTTCCTGGACCGGGTGCTCGCCGGGGTGGATGCCGCCTGGGCTGCGGGCCTGGGCCCAGTGAAGCTCAACGCTGTGCTGATGCGGGGCATTAACGACACCGAATCGCCGTCCCTCCTCGCCTGGGCGCTGGGGCGCGGTTACGAACTGCGGTTCATTGAGCAAATGCCGCTGGACGCCGACCACGGCTGGACCCGCCGGAACATGATCACCGCGGCCGAGATCCGCGAACTCCTCTCCGAGGAGTTCGCGCTGAGCCCGGATCCGCGCGCCCGGGACGGCGCACCGGCGGAACGCTTTGAAGTACGACGCCGGACGGCTGGTTCCGCTGATGCGCCCGGCCCGGTACTGGGAACCGTGGGGATCATCGCCTCGGTCACCGAGCCGTTCTGTTCCGACTGCCGGCGGACCCGGATCACCGCCGAGGGCAAGATCATGAGCTGCCTCTTCTCCCGCGAGGAATTCGACCTGCTCGGCCTGCTGAGGCAGGGGGCCAGCGACGCGCAGCTCGCCGAACGCTGGCAGGATGCCATGTGGCTGAAGCCCAAGGCCCACGGTATGGACCACGTGGGACTCGACGCTCCGGACTTCGTCCAGCCGGACCGCAGCATGAGCGCCATCGGAGGCTAATCCTTGAACGTACGATACTTCGCTGCCGCGCGCGCCGCGGCAGGCATGGACGAAGAGCGCTTCGAACTTCCCGCCGGATCCACGGTGGAGTCCCTGCTGGCCGCCGTGCTCGACGTCGAACGCCCTGAACCTCCGGCCGGGACACCGCCGCTGGACAGGATCCTCGCCCGCAGCAGCTTCCTGCTGAACGAGGTCGCCGTCCGGGACCGGACCACCGTCCTGGCAGCCGGCGACGTGGTGGACGTCCTCCCGCCTTTCGCCGGCGGCTAACCCAAGTAGGTAGCAGCACAGGGCGTTCCCAGCCGTGGGAACGCCCTGTGCTGCTACCTACTTGGGTGCGCGGCCTACTTCAGGCGCGGTGGCAGATCGAGGTCATGAACGGCTGGAAGTCCTGGGTCTCCCCCAGCCGCAGTTCGGCCGTGTGGGTCAGCACGCCCTGGTCCACCCGGAAGGTGTGCCGGGCGGTGCCGCGGTCGCTGTGCCGCTCCACCGTGAGGGTCGAGTCGTGCCAGACGCCACGGGCCGGGGCTGCCGGGGGCCGGCCCATGCTGTCGACGTAATACCAGAGCGTTTCGTCGTGGTCGGGGTCCACCGTGAAGACCCCATGCCCCTCAAAGTGCGTGCCGTCGGCTTCGGTGTGGCGGTAGGACTGGACGACGGCGAACCCTCCGGCGGCGCGGGTGAACGTCACCTCCGCGGTGGCCGTGCGTGCAGGACCCCACAGCGAGGCCGCCAGCTCGGTGGTTCCCAGCCAGCGCCCGACGAAGATCTCGAGCGCTTCGTGCGCTGTGCCCGGTTGCGGCTGGTCCATCGTTCCTCCTACGCCGGAACTTCCGTGGATCAGAGCCCGAAGGTTTCCGACTCGTCGAAGGGGCCGACCACCGTCACGGTCCGGGGCGCCGCAGCCAGCTCACTGGCCAGCTCCTGGACCTGTTCCGCCGTCACGGCCTTGATGAGCCGCAGGGTCTCGTCGATGTCCTGGTATTCACCGGAGACCAGCTCGGCGCGGCCGAGCCGCGACATGCGGGAGCCGGTGTCTTCGAGGGCCAGGACGATCCCGCCGCAGAGCTGGCCGACCGCTTTGCGGAGCTCCTCTTCGGAGATGCCGCCGGCCGCGAGGCTGTCGAGCTCGGCGCCGAGGAGTTCCAGGACCTGGCGGACCTTGGTGGGCGTGCAGCCGGCATACATGCCAAAGTAGCCGGCGTCGGCGTAGGACGAGGCGAAAGAGTACGTCGAGTACACGAGCCCGCGCTTCTCGCGGATCTCCTGGAACAGCCGTGACGACATACCGCCGCCCAGCACCGCGTTCAGCACGCTCATGACGTAGCGGCGTTCATCGGTGGCCACGATGGTGGGACAGCCCATGATGATGTTGGCCTGTTCCACCGGGCGGGTGACCACGTGCAGCCCGGCGGTGCCGGTGATCTCTGCGCGCTCGGTGGAGCGGCGCTCCACGGGAGCTGCCCCGGACTCAAGTGACCACCCTGCGGAGTGGAGGGCATCCACCACAAGCCGGCAAACGACGTCGTGCTCCAAGCCGCCGGCGGCGGTGATCACGAGCTCGTCCGGGCGGTAGTAGCGGCGGTAGTGGTCCCAGACGGAGTCGCGCGCCACGGCGCGGATGGCGTCCGGGGTGCCGCCGATGGGGCGTCCGAGCGGATGGGTGCCGAGCACGGCGGCGACAAAGTGTTCATGGGCGACGTCCGTGGGGTCGTCGCTGTCCATGGCGATTTCTTCGAGGATGACGTCCCGCTCCTGCTCCATCTCTGCAGGGTCGAGCACGGCGCCGGTGATCATGTCGGCGATGACGTCGATGGCCATCGGCAGGTCGGTATCCAGCACGCGGGCGAAGTAGCAGGTGCTCTCCTTCGCCGTGGCGGCGTTGGATTCGCCGCCCACCTCGTCAAAGGCGGACGCGATCTCCAGAGCGGTGCGCCTCTTGGTGCCCTTGAACAGCAGGTGCTCCAGGAAGTGCGTCGAGCCGTGCTGCCCGGGGGCCTCATCGCGGGACCCCACGCCCACCCAGAACCCGATGGTGGCCGAACGCTGCCCGGGCATCGCCTCGGTCAGGACACGCACCCCGCCGGGAAGGACCGAACGGCGGACTTCCGAACCGCCGTCGGCTCCGTGGATCAGGGTGTCGCCGGGGTGGTTCTGCTCCAGCGGCAGGGGTACGACAGTCATCAAGGCCTTTCGGGAAGCGGAGCCAAATCTGCCTGCAATCGTACCAGCGGGCCACGCCGTCGGCGTGGCTCTGACGTGGGCTTATCTGCCGCCGCAAAGCGGTGTTGAGAGGGGTGGGTTAAAAGGGGCGGGGCCGGTGGTACAACCAACGGCCCCGCCTTTATGGGTTCCGGCAGCGTAGCTAGCCGGAGCCTGGACTACTCGGAAGCGTCCGAGCCTTCTGCCGGAGCGGAAGCGTGAACGCGGTCGGCGTCGGCGTCGCCGGCGCCTTCCTCTTCAGCAACCACCGGAGAGAGGGACAGCTTTCCGCGGTCATCGATCTTGGTGATCTCGACCTGGATCTTCTGGCCCACGGAGACGACGTCGTCGACGTTGTCCACGCGCTTGCCGCCGGCGATCTTGCGCAGCTCGGAGATGTGCAGCAGACCGTCCTTGCCCGGGGTCAGGGACACGAAGGCGCCGAAGGTGGTGGTCTTGACGACCGTGCCCAGGTAGCGCTCGCCGATTTCCGGAACCTGCGGGTTGGCGATGGCGTTGATCGCGGAGCGGGCGGCATCTGCCGACGGGCCGTTGGTGGCGCCGATGTAGACGGTGCCGTCGTCCTCGATGGAGATGTCTGCGCCGGTGTCCTCCTGGATCTGGTTGATCATCTTGCCCTTGGGGCCGATGACCTCGCCGATCTTGTCCACGGGGATCTTGACGGCGATGACGCGCGGAGCGAACTCGGAGAGCTCGTCCGGGGTGTCGATAGCGGCGTTGATGACCTCGAGGATGTGGAGGCGGGCCTCGCGGGCCTGCTTCAGTGCTGCTGCCAGCACGGATGCCGGGATGCCGTCGAGCTTGGTGTCCAGCTGGATGGCCGTGACGAACTCGGAGGTACCGGCAACCTTGAAGTCCATGTCGCCGAAGGCATCTTCGGCGCCAAGGATGTCGGTCAGCGCGGCGTAGCGGGTCTGGCCATCCACCTGGTCGGAGACCAGGCCCATGGCGATGCCGGCAACGGCGGCCTTCAGCGGGACACCGGCGTTGAGCATCGACAGCGTCGAGGCGCAGACCGAGCCCATGGAGGTGGAGCCGTTGGAGCCGAGGGCTTCGGACACCTGGCGGATGGCGTACGGGAACTCCTCGCGGGACGGCAGCACCGGCACGAGCGCGCGCTCGGCCAGAGCACCGTGGCCGATTTCGCGGCGCTTCGGGGAACCGACGCGGCCGGTCTCACCGGTGGAGTACGGCGGGAAGTTGTAGTTGTGCATGTAGCGCTTGCGCGTCACCGGCGACAGCGAGTCGATCTGCTGTTCCATCTTGAGCATGTTCAGCGTGGTGACGCCCATGATCTGGGTTTCGCCACGTTCGAAGATGGCGGAACCGTGAACGCGGGGCAGGACCTCGACCTCGGCGGTGAGCTGGCGGATGTCCGTCAGGCCGCGGCCGTCAATGCGGATCTGGTCCTTGAGGATGCGCTGGCGCACAACGTGCTTGGTCACCGAGCGGAAGGCTGCGGAAACTTCCTTCTCGCGGCCTTCGAACTGGCCGGCCAGGGAGGCAACAACCTCGTCCTTCAGCTCGTCCGCTGCGTTGTCGCGGTCCTGCTTGTCAGCGATCTGGAAGACAGCGGTGAGCTTCTCCGCGGCAGCAGCCTCGACGGCGGCGTAGACGTCGTCCTGGTAGTCCAGGAAGACGGGGAACTCAACGGTGGGCTTGGCAGCGCGGGCGGCCAGGTCCTGCTGCGCTTCGCAGAGTGCCTTGATGAACGGCTTGGCAGCCTCGAGGCCCTCGGAAACAACCTCTTCGGTGGGGGCGGTGGCGCCCTGTTCCTTGATGAGGCTCCAGGAGTTGTCCGTGGCTTCGGCTTCGACCATCATGATGGCGACGTCGTCACCGGCAACGCGGCCGGCCACAACCATGTTGAACACGGAGTTCTCGAGCTGGGAGTGCTTCGGGAAGGCAACCCACTGCGAACCCTGCTCGTCGGCGACGAGGGCAACGCGGACGCCGCCGATCGGGCCGGAGAACGGCAGGCCGGAGAGCTGGGTGGACATCGAGGAGGCGTTGATGGCCACGACGTCGTAGAGCTCGTCCGGGTTGATCGCCAGGACGGTGACGACGATCTGGACCTCGTTGCGCAGGCCCTTGACGAACGCGGGGCGCAGCGGGCGGTCCATCAGGCGGCAGGCCAGGATGGCTTCCGTGGACGGGCGGCCTTCACGGCGGAAGAACGAGCCCGGGATGCGGCCGGCGGCGTACATGCGCTCTTCGACGTCCACCGTCAGGGGGAAGAAGTCAAAGCCTTCACGCGGGTGCTTGCCGGCGGTGGTGGCGGAGAGCAGCGCGGTGTCCTCGTCGATGTACACCATGGCTGCGCCGGCCGCCTGCTTGGCAAGACGGCCGGTTTCGAAGCGGATTACACGCTTGCCAAAGCGGCCATTGTCAATGACTGCTTCTGAGAACTGGATTTCGGGACCCTCCAAGAGAGTCACCTCCGTTTCTTGTGTGACGGAAGTCCAGCCGCATCAACCCAGCCAGCATCTGTCTACTGGCCCTGCACCCGGTCATCGATCGAGACCCACGGGCCGGCTTCAGTCAGCGAAGCTTCCCGGGGATCACTACCGAGGACCGCGAATGCGTGATGCGGTTGATCCTCCTGTTTAGTTTTTATGTACTGACGAGGCGGCCCGTTCCGGCAGGAAAGGGCCGCCTCCAAACCAGACTAGCGGCGCAGGCCGAGGCGCTCGATGAGCGAACGGTAGCGGGCGATGTCGGTGTTCTTCAGGTAGGTCAGCATGCGCTTGCGGCGACCAACCATGGCCAGCAGACCGCGCTGGGTGTGGAAGTCGTGCTTGTGCTCCTTCATGTGCTCAGTCAGATCCTTGATCCGCTGAGTCAGAACCGCAATCTGGACCTCCGGCGAACCGGTGTCGCCCTCGGACGTTGCGAAATCCTTGATGATGGACTGCTTTACGGCGGCGTCAAGTGCCACAATAACTCCTAGAGATGTGCCGTGAGGCCCGAGTCAGTAATTCACTGCCGGGGGTGCCGGCGCCGGCTTCCGAAGAAGCTTCCGCACACAGCAGGATCCAGCAACCACGGACTGCAGCCGGATCCACCGCTTAGTTTACCGGCCGTGTTGCAATCTTGTCGAAACGGCCTCAGTGCTGTTCCGGTTCCTGTTCAGCCTCCGGAAGAAGGTCCCGGATGGCTGCCATGCCGCGGTGAAGCTCGGCAAAGCCGGTGCTCAGCGGCGAAAGTCCAATCCTGATGCCTTGGGGCGCACGGAAGTCCGGGATGACATCCTTCTCCCACAGCGCCGCTGTCACCTCGCGGAAGGCGGGATGGTCAACGGTGATGTGACCTCCGCGGCGGTCGGGGTCCCGAGGCGTGGCAAGCCTCACGCCCGCCGGCGCGAGCCACGCGTCGTGCAGTTCCAGGGCGTAGGCAGTGAGCTGGCGCGACTTTTCGCGGATGGCGGCCATGCCGGCCTCGTCAATCAGGTCAAGGGTGCCGCGCATGGCGATCATTCCAAAGATGGCCGGCGTGCCGCTGAGGAAACCGCGGATACCGGCGGCCGGTTCGTAGCCGGGCCCCATCTCGAACGCATCCTTCCGGCCCATCCATCCCCAGATGGGCTGGGCCAGTCCGGGCAGGTGCCGGTCGTTGACGTAGGCGAAGGCGGGCGAGCCGGGCCCGCCGTTCAGGTACTTGTAGGTGCAGCCCGCAGCGAAGTCCACGTTCCAGGCGTCCAGCTGCAGCTCCACCGACCCGGCGGAATGGCACAGGTCCCAGACCACCAGGCCGCCGGCGTCGTGCACTGCCGCCGTGATGGCGGGCAGCTCCGCCAGATAACCGGAGCGGTAGGCCACGTGGCTAAGGAGGACGACGGCGGTGGCCGGCCCCACGGCCTCCCTCACCTGATCGAGGTGGACACCGGAGGCCGGATCCGCTTCGATCCAGCGCAGGGTCAACCCCTCCTCCTTGGCGATGCCTTCGACGAGGTACCGGTCGGTGGGAAAGTTGTCCGTATCCACCACGATCTCTGTCCGCGCCGGATCCCCGACGGCGGCCAGGGCTGCCCGGATCAGCTTGTACAGCACCACGGTGGTGGAGTCGGCGATGATGGTCTGGCCCGCGGCGGCGCCCAGCACCGCCCGCCCCAGCTGGTCGCCGATGGCCTGGGGCATGTCCAGCCATTCCTCGTCCCAGCCCCTGATCAGGCGCCCGCCCCAGCCCTTCTCGATGAAGCTGGAAATGTCCCCCGCGGTCCGCTTGAGCGGGCGGCCCAGAGAGTTGCCGTCGAGGTAGGAAAGCTCGGTGTCCGCGCCGACGAACAGGTCCCGGTACCGGGCGAGGCGGTCTTCGGCGTCGAGGCGCGTGGCCTTTTGCAGCAGGGCTTCGCTTGCCGGCAGGGCCTCGCCCGCTGGGGCGGTCAGGTCACCCGAGCCATCCAGGGCGGTCACTGTCCGATCTCCGTACGCACGGCGAACAGCTCCGGGAAGAACGTCAATTCAAGGGCCTTTTGCAGGAACGCCGCTCCGGTGGAGCCACCGGTGCCCGTCTTCATGCCGATGGTGCGCTGCACGGTGCGCAGGTGCCGGAACCTCCACAGCTGGAAGTTGTCCTCCAGGTCAACGAGTTCCTCGCACGCCTCGTACGCTCCCCAGTTCTGCGCGGCGTTCTCGTAGATGTGCTTGAACAGCGGCACCAGGGCAGGCTCAAACTCGTGCGCACGGGTCACATCCCTGTTGAGCACCTCAGCGGGGACATCGAAGCCCTGGCGGTGGAGATAGGCAAGGAATTCGTCGTAGATGCTTGGCGCGTGCAGGACTTCGGTCAGCAGGGCGTGGGCTTCGGGGTCGGATTCGAAGACTGGAAGCATCTTCCTGTTCTTGTTGCCCAGCACGAACTCCACGGCACGGTACTGGCTCGACTGGAAGCCGGATGAATTGCCCAGGAACCCGCGGAATTCCGCATACTCGGTTGGCGTCAGCGTGGCCAGGACGGACCACTGTTCAGTGAGGGTCTTCTGGATGTGCTTGACCCGCGCGATGCCCTTCAGGGCCGAACCGAGGTCATCGGAACGCAGCCACTGGGCGGCACTGCGGAGTTCGTGGAGCACCAGCTTCAGCCACAGCTCCGTGGTCTGGTGCTGGATGATGAAGAGCAATTCGTCATGGTGTTCCGGGACGCTGACGGGCTGCTGGGCGCTGAGCAGCGTGGGCAGCTGGAGGTAGGACGCGTAACTCATGCGGGAACTGAAATCGCGCACAATGCCCTTGTCCAGTTTCCTGGTGTTTCTCTCTACGGTCACAGCGTCGCCTTCCTTGCCAATACTGTGTGATGCGGGACTGCGTGTGCAGACCCGCGGGTGCAGGCGGGGTCAGCGCTTGAGCAGGATGTCGTGCGTCTGCAGGACGTCCTGGCGCATCTGCTCCACGAGGGCTTCAGGCCCACGGTATGCCACCATGCCGCGGAGCCTGGCCACGAACTCCACAACTACTGTCTGGCCGTACAGATCGAAGTCCTCGATGCGCTCTTCGGGCCTGTCGATGACGTGTGCCTCCACCTGGCGGCTGACGCCGTCGAAAGTGGGGTTGGAGCCAACGGAGATGGCGGCAGGCCAGCGCGTCCCCGCCTCGTCCACAAGCCAGCCCGCGTAGATGCCGTCCGCCGGAATAAGGCCGCTCGCGTCGCTGGAGAGGTTGGCGGTGGGGAAACCGAGGTCGCGGCCACGGGCGGCCCCGTGGACCACCTCGCCCCGCATCCGGTGCGCGCGGCCCAGGACCGCGGCGGCGGTGCCGACGTCTCCTTCCCCGCAGCGCTTCGCGCACCCAGGTGGAGGAACAGCGGCGGTCCGTTCCGCCGTCGTCATGCAGCGGGAAGCCCTCCGAGCCGAACTCGCTAATCACCAGCACCTCGAAGCCGAACTTCTCCCCCAGGTCCTGCATGGTGTTCAGGTCCCCGGAGTTGCCCTTGCCGAAGCGGGTGTCATGGCCGATGACAACATGGCTGGCGTGGAGGCTGTCCACCAGGACCGAGCCGACGAACTCTTCCGGGGTAAGGCTGGCGAGCTCCAGGGAGTACTTCATGACCAGAACGGCGTCCAGTCCGAGCTCGCCGAGAGCCTGGAGTTTGTCCTGCAGGCCCATGATCAGTTCAGGCGCGCTTTCCGGCCGATGGACCAGGGCCGGGTGCGGGTCGAACGTCACCGCAACCGACTTGGCGTTGTTCAGCCGCGCGGTCCTGATGAGCTGTGACAGCACCTGCTGGTGTCCGCGGTGTACGCCGTCGAAATTGCCGATAGTGACAACGGAAGGACCAAAGTCTTCGGGGACCTCGGTCGGATCATTCCAGATGTGGACCATCAACCTCGCCTTTTACTGCCTGACAGAACGTGCTTCCGGCGCGCCAGGGCCGGAACTCTCTAAGGTTACCCGCAATCCCTGCCGGTCACGGACGCCCCCCGGGGTGCGGCGGGCAGGCGGCGTGGTGAACCGCGCTCGGGGCAGCCCGGTGGTGGCCTACCGTCTGCAGGTACGCGCCGCTAGGATGCAGAGGCAGCGGCCCAGGCAGCACTGCCCTGGGCCTTCGAGTTTCATTGCGTATCAACCGCACGGATCGCCTGCGAGATGAGCGGGCGGGAAGGAGCCACGCCATGAGTGATATCCAGGAGCTGTTGGGACAGATCCCTGTCCAGCAGATCGCTTCCTTGCTGGGGACTGATCCGGCGTCCGCGCAGGCCGCAGTGGAAGCCGCCGTGCCGACGCTGCTTGCCGGGATGCAGAACAACGTCCAGGCGCCGGAAGGCGCTGCTGCGCTGGAATCCGAGCTAGCCAGGCACCGGAATGGACTGGCCGACGGCGGCCTGGACCCGTCGCAGGTTGACACCCAGGACGGCGAAAAGATCGTTGGCCACGTCTTCGGCGGCCAGCAGGACCAGGTAGCCAATCAGTTGGCGGGGACAGCAAACCTCGGCGGAGTCGGCGGGGACCTCGTCCGCAAGCTGCTGCCGATCCTCGCCCCTATCGTCATGTCCTATCTGGCCAAGAAAGTCCTCGGCGGCGGGCAGGGTTCTGGCGCACAGCCGTCCCCTTCCGGTGGTGGCGGAATCGACCTGGGCAGCATCCTCGGGGGAATCCTGGGCGGCAGCCTCGGCGGGCTGGGTTCCGGCGGACTTGGTTCCGGCGGGCATGGCACCGGTGGACAGGGTGCGGGCGGGCCCGGTTCAGGAGGGTTCGGTTCGGGCGGCCTGGGCGATATCCTGGGCGGCATTCTTGGTGGCGGCTCGCAGCCGCAGCAGGCTCCGCTGACCGGGCAGGACCGGGAACCATCCACGCAATCCGGTTCGGCGCAATCAAACGATCCAGGGCAGACGAACGATTCAGCGCAATCGAACGATTCAGGGCAGACGAACGAGTCGGTGGCACCCTCGCACGGGTCGTTGACGCCCGGCGAGCTGATCGAGATGGATCTGCCGGACGAGAACCGTTAGATCCGTGAGACCAGGCTAGGCCGCAGGGGCCGCGGGCCGCCGTCGGTAAAGCCAGATGAGGCCCAGAATCGGCAGGATGAAGGGAACGAAGGCGTAGCCGCGGCCAAACGCGGACCACACGGTTTCGTGCGGGAACTGCACGGGGTCGAACAGGCTCAGCGCTCCCACGACAATCACGCCGACCAGTTCCACCAGGACCGCTACCAGGGAAACCTTGAACCAGGTGCGGCCGGCCTTGGCCAGCGACACCGTAGCTACCACATAGACGACGGCGGCGAAGGCGGAGAGCAGGTACGCAAGCGGAGCTTCGGAGAACTTGGTGAGGATCTGGTAGCCGGCCCGGGCAGTAGCCGAAATGGCAAAGATGGCGTAGACAGCGATGAGGAGCCGGCCGGGACCGGTGTTCCTCGTGTCGGCCGGGCGCTTGCCCGTGTGTTCGGACGTATCGGACGTATCGGTCACGTTGCGTGCTTCTTCCACTTCAGTACCAGATCTGATTCATGCGGGCGGCCATGACGAGGGCGGTAACGCCGACGGCCGCCAGGACAAAGTTGCTCCAGCGGGTCCGTTCCAGGACGGACCAGTACACCGCGGCTACCGGCAGCAGGAGCGCGGTGGCGAGGTAGCCCCAGAATTCCCAGGCTTCTCCCGCGATATGCTCCCCCGCGATGACCCGCACTATCGAGCCAACGAGGTAGACCAGCAAGGCCAGTTCGACGGCGGCCACCGAAAGGATCGTGATGTCGTTCGGAGCCTTCTTCATGACGCCCGCCGCCACGCAGATGAGCGTGGACAGCAGGCCGACGCCCAGGATGATGTAGAAATACGCGTCCAACGCTAGGCCTGCCCGCCGCCGTCGGCACCAGAACGGCCAGGCACGCCGGAGCCTGTGCCGGACCCGCCCGTGCCAGAAGTGTTGGAACCGCCCGGCGCAGAACTGTTGGAACCGCCGGGCCCCGTTCCCGGGGCGAAGACCAGCACGGGTTTGGCGAAACTTCCGCTGTCCGCGAGCAGCGCCACAAGTGATCCGTCAGGCGCGAACGCGGCTGCTGGCTTTTCGGCTGTCGCGGCGGCCGGTGTGCCCGCAGCAGCTCCGGCGGCGATGCGCCGGCCGAAGGAAATCTCGGTGGTTTCCTCTGCGCTCAGGTTCCGATTCGGCATGAGCGCCCTGGCCGCCTGCGACATTTCGAGGACTTCGAGGTCTTCCGCGAGCTGCTCAAGGGTGCGCGCCTGGTCCAGCGAGTACGGTCCCACACTGGTCCGACGCAATGCGGTCAGGTGCCCGCCGACGCCGAGGGAGTTACCGAGGTCCCGGGCGAGGGCACGAATGTAGGTGCCTGACGAACATTCCACCGTCACGTCGACGTCCACAACATCAGTGTCGTGTCCGGCGGCCTGGTCCCGGCGGATTCCGTGGATGTCGAAACGGTGGATGGTGACTGGCCGGGCAGCGAGCTGGACATCTTCCCCGGAACGGACGCGCGCATACGAGCGTTCACCGTTGACCTTGATGGCGCTGACGCTGCTGGGCACCTGCTGGATCTCGCCTGTCAGGGACTCAACGCCGGAGCGGATGGCATCCTCGGTCACGGAAGCGGCGCTCGCCCGGCTGACAACTTCGCCTTCGGCGTCGTCGGTGATGGTGGATTCCCCCAGCCGGATGGTGGCCGTGTATGTCTTTGACGTGCCCACGATGTACGTGAGGAGCCGTGTCGCCTTGTTGATGCCGAGCACCAGGACGCCGGTGGCCATGGGATCCAGCGTTCCCGCGTGGCCCACTTTCCGGGTACCGGCGATCCGCCGCATCCGTCCAACCACATCGTGGCTGGTCCATCCCTGCGGCTTGTCCACTATTACCAGTCCAGAAAGCACGCCTATCAGTATATGGGGCATGCGGCCCGCTCACCGGTGACGCTGCAGGGCCCGGCACTAGGATGGCAGTCATGCCCGAGCTTTCCGCGCACATACGCGACGTCCCCGTCAACCAAATCCGCGAGATCACCGAGGCGGCGTGGCGCACCCCCGGAGCGCTGATCCTGAGCATCGGGGAGCCCGGGTTCGCGCTCCCCCGCCATGTCCTGGATGCCGGAATAGCTTGCCTGGACCGCGACGAAACCAACTACACCCCGAACGCCGGCATCCCGCCGCTCCGGGAGGCCTTCGCAGCCAGGTTCCGCGAGCAGTCCGGCGTAGATATTGGGGCGGACCGCGTCTATGTGGTGGACGGCGCCCAGCAGGGCCTGCACTTCGCTATGAGCCTGCTGCTCGCTCCCGGCGACGAAATCCTGATTCCCAATCCGGGCTATCCCACGTTTGCCATGACCAGCCGGCTGTTGCATGCGGTCCCCGTGGAATATCCCCTGTACCCCGCCCATGATTTCCAGCCCCGGATCGCGGACATCGAGGCGCTCATCACGGAACGGACGCGAGTGCTGATGCTCAACTCGCCGTCGAACCCTTTGGGCGCCGTCCTCCGGGAAGACCTGACCCGGGAACTGGTGGAACTGGCCCGCCGCCACGACCTTTGGATCATCTCAGACGAGTGCTACGAGGCCTTCACGTACGACGTCCCGCACGTGAGTCCTGTTCGGTTCGACAGCGCGGCCCCCGGTGAGGCGCGTGTGTTCACGTCGCTGACGCTGTCCAAGACGTATGGGCTTACCGGCCTGCGCATCGGAGCACTGATCTGCCCGCCCGGGCTGGAGCAGCGGATGAACAACGTCATGGAGGCGATCGTCTCCTGTGTGGCGTCGCCGTCCCAGTACGCGGCGCTCGCCGCGTTGACCGGTCCGCAGGACTATGTATCGCAGGCCCACGCGCATTACCGGGCCAACCGCGATGCGGCGTCAGCTGTGCTGGCAGAGAAGGGCATTCCCTATCTGAGCGCTCAAGGGGCGTTCTACCTGTGGGCGGACGTCTCACACGTCAGCGGCGGAAATGTCCGGGCCTGGGTCAAGCAGTTCCTCGCCGAGGCCGGAGTCTCCTTTGCACCCGGGACTGCCTTTGGCTCCATCGGCGAAGGGTGGATCCGGATCGCGCTCTGTGGTGACCAAAGCGAACTGGTCGAGGGCGTGGGCAGGCTCCCACGCAGGCTCACCGTGTAGCTGGAATCAGTAGTCGGTGCGTGCGGCGTTGTTGCGCCAGGCATCGAACGGGGCGCCCGACGTCGGAACCTGGCTGTGGCTGACCGGCAACAGTTCGGGCCGGGTGCCGCCGAAGTACTCGTAGAAGACGGCGTCGTCGAATCCCGCTGCGGCTGCGCCGTGCCGGTCCGCGGCGAAGTACACGCGGTCGATCCGTGCCCAGAGCGCCGCCGCGAGGCACAGCGGGCAGGGCTCACAGCTGGCGTACAGGACACTGCCGCTTAGGTCGAAGTTCCGGGTCTCCTTGGCGGCGGTCCGGATGGCCACCACCTCGGCATGGGCGGTGGGATCGTTGTCACGGGTGACCCGGTTGACCCCTTCGTGGACGGTGCCGTCAGCTGTCACCACCAGCGCGCCGAAGGGCCCGCCGCCGGCCGCGACATTCCGTTCGGCCAGTGCCACCGCCCCGGTCAGGTATCCGGTCACGTCTGCAGGAGATGGGTGGGCGCGCATGGTCTGATCATAGCCAGCAGAACGGTGCTGCGGGACAGTCGTGGCGCGGTTCATTCGTGTTGGGGTCGTGAGTGGAAGTAGTTGTTGCGGCGGGGTTTTCGGTGGGGGTCGAGTTCTGGTGGGGGTTTGAACCAGGGCACCTCGTTGGTGACTTCGATGTGCCAGTTTTCTTTGTGGATGAGGTGGTGGTGGTGGCCGCAGAGCAGGACGCCGTTGCCGGTTCCAGTGGTTCCGCCGCGTGACCAGTAGGTGATGTGGTGGGCTTCGCACCAGGCAGCGGGGATGGTGCAGCCCGGGAACGCGCAGCCCTGGTCCCGGGCCGTGATGGCCTTGCGGATGTGGGGCGGGAAGACGCGTGAGGCGCGGCCGATGTCCAGGATCCGGCCGTCGGTGCCGAGGACGACGGGGATGATGTCGGCGTCGCAGGCGATTTTCCGGATCGTGGCCGGGTTCACCGGCCCGGTGAAGGCGAACAGTGCGGTGCCGGTGTTCGTCCCGCTGGCGGTCCGGCCGGTGGTGGTCCGGCCGGTGGTGGTCCGGCCGGTGCGGGCGGGATGCGGTTCTTGGACCTCCTCGCCCAACTGCGCTTCCTGGGCCCGATGCGCTTCTTGGGCACATTGCGCGCCTTGGGCCCATTGCGCGTCTTGGCGGTGTTGGAGGTCGGCGAGGAGGTCGCGGTAGTTGATGGTGGCCAGGATCTGGGGCCGGTGTCCGCCGTTGGCGGGCAGGGTGTCGGTGGTGAGGACTGTCTGCAGCGCGCCGACGAGCCCGTCGAGCCGTTTCTGGCCCTGTGAGCGGTGATCCAGGGAGACCTCGGGGACGCCCTCGGTGTCCCACCCGGCAAGGCTGGCCGGTTCAGCGCTGCCCGCCCCGTCACCACCCATACCGTTGGCACCCGTTCCGTCGGCGCCATTCCCGTCGGCCCGGGTTCCGTCGGCGCCGTTCCCGTTCCCGGGTACCGGAGTGCGGGGGTTGGTGGCGGTGTTCATGACGGTGGTGATGGTTTCGAACTGTTCGGCGGTAGCGAAAATTTCCAGGTGCTGCAGGCCATGTTTGGGGCGGCGGATGAAGGCGCCCTGGATTTGCCGGAGGGCCGCTTCGGAGGGTTCGGTCCCGTCCTGGTCGATGGCCTCGGCCCAGTGCCGGGCGACGCGGGTGAGGAAGTCGGTGTCGTTCTCGATCGCGGCTCGGGTCAGGTCGTGTTCCATCGCGGCGGTGTGGGCCAGGGTGGTGAAATGCCGTGCCCGGTCCAGGGCCAGGGTGATGGTGGTCGCGGCGCGGGAGCTGATCTGGGCGGTATCGACCGCGGCGGCGAGCTCTTCATACCTCGGCGCGAGCTGTTGCCCGCCGAACCCGGTCCGGGGCAGGACTGCGTCGGCCAGCCCGATCCGGCGGCGGGCTTCGGCGGAGCTGATCCGCAGCCTTCCCTGGAGGAACTCGACACTGTTCCGGGACCCGTCATCCCCCGGACCCGGACCCGCGTCATCAGGATCGGGGACGGGGACGAGGGGTGATGCTGCCCCGGTGAGGGCGGCGGTGCGGGACCGGTCCACCGCGCCCGCGGCGAGCACCTGCAGGCGCTCTACTTGCCGGGAGAGCTGCTCGACCCGGCCGGCGAAATCCGCGGCCTGCCTGAAACCCCACAACGCGGTGTCTTCGGCGGTGATAGAGTCCGGTTCCAGCACGGCCAAGGCCTGATCAACCACGTCCCCCTCGAGGACACTGGCGCCACCGTCAACAGGAACGCTTTGAAGGGCGTTAGCACCAACAGAAACCAGCTCAAAAGCCAACCCACCGGCACCGGGCCGTAAGGCCCGGTCTGCGGTGAATCCCCCGAACGGCTTCCATGAAAACATTCTGGTGAGGGGGTACGACATTATTAGCCACGGTCTCGGGAGACACTCCCCGGAGTCCGGCCCCGCCGCCGTCGGGCAACCGGCCTACTGAAGTGCCGCCGTCGATAACGACACCGCTGAGCGGGCCACCGCCGTCGTTCCCTGAGACGGAAGCCAACCCACCGGCACCGGGCCGTAAGGCCCGGTCTGCGGCGAATCCCCCAATGGCTTCCATAGAACCAGTCTGATGAGGGGGTCTGACATTTATTAGCCCGTCCGCAGGCTTCTCGAAAACTTTTCCGCGGGTCCAAATCAACACCGGCCCATCGACATGCCGCGAAGGCCGGGCTTAGAATACGCGCGTCGGGGGACCCGATTTTCGGACCATATATATCGGTCTCAATGTTCTGGATGCGCAGCATTGACATTGGAGACGGTATGGAAAAGCAACGAGCACTCTTGGCGGCTGTCGCGGCTGCCTCACTCCTCTTGTCGGCGTCCCCGGCGGGCCACGCAGCCCCGGCAGACAAAGCAGCAGAAAGCCGGTCCGCACCGACCGTTCTCACCAAAGGCCTGCTGAGCCCGCTCCACCTCAGCGACGGACCGGACGGTTCGGTTCTGGTCAGTGAGGAATTCGCGGGGAAGCTGACGAAAGTTGCTCGGGACGGCAGCAAGTCGATGGTTTACGGGAACGCGGCCTGGGACGTGGCCGGCAGCGACCGGGGTGGCCGCACCATCTATCTGGCCGAGAGCCAGGGCGCCGGCCCTATGGATCCGAGGCCACTGGCCGGACACATCAGAAGCATCAGTGCCGACGGCAAGCACCGCACCTTCGGCGACCTCGCTGCCCTTGAGGTGAAACACAACGCAGACGGCGGTACTAGCTACGGCTTCAAGGACCTTCCGGCTGCCTGCGCGGCCAAGCTGCCGAAGGATGTTGAGGCCTCCTACAAGGGCCACATCGATTCGCATCCGTATGGAATCGAGGTTTACGGGAACACCATCTACGTCGCCGACGCCGGGGCCAATAGCATCGTGTCGGTCGACGTGAAGTCAGGCAAGGCTGAAACTGTAGCCGTGCTGCCGCCCCGCCCGCACAAATTCACCACAACAGAAACCGCGGCACTGAAACTCCCGGGGTGCGTCGCAGGCCATACCTACCGGTTCGAGCCCGTGCCTACTGACGTGGAGCGCGGATCGGACGGCTGGCTGTATGTATCGGTGCTGCCCGGCGGACCGGAGGACCCGGCACTGGGTGCCCGCGGAGCTGTGTACAAGGTCAACCCCCACAACGGCCGCACCAAGCTGTTCGCCGATGACGTGATGTCACCCACCGGCCTGGACATGGACGACGACGGGAACGTGTACGTCGCGTCCCTCTTCGGCAAGGGTGTGCTGAGGCTGTCCGCACATTCAAGCAAGCAGACGGTAGTGCTTCCGGGCGCGCTCACGGCCGACGTCGACATCAGGGGCGGGTCCATCTATGCGACGGTCAACTCGCTGCCGGCACCGAACGCGGCGCCGGACGGCCGTGTCGTGAAGGCCCCACTCGACGACTAGCAAATTGTGTGCAGCCACAAAGGTTAGGGGCAGCAACAAAGAAGGGTGCGGACGGATTAGTTAATCCGTCCGCACCCTTTCAGCGCCTAATGGCATGAGCTCTGCGGTGCAAAAACCGCAACGTTAGCGGTTCCGGTCCTCATCGATGGCGTCGTCATCCGCCAGGTCGAGGTCCTCTTCGTCGAAGTCGTCTTCGTCGATATCCACGTCCGGTTGGACGTCACTCTTGTATGGGTCAGCGTCGCCCGCGGGCTTGGCGTTTCTGGCTAGTTCAGCCACCTCGGCATCGCGCTGCTTCGCGGTGCGGAGCAGTTCTTCGAGGTTGGACGCGTTCACGGGGATCTGGTCGGCGACGAACTCAAGCGTCGGAGTCAGCCGGGCGGTGATGTTCCGGCCCACTTCCTGCCGGAGCACGCCCTTGGCCTTCTCCAGTCCCTTGGCCGCATCAGCCTGCAGGGCTTGGTCGCCAAACACGGTGTAGTAGACGGTGGCATGCTGCAGGTCATTGGTAACACGGGCATCGGTGACAGTAATGCCCTCAAGCCGAGGATCCTTCACCTTCCGGCCCAAAGCCTCAGCAACAACAACCTTAATCCGCTGCGCCATCTTGGCAGCGCGTGCCGGATCAGCCATTTTTACTCCTAGAAATTTTAGGGCACGACGGCGGCCGGAAAGGCTGCGTCGCACTGTTCAGTTATCTGCCACGCACTACGGCGAGCTAACGACGGCTCCCGTTGGATTTTTCCGGCGGCTCTTGGAGCCGATGTGAAGGCCCGGGAGTGGCATCGGGCCTGCCGGAGCTGGGTGACGAACGTCGACAGACGTTCGCCACCCAGCGGAGGGGCGGGGCCCCACATCGGCGGAAAGTGGGGGCCGTCGGAAAAATCCAACGGCCCCGCACTTTGGAAACGATAAACCGCTTAGACGCGCGGCTTCTCGCGCATCTCGAAGGTCTCGATGATGTCGCCTTCGGTGATGTCGTTGTACGAGCCCAGTCCGATACCGCACTCGAAGTCCGTGCGGACCTCGGTGGCGTCGTCCTTGAAGCGCTTGAGCGTCTCCACCGTGAGGTTGTCGCCGATGAGCTTGCCGCCGCGGGTGATGCGGGCCTTCGAGTTGCGTCGGATGGTGCCCGAGCGAACGATGGAGCCTGCGATGTTGCCGAACTTGGAGGAACGGAATACTTCGCGGACCTCGGCGGTGCCCAGCTGGACCTCTTCGTACTCCGGCTTGAGCATGCCCTTGAGGGCTGCCTCGATGTCATCGATTGCTGCATAGATGACGGAGTAGAAGCGCATGTCCACGCCTTCGCGGTCTGCCAGCTCGGCAACACGCTCGGCGGGCTTGACGTTGAAGCCGATGATGACGGCGCTGTCGACCGTTGCCAGGTTGACGTCGTTCTGCGTGATCGCACCGACACCGCGGTGGATGACGCGGAGCTGTACGCCTTCGCCGACATCGATCTTGAGCAGCGCGTCCTCGAGGGCTTCCACGGCACCGGACACGTCACCCTTGAGGATGAGGTTGAGGGTGTCGATCTTGCCTTCGGCGACGGCCTGGTCGAAGTCTTCCAGGCTGATGCGCTTGCGGCGCTTGGCCAGGGCGGCGTTGCGGTCGGCAGCTTCACGCTTCTCGGCGATCTGGCGGGCCGTGCGCTCGTCGGAGGTCACCAGGAAGGTGTCACCGGCGCGCGGCACGTTGGACAGGCCGAGGACCTGGACCGGACGGGACGGCAGTGCGACGTCGAGTGCCTCGCCGTCCTCGTCGAACATGGCGCGGACGCGGCCGTGGGCCGTGCCGGCCACGATCGTGTCGCCGACGGCCAGGGTACCGGACTGCACCAGGACGGTGGCCACGGAACCGCGGCCCTTGTCCAGGTTCGCTTCGATGGCGATGCCTCGGGCGGCCTTGTCCGGGTTGGCCCGCAGGTCCAGCGCGGCGTCGGCGGTCAGGAGCACAGCGTCGATCAGTTCGTTGATGTTCAGGTTCTGGCGGGCAGAGACCTCAACGAACATAGTGTCGCCACCGTATTCTTCCGGAACCAGACCGTACTCGGTGAGCTGGCCCTTGACCTTGTCCGGGTTCGCGCCTTCCTTATCGATCTTGTTCACGGCCACGACGATCGGCACGTTGGCCGCCTGGGCATGGTTGAGGGCTTCAACGGTCTGAGGCATTACGCCGTCGTCCGCTGCCACAACCAGGATGGCGATGTCCGTGACCTTCGCACCACGGGCACGCATGGCGGTGAACGCTTCGTGGCCCGGGGTGTCGATGAAGGTGATGTCGCGCAGCGCACCCTCGTGCTCGTGGCTGATCTGGTAGGCACCGATGTGCTGGGTGATGCCACCGTGCTCGCCGGCAACGACGTCAGAATTACGGATGGCGTCCAGCAGGCGGGTCTTACCGTGGTCAACGTGGCCCATGACGGTGACCACCGGAGGACGAGCCTCGAGGTCTTCATCGCCTTCGGCTTCGAGCTCGGCTTCGAAGTCGATGTCGAAGGTGGAGAGCAGCTCGCGCTCCTCGTCCTCCGGCGAAACGACCTGCAGCTTGTAGCCGAGTTCCTCGCCAAGGAGGGCAAAGGTGTCCTCGTCCAGCGACTGGGTTGCCGTTGCCATTTCACCAAGGTGGAAGAGCACCGTAACCAATGCGGCGGGGTTCGCCTCGATCTTGTCAGCGAAGTCCGTGATGGACGAACCACGGCGAAGCCGGATAACGGTGTTGCCGTCGCCGCGGGGTACGCTCACGCCACCCAGCGACGGTGCGCTCATCTGCTCAAGTTCCTGGCGCTTTGCGCGCTTCGACTTGCGCTGCTTGCCGCGGCCAGCGCCGCCCTTACCGAACGCACCCTGGGTACCACCGCGACCGCGGCCGCCCTTGCCGAAGCCACCGCCGGCCGGAGCACCGCCGCCGCCACCGGGACCACCGGTTCCGGGAGCGCCGGGACGGCCGGGACCGCGTCCGCCGCCACCGGGACGGCCGGCACCTGCAGGTGCGGGACGCTCGGTGCGGTTAGGCATCATGCCAGGCGTGGGCCGGTTGCCTCCACCGGCACCCGGACGGGGACCGCCGGGACGGGGGCCGCCTGCGCCGGCCGCAGGACGCGGACCGGGCGTTGCGCCGGGACGCGGAGCACCGGGACGGGGTCCGCCTGCACCGGCTGCCGGACGCGGACCGCCGGGACGCTCGCCGTCAGTGCGGCCGCCACCTGGACGAGGCATGCCCTGGGAAGTTGCAAACGGGTTGTTGCCCGGGCGCGGCGGACGTTCGCCGTCTCCACCGCGGCCGCGGGGCATGCCCTGGGACGTGGCGAAGGGGTTGTTGCCGGGGCGGGGACCACCGGGACGCGGAGCGCCGCCCGGACGTGAGGGGGTCTCAGCCTTGGGCGCGGGGCGTGCTCCCGGCTTGGCACCGGTGGAGGGCGCAGCGGGCGTCGAGGCAGCCGGAGCTGCCGGGGCGGCGGGAGCAGCCGGAGCTGCAGGCGCCTCAGCCTTGGGGGCTGGTGCCGGTGCCGGAGCCGGAGCAGGCGCCGCAGCCTTGGGGGCAGCGGGGCCGGGAGCCGGCGCGGGACGGGATTCCGCCGGCTTGGCCGGGGACTTGGGGGCGGCTGCGGGGGCTTCGGACTTCGAAGCGGCGGCAGCCGGGAACGCGTTGCGGAGTTTCCGCACCACGGGGGCCTCAATGGTGGAAGAGGCGGAGCGAACAAATTCGCCCAGTTCCTGCAGTTTGGTTACTGCATCTTTGGAAGTAATACCGAGCTCTTTTGCAAGCTCATGTACGCGGACCTTGGCCACATTTCTCCTGTCTCGGTCCGCACCGAGCCAGGCACGAACCGTCTACTTCTTACTGCGGGCCCCCGCTGCGGTTACAGCTGAAAGGCCCATTGCAGAGCGCAACAAAGTTGTCATCGTTACGCGCTCATCGCTGGGAACTCATCGGGTTTCCATCAGATTTCTGACCCGCTTTCAGGTTGGACGGTTGGTACTGCAGACGCCGGGACATCCGCAGCGTGCGCTCCTGCCGTTATCCGGCGTTCGACGGCGGCCGTTCCGGTTGACCCGTTGAGGGCTCTCCCGAAGGCTCGCCGCTTGACCGCCAGGGCCAGGCACGCTTCGCTGGGGTGCAGCCATGCACCCCGGCCAGCCATCCGGCGTCGTTCATCCACCACGACGGCGGACGAACCGCCGGTGTCGGAGACGAGCCGGAGCAACTCTGACCGCGGCCCCTTTTTCCGGCATCCAATGCAGGTACGCTGCGGCTGATTCCCGAGTTGTTGCACGTGTGCCACTGCCGAGTATCTTCCTGCCTGTACCTATCTGCCTGACCGGCGACCCGCAACTGCCTTTCGGCAGGTCCTGCTTGCGGCAGGAACCCGGGCGCACGAACACGCTGATGCCGGCCGCTAGGCGCGGCCAAGTTCTATTCTAGCCCCTCAGGGGCCCCATACCCGAAACCGAAAACCGAAACTGCCCGCCGCGGGGGGCGGGCAGATCGGCCGAGGTCAGGGCTTGTGCCGGACGGGCTGACCCCTGCCCGGCGCAGCGCTAACCGCGGGGAGCGGCGGCGTCGGAGACGATATCGATGCGCCACCCCGTCAGCTTGGCGGCGAGGCGGGCGTTCTGGCCCTCCTTGCCGATGGCAAGGGAGAGCTGGTAGTCCGGCACCACGACTCGGGCCGAGCGGGTGGCCTCGTCGGTGATGGTGACTGAATTCACACGCGACGGCGACAGTGCGCTGGCGATGAAGGTGGCCGGATCCTCGCTGAAGTCAACGATGTCGATCTTTTCGTCGTTCAGTTCGGTCATGACCGCCCGCACACGCGAGCCCATTTCGCCGATGCAGGCACCCTTGGCGTTGATGCCCTGGGTGTTTGCCTTGACCGCGATCTTGGTGCGGTGGCCGGCTTCGCGGGCCAGGGCGACGATCTCCACGGAGCGGTCGGCGATCTCAGGGACCTCCAGTTCGAAAAGCTTCCGAACCAGACCCGGGTGCGAACGCGACAGGGTGATGGACGGGCCCTTGGTGCCGCGGTGCACGTCGATGACGTATGCGCGCAGCCGGTTGCCGTGGATGTACTTCTCCCCCGGCACCTGCTCGGGCGGCGGAAGCAAAGCTTCCACAGCGCCGAGGTTGACCTGGATCATGTGGGGGTTGTTGCCCTGCTGGATCAGCCCGGCAACGAGTTCACCCTCGCGGCCCTTGAATTCGCCCAGGACGTTGTCGTCCTCAACGTCGCGCAGCCGCTGCAGGATGATCTGCCGGGCGGTGCTGGCGGCGATGCGGCCGAATCCGGCCGGCGTGTGCTCGAACTCGCCAATGGGTGCGCCGTCGTCGTCGATCTCGGTGGCCCAGATGGTCACGTGGCCACTCTTGCGGTCCAGCTCCGCGCGGGCCTTCTCGAAGGCGCCCGGCGACTTGTGGTAGGCGACCAGCAGGGCCTGCTCGATCGTGGGAATGAGGAGATCCAGCGGGATTTCGCGCTCACGCTCCAGGAGTCTCAGCGCGCTCATGTCAATATCCATCAGGCCTCCTCAGAAGGTCCATTGTGCTCAGTTTCCAGACCGGCCTCGTCGAGGCGGCTGAACTCAATTTCGACTTTTCCGCTGCGGATCTTGTCGAAAGGAAGCTTTACGGGGTCGCCCTGCCTGGGCTTCATGCCCTTTTTCACGGCGATTTCGGGAACCAGGGTCACGCCGGCGTCGTCAACGGAGCTGATCCTGCCTGTGACGTTCTCGCCCTGGATCACGTTGACTGCAACCATCCGGCCGCGGGCGCGGTGCCAGTGGCGGGGCTCGGTCAGCGGCCGCCCCACGCCGGGCGATGAAACCTCAAGATCATACGGACGGCTGTCCGTGCTGGGGTCGCTGTCCAGGATGTCGGAGAGCTCCTTGGAGATGTCGGCGATGACGTCAAGGCTCACCCCGCCTGTTTCTTCCTGCGGCAGATCCACCACGACGTGGACCACGCGGTTGGAACCTGCGATGTGGATGGCAACATCCTCGAGGTAAAGCCGGTGCGACTGGACTGCGGGCTCCAGCAGCGCCCGGAGACGCTCAGCCTCGGGATTGTGGACAGCCGCGGGTTCAGCCTTTCCCGCGCCGGTCCGGTCTGATGAAGTCGTGGCTTCTGCATTACTCACGATGCCGGCCGCCTCCCGCTAGATGATGTTGTGTGTACTAGCGTAGCGATTTTCCGGGCGGCTTGGTGCACGGACTTCCCCGTGGCCGTGACAACATGGTCTGTTGTGAATGACGACAGCGGGCGAAAAAGAACGCCGGCCAGCTATCTCCGGTATGGCCTGCTGGCACTCGCCGCATTCCTGGTGCTGAGCCTTGGCTTTGCGCTGATTCCGCGGGAATCCCCTGCCCCTGCACCTCCTCCATTCTCCGAGCAGGCGCGCGCCGCCGCCCTCGCTCAAACCCTGGATCTGAGGGCTGCCAGCCAGCAGCTCGCGGACGGGTCGTCCGGCGCGCGGCGGCAGCAGTTTTCGCACACTGTGACTTTGCTGACTACGCAGGCACGGGCGCTCCTTCTTCCGGGCGGCGCCACCGCGACTTCAGCGCCGGGTTCAGGTTCAGAGGCCGGGGCAGGATCAAAGGCCGGGGCAAAGTCAACGGCAGGGGCGCCGGGAACTGCCGGTCCGTCCGCCGCCGCATCATCGGAGACAGCGACGCCGCGCCCGGCCACGCTGCCCGCGCTGGTGGCTGCATTGTCCACGAGTGGCAAGGAGCGCCTCACCCATGCAGAGAAGGCCGACGGCGGGATGGCCCGCCTGCTCGCCGCGGTAGGAACCGCCCAACTGCTTCAGGCGACGACGCTGGCACAGGTTGCGGGGACGCCGCCGCCAGCCGTTTCGGCACCGGTGACAACCCAGCGAAACGCGGCCACGGCGTGCTCCGTCCCCAGCTCGTCGAGCAACAGCGCATCGGGCAACAGCGCCGAGGCAGGCGGTAACGCCCAGCCAAACGACAGTAACCAGTCCACCAAAGCACCGGACCCGCCTGACAGCGCCACGGTCGCCGCGGCCCTGAACCGGGTGGTTCGGACAGAAGTTGAGACGGTGTACGGCTACCAGGTAGCGCTGACCCGCCTGACCGCGCCGGCCGCGGAACAGGCGAGGGCCCTGCTCTCCACGCATGAAACCCTCGTTGGCCAGGCCGAGGCCTACACCCGCGCTCATTGCGTGTCAGTTCCTCCCCGTGAACCGGGCTACACCCTGGGCACCTCGTTCCTGCAGAAGCCGGCTGCGGGACTGGCCAGCCTTGAAGCAGGAACGCTTCCGGTCTACGGCGACCTTGTGGCACTGAGTGAGGGGGAGACCCGGCGGTGGGCTGTCACCTCGCTGGTCGCGGCTGCCCAGCGGACCATGCGCTGGGGGTCCGATCCCGGTCCCGTACCCGGCATTGTGCTGGACACCGCGCTCCTGCCGGAGCTTCCGGAACCGGTTGCGCCCTCAGTGCGCCAGACCGACGGCGGCGCGGCGGCAACACCCGCCGCACCCTAAGCGCGGGCTGGTCGGCGACATCCTACTGGCAGCCTGCTGCTTCGAAGTGGTTTGCTGGAGCCATGGATTCAGCGGACAGAACTGCGTTGCCCCCTGAGGGGCAGCACGCCAATGAGCCCCACAGCAATGACCTCGTGCACCGGCTGAACTGGCTGCGTGCAGGTGTCCTCGGAGCCAACGACGGGATTGTGTCGGTCGCTGCGATTGTGGTGGGCGTGGCCGGTGCTACCAGTGACAATGGGCCCATCCTCGCGGCCGGTGCTGCCGGACTCGTGGGTGGTGCCGTATCCATGGCCTTGGGTGAGTACGTCTCCGTCAGCAGCCAGAGCGACAGCCAAAAAGCGCTGATCGAGAAGGAACGGCGCGAACTCGCCGAGGAACCGGAAGAGGAGCTGCTGGAGCTCACCGCGATCTACCGGAGCAAGGGCCTTAGCGAGGAAACAGCCCGGAATGTGGCGCGCGAACTGACAGAGCACGACGCCCTCGCCGCACACCTGTCCGCGGAGCTCAATATCGACGAACAGGACATCGTGAGCCCCTGGCATGCCGCCTTTGCGTCCGCCATCGCCTTCACGCTGGGTGCCATCCTGCCGATGCTGGCCATCCTGCTCCCCCCCGAAAGCATTCGGGTTGCGGTGACTTTCGGAGCTGTCCTGTTGGCGCTGGCCGTGACGGGCGCCGTGGGCGCGTGGATAGGCGGCGGTTCGAAGACCCGGGCGGGCGCACGCGTGGTGGTCGGCGGCGGCGTTGCCCTGGCCGCGACGTTCACCATCGGCAACCTGCTAGGCGCCAGCGGCATCGTGTAGCAGTAGCGGCATCCTGTAGTCGTAAGCGGCGTCCTGGAGTTGCCACCCAAGCCATCGGCTAGGAGTTTTTGTCCATTTGTCGCGACTTCAACGGCGGCCTTCAGCGGCCATTATCTGGACAAAAACGCCAAGCCAAACGGAGCCGCCCGGCGTCCCCGATCCGCAAGGACAGCTCCACTACGCTGGAGCTGTGAGCCGGCCAGCAGACGTTCCCATCCCCCTGGACCTGACGCGCCGCTACTCCCGCAGCAGCGCCGGCAGGGCCTGGCTGGCGTCCCTGCCGGACATGATCCGCAGCCGGATCGACCAATGGCAGCTTGAGCTTGACCTGGAACCGGGAGCTTTTCCGTGGAGCGGACACGGCGCCGTTGTGGTCCCGGTCCGCGCGGCGGGATCGCCAGCAGCATTGAAGGTGGCCTTTCCGCATGACGAAGCCCTGGTGGAACGCCATGCGCTGGCACTGTGGAACGGCCATGGCGCGGTGAAGTTGCTGGCTTCCGACGCCGGAACGTGTTCAATGCTCCTCGAGCGGCTGGACGCGGGCAGGTCACTCCGGGCAGTGCCGATGGACACCGCCCTTGAGGTGTGGGGCGGGCTGATGCGGGAGCTGAGCCTCGTGCCCGACGCCCGGCCGCAGTGGCAGGAATTCGTTCACGTGGCCGCCCGTGCGGAACAGTGGAGCGACGACCTGCCTGCCGAATGGGAACAGCTGGGCCGCCCGTTTCCCCGGTGGCTGCTGGAGGCAGCACTCGAGGTTTGCCAGACCAGGGGCGCCGTGGGCCGCCGCTCCTCGGAGGACGTCCTGGTCAACACGGACTTCCACTACCTCAACATCCTGGCCAGGCCTGACTCCCGAGCGAACAATGCGGCAGGGAACCATTCGGCCCGGAATATTGTCGCCGACGGATTCGCCGCAATCGACCCCCAGCCGATGGTGGGCGAGGCGGAATTCGCCGTGGCTCCGGCGCTCTGGAACCGGATCCCGGACCTGCCGGCGTCTGATCCCGCCGCCGGCCTGCTGGCACGGTGCCATGACTTCAGTCTCGCGGCCGGGCTAGACCCGGAAGTGGCCCGGCAGTGGAGCCTGGCCCGGGAGGTGGATAACGCCCTGCACTACGCTTCGAGGCCGGGCCACGGCGGTGACATGGCCCGGTCCCTGTGGGTGGCCAGCACACTTGCCGGCCGGACGCTGGACGGGCTTCCGGCTGCCCACGACTTGCCCGAGCCGGGCGATGATGCCGTGAACACTTCGCCGTCGTAGGCTCCGGAGAGCATGGACCTCGAAGCACAGGACTGTCAGGGCACAGGCCGTCAGGGCACAGGCTGTCAGGACCGGCCCGACCGGACGGCTTCGACGGCTGTCCGCACCGCCTCCACCGCGGTGGTGACGTCATCCGCGTCGGTGGTCCAGTTGCTGACGGATATCCGCACCACGTCCCTGCCGTGCCACCGGGACCCGGACATCCATACCTTTCCGCCGGCGATGAGCCGCTCCGCCACACGCCGGGTTGCGGCGTCGTCGCCGAAGGCTACCGAGATTTGGGTGTAACCAACGTCGTTCAGGACTTCCACCCCGTCAATGGCCGTGAGCCGTTCCGCGAGCTGGGCAGCGGACATGGCAAGGCGGCGGATCTGTCCGGCCACACCGTCCCTGCCCAGGGACTTCAGCGCCGCCCACACGGGAACTCCCCTGGCCCTGCGGGAAAGCTCCGGAACCCGCTGGCTGGGATCACCCGAGCCGTCGGTGTCCTGGAGGAGGTAGCTGGCGTGCAGCCCCATGGCACTGCGCAAGGCTTCCGCGTCCCGGACAGCTACGACGCCGCAGTCGTACGGGACGTTCAAAGTCTTGTGGGCGTCTGTGGCCCAGGAGTCGGCCCGTTCCACCCCAGCGGTCAGCCCTGCGAGTTCCGGGACGGCTGCAGCCCAGAGCCCGAAGGCCCCGTCCACGTGCACCCAGGCGCCGTGTGCCTTGGACACCGCGATGGCTGCGGTGAAGGGGTCGAAGGCTCCGGAGTGGAGGTTTCCGGCCTGCAGGCAGACCAGCACCGGGGCCGGCCTCGGACCCTGGGATCCGCCAGATTGGTCAGCAAATGAATTTTCCGAGGACGCATGCTCGAGCGCGATCCGGTCCAGCGCACAGTCCAGCTCCGCGGCGTCGATGCGTCCCTGGCTGTCGGCCGGAACCACGGTGGGACTGCCCATTCCCAGGTAGCGCAGCGCGAGGTCCACCGTCTCGTGCCGTTCCTCCCCCACAAGGCAGTGGATCCGCGGAGCGCCGAAGAGCCCGTCACGTTCGATGTCCCAGCCGCCGTCCTTGAGAAGCCGCCACCGTGCGGCCGCCAGCGCGGTGAAATTGGCCATGGTGGTTCCAGTGACGAAGCCAACGTCGGATTCCTCCGGCAGGCCGAGCAACTGCAGCAGCCAATGGCCCGCGGCGTCCTCAATGGCGGCGATGGCTGGCGTGGCGTAGCGGAGCCCCGAGTTCTGGTCCCAGGAACTGACCAGCCAGTCGGCCGCCATGGCAGCCGGGAGGGTACCGCCGATGACCCAGCCGAAAAAGCGTCCGGATGGCATGGCCATGAGGCCCGGTTCGGCGTGGGTGGCCAGGTAATCCACGACGTCGGCCGGGGGCATGCCGGAGTGGGGCAGCGCTCCGTCGAACGCCGCGGCGAGTTCCCGGGCTGCCTGCTGCGGACCAACCCGGCGGCTGGGCTGGCTTTCCAGCCAGCGCGTCGCATGCCGGACGGCTGCAGCCAGGGCATCCCTGTACGGTTCCGCACCGGCTGACATAGAGGAATGCTACGCCGTCCCGGGACCGCCCGCGAGAACGTGACTGCGCGGGAAACCCGGCTCAGCGGAAGGCCAGCCCAGCCGGGAACCCAACTCAGGCGGGAACCCGGCCCAACCGGGAACTCAGCTCAGGCGAAGTTCTCCTGCCACACGTCGAAGGCGAGCTTGACGATCAGCGCGAAAACCACCACGAGGAACACCACACGGACAAACTTGCTCCCCTGCCTTACGGCGGTGCGGGCGCCGAGGTAGCCCCCGGCCATGTTCGCCGCGCCCAGCAGCAGGCCGACTCCCCAAAGCAGAGAGCCGTGTGGGAGGAAAAATATCAGTGCCCCGGCGTTCGTTGCCATGTTGACGATTTTCGCCTTGGCACTGGCCTCCAGGAAGGCGTACCCCATTGCCGAAACCAGCGCGATCACCAGGAAGGATCCGGTTCCGGGGCCGATCAGGCCGTCGTAGAACCCGATCACGGCGCCGATGGCGCAGGCCACCACGTAGTGTGTGTGGCCGCCGTGCCGGAGTTCGGTGAGGTGTCCGGCGTCGGGCCTAAGTGCCGTGAACAGCGCGACGGCCACGAGGGCCGCCACGATGATCGGCTTGAACACCTCCGCCGGCAGCCGGGTGGCCAGCAGCGCACCGCCGAAGCTGCCCGCCAGCGCAATCGCGGCCATCGGCACGGCCGTCCGCAAATCGGGCCGGACGCGGCCGTAGTAGGTCACGGCGCTGGTGGTGGTGCCGAAAATGGAGCCCATCTTGTTGGTGGCCAGTGCCTGTACCGGGGTGATCCCCGGCACGAGCAATAGCGCCGGCAGCTGCAGCAGGCCGCCGCCGCCCACGACCGCGTCCACCCATCCTGCGGAGAAGCCAGCCACCACTATCAGGACGATAGTGGCGAGCTGGATCGACTCAAACCCCGAAACCACCGGAAGGGCAGGCGGTCAGTTGCTGCGGACGGCGTTGACCACGTAGTCAACGGCCTTGTCCACGGCCACGTTCTCAGCCTCGCCGCTTCGGCGGTCCTTGATTTCGACGACGCCGTCCACCAGTCCACGGCCGACGGCAAGGATGGTGGGCACGCCCACAAGTTCGGCATCGCCGAACTTCACGCCCGGGGAGACCTTGGGCCGGTCATCGTAGATAACCTCCAGGCCGGCGCCTTCCAGCTCAAGGGCGAGCTGCTCGGCGGCGGCGAAGATCTCCTCGCCGCGGCCGACGGCCACGACATGGACGTCGGCCGGAGCCACCGAGCGGGGCCAGACGAGGCCCTTGGCGTCGTGGTTGGATTCTGCCAGTGCGGCGACGGCCCGGGTGACGCCCACGCCGTAGGAACCCATGGTGACCACCACCTGCTTGCCGTTCTGGTCCAGAACCTTCAGTTCCAGCGCCTCGGCGTATTTGCGGCCCAGCGCGAAGATGTGGCCCATCTCGATGCCGCGGGCGATTTCGAGTGGTCCAGAGCCGTCCGGGGCTTCATCACCGGCGCGCACTTCGGTGCACTCGATGACGCCGTCCCAGGTGAAGTCGCGTCCTGCCACAAGGTCATAGACGTGCTTGCCGGCCATGTTGGCGCCGGTGATCCAGGTTGTGCCGCTGACGACGCGAGGATCCACCAGGTAGAGGAGCTTGGCGGCGCCCTCCAGGCCAAGGAGGGGCGCGTCCAGCGACATCCCCGGGCCGAGGTAACCCCGTACGATGAGCGGGTTGCGGGCCAGGTCCTCCTCGCCTGCAGCTTCCACGGCGATTTCGCCAGCCACCGGGAGGTAGGCCCCGATATTGGCCTCGACGCGCTTGAGGTCAACGCCCCGGTCGCCCGGGACACCGAGCACCACGATCTGGCGTTCCCCGGTGGGGAGGGTAACGGCGAGGACAACGTTCTTGAGCGTGTCAGCGGCAGTCCACGGACCGCCGTCGGCCTCGCTGCGCGGCGCCAGCTCGTTGGATGCCTGCACGAGCGTGTCGATCGTAGGGGTGTTCGGGGTGTCGCGGATCACCGCTGCCGGGGAATTGGTGAAGTCGATCTCGGCGGGGGCCACCGTGGTTACGGCTTCGACGTTGGCTGCATAGCCGCCGGCCGAGCGCACGAAGGTGTCCTCGCCGACGTCGGTGGGGTGCAGGAATTCCTCGCTGCGTGAGCCGCCCATGGCACCAGCCGTGGCCGTCACGGGGATAACTTCCAGGCCCAGGCGCTCGAAGATCTTCAGGTACGCCGCCCGGTGGGCTGCATAGCTGGCGTCCAGCCCGGCGTCGTCGACGTCGAACGAGTAGGAGTCCTTCATGATGAACTCACGGCCGCGGAGGAGGCCGGCGCGCGGACGTGCCTCGTCGCGGTACTTGTTCTGGATCTGGTAGATGCTCAGCGGCAGGTCCTTGTACGAGGAGTACAGGTCCTTGACCAGCAGGGTGAACATCTCCTCGTGCGTGGGGGCCAGCAGGTAGTCCCCGCCCTTGCGGTCCTTCAGCCGGAACAGCCCTTCACCGTATTCGGTCCAGCGGTTGGTCGCCTCGTAGGGCTCCTTGGGGAGCAGCGCGGGGAAGTGCACTTCCTGGGCGCCGATGTCCGCCATCTCTTCCCGGATGATCTGTTCCACCTTGCGCAGCACGTTCAGCCCCAGCGGCAGCCAGGTGTAGATGCCCGGAGCCGCGCGGCGGATGTATCCCGCGCGCACGAGCAGCCGGTGGCTGGCCACCTCGGCGTCAGCGGGGTCTTCACGCAGGGTGCGCAGGAAAAGCTTGGAGAGTCGAAGAACCACGGGTAGGTGTCCGTTTCTGGGGGAAGTGCTGATTGTCTGGGTACTAATGTACCGGCTGGGCAGCAGCACAGGTTGCGGGCCCTGTGGGAGCTGAACAGGAAAGCCACGCCCCGCAGGTGAAGCCCCTGGCCGTTTACGGCTGGTCATCCCTGTGGCGGCGTGGCTCCGCGGCCGGTCATGCCGCTAATTCTCGAGAGACCACCCGGGTCCGTAAACCCGGTTAGAACGAACCTATGTGATAGCCGTCACCGATTTCAAATTCAGCTTGGCCGGTGCGGCCTCGACCGCCCGCTAAAAGAGAACGGTAGCGAAGGTCCCCACCTGCCGGAAGCCGACACGTTCATACGTTGCGCGGGCCCGGGAGTTGTAGTCGTTGACATACAGGCTGGTGACGGGCGCCATTTTCTGGGCCAGCAGCACCACGGCGGCCATGTAGCCGGCGCTCAGCCCGAGTCCCCGGTGGGTGGGGTTCATCCATACGCCCTGCACCTGGGTGACCTCGGCGGTGACAGCACCCAGCTCAGCCTTGAACACGACTTCGCCGTCCTTCAGGTGGACCAGAGAGTGTCCCTGCCGGATCAGGCCTGCCACCCGGCGGCTGTAAAAGTCGCGGCCGCCGAGGTAGGGCGAGTAGCCAACCTCTTCCTCGAACATCGCTGCACAGGCAGGGAGGATGGCGTCGAAATCCGCGTACTGCCCGTACCCCAACTCCCAGTTTGGTTCAACGGCCGGGGGGCCGGAAATGGTCATGAGCGGCTGGTCGGACCGTACCTCGTGGGCCACGTGGCCCAGCTCCTCCAGCCGGCTGTGCAGCGCCAGCACAGTGCCGGCCGGTCCGAAGATCGACGCGTACCGGCGCCCGGAGCGGTGGGCCGCTTCGGCTACCGGTCCGGCCAGCCCCGGGTCGAGCTGGACGGGAACCAGGTTGGCGCCTGCCCAGCAGGCGCCAACCAGCACGTCGTCGTCGAAAACGCCCAGGACGTTCGCTCCGCCCGGGGTAGGCGCGGCAGAGTCGGTTGACTCCAGGTGCGCCAGGATGAACACGTTGGCGACGGGATCGGTTTCTGCCAGTTCGCGCAGCTGACGGGTGTCCGCAACACCCAGCACCCGGACGGTGGCACCGTCGGGCGCGGCGCCGTCCTTATGAGACGCTAACCACGGGGCTACCCTTGACAGCATCTTCGCCATCGGCCTCCCCCATCTCTTCCGCGATACGCATGGCCTCTTCGATCAGTGTCTCAACAATCTGGCTCTCGGGAACAGTCTTGATGACCTCGCCCTTCACAAATATCTGGCCCTTGCCGTTGCCGGAGGCGACGCCGAGGTCAGCTTCCCGCGCTTCGCCCGGACCGTTGACGACGCAGCCCATGACGGCGACGCGCAGCGGGATCTCCATCCCCTCGAGGCCGGCGGTGACCTGTTCGGCGAGGGTGTAGACGTCAACCTGGGCGCGCCCGCAGGACGGGCACGAGACGATTTCCAGCTTGCGGGGGCGCAGGTTCAGCGACTGCAGGATCTGGTTGCCTACCTTGATCTCCTCAACGGGAGGGGCAGACAGGGACACGCGGATGGTGTCGCCGATGCCGCGGGAGAGGAGGGCGCCAAAGGCTGTGGCCGACTTGATGGTTCCCTGGAACGCGGGACCGGCCTCAGTGACGCCCAGGTGCAGCGGCCAGTCACCCTTTTCGGCGAGCATCTCGTAGGCCGCCACCATGACCACCGGGTCATTGTGCTTCACGGAGATCTTGAAGTCGTGGAAGCCGTGCTCCTCGAACAGCGAGGCTTCCCAGACCGCGGATTCGACCAAGGCCTCCGGAGTGGCCTTGCCGTACTTCTTCAGGATGCCCGGTTCCAGCGATCCTGCGTTCACGCCGATGCGGATGGACGTGCCGTGGTCCTTTGCCGCCTTGGCGATTTCCTTGACCTGGTCGTCGAACTTGCGGATGTTGCCCGGGTTGACGCGGACTGCAGCACAGCCGGCCTCGATGGCCGCGAAGACGTACTTCGGCTGGAAGTGGATGTCGGCGATGACCGGGATCTGCGATTTCCGGGCGATGATCGGAAGCGCTTCCGCGTCATCGGCGGACGGGCACGCCACGCGGACGATGTCGCAGCCGGAGGCCGTCAGTTCGGCGATCTGCTGCAGCGTGGCGTTGATGTCCGTGGTGGGCGTGGTGGTCATCGACTGCACGCTGATGGGGAAATCGGAACCGACGCCGACGGAGCCTACCTTGATCTGGCGCGTCTTGCGTCGCGGGGCAAGAACGGGCGGCGGTGCGGATGGCATTCCCAGGCTGACCGAGGTCACGTGGACTCCTTGAATTCGAAAATCGGTGGTGCGGGGCGGCTAGGCTGCGTGCTCAGCCAGGAGACCGGTCACGGGTGCCCATTCGGTGGTTCGCGTGCCGGAAATGACGCCCGCGGCCGCGAAGGGATCCTGCCGGAGGATCTCGTTGAGTGCGGCTTCGTCGGCCGCCTTGAAAATGAGCAGGGCGCCTGCGCCGTCGCCGTAGGGTCCGCTGGCCAGAAGCCTGCCGTCCTGCGCGAGTCCTGCAGTCCATTCGCGGTGGGCGGGGCGGGCGGCCGCGCGCGTTTCGGAGGACTCGGCGTCGTATACGTACTCAACAGCAAAAACAGTCATAGAGATACCCTATCCCGCGGCCGGGCTAGCCGAGGAGCACGACCTTCGTGAAGGCGGCAACTCCAGCCGCCCACAGCATGGAGGCCAGGGTGCCGATGATGAACCGCTCCGCGGCCACCGGCGTTTCCTTGAGTTCCGCGAACCGACCCAGGCCTTTGATGGCCACCACGTAGGCGATGGCCACGGGCTGCCCGGCCAGAATGGCGAGGCAGACTGCCAGCCGCTCGAGGACGCCAATGATGGCCCCGCCCCGGAGGATGCGTTTGGCCGACGCCTCGCCTCCAGGCGCCGGTGCGGCCGCACCACCAGCGTCCACCGTGATATCGCCGTTCACTGTATTCACCCGGTCCCCAACGGGCGGGCTGTCCCCTGCAGCCGGGCTGTCCGCTGCGGCCGGGCTGTCCACCGTCACGTCTGCCGAGGGGTCGTCGGCGCCGTCCCTGCCGGCGCTGGCGGCGGCGTCGGCTTTGTCGTCGATGGTGCGGGCCAGCCGGAAAACCAGGGCCGTGACAGGCCAGCCCGCGAATCCGGCCGTCAGCAGGGCGGCTGCGATCCAGACTGCGTTCACGCTTCTCCTCGGTTGTCGTCGCCGTCCTGAGTCCCGGGAGGTGCGTGTTCCAGGATGAGGCGGTGGGCGGTTGCCAGCAGCATTTCCACCGCCGGCCTTGCGGCCCATTCTTCCTGCCAGCCCGACCGGAGGACGGCCCGGCTCACCGATTGTTCCGTGATTCCCAGTTCCCGCGCCACCTGCTTCTGGCGTCCGTGGCGTCCGGGGCCCTGTTCGGTTGCTGCACCGCTCTTCCCACGGAGGGCATCCACCACGCGCCACTGGGCCTCGGTCCGTGACTGCACCAGGCCGCCGACCAACCGCAGCACCGCTTCCGCGTTGGCGCACGCCACGGCGGCCTCGCGGTCACGGCTCCCCGCGACCACGGCGGCGGGGACATGGCTCGCCGCCGACTTGGCACGCTCCACCGCCCGGCGGGCAGCGACAAAGGCCGGGCCGGACCCTTCGCGCGGGCTCGCACCCGGCGGCAGGGAGCCCGGGCCGACGCCGATCCCGACGTACCAGTGCCCGCTTCGCAGGGCTTGCAGGGCCACGTCAACCACCAGGGCAGGGTCCTGCAGGACGCCCTGCACTTCGTCACCCACGGAACGTTCAAAGCGGACACCAGGATAGCTGCCGAGGTCTGCGAGGAGCTCGGGCACGCGGTCCACGTCGCTGGTGCTGCCACGCTGGTCGATGGTCAGAACGTACATGAATGAACCGTATCCGGCTTATATTCTCAAATCAATCATTTAGGGCTGATTTTCAGTAATCAGCCAATCAAGGCTGAGGACCAGGGAACTAGCCGAAGAGATTCACCGGCTTCACGATGTCCGCATAGATCAGCAGCGCACCCATCCCAATGAGCAGTGCCGCCACCACATAGGTCACCGGCAGCAGCTTCGCGATGTCAAAGGCGCCGGGGTCGGGTTTGCCGAACAGCTTCGCCACCCGCCGCCTCACGGCCTCGTAGAGCGCGCCGGCCACGTGGCCGCCGTCGAGCGGGAGGAGCGGGATCAGGTTGAAGACGGCCAGGGCAAAGTTCAGCCCGGCGAGCAGTCCCACCAAGGCGGCAAGCCGGGCCTGGGCAGGCACTTCCTCCATGGCGGCCACCTCGCCCGCCACGCGGCCCACGCCCACCACACTGATGGGGCCGTTGGGGTCGCGGGGTTCTTCGCTGAAGGCCGCCTTGGCCACACCGGCCACCCGGGCCGGCAGGTTGAGGACCACCCCGGCAACCTGTTTGATGTTCTCCCCCGCCATGGGCAGGACGGACGACGCCGGCTGGGGAACCAGGGCGGTCTGCGCACCGATGCCCAGGAAGCCGACGTCCTGGTACAGAAGGGTCCCGGCGTCGTCCTTTGCCTGGCGCCCGTCCGGCCCGACGACCGGGCGTGCCGACAGAACAGGGGTGACGGTGCTGGTCACCGGCGCGCCGTCGCGCTCCACAGTGATGGACACTTCCTTGCCCGCGGAAGCGCGGATCCAGCCCGTGAGCTGGTCCCAGCTGGTCACGGTTTTTCCGTCGAAGGCGGTGATGACGTCGTTGGGCCTGAGCTGGGCGGCGGCGGCCGGAGTCGGCTTGCAGTCGGCCGAGTTCGGATCGACCGTCTCCCCCGCCTTCACCTGGCACTTGGAAACATCGGCGATGGTGGTGGTGGGCTCCGAGATGCCGAACCCCATGAGCAGTACGGCCGTGAGCACGAGGCCGATCAGCAGGTTCATTGCCGGGCCGCCCAGCATGATGATGATCTTCTTCCAGACCGGGAGCCGGTAGAACACGCGGTTCTCGTCCCCGGGCCCCACATCCTCATGGGCCATGGAGCGGGCCTCGCTGGCCAGCGTCTGGAACATGCCGGTGCTGGACGGGCGCACCGAGCCGTCCTCCTTGTTGGGCGGGTACATGCCGATCATTGAGACGTAGCCGCCCAGCGGCAGCGCCTTGAAGCCGTACTCGGTTTCGCCCTTTTTCGTCGACCAGAGGGTGGGGCCGAAGCCGATCATGTACTTGGTGACGCGCACCTTGAACAGCTTGGCGGGTACCAGGTGGCCCACCTCATGCAGCGCAATGGATACCGCGATGCCGACCGCCACAAAGACGACACCAAGGATAAAGAGGATAACGGGACTCATGCTTAAGATCTGCTGCTTCCTAGAGACTGCTCACTGCTAAACGTTCGTGGGTGCGCGCTCGTGCCCATTTCTCAGCATCGAGTACGGAGCCGACCGTTAGCCCGGAGGAACCCGAATGTTCGCCGAGGACGGCCTCGATGGTGTCCACGATGTCCGTGAACCGGATTCTGCCCGTATGGAAAGCCGTGACGGCTTCCTCATTGGCGGCGTTGAACACCGCGGGGTAGGTGCTGCCCTGCTTTGCCGCATCCTTGGCCAGCCGGACGGCGGGGAATGCGGAGGAGTCCAGCGGCTCGAACGTCCAGCTGGCGGCCCGGGTCCAGTCGCAGGGCGTGGCCGCGTTGGGCACCCGGTCCGGCCAGCCCAGGCCAAGGGCAATAGGCAGGCGCATGTCCGGCGGCGAGGCCTGGGCGATGGTGGAGCCGTCCACGAACTGCACCATGGAGTGGATCACGGACTGCGGATGGACCACCACGTCGATCCGGTCCAGGGGAATGTCGAACAGCAGGTGCGCCTCGATGACTTCGAGGCCCTTGTTCACCAGGCTGGCTGAGTTGGTGGTGACCATCAGGCCCATGTCCCAGGTGGGGTGGGCCAGCGCCTCCTCCGGCGTGACGTCGAAGAGCTGCTCGCGGGTGCGGCCGCGGAACGGTCCTCCGGAGGCGGTCAGGATGAGCCTGTCCACCTCCGCGGCGGTCCCCGAGCGCAGGCACTGGGCGATGGCGGAGTGCTCGGAGTCAACCGGCACGATCTGCCCCTCCGCGGCGGCGGCCTTGACCAGCGAGCCGCCAACGATCAGGGACTCCTTGTTGGCGAGCGCCAGGGTGGCGCCGGATTCCAGCGCGGCGAGCGTGGGCGCCAATCCGATCGAGCCCGTGATGCCGTTGAGCACCACGTCCGCCTTCACGGCAGCGATCCTGGTTGAGGCGTCGGGGCCGGCGATGATCTCGGGCCGGTACTGCCCCAGCCCCGCTGTCCGGGCGACGTCGTTGATCAGGTCCCGGAGCCGCCCGGGATCACCTTCGGCGATGCCGACGGCGGCGGCCCGCGTGTGGACGGCCTGCCGGGCGAGGAGTTCAAGGTTGCCGCCCCCGGCGCTCAGCGCCACAACCTGAAAAAGGTGGGGGGCGCCGTCGACGACGTCAATCGCCTGGGTGCCGATGGAACCGGTGGATCCGAGGATGACGATGGTGCGCGGCTGGCTGTCTGGACGGCTGGAGCCGGAAGTCTGCATGGCTTAAGTATCCCGCACCATTGGAGGCGGACGGACGCGGCACATCGCCGGCCGTACGTCTCATATCCCGCCGTCTTTTGCCACAAACGGCTGCTTATAGGACCGTTGAGCGGCCAGTTTTGGCAATTGCGCGAACGGCTTCCGAGCGGGCGACCTACGACGGACGAAGAAGGAGGGGCAGCTGGCCGCACCTTGACGCGCTTCCGGGCCGGGGTAACGTGGTGCCCGTGGACTGGGCCGCATGGTTCGATGCGCCGGACTATGAATTCGCCCGGCAGGTGCTGCAGCGCGGGGTCGCCGCACTCTATTTCGTTGCGTTCCTCTCCACCCTCAACCAGTTTCCCGCGCTCCTCGGCGAGCGCGGCCTCCTGCCCGTTCCGGACTACCTGAAGGCTTTCAGCCGGATGCGCAGGCCCACGCTGTTCCGCTGGCGCTACTCGGACCGGCTGTTGCGCACCGTCTGCACAGTGGGGCTGGCCATCTCCGGAGTCCTGGTCCTCGGCCTCCCCCAGCTGGGCCCGCCCTGGCTGCCGCTGATCGCGTTCCTGGCCTTGTGGCTGCTGTACATGTCGGTAGTCAACGTGGGCCAGACGTTCTACGGGTTCGGCTGGGAGATGCTGCTCCTGGAGGCCGGCTTCACCGTGGCGTTCCTGGGATCGGACCAGACCGATCCGCCCAGGACTATCCTGATCCTCGTGGCCTGGCTGGTGTTCCGGCTGGAATTCGGTGCCGGCATGATCAAGATCCGCGGCGGCCGGGAGTGGCGCGACCTCACCGCCCTGTACTACCACCATGAGACCCAGCCGATGCCCGGCCCCCTCAGCCGGCAGGCGCATCTGCTGCCGAAGCCCTTCCACCGGCTGGAGGTGGTGGGGAACCACTTCGCCCAGCTCGTGGTGCCGTTCTTCCTCTTCGCGCCGCAGCCGCTGGGCAGCATTGCGGCGGGCATCATCATCGTCACCCAGCTGTGGCTGGTGGCCAGCGGCAATTTTGCCTGGCTGAACTGGATTGCGATTGTGCTGGCCTTCGCCGGCGTCAGCGATCCCATGGCGCATGCGGTGCTGCCGGTCCTCCCGCTGGAATGGCACACCACCGGGGAGACGCCGCTCTGGTGGCTTCTCATTACGCTGGCCGCGTCCCTGCTCCTGGTGGTTCTCAGCTACTGGCCCGTCCGCAATCTGTTCTCGCAGTACCAACTCATGAACGCGAGCTTCAACCGCTGGCAGCTGGTCAACACCTACGGCGCGTTCGGCACGGTCACCAAGCAGCGCATCGAGGTGGCGGTGGAGGGCACCCTCGATGCGGAGCCGGACGAGGCGGCCGACTGGCGCGAATACGGCTTCAAGGGAAAACCGGGCGAGGTGCACCGGCTGCCCCGCCAGTGGGCGCCCTACCATCTGCGGCTGGACTGGCTTATGTGGTTCCTGCCCCTGCGCACGGTCCACGAGGAATGGTTCTACGCCTTCCTGGGCAAGCTGCTCGAGGCGGACGCGGCCATGCTGGGGCTGCTGCGCCATGACCCGTTCGACGGCGAACGCCCCCGCTGGGTGCGCGCCCGCACCTACCTGTACCGTTTCGCCACCCGGGCGGAGTTCCGGGAGACCGGACAGCGCTGGATCCGGACACCGCTGTACGAGGCGATCCCGCCCATCTCCCTGCGGGCACGGAAATGACGGCGTCCGGAATCTAGCGAGGACGACGGCGGGCTACCGGGCTGTGTGGAACTTACCGGGCTCGGCGGAGCACCGACTCCGCGTGCCGGAGGATGGGGCCGTCAATCATCCGGCCCTCGTACTGGAACACGCCGGTACCGGCTTCCTTTGCCGCCTCCAGCAGGTGCGTGGCAGCGGCCACGTCCTCGCCCGAGGGTGCGTAGGCGGACCGGACGGCGGCCACCTGGCTGGGGTGGATGCAGGCCTTGGAACCGAACCCTGAGGCAGCGGCGTCCCGGGCTTCCGCGGCCAGCCCGTCAAGGTCGGGGATGTTCACGTAGACGGCGTCCACGGCCTGCTTGCCGGCTGCGCCGGCTGCCAGGAGCACAGCGGAACGGGCGTGCAGGGCAACGGCGCGGTAGCCGCCGTCGTCGTTCCTGCTGGAGGTGCCGCCAAGGGAGGCGAGCAGGTCCTCCGCACCCCACATCATCGCCACCACGTTGGGTTCGGCCGCGATGGCGGGTGCGTGGACCACGCCCGCGGCCGTTTCGCACAAGGCAACCACGTGGAAGTCCGGCAGGGCCCGGAGCTGGCTCGCGCTCTCTGCCTTGGCGAGCATGACGGTGCGGTAGGGCGTGTGCGCCAGGCAGTGCAGGTCCTTCTCGAAGTCCTCGGTGCCGGCCGGGTTGATCCTGATGATGGTCCGGCTCGGGTCGAGCTCCGGCCCGTCGCCGGAGCCGCCGAGCTGGGCAAGGATGGCGCCCCGGGCCCGCTGCTTGTCCGGCCCCGCCACGGCATCCTCAAGGTCCAGGATGACGGCGTCGGAGCGCTCGGCGGCCTTTTGGAAGCGTTCGGGGCGGTCGGCAGGGCAGAAGAGCAGGGCAGGACCCATCACAAAAGTCATACTGTCATTGTCCGATTATTTGCCCCGCTGCGCCTCTATATGCGCCTCGCGCGTCCACATCAGGCAGCTGCGCGTGGCAGATGCAACCACCGTTCCGTCCTGGTTGCGGCCGGTGTGCTGCATGGTGACGACGCCCTGCCCCGGCCGTGACCCGGACAGCCGTTTGCCGGTGATGACGGTCTCGGTGTACAGCGTGTCACCGTGGTAGAGCGGGTGCGGGAAGGAGACGTCCGTCAGCCCGAGCTGCGCAATGATGGTGCCCTGGGTCAGCTGGCCGACGGACTGCCCCACCACCGTCGCCAGCGTGAACATGGAGTTCACCAGCCGCTGGCCGAAGGGCTGGCCCGCGCTCCAGGCCGCGTCCAGGTGCAGCCCCTGCGTGTTCATGGTCATGGTGGTGAACAGCACGTTGTCCGCCTCCGTGACGGTCCGGCCGGGGCGGTGGGCGTAAACGACGCCTTCCTCGATTTCCTCGAAGTAGAGTCCGCGCTGCTCGACCACCCGGGCACCGCCGGTGGTTGAGCCTGCCGAAACCGCGCTCATACGGTGAGTTCCTGGTCTTCCTCGAACAGCTCCGCACCGGTGGCCGCGGCAACATCTTCCGCGGACACGTTGGGGGCGAGTTCGCGCAGGACCAGGCCGTCCGGAGTCACGTCGAGGACGCAAAGATCTGTGATGATGCGGTCAACGCACGCCTTGCCCGTCAACGGCAGCGAGCAGCGGTCCACGATCTTCGGTTGCCCGCTGCGGTCCACGTGCTCCATCATCACGATCACTTTCTTGGCGCCGAAGACCAGGTCCATGGCTCCGCCCATCCCCTTGACCATCTTTCCGGGGATCATCCAGTTGGCGAGGTCCCCGTTGGCGGCCACCTCCATGGCACCGAGAACGGCCACGTCCACATGCCCGCCGCGGATCATGCCGAAGGACTGCGCGGAGTCGAAGAACGCGGCGCCCTTGTTGACGGTGACCGTTTCCTTGCCGGCATTGATGAGGTCCGGATCCACCTCGTCCTCGCCGGGGTAGGGGCCGACGCCGAGGATGCCGTTCTCGGAGTGCAGGACCACTTCAACGCCGGCCGGGATGTAGTTGGGGATCAGGGTGGGCATGCCGATGCCGAGGTTCACGTACTGGCCGTTGCTCAGCTCCTGGGCCACCCGGGCCGCGAGCTCATTGCGGGTCCAGCCCTTGCCCTCCGGGTGCGAGGAGGCGGCCCGGCGGTACTCGTGACGGACGGCCTCGGGACGGGGCGGCATTCCCATCGCGGTGTTCGGGTCCATGGCTACGCTCCTGCCTGTTCGGGGGTGCCGGTGGTTCCTGCAGCGGCGGTGCTTGCTGCCGTGCCGGTGCTCCCGGACTGGGTTGCGGCACCGGTTGCAGACGCCGCGGACAGTGCGACCGTCCGCTTCTCAATGCGCTTCTCAGACTCCGGCACCACCACCACCCGCTGGACGAAGATGCCCGGCAGGTGGACGTGTTCGGGATCCAGTTCGCCCGGCTCCACGAGCTCCTCCACCTCCGCGATGGTGATCCGTCCCGCCATGGCACAAAGGGGGTTGAAGTTCATGGCCGTGGCGTGGAAGACCAGGTTCCCGTGGCGGTCGCCCTTCCATGCATGGACCAGGCCGTAGTCGGGGGTGAGGGACTCCTCCAGGACGTAGTCGACGCCGGCAAAGCTCCGCACTTCCTTCGCCGGGGACGCGACGGCGATGCCGCCGTCGGCGTCGTATTTCTGCGGCAGGCCGCCGTCGGACACCTGGGTCCCCACGCCCGCCTTCGTGTAAAAAGCGGGGATGCCGGCACCGCCGGCGCGCAGCTTCTCGGCCAGGGTGCCCTGCGGGGTCAGGACCACCTCCAGTTCGCCGGCGAGGTACTGCCGGGCGAACTCCTTGTTCTCCCCCACGTACGAGCTGACGGTCCGGCGGATTCTGCCGTCCCGGAGGAGGATCCCCAGGCCCCAGTCGTCCACGCCGCAGTTGTTGCTGACAGTCTCCAGGTCCGTGGTGCCGCGGCGGTGAAGGGCGTCGATCAGCGCCACCGGGATCCCGCACAGGCCAAAACCCCCGACGGCGAGCGACGCGCCGTCGGCTATGTCGGCGACCGCTTCGTCAGCGCTGGCAACAACCTTGTCAATCATCGTTGATCCTTTCGGCGTCTCCACAGACTTTCGACAGACACGGCCACCGGGCCTGTTACAGCCCCAGTTCCCGGGCGATCAGCATCAGCTGGACCTCCGTGGTGCCCTCCCCGACCTCCAGGATCTTGGAGTCCCGGTAGTGGCGCGCCACGGTGAACTCGTTGATGAAGCCATAGCCGCCGAATACCTGGGTGGCATCCCGCGCGTTGTCCATGGCCGCCTCGCCTGCGACCATCTTAGCTATGGCCGCCTGGGTCTTGAACGGCTTGCCGGCGAGCATCCGGGCGGCCGCATCGTAGTACGAAAGACGGGCCGTATGGGCGCGCGCCTGCATGCGGGCGATCTTGAAGGCAATGGCCTGGTGCTTGCCGATATTGGTTCCGAAGGCGCTGCGGTCCTTGGCGTAGCGGACCGAAAGATCCACGCATCCCTGCGCAGCGCCGGTGGCCAGCGCGGCGATGGCGATCCTGCCCTCATCCAGGATGGACAGGAAGTTGGCGTAGCCCCGCCCCCGCTCTCCCAGCAGGTTCGCCTCGGGAACAGTGACGTCCCGCAGCGTCAGGGGGTGCGTGTCCGAGGCGTTCCAGCCCACCTTGTTGTACGCCTTCTCGGCCTTGAAGCCGGGCGTGTCGGTGGGAACCAGGATGGTGGAGATCTCCTTCCTGATGCTGCCGTCCTTGCGCTCCTGCTGCCCCGTGACGGCGGTGACGGTCACCAGCTTGCTGATGTCAGTTCCCGAGTTGGTGATGAATTCCTTGTTGCCGTTGATGACCCAGTTCTTGGCGTCTCCGCCGCCTTCCAGCCGGGCCGTGGTCTTCGTGCCGCCGGCGTCCGAGCCGGCCTCCGGCTCGGTCAGGCCGAAGCCGGCGAGCGCCTTTCCGGACGCGAGCAGCGGCAGCCATTCCTGCTTCTGGGCCTCGGTGCCGAAGCGGTAGACGGGCATGGCGCCGAGCGAAACGCCCGCCTCGAGCGTGATGGCCACGGACTGGTCCACGCGCCCCAGCTGTTCCAGCGCGAGGGCCAGCGCGAAGTAGTCCCCGCCCATGCCGCCGTATTCCTCCGGGAACGGCAGGCCGAACAGCCCCATGTCCGCCATCTGCGAGACCACTTCGTAGGGGAAGCTGTGTTCCTCGTCGTGCTTGGCGGAGACGGGGGCCACCACCTCGTCAGCGAATTCGCGGACGGTCTTGCTGAGGTCCTGGTATTCCTCGCTGAGGTCAAAATCGGCCATGGCTAGGCCTCCTTACGTTCATCTGTTGGATCCTGCGCTGCGGTGCCGGCCGCGTCGGGGTCGTGCCCCGCCGGCTGGTCCGTGTGAATGGTTGCCGCGTGAATGGTGGCGACGACCTGGCCGGCCTTGACCAGGTCGCCGGTGGCGACGGTGATATGGACTGTGCCGGAGACTTCGGCCACGAGCTGGTGCTCCATCTTCATGGCCTCAACGGACAGCAGCACCTGTCCTGCCGTCACTCGCTCGCCGTCACTCACCGGCACCGCGACGACGGTCCCGGGCATGGGTGCCCGGACCTCCGGATCCGCGGCGCCCTCTTCCCGCTCGACGGCGGCCAGCACCCGCTCCAGGCGGGACTCGCGGGTGAGCACCTCGAGGCGGCAGGACCAGCCCTCGTTGCCGAGGAATAGCTCCGACAGGACGCGGGGGTCGGGCTCGAACCAGCTCTGGGCGGGAGGACCGGTGTGAACGGCGGCAAGTCCGTAGCTGGTGTCTTCGCCGTTAAGGGTGAGCACCGGACGTTGGCGACCCGTGTACTCCAGGAGGGCCGGGAGCTGCGGCCCTCCGTTCACGCTCACGGCGACACCGTCCCCTGTGACGGGGCCCCACACGTCCACGGTGGCGACTGCGCCGTCGGAGGTTGCCAGGCTGATCCGGCGCGGCGCCGCGGCACCGAGTCGCCAGCCGTCGCGGCGGTGCCACGGGCCGGCCGCCGGTTCTTGCTGGTGCTGTTCCTCCATGCTGGCCAGGGCATACAGGGCGGCGGTGACAAGTTCGGCATCGCCCGGCTGGCGGAACGTGAACTGCGGCATCTTGCGCTCGATCAGGCCGGTGTCGAGGCGGCCGGCACGGACGTCGGCGTCGTTGATCAGTAACCGCAGGTATTCGACGTTGGTGGCGATGCCCAGCACGGTGTACCCGGCGAGCGCCTCGTCCAGGGCGTCAAGGGCCGCGGCGCGGTCCTCACCCCACGCGATGACCTTCGAGATCATCGGGTCATAGCTGGACGAGATCTCCAGGCCGTCCAGCAACGCCGAGTCCACCCGGACGCGCCCCCGGACTGTTTCGACTTCCACGCGGACAGGAGCGCTGGGGCGCTGGGCGGGGCCGGGGATCTCGTCCAGCAGGAGCACTGTTCCGGTGGAGGGCAGGAAGTTCTTCTCCGGAACCTCGGCGTAGACACGCGCCTCCACGGAGTGGCCGGTCAGCACGACGTCGTCCTGCTGCACCGTCAGTTCCTCACCGGCGGCGATGCGCACCTGCCAGTCGACAAGGTCGGTGCCCGTCACCATTTCCGTCACCGGATGTTCCACCTGGAGGCGGGTGTTCATCTCCATGAAGAAGAACTCGTCCGGGGAGTCGTCCGAAACGAGGAACTCCACAGTGCCGGCGCCGGCATAGTGGACACTGCGGGCGGCCTGGCACGCAGCCTCGCCAATCTTCGCGCGGACTGCCTCGCCGTCGGACAGAGATTCCAGCAGCGGTGACGGCGCCTCCTCGATGACCTTCTGGTGCCGCCGCTGCAGGGAGCATTCGCGCTCCCCCAGGTGGATGACGTTGCCGTGCGTATCAGCCAGAACCTGCACCTCGATGTGCCGCGGTGAGGTCACCAGGCGTTCCAGGAACAGGGTGTCGTCTCCAAACGCGCTGGCAGCCACCCGCCGTGCGGTGGCCAGGGCGGCCGGCAGGTCCTCCGGGCGCTCCACGGCATGCATTCCCTTGCCGCCGCCACCCGCCGAGGGCTTGATCAGCAGTGGGAAGCCTACGGCCGGGGCGGCGGTGATGAGTTCCGCATCCGTCATGCCGGGCTCGGCGATGCCCGGGACCACCGGAACGCCATATCCCGACACGTGGTTCTTCGACCGGATCTTGTCGCCCATGACCTCCAGTGCTTCGACCCCGGGTCCAATGAAGGCGATGCCGGCCGCATTCAGCGCCCTGGCGAAGTCCGCGTTCTCACTCAGGAAGCCGTAACCGGGGTGCACCGCCTGGGCACCGGTGTCCTGGCAGGCTCTGATGATCGCGTCGATGCTGAGGTAGCTCTGGACCGCCGCGGCGGGCCCGATCCGGACGGCGGCGTCCGCCTCGCGCACGTGACGGGCACCGGCGTCGGCATCGCTGTAGACAGCAACCGAACGGATGCCCATGGCACGCAGTGTCCTGATCACCCGGCAGGCAATTTCGCCGCGGTTGGCCACGAGGACCGTGCGGAACAGGGTTTCGGTAGTCATTGCTGGCTCACATTCGGAAGAGGCCGAAGGAGGTCTCCGGCAGCGGGACGCGGGAGACAACGTCGAGCGCCAGGCCCAGGACGGTGCGGGTGTCGGCGGGGTCAATAATGCCGTCGTCCCAGAGCCGCGCTGTGGAGTAGTAGGGGCTGCCCTGGTCCTCGTACTGCTGCCGGATGGGGGCCTTGAACTCCTCTTCATCCTCGGCGGGCCATTCCTGCCCGGCCGCCTCGAACTGGTCCCGTTTGACGGTGGCCAGGACGCTGGAGGCCTGGTTGCCGCCCATCACTGAGATCCGGCTGGCAGGCCACATCCACAGGAAGCGCGGCGAATAGGCCCGGCCGCACATCGAGTAGTTGCCGGCGCCGAAGGACCCGCCGATCACCACGGTCAGCTTGGGAACGCGCGTGGTGGCCACGGCGGTGACCATTTTGGCGCCGTTCTTGGCGATCCCGCCCTGCTCATAGTCCTTGCCCACCATGAAGCCGGAGATGTTCTGCAGGAAGAGCAGCGGAATGCCGCGCTGGTCGCACAGTTCGATGAAGTGGGCGCCCTTGAGTGCCGACTCGCTGAACAGAACGCCGTTGTTGGCCACGATGCCCACAGGGTGTCCGTGGAGCCTGGCGAATCCCGTCACCAGGGTGGGGCCGTAGTTCTTCTTGAACTCATGGAAGCGGCTGCCGTCCACCAGCCGGGCGATCACCTCGCGGACGTCGTACTGCGCGTTGACGTCCGTGGGGACGGCGCCGTAGAGCTGGCCGGGGCCGGCGGCGGGTTCGACGGCGGTTTCCACGTCCCAGGCCGGCGCGGCGGGCCGGGGCAGCGTGGCCACGATGTCGCGGACGATCTGCAGGGCGTGCTCGTCGTTTTCGGCGAGGTGGTCCGTGACGCCGGAGATCCGGGAGTGCACGTCGCCGCCGCCAAGCTCCTCCGCGCTGACGATTTCGCCGATGGCTGCCTTCACGAGGGGCGGGCCGCCGAGGAAGATGGTGCCCTGGTTACGGACGATGACCGTTTCATCGCTCATGGCGGGAACGTAGGCGCCGCCTGCGGTGCAGGAGCCCATGACCGAGGCGATCTGGGGAATTCCGGCAGCAGACATCCGGGCCTGGTTGTAGAAGATCCGGCCGAAATGGTCCCGGTCCGGAAAGACCTCGTCCTGCTTGGGGAGGAAGGCTCCGCCCGAATCCACGAGGTAGATGCACGGGAGCCGGTTCTCGAGCGCGATCTCCTGGGCCCTGAGGTGCTTCTTCACCGTCATGGGGTAGTAGGTGCCGCCCTTGACGGTGGCGTCGTTGGAAATCACCAGCACGTGGCGGCCGTGCACCAGGCCGATGCCTGCGATGATGCCGGCGCCGGGCGAATCGTCGTTGTACATGCCGTTCGCAGCCAGCGGGGCGATCTCGAGGAAGGGGCTGCCGTCGTCGAGAAGCCGGTCGATGCGCTCCCGGGGAAGCAGCTTGCCCCGCGCCATGTGCCGTTCACGGGACTTCTCCGGCCCGCCCAGCGCCGCCGTGGCAAGACGTTTCCGCAGCTCATCGGCGAGCGCGCGCTGCGCAAGGCTGTTGGCCTCGAATGCGCTGCCTGCGGCGTCCAGCCGGCTGGCGAGTGTCTCCATTGACCGCTTCCATTCCCGGGCACGTCCGGCGGCAGTCCTGCCGCATTTCGGTTAGTGCCTCGTAACTGAGATTAGGTTAGTCTCTAGTAACTGTGATGTCCAACACAGGATGTTGGTAGAGTTCTTTGGGTTCCGAGGAGGAAATGTGCCCACCACAGATCGAGAGCTCACTGTTCCCGGCCAGGCCGCAGCCGGCCGCGAGACTACCAGCCCGACGCAGCGCAGCCGGGCGAAGGAGTCCCGCCGGCAGGCGCTCCTGTCCGCCGCGGCCACGCTCTTCGCCGTCAACGGGTTCAACCGGGTCTCCCTCGAGGACCTCGGCGCCGCTGCCGGCGTGAGCGGACCCGCCGTGTACCGCCACTTCCCCGGTAAGCAGGCAGTACTCGGCGCGCTGCTGCTCACCGTCAGCCAGGACCTGCTCGACGGCGGCCGCCACGTGGTTGCCGACGCCGCCGAGCCCTCCGCCGCTCTCAACCGGCTGGTGCAGTTCCACGTGGACTTTGCCCTCAGCAACCCCGACGTGATCCGGGTGCAGGACAGGGATTTCAGCAACCTGACCGGCGAGGACCAGGCACAGGTGCGTGCCCTGCAGCGCAGCTACGTGGAGGTGTGGGTCGACGTGCTCGCCGGCATCCACGGCACAACAGACACGGCCGACCTCCGCATGCGTGCCCACGCGACATTCGGCCTGATCAACTCCACGCCGCACTCCGTCCGCGACCACGGCAGCCGGATGGCCATCAAGTCGGCGCGTCCGCTTCTGGAGAGCATGGCGCTGGCGGCCCTGCTGGTGACAACGAGCCCGCTCGCCGAGTAGCTCCCCCGGCCCCAGTCGCCCTCTGGCAGCCCCTACCCTGCCTGGCCCCGCGCCCTGCCTGGCCTCCACCCTGTCTGGCCCCGCGCCGAAACGGGGCACTTTGGCGCCGACACGCCGGGGTTTCACCGGTTAATCCCCGAATGCGGCTCCAAAGTGCCCCGTCTTGGTTGCCGGGTTCCTTGGTTAAGGGCTGCGGCTAGGCCATCGCGAAGGCCATGCCGGGATCAGCAAGAAGCGCACCGACGTCGGCCAGGAACCTGGATCCCTGTTCCCCGTCCACCAACCGGTGATCGAAGGAGAGGCTCAGCGTCATGACCTGCCTCAGCGCGACCTGGTCCTGGTACTCCCACGGGGTTTTCCGGACGGCGCCCATGGCGAGGATCGCGGCCTCCCCGGGGTTGAGGATGGGCGTGCCGGCGTCAATGCCGAAGACACCGATGTTGGTGATGGAGATGGTGCCGCCCGAGAGGTCTTCCGGGCTGGTCTTGCCGGCCCTTGCGGTGTCCGTCAGTTCTGCGAGCGCGGCGGACAAGTCAACCAGTGCCAGCCGGTCCGCATCCTTGATGTTGGGAACGGTGAGACCACGCGGGGTTGCGGCCGCGATGCCCAGGTTCACGTAGTTGAACTGCACGATCTCCTGGTTGGCCTCATCCCATCTGGCGTTCAGGCCGGGATTGCGTCGCAGGGCAATCAGGACAGCCTTGGCCACGAGGGTCAGCGGCGTGAGCTTGTGGCCGGCGAAGGCCTTGCTTTCCTTAAGCCGGGCCAACAGCTCCATGGCCGGAGTGACGTCGACAGTCAGGAACTCCGTCACATGGGGCGCCGTGAAGGCGCTGCTGACCATGGCAGCCGCCGTGAACTTGCGGACACCCTTGATCGGCGTGCGCACTTCACGCTCGGCCCGTGCCGGCGCGGGCTGAACTTCCTGTGCTGCCAGCTCCTGGGCGGCCGCGGGAAGATCCCCGCCGCCCACGAAATTGCGCACGTCGTCACGGGTAATGAGACCGCTGGGGCCGGTCCCTGCGACGCGCTCAAGATCGACTCCGAGGTCCTTGGCCAGCTTGCGGACTGGCGGCGTGGAACGGGGCCGCTCGGCTGCGTTGGTGTCCGGGGTCCCGGTGTCGGCAGGGCGGGTTTCGACAGGCTCAACCACCGGGGCAGACTCAACCACTTGGGCCTGGGTTTCGGGCTCAGCCGGCGGGGCGGGCTCCGCCAGCGTTCGCTGCCGTCGCACGGGACGGCCGGTGCTTTCGACGACGGCGCCGTACCCGACGAGGTTGGGTTCCCTTTTGGGGAGCGCTGCCTCAGCCGGAGCGGCAGCGGCCGCCTGGTTGCCGGCGTCGTCCTTTACCTCGAACGAGACAATCGGTTTGCCCACCTCCACGACGGTTCCCGGCTGTTCGTGCAGGGCCGTGATCACGCCTGCGAACGGTGAGGGCAGCTCCACCACTGCTTTGGCGGTCTCCACCTCGGCGATGATCTGGTTCAGGCTGACGGTGTCGCCGACCCCCACTTTCCAGCTGACGATTTCGGACTCTGTCAGTCCTTCGCCGAGGTCGGGCAGCCGGAATTCTTTGATCATGGTGGCCGTCATCCTTCCAGCCCGCTCAGCGAATTCGGCCGGCCCAGCGCGCGGTCCACGCCGTCGAGGATCCGGTCCAGATTCGGAAGGTGGTGCATCTCCACCTTCGAATAGGGGTACGGCACGTCAAAGCCGGTGACGCGGACGGGTGCCGCCTCCAGGTGATAGAAGCAGCGCTCGGTGATGCTGGCCGCAACCTCGGCGCCAAGACCGCCCGACTGCCCGGCCTCGTGGGTGATCACCAGCCTGCCCGTCTTGCGGACCGAGGCCTCCACGGTGGCGAAATCCACAGGAGCGAGTGACCGCAGGTCAATGACCTCCACTGAGACGCCTTCGTCCGCGGCCGCGGTGGCCGCGTCGCGGGCCGTCTTCACCAGCGGTCCGTAGGCCACCAGGGTGACGTCGCTGCCATCGGTGACCACCCGGGCCTGCCCCATGGGCGGAGCTGAAGAGGGATCAAGCGACTCGTCCACTTCGCCTTTGTCGTGGTAGCGGCGCTTGGGCTCGAAGTACACCACGGGGTCATCGCAGGAAATGGCCTGCTGGATCATGGTGTGGGCGTCCTGCGGGCTGGCCGGGGTGACCACCCGCAGGCCTGCCGTATGGGCGAAGTAGGCCTCCGGCGACTCGGAGTGGTGCTCCGGCGACCCGATGCCGCCGCCGAACGGGATGCGGATGGTGATGGGCATTTTCACAGCCCCGCGGCTGCGGTAGTGCATTTTGGCCACCTGGGACACGATCTGGTCGAAGGCGGGGTAGACAAAACCGTCGAACTGGATCTCCACTACCGGCCGGTACCCGCGGTAGGCCAGGCCGACAGCGGTACCCACAATGCCCGACTCCGCCAGGGGCGTGTCCACGACGCGGTGCTTTCCGAAGTCCTTTTGCAGCCCGTCCGTTACCCGGAAGACACCGCCGAGGGTGCCGATGTCCTCGCCCATGAGGAGTACCTTGGGATCATTGTCGAGGGATCTGCGGAGGCCTGAGTTGATTGCCCGCGCAAAGGTCATCTGCGTCATCAGCGTGCACCTTCTTCTTGTGTTGCCGCTTCGGGATCGCCGAAGGAGGCAAGGTAACGGGAGTAGTGGTCCTGCTGGCGGTCCAGCCAGGAGTTGGGCGTGCTGTACACGTGCTTGAAGACGTCCAGGGGTTCGGGATCCGGCATGCCTACGCAGCCGGCACGAAGCTCGCGGGCGACGGCGTCAGCCTTGGTCCGCACGCTGGCTTCGAACTCTTCGGTGAACAGGCCCTTCCGCTCTAGCAGCGCATGGACCCGTCCAATCGGATCCTTGGCCGCCCAGTCTTCGAGTTCGTTGGGGTCACGGTACCGGGTGGGGTCATCCGCCGTCGTATGCGGGCCCATCCTGTAGGTGACGGCCTCGATGAAGGTGGGACCGCCGCCCCGGCGGGCCCGGTCGAGGGCCACGCGCGTGGCTGCCATGACCGCCAGCACATCGTTGCCGTCAACCCGCATGCTGGGGATGCCGAATCCGGCCCCGCGGTCCACAAGCTGGGTGTGGGACTGGAGGCGCACCGGTTCAGAGATGGCCCAGTGGTTGTTTTGGCAGAAGAACACCAGGGGCACCTGGAAGCTGGCGGCAAAGACCATGGCCTCGTTGACGTCGCCTTCGCTGGTGGCGCCGTCGCCGAAGTACACAATCGCTGCGGAGTCGGCGCCGTCGTTCTGGATCCCCATGGCGTATCCGGTGGCATGCAGCGTCTGTGCGCCGATGACGATCTGCGGGATGGCCATGTTGACCGTATACGGGTCCCAGCCCCCGGAGGCAGCGCCGCGCCAGACGCGCAGGATGTCCGGCAGGTCCACCCCGCGGCAGTAGGCCACGCCGTTCTCGCGGTAGCTGGGGAAAATAAAGTCGTCATCCCGCAGGGACCGCACGGATCCCACCTGCGAGGCCTCCTGGCCCAGCAGCGGCGGCCAGAGGCCCAGTTCGCCCTGACGCTGCAGCGCTGTTGCCTCTTTGTCGATCCGCCGGATCACCACCAAGTCCTCGTAGAGCGAGCACAGCTGCTCGTCTGATACATCCCTGACCCAGGGGTCATATTCCGGATGGCTGACGCGCTCCCCCGCGGGGGTGATCAGCTGGACCATGTTGTGGCCTGCGCCACCCTGGTGCCCTGCATTGTTGTCCCGGCCGGCGGCTGTTCCGCCCTGGCCCGCATCGTCTGTCACCACTGTTGCCGCAACCTTCTGACGTCGTGTAACCATCCCGCGGCAGGACTCGTGATACCGCCGCATTCCGGCCTCCCGGGCGCCTTTGCCCCGATTAATTGTGACCATACTCACAATGTTCAGGTGGTACAACCACCGCGGCGAAAACTGAGCACAATGCACTGTTTGGCAGCCTCAGACCGTGCTAGCCTTGCGCATTATGCAAGCTTTGGATGGCACAGACACCCGACTGCTCTCCGCCCTCGCGCAGGACCCGCGCCGCACTGTGGTGGCCCTGGCCCAGAAGCTCGGCCTCTCCCGCAACACCGTCCAGGCGCGGATGGCCCAGCTCGAGAAGAAGCACGCTTTCCTGTCGTTCGAGCGGCGCATCAATCCGGCGTCCCTGGGGTATCCGCTGATGGCTTTCATCTCGGTCCATGTCCAGCAGCAAAAGCTCGGCTCGCTCGCCGAGGAGTTGGCGGCTGTGCCGGAGATCCTCGAGGGCTACGGCCTGACAGGCTCTGCTGACCTGCTGCTGCGCGTGGTGGCTCTGGACGCCGAAGACCTCTTCCGGATTAACGGGAAGATCCTGGCCTGCGACGGCGTCGAGCGGACCGACACCGCCCTGGCGATGGGTGAACTGATACCTTTCCGGATCCAGCCATTACTTGAGCGCAACTCATCCGAAGACTAGGCGCACCTGGGGGTCTGCAACGAGGGGAAACCATTACTGTTCCTGGCGTTTTCGATGCAAAGCCGCGGGCGCTATAGGCTGTTCCACAAAAGTGACTGGGCGCCGGCTGTGCCCCGTTAGTTGGAGCGCCGCTGGTGCGGTGCCGGAAAGGCCCAACCCTTGAGCAATCCTCCGCTCCCTCCGCAGCAGCCCGGACCCTACCAGCCGGGACCGCAGCAGCCCGGCCGACAGCGACCGCAGGGCCGGCGGGCGCTTCCGCCTTCCCCGTTCGGCCTACCGGGCCTGCCACCGCCCAAAAGCCGCAAGGGCCTTTGGATCGTGGTGGGCATTGTGGCAGGCGTGCTCCTGGTGGTAATTGTCGGTGTCCTGCTCCTGATCAACCTGGTGGGCGGGTCCACCCGTCAGGCCGGGGACCTCGCGGACGACTTCACCAAGCTGGTTATCGCCGGCGACACGGACAAGGCCTACAACGACTACATGGACCCGAGCCTCAAGGAGCAGCTGAGCCGCGAGGAATTCGCGTCAGGCGTCAAGAGCCTCCAGCTGGACCCGTCCTGCACCACGGCCTACGACGACCTCAAAGTCAGCACGCAGGACGGCAACAACATTGCAGATGTCGCCGGGCTCATCAAATGCCAGGGCAAGGACATCGAAATGGTGTACCGCTTCGCCGGCAAGGACGAACTGAAGCTGGTCACCATCAAGCTCCGGCCAAAGGCCTGACCCTCATCTGACCGCGCACCCATCCAAACGGCCACCGGACCCGAATTGCTTCCGAGAGTCCCAGCCGGGGCTCCGCAAATCTGGCCAGGGCAACTGCCCCTGGCCGGCAACCGGAAGGAATTTGGGCCATGCGCAACTCACCGAACCGTCTTATCGCCACTGTCTTCGGAGCCGTTTACCTGCTGGTGGGACTCGTCGGCTTCGCCGTGACGTCTGGAGTCGGTTTCTTCTCCACTGAAGGCTCCAACCTGATCATCTTCGAGGTCAACCCGCTGCACAACGTGATCCACCTCGCGATCGGCGCCGCCCTCCTCTACGCCGGAGTCAAGGATGTCCAGCTGGCACGCACCATCAACACTGCGGTGGGTGCGGTGTACCTGCTTGTGGGCATCCTCGGCCTGTTCCTGCTCAGCTCGCCCCTGAACATCATTGCCCTCAACGGCGCGGACAATGTTCTCCACCTGGCGAGCGCCGTCCTGCTGCTCGGCGTCGGCCTGTCCCTGGACAAGGTCCCCGCCACCGCCCGCGCCTAGAAGACCCGCGACTAGAAGATCTGCGCCTAAAAAATGATGACCAGCCAGGCCATCGCGGCTGTTCCGGCAACGCAGGGAACGTACCGTTCCGATGCCGTCCGGCTCTTCGCCGGCTTTGCCGGCCTCGGCGCCGCAGCGGTCAACCTCGCTGTCGCCTCCAGCCTGTTTGCTGCCGCCGGCGCGGACTTCCCGGGCAGGACGGCCGGCGCGGCGGCCGCCCTGCTCTGGGGTGCAGCGCTGCTGGGGTGGACGGTCGCCGGGCTGACCAGGAACCGTTTCCCGATGCCGCGGGCCTCCGCTCTCCTGCTGGCCGGGGCAGCCGCCACGCACGTGGCGGCCGTTGTCCTTGGCGCAGGGAGCGGCATGGCCGGCCTGGGCATCAGCCACCTCGCCGCCCTGCTGCTGACCCTCATGATCCTCGCGGCCACGTCATGGCTCGGCCGCAGGTCCCCGGGTGTTGCAGGCGGACCGGGCCGGAACGCCTCGGGCCGCCTGGGCGCGGGAACCCTCCTCGCCGCCGCCTTCGCCGGCGCACTGCTGGTCGCCGCCATCACGACGCCGGGACTCGCCGCATCGACGGCGGGCCAGTTCGCGGTGCCGCACGGTGAACACGCCGGGAGCCACCACTCGCCCTGAGTCACGGGCCTGTACTCTCCGGCGGCGCCGAGCCCGACGGCGGCAGACACAGGCAGGAGCCCCCGCGCGGTGCGCGGGGGCTCCTGCCTGTGCTTGACCAGCTAGTGTTCCACGGCCTTCTCCGCGCCCACCCCGGTCAGAGACCGGACTTCCATTTCGGCCTGCTTGCTGCGGTCCTCCTGCCTCCTGTCCAGGACCGTGCCGAGCCAGCCGAGCAGGAAGGCCAGCGGGATGGACACGATGCCCGGGTTGCTCAGCGGGAAGACGGCGAAGTTCGCGCCCTTGATCATGGAGGTGGCGCCACCGGACACGACCGGCGACAGCGCGATCAGGATGATGGCCGACGCGAGCCCGCCGTACATGCTCCACACCGCACCCTGTGTGGTGAACCGGCGCCAGAACAGGGAGTAGATGATGGTGGGCAGGTTGGCGGAGGCGGCCACGGCGAACGCCAGCGCCACCAGGAAGGCCACGTTCTGGCCATTGGCGAAGATCCCGCCCAGGATCGCGAGGACGCCAATCACAATCACAGTGCGGCGGGCCACCTTAACTTCAGTCTCGGCGTCGGCCTTTCCTTTCGCGATGACGTTGGCATAGATGTCATGGGCGAACGAGGCGGCCGCGGTGATGGTGAGTCCGGCGACGACGGCGAGGATCGTGGCGAAAGCCACGGCCGAGATGAAGCCCAGCAGCAGCGGGCCCCCTAGATGGAAGGCCAGCAGCGGCGCCGCGGAGTTGACGCCGCCGGGGGCGCCCTTGATGGTGTCCGCCCCCACCAGGGCAGCGGCGCCATAGCCGAGGACCAGCGTGAAGATGTAGAACAGCCCGATCAGCCAAATGGACCATACGACCGACTTGCGGGCTTCCTTGGCCGTGGGCACGGTATAGAAGCGCATCAGCACGTGCGGCAGGGCGGCCGTACCCAGCACCAGGGCCAGGGCCAGGGACATGAAGTCCAGCTTGGACGTTTCTGTCTTGCCGTACTGCAGGCCGGGGTTGAGCACGGCAGGGTTGTTCGCCGCCTCGGCCGCGCCGCCCAGCAGGCTGGAGAGGTTGAACCCGTAGATGGCCAGGACCCAGAGTGTCATGACGGCGGCACCGGCGATGAGCAGGCAGGCCTTGATGATCTGCACCCAGGTGGTGCCCTTCATGCCGCCGATCAGGACATACATGATCATCAGGGCGCCGACGACGATGATCACCAGGGCCTGTCCGCCCCAGTCGCTGATGCCGAGCAGGAGAGAGATCAGGCTTCCGGCGCCCGCCATCTGAGCCAGGAGGTAAAAGAAGCAGACGGCCAGGGTGGAGATGGCGGCCGCGATGCGTACCGGGCGCTGCCGAAGGCGGAACGACAGGACGTCGGCCATGGTGTACTTGCCCGTGTTCCGGAGCAGCTCCGCCACCAGCAGGAGCGCCACCAGCCAGGCGACCAGGAAGCCGATGGAGTACATGAAGCCGTCGTAGCCGTTGATGGCGATGGCGCCGGTGATGCCCAGGAAGGAGGCCGCCGACAGGTAGTCGCCGGCGATGGCGGTGCCGTTCTGTGAGCCGGTGAACGAACGCCCGGCCGCGTAGTAGTCGGCGGCCGTCTTGTTGTTCCGGCTGGCCCGGAGAACGATGACCATGGTGACGGCGACGAACAGGGCGAAGATGCCCATGTTCAGCAGCGTGGTGTCCTTGAGTGCGGCGACGTCAACCGCTGCGGGAATGGTGATCATTTTGCTTCACCGCTTACTGAACGGCCCTGCGTGCCGCCGGACTTGTCATACTCGTGGCCTTCAATGCCGTGCCGGATATCCGCGGCGATCGGGTCCAGGCGCCGGTTTGAGTAGCTGACGTACCAGCCGGTGATGGCGAAGGTGGTCACGAACTGCAGCAGCCCCATGATGATGCCGACATTGATGTTGCCCCACACCTTGGTGGACATGAAGTCCACGGCGTAGGCGGCAAGGATGACGTACGCGAAGTACCAGAGCAGAAACGCGATGGCCATGGGGAACACAAAGCTGCGGTGGCGCTTGCGCAGTTCCTGGAACTGCTGCGTGGCCTGGACTTCCTCGAAGTCGGCGGACGTCGCCGCGGCCGGGGTTCGGGCATCGTTACCCATCATTCCTCCTCGTTGAAATGAGCTCGCACACGGCCGCACTGCACCAGCCAATGTGACTGTCATCACTGTGCGCCGAGGAGGCGCCGATATGCCAGTGGTTGCGCGCTCCCGTCGGTCAACGGCGGCGCTGTTGCGCCAAACGGCACGCGCTACGCTGGCAGCATGCCGGACTCCCCTCTCTATTCCGCGGCCGCCATGGCCGTCATCGCGCTCGCGGTGGCCGTCGTCGTCGCCGTTGGACTCAAGGTGCTGCGCTCCTTCCGCGAGCTGGGGACCGACGCTGAGCGGGCCACCTACAACACCCTCCACGCCGCGTCGAAAGCCGGACGGCACCTGCGGACGGGTTTGAACCCCGCGGGTGCCGCCAAGGCAAGCCGGCAGCTGCGGGCCCTGCTTGGCTGTGACGCGCTGGCCATTCTGGACGTATCCGGCGTGCTGGCCTGGGACGGGGCCGCCGAGGAGCTGCGTCCCGGTCTGATGGCGCTGGCCGCGGACGTGCTCTCGAGCGGCAGGACCCAGGTGTTCAACGCCGCCGACCTGCAGCTCCGCTCCCCCAAGTCCGGATCCGTCGCCGCCGCCGTCGTGGCCCCCGTCCGGTCCGGCGCGCGCGTGGTGGGAGCCGTGGCGGCCTTCGCACCGCAGGCGGGCGCAGGGCTGGTGCGCGCCACCACCGAAGTGGCCGACTGGGTGGCCGCACAGGTGGAGCTGGCCGAGCTGGACGCGTCCCGGACGCTCCTGATGGAGGCAGAGGTGCGGGCCCTCCGCGCCCAGATCAGCCCGCACTTCATCTACAACTCGCTGAACGCCATCGCATCCTTCATCAACACCGATCCGGCCCGGGCACGCGAACTGGTGATGGAGTTCGCGGACTTCACCCGGTACTCGTTCCGGCGGCACGGGGACTTCACCACGCTCGCCGAGGAGCTGCGGTGCATAGACAGGTACCTGCTGCTGGAGCGGGCACGGTTCGGCGAGCGTGTGCAGGTCAGCCTGCGGATCGCCCCGGAGGTGCTGAGCACGGTGATCCCGTTTCTAAGCCTGCAGCCGCTCGTGGAGAATGCTGTCCGGCACGGCCTGGAGGCTAAGGAGGGTCCGGGGCACATCACCATCGCAGCCAACGACTTGGGTGCCTTCGCGGAGGTCACCATCGAGGACGACGGCGTGGGCATGGACCCGGTACAGCTGCAGTCCATGCTGGCCGGCCACGTGGACGGTGAGCACGTGGGCCTGCGGAACGTCGATGCCCGGCTCCGGCAGGTGTACGGTGACGATCACGGACTGGTGATCGAGACGGCTCCCGGCGAGGGCACTCTCATCACCATGCGGGTCCCGAAATCGCAGCCGGACCATGATGCCTGAAACTTGTTGCGCCGTAGGTTCTTAGCCCGAAGCAGCGGGCCCGAAAGATAATGTAGGACCATGATTAACGTTCTCGTCGCCGACGACGAACTCCCCGCGGTTGAGGAGCTTGCCTTCCTCCTGGGCCGTGATGACAGGATCGGCACCATCCTGCGCGCCTCCTCGGGCGCCGAGGCGCTGCGGGTCCTCGACGCTGAGACGGTGGACGCCGTCTTCCTGGACATCCACATGCCGGCGGTATCCGGCCTGGACATCGCCCGGGCCATTTCCCGCAGCAGCCGCCCGCCCGCCGTCGTTTTCGTGACAGCCGACGAGGACTGCGCGCTGGAGGCATTCGAGCTGGCGGCCGTCGACTACCTCCTCAAGCCCGTTCGGGCCGAGCGGCTGGCCCGCTCCGTGGGCCGGATCAGTGAACTGATCCGTGACGGCGGTGCCACCCCGGAGATGATTACCGTGGACCAGGGCGGTACCACCAGGATGATCCGGCGCGACGACGTCACGTACGTCCAGGCACAGGGCGACTACGCCCGCCTCCACACCGCCGATGCCAGCTACCTGATCCGGGTTCCCCTCGCCGACCTGGAACAGCAGTGGGCGGACGCGGGCTTCATCCGCACCCACCGGTCCTACCTGGTGGCCCTCGCCCACGTCTCCCACCTCAAGCTCGCCGCGGTCCGCCCCAGCGTCTCCGTCGAGGACGCCGAACTGCCGATCAGCCGGCGGCACCTGCCGGCCGTCCGCGAGAAGCTTGAGGCAACAAGGATCCGGCCGCAGGCATGACGCGTGTCAGGGTCACGGCGCCCCGTTCGGCGTCCCGCATTCCGGCCGACTCCTTATCCGAACCTCGGGAGTCCGCCGAGGAGTCGGCCGTGGGCCAGGTGTTCGTCCGCTCGCTGATCCGCTCCCAGCTCCGGCTTGCCCTGGTGGTGGCCGGCGGCTTCCTGCTGATCCTCGGCGCGTTTCCGCTGCTGCTTGCCGCGATACCGGCCCTGGCGCAGACCCGGATTGCCGGGATCCCGTTCGACTGGCTGCTGCTGGGCGCCGGGATCTACCCCGTGACCGGGATCAGTGCCTGGCTGTACATCCGCAGCGCGGCACGGAACGAAGCCCGTTACCGCGACCTCGCAGGGGGAAAGTAATGCTCCGGAAGGTGATCCTCCGGTGAATCCTGCAGTGGGCATCGCGGCGGTGGCCGCCGTTTCCGTGGCGACGGCGGTGATCGGCTTCTACGGACTGCGGATCTCCCGCACCACCGGGGACTTCTATGTCGCCTCCCGAACAGTGCCGCCCTGGTGGAACGCGTCGGCCATTGGCGGGGAGTATCTTTCCGCCGCGAGTTTCCTGGGCGTGGCCGGCCTGATCCTGCTGTCCGGCACGGATGCCCTCTGGTACCCCGTGGGCTACACCGCCGGGTACCTGATGCTTCTGCTGTTCGTGGCCGCGCCGCTCCGGCGTTCCGGCGCCTACACCATTCCCGACTTCACCGAAGCCAGGCTCGATTCGCGGGCGGTGCGCCGTGTCACCAGCCTTGCTGTGGTGGTGGTGGGGTGGCTCTACATCGTCCCGCAGCTGCACGGTGCTGCCCTGACCATCCGGACCACCACCGGCCTGCCGTCCTGGGCCGGTTCAACCGCCGTCGTGGTGGTGGTGTGCCTCACCGTGGTGGCCGGCGGCATGCGCTCCATCACCTTCGTCCAGGCCTTTCAGTTCTGGCTGAAGCTGACGGCACTGGCTGTGCCCCTCATCTTCATTTTGCTGGTGCTGGCGGAGGATGGCGCTCCCGCCCTGCCGCCAGTGGCCACGAACCCTGGCGGGGCGAATCCGGCCAGCCCCTACCAGAGCATCTCACTGCTCGTGGCACTGCTGTTCGGAACACTGGGACTGCCGCACGTCCTGGTCCGCTTCTACACCAATCCGGACGGGCAATCGGCGCGCCGGACCACGCTGATCGTGCTGGGCCTGCTGTCTGTTTTCTATCTGTTCCCGACGGCGTACGGACTGGCCGGGCGCCTGTTCGCCCCGGACCTGGCACGGGAGGGGCAGGCGGATGCCCTGGTGCTGCTGCTTCCGGGCCGCCTCGTCGGGGGCACGGCCGGCGAGCTGCTGTCCGCGCTCGTCGTGGCGGGGGCCTTCGCCGCGTTCCTGTCCACAACGTCGGGGCTCGTCGTCTCACTGGCCGGTGTGATCAGCCAGGACGTGCTGGGCGGCAGCGTGCGCGGTTTCCGGGTGGCGGCCCTGGTCTCGATCACCGTTCCGCTGGGCCTGGCGCTCATGACGGACTCGCTGGCCCTCGCCGGGAGCGTGGGCCTGGTCTTCGCCTTTACGGCGTCCACCATATGCCCGGTCCTGCTGCTCGGCATCTGGTGGCGCGGCCTGACCGACGCCGGTGCCATCACCGGGATGGTGACCGGCGGCCTGCTGTGCGGCGGCGCCATGGTGGCCGGGACGGTGCTCGGTGTGGCGGGAACGCCGCCGTGGCTGGCGCAGCCCGCTGCATGGACGGTGCCGGCAGCCTTCACCATGATGGTCCTGACGTCGCGTGCCACCAGTTCCCGGGTGCCGCGGACCGTCACCAGGGTGATGACCAGGCTGCACACGCCTGAGCGGCCGCTGGTTACGGAACGCTGAACGGCCGGGCCGGGGTCAGGCTGTCAACGGAAGGTGACCGTCGGGCCCTCGCTGAGCGGCCGGGCCGTCAGTCGATGGCGGCCATCAGCTCGACCACACGGTCGAGGAAGGCGTCCACCTGGGTCTCCTCGTAGCCGTCCTTGCCGGCGGCAGGACGGAAGACGGCCCGGCGCACGTTGTCGACACTGAGGGGCTTGTCCTGTTCCAGGTAGCCGATCAGGTCCAGGCACAGGGCGTCCACGTCTTTGGTGTTGTAGCTGCGTGCGTTTTTCTTGACCGGGCGGCGGAACCTCTCGCCGTCGGGCCGGTGCAGGCGGCCGCGGAGCGTCCCGGAAAGCTGTCCGATCTGACGGAGCCAGGCGTCCTCGCCCCGTTCGGCGATGAGGTCGTCCCGCTCCCGGCGGGCGAAGGCGTCTTCCAGACGGTCCAGGGCGGCGTCCACGGCGGTGGCGGAGTATCCGCCCTTGATGGGGTCGAAGGACACGGACCGGACGTCGGCGCTCTTGAGGGGGCGGGCGGCCGCTTCGGGCGTCTCCAGCGATACGCGGGCCTGCTGCAGGAACTGGTCCACCTGCTTTGCGTTGTAGCCGTATTCCGTCCGCGCCACGCGCTCGAACGACGCCGGAACCTGCCGCTTGCTGTCCACTCTCACCATGTTTCCTTCGATACTTCTTCGGCGGGTCGTAACCGCATTATTCTAGGGCGTTGCGGAGGGCGTGGTGCCAGAGCACCTGCCGGGAAGCCCTGCTGGGAAAATGCCAGTCCGGGGGAAAACTCAGGTCCCGGAAAACAGGACGAAAAGCATGAAGGCCACCGGCGAGGCAAACACAATCGAGTCGAGCCGGTCCATCACCCCGCCGTGTCCTGGCAGGATGCTGCTCATGTCCTTGACGCCGAGTTCGCGTTTGACCATCGATTCGGCCAGGTCTCCGGCGGTAGCGGCCGCAACCATGCCGATGGCAAGCACAACCCCCACCCACCAGGGCTTGTCCAGCAGGAAGATGCTGGCCAGGATCCCGACGAGCATGGCGCCCGCGATGGATCCGGCAAAACCCTCCCAGGACTTTTTCGGGCTGATCTTTGGCGCCATCGGGTGCTTGCCCAGCCGCGCGCCCACGAGGTACCCGAACGTGTCGTTGGAAACCACCAGGAGCAGCAGGATGACGATCTGCCAGGCGCCCTCCGGCACAGTCCCGCCGGGCCATGGGCCCACCGGGGAGGCGCCGCCTTCGACGTGCAGCGGCAGCGCGGCGAAACTGATCAGGAAGGGCACCCAGGCGAGCGTGAACACTCCGGCGAAAATGCTGCGGGCCGAGCCGGTTGCGCTTTCCACGGACCGCCAGAGGAGCGCCGCCACGCTGCTGGCGAGCATCGCGAACAACAGGCTTTCCAGCCCGCCGAAGTAGGCCGAGAACGGCATGGCCACCGTGCCAACCATGACGGGCACGATGGGCAGCCGTGTGCCATTGGCTTCGAGCGCCCGGAAGACCTCCCACACGCCGAAGGCGGCGAAGGCGGTAACCACGGCGACAAAGCCGAGCGGCAGGAACAGCAGCCCGCCGAGCACCGCAAGCAGCATGGCCAGGCCCACCGCGATTGCCGCCGGAAGGTTGCGCCCGGCCCCGGGGGTGGGGTTGGCCCTTGGCTGGCGGGTCCGGGTTCGGGCCCGCGCACCGGGGGCCTGCTGTGCCTGGCCCATCAGACCTCGAGCAGCTCAGCTTCCTTGCGCTTGAGGAGCTCGTCGATCCCCTCGACGTGCTGCTTGGTGATCACGTCGAGTTCCTTTTCGCCGCGGGTGCCCTCGTCCTCGCCGGCTTCGCCGTCCTTGACAAGGCGGTCCAGGGTTTCCTTGGCCTTGCGGCGGATGTTGCGGATGGACACCTTGGCGTCCTCACCCTTGGCCTTGACGATCTTGACGTATTCCTTGCGGCGTTCCTTCGTCAGCTCCGGGATGGTGATGCGGATGACATTGCCGTCGTTGGACGGGTTGGCGCCGACCTCGGAGTCGCTCAGAGCACGTTCGATGTCGCGCAGGGCGGTCTTGTCGAACGGCGTGATGAGGATGGTGCGGGCATCCGGGATGGCGAAGGACGCCAGCTGCTGCAGCGGCGTGGGGGTCCCGTAGTACTCCACCATGACCTTGTTGTACAGTCCGGGGTTTGCCCGCCCGGTGCGGATCGAGGCGAAGTCTTCCTTGGCTACCTCAACCGCCTTGTCCATCTTGTCTCCGGCTTCGAGCAAGGTTTCTTCGATCACGATCTCTCCTCAGAAATTTGGTTCCCGGCCAACCGGGGCATTTCACAAACCTGGTCCCGCCCAGTGGCGGAACCGTCCTAGAAATATCCTAGCTGTAACTAGGGCGTGACCAGCGTTCCCAGCTTTTCGCCGCGGATGGCACGCGTGACGTTGCCTTCGCCTTCCATGCCGAACACCACCATGGAGAGCTTGTTGTCCTTGCACATGGTCATGGCGGTCTGGTCCATGACGCGGATGTCGCGGCGGAGGGCGTCGTCGTAGCTGAGGTTTTCCAGCTTCTCGGCGCTCGGGTCCTTCTTCGGGTCGGCGGTGTACACGCCGTCTACGCCGCTCTTGGCCATGAGCACCACATCGGCGTGCACCTCGAGTGCACGCTGGGCGGCCACGGTGTCCGTGGAGAAGTACGGCAGGCCTGCGCCCGCACCGAAGATGACCACGCGGTTCTTCTCCATGTGGCGGATGGCGCGGCGCGGAATGTAGGCCTCGGCTACCTGTCCCATGGTGATGGCGCTCTGGACCCGGGTCTCAACACCGGCCTGCTCCAGGAAGTCCTGCAGGGCGAGGCAGTTCATGACGGTTCCCAGCATGCCCATGTAGTCGGCACGCGAACGGTCCATGCCGCTCTGGGACAGCTCGGCACCTCGGAAGAAGTTGCCGCCGCCAACCACGATGGCCACCTCGACGTCGGGGACGGCGGCAGCGATCTGCTTGGCCACTGCGCGGACGGTGTCCGGGTCGACGCCCAGCTTGCCGCCGCCGAAGACTTCACCGGACAGCTTCAGGAGAACCCGGCGCCTGCTCTTCTCTGACTGGACGGGAGTATTGACGGCTTCCATGGTGCCTTCCGGTTGGTGAACTCTGAGCTAGGTTATCGCGCATCCGGCCAGCGCTCATATTTCTTATGGGGCCGGTGCATGCAAAAGGGGCGGCCACCGAAGTGGCCACCCCCTTGCTTGTCAGACTAGGAGCCGACGCGGAAACGCGTGAACGCGGTTCCCTTGACGCCGGCCTCTTCGAGGACCTGCGCCACAGACTTCTTGGCATCCTTGGCGAAGGCCTGGTCAACCAGGACCTCACCCTTGTAGAAGCCGGTAACGCGGCCTTCGACGATCTTGGTCATCGCAGCTTCGGGCTTGCCCTCGGCCTTTGCGGTTTCCTCGGCGATGCGGCGCTCGGACTCGACGAGCTCGGCCGGAACGTCCTCGCGGGAGAGGTAGTTCGGAGCCATGGCTGCAACGTGGACGGCAACATCGTGTGCTGCGGTGGCAGCTGCTTCGCCTTCGCCGTCAACAGCGAACAGGACGCCGACCTGGGCCGGGAGGTCCTTGGACGTCTTGTGCAGGTAAGCGTCGACCGTAGCGCCCTCGATGCGGGAGATGCGGCGGACAACGACCTTTTCGCCGAGGATAGCGCCCTCTTCGACGACAACCTCGGACAGCGGCTTGCCGTCAACATCGGTGGCGAGCAGGGTCTCGAGGTCGGCAGCACCGGACTCAACGGCGACGGCCAGGACCTTGTCAGCCAGCTGGATGAACTTGTCAGCCTTGGCGACGAAGTCGGTCTCGCAGTTGACCTCGATCATTACGCCGACGCCGCCAGCGACCTTGGCTGCAACCAAGCCTTCAGCGGTGGAGCGGCCTTCGCGCTTGGTGGCGCCCTTCAGGCCCTTGATGCGGATGATCTCGATCGCCTTCTCGGCGTCGCCGTTGGCCTCATCGAGAGCCTTCTTGACATCCATCATGCCGGCGCCGGTGCGCTCGCGCAGAGCCTTGATATCAGCGGCAGTGTAGTTCGCCATGTGAACCCCTCTGTCTAGAAAATTTTTGTGTGTACGGACCGACAGGACGGCAGCTCACACTGTGAGCGGCCATCCTGTCAGTTGCCCGGACGCTGCTAACAGCGCCCGGAAATCCCGATGAAGTTGTTACTTCGCGGTGTCGGTGCCCTCGGCAGCAGCCGGGGCTTCCTCTGCGGCGGGAGCTTCTTCTGCGGCTGGAGCAGCCTCGGCAGCCGGAGCTTCCTCGGTCTTGCTGCCTTCGAGGAGCTCGCGCTCCCACTCAGCCAGCGGCTCTTCCGGGGTCTCGGTGGTGCCGGTTGCACGCTGGTTGCGGGCGATGAGGCCCTCAGCAACGGCGTCAGCAACAACGCGGGTCAGGAGGTTCACGGAGCGGATGGCATCGTCGTTGCCCGGGATCGGGAAGTCGACTTCGTCCGGATCGCAGTTGGTGTCCAGGATGGCAACAACCGGGATGTTGAGCTTCTTGGCCTCGTCAACAGCCAGGTGCTCCTTCTTGGTGTCGACAACCCACAGCACGGACGGTGCCTTGGTCAGGTTGCGGATACCGCCGAGGTTGGACTCGAGCTTGGTGAGCTCGCGGCGCAGAAGCAGCAGTTCCTTCTTGGTGTAAGCGGAGCCGGCGACGTCGTCGAAGTCGATCTCTTCGAGTTCCTTCATGCGCTGGATACGCTTGGCAACAGTCTGGAAGTTGGTGAGCATACCGCCGAGCCAACGCTGGTTGACGTACGGCTGGCCAACGCGGGTGGCCTGCTCGGCGATGGCTTCCTGAGCCTGCTTCTTGGTGCCGACGAACAGCACGGTGCCGCCGTGGGCGACGGTGGCCTTGACGAACTCGTAGGCGCGGTCGATGTAGGACAGCGACTGCTGAAGGTCAATGATGTAGATGCCGTTGCGCTCGGTGAAGATGAAGCGCTTCATCTTCGGGTTCCAACGGCGGGTCTGGTGTCCAAAGTGGACGCCGCTGTCAAGCAGCTGGCGCATGGTTACGACGGGCATGCCGACGCTCCTTCCGGCAGGTCATTCATGAGAGAGGCCGCGGCCGCTCTTACCCTGCCAATAGTTGACGGTTATTTAGCCTTACCCGGGCGGGCACAGGCTCCTGGCATCCATTGCACCTCTCATCAGGACCGTTGCCGGCCTGACCGCAAGAGGCACAATCCTCCGCAGCAGCAAGCAACTGCTTACCGGTGGTGGAGGGCTGGATACGCGTAGTCAGCCGCTGCTCCCCGCACTCCTGAATGGGGCGTGCTGACGCTAGCCACGAAATGGAATGCGTTGAGGGCACAGCAAACTGCTCCACCAAGTGTACTACAGCGGACTGCGGCAAATGCACCGGTCCTGCCGCATCCCTGCTGCAACTTGCCGCGTTTTCCACATAGGCCGGAGGCCCCGTTCCGGCCGGCGGATCGGGCGCCCATGCTGGGGACATGAGAGCCTACGTAATGGCAGCGCTGCTCCTGCTCACGACGGCGGCCGCCGTGCCTTCCGCTGCACCCGGATCGGTCGCACTACCAACAGCTTCACCCGCTCGGGCCACCACGCCGGCGCCGGCGGGCTGGAGCTGGCCACTAGCGCCGCGGCCGGCGGTCCTGCGCCCGTTCGACCCACCGGACAAGCCGTGGCTGAGCGGGCACCGCGGCGTGGACCTTGCATCCGCGTCCGACGGCGGTCCGCTCACCGCCCCGGAGTCCGGCACCGTCAGCTTTGTGGGCGTGGTGGTGGACCGGCCCGTCATCACCATTGATCACGGCAATGGCCTGCGCAGCAGCTTCGAACCGGTGCGGAGCACGCTTAAGAAGGGCGCTTCCGTGGCCAAGGGCGCCGTGGTGGGCACCCTGCTGGCCGGCCACTGCGGCTCCTCACCTTGCGTGCACTGGGGTGTCCGCCGTGGAGAGGAGTACCTCAATCCGCTGTCCTTCATTCTGGACCTGCGGCCCTCGGTGCTGCTGCCGCTGAACTGACCTGTTAGACGGTCGCGGACTAGACGATCGCGGAGACGCCGGTGATGGCCCGGCCGGCCACCAGCGTGTTCACTTCGTGGGTGCCCTCATAGGAGTAGATCGCCTCGGCGTCGGCGAAGATCTTTGCCATCTCGAAGTCCGTCACAATGCCGTTTCCGCCGAGCAGGCTGCGGCCGATTGCCACGCTCTCTCGCATCCGCGCGGTGGTGAAGGCCTTGGCGAGGGCTGACTGCTCATCCTTGGCCTCGCCTGCATCCTCAAGCTGGGCCAGCCGCACCATCATGCCCATGGAGCTGACCGCGTTCCCCAGGATCTGGACCAGCTGGCTCTGTACCAGCTGGAAGGAGGCCAGCGGACGCCCGAACTGGTGCCGCTGCACTGCGTAGCGCCGGGCCACATCGAACGCGGCGAGCTGCTGACCCACCGCCTGCCAGGCGACGGCGAGGCGGGTGACCTTCAGCACCTTGTTGGTATCGCGGAAGCTGTTGGCGTTGGCCAGCTTGAAGAAGTCCGGCACCACCACATTGTCGAGGGTGATGTCGGCATTCTGCACGGTCCGCAGCGAGATCTTGTTCTCGATCTTCGTTGCAGTGAACCCCGGCAGCGCAGTGTCCACGAGGAAGGCCTTGACCCGGTTGTCGGCCACGTCGCGCGCGTAGACCACTACCCAGTCGGAAAATGTTGCGTTGCCGATCCAGCGCTTGGCGCCGTTGAGGATCCAGCGGTCGCCGTCCCGCCTTGCGGTGGTGCGCGTGCCGCCTGCGACGTCGGAACCGCCCAGGGGCTCCGTCAGCCCGAAGGCCCCGATTTTGCGCAGCGAGTAGATGTCCGGCAGCCAGGCATCCTGCTGTTCCCGGGAAGCCAGGGCTTCGATTGAGCCGGTGAAAAGCCCGTCGTGCACACCCATGAAGGTGGCGATGGACGTGTCCGCGCGGGTGACTTCCGCGTGCACAATGCCGGCGAACAGATTGGAATGGCCCTGGCGCCGCACCGGGCTGACGAGGTCGAGCTCGGCCAGCCTGGGAATCAGGTCCATCGGGAATTCGCCGCGGTTCCAGCAGTCGACGGCAATCGGCTTTACTTCCCGGGCCAGGAAAGAGCGGACCTCGGCAAGCCTGTCCCGCTCCTTGGAAGTGAGCAGCTGCTCGAAGGAGAAGAAGTCGCCGTCGGCGTAGGGCAGGCTGTTGATGTCGGTTTCAGCGGCGGACATGGCGCTCCTTCGGCGTGACCGGCGGCCGCAACCGAGGAACGAGCGGGGCCGCCAGCAGGGCTTGTTACTGATGAGTAACATATCGCACCCGAGCCCGGAAGGGAAAGCGCGCCTGCAAGGAAAGCAGCCAGCAGCAGAAGCAGGGATCAGTCCTCCTCCCTGGGAACCCGGCCTTCTTCATTTCGGAACATGCCGGCGAACAGCAGCGCGAGCACGCCCACGAGGTAGGCGACACTGGCCGCGATGAACCAACTCAGCAGAAAGTACTCCGCCTTCGTCACAACAATGGCCAGGCAGAAAGCGAGTGCAAACAGGTTGGCCACCACTGCAGCTTCGCGCCAGCGCGTCAGCCGCCGCCGCCATTTCCGGCGCGGGATGTTGGACGGTGACAGCCGGTCCTCTAGTGCCAGGAAAACGAGAAGCGCGGGAATGACCTCCGCCAGCAGCCCGGCCGTGGAGACGTCTATGGTCATGGCCGAACTCTATGCCCGGGGACCAGCGCGGAAAAGAAGAAGAGCCCTGATCCGCGATGACGCGAATCAGGGCTCTTTGGGGTAGGGCTACTCGGACTTGAACCGAGGACCTTAGGATTATGAGTCCCGCGCTCTAACCAGCTGAGCTATAGCCCCGTGCACCCGTCCCGTTTTACCGGGTGGTGCGCCCGGCCGGCGCCAGCCCGGAAAGGGCCCGTCGTCGGCGGGGCAGATTCACTCTAGCAAACCGGAGAAGCGCCTCAGACCACTTCGGACACAGTTGGGCCTCAGGCGGCCTGAACCCTAAACAACCTTGTCCTCGTAGTTCGCCCCGTAGTACAGATCCTCAAAAGTCTGCAACGTCCCCTGGATGCTGTGCGGTTCCACCATGCAGCGGCTGGCGTCACCCATGGCTTTCCGCTCCCCGGCTGGCAGACGGAGAATTCGGGTGATTTTCGCTGAGAGGTCCGCGCTGTCATTCGGCGTGAACAGGTAACCGTTTTCGCCGTCGCGCACCAGGTGCGGAAGGGCCATGGCGTCCGCGAGCAGGACGGGCGTGGATGCCGACATGGCCTCCAACGTGACCAGGGACTGCAGTTCCGCGGTACCGGGCATGCAGAACAGGTCGGCCCGGATGTAGGCCTCACGGAGTTCGTCATCGCTGGCCAGGCCCAGGAACTTCACCCGGTCCTGCAGTCCGAGCCGTTCCACCAGGGCCTCGAGCGAGGGGCGCACCTCGCCGCCGCCTACGATTTCAAGATGGACGTTCAGGTCCGCGGGGGTGGCGGCGACCGCCTTGATCAGCACGTCGACGTGCTTCTCCTCAGCCAGGCGGCCCGCGAACAGCACCGTCGGGTGTTCGTGCGGCTCAATGACTTCGTCCGGCTTGGGCTCATACGCCGCGGAGTCGATGCCGTTGGACAGCGGCAGCACCTTGCGAAGGAAGGCATGCTGGTGCATCGCCTTCGCGGCCAGCGGCGTGGGCGTCGTAACGACGTCCGCCTTGCCCATGACCTTCCCCATGTCCTTCCAGGAGATCTTCCCGATGATGTCCTTGAACCACTGCGGGAACGGCAGGAACGGGTTGAGGTTCTCCGGCATGAAGTGGTTGGTGGCGACGATGCGGATGCCGCGCTTCACTGCCTCATACAGGACGTGCTCGCCGATCATGTAGTGGCTTTGGATGTGCACCACATCCGGCTGGACCTTGTCGAACAGGAGGCTGATTTCCTTCTTGATCTCCCACGGGAAACAGACCCTGAAGTATTCGTGCGTGAAAACGCTGTGCGAGCGGAGGCGGTGGACAGTGGCTTCGGCGCGGAACTCCGTAAAGCTCTTGCCCTTGTCCTGCCGGCAGGCCAACACATGGACGTCGTGTCCGCGAGCCGTCATGCCTTTGGCCAGCCGGTAGCCGAACTGGGCGGCTCCGTTAACGTGTGGCGGGTACGTGTCGGCCGCGATAAGGATGGTCAGTGGACGCTGGGCGTCGGGCATGGTCACGTAGAAAGCTCCTGGTGGTCATGGTGGTCGGCTGCGGCTGACCACACCGGCCGGTGCCGGCACGTGATGCACCGGCACATTCTTGCCTGGTCCGCAGTAACAATCGGCTAGTGGGACGCCCTGCCCGTGGCCTTCCGAACGTCCTTCTTCCGTTTGGTGACCTCGGGATGGTGCCTTGAAAGGGCGATTACCCCCACGATAGCAAGGGTTGCCGCCGTACCCATGGCAATCGCCAGGACGGCGTGGACATCGGGGCGCAGCTCGCCAAGGATCGTGATGCCGATCGCGATGCCTACAATGGGGTCGATCACGGTGAGGCCGGCTATCACCAGATCCGGCGGACCGGTGGAGTACGCGCTCTGGACGAACCAGGACCCCAGCCCTCCGGCCGCTGCGATGGCCACCACTGAATACCACGGCACGTTCAGCAGGAGCAGGCCGTTCGGGTCCAGCAGGTGTTTGCCGATGATCCGCGTCAGCACGGCCACGAAGCCGAACAGGATGCCGGCACCCAGGATGTAAATGAACGCGCTCATGCGGTGCTTGAACATGGCGGCGAGGCTGCCGAAGATGCCCACCGCCAGGGAAAGCAGCAGCACAATCGTGAGTTCGTCCTCGGGCGTGACGTGATGGCTTTCCTGCGTGACGTTGACGGCCAGCAGGACGAACAGGGCCGATCCCGTCACGCACGCGGTGATTGCTACCACCGTGGCGCGGTTGATACTCAGCCCCTGGTCCTTGGCATTGACCACGGTGGTGACCACCAGGGCTATGGCACCGATGGGCTGCACCACGGTGAGGGGTGCCGTGACCAGGGCTACGGCGTTCATTGCCATACCCATGCAAAGCAGGAGGAGGCCGAAGACCCAGCGGGGGTTCCGCAGGAGGCGCAGGAAGCCGTTGGAGCTCAGCGCAAGACCGCCGGTGTCCGCCTTCACAGCACTGCCCTGGCGCTGGGCACCAAAGGCGAGGCAAAAGGCGCCCAAGACCGCGAGCAAAACCGCAACCCAGACCATCAGCCGTTCCCGCCGTCGTCGGCCGTCTGCATTTTCCCTTTGCGCCGGATCGCCCAAAAATAGTTGTAGGCGGCAATCCAATGACCAACGAGCCCCAGCCCCAGAACCACCCATGCCGCGACGAACCATGCTCCGGCGAACGGAATGGACAGCTTGGACAGCACCAGGAGCGGAGTTCCCAGCAGCAGCAGGCCGGTGCGGGCCTTGCCCACCAGGCTGACCGGCAGGTCCGGGTGCCCCCGGAAGTAGAACAGCGACAAGCCCAGCAGGACAGCATCCGGTACCACCAGCGCTGCCAGGTACCACCACTGCACGACGCCGGCGATCACCAGGGTGACCGCAACGGCTATCAGGGCCAGCCGGTCGGCGATGGGGTCCAGGACGCGGCCCAGTTTGGAGGTCTGGTTGAACCGCCGGGCGATGTAGCCATCCACCCAGTCGGTGCTGCCCATGATGGCCAGCACCAGCACGGCAAGTCCGTATTCCCTCTGGGCCAGCACAAGCCAGACGAAGATCGGCACGCCCATGAAGCGCAGTACCGTAAGGAGGTTGGGGACGGTATAAATCAGATCGCGATCGACATGCGGCCGGCCGGGACGGGAACCAGCACCGATGAATCTCATCAGGCCTCCCTCTCCACGGCCGGCGGGCCTATCACAGTCTTCGTTCAGGGCAAGGCTCAGCTCTTGAAGAGTTTCCGCAGCAGGGCGAGCAGGACGGCGGTGGAGGCTGCCAGGGCAAGCAGCGGCTTCCAGCGTGCCTCCAACTGGCCGGGCAGCGAGGCCTCCGAAGCCCCGGAGCGGGCCGACGCCGACAGGGCGGCGAAACGTTCGGCGGCACGTCCACGGGCCTCCTGGAACTTCTCGTTGCCCTCCGCGGCGCGGTGCTTCGCGACGCCGAGCAGTGCCTGCGCCTGGGTTTTCACGTCCAGTTCCTCGCCAAGCTCGTCCCGCACACCGGTCAGGTGTTCACGGCGCTGCTTCAGCCGGCGACGGAGTTCAGGCTCGGTGGCCACGGGAACATCCACGGCCTCGGCGGACTTCTTGGCTTCCTTGTCAGCCTTGGCCCTGGCCTTCTCCGCGGCCTTTGCTTCCGCCGCGGCCTTGGCCTGGGGCGAATTGGGATCAAGCACGGCGGCGTCGAAGTCCGAGCCCTCTTTGGCGATGCCCAGGTCGTGCTTGAGTCCGCGGACTGTGTCCTCCGGAATCAGCGGCATGGCCTGCTTGAACTTCCGGAGGCCGATGAGCCCGCCAATCAGCGCAATCAGCAGGAAGACGGCGCTGACCAGCAGCGCAGCCAGCCAGGCCGGCATGATGGTGGCCAGGCCCATGATGGCTGCCACGATCAGGCCGGTGACCAGCAGGGCCAGGAAAACGGCGGCCACGCCGAAGAACGCACCGGCGACGCCAAGCTGCTTGCCTTTGCGCTTTGCTTCGATCTTGGCCAGGGCGATCTCATCATTGAGCTGGCGCGGCGCAAGTTTGAGGGCCAGTTTCACTGTCTTTGGCAGCGCAGTGATACGCAATCCTTGGTTGGTCCGCCCGCTGTGACGCCCGCTCATAGGTTCCGCCTTACTGGTCCGTCGTCGATTTTTTCGCTGCTTCGGGGGGTTTCCGGTGCGTCCGCGCGCCCCCGCTGACAAAACTATCATTCAGGGTCAGCCTGAACTTCTGGAATTAGCCCCGGCGAGCCCTCCAACGCTGTAAAAGTCTGATCTGTCAGCCCTAGGATGGTTCTCTGTGACCACCACCAACCCGGGCGACGCGCTCAGCCGCCGGCAGAAATTCCTGTACATCCTTCTACTCGGCGCGCTCACCGCCCTCGGGCCGTTCACCGTGGACCTCTACCTGCCCGCCTTCCCTGCCCTGGAAGCGAGCCTCAACGTCTCGGAAGCTGCCGTCCAGCTGACCCTGACTGGCACCACTGTCGGCTTTGCCTTGGGGCAGCTGGTGGTGGGACCTTTCAGCGACAAGTTCGGGCGCAGGCTCCCGCTGATCCTGGCCACCGCCGTGCACATCGCTGCCTCACTCGGCGCGGCGCTCTCCACCGACATCGCGACCCTTGGCGTGTTCCGCGTCCTCATGGGCATCGGCGCGGCCGGCGGCGGCGTGGTGGCGATGGCCATGGTCCGCGACCTGTTCAGCGGCTACGCCATGGTCCGGATGTTCTCCCGGATGGCGCTGGTCAACGGGCTCGCGCCCATCCTGGCGCCTGTCATTGGATCCCAGCTGCTCCTGGTCATGCCGTGGCCGGGCATCTTCGTGTTCCTGGCCTGCTACGGCGCCGCGGTGATCCTCGCCGCAGTCGTGCTGGTCCGGGAGACGCTGCCGCGGGAGAAACGGGGCCAATCCGGGCTGACGGCCCGGCAGCGGTACGGTGTGCTCTTCTCCGACCGGATCTTCGTGGGGCTGCTGATGCTGGGCGGAATGAACTTCGGTGGACTGTTCACCTACCTCTCGGCCTCCCCTTTCCTGTTCCAGGACGTCTTCGGGTTCTCCCCCCAGCAGTACGGCCTCCTCTTCGGCATCAACTCGCTGGGCATCGTCGCGGGGGTCCAGACAAGCTCCCGGCTGATAAAGCGGGTCCCGCCGCAGTGGATCCTGGCCTGCTCCACGGCCTGGATGTTCCTGATGGCCGTGCTGATCGTCGTGTTCGACCAGCTAGGGTTCGGGCTCTGGGGCGTCATGGTCCCGCTGTGGTTCTACATCCTGGGCACCGGGTTCACCTTCCCCTGCGTGCAGGTCCTGGCTCTGGCCAGCCACGGGGCGCAGGCCGGAACGGCTGCGTCCCTGCTCGGGGCGTCCACGTTCATGATGGCCGGCATCATCTCCCCCGTCGTCGGGTGGCTGGGAGGTAATTCCGCCACGCCCATGGGCGCGGTCCAGGCCTGCTGCATCTTCCTGGCAGCGGCCGCCCTGTGGCTTGTGGTCCGGCCCCGGACGGTGCCTTCCATCCACTGAGTTCCCTGATGCACGCCGGGTAGGCTGGCATCATGACCCGCAAACCCCACCGCAACGGCCGAGGACTGTTCCTCGGAGCCATCCTCGGCGCCGTGGCCGGCTTCTTCGCGGGTAGGATGATGGGCAACGCGGCGCTGGGCATCCTGGTGGGCGCCGTCGTCGGTTCTGCCCTGCTGTACCGCGTCAATCCAGGACCGTGGAACCGGCCCTGACCCGCCGCTCCCACTAAGCCGCGCCGTACCTCCCGAGCGGGGCGAGCCATCTGTTCGCTGGGGTACCTGCGCGATAAAGTTGTTACGTGCCCCACTGGCAGGATCATCCCCCGCTTCCGGCCACGTGGCAGCGGTGCGACTCCGGCATTCTGCCGTTGTGGTGGGACCGGCTGTGCACCCAGACCAGTGCGCAGTCGGCAGCGCTCTATGCGGCGGGACTTTTTCACCGAGGACCGGCGCCGGCCCATAGCCCAGTGGTTCAACCCGGCTTTCAATGCCGCCCTGCTGGTGGCCCCCGAAACGTCTCCCGAATGGCCGGTCCAGCGGTTTGGCATCTTCTATGCCCCGCCCGACGGCGGCTTCACGCGCGTGCACTCCTCACCCCACGAGTGGCACCCCCGCGAGCCGCGGAAGTCCCCCACGGAGCGGGAAGCATTTGAAGCGGCCATAGCCGAGGCAGAGCGCTTCCTCCAGGTGGAGATGGATTTCGTCTGACGCAGGTGCGACGGGCACCGCGCTGACGGCACAAAAAAGTCCCGCGGCCGGCTCTGGGGCCAGCCGCGGGACTGTGCGCTCCTCCTGCTGGACTTGAACCAGCAACCCTTCGATTAACAGTCGAATGCTCTGCCAATTGAGCTAAGGAGGAATGAAGCAGGTATGACATTAGCAAAGGTTCTGGCGCAATGTGAAATCGGCGCGAACACTGGGCCCAAATACCCCTCCAGGGTATAAAAAGTCCCCGTTCCGGAACCCGGAACGGGGACTGCGCGCTCCTCCTGCTGGACTTGAACCAGCAACCCTTCGATTAACAGTCGAATGCTCTGCCAATTGAGCTAAGGAGGAATGAAGCGGGTACTAGCCTAGCAAACACCCGGCCCGGAAACGAAATCGGCGTCTTTGGCGGTCCACCCTAGGCATCGGAGCGCAGCGACCGGCGCTCCATTTCGAGCATCATGAGCTCGCGGTTCAGCTGCTGGAACTCCTCCGGGTGGGCAGTGGCATCGAGCCGCTGCAGCTGCCCCAGCTTGTCCGCCTTGATGCGGGTGATCTGCAGCTCGAACAGCCTGGCGAGGATGTCCCGGCAGTACTTCTGCACCGCTTCGGCGGTGTTCGCAGGCAGCGGCACCACGGCGAGCTCCGAAACCAGCGGCCGCAGCGGCTCGGGAACCTCCTGCCGCAACGCTTCCACCCACTGCACGGCATCGCCGGAGAAGCCTGGCGCCGTGGCCCGGATGGCGTCGTGGATGGCCTGGTAGGCGGGCGTGGCGAACCGGGCGGTCGCGAACCGCTCCCAGGCCGCACCACCCAGCATTGCCGGCTCCTGCAGCGCCACCTCGAGGGCCTGCCGCTCCATGGACGCCACCGGGTCCCGGGGGTCGGGACGGTGGAAGGATGGAAGGACGCCCGACGGCGGAAGCGCGACTACACCGGGAGCCTCCGGATCGCTGCCCCGCTTCGCGGCGGCCCCCACAGCCCTGGAGACGTCCTCGATGGGCATTCCCAGCCACCCGGCCAGTTCCCGGGCATAGCCTGGCCGGAGCCCGGCGTCGCGGATCTGGGCCACCACGGGGGCGGACTCACGCAGCGCGGCGACCCGCCCTTCCACGGTGTCCAGGTTGTGCTTCCGCAGGGTGGCGCGGATGGCAAATTCGAAAAGCGGGCGCCGGGACGCGATCAGGTCGCGGACGGCGGCGTCGCCCCGCGTCTGGCGCAGGTCGCAGGGGGTCAGCCCCGGTGGGTTCGACGGCCACGTAGGTCTGGGCGACGAAGCGCTGGTCCTCCTCGAAGGCCCGCAGGGCCGCCTTCTGGCCGGCGGCGTCGCCGTCGAAGGTGAAGATGACCTCTCCCCCGGTGCCGTCGTCGGACAGCAGCCGGCGGGCGATCTTGATGTGGTCGGCGGCGAACGCCGTACCGCAGGTGGCCACCGCCGTCGGGATTCCCGCGAGGTGGCAGGCCATGACGTCCGTATAGCCCTCCACCACCACCAGCTGCCGGTCCTTGGCGATGTTCCGCTTGGCAAGGTCGATCCCGTACAGCACCTGGGACTTCTTGTAGAGCGTGGTTTCCGGGGTGTTGAGGTACTTGGGGCCCTGGTCGTCCTCGTAGAGCTTGCGGGCACCGAAGCCGATGGTGTCGCCGGCGATGTCCCGAATGGGCCAGATCAGGCGGCCCCGGAAGCGGTCGTAGATGCCCCTGTTGCCTTCGGAGAACATCCCGGTGAGCTTCAGTTCCGGATCGGTGAAGCCCCGGCCGCGCAGGTGCTTGAGCAGCGCGTCCCAGCCCTGGGGTGCGTAGCCGACGCCGAAGTGGTCCGCTGCTGCCCGGTCGAAGCCCCGCTGCTGCAGGAACTTCCGCCCCTCGGCGGCGCCGGCTGTCAGCAGCTGGGCGCGGAAGAACTCGTCGGCGATCTTGTGGGCGTCGAGGAGCCGCTGGCGCTTGCCGACTTCCTCGCGGCTGGGTCCGGTGCCGCCGTCCTCGTAGCGGAGCTCGTACCCGATCCGCGCGGCCAGCTTCTCCACGGCCTCGTGGAAGGAGGTGTGGTCCAGCTTCTGCACGAAGGAGATGACGTCGCCGTCCTCGCCGCAGCCGAAGCAGTGGTAGCGGCCCACCTGCGGGCGGACGGTGAATGACGGCGAGCGCTCGTCGTGGAAGGGGCACAGGCCCTTGTAGGAGCCGAGGCCGGCGCCCTTGAGCGTGACGTAGCCGTCGACGACTTCCTTGATGTCCGTGCGCTGGCGGACTTCATCGATGTCTTCCCGTTTAATCAGCCCAGCCACGAAGCAATCCTAGTCTCTGGCGCACTGCCACCGGCAGCGCTTGCGGGGCGTATGTGGACCGGTGCGTCCAATCTCACCACAGGGACGGCAGGCTGCCCACGAGCCGTTCGTACATGGCCAGCGCGGAGCCGTCCGTCAGCGATGCCACCTGGTCGATGACCACCCGGAGCCGGGCGGCGTCGTCGGCCGCTTCGCGCCAGTCAGCGGCGAACATGGGCTCGAGGTTCCGGTCACCGGAGGCGTTCAGTGCCGTGACCAGGGCGTGGAGCACCTCGCGCTGGCGTTCGTAGATGGGCTGCCGGTGGTCCGTGGTCATCACGAATGTGGTGGCCAGGCCCTTCATCACCGCGATCTCCAGGACGGTCTCGTCCGGGACCATGAGTTCGGCGTTGTAGCGGGTCAGGTTCGCCGGGCCGTAGACGGCGCGGGTGGTTTCCAGCGCGCTCTGGCAGAACCTGCCGATGAGCTGGCTGGTCATGTCCTTCAGCGCCGCCATGGACTTGCGGCTGCCGTCCGCCTCGCGCACCCAGACGTCGGTGGCTTCCAGCCGTGCGAGGGCGGCGTCGATGGCGGCGGGGTCGTTGTGCGGCAGGTACCACTGCTTGGCGTAGCCCACCACGCGCGCCCGGTGGTCCGGGTTGTCCATCCACCGCAGCTGGAAGTGCCCGGCCACGATCGCGTCCTCAACGTCGTGCACGGAGTACGAGATGTCGTCCGCGAGGTCCATGACCTGGGCCTCGAGGCAGGACCGCCGTTCGGGGGCACCTTCCCGGATCCAGTTGAAGATGGGCAGGTCGTCCTCATACGCGCCGAACTTGCTGGTCCGCTGGCCGTGGATCACGGGGGCGTCCAGGGCGGACCACGGGTACTTAGCGGCCGCGTCAAGGCTGGCCCGGGTGAGGTTCAGGCCGGCCGGCCTGCCCTCCGGGTCGAGGACCTTCGGCTCCAGCCGGGTGAGCAGCCGCAGGGTCTGGGCGTTGCCCTCAAACCCGCCGATCGCGTGGGCCATCTCGTTGAGCGCCGACTCACCGTTGTGCCCGAACGGCGGGTGGCCGAGGTCATGGCTGAGGCAGGCGGTGTCCACCACATCGGGATCGCAGCCCAGGGCGCGGCCCAGTTCCCGGCCCACCTGTGCCACCTCAAGGCTGTGCGTCAGCCGGGTGCGGACAAAGTCGTCGGTGTCCGGGGCCACCACCTGCGTCTTGGCGCCCAGCCGGCGCAGCGCCGAGGAGTGCAGCACGCGGGCGCGGTCCCGCTCGAAGTCGGAGCGGTACGTGCTCTTGGGTGGCTCCTCCACCCACCGGGCGGTGTCGCGGGCTTCATAGCCCGGCAGCGCCTGCGGTGTGGTGCGGGCTTCCGCCAGTCGGCTTTCAGCCACCGGACACATCCAGTTCCGCCGCGGCGATGTCCCGCGACTGGTCCTCGTTCAGCTGGCGGCTGAGCAGCCAGTCCTTGGGCAGGGCCGGTTTCTTGGGTGAACCGGCGCGCCCGCGTGGCCCCTCCGAGTCGACGCCGGGATACGGCAGGTCCGTGTCCAGCTGGTCCAGCAGTCCGCGGAGCACTTCGAGGGTGGGCACGGTGGCCAGTTTCGTCCTCAGGTCGCTGCCCACCACGTAGCCCTTGAAGTACCAGGCCATGTGCTTGCGGATCTCCCGCAGCGCCTTGTATTCGTCGTTGCCGAAGGTTTCGACCATGAGCTCGGCGTGCCGGTAGACGCCCTCGGCCACCTCGCGCAGCCCGGGACGGTGCCGCTGGTCGCTGCCTTCGAAGGCCGCCTGCAGGTCGCCGAACAGCCAGGGCCGGCCCTGGCAGCCGCGGCCGATGACGACGCCGTCGACTCCGGTCTCGCGGACCATCCGGACGGCGTCCTCGGCGGACCAGATGTCGCCGTTGCCCAGCACCGGAATGTCCGGAAGGGCCTCGCGCAGCCGGGCGATGGCGGACCAGTCAGCCTGGCCGGAGTAGAACTGCGCCGCCGTGCGGCCGTGCAGGGCGACGGCGGCAACACCGGAATCGCGCGCGATCCGGCCGGCGTCGAGGTACGTCAGGTGGTCATCGTCGATGCCCTTGCGCATCTTGATGGTCAGCGGGATGCCGCCCTTGGACGCCTCCCGGACGGCGGTCTGCACGATGGAGGTGAAGAGGTCGATCTTCCAGGGCAGGGCAGATCCGCCGCCGCGCCGGGTGACCTTGGGCACGGGGCAGCCGAAGTTGAGGTCGATGTGGTCCGCCCGGTCCTCCTCCACCAGCATGCGGACGGCCGCACCCACGGTGACGGGGTCCACACCGTAGAGCTGGACGGACCGGACCTTCTCGTCGTCGTCGTGCGAGATGATGCGCAGAGATTCCGGCGTCCGCTCCACCAGGGCACGGGAAGTGACCATCTCCGCCACGTACAGCCCGCCGCCGTATTCACGGCAGAGCCTGCGGAAGGCGGTGTTGGTGATTCCGGCCATGGGGGCGAGCACCACCGGGGTGTCCACGGTGATGGGGCCGAGTTTCAGCGGCGGAAGTTCCAGCCGGGGGGCGGGAGGCGTTGCTACAACAGTCACCCGTCCATTGTCTCAAAGCCGGGCAAATCGGACAGAAGACCGGGCGGGATGCCGGCGGCGGCACTCAGTCCCGCGGCGCTGCATCATGCCGGGCGGCACGCCGTCCCCGCCGGGTCGCCGGCGGCGCGTCAGCTTCGGCACGTTCCCGGCCCGCCACCGCCGCGGCGGCCGCGAGCGCGCCGGTGTCGTCGACGTCGTCGGCCGTTATGGCGGCATGGCCGCCCGGGTGGGGATCAGCATCCGACGCGCTGGGCAACACAGCAGACCGGACGCCCGTGGCCTTGACCACCAGCACGGCGATCAGCGTGGTGACCGGAATCGCCAGGACCAGCCCGATGGAGCCGACCAAAGTGCGGATGACCTCCTCGGACAGCTCGGCGCTGGTCAGCGCCTCCCCCAGCGGACGGTTGTAGAGCATCACGATGATGAGGATGGGCAGGGCGGCGCCCGCATAGGCGAACGCAATGGTGTACACGGTGGAGGCGATGTGGTCGCGGCCGATCCGCATGGCCGAGGAGAACAGCTTCCGCGCACTCGTGTTGGGCGCGAGTTCGTACAGCTCCCACACCGCGGAGGACTGGGTGATGGTGACGTCGTTCAGCACGCCGAGCCCGGAGATGATGAGGCCGGACAGGATGATGCCGGAGATGGAGATGCTGTCCGAGATGTTCACGAGCGTGGCGGCGTCGTGGCTTCCCACGCCGGCGAGGTTGGCCGCGTCGGTGGCCCAGGCCGCGAGCAGGGCGGTGATTCCGAGCCCGAATATGGTGCCCAGCAGCGCCGTCGACGTCCGCGCCGAGAAGCCGTGCGCGAAGTACAGCACCCCGATCATGATCACCGTCGAGCCCACCAGGGCCAGCAGGAGCGGAGGCTTGCCCTCCACGAGGCCCGGCAGCATGAAGCTGCCCAGCACGAAATAGGCGCCGACGAGGCCAATCAGGGCGCGCAGCCCCCGCCAGCGCGCCACGGCCACCACCACGACGGCGTAGAGGATGGCCAGCAGGATGATCGGCATGGTGCGGACAAAGTCCACAAAGATGTACGACGGCGACCCCTGGGCCGCCGGGGCATCGGCGCCGGTGGCAGCCGCCTGGGCGTGGGACAGGTTCAGGTAGCGGATGTTGTCACCTACCTTGACGCCGTGCGACTTGGCGATGTCCGGGTTGATCACCACCTTAACCGGGTTGCCGCCCTTGTCCGGCTCGGTGAATGCGAAGGTGCACTGCGAGCCGCCGCCTGTGTTGCCCTGGGCCGTGCCGTCCGGGGCTGTGCCGTCCTGGGCTGCGGTGCCTCCGGTTGCACTCTCTCCGGCTGAGGCCTGCGTACAGTTCTCGGTGACGACGCGCTGAATCCGCCCGGTGTCGAAAGTGACACCCGGGGCTGCGGCATACGGGTTGGCCAGGGTCAGGCCTTCCTTGCTGCCCGAGGGCCAGAGAGCGGCCATCGCCGCAAGGGTCAGCAGGGTCAGCGGGATCAGCACCGCAGCCAGAATCCTGTTTGCTTTCCTGCGGGCGGCCATCGCTTCAGCGGTTGGCTCCGAATGCCCTGTATGACCGTGGGAGTGACCTGCACCCATCAGCAGCTAAACCTCATGCTTGAACTCTACGGCGGCCGCCATAGGGTTGATAAATGAACGACGAAGCGTCGGAGGATGCAGCAGTGAGCCAACACCGATCTGACCACGAAGCGGTGCTGACGGTTCTGGCCCCTTCCGGACCCACCCGCGGCGTGGCCCTGGTGCTGCACGGCGGCAAGTCGCGCAGCTTCGAGCCCGTCCAGGCCAGGCACCTGAGCCCGGCGCGGATGGTGCCGTTCGCCCGCCACCTGCATGGTGCCGGCAAAAAACACGGCCTGGAAGTCTGGATCCTGCGGAACAGCGTGCGCGGCTGGAACGGCGAGGACATGACCCCGCTGAAGGATGCGCGCTGGGCGCTGGCCAAAATCCGCGCGGCGCACGCCGGCGTGCCCATCTACCTGCTGGGGCACTCGATGGGCGGCCTCACCGCCATGTGCGCGGCGGACGAACCCGGCGTGGACGCCGTGGTGGCCCTGGCTCCGTGGCTCGACGGCGCCACTCCCGCCGGCGCGGTCACCGGACGTAAAGTGCTGATCGTGCACGGGGACGAGGACCGGTGGACGAGCCCGGCGGCATCACTGCGGTTTGCGCGGCGGGCGGCGGCGGGAGCGGCGGAGATGAGGTACGTCTCGCTCCGCGGGGCCGGGCACTTCATGTTCCGGAGGGTCCGGCTGTGGCACAGGCTGGCCACCGGGTTCCTGATGAAGGCCTTCCTGGAACGGACCGGAGTTCCCGAGACACGGTCCTCTGCGTCCGCAGCAGCCCTGGACAGGGTGCTGCCCCCGTCCGGCGAGGCACTGCCGCTAGTTCTGTGAAGCATCTTTCATGAGCCCGTTTGCGCTGGAGGCGTTCGTGGCCAGCCTGCCGTGGGCAGCGCTGGGCGTGGTGCTGGTGCTTGCCGTGACGTACGCCGTTGCCATCGGGGCCGGTGCCGCCGGTGCCGCCGGCCAGGCACGGCACTCGGTGATGGACGTGGCGTGGGGCCCCGGCTTTGTCGTCATCGCGTTGATCTCCTTTGTCCTCTCGGCCGCGGAGGGCGACGGCGGCCGGCGGGTGCTCCTGCTGGTTCTGACGGGCATCTGGGGAATCCGGCTCGGCACCCACATCGGCCGCAGGGCGCGCGGCGGCCATGAGGACCCCCGCTACGTGGCGTTGCTCAAAGGAGCACGCGGGTCCCGGAACGCCTACGCCCTCCGCCGCGTCTACCTGCCACAGGGCATCGTGATGTTCTTCGTCTCGCTGACCATCCAGGTGGGCATGTTCGCCACCGGTCCGCTCGGGCCTCTTGCCGTGGCTGGTTCGGCAGTATGGCTGACCGGGTTCGTCTTCGAGTCGGTGGGCGACCGGCAACTGGAGCAGTTCAAGAACGATCCCGCCCGCAGGGGAACCGTCCTGAACAGCGGGCTGTGGCGCTACACAAGGCACCCCAACTACTTCGGCGACGCCGCCGTCTGGACCGGGCTGTTCCTTATCGCGGCGGAGTCCTGGCCCGGCGTCCTGACCATCCTCTCCCCTGCACTGATGATCTGGACGCTGACCGCCAAGACCGGGAAGCCGCTTACGGAGAAGGCCATGTCCGGCCGCCCCGGCTACCGTGACTACGTACAGTCCACCAGCGGCTTCATCCCGTGGCCGCCGCGGCGGCACTGAGATCCGGCAGCACCGGATGCCCTGGACCCCGGCCGCCAGCAACCGCTTCTACCGCCTCCTCGTGCGGGCAGGGCTGTTCCTGCGGTGGCTTTTCCGGATCCGCCTTATGGTGACAGGACAGGAAAACCTGCCGGACGGGAAAGCCGGTGCCGTCGTCGCCATCACCCACTTCGGCTACCTGGACTTCGCCGCCGCCGAGCTGGTGTTGTGGCGGCACAACCGCGGGCAACTGCGCTTCATGATCCACCAGGGAGCCGCGGACCACTGGCTCGCGGGTCCGTTCATCAGCGCAGCGGGCCAGGTGGTGGTGCCCCACGGTTCGGGAACTGCGGCGTACGACGACGCCGTGGCCAGGCTCCGTGCCGGGGACTACCTGGCCGTCATGCCGGAGGCCGGCGTCAGCCGCAGCTTCAAGGTCCGCGAATGCAAGACGGGCGCCGTGCGGATGGCGGCTGAGGCAGGCGTGCCTCTCATTCCGGTCTCCGTCTGGGGTGCCCACCGGATCCTGACCCGTGGCAACAGCCTTCCGCTGCACCGCGTCCGGCGCGCTCCGGTACGGGTGCATGTCGGCGAGCCGGTGGATCTGGCTGCGGGCATCGACGCGGAGGCTGAAACGGCGCGGCTCCGAAGGACGCTTCAGGCGGGAATCGACGCCGCCATCGCCAGCTTCCCGGTGGCTGCGCAGCCGGGCGACTGGTGGATGCCGGCGGACCTCGGCGGCGGCGCCATCTCCGAGACGGAACGCCAACGGCTCGATGCCGCAGACCTGGCGAGGGACCGCCGTCGTACTTCCCGGACCACAGCGGCCCCGGAGGTGAATCCCCCGACTGAGTAGCAGATCAGGGCGTTCCCACGGTTGGGAACGCCCTGATCTGCTGCTTACTTTGGGTGCTACACAGTTTGGTCAGTCGGAGACGACGAACGTCTCCGAGCCCTGGCGGCGGGCCTTGCCCGCTTCCATCAGGGGCTCGACGACGGCGCGAACCGCTGTCATCGAATCGTCCACTTCCATAAGCACCGGGTATTGGTACGCGATGAGTGCCAGCAGGTCGCGGACCGCGGCCTGGGCCTCCTCGGCATCCAGCTCCGGCTCATGGCCGACGAACACATCGGAGGGGTGTTCGGAATTCCCCTGCGCATAGCTGATCGCGAAGGCCTGGATCTTGCCCTTGCGGCTTGCCGGCACGCCTGACCCAAAGGCGCTGGCCTTCGGGGCGCGCAGCACGATCGCGCCATGCGCACCGCTGAGCTCGTCCAGGAACAGCCGCTGCACCGTACCGATGCCCAGTTCACCCGGGCTGTCCCAGCCATGGACGGACGAGTAGTACCGTCCCACGACGTCGGACAGCTCCACGGAACCGGTGGCCAGGTCCTGGATGCGCTCCGACGCCGCTTCCTCGGAACCGTCGCCGAAGACCGGAAGCTTCAGGGCGGCCGGCTCCACCACGACCAGCCGCGTGTGCTGGATCGGGGTGAGCCCCGCAGCTTCCGCGAAGGCGGCACCGGTGGTGCCCGGCTCCACCTTGCAGCGCAGCCGGGTAACGCCCGACGGCGACCCTTCCGCCTCGCGGCGCAGCATCATGAGCAGCGTGGAACCGATGCCCGACCGGCGGTGGTCCCGGGCCACTTCGACGTACACCCACAGCCGCTCCGGGTGCAGGCTGGCCTCGTGGACCACGCCGGCGGCGACCGGGATGGCCACGCCGTCGACGACGTCCTCGGCCACGATGCAGCGCCGCCACGGCGCGTTGCCCGAGGGTGCGAGGGTGCCGCGGAACTGGCCCGCCTGATCGGTTTCCGGGTCGCCCCAGACCTCCAGCAGCGCGAGGTCGTCGCCCTCGCGCCATCCACGGTATTGGATCGCCACGGCTATGCGCCGATCAGCCGTGCGGCCAGGTAGCCCTCCACCTTGTCCAGGGACACGCGTTCCTGGCTCATGGTGTCGCGTTCACGGATGGTGACCGCCTGGTCCTCGAGCGTGTCGAAGTCCACGGTGATGCAGAACGGGGTGCCGATCTCGTCCTGGCGGCGGTAGCGGCGTCCGATGGCCCCGGCGTCGTCGAAGTCGATGTTCCAGTTCTTGCGCAGCTGGGTGCCCAGGTCCTTGGCCTTCGGGGAGAGGTCCTCGTTGCGGCTGAGCGGCAGCACAGCAGCCTTGACCGGGGCGAGCCGCGGGTCGAGCTTGAGCACGGTGCGGACGTCCACTCCGCCCTTCGCGTTGGGTGCCTCGTCCTCGGTGTAGGCGTCGATGAGGAACGCCATGAAGGACCGGGTCAGGCCGGCGGCCGGTTCGATCACGTACGGGGTGAAGCGCTCGTTGGTGGCCTGGTTGAAGTAGCTGAGGTCCGTGCCGGAGGCCTTCGCGTGCGTGGAGAGGTCGAAGTCGGTGCGGTTGGCGATGCCTTCCAGCTCGCCCCACTCGGAGCCCTGGAAGCCGAAGCGGTACTCGATGTCCGTGGTGCCCTTGGAGTAGTGGCTGAGCTTTTCCAGCGGGTGCTCGAAGAAGCGCAGGTTCTCCTCGCGGATGCCCAAGCCGGTGTACCAGGACATGCGCTCCTTCATCCAGTACTGGTGCCACTCTTCGTCCGTGCCCGGCTCCACGAAGAACTCCATTTCCATCTGTTCGAACTCACGGGTGCGGAAGATGAAGTTTCCGGGCGTGATCTCGTTGCGGAAGGACTTGCCGATCTGGCCGATGCCGAACGGCGGCTTCTTCCGTGAGGTGGTGAGCACGTTGTTGAAGTTCACGAAGATGCCCTGCGCGGTTTCGGGGCGCAGGTAGTGCAGGCCTTCCTCGCTGGCCACCGGGCCCAGGAAGGTCTTCAGCAGGCCGGAGAATTCCTGCGGCTCGGTCCATTCACCGCGGGTTCCGCAGTTGGCGCAGGCGATGTCCTTCAGGCCGTTCTCGGGGGGGCGGCCCTTCTTTTCCTCGTATTCCTCTTCGAGGTGGTCGGCGCGGTAGCGCTTGTGGCAGGAGAGGCACTCGACGAGCGGGTCGGAGAAGACGTCCACGTGGCCCGAGGCTTCCCATACCTGCCGGGGCAGGATGACGGAGGAGTCCAGGCCCACCACGTCCTCGCGGCCGCGGACCACGGACTGCCACCACTGGCGCTTGATGTTTTCCTTCAGCTCGGCACCGAGGGGTCCGTAGTCCCAAGCGGAACGCGAGCCTCCGTAGATCTCGCCGGCCTGAAAAACGAAGCCTCTCCGCTTGGAAAGGGAAATGACCTGGTCGAGGACGGATTTTGCTGCCATGGGAACTCCAATTTCTACAGGGCCGCTGGGTGCGGTCCGCGGTGTCTGTGGCCTTGGACCGCGGCTGGATGCCGGGCGGGGGCGTGGGAAAGGGAAAACAGTGCGGGAAGCTGCGAGACCTAGCCTACCGGGAGCTGCCTCCGGAAGGCGCCCTCATCTGCGGTAGGCACCGCACCACCTCCGAAAGGCACCCCGTCACTTCGGAACGGACTCCGTCACCTTCGGAACGCGCCGCGCGGCCAGGGCAGGGTGGCCACGACGATGGAAGCGAGGGTCAGCAGGGTTCCCAGGACCGTAGCGGCCTCCACCACGGTGCCCGGCGTCGGCGCCAGCAGGTCCAGGCCGAGCGAACCCAGCAGCTGGCCGGCGATCATGCCGAGGCCCGTCACCAGCACCCCGAGGCTGCGCACCAGCAGCGCGCCGAGACCGATGAACACGCAGCCCATGGGCCCGCCTAGGTAGTACCACCATTCCGCCGGCAGCGGGTTGGCCGGCCCGGCGACGGCCACCTTGATGGACCAGGCCAGCCACAGCACGCAGGTGCCGGCTATGAAGTTCACCAGGGTGGCCGCGATCGGGGTGCCGTAGTGCACGGTGGCGGTGCCGTTCATGGCCTGCTGGAAGCTCATAAGGAAACCGGCCAGAACCGGCAGGATGATCGGCAGCAGCAGTGCTGCGGGGTCGGCTACCCCGCCGGCCGCCGCGCTTGCTGCCGCGCTGTTCGACGCACCGGCCGCGCCCGCAGCGCCGCCGGCGAAGCGGGGTGACACCGCCCACGAAACGGCCGCGATGGTGAGGATGCAGCCGATGACCCGGATGCCGGTCACCGACTTCTTACCTGCCGGACCGATGCCCAGGCGGTCCACCAGGAGGCCGCTGAGTGTCTGTCCGGTGACGGTTGCCACGGTAAAGAGGGCGATGCCCAGCAGCCCCACGGTGAAGGACTGCGCGAAGACGAAGAACGCACCAATGCCGCCCGCGAGCGCGTAGTACGGCGGGAAGCGGCGTTCACGCAGCGCGGGCAGGATCCGGGCGAGGCCGGCACGCCCGCGGGGAGCAAGCAGGGACACCACGACCATCACGATCAGCCCGGTGCTGAAACTGACGACGGCGGCGGCGATGCCGTCACCGAGGCGTGCACCCAGGGCCCCGTTGATCCGCCCCTGGACGGGAATGGCAAGGCCGGAGGCCACGGCCATCGGGAGGCCAACGGCAAGGGGCAGCCGGGGTGCATGGGTCATTGGTTTCACCTTACGTCAGGCATCATTACTGGTATGAGCAACCCGGAAATCGAAGAGATCACCATCCGCGACACCATGATCCGCCTGGGCCAGCTCCTGAAGCTCGCCAACCTCGTGGAGGACGGCGTGGAGGCAACGGAGCTGATCAAGAACGGCCTGGTCAAGGTCAACGGCGAGATCGATGACCGTCGCGGCCGGCAGCTTCACAACGGGGACACCGTGACGGTGAACGGCCAGACCGTCCGGGTCAGCGCTCCCCAGGCGTAAAAGCTTGCTTCGCTAGAGGGGGCTTACTTTTTCAACACCTCGTGGGTGAGGAACTCAGACACGTGCCCGATCTCCTGGGCGTTGATGCCGTGCCACATGCCGGTGTAGAGGACCTTGGTCAGCTTCACGTGCTTGCGCACCCAGCCCATCGTGTATTCGATCTTGTCCGGCGTGATGACCGGATCCTGCTGGTCCCGGCCCCAGAACAGCGGCACTGTTCCGTCCAGCTCGGCGTCGCGGAACTCGCCGTCGGACTCCGCGTTAACCACAAAACCTGAAAGTCCGACGACGGCGGCAAAGTCAGCGGGCCGCTGACGCAGCAGCGTGGTGGCCATGGCCATGCCCATCGAGAACCCGAGCAGCGTGACGGACGGGTGGTTGGCCTTGACCGTGTCCAGCCAGTCCAGCACGTACGCAGACGCGTCCTTGACGGCGTCCACGGAATATTCGATCGACCCCGTCAGCGGGAACCAGGAATAGCCCGGCCCCATGGCGATGGGGGCCCGGACCGATGCAACCGTGAACTCGTCCGGAAGCATGTCAGCCAGGCTGAGGAGGTCCTGCTCGTTCGCGCCGTAGCCGTGCAGCAGGACGAGCAGTGGCTTGCCGGCCCTGGCTTCCTCAGGCTTGGACCACAGAACAACGGGAGCAGGAAAGGAGTCGGCTAAAGTCATGGCTCCATTCTTACAGTTACCCGCTGATAGCAACCTACGGTGGCGCAGCCAGGCGGTGGCGGTACAGGATGGGCTGACTGAACTGACAAAGGTGAGGAGCGGCGTCGGGCATGGAACCCCAGGAGGTGCTGCGGGCGCGGCTGGCCGGGCAGCAGCTGAGGGAGCCGCGGGCTGCCACGGCGGAGGAGGCCGTGAAAAATCTCCTGGCCGTCCAGGCGCAGGAGTTCCCCTATGCGCGGTGGTCCCTGGCTCAGCGGACCGGTGGCGCGACGGCCGCCGATGTGGAGCAGGCACTTGCCGACGGCCGCATTCTGCGGACCCACATCCTGCGGCCCACCTGGCATTTTGTGCACCGCGATGACCTGCCGTGGCTGCGGGCCCTGTCCGCACCCCGGCTGCACCAGGTGAACGGCGGCACCTACCGCAGCACCGGGATCGACAGTGAGGCGGCGTCCAGGAGCGCCGATGCGCTGGCGGAAGCGGTGGCCGGTGGAGTGCACCTCACGCGTGAGCAACTGGCCGCCAGGCTTCAGGATGCCGGCTTCGCCGCGAAGGGGCTCCTCCTCGCGTACCTGATCATGCATGCCGAGATCAGCGGGGTGCTGGTGAGCGGCGCGCCCGTGAGAAGTCCCGGCGGCGCGCTGCGGCAGACGTATGCGGCGTTCGATGAGCGCGTCGCCGGGAGTGCCTCGGCTGCCGTGCCCTCCCGGGAGGAGTCGTTGGCGGCCCTGGCGCTAAGGTACTTCGGAAGCCGCGGGCCTGCCACCGTCCGGGACTGCGCGGACTGGTCCGGACTCACGATGACTGATGTGCGCAAGGGGTTGGCACTGGCGGAGGAAATCGCTCCGGGCGCGATCGTTGCGGCCAGCTTCGACGGCGCCGACTTCTATCTTCGGCCGCCGCAATCCGGAGGGGAGACACTCGGGCACGGCGGCGGATCGGGGCGGGGTGGCGAATTAGCGCAGGGTGGCGAATTAGGGCAGGGTGGCGGATCGGAGCGGAGCTTGGAACCGGAGCGGGCCGGGGATGGACGGCCGCAGATCGATCTGCTCCAGTGCTACGACGAATACATCATGGGCTACTCCGTCTCGCGGCATTACTTCGGCGGAACTGCGCCCGCCTATCCCTTTGGCGACAACCCCATGCACGTGGTTCTGTCCGATGGACTGGTGGCGGGCTCCTGGCGGCACTCGCTGGTCCGGCGCGGGTCCGCCGCGCAGCGCTGCGAACTCGACATCCGACTCTCCCGGCCGCTCGGCCCCGCCGCTGAGCAGGCGGTGGCAGTGGCAGTGGCTGATTACGGGGACTTCCTCGAAATGCCGACAGTTCGGATTCCGGCTGGTTCCTGACTTCCATTGCAGCAGTTCCAGCGCAGCGTTTTGAGGCAGCCGTGCGCTGTGGGCATAAGGACTCCGGGCGCGTTTCCTGGCAGGACTAAGCTGGAATGGACACTCACCGGGAGGCTTCACCGTGTTCGACTTGTTTTTCTGGATCATCATTCTGGCCGTCCTGATTCCCATGGGCATGCGGATGTACCGGAGGTCAGTCCAACAGCGCAATCAAGGGCCCGGCCTGCCCGGACAGTACCCGGGCCAGTTTCCGAATCAGTTTCCGAATCAAGACCCCGACCAGTTCGGCAACCAGCCGGGCAGCCAGTTCGGAGGCCCGTTCCAGGGCCGTCCGGGCAACCGGCCGCGGGACGGCTACACGCAGCAGGACTACTTCGGCGGCGGCTTGGGATTCCCCCAGCGCGGTGGCCGGGAAGAGCTTCCGCCCCTGAATCAGTCCTACCCGGGTCAGCCATACCCGGATCAGCAGTACCCGTCATACCCGAACCAGCCGTATCCGAACCAGCCCGGTCCCGGCGGCACCGGTGCGCCGTCCTGGCAGCAGGGGCAGGTGCCCTATGAGGACAGCCCGGAATACCACGCCAACCCGCCCCAGCCGCAGCAGAATCCGGCTCCTTCCACTGGACCGGCACCCTCGGCTCCCCCGCCGCCGTCGGCTCCGCAGGGGTTCCGTGCGCGGAAACTGGCTGAACTGGATCAGCAGTACAGCGAAGGCCAGCTCTCCATGGAGGAGTACATGGCCCGGCGCAACGACATCATGAACGGCTAGGCCGCGGAACAGCCCCCACGCAGCGGGAGTACGACGGCGATTCTCGGTTTGGGGCGCAAGTGGCACTTCGCGCGAGAAAAGGAACAGCCCGCGTCCCGCTGCTTGTGGCTGCGGGACGCGGGCTGAGGCCCGGGACGGTCTTGACCGGCCCAAACTCGAAGTTTTGATGTAAACCGAGTATCGAGTTTAGTCGATCTGCGGGAAGCCGAGGTCAATGACCGAGGTGGACGGGTCAGGCCAGCGCGTGGTGACCACCTTGCCCCGGGTGTAGAACCGGATGCTGTCCGGGCCGTACATGTGGGTGTCGCCGAACAGGGAGTTCTTCCAGCCGCCGAACGAGAAGGTGCCCACCGGGACGGGGATGGGCACATTGACGCCCACCATGCCGGCGTCGACGTCGAACTCGAACTGCCGTGCTGCGCCGCCGTCGCGGGTGAAGATGGCCGTGCCGTTGCCGAACTCGTTCTCGTTGACCAGCCGGACGGCGTCGCTGTACGTGTCGACGCGGACGACTGACAGGACCGGGCCGAAGATCTCGTCGTCGTACACCTTCATCCCGGGCTTCACATGGTCCACGAGGCTGACGCCGATGAAGAAGCCGTTCGAATCGAACTGCTGCGAGCGCCCATCCACGACGACGGTGGCACCTTCGTTTTCCGCACCCGCAACGTAGGAGGCCACACGGTCCCGGTGCTCCGCGGTGATCAGCGGGCCCATCTGCGAGGCCGGGTCGGTTCCGGGACCGATCTGCAGGCCGGCCATCCGGCTGGAGATCGCCTGCACCAGGTCGTCCGCGATATTGCCCACCGCCACCAGGACGCTAACGGCCATGCAGCGCTCCCCCGCCGAACCGTAGGCCGCGGAAACCGCGGCGTCGGCCGCCATGTCCAGGTCGGCGTCGGGCAGCACTACCATGTGGTTCTTCGCCCCGCCCAGGGCCTGGACCCGCTTGCCGTGGTCGGCCGCCCGCTTGTAGATCGACTGCGCGATGGGCGTGGAGCCGACGAAGCTCACGGCTTTGACGTCGGGGTGTTCGAGCAGGACGTCAACGGCTTCCTTGTCCCCCTGGACAACGTTCAGCACGCCGGCGGGCAGCCCCGCTTCGGCAAAGGCCTCGGCGATGAAGATGGCGGCCGACGGGTCCTTCTCGCTGGGCTTCAGCAGCACTGTGTTGCCGCAGGCCAGAGCGCTGCCGATCATCCACAGCGGCACCATGGCCGGGAAGTTGAACGGGGTGATGCAGGCCACGACGCCCACCGGCTGGCGCACGGAGTGGACGTCGATGCCGCTGGAGACCTGCTCGGAGCGCTCCCCCTTGAGCATGTGGGACAGGCCGGTGGCGAACTCGATGTTTTCCAGGCCGCGGGAAATTTCACCCGCAGCGTCGGAGAGGACCTTGCCGTGCTCGCTGGTGAGAATCGCCGCGAGCTCGGGCTTGCGCTGGTTCAGGATCTCGCGGACCCGGAAGAAGATGTTGGTGCGCTTGGCCAGGCTGGTGGCCCGCCACGCTGGCAACGCGGCACGGGCGGCCGCGATGGCCTCCTCGGTCCGCGCCGCCGAGGCGAGGGCCACCTGCTTCTCCTGCTCGCCGGTGGCGGGGTTGAAGACGGGTCCGAAGCGTTCGGCGTCGCTGACGCGGCTGCCGTTGATGAAATGCGGAATGGTTTCCAAGGGACGTCTCTTTTCGTGTTTCAGAGTTGGGGAAGATGTGGGGGGCGCTACTTGGCGGAGTCCAGCGAGCCGTCGGCGAGCTTGATGATCATGGAGCAGTCCTTGCCCGCCTCACCGGCGTCGATGAGCTGCTGGAACAGCTGCTGGACGTGCTTGCCGATCTCGAGCGGCGTGCCGGTGTCCTCGGCCGCGCTGATGGCAAGGCCGATGTCCTTGTTGGCCAGTTCGGTGGTGAAGGTGGGTGCAAAGTCATTGTTGGAGGCGGCGGTGGGGACCACGCCGGGCACCGGGTACCAGGTCCGCAGTGCCCAGGAGTCGCCCGAGGACACGGACGCGATGTCCCAGAAGACCTGCTTGTCCAGGCCCAGCCGGTCGGCCAGGACGGCGCCCTCGGCGGTGGACGCCAGGTTGATGAAGAGCATCAGGTTGTTGCAGATTTTGGCGGCCTGCCCGGTGGTGGCGCCGCCAGTGGGGATGATGTTGGCTGCCATCGGGCCGATGTAGCCGGTGGCGTCTGCGACGGCGCCCTCCTCGCCGCCCACCATGAAGGTCAGCGTCCCGGCCTTGGCCCCGCTCATGCCGCCGGACACCGGGGCGTCCACAAAGCGGAAGCCGGCGGCAGCGGCGGCGTCGTGCAGTTCCTGGGCAGATGCGATATCGATGGTGGAGGAGTCCACCAGCAGCGTGCGGGTGTCAGCATGCGCGAGGACGCCGTCCTCGCCCAGGTAGACCGCGCGGGCGTGCTCACCCTTGGGCAGCATGGTGAACACCACGTCAGCGCCGGCGACGGCCTCGGCAATGCTGCCGGCCGGCTTGACGCCCGCCTCCTCGGCGGCGGCGAGCGCCGCGGGGTTGAGGTCGAAGCCGCGGACATCGTGCCCGGCCTCCGCCAGGTTAGCGGACATAAATCCGCCCATGTTGCCGAGGCCGATCCAGCCGATTGCTGCCATGTCATAAGCTCCTTTGCTTCGGATCCGGCCGCATGGGCCGGAAGGTCTGTGTCCACCATCACACCCTGCTAGAGTGCAATCAAGGGGAAAAATTACAGACGGTATGTGCATCGATGCACACAGATGAAAGGCTTGCCGTGGACCAGAGGCGGCTTCCGAGCCCGGACGACCTGCTGATCCTGCTGACAGTGGCGCGCCTGGGCAGGTTCAACGCAGTGGCGGAAACGCTGGGCACCACCCACACCACCATCTCCCGCAGGATCCTCGCCCTGGACAAGCAGCTGGGCGGGCGCACTCTTGAACGCAGCCCGCACGGCTGGGAACTGACACAGCTCGGCGCGTCTGCCGTGGAGGCCGCGGAGGCCATTGAGAGCACCCTCGGATCGCTCTCCGGCCTGATCAGCCAGGACCACAGTGCCCTGTCCGGACTGGTGCGCGTGGCGACGACGGACGGTGTCGGAGCCGTGTTCGTCACCCCTGCGCTGGTCCGGCTGCAGCAGCAGAACCCGCAGCTGAACATCGAGATGCTGAGCGCCACGCGGAAAGTCAGCCAGAACAGATCCGGCGTGGACCTCGAAATCGTGGTGGGCCGGACCGACGTGAGCAACGCCCAGACCATCTTCCTGAGCAACTACTACCTGCGCCTCTACGCCAGCCCAGGCTACGCCGCGGAGCACGGCCTGCCGGAAACGCTCGACGACGTCGGGCAGCACGGCTTTGTCTCTTACGTTGAGTCTGCGCTCCAGGTGGCGGAGCTGGGACACCGCTGGTCCTCGCAGCTGCCGATGCCCTCCTCCAGCTTCCAGGCCACGAGTGTCTTCGCGCAGGTGGAGGCGGTGCGGCAGGGCGCAGGCATCGGGCTGCTGCCGAACTTCATGGTGGCCGGGCAGCCGGACTTCGTTCCCGTGCTCGCCGACGACTTCGAGCGCCAGCTCCCCATCTGGGCGGTGGCGCGGCCGGAATCCCTCCGCTCGGCCGCGGTGCAGGCCGTCGTCGCGTCACTCAAAGAGGAAGTGAAGGCCCGGGCAGGGGTGCTGGCGGGCTGAGTCGGGCGCAGGCCGGGACCCAGCCGTCAGGCCTGCGTCCAGTTCAGGCGTTGCCCTGTCTCCGATCAGACGTCAGGCCTGGAACAGGCGCCGTACCACCTGCCCCGATGCCAGTGCATCCAGCCCCTCGTTGATCTCGCTGAGCGGCCTGGTGTCGGTGTGCAGCAGCTCCACCGGCAGCCTGCCCTCGCGCCAGTAGCCCAGATAAAGCGGGATGTCCCGCCCGGGAACGGCGTCGCCCATGTACGAACCCAGCAGGCGCTTGCCGGCGCCGGCGAACTGCAGCGCCGGCACCGTCAGCTCGGCCGACGGATGGGGCAGGCCGACCGAGACGACAGCGCCGCCCCGGGTCACGTGTCCCAGGCAGGCAGCGATCACGCCGGCCGAGCCAACGGCTTCAATGGCGACGTCGACGCCGTCGCCGGCTGCGTCGCTGATAAGCCCGGCCGCGTCGTCGGGCGTCCCTACAGCCGTGGCGCCGCAGTCAAGGGCGAGCTGGTGCTTGCCGGGATTGGGATCGATGGCGATCACATTGCCGGCCCCCGCGAGGGACGCGGCCATGACAGCGGAAAGGCCCACCGCCCCGAGCCCGAAGACGGCCACCGACTGGCCGGCAGTGACAGCGGCCGTATTCAGCACCGATCCCATTCCGGTGAGCACAGCGCAACCAAACATCGCCGCCACGGTGTCCGGGACGTCGTCGTCAATCACCACCACCGATTCCCGGGCCACCACCGCGTAGTCGGCGAAGGCCGAGACGCCCAGGTGGTGGTTGATCCGCACCCCCGACGGCGTCCGCAGCAAGGCCTCGCCGTGCAGCAGGTCGCCGGAGCCGTTGACCTCCGCCGCCCGGTGGCAGAGCGCAGGACGGCCGGCGCGGCACGCGCGGCAGTCCCCGCAGCTCGGGACGAAGACCAGCACCACGTGGTCCCCGACGGACACGTCGGAGACGCCGGCGCCGACGGACACGACGCGCCCCACCGCCTCGTGGCCCAGCGCCATGGGAAGGGGCCGGACCCGCGAACCGTCCACCACGGAAAGATCCGAATGGCACAGGCTGGAGTAGGTGATGGCAACGCCCAGCTCACCGGCCCGCGGTTCCGGCCGCTCCAGCTCCTGCACCACCAGGGGCCGTGCGTCCTTGTAGCTGGGCTTCTGCCGTGCAGTATCGGTCTTATTGCCTGTCGTGGCGACGGTCGAGTAGAGGACTGCTGCTTTCATGGAAATCCTTGGTGTCGGTGAACGGGCAACTGCCCGGACCGCGTGTATGGCGGTCCGGGCAGCTGCTGGATGCTCGTAGGCGTCGGGACTAGGGGCCCGTTACTTCTTGCCGGCCGCGAGCAGGTCGGCAGTGCCCTGGGCGTCGGCCGCGTCCACGTCGTGGAGCGAGACGCCGCGGGTCTCCTTCAGGAAGAACACGGCGACGGCGGTGATGGCGCAGGCGATGAGCAGGTAAATGGCCACCGGAACGGAGGACTTGTAGGTGGAAAGGAGCGACGCGGCGATGATCGGGGCCAGCGAACCGGCCACGATGGAGGTCACCTGGTAGCCCAGGGAGACGCCTGAGTAACGCATCCGGGTGGGGAACATTTCCGCCATGATCGCGGGCTGGCCGGCGTACATAAGCGCGTGGAACATCAGGCCGATCATGATGGAAGCCAGGATGATCAGGTCGTTCTTGGTGTCCATCATCGGGAAGGCGAAGAAGCCCCAGGTGGCGCCCAGGATTGCGCCGGCCATGTAGACAGGCTTGCGGCCGAAACGGTCTGAAAGCTTGCCCACCAGCGGAACGGCCACGAAGTGCACGGCATGGGCGACCAGCAGCAGCAGCAGGATCCGCGTCGTGTCGGCCTGGACCACGGTCTTGAGGTAGGTGATGGAGAACGTCACCACGAGGTAGTAGAGGATGTTTTCCGCGAAGCGAAGGCCCATGGCGGTAAAGACGCCGCGCGGGTAGCGCTTGAAGACCTCGGCAACGCCGTAGCCCTTGTGCCCGGCCTCGACCTCTTTGCGGGCTTCGAGGAAGATCGGGGCGTCGTTGACCTTGGTGCGGATGTAGTAGCCGATCACAACGATCACCGCGGAGAGCCAGAACGCCACGCGCCAGCCCCAGCCGAGGAAGGCTTCCTGGGTCAGCGTCGAGGACAGGATGAACAGGACGGCCGTGGCGAGCAGGTTGCCCATCGGCACGGCCGACTGCGGCCAGCTGGCCCAGAATCCGCGGGACTTGCTGGGGCTGTGCTCTGCGACGAGGAGAACCGCGCCGCCCCATTCGCCGCCGACGGCGAAGCCCTGCGCGAACCGCAGGAATACCAGGAGCGCGGGCGCCCAGTAACCGATCTGCTGGAACGTCGGCAGGCAGCCCATCAGGAAGGTGGAGACACCAACCAGGATGATGCTTAGCTGCAGCAGCTGCTTGCGGCCGAACTTGTCGCCGAAGTGGCCGAAGACGATGCCGCCGATCGGGCGGGCAACGAATCCGACGGCGTACGTGAGGAAGGCGGCGATGATGCCGTCCAGCTCCGTGCCGGCGTTGGGGAAGAAGGTCTTGCCGAAGACCAGGGTGGCAGCCGAAGCGTAGAGGAAGAACTCATACCACTCCACGACGGTGCCGGCCATGGATGCCGTGACAACTTTCTTGAGGCCTGAGGCCTTGACGTCGGTTTCCTCTACACGCCTTGCGGCGGAGCTTTCCGTACTCATTGCAAACTCCTTCGACGTCTTCCTCGACGCCACGGGGACCGGTCGATGGCGAAAGGGGTGTGATGCGCACCACGAACGCCGGATTCAACGAGTATGGTCTGCCAATGAAGCAAGCTCAACGCCAAATAGTGCAAGGCGCATCTGCATTAATGCACACGCATGGCTTTGGAGTTGCCACGGTGAGCCGGCTCCCGGCCGCCTGGACCGGGCTGCCGGTCAGCTGAGGAGGTGTGCCCTGAGCTGGGCGTTCAACTGGCCGATCTCCGTGAGGAAGCCGTCGTGGCCGATCGGCGAATCGATCATGTGGACATCCACGTTTCCGGGCAGCGACTCTGCCAGTTCCTGCGACTGGGCGGGAAAGTACAGCCGGTCCGACTCCACGGCGGCCACGAAGAAATCAGCGGTGGTCCGGGCGAGGGCCTCTTTGAGCGTCCCCCGCCCGCGGGTGACGTCATGGCTCATGAGGGTTTCCGTCAGGGCGATGTAGCTGTTGGCGTCGAAGCGCCGGACCAGCTTGTTGCCCTGGTGGTCGAGGTAGCTCTCCACCTGGTAACGGCCGCGGCCCGCCAGGGCATCGGCCTGCAGCGGCTCTTCAGCGGCCTGGGCGTTTCTGCCGAACCGGAAATCCAGTTCGTAGGCAGACCGGTAGGTGATGTGTGCAATCCGCCGTGCCAGTGCCAGGCCATCCGCGGGTTCCGGTCCGCCGTAGTAGTCGCCGCCGTTGAAATGGCGGTCCTGCCGGATGGCAAGCGTCTGGGCCTGCGCGAACGCGATTTGTTCGGCAGTGCTCCTGGCGCCGACGGCGATCACGCCGCAGCGGCGCACCCGCTCCGGGAAAGTGACTGCCCACTCGAGGGCGCGTGCCCCGCCCATGGAGCCGCCCATCACGGCGTACCAACTGGGGATGCCGAGCCGGTCAGCCAGCCGCGCCTCGGCCACAGTGGAGTCCCTCAGCGTCACCAGCGGAAAGCGTGAACCCCAGGGCTTGCCGTCCGGAGCGGTCGACGACGGCCCCGTGGATCCGTAACAGCCGCCCAGGATGTTGATGGAAATGACGAAGAACCTGTCGGTGTCCGCCGGCGCACCGGGCCCGGCGAGCTGTTCCCACCAGCCCTCTTCAGTCCCTGTGCCGCCCCGGGTCACGTGCGTGTCCCCGGTGAGGGCATGCTGAACGAGGATGGCGTTGGAGCCGCCCTCATTCAGCGTTCCCCAGCATTCGTAGGCCAGGGTCACGTCGGGCAGGAATCCCCCGGCCTCGAGTTCCAGGCTGCCGATGTTGAGGTACTGGACAGTGCTGTGCTGGCTTGCCCCGTCGGGAACAATGCCATCGGGGACCCGGCCGTCTGGAACAGTGCCATCCGGAATGGTGCCCTTTGGGGCGGCGGCGGGTACGTCGGTGCTGACAGAAATCGTCACAGGTAAACCTCTTCTACGCGCTTGCCCGCCGGCAGCTGTCCGGCAGGCCAGGTCTTCACCCGGGGCACCCCACCGCGGAAGGAGGGTTGCCGGCCAGCAAGCCGGGGCTGTCGCTGGCACTCATGACCTGTTGCCCAGTTTACGAAACAGGCGGACGTCTGCGCTAAGAATGTGACGGCTGTGTGACTCCCGGCCCCTCACGGGCCGGTTCCATAGCATCTCCACAAAGCGCTTTTCAGCCGCGGCCGGAGGGTTGCCGGCCAGCGAGCCGGGGCTTTCTTCGCTGGCACTCATGACCTGCGATCAGCGCCGGAATGGGACTGTTAAGCGCACAGCTTTGTGAAGAACTTCGTCAAAGTATGGACTTTTCGCAATGTTAGGTGGGCCTAAGCTGAGAGCCACCTCACAAAGTGCCAAGATGAGGGCATGCGCATGGATCACGTCTCTTACGCCTGTGAACACGATGGCCTGGCGGCCACCACCGAACGTATCTCCTCTGCCCTCGGCGTCGAAGCCGTAAAGGGCGGGGTGCACCCCCGGTTTGGGACCCGGAACATGATCATTCCCTTGGCCGGACACAAGTACCTCGAGGTTGTTGAGGTCCTGGACCACCCGGCGTCGGACAAGGCACCGTTCGGCCAGGCCGTCCGGGCCCGGTCCGCCGCGGGCGGCGGCTGGATGGGCTGGTGCGTCGAAGTTGACGACCTGGCCCCCTTCGAGGAACGCCTGGGCCGCTCCGCGGTCAACGGCAACCGCAAGTTCCCCGACGGACGGGAGCTTGTCTGGAAGCAGATCGGCATCCTGGGACTGATCGCGGACCCGCAGGTCCCGTACATGCTGAAGTGGGAGGGCGATGCGGAACTGCACCCGTCCAACGCCTATGACAGCAATGTGAAGATGTCCAGCCTCACGATCGCGGGCTCTGCCGAGCGCGTGACCGAGTGGCTCGGCGAGCCCGTCGAAAGGCCGCTGGAGGACGTCGCCGTGAACTGGGTCGCCCCGCACGGAACGCCGGGCATCCTCTCGGTCACGTTCGAAACCGCAGCGGGCGCCGTCACCATCTGACGCCCTTTCTGCCCTTCACTTCGGCCGCCATCAGCGGGTGCCAATGACGTCACCCGCCGATGGCGGCCGAATCAGCTTTAAGGGCCGGCGCTGGCTAGCCCAGGCCGACCGCTTTGCCGAACAGGCTGAACCCTACGAACGCGACGATGTCCAGCAGGGCGTGCGCGATGACGAGCGGCATCACCCGGCGGGTCCTGGTGTAGACCCACGCGAAGACCACGCCCATGATGGCGTTTCCAATGAAGGGTCCGAACCCCTGGTACAGGTGGTAGCTGCCGCGAAGCATTGAGGACACAAAGATCGCCAGTGGCATGGACCAGCCGAACTTGCCGAACCGGTCCAGGAGATAGCCCACCACAATGACTTCCTCCACCACCGCGTGGCGCAGGGCAGACAGGATCAGCACCGGCACCGTCCACCAGTAGGCGTCCAAACCGCTCGGGATGATCGCCGTCGTAATGCCCAGGGCACGCCCGGCGGCATAGAGACCCAGCGACGGGATGCCGATCAGGGCGGCCAGCCCGAGCCCCTGCAGCAGGTCCTTGCCCGGCCGGGCAAAGTTGAATCCCAGCTTCCGGAACGCCGAGCCGGCATCGTGCCCGGACCCGGACTTCGCCTGGCGCTGGTCTGTCAGAAAGTAGATCACCAGCAGGACCGGCACCAGGGCGAAGATGATGTCCAGCAACTGGTAGGTGAGGTCGAAGTACTCGCGCGTGCTTTGCGACCTGTTCAGCGTGGATGTCCCCTGCGCCAGCGGTGCCCGGGTCATCTTGTCCAGCAGCTGCACCACGGAGTAGACAGCGGACTGGCCGAGCGACAACCCGAGGACAATCCATACTTCGAACCGCAGCCGACGGCGGGAGGGAACCAACATGTTCCTATCTTGCCTGCCCCTGCTGGAACTTTCCTGTCAGCCAGTCGGTTCCTGTCCGGCCGCGGGCTAACCCTATGCTGGGGAACTATGAGCGCTCCCGGGAAAATCATCATGATCCGGCACGGCCAGTCGGCGGCCAATGCGGACACCTCCATCTACAACAGGGTGCCCGACTACCGGATTCCGCTGACGGAGCTCGGACTGGAGCAGGCGAAGGCCGCCGGGGAGCGCATCCGGCGCGAGCTGGACGGCCGGCAGGTGAGCGTCTACGTCTCGCCGTATCTACGCGCCTACCAGACCCTCGAGGCCCTTAATTTGGGCCCATTGACGGAGCGGGTGATCGAGGAGCCGCGGCTGCGCGAGCAGGACTGGGCCAACTTCCAGATTTCCGGCGACATCGAGGACCAGAAGGAACTCCGCAACGCCTACGGCCACTTCTTCTACCGCTTCCGCGAGGGCGAGTCAGGCTCCGATGTCTACGACCGGATCTCCTCATTCATGGAAACCTTGTACCGGCACTGGTCCAAGCCGGACTACTCCCCCAACGCCCTGCTGGTCACGCACGGGCTGACCATGCGCCTGTTCTGCATGCGCTGGTTCCACTGGTCCGTGGAGTATTTCGAGTCGCTGAACAACCCGGAAAACGCCGAGGTCCGCATGCTGGTGCAAAACGGAGCGGGCAAGTACGAACTCGACACACCGTTCACGCAGTGGGTGGACCGGAGGGTGGACGAGACCGTGCTGGACGCCCCGCCGGTGATCTTCTGAGCCGCTTCTTTTCTAGGCGCCGGCCACGAGCACTTCGGTGCCGCGGGCCTCGAACGCGGCCTTGTCCGCCGCGGAAATGCCCGAGTCGGTGATGAGCCGGGTGAAGTTGTATCCGTCCATGGTGGCGAATGCCCGGCGGCCCACCTTCGAGGAGTCTGCGATGACGTAGGACTCGCTGGCGCGGCTGGCCAGCAGGGCGTTGACCGTTGCCTCGGCCTCGCCGGTGTTGGTGGGCCCCACCTCTGGGTCGACGCCGTTGACCCCGATGAAGGCGATGTCCAGCACCACCTTCTGCATGATGATGTCCGTATACGGTCCCACGAGTTCATAGGACCGCGTGTTGAGGATGCCGCCGGTCACCATCACCTTGATGTTGGGCCGGACGGCCAGCTGCGAGGCGATGTTGATGGCGTTGGTGACCACCGTCAGGGTGGGCTGGTTCGACGGCGAGTTGAGGTCCTCGCGGGTGGCCAGGATCTGCGCCAGGGCGGTGCTCGTGGTGCCGCCGCACAGGCCGATGACCATGCCCGGGGCGATGAGCGCCGAGGCGGCCAGGGCGATCTCCTGCTTGGCCACGGCGTGGTCGTCCCGGTTGTACCTGCCGGGAAGGTCGTAGGCCAGGGCTCCAGTGGTGGCGCCGCCGCGGGTCCGGGTCAGCAGCCGCCGCTTGGCCAGGCTGTCCAGATCCCGCCGGGCGGTGGCCGGTGACACGCCGAGCCGGGTGACGATTTCCTCGACTTCCACCTGGCCGGCCTCGGCAAGGAGATCAAGGATGGCCGTCAGTCGGTCGGTGCGTGTCATGCAGGGCCTTTCACGATCCAAAAACGTCACGAAGAAATGACGCTTTGTGATTCTAGCAGACCCTGAATGAGCATCTTCCGTCACGGGGGGTGGGTAATGGCACCGCCTGACACTACCGCGCCCGCACCCCTGCACGCCAAACCGCGTGGGTCAGCGGCATTCCGGGGCGGTAGGCGAGGTGGGTGGCGGACGGTGCGTTGAGGACGTGGAGGTCCGCCCGATGTCCGACGGCAAGGGAACCCACGGCGCGTTCGCCGTCGACGTCGTTACCGGACTCACGCTGCAGCGCCAGGGCGCCGCCGTACGTCGCCGCCCGGATGGCCTCATGGACACTCAGTCCCATCTGGAGGACGGCGGTGGTGACGCAGAACGCCATGGAGCTCGTGTAGGACGTGCCGGGGTTGCAGTTGGACGCGAGGGCCACGGGCACGCCGGCGTCCAGGAGCTGCCGGCCCGGCGCCAGCGGCTGGCGGGTGGAAAGGTCGCAGGCCGGCAGGCAGGTGGCCACCGTTCCCCGCGCGCCCGTTCCGGTGGAGGCATCCCAGCCGGACCAGCCGGCGGCGAGGTCTGCGATGTCCTGCTCCGAAAGATAGTTGACGTGGTCCACGCTCGCCGCGCCGAACTCCACCGCGAGGCGGACCCCCGGGCCGTGCCCCAGCTGGTTGCCGTGCACCCGCAGCCCCAGGCCGGCGTCGCGGCAGGCCTGCAGCACCGCGCGGGACTGCTCCGCCGAAAAGGCGCCCCGTTCGCAGAACACGTCGGCCCAGGTCACGTAGGGGCGGACCGCGTCCAGCATCGGGCCGCAGGCAAGTTTGGTGTACTCGTCCGCATCAACCCCGGCCGGCACCAGGTGGGCGCCCAGGTAGGTGACCTCGTCCGCCACCGTCGAGGCGATCCGTGCGCTCCTGGCCTCCTGCTCGACGTCCAGGCCGTAGCCGGTTTTCGTCTCCAGGTACGTGGTGCCCTGCGAAACAGCTTCGGCGACGCGGCCCTGCGCCAGCCGCGTCAGGTCGTAGTCGCCGGTGTTCCGGGTGGCGTCAGTGGTGACGGCGATGCCGCCGGCGCTGTACTCCTCCCCTGCCATCCGGGCCTCGAACTCCGCCGTCCGGTCGCCAGCGAAAATGAGGTGCGTGTGGGAGTCCACCCAGCCGGGCAGCATGGCCCGGCCGCCGGCATCCACGGCGTCGTCGGCGGCCGGGGCGGCGGATGCCTGGCCGATCCACGAGATCCGTTCGCCCTCGACCACCACTGCCGCATCCTTGAGGACACGGTGCTCCGCGTCCTGGGTCATCAGTTCGGCAATATTGGTGATCAGGGTGCTCATGCATCCATTCTTCAGCGCCGGATGGACCAGCGCGTCGCAGCCAGCGCATCCGCCGTCCGGGATACCGGACCGGTGCCGGCATCCTGCCCGGCACCGGCGTCCTGCCCGGCGTCCTGCCCGGCCAGAATCTGGGCCGCGGCCAGTTCCGCGATTCCGGACGAGGTCTGGAAACCGTAGCCGCCCTGGCCGGCGAGCCAGTAGAACCCGCGGGCCTCGGCGTCGAACCCCACCACCGGTACGCCGTCGGCCGCCTCGGTGCGCAGGCCGGTCCAGGCCGTCCGGACCGGGCCGATTCCCAGCGTCGTCAGCGTATTGAGCCGGGAGATGAGCCGCTCCACGTCCCCGGGACGGGGACGTGCGTCCTCCGCCGGGCTGGCCACGTGTTCCGACGGCGAGATCAGGACGTCACTGCCTTCCCTGCGGAAGTAGAAGGAATCGTCGGCTGCGGCCACCATGGGGCTGCCTTCCGGCAGCGGATGGTCGACGCCGACAATCGCCGCCGTGCGCCGGTACGGCTGCAGGCCGATCTTCTCGACGCCGCTCAGCACCGCCAGCTCGTCCGCCCAGGCGCCGGCCGCGTTGACCAGAACGCCGGCGGAGAAGCCTTCCTGCCCGGCGCCGACCTCCCAGCCGGATCCCAGCCGCTGGGCTGAGTGAACGCGGGCGCCGGTGATGATGTCCACGCCGGCAGCCTCGGCACGCGCCCGGTGCCCCTCCAGGACCACCGGGGCGTCGCAGCCGAAGGAGCCGGTGTCCAGGCCAGCGGCGGAGAAGGACTCAGGCTTCAGGGCCGGGCACAACCCGAGCGCTTCGCCGTGGCTTATCAAGCGCATCTCGCCGCTGGCCTCGGCCCGCACCGTTTCTTCGTCCCCGATCAGCAGAAAGCTCCGCGGGGAGAGCACGGGTTCGGGCCGTCCGGCATCCTCCGCCGCAATCAGCTCGAGGGTGCGGACGGTGAGTTCCTGCACCACCGGCGGACCGTAGCTGGGGATGAGCTGCCGGGCCGAGCGCGAGGACGTGTGGTACGCCAGCTGCTGCTCCGCCTCCACGAGTGCCACGGTGCATTTGCCGGCCAGCGCGGAGGCCAGGGACAGCCCGGCAATCCCGCCGCCCACAATGACTACGTCATACGTTGATGCCATGGGCTCCATCTTTACAGATGACCGGACGCTACAGGTGGCCGGAGCCTACTCAGCCACGCCGTCCCGGCTCTTGACGAACGCCTGGACGCAGGTTTCAACGTCGTCCGCTGAGTGCGCGGCTGACAGCTGGACACGGATCCGGGCGGCACCGCGGGGCACTACGGGGAAGCTGAAGGCCGTCACGTAGACCCCGTGCTGGAGCATCTGGTCGGCCACCTTCGCCGCCAGCACGGCGTCGCCGAACATGACCGGCACAATGGCGTGCTCGCCGTCGAGCAGCTCGAAGCCTTCCTCCGTCATCCGGCGGCGGAACAGCTCAGCGTTGCGGAACAGCGCGCTCCGCAGCTCGCCGGAGGCCTGCACGAGCTCGAGGGCCTTGATGGTGGCCGCCACGATGGCCGGGGCGAGCGAGTTCGAGAAGAGGTAGGGGCGGGCCTTCTGCCGGAGCATGGCCACCACTTCGGCGCGGCCGGACACGTAGCCGCCCGAGGCGCCGCCCAGCGCCTTCCCGAAGGTGCCCGTGAAGATGTCCACGCGGTGGGAGACTCCGGCGTGCTCCGGGGTCCCGGCTCCGGTGGCTCCCATGAACCCGACGGCGTGGGAGTCGTCCACCATCACCAGGGCGTCGTGCTTCTCGGCGAGGTCGCAGATGGCCTCCAGCGGGGCGAGGTAGCCGTCCATGGAGAAGACGCCGTCGGTGACGATGATTTTCCGCCGGGCGTCCTTCGCTTCCACCAGCTTCGCCTCCAGGTCAGCCATGTCCTGGTTGGCGTACCGGAACCGCTGCGCCTTGCAGAGCCGGATGCCGTCAATGATCGAGGCATGGTTCAGGGCGTCGGAGATGATGGCGTCCTCGGGGCCGAAGAGGGATTCGAAGACACCGCCGTTCGCGTCGAAGCAGCTGGAGAACAGGATGGTGTCCTCCGTGCCCAGGAACTTCGAGACCCTGGCTTCGAGTTCGAGGTGCAGGTCCTGGGTGCCGCAGATGAACCGGACGCTGGCCATGCCAAAGCCGCGCTCGTCCATGGCGGACTTGGCCGCGGCGATGATCTCGGGGTGGTCGGCCAGGCCCAGGTAGTTATTGGCGCAGAAGTTCAGGACGGGCGAGCCTGATTCACCGATCTGTCCGGCCGTGATGTGGCTGGCCTGGGCGGAGTCGATGTGGCGCTCCGTCTTGTAGAGGCCTGCGGTGCGGATGTCGTCGAGCTCGGCACGGAGCTGGTTCTTGATGGCTGAGTACATGGCGGATTCTCCTCGGCTGGGAAACTGTCAGAAAGGTGTGTGGGCTGGGGCCAGGTTTCGGGCAAGGTTGCGGGTCAGATTTCCGACCAGTCGAGCACCACTTTGCCGCCGACGCCAGCCTTAGCGATTTCGAAGCCCTTCTCCCACTGGGTGGCCGGCAGCACGTCCGTGACTACGGCGGAGATGCTGGCGTGCACCGCGGGGCTGGAGGACAGCATGGCGCTCATGGCGTACCAGGTCTCGAACATCTCGCGGCCGTAGATGCCCTTCAGGGTGAGCATGTGCGTGACCACCTTGCCCCAGTCGATGTCGATGGACTGGCTGGGAAGGCCCAGCATGGCGATGCGGCCGCCGTGGTTCATGTTGTCGATCATCTCCGGCAGCGCCGTGGGGTGGCCGGACATCTCCAGCCCGATGTCGAAGCCCTCGCGCATGCCCAGCTCCTGCTGCGCCTCGCGGACCCGCGTCTTGGAGACGTCAATGGCGAGGTCCACGCCGAGCTGCCGGGCAAGCTCCAGCCGCGGTGCGGAGACGTCGGTGATGGCGATCTTGCGGGCGCCGGCATGGCGGGCGACGGCGATGGCCATGAGGCCGATGGGCCCGGCCCCGGTGATCAGCACGTCCTCGCCCACCAGCGGGAAACTCAAGGCGGTGTGCACCGCGTTGCCGAAGGGGTCGAAGATGGCGCCAAGCTCGGGCGTGACGGACGGGTCCTGGTGCACCCAGACGTTGGTCTCCGGAATGACCACGTATTCGGCAAACGCCCCGTCCCGCTGCACGCCCACGCTGACCGTGTGGATGCACATCTGCCGGCGGCCGGCGCGGCAGTTGCGGCAGATCCCGCAGACGATGTGGCCTTCGCCGGACACCCGGTCACCCACCTTGACGTAGCGCACGTCCTCGCCGGTGGCCACCACCTCGCCGTAGAACTCATGGCCGGCGATCAGCGGGGCCTCGATGATGCCCTGTGCCCAGGCGTCCCAGGACTGGATGTGCAGGTCCGTGCCGCAGATGCCGGTGGTGAACACGCGGATCTTGACCTCGCCGGGTCCGGCTTCGGGTTCCGGGCGGTCGGTCAGCTCAAACCCGGCGTGGGCGCCAGCCTTATAGAGGGCCTTCATTGGCTTCCTTACGTTCGGCATGCGGTGGCATGCGGGGGGAATTCTCCCTTTATTAGAGCCACCCCCGACCCGTTAGCACAAGGGGAATTTTCTCAATCGACGATTAAGGAATCGCTAAGGAATAGGATGGAGCGCATGGAGATCCACCAGCTCGAAATGCTGCGGGAGCTAGGCGCGCTCGGAAGTGTCAAGGCTGTCGCCGACACCCTGCTCGTTACACCCTCCGCCGTGTCCCAGCAGCTTGCCCAGCTGCAGAAAAGCGTTGAGGTGCCGCTGACCCGCAAGGAGGGCCGGAACCTGGTCCTCACAGAGGCCGGCCAGGTGCTCGCGGACGCCGGTGCCGCCGTCGTCAGCGCCATGGCCGACGCGCGGATGGCGATCGGCGCGTACCACGGCTCAACGGTGGCGCCGGTGACCGTAAGCGGTTTCCACAGTGCGGGGCAGGCGCTGTTTGCGCCGCTGGCCCGGCTCCTGGACGGCCCCGACAAGCCGAAGGTGCTGCTCTCCGACGAGGACGTCGCCCAGCAGGATTTTCCGGCGCTGACAGCGAGGTACGACCTCGTGCTCGCGCACCGGATGGACCACAGCCCCAAGTGGCCGGAGGAAAGGGTGGCGGTGATACCGCTGGCGCATGAGCCGCTGGATGTTGCGCTCCCGGCGGGCCACCGCCTGGCCGGCCAGGCGGCGCTGACGGCGTCCGACGTCGTCGGCGAACCCTGGGTGACCAGCCGCGCCGGCTACTCCCCCGCGGACGTGCTGTCCGCCGTCGCCGCGGTGTCCAGCCGGGAGCTGAACATCGTGCACCGGATCAACGACTACTCCACGGTGGCGGCGCTGGTGGCCTCGGGAAGCGTGATTGGCCTGCTGCCGCGGCACACGGCACGGCCCGTGCTGAACCCGGACATCGTGCTGATCCCGCTGCACGGGATCAGCACCCGGCGCCGGATCGATATCCTGGCGCGCCCGGAAAACCTCAAGCGCGCGTCGGTCCGCGTGGTGTGCGAGGCGCTGCAGGACATCATGGCCCGGCTCAGCCACGGTTAAACCCAACTGGTTTAAACCCAACTGGGTCGCAGTTGTTGTCGTTATGAGCCCTCAAAACGACAACAACTGCGACCCAGTTTGGGTGGGAGTACTTAGGCGGTGACGCCGAGCTTCTCCAGGATCAGTTCCTTGACGCGGCCGGCGTCGGCCTGGCCGCGGGTGGCCTTCATGACGCCGCCAACGATGGCGCCGATGGCCTGCATCTTGCCGCCGCGGATCTTCTCCGCGACGTCGGGCTGGGCGGCCAGGGCTGCGTCGATGGCTTCCAGGAGCGGGCCGTCGTCGGACACCACGGCGAGGCCGCGCTTCTCGACGACCTCGGCCGGGGTGCCTTCGCCGGCGAGGACGCCGTCCAGCACCGCGGAGGCCATCTTGTTGTTGATCTTGCCCGCTTCCACCATCTTGCTGAGTTCCACGATGGTGGACGGCGTGACGCCGAGCTGGCCGGGGTCGACGTCGGCGTTCTTGGCGCGGCCCACGATCTCGCCCATCCACCACTTGCGGGCCACGGAAGCCGTGGCGCCGGCGGTGATGGTTTCCTCGATCTCGTCCAGCACGCCGGCGTTGACGACGTCGCGGAACTCCAGGTCCGAGTAGCCCCAGTCCTGCTTCAGCCGCTTGCGGCGCTCGGCCGGCGGCTCGGGCAGCGTCGCGCGGATCTCCTCCACCCACTCCCGGGAGGGAACCACGGGAACCAGGTCCGGCTCGGGGAAGTAGCGGTAGTCGTCTGCGTCGGACTTTTCCCGGCCCGACGTCGTCGTGCGCGTGTCCTCGTGCCAGTGGCGGGTTTCCTGGATTACCGGCTCGCCGGAGTCCAGGACGGCGGCGTGGCGCTGGATCTCGTAGCGGACGGCGTGCTCGACGGCGCGCAGCGAGTTCACGTTCTTCGTCTCGGAGCGGATGCCGAAGCGTTCGCGGCCGTGCGGGCGCAGCGAGACGTTGGCGTCGCAGCGGACGTTGCCGCGCTCCATCTTGGCGTCCGAGACGCCGAGGTTCTTGACGATTTCCCGCACGGCGGCGACGTAGGCCTTGGCGAGCTCAGGGGCGCGGGAACCGGCGCCCTCGATCGGCTTGGTGACGATCTCCACGAGCGGAACGCCGGCGCGGTTGTAGTCAACCAGCGAGTACTCAGCGCCCTGGATGCGTCCGGCCGAGCCGCCCAGGTGGGTCAGTTTGCCGGCGTCCTCCTCCATGTGCGCGCGCTCGATCTCGACGCGGAACACGGTGCCGTCCTCGAGCTCGATGTCCAGGTAGCCGTCATACGCAATGGGCTCGTCGTACTGGGATGTCTGGAAGTTCTTGGGGGTGTCCGGGTAGAAGTAGTTCTTCCGGGCGAAGCGGCAGGACTCGGCGATCTTGCAGTTCAGCGCGAGGCCGATCTTGATCGAGGACTCCACGGCGGTCTTGTTCACCACCGGAAGGACGCCGGGCATGCCCAGGTCCACCTCGTTGACGTTGGTGTTGGGCTCGTCGCCGAACACGTTGGGCGCGGAGGAGAACATCTTGGTCTTCGTGTTGAGTTCAACGTGGACCTCGAACCCCAGTACGGGGTCGTACTTCTCCATTGCTTCTTCGAAGCTCAGGGTTGCGTCGGTGCTCATTATTTTGCCTCCTGGGTTCCGACAAGCTCAGCCAACGACGGCGCCTTGTCCAGCAGCGGACCGCCCCACTTCGCTTCCAGCAGGGATTCCAGGACGGCGCCCACGCGGTAGAGGCGGGCGTCCTCGCGGGCCGGTGCCAGCAGCTGGATGCCCACGGGCAGTCCGTCCTCGTCGGCCAGGCCGCCGGGCAGGGACAGGCCGGGGACGCCGGCCATGTTGGCGGGGATGGTGGCGACGTCGTTGAGGTACATCGCCAGCGGGTCATCCAGCTTCTCGCCCAGCTTGAACGCCGTGGTGGGCGCCGTGGGGGAAATCAGGACGTCGGCCTTTTCGAAGGCAGCGTCGAAGTCGCGCTGGATGAGCGTGCGCACCTTCTGGGCGGAGCCGTAGTAGGCGTCGTAGTAGCCGGCGGACAGCGCGTACGTGCCCAGGATGATGCGGCGCTTGACCTCGTCGCCGAATCCGGCGGCGCGGGTGGCGCCCATGACCCGCTCGATGGTCAGCGGCGGCTCCTCGGGAAGAACGCGCAGGCCGTAGCGGACGCCGTCGAACTTGGCCAGGTTGGAGGAGGCCTCCGACGGCATGATCAGGTAGTAGGCGCCCAGCGCGTACTGGAAGTTGGGGCAGGACACCTCAACGATCTCCGCACCCGCCTCCTTGAGCAGCTCGAGGGATTCGTTGAAGCGGTTCTCGACGCCGGCCTGGTAGCCCTCGCCGTGGAGTTCCTTGATGATGCCGATCTTCATGCCGTCCACGTTGCCGAGGCGCGCCGCGGCCACAAGGTCGCCGAGCGGGTCCGGCAGGGAGGTGGAGTCGTGCGGGTCGTGGCCGCCGATGACCTGCTGCAGCAGCGCCGAGTCCAGGACGGTGCGGGAGACGGGGCCGATCTGATCCAGCGAGGACGCCATGGCGATGGCGCCGTAGCGGGACACGCCGCCGTAGGTGGGCTTGACGCCCACGGTGCCGGTGACGGCGCCGGGCTGGCGGATGGATCCGCCGGTGTCCGTGCCGAGGGCCAGCGGTGCTTCGAAGGCTGCGACGGCGGCTGCCGACCCGCCGCCGGAACCGCCGGGGATGCGGTCCAGGTCCCACGGGTTGCGGGTGGGACCGAAGGCCGAGTGCTCGGTGGAGGAGCCCATAGCGAACTCGTCCAGGTTGGTCTTGCCCAGGATCGGCATCTTCGCGGCGCGAAGCTTCTTGACGACGGTTGCGTCGTACGGGCTGTGCCAGCCTTCGAGGATCTTGGAGCCGGCCGTGGTGGGCTGGCCGATGGTGACGATGAGGTCCTTGACGGCGATCGGAACACCGGCGAGCTCGTGCAGTTCCTCGGCGGCCTGCCCGCCGGCGGCGCGGATGGCGTCCACCTCGGCGGCGACGGCGAGCGCTTCCTCCGTGTTGACGTGCAGGAACGCGTTGACGCCGCGTTCTCCCCCGTCGACGGCGGCGATGCGGTCCAGGTGCGCCTGGGTGACCTCGACGGCCGTTACCTCGCGGGCGGCGAGCTTCGCGGCCAGCTGGGCTGCGGAAAGACGGATGAGTTCCGTGCTGTTGGTTTCAGTCATGTTCTAGTCCTCATCCAGGATTGCCGGGACCTTGAAGCGGTCTGCGTCTGAGTCCGGAGCGCCGGAGAGTGCCTGTTCGGCGGTGAAGGTGTGGCCCACCACATCCTCGCGGAACACGTTGCTCAGCGGAATCGGATGCGAAGTTGCGGGAACACCGTCACCTGCGGCCTCGCTCACGGATTTCACCGCGTCTACGATGACGGCAAGTTCGCCGGCCATCCTGTCCAGCTCTTCAGCACTCATCTCAATGTGCGCGAGCCGCGCTAGGTGCGCGACGTCGTCACGGTTGATCGCAGCCATGGATCTCCCTGCAAGTTCGGAATGGGTTTCCGGACTAGTCTACTGTCACGTTGCCCTGCCGCTCCGCACTCGCTCGCGCAGTTGTGGTCGCCTTCCGGCCCCGGGCCGGACGATCCTCCGCGTGCTGCTCGTTCGCCCCACCGTCCCCCTTCCCTCGCAAGCTCGGGCAGGGAACCCTGACGGCGTGGGCCCACGCCTTGGCACGCTTCCGGATGTCCGTCCCGCTGCCGGTGTGCCCAACTCACCAACGAGACAGCCGAGTCCGCAAAACTCTCCGAACTCGGCTGTCTCGAGGTGTTCATTGCTGGGGGCCTGCAGGGCGGGGGTATTCGGAAGCGTGCGTCTAAGCGAGGAACGAGCGAGCACGCGGAGAATAGCTCCGTCCTGCAGGTCCCGGCCTTGCTAGTGGATGCCGATTGCTCCGGTTAGGACTGCTACTGCCAGCATGACGAGGGCTACTACTGCGCTCCTCCAGAGGACCTTTTTGTGGTGGTCGCCCAGGTCTACCTTGGCCAGGGAGACCAGCAGGAGGATGGCGGGCACCAGCGGGCTCTGCATGTGGAACGGCTGGCCGGTGATGGAGGCACGGGCCATCTCGGCGCCGCTGATGCCATAGTGGGCCGCGGTCTCACTGAGGACGGGCAGCACGCCGAAGTAGAAGGCGTCGTTGCTCATGAAGAACGTCATGGGGATGCTAAGGAGGCCGGTGATGACTGCCATGAACGGTCCCATGCTGGACGGGATGATCTGGACCAGCCAGGCGGACATTGCCTCGACCATGCCGGTTCCGGTCAGGACGCCGGTGAGGACTGCGGCGGCCATGACCATGCTGACGACGGCCACAATCGACGGTGCGTGGGCCACGAGCTGCGCGCCCTGGTCCTTGACGTGCGGGAAGTTCACCAGCAGGGCGATGGCGGAGCCCACCATGAAGACGTAAGGCAGGGGCACGAGGTCGGCGATGAGCATGCCCATGACGGCGACGGTGAGGGCCAGGTTGAACCACTGCAGCTTGGGGCGCAGGGTCTTGCGGTTGGGGTCCAGGGCGGTGTCCGCCATGGCGGTGTCACTGTCGTCAACCAGGGTCTCGGTGCGTTCCAGGACTGCAACCGAGGAACCGCCGACGGCGGGGCTGCCCGTTGCGGGAACAGGTGCGGTACCACGGCCCGAACCACCGCGGCCGGTGGAACCAGCGCCGCCGGCGGGAGTACCGCCGTCGAACCCTTCAGCGGTTTCCGGCGTTCCCCAGAGCTCGGGCTGGGTGGCACGGAGGCGGTTGCGCTCCTGCAGGCCGAGCACCCAGGCGAAGACCAGGACGACGGCGAGGCCGGCGACCAGCGACGGGATCATGGGGACGAAGACATCGTTGACGTCGATTTTCAGGGCGGTGGCGGCGCGGGCGGTGGGGCCGCCCCACGGCACGATGTTCATGGTGCCGTTGGCCAGGCCGGCCACGCAGGTGAGGACCACCGGGCTCATCTTCAGGCGGAGGTAGATCGGCAGCATGGCTGCGGTGGTGAGGATGAAGGTGGTGGAGCCGTCGCCGTCGAGCGACACGGCAGCGGCCAGGAGCGCGGTGCCCAGGACCACCTTGGCGGGGTCATTGCCGAGCTTGCGCAGAATGAACCGGACCAGCGGATCGAACAGTCCGACGTCGATCATCAGGCCGAAGTAGATGATGGCGAACATCAGCAGAGCGGCGGTGGAGGTCATGGACTTCATCGAGTCCATGACCATGTCGCCGATGCCGAGGCCGGCGCCTGCGAACAGACCGAAAACGGTGGGGACGATGATCAGCGCCAGTACTGGCGTCAACTTCTTCGTCATGATCAGCACCATGAAAACCGCGATCATGGCGAATCCAAGTAATACCAGCACAGCCGGCTCCTTTTTAGTGAACAGCACCACCCCGGTGTGATGCGTACTACAGACGTTAGAGTGGCCGCGGTCACGGCAGTGCCTTTGGCTCGATTGATTGGCATACTGCTTATTGGGAGCATTTTGCTCATTCTGCTCAAACGCCCGCAGCCGGCCCAAACCGCCCTGCAGCCCGCCCGACCCACGAAGGAGTGCCATGATGAGCCCCGCCGGCAGGCTTCCGCTCAGGTTCTCCACCCCAGACGCTGCTTCTGCAGCTGGGCGTGGTGTTACTGGTGGTGCTCCTCAGCGGTGCGGTGCATGCGTGGCTGACGTTCGAACGGCTGGGCCGCGAGGCTGAAAACCAGGCGCTGACCCTGGCCCGGACGGTGGCCTCGGACCCTTCCGTCCGCGCCAACGTGCAGGCCATCAGCCGGCGGCCCGGCACTCCCCCACCCGCGGAACTGAAGGCCGGGCCGCTCATGGCTGTGGCCGAGGGCGCCCGGGCCAGTACCGGTGCGCTGTTCGTGGTGATCACCGACGAAACGGGGCTGCGGCTGGCCCATCCCGACGCCGACCGGCTGGGCGAGCGCGTCAGTACGGACCCGTCCGAGGCGCTTGCCGGCCGCGAGGTGACCACCCGCAACACCGGCACGCTGGGCCCGTCGGCCGGGGCGAAGGTCCCCGTGTTCGCACCTGGTTCAGGTTCCCGGACCGTGGTGGGCGAGGTCAGCGTCGGCTATTCCACCGAGTCCATCGGCCAGAGCCTCGCCCGGGACATCGTGCCGATCGTGCTGACGGCGGCCGGCTCGCTGGCCGCCGGGGTCCTGGCCTCCTTCCTGCTCCGGCGCCGGCTGCAGCGGCTCACGCTAGGCCTGGAACCGGAGGAGATCGGCGCGCTGGTGCATGACCAGGTGGCGGTCCTGGAAGGGGTGGACGAGGGGGTTGTGGGCATCTCCGCTGACGGCCGGATCAGCGTGTTCAACGCCGCGGCCCAGCGTCTCCTTGGCCAGCCTGACCTTTCCGGCCAGCTCTGGCAGGACGCCCCGGTGCCAGTCCGGCTCAAGGCCCTCACTCTGCCCGACGCCCGAGAGGGCGAGGCCGTGGAGCTGGTGGCCGGGGAGCAGGTCCTCGTGGCCAGCGCCCGGAAGGCCCTGCACCGCCGCGAAGACCTGGGCTGGGTGGTCATGCTCCGCGATCGCACCGAACTCCAGCACCTGACCCGGCAGCTCGACGCCGTGGGGACCATGTCCACGGCACTGCGGGCGCAGCGGCATGAGTTCGCCAACCAGCTGCACACGATCGCGGGGTTCATGAGCATCGGCCAGCACCAGCAGGCGCGCAATTACCTCGAAAGGCTCGCCGCCACTGGCCCGCTGAAGTTCCCCGTGGACCAGGCCGAACTGCTGCAGGACCCCTACTTGCAGGCCTTCATCGGGGCCAAGGGCGTGGAGGCCGACGAGCGCGGGGTATCGTTGCGGATCGGGCCGGAAACCCTCGTGCGGGGCCAGGTGACGGAGCCGCAGGACGTCACCACGGTGCTCGGAAACCTGATCGACAACGCGGTCAACGCGGCGGTGGCCGGCACGGCCGCCGAGCGCTGGGTGGAGCTTGAACTGCTGGATGACGAGGGCGACGGCGGCGGCACCCTGCACGTCGTCGTCGCGGATTCCGGCGACGGGCTGCCGGACGGCGGCAACCCCGAGGCGGTGTTCGCCGAGGGGTTCACGACGGCAGGCGGCAGTGTTCTCCAGGGACAGGGCCGCGCCGGCGGCCAGGGCCTGGGCCTGGCGTTGGCGCGGCAGCTGGCGCGGCGGCGCGGGGGCGACGTCACGGTCCTTGAACCCGGCAACGCCGGCGGACCCGGTGCCGTGTTCATGGCCACGCTGCCGGGAACCACCACGGCGCGCAAGGACTGATGGGCGCGCAAAGACGATGAATACCGGACGGAAGGACGAGGATGTCTGAGGATTTCAGGGTGCTAATCGTGGATGACGACTTCCACGTCGCCAAGCTCCACGCCGCCTATGTGGATTCCGTGGCGGGGTTCCTGGCGCTGCCCCCGGCCGGTTCGGCGTCGCTGGCGCTGCAGTCCATCCACAGCCTGCGCCCGGACCTGGTGCTGCTGGACGTGTACCTGCCGGACGCCTCGGGCCTTGACCTCCTGCATCAGCTGGACGTGGACACGATGATTCTCAGTGCGGCGTCGGACGCCGCGTCGCTGCGGACGGCGTTCCGGCGCGGCGCCCTCGGGTACCTGCTCAAGCCCTTCACGGCCGAATCCCTGTCCCAGCAACTGCGCTCGTATGCCCGTTACCGGCGGATCCTCGGCCAGCCCGGTTCCCTGGACCAGGACACCGTGGAGCGGGCGAAGCGGGCCCTCATTCCGGGTGACGTCTCGCCGTCGGCCAAGCCGCGGTCGGCGACGGAGGCTGCGGTGCTGGAATCGTTGGTGCCCGGCGAGCAGTACTCGGCGGCCGACGTCGCCCGGCGGGTGGGAGTGTCCCGGGCCACCGCGCAGCGGTACCTGTCCTCGCTGGCGGACGACGGCGCCGTCGAGATCCAGCTCCGCTACGGCACCACCGGCCGGCCCGAACACCGCTACGGCCTCCCGGCTTCTTAGCCCTCCTATTAGTGCGAACTGGCAGGTAACGCCCGCAAAACCGGAATCTGAGGGCATCTGCTGCCAGTTCGCGCCTGGTTTGGGTCCAGAAACGGCACGGAACATTGGAGGCTGACTCCCAGCTCGCCTTTTAGGCTGCTTCCCTGCCTGTCCCCGGCGCAGTCTCTGGAGGAGCGGAGCTTTCGTGCAGGTCGGTGGTTTCGGGCACACCGGCTTGTTTAGGCATGCCAGGGTGAAGGCCAGTGGTCATGGTCCGGTCATCGAGTATGGCTTGGATCTGTAGTGGCCAGTGTGGTGGTTCCCAGTCGGGCTGTTCGCTGGGATAATGCCGGCCCGTGGGTGAGGTCCAGCTGGGCGGGTCGTTGGCGCTGGCGGCGGTGGGGGTCCAGGCGGTGTTGTGTTTGAGCCTGTGGTGCTTCGGGCAGGGTTGGGCCAGGTTGCTGATGCCGGTGGGTCCGCCGCGGGCCCAGGCGAGGAGGTGGTCGGCCTCGTTGTCCAGGGAATGGTTGTTGCAAGCCGGGAACGTGCACTTGGCATCCCGAAGCCGCAGCCATTGCCGCATCGGCTTCGTCAATCGGTAGCTCGTCCGTCCGATCTCCAACGGTGCGCCGTCGCGGGGATCGGTCAGCACTCTGTGGAACGACTGGGCCCCGCCGGCGACGAGTGCCCGGGCCATGGACGGCGGGATCGGCCCGTAGCCGTCGAGCATGGCAGGGTCCTCAGTCACGCCGAGCAGGGAAAGCGCCGGAACGGTAACCAGGACCTGCGCCACGGGCGAGGGAACACCACCTGCGGATGTGGCTTCGAGGCCGGCGGTGAGGAGCCAGGTTGAGGCGGCATCGGCGCGGAGCTGGGTAAGGGTCCTGGCCTCGTCCGGTCCCTGCATGGCCCGCGCGGCAGCGGTGGTGCGGTCCCAGATCCCGGCCGCCTGATCCGCCGGCAGATAAGCCGAGAACCATGCCATCCCGTCACGGTCCGGGACGTACTCCACCCGCCGGTCCGCCGCAGACCGGGCGTGGCGGGTTTCGATACTGACCGGGTGGTGCCGCTCCCGCCAGGTACGCACCTTCGCCCGGAACCGGCACGGGACAAGCTCCCCAGCCGGGATGCCCCGGGCCGCCTCCGCCGCGTCTGGGTCCAGGAAGTGCGCCTCCAGCGCCGCCGCCCCGGCAGGATCGAGGTTCGCGGTCTCGTCCACCATGATCCGGGCGTGCTGCCACGACAGGGCTCCTGCCTGCAGCGCCGACAGCGTCAGCGGCCGGACGCCGGTCAGTTCAAGGGCGTCGCACAGCAGTGCACTCGCGGCGCGTTCGCTGATGGTCAGGACACACGCGATCTCCGAGGTCACAGCCATCTCCCTGACGGTGCGGTCCTGCGGGGACTCGGCCGGCGACGCCAGGGCCTTCTCAGCGTTGGCGTACCCGGCGACGAGCTGCACCTTCAAAGCCGCGAGCTGAGCCTCGACTTTGGCCAGCTCGGCCAGCCCGTCCAGGTGCGCGTCAGCCTGGTCCCGCAACGGATCAACACCTCCGCCATCCGCGGCCGGATCGCCCGACAAGGCCCCGTCACCCGTCGTGCTGCGAACCAAAACAGCCAGCGCCGAGACCGAGGCGTCGATGGCCTCCATCGTCTCGACAGCTGCACTGCTTTCCATGCCCGAAGCCTTTCACGAGCCACTGACAATTTAGCGGCGGTCGAGACAGGCACCTGGGCCGCGGCCGGGCGTCGGGAAAACAAAAGCGCGAACCGGCAGCTGACGCCCTCAAAACCGGGATTTGAGGGCATCTGCTGCCAGTTCGCGCTTCAGGTGGGGGAAGTTCTAGCTGGCGCTCTTCTGCGCGACGAGTTCGATCTCCACGAGCATTTCCGGATCCAGGAACGGCAGCACGTGGACCAGCGACAGCGTGGGGCGGATCTCGCCGAAAACTTCGCCGTGCGCACGGCCGGCGTCCTCCCACTTGGTGATGTCCGTCAGGTACAGCTTGGACTGCACGACGTCGGCGAGCCCGAATCCGGCGTCGGCCAGGACGGTCTCCAGCTTCTGCAGGATGAACTGGGTCTGCTCGTAGAAGTCGTTGCCGACAATGCCGTTCTCGCCGCTGGCAGAAGTGGCCGAAATGTAGAGCGTGTTGTCCACCTGGACCGCGCGGGAGTAGCCGAGCTTCTGTTCCCAGACCGAGCCGGTGCCGAACGTCTTGCGCATGCTGCTGCGCCTTTCACTAGGGGTTTTAAGTCGGCTCCACTCTAGGCGGGCTGGACGTCAAGCCTAAAAACCAGCAGCTTTATGTCGGTGCCGGGCACGTACCAGTCGCGCTCCGGCACCCTGCGGAAGCCTGTCTTCCGGTACAGCCCGTGGGCGCTTTCCCAGTCCCCGCCGGTGGTCAGTGCCACGGCACGGATCCCGTCCAGCGATCTGGCGTGCGCGATGATCGCTTCGACCATGGCCAGGCCGGCGCCGCTGCGCTGGACGGCCGGGTCCACCACCAGCATGCGGAACTCAAGCTCGTCGTCAAGGGCGATATCGGCGTACTTTTCGCCGGCCAGCGCCAGCGTTACCGAACCAACGATCGTGCCGGCGCGCTCCGCCACCCAGATGGTGGCCCGGCCTGCGCGGGTGGCGACGTCCTGGATCTGCTTCATGTACGGGTGGTCCGCGGTCTCGAAGTAGCCCGCCGCCAGATAGGCGTCCCGGGTGATACGGGCGATGGCCGCAAAGTCGGCTGGGACTGCGGGACGGACGGTGATCTGCGGCTGCACCCGTCAATGGTAGTGCCGGCAGAGCGATGCGCCCCGCGAAACGGCTGTTTCCGTGACTGAACTATCAGGTCCGGGCTGACAGCGGCGGAATAGCCTCTGCTTTGTTTTCCCTATGGACCGGCACGGTTAACGGGACGATAATTCCTGCACCGCAAACTCCGTGGCAAGGAAGGGACGAGCCCATGAACGAGGAAGGGGCTCCGCGGCTGACCGTCGTGCAGCCCGGACAGGGCAGGGAAGCGCAACTCGGCGGCGTAGGCGTCGTATTTAAGCTCCTTGGCGAGGACACTAACCAGCAACTGTCCATCGTGGAACACCCGTTCCCGGTTGGCGCGCTGGTACCGCCGCACATCCACACCCGCGAAGACGAATACTCGATCGTCCTTGAGGGCGAAATAGGGTTCCGCTCCGGTGACCGCGAGGCGGTCCTGGGTGCAGGCGGGTACATCACCAAGCCTCGGAATGAACTTCACACCATGTGGAACGCGGGAAAGGTGCCCGCCCGCATGATTGAGGTGATCAGCCCGGCCGGATTCGAGCATTTCTTCTGGGGCCTTGCCAACCACATTGAAGCCGGACTGCCTGACCCCGAGACGGTCGAGAAACTCGCGGCCCATTTCGGCCTGCGCTTCGCCGAAGCGCCCTGGCTGCCGGACATCATCGCGCGCTACAACCTGACGCCGCCGCAAATGTGAACCGCCCGGCCGCAGTCGGCCCGGGCGGCGTCACGAGTAATGCGCAGATGAGCTAGAGCGGGAACTTGCCGGACATCTCGAGCGTGCCCGCGCATGTCCAGGCGGACAGCCGTTCCTCGGCGGAGGGTCCTCCGTCAAGCGGGCTGGTGAGCCGGGGGCGCCGCACCCAGCAGCCGGCCTCCTCGGCCACCAGGGCGCCGGCGGCGAAGTCGTGCTCGTTCAGGCCCCGCTCGCCGAAGGCATCGACGGTTCCGTCGGCAACCATGCACAGGTCCAGGGCGGCCGAGCCGAGCCGGCGCACGTCCGCAAAGCCGTCCACGAAGCCGCCCAGCGCCGCGAACTGCTCCGCGCGCACCTCCGGGTCATAGCTGAAGCCGGTGGACAGGATCTGGCCGGCGCGGCCGGGAACCGGACCGTTGAGCTGCACCCGCTTCCCGTCCTGTTCCAGCCACGCGCCCTGTCCACGCGAGGCGTAGTACACGCGCCCCAGCGCGGGGGCATGTACGACGCCGGCCAGCCAGACGCCGTCGGAATCGGCAACCGCCACTGAGGTGGCGTAATAGACGATATTGCGGATGAAGTTAGTGGTGCCGTCGAGCGGATCGATGGACCACCGCAGCCCGGTGGGCTGCTCGGGGCGTGTTGTTCCGTGCTCCTCGCCCGTGATCACGTCGTCCGGCCGCTGACTGCGGATGGCGGTGCGCACGGCTTCCTCTGCGGCCACATCGAAGGCGGTTACCCAGTCACCGGCTTCGCCCTTGTTGGCCACCGACCCCGAGTCCAGAGCGCCGTTGCTGCGCTCGCCGAGGACACCGGCACCGGCGGCCGCGGCGGCCTTGGCCACTGCGAGTAGCCCGGTAACGTCCAAGTTGTTTGCGGTATCCGGTGTCACTCGGAATCCTCCCCGTCGGCCGGGTGCGGCGTTGCCTCAGGATCCTCAGCCGGGGCTTCAGCTCCCCCAGCGCCAGCTCCCCCAGCTCCCCCAGCTCCCCCAGCGCCAGCACCGTCTGCAGCACCATCCCCGTCAGCCATGGCGGGCCCGTTGGCCAGCAACTCCCGGAACCCGTCCTCGTCCAGGATGGGCACACCCAACTGCTCGGCCTTGTCCCGCTTGGTGCCTGCGTTGTCCCCGGCCACCAGATAGCTGGTCTTCTTCGACACCGACCCTGCCGCTTTGCCGCCGCGGACCAGGATGGCCTCCTTGGCCTCGTCGCGGCTGAAGCCTTCCAGGGTCCCGGTGACCACCACGGTCAGTCCCTCGAGCGTGCGCGGAGTGGACTCGTCCCGTTCGTCCTTCATCCGGACCCCGGCTGCCGCCCAGCGGTCGATGATCTCGACGTGCCAGTCCTCGGCGAACCATTCCTTGAGTGCAGCCGCAATGGTGGGGCCGACGCCGTCCACGCTCGCGAGCTCTTCCTCCGATGCCTGCCGGATGGCGTCCATGGTGCCGAAGTGGTTGGCCAGGGCACGTGACGCCCGGGGACCGACATGCCGGATGGACAGCGCCACGAGGACGCGCCACAGCGGCTGGGTCTTGGCCTTTTCGAGTTCGTTGAAGAGCTTCCCGGTGGTGGCCGTGGGCTTTGACGGCGTCTTGGCCGTGCCCTTGCTGTAGAAGTACGGCACCAGCTCGAACTCGCCGGTGGGAACACCCTTGGACCGTTTCTCGCGCCGGATCTTCACCGGTTCGAGGTCCTCCGGCGTCAGGTCGAAAAGGGCCGCCTCGCTGACCAGCGGCGGGACTTCAGGCTCCGTCGGCTGGGTCAGCGCGATCGCGGCCTCCCAGCCAAGGGCCTCGATGTCGAATGCTCCCCGGCTGGCAACGTGGAACACGCGCTCACGCAGCTGGGACGGGCAGGACTTGGCGTTGGGGCAGCGGATGTCCACATCGCCTTCCTTACCGGGTGCCAGCGGCGTGCCGCAGGACGGGCATTCCGTGGGCATGACGAAGTCACGCACCGGCGGGTCCTGCTGGTCCCGCAGCGCCAGCACCGGACCGACGATCTCCGGAATGACGTCGCCGGCCTTGCGCAGGACCACGATGTCGCCGATCTTGACGCCCTTGGCCTTGACCACGTCCTGGTTGTGCAGCGTCGCCATTCCCACGGTGGAGCCCGCCACCTTGACCGGTTCCATGATGCCGAACGGTGTGACGCGTCCGGTGCGCCCGACGTTCACGGAAATGTCCAGGAGCTTGGTGTGCACTTCCTCAGGCGGGTACTTGTAGGCGACCGCCCAGCGCGGAACCCGCGTGGTGTAGCCCAGGGCACGCTGGGTGGCGAAGTCATCGATCTTCACCACGATGCCGTCGATCTCGTGGAGCAGGCTGTGCCGTTTGTCCCCGTATTTCTCGATGAAGTCCAGCACCTCGGCCGGGCTGCCGAGCACCTCGAAGTACGGACTGACCGGCAGCCCCCACTCCGCCAGAAGCCGGTAGGTCTCCGACTGGCTGGCCGCCTCGAGGCCCTCGCGCGCGCCGATCCCGTGGACGAACATCTGGAGCGGGCGCTTGGCGGTTTCTGCCGGGTCTTTCTGGCGGAGCGAACCCGCCGCGGCATTCCGCGGGTTGGCCAGCGGCGCCTTGCCCGCTTCAATCAGCGCCTCGTTGAATTCGGCAAACGCCTTGGACGGGATGAACACCTCGCCGCGGATTTCCACTTCGGCGGGAAAACCGCTGCCGCTGAGCTGCTGCGGGATCTCCTTGATGGTGAGCACGTTATGCGTGATGTCCTCGCCAGTGGTGCCGTCGCCGCGGGTGGCCGCCCGGACCAGCTTGCCGTCCCGGTAGAGCAGGTTCACGGCGAGGCCGTCGATTTTCAGCTCGGTCAGCCAGGCGGCCTCCGGATTCCCGGACTTGGCGACCCCGGCTTCCGCCTTCGCAATCCAAGCCTGGAGTTCCTCGAGGGAGAACACGTCCTCGAGGCTGTACATGCGCTGGAGGTGTTCAACGGCGGCAAACGCCGCAGACACTTCCCCGCCAACCTCCTGGGTGGGCGAATCATTGGAAACAAGCTCCGGATGCAGCGCCTCGAGTTCCTCCAGCCGGCGAAAGAGAGTGTCGAACTCGGCATCGGAAACGAGCGGCTCGTCCTCCTGGTAGTACGCGAACCGGTACTTCCGGACGAGGTCCGCCAAGTTTTCGTACTCATCCCGGACCGACTCAGAGGGAATGGCTTCCGGCTCAAGCTGGTCAGTTGCGGTGGCTGCGCTGTCTGTGCTGGATATCTGCTCTGTGGGGCCTGATGGTGTGCTCACAGACCTATCTTGCCCTACAGCCCGGACATTTTGCCGAGGCCCCCGGCCACCCGTGCCGGACGTGCAGGACGTGCCGGACGTGCCGGGGATGCCAAGTCCCGGTCAGAACCGCCCCCGGCGAAGGCCTTCACCAGTGACCGGGACGGTTCCGGCTCCACAAAGCGAAGGCCAGTCCGCCCAGACCCACCAGGAGGACGCCGCCCATGACGGCAAACAGGCCGAAGACGCCGAGGCCCGACCCCTTGTCCGCGACCACGACGGCGGCGGCCTGGCTGGCGGCGGGGCTGGCGATCGGTTTGGTCCAACTGGACTCGGCAGAAGAGACGGACGACGACGGGTCCGGGCTGGCGGAGGCGGTGGTCACCGGAGGTGTTGCGGCGGGGACCGCGACCACAACACCGGCATTCGCCGCCGGGACGACGGCGGGAGCGGGGACGGGTGTGACCGGTACGGGAGCCATGCGCGTCGCGGTCGCAACCGGCCGAACCGGCGCCACAGGCGCCGCCGGTCGCACCGGCTGCGCGGGCGCCGGCGCAGGTGCGGGTGCAGGTGCAGGTGCCGGCGCCTTCTGGACCGGCGGCGCGGGTGCGGGTGCGACGGGAGTCGCCGTCGCCGTCGGGGCTGGGGCCGGGGCCGGGGACGACGGCGAAGTCACAGGCGCGGGCGACTCCGGGCAGGGTCCCTCCGGCAAGCAGGCCGCCTGGGCAGCCCCGGCGGCGCCGGTCATAACCGTGAAAGCCAGCATGGCAGCGGCAGTTCCGGGCACCAGTGCGCCGCGCAGAAGAGGAAGACGGATCATGGAGTAACCTTTACACCCGCGCGGGACCCTCCCGCGCCGAGTTGTGTCCCGGGTATCTTCCTACAGTCCCGCGCGGCGCACCAAATTAACTAATACTCAACTACTGCCGGTTTTCCGGCGGCAGCGCGATCTGGAGCTTGCGCACCTTGCCCCTCCCGACGATGTAACCGCGGCCGGGAATGAAGCCGGCGCCGACGCGTCCGAGTGAGGTATTGAGGAGGCTGTCGCCGTCGATATCGCCCGGGTTGATCAGCAGGCCCCTCCTGCCCGACTTGAACGGCTGCGCGAGAGACCAGGCCGATGACCAGGTGGACGTTTCGGATTCCCCGACCACCCACTGGTCCGCCTTGATGGACGCCGCCACGAGCCTCCCGATGCCGGACTCGGCCAGGGTGTCCGTGAACTCCGTGAGTCCCTCGATGAAGATGGCCACCTTGCCCGGATTGGCCGAGGCGTGGTCCGTGAGCGCTTCCACCGCATCCCCGACGTCGTCGGCCCCCACCAGCGAGCGGTCCCAGACCGGCAGGGACGCCACGGCGGACTTCCTGGCGGCAAGGTAGACCAGTTCGGTGCCGGGGTTGCACCGGCGCAGCGCGTAGGCCATGGTCACCAGGGCCACGGTCCTGCCGGCGCCGGGCGGGCCGGCGAGCAGCAGCGGGCCCTTGGCCATGAGAGTGGCGGGCTGCAGCGTTTCGTCGTCCACGCCGACCACCGGAAGGTCCGGCAGCCCGGCAGGGAGGATGTCCAGGTCGACCTGCTCGGGCAGCCGCTCGATCCGCGGAGCCCGTTCCACACCCTGGCGGAGCATGGCCTCGCTGAGCTTGTGGACTTCGCGCGCCTGTAGCGCCAGGTTGGAGTTGCCGCCCAGGACGGCGAGCTGAACCTCGTGGCCGCCCAGCAGCCCCCGTCCCGGAGGCGAGGCCTTGCCGAGGACGTCCTTTGGCACGTCCATGGACAGGTAATCGTCCTCGGCGTTCAGCCGGAGCACCAGCCTTCGCTGGATGGAGGCAAGCAACGACGCCGGGACGGAGTTGGGGCGGTCACCGGTAACGACGAGGTGGATGCCCAGGGGACGGCCGTCGGTCGCCAGCTGCAGGAAGAGGTCCCAGAGGCCGGAGAGCTTGCTGTACTCATAGGCCTCGCGGAAGGCGGACATGCCGTCGACCAGCACGAAGATGCGCTTCTCATCCGGCAGGCCCGCGAGCTTGCGGTACTCCCCGATGGTGGAGGCCCGGACCTCGGCGAAACGGGCTGACCGGTCCTCGGCCAGGTCGCTGAGCCAGCGCAGCAGCCGGCCCACGCGTTCCACATCGTCGCCGTTGATGATCCCGCCCACGTGCGGCAGTTCTTCGAGCATCTTGAGCCCGGCGGAGCCGCAGTCGATCCCGTAGACGTGGACGGGGCCGCCGCGGGGGGTGACGGCAGCGGCGATGGCGATGCCCCGCAGGGCCGCGGACTTGCCTGAGCCGCCCGTGCCGTAGATGGCCATGTTGCCGTCTTTGTCCGGTTGGTAGAAGACGGTGGGCTGGTCCTGGCGGGCGGGGTCGTCCGCCACGCCCAGCAGGAGCCGTTCGTCGGTGCGTGGGTTCGGCAGCAGCGAGAAATCGTAGGTGGTGGCCAGTTCGTTCAGCCACGGCTTTCGCGGCGGTTCGATGGCCAGCAGGTCCGCCGCGGCGATGACGTTGGCGGTCATCCTTGCGATGTCGTTGGGCCCGGCCGGTTCGTCCTGCACCGCAGTGTCGGTGGCCGGTGTTTCCCAGGCAGGACCGGACCCGAAGGCCATTTCCACGATGTCGATCTGCGGGCGCTGCGGGCGTTCGGTGGTCCAGCCCCCGGCGTAGCCCGTCTGGAAGCCCTGGATGCGGCCCGGACCGGTCTTCGCCGCGCCACGGCCCGGGATGGAGGGGTCGAAGTACGCGGCGTCCGGCACGCCCAGGATGTCCGTGGCGTCGTCCTCGTCGGCCATCCGCAGCGCCACCCGAAGGTTCGTGTTGGCGCGCAGGCTTTCCTTGATGACGCCGGCCGGGCGCTGGGTGGCGAGGATCAGGTGCAGCCCGAGGGACCGGCCGCGGGCAGCGACGTCGACCACGCCGTCCACGAACTCGGGCACCTCGGTGGCAAGGGCAGCGAATTCGTCCACCACGATCACCAGGTAGGGCGGGGCCTCGGGATCCGCCTCGCGCTGGAGCGAGAGCAGGTCCTTGGCCTTTTTCCTGTTGAGCAGCTGTTCCCGGTAGTGGAGCTCAGCCCGCAGGGACGTCAGGGCGCGGCGCACCAGGTGTGGCGAGAGATCGGTGACCAGGCCCACGGTGTGCGGCAGGTGGACGCAGTCCGCAAACGCGGCGCCGCCCTTGTAGTCCACAAACAGGAAGCTGACGCGGTCCGGGCTGTACGCGGTAGCCATGCCCATCACCCACGACTGCAGGAACTCGGACTTGCCGGCGCCGGTGGTGCCGCCCACCAGCGCGTGCGGCCCCTCGTTCTTGAGGTCCAGGTGGAGAGGTTCCACACCCTTGGAACCCACCAGGGCACGCAGCGAACCGTTGTCCTTGCGGTTGGCGACGGCGGTGGAGCGGACGGAGTTGTTCTCCTGCCAGCGTTCCGCCACGGCCTGCGGATTTTCCAGGAAGTCCTTGCCGATAAGCGTCGCGTAAGAGACGGCACGGGGCAGGTTCGAGTCGTCCTCCAGCGGTTTACCGGCGTCGACCACGGGCGAGAGCATGCGGGCCAGCTGGCCTGCCAGTTCGGCGTCGAGGCTTTCACAGCTCACGGGGTAGGTGTGGCGTCCCAGCCGGACCTGGCCGGTGGTGTTGCCGTGCTCACCGTCCACTGCCAGGAAGTCACGGCAGGCGGCCGGAAGGGATTCGACGCCAGCAGCCACCCACAGGATGTGGACACCGGTATCGGGTCCGCGTTCCACGAGCCGGGTCAGCCGGCCGCGGTCCACCGGCGCGTCGTCCTCGATGATTACCAGCACGGCCGGCAGCACCGGCGCCGGAACATCCGCGGTTTCATCGGGAATGCCCGGCCGGTGTACGGGACCCTGCGCTGGGCCGTGCGAACGCATCGCAGTTTCCCGGAGTTCCACGAGGTCCTCGAGCCGGGACAGCAGGCTGGTGCCGCCTGCCGAGCCGGCAGCAAGGTGGTCGCCGCTGACGGGGCTGTGGCTCGAGCCGACGTGCGGCAGCCACTGCAGCCAGTCCCAGCGTTCCCGGGACCGGGCGGAGGTGATGGCGGCGACAGCTACTTCCGCCGGGGAGTGCAGGCCCACGAGCTGCAGCACCACTCCACGCGCTACGTCATCGACGAGTCCGCGCGGCCCGGCGAGGCCGAACGAACCGGCGGTCCGCAGCTGTGAAACCACCGGCACGCCCTCGATCTGCCGGAACTGGTCCAGGCAGCCCTCAATCTCGCGCCGGTACTCTGTCTCGGTTTCCGAGGAATTCGGCTCCTCGAACGGAATCCTGGACGGCACTGTGCCGAGCCCAAACCGGAGTGCCAGGAACCCGGAGTGCTCCGGCCTGTGGGTCCAGAGCAGCGGACCCAGCTTATAGATGGAGTCGACCGTGTCACTGACGGACGGCGCCTCCTGGAGCCGAACGGCCCGCTCAACGCGCTGCAGCTCGGTGGTGTCCTGCCGGAAGGCGGCCATGGCCGCCCGGAACTGCTTCAGCCGTTCCTTGCGCTCGCGCTGGCTTCGCAGCTTCTGGTCCACATAGTGGCCCACAATGAACAGCGGCATCATCAGCATGAACACGACTGACATCATGCTCTGCGTCACCGTGAACAGCACCGCGCCCATCATCAGCGGGGCGATCAGCATGATGTACGGGAAGGGGTGGTGTTCCTGCCGCTTGGGTCCGGCCGGGGGCACGCGCTTGGCCGGGGCGAACCGGGGAATCACCCGCGGGGACCGGTTGAAGTCCATCAGGGGCGACGTCGGAGCTGCCGCGCCGCTGCGCGCCAGCGGCACCACGGTGAGCTCGGTGTCTCCCAGCGTGACGGTGTCCGAGGAGTTCAGCGTGGCACGCGTGACCGGCAGACCGTCCATCTGGAGGCCGTTGGCGGAGTTCGTGTCAACGATTTCGATGCTCTCCCCCACGGTGATGCGGGCGTGCCGCTTCGACGTCAGGGGGTCGGTGAGCCGGACGTCCACGTCCCGGTCCCGTCCGATGTAGCTAGTGCCGGAGGGCAGGGAAAATTCCCGCCCGACGTCGGGCCCGGAGACGATACGCAGCGTCGCCGCGGCGGGGCCGCGGTCTGCGGCCGGGCCGGCGTCGTTCGGGTTCCCGAACCGGTCGCTGACCTGGGTGAGCGAAACGACCGACCCAGGCCGCAGCCCCGACTCGAGGAGGTTGTCCGTCCGGTCCAAGACGATGCCGCGCATGCCGCCGGCAACGAACGCCTCGTCAATGCGGAGGGAGAGGTTTGGCGGGGCAGGCTGCTGCCGCCGAGCGGGGTCGGCCGTCCACAGCTCGGCGGCGATGTCCGCGACGGTGGCGCGGCCGTCCACGGTAATTGCCAGGTCCTTGGCCTCGGCGGGGTCCCGGCGCAGGGTCAGTCGGATCCTCATGCTTCGCTGTCCTCGCGCATCTTTTCCAGGAGGTGAAGGTCGCTGGCGGTGACCAGGTGTGAGGTGACAGCGTGCTCGACCAGGCGTGCCCGGCGGTTGGTGGCCAGCTTCCCGCCGCCTCCCCGGAGGCCCGCGACTCCGGCACGGTCCAGTTTGTCGCACACGTTATCGAGCTTCCGGTTGAACCGGGTGAGGGCCCAGCCCAGGGTCCGGGCCGCCTCCGCGGAGGAGGGAATGGCGGTAAATCCGGTGCCTTCACGCCGGAGCATGGGCTCGGCAAGCGCCACGATCAGGGCTTTCTGCGAGTCCGTGAAGACCACCGGGCCGATGGTGGTGTCACCGCCGCTGGTTTCGCTGCTGGCCTCCTGCCGGAACGACGGCGTCTTCAGGTGGACGGCGAATTCATAGGTGGTGGGACCGGCCGTGAAGATGATGCTGGTGTGGCTGAAGACCAGCGGCAGCCGCGCGCCGGGCGAGAGCCAGGCCTGCATGCCGCCGGTGCCGTCGGCCACCGTGGCGGAGAGGCGGCTGCCCACGTTGCTGAGCCACCAGATGCCGTCATACCTGGCGATCTGCAGAAAGCGTCGGTGCAGGTACGGGTTGTCGTCCACTTCCAGGTCGCCCTCGCGGCCGATGCTGAAGATGTCCTCATCGGCCGGCTCATACCATTCGCCGCAGAAGTCTATGGCCAGGTCTCCCATGTTTCCCTGTCTTGTCGTTGGTGCTGATCGATGCTGGGCAGCTGTTTACGCCTAATGCGTCTTGCCGCTGGCGGATGTCAAAGCTGCCGGCTGTTAAGGCAGCCCGGGCTACAGGCAGGCGATGGAATCCTCGCCCGCCGGTGATGCGGTTCCGTCGCTGCGGACCAGGATGACCTGGACGCAGGTGGGTTCCGCCGGATTCGCGGTGACGTCCACCCGGGTTGCCGACGTCGACAGATAGCTTCCGCCGCCTTTGACCGTTTTGATCCGCCATTTGTACATGTCCCCCGGCTTCGGCTGCGGGTTGGTCCAGGTGAAGCGCACCTTGCCCTGTGCGCCTGCGCTGCCGGCCAGCTTGGCGACGTCGGGCACGGACCCGTCGTCGACGGCGTCGGCGGGCGGCTTGCTGACGGTCTCGGTGGGCCGGGCCTGCGGCTGCGGGCTGGCTGATGCCACCACAATGCCCACGATGACCGCCAGCACCAGGAGCGTTCCGCCGGTGATGGCGAGCCACAGGTTGCGCTTCCCGTGATCGGCCGGCTGGTCCCCCGCCTGGCCGGGCGCATCATCCTCCGCGGCCTTGGGCTGGTTGCTGCGCAGGACCGTGGCGCCCGCCCAGTCGTCCGCAGGCGGAACCACCGCCGCAGGCGCCGCGGCCGGCGCGGTACCCGTCGTCGAGAAGGTGGCCTGGGACGCCACACGGGCCGGCCGCGGCGTTGGTGCAGCGGTCCCCGGAGCCCGCCCCTGGGCCGTGCCCGGGGAAACAACTCCGCCGTCCAGCGGCTTGGTGCGGGCCGGGAACGTCGGGGCGCTTCCGGTCCGGTCCGGGTCGATGGAGGCGACGTTGCGGACACGCGTCTCCTCGACGCCGTCGTCCACGTGCATGTCGTCCTGGCGTTCCTCGAGCACCTCGAACGGCGTAACGGACAGGTTGAGCTCGGCCTGGATCCGCTGCAGCGCAAGGGCGAAAGCGTGAGCCGACGAATAGCGTGAGGCCGGCGACTTGGCCATGGCCGTGGCGAGGGCCAGTTCGAGGGATTCCGGCACGTCGGCGCGGCCCAGCCGCGGAACGGGCATGCTGGTGATGCGTGAGATGAGCTCCCGCTGGGAGTTGTCGGCCCCCGGCAGCACGAACGGTGACCGTCCTGCGAGCAGTGTGTACAAAGTGGCGCCGAGGGCCCACACGTCCACCATCACGCCGTCGACGTTGCCGTCCCTGAACTGTTCCGGCGGGGACCAGGGAATGGACATACCGGCGTCCTCGTCGGTGTCGCCGGCCAGGGTGCCGGAGATGCCGAAGTCTGTGAGAGCCGGGCGGTTGTAGTCGGTGACCAGGATGTTGGCGGGCTTGATGTCCCGGTGGGCGATGCCCGCACGGTGCGCAGTTTCGACGGCGGATGCCACCTGGATGCCGACGGTGAGGACCTCGTCCACGCTGAAGCGCTGCCGGCGGTACCGGACGTCCAGGCTGGGCCGCGAGCAGTACTCCATGGCGAGGTACGAATGCCCGTCCCCGGTCACCTCGGCCTCGAAGATGGTGACGATGAAGGGGTGCGAGGACAGCTGGGCCATCAGGTTGGCCTCGGACTCGAACCGGCGCCGCGCGCCCTCTGTCTTCAGGCCGGACAGCAGCACTTTAACCGCCACCTTTCGGCGCGGCCGGTCCTGCTCGTACAGGTAGACGTCAGAGAATCCGCCCGAGCCGAGCAGGCTCACGTAGCTGAAACCGGGGATGCGCGGCGGTGGGGCCGCCGGCCGCTTGGAACTCACAGAATCTCCTCAAAGCGCAAGGAAACGTCATCGCCCAGTTCTGCGATGTCGCCGTCCAAGATAATGGCCATTTCATTCTGGGCAAGACGCCGCGGCGGCTGCCCTTCGCGGACCAGCACGGTGCCGTTGGTAGCTTTCAGATCGCACAGCATCACGTGCCAGCCCTCCAGCCGGACCTCCACGTGCGACCTCGAAATGTCGCCGCCGGGGCTCGCCACCTGGACCAGCCGGGGCATGGTGCCGCCTTGGACCCGCGACACGGACGGCTGCCGCCCGATCACAATCGACTCGTCCAGGTCCATCAGCTCACCCGTGGACAACCGCAGCCGGCCCAGCCTGGGGCGCGGCACCTGGACGGCCACATCCGGTAGCTGCGTGCCGCAGGTGAAGCATTGGCTGCTGGTGGGAGGGTTCGCATGGCCGCCGGGGCACACCCGGGCGAGCACTAGCGGGCCGTTGCCCGCCACCCCGCCCTGTCCGACGTCTGCGCCCGGCCCGCCTTCCTGTCCGTGTCCTGCCTGCTGCGCTCCGGAGCTGGGGAGCTCGCTCTTGAGGATGGTCTGGCCGTCGTGGTCCCCTTCCGCCGCCTGCCCGGAGGCGGGCATGGAGATGAACGACGGCGGGACCTGGGGGCCGGCGAACGACGCTGGGACGTCGGGCGCAGAGAATGAGGGCGGCACCCGGGCCCCGGAGAACGACGCCGGGACCTCCGGCGCTGGGAACGGCGTCGGGACCTCCGGCGCTGGGAACGACGCCGGGACCTCCGACGCTGGGAACGGCGTCGGGACCTCCGGTCCCGGGGCACGATCGCCTCCGGTCGCCCACGGCACCGAGTCGATCAGTCCCGCCTGTGAAGGGGGCGCCGGGGCTGGCGCCTCCTGAGCCTCTGTTTCCTCGTCTGCTGTTTCCGGAACTGCCATGTCCGGAACCGCCATCTCCCCAGTGGCCGGAGCGCCGCCGTCGTCCTCCTCGCCGGTCCGCACGGCGGCGTCCTCGATGCTGCGCACCACGGTCTTGTCCCAAAGATGGTCGTACGAGCTGGTGAACTCAGTGGCTGAACCGGTGAGTTCCGCGGCGGGCTCGTGCTCGTCCGCCTGGGCCGGCGCCTCGGTCGCACGCACGGCGGCCTCCGGTAACCCCGATTCCTCCGGTTCCTGCGCCTCGACGGAAGCGTCCTCGGTGAGTCCCACCATGGTCTCAGCCGACACTTCGGAGTAGGCGGCCTCAGCCTCCGGAGCGTCGGGAAGCTCGGCGGCAGTCGGCGTGCCGGCGGGCAGGGCACCAGCGGGCTCGGCACCGGCCTGCAAAGCGCCGGCTGGCGCCGCACCGGCCGCCAAGGCACCGGCCGCCAAGGCACCGGCCGGCAAGGCGCCGGCTGGCATGGAACCGACTGATCCGGCAACACTGACCCGCAGTGACTGCAAGAGGACGGCCCCTTCAACCACGGGCAACTCTGACTGCAGGGATGCCGCCCCGGCCGGCGCCGAAACACTGAACCACTCGGGGGCTTCCAGCCAGCGCTCGGTCCAGGTGGTCACGTTCCGGCCGTCGAGGTTCACGGGACCCGACGGAAGCTGGACCGTCAGGTCGATGTCGCCGCGCAGGAACACCCGCAGCGAGTCGCTGAACCCGATGATGCCGAACCACGGGCTGGCGGACAGCGGTGCACCGAACCCTCCCGTGACGGCATGCAGGACCTCGGCTGCGTCCGGGCTGGTCTCCAGCAAATCCCACACCGTGCTGACAAGCGGGGCCGGGGTGGCGGGGTCGAGGATCACCGCAGTTCCCGAGCGGATGAGGCCCAGCCATCCGCCGGGGACATAGCTAGCTGCGGCCATTGACAGCATCCTCGCTTCCGGCACGCGGCAGCGTGTCCTCCTCTTCCGCGTCGGCGGCCGTCCGGGGTGCGGTGGTGGCCACACCGGCATCATTGAGCACGTTCCTGGCATCGACGACGATTACCGTGATGTTGTCCCGGCCTCCGCGCCGCAGAGCTGCCTGGATCAGGGCGTCCACCGCCTCCTGCGGGTCCTCGACAGTGCTGAGGACGTCCAGAATCTGTCCGTCCGTCAGTTCCCCGTTGAGCCCGTCCGAGCACACCATCACCCGGTCGCCTTCCTCTATGGGCAGGAGCCAGTAGTCGGCCTCGGTGTCGTCGCCGGCGCCGAGCGCGCGTGTCACGACGTGCCGGCGGGGATGCACCGCCGCCTCCTCGGCCGTGATCTCGCCGCTCTCGACGAGCTCCTGGACCTCGGAGTGGTCCACGCTGACTTGGCTGAGCCGGCCCTGGCTCAGCCGGTACGTCCGGGAATCCCCGATGTTCATGACCAGCCAGTAGGGAACTCCCATCTGTTCCACCACCACCACGCCGCTGAGCGTGGTTCCTGCGCGCGAGCCGGTTGCGGAACGGATCGATTCGTCGGCGCTGGCGAGGTACTGCTGCACCACTCCCGCGGTGGCTGTCCGCTCCCCCGTGGCCAGCTGCGGCAGCTGGGCCAGTGCTCGAACGCACATGCCGCTGGCCACCTCGCCGGCTTCATGGCCGCCCATGCCGTCCGCGACGGCGAACACAGGATCCGAAGCGATGTAGGAGTCCTCATTGAGCTCGCGGCGAAGGCCACGGTCCGTGCCGTAGCCATAGTTCAGCTTGAGGCCGGGCTCGCTGCCGGTCCCTGGGGTTCCGGCCGCCTGCTGTGAATTCATGCCTGTCCTACGTTGAAGGTGCGGTCCCCGAAGTGAACTGTGGTTCCGGGGCTGACAAATGCGGGTACGCCGGGCTGCAGCGCCGTGCGCATGCCGTCGGCTGTGGTGATGGCGCTGCCGTTGGTCGAGTGGCGGTCGGTTATCCAGACGCCTGTGCCGTCCGTGAGCAGGTGGAGGTGGGTCTTGGAAATGGTCCTGCCGGGGTCCGGGACGGGCAGCAGCTGCGCCTGGGATTCTCCGGCAGCGGGGGCAGGGTTCCGGCCGATCAGGACGCTCCGCTCCAGGCGGAAGTCGCGGCCGTCGTCGAGCCTTATCCTCAGCACCGCCTCGGGGGCGTCCTGGCGCGCCCCGGCACGCACCTGGGTGCGGTCCATGGCGTCATCCGGATGAACAGCGTTCACCGATTGGCCCGTGGCGTCCGGGCCTTCCGGCGGTGCCGGCTCAGCGGCGGTGTTGGAGGCAACCGGTGAGTTGGAAGCAACTGGGGTGCGGGAAGCAACCGGGGTGCGGGAGGCAACCGGGGAGGCCACCTGCTGCACCGGGGGCAGGTCCAGCGGCGCGAAGCTGTACGGGCCTTCAATGCCGCCGGTGGCCACGGGGTTGCGGCCACGGACGACGTCGAACGCGAGGGTTTTGGCCGCGCGGTCATGCCATCCGCGAAGCCTGCCGTTCCGGTCCCAGGCGCTGGAGAGCACCACCACCACAGCCCAGGCAGTCCCAAGGAGCAGTAACGGCCCCAGAATGAGCAGGGCGGCATCGAACAACCTCAAGACAACCAACAATACTGCGGCCAGGACGGCCAGCAGGATGCCGGCTCCGGTCACGACGCCCCGCAGGAACACAGCACCGAAGCCTGGCGCGTACCCGTCCTTGTCAGCACTGCGGATGCCCATGAGCTGGTTGCCGATGGTGTTGCCGGAGCGGCCCTCGACACTTGCGGCGGCAAACGCGTAGGCAAGCACCAATACGGCGCCGATGCCCGACAGGATGGCCAGTAGGCTTGTGTCGTAGATGATGAGCCCGGCGCTGCGCGTGCTGGTGATGCCAGCGAACCCGAAGGACATCAGAACGGTCAGAATGGCCACCGGGGCCAGCCAATCGAGGACGGCAGCGCCGAGACGCTTGCCCGGCGCCGCTGGAACCAGCGTGAGCGTGCCTGACATTTCCGTTCCTTCCCCCAGCCCTACCGGGATGCTACCGGGAATCGGAGCGGTCTGCCTCCCGCCCGGGCCAGGCGGAACGCCCTGATTGCGCGTGGCTCCCCGGTCGAGCCGGGGCCCCCGGTTAGGCAGTGGCGTGCCGCACGCGCCGCAAAAGCTTGCCCCGGTGCGGACAGGTTGCCCGCAGCGCGGGCAGGGCCCGGCTCCCCCGGCAGCCGCAGACCCTCCGGCAGCAACTGGTCCGCCACCGGTTTCAGGTGCAGCATTCACCGCCGGAACCCCCGCGCTGCCAGGGCGGTCCGGGCCTCGGCCAGCAGCGACCGGGGCGAGAACCGCGCCCGCTGGCGCCGCCAGAAGCCGACCGTCCCGGTCATCTCCTTGAGCGAGCCATCCACCACGTCCCAGTACTCCCGGACCTCATCCTCACTCGGCTGGCCCGCCCCGAAGATGGAGGCGTCAGCCCGGTGCGCCAGCACGGTGGTGGTGGCGCCGGTGGCGGGGAACGCCTCGGCAACCACCGCCGCGGTTTCCCGCCTGGTTGCGCGGCTGTCCACGGCGGCGCCCATGTCCGTTGCCAGGCTGAGGACCTCGTTCCAGCCGCCGCCGACGCGCTGGGCAGGGTCGCCGCCGGTGAAGCGGGCCTTCCGGCGCCGGGACTTCAGCAGGGCGATGAGCAGCAGCGGCAGGGCGAGGATGCCTACGGGAATCATGGCGATGCCGATGGCCGTGAGGATGGGACCCCACAGCAGCCACGGATTGTTCTTCTTCTCGTCGGCGTCGAGCGCGTCGGGAGAGGAGTCCGGCGGCAGGTCGGCGGGTTCCTGCGGCGGGGGCGGCGGCTGCAGGACCTGGGGCTTCGGCTTGGACTTGCTTTCCGGGTCGGGCGGGATGGGAACGTTGTCCTTGGGCGGTGTGGGGTCGAAGGCCACCCAGCCCACCCGGTCGAACGCCACCTCCACCCAGGCGTGCACGTCCTTGCCCATGATCTTGATTTCGCCGGCTCCATTCTCCGGGCTCTTAGGATCGGGGTAGAACCCCATGACCACGCGCGAGGGGATGCCCAGGTGCCGCAGCATCAGGGACATCGCCACGGCATACTGTTCATCGTCGCCCAGCATCTGCTCGGCGGTCAGCAGGTCGCGGATGCGCCCCGCACCGTGCCCGGAGACGCTGGGAAGCTGGCCGTCGGCTATGAGCCCGTTGCTGAAGGCCCCCTTCTTCTGGAAATGGGCCTCGATCTGCCGGACCTGGTCCACAGCGGTCGGGGCGTCCGCGGCCAGGTCGTTGGCCTGGGCGCCCACCACCGGCGGCACTTCGCTGGTGTCAGGCAGGCTGACCTTGGCGAAATCGTATTGTGTCAGCTGCCCGTGCTCCAGCTTGACCGGGTCCGAGACCTGGACCGTGTAGGAGTCGCCCTTGGACAGGCCCTGGGTGGTCACCGCGGTGTCGGTTCCGGAGTTGAAGTACAGCCCTGAAGCTGCGCCGGATGAGCCCTGGCCGAAGCTGAGGCCAGTGGTCTTCCGTCCGCCCGGAACGAAGTAGCCCTGGTAGTCATCAATGGTGATGTCCAGGCTGTAGTCATTCGTCGGGACCGTGTCCGTGGCGTCGGCGAGCGTGTTGATCGATTTCGCGTCACCGACCTTGCTGAAGCTGCCGGAACCGTTCGGATCCATTGCGTAGTTGGTGCCGTTAAAGGAATCGAGTGCCCCGAGCCGGACGCGGGCGTCCTTGGGCAACCCCTTGACCGTGAACAGGGCGTCGTCCTTCTTGTCCTTGACGAAGTTCCGGAAGCTCGCCAGCGGCGTGACGTAGTCCTTGGGATCAAAGGGCGGAACGACGACGTTGCGGAGGACGCGCCGCTCGTCGCCGGCCGCGATGAGCGGCGACACGGCCGCGGTAATTCCCACCGTTGCCGCCAGGACCGCGGCTCCGGCTGCGAGCCGGCGCATGCGCGCCTTACCCGCGGTGCCGGCGTCGTACTGGGGGCGGTTCACTGAGACCTTGCGCGTGTCACGCCGGCGCAGGGCGTCCCGCCGGAAAGTGGCCCAGGCGATCCCCACCACCGTCAGCGCGATGCCCCGTTCCACGGTCAGGAACCCGGCGTTGGTGCTGAAGGCAATGCCGGTGACAAACAGGACGAGGACCGGGAGCAGCGGCCAGTAGGGGCTCCGGACCCGCCAGGTCAGGACACCGGTGGCCACGGCCGTGATGAGGGAGCTCAGGAACGGAACGATCAGGACACCGCCCGCGGTGCCCACGGGCACTCCGACGGTCAGCATGTCCTTCCACGAGAAGACGACGCCGAGCAACAGCGTCCGCAGGGATTCCAGGCTGGGGACGAATCCCGCCACCGCGGCATCGGGTACGGCGAGGACTGTCCCCAGCACCAGGTAGGCGCCAAAGGCCGCAGCGGTGGTGATCACCAGCCCCAGCCGGAAGTGGGCGTTGCAGGCAGCGATGGACAGGCCCAGGATGATCCCGCCAAAACCGGCAATCAGGTAATACGGGTCGCCGCCGAAGCTGAGGCTGAACCCGAGGACACCGAGCCCCAGCAGAACGGTGAGGGCAGCGCCGTCGAGCACAAAATGCCACAGCGGGCGGCCATCGGCGAAGGCGGACTGCGCAGCCGGCGTGACCGGGCGGCCGGGGCTTTCTGGGCGGCCTGTCCGGGTTGAACGGCGGGGGCGGAGACCTGTGGCTTCACTCATGCTGCAGCCTTTCGCAGGACGGAGGGAAGGTCGGAGAGGTCCCCCACGGTGAGGACTGTGAGGTCGCCGATGTTGGCGCGGGCCGGGGCGGCGCCCAGGTCGATGAGCACAGCGAGGCTTCGGACGCCGGGCGGCACCGAGGCGGCCGCCGAGCGCAGCTGGGTGGGCGTCACCTGGCTGCCCACCACGAAGAAGACCACGGAGGCGTTGGGCACCGTGTCGGCAAGCGTGCGGGCGAGGTCGACGGCGGTCTTCCGCAGCGGGGTGCCGACGACCCGGGTCATGTCGTCCAGCATGTTGCGGCCGGTCTCGCAGCGCAGCGGACCCGCCTGGGTCAGGACGTCCAGTTCGCGCTGCTCGCGGATGGCCTGGCGTCCGATCGACGCGGCTGCCGAGATGGCCAGCTCGAACTCCTCTTCCGAGGCGTATTCGTCGGTGTTGATGGACAGCGAAATGGCCAGGTGGGCACGGCGGGTTTCCTCGAACTGGCGGACCATGAGCTTGTTGGTCCGGGCGGTCGTTTTCCAGTGGATGTGCCGCCGGTCGTCCCCCGGGACGTAGTCGCGCAGCGCGTGGAAGGAAACATCAGCGCTGGACAGCTCCGTGGTGGGCATGCCTTCCAGGTCGCGGATGAACCCCGCGGCGGAGCCGGCCAGCGCCACGGTCCGGGGATGCACGTACAGGTCCTGCGGTTCCGTCCAGAGCACCTGCCGGCGGAGCAGGTGCAGCGGATCGGCACGTACGGAGCGCACAGGACCCACCACGATGACGGCCCTTCGCGCCGTCGGGATGGTGAACAGGTCCTCGTGCACCTGCTGCGGCTTCATTCGCGGGAGGTGGAAGACGGCGGTGGCTGCCCCGACGGGCAGTTCGAGGTCAGCTGGCAGGAGAGGCCGGGCAGACGTGTTGGACACAGCAATGCTTCCCACGGCGCTGTCCCCCACCGCCACCCTGGTCCGCGCGAGGTCAAGCAGGACCCCATAGGAGGACCTGCCCAGGATGAAGCCGCCGGCGATGACAAAGAGGACCACGGCCGCAATGGCGGCAGCCTTGGCCTCCTGCCAGCCATAGGCGTTTCCGGCCGCCCACAGGAGAACTGCAGCGGCCAGCACGGACCAGCCCAGGACGCTGACCACGGAAAGGACAGGCCGGACGCGGCGGCCCCACACGCCGCCGGCCATTCGCCAGGCGGGGCCGAGCGCGAGCCGCGCCAGGCTGCTGGCCTCGGACCAAACCCTGGCCGGCCGAATCTGGTGCTGCACCTTGGGCAGCTGCAGCCCGGGCCGCCGCACGCTAGAGCTCCGCACCTGGGGCAGCCGCACCTTAAACCGCTGCACGCTAGACGGCGGCGCGCTGCTGCGGCGCTGCGACATCAGCCAGGACACGTCCCAGAACGGCTTCCGCCGTCGCCCCGGAGAACTCTGCCTCGGGATCCATCACGAACCGGTGGGTCCAGACGACGCCTGCGAGGTCCTTGATGTCATCCGGCAGGACGAAGTTGCGCCCCTGGCTCGCGGCCCACACCTTGGCTGCCCGGACCATGGCCAGGGCGCCGCGGACCGACACACCAAGGCGGGTCTCGGGAGCGTTGCGGGTCTCCTCGCAGAGCCGGGAGATGTACTCCAGCACGGCGGTGTCGACGTGCGCGGTGGCGGCAAGGTCTGCCATGTCAGCCACGGCCTGCGTGGTGATGACGGGCTGCAGGTCCCGGGACCGGTCCTTGAGGTTGGACCCACCCAGGAGCTGGACGGTGGAGGCGTGGTCCGGATAGCCGATGGAGGTCTTGAGCAGGAAGCGGTCCAGCTGGGCCTCGGGCAGCCGGTACGTGCCCGCCTGCTCGATCGGGTTCTGGGTGGCCAGCACCATGAACGGCCGCCCGGCCTCGTAGGTGGTGCCGTCCACAGTGACGCGGGACTCCTCCATGACTTCCAGCAGAGCTGACTGCGTCTTGGGCGAGGCGCGGTTGATTTCGTCGGCGAGCACGATGTTGCTGAAGATCGGTCCCTTGTGGAATTCGAACTTCTGGGTCTTCTGGTCGTAAATGGTCACGCCGGTGACGTCGGAGGGCAGCAGGTCCGGGGTGAACTGGATGCGGCTGTTGGACCCTTGGACGGTGGCGGCGAGGGCCCGGGCAAGCGAGGTCTTTCCAGTACCGGGTGCATCTTCAAAGAGGACGTGGCCCTCGGCGAGCATCGCCGTAAAGGTCAGGCGGATGACGTGCGCCTTGCCCAGGACGGCCTGGCCCACATTGGCGACAAGCTTCTCGAACGTCCCTGCAAACCAGTCGGCCTGCTCGCTAGTCATTGTCATGGTTGTTCCTCTTCTGTTTCGTGCAGTCGTAGTTCGTGTGGCGGCTGGCGCACCGGGGATTACCGTCGCGGCATTCCGGCCGGCGGATTGGTCCCCAGGGACGTGGTGTCCCCGCGCGCAAAGTTCCCCGCGGCGGGTCCCGAAGTCAGGTGATACCAGAGCCGGCCCGATGAGCCCCACCGCACGTAGTAGTCGGTCTGGGCGGAGATGCCCGTATCGAACCACTTTCCAGGGCTGAGGCACTGATCGGGATTGCTGTTCCGGTAGCTGTCAGTACTGCTGTTGGGCTCAGTGCAAGTGCGCACCGGGGTGGCACTGATACTCCAGGACGTAGGGGGTGGAGGAGTCGGATCAGCACCTGACGTGGCCACGGCAGAGCCCGGCTGTCCGCAGTCCTTGTCGCCGTCGGTGCCGTTACAGGCACGGACCTGGAGTCTATGCTTTTGGTTCCAGCCTCCGCCGTCACGGTTGTACTGGCGTTTCAGCCCCACAGACGTGAATCCGCCGCCGTCAAAGCTGACCTCGTAGCGGTTGATGACCCGGCCGTTGTCGTAGGGCGCGTTCCAGGTCCAGTGAACCTGCGGGTCCCCCTTGGCTGACGTCTCGCCGGTGACCACTGGCGTGGCCGGCGCACCATAGGGAACAGCCGAACCAATGGCCTTGGCATCCCCTGAAACGTTGTTCTTCGTGGAGAAGGCAATGATGTTCACCGTGATGTTTTTGCCGTTCGGCTGCCCGTAGATGGTGCCGCCGGGTGCATTGATGGGGCCGGAACCGTAGGCAGTGGACCAGCGGTAGCCAATCTCCGATGCCTGCGATCCATTTCGCTGGGCTTGGGTCAGCGGCGTGAACGTGACCTTCAGCTGTCCGGTGTTTCCGGGGGCATGAACAGTACCGCTGCTAACCGACCCTGGTTTTCCCGCGGCCCGGATGGGAGCGGACTGGGCGCTGGTTCCGGACGTGCCGGCCTTGTTTGTGGCGGAAACCGTGAATACATAGTCCGCCTCGGAGTTGCCCACGGTGACGTTCAGGGACGTGCCGGAGGCCACCTGCTGGCTCTTGACCACTGCCCCACTGTGCAGCGTGGTGAGTGTGTAGGCGGAAACGGCATCACCGTTGTTGTTCGGAGCAGTCCAGTTCACCTGCAGTTGGCTCTGGTCCCCCACGGACCCGCCATCGGACACGCTCGGGGCCGCCGGCGTCACCGGCACCCCCGCTGGCACCTCGGCCGCGGAGTAGGTGCTCCACTCCGAGGGGTCCTTCGCATCGTTCCGGGCGAGGACGCGTACCTTGTAGGCCACGCCGTTGGTGAGTCCCTTCCAGACGTAGCTGGTGGACGTCAGGTTTTGGATCTGCGGGTTCTGGCCGCTGGGTGCCGGTGAGATTTCCAGATCGTAGGTTTTGATCGGCGAGCCCTTGCTGGCCGGTGCCTTCCAGGCGATGGAGAGCTGCTTGTCTCCGAACTTCAGACCCGGCGCCAGCGGCATCTCCGGCTTGACATCGGGCCGGACCTCAGCCGACGCCGGCGAGCGATCGGACTCGCCAAACTCGTTCGTCGCCGTCACCTGGAAGTGGTACTTGGAGTTGTTCACCAGATTGGTCAGGGTGCACGAGTTGGCCGGGCAGTCCTGCCGGTAGCCGCCTTCGCCGTACACCGTGTACTTGGTGATGGGTGAACCGCGGTCCGCCGGGGCAGTCCAGTTCAGCAGCGCAGTGCGGTCGCCCACACTCTGTGCCTGGGGCGTGGTGGGAGCGAGCGGCTCGTCCTTGACCGTGAGCCGGATCCTAGCCGTCGCCTGGCGCGAGGCATCCCCGGTCTTGTCCGCAACCGTGTACGCAACAACCATGCTTCCGGAGAACCCCGAGGCCGGCGTAACCACAACGCTATCCTCCTCCACAACGACGTTACCCGTGCCCGTCTCGGCCGTTGCCGCCACGATCTTCAGCGGGGTATCCGGGAACGGGTTGGCATCGTTCGCCAGCACCCTGACAGTCACCGGCTTGCCCGCCGCGGCGTTTGCCTCCACGTCGTCATTGGCCACCGGCTTGGCCCGGTTGGTCGCCGTAACGGCGAGCCGGAACGTGGCGGTGGAGTCAAGGCCGCGGGGGTCCTTCGCCTTCACCTGCACGGCGCCCCCGTCGCCGGGCCGCAGCCCGTCCTTGGCGGAGACGTTCAGGGACGCGCCGTCGATGGACACGTTGAAGCCCTGGGGAACTGCGCCGGCGATCTCGTACAACATGTTCGCGGCGTCGTCGCCATCCGGGTCGGTGGTCAGTTTGGCCAGGTCCGCGGCGGCCGGGTCGCCCAGCGGAACGTCCACCGCGCCGCCGAGCAGTACCGGTGGGTTGTTCCGGTTGGGGTCGGGCAGCACCTTGGTGCGGATGCTCAGCGTGGATTTGAGTCCGGCGGGGTCGTCCGGGCCGGAACCGTCCGTCACCTCGAAGGTGATGGACCCGGGGCCTACGTAGTCCTTGTCCGCGGTGTACCTGACGGCTGTGCCGTTGCCGGCCACCGGGTTGCTGCCGTCCGCACCGATGAGCTTGATCCGGTCGGCCTGGGTCAGCCGGGGCGAACGTCCGCCCCGTACTTTGACCCATTCGGCGAGGTTCGCGGTCACGGACTGGCCTGCGACCACTTCGAGGACCTCGTCCTTGGCAAGGGTGGGAACCTGCTGGCCGAGGCCCGGCACCCAGATGATCGCCGTCGACTTCTGGCCGTCGACGTCCTCAACCGTGTAGGGCACCAGCTGCGGCTGGCCCGTCAGTTCGACGATCATGCTGCCCTCCGGACCGGGGCGGGCGGTCTCGGCGCCACTGCTGATCTTTAGGTTCTCGCCTACGCCGTCAGGGTCCTCGTCGTTCTTGAGGACGGGGACCTCGACGGCGGTCTTGCCAAGTGCGTGCGCAGAGGTCACCCGGTCATCCCGGGCGATCGGTGCCTGGAGCGGAACGTTGCTGTCCACCACCATCCGGATGGCCGCCTGCGCGGAGGCCCCGCGTTCGTCGGCCACTGTGTAGCGGACGTTGACGGTGCCTTCGGTGGCCGGCGCCTGCAGCAGGATGCGGCCGCTTTGCTTGCTGACCGTGGCCTTCAGTGCGGCATCGGCTTCGATGCCGTCGCTGACTATCCTGATCAGGTCCCCGTCCGGATCGGTGTCGTTGCCGGCAGCCTCGACGGCGATCTGCCGCCCGGGCCGGACCTTGACCTGGTCGTCCACCGGCGTTGGCTTCTGGTTGGTGTCGCTGCGCGGTGCGATGCCGACGGTGACGGTGCCGGTGTTCACGGCGCCCTGCCGGTCGACAACCTTGTAACGGAACGTGTCGGTCCCGGCACCGTTGCCGGCCGCGACGAAGTCGATGAAGCTGCTGCCCGCCGTCGCGGTGCCCATGCCGGGCGTGCTGTCGATGCCCGTCAGCTGGACGGAGTCGCCGTCGGGGTCAATGCCGTCCAGCGGCACAGGGATGCGCACCGTGCCGCCAGCCACCACCCGGGCGGTCAGGTTCCTGGGCTGCGGCCGGGAGTTTTCGGCACCCTCCAGCGGCAGGATGTGGATGGTGACGGCGGCGGCGCTCTTCTGGCCCTGCGGGTCCACGGCGTTGTAGATGGCGCGGACGGTCTTGGGCTGGCTGCCGGCGATAAAGCGGAGTGTGTTCTCGGAGACGAAGCTCTTGCCGTCCTCCGCCGGGACGGCCTGCGGCAGGACCGGGTCAACGGTCAGCTTTTCGCCCTGCGGGTGCGTGTCGTTGTCCAGACGGGGATGGTCACGACATCGTTGACGCGGACGTTGACTTCATCGGGCTTGGGCTGCGGCGCCTCCACCACAGCCGGGGCGGGAACAGGCACCACCGAGACGCTTCCCGTGGCGGAGGACTTGCCGTTGGACATTGTGTAGCGGAACAGGAAGGGGTCCTTGGTGCCGGCGATGTCGGTGATCCGCAGGACGCTGTGGTCGATCACGCTTACGGACGCCGTGGCGTTCTCCGGCACCGCAACGGACTGCAGCACCAGGACGCCACCGGAGGGGTCCGAGTCGTTGGCCAGCGGGTCCAGCAGCACGCTGCCGCCCACCGGAAGGAGCGCCACGTCATGGACGGCGACCGGATTTCCTGAGTCCTTGCCGGATTCCACATCAACCCGGATGAGGCCCTGGCTGCTTTGCGGCCCGTTGCTGGCCAGGTATGTCAGGTACACCGGCCCCGGCGTGCGGCTGCGGAAGGTGAAGGTGCCGCCGTCGGTGACCGGGCCCAGCTCTGCGGCTCCGGCGGCCTCCACCTGGGCGAGGCGCAGCGCGCCGCCGTTGGGGTCGACGTCGTTCTTCAACGGCCCGATGACCAGGTCCTGCCCCACCACCGCAGTGACGTGGTCGGCGTTGACCACGGGAGCGAGCGCGCCCGGCGGCTGGACGTTGACCACCACCTTGCCGGTGGTGGTGGCGCGGCCGTCCCAGACGGACACGGTGACGCTTTTCTTGCCGGCCGAGGCCCCGGAGTCCTGGAAGGTAAGCAGGCCGTCGCGGCGGACCTTGACCTGGTCCTGCTCGTTGTCGGCGGTGGCCGACATCAGGACGAGGTCGTCGCCGTCGGGATCGGCCCAGTCGGTGAGGATGTTCTGGCTGACGGTCTTGCCCTGCTCCACGAGGAGCGTGGTGGGGTCCCCGCGCTTGAAGGCCGGGGGCCGGTTCTCGTCCGGGCCCACGACACTCAGGTTGACCTTGCCGCCGGCCGAGAGCCCGCGGCCGTCAGCCGCGGTGTAGTCGAAAGTTTCGGTTCCGGGCGCGGCATCGGCCGGCACCGTGATCTGGAAGGCGGACCCGCCGTAGATGCTTTCGATGCTGCCGGCCCGCGGCCCTTCTGCGCCGAGCGAGGCGGTCAGGACGTCGCCGTCGGGGTCGGAGTCGTTGTCGAGGACGCTCAGGACCGTGGTGCGCCCCGGCCGGACGCCGACGGCGTCGGGTTTCGTTTCGGGCGGACGGTTCGGCTTGGTGCGGTCGGGCAGGACGTTGATGGTGTTGTCGTCTGCCGACTCCTCGTCAGGGTCGTCAGCCTGGTTCTTGGGCGGGACAACGTCGTCCCAGTTGTTGACCAGCTGCATGTTCTGGTTGACCAGCCACACGTTTCCCGAGTTCACGTCGTTCAGGACCACGAGGTCCCGGTTGACCCGGAAAACGTAGCTGGGCGAGGCGCTGGCTTTGGGCACGGGCACGTTCTTGTTGTCCGCGGCATTCTCGCAGTCCCGGACATACTTGTTGGCTCCCGACCACGCGGCGTGGACACAGCCGCCCAGCTGCACCGGCGCCGCCGGTACCCCCCTGGCCGCCGAACGTCACGGCCTTCGCGGCGGCACCGTTCAGCGGCTGCCTGAGGAGCGCCTGGCCGGTGGCCACGGCCACAGAGTCGGAGGCCGGGCCCGGCTGCTGGAGCTTCGCCTCCCGCGCGTCAGCCAGCGGCACCTCGCGCCCGCCGGGCAGGAACAGTTTTCCGGCGGCTGCATCCAGGACCACAGCCTGGTCCCCCACGACTGAGATCTGGAGGTCCCCGGCGCCCTTCAGCCCGTCCCATGTGCCGGACTCGGTGCCGGTGGCTGCCCCCGCGGCGTCCACCGTGGTCACTGTCACCTGCCCCGTCTTCGGATCCGCCGAATAGATGCGGTCATCGGAGCCGACCGCGGACACCAGCCCTTCGGAGCCCGCCACGGCGGGCTCACTGGACTCCTCATCGAAAGCGTTAACCGTCGACGGGGACATCGCCCACATCTTCCCGGCGGCGGGGTCGGTGACCGAGATGGTGTCGGCGCCGAAGCTCACCTGCGCCGAGCCGGGAAGCTGCTTGTCTCCGCCGAGCCTCATGTTGGCGGCGGACACCTGGTTCAGGGTGGAGCCGGACTCGTCGTCGACGAATACCTTTCCGGCGCTCTGCAGGACATCGAACGTGGTGCTGGCCGGGGTCACCGCACCGTCAAGGACCCGCGAGGGGTAGTTGAGGCGGCCGACAGCGTTCCGTGCCTTGCTGACCACCCAGACGCCGCCGTCGTTAAGGTCAACCTCGGTTGTCTTGAACCCGGGGTAGATCACGGCACCGGCCACCAGCGCTGCAGCAGCAACGGAAAAGACGGTTCCAGTGACGATCTTGTTGCGGCGGTTCCTCAGCCCCAGCTTGCCGAACAAAGTTGACACAGCGTTATTATTCCCCTGAAATCACAGCCGCCTGAGCGCGACTTGCTAGCCCCTGATGTTCATCACGGACCGGTGACATTCCGCCACTCCCCCGTAGAGACGTCGGAACAATTCTGAGCCTCGACTATTACATGGGCGCTGGCGGCTTGTCCAAGAACGGCCGCCGGGGCCGTTCATTACGCTGCCACCCTACCCGCGCAGTCCTGTCGCCGCGATGGGGAGGACTGCCCACGCCGCCTCAGTCCAGGACCAGGCCCTTGCCCCGTCCCCGCGCCAGGGTGACCGGCTGGATCTCCCCGAATCCCCGGACGTTCTCCACGGCCTGGGGAATGAGCACGAACCGCTCGTCCTGGTCCAGGGCCGCCGCCGTCATCGAGTCGACCAGCACGGTCCCCGGATCGGCCAGCGTGGTGAGGCGGGCGGCAAGATTGACGGTGGGCCCGTAGATGTCGCCCAGGCGGGAAAGGATCCGCCCCCAGACCATGGCAACCCGTGCCTCGGGCAGGATCTCATCCCGTGTGAACGCTTCGGCCAGGGCAAGCGATATTTCGGCGCCCGCAGCCGGCGTCTCGGCGATGTAGAGGACTTCGTCGCCCACGGTCTTCACCAGCCGGCCACCGCCCACGGAGATGATCTCCGCGCACTTGTTCTCAAACCGCTGCACCAGCTTGGCGAGCGTCTTCTCGTTCATCCGCCGGGAAAGGCTCGTATAGGACACCAGGTCGGCGAAGCCAACGGCACGCGCCAGCGGCAGCGGGGCGTCGTCCTCGTCCCCTTCGCGGCCTTCCTCGCTGGCCTGCAGGCCGGCTTCGGCCCGGACAGCCAGCCGCTGCACGGCGGCGTTGAGCTGGCGCCGCCAGGAGTAGACAAGCATTTCCTCCAGGGGGTCCACTAGCGCCGGCAGCTCATGGACCAGGCGCTTGCGGGCCTGGGCGTCGGTCAGCCCCTGTTCGTGCACCATGTCCTCAACCAGGGCCTCGATCTGCCACACCACCATGCGGTCCGTCATCTGCCCGATGGCGCGGGTCACCGAGATGGCGGCTTCCTCGGTGAGCATTCCGGCCCTGACCATGCCCACCGCCGTGGACAGGGCCGCCTGGTCGCGTTCCGTGAAGGCGACGTCGTCGTCACCCCAGTTGGGGAAGCCCAGGGCACGCCACAGCTTGCGCGCCGAGAGCAGCGACAGGCCAACGCCGGCAGCCACCTCGCGGCGGCGCAGCTTGCGCTCCCCGCCCAGAAGCCTTGATTCGAGGGCCTTGGCCGCAATGCGTTCCGCGGACATTGTGCCGGTGGCCGGATTCTCGACGACGCCGTTCGTAACCTCCCGGTGGCCGGTGTCCTGCGCGCCGGACCCGTCTGTGTCAAAACCGTCTGCGCCAAACCCGTCGGTGGCAGTCTCGTGGGTGCCATACCCGTCTGCGCCGGTCTCGTGGGTGCCTGTCTGCTGGGCGCCGCGCTGATCCTCATCGTTCATCTCTTCCACCTTCTCTCACATCCCGCGAAAACCGGGCGCCGGGCTCATCCGGCGCCTGACCCAATCCAAATGGTTCCTCGTCCGGAAGCTCATCGAGGGCGTCCAGCAAGAACCTGTGGAAGGTGGCAACTTCCGGCACATCCTTCAGCACGTTGCCGAAATGGTGCCCGGCATCCAAGGATATATTCCCCGAACGCAACATCCGCTGGAGCATCGACTGGCTGATTGTGACATTACGCACCGAGGCCAGGAAAACCTGCCGGTCCCGGCGCCGGAGCATGCCGTAGCGCGCCAGGACCCGCTGGCTGGTCAGGACATACCTGGTGGTCTGCCACCGCAGCAGCCTTGGCAGGCAATACCCCAGGAGGATCCACAGGCCGGCCAGCACGCAGCCGGCCACCGCCCAGAACGTCCCTTCCCCGGTGATGTCCGGGGCAAGCACGGACAGGCCGCCGCGGATGATCCACGCACTTGCGAATGCGGCAAGGGCGGGCACCACAACGAAAACCACCGCCGGAACGAACAGCACCCTGGGCTGCGGGCGGGTCACCACGATGACCTGCTCACCCGGGAGGAGTTCTTTACGCATAACCGCTTTCGCCGAACCCCTGCTGGTCAGAACTGTGTGTCTCAGAGCTGTGCTTCGTGGAGCTGTGCTTGGCGGCCCCGTGCTTCTCCGCGCCCTGCGGGGACCACGGCCGCAAGTGGACCACATCCCCGGCAGTCACTACGTGCTCGTGGGAAGAGGCATCCACCACCAGCAGGGAGCCCGAGTCATCAAGCCGGGAGGCGTGGCCGATGATTTCGTGGTCGCCGGGAAGCTGGGCGCGGACCTGCTGGCCGAGGGTGACCATCGCCGTCTCTACGCGCTTGTGCAGCGACGGTCCGCCGGCCAGGCCGGCCGTGGCATCGCCGTCGGCATTGCAGAAGCTGCGGTAGAGCGTGCAAAAACGGGAGAGATAGCTCTTCAGGAGGTCCGTGCGGTTCACTGTTCCGGCACCCTGCAGCTGGACGGACGTGGCAGTGGGCACGGGCAGCTCGTCCTCGGTGAGCGTGACATTCAGTCCGGTGCCCAAAATGACGGGCGGCACCGATCCGTCGCCGAGGGGGCCGAGCTGGGCGAGAATGCCGGCGATTTTTCCGCCGCGCACCAGTACATCATTCGGCCATTTCAGCTCAGCCGGGATTCCCGCCGTCTCCTCCAGCGCGTCGCGCAGCGCGACGGCGGCCAGGAGGGACAGCCATGAGTAGGTCTGGGTGGGCAGGGGGCGGCCGTCAGCATTGACGGGCCGCAGCACCAGCGAGACCAGAACGGAGCTGCGGGCGGGCGCTTCCCACGCGCGGTCCAGCCGCCCACGGGCCGCAGTCTGATGCTCCGCCGTCAGGACTGCCAGGTCCGGGCAGGCCTTGGGATCCACGGTCACGGCCCGCAAAAGGTCGGCGTTGGTGGACCCGGTTGTCTCCACAACGGTCAGCTGGGCGATGCCGGTGGCGGCGAGGAAGTTGGCGTCGGACAGGGCCTCCCGGTCCAGGGCAGGCCGCTCGGGCAGGACCCCCGCTCCGGTCAGGTTTTCCTGTGGTCCACGGCTATCGTCAGGGCGTGCGGCATCCATAGTTGAATCCTAGCGACTCGCAGGGCTGCACGGCCGGGAAGGCCCGTGGTGGGAAGCCGGCTCACAGGAAGATGTCGGGGACGAGGTCTTCCTCGGCGGCCCCCAGGCTGTAGGGCGTGAAATCCGTGACGCCGGCGGCAGCCAGGACCTGCTCGTCCGTATAGAAGTTGCCGGTGTTGACGGTGCCGGCATTGACATCGCCGGCCCGGTTCGCAGCACCCGTCAGCACGGCATGGGCTGCGTCGGCCATGATTTCAGGTCCGCGGGCAGCCCGGACCAGTGACTCACCGCCGGCCATGTTCCGGATGGCGGCCGTATCGATCAGCGTCCGCGGCCACAGCGAGTTGACGCAGATGCCGTCGTTCCTGAGCTCCTCGGCAAGGCCAAGGGTGGTCAGGCTCATGCCGTACTTCGCAATGGTGTAGGCCAGGTGCCGGCCCGCCCACTTCGGGTCGAGGTTCAGGGGCGGCGAGAGCGTGAGGATGTGGCCGCCGGAGGATTTGCGCAGGGCAGGGAGCGCCAGCTTGGAGAGCAGGAAGGTGCCGCGGACGTTGATGTCCTGCATGAGGTCGTAGCGCTTCATGTCTACGGCATCCGTCGGCGAAAGGTCGATCGCGGAGGCGTTGTTGATGACAATGTCGATTCCCCCAAAGCGGTCGACGGCGGCGTCCACGGCGCGCGCGACGTCCTCGTCGTTCCTGACGTCCCCCACCAGCGGCAGGGCACTCCCGCCGGCGGCCTCCAATTCTTCGGCGGCGCTGTAGACAGTGCCCTCGAGCTTTGCATGCGGCTCTCCGGTCTTGGCGAGCAGCACCACGTTGGCCCCGTCGCGGGCCGCACGGCGTGCGATGGCCAGGCCAATTCCCCGGCTGCCTCCTGACATCAGGATGGTCCGGCCATGAAGGCTGCCGGTGGCCCGGTAAGGCGTGGCCGGAACAGGGTAAGCGTCGCTGCTCGAAGTCATAGGGACACTCTAACCGCAGTTTGTTACCCGCGAGTAACATCGACCCATCCGTCGGCGCCACGGACGAAAATTGTAGGAACCCTACAGCGGTCCCGGGAATTTGCGTCACTAGACTAGCCAACAGGGCTTTGGATTTGTACGGATGCTACTTAAACCGGCAGCCAAGGCCCGCGTCACGCTGCCGCAGCAGAACAGCCACAGCACAACAGCTACAGAGCCGGAGACACTTCATGAGCCACGATCTGACCACGACGGCGGGAAAGATTGCCGATTTCCGCGACCGCCAGGCCCGTGCTGAGCAGCCGTCCGGCCCTGAAGCCATCGAGAAGCAGCATGCGCGCGGCAAGAACACCGCCCGCGAGCGCATCGACCTGCTCGTGGACGAGGGCTCCTTCGTGGAGTTCGACGCCCTGGCGGTCCACCGCTCCACCGCCTTCGGCATGGAGAAGAAGAAGCCGCTCGGCGACGGTGTCGTGTCCGGTTACGGAACCGTGGACGGCCGGCTGGTGGCCCTCTACAGCCAGGACTTCAGCGTCTACGGCGGCTCCCTGAGCCAGGTCAACGGCGAAAAGATCGTGAAGGTCCAGGAGTTCGCGCTGCGCAACGGCTGCCCGGTGGTTGGCATCAACGACGGCGGCGGAGCCCGGATCCAGGAGGGTGTCGCCTCGCTGGCCATGTTCGCGGACATCTTCCGCAACAACGTCCATGCTTCCGGCGTGGTGCCCCAGATCTCCCTCATCATGGGCCCGTGCGCCGGCGGCGCGGCCTACTCCCCCGCCCTGACCGACTACGTGGTCATGGTGGACAAGACCTCGCACATGTTCATCACCGGCCCTGACGTCATCAAGACCGTCACCGGCGAGGACGTGGACATGGAGACCCTCGGCGGCGCCCGGCAGCACAATGCCACCACCGGCACCTCCACCTACCTGGCCTCCGACGAGGCCGACGCCATCGAGTTCGTCCGGGAACTGCTGGACTTCCTGCCCTCCAACAACCTCTCCGAGGCACCGGTGCAGGAGCACCAGCAGGAGCTGGAGCTCGACGACGACGACCTCACCCTGGACACGCTGATCCCGGACTCCGCGAACCAGCCCTATGACATCCGCAAGGTCATCGAACAGATCGTCGATGACGCCCACTTCCTGGAGATGCAGTCGCTGTACGCTCCGAACGTGATCATCGGCTACGGCCGCGTCGAGGGCCACACGGTGGGGATCGTGGCCAACCAGCCGCTGCAGTTCGCCGGCACCCTGGACATCTCGGCCTCCGAAAAGGCGGCCCGCTTCGTCCGCCACTGCGACGCCTTCAACATTCCGATCATCACCCTCGTCGATGTCCCGGGCTTCCTGCCCGGCAAGGACCAGGAGTTCCAGGGAATCATCCGCCGCGGCGCCAAGCTTCTGTACGCCTACGCCGAAGCCACCGTGCCCAAGCTGACCGTGATCACCCGGAAGGCCTACGGCGGCGCCTACATCGTGATGGGCTCCAAGAAGCTTGGGGCCGACCTGAACCTCGCGTGGCCCACCGCCCAGATCGGCGTGATGGGCGCGCAGGGCGCCGTGAACATCCTCTACCGGCGCGATCTCGCCGCCGTTGCCGAAGCGGGGGGCGACGTCGAGGCCAAGCGCGCCGACGTCATCCGGCAGTACGAGGAGGAGCTGCTTAACCCGTATCAGGCCGCAGAGCTGGGTTACGTTGACGCCGTCATCGCACCCTCGGACACGCGGCTGCAGATCATCAAGGGGCTGCGGGCGCTGCGCGACAAGCGGGCGAGCCTGCCGACGAAGAAGCACGGGAACATCCCGCTGTGAGCGCCCAGACTCCGGCTGTCGAACCCGCCGAAACGGTTGGGCCGGCCGCGGCCCTGTTCTCTGTTACCAAGGGCGAACCGACGCCCGAGGAGCTGGCGGCTCTTACCGCCGTCGTACTTTCCCTGGGCTCCGCCGCGGCAGCCGGCCCGGCGAAGCCCAGCACACGCCACTGGGTGCGGCGGCAGCAGCTGCGGCTGGAGCCGACGCCGGGTCCGGGTGCCTGGAAGCGGAGCCGGGGCTAAATAGTTCAGTAAGTCTTTCATAACCGGAACCCCGCGGTTAGTCTCGTGGGGTGACTACTGAATCTGCTGCCCCAGCGCGCCCCCGGACCGCCATCGACGCCGTCGCCGACGCTTACACGGACACGCTCGTCGCCCTGGATCCGAGCCTGGCCACCACGCTCGGCATCCCGGGGCACGACACCGAGTTCCAGGACTTTTCCCCCGCCGGACTCGGCAGGTTCGCCGAGGCGGAGCGAAGGACCCTGGCGGCCCTCGAGGGGCTGGAACCCGTTGACGACGTCGACGCCGTCACCCTCGATGCCCTGCGCGAACGCCTGGGACTCCAGCTGGAGATCCACGACTCGGGCTGGGACCTCGCCGAACTGAACAACATCGACTCCGCGGCGCAGAACATCCGGTCGATCTTCGACCTCATGCCCACGGACACCGCGGAGCACTGGGCGAACATCGCCGGCCGCACGCACAGCGTGCCGGCGGCCGTCAGCGGCTACATCGAGTCGCTGCGGACGGCCAAAGATGGCGGCAAGGTCTCGGCCCGGCGCCAGGTGTCGATCGTTATCGAGCAGACCACCAAGTACGCCGCCGAGGACGGCTTCTTCGCCAAGCTCGCCGCCGACGCCAAAACAGCGGACGGCCCGCTGCCGGCGGAACTGCAGGAGAAGCTCGGCGCCGGCGCTGCCGCCGCCCGGGCGGCGTATGCCGAACTGGCCGCCTTCCTCAGGGAGGAACTGCTGCCCGCGGCCCCGGAGAAGGACGCTGTAGGCCGGGAACGCTACGCCTTGGCCTCGAGGGTGTTCCTTGGTGCCGCCGTCGACCTCGAAGAAACCTACGCCTGGGGTGTTGAGGAGCTCGACCGGATTATTGCCGCCCAGGAACAGGTGGCCGGACAGATCAAGCCGGGCGCCTCCATTGCGGAGGCCAAGGAGATCCCTAACGCTGATCCCGCCCGCCGGCTCAAGGGAACGGATGCCCTGACGGCGTGGATGCAGGAGCTGTCCGACCGTGCCGTCTCCGACCTTGCGGGCATCCACTTCGAGATTCCCGACGTCATGAAGACCCTTGAATGCCGGATCGCCCCCACCGACGAGGGCGGCATCTACTACACAGGACCGTCGGACGACTTCACCCGGCCGGGGCGGATGTGGTGGTCAGTGCCCGCGGGCGAGGACACGTTCACCACCTGGGCCGAGACCACCACCGTGTTCCATGAGGGTGTGCCCGGACACCACCTGCAGATCGCCACCGCCGTTCACCGGCGCGAACTGCTCAACAGCTGGCGGCGCAATGTCTGCTGGACTTCGGGACACGGTGAGGGCTGGGCCCTGTACGCCGAGAAGCTGATGGAGGAACTCGGCTACCTCAAGGATCCGGGCGACCACATGGGCATGCTGGACATGCAGCGGATGAGGGCTGCCCGGGTGGTGTTCGACATCGGCGTCCACCTGGAACTCGATGTTCCCTCACGTTGGGGAACGGGCACCTGGACGCCGGAGAAGGGCTTGGACTTCCTCAAGGCCAACCTGGACATCAGCGAGGGCAACCTGCAGTTCGAGTTCGCACGCTACCTCGGCTGGCCGGGCCAGGCCCCGTCCTACAAGGTGGGCCAGCGCCTCTGGGAGCAGATCCGCGCGGAGCTCGAGGCCCGGCCGGATTTCGAGCTCAAGGCCTTCCACACCAAGGCCCTCAACATCGGCTCCGTGGGCCTCGACACCCTCAAGCGCGCCATGCTCGGCTGACCCGTCTCTCCGCTGATTGGGCCCGTCGAATCCGCTGAGGGGACCCGGCGGGGGGCGAGACGTTTGCCACACCCGTCGGGGGAATAACTTCATAAAAGTCCCGTATGGCACCGGATTTCCGGGCATCCGCGCCGCGCGTGGCCAGTCCGGGCGCGTAACATTTCTCAATATCGAGTGGAAGCTGTATTTTCCACGCCCTAACTTGTTCGAGTGAGCAATCAAACCACTTCATCCACGGCCGGGCGTTCCGGCTTCCAGCTGCCGCGGTGGGCAGGTTCCTTCGGGGTCCAGATCATCGCCGCCCTGATCGTCGGGCTGGGCCTCGGCCTGCTGGCCAAGTACACCGGCAGCACCAAGACCAACCCCAACGGGCTGGGCGCCACGCTGCAGACCATCGGCTCCAGCTACGTGTCGCTGCTGCAGACCGCCGTCGTGCCGCTGATCTTCACCGCCGTGGTGAGCTCCATTTCCAACCTGCGCGAGGTCTCCAACGCGGCCCGGCTCGCCTGGAACACGCTGTTGTGGTTCGCCATCACGTCGCTCGTTTCCGTGCTGATCGGCATCGGCCTGGGCGTGCTCCTGCAGCCGGGCGCAAACACGGGCATCGCCGGCGACGCGGAGTACGACGGCAAGCAGGGCGACTGGTGGGCATTCCTCATCGGCCTGTTCCCCAAGAACTTCCTGGGCCTTGGCGCCAGCTCCACGGTCACCGACTCCGGCGCCGTGACCACGTCCGTCAGCTTCAACGTCCTGCAGATCCTGGTGATCGCCATCGCCGTCGGCGTCGCCGCCCTGAAGGTGGGCAAGCAGGCCGAGCCGTTCCTGGCCCTGAACGCCTCTGCGCTGGCCGTCATCCAGAAGGTGCTGTGGTGGATCATCCGCATCGCACCGCTGGGCACCGTGGGCCTGATCGGCAACGCGGTGGCCGTCTACGGCTGGGACACCATCGGCTCGCTGGGCAAGTTCACCGTAGCCATCTACATCGGCCTCGCCCTGGTGCTGTTCGGCGTCTACCCTGCCCTGGTCCGCTCCCACGGCCTGTCGGTCAAGCAGTACTTCTCCGGCGCGTGGCCGGCCATCCAGCTGGCCTTCGTTTCCCGTTCCTCCATCGGCACCCTGCCGCTGACCCAGCGCGTCACCGAGCGCAACCTTGGCGTTCCCCGGGGCTACGCCTCCTTCGCCGTTCCGCTGGGCGCCACCACCAAGATGGACGGCTGCGCGGCAATCTACCCGGCCGTTTCCGCGATCTTCGTGGCCCAGTTCTTCGGAATCCAGCTCGACTTCAGCCAGTACCTGCTGATCGCCCTGGTCTCCGTCCTCGGGTCCGCCGCGACAGCGGGAACCACCGGCGCCGTCGTCATGCTGACGCTGACCCTCTCCACGCTGGGACTGCCGCTGGCCGGCGTCGGACTCCTCCTGGCCATCGACCCCATCCTGGACATGGGCCGCACGGCGGTCAACGTGGCCGGCCAGGCACTCGTGCCCACCATTGTGGCCAAGCGTCAGGGGATCCTCGATGAAACCCTCTACAACGCACCGCGCACCGGTGAGGCCTTCCGCGAGGAAGAGGCACCCGCCGCCGTCGAGCGTGAGCTGGCCGCGTCCAAGGCCTGACCTTCGCAAGAATGCGTGTGCCCCGGGTTCATCCCCGGGGTACACCCATTTAAGACCGGGCCCTTAAGACCGGACGCCGAAATGGGTCCCGGCCGGCAGGCAGCAAGGGTAGGGTACCGGCATGGACATCATTCTGGTTCCCGGTTTCTGGCTCGATGGTTCATCCTGGTCCGGGGTCACTCCCCTGCTGGTGGAGGCGGGCCACCAGATCCATGCGCTGACCCTTCCGGGGCTGGAGGCGAAGGACGCCAAGCGGACCGGCATCGGGCTCCGCGACCACATCAATGCGGTGGTGGAAGCCATCGACGGCATTGAGGGGCCACTGGTGCTCGTCGGCCACTCCGGCGGAGGCGCCATCGTCCACGGCGCCGTGGATGAACGCCCTGACCGCGTCGTACGGGCGGTCTACGTGGACAGCGGACCGCTCGGGGAAGGCGGCGTCATCAATGATGAGCTGCCTGCCGAAGGTGACGAGATCCCGTTGCCTTCCTGGGACGTGTTCGACGACGCCGACCTCACCGACCTCGACGATGGACTGCGCGAAGCATTCCGTGCACGGTCCATTCCGCAGCCGAAGGCTGTGGCCTGCGACAAGCAGCACCTCCACGACGTGCGCCGCTACGAGGTCCCGGCCACGGTGATTGCCTGCGAGTTCCCCACCTCTCTGCTGACGGAGTGGATGGACGCCGGGCACCCCTACGTTGAGGAGCTGGCCCGCATCCGCGATGTGGAACTCGTGGACCTTCCCACCGGGCACTGGCCGCAGTTCACCAAACCGTTGGAGCTCGGAGCGGCGATCCTCGCCGCCGTCGACCGGACAAACTGACGGGCTAGCCCCACCGGCGTGACCGGCCGCAGCAGCTCCCGGAACCGCCGATAAGCCTAACGGCCGCCGATCACGCCCTTTTCGACAGCCTTCGTCACCGCGTCGGCTTCGGCCTGCGTAAGTGTGCCGTCCTTCACCGCCTGATCCAGCCGGCCTTTCAGGGCAGCCGCCCGGTCCGTCTGCGCCTGGGTCCGGAGTTCCTCCAGTGCTGCCTTGACCTTGGCCTCATCGATCCCCAGGGACTTGGCCAGCGAGGCTGCCAGTGCCGCTTCCCTGGCTGCCTTGTCCGGCTTGGTGCCGTCGGCACTGCGGCCGGGCGGACGGTTGGCCTCGCGGAATGCCCTCAGGGCGTCCTCCACCTTGGCCTGGTCCACGCCCAGCTTGGCGGCCAGCGCCGCTGAGTCCGCTTTGACGGCACCGTGGCCGCGCCCATGTCCATGCCCGTGCCCGCCGCCGTCAAAACGCGGTCCGTCACCGGGAGCGCTGAACGGGCTGCTTGATGTCCGTGTGGGCGTGGGAGTGGTTGTCGTTGCGGCCGCCATGCCGGTGACACTGAAGCCGGCACCCAGTGCCAAGGCTGTGGCGCCCAAGCCGAGAGCCACCTTCTTTGAACGCTCCATGTTCACTCCTCGCTCCGCCGGCCTTGAGGCACCATTGCCGCCGTGCCGGCTACGACATAAGGATGCACCCTCCTCCTCAAGAACGGCTTTTGCCCGGCTGTGAAGAGGCTGTGAATTTTCCTGCGGTACTTGAAACCGCACGCCCGGTTGCGCAGAGTGTAAACTTGCACATAGTGTAACTGGGTGTCCACTTCCAGTTCTTCCCCGCCGTCGCCGACTGCGGCGTTAGATTCCCCGTCAACCAGCGCCAGCGGGCCCGTTTCCCGGCGCGAGCTGAACAAGGCCGCCACCCGGCAGGCCATTACCGGTTCCACGCTTGCCCTTCTGCGGCAACACGGCCCCGGCAACTTCACGGTCGAGGACATTGCAGAAGCGGCGGCCATCTCACGCCGGACCTTCTTCAACTACTTCAGCAGCACCGAAGCCGCCATTGCGTCGGTGACCCACGGTTTCCTGGACAGCGCACTCGAGCAGTTCCGCCGGCGCCCCGCTGATGAACCCATCCTCGAATCCGCCCGCGCCGCTTTGGTGGCCCTGGCGGATCCCATGACGGTGGCGCCGCTGGCCGAACTGTTCGGCCTGACCCAGGGCAACCCGCTCATGGCGCGCTCCGAGCTGGAGGCCTGGGACCACTGCACCGAGCAGATTGTTGCTGCGGCGCGCGAGCGTTCTCCCCAGGGCACCGGGTCTGAACAGGGCACCGGGACTGAAAACAATCTCGGTGCCGACCAGGACGAGCTCTACGTCCGGGCCCTCGCGGGTTCGGTGGTCTCCTGCGGCAAGGCGGCCATGGACGTATGGTTCCGCCGCTGCGGCCCCGATCTCTCGCCTGAGTCACTGGCGATCCTCCGCCAACTGCTCATCGATTCGATGGGCCTCCTCGGATCCGGTTTCGCCGGGCCGGCATCGGATCCCCCGTCGAATGAATCCTCCGCCAAACCTTCCACCCGCAACGCAGAACGGTCCTGACATGGCACTACTCCTGTACCGCCTCGGCAAGTTTTCCTACCGTCACCGGTGGCTCGTCGTCGCGCTCTGGCTGGCGATCCTGCTGGCAGTGGGCGGCGCAGCGGCAGCCTTCTCCGGCGCGCTGTCCAACAACTTCCAGATTCCAGGCACGGAAACCCAGCAGATGGCCGACAAGCTCCAACAGGAGCTGCCGGCGTCATCCGGCGGCTCTGCCGGGGTTGTCTTCCAGGCCAATGACGCCCGGTTCAGCCAGGCGGGCAAGGATGCGGTGTCCGCTGCCCTGACCAAGCTCGAGGCCCTCCCGGACGTCAGGGGAACCATCGACCCGTTCGCCACCCAGGCCCAGCTGGACAAGGCCTCCGGGGATCTCGCCGCCGGCGAGGCCAAGGCAGCCGCGGGCAAGACCGCACTGGACAAGGCCGCGGCCGATCTGGCCGCCGGTAAGGAACAACTGGCCGCGGCCGAGGCGCAGATGACCGCCGCCGGGCTGCCGGCATCGGCGATCGAGGCCCAGCTGGGGCAGCAGACGGCCGCCCTGGCCGCCGGCCAGGAAAAGCTCGACGCCGGCACCAGGGAAGCGGAGGCCGGCGCGGCCAGGCTGGAGCTGGCCAAGCGCCAGGTCCAGGCGGCGCAGGGGTTGCGTTTCGTCTCGGAGGACGGCAAGGCGGCCATAGCGCAGGTCCAGTTCAAGACCTCCATCAACGGGCTGGATCCCACTGTGCGCCAGGAAGTCCAGGACATCGTGCAGGAGGTCTCCTCGGCCGGCGTTACCGCGCTGCCCAGCAAGGAAATCAGCGAGGACGTCTCCGAGATCTTCGGCGTGGCGGAGATCATCGGCATCGGCGTGGCGGCACTGGTCCTGCTCATCATGCTCGGAACGCTGGTGGCCGCCGGGCTGCCGCTGCTGATGGCCTTGATCGGCGTGGCGGTGGGCGTCGGCGCCACCATGGCACTGAGCGGCCTCATTGACATGAGTTCCATTTCCCCGATGCTCGCGCTCATGCTGGGCCTCGCCGTCGGCATCGACTACTCGCTGTTCATCGTCAACCGCCACCGCGGTCAGCTGCTGGCGGGCATGGACGCGGAAGAGTCGGTGGCCCGTGCCGCCGGAACCTCCGGCAATGCCGTGCTCTTTGCCGGCCTGACGGTCATCATCGCCCTCGCCGCACTGGTGGTCCCGGGGCTTCCGTTCCTGGGGGTCATGGGCGTGTCCGCGGCCGGCACCGTTGCAGTCGCCGTCCTCGTCGCACTGACGCTGACGCCGGCAATCCTCTCCTTCATGGGCAGGAAGCTGATCTCCAAGCGTGCCTGGGCCAAGGCGGAGAAGCGCAACGCCGACCCCAACCGGGAGGCTGAGGACCGCGTCAAGGACGAACACCGCAGCAGCCACGGCTGGGGCGGACTGGTCACCCGGCACCCGGTTCTGGCCCTGCTGGCCGGCGTCCTGGCGCTGGGCATTGTGGCGCTGCCGGCTGCCCAGCTGCGGCTAGCCCTGCCCGACGGCGGCTCGGAACCTGCCGATTCCCAGGCGCTCAAGGCGTATGACGCCACCAAACGCAGCTTCGGCGAAGGCATGACGGGACCGATCATCGTGGTGGGTGATTTCCCGGAGGGCCTGAGTGAAACCGAGGCGCAGGCCAAACAGCTCGACGTTGCGGACATCCTGCGCAAGACGGAGAACGTGACTGCAGTCATTCCGGTGGCACTGAGTGAGGACCGTGGGACGGCCGTGTTCCAGGTCATCCCGAAGGAAGGACCGGCGAGCGCCAGCACCGTGAACGTGGTATCCGGCATCCGCGCCGAGAAGGCCGATATCGAGGACTCCACCGGAGTCAGCATCGGACTCACGGGCCAGACGGCAGGCAACATTGACGTTTCCACGAAGCTGGGCGACGCCCTGCCGTCGTACCTGGCCATCGTGGTGGGGCTCTCGCTGATCCTCCTGCTGCTGGTGTTCCGCTCGATCGTGGTGCCGCTGCTGGCGACCGGCGGCTTCCTGCTTTCGCTGGCGGCCGCGTTCGGCGCCGTGGTGGCGGTATACCAGTGGGGCTGGCTGGGTGGGGTGTTCGGCGTCGACAACCCCGGCGCCGTGCTGAGTTTCCTGCCGATCATCCTGATCGGCGTGCTGTTCGGGCTGGCCATGGACTACCAGGTGTTCATCGCCTCGGGCATGCGTGAGTCCTTCATGCACGGCGAGTCCGCGAAGCACGCCGTCCGCTCCGGCTTCAGCCACGCCTCGGCGGTGGTTACGGCCGCCGCCATCATCATGGTCAGCGTCTTCGCGGGTTTCATCTTCTCGCACCTGAACATGGTCCGCCCGCTCGGTTTTGCGATGGCGTTCGGTGTGCTGGTTGACGCGTTCGTGGTGCGGATGACGATCGTTCCGGCCGTCATGTATCTCCTCGGCGAGAAGGCGTGGTGGCTGCCACGCTGGCTGGACCGCATCCTGCCGGACGTGGACGTGGAAGGGGCAAAGCTCCGCAGCCACGCCCCAGCCGCGGCGGCCGAGTCCGACGCCGAGCCGGACGCCGAGCCAGCGGAGGTCGGAGTCCGATGAATTAGGCTGGAGCCGTGACCCGCCTCATCCTTGCCTCCCAGTCCCCCGCCCGCACCAAGCTCCTGGCTGAGGCCGGCATCGAACACGAGGTCCTCGTGTCAGACGTCGACGAGGATGCCGTCCAGGCGCGTTACGGCGTCACCGATCCGCACGACACCGCCCTGCTCCTGGCCCGCGCCAAGGCCGAGGCCGTCGCCTCGCTTCCGGAAGCCGAGGGGGCCCTGGTGCTCGGCTGCGATTCAGTATTCGAGTTCGACGGCGAGTCGCACGGCAAGCCGTACACCGTGGACGTTGCCAGGCAGCGGATGCTGCGGATGAGCGGCAGCAGCGGGGTCCTGCACACCGGCCACTGGCTGGTCGACTGCCGCGACACGGACGACGACGGCGGCTCCGGCGCCACGCTGGGCAGCGTCGCCTCCGCCGAAGTGCACTTCATGGAGATGGAGCTCGCGGAGATCGACGCCTACATCGCCACCGGCGAGCCACTGCACTGCGCCGGCTCCTTCACCATCGACGGCCTGGGCGGCGCGTTCATCCGGAAAGTCGACGGCGACCCGCACGCCGTCGTGGGATTGTCGGTGTCCACCCTGCGCTCCCTGCTGGCCCAGGCGAACGTGAGCATCACCGAGTTCTGGCAGGACCTGCCGGACTCGGCAATTCCCGGGGAGTTGTAGGTTCCCTACAAAGGCCGGGCTTCTTACCCGCGGATTCCGCCAGTAATATCGGCGGAATCCTCAAAATCAGGCTAGGCTCCCTGAAGGAAAGAAGGAGACGCCTTGTCAGTAAAGCCGGAGCAGTCCGCAGGTCCAGTGCATTCAAAACTCACCAAGGTTCTGATCGCGAACCGCGGTGAAATCGCCGTCCGCGTGATCCGCGCAGCCCGGGACGAGGGCATCGCCTCCGTCGCCGTCTACGCCGAGCCGGACCGGGACGCGCTCCACGTCCGGCTCGCCGACGAAGCATATGCCCTGGGCGGCAACACGGCAGCCGAGTCCTACCTTGTGATGGACAAGCTGATCGAGATCGCCCGCCAGTCCGGCGCCGACGCCATCCACCCCGGCTACGGCTTCCTGTCCGAGAACGCCCAGTTCGCGGCCAAGGTCATCGACGCCGGCATCACCTGGATCGGCCCGTCACCGGAGGCCATTTCCGCCCTGGGCGACAAGGTCCAGGCCCGCCACATCGCCGAGAAGGTGGGCGCCCCGCAGGTCCCCGGCACCGCCGATCCGGTTGAGTCCGCCGAGGAAATCCTGGAATTCGCGGACAAGTTCGGCCTGCCCGTGGCCATCAAGGCTGCCTTCGGCGGCGGCGGCCGCGGCATCAAGGTGGCCCGCACCCGCGAGGAAATCCCCGAACTGTTCGATTCCGCCGTCCGCGAGGCAACCGCCGCCTTCGGCCGCGGTGAGTGCTTCATCGAGCGGTTCCTCGACGCACCGCGCCACGTTGAAACCCAGTGCCTCGCCGACGCCCATGGCAACGTGGTGGTGGTCTCCACCCGCGACTGCTCACTTCAGCGCCGCAACCAGAAGCTCGTGGAGGAAGCGCCTGCCCCGTTCCTGACGGCGGAGCAGAACCAGCGCCTCTACGAATCGTCCAAGGCCATCCTGAAGGAAGCCGGCTACCTCGGCGCCGGAACCTGCGAGTTCCTCGTCGGCCAGGACGGCACCATCTCCTTCCTCGAGGTCAACACCCGCCTGCAGGTGGAGCACTGCGTCTCCGAGGAAGTCACCGGCATCGACCTGGTCCGCGAGCAGTTCCGCCTGGCCTGCGGTGAAGAACTGGGCTACGGCGACCCCGAGGTCCGCGGCCACTCCATTGAATTCCGCATCACCGGCGAGGATCCGGGCCGCAACTTCATGCCCGCACCGGGCACCGTGAGCACCCTCAAAAACCCGACCGGCCCCGGCATCCGCATTGACTCGGGCATCGAAGAGGGCGACGTCATCAGCGGCAACTTCGACTCGATGCTGTCCAAGCTGATCGTCACCGGAGCGAACCGTCCCCAGGCCCTGCAGCGCGCCCGCCGGGCCCTCGAGGAGATGGTGGTGGAAGGCATTCCCACCGTCATCCCCTTCGACCTGGCCGTGGTCAGCAACCCGGCGTTCGCGCCTGCCGAAGGCCCGTTCAGCGTCCACACCCGCTGGATCGAAACCGAATTCGTCAATGACCTTCCCGCCTGGACGCCCAACGGCGCCGCGCCGGAGGGTGAGGACGCCGCTGAGCGCCGCACCGTGGTGGTGGAAGTGGGCGGCAAGCGCCTCGAGGTGGCACTGCCCGCCAGCCTCGGCTTCAGCGGCTCGGCAGCTTCCGGCGCCAAGCCGGCCAAGTCCAAGAAGCGCAGCCGCACCGGCGGCGCCACCGCCGCCGCGGGCGGCAACGCCCTGACCTCCCCCATGCAGGGAACGATTGTCAAGGTGGCTGTTGCCGACGGCGACGTCGTGGCCGAAGGTGATCTCGTCGTCGTACTGGAAGCGATGAAGATGGAGCAGCCGCTCACGGCACACCGTGCCGGCACCATCACAGGCCTGTCCGCCGCGGCCGGCCAGACGGTGGCAGCAGGCGCCGTGATCGCGACGATCGAAGACTAGAGCTCCCCAGCACATGAAAATGCCCGGTGTGATCCACACCGGGCATTTTCGTTAATGCAACTAAACCTGGGAATCAGGCCACGTTGTTCTCGTAGTCCGTGTTCTTGGTTTCGCGGGTGATCCACAGCGCGATGAACGTCAGCACGGCAGCGGCTGCCATGTAGACGCCGACGAGCCAGGTGCTGCCGCCGGTCGCCTGCCACAGGGCAATGGCAATGAACGACGCCGGAGCGGCACCGATGACGCTGGAGAGATTGTACGCCACAGCCGAGCCGGTGTACCGCACGTTCGACGGGAACAGCTCCGGCAGGATCGCGGCCATCGGGCCGAAGGTGAGGCCCATCAGGGTGAAGCCGACGATCAGGCCGACGATGGCCGCTCCCGGGCCGGGGCCGAACATGGTGAACCAGAGCGCGCCGAACACAAAGATGCCTGCGGTGACGCCCATGAGGAACTTGCGGCGGCCCCACTTCTCGGCCAGCGGGCCGGACACGAGGGTGAAGATACCGAAGAAGACGACGCCAAGGATCAGCATCCAGAGGAAGTCACCGCGGGAAACACCCAGGCCGGGAACGAAGCTGGCAATCTCGGCGGCGGACATCGGCTTGCCGGCCTTCTCCGCGGCGGCCTGGGCGGCCTCAACGGATGCAGGCTTGGTGCCGTACGTCAGGGTGAAGGAAGTCATGATGTAGAACAGCACGTAGGTGGCCAGCATGATGAAGGTTCCGGCCAGCACAGGGCGCCAGTGGTTCTTGAAGGTTGCCGCGAACGGAACCTTTGCCACTTTGTCTTCCTTCAGGACCTTCTGGAACGAGACACTCTCCACCAGCTTGAGGCGCACATACAGGCCCACGATCACCAGGACGGCGCTGAGCAGGAACGGAACCCGCCAGCCCCAGGCCGCAAATTCCTCCGGGCTGAGGGCGGCGTTGAACCAGATGAACAGCAGGTTGGCCAGGATGAAGCCAATGGGGGCACCGAGCTGCGGGAACGTGCCGTAGATGGCGCGCTTGCCTTCGGGGGCGTTCTCCGTGGCCAGCAGTGCCGCGCCGGACCACTCACCGCCGAGCGCGAGCCCCTGCGCAAAGCGCAGCAGCACCAGCATCAGCGGCGCAAGGACAGTCCAGCCGGCCACCGAGGCGGTCGGCAGCAGCCCGATGAAGAAGGTGGCCAGGCCCATGGTGAGGAGGGAGGCCACCAGGGTGCCCTTGCGGCCGAACTTGTCGCCGAAGTGTCCGAACAGGACCGAGCCGATGGGCCGGGCGACGAACGCGACGCCGAAAATTGCGAAAGAGCTCAGGAGGGCGTTGATCTCCGTGGCCTGGGGGAAGAACAGCTTGGGGAAGACCAGCACCGACGCGGTTGCGTAGATGTAGAAGTCATAGAACTCGATCGTCGTTCCGATGAGGCTGGCAAAGATCACTTTGCCCTTGGAGTTCACCGGTTTGGCGGTGCCATGTTCCGTTGACGTTGCAGGCGATGACATGTGGGGACGCTTTCATGAGAGCTGGACGGACCTCGCTCGGAAGCCCCTCCAAACATGGGGATAAAACAGAGTTCAATCTTAGTTCCCGCCGTCCACGCAACGGACAAGCGGTCCAGTATACGGACTTCCAAAGTTGTCTCAGCATGAGGTCGTCCTGCAAGCCTAACGCCGCCCGACGCGGGCTGATAGGCAAATGTCACAGCACGTTAACAAACGGCGACCGTCTGCGAAACGCGCCATCCCTACCTTGGAAGGACAACATTCCCCAAGGAGGTATACCGTGACTGCTGACCGCACCGCAGACGCCGGGACCCACAATTCCCTCGATCTTGCTGCCGCCGCCGCCACCGAGGCACCCGATACTCTTGCTCTCGAAGTGCGTCCCGGACGCTGGATCGCCAACTGGGACGCCGAGAACAAGCAGCAGTGGGAATCCCAGGGCCGCTCGATCGCGCGCCGCAACCTTAACTGGTCCATCTTCGCCGAGTTCCTTGGCTTCGTCGTCTGGCAGCTATGGTCCATCGTGGTGGTCCAGCTCCCCGCCGCAGGATTCACGTTCAGCACGTCCGAAATCTTCTGGCTGATTTCCATGCCGAGCCTCGTCGGCGCCACGCTCCGGATCCCCTACACCTTCATGGTTCCGCGCTTCGGCGGCCGGAACTGGACCATCGTCTCCGCCCTGCTGCTGCTGATCCCCTCCACCGGGCTCGCGCTGTGCGTCTCCAATCCGGAAACACCGTTTGGCGTCATGCTGTTCGTGGCGGCCCTTGCAGGCTTCGGCGGCGGCAACTTCGCCAGCTCGATGGCCAACATCACCTTCTTCTACCCGGCCCGCGAAAAGGGCTGGGCGCTGGGCCTGAACGCCGCCGGCGGCAACCTCGGCGCAGCTGTGGCACAGCTTGCCGTGCCGATCGCCATCACCCTGTTGGCCGCCGGCACCGTCAACCTCCCCGTCGCAGGCCTCATGTGGGTTCCGCTGATCCTCCTGGCAGCCTTCGGCGCCTACAAGTACATGAACAACCTCACGAGCGCCAAGGGCGACGTGGCCGGATCCCTCGCAGCGATCAAGGAACCCCACCTCTGGGTCATGGCACTGCTCTACATCGGAACGTTCGGCTCCTTCATCGGCTTCGCCGGCGTCTTCCCCAAGCTCATCAAGGACTACTTCCCGGCCTTCTCCTCCATCTCGGTCGGTGCCGTGGCCCTTTCCCTGGCCTTCCTCGGCCCGCTGGTCGGCTCGCTGGCCCGCCCCTACGGCGGCCGCATGGCTGACCGCATGGGCGGGGCCCGGATGACGGTGTCAGCCTTCGCCGCCATGGCCGTCATCACGCTGACGATGATCTGGACGCTGCCGCTGAAGAACTTCTGGCTCTTCCTGGTCCTGTTCCTGATGCTGTTCACCGCCAGCGGCTTCGGAAACGGCGCCACGTACCGCATGATTCCGGTGATCTTCGCGACGTCCAGCCGGGCGGCCCGCTCCGGAGCCAGCGCGGTGCAGACCCAGCGCCTGGCGTCCTCCGCACTCGGCCTGATCTCCGCCATCGGCGCCTACGGCGGGTTCGTCATCCCGCAGGTGCTGAACGCCTCCAACACGGCCAGCGGCTCCTACACCCCGGCCTTCTACGGCTTCGTCGGAGCATACGTCCTGATGCTGGCCGTCTGCTGGTCCTGCTACATCCGCAACGCCAACCGAAACGCGATGGGACACGTCTAACATGACCAAAAGCGCCGACACGCACTGCCCTTATTGCGCCTTGCAGTGCGCCATGACGCTCAAGTCCCCGGCGGCTCCGGCCGCTACGGACCTGGCCCCGGCTGTGCAGCCGGGGCCAGGTCCCGTGCCGGCTGTGCCGGCCCTTGAAGTGAGCGGCCGCGACTTCCCCACCAACCGCGGCGGCCTTTGCCGCAAGGGGTGGACGTCCGCATCGCTCCTGCAGCACCCCGGACGCGTCACCGAGCCCATGTTCAAGGGGCCCGACGGCGTGTTCCGCCCCATCTCCTGGGACGAGGCCCTGGGCCGCGTCACCGCCGCCGTCAAGGATGCCCGTGCCAGGTACGGCGCGGACTCCGTCGGTGTGTTCGGCGGCGGCGGCCTCACCAACGAAAAGGCGTACCAGCTGGGCAAGTTCGCCCGACTCGCGCTGGGCACCTCCCGGATCGACTACAACGGCCGGTTCTGCATGTCGTCGGCGGCTGCCGCGGGCATGCGGGCCTTCGGACTGGACCGCGGGCTGCCCTTCCCGCTTGAGGCACTGGACACGGCCAGCACCATTCTGATGCTCGGCTCCAACGTGGCCGAGACCATGCCGCCGTTCGTCCAGCACCTGCAGGGGGTCCGCGACGCCGGCGGTTTCATTGTGGTGGACCCGCGGCGTTCTGCCACGGCCAAGTTCACCTCCGACGGCGGCGGAATCCACCTGCAGCCCCTGCCGGGCACCGACCTCACCCTGCTGCTGGGCATCTCCCACGTGGTGATCCACGAAGGCCTCCTCGATACCGACTATGTCCAGGCGCGCACCACCGGCTTCGACGCCGTGGCCCGGTCCGTCAACGCCTACTGGCCGGAGCGGGTCCAGTCCATCACCGGCGTTCCCGCCGACCTCATCCGCGAGACGGCCCGGCGGCTGGCCGCCGGGGCCCGCCGGGGCGGCAGCTACATCCTGACCGGACGCGGCGTGGAGCAGCACGTGGACGGCACCGACACCGCCACGGCCGCCATCAACCTCAGCCTCCTGCTGGGCCTGCCCGGCAGCGCCCGCAGCGGCTACGGCACCCTCACCGGCCAGGGCAACGGCCAGGGCGGCCGCGAGCATGGCCAGAAGGCCGACCAGCTGCCCGGCTACCGCAAGATCACCGACCCCGCCGCCCGGGCGCACATGGCCTCGGTCTGGGGCGTGGACGAGTCGCTCATCCCCGGTCCCGGCCTGCCGGCCGTGCAGCTGCTCAAGTCACTGGGACAGCCCGACGGCGTCCGCTGCCTTTTCGTGCACGCCTCCAACATCGCGGTGGCCTCGCCGGACGCCAACGCCGTCATCCGCGGGCTCCGCAGCCTGGATTTTCTGGTGGTCTGCGACTTCTTCATGTCCGAGACCGCGGCCGAGGCCGACCTCGTCCTGCCGGTGCTGCAGTGGGCGGAGGAGGAAGGCACCCTGACCAACCTCGAAGGGCGCGTCCTCCGCCGCCGCCAGGCGATCCAGCCTCCCGCCGGTGCCCGTAGCGAACTGTGGATCATGGCCCGGCTGGCCGAGGCACTCGACGCACCGTCCACCTACAGCGACGATCCGGAGACAGTGTTCGAGGAGCTGCGCCTGGCCTCCGCCGGCGGGGCGGCTGACTACTCCGGCATCGACTACGCCATGCTGGACAGCGGCGCAGCCGCGTACTGGCCCTACCCTGCCGGCAGCACCGGAACTCCGCGCATGTTCCTGGACAGCTTTGCCCACCCGGACGGCAAGGCAGTTATGACCCCGGTGGCGCCCCGCCGCCGTCGTACTTCCATGGCGCATCCCGACCCGGCCGCCAAGCCCATGACCCTCATCACCGGCCGCCTGCTGGAGCACTACCAGTCCGGTGCGCAAACCCGGCGGGTGGCCGAGCTCCTGGCATCCCAGCCAGAGGCCAGGATGCAGATCCATCCGGCCGCCGCGGCGGCCATGGGCATCACGGACGGCGCAGAGGTCTCTGTAGCTAACGAGCGCGGCGAGGTGGTCTGCCGGGCCGAGCTCAGCACCGCCATCCGCCCCGAAACCGTCTTCCTGCCGTTCCACTTTCCCGAACTGGAAAGCGCGAACCGGCTGACGGAAGCGGCCACGGATCCCATCTCGGGGATGCCCGAATTCAAGTTCAACAAAGTGTGGGTCCGGCTGGCAGCGGCCACCCCGGACACCAGTCTTCTTCAGACAGCGGAGGCCTCATGAGCGAGCAGATTGTAATTGTCGGATTCGGTCCGGTGGCGGCACGGCTGGTCGACGAACTGCTGCCGGCACTGCGTGCCGGGCAGGTAGGACTGACGGTCATCGGCCAGGAAGCCGAGGCCGCGTACAACCGCGTGCTGGTGGCCGACCTTGGGGTTGGCCGCACCACCCCCGAGGCGCTGGCCCTCGCCGACGCAGCAGCGCTGGTGGCCGACGGCGTGGACGTCCGGCTCGGTGTGAAGGTCCGGCGCGTGGACCGCGCACGGCAGTCCGTCATCCTCTCCGACGGCACTTCCGCCCACTACGACCGGCTGGTCTTCGCCACCGGTTCCCGGCCCGTGATCCCCAACCTCACGGGGCTAAACCCGGACCCTGCTGCTCCCGTGCTTCCGCCGGGTGTCACCGCGCTCCGCGACCTCCGCGACGCCGAGGTGCTGCGCCAGGCGGTGGCTGGCCGCAAGCGCGTGGTGGTGCTGGGCGGCGGCGTGCTGGGGCTTGAGACGGCCCTCGCGGCAGCAGAGGAAGGCGCCACGGTCACGGTGGTGCACAACGGGCCCCACCCGCTGGGCCGGAACATCGACCGCGGCGGCGGCGCCGTGCTGGCCGCCGGCCTGCGCAGCTGCGGCGTCCGGGTGGCCGGCAACGCCCGTTCCACGGGCATTGAGCACAACGCGCCCAACGGCGGGTTCTCGGCTCTGCTGCTCGACGACGGATCGGCGATCGACGGCGACCTGCTGGTCCTGTCCTGCGGCGTCCGCCCACGAACTGAGCTCGCCGAGGGCTGCGGGCTCTCCACCGGGACGGGCATCCTGGTCGACCACCGGTTGCGCGCCCACCACGAGCCGCACATCTTTGCCATTGGCGACTGCGCCGAGGTCCGCTGCCCGGATCCTGCCTGCATCGAGTGCCGCACCGTGCGCGGACCCTCCGGCCTGGTAGGTCCCGGCTGGCGCCAGGCCGAATGGCTGGCCGAATACCTCCTGCTGCTGTCCGAGGGTTCCGCGGAGGACGCCGACTCGCTGCCCCCGCTCCCCCAGGAAAAGCCGGGTGTGATCGTGCTGAAGGCCCGTGGCATGAACATGGCGGTGGCCGGAGACAACTCCGCCGATCCCTGGGATGAGGAAGTCCTGACGGCCGGCGCCGTCAACGGCAGACCGCGGCTGCAGATCGCCCAGTGGGCCGACCCGGAGCACGGGCGCTACGTCAAGATGACCACCCGCGGCGGTGTGCTGGAGGGCCTGGTCAGCGTGGGCATGCCACGCACCGCGGGAGAGCTGGTGCAGCTCTTCGAACGCGGCGCCGAACTGCCTGCGGACAGGTCCCTGCTCCTGCGCCTCGACGGACCCGACCAGCTGGCCCCGGCCGGTGCCTCCAACGACCCAGAGAGCACGGTGTGCCGCTGCGCCGGCGTGAGCGGCGGCAAGATCGCCGAAGCGGTGACCGGCGGCTGCTCCACGGTGGCCGAGGTCTCCGCTTCCACCCGTGCCGGCACCGGCTGCGGCGGCTGCCACGAGGACATCAAGGGGCTGATCGAGAAGCACTTTCAGGGGGCTGCCGCGTGAAGGCTGACGGCTCTTGGCAGGAGTGCCAAAGAGTGTGTTTATTAGCTACCAATATGGGATGAAAGTATCGGATAAAAATCCGGCCTACTAATGAAGCCCAGCCCTTGCCTCGTGCCGCAGAGGCGAATAACATCATTTCCACTTGCGCCGGCGTTTCCGGCAGAATGAGCGGCGGTATTCCATACGACCGCAGTCAGGGCTTTGTCCCGAATTCTTTTCGGCGTACGGTCTCCTGTATTTGATTATGCTGGTGCGCCAGCCTTTCCGGCTCGAGGAATGTACTCCCTTATGGGCAAAGGCGCCCAATTGTTCTGGCGTACCGCAGGTGGCGGTACGCCCTCGGGGCATTCCGCGATCCTACAACGATGGGTCACAATCATGATCAAGAGACTTCTCACTTTGATGGCCGCAACGGCGTTGGCCATGGCTACACCCCTTTCGGCCTCGGCCGCCCCCACCACTCAGCAGAGCTACGCCTCCTTGGCGGCGCGGTGGTGGATCTGGGCTGGTTCCCAACCGGTTCCCACAAACCCCCTCGTAGACAAAACCGGCAAGGACTGCGCCAACGGCCAGACCGGGAACACATGGTTCCTCGCGGGTGTCAGCGGCGGCGGCAACGTTTCCCGTACATGCACGGTCCCCGCCGGGTCCGACCTCTTCTTTCCCCTCATCAATATTGTGGACGTTGAGGCCAAGTCGGATAACGTCACACCTGGTGCCGTTCGCAAAATACTCGCAGGCTTGGACGTCAAGAAGGGTTCGAGCAATTTGACGGTTACTTTAGATGGAAAGGAAATCGGTCCGAACGTCATCCAGTACGAGGAAAGTCCGTTTTTTGCGGTCACTCTTCCCCAGCATAATATCTTTTCAAGTCCTGCGGGAGTTTATGATCCTTGCGCGGATAACGGCTACTACGCTCTCATCCGAGGCACAACTCCCGGCGAGCATACGCTCAAATTCACGGGCGCATATGAGGGAACGCTTTTCAAATTCTCCATCAATGCAACGTATCACCTGACCATCACCGGCTGATCAGCAAAATCCAGGATCTGCGGCCCGCGCCTGCCGGAACTTCGCCTGGCAGGCCGGTGCCGTGTATAAGGCTGTTTTGTAACTGGGCTCCTTACCTGTGAGGGTGCCGCGTCACACAAATCGGGCGTGCCGCTGCTGGCCGGTAGCATCGGGAGCATGAATGCCGACGAAGACGACGACATCACCGAAGAACTGCTGGCCGACTCCGAGAAGCTCACCGGGCTGAGCCTCGAGCTCCTGGGGCTGGACCCGCATCCCGACGACATGACCGCCGAGCAGCGGCTCGAGTTCGACCCCGAGGACTTGGCGGAGATGGCCTCTGCGGGCTCCGACGACCGGGAGCGGGCCGCGCGCCAGACGCGGTTGCTGGCGGGCCTGCTGTGGAATTCGTCCAGCATCCTCATCGACCAGCTGTTCCGCGACCTCGGCACTCTGCACGAGCTGGAGACGGTCACGCCCGAGGCCATCGCCGGAACGTCCGTGCTGTCCTCGCTGCCCCCGCAGTTCGCGTCCAGCTATGACGCGAAGTTCACGCAGCGGTTCATCGTGGTGGCAGCAGACGTCACCGCATCCTTTGCCCGTGGCTGGGCTGCTCCCGGCTGTCTCGCCGGCGAGCTCGCTGTCCATTGCCTGCTCGACCAGGCCAGGATCACCGAGGACATTTACGAACTGGACCTGCCCGAGGAGTGGCGGGCCATCGTTGAGGAGGTCCTGCTGGAGGACGCCGACTCAGCATTCCTGTACGCGGACGGCGCCAGCGAGCAGGATGCTAACCAGCTGGATATTCGGCACTGGTTCGAGCCCTTCACGCCTGGCGACGCCGTTCCTCCTTACGCCTGTTCCTGAACCCCTGCCAGTTACCTGAGTCCGTGCCCGGCTTGGGTCGCCGTGATGTTGAAGGAACCGTCCAGCTTCACTGTGGCCCGCGAGCCGTCAGCCTTCGTAATGTGTGCTTCGTAGACCGCGCCCTCGGCGTCCGTCTCAACCCGGTGGACCGTCGCGCCGGGGTTGGCCGCGAGCACCGCATTCTTCACCCGGGTGGCGGTGGTCCCCGTCAGCAGCTGCTCGGTAATCCCGTTGGCCTGGTGGCCACCTTTGGCGGAGTCCGTGCTGGACTGGCTTCCGGTGCTGCTTGTTGCCAAAGAAAGAATGGGATAGCCCATGGCGAGGTAGGCACCGCCGCCCACGAGGGCCGCTACGAGGGCGGTGTTGATTGCGGCTTTCTGAACAGTGATCATGGCATGCTCCTGGCTTCCGCGGTCCGACCGTCCGGAAGTACTCTCCGCTTGGCTGACCGCACGTGATCGGTCTGTCGTGGCCCGGTGCCGCCAACCCCGGGGATCGACAGTTCGAATTTTACTCAGCTGTGCAGGTGCCGACTAGGAGAACGCTGCCATTCACAGGTTGCATGGCACTGGTTAGATGTGCACGTGCAGCCGGCGTGCAGCCTCGGAGATGGAGCCGCTCAGCGACGGGTACACGGTGAAGGTGCTGGCGACGTCGTCGACGTGCAGTTTCTGCTTCACCGCGATGGAGATGGCGAAGATCAGCTCGGACGCGTTGGCGCCTACCACGACGCCGCCGATCACTGTCCCGGACCCCTTGCGGGCGAAGATCTTGACGAAGCCGTCCTTGACGTTGCGCATCTTGGCGCGGGCGTTGCTCTTCAGGGACAGCTTGATGATGTCGCCCTGGTACTTGCCGGACTCGATCTCCGCCTCGGACACGCCCACCGACGCGATCTCGGGCGAGGTGAAGATGTTGGAGGCCACCTGGTGCAGCTTGATGGGGGTCACCTGATCGCCCAGGAAATGCGCAATCGCGATCCGGCCCTGCATGGCCGCGACGGAGGCGAGGGCCAGGACGCCGGTGCAGTCGCCGGCGGCGTAAATGTTCGGGGCGGTGGTGCGGGAGACGCCGTCGACCTTGATGTGGCCGCTTTCGGTCAGTGCGACGCCGGCTTCCTCCAGGCCGATGCCGGCCGTGTTGGGAATGGAGCCCACGCACACCAGGCAGTGGCTGCCCGTGACCTTGGAGCCGTCCCCGAGGGTGACCACCACGCCGTCGTCGGTCCGTTCCACCGTCTCGGCCCGCGAACGGGACAGCACCTTCACGCCGCGGCGTTCGAAAACTTCTTCCAGCACCTCGGCGGCGTCCGTGTCGGAACCCGGAAGCACGCGGTCGCGGCTGGAGATCAGGGTGACCTTCGAGCCCAGGCCGTTGTAGGCGGACGCGAACTCGGCGCCGGTCACGCCGGACCCCACCACGATCAGTTCCTCCGGCAGCTCGTCCAGGTTGTAGATCTGGGCCCAGTTCAGGATCCGTTCGCCGTCCGGCCGCGCAGTCGGCAGTTCCCGCGGGTGCGCCCCGACGGTCAGCAGGATGGCGTCCGCCTCGACGGTTTCGGTTCCGTCGACCGTCAGGACCTCAATGGTGCGGTTGTCCACCAGCTTGCCGGAGCCGTTCAGGATCCGGACGTTCTGGTGCTCCAGGCCGGTCTGGATGTCGACGGACTGCTGGCGGGCGAGGCCGAGCAGGCGGTCATTGATGTGCTTGAGATCCGCGCGCATGACCGGAACGAAGTCCCCGCCGTCGACGTCGAACTTGACCCCCAGCTCGCCGGCACCGCCGACGCGTGTCATCAGGTCCGCCGTCGCGATCAGCGTCTTGGACGGCACGACATCGGTCAGTACCGCCGAACCGCCGAGGCCGGCACGCTCGATGATGGTGACTACGGCTCCCAGCGAGGCGGCCACCATGGCGGCTTCGTAGCCGCCCGGACCTCCGCCGAGAATCGCGATTCGGGGGGCGCTGAAATCAGGATGCATAGTCACAAGAAGTCATTCTCCTGCATCCGGCGCCGGACCACCAATCTTCCGGGCCTGGCCGGGCAGCCCGCAAGGGGGGCGTTTCTGCTGCCCGCACCCGCTCCGGCACGGTAGCTTGGACCGGGTGAGCACAACAGAATTCCCGGACACGGATCCCTTCGAGGCAGCGCGGACGGCCGCAGACTACATCGCGTCGGAGACCGGCGTCGCAACGCACGACATCGCCCTGGTCCTGGGCTCGGGCTGGGCCGAGGCCGCCGACCTCATCGGCGAAACCACCGCCACGCTGGCGGCTTCCGAGGTCCCGGGCTTTTCGGCTCCCGCCGTGGAGGGACACGTGGGCACCATCCGGTCGGTGCTGACGCGTGAAGGCAAGCGCGCACTGGTGCTCGGCGCCCGCACCCACTACTACGAGGGCAAGGGCGTCCGGGCCGTTGCCCACGGCGTGCGCACCGCAGCTGCCGCGGGCTGCCGGACCCTGGTGATCACCAACGGCTGCGGCGGGCTGAATGAAGACTGGGCACCCGGCACTCCCGTGCTCATCAAAGATCACATCAACCTCACCGCGGCGTCCCCGCTCGAGGGAGCCACATTTGTGGACCTGACCGATCTGTACTCCTCGCGGATCCGGGATTTGGCCCGCGAGGTGGACCCGTCCCTGGACGAAGGTGTGTACGCCCAGTTCACCGGCCCGCACTACGAGACGCCGGCCGAGGTGCAGTACGCCAAGCGGATCGGTGCCGACCTGGTGGGCATGTCCACGGCGCTGGAGGCCATCGCTGCGCGGCACGCCGGCATGGAGGTCTTCGGCATCTCGCTGGTCACCAACCTCGCGGCCGGCATCAGCCCGACGCCGCTGAGCCATGAGGAAGTGCTCGAAGCCGGACACGCTGCCGGGCCCCGCATCTCCAAGCTCCTCGCGGAGATTATCGGCCGGCTCTGAGCCCGCTCTTCTAGTCCCGCGCGCCGTTTGCGCCGAGGAGTTGGGCGAGCGAGCTGGCCCGGGCCTCGGGGAACCGCCGTTCGAGCGACTGCGCAATGCCTGCCACGGTCTGCCGCGCGAGTTCGGTCCGCCAGGCCAGCTCCGCCTGGCGCATGGACTGGGAAATGATGCAGCTGCGGAAGTAGTCCTCGTCCGCATCACCGCCCGGGCAGTTCGCCAGGATGCCGTCGCAGCGGAAGGCCAGGTCCCGCCCTTCGATGGCCAGCACCACGTCCAGCACCGAGATCCGGTCAGGCCGCCGCGCCAGCTGGAACCCACCCCTGGGGCCGGACACGGACTGCAGGACGCCTGCCCGCACCAGGCACTGAAGCTGCTTGTTCAGGTACGCCGGTGGCAGCTTATACAGCTCCGCCAGCCTGCCGCTGCTGATCGGTTCCCCGGCGGGCGCCCATGCCATGTTGACGCAGCAATGAAGGGCCCACTCCACCCCCTGGTTCAACTTCACAACCAAGACAGTACGTGTCCAGAATCTCTTGTCAAGAAGCGCTCGGGGCCCCATGGACCGGTGAGGTTGTGACGGGTCAGCAGTTCCGCCCGGCACCGCTCCGCCGCACTTTGACGATAGTTTGGACTGTATGACGTCCTCCGAAGCCGATCTGCAGCTGCTCAACGACGCCCGCGCCTGGGCCGCCCAGGATCCGGATCCCCGGACCGCGGCAGCGCTGACCGAACTCGTGGAGCTCGCCGAGAACGGCACGCCCGCCGCCCGGCAGGACCTTGAAGACAGCTTCCGGGGAACGCTGCAGTTCGGAACGGCCGGCCTGCGTGCCGCCCTGGGCCCGGGGCCCAACCGGATGAACCGCGTCGTGGTCCGCCGCGCGGCGGCGGGCTTCGCCAATTTCCTGGTCCGGGCGGTGGCGGAGGCTGCGTCCGGAACCCGGCCACGCGCCGTCGTCGGCTACGACGCCCGCTACAACTCCGACATTTTCGCAACGGAGACGGCGGCGGTGTTCACTGCGGCCGGCATCGAGACGTTCCTGATGCCGGCTCCACTGCCGACGCCGCTGGTGGCGTATGCGGTCCGGGCGCTGCAGTGCGACGGCGGCGTGATGGTCACAGCGAGCCACAACCCTCCGCAGGACAACGGCTACAAGGTGTACCTGGGCCGGCATGCGGTGGAAGAAAGCGGCCGGGGCGCGCAGATCGTGGCGCCGTACGACGCCCTGATCGCCGCCGAAATCAGCAAGGCGGGCGACCTTGCCTCGATCCCCCTGGCCCAGGACGGTTGGACAGTTTTGGACGACGGGATCGTCCAGGACTACGGGGCTGCCACGGCAGGGCTGGCCGACCGCGGGCTTTTCCCGGCCCGGGACCTTAAAATCGTCATGACACCGTTGCACGGCGTCGGCGGAGCAACGGCTGTCTCCGTCCTGCAGGCAGCCGGATTCACCGACGTAACCCTGGTCAGCGAACAGGCCGAACCGGACCCGGACTTCCCCACGGTCAGTTTTCCCAACCCTGAAGAACCCGGCGCCCTCGATCTGGCCCTGGGTGAGGCGATGCAGGCGGACGCAGACATTGTCCTGGCCAACGACCCGGACGCGGACCGTGCCGCGGTGGCCGCGAAGGACCCGGACACGGGTGCGTGGCGGATGCTGCGGGGCGATGAGGTGGGCGCCCTCCTGGGAGCACACGTCGTGGCGCGCCTGGCCGCCTCCAAAGCGGACTCGCCCGGAGCGGACGCTGCCGGAGCGGATGATGCCGGAGCGGACGCGGGCGGCGGCGTGTTCGCCAATTCGATTGTTTCGTCGCGGCTGCTTTCACGCATCGCCGCCGCAGCCGGGTATGCGCATGAGGAAACGCTGACCGGGTTCAAGTGGATTTCCCGGGTGCCGGGCCTCGTCTACGGCTATGAGGAGGCGCTGGGTTACTGTGTTGCGCCGAACCTGGTCCGTGACAAGGACGGACTGTCCGCCGCGGTGCTGATCGCGGAACTGGCCGCCGCTGCAAAGGCCGAGGGCAAGACGATCTTCGACACCCTGGACGAGCTCTATCTGGTGCACGGCCTCCATGCGAGTGACCAGCTGAGCATCCGCGTGGCTGACCTCGGCCTGCTGGATGCCATGATGAACCGGCTGCGCGTGAACCCGCCCGAATCGTTTGGCGGGTCGGCGGTGGAGTCATTCGTGGATCTGGCCGAAGGCAGCGAACAGCTGCCTCCGACCGACGGGCTGCTCTATATGACCCGCGACCTCAGCCGCGTGATCATCCGGCCGAGCGGCACGGAGCCGAAACTGAAGTGCTACCTGGAGGTCATCCAGAGCGTCGGCTCGGCCGCTGAACTGCCCGAGGCCCGGCTGGCGGCGAGGGCCGCCCTGGACCAGGTGCTCACTGACGTGCGCGAGGCCCTGGGGCTGTAGGCGGCCCGGGCCCTTTAGTCCCCCGCCCCTTAGAAGGGCGGCGCTGAAAGCTTGGGCCTTAGAGCTCAACCTCGATGAAGCCGTCCACGATGCGCGTGCTGAACGCGGCCAGGCGCAGGTCCCCGTTGCCGAAGCACTCGCCCGTCTCAAGGTCGTAAACCTCCTTGTGCAGCGGCGAGGCGATGGTGGGGCGAAGGCCGCGCGATCCGAGGATGCCGCGCGCCATAACGAAGGCGCCGGTGGCCGGGTCCTCCTGAGCGACCGCGAAAACCTCACCGGGGCCCGTGCGGAACAGCGCCACCTGCTGGCCGGCCACGAGTGCCGCTTCACCCCAGGCCAGTTCCAGGTCCTCCACCGCGCAGACGCGGTGCCAGCCTGCTGCATATCCGGTGACGAGATCCTCAAGTTCCAGTGTTGCCGTCATGTCCGGCTCCTCTCCCTTTGCGTGCTTTCCGGCGGCGGGCCGGTCCTGCGAGGCGTGTGTTTGCGCCTGCTGTTGCCGCCGCTGCGGCCGTATACCAAAGCTAGGATGACGGTGTTTCGGCGGGGTGCAGTCAATGTGTCAAGAACGTAAAAGACACCTCACGGGACCCGAAACAATCCCGTGATGCAGAAGTTAAGTTCACGAAACAATTGGGAAACTGAAGCGAAACTGCGCCTCCCTAGGCTGGATGCACAAGCTGCAGAGCACCGTCTGCGGCCCAGCGAAAGGCCCACAGTGACCGAACAGACTTCAACCTCATCGACTCCGCGCCGCATTGTGGTCGCCGGCGGCGGCCCTGCAGCCCACCGTTTTGCTGATGCCATGCATGCCCGCGGCCTCGAAGGCTGGCATGTCACTGTCCTTACTGAGGAAGCCCACCTCCCCTATGACCGGGTTGCGCTCTCCAAGGCCCTCACCGATATGGACTACGACCTCACCCTGGGCGAGGCCGCCATGTGGGAGCACGCTTCCGTGGACCTGAAGACCGGCGAGCGCGTGATCAAGATCAATGCCGAGGCCAAGACGGTGGAAACCGCTGCCGGCAACACGTTCGAATACGACGAACTGGTGGTCGCCACGGGTTCAAATGCCGCCCGTCTGCCGATCCCGGGCGCCGAACTCACCCACGTGTACCGCACGCTGGAAGACGTCTGGGCCATCAACAAGGCCATCGCCGAACTGACGGAAAAGCTCGGCCGCAAGGTCAAAGCGGTCACCATCGGTGGCGGCCTCCTCGGCCTCGAGTCGGCAGCCGGCACGGAGCAGCTGGGCGCCACGCCAATCGTCATCGACGGTTCCCAGTGGCTGATGGCCACGCAGCTCGACGAAGGAGCGGGCCAGGCAATGGGCCGGCTCATCAAGGCCAAGGGCTTTGAAGTCCACGGCGGCGTCTTCCCGTCGGAGGTCCTTTCCGACGGCGAAGGCCAGGTCACGGGTGTGCTCATGGCCGACGGCCGCACCATCGATGCAGACATAGTGATCGTCGCCATCGGCGTCCGGCCCCGCGACGAACTCTTCCGCGCCGCCGAGGGCGAGGAACAGGTGTTCAGCCTTGGCCAGCGCGGAGGCGTGGTCATCAACGACTACTGCGCCACCGAGGTACCGGGCATCTGGGCCATTGGTGAAGTAGCCAACTTCGGCGGCATGTGCCTGGGCCTCGTTGCCCCGGCCAACACCATGGCCGAGATCGTGGCAGACCGCCTGCACGGCGGGGATGCAACCTTCCCCGGATTCGACACCGCCACCAAGCTGAAGCTGTCCGGCGTGGATGTGGCCAGCTTCGGCGACGCCTTCGCCAAGACCGAGCACGCCCTCGAGATCGTCTACGCCGACCCCGCCCGCGGCGTTTACCAGAAGATTGTCACCACCGACGACGCCAAGACCCTCCTCGGCGGCATCTTCGTGGGTGACGCCTCACCGTACATGAGCCTGCGTCCGCTCCTGGGCCGCGAACTTCCCGCCGAGCCCGGAGCGTTCCTCAGCGCGGCCGGCGGCGGCGACGCCCCCGAAACCGAACTGCCGGACGACGCCACCCTGTGCTCCTGCAACAACGTCGCAGCCGGAACCATCCGCGACGCCATCAACGGCTGCGGCGCCTGCGAAGGCAACGCCCCGGTGCAGGAACTCGGCGAACTCAAGGGCTGCACCCGCGCCGGCACCCAGTGCGGTTCCTGTGTGCCGATGCTCAAGAAGCTGCTCGAAACCGAACTGACCAAGTCCGGCGTCGAGGTTTCCAAGGCCCTCTGCGAGCACATCGAGCTGTCCCGCCAGGAACTGTTCGACGCCATCCGTGTCCTCGAACTGACCTCGTTCGAAGAGATCATGGCCAAGTACGGCACCGGTGCAGGCTGCGACATCTGCAAGCCGACCATCGGCAATATCCTCGCCAGCCAGAACAGCGCCTACGTGCTGGACGCCGGCCGCGGCACCCTGCAGGACACCAACGACCGCGCCCTGGCCAACATGCAGAAGGACGGCACCTATTCGGTGGTCCCCCGCATCGCCGGTGGCGAGATCACCCCGAAGAAGCTCGGCGTCATCGCCGCCGTCGCCGAAAAGTACAACCTGTACACCAAGATCACCGGCGGCCAGCGCATCGATATGTTCGGTGCCCGGCTGGAGGAGCTCCCGGAAATCTGGAAGGAACTGGTGGATGCCGGCTTCGAGTCCGGCCAGGCCTACGGCAAGAGCCTGCGCACGGTGAAGTCCTGCGTCGGTTCCACCTGGTGCCGCTTCGGCGTTCAGGACTCGGTGGCCATGGCCATCCAGCTCGAGCTCCGCTACCGCGGCCTCCGCAGCCCGCACAAGCTCAAGATGGGCGTCTCCGGCTGTGCCCGCGAATGCGCCGAGGCCCGCGGCAAGGACGTCGGCGTGATCGCCACCGCGGACGGCTGGAACCTGTACGTCGGCGGCAACGGCGGTGCCACCCCGGCCCACGCCCAGCTGCTGGCCAAGGACCTCGACGATGAAACCCTGATCAAGTACATCGATCGCTACTTCATGTACTACATCCGCACGGCCGACCGACTGCAGCGCACCGCACGCTGGCAGGAAGAGCTCGACGGCGGCATCAAGCACGTCGAGGACGTGGTGGTCAAGGACACCCTGGGCATCGCCGAGGACCTCGAGGCAGCCATGGCCAAGCACGTCGACACCTACATCGACGAGTGGGCAGACACCCTGAAGGACCCCGAGCGCCTCCGCCGGTTCCGCTCCTTCGTCAACGCCCCCGACCAGAAGGACGATTCCATCACCTTCGTCCCGGACGAGCGCGGCCAGATGCGCCCGGCAACGGCCGAGGAAAAAGGGAAGGTCCTGATCGGCGCTTCCATTCCGATGCGGCCCCGCGATGAGAACGAGGTATAGGCATGCAGCTCAGCATTGATCTCACCGGCCGCGACGTCCTGGTCACCGGCTCGGATTTCGCCGCCCGCCAGGCCGTCCGCCGCTACGAGGCAGCCGGCGCGGTCATCTCCCGCCTCAGCACCCCGCAAGGTGCCGGACACGACGGTCCCCTCCCCGAGCGCCCGTTCCTCGTCGCGGCGGTCGACGACGGCCAGACCGGCTGGGAGCCGCTGCTGGACCGCTGCCGCGCCGCCGGCATTCCGGTGGCGGCCGAGCCGGCCGCCGGCCGGGCCGGCCACGTCACGCTGGTTGGCGGCGGCCCGGGCACCGGCGAGCTGCTGACCGTGGCGGCCGTCAAGGCCCTGCGCGATGCCGACGTCGTGTTCTACGACCGGCTGGCCCCGTACCAGGAGCTGGCGTCCCTCACCTCCGCCGAGCTCGTCGACGTCGGAAAGCGCCCGGGACACCACAAGGTGAGCCAGGGCGACATCGAGAAGCTCATGGTCGCTTCCGCCTTGGAAGGCAACAACGTGGTGCGCCTCAAGGGCGGCGACCCGTACGTCTTCGGCCGCGGCGGGGAGGAAGTTGCTTCCTGCGTCGCCGCCGGCGTCCCCGTCCGGGTGATTTCCGGCGTCACCAGCGCCATCTCCGTACCGGCTGCCGCCGGCATCCCCGTGACGCACCGTGAAGTCAGCCACATGTTCACCGTCGTGTCCGGCCACGCGCCGCTCACGGAGAAGGAACTGACGCACCTGGCCGGCCTGGGCGGGACCATCGTGGTGCTGATGGGCATCGGCACGCTGCACCACCTCGCCGCCGGCCTGCGCCGCGCCGGGATGCGCAGCGACATGCCCATGGCCGTGGTGGAGCGCGGCTACCGGCCGGGCCAGAAGACCACCATCGCGGAACTGGGCACCATCGCAACTGCCGCCGCCGGCTGCAGCAACCCCGCCGTCCTGGTGATCGGCGAGGTGGTGCGGGTGGCTGAGGCCAACCGCGGGCATGCCGAGGCCGAGGCGGAACTCGACCGTCTGGCGGCCTCGCTGCTGGGTTCGTGATAGGCATGAACGCAATGAATGCACTAGCTCCCACCGAAACATCACCCGCCGAGACCGCACTCACCGAGACCGCACTGACCGAAAGCGCTCCGGAGGCTGCGGCCGAGGCCCCGCTGGAGGGTTTTCGGATCGGCGTGACGTCCCACCGCCGTTCGCGGGACCTCATCGAGGCCCTGGAACGCCGCGGCGCCGAGGTCCTGCACGCCCCGGCACTGAAGATCGCCCCCGTGAACGAGGACATCAGCCTCATCGAGGACACCAAGGCGATTATCGCGGCCAAGCCCGACCTCTGCATCGCCACCACCGCCTACGGCATGCGCCGCTGGTGCGAGGCCGCGGACGCTTCGGGGATCGGTGAGGAGCTGCTGGAAACCCTGGGCGCCTGCCGGATGTTCGTGCGAGGACCCAAAGCCCGCGGCGCCGTGCGCGCGGCCGGCCTGGCCGACGTCGGAATCAGCAGCGACGAAACCACCGCAACGCTGGTGGACATGCTGCTGGCCGAGGGCGTGCGCGGCAAAACCGTGGCAGTGCAGCTGCACGGCTACACGGATGTCCGCCAGCTGGAACGGCTGCGGATGTCCGGAGCCACCGTCCTGACCGTGACCCCGTACCGCTGGGTCAAGCCCGACGGCGCTGACCGGCTCCCCCGCCTGATCGAGGCCGCGTGCAGCGGCAACCTGGACGTCCTCACCTTCACGAGTGCCCCCGCCGTGGACGCCATGTGGAGCACGGCCCACGAGATGGGGCTGTACAAGCAGCTCGTGGAGAGCCTCAAGACCACGGTGACAACCGCCGTCGTTGGCCCGGTGACGGCGCAGCCGCTGCTGGACGCCGGCATCACTCCCCTGGTGCCGGAACGGTTCCGGATGGGCGCGCTGATCCGGCTGGTGTGCGAGCACCTCGCGCTGAACCATGTGCGCCGCCTGGACACACGGTCCGGAAAGGTGGAACTGCGCGGCCGTTCACTGCGGATCGATGGCGAGGCGGTGGAGATCGCTCCGGCGCCGCTGCTGCTGCTCCGCGCGCTCCTGGGCGCCGGCGGTGCGGTCCTTTCCCGGGAGTCCCTCTCCGAGCTGCTGGAACTGCGCGGCTCGGTGCACGCGCTGGACATGACGGTCAGCCGGCTGCGGTCTTCCCTGCCCGACGGCAAGCTCGTGGAAACAGTGGTGAAGCGCGGCTACCGCATCCGCGTCTAACGGACACGCGGTATGACGCGAATAACAGAGGGAGTTTTTGTCCAGATAATGGCCCCAAAACGTGGTTTAGGGCGCGATATCTGGACAAAAACTCCCTTTTGTTGCCCGGTGGTAACAAGCAGGGAACAGCCGGGGACAATTCCGCAATGGCAGGGAAACACCCGCGAAAAACGTTCCCCCTAGGCTGGGTCCCATCAGCACAACAGGGCCCCAGATCGGCCCGCCTGGTGCAGCATTCGAAAGGGCCCGCACATGTCCGCTCCGGCACAGTTTCCGTCCACCGCCACCCCTGCCGCCAAGATCGTCATCGCCGGGGCAGGCCCGGCAGCCCAGGCCCTCGTGGCCCAGCTGGCCGCCGCACGGTTCCCCGGAACCGTCACGGTGCTGAGCAGCCGCGACGACGCCCCCGACGATCTGATGGAACTGGCCGCCCTGCCGTTCGTCTCCGTGCGCTTCGGCCAGCCCGCCAGCCACATCGACGCCGCCGCCAGGGTGGTCACCACCGTGGACGGCATGGAGTTCGGTTACGACCAGCTGGTCATCGCCACCGGCTCGGCCCCGGTGGACTCCCCTGTCGACGGCGCCGGACGCTGCCTCAGCTACTCCACCATCGATGACGCCGCGAAGATCGGCCACGCCGTCAAGGAAGTCACCCGGGTCCTCGGCCGCAGGCCGCTGGGCATCCTGGTGGGCACGGGTCCAGCCGCCGGACAGGCCGAAGCAGTGCTCCGCGCCCGCGGCGTCCGGCCGGTCCGCACCACTGCCCGGCCCGCCGCCGTCGTGCCAACGCTTGCCGGCTCCGTCCTGCCGGCTGCCGGTGTCGTGTTCGAGGACGGCAGCCGCATGAGCGGCGACCTGGTGGTCCTCGCCGAGGACCGCACGCCCCGGGATGACCTGGCGGCCGCCGCCGGCGTGAAGACGGCGGCGACCGGAGGGATCGTCGTCGGCCGCGACTTCCGCACGTCCGTGCCGGGCATCTGGGCCGTCGGGGACGCGGCAGCGTTCGACGGCGTGCGGCTGGGACTGCTGGTGGCGTCCGGGTCCGCTGCCGGCGTCTGCGCGGCCGAGCTCATGGCCGCGCTTTCCGTGGGGCAACTGGCCACCGCTGCCTAGCTTTCCTGCTGTGGCAGGATGGTTCGCAAGGGCGCCGCGACACCCGGGGCGCCTTCGGCCAAAGGCCCATGGAAAGGACAAGCATGAGCAACGAAGCCAGCCCCGGAACGGGCACCGCGACCAGCCCCGCAGGATCTCCCGGGGAGGGCAGCGGGACGCGGGGCATCGCTTCCTTCATCGACCACACGCTGCTGAAGCCGGAGGCCAGTGAGGCGGAAATCCTCAAGGTGTGTGCCGAGGCCGCCGAGTACAGGTTCAAGTCGGTGTGTGTGAACCCCGTATGGGTCAAGACGGTGAAGACAGCGCTCAGGGGCACCGGCGTGCTCACGTGTTCCGTGGTGGGTTTCCCGCTGGGCGCCACGCCCGCCGACGTCAAGGCGTTCGAGGCCCGCGGGGCCGTGCTGGACGGCGCCGACGAAGTGGACATGGTCATCGACATCGCTGCGGCCAGGGCCTCGGACAAGGGCGCCCTGGTGGATGACATCAAGGCTGTCGCCGAGGCCGTCCACCAGGGCGAGGCGATCCTGAAGGTCATCATCGAGACTGCCCTGCTCAGCGATGACCAGAAGGTCCTGGCCTGCGAAGCGGCCGTGGAGGCGGGCGCCGACTTCGTCAAGACCTCAACGGGCTTCAACGGCGGCGGCGCTACGGTCGAAGATGTGGCCCTCATGCGGCGCACGGTGGGCCCGGACCTGGGGGTCAAGGCCTCCGGCGGCGTGCGTTCCCTCGAGGACGCACAGGCTATGATTGCTGCAGGTGCAACACGTATTGGCGCCAGCTCCGGTATTGCAATCGTCAAAGGCGAACAGGGTTCGTCTGCGTACTGACCGGCGGCAGCCACAGTTTGAGCCCCGCGGGGCCGAGGAGGAATGAATGTCCAGCAAGATTGACCAGCAGGTAAAGACGCCCCAGAACGAGAACAGCCTGGTTGGCAGCATCGTTCTCTTCGTGGTCATCATGGCCCTGTTCCTGGGCGCCATCTACTCGCTGTCCTTCCTGTCCTTGGAGAACCCGTGGCCGATGGCCGTCTGCCTTGGCCTGTTCGCCCTGGCGTTCTGGATCCCGCAGACCATCACCGGCCGCTCGGATTCGGCCGGCGAATACTAAACGCCACCCAGACTTTGCAGCCGAAGCCCCGGAACGTTCCGGGGCTTCGGCTTTTTAACTGTGCATCACGTTAACTGTGCATCACGGCAGTCCTGTCCTTCAGGGCAGCCCGCGGTCAGGTTAGTCCGAGCAGGCTGCTGGCCAGCCGGCCGGCCAGGGCCAGCGCCGCAGGGAAATGCGTGCCGGCCAGCGACCAGGCCGCCAGGCACATTCCCACCATGGCGTAGCCGCTCACCGGAATCAGCACCAGCCACTCGCGCCGGGAGCCCGCCCGGCCCAGCAGCGGGATGGAGAAGGCGCCGTTGGGCCGCCAGAAGTTCCGCAGCACCCACAACCGGCGCAGGAACCGCGGCGGCTTGATCACCAGCGGCCAGAGCAGCGGAACACCCCCGGTGGTCACCATGTCCCCCACAATGTGGACCACGACGCCGATCAGCATGGACATGGGCAGCCAGGTCCACTGGTGCGGTGCAAACCAGGTCACCAGGCCGGCCATGGCCAGGGCGAAGATCCAGTTGCTGATCCACCCGGACTTCGGAAACAGCTTCAGAGCCTTGGCCGCGATGTTGATCATGAACATGCACAGCAGCCCGGCGCCGACGGACAGCACGCCCCACGGCGTGTCCACCTGGATCTGCGCCGCCACCGCGGCGAGCAGCACGAACATGGCCGCCCCCAGCACCGAATGCGTACCTTGCCGGTGGCCGCCGCTGGCATTCTCGATGCCCACCGCAATCATGTTGGACAGCGGCGGCAGGGAGTGCGCCACGGTGCTGGAGCGGTGGTCCCAGTCGCACACGAGGGCGGTGCCCGCCGTCGCCATGCCGCCGATCAGCACGCCGGTGGCATCCAGGGGATACCAGCCCAGGGTATACGGCCCCGTCGAGGCAATAGCCACCCACGCCGCGGCCCCTGACGCGGCGTGGTGTCCTCCCATCACGGCTAGCCCTTCGTGGCTTCGAGCGGGACCGGAGCGTCGGAGAAAATGTTGCGGATGACGCCGTCGGCCCATGCCAGGATTTCGGCGTCCTGCAGGTCGCGGCCGCCGATCCGTGCGGTTTTCGGCTTGGGGATGAGGACGGCGTCGAGGGCGGGCTTGGACTGCGCGCCCGGGTACATGCGGTTAAGCCGGCATGGTTTTCGATTCGGGAAGCTGTGCCGGGGAGAACTTGATGAAGTTCCCCTGCAGGGCGACGTCGGACAGCCCGGCTTCGCGGGCACCCACCCGGAAGCGCGCGACGGCGACCAGGTTCTGGGCGGGCAGCGGCGGCTCGCCGTAGCGGTCCACGAGCTCGGCGAGGACTTCGTCGATGGCTTCGTTGGTGAGTGCCGACGCCAGCTTCCGGTAGGCCTCCAGCCGCAGCCGCTCCCCCGGCACGTAGTCGTGCGGCAGGTGCGCGTTGACGGGCAGCTCGATCTTCATCTCGGCGGCTTTCTCCTCGGCCTCGCCGCGGTACTCGGCCACGGCCTCGCCCACCAGCCGGATGTAGAGGTCGAAGCCGACGCCCTGGATGTGGCCGGACTGTTCACCGCCCAGCAGGTTGCCGGCGCCGCGGATCTCCAGGTCCTTCATGGCCAGCTGCATGCCCGCGCCGAGTTCGTTGTGGGTGGCCACGGCCTTCAGCCGTTCCAGCGCCACCTCGCCCAGGGGCTTCTCGGAGGGGTAGAGGAAGTAGGCGTAGGCCCGTTCGCGTCCGCGGCCGACGCGTCCGCGCAGCTGGTGGAGCTGCGACAGGCCGTACTTGTCCGCGCCGTCCACAATCAGGGTGTTGGCGTTGGAGATGTCCAGGCCGGTTTCGATGATGGTGGTGCACACGAGGACGTCGAAGCGCTTCTCCCAGAAGTCCACGATCATCTGCTCCAGGCGGCTCTCGGACATCTTGCCGTGTGCCACCTCGACCCTGGCTTCGGGGACAAGTTCGCGGATCTTGGCTGCGGTCTTTTCAATCGTGGAGACGCGGTTGTGGACGAGGAACACCTGGCCCTCGCGCATCAGTTCGCGGCGGATGGCAGCGGAGGTCTGCTTGTCCGTGTACGGGCCCACGTAGGTAAGCACGGGGTGGCGTTCCTCCGGCGGTGTGGCCAGCGTGGACGTTTCGCGGATGCCGGTCAGGGACATCTCCAGGGTCCGCGGAATCGGGGTGGCGCTCATGGCCAGGACGTCGACGTTGGTGCGCATCTTCTTCAGCGCTTCCTTGTGCTCGACGCCGAAACGCTGCTCCTCGTCCACGATCACCAGGCCGAGGTCCTTGAACTCGAAGTCCTTGGACAGCAGCCGGTGCGTGCCGATCACCACGTCCACGGAGCCGTTCTTCACGCCCTCGGCGGTTTCCTTGGCCTCCTTGGACGCCTGGAACCGGGACAGCGGCTTGACGCGCAGCGGGAAGCCGGAGAACCGCTCGGTGAACGTCTCATAATGCTGCTGGGCCAGCAGCGTGGTGGGCACTAGCACCGCCACCTGTTTGCCGTCCTGCACCGCCTTGAAGGCCGCGCGGACGGCGATCTCGGTCTTGCCGTAGCCGACGTCGCCGGAGACCAGCCGGTCCATGGGGATCTCCCGCTCCATGTCGGCCTTGACCTCGTTGATGGTGGTCAGCTGGTCCGGGGTCTCCACGTACGGGAAGGCCTCCTCAAGCTCGCGCTGCCACGGCGTGTCCGGCGCGAAGGCGTGGCCACGCGACGCCATCCGGGCTGAGTAGAGCCGGATAAGCTCGCCGGCGATCTCCTTGACCGCCCGGCGCGCCTTGGACTTGGTGCTGGCCCAGTCCGCGCCGCCCATCTTGCTGAGCACGGGCGTGTCGCCGCCCACGTAGCGCGTCACCTGGTCCAGCTGGTCGGTGGGCACGAACAGCCTGTCCCCCGGCGCCCCGCGCTTCGATGCCGCGTACTCCAGCACCAGGTACTCGCGGACGCCGTCACCGCCGCCGGCCACCTTGCGCTGGATCAGTTCCACGAACCGGCCGATGCCGTGCTGTTCGTGGACCACGTGGTCGCCGGCCACCAGCTGCAGCGGATCCACGGCGTTCCGCCGCTTGGACGGCATGCGGCGCATGTCCTTCGTGGAACCTGCCGAGGTGCGGCCCAGCAGGTCGGCCTCGGTCAGGAGACCGAGTTTCAGTCCGTCCAGGACAAAACCGCGTCCGACGGCGGCAGTGGTCACCTCGATGATCCCCGCCTGGGGTTCGTGGTCCAGCGTGTCCACCCGGGCGCAGGGGATGTCGGCGTCGTGGAACAGTTCGGCCAGGCGCTGGGCCGGGCCCGGGCCTTCGGTGGCCACCACGATCCGCCACTGGTCCCGCACGTGCGAGCCGATGAAGTCCATCATTTCCGCCACGTCGCCCTGGTAGCCGCGAGGTTCGCGGGCGTGGAGGTTGAGCACGTCGATGTCCGGCGTCAGTTCCTCGTCCGTGGCCAGCGACGTGATGGACCACCAGGACACCCCGTGCCCCAACGCCGCTGAGCGGGTCTCGGCCAGGGAACGGAAGCTGGCGGAATGCAGGGCTGCCGAGGCCTGCGAGCTGAGATCCAGCGGCGCGGTTCCGCCGTCCGAGGCCGTGGACCATGCCGCCTCCAGGAACTCCTCGTTGGTGGCCGCGAGGTCGTGGGCGCGGGTGCGGACCTTCTCCGGTTCGATGACCACGGAGATGGACCCCGCGGGCAGCTGTTCCATGAACGGGACCATGGCGTCCACGAGGACGGGCGCCAGGGATTCCATGCCTTCCACGGCGATGCCGCCGGCAATCTTCTCCAGCATGTCGGCAGCGGCGGGCAGCTGGGACTTCAGCGTGGCAGCCCGGGACATGACCGAGGGAGTGATCAGGATTTCCCGGCAGGGCGGGGCGTGGAGTTCGGTGGGGTGATGCACGCCGGGGGCGGACAGCGAGCGCTGGTCGGCGACGGCGAACCAGCGCATCTGGTCCACCTCGTCGCCGAAGAACTCCACCCGGATGGGGTGGTCCTCGGTGGGCGGGAACACGTCCAGGATGCCGCCGCGGACGGCGAATTCGCCGCGGTGCGTGACCATGTCCACGCGGGAGTAGGCGGCGGCCGCAAGGTTCCGGATCACGTCATTGAACGGGACCTCCTGGCCCACCTTCAGCGTCACCGGAATTAGTTCCCCCAGGCCGGCCACGATCGGCTGGACCACGGCCCGGACCGGGGCCACCACCACACGGAGCGGGCCCGCCGCGTTTTCCGGGTGGGCTGCGCCATCAGGATGGGCTGCGCCATCACGGTGTGCTTCGTCTTCAGGATGCGCCAGGCGCCGCAGGACCGACAGGCGGCGGCCCACCGTGTCCGAACGCGGGGAGAGCCGCTCGTGCGGGAGGGTTTCCCAGCTGGGGAACTCGGCCACGGCGTTGGCCGGCAGGTAGGCGCGGAGCGCGGCGGCAAGATCCTCGGCCTCGCGTCCCGTGGCGGTGACGGCAAGAACCACCCCAGGAGCGGTGTGATCCGAGGCAGCGCCGTCGTTTTCTGCTGTTTTCAGCAGGCCATCCGCCATCTCTGCCAGCAGCACGGGCCGCAAACCTGCGGGGGCGCTGATCTGGTAGTCCTCGCTGCGGCCACTGAAGCTCCGCGCCGCCTCGGTTTGCACCCGGGTGAACGTCCTGTCCGCCTGAAGGGCGCGGCGCAGGCCGTCGAGGGGCAGGCCGTTGGAGGGCTGGCCGGTAAGGCGCTGGCCTTTGGAGCTCATGGGCAGGATCTCCTGGAATCTCATTCGAACGCAGGCAACACGAAAAGCCGAGATTCTTGCGAATGCCGGGGCTTCCAGCCTACCCCCGCGGGCAGGCAGGCGGCATCCGGGCCCCCGGGGCCGCATTGATAAGCTTGCTGAACAGATGAAATTCGGCACATCCTGAAGCCAGCACTTCAAGTCCAGCACAGCCATGCCGCCGCCCCCAAGGAGACTCCCGTGAGCGACCAGACCGGAAATGACAGCAGCGGACATGACAGCAGCGGACATGACAGCGGCACTGGCGGCACGGCAGGAGCCAGCGCCGGCCCCGAGGCCCGGACGGAAGAGCCCCGGACAGCCGAGCCCCGTAGCCCCGAGGCCCTGACAGTACTTGTCACCGGCGCCACCGGGTACATCGGCGGGCGGCTGGTCCCCCGGCTGCTGGACGCCGGACACCGCGTCAAGGTGCTGGTCCGGTCCCCCGAGAAAATCGCCGGCGTGCCGTGGTTCGACGACGTCGAGGTGGTCCGCAGCAGCCTCGATGACACCACGGCGCTGGAGGAAGCCCTGCAGGGCGTGGACGTGCTCTACTACCTGGTCCATTCCATGGCGGCGGGCTCCGGTTTCGAGGCCAAGGAAAAAGCGATGGCCGGGCTTGTGGCCGGTGCCGCCGCGGCTGCCTCCGTCCGGCGGATCGTTTATCTGGGCGGCCTGCACCCGCGCAACACGGCACTGTCAACGCACATGCGCTCCCGCGAGGCCGTGGGCGAGGTATTTCTCTCCGGCCCCGTGGACGCCATCGTGTTCCAGGCCGGAGTGGTCATCGGCTCCGGCTCGGCGTCGTTTGAAATGATCCGCCACCTCGCCGAAACCCTGCCCCTCATGCCGGCGCCCAGCTGGGTCCGCAACCGGATCGAAGCCATCGCCGTCCGGGACGTGCTCTACTACCTCGTCGGAGCCGCCGCACTGACGGAACCCCTCAACCGCACCTTCGACATCGGCTGCCGGGATGTCCTGACGTACGCCGGCATGATGAAGGAGTACGCGGCCGAGGCAGGCCTGCCGGCGCGGCCGGTCCTGGCACTTCCAGTGCCGGCACCCAGGCTGGCCGGACTGTGGGTTGCCCTGGTGACCCCGATTCCGCTGTCCATGTCCGTGCCGCTGGTCCAGTCGCTCCAGCACGATGCCGTCTCGGCCGAACATGACATCGACGCCTACATCAGACAGCCCGACGGCGGTCTCACCGGCTACCGCAGGGCAGTGGCCCTGGCACTCGGCAAGGAACGCGACGGCCAGGTTGAAACCACCTGGGCCAACGCCGGAGCGGACGCCGACCCGCTCCCGAGCGACCCGGGCTGGGCCGGGCACAGGGTGTATGTCGACGAGCGGACCTTTGCCAGCGATGTGGACCGGGCACACGTGTGGACGATCATCGAGGGGATCGGCGGCCGCAACGGCTGGTACTCGCTCCCACTCGCGTGGAGCGTACGCGGCTGGCTGGACAAGCTCTCGGGCGGAGCGGGCCTGCTCCGCGGCCGGCGGCATCCGCACCATCTGGTGGCAGGCGAGGTGGTGGACTGGTGGCGCGTGGAACGGATCGAGCGCGGCCGCCTACTCCGCCTCCGGGCAGAAATGCGCGCACCCGGACGCGCCTGGCTGGAGCTCTGCGTGGAGCGCGACGGTTCCGGAAGCCTTTACCGCCAGCGTGCGATTTTCTTCCCCAAAGGACTCAGCGGGCGGCTCTACTGGCTGGCCGTTCTTCCGTTCCACAGCATCATCTTCCCGGCCATGTCCCGCAACATCACCGCGGCGGCCCGGAGGCTGTCCGCGGAGGAGAAAACCGGCGTCGCAGAGCCCGATGCCCGGTGGACCGGTGCCGGGGAAGCGCGGCCAACCCCGTAGGATGTGGTGAGCAAAAAGCGTTCTGACCCCACAACGACGGAGGATCAATGGCACTGAGTGCATCCACCACCCTTCCCCACGGCGTCGACAGCGTCACCGCAGTCTTCGCGAACGAGGACTTCCAGCGGCACACCAGCGAATACGTCGGCGGCACCCTCGAGTCCTTCACCGTAGCGGGCGACATCGCCGGGGAATTCAGCACCACCTCGGTGCGCACCCTCCCCACGACGCGCCTGCCCGAAATCGCCCGCAAGTTCGTCGGCGAAAGCCTGAAGGTGACCCAGGTGGAAAACTGGGACGCCCCGGCAGCCGACGGTTCGCGCCAGAGCACTATCACCCTGAAGATCGCCGGCGCGCCGATCGACGTGGCCGCAGTGCAGCGTCTCGTGGCGGACGGCGGCAGCACGCGCATTGAACTCGAAGGCAACGTCACGTCCTCCGTGCCGTTCCTGGGCGGGAAGATTGCCGACGCCGCCGAGCCCATGGTGGGCAAAGCACTGAACATCCAGTCACAGCAGGCCCAGGCCTGGCTCGAGAGCCACTAGTTTCGTGGACGTCCCAGCCTTCCTAGCCCTGGTCCTGATCGTTTCGGGCCTTTGGTCCCTGGTGGTGTGGCCTCAGTTCCTCCGCCGCGTCATGAAGGACCCGCGGGCCCGGGACGCCGCCGGCAAGGCCACAAAGTTCCTCACCGTCCATGTGGTCCTGGTGACGGTGTCCATGGTGCTGGGTGCCGCGACGGCCGCCATAGGAATCGCGGCGCTCGTCAGCTGACCGCACGGGCTTACGGGCACGGGCTGCGGCCATGGTTGAGCTTGTCGAAACCGGGTTTCGACAAGCTCAACCAGCGGAGACAAGCCAAACAAGGGACGACGACGGCGAGGGCATGCCGGATGTCTTCGAACGGCCCCAACAGGACGGCTAAGTCAGGACTTCTAAAGAGGCGCGGTCAGGCTGCCTGGTTCAGGGCGTCCTCGGCCGCAACCCAGGAGATCATGGCGCATTTCACCCTCGCGGCATAGCGGGCCACGCCTTCGAAGGCAGCCGCGTCGCCCAGGATTTCCGGGTCGGCCGGGATCTTTCCCCGGGACCGCAGGACGTCGCGGAAGTTCCCGATCACGGAGCGGAGTTCGTCCACGGTCATGCCCTCGGCCATCTCGCTCAGGACGGAGGCGGAGGCCATGGAGATCGAGCAGCCGGCCCCGTCCCACGACAGTTGGGTCACCGTGCCGTGGTCCACGGCGACGCGCAGGGTGACCTCGTCGCCGCACACGGGATTGAGCTGGTGTGACTGGCCGGTGGACGCGCCGTCCGGGGCAGCCGTGGCGGCCAATCCGCTGCCGTGCCGGGCCTTGGAGTGGTCCAGGATGATCTGCTGGTAAAGCTGGTCGAGGCTCATGCTCAGGTACCTGTCGTCGGGGATCGGGGCTAGTCTTTGGGGCTAGGCCCGGAAGTAGGCGCGGACTCCGGACACTGCGTCCAGGAATTCGTCCACGTCGTCGGTGGTGTTGTACAAGTAGGCGCTGGCCCGGGTGGTGGCCGTCAGGCCCAGGCGCCGGTGCAGCGGCTGGGCGCAGTGGTGGCCCACGCGGACCGCGATGCCCCGCGCGTCAAGGAACTGGCCGACGTCGTGTGCGTGGACACCGGCAACGTCAAAGGCTGCCAGGCCGATGCGGTCCTGGCCGGCGGCCGGACCCAGCACGCGGACGCCGTCGATGGCTTCCAGGCCCGCCACCATCCGCTGGCCGAGCTCGGACTCCCAGCGGTGCACCCGGTCAATGCCGGTTTCGGTCAGGTAGTTGACCGCGGCGGCAAGGGCCACCGCCTGCGAAATTTTCTGGGTGCCGGCTTCGAACCGCTGCGGCGCGGGGAGGTACTCCGCACGCTCCATGGTCACGGTGGTGATCATGGACCCACCGGTCAGGACCGGTGGGAGGACGTCCAGGAGCTCCTGCTTGCCGTAAAGCACCCCGACGCCCGTTGGCCCCAGCATCTTGTGGCCGGAAAAAACGGCGAAATCGACATCCAGCTGCTTGACGTCCAGGGCAAGGTGCGGTGCCGACTGGCACGCATCCAGCACCACCAGGGCGCCTGCCTGCCGGGCAAGGGCCACAAGGTCGCTGACCGGGTTGATGGTGCCCAGCACGTTCGAGGCGTGGGTGAACGCCAGCAGTTTGGTTCGCTCGCCCACGATTTCCGCCGCCTCATCCATCCGCAGCACCCCGGCGTCGTCCAGCGGGATGTGACGCAGCGTGGCACCTGTCCGGTAAGCCAGTTCCTGCCAGGGAATCAGGTTTGCGTGGTGCTCCATTTCGGTGACCACGATTTCATCGCCGGGCCCCAGGGCCAGGTCCCGCAGCCGGGAGTCGCCGCGTCCCTGGGCTGCCCACAGCGAGGCGTTCGACAGCGCATAGCTGATGACGTTCAGGCCCTCGGTGGCGTTGGAGGTCCAGACGATCTCCTCATAGGCCGCACCGACAAAGTCGGCCACGGTCTGCCGGGCGTCCTCGAACACCTCGGTGGCCTCCACGGCAAGGTGGTGGGCCCCGCGGTGCACGGCAGCGTTCCGCTGCTCATAGAATTCCTGCTCGGCCTCGATCACGCTCAGCGGATTCTGCGACGTGGCGCCGGAATCCAAGTAGATAAGCGGGCGGCCGTTGACCGTCTGGCTCAGCACAGGAAAGTCGTTGCGGATCCGCAAGACCTCGGCATTGTCCATCGCGGAAAGGGCACGCGTCAGCGTGGTTGGCGTTGATACTACGGCCAATGGAACTCCTTGGGTGCCTTGAGGTACCTCTCAATTGTCCCACAGCACCTCTGGCCGTAGCGCTCTCAGCAGCATGGGCCCGGCATGGCAGGAGCGGAGCGGGCGTGCCATGACCCGGGGCACAGGCTAAGGGCGGCCCCCGTCGCTGCGGGCCGCCCTTTTCATACCGTCTGATATTTGCTTGTTCTGGACTTACTACTTGAAAGGACCGGCGACGGCTGGGGGGAGAGCCTCGGTCTCAGAAGGCTCTGACGTCGCCGGCCCCGCTTCACCCGGACCCTGGGGCCGGAAATCTGGTGCGAGACCTGGAAAATCTGGTGGCAGCTTCGGAGGGGAGATCAGCCCGGCTTCCGCTGCCACTATTAGTTAATCGCGTACTGGCGCCCGCGGCACCAGTATCAGGTACTCGTTTTTCTGAGTACTCAACTACTGGTTCCCGCAGGTAGCGATGTCCGGCGCGCAAGCGCGCGGAATCTGCCCTCAGGGGGCCAGAAAAAATCAGCTAGGGAAGCGCTACTTCTTCGGCAGGGCGAGCGCGAGCTCGTCGCGCCGGCGGACGCCGAGCTTGACGTAGCTGCGGTACAGGTGCCCCTCGACGGTCCGCACGGACACCATCAGGTGCTGGGCGATCTCGCGGTCGGAGAGGCCCTGCACCGCCAGCTCCACGATGTCCCGCTCGCGGCGGGTCAGGTGGACGCTGGGGACGGAGGCGACAAACGGGCTCTCCCGGAACCGCTCGCCGAGCTCCTGGTCGCATTTCTCCCGGTGCGCGATTGCCTGCCGGGCGCGGCGCCGCTCCCCCGCGGCATCCAGCAGCGCGCCGGCACGGGCGTACGCCTCGCGCGCCAGGTTCAGCAGGCCCGCTTCCTCCAAGGCGGCGGCTGTGTCCGTGAGCACGTCGGCGTCCTCCGACGCCCAGGCCTGGGCCAGCTGCCGCCAGCCGGCTGCCCACCGGCCCTCGACGGTGGCGGCGAGCGCGGCGAGCTCCTCCGCCAGCGACCGCTCGCCAAGATCCGAGCAAAGAATCAGGCACTCCATCCTGGTTCCGGGATGGTCCTTAACGGACTCGGACGCCGCGAGCTCACGGAGCCGGTCCAGGCCGCTGCCCTTCCGGTCGAGATGTTCAGCCGCGGCGGCCGCGTAAGCCTCCGCGACGGCGTCGCAGCCGGGTCCGCTGGCGTGTCTGGCCGAGATGAAGTCCTGTTCGAGCCGCTTCGCCTGGGCGGCATCGCCCAGGCGAGCCGCGGCGTAGAAGGCAAGCGACGAACCGAACCTGAACTCCTGCAGCGGGTCATTGACCCGAAGCGCCTCAACGGCAGGAAGGAGGACCTGGTAGGCGCGCTCGAGCTGCCCCTGCCGCAGCAGTCCCAGGCCGCGCAGTGCCTGGATCCCGCCGCCGAAGGTCGAAGCACCCTCCGTGCGCTCCGCCGGATAACCGGACAGCTCATGTTCGGCCGACTCCCAGTTGCCGGCAGCGAGGGTGCTGATCGCCAGCCGGGTCAGGACAAACTCGTTGAAGAAATACAGCCCGCCGCTGAGTGCGGGCAGGAAAGGGCCGGCGGCCGCCGCGGCGGCGTGGGCCTGGTGTGACCTGCCGGCGGCGACCAGCGTCTGGGCAAGAAGTGCCTGCGCCACGGCGTGCTGTGTCGCCTCGACGCCCGACGCCGTATCCGGATTCGTGGTCCCCAGAGCCGTGATGACAGCGCTAATGCCTTCGTGATCCCCGGCGGCCGCCATCTCCAGCAGCCCGTGGATCCTGTCCTGCCAGGCATCATCCGGGGCGATCCCGGCCGCCTCCAGCTGGTGGCGTGATTCAGCCCTGAGCGACGGCACGGACTTGCCCAGCGCCATATGGGATGACGCCCTGAGCATGAGGACCTGCGGCGCTTCCGGATCCCCCGCCAGATCGAGCCAGCAGCCGTCAAGGAGTTCGGCAGCCTCGCGGTACTTGCCTTCATTGAAGTTGGCCCGCGCGGTGATTGAGAGCGCACGGGCCTGCAGCTCGGGTGCCTGCACATGACCGGCCATGAGCCGGGCGCCGGCATTGTTGAACGTCGTCGCGGCCAGCAGCCCCGCGTCCAGCAGGTCCCGGTCGGGCACCTCCATGCCGCATTCCAGCGACCATTCGACCAGCCGCAGCTTGCCTTCCGCACTTGCGGCGGCGGGATCCAGATAGGCATCAAGCTTCTGCCGCAACTGCAGGCTCCGCGAGACGGACACCTGGCGCCGCATTGATTGGCCCAGGATGGCATGGGTGAGCCGCAGCTCGGTATGCATCGCGGCGGATTCGCTCACTACCTGGTTGTCCAGCAGGGAACGCACGACGCCGGCACCGCAGACGTCCTCGATCAGGCCCCTGGGCACCGGTTCGGCCAAGGCGATCACCTTGAGCGCATCCTGCTCCTCGGGCGTCCTGCGGAGGAGATCCTTCACCACGAGATCCGAAAGCCTGGGTCCGTCGGCCGGCAACGGTCCGAGCAGCACCCAGATCCCGTTCCGCTGGACAAGCGTTCCGGCGGCTGTTGCGTCCCCCAGCAGGCAGTCGAGGAGCAGCGGGTTGCCGCCCGAAGCAGACCATAGCGACTGGACGGTACTGACGGGAACCGTCCCCTGGAGGGTGTGTTCCACTACTTCCCTGACCTGCTCGCCGCTGAGCGGCCGGAGATCGATGCGTTCGGCGAGGCCGTCATACCAGAGCTGGTTCAGGGCCTGGGGCAGCCCCGGCCGCGGCCGCCCGGCGGCCAGCACGGTCGCCCAGCCGGCCGAGGTCATGTCCACCACCATGCTGGCCGTGGCCTCATCGAGGTGGTGGGCGTCATCCACCACCAGGAGCACGGGGGCGTCCGTGCCGCCGTTGAGGTCGCTGATGCCCTTAAGCTCCTGGAAGTGGGCCCAGACGGCCCGCAGCACCGCCACCGGGGAGTCGGCCTCCTCGGGGGCGAGGCCGGAGGTGTAGGGTGCCAGCACACCGTAGGGGACCTTCGCCAGCGAAGAGCTGCCGTGGATGCGGAGCACGGTCATCTCCGCCGCCAATTTCTCCCGCACCGCGTCAGTCACGGATGTTTTTCCGACGCCGGGGCCCGCCATCAGGTAGACCGCCTGGCTGGCCCGGCTGCGGATGACGGTGCAGACGTGCTCTATCGCCTCACGGCGGCCGGTCAGCTGCCGGAGTTCGGATTCCGGTTTGGCGCCGCGGCCATTGGACGCGACGCCGTGCGACGAAGAGTTGGACGAAGCGCTGGGTGCTGAAGAGCTGTTAAACGAGGCCAGGCAGATCACCCCTGGATGTCACGCCGAGCTTGGTGAAGACCTGGTAGAGGTGGCCCTCCACCGTTCGGACTGATACGCCCATCTCCAGGGCGATGTCCCGGTTGGAGACGCCCCTTCCGGCCAGCCGGGAGATCTGGCGTTCGCGCGCGGTAAGAAGCGGGCTTCCGCTACTGGGAACGATCGGGAGGCTGGGCACCGTGGCAGTGAGCGTGTCCAGACGGGCCTGGGCAACACGTGCTGAGGCGGAATCGCCGGAGTGGCGGGCAAAGTCGACGGCCAGCGCAACGCACCGGGCCTCGACGGCGTCGAGTTCCAGCTCCGCGCACAGGTGGGCGCCTTCCAAAAGAACCTTGGCGTCCTTGGTGCGGGTGCCCACGGCGATGAGGCGGGAGATCTCGGCGAGGGTCCCCTGGCGGTGGCCCGCCACCTCCTCCATCAGGCGGAAGTCCTCATCAGTCCCGTTCACGGTCGCTCCGAGCAGGCTGATGCCCGCCAGCGTGTACCGGCCGGCATCGATATCGCGGTGTGCTGCCTCAAGCAGGCGCTTCACGGCCTCGGTGTCCCCCAGCCAACGTCCGGCCATGTCCGCGCAGAACTCGGTGACGAACAGCGTGCCGAAGTTGCAGTGCCCGCGCACCCCGCGGAGCTTGTCGAGGTACTTGTGCGCCTGCCCGGCGTTGCCGATCTGGGCGTACGCGAAGGCCGTGGCGGCGTAGGCGGCCTGCAGCATGTTCAACACGGGGCGGAGCTCCAGCTGGGCGACGGCGGACAGCAGCGAATCCAGGGCCACCGCGCCACGGCCGGAGAAAACGTAGGCGATGCCGGCGGCCAGTTCCGTGGCAGAAGTCCGGTAGGCCAGCCGGCGCTCCTCCTGCCCCTTGGGCGGGCCAACGAGTTCCAGGCACCGCTTCCACTGGCCGGCCTGCAGCAGCACGTTGAACGCCGTCATCGCGAACCGCTCCCGCAGTCCGGTCAGCGGCTCTGCGTCCGAGAGCTGTCCTCCCACCCGCCGCATCAGCTGGAGGGCGTCCATTTCCCGGCCGACCGCCGACAAGGCTTGCATCAGGATCAACGCCGCCTGGATCCTCAGGCCCGGGTCCTTGTTAACCGCGGAGTCGGTAGCCTCCTCCAGCTCCCCAATCATGGAGGCGTAGTCGCCGATGAACGATTTGTATTCGAATTCGGCGAGCGTGATGACGTTCGCTGCCGTGCCCAGCGGATCGGGCCAGCTCGGCGCCACACCAGTGGCAACGTTCAGCCGCTTGCGGGCAGCCGCCAGCTCGTCCGGCACCTTGCCGCACAGCTCCGGCAGCCAGACCATGACCCGGATCTTGGCTGCCACTACGCGGGCAAAGGCCTGCTCGTCGAGCGCGTCCAGCTGTACCCGGGAAATGTCCTCCAACGCGGCCATGGCCTGCAGCGGCAGGTCAAGCAGCAGGTAGGCGGTTGCCTTGTACAGCTGAGCTTCAACCCAGACGGAGTCGGTCTTCTTGATGCCTTCAACGCAGGAGATCGCGAACCGCGGGTCAAAGAGCTGCACGGCCGCCTCCGCCGCCGCCACCGCCATGGCAGGGCTGAGTTCGGCCTGGCATTCCCTGGTCCAGGCGGCGAACTCTATCCGCTCCTCCATGCTCAGCGCGGACAACTCAGGCTCGTGGCTGCCGAGCAACAGGGTCCGGAGTTCACGACGGCGGGAGATGCTCAGCCACGAGCGCACCACGTCCCCAAGATACTGCTCACGCAGGGAGACCCAGCGGTCCCCAGTATCTCCGACCGTAAGCAGCCCTGCGTCCTCCATGTCCGCCACGGTGGCGGTGCCGTAAACTTCGGTCAGCCTTGCCAGAGGGACACGCCGCGCACAGGCAAGCATCTCGATGACCTCGCGGGTTTCCGGTTCTTCCCGGGACCAGCGGGACCGGACGATGTCATCCAGCCCGGTGGCGCCGTCGAGCACCACCCTGTCCCGCAGGGTCCAGACGGAATCCGACAGGACTAGATTTCCCGACTGCCGCTGCTCGGTGACCAGCGCCTTGAGCAGGAGCGGATTGCCGCCCACGATGGCGTGGTAGGTGCTCACAAGCGAGGCCGAGACCCGGTGGCCCAGCAGCGTAAGCAGCACCTGCCTGGTCTGCAGTTCGTTGAGGTTGTCCAGCCGGACTTCAGTCAGCCGCCGGTCGGTAAGCAACCAGTGGAAGTCCGCCGGAAGGTCACTGGTGCTGGGGGCGATGGCAATGACGCGGGCGGTGTGCGTCAGCATGATATTCAGGATGACGCCGGCACTCATGTCATCGATCTGGCCCGTTGTGTCCAGTGTGATGACGCAATCCCGCCCGGCGGCGTCGGACCGGATCAGGGAGGTGATGCCCTGAAGGATCGCGGTCGGGGAAGCCAGCGCCGACTGCGGAAGCCTGGCCATGAGGAAGGCGAGGCAGCCGTACGAGGTTTGCGAGCCGGTCAGGGGGCTGCGCAGCTGAAGCGCCCAGACGTCGGGACCCAGCTCGGCCACGGCGGTGCGCGCGAGCGAGGACTTCCCCACACCGCGGGCACCAGTGATTACAACGCCCAAGGACTCGGGATCTGTCAGGGCAGTGCGGATGGCTTCAAGGTCTGCGCTGCGCGCCGGAACCGACCATCGTTGGAGGTCCGTCCCGCCCGCGACGCCCGCCGGTCCGGCAAGCACGCCCGCCGTAGACCCACGTCCCCAGCTCAGTGGCTCAATTGACATGAACTTTTCCTTACATCCCGCCCGGCAGGATAAAGGCTCCATCGCCTCCCCCGCTTAGAAAGTAGACTACCCCGTTACTTTGCGGGGATACAGGGCACTGCGTTCACATTTCGCAGACCTTGATGCGACCTTGAGGGTTCGTGTGGTGCGGAGGAAAAACCGAGGCGGAGGGCGCTAGACCTTGGCGGTGTGGAACTGCTGCTGTGCGGCCGTCAGGCCCTCCCTGATCAGGAGCTCTACGGCGTCGGCGGCGTCATCGAGCAGGAAGGGCAGTTCCTTCTTTTCCGCGGTGCCGAAATCCCGGAGCACATAGTCTGCGGTGTCCATCCGGCCAGGCGGCCGGCCGACTCCCACCCGGACGCGCAGGTAGTCCTTGGTGGCGAGGGCCTTGGAGATGTCGCGGAGACCGTTGTGCCCTCCCTCACCGCCGCCGATCTTCAGCTTTACAGTATTGAAGGGGATGTCGATCTCGTCATGGACGGCCACCACGCTGGACGGGTCGACGTCGTAAAACCGGGCGAGCGCGGACACCGGGCCGCCGGAGACGTTCATGTATGTGCCCGGCTTCGCCAGCACCACCCGGGGACCGCCGATCCCCAGCCGGCCTTCCAGGACGAGGGCCCTGGCCTTGTGCGCCTTGAACTTCCCGCCAATGCGTCCGGCCAGCCCGTCCAGCACCATCTGGCCGACGTTGTGCCGGTTGCCGCTGTACTCGGGTCCGGGGTTGCCAAGGCCTACGATCAGCCAGGTGTCAGTCATGAATCAATCCTAAGGCGGGGGTTTTGCACACAAGCGGGGCAGGGACGGCAGTGGCCGGGCCCGAAGGGGACCCGGCCACCGGTCCGCGCCCTGTGGCGCGGGAAGGTTGTGCCCGAATTACTCGGCAGCAGCTTCTGCGGCCGGAGCAGCTTCTGCGGCGGCTTCCTCGGCTTCGCCCTCTTCGGCCGTTGCTGCGGCCTCGGAGATGTTGACCACCAGGGCCTCGGCGTCGGTCAGCAGGACGGAACCCTTGGGCAGCACGAGGTCGGAGGCGTGGATGTGCTCGCCGGCCGCGCGGCCTTCGATGTTGACCTCGACGGACTCGGGCAGGTGGGTTGCCTCGGCCTCGAGGGAAACGACGGTGAGTTCCAGGTTGTGCACAGTGCCCGGAGCGGTTTCGCCCACAACGTGCACGGCGACGTCAACGGTGACCTTCTCGCCCTGGCGGACGGTCAGGAGGTCGATGTGCTCGATGATCTGCTTGATCGGGTCGCGCTGGATGTCCTTGACCAGGGCCAGGTGGCCTTCGCCGTTGAGGTCGAGGGACAGCAGGGCGTTCGCGGTACGCACGGCCAGGGTGGTGGCCTTGGCCGGGAGAGTGATGTGGATGGGCTCTGCACCGTGGCCGTAGATCACTGCGGGGATCTGACCGGCCATGCGGGCGCGGCGAGCGAAGCCCTTGCCGAATTCGGTGCGTGCTTCTGCTGCGAGCTTCTGCTCAGACATATGAATCTCCTGGTGGTTTTATTGGTTCAGCAAGGGCGGAGGTCTGGAGTGACCTTCAACGCCGGCGGCCCGAAGGCGGCCCACCAGAAGGGTGATTCAGACCCAGTCGATAACGGAGACCAGCAGACCGGCGCTCCGCGCATGCGGATTGTCGGTGCTCTCCCTCGCCAAGGTATCGGGAAAAAGCTTACCAGCGCCCGGCCCGTTTACTGAAAACGAGCCGGGCACCGAATTAGGCGTTGCCGTCGAACAGGCTGGTGACCGAACCGTCGTCGAATACTTCCCGGATGGCCCGGGCGATAAGCGGCGCGATCGACAGGACGGTGAGTTCGGGGAAGCGCTTGTCGGCGGGGATGGGCAGCGTGTTGGTGACCACCACTTCGCGGGCACCGGACTCGGAGAGGCGCCGGGCGGCGGGTTCGGAGAACACCGCGTGCGTGGCCGCGATGATGACGTCCTTGGCGCCGGCGTTCTTGAGCACCTGCACGGCGCCGGAGATGGTTCCGCCGGTGTCGATCATGTCGTCGATCAGCACGCAGGTGCGGCCCTCGATCTGGCCCACCACGGTCTTGGACACGGCCTGGTTAGGCACGGTCAGGTCGCGGCTCTTGTGGACGAATGCCAGCGGAGCACCACCGAGGCGCTCTGCCCACTGTTCGGCCACGCGCACGCGGCCGGTGTCCGGCGAGACCACGGTGATGTTGTCGGCGCTGACGCGGGTGCGGATGTAGTCCGCCAGCAGCGGGATGGCCATGAGGTGGTCCACCGGGCCGTCGAAGAAGCCTTGGATCTGCGAGGTGTGCAGGTCCACACTCATGATCCGGTCGGCGCCGGCCGTCTTGTACATGTCGGCCACGAGGCGGGCGGAGATCGGCTCGCGGCCACGGCCCTTCTTGTCCTGGCGCGAATACGGGTAAAACGGTGAAACAACGGTGATCCGCTTGGCGGAGGCACGCTTCAGCGAATCAATCATGATCAGCTGTTCCATGAGCCAGTTGTTCAGCGGCGCGGGGTGTGCCTGGATGACGAAGGCATCGGTTCCGCGGACGCTTTCCCCGGCGCGGACGTAGATCTCGCCGTTGGCGAAGTCGTAAGCGTCCACAGGCAGCAGTTCCGTGCCCAGCTCCTTGGCGATCTCCCGGGCAAGCTCCGGGTGCGCACGCCCTGCGGCGAGCACCAGTTTCTTCTCGCCGTGAGCCGTAATTTCGGTCATGGTTGCTAGCCCTCTTCTGTAGATGCGGGGGAATTTGAGGTCTCATTGCGGCCTTCACGGGCCGCGGCGGCTTCTGCCAGTTCCGCGGAGAGCGAGCCGGGGCGGTTGGCCGCGACCCAGCCCTCGGCGTTGCGCTGTGCTGCCATGGACAGCGCCAGGGCGCCGGCAGGCACGTCCTTGCGGATCACGGCTCCGGCACCACTGTAGGCACCGTCCCCCACCGTGACCGGAGCGACGAATACTGTGTTGGAGCCGGTGCGCACGCCCGAGCCGATCACCGTGCGGTGCTTCTTCTCGCCGTCGTAGTTCGCGGTGATGTTGCCGCAGCCGATGTTGGTGTCCTCGCCGATCTCGGCGTCCCCGGCGTAGCCCAGGTGGGACAGCTTGGAGCCGCGGCCGATCGTGACGTTCTTGGTTTCGTAGAAGGCGCCGATCTTGCCTGTCTCGCCCAGGACGGTTCCGGGGCGCAGGTAGGTGAAGGGGCCAACGCTGGCCCCCGCGCCGATTTCGGCGCCGGATCCGTGGGTCCGGGTCACCTTGGCGCCTTCGCCGATGCTGACATCCGTCAGCGTGGAGTCGGGGCCGACGACGGCGTCCCGCGCCACCGTGGTGGCGCCGTGCAGCTGTGTGTTGGGCAGGATCCGGACGTCCTCCGCCAGGGTCACCGTGGAGTCAATCCAGGTGGTGGCGGGGTCAACGACGGTGACACCGGCGCGCATCCAGGCTTCCACGATCCGGCGGTTGTGCTCCGCGCCGAGGGCGGCGAGCTGGACGCGGTCGTTGGCGCCCTCCACCTGCCAGCGGTCGGCGGTGACGACGGCGGCCACGCGGCCGCCTGCCTCGCGGGCCAGCCCGAGGACATCGGTCAGGTACTTTTCGCCCTGTGAGTTGTCGGTGGTGACGTGGCCGAGGGCGTCCCGGAGGACAGCGGCGTCAAAGGCGTAGATGCCGGAGTTGATCTCGCGGATCGCACGTTCCGCGTCGGTGGCGTCCTTGTGCTCGCGGATGCCGGTGACGGTGCCGTCTTCGCCGCGGAGAATGCGGCCGTAGCCGGTGGCGTCGTCCAGGATCGCGGTGAGCACGGTGATTGCGTTGCCCTCGCGCTGGTGGGTGGACACGAGTTCGGCGAGCATGTCACCGGTGAGCAGCGGGACGTCGCCGTAGGTGACTACGACGGTTCCGGCTACAGGCTCCTTGGCGTCCAGGGCTTCGAGGGCAACTTCGACGGCACGTCCGGTGCCGGGAACCTCGTCCTGGTCCACGATCAGGGCGTCAGGATCGAGTTCGGTGAGGTGGGCGGCGACGCGGTCGCGCTCGTGCCGGACCACGAGGGCCAAGCGTTCGGGGCTGATGCTGCGGGCGGCGAGCAGGGCGTGGCCCACCATGGAGCGGCCACCGATTTCGTGGAGGATCTTGGGGGTACGGGATTTCATCCGGGTACCGGCGCCTGCAGCTAGGACGATAACGGCGGCTGGGCCGGACTTGTCGGGGCTCACGTACGGGCTCTCCTTGCTCGGTTGCGCTGTACTGCATCCGCGGCTGCCTGCGCGGCGGTGTCCAGGCCTGTGCCCGGAACCGGCAACAGGGTTCATCCTACTGGACACCTCTGATGCAGCTGTTCCGCCCATAGGATTCGAACCTATACTCCACGGCTCCAAAGGCCGGGGTGCTGCCATTACACCAGAGCGGACCGTGCCCGGCGCTAAGCCCGGGCACGAGAACCAATTCTGCCACGAACGTTGACGCTCGTGCGACCTCGGCGCTTCGAGTGCTCCGGAGCCGGCCGGGGCACCGCGCCGGTACCCGCCGCCACCCCTGCCCGCCGCTTGACGTAAGGCATGATTGGACGGTGAGCAACAGCACAGGGACAACTGACGGTCCGGGGAACCTGCCAGCAAGGCCCGACGCAGCCGCGGGGCGCATCCCCCGGTCGCGGATGACCGGGCCCCAGCGGCGGTCCCAGCTCATTGAAGTAGGGCGGGCCCTTTTCGCGGTGCGGGGACTGGACGGCACCACCATCGAGGAGATTGCGGCCGCCGCCGGCGTTTCCAAGCCTGTGATTTACGAGCACTTCGGCTCGAAGGAAGGCCTGTACACGCAGGTCGTCGAGTACGAGTTCCGGATCCTGCTCGCCGCCATCAATGACGCCCTCACACAGGAAGCCAAGCCGAGGGTCCTCGTGGAGCGCGCCGCCCTGGCCCTCCTCACCTACATCGAGGAACGAACCGACGGCTTCCGCATTCTCATGCGGGACGCTCCCCCGTCCCAGCCGGAAGGCGCCTTCTCCACGCTGCTCTCCCACGTGACTGCGCGCGTTGAACACATCCTGTCCGACGAATTTGCCCGCCGCGGGTTCAGCGCAGCCGACGGCGCCATGTACGCGCAGATGCTCGTGGGCATGGTGGCGATGACGGGCCAGTGGTGGCAGGACGCCCGCCAGCCCGACAAACGGGAAGTCGCCGCCCACCTCGTCAACCTCGCCTGGAACGGTCTGACCGGACTGAAAAAGGACCCGGAACTCCGCAGCGAGGCTTAGTCCTGCTCACCTCCGCGGTGCAGTGGCCCTTCGCCGTCGCTTAGACACGAGCCATAGGGGCCCAACGGTCGCTGAGCGACCTTGAGGGCCCGATGGCTCGCGATGCGCTCCTACGCGAAGGACCCCGGCACCACTCGTGCGTTACGCACCTCCGGGAACCGGTTACTCGCCGAGGACCTCCAGGGCCTCCAGCCACTCCAGCTCCAGGGCTTCGCGTTCTTCAGCCAGGGCCTTCAGCCTCTTGTTCTGCTCAGCCATGGCGTCGAAGTCGTTGTCGGCCGTGCTCTTGACCATCTGGGCGTGGATCTTCTCTTCCTGCTGCGTCAGCTTGCCCAACTGGCGGTCGATCCGGTTCTTGGCCTTGCGGGCGTCGCGCTTCTCGGCTTCGGATGCGCCGGAGGTGGCGGCGGCCGGGGCGGAGCTGGCGGACGTCACGGGGTTGCCGCCGCCGGTAATGGTGGAGCCGGCCAGGGCACCTTCGCGCAGTTCGAGGTACTGGTCCACGCCGCGGGGCAGGGCGCGGATCTTGCCGTCGCCCAGCAACGCCATCTGGTGGTCCGTGACGCGCTCCAGCAGGTAGCGGTCGTGGCTCACCACAACGAGGGTCCCCGGCCAGCCGTCCAGGACGTCTTCGACAGCGGCCAGGGTGTCCGTGTCGAGGTCGTTGGTGGGTTCGTCGAGCATAAGCACGTTGGGCTCGCCCACCAGGAGGCGCAGCAGCTGGAGCCGGCGGCGTTCGCCACCAGAGAGGTCCCTGACCGGGGTCCACTGCTTCTCGTTGGTGAAGCCAAGCTGTTCCACGAGCTGACCGGCGCTGAATTCCTTGCCGCCAACGTTGAAGGACCGCTTTTCGCGTTCGATCACTTCGATGACGCGCAGGTCCTTGACGTCGTCGAGCTCCTTGACCTCCTGGGTCAGTACGGCGGTGACAACCGTCTTGCCGCGCTTGACCTTGCCGGAGGTGGGCTGGATTTCGCCGTTGAGGAGCTTCAGGAGCGTGGTCTTGCCGGCGCCGTTGACGCCGACCAGCCCCAGCCGCTCCCCCGGTGCGAGACGAAGGGTGATGTTGTCGAAAAGCTTCTGCCCGGCCTCGCCACCCAGGAAGTCCAGTGAAACGTGCTCGAGGTCGAGCACATCCTTGCCCTGGCGCGCCGTGGCCATCTTGCTCAGCGCCATCGAGTCGCGCGGCGCCGGAACGTCGGCGATCAGGGCATTGGCTGCCTCGATGCGGAACTTGGGCTTTGCCGTGCGGGCGGGGGCGCCGCGGCGCAGCCAGGCAAGTTCCTTCTTGACGAGCTGCTGGCGCTTGCCTTCCATCACCGACGCGGCGCGGTCACGCTCGGCACGGGCCAGGACGTACGCTGCGTATCCGCCTTCGAAGGGGTCCATGATGCCGTCGTGGATTTCCCAGGTCTTGTTGCAGACTTCGTCGAGGAACCAGCGGTCGTGGGTGACCACCAGGAACGCGCCCTGATTGGCCCGCCAGCGGGTCTTCAGGTGGCGGGACAGCCAGGCGACGCCTTCGACGTCGAGGTGGTTAGTGGGCTCATCGAGCATGATCACGTCGTGGTCTTCGATCAGCAGCTTTGCTAGGGCCACGCGCCGTTTCTGGCCGCCGGACAAAGCATGCACATTGGCGTGCCAGTCGACGTCGGACACCAGTCCGCCCATGATCTCGCGGATCTGCGGATTGCGGGCCCATTCGTAGTCCGCCTGGTCGCCGACGATCGCGGCGCCCACTGTCAGGTCTGCGTCGAGGACGTCGCTCTGGTCCAGGTAGCCGATGTTGACGTCCCCGCGCTTGGTGACCCGGCCGGAATCGGGGGTGGACCGCAGCGCCAGCAGCCGCATCAGCGTTGACTTGCCGTCGCCGTTCCTGCCGACCATCCCGATCCGGTCACCCTCTTCGAGTCCAAGGGTGATGCCGTCAAGAACGGTGCGGGTTGCGTACGAAACTGTGAGGTTCTCGCCGCCGAGCAGGTGTGCCACGGGGAACTGCTTTCTGGTGTGTTGGTTGGAACGTATTAAAGGAGCGTATCGGAGATGATGCGCGCGCCGGGCACGGGGCCGTGGACGGCCAGTGCGTTGAGTCCCTTGTGCTGCAGCTCCCCGGCGAGGTTCTCCGCCGCTTCGGGATTGTGCGCCAGCAGGGCCACAGTGGGCCCGGAGCCGGAAACGATCCCGGCAATGGCTCCGCAGGACTCGCCCAGTCCCAGTGTGTCCCGGAGCCCGGGGGCGAGTTCGATGGACGCGCGCTGGAGGTCGTTGACCAGCACCCGGCTCAGGGCATCGGCGTCGCCGCTGCGCAGGGCCTGCAGGATCTTGGGGTCCACAGCCGTGGGCTCGTCGCCGTCCACGCCCTCGGCATCGCGGAGCCGGTCCAGCGTCCGGAATACTTCCGGAGTGGACAGCCCGAACTCTGCGGTGACAAGGACCCAGTCCATCTGCGCCTTGGCGAGCGCGGGAGACAGTTCATCGCCCACGCCCAGCCCTACGGCCGTGCCACCCAGCAGGGCGAAGGGAACGTCCGCGCCGAGCTCGGCGGCCAGGTGGGCGAGTTCGTCCCGGGACAGGCCGCTATTCCACAGCGCGTCGCAGGCCAGGAGCGTGGCGGCAGCATCCGCGGAACCGCCGCCCATGCCGCCTGCCACGGGCACTCGTTTGGTGATTTCAAGATGGACCCCGGTGGAGTGTTCCGAGACATCGGCCATGATGGCAGCTGCCTTGTAGGCGAGGTTCCGCTCGTCGAGCGGGATGTCCACACCGTCGAGATCCAGCGTGCTGTCCGGGCTGATGCTGACCGTGATGCCGTCGGATGCTGTGCTGGTGGCCGCGACTTCCTCGTACAGCGACACTGCGAGGTAGACGCTGGCCACGGAGTGGTAGCCATCCGGCCGCAGCGGCCCGACATCCAGCGAGACGTTTACTTTGCCCGGAGCCTTGACCCGGACGGTCCTTGCCGCAAAGCGCCCCCGCACGCCCTGGACCGCCATCAGGCGCCCGCAGCCGCGCGGGCTTCGGCGATCCTCGCGAACGCGGCGATGTCGATCACTTCGCCCCGGGCGGTGGGATCGACCCCGGCCGCAACCAGGCAGCGTTCCGCTTCGGCGGCGCTGCCGGCCCACCCGGCCAGGGCTGCACGGAGCGTCTTGCGGCGCTGCGCGAACGCCGCATCGATGACGGCGAAGACCTCCTGGCGGCTGGCGGTGGTGGCCGGGGGCTCGCGCCGGGTGAAGGCCACGAGCCCGGACTGGATCTTGGGCGCGGGCCAGAACACGTTCATGCCGATGATGCCGGCCTTGCGCATGCTGCTGTACCAGGCGGCCTTGACCGAGGGCACGCCGTAGATCTTGGAGCCGGGTTCGGCAGCCAGCCGGTCAGCCACCTCGTCCTGGACCATGACGAGGCCGTGGCGGATCGACGGGAAGTGCTGCAGCAGGTGGAGCACCACCGGCACCGCGACGTTGTATGGCAAGTTGGCGACAAGCGCTGTGGGCTCGGCCGGCAGCTCGGTCACCTTCATGGCGTCGGCGAGGACCAGGTGGAAGTCACCGCTTGAGTCGGGCCGCCATTGCCGGATGGTCTCAGGCAGCTTCGTGGCCAGGACCGGGTCAATTTCGACGGCGACCACCGCCTTGGCGGCGTCCAGGAGCCCCAGCGTCAGGGACCCCAGCCCGGGTCCGATTTCGAGGACCGTTTCGTCCCGTCCGATGCCGGCGGCGGCCACGATCCTGCGGATGGTGTTGCCGTCGATGACGAAGTTCTGGCCAAGTGTTTTAGTGGGGCGGACGCCAATCTCCCCGGCCAGCCTGCGAATATCGGAGGCACCGAACAGAGGAGCGGGTGCAGTGCCGGAGGCGGAGGGGATCGGGTCAGTCACCTAGGTATCCTATCCCGCAGTTCCGTATTGGGCGGGGCCCGCTGTTGGGCGGGGACGTCATCGTTATCAGGGGACGGCGAAGGCCGGGCCCGGAGATTCCGGACCCGGCCTTGGCGGCCGCCGCGGCCGTGGTCAGCTGCCGCAGCGGCGAGGGTTTGCTTGCGCCAGTGGTTGTTGGCGCCGGTGCCTAGCTGCTGGCTGCCCAGCCGCAGCCCCACGGCTGAAGGCCGCGCTCGGCGTAGACATGGTTGGCGATGTCAATCTGCTGTGCCTTAGTAGCCTGGCTGGCGTTCGGGGCGTAGGCGCCGCCGCCGGCGCCGATCCAGGTCTGGACGTCGAACTGCAGGCCGCCGTAGTAGCCGTTGCCGCTGTTGATGGACCAGTTGCCGCCCGATTCACACTGCGCGATCTTGTCCCACATGGTCACGTTCATCATGGCCGGGGCTGCTGCTCCGGTGTTCCCGCTTTCGGCCTCGGGGGCCGCGGCGGGAGCGGGCTTGGGCTCTTCCTTGGTGCCGACCGTGATCTTTTCGGTCACCGGCTCGCGGGTGGTGGTCCTGGAAACCAGCGTCCGGGAGGCCTCACGGCCGTCGACAAGGACGAGTTTGTAGGTGAGGGTGGTCTCACCGGGCACGCCGGCCTGGGTGACCTTCTCCTCGCCCTTGGGGAGGGTGTCGCTGTCCGCGGTGAGCGTCTGGAACGCGACCTTTTCGGTGACGGTGGTGGTCTTGCCGGCAACGCGGGACACCTTGATCACCATGTTGTTGACCACCGGGGCGTGTGCCGGCTGCGACGTCCGGTCGGCGGCGGCAAGCCGGATTCCGGCATCCTTGAGGACTTCGCCGACGCTGGCGGCTGTGGTGGTGGTTTTCTTGGCCTTGCCGTCGGCGATGATGCTGACGGTCTTCGGCGTCGAGATGGCCACGAACGAACCGTCCACGGCCAGCTGCGCGTCCTTCGGCACGGAGAGCTCCGAGGCGCTGGCAACCCCGAGCTGGGTCACGAGCCCCGCCACGTCCTGGGCGGTGGTGCTCACGGTCTTCTCTGCGCCGTCCAGGCTGACCTTCACGGCCTTGGCCATGTTCACGTTGATGACGGAGCCGTTCGCAACACTGGAGTCCAACGCCGGAGACACGCGGTCGGCCGGGTGCAGCTCCACATTCGCGCTCTTCACCACTTGCTCGACGGTGCCGCCGAAGGTCTGGACGGAGCTTACTTTTCCGTCGACGTTCAGGGTGACTGTCTTGTTGCTGCCCACAAAGGCAACGAGCCCCAGCACGAGGGCCGAGAGCACCACCAGTTGCGTGCCGACCTTGATGAAGCTGAACTTGCCGTCTGACGTGAAGAAGTTGACCACGATTGCCCGTAACTTTTGAGCCATCCGGGCACGGGGAAAAACGCACAGGGGGACCCGCGGCGGTCACCGGGATGGTGGGCTCCGGACAGGCCGGAGCACGCCGCAGACATGTGCGTCGCCACACTCACATGGCAGGGCATCCGGAGGCGCCCTGCCTGTCACGAAAGTGAGTTACATCATCCGGAGGCCTTCCCCGACCCCGGCTAATAGTTTTTCACTGTAACCGAAGCGTTATAAACCCGCCAAAATTCATGCATACCAGGTATGTAATTCCCGGATGGGTGCCCGTCACGGATCAGTCCCAGGATCCGTACGCCCGCACTGTGTTTGCGCTCACTTGGCCGCACAGCTCGGCCAGGTCCGTCTCTGTCAATTCCGCCATCGCCCGCACGGTGTACGGCACCATGTAACTGGCGTTCGGGCGGCCACGGTGCGGGTGCGGGGTGAGGAACGGCGAATCGGTTTCAACCAGCACCAGCTCGGGGTCCGCCACGGCGAGCGCCTCCCGGAGGTTGGTGGCGTTCTTGAAGGTCAGTGTCCCTGCGAAGGACATGAACCACCCTTCGTCGTTGCAGATCCGGGCGAGCTCCGCGTCCCCGGAGAAGCAGTGGAAAACCACCCGCTCCGGGGTGCCTTCCTCACGCAGGACCTGGACCACGTCGTCGTGCGCGTCGCGGTCATGGATCTGCAGGGTCCGGTCCAGCCGCTTCGCGATGTCGATGTGCCGGCGGAAGGAGTAACGCTGATGCGCCAGTCCCTCCCCTTCCGTGCGAAAGAAGTCCAGGCCGGTTTCGCCAATGGCACGAACCCGGGGGTGGCCCGCGAGCTCCTCGATCTCTGCCAGGGCGTCCTCAAGCTCACCGCGGACCGCATACCCCGGGGCGTCATTCGGGTGCAGGGCCACGGCCCCCAAAAGGCGCGGATCAAGGTCGACCGCGCGCACGGTAAACCTCGAGGATTCGAGGTCGCAGCCCACCTGCACGGCGCCACAGACACCCACCGCTTCGGCTGCATCGAGGGCAGCGGCGATATCCACCCGGACATCGTCTGTCGGGAAGTCCAGGTGCGTGTGGTTGTCCATCACGGGGACGGGCAACGGTTCGGGTGCCGGCGGGAACCCGCGCTTGCCGGAACCGTCGCTGCCGGGCGCCCGGTAGGGCCGGGGAGTCAGTGAATGCCGCATTCCTCCAGCCTATCGGCCGCCACGATTGCGTCCGTCCCACGGCCCCGGCTGCGCCCTTCCCACCGCCCTGCCCTGCCGCCTCCCGCCTGGCACCACCCGGGAACTACGCTTGGGATTCCCGGGAGATTTACGGGGAACTCTCTGTTAGCCACGGCAGTTGTGTTAGTACGCTGGTATGGACGGATGTGAGCGCCCAACGCGGGCAACGGCAGGCCTCCGCCGCTTCGTTCCGCTTCACACTGGGCTGAAAGGTTGCCGATGGAACCGCACCGACGCATCACAATCGACGAAGCACTTCCGGGCGGACAGGGCTTCACGGAAAGTACTGCGCGCGGCGTCAATTCCTACAACGGCCACAAGTCTGTTCCCCTGGAAGCTCCGGCATTCCGCGCCGCGAGCGAACGCATCCTCTCGGCCATCAATACAGTCATCGACGGCAAGGCCGAGGCCGCAAAGCTGGCGCTGACTGTCCTGCTCGCCCAGGGCCACCTGCTCCTGGAGGATGTCCCCGGGGTGGGCAAGACGCTGCTGGCCAAGACCCTGGCCCGCACCATCGACTGTTCCGTCAGCCGGATCCAGTTCACACCCGACCTTCTCCCCTCGGATGTCACCGGCGTCTCCATTTACAACCAGTCCTCACGGCAGTTCGAGTTCCGCCCCGGCGCCGTGTTCGCGAACATCGTCATTGGCGACGAGATCAACCGGGCCTCCGCCAAGACGCAGTCTGCCCTGCTCGAATGCATGGAGGAGCACCAGGTCACGGTGGACGGACACTCCTACAAGCTCGGCGAGCCGTTCATGGTGGTGGCCACCCAGAACCCCATCGAGATGGAGGGAACGTACCCGCTCCCCGAGGCCCAGCGGGACCGCTTCATGGCCCGGATCTCCATGGGCTACCCGGACAAGGACTCCGAGATCGAAATGCTCGAGACCCACCAGGCCACATCGCCGCTTGCCCGGGTCAAGGCGGTCGTCACGGCAGCGGATGTGGCTGCCATGATCGCCACGGTCCAACAAGTGTTCGTTTCCGAAGCCGTCAAGGAGTACACCGTGGCGGTCGGCCGGGCCACGAGGGACAGCGCCATGCTGCGCCTGGGCGCGAGCCCGCGCTCACTGCTGCAGCTGCTCCGGGCCGCGAAGGCGACGGCGGCGCTGGACGGCCGGGATTTCGTGCTGCCGGATGACGTCGTGGCCGTTGCCGAGGCGGTGCTGGCCCACCGGATCATCCTGGACCGCAAGGCCGCAAGCTCGGGTGAGACCCCACAGGGCGTGATCCGGGGCGTCCTTGCCCGGATCCCCGTGAGCCGGGAGATGACGGAGAAGGCAAACTCCGGGCGGACCACCGCACCCGAACTCCGCCCCAGCCGCTAGTCAGGACCATCACCGTGGCACTGCTGGACAGCCTTCCGCGACATCTCTTCAGCTCCCGGGGCTGGGGACTCCTGGCGGCCGGCGTCGTCTCGCTGCTCTGTGCCCAGGTCCTGGGCCGCCGCGACCTCCTGGCCCTCGGCGTCCTGCTGCTTGTCCTTCCGCTCGTTTCGCTGGCTGGCATCAGGGTGGTCAAACCGCGGTTCCGGGTGTACCGGGAGTTCAGCCCTTCCACGGTGGAGACAGACTCCGTCACGACGGTCCGGCTTGCCGTCGCCCGGACCGGGCTGGGCACAGGCCGGGTCATCATGGAGGAGCGGCTGCCGCCACGGTTCGGTGATTCCCCGGCCTTCCGCTTCCCCGCCAGGTCCGCCTCGGGCGGCACCAGCCGCTATGAGTACCATCTGCGGTCCGGAAAGCGGGGACAGTTCACCATCGGGCCCGTCACCGCCGAGTTTACGGATCCGTTCGGGCTGTCACTGCACAGGCATTCGATCGACGACGGCGACACCCTCACCGTTACGCCGGCGGCCGTCGAACTCCCGTCCACCGGCCTTGCGGGCGCCCGCGGCAACGACGGCATTACGGCCACCCGGACGAGGGCCAATCCCAGCGACGACGACGTCATGACGCGCGAGTACCGGCACGGGGATCCGATGCGCCGGGTGCACTGGCCGGCCACCGCCCGGCACGGCGCCCTGATGGTCCGGCAGGAGGAATCGGTCACCACCCCCGAGGCCACGGTGATCCTGGACCACCGGTTCGTGGCCCATTCCTCGGGCTACGGCTCGGTGTTCGGCAGCCCGGCCGACGACGGAAGCGACCTCGTCACCAGCGACACGTTTGAGTGGGCTGTTACGGCGGCCATGTCCGTGGGCGCCCACCTCGCCGAACTCAACTACTCCCTTCGGTTCCTGGACGCCGCGGGTGAGCCTGCCTTCCAGCGTTCGTCCTCGGCCCCGGAGCCTGACAACGACCTGTACAGCGGCGCGGCCGGAATCCAGTCCATCGCCGAAAGCCTCGCCGCGATCCAACTGACCGGCCCGCACCACGCGCGCAGGGAACACGACACAGGGCGCCGCGAGCATGCAGGCAGTGCCGATTCCGCCCAGTCCGTCTTTGACGACCGGCTTATGGACAAGCTCGCGGCCCACCGGATGCGCGGCCCCGTCCTGGCGCTCCTCGGGAAGATCTCGCTCGCGGAGGCCCGGGCCCTCGCACCCGCGGCCGGCTACGCCGCCAACGCGTTTGCGGTGCTGATCACGGACAAACCCGCGGAGTGCCACGATCTGCTCGAGGCTCTGCGCTTCGGCGGCTGGCGCGCTGTCGCCGTCGAGGCGTCCACGTCGCTGCCGGCCGCCTGGACGTATTTCGACGAGGGCGATGCCGCCATGTGGACGGCTGCGGCGGACGTCCGCCGCGGGGCGGAGGTGGGGCGATGACACTGACATCACAACCGCAGGCGGGAACCGGAGTACAGCCGCAGCCCGTTCCGGGCTCCCCCGGCAGCGGAAGGTTCGGGGCCGGTGCTTTTCCCTGGGTCATGGCCGGCGCAGTGGCGGTGTCCGTATGCGGCGCGTCGCTGTCCCTCAACGGGGTCCTGCGGGGCTGGGCGTGGTTCCTGCCTGTCCTGACCACGGTAGTGGTGGTCTCGCTGACCATGGCCCTGCTCCGCACGTTCCGGGCCCAGCCCTTGCTGGTGGCCGCGGGAGGCCTTGCCTCCCTGGCATTCATCCTGACGTTCACCTTCTTCCGGCGCGACAGCATCGCGGGGTTCCTCCCGTCGCAGGCAACCTTCGACGCGCTGGGCAGGCACCTTCGCCGGGCGAGCGAAACGGTGCTGGCCGAGAGTTCGCCGGTAGCACCCAATGCCGGCATCGTCCTGGTGACCTGCGCCGCGCTCGGACTCGTCGTCATCCTCGTGGATGCGCTGGCCCTCCCTTTGGGCATGCCGGCCACGAGCGGACTTGGCCTGCTGGCGGTGCTGGTGGTTCCGGCCATGATCAAACCGCAGAGCGTCGGGTGGCTGGGATTCGTGACAACGGCGGCCGGCTACCTGGTGATCCTCGCGTGCAGCCAGTGGTTTGCCCCCGATGCCCGGACGCAGGCGGACACGGCCCGCAACCCGGGCCAGGTCAGGCGGGCCGCGCTGACCGGAGGCGTGGCGCTGGTGGTCACGCTGCTGCTGCAGATGGTGGTTCCCGGCTTCGACCAGGGCACGTTCCCCCAAGGCTCCCGGCTGAACCCCTGGGGTACCGCCACAGGGCTGAACCCCATGATCAGCCTGGGCAACAGCCTGCGCACCCCGACGGGCGAGGGGAGGATCACCTACGCCACCAACTCCACCACGCCGCTGTACTTGCGCTCGGTCACTGTGGACCGGTTCGACGGCGAGTCCTGGTCCCCGGACGACCGCAACGCGAACCGCCGGGCAGGCACCGGACGGATGGACGCGGGACACGAGATCCTGGCACCCGAACAGACCCGGCAGGTGACGGTGGTCAACACCGGCGATTTCACCAGCCCCTACCTTCCCGTACCGTACGCCCCCGAATCCGTGAACGGGCTGACCGGGCGGTGGAGCTGGGATCCTGCAACCCTGAGCATCAAAGGCACCGACACCAACTCCCGGGACCAGCAGTACCTGGTGCAGTCCACGGTGCCGAAGCTGACTACGGAGCTGCTGGATGCGTCCTCCGCTCCCGTCCAGGGCGTGCCGGAGGAGTTCATCCGGCCGCCGTCCAATGTTCCGGACATCGTCCGCACTACCGCCGAGTCCGTTACCGCGGACAGCCGAACCGCGTATGCCAAGGCTATGGCGATCCAAAGGTTCCTGCGCGGCCCGGGCTTCACCTATTCCCTGGAGTCGCCCGTCCAGAACGGGTATGACGGAAATGGGCTGTCTGTCCTGGCGGACTTCTTGACCCAGAAGAGCGGCTACTGCATCCACTTCGCCTCGGCCATGGCCGTGATGGCCCGGCTTGAGGGCATCCCGAGCAGGATCGCAGTCGGCTACGCGCCGGGCAGGCAGACCGGCGCCACGGTGTCCGTCGCCGGCCAGGGAGCACTCCCGGAGTACGAAGTCGACGCCCGGGACGCCCATGCCTGGCCCGAGCTGTACTTCCAGGGCCTCGGCTGGGTCCCGTTCGAGCCCACTCCCTCACGGGGCGTGGTGCCGGCCTATGCGCAGGACTCCTCGGCATCCGGCGGAACCAGCACCAACGAACAAAACAATGACGGCCTGGTGCCTAGCAGCGGCGCCACAGCACCGTCGTCGGCGCCGGCACCTGCCCCCCTCCCCCTTCCGGGGAGCGGAACGGCCGAAGCCGGGAACCAGCTGGCGCCCGCCCTCTACACCGCGGCCGGGGTTCTGCTGCTGGTCCTCCTGGCAGCCTCACCCCGCCTGGTGCGGGAGGCATCCGGGCACGGCGCCTGAGGGGAACCGGTACCGGCAGGAACCGCCCGGCCGAGCCGCCGCTCGTCTGGTCCGAACTCCAGGACCTGGCCACTGACTACGGCGTGCGCCCTGAGCCCAGTGAGACTCCGCGGACATTCTCGGCCCGGCTGCGCGGCTGCCTGGCCATGCGCCTGCGGACCGCATCAGGCCCCGTCGGCACACCAGATACGGGCGGCGCACCGGACACGGGCAGCGCAGCACACACCGGCAACGGAGCAGACACCCGCAACGGACCCGGGCACGCCGCCGGGACTTTCCATGCCCAAACTGTCCATGCAGTGACGGCACTGACGGATGCCTACGAACGGCATCAGTACGGCCGGCCCGCGGGCCAGGACACCACGCGCCACGGCCTTACCGAGGAAACCGCCATCGAACACATCGGCCAAGTGCGGCAGGCGCTGCGCCGCAATGCCGGCATCGTCGGCCGCCTCCGCGCCGACTGGCTGCCGCCGTCGGTCCTGTCCCGCTGGGGATCCGTGGCCCTATGGCCTTTCGGCGTCCTGGGCCTAGCGGCGTCCCGGGTGGGACACGCCGCCTCGGCGCTGTGGCGCAGAACCCGGAGCGGCCTCCGCCGCCTGCGCGCAGGCTAGCCGCCGGCGAAAAGGCTGAGTGCCCGCGGCCTGCCCGCCGACAGCCCCAACGTTTGACATGTGACCGGCACCACCTTATCTTTGAGAAACGGGAAAGCGCATTCCAAGCCTTCCAAGAAGTCGCACCGATGCAAAATGCCTGCGGACCGTGGCGGCCTTGGCGACGCGAGCGCAACCTTTCTGCCTGATCCGGCACCCAGCGACGGGGTTGCTTCGGCGGAGCACACGATTGTCCAAAGGAGGACGACATGAAGAGCGACACACATAAGCTGCGGACTTCGGCTGAACCGCAACATTCCGGTGCGCGCCGGTCGAGCAGCACCAGGAAGGCGGCCGCCAGCGGCTGGGTGGGCAGCGCCCTTGAGTACTACGACTGGTTCATCTACGCCCAGGCCGCTGCCCTGGTCTTTCCTACCGTCTTCTTCCCCGCCGGAAACCCGACCGTCGCACTGATCGCCTCGCTCGGCACATACGCCGTGGGATACGTCGCCCGCCCGATCGGAGCCTTCGTCCTCGGCCAGTGGGGCGACAAGCACGGCCGCAAAAACGTGCTGGTCCTGGCCATGCTGCTGATGGGGGCCTCTACCTTCGCGGTCGCCCTGTTGCCCACCTACGACCAGGTGGGCATCCTGGCCCCGGCCCTGCTGCTGGTCCTTCGTCTCATCCAGGGGTTTGCCGTGGCCGGGGAGCTGAGCGGGGCCAGCGCCATGATTGTGGAACACGCACCGTTCGGCCGCCGAGGCTTCTATGCAAGCTTCGCCCTCCAGGGCACCCAGGCCGGACAGATCATCGCCGCCGCCGTCTTCCTTCCGCTCTCGGCCGTGCTGTCCGCTGAGGACTTCCACGCCTGGGGCTGGCGCATCCCGTTCGTCCTCAGCGCCCTGGTGGTGTTCGCCGGCTACATCATCCGCCGCCGGGTCGAGGAGACGCCCGTCTTCGTGGAGGAGAAGGCGCACCGGGACGTGCCCAAGATGCCGGTGGTCCAGGTGCTGCGGGAAAGCGGGCTGAACGTCGTGCGGGCGGTCTGCATGACGCTGGTCAACGTTGTGGGCGTCACCGTGGCGGTCTTCGGTGCAGCCTACGCCACGCAGCCGGGGTACGGCATCGGCATGAGCACCACGGTCTACCTCTGGATCCCGGTGCTGGCCAACGTCGTCGCGCTGGCCCTCATCCCCTGGTTCGGGGATCTTTCGGACCGCTTCGGACGGCGGCCCCTGATGATCGTCGGGTCGCTGGGCTCCGGCGCACTGGCCTACGGGTACCTGTATGCGGTCAGCCAGAACAACGTGCCGCTGACCATCGTCCTCGCAATCCTGATGTGGGGAACGCTGTACCAGGTTTGGAACGCCACCTTCGCCAGCTTCTTCCAGGAGCTCTTCCCCTCCCGGACGCGGGTCACCGGGTTCGCCATCTCGCAGAACATCGGGCTCCTGATCACGTCCTTCCTGCCGAGCCTCTTCGCGGTGGTCGCTCCCCCGGGTTCGGCAAACGTTCCGCTCACCGTCGGGTCCATCTGCTTCGGCATCACGGTCATCGGGGCCATTGCGGCCTGGTCCGCCAGGGAGACGCACCGGATTCCGCTCAGCGAGCTGGGATCGCCGGATGCCACCCCGGTCTCCCGCGAGGAGTACGCGAGCGTCCGGGCCGCAGCCCGCTAAACGCCGCGGCAATCTACCCGTCGCAAAAACGCACTGGCACGCAGGTTCCTGCGGGCCAGTGCGTTTTGTTGTTGCGCTCGGAGCGTTGCTTTGTATCCGGTGCCCGGCTTGTTAGCCGGCGTAGGGGTCGGCGATGCCGATGTACTGGGTGTAGAGGTATTCCTCGATGCCCTCGAGCCCGCCCTCACGGCCCAGGCCGGACTGCTTGACGCCGCCGAAGGGTGCCGCGGCGTTGGAGACGACACCGGCGTTCAGGCCCAGCATCCCGGTCTCTAGCCGCTCGCCCATCCGGATGCCGCGGTTGAGGTCCTTCGTGAAGACGTAGGCCACCAGCCCGTATTCGGTGTTGTTGGCCAGGCGCACGGCCTCGTCCTCGGAGGAGAACGTGATGATCGGGGCGACCGGGCCGAAGATCTCCTCGGACAGGATACGGGTTCCCTCGGTGACGCCCTTGAGGATGGTGGGCTGGTAGAAGTAGCCCGGACCGTCCACGGGGGCACCGCCCACCACAGTCACGGCACCCGCGGAGACCGCATCGGTGACCAGTTCGTGGACCTTGTCCCGGCTCTTCGCGTCGATCAGCGGGCCCACCTTGGACTCGGGCTCGGTGCCACGGGCGGTGGTCATGTCCTTCATCTTCGCGGCGAACTTCTCCGCGAACTCGTCGGCGACGGACTCGTGCACGATGAAGCGGTTCGCAGCGGTGCAGGCCTCGCCCATGTTCCGCAGCTTGGCCAGCATGGCGCCGGCGACGGCGGCATCGACGTCGGCGTCCTCGAACACCACGAACGGGGCGTTGCCGCCGAGCTCCATCGAGGTCCGCAGGACCGTTTCGGAGGCGTCGGACAGCAGGCGGCGGCCCACCTCGGTGGAGCCGGTGAAGGAGAGCTTGCGCAGGCGCTGATCCTTGATCAGCGGACCCGTCGTGGCTCCGGCGGTGGAAGTGGGGATGACGTTCAGGACGCCCGCGGGCAGGCCGGCCTCCTGCATGACGGCGGCGAACAGCTGTGAGGTCAGCGGAGTGAGGTTCGCGGACTTCAGCACCATGGTGCAGCCGGCGGCGACGGCGGGGGCGATCTTGCGGGTGGCCATGGCCAGGGGGAAGTTCCACGGTGTGATCAGCAGGCAGGGGCCCACCGGCTTCTTGGTCACCAGCAGGCGGGACTTGCCGTCCGGGGAGACGGAGTAGCGGCCGAAGGCGCGGACGGCTTCCTCGGAGAACCAGCGCAGGAACTCGGCGCCGTAGGTGACCTCGCCGCGGGCTTCGGCCAGCGGCTTGCCCATTTCCAGGGTCATCAGCAGCGCGAAGTCCTCGGCCCGCTCGGTGACCAGGTCAAAGGCCCGGCGCAGGATCTCGCCGCGCTCCCGGGCCGGGACCTTGGCCCAGGACTCCTGGGCAGCGGCGGCCGCGTCCAGTGCAGCGGCGCCGTCCTCGGCACCGGCGTCTGCGATGCTCAGCAACACCTTCCCGGTGGCGGGATCCTCGACGTCGAATGTCTTGCCCGACGCCGCGGGACGCCACTCGCCGTTGATGAGCAGGCCGGTGGGAACAGACGCGAGCAATTCGCTTTCGCGTTCTGCGGTGGCAGTGGACTGTGTAGTAACAGACACGGTGACTCCCTCGTCAGCAATCGGATTGCCGGTTATGTGCAGCTCCTGCACACGGCGTGCCGCCGCCTGCCGCCCGCTGCATGCTTGGCTGGATTAAAAGCCACGGTACTGCCCGCGTCTCGGCAGTGTCTACGCATCGGCGCACTGCCAGTCCCGTCATCCGTTGTGCAGCTGCACAGCGGGCCCGGCGGGCTCAGCAGAGGGGGATGTCACCGCGCCGCGAGGACGGCGGAGTAAAGTTCCCGCTTGCTCACGCGGGTTTCTTCGGCGACGGCAGCGACGGCTTCCTTGAGCCGGACACCCTTGGCCACGAGGTCATTGACGGCGGCGACGCCGTCCTCCGGCGAGCCGGGCGCGCGCTCCGGCGCACCTGCCACCACCACGGCGATCTCGCCGCGCACCTCATTGGCCTCCGCCCACTGCAGCATCTCCCGGAGCGAGCCGCGGAGGACCTCCTCGTAGGTCTTGGTGAGTTCCCGGCAGACCGCGGCGCGCCGGTCCGGGCCGAAGCGCTCGTGCAACGCCCGCAGCATCACCTCAAGCCGGTGCGGCGCCTCGAAGAAGACCATGGTGCGGCGTTCGGCGTCGAGATCCGCCAGGCGGGCGGAGCGTTCGCCGGCCTTCCGCGGCAGGAACCCTTCGAAACAGAACCTGTCGGTGGGCAGGCCGGACAGGGCCAGGGCGGTGAGGACGGCCGACGGCCCGGGGACGGCCGTGACGGTGAGGCCCGCCGCCACGGCGCCTTCGACCAGCCGGAAGCCGGGGTCGGAGACTGCGGGCATGCCGGCATCGGTGACCATAATGAGGGTTTTTCCGGAGCGGACATGTTCGAGGAGTTCCGCGGTCTTGGTGGCCTCGTTGTGCTCGTGGTAGCTGATGATCCGCCCACTCACGGTGACGTTCAGGCTTTGCACCAGGCGGTGCAGCCGACGGGTGTCCTCGGCAGCCACGATGTCCGCCGTCGCCAGCAGTTCCACGAGCCGGGCGGAAGCGTCGCCCACGTTGCCGATGGGTGTTGCCGCCAGGACGATCCGTCCCGGACCGCCGCTGCGGAGGTCCTGCTCCCTTCTGCCGGCCGTCCCGGCGTCCGGGTCTGAACTGGCGGCCGCCTCTGAATTGCTGGCGGGGCCGGAACTGCTGTCAGGGGCGGTGCTCGCTTCATGGTCCACGGATCCAGCCTACTGCCGTCCGGCGTTCTTCAAGCCGCGAACGGTAGCATGGGCTCGTGACGCAGACCTCCGTGCGGCCTGACGGGGCCGAACCACCGATTACCCCGGCTTCCGCACCCGCCACGGCAGAACGTGGCCTGCTCGGGAAGCGCTGGATCAGCCGCCCCTCGGAGGCCTTCACGGCAGACGCCCTCACCCGGCGCCTGATCGGCGGCATCCGCACCTGGCGGGACTACCCGCCGTCGCTGCGGCTCTGGTTCTGGCTGGTTCCCGCCCTGACGGCCGCCGTGGGCGGCGTCCTGAGGTTCGTCCGGCTGGATGCCCCCCGAAGCCTCGTGTTTGACGAGACGTACTACGTCAAGGACGGCTACTCGCTGCTGGTGAGCGGCTACGAGCGGAGCTGGCCGGACAAGGCCAACGACGCGTTCGTGGCCGGCAACCCCAACGTGCTGTTGAACACGCCCGAATACGTCGTGCACCCGCCCGTGGGCAAGTGGATGATCGCCGCAGGCATGTGGCTCTTCGGGGCCGACAACCCCTTTGGCTGGCGATTCGCCGCGGCGCTGACCGGCACCCTGTCCGTGGCGCTAACCGCGCTGATAGCCCAGAAGCTTTTCGGCTCCCTGGTCCTCGGCGGCGCAGCCGGGCTGCTGCTCGCCGTCGACGGGCACCACCTGGTCATGTCACGCACGTCGCTGCTGGACATCTTCCTGATGTTCTGGGTCCTGGCGGCGTTCGGCGCCCTGTTGCTGGACCGCGACGACGGCCGGCGGCGCCTGGCGGCCAGGCTCGCCAGGCAGGCGGCGGCCTCCCCCACCGGCAGGCCATCCACCCTCCAGCTGCTGTCCGGCCCCTGGCTGGGTGTCCGCTGGTGGCGGATCGCGGCCGGCATCTGCCTGGGCCTGGCAGTCGGCACCAAGTGGTCGGCGCTGTTTTTCGTGGCCGGCTTCGGGCTCCTGACGGTGTTCTGGGACCTGAGCGCCCGACGGACCGCCGGCATCCGCGGCTGGATCAGCGCCGGAATCATCAAGGACGGGCTCCCGGCCTTCGTCAGCATTGTGCCCGTTGCCGCCGTGACCTACGCCGCCAGCTGGACGGGATGGTTCCGGTCCACGGATGCCTACTACCGGCGGTGGGCCGAGACGAACCCCAGCGCGGAATGGGGCTGGCTGCCGGACGCCGTTCGTTCCCTGGCGCACTACCACCTCGAGGCCTACAAGTTCCACCAAGGGCTCAGCTCCGAGCACCCCTATGAGGCGAGCGCCTGGAGCTGGCTGGTGATGGGCAGGCCCACCTCGTTCTTCTACGAGTCCCCCAAGCAGGGCACCCCCGGCTGCGATTTCGCCAACTGCACCTCGGCCATCCTGTCCGTCGGCAACCCGCTGATCTGGTGGAGCTCCGCCATAGCACTCGTCATCCTGCTGTTCTGGTGGGCGGGCAGGCGCGACTGGCGGGCCGGGGCCGTGCTGGCCGCCGTCGGCTCCGGGTACCTGCCGTGGTTCATGTACCCGGAACGCACCATGTTCTTCTTCTACGCGGTGTCCTTCGAACCCTTCCTGGTCCTGGCGCTTGTGTATTGCCTGGGCCTGGTACTGGGGAAAACCACCGACCCACCGTGGCGCCGGCGTTCGGGGCTGTATGGCGTGGCCCTTTTCATTGTGGCCGCGGTCCTGATCTCCTCCTTCTTCTACCCGGTCTGGACCGCCGAAATGATCACGTACCAGGACTGGCGGCTCAGAATGTGGATGCCTTCCTGGATCTGAGGCACGATTGCAGGCGGAGTCCGGACGTGATCATCAACGGAATGGAAACCCGCCTGTGAGGGAAGCAAGCACGGAACTGATGGTTGCACTGGAGGCCAGCAGCAACGTCACCGACCTGCTCCTGGACAGCTACCGGCACAACCCTTCGCAGGCTGTCTACGCCCGCCGTGACGCCAGCGGCTGGCGGAACATCATCGCCGGGCACTTACTTGACCAGGTCCAGCCCTGGCCAAAGGCCTCATTGCCGGCGGCCTGGCCCCCGGGGACACAGTCGCCGTCCTCTCTGCCACCCGCTACGAATGGACGCTGGTGGACTTCGCCATCTGGTTCGCCGGCGGCGTGACCGTGCCCATATACGAAGCCTCCTCGGCGAGCCAGGTGGAGTGGATCCTGTCCGACTCCGGCGCGGGCCGGGTCTTCGTCGAAGACCGCGGGAAGGCGGCGCTCCTGGGCCAGGTCCTGTCCGCCTCCAGCGTCCTAACCGGCCGCCTGGTGCCTGTGGTCCGGATGGATTACGACGGCGAGGCCCCCAACCTTGCCAGCCTTGCCGCCGCAGGGGCCGGGGTGACGGACGCCGAACTGGAGCGGCACCGCTCGGCAGCCGAATTGCACGATGTGGAGTCCCTCGTCTACACATCCGGCACCACCGGCAAGCCCAAGGGCTGCGAGATCATGCACGGAAACTTCGCCCTCGTTGCCTGGAACATCGTGGCCGCCCTCCCCGAGCTGCTGCAGCGGGAGGACGCCAGGACACTGATGTTACTGCCGCTGGCCCACGTGCTGGCCCGCGCCGTCCAGGTGGTGTGCCTCACCGCCGGGGGTGACTCTGGGCAGAGCAGACGGCGAGGGATGCCGGGAAGTCACGGCTCTTCAGTGCCGCCGCGGGGGTTGCGGTCCGCTACTCGGCGGCCTTGGGTGCCGCCCGGCGCGGGAAGGGCAGCGGGCCGGGCGCCATGCTGCGGTCGCAGCACGCACTGTTCGACCGTCTCGTGTATCCCCGGCTGCGCCAGGTGTTCGGTGGCAACATGGAGTACCGTTTCCGGCGCGAGCCCCATCACGGGCCGCAAGAAGGAACTGCTGGTCACGGCCGCCGGCAAAAACGTGGCGCCTGCCCCGCTCGAGGAGAAGATCCGCGAACACCAGCTCGTGGGCCACGCCGTGGTGGTGGGTGACGGGAAGCCGTTCATTTCTGCCCTGGTCAACCTCGACCCCGAGGGCCTCGAACACTGGTGCACGGCGCGCAGCGTTCCGCTGCTCAGCGCCGCGGAAGCCTGCACGGACGCCGCAGTGCGCGATGCCATCCAGGCAGCGGTGGACCAAGCCAACAGCCTCGTGTCCAAGGCCGAATCCATCCGGAAGTTCCGGATCCTGGATGCAGCCTTCACCGTGGAGTCCGGGCACCTGACACCATCCCTCAAACTCAAGAGGGCCGCCGTCGTCAAAGACTATGAAGCGGAAATCGAGGAGCTGTACGGCTGAACAGCCGTACCTGCTGAAAGGCCGCTACAGGTTCACGGGACGGACGTTGCCTGTCCGCGGAGCCTCATCGGCGCCGTCGTCGTCCTTCACGTCGCTACCCCCTGTATCGTCCTCAGCATCGTTGCCCTTGCGGCCCTTCCTGGCCGGAGCCAGCCCGCGGCGCCTGCGGGTGGGCCAGGTCAGAATCAGCGTCACCACCGCTGTGATGAGGACAAGCGCGGCGATGACCAAGCCTGCGTCGATCCAGAACTGCCCGGGGAAGAGCCGGATCAGCGTATCCTCAAGCGCGAAGGTCCAGGAGCCGGCGGCGAAGAAGATGCGGTGGAACTCGGTGAAGAACTGCTGCCAGCCGAGGGCGGCGAGGGTTCCCAGGCCGATGATGAGCACCAGCGTCACAATGGAGCCGGCGAACAGCCCCCGGCGCACTCCGCCGGGCGTGCGCCGCCGCAGGTAGATGATGGCGATGATGCTGAGCAGGATCAGCAGTGCCCCGGCCCCGAACGCGGACAGGAAGACGAGCTTCACGTCGGCCATGTGGCTGACCTCGCCGTCCTTGAACAGCTTTTCACCGCTGCGGTTAACCAGTTCGCCCAGGTAGCGCGGACCGGACCAGTTGCTCAGGTAGTCCACCGCGTAGGAGCCATAGGTCATGCGGTCATCGGCGTTGAAGCCGTAGCCGTCCCCGGGGAAACCGGGCCGGTGGTACTCCACCCAGAGGAAGAGCGGGCTGGTCACGGCGCGCACGGCCAGGACCAGCAGGATGACGGGATAGAAAATGGCCAGCAGTACCTGGAGGAACCGGGGCAGCACCGGTTTGGCCCTGGCTGCCTGCTCCCGCTCGGCGTTGCGGCGCTCCACTTCCTCCTGCGGAGGACGTACCTGCAGGGCGGAAGTGGGAAGGGGCTCGCTGTAGTGGGTGCCCATGGCGGAGGAACCGGCCGGAGACGGCTGGCGGAACTCTGTCTTCCGGTCTGTCGCAGCGGCGTGTCCTGCCACAGAGTCCCGGCCCGCTTCCGCGTGGTCTGTCCCTGCACCTTCGGCGGCGGCCGCCTCCGCCGCCTTCCGGTCGGCACGGCTTTCCGGCTGGGCCGCGGCAGGACCGGCGGCGCCCTCCTCCTCGGCGGCGCGTGCTGCAGGCGCGGGCTTCATCCAGTCAAACGCCGGCTCGTCCGTGTCCTCCGCGGGATCCAGCGCGGGGTTTGCCGCCGGATCCAGCCGCGGATCAAGGCGTCCGGACGGGGTCGGAGTATTGTCTTTCACTGCAGCTTCACTTCCGTAGGCGTCCACGCTCCGAGGCGACCGGGAATCCCGGGGCCGGGTAGCGCTTTGTATCTGCTCAAGAGCCTACCGTCAGCCGCTCCGGCACCGCGATGTGCCACCCCGCCGCGGCAGGAATAATCAGCCGACGGTAATAATCAGGCTGCAAGTTCTGCAGAGCCGGCGTCCTGGCTGCCCAAGTCGCCGCGCGCGCCGGCGCGGTAAGCCCGTCCCCCGCAGACCAGCACATACCACCAGTATGCCGCCAGCACAGCCGCGCCGATACTGATCTTCGCCCACACCGGCAAAGGGCTGGGCGTAACGAAACCCTCCACGAGGCCTGACACAAACAGCACCAGGACCAGGCCAAGCGCCACCGTGATCATGGACCGGCCCTCTGCTGCGACGGCGCGGGAACGGGTCCTGGTGCCCGGCGACACCATTGCCCAAAAGATTCTCAGCCCGGCCGCGCAGGCCACGAATACCGCTGTCAGTTCCATGAGCCCGTGCGGCAGGATGTAACTGAAGAACACGTCCGTCTTTCCCACCGCGGCGAACATCCCGGCGGCCACCCCCACCCCCTGGGCGTTGGTGAACAGGATCATGGGCACCCAGAAGCCGGTGATGCCCAGGGCCACGGCCTGGGCACTAATCCACGCGTTGTTGGTCCAGACGGCTCCGGCAAAGGACGCCGCCGGGTTCTCCGAGTAGTAGTCAATGAAGTCCTGCTCCACGTACCGCTGGACTTCCGCTTCCGTGGCAACCGCACGCAGGGCTTCGGGTGTAGTGCCAATCCACAGGGCGAAGGCGCAGCCAACCAGGCAGAATGCGGCGCCGCAGGCCACGGTCAGCCAGCGGATCCGGTACAGCGCGGCCGGGAGGGCCAGCACGAAGAACTGCCCCAGGTCCTCCAAGAAGTTCGACCGTGCCCCGGTGAAGCGGGTGCGCGCCTGCGCCAAGGAGGCAGAGAGGGACGCGGACAGGCCGCTTTCCGGCCCGGTGGAACGCAGCAGGGAGAGATGGGCGGAGGTCACCTGGTACAGGCGCAGCAGTTCATCGGCGTCGGCACCGCTCAGGCGCCGCTGGTGCGCAAGGTGATGCAGCCGCGACCACGTGTCAGAGTTGACGGCGGAGAAGGCGTCCATGTCCACGCTCCTACCCTAGTCTGTGGCGAACTAGACTTTAGGCGACCGGTGGCCGGAACGACGTACGGGGCAGGAATTGAGTCCACTCATCACAGGCGAGGCAGTCGTCCTTGAACTCCGTCCGGCGTCCTTCGCTGCCCGCTCCCTCGGCCTGCTGCTCGACGTCGTGGTGCATTCCGCGCTGCTGATAGCAATACTCATGGCAATGGGCGCCGCGCGGGATGAACTGGACGAGGCGGCAGCCGGGGCCCTCACCCTGGTCAGCGTGGTGCTGTGTTTCGTCGTTCTCCCCGCAACGGTGGAGACCCTGACCCGTGGCCTGTCGCTGGGGAAACTGGCGGCGGGGCTGAGGATAGTGCGTGACGACGGCGGGGCCATCCGTTTCCGCCACGCGGTCATCAGGGCGCTGATCGGCTTCCTGGAGATCTACCTGACCTTCGGCGGTGTGGCCATCGCCGTCGCCCTCTTCGACGGCAGGTCCCGCCGGCTGGGCGACATTGTGGCGGGCACCTACTCGCTGCGGCGCCGGGTACCGGTGGAACCCTCGATCGTCCCCGTCACTCCGCGGCACCTGGCCGCCTGGGCTGAAGCGGCGGACATCGGCCGGATCCCGGACGCCCTGGGACGGCGTGCCGCGCAGTTCATGCGTCAGGCGCCGCGGATGTCGCAACTGTCGCGCAGCGGCATGGCTGCGGCCCTCGCCACCGAAGTGTCCGGGTATGTGGCACCGTCGCCGCCGCCGGGGACCACTCCCGACGACTACCTGGCGGCGGTCCTGGCCGAACGCCGCATCCGCGAACTCCGCCGTTTGGGCGCGGCACGCACGGAAAGCAACAGGATCGGGGAACGGCTCCACCGGCTGCCGTTTACGGCGTCGCGGGACGCCTAGCGTTTGGCGTAGCGCGTACTGCGCCTAGCGTTTGGCGTACTGGGCCCAGGGAATGTTCCAGTCGCCGTAGCCCTCGAGCGGCTCCACGGGCGCGGCGCCGGTGTTCAGGACCTGGACGACGTCGCCGGACTTCATGTTGTTGAAGAACCAGGCAGCGTCCTCGGGCAGCAGCCCGACACAGCCGTGGGAGACGTTGGATACGCCCACGTAGCCCCATGCGGATTCGAGCGCCTGATGGACATAGACGCCGGAGGACGTGAGCCTGTTGGCGTACTCCACGGTCAGCGGCGGATAGTACCCCTTGTCGCCCGGCTTCAGGCCGATGCTCCCGGCGTTGAACTTGGAATTCCGTTCCTGCTCCATGATCACGGCGTAGCCGGACGGGAAAGCCAGTCGGAACCGCCCAGGGTGACGGGTGCGGTCCTGACGAGCTTGCCGTCGAAGTAGACCTTCATGGTTTTGGTGTTGTCGTCCACCACTGCCAGGCGCTGCTGACCCACCTTGAACTGCACCTTGGCGTCGAAGTTGCCGATCATGCCGTTGCCGAAGTCCACTCCGAACAGCTTCATGTCCACGGTGACCTGGCTGTTGGATGCCCAGAACTTCTCGGGGCGGATGCGCACCTTCTGGTCCGAGTACCAGTGCCAGGCGACGGGCTGCTTGGAGGAGACGGTGATCTTGACGGCCTTTTCAACCGCCGCCTTGTTGGTGACGGGTTCGCTGAACACGATGTCGATGGGCTGCCCTGCGCCAACCGTGGAGCCGTTCTCCGGGTACACGGCGGCGTCCGCCTCATTGGCGGGCTCCACGGTGGTGAAGGTCTGGGCCTTCTTGGTTTCGCGGCCGGCCTCGTCCACGATGGTGTAGCTGTAGTTGTAGGGCGTGTTGAAGAGCAGCGGGTCCACGGCGGTCCAGGTGGTGCCGTCGGCGCTGACAGTGCCCTTGACGGCCTCTCCCCCGGCGGCGGGCACCAGCACAATGTCCTGGACGCGGCCGTTCACCGCCTTGACGGAGGGCGCCACCGCCGGATTTACGCCTTTGGCGCCATCCAGCGGTGTCACACCCAGTTCCACGGCCTCGACCACGGGGGTGGCCAGGCCTGGCTCGTTGCGAACGGGGTTGGAGGCCTCGGATTGGGGCGCGGGGTTGGCCCAGCCAGGAGCGGTGGCCACGCCGATTCCGCCGGCGGCAACCGCAGCGCAAATAGCGACGACGGCGATGATCTTGCCGGTTTTGCGGTTGTTCTTTTCCGTCATGACTGGTTTTCTCCGTGTCCCACCGGGCTGCCGGTCGGCATCCGTCCGGGTGCCCAGCGGCAACGCTGACCAGTCGATTTTATCGCACGGCGGCGCTGCCCCTGACGCGGAGACCCACGGCGCGCCGGGTAGCCATGACGCACTGCGGCGGCCACGGCGCACTGCTGTGCGCCGTGGCGGGCCACTTTTAGTAGCGGTAGCGCTCCGGCTTGAACGGGCCGGCCACGTCCACGTCGAGGTACTCGGCCTGGTCCTTGGAGAGCTCGGTCAGCTCAACACCCAGGGCACCGAGGTGCAGGCGCGCCACCTTCTCGTCCAGGATCTTGGGCAGCACGTAGACCTGGTTTTCGTATTCCCGCTCGCCTTCGGGCTGGTCCTTCTTGGTGAACAGCTCGATCTGGGCGATGGTTTGGTTGGCGAAGGAGTTGCTCATGACGAACGACGGGTGGCCGGTGGCGTTGCCCAGGTTCAGCAGACGCCCTTCGGACAGGACGATAATGGACCGGGTGCTATCCGCCGCGTCGCCGCCGAAGACCCATTCGTGGACCTGGGGCTTGATCTCGACCTTCCGGATGCCGGGGATCCGGGCGAGGCCGGCCATGTCGATCTCGTTGTCGAAGTGCCCGATGTTGCCCACGATGGCCTTGTTCTTCATGCCGGCCATGTGCTCGGCCATGATGACGTCCTTGTTGCCCGTCGTGGTGATGAAGATGTCGCCCTGGTCCAGCACGCTCTCCAGCTTGGCCACCTGGTAGCCGTCCATGGCGGCCTGCAGTGCGCAGATGGGGTCGATTTCGGTGACGATCACGCGGGCGCCCTGGCCGCGGAGGGCCTCGGCGGCACCCTTGCCGACGTCGCCGTAACCGCAGACGACGGCGACCTTGCCGCCCATGAGGACATCGGTGGCCCGGTTGAGGCCGTCCGGCAGGGAGTGACGGATGCCGTACTTGTTGTCGAACTTGCTCTTCGTCACGGAGTCGTTGACGTTGATGGCCGGGAAGAGCAGCTTGCCCTGTTCGGCGAGCTGGTAGAGGCGGTGCACGCCCGTGGTGGTTTCCTCGCTGACGCCGTGGATGCCGGCGGCGAGCCGGGTCCACTTCTTCGGGTCCTCGGCCAGCGTCCGGCGCAGGACGTCAAGGACGATCCCGTATTCTTCGGGGTCGTTGGCGGCGGCGGCCGGAACGGCGCCGGCTGCCTCAAACTCCACGCCGCGGTGCAGCAGCAGCGTGGCGTCGCCGCCGTCGTCGAGAATCATGTTCGGACCCAGCTCGGGGTTCGTGTCAGCGCCGGGCCAGGTGAGGATCTGCTCGGCGGTCCACCAGTATTCCTCCAGCGTTTCGCCCTTCCAGGCAAACACGGGAACGCCTTGTGGGCTCTCCACCGTGCCGGTGCCGACGACGACGGCGGCCGCAGCCTCATCCTGGGTGGAGAAGATGTTGCAGGAGGCCCAGCGGACCTCGGCACCGAGGGCCGTGAGCGTCTCGATGAGCACTGCGGTCTGCACGGTCATGTGCAGCGACCCGGCGATCCGCGCGCCCTTGAGCGGCTGGCTCGCCCCGAATTCCTTGCGCAGCGACATGAGTCCCGGCATCTCGTGCTCGGCGAGGCGGATCTGGTGGCGCCCGGCCTCGGCCAGGGAGATGTCGGCAACCTTGTAATCGAACGTCATGGGAATCCTTTGCTGTATCCGGCGTCTAGCCTTCTGCGGTGCTGGCTGGGTGTTAGGCGGTGGGGGCGGCCGCTGCCGGGCCGGCGTCGTGCTGGTCTGACCGGGCGGCCGTGGCTGCGGCGCGGAGCTCCGGGGGAAGCAGCAGCGGAATGCCGTCTTCGATGGCGTACCGCAGCCGTTCGCCGCTCTCCGCCGCCGACGTTGAGACGAGTTCCTCGCCCTCCTGGGTCAGAGCCGATCCGGTGACCGGGCACCGCAGAACGGACAACAGTTCAGGACTGATCTTTGGCATGGTGGATGCTCCCTGCTGGGCACAAGCGCTGTGGCTGACGGATTTCAGCTTCCAGCCTACCGCCAGTTCGGTATGGGGACGGCCGGTGCAGCCTAGGACGGTTCGCGCAGGACGCGCAGGTGGCCGCGGCGGGTGCCTTCGGTTGCGGCGGGCGCTTCCAGCGCCGAGTGGGCGGCGCGCTGCCCCGGGGCCGGGGACGCGGGCCGGGACGCAGCCTCACGGACAGCGTCCGCCAGGGCGAGGAGGTCATCCGGACCGGGCTGGGGTGGCTGCGAGGGCATCGCGAGGCGGAGCACTTCCCAGCCGCGCGGGACGGTGAGTGAATTGGCGTGCTGCTCGCAAAGGTCGTAGCAGTGCGGCTCCGCATAGGTTGCCAGCGGGCCGAGGACGGCGGTGGAGTCCGCGTAGACGTACGTCAAAGTTGCCACCGCAGACTGGCGGCAGGCTGACCTGGAACACTGACGTATTGCACCCACGAAAACACAGAATACTCCGCCTCAGGCAGATTTCCCGACATTGACGAACGGCCCGCGCCACGGCAGCGCGGCTCCGGTCCGGTTATGTCGCACAAATCATTCGGCGGGTCTAAAGTCTGTATATGCAGTCATCGCACCATTCTTCGGGTTTCACGGTCCGGTTGGCTGACCCGGAAGCGCCCCGGGACGCCGACGGCGCTCCCGCCGGCCGGAGCTTCACGCAACGCCGGCGCAACCGGCACGGCCGCGGCCTCCGGGGCGAACTGCTGCTGCCCACGCTCCCTGGCTACCGGAGCCGCTCGGACCGGTTTGATGAGCTCGTCATGGACTCCGCCCAGCGGCTCCATGACATCTGGGGCAAGCCGCTCGACGGCGTCCGGTTCGCCGTCGACGAGATCCCGCCCAACCTGGAACAGCTGCTGGCCGACGGCTCGCCCGCTCCCCTGGGCTGCTACACCCCCGCCACCGAGGACGAAGGCCCCATCATCACGCTGTACCGCCGCGTGGTGGAGCAGGCCTGCCCCGTCAAGGAGGAACTCCAGGACCTGGTGCATGATGTGGTGGTGGAGCACACCGCCGAAATGCTGGGGGTCGCTCCGGAAACACTGGACCCGGTCTACCGCCGCCGCTACTAAAGGCCAGGCACCACCAGTTCCAGCCCACCGCGGGTTCCAGCTCACGGCCGGTCCGGCCCACGGCGGCGGAATCCGCGGCTAGTAGCCCAGCGTCACCGGCACTTTTTCCTGTCCTTCTGCGCCCGGGGCGATGGCCACGGTCGAGACATCGTTCCGGCCTTCCTTTTCCAGAAGCACCGTGCCGTAGGCGGCCCCGCCCGAGGCGGACACCAGATAGCCGACGACGGCGGAGTCTCCGATCCGGTCTGCCGCCTTAAGGGTGGTGGTGGTCCCGGCGGCGATGTCCGCGGTAGCTGCCGTGCGGAGTTTCCCGTCGGCTGTGATCGCGGTGTAGGAAATGGTGGCCCTGCCATCCAGGGCTCCGAAGACCAGCAGCCGCTCCCCGCCCTGGGGAAGAGGGACCACGTGCTGGCTGCCCAGCTGGGCCGTGGCGGGCGACCACGCGAAGTCCAGGCTTTGGCTGGCCTTGAGCCCCCGACTCACGCGCGCGGCGGCAACGATGCTGACGTCCGACGTGGCCGAAACGGTGTACTGGCCGGCCGGAACGCCGGACAGGGGAACCTCGGAAACGGTCCCTGCCTTGGCTGTGACAACCCCGCCTCGCGGGAGGGCCTGCTGGCCGGCGCGCCCAAACAGCTTGACCTCCACCACGGCGTCCGACGGGCCGGGAACAGTGATCTGCAGCGACGGTCCGGCGTCGTCAAAACCGGATTCGCCGGTCAGTGACTTCACGTCCCCGGCGTCCTGGATGTCGATGCCTGTCATCACCTGGGACGGAGCCGCGGAAGTCCCCGGTGCTATGAAATCCACGCCGCCGGAGGTCAGCCCCCGCAGCACGCTCTGCTGGATGAAGGCGCTGACGGGCCCGCCTGTACTCCGGACGTGCACACTCAGCCGTTCTTCCCCGGGAGCGAGACCGGCCAGGATGATGGAGCGCGTCGACTTCGGCCCCACCAGCAGGCCGCGGCTGCCGGAGGCCTTGACCTGGCCGGCCTTTCCGTAAAGCTCGAGGTTTACGGTTGCAGGCGTGGTGGAGGCATTGGTGAGGTTGAGAACGCTGCTACGGCCCACCGCGGTGTTGGCGCCGCTGAGCCAGAGGTCGTTCGAGGGCGTCTGGCAGGCGGCTGCGGCCGAACCCTGCAGGTCCCCGTCGGTCGCCGTGTAGGCCATGAGCGCCCCCGCCGCCGGCTGCCGGTTGGCCAGGGCGTCCGCGGACAGCACGCTGACGCCGTCCACGGCTTGCCCTTCTACAACCCCGGCCAGTACTCCGGAGGAGCCCGCTGGTGCCGTCGCCGAGCCAGGCGCCTTCGCTATCCGCCTCAGCTCTGACCCCTTCAGTGCGGAGAGCGCGCTGCCGGGAAGACTGCCGCCCGCCGAACTGACCACCGCTGCTGACACGGCGCTCCTGGCGGTGGCGGACTCGGGGCTGAACTGCGGGTCGGTCCCGACCGGCGTTCCTTCGAGGAGCCGGGCCGGAGCAGGACAGACGTCCTGGACGCTTCCAGCCGGCACAGCCGCTTCCGCAGCATCGAGCGGCCTGGCCGCCGACGGCTGCGGCGCCAGGGCGGTTGCCGCAACGAGGCCTCCGCCGGCGGCGAGGATGGCCACACCGGAGAGCACTCCGGCCACGATGCCGCGGCGGCCGGCGATGCGGCTGGAACCGCCGGACCGGGTTCCTGAAGCGCGGGTTCCTGAAGTGCGGGTTCCGGAGGCCCCGCTTCCTGTAGCCCGGGCTACAGGTCCGCTGTCCCGCTTCGCCGACGTCCCGGCGTCGTTCTCTTCCTCATGCATTCTGGTATTCCTTACGCAGGGAGCCTTCGTCCCTGGACAGGCCGGTGTTGGGGCGGCGCGCCGGCATCGGGAGCGCCAGCAGGACCGTCAGGCCGATGACGGCGGCCTGGAGGATGCCGGACCAGAGCGCCCAGGGGCTTTCGTACCGGACTGTCACCTGGCCGGCCTGCGGTGGCAGCGTGAAGGCCTGGGACCAGCCGGAGGTGGTGGAGGTCAGTTTCCGGCCGTCGAGCCATGCGGTCCAGCCGGGATCTGCCCGCTCGGCAAGCACCAGCAGCCGGCCCTCAGGTCCCTTGGGCACCGAGGCCTGGGCTCCGGTCAGGTCCGACCGGACCAGCCCGATTGTGGCGCCCTTGCCGTCCACAATGCGCACACGGTGGGCAACGTCGGCGGGCTGCAGGACGGCGTCATTCAGCGGTGTCACGCGCCAGAGCCAGCCCGAATCCGTGGGACCCACGGCTGTCAGCCCGGGGACCGCGTCCATCCGGCTGGCGGTCAGCTGCGCCGCCGTGTCAACGGCGCGCAGGACGACGAATCCGACGCCGAGCCGCTCCAGTTCGGGGCGCGGATCGACACCGCGGGCAGCCACCAGGGTGGCCACGCTGGTGCGAAGCGCCGCGGTGACCTCGTCGTCATCGCGGACCGACTCTTCCCCCGGGGTTGCCCAGGATGTCCCGGGCGGCCGCGATGGTTGAGAGGCTGTCCAGCGTGGTGCCGCCTCCGTGCATGAGGGTGGCACTGTACGTTCCGTCCTCGCCGGTGCTGATCAGCAGTGTGCGGGTCTGCTCCGGTCCCTCGCCGCGGTCCACAGCGGTGGCGGGCAGCATCCGCGGGTCCGTGGGACCCACCAGCCTGGGCGTCCCGAGGTCGGCGGTGTCAGCGTGCACCGTGGCATCGGCCGGCTGCACAACATTCTGCACCGTCCAGGCCGCCAGCCCGGCCAGCGGGCCGGCGAGCAGGAGGACCAGCGCCAGCGCCGCGGCACCGCGGGCCAAGGCACTGCGGGGCACGACACCAAACCGCACTCCCCCGCTGCGGGACACGCTGTCCGGTCCGGACCCGGCAAGCGCCAGGAGGCCGTCGCCGCCGATAATGGCCGCTCCAAGCAGCACGAACACGGCGGCGGAGACTGCGGGGCCCGTGAAAGGCGCCACGAGGGCCTGTGGGCCGGCGCCGGTGGCGACATGTCCTGCCAGCCAGCCGCCGGCCAGCACCACCAGGGCCGCGGCCCAGAGGACCCGGGCGACACGGCCACGCCGGTCCGGGTGGGTCCGGAGCGGAATAAAGAGGGCGGCAACAGCCAGCGCCAGGAGCGGGGCTCCGATCAGGAGGGCCAGCAGCAGCGCCCAAGGGACGGAGCCGCCGGAAAAGAGGGCCAGCCCGGAAAGACCGCCGGCCGGGTCGAAGCGGAGCGGCTGGCCCAGGATCTGCTGCCATACCGTAGCGGCCTGGAAGGGCAGCGGCAGTCCGGGGTCGGCAAGCAAGGCCCGGGGCCGGTCGAGGGTGGACAGCGCAAACGGCACAAACAGCGCAGCGCTCGGCAGCAGTGCCCACCAAAGCGTGCGCCCGCGCTTGCCCAGCAGCAGGCTCAGGACAATGATCACGGCCGCGGCAGGCAGCAGGAGCGACGGGGCTGCAGCGGTGATGACCGCCAGCGCCAGCCCGGCAGCTGCGGCTGCTGTCCACGACGGTGTGCCATTGACGCCCGGCTTGGCCGGCGGCTCGTCCGCGAGGCTGCCGGCCGGAACGGGGGCGAAGCGGCCGCGTCCGAGAGCGGAACCGGTGGCCCGCAGCAGCGCCAGGACCAGCAGCGGCATCATGACGTGTGCCAGCAGGGCTCCGACGCGCCCCTGGTTGACAGCGACCTGCAGGGCCGGCGCCGCTGCCCAGACCAGCGCAGCCGCCAGCCGGAACCGGCGGTAGGAGGTCAGGGCGCCGGAGGCGAACCAGGCAGCCAGGCCGGAGAGCGGCATGGCCAGCAGGAGCAGCCAGATAACGGCCCCGTTCGCATTGCCTCCGCCCAGTAGGCCGAGGATCCAGAGGACGTAGCCGAAGGGGTCGCCGTGCCCCGGAAGTCCGGCGCCCAGTCCGATCCACCAGGTGGAGGCGTGGTGCCAGATGTCCTCCAGCCGGGCTGAGACGGGCAGGAGCGCGCCTCCGGCGGCGGCGTCGGCCTGGAAAAGCGCGGCAAGGCCGGCGAAGGACGCCACGCTGGCGAGAATTACCGCGGCGACGGCACCGTTGCCCACCCAGCCCCGCTCATTGGTCGACAGGGCCGCGAAGTCGTCCGTCGAGTCGCCGCTGGGCTGTTCCTCCAGCGGATCATTGCTGCCCTCGGAGGCCCGGGCATCGTCTGCCCCCAGGGCTTCCATCAGGGAGCGCCGGTGGCCCCACACTTCGCGCCGTTCGGTCTGCAGCGCTTTGACCACGGAGCGGCGGACACGGCGGGTGCGGGCGGCGTTGCGCCGCCCCCGGGCGAGGGCGGCAGGCCTGGCGAGGGCTGCCGCTGTTGCCAGAAGCTGCGAAAAACCGTATCCGGGATCCTTCACGGCGATGCTGAAGATCAGCCGGAGGAGGCTCCCGAAGAGGGCGCCGACAGCGTGCAGCGGCAGCGCCCACAGCGGTGCGTGCTTGAGCCGCAGGTGCACCTGCGCCCGGCGCGCGGCCGAGGCAGTGCCAAGGGCATGCGGCCGGTGGGACACGTGGAACATCATCGCGCTGGGAACAACCACCACCCGGTGTCCGGCCAGCCGGTTCCGCCAGCAGAAGTCGACGTCGTCGCCGGTGCCGGGGAGAGCCGGGTCGAACCCTTTGAGGTGCTCCCAGATGTCACGCCGGACCAGCATGCCGGCCGAGTTGACAGCGAAGGTGTCGGAACGGCCGTCGTATTGGCCCTGGTCGAGTTCGTCCGCCTCGATCAGCGTGAGCCGCTCGGCCCAGCGGCTGGTGGAAAGCCCGACGTCGATCAGGCGACGGCTTGCGTTCCAGTCCAGCTGCTTGCAGCCCGCAACTGTAACGGACGGGGCGCGCTCCACCGCGTGCAGCAGTTCGGCCAGCGCTTCGGGGGCAGGTGCAGCATCGTCGTGCAGCAGCCAGATCCATTCGGACCGCTCCCGCATGCCCTGCCGGCTCCATGGAGCCAAGGCGGCGAGGCCGGCCCGCACTGCAGCACCCATCCCCGCCTTGCCGCCATTGACGGTGATGACATCGGCATCGCCGAGGGCGCGCTGCAGAAGGGCAGCCGAATTGTCCTGTGAGCCGGTATCCACCCCGATTACGGTGTCCGCAGGCCGGGTCTGCGCGGCCAGCGCTGAAAGTGTCCTGGGCAGATAATCACTGCCGTTGTGGGCAACCACAACGGCAGTGACGTGTACTTCCTGAAGAATTAGACTGCTCGCTTCCTCAGCCGTCGGCGCTCACGCTCGGAGAGGCCACCCCAAATCCCGAACCGTTCATCATTGGCCAGGGCGTACTCCAGACACTGTGACCGCACGCTGCACGCTCCGCAGACTTTCTTGGCGTCCCGTGTGGAACCGCCCTTTTCCGGAAAGAAAGCCTCCGGATCGGTCTGGGCGCACAGAGCATCAGTCTGCCAGCCGAGCTCGCCCTCGTCATCGAAATCCTGCCCCAGCGGCAAGCCGATCCACACCGGCTGGGCCAGGGTGGAGGGCGCCGGGTTCCGGATCTCCATGGGGGGATCGAGGTCGTCGTCGTCCTGCTCCGGCTGTCCGGCCAGCAGGGACTGGTTCTGGAGGGCGTCGTGCTGGGCCAGGAAAGCTGTGGCCTGGTCCTGCAAAGTCGCAGACGCGTCCAGGTTGTACCGGTCTGCGGCGTCCGGATCAGCCGGATCTACGTACCAGTCACTGGGTACCCCCCGAGACCTGTACTTTGCTGTGGCCTGGCCGGCCACAAGAGCATCATCCTGCATACGCTCCGCTTGCCCCATGGCGTCCCCTCCTGAGTAGTGCAGCCCCCGGCCCGACGTTCAGGGACACTACGTGGTGTCCCTGAGAGTTCGCCGCGGCTTTTCGATATCTAATTACACGCGTGTAAGTAGGGGGAGTCAAGCCGCGACGGAATAATAATCAATGTCAGGGCCATTCAGCAGGCGCGCCACGCCCGGGGATTTTTTTGCCCGCACCACCCGGCGTCCGGCCGGAATTTGACAGTAGGCTTAGTATCCCGCTTTGAGCGCGCACAATTCCGGCAAATCTGCCGTCAGCCGGAGCCGTAAGGCAAACGATATTACAAACTGTTGTGCCGGAGATCACGCAGGAAGGCGTGGCAAGATGAAGCCATGAACTTCCCGGCCACTGATCTGATGACGGCCCTGCGCTCGGGCCACTCCACTTCCCCGCGCCTGACCTGGTATGGGCCCGACGCCGAACGCGTGGAACTCTCCGGGCGTGTGCTGGACAACTGGGTCGCAAAGACCAGCAACCTGCTCCAGGACGAACTCGACGCCGAACCGGGAATGCGGCTCCGGCTGGACCTTCCCGCGCACTGGAAATCAATTATCTGGGCTCTCGCCGCCTGGCAGCTGGGCATGGAGGTGGTGCTCGGATCCGGCGACGCGGACTTGCTCGCCACGTCTGAACCGGACGCGGCAGAGGACGGGTTCGACGCCGTCGTCGCCGTTCCGCTGCCGGCGCTGGCGATGCGGTGGCCCGGCGACTTGCCTGCCGGGGTCCTCGACTACGCCGCCGAGGTCCGGTCCCACGGTGACGTGTTCATGGCCCACAACGACCCGGACCCGGTATCTCCCGCGGTCCGGAACTCGGAAGGTGCAGCCGTCCGGCACGAAGCCCTCCTGGCGGAGTTTGCAGCGGGACACGAGCCGAGCGCTCGGCTCCTGGTGCGCGCCACGGACGGCCTTGAGGCGGCGCTGGCCAACGCGCTTGGCGCGTGGAAGAGCGACGGCTCGGTGGTCCTGGTCCACGGCGACGTCGAGCTGACGGACAAGCTTCTCGCAGCGGAGCGGATCCACGGCGAGTGAGCCTGCTGCTCTTCCGGAACTGTCCCGACCAGACTGGGCCAGGCTGCTTGAACTAGCTTGGCCGGACGGGCCGCTCGGGCTCGTCCACGTCCGATTCCAGGACGCGCTCCGCCGGCTGGGCGGAGTGGTGGTGGACCTCGAGGATCTCGTGGTCGTGTGAGAACTCCGGCTCCTGGTCCAGTTCCTGGTTGAACACGAGGAACCGGTAGGCAAAGAAGCGGACCACCGTGGCGACCAGAATGCCCACCACTCCCGCGGCGAATAGCATGTTCTTGTCCGTCACGCCCAGCGAATACTTCGCCAGGGCCGTAAACCCGGTGGAGATGCCGATGCCGATGCCGTTGATGAGGATGAACATCAGGAATTCGCGCAGGACGTTGGCCTGGCGGCGGTGCCGGAACGTCCAAAGACGGTTGGCGATCCAGGAAAACACAGTGGCGACGGTGGCACCCACAAAGCGGGCCTTGGCCTCACTGTCCGTCATGGGCCCGTGCATCAGGTAGTAAGTCAGCCCGTTGTCAATGACAAACGCCACACCGCCCACGGCACCGAACTTCGCCACCTCGCGCCAGAAAAGCGAGGCGAGTCCCCGGATGCGCTCTGCAAGTGTGTTAATCATGACCCTCCGTGGCCGTCTGAATAGTGGGGGCCGATGGGCCAAGCTCCCATTTTAGCGCCGTTTGCCGGGAGTAACCTCAAAGCGCCCCGCCCCGGACGGTCCTATCGGCACCCGTGCCACCAAAATCGGACGACTTCGGGACCTTCTCAGCCATGAAAGACGGCAACCGCGCTCCTTTTCTGTAGGCTGGAAGATGTGACTTTTCCAGTAATCGGCGTGGTTGGCGGCGGCCAGCTTGCGCGCATGATGGCCCCTGCCGCCACTGCCCTGGGCTTTGAACTCCGTGTTTTGGCCGAGGGCGAAGACGTATCCGCGGTCTCCGCTGTCCCCAACGCCCCCGTGGGCGACTACAAGGACCTCGCGGCCCTGATGGAATTCTCCAAGGGCCTGGACGTGATGACCTTTGACCACGAGCACGTCCCGGGCGATCACCTCTATGCCCTGATCGAAGCCGGAGTGAACGTCCAGCCCGGCCCGGACGCGCTGGTCAACGCCCAGGACAAGCTGGTCATGCGCGCGGCCATTGACCGCCTCGAACTGCCCAACCCCGAGTGGGCCGCAGTGGACGATGTCGCCGGACTGGTCACCTTCGGGGACCGGATCGGCTGGCCCGTGGTGCTCAAGACCCCGCGGGGCGGCTACGACGGAAAGGGCGTGCGGATCGTCGGATCCCCGGAGGAGGCCGCGGAAACCGCCAACTGGTTCGAGGCCATGAGCCCCCTCCTCGCCGAGGCCAAGGTGGAGTTCAGCCGCGAGCTCTCCGCACTCGTGGCCCGCACCCCGGACGGGGCATCCCGTGCATGGCCCGTGGTCCACACCATCCAGGTGGATGGCGTCTGCGACGAAGTGATCGCACCGGCGCAGAACATTTCCGTTGAGGTGGCTGCAGCCGCCGAAGAGGCTGCCCTCCGGATCGCCAATGAACTCGGCGTCACCGGCGTCATGGCCGTGGAGATGTTCGAGACGCCCGGCGCCGGCGCCGGATTCCTGATCAACGAATTGGCGATGCGCCCCCACAACACCGGACACTGGACACAGGACGGTTCCGTCACCAGCCAGTTCGAACAGCACCTGCGGGCTGTCCTGAACCTGCCGCTCGGGGCGACTGACGTCCTGGGCCAGGTTGCCGTGATGAAGAACTTCCTGGGCGGCGACAACCAGGACCTCTTCTCCGCCTTCCCCACCGCACTGGCGGCGGAACCGGCCGCAAAGGTCCACTGCTACGGCAAGTCCGTGCGGCCGGGCCGGAAAATCGGCCACGTGAACATGGTGGGCGCATCCGCCTCGGACGTCGACTCCCTCCGGCAGCGCGCCACCACCGTGGCAAACATCATCCGTGACGGCAGACTGCCGTCCGCGGCAACAGGCACCACCGAGGAGACCCCATGAGCCCCGTATCCGATGCAGCACCGGAAACCGGCGCCCCCGCTCCCCTCGTGGGCCTCGTCATGGGCTCGGATTCAGACTGGCCCGTCATGGAGGCGGCGGCTGACGCCCTGGCCGAGTTCGGCATTCCGTTCGAGGCGGATGTTGTCTCCGCCCACCGCATGCCCACGGAGATGATCCGCTACGGGCAGACGGCCCATGAGCGCGGCCTCCGCGTGATCATTGCCGGCGCCGGCGGTGCCGCGCACCTTCCGGGCATGCTGGCTTCCGTCACTCCCCTGCCCGTGATCGGCGTTCCGGTCCCACTGAAGACGCTGGACGGCATGGACTCCCTGCTCTCCATCGTGCAGATGCCCGCCGGTGTTCCGGTGGCCACGGTCTCTATAGCCGGAGCCCGGAATGCGGGCCTGCTCGCCGTGCGCATGCTGGCTTCCGGCACCGACGACCTCTCCGCCCGCCTCCGCACGGAGCTCCTGGACTTCGCCCAGGAACTCAACGACGTGGCCAGCCGAAAAGGCGCCAACCTCCGCCAGAAAGTCAACGAAGTCTTCTCCGACGCAAATGTGGCTCTCCGGAGCAGCCGATAGGGATCTGCCATGTCCAGTAACGAACTGCCGTCCCAGGGCCTCCTGACGGATCCCGTCCGAAACCCGTCGAGTGCCGCCGAACCTGTGCGGACCAAGCGCGCGTTCCTGCTGATCCTGCTCACGCTGCTGGTGCCCGGCAGCGCGCAGATCGTGGCCGGGGACCGCAAGATCGGCCGGATCGCGCTGCGCGTGACGCTGGGCGCCTGGCTGCTCGCGGTCATTGCCCTGGTACTGCTGTTCACCAACCGGACCCTGCTGATCAACATCATCACCAATCCGGTGGCCTCGCTGCTCATCGTCCTGGTCCTTGCCGCGCTGGCGGTGGGCTGGCTGGTGCTGTTCGTGAACACCCTGCGGCTCGTCCGGCCGGTGCTGCTGCCCGCCCGGATGAGGCCCGCCGTCGTGATTGCGCTTGTCCTGGCCATGGTGGTGAGCAGCGGATCGCTGGGTTACGCCGCCTACCTGCTCAATGTCAGCCGGAACGCGATCGGCAGCATCTTCAACGCCGGACCGGCCATTGACCCCGTCGACGGCCGCTACAACTTCCTGATGATGGGCGGTGACGCGGGTGCCGACCGCACCGGACGCCGCCCGGACAGCCTGTCCGTGCTCAGCGTCGATGCCAAGTCAGGCCAGACCGCCATCATCTCGGTTCCGCGAAACCTGCAGAACGCCCAGTTCAGCGAGGGGTCGCCCATGCGGCAGATCTATCCCGAGGGCTACAACTGTGGCGACGAATGCCTCATCAACGCCATCAACACCGAGGTCACCAACGAACACAAGGACCTCTACCCCGGCGTCGCCGACCCCGGAGCGCAAGCAACGCTGGAAGCGGTATCCGGCACTCTCGGCATCACGGTGCAGGCCTACGTGCTGGTGGACATGGACGGCTTCGCAAAGCTCATCGACGCGATGGGCGGCATCCGGATCAAGGCCGGCGGCTGGGTCCCCATCAGCGGGCCGATGGTCGATGAGGCCAACGGCATCCACGGCATGCCCGACGGCTGGATTCCGGCCGGCGACCAGAAACTGGACGGATATCACGCCCTTTGGTACGGCCGGTCCCGCGAGTTCGTTGACGATTACGCCCGGATCGCGCGGCAGCAGTGCGTTCAGCAGGCCATGCTGAAACAGCTGGACCCGGCAACCCTGCTGGCAAAGTTCGAGGATATCGCCAACGCCGGCACCAAGGTGGTTGATTCCAACATCTCCTCCAGCCAGCTCGGCAGCTTCGTGGACCTGGCGATCAAGGCCAAGGGCACGGACGTCAAGAGGCTCACCATCGGGCCGCCGGACTTCGACGCGTCCTTCTCCACGGTGCCCGACTTCGACCAGATCCATGACCGTGTCAAGAAGCTGCTCGCGTCCGCCAGCTCCGAATCGTCGCCGGCCGCCGCGGCGGCCGACGCCGGGCTCCAGGACGCTGTGCTGCAGCCGAGTTCCGTACCAGGCGCCGGGCTCTCCGCGGCGGGTCCGACAGCAGGTCCCCTGGCGGGCCTTCCGGCCACCACCCCCTCCCCGTCACCATCGTCGTCGTCGGACTTCACCCCGGTGACCACCACCCCTGAGGGGGAACCGATCACGGAGCAGATGCTGAACCAGTTCAAGCGCGAGGGCAACGAGCAGGCCATCCGCGACCTCGTGGCCACCAACGGCCAGTGCGCCGCCCTTTAAGCCTTTAGCCCCACCTGCCGCAAGAGAGAAGGACACCTGGCCTTGTACGAAATCGACAACGTCCTCCGGCCGTATGCCTGGGGGTCGACGACGGCGATCGCCGGCCTGCTCGGCCGGCCGGCGTCGGGCGGACCGGAAGCTGAGCTGTGGATCGGCGCGCACCCTGACTCGCCGTCGGTGGCCAGCCGGCCGGACGGCACGACGGCACCGCTGAACGTGCTCATCGGCGAGGACCCGGAACATTTTCTGGGATCTGAGTCGGTGGCCGAATTCGGGCCGCGCCTGCCGTTCCTGGCCAAGATCCTCGCCGCGGCCAAGCCGCTGTCGCTTCAGGTGCACCCGAGCCTTGACCAGGCTAAAGCCGGCTTCGCGCGCGAGAATGCCGACGGCGTGCCCGCCGGCGCTGCGCACCGCAATTACCGGGACGACAACCACAAGCCGGAGATGATCTTCGCGCTGACCCCGTTCGATGCGCTGTGCGGTTTCCGTGCACCGGAGAAGTCCCGCGACATCTTCCTCCACCTGGCAGGCTGCCTGGAGCTTCCGGGCAACGGTGTGCCGCAGCTCTTGAAGGACGTCATCGAGGACCTCTCGCAACCCGAGGAGGCCACGGCGCTGAGGTCTGCGTTCGAGCGGCTGATCGCGGGGGGCGAGGCAATTCAGGAAGCTACGTCCCGGGTGGTTGACGTGCTGGCCTCTGGTGCGCCCATGGTGCCCTATCAGCAGGAGCTTTCGACGGTGCTGAGCCTTCACGGCGAGTACCCCGGCGACCCCGGCGTCCTGATCTCCCTGCTGCTGAACCGGTTGTCGCTGGAGCCGGGCGAAGCGGTGTATCTGCCCGCCGGAAACGTGCACGCCTACCTGCATGGCCTCGGCGTCGAGGTGATGGCGTCCTCGGACAACGTGCTCCGCGGCGGACTGACGCCCAAGTTCATCGACATTCCCGAGCTGCTGAACACCATCGCCTTCGAATCGGTGGGCGTCCCCATGCTGCGGCCGGTGACCTCCGAGCTCGGACAGGAACTGTACTGCCCGCCGTTCCGCGAGTTCCAGCTCCAGCGGATTGAACTGCTGCCGGACGGCGAGCCCGTTCCGCTGGCACAGTCCGGCGCCGCGGTGGTTATTGTCGTGGCCGGGTCCGTGATCCTTGACTCGCCGAAGGGCGACCTGCAGCTGGACCGCGGCGCGAGTGCCTTCCTGCCGGCCGCCGACGCGCCCGTCAACGTCCATCCCGTGTCCGGGGCCCTGGAGAACGCCGTGGCCTTCGCCGTGACCACCTCGATGAAGGCCTGAACGCCGTGGAGTACTTCTTGCAAACGAAGGCCTGGGAGGATTTCCAGAGGTCGCTGGGACGCCGTGTGCACCGGCAATCCGGTCCCGGCTGGAGCTTCCTGGCCATCGAGGAAAAGAATCCCGCCGGCAAGGTCCTGTATGCGCCCTACGGCCCGGTGGCCGAATCAGTCGAGGCGTTCGACGCCGCGCTGGCGGCGCTCCGGGAGCTGGCGACGTCCTGCGGCGCCGTCTTCATCCGGATCGAGCCGGTTACTGCCGGCCTGGATCCTGATTCTGCGCCGGACGCTCTGCGGAGCCGTGGCCTGCAGCCCGCCCCGGTCAACCAGCAGCCCGAACTCAGCTGGATCGTGGACCTGGACCGGGACTTCAAGGAGGTCCTGGCGGGGATGAAGCCGGTCAACCGGAACCTGTACCGGAACATCCACAAGAAGGGCGTGACGTTCCGCTCCACGCAGGACCCCGAAGACATCCGCGTGCTCCTGAACTTCCTCCATATGACGGCGCGGCGGAACGGCTTCAAGCCGCAAAGCGACGAGTACCTGACGCAGGTAGCCGAGTCCCTGATGCCCGCGGGCGCGGCGACGCTGTTCATCGCCGACCTGCACGGCGGACCGGTGGCGGCAGCGCTGGCCTACGATTCCGCCGACACGCGGACGTACGCCCACGCGGCCATGGATGACACCCACCGCAAGCTCAGCGCGGGCATCCCCCTTCTGGTGACGCTCATGGCCGATGCCCAGGAGAAGGGCCTGAAGCACGTGGACCTGTGGGGCGTCGCCCCGGCCGGGGAGCCCGACCACAAGTGGGCAGGATTCACCGCGTTCAAGAAGTCCTTCGGCGGACGCGAGATCGCCTACCCCGGCACCTGGGACCTGCCCGTCAACCGGCCCCGCTACGCGGCCTACCAGGCGGCGCGCAAACTCCGCGACGGCATCAAAACCCTCATCAAGCGCCCCACCCGCTGAGCGCGAACCGGCAGCTAATGACCTCAAATGCGCCGTTTGCGGGCATTAGCTGCCGGTTCGTTCGTCCATGGCGGCCGTGTACGGGCTTCGCAGAACGGCCCTGACCTTTTCCACGACGAAAGGGCGGTCCCCCTCGAGGTCGCTGCTCTGCACCCGCAGCTCGCGCCAGCCAAGACTTTCAGTGAGGCCCTGGCGTTTGATGTCCCGGCGGTACTGCTCGGGGCCACCGTGGTGCGCGCCGTCGTATTGCAGGGCGATCCTTAGCTCGGGGTAGGCCGCGTCCGGCCATACCACCGGCTGCCCAATCCGGTTGCGCAGGACAACGTTGAGCGTGGGCTCAGGGAGCCCGGCCCGCACCAGCGCCAACCGCATCATTGTTTCCGGCGCAGAATCCGCCCCCACCCGGATCATGTCGAGAGCCAGCCTGGCCTTCCGGACCCCGCGCATGCCGGGATGCCGGCCGACGACGCCCTTCAGGTCACCAATGGCCGCCAGCGGTCGCCGCGGCACGGGGAAGTCTTCCCCGTGTTCGACGACGATCGAGTCACCGGCGGCCACGAGCTCATCGATGCTCAACAGCGACGCAAGATCGAGCCAGGTTCGTGCCGGCGAAGTGAGGCGAACGCCGTCGAACATCACCACTTCGCCGGGTTTGAACGACAACTGGTGTCCCACAACGTTGCGGCGGCGGGGCTTGCAGCCGTCCGCAGGACGGGCAATGTGGATGCGCCAGTCCTGGTCCAGCCAGCCCGGGAGGCAGATGCAGCAGATTCTGGCACCGGTCGAATGGGTGAGCACGCAGGTCGGATCAAGCCGCGAGTAAGCGCGTACGTTGTCCGCCACGCTTCCGGTACTGTGCAGCGGAAGCCTGATACCGCGGGACGGCGTAAAGATCCCGTCCCGGCTGAGCTGTCTAACGCTCAGCCCCAGTTGGTCTGCGTCGTCGACAAGAAACGATCCATGCGGTAACTGGGGAGGCATCGCGATCCGGGACATGCTTCATTGTGGTCCCTACTCGACACCCCTAAAGAAGTTATCCACAGCTCCACCTACCACTTAAGCGCGAACTGGCAGCTAACGCCCGCAAAATCGAGATTTGGGGTCATTAGCTGCCAGTTCGCGCTGGAAGCCGGAGGCTAGTTCTTGCGGGCGTAGCCTTCCCACTTGCTGGCCTGGTGCTCGCCGTCCACGAAGCGGATGGTGCCGGACTTGGAACGCATGACGATCGATTGCGTCAGGACCTTGTCCTTGGAGTAGCGCACGCCCTTGAGGAGGTCGCCGTCGGTGATGCCGGTGGCGGCGAAGTAGCAGTTGTCGCTCGTAACGAGATCGTTTGTGGACAGGACCCGCTCGAGGTCGTGGCCGGCGTCGATCGCCTTCTGCTTCTCGTCGTCGCTCGTGGGCCACAGCCGGCCCTGGATCACGCCGCCCAGGGACTTGATGGCACACGCCGCCACGATGCCTTCCGGGGTTCCGCCGATGCCCATGAGGGCGTCGACGCCGGTGCCGGAGCGGGCAGCCGCGATGGCACCTGCAACGTCGCCGTCCATGATGAACTTGGTGCGCGCGCCGGCGTCGCGGATCTCCTCGACCAGCGGGCGGTGGCGGTCACGGTCCAGGATCATGACGTTGAGCTGGTTGACCTTCACGCCCTTGGCCTTGGCGATCAGGTGCAGGTTCTGCTTGACGGGTAAACGCAGGTCGACCATGTCGGCAGCTTCGGGTCCGGTGACCAGCTTCTCCATGTAGAACACGGCGGAGGGGTCAAACATGGAGCCGCGCTCGGCGACGGCCAGGACGGCCAGGGCGTTGTTGATGCCCAGGGCGGTCAGTCGGGTTCCGTCGATGGGGTCGACGGCGACGTCGCACTCAGGACCGGTGCCGTCACCAACCTGTTCCCCGTTGAACAGCATCGGGGCTTCGTCCTTTTCGCCTTCACCGATGACCACAACGCCGTTGAAGTGGACAGTCTGGAGGAAGGAGCGCATGGCGTCGACGGCTGCACCGTCGGCCTTGTTCTTGTCGCCGAAGCCCACCCAGTGGCCGCCGGCGATAGCCGCGGCCTCGGTGACGCGGACAAGCTCAAGGGCGAGGTTGCGGTCCGGCTCGTCGATCCCGACCGCGAGCGACGGGGAAAGCGTTGAGTACTTCTGGGTCATGGACGCTGGTGACACGTGAACCTCTTCTTCGAGTGGCGATCATTGGACCCGCCAGGCCTGAGTCGACCATCGCGGTGATTCCTCTGTAACTGATCATAGTCGCCACCGCGGGGCCCGGGCGTGGGATGACTACGCCTCGTAACGGACGGCGGGCCTCACGGCCGTCGGCTTCGAATGTGAGTTCGGACCCCGCATGGGCGACTATAGAAGGGTGAGTGATATGCAGGACCAGTCAGCCCCCTCGAGCCGCGTGCAGGCTCCCGCCCCCTCCCCCGCGTCGGCCGACCAGCCCGTCAGGCCCGTAATCCCCGCGGCCGCCGCGAAACGGGCCAACGCCTCCGTGATCGGAATGATCATCGCCCTGCTGGTGAGCGTGGCTGCGTTCCTGCCCATCGTCCTGATGAATCCGTCCCCGAAGTCGGAGGGCTTCCGCCCCAACATCGACGTCAGCGCCGTAGCTCAGAATGCCGCAGGTGTGGCGGGATTCACACCGGTGGCCCCCACAGCAGGCGACACATTCCACCCGAATTACGCGCGCTGGGCGGCGGCCGGCGGCACCGGCGTGGCGGCCTGGGAGGTCGGCTACGTCACCCCGAAGGAAAAATTCATTGGCCTGACGCAGACCAGCAAGGCCAACCCCACCTGGCTCGTGCAGCAGACCAAGAACGCCCCGGTCACCGGCACGCGCAACGCCGGCGGCAAGGAGTGGGAACTCCATGACACGGGAAAGGGCGAGAAGAGCATGGTGCTCGCCTACCGCGGCACCACCGTCGTCCTGGCCGGCGACGCCCAACTGGAGGAATTCGCGGTCCTGGCTGCCGCCGTCGTCAAGGCCCTGGAAAGTAACCCCGCTGTCACCGTTTCCCCCTCGGCGAGCACCGCACCGTAAGGTGGGGTTTCGTGACCACTTACCTGACTCCTGCCCTGGCCTGGCGCCGTCTGCGCGAAGGCAATGAACGCTTCGTTAACAGTGAATCCTCGCACCCGAACCAGGACGCCTCCCGGCGCTCATCCCTGGTGGAGACCCAGCATCCCTTCGCTGTGATCTTCGGCTGCTCGGACTCGCGGCTCGCCGCTGAAATCATTTTCGACGTCGGACTCGGTGACGTCTTCGTCGTCCGGACCGCCGGCCAGGTCATCGACGACGCCGTCCTCGGCTCGCTCGAATACAGCATCGGCGTGCTCGGCGTGCCCCTGATCGTGATCCTCGGCCACGACAGCTGCGGAGCGGTCAGCGCCACGAAGGCTGCCGTCGAAACGGGCCAGATGCCGACGGGTTTCATCCGCGACCTCGTGGAGCGCATCACGCCGTCGGTCCTCACCTCCCTGCGCAACGAGCAGACGGAGGTCAACGACATGGTGGTGGAGCACGTCAAGCAGACCTCCCAGCGCCTCGTGGACAGCTCGCGTGTGATTTCGGACGCAATCGAGTCCGGCCGGGCAGCGGTCGTCGGCCTCTCCTACAGCCTCGCCGAGGGCCACGCGGAGCTTGTTTCCGGAATTGGCGACCTCTAGAAGCAGCCTGAAGACGCCCGGGCGGGCCGTCTGTAGCAAGCCGTTCACGGTTTTCGATGCGGTGCCCGGGCGTCCTAAGCTAGCCCCATGACTTCCACTGAAGAGTTCCGCATTGAACATGACACGATGGGCGAAGTCCGCGTCCCCGTGAACGCCCTGTACCGCGCGCAGACGCAACGTGCAGTCGAGAACTTCCCGATCTCCGGAAAAACCCTGGAACGTGCGCACATTGAGGCGCTGGCCCGGGTCAAGAAGGCCGCTGCCCAGGCCAACGCTGAACTGGGTGTGCTCGACGGCGAGCTGGCCAAGGCGATCGCGGAAGCTGCCGACGAGGTGGCTACGGGCAAGTACGACGGCGACTTCCCCATCGACGTTTTCCAAACCGGCTCCGGCACGTCCTCGAACATGAACACCAACGAGGTCCTCGCCGAACTGGCCACGCGCGCCCTGAAGGCTGCCGGCAGCGACAAGGTGGTCCACCCCAACGACCACGTCAACGCCTCGCAGTCCTCCAACGACGTGTTCCCCACCTCCGTCCACGTTGCAGCCACCTCGGCCCTGATCAACGACCTCATCCCGGCCCTCGGCTACCTCGCCGAATCCCTGGAGCGCAAGGCCGTTGAGTTCAAGGACGTCGTCAAGTCCGGCCGCACGCACCTCATGGACGCCACGCCGGTCACCTTGGGTCAGGAATTCGGCGGCTACGCCGCGCAGGTCCGCTACGGCATCGAGCGCATCAACGCCGCACTCCCCCGCGTGGCCGAAGTTCCCCTCGGCGGCACCGCCGTGGGCACCGGCATCAACACCCCGGCCGGCTTCCCGGAGCGCGTCATCGAACTGCTCGCCACGGACACCGGCCTGCCGCTCACCGAGGCCCGCGACCACTTCGAGGCCCAGGCCAACCGCGACGGCCTCATCGAAGCCTCCAGCCAGCTGCGCAACATTGCCATCTCCTTCATGAAGATCAACAATGACCTGCGCTGGATGGGCTCCGGCCCCAACACCGGCCTCGGCGAAATCGCCATCCCGGACCTGCAGCCGGGCTCGTCCATCATGCCGGGCAAGGTCAACCCCGTCATCTGCGAAGCCTCCATCATGGTCTGCGCGCAGGTCATTGGCAACGACACGGCCATCGCCTGGTCCGGCACCAACGGCGCCTTCGAACTGAACGTCGGCATCCCGGTCATGGCCGCGAACCTGCTCGAGTCCGTCCGCCTGCTGGCCAACACCAGCCGCGTCATGGCGGACAAGATGATCGACGGCATCACCGCCAACGTCGAGCGTGCCCGCTTCCTCGCCGAGGCTTCGCCGTCGATTGTTACCCCGCTGAACAAGTACATCGGCTACGAAAACGCCGCCAAGATCGCCAAGACCGCCGTCAAGGAGGGCCTGACCGTCCGCCAGGCCACCGAGAAGCTCGGCTTCGTCGGTGAGGGCGAAGGCAAGGTTTCCGAGGCCGACCTGGACAAGGCACTGGACGTCACCACCATGACGGCCCCCGCCCACAAGGCCTAGGTCCCCACCGCTTTCCAAAAGTACGACGGCGGCCGCCCACCTTCCCAGCGAAGGCGGGCGGCCGTCGTCGTTCGCTTTTAATCGCTGCCATCCGCGAGCAAAAGTTGCACTAAAATCCAGACAGTGCAAAACTTTACTTTGTGAGCGAGAGTGCAACTATTGGCGGCGGCCTGCGCGAGCGCAAGCGGGCCGCGACGCGGGCGGCGATTACCGCCGTCGCGCGTTCCCTGACGTCCGAGCGCGGCCTCAACGGCTACACCGTGGAGGACGTCTGCGAACAGGCGGGCATCTCCCGGCGGACCTTCTTCAACTACTTCCCCACCAAGGAAGACGCCATCCTGGGCCACGTGGACGACGAGCTGCCCGAGGACGTCTTCGAGGAGTTCCTCCGCGGCGGACAGGGTTCACCTCAAGGACAGATCTCCGCGAGCCTGCTCCAGGACCTCCTCCAGCTTTCGCTCAGCATGTCCGAGCGGATGAGCAGCTCCGAGGAGGAAACCCGGCAGCTGATCGGCGTCATCGAGAAGGAACCGCAGCTGATGCTCAAGATCATTGGCGCCACGGAGGAGCGGGAAGCCCATTTCGCGCAGCTCCTCGCCCGGCGCGAAGGGGTTCCGGCCAGCCACCCCGTGGTGCGGATGGCTGTGGTGGTCATGGGCAACATCGCCCGGCACACCAGCCTCGCCTACTTCTCCGAAGGCAACACCCGCACGTACCGTGACCTGCTGCTCGAGAATTTCGAAGCCGCCAGATTGCTGCTCTCCCAGCCGTATTCCCGCCCCGCCTCCGATCCACACCACACTGAAGCCCCCTCCGCAGAAGGACAGTCATGAGCACCGCCGTCAGTTCCAAAGCCGCAGCCGGACCGCTGCTGCTGACCCAGAAACGCATCTGGATCATCTTTTCCGCGCTGATCGCCGGCATGCTGCTCTCCAGCCTCGACCAGACCATCGTCTCGACGGCCATGCCCACCATCGTCGGCAAGCTCGGCGGCGTCGAGCACCAGGCCTGGATCACCACCGCGTATCTGCTCGCCACCACCATCGTCATGCCGGTCTACGGCAAGTTCGGCGACATCCTCGGCCGCAGGAACCTCTTCCTCGTGGCCATCGCATTGTTCACGCTGGCTTCGGTGGGCTGTGCCTTCGCCACGGATTTCTGGGGCTTCGTCATCTTCCGCGCCATCCAGGGCCTGGGCGGCGGCGGCCTGATGATCCTCTCGCAGGCCATCATCGCGGACATCGTTCCCGCCAAGGAACGCGGCAAGTACATGGGCCCGCTGGGTGCCATCTTCGGCCTCTCGGCCGTGGCCGGACCGCTGCTGGGCGGCTTCTTCGTTGACCACCTCACCTGGGAGTGGGCCTTCTACATCAACATCCCCGTCGGCATCGCCGCCTTCACCATCGCCTGGTTCACCCTGACGCTTCCCAACAAGAAGGCCGAAAAGCGGATCGACTTCCTGGGCGTCCTGTTCCTCTCCGTCTCCACCACCTGCCTGATCTTCTTCACGGACTTCGGGAGCAAGAAGGACGAGGGCTGGGATTCGCCCGTCACGTGGGCCTTCGGCGCCGGTCTGGTCCTCGCCGCGGCGGCCTTCGTCGCCGTCGAACGCCGCGCGGAAGATCCGATCATCCCGCTGAGCCTGTTCCGGAACCGCATCTTCGTGAACTCCACGGCCATCGGCTTCACCCTGGGCCTGGGCATGTTCGCCGCCATCGCCTTCGTGCCCACGTTCCTGCAGATGTCCTCGGGCACCTCCGCCGCCGAGTCGGGGCTGCTCATGCTCCCGATGATGGCCGGCCTGATGGGAACGTCCATCTACTCGGGTATCCGCATTTCCAAGACCGGCAAGTACAAGATGTTCCCGATTCTCGGAGCCATCCTGACCATCGCCGCCATGCTGTGGTTCACCACGCTGTCTGCCGAGACGCCCATCTGGATCATCTGCGTCCAGCTGTTCCTGTTCGGGTCGGGCCTGGGCCTGATCATGCAGGTCATCGTCCTCGTGGTGCAGAACTCGGTTCCGGCGGACCAGATCGGCACGGCCACCAGCACGAACAACTACTTCCGCGAAGTGGGGGCTGCCCTGGGCGTGGCGGTGTTCGGTTCGATATTCACGAACCGGCTCGCGGAATCCCTGACGAGCGCCTTCACCGGCGCCGGAGCGTCGGCCAGCCAGGCCTCCCAGTCCACCAGAACGCTGGATCCGCAGACCCTGAGTCAGCTTCCCGGGCAGCTCCGCGACGCGATCGTCAACGCCTACGCCGATTCCCTCGCACCGGTGTTCTGGTACCTCGTTCCGTTCATCGCCGTTGCACTGGTTCTGGCCATCACGCTGAAGCAGATCCCGCTCTCGGACACCGCCGGCATGGTGGCCCGCGGCGAGGCGGTGGGCGGTGAGGAAGCCGAGCTTCTCGAGGCAGAGCGGCAAGCCGCCACGGTCTAAAGAGCTGCCGGGGACTCAGGACTCGTAGTGGACTGAGTCCCCCGGCAGCAGTGCACGGCGGAAGCATTCGCGGTCTCCGGGCTGCAGATCCGGCAACCCGTCCAACGCAAACCAACCCACGGCCAGGGACTCGTCGTCGTTTACCCGCGCCTCACCGGAGACGTGGCGGCAGCGGAACACGATGTCCAGGAAATCGCAGACGTCGCCGTTGGGGAACGTCACAGGCCCTACTACGCCGACCGACACCATCCTCTCCGTTTCGGCCACGACGGCGGTCTCTTCGAAGATCTCCCGCAGCAGTCCGGGTGCGGGATGCTCACCGGGCTCCAACATCCCCGTAATAAGGGTCCACCTGCCGTTGTCGGACCTCTGGCCCAGCAGGATGTGGCCGTCGTCGTTGAACACCACACCCCGCACAGCAGGAACCCACAGCGGGTCGTGGCCGATTTTTTCGCGGAGCTTCAGGACAAATTCAGGTGCCGGCATGGGTTCAGCCTAGCCGGACCGGAGCCCGAACCACACCGGGACCAGCGCCCCTGTCCGCAGCTAACCGGCGGGCAGCAAGACCATCGCCGCGGCTGCCCCCGCCAGCATGAACGGCCCGAACGGAATGGCCGATTTGAGTGTCCCGCGCCGCAGTGCCAGCAGGCCGATGCTCCAAAAACCGCCGAGCAGGAACGCAGCGAACGTCCCGGCGAAGACATGCGGCCAGCCGAGGTAGCCCAGGTACAGCCCCAGAACGCCGGCAAGTTTCACGTCCCCGAAGCCCATGCCGGGCGGATACACCAGACGCAGCACGAAATAGAAGAGCCACAGCACCGCTCCCCCGGCCGCAATCCTCAGCGCGGGCACCCCGAAAAGGCTTGCCGCGCCGTCGGGCAGCCCCGACGGTTCCACCGCCGCGAGGGTGAGCACCGCCCCCAGCAGCAGCGCACCGGCAATGCCATAGGAGGGAAAGACAATCCGGTTCGGCAGGAGGTGGTGCCGGACGTCAATGACCGTGAGCCGCACCGCCATCACGGCGAAGTAGGCGCAGGCGGCCAGCAGCAGCCAGAACGCGAGCGGTGCCGCTTCCCATAGTCCGCCCAGTCGTTGGATCACTCTCGGATGCTACTGGATTGGCCCGCCTGCCGCTCGGGGCCGCGCGTAAACTGTGGATATGGGGACCTGGGACGCCAAACACCGGCAGGAACACGGCGGCGGTGCCACGCCCACGTCGGCCGTTTCCTTCCGCAACCTTTGCCGCTCGTCCCCGTGGAAGTGGCAGTCCCTGCGCTTCGAATACGCCGAAACTCCGGGCGCCGGCACCGTCCGCGCCTGGCTGCGCCGCCCCGGCGCGCTGCGCCTGGAGTCCGACGACGGCACGCGCCTGGGCAGCACCACGGGCATCAACGATTCCCGAGACGGCCTGTACATCAGCGCCACGCGGAAGTCATGGCTTCTACCCGCACACCTGGTGACGCCGGTGTACGACGACGGCGGGCTGGTCCGGCGCCGCCCTGAGGCCGCGTACGGCGAACCCTCGTTCGGAAACGGCCGGTTCGCCGCTGCACTGGATCCGGTGGAGCTTGCGGGAAATGCCCCGGTGCCGCTGGAGTTCCCCAACGCCAACGCCGTCGAACTGCTGGAGCCGGTTCAACAGTTGACGCACGAGGGCCGCGCGGCGCTGGAAACCGTGGTGTCACCGAACGCCGGGTACCGGCCGCTGGATCCGGCGGCACCCCTGTGCGGACCGGGCCGGACCCGAATCCGCATTGATGCCGGGACCGGAGTGTGTGTTTTCGCCGAACCGCTCGACGGCGGGGGGCAGCTTCCCGGGCACCGCATCCGGATCCTGGCCGTGGACGAGTACATGCTGGACGATCTTTTCGTGGCGGAACCGGTGAACCTCACTGACGTGCGCGAGCACATCCAGTGGCCGCTGCGTCCCAACCCGGCCTGACGCCGACTCACGAACCCCGCCTGACGAACCCCGCCCGACAAACCCCGCTGGCGGGCCACCCGGAATGCGGGGTGCCGCGCAGGTTTTTTCCAACCTGCCGGCCGCAAACTCGTGCCATGTCAACCATGGCTCCAGACGTATCGACACCTGACACGGCCACCACCGGCAGGACCGGTACCCGGCGCCGTCGGAAGCTGCTGCTGATCCCGCTTTCCCTGCTTTGCGCCCTAGGGCTCGTGCTGGGATATCTCTTCCTTACGGCCAAGCCCGAGGCCAGCACCCCCCTGGGTGCGAGCGCGGTGATCCCCGGCGGAACGGCGCGGGTCAATGGCATCATCCCGCTGGAAAAGGACGGCTGGCTTCCGCCGGAACGCGTCCAGGTCTTGGACGAGGGCGCGTCCGCGGGGACCCACCGGGTCAGGATTCTGGTGCAGTTCACCGCTCTTGAAGGTGAAGGCCTCACCTTGGACACGTCGCAGTTCTCGGTGACGGGCCTGGGTGCCAATAGCATCCATCCCCTGTGGACGTCACCGGGGAAGGCGCAGCTCCGGCAGGGAGATACGGCGGACGCCACCATGGTCTTTGAGCTGCCTAACCAGGCGATCGCCCTAGTGCTGGAAGGGCCCGGCAACACCCGGCTGTCCCTCGGCCTGTCGCACCACACCAGCTGACGGCGCACCGCAGCGGCATAGGCAGGGCCCACATCGTTTAGGCTTCCGGCATGACCGAGCTGATCTCCGTGTGGCCTCCGTTCGCGCTCACCCTGACCACGCCCCGGCTCACGCTGCGGCCACTGCGAGACGACCACATCCCCGCCGCGGTTGAAGCGGCGGCCAGCGGCATCCACGAACAGGGCCGTAACCCGTTCAGCTCACCATGGACCGCTGTCCCAACTGGTGACCTTGGAGCCAACATGGCCCGCTGGTACTGGCAGTGCCGCGGCGCCTCCACCCCCGAATCCTGGACGCTCACGATGGGCGTCTGGCACGAGGGCACCTTCCTCGGCTGCCAGGACGTCGTGGCGAGGGACTTTTCGGTCCTCCGCACAGTCGCCACCGGATCGTGGCTGCGGAAGAGTGCGCAGGGCCGCGGCTTCGGAAAGGAGATGCGGGCCGCCGTCGCGCTTTACGCGTTTGACTGGCTTGGCGCCGAAGTTTGCGAATCCGAGGCCGCCGACTGGAACGCCGCCTCCCTGGGCGTCTCCCGGTCGCTTGGCTACGAACTGAACGGCGTCACCCGCCTGTCCTGGGGCGGCAAGCAGGAGACAGTCCAACGGGTCCGCCTCACCCCGGAGAGCTTCCGCCGCCCCGACTGGCAATTGAGGGTAGACGGCCACGAACCCACGGCAAGGTTCCTCCTGGGAATCCATACTGATTGAGCTTGGCTTGCCTTCCCACTCGCGCGTTACCAAAAACGGCCGCTGGGACCCCGCAATAAGCGGCCACATTTAGCAAAACGACGTCGGTCAAGGCAGGGCTCTCTGGTTTCGACAAGCTCAACTAGCGGGTTGTGGGTGCTCGAAAAGCCGCTCAAGGGCACACGCCGGGACGCGGTTCTTCGCAAAGGAGCGCATCGCGACGCATCGGACCCCGTGAGGTCGCCCCGCGACCGAAGGGGTCCCTATGCGTCGTAAGCGACGTCCCGAGGGCCCCGAGGCGAGCTTGCGAGCCTTGGGAAGGGACCTTCGCGCTAAGCGACGGCGAAGGGCCGTGGCCCGGCGGACCCGACCACAGCGACGGCGAAGGGCCGTGGCCCGGCGAACCCGGCCACGGCCCTTCCGAGCACTGGTGCGGAGTTACGCCCCTTCGAGCAGGTCCGTGACGAGTGCCGCGATGGGCGAGCGCTCGGACCGGGTGAGGGTGATGTGGCCAAAGAGCGGGTGGCCCTTTAGGGTTTCAACGACGGCTGCGATGCCGTCGTGCCGTCCGACCCGGAGGTTGTCGCGCTGGGCAACGTCGTGGGTGAGGACGATCTTCGAATTCTGCCCGATCCGGCTCATGACGGTCAGCAGGACGTTCTTTTCGAGCGACTGCGCCTCGTCCACGATCACGAACGCGTCGTGCAGGGAGCGTCCGCGGATATGGGTCAGCGGCATGACCTCCAGCATGCCGCGGTCCATGACCTCCTCCACGACCTCCTGGCTTACGAGCGCACCCAGGGTGTCGAAAACCGCCTGCGCCCAGGGATTCATCTTTTCCTGCTCCGAGCCCGGCAGGTAGCCGAGCTCCTGGCCGCCGACGGCGAAGAGCGGGCGGAAGACGATCACCTTGCGGTGCTCACGGCGTTCCAGCACCGCCTCCAGGCCGGCACACAGGGCAAGGGCCGACTTGCCGGTGCCCGCGCGCCCGCCCAGGGACACGATGCCCACGGCGGGGTCCATCAGCAGGTCGATGGCGAGCCGCTGCTCCGCGGAGCGCCCGTGGAGGCCGAAGATGTCGCGGTCCCCCTTGACCAGGCGGACCTGCTTGTCCGCACCGACACGGCCGAGCGCCGAGCCGCGGTTGGAGAGCACCATCAGGCCGGTGTTGACCGGCATCTCGGCAGCCGCCGGGATGAAGACCGGTTCGTGCCCGTAGAGCGTGGAGATCTCCTCGTCGCTCGCATCGATCTCGGCGACGCCGGTCCAGCCGGAGTCCTTAACGAGCTCGTTGCGGTATTCGTCGGCGAGCAGGCCCATGGCCGAGGCCTTGACCCGCATGGGGAGATCTTTGGACACCACGGTGACGTTGCGCCCCTCGTTGGAGAGGTTCTTGGCGACGGCGAGAATGCGGCTGTCGTTGTCCCCGCCGCGGAACCCGGCCGGCAGGACTTCGGCCGAGATGTGGTTCATCTCGATCATGAGCGTACCGCCGGCGTCGCCCAGCGGGATGGGCCGGTTCAGCCCGCCGTGCTGGATGCGAAGGTCATCAAGGAGCCGGAGCGCCTTCCGTGCGAAGTAGCCGAGTTCGGGGTCATGCCGTTTCCCTTCAAGTTCGGTGATCACCACGATCGGCACAATGACTTCATGCTCCGCAAAACGCAGCAGGGCGCGGGGGTCGGAGAGCAGCACCGAGGTATCAATGACGAAAGTGGAGACTGATGGCTGGGACTCAGTCTGTGGGCCGGAAACAGCAAGACCGGCTGCGGCGTCTTTCGTGTCCGCACCGGTCTTTGAATTGGCTCGCTTGGCGCGAGAGGTAGCCTTCTCACCCTTGTCCGTGATGACGTCGGGCAGTTGTTCAGAAATAGCCACATCGACTCCAGCCCCGGGGCGCTGCCCGGAATTGTTATTGGTGAGGCGGCTCGGCCACGAGGCCGGATCCGGCCTCCCATACAACCGGTGCGAAGAATCGCTCCATGTACTGGCCTCCCCGATCAGCCGGCGGTTTGCCTGCTGATGGATTCAACGTAATTCGCCCCGAACTAATTTCCAACGTCTTCTTCCGGCGATTCCTGTTGCCGGTGTGTGAATTTGGCGTGAACGGCGGCGGCCAAACCGTGCACGACGGCGGCCCAAAAGGGCGGCCCATAAGGCCGCAACGGACGCCGGCAACGGTTAGGAACCGAAGCGCCGCTGCCTGCCGGCGTAGTCGCGCAGGGCGCGGAGGGAAATCCACCTTCCGGAAGGCCGGCCACAAGGCCTCGCAGAAGTAGAACTCGCTGTAGGCGCTCTGCCACATCAGAAAACCTGAGAGCCGCTGCTCGCCGGAAGTCCGGATGACCAGGTCCGGATCAGGCTGGCCGCGGGTATAGAGGAAGCGCGAGATGTCCTCCACGCTCAGGGAGTCGGCCAGTTCACTGATGTCCGCCTTGTGCGCCACGGCGTCGTGCAGCAGCTCGCGCACTGCGTCCACGATCTCGCGCCGGCCTCCGTAGCCGACCGCCACATTCACGTGCAGCTTCTCCCGCACCGGCGTCCGGGCCGTGAGAGTGGTCAGACGCTCCGCCAGGTAGTCGGGGAGCAGCTCCGGGGCGCCCATGGCGTGGACCGAAATGTTGGCGTCGTCGTCGAGGCGGTCCAGCGTGTTGGCAATGATGCCCATGAGCAGGTCAAGCTCTTCGCCGGATCGGTTCATGTTGTCCGTGGAGAGCATATACAGCGTGACAACCCTGACGCCCAGCTCCTGGCACCAACCGAGGAACTCATGGATCTTGTCCGCGCCGGCCTGGTGCCCCTGGCTGGTGGGGGCATTGAACTGCCGGGCCCAGCGCCGGTTGCCGTCCACCATTACGCCGATGTGCCGTGGGATCCGCTCCGGCTCCAGAGAGCGGAGAAGCTTGCGCTCGTAGAAGCCATAGAGGAACCCGGGCCATTCCATCCGGCGACTCACCTGACTTCCTCTGTAAGACTTTTGTGCAAGTCCTAGGCTACCGCCCTAAGGCTGCGGCCGCGTGCAGGTGGCAGTCCGAAGCCTCCACCTAACGAGCCGTAAGGTCGCAGCAGGCAAGATGTTACCGGTAGGTAACTTACTGAACCGTAGGTTATTCTGGATGACATGAAAAGCAACGCCCCGGACGGTGCAACCGGCGGACCGGAGCCGTCGAAAGCAGAGCCCACCGCCGTGGACGACGCCGCGGCACGCATGGCCGAACTGCTGACGATCAAGCCCAAGTGGCGGGGATGGATCCACACGGTCACCGCGCCATTCGCCCTGGCTGCCGGGATCGTCCTGGTTACGGTGGCGCCAACCGCGGACCGCAGGATAACGTCCGCGATCTACGCCCTTACCGGAGTCCTGCTGTTCGGCATCAGCGCTGTGTACCACCGCGGCAACTGGTCCCCCGGCGTCAAACGCGTCCTCAAACGGCTGGACCACACCAACATCATGCTGGTGATCGCCGGCAGCTACACCCCGCTCGCGTGGAGCCTCCTGGACAGGCCGACGGCGGAGTTCCTGCTCTGGCTGATCTGGTCAGCCGCGATCCTGGGTGTGCTGTTCCGGCTGTTCTGGACCGACGCACCCCGCTGGCTGTACGTGCCCATTTACATCGGCCTCGGCTGCGGGTCCCTCTTCTACCTGCCCGCCTTTTTCGCGGCGAGCGTCCCGGCGGCGCTGCTCATCTGCGTCGGCGGGGCCCTGTACATCGCCGGGGCAGTGTTCTACGCCGTCAAGAAGCCCAACTTCAGTTACCGGCACTTCGGCTTCCACGAGCTGTTCCATGCGTTCACGGTGCTGGCCTTCGCCGCGCACTTCGCGGCCATCCTCATCGCAGTGCAGAGCTGACCCGCTCCAGCGCCGCCTCAACGGTGGCGACGGGCCGGTCGCAGACCATGCCGCGGCAGACGTAGACGAGCGGTGCACCGCCGGGCCCGGCCGGCCTCTCCCGCAGCAGCGGCACCTCGGCAGGCTTCCCGCCGTCGTCCCCCTCAGCCTCGCCAACCGCCACCACCAGCCCCGGGCTCGGGGACAGCAGCAGCGCGCGGTGGAGGGCGTCCCGTTCGGCACCGGCATGCCCGACGACGGCGGCCTCCAGCGGCCCCGCCAGCGCGGCCTGCGCTGTGGCCAGCAGCCAGCCCGCCGCCCGCGGCGCCCGCGTTGCGAGCGGGGGCACCAGGACGAGGATGCTCCCGGCCATGATCCGGTGGTCCGCGGACCCGGACAGGGCGGCGTAGGTCAGCAGGGCGCCGGCAAAGGCCGCAGCCCCGCTGGGCGTGGCGTCGTCAAAGAAGTCCAGGCCGGGCTTCCCGCCCTGCGCACTGACCACCTGCGCCGATTCCCCGGCCGAGTCGGCGAGCCGCCCGCCGTCCACGAACCGCGTGCACGCCGCCTGGATGTCTGCCTCCGCCAGCGTGTACCAGCGGGGCGAGCCGGTGGCCGAATACAAAGCCAGGAAGCCTTCGGCGCAGAACGCATAGTCCTCGAGCAGGCCTCCGATCCCCCTGGCCGCGCCGCCATGCGAAACCCGGACCAGCTTCCCTGCTGCCGGCTCCCCCGACGCCGGTTTCCAGTGGACCCGTTCCAGATATCCGGCGATCCGGCCGGCTGCCGCCACAAGGTCCGGGCGGTCCAGGACTGCCCCGGCCTCCGCCAGCGCAGCCACCGCCAGTCCGTTCCAGCCCGCCACCACCTTCTCGTCCCGCGCGGGCTGCGGCCGGCGTGCCCGGACCTCCCGGAGCCTGGGCCGCACGTCCAGCCAGAGCCGCGCCTCGTCACCGTCCAGCGCCCGGCCCGGGTGCAGCGGCGAGCCGAGCTCCGAGACGGTGCTGCGCGCGCCGACGTTCATCATCCACGCGACGGCCGCGGCATCCTCCGCGCCAAGGACCCGCTCCAGCTCACCGGGGGTCCACAGGTAGGTGGCCCCTTCGTGGTGCTCGCCGTCCACCACGCTGTCGGCATCCAGCGAGGACGCGAGCCCGCCGTCGGGCAGCCCCAGGGCCGTGAGCATCCAGTCGGCCGTGCGCGCCGCAACGTCGGCGGCCTCGGTGGCCGGGAAACCGGCCGTTCCGCCGAGCCTGATCCAGTGCACGTAGACGCGCAGCAGCTGGGCGTTGTCGTACAGCATCTTCTCGAAGTGCGGAACGGACCAGTCCCGTGTCACCGAATAGCGCGCGAAGCCGCCGTCGAGCTGGTCGAAGAGCGCCGAGCGGGCCATGGCCGCGAGGGTTCGCCCGGCCATCTCCCTGGCCTCTTCGGCGGTGTCGGAGGGCACCGCCGCGTGCCGGACCAGGAACTCCAGAACGGCCGACGGCGGGAACTTGGGGGCGGTGCCGAACCCGCCGTCGTCGGGGTCTTCAGACCCGGCCAGGGAGCGCACGGCGGCGGGCAGCAGTCCGGCGTCGACCGGTTCCGGCGGCCGGGAGACGTCCACAGCCGCCGCGAGCTGCACCTGGCCCATGTTCTGCGCGAGGGAGCGGGCGTTCTCCTCCACGGCGCCGCGGCGCTCCACCCACGCCTCGTGCACGGCCTCGAGGACCTGTCGGAAGGAGGGCCGCCCGGGCATGGGCCGCGGCGGGAAGTAGGTGCCGGCATGGAAGGCCTGGCCCTCCGGGGTCAGGAAGACGGACATCGGCCAGCCGCCCTCGCCGCTGATGGCCTGCGTGGCGGCCATGTAAACGGCGTCGACGTCCGGACGCTCCTCCCGGTCCACCTTCACCGCCACGAAATGGCCGTTCAGGTAGTCAGCGGTGGCCTGGTCCTCGAACGATTCCCTGGCCATGACGTGGCACCAGTGGCAGGCGGCGTAGCCAATGGACAGGAACACGGGGACGTCCCGGGACGCGGCACTCGCAAAGGCGGCGTCCCCGAAGGGCTGCCAGTGCACCGGGTTGCCGGCGTGCTGGCGCAGGTAGGCAGAGGGTTCCGCGCCGAGGGCGTTGCGCTCCCCCGGCTGGGGCTCCCGTGATGCGGGCTGCCCTGATCCTGAATCAGGTGTCGGCGCGGCCTGCATTGCCGTTGGCGGCGTCGTCGCGGGAGATGTCCGCGGCCTCGGCGGCGGCCATCCGTTCCTCCTCCACCTGGGCGCGGTACCGCACCCGGCGGATGCGGCGCACCATGTCCACGATCAGCAGCGCGGAGAGCACCACAATGAAGGCGGTCAGCAGGAATCCCAGCAGGCCGGGCGTGACCTGGTCCTGGGACAGGCCGGGCCGCAGCGACGGCGAGGGTGCCGGGGACGATGCCAGGGCGATGAGCAAATGCTGCACTGTTCAAACCTTCTCAAGGCTGGGGCCGCCGTCCACCGCGTGGGCTAACGCCTGGCCCGTTGGTAGGCGCGTCGCCGCGGCCGACCTGGCCGCCACACGGTGTTCTGCGCGGGTTCTTCTACGCGGTCTTCTACACGGGATAGAAAATGTCTCTTGTCTCTATCTTAGCCCCGCGAAGAGGTCCTTCTCCGGCAACTCCGTGGCCACCTTCGATTGGATCAGCGTGTAGTCCTCCCAAGGCCAGGCACGCGCCTGCATCTCCGCTGACACGGCGAAGAAGAAGCCCAGCGGGTCCACCTGGGTCCGGTGGGCGCGGAGGGCGTCGTCACGGGTTGCAAAGAAGTCGCCGCAGTCCACCTGGGTGGTTGTTTCATGCGCGGGCGGAGGCGGCGTGTGCCCTTCAGCGTCGGCCTCAAGCCAAGCGGCAAGGCGCTGGGCGTACGGCGACTGAAGCCCGGCCTCCTCCAGGGCAAAGTGCAGGGCACGGAAGCGTTCCGGGCTGAAGGCGCGGTCGTAGTAGAGCTTGCTCGGCTCCCATGCATCACCGGTGCCGGGATACCTGGCGGGGTCACCCGCAGCCTCGAATGCCTCCACCGCAACCCGGTGCGCCATGATGTGGTCCGGATGGGGGTAGCCGCCATTTTCGTCATAGCTGACGATGACGTGCGGCTTGAAGTCCCGGACCAGCCTGACGAGGGGGCCCGCAGCCCGTTCCAGGGACTGCAGCGCGAAGCAGCCGGCCGGCAGCGGCGGGAGCGGATCGCCTTCGGGCAGCCCCGAGTCCACGAAGCCCAGCCAGCGCTGCCGGATGCCCAGGATCCGGGCGGCCTCGTTCATTTCGAGGCGGCGGGCACCGGCCATGTCGCGCTTCGGATGGGGCTCGCCCTCCATGGCCGGGTTCTGAATGTCACCGCGTGAGCCGTCCGTGCAGGTGGCGACCATAACGTCCACACCGGCCGCGGCGTACATGGCCATGGTGGCTGCGCCTTTGCTGGATTCGTCATCCGGGTGGGCGTGGACGGCCAGCAGGCGAAGCGTGGACGACTGGCTGGTGGACGCTGTCATCTGGGACTGCTCCTCTTTCTCCTGGGGCTGACTGCAATGCTGGCGCCGGATAATTGCCTTCGGAATCGCCACTAAACTGGAAAGGTGACTACCGAGGACAAGTCGGGCACTTCCCAGCCTGCAGACATTAGCCTAGCCAATCGCTATGGCCGTCCAAAGCGCAGGATGTCCCGAAAGGCCCGGCGCTGGGCGGTTATCGTTGCCCTGGCAATCGGAATGGGCTTCCTGGCCTGGGTGTCAACGTCCAACGCGACGGCGTCGGTGACGTTCAAAGACATCGGCTACCGGACCACAGATGCCACCCAGGCCCAGGTGGACTTCCATGTGACGAGGGAACCCGGCACGCCAGTCAAGTGCGCCATCAAGGCGCTCGATTCCAAGTTCGCCGTGGTCGGCTGGAAAGTGGTCGATATTCCGCCGGTTGAGCAGGACGCACAGGGACAGAGTGCCGACGGCGGCCGCACCCTCGCCCAGCGGGTTCTCCTGCGCACCGAATCGCAGGCCGTCTCGGGCGTCGTGGACAGCTGCTGGATCCCGAAGCCCGCGGCCTCCTAGAGCGCTCCTGGAGCCTGCCAGGGGCCCGCAGGAAAACGGACAGCAGAAGAAGGCATGTGACCCACGCCGCTCGGTTATTGGGTTTACTCCACGGGATTGACTACAATGGATCAATACCTTTACCCCGCTGAGATGGTTACTGAGTTCCACAGGTGGCCACCGTGGCGGGGTGTTTGTTTTGCATGACCGCTTGTACATCCACTAGAGGAGAAGTCCGTGTCTACCACTAACAGCGCGCCTGCAGCTTGGCTTACCCAGGAAGCTTTTGACCGCCTGAAGGCAGAGCTGGACCACCTTTCCGGCCCCGGCCGTGCGGAAATCGTCCAGAAGATCGACGCTGCGCGCCAGGAGGGTGACCTCAAGGAGAACGGCGGCTACCACGCTGCGAAGGAAGAGCAGGGCAAGATCGAGGCCCGCATCCGCCAGCTCACAGTCCTGCTCCGCGATGCCCACGTTGGCGAGTCACCGGCCGACGACGGAATCGTCGAGCCCGGCATGATCGTCGTCGCCCGCATCGCCGGTGACGAGGAGACCTTCCTGCTCGGCTCCCGCGAAATCGCCGGCGACTCCGACCTGGACGTCTTCAGCGACAAGTCCCCGCTCGGTGCCGCGATCATGGGTCACAAGGAGGGCGACAAGCTCAGCTACACCGCCCCCAACGGCAAGGACATCTCGGTGGAGATCATTTCCGCCAAGCCCTACTCGGGCTAACACCGCATCAGTCCGCGGTCGCAGCAAACGCACGACGCCGGCCTCCCCACTTTCGGGGACGGCCGGCGTCGTGCGTTAAGACGCGCTCTAAGAAGCGTTAGAGGAATGTCAGCGCCGGGATGCCCGCGCCCGGAGCACGACGGCGGCCAGGACCCCGCCTGCGGCGCCGCCGAGGTGGGCCTGCCAGGACACGTATCCGGCGATGTTCGGAATGATCCCGAAAAGGATGCTGCCGTAGGTCAGGAACAGCACCACCGAGAGAAGGATCTGCCACCAGCTGCGGTTGAAGAATCCGCGCACCAGGAGAAACGCGAACAGTCCGAAGACCAGTCCGGACGAGCCCACGGTGACCCCGCCGGCGCCAATCAGCCAGACGGCCAGCCCGGAGCCCAGCCAGCTGCAGGCAACGGCCGTGAGGAAGACCCGGAGCCCGGACAGAAACACCAGGAACCCGAAGATGATGAGCGGCAGTGCATTGGACAGCACGTGGTTCAGGTTGGCGTGCAGCAGCGGGAAGGTGAACACGTCCAGGATGCCGTCGGCGCTTCTGGGCCTGAGCCCGAAGACGCCGTTCAGCGAGTGCAGCAGCACCGTGTTGAGCAGTTCGATGGCGAACAGGAGCGCCACGAACGATCCCACCACCAGCAGCCCGCCCCTGGCACGGGCGGCGGCCGTTTCCTTGGTGGCGGGCGCCTCTCCCCGGCTGTCCAGCATCGCGTCTCCTAGTGCACCACGATTGGCTGGAAGCCCTCGGCGCGCAAGGCTCCGAGAACCTGTTCGCCGTGCTCGTGGCCCTTGGTCTCGAGGTTCACCGTGATGGAAACGTCGCCCATGCTGATGGAGCCGCCAACGCGGGTGTGGTCCAGGCCCGTCACGTTGGCGTCGTTCTCGGCGATGATGCGGGCAATCGTGGCCAGCGAGCCCGGGCGGTCATCAAGCATCATCCGCACGGTCATGTACCGGCCGGCGGCGGAGAGGCCGCGCTGGATCACCTTGAGCATCAGCATGGGGTCGATGTTGCCGCCGGACAGGACGACGGCGGTTGTTCCGGGGTTTTCGATCTTGCCGTCCATGAGGGCTGCCACGCCCACCGCACCGGCAGGCTCAACCACCATCTTGGCGCGTTCCAGCAGGAAGATCAGGGCCCGCGCCAGGGAATCTTCGCTGACGGTGACCACATCGTCCACCAGTTCGCGGATGATGCTGAACGGCAGCTGGCCGGGCCGGCCCACGGCGATGCCGTCGGCCATGGTGGAAACTTTCTTGAGCGGCACCAGGGCGTCCGCTGCCAGCGACGGCGGGTACGCGGCAGCGTTTTCTGCCTGCACGCCGATGATGCGGATGTCGCGGCCGAGTTCCTTGGCGCGGGCCTTGACGGCCACCGCGACGCCGGCCAGCAGGCCACCGCCGCCGACGCCCATCAGGATGGTGTCGACGTTGGGCACCTGCTCGAGGATCTCCAGCCCCAGGGTGCCCTGCCCGGCCACGACGTCCACGTTGTCGAAGGGGTGGACGAAGACCGCTCCGGTATCGTCGGCATAACGCTGGGCCTCTGCCAGCGCCTCATCCACGTTGTGTCCGTGCAGGACCACCTCAGCGCCGTGGCTGCGCGTCGCGGCGAGTTTGGGCAGTGCCACGCCCAGCGGCATGTAGATGCGGGCCTTGATGCCCAGGCTCTTGGCGGCGACGGCCACGCCCTGGGCGTGGTTGCCGGCGGAAGCCGCCACCACGCCGCGCTTCTTGTCCGATTCGGAGAGCCGCGCCATCCGGACGTAGGCGCCGCGCACCTTGAAGGAGCCGGCGCGCTGCAGGTTCTCACACTTGAAGTAGACCTCGCCGCCCACCATTCGGCCCAAAGCCCGGGAGGACTCCACCGGGGTCCGCGCAATAATCCCGTCCAGCAGCTTCTGCGCCTCAAGGACATCGTCCAGCGTGACGGGAAGGCTTTCGGGGGTGTTCACGAGCTATTCTCCTTTGGGTGATTCGACGTCGGCACCGGGAGCGGACTTGCCGCCCGGGGTGCCGTGTTCAGTGCCGGCAGCGTTGCCGTGGCCGGAATGCGAGCCCGGCAGCCGGGCTTCCTTGAAAGTGTTGTCCTCTTCGGCAGAGGCCAGGTCTGCGGTACCCGCGGCAGCCGGCACAAGCTCATGTTCCCACGTTCTGCCAGCAATATACCGAATCGCCGAATTTGCTACGGCGAGGATGGGGACCGAGAACAGCGCCCCGGGGATGCCGGCGAGGTAGGAACCGGCAGCAACGGCCAGGATCACGGCCACCGGGTGCAGGGCGACAGCCTTGCCCATGACCAGCGGCTGCAGGATGTGGCTTTCCAGCTGCTGCACCAGCAGCACGATGCCCAGCATGATCAGGGCGTTGACCGGGCCGTTGGCCACCAGGGCGAGCAGCACCGCGATGGCACCCGTCACCAGGGCACCCACCACGGGGATGAACGAGCCGATGAAGACCAGCACGCCCAGTGGCAGGGCAAGCGGGACACTGATGATCGCCGCGCCGACGCCGATGCCCACGGCATCCACGAAGGCCACGAACATCTGGATCCGCGCATAGCTGACCATTGACGCCCAGCCGCGCCGCCCCGCGCCGTCGGCGGGGATCCGCGCCTGCCGAGGAAGGAGCCGGACCAGGAACGCCCAGATGCGGCCGCCTTCGAGGAGGAAGAAGATCAGGATGAACAGGGCCAGCACCATCCCGGCGGCAAAATGCCCGGCCGTGCTGCCGAAGGAGAGTGCCCCGCTGAGGATGCTGCTGCTGTTGTTCTGCAGGGCGGCGGTGGCCTCTTGGATGTACTGGTCGATCTGCGCCGCGCTCAGGTGCAGCGGCCCCTGCGACAGCCAGTCCTGAATCTGCTTGACCCCGGTCAGCGCCTGGCTCCACAGCTCCTGGAAACCAAGGGCCAGCTGCCGGCCCACGAGGGCAAGGGAACCGGCGATGAGCCCGATGAAGGCCAGGACCGTGATGGCGACGGCGGCCCCGTTGGGGACACGCGACTCCCCCAGCCTCCGCACCACGGGGCTCAACAGGCCGGCCAGCAGTGCCGCCACCATGACGGGAATGATGAGGAAGCTGACCTTGGCCAGCAGCCAGACCAGGGCACCGGTGATCAGCAGGATCAGCCCCAGCCGCCAGGCCCATGCCGCCGCAATGCGCACGCCGTACGGAATGTCCTGTTCAAGCTCACGGTCGGTCCGGATGCGCCGCGGCTCCAGGCGTCCGAAGGGCCGGGCAGCGCCTGGTGTGCTCGTCCCGCCCGTGGCGCTGCCACTGCCTGCTGTGCCTGTCGTATTGGCTGGGTCGTCTGGTGTGGCGTCCTTTGCTGGCGTCATAGCCCAATACTTCCCTAGCCGCCCGGCTATGGGAAACGCGCCACGGCGCGACTGTGCACTGCTCCGGCTTAGGCTCCAGCCAGGTCAGCGCGGATACCCCAGGTGATGGTGAACGAGTCCCCGGGAGCCAGCCAGCGGAGGCTGTCCCCGGAGTTGAAGGCATTGGCCGGACCCGTCATCGGTTCCACTGCCACGGCCGCGGGCCGGCCCGGGTAGATACGGCTGACAAACACGTGGACGAACGGACAGGTTTGGTCCTGCCACAGACTGACGCTGCGGCCGTCCGGTGCGGTCAGCGTGTGGCGGGCGATCCCGCCGTCGAACACCAGACCCGTCAGGGCGGCGTCGAGATCCAGCTCCCCCACCGTCCGCCCCTGGCGCAGATCGCTGTCCCCCGAAACCGGCTCGGAGCTGCGCGGGATGAGCCGTTCATCCGCCACCAGCCGCGTAGTGGCATCCACATTCAGCGTGAGGTCCTCGGAGGGGATGTCACCGATCCGGAGATACGGGTGCGCCCCGAGCACGAACGGCGCCTCGGCCTCGGAATCGTTGACCAGCGTCTGCCGCACCTCCAGCCCAAGGTCCTCCGCGAGGGAGTGCTCCACGCGGTGCCGCAGCAGGAACGGGTAGCCGTGCTGGGGAAAGATGGTCGCCTCGAGGGTCACGGCAAACTCGGATTCGGCAACCAGGGAGTACGACGCGTTCCGCAGGAGCCCGTGGCTGGCGTTGTTTTTGGAGACCTCGGTGATGTCCAACTGCTGCTTCTTGCCGTTCAGGTGCCAGACGCCATCCTCTATCCGGTTGGCCCACGGCGCCAGGGTGATGCCCGTGGCGCCGGGCGGAATGTCGGAGTCCCCGTAGGACTCCGTCAGCTGGACGCCTCCGCGGCTGTACCACCGCAGCCCGGCAGCCAGCTCGGTGACCACGGCGAGCGCATCGCCCCGCCTGAGCTCGTATTGCCTGCCCGTGGCGTAGCGCTGCTGGGCAGTCTGGGAACCGCTGGCCGTGGGGAAATCGCTGGTTTCGGAAGTCGCACCGGAAGTCATGGACCTACCGTACAACGCACTCCCCCCAACGCCTGCACAGCCTGCAGGGAGCACATTCTGTTATCTTTTGTTAGAAAGTATTGGTTTTTGATCGCTTTGTGCCACAATGGGAACAGCGACAGATAGTGACCGGGCCCACAGGCTTCCAACCCACACGGAAGGAAGGAAGAACAACTTGCTTGCAACGCAGCGGCAACACCGCATCCTCCAGGAGCTCGACGCCGAAGGCACCGTTCGAGTGGCGGCACTGGCAGCCCTGCTCCGCGTGTCCGAAATGACCGTCCGGCGCGACATCGACGCGCTCGACGCCGAAGGCCAGTTGCTCCGGGTTCACGGCGGTGCCACCCGCGCTGCGGCGTTCAGCGCACTCGAACCGGGATTCGGCGCCAAGTCGGCCCGGGAAACGGAGGCGAAACGGGCCATCGCCGCGGAGGCACTCACGCTGCTGCGCCCCGGCATGACCCTGCTGGTTTCCGGCGGCACCACCACCCATGAGCTCGCGCGGCTGCTCCCCCGCGACCTCGGGCTCACGGTGGCCACCAACTCCCTCATGGTGGCCAGCGCCCTGGAGTCGGCAGGCGACGCCGGCATCCGCACCGTGGTCCTGGGCGGCCAGCGCACGCCTTCGGAGGCCCTGGTGGGCCCGGTGGCGGTACACGCCCTGGACACCCTGCATGCCGATCTGTGCTTCATGGGCGTGCACGGCTTCGACCCGAAGGCCGGCATTACCTCACCGAACCTCCTCGAGTCCGAGGTCAACGCCGCCATGATCGCAGCATCGGACACGCTGGCAGTGCTCGCAGATGCCACGAAGTACGGGAGCGTGGGGCTTGCCGGGATCGCCCCGCTCTCAGCTGTCGGCACCCTCATCACCGACGACCGGATCAGCACAGGCTCCGCCGGCCCGGCCGCCGAAGAGCTGCTCGGGCAGTCCGTCGGGGAGCTGCGGCTGGCACCCCTTACCCCGGCAGTGGCACCCCCGGCTTCCCAACTAGGTAGCAGGTCAGGGCCTTCTCAAGGCTGGGAACGCCCTGAGCTGCTACCCAGTTGGGACAACGACCCACTTACTTCCCGCCCCACCCGCATCCCGGACGGCCAGACGCCGTCGGCCACAGCGTTCAAAGGACACGACGCATGACCCACATCACCAGCACCCAGCTTTCTGACGGCCGCGAATTGCTCTACTTCGACGACGCCGACTCAACCCGCCAGCGCTCCGTTGAGGCGAGCCAGGACCGAAGGGACCTCCCGCCCCGCGGGGAGCCCGGCGAAGTCCGCTACGACGCACTGACCGGGGAATGGGTGGCCGTGGCCGCGCACCGGCAGACGCGCACGCACCTGCCGCCCGCTGACCAGTGCCCCATCTGCCCCACCACAGAAGCCAACCCGTCGGAGATCCCTGCCCCGGACTACGACGTCGTGGTGTTCGAGAACCGCTTTCCCTCCCTCGGCCCGGCCTCGGGCCCTGTGCCCGCCAACCCGGGCTGGGGCACCACGGGTCCCGCCTTCGGACGGTGCGAGGTTGTCACCTTCACCCCGGAGCACACCGGGTCCTTCAGCGGCCTGAGCGAGACCCGCGCCCGCACCGTGGTGGAGGCGTGGGCGCACCGGACGGCAGCCCTCAGCGCTCTGCCCGGGATCAAGCAGGTTTTTCCGTTCGAGAACCGGGGTGCGGACATCGGCGTCACCCTGCACCACCCGCACGGCCAGATCTACGCCTACCCCTATGTCACGCCGCGCGCCGCCGTCATGGGCGCCGCCGCGCGCAGGTTTTATGACGACGCCGGCGGGCGGCAGACGCTGACCGGCTCGCTGCTGCGCTCCGAACGGGAGGACGGCAGCCGGATGGTGCTGGAAAGCGACAGCTTCAGCGCGTACGTTCCGTTCGCGGCCCGGTGGCCGCTGGAGATCCACCTCGTTCCGCACCGCCAGGTCCCCGACCTTGCCGGGCTGACCGGGGAGGAAAAGGACGAGCTGGCCCACGTCTACCTGGACCTGCTCAAACGCCTCGACGCCCTCTACCCCACCCCGACGCCCTACATTTCGGCCTGGCACCAGGCCCCGGTGGATGACCTGCTGCGCCCCGCCAGCTACCTGCACCTGCAGCTGACCTCCCCGCGCCGCGCGGCAGACAAGCTCAAGTTCCTGGCCGGCTCCGAGGCTGCCATGGGCGCCTTCATCAACGACACCACCCCCGAACAGGTGGCCGAGCGGCTGCGCTCGGTGACCGTTCCGGCATCCCCGGCCGAGGCGCTCGCTCCGGCCGCACCGGGTTTCACCGAACCCGGCCTCACCGAACCAGACCTCATCGAAGGAGCCCACGCATGACCGCCCCCGCCACCACCACGGACCTCGAGGCCCGGTTCTCCGCTGCGTTCGGCCGCCAGCCCGACGGCGTGTGGCAGGCCCCCGGCCGGGTCAACCTGATCGGCGAACACACGGACTACAACGAGGGCTTCGTGCTGCCCTTCGCCATCGACCGGACCGCCCGCGTGGCCGTGGGGGTCCGCCCGGACTCCACCCTCCGGCTGCTCTCGACCTACGGCGACCAGGGCATCACGACGGCGGACACCTCTTCGCTGGAGGGCCCGGCGGCCAAGGGCTGGACCAAGTACCCGCTGGGCGTCATCTGGTCCCTGCAGCAGCGCGGGATCGACGTCCCCGGGCTGGACCTCCTGCTGGACTCCGACGTCCCCCTCGGCGCCGGGCTGTCCTCCTCGCACGCCATTGAATGCGCGGTGATTTCGGCACTCAATGACCTCACTGGTGCTGGCCTGGGTCCGGAGGACATGGTGCTGGCCACCCAGCGCGCGGAGAACGACTTCGTCGGTGCACCCACCGGCATCATGGACCAGTCGGCCTCGCTGCGAGGTTCGAAGGGCCACGCCGTGTTCCTGGACTGCCGCGACCAGAGCGTCCAGCTGGTCCCCTTCGAGGCCGAGGCCGCCGGCCTCGTCCTGCTGGTCATCGACACCAAAGTTTCCCATTCCCATGCCGACGGCGGTTACGCCGCCCGCCGCGCCTCCTGCGAACTGGGCGCCGAGGTCCTGGGCGTCAAGGCCCTCCGGGATGTCACGCCGGGCGACCTCGAGGAAGCCGGCGGGCTGCTGGACGAGGTCACCTTCCGCCGTGTCCGGCACATCGTCACAGAGAACGACCGCGTGCTGCAGACCGTGGAACTCCTGGGGCAGCAGGGCCCGTCGTCAATCGGCGCCCTGCTCGACGCCAGCCATGCGTCCATGCGCGACGACTTCGAGATCTCCTGCGCCGAACTGGATCTCGCCGTCGAGGCTTCCCGCACAAACGGCGCCATCGGCGCCCGGATGACCGGCGGTGGTTTCGGCGGCGCCGCCATCGCCCTGACTCCGGTGAGCGAGGAGCAGCAGGTGCGTGCCGCCGTCGTGCGTGCCTTTGCGGAGGCGGGGTACACCGCTCCGGACATCTTTACGGTCACCCCGGCGGCCGGGGCCATGCGGCTGGCGTAGCTGTGAACTCCAGACCGCGCTAGCGCGGATCCGGGCGTAGGCTGGTCGCATGCCTGAAGCAGTCATTGTTTCAACCGCCAGGAGCCCGATCGGCCGCGCCTTCAAGGGCTCTCTGAAGGACGAGCGGCCGGATGATCTGGCGGCGGCCATGGTTAGCGCGGCGCTGGCCAAACTGCCGGCATTCGACGCCACCGGGGACAGCGGGCCCGGCCTGGACGACCTGTACCTCGGCTGCGCCGAACCAAGCGGCGAGGCAGGCTCCAACATGGCCCGCGTCGTCACCATCCTCGCCGGCCTGGACAACGTGCCCGCAGCCACGGTCAACAGGTTCTGCGCCTCCAGCCTGCAGACGCTCCGGATGGCTTTCCACGCCATCCGGGCGGGCGAGGGCCAGGCGTTCGTGGCGGCCGGCGTGGAAGCCGTGTCGCGCTACCAGGACTGGGCCGGGGCTGGTGAAACCGGAGCCGGGAACCACAACGCGCTGTTCGAACCGGCCCGCCATCGGACGGCCGCACGCGCCGAGTCGAACACACCGTGGACGGATCCCCGGTTGGGGGGCCGGATGCCGGACATCTATATCGCCATGGGCCAGACGGCGGAGAACGTGGCCACCTCCTACGGGATCAGCCGCGCAGACCAGGACGAGTGGGCCGTGCTGAGCCAGAACCGCGCCGAAGACGCGATCGCTTCCGGATTCTACGCCCGCGAAATCACACCGTACGAGCGGCGGGACGGAACAGTAGTGGACCGGGACGATTCGCCGCGGCCCGGCGTGACCCTGGAAGCCGTCAGCGCCCTGCAGCCGGTGTTCCGCCGGGAGGGCACGGTCACGGCGGGCAACGCCTGCCCGCTCAATGACGGCGCCGCCGCCCTGGTCATCATGAGCTACGACCTGGCCAGGGACCTGGGGCTGGAGCCGCTGGCCAAGATCGTCTCCACCGGAGCCACCGCCCTCTCCCCCGAGCTGATGGGGATGGGGCCGGTGGAAGCCTCCCGGCAGGCGCTGGCGCGAGCCCGCCTGGACATGAACGACATCGACCTGGTGGAGCTCAACGAGGCCTTCGCCGTCCAGGTGGTGGCCAGCGCCCGCGAGCTGAAAATCGATCCGGCAAAACTCAACGTGCACGGCGGCGCCATCGCGCTGGGCCATCCGTTCGGGATGACCGGCGCACGGATGACCGCCACGCTGCTCAACGGCCTGCGCGAGACGGACGGAACGCTGGGCCTGGCCACGCTCTGCGTCGGCGGCGGGCAGGGCATGGCCGTGGTGCTGGAGCGCCTCACCTAGCTCCAGCCTTAACGCGGGAGTGGGCCCCACCGAATGGCGAGACCCACGCTGCTGGTGCTATTGAATTACAACGGCGGGCTGCCGCCTTGGTTTGTCGCTCTATTCGTCGCCGCGGAGGATGGCCAGCAGGCGAATGATCTCCACATACAGCCACACGAGGGTGACGGTGAGGCCGAAGGCGGCGGTCCAGGAGAACCGCTCCGGGGCGCCGTTGCGGACGCCTTCTTCGATGTTGGTGAAGTCCATGACCAGTGAGAACGCGGCCAGACCGATGGCCAGAATGCCGATAACGACGCCGATGATTCCGCTGCGCAGGCCGAACGGTTCAGTTGTCAGCCCTGTCATCATCATGACCATGTTCACCAAGGAGAACAGCGCGTACCCGACGATGGCGATCATAAAGAACTTCATGGCCTTGGGCGTGGCCCGGACCTTACCGCTCTTGAACAGCAGCAGCGTCACGGCAAACACGGACAGCGTGCCGACCACGGCCTGCAGGCCGACTCCGGGGTACATGGTGTCGAGGACACGGGTCAGGCCGCCGAGGAACAGGCCCTCCAACGCGGCGTAGGCAAGGATCAGCGCCGGTGACGGCTGCTTCTTGAAGGTGTTGACAAGGGCCAGCACAAATCCGCCGAGCGCGCCGACGATCATGAGCATGGATGCCAGGCCCAGGGCCACCGACAGGGTGACCGCGGCACCGACGACCACGGCGCCGAGGCAGACCGCCGTCTTGACGATGACGTCGTCGAAGGTCATCCGCCCGGTTTCGGCCGGGCCGGCCGCAGGCCGGTTGTACATCTGCTGCAACTGGTCGTTGGACATGCTCTGCTGGCCGTAGCCGGGCTGGCCATAAGCCTGCTGGCCATAACCCGGCTGGCCGTAGTTGTTGTGGCCGTAGTTGTTGTGGCCGTACGCCTGCGGGACAGGCGGTGCCTGGGTGGCTCCACGGAAATTCTTTCCGTTGAAGATCGGGTTTCCGCCAAGTGCCATTGCGGGTGTCCTCCGTCTAGGGGGTTGAGTGATGGTCCTAAAGCTCACGCTATCAATTCCTACGCACCAGCGGCAGGGAAAGTTCCGCCCGGGGACCGGGCTTTTCAGTTGTTACCGGATCGCTATCTGATGGTCAGCTCCGCCCACACGGTTTGTACTGCTTGCGCTGTACGATAAGCGGGTCAGGGTGACGAATATCACAGCAAGCCAAGACCCGCTTCACCAGCAGCGATATCCGCCATTCTCCGTTCGCAGCGGCTGCAACGAAGCAGCCGCAACCACCCCCACGTGGAGGTTTTCAATTTGAGACGCACACCGAGAGGCCTGCCTATCCGGCGGCCGGCCGGGCTGCTGAAGGTATGGGGGGCCATTGCCTCCGCCGTCGTGGCACTTCTGCTGGCCGCAGCGCCTGCAGCGCAGGCCGGCACTCCAGCTCCGACGCCACCCCCGTCGAACCAGCAGTTTCAGAACAGCATCAGCGGCTTCCTCCGCGACGACGCACGGCGCCCGCTCGAAGGCGTCAAGATCACCGCCAAGAATGGCGACTTCACCGGTGAGGCAACCTCGGCCGCCAACGGGTCCTGGCGGATAGGCGTCCCCAGTCAGGGCACCTATGAAATCCAGCTGGACGAATCCACGCTTCCCGAAGGAATCAAGCTCGCCGACGGGCAGTCGAATCCCCGCAGCGTCACGTTCAGCCAGACATCAAACCTCTCAGTCATCTTCGCCTTCGGCAAGGGCATTGTGGTGCAGCAGCAGGACTTTGGCCAGAACCTGCTCAACAGGCTCGTGGCAGGCCTGAGCTTCGGCCTTCTGCTGGCACTGGCGTCAGTGGGCCTGTCCCTGATCTTCGGCACCACCGGGCTCACCAACTTCGCGCACGGCGAGATGGTGACCCTCGGCGCCGTGCTGGTCTTTGGATTTAGCGCCATGAACCTGCCCTTCTGGCTGGCCGTCGTCCTTGCCTTGCTTGGCGGCGGACTCCTTGGCTATGCGCAGGACGCCGGGCTCTGGCGTCCGCTGCGCCGCCGCGGTACCGGCCTGGTGCCGATGATGATCGTCAGCATCGGCCTGGCCCTGGCGGTCCGCTACATCATCCAGTTCTACTTCGGCGGGGCCACCCAGCAGCTGCCGTTTGCGCAGAGCGCGGAAATCCAGCTGGGCCCGGTCTCCATCTCGCCCAACAACCTGTGGTCCCTGGTCATCAGCGCCGTCGTGATCGGCATCATCGGCATCGTCCTCCTGAAAACCAGGCTCGGCAAGGCGACGCGCGCGGTAGCCGACAACCCGGCCCTGGCCGCCGCCTCCGGAATCGACGTCGACGGCGTCATCCGCCTGGTCTGGATCGTGGGCGGTGTCCTGGCCTCGCTGGGCGGCATCCTCTGGGCCTACTACCGCCCGGGCGTCACCTTCGACATGGGCTCGCAGATCCTGCTGCTCATCTTCGCCGGCGTGACCCTCGGCGGCCTGGGCACCGTTTTCGGCGCCCTGATCGGCTCTGTCATTGTCGGCATCTTCGTCGAACTGACCACCGTGTTCGGCCTCGCGGCCGACCTCAAATATGTGGGAGCACTCTTCATCATGATCGTTGTCCTCTTGTTCCGTCCCCAGGGCATCCTGGGCCGTCGCGAGCGCGTGGGTTAGGAGACAGCCATGGACTTCGGACTAATTCTTTCCAGCGCGGCGGGCGGCCTTTTAAGCCCGACGACGGCGGCCTACGCCCTCGCGGCGCTCGGCCTCGCCGTGCACTTCGGCTACTCGGGCCTGCTGAACTTCGGCCAGGCCGGCTTCATGGCGGTGGGTGCGTACGGCTTCGCGATTTCGACGCTCAGCTTCCGGGCGCCCTTCTTCGTGGGCCTCCTGATCGCCGTCGTCTGCTCGGTGCTCTTTGCGCTGGTGCTGGGCATTCCCACCCTCCGCCTGCGCGCGGACTACCTGGCCATCGTCACCATCGCGGCAGCGGAAATCGTCCGCTACGTCGTCACCACCAACCAGCTCACGTCTGTGACCGGCTCCGCCAACGGGCTCGCCGCCTTCGAGGGCGGGTTCTATTCCATGAACCCCTTCCCCGAGGGCTCCTACTTCGGCATGAACAACCGGGACTTCTTCATCAGGGTGGTGGGGTGGGGGCTCGTGGTGATCGGCTGCGTCCTCGTCTGGCTCCTGATGCGCAGTCCCTGGGGCCGCGTGCTGAAGGGCATCCGCGAGGACGAAAACGCCGTCCGCTCGCTCGGCAAGAACGTGTACGCCCACAAGATGCAGGCACTGGTGATCGGCGGTACCTTCGGCGCGCTGGCCGGGATGATCTTCACGCTCCCCCGCGGCGCCGTCCAGCCCGCCAACTACGGCACCGAACTGACGTTCTTCCTGTGGACCTGCCTGCTGCTGGGCGGCATGGCCACGGTCCTGGGACCGGTGATCGGCGCCATGATCTTCTGGGTGGTCCTGTCCCTCACCCAAGGCATCCTGTACGGTCTCATCGAATCCGGTGCGGTGACCTGGCTGACCACGGTCCAGGCCGGCCAGCTGCGCTACATCCTGGTGGGCATCGCGCTAATGCTGCTGATGATCTTCAGGCCGCAGGGTGTCTTTGGCAATAAGAAGGAGCTGGCGTTCGCATGAGCAAGCACAGCGAAGAATCAATGGAAGCCGGCATCGACTACATGACTGATGCCCGGCCGATCGCCGTCGGGGACAACGCCCCGGGCTGCAAGAAGCGGGACGCGATCGTCGTCGCCGAAAACGTCACCCGCAGCTTCGGCGGCATCAACGCGGTCGACGTCGAGTACCTGGAGATCCCGCGGCACAAGATCACCGCACTCATAGGCCCCAACGGGGCCGGCAAGACCACCCTGTTCAACCTGCTCACCGGCTTTGACACGCCGAACTCGGGCAAGTGGCAGTTCGAGGGCCAGAGCATCGCCGGGGTGTCCTCCTACAAGGTGGCGAGGATGGGCATGGTGCGAACGTTCCAGCTCACCAAGGTCATGGGCAAGCTGACCGTCATGGAAAACATGCGGCTCGGCGCGTCCAACCAGCCGGGCGAGCGTCTGTCGAAGGCGCTGTTCAAGAACATCTGGGGCGGCCGCGAGAAGGAAATCACCGAGCACGCCAACGTCCTGCTGGAGAAGTTTAAGCTCGACACCAAGAAGGACGACTACGCGGCGTCGCTGTCCGGCGGCCAGCGCAAGCTGCTGGAAATGGCCCGCTCCCTGATGGTCCGGCCCAAGCTGGTGATGCTGGATGAACCGATGGCAGGAGTTAACCCGGCGCTGACGCAGTCACTGCTGGACCACATCAAGAACCTCAAGTCCGAGGGCATGACGGTCCTTTTCGTGGAACACGACATGCACATGGTCCGGCACATCGCGGACTGGGTGGTGGTCATGGCCGAAGGAAAGATCGTGGCCGAGGGACCCCCGGGCGAGGTCATGAAGGACCCAGCCGTCATCGACGCCTACCTGGGCGCCCACCACGACGTCGACCTCGGCGACACCGAGGGCATCAAGGAACTGGAGCAGGAACTGGCGGCGGACGAGGAGTCGATCGTCGGCACCGAGAACGCCGGCATGATCGCCGTGGACGCCACCCCACCCACGATCACCGAGGCGGGCCCGGACACCGGACGCACGGGTGCCAGCAACACAGACAAGGACAAGGAATGAGTGCCACGAGCGCGGCCCCGGCCGCAAGCAGCGCAGCCGAGGACGGCGTCGTCGTCAAAGTCACCGACCTCGTGGCCGGCTACCTCCCCGGCGTCAACATCCTCAACGGGTGCAGCATCGAGGCCCGCAAGGGCGAACTGATCGGCATCATCGGCCCGAACGGGGCCGGCAAGTCCACACTGCTCAAGGCCATGTTCGGCCTGGTGAAGGTGCACTCCGGATCCGTCGTGGTCAGGGGCCGGGACCTGACGGGGCTTAAGGCCAACAAGCTGGTGACCCAGGGCGTCGGCTTCGTGCCGCAGACCAACAACGTCTTCGCCACACTCACCATCGAGGAGAACATGCAGATGGGCATGTTCCAGCGGCCCAAGGACTTCGCCAAGCGGTTCGAGTTCGTCACCAGCCTTTTCCCCGAGCTGGGTAAGCGCAGGGCGCAGCGTGCGGGCTCCCTGTCCGGCGGCGAGCGGCAGATGGTGGCAATGGGACGGGCCCTGATGATGGAGCCGGCGGTCCTGCTGCTGGACGAACCCTCGGCAGGCCTCTCGCCCGTCAAACAGGACGAGACATTCCTGCGGGTGCATGAGATCAACCGTGCCGGCGTGTCCGTCATCATGGTGGAACAGAACGCCCGCCGCTGCCTGCAGATCTGCGACCGCGGCTACGTCCTGGACCAGGGCAGGGATGCGTACACCGGCACGGGCCGTGAGCTCATGAAGGACCCGAAAGTCATCCAGCTCTACCTCGGCACGCTGGCCGACGAGGACTAGGGACCGCACACACAGAAAAGCCCCCGTCCGGCTGGTGAACTGGTCCCCAGAAGTTGGGCGGTTTAGTTAGAGCCTAGGCCACAAGGGCCTGAGCACGGTATTGCACCGGGCTCAGGCCCTTTAGCTTGTGGAGATTCTCTCGGTGTTGTACCAGCGGATGTATTCGTGCAGTGCCGTAGCCAGTGCATCGGTGTTGAGGAATCGGACGTGGTGGAAGAGTTCTTCCTTGAGGTGTCCAAAGAAGTTCTCGATCACGGCGTTGTCGTAGCAGTTGCCTTTGCGGGACATTGATTGGACGGCGCCGGCGCCCTCCAGGAGCGTCCGCCACGAGGTGTGCCGGTACTGGAATCCCTGGTCTGAATGCACGAGCGGTTTCTGACCGCTGTCGAGCGTTGTCAGTGCATTACGCAGTGCACTGTTGGTGAGCTTCAGGTTTGGCGACAGGCCGATGGAGTACGAGATGATCTGCCGGTCAAAGAGGTCCATGACCGGCGAAAGGTAGAGCTTGCGGTCTCCGACGCTGAACTCTGTCACATCAGTGACCCACTTCTGGTTCGGGGCAGCGGCGTCGAACTCCCGGTTCAGCAGGTTCGGCGCGGCAGTGCCCTGTTCGCCTTGGTAGGAGTTGTAGCGCTTCCGCTGCCGGACCTTGCAGACAAGCCCGAGTGCGCGCATGATCTTCAGCACGGTTTTCTTCGCGACCGTCCAGCCTTGGTTGAGCAGTTCCCGATGCACGCGGCGGTGCCCGTAGCGGCCATGGTTCTTCTTGAAGATGTCCATGATGGAGGACTTGAGTTCCTCTTGCGGGTCAAGGGCCAGGAGCCGGGCCTGGTGATAGAAGAACGTGGATCGGGCAAGACCTGAGACCTGCAGCAGAACCGGAAGAGAGAAGTCCGCCTTGAGGGCGATGAGAGCCTGAAGCCTTCACCGTTGTTTTTGAGCCCTCAAGGCCCGCAATTTTCCCAGGTAGGCCACTTCCGCCCGCAACCGCTCGTTCTCCCGCCGCAACCGCTCCAATTCGGACGTCTCCGCCGGCGGTGGGGCGTCGGGCTTCCGGGGTCGGCCTTTGGGCTTGGGGCGCAAGGCATCCACGCCTTCGCGACGGGCCTCGCGCTGAGCCTCGGATAACGAACTACGTGCATGCATAAAACTGCTCCCCGGAAGTCGGAACTGAATTTCTCAGTCCAACTTCCGGGGAGCAGTTCACTGGACGGGGGCTTCCGTGTGTGCGGCGGGGAGCGGCTTACAGCTTGCCGAACTCTTCCTTTGCGGGCTGGGGCTTGTTGCTGTCGTCATACTCGTAGATGCCGACGTAGGCCTCCGTGGGGTCACCGGCGTCAGAGAACGTGACCGGACCGGACTGTCCGTCGTAGTCGATGTCCTTGCCGTTTCGGAGCAGCGTGACGCAGGACGGGAAGGTGTTGCACTTCTCGCCGCCTTCGGAGACCGCCTTCAGCTGCTTGGCGATGTCCACTCCCTTGGTGCTCTTTGCCGCCTCCGACGCAAGCGCGGTCATGTTGACCGCGTCGTACGCCTCGCCTGCATAGTTGAACGTGCGGAGGGCGGGATCAATCGCAAGGAGTGACTTCTTGAAGTCTTCCTTGGCAAAGGTGCCGGGCTGCGTACCGCGGGCACCCTTGAGCGTGCCGGCCTTGAAGTCCTTGCTGTAGTCGAAAAGGTTGCCGTCAACGAGGAACAGCTGTTCCGGCTTGATGCCCTTGCCGGTGAGCAGCGGAATGATGCTCTTGGCTTCATCGAACGTGATGAGGGCGATGGCGTCGGGCTTGGCCGCGACGAGCGCATCCACCTGGCTGCTGAACTGGGAATCACCGGTGTTGTAGAGCTGTTCAGCCACTACCTGGCCGCCGGCAGACGTGAACGCTGCCTTCACGTTCTTCTGCAGGCCGGTGCCGTAGGCATCGTTCAGGACCATCATGCCAAGCGTCTGGGCGCCGCAGGTGGCCATGTAGTTGCCCAGGACCTGACCCTGCAGGACGTCGGAAGGAGCCGTACGCCAGTACAGGCCCTTGTCGTCCCAGGTGGTGAAGTCCGGAGAAGTGTTGGCCGGCGAAAACTGCAGGACACCCGCTCCGGTGATCTGATTGATGACCGTCTTCGACACACCCGACGACGCCGCCCCGATGATGGCGCTGACGCCCTGGCCCAGCAGAGCAGTTGTCGACTGGGTGGCGATGTCGGTCTTGGTGTCGCCCGAGTCGCGGTGCACCACCTGGACGGGTTTGCCGAGCACGCCGCCAACGGCATTGATTTCCTTGACGCTCAGGTTAACGCCCGCAATTTCGGGCGGGCCGAGGAACGCCAGCGACCCCGTCGTCGGCAGAAGCGATCCAATTTTCAGCGGTGTAGGGGTGGTGGTGGTTGCTGCCGGTACGGCGCCGGTCTCGGTGGCGGTGCTGGATGCCCCGGCAGTATCACTGGGTGCAGGGCATGCGATGCCGCCGGCTGCTGCGGAGGATTCTGTCGCACTCGGGGTGGAACCGCCACCACAAGCCGTGGCCAGAAGGGCGACGCCGATACTAAGCGCTGTGACCTTAGCAACCCGGGGCGCCGCCTGGGGGAGTGAAATCATTTAGAGTCTCCTCGATCGAAAGGCGCGAATGGCCTTTGATGCGATTTTTGGTCAGGGGTTCCTGAGCTAAGTTCAAGCTAATCCAATTCCAGCGTGAACATAAGTGACTAAGGTCACATCCTCATAACACTCGTTGCATATTGGAACACCGGCGACGCGAAGGAGAAATGTAGTACCCCAGGTGGGACTCGAACCCACAACACGCGGATTTTAAGTCCGCTGCCTCTGCCAATTGGGCTACTGGGGCGCCCGGTCAATCGTATCGCCTCAGACGGCGGCCAGGGGCCCGGCGTACCGGAACGTGCCGTGGACCCCGCCGGGCCACAGGGCCAGAGGCAGCAACTGGAAGTGGTCGCCCCACTTCCTGTCCGGCGCCTCGATGCCCAGGGTCGACGCGGGGACGAAGCCGAACCGGGGGTAATAGTCGGTGCTTCCGAGCAGCGCGATGCCCTTCTCCCCCGCGGCGTTCGCACGAACCACTGTTTCGCGCATCAGCGCCGAGCCGATGCCGTGCCGCTGCAGCCGGGGCGTCACGCCAATGGGCCCGAGCCCCAGCAGCTCGAGGTCCTCCACCCACGCGCGGGTGCTGATCACATGCCCTACGATTTCGCCGTCGAGTTCGGCGACGATGCTGAACTCCGGCAGGTACTCCTCGGCGACGAACAGCTCGCGGAGCACCCTCACCTCAACAGGCTCCCCCTCCACGGGCAGTCCCGTGACCGGAGAGACGGCAAAGGCTTCGGCGGTCAGGGCAAGGACGGCGTCGCGGTCCCCGGGCTGCTCGCTGCGGAGCACCACTTCCCGCACCAGTTTGGGCTCGGGGGCGCTGGCGGCCGAAAGTTCGGACAGGACCTCCACCGCCCGGGCAGAGTCACCCACGGGCACCAGCAGATGGTCGTGGTGGAAGCCTGCCAGCACGTTGCAGCTGATCCGGGCCTGGGTCAGCGCCCGACTGACCGCTGCGGTCAGGCCCACCGCTTCCAGTGCCGAGTGGACCTCCAGGGTGATCCAGGCCGCAACGAAATCGTAGGGCAGCTCCATTGCATCTGCTTCGGCCCGGGGCAGGACCACCGTGAGCCCCTCGGCTTCCCGGACGGCGGCTTCGATATGCCCCGCCAGCGGCTTGCCGTGCGGCCAGAGAGCGTAGACGTACTCCCCTTCCCGGACGACCGGACGCATCGACGCGAGGAGGGTTTGGAGGTTCTTTTCACCCGTCATGGAGCCAGTCTATGTGTGCACCCTGCCGTGCCGGGGAGCTCCCCCGCCGGGGAAACCTTTCGGGGAAACGCGAAAGCGGCCGTTCCCCCGAAAGGGAACGGCCGCCGTCGTTAATTTGCCTGCCTGGGCCCACACTGCCGAGGGGCCCCAATCGAGCTTGCGAGATTGGGGAGGCAGTGGGGATTACTTGGCTTCAGCCTTGACAGGATCCTTGGCGCCGCCCTGGGCGGCGGCCGGAGCCTTCTCAGCCGGAGCCGTCGCGGCAGGTGCGGCGGGAGCCGCAGCAGCGGGCTTCGGAGCCGGGGTGGCGGCGGCCACGAAGGCACCGCGCGGGTTGTCCAGGTCCAGCAGCTGCGTGGTGTCGCGGCCCGCGAAGAAGCTCAGGATCCAGTTGAGGATCACGCGGAACTTGCGCTCGAACGTCGGCATGGCCATGCCGTGGTAGCCGCGGTGTGCCAGCCAGGCGAGGGGGCCCTTGAGCCCGATGCGGCCGAGCAGGTTGATGTTGGCAACACCCTTCCACTCGCCGAAGCCGGCCACAGCACCGAGGTTCTTGTGCTTGTAGTCGACGAGCGGCTTGTCCCAGCGGGAAGCCCACAGGTTCTTCGCCAGGCGCTTGGCCTGGCGCAGTGCGTGCTGGGCGTTGGGAACGCAGGTGCCGTCCGGCAGGCCAGAGCCTGTCAGGTCGGGTACCGCGGCGATGTCGCCGGCAGCCCAGGCGTTGTCGATGATGCCTTCGTCGCCCGCGATGCGCAGGTCCGGCAGGACGCGGACGCGGCCGCGGGGTTCCAGCGGGAAGTCGGTGGAACGGACCATCGGGTTGGCCTGGACACCGGCGGTCCACACGAGGGTGTCGGACTCGAATTCCTGGGCCAGCGTCTTGTCCGGCAGGTTGATGAGCTTGAGGGCGCCCTCGGCGTTGTCCAGCGACGTGTTCAGCAGGACCTCGATGCCGCGGCTGCGGAGGTGCTCCACAACCCATTCAGCCTGTGCGGCGGTGACCTCGGGCATGATGCGGCCCATGGCCTCGACGAGGACGAAGCGAACTTCCTCCTGCTTGACGCGCGGGTTGTTCCGGACCGCGGCGCGGGCGAGGTCTTCCATTTCAGTGATGCACTCGATACCGGCGAAGCCTCCACCCACCACCACGAAGGTCAGTGCGCGGGCGCGTTCGGCGGGGTCGGTCATGGTGGAGCCGACCTCAATGCGGTCAAGGACCTTGTTGCGCAGCGCAACGGCTTCCTCGATGGTCTTCAGGCCGATGCCCTTGTCCGCCAGGCCCTTGATGGGGAACGTGCGGGTAATGGCGCCGGCGGAGAGCACGACGTCGAAGTACGGCACCTCGAAGTTGTCGCCGCCGTCAGCCGGGGCAACCACGGCCGTGCGGTTGGCGTGGTCAATGGAGACGACGCGGCCCTGGATGAGCTCGCTCTGCTTGAGGTGCTGGCGGTGGGAGACCACTGCGTGGCGGGCCTCGATGTTTCCGCCTGCAACTTCGGGCAGGAAGGGCTGGTAAGTCATGTAGGGCAGCGGATCGACGACGGTGACGATGCCGCCTGCGTTTGCGATCTTCTTCTGCAGTTTGAGGGCTACGTAGAGGCCGACGTACCCGCCGCCGACGACGAGCACACGCGGACGATCCTGGAGCTGTGGGGTGGTTGCCATAACTCCAGAATACAGTACTTTGTGAAAATCTTCACTAGCTCGGCCGGTCTGCCGGATCCACCCTCGTCACTGCGCCGGTTTCGGGTTCGTCCACTCCCCCGCCGGACGCCCGGTACGCCCGCCGCAACTGGACCGCGCCCGCCGCAATAATGGCAATGAAGAGCGCACCGAACCCGATGACCACTGCGGCCGGCAGCGCACTGTCCAGCTGTGAGGGCGGCACCGCGACCGGCACCGTCGCCTTGGGCAGCGTAGCCTGCGGTGCCGGTGCTGCGGTGGTCGGCTCGGGAGCGGGAGTGGCGAAGTTCCCGCGCCGGTGCACGCGGATCCACTCGGCGATCGAACCCAGCGGGTTGGCCTTCGTTTCGGCCACATCGTCCTTGAGCGCCGCCTCGGCATTGAGGACCCCGAAGCCGTACAGCGGGTCCTTGCCCGGCGTGCCCTCGTCCTTGGCGGTGGAGACGATCCTGTTGATGACCTGCTTGGCACTCATCTCCGGCCACTTGGAGCGGATCAGCGCCGCAACGCCGGAGACGATGGGGGTGGCACCGGACGTGCCGGCCCATTCCGCATAGCTGCCGCCGGGCAGTCCGCCGGCGAGCTTCTCCGCCGGCGCCGCCACGCCGATGCTGATGCCCTGGGAGGAGGAATCCGTGCTCGCCTGTCCGTTCCGGTCCAGGCCCGCGACGGTCAGTACGCCGGGGATGGTGGCCGGAGCCCCCACCTGCACGTTGCCGCCGACGCGGTTACCGGCAGCGGCGACGATGACCACGTCCTTCTGCTCGGCGTACAGGAAGGCGGCATCCCAGCTTTGCGGCCACTCCGGAGACGTGCTGCCCAGCGAAATGTTGATGACCTTCGCGCCATTGTCCACCGCCCAGCGCACAGCCTCCGGGATCTGGTCCTGGTCGCTCTTGCCGCCGGGGTTTTCCGATCCCAGCCAGGTGGAGACGGAGAGGATCTGCGCCTCGGGTGCCACGCCCATGATGCCGTCCGGCAGGGCTTTCGATGCCGCTGCGGTGCCGTTCTGGGAGGGCTTGGCACTGGCAGATGCCTTCTTCGGAACCTGGTGCCCGCGGCCCGCAAGCATGGTGGCCACGAGGGTGCCGTGCTCGGGCTTGGCACCGATGCTCCTCTCGCCGTCGGGGGCGCCGGCACCGGAGACGTCATGGCCGCCGGCCAGCACACCCTTGAGGTCGGGATGGCTTCCGTCCACGCCGCTGTCGATCACAGCGACCTTTACGTTGGCGCCTTTGGAGACTTCCCACGCCTTGGTGATGCCGGCTTCCTTGAGCCAGTACTCCTTGTCCCGCCAGGAATCGGCGTGCGCAGCGGGTGCGGTGGCGACGGCGGACGCGGCGATGCCACCGGCAAGCACCGCGGACAGAAGGGCCGAGACCGTCCGGCGGAGCCGGGCTCTTGCTCTGGTCATTCAGAATCCAATTTTCGGTTAACTCGGTGCCTCGGCACTCAGGGCAATTCCGTCAAGAATATCGTGCTCACTGGCGGTGGCCGTAATTATGCGGCCGCCGCTGAGCTCGCCCATGCGGGTGAGGATGCGCCGCCAGACCAGCGCGCCGGCGCCGATGACGTCCACCCGGCCGGGGTGCATGTACGGCAGTTCCGCCCGCTGTGCCCGGGTCATCTGCAGCAGATCGGTGGCCGCGGCCTGCACGGCGGAGATGGACAGTTCGGCGCCGTGGATGGCCCCCGGCAGGTATTCGGGCAGCCTGAGCGCGTGCGCCGTGATGGTGGTGATGGAGCCGGCAACCCCGACGACGGCGGTGCTGCGTTCCAGCGGGACGTCCAGTCGCGCTTCGGCGATGGCGGCGTCGACGTCGGCCTCCGCGGCGGCGATCTGCTCGGCCGTGGGCGGGTCCGACGTGAGGTGGCGTTCGGTGAGCCTGACGCAGCCGATGTCAACGGACCTTGCGGCGATCACGCCGCCGGCGTCGCCCAGCACAAACTCCGTGCTGCCGCCGCCCAGGTCCACCACCAGCACCTTGTCCTCTGCCGCAATGGGCAGCACGCTGCTGGCGCCGGCGAAGGAAAGCGCGGCTTCCTCGTGGCCGGTGATCACCTCGGGCTCCACCCCGATGAGGTTCCGGATGCCGTCCACGAAGACCTGGCGGTTCCGGGCGTCGCGGCTGGCCGAGGTGGCCACGAACCGGACCTTCTTGGCCTGGTACTCGCGGATAAGCGCCGCGTAGTCGGCCGTCGCCGCAAAGGTGCGCTCCAGCGCCTCGGGTGCCAGCTCGCCGGTGGCGTCAACGCCCTGGCCGAGCCGCACCACACGCATTTCACGCACGACGTCGGTGAGCTTGGTGGTCCCGTTGCTGCGGTCAATGTCGGCGATGAGCAGGCGGATGGAGTTGGTTCCGCAGTCGATGGCGGCCACCCGGGTCATGCGCCTGCCTCCGTTGCATCGGTCTTGGATTTCCGCACGGGCGCGGGCCGGCCCACGATGTCCGGCAACCCCTGCGGGCCGTGGCGGCTGAGTTCCCGGGACGGCGCTTCGCCGGCCGTGTCCCAGGCACCCTCGCAGTAGCAGCGGTCGGCGGTCCACCATTCCCTGATGTCCGCGATGGCTTCGTCGCCCAGCGGATTCACGCCCGGCCCGGCGGCCAGCGAGTGTCCCACCAGGACGTGGAGGCACTTGACGCGGGTGGGCATGCCGCCGGCGGAGACGCCGTCGATCTCCGGGACGTCGCCGATCCCAGACCGTGCCCCGATTTCCGCGCGGGCAGCCAGGTAGGCCTCGTGCGCCGCCCGGTAGGAGGCAGCCAGTGGCTCGTCCGCGGCAAGCCGGTCGTTCATCTCGTTCATAAGGCCGGCCGCCTCAAGCCGGGAGACCGCCGACGTGATGACCGGGTGGGTCAGGTAGAACGTGGTGGGGAAGGGAGTTCCGTTGCTGAGGCGCGGGGACGTTGCGGCCACCAGCGGGTTCCCACAAACGCAGCGCGCCGGGATTTCCACAACGTCGCGCACCGGCCTCCCCAGCTGGCGGCTGAGCAAATCGAGGTCCCGTGCCGATGGCTGCCTGTTGTCACCGGGGGCGGTTGCCGTGTTGTCGTCCACTGGCGTGGCCGTCCTTCCTGCCCGGATCTGGCTGCACCGAAATTCCGGTAGGCAGTCCTGCGGCGGGCGCCGCTCCTAGTCTGTTGCCGAGCGTCTGATGGACTCCCAGAGGGAATCCACCCAGGGCACGTCGGCGGGGTCTTGTGTTTCTGCTGCACTGGGCTGGCTGCCTGATGCGCCGGCCGGCAGGTCGCTGCCGAAAACCCAGTAGCCGGTCTCACCCGGCATAACCATGTTAATGCGGTCCCGTGCCTGCTGCTTGACGTAGTTGGGATCCTGCCAGCGCGAGACCTGCCGCTTGAGGTTGTCCTGGTCCGCCTTGCTGGCCGATATGTCCGATTCCAGGGCCGCGATTTCGGCGCGCTTGTCGATGAAGATCTTCACGGTGGGAGCCAGCATGATGGTGATGGCAACCATCACCACGGCCAGCGCCAGCATGCGGCCGGAGAACGCCTTGGCGGGGACGGGGTCGAGGTTGTCTTCCCCGGCGGTGACGGCTGACGACCCGGACTTCCCGCGGCTGCTCCCCGTCTTCCCGGTGCTGGCTTTGGTGCCCGCGCCAGCTCTTGGGGCAGCGCCAGCTCTTGGGGCAGCGGCAGCTGCTGAACCTGCGCCCTTGGTGCCGGCGCCCCTCGAATCTGAGCCCTTCGAACCGGCGGCCGTGATACCCGGACCCGTGGAACCGGTGGAACCCGCGCCGGTCCTGCTGCCAGCGCCGGATTTGGCACCAGCGCCGCTGGCCCTGCCCGCCGCCTTGGCCTCGTGTCCCGTTCCCGCTTCATGGGTGGCGTGGGGCGAACGCGGGCCGCCGAAGTCCGCCTGGATGACGTCTCCCCCGGCAGAGCCGGCGGAGGACTGCTGTGCTGGTGGGGTCACCCTGGGAACTTTGGGACGGCGGGTAGCCATGACACTCCTGTAACGTGTGGGCGCCTAAAACAAAACCGGTGGCTATGGTCTTTCCACCATAGCCACCGGTCAGCTGTTTCTTGGGCTACTAGGCCTTGAAACGCGGGAACGCGCTGCGCCCGGCGTAGCGTGCGGCGTCGTCGAGTTCCTCTTCGATGCGCAGCAGCTGGTTGTACTTGGCAACGCGCTCGGAGCGGGCCGGGGCACCGGTCTTGATCTGTCCGGCGTTGGTGGCAACGGCGATGTCGGCGATCGTGGTGTCCTCGGTTTCGCCGGAGCGGTGCGAGGTGATGGTGGTGTAACCGGAGCGCTGGGCCAGGGAAACGGCGTCCAGGGTTTCGGTCAGGGAGCCGATCTGGTTGACCTTGACCAGCAGGGAGTTCGCCGTGGCGGCGTCGATGCCCTGCTGCAGGCGCTCGGGGTTGGTGACGAACAGGTCGTCGCCCACCAGCTGGACCTTGTCACCGATGGTGTCGGTGAGGATCTTCCAGCCTTCCCAGTCGTTCTCGTCCAGCGGGTCCTCGATGGAAACCAGCGGGTAGTCGGCAACGAGTTCGGCGTAGTAGGCGCTCATCTCGGAGGCGCTCAGGGCCTTGCCCTCGAACTGGTAGGCACCGTCCTTGAAGAACTCGGAGGAGGCGACGTCCAGGGCCAGGGCGATGTCGGTGCCCGGGGTGTAGCCGGCGTTCTGGATGGCTTCCTGGATCAGGTCCAGGGCAGCACGGTTGGACGGCAGGTTCGGGGCGAAGCCGCCCTCGTCGCCCAGGCCGGTGGAGAGGCCCTTCTGCTGCAGCACGGACTTGAGGTTGTGGTAAACCTCGACGCCCCAGCGCAGGCCCTCGGAGAAGGTCTCGGCGCCGATCGGGGCGATCATGAATTCCTGGATGTCGACGTCGGAATCCGCGTGCGAGCCGCCGTTGAGGATGTTCATCAGCGGAACGGGCAGGACGTGGGCGTTCGGGCCGCCCAGGTACTTGTACAGCGGCAGGTCAGCGGAGGCTGCTGCGGCGTTGGCAACTGCCAGGGAGACGCCGAGGATGGCGTTGGCGCCGAGCTTGCCCTTGTTGGCGGTGCCGTCCAGGTCGATCATGGCCTGGTCGATGCTGCGCTGGTCGGTGGCGTCAAAGCCGGTCAGTGCCGGTGCGATCTGGTCGATGACGGCGTCAACGGCCTTCTGGACACCCTTGCCGAGGTAGCGGCCCTTGTCGCCGTCGCGCAGTTCAACGGCTTCGTGCTCGCCGGTGGACGCACCGGACGGAACGGCAGCGCGGCCGATCTGGCCGTCGGAGAGGAGAACTTCAACTTCGACGGTGGGGTTGCCACGGGAATCGAGGATCTCGCGGGCGTGGATGGCATCGATAAGCGCCATGGATGTGCTCCTTGTGGGCGATTTACTGGGGACTTGGGGGAAAAAATCTCGACGTCCTCGTCAGGGACTAGCGTAGTCGAGAGTGGTGCACGTTACGGAAACCTATCCAGAACCCGGACGTCATGATCCGGGGGCGGATGTTTCCGGGTGTCGGTTCTGGTACCGCCGGACGGCCCCGCGGAGGGCGCGTTCGGCGTCGAACCCCCTGTTCCGGGCTGAACGGACGACGGCGAGCAGCAGCTCGCCGAGTTCGGCTTCGGTTTTTATTGTTTCGGCCAGCGAGGTTTCGACAAGCTCAACCAGCGGGGTCTCAGCCACCGGGGCTTTCAGCCCGGCCCGCTCGGCCCGGTCCAGGGTTTTCTGGGCCTGGGCCAGTGCGGGCAGGGCCACCGGGATGCCCTCGAAGGGCGTGCTGCGCTGCGGGCTTTCGGCCTTTTTCACCGCGTCCCACTTGAGCACGATCTCCTCCACCGTGGCAGGAAAGGTGTCCTGGAGAGATCCGTCCGGACGGAACACGTGCGGGTTGCGGCGGATCATCTTCTGGGTGAGCCCGCGGGCCACGTCACCGAAGCTGAACACGCCGCGCTCCTCGGCGAGCCGGGCGTGCAGCACCACCTGGAGCAGCACATCGCCCAGCTCACCTTTCAGTTCAGCCTCGTCCGCGCCGGTCTCGATGGTCTCGGCCACTTCATAGGCCTCCTCCAGCAGGTACTCCAAGAGTGACTCGTGGGTGAGGGCACCCATCCAGGGGCAGTGCTCGCGGAGGGCAGCAATCACCCCCAGCAGTTCCCCCACCGCGTCGGTCGGTTCAGGCTGGCCGTTGGATTCAGCCAAGGTCGCCGTACGCGTCGTTGATGTACTCCACGAGGGCTTCCTTTTCCTCCAGGGGAAGGAAGGACGCCTCGGCCGCGTTGAGCGTGAGCTCCAGCAGGTCATCGAGGTCGTAGTCGAAAGTCTCCACCAGGAGCTCGAACTCATCGGTGAGCGTCACGCCGCTCATGAGGCGGTTGTCCGTGTTGATGGTTACGTTGAATCCCAACTGGTAGAGCATGTCCAGCGGGTGGCTTTCGATGCCCTCACCGAAGGCGGCAATGGCGCCGGTCTGCAGGTTCGAGGACGGGCAGATTTCCAGGGCGATGCCGCGGTCCCGGATCCAGCTGGACAGGTTGCCGAGCGTGACCAGGCCAATATTGTCGCTGTCCTCGTCGTCGGCGTCGTCCTCGTCGAACTCCACCATGATGTCCTCCGCGATGCGGACACCGTGGCCGAGGCGCAGCGCGCGGCCGTCAACGAGGGCGGACTGGATGCTGTCCAGCCCGGCGGCTTCACCGGCGTGCACCGTGGCAGGGAAGTTGTTCTCGGCCAGGTAGGTGAAGGCGTCGCGGAAGCGCGAGGGCAGGAAGCCGTCCTCGGCGCCGGCGATGTCGAACCCGACGGCGCCCTTGTCGCGGTGCCGAACGGCGAGTTCAGCGATTTCCTGGCCGCGGTCAGCGTGCCGCATGGCCGTGATCAGCTGGCCCACCTGGATCTCGCGGCCGGTCTCGGCCACGGCCTCCACGCCGGCTTCGAGTCCCTCCTGGACCGCCTCCACAACCTCGTCCAGGGTCAATCCGTTCTGGAGGTGCTGCTCAGGTGCCCATCGCACTTCGCCGTACACCACGCCGTCGTCCGCCAGATCCTCCACGAACTCCTTGGCGACGCGGATCAGACCTTCCTTGGTCTGCATGACGGCGACCGTGTGGTCGAACGTCTCAAGGTAGCGGACCAGCGAGCCGGAGTCGGCGGATTCGCGGAACCATTCGCCCAGCGCGGTCGGGTCGGTGGACGGAAGCGTATGGCCCACCGCCTCCGCCAGCTCGATGATCGTGGCAGGGCGCAGGCCGCCGTCCAGATGGTCGTGAAGGGATACCTTGGGCAGGCTCTTCAGGTCGAAGTCAAGGGCAGGGGCGGCGTCAACGATTGGCTCAGTCACGTACCAACTCTAGGGTTGCACCGGCGGCAATGCCAACGGGCGCGCTGCCTGGCGACGGGCGGCCCGAAAGGCCGCTGCACGGCCGCGCCAAGCCGCCCGCCCTCTAAGCGCTAAGGGCTAAACCACGCGGCTGGCCTGTTCCGGGATGCTGCCCTGTTCCGGCGCCCGGCTCTCCTCCGGCGCAGCATGGGCGTCATTCCGGCCGAGCCGCTTGTGCCACCAGCGGAGGGCGTGGTCGATGATGATGCCCAGAATGATGGCGAACACGACGGCGATGCCGGCGCCAAGCAGCGGGTTGCTGTGGAGCCACGGGAAGGAACTGGCGACGAGGCCGATCCCGATCGAGTAACCGACCCAAGTGAAGCACGCGAAGGCGTCCAGCAGGAAGAACCTGCGGTGCGGGTATCCGGTGGTGCCGGCGACGTAGTTCACCGCCACGCGCCCCCATGGGATGTAGCGCGCCGTGAAGATCAGAACGGCGCCGCGCTTTTCCAGTTCGTAGCGCGCCCAGCCGAAGACTTTCTGCACCCTGGGCCGGCGCATCCACTTCCAGCGCTCCAGGCCGATCTTCCGGCCCAGCATGTAGGCCATGTTGTCACCGGCCATGGCCCCGGTCAGGGCAGTCAGGCCGAGGATCCACAGGTTGGGCTCGCCGCTGTGCCGGGAAAAGGCCGCCAGCGCCACGATGAGCGTCTCGCTCGGGACCACCATCGCGAACCCGTCAACAAAGAAGAACAAGAGCAGGACGGGATAAATCCACCACTGACCCGCTGCATGGAGCACGGCCTCATTAATAAACTCCACGCGGGTGTTGCTCCTCGGCAATATAACAAGACAGGAAGTGACGCAAATCGCTCTTTAGTGTCGCACGGCCGGAGGATAGTCCGCTACGCCTTGGTTGGAAAGTCAACTTTCCTGCAGCGGATCCTCGATGCGGCCCCGCAGCCGGTTGATGACGAGGTCCACCAGGATGCCCAGTACAATGGCGCAAACAATGGCGATCACGGCCCCCAGCAGGTGGTTCTCCTCGAACCACTGGCCGAAGAACAGCCCGATGGCCACGGAATACGAGGCCCACAGGGTGGCGGAAAGCACAGTCAGCCCGACGAAGCGCACATGTGAATAGTGGGTGGCGCCCGCGGTCAGGTTCACTGCCACCCGGCCGATGGGGACGAACCGCGCCACGAGGATCAGGGACGCCGGGCGTTTGCGCAGCTCCCGCCCGGCCCACCGGAACGCACGCTGCATGCGCGGCCCGCGCATCCAGGCCCAGCGCTGTGTGCCCACGCCCCGGCCGATGAGATACGCGGCGTTGTCGCCGGTGAAGGCGCCCAGTCCTGCTACGGCCGCGAGCAGCCACGGGTTGGGCACGTCCGCCGTCGCGGCGACGGCCGCCAGCCCCACCACCACCGATTCGCTGGGGATGGGCGGGAAGAAGCCGTCGATGACGCAGCAGGCCAGGACTATGAAAAGCACCCAGGGCTGCCCGGCGGCAGCCAGGATGAAATCGTTAACGGCCTGCACGGTCAGGCGATGCGGTCGATGATGAGCTGCTGGGCGGGCCTGGAGCCGGCCGGTGCGATGGTGACGGCGTGGTCAAGCGCCGCCTTGGCCCGGGCAAACTTCTCAGGCGTGTCTGTCAGCAGGGTCATCAGCGGTTCGCCGGCACGCACAGTTGCGCCGGGCTTGGCGTGCATGCGGACGCCCGCGGCTGCCTGCACTGCGTCTTCCTTCCGGGCCCTCCCGGCGCCCAGCCGCCAGGCCGCCACACCGACGGCGAACGCGTCCAGCTTCACGAGGACTCCGTCCGCGGGCGCATAGATGGTTTCAGATTCCCGGGCCACCGGCAGCTTCGCCCGCGGGTCGCCGCCCTGCGCCGCGATCATCCGGTTCCAGACGTCCATCGCCCTGCCGTCCTTGAGCGCCGCGGCCGGATCGGCGTCGGGAACGCCGGCGCACCGCAGCATCTCCTCCGCCAGCCGCACCGTCAGTTCGACCACGTCGGCCGGGCCGCCGCCGGCGAGGACCTCAACGGATTCCTCCACCTCGATGGCGTTGCCCGCGGTCAGTCCGAGCGGTGTGGCCATGTTGGTCAGCAGGGCCACGGTTTCCACCCCGGCGTCCTTGCCCAGGGCCACCATGGTCTCCGCAAGTTCGCGCGCCCCGGCCTCGTCCTTCATGAACGCCCCGCTGCCCACCTTGACGTCCAGCACCAGCGAGCCCGTGCCCTCGGCGATCTTCTTGCTCATGATCGACGAGGCAAGCAGCGGGATGGACTCGACGGTGCCCGTGACGTCGCGCAGTGCGTAGAGCTTCTTGTCGGCAGGGGCCAGCCCCGGTCCGGCGGCGCAGATCACCGCGCCCACCTCTTGGAGCTGGGCCAGCATTCCGGCGTTGCTCAAGTCCGCGCGCCAGCCGGGAATGGACTCGAGTTTGTCCAGCGTGCCGCCGGTGTGGCCAAGTCCGCGCCCGGACAGCTGCGGCACCGCAACTCCGAAGACCGCGACCAGGGGCGCCAGCGGCAGGGTGATCTTGTCCCCCACCCCGCCCGTGGAGTGCTTGTCAGTGGTTACCTTCACGCCGCCGTCGGGCCGCCGGAGGCCGGAGAAGTCCATGCGCTCCCCCGAGGCGATCATCGCCGCGGTCCACTGCGAGATCTCGGCACGGTCCATGCCGTTGAGCAGGATGGCCATGTTCAGCGCGGCCATCTGCTCCTCCGCAATGACGCCGCGGGTGTACGCATCGATGGTCCAGTCGATCTGCTGGGGGCTGAGCGCGCCCTTGTCGCGCTTGGTCCGGATGACGTCGACGGCGTCGAACGCCTCGTTCTTCTGGGTCACCGGGTTCCCTCCAGGTGTTCGGGTCCAAAGGCGTCGGGCAGCACCTGGTCCATGGTCCTGATCCCCTGTGTGGTCATCAACTCCATGCCGGGTGCCCGGAACTCGTACAGCAGCTGCCGGCAGCGGCCGCAGGGCATGAGGACATTGCCGCGGCCGTCCACGCAGCAGAAGGCGCGGAGCAGGCCGCCGCCGGTCATCTGCAGGTTGCCCACCAGGACGCACTCGGCGCACAGCGTCAGGCCGTAGCTGGCATTCTCCACGTTGCAGCCGCTGACGATCCGGCCGTCCGCCGTGAAGGCCGCGGCACCCACCGGAAAGTTCGAATAGGGTGCGTAGGCGTTCTTCATGGCGTCGCGCGCGGCGGTCTCCAGGGCCGCCCAGTCGATACTGGCGCCCTCTTCGTTGGCGTCGTTCTGCACGGCCGTCACCCCTTGGCGTACGGGATGCCGCTGGCCGGCACCCGGGTGCGCAGCAGCGCACTCATGAGCCCACTTTAGTGTCCCACCCCTTGTCCCGGGTAACACGGTCCGGCCAACGCGCCCGGCACGAACGTACACTTGTGGCCCTCGGGAAACGTTTCCCTAGGGCCACAAGTGTACGTTCGCGCTCGGGGGCGACTGTTGTGCTCGCTAAAGCCGGACGAGCATCTTCCCGGTGTTCCCGCCGTCGAGCATGTCCATGAAGGCCTGCGGCGCGTTCTCCAGGCCGTCAACCACGGTCTCGTCGTAGCGGACGGTGCCGTCGGCCAGCCAGCCGGCCATCCGCCCGGCGAACTCGGCGGCATGCTGGCGCTGGCCGCCCACCAGGAACCCGCGCAGCGTGAGCTGCTTGCCGATCGCCACGGCGAGGTTGCGCGGCGCGGCCGGCGGCTCCGTCGCGTTGTACTGGGCGATGGCGCCGCACATGGCCACGCGGCCGCCGACGTTCAGGACGGATAGCGCGGCTTCGAGGTGGTCGCCGCCGACGTTGTCGAAGTACACGTCGATGCCATCACTGCCGGCCGCCGCCTTCAGCTGGTCCAGGACCGGGGCATCGCGGTAGTTGAACGCCGCGTCGAAGCCCAGGTCCAGCAGCCGGGCAACTTTCTCCGGAGTGCCCGCGCTGCCAATCACCTTTGAAGCCCCCATCGCCTTCGCGATCTGCCCCACGAGCGAGCCCACCGCACCGGCGGCGCCCGAGACGAACACGGCATCGCCGGGCTTGAACTCCGCGACCTTCAGCAGGCCGGCGTACGCGGTGAGTCCGGTCATGCCCAGGGCGCCCAGGAAGGCTGAGGCCGGGGCGAGGTCCGTGTCCGCGGGAGTTGTCCGCTCCGCGTCCACCACCGCATGCTCCCGCCAGCCGAGCTGATGGACGACGACGTCCCCCACCTTGCGCTTATCGGACCGGGACGCGATCACCTCACCCACCGCACCGCCGTCGAGCGCTTTGTCCAGCGCAAACGGCGCTGAATAGGATTTGGCGTCGTTCATGCGGCCGCGCATGTAGGGGTCCACGGAGATGAACAGGTTCCGGACGAGTACTTCGCCGTCCTTGAGTGCCGGGACCGCCGTCTCGGCGAGCCTGAAGTTGTCCGGGACCGGGCGCCCTTCCGGCCGGGAGGCCAGCTGGATCTCGCGGGTGGTCACCGGCAATTCCGTCGCTGCGCCGGCGCTCACGCTGCGAACTCCACGAGCGTGAGTGCGACGTCCATGTTGCCGCGCGTCACGTTGGAGTACGGGCAAATGCTGTGCGCCTTGGCCATGAGGCTCTCGGCGGTGCCGCGGTCCAGCGCCGGGAGGGCGATTTCCAGCTCCGCGGCCAGGCCGTAGCCGGCGCTGTCCTCGAGGGCGCCGAAGTGGATCTTGGCGGCGACGGCGGAGTCCGTGAGGTCGGCCTTGGCCTGCCGGCCCACCACGCGGAGTGCGGAGTGGAAGCATGCGGCATAGCCTGCCGCGAACAGCTGTTCGGGGTTGGTGCCCTCGCCGCTGCCGCCCAGCTCCTCCGGGCTGGCGAGGTTGACGTCGAGCTTGCCGTCCTTGGTCCGGGCGGAACCGTCGCGGCCTTCGCCGGACGCAAGGGCCTCGGCTGTGTAGAGAGTCTTCACTGTGTTTCCTTCTGGTGGGGAAGTCTGGATTGCGGGCTGGTGGTTGGGGGCTGGCTAGAGCGAACCGTGCAGGGCTGCTGTGAGCTTGCCGAGGGTTTCGCGCAGCTGGTCAAGCTCGCTGGGCGTCAGGCCCGCCGCGGCAGCCAGCTGCTGGGGCACTCCGGAGGCCTTGCTGCTCAGGGCCCTCCCGGCGTCAGTAAGGTGCACGGCGACACGGCGTTCATCCTCTGCCGAGCGCCGCCGGTCCACGAGGGCCAGCGCTTCGAGCCGCTTGAGGAGGGGTGAGAGGGTTCCGGAGTCGAGCCCAAGCTCCTCTCCCAGTTCCCGCACACCGCGCGGCTCGTTTTCCCAGAGCACCAGCATGACGAGGTACTGCGGGTACGTCAGGCCCAGCTCCTCCAGGAGCGGGCGGTAGACGGCCGTGGCAGCCCGCGACGCGGAGTAGAGGGCAAAGCACACCTGGCGGTCAAGGCGGGGAGCATCGGGCATACCCTAACGGTAGCGGTCAATTCAATTGTGCACAACTTACCTATACAAACGAGAGCGCGAACTGGCAGCTAATGCCCTCAAAGGTGGGATTTGAGGGCATTACCTGCCGGTTCGCGCTCAGGTATGGGGCGTTCCGTGGTGGGGTATGCCGCGCCGCGCCTAGCCGGGCCGGGCCGGGCCGGGCCGGGCCGGGGTTAGAGGTCGCGGATGGTGCGGAGCGCTGCGGCCGTGAGGACCTGGATGCCGAAACCGAGGGCACGCTCGTCGAGGATGTAGTCGCCGCGGTGCAGGTCGTACTCCTCGCCGCCAGGGGTCTTGGTGCCGAGGCGCATCATGGCCCCGGGCAGCTCGGCGAGGAACCAGGCGAAATCCTCCCCGCCCATGGACTGCGGGGTCAGCACCACGGCGCCCTCCCCGATCTCGGCGCGCGCTGAGGCCTCGATCAGTGCTGTCTCATGCTCCGAGTTGACCACCGGAGGAACGCCCCGGGTGTGCTCCAGCCGCACGTCGACGCCGTACGGCGCAGCCACCTGGTGCACCACTTCATCCAGCAGTTCGCCGGCGCTGTGCCACGCATCGCGGTCCAGGCAGCGCATGGTCCCGGCCATGTACCCGGTGCCGGGGATCGCGTTGGGCGCCGAGCCCGCGGAGATGTGTCCCCACACCACCGAGACGCCGCTGCGGACATCCACGCGGCGGGACAGCACCGCCGGCACGTTCACGGCGATTTGCGCCAGCGCGAAAACGAGGTCCTCGGTCAGGTGCGGGCGAGAGGTGTGCCCGCCGCGGCCGGACAGTTCAATCCGAATGGTGTCCGACGCCGAGGTGATGGCGCCGATGCGCGTGCCGATCTTGCCCACCTCGATGCGCGGGTCGCAGTGCAGTGCCAGGATGCGGGGCACGCCCTCCAGGACGCCCTGCTCGATGCAGGAGTGCGCCCCGCCGGGCATGGTCTCCTCGGCCGGCTGGAAGATGATGCGCACGGTGCCGCCCAGCGGGGACTCCTGGTGCATGCGGTGCAGCACCAGGGCGATGCCCAGCATGGTGGTGGTGTGCACGTCGTGGCCGCAGGCGTGCGTGACGCCGTGGTTTTTCGAGGCGAACGGCAGTCCCGTTTCCTCGATGATCGGGAGCGCGTCGATGTCGCCGCGCAGCGCCGTGGCAATCGGGCCCTCGCCGATGTCCACGGTCAGGCCGGTACCCTCGAGCCGGCGGGGCTGGAGGCCGGCAGCCTCCAGCCGCTCGGCCAGCTTGTCAGTGGTCCGAAATTCCCTGAAGGACAGCTCGGGGTGCGCATGCAGGTCACGGCGAAAATCGATCAGTTCCGGCAGCAGGGGCTCGAGCCACGGCCCCACCAGGGCGGTGGGCTCAGCTTCAGTAGTGTAATTGCGCACACCTCAACTGTAGCGAGGCCGGAAAGATTAGCGGCATCGCCTTCTCCGCGTTACGTGTCCGCCATTTCCGCTTAACGCATTGGTTGAGGGCGCCTTAACGCATTATTGGAGGGCACAGCCGGATTATCGGCCGTGCCCTCCAACAAGAGGTGGGTTTGCTAGAGAACGTCGGTGTCGCCGCTGGCCTTGAGCGCGTCCACCGCCTGCTTCACTCGCTGGGAGTGCTGCTTGGTGGTCACCAGCAGCGCATCCGGGGTGTCCACAATGACGACGTCCTTGATGCCGATCAGTGCGATGACGCGTTTGGTGTCCGAGACCACCACGCCGCTGGCGTTTTCTGTGAAGACGCGGGCGCCCTCGCCAAGGACGGTCACCTCGTCCACTTCCTTGGCGCTGTTCAGCCGGCCCACGGAAGCGAAGTCACCGACGTCGTCCCAGCGGAACGATCCGGGCACGACGGCGACGTCCCCGGCCGCCGCGGCAGGCTCGGCGACCGCGTAGTCAATCGCGATCTTGGGCAGCGTAGGCCAGATCCGGGCCGTGACCTCGTCCCGCTGCGGGGTGTCCCAGGCCTGGGCAATTTCCTGGAGACCGGTGAACAGCTCGGGCTGGTTCGCTTCCAGGTGCTTGAGCATGAGGGAAACGGGCGCCACGAACATGCCGGCGTTCCAGACGTACTCGCCGCTGTCCACGTACTGCTGGGCGACGTCCTCGTCCGGCTTCTCCACGAACTCCACCACGGCCTGGGCGCTGGGCGCGCCTGGGATATGCAGTGAGTTTCCGGACCGGATGTAGCCGAAGCCCGTGGACGGGTGCGTCGGCTTGATGCCGATGGTCACGATCTTGCCGGCGGCGGCGGTGTGGATGGCCTCGCGCACTGCATCCTGGAAGAGCTCGTCCGGGCTGATCACGTGGTCCGCGGCGAAGGATCCCATGATGACGTCCGGATCCCGCTGGTGCAGGATGGCTGCGGCCAGGCCGATGGCGGCCCCGGAGTCCTTGGGTTCGCTCTCGAGCACGAGGTCGCCGTCCTGGACCTCGGGCAGCTGGGTGCACACGGCGTTCCGGTGCGCCACGCCAGTGACCACGAGGACACGGTTGCCGGCCAGCGGTTCAAGGCGGTCGTAGGTGGCACGCAGGAGCGTGCTGCCGGAACCGGTGAGGTCGTGAAGGAATTTGGGAGCTGCTGCACGTGACAGAGGCCAGAGGCGGGTCCCCACACCGCCTGCAGGAATCACAGCGATAAAACGGCTGAGAGGTGAATCCTGGCTTGTCACTTTGTCGTTACTCATCAAGGCCTACTTTAGCCGACGCACCTCATGACGGTCTTTCGCGGCCGGCCGGCAGGTGGATACAGTGGCAACAGATGTGGTCTTCGTCTCAAAATTGCCGAAAATCCGTACAGTACGTGGCGGGCAAGGAGCGCCTGAATTGAATAAGCTGTGAGCGAAGCCTAGATTTAGGCCTGAGCTACGAGTGCTCTCGCAGTAGGCGTTCCCCCCGCGTGGATCCCACGCCAGCGCCACTGTTTTGCAGGGAGGTTTATTCAGTGCCGACGAAACCAGCTGGCACCTTGTACCGCGGCCGTGAGGGCATGTGGTCTTGGGTTGGACACCGCATTACTGGTGTAGTGATCTTTTTCTTCTTGTTGGTCCATGTGCTGGACACCTCCCTGGTGAGGGTGTCGCCTGAGGCCTACACCGCAGTAATCGGTGCCTACAAGAACCCGCTGATGGCCCTGGGTGAAACGGGCCTCGTCGCAGCGATCGTGTTCCACGCCTTCAACGGCCTGCGGATCATCGCCGTCGACTTCTGGAAGAAGGGCGCCAAGTACCAGCGCCAGATGCTTTGGGTGGTGCTGGGCCTGTGGGTCGTCACCATGGTCGCCTTCGCCATCCGCCACCTGTCCCTCGCGCTCGGAGGTCACTAAGCCATGTCTGCAACTGAGATCCAGCCCCCGCGTAGCGGACAGATTGGCGGCAAGCCCGAGTCCGGCAAGATCGCCCCGAAGTACCGCCGCAACGGCACCTCGCGCGGCAACTTCGAAATGCTGGCCTGGCTGTTCATGCGCCTCTCCGGCGTGGTCCTGGTGGTGCTGATCTTCGGCCACCTCATCGTGAACCTCCTGGTGGGCGAAGGCATCCACGCCATCGACTTCGGCTTCGTTGCCGGCAAGTGGGCAGATCCGTTCTGGCAGTTCTGGGACCTGGCCATGCTGTGGCTCGCCATGCTGCACGGCACCAACGGCGTGCGCACCATCATCAACGACTACGCCGAGAAGGACTCCACCCGCTTCTGGCTCAAGATGGTCCTCTACGCAGCCTCCGCCGTGATCATCATCCTCGGCACCCTGGTGATTTTCACCTTCAACCCCTGCCCCGTAGTGGACGGCGTCCAGCTGCCCGGCGGCTTCTGCCCCGCGTAGCATCCCGTGGCGGCCCGCCATCCGTTGGCGGGCCGCAGTTTTGTGCGGAGACGGCTCAGGCCGCCCGCTGTCTTATTGCGAATTTTGAGAGAAAGAGCGTCTGGTATGCAGGTCCATAAGTACGACGTCGTCATCGTCGGTGCCGGTGGCGCCGGGATGCGCGCCGCGATCGAGTCCGGTCAGCGTGCGCGAACAGCAGTACTGACCAAGCTGTACCCCACCCGCTCCCACACGGGTGCGGCGCAGGGCGGCATGTGTGCAGCCCTGGCCAATGTCGAGGAAGACAACTGGGAATGGCACACCTTCGACACCATCAAGGGCGGCGACTACCTGGTTGACCAGGACGCCGCCGAGGTCATGGCCAAGGAGGCCATCGACGCGGTGCTGGACCTCGAGAAGATGGGCCTGCCGTTCAACCGCACGCCCGAGGGCCGCATCGACCAGCGCCGCTTCGGCGGCCACACCCGTGACCACGGCAAGGCTCCGGTGCGCCGCGCGTGCTACGCCGCCGACCGCACGGGCCACATGATCCTCCAGACCCTGTACCAAAACTGCGTCAAGCACAACGTTGAGTTCTACAACGAGTACTACGTCCTGGATCTCCTGACCGTCGAGGAAGACGCCGTGCGCGAGGACGGCACGCCGTTCAAGCAGAAGCGCGTGGCCGGCGTCGTATCCTACGACCTCGCCTCCGGCGAGCTGCACGTCTTCCAGGCCAAGTCCGTGGTGTTCGCCTCCGGCGGCGCCGGCAAGGTCTTCAAGACCACCTCGAACGCCCACACCCTGACCGGCGACGGCATGGGCATCGCGTTCCGCCGCGGCATCCCCCTGGAGGACATGGAGTTCTTCCAGTTCCACCCGACCGGCCTCGCCGGCCTGGGCATCCTCCTGTCCGAGGCCGCCCGCGGTGAAGGCGCCATCCTGCGCAACTCCGAGGGTGAGCGCTTCATGGAGCGCTACGCCCCCACCATTAAGGACCTCGCCCCGCGTGACATCGTGGCCCGCTCCATGGCCAACGAAGTCCGCGAAGGCCGCGGCTGCGGTCCGAACAAGGACTACGTGCTCCTTGACCTGACCCACCTTGAGCCCGCCCACATCGACGCCAAGCTGCCGGACATCACCGAGTTCGCCCGCACCTACCTCGGCGTGGAGCCCTACACGGAGCCGGTCCCCGTCTTCCCGACGGCCCACTACGCCATGGGCGGCATCCCGACGAACATCACCACCGAGGTCCTGCAGGACAACGACACTGTTGTTCCGGGCCTCTACGCCGCCGGCGAGGTGGCCTGCGTTTCCGTGCACGGCTCCAACCGCCTGGGCACCAACTCCCTGCTGGACATCAACGTGTTCGGCAAGCGCGCCGGCATCGCCGCCGCCGAATACGCCAAGACGGCCGACTTCGTGGAGCTGCCGGAGGACCCGGAAGCCTTCACCATCGGGCTGCTGGACGTGGCCCGCAACGCCAACGGCACCGAGAAGGTCTCCGCGATCCGCAAGGAACTGCAGGACACCATGGACGCCAACATGCAGGTGTTCCGCACGGCTGACACGCTCAACCAGGTCCTCAGGGACATCGAGTCCTTCGAGGAGCGCTACCAGCGCATCAACGTCCAGGACAAGGGCAAGCGCTTCAACCTTGACCTGCTTGAGGCCGTTGAGCTTGGGTTCCTGCTGGAACTGGCCAGGGTCATGACGGTTGCTGCCCTGCACCGTGAGGAATCCCGCGGCGGCCACTTCCGCGAGGACTTCCCGGACCGCGACGACGAAAAATTCATGAAGCACTCCATGGCGTACAAAGAAGACCACGCACCGGCCGACGGTTCCGCGGAGGAGGCAATCGCCGGTGTCCGGCTTGCCACCAAGCCGGTTGTCTTTACGCGCTACGAGCCGATGGTGAGGAAGTACTAATATGTCCGCTGAACTTGCTGAGCCAGCCTCCAAGATCGAACTTCCCGCCGGTGTTGGCGGCGGCGGGGAAATCCCGACGTTCGACATCACCCTGCGCGTCCGCCGTTACGACCCCGAGGTTTCCGCCGAGGCCCGCTGGGACGACTACAAGCTGACCATGTACGGCACGGACCGCGTGCTGGACGCCCTGCACAAGATCAAGTGGGAAATCGACGGCAGCGTCTCCTTCCGCCGTTCCTGCGCCCACGGCGTCTGCGGTTCCGATGCCATGCGCATCAACGGCCGCAACCGCCTCGCCTGCAAGACCCTGCTGAAGGACCTGGACACGTCCAAGCCCATCACCGTTGAGCCCATCAAGGGCCTGCCGGTGGAGAAGGACCTGATCGTGGACATGGAGCCGTTCTTCCAGTCCTTCCGCGAGGTCATGCCGTTCCTCATCAACAAGGGCCACGCGCCCACCAAGGAACGCCTGCAGTCCGCCGAGGACCGTGAGCGCTTCGACGACACCACCAAGTGCATCCTTTGCGCCGCGTGCACGTCGTCCTGCCCGGTGTTCTGGACCGACGGCCAGTACTTCGGCCCGGCAGCGATCGTGAACGCCCACCGGTTCATCTTCGACTCCCGTGACGACGCCGGCGACATGCGCCTGGAGATCCTCAACGACAAGGAAGGCGTGTGGCGCTGCCGCACCACCTTCAACTGCTCGGAGGCTTGCCCCCGCGGCATCCAGGTCACGCAGGCCATCGCAGAGGTCAAGCAGGCCATCCTGGCCCGCAAGATCTAAGGATTAAGCGCGGACGACGGCGTCGCTCACCACGTACGGTAAACGTACGGTGAGCGGCGCCGTCGTCGTTTACAGATACCTGGTGGTTTCGACAAGCTCAAACCACCGGGGAGGAAACAGATGCACCACTCCGAAAAAGTCTCGTTCGAAGGCACCACCGGCGAACAGCTCTCCGGCATCGTCGATGTCCCGGACGGCCCGGTCAAGGGCTGGGGCGTCTTTTCGCACGGCTTCACGCTGGGCAAGGACAGTCCCGCGGCATCCCGGATCTGCAAGGCGCTGGCGGACAGCGGGATCGGCATGCTCCGGTTCGACAACGTGGGCCTCGGCGGCTCAGCGGGCCAGTGGTCCGCCGGGTCGTTCAGCCACAAGGTGGCGGACACGGTCCGGGCTGCGGAGTACATGCGGGCCGAGGGCCGGGCCATCTCCCTGCTGGTGGGGCATTCCTTCGGCGGCGCCGCCGTCCTGGCGGCCGCGTCCGAGATCCCGGAACTCGATGCGGTCGCCACTGTCGGGGCGCCTTTCTCCCCCAAGCATGTGGCCCACGTCTTCGATGCGGCGCTCGACAAGATCCTCAGCGAAGGCAGCGCCGAGGTGGACCTGGGCGGCAAGCGCGTGGAGATCCGCCGGCATTTCGTGGAGGACCTCGAGAACGCCGACCTCACGGACTGCATCAAGCGGCTGCACAAGCCCCTGATGGTCCTGCACTCCCCCACAGACAACACCGTGGGCATCGAGAACGCCAGCACCATCTTCCAGACCGCCCGCCATCCGCGGAACTTTGTCTCGCTGGAGGGCAGCGACCACCTGCTGACCGGCAAGGGGCAGGCGGCGCGGGCAGCGAAGATTATCGCGGCGTGGGCCGACCAGTACCTCGACGCCGGACACTGACGCCCACGGGGCGCGGGTGCTCGGCGGGCTGGCGCCCTTCCACGGGCGTCTTTCCGGGCTGCACCTGGCGTGACCCCCAGCCTGCGGTCTTGGCTGCCGGAGCCGCCTTCAGGTCCCCCTCTCGGATGGCTGACCAGGACGCGGACACGAGGTAAACCTGGCTGACCAGGTTGAACCAGATCAGCAGCCCGATGATGATCGCGAACGGCGCCAGGATGGGGTTGCGTCCGGCGCCGGCCAGCAGTTCGGTGCTGAAGACCTGCAGGACCGTGGTGCCCACACCGGCGAGGATGGTTCCTTCCAGCAGTGCCTGCCTGGAAAGTTTGAGGCCGCCGGCGAGCCGGAACATGATCAGCGCCGTGATCCAGTTCAGGACCAGCGGCACGGCGATCTTGATCAGCGCCGCCACCGGACCGGCCACGGCCGGGTCCAGGCGGAGCTGCTCCATCGCCCAGCCCGCCGCGGTGCCGAACACGAGGGACGCGCCCGAGCTGATGACCAGGGCGACGCCGAGCAGCAGCAAGGTGCCGGCGTCGTGCAGTTTGAGGACCACGGGATTGAGTTTGAGCGGGCCCAGCATCATGACGCCGCGAAGCCCCTCCCGCAGGCCGGCGATCCAGCCCAGGGACGTAATGACGGTGACGGCGGCGGCGATCACTGCCGTCCAGCCAAGACCGTCCGGGTTCAGCAGGTCCTTGGGGTCCACCAGCCCGTCGCCGCCGTCGACCTTCAGCAGGCCCGGGGCACTTGCGGCCACGCTGGCAACGATCCGGTCCAGGAGCGCGGGCTGGCCGCGGAGCGCCAGGCCCGCGATGGAGAATCCGGTGGCCAGCAGGCCGGTGATGGAGAAGAACATGTTGAAGCCGGTGCCCGCGCTCATCAGGGGGCCGTGCTGCCGCGTGTAGTGCTGCCAGGCCCGCATCGGGCGGAAGGCGTTCAGCCTGGCCTGCAGCCACTGGACCAGGGCCATGAGCTGGGGAAACGCCCCCTGGCCGGACCTGCGGACCTTGCCCCACTCCACCTGCTTGCGGATGACCTCAAGCTTGAGCTGCGCACGCTCAGTGGGGAGCGGTGGCTCCGTCGGCGTTTGGTGCCCGGAGGGCGTCCCGTTCATCGTCTGGTTCGGTACCAAAGTCAAGCTCTTCCCGTAGCTGCCAAATACCGTCGGTGTCGTGCTCGTAAAGTCCCATGCTAACCACCGGGAAAGTGGCCCTGTAGTCTTTCAGCACCGTTTCGGCCTCATCGAGGCTTTCGGGCGCGACGTCGTGGGCAATGGTCACATGGGGGTGGTAGGCAAAGGGCAGCTCACGTGCGAGCGGTCCGGTCTGGAGCTTTTCGTGCAGGTTGACGCATTCCTGGAAGCCGTCCTCCACGTTGATGAACACCACCGGGGAAACGGGCCGGAAGGACCCGGTTCCGCAGATGGTCACCATGAACGGCGCCTGCGTCCGGGCCACATCCCGCACGTGGTCGCGGGCCGCTTTCCAGTCGTGCGTGGGTGTGGTGGTCACAAGGGTGATGTGCGCCGGAATGACGGTGGCCATGGGGTCCCCGAAAGATGCCCGCCACCGCTGCAGCTCCTCGGCGATTTCAGGCGGGAAGCCCAGAATGACCCCGAGGCTCATTCCGTTGCTGACTCCGCTGTTGGCGGGCATGGGGGCCGGCATCTCGCTAGCGGGCTCCGGCATATGGCAGGAAGCCGGTCTTGGCATAGACGTCCGCGAGGGTGGCGGAGGCGATGGCGCGGGCCTTGTCGGCGCCGTGGGCCAGCAGGCGGTCCAGCTCGGCAGGGTCGGCCAGCAGTTCGTTCGCGCGGTCACGGATGGGGGTCAGGCGCTCCGTCACCACCTCGGCGAGGTCCACCTTGAGGTGGCCGTACATCTTGCCCTGGTAGTCGCCAACGAGTGCATCCACAGACCGGCCCGTTATGGCCGAGTAGATGGTCAGCAGGTTCGAGACCCCGGGCTTGGTTTCCCGCTCGAACCGGATTTCCGTCTCCGTGTCCGTGACCGCCGACTTGATCCGCTTGGCGATGACCTTCGGATCATCCAGCAGGTTGATCAGCCCTGCCGGGGACTCCGCCGACTTGGACATCTTGGCGGTGGGGTTCTGCAGATCGTAGATCTTCGCGGATTCCAGCTGGATGAAGGGCTTGGGCACGGTGAAGGTCTCGCCGAAGCGGGAGTTGAACCGGGTGGCGAGGTCGCGGCTGAGCTCGACGTGCTGGCGCTGGTCCTCGCCCACCGGAACGCCGTGGGGCTGGTACAGCAGGATGTCCGCGGCCTGCAGGATGGGGTAGGTGAACAAGCCCACGCTGGCCTGGTCCGAGCCCTGCTTCTGCGCCTTGTCCTTGAACTGTGTCATGCGGGACGCTTCGCCGAAACCCGTGATGCAGTTCAGGACCCAGGCCAGCTGGGCGTGTTCGGGAACCTGGGACTGGACGAACAGGGTGCACTTGTCCACGTCCACGCCGCCGGCGATGTACTGCGCCGCCGTGACCCGCGTCCGGCGTGCCAGCTCGGCGGGGTCCTGGGGAACGGTGATCGCGTGCAGGTCGGGGATGAAGAAGATGGCGTCGTACTCATCCTGCATCCGCACCCAGTTCACGAGGGCGCCGAGGTAGTTGCCAAGGTGCAGCGAGTCGGCCGAGGGCTGCATGCCGGACAGGATGCGGTGCCGGATCCCGGCAGCCGGCTGGGTGCCGTTTGCTGCTTCGGGCTGCGCAGCTGCGGCGTCGGTCACGGTGGAAGTGGAGGTCATTCGTAGGAGCCTTTGGAACTAGAGCCGGTAGTCCACTACCAGCGGGGCATGGTCAGAGAAGCGGGTGTCCCACGAGGGCGCCCGGTCCACGACGGCCGAAACTGCTGCGGCCGCGAGGGCGGGGGTGGCCAGGTGGTAGTCGATGCGCCAGCCGGTGTCGTTGTCGAAGGCCTGGCCGCGCTGCGACCACCAGGTGTAGGGGCCGTTGACGTTGCCCGCCAGGCCCCTGTGAACATCCTTCCAGCCGATCTCCTCACCGAAGAAGCGGTCAAAGTAGGCACGCTCCTCAGGCAGGAAGCCGGCACGTTTGACGTTGCCCTTCCAGTTCTTGATGTCCAGCTCGGTGTGGCCGACGTTCAGGTCGCCGGTGACCAGGGCGTGGTCGCTGTGCTTGGTGAGCTCGGGCAGACGCGTGCTCATGAGATCCAGGAAGCGGTATTTGTCCTCCTGCTTGGGGGTTCCGGCCTCGCCGGAGTGCACGTAGGCGCTCACGACCGTAAGCTGGGACGCGTTGCCCTCGGCGTCACGGACCCGGAAGTCCGCCTCCACCCAGCGGCCGGCCGTGGCGAAGTAATCATCGCCGATGTGGTCGCGGGTGACGAGAGGCTCCTCGCGGGAGGCGATGGCCACGCCGGCGCGGCCCTTGGCCTCGGCTTCGGCATGCAGGATGTGCCACCCTTCACCGATGAGCTGGCGGACGATGGCGTCAGGGGCCCGGACTTCCTGCAGCGTCAGGATGTCCACTTCGCGGGTCGCAAGCCACTCCGACATGCCTTTTTTGTAGGCAGCACGGAGGCCGTTGACGTTGACTGTTGCGATGCGAAGGTGGTCCTTCTTCAATGCCGAGCTCACCCGTTCCACTCTAGTCGATGATGGTTCCGGTCACGGGCTCGCCGGAGCCGCCGGACGACTTGATCATGTCACGTGCGTTGGTGGCGGTGATTTCGATGGTCTCCAGGGCGCGGCGGATGGTGTCCTGGTCCGCGGCTGCGCCCTTGGCCCGCTCCTGCTCCACCACGCGCACCTGCACCTGCACGATCTTGAAGGAATGGTCCAGCTTCATGTCCCGGATCTCCTCGGCCTCGCCGCGTTCGCGGACCAGGCGGGTTCCGCCGTGGTCGGCCGAAACGGTGGAGGGCGCGCGGCCCGCGGCGGCGTTGAACGCGTTGTGCGCCTCGTTGATCTTTGCCCCGGCCTTCTTGGCCGCCCGCTGGATGCTGAAGACCACGAAGGATGCCAGCGCCAGCCAGAACAGCGCGATGACCGCAACAACCCAGCCGACCACGTCGTTCTGGTTGGCGGCGAAGATCACTGCCACCAGGAAGGCGGTGATCAGGACCAGCAGGCCCGGACCGCTGATGCGGAACATGGAAAATCCGCCCCGGCCCGGGGTGGATGACGACTTGGAGCTGCCCAGAGATTGCATGAACCTATTCTCTCAAACCCCCGGACCGCCCCAGGACGCTTCCACCGGCGGCGAACGCCCGCCTACTTCAGGAACAGGCTCCGCAGCCTGCCGGTGGTGAGCATGAGGCCGAGCACGATCATCACCAGGTAGTAGCCCACGTGGACGGCCGTCGCCGGGGTGAAGGAGGCCGCGCTGATCTGCCGCAGCAGCTCCACGCCGTGCCACAGCGGCATGGCCTGGATCAGCCACTGGATGTACTCGGGGTAGACGCTCAGCGGATAGAAGGTGGCGCTGAACAGGAACATCGGCAGCATGATGAAGTTCACCCAGTCCATCTGCTGGAAGGTCTTCATGAAGCTCGTGATGCCCATGCCGAAGCTGGCGAACCCGAACGCGATCAGCACCGAGGCCGGAATCATCAGCAGCGCCCACGGGGTGGTGATCAGGCCCATCAGCCCCATGACCGCCGTGAACCCGGTGGCGTACAGCAGGCCGCGCAGCAGGGCCAGGAAGATTTCACCGATGGCCACATCCATGGGCCCGAGCGACGTGTACAGCATCCCCTGGTAGAGCTTGGCGAAGTTCATCTTGAAGAAGACATTCCAGGTGGAGTCGTACACCGCCCCGTTCATGGCCGAGACCGCAAGGAGCGCCGGTGCGATGTACGCCGCGTAGCTGATCTCCTGGCCGCCCGGCCCGGCCACGGACCCCACCACGGCACCCATCCCGACGCCCATGGAAATCAGGAACAGCACCGGCTCGAAGAACCCGGACAGCATGACCATCCAGTTGCTGCTCTTGGTGGCCATCAGCCCGCGCCCGATCACCGCCCGGGCGTTGCGCGAGTACAGGGGGCCGAAGCGCCGGTTCCGGGCTTCGTCCGTGACGGCGTGGCCCTGGGTCAGGACTGTCACTGCCCCATCCTCCTGACGAATTGGCGTTTGGTGAGCACCCAGCCGAACCAGGCGAGGGCCAGCAGGAACACGACATGGATGATGGTCAGCACCGGGGATTCCTCGTAGCCGAAGGTCATCACCCGGCCCAGCTCCGTGCCGTGCCAGATGGGCGAGATCCAGCCAATCCAGCGGACCAGCACGGGCAGTGTGTCCAGCGGGAAGAACGTGCCGGAGAACAGGAACAGCGGCATGACGATGAACCGCATCACCATGGCGAACTGGCCCTTGTCCTCCTTGATGGATGCGGCGTACGCCATGAGCGGCAGGCCAAACGAGAGCCCGGCGAGGGTTGCCACCAGCACGGAGCCCCAGCCCCAGCCACTGGGGGATGCGCCAAACAGTGCCACGATCACGAAGTAGATGACGGACTGCAGCAGGAACCGCAAGGTCACGGCGATGATCTGCCCCGCCGCGATCTGCTCAGGCGTCAACGGGGAGGCGTGCGGCCCGTAGTAAACCCGTCGCCATTTGAAGCCGTCCATCACAGGGAACGTGAATTCGGTGCCGGCGGTCATGACCGCGGCAGAGACGAGCAGGGCCGGCGCGATGAAGGCGATGTAGCTGACGCCGCCGAATGCGGAGACAGCGTTGGTGTCCACCAGTGTGGCCAGGCCGACGCCCATCGCGAACAGGTACGCGGCGGGCTGGCCCACGCTGTACAGGAAGATGGACCAGCCGTACCCCTTCATGACGCGGAGCACCTGCTCGGCGTAGTAGAAAGCGCCCCAGCGCCGCGCCCTGGCGGCCGACATCTCGGGAGGGTGCGCCCGTAGGGTGCGTCCCGCCGTCGGGCTTTCCGCTGAAACGGCGGTGGCCGCCCCGTCGGCCGGCATAGCAGGCGACGGCTCAGTCAACGAGGCTCCTGCCGGTGAGCCGGAGAAACACGTCCTCCAGCGAGGACCTGCGCACCAGCGACGTCAGCGGCCGCAGCCCGCGACCGCGGACTTCCTCCAGCGCCGCCTCGCCGTCGTGCGTGTAGATGAGCACCCGGTCCGGGAGCGTTTCCAGGCGTTCGCCGATGCCCTCGAGCTCGGCCCCGATGCTGGCGTTGCGCTCCGACCCGAACCGCAGCTCCAGGACCTCGCGGGTGGAGTAGTCCCGGATGAGCGCGGCCGGCGATCCCTCCGCCATGATCCGGCCCTTGTCCACCACGATCAGCCGGTCGCAAAGCTGCTCGGCCTCGTCCATGTAGTGAGTGGTGAGGATCAGCGTGACGCCCTGCTCCTTGAGGCGGAACAGCCGGTCCCAGAGGATGTGCCGCGCCTGCGGGTCCAGGCCGGTGGTGGGCTCATCGAGCAGCAGGATGCGGGGTTCGTTGATGAGCGAGCGCGCGATGGTGAGGCGGCGCTTCATGCCGCCGGACAAGGCGTCCACCTTGGACTTGGCCTTGTCCGTCAGCTGTGCGAACTCGAGCAGCTCGTCGGCCTTGGGCCTGAGGTAGCTCATGGGCAGGCCGAAGTAGCGGCCGTAGACCAGCAGGTTGTCCCGGACCTTGAGTTCCTCGTCCAGGTTGTCCTGCTGCGGCACCACGCCCAGATGCGCCCGCACCTCGGGACCGTTCTGCTCAGGATCCAGCCCCATGATGGTCAGGTTCCCGGACGTCCGCTGGGACACTCCGCCGATCATTTTCATGGTGGTGGACTTGCCCGCGCCGTTCGGCCCGAGCAGCCCGAAGGACTCCCCCGCGGGAACGCTGAAGGAAATGCCGTCGACGGCGATGACGTCGCCGTAGGTCTTGGTCAGGTTCTCTGCGGTAATCACGTACTGCGGCGCGGCGGGCTCTTGATGTTTCGCGGGCCCTGTCTCGTGAGCGGGCACAGGCTTCTTGGACGTTCCTTCAGCGGAATGGAGTTCGGGCACCCCATCACGCTAGTACGCGGCGCGGGCCAAAGGAATAGCTAAATCTCAAAAACCCGAAGAGCAACGTGGGCCCACGCCAGCCGGGTTCCCTGGCCGAGCTTGCGAGGGAAGGGGGGCGGGTGGGGAGGGTCAGATGTCGCCCAATGCGGACCCCTTATTGGGCGACATCTGACCTCCCCCCGTCCGCCCCCTTGCGGGAGGCGCTACCTGCGGTTCCCCCGCGAGTCCCCCCGCAGGACCTCCAGCCGCTGCCGGTATTCGGTCTCATCAATTTCGCCGCGTGCGTAGCGCTCGCGCAGGACGCTTTCGCCGCCCCGGGCGGTGGCCCACTCGTGGTTCCTGCGCCAGGTGCGCCGGGCGAAGAAGATGAACAGTCCGATCACCAGGATCCAGAACAGCGGGAACAGCAGGAACCATGGCGAGAATCCTGTGCCCCACGGGCCGTGGGTGGCGGGATCGGCCAGCAGTTGCGCGGACTGGACCGCGAAGGCGGTGGCTAGGGATGAAGTCATGTCGTGCTCCCAAATTCTCGGTACGGGCCGTCTTTCGGCTCTGGTTCGAGTCTGGCCGTCCGACGCCGGCGGGTCGTCCGACGCCGGGAGTCACCTTGGGTGCCCCGCGTACTCCGTCGGGAGTCCGGTGCCTGCTGCCTCAGCCGGCCCAGCCGGGCCGGACGAGCCCCGACTCGTAGGCCAGCACCACCAGCTGCGCCCGGTCCCGGACCAGCAGCTTGGTCATGATGCGTGAGACATGCGTCTTGGCCGTAAGCGGCGTGATCACCAGCCGCTCCGCGATCTCGGCGTTGTTCAGGCCCTCGCCCACGAGCCGCAGGACTTCGCGCTCCCGCTCGGTGATGTTCGCCAGCGACGCCGGAGCCGCCGTCGCCCGGGACTGCACCGCCAGCTGGGCCATGATGCGCCGGGTGACCGACGGCGAGAGCAGGGCGTCTCCGTCGTAAACCACGCGGACGGCCCGGAGCAGTTCCTCGGGTTCGGTGTCCTTCACCAGGAACCCTGCCGCCCCGGCCCGCACCGCCTCCGCGATGTATTCGTCCAGTTCGAAGGTGGTGAGGATAATGATGCGCGTGCCGGCCAGGCCCCGGTCCGCCATGATTCTCCGGGTGGCCTCCAGCCCGTCCGTCTCGGGCATGCGGATGTCCATGAGAACGACGTCGGGACGCTCCCGGGCGGCGAGGCGGACGGCGTCGCGGCCGGTGCCGCACTCTGCCACCACCTCCATGTCCGGTTCGGCGTTCAGGAGGGCCCGGAACCCGGCGCGGATGAGGTTCTGGTCATCGGCCAGCAGGATGCGGATCACGGCGTCTCCCCTCCAGGCCGCGGAAAGGCTTCGGGCAGCGGCCCCGCCACCGGCATCACGGCGCGGACCCGCCAGCCGCGGTGCGGCGGAGCGAGGTTCAGCGGCGCCACGTGCAGCGAGCCGCCCACGGCGGCCGCCCTCTCCCGCATCCCCGTCACCCCGTTGCCCTCCGGCACTCCGGTGGCGCCGGCGCCGTCGTCGTCAACGGTCACGGTGAGCTGCCCTCCCGGGTTTCCCCCCGGCGTCGTGCCCTCCAGGGCAAGCACGACGGCGGCCTTCCGCGCTCCGGAATGCCGCACAACGTTGGTCAGGGCCTCCTGGATGATGCGGTATGCAGCTTCCTGGACGGCATCCGGAAGCTGCTGCACGTCGGCGGGCTCCGGCTGGGTCAGGCTGACCTCGAGCCCCGCGCGGCGGGCGTCGTCGGCGAGCCCTGGAATACGGTCCAGCCGGGGCGGCGGGGCGGGACTCAGCGGGGCGTCCTCGCGGAGCACGCCCAGGAGCTGGCGGACCTCGGCGAGCGAATCTTTGCTCGCGGCCTTGATGGCTTCCAGCGCGGGGCGGAACTGGGCGGGGTCCTTCTCCCCGAGATGCAGCGCAACCGAGGCACGGACGTTGATGAGCGACAGGGAATGGGCAACGACGTCGTGGATGTCCCGGGCGAGTGCCAGCCGGTACTCGTCGCGGGCGGCCTGTTCGCGGGCCTCGTGCTGGCGGCGCCGTTCCGCCACCCGTTCGGTGCGCAGCCGCACCCCCTCCCCCAGCAGCACAAGAATGGCCAGCCATGAGGTGCCGGCAAACGCCCGGATCAGGGCGAACTCGTCGCCGCCGGCTGCCGCGCCCGCCACCAGGACGGCTGCGCACGCCCCGGCCACGGCCCAGGTCTGCCAGCGCTTCCCGGCAGCGGCGGAAAACACGATCGCCAGCGCCAGGGACAGGAACACCGGACCCCACGCGTAGCCGAGCCCCAGATACGCCGCCACGGACGTCGCCGCGGCCGGAAGCATCACCAGCGGGGCACGGCGCCGCAGCGACAGGGAGGCCGGTCCGGCCAGCAGCAGGACGAACGCGAGGGCATCCAGCGGTCGGTAGTCCGGCTGCCGCGCGGAGGCGAAGACGGTGCCCACCACCTCGAAGACGGCCGCGGCCACCACGATGGCTGCTGTGGGCGGTCCCCGGAAACGGCGCTGCATAGGTCCGAGCCTAGCCGGGAAGGCCCGGACCGTCGTCGGCTTAACGGCGTAGGGCGCCTACTCCCGGAGGAGTAAGCGCCTTACGCGCTCCCTAACCTTGCAAGCTCGGCCAGGGAACCCTGCGGGCGTGGGCCCAGTCAGTCGCACCGACGCCGCTGGTTCAGCTAATACCCGCCTGGCGTTCGGCGGTTTCCACTACGTTGGCCAGGAGCATGGCGCGGGTCATCGGACCCACGCCGCCCGGGTTCGGGGACAGCCACGCGGCGACGTCGGCAGCGTCGGGGTGCACGTCTCCGGTCACCACCGCCTTGCCGGTGCCGTCGTCCACACGGCTCACGCCGACGTCGAGCACGATCGCGCCCGGCTTCAGGTCCTCCGCCTTGACCAGGTGCGGCACGCCGGCCGCGGCGATCACGACGTCGGCCTGCCGGAGTTCGGCGGGCAGGTCGGCGGTGCCGGTGTGTGCCAGCACCACCGTGGCGTTGACGTCCTTGCGGGTCAGCAGCAGGCCCACCGGGCGGCCGATGGTCACGCCGCGGCCCACCACGAGAACGCGCTTGCCCTTCAGGTCAATGCCGTGCCGAGTGAGAAGTTCCACGCAGCCCTTGGGGGTGCAGGGCAGCGGGGACTTCATGGGGCCGCTGATGTTGGCCACGAGGCGGCCCAGGTTCATCGGGTGCAGGCCGTCGGCGTCCTTGTCCGGATCCATGGCCTCCAGGATGACGTCCTGGTCGATGTGCTTGGGCAGCGGCAGCTGGACGATGTAGCCGGTGCACTCCGGGTTGTCGTTCAGCTCGCGGACCACGGCCAGGAGCTCGTCCTGGGTGGTTTCCTCGGGCAGGTCGCGGCGGATGGAGTTGATGCCCACCTCGGCGCAGTCCTTGTGCTTGCCCCCCACGTACCAGGTGCTGCCGGGGTCAGACCCCACCAGGATGGTGCCCAGTCCCGGAGTGACGCCCTTGGCCTTGAGTGCGGCCACGCGTTCGGTCAGCTCGGCCTTGATGGCAGCGGCGGTAGCCTTGCCGTCGAGGATCTGCGCGGTTTTTGCGGTTTCAGTCATGGATTACCACTGCTCGTGCTGCGGGTACAGCGGGAAGTCGGCGGCGAGCTTGTCCACGCGGGCCTGCAGGGCCTCGACGTCCGTGGCGGAGCCGGCCTTCAGGGCGGTGGCGATGATCTCGGCAACCTCGGTGAATTCGGTGGCGCCGAAGCCGCGGGTGGCCAGGGCCGGGGTGCCGATGCGCAGGCCGGACGTGACCATCGGCGGGCGCGGGTCGAACGGTACGGCGTTGCGGTTGACGGTGATGCCCACGGAGTGCAGGAGGTCCTCGGCCTGCTGGCCGTCCAGCTGCGAGTTACGCAGGTCAACCAGTACCAGGTGGACGTCGGTGCCGCCGGTGAGGACGGACACGCCGGCCTCGGCAACATCGGACTGGTTGAGGCGGTCGGCGATGATCTTGGCGCCTTCCAGGACGCGCTCCTGGCGCTCCTTGAACTCTGCGGTGCCGGCGATCTTGAAGGCCACGGCCTTGGCGGCGATGACGTGCATGAGCGGTCCGCCCTGCTGGCCCGGGAAGACGTTGGAGTTGAGCTTCTTGGCCCACTCCTGCTTGGCCAGGATCACACCCGAACGGGGGCCGGCGAGGGTCTTGTGCACGGTGGAGGTGACGACGTCGGAGTGCGGCACCGGGCTCGGGTGCAGGCCTGCTGCCACGAGGCCGGCGAAGTGTGCCATGTCCGTCCAGAGCAGGGCGCCCACTTCATCGGCGATGGAGCGGAACGCGGCGAAGTCAAGGTGGCGCGGGTAGGCGGACCAGCCGGCGATGATCACCTGCGGCTTCTCGGCGATGGCCTGCTCGCGCAGCTTGTCCATGTCGACGCGGAAGTTGTCCTGCTCCACTTGGTAGGCGGCCACGTTGTAGAGCTTGCCGGAGAAGTTCAGCTTCATGCCGTGCGTGAGGTGTCCGCCGTGGGCCAGGGACAGGCCCAGGATCTTGTCACCGGGGGTGATCATGGCGGAGAGCGCGGCGGCGTTTGCCTGCGCACCGGAGTGCGGCTGGACGTTGGCGTATTCGGCGCCGAACAGGGCCTTGACCCGGTCGATCGCCAGCTGCTCGGCGACGTCGACGTACTCGCAGCCGCCGTAATAGCGGCGGCCCGGGTAGCCCTCGGCGTACTTGTTGGTCAGAACGGAGCCCTGGGCTTCCATGACCGCGCGGGGGGCGAAGTTTTCGGAGGCGATCATTTCCAGGGTGCCGCGCTGGCGGCCGAGTTCCTGGTCCAGTACTGCGGCGATCTCGGGATCGAGCTCAGCCAGCGGCTGGTTGCTCACGGCGGAGGTGCTAACGGAAGTCGGTGAAGTGGTCACGAAGAACTCCTGGCTAGGGATGGGCACTGCTAAAGGTCAGGCTACCGGCTGGGACGTTGCTCCGCCCGTCGGTGACCATCATCCGGAAAGCCTTCCGGGCGCAGATCTATTCAGGGCGCCGCAGCGCGATCGGGTGGCCGCTCTTCGAGAAGCGCGGCGCTACCGGCAAAACATGACCCTCGGCCCAGGCGTACGATCCGTGGTCTTCGTGAACGCCGCTCCCTGGTGGTTAGCCACCCAAACGCCAGTTGCGACGCCACCACACTATCAAAAGCGGGACCGACGCGCGGGTAGGCTGTTCTTCGTGAATGAAGACCAGCTCGCCAAATCGTACGTCGTAACCCTGTCCTGCCCGGACCGCCCCGGAATCGTCCACGCCGTCGCCGGCGCCCTGCTCGTGGCGGGCTGCAGTATTACGGACTCCCAGCAGTACGGCAGCGAGGCCACCGGCACCTTCTTCATGCGCGTGGAGGCCACCACCACCGCACCCCAAAACGAGGTTGTGGCTGCCCTGGAGCCGGTGGCGGAAGCCTTCGGCATGCAGTGGAACCTGAACCCCGTAGGCCGGAAGGTCCGCACCCTGCTGATGGCCAGCAAGTCCGCCCACTGCCTGAACGACCTTCTGTTCCTGCAGCGCTCCGGCACCCTGCCCATCGAGATCCCGGCGATTGTCTCCAACCACCGCGACCTGGCCGGGCTGGCCGAGTTCTACGGCATTCCGTTCCACTACATCCCGGTGACGGCCGACACGAAAGATCAGGCCGAGGACCAGCTGCGGAAGATCATCGCCGAAGAGGGCGTCGAACTGACCGTCCTGGCCCGTTACATGCAGATCATCTCCGACGACCTGTGCACCGAACTGACCGGCAAGGCCATCAACATCCATCACTCGTTCCTGCCGTCCTTCAAGGGCGCCAAGCCCTACCACCAGGCCCATGCCCGCGGCGTGAAGCTGATCGGCGCCACCGCGCACTACGTCACCGCCGCACTGGACGAGGGCCCCATCATCGAGCAGGAAGTCATCCGGGTGGACCATGCGCGCACGCCGGAGCAGTTCGTGCAGATGGGCCGGGACGTGGAAGGCCGCACCCTCGCCCAAGCCGTGCAGTGGCACGCCGAACACCGCGTGCTCCTGGACGGTAACCGGACGGTCGTCTTTAACTGACGCTCCGCCTTTATGACGGGCCGGCGAGCGGTTCGCACCGCGGTTCACACTAGGCGGGTTTAACCAAGACTGGTTAACACGATGACTCTGCTGACAGAAACTTCGCTGGAACCCTTCATAGCCCTGCTCAAAGCACAGGGCAGGCACTCCGTGCTGGATGTGTGCTGCGGCCCAGGCGACGACGGCCTCCGGTTCGTCCAGGCCGGCATCCACTACACGGGCGTTGACCCCTTCGACGGCAACGTCCGGTACGCCATGGCGCGCAGGCTGAGCGTCTCCGTGGCGGAGCCCGCGCGCCTGCCCTTCGCCGCGAATACGTTCCCGGCGGTCTGGGCTGTCCAGTCACTGGAAGGGCTTACGGCGGACCAGGCGGACGACGTCGTGCGGGAGCTTGAGCGGGTGGCAGAACCGGGTGCGCCGATCGCCGTCGTCCTTCCTTAGGGCGCTGGCGGCCGGTTGAGCCGCACGCGGACCGCGGCGCCGGCGCAGAGTACGACAGCGGCTCCGCCGACGTTGGTCGCCCACGACAGCTGCTCGCCGAGCAGAAGCGCAGCCCAGCAGATGCTCATCACCGGCTGGGCGAGCTGGACCTGGCTCACCTGTGCCATCGGTCCAATGGCGAGGCCTTGGTACCAGGCAAAGAAGCCCAGGAACATGCTGACGACGCCGAGGTAGGCAAACGCGGCCCACTGCACCGGGGTGCCGGAGGGCGGCTGCTGGGACACGGAGAAAGCCACAAGGCCCACCATCAGGGGCGAGGCCAGGACGAGGGCCCAGGAGATGGTCTGCCACGCGCCCAGTTCGCGCGCCAGCAGCCCTCCCTCGGCGTACCCCACGGCAGCGGCCAGCACGGCGCCCAAGAACAGCAGGTCCGTCCAATGCAGCTGGCCAAAACCACCGGGCTGCGCGACGGCGAAGCCGACAGCGGCAATCGCCCCCGCTCCTGTCGCGACCCAAAAACCTGCCCGGGACGCTCACGGGCACGGAGCACCGCCATCGTCGCCGTTGCCGCAGGAAGCAGGGCGATCACCACGGACCCATGGCTGGCCGGAGCGGCGGTGAGTGCGAAGGACGTGAGCATGGGGAAGCCGACCACAACCCCTCCGGCGACCACCGCCAGGCGAAGCCACTGCACGCCGCGGGGCAGGCGCTGGCGCGCGAGCAGCAGCGCCGCGGCGGCCAGGACGGCCGCCACCACTGCCCGGGCCGAGCCAATGAACAACGGCGACAGCCCCTCGACTGCGAGGCGGGTGAAGGGGACGGTGAACGAAAAAGCCACTACACCCAGCAGGCCCCACCAGATTCCGGCGCGTGACGATTTGGGTGACGATCGGGTGGGCGGCGATCCGGCCTGCGGCGATATCACTGGGCGAACTGGAACAGTAGCGCTACTGTTGTGTCTCATGAACAACGATAGCAGTTCGCGGATCGCGGTGCGATTGCGGGAATGGATTGCCGGCGCGGCACCGGGGTCGCGGCTGCCGTCCACCCGGTCGCTCGTCGCCGAGTACCAGGCCAGCCCTGTGACCGTCCAGAAGGCACTGCAGGCCCTCACGAGGGAGGGGGCCATCGAGAGCCGCCCGGGCGTGGGGACATTCGTGCGGGCCGTCCGGACAGCGCGGCCGTCCGATTACGGCTGGCAGACGGCCGCCCTGCGGTCACCGAAGGCGCAGCTTCGGCCGGCCTCCGCGGCAATGCGCACCGCACCGAACGACGTCATTGCGTTCCATTCCGGTTATCCGGACCGCGAACTCCTGCCCGAGCGGCTGGTGCGCGCCGCGCTTACACGGGCGGCCCGCGGAGAGGCAGCGTTGTCGCGTCCCCCGGCGGCAGGGCTGCCCGAGCTGCAATCCTGGTTTGCCCACGAGCTCGGAAGCTCCACCCCGGCCGGCATCTCCCCGCCGACCCCGAGCGACGTCGTCGTGCTTCCGGGCAGCCAAAGCGGCCTCAGCTCCATCTTCAGGGCGCTGGTGGGCTACGGGCAGCCGCTCCTCGTCGAGTCCCCGACCTACTGGGGGGCCATCCTGGCCGCGGCGCAGGCCGGCGTCCGGGTCATCCCTGTGCCCAGCGGCGCCGGCGGACCGGAGCCGGCGGAACTGGCCCGCGCCTTCGAGGAGACGGGGGCTCGGATGTTCTATGCCCAGCCGAACTTTGCGAATCCCACCGGCGCGCAGTGGGACGGCCGGCGCTGCGAACAGGTGCTGGACGTCGTGCGCAAGAACGGCGCCTTCCTCCTCGAGGACGACTGGGCGCACGATTTCGGCATCACCACCACAGCCCAGCCTGTGGCGGCCCGCGACGACTCCGGCCACGTGGTGTATCTCCGGTCGCTGACCAAGAGTGTCTCCCCTGCCGTCCGCGTGGCGGCGGTCATCGCCCGCGGCCCCGCGCGCGAACGCATCCTTGCCGACCGGGCAGCCGAGTCCATGTATGTCAGCGGGCTACTCCAGGCGGCGGCGCTCGACGTCGTCACGCAGCCGGGCTGGCAGACCCACCTGAAAAGCCTCCGGCACCAGCTCCAGTCCCGCCGCGATCTTCTGCTCACGAGCCTGCTTCAGCACGCACCGCAGGCGCACGTCGAGAACGTCCCCAAAGGTGGGCTGAACCTTTGGGCAAGGCTTCCCGACGGGACCGACGTCGAACACCTCGCCCGCAACTGCGAAGGCGCCGGCGTCATCATTGCGGCCGGAACGGAGTGGTTCCCGGCCGAAGCGGCCGGGCCTTTCATCCGGCTCAACTACGCGGGCCCCAACCCGGGCGCCTTCCCCGAAGGCACCCGGATTCTCGGCCAGGAGCTCTCTCGGACTCTCAGGTGAGTCCGCTGCCCTGCGCGCACCTAGGATGGGACCCTGGGTGCGCAGCGCCGGCAGCACGCCCGGTCAGGCCCCAGCATTGAGAGAGGACAACGCTTCTTGGGCTACGTGTATCTGGCACTGGCGATCGCCGCGGAGGTCCTGGGCACCAGCCTCCTGAAGTCGACAGAAGGATTTAGCCGCCTCTGGCCCAGCGTCTGGTGCCTGGGGGCCTACGGGATTGCCTTCGCCCTGCTGTCCCAAGTGGTCAAGAGTGTGCCGGTCGGGGTGGCCTATGCCCTGTGGTCGGGCCTCGGAACGGTTGCCATCGTGGCGATCGGTGCCGTCTTCCTCGGCGAGGAACTGAACCTGATGAAGGTCCTCGGCATTGCGCTGGTGGTCGCCGGCGTCGTGGTCCTGAACGTCGGCGGAGCCCACTGACGGTCCCTAGCTCGCCCCCACGCATGAGTTTTTGTCCAGATGTCCGACTTAAACGCCCTCTAACCCGCGACAACGGGACAAAGCTCCAATGGAGGGGGCATCAGGTCGCTTTGTCCTAGGCTGGGGGCATGGCTCCCATTTACCCCTTCGCCGGTGACACGCCGGACATCCACCCCTCCGTTTTCGTTGCGCCGACTGCGTCAGTCATCGGCCGCGCCACGCTCGCCGAGGACGCCAGCGCATTCTACGGCGTTTCGGTGCGCGCGGACACCGCCGCCATCACCGTGGGCACGGGCAGCAACCTGCAGGACAACGTGGTGCTGCATGCTGACCCCGGCTTCCCCTGCAGCGTGGGGGCGCGGGTCAGCGTCGGGCACAGCGCCGTCGTCCATGGCTGCACCGTGGAAGACGACTGCCTCATCGGCATGAGCGCCACCATCCTCAACGGCGCGGTGATCGGCGCCGGCTCGCTCGTGGCGGCCGGCGCCGTCGTGCTGGAAGGGACGGTAGTCCCGCCCCGCTCGCTGGTGGCCGGCGTCCCGGCCAAGGTGCGCCGCGAACTTACGGATGAGGAGTTCGACGGCGTGAAGCGCAACGCGGCGCACTACCGCGAGCTCGCCCAGGCGCACCGCGAACTGCACGCACCCATGTAGGTCGCAGCACAGGGCGTTCCCAGCGCTGGGAACGCCCTGAGGTGCTACATAGTTGGGAACCGGCGCTCAGTCCAGGCTGATCGGGCCCAGCTCGTCCAGCAGGTCGCCAGGGCCGGGGTTGCCGGGTGCAGATGAGCCGCCGAGGTGGTTCACCACGCCCCACACCGCGTTCAGGCCGGTGGTCACGGCGCCCTCGGCCCAGCCGGCGGTGAAGGAAACGTCGTCCCCGGCGAGGAAGATGCCGCGCTGGCTTTCCGGCAGCTGGTCCTGCCTGAAGTGCGTGAAGAGCCGCTGCTGGTAGCGGTAGTGGCCGGGCAGGTTGGCCTTGAAGGCGCCCATGAAGTTGGGGTCGGCCTCCCAGGACACGGTGATCGGCTGGCCCACGATGTGGCTGGCGATGTCCACGCCGGGGTAGATCTGCTCGAGCGAGTGCAGCATCAGCTCCACGCGTTCGTCGGCGTCGAGCGCCAGCCACTTCAGCGCGTCGTCGTTCCACGTGTAGGACAGCAGGATCACGGCGGGCTGGTCCGGGCCGTTGTCCAGCAGGTACGTGGCGCGGTTGAGCCGGTCCGTCAGCGTCATTGACAGCACGTCCCTGCCGGTTTCCGGGTCGATGTCCTTCCAGAACGGCCGGTCCACCATCACGAACGTCTTGGACGACTGCATGTAGTGCGAGCGCTCGATAGCCGTCCACAGCTCAGCCGGGAACAGCGTCTCCTCGGTGTGGATCCGGGTGGACAGCAGCCACGACTGACAGGTGGTGACCACCGCCGGGTAGGAGGCTTCCCTCCCCCAGCGCTCCCGGATGCGGAGGTCGCCGTCAGCGCCACGGCTGATCCGCTCCACTGCTCCGCGCGGGGAGCCGGAGTGCAGGGACGCCAGGGACGTTCCTTCCGGCCAGTGCACCATGCCCGACGGCGCGTGGCGCCAGAGTGCCTCGGGGAGCCTTTGCGCTCCCCCGGCGATGAGACGGTGCTGGTCATCGGCGTCGGTGTAGACGACGCGGAGGATCTCAAGGATGGAGTTGGGGAAGTCGGTGTCCCAGCCGCCGGTGCCGAAGCCGACCTGGCCGAACGCCTCGCGGTGTGCGAAGCCCGCCTTCCGGAACGCCTGGCTGCCGGCGATGAAGCCGTAGAAGGTCTCCTCGTCGAGCTCCGGAAGAAGCTCGTTCCACAGTTCCTTGATCCTGGCGGTGTCCCGCGCCCGGATGGCTTCCTGCATCTGGGTGAACTGCGCGCCGTCGTTCACGGCGGCCTTCCAGGCGTCGGCCACTTCGCGGAAGAACGGCGGCAGGTCTGCCGAGGTGGCGGCATAATGTTTCTGCCCCGCCAGCTCAATCACGGTGCTGGAGGTGGCCGGTGCCAGCGGGTTGGGGAAGTCCTGGGTCTCCAGTCCCAGCAGGTCCACGTAGTGGTAGAAGGCCTTGCCGGACACCGGGAACCGCATGCCGCCCAGGTCTGCCACCACATCCGGGGCCGACGGGAAGCTGGCGGTGCGCAGGCGTCCGCCGAGTTGGTCCGCTTCGTAGAGCACCGGACGCAGCCCAAGCTTCATCAGCTCGTATGCGGTCACCAGCCCGGACAGCCCGGCACCCACCACAGCGACTTCGGTGCCGTGCAGCTCCGGCGGTACCGAACCCAGTCCGTCCGGGTGGGACAGGTAGTGGTCGTAGCTGAACGGGAAATCCGGGTTCAGCATGGTCACCGGGGCCTGGCCCGGCGCGCCGGCCTCCGGCAGGCCGGAAACAGTGGTGGTGGCACTGGACGGGTCGGATGCCGGCAGTTCGGTAGCGGTTGTCATGGAAGGTCTGTCTCCGTGGTCTCGTGTGTTGTCTTGTCTTACTGGTGGGAAGTTGTCTGTTCAGCGGATGCGGAAGCTGGGGAAAAGTCTCGGCCGGATAGTTCACGGTATTCCTCCAGCGCCAGCGCGGCCACCCGCGAGTGCCGCCTGCCGTAGCCGAAGTAGGCGGCGAGTCCCACCAGCATCCAGATCCCGAAGGTCACCCACGTTTCGGCGCCCAGGTTGGCCATTAGGTAGACGCACATCAGCGCGCCCAGGATCGGTGTCAGCGGGAACAGTGGAACCCGGAAAGTCCGCGTGAGCTCCGGCCGGGTGCGGCGGAGGTAAATAACGGCCACGTTCACCAGGGCGAAGGCGAACAGGGTGCCGATGCTCGTGGCGTCTGCGAGCGCCCCGAGCGGGACCAGCCCGGCGGTGAGTGCGACGGCGGTTCCCACGATCAGCGTTCCGGCAACGGGTGTGCCGGTGCGGTGGGAGACGCGGCCAAAGACGCGGGGAACCAGTCCGTCGCGGGACATGGAAAGAAGGATGCGGGTCTGTCCGTAGAGGACCGTCAGCACGATGCTGGCAATGGCGAGCACAGCGCCGACGGCGAACACCAGCGCGATCCACGGCTGGCCGGTGGTTTCCTCCAGGATCTTCACCAGCGCAGCTTCAGTGCCGTCGAACCACCCCCACGGCCGGGCGCCGATGGCTGCCACCGCAACCAGCACGTAGATGGTGGTGACAATCAGCATGGACAGCATGATGGCCCGGGGCAGGTCGCGCTTGGGGTTGCGGGCTTCCTCCCCCGCGGTGGAGGCGGCGTCGAAGCCGATGTAGGAGAAGAACACCCGGGAGGCGGCGGCGGAGACGCCGGCTGCCCCCATCGGCAGGAGCGGTTCGAAGTGGCCGCCGTTGAACGCGGTAAAGGCCACGGCGCAGAAGAAGACCAGGATGCCTACCTTGACCAGCACGATCGCGGTGTTGATCCATGCGCTTTCCTTGGCGCCTCGCACCAGCAGGACCATGGCCAGCACCACAATCACCATCGCCGGGATGTTGACCAGACCGCCGTCGCCCGGCGGCTGCGAGACAGCATCGGGCAGGACCTGTCCGAAGACTGCCAGCGTCTCGTTGACGTACTGGCCGGCACCCACTGCCACGGCAGCGACGGAAACGGCATATTCGAGCACGAGGCACCAGCCGCAGATCCAGGCCATGCCCTCGCCCATGGTGGCGTACGTGTAGGAGTAGCTGGAGCCCGCGGCCGGCACCAGGCCGGCCATTTCGGCGTAGGACACGGCGGACAGCAGCGCGGCCAGGCCGGCGATGGCGAACGAAATCCAGATGGCCGGTCCGGCCAGCGGCACGGACTCGCCCAGGATCACCAGGATGCCGGTGCCGAGCGTGGCGCCCACGCTGATCATCGTCAGCTGCATGACCCCGAAGCTGCGCACCAGGCGGGTTCCGCCGTGGCCCGTCTCGGCCTCCTGGACCATCTGCCCGATCGGCTTGCGACGCAGCAGCTGGGCTGCAAGTCCTGGGCGGCCGGCCTGCACCGGAGGCCGCTGTCCTGCTTGGGTGGGCACAGTCATCATTGACGTCCGTTCGTAAGTAGTTGGGGGCTTTCCGTCGCTCAAGCCTAGGCGTGTGAGTCACCTCTCACTGCTGTGCAAAATGACCTAGAGTGTTCTGACATGGGACGTAATGCACAACAGATGGGCCCGCCCGAGGCGGCCGGCGGCACCCCTCCGGCGGCCGGTTCCGCAGGAGAACATCGGAGCGGGGTCACCCTTGACCAGCTCCTGGCGAAGCTGCCTGACGGGGTGGTGGTGGTCCACGACGGCGGCAACGGTTCCGGCCTGCTGCGCTGGGTTGAACCGAGTGAGCTGGAGGACCCTACCCCGTATCTGCTCGACGGCGAATTCCTCCTGACGGCGGGCTTGCCTTTCGTGGGCGGCGCAGGGGGCGGCGCGGGCGACGCCGGCAGCGACGCAGGCGACGCCGCAAGAGGTGCATCCGGGGTCGACGCCTACGTCCGGCGCCTCGTGAAGGCCGGGGTGGTGGCACTCGGCTTCGGCCTGGAGCCCTACTTCACTGCTGTCCCCGAGCCGGTGGTGGCCGCCTGCGTCCGGCACAACCTGACGCTCGTGCAGGTGCCGAGCACGGTCCCGTTCGCCGCCATCGGCCTCGAGTTCTCCCGGCTCCTCGAATCGGACAACGCGAAACTGTTCAGGCACCTCGCCGACACCAACAGGCAGCTGATGCGGGCCGTCCTGTCCGCCCGGCCGGAACACGAACTGCTCGCCGCCCTCGCCCAGCGGGTTCCCGTGTGGGCCATGCTGATCGGTGCCGACGGGCGCGTGCGCGCCCGGGCGGGTTCCGGCGTCGAGATTGCCGCCCTGCAGCCGCTGCTCGGCCGGCTCCTGGGCGGAAGCGGTCCCCGCGTGGAGATGGATTCCCTGGACCGCCCCGGGTCCCGGCTCGTGTTTGGGCATCCGCTGCGCAGCACACGAGACGCCAATCTCGGGGCGCTGGTGCTGGGCAGCGACACGCCCCTGACCCCAGCGCAGAACAGCGTGGTCTCCTCCGCCGTCGGGCTCCTGGAGCTCCTCGTCCGGCAACGGACCAGCGGCTCACTGGCACCGAGCCAGCTGGCGACGTCGCTGCTGCTGCACCCGGACAGCCTGTCCGCCGGCGGGGCCCGGCAGCTCAACGGGCTACGGGACCTGCTGGCCCAGAGCACATCCTCCACGCGTTCGGGTCCCTTGCGCATCGTGCAGGGAGTCAGCGCGGCGCAGGGAGTCAGCGCTGCACGGGGCAGCGGGGATGAGCAGGGCAGCGGGGCTGAGCAGCGCACCCGGGCTGAGAAAGGCATTCGGGCAGGTCAGGCCGCGGGGCAGGCTGCCGGGCGCGCCGCTGACAGCCCGGTCCGCGAACTGCTGCAGTGGCGCCGCCTCTTCGACACCAAGCTTGTGGAGCTCACGGACTACGGCTTCGCCGCCATCACCCGGCTCCGGGTGGATGATGCCCTGCTGGGGGAAGTGGAGAAGCTCGGGTGGCGGCTGGTTATCGGGGACGCCAGCGAGCTCACCGATCTGGGCAGCGCCTACCAGCGGGTGACGGCGCTGCGGCAGCGCGTCCAGACCACTGGCAAGAGCGCCAGGGTAGGTGAGGTGACGTGGACGGTCGCCGGACTGCTGGGGCAGGAAGCCGGGACCATGCTGGCCAGGCGGCTGCTGGAGCCCGTGCTCAGCCAGGACAGCGAGCGCCGGACCGCGCACCTGTCCGTACTGAGGGCATGGCTCGGCGAGAACGGGAACTGGGATGCCACCGCCAAGGCGCTGGGTCTGCACCGCAACAGCGTCCGGCGGCAGATCAACGCGGTGGCCGAGCTGTTGGACACTGACCTTAATCAAGCGCAGGTGCGGGCCGAACTCTGGATTGCGATGCAGTACGTGGACGGGCTGCCACCTAGCGCTGATTAACGCCGCCGTTCCCGTCCCAGGCGCGGTAGACATCAGGCCGCCGTTCCCGCAGATAAGGCACGGCGTCCCGGGCCTGGCGGGCCGCTTCGGCGCTGACTTCGGCGTACAGCAGTTCCGGACCGGCGCCGGCTGCGGCCAGCAGTTCACCGTCGGGGCCGGCAATGACGCTTCCGCCCAGGAAGGTGCAACCGTTCTCCTCCCCGGAGTGGTTGGCATAGGCCACGGTCAGCTGGCTCTCCAGCGCACGGGCCCGCAGCAGCACCTGCGGCACCGACTCGAAGCCGTGGGCCAGCGCTGTGGGTACCAGAAGCAGGTGGGCGCCGGCCGCGGCGGCCGCGCGCACGGTTTCAGGGAACTCCACGTCGTAGCAGATGGCCAGCGAGGCCTTCATGCCGCCCAGATCGACGACGGCGGGGGCTGCTTCCGCGGGGCTGAACGCCTCGCGCTCCTCCGGACCAAAAAGGTGGACCTTGGCGTAGCTGAGCAGTTCATTTCCGCGGTTGTCCAGGACCGTCGCGGTGATCTGCCACTGCCCGTCGGCCGTGACCGCGGGCAGGCTGTAGACCAAAGCGATCCCGTGCCCTGCGGCGATGCCGGCAAGAGTACGCCCGATGCCGGGCAAGGTCTCGGGATCCAGCTCCGCCCTGACGCGCAGCGGAGCGTAGCCCACCGGGAAAAGCTCGGGAGTCAGCAGTACCTCGGCACCCGCTTCCGCGGCCGTCTGTGCCGCATGGTCAATAGCTTCGCAGTTCCGTTCAATGTCCATAACACTGGAGTTCGCCTGCATCAGCGCCAGCTTCACCGTGATCACCTCAAGTCTTTGTGGACGCCCGGCCAACACCGGACGCCGTTTCCTTCAGCGTATCCGCGGGCGGGGGCTGCCGATCCGGTCCATTTGCACCGCGCCCCACAGTCCGCGGGACGGATTGTCCGGCGGCCGAGTCCTTACAAGTGCCGGATCCTTGCGTTAACTTCTTGACTACAAGGCCGCCGATGGTGCAATGTTCATTTCATGCCCTCACCAGCGCGCTCAACGAGGAGCCGAACCAAAAACCCCGGGTCGCAATCCGCCCTCAGGCACCTGAACCAGCAGCGGATCATCGAATGCCTGCTCAATGGTCCTTCCACCCAGGCGGAACTGGCGCGGCAGACGGGACTGTCCACCGCCACGGTGTCGAACATCGTCAAAATCATGCAGGACTCCGGGCTGGCTTCCACCGAGCCGACCACCAGTTCCGGCCGGCGCGCACTCAACGTCCGGCTCAACAGCAACGGTGCCGTGGCGGTGGGCATCGACTTCGGCCGGCGGCACCTGCGGGTGGTTCTGGCCTCGCTCAGCTACCACATCATCGCCGAGGAATCGGTACTCCTGCCCCTCGGCCACCAGGCGGAGCAGGGCATCCAGGCGGCCGTCGCCCTGCTCGAAAAACTGCTGGCGGACAGCGGCGTGGAGCGCAGCGCCGTGGTGGGTGCCGGCGTCGGAATCCCCGGCCCGATCGACCGCCGGACCAGCACCGTCGCGCAGGGGGCCATCCTGCCCGAATGGGTGGGCATCGACATCCTGGAACGCCTCGAGGAGGCGTTCCAGTTCCCCATATTCGTAGACAATGACTCGAATCTTGGTGCACTGTCCGAGGTCACCTGGGGGCCGCACAGCGGCATCAGCAACCTGCTCTTCATGAAGATCGGATCAGGCATCGGCGCGGGCCTGATCCTCAACGGCAACCCGTACTACGGCAACGTCGGGATCACCGGCGAAATCGGCCACGCGACCATCCACGAACACGGCCTGATCTGCCGCTGCGGCAACAGGGGATGCCTGGAGACCATCGCCTCCACCACCACCATGATCGAACTGCTCAGCCGGGGTGAGGAGCGTCCGCTGACCCCCGAGGACATCGTGCGCAAGGCGCTGGCGAGGGATGCCGCCACCCTGCGCGTGGTGGACGACGCGGGCCTCGCGGTGGGCCGGGCGCTCGGAAATGTGGCCAACCTGATCAACCCCGAGGTCATCGTGGTGGGCGGCCCCCTGGCGGGCTTGGGCGACATCCTGCTGGACCCCATCCGGCGGGGTTTGGTGCGGCACGCCGTCCCGGTGATCGGCGAAACCACCACCCTGACCATGTCCTCCCTGAACGACCGTGCGGAGGCCCTCGGCGCCGCATCCCTGGTCTTCCAGCACGCCGGAATCCGGCGCACGTAGCGTTTCGTTATCCCGCCGTTGCGTTAAATACTTGACGACAAGGGCATGCTCCATCTACTTTTTTCATCAGACGGCCCTGCGGATTGCAGGGAAGACAACGAAGTCAATGCATTGGAGGCGTAAGGGCAAATGACGTCCCTCAACACGCAGAGCGAGCCGGTTCTCTTGGAGATGCGGTCCATCACCAAGGAATTCCCGGGCGTTAAAGCCTTGTCCGATGTGAACCTGGTGGTGAAGGCCGGGGAGATCCACGCGATCTGCGGGGAAAACGGCGCCGGAAAGTCCACCCTCATGAAGGTCCTCTCCGGCGTGTATCCCTACGGCAGCTACAACGGCGACATCGTGTACCAAAACGAGGTGCAGCAGTTCAAGGACATCCGGGCCAGCGAACACGCGGGCATCGTGATCATCCACCAGGAACTGGCGCTCATCCCGGAGCTCTCCATCACGGAGAACATCTTCCTGGGCAACGAACCGGTCAAGCGCGGAGTGATCGACTGGGCCGAAGCCCGCACCCGCTCCCGCGAGCTGCTCGCCCGGGTGGGCCTGCGCGAGGACCCGGACACCCCGATCAAGGAAATCGGCGTCGGCAAGCAGCAGCTGGTGGAGATCGCCAAGGCGCTGAACAAGTCCGTGAAGCTACTCATCCTGGACGAGCCGACGGCCGCACTGAACGAATCCGACTCCCAGCACCTGCTGGACCTGATCCTCGGCCTGAAGGGCCGCGGCATCACGTCCATCATCATTTCCCACAAGCTCAACGAGATCGAACAGATCGCCGACTCCATCACCATCATCCGTGACGGCAAGTCCATCGAGACCCTCAACGTGAAGGCCGACGGCGTCGACGAGGACCGCATCATCAAGGGCATGGTGGGGCGCACCCTGGAATCGCGGTTCCCGGACCACGAACCCAAGATCGGGGAGGTCCTGTTCGAGGTCAAGGGCTGGACGGTCGGGCACCCGCAGGTGCAGGACCGCCTGGTCTGCAAGGGTTCGAACTTCTTCGTCCGCCGCGGCGAGATCGTCGGTTTCGCCGGACTCATGGGCGCCGGCCGCACCGAACTGGCACGATCGGTGTTCGGCCGTTCCTACGGCCGCTATATCAGCGGCCAGATCTACAAGAACGGCAAGGAACTCCACCTGAAGAACGTCAAGCAGGCCATCGACGCAGGCCTGGGCTACGTCACGGAGGACCGGAAGTCGCTGGGCCTGAACCTGCTGGATGACATCAAGACCACCACCGTTTCGGCGGCGCTGAAGAAGATCACCAAGGGCCTTGTGGTCGATGCGAACAAGGAATTCACGGTGGCCGAGCAGTACCGCAAGTCCCTGCGGACCAAGACGCCGTCCGTGGAGGAGGGCGTGGCCAAACTGTCCGGCGGGAACCAGCAGAAGGTGGTTCTGGCGAAGTGGATGTTCACTGACCCGGACCTGCTGATCCTCGATGAGCCCACCCGCGGCATCGATGTCGGGGCCAAGTACGAGATCTACGGGATCATCCAGCAGCTGGCCAACCAGGGCAAGGGCGTCATCGTGATCTCGTCCGAACTCCCCGAACTGCTGGGACTCTCCGACCGCATCTACACCATCTTCGAAGGCTCCATCACCGGCGTCCTGGACAAGGACGACGCCAGCCAGGAAAGCCTGATGAAACTCATGACCTCCGCCCGAAAAACCGCCTGACCCTCTGGAACCCTCCAGAACCTTCCAGAACAAGGACTGACAAAATGAACGCGCTCAAGAAGCTCTTTGGCGGCAACACCCGCCAATTCGGCATGATCTTCGCCTTGGTGGCACTGATCATCTTCTTCCAATTCGCTACCCAGGGCCGCACGCTGACACCGGGCAACGTGATCAACCTTTTCAACGGCAACTCCTACATCCTGATCCTGGCCATCGGCATGGTGCTGGTGATCATCGCCGGGCACATCGACCTGTCAGTCGGATCCGTGGCGGCGTTCGTCGGCGTCACGGTGGCGCTGGCCATCCGGGACTGGGGCATCCCCTGGTACGCCGGCATTCTGCTGGGCCTCGCCCTCGGTGCCCTGATCGGGGCGTGGCAAGGGTTCTGGACCGCCTACGTGGGCATCCCCGCGTTCATCGTCACCCTGGCCGGCATGCTCCTGTTCCGCGGCTTCAACCAGTTCGTCGGCAAGTCCAACACCATCCCCGTCCCGTCGGATTTCCAGTACATCGGCTCCGGTTACCTTCCGGAGGTCGGCCCGAACACCGGTTTCAACAACCTGACCCTGCTGCTGGGCCTGCTCGCCGTCGCGTTCGTGGTGTTCAGCGAACTCCGCAACCGCCGCACCGCGAAGGCCCTCGGCGCTGAAGTCCCCGAGGGCTGGGTGGTGGCCACCAAGCTCATCCTGGTCTGCGGTGCGATTCTTTATGCCACCTACCTGTTCGCCACCGGCCGCCCGGGCACATCCTTCCCCATCCCCGGCCTCATCCTCGCCGTCCTGGTCCTGATCTACGGCTTCATCGCCTCCAAGACCGTCGTCGGCCGCCACATCTACGCGGTGGGTGGCAACCGCCACGCCGCCGAACTCTCCGGCGTCCAGTCCAAGAAGGTCAACTTCCTGGTCATGATGAACATGGCCATCCTGGCCGGCCTCGCCGGCATGATCTTCGTGGGCCGCTCCACGGCATCCGGCCCGTTCGACGGCGTCGGCTGGGAACTTGATGCCATCGCCGCGGTGTTCATTGGCGGCGCGGCGGTTACCGGCGGCGTCGGCACCGTGATCGGCTCGATCGTCGGTGGCCTGGTCATGGCCGTGCTGAACAACGGCCTTCAGCTCCTCGGCGTCGGTGCCGACCTGACCCAGATCATCAAGGGCCTGGTCCTGCTGATCGCCGTCGCGTTCGACGTCTACAACAAGAGCCAGGGCAAGCGCTCCATCATCGGCATGCTGACCCAGGGCTTCAACCGCCCCAGCGGCGGCACCCCGCTCCAGCCCGACGAAGTGACTTCCACCAAGGAAACCATCTCCCGGGAAGCCTGAGCACTGCCCGCTCCCCGGATGCATTTCCCACCCCTATAGAAAGTGAATCGAGCAAATGCGAATGATTGGTAAGGCAGGAAAGGCGGCAGCAATCGCTGCCATTGCGGCACTGGCGCTGACAGCCTGCGGCCGTTCCGACACAGGAACGACGGGCGGCGGCACCGCCGGCGGCGAGGCGTTCCCCAAGGACTCCTCGATCGGCGTCGCGCTCCCCCAGAAGACCAGTGAGAACTGGGTCCTGGCGGAGAAGCTGTTCAACGACGGCCTCAGCCAGGCAGGCTTCAAGCCGGACGTGCAGTTCGCCAACGGCGGCGTCTCGGAGCAGCAGAACCAGATCAGCGCCATGATCACCAAGGGCGCCAAGGTCATCATCGTCGGCGCAATCGACGGCGCCCAGCTGGGCACCCAGCTGAAGCAGGCCAAGGACGCCGGCGCCACCATCATCGCCTACGACCGCCTGCTGCTGAACACCGAGAACGTGGACTACTACGTGGCCTACGATAACTTCAAGGTGGGCGAGCTGCAGGGCAAGGCGCTGCTGGACGGCATGAAGGCCAAGAAGCCCAACGGCCCGTACAACGTGGAGCTCTTCGCCGGTTCCCCTGACGATGCCAACGCCAAGGTCTTCTTCGACGGCGCCATGAGCGTCCTGCAGCCGAAGATCGACGACGGCACCCTGAAGGTTCTCTCCGGACAGAAGTCCTTCGAGCAGGCCGTCACCCAGGGCTGGAAGGCAGAAAACGCCCAGCGCCGTGCGGACACGCTCCTGACCGGCAGCTACACCTCCGCGTCGCTGGACGGCGTCCTGTCCCCGAACGACACCCTGGCCCGCGCAGTGCTGACCGCCGTCAAGGCCGCCGGCAAGCCGCTTCCGGTGGTCACCGGGCAGGACTCCGAGGTTGAGTCGGTCAAGTCCATCATGGCCGGCGAGCAGTACTCCACCATCAACAAGGACACCCGCAAGCTCGTTGAGCACTCAATCGTCATGGTCAAGGACATCCAGGCCGGCAAGACGCCTGAGATCAACGATGACAAGTCCTACAACAACAAGGTTAAGACCGTCCCGGCCTACCTGCTGGAGCCGGTCATCGTGACCAAGGAAAACGTCAAGACGGCCTACGTGGACGATCCGGTTCTCGGCCCGATCACCAAGTAGCGGCTTCCGACGCAGACACCGCAGAGCCCCGGCTCCCCCGCACGTGACCAGTTCACCAGGGAGGGCCGGGGCTCTTGCGTGTCCCCGTAACGCTCGTTCACTTCTCACGGGTCCCGGCTTCACAGCGCAAACATAGGTTCGGCCCGTTGCGCGCACAGCAGCGGGCACCAGTGTGGGATCCGAAGCCGGACAATCCCCGGCATGTGATCCCAAGGAGTGCAGTGAGCGTCCTCGCCCGAAGTGTAGGCAATGCGTTTAGAAACAAGGTCCGAACAGCGGCGGTCGTGGCCGTACTGGCGGTCGCCATAGGCCTGGCTTTGGCCATGCTGGTGGCCAACCAGGCCGTCGGCGCCAAAGTCCAGGAGCTGAACGCTTCCGTGGGGACCGTGCTGACGGTGAACCCGGCCGGCGGCCAGGGCTTCGAAGGCGGCGGTGAGCCGCTCACCGCCGAGCAGGCAGCGACGGCGGCGGACGTCCCGAACGTGACCGCCGTCGTTGGAACCAAGGCGCTCAGGCTGCGCAACGCAACCGAGGCCGCAGCCCAGACGGCAGCCGGCAACCAGGCCGGCCCCGGCGGCGGGCAGGGCGGCCCCGGCGGCCAGACCACCACCACGCTGACCACCAGCCTCACCGCCGCCGTCGACGCCGGAACGCTCGGCGCCCGCAACCAGGACAGCACCGGAACCACGGGCACCACCGGCAGCACCGCAACCACCCAGCCGGCCCGGTCCCTTCCCATAACCGCGACCGGAACCGGCGCAGAGGTGGACAGCACCGGCAAGGCGCTGGAACTCACTTCGGGCACCGGACTTGGTGACTACACGGCCGAGTCCACCAAGGCGCTGCTGGGCACCACCCTCGCCGAAAAGAACAACCTCAAGGTGGGCTCCACCTTCATCATCAACAGCAAGACCTTCACCGTCGCCGGCCTGTTCGGTGCCGGCACCACGTTCGGCAACAACGCCCTCTACGTCACGCTGCCCACCGCGCAGACCCTGGCCGAGCTGCCCGGCGAACTGTCCACGATGATCGTCACGGTGGACAGCATGGAGAACGTCGACGCCGCCAAGACGGCACTGCAGGACGCGCTCGGCACCGACAAGGCCGATGTCACGCAGGGCCAGCGCAACCTCGAAACCGCCCTCACCTCGCTGGACAGCGTCAAGAACATCTCAATGGTGGCGTTCATCGCCGCACTCGGCACGGCGGGGCTGATCATCCTGCTGATCATGGTCATGCTGGTCCGCGAGCGACGCCGCGAAATCGGTGTGCTCAAGGCCATCGGCGCACCGAACCGCACCATCGGCCTGCAGTTCGTGCTCGAAGCCCTGGTTCTGGTGGCCCTCGGCAGCGTGGTGGGCGCCGTCATCGCCTCCTTCGCCAGCGGTGGCATCGCCTCGGCACTGGTCAGCTCCAGCACAAGCACGACGGCGGCCCCCACCGGGCGCGGCGGGTTCGCCGGCGGTACCGGCGGATTCCCGGGCGGCCAGGGCGGACCGTTCGGTGGCGCCTCCCAGCTGCTGACCTCCGTCACCGCCAGCGTCTCCCCCGGCATCCTTGCCGCCGGCATCGCGGCAGTGTTCGGCGTCGCCATCATCGGCGCGCTGGTTCCGGCCCTGCTCACCGCCCGCATCCGCCCCATCGAAGTCCTCCGAGGAGAATAGCCATGATTGAAGTCAAGGATCTGGTCCGCACGTTCAAGTCGGGCGACCGCACCATCAAGCCGGTCAACGGCGTCAGCTTCGAGCTGGAGCAGGGCACGCTGGCCTCCATCGTGGGCAAGAGCGGCAGCGGCAAGAGCACTCTCTTGTCCCTCTTGGGCGCGCTGGACAAGCCCACCAGCGGAGACGTCGTCGTCAACGGCGTGAGCCTGGCGGGCATGCCGGACGGCAAGCTGACCGAATACAGGCGCCGCGACATCGGGTTCGTCTTCCAGCAGTTCAACCTGGTTCCCAACCTGTCCGCACTGGACAACGTCATGCTGCCCATGGAGTTCGCCGGGGTGCGGAAGGCCGTCCGGGCAGAGCGGGCGCGGGCGTTGCTGGAGCAGGTGCAGCTCGACCCGGACAAGCACGGCCGGCGCATCAACCGGCTCTCCGGCGGCGAACAGCAGCGGGTGGCGATTGCCCGGGCCCTCGCCAACGAACCCAAGCTGATCCTCGCCGACGAGCCCACGGGCAACCTCGATGAGCAGACCGGCGAGCACATCATCGAGCTGCTCAGCTCGCTCAGCCGCGACCACAACACCACCATCCTGGTGGTCACGCACGACCGCACGTTCGCCAACAAGACGGACCGCCGGTTCCGGCTGCAGCAGGGCAGGCTGACGGAGGAACCCGTCCGCGGCCGGGCTGCGGAGCCGGCGGCAGTCTAGGTCGACGTCGGCACTCCAAGCAGCCGGCAGTAGCTGGAGCGTCGCAGATGGGTCGGAATGGTGGGGGCGGGCCGAAAACCCGCCATCAGCTTTCGCAGGTTTTACCCCGATCCTCCCTCACCTTTCGCAGGTTTTGATGCGATCCTTCCTCACCTTTCGCAGGTTTTACCCCGATCCTCCCTCACCTTTCGCGGGTTTTGACCCAAGGCTCCCGCACCCGGGTGAGAGGATGGCGTCATGACGTCGCCGATCGCCAAGCCGTGGCTCTTCAGCCAGTCCAACCAGGATCCCCTTGCCGCCACAGGCCGCCGGCTGCGCTGGGGTGTCATTGCCACCGGCCGGATTGCGTCCCTGGTGTCGCAGGACCTGGCGCTTCTGGAGGACGCGGAACTGTACGCCGTCAGCTCACGGGCGAAGCACACCGCGGACGCTTTTGCAGCCGAGTTCGGCTTTGCCGTGGGGTACGGGGACGACGGCGGACGGCACGGCTATGAACGGCTCCTCGCCGACGAGTCGGTGGACGTGGTCTACGTGGCCACACCCCACGCCCAGCACCACCGGGTGGTGCTGGCTGCGCTGCGGGCGGGCAAGCACGTGCTCTGCGAAAAGGCTTTCACCATCAACGCCCGTGAGGCGTCCGAACTGATCGACGTGGCCCGTGAGAAGAAGCTTTTCCTGATGGAGGCCGTGTGGAGCCGCTTCCTGCCCAGCATGCAGCGGGCCTTCGAGATCGCGCATTCCGGCGAACTCGGAACCGTCCAGTGGGTCACGGCGGACCTCGGCTTCCCCGCGCCCTACTCTCCCACCGCGCGGCTCTGGGCCGTCCAGGACGGCGGCGGCGCGCTTCTGGACATCACCGTCTACCCGCTGCTGTGGGCCCTCGGCACCCTGGGTTTCCCGCAGACGGTCAGTGCCATGGGCACTTTGAACGACGACGGCGTGGACGCCCAGAATGCGCTCACGCTGGGTTACCATCACGGCGCCCAGGCACAGCTCACCTCGTCCCTGCTCGCCCATGGCCCCCGCGCCGCAACGGTTGCGGGCAGCCTGGGGTACCTGCAGACACTCGGCTCAATCAACAACCCCAAGAAACTGGTGGTAGGGATCGGGCAGGAGACACCGCGGACGGAACACTTCGAGGTGACGGGCCGGGGCTACACGTACGAGCTACGTGAGGTGACCCGGTGCGTCCAGCAGGGCCTCACCGAGAGCCCGGTCATGCCACTGGAGGACTCCCTTAACACGATGCGGCTGTTCGACGGCGTGCGCGCCCAGCTCGGTGTCGCGTATCCGAACGATGCGCACTGAGGAGCCCTTCCGGCCCTTCATCCAATCGAAAGAAATACTCGCCCGGGTCTGGACTCTCACTTTGGGGCAGGCTTAGGCTGTAGTCGATCGTCGATTCACTCGATGGATTGGGGGTGTAAAGCATGACCATCGCAGCTTTGTCGTGGTCTGCGCTGCGCCCTTTGCGCCCGGTTCTTTTGGCCGGCGCCGCTGCTGTGGCCTGGCTGGCGGTATCCGCCCCGGCCGCGGACGCCGACAATTCACACCTATCTGATTCGCTGGGCGGCAGCATTTCCTCCGCTGTCTCGTCCGTCGAAGGCAGTACGGGCGGCATGGCGGGAACCGTTGTGGAGCTGGTCTCCGCGAAAGCACATGAAGCCCCCGCCGCTGCTCAGCCCACGCAGGCTGTAGCTCCCCTGCCGCTTCTGGCCATTGATCCGGCAGCCCTGCCGGCCTCATCGCCGGCTACGGTTGCGCCGGTGCCGGCCGAACAGCCTCCGGTTGTTGCGCCTCCACCCGTGGACCCCGTTCCTTCCACACCAGCGCCACCCGTCGCCGTCGTTGCGCCGGTTGTGGCGTCCATAGTGGAGCCCGTTGACGCCGCTCTCGGCGGACTGCCTCTGGGCGAGGCGCTTCCTGATGACACCCTGGCTGGAGTCACCGGCCCCGTAGCCTCCGCTGCTGATGGGGCACTGACGGAGACGGCCGAAACAGTCGTGACGCCGGTGGCCGAGGCCGTTAAGCCAGTAGCCGACGTCGTGGAACCAGTAACCGACGCCGTGAGCCCGGTGACTGATGCCCTCCCTGTCGGGCTTCCCGTCGACACGGTCACTGACGTGCTCACCGAGGCGCCCCCTCTGACGGCACCGGTCACTGCACCCGTCACGGACGTCGTGGCGGGCCTTGTCGCGGGACCAGAACGGCTCCCGGCAGTTGACCTCGCCGAAACGAGGCAAATTCCCGCAAGTCCAGAGGCCCCGCTTGGCATCGCCGCCGGGCCCTCGGTGGTGTCCGCGCTGCCTGTTCAACCGGCCGTCGGATCACCGGCTCATTTCAGCCACCCTGTTGCGCCGAAAGCTGCCAACCCCACGGGGTCCGGCCCGGAAGTCCCTGCCGGCGGAGACTCGCCATCCGGTGAAGACCGTACGCCATCACCGGAGGCGCTGCTTCCGGCCCCGGCCTCAGGCTCGGGAAGCGGCACCTCATCCGGCGGCCCTTCCGCTTCGGCCGCCTGGCTGAACAGCCCCTTTGAATACCTGCCGCTCATGGGCTTTGTCCCTGTCAGCGGCCCCCTTCAGCATGTTCCTTCGCCGGTGGCCATCGACCCCGGCTCCTCTCCTGACTAGTTGGGCCCCTTCTGCCTCCCTGCGGCAGACACACGGCCAATCAGGCTGCCTTGAGCACCTGACAACAACTTTTCAGGAGACATCACAATGCACCAGACAGTTCGCAGGGGCCTATTAGGCACCCTCTTTGCCGGCGGGCTACTTGCCCTCGGCGCTACCGCGGCGAGCGCGGACACCACTGCCACAGCCGCGGTCAATATCGCGTCTGAAACCGCTTCGGCGGACCTAAATGCTTCGACGTCGCTGGGTCTGCTGGGTGGCCCAGCGCCGTCGAATTCTTCCACGGTCAGCGTAAATGCCGACCTCAACACCGGTACGTCGAACGGCAGCACTACCGCCGTGGCACCGGCCGCCACCGCCTTGGTAGACGTAAACATCGGCAACACGACGGCGGGTACCGCCCCGGCTGCTCCCGCGGCTGACGCCACCGCCGTGGTCGACGTAAACCTCGGCAACACGACGGCGGGTACCGCCCTGGCTGCTCCGGTAGCCGACGTGGCGGCCGCCGCAGACGTCAACGTGGGCAACACTGCATTGACCGGAACGGACACCGCAGTTCCTGCCGCTGACGTAGCAGCGCTGGTCGACGTCAACCTCGGCAACACTGCAGTGACAGGAACCGACACCACCGTTCCCGCCACCGACGCCACCGCCCTGGTCGACGTCAACCTCGGCAACACTGCAGTGACAGGAACCGACACCACCGTTCCCGCCACCGACGCCACCGCCCTGGTCGACGTCAACCTCGGCAACACCCAGGTGACAGGAACCGACACCACCGTTCCCGCCACCGACGCCACCGCCCTGGTCGACGTCAACCTCGGCAACACCCAGGTGACAGGAACCGACACCACCGTTCCCGCCGCCGACGTGGCAGCCGCACTCGACGTCAACCTCGGCAACTCGACGGGTACCGCCCCGGCTGCTCCCGTAGCCAGCGTGGCAGCCGCCGCAGACGTCAATCTCGGCAACACGACGGGAACGGGTGGCACCGTTCCGGCCGCCGAAGTAGCAGCCGCACTCGACGTCAACCTGGGCAACGCCACCGGCACCGGAACCGACACCACCGTTCCCGCCGCCGACGCCACCGCCCTGGTCGACGTCAACCTCGGCGGCACGGGTTCCCTGGGAAGTGGTGCTGAAGGCACCATTGACCTCGGGCTCGGCACGGGAACTGATGCATCCGTAGACCTGGGTGTCGACTTGGGCATCGGCCTCGGCGCAGGGACTGTGACGACGCCGCCCGCTGTTGATCCGGGTGATGGAACCGAAAACGGCTCCGATCCGGGTGACGGAACGGACGGAACCGGTACCGATGGAGCCGGAACCGGAACCGACGGTACGGGCACTGATGGAACCGCCACAGACGGAACGGGAACCGACGGTAGTGCAACCGGAACGGACACGACCGGCACCGACACGACTGGAACCGACGGTAGTGCAACCGGAACGGACACGACCGGCACCGACACGACTGGAACCGACGGTAGTGGAACGGGAATGGACACGACCGGCGGAGCCGCAGCTGGCACCGACAATGGCACCGTGACCACGACGACTGGTGCTGCGGCCATCTTGCCCGCCGGCTCGCTGACCACAGGCGCCTCGGCATCGGCAAGCACCGCAACCATGGCCACGGGAAACATGGCCACCGCACAGCAGACGCTCGCCAACACCGGAGCCGATGCTGCGCTGCTGCCTCTCGCCCTGGCCCTGCTCGCTATCGGCGCGCTGCTGGTGATCCAAAGGAAGAAGGCCTGACAGTCCGGATCCTGTCCGGACAGGAATAACCGCTCTTCGTCGGCGGTCCGCATCGCGGCAGTCTTCTGGACTACCGGATGCCGGGCCGCCGGCGAAGCCGCGTCCCCGCCCGCCGGCGCCCCCGCCGGCGCACCCGGCGCGCCAGGTCCCGGCCCACCGGTATCCGGGGCCGCTCCCCGGAAATCAGCCTGCGGCATCAATTAGTAAGTAGACGTATTACTCTTAACACCGAGCCAGAACTGAGAAGGACGGCAACGTGTTGAAAGAAACGCACAGCGGGGTGACAACGGAGGTACTGGGCGGGCGGTACCTGCTGGGTGGGGTGATCGGACGCGGCGGCATGTCATCGGTCTACGCGGCCAGGGACCAGAACCTGGGCAGGGACGTGGCCCTGAAGCTCTTCGCCCCCCAGACCGCAGATGCCGATGAACTCAAACGCCAGGAAGCCGAGATCCGGCTCCTGGCGACGCTGAACCATCCCAGCCTAGTCACGCTGTTCGACGCCGGCGTAGATACGCGCGTCCCGGACCAGCCCAGGCCCTTCCTCACCATGGAACTGGTAGACGGGCAGGACCTGCGCAGCCGCATCCGGCATAGCCGTGTTCCGCTCGAGGAGGTGGCCGTCATCGGCGCCGGGGTTGCGGATGCCCTAGCCTACGTTCACGGGCTGGGCATCATCCACCGCGACATCAAACCCGCCAACATTCTCCTCATCCAGGTCCGGCCCGGCGAGCCGGTGCGGCCGAAACTGACGGACTTCGGCATTGCCCGGATCGTGGACGGGACCCGCCTCACCGCCACCGGCACCATGGTGGGCACGGCAGCCTACCTGAGCCCTGAGCAGGCGATGGGCTCCCCGCTTTCGCCCGCGTCAGACATCTATTCGCTCGGCCTCGTGCTGCTTGAATGCATCAAGGGCACCGTCGAGTATCCCGGCAGCGCGGTGGAATCGGCAGTGGCCCGGCTGCATCGGGCCCCTGAAATTCCTGCCGACCTGCCCACCCAATGGCAGCACCTGCTGGCGTCTATGACCGCCCTCGAACCGCTGGAACGGCCCTCCGCCGCAGATCTAGAAATGGCTCTCCGGCACGCCCTCGTTTCACCGGACTCCGCCCCCGGAGACCTCGCCGAGGAGCACACCCGCGTTCTCCCCGCACTCCCGTCGCGGCCGCCGTCGATTCTTCCGGCCGGAATTTCTGAAACGGAGTCCACAGCCAAAACAACAGCCAAAACAACAGCCAAGACACCGGGCAGGTCAGCTGCTCCAGGCCGGAACAGCCGCGCGGCCGGAACCAAACGCCGGAGCCGGCGCTTTCGGATCGGTTCCGCCCTTGCGGCGGCAGCCCTGCTTGGCGGAGCAGCCGCCGTGACCGTGGCCGCCAACTCAGCTGATACGCCCCACGTCGTTCCTTACCCCAGCGTGAGCGGCACCTTGGGTGACCATCTCGTGCAGCTGCAAAGGAGCGTTGAACCATGAGCCCGAGCCGGGCACCGGCCGTGTGGCGCCGGGCGCTCACCGTCCTCACCGGGTGCATGCTGGCAGCCGGACTGGCCGGCTGCGCGGGCGCCGCCCCGGAGCTGGAGACGAACGCGGCTGCAAAGTTTCAGCAGCAGGTCCTGGAGGTCACCAGGGCTGCTGCCGGAAGCAACCCCTCCGCCGCCCTGAAGTCCCTGGACAGCCTGTCCTCCGAATTGGATGCTGCGGCGGCTGCCGGGCAGGTCTCCTTCAAACGCCACCGGAGCATAACTGCCGCCATCAACTCCGTGCGCGCCGACCTCACGGCAGCGCAGGCAGCCAAAAAGGCAGCGGCGGACGCGGCTGCCCGGGCTGCCGCTGCAAAGGCCACGGCAACCGCGAAACCCTCGCCGACGACTGCGCCCGCAGTGGTGGTCCCGGCTCCCCTCCCCGCCCCCGTACCGGTTCCCGCCAACAGCGGACGGCAGGACAATTCCGGCAAGGGCAAATCGGAGGGGAGCAAGGACAAGGGTTCAGGCAAGAACAAGGACTAGTGCCCACCGGGGACCAGCCCTTGTTCTTACTCGATCAGGAAGGTTTTCCGCCGTCAGAAAGCTTCGTCGCCGGTCAGGAAGCGGCTGCCGGGAACCGCTCCCACGCCCGGTGTGCGGCCAACAGCTCCTGGATCTGCGGAACCACCTGGCCGGCACTGTCGCCCAGCACCACGCCTGCCGCATCGTCCGGGATGCTGGCCGCATCCACCCCTGCGGAGCCGGATCCCCACGCCCCGATGGCCTTGGCGTGGCGGAAAGCCTCTGACAGCAGCAGCACGATGCGGGGATCTAGCGAAGCACCGGGTTTACCGGCCTTCGCATCGAGCCCCTGTTCGGCGTCGGCCGCCGGCGCACCGGATCCTGCCACGATGACCGCGTCGAACTCGGTGGAGCGGGCAGTGAGGTAGGTCCGCTGAACCGGGATCCCGCCGTCGGTCTCTCCGCCAAGCGTCCCACCGGATGGTGCGATCACCAGCGGCACGATGCCGGCGTCGTCGAGCGCCTTGCGGGCATCCCGAACAGCCTCCAGGTCACTCGACTCGTCCGCCACAATTCCGACGACGCGGCCGGCCACCGGCCAGGTCTTCCCCAGCTGGGACACGGCGGGACTGGGCTGGGCGTCCGGCACGTCCTCGGTGGCCTCAGGGGCGGGCATGCCGAGCCCGCGGGCCACGGCAGCGCACAGCGAGGCATCGATGTTTGCCAGGGCGAGCAGCTGGCGCTCACGGACCGGCTTCTCGTAGCACTTCCCGAGCTCGAACGTGTAAGCCTGGATCACGTGATCCTGCTCCACGGGCGTGAGGCTCCGGAAGAACAGCCGCGGCTGGCTGTAGTGGTCGTCGAAGGAAGCGGGATTCTTGCGCTGCTTGATGGCTTCCGCCACCGCTTCCGGGACATCCACGAACGCCCCGAGGTCCGCCCCGGCCTTGAACGGGCAGCCGCCGTCGAGGGAATTGGGCCGGTAAGGGCGCCACCCCCGCGTGGACGGCGGTCTGGTGCATGCCGTCGCGCAGCATGTCGTTCACCGGAGCCTGCGGGCGGTTGATGGGAATCTGCGCGAAGTTCGGGCCGCCCAGCCGCGAAATCTGGGTGTCCAGGTAGGAGAACAGCCTGACCTGCAGCAGCGGGTCGTTGGTGACGTCGATGCCCGGCACGAGGTGACCCGGATGGAAGGCCACCTGCTCCGTTTCCGCGAAGTAGTTGACCGGGTTGGAGTTGAGCGTCATCAGGCCGATCGGCTGCACCGGGGCGAGCTCCTCAGGCACAAACTTTGTCGGGTCCAGCAGGTCGATCCCCTCGAACATCTGGTCTTCGGTGTCGGGGAAGGTCTGGATGCCCAGCTCCCACTCCGGGTACGCGCCGGCCTCGATCGCATCGGCCAGGTCCCGCCGGTGGAAGTCCGGATCCATGCCGTTGATGATCTGGGCCTCTTCCCAGACCAAGGAGTGCACGCCCTGCTTCGGCTTCCAGTGGAACTTGACCAGCGTGGTCGCGCCCTCGGCGTCGACCAGTCGGAATGTGTGGACTCCGAAGCCCTCCATGGTCCGGTAGGAACGCGGAATCCCGCGGTCGGACATGTTCCACATGGTGTGCGCCTGCGCCTCGGTGTGCAGGGACACGAAGTCCCAGAACGTGTCGTGGGCGCTTTGGGCCTGCGGGATCTCGCGGTCCGGATGCGGCTTCGCGGCGTGCACGATGTCCGGGAACTTGATTCCGTCCTGGATGAAGAACACGGGAATGTTGTTGCCCACGAGGTCGTAGGTTCCCTCGTCGGTGTAGAACTTCGTGGAGAAACCCCGTGTGTCACGGACGGTGTCGGCGGACCCGCGTGAGCCCAGGACCGTGGAGAACCTGACGAACACCGGCGTTTCCACATCCTTGGCGAGAAAGCCTGCCCGGGTGATGTTGGCGGCGGTACCGTACGAACGGAAGACGCCGTGGGCACCGGCGCCCCGGGCGTGCACCACGCGCTCCGGAATCCTCTCGTGGTCGAAGTGGGTGATCTTCTCCCGGAGGTGGTGGTCCTGGAGCAGGATCGGTCCCCGAGGCCCCGCTTTCAGCGAGTGGTCCGTGTCCGCCAGCCGGAGCCCCTGTGCGGTGGTCAGGTACTGGCCGGACTGTGCCCGGGAGTGTTCCGGCGCCCCCGTGGGGCTGCCGGTGGGAGACACCGCTTCCGGGCCCTGCTGGTCCGGCTTGGGCGGCAGCGGTTCCCGCGGGGTGGTGGGTTCGACGACGGCGGGTTGCTCGCCTGCCGGCGCTCCCGGGATGTTGATAGCTGGTTCTTCAGGCACAGAGAGGATCCTTTCCGAAACGGCGGCCTAGCAGGGCTCGGCCTAGGCGCTGGGCACCCGACCGAAAGATAAGCCTGCTTAGTACCCTATGAAAACGTGTGGCCTCCCACAACCGCGTGCCGTCATCTGGGCCCGCCTGAGCTTCATAGTCAGCAGGCTTAGTTTCGCTCTTCAAATGCCGACGGCTTCCCGCTACGTTGGAGGTGTTCCATCCGAACAAGGGCAATCAGAACCACGGGCCAGCTGCCCGTACGCCGAAGGAGTGAACCAAGCATGGCAACTGTCCAGGAATCGATCACCGTCGATGTCCCCGTACGCCAGGCGTACAACCAATGGACCCAGTTTGAGGATTTCCCCAATTTCATGAGCGGCGTCGACGCCGTCCGCCAGCTCGACGACACCACTGTTCATTTCGAAACCAGCATCGCCGGTGTGAAGCGCGAGTACGACGCCCAGATCACCGTCCAGGAGCCGGACCAACGGGTCACCTGGGAGAGCCTGAACGAACCCCGCAATGCCGGCACAGTATGGTTCGAGTCCGTGGGCGCCAACGAAACCAAGGTGAACGTCGAGCTGACGTGGGAGCCTGAATCGGCGATGGAGAAGCTCGGTGCAGCCACCGGGCTCGATTCCCGGCAGGTCGCCTCGGACCTGAGAAAATTCAAAAAATTCATCGAGGAACGCGACACGGAAACCGGCGCCTGGCGTGAAAGCGTCAGCGGCGGCGAGGTGGAAGGTGATACGGGTTCGACGGCGGCTGGCATGGGAGGCGGCATGGGTGCTGGCACCGGGGTCGGAGCTGGGACCGCAGGTGGCGCCGGGGCCGGAGCCGGGACCGCGGGTGTTGCCGGCGCTGGAGCCGGGACCACCGGTGTCGGCGCTGGAACGGCAGGGACCGGCGTCGGCATGGGCACTACAGCGGCCGGCGGCAACGGTGACCCGGGCGCGAGCACCGGCTACTCCGAGGGGGCCGGCATGGACGCGGTCCCGGGCCGCAGCTACGAATCAGGCGACGCCTACGACGCCTCGGCAACCGAGCGGCCCGTCAGCACCGACCCTGACATGGCGGTCGACGCCCCGTACGGTGACGACGACACCGGCGAGCCGCGGAATGAGACCCGGCACACGGACACCCGCCGCGACGACATTCCTGACCGGTAGGTCACACTCCCAACCGATGGCAGTCCCGGCAAGCAAAGAAGCGCCCCGCCACTCAACCGAGTGACGGGGCGCTTCAGTGCTCAGCTTGGAGACGCGGCCGGGAGCCAGAGAATCAGCTCAGGCTGGCAACGATCTTGTTGAGTGTCGCGGACGGCCGCATCACTGCGGCAGCCTTCTCGGCGTCCGGGCGGTAGTAGCCGCCGATGTCCACCGGCTGGCCCTGGGCGCCCAGGAGTTCGGAGGTGATGGCCTCCTCGTTGGAAGTAAGCGCGTCGGCGACCGATGCGAAGGAGGCTGCGAGTTCGGCGTCCTCGGTCTGCTTGGCGAGCTCCTGCGCCCAGTACTGCGCCAGGTAGTAGTGGCTGCCCCGGTTGTCGAGCTCGCCGGCCTTACGGCTCGGGGACTTGTTCTCGAGCAGGAACGTGCCGGTGGCGCGGTCCAGGGTGTCGGCCAGGACCTGCGCGCGGGCGTTATCCGTGGTGTTGGCCAGGTGTTCGAAGCTGACGGCCAGGGCCAGGAATTCACCCAGGCTGTCCCAGCGCAGGTGGTTTTCCTTTAGCAGCTGCTGGACGTGCTTCGGGGCGGAGCCGCCGGCTCCGGTCTCGAAGAGGCCGCCGCCGTTGATCAGCGGAACGATGGACAGCATCTTGGCGCTGGTGCCCAGTTCCAGGATCGGGAAGAGGTCCGTGAGGTAGTCGCGGAGCACGTTACCGGTGACGGAGATGGTGTCCTCGCCCTTGCGGATGCGCTCCAGGGTGAAGGCGGTGGCCTCCACCGGAGACAGGATCTCGATCTGCAGGCCCTCGGTGTCGTGCTCCTGCAGGTATTCGCGGACCTTCTCGATGAGCTTGGCGTCGTGCGCGCGGGTCTCGTCGAGCCAGAACACAGCAGGCGTCTGGGAAGCGCGTGCGCGGTTCACGGCCAGCTTGACCCAGTCGCGGATGGGCAGGTCCTTGGTCTGGCAGGCGCGCCAGATGTCCCCCGGGGCAACTTCGTGTTCGATCAGGACGTTGCCCGAGCCGTCGACCACCTGGATCTTGCCCGGGACCTGGGCCTCGAAGGTCTTGTCGTGGCTGCCGTACTCTTCTGCAGCCTGGGCCATGAGGCCGACGTTCGGGACGGTGCCCATGGTGGTGGGGTCGAAGGCGCCGTTGGCGCGGCAGTCGTCGATGACAACCTGGTAGATGCCGGCGTAGGAGCTGTCCGGGAGGACTGCCAGGGTGTCCGCTTCCTTGCCGTCCGGGCCCCACATGTGGCCCGAGGTGCGGATCATGGCGGGCATGGAGGCGTCCACGATGACGTCGCTGGGGACGTGCAGGTTGGTGATGCCCTTGTCGGAGTCGACCATGGCGATCGCGGGGCCCTCTTCGAGGCCCTTCTTGATGGCGGCCTGGACGCCTTCGCGGACGTCCTCGGGCAGCTCGTCCAGTCCGTTGAGGATGGAGGCAAGGCCGTTGTTGGGGCTGAGCCCGGCCGCGGCGAGCTGCTTGCCGTAGGTGTCGAACAGCTCGGAGAAGTAAGCCTTGACCACGTGGCCGAAGATGATGGGGTCGGAGACCTTCATCATGGTGGCCTTCAGGTGTGCGGAGAAGAGCACGCCCTCTTCCTTGGCACGGGCAACCTGTGCGGCCAGGAATTCGTCCAGGGCGGCGGCGCGCATCACGGTACCGTCGATGACCTCGCCGGCGAGGACCGGGAAAGCCTTCTTCAGGACCTTGACCGTGCCGTCCTCGCGGACCAGCTGGATTTCGATGGTGCCGTCGGCCGGGACCACCACGGACTTCTCGTTGGCGCGGAAGTCGTTGGCGTCCATGTGGGCCACGTTGGTCTTGGACTCGGAGGTCCAGGCACCCATGGAGTGCGGGTTCTGGCGGGCGTAGTTCTTAACCGACAGCGGTGCGCGGCGGTCCGAGTTTCCTTCACGCAGGACCGGGTTCACGGCGGAGCCCTTGATCTTGTCGTAGCGGGACCGGATGGCAGTCTCTTCGTCGGACGTGGGGTTGTCCGGGTAGTCCGGCAGCTTGTAGCCCTGGGACTGAAGCTCGGCGATGGCGGCCTTCAGCTGCGGCACGGATGCGCTGATGTTGGGCAGCTTGATAATGTTGGCTTCCGGCTTCTTCGCCAGTTCACCGAGTTCAGCCAGAGCGTCGCCGATCTGCTGCTCTTCAGTGAGGTAGTCGCCGAAGACGGCGATGATGCGGCCGGCCAGCGAAATGTCGCGGGTCTCCACCTGCACACCTGCCGTGGACGCGAACGCCTCAATGATCGGCAGGAACGAATATGTGGCCAGCATCGGCGCTTCGTCGGTGTGGGTATAGATAATTTTGGCCATGCTCGGGCGTCTCCCTGAAGGTCGGCTTGTATCTGGTATTCCGGTCTATTTCACCAACCTTTAACTTACCCGAGGTGAACCGGTTGAACCTTACCCGGACGGCCGGAAGCCCTTGAATTACCCCGCTTCTGTGTCTTCCGCCACACTATCCATTGTCCCCAGCGCGGTGGGGCTCTAATCTTTCTCTCATAAAGGAATACCGCTTCGGCGGCTGAACTGAGTTGGAACCCCTTGCGGCAGGGGCATCAGCACCACCCCTACCTGGCAAGAAAACTTGAATCGTTTTGAACCGAGCTTGTCATCCCCGGGTAGGTCAATCAGTCACCCGGCGGGCCTCCCGGGCCCGCCCCACCTGATAGGTAGGACCGCAAATGACGAGCAAAAAGACTCTGGCTGGCAGCCTCGTGAGCCTGTCCACGGGCTTGCTGCTGGTGGTGAGCGCCATCGGCGGCGCTACAGCCTCTTCTGCAACGTCGCAGGATTCAACCCAGCTGCAGGTTGCAAGCACCCCCGTGTCCAGCCCGCAGGGCTACTGGACTCCCGAGCGCATGCGCGCCGCCCTCCCCGGCGATGTGTTGGCCGTCAAGGCCGTGGCAAGGCACGAAAACAAGGGCTCTTCCCCTTCGGCTGCCGTGGCAACCGGAACGCCAACGAGAATCGCCGGTACCGCCGCGCAGACCACGGTAACCACAGCACTGCACGCAGACGAAAACCCGGTGCCGCACATCGGCAAGGTATTCTTCACCCTCGCCGGAATCAACTACGTCTGCTCCGGCAACTCAGTCGCTGCCCAGAACAGGAGCCTCGTGGCCACCGCCGGCCACTGTGTAAACGAGGGACCTGGCGCTTTCGCCACCAACTGGGTGTTTGTTCCCGGCTACAACAACGGGCAGTCCCCGTATGGTCAATGGCCGGCCCGGTCGCTGCACGCGGCACGGAACTGGACGTCCGGCGGCGATATCCGCTACGACACCGGCTTCGCCGTGGTGGCCCGGGTGGGTGGCAGGACCTTGGCAGACAGGGTGGGTGCGTCCGGTGTGGAGTTCAGCCAGCCCCGGGGCATGACATACAAGTCCTATGGGTACCCGGCGGCAGCCCCGTTCACCGGCAAGACCCTGGTCAGCTGCACAGGCACGGCCAAGAACGACACGATCAACCCCCAGTTCAACTCCCAGGGCATTTCCTGTGACATGACAGGCGGTTCCTCGGGCGGCCCTTGGTTTGCCCGGGGCGGCACGGACGCTGCAAGTTCAGCCGACGGCTTCCAGAACTCGGTCAACAGCTACGGGTACGGAACCAGTTCCACCACGATGTTCGGGCCGTTCTGGGGCTCGACCATCATGAAGGTCTACGACAGTGCACAGAGGAAATAAGGATGACCCGGGCGGCACTGGCGACGCTGAGGTAAGCCACAGCGTCAGCCAGGCGCCCGAGGAAATCCTGGCCTACTGGTCGCCGGAACGGATGGCGGAAGCGGTCCCCCGGGACATCCGGTTGCCGGCCCAGGAGGAAACGGAAGAAAGCTAAAGCAAGTTAAAGCGCGACGGCGGCCGTCCCTTAAGGGGCAGCCACCGTCGGGCTTTGCTGGGCCCACGCCGCCCGGGTTCCCTGGCCGAGCGCCAGCGAGGTTAGGGCGGCGGTGGGATTAGTGGAAGAAGTGGCGGGCGCCGGTGAAGTACATGGTGATGCCCGCAGCGTTGGCTGCAGCGATGACTTCCTCGTCACGGACCGAGCCGCCGGGCTGCACCACAGCCCGCACGCCGGCGTCGATCAGGATCTGCAGGCCGTCGGCGAACGGGAAGAACGCGTCGGAGGCAGCCACCGCGCCGCGCGCACGGGCGGGGGCGCCGGCTGCGTCGGCGTTCGAAGCGCCGCCGGCACCGTCGACGTCGGACTCAACCTGGACACCCAGTGTGTTGGCCCGCTCAACGGCAAGCTTGCAGGAGTCCAGGCGGTTGACCTGGCCCATGCCGATGCCTACTGCGGCACCGTTGGAGGCAAGCAGGATGGCGTTGGACTTGGCGGCGCGGCAGGCGGTCCAGGCGAAGGCGAGGTCGGCCAGCGTGGCGTCGTCGGCTGCTTCGCCGGCGGCAAGCGTCCAGTTGGCGGGGTTGTCGCCGTCGGCGTCCACCTTGTCGGCGACCTGTACCAGCACCCCGCCGGAAACCTGCCGGATTTCAGTCGGGTAGCGACCGTAGCCTTCGGGCAGTGTCAGCAGGCGGATGTTCTTCTTCTTGGAGAGGATTTCCACGGCCTCGGGCTCGAAGCCGGGGGCAATGACCACCTCGGTGAAGATGCCCGCCACGGTCTGGGCCATGCCGGCGGTGACCGTGCGGTTGGCCGCGATGACGCCGCCGAACGCGGAGACGGGGTCGCAGGCGTGGGCCTTGGCGTGGGCGTCGGCGATGGAGTCCGCAGCGTCGGCAGAGGCCACTGCCACACCGCAGGGGTTGGCGTGCTTGATGATGGCGACGGCGGGCTCGGCGAAGTCGTAGGCGGCGCGCAGTGCTGCGTCGGCGTCCACAAAGTTGTTGTAGCTCATGGCTTTGCCGTGGATCTGGTCGGCCTGGGCGATGCCTGCCGGGGCTGCCTTGTCCACGTAGAGCGCGGCCTGCTGGTGCGGGTTCTCGCCGTAGCGCAGCACCTCGGAGCGTTCCAGGGCGAGGCCGGCGTAGGCGGGCCAGTCGATGACGCCGTCGCCGTCCTCGTCGAGGAACTGGCTGGCGGTCCAGGTGGCCACAGCGGTGTCGTACGTGGCGGTGTGCGCGAACGCCTTCGCGGCGAGCCGGCGGCGGGTCTTGAGGTCGAAGCCGCCCTCGGTGGCGGCGCTGACCACGTCGCCGTAGAACGCCGGGTCCACCACAATCGCGACGGCGGCGTGGTTCTTTGCGGCGGAGCGCACCATGGCGGGGCCTCCGATGTCGATCTGCTCCACGACGTCGTCCTGGGCGGCACCGGACTTGACCGTCTCCACGAACGGGTAGAGGTTCACCACGACGAGGTCGAAGGCCTCGATCTCCATCTTGGTGAGGGTCTCCATGTGGGCGGGGACGCGGCGGTCGGCGAGGATGCCGCCGTGGACGCGCGGGTGCAGGGTCTTGACCCGGCCGTCGAGCATCTCGGGGGAACCGGTCACCTCTTCGACTTCCTGGACCGGGATGCCGGCCGCGGAGATCTTCTTGGCGGTCGAGCCGGTGGAAACAATTTTGACGCCTGCTGCGTGCAGGCCCTTGGCGAGCTCCTCCAGACCGGTCTTGTCGTATACCGAGATCAGGGCCCGGCGGATGGGAACACGGTCAAGCTGCGTCAAGCTCACAAAAGTCTCCGTCTTTATCTCGCGGTGGATGTGCCGCGGTTGGTGGGGATACGGCCCAGTTTATCGTGTCGGCGGAGCCCCTTCTGCTGGCGGACCCAGTGTGAAGGCCGGGCCGCCCCCTGCGTGGGGGACCGGCCCTTCCGGGCGTTCCCGGTCCGCCGCTTCGGGACGTTCCGCAACGTAAGGTTTAAGCAGGAGGCCGAGATGAATATTTACACCGCTGTGCCCAGTGGCGAGCAGGTAGTCCAGGAACTGCCGTGGCGCTGGAAAGTGCAGGGCCGGATCTTCGTGATCGGCGGCCTGGGGTTCATGTTCGACGCCTGGGACGTCACCCTCAACGGCATTCTCATTCCGCTGCTGTCCACCCACTGGAGCCTCACCCCGGGCGAGGCCGGCTGGATCGGCACGGCCAACCTCATCGGCATGGCCCTGGGTGCCTTCATCTGGGGCACCATCGCCGACACCATCGGACGCAGGAAGGCGTTCACGGCCACGCTGCTGATCTTCTCGCTCTTCACGGTGCTAGGCGCCTTCTCCCCCGACTTCCTCTGGTTCTGCGTGTTCCGTTTCATGGCCGGGTTCGGCCTGGGCGGCTGCATTCCCGTGGACTACGCGCTGGTGGGCGAGTTCACGCCCCGACGGCAGCGCGGCAAGGTGCTCACCGCGATGGACGGCTGGTGGCCCGTGGGTGCTGCGCTCTGCGGGTTCGTGTCCGCCTGGCTCGTCGCCGCTTTTGCCGATTGGCGCCTGACGATGCTCGTCATGGTGCTGCCTGCCCTGCTGGTGTTCTGGGTGCGGCGAAGCGTTCCCGAGTCGCCGCTGTTCCTGATCCGCAAGGGACGCCGCGAAGAAGCCGCCCGGGTGATCGACGGCCTGGTCGAGGCCACCGGAGCCGAACCCCGGGCCTACAGCCTGCCCGAGCCCCAGGCCGTCCCGCGGTTTTCCGCCGGCAGCGCGTGGCAGCAGCTGCGCGGGGTCTGGGAGTTCAACTGGAAGATCACCACCGCTGCCTGGGCGCTGTTCATGAGCATCCTGCTGGTCTACTACCTGTCCCTGACCTGGATGCCGCGGATCCTGATCGGCGCCGGGTTCGCCGAGTACAAGGCGTTCCTGACGACGGCGGGGATGGCCGCCGTCGGGCTCCTGGGCGTGATCGCGGCAGCGCTCCTTGTGGAGCGCGTGGGCCGCAAGTGGCTGCTGGCCATTACCGGGCCGCTATCCGCGCTGGTCCTGGTGGTGGTGGCGTTCGTGGTGGATGTGCCCACGGCTGCCGTGTTCTGGCTGCTGGTGTTCGGGTTCGCGGTGCAGGTGGCTATTCCGGTGCTCTACGCGTACGTTTCCGAGCTGTACCCCACGGAACTTCGCGGCAGCGGCTTCGGCTGGGCGTCCACGTTCTCGCGGCTGGGGGCAGGCTTCGGCCCGCTCATTTTTGCCAACTACTTCTGGCCGCAGCTGGGGCTGGCCACATCATTCGCCCTCGCCGGCGGCCTGGTGGTCCTGTCGGTGCTGTGGATGGCGTTCTTCTCCCCCGAAACCCGCCAGCGCCGCCTCGAGTAAGACCCCATCTAGGTAGCAGCAGAGGGCGTTTCCAGCCTTGGGAACGCCCTCTGCTGCTACTCGGGGTTTGCCGCTCGCCGTCGCTACTGGATGCAGGTGACGCGCTTTGTTGTGCTTGGCCGCAAAATGTCGCAGGGTGCCGCTAGTCTCTGGCAGAAGGGTTGGGGACGTTCTCCGGCCATTATGGGGAGGCCCTAATGACTCCGTACACGATGAGGCCAGCTTAGGGGCGCGAGGAACAGTGCCTAACGAAAGACACCCGCGATGCCTGAGCTACGAGCGGCAGCACCTTACAAATATCAAGGCCTACCGCTCACGCCAAACGTAATTGCAGAGCTGGCAAGGGAAGTGCTGAAAACGCCGATGTTTCGCCGCTCGGAGCTGATCAATGCGGTGGAGCAGCACCATGCGGAGAACGGTGGGGCGGCTGCCCTTAGCCTTACTTCCGCCACCAAAAAGGCGCTCCGGAACCTGGTAGATGGCGGGTTGTTGGAGCCCACCGGGGCATACGGATACTGGCGTTGGGTCACACCGCCCGATCAAACTGTCAGGGAGGACCGCTCTTCTCTCGTCGACGACGAGACGGATGAACTGGATCTGACCGACTCGATCGTTGAGGGAGCAGGGGCGGGGAGTGTCTATGTTTATTACTTCCCTGGTTACAGGTTGTTGGCTGACCTTCGCCGAGACGACCGCTGGCCCATCAAAGTCGGGATGACGTCTGTGGGTGACGCGAAGATTCGCATCAGCGACCAGCAGGGAACGGCTATGCCCGAGCAACCTTTGGTGGCCTACGTTAGGCGAAGCGATACCCCACTGAAACTCGAACGTTTGGTCCACGCCGTCCTGTTTTATCGCGGCCGACAACTGGATGACGCTCCAGGCAGCGAGTGGTTCAGCTCAAACCCTGAGGAGATCAAGTCCATCATCGATTGGGCACACGCCTGCGAAGGCACTTAGCGGCAGCTACTTCGCTGCGGCGTACTCCGCGGCCAGCGACGCGAGGGTGGAGACCAGTAGCCGCCGCTCCACCACCTTGATCCGTTCGTGCAGGGTGGCCTCAGTGTCGGCGTCCTCGATGGCCACCGCCTCCTGCGCGATGATGGGCCCGGTGTCCACGCCGGCGTCGGCCCAGTGGACCGTGCAGCCGGTGACCTTCACGCCGTAGGCCATCGCGTCGCGGACGCCGTGGGCGCCCGGGAAGGACGGCAGCAGGGCGGGGTGCGTATTGAGGTACTTCCCTTCAAAGGCGTCGATGAACTCGGGGCTCACGATCCGCATGAAGCCCGACGACACCACGACATCAGGCTGGTACGCGGCCACGGCTTCCGTCAGTGCCGCGTTCCACCCCGCGCGGTCCGGGTAGGCCTTGAAGTCCACCACGAACGTGTCGATCCCGGCTTCAGCAGAGCGCTCCACGCCATAGGTTCCCGGGCGGTCCGCGCCCACCGCGGCGATCTCAACATCCAGGTCCCCGGCCTGAACGGCGTCGATGACGGCCTGGAGGTTGGAACCGGTTCCGGAGACGAGGACTACTATGCGCATTGCTCAAGCTTAGGCGGCTGCTCGCGTAGGCTGGAAAACATGAACCCCACTCAGGGCCCCCAAGGGCCGCAGCGGACCGCGCGTCCGCTCAGCGAGGCGGCCAAAGCCTCGCTCCAGAAGACGCACACGCTGTTCCGCATGTTCATTGTGTCCGTGCTGGGCGCCTTCTTCGTGTTCCAGCTGGACATTGCCTACCTCTGGCTCACGGCACTTCTGACGGCGGCGGGCATCGCGCTGGGGATCATCGTGCTTATCCGGGCCATCCGGTTCAAGGAATCCAAGCTGGTGCTCTTCGGAACCATCTCCGGCCTGTTGGTTTCGGCCGTGCTGGTTCTCTTGGTCCTGACCACGGCACTGTTCTTCAACCAGGTCCGCGACTTCCAGCAGTGCTCCCGCCAGGCGCTGACCAGCAAGGCAAGCACGGAGTGCCGGGTCCAGCTGGAGAACTCACTGCCTGGGCCGCTTCAGCAGCCGGTCCGCTAACTCCGCGAGCCACCGGCCCCGGCCGGTCCGCCCGGCAGGCTACTTGCTGTTGGGTGCAGCTCCCAGCTCGGCGTCCCGCAGTTGGCGGCGTTCCAGCCACGGTCCCGCCGCGTACCCAATTACGACGCCGATGCCGACTTCCGCCGTCAGCCACACAGCCGTCCACAGCGGGTCCGGACCAATGTCCGTAAGGCGGCCGACGCCGGCCGAGCCGCGCGCAAGCCAGGCGAGGGCCGCGGCCAGAACGCCGGCAGCAGCCCCAACGATGAGGGCCAGGAACAGGGTGGACGCCGCGGCGGTCAGCCAGCGGACGTGGAGCTTGATGGACAGCCACTCGTCGAAGTGATTTTCCCCCTCGCGCAGGAACCACCAGCCAGCCAGTACCCCGGCGAGCACGGGAACCACCAGCGCCACCGGTCCGAAGTCGAGCGGGCCGGAAGGGATGGCAGCAAAAACCGGGATGGTGGGCAGCGGACCGACGGCGGTCCCCAGCGGACCCACCTGCGAGCCGGCACCCAGCGCGAAACCGGAGCCGCTCAGCCACGCGAGAGCGAACACTGCCAGGTTGGGCAGGAAGCCGAGTTGCGCAATGGTGAGGGCCGCGCCTCCGACGGGTCCGGCGTCGAGCCCTTCATAAACCGCCACCACAAGGTTCCAGTGGATGAGAAGATCCACGGCCAGCAGCGCCGCGGAAATGCCGAGCGCCGCGGTAACAGCCACGAAGCCTGCTTTGGCGGCGGAAGCGAGGTACGAGCCCGCCCACCGCGAATGCTGGCTGGTGCGGGCGATCCAGTCTACGGCGTCGACGCCGATCAGGCGGCTCCACGAACCGGCCTCCCGCCGGGCGCCGATCACCATGCCGAGGCCGAACGGAACCAGCGGCAGGAGCCCGGCCCACCACAGGAAGACCTCAACGTCCTCGGTCCGGCAGATGAATCCTGTGGCGATGCCAAAACCCGCATAGGCCAGCCACGAGCCGAGCAGCGCCTGCCACAGCTGGTCCGTGTACGACGCACGGGCCAGGCGCCTGCCCGCCCGCCAGGCCAGCAGGAACGGGATGAGGGTCAGGCCCAGCGGAAGCAGCGACAGGGTGCCGGTCTCGGGCCTGGCGGCCGCCCCCTCCCCCACCGCGGTGAGGTAAAGAGGCACCCCGTGGATGACCAGCCAAGCCTGGCCGGCGAGCCGCGCCAGGGCATCTAGGCCGCTGCTCCCGAAGCCCGAGGTGGCCCACACCGCAACGATGGGTGCGATGACCAGCAGTGCGGAAATAATCGCCGCCTGCGCGGACTCGAGCCCGCCCTGCAGCCACAGGGGCATGGGGAGGCCACGGTCTCCGGTCTGGTCAGCGCGCAGTTTCATCGCCTCCCATCGTGCCATGGGAGGCCCGGCCCGCCTGTTTTCGACAGGCTCAACGGCGTGAGAAGTCGGTCCGGACTCCGCTGGCACCACTACGGGCAAGCTCATCAGCGAGCGCTTTTTCAGAGGGCCGGACGTAAAATTAGCTTGTCCGCATTCAGTGGTTGGAGGCAGAAATGACTACCGCATCCCCACATGCACACGGCGTTCACTTTGGCAGGACTGACGTCCAGAACGCTGGCATGGGTGTAGGTATTGTCTTGATGGTGGTCGGTGTGCTGGGGTTCATCCCGGGCATCACCGCACGGTATGGCGAACTGATGTTCCTTGGGCCTGATTCGCACGCGATGTTCCTCGGCCTGTTCCAGGTATCCATGCTGCTCAACATCGTGCAGCTGGTTATTGGCGCAACCGGCTGGGCCATGTCCCGGGGCGAAATGGGTGCGCGCAGGTTCCTCATGGGCGCCGGTGCGCTTTACATCATCCTCAGCATTTACGGGCTCAGTGTCGGAGTAGATTCGGCGGCCAACTTCCTGTCGCTGAATATGCCGGACAACTGGACGCACATGGTGCTTGGCGTGCTGATGATTGCCTGTGGCTGGATGTTTTCACGGCATTCGGTCGAGGACAGGAGATAGCCCGGACCGCGAACGCCGGGAACTAGGAGCCGCGAATGAGTAGATATCTAATCTGAGTATTCGTACTACCGGTTGGTGCAGGCGGCCACGCAATGTCGTGGGCGGCTGCACCAACTTTGTCTCCGGCAGGGCGGGTGCATCGCAACCTGAGTGACGGCGCCGGATGCAGAGGCCAGGGGCAGCGAGATGGTTTCAGGGTTCGCTACTTAAAGCGAATCAGGGCGTAGGGCTCACTGGGCAGATGTCCCGCTGTCCACGGCTCTTCAGACGGTTCGCTGCGCACTTCGCCGCGCCCGTCGCGAAGGACGGCCAGCACTGTTGCCGCAATGGCAACGATGGCAATTGCGGCCAGCAGCACGAGGACGACGACGATGGATCCAGACATCCCATAAGCACCTTCCGCTTCAATTTTATTGCGGTCTGGCGGGTCCGCTCGTGCAAATTTGTTTTTTCCTCTGGACGGAACCGGCCGCCGGGCATATTCTGATCTCCCATTGCGCTGGGGGGTGATTCGAATGGGCAACAGCTTGCGCCTTGACAAGGCTGCCGTCGTGCGTGCCCTCCTGCTGCCCGTTCTCCTCGTCTCGGCCTGGATTATCTGGGGCGCGGCCTCCGCAGACGCGGCTTCCGGGGACAACGGCTCGTTTGGCTCTGGTTCCCTGAATTCCGGTTCCCTCAATTCCGGGACCCCCAACGTCGGTTCCCTCGCGACAGCTCCCGTCGCCGCCATCGCGCAGTCCGCATTGTCCGCTCCGCTGGCTTCCCCGGTGTCCCAAGTTGCCCCGGCCCGGAAGCTGTTGCCGGTGGCACCTGCCCTGCCGGCGGCACCCAGCCTTCCGGCTGCAGTCACCAAGCCTTTGTCGAGTGTCGTCGGCACAGTAGCGGGCACGGCGGGCGCCGTGGCCAACGGGGCGTCGGCGACGGTCACTTCCGTGACCACGGCGACGGCACCCGCGCTCGGCAAGGCGGACAGCCTGATAACGGCCGCAGAAAACATCGTTTCGTCTGTGCCACGGTTGCCTGCAACGCCTGCCGTGCCCGCTATTCCTTCGCTGCCGCTTCCTTCAGTGGCTGTCCCGTCAGTGCAGGTCCCTTCACTTCCGATTCCTTCACTTCCGGTCCCTTCACTTCCGATTCCTTCGCTTCCGATTCCTTCGGTACCCGTTCCGTCGGTGCCTGTTCCCTTGGTTCTCGTTCCTTCAGCGCATGCGCCGGAACTGCCTGCGGCTCCTGTGCGGGGAGTCAGGCCGACGACGCCGGTTCCGCACGCCGGGGGGATGTCGCCAGATCCTGCTGCGCCACCACAGGCCGCTTCGCCCTCGGCAGTTGGGCCGGGGCCGACCGCTCCGAGGGCAGGAAACAGTGCACGGCCGGCAGCATCGGTGGAAACAGCAGTCCAGGTCCTGCCCGCTACCGGCACCGGACTGCCGCTCGCCGGCACGGGCCTCTCGCTGGCCAAGCTTCAGATGATTACGCCCCAGGTTCGTGAACTGGCAGGCGCCAGGCCCGCTGCCCACCAACCGCACTTCGACGCACGGCACGGCTACGGCTATTTTCAATCGTTTGCGGTGAGCGAAGGAACGCCGGGGAACTCCTCCCTGGGTTCAGAAGGCTCGGGCGCCCAGGCCGCCGAAGTGACGGGAGATTGGCACCGGACGCCCCTGTTTGCCGGCGTGCGTGTGTTCGATGCTGCCCAGCACCTTCCCTCCAGTCTAGCCGTCGATCCGGGGTCTTCCCCCGACTGAACAGGTCAGCTCTGCCCGCATTCGGGGCAGAAAAGACCACCTGCGCAACCCTGCGCAAGGACCATCTGTTCAGTCAGGAGAACATGTCATGTCTACACACGCCCCGCTGTCTGCTGCCCACCGCCCGTCCCGCCCGCAGTCCCCCGGCCCGGCTAGCGGCCGGATCGGCAACTGGCCCGACCCCATGCGCGGCCGGATCGGCAACTGGCCCGACCCCATGTCCGGCCTCATCGGCAACTGGCCGGACCCGATGCAACAGGGACGCTAAAGCCGTCCCAGTGAAGCTGGAGGACGGTCCGGCACTGCGCCCGGACCGGAGTGTGCCAGCCAGGAAAGTGTCGCCGCGCACGGCGCGGCGACACTTTCTTTCCCAATGATCAGTCCGCCTACTCGGGGGCGGAGCCGTCCTCGCCGTCTGGCTTCCGCCTTGTTCCGGCGCGGTCCTCCGGCGCCGGCGCAGCGTCCTGCGCGGCAACCTCGTCTCCGGAAGCGGGTGACTGAAGGGCAGGTTCCGCAGCAGTATCAGCGCCCGAAGCCTGCTGCCCGCTTGCGGGCACTCCTTCTGCAAACGCACTGGCTGCGGGCATCACGCCTTCGACCTCCGCGCCTTCTGCGGGTGCACCGGCTGCGGCAGAGCCCGTTTCCGCGGTGTCGTCCGCGGCTGGATTGCCGCCGGCTGCGGCCGGATTCTGGTTCTTGGCCGAGCCGGGCTTGGCGCGGCCCGGAAAGTAGCTGATGACCCGCGCCAGCTCCCGTCCCAGGACGGTACCCTCGACGACGTCGGGGGGCAGCGCATCCTGCTCGGCTTTCCTGGCCGCCTCCAGTGCCTGGCGGCCTGCTTCCGTAATGGAAACCTCGTTATGGCGCCTATCCAGGGAACTGGACTCGCGAGACACCAGGCCGGCCTCCTCAAGCCGCGACAGAACCCGGCCAATGGACTGACTGCGGACCTTGATGTCAGAAGCCAACTGTTCCTGGTTCAGCGGACCGGCAAGGAGGCCCTGCAGCGCGATGACGGCGGCGTGGGTGAGGCCGAGTTCTGCCAGCGCCTGGTCCTGCCTTCGCTGGACGAGCCTGGCGGCCATGGACAGCAGCTGGTGAGGCCCCCACTGCTCTGCGTCAGGATTCGGGACCATCGGTCTAACCTTCTTTCCCCTTTGAGCCCGTGCTGGCGACATGGCCAGCCCACAATGCTTGCAACGCCGGGGCCGGTAAGCCGGCCCCGGCGCGGGGCAAACTAGCGGCGGGTGTCCTCTACGCCGTCGGCCTCAATGCGCTCCTTGCGGACTTGTTCGTCCACCGTCACCTCGTCCGTGACGGTTTCGGTGTCCAGCCGGACTCGCTCAACGGGCACAGTTTCCTTGTCCACCACCGGACGTTCCTCGTGTAGCACCACTTCGTGTTCTGCCTCGCTGATGTCCGGACCGCCCAGCGCCTCGCCCCTGTTTCCTTCGGTGATCGGTTCGCGCTCCAGCCGCACTTCCTCGCGCTGCACGGGAACGGTCTGGGTCACGTTTTCGGTCACCACGTACTTGCGCAGACGCGCCCGGCCGGCAGCCTGCCTTTCTGTGCCGACATTCACGCGTTCCTCCGAGCGCGTCATGGCGTCACCGTCGGCCGGTCCGGACGTGGCACGACCAGCCCTCTCGTCCGCCGCACTGTACGTTCCGCCGCCGCCAGCGGCAGCGAAGCCCGCATCCCGCTCAGTGGCGGAAAGGCCGGCCGCGGACCGGTCGGTCGTCCTGCCGGAGTCGGCGGTGTGCCCGTTCGCAGCTTCGGTGTAAGTTACCGTTCCGTTCAACTGGTAGTGCTCGTACAGCCGGTCCTCTTCGGCGGGATCAAGGTGCCCCTCCGCATCTACCCGCGGGGCGTCCTTCACCTGGTCCTTGGTGTAAGGGACGACGATGTCCGCTCCATCAACCCGGGCGCCTTCGAGGGGGATGAACGATTCGGAGGTACCGAAAAGGCCTGTCCGTGCGGTTACCCAGGTAGGCTGCCCGTTGTCATCGTCCGCATACACCTGTCCGACGGAACCGATCTTGCCTCCGTCTGCCGAGAGGATGTTGCCGTTCTTGTTCAGCAGGTCGTCGATGTGTTCCTTGGCGAGCATTCTGTCTCCTTGAATGTTGACTTCTTGTCCACTTTTGGCTGTTCACGTTGAACCGGCGGCGGCGGGGCGACGCCGCACGGCGCGGCATGCCGCCGAAGAGCGGCAACTGCCGTGCGTGGCGGGCATCCGCCGTCGGTTCGAGGCAAAAACTCCCGCCTCGCACTTATACCCTAAGCATGCTTACTATCATATTGGCAAGCCTACTTAGCTTTTTTCTTGATGCCCGACCCCGAGGCGCGCCGGGATGCCGCGCCAATGCGCGGCACTCGTCCCGCCACGCACCGGGGGGCCGAAGTAGGGATGGGAAAAAATGCCAAGGGTGCTTACTATTTATTAGTAAACATGCTTACCATTGCATGCCAGCAACGCTGGTTCCTGTACAGCAACTGACCCTTTCGGAAAGAGAGAGCGAAGATGACTGAGAACCAATGGCCGCAGGATGAAGACCTCTCCACTCCCCCGGCCACACAGAACACGGGTTACAGCGCCGGCACCACCGGGTACGGCGCAACTGGAGCGGGCACCACTGGCTACACCGGCAGCCCGGGCTACCAGGATGACGCGTCCTCGAAGAAGGACGTTGCCAAGTATGAGGCCGCGAACGTCGCCAGCGAGACTAAAGTCGCCGCCGAGAACGTTGCCGAGACGGCCAAGTCCGAGGCGAAGAACGTGGCGTACGAGGCGAAGAACAGCGCCAAGGACCTGCTTCACCAGGCCAAGTCGGACCTGGCCAGCCAGGCCGGCACCCAGCAGACCAAGGCCGCCGAGGGCATCCGCAGCATCTCCTCGCAGCTGCGCACCATGGCCGACGCACCGGACCAGCAGGGCGTGGCCGCGGACCTGATCCGGCAGGCCGCAGACCGCTCCGAGTCAGTCGCGTCGTGGCTGGACAACCGGGATCCGGGCTCACTGCTGGACGAAGTGAAGTCCTTCGCCCGCCAGCGCCCCGGCACCTTCCTGCTCCTCGCCGCAGGGGCGGGCATGCTCGCCGGCCGCCTGGGCCGCAGCCTGCAGGCCGGCGCCCCCGAGACCGGAACAGGCGCCGGGTACGCGGGCACAGTTCCGCCTTACCCCGTCCAGCCGCCGGTCACCGAAAGTAGCCTTGACGCCGGGGTGGGCACACCGCTTTACGACCAGGCCGGCTTGGGAGAGCCCGCCTACACCCAGCCGGCCTACGGCGAGCAGACTTACGGGGAACAGACAACCGGCCAGCCCGCCTACGGCCAGCCCGCGTATGGTGAACCGGCCTACGGCGAACCCGCCACCGGCCAGCCAGCCTACGGCGAACCGGGCATTGGAGAGCCGGCCATCGGCGAGCCGGGCTATGGCGAACCAGGGTACGGCGAGCCGAGGCGCCGGGATACTGATGACACCGAGGGTGGGGGTCGTCCGCTGTGAGCAGCCAGATCCCCGATACCCCTCCCACGGCGGCGCACGCGAAGGCCGATACCACCTCCCTCGGTGATCTCCTTGGTGAGGTTACCCGGGACCTGTCCACCCTGATCCGGCAGGAAATCGAACTCGCCAAAGCCGAACTCAAACAGTCCGGCACCCGCGCCGGCAAGGGCGGCGGCATGCTCGCCGGCGCCGGCGTCGCCGGGCACTTCGTGCTCCTGTTCCTCTCCATCGCCCTCTGGTACGCCCTCGGCGAGCTCATGGGCCTGGGCTGGTCCGCCGTCGTCGTCGCCATCCTCTGGGGCATCATCGCCGCGATCCTCGCCTCCATCGGACGCAAGGAACTCAAGAACATCAAAGGCATGCCCCAGACCATGGAGACAGCCAAGGAAATCCCGCCCACGCTCAAACCGAACGGAGACCACCGATGAGCGATAACCCGGACGCCATCCGCGCCGACATCGAAGCAACCCGCAACCGCCTCGGCACCAACGTGGACGCCGTCGCCGACAAAGTCACCCCCTCCAACATCGTCCACCGCCAAACGGACAAGGTGAAGGACGCCGTCTTCGGAGTAAAGGACAAAATCATGGGCACCGCCGAACACGCCACCCACAGCACCACCGGCAGCCTCCACCACGCCGCCCACACCACCAGCGGCGGGGTCCACCAGGCCACCGACGCCGCCGGGAACGCCCTCCACGGCGCCGGCGAAGCGATCGCCGACGCACCCCACCAGGTCGCCGCGAAAACCCAGGGCAACCCCCTCGCCGCCGGACTCATCGCCTTCGGCGCCGGGCTGCTCGTCTCCTCCCTGATCCCGGCAAGCCAGAAGGAACGCGAAGCCGCCGACGCCCTCAAGACCGCGGCCGAACCCATGACCAGCCAGCTCACCGAGGCCGCAAAGGACATGGCCCAAGGCCTGAAGGAACCCGCCCAGGACGCCATGGAAAACGTCAAGGCCACCGCCACCGACGCCGCCCAACACGTCAAGGACGAAGGCCAAACCGCAGCCTCCGACGTCAAAGCCACCGCCACGGACGCCAAGGACCACGTCCAGAACACGTAGCCCCGGTAAAGCTCTAAATGGAGAAAATACGACGCCGGCCGGCCCGCCTCACGCGGGCCGGCCGTTGTCTGCGGTCAGGGGCGCGCGGGTCATGGGGCGGCGGTCAGGCAATAAGCCCGGGCTCAGGCCCGGCCCTTCAGGATCAGGTTCCAATAGATCCCAGGAAAGAGGTCGCGCTCGAGGATCCAGGTGGAATGCCGCTCCTTCGCCACGCGCACTTTGGGGATGGAGGGCATCGGCTTGTACTCGTCGTCGAACTCGGCGAACACCACCGTTGACCGGGACACGGTGAAGGGGCAGGCGGAGTAGCCGTTGTACTTGGTCGTTGGCTCCTCGCCCCTGGTAACCGCCTTAAGGTTCTTTGCCAGCACGGTGGTCTGTTTTCGCAGCGCAGCCCCGGCCTTGGAGTTTTTGGTGCCGGCGGCGTCGCCCAGGGACCATACGTTCGGATACCGGGGGTGACGCAGCGTCTCCGGATCCACTTCCACGAAGCCACCGTCGTCGCCGGGCGCCGGCAATTCGGTGTTCTTGAGCCAGTCAGGCGCCGACTGCGGCGGCACCGCGTGCAGGACGTCATAGGTGAGGCTCTCGCTCGAGCCGCTGGCGGCGTCGTGGATGTGCAGGGCGCGGGCATCCGCGTCCACGGCGGTCACCTCGCTGTTGCACCGCAGCTCAATGCCGTACTCCGCAATCTTGCGGTTCAGCTCCTCGTCCACGCCCGGCACGCCGTAGACCGTGGGGGTCGGCACCACCATCACCACACGGATGTTGGACAGCACTCCTTGCTGGCGCCAGTAGTCGCAGGCAAGGTACATGGGCTTCTGCGAAGCACCGGCGCATTTGACCGGTCCTGAGGGCATGGTGAACACAGCCGTTCCGCTCCGCAGCCCGCTGAGCAGGGCCCAGGTCTTCGGAGCCAGCTCATACACATAATTCGAGGAGGCATGGGGCGACTCCATGGCTTCGGCCAGGCCAGGCACCTTGTGCCAGTCAAGCTGCAGACCAGGACACACCACCACGTGGCCGTAACTGAGCCGGATCCCGGAGGCCAGTTCCACGCTGTTCGTTTCCGGTTTGATATCCACCGCGCTGTCCGGAATCCAGGTCACGCCCTTCGGCATGACGGACTCCTGCGGGCGCACAGCTTCGGCGGCCTCGGCGGTACCGCCGCCGATGTGCGAGAACAGCGGCTGGAAGAGGTGCCTGCCGCTGGGTTCCACCACGGCGACGTCACGAACGCCGTAGCGCCGCAGCCGGGCGGCCAGCGATATCCCGGCGTTCCCGCCGCCGACCACCAGCACGTTGTACCGCCGTCGTCCGTTGCGGGCGGGCCCGGAGGTCCCGGCGGCATCTAAACGGTTCCCGGACGACGGCGGAACGGGCGGTGTGCTGGAACGCGGGGGACCGGATTCCGGTGCCATGGGAACTAGCCCTTCTTTTCCGTCAGGGCGCCCGCCTTGTGCGCGGCTCTTGCCCCCGACTTTGCGGACTCCACAACATACTGGGGTTCATCGTCGCTGGCCCGGTGGGTGTGGCCGTCGAGCTCGAAGTCGCTGGTTTTCTTTTCCACGATCTTGCCGTGGGTCTTTCCCTGCGGGGTGTTCCACTCCACTTCGGTGCCCTTGGTCAGTGCCACGCGTGCTCCTCGGGTCGGGATGGGTTCGAGATCTGGTGGATCAGGATTGGCGAGCTGGATCTGGAAGGTGGGTACCGGCGTCGGCCATCAGGACCGACACTACAGCCGGCGGCAATGACCGGCCAGAGCCGGTGCCGATCTGATGTGCCTGAGAGCTCGCTCTCCTGCGGCCGCCGGAATCGCTGGACTATGCCCCGGCGCACCACCAGACTGTGTATTACAGCTGGTCATGCCGCCTTTGTGGGGTAAGGCCCAACCTCATTCGGCCTTCGCTCTGAGAGGACACCGCCATGGAGAACCTGGCAGCCATCCTGCCGCTGATCATCATCGTTGCCTCGGTGCTTCTGGGAATTCTGGTTATCTGGCTGGCCGTCAAACTCATGTGGAAAGTGGCCGAGCCAAACGAGGCGCTCATAATATCCGGGTTGACGCGCGGCACCCTGGAGAGCACCGACGGGATGGACTTCAAGATCGTCACCGGCAAGGGCGCACTGGTGGTTCCGGGCCTGCAGACCGTCCGGACGCTGTCCCTCACGCTGAACGAGACGGAGCTGAAGGTCTCCTGCGTCACGTCCCAGGGTATCCAGGTAATCGTTGAGGGCGTCGTCATTTACAAAATCGGGGACGCGCCGGCGTTCATTGCCAACGCCGCCCGACGGTTTCTGGGCCAGCAGCCGAAAATGGAAAGCCAGGTGTACAACGTCTTCGAGGGCCACCTGCGTTCCATTATCGGCAGCATGACGGTGGAGGAAATTATCCGCGAGCGCGACAAGCTGGCGTCCCAGGTCCGCGGGGCGAGCGGCGTGGAAATGGAAAAGCTGGGACTCGTAGTTGATTCCCTGCAGATCAAGGACCTCCAGGACCCCACCGGCTACATCCAGAACATCGCCAAACCGCACATCGCCCAGGTCAAGATGGAGGCCCGCATCGCGGAGGCCACCCGGAACCGCGAGGCGGCGGAGCGGGAAGCCGAGGCCGCCGCCCAGGTCGCGGATGCGCAGAGCCTCTCAGCCATCAAACAGTCGGCGGCACAGGCCAACGCGGAACGGGCAAGGGCCAACGCCGCGCAGGCCGGCCCGCTGGCCGACGCCACCGCCCGCCAGCAGGTGGTGGTCCAGGAAACCGAAGTGGCCAAGCTCGAGGCGGACCGCGAGGAGCAGAAGCTGCAGACCACAATCCGCAAGCCCGCCGACGCCAAGGCCTACGCACAGCGAACCGAGGCGGAGGCTCAGAAGGCCGCAGACATCAGCGCAGCCGAAGCCCGTGCCAAGCGGACGGAACTCGAGGCCCAGGCCAATGCCCGGCGGGTGGAAGTGGAGGCGCAGGCCAGCGCGAGCGCGGCGGCGGCCATTGCCGGAGCCACCCGGGTCACGGGCGAGGCCGAGGCGGCGGCCACGAAGGCGCGCGGCGATGCTGCGGCGTCCGCCATCAAGGCGAAGGCGCTAGCAGAGGCTGAGGGCATCAAAGCCCGCGGCGAGGCGCTGGAGAGCAACCAGGACGCCGTCATTGCCCAGCAGTTGGCGGAGAACATGCCGTCCATCGTGGCAGCGGCGGCCGAGCCGTTTGGACACGTGGACCAGCTCACCGTCCTGAACGGCGCGGACGGCCTCAATAGCATGGTGGGCGGGATCATCACCCAGGCGGGCTCGTTCCTGCCGCGGCTCTCGGGTGCCCTGAAGAACGGGCAAAACCATGCCAAGCAGCCGCCGAAGCAGCCCGGCGCCTAGGACCGGCGCCCCCAGCCGAGGAAAGCCCAAGGAAGCCGGAGGACATGGTGCACAGGAACGTCGACCGGACCCTGACCGGGAAGATCGGCCGGGTGAGCGGGCAGATTGGTCCCGGAACCGTGGGCGAAGTGATGCTCTCATACCGCGGCGGCACCAGCGCCTTCCACGCCCACCCGTTCGACAAGGTCAGTGTCTTCACGGTGGGTGACGAGGTGCTGGTCATCTACTTCGAACCGCCGCAGACCGTCTTCGTGGATGAACTGCCGGACGTTCTCCGCCACGAGGGACGGTAGCCCCGCCTGTTAATCCAACCTTCCCTTCCCGGTTACGCCCGTTCCCCCTCACGGTTACACGGCAGGAACACCGTTGAGGTGTGAGGATCGCTATCGTTGCCGAATCATTTTTGCCGCTCATGAACGGGGTCACGCACTCCATCCTGCGGGTGCTTGAGCATCTGCAGGAGCGGGGCGATGAGGTGCTGGTGATTGCGCCGTCGACGTCGGACGCTGATGTTCTGGACGTTGTGCACGGCGCGTTTGTGCACCGGCTTCCCTCCGTTCCGCTGGCCGGTTACACGAACGTGCGGGTGGCGCTGGGAGGTGTGTACCGGGTCAAGAGAATCCTTGCCGACTACGCACCGGACGTGGTGCACCTGGCGTCGCCGTTCGTGCTCGGCTGGCGGGCGGCCCAGGCCGCGCACCAGCTGGGGATCCCCACCGTGGCCATCTACCAGACCGAAGTTCCCAGCTACGCCGCCCGGTACGGGGTGCCGTTCCTGGAGAACTGGGCCTGGAACCGGGTGGAAAACATTCATCTCCTGGCGTCCCGGACGCTGGTGCCGTCCACGTTCGCGCTGAACCAGTTGCGCGGCCGCGGAATCCTGCGGGTGGGCATGTGGCGGCGCGGTGTGGATACCGCGCGTTTTGCGCCCGGAAAGCGCGACGCCGGCTGGCGGGCTTCAGTGGCGTCTCACGGTCAGCGGATCATTGGCTACGTCGGCCGGCTGGCAGTGGAGAAGCAGGTGGAGGACCTCGCCGTGCTGGCAGACGTTCCGGGCACCCGCCTGGTGATCGTGGGCGACGGTCCGCAGCGGGGGGCGCTGGAGGAGGCCCTTCCAACCGCGGTGTTCACCGGTTTCCTCGGCGGCGAGGAGCTGGCCCGGGCCATGGCATCGTTCGATCTGTTCGTCCACCCGGGCGAGTTCGAGACCTTCTGCCAGACCATCCAGGAGGCCATGGCGTCCGGCGTGCCGGTGGTGGCCACGGGCCGCGGCGGGCCCTTGGACCTGGTGGAGACTTCCCGCACCGGTTGGCTCTACGAGCCCGGTGACCTCGCCGGCCTGCGCCGGCATGTTATGGACCTGACGGGTGACGACGCCAAGCGCCGCGCGTTCTCGGCGGCAGCATACGCCTCGGTCCAGGGCCGGACGTGGCCGGCCCTGTGCGCGGAGCTGGTGCGGCACTACAAGGAGGCTATTGCCGGCGCCCTGCTCCCCACCGACACCCTAGCCTCGCAAGCTCGGCCAGGGAACCCTGTCGGCGTGGGCCCAGAGTCATTCAACGGAGCGCGGCCGGAGCCAGCATCGCTCCTCGAACCGCAAACCAAGACCAGCCAGGGAGCCGCCCTGTGAAGATCTCCGTGATCGGCTGCGGCTACCTCGGTGCCGTCCATGCTGCCACCCTCGCCTCCATGGGCCACACCGTGGTGGGGATCGACGTCGACCCCGCACGGACCCAGCAGCTCGCCGGCGGCCGGGCCCCTTTCTTCGAACCGGGGCTGGACGAGCTCCTGCGCGACGGCCGCGCCACCGGCCGCCTCATCTTCTCCACGGACTTTACCGACGCTGCCAGCGCGCAGTTGCACTTCCTCTGCGTGGGCACGCCGCAGTCCAAGACCTCCGACGGCGCCGACCTCAGCTACCTGGTCTCCGCCGCAAAGAGTCTCCTTCCGCACCTGGGCCGGGGTGCCGCCGTCGTCGGCAAATCAACCGTGCCGGTGGGCACCGTTGACCGACTGGGGCGCATGCTCGCCGCGCGGCCCGACGTGCTGCTGGGCTGGAATCCGGAGTTCCTGCGCCAGGGCACCGCGGTCAAGGACACGCTGGTGCCGGACCGGCTGGTGTACGGCGTACCCGGCGGCAAGGAGGGCGCGTTCGGGCGCCGCAGCGACGGCGCGCAGGGAGCGGCCCGCGGTGTGACAGCCGTGCTGGACGCGGTGTACGAGCCGCTGCTGCAGGCCGGCATCCCGCGGCTCGTGTGCAATTTCGCGACGGCGGAACTGATCAAGTCGGCGTCGAACGCCTACCTGGCCACGAAGGTCAGCTTCATCAACGCGATGTCGGAACTGTGCGACGCCGCAGGTGCCGACGTCACCGAACTGAGCGAGGGGATGGGCATGGATCCGCGCATCGGCAACCGCTACCTGCACGCCGGGCTGGGGTTCGGCGGGGGCTGCCTGCCCAAGGACATCCGCAGTTTCCGGGCCCAGGCGCAGGCGCTGGAGGTCCGGTCCGTGGATGACTGGATGGGTGTGGTGGACTCCATCAACCTCGGCCAGCGCGCCCGGACCGCGGAGGTTGCCCGGGAACTCTGCGGCGGCATGCTCGCCGGCCGGACGGTCACCGTGCTGGGCGCGGCGTTCAAACCGGACACGGACGACATCCGCGACTCCCCTGCCCTCGAGGTCGCGCTCCGGCTCGCCTCCGCCGGAGCGCACGTCACGGTGACGGACCCGAAGGCCATCAACAACTCATGGATGCGCTACCCGCAGCTGCGGTTCGAGGCCTCTGCCGCGAGGGCGCTCGAGGGTGCCGAGCTGGTGCTGCTGCTGACCGAATGGGCTGAGTACCGCGAACTGTCCCGGCCGCCGTCGGGCAGCTGGTTTCGCGCCGGACGGTGCTGGACGCACGGAACGTGCTGGATGCTGCGGCGTGGCAGGCCGAAGGCTGGACGGTGCGCGGCCTCGGCACCCGGGCGGCGGCTGTGGTTGGGCACATCTCCGCTGGCTGAGCCGGGTCCGCTGGTTGAGCTGGGCCCACGTCGGCAGGGATTCCTGACCGAGCTTGCGAGGTTAGGGGGCCGGTGGGGAGCGAAACCGGGGGCCTCCATCTAGACAGGCTCGATCAGCGGTACGATCTTGCTGAGGGGGTGGACGCCCAATGAGTTTCTCGCGGTCTCACGCAACGGTCGCATGACGGCGGCTTCGCCACGCCCTGAGTGGACGACAGCCGGCAGCTACGCCGCCCTGTTCGATTCCCTGCCGGACGCGGTCCTGGTGGTAGGCAGCGACGGCGTCATCACCCAGGTTAATGCCGCCGCGGAACGTCTCTTTGGCTACGGCAAGCTTCAGCTTGTGGGCCAGGACCACCGCATGCTCCTCGCCGAAGGCTACCGCAGCGGCTTCGACCGTCTCTTCGCCAGCCTGCGCAGCGAGTCCGGAGACATCACGGCCGCGCAGACCCCCTTCGAGTCCTATGGCCTGCGCAGCGACGGCACGGAGTTCCACGGCGAGGTGGCATGCTCGCTGCTGGACTCCGACGGCGGCCCATACCTGGTCGCATCAGTCCGGGCCACGTTCCATCGGCAGGAGGCCGATGCCGAGCTGCGCGAGGCGATGTCGCTGCTCAGCGCCACCCTCGAGTCGACGGCTGACGGGATCCTTGTGGTCGGCGTCGACGGCAAGATCGCCGGCATCAACGAGCAGTTCACCAAGATGTGGGGCATTCCCCGTGAGCTCATGGCCGCGGGAGACGATGCAGCGGTGATTGATTTCGTGCTTGGCCAGCTGTCGCACCCCGAGAGCTTCCTGGACAAGGTCAACGAACTGTACGCGCACCCGACCGCCGAAAGCCACGACACCCTGGAGTTCCTCGACGGCCGCACCTTCGAACGCTATTCACGGCCGCAGCGGGTGGGCAACCTGGTGGTGGGCAGGGTCTGGAGCTTCCGGGATGTCACGCCGCGGCGCCGGGCCCAGGAACAGGCCCGGCAAGCGATGGCGGATCTGGCCGAACAGGCAGAACAGCTGAAAGCCATGGCGTTCCAGGATCCGCTCACCGGGCTGGCCAACCGCAAGCTGTTCCATGACCAACTGTCCCAAGCGCTGCACAGCCGCAGCAGTACCCCCGTCGACGTCCTCCTCCTGGATCTCGACGACTTCAAGGAGGTCAACGACATTCTTGGCCACGCCGCCGGAGACCAGATGCTGGTGGAGGTGGCTCGCCGGCTGAGGGCCTGCGTCCGGCCGGATGACACGGTCGCCCGGCTGGGCGGTGACGAGTTCGTCGTGCTCCTGACCGGATCTGCGGATGCCGAGTCCGTCGCGGAACGCATCGTGCAGTCGCTCAATGTCCCGGTGTGGATCGAAGGGTCCATGCTGCGGCCCAGCCTGAGCCTGGGGATCGCATCGCTATGCGCGGACGCGGTGGCTGCGTCGGAGCTACTGCGCCGCGCGGATGTGGCCATGTACGCGGCCAAAGCCGCCGGCAAGAACCGGTACATGCGGTTCAAGCCGGAGATGATGACGGCCCTGGTGCAGCGGACGGACATGGAGGCGGGGCTGCGGCTCGCCGTGGACAACGACGAGATCCGTGTGAGCTACCAGCCGGTTGTTTCGCCGCGGCTGGGAGAGGTGATCCAGTTCGAGGCGCTGGCCCGGTGGGAGCGCGACGGCAGGAATGTCCCGCCGTCGCAGTTCATTCCGACGGCGGAGCGCAGCGGACTGATCTCTGCGATCGGCCTGCAGATGATGCGGGAAAGTTTCATCCAGCTGGGGCCCTGGCTAACCGGCGGCGCTGAGCGTTCTTTAGCCGTCAACGTGTCCGGTGTCCAGCTGCGGGACCGCGATTTCGCCGGCAACGTGCTGGGCATGGCCGAATCCCACGGCATGGATCCCCGGCAGCTGGTGCTGGAGGTGACGGAGAGCGTGTTTTTCGACGCCGACGACCACGTGATCGGTCAGCTCGCGAGTTTGCGCAGCGCCGGCGTGCGGGTCGCCCTCGACGATTTTGGCACCGGCTACTCGTCGCTGGGCCGGCTTCAGGACCTGCCGGTGGACGCGGTGAAGATTGACCAGTCCTTTGTCTCCATGGTCCGCACCGGGGCGGAGAAGCTGCCGATCCTCAGCTCCATGATCAACATGGCCCACAGCCTGGGCCTCAGCGTCACCGCAGAGGGCATCGAAACTGCCGAGCAGGCCGCCTACCTGACGCACCTGCAGTGCGACGCGCTGCAGGGCTACCTGTTCTCGGTTCCCGAGTCCGAGGCCGGCCTCGACCAGGCCATCAGCCGATCCGCCGAGGCGCTGCAGGCGCTTGAGGGACTCCGCCTGCGCCGCTGAGTTCCCACGCTCCCTCACCTTTCGCCGTGTTTGGACGGACCCTTCCTCACCTCTCGCCGCTGTAACCCACACCTCCCGCAGGGCCCTTCCTGAGGGGACCTTTTGCTCTGCCCTCAAGGTTTCATCAAGTAGGTCAAGTGACGATTAGTCAGGAGACCAGCTGTTGGGCACAGGGGGAAATATGAATACAAACCAGCCGATAGGGTGCCATAAGGCGATTCCCGCTGTGTCAGTCACGCGGCGGTACGGCAAGGGGATTGCTGTACTGAGCCTTCTGCTCCTGACAGCTTGCGGAAATGGTCAGGCGGCCAGCAGCAGTGTGATCGCGACCAAAGACGCTGCGGCCTCAGCCGCGCCGTCACCCACTGAACTTGCGTTGACTCCGTGCGCCATCGCGGACGAGCAGACCGCCCAGGGAGCGGACACCTTCATCTGCACGGAGGATGGACAAGGCCAACTCGTATGGCTTGAGGCATCCGCCTCCAAGGCAATAACGGAAAAGCGCGCTGCCGACGTTGCCGCCACGGCCGCAGCTGCAAAGGCGGCAGCCAAAGCCGCCGCGGAAAAAGCCGCGGCAAAGGCCGCTGCCGAAAAAGCCGCTGCCGAAAAGGCGGCTGCCGAGAAGGCCGCAAAACTCGCGGCGCAGCAGGCTGCCACCAAGAAGGCCGCGGACGCGGCCGCCGCAGCTGAGGCAGCCCAACGTGCAGCAGAAGCCAAGGCCGCGCAGGAAGCCGCAGCAGCCCAAGCGGCCGCGGACCAGGCTGCCCAGCAGGCCCTCGTTGCACCGCCCGCTGCGGCTGCACCGGCACCGTCCAATTGCGACCCGAATTACTCCGGCGCCTGCGTGCCTATCGCCTCAGACGTGGACTGCGCCGGTGGCAACGGCAACGGACCTGCTTATGTTCAGGGGCCCGTGACAGTCACTGGTTCGGACATCTACCGCTTGGACAGCAACAGCGACGGCGTAGGTTGCGAGGGCTGACCCGGTTCCTGTGGGGGCCACGGACGTCAGGCGTTGTCGAGTTCGGACGCATCCACTGGTTCGCCTGCACTGACGAGCTCCAAGCTGCGGTCCCAGAAGTCCCTCGCCAGCTCTGCGTCGTAGGCCTGCTTGTTGGCCTTCGCCAGCGCACGCTTGACATAAAAGGCGCCGGGAACCCAGTCTTGTCCGGGCGTAGAAGTAGCGAGCCAGACGAGCGTGTCAGCGCCCTGCTCGGGCGAGAGCAGGAAACGGTTCAGGACACTCTTGTAGGCATGGCGGAACCAGCTCGTGGACTCCGCTGCGAAGTTGGTCGCCACGACGCCGGGGTGGAAGGCAGCCACCGCAATGCCGTCCTTACCGTAGCGGTTCTGCAGTTCCGCGGTAAACAGGATGTTCGCCAGTTTCGCGGTGCCGTAGGCCCGATTTGTCGAGTAGCTCCGCTCGGAGTTGAGGTCCGACAGATCCAGCCGCCCGAATGCGTTGGCAGCGCTCGAAGTATTGATGATGGTGGCACGGCTGGCGGTGAGAACGTCCAGCAGCTCGGTCGTGAGCAGAAACGGCGCCAGGTGGTTGATCTGGAACGTCTTCTCATGGCCGTCGGGTGTCAGCTCGTGGCCGCGCATGATCCCGCCGGCGTTGTTCACCAAGACATCGATCCGCGGGTACCTTGCCCGCAGCGCCACGGCCAGGTCGCGCACCTGCGCCAGGTCCGCGAAGTCGCAGACGAAATAGTCAACGCCCAGCTCAGCGCCCACCGCCGCGGTCTTCTCCGGGGAACGCCCGACGACGACGATCCGCTCCCCAGCCCGGGCCAGGTTCCGCGCGGCCGCTGCCCCGATGCCGTCGCTGGCGCCGGTGATGACGATGGTGCGTTGGGGCATAAGGTGTCCTTTGCTGTGATTGACCGCTGATCCATGAGACGGTTCCCCACCTACAACGGCGCCCGGCCCGGACATGTTCCCCAGCCGGGCAGACTACCCGGACGCGGCCCATCTTCCAGCCGAACTGCGGAAGGGTTGGGCGAAACCCTGCAGGACGTGAGGACGCGTCCGCGGAAAAGCCGCAGGACGTGAGGACGCGTCCGCGGAAAAGCCGCAGGACGTGAGGACGCGTCCGCGGAAAAGCCGCAGGACGTGAGGACGCGTCCGCGGAAAAGCCGCAGGACGTGAGGACGCGTCGGGGAAAACGTTGCGGGATGTGAGGGAGGGTTTGGGGGTGGTGCGTTTGTTGGGCCCGTCGGAACCGGGCCCCGGTGTGACTGGTGGATTAGATGCGGGCGGGTTAACTGCGGGAGAGCCCCAACCAGTGAACTGGTTGGGGCTCTCGACCGTTTTAATGGTTGTCCGGCGGTGACCTACTCTCCCACACCCTCCCGGGTGCAGTACCATCGGCGCTGTGGGTCTTAGCTTCCGGGTTCGGAATGGGACCGGGCGTTTCCCCCACGCTATGACCGCCGTAACCCTGTGTCCCGTCCGCCCGGGGTGTGCCCGGGGAGGGGAAAACTGTGGTGTTACAACTGTGGTGTTGTATTTAGTTGTGTTGGTTCCTGAACCGTCAAACCCGGCGGGTTTGTTGGTTGGGAACCACATAGTGGACGCAAGCAGTCTTGTTTTCTTTTTACCGCCCCCTTGGGTGCAAACGCTTTTGAATCCGTTTGCGGGGGTGGTGTGTGGTGTAAGTTATCGGCCTATTAGTACCGGTCAGCTTCACGAGTCGTTAGTCCTCGCTTCCACATCCGGCCTATCAACCCAGTGGTCTGGCTGGGGGCCTCTCACACACAAGGTGTATGGAAATCTCATCTCGAAGCGAGCTTCCCGCTTAGATGCTTTCAGCGGTTATCCCATCCGAACGTAGCTAATCAGCGGTGCACTTGGCAGTACAACTGACACACCAGAGGTTCGTCCGTCCCGGTCCTCTCGTACTAAGGACAGCCCTTCTCAAATTTCCTGCGCGCGCAGCGGATAGGGACCGAACTGTCTCACGACGTTCTAAACCCAGCTCGCGTACCGCTTTAATGGGCGAACAGCCCAACCCTTGGGACCTACTCCAGCCCCAGGATGCGACGAGCCGACATCGAGGTGCCAAACCATGCCGTCGATATGGACTCTTGGGCAAGATCAGCCTGTTATCCCCGAGGTACCTTTTATCCGTTGAGCGACGGCCATTCCACAATGTACCGCCGGATCACTAGTCCCGACTTTCGTCCCTGCTCGAGATGTCTCTCTCACAGTCAAGCTCCCTTGTGCACTTACACTCGACACCTGATTGCCAACCAGGCTGAGGGAACCTTTGGGCGCCTCCGTTACTTTTTAGGAGGCAACCGCCCCAGTTAAACTACCCATCAGGCACTGTCCCTGACCCGGATTACGGGCCGAAGTTAGATGTCCAAAGTGACCAGAGTGGTATTTCAACGATGACTCCACCCGAACTGGCGTCCGGGCTTCAACGTCTCCCACCTATCCTACACAAGCCACTCCGAACACCAATACCAAACTATAGTAAAGGTCTCGGGGTCTTTCCGTCCTGCTGCGCGTAACGAGCATCTTTACTCGTACTGCAATTTCGCCGAGTTTATGGTTGAGACAGCGGGGAAGTCGTTACTCCATTCGTGCAGGTCGGAACTTACCCGACAAGGAATTTCGCTACCTTAGGATGGTTATAGTTACCACCGCCGTTTACTGGGGCTTAAATTCTCAGCTTCGCCTTGCGGCTAACCGGTCCCTTAACCTTCCAGCACCGGGCAGGAGTCAGTCCGTATACATCGTCTTGCGACTTCGCACGGACCTGTGTTTTTAGTAAACAGTCGCTTCCCCCTGGTCTCTGCGGCCCCGATCCCCCTCCCACCAGCAAGTGGTGTTCAAGGTTGGGGGCCCCCCTCTCCCGAAGTTACGGGGGCATTTTGCCGAGTTCCTTAACCATAATTCTCTCGATCGCCTTAGTATTCTCTACCTGATCACCTGTGTCGGTTTGGGGTACGGGCGGCTAAAACCTCGCGCCGATGCTTTTCTAGGCAGCATAGGATCACCGAATCCCCCCTTTACGGGAGTCCCGTCAGATCTCAGGCACATGAACAGCGGATTTGCCTACCGTTCGCCCTACATCCTTGGACCGGGACAACCATCGCCCGGCTCGGCTACCTTCCTGCGTCACACCTGTTAATACGCTTGCCTCCCAGGATCAGGTCCCGCGCTCCACCAAAACCCTTCACCCACAAGGGGTGTCGGGCAGGTCTCGGGCGGTTAGTATCCCCTGTTCAACATGGGCGGTTTTTCGCCGGTACGGGAATATCAACCCGTTGTCCATCGACTACGCCTGTCGGCCTCGCCTTAGGTCCCGACTTACCCAGGGCAGATTAGCTTGACCCTGGAACCCTTGATCATCCGGCGGACGGGTTTCTCACCCGTCTTTCGCTACTCATGCCTGCATTCTCACTCGTGTAGGCTCCACCGCTGGTTTACACCGCGACTTCACCGCCCACACGACGCTCCCCTACCCATCCACACTCCTGAACCACGAAGGCTTGGAAAACATGTGAATGCCACAACTTCGGCGGTGTACTTGAGCCCCGCTACATTGTCGGCGCGGAATCACTTGACCAGTGAGCTATTACGCACTCTTTTAAGGATGGCTGCTTCTAAGCCAACCTCCTGGTTGTCTTCGCAACTCCACATCCTTTCCCACTTAGCACACGCTTAGGGGCCTTAGTTGGTGGTCTGGGCTGTTTCCCTCTCGACTATGAAGCTTATCCCCCACAGTCTCACTGCTGCGCTCTCACTTACCGGCATTCGGAGTTTGGCTGACGTCAGTAACCTTGTAGGGCCCATTAGCCATCCAGTAGCTCTACCTCCGGTAAGAAACACGCAACGCTGCACCTAAATGCATTTCGGGGAGAACCAGCTATCACGAAGTTTGATTGGCCTTTCACCCCTACCCACAGCTCATCCCCTCCATTTTCAACTGAAGTGGGTTCGGTCCTCCACGACGTCTTACCGTCGCTTCAACCTGGCCATGGGTAGATCACTTCGCTTCGGGTCTAGATCACGCCACTGCAACGCCCTGTTCAGACTCGCTTTCGCTACGGCTTCCCCACACGGGTTAACCTCGCGACGTAACACTAACTCGCAGGCTCATTCTTCAAAAGGCACGCCGTCACAACTACAAGGCTGCTCCGACGGATTGTAAGCACACGGTTTCAGGTACTGTTTCACTCCCCTCCCGGGGTACTTTTCACCTTTCCCTCACGGTACTGGTCCGCTATCGGTCATTAGGGAGTATTTAGGCTTATCAGGTGGTCCTGACAGATTCACACGGGATTTCTCGGGCCCCGTGCTACTTGGGATACTCATCAAAGGCGGTGCACAGCATTACGGTTACGGGGCTCACACCCTCTACGGCCGGCCTTTCAAGACCGTTCACCTATACCAGCACTCACACCTCCCCGGTCCGGCAGAACCAGGACAACAAGTCCCACAACCCCGCCCATGCAACGCCCGCCGGCTATCACACATGGGTCGGTTTAGCCTGATCCGCGTTCGCTCGCCACTACTAACGGAATCACTGTTGTTTTCTCTTCCTGCGGGTACTGAGATGTTTCACTTCCCCGCGTTCCCTCCACGCACCCTATGTGTTCAGATGCGGGTCACCAGATCACTCGCGCGTCTGGCGGGGTTTCCCCATTCGGACACCCTGGGATCACAGTCCGGTTATCGACTCCCCCAGGCTTATCGCAGATTCCTACGTCCTTCTTCGGCTCCTAATGCCAAGGCATCCACCGTGTGCTCTTAAAAACTTGACCACAAAAGATCAAGGAGTAATTTTCGAGAGAACCACAGAAACCAACCACACCCAACAACCACACCCCGAAGAGTGCCATCATCACGCGCAGCCAGATCCAGGTTCATATTCTTGGAAATTGCTTCTTATAAAAGATGCTCGCGTCCACTATGTAGTTCTCAAACAACAACCCCGTACCACACACCCCACACACACCCCCCCAAAAGAGGCAACCGTGCGATCGGTGCAGCCAGGAAACCAGAAACAAACATCCCGGGAAAGAACCAAACCCTCCCCGGTCCTGTTGCCTCAGGACCCAACAGTGTGCCAAACACTACCCAACAACCACGAACCACCCGCGTTCCAGGACCAGCCCCCAAAGAGGAACCACTCCGTACTAACCAACGGCCCGTGCCACCAGGCACCTATTTGCTGATATTCCACCCATGAGCACCCGCCGCAGAACGATCGCCTGCGCAACGGGCCTTTACTCCTGACAAACCACACACCCCGCATACACGGAAAGCGTGGGCCTGTAGGTGCTCCTTAGAAAGGAGGTGATCCAGCCGCACCTTCCGGTACGGCTACCTTGTTACGACTTAGTCCCAATCGCCAGTCCCACCTTCGACGGCTCCCTCCCACAAGGGGTTAGGCCACCGGCTTCGGGTGTTACCAACTTTCGTGACTTGACGGGCGGTGTGTACAAGGCCCGGGAACGTATTCACCGCAGCGTTGCTGATCTGCGATTACTAGCGACTCCGACTTCATGGGGTCGAGTTGCAGACCCCAATCCGAACTGAGACCGGCTTTTTGGGATTAGCTCCACCTCACAGTATCGCAACCCTTTGTACCGGCCATTGTAGCATGCGTGAAGCCCAAGACATAAGGGGCATGATGATTTGACGTCGTCCCCACCTTCCTCCGAGTTGACCCCGGCAGTCTCCCATGAGTCCCCACCACTACGTGCTGGCAACATGGAACGAGGGTTGCGCTCGTTGCGGGACTTAACCCAACATCTCACGACACGAGCTGACGACAACCATGCACCACCTGTGAACCGGCCCCAAAGGAGAAACCACATTTCTGCGGCGATCCGGTCCATGTCAAGCCTTGGTAAGGTTCTTCGCGTTGCATCGAATTAATCCGCATGCTCCGCCGCTTGTGCGGGCCCCCGTCAATTCCTTTGAGTTTTAGCCTTGCGGCCGTACTCCCCAGGCGGGGCACTTAATGCGTTAGCTACGGCGCGGAAAACGTGGAATGTCCCCCACACCTAGTGCCCAACGTTTACGGCATGGACTACCAGGGTATCTAATCCTGTTCGCTCCCCATGCTTTCGCTCCTCAGCGTCAGTTAATGCCCAGAGACCTGCCTTCGCCATCGGTGTTCCTCCTGATATCTGCGCATTTCACCGCTACACCAGGAATTCCAGTCTCCCCTACATCACTCTAGTCTGCCCGTACCCACCGCAGATCCGGAGTTGAGCCCCGGACTTTCACGGCAGACGCGACAAACCGCCTACGAGCTCTTTACGCCCAATAATTCCGGATAACGCTTGCGCCCTACGTATTACCGCGGCTGCTGGCACGTAGTTAGCCGGCGCTTCTTCTGCAGGTACCGTCACTTTCGCTTCTTCCCTACTGAAAGAGGTTTACAACCCGAAGGCCGTCATCCCTCACGCGGCGTCGCTGCATCAGGCTTTCGCCCATTGTGCAATATTCCCCACTGCTGCCTCCCGTAGGAGTCTGGGCCGTGTCTCAGTCCCAGTGTGGCCGGTCACCCTCTCAGGCCGGCTACCCGTCGTCGCCTTGGTGAGCCATTACCTCACCAACAAGCTGATAGGCCGCGAGTCCATCCAAAACCGCAAAAGCTTTCCACCCCCCACCATGCGATGAGGAGTCATATCCGGTATTAGACCCAGTTTCCCAGGCTTATCCCAGAGTCAAGGGCAGGTTACTCACGTGTTACTCACCCGTTCGCCACTAATCCCCGGTGCAAGCACCGGATCATCGTTCGACTTGCATGTGTTAAGCACGCCGCCAGCGTTCATCCTGAGCCAGGATCAAACTCTCCGTTGAAAACAAACAGACACAACCGGAAACCACGGAAATAACGCGGAAACCAGCTGCACAAAATTTGAAACCAGCTAAAAACACCAGACCACACCACGGAGGCGGATAGGCCCGGCAAATTCAACCAATTTAATAAAAAATCGGTATCAACAAACTTGGCACACTATTGAGTTCTCAAACAACAGACACACCCGGCACCACCCAAACCAACGTTCAGGATCGCTCCGGAGCAACTTTTCAAACTTACCCGCTCCGGCGAAGCTTTGCAAATCGGCGTTTCCGCGATTTTCGCTTGCAGGGAGGTCCCGGCCCGTCCGCGGCACACTGTTGAGTGCGCCATTTTTCAGGCTGTTAGAAAGGGGGTCGGTCGCTATTTTTCCGCTTCAGCGGCGGCGACTCGAAAGACTCTACACGGCCGCCGGGGCGCGTGCAAATCGACGGGAGGCCAGCATGCATTAGCGGATAGCCGGCGTGCATCAGGCGCATGCAAGCGCAAAGGTGCACTGCGCCCACGTCCTCTCAGGGACCATCGAGCGGAGCGCCGGCGGCACCAGTCGTACCCACCAGTAGGCAGCGCGGGGGGATTGGTCTGCGCGTTACCCGCTCAACTAGACAGAACAGTCTGTCTCGCATAGGTTTCAGGTAGATCGCTGGCCCCATGGGCGGAGATCCGTTTATCGCTGAAGCAGAAACGGCGGATCAACGTGCATGCCTTAGAGGAGCCCAAAAATGGATGCCACCAAGTTTGACCAATTTATCGCCGAAGCCCTGACCACTGAGCGGGAAACCGACACAGTCCTTGGTCCTGACGAGCTTTACGGCCTCTACACCAGCTGGTGCCTGATCCACCAGTTGCAGCCGGCCGCCCCCAGCTCCCTGTTTACAGCGCTGAGGGAGCGCGGCATCGATCCAGACAACTGCGACCTGGCCATGACGGGTCCCGCAGCCGCTGACTACATACTGGCGAGCGCCCCCAGCCTTATCTAGGCCGGACCACAGAAAGAGCCGATGCAAATCGGCTCTTTCTGTATATCCAAAACTATGTATTCGGCGCACACTGCTGTCACAGCGCTTCACGGCACTAATATCGCCGGCCCTGCGGGCCAGGCGGGAAAATCAAGGTACCTCATGGCCGTACAACCCGGCATTGCAGAAGGCGCAATCATTGGCGAAAGGTACCGGGTGGTGGAACAGATTGGTTCCGGCGCCATGGCCAACGTGTACCGGGCCGTCGACCTGTCCCTCGAGCGCGATGTGGCCCTCAAGGTGATCAACAAAAGCAACGCCGCTCACGAAACAGCACGTGACGATGACGCCGAAGTCAAAGTCCTGGCGGCCCTGAACCACCACAGCCTCATCACGCTCCTCGACGCGGGGGTGGACCGCGAAGAGCCGGGCCGCACCCGCATTTACCTCGTCATGGAACTGGTGGAAGGCCCGGATCTCAAGCGCCGCCTCGCCGAAGGCCCGCTCTCCTCCCGGCACACGGCCCAAATCGGTTACGACGTGGCGGACGCCCTCGCCTACATCCACGAAAGCGGTGTGGTTCACCGGGACGTCAAGCCCGGCAACATCCTGGTCTTCGATTACCAGCACGACACCGCCCGCATCCACGCAAAGCTGACGGACTTCGGCATCGCGCTGATGGCTGACGCGCCGGACCTGCACGACGGCGGATTCCTTGGCACCGCAGGCTACCTCAGCCCGGAGCAGGCGAAGGCCGAGCCCATTGGCCCGCCCAGCGATGTCTACTCCCTTGGCCTGGTGCTGCTCGAGAGCCTGACCGGGCAGCAGGCCTTTCCCGGCGACCCCTTGCAGAGCGCCCTGGCCCGCCTCATGGACGACCCCCACATCCCGGAGGACGTCGAGCCCGAGTGGCGGCTCCTCCTGGCGGCCATGACCGCACGGAACCCGGAGGACAGGCCGTCGACCACCGAGGTGAGCCAGGCCCTGTATGAGCTGTCCCTGAGCAGCCGGGGAAAGCACAAGGTGGGCGCCACCGTCATTCCCGCCGACGAGGAAGCCCGGATGGAGGAAGTGCGCCGCTACAGCATCCTCGACACTCCCCCGGACGGCGCCTTCGACAGACTCACCGCGTTGGCTGCCAGGCTGTTCTCGGTACCGGTGGCCATCGTGTCGATAGTGGATCATGACCGGATCTGGTTCAAGTCCCACCACGGCCTGGACGTTCAACAGATCAGCAGGGGCCCGGGGCTCTGCGCATCGGCGATCCTGCAGGACGATCTCTGGGTGGTGGAGAACGCACCGGAGGACCCGCGGGCGCTGCTCAATCCGCTGGTCGCTGGCGAGTTCGGCCTGAAGTTCTACGCCGGCGCTCCCCTCAAAACGCGGAACGGCTTCAACCTGGGCACCCTCTGCATCCTGGACTTCGAGCCCCGCACCATGACCGACGAGGACAGTGCAAACCTGCGGGACCTGGCCGCGGTGGTCATGACCGATCTGGAACTGCGGCTTGAGGCAGCCGCCGGGATGCCTGCACCGCTGGATACCGGCGTCGTCACGTAGGGGCGTCCATAGCGCCGGATGCGGCCATGTAAGGACATAGCCTTTTTCGACGGCGGTCCCAAGCTTTCCCTAGGCTCCACCCACAACCATGGGGGCAGTCTGAAAGCGCAATTGGGAGCGAACATGGACTTGCATTTCGGCTTAGCTCCGGTCCCCAGCACACGGGAGGTCGGGCGTGGCTATTCTGGACATCCACATCAACGACGGATTCGTTCCCATGGTGGACGGATCGCTCGTCTACCACCGGGGCTTCGGGGAACGCCGGACGGCTTTGAACGATCCGAACCCGGCCGTGGCGATGAGCCCGAGGGTCATCACCGCGAACGGGCGGGTGGTGGCCAGCAGGACGTACCCGCTGGGCGCTCCTGTTCCGCCGCATGGGAGGCCCGCGCCGCTGCGGCCTGACCCGGCATTCCCCCGGCAGTTCCTTGCCCGGCAGGGCTATTGGGCCAGCTTCTTTCCGCCCCGGACGCTGATCGCCGAGACGGGCAGCATCATCGAGATCATGGTGCACAACAACCTGGCGCAGCCGCACGAGATGCGGTTCCACGGTGCCGGACCGGGCGGGGCGGACGTCGCCTCCGGGCCGGTCGCGCCGGGCGCATCGAAGCTCGTGCGGTTTCCAGCGCCCCGGCCCGGGACCTACATCTACACCGATCCGGGCAACCAGCCGGTGGAACGGACCCTTGGCCTGTACGGCGGCCTGGTGGTGATCGATCCCCGCAGCGCGTGGCGGCTCGCGCCCGGCGCGGCGGAGTTCGAACGCCAGTGGCTGTGGCTGTGCCATGACGTGGACTCGAACTGGGCGCGCATCGCATCGAGGGGCCAGAGGGTCGATCCACTCGCAACGCCGCCGGTGCCCGACTACTTCACCATCAACGGGTTCGCCGGGTTCCAGTCGCTGGCGGTTACCACTGATCTGGAGTTCAACGAGCGCCGGCATCAGGACACCCTGCCTTCAGGCCACCCTCGCGAGACCGATGTGCGAAACTTCAGCGCCTCCCCGTCAGCGGGTGCTATCCGCACCGGGCACCTCATGCGGATGCTCAATGCCGGCATCGTGGACCACCAGCTTCACTACCACGGCAACCATGTGTGGACGGTTCGCGCCAATGGCATCGATTTCCCACGGTCACACGGCCGGGTGTCGCCCCAGGGCGACGTCGTGCTCCAGCAGTGGGAGGACACCATCCAGCTGCAGCCGCTGGAACGCAAGGAGGCCATCCTCCCGGTCCGGCGGCCGCCGGAGGTGATCGACCAGGTATGGAACGCGAGGAACGAGGACTGGACCTACCCCATGCACTGCCACGCGGAGCCGTCGCAGACAGCCCGCGGCGGGCTGTACCCCGGCGGGCTGGTGGCGGACTGGGTGCTGGCAGCCCAGTCCGCCCCGGTGCAAGGGACGCCCCCTACGGCCGCGGATCCGCACCACACGTACCGAAGCCAGGTGGACTTCGCCTCGAACCAGCCCCACGAGGGCAGCCCGGAGACCGAGTTTCCGCTAAAGCCTGATGTATTCCTCGAGATGGACTTCTTCAACAGGAAGTTCACCTTCCCAGACGGCTCCGAGCATGAGATGTGGAGCTTCGAGGGCAACAAATTCGGGCGCCAGATCCCCGGCACCACGGTGCGGATGCAGGAGGGCCAACTGTTCCAGTCCACCATCAAGCCCAGCAAGAGGGTTCACACCATCCACTGGCACGGCATCGAACCCGACCCGAGGAACGACGGCGTGGGCCACACGTCCTTCGAAGTCACCGGGCACTACACGTACCAGTGGAGGCCGGACGTCGCTGAACGCGGCAACCCCAACCGTGGCTCGGCGGGAACCTACTTCTACCACTGCCACGTCAACACCCCGCTCCACGTCCAGATGGGCATGTTCGGCGCTATCGTCGTCGATCCCCGACCCAACCCCGCTGCACTGGCCCCCGCCGGTACCCGCCGTCATACTTTTGAAGGTCCCTTGTACGACATCGCCACGGAAACCCTGATCGCGCCCTATTCGCTCGATCCCCGGTGGCACGAACTGAACCACGCCGCGGGGCTCAACGGCGAGGACGCAGGGCTGAACCGCTTCGAGCCGAGGCACTTCTTCCTCCTGGGCGGCAACATCCCCACCCGGCCAAGAGGCGACGACATCGTCTGGGCCGTCTCCCAGATGCGCGCCAACGTCGTGCGGAACGGCAAGTACCCGACGCTGGTGCGCATGGTGAACGTCGACTACTTCCCAACCCTGACACGGATCACGGACGCGGCCGGCAGGCCCGCCAAGATTGCCGAACTGATCGCCCACGACGGCCGGCCATTCTGGACCACCCCCAGCCCCACAGGCGCCGCGGTCCAGCCCTCGACAGCCGGCCAGCCGCTCCTGACCCACATCATCAAGTCAGGCGCCGCCGAGAAGTTCGACTTCCTGCTGCGTCCGCCCGCCGCAGGAAAGTACACCATCAGCATCGATTTCCTGCACTGGATCACATCGGAGGTGCTCGCCACACGGACAGTTACGGTCACGGCTGCCTGACCGGTCCGTTCGGACCGGTCGTTAAAGCTCGACGGCGGGTGGACGCCAGCGTCGCCGGCCACCCGTCGTCGGGGTCACCACTAGCCGCCTACGTGGTGGATGGTGAACGCGGAGAGGAAGCCCACGGCGGCCACCAGGCCGGTGAGGTTGTGGTGCTCCTCGAAGGCCTCGGGGATCATCGTGTCGGCAAGCATGGCGAGAATCCCGCCGGCGGCAACGGCGGTGATGAAGGCGACCATGCTGTCGGGCGCGGTCTCGAGCGCCGTGTAGCCGAGCAGCGAGGCGAGCCCGCTCAGCAGGGCAATGCCGCCCCATACGCCGAAGACGTACTTGGCGCTGCGGCCGGCCTTCTTCATGCCTGCCGTGCTGGACAGCCCTTCCGGGACGTTGGAGATGAAGACGGCGGCGAGCATGGCCGGGCTCACGGTGCCGGCGGTGATGAGGCCCAGGCCGAGGACCACCGATTCCGGAATGCCGTCCAGGAGTGCCCCGACGGCGATGGCCGTGCCGCTGCCCGGATCGTCCTTTTCGGAGGGCTGCTGGTCCTTGGAGCGTTTCCGGTGCTTGGCTCCGGAGCGGGCCAGCAGCGCGTTCGCACTGACGTAGACCACCGCGCCGGCGAGGAAGCCGAGGACCGTTGGCCAGAGTCCCCCGCCCTGTACAGCCTCGTCCACGAGTTCGAAGGCCAGCGCGGAGATAAGCACGCCGGCGCCGAACGCCATGATTGAGGAGACAAGCTTGGCGGGGATGTTCCATTTCCAGGACAGTCCCGAGCCGAGAACCAGCGCACCGCCGGCCAGAGTTCCCCAAAACAGCGCCTGGGCCCACATGGGCATGGATGTCCACCTTCCCCGGCCACATGGCCCCGTTGAGCTTCGTCGGCGGAGGGGACGGCCCTGTTCAGGTACGCCCGCCCCCGGTCCATGAGCATTCTCGCAGACGCGAAGTATGAACCGGTGGCGGCAGGCCGCAGACGTGGCAGGTCAGTTACCGCCCGTCAGTTGCCGGGGCGGAGCCGGTGCCACCCGCGGGTGATGCTTGCCCAGATCGCCCACATGGTGGCCGCGGCTGCGGCGAGTGTCAGTGCAGCTGTAACGGTCTGGCCAGCGGCGACGTACCGGATGGTGAGTCCCGTAAGGTAGGCAAGCCCGACGGCGGCCGCCACGCCCACTGCGAACAGGACCAGCCCCGCTGCGGTGCGGAATGCGCGCTTCGCGGCCCTCGGTTCGGCGGCGGGGTTCGGTCCAATGCGGTCAGGGTCAGAGCGCTCAAAGTCTGGGCGCTCAAAGTCGGAGCGCTCAAAGTCGGAGCGCTCGAAGTCGGGGAGCTCAACCTCGGTCCGGCTCAGCTGCAGCAGGTCAGCGTTGCCGGCCTCAGCGGTCCCGCCGCCGTCGGCACTCAGGTGCGGACCGGCGTCGGGCACCACGGCGAGGTTGGCGCCGGGTGTTTCAGCTTCCGCGGAGTCGGTGCGGACGCGGCGGCCACGGCGGCGCTTGCCGATCGCCGTCGTCGGCCCTTCCCACACCTCGGCCAGAGTGGTGAAGCCGCGGCGGGCAGCGATGGCGAGCACGATCTGGGCGCAGGCCAGCGCGTGTGCCCGCGGCTCGTCCCGCTCAAGGGGCGGAAGTTCCAGCGCGGCCAGCACGTCGCTGAGGCGGTGCCGTGGCAGGGCCAGGTGGTCCTGCGCGAGGTGCAGCGCGCAGTAGAAGTCCTTGGCCGGCAGGTCCAGATGCTGGTGCTCGGTGGCTGTGCGCATCACGGAGGCGTCGTAGCCGGCATCGAAAGCCACGAGCGGATCCTCGGAGACGAACTGCAGAATGCCTTCGAGGGACATCTCCCAGTCCGCGGCGTTCTGGACGTCCGGTTCGGCGATGCCGTGGAGTTCCACGTTGATGGGGTCAAAGTCGTCGATGCCGGGCGGCGGCTTGATGAGCCACGATGCCGTGTCCACGATGCGCCCGTCCCGGACCTTCACCAGGCCGACGGCGCACGCGGAGCCGCGGTGGCTGTTTGCCGTCTCGAAGTCGATGGCCGTAAAACTGATTCCTGACATCCTTTGCCTCCCCAGGGCATTGCACGGGAGGTCCCAAGCGCCGTTGCTTGTGACCTCCCGCACATGACTTCGCTATTCTTGCAGACGGCATGCCGGATTACGTTCTGCCCGCGGAAATGTGACGTGCAGCATTCAATGGAAGGGCTGGCCGGAACTTAGCGTCCCGGGTTCGGATCCACAGCCTCGGTGGTCCCCAATCCGCCGTCGCTCTCCGCGCCGGCAGCGTCTTGGCCGTCGAACGTCGGAGTTGCCGCTTGGGTGAGCGGCTCATCATTTTGCGGCTGGTCCTTGTGTCGGGCTTCCTGAAGGTGAAGTTCCAGCTTCTCTTCCGCGTCCCGGCGGCGCTGACCAACCGTGCGCATCTGCTGGGTGGTGGGTGCCGCATGCGCGTGCAGGTGCGGCCCATGGTCCGGAAACAACTCACTCATAGTTGAATCGTCCCACCGGACGGGCCGGGTGACTACCCATCTGGTCCACCCGCGCGCTGGCGAGTAATTCCGCCGTTGCTGGGGGCAGAGCGGCCTGCCATTCTGGGTAAATCCCGCTTCCGACGGCGAACGAAAGGCAAGGCCATGCCGCTCTATCTGTCCAGATTCAGCTACACACCCGAGACGTGGGCACGGCTGATCAGCAACCCGGAAGACCGACGAAAGGCCGCACAGGCCTACATCGAATCGGTCGGCGGGAAGCTTCACGGATTCTGGTACGCCTTCGGCACCCACGACGGCTACAACCTTTGGGAGGCTCCGGACAACGTGTCCATGGCGGCCGTAGCACTGGCCATCAGCGGAGGCGGAGCGCTGGGCACATTCGAAACCACTGTGCTCCTAACGGTCGAGGAAACGATGGACGCAATGCGGCAGGCCGCCCGGATCAAGTACCAGCCTCCCGGCACCCCGGAGCAGCCCGGCACCCCAGAGCAGCCCGAGGTTACCGTCGACTGAGCAGGGCGCCGCCGTCGGAGCGGGCTTAGCGCTCCGGGTTCAGGTCCTTGCGGAAGATCACGGTGCCGTTCGCGTTGCGGAGGGTGACGGAGAAGACGTCGTCCTCACCAAGGTCCACATGGCCGAAGTACTGGCTTTCGCCGCTGCGCGGGGACTCGCCGGCGTAGGCGCCGGCCTTGGAGAAAACCACTTCCGGGCCGAACGTGCCGTCCATCTGGTTGGGACCGAAGCTTCCGGCGTTGATGGGGCCGCCGACGAACTCCCAGAAGGGGTCGAAGTCCTGGAAGGCGGCACGCTCGGGCGAGTAGTGGTGGGCGGCGCAGTAGTGCACATCCGCGGTGAGCCACACGATGTTTTTAACCCGGTTGCGCTTGAACGCGGACAGCACGCGCGCGATCTCGAGCTCCTTGCCCAAGGGGGCACCGGCGTCGCGGTTGGCGAGGGATTCCTGCGCTGCGGCCCCGTCTGGGACGATGATGCCGAGCGGGAGGTCCGCGGAGATCACCTTCCAGGTGGCTTTGGACTTGCTGACTTCACGGATAAGCCAGTCGGCCTGCTCCTGGCCGAGGATGTGGGTGAGGCGCGTTTCCTTGCCGTCGGTGTTGGGGTCCTTGAAGGCGCGCATGTCGAGGCAGAAGACATCCAGCTGCGGGCCGCGGGAGATCTTGCGGTAGATGCGGGCTGGTTCGAATCCGGTGCTGCCGTCGCTGAGCTGGGCGATGGGGTGGTATTCCTGCCAGGCCTGGCGGCCGCGGGCGGCCAGGACGTCCACGCGGCGCTCTGTGTAGCGGGAGTCGGTGAGGATTTCCCCGGGGTACCAGTTGTTGGTGGTTTCGTGGTCGTCCCACTGGGCGATGACCGGAACCTCGGCGTAGAGGGCCCGGATGTTCTTGTCCATGAGGTTGTAGCGGTGCCGGCCGCGGTATTCCTCGAGGGTCTCGGCCACCTTGGACACCTCCTCGGTGACGAGGTTGCGCCAGATCTGGCCGTCGGGCTCGGTGACATGGGCGGCGATGGGGCCGTCCGCGTAGATGGTGTCGCCGGAGTGGATGAAGAAGTCCGGCTTGGTGGCGAGCATGGCAGCATACCCGCGCATGCCGCCGATCTCCTCGTTGATGCCCCAGCCCTGGCCGGCGGTGTCGCCGGTCCACACGAAGCTCTGGCCGCGCTTCGTCCCGCCGCTGCGGGACCAGGGGCTGTTGGCCTTCGAGCCGGGCGGAGTGCTGAATGAGCCGCGGGCGGTCTCGCCCGCGTTGCCGTCCGGGTCCTCGAAGTGCATGGCGAGCGCAAAGCTCGTGCCCGGCGGCAGGCCGCGGGCGTGGATCTTGGAGGTGAAGTCGGTGGCATCGCTGGCAGCGGTGCCGCGCAGCACACGGCTGAAGGCGCGGCTGCCGCGGAGCGCGGACCCGTCCTCGCCCACCGCGACCAGGTTGGCCACCAGCCGGCCTGCGCCTGACGCGCGGGACCACAGGACGCCCGAGTTGGCGGTGACGTCTCCAGTGGAGATGCCGGACGGCAGGGTCAGGCGGTTGCGGACCAGGGGAACCGCGGCAGGACGGGCGGCGTGCGCCGGGACCACCAGCGAAGGGGCGACGGCGGCGGCACCGGCAGCGGCGATGGCACCTTTGAGGACGATTCGGCGGGAGAGAGCAGTCATGAGGCCCATGCTTGACGGGCCGGGTTAAGGGCTGGCGACGGCGGGGTGAACCGGGTGGATCACGGCGGTGACGGAGTGCCGCAGAACCAAGCCGGCCGCCCGCCGTCGTACATTCCTGTAAAAAACCTCAGCGGGACGGGACCTCGTCCACGAACGCCACCGGCGCCACGGCCTGCTGGTAGAGCTTGAGGGCGTCGGCAACGGCCAGGTTGCCGAAGCTCAGGGACAGCTGCAGGCCTTCCAGCTGGGCATTGGCACTCTCGGCGGCACTGACCTTCTCGCCCAGGGCGCGGGAGTTCGCGAAGTTGGTGGCCAGCGCGGCAGCGACCGAAAAAATCACGGCCGCCAGACAGAGGAACCGCCATACCACTGAGTCTTCCTGCAGCCGGAAGATGCCCTGGATCGCCTCGGTGAATCCCGTTCCTCCCACGGCCGGGCCGGCGGTAAGCATGGCCGCCAGGGCGCTGCCCACGATACTGATGTTGGAGAGCCTGTTCCGGCGCGGCCGCTCTCGCCCCAGGTAGGTGCGGATGGCCCGCTGCTTCTGGTCAATGCGGTCGGACAGCCGTTGGCGCGTATCCGCGGATTCATCCATGGTCTGCTACAACCCTTCTCCCCCCCGGTCGACGTTTGGTTCAGGATCCCACCGCCCTGAATTCCGGTCCAGACTCGGCTGCTCCAGCCCCGCCGTCGGACACTGAGCAGCAAGGCTTCAACCAGAGTTGTGCCACAGCCTCAGAGAGACCGCAGCCGCGGAAGGAGGAATGAGCAAGGAGCGGGAGAACGCGCGGGTCATTCGACGGCGGCCTCCTGCGTGGCTGCCGCCGGTCCCCGTCAGCGTGCGGGTACCTCGCCTACGAAGGCCACGTGGGAAACAAACTGCTTGTACAGCATCGCTGCCTCGTCAGTCGCGATATGGCCGAAGCCGAGGGACAGCTGCAGCCCTTCCAGCTGGGCGATCGCCGTCTCCGCCGCGGTGACCTTTTCGGCCATTGCCTGGGAGTTCGCAAAGTTCGTGGCGAGCCCTGCCCCGACGGACAGAATCACCGCTCCCAGGCAAAGGACCCGCCACACCACAGAAGCGTCGTTCAGGGAGAACATGGCCTGGACTGATGCGGTGAACCCTGTGCCCCCGAACGCCGGACCGGCTGTGAGCATTGCCGCCAGCACGCTCCCGACGACGCTGAATTCCGTCAGCTTGTGCCGGCGCGGCCGCAGCCGTTCCAGGTAGGAGCGGAGTTCCGACTGTTTCTCTTCGATGCTGCCGGACAGCCGTTGGCGCGTCTCCGGCGAGTCGTCCATGGCGTATCGGCCTCCCTCTCCGACGGTATTTTCGATCAGGATCCCACCGGCGGGCGTGCCGGTCCAGAGGCGAGATGCTGGGGCATCGCCGCCCCGCCTGACCCGATGAGCCCCGAGTTCGCCGGAACGCGTCGACGACGCCGGAAGCTTCCGGCGTGCGGGCAGGTCTCCCGCGAATTCGTGAAAGCGGCCAAGGGCCAAGGCACGGCCTCAACCACTCCGCATCGAGGGAGACAGGTCTGTCTCTCTGTCGGCCTCAGGCAGGCTTGTGTAGCTTAATTCCACGGGACTGCAATGGCGCAGCCTGAGCTGGGGCACGGGATGAGAGGCGACGACTATGGCAAAGACGACCGGAGCGGCACCAAAGCTGGCCAGGGCATTGGCCGCCGTCCTGGGTACCGGGGAGTTCGGCACGGGAGAACCGGGAACCGACCAGATACCCGTCCGGCTGCGGGCCTGGGACGGCTCCGAAGCAGGCCCCGCTGATGCGCCGCTGATCGAGTTCACGTCGCGCCGGGCGCTGCGGCGGATCCTCTGGTCGCCCGGGCAGTTGGGCCTGAGCCGGGCGTACGTCGCCGGTGAAATCACCGCACACGGCAACATCTTCGAGGCCTTCGCCGCCCTGAGTTCCGCCGGCAAGTTCGCCGAGCCGGGCCCGTTCAGCCCGCCGGCGCCACGGGAACTCTGGACGCTGCTGAAAACCGGCATCCGGCTCGGCGCCCTGGGCCCCAACCCCGCTCCCCCGCCGGAGGAGGCGAAGGTGGAAAAGCACGGCCGCAGGCACTCGAAGAAGCGGGACGCCGCTGCAATTTCACACCATTACGACGTCGGCAACGACTTCTACCGGCTGGTTCTCGGCCCGTCGATGGTGTATTCCTGCGCTGTCTGGTCCGACGAAAGCGAGAGCCTGGAGGAAGCCCAGGAGGAGAAGCTCGATCTGGTCTGCCGCAAGCTGGGCCTGCAACCCGGCCAGCGTCTGCTGGACGTCGGCTGCGGCTGGGGCAGCTTCGCCCTGCACGCCGCCGAGCGGTACGGCGTCACCGTCGTCGGAATCACCATCTCCACCGAACAGGCCGAGCTGGTCCGCAAGCGGGTCGCCGAAGCCGGACTGACGGACCGAGTGGATATCCGCGTCCAGGACTACCGCGACATCGACGACGGCCCGTTCGACGCGATCAGCTCCATCGGCATGTCGGAGCACGTGGGCCGCGAGCAACTGGACCGTTACGTCTCGAAGCTCCACGGCCTGCTCCGCCCGGGCGGCCGCATGCTCAATCACGCCATCTCCTGGAACGCCGGGCCCACCGAGGACGATCCCGATTCCTTCATCCCCCGCTACGTCTTCCCCGACGGCCAGATGCTCAGCCTTTCCGAGGTCATGACGGCGCTGGAGGGCGGCGGCTTCGAGGTGCTGGACGTCGAGGCCCTCCGTCGGCACTACGCCCTGACGCTCCGCGCATGGGTCAAGAACCTGGAGGAGAACTGGGACGAGGCCGTGCGGCTCACAACGGACGGCCGCGCCCGCATCTGGCGGCTGTACATGGCGGCCAGTGCACTCGGCTTCGAAAGCGGCCTCACCGGCGTGAACCAGGTGCTGGTGCAGAAGCCGGGCGGCCAGGAACCGCCGCTGCGGCTGAGGGAATGGACCGCCGGCTAAGCCTGTCGAAAACAAGTAACCCCGGTCACGCCTCGACAAGCTCGATCAGCGGCTGCGTCGAAAACAAGAAACCCACATAAGGAGCAAGGACAATGGCTAACATTCTGATGGTCGTCTCGGCGGCCGATTCGCTGACCATGAAGGATGGCAGCCAGCACCCCACCGGATTCTGGGCCGAGGAGCTGGTGGTGGCGCACCGGACCCTGCAGCAGGCCGGGCACAACGTGGATTTCGCCACCCCCGGCGGCGTCAAGCCCACGGTGGACAAGCTCAGTCTGCAGGCTGAGACGGTGGGCAGCGAGGAGCGGGCAGAGGACTTCCGCACCTATCTGGAGATGATCGACGTCGACCTCTTCGCACCGCTAGTGCTGGCCGACGTCGACATGTCCGGGTACGACGCCGTGGTCCTGCCGGGCGGCCACGGCCCCATGGCGGACCTCTTCCAGGACAAGGATCTCGGCCGGATCCTCGTGGAGGCCGACGGCGTCGGCAAGATCATCGCCCCCTTCTGCCACGGCCCGGCGGGCCTGCTCAGCGCCACGGCCGACGACGGCGCGTTCGCTTTCGCGGGCCGCAAGCTGACGGTGTTCGCTAACTCAGAGGAACTGGGCGGCGGCACCGGGGAGAACACGCCGTGGCTGGTGGAGACGGCGCTGCGGGAGAAGGGCGCCAACGTGGAAACCGGCCCGGACTGGGCAAGCCACGTGGTGCGCGAGGGCAACCTCATCAGCGGCCAGAACCCGCAGTCCAGCGAGGACGTGGCCAAGGAGGTTATCAAGGCCCTCGTCGAGTAGGTCAGACAGCAACGCGGGGTCAGATATCGCCCGATCGCGGCAGCGGATTGGGCGACATCTGACCCCGCGTTGGATTGGAACGGCTGGATTAGAAGGCCGGCGCCCTCAGTCGCCCATGCCGGGCTGGACGCGCACGAAGTCGACCTTGTTTCCGGGGTTGGTCCGGCTCTTCTGGTTACGCGAGAACCTCTTCGCGTCCAGATGGTTCTGCGCGCGGAACTCGGCCAGCGCTTCGTCGTACGCCTGGTTGAGCCGCTGGCCGGAGACTTCCTCCACTGTGCCGTCGGAAAACGTGACGGAGACGCGGATGCTCTCCGGGAAGTGCCGGTTCATCCGGATGAAGCCTTCGGAATCCTGCTGGAGAGTAATCAATGTGGTCCGCCTTTGTGGTTGGGGGTTCCAGTCTGCCCCACTTTTGCAGGATCAGCGGACACAAGTACGACGGCGGGGAGGCCGGCAGATCTGCCGGCCTCCCGCCGTCGTACTAAAGAAAGTGGCGGTAAGTGAAGCTAGCCCGCCAGCCCCGCGACACCGAAGATGGTCGCGGCGATGGCGAAGCCCATCACACCGATCAGGGTTTCCATAACGGTCCAGGTCTTCAGGGTGGTCTTGACGTCCATGCCGAAGAAGCGGCCCACCAGCCAGAAGCCGGAGTCGTTCACGTGCGAGACCACCACGGAACCGGCAGCCACGGCGATCACCAGGGCAGCGATCTGCATGCCATTCAGCCCGGCGGTCGCCACAGCGGGAGCGATGAGGCCGGCGGTGGTGGTGAGGGCGACGGTGGCCGAGCCCTGGGCGATGCGAAGGATGGACGAGATAAGGAAGCCGGCGAGGATCAGCGGGATGCCCATGTTGCCCAGCACGTCAGCCAGAGCGTCGCCGATGCCGGACGTGCGCAGGACGCCGCCGAACATGCCGCCCGCGCCGGTGATGAGGATGACGGAGCAGACAGGTCCCAGCGAGGATTCGAGCAGCTTCTCCAGCGCGCCGTTGTGGACGCCGCGGCGGGCCCCCAGGACGAACATCGCCACGATGACGGAGATGAGCAAGGCCACGGGTGTTTCACCCAGGGTGCGCAGCACCTGGAACCACTGTTCGTTCTTCGCGGATGCCGGCAGCACACCGGAGGCGGCCAGGGTGTTCAGGCCCGTGTTGATGAAGATCAGGACGAGCGGCAGAAGCAGCAGTCCAATAATGGTGCGGAAGCGCGGCGGGTGGGATTCGGCCTCGGCGGAGGCGTGGCCCAGCAGTTCCGGAACCGGGAGGTGCAGCTTCTTGCCGGTCCACAGGCCGTACAGGTACGCCGTGACGTACCAGGTGGGGATGGCCGTGAGGAGGCCGGCGATGGTCACCAGGCCGATGTTCGCTTCAAAGAAGGCCGACGCGGAGACGGGACCGGGGTGGGGCGGCATGAAGATGTGCATCACGGAGAACGCGCCGGCAGCCGGGAGGCCGTAGCGCAGCACTCCCCCGCCCAGGCGGTGGGCCACGGCGAAGACCACGGGCAGCATGACCACCAGGCCGGCGTCGAAGAAGATGGGGAAGCCGAAGATCAGGGAGGCCAGGCCCAGCGCGAACGGGGCGCGCTTTTCACCGAAGATGCCGATCAGGTAGTCGGCCAGCACTTTCGCGCCGCCGCTGGTTTCCACGATGCGGCCCAGCATGGCGCCCAGGCCCACGAGCAGCGCCACGGTTCCGAGGGTTGTCCCGAAGCCGTTGACAAGCACCGGGACCACCTGGTTAGCGGGGATTCCGGTGGCGAAGGCCGTAGCGAGGCTGACCAGGATCAGTGCCAGCAGCGCGTGCATGCGCAGCCTGATGATCAGGAACAGCAGGACGCCGATCGCCGCGGCCGCGATGAGCAGCAGCGGTCCTGCGCCCATCGTTTGTGTCCATCCTTCGATGGTCATGGTTCTCCTTTGAAACAGATGTGTTGGGGATAGGGGCTGAGCCTCAGAAGGCACGGCCCCCGGTTGGTGCAGCTAGTTGGCGCCGGGCGCCAGGTTGGAGGGGAGCTCCTTCGCCGGGAGCTGCAGTGCGGCCAGGATGGCGGCGATGAGTTCCTCTGGCGAGCGGGTGATGTCGAGGCGGAGGCTTCCGGCCTCAAGTTCTTCGGCGGTCAGCGGTTCCAGGGTGGCCAGCTGGCTGGGCAGGAGCGTGGGCGGCATGAAGTGGCCTTCGCGTCCCTGCATCCGCTGGCTGATCAGCGCAGCGTCGCCGTGCAGGTGGATGAAGAGCACGCGGCCTTCGGCTTCGGCCAGCAGCTTGCGGTAGCTCTGCTTGAGGGCCGAGCACGTGAGCACGGTGCTCTGGCCGGCACGTGCCTGTTCGGTCATCCAGTTCTGGATCTGCTGCAGCCAGGGCCAGCGGTCCTCGTCCTGCAGCGGGGTGCCCTGGCTCATCTTGTCGATGTTGGACTGCGGGTGGAACTCGTCCGCCTCCGCGGATGCCCAGCCGAGGTGCTTGGACAGGGCCGCGGCGATCGTGGACTTGCCCGAACCGGCAACGCCCATCACCACCAGATGCGTGGCTGGATACTGCATGTTTACCTCCGAAGAAGACGTCTTTGGCTTGTGGAAGAAGCTCAATCTGCAGCCCGACTCGAACTGCGCTGGAGATAAGGTATCACCAATTCACCGCAAAGATACTATCTTTGGGTGTCACAGGTCATACCTTTGGCATCTTCTTCCGGTACTCTGGAGGGGCGCCTCAGCGCAGAGGAAAGGCAGGACCATGTCGACGGCGACAGAAGACCACGCGGAAAACGCGTACGACGGCGGGTTGTCACCCGCCATGCACGAACGCGTTCTTGACGCAGTGGGCGTGGCTATCGCGTCCGGCGCACTGGCGCCGGGAAGCCGTCTGACCCTTGAAGGCCTGCAGCAGGAATACGGCATATCGCGGACGGTGGCGCGGGACACCATGAAGGTCCTCGAGTCCATGAACCTGGTTTACTCACGCCGGCGCGTGGGGATCGTGGTGCAGACCCCGGACCTCTGGAACGTCTATGACCCCAAGCTGGTGCGGTGGCGCCTCGCATCCGATCGCCGGGCGCAACAGTACGCCAGCCTCACTGAGTTGCGCATCGCCGTCGAACCCATCGCCGCTGCCGGCGCCGCACGCCGGGCCAGCGCCGCGGAACGCACCCAGCTTGTGGCACTGGCCGCGGACCTGCGCCGGCTCGGTGAGGCCGGCGAGCTCGAGGGGTTCCTGGCGGCCGACATCGCCTATCACCGGCTGCTGCTGAAGAGCTGCGGCAACGAGATGTTCTCGTCGCTCGAAGGCATGGTGGCCGAGGTTCTCACCAGCCGCACCCATCAGGGACTCATGCCGTTCAAGCCGCGGCCCGAGGCCCTGGACGCCCATGAAGAAGCGGCCGCGGCGGTCGCGGCCGGGGACGCGACGGCGGCGGAGAGCGCCGTGCACCACATCCTGGACGAAGTGCGCGAAGCGATGGGGCTGCACTAGGCGCTGACTGAGCCTGCGGCCCCGCTGGTTGAGCCTGTCGAAACCAAGCCTGTCGAAACCCCGGCGCTGGGAGCATAATCTTAACGCCGCTCAAAAACTTCTAAGTGCCCTGCACGCGAGCGGTCAATTCACCGGCCGGCCCATCGGGCTGCCGGCATTTGGGGAAGGTGGGCCCGCTCGGTCCACTGCTTCCTACCCTTACCGAAATGGGAAAACCGGTCTCAGAGGGTTGAGAAGAAAATGTTGTATCGCAGCAAAACAGGACTGATCTCCATGGCCGCGGCTGCTGGCCTGGCCGCAGGACTTATGCCCGGCGCTGCCGCCTACGGGAGCTCCGCACATGATGACGACGACCATGACTCGAAGCTCACCTCGCAGCAGCGCAAGCTGGTCAGGACGCTGAAGGACGTTACCGAGGACTACCGTTCGCTGGAGGAAGCGATGGAGGACGGTTACAAGAAGGCGTCCGAATGCGTCGACAAGCCGGGTGTTGGAGCGATGGGATTCCATTACGCCAAGAACTCACTGATCGATGGCAAGACCGATGCCCGCAAGCCCGAAGTGCTGGTGTACATGCCCAACAAGGACGGCCGGTACAAGCTGGTTGCCGTCGAGTTCCTCTCCACGGCCAAGACGAGGCCGGAAATTGCAGGCCTGAAATTCGAGAATGGCCCGTTCCCCGGGACTTTCGCGCTGCACGCCTGGGTCTGGCGGGACAACCCCGACGGCATGTTCGCGGCCTACAACCCGGACCTCAAGTGCCCGAAGAAGTAGCCCAAGACTGGCAGGAGGCCGGCAGTTCTGCCGGCCTCCCGCCGTCGTTCTTTCGCTCTACCAGAGCCGGGCGCTGGAGTAGGGCACGCTGGGCAGGTCTCCCGCGTTCCACGACTCATGGGAACGGACACGCGGATGGTGTCCCCGGCCGTCGGTGAGGACGGAGCGGACGGTGGCGGTGACAACCCAGAGTCCGGTGAGAAGCAGGATAACGAGCAGTGCCATGATGTTTGTGCCTCGAGTGGTTGTGTGCGGATGGGGTGATTTCAGTGTCCGCGGCCGGCGTGTGAGCAAACGTGTGAACGCCCGCTGACGCAGTGGGAGGCCGGGGCTAAAATGGCGCGTATGGCCGGCAGCACCATTCGGCTCCTCGGTCCGCCGGCGATCGAGTCCGCTGGCACCTCTCCCCTGCAGCCCAGGGGCCGCAAGGCCTGGGCCGTGCTTGCCTACCTTGCCCTCCAGCCGGACGGCGCCGGGCGGCCGCGGCTGGCTTCGCTGCTGTTTCCGGACGCCGCCGACCCCCTCGGTGCCCTGCGCTGGAACCTCTCGGAGCTGCGGCGGACGCTCACCGGTGTAACGCTCGACGGCGATCCGCTGCGGCTGGCGCTGCAGCCACCGTGGCGCTGCGACGCCGTCGAACTCGTCGGGGCGGGTGCCATCCCCCGCCCCGACCCCCACAGCCTGGACGGCCAACTGCTGGAGGGGCTGTCATTCGCCGACTGCCCGGTGTTCGATTCCTGGCTGGCGGACCAGCGCTACCGGCTGGAGAACTGCGCGCAGTCGCTGCTCTACGAGTCCTCGGTGTCCGCGCTGGCTTCCGGTGATCCGGGGGAAGCAGCGGAGCTGGCTAGCCGGGCGCTGCAGCGGGACCCGTTCCACACCGACTGCAACGCCGTGCTGGTCCGGGCGCTGGTGGCAATCGGTGAGCACCGGCATGCCCGCGAGCACGTGGCCAAGTGCGCCAACCTTTACCGCGATGAACTGGGCCTGCCGCTGCCGCCGGAAATCCGCCGGGCACTGTCGGCTGCGGCCCCGGAGACCGACCCTGGAGTTCCTGCCACCGGGGCCACTGTCCGGTCCTATCTCGACGCCGGCGGCGCCTCGCTCTCGGCCGGAGCCGTGGACCGGGGGCTGGATCAGCTGCGGCTCGCCGTCGTCCTGGCCCAGCGCACCCCCGACCGGCACCTCCTCGCCGAGTCGCTGGTCACGCTAGCAGGGGCGATGATCCACCAGGCGGGCGGCCGCGGCGCGGAGGTGGCGGATTTCCTGCACCGGGCCCTATCAGCCGAGGCACCGGCGGCGGTGCCGTCGCTGGCGACGGCAGCGGCGGAAAAGTACGACGGCGCGTCCCCCACTACGGCGGCCGCCTACCGCGAGCTGGGGTACCTGTCCGTCCAGCGGGGTGTCCCGGACCGCGCCGCCGGCTGGCTGGAGCGGGCCGGCGCGGCCGCATCGGGGTTCCCTGAGGAGCAGGCCCGGGTGCTGGCGATCCAGGGAATGCTGGCGTCGGACACCGCACGTTACGGCGACGCGGTGGAGGCGCTGACCGCGTCCGTCAGACTGGCCAGGGAGGCGCGGAACCGCCGGCAGCTGGCGTTCAGCAGCGCGCTCCTGGGCCGGGTGTGGCTGCTGCGCGGCGAGCTGGAACCGGCGGCGGAGGCCCTGGACCGCGCACTGGGATGGATCCTCGCCGAGCACTGGACAGCGTTCGAGCCTTTCGTGGCCGGGGTACGCGGCGAAACCTACCTGGCTGCGGGAGACCTCGAGGCTGCCGCAGAAATGATCGACCGGTCGTGGGTGATGGCGGACCTGGCCGGGGACCACTGCTACATGGCTCTCGCCGCGGGGGCGGAGGCGCGTCTGTTCCTCGCGCACGGCGACCTTGCCGCGGCGCAGCACTGGGTGGACCGGGGGATGGAGCCCAAGCCCTGGTACCTCTGGTATTCGGCCCGGCTGCTGGATGTTGCGGCGGAGGTGGCCATCGCGGCGCGGGCCGAGCGGGCCGTCGAAGTGGTTGAGCGTCTCGGAGCATTGGCGAGCCGGAGCGGGATGCGCGAATTCGTGGTCCGGGCGCAGTCCCACCACGCCTTACTCGGCGACAAGGCTGCCGCCCAGGCCGTCCCCTGGCTGGCGAAGGAGATCGACAGCCCAGCGCTGACGGCGTTCCTGGCAGCCCGCGGCCAACTCTGACGGGCCCCGCTGGTTGAGGCTGTCGAAACCACGGGACCCGCTGGTTGAGCCTGTCGAAATCGAGGGGATCAGCGCGCCTTGATTTCGACAAGCTCAATCAGCGGTGACAAGCTCAGTCAGCGGCGACCGGCTCAATCACTGCCTATCCCCCGCTGCTCAGCCCCTGCACCTGAAGCAGGAACTTTCGGCCACCGCCCGTCAGCACAGGACGGTCGGAAAAGCCTCCCCCGGGAGCCGTCAGTTGCAGGCATTCCAGGGTACAGCGGCTGCGGAGGTACATGTCTCGGCCAAGGTCCAGCGGGATGCGCGTCTCGGTCTTAGTACGAAACCCTTCGACGGTGAGGGTGTCGGCAATGATCCGTGCCCGCTCATCCCAACGCGGCGTGGTGCCATCGAGCAGCCACTGCACCAGGAGACCGTTCACCGTGACTGCCGCTTCCTCCGGAGGGTTGCCGACGGCGTTGGCGAGGTAATCCCAGAGGGGCCGGCCGCCGTCGGACATTTTGCGCCCCGCGGGCGTAAGCAGCAGCCGGCCCTTGGACTTCCGGAGCAGTTTCCAGGCCTGCAGCTGCCCCCGGAGCCGCAGGACGGGCGGAGTCTGGACCTCGCGGTTAGCCTTGCCGGACCATCTGTCACCGAGGCCGAGGGCTTCAAAGGTTTCCCTGACGAAGGCCGGTTTGAGGTAGCCGTCCTGGGTCAGAGGCAGTCCGACGGCGGGAACCTGGGACAGGAACCAATGGACAGAATGGACGACGGCGTCGATCTCGCCATCCGTGGGCGGCTCAGGCCACAGCTGCAGGGCGAGCTCGTCCAGGCGGGCGTTGAGCGCGCTGGCGTCGAACACGGTCGGCGCGAACGTTGTGGCGTCCTCGCCGGTGGCGAACTTGTACCAGCCCGCAACATCCTCGTATTCCGGGTGCCCGGGGCCGCGCAGGACTTCAACGATCCGCCGGTAGCCGGATGAACCGCCTGAGTCTTCCACCGGCCCGCGGTTGGCGCCGTCTGTGCAGTGCAGGGTCTTCTCGGGAAGCTCTGCGGGCCCCATCAACTCGACGGTGTGCGTCCAGGCATCACCGAAGTCGTATTCGTATTCGAAGTCGGAGGCTCCGGTCTTCTGTGCATCCAGAAGTTCGAAGAGCGCGACGCGCGACACCGGCTCAGCATCGATGTCATCGGCCGCTTCGTCCGGGCCAACGATGACGCGCCGTTCTCCGCGGAGGTCAGTGCAGCGGATCCCGTAGAGGTGCCGGTTTTCCCACCCGAAGGCCGCTTGAAGGACGCGGTGGAATTCCGGAATGGTGATGGTTTCCGGCACCTGAAGCCGCCGCCAGATCTCGGGTTCGGCGCCTTCGATGCTGATGCGCAGGTCGAAGGCAGGGACGGCGTCGGTCGATTGCATGATGGCCATTGTTCCAGAGCGCGTAGGGTCGTGGCGCCGGCCTTGCAGCACACCCGGGTTAACAAAAGCAGGGCCCGTCATAAGACGGACCCTGCTCGAAACCTAACGGTCCCGGTTCTCTAGAAAATTAGAGAGCCTGGATGTTGACGGCCTGGGGACCCTTGGGGCCCTGCTCGGTTTCGAAGGAGACCTTCTGGTTCTCTTCGAGGGAGCGGAAGCCGCCGGAGTTGATCGCGGAGTAGTGCGCGAAAACGTCCTGCGAGGAGTCATCGGGGGAAATGAAGCCGAAGCCCTTTTCAGCGTTAAACCATTTGACGGTACCAGTAGCCATTATTTTTGTCCTTCGTGAAGGTGGAGGAACTGTCCCGACTTTCGGGTCCTCCGGTGTGGGGTGTTCAAAACCGCTACTTCAGAAGAACGCGGACTTTCGACCGCGCGTACTGCCTGAACTACACAATGCAAACACAACAACGAAATCAACTGTACAGGACAATTTCGGCACTAGGCGACAAAGTTGAGCAAACAACCTTTCAAGGCCCAGCCGGGCCCGTCGGCGGAACCTACTCCTGCCCGTTCCCGTCCAGCGCCGGGCTGTACGGCGTGTACCCGGGCCGCAAGCGGACGGACCGGTCGCCGAGCACCGCGATGTCCTCCCACATCACGAAAAAGGATCCACGGTGCCGCCACCGCAGCAGCTGAGGCAGCGGCCATGGCTGCGTGAGACTGTTCCGCTCGTAGCCCAGAAACGACGACCAGCTGTGCGGGCTGATCACCAGGCCCAGCAGCCGGGCGTCGGCCATCAGCCGGTGCGGGGCGCCATTCACCACAAACCGGGCGTCAGCCACCCGCCCCAGCCGAACGCCGTCGTCGTCATGCACCGGAGTACCCAAGAGATCACCGAGGATCACGGCGGCCTCCCGGAATCCGGGCGATGATCTTGTCGCGGATCCAGCGCTCCACCCAGTCGGCGTCGAGGCCCTGGCCGCTGACGCCGAGCCGGACCACCACGCCGACGCTGGCCACGTCCGTCCACGGGACCCGGATCAGACGGGACGACGGCGGCCTGCCGCCAAAGATGCGCGTCCCCAGGACGGGGCCGGTCAGCAGTGCGGTGAGAACCGGGGCCGGTGTTCCTGGCGGGATTACCGTCCCCACAGGAGTCTCAGCTTCTCCCTCGGGGGCGCCGAGTTCTAGTTCGTCGACAGTGGTGACGGGGACGCCGTCGCTGTCCAGGACCTGGCGGTCCAGCAGGTGGAGCTGGGCGTCCAGTGTCTGCCCGGCTACGGGAGGAACCGGGGACAAGGGACCAGAGCCCAGAGGGCGGGGCGTTTTCATGCGCCGGCTCCTGTCACGATCATCAGGGGTATGGCCGCCAGCGAGGCCACGAGGATCACCACGAGGTAGACCATCGCCACTGCGTTCACGCCGCGGCCGTTGACGTGTCTGCCCATGTACTGCGGGTCGTTGGCCACGATCAGGATGGGCAGGTAGGTCAGCGGCAGCGCCACGGCGGAGAACACCACGGAGTATTCGGTGACCAGCACGGGGTCCACGCCGGTGGCCAGCACCCCGAGGCCCACCAGCAGGCAGATGATCATGGCCAGATGGAACCGTGCCGCCTGCGCCGGCGAACGGAACTTGCCCCAGGACCAGCCAAAGAATTGCGCCAGCGTATAACCGCTGGACAGCGTCGTCTCCAGGGCCGCGCCAAACGTCGCGGCCACAATGCCCAGAAGGACGACGGCGAGCCCCAGTTTCCCGGCGCCCTCCGCCACCGGAAGGATCACCTGGGGAGAGGGACGTGACGGAGATTCCCGCCGGCAGGAGCACGACGGCGGCGCATCCGGCGATCGCGACGGACAGCAGCCCGCCGAGCGGGAACCCCACCAGGACGTTGATCCGCGACTGGATCAGGTCCTTGATCTTCCACCCCTCCTCCACAGCGCCGGAGGAAAAGAAGAACACCTCGTACGGTGTCATCGCGGCGCCGAACAGGGCGATGGCGAAGTACCAGTAGGTGGCTCCGGTTTCCTCGGCCGGGACGGCGGGAATGGCCTGGCTGGCCAGGTTGCCCCAGTCGGGCTTGAGCAGGAACAGTGCCACGGCGAACACGATCAGGGTCAGGCCCAGAAGCCCCGTGACGTTTTCCATGATGGAAAACTTGACCCGCCAGATCACCAGCCATACCGTCACCGCCGCCAGTGGAATCCAGAGGAGATAGTTGACGCTGCTGGCCAACTGCAGAGCGAGGGCGATGCCGCCGATCTCCGCGGTCACCGTCATCAGGTTGATGAGGAAGGAAGCGGACAGGTTCGCCAGCCCGGCGCGCGGCCCCAGCCGTTCACGGATCACCTCGAAGGTGGCCCGGCCGGAGGCGGCCGCCACCCGCCCGGACATGTTGGCGAACACGCAGATCCCCACGACGCCGACCGCCACCACCCAGATGAGGGACAGTCCGAACCGGGATCCGACGACGGCATTGGTCACCAGGTCGCCGATGTCCACAAAGCCGCCGATGGCCGTCAGGATGCCGAGGGCCACACCGAGCAGGCGCTTCATTTCCCGCCCGCTTTCGACTTCAGCCCGTTCAGGGCTTCCTCTGCCGCAGCGAGCGCCCGGTTCCCGTCCGAAAGGGCCGGCCCGCCGTCGTCGGACGACACGGCGTCCCGTGCAGTGGTGAGGCCGGCAGCCGAACTGTCCAGCACCTTCAGCGCATCCTCCCGCACCTGCCGGTCCTCCGGGGAGGTGGGTGAGAGCCGCAGGACGGTGTCGCGGCTGGTCTGCAGTTCCTTGAGGGCGTCCTCGAGAGCGGTGGAAGTGGCGGCACGGGTGAGCTTGCCGTCTGCGTCCTGCCGGATGGCGAGCCGGGCTGTGGCGATGGCGGAGGCGCTGTCCTCGGCGGCTGTGGACACGGTGTCCGTGACGGAGCCGGAGCAGGAGGTGAGGACGGCGAGCGCCCCGAGGCAGGCAACGGCGAGGAGTGCCCGGCGGCCTGTCCGCGCTCCGGCTGGCCTGGTCAGCACCTTTCCTCCAGCCTCCGGGCAGGCCCGGATCGTCCGAATCGCCGCACTGCAGACAGCCGCACATTTAGTTGCCTTGAGCTAGGTATAGCACTGCGGGCCAGCAAAATTTAGAGGGCCGGGTGGGTGAAATTGGCGCGGCTGCCTGACAGTTGGGCCCGGCCCGTTGACGGTAGCCGGTGCCGACAGGCGGGCGTATGATCCGGGGCATGGGATGGCGCACGGCCAATTCCCACATCTTCTGCCCGAGCACTGCTACCCGGAGGCGCACCGATGGAAATGCCCAAAGCGACCGAGGCTGACAAGGAGCACTTCCGGGCCGTGGTGCCCGACCATCCGGAGGTGGTCATCAAGCCGATGTTCGGGAACCTCGGGGCGTTCGTCAACGGCAACATGTTCGCCGGGCTGTTCGGGCCGACCATCGGCATCAAGCTTTCCGACGAGGACCGGGAGGCGCTCGAGTCCGGGGAACGCACCGTTCCCTTCGGCCCGCCCGAGCGCCCCATGGGCGGCTACACAGGCCTGCCGGAGATCTGGAACGAAGAGGGTGAGGGCGACGACGCGCGGGCCAGGGCCTGGACGGAGAAGGCGTTCGCGTACGTCGCCAGCCTGCCGCCCAAGGCCGCGAAAGAGCCCAAGCCGAAGGCCGCCAAGAAGTAGCCGCGCACCCTCCGCGTGCTCAGGGCGAGAGTTGCGCCGCAAGGCCCGAGAGCAGGATGCTCAGTCCTTGATCAAGCTCAACGTCGCCGTCGTACTCGGCCAGGACTGGGCCCAGTGCCCGCAGGTGCGGAAATTCCTTTGCCGGCAGGTGGTGCAGACCGAGGCGAAGGATGGCTTCGTTCTCGTCCGGGTCCACGATGTATTCCTGGAGTTCGTTGAGGATGTGGCCGTAGAGGAATCCGTAGTAAGCGCGATAGACGTGCAGGGCGTCGGTTGGTGAAAAGCCCGCCGCTATCAGCAGGGCCAGTATTTGTTCGAGCGGGCGCAGTGTGCCCAGCGGACGCAGGCCCAAAGGAGTGGACAGGGGCCTGGTGACGAGCAGCGGCACGACGTTAGGGTGCCGCAGGGCCAGGAGCCGCAGATCGTGCCCGATCCGCCGAAGCTGGGCCTGCCAGTCGCGATCATCGACAAAGATGGTCAACTCATTGAGCACCATTTCGGCAACCCCATCCAGCAGAGCAGCGCGGTTGGCCGCGTAGCGGTAAAGGCTCATGGGGTCCCGCCCGAGTTCCTGGCCCAACCGGCGCATAGTGAGGGCATCCAGGCCCTCGGCGTCCACCAATTCCAACGCGGCAGACAGGACGACCTCCCTGCTCAGGCGCGCCTTCCGAGGACTCAGAGCTTTGGTGGTGCCTTCGGGGGAGGCCATAGAGGAACCGTCCTGTTGTTTCGCGTCATCCCCATGCGAGGGATGTTCTAGGTTTGCTTACAGAAGAGTCTACGGCTAAAGTCTACAGCGTAGAGAACTTGTCGACATGGTTTCAGTAGAGGGATCAGAGTTTGCATAGCCGTCCAGGCTGCTCACATCACCTTCAGGAGAACCAATGACTTCTCAAACCACGACGTTTCAATGCCAATGACGCGATGCAGTACATCACCTGACTCACACGCGGTCTGATGATTGCCCGCGGCCTTGCCATTGCCGGCAACCGCGCCCACAACAACCACGGCTAAAACGCACCTTGCAGGCACACACCGCCGGGAAATGGTTGATCCTGACGGACCATCCTGACCGGTGCTGCGCCAGAGTCATATGCCTCACCTATGTACTAGCTTGCCGGAGCATCATTAAGGTCATTGTTCCGGCAAAACGCTCGATGCCCCGTGCAAGGCATTGGAGTTTCAGCCGCTGTAGCCGAACGGCGGACACCCGCACCGTAGTGAAAAGAGCCATCATGGCACATTCACAGTTCGACCAGTTCCTCAGCGAAGCCACCTATTCTGACCGGGAGTCCGATGCGACTCTTGACAGGGATTCCTTTTACGGCATGTACACCAGCTGGTGTTATCTGTCGGGTAACGCTCCGAAATCGGAGCACGCCTTCTGGGCCGCTATGAAACAGCGCGTCAGTCCCGGCCAGTGCCTGAGGATGAAGGGCCCGGCCGCCGCGGACTTTATCCTTTCCAGTTACCAGGCTGTGGTGTGAGCCTCCGGATATGACCACAACCTCGAACACTTACATCCCCCGTGGCGCCCATCAGCCACGGGGAAGCAGCCCTGGTGCCTTGGGTGCGATACCGACGTTCATTTGTTGGTTGAATCCCCAGCCGTCACGGACGGGCGGACAGGCATTCTGGCCGTCGCCCTCCACTGCTCCAGTTGCGGCCTGTCCAGGGTCTTTGACACCACCGCGGAATACATCGCCACCGTTCCTCCCCGTTCGGGGTCAAAGCATGAGGATCTGGTCCACCGCAGCGAAGGGTATTTTCACTGCGGGTTCCAGATGGAGCTGCCCCGCTAAACCACCACCTGCCCCGGGCGCCTTTGCGACGGGATCAACAAAGGATCAATCATGACGAACACCCTTCACAACGAACCACTAACCACCGCCGTTCTGGGGAAAAAGACTCCTTTCTGCATCGATACTTTTGATTTGACACCGGCAGGTCTCTCCGATGCCCCGGCCAACCAAGAGGACTCAGGGAGCATCGTCCATACCGGAAACAGCTAAACACCCGCCCGCCCGCGGTGCGCCCCCTGCTGACACCACCCGCACCCAACCGCTTGAGGCAGCCATCGCCGGCGGCAGGTGCGGCACATCGACCTCCTATGCCTGCCGTTATCCCTGCGTTTCGACAGGCGCGGGGGCACCCGCGGCTGAGTCATCGAGCCCGTGTCGACGTGCGCCCAGGACGCGTTCGGACACTTTCGCCTCCATCTGGGCGGAGAAGGGACCGAGCCATCCGTCCACGGCCCAGGCAGTTTCCTCCTCGATAAGGTGTGCATTGATCATCATTCCCGCGGAGGTGCCTTCGGCCGCAGCCACGATGACCTGCGCCGCGATGTTGGAGACGTTACCCGCGACGTAGAGGCCCGGGACAGCTGTTGTGCCCATGGGGCCGGGTTCAAGGAAGCTCGCCATGCCGGACGGGTGCTCCTGCGTCGTAAGTCCGAGGGACTCGAACAAACCAGCTCGTGCCTCCATCTTTGTTCCCACGGCGAGGGCGTGCAGATCGAAGCTGCTGCCGCCGGTCACCGTCACGCCATTGAGGACGCCGTCCGCCGCGTCCACGGAGGTTACGGCCCCTTCGACCACGCGTACGGATCGCGCTGCGAGCTTGTCCCACTCTTCCTCCGTGGGCGCCACGGCGTCATTGAGGAAAAGCGTGATGTCTTCTGACCACTGCCGGAACAGGAGGGCCTGGTGGACGGAGAGGGGGTTTGTACCGAGGACGCCGATGCGCTGTCCACGAATTTCATAACCGTGGCAGTAGGGGCAGTGCACTACGCCGGCGCCCCACTGCTCGGACAGGCCCGGAATTGCGGGCAGACCATCGACCAGGCCGGTAGTCAAAAGCAACCGGCGCCCCACCACCTGGCGCCCGTCAGCCAACACCACCTCAAAGCCCTCGGCGGTTCGCCGGGCAGTAGTGGCTTCGGCACCGATGATCGTTGCGCCGTAGGACTCCGCCTCCGAACGTCCGGAGGCGAGCAGAGCATGGGGGCTCATTCCCTCGCGGGACAGGAAGCCGTGAACGCCCTGGGCCGGAGCATTGCGCGGCGCTCCAGCGTCAATGACGACGACGGCGCGAAGCGCGCGGCCGAGGGTGACAGCCGCACTCAGCCCCGCGGCGCCGCCTCCAATGACGACGACGTCATATCGCTCGCGGAGGGCTCGACCTGTAACTGACATGGTGGTTCTCCTTCTGTTCTGCGGGTACATCCAGCATCGAGCAGCAATTCAAGAAACTGCAAGCGAGTTTGCCAGTGTGGCAAACTAGATCAATGACCTCAGACCTGGACGCCGTCCTCGACGCCGTAGGACCCCGACTGCGTGCCCTCAGGGGCCAGCGCAACCTGACGCTCGGTGACGTATCCGCAGCGTCAGGCATTTCAGTGAGCACACTGTCCAGGCTCGAGTCGGGCCAGCGGCGCCCGAACCTCGAGATCCTGCTGCCTATCGCCCAGGTGTACGGGGTGCCGCTCGATGATCTCGTCGGAGCCCCACCAACCGGTGACCCGCGCATCCACCTCCGCCCCATCAGGCACCACGGGAAAACGGCCATCCCGCTGACCCGGCGCCCTGGGGGTGTACAGGCGTTCAAGATGGTGCTCGACGGCACCGCGCGCGGCACCGAGCCGGATCTGCAGGTCCACGAGGGCTATGAGTGGCTGTACATCCTGAATGGTTCGTTGCGCCTAGTCCTGGGTGACAGCGATTTCGTGCTGGGGCCAGGCGAGGCGGCCGAGTTCGACACCCACACACCACACTGGTTCGCCAGCGCCAACGGACGGTCGGTCGAATTCATCAGCCTCTTTGGGCAGCAAGGGGAGCGCATGCACGTCCGGGCCCGACCGAAAACGTCCAACGCGCAGCCGGAATAGACAGCTAGCCAGTCGATTGTGCCTTGGGTGGTGAAGCGCCCGTATCACGCCGCAACCCGGCTGTAGGCTGGGAAAATGTCAACCGCACTCATCCTGAAGCTCGTCATCACGGCAATCACGACCCTGCTTATTGCAGCGATTACCTGGTGGGCGCGGAAGCACCCGAACCGGTCCAAGGAGTACCCGGAACAGGTTCGCATGCCCAAGATGGTGCCCTTTGTGGGTTGGCTTTTACTGAGCGTGGGGCTCCTCATGGGGCTGTTCGCCTTCGCGTCGGCCCGCGCCCCTCTCGGAGCCCGTATCGCTTCGGTGGCTATCGTCCTGGGCGGGATCGCATTCGTGGCGATGTACCGCAACTTTTACGTGGCTCCGCGCGCCTATGAGGTGGCCTTCCGCAGCGTGCTCGGCAAGGAACATGTGCTGCCCTACAGCGATATCGCCCAGTACCGGGTGCAGGTAATGAAGGGCCAGCCGTACCTGACGGTCAAGTCCATTCACGGTGTGAAGCTCAGCCTGAACATCAGGGCTTACGACATGACACCCCTGCTCCAGGCCATTGACTTCCACGAAGCCACCGGCCGCTGGCCCACCCGCGCCGGGGTCAGCGCAGAAGGCCTCGGTAAGTGACGAGCTAACTGAGGCTATTGCCCACCGTTCATCGCGGGTTCTAAAATTAGACAACTTAGTTTTAGAAGGTGCGTCATGAAAGCGGCATACCCGCAAACAGCCTCGAAGCAGCGGGGCGGCGGTTGAGATGGACTGGCAAGGCTGGGCGTTGTTCGGGCTGCTCGCCACCACAGCCCTGACCGCGGTGATGATTGCCTTCCAGATGGCCGGCTGGACCCGGCTCGACCTGCCCCTGGTCCTGGGCAGCCTGGTCACCCCGGATCCGGACAAGGCACGGATCGCCGGCTTCTTCATCCACCTCGCGGCAGGGCAGGTCTTCGCGCTGGGCTACGCCGCGGTGTTTGCGCTGCTGGGCCAGGCAACGTGGTGGATCGGGGCGCTGCTGGGACTCCTGCACGTCGCCGTGGCGCTGACCGTCATCCTGCCGCTGCTGCCCGGCATCCATCCCAGGATGGCCAGCACCAGGGCGGGTCCGGGCAGCCGGGCTGCACTCGAACCGCCGGGTCTGCTGGGCCTGAACTACGGAATCCAGACGCCGGCGGTGGCCGTGGCGGCCCATCTGGTCTACGGCTCCTTACTCGGGCTGCTGCTCACTGCCGGCTGACCCAGCGAGAGAAGGTGGACGCACCATGGAAGCCAGGCACTGCCCCGCCCTCGCGGACTACGGCCTGCTGGGGGACACGCGCACGGCCGCCCTGGTCTCCGCCGACGGCGGCATCGACTGGCTCTGCGCGCCCACGTTCGACGGCGATCCCGTCTTCGGCGCCCTGCTCGGCGGACCGGACGCCGGCACCTTCCGCGCCGGTCCCGCCCGGGCCGCCGAGCAAATCGTCCGCCGCTACCGGCCGCACACCGCCACGCTCGAAACGGTCTGGGCCACCGACGGCGGCACGCTGACACTCACCGAAGCGATGGTGGCGGAAGTCTCCGGCCGCCTGCTGCCCACCACCCTCCTCATCCGGCGGCTGGAGGCCGACGGCGCTCCGGCGGAGGCCGCCGTCGAACTTAACCCCCGCTTCGGCGAGCGCCATCTCCACCCCCGCATCCGGCGGGACCGGCACCTGGTCTGCGAATGGGGCGCCCTGGCCATGTCGCTCGGCGTATGCGGCGGGGTGCGGGTGGAGCCGGGTACGACGACGGCAATCACGGTTGAGCCCGGTTGTCCCGTGGTGATGGTGCTCGCCCTCGCGTACACGGAACCCCTGGTCTGGGTCGATCCCGAAACCGCGTGGGATCTGGTGGAGGAGGACGAGTCCCGCTGGCGGGAGTGGGCGGCCGGCATCAGCGAGGACGTCCCGTTCCGTGAAGCGGTGCTGCGGAGCCTGCTGACGCTGAAGCTGCTGACCTACTCACCCTCGGGCGCGCCGGTCGCGGCCCCCACCACATCACTGCCGGAGGACCCGGGCGGCATCCGCAACTGGGATTACCGGTACGCCTGGCCGCGGGACGCCAGCATCGGCATCGCCGCCTTCCTCGGCCTGGGCAAGGACGGCGAGGCCCTGAACTTCCTGAACTGGCTGCTGCACGCGAGCAGGCTGCAGCGGCCCCGGCTGCCGGCGCTGCTGACGCTGACCGGAGGACATGTTCCCCGCGAGCGCACTCTCGAGAGCTGGCCGGGCTACGCCGGCAGCGCTCCGGTGCGGGTGGGCAACGGCGCCGCGCACCAGCACCAACTCGACGGCTACGGCTGGGTCCTTGACGCCGCGTGGAACCTCGTCCGGCAGGGGCACCGGCTCAATTCGGAGACGTGGCGGGCCATGCGCAGCTTCACCGATCTCGTAGCGCGGCGCTGGCCGGAGCCCGATGCCGGCATCTGGGAAATCAGGGCCGACGCGGCGCACCACGTGCATTCCAAGATCATGGGCTGGCTGGCCCTGGACCGGGCGCTGCGGATCGCCCGGAACCACCGCATCAGTGCGCGGCGGCGGCGCCGGTGGGAAAGCGCGCACGAAGCACTTGCCGCCGACGTCAGGGCCAACGGATTCGACGCCGCGAAGAACACGTACACCCGCTCGTACGGCTCGGCTGATCTCGATTCCGCCCTGCTGATCCTGCCTGTGACCGGCTTCGAGGCACCGGACTCGGACCGCCTGCGGGGCACGGTCGATGCGGTGTGGTCGGAGCTTTCGGCCGGCTACCCCTTCCTGTACCGCTACCCTCCGGGCCAGGACGGGCTGCCGGGCGACGAGGGAGCTTTTCTGCCCTGCTCGTTCTGGCTCGCCCAGGCACTCGCGCTCACGGGACGGACAGCGGAGGCCGCCGAACTGTTCGGGGCCCTCATTGAGCACGCAAGTCCGCTGGGCCTGTTCAGCGAGGAGATCGATCCCGGTTCGGGGGCCCTGCTCGGCAACTATCCGCAGGCGCTGACACACGCCGCGCTGGTCCAGGCAGCGCTGGCCCTCCGCTCCGTTGCTGCCCGGGAGCAGTTCGTCGAAACCGAACCCGCCGTCAGGTCCCGGGCGCAGGCTAACCCTCCGCAGCCGGTTCCCCGTCCAGCGGAACGTAATCGCCGTGCCGGTGGACGATCTTCCACTCCCCACCTTCCCGCCGATAGACGTGGGTGACGCGGAGCTTGGTTGACTGGGGCGGCCCGCCGTCGACGGACAGGTCCGCCCGTTCGAAGCCGACCGTGTAGGCAAGGTCTCCGCTGGCTCCGGCGGCCAGCAGCTCGAAACTGTAGGCGGTGCAGTCCGAGAACCGCGCGGCTACCCGGCGGAACGTCTGGCTGACGGCGTCCCAGCCCAGGTTGGACATGCCCATCGCGCCCAACAAGGTGACAGGTTCGGAGCGTGACCACAGTGCCATTCGGGGCTCCGCATCTCCGTTGTGTATGGCCGTTTCCGCCGCGATCTGCCGGTCAAGCATCGCCGTCAGGAAGTCCTCAAGCTCGCCCATTCCCGTCTCCTTCGCACATTTTCCAGGGCTTTGCCGTCAGAGTGGCAGTTCCACATGGCGGCGTCAACGGACATGTTGAGCGTGCCGAAACCGGGCCCGCAGACAACGCCCGTCCCGCGCTTTAGAATGAGGATTCACAGGCAGGTGCGCAGGCGCTCCTGCTTCGTTCGTGGCGGTGTGGAGCTGCCCTGGACGGATCATGAACGGGGACGATTGATCATGAGTGACGGCGCACCTGACTCCGGATCAGAACCCCGCGCCGTCCCGCCGCGAAAGCCGCCTGCTCCCCCGCGTATCGGAACACCAAAGGAAAGCCCGACGGCGGCCAACGGGCCGCCTGCCCCGCCCACCATGGCGGTGGCCAGCCGGGAGGAAAGTCCCGCGCTCGACAACTACGGGGAGTTCATCGCGCGGCTGGACGCAGCCGCCGGAAAACTGACTCCGCGTCGGGATGCCCTGGCCACGGCCCTCGGCGCTGCGGAGCTGCTCCTCGCCCAGACCAGACAGGCCTCGAGCTGTGGGGCCAGCGCCTCTCGCTGATCAGCCAGCTCCTGGCCCGGCACAGCGGAACCGATGAGGCGCGCAGATACAGCACTTTGAAGGAACTTCATGACGTTGCAGCCAAGATGGAGCGGATGTTCACCAGCCGCACTCAGCGCATCCAGGGAGTCTGCCACTCGATCCGGGCCCGCCAGGACCGGATCAACACGTCGCTGTTCGAGCTGGAGAAGAGCAGGGTCAAGCTGACGTCGTCACGAATGCTCGCGCTGGAGCGGGACAACCTGCGGAAGGTCGCCGATGACCTTGCCGTCTCCCCGGAGGGCACCAGCCTCGGCTTCCCGGATCCGGGCCTACGGGAAAGCCTTCGCGAAGCGCGGGAAGCAATCATGCTGGCCGAGGCCCTGCTGGAAGTGAAAGGGAACTGATCATGGCAACTCCACGGACTGAGTCCCGGGAAGTCTGCAGCTTCACCTCCAAGCAGTGGACGGGCAGGCCGGGCGAGGAAGCGGGCGGCATATTTGGCCGGTTCTCCGTCATCGGGTTCGTCGTGTGCCTGATCCTGATGCTCTTTGTGCCCGGCCTTCGGGACGTCGGCGCCACAATGCTGTTTGTCGGGCTCTTCGCCACCGCCTTCACGGCGCTGGGCATCCGGGCCAAGAGTGCGAGCGAGCGGGCGTTCCTGCAGCGGCTGACCGGGACCGTCAATGACGTGATTCTTGAACTGACGGCGGACCGGACCCAACAGCTTTCGGCTGACGGGCTCCGCTCACTGCTCCTCGACGGCGGAAGCCTGCCACTGTCCGTGAACGGCGTGTCCGTGCTGCACCTGAAGGTCATCGCGCCGCGCTCACCGAAGGCACAGCAGAATGCCAAGCCGAAAGCTGATGGAATCACCACCACGCGGATCGTCATCGCAGCCACCCCGCCGGATTACGGCATCCGCAGCTTCGACCGGCTCCTGGAAACTGCCACCAGCGATCCCGGCTTCAATTCGGCCGCCTCCTAGCGCAGGGGCCACCCCGCCCCGGAGCGCGGGACAAGCGGGCGCGCCCGGCCAGGCCGGACGCGCCCTTCAATCCGCGCGGAATCCTTAACCGGGCTTCAGTCGACGAGGACCGGCGGCTCGACGCCCTCCGGGGACCCGACCCGCTCCGGAGACTTGGCGGAGCGCTTCATGGAACGGTGGTGCAGCCAGTTCCCCGCCGCCAGGACCGCCACGAGGGCGAACGTGCTCAGGAGCTGCGGGCGGGAGTCCTCGCCGATGAAGCCCACCGTGAAGATGGCCGCGAGGATGAGCAGGCCAAGGCCCGTCAGCCAGGGAAAGCCAGCCATCCGCAAGGGAAGGAAAGTTCCTTCACGGTCGGCGCGGAGACGCAGTGCAAGTTGGGCGAGCAGGGCGGAGGTCCACACCAGCAGGGACGTCGAGCCCACGATGTTCAGCAGGAGGGGAAGGACCTTCTCCGGGAACGCCACCTCGAGCACGGCCGTGACGACGCCGAAGGAGACGCTGGCCAGGACTGCCACCACCGGGACCCGGGCCTTGGACAGGGAAGCGAGGACGCGCGGCGCTTCACCGCGCTCGGCGAGGGAGAACGCCATCCGGGAGGCCCCGTAGAGGTTGGCGTTGAGGGCGGAGAGCAGTGCCGCGACGGCAACGAAGGTAATGGCGGTTGCTGCGCCGGGCATGCCTGCGGCATCCAGCACGGCAGCGAACGGGCTCTTCAGGCCGGCCGACCCCACGGGAACCACGGCCGCGATGATGAAAATCGCGCCGATGTAGAAGACGAGGATGCGCCAGAGGACGGTGCGGACGGCCATTCCGACGCTGCGGGCAGGATCCTGGGTTTCGGCGGCGGCCACGGAGACAATCTCGGTGCCGCCGAAGGCGAAAGCCACCACGAAGAGCGCCGTGGCGATCCCTGCGAAACCGTGCGGGGCGAAACCGTCACCGGTGAAGTTGAAGTTGGCCAGGCCGGGCGACTGGACGCCCGGCAGCCAGCCGAACAGGAGGGCGGCGCCGATGAGGAGGAACCCGACGATTGCCGCCACCTTGAGCAGCGCGAACCAGAACTCGAATTCGCCGAAGTTCTTCACCTTGGTGAGGTTCACGGCGGTGAGCACCGCGATGAACACGAAGGCCATCAGCCATACCGGCAGGGCGGGGAAGATCGTGGAAAGCAGGCCGGCCGCACCGAGTGCCTCCGCTGCGATGACAACCACAAGCTGCAGCCACCAGAGCCAGCCCACCGTGGCACCGGCCACGGGCCCGAAGGCCCGGGCGGTATAGACGGAGAAGGCGCCGCTGTCGGGGTTGGCGGCAGCCATCTCACCAAGGGCCCACATCACCAGGATGATGAGGGTGCCTGCCACCAGGTAGGAGATCAGCACCGCCGGGCCGGCGGCCTGGATGCCGGCGCCCGAACCAATGAAGAGACCCGCGCCGATGGCGCTTCCGAGTCCCATCATTGTGAGCTGGCGGGGTTTCAGGGCGGCGCCAAGCGCCGGGGCAGACGTCATTGTCTGTTGTTCCATGGGGAGTCCTCTGGGTTGTCTGTCGAACAGATAGAGATCGAACGGGTAAAGGTGGAACGGGTGGGGGTTTCAGGCCGCGTGGGCAGCCGTGACGGCTGTCAAAACCTGGAGTACACGGTGGTTGGAGGCGGGGTCGGCAACGGTGATCCGGATGCCGTCGCCCTGGTAGGCGCGGACCATGATGTCCGCCTGGTCGAATGCGGCCACGAGCCTCGCCGTGAGGTCATCGTCTGCCCGGATCCACAGGAAGTTGCCCTGGCTTGGCTGGAGCTTCCAGCCCTGGGCTTCCAGCAGTGCGGCCAGCCGCGAGCGCTCTTTCTTGACGACGGCGACCCTCGCCTCCATCTCGCCGGCAGCGTCCAGCGAAGCGACGGCAGCCTTCTGGGCCAGGGCCGTCACGCTGAACGGAATGGCGGTCCGGCGCAGTCCCTCTGCGATTGCCGGCGCGGCCACGGCGTACCCCACGCGCAGGCCGGCCAGCCCGTAGGCCTTGGAGAACGTGCGCAGGATGCAGACGTTCGGGTACTCGCGGTAGAGCGCCAGGGAGTCGGGCCCGCTGCCCGCCTCGGCGTATTCCACGTAGGCCTCGTCGATCACCACGAGGATGTCGGAGCGGACTGAGCGGAGGAACGCCTCGAGGCGTTCATGGCTGATGGGGACGCCGGTCGGGTTGTTGGGGGTGCAGAGCAGGACCACCTTGGTCCGTTCGGTGACGGCGGCGGCCATGGCCTCGAGGTCGTGGCCCTCTACGTCGTCCAGCGGGATGCGGACGGCCCGGGCGCCGGCCAGCTCCACCAGGATGGGGTAGGCCTCGAAGCTCCGCCACGCGAAGATCACTTCATCCCCGGCGTCGCAAAGCCCGGTGATGATCTGCTGGAGGACGCCGACGCTGCCGGGTCCCACCGCGACTTCCCCGGCGCTGACGCCGAGGTGCCCGGCGATCCGTTCCCGGAGTTCGACGGCGGCCATGTCCGGGTAGCGGTTCATCCTGCCGGCCGCTTCGGCCACCGCAGCGGCAGCCGCGGGCAGTGGTTCGTAGTGGCTTTCGTTGCTGGCGAGGGCTGCGATGTCCTCGCCGGCACTGCGCCGGCCCGGGACGTAGGACGGGAGGCCGGAGACCGCTGCACGCAGGGTGGGGTGTGCAGTCTCCGGAGCCATCAGTATCTGATCACTGGTCATGGGTCCTGATCATGGGAGTGACCCGGGCCACATTGCAAGATACTCTTGTTCCCTTGGGATTTCTGCTCAACTTCTATCGTCTGTGGTGAAAATATGACCATCCCGAATCCCCGCACCTTTGATTCCTTGGATGCCAGGATCATCCTTGCGCTCGACAAGGACCCGGAAGCCAGCGCGCTGGCACTGTCCCGGACGCTCGGCGTCGCACGGAACACCGTGCACGCACGTCTAGCGAAGCTGGAGAGCGGCGGCGCCCTCAGGTCCTTCAGCCGGAGGCTGGACCCGGCAGCGCTGGGCTACGGCCTGCTGGCCTTCCTCTCCCTGGCCATCAGCCAGGCCCGCGCCAAGTCGGTTGAAAGCGGGCTCGAAGCGATTCCGGAGGTCATCGAGGTCCACGCCACCACGGGAGACGCGGACCTCATGGCCAAGGTGGTGGCCCGGGACACGGCTGATCTCTACAGGATCACCAACCAGATCCTGGAAATCGACGGGATCCAACGCACCAGCACGGCCATCTCGGTCGTGGAGCTCATGCCGCCCCGCTACGACGGCCTGCTCGCGAGGCTGTCACAGGAGAGCCGCCAGCCCGGCTAGGGCATGGGTGATCTGTGCCACCTTTGGTCATATTTTCAGTAGGCACTAGGAGAAACTGCCAAAAGTCCCAACAGATATCCAGTGTGTTGCTAATCGACGGTCCAGATCCGACGATTCCTGCATGACTTCTCTTACAGTGTCCGGCCGGGTGGCACAGGTTCTCAGCAGCTATGTCAGCGACGTGTTCGGTGTGATGGGCAACGGCAACGTCTACTTCCTGGACGCCGCCGAGAAGGAGGGCCTCCGCTTCACGGCCGTACGCCATGAGGGCGCCGCCATCGCGGCAGCGGACGCCTACTACCGGGCATCCGGGCGCCTCGCGGCGGGGACCACCACCTACGGCCCCGGTTACACCAACGCCCTGACGGCCCTCGCGGAAGCGGTCAGGGCACAGATCCCCACCGTGCTCGTCACCGGGGACGCCCCGAGCAGCGGCGCCCGCCCCTGGGACGTGGACCAGGCGGCAATCGCCGCCGGGCTGGGCGCGGCGACGTTCACGGTCACCCGTGAAGCGGCGGGCTCCATCACCCAGGAAGCGCTGGAGTATGCACTTGCCCGGCGCACCGCCGTCGTCATCGCCATTCCGTACGACCTGGCGGCCGTTGAGGCGGCGGACGAAGAGCTTCCCGCGCCGCCGGCGGCGGCTGCCGTCAGGGACGACGGTGACGGCGGACTCGACCGGGCGGCCGAACTGCTGGCCGGCGCGAAGCGGCCGCTTATCCTGGCCGGCCGCGGTGCGCACCTCGCCGGTGCCGGCCCCGAACTCCGGGAACTGGCCGACCGCCTCGGCGCGCTTACCGCCGGGACAGCACTGGCGCTGAACCTGCTGCAGGGCGTGGGTTACCTCGGCGTCGCGGGCGGTTTCGGCAGGGATACCGCCGCCGGGCTCATGCACGAGGCGGACGTGGTGCTCGTGGCGGGAGCAAGCCTGAGCCCCTTCACCATGCGCTTCGGGCACCTGATCGGCCCGGACGCTACCGTGATCCAGATTGACGCCGGTCTGGAGCCGACGGACCCGCGGGTGGACCTGTTCGTCAGTGCGGACGCGAAGGGCGCCGCGGGCCGGATCCTCGGCCTGCTGGAGAACTCCGCCCTCTCGGGGGCCGAGGCACCGAAGGCCTGGCGGGCGGAGGCACTCAAGCGCCTGGCCGAAGGCCCCTCCCACCACCCCGGCTCCGCGGAAACGCCGGACGGCCGGCTTGACCCCCGGGCACTTGCCACGGCATTGGATGCCGTCCTGCCGGAACGCCGCACCGTGGTCCAGGACGGCGGACACTTCCTCGGCTGGGCACCGATGTACTGGCGCATCCCTCGCCCCCAGGACCTGGTCATGGTGGGAACCGCCTTCCAGTCGATCGGGCTCGGCCTCGCCAGCGCCGTCGGGGCCGCCCGGGCAGTGGACGACGGCAACACCCTGGTGCTGGCCTCAGGCGACGGCGGGTTCCTGATGGGCCTGTCCGACCTGGAGTCGCTCGTGGGCGCGGCGAGCAGCGCCGTCGTCGTGATCTATAACGATGCCGCCTACGGGGCCGAGATTCATCAGTATGGCTCGCAGGGCCTGACCGAAAAGCCCATGCTGATCCCCGAGGTGGACTTCAGCGGCATTGCCCGCGCGATCGGGGCGGAATCGGCGATCATCCGCAAACTGTCGGACCTTTCTGCGCTCACGGACTGGATCGACGCCGGCGCGAAGGGAACCTTCGTGGCCGACTGCCGCATCACCTCCAGCGTCCGGGCACCGTGGCTGAGCGAATGGATGAAGGCGAAGGAGACGGCTGCAAAGGAGACGGTGGCAAGCTAGGTGCCTCAGCTGCCTTTCTTCAGTTCCTCGGCGAGCATCACGATGATCCCGCTGGGACCGCGGAGGTACGAGAGTTTGTAGAGGTCGGCGTAGGTCCCCACGCCGCGCAGCGGATAGCATCCGTGCTTTGCAGCTATATCAAGGGCCTCATCGATATTGTCTACCGAGAAGGCAACGCGGTGCATGCCAATGTCGTTGGGACGCGTCGGCTCCGACTCGATCGCTTCGGGATGGATGTATTCGAAGAGCTCAAGTTGACCATGCCCATCCGGGGTCTCGAGCATCGCGATTTTGGCGTGGTTTCCGTCAAGTCCGACGGCGGTATCGGTCCACTCGCCGCTGACTATGTCACGGCCGACGACCTTAAGACCGAGATCGGTGAAAAAGGCGATTGCCGCTTCGATGTCGCGGACAGCGATACCCACGTTCTCAAGTTTGATGGCCATGGGTTGAAAGCTACCAAGGCGGAGCAATTAGCTCCAGTGGCAAGGCTGGGTAGGAAACGACGATCCCTGGGGAACGCCTTAGTCATGGTGAGTCCCATGGGCGGGTTCTGCCCAGGACAGGCCCATGAGCTGGGTGAAGAGACGGTCGACGTCCCAGGCAGCGCGGCGTTGGGTATCAATCAACTATCGGGTGGGCAGGGGCTACAGTCAAGGAAGGATGCCGGCGCCGGGGTGGGGCGGGTGGCTGGAGAGAGCAGGAGGGCACATGGAGCGGAAGGATTTTGATCCGGCACAGATGTCATCGCGGGATTTTTACCAGTTGCTCACTGCGGTGGTGGTTCCGAGACCGATCGCCTGGGTGTCCACGACCTCGGTGGAGGGTGTGGACAATCTGGCGCCGCATTCGTTCTATACGGTGGCGTCCGTGGATCCGCCCATAGTTCAGTTCACTTCGGTGGGCGAGAAGGATTCGTTGCGCAACATCGAGGCGCAGGGCGAGTTCGTCGTGAACCTCACCCCGGCCTCCCTGTTTGAAGAAGTCAACGCCACCGGGACTGACTTTCCGCCAAAGACGAGTGAGTTCGACGCCGTTGGTTTATCCCGGGAACCGAGCGCTGTGGTGCGTCCTCCGCGGGTGAAGGATTCGCCGGTGGCTTTGGAATGCCGGTTGCACAGCACCTTGCCGTTGGGTAATTGCACGCTGGTGTTTGGCGAGGTGGTCTACGCCGTCGTGTCCACCCGCGTGCTGGAGGGTGACCATCCGCAGATTGATCTTTTGGAGCCGTTGTCCCGGCTGGGGCGCAATGAATGGGCGACGCTTGGTCCAGTCCAAGAGATCCGCCGCATCCGGGCAAAGGACTGGCCGGGTCACTTTGGCCGGGCTGGCCAGGATAAGTGAACGGTTACAGAGTCTGAGGCTTAAACTCCCTTTGTCCTGGCTTGGACCAGGTTGGCGAAGGGCAGCTTTCCGTAAATTCTGACGAACTCCGCGTGGTAGGCGGCTTCGGCAGGATTCAGCTCCTCTGCTGCCAGCTCCTTCCACGCGATGATAAGCGATTGGGAGCCGGCGAGTTGCCAGATGAACCGCCCGTCCCAGTTGCCGACAGGCTTCCCGCGGCCGAAGTCAGTGAACTCCTGAACATGCTTGCGCAGTCCGCGGTTGCCCGTGCTTCCGGGGCCGGCTTTTCCGATGTACAGGACATCCGCGTTCTCGACCCACTCCGCCTCCAAGGCGGTACGGGGCAGGGATGGATCCCGCTTCTTGAAGCGGGCTCCCAGGCTCTTCGCAAGGAACACCCGCTCGAAGCCCTCGGGCTTGAGCACCACATAGAGTCCGGGGGCCCGTGGAACCCGGTTGATATCCAGCTGATCAAACGGTCTGAATCCGGCGAACCCGTCGTCTTTCAGCGTCTGTTTATTGATCGGCAATGAGTGTTCCTCAAGTTTCTCTGGGGTAGACGGACCAGCTTACGGGCAGGCCTGCGAGATGGATAATGATCGGATCCGACCGCGATAGTCGGGTGCGGGGCGAAGCAGACGGGCAGGCTTGAAGCGGAAGGGGGAACCGTGATCGCAGTGCTTACTCGTCTCGTTGAATTCGTCGAGTGTCACCTAACAGACGAGATCGACGTCGGCGGCCTGGCGATGAGTCTCGGCACGACGGAGTACCACCTCCGCCGGATGTTCTCATCGCTGGCCGGCATGCCGCTGTCCGAGTATGTCCGGCGGCGCCGCATGGCGGTCGCCGCCGCCGAGGTTCTCGGAGAGGGCGAGCTGTTGGGCATCGCGGTGAAGTACGGCTATGGCTCCACCGAGGCATTCGGCCGGGCGTTCCGGTCGGTGCATGGCGTCGCCCCTGGTGACGTGCGCCGGGACGGCGGCCCCCTTCGTACGCAACCGCAGCTCAGGTTCCGCCTGACCGTAGAAGGGAACAACACAATGGACACTCGCATCGCAGATCGGCCGGCATTCCGCCTCGTCGGCCATTCGGCCCGTGTGCCGCTCATCCATCACGGCGTCAATCCGCACATCCAGGCGCACATCGCCTCGTTGCCAGCAGCCGAGCACCTTCGGCTCAAGGCATTGAGCAACACCGAGCCGGCGGGCCTGCTCCAGGTGAGCGCGGATGTGGACCCGGACTACACGGAGGGCAGCGAACTGACCTACCTCCACGGCGTCGCCGTCGCCGAAAAGACGCCGGTGCCCGGGCAGCTCGACGCGATCGAGGTTCCTGCCGGCACCTGGGCGGTGTTCAAAGCCGAAGGAGAGTACCCGGCAGTCCTGCAGTCCACGTGGGCGGCCACCGCCACCGACTGGTTCCCGTCAAGTCCGTGGCGGCTGCGGCCCGGACCCTCGATCGTGGCAATCCTCGACCGCGCCGCCGACTTCAGCACGGCCAGCTGTGAATTGTGGCTCCCCGTGGAACGCGCCTAGCCGTTGCAGCGGTTCAAGCATGCGGAGCAGCGCGAGGCACCGTGCGCTCGTGCCTAGGAAAATTCCTTCCCATTGTCGATCTCTGCGGCCGGTGGGAGTCTCGTGCCGGTCGGGGCACTCCCCTACTGGACTACCGACTCGGGCGCCTGCGCACCAACCCGGGGATCGGCCTGGCGGTGGACAAGCAGCCATTCGTCGCCCTCCCGCCTATAGATGTTCGTGGTACGCAGGGCGACATCGTCCAGGTCGGCCCGTCCCGCAACCCGCACCCTGAACCGTTCGATCAGCACCACGTACGCAAGGTCTCCGACGACGGCGGTGGCCTGGTCTTCCATGGACACCACCTCACCGTCCCGGTAGTTCGCCGCTGCCTTGGCGATGGTGGCCGCGACGTTGTCCCAGCCCCGGGACACACCGCCGAAAGGATTCGCCAGAGTCACCTCTTCGTTCTTGGCGAACAGCACCTGACAGGGCGCAGGATCCCCCTTCAGGATTTCGGCAAGCGCGGCACGCAGACGCTCCACCACGCCATCAAAGTTTGACTCAACCATCACCCTCACCACTCCCACGGGACCGCGCCTTCTGGTGCTGAGGCCAGTATGCGCCTCACGGTCCCGGATAGCACCTCCCCGTTGGTAGCGCCGTAGTTCCTGCAACCCGCAGGCATGAACCGAATGGGTAACCAGACTCCTTTACAGGCTAACTACTTAGACTGACAATGTAGTCATGGATGTTTCCGGTTCAGCGCCCGAAACCGCAGGGGGCACGCACTGGCCAAGCGATTGGCTTAGAGCAACGCTGGGTTTCCTCGCCCTCCGCGCACTATCCGCCGGGCCCTCCTACGGCTACGCGATCATCAGTGAACTCGAACGCAGCGGGTTCGGCACCATCAAGGGCGGCACCCTGTACCCGCTCCTCACCCGCTATGAGGCTGCCGGCATGGTAACCACCGAATGGAGGGCGGGCGACGGCGGCCCCGGCCGAAAGTACTTCGCGCTGACCGACCAGGGCCGCGCCGAACTCAGCCGCCTCAGCGCGGACTGGCTACGCTTTACCGACCTCAGCACGCACTACCTCGACCCCGCGGGGCACGCGAAGGAGTCCTCCAGATGATGCATGAGACCACCGACAAGAAGTGGTTCGACGAACTCGTCCTGGAACTTCGCCTGCGCCAGGTACACGGGAGCGCCATAGGTGACACCGTGGCAAGCGCGCGCGAACTCCTCGGCGACACCGGCCAGCGGGCTGAGGAAGCATTCGGACCGGCCCGCGTCTACGCCGCTGCGCTCGAACTGCCCTCTGCACCGCAACATGAGTGGGTGCGGAGGGCGCTCTGGCCCTCACTGCTCGGGCTGCTGGCCTTCCTTCTCTTCAATCAGGCACTGGTGTCCTGGGCCCGGTCGGAGCAGATGCTGGTTTCAGCGGCGCAGCTAGTTCTCGTTGCCACACCCGTCGTGCTCATAGCCTTCCTGCCGCTCTATCTCACCGCCGCCATCCGACGCATCTGGGTACTTACCGCCCTGAGTGCAATCTGCGCGCTGGCCGGACTCCTCTCCGGCGTCTTAGCGCCGACGAGCCGCTCCGACGCATGGCTAGCGATTGACCCGCTGCCATGGCTGATCGGGAGCGCCCTAATCATGGTGCTCCTGTCGATCATGAACACCATCCGGTCTCTCCGCCCCAATGACGACGACATCACCGACCCGAGCTCCACTACAACGCACGGCAGCCGAGCGGGGACGAAAATAATCGTGCTGATTACCAACTGGCTTTTTCCCCTGCTCGCCCTGGCCATGCTCGGCCTCGCACTGTTGTTCCGCTAGGCCACTGCGAAAACTCAAGCCATAGGGAAGACTGGGCAAATCTGGATCTCACCAGCACTTCCAACGGAAGCCACAGATGGGGGCCGCATGGTCGTTGACTTCATACTCTTGCTGGTTGAAGGAGTGCTGACCTTCGTCGAGCACGTGTTCCTTCACAGAAGGGCCGCGGGCAAAGGCAGGGTACGCAAGAGCCTAGAACGCCGGAAGCCTCAGCGCTCCGGAAGCGCCGAGGTCTGACGCCAGGGCCGCCGGGTTGTCCATGGAAATGTGCGGAGGGTTTTTGTCTAGATAATGGGCCTTGAAAGCCTCGGAACGGCCATTATCTGCACAAAAACTCCGAAGAAATGTCCGCGGCGACCCTTGAGTGAGCCATACTTCGACGACGCCGCCAGGTCCGGTGACCGTTCACAACCAGACCCGCCTGACAAAGGGAACTCAGGACACCAGGCTCCTCAGCGTCTCTTTGGCGCCGTGCTGGTGCAGGCTGGCCAGAACTTCGGAGTACGCGGTGACAAAGCGCTCGTTATCGATCAGGTCGCCGAAGACTTCACGGTCCGAGATGAAGGACAGCGGCTCCTGCTGCTGGCGTGCGGCAGCGGCCATGAGGGTGTCCTTGAGCCGGTCCACCACCTCAATCCGGTTGCCCTGCTCGTCCGTCCCTTCGTCATACCGGGCCCAGCTCGCCACGATGGCAGCCGACCGCTTAATCTCTCCCCCGTTCTCCAGGTTGATGCGGACCACCGGCAGCAGCCACTTCGGGATCCGATCGGAGCTCTCCGCACAGAGCCGGGCCAGGGTGTCGCGCACGTACTCGTTGGAGAAGCGCTCGATCAGCGTGCGCTTATAGGTGTCGAGGTCAATGCCGGGCACCGGCTGCAGCGTCGGGGTGGCTTCCCTGTCCATGTAGTCCAGCAGGAACCGGGCGAACAGCGGGTCCTGCGCCACCTCGTGGGCGTAGCGGTAGCCGGCGAGGTAGCCGAAGTAGCACATGCCCTGATGGCTCGCGTTGAGGAGCCGCAGCTTCATCAGCTCGTAGGGCTCCACGTCGTCCACCAGCTGCACGCCGGCCTTTTCGAACGGCGGGCGTCCCAGGCTGAAGTGGTCCTCCAGAACCCACTGTTCGAAGGGTTCGCAGACCACCGGCCAGCCGTCCTCCACACCGAAATCCCGGGCGATTGACTGGCGGTCCTCGTCGGTGGTTACGGGGGTGATCCGGTCCACCATGCTGTTGGGGAAGAGCACGTTCGCCGCGACCCAGGCGCCCAGGGCCGGGTCCTTAAGCGAAGCAAAGGCGGTGAACATCTTCCGGGCCACATCGCCGTTGCCCTGGATGTTGTCGCAGGACATCACAGTGAAAGGTGCCAGTCCGCGTTCCCGACGGCGGCGCAGGGCTTCGGTGACCAGTCCGAAGGTTGTCCGGGGCGCGGCTCCGGCCTGGAGGTCGTGGAGCACGTCCGGGTTTTCCGCGTCGAAGTCCCCGGTGACGTGGTGGAAGTTGTACCCGCCCTCCGTGACGGTCAGCGAAACGATCCGGACGGCGTCGGACGCCATCTTTTCGACGACGGCTTCCGGATCGTCGGGGGCGAAAAGGTACTCGATGATCGAACCGATGATCCGGCCTTCGCGTGTGCCGTCGGGGTTCTTCACCACCAGCGTGTACAGGCAGTCCTGCTTGTCCATGACCTGCTTCATGCGGGCGTCGCCGGGCAGGACGCCCACGCCGCAGATGGCCCAGTCGTGGGCGAGGCCGTCATTCATCAGCTGGTCCAGGTACATGGCCTGGTGGGCGCGGTGGAAGCCGCCGACGCCGAAGTGGACGATTCCCGCCGTCAACGCTGAGCGGTCGTAGGACGGTTTGCCCAGGTTGGCCGGAAGTTCTGCCAGTGCGGAATCGGTGAGCTGTTCCATATGCTTTTCCTTTCAGTGCGGGCTGTCAGCGGCCCGGGTAGACGACGGCTTTAGCTGCCCGGGCTGCTTGCCCGCGATGAGTGCCTCTTCGGATTCGGCGAGGGTGAATTTGCCGGTCACCAGGATGTCCAGGTCCACCTTGCCGTCGGCGATGAGCTGGATCGCGAGCGGCCAGGTGTTGGTGTAGCGGAAGACTCCGGAGAGCCAGATCTCACGGTTCTGGATGTACGAGACCGGAAGCTCGACGTCGTCCGCCCCCAGCCCCACGAGGATGACCCGCCCGGCGGGCCCGACGGCCTTGATGCCGGAACGGACTGCCTGAGGTGCACCGGAGGCGTCGATGAAGGCGTCCACGTCCAGGCCCTCGACGCTGTCGGTCCTGGCATTGATCGCATGGGTTGCGCCGTGTTTCAGCGCGAAGGCCAGGCGGTCCTCGGCGATGTCGGAAATGTAGATCTCGGTGGCGCCAAACGCGCGGGCAGCCTGCGCGGCGATGATGCCGATGGGTCCGGCGCCGGCGATCAGAACCCGGCTTCCGGGGCGGATGTCCGCGCGTTCGCAGGCCCAGAGGCCCACAGAGAGCGGTTCGATGAGGGCGGCAGCCTCATCGCTGACGCTGTCCGGGATGTCGTAGGCAAAGTCGCTCTGGATGGCCACGTATTCGGCGAACGCACCGTCCACCGGCGGGGTGGCGTAGAACTTGATGTCCGGGCAGAGGTTGTAGCGTCCCGCCTTGCATTGCCTGCAGGTGCGGCAGGGGCGTTGGGGTTCGACGGCGACCCGCTGGCCTATGCGGGCAGGGTCAACGGCGGTTCCGACGGCGGCGATCCGGCCGGAGAGTTCGTGGCCGAGGACCAGCGGGTGGTCCACCACGTACTCGCCGATGCGTCCGTGTTCGTAGTAGTGGACGTCGCTGCCGCAGACACCGACGGCGGCCACCTGGACCAGGACCTGGTCCGGCTCGAGGTCCGGGACGGCCAGGGTTTCCAGGGCCATCTCGCCCTGGCGCTGCAGGACGGAGGCGCGCATGGTGGCGGGCAGTGCTGGCTGCGTATGGGCAGGAGACTGTGCGGTTGATGTAGTCATCGAAGTGTTCCTTGAAAGATCGGAAGGGGAAGGCGTTACTTCACGGCGCCAAGCGAGAGGCCCTGGACGAGTTTGTCCTGGGCGGCGAAGCCGGCGAACAGCACGGGCAGGGAGATCACCACGGCGGCGGCGCAGACCTTGGCCAGGAACAGGCCCTGGCCCGAGACGAAGCCGGTGAGGAACACCGGGGCGGTGCCGGCGACCACGCCCGTGAGGACGCGGGCCAGCAGGAGTTCGTTCCAGCTGAAGATGAAGCAGATCAGGGCGGTGGCGGCGATTCCGGGCATCGCGACGGGGGCGATGATCTTTCGCAGGATGAGCAGGAGGTTGGCGCCGTCGATCTGTGCTGCTTCGAGCATTTCCTCCGGCACTTCGGCGAGGAAGGAGCGCATCATCCAGACCGCGATGGGCAGGTTCATGGACGTGTACATCAGGATCAGGAACCAGATGTTGTCCAGCGCGCCGACGGTCCTGGCGAAGAGGTAGAGCGGCAGGATCGCGGCCACCACCGGCATCATCTTGGTGGAGAGGAAGAAGAACATCACGTCCGTCCACTTCTTCACCGGCCGGATCGAGAGCGCGTAGGCAGCCGGGATGGCCAGCGCCAGCACCAGGACGGTGGAGAGAATCGAGGCCGTGGCGGAGTTGATCATGGGCGGCCACGGGCTCACCCCGGAACTCGCGCCGAAGAACTCCTTGTAGGCGTCCAGGGTGAGGTTGGCCGCGATGGAGGGCGGATTCGTGGCGGCGTCCGTTTCGGAATGGAAGGAGGTCAGGATCATCCACAGGACCGGTGTGGCGAATAGCAGGGCCAGCAGCCAGGCGGCGATGCCGGCCGCGGTGTTGTTCCGGGTGGGGTCCATCCGGGATTTGCCGCCGAACCTTCCGAAACTGCGGCGGGAAGTGCGGGAGTTCGCGGCGGTGCTGGCCGGCGAAGTGCTGCGGGGTGCGGTGAGGGTGCTCATCGTGCTGCTTCCTTCTTGAAGAGCGAGAAAACGGTGCGGAGGGCGAAGGTCGCCACGATGATGGTGCCGATGACCACCACGACGCCGGCCGCGGAGGCCAGGCCGTACTCGTTGGCGAAGTAGAACGTCTGGTAGATGGCGTATGGCAGGTTCGCGGTGCCCAGCCCCCCTGCGGTGAGGGTGAAGACGGAGTCGAAGTTCTGCACGATGTAGATCGCACCGAGCAGGCCGCCGAGTTCGATGTACTGGCGCAGGTGCGGCAGGGTCAGGTGCCGGAAGATGCCCCACGGCGTGGCGCCGTCCATCTGCGCAGCTTCCACCGTGTCCATGGGACGTGACTGCAGGCCTGCGAGCAGGATGAGCATCATGAACGGGGTCCACTGCCAGACCAGGGAGACGATGACCGCCATCAGTGGTGCCTGGGACAGCAGGTCCAGCTGGGGCGCCGCGTCGCTGCCGAACAGGGACCAGACCCAGGTCAGGATGCCGTTGATCAGCCCGTACGTGGGGTTGAGGAGGGCATGCTTCCAAATGAGGGCCGCGGCCACGGGGACCACCAGGAACGGTGCGATCAGCAGGGTCCGGGCCAGGCCACGGCCGATGAATTTCTTGTCCAGCAGCAGTGCCAGGCCCAGGCCAATGAGCAGGCTGAACAGGACCACGGAGACGGTGAGGAGGATGGTGGTGAAGATTGCCTGGCGCAGGTCCGGGTCCGTGAGGACCGTGACGTAGTTCTCCAGGCCGGCGAAGGCGGTCTTGTCAGGGCTGAGGCTGTTCCAGTTCAGGAACGAGATGATCAGTGTCACCACGAACGGAAGCTGGGTGACGATGATGAGGAAGACCAGGGCCGGCAGCAGTGGTGCGCGCCGCGCCCAGGCCAGGGCGCGTTCCCGCGACCGGGTGTTCCGTGGCGGTGTGGCTGCGCTGTGCCCCGGACGGGAGATGCGCGCCGTTGCGGTAGTCATGATGTTCTCCTGCGGTTCGGTTGAGGTCACTTGTACTTGTTGCCGACTTTTTGGGCGGCTTCCTGGCCCTTGGCCAGCGCGTCGGCCACGGTGCCCTGGCCCGCGATGGCGGAGCTGACCCCCTGGGAGACGCTGGTGCCCAGAGCGGCGAACTCGGGAATGCCGACGAACTGGATACCGACGGCGGGGCGCGCCTGGGCGCCGGGATTCTTCGGGTCGGCGTTCTCGATCGCGAAGCGTTCAGCACTGAAGAACGGCGCAGCCTTCTGGAACTCGGCGTTCTCGTAGGTGGAGATGCGCTTGCCGGAGGGGACCTTTGCCCAACCAAGCTTGGAGGCCACCAGTTCCTCGTATTCCTTCGAGCTGGCCCAGGCGATGAACTTCCCGGCGGCATCCTGCTTCTTCGAGGCCGCCTGCATGGCCCAGGACCACGTCCACAGCCAGCCGGAGGACTTCGTGTTCTTCACCGGTGCCTGGGCGTAGCCGATCTTGCCCTTCACCGGTGACGCATCGGCTTCCAGTGCTCCGGCGGCGGAGGTGGCGTCGTACCACATGGCAACCTTGCCCTGGCTCATGTTGTTCAGGCACTCAGTGAACCCGGCCTGCGCGGCGCCGGCCTCGCCGTGCTCGCGCACCAGCTTGGTGTAGAACTCGGTGGCGGCGACAAATTCCGGGGAGTTGACCTTCGCGTTCCAGTCCTTGTCGTACCAGGTGCCGCCGAAGGTGTTGATTACGGTGGTCAGCGGGGCGAAGACCTGGCCCCAGCCCGGCTGGCCGCGCAGGCAGATGCCCTTCATGCCCGGCGCCGCGCCGTCGGCCTTCGCGGCAAGATCGGCGACCTGGTCCCAGGTGGGCTTCTCCGGCATGGTCAGGCCCTTGGCCTCCAGGATGTCTTTGCGGTACATCAGGAAGGACGATTCCCCGTAGAAGGGTTCGCCGTAGAGTTTGCCGTCCTTACCGGTGAGGGATGCGGTGTAGGCGGGCAGGATGTCCGCCTGGTTGAACTCGGGATCCTTGGCCACGCTGTCCAGCGGTGCCAGCCACTTGTTGGCGGCGAAGAAGGGGATCTCGTAGTTCGACAGGGACGCGACGTCATACTGGCCGGCCTGGCTCGAGAACTCCTGGCTGATCTTCGCCCGGACATCGTTCTCCGGCAGGACCGTGTAGTTGACCTTGATGCCGGTTTCCTTGGTGAAGTTCTCCGCCGTGAGCCGCTGCAGGTCTTCCATCTGGGGGTTGTTCACCATGAGGACGTTGATGCTGTTCGGGTCACCCGCGGTGCTGCCACCGCCGGCTCCCGCGCAGGCTGAGGCGGACAGGGCGATGCACAGGGCACCTGCAGCCATTGAGGCCGCCCGCATGTTCGGACGCATAAGAACTCCTTTGTGCTCAAAAGTCAGGATGCCGGTCCGGGGAAGTCGCCGGGCCAGAATCAAGGGCCGCTCGGCCCCGTGCAGCTTTAGTTCTCATCTGAGCTTGCTCATATGAGCGAACTGATGCTGCTCATCTGTCATGTGACTCTAGTCATATATACTCATTTGAGCAAGAGGGAATTCTCAAATGATCAGATGTGGGAGAGGTGACCAGCATGACGGAGCAGTCCCATGACGAGCTTCTTGCGCGCGTCAGCAGCGAGTACTACTTGGAAAACCGCTCCAAAGTGGAGATTGGCGCTAGCTACAAGATCTCGCGGTTCCAGGTTGCCCGTCTGCTAACCGAGGCATTCGAGAAGGGCATCGTGGAGATCAAGGTGCATTTCCCCTCCCGCGTTTCCGCTACTGATATCCGGCGCATCGAGTCCGCACTGGGGATCAGCGAGGTAATCGTCGCGGAGACCACCGGGGACGTAATCCAGGCGCGCGGCATCCTGGCCAAAGCGGCCGCCGTCGAAATCTCCCGGCAGGCACCCGCCGGCGGCACCATTGGCATCTCCTGGTCCCGCACCCTGGACGTGGCCTCGCGGCTGGTGCGTGAGCTCCCCCGGTGCGACGTCGTCCAGCTTGCCGGTGCCCTTCCCACGGAAGGCGAGAGCAATCCCCTCGAGCTGATCCAGCGGCTGGGACATGTGAGCGGGGGGCTCACCTGGCCGCTGTGGGCACCTTTGGTGGTGGAAGATCCGACGACGGCGGCCGGCTTGCGCCGCCAGCCGGAGATCGCCGAGGCTCTGGCAAAGGCGGATTCACTCGACCTGGCCGTCGTGGCAATCGGTGCCTGGAAGCCGGGCACGTCCACCATCTGGGACAGGGCCGACGCCGAGGTGAGGCAGGCGGCAGTGGAGGCAGGCGCCGTCGGGGAATGCTCCGGCCGGCTCGTGAACGCCAAAGGCGTTGCGGTGGAATCGGGGCTGGACGAACAAATCATCGCCGTCACCATCAAGCAGCTGCAGCGGACCCCGAAGGTGATTGCCGTGGCCCAGGGGGAAGCGCGGGCTGACGCGGTGCTGGCTGTGGCCAAGGCCGGCTTTGTCACCACGCTGATCATTGATACGCCGCTGGCCCAGGCCCTGACTGACCTGATCGACGAGGAGAAGAGTCAATGAGCATTGTTGTCGGGGTGGATTCCTCCACCCAGTCCTGCAAGGTCCTTGCCGTGGACGCCGAAACCGGTGACGTGATTACGTCCGGCGCGGCGGCCCACCCTGACCTCACCGCCGTGGACCCGTCCGTGTGGACCTCCGCGCTGCGGGAAGCATGGCATTCCGCCGGCGCTGACCGGCTGAGCGGTTCCGTCTCCGCTGCCGGCATCGCCGCCCAGCAGCACGGGATGGTGGCCCTCGACAGTTCCGGGACGCCCGTGCACGACGCACTGCTGTGGAACGACACCCGCAGCGCGCCGGACGCGGCGAGGCTGCGGGACGAACTTGGGCCCGAAGAGTGGGTGGACGCCGTCAATCTTGTCCCGGTCGCTTCGTTCACCATCTCCAAGCTGGCGTGGCTGGCGCAGAACCAACCGGATGCAGCGGGCCGCGTCGACCAGGTGGTCCTCCCCCACGACTGGCTCAACGGTGCCATGGGCGGAGAGTTCACCACGGACCGGAGCGACGCCTCCGGCACCGGATACTTCTCCCCCGTCACCAACAGCTACCGGACAGACCTGCTGGAACGCTTCTTCGGGCGGGTCCCGCGTCTTCCGCGCGTGGTGGCATCGAACGAGCAGGCCGGCACCGTGCAGAACGGCTGGGGCATCGACGGCGCCGTCCTCGCCGCCGGGGCCGGCGACAACGCCGCAGCAGCGCTGGGGCTCGGTCTGCGCCCAGGCGAGGTGGTGGTCTCGATCGGCACCTCCGGCACCGTCTTCACCAGCACCCCCTCCGCGATGCGGGACCACACCGGTGCTGTTGCCGGATTCGCGGACGCCGCCGGCGGACATCTGCCGCTGCTGGCCATGCTCAACTCTGCCCGCGTCATGGCAGCGACCGCCGCCATGCTCGGCGTCGACCTTGCAGCACTGGATTCGCTGGCACAGGCAGCCGGCAGCGACGCCGGCGGACTGACCTTCCTTCCCTACCTGGACGGCGAGCGCAGCCCCAATCTTCCCCACGCAACAGGCAGCCTGGCCGGCCTCACCAGGAGCAACATGAGCCCGGAGAACCTGGCCCACGCCTCCGTGCTGGGCGTGCTGAACTCACTGGCCGACGGCATCGATGTCCTGAGGCAGTCCGGTGGCGCCCCGGACAAGATTCTCCTGATTGGCGGAGGCTCCAAATCGCAGGCGCTGCGGCAGGCTGCAGCAAGTATTTTCAATCTGCCGGTCGAGATTCCGGCAACCAGGGAGTACGTCGCCCTCGGCGCAGCCAAACAGGCCGCATGGGCAGCCACTGGCGAACTTCCCGACTGGAAGCGAAGCATCGAAGCCGCCTACGAACCCGAAGGAGACTGGGGCTTCGGCGTCCGGGAACGCTACGCCGAGGTGCGGAAGAGCTTCTACGGGGTGTGAGCGCCGCTGGTTGAGCCTGTCAAAACCAAGCCCCGCTGGTTGAGCCTGTCGAAACCAAGCCCCGCTGGTTGAGCCTGTCGAAACCAACCCCCGCTGGTTGAGCCTTGTCCAAACCATTCCCCGCTGGTTGAGCTTGTCGAAACCAAGCTTCTGCCGAACCCGCAGTACGATCTCCCTCAGTGACCAGGACATCGCCTGAAATCACGTTGGCGGCGTCTTATTGGGGAGAGACCCGGATGTTGGAACTGAAGCTCATCTATTGGGCCCGTCAGTCGCTCCGGCTGGCCATGGTCGCCTTGACGATCTGGATCATCGCCGCCGCTTTCTTCGCGGTCAGGTCGAATACCCTGCACCCCGCGGTTAGCCCACGGGCCACTACCGTGACCGGGGTATTCAGCCAGATGTTCGACGCCGTCCTGGCCGCGGTCGCGCTCCCGGGTGTGCTCGTCGTCGTCTTGATCGTCACCGTGCGCGTCATCCAGAGCCGCGACGTTAGACGCCGGGATCCGGTCCGCCGCTTCACCCGGCAGCAGCGCCGCGAAGGGATGGCTAGGGCAGGCGGTCAATGTGAAATGGAAGGGGGCTTCAGCCGGCGCTGTTCGCGCCCTGCAGAGCACGGCGACCATTTCTACCCGTGGTCCAAGGGCGGCTCCACCAGCCTGCAGAACTTCGTCGCGGCGTGCAGCAAGTGCAACCGGGCCAAGGGCGCCCGGATCCCATCGACTGCGCTGCAGGAAAGACTGGAACGACGGCGTTCCGTTTACGCTCTGTTCGATGATGCCGTCCGGGTCGGCGCGCGGCAGCCGCTCCCGTGAACCGGTGTCGTTCGCTCTTGAGCGCTGTACGAAGATTCTCGAGCGCGTTAAGAACGGCGAAACCATCGGCGTCACTAGCAACGGCGGAGTGGCAGCGACATTGATACCTCCTGCCGCTTCCCCTCTTGAGCACCTGCTTCTGACCCGGAGCGTGCGCCGAGCGAGCGCAAACCCTGTCGATTTCCAGATCCTGGCGCGCGTTCAATCTGGTGCTATTACCGCCGAAATTTTGTCCGACCTGCGCGGCGACCGTTGATCATTGCGGTACTTTTGAAGAGTTTTTGTCCAGATAAAATGGCTCCTGAAGGCCTTGGAGCGGCCATTATCTGGACAAAAACTCGGGATAGATTTTCGTTTCTTATCGGGATGGATTTTCGCTTCTTAGACGGCGGGTGTGACTCGTCCTCCACAGTGAATGTCCGTGGCGCCATTTAGAGTGGGTGTAAGCCGCCGCACGAAGGACTCGATGGACTACTACGCAATCAACGCGCTGCGTGAGAACCACGCAGACTGGTCCCTGTTGCGCGCGCCCAGAACGCCCCGCTAGCCGTCCCGTTCTTCGTGGCCGCCTTCACCGGGCCGAATCAAAGAAACCTCGGCCGGCAGCCGGAGCCGTCGGTACAGAATGTGTGTGCCGAATCCAATATGATTCAGGCACCATCCGCATCAACGATTTCATGGGGACCCGAGAATGAACTACCTAAAGCATGTGGCAAGCGCTGCCACGATTGCGGCAGCAGGCCTAGCTTTGGCTGCCTGCGGCGGACCATCGTCCACCGCTCCGACTACGGCGTCGAACCCTCCGTCCTCACCATCAGTCGAGGCGATCACACCATCACCCACAACAACGACGCCGACGACTCCTGCTGTCGTGCGGTCCGCGCGGGGCAACATCGTGAAAAAGCTGCGCCAAGCATCGGGCGTAAGCGACGAGGAGAACAACCGTCTCGTCAATTTCACGGTCAATTCCATTACTGTAGACGCCCCATGCACCGGCCCATACCCACAGGCCCTGGAAAACGGCCATCTCGTAGTGCTGGACGTAACGATCGAAACCACGCCAGAGCTTGCCAAGGAGGGGGATGGCTACGACAAGTTCGACATGAACGGCGCTATGTTCAAATTTGTCGGCGCCAATGGAACGACTTTCAATGGCAATCTCGGGACGAACGGGGCCTTCTCGTGCCTCCCCGACGAGCAGATGGTGCCCACCACTGGAGTAGGTCCCGCAGAAAAGGTGAAGGCCAAGATCGCTCTTGATCTCCCACAGACGAAGGGCACTCTTGTCTTCAAGAGCTACCTGACCACCGGCAATGCCGGTTGGGAATGGACCTTCTAGATGATTCGGTAACGGAGCCGGTACACCGGTAAAACCGACGCAGGTGGCAGTCTGCGTTGAATCGCATTCTTTGCCAACCGCCGTGGATGTGGCCACCTGGTTCAGGTGGCCACATCCACTCTTTTCCATGCGAAGGTGTTGCTACGAGCACGCGTGAGCATCGCAGCTTGTCCAACAAGCCCGTACCACTTGCTACGCTGGGAATCCCCAAACAACCCGCAAGCGAGGCATAACGTGCACGACGACGCCGTCCGGTTCCTGTCCCAGCCGGTGGAGGCCCAGCCTGGCTCACCGCTCCGGGTCGCCGTCTACTCACGGATCGCCGAAGCCATCCGCAACAACCTGCTGCAGCCCGGCTCCATGCTCCCCACAGAGACCGAGCTCGGCACGAGCATGTTGGTCAGCCGCACCGTGGTCCGCGAAGCCCTCATGCTCCTCGAGGAGGACGGCCTCATCCGCGCCCGCCGCGGCGTCGGCCGGTTCGTCTCCGACACCCTCCCCCGCATCGGCATCGAACGCATCCGCCCCTTCGAGGACGTCCTCGGCGGCCCCGGGCATCAGGTCGAGATCAAGCGCATCCAGGTCGAGAAGCAGCCGGCCTCCGAATTCGTCGCCCCCGGCGTCGGCGTCGAACCCGGCACCGAGGTCTGGCTGTGGGAGTCCGTCCTGATCCGCGACGGCGAGCCCATGGCGCACCTGCAGGAAAACATCTCCGCCCAGCCGGTCAGTTTCGCCGGCGGCGCCGCCGCGCCCCTGGAAGTAAAGGACGACGGCGGCACCACCTTGCTCACGGCCCTCAATAAAGCGGCTGGCCGGGGACTCGGACCCGGCGAGTGCCAGATCGGCCTGAGCCAGGTGGGACCGAGCCGGGCCAAACTGCTGGACCTGCGGCCCTCGGACCCGGTGCTGGTTCTGACCCAGTACGTCCGGCACGCAAACCGGCCGTTCTACCTGGCGAAGTGCCTGATCGCCGACCGCGCCGGGCACCTCTCAGTGATGCAGTCGCTCCAGTCCTAGTACTGCAACAGGTACTCGTGCACTCCGCCCGGGCCTAATTTCACTTGATACCGTCTCGAGTGAACGGATGGTTGTAACGTGGCCTCATGACCCCCGATGCTCCTCACAAAACCACTGCCTCGCGTGCGACCGACCGCCCCGGTGATAAGTCGCCTTTCGCCCTCGGCCTGCTGCTGCGTCGGGCGCACTGGCACGCGGCCTCGGTGATGGCGGAAGCACTTCGGCCGCACGGCATCGAGTTGCGGCATTTTGCCGTGCTAATTGTGCTCGTCGATCGCGGACCCACGGTGCAGCGAGACTTGGCAGCGTTGACGGGGTCGGACAAGGCGGGAATCATGCGGGTCGTGGACGACCTGGAGCGTAAGGGGCTTGCCGTACGCAAGTCCGTTCCGGGGGACCGGCGGGCACGGGCAGTGGAGATCACGCCTCAGGGACTCGAGCTTTTCGATGCAGCCCATGTGGCGGCCGAGCCGCTGGCTGAGCGTCTGGTCGCCGAACTGGGGACGGGCGAGGCCGAGCAGCTGACGGACCTTCTTACCCGGCTTGCCTACCCTGAAGACGACGAGGCGTAAGCCCCCGCGCACGGATCGCGTGCCGGCAGGGCGCGTTTCCCCTCATGCGGCTTTCGCGGCGAACCCGCCCTTGCAAGCTCCGAGCATGGTCGCTGCCCGCCGCCCCTGCTTCGGAAAGTGCCCCGTCACCGTCCCTGATGGCGCGGGCCACGAAGACGCCGCGTGGCGGCCCCGGGTCGAGGCGTCACACGGCGTCCTCAGCCCGTGGATTTACGCGGTGAGCCGAGCCGCGAGTTCCTTGGCCCTGGTGGTCGCGGCCTCGAACGCGCGCTCCCGGGAGGCCTCGTAGAACGGAACCAATTCAGACATGGCCGGATTGCGGGGTGCCATGGTGAGCTCCGGGACGATGAAGTCGACGTCCAGGCCGAGGGCGCCCTTGAGGACTGACTCGAGGTAGTTCTGTACGAACTCGAAGCCCTCGCGCGGGGTGCCCGGCGCGTATGAGCCGCCGCGGCTGGCGATTACGGTGACCGGGGTGCCCTGGGCGGAGGGGGTCTCCCCAGCGGTGCGTCCCAGCAGGATCACGTTGTCCAGCCACGCCTTGAGGGTGGACGGGATCGAGAAGTTGTACATGGGGGCGCCGATCAGGACGGCGTCCGCCTGCTCCAGCTCCTCGATGAGCTTCACGCGCGCGGCGAACGCGGCCGACTGCTCCGGCGTCCGCTCGGCCGGCGCGGCAAACCCGGCAGTGTGGGCATCGGCGGTGATGTGCGGGACAGGGTTGGCGGCGATGTCGCGGTAGATCACCGCGCCCTCTGGGTACTGCTCCTCCCAGGCCTTGCGGAACACGTCCGCGACCGACCGGGACGAGGACGCCTCGCCTGGGAACACAGACGAGTTGATGTGCAGCAGAGTTGTCATGGATTTTCTCCTAATTAAGGTGCCCGCTCCCGCCGGAGCGGGGAATCGTGGGCTAGGCGATTACTACTCGGCGAAAGCTAGTCCCGAGATAGTATCGAATGATACTATCTCGTATGTGACGAAAACACACACGTTGAGAGGCAGGAGAAAAGACGACGATGGACGTCTATGAGGCGGTTACCAGCCGACGAGCGGTGCGCGGATTCACCGATCGGCATGTCCCGAGGCAAGTGCTGGAAGGCGTGCTGTCCGCAGCGGCTTGGTCGCCGTCCTCATCCAACCTCCAGCCGTGGCACGCATACGTGCTGACCGACGGGCCGCTGGCCGAACTCAAGAAGCGCGCCGGTGAGCGCGTGGCCGCGGGCGACCCTTGGGACGAGCCGGAGTACGAGATGTACCCGCCCGCACTGAAGTCCCCGTACCTCGAGCGCCGGTCCGCCTTCGGAGAACAGCGCTACGGGGCACTCGGTATTCCGCGCGAGGACTTGGAGGCGCGCCAGAGGGCTGCTTCCGCGAACTGGGACTGTTTCGGCGCGCCCGCCGCCCTGTTCTGCTACATCGACCGCGACATGGGCCCTGCCCAATGGGCAGACGTCGGCATGTATCTGCAGACCGTCATGCTGCTTCTCCGCGCCGAAGGGCTGCACAGTTGCCCGCAGATGGCATGGGCGAAGTATCGCAGGACCGTCGCGGAGGTCCTGTCACCTCCGGACGAGCTCGTCCTTTTCTGTGGCATGTCGATTGGGTACCAGGACCCCACCGTGGGCGATGACCGTACGGGCCGGGCGCCTCTGGACGAGACGGCCACGTTCGTCGATGCTTACTAACACCGGCGCCCTCGGCCGATTTACTCGGACAGAACCTGTCTGAGTGGGGCGCAGGCCACCCACATGTGGTTCATGCGTCAGGTATTCCGCACGTAATCCCAACGAAAGGCATGTCATGAAGTTCGCAGTCATCGGCGGTACCGGGCTGATCGGGTCCCAGGTCGTCAAGAACCTTAACGCCGCCGGGCACGAGGCGGTACCGCACTCGCAGTCCACCGGCGTAGACGTCATCAGCGGCAAGGGACTGGACGAAGCGCTGGCGGGAGCCGACGTCGTCGTTAACCTGACGAATTCCCCAACCTTCGACGAAGCCTCCCCCGCCTTCTTCCAAACCTCGATGGACAACCTTCTGGCCGCGGCCCAGAAGGGCGGCGTCGGCCACTTCGTCATCCTCTCCATTGTCGGCGCGGAGCAAGTGCCGGAGCTGGACTACTACCGGGCCAAGGTGCTCCAGGAGGACATCCTCGCGGCCGGGCCGATCCCCTACTCCATCGTCCGGGCCACGCAATTCATAGAGTTCGTGGACGCAGTTCTGTCTTGGACCGCCGACGGCGACACTGTCCGGTTGCCCGCCACGCCGATCCAGCCGATCGCCGCCAAGGACGTTGCCAACGCCGTGGCCGAGGTTGCCGCAGGCGCACCGCTGAATGGCATCCGGAACATTGCCGGCCCCGAGATCTTCTCGCTGGACGAGCTGGGCCGGATCACCCTGTCCCGCAAGGGCGACAGCCGTACCGTCGTTCCCGACCCGAGTGCCGGCATGTTCGCCGTCGTCAAGGGAGACGTCCTCACCGACAGAAACGCCCACCTCGCCCCCACCCACTACGCCGACTGGCTCTCCTGACTCGCCCGCGACGGCGCCGCCGCGCCCTTGGAAATTAAGGACGACGGCGGCACCACCTTGCTCACGGCCCTCGAACCGGCCGCTCTACCTGGCTAAGTGCCTCATCACGGACCGCGCCGGACACCTGTCAGTGGTGCAGTCGCTCCAGTCCTAACTTCACGGCTGGTCGCACACACCAGCCACGGCCTTACACGCGTTCACGCGGCCATGCGCCCAGTAAGAACCAGTGCCCACAACCGCGGCGTCGGCGGTTGATTCGACTGTGGCACGGACTGACTTGTTGTCACTGCCGGCAGGTGTGCTCCAGACAAGCGCGGCAACGCCGGCGACGGCGGGTGAGGCCATCGAGGTGCCGCTGGCGATGTCGTAGCCCATCTCGCGGTTGCTCTGGGTACCGATGGTGAAGGGGTGTTTCGGGAACGTCGAGTAGACATCGACCCCGGGCGCTGCCACATCCACCCACTGGCCGTAGGTGGAGAAGGAGGCTTTGGCATCGTTGTTGTCGGTCGCGGCGACGGCAATGACGTTGGGGTAGGCGGCCGGGTACATCGGGACCTCGGTACCGGCATTGCCGGCCGCGGCTACGACCACCACCCCGTTATTCCATGCATTGTTGACGGCAGCCTCGAGGGCCTGCGACGGAACGGGCTGACCCAGGCTCATGTTGATGACCTTGGCGCCGTTTGCAACCGCCCAGTTGATGCCATTGATAATGGACGATGTAGAGCCGGAACCGCTGTCGCTTATAACTTTGCCGTCCAGAATGGAGCAGTCCGGGCATACGCCGGAGACACCATCCGTGTCCTTGGTGGCGGCAATGATGCCGGCCACGTGGGTGCCGTGGCCGTAATTGTCTTCCCCGGTTGCGGCGGTGCTGAAGTTGGCGCGTAGAACCACCTTCGCTGCAATGTCGTCATTGTCCGTGGCGACACCGGTGTCGAGCACCGCAACCTTGATGCCGTCGCCGGTAGTGACGTCCCATGCTTCGACCGCGTCAACATCGGCGTCGACAGTGCCCCCTGCCACGGCTACCGAGTTGTTGGTGCTGGTAAATGACTGCCCTTCGTTGTTCAGGGCGTACTGGCGGGGGAAGTAGTCCGGGTCGGGTTCGCCGACGGCGGCGGTGACGAGCTGGTCCGGCTCGGCATATTCAACGGCCGGGTTCCGGCTCAGGGATTCGATGAGCTGGGACTCCTTGCCGGCCGGCACCTTGATGAGGTGTGCGCCGGTGCTGCCGATGCCAGCGCCGTCGCTGAGGCCGTTCTGGCGCAGCAGGCCAAGCGCCGCGCCGTTGTCGCGGAACTTGACGATGATCTGCCCAGAGACCTGCTGCGGCTCCGTTGCCGCGCTGCTCGGGACAGTTACGGTGAGCGCGCCAAAACCTACGGCAACTGCGGCGAGGCTGGCTGTAACGAGCTTTTTCATACCGAGCATCTTGCTTCACGGCGCCCCGGCTACCTAGCGTTTGCCGGAAAGTTACCCCGGGTTTTTGTCCAGCTGTCGTGGCTTGAAACGGGCCAAGACGACGATAGCCGGACAAAAACTCGGGGGTTTTGCCTGCGTTTAGGCGCCGCCGCGCCCTGAAAAGCGGACGACGGCGGCACCACCTTACTCTTTGCCCTCACCAAAGCGGCGGGATCGGGCAAAGGGCGGCCCTCAGGCGGCATTACTGCATTGTGAATGAGACCATCTTCTGCTCCTGGCGGCCCAGCTTCTCGATGCTGATCTCCAGGCGGTCACCTTCGCGCAAGTAGGGGAAGTTTTCGCCCAGTGCGGGTCCCGTGCAACGGTAAGGTCTTCAAAGCCTCGGTGGACTTAGCCACGGAGGGAGCAGATTTCCGGATGGACCAGGTAACGGCGCAGCCGCTAGGCCTTCAGACTTGTTCCATCCGCGTAGCGTACGGCCTCGGTCATGGAACCCGGGACTTGATCTGCATGCCGGCTAGGTAGAGCACCGGACACGTTGATGCTCGAAATAGGGCGTTGCCGCGGGCTGTGACGCAGTCCGTCAGAACCGCTGACTGCGTAACGGCACTGACGGGGGAACGCCTGAGGTTCACGATTCCGAGGCCGTTGCTCGACCGATTCATCGCTCTGCTCTTGACCAGCATGGGCGCATTAGCGCCTAATAGCCAGCTGGCCGTCTATTAGGGCTACCGGCGTCCAGTAGTACCCTCGCCCAGACCTTGGCGTCTTTCAGGCACTTCATGGGAATGGTTTCCCTGGTTGCGCCGGAACCACTGAGGTGGATATCGAGCTGTTAATCCCCTTCTTCGGATCTCCGCTAGTGGCTGGGATCGCTCTCGTCGCGCCTGCTGATTAGGACCTGTGCGGAGGTGTGAAGAATTGAAGGGTCCACGAGGTTACTGCCACGCGCGTACTTCCCCATCCTCAGCCGCGAGACTACGGTCTCCACGGTGTCCTCATCGCTGACCGCGCAGGCAGGTCCGGTAACGTCAGCTTCTGAACCACCCAGACTTTTCAGATACAGCATGAATTGTTCGGAGCTGGACTGTCTGGAGTTCATGCACCCTCCCTGAGGGTAGTTGCGCGGCATGTGCCGACACACCCAACACTAGGCCTGGCAGACCGCATTGCACCTGCAGTTCTTGAAGAAAAGCGTTGCTGTAGCTCTATTCATCCCGGAGGGCGCCATTGGGGCGCATAGTTGGACGATGACAACTTTTGATACCCGGAGTTTTTACACGCGTGGTGACTCCTTCAGCGCTGGGGATTCACGGGCACACGTCGAGCGGGCGCTCCTAAACTTTGGGGCCACCGATGTTCGTTTCAGTCAACGCGGGCACATCAACGCCATCGCGTTCAGGGCCTGCGGACGGCAGTTCCGCATTGTCATCTCTTTACCGCAGCCTGACGGAAGCCCCGCTGTCCGGAGTGACGTCGCGGAGGTCCATAGCCGGGAAGTTACAGCAAAAGCCCAGGAGCTCAATGCCCGCAGGTTCTGGCATGCCTTCGCCCTGTCGACAGACGCCAAACTCGCAGCGGTGGCAGCAGGGGTTGCTACGTTCGAATCGGAATTTCTCGCCCATGTGGTTCTCCCCGGGAACCGTACCGTGATCGAAGAACTCGAACCAGTCATCGCCTCTGCCTACCGGTCCGGGCAGCGTCCCTCAATCAGCAATGCTGCTGCGCCGGGGGCCGATTAGAAGTACGGCACATGGGTATCGTTGCGGTCAGCCGTTCCAGGGCATCCTCCTGGCAGGTGAAATACGCTTGGGGGAAGCTGCTGTTCCGGCGCATCCATGCAGCCTGTACCCGGTCCATGCTTGTCGCACCCACGGTCGCGACCGCAGAAGCGGTCCCGTGTTTCAGCATGTATTCCCTGACTTCTAGTGCCAGATGGATGCCGTTGATCTCCACAAGCAGCGGGAGACTACGTCCTCCGCTTAGCGAGTGGGCGGCCTCGATGGCTTCCACCACGTCCGCAAGCTGAAGCGTTGTATTCCTAGCCAACGAGATGCAGGATCCTGTCAGTAGCCAGACGCATCGTCGCTTTGCCACTTTCAAGACAGGTTTCGTTTTCCATATCCCCCATGCGGAGGATGACAGGGCAGCATGAGGGCAGTACGTCGTATCTGGTGGCTCGCGCGCCGGACCAATTGAGCCCGACCAATAGACCGTCCCGTTCCAACCCAAGGGGCCCCTGGCTCAACACCCCTTGGCGGACCTTGAGCCGGCGGACAGATTGTCGGTAAGACAGTGCCGCTAGCCCGTCAGTTTTTTGCTGAGTCACGCCGGCTCAAGACCTTTCCAGTATTACCGTTATTTGCAGTCGCTACCGACAGCCCTACATGCGTTCACCCGGCCGTATTTCCAGTAGGTGCCGGTCCCGAAAACCTTGGCGTCAGCGGTGGATTGAACTTTTTCACGGACTAAGTTGTTGGCGGTACCGGCAGGAGTGCTCCAGACAAGCGCGGCGACGCCGGCGACAACAGGTGAGGCCATGGACGTGCCGCTGGCTATGTCATAACCCATGGACCGTCCGCTCTGCGTACCCAAAGCAAAGGGGTGGATCGGGAACGTCGAGTAAACGTCGACACCCGGAGCCGCGACATCCACCCGCTTGCCGTAGGTCGAGAAGGATGCTTTCTTGTCATTGTTGTCGGTTGCAGCCACGGAGATGACGTTGGGATAGGCACCGGGGTAGATCTTGGCCTGGGTACCGGCATTGCCGGCTGCAGCCACCAGCACCACGCCCTCGTTCCAGGCATTGTTAACCGCTGTTTCGAGCACGCGCGAAGAGACGCGCTGCCCGAGGCTCATGTTGATGACCTTGGCGCCGTTTTTGACTGCCCAGTTGATGCCGTTGGCGATGGCTGAGCTGGAGCCGGACCCGCTGTCGTTAAGCACCTTGGCATCCAGGATGGAGCAGTCCGGACACACCCCTGCAACACCCGTGGAGTTATGGACGGCGGCAACGATGCCGGCAACGTGCGTGCCGTGGCCGTACTTGTCATAGTCCTCGGGATTGACGATTTTCGAATCACTGAAGTTCTCGCGTGCCACCACCTTCTCCGAGATGTCCTCGTGGTCGATTGCGACACCGGTATCGACGATGGCAACCGTGATGCCCTTACCGGTCGTGAGGCTCCACGCTTCGACAGCGTCCACATCGGCGTCGTCTGTGCCCTTGGCTATGGTTTGCGTGTCGTCGGTGTTGGTAAATGACTGACCCAGGTTTTGCAGTGCGTATTGGCGGCCGAAGTACGGGTCGTCGACGGCGGCGGTCACGAGCTGGTCCGGTTCGGCGTATTCTACGGCCGCGTTCCGGCTCAGGGATTCGATGAGCTGGGATTCCTTGCCGGCAGGCACCTTGATGAGATGCGCACCGGTGCTGCCGATGCCAGCGCCGTTGCTGAGACCGTTCTGGCGAAGCAGGCCAAGCGCCGCGCCGTTGTCGCGGAACTTGACGATGATCTGACCGGAGACCTGCTGCGGCTCCGTTGCCGCGCTGCTCGGGACAGTTACGGTGAGTGCGCCAAAACCTACGGCAACTGCGGCGAGGCTGGCTGTAACGACTTTTTTCATACCGAGCATCTTGCTTCAATCCGGCCCGGCGACCTAGTGCCTGCCGGAACATTACCCCGAGTTTTTGTCCAGCTATGGCGGCGTGAATCGTGCCAGGAGGACGACTGCTGGACAAAAACTCGGGACTTTGCCGGCATTTAGGCGCCGCCGCGCCCTGAAAGACGGACGACGGCGGTACCACCTTACTCTTTGCCCTCTCCATGAGCGTCCGGCGGGGAGCCCGCCGGACGCTCCGATTAGGCATTACTCAGGCGTCTGCCTCGGCCAGCAGGTCCCGCCCCTTCGTTTCCGGCAGGACCAGCGCCGAGACAACGGAAACGATGGCAAGCAGCGCCATGTAGGCTCCCACGGCCCAGAGGTTGCCGAAAGCTCCGACGAGCGCCGCGCAGACCAGCGGCGCCACACCGCCGGAGGTCAGAGCGCCGAGCTCCTTCGACGAGGTGACGGCGGCCAGGCGTGCCCGGGATCCGAAGAGCTCCGCCATGTAGGCCGACTGGACGGCATACATTCCCATGACGCCCACGCTGTAGGCCAGAACGAACGCCAGCAGTACCCAAATGGTCTCGCCGGTCTGGACCATCCACACGGCAGGGAATGCCACCACCAGCTGGAAGGTGCTCAGGGCGAGGTACATGCGGCGGCGGCCGAACCGGTCGGACAGCAGGCCGCCCAGGGGGACGGTGACGAAACCGACGACGGCCGAAACTATGATGGCCAGCGAACCGAGCCCGGGGTTGTCCTTGGCGACGGTGACCAGTTGCCCCACGAAGAAGGCCAGGAAGATGGTGGAGATGCCGTTTTCGCCCCACCGCAGGCCTAGGCTGGCAAGCATTTTGCCGCGGCTGGTTTTCAGGAGCTGGCGGTAGATGCTGACGATGCTCTGCTGTTCGGCGCTTTCCTTGTGCGCGTCGAACGTGGGGCTTTCAGCCACAGACCGCCGCATCCAGAGTCCGACGCCGGCGATGATGATGCTGAGCAGGAAGGGGATGCGCCAGCCCCAGGCCAGAAGCTGGTCCTTGGGCAGGGCGGAGACTGCCAGCCAGACTGCAGAGGCCAGGAGGGTGCCGCCGTTGGTTCCGATGCCCACCAGGGAGCCGACAAATCCGCGCCGGGTGGGTTCGGCGGACTCGACCAGCAGGGTGGAACTTGAAGCCAGCTCGGCGCCCGCGCCGAGTCCCTGAATGATGCGCAGCAGCACGAGCAGTGCCGGCGCCCAGACCCCGATCTGGCCGTAGGTGGGCAGGGCTCCGATAAGCGTGGAGGCCACGCCCATGAGCACCACCGTCCCAACCAAGATGGCCTTCCGGCCGATCCGGTCCCCCACCGCGCCCAGGATAATTCCGCCGACGGGTCGAGCGACGTAACCGACGGCGAACGTGGCCAGGCTTGCGATGAGGCCGACGGCGGGGGTTGCTTCGGCGAAGAACACCTGTTTGAAGACTGTGGCTGCGGCAAGTCCGTAAATGGCGAAATCATAGAATTCCAGCGCGGTGCCCAAGGTCCCTGAGAACGCTGTCTTGAAGCGGACCCGCCGGGAGAGGGCGTGCTCAAGCCGGCCTTCCGGGGTGAGGTGAACGGTCATGACGTCCTTGTCGTATAGCTGCTTATGGGTGCGAAGTGGTGCCTGGCTCTCGCCTGCACTCAAGCAGTTTTCGGCACCAGACTGAGTTTGTCAATTTGTCTTTACATATACAGATACCCGGAAGTCATCCCGCCTCCATTTAGGCGGGCAAGCGGGCTCGCCGCGGCATGAGCCGTTCCTGCACGTCTGCCCCGATTTCCAAAAGCCGTGCACGGAAAGTCAAAGTATCCAGGAGTTCTGCAACTTAGTGTTGTGATCCAACGCACCTTTAGGGACTGGGGTTATGGACAATACAGCTGACCTTCTTCTGATCAACGGCGTCATCGACACCCTGCACGATGAACATCGTCACGTCACGTCACTCGCGGTCAAGGCCGGCAAGGTCCTCGCCGTCGGTTCGTCTGCCGAGGCTGCAGCCGGTCCGGGCACTGACATCATCGATCTCGCGGGCGCCTATGTAATGCCCGGACTGCTGGACGTCCACAATCACCACATGCTGGCAGGGCAAATGGACCTGTTCGAGCTCAACGAGGCGCCCAACAAATCGCTCGATGATCTCCTCACCGCCATCGAGGAGTACGCAAAGAAGCTCGGCCCGGACGAGTGGGTTATCGGCGGAAGCTGGGGTTCCGGGCTCCTCGCCGAACTCAACTCCACGGAAACGCTGGCCCGCTTTGATGCCGCGACCGGCGGACGGCCCGCCATCCTGAAAGACGACAGCAAGCACAACAGGTGGGTAAATTCCCGAGGCCTGGCACTGGCCGGAATCGACGAGCGGACGCCGGATCCCGAGGGCGGCCAGATTATGCGGGACGCTTCGGGGCGTGCCACTGGTGTCCTCATCGAGGCCGGGGGCGTTCTGGTGGAACAGACGGTGGCGCGGCTGCAGCCCCAGTCCACGCAGGACTTGGCCCGGGCCGCGGCGCGCGGTATTGAAATTCTGCATTCCTACGGCGTCACGGGGTTCCAGGATGCCGCCTCATCCCTCCAACTGCTGCAGGCGCTGAAAGAGCTCGACGACTCCGGTGAACTCTCTGCATGGGTGGTGACCTCAATGCAGGCCAATGACTTTATTTTCGGCACTGCTCCACTGGGAGAGGGCATCATCGCCCACCGGGAGGACACACGGTCCGAGCACCACCGGCCGGACTTCATCAAGATCTTCCTTGACGGGGTTCCGCCGGCGGGGACCGCAGCATTCATTGAACCGTACTTGTCCGGAGTCGGCTTCCCGGAGTGCCACTGCGGAGGCACCACCATGCCCGCAGCGGAACTTGAGCGCTGGCTTATGGGCACGGCGGAGCGCGGTATTTCCGCGAAGATCCACTGCACGGGAGACGCGTCGGTCCGGCTGGTGCTGGACACCGTGGCCAAGGTCCGTTCGGCGGGACACACAAAAACGAAGTACCACATCGCCCACGGCCAATTCGTCCAGGAACAGGACATCCCCCGGTTCGCGGAACTCGATGTCACCGCCGACATCTCCCCCTCGTTGTGGTTCCCGGGCGTCATCTCCGAGGCCATTGCTACGGTACTCCCAGCGGAAAGGGCGTCGAAAATGCAGCCCAACCGCTCCCTTCTGGACGCCGGCGCCCGTATGGCGGGCGGCTCCGACTGGCCGGTCAGCGTGTCGCCCAACGCCTGGGAAGGGATTTACGGACTGGTAACGCGGCAGGACCCGACAGGACAATTCCCGGGCACGCTCTGGCCCGAACAGGCCATATCCCTCCCGGAAGCCATCAGGGTCTACACCACCAACTCCGCCGAGGCGATGGGCCTGGATGATGTCACCGGCTCCTTGGCCCCGGGAAAATCAGCAGATTTCATCATCCTGAGTGACAATCCGTACGAGATCGACATCGAAAAAGTCGCGCACATCAAAACCCGGCAGACCTGGTTCGCGGGCCGCAAGGTCTTCGATGCCGAGTCGACGGAACCCGCAGCAACCCCGGCCGAAGGACGCGCAGCGCAGCGCGCCTGACGGTTCAGCATCACCCCTGCTCGTTTACAGCCCATGCAGGGACCACCACCTCATTTCCCGCCGACGGCGCCCTGTGACGCTTCGTCCTGCCCGAAAGACATTGACATGACCACTACCGCACAAGCCACTCCGGCTACCGTCTCCTCGGACAAGGGGACGTACGCCTATATCGCCGTATTCAGTGCAGTCCTGTACACCGTCCTGCTGATTGCCCCTGTCATCGCCGGCAAGCTGATCGAGCAATTCGGTCTGACCCCGGTCCAGGTGGGGACGCTCTTCTCACTGGAGCTCGGAGCCTTCAGCCTGGCCACGGTACCGGCGTACCTGTGGCTCCGCCGTATGAATCTGAGGACGGCGAGCTACATCTTCACCGCCGTCGTCATTGCAGGCAACGTGGTTTCGGGTTTTGTGGACGACTTCGGCCTGTTGATGCTCTCCAGGGTGGTGACCAGCCTCGCGGCCGGCTCCATCACGGTGATCATCCTGACCCTCAGTGGCAAGACCGCGAACCCCAGCCGGGCGTTCGGAATATTCGTCGTTTTCCAGCTGGCCATGGGAGCACTCATTCTGGCGGTTTTCCCGTCACTGTTCGCGGCGGCAGGCGTTGCGGCGATCTACTGGACTCTGGCCGGACTCGCAGTGCTGTGCCTCCTCGTGGTCAACCGGATCGACGGGGAAGCGCTGCGAAGCGCCACGGTTCCCGTCCCAGGGCAGTCACCGAACCGGGTCCCGGTCTTCAAGGCGGCCGCAGGAATGGCTGCGGTGCTGCTCTTCTACATCGCGCTCAGCGGCGTCTGGTCGTTCATAGCCCAGATTTCGGCGGGCTCCGGTATCGACCTTTCCGCCAGCAGCCTTATCCTCTCCCTCGCAACCGTCGGCGGCATCCTGTCCGCCCTTGTTGCCACAGCCCTTGGTGAGACGCCGCGCCGGAGGCTTTACCTGGCGGCGGGTTACGCTGGCATGGCCCTGAGCATTGTGTTGCTGTTCGGTTCACCTGCCCTCATTCAATTCGCCGTGGCCGCCGTGATCTTCAAGTTTGCCTGGACCTTCATCCTGCCGTATCTGCTGTCCACCTTGTCGTCTCTTTCAAGCGGCGGACACCTGATGAACACCACGAACCTGATGATCGGCACCGGCTTCTCCATTGGCCCGATTGTCAGCGGAGCGTTGATCCAGTCCGGCGGGGGCTCATTCACAGGCATGCTCGTCTTCGCCCTGGCCGGTGTGCTGGCCTCGTGCGCCCTCGTCCTCATGGCCCAGCGCCGCTAGCCCCCTCTGGGGCGGGCGCGCGCCTCAGGCGAGCGAACCCGTCCCGGCGAGTTCCGCCGTCGTCCGTTCAAAGTAGTCCAGCAGCGTCTCCACCAGATGCGGCGCGAAGTCGTCCTCAAGCGACAGCACCACCTTGCAGCGCGCCCCTGGCTGTTCCGGGTAGTCCATGTACAGCCCGCGCAGGTCGCAAACGGTCTGCCCGCGGCTGGGACCCGAAGTGGTGTCGACGTCCACATGCACCACCGGAGCCACCGCAGCACGCACGGCGCCCACAGCGAGCGCCGCAGCAAGAGGATCGTGCATCGCCGAGCAGGCACGGCCGAAGATGCCCTCGTAGAACCGGAAGTAGTAGCCCAGCATCTCCCCCAGCGCACGCGGCACGGGACCGGACGAGGCCAGCAACTCCTGCCGGTGGTTCTCCTCCAGCACGTTGGTCATGGTCACGTCCAGCGGCACCAGGGTCACGTCCCAGCCAGCCGACAGCACCAGGGCGGCGGCCTCGGGGTCGTTGGCGATGTTCGCCTCTGCCACGGGTGTGAGGTTCCCAGGGGCCAGGGCAGCGCCGCCCATGATCGTGATCTCCGCAACAAGTTGCGGCAAGGAGGGCTCCAGCCGCAGGGCCTCGGCGATGTTGGTGAGCGGGCCGATGGCCAGGACCCGCAGCGTGCCGGGGTGCTCGTGCGCGAGCCGCACCAGCATCTCCGCCGCGGTCTCGGGCGCCAAGGAAACAGAGGACGAAGCAAGCGACACCTCACCGATGCCGTTGGAGCCGTGCACCCACGGCGCTCCCCCGCCGAAGGACCCGGCGAGGGGGTCGTGCGCGCCGAGGGCGACGGGGATGTGCGCGTGCCCTGCGAGCTCCAGCAGGTCCAGGGTGTTGCGGGCGCCGACGGCGGCACTGACGTTGCCGCTGACGGTGCCGATCCCCCGCACGTCCGCCTGCGGGGAGGCGAGCAGGTAGGCCAGGGCGAGCGCGTCGTCGATGCCGGTGTCGCAGTCAAGGTAGAACGGGAAGCTGGTCATGGGTGGTTCTTCTTTCGGTTGGTGCTGAAGGTCTAGTGGGTCTCGCCCTTGGGGGCGGCCACGAAGAGGCTGACGATGAATGCGGCGGCGGTGATGGCCACCGAGATCCAGAGGGCGGTGGCGTAGCCGGCGGGCGTCGCCTGCGCGGCGAACGGCGCCACAATGACGACGCCGAGGCTCGCCCCGATGCCGAAGGAGGCACCGTTGATGCCGGGCAGGGAAGCTGGAGCCTCCTTGGGCGAGAGCAGGACGGAGAGCCCGTTGATGGCGGTGAGGAAGAGGCCGTTGTAGAAGATGCCGAGGCATGCGACGGCGATCATCACGGCCACCTGGTTGCCGGAGAACGTGGCAGCAGCGATGGCACAGGCCAGGCTCAGTGCAGTACCTGTGCGGAGGGTCTTGATCCAGCCGCGGCGCCCGGCCAGCCAGCCGGCGAGCGGGGCGGCGAAGACGCCGATGAGCGCCGCCGGGGTGAGGAACAGCAGGGCGGAGAGGGAGGCACTGAGCCCGAACCCGGCGTCGTGATCCTGACTGAGCAGCACCACGGTGAAGTTCATGACGGCGAAGATGCCGGCGAGGGTCAGGACGGTGGTGGCGATGACGGGCCACACCTGGCGGGAGCGCAGGTGGTGGACGGCGATGAGCGGGTGGCTGCGCCGTTTCTCGATCATCCAGAACGCGGCGAAGGACGCCACGGTGCCGGCCAGCAGGGCCACCGTGCTCGGGGCGGTCCAGCCGGCGGCCGACCCGCCGGAGACGAAGTAGGTGATGAACACCAGGAACACCGAGAGCGAGCCTGCGCCCCACCAGTCCATCGCGCCGCGGACGTGCTCCGGCCGCCCCTTCGGGACGGTCCTGAGAATGCAGCCGGCGGCGACGGCGGTGAGCACCAGCACGACGGCGAAGATGGAGCGGAAGCCGAGGGTCTCGGACATCAGGCCGCCGACGTAGCCGTCCACTCCCCCGATGCCGCCGTTGATGGCGGCGATGATGCCCACGGAGGTGCCGAAGACGCGCGGCTGCAGGTTTTCGCTGAGCACGATGTAGGAGAGGGCGAAGACGGCGCTGGACACGCCCTGCAGGAAGCGGCCGGTGACGAGCAGCGGCAGGGTGGGAGCGGCGATGCAGAGGACCGTGCCGGCGCCCATGATGGCCAGCACCAGCAGGAGCGCGGCGCGGCGGCCGATGAAGTCGCTCCACCTGCCGATCACGGGGCCGGCGATGGCGCCGGCGAGGAAGAACATGGACTGCACAGGCGCCGCACTGTCGGCGCTCAGGCCGAAGCTCGCGGCGATCTGCGGCAGCGCCGGGGTGACCATGCTGGCGTTGAGCTGAAAGGACAGCACCCCGAGCAGCAGGGTGGAAATGAGCAGGGCGGCGCTGCGGCCGCTGACTTTGGTTCGGTCCACGTCTTCATTTTCGACGGCGGGAGGCGGCGAGGCGGTGCCGGCGGCTGGTGTGTTCACATCAAACTCCTTTGTTCTGCAGGCTGGTTCTGCCGTGGGATGCGAGTTGTTATACAACCATGTATGACGAACAAGTACAACCATGCCGTACACTATTTCCTAATTCAGCCGCCCCAGGCCCGACCTGATAGGACTTCCCCATGAGAACTCGACTTCCTGCCGTCACCGTCGTCGGCAGCATCAACCTCGACATCATCGCCACCACGGACCGGTTGCCCACCGCCGGCGAGACCATCGGCGGCGGCGTCCTACAGCAGCAGCCCGGCGGCAAGGGAGCCAACCAAGCCGTGGCCGCCGCGCGGTTGGGCGGGAGTTCCCGGATGATCGGCGCCGTGGGCAACGACGCCCAGGGCCGCCTGATGCTGGAGGCACTGTCCGACGCCGGCGTGGACACTTCTGACGTTGCAGTGCTCGACGGCGACGCGACCGGCACCGCGCTGATCGTGGTCGATAGTGACGGCGAAAACCAGATCGTAGTGTGCCCGGGCGCGAACTCCAAGTTCTCCTTGGAGGGCATCGAGTTTGGGCCGGACGAGACGGTGCTGTGCCAGCTCGAGGTGGGTCTGCCTGTGGTGCTGGACGCCGCGCGCCGCTCCACCGGGTTTTTCGTCCTGAACGCGGCCCCGGCGATGGACCTGCCGGCGGAGCTTCTGGAGCGCTGCGACCTGGTGATCGTCAACGAGACCGAGTACGAGCTGATCCCTGCGCTGGCTGATGCGAAGCTTGTCGCGGTGACGTACGGGAAGGACGGGTCGGCGATGTTCGAGCGCGGGCAGCGCGTGGCCGAGGCTCCGGCTGCTGCCGTGACCGTGGCGAACACGATCGGTGCGGGCGATGCGTTCTGTGCGGCCCTGGTTCTGGCGCTGAGGGCTGGGCTGGACTACTCCGCGGCGCTGGCTGTGGCTAACGCCGTGGGGGCGGATGCGGTGGGTGACCCCTCTTCCCAGCCGGCGCTGGCCCCGCTGGCACAATATATTGGCCGGAATACCAACCACACATCCCTCGGGCAATAGGCTTGCTCCGGGCCCTGCATTGCCGCGGCTACGGGCCGCCAACACCCCTCCATGCGTCGTGGCAGGATGGTGGCGTGACTACCAACATTCGGGGCAGGGCACCGAACCAAGAATGGGTACTGATGTATCGTCGTGGCCTCGGCCGGCGCCAAATAGCGGAGTTAGTTAAAGCAGCACCGGCTACAGTTGGCTACCACCTCGGCATCGCCCGAAAGGCTGATCCTGGCCTGCAGGCAGAGCATCAGGAGGCAGCGGGTAGAAAGCCCTCAAAAGTCACAGTACAGGGCCTGGAGCGTATGCAGCAGCTGCTCGCTTTCGTGCAGGAGACGGGGCGTTACCCATCAAGGCACAGCGGGACCAAATCAGAGCGCACCCTGGCGGCGTGGCTGCAGCGCAGGCGCCAAGAGGCCCGGACAGGAGCCCTGCCACCAACAATTCGGGACGGTCTGGCTGCGCTGCCCGCTTGGCAGACACCGCCTCGTGCCGAGGCGGACGAGAGTCGCTGGCTGGAGCGACTCCAGGCCTTGGCCAGATACCGGGCAACCGGCCACGAGTGGCCGAGGCACAAGGCGTCTGATTCCGGCGAAGAGCATGAGCTAGGAGTCTGGCTGCACAGTCAGCGGTACAAGCTCCGGAACGGTGAGCTCAACTCGGAGAAGACCGACATGTTGGACTCAAACCTGCCGGGGTGGCGGGTAGGGAGAAAGCGTGGCAGACGGCCGCTGATAGATGGCTGAATAAGAAGGGACTTATAGCGCCCCTCTATACCCGATCCAGGTGTTCCGCGAGGAACACCTGGATGAAATTTGAGCCTCGCGTGACCCCACGCAGACTGCGGTTCGTGGGGTATCCCACCGTCACCGCCACGTAGAAGGCCCCGAGTTCCTTGAGAAATCAAGGAACTCGGGGCCTTCCATGTCGAGGCGTGTCGAGGTGGAAGGGTCCGCCTCGACGTCGAACCCTCCCGACCCTCACCCGGGCGGGCTTCGCCCGCCGGTCGAAGCACAGGACCGAGCCGCAAACCGGTCCCCTCTGGTCACCGGACGCTCAAGCAAGGAATCTTGCCCAGCGCGTTTGTCACCACCTTCGGAACCAAGAAGTCGTTGGAGCGGCGCAGGTCTGGTGTCAGCTCATGCTGGAGACGTTGTCGGATCCGGATGCGCCCTGGCGTCGCTCGGCATCCTGATCCCGGAGAGAGCGATTGGGACACTTCCATTTCCGGGACGACGTCCCCATTCTTCGCGTCTACAGGCGGCCGGCGCACTTCGAAGACTAGAAGGGCAGGCCTAGATGACAGAAGGTTGCCGTTACTGGCTTCCAACAAGGTGTTTATGGCTCTGAGTGATTCACCGGGGAAGATCTTCGTGGTCGACGGTTACGGTGCAACCGAAGAAACCTGCTTCCGCCCTGATCAATTGGTGAAGGTTCTGGAGAAAGAAACTCAGCTCAATCCGGTAGACCTGTCGACAAAAATGCTCCGGGCCGGGCTTACCGGCATGAGGATAGACTGGCTGAGTGCCTGATCATGACCAAGAAGGCCCGTTCGATCGGGCACAGCCGCTGGATCCATCACGCCTTCAGCAGCCGAAGGACAAACCAGCCAAGTCTGACCCCGTTGAAGAGCACAAGCTTGCGGCGGGTACCGCAGAACAAGATATGAGCCAGAGCCCGACCCGCTGGCAGCGGATCAAGGAGCATCCGGCTTTCAAGACAGGTCTCGCCGTTGGCGCTCTTGCGGCTGCTGGCGCGGTCACGTTGTTGACACTGAGGTCGCCCGAAGCATTCAAGCAGGTCAGCACCGCGCTCTTGGAGAAAGTCCCTGAGTTTACGGAGGCGGCTTTCGAAGGCATCGGCGACGAAGCCATCAGAAAGTCTCCGACCGAGCATAGTGTCAGTGGCCACCCGCGCTTGCAGCACTACGGTCCGGGCCGCACAGAAACAAAGATCGTCCAGGTCTCGCCGTACTCCCGTGGAGGCAGTGCCTAACAGGCGTATGGGATACTGGCCGTGACGAGAATAGCGGATGTGCTTGTCGTCAGCGGTTGATCTCGTACCAAAAGACCGCTTCGGTGGAACGCATCGGGACGGTAGGACATTTGGGCTTCTTTGATTTCCTTGCGAAAAAGGAAAAAAGCTGGGACGAGATCGATGCCTATAAGGGTGAAACGCCCCCGTGTCCCAACTGCGGTACTCCTCTGGTGAAGAGGTTTGTTTACTCCGAGATGTACTGCCTTGATTGCCGCTACGGTCTAGATGACGATGACGACGACGATGATGACGGCACCGAGGCTCTGAACGTCTACGATGCAGCTCAGATCTGGGCTTCACACGGCAAGGATGAGGATTACATGTTCGGGTATTCCTGGGAGGAACTCGAAGCTGCGCTCTAACCTGGTAGGTGGCTGCTCGCGCCTGCCGGCACGAACAGGGCCACGTCCAAGGGCTAGCTTGAGGACGCTGCCAACCCCTGGCACGCCGGAGCGCCAAAAGCATGAAACGGCAAGTGCCCCGCCAGGTCGAAACCTGACGGGCACTTGCGCGAGGGTCCAGGGTGACTGCCAAAACAGCGCGCCAGCTACCAGACCCGCTGGCACCTGCCGATCAGCCCTCAAAAACCACGATCTCACGGAGCACCCATCGGATGAACGACCGCAGTGCTCCGTTCGCTGTGAATGGGCGACTTCCTGCGCACAGCCGGCCTCGAACGCCTCGATGAGTGATCGGCCAGCCTCCGAGTTGTCGCGTACATACACATCGCCGCCTACCGTGATGGAACTGTCGCTGACCGTGACGGTCTCGGTGCCGGTGCGTTCGTTGCGAGCGTCGTCGCCGGCAACCGTCCAGACCACTCGGCCCTTGTCGCTGCTCAGCTCGCCTGTACTGGTGACATCCGGTTCTTCGTAAACGCCGTCACAGCCATACTCGTGATGAGCGACCGTGTCGCCGTCCACAACGAGCTGACCAAGATCTGACGTGCCGTTGATCTCCGTGACGTTATACGTGCCGTCGAGGTCCGAGCCCTCAGAGCGGCCTGAAAGGCTGACGGCCAGTCCAACCCCTGCGACAGCGAGGACGATGCCCTTCATGACCTTGGTGGTAGTTGTGGCTTGCATGATGCTCTCCTTCAGTTCGTGTGTGTGCGATCGCCTCCTTCGTGCGTAGTGTGCGGCGGCGCGCGCGCAGCCTGAACATCTGGTCCAGCGCCTGGCGGGGCACCGTCGCAGTCCACAGACTGGACGTGCCCCTCGAGTCACCCACCCGGCCCCGCCCAGCTGGACTGAAGCGCCCGAGCACGACCGTCACTGGTCGGCTCCAATGTTCAGGGCTGACAGGGCAACACTCGTAAGCGGCACGTACTCAGGTGGTGTTCATGCCTTCTCGCAGTCATAGGGATCTAAACGTGAGCGCTGGCGGCCAAGATCCCTTGGCCCGACCGACCGAAGAGGAGTGCTGGGCCCGCTTCTGGGCAAACATTGCAGCTATCTGGATGAGCCTCCCCTTGGAAGTGCAGCAAGACTATGCCCGCCGGTTTCCGCCGCCTAAGTAGGTCGCAGGCCGAAGGTTCGATGTTCCGCCGGCCCTGTCTCTTGGCTCCGACGTAACTGTCCGAGGCCCGGGGTAGGGTTCACACTATGACGAGCAACGGCGACGGTCCGGACTTTCGCGGAATCGAGGAGGCGATCCCTCAGAAAGAGGAGGACATGAACAGCTGGTGTCCGTCCAGTGGCCGGAACGTCGGCTCGATGATCGAGTTCCCCGGCACGGATGAGTGGCACATCGTGTGCCCTACGTGCGGGACCCGATGGGCCGGAGGGAGCACGGTGCTCAACGACCACAACATACCGGGTTCCTGATAAGTCCCACTTCAAAGGCGGGGAGATCCCGATCGCGTGAGATGGGGAAGTGTTGGGCACAGCATCTCGCCGGCCGCGTTCAGCGACGTTCGAAGGACACGAACATACCGGCTGGTTACCCGCGAGGCCCGTCACCGACGAGGACAAGCGCAAGGTCGAACGAATCACGTACTGGCAGCACTATGGTCGAAGAATGACGACTCAAAGCACGCGGATCATCCTTGATACGAACTTGTGGTCCACGCTGGATGACGGGTCACTGCCCCGGCTGGAGACCCTCCTCGAAGAACTGGACCTGCAGGTGCAGGTCTTGCCCAGCACACTACTTGAGATCGTCGACATCCCGCTCGAGGAGGTCCGCAGGAAACTGGTGGCCGGCCTTGCCAGGGGTTCCAGGAGAACGCGCGTTCGTACCGAGGCGGATCTGTTCGCTGAGGAAGTCGTGGAACTCATCAGACGTACTCGTCCTGAGTGGCTTCGCCCGATTCCTGACCGTGCCGAGGTGGAACGTCTCCGTACCTTCTGGTTGAAGAAGATCTGGAGGCAGGCTCTGGAGGACTCGACGGCCCTGCATCAGCATCAACAGGGCCAGTCCCCGATGAGAGATCATATCGTCGACGGACAGAAGCAGAACCGCAGAGGGATGTTGGAAGAGAAGTTCAAGGTGGGTGTCCTTACCGAGCTCCACGGAAAGGATGATCCCGAGTCGGACAAGCCCTCCCTTCTCGGGAACCTGCCAGGATGGGACGGCTCACCCAGGGCCCTGTGGCGACTCAATCTCGCGCACGTCACTTGGTACGAGCTGGGAGTGATCGGTCCTCGAGCCCGGATCACGGGCGAGGACCGCACCATGACCGACTGGATCGAGCCTTGGGTGGACCTCGGGAAGTTGCGGTCCAGCCCGGAGAGCTTCGTACACATGTGGCTGGATGAGGCCCGCGTTGCTGACCTCCCTCGGAATTGGCTGAACTGGGCAGTCGATGTCGTGCAGTTGACAGCCAAAGTCGGCTCGGGCAACCCGGGGGACGCTCAGCAGGCCTCGTACCTGGTCGACTGTGACCTGTTCCTGACCGCAGACAGGCGCTTCGTCGAGGTGTTGGAACGGGTTCGCGAAGACGCTCCATTTTCCTTTGCGGGCACGGTCCTGGTGGATGGCAACCGCGATAAGCCCACGGCAGAGCGGATTGAGCAAGCCCTGTCTCACATCGCCTAGACGAGGGACCGTCATTGACTCTCGACGCACTGTTAAATTGATGGGGCGCAGCTCACTGGGAAGAAGAACACCGCCGCTGGTCCCGTGCGAGTCTCTGGCTGCCGGGTCAAGAGGACTAGCTACTCCTAATCCTCGGATTCAGCCCCATCTTCGAGATCACCGGCCGCGATGCGCTCAGCGGTGCGCTGGTAGGACCGCGCGATGTAGTCTTCAACGTCCTGGCGGCCAATGCGCCACATGCCCCTTCCACCGACCTGAAAAGCACGCAACTCCCCCGTCCTGATGAGACCTTGAACGAGGCTTTGCTTCACGTTCAACTCGTCTGCGACCTGGGCCAAGGTCAGGAAACGGGGCTGCTTTGCTTCATCAGGCATCGGGCCATCATATGTGTTGCCTCGCTGCGGGGCATTCCCCGCCAGAGGGAGATCGGAAAGGATATGGATAAGGATGCCATTTCCTACTGTCTGCACCAGAAAACACAAACTGATAGCCTTAATTCATGGCCCAGAAAACAGTAGTAATTCTTTCCGATGACCTTGACGGCTCGGATGCCAATGAAACCATCACCTTCGGCCTTGACGGGTCGGAATACGAAATTGACCTGAATGAGGCTCACGCCAGCTAGCTGCGTTCAGCCTTGGAACGCTTTGCCAATGCCGGACGCAATGTATCCGGCGGCCGTGGACGTCCGGCGGGACGCAAATCCGGCGGTTGCGGGGTGGACACCAAAGCAGTTCGGATGTGGGCTTTGAATAACGGGCTCAAGGTGAACACCCGCGGTCGTATCCAGCAGGAGATTCTCGAAAAGTACCAGGCATCACACTAAGCAATAGTCAGTACCAGCAATATGGGGGCCATCGGCTGGTACTGACTATTTCCACCGCAAACTGCCCGGCCGGAGAGAGCCAAGCCAGGAAAAACGGCAGGAATTACATGGTGTTCCTGTAGTTGAATTTATTCGTGCTCACGAAATCGGATTTCACGCTAGTAGTCCACGTTGTCTATGTGCTTGACGGTACTCGTGGTACTGCAGGAAGCTGTCGAAGCTCTTTTCCGCATTCGCCACGGCAAACAGGGACCGGAACTCGTCGTCGTAGCGGACGGCCATCGGGCCGCCTTGTACGGGATGACTTAGTCCGGGACTCTCGGTTAAGCCCAGCGCGTCACGCGAGGGCCCGACTTTTCCATACGTTGATAAGACCAGTTATCAGGGACCCGACGCCAAATGGCACTCCACCGTCTTGCTCGGAGCCAGATAGTGGGAAGGCCAGTCCCCGCAAGCGGCCCGAGGGCCCACCCGGTGCGCTGGTCTGCAGATCAAGCCATTAGCACCCGAGAGGGGACAGGCACGGATGATCAGAAACGTGAACGCGTCAGTGCGTGGCAGTGACCACACTTAGAATTGAACCCATGGAGCGCAAAGGTCAAGAGGCGCAGGCTTCTTCCGAGGCCGCTGCCAAAGCCATCGCGTTGCGGCCGAACCCCCCGGAGGCCATTCGCTCAGGGGCCACTGTCGCGGCCGCCATCGCGATCCGTCGAGACCAAGAGCGTCTGGCCACACTCGAGGGCGACCCAGACCGGCGTTGATGCGAGCTGCGATTGGACCAGAAGTCATCCACAGGCAGTTTTTGCCGCGCGGCTGCAGAAGGTACCGGTCCCCGCGGAGCCAATCGAACGTCGCCTGACGGCGGTCGGTCTCGCCCAGAATCTCGGTGCGTAGGTCGAGCACGTAGTACTGCTTGATGCAGCGCGGGGTCGATTATCCCGTGATTTTGCAAGGTTTAGCCTCAAATCCATGCAAATCCTTGGAGGCAGAAGTCAGGTGTCGCCGGCGACGGCAAGTTCATCGTCGATCGTCTCCGGAACTGAGGCAGGCCAGCCCAAATCCTCGTTGTCGGGCGCAGTGTCGGCCCCGAGAAGCCGCGTGATGCGCAACGCGAGCGCTTTATGCCGGTCGCTGAAGAATGGTCGAACTCCTCCGGAGACTTAGGCAGCCATGGGATCACATTGCGCTCAAGGTACGCCGTGATGGTCAGGAGTGGGATATGAAAATGCAGCCCAAGTGGGCTGGAACTGCAGCCGACTTCGAGATGATCGTGAGGTTGACGTAGAATCGGACCATCATGATCAGCCCGTTGCCGTCAGGCGCGGGCTGATTTTCCTTGCCGCTGCAGGCTCCCCGTTCTCGGCAGGGCTGCTCTCAGTTCTTCGACTGGTACGGGACGAGGTGGTGCGGCCCGATGAATTCGACGTGCACCTGATATGGGAGAAGGAACGGGTTGTGAGCACCACACACGAAGAAGTGAAAGCCGACCACGGGGCGAAAACGAAGCGTCGGCTCGTCCGTGTTGAGCCGCAAAGCCACCGCGAGGACGGGTCGCCCATCGCAGGTGAAGGTCAGGCGTATGTGACCCGGTCGGGCAAGCTGTTCCACACTCAATGGTGTGGGATCATGGATGGCCACTGGCGGGCCGTCAATGGAGGCATCTACGTGACCATGATTGCGGATGTGGGCCTGCGGGGATGTTGCCCGCAATGCGACCAGGACCCTGAAGCGAAGAAGCGCTCCAAATTGGAGCGGGCGGAGAAGCGGGCAGAGAGGCTGCGACTCAAAGAAGAAGCGAAAGCCGAGCACCGGGCAAAGGAACGGCCGCTCGTTCGCGTTGAGCCGCAAAGCCACCGTGAGGACGGGTCACCTGTGGCAGGTGACGGACAGGTGTACGTGACGCGAACCGGGAAATTGTTCCACACTCAGTGGTGCTCGATCATGGATGGTCAGTGGCGGGCCGGCCAAAGAGGCATCTACGTGACCATGATGGCTGATGTGGGCCCGAGGGGACGCTGCACGCAATGCGACAGGGACCCTGAAGCGATGAAGCGCTCCAAATTCGACCAGGTGTCGGTGACGGTCGAAAACTGAGCCATTGTGACGGCTTGGCGTCCAGTGGTCGTTGCAACACCTGATTGATTTAGGAGTTGCAATTGGCAGAGATGAAAAGGCCGAGGAAGTCCCGGGGAGCGCCTCCAAAGAACGCTGCACGTGCTCATTATGATCGGCTGATGAAACAGGGAATGGGCAATTCCGAAGCATGCCGGATTGTGGGAATTAGCCGTAGTTCGGGCACCCGGTGGCGGCACGGTCACACGGTCGTTCTGAAGTCCGGGGACACCAAGAAGTACGCTCCCATCTCGCATCAGAGGCCGACGGTGATCTCCGCCCGGTTTCTGTCCGAGTCGGAGCGGATCACGATCGCGGACCTGCTGCACGCCCGCCGCAGCATCCGCGCCATTGCCAGGGAGCTCGGGCGCAGCCCATCAACCGTGAGCAGGGAAATTCGACGCAACCTGCACGAACCCTCTGGCAACTACAGGCCGCGGACGGCCCAGCGCAGCGCGGAACGTAGAAGGAGCCGCCAGCGAACCGGGAAGATTGCCGGCAACCCGGAGCTGCAGGGCTTCGTCCGGGAGCACCTCGAACAACGCTGGAGCCCTCGCCAGATCAGCAACCGGCTGCGCGCCGTGTTCCCTGAGCAACCGGAAATGCACGTCGTCCCCGAGACCGTCTATCAGGCCCTGTACGGGCGCGGAGGCTTCGATCTGGCGGTGAATCCAGCAGTCTCACTGCGGACCGGAAGGACCGGTCGCCGGCCACGCCGCCGGAAGGAACACCGGACCAAGCGCTTCCCCGACATGGTCATGATTCGTGACAGGCCCACAGAAGTGACCAGCAGGCTCGTACCAGGGCATTGGGAGGGCGATTTAATAATTGGGAAAGGCAGCCGTTCGGCCATTGCGACACTGGTCGAACGGACCACTCGCTTCCTCATCCTCGTGCATCTTGCAGGCAACCGCGGAGCTGAGAATCTACGCGACCGATTGGCAGAAACGATGAGCGCTCTCCCTGCCCACTTACGTCGTTCTCTGACTTGGGACCAGGGCACTGAAATGGCCTGCCACCAGGACTTCACGCAGCGGACCCTCATACCGGTGTACTTCTGCGATCCCGCCAGCCCCTGGCAACGCGGCTCGAATGAGAACTCTAACGGCCTTCTCCGGCAGTACTTTCCAAAGGGAACGGATCTAGCCGTCCACACACCCGAACACCTAGCAACAGTCGCTGATCAGCTCAATCGACGTCCACGCGAAGTTCTTGGCTGGGTGAGCCCTCTGGAGCACCTGACTAGACTGGCCTCACCACTCACAGATTCATAAACCGTTGCAACGACCGCTGAAATCCGCCGCCCACGAAATGGCTCAGTTTTCGACCATCGCTGACACCAGGCAGAGTTGGGGCGACTCAACCAGGAACTGGATCAACTGGGCAGGACCATAGCGCGGACCCTCGTGGTGAAGGGACCGGAGGGGGTCAACACATTGGGCCCTCAAGTGATCCGGTTCAGGGAAACCGAGGCAGAACTGACTGCATTGTCGGGTCGCGTCGGGGCCTCGTTTCCGTACTCATACGAAGCTCCGAACTCGTAGCTATTCCTTCATCGGACGACATCGGCCGGCTGCGAAGCTGGCGGGCGGTTGCGGGATTCGACCAAGATTGTCGTGGCTTCGCTGTGCTTCAGCCGGCGATTCCGAGTTTGCCGGCCCGCCCGCCCTTGATGCCATGGTCCTTGCCGTAGCGCCACAGGATGGCGTCCATACATGATCCGTCCGAGCGCCTCGTCCTGGAGAACGGTTGAACTGTCGGCAATAGCCTCTTGCTCTGGGCCGGGGATGCCGTCTAGGAACAGGCGGACCGGATTTGCAGCACCTTTGGGCGGCGCGAGATGCCGGACAGACAATCCCAGCCAGCTGCTCGTTTGTCCGGTCTCGTGGCCTTCGAAGTACCAACGGTTGTCTTCGGCCTTGGCCGTCCACGGTGCCGCGGACTCGTCCGCCCCTCCCCAACGGTCGATTTCAAACGCTGTCCGGACTATGCCGTCCGCAATGCCCAGAGCAACCTCGGCCTGTGCTCGACTTCCTGCGCCTATGCGCCAGTTGCCGCGCGTCGCCTCGTAGAGACGTTCCTGCGAGACACCTTCAGCGTATGTCTTACTGATCACGAACATTACAGCCGGACGATCAATTGCGGGCAGCGGTTTCTGTTCGAGATCCTTTGCCAACGCTTGCTGCATTGCTCCCCCTCAGTTGGATGTAGTTGATTCAATACCAAGCGCTACGGCAAAAGGTCGTCGAAAACCTCAAGCACAAGCGGATACAGACGGCCGTTGAGCTCGCGGTACCTGGAATGCAGGTCCATCAGTCTGCCCTTAGTTTCCAGCGAACCAAAGTTGTCGATCGTTGCGACGGGTTCGTGGTCACGAAGCAGGGTCCAGCGTGTGTCTTCCCACGGCTGCAGCCGGTCGCGGGTGGCCGACGACTCCGGGTCCAGAGGCCCACCGGCACCCTCCCCAGTTGACCAGTACTGCCGGTCGCCAAGGGTCAGCTCCAGTATCGACGCCATCAGCCGATAACCGAGCGCCCGGGGTGTGGTTACTGGCGACTTCTCAGGGCGATGGATTCCCTGGGATTCTTCGAGCGCGATTGCAATCGCCCGAGCGCTTCGCATGCCCAATGCCCTGTCCCAAGGGATCTGGAAGTCCCCGCTCGAACCAGCAGTGAAACCCAGTCCGCAGCGTCGTGCCTGATAGTCCGGGCCGCCCGCGTTGGTCATCATCAACGAGTCAGCATGGGCGGCAGAGCCTCCATCACCCGTCAACCCGATGTAAAGACCTGGGTCCCGCCGGCTCAGTTCACTTGCCACGCGCCACGACAGTGCATTGATTTGGCGATATCGAAGTGTCCCGTGTTCTGCGTAGATCATTGTGCTCCCAATTGGACACTGCATGCCCTTGTTCCGTCGTCATTGACATCATTCTTCATGGGAGGACCGCAGTTCTAGTGACCGCCCGGCGGAGCAGTCGCTACGGATTCGCCCGAACCCACAACCGCGAGGGCCTCCCCCGTGTCCCGTCGGACATTTTCCCGGTCCCGGCCAGCTGCGGCTCCATGAACCGCCGGAACGTGTCCCGCATCAGTGAGCGGCCCGCCACCACCTCGTGCAGATCCCGCAGCTCCTTCAGAGTGAACGGCTCCGCCAGCAGCGCGCCAGGATCCGGCGACTCAGCGTAGGCTGCCCGCAGCCACTCCACTGCCTCCGACACCATCTCGGCATGCCCGTACGGCAGCCCGGCGATCGTCTCCGGCTCCCCGCCCACGGAAACCAGCCGGACGCCGTCGGACTTCAACGCGTCGTCCAGCTCTGCCAGCGGCACCACGTCGACGTGCGCGACCGACAGCACCCAGCCCCGGTCGTCCCGTCCCGGGTCGTCGAAGACCTGCAGCTGCCGGGGCACCCGCCCCGAAATCCCCGCCTTCTCCCGCAGGGACCGCAGCACCGCGTCCGCCAGCTTCTCCCGCTCGCGCAGGAAGGTGCCCGGCAGCGCCCATTCGCCGTGGTGGTGCTCCCCGCCGCGGCGCACCAGCAGTACCTGAAGGGTGCCCTCGGCGACGGTCAGAACCGCGGTGTCCACCGCCACGGACGGCCGCGGGTAGTCGAGCAGGGACGAGACGGAGGCATCCTTCGGGGTCTTCACAGAATTATTTATTTCAGTATTGCGCTAAAGATTCAAGCCGTGCATACTTGGGCAATTAGCTCAGATCTGAGCTAAAAATTCTGGAGGTCATCTTGAAGGTTCAACAGCTCCACGTCGGGGCCGCCACCGCGCTGGGTCCGCTCACGATCTTTCCGGTGTGGACCGGCGGTCCCGGTGAGCTCGGCATCAGCACCGGCGCCCACGCCGACGTCGCCGTCACCGAACTGGCCAGCGGCCCGCAGGTTCCCCGGCTCACCGTCACCAACAACGGCCCGCGCCCGGCTCTGCTGCTCGAAGGCGAGCTGCTCGAGGGCGGCCAGCAGCACCGGACCTGCGCACGGGACGTCGTCCTCGGCCCGGGCGAGACCCGCGACATCGACACCTACTGCGTGGAGGCCGGCCGCTGGGAAGGTACGCACAGCCACCGCCGCCAGGCCCGCCGCGCCCCGCTCAACGTCCGGGCCGAACTCGCCACCAGCCCGTCTAACCCGGGCGGCGCCGGCCGGCAGGGCCGCATCTGGAACCGGGTTGCCCGCTTCGACGCCGCCCGTGGCCGGTCGGCCACCAGCTCGCTCCTGGAGCACCTGGACCGGTTCACCGCCGAGCCACGGAAGGACCGCCGGTTCGGTGCCGACGACGCCCCGGCTCCGCTCGAGGGCCAACGCGGCGTAGTGCTCGGGCTCGGCACGCGGCCGCTGCTGCTGGAGGTCTTCGGCACGCACACGCTGTTCCGCCGCCACTACCGCCAACTGGTCGAATCCGCGCTGCTGGACCTGGAGCTCCTGGCGCCACACGTGATGGCGTCCGGCCCGATGCCTGCCCAGCGGGCCCGCGACTTCGCCGCCGCGGTCCAGGCTCTGGAGTTCGGGGCGTTCGACGACGGTCTGCCAGCTCTGGAGGTCCGGAACCACGGTTCCCTGCGCAGCCGCAACATTACCCAGACCACGGGGCAGCTCGCGGTGGCGGGGATCGCCGTCGCCCTCCCCCACCGCAAGCCCGAGCTGGCACACCTGACCGGCTGGAACACCCACCACCCCCTGATGGAGATCGCATGAAACTGAACCCACTGCAGAACGACCGCGCTGCCGGCGTCCTGGTCACGCTGGCCGCCGGCGACGCCCTCGGCGCCGGCTACGAATTCGGCGCACCGCTGCCGGACGGCACCCCGGTGAGCATGAAGGGCGGCGGCCCGTTCGGCTTCGCCCCCGCCGAGTGGACCGACGACACGTCCATGGCCATCGCCCTCGCCGAGGGACTGGTGGACTTCCCGTCCGCGCCCGCTTTCGCTTCGGCGCTGACCGCCGTCGTCCGGGCCTGGACAGGATGGGCCACCGATGCCAAGGACGTGGGAGCGCAGACCAGCTCCGTAATTGCAGCTGCCCGGCGGCTGGCGGCTGCCGCCGGCAGGAGCGAAACCGACGCCGGCGACTTCAGCGCCGCTGCTGCCGAGTTTCACGCCCGCACCGGCCGGAGCGCCGGCAACGGTTCACTGATGCGCACCGCTCCCCTGGCGCTGGCGCACCTGGACCGGAGCCCTGAGGAACTCATGGCCCAGGCCGGGGTGGTGAGCGCCCTGACCCACGCCGATACCGACGCTCAGGAGGCGTGCGGCCTGTGGTGCGTCGCCATCCGGAAGGCTGTGCTCACCGGCGAACTGGACGTCCGGGCTGGCCTTTCGCTGCTGCCGGCCGGGCGGGCATCCGTCTGGCTGGAGCGGATCGAGGTCGCGGAGCGGTCCCGACCTCGGGACTTTGCCCGCAACGGCTGGGTGGTGGAGGCGTTCCAGGGGGCGTGGAGTGCCATCCACTTCACGTCGACCTCCATTGCTGGTCCGGCCCACCTCCGTGCTGCCTTGGAAGAGGCCGTCCGGGGCGGACGCGACACGGACACGGTGGCCGCCATCGCCGGCGGGCTGCTCGGAGCCGCCTACGGCTACTCCGCGGTCCCGTTCGAGTGGCGGCAGCACCTGCACGGCTGGCCAGGGCTGCGCGCCCGCGACCTGATGGCGCTCGGTACGGAGCTGGCTGACGGCGAAGGCCGCTACATGAACAAGTGGCCTCGGGTGGCGTTCAAGGACTACAGCGATTGGGCTCCCACCGATACGGTTGTGCGGCACCCGCATGACGACGGCCTCTGGCTGGGCGGAGTGGGATCCGTCGCCCGCGTGGCGGAGTTGGGCATCGACGCCGTGGTGTCTCTGTGCCGGCTCGGCACTGAGGAAGTCACATCTGTTCCAGTTCATGACCACGCAACTTTCTGGGTAGCTGACTCGGGGAACAACGCCCATCCGGAGTTTGTGCTCCGGGAGGCGACGGCCGCCGTCGAACGCTTCCGGGCGGAGGGCAAGACCGTTCTCCTGCACTGCGTCCAGGCGGCGTCACGAACGCCTACTGTGGCGGCGCTGTACGGTGCTCGGGTGGCAGGGCTTACTCCACTGCGAGCCTTGGAGGACGTGCGGCGGGTCCTGCCTGGAGCGCAGCCGAACCCGTTGTTTATGGAGCTGCTGGGCCGTCCGTAACTTCAGCCGGCAGCGATGCAGCTAATCCTGCATCACAGTTGCGAAATTGTCCGAACCTACTGGTAAGAATGTGACCATGACAACAACTCCTGAACTCAGTCGGGAGCAGCGAGACGCCGCGATGGTGGAGCGCTACTCAAACGGTGAGACCCTCGACGCCATCGGGCAGAGCTTCGGCGTCACCCGCGAGCGCGTCCGTCAGATGACCGACAGGACATGGCTAGACGCTGTCCGTTCAGTTCAGAAGTAGAAGGGATGTCATGGAGCAACTAATTCAGGACCTGTCATGAGTGGCATGATTCCTCCACCCGGCTGGTTCACGGATCCCGAAGCGTTGAGGAAGGCTTATCGGAACGGGGATCCGATCCAGACAGTCGCGGCAGCTTTTGGCGGCAGCATCAATGACATCGCCTACACGATTTCGGACCAGTCAGATTCCGAAGACGACCTCAAGCGTTCAAGATCTATTAGACGGCGAAGCCTTGCCACCACCGGGGTGCTCGCTGGCAACGAAGACATGGTGGAGAGGCTGTTTGCAGCTGACATTTCCAGGGAAGACATTCCGAAGGTTCTGTCAGCCCTCGGCATCGAGGTGGATAATGACATCGCCGTCGAACTGCTGCACATTCCAGGTGTCCCCGGAGGTCAACTTGAAGAACCCCTCCCCCCGAGAAGACTGAGCGACAAACTCAGTCTGCTCTACATCACAGGTAAGTATCACGGAATCGAACCGGACTACGAGCTCGCGCTGGGCAAAATTTCACTGAACGCTGTAACCAAACTCAGGGAGCTTTTGCACCCGGTCCTCCCTTACCGGCGCCTCGCTGAGATCTTGGCAGTCATAGAAACAACGGCACTCGCGATCCGGGCCCGAACGATCACGACACTCGCCTACGCTGATTACGAAGCAACAGTCGAAACGCACTCCCGGCGTCGGGTCACAGCCACAAATGACCCCGATGACCCATGGCCGGTTCCAGCATCCATCCTCCGACGCCGGTATGGTCATGGATTCTGGGAGGAAGCGCTGAGAACAGTGGGTCTGCACCTTGCCTCCGGCGAGGACCGTTTCAGCGAGCTCGATTATTTTGAGGCCCTCGACGGCTATACCGAAGAATGCATCGAATTCGAGTATCCGATGGACATCGACGTCTACGATCGTTGGGTCATTGCCGAAACGGCCATACGTCACGAATGCCCCTCAGCGGCGGAATTGATCCGCCGCTATGGGACCTGGGCTGCAGCCCTCGCATCCGTGCTTCCGCCGCAGTGCACAGAGGAAACTAAACCTGACGAGGGGGAGCCTGGGTACGTTGACTACGATTCCGGCTGGGGAACGCTGGAAGAGCTGGAGGAATGGGAGCAGAACCTGGACAACGACTGGCAGGCCGCCGGGAAACTCATAGGCCAGCTCGTTGAAGCTATGCCCGCCGATTCTTTTCTACATATACGGTACGCCGCCCCCGCAGGTCGACAGCCCGCTCCCTACGCACGTGCGATGACCGGGCCCGAAGGGGTCTACTGCGGAAATCGTCTCGGATGCTGGCCTAACCCCGCACGAATGGCGTCTTAGCAAGCATCGTCTATCCGGTGACGGTTGGTCGGCTCCAAACGAAAATAACGCGAACTGGCACAAGGCGGGCGTGCCTCGCGCTGAGGCCGCTGCCCAAATCCTCAATGGAATACGTTTCGGCCGCGTACCTGTGGAGGCAAGCGAGCTGATGTGGAGCGTTGGGCACGTACCGGATGGTTCCGCCCCCGCCGGCGGCGTAACGCTGGACGCTGCCCTAAGAGGAGTAGTTCAGACCGTGCGAAATGCCAACTGAGTAAACCGCGGAATCAGGATGATAGCTGTGGCCGGGGTGAAGGCCTAGCTGAGAATGTTTCGCGACTGGGCGGCGCTCGATGAGCGCTCGATGAGCGCTCGATTGCCGTCGCATCCGCGAACCCGAAAGGACAATGCATGAGAATAGAGGCACAGTGAGGTGTATTCCGGAAGAACCGGAGTTCGGCGACGGACAGGTGGCCGAGAAGGCAGTATGGGAAGCGCTGCGGAACAGCCTGCCGGATGACTGCGTGCTGGCCCACTCGGTCCAAGTACGGGACGGCATACGCGAGCACGAGATCGACCTGCTCGTGCTGTGGCCCGGCGTCGGCATGGCCGCGATCGAAGTGAAGGGCGGGCTTGTCTCCATCGACAACGGGCAGTGGCACCAGTCCGACCGAAGCGGGAAACACCGCATCCTTAGCCCCATCGCCCAATCCCAGGGATCGCTCCACGCGTTCAAGAGCTGGATTGGCAGGCAGCTTGGTACGCCCGTGACCAGCCGGTTCGCCTATATGGTTGCGCTGCCGTACACCCCCGTGCGGCAGGACTGGGATATGGCTGGCTGCCCGCGGACCCTTGTCCTTGACCAGGCCGACGTCGCGTCGCCGGCGGAGCTGGTACGTGAAGCGATAGAGCGCGAAGGCGGCGGAGCCAACGTGCTGGCTTCGTCCTTCATGGATCGCATCGTCAAGCACCTGAGCGGGAATTTGAATAGGCAGGCCGTTGATTCCCTGAATCCACAGGAAGCCGAGGACGCACAGGATCACCTAACGGAGCGGCAGGCAGTGCTGCTTCAGGCCACGAGGTCACTCAACCGGGTGAGGTTCACCGGCGGTGCCGGCAGCGGGAAGACCTGGCTCGCCGTGGAGAAGGCCCGTCTGCTCAGCAAGCAGGGCAAACGCGTAGGACTCTTCTGCTACAACAAGGGCCTCGGGCAGTACCTACAGGACCGAGTTTCCGGCTGGCGCCAGGCAAAGCCCGTCTTCACCGGCGAGTTCCACGAATATGTACGGGGGCTGGGCGTTCCCGACGGTTCGGGGCAGGAGTATTTCGATGTGGAGATGCCCCGCCTGCTAAAGGAACTGGCAGCAACGATGGAGCATCATAAGCGGCTGGATGCCGTCGTCGTCGATGAGGCACAGGACTTTGCCCCGCTGTGGTGGGATGCGCTGCTCGCCTGTACCAAGAATCCCGACGGCGGCGAGGTGTATGCCTTCATGGATGACCGTCAGGATGTCTACCGCAGGTGGGGCGGGGCGACGACGGACTTCACCTTTGGGCCCACGGCAAGCTTTGTGCCCATCCACATTGATGACAACCTACGCAACACTCGCAAGATCGCCGAAACCTTCAAACCCCTGGCCGGAGAGCATTTCACTCCCCGCGGCAGCACGGGCCTGCCCGTACGCTTCGTGGATTGCGCTTCAGACGAGGCGCTCGACATCGGCGGAGACTGCGTGGATGCGCTCATCACCGAAGGGTGGGCCAACAACCAGATTGCGCTCCTCACCACAAAGGAGCGGCACCCAATCCATCTGGACTTCTTCGAACGTGGCGCCACCGAAGACTACTGGCGCGAGTTCCACGCAGGCGAAGCTGAATTCTACGGCCACGTGCTGGGCTTCAAGGGCCTGGAGCGCTCTGTCGTTGTGCTGTGCGTGAACGGATTCAAGGACATGGAACGCGCAGCGGAGCAGCTGTACGTCGGCCTGTCCCGCGCGAGGAGCCTGCTGGTGGTGGTCGGGGACAGCGCTCTGCTGGAGGAAGCCGGCGGCAGGGAGCTGAAGATGGCGCTCTCGAGGGCGCAGGCGTGGTGGCCTCCTCAGGCGTGACGTCACTGCTGACCGCTGTTTGGGCGAGCACGACGGCGGGCAGTTCAGTTTTTGTCAGACCCGCCCCATAGTCTTCACTCACTGAGTTCCAAACCGTCCAATGGGGGATGAAATGCCAGAACTTGCCGACGACACGTCGCACCTAAGTGCCACGCTCACCCGGGTGCCTGAAGCGGTCCCTACCGCGTCTGTTCCTGCCGAGTACGACTATGCCTTCCTTTACACCTGGCAGCAGGAGGCGCTGAAGGCCTGGCATTCCAATGCACGTCGCGGGGTCATCGAGGCCGTAACCGGTGCCGGTAAGACGCGCGTTGGCATCGCTGCGGCATTCGAGGCAGTCCGGCAGGGAATCAAGGTCCTCATCCTAGTGCCGACCGCCGAACTCCAAATCCAGTGGCTGTCCTCGCTCCAGCGTGACCTGCCGAAGGCCCGGCGCGGCGCGCTCGGCAACGGCCGCACAGACTCACTGGACAACGTCGACATCCTCGTTGCGATCGTTCACTCGGCCTCCAACCGCGAGACCCTGCGCAGCCACAAGGCTGGCCTCATCATCGCCGACGAGTGCCACCGTTATGCAGCGCCGATGTTCACGGGCGCTCTCCAGGAAGGGTATGCCTGGCGCCTTGGGCTCACGGCCACCTACGAGCGGTCCGACGGTGAGCACGAGAACCTCCTTACTCCGTACTTCGGCGGGGTGGTCTACAAGCTCTGGTATGACCGAGCACTGCAGGACGAGGTCATTGCGCCGTTCGACATTGCGCTCGTCGGGGTGGACCTGACGGCTTCAGAGCAGGTCAGCTACGACGAGTTCTCCGACACGATGGCGGAGACGGCCCGCCATTTGGAGTCCTATGCCGGAATTCCGCGACGGCCTTTCCACCAGTTCATCGCCGCCGTCGCTGCGCTGGCAGCCTCCGAGTCCCCGAGCAGGGAAGCGACCCTCGCCCGGAGGTACATGCGCGCCATGTCATCCCGGCTCACGCTGCTGGCAGAGGCGCGGACGAAGTACCTTGCCTTGGCCGCGCTGAAGGAGACCGTGGACCAGTCCCGCGGCACGCTGGTCTTCACCCAGACCCAGGAGTCCGCGCGCCGGGCCGAGCAGGTCTACACGGCTCTGGGCTCCAGGGCCTCCGCGCTGTACAGCGGCATGGCCAAGGACGACCGGAAACAGGGCATGGAGGACTTCCGCAGCGGCGGCTCCCAGATCCTCGCTGCCCCCCGGCTGCTCGACGAAGGCATCGACGTGCCGGAAGCGGACCTCGGCGTCATCGTGGCGGCCAACCGCAGCCAGCGGCAGATGGTCCAGCGGCTGGGACGTGTCATCCGCAAGAAGACGGACGGGCGGGTGGGCCGGCTTGTTGTTCTCTACTCCAAGGGGACTGTGGAGGATCCGGACGTGCAGGGCGAGGAGTTCCTCGGCAAAGTGTTGCCTTTTGCTCGCGAGGTCGATTTCTTCGACATGAAGACCGACCTCAGCCGGTTGCAGGAATTCCTCCGGCAACGGGAGCCGGTGGAGCCGCCGGTCCCTGGACCCAAGCCGGCACCACCCGGGCGTACAGATGACCACCAGGTCCCGGCCGGGGAAGATACCTCGGATGAGCAGGAGATCGAGCCCGGCGAGGATGCCTTGGATGACGTCGGGTTGGAGGACCTCCTGCCGCCGCCCGGCTACGACGATGAGGATGAAGCCGCGCCGACTTCCTTCGATCTTGAAGATCCGGAGTGGCCGGAGGAACTCGCCGGCATAGAAGGCTTCAGTGATGACGCCGTGTCCGATTACCTCAGGCGTGCCGGACGGGCAGCCCTTCTGACAGCCGAGCAGGAAGTGGAGCTGGCGCAGGAGATCGAAGCAGGGCTCTTCGCCACGCACCTCTTGGAAGACGGCACTCCTCGCGGACGCAGGGAATCACGCGAACTGCGCGCAATTGGGCTGCTCGGTCAACGGGCTGCCGACGCCCTGCTCGAAGCAAACCTGCGGCTCGTGGTGTCTATCGCCAAGCGGTACGTGAATCACGGTCTGGACTTCTTGGACCTCATCCAGGAAGGAAACCTCGGCCTCCACCGTGCAGTCTGCAAATTCGACTACACAAAGGGTTTCAAGTTTTCGACCTATGCAACATGGTGGATCCGTCAGGCAGTCACTCGCGCTTTGGCTGATCAGGGGCGCCTTATTCGGCTTCCCGTCCACATGGTGGAGCAGATTCAGAAGGTCCTGTCTTTGCAGCGTGGCGCGGCTCTGGAAGGCCTCTCCTGCACCAGCGCGGATATCGCTGAGCGCGCTGGTACCACCGCTTCGAAAGTCGAGTATCTCCTGAACCTGGACAGGTTGGTGTATTCGCTGGACTTCTTGGTTCCCAACGGCAGGGGCGGACTGGAGCCGGCTGGAGAACAACTGATCGATCCTTCGGACATGGATGTCATTGAACGGATAGCGGCGGCTGAGCTCACTGCACAGATCCACACCATCCTCGACACGTTCACCGAGCGGGAGGCCGGCGTGCTCGCCATGCGATTCGGTCTCACGGATGGCGAGCATAAAACACTGGACGAAATCGGGAAGATCTATGGAGTCACCCGGGAGCGTATCCGCCAAATCGAGAAGAAGACGATGGACCTGCTCAAGGATCCGGCCGTCTCGGGGCCGCTGCGCGAGTTCCACTTTGATTGCGAGCCGGCGCCAGCCGCCCGGCAGGCGGATTCATCAGAGCCTGTCACCACCTCGGTACAGCCCACCGAGGACATCGGTCGGAACAACGGGGATGGGACGCAATGACAATCCTGTCAGTGCAGGTTGCTATGTTGTGTGAAACGTCAGGATGAGGGAACGAAATGACCTGCAGTAACTTCTCTTCGGTAAGCGACGCCTTGGCTGAGCTCGCCGGAATTATCGGCCATGCACAGGCCACGGATCCTCTGGCGCCTGTCACCGTGTTGGTCCCGTCCCATGCTTCCGGTCTGGACGTAACCAGGTACCTCGGCCGGACGCTGAACTCAGGCGCAGGAAGTGCGGGCGTCAGAGCGTTCACCTTGAAGGACCTGGCAACTGAACTCATCGCCGACGACGCAGCCCTAAATGGAAAGCGCCCGCTCCTGCCGGTCCTCAGACTGGGCGCCGTCAGCAAAGTCTTGAACGATGCTCCGGGTCTCTTCAAGGATGTTGCCGACCGGCCCGCCACGGCCAGCGCCATAGCTAAGACAGCCGAGCTGCTGGACGCCGCACCGGACCCATCCGATCCCGCGCTTCCCGGCCTCACGCATGAAGTGCTTCGGATTCACGGGACTGCCAAGAAGGCCTTGGCCTCCCAGTGGTACACCGACCATGATGCCTTCATCCTCGCGGGCCAGAAACTTGGAACCACACTAATGAAGCGGCGGCTTGGGACCGTCATTGGCTTCATGCTCGGAACCGAGCCCAGCCCCTCCGAATCTTCCTTCCGGCAGAGCCTCGAAGAGGCCGGCATGCAAACCATCGCTGCGTCCGGTGCCGTGGGCGACAGCACAACCCTGATGACAGCCTCGGATGCGGATGACGAAGTCCGCGCCGTCGTCCGGCTTGTCGTCGAAAGACTGGCAGCGGGCACTCCTGGCCACCGCATCGGCATATTCCACTCAGCCTCCCGGCCCTACGCCGCTTTGCTGTCCCAGCGGCTCAGCGAGTCGGGAGTAACTTTCGTCGGTCCGGCGGCCCATCGGCTCACCGACTCGCCGCTCGCCCGCGGCCTTCTTCAATTACTGAAACTCGATCCTCAGCAACCTGACACGCGCGCAATCCTGAACATCCACGCCGAGGGAACGTTCGCGTGGCAGGAACAGAAACTGCCCAGCAGCGCCGTCTGCGAAAAGCTGCACGCCAGTCCACCCGCGGAAGACGAGACCGGAGAGAAGATCTCGGATAGCCGAGCCCGTCAACTTGAGCAGTTCGGAATATTCCAATCCTTTGTCGCGGCACTCGCAGCCCGGCTTGAGCAGATCCACACTAGCGAAACCTGGAGCGACGCGTCAGCTCGGATGGTCTCGCTTCTTGAAGATTTCATGGGCCCGCGAACAGCAACAGAACGGCCGGAGAAGACGGCTGCCCGTGACGCCTTGAACCAGGCCGCTTTTGACCTCCGACACCTGGACCTCGTCGGCCCGCAGCCTCGCCCATCGCTTGTGCAGAGTGCAATAGAGGAGGCGATAGCTTCGAAGGGTGGCTGGACCGGGAAGAGTGGAACCGGCGTCGTCATCGGCAGCTACGCCGACGCCGTTGCCAGGGATCTGGACGTTCTGTTCCTTGTCGGAGCGGCCGAAGGGCTGGCGCCGGCTAGAATCCGGGAGAACCCGCTCCTTCCGGACACCGTCAGGGCAACGATGGCCTGTGGTCTCCCCACTGTGGAGCAGCGGGCGGAAGCCAGCAAGGAACAGTTCTTTGCCGCGCTGGCCGCGGGATCGGAGCGTATCGTCACAAGCCCCCGGGGGGACCTACGTGGATCCGGAAGTTACCAGATTTCCCGATGGCTGAGCGCCCGTCCCGACAAGGAACTGCAGTCCTTCGCCCACGGCATAGAGAACGGTTCCCCTACCAAGGCCGGGCTTCCCGCAACGGCCCAGGAGTGGCGGCTGCGACGCATCCTCACCGCCGAGGAGCGTACGGCGGCGCTTCGGGATGATACGGCGCTGCAGCAGGCACTGACTGTTACCCGGGACCGGCGCGACGGCATTTTCTCCAGATTCAACGGCAATCTCGGAGCGCATGCGGGAACCATCGTTGAAGCGGAAAAGGCGTTGTCGCCGACTCGCCTCGAGGACTGGGTGACCAGTCCGCTCAGCTACTTCCTGAAGCACGTCCTGAAGGTGAACATCCTGGAAGACGTCACCTTGGAGGTTCAGATTTCGCCTCAGCAGCGGGGCATTCTCGTTCACCAAGTGCTGGAAGACTACGTCCGCAGCATCACCAAAGACGGCCTTTCCCCTTCGTCGGACCGCCTCATGGAGCTGGCAGATGCCGCCTTGGAGGAATTCGCCAACCCTGCGTGGCTCAGTCACGTCTGGGAGCGGAATCAGGCCATGATCCGCCAAGACCTGCAGCGGGTAGCAGCTGAGGACCACCGCAGTCTCACCGAGGGCTGGAGCTACCTCGCCGAGGAGGCAAGCTTCGGGCCGGAGGACACCGATAGCCACCCGCCCGTCGAACTGACCCTCAACGACGGCACCGTGATCCGGTTCCGGGGAAAGGTGGACCGGATCGACCGGAATGCCGACGGCACCGTCAAGGTCATTGATTACAAGACCGGCAAGGCCGACAAGTACGCACCACTCAAAAACCATCCCACCGCGGACGGCACCCGGTACCAGCTTCCGGTTTACGGCCTGTTCGCGCGGACGCTGGCAGATCCTCAGTCACCTGTCGCCGCCGAGTACTGGTTCATCTCCAAGGCGGGCAACTTCGCGAAGATCGGCTACACCCTGACTGACGACGTCTTGGAGCAGCTTCGTGAAGACGCAGGCCTCATCATGTCGGCGCTGCGGAACGGCGTATTCCCCCCGCGGCCCGAGTCTGACCGCTACATCAACTTCACCACCATGATGGGGGCCCAGGAGCTTGGCCAGCAGTGGCTAAAGCTTCAAAACGCCCACGAACTGCAGCCGTATGCCAAGCTCCTGAAGGCGGAGAAATGAAATCCCTAGTCATGGAACTCACCGACCAGACCGACCGCACGCTGATCGAGCAGGAGCTCGGAGCCAACATCTTCGTAGAAGCAGGCGCAGGCAGTGGCAAGACGCATGAACTTGTCGAGCGCATCTGCGCTATGGTCGACGCCGGCGTCGAACTCAAAAGCGTCGCCGCCATCACTTTCACGGAAAAGGCAGCAGGTGAGCTCCGGGAACGAGTCCGCCGGAAGCTGTCCGACCCAGCCCCTACCGAGCTGCGCCTTAGGGCGCTGAATCAGTTGGACACCGCTCCCATCGGCACCATCCACTCATTCGCGGCGCGGATCATCAGCGAACATCCCATCGAAGCCGGGGTACCACCCCTAATCACCGTGGTGGACGAGCTGCGGTCCCAGATCGCCTTCACGCGCCGGTGGGAAGCGGCCCGGCAAAAGCTCTTCACGGACACGTCCATCGACGACGCCCTCCGCATCATCCTCGCCGTCGGCGTTTCCTTGGACCACCTGCAGAATGTGGCCGCAGACTTGGACGCGAACTGGGACCGGCTGGAAAGCCACCCTCCGCGGAAGCGGCACATCCCGGCTGTGGACCTTGGTCCGATCCTGCGTCAGACTGCCGAGGTCCTCGCACACGCTGATCATTGCACCGATCCGGCCGACAAGTTGTTCACCGCTTTCGAGCACATCAGGAGCTGGCATGGCCGGCTGGCCGAGGCCGAGACCGGGGAACTCGGCCTGGTGCTCGAGCTCCTGCATTCTGTTCCGCAGAAGGGATTCGGCGGCGGACAAAAAGGCAACTGGGCCGTTAACGTGGCCGACGTGCGAACCTCCTGCAAGGACCTGGCCGACCAAGCTACCGCCCTGCGCAACAGCTTTGTCGAACCCGCCGTCGAAACGGTCACGGCCGCAATGGCTGAGGTACTCGTGCAGGCCGCACGCGAACGCCAGCACAGCGGTGAGCTGGAGTATCACGATCTCCTCATCCACGCCCGAGACCTGCTGGTCGGCGAAGACAAGCAGGCCGTGCATACGGCGCTCCACAATCGCTACCGCTGCATCATGCTGGACGAGTTCCAGGACACGGATCCCATCCAGGCGGAACTTGCCACCCGGATCTCGGCCGACGACGTCTGCGGACCCGACGGGTGGGAGCAGCTACGCATCCCTCCAGGCCGGCTGTTCACGGTGGGCGACCCGAAGCAATCCATCTACCGTTTCCGCAGGGCCGACATCGCCACTTACTTGGCGGCCCAGGAGCGCTTCTCCGACGACCAAAGCTCGGCAATCGCTTCGCTCCAGACCAACTTCCGGTCGTCCGGACGCCTCCTCGAATGGATCAACGCGACATTCGGGCAGCTCATCAAGCCGAGCGGCACGATTCAGCCTGAGTACCACCCGCTGACGCCCGATCCGCAGCGGCCCGAATGGAGCGAAGAAAACGGTCCGGCTGTCTCCGTCATCGGGCGCGCAGGTGCCCAGCCCGGCGAATCGGGGAAGGTCTCCGCTGACGACATGCGCCGGCAGGAGGCAGCCGACGTTGCTGCTGCGATCAGAATCGCGACCGGCACCGCAGGGCTTCCGGCATGGCAGAAGCAAAGCAAACGGTCCGGCGGTTTCACGTGTTCACCGGTACAGCTGAAGGACATTTGCGTCCTGATCCCCACCCGCACGTCCCTTGCCGCCCTCGAAGACGCGTTTGATGACGCCGGCATCGAGTACCGGGCCGAAGCATCGTCTCTGGTCTACTCAACCCAAGAGGTCACCGACCTGCTGCTCGCGTTGCGGGCAATTTCAAACACGGCGGACGAAGCAGCACTCGTGCTGACCCTTCGTTCGGCGATGTTCGGCTGCGGCGATGATGAACTGTTCGAGTGGAAGAAAGCCGCAGGCCGCTGGAACCTCTTCTCCCCCACGCCGGATGCGGTCAAAGACGCCACCATAGCGCGCTCCCTTCAGTACCTGGCCGCACTGTGCCGGGACATCGAAGTACTGACGCCCGCTGAGATCATGGAGCGTCTAGTTACCGACAGGCGCATGCTGGAGGCAGCAATTGACGCCCCCCGTTACCGCGACGTCTGGCGCAGGCTTCGCTTCGTGATTGACCAGGCCAGGGCCTGGACGGAGGCCACACATGGCGGACTGCGCGACTACCTGGTGTGGGCTGGCGTGCAGCAGGAGGACAACTCGCGGGTCAAGGAAGCTGTGGTGCCGGAAACCGACGTCCAGGCCGTACGGATCATGACCATCCACGCCTCCAAGGGCCTGGAATTCCCCATGGTGATTCTGGCCGGGACCGGATCCGGTCCCAACAATCAGAAGTCCGCAGCCCTCTGGGATCAAAAGTCGCAACTGCAAGTGCACTTCATCGGCGATATCCGCTCGGCCGGTTACGGTAGCGCGGAGGGCGTGGAAAAGCTGTTTGATGACGCCGAGCGACGTCGTCTCCTCTACGTTGCCTGTACCCGCGCAGAGAGCCACCTCGTCGTCTCCCACTACGTGAACGCCAAGAATAGTCTGGGCCAGTTCCTCAAGGACTCCGACGACGCAGCCTCAGCGCCGGACCTGCATATCCCGGAGGACATGCCAGCGCAGGCCCGAACGCCGCACGAGGCTCGGCCAGTCGAACCCTTCGATGCATGGCAGCAATGCCGCGAGACGTGGCAAAGGTCCTCGGCGATAGAGTCCTCCACGTCAGTCACGGCGATGGCGAAGGGTGCTGGGAACGGACAGAAGGGTCTGGCAACCGATGAGGCACTCCGGTTTGTGGCCACGGAAGACGACGCTCAGCTACCGTCATTCGTGGAGCCAGGAGGGGACCACGGCACGGTTTTCGGCACCGCGCTCCACCGGCTGCTCGAACTGACCGACCTGCGGGAGGCTGAGAACTTTGAGGTGCTGGCAGAAAGGGTGGCCAGCGCATCCGGTCTCAATGATCCTGCCGGCCTCGCCGAGCGCGCCCGCTCTGCCCTGAGGAGCGCACTGGTTCAGAGGGCCGCGGACCGGGAGCACTGGCTCGAGCTTCCCGTGGTCACATCCTTTGATGGCGTGACAGTGGAAGGCGTAATCGACCTGATGTATCGCGAAGACGACGGAAGCCTGGTCATTGCCGACTTCAAGACAGACATCAGCGTCCAGCAGGAGACATTGGCAGCATACTGGCGCCAGTTGTCGACCTACGCACAGATGGTGCAGCGTATTACCGGGCAGACGGTGGGCGAGCTGGTCTTGATCTTCTGCAGGCCGGGACAACCTGAGCTCTTTCGACGACGCAATGGGGAGCAGAACTAACGGCCCGGGCGGCACTCCGGCCTACTGATAAACATGGAGTGCCGCACCGTAGCCCAACGGCAGCCCGTGGCCGTTTAGCCAGGACACCATCACTTCCGAAGCCCCCGCCAGACTCAGGTTCTGTGATGCCGAGACCCCTCCGAAGGGCGTGTTGCCGGCCTCATCTGCGGCGGCGCCCAGCCCTACGCGCCAGTTGCGTGCGACACCGCGGCAGATCTGGGCGACCTCCACCTGGAATCCGCTGCCGGTGTTCATGGCCTGGGCATAGCGCCCGATCGGTTGTGAGCTCGAGCCCTTCGTCTGCACGACCAGCCAATCGCCATCGCGGCACATGCCCTGGATGAGTGCGACCAGATGGGCCGCTGACTCTACGTCCTGCCAACCTATGTGCTGCTGATTCACCCGAGCTTTCCACTCCAGCGCTTCTTCTGGCTGAAGCTCCAGCATTAGCTCCAGCGAGGTTTCGGGATGTGCGATCGTATCCAGCATGTCGGTGCCTTTCATCTCTAACCGATCCCCTCATTGTCAGAGGCCCCACTGACATTTCTTCCGCCCGTGCGATACCCCCTGAATGTCAGCCCACATTGATAGCCTGCCGGTGTGGATGGAGAAGGGCCTGTGGGCCCGGAAAGGAAGGCTCCCGGTGGCTAATTACGACAACAATCCTGAGGTGGGTGCAGCGAAAGCAATTGCAATCAGCGCACATAGTCAGCAAGTCGACAAAAACGGTGATCCCTACATCGAGCATCCCCACAGGGTGGCAAACAGGCTCGACGACCCGAAGCATGTTGCGGCGGCATGGCTGCACGACGTTATCGAGGACTGTCCCATAACAGCCGGGATCTTTAAGGCCGCCGGCATCAGCTACGAGGTGATTTCCGCCGTCGTCCTGCTTACGCGCACCCTCGAGAACGAGGGCGACAAGTATTACGAGGACATTCGCGAGAATCCCATTGCCCTAGCGGTGAAACTGGCCGACATCGCAGACAACACCGACCCGACGCGGACGGCACGCCTGGAACTCAAAGACCGGGCGCGGCTTGCCGACAAGTACAAGACCGCCCTTCAGCTGCTCGGCCAGTAATAGCCTGGCCGGCATTCTTCGTTGCCGGCGTGCCGATTCAGCGTCGGACCCACTCCAGCACGACGAATCCGCCGTCGGTGCCGGTAGGGTGGGCGCATGGCAGCACATGGGGGAAATCGTCGGTCTCGGGCTATGGCGCTTTTGCTGGTTTCGGCCAGTTGCGGAATCGCACTAAGTGCCTGCGAGTACCAGGACGCAAGCCCGGCTCCGACTGACCCTTCATCCGTAGTCTCCCCTCCCGTGCCAATGGCCGACCCGTCAGCCATAATCTCCCGGTCAGCGCCCCCTCCCGTACCAACGGAAGACCCTGCTCATGCCCGAGTCCGGGTAAGAAACCAGGCCCAGCTGGACAAGCGCCTGGGCCTCCCGCCTGACGGTCTTATCTTGGGCGGATCAGGCGGACTGGGCGATGGCGGACTCGGGGCGTCGGCGACTGAAATACCGAAGGGAAGCTACATCATCACCGCTGAATGCGTGGGAATTCTCAAAGCATCGCTCACACTCTCGCAGTCCGACTTGCGACGAGGAACAACACATGAAGTGGCTCTGGACTGCGGAACTACAGCGCGCGCGAAGCTGGACCTTGAAGCAGGACCGGTTTCCGTCCGCATCACTCATGTGACCACCGACCCGGGCCGCACAGCCCTCGCCGGATTCTGGATGGTCCCAGCGGCGTAGCGGGAAACGCCCGCCGCCCGTCACCACCAGCGGTGCCGGCACTCCGGGTTCTGGCACGCCCACTTCGGTACCCCGGATTCAACCTTGCCGGTGGCGGGATAGATCCGTACTTCCTCAGTCACGCAGCAGCCCGCAAACTCCGTCTTCGGGTTCGCGGCCATGGCCTCCGCCATCATCATGCCGTACGCGATCCGCCACGCTTCCAGGCCGCAAACGGGGCATCTGCGGACAGCTTCCCGCTTCTTAGCCGGGTTCACATCGTTGGTCATAGATGCAATGTATCCAGGGCTACCGACGTCTGCAGCAGTTACAAAAAACGCTTAGCACCTAAGCAAGTTTTGTAACTGCTTGATCCTGGACGCTGGCGAAGCCCAACCCCGTGGCAAATCCTGGACCTCGGGTGAGATTTGTACGAGCGTTCGCGAATAAATTCGGTAACTTTGTGGTTGGAACTTCCGGGCCAGCGACGTCCTTTTCCGCCTTACCCCTTTGAATGGAACCGCTCCCCCATGTCTTCCGCCCTGCCCCTACCTGCGCCCAAACGGTTACCGCTCGCCGCGATGCTGGTCCTTGCCACCATCACGTTCACGGCCATCACCACCGAGCTCATGCCATCCGGCCTGCTGCCCCAAATCAGCGAAGGCCTGAACGTCTCCGAGCCGGTGGCCGGCTACCTTGCCGCCGCGTATGCCGCCGTCATTGTGATCACCGTAATCCCGGCCGCACGGCTGCTGGCGAAGATCCCGCGGAAGACCCTGCTCATCTCGCTCGTCCTCACCTTTGCGCTCAGCAACGTCCTCGTCGGGCTCGCACCCAACTTCGCAGCGGCTATGGGCGCGCGGCTTGTCGGAGGCCTGGCGCACGGCCTGCTCTGGACCACCGTGGCCCCATTCGTCTCGCGGGTTGTCCCGGCCGATAAGGTGGGCAAGGCCCTGGCCATCGTCTTCAGCGGCAACAGCCTTGGTATGGCCATCGGAGCGCCCGTGGGCACCGCGCTCGGCGCGCTCCTCGGCTGGCGCGCCTCCTTCCTCTTCCTGGCCGGCTTCAGCCTGCTCCTCACCGGCCTGGCTGTCTGGCTGCTGCCGCAGGTCCGCCGGGTCCCCGACGCTGTCCGCCCGTCGATGCGCAAGGCCATCGCTCAGCCCGGCGTGAAGTCTGTGGCGATAGCGTGGCCGCTGCTGGTCCTGGCGCACTTCGCGCTCTTCACCTACATCGCGCCGTTCATCCGCGAAGCCGGCCTGCCCGACTACGCCACCAGCCTCTCCCTCACCGTACTCGGCGCCTCCGGCCTCATCGGCATTTGGATCGCGGGCATCACCGTGGACTCCCGGCCCCGCCGTTCGCTGCTGATCACGACGGCGGCCGTCGCCGCCGCGATGCTCCTCCTGCCGCTCGGCGGCGGCACTATCCCGGGCGCCATGATCCTCATGACTGTGTGGGGTGCTGGACTCGGGGCGATCGGCATCTACAACCAGGCGGCCATCCTCCGCGCCGGACGCGAGGACCGGGACGCGGCCAACGGCCTCACCGTCCTGACCATCCAGCTCGGCATCACCATCGGAGCGCTCTACGGCTCGGCTGCCCTGGTCCTGGCCGGCCCGCTCATGGTGCCGGTCGCAGCGGCGGTTCCGGTCGTCGTCGCACTTTTCATTACGCTGGCGGGCCGGAGGCACGCCTATCCGCCTGGCCGCAAGGAATCTCCACAAACAGAGCGCGAGGCAGCGGTACCAGTGCAGCAACGCTAGCGGCAATGCAAGCGATCCGACGTCGGACTCCAGACACTTGTCCTATCAGCTCTCCAGACGAGACTGGCGTAGGACGCAATTCAAGCGCGCTAGAAAGCTCAGACATGAGATGAGGGTATTCCCACGGTTTTAGGAGCCGGCGGCTCGTTCGAACGGCGAAGGACTTTTCTCGACCCATTGGTTCTGGGTTTCGAGATGATCCCTCGCCGCGCGAAACGCCGTGAGCGCAAGCCTGCGTCGACCAATGCGCTTTTTTGACGCAATTATTGGGGCTGCTATCAGCTAAACGACCCCGAACTGCCACTACGCCAGTTGAGCGCAGATATCAATGCTCGTACCAGAGGATCTCAGCGAGGTCAGCGTGTTGGACCCGTCATTGAGCAGGGTGTATATTATTCGGCCGTAGAACTGAGTACTGATCGGTCCCTTGGGCGTGTCAGTCGGAAACAGAATAATGCCAGCTGTTCCAGTTTCTGTGACGGTCAACGTTCCGTCACCGTTGTCCACCGTGGTCCGATTCGAGCCAGTCGGCCTAATTGTTAATGATTTACCAGTGTCAAGATTGGTATAAGTAAGGGTGTACCCTCTTCCGGCCTGGAGTATGCGGACCTGCTTGCCTTTTCTATCGAGAAAAGTTCTCACGGTCACATTCGAACCGGATGCCTCGATGCGCAGAGGGAAGTCCTCGCAGGCTTGCCCTTTTGTCGCGTCGAACACGAAGTCACCGGGGGTAGGGCCCTCGACTGGAGGGACGGCAACTGCGGTCGGTCCAACCGCCAGCAGAGTGGTGATAAACAACGCGGAGGACGCAAAAGCATGTACTTTGGTGCATTTCATTAGTTTCTCCGAGGTACTCGGCGGCCGCCTTTGGCCGCGAAATATCATTGTGAGTTACGCAAATCTAAATTGCGCTCTTAAGAGTCGGAACGTCATGTTTCTCAGTGGCGTGAGAGGTTTAGCGTACGTCCGGATTCCCAAAATAAGAAGCGGTCAGAGGTATTGATTAATACTTTCCCCTGTGTTGAGATATTTATTTCGATCTTCTTCGGAAAGCCTTGCTCATCCTTCGTTCAATGCTGCCCCGAACGACATCGGTGGCCTCGGACTGTTTCAGGGCGCGCCAAGGCGCCGGCGTTGTCATCAGGCCGCAGTGGTACGCCGAGCACGTTCCCCATCGGGGCCGGTGGTGCCCTGCGCCTCACAACATTCGCTAAGCACTGGCGAGGAGCTCAGCGACCGCGGCCTCTTTGGTTGTCGCCCACGGCACATCCGCGTGACCACCGACAACGCCGTGCTCAATCTGACCCAATACCAGACCATTGACGGCTTACAGCTCGAATGCCTGAGCGGCGAGGCGGTACGACTGCCACGCAAGCTGACCGGCTTTGACGACGCTTGGTGACCGCCCAGCCTGGCGTCACATGACCGTCGGCCTGTCAGGAGGCCCTCCCGTATGCGCAGCCCGCGCGGCCTCGTAGCTGCTGTCGAACGGCAGGGTGTCTATCTCCAGCAGCGGGTTCCTGTCCTGGGTGGCCACCAGTTCCCGGGCGGCTTCGTCCGAATCCACGCTGGGCATGGACCCGGGGAGGTGCCGCTGTGCGGATTCCGGCAGGAAGTAGATGGCGACCGCCGCGATGGCCGACGTCGCCATGAGGTAAAATGCCGGCATCAGGTCGTTGCCTGTTGCCTGGATGAGCGCGGCGATGATGAACGGAGCGGTGCCACCGAAAATCGCCACAGCGAAGTTGTAGGCGATACCCATGGCGGAGTAGCGGTGGGCTGTGGGAAACAGCGCAGGCAGCGCGGACGCGAGGATGGCCACGAAGAACGCCACGGGAAACGCGACCAGCGCCAGCCCGGCGAGCGTGGCCGGCACGGTTCCGATCGAGATCAGAAGAAACGCCGGAAGCGAAAACACCACTGTGCTGATGGCCCCGATCCAGAGCACAGGCCGCCGCCCGATCCTGTCCGAGAGGCGTCCCGTCAGCGGGATGCACAGGGACATGACCACCAGCACCGGAACCGTCAGCAGCGTCCCGTGGATCTCGTCGTAGCCCTTGTTGGTGGTCAGGTACGTGGGCATGTAGGACGTGAGGGCATAGCCCACGGTGTTGCCGGCGGCCACCAGGATCATGGCCAGCACGATGCGGCGCCAGTGGTCCTTAAAGATCCCCACCGGGCCGACGGGGCGGAGCTCGTCGTCGGTCTCGTGATGCTGGGCGGCCACGGCTTCCGCCTCCTGCGTGGCCTTGAAGGCGGGTGACTCCTCGATCTTCATGCGGAAGTAGATGGCCACGATGCCCAGGGGGCCCGCGATCAGGAACGGGATGCGCCAGCCCCACGCCTCCATCTGCCCCTGGCCGAGTATCAGCTGGAGCGCTGACACCAGTGCGGCGCCCAGCGCGAAGCCCAGATAGCTGCCCATGTCCAAAAAGCTGACGAAGAAGCCACGGCGGTGGTCCGGTGAGTGCTCGCATACGAAGGTGGTGGCCCCGGAGTACTCGCCGCCGGTGGAAAAGCCCTGGACCAGCTTGGTGACCACCAGCAGCACGGCGGCCCAGATGCCCAGCACCGCGTACCCGGGAAGCAGGCCGACGGCGAACGTCGCCGCGGCCATCATCATCAGGGTCATCGCCAGCACCTTCTGCCGGCCGATCTTGTCGCCCAGCCAGCCGAAGAAGATGCCGCCCAAAGGACGGGCGATGAACGTGGCGCCGAAGGTTCCCAGTAGGAACAGGTTCTGCACTGCCCTGTCCGCCTCGGGCAGGAACACCGGGCCCATCGTGGTGATCAGGTAGCCGAACACGCCGACGTCGTACCACTCCATGGTGTTACCCACGATGGTCCCGCCGAGTGCTTTCCTCAGGGTCCGGTGGTTGACGACGTTGACGTCGGACACACGCAATCGTCGCTGCTGCAAATGGCGCTCTGTCATGGCTCGGTCACCGCCTGTTATCAGGCTGGGCACGTGCCGCCAGATCGCCGGCAACCCCGTTTCGGTGGAAGCCCAACTCTCCGTCCATCTTCCCACCAGCATTCTGGCACAACAATGAAAAACCGCACCTTACTCACACGACCCTGGCCTCCGCCGTCGTTCGTTCAGCGGCGACTGGGATAGGCTCGCTTGCGGCCGAACAGGCCTCGACATAACTGTTAGGGCGGGAAATTCCTTGGATCCATTGAGCGGCCTGGGCCGTGACGAACTCAGCATCTTTTCGTGGGTTGCGGCCGCCGTCTTCGGGCTTGCGGCCGGTGTTTGGCGTCCCCGCAGGCTTCATTGGACTGTGCTCGGTGCCGTCCTGCTCTTCGCGGCACTCAACGCCGGTGCCGGGATCTACGTCCTGAACCATGTCGGCGACCCGCGCTGGTCTCCAGGGGAACCGCTGAACGCTCCGTCGCTTTCCGGGACGCCCATGGTGGGGCAGTTTCTGGGCCCCCTGGATTCCGCCCTGAACGCGGTGTTCGACGGAATGAACGCGTTCATGGCATTCCAGCAGGCACTGCCCGTAGCGTTGGGCTTCCTTGGCACGTCCGGCTGGGCCCTGCTGGTGTCTTTCCCGCTTGGCATTCTCGCCACGGTCGTCAGTTACTTCATGGAAAGGCGCCGAAAGGCGGACTTCGATAAATACCGTGCCACCGTTGACCAGCTCAAACTGGAGCTTGAGCTGGTGAAGCGGCAGATCTCGTCAGGGAATCCCGTCGGCACGGCACTTCCTGCAGGGGCCGCCGACAGGGAACAGGCGCCCCGCTGCGCGGGATAATTGAAGCATGACGGATCGGGATCACGACGAGGATCTGTGGCAGGAGTTCGACCGGCTCCATCCTGCAGGACCCGACCGCGTCCGCGGACTGCCCGGCGGACAGCCGCAGGGCTTTGGTTTCCGCACAGGTGTGCGCAGTGCCAAGGTGGCTCTGGGGTTCGCCGTCTACGCCCTGGCGCTTGGAACCATGCTGGTCCTCACCGGCGCGGTGGTGTTCATCAGCCACGGGCGGTGGCTGCTGCTCGGACTGATGGTGCTGATCGAGGCCGTCTTCATCTTCGCCTTCAGCCGGCTGGCGCGCCAAGCACGCAACCGGCGCTCTGCCCAGTAACGGTGGCCAGAGGACGACGGCGGGATGCACCGCCGTCGTCCTCTGTTTCGGTTTTGTTCTTACTGGTCCGACGCCGGGTCCGTACCGCCCGCTGACACCAGCGGTCCGAGCATCAGACTTCCCGGTTTGAACTCCTCACCGCATTCCGCACACAGGACCAGCGGCTTCAGGTCGGCCCCGCAGCTGTGCTTGTAGGAGGCACGGGGCGTCTCGTCGCGCATCCACGTACTGCTCCAGGCCGCGAGTGAAATGAGGATGGGCGCGACTTCGGCTCCGGAAGTTGTGAGGTGATATTCGTAGCGCGCGGGGCGCTCGGAGTACTGGACGCGTTCGATCACGCCACGGTTTTCGAGGGTGCGCAGTCGGCCCGTCAGGATGTCGCGGGATGCGCCTGTGTTGCGCGCGATCTGATCGAACCGATGAACGCCGAGCGACATCTCACGAAGCGCCAGGAGTGCCCATCGCTCCCCCAGCACGTCCAGGCCCGCCGCGATGAAACATGCCCTCGGAGCATCCACTGCCTTTTCGGTCGGCCGATTCATTGTTCACCTGCTTTCGGTACTTTCTCCAATCATACAGTCAGTTGGAAAATCCAACTAACTCCGCTAACCTGAGACTCTGAGGCCGCGGCAACCGTGCCGCCGCTCGATCCGACACCAGGAGAAACCATGCCACTGCTATCTGGCGCCGTCGTCCTTGTCACCGGTGCGAACGGCGGCTTGGGCCGTGAGCTCGTGGAACAGGCCCTCGACCGGGGCGCTGCGAAGGTGTACGCAACAGCCCGCCGTCCGCAAGAGTGGAGCGACTCCCGGATCATCCCTCTCGCCCTCGACATCACCAACGCCGACTCGATCCGGGCCGCCGTCACCCAGACCCGGGACGTCACGGTCCTGATCAACAACGCCGGCATGAGCGTCGAATCGGACACTCTGCTGGCGCTCTCCGACGGGGAGTTCCGTGGAGTCATGGAGACCAACTTCTTCGGACCGGTCGCCCTGACCAGGGCATTCGCGCCGGTGCTCGCCGCCAGCGGGGCATCAGCGGTCCTCAACATCCACTCGGTGCTGAGCTGGATTGCGCTCACCGGCGCCTACAGCGCATCAAAGGCGGCGCTGTGGTCGGCCACCAACTCCTTCCGGGTGGAGCTGGCACCCCAGGGCACGCAGGTCACGGGTGTGCACGTCGGCTACATCGACACTGCCATGGCCAAGGGCGTGGATGCCCCGAAGACCTCCCCAGAGGAAGTGGCGCGGAAGGCGTTCGATGGACTCGAGCAGGGTGATTACGAGGTCATCGTGGACGACATCAGCGCCGGAGTGAAGCTGGGCCTGTCGGGTCCGATCTCGGATCTGTACCCTGCCCTGGCTGCCAACGCCGCGGCATGACGGCGCCAAACCTCTGCAGAGAGCCTGAGGAGTAAATCCCCATGTCAACCAACACCTCGGCGGAACGCTCGGAAACCTTCACCTGGACGGATCCGGCAATCGCGCTCGAACAGCTGCCGCAGCTGTCGGGCCTGGACTACTTTTCCGGCCTCCGCGACGGCAGCATTGCACCGCCGCCGATCGCTTCCCTCATGAAGTTCGATCTCGTCGACGCGAAATACGGACACGTCGAGTTCCAATGCGAGCCGGGAGAAGCGCACTACAACCCCCTCGGAATGGTGCACGGCGGCCTGGCCTGCACGCTCCTCGACACGGTACTCGGCTGCGCAGCACACAGTACGTTGGAAGCCGGGATCGGCTACACCTCCATCGACCTGGCGGTCAAGTACCTGCGGCCCATCACGCTCCAGAAAGGCGCTCTTCGGGCAGAGGGGTCGGTGGTGAAATCCGGCCCGCGGGTGATATTCACCGAAGGCCGCCTCAGCACCGCCAGCGGAGAACTCCTCGCCACCGCGACGAGCACGCTGCTCATCTTCCCCCACCAACCGGACGGACCGACGAGATGACTGATACCGGCACCATTGCGGCGCTGGCGCCGGCCCCTCAGGATCGCGCCCTGCCCCCGGCCACCCCCTCGGGAATGCCGGCTTTGAGCCGCTTCGGCATTCCATTGGGCCTTGCCGGACTCGGCGGCGGCTGGTCCGCCGCGAGGAGCTCCCTCGGATCCCCGATGTGGCCTGAGGAAATTCTGTACGGAGCAGCCAGCACTCTGTGGCTGATCCTGACCGCCCTCTACGTGTTCCGCGGCCTTCGTCAAAAAGGAGCATTCCGGGCCGACCTGAGACATGAACTGGCGGGGCCGTTTGCGTCCTTCATCCCGTTGGTGGGGATCCTGCTTTCGGCGCACTACAGCCAGTACCTGCCGCCATGGGGCGCCTGGCTGTGCATGGCTTTCATTGCCGCCCTTGCCATCGTCGCCGCCCAGCTCCTCGCCCACTGGGTCACCGACGGGGTATCCATGCAATCCATCCATCCCGGCTACCTGCTGCCCGTCGTGCCCGGATTCTTCGTCGCCAGCATCGGATTCTCAAGCATCCATGCCCATGATGCGGCCCTGGCAGCGTACGGCGTCGGCGCGTTCTTCTGGCTGGTCATGGGAACCGTCGTCACCGTGCGGCTGATGACCGGCGGCGAGGTGCCGCCAGCCGCCAAGACCGGACTGTCCGCGTATCTGGCTGCGCCTGCAACGGCCAACATCGCCTGGATGGTGGCACATCCGGGGCCCGTGGGGGCAGTGCAGCTCGGCCTGACAGGCGTGCTGGTGATCATGGCGCTGATGCAGGTCATGCTCCTGGCCGAGTACCGCAAGCTTCCCTTCACGCAGATGTTCTGGGTATTCACCTTCCCTGTTGGTGCAACCGCGAACTATTCCATCCGCTGGCTTGCAACAACGGATCTCCCCGGCCGTGAAGTTTACGCCTGGACGGTTCTCGGCCTCGCGACAGCCTTTACTTTGGCCATTGCAGTCCGCACCGCGCCGGCACGAAGTGCCCGCCGAAGCGGCCGCGCAGGCCGCTGACGAGACCATCGCCGGGACGTTTACGCAGTCTTCCGCTCCCGCCACAGCAGCGAGACCACGAACGTCACCGCGCTCAGCGCCAGCATCACCAGTACGATCCGGCCCCAGTTCTCCTGGTTGACGCCGGTGCTGTAGAAGATGCCGATCATCACGGTGGCGCTGATGGCGCCGACGTACCGGCAGGTCTGGAAGATCCCGGCGGCCACTCCCCTGTCCTCGGGCGCGGCCGAGAGGTACAGCCCCTGGTTGGAGGCGATGCTGACCGACCCATACGGCACGCCCATCAGGGCGGTCAGTACCAGCACTAGCGGGATGAAGAACGACGCCGTCAGGAGCCAGAGTGCCGCTGCCGCCACCGCCAAAAGTACGACGCCGGCAAGCAGCACCCGCCGCACCCCGAACCTGTCGATCGCGCGGGCAGCCAGTGGCGTGACGACCACCGACATGGCGGCGAGCGGCAGCATCAGCACGCCGACCAGGCCGGGGTCATATCCGGCGGCGTCCTGCAGCAGCTGGGGCAGCCCGAAGAACGCGAAGTAGTAGACGCCGCTGAACACCGTGAAGCCCAAGTACACCAGCAGCAGCGGCCGGTTCCTGCCCAGCAGCCGCAGGTCCAGGAACGGGCGATTGAAGCTCAGCTCGCGCCAGGCGAACAGCACGGCGAACACCATCGCACCGCCGAGCAGCCACCAGCGGAGGCCGGGCAGCGCATTCAACAGTCCCATGAGCAGCAGCACCATGCTGCCCACGAAGGCGAGGATGCCGGGTATATCCGAGTCACGCAGCAGCGTGGCGATGCTGCCGTGCTCCCGCCGCTGGTCCGCGGGGGCGTACTTCCGCACGACGAGCAGGGCGGCCAGCGCCAGCGGCACGTTGATCAGGAACAGCGCCTGCCAGCCGACCAGACTCACCAGCAGACCGCCGACCACCGGGCCGACCGCGGCCCCGGACGTGTTGGCCATCTGGATCCGGCCCAGAGGGCGGGTGGACGGCACGTCGGCCTGCCTGGCCAGTTCCCCGACCATGACGACGGCGCTCGGGTACGCCGTCGCGGTCCCCAGCGCCATGAGCGCGCGGGCGATGCAGACGAACACGAAGTTGGGCGAGAAGGGCGCCAGCGCGCAGGCCACCGCCACCAGGGCCATTCCGAGCATGAAGAGCTTCCGCGGCCCGAACCGGTCGGCCAACCTGCCCATCAGAGGCTGGCCGGCGGCCGAGGTGATGTAGAAGGCGGTGATCACCCAGGTGACCGTGGCGACGTCGAGCCGGAAGTCCTCGCGCAGCACCACCAGTGCGACGGCGATCATCGATGAGTTCAGCGGGTTCAGCGACGTGCCCAGGCTGAGGCCGGCAACGGCGAGGCCTGTGCGCTGGCGAGTTTGGTTGCCGGTGGGGGGAGAGTTGCTCACGGCAACAGTCTTTCGCACCACGGGCGCAAGTCCACAATATTGGCAGTAAGCGCGCCAGCGTAGCACGGTAAAGCCGACACGCTTTTGCGGCCCACGTCACATTGACACTTCAACCATTTCGGTTGATATAACTGGCAAGGCAAATGCCAATATCACTCGCCCGCCGCGCGTGCCGCAGACTTCCCCCTTCGCGATGGTCTGCACTCGCTCTGTGTGGCGCGCACCAGAAGAATGGGGACAAGAAATGAAGAAGAGCGTATCTGCCTTGGCAGTAGCAGCAGTGGTCGGACTGTCAGCAATGGCGGCTGCCCCAGCAAACGCGGCACCGATGGCCTTCCCGAACTGCACGGCAGCAGCAGCCGCAGGCGCTTACAACATTCCGGTTGGGGCACCCGGTTACGGTTCGCACCTTGACCGCGACAACGACGGCATCGCCTGTGAAAACTCCGCTTTCGGCAGCGGAACCACGAATGTCGCTCCGGCTCCGGCTGTCGGCAACCAGGTTCCGGCCCAGGTTGCACAGATGCCCGTCGGCGGCGCTGAGACCGGCGTTGCTCAGCCTGTAAACAATGGCACGGAATTCCTTGCCATTGGCGGTCTTGCCGTCGCTGCACTGGCCGGGTCGATGATCGTGCGTCGTCGCGCGTCCGTCCGCGCGTAGGCTGCGGGACCGGAAACAACGGGTCGTATGACTAGCTCAACCAGCGCCCGTCGCAGATGCCAACTGGCGTCTGCGGCGGTCGCCGTGCTCCTTCTCACAGGCTGCGCAAGCAGCGCTTCGGTGCAATCCGTCGCCGCTCCAGCGGCAGCCACTGTTACACCCGCATCTCCAGTCCAGACTTCGGCTGCCGCCGACACCGTAGTGCCGTCAGCAACGTCTGCCTCTGCGCCGCAGAAGGTTCTGCCAGCTTCGGACCCGGTTTCCGTCAGCGTTCCGTCCGCCGGCATCGACTCCGAACTGCTAAGCCTTGGCCTTAAGTCAGACGGCTCCGTGGAAGTGCCGCCGGATGGTCCAGGCGCCCCAGCTGGGTGGTACAACGGTTCTCCAACGCCCGGCGAGCTCGGACCCGCCGTCCTTCTGGGACACGTCAATGCAACAGACGGAGGTCCAGGCGTCTTCGCAAACCTCCGCCAACTCAAAACAGGTGACCTCATTACGGTAGCTCGCCACGACGGCACGACGAGCGTTTTCAAGTTTGATCATGCTGACCATTACGCGAAGGACGCCTTCCCGACGCAGACCGTATACGGGAATACGGAGGGACCGGAGCTTCGGCTCATCACGTGTGACGGTTACGATCCGGCGACGGGTCTCTTCGAAGACAACTATGTTGTCTATGCGAAAGTCGTCGCCTAGGACAAGGCGGTGGTTCGGTGCGCAGACCAGCCACCGCTTCGTCACCATTCGGCCCTCGCTACTGGGCGTCGTCATTGCCGGATGGCCTTCGAGAATCCTGCGGCTTTCTTCGGCTTTTCTTGATTCCCGGGCCCTAGCGTGATTACGCTCGCTCGCACAAAAACTTTCTTTGGGGAAAACCATGAACGATAACTCCGCTATGCCCGCGCGCCCGAAAACCGGCTGGCGTCCTGGTCCGCTCTTTTGGATCGTCACGGCGATCGTGCTATTTATTCTCTTGATTGCCGCCATCGCCGGCGGCATTGCTGCCGTAATGGTATTTCTGGGGATAATTGCCGTTCTCACCGGACTTTACGCATTGCTCCTTAGGCGGCGCACTTGGGTGAATATTCCGCACCGAAAGGGTGCGCTGACAGTAACCATTTCCGGAATCCTTGTGTTCATGCTGGGCGGCGTCGTGGCAGCGGGGGCTGCACCTAGTACCGGTGGCAGCCAGACAGCCCTCGTGACCGCGCAGGAGACAACGGCCACGGCCTCAGCCACGCCAACCGAAACGAATCCGGCCCAGACCACCTGCTCGGCCGTCGACGAGTCCCAGACCTACAACGGCGAAACCTTCATCTGCACCGAGGGTGACGACGCGCAGCTCGTGTGGCTCTCCGAAGCAGACTCGCACAAGATCGTCGAAGCACGTGAGGCAAAGGCCAAGGCCGCGGCAGCAAAGATCGCAGCCGACAAGGCCGCAGCTCAAAAGGCCGCTGCCAAAGCGGCGGCAGACAAGCTCGCCGCGGAGAAGGCAGCTGCAAAGGCAGCGGCTGACAAGCTCGCCGCCGAAAAAGCAGCCGCTCGTGAAGCAGCGGCACGCAAAGCAGCAGAAAAGGCCGCCGCAGATCAGGCTGCGGCTGCTCAGGCGGCTGCGGACCGCGTCGCACAGCAGGCTGCCGCCGAACAGGAGGCCCAGCAAGCGGCAGTACCCGCCGCCCCTGCACCCGCTTTCGTCTACTACAAGAACTGCACTGCGGCTAGGGCGGCAGGCGCTGCACCCGTATACGCAGGCAGCCCCGGGTACGCGTCCCACCTTGACCGCGACGGCGACGGAATCGGCTGCGAATAGTGCCCCGAAAGAAAGGGGCCCGCTGTTTTCAGCAGTGGGCCCCTTTCGTCATACTCGGAGCACGTGCCCACGCCGCACCGGCTGCCGTTGAGGCGTTGGACCGGACCAAGCCCGTCGGAAATGCCATCTCATCGCTGGCTGTTACTTTGCTGGGCCGGGAGAGTGGCACAAGACAAAGGTTTTCCGCGGCACCCGACCGACCGAGGAATTCGCGTACGTCTCGAGTCGCTGCAGACCAAGAACCCTTTGACTGAATCCTTTGTCATAAGCTGTGCAGGTTGAGAAGCGCGACGAATAAGGGGGGTGCCTTCATGAACTTCTGGTGGGCGAGCCAGGGAAGAAACCATTCCATTGTGATTGACCACGGAACACTCTGGACCTGCAAGCAGGGCAACGGCGTGGTCCCTGAAGCCCGACGTCTGCTCTGGGACATGAAGCCCGGCGATATAGTGTTCCATTACGGCCAGCAATACCTCCGCGCGGTCAGCACAGTGACCCATGATTGTGTCCCCTTTGAACGTCCGCCGGGATACACAAAGATGCCAGATGAGACTGACCAGGGTTGGTTGATCACAGTCGACCCCATAATGAAAAATTTGAATCTGCCCTGGCAGCGCGTGGCTGAACTGATTCGATGGGGGTCCCCCGGCCCTCTTCGTAGAGACGGAGTCCCGGCTCTGAAATACATGTCTCGGCTGGCCGAGGAGGACGGCCTAGCGTTGGTTACTGAGCTGGGCATTTCCCCACCTGTCTCTGACGAAGGAACATTTCTTGGTCTGCCAGAGGACACTTGGGGTCTAGGGGAGACCGACGCCGTAGCGCTTGCCGCCGTTCGCCAGGAGCAGGCCGCCCTCCGCAGACATCTTCTTGGAGGACGCCCGTCTGCTCCGTGCGCGGTTTGCGGCGAGATACTGCCGGCAAAACTGCTCATCGCGGGACACATCAAGCCGCGAAGTGAATCCACCGAAGAGGAACGAAAAGACTTCAAGAGTGCCGCCATGTTGGTTTGCGCCCTCGGCTGCGACGCCCTCTTCGAGTGGGGCTACATAAGTGTCGATGACAGCGGCATCGTGCGCCGAGGACGAACTGCAGAAACGGAAGGAGTCAGGGACGCGGTCGACCTGCTCATCGGGAAAAAGTGCACAGCACATAATGAACTCACCGCACCGCAGTTCGCCGCACGATCCCACTTGGCCCAATCGAAATGAGATGTACGAGCGTTGCTTAACCGACCACAGACGATACAAATATTCCTCCCTTACGGAGATCCCGCTGGCATTCGCATGGCCGAGATAACGACCCGGACCGTTCGGGTGTTTGATGTGCCTCGAACGTTGCTGACCGATTTCCTGAGCATGCCCGAGTCCAACCAAGTGGGCCTCTATTTCCTCTTTGGCGCATCAGAGGAAGCCTCAGATGTTTGCTACATCGGGCAGACCGGCAATGTCGGCAACCGTCTAAAACAGCACACTGCAAATAAGGACTACTGGGAACGCGCATTGGTCGCTGTGTCATTGACCAACACTTGGACCGACACGCATGTGGGCTACATGGAATGGAAAGCCATTGATCAGGCGATCCGGTCGGAGCGCTTCAGGCTAATGAATGGCAATGGTGCATCAAACCGGCATACACCGGCTCCGTTGGAAGCCGACTGCAACGAATATCTGGACACGATTTCCGTTCTCCTCACAACGCTCGGCTTTCCAGCGATGGAGCCCATCCAGAAAAGGGATTTAGGCGCCCCTTCCACCCAGTCAGCTGCAACTTCGACACACCATCTCTCGTTCATCCGTCCGGCCTGTCAGGGTACTGGAACCTTGACGCCAGAGGGTCTGGTAGTGGACGCCGGCTCATATGGCCGTCCCGATGAGACGGAAAGCTGTCCGCCATGGATCATTAACCTCCGACGCAAGCTCCAGGAAAAGGGAGTCATCGAGATAAGTGGCGACCGGTTGGTTCTGGTCAGAGATCACCTTTTTGCAAGTCCCTCAGCTGCCGCCGCAACGTTAGTAGGACGTTCGATCAACGGCAGGACCTCTTGGAAAAACGCAGCCGGGAGAACCCTTGATGAGTTGGAACGAATGCGCCTTGAGACGGCCGGCATGAAGAGTTCCGAAGATCTGCGATAGGCCGACGCCCGACTGCGCAGGTCCGCCGTGCGGGGAGCGGCTGCGCTTCTTGTTTACGGGGCTACACCTGCCCCCAAACCCCTACCCCAGCCGCCGCTGCCGGAACATCGGAAACTGCTCCTTAGCCCGCGCCACAGTAGAAAGCGCAACCTCCACCGCCCGCACGCCCGGCTCCAGCCCAAGATCCGCCTCGACATACCCCATCGGATCCACCAGCAGGCTGCGGCCCACGGACACCGGCGGGGCTTGGCAGACGCCCGCCACGTACACGCTGTTCTCGATCGCACGGGCGGCATTCAGCGCCAGCCACTGCTCCGTCTTGTGCGTGCCCGGCACCCACGACGAGCAGACCAGCAGCACTTGAGCGCCCGCGTCGGCCAGGGACCGGGCCAGTTCCGGGAACCGCAGATCGTAGCAGGTCATGAGCCCGAACCGCGCTCCCCCAGCCTCGAACACCACGGGCTCGGTGGACGGTCCCGGTTTGATGTACGTCGACTCCCCGAAGCCCTGCGCGTCGAACAGGTGGATCTTCCGGTACACGGCCAGCCGCGCACCGTCCGGGCCGAAGGCCACCAGGGTGTTGTACGCCCGACCCTCCTCATCGGAGGTTTCCACCACACCGGCCACGAGCGCGATGCCGTGCCGGACCGCGGTGGCCCCGAGTTCCCTGCAGACGGGGCCGTCCATCGGCTCGGCCGCCGCCGGGAACGAGGCGTCCACGATCTTCTTCTCGTACGTGGCGTACTCGGGGAAGGCCACCAGCATGGCGCCGTCGCCGGCGGCGGACGCGGCGAACCGGTCGATCGCGGCCAGGTTCGCCGCGACGTCCGTGCCGGACTCCAGCTGCCCGAGGGCTATCTTCACGCCCGCCCCTTCCCAATGAATCCCAGAACCTAAAGCACCCCGACGCTACGCGGCGGCCTGCACCGTGGCCTTCTCCGTCGTCGTCATCTCCGGCGGCGCGGCACGGAAGCCGCGCGTGATCAGCGCCAGGACCACAATGCCCAGCGCGAGCCAGCTCAGTCCCAGCGTAATGGCGTTGCTGTCCAGCTGGGAGAGCAGGTACGCGCAGACGATGGCGCCCACCGCCGGAACCAAAACGTAGGAGACGGCGTTCAGCTGCTCCCCCGCACGGCGCCGGCGCACGTAGTGGAACACCACGGACACGTTGACCAGCGTGAAGGCGGTGAAGGCACCGAAGTTGATGAACGACGTGGACGTGGCCACGTCCAGGAAGATCGCGATCAGGCCCACGACGCCGGTGATCACCAGGTTCACCACCGGCGTGTGGAACTTCGCACTGAGCCGGCCGAAGATGGCCTTCGGCAGGACCGAGTCGCGGCCCATGGCGTAGATCAGGCGGGAGGCGCTGGCCTGCGCGGCGAGGCCGGAGGCGAACTGCGCCACCACCAGCCCGGCGAGGAACACCGCGCCGAAGACCTGCCCGCCGATCTGCAGCGCGATGGCGCTGGCCGCCGAGGCCGAGTCCTCGAACACGCCGCCCGGGTGCACCAGCTGGGTGACGTAGGAGACGGCCACGAAGATACCGCCGCCGACCAGCGCGATGAGCATGATGGCGCGCGGCACGTTGCGGCGCGGGTCCACGGTTTCCTCGGTGAGCGTGGTGACGGCGTCGAACCCGAGGAACGAGTATGCCGCGATGGCCGCGCCGGCGGAGATGGTGGCGAAGCTGGACGTGCCGTTGAAGAACGGCTCCGTGCTGGCCAGGCCGCCCGCGCCGGAGGCGGACACCACGTTGCCGATGGCCAGCGCCACGAAGAACACGATCACCAGCAGCTGGAACGCCATCAGCACGTAGTTCGCCTTGTCCGCCACCTTGATGCCCAGGATGTTCAGGACCGTGGTGATGAGGATGAACCCGACAATCCACAGCCACATGGGCACTCCCGGGAACTGCGCGCTCAGGTAGGAGGCGCCGATCAGCCAGATCACCATGGGCAGGAACAGGTAGTCCAGCAGGATCGCCCAGCCCACCAGGAAGCCCACCCGCGGATCGATGGACTTGCGCACGTACGTGTAGGCGGAGCCGGCCACCGGGTAGGCCACCGCCATCCGGCCGTAGCTGTGGGCCGTGAACAGCATGGCCACCATCGCCACGAGGTACGCCGACGGCGCCGCCCCGCCCGTGGTCTCGGCGATCAGGCCGAAGATGGCCAGGACAATCAGCGGGGTCAGGTACGCCAGGCCGAACAGCACCAGCGACGGCAGCTTCAGCGTGCGGGTCAGGGTTGTAGTCACGGGTGGTTCCTTAAGCGTTGAAAGTAGGGGGCGTCCAGGTCAGCGGATTGATCCGGCCCTGGTAGACGGGCAGTTCGACGGCGGCCTCGCCGTCCCGGAACTGGGACCAGGGACGGTTGAGGTTCTCCGTCCCGTGGGTGCGGACGTGCCCGACGGCGGCCAGGTCCAGGTCCGCTGTGAGCAGCACCGGTGCGTCCTCCCCGGCTTCGGCGATGGTGTTGCCCTCGGGATCGACGATGATGCTCCTGCCTTGGCCGGTGGGGCCGGCGCAGTTGACGCTGACCACGAACACCTGGTTGACGATGGCGTTCGCCTTCGCCAGCACCAGCTCCTGGCGCCGGTCCGGGGTGGTGGTCTTGACGACGTTGAGGATCACCTCGGCGCCCATCCAGGCGAGCTGGCGGGAGACCTCCGGGTACCAGGCGTCGTAGCAGATGTTCAGGCCCACCCTGCCGATCCCGGCCAGGTCCACGGTGGTGAACCGGTCGCCGGGGTCGTAGGGCTCGAACGGGCGCCAGGGGAAGATCTTCCGGTAGTAGCCTGCCAGCTCTCCCTCCGGCGAAAGGACCAGCTGGGTGTTGAAGAGCTGGCCTTCCGGGCCGCGCTCGCAGACGCTGCCGGGGACCAGCCAGATGCCCAGGTCCGCGGCGAGCTGCTGCAGTTCCTTGATTCTTGGCCCGTCCAGAGGTTCGGCGGAGTCCTGCAGCGCTTCGGTGCGCTGCCGGTCCGGGGTGCCGTCGCCGAAGAGGTGGAGCTCCGGGAAGACCACGAGTTTGCTGTCCGGCTTGGCCTTGAGGGCAGCCGTGACCTCGTCCGCGAAGGCCGAAACGGGTTCGCCGATGAGCCGGGGCCGGGCCTGGGCTGCGACGAGGGGAAGGATGCGTGGCATGGGTTTGTCTCCGGGTTGGGGTGTGATCCGGATAATATTAGATCAGAATGATCCAATTATGGGAAGGGGCTGCGGATGGGCCGTAAAGTAGCGGATATGACCCGTCAGTTGGAGGACAGCGCCTCCCCCGCCTCTCCCGGCAGCGACGCCGGCGCTTCCCGCACTGATGCCTCCCGCATCGGTTCCGGGGCGCTGGCCGGCATCGACCGCCGGAGTGCCATCGACGCCGTGCGGCTGCGCATCGGCATGGCGATATCACTGGGGCTGCTGAAACCCGGCGAGCGCCTGCCCGACCAGGAGGACGTGGCGCTGGGCCTGTCCGTCAGCCCGATCACGGCCCGGCGGGCACTGGCGAGCCTCGCGGACCAGGGCGTGGTGGTGCGCCGCCGCGGCCGGGCCGGGGGAACGTTCGTGGCGGACGATCCCCCGCGTCAGGTGCTGGCCGAACTGACGGCGTCGCCTGCCGAGTCCCAGGCCGTGAACCGGCTGGTGGACCGGCGACTGTTGTTCGAATGCGCGGTGACCCATTACGCGGCCGTCAACGCAACGGGCGAACAGCTGGACGAGCTGGAGCGGCTGACCCGGGAGATGGCCGACTCAACCGACTGGTCCGCCTATCACCAGGCGGACGAGCAGTTCCACCAGCTGGTCGGCACAGCCTCCTGCTTGGGGACCGCCGTCGGGGTCTATCACGAGACGCTGGCCGAGCTCTACGCCTACTTCATCCCGTACCCCATAGAGCTGCTGCACAAGTCGAACTGCGACCATGTGGCGCTGGTGGCGGCGCTGCGCGCCGGAGACGGGGACACCGCCGTCGAGATCTCCCGGAAGCACGTGGACATCCTGCACCGCACCATGTTCATGGGGCTGGCACGGGGTGGATCCCAACCTGCGCACTGAACCACCCAGATGCCCGGTCTGCCGCCCGGTGCGATACGACACTTCCTGTCCGGATCCGGAATAGCGAAGTCCGGCCACGCGGTTGTGGCAAACATGAAGGCAATCACTTACAGCACATACGGAAACCCGGACGTCCTCGAATACGGCGATCAGCCGATGCCCAAAGTCGGGCCCGGAATGGTCCTGGTCAGGGTCAAGGCAGCGGCAGTGAACCCGGTGGACTGGAAGATCATGGCCGGCTACCTGGACGCGGCAATGGACCTGGAGTTTCCCGCGATCCCCGGCTGGGACGTGGCGGGGGTCGTGGAGTCGGCAGGCATTGATGCCCGGCAGTTCAAGCCCGGCGACGAGGTCATTGCCTACGGCCGCAAGGATTACGTCCACGGCGGAAGTTTTGCCGAGTACATCGCGCTGCCGGAGCGGGTCTTGGCGCGGAAGCCTGCCTCGCTGGGATGGAATGAATCGGCGGGCCTGCCCCTGGCCGGGCTGACCGCCTACCAGGTCCTCAACCGGTTGGGCCTGACGGCGGGCGAAACTGTTCTGATCCACGGTGGCTCCGGGGGCGTGGGATCGCTTGGCATCCAGATCGCCGTAGCCAGGGGCGCCAGCGTCATTGCCACCGCCTCGGAGAAGAACCACGACTTCCTCCGCTCCCTGGGCGCCAAGCCGGTTGCCTACGGGGACGGGCTCGCAGCGCGCGTGCGCACGCTGCGCCCTGACGGCGTGGACGTCGTTGCAGATTTCGTGGGCGGAAACCTCGAAGCAACGCTGGCGGTGCTGGCCGAAGGGGGCCGGCATGCTTCGATCGCGGACAGTGAAGCGGAGAAGCATGGCGGCACCTGGATGTGGGTCAGCCCCGTGGGTGCCGACCTGCAGGAACTGGCCGACTTGGTGGACAGCCGGAAAATCCGTGTTGAAGTTGCCGAAGTCTTCCCGCTGGAAAAGGCCGCGGATGCCTTCCGGTCCAACATGGAGGGACATACCCGCGGCAAGATCGTCGTTGCCGTGGACCAGGATTCCTGATCCGGACGACGGCGGCACCTAAGCCCTGGTGCCGCCGTCGTACATCCTGCGTGGGTAGCCGGCCGGAGGCTACCGGCCGCTGCGGGCCGTGCTGTCCGTGTCCTCACCCACGCCAGCGTCCGCATCCTGGTACGCCACGGCAGCCGCGGAGGTGTGGTCCTGGACCGCTCTGTCACCGGGGCCATCCTCGCCGCCGTCGCCAACCCTGCCGCTGCGGGTCTTGACCAGGCTGGCCGCCGTGGCCACCAGGATGGCGGCAGCGATAAAGAGCAGCGAGAACCAGATGGGGATCTCAGGCACCCACAGGAGCGGCTGGCCACCGTTGATGAAGGACACCTCGTTGACGTGCAGGGCGTGGAAGACCAGCTTCACACCGATGAACGCCAGGATGACGGCCAGGCCCTGCGCGAGGTACACCAGGCGTTCCAGCAGTCCTCCGATGAGGAAGAACAGCTGCCGCAGGCCCATCAGGGCGAAAGCGTTGGCGGTGAAGACGATATACGCCTCGCTCGTCAGGCCGTAGATTGCGGGAATCGAGTCGACCGCGAAGATCAGGTCCACGAAGCCGATGGCAATGATGGTGAGGAGCATCGGCGTCACCACCCGCTTGCCGTCCAGGTTCACAGTGAGCCTGTCCCCGTGGTAGTCCGGGGTGACCGGCAGGACGCGGCGCACAAGTTTCATGAACCTGCCGTCGGCCGGGTTGGCGTCATGGCCGCCGAAGGCCTGCCGGTACGCGAGGAAGAGTAGCAGGGCGCCGAAGATGTAGAACACCCAGGAGAAGTTCTCAATCAGCGTGGCCCCGATGGCGATGAAGCCGCCGCGCAGGATGAGGGCGATGATGATGCCCACCATCAGCACCTTCTGCTGGAACTTCCTGGGCACAGCGAACCCCGTCATCACGATGAGGAAGACGAACAGGTTGTCGACGGACAGGGCTTTTTCGGTGAGGTAACCGGCGAAGTACTCGCCGCCGAACGTCCAGCCCGACACCGCTCCTATCCCGACGCCGAACAGCAGCGCGAGTCCGATGTAAAAAGCCGACCAGCGCGCCGATTCACCGATTGACGGTTCGTGGGGTTTGCGGACGTGAGCGAAGAACTCGTAGACGAAGAACAGGATGGTCACGGCGATGGTGATGATCCATACCAGAGGGGTTACCTGCATGGTGGGCGCTCCAAGGGGTAGGCGTTGACATGTACGCCAAGGTCTCCTCCGCCCGGTTGAACCGGAGCCGGCGGCCCGGGATGCGTCGCTGCATCCGTATTGACGGGCCACTCGCTGACGGGAGTACTCCCCTTGATGGGTTAAATCGTAACTGATTAACGGGCGAGGCCTCAGCCTTCGTTCCGTTGCTGCTTTTTGGCCTGCCGCGATGTCCAGCCCTGCCGGTGGAGGCGTTCGAAGCCGTCCAGGAGCAGGTCGAGCGCAAATTCAAACTCAAACTGGTCGTCGCAGCCACGGCCCACAACAGAGCCTTCATCATGGCTCGCTGCGGTAGCCACCTGAAAGATGTTCGGATAGCGTGCCGCCATCTGCTCGAAGACTGCAGCCTGCACTTCGGGTGACACCTCAACGGCGGCTCCCCCACCCGGGCCGTCATCGAACAGCTCCTGGGTGAAACCCCAGATGCGGCTGCCCATGGCGTGCATGACGTGATGGGTGAGGTCCACTGAGAAGCCGCCGGCCAGAAACATGGCGATGAAGGAGTCCATGTAGCCGAGGACGGCGTGGGTCTGGTTGGTTCGTGATTCCAGGACCTGCCGGGCCCACCTGTGCCGCTGGAGCACAGCCCTGGCCGACAGCACCCTCAGCTTGACGGCTTTCTTCCAGTCGGCGCCGCCTACCGCAGTGTCGATCTCGGAGATGATTGCCTCGACCATGCCGTCGAGGAGCTCCTCCTTGTTGGCGACGTGTTTGTAGAGCGCCATGGGCACCACGCCCAACTCCTGTCCGAGCCTGCGCATGCTGAGCTCGTCGATTCCAGCCTCGTCTGCCAGTGAAACGGCAGCCTGCAGCACACGGTCTCGGTTCAGCCGCACCCGGCGCCGCCCTTCAATCTGCTGGGTCACGAACCATCCTTTCGCCAAGTCAAATTTACGCCATTGACAGGTGTACTGCGTACACTTTATTCTCCTTTGCATGAAGGTGTACGTCGTACACCAATGGGGTTCAAGGAGCTTCCCATGAAGGCACGGCAGTCAAGCACTGATCTCGGCCGGCGTCCCACTGACGCAGGCAGCCCCAGTCACTCGGCGGGCACCATGCGAGCGGCTACCCACCGCCGGTTCGGTGCACCCGAAGTGGTCCGGATCGAGGAAATCCCGCAACCGTCCCCGCGTCCGGACGAGGTCCTCATCAAGGTCCGCGCCAGCACGGTCAGCGCCGCCGACCACCGCGCCCGCAGCCGCACTGTCCCCGCGGGTCTGAAAGTCCCGACGGCCCTCGGACTCGGCATCTTCAGGCCACGGAACCGGGTTCTGGGTATGGACGTCGCCGGCGTGGTCGAAGCCACCGGATCCGCCGTGAGCAAGTTCCGGGCAGGTGACGAGGTGGTCGCCATGCTCGGGGCAAAATTCGGCGGCCATGCCGAATACGTCACGGTCGCCCAGGACGCAGCCATCACGGCCAAACCACGGACCATGGGTTTCGAAGAGGCAGTCACGATCGTTTTCGCTGGCCTCACGGCCTGTGGCTTCCTGGCCAGCGCTCACGTCAAGCCCGGCGACGCCGTCCTCGTCAACGGCGCCTCCGGTGCCGTGGGCACAGCCGCGGTGCAGCTCGCCAAGAACCTGGGAGCCCATGTCACTGCCGTCTGCAGCAACGAAAACCGGGATCTGGTGACCTTTCTGGGTGCCGACCGGGTGATCGACTACACCGCTCAGGACTTTGCCGCCGGGGACCGCAGCTACGACGTGATCGTGGACTGCGTCGGCAATGCTCCCTTCAGCCGGGTATCCAACTGCCTGAACGCGGGCGGCAAACTGCTTCTCGTCGTCGCCGATCTGAAAGGGATTCTCCAGGCGTCCGCCAACAGCCGCAGAAGCGGAAAACTGGTCACCGCCGGCGACTTGAAGCTCAGGTACACCGCCGAGGACCTCGCATGGCTCGTCCGCCTCGCGGAAGCGGGCGGATACAGGGCCGTCATTGACCGGACCTACGCCCTTCCCGAGATCATCGAGGCGCACCGCTATGTGGATGCCGGACGCAAAAAGGGAAACGTCCTCCTCCGCGTCGCCGGCGAATAGGAGATTCCCGTGAACGCCACCGAAAACACTGCCGCTCAAGCTCTGGGCCCCGGCAACCACAGGCCCGGCTCCCGACGAGGACCTCGGCATCGCTGGCTGGTGCCGGCGGGCCTGATCTTCCTCACCCTCATCCCCTTGATCGCCGGCGCGGCACGCCTCACCGAACTGACCGGCGGCGCCACCATCACCCCCAGGAACGAGAGGTTCTTCACCTCCCCCGTCCCGGTGGTTACGCACATCGTCAGCGTCACCGTTTACTCCCTCCTGGGGGCTTTCCAATTCACCCCATCCCTGCACCGGGGCGGGCGCAGCTGGCACCGCACGGCGGGACGTATCCTGATACCCGCGGGATTCCTGGTGGCCCTGTCCGGACTGTGGATGGCCCTGTTCTACGCGCTGCCACCCAGCGACGGGCTCCTCCTGCTTATCCTCCGGCTGGTCTTCGGCAGCGCCATGCTGGTGAGCCTGATCCTCGGGGTCCTTGCCATCACCCGCCGGGACTTCGCCAAACACGGCGCCTGGATGACGCGGGCTTACGCCATCGGAATTGCGGCGGGAACACAGGGCATCATCCTCATCATCCCCGAGCTGCTGACCGGGCCGCCCGACGTGACAACCCGGGCCGTCCTCATGGGGGCAGCCTGGATGATCAATCTGACCGTGGCCGAATACGTCATCCGCCGCCGGGCCCGGAGCAACAGGAAGGCACCGCCAACCCGGGCCGACCGGGCGGCGACAACCTTCCCTGAGCGATAAATACCTCCACAAATACCTGCGAGCGCGAGACCGGTTACGGGGTCTTCGGCCGAAGCGCAACCAGCCAGCCGGCCCACTCGCGGGCGGCGCTGAACGTCCAGCTCTTCGTCCCGCTCGGTCCCGCGGCCGCTTGGGTGCCGTCGGCAAGCTCGAAGCGGCGTGCACCCGTCTCCACTGCCTGCGCCATCCCGGCCGGCGAAGTCAGGGTAACCGAGCTGGAGTTGACGCTCATGCATCCGACGAGCATCGCGTTCGCGGTGGTGGTGGTCACTGCTGGAACGGTGCCCGAGGAGGCTGCCGCGCCCGACGCAGACGTGGCGGCCGTGTCCAGCCCCGAGGCTCCCGAGTACCTCGCGATGCCGCCTCCGCTCGTCGTCGAGGTTGTCGTCCAGGCATAGCTGGCCGGCTCGGTTGTGGTGGCCACCTTGTAGTACCCGTAGACTTTCGGGTTTGCGATGCTGGTCACCGCCGCCAGCCGCGTCCAACCGGCCGGGGCACCAGTTGTGCCGATGGTGCCGCCGCTGAGGGCGACGCAGCTGACCAGCAGGTCGCCCTGGACCACATTGGCCGGCTTGGGGATCGTGAGCGTGGTGGCCGCCGTGCTGTTCGTCGCTTGGCTCACCGACGCCCGGACGATGGTGCTGCCCGTGCCGCTGGTGCTGATGGTCCAGCTCTGCGTCGCTGCTGTCGTGTCGGTGTTGCCGGCCGCGTCGGTGGCCCAGACAGAAAAGGTGTGGGTTCCGGCGGACAGCCCGGTGTAGCTCTGGGGTGAGGTGCACGCGGTGCGCGCCGCACCGTCCAGGCTGCACTGGAACGTCGAATTGGCTTCATTTGAGGTGAACGCGAACGAGGCGCTGGTCGACGTCGAAGTGGCAGGGGGTCCCGACGTGATCGTCGTGTCCGGAGGTGTGGTGTCCCCGCCCGGGGGCGCCGTGTCCACGGTCCACGTGTAGCTGGCGGGGGCCGGGTCAACACCATTCTGGTCAGAGGCTCGAACCTGGAAGGTGTGCGAGCCGCTGGACAGTCCCGTGTACGACGCCGGACTGGTGCAGCTGACGAATGCTGCCGAGTCGAGCGAGCACGCGAAGGTCGCGCCGGCGGAGGTCGAGGTGAAGCTGAACTGCGCCGACGTCGAGGTCGTCGGGTTGGCCGGCTGGCCTGTGATCGTGGTGTCAGGCGGAGCGGGAGTGCCCGGCGCGGCCCCGATCTTGCGCGGGTCATAGGCCGCATCGACCAGCAACGCCGGTGCGTAGGCGGCAGCGATGGACTGCCACGGCACCGCCTTGAAATTTTGCCTCCCGGTGTCGTTGGCGGTGTCCTGAGTGACGAAGAAGCCCTGCGGGAAGGGCCCGCCGACGCCGAAGTTGGTGACGTCGATCCCGTCCATGCCGGTGACCGCATCGATCCCGTTCGCGGCCGGGATGTTGAAGGCTCCCAGTGGCCGGTTGTCGTCGCGGGCATAGACATGGAATCGGTTGCCGCCCTGGCTTGCGGCCAGCAGGTAACCGGCACCACCGCTGCCGTAGTAGATGCTGATGCCCTTGATGTCCTGGACAATATCGCCGCCGACCTCGGTGGTGCTGACGACTTTCGTCCCGGCGGTTGGGTCCCCGGGCTCGGCGCCGTAGCGCCAGATTCCGCCGATGTCCTCCTGCGCGATGTAGATCCGCTTCATCTCATCGTCGGCTACCAGGCCCTCAGTGTGGGCCGGGCCGCTCACCGTCCAGCTGCGTACAAGCCGGCCGGTCACTGATCCGGTGGAACCGTCAAGCTCCCACTGCTCGACCTTGCCGATATCCGTGACATAAGCGAAGTACTTGCCGGTATCCGGGGAGTGGTAGAAGGAGAACCCGCGGGGCGTGGCGATGTTGGCCGTGGGTGCGAAGCTGCCGACCTTCGTCAGCGAGCGGTCCGACTCGTTGACCTTGTAGAAGTCAAGGCTCCGTACGCGGTTCGTGACACCGACCAGGCCGACGCGGCTGCTGCCGAGGGGGAAGTTGTAGCGGACATCGACATTGTTCATCCGCCCGTCCGGGTAGTAGAACAGCTCCCGTCCCGACAGATCATAAACGACAAGACCGTGCCCGTCCGTGCTCTTGTCCGTACCGATGATGGTGCTCCGCGAGGGGTCGGTGGGATGGATCCATATGGCAGGATCGTCCGCGGCATCCCCTGATCCGTGTATCGGGGCAGTTTCGACCGTTGCGCTCACCGGCACTACCGCCGCACTCGCCACCGGAGCGGTGAGCCCCACAAGTAGCCCGGCAAGCAGTCCAGCCGACGTCAGCACGGCAGCAAGCTTCGATTTGAGTGTCATGTCTGGCCCCAATTTTTTGATGCCGCACCCGGGCGGCGACGACGTGTGCGAGAGTCGCTTGAGGTGCAGACGGACGCGAATGCACCTGGCGGAGAGAACAAAAGCACCGCCACAGTTCAAGGACCGCGATGACCGCGGGGCCACCGGGAGATAAAAGATTCTTCCAAGCCTCCTTGGAAAAACCTTGAAGCCACCGGGTGGGGCACCCCGAGGATGGGGGTGCGGGAAACTGCCCACGCGCGGTTTTCAGGAGTAGGCTATGGGCGTCGGCAGGATTCCTGCGACTCCTTGCCGCGAGCCGGTTCTCCACCTGAAGAACCGGCAGTCACCGTGAAAGGGAGACTAATGACAACCGCTTCACACCCCGCACACCACCACGCCATGGGGTTGTCCCTTCACAACACCGCCATGGGTCTTGGTGTGGTTTTCCTGCTGGTCGGTATCCTCGGGTTCATCCCGGGAATTACCACCAACTACGGCGCCATGAGCTTTGCCGGATATGACTCCGGGGCAATGCTGCTTGGCGTATTCCAGGTGTCCGTGCTGCACAACATCGTCCACCTGCTGTTCGGCGCGGCCGGCATTGCAATGGCCCGAACCGCTTCGTCGGCCCGCTGGTTCTTGCTTGGCGGCGGCATCGTCTACATCGTTCTGTGGATCTATGGCTTGGTCATCGACATGGACGGGAGCGCCAACTTCGTCCCGTTCAACACTGCCGACAACTGGCTGCACCTGATCCTCGGCCTCGCCATGGTCGGCCTGGGCCTCTGGCTCGGCAGGGATGCCATGGACCGGACGAGGGGAACCGCAACGCCATAGCGCGGACCCACGGTCCTGAACTAACCAACGACGGCGGCCGTCCCCTTTGGGGGCGGCTTTCGTCACGTTTGCTACAGGTAGTCGCCGGCATGTTCGCGGGCGATTTCCAGCAAGGTGGAGTGGAAAGCCACCTCGGCCGGGGCGTAGACCTTGTCCTGGCGCTGGGCCAGCAGTACGCGCCGCAAGGGCGCGGCGGAACCGAGGCTGATGACCCGGACGTCAGGGTGCTGCAGGGCCACAGCGGTCTTGGGCACCATGGCCACGCCCATCCCGACGCTCACCATCGCCTGGGCCTCCTGGTAGTCGTTGGCGAGGAAGCCAATGGTGGGCTCGAACCCAGCCGCGTGGGCGGAGCGCTGCAGCACCTCCACCACGGGGTGGGCCTCGGCGCGCACGATCCACGATTCCTTGCGGAGCTCTTCCATGCGGATCTCGTCCCGGTCCGCAAGGGGGTGCCCGCGCGACACCAGCAGGACCGTGCTTTCCTGGAAGACCTCGGTGATGCGGATGGAATCGTCATGGAAGCGGTTCCAGGGGTAGTCCCACAGGAGGCACAGCCCGGTTACCCCTGACTGCAGGTCCGAAACCAGTTCTTCGAAGCGGGCGCTCCGCAGGGACAGGCCAATGGCCGGGTACCTCTTCTTGAAGGCCCGGATGACTATCGGCATGAAGGACCCGGCGAGGGTCGGAAAAGTCCCGACGGTCAGGGACCCGCGTTTAAGCCCGGCGATCTGGTCCAGGTCGGACTGGGCGGCGCGCATCTGCCCGACGATTTTGCGGGCGTGGCCGGCGAGCACCTGGCCGGCCTCCGTGGGGACCACCCCGCGGGACCGCCGGTTAAGGAGCGGCTGGCCGACTTCCTGCTCGAGCTTGCGCAGCTGCTGGGAGACCGCAGAGGGCGTGTACAGCATCAGCTCCGCTGCAGCGGTGATCGATCCCTGCTCGACAACCTCTACCAGCAGAGCCAGCCGCCGGATATCAAATAAATCTTGGGCTTCATCGTTAACCACTTCTTCACCCTTCTCCTCCAACGGTTCATTCTATGCACCCGGCACTCTACTCGCAGGATATGGCGGCTCGGTTCGAACGCCGAAGGGCGTGTTTACCGGGCCGCAAGCCTCTGGATCTCAGTGAATGAAGGAATGCTACATAGACGGACAGAAATCCAACATTGTCTTCAAGTGTGATCTGGCTCAATCTCGAATCAAGGCTCCGAACATTTCGGGCTGTACGAGAAGCAAGGAATGGGATCATGAAGATCGAAGCGGAGTGGATGCGCGGAGGCACCAGCAAGTGCTGGGTCTTCGAAACCGGACAGCTGGGCGAGACGGGAACCAGCCCGGATGTGCTGCTTCCCCGGCTGTTCGGCAGCCCGGACCACCGGCAGATCGATGGCGTTGGCGGGGCGACCTCCACCACCAGCAAAGCGATGATCCTTCACCGCCCCGCGGACGATGACGTTGATGTCGAGTTCACCTTCGCCCAGGTAAGCATCGAAGAGGCCGCTGTGGACTGGGGCAGCAACTGCGGCAACTGCTCGGCAGTGGTGGGCCTGTACGCCATCGAAAAGGGCTGGGTGGTGCCCACCGGCGACGTCACCCGCATCGTCACCCGCAACACCAACACCGGCCAGATCATCATCCAGCGGGTGTCCACGCCGTCCGGTGCCCTGCCCATCGTTCCGCAGGCCCAGATGCCCGGCGTCCCGTTCCCCGGGTACCGGGTGGGGCTGGGCTTCCAGGATCCAGCCGGCAAAACCACCGGCCAACTGCTTCCAACAGGTTCAGCCTCAGACACCCTCACGGCCGGCGGAACCCGCTGGACCGTCTCCATGGTCGACGCCGGAGCACCGGTAGTCATTCTCCGGGCTGAGGACCTGGGCCTTGACCCGGAGCGCTACAGCAGCTGGTCCGCCGGGGTAGAGCTGCAGCTCGAGACGCTGGAGCACATCCGTCGCCAGGCGGCAGTGCGGATGGGGCTCGCAGCCACCACGGCCGAGGCGGCGCGTGCCGTCCCCAAGGTGGCGATCGCAGCTTCACCGGCCCAGGCAGACTCGGAAAGCGACGTCAGCGTCATGATGCTCTCGATGGGCAAGCCCCACCCGGCGCTCGCCATCACCGGCAGCATCGCGCTGACCCTCGCGGCCCGCACCCCGGGCACTGTGCTTAACGACATCACCGGCAGCACGGTTCGCCCCACCCTGCGGCTGCAGACTCCGGCCGGCGTGATCGAAACCTGGAGTGAGGAACGGGACGGTTCGCTGCTGGTCGGCGTCGACAGGACCGCCCGCACCATCGCCACCACCACCATCCACCTCCCCGAGGCCCTCGGCAGCGCCGTCGACGCCTCCTTCGCCAGCGCCACCAACTGACCAGCGCCACTCAACGAGGAGACAGCATCATGACTAAGACTGAAGAACAAACAGCACTCCTGGACACCGACACCTTCGACGACCGCTCCCCGCGTCCCAACCGTCGCCGCCGTATCCTGCTGATGACGGTGGTCGCCACCGCTATTCTGGGTCTGGCCGCCCTCCTGTTCGGGGGTGTGATGTTCAGCCCCGCGGCGGCCTCGGAATCGGAGCCGACCATGACAGCCACCCAGATCATCCCGCTCGTCATCCTCGTCGTGATGTTCGTCGTCGCCACCAAATGGCCGCTGAACATCGGCGTGATGGGGCTGGTTTCCTCCTTCGGCGTCGGCTACTTCATGCTCGGAATGAGCGACAAGGAGATCCTCGCGGACTTCCCGGCCAGCATCGTCCTGACGATCATTGGCGTCACCTACTTCTTCAGCATGGCCCAGCGGAACGGGTCCATCGACATCATCGTCCAGACCTGCGTCCGCCTGGTCAGGGGCAAAACCATGCTTCTCCCGTGGGTGTTCTTCCTCCTGGCTGCCGCGCTGACGGCACTGGGCACCTTCTCCCCGGCCGCCGTCGCACTCCTGGCCCCGGCAGCACTGGGACTTGCCTACGAATCCCGCATCCACCCGGTCCTCATGGGCGCGTTCGTCATCAACGGAGCCCACGCCGGCGGTTTCTCCCCGCTGTCCGTCGCCGGTGTGCTGGTGCATGACATCTCGGTGAAAAACGGATTCCCCATCGAGCAGGGCGCGCTGTTCACGGCGAGCTTCGCGCTCAATTTCATCCTTTCGGCCCTGACCATCGTGGTGTTCGCCCTCCTCGGCAAGCTGCGCGACAAGCACGCCAACGAGTACGCCGGCCTGGAAACGCCCCGCGCCGGACGTCCCCAGGGCCAGCAGATCTTCACGCTCGCACTGATCGCTGCGATCCTCGTCTGCACCCTCGGGTTCCACATGCCCATCGGCTTCGTTGCCCTCTCCGCCGGCCTCCTCCTGGCCTTCGTCAACATCAAGGAACACAAGACCTTCATCGGCGGCGTTTCCTGGTCCACCGTCCTGCTGGTGGCAGGCATGATCACCTACGTCTCACTGCTCCAGCACGTCGGCGTCATCGACACCCTCGCGGAGATGGCCCTCGCCCTGGGAGCACCGCTCCTGATCGCCCTCGTCCTCTGCTACGTCATCGGCGTCGGATCCGCCTTCGCCTCCTCCACGGCACTGCTCACCGCCTTCATCCCCATGGCCGGTCCGCTGCTGGCCACCAGTTCGCTGAGCGCCTCCGGAACCGTCGCAGCACTGGCCATCGCGGCCACCGTGGTGGACGTCTCCCCCTTCTCCACCGACGGCGCCCTCGTGGTCGCCAACGCCCGCGACAACGACCGCCAGCGCGTCTACAAGCAGCTCATGATGTACGCCGGCGGCGTGGTCCTCGCGGCTCCGGCCCTGGCCTGGGCCCTGCTGGTACCCACCGGCATCATGTGATCCACTCCCGGATGGAACACCCAAGGGTTGCTGCCCGTCGGTGACCACTGACGGGCAGGACTGCCGGATACACATCCGGCAAGCGGACGGAACGGCCCTGCACCCCATCGCAACAGGAAGCCCGAAAGCCGGGCGCAGGAATGAACCCGTACGCACCAAAAGGCAGGGCGGCTCAGCCGCCCTGCCTTTTGGCTTGCCGGGCCAACGGCCCGTCGTCTTATTAGTGGACAGGACTATCCAGCCGGTGCGGCCCGGCGCAAAATAACCCCATGAAAAAAATGATGATCGCCGGCATCACAGCGGCAGTTATGGGGTTCGGTGCCATCAACGTGGCAGCCACGAGCAACGCCGCGGCCCCCGAGCCGTCGCAGTTCACGGGGCAAATCATCGTTAAGTTCCGCGACAACGGCGCGGCAACCGGCCTGCTGCGCCAGCAGGGCCTGAGCGACGGCACCGGCATCGGGAGCACGGGCGCGCACCTGATCAAAGTGCCGGCGGGCAAGGAATCGCAGGTCATCGACGCCTTGAACCGGAACCCGGCGGTCGAGTACGCGGAGCCGGACGAGCTTGTTACTGCCACGACAGCCGACACGTATTTCCCGCGCCAGTACGCCCTGCAGAACACCGGCCAGTCGTTTACCAACACCGACGGCACCATAAAGGTGCCCGCCGGCGAACCCGACGCCGATGTGGACGCAGTCGAAGCCTGGAGCGTCACTACCGGAAACGGCATTAAGGTGGCTGTCCTCGATTCGGGGGTGGCAACCGACAACCCCGACATCACCCCGAAGGTTGTCCTGCGGGCCAACTTCAGCGGTACAACAAGCAATGAAGACAATTATGGCCACGGGACCCACGTGGCCGGCATTGTCGCCGCCGTTCACAACACCGAGGGTGTGGCCGGCGTCTGCCCGGGATGCACCATCCTGGCCGGCAAGGTCCTCAACGACAGCGGGGTGGGATCCAGCTCCGGCCTCGCAAACGGCATCAACTGGGCCGTCAGCAACGGCGCGAAGGTGATCAACATGAGCATCGGAGTGCGGGCGTCACGGACCCTGGAAACCGCCGTCAACAACGCCTGGAGCAAGGGTGTGGTGCTGGTTGCCGCAGCAGGCAACGGCGGCAACCAGACCAAGATCTACCCGGCTGCCTACCCCAACGTCATCGCCGTCGCCGCCACCGACAATAAGGACGTCAAAGCAGACTTCTCAACCTACGGTGCCAGCTGGGTGGACATGGCGGCGCCCGGAGTCAATGTGTACTCAACGTTCCCGAACCACAAAACCGTCATCGGGACGCAGAACAAGCGCTCTTGGGGTTACGACGTGGGCAACGGGACGTCGATGTCCGCACCCATCGTCGCCGCAACCGCCGCGCTTGCCTGGAGCTCCCACCCGGGCGCCACAAACACATCAGTGCGCGCAAACGTGGAATCCAGCGCCGACAAGGAAGTTTTTGGCGCCGGCACCTACTGGGCCCATGGCCGCGTGGACACCTTAGCGGCCGTCAAGGCCCCGTAACGGCGCCGGTCCGTAGCTGGCAGCCGGCCCACCCGGTCAGCCGCGGCCCTTCTCTTGTGAGCCAATCAGCCCAGCAGTACCATCCCCTCACCTGAAGGTTCCATATCAGGTGAGGCTCCTGGAGGTGGGCAACAATGCTCGAGACTGCGCACAACACCGGAACCGACAGCCGCCGCGACCTGGTCACCGAGCTACTGGGCCTATGGCTGCTGCTGGCCGTATTTCTGGACGGCTGGGCGCACATTAACCTGCCCAGCCTGGAGACGTTCTTCACGCCATGGCACGCGGCCCTCTACTCCGGCATGCTGGCGACGACGGCGTGGACCGCCGTCGTGATCTCGCGAAACCGGACACCCGGGCAGCCGCTGCTGCAGGCAGCTCCGCCGGGCTACCGCGGGACCGCGGTGGGCGTGGTCCTCTTCGGTGTGGCCGGCGGCCTGGACCTGCTGTGGCACGAGCTCCTCGGCATCGAGGTCTCGCTGGATGCCCTGGTCAGCCCCACCCACCTGCTGCTCGGCTTCAGCCTCTTCCTCATCCTGGGCACCGCCGTGCGGAGCGCCCGGGCAGCCGGCCACAGCGCAGCTGGCCGCAGCGCGAACCTGACGTCGACCCCGGCGGCGATGTTCGCCGTCGTACTCATGACCGGGCTGGGGGCGTTCTTCCTCGTCTACGCGTCCATCTTCGTCCGGCCGGGGCCGACGGCCGTGTTCACCCCGCTGCCGGTGGGTACGCCCGGCCGCATCCAGGCCGAGATGCCGGTGATCATCAGCCTGTTGAGCTACCTGCTGACCACCGCGCTGATCGTCGCGCCCTTCCTCTTCACGCTCTCCGCCACCCGGCGCCCCGCCCGCGGAATCGTCACCCTGCTTGTGGTGGCGGCGGCCTGGCTGCCCGTGGTGATGATCGGCCTGCGCCCCTACTCGATCGCCGGAGCCGCCGGGGCGACGGTTGCCGCCGTCGTCGTCGACCTGCTGCTGACCCGGGTGCCGGACGAGTGGCTGGGCCGGCAACTGCCGGCCGTGGCGGCAGGAATCGCGGCGATGCTGTGGACGGGCCAGCTCGTGGCGTTCGCGGTGACGGACGCGATCCGCTGGCCGGTCTCGCTGTGGCTGGGAGCGGTGGTGCTCAGCGCCGCGGTAGCCGCCGGCCTCGCACTCCTCAGCTCCTGGGGAGCGCGTCCGGCGCCGGACGCTACATACGAGGGCGGTGGAACAGCCCGGACGGGACAGCCTCTGTAAACTGGCGGATGCTACGCGAAACGTTCGCATAGACGATTCCCCGAGGGCGGCGACGATGACGACGATGGTAAAAGTGGCCAAGCTTGCCGGCGTCTCCATCTCCACTGTTTCCCACGTCCTGAACGGCACCCGACACGTGGGCGAAGAGACGCGGCAGCGCGTACTGAAAGCCATCGAGGAAACGTCCTACCGCCAGGACGCGCTCGCCCGTGCCATGCGGCGCTCCCGGACGGACAGCATCGGGCTCATAGTTTCCGACGGCGGCGAACCGGCTTTCGCCGAAATGATCCGTGGCGTGGAGGAAACCGCCACCAGCCAGGGCATCACGCTGCTGCTGGCCAATTCCGCCGAAGATCCGCAACGTGAAGCCCGTGCTGTGCGGACCCTGCTGGAGCGCAGGGTTGACGGCATCATTCTCGCCCGTGCAGCCGGCTCAGGACCTGACGCCTTGGCGGAATTCGCCAACCAGGACACCCCGCTGGTGCTGATGGACCGGCTGTCCGAGGACCCGTTTGACCAGGTGGGGGTGGAAAACCGCGAGGCCACCAAGGAGCTCGTGAAGCACCTCGTATCGCAGGGACATGAGCGGATCCTGCTGGTCGCCGGCGACACCCGCGTCTCCACGCTCCGGGAACGGCACGAAGCCTTCGCCGAAGCCATGACCGCCGCCGGGATCCCGGCCAAGAAGCAGATGGCCATCACCACCGCAGAGCCGGAAAAGACCGACGCCGGAATCCGCGCCGCGCTGTCAGCCGCCAGGCGGCCCACGGCACTGATCGCCTGCAGCACCGTCCTGGCCGCGGCCGCACTTCGGCACATCCAGCAGCGCGGGCTACGTATGCCGGAGGACATCGCCTTCGCCACATTCGACGGCTTCGCCTACGCCGAGCTGTTCGAACCCCAGCTCACCACCGTCCGGCAGCCCGCATTCGAGGTGGGGGCCACCGCCGCGGAGCTGCTGACCAAGAGAATCGCTGACAAGACGGCCGAGCCCTCCATCGTCCGGCTGGCGCCCACGATCGAATACCGGTCCTCCACAGGCGAGCGTTCGACCTCCTAAGACCACTCAAGCGCGAACGTACAGTTGAGGCCCCGGCAGCTGGGGCCACAACTGGACGTCACTGCTGCTCCCCACCGCGGCCGCGGCCAGCCGACTTTAAGAAACTTCTTGTGACCTATTGCACAGCGAAACGTTTGCGCCTACCATCGAAACGTTCGCGCAATCGTTTTTCTAGGAGGAATCGTGGCAACCATCGTCGACGTCGCATCCCTGGCAGGCGTGTCGACGTCGACGGTCTCGCACGTCCTTAACGAAACCCGGCACGTCGAACCGGAGACCAAGGCCCGGGTCATGGACGCCGTGCAGGCGACCGGTTACCGACGGGACGCACTGGCGCGCTCCATGCGCCGCGCCAGGACCGACTCGATCGGCCTCGTCGTGTCGGACGCCGGGGAGCCGGCCTTCGCGGACATGGTGCATGGCGTGGAGGAGGCCGCGGCACAGCACGGACTGTCCCTGCTGCTGGCGAACTCGGCGGAAGATCCCGCCCGGGAACGCGCTGCGGTGGAAGCCCTCCTCGACCGCCGGGTCGACGGCCTGATCATCGCCCGGGCCGCCGGCTCGAGTGCCGGGCTGCTTGAGCGGATCCGCGGCGAGAAGAAGCCACTGGTCCTGCTGGACCGGCTCGCGGACCTGGACGTGGACCAGGTGGGGGTGAACAACCGGTCCGCCATGGCTGCCCTGGTTGAACACCTCGCCGACCGCGGCCACGAGCGGATCATGCTCGTCTCGGGCGATCTGCGCGTCTCCTCACTCCGCGAGCGCCATGACGGCTTCCGGGCCGCCATGCAGCGGCTGGGCCTGAAAGCGCGGGAAGGCTTGCTGTGCGACGGCACGGTCACCGCGGCCGCCACTTTCGACCGCGTCCGCGCGCTGCTGGCGACCGGGCCAAAGCGCCCGACCGCGATCCTGGCCTGCAGCACGCTTCTGGCGGCCGGGGCTCTGCGGGCCGTCCAGCACGAAGGGCTGCGGGTGCCCGGGAACATGGCCTTCGCCACGTTCGACGGCTTCACCTACTCGGACTTGTTCCAGCCCCAGATCACCACCGTGCGCCAACCGGCATTCCAACTCGGCGAGAGCGCCGTCAGCTTGCTGCTGCGGCGCCTCGAGAGCCCTTCTGCTCCCACCAGAACCCTCCGGCTCGAATCCGAGATCGAGTTCCGCCGCTCCACCGAATAACTGCTCTACCCAGTACCTGCCCCCCCAATAACATCCACACACCCCACCGCATCCCGTCAGCGCGCCTCTGCGCCGCATGCAAAGGAGCATCACATGAGAAAAACAGTCCGCACGTCCATCGCCGCGGCGGCCGCCGCCGCGCTGTTGGCCCTCACCGCCTGCGGAAGCAGCACCGATTCCTCGGCGCCCGCAGCCGACGGACCATACACGGCCCCGGCAAAGGACATCACCGCCACCATCTCCGTCTCCAACTGGGGCGACCCGGGAGACAAGGCCGTGTACGACGGCGTCGCCAAGCGCTTCAAGGAGAAGTACCCCAACGTGACGGTGAACAACAACTTCACCCCCATCACCACCTGGACCGAATACGTCAACAAGCTCGTCACCCAGGCCGCAGCAGGGCAGGCGCCGGACGTCATCAACATCGCCACCGAAGGTGTGGAGCTCGGCATGTCGAACGAGCTATTCACTTCCCTGGACGGCTTCCTCAAGAACGACCCCGAGGCGGCGTCCCTGCGGAAAGACATCGACCCGAAACTGCTGGAGGGATTCAGGAAGGACGGTTCCACCTACCTGATGCCCAACACGTTCAACACCATGGTGATCTACTACAACACCAAAATGTTCAAGGCGGCCGGTATCGAACGGCCCAGCGATGACTGGACCTGGGATGACTTCCTGGCGATCGCCAAGAAGCTGACCACGGGCTCCGGCGCTAACAAAGTGTACGGGTTCGCCATGCCGTACTACTCTTTCGGCATCACCCCGTGGCTGTACTCCAACGGCACGTCCATGATGAGCGCTGACCTGCAAACAGCACAGCTCACTGATCCGAAGGTCAAGGAGACACTTGGCTGGGTCCGCGACCTGGTCACCGAGCACGGGGTGTCGCCGCAGCCCAAGGGAGCGGACCCCTACCAGTTGTTCCCCGCGGGCAAGGCAGCCATGACCGGCGCCGGCCACTTCGTCACCGGCGGGTTCGCGAAGGCTGGCTTCACCGACTACGACATCCTCCCCTGGCCGAAGGGAACCACCAAGTCCACGGTGTTCGGCGCAGGAGCGTTCGCCATCTCCAAGACATCCAAGAACCCGGCGCTGTCCTGGGAGTTCATCAAGATGCTCACCGACCAGCAGACGCAGAAGCAATGGGCCGACGCCGGCGCCGCCGTTCCGTCCACCAAGACTGCCGCTTCAACACCGGAGTTCCTTGCCTCCCCAAAGCACGCGGACGAGTTCTATAACTCCCTGTCCTACGCCAAGCCGGTAGCTGCTCCCCGCGCCTACAACGTGCTGGACCCCGCGTTCATGCGGGCCATGGACGAGATCATGTCCGGCCAGGACATCGGCTCCTCGCTGGAGAAGGGCCAAAAGGATGTTGAGGAGGCGTTGAAGCAGTGACTGTCACCGCCCACAAAACCGCGCCGCTGCCTGCGCCCCCTTCGGGGCGCGGGAGGCGCCCCGGGCACCTCAGCGGCGCCCGGCGTCGAGAAGCCCTCACCGGGTACGCCTTCACGGCACCCACCGTCATAGGGTTCCTGGTTTTCGTCCTGGGACCACTGGTCGCCGCCCTGTACCTCAGCCTCACCAAGTACAACATCCTGACGGCACCCAAGTTCGTGGGCCTCGACAACTACGCCCGGATGTTCCGGGACGAACGGCTGGCCACCACCTACGGCAACACGGTCCTCTACGTCGGGGCCGCCGTCGTCCTCATCAATGGCTTCGCGCTCCTGTTCGCGGTCCTGATCAACCAACGGCTCCCCCGGGCCCTGACCTACGTGTTCCGCTCCGCCTACTTCTTTCCCTACCTCGTGGCCCTCGTGTACGTGTCCATCATCTGGCAGGCACTGTTCCAGAAGGACACGGGCATCCTGAACTACTACATCACCGCCCTGGGCGGGGAACGGATCGACTGGCTCAACAGTTCCGAGTTCTCCAAGGTCTCCGTGATCATCGTGGACACCTGGCGGAACGTCGGGTTCGCCATGCTGATCTACGTGGCAGCCCTGCAGGAAGTCCCCAAGGACATGGTGGAGGCCGCCCGCATGGACGGAGCCAACGAATGGCAGGTCTTCCGCCGGATCGTCCTGCCGATGATCAGCCAGGCAACGTTCTTCAACATCACCATCACCATCATCGGCGCGTTCCAGATCTACGAATCCATCATCGTGCTGACCAGGGGCGGCCCGGGCGATGCCAGCCGCAGCGTGGTCATGTACATCGCCGAGGTGGCCTTCAACAAGTTCGACATGGGCTATGCCTCAGCCATCGCGGTGACACTGTTCCTGATCATCATGCTGGTGACCATGGTCCAGTTCCGCCTCAGGAAGTCATGGGTGAACAATGAGTAATCTCAACGTCCCAATCCTTGCGTCCGGCAAAGGTGCCGGAAAAGCCGTACGACGGCGGCCCGGCGTCGGGAAGTCCGTTTCCGTGGCTCTCCTGATCCTCGGTGCCATCGGCATGGTGGCCCCCTTCCTGTGGATGTTCACCACATCGCTCCGGGACGCCAGCCACGCGTACGACCTGCCGCCGCAGTGGCTGCCCACGGAGTGGGACTGGTCCAACTATGCCGGGGCCGTCACGGGACCGGTGCCTATCCTCCGGAACATGTTCAACAGCGCAGTCATCGCCATCGCGGTGAGCGTCGGCATGATCATCACGGCACCCATGGCGGGATATGCCTTCGCCAAGCTGGAATTCCCCGGCCGCAACTCGATCTTTGTGGGACTGCTGTCCTCGCTGATGGTGCCGGCACAGGTGACCATCATTCCGCTGTTCCTCCTGATGCGGACGTTCGGCCTCCTGGACAACCCGCTCAGCCTGATCCTGCCCGGCATCACCGGGGCACTGGGCGTATTCCTGCTCCGGCAGTTCTTCCTGGGGCTGCCGCAGGAAATCATCGACGCCGCCCGCATGGACGGTGCCACCGCGTGGCAGACCTACCGCCTGATCGCGCTGCCCCTGGCCAAGAACGCAGTCAGCACGCTCGGCGTCATCACGTTCCTGGGCAGCTGGAATGCCTACTTCGCCCCGTCAATCTTCCTCAACAGCACCGACACCGCCACCCTCCCGCTGGGCCTGGTCCTGATGCTCGGCCCCTACGGCGCCGGGAACGTGGCCCAGGTGATGGCGGCAACCACCATCGCCATCGCCCCGGCACTCATCGTCTTCCTCGTGGCCCAGCGGTGGATCATCGCCAGCCTCACCCAGTCAGCCGTCAAAGGCTAAAAAACCACTCTTCGAAGGGACACCACCTTGGCTTCATCACCGCGCTCCGGTCTGCTCTCAAGCCTGACCAAGCTCTCCACCGCCCGCACCGCCCGCGCCTCCAGCTGGGACCAGACCGGCCGCAACCGCGACAACTGGATCATCATGCCCGGCGAGGAACGGGTCCTGGCCGACATTGAAGGCCCAGGCGCCATCACCCACATCTGGATGACCCAGTCGTGCCGGATCCAGCCGGGCCCCGGCCAGATCTCCCCAGAACTGGTGGGCGTCCCCATGCTGGAAATCCACAACGCCCTCGGCGTCAGCTGGGAAGTGGTGGACCCGGACTACTACCGCAAGATCGTCCTCAAAATGTACTGGGATGGCCAGGACACCCCCAGCGTCATCGCACCCCTGGGCGACTTCTTCGGACTGCTGAACTCCCTGTCCGGCTCCTACGACTCCCTCCCGCTCTCGGTCTCGGCCAAGGAAGGGGAACTGAACACCTTCGGCGGCAGTGCAGCGTTCAACAGCTACTTCGAGATGCCGTTCAACTCCCGGGCCCGGATCGTCGTCGAAAACCAGAACGATATCCCGTACCTGCAGTACTTCTACATCGACTACGAGCTCTACACCGACCCCCTTCCCGAGGACACCGCCTACTTCCACGCCCACTGGCGCCGGCAGAAGCCCAACGCCGGCTGGGCGCCGGACCTGCAGACCAACAGCATAGAGGTGGCCATCCCCAACCTCACCGGTGAGGACAACTACGTGGTCCTGGAGACGGAGGGCCAGGGCCACTATGTGGGCTGCAACCTCGCCGTCCGTCACTTCCAAGGCTCCTGGTGGGGTGAGGGAGACGACATGATCTTCATCGACGACGACACCTGGCCGCCCAGCCTCCACGGCACCGGCATGGAGGACTACTTCGGCCACGCCTGGGGCATGCAGCACAACGCCTTCCTCATGAACGGCACCATGGTCCACGAGGAAAACGTCCCCGGCTTCCACCACAGCTACCGCTTCCACATGACTGACCCCATCAGGTTCCAGAAGCGCATCAAGGTCACCTTCGAGCACGGCCACGCCAACCACCTCTCCGATGACTGGTCCTCCACCGCCTACTGGTACCAGACCCTCCCCTCCCCGACGCTGGACATCGACCCCGTCGAGGAACGCCTGCCGCTGCGGCCGCGCGACCAAGTGGAAGAACGTCCCCTGCCGGAACTGACGCCCACCCAGCAGGCCGCCCGGGACGCGGCCGCCGAGCGGATGCAGCGGTTCACCGAGGCGCGGGACGCCGTCCGGAACGAACGGCGGGCAGAAATCGACGACTGGGAGAAGGGCAACGCCGAGCAGGCGCGCGAGATCCGGCAGCGGTTCCTCGCCGCCAGCAGCGTCCCGGCCCTCTGACCACCCACAGCACGGAAGGATCAGCATGAACACGCAGGACCCCCGCCCCGCCCTCCACTTCACCGCCGCCGAAGGGTGGATCAACGACCCGCTGGGCGTGACCTGGAGGGACGGCCAGTACCACCTCTTCTATCAGTACGTTCCCGGCCGCACCACGTGGGCTTCCAACTGCCACTGGGGCCACGCCACCTCCCCGGACATGATCGCCTGGACCGAGCAGGGTGTTGCGGTGGCACCCGGGGAAGGGGACGACGGCGTCTGGTCGGGTTCCATCGTCACCGGCCAGGATGGTGCTGCCACCATGTTCTACACGTCGGTCACCGAACCCGAGATCGGCATCGGCACCGTCCGCACCGCCACGCCTGAAGACACCTCCTGGAACACGTGGACCAAGGGCGCGAAGCTGACGACTGCACCGGACCTTGGCGTGGTGGCTTACCGTGACCCGTTCGTTTTCCGCGACGGCGAACAGTGGCGCATGTTCGTAGGCGCCGGACTGGAGGGCGGGACGGCCGCCGCGGTTTCCTACAGCTCGCCCGACCTCGCCGAATGGACCCTGGACGGGATCGCCGCGCAGCGGAACGGCACCGAAACGGACCCCGTCTGGACCGGCACGATGTGGGAATGCCCGCAGCTGTTCGAGATCGACGGCTCACACGTCCTGGTCACCTCCATCTGGGAGGACGACGTGCTGCACTACGTGGCCTACGGCGTGGGCAGCTACTCCGGCGCACAGTTCACCGCCCGGTCGTGGGGCCAGCTCAGCTTTGGCAAGAGCTACTACGCACCGTCCTTCTTCCGGGACAAGGACGGTGCACCGTCGCTAATCTTCTGGGTCCGCGGCGTGCTGGACCCCGGCGGGAAATGGGCCAGTGCGCTCAGCATCCCGCACACCCTGACCCTCGACGGCGACGTCCTGGTGGCCACGCCGCACGCGGACCTTGCCAACTACTCGCAGCCGGGCCGGCTGGAGGAGATGCCTCCCGGGGTTTTCGAGACCGTGCTCGACGGCGGCGCGGACCTGCTCTGCACCCTCACCGCCGGGACGGTCATCCGTCTGTCGGGTGCCGAAGGAGGCTTGTCCGGTTCCGAGGCCGCGATCCTGGCCACCGTCAGTTACGACGGCGAGGGCATCCGGGTGACGGTCGACGGGAACGCCGACTTCGCCGAATCGTTCCTCCCTGCGGATAAGGAGTCCGAGTTGCGCCTGATTATCGACGCCGGCGTGCTGGAACTCTCCGGCCGGCAAGGGATCATGGCAGTGCCGCTGCCCATCCTGAACGCCCCGGTGACGCTGACCGTGGGCGGCACCGCCGGCACGCCCCTACTCAGCACGCTGACCAGGCCGGTGAGCAGAGCGGCGGCAAACGAGGAGGCCGACGAGAAGGATCTGTATCTGGCTGCCACCTCGCTGCCGTACATCCTCGGCTAACACCGCCGTCGGGCAGGTTCGGCTTCCCCTGCGGCCGCGATTCGTGTGCAGAAACTGCGGCCGCAGCGGAAAGCCCTCCCAGGAAACGCGCATCCCGCTTCAGGAATGGGTGGAGCGTGCAAGGCCACCGACTGTTGGAGTTGGGGGTGGGCGGCTGCGGATTTCCCATCAACCTGGCAACAGCAGCAATATCCTTCGGGGTGGTCCGGCAGCACCCGCCAACGAGCCGGGCACCAAGTTCACGCCACATCACGGCTCCTTCGGCAAGGCTTGCGGCCTGTGGACTGCCCGCTTCCGCAACGGCCGACGCCGGCCCCCATGTTTTGGTGACGGCATCATAGCTTTCGCCGGAATTTGGATACGCGATCAGGGGCGTGTCCGTGGCTTGGCCCAGAGCGCCGAGGGCTGGGGAGACCATCTCCAGCGGCACACAGTTCACGCCAATGGCCACAACTAGCGGCTGCGCCCCGCTGAGCTTTGCCACTTGCTCCAATGGAGTACCGTCGCTGATGTGCCCGCCGTCCCGTAGCGTGAAGGACAGCCAGCTTTCGACGTCGAACTCTTCCATGAGCGCCAAGAGGGCCTCCGCTTCCGGCAGGGAGGGCAGCGTCTCGCACGCAAGCACGTCCGCTCCGGCCTCCACCAGGGCTGCGATTCGCGGCCGATGGAACTCCAAAAACTCGCTTCGGCTGAGGACGTAGTCCCCCCGGTATTCGGATCCATCAGCCAGGTAGGCGCCGTAGGGGCCCACCGATCCTGCAACTAACAGGGAGCCCGCGCCAGCGTTTTCGGCCAGGTACTCGCGGCGCGCCTCGTCGGCCAGGCGAACACTCAGGGCCACCAACTCCAAGGCCTCTGCCTCACCGATGCCGCGCCGCGCAAATCCCAGAGGTGTTGCCTGATAGCTCGCCGTGGTGGCGACTGTGGCACCGGCGCGGAAGTAATCGCGGTGCACGCGCTTGATGAGCAGCGGCTGCTCCAGGAGGAGTTTAGCCGACCACAAGGGGTCGTCCAGGTTGCAGCCGTGCGCTTCAAGCTCGGTGGCAAGTGCGCCATCCAAGGTCAGGTTTGCTCCGGCATCGAGGATGCGGGAGAGCGTGGTGTTACTGGGCATTCTCTGGGCTCCAAGCGGTTCGGTTCGTCTTTGCCGGCTCGGCATGAGGCGCTGCGGTGAGCGCATTACCCCGCGCTTATGTTCATAATAAGCATTTTTCAATGCTTGTAATGATCACCACACCGTGTCACCATGGCAATCAGACACCGCCGCTGCTAACCGATCAGGAGGCTTTCCTTGAAAATTGACATGAAACCAGTGCGCAAGCTGCGTGTGCATTGGCCCATAGCCTCGGAGACCTTCTCGCGGCTGGCCGACGGCGAGGCAGAAGCATTCAAGGATGAGGCAGGCATTGAAGCCCTGCTCCAGGCTGTGGCGGAATCCCCTGACCTCGGGGATTTCGGCAACTACCGGCACGTCTTCGAATCAGGCTTGGGTTTCGAGGGGTTCACCTGCGCCGCCGGCGCCAACCCTACATTGGGGCAGGTGGGCCAGCAGACGATTTCGCCGACCCTTGTGCTGACAACGTACTTCGATGCAGCCCTTGACGACGCCACGGTGGAACTCTTCCTTCAGCACATCGTGGATATCCACCCGTGGGAGGTCCCTGTCATCGAGCTGTCCGGGCCAATCAGCGTTTCCAGCACTGCCCTTCCGGCATTCGCTGAAAGCCAGGCTGCATCATGAGTGAAGTCGCAACAACCTCCCTTTGGGACGGTCTGCAGACGCTGCTTGCCGGCAGATCATTCACTGACCTGACGCACGCCTTCCACCCCGGCCAGCCACACTTCCCGGCATTCCCCGACGAAGTCAGGGAGGCCGTATTTGACCTGGAGAAGGGTGACGGTTTCACTGCTCACCGCTACTCGATCATCGGACAATGGGGAACACACGTTGATCCCCCCTCGCATTTCACCTCCCACGGACGGACCCTGGACCAGATTCCCGTGAAGGAAATGGTCCTTCCGCTGGCCGTCCTCGACATCACCGAGCGCGTCAGGGCAAATGCGGACGCCACTCCGACGTTGGAGGACGTCAAGGCCTGGGAACACCGCAACGGTGCCATCCCGCCGGGGGCCTTTGTGGCACTGAGGACGGGGTGGAGCCACCACTGGCCCGACGCTGCCGCCATGGCAAACAGGGACGATGACGGTGTCAGCCACACACCTGGCTGGTCGCAGGAAGTCCTCTCCTTCCTGGTTGAGGAACGGTCGGTTACCGCCGTCGGTCATGAACAGACGGACACAGACCCCGGGTTGGCCACATCCCGCCAGGATTTCACCCTGGAAACCTACGTCCTGGCGCAGAACCGGTGGCAGATCGAGCTGATGGCCAACCTGGACGGACTTCCAGAAGCGGGCGCTGCCCTCATTGCCAGCTGGCCCAAGCCACTGGACGGCAGCGGTTTTCCTGCCCGGGTCTTCGCCATCCACTAAGACGCGCTCGTCCAGTGACTAGAATCGGATCCATGTCCAAGACATCCAGCATGGGCCGGGGAATTATGGCTGTCCTAGCGGTCGGCTCGCGCAACGCAGAAGGCCTGCCCGGCGGAACGGTCGCGGATATAGCAGCCGATCTGGGCAAAGACCGCAGCCAGGTTGCGCGCAGCCTGCGGACGGGCCAGCAGGAGGGGTTTCTGGCGCGCAGCGACCATCGGACCTACACCCTGGACTGGTCGCTCCTGACGGACGCCCAAGTGTTGACAGAACAGCGGTTGCAGACTGACGGCGCGACTGCCCTGGAAGGCTTGGCCGGTGAAACTGATGAAGGATGTTTCCTCGGAGTTCTGAGCGGAGACAGCACGGTCACGGTCGGTGAGCGTGTGCCGGCCAGCAGCAACATGATCGGTTCCTGGCTGGGCCGGCCCTACCCGGCCTACTGCAGCGATGCCGGTCAGGCGCTGCTATGGGAAGCGTCGGACGACGACGTCCGAACCCTTTTCTCCGGCGTCGCGTTCGTGCGCCACGGCCCCAACACACCCCACGACGTCGAGGATTTCCTGTCACGGCTGCGCGCCGCCCGGGCACGGGGATACTCCATCGTCGACGAGGAAGCCGAGCCGGGGCTGTATTCCCTGGCCGTTCCGGTTCGCGACTTCAAGGGCGAGGTAGTGGCAGCGCTGCAGGTGGTAGGCGCCAAGACACGCCTGCAGCCGAGGATGGAGTCCTGCGCCGCTGCCCTCGTGTCCTGGGGAAAGTGGCTTGAGTCGACGCTGGGTCAGGTCGCGCCGCAAAACGGGCCTTAGCTGGCAAGGCCCTTCCGGCCGGCGTCGTGCCGCGTGCGCCCCTCACTGGAGCCAAGCCGTTTGGCCGCTGCCATGAGGGCCGTTGCGATGTCATCGGTGCCGGACATGATCTCGGCCCGACTGCCCAGGACGCTGAGCGCGGCAAGAATGGAGCCGTCAGCGCCGCGGACCGGAACGGCCAGCTCGTAGACTCCGTGCTCGAATTCTTCCGCCGCGACAATGAAGCCCCGCGCCCTGTCCCGGTCCATCAGTTCGACGACTTCCTGCGGTGAATGGGCCGCCCCCGGGCCGCCCACGCCAATGAAGTTGACGGCCTCAAGGAGGGCCTGAACGGCCGGCTGCTGCTCGTCCCAAAGCAGGGCCCGGCCGGACCCGGTGCACCACACGGGTGTCACCATGCCGGGTTTGACGAAGCTGCCGGGAACCGCGTCCTGGCCGGAGGTCCGCAGGAGAATGACGCGGAAGCCCTCACGCACGGAAATCCGGGATCTCAGGCCGAACGAAGCCACCAAAGACTCAAGTGCGGCTTTTGATTCGCGGACCCAGCCGGTATTCAGCGCTGCGGCCAGACCGAAAAAACGTGGGCCCGTCCGGAAAGGCCCGCGTTCCACGCGTTCCAGCAGTCCCAGCTCACACAGCTCCTGCGTCAGCCGGGAGACACGGCTTTGTTCCATCTCCAGCTCGGACGCGATCTGCGAAACGCCGAGCAGGCGTCTTCCCCGCTTCTCCCGATCCGCGACCAGCCGAACTATCCGAAGCCCTTGGGCCATGGATGACGCTTCCGAGGAAGAATCCACCGTCCATGCTCCTTCCGCCCGATGACTACGCCTATTCTCACATGTTGGAGCTGATCTCCGAGCTTGGTGGCGGGGACGGAACTCCCCCGCCACCAAGCGTCTGGAGGATGGTGGACGACGGCGTCAGGACAGCTGGTCTGCGCGCGCCTTGCGTCCGTACTTGAAGTAGAAGAAGGCATAGCAGGCGCCAACGAAAGAGAATCCAAAATAGAGGGCGGCGACCTGGTTCGGGTCATAGGCGATGCCGATGAGCGAAATGAGGCAGAGCGAGAAGGCCAGGATCGGCACCAGCGGGAACAGGGGGGCCTTGTAGGAAAGAGCCGCAACATCGCCGCCGTTCTTGACGAAGGACCTCCTGTGGAAAAAATGCGAGGCCGTGATGGACATCCAGACTCCGACGACGGCGAATCCTGCCACCGAGACGAGGGCCAAGTAGACAGTTTCAGGGGCAACGACGCTGCTGATGAGTGATGCCAGGCCACCGAGCATGCTGACCGAAAGCGCAGTCATGGGGATGCCTCGGCGGGTCAGCTTCTTCAGCGCCCGGGGGGCATGCCCCTCGTCGGCCAGGGAGTAGAGCATCCGTGCGCAGGAGAAGAGACCGCTGTTTCCGGCTGAAAGGAGTGCGGTGATGATGACGAAGTTCATGATGTCGGCGGCATAAGGAATGCCGATGGATGAGAAGACCGTCACGAACGGGCTTTCATCCAGTCCCACCTGATCGAACGGGATGGTGGCGGCGATGACAGCGATTGCCCCGACGAAGAAGATCAGCAGACGGATGACGGTGCTGCGCATCGCTTTGGGGATGCTGGTGGCGGGGTCGGCGGTTTCGCCGGCTGCCACGCCAATGAGCTCTGAGCCGGAGAAGGCGTAGAACACTGCAAGTGCGGTGACGAGAACGCCGGTGAAGCCGTTGGGGAAGAGTCCGCTGGCGGTGTTGAAGTTCTCAAACATGGCAGGGTGGTTGGCCCCCTGGCTGAGCGGGTGGAGGCCGAACAGGGCCGCGCCGCCGAGAACGATGAGGACCACGATGGCGCCGACCTTGACGATGGCAAACCAGAACTCGGATTCGCCGAAGAACTTCGAAGAAACTGCATTGAGGCCGAAGAGGACAGAGGCGAAGATGACGCACCAGACCCAGACGTCAACACCCGGAAACCAGCGCTGCATCAGGAGTCCGGAGGCAGTGAACTCGGATCCGATGGCCACTGCCCAGCAGAGCCAGTAGAGCCAGGCCGTGGTGAACCCGGTGGCCGGCCCTATCGACCTCGCCGCGTAGATATGGAAGGCGCCGGAGACCGGATAGGCGATGGCGAGTTCGCCGAGGCAGGCCATCACCAGGTACACAACAAAGGCGCCGATGAGATAGGCGATGACCGCACCGAGTGGCCCGGCCTGGGAAATGGTGTAGCCCGAGCTCAGGAAAAGCCCGGAACCGATCACCCCACCCATGGCGATCATGACCAAATGCCTTGCCCCCATGGACCGCCGGAGACCGGAATCGGTCGACGGCGGAACCGTTGGCTGTGGTTCTAGCTGGACGGGTGATGAGGGTTCCATGGTTTCTCCCAGGTGAGTGGCAAGTCTGATGCGAAGAGTGCGCACGTTGCCCGGGCGCAGGGGACAAGCCGACGCGGGCGGTGCAGTAGCGGTGGTGACGAAAGTAACACAAAAATGCCGTTTTGGTCATTAAAAACATTTGAACATGTCTATGTTGACCGAAGGTTACGGCAAGCCCCGCTGCCGAATCGGCAGTCCGATGGTCAATGTGCCCTGCTTTTCGGTCACAATCACATGCACCGACGGACATGGAATGCGGTCAGCATTGGAGGACCGATGTAACTGATGAAGGAGCACCATGACCACCTATGACATTGCGCTGATCGGCTTCGGCGGCGTCAACAGGACGCTGGCCGAATTGATAGCAACACGAGGCGAGACACTCCGGTCCGAGCTGGGCTTCGGCCTCCGGGTGGTGGCCATCACCGATCTGCGCCTCGGATCCCTGGTCCAGCCCGAAGGAATTGACCTCTCAATCCCCCTCAGCCTGGCCGCCGGCAGCGAGTCTTTCGCCGCGCACGGAGGGTCCGCGGACACCAACAACGAGGCAGTGATCCGCAACTGCAGCGCAGACATCATCTGCGAGGCCACCTTCACGAATCCGCAGGACGGCGAGCCGGCCGTTTCGCACGTGCGCTGGGCACTCGAATCAGGCAAGAGCGTCTGCACAACGAACAAGGGCCCGGTTGCCCTTCGTGGTGCCGAGCTGACTTCCCTGGCCGAACAGAACGGCGTGCACTTCGAATTCGAGGGCGCCGTCATGAGCGGCACCCCCGTCATCCGCCTGGCCAAGAAGATGTTCGCGGGGCTTGAGCTGAACGGCTTCGAAGGCATTCTCAACGGCACCAGCAACTACGTGCTCGGGCGGATGGAAGACGGCCTGGACTTCGAAACGGCCATCAGCGAGGCACAGGAACGCGGCTACGCCGAAGCAAACCCCTCAGCAGACATCGAGGGTTACGACGTCCAGCTCAAGGTCCTCATCCTGGCCAACGAGCTGCTCGATGCAGGCATCGGGCTTAAGGACGTTCAGCGGCGGGGTCTTTCGACCGTGACGCCGGAGAATATTCAGAAGGCAGCCCGCGAGGGGCGCCGCTGGAAGCTCATCGGTGCGGCACGGCGGAACCCGGACGGGACCGTGACCGCAGGCGTTTCCCCTGTAGCGCTCCCACTCGATCATGGTCTGGCCGGCGTTTCCGGTGCGACCAACGCAGTGTCCTTCGAGACCGATCTTCTGGGGGCAGTCACCGTGTCAGGGCCGGGGGCCGGCCGCGTGGAGACCGCCTATGCCCTGCTCTCTGACATCATCGCCATCCACGCAGCCAGGACGGAAGTATCTGCAAATGCCTGAATCCACACTGTGTTCGACGGAAACGGCGCTGCCGCAGTTCCGTGACGTGACGAGTCCGTACGACGGAAGGGTGGTCGGCGCGGTTTCGCTGACCGAAGCCAACGCCGGAAAAGCCGTGATCGAAACGGCCCGCATCGGCGCCCGGAAGGCACAGGCACTGTCCCGGAACGCGCGCGGGAAGATACTGGACAGCGCGGCAACGGAGATCGAGCAGCGCACCGAGGAGTTCGCACAAACAATTGTGTCCGAAGCCGGGAAAACGATTCGCCAGGCACGGAAGGAAGTACTGCGCGCGGTCAACACGCTCCGCCTCTCTGCTGCCGAAGCGCGCCGGAACGCAGGTGAAGTCATCCCCTTCGACTCCTATGAAGGCTCGGAGGAGCGCACCGGCTGGTACTCGCGGGAGCCACTAGGCATCATTGCCGCGATCACCCCGTTCAATGACCCCCTTAATCTCGTGGCACACAAGGTCGGCCCGGCACTCGCCGGAGGAAACGCCGTGATTCTCAAACCCTCCGCACTGACTCCGCTGTCGGCCCAGCTGCTCACGGACGTTCTCGTGAACTGCGGGCTCCCGCCGGAGGCACTCACCGTTGTTCATGGCGACCGGGAGGTAGCCGAAACAATAATCAGGTCCCGGGACGTACGAATGGTGTCCTTTACCGGAGGGTTCTCCACTGGTGAGAGTATCGCCCGCACCGCAGGCCTGAAGAAGCTGTCGATGGATCTCGGCGGAAACGCCCCCGTGATTGTCCTGGATAATGCCTGCATCGAAAACGCCGTGGAATCCTGCGTCTCCGGAGCGTTCTGGGCAGCCGGCCAGAACTGCGTGGGCGTGCAGCGGATCCTCGTAGCCGCCCCGGTGTACGGCGAGTTCCGCCGTCGATTCCTGGAGGCAACGGCCAGGTTGGTTGCCGGAGATCCATCGGATGAACAGACGGATGTCGGGCCCATAATCAGCCCCGCGGCATTGCAGGGGCTGCAAAGCAAGCTGGACGCCGCCCTCGGCGCCGGCGCTGTACTCCTCGCAGGCAATGTCAGTGACGGTAATGTGCTTCAGCCGACCGTACTGGAAGCCGTCCCGGAGGACAGCAGCCTGTGGCGGGAGGAAGTTTTCGGGCCCGTGGTCATGCTTCGCAAGTTCGACACCTTCGAAGAGGCCATCGAAGTCGCGAATGCCATCGAGTTCAGTCTCCATGCGGGCATATTCACCGACTCCCTGGCCAGGGCGATGGAGGCAGCCCAGCAGCTCGAAGCTGGCGGCGTCATGATCAACGACTCCTCCGACTACCGGTTCGACGGCATGCCGTTCGGCGGGGCGAAGTACGGAAGCATGGGCAGGGAGGGCGTCCATTTCGCGTATGAGGAGATGACCCAGCCCAAGGTCATCTGCATCAAGAACTGGCCGAGTTCCTGAAGTGCCGCCATGTCCGGAGGCTGATCACCTTCACTCGGTGGCGCCGGCACCTCCGGCGCCCCGCCTGATATAACTGGACAGCGTCATGGCCGTGACCGTGTCCGTGACGCCGGGAATGGCCGCGATCTGCTCCCAGATCTCCTGAACCCTCTCCAGCGAGCGGGCCTCGACCCTCACCAGCAGGTCAAAGTCACCGCTCACGACGTCACACAGGACCACTTCCGGAATCGACCGCAATACGTTGATGACGTCTGCACCACGTACCCGGTCCTTCCTGTAAACCATGAGGAACGCGGACACCGGCCCCTGACCGGGCGGGCCGGCAACAATCGTGTACCCCTGGATATACCCTTGCCGTTCCATCCGGTCGATCCGCTGGCGCACAGCGTTCCTCGACAAGAGGACTTTGGTGGCCAGCTCTGCGTGGCTCATGCGGGCGTTCTTCGTGAGCTCCGCAAGAATCCTCTGATCTATCTGATCAAGACTCACTCGATCCATGCCTACCCTTCACCACAAAAATTGCCCGGACAACCGGAACCCGCTCCAAGACCGAAAGCCCCTGAAAAAATGACACTTCTGCAGCAGATCCGGCCCGCCCTTACTGGCAATAGCTGCATTCTGTTCGACATGGACGGAACGCTGCTGGATTCAGCTCCCGGCGTTACAGCAAGCGCGGCCCACGCCCTGGCAACTGTAGGCGCACCGGTCCCATCGATGGACAAACTGCGCCGCTTCGTCGGGCCGCCGATGATCGAGTCCTTCAGAACAGTCTCACAGCTGGACGAAAAAACCGCCCAAAAAGCTCTCCAACACTACCGCAGAGAGTACGCCGCTCACGGCGCCGAACAGTCCATCCCCTACGACGGGATCGTAGAACTGCTTGACCACCTGCACTCGGCCGGCATGCCAATGGCTGTCGCCACTTCCAAGGTGGAGGATCAAGCGATAAGACTCGCCCGAAGGTTTGGAATTGACGGCTACTTCGTCAACATCTGCGGCGCGTCAGACCACGACGGAAGAGCGAGCAAGTCAGAGGTGATCGCCGAATTGCTGGTGCGGCTCCAATCCGAAGGCGTAGACATCTCCAGCCCCGCGATGGTGGGAGACCGAAGCTACGACATCGCCGGAGCCGCCCAACATGGAATCCCGACAATATTCGCGCGCTGGGGCTACGGGGACGCCGGGGAAGCGTCGGAGGCGGCCGCCGTCGTCACCTCCCCCGCAGCCCTGCTGCCACTGATCCTGGCCAGCCGGCCGCCCGTTGCATGACCAGCAAGCGCTGATCGAGCCTGTCGAGATCAAGCCTCCGGCAGACAGGCTCTAGGTGCTCCTCGCCAAACAGGTCCGCGATTCGGTTCGCGATGCCATGTGAGCAGACCGATACAAGAACGAAACGTTGGGTCGACGCCATGAAACATGCCGTGGCTACGCTAATTCCTACCTGAAAGAAGAGAGTCATCCGCAGGTCAATTGAAAGGAATTAGCCATGCTTTGGAATACCTTGAACCTGTTTTTCAATTCCTCGCGCAATGACGGGAATTCCGCATTCGGCGATGCCGGATCGAACACCGATTTCCCCCAGGGCCAGCTCACGTCTTCGGCCTGGGAAGGCTGGTGGGACAACCCCGCGCAGGCCTGACGCGCATGGGGACCGCCGGCCGCTGAACCGTCGCGCCGGGGCTGCCTTGGAAAGCCGTTCTGGGGAACCGTTATGGCCATCACGGTAGGCTCGCCTACAAGATCCACGACGGCGGGAGGCCAGGCATGACTGAACCTGCAGGCAGTACCGAACTGGAGGACCAGGGGCTGCCGCTGACGGCCCTTGCGGTGGCGGCGGGCCGTGCCGTTGAGACGTCACGGGCCGACGCGTTGGTTGCGGATCCGTTCGCCTCCGCCCTGGTGGTGGCCGCCCGCTCCCACCTGGACCTGCCGACGGTGTGGCCGGCGGAACCGGCGGAGGCCCCTCCCCTGCAGCAGCCACTTCTGCTGGCGTCCATCTACATCGGCATGCGGACCCGGTTCATCGACGATTTCCTGCAGTCCGATACACCCACCGCACAGAACGTGGTTCTCGGGGCGGGACTCGACACCCGGGCGTTCCGGCTCGACTGGCCCGACGGCTCCAAGGTTTTTGAGATCGACAGTGCCACCGTCCTGAAGTTCAAGGCCCACGTGATGAGCCGACTTGCCGCGGAGCCCCGCTGCAAACTGATTTCCCTGCCCGCGGACCTGTCCCTGCCGTGGCGGGAGCAACTTCTCGCTACCGGTTTTGACCCTGGGCAGGCCACCACGTGGGTCCTCGAAGGCCTGCTGCCGTACTTGGACGCCGCTTCGCAGCGTGCCGTGCTTGGGGAAGTGGCGGCGTTGTCGGCGCCGGGATCGCGGGCGGTGATTGAGCGCGCCGTGGCCCTGCCGAAGACGGACGACATCGAAGCCAAGCTGCGCGAGTTCAGTGAGCAGACGGGCCTGCCCATGAGCGAACTGCTGGCGCGGGCCGACCCGCCGGACCCGGTGGAGCTGCTCGAACCGGCAGGCTGGCGCTGCAGCACTCACACAGTTGAGGAGCTGTGCTCGATGTACGGCCGGGTGCTGTCGCTGGACGCTTCGGGCACAGCCAATCTGGCCGGATCTGAGCGGGAACAGCCGTCCCCCGACCAGTCCCGTGGCGGTTTCGTCACCGCCTGGCTGCCGTGACCGGGCGGCCCCGAGCCGGCTCAAACGGGCACATCGAAGCGCGCCCCAGGCACCGCTGTCGGATCACCCTGTTGTGCCTGGGGCGCCGATCTGCTGCATGAGCGTCATGTTGTCGGTGGTGCCCCAGTGCTCAGCGACTTTTCCGTCCATCACGCGAATGATGTCTGTGCTGGCGAATTCGACGGTGTTTCCCGTTGCCGGAATACCACTCATTTCCCCTCCGTGGGTACCGGTGAGAATGACGTGGCACGCTTCCATGTTCCCGTCGGAGAACGACGGCTCGATGCTTTTGACCCTGATGTCCGGGAAGGCAGTCCGGACCGCAGTCACAAAGTACCGGACGCCCTCCTTGCCCGGCGGCTGTCCAGGAAGAGCCTCCTCGTGATCGACGTAGTCATCCGTTGCCAACTCGTCGATAAGCGCCAGGTTTCCGGCCTCCATTACTTCCGTGTAAAAACGCTTGATCAGGCCTGCCCCGTCGGACATTTCTTGCTCCCAATTGAATGAGACCGTTTATATTCCCCAGGGTGCCAGGCCGCCGCGCCGTAGCGGGATGATGCCCGGACACGCGCGGCTGGTGCCCTTTCCGGCGGCGCCGTCGCCACACCGGAAGCGGCCCGAAGCCAGTGCCGAAACAATGAGCAACAAGGGCTAAAGCCCCGTCAAACCAGAAGATATTCCCGCCTCATCGGCCTGTCAATACGCAAGGCAACCGGAAGGCATGCGAGCACCAGGGTGACTATCAATGGGCCGCTGCGGCCTGTTAACCTCAGCGCCACCTCCCTGCAGACCGCAGGCCACCTGGCCTCCCTAGGGTGAACGGGTCGGCGGCTCAGCGCCGGCCACCGTCATCCGGGAGGAACCAAAACCATGCGCAAAGTCCTGACCGCAGCGGCCGCCGTCGCGCTTTTCACCGCCGTCTTAACAGCGACGGCGGGACCCGCCGTCGCTGCCCCGACGGCGGACGCCGGGACGCCGTCGTCGAACGCTGCCGGTACTGCCACCTCAGCCATCACGACGAACGAGCGCAACGGCTCCTTCGACCTGCAGTCGCACCGCGGCGGCCGCGGCGAGTGGACCGAGGAGTCGCTGGCCGCCTTCGGGAACTCGCTGAAGCTGGGCGTGAGCACGCTCGAACTGGACACCCACCTGACCGAGGACGGCAAGGTGATCGTCTGGCACGACGACACGATGCAGGCCAACAAGTGCGCGGACACCGCTCCCGCCACGCCCAACGATCCCGAGTTCCCCTATGCGGGCCGCCGGGTGGCAGAGCTGTCGCTGGCCCAGATCAAGACGCTCAACTGCGGCTACGCCCAGCTGGCCGGATACCCGGAGCAGCAGGTAATCGAGAGCAACCGCATCGCCGAGCTCAGGGATGTCTTCCAGCTGGTCCGCGACTACGGCGCCAAGAAGATCCGCTTCAACGTGGAGACCAAGGTGGAGGACGGGCAGGCGGGCGGCGAGGGCGCGGTGGCGCTCACCAAGGCCGTGGTCACCGAGATCTACATGGCGGGCATGTCCGGCCGCACCACTGTGCAGTCGTTCGACTGGTCAACGCTGAACTACACCAAGAAGATTGCCCCGCAACTGCCTGTCGTGGCGCTCTCCAGCGGCGACGCCTGGCTGCAGGTGGGCAAGCCCGGCGCCTCACCGGAGCTGGGCGGCATCGACATCGATGACTACGACGGCTCCCTCGCCAAGGCCGCCAAGGCCCTGGGCTACGACGTCATCTCCCCCACGTTCCGTTCCGTCACCCCGCAGATGATCGCCGAGGCCCACGAGTACGGCCTGCCCGTCATCCCGTGGACCGTGAACACCACCGCGGACATGGCCCGCCTGATGGACATCGGAGTGGACGGCATCATCACGGACTACCCCACCCGCCTGCGCACCCTCATGGACCAGCGCGGACTGAAGCTGCCGAAGGCCTACGCGGCGGCTGGGTAGTTTCTTCCATCGATTGCTCCATAACGGCCCTTTTGCGCACCCATTAGGGCAGTTATGGAGCACTCGATGAGTTGGAGGTTCGCACGGAGGCGAGTACCGCCGTCGAACTTCCCCATCCGTGAGCCCTACCGCCGAGGTGCGGGCTGCGTAAGACTGGGCACGACCCAGCCGCAGCAGAAGGAGCCGTTCCGTGCCGACCCAACCCTCCGTCGTCGTCTTCGACGTCAACGAAACGCTCTCCGACATGTCCCCGCTGGCCGAGCGGTTCGCCGAAACCGGCGCACCGGCGTCGCTCGCCAAGCTGTGGTTCGCCACCCTCCTGCGTGACGGCTTCGCCCTCACCGCGGCAGGCGACAACACCGCGTTCGCCGAAATCGGCGCCGAGGCGCTGCGCGGACTCCTGGCCGGTGTGGACCTGAATCGGGCGACCGACGCCGCCGTCGACCACGTCATGCAGGGCATGGCCGGTCTGGGACTCCACCCGGACGTGCCGGAAGGAGTGTCGGCCCTGAAGGCAGCCGGATACCGGCTGGTGACGCTGACCAACGGCTCCACCAGCGTTGCGGAGAAACTGTTCACCGCCGCCGGAATCCGGGGCAGCTTCGACCGTCTGCTGTCGGTCGAGGACGCCCCGGCGTGGAAGCCCGCCCGCGCGGCTTACGACCATGCCGGGGCAGCCTGCGGCACGGATCCGGAGCAGCTGCTGCTGGTGGCGGTCCACCCCTGGGACATCCACGGCGCCGCGCGAGCAGGACTCCGGACCGCCTGGATCAACCGTTCGGGCGCGCCTTACCCGGCGTACTTCACTACCCCGGACTACACAGTGGCGTCACTGCCGGACCTCGCCGCGGCCCTGGCCAACGCCGCTGGGTGAACCCACCGCCTCAGAGGGCTCAGGAAACCTCGCTTTGGACCGGCAGGAATCCCTTCCCGAAGTTGCGAAGGCACTCAAGGTCTTCGAACGCTCATTGGAAGCCGAGCCCGAGGAGACCATCTTTCATGTCTCCTCGTCGGAGACCTCGGAAGGCTGAACGGCTTCCTGCTCCACCGGCCGCTTCTTCTTCAGCCGGCGCAGCCACTCCTTCAGCGGCGCGGCGTCCGGGGCTATGAGAACCCGCTCCCTAATGGTGTCCTGCAGCTTCTTAACGAAGGTGTCGTCAATACCGGGCTGGCCCGCAAAGGGAATGTCCTCTGGACGTTCAATGCCGGCCTGCACAAGCGCCCCAATCACTTCCACCCGAAACGTCTGCGCCGGCTTAGTCGCGCCCCAGGACGGCACTGCCTCGGCTCGGCGGACAAGGGCTGCCAGCCGGGCAAGGCGCTTGATCAGCAACGGGTTTACTTGCAGGTACGCGCTGATGTCACTCTGTCCCACATCGTGTGCGTACAGATCGCGTGGGCTTGCTATCCCTGCTTTACGCAGCTGCTTTTCGTAAGGCTCAAACGCTTCGAGCTTCCAGAAGTCCTGCCGCGGCTGTATCCCCAGGAACTTCAGGAAAGTTTCCTGCTGCCGCAGTTCCGCGAGCTCGGGGTCCTTCCTGGCCCAGGCCTTGAACTCGGAGTCGGCAAAAGCGTACTCCAGCCGCTGGGTCACGTCCGCTTCGGCTACCGCACCTTTGTTCCGGGCGATGCTGCATGCCGCGTTGTATGCAGTGCGCGGCGCAACAGACGCAAGCGCTTGGACGTACAGCTCACTGCGCGGAGCGACCTTCCCGACACGGGAGGGACGGAGGTCCTCGTAGGCGAGCGCGGCGTACAGGCGCATCGCATGGGCCCAGGGGCCAGGGACGTGCAGCCGCTCCGACGGCCCGAGTTCGCGAACCATGTTCCCAGCGATGTCTCGTGCCAGTTTGCGCCACGGACCTAGTTCTGGGTCCTGGGCCGGCAGGTTCAGGACAACGTTGAGTAACGTCAGTTCAATCCGGTAAACGAGAGGCATGTAGCCTGCTGCCGATTTCGCTCGCCGCCTGATGTCCTCCCTGATCCCCGTAGCCCTGCCTAGCAACCACTCCGCATAGGTCCGAAGCGTCTTTTCATTGGTGCTTTCCCGGAACAACGAATGTTGCAATGCCGCCTCGGCGGGCATGTTTCCGGCGTCGTAATCAAGGGCAGCGCCCAGCAGCTTCCTTTTCTGCTCCTCTGCAATGCCGGAGTCGGTAGTGGCGATGCAGTGAAGCCCGAGGCTGCGCCAGTCCGTGGCACCACAAAGCCCTTCGAACCCATGATGCTTGAGGGCGAGTGAAGTCAGAACAAAGGCGGCCGCCATCTTATGCAGTTCTGCCTGCACATCGGAGCCCGCCTTCGACGCTGTTGCTCTGCCCTCGGCAGCCCCGACCTGTGCCGTTGCCAGACCCAAGGCCCTCCGGTCGATGTTGGCCGCGTTAACCGTCCAGCCGTTTCGCGTGATGGCGACGGTCAGTGTGTCCTCGCCTACGGGGGAAGCGGTCACCCTCCATGGAGTGACTCCAAAAATAGAAGTCAAGACCTTCTGAGCCGTAGCCAGGAACTTGTTGCTGAACGTCAGGGCCACAGCGGTGTCGCCGAGGTCATTGACGTCGGTGCCTACAGTGGTCTCGACTCCCCTCGGTGGTGCGGTGCCGAACTCATGCAGAAGGGCAGCAATGTGCCCAGTGTCAGCTCCGCTGCTCTTGCCATCCGAACCGCGCACGTCCAACGACACACGCAGCCGGCTGCTGAGATAAAGGGCGACAGCCGCAGCACCGCATGTCGCGATAAAAGCCCACTCGAGGGCGACGAAGCCCCAGACGATGCCGATGAGGCCAGCGCCCGTAGCTGCTGAGCCGAGCGCAAGAACCATGCCGACGGAACCCAGGAGTATCAGGCCCAGCCCACCGAACAACAGTCCTGCCCGCCACTCCGGACGCATCTTGATGAAGGGCATTTTTGGAACAATCACCAAAAGCCGCGCGAGCAGCAGAAAGGAAACGACCAGCCCCAGCAACGCGAGTCCAGCCTTCGAAAGGGGCGTTATCCACTCCGCGTTGAACCGGTCCCAGTTGGCGCCTGCCTTCTCGGCCGGGTTCTGAGGTGGGGCCGGTGGCGCGGGCTGCGCTGCCGCTCGGACGGCCGCAAGCCGCTCCAGCTCGCAGGCCGTCGTCGCTGGCAGAGCGGGGCTCCGTCCCTGGCCGCGGACCTTTTCAATCAGGGCCAAGGCGTCCGCAGGTTTGCCTGCCTTGGTCAGACCAGCGGCTTGGGCACACAGCGGGCCAAGATCTTCCGTCGGTGTAGGCGTGGACGCCAGACGCGGCGTGAATTGCGCCCCGACAGCTGTGTTCACTGCCGCGGCCGGCACGGTCCCAACCTCCGCCAGACAAAGCATGCCCAATACCAGCAGAACACCAAGAACCGGGGCCCCGGCTTTCAAGAGCCGGTGTCGCTCCGAACTAGATATTGAATTTGCTTTGAGTGCCGAAACAGACGCCTTTGAAAGTTTCCTGCCCATGTCTACCGCCAGCCTACGGAGCCGCACGGTCATCCTGCGGCTCGCAGGGACATTGTGCGCTCAGCTGGGCCAAAGGGAAAGACGGCAATACAACATGGTTTCGAGAGGCGATGAGTGCGATTTCGACACGCGGGTTTCGACAGGCTCAACCACCGGGGCCCGGGTTCCGCCGACCGAGCTCGTCGACACGCCGGTTTCAACAGGCTCAACCCGCAGGTTTCGACGCGCTCAACCACGGAAGCGCCGTCGTCGCATCTACCATCGACTGCTCCGTACCTGCCGTTTTGCGGCCCCATAAGGGCGGTTACGGAGCAGTCGAGGGGCTATGTCGTGCCTGGCTGAGCGCAGGAAACCTTGTAGCTCAACCTGTATGCCCACGCGTGGAATTCAGGTTTCGGCAGGCTCAACCAGCGGGTCCCTGTCTTCGCCGCGCTCAACCGACGGACGCAAAAGGTCCCGCCGGACCAGGCACAAGTGCCGGGTCCCGCGGGGCCTTCAGTTGGGTAGCGGAACGCTACTTCGCCGCGATGGTCCAGTCGCCGTCGGAGTTGACCTGGACGAAGCCGGGGGTGAGCTTCACGGTGCCGCTGTAATCGCCGATCTTATTGACGGGCAGCTCGGGAACCTCGCTGCCGAAGCCCTGCACCACGAAGTTGCCTTCGCCCTTGTTGGTGACCGCAGCCTTGTCGCTGAAAGCATCCCAGTAGAGAACCATGTCGCCGTGGCCGCTCACCTTGTCCGTTGAGGTGGGAACGCTGTCGATGTCCTCGATCTTAAGCGTCCACGCAGAATCGGCGCTGATGGCCAACTCAGTGGTGGCCGCCGTGCTGGTGTCCACGAGGTGCGACCCTGCGTACGCGCCAACGGCGTTGACCAGGAGCATCTCATGCCCGTTGGTTTCCAGCACCGTGTTGCCGCTGCAGGCCTTGCACGTGAACGTCACCACGGCGGGGACGCCCTTGAGGTCCACGGTCTTGACGGCGTCGCCGGTACCCGTGAGCGTCTGCGCCGCCAGGTGCTGACGGTCTTCCCCTGCAACTGCTTCCCCGGTGGCCGTCGGATCCGCCGAGGGATCCGCCGCGGCGTTCTCCGTCGCGACAGGAGCGGCGGTGACGATCGGCGGGGTGGAGGCCTGCCGGACAACAGCGGCGGCGGCAATCCCGATGAACACGCCAATCACCATGTTGACCACCAAAAAGACAATCGTGACCACAACAGCCACCTTCTTGAGCTGCGCATACCCTGCCAGCGGCCGGCCGCTCTTGTCCGTCTGCTTCCCGGCCAGCGTAATGACCAGATCCGCCAGCGCCCACCAGCCCACTCCGCCCAGCGTCAGCAGTTTGGCGATGCCCGTGCCGGTCTTGCCGAGATAGAACCGGTCCACGCCCAGCACGCCCAGGAGCAGCGCGAAAAGCCAAGTGACCAGGAAGGACTTCTGCGGTTCCGCCCCGTACTGCCCCGGGAAGGACCCGTACTGCCCCGGATACGCCTGCCCCGGGTTCTGCCCGTCCAGCAACTGCCCGTTCGCATACTGCGGCGCCCCGTAGGTGGTGTAGTCGGAGGGCGGTGGCAGGGTTGGGCCGGGGTGGCTCATTGCAGTCCTTTCAGGGCAGGCGACGGCAGGGGTCGCCGAAGTGGCGGAGTGAGGAAGAAGGGTGGGCAGTGCGGAAGGGGGTGGTGCAGTAGGGTTGGTCGAGCGGAATCCACCTGGGACAGGAACACCGCGTGAGCGAGACCTGTGGTGGATAACACGTGGCTGGACCGCGGGCACATGGCTTCAAAAGCCCGTTTTCTTAAGGCTTTATGGCTTGCACATCTGCTGCTGTCCCCCAGGTTGACGCTTCGGCGTCACCGCCCCCTGAAGGGATGATACAGGGCTTCGCGTGGGCTCACGGGGACGCCACGGCGCGTCCCGGACGACGCGCCGAGAAGACGCACGACGACGGCGCGCGTCGCCCGCCGTCGTCGTACTTCTTGTTTGTTTCGGGTCGCTAATTCGGCCCTACCTTGGCACGGCTCCAATCTGTTGCATCAGGCTCATTGTGTCCGTCGATCCCCAGTGTTCGGCCACCTTGCCGTCCTGCACCCGGATGATGTCGATGCCCGAGAATTCCACCGACTTGCCGGTGGCCGGCACGCCCGCGAAGTCGCCCTGGTGCGTTCCGGTGAGGGTCACGTGTACCGCCTCGAGGTCTCCATCGGCGAGCGCCGGCTCCGAGGTCTTGACCGCGAGGTCCGGAAATGCGGCCCGCACGGCGTTCACGTAGAACTTCACGCCCTCCTTGCCCGGCGGCTGCCCCGGAAAGCCCTCCTCGTGATCGACGACGTCGTCCGCCACCATCTCGTCGATGAGCGCCAGGTTTCCGCCGGTCAGCACCTCGTTGTAAAACCGCTTGATCAATCCTTGTCCGCCAGCCATCTCCGTCTCCTTTGAGCTTGTGGCCGTCTTCGGCAGCTAGATCTTCCCACCGGTCCTTCCGGGCTACAACAGTCAATTGTTTTCCGAATTCCGGCGCCCAACAGGGCGGTCCTTCCGGGTCGGAGAGGTCCAAAATAGGCTTAGGGGACATGCCAAGAATGTGCAGGACCGAAGAGGTTTGTCATGGCCGGCTACTTTGAAATCATCGACGCCCCGGACGGCGGCTTCCGCGTCAGGCTTCTGGACGGGACGGGCACCCTGGTGGCCGTCTCAGTGAACTACCCCACCAAAGAGGCAGCCGTGGCGGGGATTTCCTGGACCAGGGAAGTCGCCGGGACCGGACTCATCCGCGACATGAGCCGCGGCGGGCATGGGGAGCTCATCAACCCGAAGTCCCGGGCCGCCCACGCAACCGTGAGATTCCACTCCCATACGCGCTTCCCGGCCGCGGACCGCGGTCCCGGGGTCCGCAGGGTCCGCTCGCTCTGACGGAGTGGCGGAATGACGGGCCCGCCGGCCACGTGGCCGGCCGGTCCGCGGATGCCCGTGCGCTGCGGAGGACATGACGCCGGGCGAACCTCGCACTAGGGTGGGTTCCACGGCTGAAGACACCCGGCCTTGGAACGCCCGTACGGAGCTGCCACCATGACCGAAGCCCTCGCCGCCACACCCGACACAACCGCAAGCCCCACCAGCACAGATCCCGACGCCGGCCTCCGCCAGCTCGCCGCCGACGCCTACGGGCTCCCCCACCTGCGGGACGGCCAGCTCGCGGGCATGCGCGCCCTGGCCCTTGGCCGCGACGTCCTCGCCGTCATGCCCACCGGTTACGGCAAGTCAGCCATCTACCAGGTTGCCGCCCTGTTCATCCACCGCGGCCACCAAGGCAAGCACCCCGACGCCACCGCGGCCGACGGCGCAAGGCGCGGTCCCGCCGTCGTCGTCTCCCCGTTGATCGCCCTCCAAGAGGACCAACTGGACGGCCTGCTGGAGGACCTGGGCGGGGAGTCCGCCGCCGCCATCAACTCCGGCCGGAAGGATTCGGAGGTGCAGGACGCGTGGGAGGCCGCCGAACGGGGCGAGGCAACATTCCTCTTCCTGGCCCCCGAACAGCTGGCAAAAACCGAAACCGTGGAGCGGCTCGCCGCCATGGATGTCTCGCTGTTCGTGGTGGACGAGGCCCACTGCGTCTCCTCCTGGGGGCACGACTTCCGCCCCGACTACCTGCGCCTGGGCGAGGTGCGCGCGCAACTCGGCAACCCGCCCGTCGCCGCGCTCACCGCCACCGCCTCTCCGCCGGTGCGTGACGAGATCCAGCAGCGCCTGCGCATGAAGGACCCGCTGGTGCTGGTCCACGGCTTCGACCGGCCCAACATCCGGCTCGACGTCGTCCGGCACCTTGAGGACCGGGACAAGCGGCGCGCAGTCGTCGAGCAGGTGGCCGAGCTCAAGGGGCCCGGCCTGCTGTATGCCGCCACCCGCAAGGACACTGAAACCTACGCGGCGGAACTCACCGAACGCGGGCTTCGTGCCGAGGCGTATCACGCCGGCCGGAAGCAGAGCGAGCGCGACCAGGTCCACGAGCAGTTCCTTGACGACGAACTCGACGTCGTGGTGGCCACCACCGCGTTCGGCATGGGCATCGACAAGCCCAACGTCCGCTTCGTGATCCACGCCGACATCCCCGAATCCCTCGACGCCTACTACCAGGAGATCGGCCGATCCGGCCGGGACGGAGACCCTGCCTCCGCCGTCCTGCACTACCGGCCCGAGGACCTGGGCCTGCGCAAATTCTTCGGGACCCACAAGCCGGACGAGGAGGCGCTGCTCGCTGTCCTCACCGCCCTGCGCGCCGCCGACGGCCCGGTCACCCAGAAGGCGCTCGCCGAGCAGACCGGCATCCCCACCCGCCGGCTCACCGGCCTGCTCAACGAGCTGCAGGAGACCCGCTCCGTGAAGGCCCTCAAACGGGGCATCCGGCTGGACACTGACGCCAAGCTGCCCAAGGTGGTGGAACACGCCGTCGAACTCGCCGAAGCACGCCAGCGCGTGGACCGTTCCCGCATCGAAATGGCGCGCGGCTACGCGGAGACGGACGCCTGCCGGCGCCAGTTCCTGCTGGGCTACTTCGGCGAGGACCTCCCCGACCCGTGCGGCAACTGCGACAACTGTGCCGACGGTTCGGCCTACGAAGAGGACTACGACGACAGCGCCGTGGCCGCCGCCGGCGGGGAGGCCTTCCCGCTCCAGGCGGCCGTGGTGCACAAGGAGTGGGGCGCGGGCATCGTCATGCGGCACGAGGAGGACGTGATCACTGTGCTCTTCGAGCAGGAGGGCTACAAGACGCTCTCCCGCCAGGCCGTGACGGAGGGGAAGATCCTGACGCTGGCGGACTGACGCCGTCGTTCCCCTCCCACCCCCAACTAGGTAGCACTTCAGGGCGTTCCCAGCGCTGGGAACGCCCTGAAGTGCTACCTAGTTGGGGAGGTGGTCAGGGACGCTTCCGGACCATTGACATGTGACCAAATGGTCACCTATTCTGGCCGTGTGGACGCCGTATTCAAGGCCCTCGCCGACCCCATCCGCAGGGACCTGCTTGACGCGCTCTTCAGCGAGGACGGCCAGACCCTCAGCGCGTTGGAGTCGCGGTTCGAGATCACCCGGTTCGGCGTCATGAAGCACCTGAAGATCCTGGAAGAGGCGGGCCTCGTGGTGACCCGGCGCCGCGGCCGCGAGAAGCTGCACTTCCTCAATCCGGTGCCCATCAGGCTCGTCCACGACCGCTGGGTGAGCAAATACGCAGAACCATGGGCCGCTGCGCTCAGCGACCTCAAATCCCGATTGGAAAGTCCCATGGAAAAGATCTTCGAAATCTACATCAAGACCACTCCCGAACGGCTCTGGGAAGCCATCACGGACAGCGACATCCGCAGCAAGTACCAGTTCGGAAACACGCTGAAGTCGGACTGGACGCCGGGCTCCCGCTTCGAAATGGGCAACCCCAAAGCCGGAGAGCTTCTGGGCGAGGGAGAGAACCTGGAAGTCGATCCCCCGCGCCGGCTGGTGCAGACCATGCGGGCGCTCTGGGGCGAGGACGTCAAGGCCGAAGGCACGTCCCGCGTCACCTGGGAAATCGAGCCGGTCGGTGACGACTCCTGCCACCTCACCGTCACGCACGACCAGCTCCGCGAAGGCGCCAACGAACAGCTCTACGGCGGCTGGCCGATGATCCTCTCCGGCCTGAAGACCTGGCTTGAGACCGGGGAAAAGCTCACCACGCCGGGCTCGCTGATGTACGGCTGAGTGCAGCGGCGCCTTGCGGGCGGGCAGAGCGCACTGGGTAGGGTTGTCTTGCACGCCCCACCCGAAACGCTCAGGAAAGAGGCAGCATGGAAGTCCCCGCTATTGTCTGGACCCTCACGATTGCCGGGATCGTTGCGCTCCTGGCCTTCGACTTCTTCTTCCACGTCCGCAAGGCCCACACCCCATCCCTGAAGGAATCCGCCACGTGGTCGGCCATCTACGTGGGCATGGCACTCGTGTTCGGCCTCGGCGTCTGGCTCTTTGGCGGCTCCAAAATGGGCACCGAGTACTTCGCCGGCTACGTGACCGAGAAGGCGCTGTCCGTGGACAACCTGTTCGTCTTCCTGATCATCATGTCCAGCTTCAAAGTGCCGCGCGCCGACCAGCAGAAAGTGCTCCTGTTCGGCATCGTCTTCTCGCTGCTCGCCCGGACCGGCTTCATCTTCCTCGGCGCCGCGCTGATCAACAGCTTCGCGTGGGTGTTCTACATCTTCGGGCTGATCCTGCTCATCACGGCCGGGAACCTGCTCAAGCCGGACAACCACGACGACGACAGCGAAACCCTCGTGGTCCGGCTCGCCAAGAAATTCCTGCCGGCCTCCGAACATTTCGACGGCGACAAGCTCTTCACCGAGGTGGACGGCAAGAAGGTCCTGACGCCGATGCTCCTGGTGATGGTGGCCATCGGCGCCACGGACATTCTCTTCGCGCTGGACTCCATCCCGGCCATCTTCGGCCTGACGCAGAACGTGTTCATCGTCTTCACCGCCACCGCATTCTCGCTCATGGGCCTGCGGCAGCTGTTCTTCCTGATCGACGAACTCCTCGACCGGCTCATCTACCTCTCCTACGGCCTCGCCGCCATCCTCGGCTTCATCGGTGTGAAGCTGATCCTGCACGCCCTGCACGAGAACAACCTGCCGTTCATCAACGACGGCGAACACGTGAATGTCGTCGAAATCAGTACCGGCCTGTCGCTCAGCGTGATCCTCGGCGTACTCGCCGTCACCATCGTCGGCTCCCTCCTCAGCCCCAAGGGCAAGGCCAAGACCATGGTCTCCGGCGCCAGACGGCACGCCACCACGTACGTGGACCTCAACTACGAGACGGACATCGCCGAGCGCGAGCGGATTTTCGACAAGCTGGTCCACGAGGAGCAGGAACTCAAGAAGCTCCCGGAGAAGTACAAGCGCCTCATCCGCAACGAGACCGAGTTCATGAACCTGATCCGCCAGGCCCACACTGAGCACGACCAGGCCCTGGAGCGCGCCGGCGAAAAGTAGCCCACCTGTCCGGAGGGTTTATGCGCCGGCCTCCGCCAGGAGCCGGAAGCCGTGGTGGTCCACGGGTGCCGCTGTGGCGGTCAGAAGTACGACGCCGGTCCCCGCCTTCCGGTCCAGCCCCACCCAGGAGCGGAAACCGCCGGTGCCGCCGTTGTGCCACGTGACTGCGCGGCCCTTCACGTCCAGGGTCATCCAGCCGGCACCGATGCGGGCCGCAGGTCCGGCGAAGTTCGCCACGGGATCCAACGCGGCAAGGCCCGGGCCTGACCCGTCCAGCAGCGCCTGGACGAGCCGGGCCATGTCGCCGATCGAGGCACGGATCCCGCCGGCCGGAGCAACCGCTTCGCCAGTCCATGGCTGCATCACCCGGCCCGAGCGGCTCCGGCCGGTGACCGCCGTCGGACGCACCTCAGCGGCAGTGGCTGGCGCGTAAACAGAACTTAGCCCGAGCGGAACTGCGAGCCGCTTGCGGAGCAGGTCCTGGAAGCTCAGGCCTGCACCGGCGGCGACGGCATGGCCAAGGAGCTCGAAGCCGAAGTTGGAGTAACGCGGCCGCGACGCTGGAACCCGGTCAGGTAGCCGCACGGCGCGGGCCTGGTCCAGCAGTTCCGCCAGGGTTTCGCCGTAGGGGTTGGTGCCGTGCAGAAGAAGGTCAAGGGTGCGCCACAGAGTCCCTGCCTGCCGCGGCAGCCGCGGCAGGCCCGAAGAATGCCGGCTTAGGGAAACCAGCGTCACGCCGGCCGCGGGGCAGTCGCCGAGCGGCAGCCGCTCCCCCAACGTGGTGTCGGCACCCAGCTCGCCGCGGCCCGAGGCGTCGGCATACAGCAGCCCCGTGATCCCCTTGGAGACCGAGCCAATTTCGAAGTCAGCAGCAAGGGAGGCGCCGCGGCTCGCCACGGCAACCTCCCCTGCGGAAACAGTGGCCGCAGCCACCACTGGATGGCTGCGGCCAAAAGCTTCTTGTAATTGTTGTGCCAGCCCCGGGTCGCCATGGACCTCAGGGACCGGACTGGTGTGCCTCAGCGTCAGTGCCTGTGGAGCATGTGGCGGATCTTGTCTCCGATACCCCCGGCGGTGCGGCCGCGGCCCATGGAAGAGGTCCGTCCCGTGGTGTAGGGCCTGGTGCCCCGCGTGTAGCCCCGTGTGTATCCTCCGGTGGTTCCTTGGGTGGTCCGTCCGGAAATACGTCCTGCGGCATTCCTGATCATGTTGCCCAAGTTCATGATGAACTCCTTAGGTTGTGCGTCTGTTCAGGCTGCGACCGGTTTAGGACCGGTCTTTCCCGACTTTACGCGCGTACCGAAGGCATGGCTACGGCGGAGTACAAGGCGACAGCCCGCTGACGAAGCTTTGTCAGGTCAAGGGCTGGTCTCGGGTTTCGACAGGCTCAACAGGCGAGAATTCCTAGACGCGGAGCGCTGCCGCTTCCCGTGCCAGTTCGGTGATCTGCTGCCAGTCCCCGCTTTCGACGGCGGCGCGCGGCGTCAGCCAGCTGCCTCCGACGCAGCAGACGTTGGGCTGCCTGAGGTAATCCGGTGCCGTCGAAAGGCTGATGCCGCCGGTGGGGCAGAACGTCACCTGCGGGATGGGTGCCCCGATGGCCGCCAGGTATGACGGGCCACCGGCAGGGCCGGCCGGGAAGAACTTCATGGTGTCCAGCCCGCGCTCCAGCACGGCCATCACCTCGCCCACCGTGGCCACGCCGGGAAGCACCGGCACCTCCAGGGAGAGCATGTGGTCCAGCAGCGACGGAGTCACGCCGGGGCTCACCAGGAACTGCGCGCCGGCGGCCACGGCAGCGTCCGCCTGCGCGGGCGTGAGGATGGTGCCCGCGCCCACCAGGATGTCCGGCACCTCGTTGGCGATGGCCTTCAGCGAGGTCAGCGCCGTGTCCGTCCGGAGGGTGAGCTCGATGATCCGGACACCGCCGTCGGCCAGGGCCCTGGCAACCGGAAACGCATGCTGCGGATCGTCGATGGTCACCACGGGGATGACCGGGGAGACGTTCAGAATGCTGGTGGCGTCAGCCATGGTTGATCTCTTTTCTCAGGCCGTCCAGCCCGTGCGTGTCGATGATGCTGTACCAGTGGATGAGGAGGTCGGCGAACCCGGGGTGCGCCGCGAGTTCAGGGTCGAAGACGCTGCGGCAGCCCAGAAGAGCGGGAACCACGTCGGCCGCGGACCGCGAGGCCGGCAGCGCGGCTTGGAGCTCGGCACCCAGCGGATCGTTCAGTTCATCCGCGGGTGTGGTGGCCACGTGCCGCATCCACGCAGCGACGGCGAGCGCCGCCCACTTAGGTGACCGTCCGGCGTCGAAGTTTCCCCGCACGGTGCTGAGCAGGCGCAGGCCGATCTTCTGCGACCCGTCGCTGCCTACCTTGGCCGTGGTGTGGCCGAGGGCGGGGTTGGCGAAGCGGGTCAGCACCTGGGCGCAGTACTCGTCCGCGTCGAGGCCTTGGGGAAGGGTGATGGTGGGCAGGACGTCCTCGGCCATCATGCGCCGCGCCGCGGTGAAGAACGCGTCCTCGGCCACGGCGTCGCTGATGGTCTCCTTGCCCGCGGCCAGTCCGAGGTAGGCCAGCAGCGAGTGGCTCGCGTTCAGGAGCCGTAGCTTCGCCGCCTCCCAGGCCGCGACGTCGCTGCTGAACAGGGCCCCGGCCTCCTCCCACCGCGGTCGGCCCGCGGCGAAGTTGTCCTCGATGACCCACTGCATGAACGGCTCGGCCACCACGGCCGCCTCATCCCGCAGCCCAAGTTCACGTTCGACGGCGTCCAGGTCACCCGCCGTCGTGGCCGGCACCATCCGGTCCACCATGGTGCTGGGGAACGTGACGTTCGCGCCCAGCCAGGCGGTGAGCGGTTCGGCTTCGGCGGCCGGCAGTTCTGCCGCGAAGGCACGGACCAGCTTGCCGGTGAGTTCGCCGTTGCCGGGAAGGTTGTCGCACGAGACCACGGTGAGCGGCCCGGCGCCTGTGCGGGAACGCTGCTGCAGCCCTCGGGCGATCTGCCCGATGGCCGTAAGCGGCGCACGCCCGCCGAGGTCCGCGCGGATGTCCGCATCCTCCAGATTGAGGGATCCTGTCTGCGGGTGGATCCGGTAGCCCTTCTCGGTGATGGTCAGCGTGACCACGAGGGTCTCCGGCGCGGCGATCCGGTCCACTACTGCGGCCGGGTTGTCCCGCCCGGAGATGGCGTCCACGATGCTCGACACCACGCGGATCGGCGCGGCACCCACGCCGCGTTCGGCCACAGTGAAGAGCCCGTCCTGCGGCGCGAGCTGCCGGGCCACCGTGTCCGAGCGTTGGGTGACGCCGGTGATCCCCCAGCCTGTCTCGCCGCTGGCGAGCATGGCGTTCTCGGTGAAGACGGCGGTGTGGGCGCGGGCGAAGGCGCCCAGGCCCAGGTGCACGATGCCGGGCGTCAGGCCGTTCGCCCGCAGCTCGGCGCCCGGGAACTCGGCCGCCGTTCCCGGGTTACTGCCCAGGTTGGCACTGCTGACGGAGACGCTGCTCAGGCGTGCGATGACAGCTCTCCTTCGGATGTCTCCACGATCCCCGCCGTCGGGGTGTCCGCCCCCAGTGAGTCCGCCCCCAGGGCGTGGGCGCGGGTCTGCTCGAAGCTCGGAATGAAGCCCGTGCCGCCCTTGCCGCCCACCACCAACGAGGCCGCGGCGGCACCGTACCGGGCAGCCTCTGGAACGCTGTCGCCGAGGACCAGCCGCGCAGTCAGCGTGCCCACGAAGGCGTCGCCTGCCCCGGTTTGGTCCACCACAGCCGGCGCGGGGATGGCGTCGATCCATGCGGACTCCGTGTCGCTCTCCAGCTGGATCCCCTCGGCCCCGCACGTCACTGCCACATTGGCAGTGCCCAGCGCGCGCAGCTTCGCGGCCGCCCCGGCAGGCGAGGACGTGCCCAGCAAAGCGGACGTCTCCCCCGGGAAGGACGGAGTCACCAGGAAGGCCTTCGGCGCGAGCTCAAACACGGCCGCCGCCGCCTCCTCCACGGAGGTGAGCCGCGGCCGGTAGTTGGGGTCAAAGACGAAGCGGCGGGCAACCTCGGCTGCCCGGTACACGGCGGCGCGGGACGTGGCCGAGATGGCGCAGGCGATGCCGCCCGCAATCACGGCGCCGGCCGTCGAGAACACGTCCGGGTCCACGTCGTCCGGCCCCAGTGTGGAGCCGACGCTGCCGCTGCGTGCGTAGGAGAACTCGCGCTGCCCGTCGGGATCGCAGTGCACCAGGTACACGCCCTGCTGTCCGGGCCGGAACTTCAGCAGGTCGGTGGAAATGCCGAGCTCAGCGATCCTGGCGGCGACCGCCTGGCCGAGGTCGTCGTCGGGCAGTACTGCCAGCAGCGCGGTGCGGGCACCGGCCGCAGCGGCGGCCGCCGCGACGTTCAGCGCGTCGCCGGAGATGCCGAGCTGGGCCGGAACGCCGTGGCCGAACGGGACGTCGGTGGCCACTTCGAGGAGGATCTCCCCCATGGCGACGACGTCGAACGGCTGTGCTTCTGTCGGGTTATTCACCAGTCATGCACCGACCCGTCGAGGCGGCGGTTGATGGGCAGGTACTTGGGGTCGAACGTGAACCTTGCGGCGGCTTCCTCGTCGAACTCGACGCCTATGCCGGGACCGTCGCCGGGGTGCATGTAGCCGTCTGTGAAGGTGTAGGAGGTCTTGAACACCTCGTTCGCGGGGTCGCGGTGGCCCATGTACTCCTGGACGCCGAAGTTGGGGATGCTCATGTCCACGTGCAGGGCCGCGGCGAAGGACACCGGCGAGAGGTCGCCAGCGCCGTGCGAGCCCGAGCGGACGCCGTACAGGTCCGCCAGCGAGAAGATACGGCGAAGGTGCGTGATGCCGCCGGCGTGCGAGACCGAGGTGCGGATGTAGTCGATCAGGCGTTCGGTGATCAGCTGCTGGCAGTCCCAGATCGAGTTGAAGACCTCGCCGACGGCGATCGGTGTGGTGGTGTGCTGGCGGATCAGGCGGAACGCGGACTGGTCCTCGGCCGGCGTCGGATCCTCGATCCAGAACGGGCGGAACGGCTCCAGCGAGGCGCCCAGCCGGCCCGCTTCGATCGGCGTCAGGCGGTGGTGGACGTCGTGCAGGACGTGCACGCCGTAGCCGAACTGTTCCCGCACGTGCGCCATCATCTTCGGCGCGAAGTCCAGGTACGCCGTCGTCTCCCACAGGTCCTCCTGCGGGATGTTGCCGCTGGCAGGCTCGTAGGTCTTGCCGTCCACCGGCGCGATCCCGTAGGTCTTCTCCAGACCCGGCACGGCGGCCTGCGCGCGGATCGCCTTGTAGCCGAGGTCCAGGTGGTGCTGGAAGTCGGCGCTGAGGTCCTCCAGCGAGGAGCCGCTAGCGTGGCCGTAAACCATGACGCCCTCACGGGCGGCGCCGCCCAGCAGCTCGTACACCGGCATGCCGGCGGCCTTGCCCTTGATGTCCCAAAGCGCGACGTCGATCGCGGCGATCGCGGTCATGGTCACCGGCCCTCGGCGCCAGTAGGCACCCTTGTAGAAGTACTGCCAGGCGTCCTCGATGCGGCGTGCGTCGCGGCCGATCAGCAGCGGGCAGAGGTGCTCCGACAGGTAGGACGCCACGGCCAGTTCACGTCCGTTGAGGGTGGCGTCGCCGATGCCGGTAATCCCGTCCTCGGTTTCGATAACGAGCGTGACGTAGTTCCGTCCTGGCGACGAAACCACTACTCGTGCGTCGGTGATCTTCACTGGTGGGTCCTTTTGTGTGTCGAGTGTTGCAAGTAGGTCGCAGCAGATGGCGTTATGAGCCCTCAGAACGCCATCTGCTGCTACTTAGTTGGGTCAGGAGAGGGGCGCCCGGTGGGCGGTGTCGATGCTGCCGTCGTTGGAGGGCTGCGAGTCGAGAGCCCAGTCCGCATATTCCTTGCCTCCGAGCCGGCCCGGGGCGGTCTCGGGAAGGAACGCGAGGCAGACGACGCTGATCAGGATCAGTACTGAGACATAGATAGCCACGCCGGTCACCGAGCCACCACCGGCGGCGAGCAGCGCCGTGGCAACGACAGTGAAGGGACCGCTGGCGATCATGGCTCCGAACTGCCACACGATAGAGACGCCCGTGTAACGGCCGCGGACCGGGAAGAGCTCGGGGTAGTACGAAGCCTGCGGTGCGTACGTTCCGGCGTGTCCCAAAGCCAGACCGGCGATGAGGATCGCGATGATCGGGAGCGGGTCTCCGCTGGCAATGGCGTTGAAGGCAGGCCAGATCAGGAAGAGATTCAGAACGGCCACGCCCAGGAAGATCTTCTTGCGTCCGAAGCGGTCGGTCAGGTGCCCCCAGACCGGGATCATGATGAGTTCGGCGACGATGGCGATGATGATGGCTTGGAGGACAAATGCCGAGTCATTGCCGAGGTGCTTGGAGTACGCGACCAGGAACACGGTGTAGAAGGGGAACACTGCGGCTTCGACGAACTTGGAGCCCATGCCCAAAAAGACTTCATGGCGGCTCGTCTTGAAGATGACCTTGATCGGCGCCTGCTGGGAGGCGGCATTTTCCTTTACCGCTTTGAAGGTCTCCGACTCATCGACCCGCAACCGGATGTACAGGCCGACGGCGACAACAACGATGCTGAGGAGGAACGGCACGCGCCAGCCCCACAGAAGGAACTGCTCCTCGGACAACTGAGTGGTCAGGAAAGCGAATAGGGCGGAGGGAACCAGGTAGGCAGCCGGAGATCCCAGCTGGACCAGGCTCGCGAAGAAGCCCCTTCGGTTTGGCGGGGCAGCCTCAGCTGTGAGGAGCACTGCGCCGCCCTGCTCGCCGCCGACTCCGAATCCCTGGATCAGGCGAACGAGGACGAGAATCACTGCCGCCCACAGGCCAATCGTTTCGTAAGTGGGCAAAAGACCGATTGCAAATGTGCCGAGACCCGTGATGAGCAACGTGTAGACGAGGGCCTTCTTCCGGCCGATCCGGTCGCCGATGAGGCCCCAGACGATGCCGCCCAAGGGCCGGGCGAAGAACCCTACGGCGTAGGTCGAAAAGGCTGCAAGCGTTCCCAGCAGGGGGTCAATCTCAGGGAAGAAGATCTTGTTAAAAACGAGAGCGGACGCTGTTCCGTAGATGAAGAAGTCGTAGTATTCCGCCATCGTTCCGATGAATGATGCGGCCGCCGTGCGCCGGACCTTCTTCAGATCGTACTTCGGAGGCGCGGCGGGGGTGCCTGCCGATGCGGCAGTTGGTTCCTGCATTTCCAGTCCTTCTTCCTTGGAGGTTCTGTGCTGTGAGGAGGCTTTGAGAGCGCGGCGAGGATGCCGTTCTACTGAGTTGGGGAACCCGATCAAAGCCTCGGGTGAAGGAGCACTCGCGGAAGAATTTGCTCCGTCTTCGCGCTCGGTTGACTACCATACAAGCACTACCATTCTAGTTTGTCAACGATGGCTACACTGGATGCATGGCAACCGGCAAACCCGAAAAAGGGCAGTCTCCGCGGCTTTCCGTGCGGGACCAGACACTGGATACGCTCCGGCGTCGCATCATCTCCCTGCAGCTTCCTCCCGGCGAGCCGCTGTCCGAAAACGAGCTCGCCCAGGAGCTCGGCGTCAGCCGGACGCCCGTGCGCGAAAGCCTCATCCTGCTGCGCGAAGAGGGACTGGTGCAGGTCTTCCCGCAGATCGGTTCATTCGTCTCGCTGGTGGACCTGGGCCGCGTAGCCGAGGCCCAGTTCGTCCGCGAGGCCATTGAATGCGCCTCCCTGAAGGAGGCGGTGGTGGACGCCGCCGGACTCGCCGGACTGCGGGAGATCCTGGCCGATCAGCGAACCGCAGAGGCCGCAGGCGACGTCGAGGAGTTCTTCCGGCTCGACGAGGACTTTCACCGCGAGCTCCTTCGCCTGGCGGGGCACGAGTCGGCCTGGACCGCGGTCAACTCAGCCAAGGCCCACCTGGACCGTGCCCGCCGGCTCAGCCTGATCGATACCCGGCCCGTGTCCACGCTGATCGAACAGCACACCGCCGTAGTGGACGCACTCGAAGCCAACAACCGCACCGAAGCCGACAGCTCGCTGCGCGTGCACCTGCGCGGCGTCTTCGAGGACGTCAAGCGCATCCAGGCCTCATCACCCGAGCTCTTCTCGGACGGCACAGCATCCCGCCCAGTAAGGCGCAGCATCGCCCGGCTCTCCTAATCCCCACCGTCTCCCTAACCTCGCAAGCTCGGCCAGGGAACCCTGACGGCGTGGGCCCACTCAGCCCCGGCGTCGGCTTACCCCTGCTTAACCAGCGCAGCCTCAAGGTTGATCTTCACCTTGTCGCTGACCAGGAGCCCGCCGGCTTCCAGGGCCGCGTTCCAGGTCAGGCCGAACTCCTTGCGGCTGATGTCGGTCTCGGCGGAGAAGCCTGCACGCGTGGCGCCGAAGGGATCGACGGCGACGCCCGTGAACTCGACCTCGAGCTCGACCGGCTTGGTGATGCCCTTGATGGTGAGGTCGCCGGTCAGAGTGTAGTCCTCGCCGTCGCCCTCAATGTGCGTGCCCTTGAAGGTCATCTCCGGGAATTCCGCGACGTCGAAGAAGTCCGCCCCCTTCACGTGGGCGTCGCGGTTGGCATCGCCGGAATCGAAGCTGGCGGTGCTGACGGTGGCATGCAGCGACGAATCGGCCAGGGAATCCCGAACATGGGCTTCGCCGGTTGCTTCCCGGAACCGCCCGCGGACCTTGCTGATCCCGGCGTGCCGCACGCTGAAGCCGATCTCACTGTGGGACATATCAAGTGTCCAGATGCCGGGGGTCAGGCCTGCGGGAAGAGTCATGGCGCATCTCCTTTGAAGGAAAAACCAGCTGGTCAGTGCGATTTCAACACTGGTTTAGCCCGGCGGTGAAGTCAAGGACGAGTAGCTTCTCCGCGGGCCGCTCGGGCGCCCAAACCGGGTCAGAAAGAAATCTGGCACATTCCTAGCTAATTTTCAGGAAACTTCTCTAGCCTAGGAACAGGCCCACCGCGTATCCCCCATCCGAGGTGGTCCTGCCGCTAGGAGAAGCCCTGCAACGCCGTCAGGCAGTGCGGGGCTCTCTGCGTTTCAGGACGTCATCCGCGTGGCACCGCCAGCTCCGCCCGGCCGGCCGGTACGCTCGATCGTTGAATCGACACCAGCGCCACGGGAGTACACCGCCTTGCACCAAGCACCGCCCCGCAGAAGGAACTGGTTTGCAGCCGGCGCCCTTGCCGCCGTCATCCTGGCCACCACCGCCTGCGGCGGGGTCGTTAGCGCAACCCGGCAGCCGTCGTCGGACACTGTTCCCGGCGTAGCCGGCAACGCGCCGGGCTACGCTGTCAAAGCAGCCGACCTCCTCGCCACGCTGCCGGTCAAAGGACGCGCACCGAAAACTGGCTACAACCGGGAAGAGTTTGGGCCGGCATGGTCGGACACGGACCACAACGGCTGCGACACCCGCAACGACATCCTCGCCCGGGACCTCAAGGCCACAACCTTCAAACCCGGAACGAAGAACTGCATCGTCCTGACCGGCTCCCTGGCTGATCCGTACACGGCCACCACCATCGCCTTCACCCGCGGCAGCAAGACCAGCAGCGCGGTCCAGATCGACCACGTCGTTGCCCTGAGCGACGCGTGGCAGAAAGGCGCCCAGCGCCTCAGCAAGGCACAGCGGACCGCGTTCGCCAACGATCCCCTCAACCTGCTGGCCGCGTCCGGCCCCGCCAACCAGCAAAAGTCCGACGGCGACGCCGCCACCTGGCTGCCGAGCAGCAAGGCCTACCGCTGCCCGTACGTCGCGCGGCAGATTTCGGTCAAGGCGAAGTACAAGCTGTGGGTGACCCAGGGCGAGCGCACCGCGATGGCCGCTGTCCTGGCCCAGTGCGGCGGCACGGTGGCCGGCGGCAAGTAACCGGCGGCACCGTAACGGGCGGCAAGTCAACGGCCGCACCGCCGTCGGGAGCCCGGCCAAACGGCCGGTTCAGCCCTCTTCCGGCACCTCGCCCGCGAACGGGTAGTCGTCCTCGTCGCTGCCGGGCGTGCCCGCGGCCTGCTCAATGGCATCGGCCTCGGCGGCTTCCTCGGCAGAGAGATCGGGGGCGGCGGCCGGGCCGTTGGATCTCAGCGGGGTCCGCTGCTCCAGGGCATCCGCCTCGGGAACGTCCTCGGGCAACGGCCGCTGTTCCTCGTCCCCGGGCTCCCCGCCCGCCGACTGGCGCTGCTCAAACGCATCGACGTCCGGCACTTCGAGCGGTGTTTCGTCCTGCTGGCTGTTCATGGATCTCCTCCTGAGCGGGGTTGCTCTTTCATGAGTCTGGCCCTACTCCCGGGCGACGGCAATGGGGACCGCGTGCGGCCCGACCCCTAATGCCGGGCCGCACGCGGTCCCCCGTCGCTGTACCTACCTCAGCTGAGGTATCCGTTCGGGTTCAGCACGTACTTGGTGGCGGCGCCGGCGTCGAATTCGGCGTACCCCTTCGGTGCGTCCTCCAGCGGAATGGGCTTGGCGTTGACGTTCTTGGCGATGCTCACGCGGTCGTTGAGGATGGCCATCATCAACTGCCGGTTGTACTTCATCACCGGACACTGGCCTGTGGTAAAGCTCAGCGACTTCGCCCAGCCCGTGCCGAGGCTCAGGCTCAGCGCACCCTTTTTGGCAGACTCATCGACGCCGCCCGGGTCCCCGGTCACGTACAGCCCCGGAATGCCAAGCGCACCGCCGGCCGCCGTGATATCCATCAGCGAATTCAGCACCGTGGCGGGCGCCTCCTGTGCACCCTGGCCGTGGCCCTTTGCCTCGAAGCCCACGGCGTCCACGCCGCAGTCCACCTCAGGAACACCGAGGATCTGTTCGATCTGCTCCGCGGGCCCGCCCTTGGTGAGGTCCACCGTTTCGCAGCCGAAGCTGCGGGCCTGCGCCAGCCGGTCGCTGTTCATGTCGCCCACAATTACGACGGCGGCACCCAGCAAATGCGCGCTCGTCGCCGCCGCCAGTCCAACAGGACCCGCCCCTGCGACATATACGGTGGAGCCGACGCCGACCCCCGCCGATACGGCACCGTGGTAGCCAGTGGGGAAAATGTCCGAGAGCATGGCCAGGTCCAGGATCTTCTCCATGGCCTTGTCCTTGTCCGGGAACTTGAGCAGGTTCCAGTCCGCGTACGGCACGAGCACGTAGTTGGCCTGGCCGCCCACCCAGCCGCCCATGTCCACGTAGCCATAGGCGCTGCCCGGCCGGTCCGGGTTTACATTGAGGCAGATGCCGGTCTTGCGCTCCTTGCAGTTCCGGCAGCGGCCGCACGAAATGTTGAACGGCACCGAGCAGATGTCCCCGACCTTGATGAATTCGACGCCGGGCCCCACCTCCACCACCTCGCCGGTGATTTCGTGGCCCAGCACCAAGTCCGGCGGCGCCGTGGTCCGTCCTCGAACCATGTGCTGGTCCGAACCGCAGATGTTGGTGGCCACCGTCTTGATAATCGCACCGTGTGGAACCTGGCGCCCAACATTAGCCGGATTTACGCCCGGCCCGTCCTTAAGTTCAAACGTGGGGTAGTCGATATCGATGACTTCCACCTTGCCGGGTCCCTTGTAGGCAACGGCTTTGTTCCCTTCCATCTCTTTCCTCCTGGCGTCACGGACCCTTCCCGTGAAGGGTCGGCGGTGAATTCATGAGTGATGTGATGCGCCCTCCAGGGCATTCCCCCGGAAGGCCGGACGACGCCGTCGGGCCTTACAGGTGGAGGGTCCTGACAGTCTAGAACGGTGCCCGCAAAGGGTCCATGGGTTGGACGGGAAATTGAGAGCAGGCACTCAGGAGTTGGGTTTAGCAATTACGTCAATTACGCAACACAATTGGGTCTTTTTGATCCGCCCCATCCGGCCTACGTTGGGAAGAGCGAGTCGCCCAGCCCGGGGCGGCCGGACTCTTGGAGGAATCTCATGAGCACGCATGTAGCCGATTGCAGCGTCACCAACTGCTCCTTCAACGACCATTCTGAGTGCAATGCCGAGGCCATCACGGTCGCCGGCACCACAGACCACGCCTCGTGTGCCACGTTCATCGACACCGGCACGCACGGCGGCCTGCCCAAGGTCCTTGCCGGCGTCGGTGCCTGCCAGCGGGCGGAATGCGTCCACAACGACCACCTGATGTGCAAGGCACCGGAAGTCCACGTTGGCCCGGGCCCGGACAACGCCGACTGCCTCACCTACTCCCACAACGGACGGCAGGCCGCCCACTAATCTGCGCACGCGTGTGGGTCCCCCATTGGCGCTGCTCCTCGCTCAGCAAAGCTCCCGATGCGGCTTGATTGTCATAGCCTCTTGCTAGATTCAAATCAGTGCACCGGGAACCGTCCCGGAGCGAGGCTGCCAATGGGGAGGCCCCATGTTCCTGCTCCACCCGACCACGCCTGGAGTGCCAGCTGATCTGGTGTTCTCAGCCAGCGACCTCGTTGCCGCGAGCGAGTGCGAGTACCGCACGCTGCGGATCCTGGACGAGAAGCTTGGCCGCTCCCCCAAGGCCGATTTCCCCGCCGACGAAATGCAGGCCCGCGCCGGCAAACTGGGCGACCTCCACGAGCACAAGGTGCTCGCCTCCCTCATCGACGAGCACGGCCTCTGGGATCCGGCGCGCGGCGCCGGCGTCTACTGCGTGGAGCGGGGAACCATGGACCGTGCGGACCTCGCGGACAAAGCCCGGGAAACTGCCGCAGCCCTCCGCACCGGCGCCGACGTCGTCTTCCAGGCCACTTTCTTCGACGGAGAATTCCTCGGCTATGCGGACTTCCTGGTGCGGGAGGAAGCTGGCTCGCCTGATTCTGACGTGCGTGGATTCGGTCTGCCTGGTTTCGGTCTGCCTGGTCCCGGTCTGCATGGTCCCGGCCTGCCGGATGGGGACCGCGGCGCCCCACGGTATGCGGTCTGGGACACCAAGCTGGCGCGGCACGCCAAGGTGGGGGCCCTGCTGCAGCTCGCTGCCTATGGCGACCAGCTGATCAGTCTCGGACTCGAACCCGCCCCGCGCGTTACCCTGGTGCTGGGCAACATGGAGCGCAGCTTCCACTCGCTGCCGGACCTGCTGCCCGTGTACCGGGAGCGCCGGGCACGGTTCCGTGAGCTCACCGCCGCGCACCGCCACACGGATGCCCCCGTGGCGTGGCAGCAGCCCGGGGTCAGCTACTGCGGCAGGTGCGCCTACTGTGCCGAGCAGGTGGCCGAACACCGGGACCTGCTGATGGTGGCAGGCATGAGCTCCGTCCAGCGGAAGAAGCTGGTTGCGGACGGCATCACCACCATCGACGCCCTGGCCGAACTGCCTCTGCATCTGGCCACAGGTTCGCGGCGGCGGCTGCGCGACCAGGCAAGGATGCAGACCGGCCGTGAGGTTGAGGACGGTTCACGCACCTTCGTGAAGGACGGCCAGCCGCGCACCGTTACCTACAAGGTGCTGGCAGAAAACGCGCTGGCCGGGATTCCTGCCCCGAGCGACGGCGACATCTTCTTCGACTTCGAGGGCGACCCCCTCTGGCAGGATCCCGGAGGCCAATGGGGCCTGGAGTACCTCTTCGGCGTGATTGAGGCTCCGCGGCCCACTGATCCGCCGGGCCAGGAACCGGTGTTCCGGCCGTTCTGGGCCCACTCGCGCGCAGAGGAACGGCAGGCGTTCCTGGACTTCCTCGCCTACGTGGAGGAACGCCGGGCCCGGTATCCGGACATGCACGTCTACCACTACGCGCCCTACGAAAAAACGGCCCTGCGCAACCTCTCGCTGAATCACGTCGCCGGCGAAGACGTTGTGGACTCATGGCTTCGCGACGGGCTCCTCGTGGACCTCTATGCGACCGTCCGGCACTCAGTCCGCATCTCCGAGGCCTCGTACTCCATCAAGAAGCTCGAGCCCCTGTACATGGGCGACAACCTGCGCTCCGGGGACGTCAAGGACGCCGGTGCTTCGGTGGTGGCATACGCCGCCTACTGCGAAGCGCGCGACGCCGGACCCGAGACGCAGGCCGAGGCGGCGGCCATCCTGGCGTCCATTTCCGACTACAACCAGTACGACTGCCTTTCCACCCTGCGCCTCCGCGACTGGCTGCTGGAACTGCGTGGCAGTGGCGCGCCCGGCGAGGGCGGCCCTTTGGTCCAGGCCGGTACGGGCGCGGCCGGCCTGGAGACGCCCGGTGTGGGGACCACTACTGCCGGCGCGGGGACAGCTGCCCCCTCCGAAACGCCGTCGGATGCAGTCCCGGACGCTGAACCTTCACCGGAGGAAGCAAGCCTGCGCGCCTTCCTGGACGCCATCCCGGAGCACCGCGAGCTAACGCCGGACGAGCAGGCCGTGGCCATGGTCGCGGCGGCCACAGGCTACCACCGGCGGGAACGCAAGCAGTTCTGGTGGGAACACTTCGACCGCCTCGAATCCGAGGTCGACAGGTGGCGGGACCAGCGCAACGTGTTCATCGTCGAAGCGGCTGAGGTCGTGTCGGACTGGGCGCCGCCCACGGCCCGTGCCCGGACGGAGTCCCGCACCCTGCGGCTCACCGGAATCATGAGCGAGGGCTCGGAGTTCAAGCCCGGTTCCGCTTGGTTCAGGATGTTCGAGGACCCCCTGCCGGACGGCCTCGGAGAGGTCGACGGCGGGCGGACCCCGAGGCGCGCGGCAGCGAGTCAGCATGCAGCTGGAGGCGCTGCTGAAGCACGCTACGAAGCCACCATGCCGCCCTCGCGGGACGGCATCTTCGGCACGCTCGTGGAAGCCGTCGAGGACCATCCCGGTCAGCCCGGCCGGACCGTAATCACCATCACGGAGAAGTCCACGGGAAAGGTGCCACCGTACTTCCAGCTGCCCATGGCGCTGACAGACGACCGCCCCATTCCCACCGCCAGCATTGAAGCGGCTTTGGCGGAACTCGCGCACCTCGTCGGCTCCTCGCTGCCAGAACTTCCCAAGCATCCCGGCGTGGACATCCTGCGCCGGACAGCACCCCGGCTGGCCGGCATCGCGAATCTGCCTGCCGTCGGCAATGATGCGGACGGGAACGCCGACTACGTGTCTGCGATTACCCACGCGCTGAGACACCTTGACCGGTCCTACCTTGCGGTGCAGGGCCCTCCGGGAACGGGCAAGACGTTCGTCGGCTCGCACGTCATCGCCCGGCTTGTGCAGGCCGGCTGGAAGGTGGGCGTGGTGGCCCAGTCGCACGCCGTCGTCGAGAACATGCTCTGCACGGCCATTGCGAAAGCCGGGGTGGATCCCGCCGTGGTGGCCAAGAAACTGTCCCAACCGCACGACGTCCCGTGGACCTGCGTCGCCGACGAGGACATCGCGAGGCTCCTGGACGCCGACGACGGCTGCCTGGTTGGCGGTACCGCCTGGACCATGACGGGCAAATGCGTGCCAGCAGGATCCCTGGATCTGCTGGTCATCGACGAGGCGGGCCAGTACTCGCTGGCCAATACCCTGGCCGTGGCTTGCGCTGCGAGGCGGCTCCTGCTGCTCGGCGACCCGCAGCAGCTTCCCCAGGTCACCCAGGGCTCGCATCCTGAGCCGGTCGATGAGTCGGCTCTGGGGTGGCTGTCTGCCGGGCACGCCACGATGCCTGCCGAACGGGGCTACTTCCTCGCCGATTCCTGGCGGATGCATCCGGAACTCTGCCGCAAGGTGTCGGTGCTCAGTTACGACGGCAAGCTGGAATCCGCACCGGCGGCATCCCTGCGCCACCTTGACGGGGTACCTCCGGGCGTGGAAACCGTTCTGGTGCCGCATGCCGGCAACACCACCAGCTCGGTGGAGGAAGCGGCAGCGGTCGTCGGACTGGCGCGGGAACATATCGGGCTCAAGTGGACGCCGGGCAAGGGCGAGCCGATCCGGCGGCTGGAAGCCAAGGACGTCCTGGTGGTGGCCGCGTACAACGCCCAGGTGCAGGCCATCCGGCACGCCCTGGACCATGAGGGCCTGTCCGGGGTGCGGGTGGGCACGGTGGACAAGTTCCAGGGCCAGGAGGCTCCCGTGGTGCTCGTGTCCATGGCGTGTTCGGCCATCGCCGAGGCACCGCGCGGCGCCGAGTTCCTGCTCAACCGCAACCGGATCAACGTGGCTGTGTCCCGGGGCCAGTGGCGGGCGATGGTGGTCCGCTCCCCTGAGCTCACGAACTACATGCCGTCACGGCCGTTCGCGCTCGAGGAGCTCGGGGCCTTCCTGGGTCTCAGCCCGGGGAGATTCAGCTGACAACCTGAAAGCTCCGGAATCCGCCTTCAGCCGGGGAGACCTTCTCGTCGACGTGCGCCACCTTCCCCGGTGCGTGGGATGATCCTAGCCAGCGCCTGAATTCGACGATATCCGGCTGCGGGCCCTCGGCGACGACGGCAACCGAACCGTCGTTCTCGTTCCTGACCGAACCGGTCAGCCCCAGCTCATCGGCCTTGCGCGCGGTCCAGTACCGGAAGCCGACGCCCTGAACCATGCCCGTGACCCGTGCGGTGAGGCGGACGCTGTCCGGGTCGGCTGCGTTCGAGTCAGTCATGGAACCAATGTAGCGCCGGCGCCTTCGTCTCGACAGGCTCGACGAAAGGGGCTCAACCAGATGCGGCTTGACCAGCGGCGCTATCCCGCCGGGCGGAGGGAGGTGATCATGCCGCGGATGTTCTTGTATTCGGGCGTTTCCATGTACGCCTCAGGCGTGTCCACGTTCGGCGGGTTACCCGGGGTGGTGTCGAACGGGTTGTAGACCCCGCCGAACATCGCGCCACTGGGTGGCCAGGTGAAGAAATGGGCTATCGGGCAGGCCGTGGGCCCGGTCGGTTCCGGCGCCGAGGTGATGCCGTAGGCCAGCGTCGTCATCTTCGCGGGATCGGTGGCGGTATCGTCCTGCCTCGACTCGAACGTGAACCTCGGCGTGCTGCCGGACTGCTTCAGTGCCGGGAGCGGTTCGGAGTCGTACATGCCGTACGGCTGCTTCGTTGTGCATTCCGCGCCTACCACCATGTTGGTGCGCAGCGTGGCCATCGCCTTGCCCGCAGGGTTTCGGACCTCGACGAACACGCCGCCGCCCTGCGGCGTCTGTCCGGCAGGGTCCTTGATGGTCCACTCGGACGGAAGGTCGAAGGCCAACGTGCCATCCGACGTCGTGAACGTCTTCCAGTCCTCCGGCGGCGTTGCGGATGGCGTGGCAGTGGCAGAGGCGGGGCTGTCGGTTGCCGTCGCAGTACCGCTTCCCGTCGCAGAGGCCGCATTCGACGAAGAGGCTGTCGTTGTGAGTGCCGCAGAGCCCCCTCCGCCGGGCGAGGCAGGCGCGCCGCAGCCGGCGAGCGCGACGACGGCGGCCAAGACTGCGGCCCCGGACAAAAACCCTGAACAGCGCAAGGCTCCTCCTTGAGTTGCGAACGTGCTCCCCATTTTGGGCTTTTGTCCATTGACTGGGGAAGACGTTGGAGAGGACCGCATCCAAAGTGTTGCCATCAATAACGAACCGGCTCTGAAGGCACGCGAACGAAGCGGCTCCCCCGGGGTCTCGACAAGCTCGACAGGCGGGCGGGAACGACGAAGCCCCGCTGCAGCATGTGCTGCAGCGGGGCTTCGGCCGGACGGGATCAGTTGACCGTGATGTCCCGCGTCCGGTGGTTGTAGCGGATGGTGACCTGGCCGCCGGAGTGGTGCAGTTCGTGGTTCGCACCATCGAAGGCGCCGAACGCGCCGTAGTTCTCATCCCAGGAGCGGTTGAGGGCGATCTTGAAGTTGTAGTAGCCGGCCGGGATCTCAGCCGAGAGCTTCCACAGCTGGTCCAGCTCGTCCAGCTTCATCTGCGCTTCGTCGTACTGCGGCGCCCAGTTCTCCGGGGCTCCCAGCAGGGTGTTGAAGTCACCGGCCACGGCCACGGCGGCGGGCTGATCGATTGTTTCCGCGGAGTTTTCGACCACGGGAGCCTGCGCCTCGGCGTCGGCCTCTGCCTTCTTGCGCACAGCCTTGGCTACGGGAGCTACTGCGTCCTCGATCAGCTTGGCCGCCTTGTCGACAACCTTCGCTGCCTTGGAGGGAGCCTTCTCGGCCTCTGCCGGGGCTGCCTCCGTGGCTGCCGGCTTGGCAGGTGCGGCCACCGGAAGGGGCGTGTCGGCTGGGACCGGAGTTCCGGCGTCGAGCGCTGCCGAGAAGCTGGCCGCGTCCGGGAAGGCGACCGTCGCGCGCTGCCCGTCCTCGGTGATGGTCCAGCCGGAGCGTCCCTTGACGAGCCAGCCAGCCTTGACCAGCTTGGCCGTGGCAGTGGTCAGTGACTTGTGGCCGCGAGGAATGCCGCCGCTGAGAAGCTCGGCCTCGTAGGCGTTCAGCGGAACCCGTACGAGCGCTTCAGCCAGCACGACGCCGGCGTTCTGCGAGTCACCGGACAACACCCCCTCTGCCAGAACGTCCAGCACGGCCTTAAGGCGGATGTTGGTGTTTTCGGCGGCAGTCTTGCGCATGGTTCCCCTTACAGAGCGATTGTTCCCCCAGTAGTTTGCCAAGAGCTGGGCGATTATGGCGACTTTGCTCGGTAAACATTGTGTGTCGTGACCGACTATGACGGGGATAACACCCGAAGTGAGTCCAAAATCTCGCTTTTTTCGGGCTGCCGGGGCCACTTCCCTGACCCACATCCCCGGCCATTTCCCGGCGTCGGCAATAGAAAGTAGGCTTACCATGTAGAGCGAGGCACCAAACGGAAGGGATGAGTTCAGTGAGTGAACACAACAGCAAGGCAGACGGCTTTATCGTTCCGGACCCTTCAAAGCTCCGCGAGGACGTTCCCGGCGACGCCGGAGATGACGCCAACGTCATCCGCTTCAGCGAAGAGCAGGCGCTCATCGAGGAGCAGTCGCACGGCATCCGCCCGGAGCGCTACAGCGTCCCGTCCGGTGGCCCCACCATGGAGGAAGCCCGGGGCAGCATGGACCTCTCCGACGACACCGGCGACTCGGCTTCCGCGGACAGCAGCGACGACGGACTGCATAGCGGCCAGGAACAGTAACCAGGGGTGGTAGCTGCCGGCGCTAGCTTGCGGCACCAGCCGCCGGCGGTAACAACGCGCCAGCCATAACGTTTTCGGCGATGCGGAAGGGCGGCTGCTCATGGCGGCCGCCCTTCCGCGCGGGTAGAGACCTACTGCACGTAGCCTTCCACCTCATTGACGGGCCGGGCATCCGCCTCGTTGGGGTCCTCGCCCGCCTTCGCCTTTGCCCGGCGCTGGCGCAGCAAATCCCAGCACTGGTCCAGAGCTTCTTCCACCTGCCGCAGCCGGGCACGTCGCTCATCACGCTCAGCCGCATCCTCGTCGGAAGCACCGTCCCCGGAGCCCCCGCCTGCGCCACTGGCCGGACCCGACGCCGCAGGATCGCGGAGTTGATGCTCCTCATCAACCAGCGCCTGGATGCGCTGCAAAATGTCCTGGTTGTCCATCGCCTACACTCCTTCGTTACCGCGCCATCGATTGCCTTTGCGGAAGCGCCACAATCGCGGCGCGCCGGGCTGGGACTGCCAGCCTATTCAGGCGATGCAGTACGCGGAAGGGGTGGCCGCCAACCCTACACCACAGCCCGCCCTGAGCAGCCGGAGCAGCCGTCCCTGAGCGGCAGCCCCTAGCAGTCCGCCCAACTGCCACTGGCGGCACCGCCGCAGTCTCGTTAGGGTGGATGGTAAGCATGCTTAGCATTCTCCGAATGCCAGCACCGCCCGGACCACGATGTTCCTGTCCGCGTTCAACACCACTATGGAGGAGAACCATGACCGACCAGTACACCTTCAAGAACCCTGTGACCGCTTATGAGCACATCGAGCCGCCGAAGCAGCACCAGCCCGAGCCCGGCCTGGACGCCAAGCTTGAGCCGAAGGCCGACCTGGGCGAGGACACTTACCGCGGCACCGGCCGCCTCGACGGCCGGAAGGCTATCGTCACGGGCGCGGACTCCGGCATCGGCGCAGCCACGGCGATCGCCTTCGCCCGGGAAGGGGCCGACGTCGTGCTCTCCTACCTTCCTGAGGAGGAGGAAGACGCCGCGAAAATCGCGAACCTGATCGAGAAGGCCGGCCGCAAGGCGGTGAAAGTCCCCGGTGACCTCAAGGACCCGGCTACCTGCCAGAAGCTGGTGGATACCGCGCTGCAGGAACTGGGCGGGCTGGACCTCCTTGTGAACAACGCCGGCAAGCAGGTGGCGCAGGAGGATATCGGCGACATCACCGACGAACAGTTCGATCACACGCAGAAGACCAACGTGTACGCCATGTTCTGGCTTACGAGGGCCGCGGTGCCGCACCTTCCCGCCGGTTCCACGATCATCAACACGACGTCGATCCAGGCCTACAACCCGTCGCCCACCCTCCTTGACTACGCCACCACGAAGGCGAGCATCAACAACTTCACCAAGGGACTGGCGCAGCAGCTGGCGCCGAAGGGAATCCGGGTGAACGCCGTGGCTCCCGGGCCGATCTGGACACCCCTGCAGGTCAGCAGCGGCCAGCCCAAGGAAGCCCTGCCCGAGTTCGGCAAGGACACTCCCCTGGGCCGGGCCGGACAGCCCGCCGAACTCGCTCCCGCCTACGTGTTCCTGGCCTCGGCGGAGTCGAGCTTCGTGGTCGGCGAGACCCTGAACGTCAATGGCGGCAGCCCGACGCCGTAGCTGTTGTTGCCGTGCCGCGGCCGTAAATCCACGCAGCCGCACTGGTCCGCGCATTTCTGCACCACTTTTCGGAAGCAACGCCGCCGCCGGTCACCGGGAAAACCCCGTCAGCATGCGGGAGACCCGGGGCCGGCGGCGTTCCGGCGCCACGAAAGTGGAGCAAAAATGCCGCATGTCGACTTATAGTGGCGACTACACCGCACCTCCCTGAGCCACTCCCGCAACCTACCTGAGGAGAGCCCCATGGATTCCCGCACACTTGGTTCACTTTCCGTCTCCAGCCTCGGCCTCGGCTGCATGGGCATGAGCGAGTTCTACGGAACCGGCAACGACACCGAGTCCATCGCCACCATCCATGCCTTCCTGGACGCCGGCGGAACCCTGCTGGACACCGCAGACATGTACGGCCCGTTCACCAACGAGCAACTGGTTGGCAGGGCCATCGCGGGGCGGCGCTCCGATGTGGTCCTGGCAACGAAGTTCGGCAACGAGCGGCGGGAGGACGGTTCCTGGGTGGGCATCAACGGCCGCCCCGAGTACGTCCGGTCCGCCTGCGACGCCAGCTTGCAGCGGCTCGGAGTGGACCACATCGACCTCTACTACCAGCACCGGGTGGATAAGACCGTCCCGATCGAGGACACCGTCGGAGCCATGGCGGAGCTCGTCCAGGCCGGCAAAGTCCGCCATCTGGGGCTGTCCGAAGCGAGCCCCGAGACCATCCGCAGGGCACACGCCGTCCATCCGATCACTGCGCTGCAGACCGAGTATTCACTCTGGGAACGCGAGCCAGAGACGAAGGTCTTCCCGGTGCTGGCGGAGCTGGGGATCGGTTTCGTGCCCTACAGCCCCTTGGGCCGGGGCTTCCTTACCGGCCAGTTGCGCAGCCCCGACGACTTTGCTGCCGACGACTTCCGGCGGCACTCTCCCCGCTTCCAGGGCGAAAACTTCACCCGGAACCTGCAGCTCGTGGACCGGGTCAAGGAACTCGCGGATGAGAAGCAGTGCAGTCCGGCGCAGCTCGCCCTGGCCTGGCTGCTCGCGCAGGGCGAGCACATCGTGCCCATTCCCGGCACCAAGAAGCGCGAACGCCTGGCCGAGAACCTGGGCGCGGCCGACGTCGAGCTTTCAGCGGAGGACCTTGCCCGCCTCGACGAACTTGCCCCCGCGGGCGCTGCCGCAGGGGCGCGCTATCCGCACATGAACACGATAGACACCTAGAATTCCGGCCAGCGCGTCCGGCCGGGGAACCGGCACCAACGGTCAAGCGAAAGGGAGTCCGATGACGGGCATTACGGAGGGCGACGGCGGCGCTGCCTCCTCATCCGACCAGGACCTCGCCCAGTGGCGCCAGCGGCTCATCCAGGCGCTGCAGATCCGGGACCTCAAGGTGGACCAGCAGCTGATGGCACGCCTCGCCGAGGAGTCTTCGCGCGCGGTCAACGGGCAAGCCGGACCCGTCAGCGCACTGCTGGTTGGCTACGCCGCCGGGCTCGCGGCAAAGGGCGGCAGCGCGACGCCGCAGGAGGCTGTGCAGTCGGCGGCCGACGTCGCCCTGCGGCTCTGCGAGCACGGAACCGAAGGCGGCCCGGACAGCGAGGGCTGGTCAAGCACCGCGCAGTAAGCCCGAACCCGAAGGAGTGCCCCCGTTCAGGGGACGGGGGCTACTACTGGCGGGGCGGTCAGTAAGCGCCGGGCGTCACGCGGTCTCTGCAGTGGGCTCCAACCGCACGAGCACAGCCTTGGACGCCGGGGTGTTGCTTCCCTCCGCGACGCTCTCCAAGGGCACCAAAACGTTGGCTTCCGGGTAGTAGGTGGCCGCGCAGCCTGCGGACGTAGGATACGAAACAACGCGCAGCTTCCTCATCACCCGCTCCACGTTGTCCTCGTACACGCCGTGGATGTCCACGAACTGGCCGTCATTGAGGCCAAGCTCGGCGATGTCCTCCGGGCTGACGAACACCACGTCCCGGCCCTTCTTGATCCCCCGGTAACGGTCGTTGTGCCCGTAGATGGTGGTGTTGAACTGGTCGTGCGAGCGGACGGACTGCAGGATCAGCGTGCCCGCGGGCCGCTCGATGCTCTCGAGGTGGTTGACCGTCAGCATGGCCTTGCCGGTGGGGGTGGTGAAGGTGCGCGAATCCCTCGGGCCGTTGGGCAGGACGAAGCCGCCTTCGTGCCGGATCTTGCTGTTGTAGTCCTCGCAGCCCGCCACCACATGGGAAATGTGCTCCCGGATGAGGTCGTAGTTCTTCTCGAACCCGGTCCAGTCCGCGCTGGACTTCCCCTCCACCGTCTCCCGCGCGATCCGGCAGACGATGGCCACCTCGGAGAGCAGATTCGGTGCAACGGGCTCCACCCTTCCCGCCGAGGGGTGCACGGCGCAAACAGTGTCCTCCACAGATATGAACTGCGGACCGGATTCCTGCAGGTCGATCTCCGTGCGCCCCATGGTGGGCAGGATGAGCGCTTCCTTGCCCGTCACCGTGTGCGAGCGGTTGAGCTTCGTGGAGATCTGAACGGTGAGGTCGGTGTTCTCCATGGCCGCCTCGGCAGCATGCGTGTCCGAAATGGCGGCCACCAGGTTTCCTCCCAGGGCCACGAAAACCTTGATCCCGCCGTCGCGCATTCTCCGGATGGTTTCCACCGCGTCAGCGCCGTGCTCCCGCGGCGGGTCGAAGCTGAATTCCTTGCCGAGGGCGTCCAGGAAGGCGGGCGGCATCTGCTCCCAGATGCCCATGGTCCGGTCCCCCTGGACGTTGCTGTGCCCGCGGATCGGCGAGGCGCCGGCGCCGGGCTTGCCGATGTTTCCGCGTAGCAGGAGCAGGTTGATGATTTCCTTGATGGTAGCCACACCCTTCTTGTGCTGGGTGATGCCCATGGCCCACGTGATGATGACCCGATCGGCCTTCAGATACCGGGCAGCGAGCTCGTCGATCTCGTCGCTGCGGAGCCCGGTGGCCGCGAGGACTGCCTCGTCGTCCAGCCCGTCGAGATGCGCTTTGAGTTCGTCCAGGCCCTCGCAGTGCTGCTCAAGGAACTGGCGGTCCAGCACGGTCCCCGGATTTTTTGCCTCGGCGTCAAGGACCCGTTTCGAGATGGCCTGCAGCAGCGCCATGTCCCCGCCCACCCGGATCTGCAGGAACTGGTCCGCGAGGTCTGTGCCATGGCCGATGATGCCCTTGACCTTTTGCGGGTTCTTGTACCGCAGCAGCCCGGCTTCCGGCAGCGGGTTGACGGCCACAATCTCGGCGCCTGCCTCCTTGGCTTCCTCCAGCGCGGTGAGCATGCGCGGGTGGTTGGTGCCCGGGTTCTGGCCCATGATGATGATGAGCTGTGATTTGGCGAAGTCATCATAGGTGATGGTGGCCTTGCCGATGCCGATGGTCTGGCCCATCGCCCAGCCGGACGACTCGTGGCACATGTTGGAACAGTCCGGCAGGTTGTTGGTGCCGAACGCCCGGACGAACAGCTGGTAGATGAAGGCGGCCTCGTTCGACGTCCGGCCGCTCGTGTAGAAGGCTGCCTCGTCCGGAGTTGCCAGGCCGTTCAGCTTCCGCCCCAGAATTCCGAAAGCCTCGTCCCAGCTCACAGGCCGGTAGTGGTCCTCCCCCTCCGGCTTGTAGACCGGCTCCGTGAGGCGGCCCTGCATCCCGAGCCAGTACTCAGTCCTCTGGCGCAGCTCGCTGACGGGATGCTCCGCCCAGAAATCCGATTCGATGACCACGGGCGTAGCTTCCCAGGTAACGGCCTTGGCACCGTTTTCACAGAACTCAAACGTCTTGCGGTGGTCCGGGTCCGGCCAGGCGCAGCTCATGCAGTCGAAACCGTGCTTCTGGTTCAGGGCCAGCAGCGTTTTCTCGGTCCTGCTCAGGCCCATGTGTTTGATGGCTGGCTGCATGGAATGGAGGACGCCGGGGATGCCGGCCGCCCACTCCTTCGGCTTGCCGACGTCCAGGTCCTTCTCGTCCGTCTCTTCCACGTCTGGGTTCTTGCGCGGCATGCTGCACACTCCTCGACTGGCCATCGTCCCGGTACTGCTGCCCGCGGCACCTCGCCCGCGGTCCTGCCTCCCTCACAGGACTAGCAGTTATGGAAGGTGGCTGCAAGCAATTGGCCTCCTGACGCCGGCTCGGCGGCCGTAACGATGCAATGCCCGCTAGCGCGCCAACGCGGAACGGGCGGACAATTGGTGCACCTGCAGGAACTGTTTGGAGCCGACATGCGCCGACGGATGGGCTGGCTAAAACACCACAGGCTTCCGGCATTCTTTGTCCTGGCCTACGCAATTTCCTGGCCTCGTGGCCTGCCTACGCGGCCGGGCTGATGCCACGCATGGAGTTCCTCTCGGTGGGTCCGCTTGCCCGCTCGGCCGCCGCCGTCGGGCGATTCCCGTTCCAAATGCGTCCCAGGTGAACGACGGCGGGTGGCCGGCACCGGGCGAACGGCGCCGCTCGCAGTCACAAAGGAGCATTCCCATCCATTCAGGAGGAAAAATGTCCTCACCGCTAACCAGGGCCGCCGGTCCCATCGCCCTCGTGTCCGGCCTCGTCTTCGCCGCCGTGGACGTGGCCCGCCTGCTCGCGGCCGACAGGAGCCTCGACCGAATCGAGATGATGAGGCAGGCGCCCTTCCAGGTGACGAACGCCCTGTACTGGGTGGCCTTCATCCCTCTCACCCTCGCTCTGGTGTCCGTCTACTTCAGGTTCGCTAACCGGGCCGGCGGACTGGGCGCCGTCGCCTTCTGCTTCGCGCTGGCGGGCACCCTGGACATGGCCGGCAACATGTGGTTCGACGGCTTCGCTGGCCCCTGGATTACCGACGTCGCCCCGGGCGCGATCCTCGCTGGAGGGTCCGGAATGCTGGCCGTGGGCGCGCTGTCCAGCTACATCCTCTTCGCCCTGGGCTGGATGTTTTTTGGCATCGCCGGCTGGCGCTCAGGCATGTTCCCCGCGTGGATCGGCGTCGCGTTCGTGGTCGCCGGCTTGCTTGGCTACAACGCAGGGCTGCCGCCTTACGGGATCCCCATCGGGCTGGTCATGGCGGCGCTGGGCTGGTGGATCATCCGGACGGGCGCCCCGGCAGTGGCTGCCAGTGACCCGGCAATAGACGGCCGGACGGCGAGCGCCCCACCCGAGGCTTAGCCCGCCCGAGCCGTAACCCGCCCGGACCTTAGCCCGACAGCTCGGCCAGCAGCTCGTGTTTCCGCTCCTCGCTGGCGAAGGACGACCGGATAGAGTTCGCGGCAAGCCTGACCCGGTCGAATTCGGACAGGCCCAGTACCGACTCCAGCTGGGCGAAGTTGCTGTCCACGTAGCCGCCGAAGTACGCCGGATCGTCCGAGTTCACGCTGACGTTGAGCCCGGCGGCCAGCATCGCCGGCAGCGGGTGCGCGGCCAGCATGTCCACGGCGCGAAGCCGGACGTTCGACAGCGGACACACCGTCAGCGGCACATGCTCGTCGACGAGCCGCTCCACGAGGTCCGGGTCCTCCATGCACCGGATCCCGTGGTCGATCCGCTCCACGCCCAGGACGTCGAGCGCTTCCACGATGTACGACGGCGGCCCCTCCTCCCCCGCGTGCGCTATCTTCCGCAGGCCTGCTTCGCCGGCCCGGGCAAACAGCCGCGTGAATTTCGACGGCGGGTTGCCCACCTCTGCGGAATCCAGGCCGATGCCGGCGATCGGCGCGTTCATCGCCAGCAGCCCCTCAAGGACTTCCAGCGCCGAGTCCTCGGACAGGTCCCGCAGGAAGGCGGCGATCAGCAGCGTCGAGATGCCGAACTCCTCCTCCGAAGTAGCGAGCACCGAGGAAACGCCGTTCACGCATGTCTCCAGGGGCACGCCACGCGAGAGGTGCGCCTGCGGATCCATCATGATTTCCGCGTGCCGCACCCCGGCCGCCGCAGCGCGCTCCAGGTAGGCCCGGGTCATGTCCGCGAAGTCCTGCTCGGTCCGCAGCACGGCCATATTGGCGTAGTACAGGTCGAGGAACGACTGCAGGTCCGTGAACTCATACCGGCTTCGCAGCTCGTCCAGGTCAGCGTAGGGCAGCTCGATCCCGTTCCGCTCAGCGAACGCAAAGATCAGTTCCGGCTCCAGCGTCCCCTCGATGTGCAGGTGGAGCTCCGCCAAAGGCATCGGTGCCGAGGCCGCCACCAGCTCCTCTTCATCGGAGGGCACAGTTTCACCCGAAGGCCCCGTTTGCTCTGAAAGTGCAGTTTCACCTGAAAGAGCAGTGCGATCGATCGGTTCGGCGGCAACGTCGTTAGTGTTCACCCCGACAGAATAGTCCCCGGACCGGCTATGCCCGTAGAGTCGAACAGATGCGGACTGAAGAGTATGCTGACCCCTTGGCCGATCTGGACTGGAGCCTGGAAGCCGGCACCGGCGCCCACCATGCTGCTGACGGCTTCGTCCGGGTGCGCGGCGCGCGCGAGAACAACCTTCGCAACGTGGACGTGGCCGTCCCGCGCGACGCGATCGTCGCCTTCACCGGCGTCTCGGGGTCGGGCAAGTCCTCCTTGGCGTTCGGCACGATTTACGCCGAAGCCCAGCGCCGGTACTTCGAGTCCGTGGCGCCGTACGCCCGCCGCCTCATCCAGCAGGGCCACAATCCCAAGGTGGAGATGATCACGGGGCTGCCCCCCGCCGTCGCGCTTCAACAGCGCCGCGGCACCCCCAGCAGCCGTTCCACGGTGGGGACGGTGACCACGCTCTCCAACTCGCTGCGCATGCTTTTCTCGCGTGCCGGCAGTTACCCGGCCGGTGCCAGGCCGCTGGACTCGGACGCCTTCTCGCCCAACACGGCCGCCGGGGCATGCCTCGAGTGCCACGGCCTCGGCGTGGCGCACACCGTCACCGAAGCGACCCTGGTCCCGGACCCGTCGCTGAGCATCCGGGAGGGTGCGATCGCCGCGTGGCCGACGGCGTGGCAGGGCAAGAACTTGCGCGACATCCTCACCCACCTGGGCTACGACGTCGACATCCCTTGGCGGGAGCTGCCCAGGAAGGACCGCGACTGGATCCTTTTCACCGACGAGCAGCCGGTGGTGGAAATCACGCCGCAGCGCGACCGGGTGGCCAAGCCGTACAAGGGCAAGTTCTGGAGTGCCAAGAGCCATGTGATGCACACCCTGGCCGATTCCAAGAGCAACACAATGCGCGAACGGGTGCTCCGCTTCATGGAAACCGGCCCCTGCCGGCGGTGCAGCGGAAGCGGACTCACGCCGGAGGCCCTGGCCGTGACCTTCGCCGGCAGGACCATCGCCGAACTCAACGCGGTGCCGATGGCCGAACTGGCTGACATCATCCGGCCAACGAGCGAGCTGAAGGAGGCCGGAACCGCGTCCCGCAAGCTGTCCTCCGGCGAAGGCAACGAGGTGGCCGTGGCCATCACGCGTGACCTCCTCCAGCGGATTACGGTCCTGCTGGATCTGGGGCTCGGCTACCTTGCCCTGGGCCGCTCGACGCCCACCCTCTCACCGGGCGAAATGCAGCGTCTCCGGATCGCCACGCAGCTCCGCTCGGGGCTGTTCGGTGTGGTGTATGTGCTGGACGAGCCGTCTGCCGGCCTGCACCCTGCCGACGCCGAGCCCCTCCTGGCGGTGCTGGAGCAGCTCAAGTCGTCGGGCAACTCCGTGTTCGTGGTGGAGCACAACATGGACATCGTCCGCCGCGCCGACTGGCTCGTGGATGTGGGGCCGAGGGCGGGAGAAGACGGCGGCGAAGTTCTGTACAGCGGGCCGGTGGCCGGTCTCGCGGCCGTCGAGGCTTCCGTGACGCGCCCGTTCCTCGTTCGGGACGGTTCCAGGGGCGGCGTTGACGACTGCGGTGCCGACGACGGCGGTACCACCGGCGGCGGTGACCGTACCGGCGGACGCGGTGCGGACGACACTGAACCTGACAGCAGCGACCGTGCCGGCCGCCGTCGGGAGCCCGGCGCTTGGCTGGAACTGAAGGACATCTCCCGCCACAACCTTCGCGGCCTCGACGCGGCGTTCCCGTTGCAGGTCCTGACAGCGGTCACCGGAGTGTCCGGATCGGGCAAGTCGACGCTGGTCAGCCATGTCCTGGCCGAAGTGGTCGGATCCGAACTGCACGGTGATGCGGGCACGGATTCCGTGGAAACCACCGAAGACCAGCCCGTGGCGGACATCGACCCTGGCGCCCCGCTGAGTGTAGGCACCGTGACCGGGCTGCACCACGTGGACCGGCTCGTGACGGTGGACCAGAAACCGATCGGCCGAACGCCCAGGTCCAATTTGGCCACCTACACCGGGCTCTTCGACGCCGTGCGCAAGGAGTTCGCCGCCACGGACGAAGCCCGGGCGCGGGGATACGGGGCCGGACGGTTCTCCTTCAACGTGGCGGGCGGGCGCTGCGAGACCTGCCAGGGCGAGGGATTCGTCGCCGTCGAACTGCTCTTCCTGCCCGGCAGCTACGGTCCGTGCCCGGAATGCTGCGGTTCCCGCTACAACCCTGAAACCCTGGAAATCACCTACCGCGGCAAGACGGTGGCCGACGTCCTGGGCCTGACCGTGGACGCGGCAGCGGACTTCCTGCAGGACGTTCCAGCCGCCGCCCGCAGCCTGCAGACGCTCCGGGAAGTTGGTCTGGGCTACCTGCGGCTCGGGCAGCCCGCCACCGAACTGTCCGGCGGCGAGGCCCAGCGCATCAAACTCGCCACCGAACTGCAGCGCGCACGCCGCGGCCACACACTGTACCTGCTGGACGAGCCCACCACCGGGCTGCATCCGGCGGACGTCCGGCTCCTCATGGCCCAGCTGCAGCGCCTTGTGGACGCGGGGAACACGGTGGTCGTGGTGGAGCACGAAATGGACGTGGTGGCGGAAGCGGACTGGGTGATAGATCTCGGACCTGCCGGCGGGGACGCCGGTGGACAGATCGTCGCCTCGGGAACGCCCGCCGCCGTCGCCAGTTCACCGGACAGCCGGACGGCGCCGTACCTGGCTTCCGCCCTCAATTCCGCATCCGCGGGGTAAAAGCCGGGCGGCCTCACGGCGCCGGTTCCGACGGGCGTGGGCCCTCCAACTGCCGGGTTGGAGTGCCCTTAAACTGGTTGACTGTCAATAAAGATCTCGATTTGATAACAGCGCGCGACACCTCTAGGGTGGGACACATGCCCGCGCGACGCGGGCCCAAGAATGCCCGGTGCCGCCACCACCAGTTACTGCCCGGCCGGCGGATACCGAAATGACCTCTAGTTCGTCAGGGGCGGGCAGTAGCGCGACAACGTCCGGGGACGGACCGAGCGCGGGTGGCCTCAGGAGCATCCCAATAATGAAAAAGTCGACACTCAGTACTGCCGCGCGCCGTGGAGTCACCCTGGCCGCCGTTTCCGCAGCAACCTTGGCGCTCTCCGCCACGGCCGCCAACGCGGCAGCGCCTACCGCCAGCACCTCCACCTGGGACGCCCTCGCCCAGTGTGAGAGCGGCGGCAACTGGTCCACCAACACCGGCAACGGCTTCTCCGGCGGCCTGCAGTTCACGCCGCAGACCTGGGCTGCCTTCGGCGGAACCGGCTCCCCCCAGGGCGCCTCCCGCGCGCAGCAGATCGCCGTAGCCGAAAAGGTCCAGGCCAGCCAAGGCTGGGGCGCATGGCCCGCCTGCTCCGCCAAGCTGGGACTGAACGGCGGCGGTGGCGCTCCTGCACCGCAGATCCTGCCCCAGAGCGCGCCGGTCCAGGCTGCACCCGCCCAGGCTGCGGTTCAGACGGCTCCGGTCCAGACGGCTCCCGTGGCACAGGCCCCGGTGGCCGCCGAAGTTCCGGTCCAGGCACCGGTCGAGGCCCGCCACGCTGCCCCCGTCGCCGTGAGCGGCCAGACCTACACCGTCCAGGAAGGCGACACCCTGAGCAAGATCGCTCAGAAGCTGGGCATCCAGGGCGGCTGGCAGCAGCTCGCTGACGCCAACACCGACACCATCAGCGACCCGGACCTCGTGTTCGTGGGCCAGGTCCTGCAGCTGCCTGCCTAATCCGGCTGGTCAGGCCGCTTAGCGGCACTGCATTAAAGCTCGAGGCCGGTCGGTCCCTTTCCAGGGGCCGTCCGGTTTCGTTTTTGTACGGCTCCACCAACGACGACGCCGGGCGCCCCCTGAGTGGGGACGCCCGGCGTCGTAATCGATCGCCTACAGCGCGACCGCTGGAAGCGTCTATATTCAGCCTTAGGCCGCGGCGGGGAGTTCCCGGACGATGCGCACCTTCCAGGCGGCGTCGTCGCTGGTGTCAAGGAGGGCGACGGTACCCGACGCGAGGTGCAGGGCAACCCGCTTGGCGTGCAGCAGCTCAAGGTAGAGGTGCTCGTTGACGCGGGCAGGGCTGTCGACGACGAACTTCACAGCGTCCCGCACCTTGCGGTAGTTGTCGCTGCGTTCGCGGTGCAGGTGCAGTTCGAGCTCGTGGCGCTGCTTGAGGCGCGGTTCGTGCTTGTTCAGCCAGTTCACGGCAGCGTGGACACCGATGACCAGCGCCAGCGAGACGGCGTAGATCCACCAGCCCGTCGACATCAGGAAGAGCGGCAGGTTGGCGACGGCCACCACTGCGATGAAAACACGGAGGGCGACCAGCCGGCGCAGGGTCAGCGCAACGGAAGCAAGCGCAGTGCGGAAACGGTGCTGGTCCTTGCGCGCAGCGGCCGGATCAAGCGTAAACTCGTCCAGAACGAGGATCCCGTTCGCGTCGGCGCCGAGCATCTGGCCGTACTTCGGAACGAACGGCTGAGGCTCCTGTGACGCGTGTGAATTCGCTGCCGCGGCGGCGGAGGACAGGGGCGCGGGGGACGTAAGAGTCATGAGTTGGCTTCCAGACGCTGGTGAGGTTTCGGACATCCTAGTGGATTAATAAACCTTCCGTATGCATAGGTCCACAATGTGAACACCCGGCAGTCCATTTTGACGGCTGACTGTGCTGCCCGGCACTTCAATTGGCACATGGCGCCAAGGACGGCAGACTGAAGGGATGCAAACCTTCCTTCCGTATCCCGATTTCCAGCAAAGCGCGGCCGCGCTGGACACGCCCCGGCTGGGCAAACAGCGCGTAGAAGCGCTGCAGACACTCCGCGCGCTGGTCATCCCGGAATACGGATGGCAGTCACACCCCGCCATCCGGATGTGGATGGGGCACGTTCCCGCACTGACCCTGTATGGCCTGGCCATGGTGGACGAGTGGACCAAGCGTGGTTTCGCCGATAACACCCGGGACAACATCCGCGAATTTGCCCCGCAGGCTGCGCACCCTGACTACGCAGCCAAGATCCTGCTTCCGCCGTGGCTCGGCGACCCCGAGTTGCACCTGAGCCACCGTTCCAACCTGATCCGCAAGGACCCTCGGTTCTACGAAGAGGTCTTCCCCGGCACCGAGCACGGCCTGGAGTACGTCTGGCCGGAGCCCCGGCACGAGTTCCTGCCGGAGGATCCCGAGGGCGAGGTTCTCTGGATCCTTCGCGAGCACGTCGGCCACGGCAACCCCGAGCGGCTGGACAAGGTTGGGCTTCCTGCCGTCGGGCGGGCGGCTTCCGCTACTGGCGCCGGCGGTGGTTCGGGTGCGTCCGGCGAAGGTGCCGGTGCTTCCGGCGATGACTCGGGCGCTACCGGGGAATCCGGCGACGACTACCAGTTCGTCTACAAGGAGGAAACGTCGCGCCGGCCAGCCAAGGCGGCCAAGAAGGCTCCGGCCAAGCCGCTGGTCAAGAAGCCGTCCCGTAAGCGGCAGCGCCAGGAGGCAGCCTTCTCGACGCTTCCCGGAAAATCGCCGGTGGCCGTACCGTTCGACGGCGGCAGCAGGTTCGCCGTCGGAATGGTCGTAGGCCGTCCCATCACGCTCGACGACGGGCGCTTCGGCCGCAACTTCCAGCTCACCGACATCATCGACCGGTCAGAGTTCGACTACCCCGCGTTGCTGCAGGACCCCCGCGTCTTCTTCCCGGTCCCGGCCCTCTGAGCGCGGCTATGACTATCCTTCTTGCCGGCTGCGGTGACCTCGGCACCGAGGCGGGCCTGCGGTTCGCCGCAGCGGGGCACCGAGTGGTGGGCTGGCGTCGCTCACCGGACAAGCTGCCGGCCGAGATCCAGGGCGCCGCTGCAGACCTAAGCACCCCCCGAACTGCCGCCTGTCCCGGCGGACGCCACCGCCGTCGTCATTGCTGTGGCAGCGGATGCGCCTACGGAGGAGGCATACCGAAGCGCGTACCTGAACGGTGTGGCGCACGTGCTCGACGCTCTTGAGCGCGACCGCGTCACGCCCGAACGCGTCCTCTTCGTCTCGTCCACGGCCGTGCATGGCGACGCCGGAGGCGGCTGGATCGATGAAAACACGACGCCGGAACCCGCGGGATTCTCCGGCCGCATCATGCGAGAGGCCGAGGAGCTCCTGCTGAAGCGGTTTGATGGAACCAGAACCTCACCTGTCGTGCTCAGGCTTGGCGGCATCTACGGTCCGGGCCGCACCAGGCTCATCGACCAGGTTCGGGCCGGCACCGCCGTCATTCCGGACCAGCCGCGCTACTCGAACCGCATCCATCGCGATGACGCCGCCGGTGCCATCGTGCAGTTGTGCACCATGGCTGCTGTGCCGTCGCCGGTCTATCTCGGCGTGGACAACGATCCAGCCGAATTGGGCGACGTTCTGCGTTTCCTGGCAGCTGAGTTGGGGTTGGACGTCCCACCGACGGGTTCCCTGGGTGATGCCCGCGGCGGGAACAAGCGGTGCAGCAACGCGCTGCTTCGGGAAACAGGGCTTTCGTTCAAGTACCCAACCTTCCGTGAGGGCTACCGCGACATTCTGGCCGGGGTGGGCGCGCGCCACCCCTGATTCGATGAACGGCCGGGCGAGATGCGGCCGGTACGGGCGGGGGTCCAAAAGTTTTTCAAAAACTTTTCACTATTCGGCCTCAGTGACCCCGATCACTCCTAAAAATGTCAGACCTCGTTGAGATAGTTTTCCTATGGAAGCCATTGGGGAGCAGGGAGCGGATACAGCGGCCGGGACTGACGTCTCCGGTTTCAGCGCCGCAGCCCTGATGCGCGGCCGCGGGCTTCACAGCATTCCATCCGCCGGTTCCCTTAGCGGCAGCCCGATACTTTCTGACGCTCCAGCAAGCGGAACGTCCGACGGCGGTGCTGCCGCCGGCTTTGACGCTACCAACCGCTTCGGGGCCGGGCTGGCGTCCGCCGTCAACGCTCCCGCAGCCGCCGGTTTCCCCACGCTTGGCTCGGTAACCCTTGGCTCGCAAACGCCCGGCCCGGTATCAACTGACCTGGCAGCTACTGAGCTGGGGTCCCCAGCGCCGGCGACTCCTAAGTTGAAGGCGGCGCTGGCGCTGCTGGACTCCGCCACCGGCTCGGCGCCGGAGGAGTTGGCCGAAGCAAACTTCCTCCAAGCGGCCGATTTCGCAGAGCTCAGCGAGGAGCTCTCCCGCCGTGTCGAGTACCTCCAGCTGCAGGCTGCCGCCGCGGTGGACCGGACGCGGACCGAGGCGATCAACGCCGCTGAGGCCTCCCGTCGCGCGGCCGGCTGGACCACAGGCTGGGGCACCGGACCCGAACTCGCTGCAGCTACCGTCGCCAGCTCCGCCACGGACGAAGCCGACACAGCTGGACCGCCGGTCCCTGCCTCTGCGGTGGCTTGGTCCCCGGCCGATGACGGGGCCCACAACACCGCCGAGTTCCTCCGCACCCGGCTCCGGATCAGCACCCCCGAAGCCCGACGCCGACTCGCCCTCGCCAACGCCACCCTCCCCCGCACCGGACTCGCCGGCCGCGCCATGCCACCGGAACGCGAAGAAACCGCCGCAGCCCTCACCGCCGGGACCATCTCCTCCCGCGCCGGAACCATCATCACCACCGCCCTGGACAAAGTCCGCCACATCCCCGACCCCGGCCTGATCGCCGACATGGAACACAACCTCACCCAAACCGCGATCGAAAACGACCACGACTTCCTCACCCGCATCGCCCACCGCTGGATCGACGCGCTCGACCAGGACGGCACCGAACCGTCCGAAGAAAACCTCCGCCACCGCCAAGGCGTCTTCCTCCACCACAAACGCGGCGGCCTCCACCACCTCGAAATCCGCGCCACCACCGACCAATACGAAGTCCTCACCACCGTCATGAACACCGCCACCAACCCCCGCACCGCCACACCCAACACCACCAACTGCGGGAGTGACGGCAGCGATGAGCGCACCAACCCTGGCAACGGCAGTGACAGTGACAGTGACAACGACAACGACAACGGCAAGGGCAAGGGCAAGGGCAAGGACAACGCTGCCAACAGTGACAGCGCCGCTGTCGACCTGGACCAGGCGTTCAACGCCCCCGCCCCGGAACCGGACCTGGACCGCCGCACCCTCGCCCAACAACGCCTCGACGGCCTCGTCGGCGCTTCCAAGGCAGCCCTCGCCGCCGGTACCCTGCCCATCACCGGAGGACTCCGCCCCCAAGTCATGGTCACCATCAACCACCGGGACCTGCTCAACAGCATCGAAACCGCAGCCACCCAAGGCCCCCGCTACAACAGAAACCAACCCAACCCCCGGCAAGCAGGCAACCCCCGGCGAACGCCCGCCCCTTGGCAGGCCGCCATCAATCCGCCAACAGGCCCGGGCACCTGGCAGAGCAGCGACACGGAACCACCGGCTGATGCCAGCCCGGATACGCGGCAGACCACCATCGACCGGCCGACGGGCACAGACGCCTGGCAGGCCAGCGGTCCCGAACTCCTACCAGGCACCTGGCAGACAAGCGAACCCGGCGAGGACGCCGGCACAGACGCCCGACAGACCAGCGAAGTCGGCGCCCTGACGGGCAACCGGCCCGTCACCACCTTTCCCGGCATCAACTGGTCAGACACCGACCTCTTCGCCACGCGCCTCCCCGGCGCCCCCGCAGGCGGTCCTATCGGCAGCGGGACCTTCACCTACACCGGCCCCGTCACCGCCTCCACCATCCGCAAAATCGCCTGCGACGCCGACATCATCCCCGTCCTCCTCGGCTCCGAAGGACGCATCCTCGACATCGGCCGCACCACCCGCATCTTCCCGCCCCACATCCGCAAAGCACTCAACGCCCGCGACCAAGGCTGCGCCTTCCCCAACTGCACCATCCCCGCCTCCTGGTGCGAAGCCCACCACATCACCTACTGGTCCAGAGGCGGACCCACCAGCACCGACAACGGCGTCCTCCTCTGCACCCACCACCACCATCTGATCCACAAAGAACAGTGGAAAATCCACGTCAACAACGGAATCCCCTGGTTCATACCCCCGCCCCACATCGACCCACGCCAACAACCCCGACAAAACCACCACCACAAAACGTGAAGGTAGGGGGCGCCGCGGTGCCCAGCCGCGAAGTCGGTTTCTGTCAACGGCCTCCAAGACATGCAGCGCGGTGATACGCCGGTACTGGGTGGGTTCACCAACTTCGGACCCAAAACCAGAAGCGCCCAGCCCCCTCAATTCGGGACCAGGCGCTTCCGGTGAAACGAGACCTACGTTCGCTACGCGTCCTGCCAGCCGCTGCCTTCGGTGAAGGTGGCTACGAGAGTTCCCACGCCGGCCTGCAGCGAATTCGAGGGGTCCTCGTACAGGGACGCCTCTGTCGCACGGCTATGGGTGATGAGCTGCTCGGCTTCAAGCTTCGCCTCAGGCACGGTGGCGCCGATGATTCCGGTGCGCGCGGGAAGCTCCGGGGTGTGGACTACCACGGCGTTGGTCTCCGAGAGCGGGATAGTGGTCCCCGGACGAATCTCATCGTGCGGAAACTCGAATTCGGCGTCGTCAGGGGCAGCGGGAATCGTGTACTCCAGGAAGTAGTTCATGACCCCAGCCTTGCAGATAACCGCCACGCCAGAAACCCCGCCCCGCCGCCAGCGCACACGAATGTTTCACCGCCCCTTCACGGGATCGCTAGCGAAAGACCCCTCCGCTCCTACCGGCCCGCCGCGTATCCCTGTGCACCCCGAGGGTTAGCGGCGGCCTGCAACACACCGGTCCCGGGATCACGCACGACGGCGGACAGTCGTCCCAGCGTCCAGTCGCCTGCCCTGGTGATCCGGTGTCCCCGCCGTTCGAGCCCGGCGATGACGTCAGCTCCCAATCGATCCTCGACGACAGCACCGCCCGGCTCCCAGGTGCGCGGCCAGAAGGATCCGGGCATCGAGGTCGTGTGGAACGCCGGCGCATCGATGGCCTGTTGCGGCGAGTAACCGCCGACGATGGTCCGTAGCAGGTACAGCAACTGCCACTGGTCCTGTTGGTCTCCCCCGGGCGAGCCGAGCGCGGAAACAGGAACTCCATCGCGCAGCACCAGTGTCGGCGTCAGCGTGGTCCGCGGCCGCTTGCCCGGCGTCAACGTCGACGGCGTCCCGGGCTCAAGCCACGTCATCTGCAACCGCGTGCCCAGGCAGAACCCGAGCTCCGGAATCGCCGGCGACGACTGCAGCCAACCGCCGGACGGCGTGGCCGAGACCATGTTGCCCCAGCGGTCCACAACGTCGATGTGGCACGTGTCGCCGCGGGTTTTCCCGTTGGACGCCACGCTCAGTTCACCGCGGGTAGGTTCGCCGATCGTGGGTTCGCCCACGCCGGCGGCGGCAGCCGCGGAACCTGCGCGCCCGGGAACGGCACGACCTCCCCAAGCGGGCGACCCGCCGTCGTCATCCGACAGTGCAGGCGGGACGTACTCGGTCCGGAGCGTGGGAACGTACGGCTCATGCCCGGGAACGGAGCCCGGACGGAACTCGTGCGACGCATCTTCCGTAATCAGCTCCCGCCGCGACGCCGCGTACTCCTCCGACAACAAATAACCGAGTGGAACACCAGCGTCGCCGTAGTACGCCTCGCGGTCCGCCAGCGCGAGCTTCTGGGCCTCCAGGATGGTGTGGGCTCCCAGCTCGGTGGAGGGGTCGAGACGATCGTCATCGAAGCCGGCCAGGATCGCGAGCGTCTGCAGCAGTGCCGGGCCCTGTCCCCACGGGCCGGTCTTGGCGATGGTGTGCCCGCGGAACTCGAACGTGGCCGCGTCCTCATACGACGCGCGGAAGCCGGCCATGTCCGCCATCGTCATGACGCCGCTGTGGTCGGTCCCGGACGAGTGGCGGTGCGGTGTTCGGACGCTTTCGGCCACAGCGCGGGCCACGAAGCCCTCGCCCCATTCCCTGCGGGCAGCGTCGATACGCTCCTCCCGCGTGTGCGCCGGCGCTGCGGCGAATGCCTCGCCAAGCCCAGCACCGGCCTGGACCAGTTTCTGGAGGGTGCGGGCAAGCGCCGGATTCCGGACCAGCTCGCCCTCCTCCGGGATGCGCCCCTCCGGCATCCACAGCTCGGCAGACGTGGGCCAGTGCTCCCGGAACAGCTCCGAAACTGCCGAAATCGTGCTGCAGACGCGTGCCAGCACCGGGTGGCCGTCGCGGGCGTACCTGATGGCGAAATCCAAAACTTCCGCCAGTTCCCACGTTCCGTGGTCCCTCAGGAGCAACAGCCAGGCGTCGACGGCGCCGGGAACGGCCGCAGCCAGCGCACCTGAACCGGGCACCAGTTCCAGGCCTTCCGCACGGAAGTGCTGAACGGTCGCTCCCGCCGGAGCCGGGCCCTGCCCCATCAGGACGACTGGTTTCCCGGGCTCCTCCGCTGTGCTGAAGACGCCGGTCATGTCGCCCCCGGGCCCGTTGAGGTGTGGTTCCACCACATGCAGCACGAACGCGGCGGCGGTGGCAGCGTCGAACGCGTTGCCACCCCGCTCCAGCACTGCCTGCGCAGTGCCGGTAGCGAGCCAGTGGGTCGTGGCGGACATGCCGAACGTGCCCTGCAGCGTAGGACGGGTGGTAAAAGTCTCCGGCCTCGTAAAACTCATAGGGGCTACTGTAGTCACCCGCTTCCGGCGCTTCCGGGATACGGCGCCCTCGACACGCTCCCCCGGGCGGGGTCCTGCTTGCCTCGATTAGCCCTATTTACCCAGGCCAGCCCGCCGCAGAGCCTCGGCCATGGCGGTGTCCGCCTCGGCCCGCCGTTGGCCGGACTGCTGCGGCTGCCGCTTTCCGCGGTTGCGGTCTGCCGCAGCCTGGCCCGAATCCGTCCCCTGGCGTGCCCCTGGCTTTCCGCCGCCCTGACCCGGAGTGGCCGACCGGTTCCGGCCGCCGTCGCGATTGCCGCCACCGGACCCGCGGCCACTTTCCCTGCCGCCGTCCCTGTTGCTGCCCGCCGACCGTTCGACGGCGCGGCCGCCCTCCCGAGCTCGGTCGCCACCGCCGCGTTCCCCACCTGAGCGTCCCCCAACCGGGCGTCCCCCGGCGGACCGTTCACCGGCAGCGGCCGGTTCGTCGTCGAGCCTCAGCGTGAGGGAAATGCGCTTCCGCTCCGGATCAGCCTCAAGAACCTTCACCCGGACCACCTGGCCGGACTTGACCACCTCGCGCGGGTCGGCCACGAACCTGTTGGCGAGGGCGGACACGTGAACCAGCCCGTCCTGGTGAACCCCCACGTCCACGAACGCGCCGAACGCGGCCACGTTGGTGACGGTTCCTTCCAGGATCATGCCCGGCTTGAGGTCGGAGATCTTCTCGACGCCCTCCGAGAACGCTGCCGCCTTGAACGCCGGGCGCGGATCGCGTCCCGGCTTCTCGAGTTCGGCGATAATGTCGCGCACCGTGGGGAGCCCGAACGAGCCGTCCACAAAATCAGCAGGATTCAGCCGCCCGGCATCCGCCAATGGAGCAAGACCCGCAGCGCTTCCGGAAGCACCGGAGCCGCGGGAGGCACCGGCCGCAGTCAGGATCTTCCGCGCCACCGAGTACGCCTCGGGGTGCACGCTGGAGGCATCCAGTGGCTCCGCTCCCCCGGTGATCCGCAGGAAGCCTGCGCACTGTTCGAACGCCTTGGCGCCCAGCCGCGGGACCTTCTTCAGGTCGCTGCGCTTTGCGAACGGACCATTCTCATTGCGGTACGCCACGATATTCTCGCTCAGCAGCGGTCCGACGCCGGCCACCCGGCTCAGCAGTGCCGGCGACGCCGTGTTCACGTCCACACCCACGGCGTTCACGCAGTCCTCCACCACGGCATCCAGGCTGCGGTCCAGCTTCGCGGCGGTCACATCGTGCTGGTACTGCCCCACGCCGATCGACTTCGGATCGATCTTCACCAGCTCGGCCAGCGGGTCCTGCAACCGGCGGGCGATGGACACCGCCCCGCGCAGGGACACGTCCATGCCGGGCAGCTCGGCGGCGGCCAGGGCGGACGCGGAGTACACCGACGCACCCGCCTCGGACACCACGAGCTTCTGCGGCGCCGCCGCACCAGTTCCCGCAGCACCTGACCCAGCACCAGACCCGGAGCCGGCTGCCGCGGAGAGCTGCTTGATCAGCTCAGCCGCGAGCTTGTCCGTTTCCCGGGAAGCGGTTCCGTTGCCAATGGCCACGAGTTCGACGGCGTGCTGCCGCGCCAAGCGGATCAGCGTCGCCAGGGCTTCGTCCCACTTGCGCGCCGGAGCGTGCGGGTAGACGGTGTCCGTGGCCACCACCTTGCCGGTTCCGTCAACCACCGCCACCTTCACGCCCGTGCGCAGCCCGGGGTCCAGGCCAAGGGTGGAGCGGTTTCCGGCGGGCGCGGCCAGCAGCACGTCGCGGAGGTTGGCGGCGAAAACGCGCACGGCCTCGTCCTCCGCGGCGGCGAACATCCGTCCCCGCAGGTCGGCCGTCAGCCGCGCCAGCACCCGGGAACGCCACGCCACCTGCGCGGTCTGGAGCAGCCACGAGTCGGCGGGCCGGCCACGGTCGGCGACGCCGAGGAACCGGGCCACGGCGGATTCGTAACGGGTGCGCGCGGCGGCGAGGGCGTCGTCGTCGGACGGTTCCGCCTCGGCAAGATCCAGCTCGAGCACGCCGTCCTTCTCACCGCGCAGCAGCGCCAGCACGCGGTGCGACGGCATTCCCGACGGCGCCTGCGAAAACTCGAAGTAATCCGCGAACTTCTGCCCCTCCGTTTCCTTGCCCTTCTTCACCCGGGACACCATCCGGCCCTGCGTCCACAGCCGCTCGCGCAGGTTCTCTGCAAGGTCGGCGTCCTGGGCCACGCGCTCCACGAGGATGGCGCGGGCGCCGGCGAGCGCCGCAGCGGCGTCGTCGACGGCGTGCTCGGCGTTCAGGTACTTGGCTGCCTCGCGCTCGGGGTCAAGCTCGGGGCGCTTGAGCAGTGCGTCCGCGAGCGGTTCCAGTCCGGCCTCGCGGGCAATCTGCGCCTTGGTGCGCCGCTTGGACTTGAAGGGCAGGTAGATGTCCTCGAGGCGGGACTTCGTATCGGCGGCCACGACGGCGGCCTGCAGTTCCGGGGTGAGCTTCCCCTGTGCGGCGATCGCCTCCAGGACAGCACGACGGCGGTCCTCGAGCTCGCGGAGGTAGCGCAGGCGCTCGTCAAGCTCGCGGAGCTGGCCGTCGTCGAGCGTCCCGGTGGCTTCCTTCCGGTAGCGGGCGATGAACGGAACCGTTGACCCGCCGTCGAGCAGGTCCACGGCGGCCTTCACCTGCCAGGCCTTCACGCCGAGTTCGGCGGCGATCTGCTCCGCTATACGGGCGGCAACATCGCTGGCGGCAGGGCCGCCGACCGGCCCGGGTGCAGGGACGTCCTTTGGCTTTGTCCCGGCGGCGGAGGCGGGGGTGGGCGAGGGCGTGGCGGGGTGCTGCGGCTGTTGGGTCACCAGAACATTTTGCCCTACGTGCCCGGAACCGGGAGATCACGGGCCCGGCGACGGAGCAAACCGCACTACCCACAACCGCCCTTAAGTGATGTAGTGACTTTATGCATTGGGGGTCATCGACTGAGGCGGCGCATCATGCAGGAATTGCTCATCATTCTTCAGGACGGCTTCAACGAGGATGAGGTCGCCATCACGGTCAACGGCAAGGAGGCCCGGTACGACCGCGATGTCACCACCCGGGAACTGTTGGGCATGGCCGAGGAAGTCTCCATTGAACTGCCAGCAAAAGGCGCAACGGTGGGGGTCGAAGTCACCAGCCGCAATCTCAGCGCGGAAATGAAACTCCACGGCAGGCCACGGAGCCTCCTGGTGTCCATCGAGGACGGCGAACTCGTGCTCAGCGAAGGGACGGGCCGCGAGGCATTCCTCTAGCCTGCCTCCGCCAGCGACAATGCTTCGTCCAGCACTTTTCCGAAGTTCGCGGCGTCGTGCGCGAACCGGCCGAGGAACAGCCCGGACACACCGTTCAGTGTTGGCAGCAGGCCGGGTTTCGCCGAGCCTCCGTAGATGACGGGAAGGTGCTGCAGCCCGTGGGCACCGAGCAGCTCCCGCAAAACACGGACGACGGCGGACACGTACTCCGCGCTGGCAGGCTCGGCGGCGCCGATGGCCCAGACGGGTTCATAGGCGATGACCAGCCGGGCGGCCAGGTCCCAGTCCCCGCCGACCGCGGCCTCGATCTGTCCGTAGACGAACCGGGCGGCGCCTTCCGCACCGCCCGTACTGCCGGCGTCGGCTGCTCCGGTTTTCGAGGTGGCCTCCGGGCCGAGCGACTCCTCCCCGACGCACAGCAGCGGGGTGACGCCGGCGTCGTCGGCCGCCCTGACCTTGAGCGCGATCATGGCGTCGTCCTCACCGAAGTGCCGCCGCCGCTCGGCGTGCCCGATTTCCACGAGTCCCACGCACAGCTCGGCCAGCAGCGACGGCGAGAGTTCGCCCGTCCACGGACCGTCGGCCCAGCCGCAGTTCTGGGCGCCCAGGACCAGCGGCGACCCGGCTATGATCTCCCCTGCTGCTGGAAGCATCGGAAAGGACGGGATCACGAACGGGACCACCCGCCCGGCCGCGAGGGCCGGGCGGGCGTCCACCTGTTGGCGCAGTTCATCCAGCCAGCGCAGGCTGTCCCGGTAGCCGAGGTACATCTTGGTGCTGACGCCGACGAATATCGTGCCGGGGTCTTTGATGGCCTGGCTGAGCTGGGTCACGGGATTTCCTGCCTTTGCTGGGGTTACTCGGCGCCGATATTGCTGCGCGCCTGTGCGCGCTGCTGACTACTTTTCCAGCAGTGCCTGATCTTTGGCAGTGCCAGCCGTTCCGGTGGCGCTGGTATCGAGCAGGTCGTCAGCCTTGTTCTTGAACTTCCGGGTCCCGATCATCATGACCGCGGCAAGGAACGGCAGCACACCGAGTGCGTAGACGCCCATGGTGCCGGTGTCCGAGGCGGTCACCTGGTTGACAGTGGTCCGCAGGATCGGGGCCACGAAGCCGCCCAGGTTGCCCAGCGAGTTGATGAGACCGATGCCAGCCGCCGCGGCAGTTCCGGTGAGGAACGCCGTCGGATACGACCAGGCGATGGGGCCGATGGAGAGGAAGCTGCACACCGCGAGCGTGATGAACACGATTCCCAGGGCGGGGAGGTGGTTGGCACCGGCCCAGGCGGAACCGAAGATGCACAGACCGGTGGAGATGAACAGCCCGGTGCCCCAGACGCGGCGGCGGATCACGGTGTTGGCGGCCTTGCCGATGAAGTAGCAGGCGAAGATGCCGAAGAACCACGGGATGGCGGCCATGAGTCCGACGGCGAGACCCACCTTCTGTCCGGTCAGCTGCGCCACCTGCTGCGGCAGGTAGAAGGTGACGCCGTAAACGGCGATCTGGAGGCAGAAGTAGATGACCGTGAAGTACCAGACCTTGCCGTTCTTCATCGCGGCGAGCACACCGCGCGGACCGGTCTCTTCCTTGACGGTGTCTTCCAGGGCCATGACGTCCAGCAGCGCCTTCTTCTCGTCCTTGTTGAGGAACTTGGCGTCCTGCGGGCTGTTGATCAGGAAGAAGAAGGAGGCGATGCCGGCCAGCACTGCGAGCATGCCCTCAACGAAGAACATGACCTGCCAGCCCTGGACGCCGGGAACCTGGTCGCCAATGTTGATCAGCCAGCCGGACAGCGGGGCGCCCATCATCTGGGAGAACGGCTGTGCCAGGTAGAAGATGGCGAACATCTTGACGCGGACCTTGTTCGGGAACCAGGCGGCGAGGAACATGATGACGCCCGGGAAGAGCCCGGCCTCGGTCACGCCCAGCAGGAAGCGCAGGATCACGAAGGAGGTCTCATCCTGCACGAAGGCGAAGCAGGCGGAGACGATGCCCCAGGTGACGGCGATGCGTGCCAGCCACACCTTGGCGCCGAACTTGGTCAGGAGCAGGTTGCTGGGGATTTCGAACAGGGCGTAGCCGATGAAGAAGATGCCGGCGCCGAGCGCGTAGGCACCGGCGCTGATGCCCTTGTCCGCTTCGAGGGCGGCCTCGGCAAAGCCCACGTTGGTGCGGTCCAGGAAGGCCACAACGTACAGGATGACGAGCATCGGCATGAGCCGGAAGGATGCCTTGGAGATGGCCGATTTGAGGACCGGCGAGTCCAGCAGCTCCTTCGTGGTGGATGGTTTGGTGACAGTCATTCAAACTCCTCTTTGAGCAAAAGTGAGCAAATCCGGGCAGAGCGAACGGGCCGGTTCCGGAAGGAACTGGTTCCGGTAATGCAGGTTGATGGTTCGAAAGTCTTAGAGCGACAAGGCGATGAGCAGTACGCCCGCCAGGCTGGCGAGGGCGCCGATGGCGAGGTAAATCTTGCGTTCCCGGGTCCAGGAGCGAAGCATGGCTGTCCTTCCTAGTGCATGTAGAGGCCGCCATCCACATTCAGCGTCTGGCCGGAGATGTATCCGGCGTCTTCGCTGATGAGGAAGGCGATGGCTGCGGCGATGTCACGCGTGGACCCGACGCGGTTGACCACGAGGTCCCGGACCAGTTCGTCCTTGCGTTCCTGGCTGAGGGTGCCGCCCATGATGTCGGTGTCGATGGGACCGGGCGAGATGGCGTTGACCGTGATGTCGTACTCGCCCAGTTCGCGGGCCGTGGAGCGGGTCAGTCCGATCACACCGGCCTTCGCCACGGAATACGGGGTCTTGGAGAACGTCCCGCCGCCGCGCTGGGCGGAAACGGAGGAAATGTTCACGATGCGGCCGATCCGGTTCTTCGCCATGGATTCGGCGACGCGGCGGGTGGCGTAGTGGACGCCGTTGAGGTTGATGTTGAGCACGCGGTCCCACTCGGCGGCGTCGAGTTCCAGGTACGGAACAGGCGAGCTGACGCCGGCAACGTTGGCAAGGGCCACGATCTGCGGGAGCTCCGCCTCGATGGAGTCGATGGCCGCCCGGACCGATGCCTCGTCCGCGACGTTCGCGCCCACGCCGTGCGCCTTCACGCCGTACTGGCTGGCGATGTCCTTGGCCGTGGCCTGGCAGAGGGCGTCGTCGAGGTCGATGATGCCGATGTTCCAGCCCTGCTCTGCCAGGTAGTTGGCTGTGGCCCGGCCGATGCCGCGTTCCGAGACGGCGCCGGTGACGATGGCCGTGCGCTCGGACGGAAAAGTGCTCATGGATGTGTTCCTAAGTCGTTGGTGGACTGAGTCGTTTGCGCGGCGGTGTCCCGCCGCAGCCCGGGTGAAATGGGCAGCACAACATGAGGGCAGCTGCCCGGGGGCAGCGCCCACCTGCCGTGGTACGTAGTTGAATGGCGCTAGTTGACCGGCGCCCGGTTGCGAATTAGTTGATCGGCGCCGGGCCGAGTTCCTCGATGAGCTTCTGCATGGCGACGTAGGCCTTGTTGCGGTAGGCGATCAGCTCGGGCGTGCGCTCTGCCGGGACGTTCAGGAAGCCTGCGCCGGTCTTGGTGCCCAGTTTGCCCGCCTCCACGAGGTCCGTGAGGATCTTGGGGGTGGCGAAGCGCTCCGGGAAGTCGGTCTGCAGCGACTTGTAGCAGAAGTTGTAGACGTCCAGGCCGGCCATGTCGGCGATGGCGAAGGGGCCGAAGAACGGCAGCCGGAAGCCGAAGGTGGTGCGGACCAGGGTGTCCACGTCCTCCGCCGTCGCGATGCCCTGTTCCACCAACTGCGCGGCTTCGTGGAAGAGCGCGTACTGCAGGCGGTTCAGCACGAAGCCGGTGACGTCCTTGACCACGGCCGTCTCCTTGTGGGCGGAGTGGACCAGGTCGCGGACGGCGCCAACCGTCTCTGTGGACGTGCCCTCGTGCGGGATGATCTCGACGCCGGGGATGAACGGCGACGGGTTGGAGAAGTGCACGCCGAGGAAGCGCTCCGGGTTGGCGACCGGCCGCGACAGCTCCGCGATGGAGATCGTGGAGGTGTTGGAGCCGATGATGGCGTCCGGGCGGGCGGCGGCGCTGATACGGGCCAGGGTCTCGTGCTTGATGGCGATGATCTCGGGCACTGCCTCCTCGATGAAGTCGGCGTCTGCCACCGCTTCCTCGATGTCCTTGGCGGCCCAAAGGTTCTGCTTCAGGATCTCGGTGGATCCTTCCGGGAACAGCCCGTCGGCCACGAACTGGTCGGACTCGGTGAGCAGTCGCTCGTAGTTCTTCTGAGCCACCTCAGCGGACACATCAGCGAGGGCAACGCGGGCCCCGCCGAGGGCCAGGACCTGGGCGATGCCGCCGCCCATGTAGCCGGATCCGACGACGGCGAACTTGCGTGAGCTGGTGGGTGTTTCGGTCATGTTCAGTCGGCCTTCGTGTAGTCGGGTTCGTACGAGCAGATGGCGTCCACCTTCGCGGCGGAGGAGGAGTTTTCGTCGAAGCGGTGCTCCAGCCATTCGCCCACCAGCTTCTTAGCGAGTTCCAGCCCGATCACGCGCTGGCCCATGGTGAGGACCTGGGCGTTGTTGCTGAGGACGGAGCGTTCCACCGAGTAGCTGTCGTGCGCGGTGACGGCGCGGATGCCGGGGACCTTGTTGGCGGCGATGGCCACGCCGAGGCCGGTGCCGCAGATCAGGAGCGCGCGGTCCGCTTCGCCGTCGGCCACCTTGCGGGCGGCGGCGACGGCCAGGTGCGGGTACGCGGTGGAGTCGTTGGCCGCGACGCCAATGTCCTCGACGGAGGCAACACGGGGGTCCGCCTCCAAGAGGGCCTTCAGTGCTTCCTTGTATTCGACGCCGGCCTCATCGTTGCCGATGACAATGCGCCAGCCTTCCGTGTTGCTCATTCCGTTGCTCCTTTTCCGGCCGTCGAGGCCATGGGGGACGCGGCCGGTGTGGAGTCGGCTGCATCAGATGCGAGGTAGGTGGCCACACGCTCGGCAATCAGTCCGAACGAGACTGCGCCGGGGTCCGGGTGGCCGAGGCTCTTTTCCGCCAGTGGGCGGGCGCGGCCCTTGAGCGGGCGAAGGTCCGCGGTCCGGCGGGCTGCTTCGTTCGCCGCGGCAGCGGCGGTGGCGAGGGCGCCGCTGAGGGAGGCCCCGCCGTCGGACGCTTCTTTGAACGCGTCCCGGAACGGCAGGAGCGCGTCCACCATGGTCTTGTCCCCCGGCTCCGCCTTGCCGAGTTCGGTGATGGCGTTGCTGAAGGCGGACACGGCGGCCGTTGCGTCCCCGGCGGCGTACGAATCGCGGTTGCCCAGCGCGAGGCCGGCGGCCATGACTGCGGTTCCCCACAGCGCGCCCGACGTTCCGCCTGCGCGCTCGCTCCAGGCCTCGCCTGCGGCCGTGAGCACGCGTTCAGCCGAGGCTCCGGCTGCTGCGTTCTGCTCGCCGGCGGCGGCAGCGGCGTCAACGCCGCGGCGCATGCCAATGCCGTGGTCGCCGTCGCCGGCAATCGCGTCCAGGTCGCCTAGTTCCGCTTCATGTTCGACGACGACGTCCCGCACCTGGGCGAGGACGGCGGCTGCCAGCCTGCCCAGATTGGCGGACGCCACGGTTGCCTTTTCGGTGTCCTCGGCGGCCGTGTCTTCGGCACGGGAGAGTTCGCGGCGGGCGCGCGGCGCCGTGTTGCCCTTGCGGTAGGCAGGGGTATCGGCGGGCGCGGCCCAGAACTGCTCGAGTTCGTCGTCGAGCCACAGCAGCGTGAGCGAGAGCCCGGACATGTCCAGGCTGGTGACCAGTTCGCCGCACTCCGGTTCCACGATGGTCAGGTTGGCGGCGTTGAGGAGCTTTTCGATCTTGCCGAAGAGAAGGAACAGCTCGTCGTACTTGACCGTGCCCAGGCCGTTGACGATGGCCACCACGCGGCTGCCGGCGTCGTCGGGCTTGTCCTCGAGCAGCCGGGACACCAGCAGTTCAGCGAGCTCGGACGCCGTGGGCATCGGGTGCTCGGAGATGCCCGGTTCGCCGTGGATGCCCAGCCCCAGCGACATTTGCCCGGCCGGGACGTGGAACAGCGGCTCGGATGCCCCGGGCAGAGTGCAGCCGTCGAAGGCGACGCCCAGTGAGCGCGTGCGGTGGTTCGTTTTGATGGCGAGGCGCTCCACCTCGTCCAGGCTCAGGCCCGCTTCGGCCGCGGCGCCGGCGATCTTGAAGACCGTCAGGTCGCCGGCGATGCCGCGGCGCTTCTCGATCTGGTCCAGCGGGGCACTGGCGATGTCGTCCGTGACCAGAACGGTACGCGTCTCGATGCCCTCGGCATTGAGCCGGAGCTGCGCCTGGCCGAAGTGCAGCACGTCACCGGCGTAGTTGCCGTAGCTCAGCAGTATGCCGCCGCCGGCATTGGCGGCCTTGGCCACGCGGTAAACCTGGCCGGCGGCCGGCGAGGCGAACATGTTGCCGCACGCGGAGCCGGAGGCAAGGCCGGGGCCCACCAGGCCGGCGAAGGCAGGGTAGTGGCCGGAGCCGCCGCCCACCACAAGGGCCACCTGGCCGGCGGGGATCTCGGTGGAGCGGACCACGCCGCCGTCCACGCGGGCAACATAGCCGCGGTTGGCGGCGACGAAGCCGTCCAGCGCCTCATCTGCGAAATCAGCGGGATTGTCGAAGATCTGGGTCATGGTTCCTCATTGAATCCGGGTTGGATGAACAGTTTCTGCTGGGTCTATTGGGCTGGCGTCTCTAGTGCGCGACGACGGCCGGCTGCTGCCGCCCCTGCGCCACCTGGCTCTGGCCGAGGGCGTAGCCTTCCTTCTTGGGCAGCACGTGGCGGCGCAGGTAGTCTTGGTTGGAGGCCGTCACGGAGAGGCCGTCGCCGCCGTAGTGCTCGGTGCACAGGATGCCTTGGAAGCCCACGGAGAGCGCGACCTTGAATGCCTCGCGGTAGTTGATGAGGCCGCTTTCCATGGGGGCAGGCATGGCGACGTACATGTCGCGGGCCACGTCCTCGTCGCGGATGTAGTTCTTCATGTGCCAGTAGTTGGAGTACGGCAGGGTCTTGGCCACCATTTCCCGCCAGTCCTCGATGGGGCGGTGCAGGCGGATCAGGTTGCCGAGGTCCGGGTTGAGGCCGACGTTGGACAGACCGATGTCTTGGACGAACTGCACGGAGGAGTCGGCTGTCCCGATGTAGGTGTCCTCGTACATCTCGAGCGAGAGCAGGACGCCCACCTCCGCGGCGTGCCGGCCAAGTTCCTGGAAACGGGCGACGGCGTTGTTCCAGGCTTCCTTGTTCCCGACCGGGTCCTTGTAGCCTTCGACGGTCCAGAACCAGAGGTGCTTCTGCTGTTCCGGGGTGATTGCCTGGTGCAGGCCGAAGGAGACCACTTCGCAGCCGAGCTCAGCGGCGGCGTCGATGGTGCGGTGGCTGTAGGCCAGATTGTCCTCCCACTTGCCCTCCTCGATGATGCTTCGGCGGATGGCGGAGATGACCGGGATCCCGATGCCGACGCTGTCAGCCGTCTGCTTGAACTCGGCGAGGCGCTCCTTGCTCAGGTCGCCGGGACGGACCCAGCTGTCGGTGAGGTCGGCGTCGGCGAAGCCGGCTTCCTTGACCTCGGTGAACACCTCGGCCCAGGCGGAGGCGTCGGCGTCGTTGATGTGGGTGCCCTGGACGTCGACGCCCGGAAACTGCAGCAGGGCCGCGGTGATGGGCCAGTTGTCGGCGGTGTAAGCCATGGTGTTCACTCCCTTGTGGAATCCTGTTTCCTATAGGATTTACTATCTAGTAGGAGTTGTCAAGGTCACATTCCTCAGCGCGGACCATGATTCCCGGCCATCGAAGATCCTATAGGGATGCGTCCCGCATGTGAAGGGCGTCACGCCTTGGGGCATCAAGTCCGTGCACCTTACAAGCTACGCCTCCCCCAAGTAAGTAGCAGCAGAGGGCGTTCCCAGCGCTGAGAACGCCCTCTGCTGCTACCTGCTTTGGGGGCGGGTGGTGCCAGCGAGGGGTGGCGACTCCGCACAAGGCGGCGCTGCTGCGCCGGGCTACTCTTCCGGGGCGTCCGCCATGGCGCGTTCTCGGACCTTCTCAATGTGGGCTGCCATGGCGGCTCCAGCCTTCTCAGGATCGCCGCTGGACAGCGCGTCCAGGACGGACTCGTGCTCGGCGATCGCATTCTCGGCGTCAGTAATCCCCACTCCCCCGAAAAGCCGGAAGCGCTGGACCTGGCCGCCGAGTGCGGCGTACGCGCCCAGGAGGAACTGATTGTCAGTCTGCTGGGCAATCAGCTGGTGGAAGCGCTCATCCGCCTCCAGGTAGTCCTTGTACTCGGCGAAGGACGGCCCACGTGGCGCGGACTTGAGATCAGCGACTGTCTGCTCAAGCTCGGCGAGGCGGTGCGGGTTCAGGCGCGCGCAGGCCAGGCGGGCGTTGACCGGCTCGATCGCGAGGCGGGCCTCCATGAGATCGGCGAAGTCCTCGCGGGTGAACACCGGCGCCACCCGGTAACCCTTCAGCGCCACCCTGCGGACCATTCCGGTGTGTTCCAGGCGAGCCAGCGCCTCGCGGACTGGGGTCGGGGAAACGTCCAATTCGCGGGCAGTTCCATCGATGCTGACGGCGGCACCGGGTTCCAGCCTGCCGTCCATGAGCGAGGCCAGCAGCTCCTCGTAGACGTGGTCAGCCAGGACCTGACGGCTGACGGTCCTGCCTGCCTTGCGCCCGGCCGGATCATCGGGCCGGTTCCCGGCGCGGGTGCCGTTGGACGCTTTTTGCATGATCAGATCCTATAGGGACGCCTCAGGGATGACCGCACGCTAGTCCCGCGAAAGACCCTTCCGCCGCGGTTAAACCACTGGAACCGCCCGGCGAACGGGCGGTTCCAGTGGTTACTAGCGAGGCTCGGGCGGAGCGGTGCCGGGGCTAGGCCGGCTGGTACACCGGGTAGTCGGTGTAGCCCTTGGCGCCCTCGCCGTAGAACGTGGACTGGTCCGGCTCGTTCAGCGGCAGGCCCTCGCGCCAGCGGCGGGCAAGGTCCGGGTTGGCGATGGCGGGCCGGCCCACCACGACGGCGTCCGCGTGGCCCTCGGCGACCAGAGACAGTGCTTCCTCGCGGGTGGTGATGACGCCGAAGCCGGTGTTGACCAGGAACGTGCCGTTGAAGCGTGACCGCAGGTCCTGGACCAGGTCGCCGGTGGGGTCGGCGTGCAGGATGCTCAGGTAGGCCAGGTCCAGCGGGGCGATGGAGTTGACCAGCACTTCATAGGTTGCCCGGACGTCGGCGGCATCGGTCTCTTCGATGCCCTGGACGTTGTGTTCGGGCGAGATCCGGATGCCGACGCGGTTGGCACCCAGCGCCTCCACGACGGCGTTCACGGTCTCGACGACGAAGCGCGCGCGGTTCTCCGGCGAGCCGCCGTAGCTGTCGGTGCGGACGTTGGTGTTCGGCGCCAGGAACTCGTGGAGAAGGTAACCGTTGGCGGAGTGCAGCTCAACGCCGTCGAACCCTGCCTCAATCGCGTTGCGCGACGCGGTGACGATTTCCTCGCGGACGATGGGCAGCTCGTCGGTGGAGAGCTCGTGCGGCACCGGGTGCGGCTGCTTGCCGTTGTAGGTCCGCGTCTCACCTTCGACGGCGATGGCGCTGGGGGCCACGACGCGGTGGCCGCCGTTGATGTCCTCGTGCGAGACGCGTCCACCGTGCATGACCTGGGCGAAAATCCGGCCGCCCTCGGCGTGGACTGCGTCGGTGACCTTCTTCCAGCCGGCGATCTGCTCGGGGGTTACCAGCCCAGGCTGACCCGGGTAGGAGCGGCCGGCCGGGCTGGGGTAGATTCCCTCACTGACGATCAGGCCGAGCGACGCACGCTGGCGGTAGTGCTCCACCACAAGCGGGCCGGGGACGCCCTCCTGGCCGGCCCGGACACGGGTCAGCGGTGCCATGACGAGGCGGTTGGGAAGTTCGAGCTCGCCGAGAGTCAGCGGGGAAAACAACATGCGGAGTTCCTTTCAGAATGCATCAGGTTCACCAGGCGTAACTGCCTAGCGTGTGCAACTATTCCGGGTGTGACGGAGTTCACCAGCCCAAGTGCGGGCGGTGGCGCCTTCGACAGCGTTGCGGCAGCTGGCTTATGCCCATTGCGCACCACGACGCTGGTGTGCGATTATTCCCGTGATCGTGATCTATCGGCAGGAGGTGAGACCCATGAACGTAGTATCCGCAACGGGCGCTCCCCTGCAGTCCACGATCGCGCGACTGAGCTAGTCGCCTTCCGGGAGCGCCTTAACAGGCAATTCCCGAAAGGCGACTCCCATGAACACAACACCTTCTTCAACTCTGCACTCCACCTCGGCGGCCGCCTCCGACAGGCCGAGCTCGGGCCAGGATCAGCCGCAAGTCGATGCCACAAAGCGAATGCACGCCGCCGGCGAGCGAGCTTTGGTCCTTGGTGGCGGCGGGTCCACGGGCAACGCGTGGTTGATTGGCGTCATTGCTGGCCTGTTCGAGTCCGGGCTGGACGTGACCGACGCTGATCTGGTCATCGGGACGTCGGCCGGATCGACGGCCGCAGCCCAGATATCTGGCGCGACCCCTATCGAGCTGCTTGCCGCGACCCTTTCTGCGGCACCCTTGCAACGGAGCAGTCCGGTCGGATCCGACGGTGGACGCGTTCCGGCCAGGCCGATGACCGACCACATGGAAAGAACGAGCGCAATCATCGCGGCCGCTGAGGACGCGGCCGACATGCGCCGCAGAATGGGCGCGGCGGCACTCGACCTGGACGCGGCGTCGGACGGTTCTGGGCAAACACGATGGCGCGCTACCGTCGCTGCTCGGCTTCCCAGTCAGCTTTGGCCGCAACGGCGAATGCTCATCACGGCCGTGGATGCCCTAACCGGTGAACCTGTCGTGTTCGACCGCCACAGCGGGGTCGACTTGGTGGACGCCATCGCCGCAAGCTGTGCAAGTGGCTTCGCCTACAGGATCGGCGACGGCCGATACATCGACGGCGGCTACCGATCCAACGCCGACAATGCCGATCTGGCAGCCGAATATGCGCGAGTGCTGGTGCTCTCGCCATTCGGTGGCAGATCACGCACACCGATGGACTGGGGCATGCATCTCTCGACACAGGTCGACGAACTACGCGCAGGCGCAAGCAGAGTCGAAACGATCTTCCCGGACAGCAACTCCGAGCACATGTTCGGCGCCAATGCGATGAATCTGTCGTTGCGTCCGCCCGCTGCTCGAGCTGGCTACGACCAAGGCAGAGCCCTTGCCGAACAGCTCACCGAGTTCTGGCGCTGACGCTCTCGCCCGAGTGGTACGGGTGGCTAGAATGACGGCTTTGAGGAGGGGTCGGGAAAAATTCTGTCAGCGGCCCTTCATCCAGCCCCCGGGCAGCCCTCTCCCCGCGGATTGGTCAGACAGTCGTCCGCGTAATTGCGTGTTACCGAGCGCCAAACGCTGACCGTCTGTGCTGGGGAGCTGAACTGGCCCTGATTGGGGATGGGAAGATCCGGCCCGCCGTTTACGGAGTAGGTTCCTTGAAAGTAGGTGGTGAGGACGACGTTGAAGTCGCCGGTCGCTGCGTAGGCGTGGCTGGTCCGGGTCTTCTCTCCCCAGCGGTCCTGCGGGAGCGGGCCGCCCATGGTGGTGGTGGGGCCGAGCGATGACCCGTCGCCGTAATCCCAGCGGTACTGGACAGGCTTGGCGGTGATGTGAATTTTTTGGGCCAGGATGGTGATGTCGAATGGCTGCTCTGTGGCTTGGGCGTAGAAGTTGGTCTCGGCGCCACGAAGAGTATGCGGGCTGGGCTGCGCGGTCAACGTTCCCGGGATGACGGGTAGCCTATCGAATTCTCTCTGGATGCGAGCTGCGATTCGGGGCAGAAGGTCTTCCGGACTCCTGTCGTAGAGGCACGTGGGGCCGCCGCCATTTCCTTGCCAATCCGTCCAAGTAGGATTCTCTACCGACCTAGGTGCTACCTTCCAGATCACCGGAACGCCGGGCTTGCCGTCGGCTCTCGGTGGACAAACCCGCTGCTTCGCCAAGCAATCGATAGCTAGGTTACCGTCATCCACCTGGCACTGCGGAAAAGCGTTGTATTGGTTCGGGTCTTCACTGACGTGGCCCGGCGGAGCGGGAACCATCTCCCCCGTATTCTCGTCGCGGACCCAGTTGGTCGCGTTGACGTCGATGCCGGTGTCTTCAAAACCGACAATCGGAGTTCCGTGAGCGTAAGCTACGCCCGCGTGAATGGTCAGAGCCACGAGTAACAACGACATGGCCGGACAGTTCCGCCTCACGCGCCTCATGATCAGCGAATTAGACCGAGGTCTATCACGGTCCAACCCGACGAATCGAAGCTAACCACCGCCTGCGAACCGGTATTCGTTTGCTTGGTCACGTCGGGGAAGGGCGTCCCATCGGCTTTGTAGATGGTGATTTCCTGTTGAATGACTTGAACAGTCGCCTGCTGCGACGTTGCCCCTTTTTTGTATAGGGCACTCACCGACGGAGTCTGTACTTTCCCACCGACGATCCATTGTTTACCTTGCCAGGCGTTCTTGATGTTGTCCCGGAGCCCATTGCAAAAACGGCAGTTGGGACCGCTTCCCGCCTCCATCAACTTGGTATTGCCAGTCTCATAAGCGTAGGAGAGGGCCTGAAACCAATACTTTGCAAACGCCTCCAGCCCCTCTTTCGTATTCTTGTCCGCCAAGGCTGGCTTGACTGGCACGGGGACGTTCTGCGCTCTCCCCTTGGCGTCGGCAGGCTTGTACATCGGCGTGGGTTTGGGCGTGGGAGTGGCACTAGGTGTGGCAGAAGCCGACTGGGCTGGGGACGCCACGGCCGTAGCGGTAGGACCAGCCTGGGGGTCCCCACCGCCGCTGCAGCCGCTGAGCGCAATGACGGACACCGCGAGGGCGGAGACTAGAGGCAAACGGAGGCGCCCAGAAATGCAGGTACGAGAAGTCATGCGCTAATCCCCCCGGATAGGTTTCAAGACATCTGTGTCCGAACAATGATTAAAGGGTAACTGAGGTCACACTTTTCGGCTCAAAGTTATCCACAGGCCTTCCGGGTCCAGATCAGCCGTAACGCACTACTGCTGTTACTGGGAAAATCCGCCCATACCCCTATCGTTTTTCTACATGCCGTAGAAGAATGGAGTGCATGATGTTCAACCACACGGACGGCGATCCCATCCTGGTCCTCGATGAAGAGCAGTGCTGGCAGCTTCTGGAGGGCACCAGGCACGGCCGCCTGGTGGTCACCGTGGCGGGCGAGCCGGATATCTTCCCCGTCAATTACGTGACCAGCCGGCGGAAGCTGTACTTCCGGACAGCGCCGGGCAACAAGCTCGCCCAGGTGACCATCAATGACAGGGTCCTGTTCGAGACGGACGGCATCATGTCGGGCCAGGCGTGGTCCGTGGTGCTCCGCGGCACGGCCCGTGTCCTGAGCAAGTCAGCCGAGATTGCCGAGGCCGAAGAGTTGGGGCTCGCATCCTGGGTACCCACGTTGAAGGACTTCTACGTCGAGATCGATCCCGGCTCCGTAAGCGGCCGGCATTTCAAGTTTGGCGAGCAGCCGGAGCGCGATTTCTAGCGGGGCCGCCGGCCTAGACTGGAATTATGGCGGACCGGCTGAGCCCTGAGCAGCGCAGCTGGAACATGTCCCGGATCCGGGGCAAGAACACAAAGCCCGAGCTGCTGGTGCGCAGCCTCCTGCACGCCAAGGGCTACCGGTACCGCCTGCACGGGGCCTCGCGCGGGATCAAACTGCCCGGCAATCCGGATCTCGTCTTCGCCGGCCGGCGCAAGGTCATCTTCGTCAACGGCTGCTTCTGGCACTTCCACGACTGCAAAGTGGGCCAGCACGCTCCCAAGGCCAACGCCGAATTTTGGGAAACCAAACGCACCCGCACGCGGGACCGCGACGCCAGCCAGCGCCGTCAACTCGAAAACGACGGCTGGGAGGTTCTCACCGTCTGGGAGTGCGAACTCAGGGACATGTCCGCCGTCGAGAAACAGCTGGAGCTGTTCCTCGCGACAGGCTGACCAAAATTAAGCGAGCTCAGCTCTCGGCCGGAGCCAGCCGGTAGCCCACGCCGCGCACGGTCTGCAGCCAGCGCGGATTCTGCGCCGAATCGCCCAGCTTCTTCCGCAGGTTGCCCATGTGCACCTCAACGGACCGCTCGTCCGCTTCGCTGATGTAACTTCCGACGTCGTACGGTTCGTCCCGCAGGCGGCGCACCAGATCCGCTTTGGTACGGACCATGCGGCCCGCCTCGAGCAGGGCATGCAGCAGGTCGAACTCGGTGCGGGTCAGGCTCAACTCCTGGCCGTCGACTGAAACGGTCCGGGAATCATAGCTCAGGTCCAGTCCGTTGTGGGCGTACTTCCGCCCCTCGTTCGCGGCGGCGGAAGGTGAGCCCGCCTCTTCGGTGAGGTCCGGCGTCGAACGCGGACGCCGCATCATGGCAGCGACGCGGGCACGCAGCTCGCGCGGACGGAACGGCTTGGTCAGGTAGTCGTCCGCGCCCGACTCAAGGCCGATCAGGGTGTCCAGCTCTTCTGCGCGGGCTGTAAGCATAACGATGTAAGCGTCGGAGAACTGGCGGATCTGCCGGGCGACTTCGAAGCCGTCGATGTCCGGCAGCCCGAGGTCGAGCGTGATGACCGCCGGGTCCAGTTCCTTGGCGGCAAGTACCCCCTCGGCTCCGCTGCTTGCGGCGCGCACGTCAAAACCGGCCTGCGTCAGAACAACGCGTACCAATTCGCGAATGTCATGGTCATCCTCGATGACCAGTCCTACACGTGTATCACCCATCGCAGCCCCCTCAGCCCGCTACATCCCGTCTGCAGTATAGCTCCCGGCGGATATCCTGCTCCTATGCGTTTCTCACGCCCCGTCCGAATGGACCCGCGCCCATGAGCAGTATCGCCTGGAAGGATCCCTCCGGCCGTATCTCGCTCTTCCGCAGGCCCTTCCACGAGTATTCCCTGCGGGGGAGGGTGCTACTGAGCCAGATGCCGCTTTCCGTCACGGCAGGAATCACAGCTTTTCTTATTCTGGCGTTCTTCCCTGAAACGCTGCGCAATCCCCTTTTCATCAGTTTTCTGCTGTCACAGGCAGTAATACTGATACTCTGCCACGCCGTACCTTGGCACCGGCTGCCGTATCCGTCTTTCTTGGCGATACCTCTCTTGGACCTGGTGTCGATCTCCCTGGGCAGGGAAGGCGGCCAGGATAGCCTGACGGGACTCAGCCTCATGGCCGTTTTTCCGGTCATCTGGCTGTGTGCCTCCGGACTGTTCCCCAAAGCCGCTGTGGCCATATCCTTTTTCGGTCCGTTGGGCATCATTTGGGTCCCGCAGTTTCTCCACGGCGCCACCTCCGGCCAGGACCTCGCGCGCTCCTTCCTGCTGCCGGTGATGATGCTGGGCATCGGCGTGACCGTGTCCGTCATGACCCTCAGCATGGTCCGGCAGCAGCGGGACCTGGAGGAGCAGCAGCGCGACCTGGAAGAAAAGGACTCTCAGCTCCGCGGTGTGCTGACCGGAAGCAAGCGCCAGGAGCGGCTACTAAATACGGTTCTGGACACGGTGCATTTGGGCGTCCTCGCCGTCGATGCGCAGGGCAATGACATCCTGATGAACCGCAAGCAGCGCAAGCATCACCAGCTGGCTTCGCCGCCTACCATCGACGATCCCAACGAATCCCAACTGTTGGTGTTCTCCTCCGACCGGACCACCCTGGTCCCCGTCGACCGCCGGCCCGTTCGGCGCGCGATTCTCGGCGAGGAATTTACCGACTACCTCGTGTGGCTCGGAGCGGGCGCCGAACAGCGCGCCGTTTCAACCAGCGCGAGGCCCATGCAGGACCAGGATGGGAGCTTCGCCGGCTCCGTCATTGTGTTCAGCGACGTCACCGAACTGGTGAATGCCCTCGCTGCCAAGGACGATTTCGTCTCCAACGTCTCCCACGAATTCCGGACGCCGCTCACCTCGATTCTTGGCTACGTGGAGCTTCTGTTGGACGACGACGACGACCTCACGGACTCCCAGCGCGGCCCCCTGGAAATCATCCGGCGGAACTCGGAGCGGTTGCTCACGCTGGTCTCGGACCTGCTCTCCAGCCGCAACGGCCAACTGCTCGTCACCCCGAAGGCCGTAAATGTGGCCGAGCTGGTGCGCACCAGCGTCACTGCCGCCCTGCCGCGCGCCGCGGAATCCGGCATCCAGCTGCGCGCCGACGCCCCTGAGAGGCTGGAGGCCCACATCGATGCCGCCCGCATCTCGCAGGTGCTGGATAACCTCGTATCGAACGCCATCAAATACTCTCCCGACGGCGGCGACGTCGTGGTGTCGCTGCGCTCCGAGGACGGCCATATTACGTGCAGTGTGAGCGACACAGGCATGGGGATGAGCCAGCAGGACCAAGAGGAGGTCTTCGCCAAGTTCTTTCGGTCCGCAGCCGTCCGCAATTCGGCGATTCCCGGCGTCGGGCTGGGGCTGTCCATCAGCAAGGCCATCGTGGAAGCCCACGGGGGCAGGGTCTCTCTGCGCAGTGAAGTGGGGAAGGGCACCACGTTCACGTTTGCGGTCCCGGTGCAGAACTGAGCCGCCCGTCTATGCCCGGTGATCCTCGATGAGCCAGCCGGCCAGCCGGCGGGCGCGCCGGGCCGCGTCGAGGTCGCCCTCCGCCGCGGAGATGATCGAACCCTTCATGAGGATGTGCCAGGACCGAGAGAAGTCGTCGGTCCGCTGCAGCCCGGCCTCGTCCGCGAGCTGCTTCACGTGACCGCGGATTTTGGCGAGGTAGTCGATGCTGGCACGTCCCAGCGGATGCGAGGCGCCCATCTCCAGCAGCACGTTGATAAAGGAACAGGCTTCGAAATCGGTGCGGTGGAACCAGTCGGAGAAGACATCGAAGATCGCCAGCAGCTGTTGTTCGGGGGTGTCCGCCCTGCGCCGAGCCTGCCCAACGATAGCGTTAACTGTCCACACCTGGTCGCGTTTCTCGAGAAACGCCAGCACGAGCTCGTCCTTGGATGCGAAGTGGCGGTAGAAGGTGGCCTTTGCTACGCCGGAGCTGCTGATGAGTTCGTTGATGCCCACGTCCCGGACGCCACGGCGGGCGAAGAGGTCGTAGGCCGCACTGACGATCCGTTCATGCATTCTGGAAGCACCGGACGCCGCAATCTCCTCGCCATACGTCCGGCCTCCCGATGTGAGCGGGACACTCGGCGTGGCGGCCGGCTGCGGTCCAGTCTGAAGCCCTCCGGAAGGAATTTTCCCGGCGCTCCACGGCTCGGAGCTGGGTACCTCTGCCATTAGGAACAGTCTATCCCACAATGCAAGACAGACCTGTCTGTCTTGGGATATTGTACATACAGATCAGTGCGATTATCGCGTAGCAGCCTGGGCCCGATCCGAGCCCGGGCCCCGGAACCAGCATCCCCAGGACTAGCGGCTGAGACCCGCCTGCCGCACCACTTCACCCCAAGACTGCTCGGCAAGGTCAGCGACCGCTGCCAGGATCTCCGACGGCGGCCGGGAAAGATCCAGCGGAAACTCGACGATGTCGATGTCGGTATTGAGGATCCGCCTCAGCTTCACCTCGCCCGCTCCCGCGTAGACCAGCCAGGCCGTGGGCACCCGCAAGGCCGTGCAGTAGGCCAGCATCTGGAAATGGTCCGCCGAAAGCGACGCGCCCTGGTCGGTGCCCGCACGGTACTGGGCGTCGTACACCACCACCGGCCGGCCGCCCAGCAGGTGCACGGCATCCGGCCGCACCGTCAGCCGGTCAGAGTCCCGGACCGCCTCATTCAGCAGCGCGTTGTACTGCAGCCTCATCTCCCCGGGAAAGGCCGCCATGGCCCGGCGCAGCGCAGCGCCGACGAAATCCTCGAAGACCTTGCCCATGTCGACGACGAAGGACGCCGTCTGCTGCTTGCCCTCCCCCGCCTCCGCGGAAGCGTTGCGGAGGATCACCTCGGAAAGCCTCAGCGCCGCGTGATAGCGGAGGTTCATCCGGCTGGCCCGCCACGGCGGAAGCGGAGCGCCCGCGTGGAGGCGCGTGACGCCGTCGAACTTTCCCTTCAGCTGCCGCAGGCGGCCCAGCACCTCCGGACGAACGCCCGGGACACGGGACATGCGCTCGAGCGCGGCACGCAGGATGCGGTTCTCCGGGATGTCCTCGGTGAACTCGTCGTAGGACACTTCCAGCGGCACCAGCATCCCCGGCCGGCGGGATATCTGGTCCGAGATGCGGATTCGGCCCTTGACGGTGCGGAGCGACTCATCGACGGTGACGTACCCCTGCAGGACGCCTCGCTGCAGTGCACGTTCGGCGAGCTGCACCAGGGACGCCGCCAGGGCACTCCACAGCTCGGCATCCTCGTCCGCGGCCACGGTGTCGTCGCGGAAGCCCTGGTCCCCGGCGTAGCTCAGCAGAAACAGCAGCCGGCTCAGCCCGAGCCGGTCCTTCGGCCGCACGTCGAGCTGCACCCGCGGAGTGCGCACCGACCCGACCATGCCGACAGGCTCGATCCGGAACAGCCCCATGCCCATCGGCGTCGCCCTGGCCAGGCCGCTGGAGTTCAGGAAGGCGGCGCTTTCGGCGTCGAGCTTCTCTACGGTGCCGCCGGAGAGTTCGTCCAGAACGATATGCCGCAGTGCCTGGGCGGAGCCGCGGGCGGTGCTGCCGCGAGTTCCGGACGGCGCGGAAGCCGCCGTCGCCGTCGCGGCGCCGGCGGTCACACCGGAGCCGGGGGGGCTAGCGAGCCGCAAGGCGTCCCAGCAGCTGGTCCAGCCCGAAGCGCTCTTCCAGCTGGGCCCGGTTCAGCTGCCCGTGGTAGTGCTCCTCCAGCAACGGCATGAGCTCGTACTTCCAGATCCGGCGCAGGCCGGCGGGGGTCTGCGCGGCCTTCTTCATGAAGTAGGACGGCCCGATCATGAGGTCCCGGTCCCACTCGTCGATGGCCTGGTTGAGCGCGTCAAGCAGCAGCGCCGGCGTGGTGTCCAGCTGCCGGGCCTCCAGGAACCTCAGTAGCGAGCCCTTCACCGGCTCGGTCTGCGGGTGCAGTTCGATGAACGCAAAGCGGCGGCGGATGGCGGCGTCCATCATGGCGATGGAGCGGTCCGCGGTGTTCATGGTGCCGATGATGTACAGGTTGTCCGGGAGCGTGAACGGCTCGTTGGGGCTGTACTGCAGGTAGATCCGGTCATCACGGTATTCCAGCAGGAAGTACAGCTCGCCGAACACCTTGGCCAGGTTGGCGCGGTTCATCTCGTCGATGATCAGGAAGTACGGCTTCGACTCGTTGCCGGGCTTGGCCGCCTCCTCCGCGAGCCGGCGCAGCGGCCCGGCCACGAGCTTGAAGGAAACCTGGCCCTCGTCGGTCTTGTCCGGCCGGTATCCCTCGAAGAAGTCCTCGTAGGCGTAGGACGGGTGGAACTGGACGAGCTTCACCCGCTCGTCGGTGCTGTCCTGCGCCAGTTCGGCGGCGAGGTGCTTTGCGAGGTAGGTCTTGCCGGTTCCCGGCGGGCCGTACAGCACCAGCTGCCGGTTCTCCTCCAGCAGATCGGCGATCTCCTGCAGCGGCTCCGCCTCCATGTGGAGGGAGTCCGCGAACTCCTGCGTCACCGGACGGAAGCCGCCCAGCACGGGGAGGGCAACGGTGGCCGGTGAGTCATCGGCGTCGGGCTCGGTTTCCGCCTCCGCGGGCAGCAGCGCCTGCAATGCCTGCACCACCCGGGTGACGTCGACAACGATGCCCGGCGTGGCCAGCTGGCGCTGGATGTGCCGCGGCAGGTCGGTCACGGCGTGGGCTTCGTCGAACCAGCGCACCTTGCGGCGCATCCGCCGGTTGTCCCCGTTGTGGTCCGGCTCCCCCAGCACGACGCCGATCCGCACGGCTCCGGCGTTCTGGTACAGCGCGAAGTCGCCCGGCTTCATCACGGTCAGGAAGGCGAAAACTGCGGTTTTGGTGTCCTCCCGCTCCACGTAGCCGAGGTGCTTGTAGTCCTCGTCCACGGCGTGCTGGACCAGCCCGGCGGTAACGCCGGCGTCGAGCAGGCGGAGGTGTTCGACGTCGAGCGTCACCTTCTCCTCTGCCTGCCAGGCAGCCAGAAGCTCGGCGTTGTCGTGGTGGGTGCGCAGCAGCCAGGCGCGGCGGCCCGGATCCCCGACCTTCCGCCACTGGCTCACCAGCTGCCGGGCGTACCAGTCGATGCGCTGGCCGGCCTGCTCATCCAGGTGCAGGCGGATGCGCCGGATGTCGGCGGTGATTTCTTCCTCGCTGTCCCCCTTGGCCCCGCCGACGAGGGAGGCGAAGGCGTCCCTGATCTCCTGGCGTTCGATGTCGGCCACCACCGGCTCGAAGTAGCTGGGCCAGGCGAGATATTCGATGCTGCGCCGGATGGCCGGCTGGTCCTCAGGAGTGCCGGCCGCCAGCAGGTGGAACGCCAGGGGATCCTTCAGCGCCTTGTTGATGACCGCGGTGGACTGCCGGTCGACGTGGTGCACAAACCGGCAGAGCCATTTCAGGTGGTCCCAGATGGTCCAGTTGAACTCGGCAGTCCGGTCGCGGATGACGCCGTGGTCGGTCATGCCCTGGTACAGCTCCTCCGGGAGCTGCAGCGGCGGCTCGAGCCAGGACGCCGCCTCCGCGACCCGGGCACGCTTGACCTTGAGCGACTTGACCTCGTGCGCCAGCGGCAGGGACTGCAGGAAGAGGAGCTCCACGGCCAGCTGCTTCGCCGAAGGGGACGCGTCCGCCAGGTTGTGCCGCAGGTTGGTCATCATGGGTGCCTTGGCGTCCGCGACTCCCCGTTCAAGCCGTTCCAGCAGTTCCGCAGCGGCCTCCGCCGTCCACGTCTGCGTGCGGCCGTCCAGCGCAGACGGCCTGCCCTGTAGCCCCGCGCCGAGCACGAACCACGCGGCGTCTTCGATCTCTTTGGAGATTCCGAGGGCGCGGTGCATGGCAGGCTTTGGGGCGGGGGTCATGCGTTCAAATTTACAGGGTTAACCTGAACGCGAGCACCATGGCGGCCCGAAAGCTACTTGCCGGTAACAGGTGGCAGCCGCTTCCGGCCGAAGGCGAAATAGCAGCCCGGGCCGATGAAGTTGACCAGGGTAGCCAGCCGCCAGAACATCTTGGGGCCGCGGATCTGCTCGTCGGGCCGGCGCGAAAGGTCGCGCTGGGCCGCGGTCAGGAAGGCGAGTTGCGCGGCTCCAATCACGATGGTGCCGATGCGGGCCGCCGGCGGGAGTTCCTTCCAGGACTTTTTCTTCCCTGCGCCTTTTTTCATTCCCACGTTCCACGTTCCCGCGCGCTTCGTTTTCACGGTCAATGCTCCTTGCGCTCAATGAAGGGCTCCAGCAGCTGCTTCTGCTCCGGAGTCAGCCGCAGTACCCTTCCGGTGGCTTCATCGACAAAGGCCAGGTGGCTTGAGGCCTTCACACAATCGTCGCCAGTTACCGGGTCCTGCACAAGGTAGTGAATGTCGAAACTCGCGCCCTTGACGGCCCCGACCCATACCTGGACCGCCGCCGGAACGTTCCGGTACTCGAGGGTCTTCACGTAGCGGATCCGGTGGTCCACCACGAGCGCCATGGTCCCCTTGGGAACCTCGTTGAACAGCGACACGTGAGGATCTATCCCGGGCAGGCCGGCACCGGCAGGCGGGCCGAAGGCGGCGATGCGCGCCTCCTCCAGCATGCGGACGATCTGCACGTTGTTGATGTGCCCGTAGGCGTCCATGTCCCCCCAGCGCATGGGCACGAGCACCTCAATACGCCGGGGGTCCCGCTGGCCGCCTCCGGGGTTCGCGGCGGTCAGCTGTGCACCGCCGTCGAATCGTGCACCGGCGTCTCCTCGGCATCCGCGCCGGCGAACTGCGACATGTACAGCCGGTAGTAGGCGCCCTCGGCGGCGAGGAGGGTCTGGTGGTTGCCCTGTTCCACGATCTTGCCGTTCTCCATGACAAGGATGGTGTCGGCGTCGCGGATCGTTGAGAGGCGGTGCGCGATGACGAAGCTGGTCCGGTCCGTGCGCAGGGCTGCCATGGCCTTCTGCACCAGGAGTTCGGTGCGGGTGTCCACCGAGCTGGTGGCCTCGTCCAGAATGAGCAGCGACGGGTTGGCCACGAAGGCGCGGGCGATGGTGATGAGCTGCTTTTCACCGGCGCTGACGTTGTTGCCTTCCTCATCGATGACCGTGTCGTAACCGTCGGGCAGCGCCCGGACGAAGCGGTCCACGAACGTGGCTTTGGCCGCCGCCATGACCTGGTCCTCGGTGGCGTCCAGCTTGCCGTACCGGATGTTGTCGTAGATGGATCCGCCGAACAGCCAGGCGTCCTGCAGCACCATGCCCACCTTGGAGCGCAGTTCGGCCCGGCTCAGCTGGGTGACGTCCACGCCGTCGAGCGTGATGGAACCGGAGTTGAGCTCGTAGAAGCGCATGACCAGGTTCACCAGGGTGGTCTTGCCCGCGCCGGTGGGTCCGACGATGGCCACGGTGTGCCCCGGTTCCGCGGTGAAGGACAGGTTCTCGATCAGCGGCTTGTCCGGCGTGTAGCTGAACGTGACGTCCTGGAACTCCACGTGGCCGTCGGTCTTGGCCGGCAGGTGCCGCGTAGCGGTCTCGGCGTCCTGCTCATCCGCATCCAGGAACTCGAACACGCGCTCGGCGGATGCCACACCGGACTGCAGCATGTTGGCCATGCCCGCCATCTGGCCCAGCGGCTGGGTGAACTCGCGCGAGTACTGGATGAAGGCCGTGGCGTCACCCAGGCTCATGCTGCCCGAGGCAACCCGCAGGCCGCCCACAACGGCGATGCCGACGTAGCTGAGGTAGGAGACGAACTGCATCACGGGGAAGATGATGCCGGACACGAACTGCGCGCCGAAGCTGGCCTTGTACAGGGCCTCGTTGCGCTCCTCGAAGCGTTCCAGCATGTCGGCGTCGCGGCCAAAGACGCGCACCAGGTCATGCCCGGAGAAGGACTCCTCAATCTGGCCGTTCAGCTCACCGGTGTTCTTCCACTGCGCTGCGAACAGCTTCTGGCTGCGCGCGCCGATCACGCCGGCCGCCGCACCGGACAGCGGCAGCGCAATCAGGGCGATCAGGGCCAGCTGCCAGGAGACGATGAACATCATAATGACGATGCCCACCACCGTCAGCACTGAGCTGATCAGCTGGGCGAACGCCTGCTGCAGCGCCTGCTGCACGTTGTCGACGTCGTTGGTCACCCGGGAGAGCACGTCACCGCGCTGGCGGGTGTCGAAGTAGTTCAGCGGCAGCCGGTTGAGCTTCTTTTCCGTATCGTCGCGCAGCTGCCGGATCACCTTCATGACGATCCTGTTGAGGACGTAGCCCTGGAGCCACAGGAAGATGTTGGCCACGAAGTACATCAGCAGCACGGCCGAAATCAGGACGGTCAGCTTCTGGAAGTCGATGCCGATTCCGGGGACGAGCTCCATCCGGGAGACCATATCCGCGAAGTTGTTCTGTCCCTGTTCGCGCAGGCCCTCGACGAACTGGTCCTTGCTGACGCCGGCGGGCAGCTGTTTGCCCACCACACCGCCAAAGATCACGTCCATGGCCTGGCCCAGCACCTTGGGCGCAATGACATTGAGGATCACGGAAATGATCACCATGCCCACCACGACGTAGATGCCGCCGGCTTCCGGCTTCAGCAAGCCCATAAGACGCTTGGCGGACGGCCAGAAATGCTGGGCCTTCTTGGCCGGCATCGCACCGAACATGCCTCCGTCTGCCTCGCCCGGCTTGTACTCCTCCTCGACGAAGTCGTCGTCTTCGAGGACGGCGGCTTCCGTGGCAGCCTGGCTCTGAAGCTTCGCAGCATCCTTGCTGGTGCTGGCGTCCTGGCTGGTGCCCTTCTTGTCGGCGCTCATGCCACCTCCTCCACGCTCAGCTGGGACTCAACAATTTCCTGGTAGGTGGGCGACGTTTCGAGGAGTTCCTCGTGCGTTCCCCGGTCCACGATCCTGCCGTTGTCCAGCACCAGGATCTGGTCCGCTTCCGTGATGGTGGAGATGCGCTGCGCGACGATGATGACCGTGGCGTCGGTGGTGGTGCGCTTGAGCGCGGCACGCAGCCGGGCGTCGGTGGCGACGTCCAGCGCTGAGAACGAGTCGTCGAAGAGGTACACCTTGGGCTTGGTGACCAGGGCGCGGGCTATGCAGAGGCGCTGGCGCTGGCCGCCGGACACGTTAGTGCCGCCCTGGGCGATGCGGGACGCAAGCCCGCTCTTCTTTTCCCTCACGAAACCTTCGCCCTGGGCCACATGCAGCGCATCCCAGAGTTCGTCGTCGGTAGCCTCCGGCTTGCCGAAGCGCAGGTTGTGTTCGATGGTTCCGGAGAACAGGTAGGGCCGCTGCGGAACCAGGGCCACGCGCTTGGTGATTTCCGCCCGGTCCAGCTGGCCGACGGGGACGCCGTCGAGGAGCACCTCGCCGTCGGCCACGTCGTAGAGGCGCGGCAGCAGCGACAGCAGGGAGGTCTTGCCGGCACCGGTGGAGCCGATGATGGCCACCGTCTCCCCCGGGCGGGCGGTGAAGCTGATGTTGCTCAGGACCGGGGCTTCGGCTCCGGGGTAGGCGAAGGTGACGTTGCGGTACTCCACCACGCCCTCCAGCTGTCGCGGCGTGACCGGCTGCCGGGGGTCGTGGATTGACGGTTCGACGTCGAGCACCTCGCCGATGCGGTCTGCGCAGACGGACGCGCGCGGAATCATCATGGCCATGAAGGTGCCCATCATCACCGCCATGAGGATCTGGAGCAGGTACTGCAGGAACGCTGTCAGGGAGCCGACCTGCATGTCGCCGGCGTCCACCCGCTGGCCGCCGAACCAGAGCACGGCAGCGGTGGACAGGTGCAGGATCATGCCGATGGCAGGGAACATCAGGACGAACAGTGCACCGATCTTGAGCGACACGTCCGTCAGTTCCCTGTTGGCCTGGCCGAAGCGCTCCGTCTCATACGGTTCCCGGACGAAGGCACGGACCACGCGGATGCCGATGATCTGTTCGCGCAGGACCTCGTTGATGCGGTCGATCTTCGTCTGCATGGAGCGGAACAGTGGCATGAGGCGCACCACGATGTAGCCGACCACCACAATGAGGATGGGGACCGAGACCCAGACCAGCCAGGACAGGTTGATGTCCTCGCGCAGGGCCATGATGATGCCGCCGATGCACATGATCGGTGTGGACACCATGAAGTTCAGGCCCATCAGCACGAGCATCTGGACCTGCTGGACATCGTTCGTCCCGCGGGTGATCAGGGTGGGCGCGCCAAACGCGTTCACGTCCTTGGCCGAGAAGCTGGTCACCTTGCGGAAGACCCCGCGGCGAAGATCGCGGCCCATCGCCATTGCGGTCTTCGACCCGAAGTAGACGCCGGCAATGGCGGTGCCCACCTGCAGGAAGGCCACGAGGAGCATGACGGCCCCGGTCCGCCAGATGAAGTCGGTGTCGCCGCGGGAGACGCCCTCATCGATGATCTGGGCGTTGAGGCTGGGCAGGTAGAGCGCGGCGATGGTGGATGCCAGCTGGAATGCAATGACAGCCAGGATGTACGGCAAATACGGTTTGGAGTAACGCCGTATGAGGGTGACGAGCATGCTCACGGATCCTTCGGGAGAGCGCGAATGAGTTAAGAGAAGTAATAGCAGACGGGTCTGACAGCCCAAGCCTTCCAACTCTACGAAATCTGTTGCCCGTGCGAAACGTCGCGGCCGAAGATCATCCCAACGGACGACGCCGGCTCCCGCACCCCCAGCGCGAGCGTACAGTTCAGCACATCGCACCCCAGCGCGTACGGACATTTAAGCCCCCAAGCCAAGCTCCGCCGTCGTACGCCCCACCCGCTTAACCGGCGTTTTTGTCCAGGTATCGGCACCAAATGTGGTTTTAGCGGCCAATATCTGGACAAAAACTCCGTCGGAGCGTGCGCTATTCGCCGCGGTGCTTGCCGTGCGAGGCGATGTAGTGCGCGGCGGCGCTCTGGAGCTTCCGCTCCTTGGCCAGCCGGCGGCTCAGCGCCTTCAGTTCGGCGCCGACCCGGGCCTGCTCCTGAGCGATGATTCGCTGCTGCTCAGCCTGCCTGGCCACGGCGTTCAGGGCCGCGGCAAGCTGGACCTGCTGTTCCGCGAGGAGCCGTTGCGTTTCCTGGAGAAGAGGAACCACATCCGCAGGCTTGTTGTGCATCTCAGCCAGCATGGTCCGGGCCCGCGCCGGCGGTTCGTTCATCGGCAGGACGGGTTCGGCCGCCGGCTGCCGGCCGGGGTAGGACGGTGACTGGGCGTCGCTAGCCAGCTGGCGGGTCAGCACTTCGGCGAACTCACGCTCGAGGTCGTCGTCGGAATACTCAGTGGCGGGCCGCCCGGAACCCGTTCCAGCCTCCGGTTCTGGATCAGTAGCAGCCTCCGGGCGGATGTCAACGGTCCGGCGCAGCGGCTGCTCCTTGATCAGGAGCACGGCAATCAGGGCAACAACCGCGATGACGGCAGAGATCAGGAAAATCTCTGCAGTGGCGTCGCCATAGGCCGCCCGCATGATGTCCCGGATCGGGGCAGGCATGTCGGCCAGGTCGAGGCTGGCGCCGGAAGAGCCGGAACCTGCCTTGATGCCGGCGTCGGCCAAGCCCTGGGTGGCCAGTTCCTTAACCCTGTTGCTCATGATCGCGCCCAGCACCGACACGCCGATTGCACCGCCTACCGAGCGGAAGAACGCCACAGAAGCGCTGGCTGTGCCGATATTGCTGGCGCTGACCGTGTTCTGTACGGCCAGGACGAGGTTCTGCAGCAGCATGCCGAGCCCCAGGCCCAGGATCGCCGTGAACACCCCGGCCTGCCACAGCTCCGTGGTGTGGTCCATGGTGCCCGCGAGGCCCAGCCCGCCGATCAGCAGGACCGTACCCGCGATCAGGTAGCGCTTCCATTTGCCGGTACGGCTGATCATCTGCCCCGAAACCACGGAGCCGATCAGGTTGCCCGCGATCATGGGCAGGGTCAGGAGGCCCGCCTCGGTGGGTGTCGCGCCACGTGCCACCTGGAAATACTGGCCCAGGAAGGTCGAGGAGCCGAACATCGCCACGCCCACGGCCACGGAGGCCCAGATCGCCAGGGCGGTAGTGCGTTCCGAGATGATCTTCAGCGGGATGATGGGCTGCTCAACCTTGGATTCAACTACAACGAGCAGCGCCAGCAGCACGACGCCGCCACCCACCATCAGTGCCGACTGCCAGGACCACCAGTCGTAGTAGTCGGGGTTGCCCGCGAAGGACACCCAGATGAGGAGCAGGCTGACGCCGCTGGTCAGGAGGATGGAACCAAGCCAGTCAATCTTGGCGGGCCTCTTGACGTGCTGGATCTTGAGGGTGATCTGCAGCAGGATCAGGGCGACGACGGCGAGCGGCACGCAGACGAAGAACGTCCAGCGCCAGCCCAGCGGGCTGTCAACGATGAAGCCGCCAAGCAGCGGCCCGCCGGCCGTGCCGACGGCCATGACCGCGCCCATGTAGCCGGAGTACTTTCCGCGGTCGCGGGGCGGGATCATGGAACCGATGATTGCCTGGGCCAGCGCGGTCAGGCCGCCCATGGCGATGCCCTGGACAACGCGGGCGGTCAGCAGCAGCGGGATGGTCTGGGACAGGCCTGCCATCACCGATCCCGCCACGAAGATCACAATGCTGAGCTGGACCAGGACCTTCTTGTCGAACAGGTCGGCGAGCTTGCCCCAGACGGGGGTGGTGGCCGCGTTGGCCAGCAGCGCGGCGGTGATGACCCACGCGAAGTCCGTCTGGGTGCCCTTGAGCTCGGACATGATGGTGGGCAGCGCGTTGGCCACGATGGTGCTGCTGAGGATCGCGGTGAAGAAGGCGGCCAGGAGCCCGGTCAGTGCCTCCATGATCTGCCGGTGCGTCATGGGGGCCTGCGGCGGGTGGGCCGAAGGGCGTGACGTGGCCGTCCCGGAGACGGCAGCGTGGCTAGCCAATGAACTGCTCCTTGCGTTTGGTGATGGTTGTGGTGGGGCCGGCCGTCGTTGCCCGGGCGGATTCCCGCAGGGATTCCGCAAGTTTGGAGAGTACTTTCGCCGTCTCGGCGGCGTCCTGCTGGCTCCAGTCCTGGAGGTATTCCTGCAGCGTGGCCACGCGGTGTTCCTCGATCTCGACGAGCTTGGCGCGGCCGGCGTCGGTGAGGGCGACCAGCTGCGCCCGGCCGTCGTCGGGGTCCGGCCGGCGGTGGACCAGCCCGAGTTCCTCAAGTTCGGCGATGTGCCGGCTGAGGACCGGAGCGCTGACACCCAGCCGTGCGGCCAGGTGCGTGGCGCGGGACTCCTTCTCCCCCACGAACCGGAGGACGCCCTGCAGCGCGACTCCCGCCTCCAGGCCGCGCGAGTTCGAGACTGCCGCGCACCGGACGGCGCGCTGGAGGTCGAAGATCTGCCGTACGAGTTCGGCCGCGGTGTTTGGCTCAACTGCCATGATGGACTGCCCCTTATTGCTTGCCTTAGGCAACTATAGCAATAAATGGTTGCTTTAGGAAACTAACCAAGTGTGAGGTGCGTTAAACGCCAAGCGCGAACTGGCAGCTGATGCCCTCAAAATCGAGTTTTGAGGGCATCAGCTGCCAGTTCGCGCTTGTTATCGAAGGTGAGTCAGTCCCCCAGGTGGGTGGGGGCGAACATCTTGAGCAGTGTTTCGACGACGACGACGTTCGGGCCGTCCGCGGCGAAGCCCGCCTTGAGGGCGCCCCCCACTTCCTCCGGGGCGACCCTGGTGGCGGGCACGCCGAAGGATTCCGCCAGTTTCACGAAGTCGGGCCGGGCGAGTTCGGTGGCGGTGGCCTTGCCGAAGGCACCCACCATGTATTCGCGGAGGATGCCGTAGCCGCCGTCGTCCACGATCAACCAGGTGACCGGCACGTTGTGCTGCTTCGCGGTGGCAAGTTCGGCGATGGAGTACATGGCCGAGCCGTCGCCGGAAACCGCCAGGACGCGCGCCGAAGCCGCTGACCTGCCCACGGTTTCCAGGCCCACGGCCCCGCCGATCGCCGCCGGGAACCCGTAGCCCAGGCCGCCGGCGCCCTGGGCCGAGTGGAACTGCCCTTCCCGGGCGTCCCAGCAGCTCCAGCCCCAGTAGGCCGAGATGGTCATGTCCCAGAAAGTCTGCATGTTCGCCGGGACTGCCTCGCGGATGTCGGCCATGAACTGCAGTTCCTTGGCCAGGTCCTGCGATTCCAGCCGCTCCTTCACCTTGCGCAGCGACTCCCGGACGAGGTCCTCCGGCGAGGTTCCGTGCCAGTCAGGCCGGGCGTCGGCGGGCACCACCAGCGAAGCGTCGAGGGCCGCGAGCGCCTGGCCGGCGTCGGCGCGGATTCCCAGCCCAGGCCGGTTGGATTCCAGGACGCGCGGTTCGGCGTCGATCTGGATGATCCTGCCGCGCGGTTCGAAGGTGAAGTAGTTGGACGTGACTTCGCCGAGCGAGGAGCCAATCACCACCAGGACGTCCGCATCCTCAAGGAGGTCCGTCATATGCCGGTCCTCAATCCACGACTGCAGCGACAGTTCATGGTTCCAGGGGAAGGCCCCGTTGCCGCCGGGCGTGCAGATGACGGGAGCCCGGAGCTTTTCCGCGATCGAGAGCAGCGACTTTTCCGCCCGGCCCCGGCGGGTTCCGCCGCCGGCAATGATGGCCGGACGCTCCGCCGCCGACAGCCACTTCACGGCTTCCCGGACAAGCTCGACGCGCGGCGGGTTGTCCGCCGCTTCGGCCAGCGCATCCTCCACGGGCGGCACCATGATGGGGTCCAGCAGCACATTCTGCGGGACTTCCAGCCAGACCGGGCCCTGCGGCGACGAGATCGCCTCGGTCCAGGCATCCTGGATGGCGGACGGAATGCCCGACGCGTGCTGGATCAGGCGTTGGCTCTTGGTGACGTTCGCGGCCGACGCCTTCTGGTCATCCAGCTGGTGCAGCATGCCCTTCCGCCGGGCACCCAGCCCCTCGAGCGGGATCTGGCTGGCGACCACCACCATGGGCACGCCCGTGGCGTACGCTTCCTGCAGCCCGGCGAGCGACGTCAGAGCGCCCGGCCCGGTTGACAGGAACAGCACGCCCACCTTCCCCGTGGCACGTGAGTAGCCGTCCGCCGCAAACGCAGAATTGTTCTCCACGCGGGAGGACACGAACTTCAGGTTTCCCCGGCCCATCGCGTCGAAGAGGCCCAGCGCGTGCTGGCCGGGGATGCCGAACACCGTCTTCGCACCCAGCGCCTCGAGGGTTTCGACGACGAGGTCCCCGCCGTTGCGGACACCGGTCACTGGGAGTACTCCCCTACGGCGGCACGGACCGCGCCGTTGTCGGCCGGCGCGGGCGAGGCGGCCGCGAACCCTGCCGGACGGCGGGCTTCCCGGCCCAGGGCCTGGGCGGCGTAGCCGGTCTCGGCGCCGAAGCGGTCTCCGGCGACGGTGTTGTCCGCCATGAGGGTGACGAGCTCGTAGGCAACATGGCTGGCGGCCACACCGGTGATCTCGGCGTGGTCGTAGGCCGGGGCCACTTCAACGACGTCGGCGCCAACGAGGTTCATGCCGCGGAAGCCGCGGATGATCTCCAGCAGCTCCCGGCTGGTGATGCCGCCGGCTTCCGGCGTGCCGGTTCCGGGCGCGTGGGCGGGATCCAGGACGTCGATATCCACGGAAATGTACAGCGGACGGCCCCCGATCCGGTCGCGCACCTTGGCCACGGTCTCCAGGACACCCTGGTAGTAAACGTCCGCGGAGGTGACGATGCCGAACCCGAACCGGTGGTCGTCGTCGAGATCCTTCTTCCCGTACAGCGGGCCGCGGGTGCCGATGTGGCTGATGGCTTCCGTATCCAGGATGCCTTCCTCCACGGCACGGCGGAACGGCGTGCCGTGGGTGTACTCGGCACCAAAGTAGGTGTCCCAGGTGTCCAGGTGGGCGTCGAAGTGCAGCATGGCGATGGGGCCGCCGGCGCGCTCAGCGGCGGCGCGCAGGAGCGGCAGCGCGATGGTGTGGTCACCGCCGAGGGTGAGCAGTTTGCTCCCGCCCGCCGTCAGGTCGAGGGCGTTCTGCTGGATGGTCTCGATGGCCTCGTTGATGTTGAACGGGTTCACGGCCATGTCCCCGGCGTCGGCCACCTGGCAGTTCTCGAACGGGCTGACGTCCCAGGCGGGGTTGTACGGGCGGAGCAGCCGGCTGGCCTCGCGGACGTGGTTGGCGCCGAAGCGGGCACCAGGGCGGTAAGAGACGCCGGAATCGAAGGGCACGCCCACCACGGTGATGTCCGACTTGGCCACCTGGTCAAGGCGCGGCAGGCGGGCGTAGGTGGCCGCTCCGGCGTAGCGGGGAATACGGGATGAATCGATGGGGCCAAGGTTGCCGTTGGCTTCGATGCGCAGCTCTTCCAAAGGAACGCTTCTCCTTCGAGGATGAAATGTGGAGGTGGGTTGTGACAGCCATCATACACACGGAGTTGCCTACTACGCACCGACTGTTTACCTGAAATGGGAAAGGAGGGCAGTAAAAACCCGGGCTGCCACACAACAGGCAACCCGGGTCCAACGACGGAAGAGCGCTACCGGCTGGCCGCCGGCACCAGCACCCAAAGAACTTCCACGGCCTCATCGGTGGGGTTGACCCAGGTGTGCGGCTCCCGGCCCGGAAAGGTCACCGTATCGCCGGTGGTCAGCTCATACTCCTCGTTCGTCAGGATGAGCTTGATGGTCCCCCTGATCACGTGCAGGACGTCGACGTCGCAGTCAACGGCATACAGTTCCGATTCGCCGCGTCCGCGCGGATCGATGACGGCCTGGATGATCTGTACGCGCCGTTCGGACCGTGCGGTCAGCAGCCGCTCGACGATCCCTTCGCCGCCGAGGGAGATGCGCGGACCGGCATCCCGCTTGGTCAGGTGGGTTTCCGGTGCGGCGAACAGGTCACCAATGGAGATCGACAGCACCTGGCAGAGCGTCACCAGCGAGGCCACGGAGGGTGAGGTGAGATCCCGCTCCACGCGGCTCAGGAAACCTTTGGTCAATCCGGTGGCGTCGGCCACCTGCTCGATGGTGAGCCGCTGGGACTGGCGCGCGGCACGGATTCTTGAACCGATGGCAACCGGAACATTGCTCGGCTCAACTGGTAGTGCCTTCATTTACGAACCTTTCACGGCCGGCAGTTCGGCCCCATCATTGGAGTCATATTAGCCGCCCGGCCCCTCCGTGACGCGGGGCAAACCGCGCCCCGGGGCTTTGCGTCTTGACTGTTACTCGAATCACACCCTACGCTCTAACGCAACAACTGTTGCTTGTGAAACAACTCCCACGAGGAGACGCGCAGCAAGGAACCCCGCGTTCCCCCAGATTTCCGTTCAGTGCAGCGCCATCCGGCCAGCCCGCTCCGCGAGGCCCGCCAGCTGCCAAAGCTCCAAGGATCCCCAAATCATGGACGCAAGTTTCGTCAATATCGCCATCGTGGTGGTCTACCTGGCCGCCATGCTGGCCTTCGGCTGGTGGGGCAAGTCCCGCACCAAGAACAACAGCGATTTCCTCGTGGCCGGCCGCCGCCTGGGCCCGTTCCTCTACACCGGAACCATGGCCGCCGTCGTCCTGGGCGGCGCCTCCACCGTTGGCGGCGTCGGCCTGGGCTACAAGTTCGGCATCTCGGGCATGTGGCTCGTGGTGGCGATCGGCGCCGGAGTCCTGCTGCTGAGCCTGCTCTTCGCCGGAACCATCCAGAAGCTGAAGATCTACACCGTCTCCCAGATGCTGTCCCTGCGCTACGGCAGCCAGGCCACCCGGACCTCCGGCATCATCATGCTCGCCTACACCCTGATGCTCTGCGCCACCTCCACGAGCGCCTACGCCACCATCTTCGTGGTCCTGTTCGGCTGGGACCGGGCACTCGCCATTGCCATCGGCGGCGCCATCGTGCTGGTGTACTCGACCATCGGCGGCATGTGGTCCATCACCCTGGCCGACCAGGTCCAGTTCGTCATCAAGACCGTGGGCATCTTCTTCCTCATGCTGCCCTTCACACTCAACGCAGCCGGCGGCCTGGACGGCATCCGCAGCCGCGTGGAGGCCAGCTTCTTCCAGATCGACGGCATCGGCGTCCAGACGATCATCACCTACTTCGTCGTCTACACCCTCGGCCTGCTGATCGGCCAGGACATCTGGCAGCGCGTGTTCACCGCCAAGACGCCCCGGGTTGCCCGCTGGGGTGGCGCCACGGCCGGCATATACTGCATCCTGTACGGCGCAGCGGGCGCCATGATTGGCCTGGCCGCCCGCGTGGCGCTGCCGGCCATCGACGTCGCCACGGAAGGCAAGGACGTGGTCTACGCCGAGGTGGCCCAGAACCTGCTCCCCATCGGCATCGGCGGCCTGGTGCTCGCCGCCGCCGTCGCGGCCATGATGTCCACCGCGTCCGGCGCCCTGATCGCGGCTGCCACCGTGGCCCGTGCGGACGTGCTGCCGTTCGTCGCCGGCTGGTTCGGCAAGACCATCAACACCGATGACTCCGACAACCCCGAGCACGACGTCAAGGCCAACCGCATGTGGGTCCTCGGGCTGGGCATCGTGGCCATCCTGATCGCCATCATCACCAAGGACGTCGTCGCGGCCCTCACCATCGCCTACGACATCCTGGTGGGCGGCCTCCTCGTGGCCATCCTCGGCGGACTCATCTGGAAGCGCGGCACGGGAATCGCGGCCGCGGCGTCCATGGCCGTCGGATCCGTGGTGACGCTCGGGACCATGATTGTTCTGGAGATCAACGCCAAGGCACCGCTGGACGGCGTCTTCGCCAACGAGCCGATCTACTATGGCCTGCTCGCCTCCGCCGTGGTCTACGTTGCAGTGTCGCTGCTGACCAAGCCGACGGACCCCGCGGTCATGAGCCGCTGGTACCGCCGCGTGGCCGGCAAGGACACTGAGGAAGTGCCGGTCACGGCGACAGTCCGGTGATTTTCCCGGCGATCCGGCAGCTCTAAGAAGTACGACGACGGCGGTGCCTCCCAGCGTAAGGAGGCACCGCCGTCGCGATTTAACGAGTTGGGCTAAAGCGGGAGGAAACGGTCCAGGGACGGAACGGGCGTCAGCATTGGAACAATGCTGAACGGGGGCTTTAGGCTTCGTAGCCTTCGTCCGCACGGAACTCGTCGTCCGCATCGCGCGGAACTACCCGTTCGTCGTCGTCCACTGCCTCGGAACTGGCGGGGACAACCCTCTCCTCGGAGTCAAGGAATTCGTCTTCCGTGTCCCAGTCTTCGTCCACCGGCGCGTCCTCGGCAAAGTCATAGGCAGGATCGGACTCGATGGTATGGCGGGTGTCCGGCTCGGGGCGCGATCCGTTGGTGTTCATCAGGCAGACCTCCGTGTGGTTGGACTTCCGTACCCGGCATCAGCGGGGCACATTTTCATCAGATCACCGCGGCTGCAGGCGGTCAAGGGCGTCCCCGCGGGCCGGGCGGCCTTGGCTCCGGAAGCCGGCGTTATTGAGGGTTCCCTAAACTTCTGGCTAAGGGTTACCGGCCGAAAAACCGCGGAATTACGCGGTAAAGTAGGCGATGCAATGGGGCCGCATCACGTCCCAGCTACCCAGGAGTTCCCGTGTCTCAGCACGCAAAATCTGGCCCTCACACCACCGGCAACGCATCCGCCCCGTCTGCTTCAACGAACGGCGCAGCACCGAACGGGACCGCCGCACCCCGGCCGGAGCCCACCACTGCAGACATCAAGCGCTGGCGCCAGTACCTGGCCGACGAGCGGGCCGAGGCTTCCGTCTACCGTGACCTCGCGCAGAACCGCTCCGGCGAAGAGCGCGCCATCCTTCTGGCCCTCGCCGAAGCTGAAGGCCGCCACGAGGCGCACTGGCTGAAGCTGCTGGGCGAGCATGCTGGCAAGCCCCGGCACGCCTCCTTCCGCAGTCGCCTTCTGGGCTTCCTCGCCCGGCACTTCGGGTCCGTGTTTGTGCTGGCGCTGGCGCAGCGGGCCGAGGGCCGCTCCCCCTACACCAGGGAACCGTCCGCCACTCCGGCCATGGCGGCCGACGAACAGATCCATGAGGAAGTGGTCCGCGGTCTGGCTACGCGCGGCCGCAACCGGCTGGCCGGCACCTTCCGGGCCGCCGTCTTCGGAGCCAACGATGGTTTGGTCAGCAACCTTTCGCTGGTTATGGGCATGGCGGCCACAGGCGTTGGCAGCGGCGTGGTCCTGCTCAGCGGTATCGCCGGACTCCTGGCCGGCGCGTTTTCCATGGGCGCAGGCGAATTCGTGTCCGTCCGTTCCCAGCGCGAGCTCCTGGCTGCCACCAAGCCCACGCAAGTGACGCTGGTGGCGGCACCCCAGTTGGACATCGAACACAACGAGCTCCTGCTGGTCTACCTGGCCCGCGGCATGTCGCGCGAGGCCGCCGAACACCGCGTCGCCGAGCGCATGGGCCTCTTCACGTGCGACTGCGATCCGAGCCTCTCGCTCCATCCCGAACTGCCCGAGACCGAGGACGAACACGAAGCCGTAGGCACTGCCTGGGGGGCCGCGCTCTCCAGCTTCTGCTTCTTCGCCTCGGGCGCGATCGTACCCATCATTCCTTTCCTTGTTGGCATGACCGGGATAGCCGCCCTGATTGTGGCGGCCGTCCTCGTGGGCATCGCGCTGCTGGCCACCGGCGGCACCGTTGGCCTGCTGTCCGGCACTTCGCCGCTGACCCGCGGACTGCGGCAGCTCGCCATCGGGCTGGGAGCAGCTGGCGTCACCTATCTCCTGGGCATGGCATTTGGCGCTGTGATCGCCTGATTGACGGGGATTGCCTTAACTTCCCTGACCGCTCAGCCGGTCTCCGGGCAGTTGGTTTCCGGCAGCTGGTTTCAGGGCGTGGCGAGCGGAACTGTAAAGTGGGCCCGTTTGCCTGATACTTGTTTACCCTGTGGAGGCGACGCCGCCGAGGAATGCCGTGAAAGGGGTGCAGTGGAGAGCCACGACCCTGGTCGAATGCAGCGCCGGCACCGGCACCGGCACCTGCCGCGGCACTCGGCTCCGGCCACCGCGGCGGCGAGGTTTATCCGCCATCTGATCGTGCTCGCTGCCCTCGGTTGTGCGGCGTTCCTTGCGGCCGGAATGGCGTACGGGGACCCCCGCTTTGCGGGCGTGCTGAACTTTCGCATTGGTTCCGGGGACCAGCCCGCGTCCCGGCAGGATGATTCCGGCCGGGACGATTCTGGTCTGGATCCGGCCGGCCAGGATCCGGACGGCCGCAATCGTGCTGGCCAGGATCGGGCCGGGCAAACGGGGCAACCCGGGCACGGCGGCGGGTCCGGCGGAGCCGGGTCCGGCGGCCCCGGAGGCCAGGCAGTACCGGGGGCGCACCGCCGTCGGGCCTCGAGGAAGCAGCCACTCCCCTGAGCACGCCGGCGCCACCTCCGGAACCGAGCAGCTCATACAGGTTTCTGGCCGTGAACAGCGACGGCTCCCCCGTGGGCTACTCACCTTGCCGTCCGCTGCATTACGTGGTGAATGCCAGCCTTGCGCCTGCAGGTGCAGCGGGCCTGGTTACCCTGGCGATCCAGGAAATCTCCCGCGCCACCGGCATCCAGTTTGTCGACGACGGCGCCACCGACGAGAAGCCCAAGGACCAGCGCGCCCCCTACCAGCCAGGGGCCTACGGCGACCGCTGGGCACCCATGCTCATCAGCTGGACCACACCGGGCGCGGCTCCCAAACTGGCAGGCAAGGTCATCGGCACCGGTGGCAGTACCCACTACAGCTACGGAAACGGACCTAAGAGCTACGTCACCGGCAGCCTGGAACTCGATGCCCCGCAGCTGGCTGCGGAACTGGAACGCCCCGACGGCACCGCCTACGCCACCGCCGTCATCCTCCATGAACTGGGCCACGTGATGGGGCTGGAGCACGTCGACGACCCCGTGCAGCTCATGTATCCGGAGATCGGCGCCCCCGACGGGCTCGCGGCCGGCGACCTGAACGGCCTGTATCAACTGGGCAAGGCACCCTGCCGCAAGGACCTGTAGGCCGCCCGCTTATTCCGGCGGCGCGTTATTCCAGCGGGGCGTTATTCCAGCAGGGCGTCGTGCCAGCGGGGCGCCTTACCCGCCGAGGACCGTGAGCGCCTCGTCCACGCTGTCCACCAGGAAGATCCGCTGCTCCATGGCGCGGCCGGCAGCGAGGCTTTGCAGCATGGGCCAGGCCGGAAACCGTTCCTCCCAGTGTTCCCGGCCCACCAGCACCATGGGCGTCATGGTCTCCTGGGCGCCGTAGTAGTTCTCACAGGCATCCTGGAAGATCTCCTGCACGGTGCCCGCCGCACCGGGCAGGAACACGATCCCTCCATTGCAGACCTCCAGGAGAATGGCCTCGCGGACCGCGTTGGCAAAGTATTTGGCGATGTGAGTGGCGAAATAGTTGGGCGGCTCGTGGCCGTAAAACCAGGTGGGAATGCCGAGGGACGCTGTTCCGCCCGGAAAGCGTTCGACGGCGGCCGCCGCAGCACGTGCCCAGGCAGACACCGAGGGGCGGAAGCCGGGGACGCCCGCCAACTCTCGAAGCACACCGTGGAAATCGTCGTCGTCAGCCGCGCTGAGGTAGGCGCCAAGGTTCGCCGCCTCCATGGCCCCCGGCCCGCCGCCGGTGGCCACCAGGTGGCCGCGGCGGGCCAGGAGCCGGCCCAGCGTGGCGGCAGCGGCGAAGCCGCCGGTCCCCCGCTGCAGGGCGTGGCCGCCCATAACCCCGACGATGGAACGGCCCCCGCTGTTGAGGCTGCGGACGAACTCCTCCAGGGCATCGCCTACGGCGTGATCGTGCAGGGCTGCGGCGAGGGTGGAATCGAGGCGGTTCCGCTGACCCGGCCGGATGCTCCATTGGTAGACCAAAGCATCGGGGGTTTTCTCGTAGGGTTCATCGACGATGCCTGCGTACAGCTCCTGCGGCGTGTAAAGCCCCGCCCGGTACGGATTGAAAGGTACACCGGTAAGCCGCGGAAAAATCAGTGCGCCCCGGCTGCGGAGTGAAGCCTCCACGCCCGGGTCGAAGGTGCAGCCCAGGAAAATCGCACCCTCGGCGTCCAGTGCTGCCAAGGCCGTGCCGCGTCCGCGGAGGTCCAGCGACTGGGCGTGCCAGCCATGCATCGCCCGGGCCCCGGCATTGACCAGCCGGTCAAAGCTAGCGACGCTGTTCACCTCAAGGGTCCGCGGGCTGGGGTTCAGGCTGCCGGAGGGGTTCATGGTGCCCAGCCTAGTGCCGTGTTCTGGCGGGATGCCGGAGCCGACGAACCCAACTAGGTAGCAGCTGTGGGCGTTTCCAGCACTGGGAACGCCCACAACTGCTACCTACTTCAAAGACGAAGTGCCCTGCCGGGATCCCGGCAGGGCACTTCACTCGAATCAGAAACGGGTCAGGAAACCTGCAGGCCGCCGTTGATGTCGTAGGTCGCGGCCGTGATGTAGCCCGAGTCCGCGCCCAGCAGGAAGGAGATCAGGGCTGCCACTTCCTCGCGGGTTCCCACGCGGCCCATCATGATGCCCTCGGACATCTGTGCCTTGCGCTCCTCGCTCAGCGTGCCGCCCATGATGTCGGTGTCGATCGGGCCCGGGGCGATGGCGTTCACGGTCACGCCGAACTCGCCGACCTCGCGGGCCAGGGCACGGGTGAAGCCGATGATGCCGGCCTTGGAGGCGCTGTAGGCAACCTTGGAGTAGGTCCCCCCGCCGCGCTGGGCGGAGATGGAGGAGATGCTCACGATGCGGCCGAGCTTGCGTTCGATCATTCCCTTGAGGACCCGCTGTGACACCACGAAGGTGCCGCGCATGTTGATCGCGAAGACCTTGTCCCACTCGGCAACCGTGGTTTCCATGAAGGGGGTTGGTGAGCTGATGCCGGCCAGGTTGGCAAGGGCCACGATCGGCGGCAAGGCCTCTTCGATCTCCGTGATGGCCCGGTCCACCGACACCTCATCGGAGACGTCGGCGCCGACGCCGATCGCCTTCACCGCACGGTTGGATCCGATCTCCGCGGCCGCGGCCTTCGCGTCCTCGGCGTTGATGTCCAGGATTGCGATGGACCAGCCTTCGCTGGCCATGCGGTCAGCTGCCGCGCGGCCGATGCCACGGGCAGAGGCCGCGCCGGTCAGCACAACGGTGCGTTCTGCGGGGAAAGGGGTGATTGAGCTCATTGCGGGTATTCCTTCGGGTGGTTCTCGGATGGGTCTTTAGCGGCTGGCTGAAACGTCTGCGGCGGCCTTGACTGCCGGATCCAGAGCGGCATCGCCTTCAGGGCGCTTGCGGGCATAGAGGTAAGTGGCCACGGCCGTAACGCACAGGCAGAAGGAGAGGAACAGCAGGCCGCTCTGGTTGTTGCCGGTGGCGTCCTTCAAAATGCCCACTGCGTAGGGGGCGACGAATCCGCCCAGGTTGCCCAGCGAGTTGACCATGGCCAGGCCGGAGGCGGCGGCTGCGCCGGTGAGCGCTGCGGACGGCATCGACAGGAACGGGGCGATGGCCCCGTAGATGCCCATGGCTGAGGCGGTCAGGGCTATGAGTGCCAGGACAGGGTTGACCGGAAGCAGGAAACCGGCGCCGAGCAGTCCCAGGCCGGCCAGGACCATGCTGACGGCGCTGTGCCAGGCACGCTTGCCGGTCTTGTCAGCGCGCTTGCTCCAGAAGTAGACGAAGACCGCAGCGATGGCGTACGGGATGAGGACGATGAATCCGACCTCAGCGGTGGAGAACTTGCCCAGGGCGGCGACGATGGTGGGCATCCAGAGGCCCAGGCCGTAGATGCCACAGACCAGGCCGAAGTAAAGGGCCGAGTAGACGATGGTGCGCTTGTCCTTAAGACCGGCCAGGAAGTTGTGGCTGCTGCCCTTGGACTTGGCTGCCAGTTCGGCGTCCATGGTGGTGGCGAGCCATTCGCGCTCGTCAGCGTTGAGCCACTTGGCGTCCCGCGGGCGGTCCGTCATCAGGAAGGGGGTGAGTACGCCCAGCAGGATGGCGGGGATGCCTTCAATGATGTAGAGCCACTGCCAGCCCTGCAGGCCCATGATGCCGTCCATCTGGAGGAGCAGGCCGGAAACCGGGGCACCCAGTGCGTTGGAGACGGGCTGGGCCAGGATGAAGATGCCCAGCACGGTTACCCGCTGTGCGGCCGGGAACCACAGGGTCAGGTAGAAGAGGATGGCGGGGAAGAAGCCGGCCTCGGCCGCGCCCAGCAGGAAGCGGATGATGTAGTAGGTGGTTTCGCCGTTCACCAGGGCCATCGCCGCTGCGAAGATGCCCCAAGTGATAAGGATGCGGGCCAGCCACTTGCGGGCACCGAACTTGTACATGCCGGCGTTGCTGGGGATTTCGAGCACGGCGTAGCCGAGGAAGAAGATGCCGGCGCCCAGGCCGTAGGCTGCGGCGCTCAGGCCGATGTCCTCGCTCATGGTCAGCTTCGCGAAGCCGACGTTGTTCCGGTCCAGATACGCGATGAAGTAAAGCAGCACAATCAGGGGCATTACGCGGCGGCGGACCTTGCGGAGCGTGCGGTCTCCAAGCTCGCCAAGTCCGGAGGACTTTGTGGTGAATGAAGTCATCATCGACCTTCTGTCTGTCGGTTTCCGATCCGGCGGCTTCGCCCGGGGAATCCGATGCTTTTTTCTATTGGGTTCTATCCGCTTCAAAGGGGAATGTCGGTACTTAATCTGATGTCAGACATCTGACGGAAGAACATGACCAAAAGCATAGGAGGGTGACGAGCGTTACGTCAAGACGAAAAGGGTTGCGGCGGCAAAAAAGTGGGCCAGAACGACGTCAGGCCCAGAAAAATGCAGAGGAGGAGAAAAGTCAGGCCTCAGGGACACCGGCTCCCAGGAACTCAGAACCTAGGAACGGTTGCCGTGAACGTAGCGTTCGTAGTCTTCGAAGGTCTGGTCCATGTGCTCGTCCATGGCCTTGCGGGCCAGCTCGGAGTCGCCGGTGAGGATACTCTCCAGCACGCGCTGATGGAAGGCGATGGCGTGGCGCTGGATCTCCTCGATGGCCGACGTCTCGCGACGGGCGCGGTAGAGGGACTGGCCCAGCTGGGCCAGGAGGGCGCGGACAAACGGGTTGCCGGAAGCCTTCAGCACGGTGTCGTGGAAGGCGATGTCCGCCGCCACGAACCCGTCCAGGTCGCCTGCCTGGTGAAACCGCTTCATGTCCGCGATGGACGCCCGCATCTCCTCGGCGTGCTCAGGAGTGTGGCGCCTGGCCGCGAGCGCTGCGGCGCCGGTCTCCACCATGCGCCGCACCTCGATCAGGCCGCGGGAAACCTGGTCGTCCGCATTGCCGTGCGACGCGGCCTTGATGATCGCGTCGAGGCCGGTCCAGCTGTCTGCAGGGTTCACGAACGTTCCGCGGCCGGCTTTGACGTAAAGGATATTCTGCGCCCGGAGTGCCTTCAGCGCTTCGCGGGCGGTCAGCCGGCTGACGTCGTAGGCCTTGGCAATGTCGGCTTCCGGCGGCAGCGCATCATGCGGCTTGAGCCTGCCGTCAAGAATGTCATCCAGCAGACCGTCAACCAGGTCGTCAACAAGTGTCCTGCGCCCCATCGACTGCCCTACTTTCGCCTTGCCTACTGCTCCCCACACTACCGAAACCCGCGCAGTCCCAGTAAAACTGGCACGAAAGTGCGTCAGCCCCCGGCTTGCGCACCCGCAACGTAGGTGTCCAGCCTGGCAAGCGTCCTGTCGATATTCGCCGGATGGCGGCCCAGGTAGCCGGCCAGCCGGAGCAGGAACTTGCCGCGGACATGGCGCGCATCCCACTGTTCGGTCACGAGCGTTCCGGGGACGCCGCTGCTGCTCGTGGCCGGTTCCAGCAGGTAACGCCACACATGCCCGTAGAAGTGGCGCCAGCCGATCCGCCGGCCCTCCTCGAACTCAGTGACGGTGTTGAGGATCCAGTAATCAACCCTGATTTTCATTTCCATGCCGAACTTGGCCCCGGGGCCAAGGCGCAACGGCCCCCGCGGCTGGGCGCCCTTGACGGTGCCTGATCCGTCGATTTCGCTGTGCAGCGCGGGAGTGGCCAGGACCTCGAAGACCACGTCCGGCGCCGCGGCGATGAAACGGTCCCGGGACACCAGATAGCGGTTGTTCATCCGGCCAGCCTAACCGGCCGGATATGGGGCAGAATTTGAGGATGCAGAATTCACCGCGGAATTCAGGAACAGTGCAGACCCCGGACGCAGCGCAGAACCCGGACACAGCGCCGGATGCAGACGCGGCACAGAGCGCGGGGCCGCGTCAAGAGCGCCGGCCACGGATCGGAATCCCCGTCCGGTTCAGCAGCTCGGCGGATCCGGACCCGCGGGTGGCAAAGGCCAACAACCTCTTCGGCTGCATCGTCAGCCTCATCCGCGATGTCGGCGGGGAGCCGGTGCTGCTCACCGCTGAGTCACTGGAGGGCGGGCTGAGCGGCGCACCCAACAGTGGAAAGGGCGACGGCGGAACTTCCGACGGCGATAAGGCGCCGGACGCGCCCGAGGCGCTGGACGGCGTCGTGCTTCCCGGCGGCGGCGACGTTGACCCGCGCCTCTACGGCGAGGCACCGGGGCCCACGCTCTATGACGTCAATGCCGAGCAGGACCGGCTGGACATCGCTGTGGCGCGGCGCGCGCTCGATGCCGGCATGCCCGTGCTTGGAATCTGCCGCGGGCACCAGCTGCTCAATGTCCTCTACGGCGGAACGCTGGTCCAGGACATGACACCGGGTACCGTGCCACACCGCCAGATCCCGGCAGCGGCCAACAGGCCATGGGTCTGGCACGAGGTGACCATCACCCGGGGATCCAAGGTGGCGAAGATGTACGCCGCCGCCGAAAATCCGGAGGCTGGCGGACCGGCCTCAACCGGCGCCGGTGCCGCCGCAGATGACGCAGCCGCCAGTGACACAGCCGGAGGCGACGCACGCGCAATGGAAGTCAAGATCGCCTCCGGCCACCATCAGGCCGTGGACCGGGTGGCGCCGGGGCTGCTGGTGACCGCCGTGGCGGATGACGGCACGGTGGAGGCGCTGGAGGACCCCGAGCGGTGGGTCGCGTCGGTGCAGTGGCATCCGGAGGCCATGGAACTGACGGAAGAGCAGAGGCTTGGCCCGTTCCGCGTGTTCGTGGAGGCCTGCCGCGCCCGCTAACTGCAGGGCTCCTTGACTGCCCGCGGCGCCCTGCTATGATCAAAATCAGAGTATGTCCTAACAAACGGACATGCACTGACATACAGGCCTTCTGGACGCGGGAACCTGCAGCACAAAGGGAGCACTCAATGGCGAACCAACTACGCCTTAGCATCGACCGCTCGTCGCCGGTGCCGCTGTACCATCAGGTCGTCCAGGGGATCGAGGCTGCCATCCATACCGGCCTGCTGGAACCCGGGAGCCGGCTGGAGAACGAGATCGATCTCGCCGCCCAGTTGAACCTCTCCCGCCCCACCATGCGCAAGGCGATGGACGAACTGGTCCGGTCCGGGCTGCTGGTCCGCAAGCGGGGAGTCGGCACGCAGGTGGTGTCCAGCCAGGTCCGCCGCCCGCTTGAGCTGTCCAGCCTGTACGACGACCTGACGAATAACGGCAGTAAGCCCACCACCGAGGTGCTCACCTTTGCCCACATCGAGGCCGACGCCGCCACCCGGGAGGCCCTGCACCTCGCCGCCGGCGCCAAGGTCTACCACTTCACCAGGCTCCGGAAGGTGGGCGGCAAGCCACTGGCCCTGATGGAGAACTGGGTGCGCGACGACATAACCCACATCGACGAGGACCTGCTGAAGGCGCAGGGCCTGTACGGCATCCTGCGCAGCGGCGGCGTCAATTTCAGGCTGGCCACGCAGCGGATCGGCGCGATGGTGGCCAACGACTACCAGGCTCCCCTGCTTGAAACGGAACCGGGCTCAGCCCTGGTCACCATGGAACGCACCGCCGTCGATGACACGGGCCGCAACGTCGAGACCGGGCACCACGTCTACCGCGGCGACTCCTACAGCTTCGAAATGACACTGGTTCAGCGCTAGGAACAAACCGGCTCCTTCAGCGCGGGGCGGCGACATGCCCGCCCTTGCGCCGGGCCGTCGTGCGCCGGACCGACCACCACACATCCGAAAGGGACACGAACTGATGGCTGAATGGGTATACCCCCTGGGCAGCGCAGCCGAAGGCTGCTGGGACGTTTCGCTGGGGACGTCCGACTCGACACTTGCCGTGGAAGGCTGGGAACACACGGGACTGAAGGTGGCCACGCTGGCGCCGGGCGCCGTCGTCGAACTCCCGCCCGCCGCGGAGGAACGGATTGTCATCCCGCTGAGCGGGGCGTTCACGGCCACCGTGGACGGGCTGGACCACCCCCTTGCCGGGCGCGCCAGCGTCTTCAGCGGCCCCACCGACGTGCTGTACTCCGGGACGGACAAGGCCGTGACGGTTACGTCGTCCGACGGCGGCCGGGTGGCCATCGCGACGGCGCCCGCCAAGGTCCAGTACCCCACCCGCCTGATCACCGCGGCGGAGACGCCGGTGGAACTGCGCGGGGCCGGAAACTGTTCCCGCCAGGTCCACAACTTCGGCACCCCCGCCGCGCTGGAAGCCGACCGCTTCATCGTCTGCGAAGTCCTCACGCCGGCCGGGAACTGGTCCTCCTACCCTCCCCACAAGCATGACGAGGAGAAGGAGGGCGAGACCCAACTCGAGGAGATCTACTACTTCGAAACGCGGGTGGCCGACATCCCGGCGTCCGCGGCTTCAGGTTCTGCCGGCCCGGGCGGGAATGCCGACGCCATCGGCTACCAGCGGGTCTACGCCTCCGATGACCGGCCCATCGACGTCTCGGCCGAGGTGCGCACCGGCGACGTGGTGCTGGTCCCCTACGGCTGGCACGGCCCGGCCATGGCCGCCCCCGGCTACGACATGTACTACCTCAACGTCATGGCCGGGCCCGGCCGCGTCCGCGACTGGCTCATCAGCGACGACCCGCACCACGGCTGGGTGCGCCAGACCTGGGACAGCCAGAACCTGGACCCCCGGCTGCCGTTCGGGGCATAGGCCGGAACTTCCCCAGGCCGCCGTCGCGCCCTGCCGTGCCGGCCTGCCGCGCCGCTGTCGCGCGGGGTGCGGGGGCCGCGGGGCTAGCGGACGGAAACGGGTCCGACGTCGGCCGGTTCAGCATGGACTGAACCGGCCGCCGCTTCCTTCTCCACGCCCGCTTGGGACGCAACTGTTGCCTCGGCTCGTTCGCCCGGAACGGGAGCCCCTGGAGCAGGAACGTGGCGTGCACTCGCGTGTGCCCGGGCGGCGGCGCCGGCCATCACCAGAAGGCCCAGCAGGGTAATCCCGGCCCCTGCCCAGATGGGCGAGGTGTAGCCCAGGCCGGTGGTGATGGTCACGCCACCGAGCCAGGCGCCGAGGGCGTTGCCCACGTTGAACGCGCCGATATTGGCTCCGGACGCCAGCGTGGGCGCCTTGGCCGCGTACTTCATGACGCGCATCTGCAGGCCGGGCACCGTGGCAAACCCGAAACTGCCAAGGAGCAGCAGCGACGCGACGGTAAGCACCTGGTTGCCCGCACTCAGGGCGAAAACCACCAGCACCACGACGAGGACCGAGAGCACGGCGAGCAAGGTGCGGTCGACGTCGCGGTCGGCCGCCTTACCGCCGAGGGTGTTGCCGATAAACAGGCCGATGCCAAAGACAATCAGTAGCCAGGGCACCGTGGAGGCAGCGAATCCGGAAACCTCGGTGAGCGTGAAGGCGATGTAGGTGAAGGCGCCGAACATTCCGCCGTAGCCGAGGATGGTCACCAGGATGGACAGCCACACCTGGCCGGAGCGGAAGGCGCTGAGCTCGCTGCGCAGTCCACCGCTAACGGTGTCACCGTTCCCTGCCTTGGGCACCAGGGCCAGGATGCCCACCAGCGCCAGCACTCCGATGCCGGTGATGGCCCAGAAGGTGGAACGCCACCCGGCCGCCTGGCCCAGCAGCGTGCCGAGCGGTACGCCCAGGACATTGGCGGCCGTGAGCCCGGTGAACATGATGGCGATGGCGGCGGCTTTCTTGGTCGGGGCAACCATGCCGGCCGCCACCACCGCCCCAATGCCGAAGAAGGCGCCGTGTGCGAGGGCGGCAACCACCCGGCCTGCCATCATCGCCCAGTAGTCGGGCGCAATGGCGGACAGGAGGTTGCCGGCGACGAAAAGCACCAGCAGAGCGGCCAGCACGGGCTTGCGCTGGAAGCGGGACACCGCGGCGGTGAGCCCCAGTGCCCCCACCACGACGGCGAGGGCATAGCCGGAGATGAACCAGCCGGCGGAGGCTTCGCTCACCTGGAAGTCCGAGGCCACTTCGGGGAGCAGGCCCATGATGACGAATTCGGTGAGTCCGATGCCGAACCCGCCGAGTGCTAGGGCTATCAGGCCAACAGGCATTGATGTGCTCCTTCGGAACTGTACTGAATGGGGAGCGCGACGTAAGCTAATAGTTGCAGGCGCGCTATTTATTGCTACGCAAGTAATTGTTGCACAAGCAAATATGCCGCGCAAGCAACTATTTCTGTGCCGTGCTCTGTTTCCAAAGGGGCCGGAGAACCGAAGGAGGAGAGCCCATGGGCATCAAGGACGACGCCGTTGAGGTGCGCGCCCAGGGTTGGCGGACCCTGGCGGCCCTGCACGGGCTGATCGAGGCGGAGCTGGAACGGTCGCTGCAGGGGCAGGCGCAGCTCTCCGTCGTCGAATACACGGTGCTGGACGCGCTCAGCCGGCAGGACGGGTGGCACATGCGCATGCAGCAGCTGGCCCGGGCCACTGCCCTCAGTGCCAGCGCGACCACCCGCCTCGTGAACCGGCTGGAGGACCGCGGCCTGCTGACCCGCATCCTGTGCGCGGACGACCGCCGCGGCATTTACACCGAACTCACGGACAGCGGGAGCAAGCTGCTGGCTGACGCGCGGCCGGTCCACGACGCCACGCTCGAGCGGACCCTGGCCGAAGCGCAGGAGGTGCCGGAGCTGGCGCCCTTGGTGGACGCGCTCCCCCGCCTCCACGCCGGCGTCTAGAGCTGCCAGCCCGGCCCTCCGCCCGACGTCGAACGCTTAGACTGACCGCCCGCCGTCGAACGCTTGGGTGCATAACTGCCTCAGGCGTGGAGTTTTTGTGCAGATAATGCCCCCTCGAGGGGCCTTCGAGAGCGCATTATCTGGACAAAAACTCCGAGCGGGAGCGGTCTTAGTGGACCGGGGTTCCCGCTCCGACGTCGGTCTTGGCTTCGGTCTTGACTCCGCCGGGGACGCCGGCCTGGTGCTTGAAGAAGTGCTCCACGTCCTCGAGGCTCTTGTCCTTGGTTTCGGGAATGTACTTAGCGGCAAAGAGAATCGCCCCGACACCCAGGACGGCGAACACGAAGAACGTGTTGGAGATGCCGACGGCGGCGAGCAGCTGCGGGAAGCCGAATCCGATCAGGAAGTTCACAATCCAGAGCACGAAGGCCGACGCGCCCATGCCCAGGCCGCGCAGCTTAAGCGGGAAGATCTCCGAGAGCATGAGCCAGGTGACCGGTGAGATGGCCCCCTGCTGGAATGCGAGGAACGTGACGGTCAGCGCCAGGATCACGTAGCCGCGGCCGGTGCCCTCCGGCAGGATCAGTGAGAAGAGTCCGATCAGCAGCAGCGCCGAGGTGGTTCCGATCTGGCCGGTGATAAGCATCCGGCGGCGCCCCACCTTGCCGAGCAGCCAGATGCCCACGAAGGTGGCCAGCACGGAGATGACACCGTTGGCGATGTTGGCGCTCAGTGCGGCTTCGCGGCCGAAGCCGGCATCCGCCAGGATCTGGGTGCCGTAGTACATGATGGAGTTCACGCCGGTGATCTGCTGGATCACGGCCAGGCCGACGCCGACGAAGAAGATCCGCCGCAGCCAGGGAACCTGCAGGTCCTTCCAGGACCCCATCTTGGACTTGTAGTCCTCCACGGCCATGGCCTTGACCTCGTCGAACTCCGCCGTGGCCTCGGCCTTGGAGCGGATGCGCTGGAGCACGCCGAGCGCCTCGCCGAAGCTGCCCATGGAGGCGAGCCAGCGGGGGCTTTCGGGCATGAAGGCCATGCCGATCCACAGGGCGACGGCCGGCAGTGTGGCGATTACCAGCATCCAGCGCCAGATGCCCCCGGCTTCGCCGAAGGTGTTGCCGAGGTAGGCGTTGAAGATGAAGGCAAGCAGCTGGCCGGTGACGATCATGAGCTCGTTCTGCGTCACGATCCGCCCTCGTCGGGCTGACGGCGACACCTCCGCAAGGTACACCGGCACCGTCACGGACGCCCCGCCCACGGCCAGGCCCAGGATGAACCGGGCCGCCACCATGAACTCGGTGCTCGGAGCCAGGGTGCAGGACAGCGTGCCGACCAGGAAGATGACGGCAAGGACCATGATCATCTTGCGGCGGCCGTTCCGGTCCGCCAGCCGGCCGCCGAACAGTGCACCGAAGGCGGCACCGAACAGCAGCGACGACGTCACCATCCCCTCGGCCAGCGGGGTCAGTCCCAGGTCCTCCTGCATGTAGGGCAGGGCGCCGTTGATGACGCCTGTGTCGTAGCCGAAGAGCAGGCCGCCGAAGGTGGAAATGATAGTGACCGTGCGGAGCGCCCGCTGGTGTTTTAAGTCAGCCTTGCCAGAAGGCGCGGCCGTCATACGCTGACCTTCTGCACGTACTGCTTCATGGTGTCCAGCTGGAAACGGGAAACCTCCTCGGCGTTGTCGTCTTCGGCGAAGACGCTGGACACCATTACGGTGTCGTCCCGGTCCAGGAACCCGATTTCCTTCAGGCCGCCGAAGAACTCGTCCCAGTTCACGTCGCCGTCGCCGATCTTCAGGTGCTGGTGCACCCGGACGGCGTTGCCCGGCGGGTTGGTGATGTAGCGCAGTCCGTGCGAGGCGTGGTGGTCCATGGTGTCGGCGACGTGGACGAGGCGCAGCTTGTCCCCCGCGGCGCGCATGATGTCCAGCGGCGAGTTCTTCATGTGGAAGCTGTGGGAGGCCACGTAGACCATGCCGACGTTCTTGGAGTTCAGGCCACGGATGACGCGGATCGCGGCCAGGCCTTCCTCCACGAAGTCGTCCGGGTGCGGGTCGATGAGCAGGTCGATGCCTTCGCGCTCGATGATGGGGAGCAGTTCCTCCATGGAGCGGTAGAACGCGCGCTCGGATTCCTCGGCCAGCTCCGGGCGGCCGCTGAACTCGGTGTTCATGGTGCCCACGCCCAGGTCCACGGCGATCTGGATTGCGCGCTTCCAGTAGCGCACTGCCGCCTCGCGGGCGTCCTCGTCCGGGCCGGACCAGCGCAGCACAGGCAGAATGGACGCGATTTCGATTCCGGCGTCGGTGCACGCCTTCTTCAACTGGCCCACGAGTTCGTCGTCGGCCTTCGGGTGGTTGTAGAAGGGGATGAAATCCGGGTGCGGCGTCATCTGCATGTACTTGTAGCCGAGGTCGGCCACCACCTTGGGGAACTCCAGCAGGCTGTGGCTGTGGTGGAAGGGGGTGGGGTCAAGGGCGATTTTCACGAGGAACACTCCATTGTGGAAAGAGTCTGTGGAAAGAGTCGGTTAACGAACGGAGTTTTTGTCCAGACAATGCAACCTTGAGGGCCTCTAAGTCGCATTATCTGGACAAAAACTCCAAGGGCGGGGGCTTAGCTGTACAGGGCCGGCTTGGCGTTCAGCTTCACGGCCACCTTCTCGCCGTTCTTCTGGGCCTCCACGCCGGCTTCGCAGCAGGCGGCGGTGGCGTAGCCGTCCCAGGCGGTGGGTCCGCCGATTTCGCCGCGGAGCGCGGCGTCAACCCAGGCCTGGATTTCGACGTCGTACGCGGCACCGAAGCGCTCTTCGAAGCCGGGCGTGACCTTGCCGCCCCAGCGGCCGTTGCTGCGCAGGTACGGGCCGCTGTCGCCGCCGATGCTGACGATGCCGTCCTCGAAGGAGGCCTGCGTGGCCACTTCGTAGCCGAACTTCGCGTTCACGTAGATTTCGACGTCCGCCAGGACACCGGACTCGGTTTCGATCAGGACGTGCTGGGGATCGTGCTGGCCGGCCGGGGCGTTCTTCGTGGCCTTGCCAAGGCGGACCTGGACGGAGGTGATCTCTTCGCCGGTGAAGAAGCGGATGGCGTCGAACTCGTGGACCACGGAGTCGTTGATGAGCATCTCGTTGGTGAAGCCCGCCGGCGTGGTCGGGTTGCGGTGCTGGTGGTGCAGCATCAGCAGTTCGCCCAGTTCGCGGTCGCGGATGACCGAGCCCAGGGCTGCGTATTCGGCGTCGAAACGGCGCATGAAACCCACCTGGATGCGCTTGTGGCCAAGCTTCTCCTCAGCCTGGACAATCTTCCAGGACGACTCGGCATCCGGCGTCAGCGGCTTCTCGCACAGGATGGGAATGTCCTTGGCGATGGCCTTGAGCAGGATCTCCTCGTGCAGGAAGCCGGGCGTGGCGATGAGGACGGCGTTGACGTCGCCGTTGTTCAGCGCCTCTTCGGCGTCGGCCAGGGCAACGGCCCCGGGGATGCCCTCGATGGCCGCCTGCGCACGGGCGAGGTCAACGTCGACGACGGCGGCAACTTCAGCGCCGTGGATGCGCTTGCTGAGGCGCTGGATGTGGTCCGCGCCCATGCGGCCGGCGCCGATAACGGCGACGCGAAGGGTTTCAGTCATTGTTCTTTCCTTACGTTTGGGATGCCGGGGCGGAGGCTAGTTGACCGCGGTGCGGGAGCCGCAGGACAGCAGGTAGTTGCGGGTGCGCTTGGCGATGGGCATCGGAACGTCGAAGGCCACCGGGTACATGTCCTGCTCCACAATCCCGAAGATGGGCCGGTCCAGCGCCTCGACGGCCTCGATGACCGCGCGCAGGTCGGGCAGGCCGTTGGGCGGTTCGGTCATGACGCCGGCCAGGTTTGCCGCGGCCCAGGTCATGTTTTCCTCGTTGACCTTCTTCAGGACGTCCGGGTTGATCTGCTTCAGGTGCAGGTACCCGATCCGGTCCGGGTAGTTCTTGATGAGCTCCAGGCTCGAGGCGCCGCAGTATTCCGCGTGGCCGGTATCCAGGCACAGGTTGAGGTACTGCGGGTCCGTCGCGCCCAACAGCGTTTCGATGTCCTCCTGGGCTCCGACGTGCGAGTCGGCGTGGGAGTGGAACTGCTGCTTCAGGCCGAAGTCCTCGAGCAGCGTCTTTCCCATCCGGTTGTGGCCGGCGAACAGGTCGCTCCAGGCCTTGTCGCTGAGCGTGCCGCTCTCCACAGCCTCCCCGGTGACGTCGTCGCGCCACATCGCGGGGATGACCACGATGTGCTCGCCGCCCATGGCTGCGGTGAGTTCGGCGACCTTGCGGGCCGGCTCCCAGGCTTGCTCCCACTGGTCCAGGCCGCGGTGGAACGCGGTGAAGACGGTTCCGGCGCAGACCTTCAGGTCGCGCTGCTTGAGCTCTTCGGCGAGCCGGGTGGGGTCGTTGGGCAGGTAACCGTACGGGCCCAGCTCGATCCACTTGTAGCCGGACTCGGCCACCTCGTCCAGGAAGCGCTCCCACGGGGTCTGCTTGGGGTCATCCGCAAACCACACGCCCCAGGAGTCGGGCGCGGTGCCGATGATCAGCTTGTTCTCTGTCATGACTGTTCCTTCTCATCGATTGCTCCGCAGGTGCCCTTTTGGACGCTCAAAACGGCGGTTACGGAGCAATCGATGTGGTTCTCGGGGTGGTGGAGGTTAGTTGGAGGGGAAGTTGTAGGAGGCGCCGGAGGCGTGCGTGGGTTCGGGCCAGCGTGAGGTGACGACTTTGCCGCGGGTGTAGAAGGAGACGCCTTCGGGGCCGTAGATGTGCTTGTCGCCGAAGAGGGATGCTTTCCAGCCGCCGAAGGAGTGGTAGGCGACCGGGACGGGCAGGGGCACGTTGATGCCGATCATGCCGACGGTGACGGAGCGCTGGAACTTGCGGGCCGCGGCGCCGGAGGAGGTGAAGATGGCGGTGCCGTTGCCGTAGGGGTTGGAGTTGATGAGCTTGATGCCGTCCTCCAGGGTGTCGACGCGGACGACGACGAGGACGGGTCCGAAGATCTCCTCGGAGTAGGCGGTCATTTCGGTCTTGACGTGGTCGATCACGGTGGGGCCGACCCAGAAGCCGTCTTCGTGGCCGGGGACGACGAGGTCGCGGCCATCGACGACCATCGCGGCACCGGCGGCTTCGGCCTCGGTGACGATCTTCACGATGCGTTCCTTGGAGGCGGGGGTGATGACGGGGCCCATTTCGGCGCCGGGCACGGTGCCGTTGTTGACCTTCACGTCGAGGGCGCGTTCTTCGACCTTCTTGACCAGCAGGTCCGCGGCGTCTCCGACGGCGACGGCGACGGAGATGGCCATGCAGCGTTCCCCGGCGGAGCCGAACGCGGCGGCGGCGAGGTGGTCGGCGGCGTTGTCCAGGTCGGCGTCGGGCAGGATGATGGCGTGGTTCTTGGCCCCGCCCAGGGCCTGGACGCGCTTGCCGTGGGCGGTGGCGGTCTCGTGGACGTACTTCGCGATTGGGGTGGAGCCGACGAACGAGATGCCGTCCACGTCCGGGTGGGTCAGCAGCCCGTCGACGGTTTCCTTGTCGCCGTGCAGGACCTGGAACACGCCGTCGGGCAGGCCGGCGTCCTTCCAGAGCTTGGCCAGCAGCAGCGAGGCGGAGGGGTCGCGTTCGGAGGGCTTGAGGATGAAGGCGTTGCCGGTGGCGATCGCCATCGGGGCCATCCACAGCGGCACCATGACCGGGAAGTTGAACGGGGTGATGCCGGCGACCACGCCGAGGGGTTCGCGGAAGGAGAAGACGTCGATGCCGGTGGAGACCTGGTCCGAGTAGTCGCCCTTGAGCAGCGACGGGATGCCGCAGGCGAACTCGATGACTTCCAGGCCGCGGCCGATCTCGCCCTTGGCGTCGGAGATGACCTTGCCGTGCTCGGCGGTGATCAGCTCGGCGAGTTCGTTCACGTGCTCGGCGACGAGCTCGCGGAACTTGAACAAAACGGCGGTGCGCTTGGCGAGGGAAATGTCGCCCCAGGAGTCGGCAGCGGCGCGGGCCGCGGCGACGGTGTTGTCCAGGTCAGCCCGGTTGGCCAGGCGCAGCTCGGCGGACACTTGACCGGTGGCCGGGTTGTACACGGGGGTGGTGCGGTCGCCTTCGCCGGCGGTCTCGGCACCGTTGATGAAGTGGTTGATAGTGGTGGTGACGGTCGTCGTTGACATAGAGATGACTTCCTTGGTCTGTAGCTGGTCGTGAAGCGTGGGGGAGGTTAGCCGAGCAGCTTGCGCTGGCGGGACTTGTGGTCGATGTAGGTCTGGAAGGCCTGTTTGGTGGAGTCGAGTTCCGACACTGCCGAGACGGGCACGTCCCACCAGGATTCGGAGCTCGGCGCGTCCAGCAGCGGGTCGGATTCGAGGTGGATCACGATCGGGCCGCCGCGTTCGGGGGCGGCTTTGGCGTCGCGGATGGCCTGTTCGAGTTCGGCGATGGCCTTCTCGCCCGGCTCGATGCGGATCACCTTCACGCCGAGGGATTCGGCGTTCAGGGCCAGGTCCACCGGGAGTGTCTCGCCCTCGTCGAAGCTGTGCTGTTCCTCGTCCAGGACGCGGTACTGGGTGCCGAAGCGCTGCGAGCCAAGTGATTCGGACAGTGAGCCGATGGAGGCGTAGCCGTGGTTCTGGATCAGGACCACGATCAGCTTGATCCGTTCGGCGACGGCGGTGACCAGTTCGGTGTGCATCATCAGGTAGGAGCCGTCCCCCACCATCACGACGACGTCGCGCTGGGTGCCGCCCTTGGCGGCTTCGGCGAGCGCTGCGCGCTTGACGCCCAGCCCGCCGGGGATCTCGTAGCCCATGCAGGAGTAGGCGTATTCGACGTGGTAGCCGAACGGATCGCGGACCCGCCACATCTTGTGCAGGTCACCGGGCAGGGAGCCGGCTGCGCAGATGACCACGTCGGAGGCGTCCATGGCCCGGTTGGTGGCGCCGATGATCTCGTTCTGCGCCGGCAACGGGCTGAAGCGGGTGTCGAAGGCCGTATCCACCGTGGTGTTCCAGCGCTGCTTTTCGGCGGCGATCTGCTGCTCGAGGTCGGCGCCGACGCGGTAGCCACCCAGGGCCTGGTTGAGCTTGACGAGCGCCTTGCGGGCGTCGGCAACGATCGGCAGCGAGGTGCCGTGCTTGTAGGCGTCGATGGGTGCGACGTTGATGTTGATGAACTTCAGGTCCGGGTTCTGGAATGCGGTCCGGGACGCGGTGGTGAAGTCCTCGTAGCGGGTGCCGATGCCGATGACCAGGTCCGCTTCGGCTGCCAGGGCGTTGGCCGCCGTCGTGCCCGTGGAGCCGATCGCGCCGAGGGAGTACTTGTGGTCCCAGGGCAGGACGCCGACGCCGGCCTGCGTATTGCCCACCGGAATACCGGTCAGTTCGGCGAACTTCGCCAGTTCCTCATTGGCGTAGGCGTAGAGGACGCCGCCGCCGGCGATGATCAGCGGCCGCTTTGCGGCCCGGATGGCGTCGGCGGCGCGGCGGATGTCGTCGTCGTCCGCTTCCGGGCGGCGGATCCGCCACTCCCGCTCGGCCAGGAACTCCTCGGGAACGTCGAAGGCCTCGGCCTGGACGTCCTGGGGCAGCGAGATGGTCACCGCGCCGGTCTCGGCGGGGTCCGTGAGGACGCGCAGGCCGTGGTGGAACGCGGAGAACAGCTGCTCCGGGCGGGTGACCCGGTCGAAGAACTTGGACAGCGGCCGGAACGCGTCGTTGACCGTGAGGTCGTAGGCGTAGGGCTGTTCAAGCTGCTGCAGCACCGGGTCCGCGGCACGCGTGGCGAATGTGTCCGACGGCAGCAGCAGCACCGGCAAACGGTTCGTGGTGGCCAAAGCGGCGCCGGTGAGCAGGTTCGACGAACCCGGGCCGATGGAGGTGCTGATCGCGAAGGTCTGCCGGCGGCGGGTGTGGCGGGCGTAGCCCACGGCCTGGTGGGACTGGGCCTGCTCGTTGCGGCCCTGGTAGTACGGCATGATCGTCGGATCGAGCTGCTGGTACTGCTTCAGGGCCTGGCCCACACCGGCCACGTTGCCGTGCCCGAAGATGCCGAACGTGCCCGGAATCAGGCGTTCGCGGAAATCGACTCCACCGACGGAATCAACGGTGTACTGCTTGGAAAGGTATTCGACCACGGCCTGCGCCACGGTCATCCGGCGGGTTCCAGTTCCCATCGTTTACTCCGTTACTTCTTCTGTGGTGTGGTGGAGGAGTGAAGCGGCCGCGGCGACCGCTCCGGCGACATCGCCGTCCGCCGGGTACAGCAGGGTCCGGCCGACGGTGAGTCCCTGCACGCCGGGCAGGGCGAGGGCGGCTCCCCAGGTCGCGAACACCTCGTCCTGGGTGCCTGCCGGGTCCCCGCCCAGCAGCACGGTGGGCATGGTGGTGGCGGCCATGACGCGTTCCATCCCGGCAACGACCGGCAGCTTCATCCACGTGTAGGCGCTCGTGGAGCCGAGCCCCTCGGCGATCCCGATCGACTTGATCACCGCGTCCGTGCTCAGGTCGTTGCGGACCCGGCCGTTCTCCCGGACAGACAGGAACGGCTCCACCATCGCTATAAGCTTCCGCGCCGCCAGCGAATCAATTGCCTTCGCGGTCGCCTCAAGGGTCACCACAGTGTCCGGGTCGCCCAGGCAGATGCGGGTCAGCATCTTGCCGCCGTCCGCGCCCAGTTCCTCCAGCGCCGCGGCGGTGTGGCCGGTGAAACGGTCGTCGAATTCGTTCACGAGCCCGGCGAGGCCGCCGCGGTTCATCGACCCGAAGACCAGCTTGCCTTCAAGGGCGCCGAGGAGCAGCAGGTCATCCATGATGTCCGGGGAGGCCAGGATGCCGTCCACTGCCGGGTTGGCCAGCGCGATCTGAAGCCGGTCCAGGAGCTGGCGGCGGTCCGCCATCGCCACCGGATCGTTGCCGACCGCGAGGGCGCCGCGTGCCGGGTGGTCCGCGGCAACGATGAAGTTCTGCCGGCCGTGCTTGAGGCCGGGGTGGCGGCGGCGGGCCTTCGCGGCGCGCGCCACTGCGTCCGGGTCTTCGAGCCGGATGGTGCTCAGGTGCTCGTAGCGGCGGGGGTTGTCATCCACCGCGAGGGCAGCGGAACCGGGGTTGAGGCTCACAGGGCCGCTCCTTCGGGGGTGAGGTGGCCGGGAACTGAGTCCTGGTCGGGAACAGCAGCATCGGGAACAAGGCGTCCGCGCTCGGCGAGCAGGGAGGTGACCTCGGCCGGGGTGGGCATGGCATCCGCGCAGGACAGCCGGGAGGCCACGATGGCGCCGGCTGCGTTCGCATAGTCCAGGACCTGGGCCAGCGGCCAGCCCGAAAGCAGGCCGTGCACAAAGGCGCCACCGAAGGAGTCACCGGCACCCAGACCGTTGACGGTCTCCACCGGAACCGGGGCGGAGACCACACGCTCGGTGCGGGTCTTGGCCATCACGCCCTCCGGGCCCAGCTTCACGACGGCGATCTCCACGCCCGCGTCCAGCAGACGGTCCGCCTGCTCATCCGGGGTGCCCGGGCCCACGGCCACGGAGCATTCCTGGTCGTTGCCGATCGCCACAGTGACGTGCGGCAGGATCCGGGCCACCTGCTCCCGGGCCTCCTCCTCGGAAGCCCAGAACATGGGGCGGTAGTCAAGATCCAGGATGGTGTACTGGCCGGGCTTCAGCTCGGTGCGGGGCCGGGCTTCGTGCGCGGTGATGTGCGCTTCGCGGCTCGGCTCCTGGCACAGGCCGGTCACAGTCGACCAGAAGATCTGCGCATCGCGGATGGCGTCCGTGTCCAGCTCATCGGCCTTGATCTGCAGGTCAGGTGCGGTGGGGAAACGGCCGTAGAAGTACAGGGGGAAATCATGCGGAGGCCGGATCGCGCAGAACGTGGCCGGCGTCTGGAGCCCCTGGACCGGGCTGACGAACGAATCGTCAACGCCGAACTTTTCCAGTTCGCGGTGCAGGTACGTACCGAACGGGTCATCGCCGGTGCGGGTGATGACCCCGGTCCGGCGGCCATGGCGGGCGGCGGCTACAGCAACGTTGGACGGCGAGCCGCCAAGGTACTTGCCGAAGGACGTCACATCCTCCAGCCCCACCCCGATATCGTTCGGGTAGATATCAACGCTGATTCGCCCGATCGTGAGCAGTTCGTGGGTCACGGTAATCGTGGACCTTTCTTTTGGATCTCAACCTCTAAGCAGCCGAACGGCCAGGGCTCCGGCGTTCCGCGGCCCCGTGAGCGGGACCACAAGAACTACTGTGCCCTAGAATTTATGTCCTGTCAAAGGTTTGTACTGACATACTTACAACAAGCAGAACGGCCTTCAAAAAGAGGTGGTGCGGAGCTGCTTATGCGGACTTGCGGGGCTAGTAATTCCGCCCTTATTTCTTCGGGATGGCGAGCTCGCCGGTGACATACTGCGCGCGGCCGAACCCGAAGGACCAGTCCCCCGCGGTGTTCTCGACATAGCCAATGAAAACGTCCTCGCCGGCAACCCCCAGAGCCCCCAGCTTGTCTGCCACCGCGGCAAACAGGCTCTGCTTTGCCTCCTGGCTGCGCCCGCCCTGGGTAAAGATCTGGATCATGATGACGTCGCGTGTGCGCTCGAAGCCGAGGCCCGCGTCCTGCGCAACGATCTGGCCCGGCGCATGTTCAGTGACGATGTGGAAGTAGTCCCGCTCCGGGATTCCGTACTCAGCCAGGATGGCGTCATGGATGCCGCGGCTTAGGCGATTCAATTCATCCTGACTGCGCCCCGAGTTGACGTCGATTCGTACGAGCGGCATATCTTCTCCTTTGATAGTTTGTACTGACATACTATCAAACTCACAACGCGGCTTCCGAAGTAGGTAGCAGCAGATGGCGTTCTCAGGGCTGGGAACGCCATCTGCTGCTACTTAGTTGGGTCTTTAAACGGACGACGGCGGCCGGTGACCTTCGAGGTAAAGGTCACCGGCCGCCGTCGGACGTTTCAGTTGCGGTGCGGGCCCCTATTTCGCGAGCAGCTCCTCGAGCCGCTCGTAGCCGTCGGACACGCCGCTTTCCATGCCTGATTGGGCCATCCCGTCGCGGGCTTCCATGCTGGGATAGACAGAGTGGGCCCGCAGCAGGCACTTGCCGCCGCCCAGGTCCTCGAAGCTCATGAATTCGATGCTGACGATGTCCGGGTAACCGCTGAACTCGAAGGTCTGGATGGCGAAGTCGTTTTCACGGACGGTATGGAAGATGCCGCTGAAGGCGTACGTCACCCCGTCCGGGCCGGTGTGGTTGTACAGGTAGGTGCCTCCGGAACGGAAGTCGTAGTGGTCGATGTCGATGTTGGTGCCGCGCGGGCCCAGCCACTGCGAGATCAGCTCAGGTTCCTTGTGCGCGCGGAACACGTCCGCCACAGGGAAGTCGAACTCCCGCTCGTAGTCGATGAACGGGAGGCCGTCGGGGACGGTGAGTTTAAGTGCATTGCTCATGATCGGTCCTTGTCACTGCGGCAGTGCTTCGAGACGGCCAACATAGACCTCACTGCCGCGCCGGGGCAAGGGTCAGTCCGCCAGCGCTTAAACCCCGCGCTTAAACAAAGAAACGCGGGGTCACTCCGCGCCCAATCCGGGGGGTGGATTGGGCTGGGAGTGACCCCGCGTTGCTTGAAGTGGCCTTAGAGCGCTGCGAAGACTTCGCGCAGCAGCTTGGCGGTCTCGGACGGCGTCTTGCCGACCTTCACGCCGGCAGCTTCGAGGGCTTCCTTCTTGGCCTGGGCCGTACCGGCGGAACCGGAGACGATGGCGCCTGCGTGGCCCATGGTCTTGCCTTCCGGCGCGGTGAAGCCGGCCACGTAGCCGACGACCGGCTTGGTGACGTTGGCCTTGATGAAGTCGGCCGCACGCTCTTCGGCGTCGCCACCGATTTCGCCGATCATCACGATGGCCTTGGTCTCCGGGTCAGCCTCGAACGCAGCCAGGGCGTCGATGTGGGTGGTGCCGATGATGGGGTCACCGCCGATGCCGATGGCCGTGGAGAAGCCGAGGTCGCGCAGTTCGTACATCATCTGGTAGGTCAGCGTGCCGGACTTGGAGACCAGGCCGATGGGGCCCTTGCCGGTGATGTTGGCCGGGGTGATGCCCACGAGGGCTTCGCCCGGGGTGATGATGCCGGGGCAGTTCGGTCCGATGATGCGGGTGACCTGGTTGCCGTCGGCGTCGACCTTGGACTGCGCCAGTGCCCAGAACTCGGCGGAGTCCTGAACCGGCACGCCTTCGGTGATGACGACGACCAGGCCGATGCCGGCCTCGATGGCTTCAACGACGGCGTTCTTGGTGAATGCCGGCGGAACGAAGACGATGGAGACGTCGGCGCCGGTCTCGGCGATGGCTTCCTTGACGGTGCCGAAAACGTTGATCTCGTTTTCGCCGTGCAGGACGGTGGTGCCGGCCTTGCGGGCGTTGACGCCGCCCACAATGTTGGTGCCGGCCTTGAGCATGAGGGCGGTGTGCTTGGTGCCTTCGCCGCCCGTGATGCCCTGGACGATGACCTTGGAGTCCTTGTTCAGATAAATAGACATGTTTTCTTTCCTAGATCTCGACAGGCTCGATCAGCGGGCGTTGGCGAGCTCGGCGGCCTTGTCGGCGCCCTCGTCCATGGTGGCGGCGAGGGTAACCAGCGGGTGGTTGGCCTCTTCGAGGATGCGGCGGCCTTCTTCGACGTTGTTGCCGTCGAGGCGGACGACCAGCGGCTTGTTGGCGGAGTGGCCCAGCTCGGCCAGTGCGCCCACGATGCCCTTGGCGACAGCGTCACAGGCGGTGATGCCGCCGAAGACGTTGACGAATACGGACTTGACCTGCTCGTCGCCCAGGATGACGTCGAGGCCTGCGGCCATGACCTCGGCGGAGGCTCCGCCGCCGATGTCCAGGAAGTTGGCGGGCTTGACGTTGCCGTGGTTCTCACCGGCGTACGCGACGACGTCCAGGGTGGACATGACGAGGCCTGCACCGTTACCGATGATGCCGACTTCACCGTCCAGCTTGACGTAGTTCAGGTCCTGCGCCTTGGCCTTGGCCTCGAGCGGGTCTGCGGATTCCTTGTCCTCAAGCTGGGCGTGCTTGGGGTGGCGGAACTCGGCGTTCTCGTCCAGCGTGACCTTGCCGTCGAGGGCAACAATCTCGCCCGCGCCGGTCTTTACCAGCGGGTTGACCTCCACGAGGGTGGCGTCTTCCTTCTTGAAGACGTCCCAGAGCTTCAGAATGACGCCGGCGACTTTGCCGCGCAGTTCTTCAGCGAAGCCGGCGGCAGCGACGATTTCGTCGGCCTTAGCCTGGTCGATGCCCACGGCGGGGTCGATGGCTACCTTGGCCAGGGCCTCGGGCCGCTCAACGGCGAGCTGCTCGATCTCCATGCCGCCTTCAACCGAGCACATGGCCAGGTAGTTGCGGTTGGCGCGGTCCAGCAGGACGGAGAAGTAGTATTCCTCGGCAATATCGGCACCCTGGGCGATCATCACCTTGTTGACGGTGTGGCCCTTGATGTCCATGCCCAGGATGTTGGTGGAGTGCTCAAGTGCCTCGTCGGCAGACTTGGCAACCTTGACGCCGCCAGCCTTGCCGCGGCCACCGACCTTAACCTGTGCCTTGACGACAGTTACGCCGCCGATCTTCTCGGCAGCTGCCTTTGCTTCTTCAGGAGTGTGCGCCACGATGCCGGCGAGCACGGGTACACCGTGCGCTTCGAACATATCGCGCGCCTGATATTCAAACAGGTCCACGGTTTAGTGTCCTTCTACGTCGAAGTAGTTTCTGTACAGCCGGACTGCACCCAAGGTGCGGACCGGGCTGCGGAATTAGCGCGCCCTGCGGCAGGTCCGGAAACAAGCCCCGCGGCGCAATGATCCTTTTTTGAACTCTAGTCCTTTGGAGGGACCGGCCCGTTCCAGACTACCTGTTCTGTGAGTAAGGACACTATTCTATGGAACGTAGAAAAACCCCGTAATTACGGGGTTTTTGCGGCCTTGGCGGGCGCCGTCTTGACGTTTTTGCCCTTCGCGGAGATGAGTTCGTAATGATCCCGGCTGATAAAGAAACCGACGCCGCCAGAGACGTTTCCGCAGGCCACCCCCAAGCGGTAGGCGGAACACCGCAAACCGTTCCGTTCGAGGTTGCCGCCGTCGGGCAGGACGCGCAGCTTGGAGACGGCTCCGTTGGCCGTGCCCTTGGGCCCGTACTCGGCCTCCATTTGCGTGACCCCGGCCCGGCATTCGCCGTACCGGGCCCGGCTGGGCGTCAGGAGTGCCGCGCCGCCCAGGTAACCGAGTCCGGTACCCGAGCAGTCGTCACCGATGTCAGGTGCTGCCGGCGCGGGATACGCCGCGAGCTCGCAGTGCGCCACGGGCACGGTTGCCAGTTTTTGGTTGTCGGGATCGCTGAAGTTGTTGGTTTCGTACGGCAGGTTCAGGTGCGGTCCGCGGGCTGAGGTCAGCGCGCACACCACGTTCCGGTCCGCAGTGACGAACGCCAGCGCATCCTCCCCTGCCGCAAATCCCGAGGGGTCAGTGAGCGGAGCCTGTTTCAGCTGTTCGAGGGCCGGCAGCGGTGGCGGCGGGGTGTACTCCGGATCCGCGACGGTTACGGAACAGCCCGCCAGTGTCATTGCGAACAGGGCCAACCAGAACAGCGGCGCCAGGCCTGCAGCCACGCCCGCCGGGGGCCGCACCGGCACGCTCAGGCGTCGATCTTGGTCAGCGGCGCGTACCGCAGAAGCAGCCGCTTCTCGCCGACGTCGAACTTCACCTTCGCCACGGTCTTGTCCCCGGCGCCTTCGACGGCGAGCACGGTGCCGTTGCCAAAGCTCGTGTGGTTGACCTTGTCCCCCACGCTGACCGCGATGACTTCCTTCTGCGGCTGCACGCGGTTTTTCGCGATGGCGGCCGGGACGTCAGCGTTGAAGCCCGCGGACGAATCGGCACGGGCGCCTCGTGCCGTTCCCGCACCCCAGAAGGACCCGCCGTACCGGCTGGACCCGATGTCGGCGCCGCTCCCCCACCCGCCGGACTGCCTGCTGGTTCCCTCGCGCTTCCATTCGACGAGTTCGGAGGGGATTTCCTCCAGGAACTGGCTGGCCGGGTTGTACTGGCTCTGCCCCCACATGCTTCTGACCTCGGAACGCGTGACGTAGAGGCGCTTCCGGGCGCGTGTCAGCCCCACGTAGGCCAGCCGGCGTTCCTCCGCCAGTTCCTTCGGGTCAGTGGCAGAACGCTGGTGCGGGAAGAGCCCGTGCTCCATGCCGGTCAGGAACACCACGGGGAATTCGAGCCCCTTGGCCGTGTGCAGCGTCATGAGCGTGACCACGCCCAGCCGCTTGGCCTCCGCCACCGCAGCGTCAATGTCCGCGCCGGGGGCGTCCGGGATCTGGTCGGCGTCGGCCACCAGGGACACCTGTTCCAGGAAGGCGCCCAGGGATCCTTCGGGATTGTCGCGCTCGTATTCACGGACGACGGCGACAAGCTCGGCGAGGTTTTCCACCCGGGACTCGTCCTGCGGGTCCGTGCTGGAGCGCAGCGTGGCGAGGTAGCCGGTCTGTTCGAGCACTGCCTCGAGCGCGGCCGCGGCGCCGGAGCCCGCGGCGACCTCGGCGAGATCGTCCAGGAGCTTCACGAAGCCGAGCACCGCGTTGACCGAGCGGGTGGCCATGCCGGGCGCCTGGTCGGCGCGGCGGGCCGCTGAGATGAAGGACGTGCGTTCCCGCTCGGCGAGAGCCGCGACGGCACCCTCGGCCCGGTCCCCCGATGCCGCGCTTGGGCTCGTTGAGAACGCGGCGGAGGTTGACGTCGTCGTCCGGGTTCACGAGCACCCGGAGGTACGCCAGCGCGTCCTTGATTTCCTTGCGCTCGTAGAATCTGGTGCCGCCCACCACCTTGTACGGCAGGCCGACGCGCACCAGGACGTCCTCGATGGAACGGGACTGGGCGTTGGTGCGGTAGAAGATGGCGACGTCGCCGGGGCGGAGGTTGTCCTCGTCCTGGAGCCGGTCGATCTCCTTGGCGATGAACTGGGCTTCGTCGTGCTCGTTCTCGCCCACGTAGCCGATAATCTTGTGGCCTTCGCCCTCCGCGGTCCAGAGCCGCTTCTCGGGGCGGTTCGGGTTGCGGGAAATGACGGAGTTGGCCGCGCTCAGGATGTTCTGGGTGGAGCGGTAGTTCTGCTCCAGCTTGATGGTGCGGGCGTCAGGGTAGTCCTTTTCGAACTCCACGATGTTGCGGATATCTGCTCCGCGAAATGCGTAAATGGACTGGTCGGAGTCGCCGACGACGGTCAGTTCGGCCGCGCCCGGGCCCTCGCCGACGATTTCCCGGACAAGTGCATACTGCGCGTGGTTGGTGTCCTGGTATTCGTCCACCAGGACGTGCCGGAACCGGCGCCGGTAGGAATCTGCGAGCGCCGGGAAGGCCCGGAACACGTAGACCGTCTGCGCGATGAGGTCGTCGAAGTCCATGGCGTTGGCCTGGCGCAGCCGCTGGGTGTAGCCCTTGAAGACGTCTGCCACGGCGCTCTCGAACGGGTCGCTGTGGTTCGCGGCGGACGCGAAGGAGTCGTCGTCAATCAGTTCGTTCTTGAGCGCGGAGATCTTGTGCTGGATGGCCTTGGGCGCGAACTTCTTGGGGTCCAGGTCCAGGTTTTTGGCCACCAGGGTAATCAGCCGCAGGGAGTCTGCGGAGTCGTAGATGGAAAAGTTGGAGTTCAGGCCGACGTTGGCGGCCTCGCGGCGCAGGATCCGGACACAGGACGAGTGGAACGTGGAGATCCACATGGCCTTGGCCCTGTTGCCCACCAGGGCTTCGATGCGTTCACGCATTTCCGCGGCGGCCTTGTTGGTGAACGTGATGGCCAGGATCTCGCCGTGGTGGGCACGCTTGGTGGCAATCAGGTACGCGATCCGGTTACTGAGGACGCGGGTTTTTCCGGAGCCGGCTCCGGCCACGATCAGCAGCGCGCTGCCGGAGTGCTTGACCGCTTCCTCCTGCTGCGGATTCAGGCCCGCCAGCAGCGCGCCCGCATCCGGGAGATGGTGCCGGGCGTGCTCCTCCGCGGGGGCTGCATCTGCCTGGCCCGCTCCCGGGCCGGCTGCCTGGCCCGCTGCCGGGCGGCCGGCGGATTCGCCCGGGCCGCCGCCGAACGCGGGCGTCATCAGCCCTGTTTCGGGGCGCGACTTGGTGATGGCACCGGCGTGGGAACCAGCCTTGAACGGACCGTCAGCGTAGGGGTCAAACAACATATCCATGGTGACTACAAGTCTAGGCGGTGGGACTGACACTGGATTCCGCCCTGTGGATAACCCTGCAGATAACCCCGGCGCAGGGGCCCGCGCCGGGCTCCGCGAGGGGAGGAAACCGGCAGGAAATCTAGTCGACAGAGCCTGACTCAAGCGCTGCGCGCAACTGGTGCACCGCCGTCGTTCCTCCCGCCATGAACCATTCCAGGCCGTTGACGTGAACGGTGCCGGCCATGCCGCCGGCGGCCGTCACGATCGCCTTTCCGGGCAGCCAGTCCCATTCGGGGCAGCTGTGCTGGAACCAGCAGCCAAGCTGCCCATCGGCGACGCGCCCCAGGTCACAGGAGCCGGACCCGAGCATCCGCAGCGTTGCGGCCGACGTCGCGGCGGCGTGCCACGGCATGGCGCACATTGGGTCGGCGAGCCAGCGCGGGTGGATGTAGGTGGCGGCGCCGAGGTGGGAGAGGTCGACGGCGTTGCGGTTGGTTCCGTCCTCCTTGAAGGTGGTGACGGGTTCGCCGTTGAGGGTGGTGGCGCGTTGCCTGCCGCCGATCCAGAGCTTGTCCTCCTCGGGCTGGAAGATGGCCCCGAGCAGCACATCCGATTCGTCCTTGAGGGCGATGGCTGAGCACCAGTAGGTGGAGCCCTGCAGGAAGTTGTAGGTGCCGTCCACCGGGTCGATGACCCACGTCCGCCCACTGCTGCCGTGCACCGCGGCGCCTTCTTCGCCGAGAACGCCGTCGTCCGGGCGGCAGCGCTGAAGCTGCTCCAGCACATAGGCTTCCGCCGCATGGTCCGCGGCTGTGACGACGTCGGAGATGGAGGTCTTGCGCTGGGCGTCGAGGCCGCCCTGCCGCATCAGCAGCGCCAGCTGCCCGGCCTCACGGACCAGCTCGGCCGCCAGCTCGTAGTCGTCGAGCTCGGGGCTCAGGTTGGTGGCGCTGTGTTTGCCAAGTTTGTGTCTGCCCAGTTCCGTCACGGTTCCCACCCTATCGGCGCCGGGCATGCCCTGCACAGCAGCGGCGGGGCACAGTAGCGGCGGGCGGCAGAGCCGGAGGGCGGCGGGCGATAATGGACGCATGGCCAAAACACCTGCACAGCGGATCAAGAAGCACGGCGCGAAGGCCGCAGTACCCCAGCACCACCTGCCGCCGGTAATCAACCCCGGCACGGACCGGTCTCCGGCGAAGGCCCAGAACAACGCCAACCTGATCGTCATCGCCGGCGTTGTGGCCAGCCTGTTCCTGTTCTGGTACATCCACCTGCTCACGCTGAACCAGCTCACCCAGCTTTCCGGCGGCCTGGCCATCCCCGATTCCCTGGTGGGCGGCTTCGACACCGGCTACGCCGATCAGCTGCGCCGCGCTTTGGACGGGGACGCCCGCGGCCAGCTCAACTACGTCCACAAGACGGCGGGCACCCTGTTTCCGCTGATCTTCGCCTTCACCTGGCTGCTTCTGATCGGCACCAACGTGGCAAAAAAGGCGCTGCGCTGGGCACTCTGGGCGCTGCCACTCCTGTTCGTGGTGGTCCGGCTGTGGGGCAACGTCACCATTGATTCCATGATCGCGGCGGTAAACCTCGACGCCGGCCAGGTCGCCTTAGCGTCCGGCCTCACCGTGGCCGGCTGGGTACTGTTCGTGGCCAGCCTTCTCGCCGGCGGCGCCGCCGTGTTCCTGGGGCGACGGTCCTCGAAGGAAGCCGCCGGGCCTCCGGCCGTCTAGGCGCTCTGGGCCTCAGGCCGTCTAGGCGCTCCCGGCGGCCCAAGGGAGCCTAGGCCCTCCGGGCCGCCTGGGCCCGGGCGAAGGCCCTGCGCACCTGCCGTTCCTGCCGGACACGCTGCGCGACGACCAGACCGGCGGCCGCGAGGCCAATCGTGATGGGGTAGCCCATCAGCCGTTCCAGGGTTCCGGGCTCGGGAACGTCCAGGCCGGTAACGCCCGCCGTGACAAGTGCCGCCGCGGACACTCCGCCGGCGGCCAGAATAAACCAGCCGAGCGGCGTTTGCCGGAACCACAAGGCGCCGAGCAGCAGCAGCGCCAGGGAGCCGGCGATGAAGTACATGACGGCGCCCGCGTAGTGCCAGCCGGATTCCAGGTCCTCGGGGACCAGCCCCACGACGATCGTTCCGGCGCCTGCGGTCCCGGTCAGGATCCGCGCCGCCACGGCCGTGTACCACGGCACTTCCCCGGCATGGCTGGCCATGACCCGCACCCTGGCCCGGGCGGCCACCCGCAGCAGCGCCGAGCTCAGCAGCAGCGCGCCAAGCAGCATCCCCAGCCCCTGAACCACGAAGGAGGCGTTCATCAGCACGTGCAGTGGCGAACAGATGCTGCGGCCGCCGTAGAGCCCGCAGGTAATGGCACCCAGGTCGCTGATGAGGCCGGTCCGCCGGCTGTAGGGGGCGGATCCGGCCCAGGCACCGATGACGGCAGCCTCCGCCACGAAATACTGGACGACGCTGAGCACCGCCCACGCCCCGATGTACTGCCGTGTGGAGGCGGTGTCCGGCAGGAACGTTGCGCGGGCGGTGGGGACTTCAGCTGCAGCGGCCATGCCAAGAGCGTAGTACGCGCGCTCACCTTGTATGCTTGTAAGCGTGCCCGAACGGGCCGGTCCAAAACCCGGCTGCGGCGGGCACCCGCCCTCGTAGCTCAGTGGATAGAGCACGGCTCTCCTAAAGCCGGTGTCGTTGGTTCGATTCCAATCGAGGGCACTTGAATCTGCAGCACCCTTCCGGGCTCCGCGACTATCTGCTGGGCGCACCGCCGGTGGATCCCTCATCCCCTGGCCTTCCGCCCGCTTGCTACTGGGCAGTGGAGCGGACCATGCTGGACCGGGCCGCGGGCACCCGCGGTACCTTTGCCGGCGTCGTGATCTTTTCCCCCGACGGCGACGGCGGGCTCCGCTTCCACGAGGAGGGGACCGTGGTTTGGCCTGCCGCCGACGGCGACACCTTCTCCGGCCCGGCCACCCGCGATTACCTGCTCAGGCCCGCGGACACGCCGGACGCCATGGACATGCTGTTTCCCGACGGGCGGCCGTTTCACCGCATGAGCTTCTCGCCGGCGGCCAGCCAAGACCAGCACTGGTGCGATCCTGACACTTACCGCGTCACCTACGTACGTCATGGCGAGGACCGGTTCAGCTACGTCTGGGATGTCACTGGCCCGCGCAAGAACCTGCTGCTGGAGTCCGTGCTGCGCCGGCTGCCCGGAACGGCGATGGCTGTGGACGGGCTAGGCTCGAAACCGTGAATCCGCGCATCATCGTTTCCGCCGTCTGTGTCTACGACGCCGCGGGCCGGCTCCTGACCGTCCGCAAACGCGGCACGGACAAGTTCATGCACCCCGGCGGCAAGCCCGAGCCCGGCGAGACCGCGGTGCAGGCCGCCGCCCGGGAGCTGCAGGAGGAAGTCGGCATCATTGTCGATCCCCGCGAACTGACCCTGATGGGCGTGTGGCTGGCCGATGCCGCCAACGAGGCTGCCACGGAGATCGAAGCCACGGTCTTTACGGCGCCGGGCACCTGGGTGGCCCACCCCTCCGCTGAGATCGCCGAGATCCGGTGGCTGGACCTCGCGGCGGAGTGGCCCGGCGACCTAGCGCCGCTGCTCACGGACCACATACTGCCGGCGCTGGCGGAATCCGGGCGCTGACCCCGGCGCTCACGTTGGACTTGGCGCCGAGGCGTGAGATCTTGTCGCTTAGGGCTTGGCTAAGCGACAAGATCTCACGCCTCGATGGGCGCCCGAAGAAGCGTCAGTACTCCGGGACCGCTTCCTCCGCTACGGCTGTGGCCTCGGCGAACTGGGTTCGGTAGAGCTCGGCGTAGCGGCCGTCGGCGGCCAGCAGCTCGGTGTGTGTTCCGCGTTCCACGATCTGGCCGTCCTCCACCACCAGGATGGCGTCGGCGGCACGGATCGTCGAGAGCCGGTGGGCAATGACAACGGCGGTGCGGCCTTCCAGCGCCGCCCCTAGCGCCGCCTGCACGGCGGCCTCGTTGGTGGAGTCCAGCGCGGCGGTGGCTTCGTCGAGGATGACCACGCGGGGCTGGGCGATCAGCAGCCGGGCGATGGTGAGCCGCTGGCGTTCGCCGCCGGAGAGCCGGTAGCCGCGCTCCCCCACCACGGTTTCCAGGCCGTCGGGAAGGGAACGGATCATGGCTTCGAGCCGGGCCTGGCGCAGCACCGCCCACATGTCCTCGTCGGTGGCCTCCGGACGGGCGAGCCTGAGGTTCGAGGCGATGGTTTCATGGAACAGGTGCCCGTCCTGGGTGACCATGCCCAGGGTGGCGCGGATGGAATCGAAGGTCAGGTCGCGCACGTCCAGGCCGGAGGCCGGCGCGGTGCCGCCGAGGCGCACGGCGCCGGAGTCGACGTCGTACAGCCGGGACAGCAGCTGGGCCACAGTGGACTTGCCGGCACCGGAGGACCCCACAAGGGCGACGGTCTGTCCCGGTTCCACCCGGAAGCTGAGGCCGTGCAGCACTTCCTCGCCGCCGCGGGTGTCCAGCGTGGAGACCTCCTCCAGCGAGGCCAGCGAGACCTTGTCCGCCGAGGGGTAGGAGAAGCGCACGTCGTCGAACTCCACGGCCACCGGACCGGGCGGGACGGCCAGCGCACCCGGCTTTTCCTGAATGAGGGGCTTGAGGTCCAGGATTTCGAAGACCCGTTCAAAGCTGACCAGGGCGCTCATGATCTCCACGCGGGCGTTGGACAGCGCGGTGAGCGGCGCGTACAGGCGGGTAAGCAGCAGCGCCAGCACCACGACGTCGCCGGGGGCGAGCTGCCCGCCGATCGCCAGCCAGCCGCCCAGTCCGTAGACCAGGGCGAGGGCCAGGGCGGAGACGAGCGTCAGCGCGGTCACGAACGTGAACTGGAGCATGGCCGTCCGCACGCCGATGTCGCGGACCCGGCCGGCGCGAAGCGCGAACTCGCGGGATTCCTCGTCGGGCCGGCCGAACAGCTTGACCAGGGTGGCGCCGGGGGCGGAGAAGCGTTCGGTCATCTGGGTGCCCATGGCGGCGTTGTGCTCGGCCGCCTCGCGGCGCAGGTCCGCCAGCCGGGAGCCCATCCGCCGGGCGGGGATGAGGAAGATCGGCAGCAGAATCATGGCCAGCACGGTGACCAGCCAGGAGGTATTCAGCATCACCACAAGGGTGAGGATGAGGGCCACCACGTTGCTGACCACGCCGGACAGGGTTCCGGCAAAGGCTGACTGCGCGCCGATGACGTCGTTGTTCAGGCGGCTGACCAGCGCGCCGGTGCGGGTCCGGGTGAAGAACGCGATGGGCATTCTCTGGACGTGGTCGAACACCTTGGTGCGGAGGTCCACGATGACGCCCTCGCCAATGGTGGAGGACAACCAGCGGCTTACCATGCCCAGGGCCGCCTCGGCCACGGCCACGCCGGCGATCATGGCCGCGAGGCGGATCACCTCGCCGGCATCGGCGCGGGCAACGATCGTGTTGACCACCTGGCCGGCGAGGACCGGAGTAGCCACGGCCAGGAAGGCCATGGCGACGGAGACGGCCACGAACGCGATCAGCCGTCCCCGGTGCGGCCGGGCGAAGCCCATGACGCGCTTCAGGGTCTCCTTGGAGAACGGCCGCGAGCCGCTCTTGGCCCGGGTGATGTTGTATAGCGAGCGCCAGGCGACGCCGTCCATGCTCATTTGTTTTGCTCCATCTTGCCTGCCGCCAGTTCGGTGACGACGCCGTTGTCCACGTTCCAGCGCACGTCCAGGCGGACGTTTTCCAGCAGCCGCCGGTCGTGGGTGACCAGCAGCAGGGCGCCGTCGTAGCTTTCCAGTGCTTCCTCAAGCTGCTCGATCGCGGGGAGGTCCAGGTGGTTGGTGGGCTCGTCCAGGACCAGCAGGTTCACACCGCGGGCCTGCAGCAGGGCCAGGGCGGCGCGGGTCCGCTCCCCCGGCGACAGCGAGTCCACGGTGCGCGCGGTGTGGTCCGCCTTGAGGCCGAACTTCGCCAGCAGGGTGCGGACCTCGGCGGAGGTGTAGTCGGTCAGGACGGCTTCGACGGCGTCAGCCAGTCTGAGGTGTCCGGCCAGCAGCCCGCGGGCCTGGTCGATCTCGCCGACGGCCACGGAGACTCCGCGGGAAGCGTCGCCGGAGTCCGGTTCCTGGGTTCCCAGAAGCAGCCGGAGCAGCGTCGACTTGCCGGCACCGTTGGGCCCGGTGATGCCGATCCGCTCACCGGCGTTGAGCTGCAGGTTCACCGGCCCCAGGGTGAAGCTGCCCTGCCGGGCGACAGCGTCGCGGAGCGTTGCCACCACAGAGCTGGAGCGGGGCGCCTGGCCGATGCTGAACTGCAGCTGCCACTCCTTGCGGGGTTCCTCCACCGCGTCCAGGCGGGCGATGCGCGATTCCATCTGCCGGACCTTCTGCGCCTGCTTTTCAGAGGACTCGGTGCTGGCGGCGCGGCGGATCTTGTCGTTGTCCGGGTTTTTCTTCATCGCGTTCCGGACGCCCTGGGAGCTCCATTCCCGCTGGGTGCGGGCGCGGGACACGAGGTCGGCCTTGGTCGCGGCGAATTCCTCGTACCGTTCGCGGGCGTGCCGGCGGGCCACGGCGCGTTCCTCCAGGAAGGCCTCGTAGCCGCCGTCGTACACGGCCACCGAGTTCTGGGCCAGGTCCAGCTCCACGATGGAGGTCACGCAGCGGGCCAGGAACTCGCGGTCGTGGGAGACCAGCACCGCGCCGCCGCGAAGCCCCTGCACGAAGGCTTCCAGCTTGGCCAGTCCGTCCAGGTCAAGGTCGTTGGTGGGCTCGTCCAGGAGCACGACGTCGAAGCGGCTCAGCAGCAGGGCGGCGAGCGCCACGCGCGCGGCCTGGCCACCGGACAGCCCGGTCATTTCGGCGTCGGGGCCGACGTCCAGGCCCAGGTCCGCGAGGGCTGGCGCGATCCGTTCGTCCAGGTCCGCGGCGCCGGAGGCCATCCACCGGTCAAAGGCCATCGAGTAGGCATCGTCGGCCCCGGGAGCTCCCGAGCCGAGGGCCTCGGCCGTGGACTCCATCTCTGCGGTGGCTTTGGCGCAGCCGGTGCGGCGGGCGATGTAGGCGGCGACGGTTTCTCCGGCGAGCCGTTCGTGTTCCTGCGGCAGCCAGCCCACAAAGGCGTCGGCCGGTGCGAGGCTGACCGTGCCGTCCTGTGCCTGGTCAACCCCTGCCAGGAGCCGCAGCAGTGTGGACTTGCCTGCACCGTTGGCGCCGACCACGCCAACAACGTCCCCGGGAGCCACCGTGAGGGACAGCCCGGAGAAGAGGGTGCGGTGATCATGACCGCCCGAAAGGTCCTTCGCAACAAGGGTTGCAGTCATCAATCCATCCTCTCACCGCTGCCCGTTTTCACCCGAAAAATCAGGCGGGCATGAAAGAACCCGCTGGTCCGGACTTGGGGGGTGTACGGACCAGCGGGTTCGACCACTTAGCATAGTTGAAGCGGCGCGCTACGTAAAATCAAGGCCGGCGGGCCGCCACTTCGCACCGCCCGCCCGTCAGCAGAGAGCGTTCCATGCCCCTACCCGCCAAGGCCTTCCAGCGCTGGCTGCACGGCGTCGCGCCGGACGCCAGCGTGGCTGATGTGGCCAGGGCGTCAGGGGTCAAACGCACCACCCTGGCCCAGCAGCTGGTCCGCGGCAAGGTGGCCGAGGCAACCGTGGTGGGGATCAGCCGGGCCTTCAACATCAATCCTGTGGCAGCGCTGGGCTCCTTTGAGCCATACCGGGATCTGGGAAATCCGGCGATCCCGCCGACGCTGCCGGAACTGGTCAGCCAGATCGCCACCGTGGACCTGCTGCACGCCATCATCGCCCGCACCAAGCCGGACGCCGGCACAGATAAAGGCACAGGCACAGATAAAGGCACTGCGCCGCCCGGACTCAGCGCGCCGCCGCATGCCACCTCGGTGAAAAACTGGGTGGACGCGATCGACGACGGCGAGCTCCGGCATCGCGTCTCCACCGCCACCGGCGTCGCTCCCCAAAACTATTCAGCGCAATTGACCGCCAACCGGCTGGCCCCGGAACTGGCCGTCGCCACCTCCCGGGCCGCCGGCGTCGGACTCGCCAGCGGTCTGGTGGCCGCCGGGTTAGTGACCGAAGCCGAAGCCGGCTGGCCGCCCGGTGCCCGGCAAGCTGCCCTGGACAGCATGACCGACGGCGAACTGACCGTTCTGGCCGGCGAACGCCTCCAGGCGCTCGGCAAGACCTTGCGGCGGCAAGAACACGACCAACGACAAACCGAAACGATCTGGGAGAACCTCGGATGATTGAAATCCTGCAGTGGACCACCCTGATCGCGTCCGGCGCGGCCGCGCTGAGCAGAATCCCGAACCTGATCCGCCGGAAGAACAGGTCCATTTTCTACGCTCTGGCGCTACTGACACTGGCCATCCTGCTCAGCATCGACGGGCCCTACCTGGCGATCGATGGCCTGCTTGGCGGTGCGAACGTGGCCAACCTGCTGCTGCGCTTCATCATCTTCGGGGCCATCTTTTTCCTTGCCCTTCGAATTGCCGCCGGGTTCGGGGACAGCCGCGGAATCCAGCTGATACGGGGCCGCACCGGCATGCTTGCACTGGGACTGATTTCTGCCGTGCTGGTGGTCTGCTTTGCCCTGATGGACACGTCAGGATCGTCGGCGGGGCTGGTACACGTTGCGGCCAAGAATCAGCAGAACGCCCTCCTCGTGGAGTACTACGGCGCCGCCGGTCGTGCCTATCCGGCGTACGTGTGCCTCGCGATCCTGCCGGGGATGCTGCGGGCCATCCGGAGCCCGCTGCCCGTGCTGCTCCGGATGAGCGCGGCGCTTCTGGCAGTGGGCAGCATCGCGATCCCCCTTTCGCTGCTGTTCCCCCTCGTCCCCCCGGGGCTGGGGTTCCTGCGCTTCCTCGTCAACTACACAGCCATCCTGTGCTTCGTCGTCGGCCTGGCACTCATCTGGGTGGCCAGCGGCCGGGCCGGCCGGAGGCACCGGCCGCTGCCCGCCGAACGCCGCTAGTATCGTTCCATCAATCGTTCAGCAGAGAGCGTTTCATGCCCCTCCCCGCCAAAGCATTCCAGCGCTGGCTAAATGGCGTGGCACCGGATACCAGCACGGCCGACATCTGCAGGGTCTCCGGGGTCAAGCGCACCACCCTCGCCCAGCAACTGGTGCGAGGAAAGGTTGCCGAGACCACAGTCGTGAGCATCAGCCGGGCCTACAACATCAATCCGGTCGCCGCACTGGCCACCTTTGACACCTACAGCGACCTCGCCAGTTCCTCCCTGCCGCCTTCCGACAAGGAACTGGTAAGCCAAATCGCCACCGTGGACCTGCTGCGGGCCGTCATTGTCCGCACCGCACCGGCGGGCCACACCGGCACAGGCCCCACCGGCACCGGCTCCACCGGCCCGTGCCGGCCGGAACTCAGCCCGCCGCCGCATGGCACCTCGGTGAAGAACTGGGTGGACGCGATCGACGACGGCGAACTCCGCCACCGCGTCTCCGCCGCAACCGGCGTCGCCCCGCAGAACTACTCCGCCCAGCTGACCGCCAACCGGCTCGCCCCGGAACTGGCCGTCGCCACCTCCCGGGCCGCCGGCGTCGGACTGGCCGGCGGACTGGTGGCCACGGGGCTGGTGAGCGAAGCGGAAGCAGGCTGGCCGCCGGGCGCACGGCAGGCGGCCCTGGACCGGCTCAGCGACGGCGACCTAGCCGCCCTGTCCGGCGAACGCCTGCAGGCGCTGGGCAAGACTTTGCGGCGGCAGGAGCAGGACCAGGAACAGACCGAAAGAATCTGGGAGAACCTGGTATGAGCGAGATTCTCCCGTGGATAACACTGGTTGTATGCGCCGGTGCCGCCCTGGCCCGGCTCCCCAGCGCAGTGCGCGGCGTGAACCCCACCCTGTTCTTCATCTTCCTGCTGGCGACGGCCGCCGGGGTCCTGAGCATCGAACAGTTCTACGTGGCCATCGACGGTGCCCTCGGCGGCATCAACATTGCCCACGTCCTGCTGCGCCTAATTGTTTTCGCCACGATCTACCTCATCGCTGTCCGCGTCACGAAGGGGTTTGGTGCCCCTGACGCCCACCGCATGATCGCCGGGCGTCCGGGGCTGGCCATGCTCGCGATTTTCTCAGCGGCCCTCGTTACGGTCTTCCTTCTGATGGACCCCGCCGCCTCGTCAACGCGCTTCAGGGACGCCGCCGCGGCCAGCGCCAGGAATGAGGTCCTGCTGCCGTACTACTGGGCCGCCGCGCGCGGCTACCTGGCGTACGTCTCGCTGGCACTGCTCCCTGCCCTGCTCCGCAGCGTCAAGGAAAGCCTGCCGCCGCTCGTCAGGACCGGGGCGGCCCTGATGGCGGCCGGAGCGGTGGCCACTGTGGCCGGCCTCTGCCTTGAATTCGCTCCTCCCCAGCTCCTCGTCCTCGCGCCGGCGGTGAACAACGGGGCGGTGGTTTTCTACATCTCGGGCCTCGTCCTGGTCTGGCTGGCGCGCGTCAAAGCCGCCAGCCGCGGAGGTCACGGAACGTCATCTACCGGAAGGTAGCAAACCGGGATTCACAAAATCATTAGACCGTGAGAGAATCATGAATGTGTGAAAGCAGTTGCTGCCTGGCTCACAAGCTGTGGCGCCTGCCGGATCACACATTGGGGGGATGAGTGGTGGCGGCCGTTGGGGACCGCCCCCACTCAGCCTTTTTAAGGGCAAGTTTAAGCCCCCGTATGATGGCGAAATAAAGGTCTTTGCCAATGCGTTGCAGGCACTGGCATCGCGGGGACCGGATCCGGCCGCCGCGATGCCTACCGCCGCAGCCTGAAGAAGAAGGTACCCGCCATGAACCGTGTCCATTCCCGCCGCTCCGCTCTTGCAGCCACCCTCGCCGGACTGGCACTGGCTTTGACGGCCTGCGGCGGTGGCAGCGGCGGCGGGGGTTCCCAGGCTCCGGCTGCCAGCAGCTCGGACACCTCGCTCAGCGATGTGAAGTCCAAGGGCGAGATTGTCGTCGCCACCGAGGGCACGTACAAGCCGTTCAGCTTTCACGCGGAGGGAGCCGGTGATCTGACCGGTTACGACGTCGAGATCGCCCGGGCCGTGGCCGACAAGCTGGGTGTGAAGGCCAACTTCCAGGAAACCCAGTTCGACGGGATCTTCGCCGGCCTCGACGCCAAGCGGTTCGACACCATCGCCAACCAGATCTCAATCAATGCCGAACGAAAGGCCAAGTACGACTTCTCCAAGCCGTATACCGTCTCAACGGGCGTGATCGTGACGAAGGCGGACAACGGAAGCATTACCAGCTTTGAGAACCTCAAGGGCAAGACCACAGCCCAGTCGCTCACCAGCAACTTCTACAAGTTGGCCGTGGACGCGGGCGCCAATGTGCAGTCCGTGGAGGGCTGGGCCCAGGGCGTGACGCTGGTCCGGCAGGGACGCGTGGACGCCATCGTCAATGACAAGCTGACCTACCTCGACTACGCGAAGACCAATCCGGACGCCGGGTTGAAGATCGCCGCCGAAACCACGGAGAAGTCTGAAAGCGCCTTCGTGTTCCGGAAGGGCTCCACGGAGCTCACGAAGGCGGTAGACAAGGCGCTGGACGACCTCCGCGCTGACGGGACGCTGGCCAAGATCTCCGAGAAGTACTTCGGCACCGACGTCTCCAAGTAGATGCCGTTGAACTGGGATCTCGTCTGGAGCTCCTTCGGCCCCATTGTCACGGGCGCCATCACCGGCTCCATTCCGCTGACGCTCGCTTCATTCGCCATCGGCCTCGCTCTGGCGCTGCTGGTGGCGCTGATGCGGCTAAGCCGGAACGCCGTGGTGTCCGCTATCGCGCGGTTCTACGTTTCTGTGATCCGCGGCACCCCGCTTCTGGTGCAGCTTTTCGTGATCTTCTACGGCCTGCCGAGCCTGGGTGTGAAGCTTGATCCATGGCCCAGCGCCATCATCGCCTTTTCGCTGAACATCGGCGGCTATGCCGCCGAGGTCATCAGGGCCGCCATCCTGTCGGTGCCCAAGGGCCAGTGGGAAGCCGGCCACACCATCGGTATGTCCCGGGGCCAGTCGCTGCGCCGCATCATCCTGCCGCAGGCCGCGAGGGTGTCGGTGCCGCCGCTGTCCAACACCTTCATTTCGCTGGTGAAGGACACGTCGCTGGCCTCGCTCATCCTGGTCACGGAGCTGTTCCGCAACGCCCAGCAGATCGCGGCGTTCAGCCAGGAGTTCATGGTGCTGTATCTCGAGGCGGCCCTGGTCTACTGGATCATCTGCCTGGCGCTCTCCTCCGGGCAGTCCGTGCTTGAAAGGAGACTGGACCGCTATGTCGCCCACTGACGGAGCAGCACAGGCGGCGCCCCCCGGCGCCGCATCGCAGGGCCGGCCGGTGCTGTCGGTCCGCAACCTCGCGAAGGCGTTCGGCAGCAACGTGGTGCTGCGGGACATCGACCTCGACGTGCGCCGCGGGAACGTCGTGGCCCTGATCGGGCCGTCGGGTTCGGGCAAGACCACCGTGCTGCGCTCACTGAACGGGCTGGAGACGCCCGACGCCGGGACGGTCACCTTTGCGGGTCCCGGCACCTCCGCGGGACCCGAGCTCGCGCTGGATTTCTCCGCAAAGGTCTCCAAGAAGGAGATTTCGGACCTGCGGGACCGCAGCGCCATGGTGTTCCAGCACTACAACCTGTTCCCGCACATGACCGTCCTGCAGAACGTCATTGAAGGACCGGTCCAGGTCCAGAAGCGCAAGCGGGCCGAGGCCGTGGCCGAGGCCGAAAAGCTGCTCGCGAGGGTGGGGCTGGCGGACAAGCGCGACGCCTACCCGTTCGAGCTCTCCGGCGGTCAGCAGCAGCGCGTGGGCATTGTGCGTGCCCTGGCCCTGAAGCCCCAGCTGCTGCTTTTCGATGAGCCCACCTCGGCGTTGGACCCGGAGCTCGTCGGTGACGTTTTGGGCGTCATCCAGGAACTGGCCGACGAGGGATGGACCATGGTCATCGTCACCCACGAGCTTGCCTTCGCCCGCCAGGTGGCAGACGAGGTCATCTTCATGGATGGCGGCCTGGTGGTGGAGCGCGGCCCGGCCGCCGAGGTCCTGCGGGCGCCGCGGCAGGAGCGGACGCGGCAGTTCGTCCGGCGGCTGCTGCACGAGTTCTGAGCGCCTTTAGCCGCAGCTGCCTGCTGTTGGCGCCCTGGCCTTGACTGTTTTGCCGAGAAGGGCCCCCAGCAGCAAGCTGAGCGGCCCTTTGTGGCAATTCGCGGGACCGTTCCGCCACAAGCGGCCCTATTTGGTAAATCAATGACGCCGGCAGCGGGGGCACCCCGGATGGGCCGTCAGCGGCGCGTGAGCCTCAGGGTCACCAGCTGGAACGGCCGCAGCGTGAGTTCCGCGGAGTCCGCCCCGGCCACCACACCCGTCGGCTCGACCGGCCGCTCGAGCAAGTCCACTGCCTGGATGCCCGTGGCCGGGAAGTTGGCGGTCAGGCGCCCGGCCGAGCGCTGGCCGAGTGATTCGTACAGCCGGACGATGACGTCTCCCGAGCCGTCTTCGGCCAGCTTGACGGCTTCGACCACCAGGGCCGGGTTGTCCACCGTAACCAGCGCCTCGGCCGGGTGAGCGCCGAGCACCGTCCTCGGCGCGAGGTTGGCACGGTAGCCCTCCTCCACGGCCTCGGCGATTCCCGCTGCCGGACGGACCCAGACGTCCAGCACGTGCCGGCCGCGGTCGGCCTGCGGGTCCGGGAACTTGGCAGCGCGCAGCAGCGAGAGCCTGACGGTGGTGGTGGTCCCGCCGTCGTTCCGGACAGTTCGGGCGACGTCGTGCCCGTATGTGGAGGCGTTGGCGATGGCCACGCCGTACCCGGGTTCGGCCACATGGATCCAGCGGTGCGCGCAGATCTCGAACTTGGCCGCCTCCCACGAGGTGTTCACGTGGGTTGGCCGGAAGACGTGACCGAACTGGGTTTCCGCCGCCGACCGGTCCGCCCTCAGGTCCAGCGGGAAACCCAGTTTGAGCAGCTTCTCGCGCTCCTGCCAGTCGACCTCCGTGGAGATGCCCAGGGAAGGGCTGCCCGCCGCCAGGGTGATGCGCTGGGTAATGCGGGAGGAACCGGTGAGCCGTTCCACCACGACGACGGCGTCCCCGCCGTTCCGCTCCAGCCTCACCTCTGCTGCGTCGGTCAGGCTGGTGACGTTGCGCCGGTAGAACTCGTCGATGTCCCAGGCGTCCCATTCGTTGGGGGTGTCTCGGTGCAGTTCCAGGTGGTTTCCGAACTGGCCGGGTGCGATGGCTTCGCGGCCTGTCCCGTGGTCCTGCAGCGACGCCAGGAGCCCGTTGTCATCCAGTACGGCGCGGATGATTCCGTTGTCCAGGACAAAGCCGCCGTCCAGGGGCGTTGCCTGAACTGCCTCCCGGTCCGTCGGTGCCTCCCCGTCCGTCGCTGCGTCCAGGGTTGCCGCAGCACCCTGGGTGGCCGCGGCATCCTGGGTTGCCGATGACACAGCGGCCGCGAGGGCCGGGACTCCCAGGCGGGCATGCGGGCTGGCGTTGAGCAGGAACTCCTGCGTCCCCTCCCCCAGGAGGGCCGCGGCCGCCTCGCTGATGAGGGCTTCCAGCCCCTTGGCGACGGCGGCGTAGTTGCGTTCGGCGTCCTGGTGCACCCAGGCGATGGCGCTGCCGGGCAGGATGTCGTGGAACTGCTGCAGCAGGACCAGCTGCCACAGCCGCTTCAGCTCGGCCGCGGGGTACGTGTACTCCCCGCCGGAGCGGACAGCGGCAGTGGCGCACCACAGCTCCGCCTCGCGCAGGAGGTGCTCGGACCGCCGGTTGCCCTGCTTGGTCCTGGCCTGGCTGGTGTAGGTGCCGCGGTGCAGCTCCAGGTACATCTCCCCCACCCAGACCGGCAGCGCTTTGTATTCTGCCTCGGCCTGCTCGAAGAAGCTGCGCGGCGTGCCGATCTGGACTTTCGGCGACCCTTCCAGGTCCGCCGCGCGGTGCGCGGCAGCGACCATCTCCCGCGTCGGTCCGCCACCGCCGTCGCCATAGCCAAAGGGGACGAGCGAGATGGTGCCGTGTCCGTGGTCCCGGTAGTTGCGCTCGGCGTGCGCCAGGTCCCGGCCGCTTAGTTCGGAGTTGTAGGTGTCCACCGGCGGGAAGTGCGTGAAGACGCGGGTGCCGTCAATGCCTTCCCAGTTGAAGGTGTGGTGCGGCATCCGGTTGATCTGGTTCCAGGAGATCTTCTGCGTCAGGAACCAGCGGCTGCCGGCGGCCTTGACGATCTGCGGCAGGGCTGCCGAGTACCCGAAGGAGTCCGGTAGCCACGCTTCCATGCACTCGACGTCGAACTCCTTGAGGAAGAAGCTCTTGCCTTCGACGAACTGCCGGGCCATGGCCTCACCGCCAGGCATGTTGGTGTCCGACTCCACCCACATGCCGCCCACGGGAATGAACTGGCCGGACTTCACCTTCTCCCTGATACGGGCGAAGAGCTCCGGGTAGTATTCCTTGATCCAGGCGAGCTGCTGCGCGGAGGAGCACGAGAACACGAAGTCCGGGTCCTCATCCATGAGGGCAACCACGTTGGAAAAGGTCCGGGCGCACTTGCGCATGGTCTCCCGCACAGGCCACAACCAGGCCGAATCAATGTGCGCATGCCCGGTGGCCAGCAACTGGTGGGCCGAGGCGTAGGCAGGCCTGGCCAGCACCTCCGCCAGCGCCGCGCGCCCGGCGGGCGCTGTGCCGGCGACGTCGTCCGGGTCCATGATGTCCATCATGCGTTCGAGGGCGCGGAGGATCTCGTGCCGCCGCGGCAGTTCGGTGGGCAGCTCGTGCATCAGGCCGCTGAGTGTCAGCACGTCCTGCTGGAGCTCCCACACTGCCCGGTTCAGCTCGGCGATGGCGATGCTGCCCAGCCGGTACTGCGGTTCGTTGCCCGCGGTGGCCTTGTCCCCGTACGGAGTCGGCGCGAAGCTCCAGCCTTGGGCAACATCGGGGTTGGCTGCTGCCTCCACATAGAAGTCGACGGCGAGCCCGCTGCCCAGGAGCTTCAGCGGGATGTGCTGGTTTCGGGGCGAGATGGCTTTGATGATGCTGCCGTCCGGGCGCCAGGCGATTCCCTCGCACTGGAAGCCGGGAATCTCCGTGGTGAACCCGAGGTCCACCACGATCTCCACCTCGGTATCCGGCGCGGTTCCCCAGGCATCCGGCACCTCTCCCTGAAGGCGCAGCCACTTTGTGCTCCACGGGCGCCCCCAGGCGGCACCGTGTTCCTGCGGCACGAAGTCCTGGCGCAGGGCCTCCAGAACCGGGACGGGCTCATCCGGAACGTCCCAGCTGGTCAGGTCCAGGGGCACGCTGCGCCCGTAGATGGCGGGGGTGATCCGTTCGCGGAGAAAGCGGTCCAGGCGGACTTCCGTGATCCGGCGGTCGTCGTGCAATGTGTACCTCTTTAGTACGTGAAAGCTGAAGCGGGCTGTGCTGGCTTTCGTGCGGGCATGGGCTTCGCGGTCAGCTTGGGGTCCGGGCAGATGAGCTGCCTCATGAGCGGATCAACGTTTCCATTCGATGGATAAAATCTACTGCGTGGGCGTCCGGCCGCCAAGGGGGCATGCCCCTACTGCGCCACCGGCGAAGGCGTGGAGATGCGGCCTGCACCTGCGTAGACGTTCAGGCTGGTTCCCCGACTGAACCCTGCCAGCGTCACGCCGGTGGACTCGGCCAGCTCCACCGCAAGGCTGGACGGAGCGCTGACCGCGGCGAGCACCGGAATGCCCGCCAGTGCAGCCTTCTGCACCAGCTCAAAAGAGGCCCGCCCCGACACCTGGAGCATGGTGTTCGTGAGCGGCAGCCGCCGTTCGCGCAGGGCCCAGCCAACCACCTTGTCCACCGCATTGTGCCTGCCCACGTCCTCCCGGAGGCACAGCAGCTCCGCACCGCCGTCGTCGTCAATCCTGAAGAGTCCGGCAGCGTGCACTCCCCCGGTCGCCTCGAAGACGGCCTGCGCCTCCCGCAGCTTGTCCGGCAGGGAGGCAAGCGTCTCGACCGGAACGGTGAGCGGGTCGGCGGCGGGGTTGAAGTGCGAGGACTTGGTGACCGATTCAATGGAGTCCGTGCCGCAGATCCCGCACGAGCTGGACGTGTAGACGTGCCGCCCGGTGTCCGGCAGTGGCACGTCCGGCCGCAGCTGGGCTTCGACCACGTTGAATGTCTGGATCCCGTTTTCGTCTTCGCCGGCACAGAACCTGAGCGAGATTAGCTGATCGGCGTCCCAGATGACGCCCTCGGAGACGAGGAATCCCGCCACCAGGTCGAAGTCGTCCCCGGGCGTCCGCATGGTGACGGAGTAGGAAAGGTTGCCCAGCCGGATCTCGAGCGGTTCCTCCACGGCGAGCACGTCCTCGCGGTGCCGGACCGGGAACTCCAATGCCGCGGCCGAGCCGTCCAGGACGTAGCGGTAGACCCTGCGTCGTTGCGTTACACGGCCCATGCGAGACTCCGCGCTGAGTGGCTGTTCATGCCTCCATCATTGCACCTCAGTCGAGCAGCACTTCAGTCGAGCAGGGCACTCCAGTCCACCGGCCCGCTCTGGGCTCCCTGTTTGGCGGACGCCCGGGATGCAGACTTCCGCGCCGGGCTCTTGGGTTTGGCTTCGGCGGTCTTGGGCTCAGGGATGGCCGGGCCCCACGGCAGCGCGAAAGCCGGCACCATCTCGCCGAGCTGCACGCCGTGCGGCGGCACCACCAGGACGCCGTCGGCCGACGCCAGTCCGCGCATCATGCCCGGGCCGGTGTGCTGCGCCGGCGAGGCCATGCCGTAAAGGAGCCGGAAGGGCATCAGCCGTGTGCGGCCAGGCTCGGGCTCGAGCATGGTGCCGGAGGGGACTTCCCGGACCGGCGGCAGCTGGCCATGTCCGAGGGCAGCCAGCAGCGGCGCGCCCACCGTGGACAAGGCCATCATGGCCGCCAGCGGGTTGCCCGGCAGCCCCAGCACGAAGCGCCCGTCCGGAAGTTCGGCGAGGACGGCGGGGTGTCCGGGCCGCATTGCCACGCCGTCAATGATCAGCCGTCCGCCCAGGTCAGCCACGGCACGCCTGAAGTGGTCGGTGCCGGACCGGCCCGTGCCGCCGGTGGTGACGACGACGTCGGCCGGCAGGTTCAGCGCCTCAGGCAGGCCCGAATCCTCGAGGCCCTCCAGCCATTCCGTGTAGCTGTCGCCGATGCGGACCTGTTCACGGCAAAGGCCGCCCAGCATCTCCACCACTGTGGCCAGCTGTGGCCCGAACGTGTCACGCACCCGCCCGGGCTCGGGCAGCCCCTGCTCCACCACCTCGGATCCTGTCAGCACCAGCTTCACCACCGGTTTGCCGAGCACCTCGACCTCGTCGTAGCCCGCCAGGGCGGCGAGGGCCACATGGGCGGGATTCAGCACGACGCCGGCCTTGACCAGCACATCCCCGGCAGTTGCCTCCTCGGCAGCCTTCCGGATGTGCTGGCCGTTCCGCGGTTCGCCGGGCCGGGCCGCGCCTCCCAGCGTCAGGACAGGCAGGCCGTCGTCGTCCGTGGACATCGCACCGCTCTCGGTGCGCAGCACCGCCTTGGCGCCCGGCGGAATCAGTCCGCCCGTCACAATCACGCTCGCCTCATGCGGTGCGAGACGCTGCCCCGGCTCGGCCAGGATCCACGGACCGGTTCCGTTAACCGCCCAGCCGTCCATGGCCGACGACGCATAGTGCGGCATGTCCTGGTGGGCGGTGATGTCCGCGGCCAGGGTCCGGCCCACGGCGTCACGCAGGGGCACGGGTGCTGCGGGTATCGGCGCAGCACAGTCGAAGGCGGCTTGCCGGGCCTCCGCCCAGGTGTGCGCCAGATGCTTCGCCGGCGCGTCCGGCTCGCCCTGTGCGTCCGGCTCGCCTGCGGCGGATTCGGCGCCGGCGCCGGGTTGGATATCGGCACCGGGTCCGGCGACGGGCGCAGGCCCGGCTTCGGAGGCAGGCTCGACGTCGGACGCGGCAGCAGGTGCGTCGTCGTCAGCGGGTGCATCCCCGGTGGAGGTTGCGTCCCCGGTGGAGTATGGGTCGGTAGAGCGGTGCCCGGGCGCGGCTGTCATTCCCCCGGGGTCCCGGTGGGGGCCGAAGTTCCAGCGGTGCCTGCGGCCGGGGTACCGGGAGCAGCCTGCGCCTCATCGGCGGCGTAGGCCTTGGCAACGGCACGGGCCACGTCCATGGCGCCCTGCATGGCGTGACCGTCCGGGGCCTGGCCCGCAGCACATTTGAGGCCGGTGGCGAGCCCTGCTATGAAGGTGGTCAGCGGGGCGGCGGGACGCACCACGGAGTGCGCGGCAACTCCCGCAACGGACAACACCTCGTTGATGTCCACGTCCACGTCCTCGAGCTCGAAGGCCCGCAGCAGCAGACGGCACCACTCCTCAAGCGTTTCGTCCTGGCTTTTCATGCCTGCCTCCAAATTTACGGCGGTCCGGAATGCGGGTCATTGCTCCCGGACAGCTACTCCCAACGCAGCCGCATCGTCCCAGGTGTCCACGTCGTCGGTGGAGCCGGCAGGGACAACCACAGCCTGCACGTCAAGACTAGCAAGGAGGGCGAAGACTGACCCGTGCACCAGGGCGTTGCCTGCGGCGGCAGCCTGCACGGCGCGTTCCAGCACAGCTGTGCCATAAAAACCCGCCAGCGGCTGCAGCCGCCCGTCTGCGGATGCCGCCATGACGCCGTCGGCGCCCGCGCCGGGGAGAGCGTCCACGAGGGCGCGGACAGCATCGCCCACGCGGGGCATGTCGCACGCCAGAACCAGCACCATGCCCGCAAGGTCTGCACCCCGGAGCGCGGCCAGGCCGGCCGCGATTGCCGCCGCCGGACCCGCGAAAGGAGGATCCTCACGCGCGGTGAGGACTTCACCAGGAATGCCCGCCGCCTCAGGTCCCACCACAACAGTGTGCCGGGCACCCGCGGCAGCCGCGAGGGAGCGCTCAAGGAGGGTAGCGCCGTCGTACATCAGGGCAGACTTGGGTGAGCCGCCCAGTCGCGAGGAGCGGCCGCCGGCCAAGATTATTGCGTCAAAGTCCACCCACCCAGAGTAAGCCGCGAAGGCTCAGGCTAGCGTCAGGCTGCTCTTTCCGGAAGCAGGAACGGATCCCACGCCGGTGTGGGCTTTTCCAGCTCCTTGATCTGCCACATGGTGCCCACCGGTGGCGCCGGATCGAACCGGAGCTTCCAGCCCATTTCGCTGGGCGTGTGATCACCCTTGACGTTGTTGCAGCGAAGGCAGGCTGCGACGAGGTTCTCCCAGGAGTCCGCACCGCCCCGCGATTTCGGCTGGACATGGTCTATGGTGTGGGCTGCCTTGCCGCAGTAGGCGCACCGGTGGCCGTCGCGGCGAAGCACACCGCGTCTGCTCACCGCGGTGATCATGTTGTACCGGGGGCGGATGTAGCGGTTGAGGAGAATCACGGACGGACGGCCCATGATGTCCTGCGGCCCGACGACAGGATCGTCGCCTTCGGCCACCACGCTTGCCTTTCCGGTGAGCACAAGGACCAGCGCCCGGCGGAAGGTCACTACCGCCAGCGGTTCATATCCAGCATTCAGAACGAGAGTGCGCATGCACATACCTCTTCACGGCCGCACCCGGCAGAGGCGCGAGGGCCGGCTGCCCTCTGCATGTCCGGGCTATGGATCGACACCATAAGAGTAAACACTCACTAGGCAGATGAGCGAATCGAACACAAGCATCACCATGGCGTGTCGCCGAAAATTCGTGCGGGCACGAGGCAAAAAAGGACCCCCGCCATGCTGGCGGGGGTCCTTCCGTAACGATTGGGTGTCTTAGCCGCCGACGCGGATGAAGACCGGGCCGGAGCCGACGTTTACGCTGAACAGTGCGGTGGTTCCGCCGTTCCAGCCGCCGTGGACGGCCTGGCCGTTGCCGACGTAGACAGCGATGTGGGCCAGGCCCATGCCGCCGTTCTGGTAGTAGGCGAGGTCGCCCGGCTGAGCCTCAGCAGCGCTGACGGTGCGGCCCAGGGACAGGTAGCCTGCCGGCCAGCCGTGGTAGTGGATGCCCACAGCTGCGAGTGCGTTGGTGGCCAGGGCGGTGCAGTCTTGGGAAACGCCCAGCTGCGCGTAGGCGGCAGCAGCGATTGCAGCGCCCTTGCCGCTGGCGGCAGTGGTCTTCGGCGCTGCCGGGGCAGCGGTTTCGACAGCGGCCGTGGTCTGGACTGCGGGGGTGGCTTCAGCAACCGGAGCAGCCTCAACTGCGGGGGCCGCTTCCTGGACCTTGACGACCGGCTTCGGGGCCTCAACGACGGGAGCCGGGGCGGTGGAGACCACCGGCTTCTCGTAGGAGATCGCGATGCTGGATGCAGCAGAGATGGTGGCCGGCGCAACAGACTGGACTTCCAGCGTGGAAGCCGGAACGGATTCGCGCTGAACGTTGGTCTCAGCAGCGTTGGCCGCGATGCCGCTGGTCAGGACAAGACCGGAAGCAGCAGCGATAACTGCGGCCTGGCGGCCCATGCCACCGGCGTTGTCGCCGACGGCCTTGGCAATGACAGCCAGCGAGCTGGTCTTGGTGACCTCGGCGCGGTGCCGTGCAATGGTCGCACGTGTAGTCATGAAAATGTCTCTCTTTCGTGTTCCACGGACCGCGGTAGCAGGACGTGGGTTATCGACGCGCCGGCATCTTGGGGGTAAGCCGGCCCGCCTCGAATCGGATTTTTAGCGAAGGGTGTAAAAAGCGGACGTGCCCGTTGCGGACACCGCGTGCAGCAGAGTGCCGTCCGAGGGGTTCAGCGCGCTGATCATCATGCCGTTGCCAACGTAGATGCCCACGTGGGCGCCGCCGTTCTGCATGACCAGGTCGCCGGGAGCAGGCGTGGAGGTGGGCTTCATGGCGTTCCATGCGTTGACGCGAGGAATGCTGATGCCTGCCTGAGCGTAAACCCACTGGGTGAAGCCGGAGCAGTCCCAGCCGCTGGGGGTGGTGCCGCCCCAGACGTAGGGGTTGCCGATGCCGGTGTACGCGATTGCAGCCAGTCCGGACGCCGCGGCGGATGCCGCACCATCGGTGGACTTGGCGGTGACGGCCTGGGCCGCACCGGTGCTCTCGTCGGTGGCCTGGCCTACGTCGCCCGCCTGGCCCTCATCGCTCGCCTGCGGAGCAATAGTTTCGACGACCGGGGCTGCCACGGTGGTGACGGCAGGACGCTCGAAGGAGACAGTGGCGGTGGGCGCGGCGGTCACAGCAAGCTGCGCGGCCTGGGATCCGGTCTCCGAGGAGGCGGAAACACCAATGTTGGCGTCGGCTGCGTTGGCAGGCATGCCAACGCTCAGGATGAGACCTGAAGCGGCTGCGATAACAGCTGCCTGGCGACCTACTGTGCCGGCATTGGCGCTAACCGCCTTGGACACGGAGTCCAATGGGTTCATACGAACCGTTTGCGCGCGGTGGCGCGCGGCATTGTGGCGTGAAGACACGAAGGTAGCCTCTCCCAATGCCTGCGAGGTGAGCTGTCGGATTCGGATGGGAGTGCACCCGGCCGCTCGGCTTCCTGGGAAGCTTTGCGACTTAACCCCAAGGCCTTCTTGCGAAGACCAAAATTGGTTCCCCCGCCCCTGCCAGACGATGTAATGCGAACGGACCTTGAGCGGTGGCAGAGCTAGGCAATCCACTCAAGAGCGTCAACTTCGGAAAAGTTGACGCGGTTTAGACGGTACAGCAGTTCCGAGCGAATGTCACATTCAGGTCACGGCATGTCACAGGAATGAGAGTGCTCACTCGGTTTGGCTTAGAGCCAGAGGGTGGGATCAACGACTTCCCCGTTGACCATCACCTCGAAGTGGAGGTGGCAGCCGGTGGAGGCGCCGGTGGTCCCGCTCAGGGCAATCGCCTCACCGCGGGTGACCTTTTGGCCAACCTCGACGCTGGAGGACGACAGGTGGTTGTACGTGGTCTCCAAGCCGTTGCCGTGGTCGATGACCACGCGGTTGCCTCCCCCGTACGGATGCCACCCTGAGAACGTGACCTTGCCGCTGGCCGCAGCAAGCACCTGAGTGCCGCACTGGGCGGCGAAGTCCTGGCCGCGGTGGAACTCTCCGGCGCCGCCGGTGATCGGGCTGACCCGGTAACCAAACGGCGAGGACTTGACCAGCGTGGTCAGCGGCCCGCCCAGGGTGCCCACAGAGGCCGCACGGCTGATGCTGCCGGCAGACTGGGCACTCAGGAGCTGCTTAAGCTTTCCGTCCGGGTCTCCGGTGGTGGAGACGGACGTGCGGCTGAAGTCGATCTTTGCTGCCGCTTCCGCCGAGACCTTCGGCTGGGCCGGTGCGGCGGCGGACGCGGATGCCGCTCCCTGCTGCTCTCCGGCAGCCAGGACGGGGCTCGTGGCGGGGACAGTAACAGTCAGCAGCAGGCCGGTGGCAGCAAGGGCCACTCCAGCTTTTTGCCCCACACCACTGGCCGAAGCGAAATCCGTAACCTGCCGGAACGGACCCCGACGGCGGCGGCGCGCTTCGCGCTGGGCGTCCCGGGGACGGTCCGCGGCAATGGCCTCCGCGAGGCGCGGCTCAGGAGCGGGACCGGACGCGCGGCGGCGGCCCCGGGCATTCTGCATGGACAAGTACTGCTTCCTCTCTGGATAGCCTGCGAAGTTAGCTGTCGGATTCGGGTCAGAGAGTTCAGACCCGGCCCGCCATGACAAGCCATTCCGGCACAGGGGTATCCCGGGAGGATTCCTTCTGCGGAAGAGACTTGCTGCTGCGGACTTCACCCCAAGGCTGTAGAAACAGCCGGTTGTGGTTCCCCCGCCCCTGCCAGTAGGTGACTCGTGCTACTGATCTGCTGGCAAGGTTCGGCTCCAGATCAGGTAACGCTTTTGCATCGGCGTTGCTGTTTAACTATAGGCGATTAAGGGACGCAGTAATAATTCCGTTATATTCGCTGTGCAAAAGAGGTGGGTCATCCTGCCTGCAGATGTCAGACAGGACAAAGCACCCGGCCGACCGCCGCTTTTCGGGGCTAACCCACCCTGACGAACACGTGCGCAGCGACTTCCGGCGGCAGCTCAAGGGCACCTTCGAACCCGGGCACCCGGACCGAAATGTACTCCCCCACGCGTTCGAGCGAGACGGCGGCGCCGGGCCGGATCCCGCCTTCATCCAACTGCACCAGCAACTCCGGCTCCACCTGGATGGGTTCTGCCAGACGGCTCACGGTGACCCTGGATTCCGGAGCATAGCCGGTCATGGCATCGAGCAGGTTCACCACACCGTCCGAGAACGGGCGGGCAGGCTGGCCCCCAAGCGCGGCCAAGCCGGGAATCGGGTTGCCATAGGGCGATTCCGTGGGGTGGTCCAGCATTTCGTATATCCGGCGCTCCACGCGTTCACTCATCACGTGCTCCCACCGGCAGGCCTCGTCATGAACGTAGGCCCAGTCAAGGCCGATCACGTCGGCGAGCAGGCGCTCGGCGAGCCGGTGCTTGCGCATCACCTCGGTGGCGCGCTTCCGGCCCACTTCGGTCAGTTCCAGGTGGCGGTCACCGGAGACGACGACGAGTCCGTCGCGCTCCATCCGGCCGATGGTCTGCGAAACAGTGGGGCCCGAGTGGCGGAGACGTTCGGCGATGCGTGCCCGAAGCGCCACGATGTTCTCTTCCTCCAGCTCCAGAATGGTGCGAAGGTACATCTCCGTGGTGTCGATCAGATCCGTCATTCAGCTCAGCTCCTCGAGCCCAGTATTTGTGTCCGTCCCACCGTACCGCGGGCCCGCCGCACCGGGATCCGGCAAGCTGCAGCGGCGGTCCTGTATGACGGCGGCGCAGCACCGGCTGTCTGCCCGTACGTCCAGTGCCAGCTTAGCCTATTTTGAATTAGTCCGGATAATCCGCGGACCTGTGACGGGGGCCATCTCAGTGACTGGACTATGACGTGGGCGTGTTCCCGCGGTATCCGCGCTTCGGGCAGAATAAGGAGAGTCTTTCGTGGCGGTCATGGTGCCTGCCGGCCATCGCCCCGACCCAGCCGAACCGCACTTCCATGCCGAAAATTGGAGCCAATGTGAGCGACACCAGCATCACTATTCCCGCAAACCTCCTGCCCAAGGACGGACGGTTCGGCGCCGGTCCCTCCAAGGTCAGGCCCGAGCAGATCGAGGCCCTCTCGGCGGCCGCCACGACGCTCCTGGGCACGTCGCACCGCCAGGCCCCCGTGAAGAACCTCGTGGGATCCGTCCGCGAAGGCCTGAGCACCTTCTTCCGTGCCCCCGAAGGCTACGAGGTTGTTCTCGGCGTCGGCGGTTCCACCGCGTTCTGGGACGTCGCCAGCTTCGGCCTCGTGGAAGAGAAGGCACAGCACCTGTCCTTCGGCGAGTTCGGGTCCAAGTTTGCCGCGGCAACGAACAAGGCGCCGTTCCTCGCCGAGTCCTCCATCATCAAGTCCGAGCCCGGCACCTGCCCCGCCCCCAAGGCAGAGGCGGGCGTTGACGTGTACGCATGGCCGCAGAACGAGACCTCAACGGGCGTCGCTGCTCCCGTCCAACGAGTGAACGGCGCCGACGAGGGCGCGCTGGTGTTGGTGGACGCAACCTCGGCCGCAGGCGGCCTCGATGTCGACGTGGCCCAGACGGACGTCTACTACTTTGCGCCGCAGAAGAACTTCGCCTCCGACGGCGGGCTGTGGCTGGGGCTCTTCTCCCCGGCAGCGCTGGAGCGGGCCGAGCGCGTCAAGGCCAGCGGGCGCTGGATCCCGGACTTCCTGGACCTGAAGACCGCCATCGACAACTCCAAGCTGAACCAGACGTACAACACCCCGTCCCTGTCCACGCTCGTCACGCTGGATGCCCAGGTGCAGTGGCTGAACGCCAATGGCGGCCTTGACTTCGCCGCCGGCCGCACGGCCGACTCGGCCGGCCGCATCTACAAGTGGGCGGAAGCCTCCGAATTCGCTGCCCCGTTCGTTGCGAACGCCGCCGAGCGCTCCAACGTCATCGCCACCATCGACTTCGACGACTCGATCGATGCCGCCGCCATCGCCAAGGTGCTTCGCGCCAACGGCATCGTGGACACAGAGCCCTACCGGAAGCTGGGACGCAACCAGCTGCGTATCGCCACCTTCGTGGCCATCGAACCGTCCGATGTCTCCGCCCTGCTGGAGTGCATCGACTACGTGGTGGGCGAGCTGAAGAAGTAGCCAGCCGGCTTCGAGTTTTTGTCCAGATAATCGGGGTTGGAGGGCCTTTTAGCCCCATTATCTGGACAATAACTCTTCACTTAAAGTACGACGGCGTCGTCCGGGCTTGCGTCCGGACGGCGCCGTCGGTGGTTGTGAACCAATAATCGTTGTGATTAGTCGCGTTCTTGAGCGTCAGCCGCTGTCTCGGCGTCCGACTCTGCTTCAGCGTCAGCCGCTGTCTCGGCGTCCGACTCTGCTTCAGCGTCAGCCGCTGTCTCGGCGTCGGGCTCTGTTTCAGCGTCAGCCGCTGTCTCGGCGTCGGGCTCTGTTTCAGAGCCAGTGGGCGCCTCCCCCGGAGCTTCCTGCTCGTCCTGCTCCTGTGCGTCCTCCGGGCGTACGCGCTCGGCCCACGGGACCCACTCCGGAGCGAGGATCGAGTCTTCGGACGGGAGCAGGCCAAGCTCGTTGACCGTGATCACCTTGGAGCGGGAGTTGCGTGTCAGGACGGCATACCACTGCCAGCCGAGGTACCCCGGAAGCCGTGATTCGAAAAGGTGTGTCACCACGCGGTCACCCTCGGTCCGGGCGGCCAGGTGGTCCCCGATTTCGGATGCCTTCGCGATGCCTTCGATGGCGGTCCGGGCCGCGTCCACGGCAGCGGCCAGCACGGCGTCAGGCTTCCCCGTCCGCCATACCGGGACACCGGTGCGGCGCCGGGGTGCCTTGGGTTCCACCTTGGATTCGGCCTGTTCAGGTTCCGGGTTCATCGGGAGGCCTAGGCGTCCAGCTCGTCGGCAACCTTACGCAGGGCAGTGGCAATAGCCTTGCCCTTGTTGCCGTCCGGGTACTTGCCGGACGACAACGTGCCGGACAGGTTGTCCAGGACAGTCACCAGGTCCTGCACCAGCGGGGCAAGATCCCTCGCGTTGGGGCGCTTGGCCTTTGCGATGGACGGTGTCTTGTCGAGGACGCGCAGGCCCAGGGCCTGGGCGCCCTTGCGTCCGTCCGCGACGCCGAACTCAACCCGGGTGCCGGCCTTCAGTTCCGTAACTCCGGCGGGCAGCGCCGACTTGGGAAGGAACACTTCCTGTCCGTCCTCGCCCGCGAGGAATCCGAAACCTTTATCCTTGTCGTACCACTTGACCTTGCCGGTAGGCACCTAATCAACCTTCTTCGTTCTGACGTTCTGGGACACGGCCGGCCGTCACCGCATCCGCACTGATGTGCGGGTTCAGGGTATGACTGCCTGGTCCATGTTGGTCTGTTCCTTCAAGGTTATCCTGACTGGCAGGCTAATCCCGCTTTGAGGCGCGGCCGCGGCACTGCTGTTAGCGTTACGTCCATGACATCCGCGCGTATCCGGCGGCCACTGATGGCGGCCGCAGTGCTCCTTGCAGTTTTGTCCCTCGCAGCAGTCGGGGCGGTCATGGCCCTGGCCGCTGCGGGCCAGGCGGCGCCGCAGTGGATCACGTCAACGGCACTCTATGGCCTTCCGGCGGCCTTCCTGCTGATGCTCGTGCTGGTGGCAAACGGCGTTTCCGCCCGCCGCCGGGCAGGAAGCCCCGGCGGGCGGTAACGTTGGACTGATGTCCCTCATTCGAGCGCTCAGCAAGGAACTGGAGGCACGCAGCGACGAGTCGCTGCGGGCTTTGTTCGCTGCGCGGCCGGACCTGATCTCCCCCGGCGTTCCAGACTTCCCGGCCCTGGCCGCCCGCGCCAGCGCACGGGTGAGCGTGCAGCGGGCCTTGGAGCGCCTGAACCGTCCGCAGATGCAGGTGCTGGAGACCCTGCACCTGTGTACCAACACGGACACCGGGCACAGCGCATCGGCCGCGGTGCTGAAGAAGGCCATCGCAGGTTCAACTGTGGCGGCCATCGAGCAGCTCCTGCAGTCGCTGCACGATCTCGCCCTGGTGCAGCGGGCGGAGCCGCCGCACGGGGCTGGCCCCGGCGCCCAGAGGCAGCGCTTCTATCTTCCGGTGAGCAGCCTGAAGGACGTCGTCGGGATCTACCCGGCAGGGCTGGGGCGCAGCTACACCGAACTGGTCAGGCTGCAGCCGGCCTTCGCCCAGCGCGTTGTCCAGCTCGTAGCGGAGCTGCACCGCAGCGGCGCGGCCGTGCAGGCGGCCACCACACCAATGGAAGCAGCGCTGGCGCTGCAGCACTGGACCTCTTCCCCCGAGGGACTGCAGGCGCTCCTCGCCGGCGCCCCGGAACGGACCACGGCGCTCCTGGCCCGGTTCAGCAACTGGGCGATGGGTGCCGTACCCCAGGCCCAGCGAAAGGCTTCCGTCACCACTGAAGGTCACGACGTCGGGCCCGTCGACTGGCTGCTGGCCCGGGGCCTGCTGGTGCCGCTGGATGCGGCACACGTGGAACTGCCGCATAGCGTGGGCATTTCCTTGCGCGGCGGCGCCATCATCAACAACTTCTCCCTGGCTCCGCCCGCCCCGATGCTCGGCGTCACCACCGCCGCACTCCGCCGCAACGCCGCGCTCGGGGCTATCGCCGAAACCCTGCGCCTCACCGGCGAATTGCTGCAGGCGGTCAGGGACCAGCCCCTGGCCACCCTGCGGAGCGGCGGCGTGGGCATCCGCGAGATGCGCCGGCTCGCTGAGACCCTCCGCGTGGACCATCACACCACCGCGGTGATGCTGGAGCTCTGCGCCCTGGCGGGCCTGATCCGGCTGGACGTGGACAGTTCGTGCTGGGTGCAGCCGCCCCAGCTGGAATGGCTCGGGCTGCCGCGGCAGGAACAGTGGCTGTGGCTCGTCACCGCTTGGCTGGCCAGCGAGCGCGCCCCGTCACTCGTGGGGCAGCCCACGAACGGCCAGCCCGCTGGGCCCGCCAACCACCGGCCCGCCCCGGCGGCCACCGTCAACGCCCTCTCCGCCGAGGCGCAGCGGTCCGACGCGCCCGTCATCCGCAAGAGGATCCTGGAGATACTGCGGGAGCTGACGCTCGAGGCGGAGGTGCCGGACGGGGCGGCGCCGGTGCTCAATGCGGAGGCCGTGCTGCTGCGTGCCGAGTGGTCACAGCCCCGCATGGCGCGGCGGTTCAGTTCCCTGATCAGCGGCGTGCTTGCCGAGGCGGAGCTGCTGGGGCTGATCGGGTCCGGCGCGCTCAGCCAGCTGGGTGCCGCCATCGCCGCGGACGCGCCTGAGGACGCTATGGACCTCCTGGGCGAACATCTCCCGGCTGCCCTCAACCATGTGCTCCTGCAGGCCGACCTGACCGCGGTGGCGCCCGGCTACCTCGCCCCCGACCTGGCCGAGCAGCTCCAGCGGATGGCCGACGCCGAAGGGCAGGGCCCGGCCACGACGTACCGGTTCTCCGCGGAGTCCATCCGGCGCGCCCTGGACTCGGGCCAGGACGCTGCAGCCATCCTCGATTTCCTCCGCCGGTACTCCGCCACCGCCGTTCCGCAGCCGCTGCAGTACCTCGTGGAGGACACAGCCGCCAGGCACGGCAAGCTGCGGGTCGGGGCGGCGGCCAGCTTCATCCAGAGCGATGACGAAGCTGCGCTCAGTGAGCTCTGCCGGGAGGCTGCGGCCTCGTCCCTGGGCCTGGTCCGGATCGCCCCCACCGTCCTGGTCTCCATGGCCTCACCCCGGCAGACGGCCCTCGTGCTGCGCGGGCTGGGACTGTCCCCTGCCGTCGAAGAGGCCGGATCCGCCGTCGTCCGCCTCAACCGGACCGTCCCCCTTCCCGGCACCGGGCGCCCCGTCTACAGCGCGCCGCGCACCGCCCTTCCCGACGCCGACGTCGCCGCCCAGCTAGCCATTCTGCGCAGCCGTGCGGAGCACGGAGCCAGCCCCAACGGCTCCCGTCCGGCTGCCGCCGGCGCCGAGGAGGCGACCCAGCTGGGTCTGGAGACCCTGCACAAGGCCATCCGGCTCCGGCAAAAAGTGGTCATGAACGTCGTCGACAGCCTGGGTAATGCGAAACTGGAAACCGTTGTTCCGGTCTCCGTGGCGGGCGGGCGCGTCCGCGTCTTCGACCCCGCCAAGGACACGGAGCGGGTGCTCTCCATCCACCGGATCATCGATATCGAGGCAGCAGAGGAAATGCAGCAGTGAAGGTTCTACCTGCGTGAATGACGGCCCCCTGATTGTCCAGAGCGACAAGACCATCCTCCTCGAAGTGGACCACGAGCAGGCGACGGAGGCCCGGCACGCCATCGCGGCCTTCGCCGAACTGGAGCGCGCACCCGAGCACATGCACAGCTACCGGCTCACGCCGCTGGGGCTGTGGAACGCCCGGGCAGCAGGGCTCGACGCCGAGAAGGTGCTGGATACGCTGCTGAAGTATTCCCGGTTCCCCGTGCCGCACTCGCTGCTGATCGACATCGAAGAAACCATGTCCCGCTACGGCCGGTTGCGGCTGGAGAAGGACCCCCAGCACGGCCTGGTCATGCGGACCAGCGACTACCCGGTGCTCGAGGAGGTCAGCAGGGCCAAGAAGATCCAGCCGCTGCTGGGCCCGCGCATCGACGCCGAGACAGTGGTGGTCCATTCCTCCCAGCGCGGCCAGCTGAAGCAGCTGCTACTGAAGATCGGCTGGCCCGCGGAGGACCTGGCGGGCTACGTCGACGGGGCCCCGCACCCCATCATGCTGAACGAGTCGGGCTGGACGCTGCGGCCGTACCAGCGGCTGGCCACGGAGAACTTCTGGGCCGGCGGCAGCGGCGTCGTCGTGCTTCCCTGCGGTGCGGGCAAGACGCTTGTGGGCGCCGCGGCGATGGCCACCAGCTCCACCACGACGCTGATCCTCGTCACCAACACCGTCTCGGCACGGCAGTGGAAGGACGAACTGCTCAGGCGGACCTCGCTGACGGAGGATGAGATCGGCGAGTACTCGGGCGCCGTCAAGGAAGTCCGCCCGGTGACCATCGCAACGTACCAGGTCCTCACCACCAAGCGAGGCGGCCTCTACCCGCACCTGGAGCTCGTCGACGGCCACGACTGGGGCCTGATCATCTACGACGAGGTCCACCTGCTGCCGGCCCCGATCTTCCGGATGACGGCGGACCTGCAGGCCCGGCGGCGGCTCGGCCTGACGGCGACGCTGGTGCGTGAAGACGGCCGGGAGGGTGAGGTTTTCAGCCTCATCGGCCCCAAGCGCTATGACGCACCATGGAAGGACATCGAGGCCCAGGGCTACATCGCCCCCGCGGACTGCGTGGAGGTCCGCGTGGATCTTCCCAAGGACGAGCGCGTGGCGTATGCCATGGCCGAGGATGCGGACAAGTACCGGCTGTGCGCCACGTCCGAGACGAAGACCCTCGTGGCCGAACAGCTGGTGGCGCACCACCGCGGCGAGCAGGTCCTGGTAATCGGGCAGTACATCGACCAGCTCGACGAGCTCGGCGAGCGGCTGGATGCCCCGGTCATCAAGGGCGAAACCCCGGTCAAGGCCCGCCAGAAGCTCTTTGACGCCTTCCGCGCCGGGGAAGTCCAGACCCTAGTGGTGTCCAAAGTGGCCAACTTTTCCATCGACCTGCCCGAGGCCTCGGTGGCCATCCAGGTTTCCGGCTCCTTCGGTTCGCGCCAGGAGGAGGCCCAGCGGCTCGGCCGACTGCTGCGGCCCAAGCAGGACGGACGCGCGGCCCGGTTCTACTCCCTCGTTGCCCGCGACACCCTGGACCAGGATTTCGCGGCCAAGCGCCAGCGTTTCCTGGCCGAGCAGGGCTACGCCTACCGCATCATGGACGCCAAGGACGTCGAATCCTGCTGACCCAACCAACACACAACATTCATCCAGAAAACTCCCAGATTCTGGGAGCATCATGGGAATATGAAAAAGAACAGCGCCGAAGCGAAGCTCCTCGTGGTTGATGACGAACCGAACATCCGCGAGCTGCTCTCCACTTCCTTGCGCTTCGCCGGCTTCGAAGTGGTGTCCGCGGGGAACGGGCGGGAGGCGCTGGCTGCCGTTGAGGCGCACGCACCCGACCTCGCGGTGCTGGACGTCATGCTTCCGGACATGGACGGCTTCACCGTCACCCGCCGGCTGCGTGCGGCGGGCAAGCATTTCCCTGTCCTGTTCCTGACCGCCAAGGATGACACCGAGGACAAGGTCACCGGGCTGACGGTGGGCGGGGACGACTACGTCACCAAGCCCTTCAGCCTTGATGAGGTGGTGGCCCGCATCCGTGCCGTGCTCCGCAGGACGCAGCCGATGCTGGAGGATGACGAGGCCGTCATCCGGGTGGATGACCTGGAGCTCGACGACGACGCCCACGAAGTGCGCCGCGGCGGCAAAGTGATCGAGCTGTCCCCCACCGAGTTCAAGCTGCTGCGGTACCTGATGCTCAACCCGAACCGGGTCCTTTCCAAGGCACAGATCCTGGACCACGTCTGGGAATACGACTTCAACGGCGACGCCTCCATCGTGGAGTCCTACATTTCCTACCTGCGGCGCAAGGTGGACATCGATCCCGACGCCCCGGCCCTCATCCAGACCAAGCGCGGCGTCGGGTACGTGCTGCGGACAGCAGAAAAGCGCTGACCTTGCTGGAACGATGGAAGTCAGCGCTGGACCGCTGGAAGTCCGCCAACCTCCGGTCCCAGCTGGTGGCCATCATGATGGCACTCCTGCTGGTGGCCCTGGCGGTGACCGGCGCCGGCACCCTGACACTGCTGCGCACGTACCTCGAGGGCCAGGTGGACGACAAGCTCGGGGCCGCCGTCGAATCCATCCAGGAACAACGGTCCTTCAGCCAGCTTCTCGTGCCAAACCCCGTCGTTCCCACGGACTACTCCGTGGTGGTGTACTATCCGGGCGCCCAGGGCCGGCGGCTGGGCGGCACGGAACTCCACCGTCCGGCCATCGATACCATTTCCGTGGACGAGGCCCGCGATCGCGGGCTGGAGCCGTACCAGGTCCGCGGCAAGGACGGGGCGAACTGGCGGGTGGTAGCGGTCAGCATCGTGGACAGCAACCAGCAGAGGTCAGTGCTGGTCATCGGGCTGCCGCTTTCGTCCGTGGATGAGGTACTGCGCCATGCCACCCTGGTTGTGGTGGGCGCGGGGCTGTTGGCCCTTATCCTGGCTTTCTTCATCGCCAACTGGACAGTGACCCGGTCCTTCCGGCCGCTGGCCAGGGTGGAAAAGACCGCTGCGGCCATCGCCGCCGGTGACCTGTCCCGCCGCGTCGACGTGGAGAATCCGACGACGGAGGTCGGCCGCCTGGGCCAGTCACTGAACGCCATGCTCGCCCACATCGAGGCAGCGTTCGCGGCACGGATGGCCTCCGAGGACCGGATGCGCCGGTTCGCCGCCGACGCCTCGCACGAGCTGCGCACCCCGCTAGTGACGATCCGGGGTTACTCGGAGCTGTACCGGCACGGCGCCTTGCAGTCCTCCGAGGACGTGGCCAATGCCATGGGCCGGATCGAGAGTGAGGCCAAACGGATGGGGTCCATGGTGGAGGACCTGCTGCTGCTGGCACGCCTCGATGAGCAGCGTCCGCTGCAGCGCAAGCCCATCGACCTGCAACTGCTCGCGCATGACGCCGTGGTTGACACGCAGGCCAGTGCCCGGACGCGGGCCATCACTCTGACGGGCCTCCACGGCGGAAGCGCCGGGCCGGCACCGGTGCTGGGAGATGAAGCGAAGCTCCGCCAGGTCATCGGCAATCTCGTGGGCAACGCGCTGCGCTACACGCCGGAGGGAACACCCATCGAAATCGCGGTGGGCGTCCGGCAGGGCGGCTCCGGTTCAGCCCAGGCGGTCCTCGAGGTCCGGGACCACGGGCCCGGAATCTCCGACACCGAAGCCACCAAGGTCTTCGAGCGCTTCTACCGGGCCGATACCTCCCGTACCCGGGATACGGGCGGCAGCGGCCTCGGCCTGGCGATCGTGGCCGCCATCATCGGCTCGCACGGCGGCTCCGTCCGGGTGAATGGTACCGACGGCGGAGGCGCGACACTCGTGGTCAGCCTCCCGCTCCGGGAGGACTCCCCCCGCGAGGACGGCATCGAAGCGGACAGGATCGGGACGTTCTCGGACGACAGTATGGCCGGAGACGGCGCTGCCGCCGGGAAGCGGGTTGCCGGCGGGAACCGTTTATCCACATAGCGGAGCGCGTTGTGGCACCGCCTGCCGTCGGGTTCCTAGGCTCGATGTAGCGGACCGGAATGGCCGGTCCGCCAGCCATTGCGACTGTCCTGCTGGGGCAGTCCCCCAGGATGTCGAGAGGCCCGTCATGAGCATCATTTCCGTCGATACCGACCTACTGCAGGTGAAATCAGCCAACGTCAAGGCGACCGTTGACCGGATCAGCGCCGACGTCCAGGCGATGAAGCACGGGCTGGATGAACTGCAGGCCACGTGGCGCGGCTCGGCTGCCACCAACTTCCAGGCGCTCGTTGCCGAGTGGACGCTGACCCAGGGCAAGGTCGAGGCCTCCCTCGCCTCCATCAACCTGGCCTTGTCATCGGCTGCGGACACCTATGCGCAGGCGGAGCAGGGCAACGCGCAGCGCTTCAGCTGACGCCTACGGTTAGTCACCCGCGGCCGGGCTCAGGCTTCGGGGCAACTCCGGCTTCCGGCAACTCAGCGCTTTGGGCCCTCAGGCTTCTGGCGTGCCCTGGTGGAACCGCAGGCGCCACTGTTCGCCGTCCAGGACCCACAGGGAGCTTCGCAGGGCTGAGCCGGCGCGGGAGTAGCTGCGGTAGGTCAGCAGGACCGTGTCCGTGCCGATCCGGTCCGCACTGAGCACGTCCAGATCAACAGGACCAGCCGGGCTTTCCTCGAGTGACATCATCATGGCGTCGCGCGTCCAGAGGCGTCCGGCTGTCCCGATTTCGGTGAAGTCAGGGTGCAGGAGCTGACCCGTCCGCCCGATGTCGCTGCGGACATCCGGGCGGAGGAGTTCGCGTTCCAGGGCCTCGACCGTTTCTTCGGGCGTGGCGCCCTCCGGGGCTTCCGCGAACGCATCGACGCCAAGTTCGTCGGCGCCCAGTTCGCTGAAGAGGTCAGGCTCGTCGGATCCGAAAAGCGCCGGGGCGGCGGGCTCCGGGCGAACCCTAATGCCGGCTTCCGCACGGGAGGGAGCGCCGGCTTCCGCGCGGCGGGCCGGTGTTTCGGACTCAAACAGTGAAGGGATACCGCCCTCGCCCCGGCCCTCCTTGACGGCCCGCCGGGCCGCTGCCGGTTCGGCGTCGGGAAACCCCGGGCCTGACCGGGCGGCGACGCCCTGCTGGTAGGCAATTGCCACGGCCCGGGCGCGTTCGTCGGCGGCTTCGTTCAGCTCGTGCCCAGCGTGGCCCTTGACCCATTCGAACCTGTACTTCCGCCCGGCGAGCTCCCGGTCGATGTCCTTGAGGATGTCCACGTTCAGCACGGGTTTGCCGTCCGCTTTGCGCCACCCTTTGCGCTTCCATCCCGGCATCCACTTCGTCACGGAATTGATCACGTACTGGCTGTCGCAAAGTATGTGCAGGTCCTCGTCCGGGAGGTGTGCTGTGGAGCGGAAGAGGTCCAGGACGGCCATCAGCTCACCCTGGTTGTTGGTTCCGTGCGGCCAGCCGCCGGCCCGCCAGCAGTCGTCGTTCACGTACCAGGCCCACCCCGCGGGACCCGGGTTTCCCAAAGCCGAACCGTCGGCTGCTGCAGTAATCGTCACCGAACCATCCTGCCAGACTGCACGGACAAAGATGCACGGACAAAATGCGCAGACAAAAAAGTGCGGCCCCCTCCGTGGAGGGGGCCGCACTCGTTAGCCAGCTGGGAGCAGCGGGGAGGCTAGAAGCCGCCCATGCCACCCATCTCGTCGCCGCCGCCCATGGCGGGAGCGTTCTTCTCCGGCTTGTCGGCTACGACTGCCTCGGTGGTGAGGAACAGGCCGGCAATGGAAGCCGCGTTCTGCAGGGCAGAGCGGGTTACCTTGACCGGGTCGTTGATGCCGGCGGCCAGCAGGTCGACGTATTCGCCGGTTGCTGCGTTCAGGCCGTGGCCGGCAGGCAGGCCGCGGACCTTGTCCACCACAACGCCGGGCTCGAGGCCTGCGTTGTAGGCGATCTGCTTCAGCGGGGCGTCGATGGCAACGCGGACGATGTTCGCACCGGTTGCTTCGTCGCCCTGGAGCTGCAGGTTGGCGAATGCCTTGGCGCCGGCCTGGATCAGGGCCACGCCACCACCGGCAACGATGCCCTCTTCGACGGCAGCCTTGGCGTTGCGGACAGCGTCCTCAATGCGGTGCTTGCGCTCCTTGAGCTCAACCTCCGTGGCGGCACCGGCCTTGATGACTGCAACGCCGCCGGCCAGCTTGGCCAGGCGCTCCTGCAGCTTCTCGCGGTCGTAGTCGGAGTCGGAGTTTTCGATCTCGGCGCGGATCTGGGAAACGCGGCCGGCGATCTGGTCGGCGTCGCCTGCACCTTCGACGATGGTGGTCTCGTCCTTGGTCACGACAACCTTGCGTGCCTTGCCCAGGAGCTCGAGGCCGGCGGTCTCAAGCTTGAGGCCGACTTCCTCGGCGATGACCTGTCCACCGGTGAGGATGGCGATGTCGGCCAGCTGCGCCTTGCGGCGGTCACCGAAGCCCGGAGCCTTGACGGCGACGGACTTGAAGGTGCCGCGGATCTTGTTGACGATCAGGGTGGCCAGAGCCTCGCCCTCGATGTCTTCGGCAATGATCAGCAGCGGCTTGTTGGACTGCATGACCTTCTCGAGGACAGCAACCAGTTCCTTGACGTTGGAGATCTTGGAGTTGACGATCAGGATGTACGGGTCTTCGAGGACCGTTTCCTGGCGCTCGGTGTCCGTGACGAAGTAAGCGGAGATGTAGCCCTTGTCGAAGCGCATGCCTTCGGTGAGCTCCAGCTCGAGGCCGAAGGTGTTGGACTCCTCGACCGTGATGACGCCTTCCTTGCCCACCTTGTCCAGGGCTTCGGCGATCAGGGCGCCGATTTCGTCGTCACCGGCGGAGATGGAAGCCGTGGCGGCGATCTCTTCCTTGGTTTCGATTTCCTTGGCGGAGTTCAGCAGCTCGGCGGTGACGGCTTCAACAGCCTTCTCGATGCCGCGCTTGAGGGACAGCGGGTCAGCGCCGGCCGCGACGTTGCGCAGGCCTTCCTTGACCAGTGCCTGGGCCAGGACGGTGGCCGTCGTGGTGCCGTCGCCAGCGACGTCATCCGTCTTCTTGGCAACTTCCTTGACCAGCTCGGCGCCGATCTTCTCGTAGGGATCGTCCAGCTCGATCTCCTTGGCGATGGAAACACCATCGTTGGTGATCGTGGGGGCGCCCCACTTCTTTTCGAGGACGACGTTGCGGCCACGCGGGCCGAGGGTGACCCGGACGGCGTCGGCGAGGGTGTTCAGGCCCCGCTCAAGACCGCGGCGTGCCTCTTCATCAAATGCAATGATCTTGGCCATAACGGCAGTAGTCCTTTCGGGACAGTCGTTAAGAAGGAACCTCGCTGCGGTGCCCGCGACGGACGATCTTTTCCGCAGGCCTATGTACGCCCAACGGTCCGGATCTCACCCCAACCAGGTGTTTCTTTCGCTCCTTGCGCCGGTGCCGGGGGTGCGCCGGCCGGAACCGGTCAACCCTTTAGCAGTCGGCACGCTGGAGTGCTAATCAATAATTAGCACTCCCCCGGGGAGAGTGCAAGCAGATGTGCTTGTAAATCCCGCGAACGCGGAGAGTATTCGCTGCCAGCGATCAACCAGCGGTCAGCCGGCAGACCTGCCGGCGGCCTCACTTCCCGTGAGCTTGGCTTTGTTGTCGGCCCCGTACGTGAACACCATGTACCTGGCGGCAGTGACGTCGCCGTTCGCATCGAAGCGGACGGGGCCAGATTCGCCGTCGTAGTCGATGGCCTTCCCGTCCCGGATGGCGGCGAGGCAGTCCTTGTATGTCGGGCAGACGGCCGGCTGGCCTGATGGCGAGGCGGACGCCCGGCTGCCCGAAGTGCCGCCGGAGACAAAGATCAGCGTACCGGCGATGGAGGTACCGGCGTCGTCCTCCGCCACAGCAGCGGCCAGGGCCGCAAGATTCACCGCATCATAAGTCTCGGCCGCGAACGTCGTATCCTTGAGTCCCCCATCGATGGCCACGAGTTCAGCCTGGAAGTGCGCCGAGGGGAAGACTCCGGGCACCAGGGCGCGGGCCCCCTCCAGCGACTTTGATCCGAGTGCGGACCCGTACTGCCTGAAGGCGGCGTCGCCCAAAATGAGTTTGTTTCCAGGCACTCCGGCGTTGGTGAGCTCGGCGATGGCTCCCTGCGCACCGTCCCTGGCCAGAACGACGACGGCGTCCGGCGCCGCGTCGCGGGCGGCGGCAGCTGACTGCTGCGCCTCGCCCGCCTTGAAGCCGGAGACGGTGACGGGGTCCAGCCCGCTGGCCTTGGCAGAGGCGGACACTGCTGCAGACACGGCCTGGCCGTAGGTGCCGTCCTCGTAGACCACCGCAAGGCTTTTTGCACCGGCATCCCGGGCGAGTTTCACCAGAACGGGAGCCTGTGCGATGTCAGCCGCCGCCGTGCGGAAGTAGTAGCCCCCGCTCTTGTAACTGCTGAGTTCCGGAGCCGTGTTGGCGGGAGAGATGAGCGTAATCCTGGCTTTGGACAGCACGTCGATGGCAGCGGGCGCCCGGCTGGAATCGGTGGGACCAATCACGACGTCCGCTTTGGCATCAACGAGTTTCCGGGCCTGGGCAGCGGTGTCGCCCCCGGTGGTTTGGGGCAGCAGCTCCACGGGCCGGCCCTTGTGCCCGCCAGCAGCGTTGATCTCCTGGACGGCGAGCTTGGCGGCGGCCAGCTGGGCGGCGTTCAGGAAGGACTGCGGCCCGGTGTTGTCGAGGACCAGCCCGATCCGCAGGGTCCCGTCGCCGCTGGCTTCAACCGGAGCAGTCCGGGCGTTGTCCCCGGACCCGGAGCAGGCGCCGAGTGTCAGCGCAGCGGCGGCACACCAGCCGGCGGCGCCCCAGACGGCAGGAACCCTGAGACCTGCGCGTGCCACTAGACGGGCCGGACCTTTTCGGCCTGCGGACCTTTTTCGCCCTCGCCCACTTCCAGTTCCACGCGCTGGCCTTCGTCCAGCGCCCGGAACCCGTCGGTCTCGATGGCGGACCAGTGCACGAAAACGTCGTCGCCTGACTCGTCAACGGTGATGAAGCCGTAGCCCTTTTCCGCGTTGAACCACTTCACGGTTCCCAATGCCATGATCCCCACACTTTCAGGTTGCTTCCGCAAGGCCCACGTCGACGTGTGCCGTGAATTACGCCTTGAAGCCTGCCATCACTCTATCGAGTCAGGCCCGTTGAGGCGCAGGCCTGCGGCCCGGCGCGGAGGCAATAGTTATTCAGGCGTAACCGGAATTGCTACTGGTAGCCGGGGCCCAGCACCACTGCAACGGGCGTGCGGAAGTCCGCACTCTCCACCAGCGTGGGGATGTTCAGCAACGCGCTGAGCGCCTCGGCGCTGGCACGGTGGGCAGCGTCGGAGTAGAAGATCACCGACTGCTGCTGCGGGGCGCCCTGCCAGTTGGCCACCTCACCGAGAACCCAGCCATCGGCCTTGACCGTGGCACCTACCCGTCCGGCCAGTCCGGAGGTCAGCGTTCCGTTGAAAATGGCGACCGGCTGCGACTTGTCCACGGCTGCAGGTGCAATGGTCTCCGAGGTGGCGGGCTCCAGCGCGGAGGGCGAAGCCGGTTCGGAGGCGGACGCCGAGGCCGAAGGGGTGGCGCTGGGCGTCGCACTTGCAGAGGGCGTCGCCGTGGGGCTGGCCGGCGCCGTTGACGTGTCGGCCGCCGCGGCGGGCGGCGGCGTGATGGCGGGCTGCAACCCCAGCTGCGGCAGCAGGAGGAAAGCAACCAGGCCGACGGCGAGCGCCGCGATTCCCACGGAAAGGATCGGCCACAACTTCGGGCGCGACGGCGCGGAGGCAGCGCGGTGTACGCCCTGCCGGGAGGAGACCTCAGGCACCCTGTCGAATTCGTCCCGAGCAAAATTAGTCATGGTGAAGAGGCGTCCTTGTTGGTTTTCGCCGGCAGTCCGGCACTAGCAGTTACGCGTCAGATCCAAGGCGGCGTGCAGTGCGGGCCCGCTGACGTGACGTACGTAGTCTACGCAATCTCTTCACGAGCATGGGGTCGTGGGCCAGCGCGTGCTCTGTATCGATCAGTGCGTTGAGGATCTGATAGTAGTGCGTCGCGGACAGGTCGAAGAGCTCCCGGATGGCCTGTTCCTTGGCGCCGGCGTACTTCCACCACTGCCGCTCCAGAGCGAGAATCTGCTGCTCCCGCTCGCTCAGCGGCGAGTCCCTGAGCTTGAAGTCGTCCAGCAGTGAGCCGCCCCGCAGCCCGTGCTCCAGCGCTGAGTGCTGCTCTGGATCCCGTCCTGGATCCCGCTCTGCGAGGTGGTCCTGCAACGGCTCGGCCACTGCGCTCTCCTTAGCTGAATCCGGTCAAAGTACCTCCCCTATGTTACGGAGGAATAACAGCGTTGTCATTTGCGCCACGGCGGCACCCCTCGGCCCGTTCCAAGGGAAGGGCAGCAGGCTTCGGACAGCTGTACGGGAGAATGGACACCGTGACGGAACCTGAACCGCTCTTCGATTTGGAACCTGCAACGGCGGCCGGCCCGGACTTTGCGGAGCTGGCCGGGCTCCCCTTCGGCGAGCTTATGGCACCCGACTGGGCCGACGCCCTTGCCGGGGTGGAGGCCGAGTTGAGGTCCGTGCTGACTTTCCTGGCGGCCGAGGAGGCGGCCGGGCAGCGGGTGCTGCCGTCGGCGTCGAACGTCCTCCGGGCATTCCGGCAGCCGTTGAACGGGGTGCGGGTCCTGATCGTCGGCCAGGATCCCTACCCCACCAGAGGACACGCCGTGGGGCTCGCCTTTTCCGTGGACGCCGGCACCCGGCCCATCCCGCGCAGCCTGGCCAACATCTACAAGGAGCTTGCATCGGACCTGGGTCTGCCGCCGCGGATCCACGGTGACCTCGGCGCCTGGGCGGACCAGGGCGTGCTGCTGCTGAACCGGGCGCTCAGCGTGCGTGAGGGCGCCGCCGGCTCGCACCGCGGCAAGGGCTGGGAAACGATCACGACGGCGGCAGTGACCGCCGTCGTCGGCCGCCGGACAGCGGAGGGAACCAGCGCGCCGCTGGTGGCAGTGCTTTGGGGCAAGGACGCCGAGAGCGTACGGCCCCTCCTGGGCACCACCCCTGTGGTGGCCAGCGTCCACCCCAGCCCGCTGTCTGCCTCGCGCGGGTTCTTCGGCTCCCGGCCGTTCAGCCGCGCCAACGCGCTGCTGACAGAACAGGGCGCCGACCCCGTGGACTGGGAACTCCCCGCCGTCCCGCTCCTCAGCTCCGGCCAAGGAGCTTAGGCTAGGCTTACCCCCATGACCTCCCTCCCGGCCGACACCACCGCCACCAAAAAATCCCGTCCGCAGGTCACCCTGACTGTGCTTCGCCGGGAGCAGCTTTCCGCTCACATGGTGCGGATTGTCGCGGGCGGCGCCGGGTTCGCTGATTACGTGAACAATGACTTCGTGGACCGGTACGTCAAGATCGTCTTTCCGCAGCCCGAAGTGGACTACCCACGGCCCGTGGACCTTTGGGCCATCCGGGAAACCATGCCCCGGGAGCTGTGGCCGCACACGCGGACCTACACGGTCCGTTGGGTGGATACGGCCGCGGGAGAACTGGCCATCGATTTCGTCGTCCACGGCGACGAAGGCCTGGCAGGCCCCTGGGCAGCCGCTGCCGAACCCGGCGACAGCCTCATCTTCACGGGCCCCGGCGGCGGCTACAACCCCGATCCAGCGGCGGACTGGTATCTGCTGGCGGCTGACGAGGCGGCATTGCCGGCCGTGGCCGCCGTCATCGAGTCCCTTCCGGCGCATGCCAGGGGCCTGGCCTTTCTCGAGGTGGACTCCGGCGCGGACGTCCAGCCGATCAGCGCCCCGGCCGGGCTCGAGCTGGTCTGGCTGCAGCGCGGCGGCGTTCCCGCCGGCGAGGGTGACCTGCTGGTGGAGGCGGTGCGCAATGCCGACTGGCCCGACGGCCGGGTGGATGTTTTTGCGCACGGTGAGCGCGGCTACATGAAGGGCCTGCGGGAGGTGCTGTTCGGCGAGCGCGGCCTGGACCGCAGCCAGGTTTCACTGTCCGGCTATTGGGCCAAGGGCCGCGTGGAGGACGTCTTCCAGGCCGAGAAGAAGCTCCCGATCGGCAAGATCTGACGCAGGCAAGATCTGACGCAGGGAAAATCTGACGCCGCAAAATCCAAGGCCCGCGAGATCTTACGCCGGGAAGATCCAGCAGGGCCTAGCGGCGGCGGGACCGCCGCCGCTCGTTGCTGGCCAGGCTGCGCGTGAGCGGCCGGGCCAGCGTGTCACCAAGCACAATGCCGCCGGCCACGCCGAACACAATCGCCCCGGCGCTGAGCATCCCGCCTGCCCCGAGCAGGATCTCGGATTCCTCGATGGTCAGGACGTACATCGACCGGAAAATGGTAAGGCCCGGCAGGAGAATCAAACCGGCCGGCACGGCGACCACCAGCTGCGGTGCCCCCATCTTCAGCGCCACCACGCGGGCCAGCAGGCCGATCACGACGGCGGCCAGCGCCGGCGAGAACCGCGGGCCAATGCCCAGCGCCTCGCCGCCTATCAGGGCCAGGTGCCCCACCACACCGACGGCCGCCGTCGGAAGCAGCAGCTTCCAGTCCGTCTGTTCTGTGACGCCGATTGCCACCACCGCGATGGCCACCAGGATCACCTGAACCCAAAGCGGGTACGCCGGCGGGAAGGTCTCTGTGACGCTGATCGGTTCCATGCCGATCCTGTCCCCCACCACGAACGCGACGGCGATCCCGGCCACCACCGCGCCGAACGTCAGCAGGGTGGACAGGAAGCGGCCCGCCGCCGTGACGGGGAAGCCGTTGATGGCGTCCTGGACTGAGGACACGAGCCGCCCGGTGGGAAGCAGCAGCAGGATTCCGCCCACCACCACAATGGCGGGCGCCAGCCGGATCCCCACGGGACTACCGAACCTCCACATCAGCAGCGCGATGACCGTCACCACAAAGGAACAGGCCGCCGTAATGAAGAAGTCAGGTGTCCGCCAGCGGCCCAGCTTCCGGGCCACCAGGCTGATGAGCAGGTTGGAGGCGAACGCCACGGCCGAGGCGCCGGGTCCGCCGCCAATGACGGCCACGAACACGGCCGCGAACACCGCGAACGCCACTGTCACCATCCAGCGCGGGAACGGCTTGGGGCGCCGGACGATCTCGTCGAGCCGGCGGACGGCCTCGTCCCGGCCGACGCCTCCGGCGACGATATCTGTGACCAGTTGGTGGACCTGGGCAAGCCCCGCATAATTGTTCGTCCAGGAACGGACCACCCGCAGGAGGGTGATGGGCGTCTGGTCCTTGGCTGCGTAATTGATGCCCACGGACTGGTTGGTGATGTCCACCTCGATGTTTTTCAGCCCCAGCGCCGCCGTCACGGCGATGATGCTTGTTTCGACCTCGAGGGCGCCGGCACCGTACCGGAACATGGACTCGGCAAGATGCAGCGCAAAGTCCATCGTCTTGCGAGCGGACTCATCGATCCCGCCCACCTGGATCATGGGGTTGGCGTAGGGGCTCCCGGCGAGCCGGTCCACGATGCTCAATGGCGCCGTCGGCGGATTTTCCCCCTGCACCAGGCGTCGCAGCATGCGCTTGGCCGCCGCGTTCTGGTGCAGCTGCGAGGCGGTGAGCGGCTCCGTCTTGGGCAGCCCGTCGGTGGGCGGCCGGTTGGCGCCGCGGGGTTGTTTGGTCATCAGGGCTCCCCCTTCTGTCAGTGCCTTAGGAGTTCAGTGCCTTAGCCATTCGATGGCTCAGCTCGATGTCAGTAGAACTGCTGCCCGGTGCGGCGCGTGTACAGCTGCCGGGCGACGCGTTCGCCGGCAGCAGTCCACGCCTTGTACTTCAGCGGGCTGATGACCTGGTCGTAGCAGCCCACGAAGTCCGTTACGGTCTTGCTGAAGCTCGTCTTGAAAAGCCCCAGCCCGTGGAAGGGGTTCGAGGTGTCCTTGAGCTTGTCGCTGGGCGGGGTTCCGCAGAAGTCGTATTCCGTGCAGCCCAGCTCCTTGAGCTGGTTGATCGCGGTCCACTGCACCAGGTGCGAATCGCCGTACTGGTTGCGCTTCTGAAGGGAGCCGCCGTCCTTGTACGTGCCCTTGCGGCCGTAGTTGATCACGAAGGCGCCCACCGAGGGAACGCCGTTTTCGTACACAAACATGAGCCTGCCCTGGCTGCGCTTGATGAAGTTCGTCCAGAACTGCCGGTAGTAGTCGTATTCGCGGACGCGGACCTGCGACTTCGCCTGGACGGTGTCGGTCATCAGGGCGTACATGGCCTTGAAGTTTTCCTCGCTGGGCTCAACGTTGTGCACCTCGACGCCCTCGCGGATGGCGCGGCGGACGGCGTTCCGTCCCCGCGAGTGGAGGTTGCGGAGCAGCTGGTTCTCGTCAGGGGAGATATCCAGCAGGGCCGTGGAGTCGTTGGGCTGCAGATTGTGCGTCTTGACCAGCCCGGCCTCCTCGATGACCCCGCGGGCGGCGTCGCTGAGGACGATGTCCGGCTCGATCTTGATGGCGAAGACGCCCAGCCGTGCGCGCTTGACGAACTCTGCGTTTGCCGCGGCGATGCCGGGGATGTCCTCGACGCCGGCCACGTCCGGCCCCTTGATGAGGTACCAGAGCTTGCCGAGCAGCGGGAAGCTCTTTTCCAGCACCAGGTTGTAGCTCGTGTAGTCGCCTGTTTCGTAGACGAGGTGCAGGGTCTTCCAGCCGAAGTGCTGCTTGACCTCGGCGAAGGCTTCCGACTGCAGCAGGTTTCCGCCGTTCGGATTCGCGGTGACGTGGGAGTCCCAGTTTGCGACCTCTTCGGAGGTGGCAAAGCGGGCAGTGAATTCTCGCAAGTGTGCCGTGTCCAATCTTCGCTTACGTTTCTTGCAGGTGCCGGAGAAGCAGCCTCAAGTCTATCCGTCCAGCCTCCCGCGCCGCTTGCCGCGGGGACGTGATCCTGGTCAGAGCCGCACCTGCCGAAGGTCCGTGAGTGGCCGGGCGGCGCCTCCCGGCGTGCCCTCCGGAACCCCGGCGGCGAACCGGTCGGCGTCGGCCAGGCGCGTCAGCGCGATCCGGGTCAGCCCGGCAATTTGCGGGATGGGGACCTGGAAGGTCCGGTACGGCCCCAGCGGCGGTGGTTCGTCTGCCAGCAGGCGTTCCCTGATGGTCCTCGCCAGTTCCTCCGGGCCCAGCAGCGGGGACTGGTCCAGGAGGAAGCCGGCCGCGGCCAGCAGGCCGTCCATGGTCCAGGCCGCGATCTTCCAGAATTTCCGGGGTATCTGGATGCCGCGGTACCGCAGGTCTCCGGCGTCGAGGACGGGTCCCGTAAACACGCTGATCCTGGCGCCGAATTGGCTGGCGTGGTGGAGAACGTGGTCTTCCAGGCCGGCCCAGAGTTCCTTGCCCTGGTTGAAGGCAGCTGCCTGCGGCGCCGCATTGGGGTAGGAGAAGGTGTCCTGGTTTGCGGCCAGCGCGGTGCTGTCATCGCCCCAGACCGGGTCCAGGCGGCGGACAAGATGGCCCCGGTCCAGATCGTTGTGCTGGTACACATCCGGGCCCGTCTGGAGCCCCTGCGGCACCCGGGGGTCGTAGTGCCAGGTTCCCTCGCGCCCCAGCGGCACCAGTGCTTCTCCGTCGATGTTGACGCCGGTCACGGCTGCGAGCCTGCGCGCCGGCGACAGCCGAACCGAGAAGTGCGTGTAGTTCAGGAGGACCGTGGGCGCGTCCGGGCCCGGCAGGTCAACGGCCTCGCGCAGGAAGCCAGGATCATAGCCTTCGCCCATGGTTCCCATGGTGGCACGCCGGCCTGACAGTCAGCTCGGGCGTCTGCGGTTACTTGGCCGCCTTGACTCCGGCTGCGGCCTTGGCGACTGTAGTGAAATGAGAAGCAAGGACCGCGTCCCGGCCGCGGGAGCCCGGAGAGACGCCGGCACCGGGGTAGACGGCGACGGAACAAGTGGTGACGCCGCCCGGCACAAGCCGCGGCGCACCGCCGTCGAACTTGCGGCACTCCTAGGTTTCCTGGCGGCCTCGGCCCTGGTGGCTTTGCTGGGTTCGCAGGCGACCATCAGCAACGTCACCGGCTGGTATGCGGCGGCGGACAAGGCGCCGTGGTCCCCACCCAACTGGGTGTTCGGGCCGGTCTGGACTTTGCTGTACACGGCCATGGCCGTGGCGGCATGGCTCGTCTGGCGAAGCCGCGGCCCGAACCGCAGGGCTGCGCTCATCCTCTATGGCGTACAGCTTGCCTTGAACCTGGCGTGGACGCCCGTGTTCTTCGGGCTGTATCCGGCGTGGGGTTCGGCCGCGCTCTGGCTGGCGCTGGGCATCATCATCGCGCTGGCGCTGGCCGTCGCCGCCACGGTGCTCCTGTTCGGGCCGATCCGGCGCGCGGCCGGCCTGCTGATGCTGCCCTACCTGTCGTGGGTCGTCTTCGCATCGAGCCTGAACCTCTGGGCGGCTGCCAACAACTAGCTCCGGGCCGATGGTTGCAGATCAGCACTCGACGACGTTAACCGCCAGCCCACCCATAGCGGTTTCCTTGTACTTCGAGCTCATGTCCTTGCCGGTCTCGCGCATGGTAACGATGACCTCATCCAGCGAGACCCGGTGCGAGCCGTCGCCCCACAACGCCATCTTGGCCGCGTTAATGGCCTTCGCAGCGGCGATCGCGTTCCGCTCGATGCACGGCACCTGAACCAGCCCGCCGATCGGATCGCACGTCAGGCCCAGGTTGTGCTCCATCGCGATTTCCGCGGCGTTCTCCACCTGCGCGGGCGTGCCGCCCATCACCTCGGCGAGCCCGGCGGCGGCCATCGACGACGCCGATCCCACCTCGCCCTGGCAGCCCACCTCCGCGCCGGAGATGGACGCCTGTTCCTTGTACAGCACCCCGATGGCACCGGCCGTCAGCAGGAACTTCACCACGACGTCGTCGCGGTCTTCCTGGGTCGCCTGGTCCATCCCGGGAGCGAAGTGCAGCGCGTAGTAGAGCACGGCTGGGATGATCCCTGCTGCGCCGTTCGTCGGGGCGGTGACCACGCGCCCGCCTGACGCGTTCTCCTCGTTGACCGCCAGGGCGATCAGGTTCACCCATTCCTGCCAATACTTGGGGTCCCGGTCCTTGTCCTCCTTCAGGAGGCGTTCGTGCCAGTCAGGAGCACGACGGCGGACCTTCAGTCCCCCGGGCAGCAGACCCTCGCGCTTCAGGCTGACCTCCACGCAACCCTCCATCACCGAATAAATGTGGAGCAGGCCCGCGCGAATGTCCTCCTCGGACCGGGACGCGCGCTCGTTGACCAGCATGACGTCGCCAATGGACAGGCCCTTGGAGTGGCAGCGGCCCAGCAGCTCGGCGGCAGTCCGGAACGGCAGCGGCAGTTCCTTCTTGGACTCATCCAGCTCCTGCTGCGCCGCATCCTCCTCGCCCTCGCGGACAATGAACCCGCCGCCCACCGAGAAGAAGGTGGCGCTGTGCAGGATCCCGCCCTCGGCGTCCGAGACGGTGAAGGTCATGCCGTTGGTGTGCCGGGGCAGCACAGTCAGCGGCCGAAGCACCATGTCCTTGACCCCGTACGGCAGCGGCACGGACCCGGCGAGCTGCAGGGTTCCGGACTCCGCAATTGACGCCAGCCGTTCCTCGACCTCATCGGGAAGTATCAGCTCAGGGTGGTACCCCTCCAGGCCCAGCAGGATCGCCGTCATGGTGCCGTGCCCGTGCCCGGTGGCGGCAAGCGAACCGTACAGGTCCACCCGCAGCGACGCCACGCGCTCCAGCTTCCCGGAGGCTTTGAGCTCCCCGGAAAAAACGGCAGCGGCACGCATCGGCCCCACAGTGTGGGAACTCGAGGGCCCGATCCCAATGGAAAAGAGATCAAAGACTCCAACGGCCATAATCAATCCTAACTAGACATGTGGTCGGGGTGGCGGCCCCTGGGCGGGTTCCTCCGCGTGCTTGGGCCCACACCGTCCGGGTTCCCTGGCCGAGCTTGCGAGGCTAGGGGGACGGTGGGGAGCATGCTGCCGGATACCCGGCCCCCTCCGACGGTCGGACCCGGGCGCCCGAAGGGGTCAGCTCAGGGGTGCCACTGACGGGTAGAGCGGGTGGGCTGCGGCCAGGGCCTCGACCCGCGTGCGCAGGCCGGACAGGTCCGTGCCGGCGTCGGCGGTCAGTGCCTCGGCGATGATGTCCGCCACCTCGGCGAAGGCTGCTTCACCGAAGCCGCGGGTGGCCAGCGCCGGGGTGCCGATTCGCAGGCCGGAGGTGACCATCGGCGGACGCGGATCGAACGGCACGGCGTTGCGGTTCACCGTGATGTCGATCGCGGCGAGGCGGTCTTCAGCCTGCTGTCCGTCGAGCTCGCAGTTTCGCAGGTCCACCAGGACCAGGTGCACGTCCGTGCCGCCGGACACCACGGAGATGCCCTTGGCGGTGACGTCCGGCTGGACCAGGCGCTCGGCGAGGATCCGGGCCCCGGCGAGCACGCGCTCCTGGCGTTCTTTGAACTCCTGGGACGCAGCGATCTTGAAGGCCACGGCCTTGCCCGCGATTACGTGCTCCAGCGGACCGCCCTGCTGGCCAGGGAACACCGCCGAGTTGATCTTCTTGGCGACGTCGGCGTCGTTGCTCAGGATGATGCCGCCGCGCGGACCGGCGAGGGTCTTGTGCGTGGTGGACGTGGTGACGTGCGCGTGCGGGACAGGGGACGGGTGCAGGCCGGCCGCGACGAGCCCGGCGAAGTGCGCCATGTCCACCATCAGGTAGGCGCCCACGGAGTCGGCAATCCGGCGGAACTCCGCGAAGTCGAGCTGGCGCGCGTAGGCGGACCAGCCGGCAACGATCAGCTGCGGCTTGTGTTCCTGGGCCAGGCGCTCCACCTCGGCCATGTCGATCCGGTGGTCCTCTTCGCGGACCTGGTACGGAATCACGTTGTAGAGGCGGCCGGAGAAGTTGATCCGCATGCCGTGGGTCAGGTGCCCGCCGTGGGCCAGGTTCAGGCCCATGATGGTGTCGCCGGGCTTGATCAGGGCGTGCATCACCGAGGCGTTGGCCTGAGCGCCGGAGTGCGGCTGCACGTTCGCGTACTCTGCACCGAACAGCGACTTGACCCGGTCGATGGCGAGCTGTTCGATCACGTCTACGTGCTCGCAGCCGCCGTAGTAGCGCTTGCCCGGGTAGCCCTCGGCGTACTTGTTGGTCAGCACCGAACCCTGCGCCTGCATCACTGCCGCGGCGGTGTGGTTCTCCGAGGCGATCATCTCCAGGCCCTCGCGCTGGCGGCCGAGCTCGTCGTCGATCTTTGCCGCGATCTCCGGGTCCAGCTCCGCGAGGTCCGCGTTCAGGCTCGGGGACACTACCTGCTCGAAGGCAGCCGTAGCTGCTCCTGCGGCGCTCACAGCTCGCCGCCGTTCTTGGAAGCGTACTCTTCGGCCGACAGCAGCGGCCCCTCCGAGTCGGCGGCCACCTTGAAAAGCCAACCTGCACCGTACGGATCGCTGTTGATCAGGGCCGGATCCTCGACGACGACCGGGTTGATCTCCGTGACCTCGCCCGTCACCGGGGAGTACAGGTCAGAGACCGACTTGGTGGACTCCACCTCGCCGCAGGTCTCCCCCGCGGTCACAACCGAGCCGACCTCGGGCAGGTCCACGTAAACAATGTCGCCGAGGGCGTCTGTGGCCACGGCGGAAATGCCGATCGAGACCAGGTTCCCGTCTTCGCGGAGAACCCACTCGTGCTCGTCGGAGTACTGCAGTTCAGCGGCAACTTTTGCCATTGTGTTCCTTAATCTCGTTACTTCTGTGGTCGGGTTGGGAGGCGGGTGACCGAATTCCTCCGCGTGCTGCTCGTTCCTCGCTTTGACGCACGCTTCCGGAATCCACTCACCCGCCGTTCCCGGCCGTCAGTTCCGGGAACGGAACCAACGGCAGTGAAAGATAAAGCGGGGTCCTGGCGACTTCTGGGCCTCGAGGTTCGGCAAGCTCAACCCCCAATGATCGAGCTTGCACAATCAGGCCCACTCGTCCGGTTTCGACAGGCTCACCCAGCGGTCAGCGGCCCTCCCCCAGCACCTTTGGCTTTCGAAGGCGCTCACCCCGGCGACGGTTCTGTCCTGCCCAGCATCAAAGGTGACCTGACACGCCCCCTCGGGGCTGATATCCGGAAGCGTGCGTCTAAGGGAGCGTCACGTCCGCTTAGCGGGCGTCTACGCGACCGAGCACGCGGAGGATGTCAGCCCCGACGGGCCGGGGACGGGCCGCCGGTTTCGACAGGCTCAACCAGCGCTTGGACTACTTGGAGCGCTTGTAGAAAGGCAGTGCGACGACTTCGAACGGCTCCGCTTTCCCGCGCAGGTCGATGTCCAGTGCCGTGCCGGGTTCGGCGTAGGCGACGTCGACATAAGCCATCGCGACCGGGTAGCCGAGCGTGGGGCTGGGCTGGCCGGAGGTGACTTCGCCGACGACGTTGCCGTCCTTGAGGACCGGGTAGTGCCCGCGGCCGGCGCGGCGGCCCAGGCCCTTGAGGCCCACGAGCTTGCGGCCGGTGGTGGAACCGGCACCGGCTTCCTTCTTGGCTGCCAGCGCGGCCTTGCCCACGAAGTCGCTTTCCTTGGACAGCGCCACGACGGGGCCCAGTCCGGCGGCGAACGGGTCACCGTCGAGCGAGAGTTCGTTGCCGTACAGCGGCATGCCGGCCTCGAGGCGGAGCGAATCGCGGGAGGCGAGGCCGGACGGCGTCAGCTCCCCCTCGTCCGCAATGGCGACGATGGACTGCCAAAGGGCGGCAGCGTCGTCGTTCTCCACGAAAATCTCGAAGCCGTCCTCACCGGTGTACCCGGTGCGGGCCAGCAGCAGGCTGCGCTCGGCGCCGCCCACCAGGAAGGAAACCTCGACGGCGGCATAGTACTTCAGCCCCGTCACCAGCTCGTGCTGGGCTGCCGGAACCAGGCGCAGGAGGATCCCCTCGGCCTTGGGGCCCTGCACGGCGATCAGCGATGTCTCGGCCGAGGCGTCCTCGACGGCGACATCGAAGTTCGCTGCCCGCTGCACCAGAACCTCGGCCACCACCTTGGCGTTACCGGCGTTCGGGACCACCAGGAACCTGTCGGTGCTGTTTCCTGCGCCCTCAGTCGCCAACGGGCGGCGGTACACGATGAGGTCGTCGATGATGCCGCCGTCCTCATTGCAGATCAGGGAGTACTTGGCCTTGCCGACGGCCATGGCGGAGATCTTGCCGGCCAGGGCGTAGTCGAGGAACGCGGCCGCGTCCGGGCCGGTCACCCAGACTTCGCCCATGTGGGAGAGGTCGAAGATGCCGGCTGAGTTGCGGACGGCGCGGTGCTCGGCCAGTTCGGAGCCATACTTGAGCGGCATCTGCCAGCCGCCGAAGTCGGTGAACGAGGCGCCCAGCTTCTTGTGCTCCTCGTAAAGGGCAGTGTAGTTCTCAGTCATTGAGGAATCCTTTGCGGGTGGCGGTTTCGACAAGCTCAACCACCGGACGAAATCTAGTTCTCGAAGGCTTCGATCGGAGGGCAGGAGCAGACCAGGTTTCGGTCGCCTGCTGCACCGTCGATACGGCCTACCGGCGGGAAGTACTTGTCCTGCTTGAGCGTGTGCACGGGGAAGACGGCCTGCTCGCGCGGGTAGGCGCGGTCCCAGTCGGAGCTGATGGCAGCGGCCGCGGTGTGCGGTGCGTTGCGCAGCGGGCTGTTCTCCACGGTGAAGTCGCCGTTGGCCACCTGGTCGATCTCGGCCCGGATGGCGATCATGGCCTTGATAAACCGGTCGATCTCGCCCAGATCCTCGGACTCGGTGGGTTCCACCATCAGCGTGCCGGCCACGGGGAAGGCGAGTGTGGGCGCGTGGAAGCCGTAGTCGATCAGGCGCTTGGCCACGTCCTCGGCGGTAACACCGGTCTTGGCCGTGAGTTCGCGCAGGTCAAGGATGCACTCGTGTGCCACCAGGCCGCCTTCGCCCGTGTAGAGCACGGGGAAGAAGTCGTTGAGGCTGGCTGCAACGTAGTTCGCGGCGAGCAACGCGGACTTGGTGGCTTCGGTCAGGCCGCTGCCGCCCATGAGCTTCACGTAGGCCCAGGAAATGGGCAGCACGCCGGCGGAGCCGAAGCGCGAGGCGGAGATCGGAACGCCGTTGCCTTCGGTCCAGGTGGCCGCATCGCCCGGCATAAACGGTGCCAGGTGCGCCTTCGCCGCCACCGGTCCGACGCCGGGACCGCCGCCGCCGTGCGGGATGCAGAACGTCTTGTGCAGGTTCAGGTGGGACACGTCGCCGCCGAACTTGCCCGGCTGCGCGAGCCCGACGAGGGCGTTGAGGTTGGCGCCGTCGATGTAGACCTGGCCGCCGGCCGCGTGGATGGCGTCGCAGACCTCGCGGACGTCGGCGTCGTAAACCCCGTGCGTGGACGGGTAGGTGATCATGATGCAGGACAGGGCGTCCTTGTTGGCTTCGATCTTGGCGTACAGGTCGGTGTGGTCGATGGTGCCGTCGGCGGCGGTGGCCACGACGACGACCTTCATGCCGGCCAGCACGGCCGAGGCGGCATTGGTGCCGTGGGCCGAGGCCGGGATCAGGCAGATGTTGCGCTGGTCATCGCCGCGGGACAGGTGGTAGCCGCGGATCGCCAGCAGCCCGGCAAGCTCACCCTGCGAGCCGGCGTTGGGCTGGATGGAGACCTGGTCGTAGCCGGTGATCTCGGCGAGGTCGGCTTCCAGGCCATCGATCAGTTCGCGCCAGCCCTCGGTCTGCGAATCCGGCGCGAACGGGTGGATCGAGGCGAACTCCGGCCAGGAGATGGCTTCCATCTCGGCCGTGGCGTTCAGCTTCATGGTGCAGGAACCCAGCGGGATCATGGTGCGGTCCAGCGCCAGGTCCCGGTCGGAGAGCTTGCGGATGTAACGCAGCAGCTGGGTCTCGGAGCGGTGCGTGTTGAACACCGGGTGCTGCAGGTATTCGGAGGAACGCTCGACGGCGGCATCCAGGGCGAAGCTGCCCGTGGACCCCACTGACTTTGCACCAAAGACAGCAAGAACGTCAGCGACGGTGGCCGGCGTCGTGGTTTCATCGGTGGAGATGCCGACGGTGTCGGCGTCGATGCTGCGGAGGTTGATGCCCTTCTCTTCGGCGGCGGCGATGATGCCGGCGGCCTTGCCCGGGACGGAAACCGTCACCGTGTCGAAGAAGCTGGTGTGCAGGACGTCCAGCCCGGCGGCCTTGAGCGAGGCGGCCAGGGTCTTGGCGTGGCCATGGGCAGTTTCGGCGATCGCCTTCAGGCCTTCCGGTCCGTGGTAGACGGCATAGAAGGAGGACACGATGGCCAGCAGCGCCTGCGCGGTGCAGATGTTGGACGTGGCCTTCTCGCGGCGGATGTGCTGCTCGCGGGTCTGCAGCGCGAGGCGGTAGGCGGGGGCGCCGGCGTTGTCCTTGGAGACGCCCACGAGGCGGCCGGGAAGGGAGCGTTCCAGGCCCTTCTGCACGGCCATGTAGGCAGCGTGCGGTCCGCCGTAGAACAGCGGCACGCCCAGGCGCTGGGCCGAGCCGACGGCGATGTCCGCGCCCTGCTCGCCCGGAGGCGTGATCAGGGTGAGGGCCAACAGGTCAGCGGCCACCGTCACCAGGGCACCGCGTTCCTTTGCGGCGGCGATAACCCCGCTATGGTCGAAGACCCGGCCGGAGACACCGGGCTGCTGGAGCACGACGCCGTTGATGTCGCCATCGGGCAGTCCCTGGGACAGGTCCGCAACCTCAACCTCGAAGCCGAGCGCCTCGGCGCGGCCCTTGACGATCGCGATGGTCTGCGGCAGGCAGTCCGCATCCAGGACGGTCTTGCCGTCGTGGGCAGCCTTGTTCTTGTTGGCCCTACGCATCAGCAGCACAGCCTCAGCCACCGCCGTTGCTTCATCCAGCAGCGACGCGTTGGCGATCGGCAGGCCCACCAGGTCCTGGACCATGGTCTGGAAGTTCAGCAGCGCCTCGAGGCGGCCCTGGGAAATCTCAGGCTGGTATGGGGTGTACGCGGTGTACCAGGCGGGGGCTTCGAGGATGTTGCGCCGGATCACGGGCGGCGTGACGGTGTCGTAGTAGCCCTGGCCGATCATCTGGACGGCGGTCTTGTTCTTGGCCGCGAGCTTCCGCAGTTCGGCGAGGGTTTCGACCTCACTCAGGGCCGGGGAGAGCTCCAGCGGGGAGTCCTGCCGGATGTCTTTCGGCACTGCCGTGTCAACCAGTGCATCGACAGTCTCGTAGCCGACGGCCTTGAGCATGGCTTCGACGTCGGCCTGCCGGCGGGCACCAATATGCCGGTCGACAAAGGAGGCGGAGGCTGAATCTACGGTCAAAAGGAACTCCATAACTAAGGCGGCGCAGGGTACGCCACAGTGATTCGGGTTCCTCCCCGCTCTGTATTGGACCTGAGAGTTTCCGCGTTGCTGCGCCTACGCACAGCTCCGCTTGCACCGTCGGTGAGCACAGCATGCCCTGAACCGCCCGCGCGGTGGCGGAACATTCAATGCGGGCAGCCTGCTGCTTTCCAGAGTTGCCTTGCCGCGGCGGTACATGGGCCTGAGAGATTCCTGGGGAGGTTTTGCTCCTACGGCGCCTGCTTGTACCTACTTGCAGGACTCTCCCGCCGCAGATCGAAGGCATATTCAGTTGAGCGGTGACAGCTGTCACAGAGGCTATTCTCCTACGCCGCGATCGCGTCTGCAAACTGTGGCGGCGTGGGCTGACCCACCCCCGGCTGCGGGCAGCACCCCGCACCTACCCCCGCAGGGTGGCGCGCACCTAGCCCCGCAGCCGGTCGAGGGCGGCAAGAAGGCTCTCGACGTCGGCCGCGGTCTCCGACGGCGTTGCCGCGGGGCCGATCGACAGCATGGCGTTGAAGTAGAGCCCGTCACCCATATACAGGACTGCCTTGGCGAGGGCAGGTCCGACGTCGCGGGCGATCTCGTCGAGCCACCGCTGCTGGATGTGGGCGAACCGACGCCGGGTCTCCTCGTGCGCCACCTCGGCGAGCCTGGTCGCGGCCACGATGGCACGGTCCAGCGGGGTGTCCGCCCAGACGGACGACTTGATGAAGTAGGCGGCTGCACCCTCGGCAGCCGCGGCCATGGCCTGGGCGTCCGCCTCCGCGAACTCGTCCAGCCGGTCCAGCAGGACGCCGATCAGCGCTTCCTTGTTCGGAAAGTGGTACAGGAGCCCGCCCTTGGACACACCGGCGCGGGCAGCCACTGCGTCAAGGGTGGCGGCACGCTCCCCCACCTCGATCAGCAGGGATTCAAACGCATCGAGCACTGCGCCGCGGGCGACCGGTTTTCTTGGCATGGCTTCCATCATGCCCGGTACACCGCGAGGTTTATAACTATACCGTCCAGACGGTATAGTTACCTCATGACCATGAACTCAGCCCTTTCCCGGGAGCGCACTTCTGCCAACCATGCATCCAGCGGTGGCGGCGCGCGCGACTGGTTCGCCCTGGCCCTGCTCATGTTCCCGGTCCTCCTGGTGGCCGTGGACAACACCGCGCTGACGTTTGCCCTTCCCGCGATCGCCCGCAGCCTGGACCCGTCGGGCGTGCAACTGCTGTGGATAGTGGATGCCTATGCCCTGGTCCTGGCCGGACTCCTGGTGGCCATGGGCAGCCTTGGCGACAGGATCGGGCGCCGCCGGTTGCTGCTCGTCGGCATTTCGGGTTTTGCGGCGGTCTCAGCGGCGTCGGCCTTCGCCCCGACCGCCGAGTGGCTCATCGCAGGCCGCGCGGCCATGGGATTCTTTGGTGCCATGCTCATGCCGTCCACGCTGTCCCTGATCCGCAACATCTTCCGGGACCCCGGCAGGCGGAGGCTGGCGGTGGCCATCTGGGCCGCCGGATTCTCCGGCGGCGCCGCGCTGGGGCCGATCTTTGGTGGCTGGCTGGTGGAGCACTTCTGGTGGGGCGCGGTCCTGCTCGTGGCCGTACCGATCATGCTGCCGCCGCTGGTCTTCGGCCGCTTCCTCATTCCTGAGTCCAAGGACCCAAACCCGGGACGGGTGGACGGGGCCAGCATTGCACTGTCGATGCTGACCATGGTGCCGGTGGTCTACGGCATCAAGGAACTGGCCACCCACGGCCCCGGCGTGAAGTCCCTCGGCGTTCTGGCCTTTGGCCTGGCCATGGGCCTCGTGTTCGTCCGCCGCCAACGGGCGCTCGCGTCCCCGCTGCTGGACTTGTCGCTGTTCAAGAACCGCGTGTTCAGCACGGCGATCACGGCCAACGTCCTGGCGCTGTTTTCCTACAACGGGTTCATCCTGTTTTTGGCCCAGCACCTGCAGCTGCTTGAAGGCATGTCGCCGTCGGAATCCGGCACGGCAATGCTGCCCGCCCTGACCGCCATGGTGGTGGCGGGACTGCTGGTGGTTCCGCTGGTCCGGAAGGTGCGGCCAGGATTTGTGGTTGCCGCAGGACTGGCGCTGAGCGCCGCCGGTTACGCCCTGGTGGCGTTCGGGGATCACGACGCCGGACCCACGGCACTGCTGGCAGCCCTCCTCATTCTGGCGCTGGGTGTGGGCTCCGCCGAGACCATCTCGAATGACCTGATTCTGGGATCTGTGCCCGCGGAAAAGTCCGGAGCCGCCGCAGCAATCTCGGAGACGGGCTACGAAGTGGGCTCACTCCTGGGGACAGCCATCCTGGGATCGATCCTGACTGCGTCATACCAGCAGCACCTCTCCCTGCCCGAGGCTGTCGGCGAGACGGTTCCGGCGGCGTCCGCGGACCAGGCCAGCGAAACGCTGGCCGGCGCCGTGGAGCTGGCGGGGTCACTGCCGACCCCCGTGGCCGAGGGGCTCACGGCGGCCGCCCGGGCAGCGTTTGATTCGGGCGTCCACATCACCGCGGCGATTGCGCTGGTACTGATGGCCGGAGCCTCGGTGCTCGCCGCCGTCGTACTTCGCCGCGTCCCGCGCGCGAAGTAGCCGCGACGCAGCAGCCGGTGCCGCACGCACGGCAGCCGACACAGAAACGGGCAGCCCCGGAGAAATTCCTCCAGGGCTGCCCGTTCGCAGCCGGCCGCGCGTGGCCCGCTGGCTACTTGCTGTCAGGCTTCGTGGCGCTGGCCGACGCCTTCATGTTCTCGGCGCCCACCATCCACGCGAACTGCTCAAGCTTTTCGATGAAGGTGTGCAGCAGGTCTGCGGTGGTGGGGTCTTCCTCATCCACCTCGTCATGGACCTTGCGCATGGTGCCCACGGCCGCTTCGAGTGCAGCGACTATGCGGTCGACCGCATCCTTGGTGCTGATGAGCCCGTCGGGGAACTGCGGAAGGTGGGTCCCCTTCGCCACGGTAGCGCTGCGGCCGTCCGGCAGGGCGTGCAGGGCGCGCATGCGCTCCGCCATGTCGTCGGCAAAGGCCCGTGCGGCATCGACAATCTCGTCCAGCTGAAGATGCAGATCCCTGAAGTTGGTTCCCACGATGTTCCAGTGCGCCTGCTTGCCCTGGATGTGCAGCTCGATCAGGTCCGCCAGGACGGCCTGCATGTTGTTGGTCAGTGTCGGTGAAGCCTTCATGAATCCTCCTCGAATGGTCCAGTGGTTCCGACGCTACCGCAGGCGCTCCGGCGCCGGGAGCGGCGGAACCAGAATTTCACGATCAGCTTACTTACTACTTCGCGCACCCCGAATGAGAAGGGTCATAAATGAGTGACGTTCAAATTGCCCTTGCCACACCCCCGCGGCGCGTGCATACTAAATGAACGTCATTCATTTAGTGACGGTCGTCTCACTGGAGAAATCACTATCATGATCGAAATAACCTGCCTCAACGCGCTTGCTTCGCTCGCCCGGACAGAGCCGTCCGGACGTCCAGCCCTGAGGGTCGGCGCGGTGCAGCACCGCTGGCACCGCAGCGCCGCCGCACTCCGCGCGGAACTCAACGAGGGCATCGACCGTGCCGCCCGGCTGGGCGCCACCGTGGTGTTCCTGCCCGAGCTCACCCTCTCCCGCTACCCCGCAGACCAGGTCCCGGATAATGACCTTGGGCGGCAGGGACAGGAGCGGCCCCGCCCTTCCGACGCCGCCGAGGACCTGCTGACCGGTCCCACCTTCCGCTTCGCAGCCGAGGCTGCCCGCCGGAACGGCATCACCGTCCACGCCTCGCTCTTCCAGCGTGCCGGCAACCCGGACGGCTCGGATGACGGCCTGGGCCTGAACACGTCCATCCTCGTGTCCCCGTCCGGCGAGCTCTTGGCCCGCACCCACAAGCTGCACATCCCGGTAACCGCCGGATACTACGAGGACAAGTTCTTCCGCCAAGGCCCTGCCGCGAAGGACGCCTACCAGGTCCACGCCCCGGCTGAACTCGGCGGCGCCCGGCTGGGCATGCCCACCTGCTGGGACGAGTGGTTCCCAGAGCTGGCCCGCATGTACTCCCTCGGCGGCGCCGAACTGCTGGTGTACCCGACGGCGATCGGTTCCGAGCCGCTGTTCCCGGACTTTGACACGCAGCCCCTCTGGCAGCAGGTCATCGTGGGCAACGGCATCGCCAACGGCCTGTTCATGGTGGTCCCGAACCGCTGGGGCCAGGAGGGCAGCCTGGACTTCTACGGCTCCTCGTTCATCTCCGACCCCTACGGCCGCATCCTGGTCCAGGCACCGCGCGACGAGTCGGCTGTCCTCGTGGCCGACCTCGACCTGGACCAGCGCAAGGACTGGCTAACGCTGTTCCCGTTCCTGACCACGCGCCGCCCGGACACCTACGCCCGGCTCACCGAACCGGTCCGCCCGGAGGAGCCGTTCGGCACCGACGCCGGGGTTTCGGCAGGCTCAACCAGCGGGGACATCGGCTCAACCACCGAGCGGGTCAGCGCATGAGCATGTGGCGCATGCCGGCCGAAACGGCGCGCCAGGAGCGGCTCTGGATGGCCTTCCCCACGGGCGGCTACACCCTCGGGGACACAGCGGAGGAGGCGCACGCCGCCCGGTCCGTCTGGGCCGCCGTCGCGAACGCCGCCGTCGAGTTTGAACCGGTCACCATGGTGGTGGACCCGTCCGACGTCGGGACCGCCGCCCGCTACCTGTCACCTGCCGTCGAGGTGCTGACGGCGGAACTCAACGATGCCTGGATGCGCGACATCGGCCCGACGTTTGTCCTGGACGGAAATGGCGCCCTGGGCGCCGTGGACTGGGTCTTCAACGGCTGGGGCGCCCAGGACTGGGCGAGCTGGGACAAGGACTCGCTGGTCGCCGCCGAGGTGGCCGGCCGGTCCAGCGCCCGGCACCTCGTGTCCGAGCTGGTCAACGAGGGCGGCGGAATCCAGGTGGACGGCGAGGGCACGGTGCTGGTCACCGAAACGGTGCAGCTGGATCCGGGCCGCAATCCCGGGCTCAGCAAGGCCGACGTCGAAGCCGAACTGGCCAGGACCATCGGCGCCAAAAAGGTGATTTGGCTGCCTCGCGGGCTCACCCGTGACTCGCAGCGGTTCGGAACGCGCGGGCACGTGGACATCGTTGCCGCCATCCCGTCCCCGGGCACCGTGCTGGTCCATGCCCAGCAGAACCCGGCCCACCCGGACTACGAGGTGAGCCGCGAAATCATCAGTTTCCTGTCCTCCACTACGGACGCAGCCGGGCGGGAATGGTCGATCATCGAGGTCCCGGCGCCCGTTGCCCTGACGGATCCGGAGGACTTCGTGGACTACAGCTACATCAATCATGTGGTGGTCAACGGCGGAGTCATCGCCTGCACGTTCTCCGACCCCAACGACGAGAAGGCACTCCGCATCCTCGCGGATGCGTATCCCGGGCGCAAGGTTGTGGGCATCGATGCCCGCGAACTCTTCGCCCGCGGCGGGGGCATTCACTGCATCACCCAGCAGCAGCCCGCTGCCATCTAGAAAGGGCCAGTCATGAGCCAAACCACGCGCGAGAGCACCCAGCCCGCCCGGAATTCCCCGGCCAGCGAGGCAACGCACGGCATCACCGGGAAGGGCCTTAAAGGCGGGCAGCTGGGCCTCCTGGCCGTCGTCGTCCTGGGCATTTCCTCGGTGGCTCCGGCCTACAGCCTCACCAGTTCACTGGGTCCCGCAGTCGGGACGGTGGGCGTGCAGCTGCCCGCGATCTTTATCATCGCGTTTATCCCGATGATCCTCGTGGCGTTCGCCTACCGGGAGCTCAACGCCGACTCCCCGGACAGCGGCACCACGTTCACGTGGACGACGAAGGCGTTCGGCCCGTTCGTCGGCTGGATGGGCGGCTGGGGTTTGCTCGCCGCCAACATCATTGTTTTGTCCAACCTGGCAGGCGTCGCGGTGGACTTCTTCTACCTCTTCCTGGCCCAGGTGTTCAACAACCCCGAACTCGCGGACCTGACCTCCAACACGGCACTCAATATTGCCACCTGCCTCACGTTCGTGGCTCTCGCCGTCTGGGTCAGCTACCGCGGCCTGCACGCCACCAAGCTCGTGCAGTACAGCCTGGTCGGTTTCCAGGTCCTGGTCCTGGGCGTCTTCATCGTCATGGCGCTCACGCACGCAGCATCCGGTGACGCCGGCCCGTCCCTCGCGTTCAGTTGGGACTGGTTCAACCCCGCCAGGATCGAGAGCTTCGAGCAGTTCACCGCCGGCATGTCACTCGCCGTTTTCGTCTACTGGGGCTGGGACGTGTGCCTGACAGTGAACGAGGAAACCAAGGGCGGCAAAGGCACCGCGGGCAAGGCAGGAACCACGACGGCGATCGCCGTCCTGGCCCTCTACCTCGCTGTAATCGTGGCCACCATGATGGTGGCAGGCACCGGCGCCGACGGCATTGGCCTGAACAACCCGGACAACCAGTCGAATGTCTTCGCCGCGCTGGCTTCGCCGGTCATGGGTCCGCTGGCCATCCTGATGTCGCTCGCAGTGCTCGCCGGCACCGCCTCGTCCCTGCAGTCCACCATGGCCTCCCCGGCACGCAGCCTGCTGGCCATGGGTCACTACGGCGCCCTGCCGCCGCGTTTCGCGTCGGTCAGCAAGCGCTTCGGGTCCCCCGGCTTCGCCACGCTGATCGCGGGCGGGATCTCGGGCGGTTTCTACGCCGTCATGAAGGTGGTCAGCGAGAACGTCCTCAACGACACCATCCTGGCGCTGGGCCTGATGATCTGCTTCTACTACGGCCTCACGGCCTTCGCCTGCACGTGGTACTTCCGGCACAGCCTGTTCTCCAGCGTCCGCAACTTCTTCATGCGGCTGCTGTTCCCCATGCTGGGCGGACTGGTGCTCACCGTCGTCTTCATCCAGACGGCCGCGGACAGCTGGGCCCCGGAGTTCGGCAGCGGTTCGGAGATCTTCGGCGTGGGGCTCGTGTTCGTGCTCGGCGTGGGAATCCTGGCCCTCGGAATTGTCTTCATGCTGGTGATGGCGCGGCTGCGGCCCGGCTACTTCCGCGGCGACACCATCCGCAAGGACACCCCGGCGCTGGTGGTTCCCGAATAGCGCTTCCGCTTGCAGCAGCAGCGATGCCCCGCCTCCCGGTCCGGGTGGCGGGGCATCGCTGCTTTTGACTGCCAGTCAGGAGACTGAACGTATGGGGACCCCCTTGTCCCATGAGCCGCTGCGCTCCCCTACAGCAGGCAGCTCACCAGTAGTGCGCGACGTCGACTACGAGACGGGAGCCGGAGCCGGGACCGTCCAGCGTGTACACCTTGAACGGCAGCCGGGCGCGGACGCCGAGGCCGAGGGTGGTGTAGCCCTCGAAACTGCCGGCCCAAGCCACCTGCCGGAACGTGTGGTACCCGGACACCTTGGTCACCTCGGACCGGTTGGCCGGAATGAAGGTGGCCTTGCCGGTGGCGTTGTCATAGGCCGGCGAGTTGATGGTGAGCTGAAGGAATGCGCCGCCACGGAGCTTGATCGGCTGGCCGGAGCCTTCCTGGGCCACCTTGGATACGTAGCGGACGTTGTAGCCCTTGGCTTTGCCCTTGAGATCGATTACGAGGCGGTCGAAGCAGTAATGCTGCCCTGTGCGGACATTGGTGACAGCTGCGGTGCTCATGGTCTGGTTTGACTTCGCCAGCGAGCCCCACACCTGCCCGCAGTAGGAGGCCGCCGAGGCGGAGCCCGGAGCCAGCAGGCCCAGTCCAACAGCCATAAGGATGACTGTGAGCCAGGCGGGTATTTTTTTCATTTGGCCACCCCTTTCGAGTGAGTTTTTTGGATAGCTCCAGAATAGGAGCGCCAAAAGCACTAAACGAGGGATGTGGCCGGTTCGGGGCGTAACCGTTAGTATCGCAAAAACCGGGTCACGGGGCCGTAATTCCCGGCGTTCTTTTGAGGCCATCGAGAGACGTTCGTGGCCCTTTCTCCACGTTTCCGTTACCGCGGATAACGGCGTTGGTGGGAAAAAGCGAGGCGCCGGCCTCCCATCGGGAGCCGGCGCCTCGCGTGGCTTTGCTCTGAATGCTGCCTGGCTATGAAGGCTGCCTTGCCGCAAAGCAGGACTTGCGCGGAGGGCTAGTTAGCCTTCGCAGTCGTGGCAGTACTTCAGGCCGTTCTTTTCCTTGGCTACCTGGGACCGGTGACGGACCAGGAAGCAGGAGCCGCAGGTGAACTCATCGGACTGCTCGGGAACGACGATGACCGTCAGTTCCTCGTTGGAAAGATCGGCGCCCGGAAGGTCGATGCCCTCGGCGGTGTCGTTCTCGTCGAGGTCGATGACGGCGGTCTGGGCACCGCCGCCGCGGGACGCCTGGAGGGCCTCCAGAGACTCGGAGGGAGTCTCTTCTTCTGTCTTGCGTGGGGCGTCGTAATCGGTAGCCATAGCGTTGTTCACTTTCGTTGCTGCACAGCGCCATTCAGGCACCTCAGTGAAGCAGTTTAGGTCATAAAGCGGCAACGTCAAGAATAGTGTGGCCAACGCGACACTAATTGCTCTTTCCGCCCTGTTCCGCGGGCTTGGCGGCGTCATTTGGGTGGGTTCTGGGCGCGTGGTCTGCCGCGACGGCAACCCCGCTGAGCGGAGGCAGCCAGGCCCAGCGCGTGACCTCCTGAAGGGCATCGCTGGCCTGCTCGGCAGTGGCAGGAACCGGAGGCAAGAGCAGGGCTTCCGCGAGCGCCGCACGCATCCGGGCGAGCATCTCTGTCATGATCATGGCGCCAAGCTATGCGGCCCGTGTTGTGCGCACGTTTCCGCGCAATCTCCTGGCTGTTAAGTCTTCCGGCAGATACGCCGCACAGCAGAGCGGACTGGCGGGGCGCCGTCGTCGGTCTTAACCTTGAGCTGTCCTGGATCCGACTCCCAGCAGGCGGAGGCACCACATGGCGACGAAACTTAACCGCAAGGCACTGGAGCACGCGCGCAGCCTCGTGAAGAAGGGGCAGGTGGCGCGGGATGTCCGGGATGACTGGAGTGAACACGCGCCATCAGCGGACGAGGAGAACTCCTTTATCGACAAGCACGGCTTCGACGAGTTCTCGAATTGGCATCTCGGCATTGATAAGGACAAATCCGAGGGCACCAAGGGCAGCCTGAGCTTTCCTTTCGGGGATCTCAAGAAAGTCCACCGCTGCGCCATTATTTCGCTGGAGAGCCGGGCGGCGCAGTACGACCACGACGACATCCGCAAGGCCGCAAAGGATCTGCTCGAGGAGATTGACGCGGACTAGCCCTGTTACCGCCCGAACAGGCGGCGGGTGCCAACTGCTGAGCTCCAAAGTGACCGGGCTGGATCCGCGGAAGTTCACCAGGTGCCGACCGCCGGCGCAGGGGCGAAACGTGGGTTCGTGTGTTGCGGGCCGGAATGACCTTCGGCGGAATCGCACGGCATCATGACCCGAAGGTCAAAGCCAAAGTGGAGCCCCCTGTCGGATTCGAACCGACGACCCCCGCTTTACAAGAGCGGTGCTCTGGCCAACTGAGCTAAGGAGGCGCGCCCGTCAGGGCAGGCGCCGTGACGGCGCTAGATAAGGTTAGCCCAAGGACCGCCCGCCCGTAAAAACGGGCGCCCCGCAGCAAACAGACAACCAGTTAAACAGAACAGTGGCACGGCGCCCGGAATACCGGGACACCGGGCCACTGCCCATAGGGAAAGTCTAGGCCTTGGCCTTGATGGCCGCCTCGACGAAGGCCGGGAATTCGGCCTGGGCGCTGTCGCCCTTGCCCCACTGCTTGCCGTCCACGAGGACCGTCGGCGTACCGCTCACGCCAATGGCCGCGGCTTCCTGGGTGGCGTACTTGACCCAGGGACGGTACGTCTTGTTCTCGACGCAGGAGTCAATGCTCTTGGCGCCCACGTCCGTGGCCAGCTTCTTCAGTTCGTCGTCGGAAAGCCCGGCGCCGCCCTCGGCCGGCTGGTTGGCGAACAGCGTGTCCACAAATGCCGCATACTTCTCGGGCGATTCGTTCACCACGCAGGCAGCGGCGTTGGCCGCACGGGAGGAGTAGTTGGTGGTGGAACGGGTGTCCAGGAAGCCCAGGGCCCGGTACTCCACGGTGATTTTGCCTTCGTCACGGAGCTTCGTCATGGTCTCGTTGTACGTCGCCTCGAAGTTCTTGCAGACGGGGCAGATGAAGTCGATGTAGAGCACAACCTTCACCGGCTTGCCCTTCTCGGCTTCCGCGCCCGGCGCCGTAACGGTGGCAGGTGCCGAGGCCGCAGGCGACGGAATGTCCGCGACGTTCACGGATGCAGCGTCGGTCTTTGCCACCTCGTTGCCCTTGAGCAGCGTGATGCCGCCGTGGACATTGCCGTTGGCCGGGGTGGGGCCCTGGTCCGCCACCGGGGCGTTGTTCTTAAGGCTGGTGGACACCACCAGTGCGACGACGGCAAGGATGGCCACAACGGCGACCACGATGCCCCAGCCAATGAGCAGTTTGTTCCGCTTGTCCTTCTTAAGCTGGGCCTCGCGGATTTCGCGGGCTTTCTCGCGGGCGTCGGCCGTGCGTTGTGCTTTGGACTGGCGGGGTTCGTTTGCGGGGCTCATTAGTTCCTCGTGTCGTACGGACAGATGCGGACCACCCGGGGCCAACTCCCCCAGTTTAGGGGAGAACCCGGAGCTTGCGCTTTCAAGTATTTCGTTCAGCCTGACCAACGGACGAATAGCCCGGAAGATTCCGGCCCGATAGGGTTGATGGGAGTCACAAGCAACCTCAGGGAGCCCCAATGCACGGAGCTGTAAGCGACAAATCCGACACAAAAACGGAAGGCGCGGCCGTGCCCGGCAGCAGCTCGGACGCCACCAAGGACGGTCCGAAGGCAGCCACCAAGTACGACTTCATGGTGGTCTCCAACCGCCTGCCGGTGGACCGCTGCGCCCCCGGCGAGCCGGGAGACGACGGCTCAGGCTGGCGGCGCTCCCCCGGTGGCCTGGTCACCGCCCTTGCTCCCATGATGACCCGGACCGACGGCGCCTGGGTGGGCTGGCACGGCGCCGCGGACGAAACGGTGGAGCCATTCAGCCACGGCGGCATGGACCTTGTCCCGGTCCAGCTGAGCAGCGATGACGTTGAGCTGTATTACGAAGGCTTTTCCAATGCGACGCTGTGGCCCCTGTACCACGATGTCATCGCACCGCCGGAGTTTCACAGAACCTGGTGGGACGCCTACCGCACGGTGAACAGAAGGTTCGCCGACGCCGTCGTCCGTACTGCCGATGAGGGCGCAACCGTCTGGGTGCAGGACTACCAGCTCCAGCTGGTGCCGCGCATGCTGCGCCAGGCGCGGCCGGACCTGAGGATCGGATTCTTCAACCACATCCCGTTCCCGCCGCCGGAGATCTTCGCGCAGCTCCCCTGGCGCCAGGCCATCATCGACGGCCTGCTGGGGGCCGACCTGGTGGGCTTCCAGCGCAGCAGCGACGCCGGCAACTTCATGCGTTCGGCCCGGCGCTTCCTTGGCGCCAGCGTCAAGCAGCAGCAGGTCCACGTCAAGGACACCGACGGCGACCTCACCCATATTGCCCGCGCCCAGGCCTTCCCCATTTCCATCGACGTCCAGCACATCACCGAACTGGCGCAGAACCCCGACATCATTGAGCGCTCCCGCCAGATCCGGCAGGACCTCGGCAACCCCAAGACCATCCTGCTGGGCGTGGACCGGCTGGACTATACGAAGGGCATCGGCCACCGGCTCAAGGCCTACGAGGAGCTCCTGAACGAGGGCAAGCTCAAGGTGGGCGACGCGACGCTGATCCAGGTTGCCAGCCCCAGCCGCGAGCGCGTGGAGCAGTACCGGCTCCTGCGCGAAGAGGTCGAGGGAACGGTGGGCCACATCAACGGCACCTACGACACCATCGAGAACACGGCCGTCCGCTACCTTCACCACAGCTACCCGGTGGAAGAGATGGTGGCGCTCTACCTGGCGGCGGACGTCATGCTGGTCACGGCACTGCGCGACGGCATGAACCTCGTCGCCAAGGAGTACGTCACGGCCCGCACCAGCAACGACGGCGCCCTGGTGCTCAGCGAGTTCGCCGGCGCCGCGGACCAGCTCAAGCAGGCGCTGCTGATGAACCCGCACGACATCGACGGTCTCAAGGACGCCGTGATGCGGGCCGTCAACATGAGCCCCAAGGAGTCCGCACGCCGCATGCGCTCCATGCGCAAGCAGATCCTGGACCACGACGTCGACCACTGGTCGGCCGACTTCCTGAACGCCCTGAACGAGAAGGTAATCCGCGATGACTCCTGAGGCTGAGCACACCGGCGAGGCCGGCAGCACCCGGCTGGCGCTGTCCCCCGAACTGCTGGAGGCGGTGCGCCGCATCGCCGTCACGGACCACCTGCTGGTGGCCATGGACTTCGACGGCACCATCTCCCCCATCGTGGACCACGCCGGGGACGCACGCCCGCTCCCCCGCTCGGCTGCCGCCTTCGCCGAACTGACCGCTTTACCGCGTACGACGACGGCACTCATCTCCGGGAGGGCACTGGACAGTCTGCGGACGGTCGCCTCCCCGCCGGATGAGACGCTGCTGATCGGAAGCCACGGCGCCGAGGCGTGGCTGGGCCCGGGCTCCGCACCGCTGACCCTCGACCCCGCGCAGCTGTCGCTCCTCGAGGAGGTCCGGGGCGTCCTGACGGAAATCGTGGAACTGGCCCCCGGGACCGTCCTGGAGGAAAAGCCCGCCGGCGTTGTGCTGCACACCCGGCTGGCGGCCGACGACGTCGCGGAGGATGCCGTCGCCGCTGCCCGCGCCGCACTCCAGGACCGCCCGGGCGTTTACCTCAAGAACGGCAAGCGGGTCCTTGAGACATCCGTGGTGCACGCGTCCAAGGGTGAGGGTGTTGACTTCCTGCGGCAGGCCACCGGAGCCACGGGCGTGCTGTTCGCGGGCGACGACACCACCGATGAGGACGCCCTGGCCCGCCTCGGGCAGCACGACGTCGGCGTGAAGGTGGGCCTCGACTTCACCCAGGCACAGTTCCGGGTTGAGGCGCCGGTGCACATCGCCGAACTCCTCGAGGCGCTGCTGCGTGAACGCCGGAAGGCCGTCACATCCGGATAGCTCGGCGGAACGGCTGTGGCACATCTCATGTGTGACGTCCGTAACATTTTGTCCGATTCGCGATAAATCTGACATACTCTTCTTTGTGATGTGGCGCACAGGAACCGTGCGGCGTCACTCGATGCTCCTCGGCCCCGGCCGGGGAGTCATCATGTAGGGCATAACTGAATTACATGAACCATTCACTACGGATCGTCCGGCACGTACCTGCCGGTGAAGGGATTGATAACTGTGGCAACAGTTACTTTTGACAACGCTACGCGTCTATATCCGGGCACCGAGAAGCCCGCTGTTGACAAGCTCAACATCGAAATCGCCGACGGCGAATTCCTGGTCCTCGTTGGACCCTCCGGTTGCGGTAAGTCCACCTCCCTGCGCATGCTCGCAGGCCTCGAGGACGTCAACGCCGGCCGCATCCTCATCGGCGATCGCGACGTCACCGACGTTCCGCCGAAGGACCGCGACATCGCGATGGTTTTCCAGAACTACGCCCTGTACCCGCACATGACCGTGGCGGACAACATGGGCTTCGCCCTGAAGATCGCCGGAGTCAGCAAGGAAGAGCGCGCCGAGCGGGTCCGCGAAGCCGCAAAGCTCCTGGACCTTGAGCAGTACCTGGACCGCAAGCCGAAGGCACTCTCCGGCGGCCAGCGCCAGCGCGTTGCCATGGGCCGCGCCATCGTGCGTAACCCGCAGGTCTTCCTCATGGACGAGCCGCTCTCCAACCTGGACGCCAAGCTCCGCGTCCAGACCCGCACCCAGATCGCTTCCCTCACCCGCCGCCTGGGCGTCACCACCGTTTACGTGACCCACGACCAGGTCGAGGCCATGACCATGGGCGACCGCGTTGCGGTGCTCAAGGACGGCCTGCTGATGCAGGTGGACACCCCGCGCAACCTGTACGACCGCCCCAAGAACGTCTTCGTGGCAGGCTTTATCGGCTCGCCCGCCATGAACCTGCTGGAACTTCCCGTGGTCGACGGCGGTGTCCAGTTCGGCGGCACCGTTTACCCCGTGCCGCGCAATGTCCTTGAAGAGGCTCACGGCCAGACGGTCACCCTGGGCAGCCGGCCCGAGGACCTCGAGACCGCAGCACAGGGTGAAGGCATCCAGGTGGAGGTCGACGTCGTCGAAGAGCTCGGTGCCGACGCTTACGTCTACGGCCACACCACGCTGGACGGCAAGACCCACGACATCGTGGCCCGCGTCGACGGCCGCCGCCCCCCGATGAAGGGCGAGTCCCTCTGGGTCCGTCCGCAGTCCGGCCACGTGCACCTGTTCGACACCAAGACCGGCGAGCGCCTGGGCGACTAGTCCCCACCGGCCCCCTAGCCTCGCTCCGCTTCGGCCAGGGAACCCTGCCGGCGTGGGCCCAGCACCGGCCCCAGCCAAAACCCGACGGCGGCCCTCCCCTAAACCGGAAGGGCCGCCGTCGGGCTTTAACCGCTGTCCCCCTTTTAGGCGCCCCCCGCAAAATACGGAAGAATTGAGCCATGACAGAGGAACGCAACGCGCAGTGGCACGATGAACCCACCGACTACGGGCAGATCGGCAAACTGCCGCGGTTCGAAGCCGCCAGCGCCAATGACGACAAGGCAGCCTCAGTCGCCAGCAACCTCAACATCACGGCTGCTGCCGCCGACCCCGAGCTCCTCGACCTGCCGTGGCACATCGCGCTTGAGGACTGGCCGGCGGAAAACCTGGCGGCTCTCCCCCGCGGCATCTCCCGCCACATTGTGCGCTTCGCGCACCTGGGCGGCTCCGTCATCGCCATCAAGGAAACGTCCGAGCACGTGGCCCGCCACGAGTACCACATGCTCCGCAAGCTCGCGCGGCTGGACGTGCCCTGCGTGGAGCCGGTCGCCGTCATCACCGGCCGCACCACCCCCGACGGCCGTCCCCTGAACCCGGTCCTCGTGACCCGGCACCTGAAGTTCTCCATGCCGTACCGCGCGCTCTTCTCGCAGATGCTGCGCAAGGACACGCTCACCCGGCTCATCGACGCCCAGGCGCTGCTCATGGTCCGGCTGCACCTCATCGGCTTCTACTGGGGCGACGTCTCGCTCTCCAACACCCTGTTCCGCCGCGATGCCGGGGCCTTCGCCGCCTACCTCGTGGACGCCGAAACCGGCGAGCTGTACCCGGACCTCTCCACCGGCCAGCGCGAGTACGACCTGGAGATTGCCCGCGTCAACATCGCCGGCGAACTCATGGACCTCCTCGACGGCGGCCTGATCGAGGAGAAGGTGGACCCCGTGGCCACCAGCGAACTCATCATGGAAAGCTACCGGCGCCTGTGGACCGAGCTGACCGCCAAGGAATCGTTTGAACTGGGCGAGCGCTGGCGCGTCGGCGCCCGCATCCGCCGGCTCAACGAGCTCGGCTTCGACGTCGAAGAGTACGCGATCAAGACCACCCAGAACGGCTCCACGATCCAGCTGCAGCCGAAGGTGGTCGACGCCGGCCACCACATGCGCCGCCTGCTGCGCCTGACCGGCCTCGATGCCCAAGAGAACCAGGCCCGCCGCCTGCTCAACGACATGGACACCTTCCGGGCCGACAACAACCCGGAGATGGACGAGGAATACAGCGCGCACCTGTGGGTCAGCCAGATCTTCGAGCCGATCGTCAGGTCCATCCCCCGCGACCTCTCCGGAAAGCTCGAGCCCGCCGAAGCCGTGCACGAGGTGCTGGAGCACCGCTGGTACATGTCCGAAAAGCAGGAACGGCACATCCCGCTGGCCGAGGCCGTCCAGTCCTACATCGACTCCATCCTGCGCCACCGCCGCGACGAGGCCGCCATCATGCTGAACCCGGACACGGAGCTGCTGAAGATCCTCGCCGTGGAGACCGAGGAATCCCGGTACGGTGCCGATGAGACCGAGGACGACTATCCCGACGCCGACGACTGAGGCACTGCATTGACCAGCCTGATCCGCGCCGTCCGGCCGTGGGGACAGTCGCTGAGCGATGTCCTCATTACGGACGGCAGGATCGCGGCGGTCGAGCCGCACCGCCCGGAGAGACCGGCTGCGGCAGCCGTCGTCGAAGGCCGCGGCAGGCTGCTGGTGCCGTCCTTCTCCGACGTCCACGTCCATCTGGACTCCACCCGCATCGGGCTGCCGTTCCGCGAGCACACCGGCGGACCGGGCGTGTGGACCATGATGATGAACGACAGGCTGAACTGGCGCAACGCCGAAGTCCCGCTGCAGGAACGCGTCAACAACACCCTCGGCCGAATGATCGCGCGGGGCACCACCCGGGTCCGTTCCTATGCCCAGGTCGATGTGGACTGCCGTCTGGAGCGTTTCGACGCCGTCGCGGCAGCCAGGGACCAGTTCAGGGACCGGGCCGACGTCGAGATCATCGCCTTCCCGCAGGCCGGCCTCCTGCGGGAGGAGGGCACCATTCCGCTGATGGAAGAGGCACTGATGGCCGGCGCAAACGTCATGGGCGGCATCGATCCGTGCAGCCTGGACCGCGACCCCGCCCGGCACCTCGACATCGTTTTCGGGCTCGCTGAGAAGTACCAGGTCCCCATCGACATCCATCTCCACGAGCCCGGCGAACTGGGTGTCTTCAGCACCGACCTGGTGCTCGAACGCACCCGCGCCCTGGGCATGCAGGGCAAGGTGACCATGTCCCACGCCTACCAGCTGGGCAGCGTCTCCGAGGCCACCACGCGCCGACTCATCGAGGAGTTCGCCGAGCTGGACATCTCCATGGCGTCGGTGGCACCGGCAGCAGCGGGCCAGCTCCCCCTCCCGCTGCTTGCCGAAGCCGGTGTCCGGGTGGGCCTTGGCGAGGACGGCCAGCGCGACTACTGGTCCCCCTACGGAAACACGGACATGCTGGACCGCACCTGGCAGCTCGCCTTCACGCACGGCTTCCGCAGGGATGAACTGATCGGGCACTGCCTTGCCATCGCGACGGTCGGCGGCGCCAGCGTCCTGGACCCGTCGTCCACGCGGCTCAATGGCACGGCGCACCGCCCCGGCCTTGAGGTAGGCGATCCGGCCGAGCTGCTGCTGGTCGACGGCGAGACGGTGGCCTCCGCCGTCATGGACCGGGGCACCGACCGCACCGTGATCCACCGCGGCAGGGTTGTGGCCGACGGCCTGGAACTGGTTTAGGTCTGCCGGGGGCTTTTTCTTCCCCCGGTTAGATCGCCTTACCGGGGTTCAGGATGCCGGCGGGATCGAAGAGGTTCTTGACCCGGCGCTGCAGCTCGCGCAGCGGCTCCGGCTGTTCCAGGCCCAGCCAGCGCAGCTTGTACTGCCCCACACCGTGCTCGCCCGTGATGGTTCCGCCCATTTCCAGGGCCGCCACGATGGACGCGTCGAGTGCCGTGTTCAGACGGAGCATGGCATCGGCATCCACCTCGTCGTTCACGCGGTCAATCCAGAACGTGGGATGCAGGTTGCCGTCACCAGCATGGGCCACCACCTTCAGCCTGACATCGTGGACCTCGGCCAGCGCTTCGAGCGCCGCCACGTAGTCCACCAGCCTGGAACGCGGCACAGCAACATCCTCGCCCACGCGGTACTGGTCGTCCACCTCGACGCCCCTGCTGTTGCGCCGCAGTTCCACCAGCTGTTCCGCCTCGGCGCTGGCCTCGGTGGTCACCACCGCGCCGCCGGCCGCCAGCACTTCACGCACGACGTCAGCCTCTGCCGCCGCCCCGAAGCCGTCCGTCTGGACCAGGAGCAGCGATGCTCCCCGCGTTGCCAGGCCCGAGCCGTACAGCTCATCCAGCTGAGCCAGCGATCCGCCGTCGAGCAGCTCCATGATGGCCGGCTGGACGCGGGCCCTGCCGACGGCGAGCACCCCGGCCGCCGCCTGCCGGAAGTCCGGGTAGAACGCGGCGATGGTGTGCACCTCGCGGGGTAGGTACTTCAACCGGACCGTCGCGCCGACCACGATGCCCAGCGTGCCCTCCGACCCCACGAACACTCCGGTCAGATCGTAGCCCGCCACGCCCTTGAAGGTCTGGTGGCCGGTGTGCAGGAGCGAGCCGTCCGCAAGGACCACGTCCAGGGCCAGAACAGAATCCCGCGTCACGCCGTACTTGGCACACCGCAGGCCGCCGGCGTTGGTGGCCACGTTGCCGCCGACGGTGGAGATCCTGAAACTTGCAGGATCCGGAGCGAACATGAGTCCGTGCGCCGCGGCGGCGTCGTTCAGATAGGCGTTGATTACGCCAGGTTCGACGACAGCGGTCTCGTCATCCGCGTTGAGCTCCAGGATGCGGTTCATCCGTTCGAGGCCAAGGACAACGCACCCCTCGCTGGCATGGGCGCCGCCCGAGACTCCGGTCCCGGCACCGCGGGGCACCAGCGGCACGTTCCGGGCGGCGCAGGCTTTGACTGTGGCCTGGACGTCATCGACGGACTCCGCCAAAACCACTGCGGCGGGCAGCCGGTAGTCCACCACGGGGGCCTGGTCCACCGCGTAAACCGTGAGTGCGGCGTCGTCCCGGAGCACCTTCCGCGGCCCCAGGATTGATGTCAGTTCGTCGGCGATGCTGCCCATGTGTCTCCCGTCCAATCACTTTGCTTCAGTCTAGATGTCGTGTGGACCGGACTCTTTGCCCTTTGGTCGGGCACAGGAATAGCCGTGGGCGCCCGATGCTGGACGCGTGATGCTGGAAGCGTTTCCAATTCCGTCGCTTGATGTGACCTCATCGCCGCGTTCCATGACGCCAACTGTCAACCATTTGAATTGTGTAAGCGCTTTCATTAGGTGCCCTTCCGCCTTTAGGATTGGCCAATGTCTGTTGACTCGTTTCTGCACTCGGCGTCGCCGCTGGCTGGCTCCCTGACGCCCATCCACGCCCCGGACAACGCGCACGGCTGGTGGCGGTCAGCTGTCATTTACCAGGTGTACCCGCGCTCCTTCCGGGACATGAACGGCGACGGCATCGGTGACCTCGCGGGGATCACCGCCGAGATGCCGCAGCTGGCCGAACTCAACGTGGACGCAGTCTGGCTCTCGCCCTTCTACCGCTCGCCGCAGCGCGATGCCGGATACGACGTCAGCGACTACTGCGACGTCGACCCGATCTTCGGCACGCTCGGGGACTTCGACGGCATGGTGGCTGAGGCGAACCGCCTGGGCCTGCGCGTCATCGTGGACCTGGTCCCCAACCACTGCTCGGACCAGCACCGCGATTTCCAGGCCGCGCTGGCGGCCGGCGCAGGCAGCCCCGAACGGGACATGTTCATCTTCCGGGACGGCCAGGGCGCCGAGGGCAACGAACCACCCAACAATTGGGAATCGCACTTCGGCGGTTCCGCCTGGACCCGCATCACCGAACCTGACGGCACCCCGGGCCAGTGGTACCTGCATCTCTTCGATTCATCGCAGCCGGACTTCAACTGGGACAACCAGGCCGTGCACGACGAGTTCGAACGTATCCTGCGCTTCTGGTTGGACCGGGGCGTCTCCGGCTTCCGCGTGGACGTTGCGCACGCCCTGGTGAAGGCCCCGGGCCTTCCCGCCTGGGGCGGTCGCGCGGACGGCAGCAGCTCCGACGGCTTCCCCGGACACGAGGCACCGATGTTCGGCCAGCCGGCCCTGCACGACATCTACCGCGCGTGGCGCGGGATTCTTGAAGAGTACGGCCCCGACCGCATTCTCTGCGCGGAAGCCAACGTGGACCCCCTGCCGCGGCTGGCCCACTGGGTCCGGCCCGACGAAATGCACCAGGCCTTCAACTTCCCCTACCTCCACGCGGGCCTGGACCTCCCCCGCCTGCGCCACATCGTCACCGAATCCCTGACGTCCCTGGACGCCGTGGGTGCCCCCAGCACCTGGGTGCTGTCCAACCACGACGTCGTCCGGCACGCCACCCGCTTCGGGTACGACTGGTCCGGGCCGCGCGACGGTGACGGCATCGGCCCCGAGGACCCCCAGCCGGACGAGGAACTGGGCAGGACCCGGGCCGCCGCGGCGTCCATGTTCATGCTGGGGCTCCCCGGCGGCGCCTACCTGTACCAGGGCGAAGAGCTCGGCCTGCCTGACGGCATCGACATCCCGGACCACCAGCGGCAGGACCCGACATTTGCGCGGACGGGCGGCGCCCGGCTGGGACGCGATGGATGCCGGGTTCCGCTGCCGTGGAAGGCATCCGAACGCCACAGCGGCTTTGGCGACGGCGATGCGCCCTGGCTCCCCCAGCCGGAGAGCTTCGCGAAACTGGCGCGGGACGCGCAAGCCGGGGACCCGTCGTCGCACTTGAACCTGTACCGCCGCATGCTGACGGTCCGCCGGGAACTGGACCTTGGGCGCGGTTCCCTCGCCTGGGCGGAGGAATGGTGCACCGCGTCGTCCCTGGCGTTCCTCAACGGGGACATTCTGGTGGTCATGAACACGGGTTCTGATCCCCTGGAACTGCCCGCCGGCGAGGTCGTGCTCCGCAGTTCGTCGCGCTTGCGCCTTGGCGAGGAGGGCCAGCGGTTTGGCCTGGGCGCAGGGGAAACCGTCTGGCTGCGGATCTTTGCAGAGGGCACAGAGAGCTGAGTCATGGCCGGCATCAAGGACGTTGCGGAACGGGCCGGGCTTTCCATTGCCACCGTTTCACGTGCCTTGAGCGGCAAGGGGCATGTGTCGCCGGCGAGCCGGGAGCGTGCCCGGGCCGCCGCGGCCGAGCTCGGCTTCGTGCCTTCCTACCAGGCATCCAGCCTCGCCTCCGGCCGTACCCGCAACATCGGCCTCGTGGTCCCCACCGTCCGCCGCTGGTACTTCGCCTCGGTGGTGGAGGGCGTTTCAGCATCCCTCCTCGACGCCGGCTATGACCTGACGCTCTACAACATCACCGAGGGGGCGGTGCGGCGCCGGAGCATTCTCCAGGACTTCCTGCTGCGGAAGCGCGTGGATGCGGTCATCGCGGTGGCACTGGCGCTGACGGAGGACGAGATCGGCCAGATGCTGGCCATCCAGCGGCCGCTCGTGGGCATCGGCGGACCGTTGCCCGGAGCCTCCACCATCCGCATAGACGACCACGGCCTGGCAGAGGCGGCCGTCAACCACCTGATCCGGCTCGGCCACAGCCAAATCGCGCACATCACGGGCGACTCGGTGTACGAGCAGGACTTCAAGATCCCGCGCACCCGGCGTGCAGGCTATGAGAAGGCGATGACGGCTGCAGGACTGCCCGTGCGGCCGTCATGGGTGGCCAGAGCGGACTTCACCATCGAGGGTGCCTACGCCGTGGCACGGGATCTGCTGGGTGGAACCGCGGAACGGCCCACGGCCGTCTTTGCAGCTTCGGATGAGATGGCCATTGGCACCATCCTGGCGGCCAGGGACTTTGGGCTCCGAGTGCCGGAAGACCTGTCGGTGATCGGCATGGACGGGCACGAACTGGGTGAACTCTTCGGCCTGACCACTGTCGATCAGGATCCGCGGGGCCAGGGAGCCCTGGCTGTGCGCCTGCTGCTTGAGGGGTTCGACGGCGGAACAGACCGGGCCGTTGGGAATACCGAATACGCGACGCGGTTCGTGGTTCGCCGGAGCACGGCAGTGCCCCCGGCTTAGCTTGCCGCTACTCTGCAACGCCGCCCATGAACCTCACGTACCGGCCCAGAACTTCCGGCCAGTCCCTCTCCCAGGCGGCCCGGGTGCCGGCCGGATCTTCGGCCCCTTCCCAGCCGTCATGGACAATTCGCAGCTCGGTGCCTTCCTCCACGCCACGGAACACGACGCGCAGCTCGGTTGACCACAACGCGGTGCTGCCGGGATACCAGGACGCGTGAAAGGACAGCGGCGGCTGCCAGTCGTCAATGGTGCCCCAGATAGTGCTGCGGCCATCCTCGGCTGACTCCAGGATGAGGTTCTCCTCGAACTCCACGTAGGAGCCGGGACCATACACGCTGTTGGTCTCCATCGGCCACCAGAGATGGGTGTGGTCGGTGAACCCCATGAATGCGCGGGACACGGGACCGGGGACAACAGCACTGCAGATGACGGCGTCCAGGTTATCGACGGGCTCAGGCGCTTCGTTGCCGGCGGCGTGGCTGAAGAGATTTTCCATGGCTACCAACTTTACCGGCCCCAACCCGACGCTTCCTCACGTCCCGTCGCCTCACCCCCGACGCCTCCTCACATCCTGTCGCCTCAACGCGCACCCTTCCTCACGTCGCGTCGCCGCAAACGCTCTGACAGTTTTGCCACGCGCCGAACTGCTCGAGGGCTCAGTCAATGTAGCCGGGCTAGCTGCTGCTGACGCATTCGACGCCGGCGCTCACCTTTGGGCGTGGCAACCAGCCCATTTGTAAGGATGAGCGCGACGACAGCCAGGTAAGCGAATGCGATGACCACTTACACTGAACCCACGATCATCGCGGTATCCATGGTGTCGTTGTCAGCCCCGGGCCGACAAGGGCCGCCCACGCGATGGCGGGAACTGCGGAACCCGCCGCAGCCGCAATCCCTGCGCTGGGCCGGTTCAACGCGATACGCAGTACCAAGAACGTGGCAGGACTTGATGATCGAGCGTCCGCGAAAAGACTGTGGGAGCTGAGGACGCGTCGCGGAAAAGCCGCAGGACGTGAGGACGCGTCGGGGAGAACGTTGCGGGACGTGAGGACGCGTCAGTGAAAAGGCTGCGGGAGCTGAGGGAGGGTTTTGGCGGCCCGGGGGTTGGTGTGGCCCTGGCTGTTAAAGGGTCAGGCGGGGTTAAAGGGTCAGGCCCCGACGTTCTTCGTCGGGGCCTGAGCCGTAAATAGTGTCCGGCGGTGACCTACTCTCCCACACCCTCCCGGGTGCAGTACCATCGGCGCTGTGGGTCTTAGCTTCCGGGTTCGGAATGGGACCGGGCGTTTCCCCCACGCTATGACCGCCGTAACCCTGTGTCCCGTCCGCCCGGGGTGTGCCCGGGGAGGGGAAAACTGTGGTGTTACAACTGTGGTGTTGTATTTAGTTGTGTTGGTTCCTGAACCGTCAAACCCGGCGGGTTTGTTGGTTGGGAACCACATAGTGGACGCAAGCAGTCTTGTTTCTTTGTACCGCCCCCTTGGGTGCAAACGCTTTTGAATCCGTTTGCGGGGGTGGTGTGTGGTGTAAGTTATCGGCCTATTAGTACCGGTCAGCTTCACGAGTCGTTAGTCCTCGCTTCCACATCCGGCCTATCAACCCAGTGGTCTGGCTGGGGGCCTCTCACACACAAGGTGTATGGAAATCTCATCTCGAAGCGAGCTTCCCGCTTAGATGCTTTCAGCGGTTATCCCATCCGAACGTAGCTAATCAGCGGTGCACTTGGCAGTACAACTGACACACCAGAGGTTCGTCCGTCCCGGTCCTCTCGTACTAAGGACAGCCCTTCTCAAATTTCCTGCGCGCGCAGCGGATAGGGACCGAACTGTCTCACGACGTTCTAAACCCAGCTCGCGTACCGCTTTAATGGGCGAACAGCCCAACCCTTGGGACCTACTCCAGCCCCAGGATGCGACGAGCCGACATCGAGGTGCCAAACCATGCCGTCGATATGGACTCTTGGGCAAGATCAGCCTGTTATCCCCGAGGTACCTTTTATCCGTTGAGCGACGGCCATTCCACAATGTACCGCCGGATCACTAGTCCCGACTTTCGTCCCTGCTCGAGATGTCTCTCTCACAGTCAAGCTCCCTTGTGCACTTACACTCGACACCTGATTGCCAACCAGGCTGAGGGAACCTTTGGGCGCCTCCGTTACTTTTTAGGAGGCAACCGCCCCAGTTAAACTACCCATCAGGCACTGTCCCTGACCCGGATTACGGGCCGAAGTTAGATGTCCAAAGTGACCAGAGTGGTATTTCAACGATGACTCCACCCGAACTGGCGTCCGGGCTTCAACGTCTCCCACCTATCCTACACAAGCCACTCCGAACACCAATACCAAACTATAGTAAAGGTCTCGGGGTCTTTCCGTCCTGCTGCGCGTAACGAGCATCTTTACTCGTACTGCAATTTCGCCGAGTTTATGGTTGAGACAGCGGGGAAGTCGTTACTCCATTCGTGCAGGTCGGAACTTACCCGACAAGGAATTTCGCTACCTTAGGATGGTTATAGTTACCACCGCCGTTTACTGGGGCTTAAATTCTCAGCTTCGCCTTGCGGCTAACCGGTCCTCTTAACCTTCCAGCACCGGGCAGGAGTCAGTCCGTATACATCGTCTTGCGACTTCGCACGGACCTGTGTTTTTAGTAAACAGTCGCTTCCCCCTGGTCTCTGCGGCCCCGATCCCCTCCCACCAGCAAGTGGTGTTCAAGGTTGGGGCCCCCCTTCTCCCGAAGTTACGGGGGCATTTTGCCGAGTTCCTTAACCATAATTCTCTCGATCGCCTTAGTATTCTCTACCTGATCACCTGTGTCGGTTTGGGGTACGGGCGGCTAAAACCTCGCGCCGATGCTTTTCTAGGCAGCATAGGATCACCGAATCCCCCCTTTACGGGAGTCCCGTCAGATCTCAGGCACATGAACAGCGGATTTGCCTACCGTTCGCCCTACATCCTTGGACCGGGACAACCATCGCCCGGCTCGGCTACCTTCCTGCGTCACACCTGTTAATACGCTTGCCTCCCAGGATCAGGTCCCGCGCTCCACCAAAACCCTTCACCCACAAGGGGTGTCGGGCAGGTCTCGGGCGGTTAGTATCCCCTGTTCAACATGGGCGGTTTTTCGCCGGTACGGGAATATCAACCCGTTGTCCATCGACTACGCCTGTCGGCCTCGCCTTAGGTCCCGACTTACCCAGGGCAGATTAGCTTGACCCTGGAACCCTTGATCATCCGGCGGACGGGTTTCTCACCCGTCTTTCGCTACTCATGCCTGCATTCTCACTCGTGTAGGCTCCACCGCTGGTTTACACCGCGACTTCACCGCCCACACGACGCTCCCCTACCCATCCACACTCCTGAACCACGAAGGCTTGGAAAACATGTGAATGCCACAACTTCGGCGGTGTACTTGAGCCCCGCTACATTGTCGGCGCGGAATCACTTGACCAGTGAGCTATTACGCACTCTTTTAAGGATGGCTGCTTCTAAGCCAACCTCCTGGTTGTCTTCGCAACTCCACATCCTTTCCCACTTAGCACACGCTTAGGGGCCTTAGTTGGTGGTCTGGGCTGTTTCCCTCTCGACTATGAAGCTTATCCCCCACAGTCTCACTGCTGCGCTCTCACTTACCGGCATTCGGAGTTTGGCTGACGTCAGTAACCTTGTAGGGCCCATTAGCCATCCAGTAGCTCTACCTCCGGTAAGAAACACGCAACGCTGCACCTAAATGCATTTCGGGGAGAACCAGCTATCACGAAGTTTGATTGGCCTTTCACCCCTACCCACAGCTCATCCCCTCCATTTTCAACTGAAGTGGGTTCGGTCCTCCACGACGTCTTACCGTCGCTTCAACCTGGCCATGGGTAGATCACTTCGCTTCGGGTCTAGATCACGCCACTGCAACGCCCTGTTCAGACTCGCTTTCGCTACGGCTTCCCCACACGGGTTAACCTCGCGACGTAACACTAACTCGCAGGCTCATTCTTCAAAAGGCACGCCGTCACAACTACAAGGCTGCTCCGACGGATTGTAAGCACACGGTTTCAGGTACTGTTTCACTCCCCTCCCGGGGTACTTTTCACCTTTCCCTCACGGTACTGGTCCGCTATCGGTCATTAGGGAGTATTTAGGCTTATCAGGTGGTCCTGACAGATTCACACGGGATTTCTCGGGCCCCGTGCTACTTGGGATACTCATCAAAGGCGGTGCACAGCATTACGGTTACGGGGCTCACACCCTCTACGGCCGGCCTTTCAAGACCGTTCACCTATACCAGCACTCACACCTCCCCGGTCCGGCAGAACCAGGACAACAAGTCCCACAACCCCGCCCATGCAACGCCCGCCGGCTATCACACATGGGTCGGTTTAGCCTGATCCGCGTTCGCTCGCCACTACTAACGGAATCACTGTTGTTTTCTCTTCCTGCGGGTACTGAGATGTTTCACTTCCCCGCGTTCCCTCCACGCACCCTATGTGTTCAGATGCGGGTCACCAGATCACTCGCGCGTCTGGCGGGGTTTCCCCATTCGGACACCCTGGGATCACAGTCCGGTTATCGACTCCCCCAGGCTTATCGCAGATTCCTACGTCCTTCTTCGGCTCCTAATGCCAAGGCATCCACCGTGTGCTCTTAAAAACTTGACCACAAAAGATCAAGGAGTAATTTTCGAGAGAACCACAGAAACCAACCACACCCAACAACCACACCCCGAAGAGTGCCATCATCACGCGCAGCCAGATCCAGGTTCATATTCTTGGAAATTGCTTCTTATAAAAGATGCTCGCGTCCACTATGTAGTTCTCAAACAACAACCCCGTACCACACACCCCACACACCCCCCAAAGAGGCAACCGTGCGATCGGTGCAGCCAGGAAACCAGAAACAAACATCCCGGGAAAGAACCAAACCCTCCCCGGTCCTGTTGCCTCAGGACCCAACAGTGTGCCAAACACTACCCAACAACCACGAACCACCCGCGTTCCAGGACCAGCCCCCCAAAGAGGAACCACTCCGTACTAACCAACGGCCCGTGCCACCAGGCACCTATTTGCTGATATTCCACCCATGAGCACCCGCCGCAGAACGATCGCCTGCGCAACGGGCCTTTACTCCTGACAAACCACACACCCCGCATACACGGAAAGCGTGGGCCTGTAGGTGCTCCTTAGAAAGGAGGTGATCCAGCCGCACCTTCCGGTACGGCTACCTTGTTACGACTTAGTCCCAATCGCCAGTCCCACCTTCGACGGCTCCCTCCCACAAGGGGTTAGGCCACCGGCTTCGGGTGTTACCAACTTTCGTGACTTGACGGGCGGTGTGTACAAGGCCCGGGAACGTATTCACCGCAGCGTTGCTGATCTGCGATTACTAGCGACTCCGACTTCATGGGGTCGAGTTGCAGACCCCAATCCGAACTGAGACCGGCTTTTTCGGGATTAGCTCCACCTCACAGTATCGCAACCCTTTGTACCGGCCATTGTAGCATGCGTGAAGCCCAAGACATAAGGGGCATGATGATTTGACGTCGTCCCCACCTTCCTCCGAGTTGACCCCGGCAGTCTCCCATGAGTCCCCACCACTACGTGCTGGCAACATGGAACGAGGGTTGCGCTCGTTGCGGGACTTAACCCAACATCTCACGACACGAGCTGACGACAACCATGCACCACCTGTGGACCGGCCCCAAAGGAGAAACCACATTTCTGCGGCGATCCGGTCCATGTCAAGCCTTGGTAAGGTTCTTCGCGTTGCATCGAATTAATCCGCATGCTCCGCCGCTTGTGCGGCCCCCGTCAATTCCTTTGAGTTTTAGCCTTGCGGCCGTACTCCCCAGGCGGGGCACTTAATGCGTTAGCTACGGCGCGGAAAACGTGGAATGTCCCCCACACCTAGTGCCCAACGTTTACGGCATGGACTACCAGGGTATCTAATCCTGTTCGCTCCCCATGCTTTCGCTCCTCAGCGTCAGTTAATGCCCAGAGACCTGCCTTCGCCATCGGTGTTCCTCCTGATATCTGCGCATTTCACCGCTACACCAGGAATTCCAGTCTCCCCTACATCACTCTAGTCTGCCCGTACCCACCGCAGATCCGGAGTTGAGCCCCGGACTTTCACGGCAGACGCGACAAACCGCCTACGAGCTCTTTACGCCCAATAATTCCGGATAACGCTTGCGCCCTACGTATTACCGCGGCTGCTGGCACGTAGTTAGCCGGCGCTTCTTCTGCAGGTACCGTCACTTTCGCTTCTTCCCTACTGAAAGAGGTTTACAACCCGAAGGCCGTCATCCCTCACGCGGCGTCGCTGCATCAGGCTTTCGCCCATTGTGCAATATTCCCCACTGCTGCCTCCCGTAGGAGTCTGGGCCGTGTCTCAGTCCCAGTGTGGCCGGTCACCCTCTCAGGCCGGCTACCCGTCGTCGCCTTGGTGAGCCATTACCTCACCAACAAGCTGATAGGCCGCGAGTCCATCCAAAACCGCAAAAGCTTTCCACCCCCCACCATGCGATGAGGAGTCATATCCGGTATTAGACCCAGTTTCCCAGGCTTATCCCAGAGTCAAGGGCAGGTTACTCACGTGTTACTCACCCGTTCGCCACTAATCCCCGGTGCAAGCACCGGATCATCGTTCGACTTGCATGTGTTAAGCACGCCGCCAGCGTTCATCCTGAGCCAGGATCAAACTCTCCGTTGAAAACAAACAGACACAACCGGAAACCACGGAAATAACGCGGAAACCAGCTGCACAAAATTTGAAACCAGCCAAAAACACCAGACCACACCACGGAGGCGGATAGGCCCGGCAAATTCAACCAATTTAATAAAAAATCGGTATCAACAAACTTGGCACACTATTGAGTTCTCAAACAACAGACACACCCGGCACCACCCAAACCAACGTTCAGGATCGCTCCGGAGCAACTTTTCAAAC